>NZ_FQYU01000036.1 GCF_900141855.1 Pseudozobellia thermophila
AAGTTATGAGTCTCCCCCTGGCCCCCCCTCTTTCAACACCATCATCAAACTTATTATTAAAGAATTATTGTCCTAAACATAGGGGTAAGCATAAATTAAGAACGGCCTTAAATCTGAAAAGTTTGAAAAGGAAAAATCCTTTTTGGGCATATTTTGGCTGGGCCATACTGTTATTGCCAGTCTTATTTGTTTTTTACCAACTGGCATCAGATGGAATTTATGAAGGGATTAAATCAATAAAAAAATCAAATAGAAAGAAAGAAATCGTAACTGAACTAAGTACAGATATTACCGATAAACTTGAAAGTCCAAAAGTAAAAGACGTTTACCATATCCAAATGGTTGAAGTGAAATCGGATTTGAGTGAGAATCAAAAAAAATCACGCCCTATCGTAAAGTATCTAGAATACATACTTGTCGGGTACTCTAAAAACAATGTTGAACTGGAGTTATCTGTAAACAACGAATTCGAAACTAAATATGTTTTACCCAAGGAAAAAATTAAAGTCTCCAAGGAAGATGTTGTGAAAATTATTGGGGATTTTGAACGTTTGGACATTTATACTATGAAAGGAGATTCTATAAAGGCACATGCTTTATTTAAAATCCAACAAATCGCAAGAAACTAAAGTACTTTTGCTAACGATGGCTATAGCAAATAGGGCGTAAAGTGCTTAATTCAAAGGCTTGAGCGTGTTTACGAAGTCCGCCAAATCTTTTGGATTTACTCATGTGATTTCTATTTTTTTAATAAGGAATTCGTGATAACGCTGCGCTAAGTTGGCAATTAAAAAAGAAAAATAATTACAAAACAAAAAGCTCTGGCTCGCGGACCAGACGTAAACGAAAAGTTTCCTTGCCTGCCCTACTTGCCATAGCCTGACCGATGGTCGATGATACCTCCGGCCCGTAAAAAACCGTGCGGTCGAGGCCGCCGCCCTACCTTTTTTTCCTACCATCGACCATCGGCCAGACAGTACGACTGCACATTCGCCCATAAAATTTGCTATATTTCA
>NZ_FQYU01000035.1 GCF_900141855.1 Pseudozobellia thermophila
GCGGCCTCGACCGCCCGGTTTTTTACGGGCCGGAGGTATCATCGACCATCGGTTACGTATAACCGTCAGTTACGGGTTAATATGCGTTAATTTTCAGTTTAGCACTGACGTTAGCAATTCCGAGTGGATTCGGACGTAGTCGAATCCGCCGTAATTGCGGTTATACATTGTTGGCAACTGGCTTTTTATCAATGTTCTCAATGGTTTAATTTATAGTTAGTTATTATTGAATCTTTGTCAAACTCAATATGTAATTCTTTTCCTTCCATTGGGTCAATGTTCCAACCATAGTCAACCTTTATTTCATAAATTATCTCGTTTTCTTTTTTGTTATGATAATTTCCTGGTTCTCCTAAAAGTTCAACGACTTTTTTTATTTCCATTCCTCTTTCGAGATGATTTTCCATTAAGTCTTGAACCATATTTTCTCGATATTCATAAAACCCGTCAAATCTTTCATTCCATTTAGATTTGTCAAATTCCATTTCTTTTATTCCACAACTCGATAGTTGCGTTGAGATAATTAAGAGAAATATTTTATTTAATGTTCTCAATTCGTCCTTTCAATTATTTGGTTAAACTTTTTTTCACCAAGTTCATTTATTATTAATTCCGAGTTCCGTTCCACAGGTTTTTAAAAGTCAGAAAATCAGTTTGATTTTCATTCCAAAATTCAGTCGGAATACTCGAAACTGCAATCAGTAAATCACCTTCGTAAAAGTCACATTCAGTCAAAATATTCCGTTCGAGTTTTTCGAGTGCGATTCCGATTAAATATTCAATCCCGATTTTTTGAGAAATCAAGAGTCGTATCTGTTCGTCTGTCAATTTCGAAATAGCTATTTTTCGATAACGATAGCATTTTTCAACCAAATCAGTCGGAAATTCGGAAAGGTTTTTCCAAATGTCTTTTTCTAATTGTTCGATTGATTTTGTTTCCATTCTCGATTTTTTCAGCTTGTTGCCAACGGCCAGACGGCTATGGCGAGTTGCGAGGTATGCTTTGCATACCTTGGCAAGGGGTCGCCATTAGACGCACATTCGCTATAGGCG
>NZ_FQYU01000034.1 GCF_900141855.1 Pseudozobellia thermophila
TTTTTACGGGCCGGAGGTATCATCGACCATCGGTTGAGCTATGAACAGTACGGGAGCAAACTGGCGTTTGCTTTCCGCCACGAACATAGCGAAATCTTTTTGTTTTGTTTTTTTCTTTGTCTCGCTAAAAAGCAAAATCCCAAAGATTTTGCGGACTTCATAAATATACATAAACCCTGAGATAAAGCCCGAAGCCCGTATTGTTTATAGGTTGTGTTGTAGCACGTTTTTATTTGTTTAATTTTTCTTTGATTAACATAAAGCTCAACATTGAAAAAATGCATATCCCAACTGTCAATAATCCATATTTGAGTAATCCCGTAAATAATATTGCAACAAACCTTGAAGTATATTGATTATAGCGAAATGTACTCCATTGTTGAACGACTTCATGTATTACATTATAGTTTTCCATTAAGAAATAACAGATAATACATAATAGACTAATTATGTAAAGTCGTACAATTTTTAAATTTCTTTTATTGCGATTTAATGTCATCTTCCGTATTAAATTTTCCATCCGAACCAGCAGAAGTGATTAAAAATCCTTGTCCATTTTCCGTAACCTTAAATTCATATTCTCGATTCCAAGCGTCTTTTTTCCAATCTTGTCTTAAAGGACTATTTCCGATTAATTCATTCAAGTCAGTTGGGTATTTCCCGTATTTTTCATTCCAACTTTCCATTCTCTTCGTCATTTCAGCTATTTCTTTTTCAGTTTTATCAGGATAGATAGACGTTCTTTGATACGTGAAAAATAAAAATGCGCTTAGACTTCCAACTATTAAAAAAGAGATGACCAATATTAAACTCGGTTGTAGAAAATATTTCTGAACAGGTCTTTTAGTACCATCTTCTTTTTCTTTTTTACTTATTCGTTTTCGATGTTTATAATCCTCACGAATTAGTCCAAACTCTGCTAAAGTCGAAAGTATTAATTCAATCATTTAGTTGGTTTTGGTAAATGTGCTACAACGGCCAGACGGATATGGCGAGTTGCGAGGTATGCCTGGCATACCTAGGCAAGGGGTCGCCATTAGACGCACATTCGCTATAGGCGGTGATGTCGATGGTACCGACCGCGAACGGCTCCGTCCGGGTTTTCTT
>NZ_FQYU01000033.1 GCF_900141855.1 Pseudozobellia thermophila
GACATCACCGGCTATAGCGAATGTGCGTCTAATGGCGACCCCTTGCCAAGGTATGCAAAGCATACCTCGCAACTCGCCATAGCCGTCTGGCCGTTGTACACCATTTGAGAAAAGCATTTGCAATCATATTGACCTTTATCGGATTTTTGTCATTTGGACAAGAAACGAAACTGAATACGATTGAAAAAAGTGAGTTAGACAGTATTTATGTCAGAGCATTAAATAGCAGATTTGACCTTTTACTTTCGAGCGGTTGGAAATATATTGAACTCAACGAAAATGGACAGCGGATCTCCAAACTGAACGTATCTGACCGATACAAGTTTTTGACCAATGAGGAATTAATTGACTTGTCAATAAAAGAAAAAAACACAATTCGGATTTTGCGTCTGACTCACAAAATAATCGGAACTGACACAGTTGACGTGAATTTTGGAATTGTAAATGTTACTGGAAAGCGGAAAATTCATTTCAACAGTGGACTGAAATTTAAAAAAGCGGATTTTACATTAGATTGTGGCGGAACAAATGGATATGTACCTGATATGAGATTTGTGTTTGACCAAAAGAAAAATAATTGGGAATTAAAAGATGGAAAGTATAAAATACCGGCTGATTAATATATGAGATATGTTATCAAAATTTGGTTATTTACAGTAATCGTTTCGCCTCTATTATTAGCATTAATATTAGGTGCTGTTATAAATGATTCGAATTTTACAAGCATATTAAATTCCTACGAAATAATATTTGTAATGATAATTGTCGGCTTTCTTTCGTCAATTCCTGCAATGGCAATATTTTGGTTAATAAAAAGGTTTTTGAAAAATAAATACTCAAGCGTAAACGAGAAGATTATATTATCAATTTATAGCTTTCTATCAGTTTGGATTACATTTTTCATAGTTGATAGCGGATTTATTACAAGATGGTCTGAACAGACAATTTGGGTTTTTATATATTCACTAACAATAGTTGTAGGAGTTTGGATTTTTAAAAACGATAATAAAGTAATAACTGAATAAAAAACGGTGTACAACAATGGCTCCTATGAAAAGCCATAGTCCAGTTCTCTAAAGTTAATCAATATTTTCTTTTTGCCTTAAACCACCTTTTTTATTTTAAAATAAC
>NZ_FQYU01000032.1 GCF_900141855.1 Pseudozobellia thermophila
GTGGAGCTGACCGTTGATGTCGAGCCCGCCAATGCGGACGACCCGGGCGTGACCTGGACTTCGAGCGATACCTCCATAGCGACTGTAAGCGATACGGGAGGGGTAAGTGCGGTTTCCCCCGGCACGGCGACCATTACGGCGACGACGGTCGACGGCGGGTTTACGGACACCTCCGAGATTACGGTGAATGCCGTTTCCGTACCTGTAACGGGTATTGTCGTGGAACCACCGACGGTCAATTTGACGGTGGGGGAGACGGTGGAGCTGACCGCTGATGTCGAGCCCGTCAATGCGGACGACCCGAGCGTGACCTGGACTTCGAGCGATACCTCCATAGCGACTGTAAGCGATACAGGAGAGGTAAGTGCGGTTTCCCCCGGCACGGCGACCATTACGGCGACAACGGTCGACGGCGGGTTTACGGACACCTCCGAGATTACGGTAACTGAAGAAGAGGTCAATCTACCTCCAACAGCTGAAGACATTTCTCTTGTCATTCCGATCTATGCTGGAAACATTAGTATAGATGTGGCAGATAAGATTAGTGACCCCGAGAACGATGACCTTACGGTGGGTATTCAAGCCCCTCCTGCAAACGGCACGGCTACTATATCAGGCACGGAAATCAAATACACTGCCAACAATGGTTTCACTGGAAATGATGTAATTATCTATTCGGTCGATGATGGCAATAGCGAGGTAACCGCAACTATTACTATACATGTGAATAGCCCACCGGTAGCCAATGATGACTATGAACAAGTTATTGGGACTACCCCTATTTTCATCGATGTTATTGAAAATGATTCCGATTTGGATGAGGATATTTTAAGCATTTCATATATAGATCAACCAAGTCCCATTTCGGGGGTGAGTTATGCCGAAATCGTTGGAAATGGTATTTCATTTCAAGCGGCACCTGGCTTTACAGGGAGAATTACGTTTAGTTACACTATTACGGATGGAAGTGAATATGATACGGCTCTAGTAACGATAGATGTTAATTAGAATGGGAAAGTCCACATATAACAAATTAATACATTCCTTGGTATTCATGACCGTCATGTTTGCCTGCACCAAGGACGTTGGGCTTTTGACCGAGGTTGAGTTCGTGCTGTCGGGCGAGAACACGGAGGCGGGTCATGTGGGCGAATCG
This sequence comes from Pseudozobellia thermophila, assembly GCF_900141855.1. GTDB lineage: Bacteria > Bacteroidota > Bacteroidia > Flavobacteriales > Flavobacteriaceae > Pseudozobellia > Pseudozobellia thermophila. The sequence continues at coordinate 1,157 of NZ_FQYU01000032.1, forward strand.
CTGCCCAC
>NZ_FQYU01000028.1 GCF_900141855.1 Pseudozobellia thermophila
GTTGAAATATTAAAAAATTGGACCGAATTTAACACAACCGATTCTATTCCTGAGCTACTTACTCTGACTTTAAAAAAAGTTCTAAAAAATGACTTTAAAATTGCTAATCCCAATCAGAAATTTAATCAAACGGACGTTATAATTTACGATTCAGCTCCGACGCGACAACTTCGCTTATTATCGAGAAAAAATAGCCTTTGGAGAATTGCATATGTTCAAGGTGGTTTTGGGAAACATTATGTTTATGCTGAATGTAAAATAAAAAATGACTCAATATCTGATTTTAAAATCACTCAAACCAATTTAAAATTGGAAACTAATGACAGTATTGACAAATATTTATCGGAAAAAAAACTTGAACCGAATAAAGTAAAAATAATAATGAAATAAATACTATGCACAACACGGTATATAAAAAATTGCTGTTTTGTGCTTAACCAAAGTTAGTTGTTTTGTTTGCCAGCTTCTAATTTTCCTTCGGAAAATCCTCGCATACAAACTCGCAACTATTCTTATACATAAACGATGGTCGATGATACCTCCGGCCCGTAAAAAACCGGGCGGTCGAGGCCGCCGCCCTACCTTTTTTTCCTACCATCGGCCATCGGCCAGACAGTACGACTGCACATTCGCCCATAAAATTTGCTATATTCAATCCTAAAAAACCCGGACGGAGCCGTTCGCGGTCGGTACCATCGACATCACCGCCTATAGCGAATGTGCGTCTAATGGCGACCCCTTGCCAAGGTATGCCACGCAACTCGCCATAGCCGTCTGGCCGTTAGGCACAAGCTAAAAGAACACGAAAAGATATGACACCGAAACAACAATTAGAATCAATACTTTCAAATCAATATGAATCGGAAGACGGTGATTCGTATAAAGTTGAATTGTTGGACGGTATGAGTGCCAGCGAAATAGAAAACCTTAAAAATCAACTTCCAAATAGCACTTTGCCGAACGAAATCGAAGAATTATTGAGATTCAGTAAGGGTTTTGAATTCTATGGACTTGAAGAAGTTCGTTTTGATGCATTCGGTCATTTCGGATTTGAAGAAATGTTCCCTAACTCAATCCAACTTGCAGGAGATGGGTTTGGAAATTTTTGGATTTTAGACATTGATTCAAAAGGAAATTGGAACTCAGTCTACTACGTGTGCCACGACCCAGCGGTAATTGTAAAACACTCTGAAAATTTATCAGAGTTTATAAAACACGTTGACGAATTTGGACAAAAAGGAAATCAATCCAACTTAGACATTATTCACGAAAAGACCGTAATGGACATTTGGAGTGAGAAAGTCGGAATAATGGAAAAAAATGAAAAGGACTATGACTTTGAAAGCGGACAAGTTGAATTGCCAGAAATGTTTTTAGTAGCAGACTTGACTGATAAACCAATAAAAACAGGATTTCCGTGGGGCAAATCAGGACCGAATACAAAAATCATAAGGCCAACTGACGAACCGATTTGGATTATAGAGAAAAGAGTGAAACAAGGTTTTCTATCAAGATTTTTCGGAGGAAAGAAATAAAAAGCCAGTGCCTAACATCGGCTCCTATGAAAAGCCATAGTCCAGTTCTCTAAAGTTAATCAATATTTTCTTTTTGCCTTAAACCACCTTTTTTATTTTAAAATAACTTGCTCC
>NZ_FQYU01000026.1 GCF_900141855.1 Pseudozobellia thermophila
ACGAACTCAACCTCGGTCAAAAGCCCAACGTCCTTGGTGCAGGCCAAAAGGACGGTCAACATCAAAATGAAATACGCTAAGGGTCTGTAGTTCTTGTACATAGTTCGGGGCTTTCTATACAATCGAAGCAAAATAATAACTAACGATTACTTAATCAAAACTTTTCGTTGTAGAGAAATATAATTTTTTTCCCTTATTAAACAACGTGTTAATTAGATGGTATTTGGTATGAATCATCCATATTTATGAATTCTGTATACCCGGTATCATGCTCAATTGAAATATTAGTAGTTGATTGTCCGTAAGTGTCGAACAAATCCTCATGTTGCCCCGAAAAATAGACCTCTCCATTTTCTGGCATGATAAAATAGCCAGAATCTTCCATGGGAATTTTCTCATCAAAGTTATACCCCAAGGACAAAAAATTAGCCCCTTGCCCTCCACCTTGAGCATACACTTTTAGACTAACAACCCCTTTACTTTTAGGGTCTGTACTTATAGTTACATCAACCCTAGATCCGCTGGGGGCGGTATATCGGCCCGTTGACCGATCGAAGGATATTGAGGGAGCCGGAGCTTCCACTGTTATCTCCACCGTCCAGTCCTGCACATCCCCGTTCTCGGCCGTCACCGTATAGACAACCGGACTCGAAAAATCGCGCTCCACATTGCCCAGGGGAGAGACCGTCGCACCGGGGGACACCACCAAATTGGTCGGGGCGACCAATAGGTCCGTACCGAAGGGAACCGTCATGGTCACCCGATGGCCGGACGGATCCAAGGTGGCATCGCCGGATGTAGGCGACAATGTAAACTGAAGGATGTCGTTGTCCGCGCTACCGTTATCGATTCCAGTGACCGTCACGGTAACCATGGCCGTAGCGTTTCCCCCATTTCCGTCCGTAATACGATACTGTACGGTGGTCTGCGCGGTTTGTCCTTCGGTCAAGTCATCAAAATCCCCATTAGGGTCAAAGGAAAGATCGCCCCCCGCGGATATCGTGAACCGACCACCGTTGCTTCCATTGATTGTCGCACCGACATTGACCGAACTTCCATTGACCAGATCAACGGTAATGCCATCGGCATCAAAATCCTCGCCATTGCCATTATCCAGAAACACCGAACCGTTCAACGTTGCATTTTCCGCCACTGTAAAGTCATCATCCATAGCCACAGGGGGCGTATTGGCCGCAACGTTGACCGTTACGATATAATCCCGTGTCGTACCATCTTCCGCGGTAACCGTATAGGTAACCGGATTGGTAAAGTCCTGTTCGACGCCCGATCCCGGGCTCACCGATTCCCCTGTATAGGCAATCGCAGGTACCAAGGAAGTTACATCGGTCCCCGAGGGAAGATTTACTGTAATGCCGGTACCCGAGAAGGACCCGTTTACCCCTCCAATGGAGAAACCCGTGATTTCCTTTGCGGTAGCCGCCGCGACCTCCACCATTACCGTGTACTCCTTGGATGCATCGCCCTGGGTGACCGTGTAGGTGACCGGGTCGGTAAAGTCCTGTTCGACCTCCGATCCCGGGCTCACCGATTCCCCTATGTAGGTTATCACCGGTGCAAGGGACTTCACATCGGTGCCCGGGGGAAGGCTTACCGTAATGTCGGTCTCCGATATAACACCTTCCACCCCGTCAATGGAGAACAACGTAATCTCCGGATCTACGGTGTCCGCCGCGACCTCCACCGTTACCGTGTACTCCTTGGATACATCGCCCTGGGCGACCGTGTAGGTGACCGGGTCGGTAAAGTCCTGTTCGACCTCCGGTCCCGGGCTCACCGATTCCCCTATGTAGGTTATCGCCGGTGCAAGGGACTTCACATCGGTGCCCGAGGGAAGGCTGACCGTAATGTCCGTGCCCGATAGTATACCTTCCACCCCGTTTATCGAGAACAACGTGATCTCCGGATCTACGGTATCCGTCGCGACCTCCACCGTTACCGTGTACTCCTTGGATACATCGCCCTGGGTGACCGTGTAGATGACCGGATCGGTAAAGTCCTGTTCGACCTCCGATTCCGGACTTACCGAATCTCCCGTAAAGGTTATCGTAGGTACCAAGGCCGTGACGTCCGTGCCCGGGGGAAGGCTTAC
>NZ_FQYU01000024.1 GCF_900141855.1 Pseudozobellia thermophila
CACAAAACAACGTGGGTGATCCAGGAAACCGGAATCACATCTTTATAGCAAGTGGCCGGGTCTATTATAATTTATAATCATACAGATGCTGGTGAACCCTAATAAAAAGGTGTATCACAAATAGGATGCGGAGCAAGTTATTTTAAAATAAAAAAGGTGGTTTAAGGCAAAAAGAAAATATTGATTAACTTTAGAGAACTGGACTATGGCTTTTCATAGGAGCCATTGTTGGTAGCCGTTTTTATTTATTCGTTAATTCTTTTCCAAGCTCAATAAACGGTTCATATTCAAAAACTGCACAAGAGCCTTCTGATAGATTTCTTTTCCCTTCCTCAATCGTTTTGTTATTATCCAATTCCCAATCAAAAATGTAAATATCAGCTTGAAAGACCTTATTCAGTTCAGAATAGTCCCAACCTGTTTGGTCTTCGAGCCATTTAAAGTTTTCTTCTCTATCAATAAGTTTGATAGGTTGACCATTTTCAAAGTAGACAACTGTGGTAAGTCGCCCGAATGAAACGCCTATTTCTTGTTCGATTTTCCGTAGTCCCTTTTTGTCTACATATAATTCGATTTTGCCACCACCATCAAAAGCTTGTTTGTAAACTTCTGTCGCATCAAACTCTTTAATGGTAAGGTTCGCATCATTTTCAATTTTATCTACAGTTCTCTGAATCAATACAATTGAGTCTGACTGTCCGTTAACTGGAAATACTTGAACTAGCAGCAAAAGCGATATGAATAAACTCTTTTTCATTTTAATGACTACCAACGTTAAATATATGGCAAGTTGGGCAGAAAATAAGCGATTACTTTCGGTTTAACCACAAGCCAAATCTTTTGTATTTTGTTTTAATTTTTCTCTTTTAATACCAAATCAAAAGATTTGGCGACTTTGCAAATAGATAACAAATTTTGGATTAAGCACTAATCGCCCAATTTGCTATATATAGTGTTGTAGAGCGTTCATTCTTCGTTCCATTGTTCCAAATCATCTACTGGATTCGGCAATCTTCCTTCTAACCATTTTTTCAAAGTTCCGGGCATAAATTCAACATCTTTTGTCTCTATTACCCAAGAAAGGAAATCTGTGGGTCCACCATTCATATAAGGTGCAGGTGATACAGGGTAAAAGACAGTCGGCAACCTCTCGCTCATTGAAATATAATTTATCACACACCCTAACTCTTGAACAACATTCCAAGCAAGTTTATTTTCAATATCTAACGAGAATTTTAACCACCAGAGTCCATCTTCATCTCCAAATGCAATAGGTTTTTGAATACTTGGTATTTTTTCTAAATATTCTACTAAGGTTTTAAATGCTCTTTCGTCCATTTATTTTTGTTTATTTTTTAAATATTCAGATACATTTCCATTCCAATAACATTTAACACATCTGTCATTTTTAAATTCGTGTTTGCAGTTTTCATAATTATAAAGCTGGTGAGAACATTCAGCACATAATCCGACCATTGTAGAGCTTTCAGAGTAATACTGGCTCTCACATTCAATACAATTGGATATTTCTTTACTCATTATTGTTATAATTGAATGGCTTTATATGCTAGACATTTATCAACAATACTTTCAATTGTTGGATTATATTGGCTTAAGTTATCTTTTCTTGCATTATAATTTTCAGGATAATAGAATAAATTGGCTCCGTTAGGATAAGGAACATTTTTATTGAAAATCTCATATAATTTATCGAGTTCACTTTCAGTTCCCTCAGCTTTTATAATCCGTTTTCCTAATTCTATTAACTCTTTTCTTGTCATTTTTGGTAATGCTCTACAACGGCCAGACGGCTATGGCGAGTTGCGAGGTATGCTTTGCATACCTTGGCAAGGGGTCGCCATTAGACGCACATTCGCTATAGCCAGTGATGTCGATGGTACCGACCGCGAACGGCTCCGTCCGGGTTTTCTTGGATGAAATATAGCAAATTTTATGGGCGAATGTGCAGTCGTACTGTCTGGCCGATGGCCGATGGTAGGAAAAAAAGGTAGGGCGGCGGCCTCGACCGCCCGGTTTTTTACGGGCCGGAGGTATCATCGACCATCGGTGCGGCTAAGCGTAGTGCGGAGGTACGCCGTCTGCGACGGCAGCGGGCGAGTTGGCGCGCTGGCCAGTTTCCGTCTTAGCACGAAGCTAAAGCTTTTGGTTTCGCTTTTTCTTTTTTTTGTTCCAAAGCTAAATCCATAAGATTTAGTGACTTCATAAATACAAACAGACCTTTTGGTTTTGCCCAAAAGTCCGCATTACGTTTAGGCATTGTTATCTGCTGGCTTTTCCCTTTTTGTTCTCCGGATACTGTTGATTAAATAATGAGATGCCTCTTGGATTTCTATGTTGTAAAACTCTTATTATTTGACTTTCTATATTACCATTACGTGTATCAATATCATGGCGTTCTCGCCCTGCTAAAACACTTATTGTAGTCAAAATATTAACTCCACCAGCATTTAACTCTCGACCAGTATCTTTCTCTTGTTTTTCAAGAATAATTTTAGCTTTTGAGTGATACCCATAGTTATCGAATACATCTTTAGTTAAATCTGGGTATAATTTTTTTAAAGGAATTAATGAACTTTCTATTACTTCCATAATCCGTTCACCATATTCTATTGCCTCTTTTTTTGAAGGGATATACCCTTGATGAATGACTTTATTCCTAAATGGCACCTCCTTATTTGAACTTAAAACCATTGGTAATTCCCGAAAAGTTTGAGCGTACAAGGTTAAGTATGCTCCAAGTTGTCTTTCCGATTGTTTTGAAATTTGTTTCCAAATTTTATCTATATTTTCATATTCTGTTCCAGAATTTTTCAAAATTACTTTGATAAAGAATTCAAAATATCTTTCCATTGCAGAGGTGAAAGAAGAAATAGCTTCTCGATAATAACCATCAGCTAGAGCATTAAGTCCATATTCAAATAGTATTTCAAATTCTATATTAATCAAGTAAGAAATTGAATTATGTCCTTTTTGGCAATTAAAATTATAAATTCCCGAATCGTTGACCATTTCAAACGGTACCGGAACAAAGTGTTCAGATTGTTCTGTTACTTTTTTACTTTCTATTTGTTCTAGTAAGCAATCGGCGCATATTAGGTCTAATAACATCATAGAAATTTATAATCGGTTGTCTTTTTTTAGCTTGCAGATAACGGTTAGTATAAGAATAGTTGCGGGATTACGTGCGAGGATTTTCCGCAGGAAAATCAGACGTAGTAAACCTGCAACGACCTTTGGTTAAGCCCAAAATTGAGCAATTATTTTTATACATCTTAAGTTTGATTCTCATTAAATTGATGGTATAAACCAGAAAGAACAAAAGAGAGAATTAAGGTTATGTTATACGGTGAAGCTTTAGACTTCGACAACATTGGTAATCCTCTCTCTTTTACTACTTAGACCACGTTCAGTTCTGTGAGACCTTAGATCTCGTTTTCAAGTTGTTGTGTGCCCAAGTAGCCAGTTCTTTCATAAAACATTTCCTATGAATAAATATAAAGAAACTTTCGGAGTCGACATCAGTAAAGCGGTCTTTGATGTGCACGGCAGTAACAAAGGTCACGACCGGTACGGAAACGATGGGCCCGGGTTCAAGAAATTCCTTGGGCACTTGCCCGAAGGCTCATTGGTGGTCATGGAAGCTACCGGTTACTATCATTATAGGCTCGCACAGTTTCTTTACAAGAACGGTATAACGGTCTCAGTGGTAAACCCGTTGTCCGTCAAGCGTTTTATCCAAATGAAGCTGGCCAAGGTAAAGACCGATAAGAGCGACGCCAAGGCTATCTGTGACTATGCCCTGGTCAATGAGGTCCCTCTTTACGATGCCCTGACCGATAGCCAAAGTAAGTGTTTACAGTTGTTCCGGTTATTGGACATGTATTTAAAGCAACGCACCGCAACCAAGAACAAGATCCATGGGGAAGAGGTTCTGGGCGTGCCCTCAAAGTTTGTATACCGCCCCTTGGTACGCAACAGGAAACAGTTGGACAAGGAGGTGACGGCCATCGAATCAAAGATTCTATCATTGGTCAAAGGGGATCAACAAGAGCAGTTGACCTTGTTGACGTCGATACCAGGGATAGGCCTAAAGACCGCCTTGTTCCTGATAGTTGTCACCGATGGTTTCCGTAAGTTCGAAACGGCATCACAGCTCTGTAGCTATGTGGGTATGACCCCGACGATACGGGAGTCGGGGAGCAGCGTTAGGGGCCGTGCACGGATAAGCAAGGTCGGTAACGGAAAGCTTCGCAATCTATTGTTTCTGTGCTCTTTTAATGCCTGTAAGCACAACAGGGCATGTAAAGGGGTATATGAGCGGATCGTGAACAAGGGCAAGAGCAAAAAACTGGCCTTGATAGCGGTGGCCAACAAACTGCTTAAACAGTCCTTTGCCATTGCAAAATCCGGTAGGCCGTACGATGAATCGTATGTTTCGGTATTGCCTAGATAAATAGAAGATGAATCGAATAAAAAAGCCCGAAGAACCTGATTTTTGAATCTAAGGGCCTAGAATAGTATTGTCTCAGATTAAGGAAGGATTTGTTTGTTTTTTACCTCAGTTCTTTGTTGTAAATAGTTGTTTTTATTCATTCCTAAAATCAGTTGGTGTCCAACATCTCATATACATACTTTCAATCTGATTGTCGGTTTTGTAAACTGTATAAAAAGTTTGACTTCCGTCAAAACAGTTTTCGTCTCCATATTTTTTTGGATTCTTATTCCAATTTTCATTCGCAACCACAGATTCATAAATTTCTTTAATATCATCTTGGGCTCCTCCTTCAAAAACTAAGTCCTCAACTGAGACTTGTTTTGATTTTTCTTTGTATTTCTTTAGACTTGAGTCGTATGTGTATTCATATAATATTCCATCTGTAAAGATGCTTACATAATCAGCTACGCAACCAAGACAGATAAACATATAACTTTCAGTCAGAATTATTGGTTTATTAGGGTAAGATGTCCTTAATTCTGTTAGCTTATTTGCGTATTCATCTCTGAATTGAAGTTGTCTTTTCAATTCTGTTCCCATTGAGTTTGCGGACTGAAAAGGTGATTTTTCAATACTCAAATTGTTCGCAATATTTATGCGCTTATTTAATTCCGATATTTTGGCTGTTTTGCAACCAACTAAAATCAGAAATGCTAAGTTTAATAATATGACGAATGTTTGTTTCACAATTATTTACAACGGCCAGACGGCTATGGCGAGTTGCGTGGTATGCCTGGCATACCTTGGCAAGGGGTCGCCATTAGACGCACATTCGCTATAGGCGGTGATGTCGATGGTACCGACCGCGAACGGCTCCGTCCAGGTTTTCTTGGATTGAATATAGCAAATTTTATGGGCGAATGTGCAGTCGTACTGTCCGGCCGATGGTCGATGGTAGGAAAAAAAGGTAGGGCGGCGGCCTCGACCGCCCGGTTTTTTACGGGCCGGAGGTATCATCGACCATCGGTCTCGGCTATGAGTAGTTGCGTGATTTAGCGGTTAACTTTGCAAGTACACACCAAACTGAAAATCCGCGAGGATTTTCTGAAGTAGGCGAGAACAAGCAATTACTTATAGCATCGATGAAAAAGCAGTAAGTCGAGTATCTTTAAAGTGAACTAAAAATTAAAGATATGGTTACTCAAATTACTGCTGTACCGAAGTTATACATTGGGATCGACATTCACAAGAGAAGTTGGAAAGTGCATTGTGCGACAGATCTGTTTTCAGGCAAGTCATTTTCGATGGATCCAAACCCGGAACAACTTAAAGATTATGTTGATAAACATTTCGCCGATCATGAAGTCGTTACGGCTTACGAGGCCGGCTGCTGTGGGTATTCGGCGCATCGTTGTTTCGAGTCCTATGGTTGGTCTTCCCT
>NZ_FQYU01000025.1 GCF_900141855.1 Pseudozobellia thermophila
CGGTGGCGTTTGCGGGAAATGCGATGCGGAAAGCGCTGTGCCCTCCAATGGACTGTTCTACGGTGACGCTGTAGCTCGAATTGGGCAGGAATTCCCCGCCCCCGACAAGGAGCTTGCTGTTTACTATTATAGACATAGGGTAGTGTTTATTTAAAAGTTAAAATAACAATAAGCTTCAGGGTGGACAAATATATGGGGGCGTTTTCGACAAGAAGTCAGTAAGTTACGGACACCTTCACAAAGTAATGGGAGGGCGGTCCGGTCGATGGTCGCCGGTGCCGTGGGCCTCCCTAAAAGCAAAACCTGCTTTAGATGTTAGATAGCGGGTGCGGTCATGGTCACGTCCCGTTTATTTTCTCTGTACGCCATTTGCTCGGTTGAAAACGGGCATGAACGTGGTTTTTTAACGGAGCTTGGCTCCTTATTTCGAAATACCATGGAATAATAGGCCCCACGATGCCTTGGGTAAAACACCGCCCGTAAAATACGCGGAACTTAATTCTTTTGGGGCCAGTCCCAAAAGAATTAAAAACAATAACTTTAATGAAGTTTTAGAAAACTAAGCAGTTCTATCTGGGGGGCTTACATTCCCAGCACCCAAAAATAAGAACCCTAGGGCAACTTCTTTAAATAAGGCTTCTTCATCACCGTCTTGGGAGTAGTCATAAAGTGCTTTTACGGTTAAAAGACACCCCGCAACTTCCAAAGCGGCAACGGTTACGGCTATACCCGTGGCCAGTCCTCCCGAGGCTGCTGCTATGGCGGCAATGGCGGCAATGGCCGCACCTCCGGTAACCACGATCAAGGCGACCGCGTCGACGACCAACACCGCCTTGCCCAAGGTTTCCCAAAAACTGGATTCTTCTTCGTTTATGTATTTTACTCTGCTAGAGCCCTTTTTTTATAAATACAAAAGCTATCTAAATGTTTAGATAGCTCTTAGTGTTGTTTCCTACGCTGTACGGCACTCGTTGCAAACGAGGGCTAGCAGGGAATATAATTATCTTATAATCTCGAACTCATTGGAATCATTTGGTAGATGAAGATAAGTATAATAAAAGACTTCTTCGCCATTGGGTTTTTTAGTTCTTAATGCCGGCTCACCTAAATTTTTGGTGTCGGTTCTTTCAAGTGTCACTAATCTTCCATTGGCATATATGAATACCGAATAATTTGTCAATGGCTGCATATAACCTTTTGATTCATTTATAAGTTCTTGCCTTATCTCGTCCTTTTCCTGCTGCGATTCCTTTTTCGAAAGATATTCTACCGTATCGGTCTCATCATAGAATTTTGAAAGCATATTCATATAGGTGTCTACCTCGCCCTTATCAAGTAGCTCTATCAAATTTTCATAAAACCCAACGACCTTTTTTTCCAGTTCTTTACTGTCCATCAACCTAAGATCTTGGCTGTTGCGCCAGCCCTCCAGCTCATAGGGTAGGTCTGTGATATCGATGTCCCATTCCTGTTCCAGTCGTGGCACGGGGGCATCGAGCTTGGGGAAGTCAAAACTACGCAGTTCTGTATAGTTCTTGGCACGGCTCATCCCTGGTACAGTCTGCTTTTCAAAGCGTACCAGTTTGAGTTTGTTCATCACCATGTCCTTTGGCTCGATAAGCATATCTTCTTGTCCAGTATCGGGCAATAGGACCACTTTTATGGTATGTTCGCCATTGCCGAGCAGATAGGGGTTGAGGTCGATAAAGGTATTTAGGCTGTTGCGGTACCATTTTTTTACCGGTATGTCGTCCAGATAAACCTCAAAGGGCAAGTAAGAATTAAAGGCAAGCCCGTACATAATTGGTGTTATTTCTTTTTTTTTCTCCATGGAGTTGTTCTTTGATTGTACGTTGTTTTTGTCTTGTGGCCTACAACTTACTGTGCAGAGCAGAAGTAATATTATTATATGTTTCATTTCTTAAAATTTGAACGGTTTATTTTTAGGATAAAACCCTTGAAGTGGGACCTCCGCTAGCTCTGGTCTGCGAAGAGGGTGCCACAAGGGTGAATATTCTAGTTTGTGCCTTAAAACGAATAGTTTTAAAGGTAGGGTGGTAATGAAGACTTACCCCTTTTCGTACAGCGGTTAAATTAAACAAAATGATGTTTCAAAGGGGCCTGGCCCTTTGAAAATTTCTCCAAATATTCCTTTGGACTGCTCCTTCCCAATGATTTATGGGGATGGAAATGGTTGTATTCTTTCTTGAACCTCTGGGTCTCATAATTGACTTCTTCGATGTCCCTGAACAGGTGCCTGTCCAATACGTCCTCTCGATAGGTGCGGTTGAACCTTTCGATATAACCGTTCTGGCTCGGCTTTCCCGGTTGAATGTATTTTATCTCGATGTCCTCCACTTCGCAATAGTTGACAAATACCCTTGAGAGGAACTCGGGACCGTTGTCGACCCTTATTGCCAAAGGCTTGCCGTAAATCTCTATGGCCTCCCTAAGGCACTCGACCACCCGTATCCCCGGCATGGAGAAACTTCCCTCTATGCTTACCCCTATGTTTAGGACAATAATTCTTTAATAATAAGTTTGATGATGGTGTTGAAAGAGGGGGGTCCGGGGGGAGACTCATAACTTCCCTTTTTTGTTGACAACCCTATTTTTCCCTTTTGTACCATCACGCGGCTTTTCTCTTGCTTTGTTGATAAATTGTTGAAGGCGTCTCGTCCCGAAGGCTTTGGTGCCTCCTCT
>NZ_FQYU01000023.1 GCF_900141855.1 Pseudozobellia thermophila
CCGGTTTTTTACGGGCCGGAGGTATCATCGACCATCGGTTTTAGCTATGAACAGTTGCGTAGTGCCTCCGACGAGCATAGCGAGAGGAAGGCAAAGCAACTTAACTTTGCAAGCACGCACCAAACTGAAAATCCGCGAGGATTTTCAGAAGTAGGCGAGAACAAGCAATTACTTATAGCCATCCTAAGTTTGTCTTCTATTGATTGGTATTTTTAGAATTGGGAACTAATTTGTTCCATCATATTTAGAGGTTAACTTTTCTCTTTCAATTAATTCTCCATTCATTAGCACGAACTGAATATCGTTATAGGCCTCGATTGTTTCAAATGGATTGGAATTGAGAATTAAAATATTAGCTGTTTTACCTATGCTTAATGTTCCAACCGAATTAATTAAATCAAACTCCTTTGCATTATTATACGTTGCAGCTTTAAAAATTTGTTTTAAAGGAACCCCGGCATCAAACCAATGCTGCATTTCTAGGTAACCATTATAACCAGGTGGATGTGTATACATGTTCATCGCACCATTATCTGTACTAAATAATAAATTTGCATTGTTTTCTGCTAATAGGCTTACAACTTTTTGAATCTTTAATTCATAAGACTTATAAAGTTTATCAATCATTTCTTCATCACTATTGAATTGGCTCCTTATTGGATTGAAAAATTCAGGATTCATTTTTTCAAGAAACTTTGGTCTGGCCAAAATTTTGTCACGACTCCATTGGGCATCTTCAGATTGTAGCCAATCTATATATCTGGGAGTATAAAGTAATTTAAGAATTGGAGAGTCCTTAAAAGTATTGTCAAGAATATCCTTTTCGGCTAGAATGACCCGAAAAGTTGGTTGGTAACCAATACGTTTGTTCGAAATATCAAGTAATAATTCTTTGTGGGTTTCAGGAAGATTGGTGTTTAAATAATCTTCAGGATTTGAAGTCCAATTCCACATGGCATGAGCTATTACGTCGACTCCAGCATTAACTGCAAATAATTGCCCCTCATATGAAGTAGCATGCATGATCACAGGTAAATCCTTAGCATGTGCTTCCGTAACTAACTCATTCATTATTTCCAAAGTAGGTACTTCCCAAACCTGTGGAAGGCCGGAAGCGGCATCTTCATACAATGTTTTAACGCAAATATTATCTTTTTGAGTAATTTGTGAAATAAGGCTGGAAGGCGTATGAAGCCCAAGATTTATTGAATCTGGAATTTTAATATTTTCATTGTAATTATCGTAAAGGAAAGGTGTCTCGTAGCGTTCATTTTGAGGTGACTCATTCATTACCATTTCAAAATCATCCATAACTTGTACCTTTTGAGCACAGGTGTAAATTTCAGGTCTAATACGAATGTCTCTTAGCCTTTCTATTGTGTTTGGCGCATAATTATCAACATCGATAAGCGAGGTATATCCAAAGTATAAAAAATTCCTTGGTAGTCGATCAAAGTAGTCATTGACTAATTCCTCGTTTGCCTTTCGTTGTCTAAAATTTATTCCAGCAATATTATTTAAATGAACATGGCTATCTATTAGACCAGGTATGGCATATTTTCCTTTTCCATTTATTATTTTAAGCTTTCCTTTTACGTTCGGTTCTTCTTTACCACAAAAAACGATTTCAGATTGGTCGATAAGAATATAGCCCAAATACTTTTCTAAAGTACCCGTTTCATCAGTTGAAATTATGGTTATGCTTTCAATTAAAATACCGTCTTTAACAGTGAAATTAGTAGCGCGGGAACTACAACTAATTAAAGTAATTAGCAGCAATATTGAAATAATCGTCTTCATAATCTTGATTGGTTACTTTTAAGACGACAAAGATTTGGAAATGTTACCTTAATTTGTGCATAGTGGGTAGGGCGGGTTGTGCCGAATGCTTTGCATACCTGAGCAAGGGGTCGCCATTAGACGCGCTTATCTGTCATCCGAGCCCGTAGTTGGTTAAAAAATATTGTTGTTTCGGTTTTACTGTCACCCCGCTCGCTTATGGGTTTTGTGCCTGTAGTACAAGATACTGAAAAAAGAGTTCGTCAATCCTTGCCGATCGGGCGATGGATGGTAACTTGTCTTTATGCAGTGTAAAAAGCGGGGCGGGGCACTTGCTTCCCTAAAAAGGTACGAAAAGGTCCTGCCCCGACTGTTAATCGTCCTTCTGGACCGTTCAAAGATCAAGGTGCAAAGACCGGACTAAAAACAAAAAAGCCCCTTAAAGAGGCTTATAATAATTCATTTTGTTGCTCATCAACGGCTTGTGCAACGATTACCATTGTTAGGCAATAGTTTTTTATTTAAAACCTGAATAGTGCGCGGTTTTCTTTAGTCGTAACTGACATTTAACAAGTTTCTGAATGGGTATATTTTTTTCAAAATCATTGTTTTGACACGCTTAGTCAATTTATTGAAAGCCCCAGTCAGTTAAAGTACCGTTATTCTCTCTAGTTTTGATTCGTATAATAAAGTTACTAATAATCATAAATTCTCCAACCATGCTTAAAAACAAAAAGAACCCAAAATTAATAAAGTTAGCTGCCATGATTATGATATTCACAGTCGTTCAAAGTTGTGGTGAAAACGCAAATAAACCACAAAAAAAAGAGGATTCGGTGGCAGTACTTTCTCTTAAAGAAGAAGCTCATATTCATGATAATTCCACACATACGCACACGGGTAAAAGAATAATAACGCCAAATGACGCTCAACAACTGTGGATATTTCCTGAGCGTAAAGACAAACTCGGGTCCGGAGGATTACTTCAAATTTATATGGATCCTGAAAGTCACCCCGATGCTTCTTCAGGTTTTTCAAAATACGAGCTGGGAGTGGGTGGAGCTTTACCAGAACACAAGCATAATAAAACAGAGGAAATTGCTTATTTTCTTTCAGGAACAGGGGTAGTAATTAGTTATGAAAATGATGAGCGTAAAGAAACGATCGTTAAAGAGGGCTATGTATGGTATACTGCACCGGGAGAATGGCATTCCTTTCAAAATACGGGTAAGGAACCTTTAAAATTGGTATTTGCTACGGTACCAAATGCTAAGCATGGTCTGTTGGACTTTTTCAAAAAAGTAGGGGTAAAGCCTGAAACAGAACCATCTAATACGCTTAGTGCGGCTGAATTTGCCAAATTAGCAGCAGACAACGACCTGATATTAAAACCTTCAAAAATCGAATAGAAATAAGATCTTGGCTTTATACTAAACCGACATGGTTACTTAAATCTTCATATAGTAAGAAAATAGGGTGTTGAGGTATTTATCACTTAAAACATGAGTAGTCATTGCCTAAGTTGGTTATTATGACTTCATTCCCTCAAAAAGCTGTACTTTTCTAAGTGAAAAATATATAAATAATGGGTAATGGATATGACATAGCAAAAAGAACACCTACCTTCAAGAAAATTGAAGTGTCGTCACTTATGTTTTCGGAATATAGATGTGCAGAGACAAAATCGATATTCACCGCTTGGAACCACTTAAATTATTTTATTTATGTGCTAGAAGGTAAAAAGAAATGGCGAACGCTAGAGAACAGTTATATGGTTAATGCCAATGAGGTACTTTTTGTAAAAAAAGGGGCAAATATAATTGAGAAGTATTTTGACTCTGATTTTTGCGCCATAGTAATCTTTATTCCCGATTCTTATGTCAAGGATTTTATGTCACAAAAACCTGAAATTGGTGCCAATCTAAACAGTAATCTTCAAAGTGACAGTGCAATTCCTGTGAAAATGGATAGAACTTTAAGTACTTATTTTACCTCGATATTAGATTATTTTTCCAATGACGAAAAGCCTTCAAAATATCTGATAGAAATAAAATTTCAAGAATTATTGGTCAATATTTTGTCACTGCCATCCAACCCTGAAATCGGTAGCTATTTTAAACAGATTGCCCAAGAAGTTAAACCATCGATTAAAAATATAATGGAGGCCAACTTTGTCTATAATTTATCGCTCGTTGATTTTGCAAGACTATCGCACAGAAGTTTAAGTACTTTTAATCGCGACTTTTATAGTGTTTATGGAATGTCACCAGGAAAATGGCTTACTAAACAAAGGCTTATTCATGCGAAACTATTATTGGAGAATACCGATCGAAAAGTATATGAAGTGGCTTTTGATAGTGGCTTTGAAAGTCCTGCCCATTTTGCAAGAGTATTCAAGCACGAGAATGGTATTTCCCCTTTAAAATTTCAAAAGGCACAACTGTCGGTTTGAGAGGTGTCCCAGAAAAAAATTCAGTAGTATTATGAATAGTCATGAAAGCAAGGTGAACGAAACAACTTCAAGGCAATGGCTAAATCTAATAGACCAGCTTGGAGACCAATTGGCTGCGAACGGATTTGCTCACGATCGGGCTGATACCTTTGTAGCCAATAATTATCAGTTGTTGAAGGAGCAGGGATATCTAACGGCTATGATACCAAGAGCATTGGGAGGTGCTGGTGTTTCCTTTACTGATATGTGTGCTATTTTGGTCAAAATAGCGCAGTATTGCCCTTCTACGGCATTGGCATTGTCCATGCACCAACACCTTCTTGCTGCAAATATCTGGAAATATAAACACGAAGGCACAGGCGAAGAATTCTTAAAAGAAGTAGTGGATAAAAACCTGGTGCTGGTCAGCACAGGTGCACGTGACTGGCTAGAGTCTAATGGAACCATGAAAAAAATTGATAATGGTTATTTGGTCTCAGCAAGAAAGCAATTTGCAAGCCAATCTGCAATAGGTGATCTCTTGGTTACCAGCATACCCTATAATGATTCAGAAGAGGGATGGCAAGTACTTCATTTTACAGTATCTATGAAATCTCATGGGATACAGCTATTGGATGACTGGCACACATTGGGAATGCGCGGAACAGGTTCGCAGACAGTGATCCTTAATAATGTGTTTATTCCAGAAGACTCTATAGTGATGAAGAGGGCAAAAGGCGAATTCCCTATGTTTTGGAATGTGGTATTAACCGTCGCGTTGCCGTTAATAATGGCTCCCTATATAGGGATTGCAGAAAAAGCGATGAAGTTTACTTTAGAAAAGTCAAAAGCAAAACAAAGCAGACCATTTCATAGTACTTTGTTGCTTGGAGAAATTTACAATAGCCTTACATTGGCTCAAGTGATTCATAAAGATATGATTGCAATAGCCAATGATTTAGATTTTCAGGCTGAAGAAAGGACAGGTGTTGAAATATTGGCTAGAAAGACATTGGCAGCAAATGCATGTACCGAAACTGTGAATAAGGCCATGGAAACGGTAGGCGGACAAAGTTTTTACCGAATATTTGAACTTGAGCGACTCTTCCGAGATGTACAAGCGGTAGGTTTTCATACATTGCCCGAAAAGCAACAGCAGCAATTTACAGGTGAGTTTTTATTGAAATAGCAAATTATTGTCAACGTTTAGTATATGAAAAGTAGGCGATTTCGAAGCTCAGAACTTTCAGTTAAGCACAGTGTTCGATACGAGCCAAAAGCCTTTAACATATCACTGTTTCGCCTATTTTTTATATACATTGTGCTTGTTGCGCAACTACGAATTCCATCAACACGTACTTGTTAGGTCGTTTTTTGTAAAGTGTAACTAATTGATATGTTAGGCTTTAATCATTTCAAACAATTCAAAAATCATCAATTTATTCCCGATGAGGGGTTGTGCAACGGTTACCATTGTTTTACGCAGTTTTGTTCATTTTTTGTAGTTCGGTTGTTTCCAATTATTCTTCTACATTTATTTTTTCAAAATATTCATTCATTTTATCCCAAACTGCATAATATTCAAATTCCTTCGCTCGTTCATCATTTCCCATATCCGTATTTATTACGATATATCTGCCCGTTCTTTTCTCTTTGTCAAAATACATCCAAGTTCCGACCCCTGCATCTCCACCTGAATGTCCTATATAGCCCAATGCACTATGTCCAATGAAAAGAGCAGGACTATAATCTCCATTATAGGGATTATCCGCATTTCGCGATTCAAAGTTTTGCTCCTCTAATTGTTCTGTAAAGAGTTCTTTGTAGCTTTCTTTTGAAAGTAATTTACCTTCTCCCGAATAGCCTTTAACTAATTCGGATAGGTATTTAGCCATATCACTACTTGATGAAATTAACATACCGTCAGGATAAGTTATTGCGGTATAAAAGGGTAAAAGCGTATTGTCATTTCTATATAATCTAGAATGCTTTTTTATATCCACATCCTCAAGTGACCAACCTGATGAATTCATACCTAAAGGCTTTAAGATATGTTCTTCGGTAAATGAATCAAATGCTTGACCTGTCGCTTTTTCGATAACTAATGCACATAGTGTAGCACCTATGTTTGAATAGTTATACCGTTCTCCTGGTTTGAATTTTAAGTAATTGTCATCTTGATAAAATGCACCATTTATTTCCAAATATCCGTTCAAGTATTTTTCCATTGGAACATCAAGTTTAGGTGGGTTCAATCTTTGAGCTGGATAAGCTGTGCTTACATTTGTTAAGTCTTGGTCTTTTGTAAGAATCCAAGCTCTTTCCATATATTGTTCGGTATCATTAATACTCGAAGTATGTGTAGCTAATTGTCTTATTGTAATTGTTTCATCAGGATAATTTGGGTTTATTACCTTAAAAGCTAAATAGTCCTGAATTGGGTCATCTAAATTTAGTTTCCCCATTTCTTTAGCTTTCATTAGAGCAATACCAATTAAGGTTTTAGAAACCGAAGCAATGTGCTGTATGGTGTTTTCTGTATATTTTTCTTTGGTTTCCCTGTTGGAAAATCCAAAGCCTTTTTCATACAGCACGCCGTTTTGGTTGACCATAGCCACAGCAAATCCGTTTATTTGCCCGTTTCTTTGAATAGAATCCAATTCCATTGTTAGTGAATCCAACACATTCTGGTTTTCACTTAATGAATTATCAATTTGTTTTTTACTTTGATTACAAGAACAAAGTGCAATGCTTAATAGCAAGGCTATGGTTGATTTTTTCATTCAGTTTAATTTTTTTTCAAATTGCGTAGAACGGCCAGACGGCTATGGCGAGTTGCGAGGTATGCTTTGCATACCTTGGCAAGGGGTCGCCATTAGACGCACATTCGCTATAGGCGGTGATGTC
>NZ_FQYU01000008.1 GCF_900141855.1 Pseudozobellia thermophila
TTATCGGTCTTGCCCTTCTCGAAAACCGTTTCCGCACCGGACAGGAAATCGCGCTTCCAACCGCTGATCTGTGTCGGATGTATTTGGTATTTCTGGGCCAGTTCCGCAAGGCTATGCCGCTCTTTCAAGGCTTCCAATACTACCTTGGTCTTGAATTTTGATGTGAATTTTCTTCGTGACATATTCAGTAAATTTAATGATTAAACTTACTGTCCTAAAATTTTGGGTATCTACAACCATAGTACAATAAAATAATGATTTATAGGCTTGGCTTTTCGAAACATTAGTGACAACAATCAACGAAATTCCGTAATTGCACTAACGAAATATCGTAAATAAGCGAAATATCGTAATATATTTAAAATCAAAAAATCGATATAAATATATGATAATCATTTAGTTAAATGGTTTGGCACGGCAATGGTAATGTACCAAGCAGCAATATTGCTAAACAATTTAAATATTATTAAAATGATTACTACAGCAAACATTAAAAACGGAGTAAACGTAGACCAATTGGTAGAAACTATTGGGGCGGTTCAAGGAAACCCTGAATTGGCAAAATTCGAATTCAGAACTAAAAACAACTGGATCGAAGGCGGTCATTGTGTATCTAGTATGAAGAGCTTTTACGGCGTTGGTCAAGAAGACACTTCGCGACAAGAAACTTTCACAATGGAATGTGACCACCCAAATGTATTATTGGGCGAAGACAAAGCTGCTACTCCTGTTGAGGTTGTATTACACGCCTTAGGTTCTTGTTTAACCGGAGCGATGGTGTACCATGCAGCGGCTAATGGAATTGATATTGAGGGCGCAGAGTCTTCTCTAAAAGGCGGATGTGATTTACACGGTTTCCTTGGTTTGGATCCTGAAGTTCGTAAAGGTTTTGACGGTATCACGGTTCGCTTAAAAGTGAAGTCCGATGCTTCAGAAGAGCAGTTATTGAACTTGGCGAAGTTTTCTCCAGTTTTCGATATCATTTCAAATCCTACCCCGATTTCCATCGAAATCGTAAAGTAAGTAGTGAACTTAAAAAGGCTGGCTCGAAATGAGCTGGCCTTTTTTAGTTTCTCAATACCAACATGTATCATCCAACATCGACATAAAATGAATACCAAAAGTTACATCGTCGCGACCGCTAATCAAGCCACCGCTCAGATAGCATATAAAACCAATGAGGTTTGCGCCATATATCCGATTACACCATCTTCTGAAATGTCAGAATTAGCGGAGGAGTGGAGCGCAGAAAACCAAAACAATATTTATGGCGGCGTACCATCAGTTTTTGAAATGCA
Source organism: Pseudozobellia thermophila (assembly GCF_900141855.1). Lineage (GTDB taxonomy): Bacteria > Bacteroidota > Bacteroidia > Flavobacteriales > Flavobacteriaceae > Pseudozobellia > Pseudozobellia thermophila. The sequence continues at coordinate 1,299 of NZ_FQYU01000008.1, forward strand.
GAGTGAGGCTGGCGTTGCCGGTGTTCTGCATGGTGCGCTACAAACAGGATCTTTGGCGACAACCTTCACGGCTTCTCAAGGCCTTTTGTTGATGATACCTAATATGTACAAAATAGCTGGTGAGTTGACGCCCAATGTGATCCATGTGGCCACTCGTTCAATTGCCACCCATGCACTTTCAGTTTTTGGTGATCATAGTGATATCATGGCTGCTAGAAGCACGGGTTATGCTTTTTTGGGAGGAGCTTCGGTTCAAGAAGCAATGGACTTCGCCTTGATTTCACAAGCGGCAACTTTAGAATCGCGAATTCCTTTTGTACATTTTTTTGATGGGTTTCGAACATCCCATGAAACTGCTAAAATCGAAGGCATCTCAGATGCGGTTATTACAGAAATGATGGATATGGAATTGATACAAGCACATCGAAGACGCGGACTCAACCCGAACAATCCTGTATTAAGAGGGACTTCTCAAGGTCCGGATGTTTTTTTTCAGGGTAGGGAAGCGGTAAATTCCTTTTATGATGCTTGCCCATCAATCGTCCAAAATCAAATGGACAAGTTTGCAGAATTAACAGGAAGGCAATACAAGCTGTTCGATTATGTGGGTCATCCAGAAGCTGAGCAAGTAATCATTGCTATGGCTTCTGCAACTGAAACTATAGAAGAAACCTTCAAGTATTTAAATGTACAAGGCGAAAAAGTGGGGCTAATTAAAGTCCGTTTGTTTCGTCCTTTTAGCACTGAACATCTTATAGAAGCTTTACCTAAAAGTTGTAAGTCAATCGCCGTTTTAGACCGAACCAAAGAGCCAGGTAGCACAGGTGAGCCTTTATATCTAGACATCGTACAATCTTTAATGTCTGTGACGGACACTTACGCAACACTTCCTAAAATAGTCGGTGGCCGTTACGGACTTTCTTCCAAGGAATTCAATCCGAATATGGTCAAGGCCGTGTACGAAAATTTGAAATCGGAAAAGCCAAAAAACAACTTTACGATTGGTACCAATGATGACAAAACAAATTTGAGTTTGCCCTATGCAAATGACTTGCAATTACAGGATGACAATCTTCAAGTCTTGTTTTACGAAACAAAGTCGGAGGCTACCTGTGCAAGTTTCGAAGCTGTTTTGCAAATTGTTGGAAATGCAAAGCATGTGCAGGGCTATACCGAAATCGATTATAAAAAATCAGGTTCTAGATCTGTTTCCAATCTTCGGATAAGTGAACAGCCGATCAAAGCACCTTATTTAATTTCGAATGCTGATGTGGTCGGATGCGACTTGGTCAACTTCTTAGAAAACGACAATGTTTTGGAGCGCACGAAAATCAACGGAGCCATTTTAGTCAATACAACTTTGAACACAATTGATTTTTGGAAAAGTCTATCATATGCAACCCAAAAGGAAATACAACAAAAAAATGTTTCGCTTTACGTGGTCAACTCGTGTGTAATAAACAAAAGTTACCAGGTTTCGGACACGGTGTTATCAAGATTCCATAGTTGTGTTTTGGCACTTGCCAAAGACTTGAACGTTGATAAAAACAACATGTTCTTTGAGGAATTTATCACAAAGGTTGATACGTCAATAGTTGAAGTTTCAAAAGAATTCCCCATCGAAATGGATACCGAGTTTTTAAACTCCCTTTTAGGCAAAATGATGGCCAATGGCGGAGATGAACTTCCGGTCAGCGCGATTCCTGTAGACGGAACATATGCAACGGACACTGCGAAATTTAACATAAGAAATACAGGAAACTTTTTACCAGATTGGGATGCCGATTTGTGTACACAATGTGGAGCCTGCAGCATGGCTTGCCCGCAAGGAGCTATTCGGATAAAAGCCTATGATGACACCTATCTATTGAATGCTCCAGAAAGTTTTAAATCTGTCAAGTCAATTGAACAAGATTGGAAAATCGATTTGTTGAATTATACGGTACAAGTAAACCCCGAGCAATGTACCAGCTGTAACAATTGTATTGATGCCTGCCCTGCAAAAGCTTTAGTGATGAAAAGTAAAGCCGCTAAAATCGAAAAGGCCAAAGAGAACTGGAATCATTTTGACCGCATTCCAGAATTTGATAGAACTAAAATAGATACAAGCAAAGTGAGTCAGCAACAGTTACAAGAACCTTTGTTTAAATATTCGATTGGTGTTGATGGATGCGGAGAAGCGCCATACTTGAAATTGATGTCCCAGTTATTCGGTGATAGAATGTTGGTAGCAAATGCTACTGGGGCAAGTTCAATTTTCGGGGGCGCTCTCCCTTCAACCCCTTGGGCAAAGAATAGTGAGGGTAGGGGTCCGGCTTGGTCAAATTCTTTGTTCGAAGACAATGCCGAATTCGGGTTGGGCTATCGACTTTCGTTGGACCAGCAAGAACAACAAGCCAAAAGTTTGCTCAAGAAATTACTACCAGAACTCGATTTCGATTTGGCTTGCGATATTTTGACTGCGGAACAAAACACTGAAAAACAAATTCAGGAACAACGAAAACGAGTTAAAAAATTAAAGGCCCATTTAACCACCGTCACTAAGGTTGAAGCGCAACAGTTAATACAGGTTGCGGACAGCTTGGTGAAGCAGAGTGTATGGATCGTTGGAGGGGACGGTTGGGCCTACGATATTGGCTATGGCGGACTAGATCATGCCATCGCTTCAGGGAAAAATGTAAACATTTTGGTACTTGACAACGAAGTGTATTCGAATACAGGCGGACAAATGTCAAAAGCCACTCCTTTTGGAGCAATGGCAAAATTTGCTTCCAACGGAAGGCAAAAGCAAAAGAAGGACCTCGGTCGTTTGATGATGACCTATGATGATGTATACGTGGCTTCCGTCGCTATTAGTGCGAATCAAGAACAGATTTTGAAAGCTTTTCAAGAAGCCGAGAGTTATGATGGGCCATCCCTAATAATCGCCTACTGCCATAGTCCGGCACATGGTATTGACATGAAGAATCCGAGTCGGTATCATAAGGCTGCGGTAGCTTCCGGGCAATGGATGTTATATCGGAATGACCCTAGAAGAATGGATGAAGGATTAAACCCTTTGCAATTGGATTCTGATGCCCCAAGCATTCCCATTGAAGACTATCTGCGGATGGAAGAGCGTTTTGAGAGACTCTTTGAAACAGACAAAGAGGCATTCAGTGGTACCATGAGCGAAGTGCAAAAACAGGTGGATAAAAGATATCGGAAATACGTAGATATCGGAAATACGTAGCAATGTTGACTTCGGAAACCTTGAGTACCGAAGCATTTATTTCTCATTCATCGTATTGACGAATTCCCAATCTTTGGGCACTCCTGAAATCGTGTACTCCGCTGATTTGGTCACAAAATATTTGGCGACTTTATCTTTTGGATTTTCGGTCAACACCTTATCAAAGGCAGCAGAAGCTTTTGGGAATTGATTGTTGAAGAAATAGTCCAATCCCTTTTCGAAATCTTTAAGGGTTTTAATTTTTAACGCAACTACTTCCGGCTCGTCTCCATCAAAACATTCATGGATTCCAATAATGGTATCCTTTCCTTTTACTCGAACTTTACCTAGATAGCGAAAATGATAATTATCTTTATTTTCGATAGTTTCTAAGCTGTTCTCACTGATAATTATCTTCGCGCCGTAGTGCTTGGAAACGCCCTCCATGCGCGATGCCGTGTTTACGGTATCGGCGATTATTGCTGTGTCGTTTCTGCCGATATCGCCAATGATGCCCATGACCAAAGGGCCGGTGTGAAGTCCCATCCCAACGGTAATAGGCACATATCCTTCTTTTTCCCGTCTGACATTATAGTCTTGAATAGCCTTTTGCATATCAATACTTGCCTGAAGGGCATGCGCCGCCTCATGCGGAAATAAGGACATAATTCCATCTCCTAAATACTGATTTACAAAGCCTTTGTTCTTCTGAATTTCAGGTCCCATTTTACCGACATAGGCATTGACGAACTTGAAATTCTGCTTGGGCGTCATGCCTTCCGAGAGGGTCGTATATTCTCGAATATCGGTAAACAGAACGGTAACGTCTTTTTCGACATGATCGCCCAATGCCACATCGGTTATGGATTCCCTCCCCACCGATTTTATAAATTCCGTAGGAACGAACTTGCTGGTGGCTTTATGTATGCCGCTCATATACAAATGAGCTTTTAGTCGGGCCAATAGTTCGTTTTTTGAAAAGGGTTTGGTCAGGTAATCATTGGCACCTACATTGAACCCAGCCACTAGATCCCGTACCCTGTTCTTTGCAGTAAGCAGCACCACAGGAAGTTCGCTAGACGAGTATTTTTTTCGAATCTCTTCACATACTTCATACCCTGATAGCCGGGGCATCATAACATCCAACAGAACGATATTGAAGGCTGTTTCATTTTTAAGAATTCCCAAGGCTTCGTGACCATCTTTGGCCGATACGGTATCATAGCCGCCAATTGACAAATGGTTTTCGAGCACGCGTCTGTTCACAGGTTCGTCATCAACGATAAGCACTTTGGCCAAGCCGTTTTTTTGATGTGTTTTGACTTCGGGAAGGATATTGTTTTTTTCAATTTCCATCTGTAATTTTGGAATTTCCTCCTGTTCCGACGGATCTCCCCTTGAAATATCTTTTCGCTTTTTATCACTTATCGGAAGTGTAAATGAAAAGGTTGAACCCTTGCCAACTTCTGATTCGGCCTCTATCGCACCTCCATGGAGCTCTACCAATTGTTTGGTTACGGAAAGTCCGAGTCCGGTTCCCCCATATTCCCGTTGTGTGGAGCCATCGGCCTGTTCGAAGGATTTAAAGATATTTTGAAATTGGTCTTTTGCTATTCCGATTCCCGTATCGGAAATAGAAATGGAAAGCATCTTGTCTTTTTCTTGGGCTTTGATTTCTATTTGTCCCTTTTCGGTAAACTTGATTGCATTCCCTATAAGGTTATGCAGTATTTGTTGCAGTCGATTTTCGTCGGCTTCGACCAAAACCACATCTTTGGGAATAGTACTAATCAGCGTAACTTTTTCCCCCTGAAGCAAAGGCTTGGAGAGTTTCATTACAACATCGGCCATGGCATGCACATCGACCGGTCGGGTGGCCAGCACTAAATCTTGATTTTTCAATTTTGAAAAGTCAAGAATGTCATTGACCAAATGTGACAATCGCTTGCCACTATTGGAAATCATATCTAGATTTTCAATGGCTTTTGACGACATTTTCCCTGCAGCGCCATCTTTTAAAGATTCTGAAAGTCCGATAATGCCACTAAGCGGAGTTCGAAGTTCGTGTGAAGTGTTTGCGAGGAATTCATCTTTTAACCTATCAATTTTTTCAAGTTCCTCGACACGCTGTTTTTCGATTTGCGTTTTTTGACGTTCTTCTTCAATCTGTCGTTCTTTTTCTTCGGTTTCCCTTTTTTCCCTTTGTCTTCTTTGGTAACGATTAAAGAGGAGATACCCAATTAATAAGATACCTAGGGCAAATCCGATAATGGCATTTCTGATTGCCCGTTGACGTTCCAAAAGCAGATCTTTTATCTCGGCGTCTTTTTGGAGTGTCGTAATTGCATCTTGCTTTTTCTCGGAGTCGAATTTTACCTGAAGTTCTTGTAATTGTTTCGAACTGGTTTCGTTAAACAAACTGTCTTTGACCGAAATATATTTATCCTTAAAAAGGAGGGCGTTTTTATAATCTCCTGATGCAGTATACAGTTCCGCCATTTTTTCATAGGCATCTTGAGCAGCCTTTTTTGCACCTATTTCTTCGGCAAGCTGAATGGCTTTTTCGAAATGGAACTTTGCCTGTGCGTAGTCTATTAACTTTAGATAGTCAGTACCTAGATGAGTGTGGCTTTCGGCCAATTCGCGTTTTTGTTGTAGTTTTTCACGGATTTCCAAAGCGCTTAAATGTACCTTTAACGCCGCTGCATAATTTTCCTGTTCGCTGTAGACTTCCCCAATAGCCTCATAATCATAAGCCATGCCCCAAAGGCTTGCCAATTCTTTGTCCAGTTGCAAGGCCTTGTTGAGGTATTCCAAAGCTTCGGAATAGTTTTTCCTCTCTTTATGTGTGCCTCCGATATTATAATAGGCGTTGGCCATGTCGCCTTTAGCATCCAAATCGGTAAAAGTCTCCAAAGCTTTGGCATAATTTTCCATAGCTTCATCTAACTTATTGTTTTTCTTTAATAAGTCGCCTAATGCATTTTGTATGGTCGCGATACTATATGGGTCGTTCAGTTCTTCATAAATTTTTAGTATGCTATAATAAATCTTGGAACTTTTGTCATAATCACCCTTGTCATCAAGAACAATCGCTTTTTGATAAAGTCCATTGGCAATATCTTTTTGGCTTTTTTTTGTTTCGTGATATTCGAGGTATTTGTCAAAAAATGCTAGGGCTTCATCGTAATTTCCTTTCTGTCTTTCCAAAACGCCATATTGGTAGTTGGCTATGGCAACTCCCCATTCGACATTACTTTTTTTGCTTAAAAAATAAACACTGTCGATACGTTCTTTAACTTCTGGAGAGTTGGAACGACTGATTACGTACTCCCAGGAAATATCCTTTAAGATTCGAATTCTTAGAGAGTCTGAGGTAGCATTTTTGAAGGCATTTTGAAGACTGTCAACTTTGCTGTTTTGAGCAATCAAGTTATTGCATGCCAGCACCCCCCAGATTAGTATGGATAGAAGATATTTCATTGTCTAAGTGGGGGAACGGTTGGTTTGTTGTTGCCTTAAATGTAATATTTAATGGCCTAATGACAAAAAGGGTTTTGCCAATGAAGAAATCTTCTAATTAATTGATGAATATTTTTAGGAGAAACCGAATCTTTATTTCTGAACCTTTTTTAAATTGTCTTAAATGACCGGTACCTAAATATGGGAGGAGGTCATCTTAAACAACCTGAAAATTAAAATAGCTGCACTTATGTAAAGTTTTTTTGTTATCACTTTGAAAATAAGCAATGTATTATTTAAGGAATGTTTAGAATCAAAAACTTGATTACCATACAAAACTCTTTACAAATTGAACCTTTTGTAAAAAGTTTATGCGTAGAGATTTCCAGTACCTTTCTTGGAACTCCAAATAAAGGAATGTTATTTGAGATATGATATTGAGTACGGGTAGTAGTTAATAATTCCCCCTATTTTGTCCCTAAAAAAATCAAAAGCCCTTGAAAATCAGTTGATTAACAAGGGGCTTTGTACTCGAGACGGGACTTGAACCCGTACGGCCATAATGGCCATTGGATTTTAAGTCCAACGTGTCTACCAATTCCACCACTCGAGCCTGCATTGGTATGCTATGCAATAAAAAAACGCCGGCATGCGGCGTTAGTGTTGAGCGAAAAACGGGATTCGAACCCGCGACCTCCACCTTGGCAAGGTGGCGCTCTACCAACTGAGCTATTTTCGCATTTAAAAGAACAAGCCAACTCTGTTCGTTAGCGGAGGCAAATTTAATACAATTCTATAAAATGCAAAGAAAATTTCCCTAAAAACTTACACTTCTGTTTTTCTTGGCCCAACAAGTGCTTTTTTACGATGTGGCCTTGCTCTTTTTCGAGAGCATTCGCTTGATTTCGTTCAGCTTCATCAAGGCCTCTACGGGCGTTAGGGTGTTGATGTCCAAATGCACGATTTCTTCCTTGATCTGCTCCAGCAAAGGGTCGTCTAGGTTAAAGAAGCTCAGTTGCATCTCGTCCTGGGCCGCCTGCAGCTTGTCGGTGAGCTCTTCGTTCGAATGCGATTTCTCGAGCTTCTTCAGTATTTTGTTGGCCTTGTGGATCACCTGTTGGGGCATACCCGCCATCTTGGCTACGTGGATCCCAAAACTGTGCTCGCTTCCACCGGGCGTCAATTTGCGAAGAAAAAGCACGTTGTCCTTCAGTTCCTTTACCGATACGTTGTAGTTCTTGATCCGCTCGAAGGTGCTGGCCATTTCGTTGATCTCGTGGTAGTGGGTGGCAAATAGGGTCTTGGCCCTGGCCGGATGCTCGTGCAGGTATTCCGATATGGCCCAGGCGATCGATATGCCGTCGTAGGTGCTGGTACCCCGGCCGATTTCATCGAGCAGCACCAGGCTCCGCTCGCTGAGGTTGTTCAAGATGGAGGCGGTCTCGTTCATCTCGACCATAAAGGTCGATTCGCCCATTGAAATATTGTCGCTGGCACCCACCCGTGTAAAAATTTTATCGACATAGCCGATACGGGCGGCTTCGGCAGGTACAAAGGAGCCCATTTGCGCCAAAAGGACGATAAGGGCCGTTTGCCGTAGAATGGCCGATTTACCACTCATATTGGGGCCGGTGATCATTATGATCTGTTGCTGTTCGCGGTCGAGAAGGATGTCGTTGGCAATATAGGCCTCGCCCAGGGGCAACTGCTTTTCGATAACCGGATGCCTTCCGTTCTTGATGTCTATCTCGGTCGATTCGTCAATGACCGGTTCAATATAGTCGTTCTCCTTGGCCAGTTGGGCAAAGCCGCAGAGGCAGTCGAGCTGGGCCACCTGCTGTGCGTTGTTCTGTACCGGGTTGATGTATTCCTGCATCCAGACCACCAACTGCCCGAACAACTGCTGTTCCAAGCTCTGGATGCGCTCTTCGGCACCCAGGATCTTGGCCTCGTATTCCTTGAGCTCTTCCGTGATGTAGCGCTCGGCGTTGACCAACGTCTGCTTGCGGGTCCACTCGGCGGGCACCTTGTCTTTGTGGGTATTTCGAACTTCGATGTAATAGCCAAAAACATTGTTCGAGGCGATTTTAAGGGAGGTAATCCCCGTGCGTTCGGATTCCCGCGCCAGCATTTTGTCCAAATAATCCTTGCCGGAAAAGGCCAGGTTTCTCAGTTCGTCCAGTTCTTGGGAATAGCCATCGGCAATGGTCTTGCCCTTTAACATGTTTACCGGGGCCTCCTCGTTGAGCATTTCCTTGATGCGGTTGCGCAACATGTCGCAGGTGTTCAGCTGGTCGGCAATGATTTGAACCGCCTCGCATGCGCTCTGTGAGGTCAATTGCTTGATGGGTACGATGGCCTCCAGGGAGTTCTTGAGCTGTACGACTTCCTTGGGGTTGATCTTTCCCGTGGCCACCTTTGAGATCAAACGTTCCAGGTCGCCCATCTGCTTGATCGCGTGCTGCAATTTCTGCAAGACCGTTTCTTCCTGCAACAAATACGAGACCACTTGATGGCGTCTTTTTACCTTTTCGATGTTTTTAAGGGGAAGGGCCAACCACCGTTTGAGCATCCTTCCGCCCATGGGCGAAATGGTCTTGTCGATAATGTCCAAGAGGGTGACCGCATTTTGGTGGGGCGATTGGTAGAGTTCGAGGTTCCTGATGGTAAAGCGGTCCATCCAGATATACTCTTCCTCGGCAATTCGTTTCAGGTTGCTGATGTGCTGCAATTGCCTGTGCTGGGTCTCGGACAGGTAATGCAGGACAACTCCCGAGGCGATAATGCCATGGGTAAGGTGGTCGACCCCAAAACCTTTTAGGGTCTTGGTCTTGAAATGGTTGGTCAGGGTCTCCAGGGCATAGTCTTCCTGAAAGACCCAGTCTTCCATAAAAAAGGCATGGTACCGGTTGCCGAAAAGCTGGGCGAACTCCTTCTTGTGCGTCTTGGGAACCAATACTTCGTTCGGTGAAAAATTTTGGAGCAATTTGTCTATTTGTTCCTCGCTGCCTTCCGATGTCAGGAACTCTCCCGTTGAAATGTCGACAAAGGAGATGCCCAACAACTTTCGGCCAAAGTGCACCGCACATAAAAAGTTGTTGCTTTTGGCCGAGAGAATATCGTCGTTCATGGCGACCCCTGGGGTCACCAGTTCGGTTACGCCCCGCTTGACTATGGTTTTGGTGGCCTTGGGGTCTTCGAGTTGATCGCAGATGGCCACCCGCTGCCCCGCCTTTACCAATTTGGGCAAATAGGTGTTCAGCGAATGGTGCGGAAAACCGGCCAGTTCGGTTCGGTCGCCGCCATTGTTCCTATGGGTGAGGATGATGCCCAGTATTTTGGAGGCCTTAACGGCATCCTCACCGAAGGTTTCGTAAAAATCCCCCACTCGAAAAAGCAATAGCGCATCAGGATATTTCGTCTTGATGGTATTGTACTGCTGCATTAAAGGGGTTGTCTTTTTTGCTTTTCCCATGTTGCCCGAAGCGATTTAAATTAGCCTATTTTTGCCCTTGTCGGTTCAAATGACGAATGTATTACATTTGTCGGCGAAACGCCACATTTGTTGATATTTAGGAATAACTTTATAGAGAGGGAAATACCGTAAAGGTCAGAAACTGGTAAAATGCGCAAACTAAGGAACGAAGAGCTAAAGCGATTGGATGTAGAAGGTTTTAAACAGGCCGAAAAGACCCCGCTGGTCGTTGTTTTGGACAATATCCGAAGCCTCAATAACATCGGGTCGGTCTTTCGGACGGCCGACGCCTTTTTGGTGGAAAAAATATACTTGTGCGGCATTACCGCCACTCCGCCCCACAAGGATATTCGCAAGACGGCATTGGGGGCTACCGAGAGCGTGGCCTGGGAGTACAAAAAGGAAACCGTCGGGCTTATCGACGAACTGAAGTCCGAAGGCTATCGGGTGCTTTCGGTCGAGCAGGCCGAGAAGGCGGAATTTTTGAACGCCTTTAAGGTCGATGCCTCGGAAAAATATGCCTTGATCTTTGGCAACGAGGTGAAGGGGGTTTCGCAAGACGCGGTCGATATGAGCGACGGGGTAATCGAAATACCCCAATACGGTACCAAGCATTCCTTGAATATCTCGGTGAGCGCGGGAATCGTTATTTGGGATTTTTGGTCGAAATTGAACCCTTAGCGACCTAGGACTTTACAGCGGGCAGGTGTACCGCAAACTTCAGTATTTTGTCGACTATGGCTTCGTAATCTTCTTGGTTTTGGACAAAGTCGAGGTCGCCCAGTTCAATGATCAGGTTGTTCTGCTCAGGGTAGCTCTTGATGAATTCAAAATACCCCTTGTTGATCTTTTCCAAGTATTGGGGGTCGATACGCTGTTCGTATTCCCGGCCCCTTTTCTTGATGTTGTCGAGCAGGCGATCCGAGGTCTGGTAGAGGTAAACGTATATTTTGGGCTTTTTTACCTCCTTGTACATCAGGTAAAAAAGTTTACGGTAAAGCTCGTACTCGTCTTGCTGTAGTGTGATCCTGGCAAAGATCAACGACTTGTAGATGTCGTAATCGCTGACCATAAAGCTTTTGAAGAGGTCGTATTGCGAGGTGTCGTCCGTAAATTGTTGGTAACGGTCCGCCAAAAACGACATTTCCAAGGGAAAGGCGTAACGCGATTGCTCTTCGTAGAATTTGGGAAGAAAGGGGTTGTCGGCAAACCTTTCGAGAACCAGTTTGGCATTATAGTCTTCCGCGATCTTGCGGGCCAAGGTGGTCTTTCCGGCCCCGATGTTTCCTTCGATGGCTATAAAATTGGTATTGGCGAAAAGCTCGGTACGGTTTTTATAGAGCCTATAGGGCGTTTTTTCCAAGCGTCCCTTGTCCCTGCACTCCTGAATTAGGTTTCGGGTGTCTTTGTTGACCACCGGATGATAGAATTGGGGGGCGATGTCGGCCAAGGGCCTTAAAACGAACTTTCGGTAGCACATCTCGGGATGGGGGATCACCAAGGTGTCCGATATGAAGGTTTCGCGTTCGTAGTAGAGAATGTCGATATCGATGCTGCGCGCTTGGTAGCCTTCTTCCTTAAACCGTATCCTTCCCAATTGTCCCTCGATATCGAGCAGGGTGTCCAATAGCCTTTGTGGGGGCAGGGTGGTCTTTACCGATAGGCAGATGTTCAAGAAATCATCCGACTCAAAGCCCCAGGCACTGCTTTCGTAAACAGGCGATATACGCTGAATGTCACCTACCGTCTCCTGTATGCGAAATACGGCAGACTGTAGGTTGTTCAGGGTGTCGCCCAGGTTGCTTCCAAGCGAGAGATATGCTGTTTTTTGTTCGGCCATAATCGTAGGCAAAGTAACGAAAAGATGTGGGTAAGTGCATCCATGTCTTATTAATAGTTATTCACCGATTTTTGTGCGCAAAATGCCGACAGGGGCAAGGGGCGTGCAAAATGGAACTTAGGGCACGGGAAAGTGTACAGGTGGCCCGCTTAAGATTCGGATAACATTACAAAAAAATGGGGGCAGTTGACTATCTTTGGCCAAAACTTTGAAGGGGGGCGGTTTTCCCTTGGTTTTGAGTTTTGTGAACCGATAACCGTTGCGGACGCGTAACATTCTACACGCTATTGCGTCATATGGAATTGATGATAGATTTAAGCCTATGAAATTTTTAAGAAACTTGTTGGCGGCCATTTTAGGCTGCATTATCGCCTTTGGGATTGTTTTTGTTATGTTTTTTGTCTTTGTCAGTATCCTGGGCAGTGCAGAGGATACGGTTACGGTCAAGGACAATTCCGTTCTGGAACTTCAATTGCAGCAGCCCATCAGCGACTACGTGGGCGATAATGCCCTCGATCCCTTTGCCGGCGGATTTTTTGAACAAAACCAAGGCCTCGATGAAATTTTGCATGCCATATCGGTGGCCAAGGACGACAAGGACATCAGGGGCATAAGTATCAACAATAACTTTATAATGGCAGGCCTGGCCCAGACACAGGCCATACGCAAAGCCTTGGAAGACTTTAAGGAAAGCGGAAAGTTTATTTATACCTACGGCGATTTTTACACGCAGAAAGACTATTATTTGGCAAGCGTGGCCGATTCCGTTTTTCTGAACCCCGTAGGGGTTCTCGACTTTCGCGGACTGTCTTCGGAAGTGCTTTTCTTCAAAGACCTACAGGAAAAGACCGGGGTTAAGATAGAGGTTATCCGCCACGGAAAGTATAAAAGTGCGGTGGAACCTTTTATCGCGAACGAAATGAGCGAGGCCAATCGCTCCCAAATCCAAGAGTTGTTGGGCTCCTTGTGGAATTCGATGATCGGGGACATATCAAAGGGAAGGAATATCGGTCCCGACGACTTGAACACCATAGCGGATACCCTGGGCGGGCGTTCGCCCGAATATGCGCTCGCATCAGGCCTTGTCGACGATATCGTGTTCTTTGACCAATACGAGGGGAAGTTGAGAAAGGCCTTGGGACTTGGGGAAGACAAGGACCTGAATGTGGTGCGATTGCAGGATTATGTGATCCGTTCCAACAAAAAGGCCCTTAAAAAAGGCAAGGACAAGGTAGCGGTGGTCTTTGCCCAAGGTGAAATTCTGTATGGCGAGGGCGGTCCGGACGTAATCGGCCAGGGCATTATCAACAAGGCCTTGATCGATGCCAGGGAAGACGACGATGTCAAGGCCATTGTGTTACGGGTCAATTCGCCAGGGGGCAGTGCCCTCACTTCCGATATTATTTGGCGCGAAGTCGAACTTACCAAAAAGGTAAAGCCGGTGGTGGTCTCCATGGGCAATGTGGCCGCTTCGGGAGGCTACTACATTTCGGTGGGCGCCGACAAGATTTTCGCCGAACCGACGACCATTACCGGGTCTATCGGGGTTTTCGGAACCGTACCCAACATGGCCGGGCTGGCGGAGGATATCGGGATCAATGCCGAACAGGTCGGTACGAACAAGAATTCGGTCGAATACTCCCTGTTCGAGCCCATGGACGACGGTTTTCGTTCCGTGGTCCAAGAGGGCATTGAAAGCACTTACCGTACCTTTTTGCAACGGGTGGCACAGGGGCGCAATATTTCTGTGCAAGAAGCCGACAGTTTGGCCCAAGGCAGGGTGTGGAGCGGGGTCGATGCGCAGCGGATCGGCCTGGTCGATGAACTGGGCAATTTGGAGGATGCCATTGCGGAAGCCGCAGAAATGGCCGAACTTACCGAATACGGAATTAAAAAATTCCCGAAATACAAATCGGGCCTTGAACGCTTTATGGAAGACCTGGGCGGAGCCAGTGCCAAGGTCAAAAACGATATTATAGAGGATGAAATTGGGATAGAGGCCTATTCGATCTTAAAGGAGGTCAAGCGTGCCATGCAGCAAAAGGGGGTACAGGCGAGAATGCCCTTTGTCTTGAATATCAAATAGGGATGCGGTCTTTTTAAAAATATAAAACGCCCCGACATGTCGGGGCGTTTTGATTGTATGGCGGTCGTTCGATTATTTTACCAGGTTGATCTCCACACGCCTGTTCTGGGCACGGCCATCCTTGTACATGTTGGTGGCAATGGGCTTGGTTTCGCCGTAGCCGACAGCCGTTAACCGGTCGGCATCGATACCTTTCTCAACCAAGAAGGCCTTCACCGCAAGTGCCCGTGCTTCCGATAGTTTTTGGTTGGTCGTCGCACTACCGATGCTGTCGGTATGCCCTTCTACGGTAAATTTGGCATCGGGGTACTCCTTAAGAATGCTTATGATGTCTACCAATGCTTGGGTAGATTCGGCCTTGATCGATGCCTTGCCCGAATTGAAAAGAATGGTCTTGGCGTATTCGTTAAGGCTTTTCTGTACTTCCTCGGTAACCTCTGGGCAGCCTTTGTTGGCGGCGGTTCCAGGTTTGTCGATACATTGGTCGTCTTTGTCCGGAATTCCGTCCCCATCGGTGTCGGGCCATGGGCAGCCGTTATTTTCAACGGGACCGGCCTCTTCGGGGCATTGGTCGTCCTTGTCGAGGACATCGTCACCGTCGGAATCGGTCCAAGGACACCCGTTGTTGGCCACTTCGCCGGCTTCCTCGGGGCATTGGTCCTCGTTATCGGTTACGGTATCCCCATCGGTGTCGGGCCAAGGGCATCCCTGGTTTTCGATAGGACCGAATTCTTCGGGGCAGTTGTCTTCCTTGTTGACGATACCATCGCCGTCTTTGTCCTTCGGTTTTCCTTGGTATACCGGGATCTTTAAGCCGGCGTAAACATCGGCGGCCTTTGAATTGTCGCTAATCAATAAAGATAGGACGGAGCCCGAGCCGATATAGAGCGGCCCGGCCCTAAAGCCTGCCCCCCATTGGGCACCCGACCCCTGAACCATGCCTACAGGCATATAAAAGCTGAACCACTTGCTTTCAAAACGGGGGGTAAGCGAGACGATATTGGCCACCCTGCTCACATTCTTCTTGGTGGCCGAGGTAAGCGACATGTCGCCGTTGAGGTTCAAATAGAACTTTTTGCCCATGTTCCAATCTACGTTAAGGTGCAGGGCCGTGGGCAAGGCCCACTTTGTAGAAGAGCCCATGGCGGTCTCGGTATAGAGGGTTTGCAAGATATCCTCGATGCCGTCTTGGTCTTCAAAGTCGTCTTCGTTGACCGTGGCGTTGATGTCATAAATACTTTCCGTGCCGTTTTTGTAATTGATGCTTCCCAGGTCGGTAAGCGAGAGCCCCACCTTGAGCTTGTATTTGTTGAGGTGCTTGTAGCTCTGTCCCTTCGACGGGTCGTAAGATGCATGGTCGGGCCTCCATTCGTAAATGAGGCCAAGGTCGGCCCCAAAACCGGTTGCCCCGTCGACCACCTCGAATTCAAAATCGTCGAAATTGCCATCGATGTTGTCGCTGTTGCCGTAATGCACTTCCCCTTGCGAGGTGATGCTTCCGGTGGTATTGCCTCCGCCCAGGTCGGTGCCATCGGCATCGTACTCAATATTGACATTCTTACCGCTGGCGTAGGCATTGCCCAGGCCCTGCAAGTACTTTACCGAGATACCCGCCTTTAAGAAATGCTGCTCTTTGTCCATTAAAACGGTGGCATAGGACAAACCTACTTCGGCCCAAGCATTTGCCGTAAGGTAAAAATCGTCCTCGTCGACCATAAAATCTTCATTTTCGTCAAAATCGTTCGATATGTTCTCATAGGTCTCGCCATTGATCTTGTTGATGTTATAGCCTACCCTGCCCCGGGTGAAAAGGGCGATCGAATTGGTAGGGTTGATGTTGAACATAAACGAGGGGCCCAAAACATCGGCGTTTCCAAAGAGGTTGTTGTTGTCTTTGGGGTGCTTGTTGCCGTTTTCGTCAAAATCGAAATCGGTATCCAGCACATCGCCAAGTTTGACACCGTAGTAATCGTTTCCGAAAAATGAACTGACCCCGGCCAGGTTGACATCGGTCTTGAACCGCGAATCGACAATATTCGCCGGGTTGCTGATTATGCCGTGTACCCCACTGTAGTTATCGGAAAGATAACCGATGTAGGATTGGGCCTGGATTCCCCCTGCGGCTATCAAAAGTAGTCCGGTAAGAATGGTTTTTTTCATGCTTGGTGATTTTTGGTTTATTTTTGTGTCTGTGCATAACGGGCGTTTGTCGATTTAATTGCTCGTTTTAACGATTAATAAGACCTTGTCAACGCCTATGACCTTAGAGAACAAACGCTTGGCCTATAAGATTTACCTTTATCTCGGAGCGTTGTTCATTACCTCGTTGGTGGTCTCCAATTTGATTTTCCAAAAGTTCTTTTACTGGAATCCCTTTGGCGATGTTACCGTGTTCGGGGTGTCCCTGTTCGAAATATCGGTAGGTATATTGCCCTATCCCATTACCTTTTTGATTACCGACCTGATATCGGAGATCTATGGAAGAAAGAAGGCCAATCAAATTGTAACGGCGGGTATCTTTGCCTCCTTTTTCTCCATGGGCATCGTGCTTTTGGCCGAAACGGCACCGGCCATCGAATCTTCCCCGGTAAACGACGAAACCTTTACCCGGGTCTTCGCATTGTCGCCCATAGCCGTGCTCGCCTCTATGATCGCCTATCTCTTTGCCCAATATGTCGATATCGCCATCTATCATTTTTGGAAAAGGCTTACCCAGGGAAAACACCTTTGGTTGCGAAACAATTTTTCCACTTTTCTGTCGCAGTTCATCGATACCTTTACCGTAGTGGGGCTGCTCTGTGTTTTTGAGGTATTGCCCTGGCATCTGTTTTTCGGTCTGGTGGTCAGCGGATTTGTTTTTAAGGTTTTTATCGCATTTTTAGACACTCCTTTTCTCTATTTCTTCGTATATCTATTGAGAAAACGGTTTAAACTCGAAATGGGTCAAGAAATTGATCTCGAAGCATAATAACCGGCCTTTTTTTGAGTTGTATCGATACGACCAAAAAACTATGGTTAAGAGTTCAAAAAAGAGTTTAAACTTCAATAAGTTCCCTTGCCCCGATGAAGGGGACGGAAACCCGAATGTATTTTTTAGATAACTATGAAAAAGAAATTATTCAAGATTTTAGGAATTGTCGCTTTGTTGATCGTGGGTGTCTTGGTGGCCGCACCGTTTTTTTTGGAGGCTAAAATAGGGGAGCTTATCAAGGCCAATGTCAACAACAACCTCAATGCAACACTCGACTTCGCCGAGGCCGACCTGAGCCTGATAGCGAGTTTTCCGAATGCCGAGGTAAGCCTCAAGAAACTTTCCTTGGTCAACAAGGCGCCTTTTGAAGGCGATACCCTGTTCGCCTCCGACGAACTGTCGTTGAAGATGGGGATAGGGGAGCTGTTCAAGGGGGCGGGCGAACCCATTGGCGTAAAAAGCCTGATAGTGGATAGGGCCTTGGTCCATATTACGGTCGACAAGGACGGCAACGCCAGTTTTGACATTGCCAAGGAGGGTGACCCATCCGAAGAAACGGCCCCTGACGAAGGGGCGGCCGAAGGGTTTAGCTTCGATATGGAATCGTATGAAATTACCAATACCGATATTATTTACGACGACCGATCGACCGGAATGCGATTGGAAATTAACGATATGCAGCACCGGGGCAATGGAGACCTTTCGCTTTCAAAGTCCGAACTACAAACCCAGACCGATGCCTTGGTGTCCTTTGAAATGGACAGTACCAATTATTTGAACAAGAACAAGATAAAGCTCGACGCCTTGATCGGTATCGATTTAAACGAGAACAAGTATTCCTTTTTAAAGAACGAGGCCTATATCAACCAACTTCCCCTGGTCTTTGACGGTTTTGTAAAAATCAATGAGAACGACCAAGAGGTCGACATCAGCTTTAAGACCCCTTCATCCGATTTCAAAAACTTCTTGGCGGTAATACCGGAAGCCTATTCAAAGGATATAGAAAATGTGCAGACCACGGGTAATTTTACCCTCGAAGGTCAGTTTAAGGGTGTTGTCGATGAAGCGCATATTCCTAAGTTCAATATCAAGATCAACTCGGAAAACGCCTCCTTCAAATACCCCGATCTGCCAAAGTCGGTGAAAAATGTATTTATCGATACCGAAATAAACAACAATACGGGTATAGTGGAAGATACTTATGTTGACATTGAAAAATTGTCTTTTATGATCGATGAAGACAAGTTTAATATGAACGCCAAGATTACCGAACTTTTGGGCAATACAAAGGTCAATGCCCATATCGATGGAACCATGAACTTGGCGAATATCGAGAAAGCTTATCCGGTACCGGCCGATTTGGACCTAAAGGGATTGCTGTCCGCCGACATTACCACGGCCTTCGATATGGCCTCGGTTGAAAAGGAACGGTACGAAAACACCGATACCAAGGGCACCTTGAGCCTGACCGATTTTGAATACAGTTCCGAAGAACTTGCCAACCCCGTGAAGTTGGAGACCGCGAATTTGACCTTTAACCCGAAGACCGTAAGCCTGAACGAACTTAAGGGAACTACCGGAAAAACGGATTTCAACGCTACCGGAACCATTGACAACCTGTTGGGCTTTATGTTCAATGACGAGGTGGTAGCGGGTAATTTCGACCTGAAATCGAACTACTTCGACCTGGGCGATTTTATGGTCGAGGAAACGGCAAGCGCGACCGATGTTTCCGGAAACGGAGAAGGTGGCTCACCGTCCACATCCGAAGAGAAAATAAAGATTCCTTCTTTCTTGGACGCGAACATCACTGCCGCGGCCCATACGGTGATCTACGACAATTTAACGCTTAAGGATGTAAGGGGAAATCTGCGTATCAAGGATCAAAAAGCGGTCTTGGGCAATATGACCTCTTCGATCTTCGATGGTAAGATGGCCTTTAACGGCGAGGTTTCCACCAAGGAAGAGACCCCGACCTTTGCCATGAAGCTCGATATGGATCAATTGGAGATCGGCGAAACCTTCCAGGCCCTCGATCTGTTCAAGTCCATAGCGCCCATTGCCCAGGTTCTTAAGGGGGAATTGGATTCCGATATCGAATTGTCGGGCAACCTGACCGACGACCTGGTTCCCGACCTACTTACCCTGAGTGGTAATATCTTGGCCAATGTGATGACACGGGAAATCAACTCCGAAGAGGCGCCTTTGTTGTCGGCCTTGGACGGAAAACTCGATTTTATCGATCTTAAGAAGCTGAACCTGGACGATTTGAAGACCAAACTGTCGTTCGAAAACGGCCTGGTTACCGTTAAGCCCTTTACCGTAAACTATAACGACATCGCAATAAACGTAGATGGGAGCCATACTTTCGACAAAAAGCTCAATTACAAGGCTACCATGCAGGTGCCCGCAAAATATTTGGGTTCCGAGGTCAACAAGTTGTTGGCCGAAATCGATGACGATAGCCTTGATGAGCTGACCGTACCCGTTGTGGCCAACATAGGTGGCGATTATACGAGCCCGAGCGTAACGACCGATCTGACGACAGGGGTGAAGTCGTTGACCAGTCAGTTGGTTGAAATACAGAAGCAGAAATTGATCGACAAGGGCAAGGACAAGGCCAAGGATTTGATAGGCGATGTGCTGAACCAAAACAAAAAGACGGGCGATTCGACAAGCACCAATTCTACTAAAGAAGGGGTAAAGGAAGTTCTTGGGGGACTGCTCGGCTCAAGCAAGACGGATGCGGCCGAAAGCCCGTCCGACAGTACCGCTGAAGGCAAGGAGGAAGGCGACGACGTAAAGGAAAAGGCCAAAAGCATTATCGGTGGGCTCTTGGGAAGCAAAAAGAAAGCCTCCGACGAAAAGGATACGGACAACTAACATGACCAATGGGCCACTGTAAAGTGGCCCTTGTTTTTTGCCCGACCGGGCAAAGCGTCAATGGATCGAAAGCGATACGTAATAGCCCTCGCTGCCACGGACGTTGAATACGGTATTGTCTTCGAATATAAGGTACTGTCCCTTTATGCCTTTTAATCTGCCTCGGTAGTTCGGGGTCTTGTCAAGATTGAGGCTCCTCACCTTGCTGGGGTATTGTAAGACCGGAAAATCGAGATGGGTTTCGGAGTTGGAGGCGATGAAATACTCTTGGGCCTCGGCCGGTATATAGGGTTTTAGCTTATTGCGCCAAGTGACCAGGTCTTCGTCGACAACCTCGTTGGTGAGCATCTTCCGCCAATTGGTCTTGTCTCCGACATGGTCTTTCAGGGCCACCTCGGTGATGCCCGCCAAATAGCGGTTGGGGACTTCGACAATTTCGATCGCCTCGTGTGCGCCTTGGTCGATCCAACGGGTCGGTACCTGGGTTTTTCGGGTAACCCCTACCTTGATGGTGCTCGAGTTGGCCAAATAGACGATATGGGGTTGCAGTTGGACCTTTTTCTCGTATTCAAGGTCGCGGTCCTCTTGGTCTAGATGGGCAGTGCTGAGCTCGGGCCGCATGATCCAATCTCCCGCGGCGGGTATTTCGTAAAAGCAGGTCTTGCAAAAACCTTGTCGAAAGATCGGCCGGTCTTGGCCACAGCTTAAGCATTGGTGCTTGATGAAGTTGATTTCCAGTTCTTTGTCGAGTATTTGGTTGACGTTTAAAAAATCAGTTTCAAAGACCATATAATATTGGATGGGCCTGCCGATTTCGGTCTGCATCTTCCGTAATACCCCTTTATACTGCATAAAAGATTTTTTGATTTGAAAATGAATGGTTTTAAAGCTATTTTAGCGGGTTAAATATACCTAAAAATGGCCATACCGCTCTTTAATTCCATTGCTTCCTGGCTGCTTAAAAAGCGCTATCATCAAATCGAACTGTTCTTGAAATACCCGGCAGAGGTACAGGAGGAGGTTTTGCAGCAATTGATGGATTTTGCCGAGGATACCGAGGTGGGAAAAAGGTACGACTTTCAATCCATCGATAAATATGAGGATTTTCGAAACAGGCTTCCCATCGTATCGTATGAAGAGATCGAACCCATGATAGAGCGCACCCGAAAGGGGGAGCAGAATCTCTTTTGGCCTACGGCCATCAAGTGGTTCGCGAAAAGCAGTGGCACCACCAATGCCAAAAGCAAGTTCATTCCGGTAAGTACCGAGGCCCTCGAAGACTGCCATTACAAATCGGGAAAAGACTTGTTGTGCCTATATCTCAACAATAACGAAGACTCCCAGCTTTTTACCGGTAAGAGTTTGCGATTGGGGGGGAGTAAGGAGCTGTACCAAGACAACGGCTCTTTTTTTGGCGACCTGTCGGCGATCTTGATCGACAATATGCCCCTGTGGGCCGAGTTTAGCAGTACGCCCAGCAACAAGGTTTCGCTGATGAGCGAATGGGAGACCAAGTTAAAGGCCATTATAAAGGAAAGTACGCAGGAGAACGTTACGAGTTTGGCCGGTGTACCTTCTTGGATGTTGGTACTGCTCAACAATGTAATCGAAGAGACGGGCAAAGACCATCTCTTTCAGGTGTGGGAAAACCTCGAGGTCTATTTTCACGGAGGGGTCAGCTTTAACCCCTATAAAGACCAGTATAAAAAGCTCTTGCCCAGAAAGGGCTTTAAGTACTATGAGATCTACAATGCCTCGGAGGGGTTTTTTGCCATACAGGACCGCAATGGGGCCGATGATCTTTTGCTTATGTTGGATTACGGTATTTTCTACGAGTTTATACCCATGGATACCTACGGGACCGAAGCCCAAAAGGCGATTCCCCTATGGGAGGTCAAAGAGAACGTTAACTACGCCATAGTAATTACCACGAACGCCGGGTTATGGCGTTATAAGATAGGCGACACGGTCCGGTTTACATCGACCGATCCGTACCGAATAAAGATAACCGGGCGTACCAAGCACCATATCAACGTCTTTGGAGAAGAGCTGATCATAGAAAATGCCGAAGAGGCCTTGAAAAGTATCTGTAAAAAGACGGGAAGCGAGATCAAGGACTATACCGCCGGCCCCATATTTATGGAGGGAAAGGAAAAGGGCGCGCACGAGTGGATCATCGAGTTCAGAAAACCTCCCGAAGACCTCGCCTATTTTACCGAGTTTTTGGATAATGCCCTAAAATCGCTCAATTCCGATTACGAGGCCAAGCGCTATAACAACATCACCTTAAAAATGCCTAAAGTGCACATTGCCAGGGAAAATTTGTTCTACGATTGGTTGAAGGCCAAAGACAAATTGGGGGGGCAGCATAAGATTCCTAGATTGTCGAACAAAAGGGACTACATCGAAGAATTGCTTCAAATGAACAAATAAATAGTAAAGTTTGTCGTTTAATACCCAACTTCAACTATTATTAAACTCGACCATTGACGAACTTAAACTATAATTATGGCTAAAAGACTTGTAATCGTTTCCGATATGTGGGGGGCGAAGAAGGGCCTTTGGATTACCTCATACCTAGGCTACCTTCAACAGTATTTCGATATTACATTTTATGACAGTCAACAATTGGCCAATTTAAAACTTGTGGTAAACTCTGAGGAAAACCTGCACCGTGCATTTGTCGAGGGAGGTATTGAAACGGCCGTCGCGCACTTGTTGCAAAAAGAAAAGGAACCGGCCCATTACCTGTGCTTTAGTATGGGAGGCGCCATTGCTTGGAAGGCGGGCCTTCTTGGCTTGCCCATGAAATCGTTGTACACGGTTTCGTCTACACGGGTAAGGTCTGAAAAAAACAGGCCCGATTGCCCGATCCAAATGCTTTTCGGGGATGGTGATGTGTATAGGCCCAAGGCTGATTGGTATAAAAAAATGGGACTAACGCCCGAATTGGTTCCGGGCTTCGGGCATACAATGTATACCGACGATAAAATAATACAAAAGGTCAGTTTGGACCTGTTGAACATGGCCACCCAAAAAGAGGCCGGAAGGAAAAAGGAAAAAGCGGTTTGATATCAAACCGCTTTTTTGTTCCTATTAGTTAAGGGCCGGCCATGCCGGCCCATTTTTTTGGCATTCCGCTAAGAAACGGCCTTTAACTTCTTGATGGTTTCGCGCGATAGCTTATCCTCTGCGTAAGGTTTGGTAACCTTGAACTCGGTTTCGCCGTTACTTGGCATCTCGAACATCGCATCGGTAAAGATGGCTTCGCAGAGCGAACGCAGACCCCTGGCGCCCAATTTGTACTCAATGGCCTTTTCAACGATATAATCCAAGGCCTGATCGGTAATGGTAAACGAAATGTCGTCCATTGCGAACAGTTTTTCGTACTGCTTGATTATCGCATTTCGAGGTTCCGTTAAAATGGCCCTCAAGGTTTTCGCGTCGAGCGGGTTCATGTGGGTGAGTACCGGAAGCCTTCCGATAATCTCAGGGATGAGGCCGAATTCCTTTAGGTCCTTGGGGATAATGTACTGCAGAATGTTGTCTTGGTCTACATGGTCGTCGGCCTTGGCGGCGCTATAACCTATCGCCTGCATGTTGAGGCGCTTGGTTATGGTGCGCTCGATTCCGTCAAAGGCCCCTCCCGCTATGAACAGGATGTTTTCGGTATTCACCTCGATGAATTTTTGATCCGGATGCTTTCGCCCGCCTTTTGGCGGTACATTGACCACGGTTCCCTCGAGCAATTTTAACAGGCCTTGTTGAACGCCCTCGCCCGATACGTCGCGCGTAATGGAAGGGTTATCGCTTTTACGGGCTATCTTGTCTATTTCGTCGATAAAAACGATACCTCGTTCCGCTTTCTCCAGATTGTAATCGGCGGCCTGCAACAGTCGGGTCAGTATGCTCTCGACATCTTCGCCTACATAGCCCGCTTCGGTCAATACCGTGGCATCGACAATGGCCAGGGGTACATTGAGCATACGGGCAATGGTCTTGGCCATCAAGGTTTTTCCCGTACCGGTCTGGCCGACCATGATAATGTTACTCTTCTGTATTTCTACATCGTCTTCCTTTGATTTGGGCTGTAGCAATCGTTTGTAATGGTTGTAGACGGCTACCGACATTACCTTTTTGGTGCGTTCTTGGCCAATGATAAAAGTATCCAAAAACTCCTTGATGTCGATCGGTTTCTTAAGGGTAAGCTCCGATGATAGGTCGTTGGTCCTGGTCTGTCTCGATTCTTCGGCAACGATACCGTGGGCCTGTTCGATGCAGCGGTCACAAATATGCGCATCCAGGCCGGCAATCAACAGATTGGTTTCCGGTTTCTTTCGCCCACAGAACGAACATTCTAAATTTTCTTTTGCCATATGTATATGCTTTCTTTCAAAAAGAAACGAAATTCTTTTTGAATGGGTCCCCACCCTGGGATGAAGGCCCTCGTTATTCGATATTATGTCGAAATTATTCCGTGTCCCTTACCAAAATTTCATCGATCATGCCGTAAGCCTTGGCCTCTTCGGCCTTCATCCAGAAATCCCGGTCGCTGTCCTCGTTCACTTGTTCCAAGGTCTGGCCCGAGTGCTTCGAGATAATTTCGTAAAGTTCTTGCTTGAGTTTTAGGATCTCCCTCGCGGTAATTTCAATATCGCTGGCCTGGCCTTGGGCCCCGCCCATGGGCTGGTGGATCATAACCCGGGAGTGCGGCAGGCCGCTTCTTTTGTCCTTGGCGCCCGCGCATAGGAGCACGGCTCCCATTGAAGCCGCCATGCCTGTACAAATGGTCGCCACGTCGGGTGCTATAAATTGCATGGTGTCATAAATGCCCAAACCGGCATACACGCTGCCACCCGGTGAGTTGATGTATATTTGGATGTCCTTGGAGGAATCGGTACTCGCCAAGAACAACAACTGTGCCTGTACGATGTTTGCCACCTGATCGTTGATTCCCGTGCCCAAAAAGATGATACGGTCCATCATAAGGCGTGAAAAGACATCCATGGCAACGGCGTTCATCTGTCTTTCCTCAATAATGTTCGGGGTAAGGCCAACGGGATACATGCTGCTTAAAATGGAATCGTAATAAGTGCTGCTGATGCCTTGGTCCTTTATGGCGTATTTCTTGAATTCTTTTGCGTAATCCATGTTTCTTTCGATGTTAAGGTACCTCAAAGGTAAAATAAAAAAAAGTGCCGAAAATCAATTTCCGGCACTGTAAAGATACTTATTATTTTCCGGAAAATTAACCGTATACTTCCTTCACGAACTCTTCGTAGGTAATCTCCTTGGTTTTAAGGTTTACTTTTTCCTTGTAAAGATCCAGTAGTTTTTGGCTCATCAATTGTTCCGATAGGCGCTTTACCTCGTCTTGGTTCCCCAAGACCCTTGCGGCGATGTTGTCCAATTCCTCTTCCTGTGGGTTCAATTGGCCAAATTGGGCCATTTGCGATTTAATAAAGCCCTTGGCGAACTCCTTCAGTTCGTCGAACTGGATGGTAAGGTCGTTCTCCTTGATTATTTTGCCCTCTATAAGTTGGTAACGAAGGCCTTTTTCCGACTTTTCGTATTCCTCGTTGGCCTGCTCCTCGGAAAGAGGTTCTTCGCCGGTCATTTGGATCCACTTGGTCAAGAAACCGGTGGGAAGGTCGAATTTCGTGTTTTCGATGAAGTATTCGGTTACATCGTTGAGCAACTTTTGGTCGGACTGTTGTTCGAACTGCTTTTCGGAGTCGTTTTTAATACGCTCCCTTAGCTCTTTTTCCGACTTTACTTCGTCTTTGCCAAAGAGTTTGTCGAAAAGCTCTTGGTCCAAGGCGGCCAATTCGCGTTCGTTGATCTCCTCGATGGTAAAGCTTACCTCGATGTCGAGGTCGGTCGCCTTTTCTTGTGAAATGCCCAAAATGCTTGAAAGTAAGTAGTCTTCCTTCAAGAGCCCCTTGGTCTTAAGCGAAACGGAATCCCCAACTTTCTTGCCCTTTAGTGCGTTGAGCGCCTTTTTGCCCTTGAGCTTGTCAAGTTCGAGCGTGGTCTTGTTGTCGATTCCCTCGTCCTCGTTCCTGAAGGTTCCGGTAACCTCGTAACCTTCGCCTACTTCCTCCTTGCTGACCAACTTGCCGTACTGCTTTTGAATGCGCTCCACTTGCTCGTCGATCATCTTCTTGTCGGCAACGATCTTGTATTGGGTAATCGGTTTCTTTGTCTTTAAGGGAACCTCAAAATCCGGGGCAAGGCCTAGTTCGAATTCGAAGTTGAGCTCATCCTTGTCCCAATCGAAATTGTCTTGCTGCTTCGGAAGCGGGTTGCCTAGAACATCTAATTTTTCTTCCGTCAGGTATTTGTTGAGGTTGTCTTGGAGCAATTTGTTGACCTCGTCTACCAAAACGGCCTTGCCGTACTGCTTTTTGATCAAGCCCATGGGTACGTGGCCCTTCCTGAAACCGGGGATGTTGGCCGACTTTCGGTAGTCCTTTAATATACCCTCAACCTTGTCCTGATAATCTTCCTTGGTGATGGCTACTTTGACGACGGCGTTCAAGTCGTCGATCTGTTCTTTTGTGATGTTCATCTAAATCTTCTTTTTATTTCCAGAAAACGGGATGCAAAAATACTACAATTAATGTAGCCTACCAACTTTTTTAAGTTATTGAAATTCAATCTTCCGACAAGGTGGTCAGTCTTCTTTTAAAAGGGAGAAAAGTATGGACTGCAGAAAGGATAACAGTAGGCTGAAAAGAAGGGCCCACCAAATGCCGTCGACGCTGAAGCCGTCGATCAGTTTGTCGGCCAATAAAATGATTATGGCGTTGATGATCAGAAGAAAGAGGCCCAAGGTCAAGACCGTTACCGGCAAGGTGAGTATCACCAGGATCGGTTTGACGATAAAGTTTAAAAGACTGAGTACGATGGCCACGATAATGGCGGTGAGGTAACTGTCTACCCAAACATTGGGGAGTATTTTTGACAATATGACCACGGCCAGGGCACTGAGCAAGATTCTTAATATGAGTTTCATAATGATTTTGGTGTTTTAGGTTCTTAAAATGGGGGCGAAAGGCCCCGTACCTTTAAAAGTAAGGTATATTTTAAATAATTTGGGTCTCAGGGGCGATATTTAAGAGGCTTGGCCACTGCCGGGCCCATATTGCCCTTGCAGAAAGGCCATGGATTTTTCGAAGAAATCCTTGGGGTTTTCGGCATGTAGCCAGTGCCCCGAATGGCTTATGGTCTCAACTTGGGCCTGGGGGAAATGCCTTTTTATTTCGGGAAGGTCGGTCTCCATAATGTACTCCGAGCGGTCGCCCCGAAGGAAGAGGGTGGGGCCGCCATACGTTTCGGTCGACCCGATGTTTTCGCCGACTTCTTCCATTTTCTCGCCGAGGACCGCCAAATTGAACCGGAAACCAAGCCTCCCCTTTTCTACCCAGTACAGGTTTTTCAACAAAAACTGGCGGGTGGCCTTGTCGCGGATGTATTCGGCCAGTTGTTGGTCGGCTTCGCCCCGCGATGCGATACGATCCATGTCCAAGCGGTTCAATCCGTCGATTATGCCTTGGTGGTGCGGCGGATAGAATTTGGGGGCGATGTCGGCAACGAGCAATTTTCGGGTGCGCCCGGGATGGGTGCAGGCGAACTGCATGGCTGTCTTGCCTCCCATGGAATGGCCCAAAATAACGGCCGACGAAAGGCGGTGATGGTCCATGTAACGCTTGAGGTCGTCCGTCAGCAAGTCGTAGTTGAAGGCGTCGGACCAAAAACTTTTTCCGTGGTTGCGCTGGTCGACAAGGTGAACCTCGAAACCTTTTTGCGCATATTGGCCTCCTAGGGTTTTCCAGTTGTCCAACATGCCCAAAAAACCATGCAATATGATCAAGGGTTCGCCCTCGCCGATTATTTTGGAATGTAATATTTCGTTCATTTTAATCGATTCAGGTACATGTTTACCACATTGTCCAGTCCCAAGTAGAGGGCTTCGCAAATGAGGGCGTGGCCAATCGATACTTCGAGCAAATGGGGCACGTTTTCCTTAAAATACTTGACGTTGTCCAAACTGAGATCGTGGCCGGCATTGATGCCGAGGCCTACCTTGTGCGCCGTTTCTGCGGCTTCTGCGAAGGGGGCAACGCCTTTTTCCCTGTTTTGGGCGTAGGCAAGGGCGTAGCTTTCGGTGTACAGTTCGATCCGGTCGGTGCCGGTGTCGGCAGCGGCTTCGACCATTCTGGTGTCCGGGTCGACGAAGATCGAGGTGCGTATGCCCGCCTTTTTAAAGGTGTCGATCACCTCCTTTAAAAAATCCTTGTGCCTTAGCGTGTCCCAACCGGCATTTGAGGTAATGGCGTCTACCGCATCGGGTACAAGGGTCACTTGGTCGGGCTTGACCTCCAAGACCAAGTCGATGAACTTGGGTATGGGGTTGCCTTCGATGTTCAACTCCGTACTTACTATTTTTTTTAGGTCCCTGGCGTCTTGGTACCTTATGTGTCTTTCGTCGGGCCTGGGGTGTATGGTGATTCCCTGGCCGCCGAAAGACTCGATGTCGCGGGCCGCTTTCAAGAGATCGGGCATGTTGCCGCCGCGGGCGTTTCTAAGGGTTGCTATTTTGTTGATGTTTACACTGAGCTTTGTCATTTGGCGATGGTTTTGGCCGTTCGGCACAAAAATACGAATTAGGCATACCTTTTGAGACTTTAAATTAGTATTTTGCGTTTAATAGACAGAGCTATGCAGATCCAATCACACATATTGACGAATATTCCTTCCTTTGAAGTTGAAGATTCCCTTTTTTCGGTTATCGAATTTTTTAAGGAAAACACTTTTTCCCATGTAGCTGTGGTCGAAAAGGATATTTTTTTGGGACTCCTCTCGGAAGAGGACCTTGGGAATTTTGACGGCTCGGAACGGGTCGACCAGTACCGCTACGAATTGGATACCTTCTTTGTTAGGAAAGAGACCGGCTGGTTGGACGTGTTGGAGGCCTTTGCTCGAAACGAGGCCAATATCGTTCCCGTATTGGACGACCAAGGCAGGGTTGAGGGCTATTACGACCTTACCGATATCGTGGGTGTTTTCATCGATACGCCCTTTTTTACCGAGCCGGGGGGTATTGTCGTTGTGGCCAAGGGAATCAAGGATTATTCCTTTAGCGAGATTGCGCAAATTGTGGAGGGCAACAACACCAAGCTGATAGGTGCCTTTATCACCGATTCGAGAAACGATGTGGTTCAAGTGACGCTCAAGGTGGCCTCTTTGGACCTGAACGATATTCTTCAGACCTTCCGAAGGTACAACTACAATATTATCTTTGGAAACAGCGATGACCAGTTCTTGCAAGACCTAAAGGAGCGCTCCGATTATTTGGACAAGTACCTTAATGTTTAGGTGTAATGGGGAATATCTTCAATAATCTCCTTGTTCCAAATCCACTTTAGTTATTTTTGCCGTTCAAGGAGGGTTTTATTTCCTTCTGCCAAAAGATGAAAATATCGTATGAAGGTCGCCATTTATAGCCAAATGTATCAAGAGGATACCCGTCAATATGTGTTGCAGCTTTTGAGGGAGCTTAAAAAACGGAATGCACAGGTAGCCATCGAAAAAGAGTTCTTCGACTTTTTGTCCCATAGTTCGATAGGGGAGTACCCCACATTTGATCGCTCCGCCGGCCTTGATGGCTCTTTTGACATCTTTATAAGCTTCGGGGGCGACGGTACCATTCTTAGGGCGACCACCTTTGTAAAGGACCTGGGTATACCCATAGTCGGGGTCAATACGGGACGGCTCGGGTTTCTTTCGACCTTCAACAAGGAGGAAGTGCACAAAGTGGTACAGGAGTTTGCCGAGGGCAATTACACCATCGTCGAGCGAAGCTTGGTCGAAGTGGCCGAAGAGTCCGATATCCCCGAGTTGTCGGAGCTTAATTTTGCCCTGAACGAGGTGACCATTAGCAGAAAGGATACCACCTCCATGATTACCGTTGAGACCTACCTGAACAAGGAGTACCTTACCTCGTATTGGGCGGATGGGCTGATCATTTCCACGCCCACGGGCTCAACCGGATATTCCTTGAGTTGCGGCGGGCCCGTAATAGAGCCTACCGCAAAATCTTTGGTGCTTACCCCGATCGCCCCGCACAACCTCAATGCCCGGCCTTTGGTTATTTCCGACGACACCGAGATCCGCCTTAGGGTATCGGGCAGGGAAGAACACCACCTGATCTCGTTGGATTCCCGACTGGCCTCGGTCGAGAACGGAAAGGAAATTTTGGTCAGAAAGGCCGGATTTACCATAAAAATGGTCGAGTTTACCTCGGAGAGCTTTCTAAAAACCCTGCGCAACAAATTGCTTTGGGGAGAAGATCGCCGTAATAGGTAACGGGGCAGGCAATAAATAACAACAAATGCTGTTTATCATGTGAGAGCATTAATGAACTTGGTCGAACTTCCCGTTTTGGTAACTAAAAGTTCAAAGGGTTCAATATAACAGTTGCCGGCAATTGTTATATTCGCAAACTAATTTTTTTTATGAAGCGATTCGTTATCGTCTTACTTATTTGTGCATTCGGTAAGGTAAATGCCCAGACCTACGAAGTGGGTTTGTTCGCCGGTGGCGCCAATAATATTGGAGACGTAGGGCGTACCACCTATGTTATGCCTTCCGATATTGCCTTTGGGGGGCTTTTTAAATGGAACAAGGCCAAGCGCTACGCCTGGCGTGCCAGCATCATCTATGGTAAGTTTACGGCGGATGACTCAAAATCGAACGACCCTTCGCGACAACAACGGGGCTATGTGGCCGATAACTCCATTTTGGAGGCTTCGGCAGGGCTCGAATTCAATTTTGTCGAATACAACCTTCACAAGCTCGGACCCGCCTTTACACCTTATCTATATACCGGCCTTACCTATTTCAGGTATAACTACGATTATTTTGATGGGGGTGAAATGTTGAGTGTTTCGCAAAAAGATGGTTCCTTTGCAATACCAATGACGGTTGGTGCCAAAGTTAGGTTGAACCAATTTTTTATTTTAGGGGCCGAAATTGGGGCCCGTTATACCTTTACGGATAATCTTGACGGTAGCAACCCGGTCAAATTGAATGTGAGCCAACAACTCGGCGACCTTCATTTTGGTAATATTTTTAGCGATGATTGGTACGTTTTTTCAGGATTAACCTTAACTTACACCTTTGGTAGAAAGCCTTGTATGGACTGTTTTGAGTAGGTTTCGATCCTGATAAAGGCGTTCTTTTCTTCTGATTTGGTTTTTATAGAATTGTTATGGATGTTCTCGATGAGATAGATAAACGGAATTTACCTGTTCACCTTGCCATAATTATGGATGGCAACGGCCGTTGGGCCAAGCAAAAGGGGAAACGAAGGGTTTATGGCCACGAAAACGGCGTGCACACCGTAAGGGCCACCGTTGAGAGCTGTGCCAAGTTGGGCATCAAGTACCTTACGCTTTACACCTTTTCCACCGAAAATTGGAAAAGGCCCAAACTCGAGGTCGATACCCTTATGAAGCTGTTGGTATCTTCGTTGAAGAAAGAACTGAAGACCTTTTTGGAAAACGATATTCGCTTGAATACCATAGGGGATATCGCCTCATTGCCCAAAAAAGCCCATAGGGAACTGGTCGAAGTAATGGACAAGACCAAGGGCAATACGGGCATGACACTTACCTTGGCCCTGAGTTACGGGGCGCGCGAAGAAATAAAAAACGCCGTAAAACGTATAAGCTCCAAAGTTAAAAATAATATAATTTCAATTGAAAACATTGACGAAACCATTATTAATACTCATCTTTACACGCACGATTTGCCAGATGTAGACCTGTTGATCCGCACCAGTGGAGAGCATAGGATCAGCAATTTTTTGCTTTGGCAAATAGCGTATGCGGAATTATATTTTGTTGACGTATATTGGCCCGATTTTAGCAAAGAGCATTTGGCGGAAGCCATTAAAAGTTATCAGAACAGAGAACGAAGATTTGGAAAGACCAGCGAACAACTTATTGAATAAAAAAGATATGAAAAGGTTCATATCTTGTGAGCCTTTAATCACACTCCTACTCATTTTTACAACTACTTTTTCCGTCGCTCAAGAACTTTCTTTTGAAGACGGGAAAAAGTATATTTTGGGAGGTTTGGAGGTTACCGGACTGCAAAGCTATAACGAGCAGACGGTCAAAACCTATACGGGCCTCAGGGTCGGCCAACCGATTACCGTTCCCGGCGATGAGCTCAGTGAAATAATCAAAAAATTATGGAGCCTCGAGCTGTTCAAGGACATCCGGTTCGATCTGGTCGATATTCAAGGCGATAAGGTGTTTCTCGAACTCCATATCACCGAAAGGCCCACGCTTTCCGATGTAAAGATCAATGGCATCAAACCCAGAAAGGTCGATGACATCATCAAGGATACCGACCTTAAAAAGGGCAAAAAAATTACCGAAAGCCTCATTGCCAATACCAAAAATTACCTCGAGAACAAATACAAAAAACAGGGCTACCTCAATACGAAGGTGGCCATAGCCGTAGCGGCCGATACCTCGCAGACCAATGCCCAAAAGATGATCATCAATATCGATAAGGGCGATAAGGTAAAGATCAAAAAGATGATCTTTGAGGGCAACGAACAATTGTCCGACGCGAAACTGCGCAAGGCCATGAAGAAGACCAAGGAAAAAAGGTTTTGGCGCTTCTGGAAAAAATCGAAATTCATCGAAGAGGACTACCGGAACGATCTGTCGCTCCTGGTCGACAAATATGCCGAAAACGGCTATAGGGATGCCCGCATCATCAGCGATTCGGTGATCAAGGTCGATGAGAACAATATCAATATCAAGTTCGATATCGAGGAAGGCAACAAATATTATTTCGGTGAGATCGACTTTGTAGGGAACAGTGTGTACACCGACCGCCAATTGGCTGCCGTTTTAGGGATCAAAAAGGGCGATACCTATAATGGGGTATTGTTGCGCGAGCGTATTGCCGACGATTCGAAGCCCGATGCGGAAGACCTGACTAACCTTTACCAGAACAACGGCTATCTTTTTTCTTCGATCAACCCGGTAGAGGTCTCGGCCCAGAACGATACCATTAATTTCGAGATTCGGATAATAGAAGGTAAGGAGACCTTTTTAGACCATGTCGAGGTGGTCGGCAACGACCGGACCAACGACCATGTGATCTATCGCGAGCTCCGCACAAGGCCGGGCAACAAGTACAATAAGAGCGATATCATCCGTACGATTCGAGAACTACAGCAATTGGGCTATTTTGATGCCGAACAGATCAAGCCCGATATCCAAAATGCCAACCCCAACGAAGGTACGGTAGACATCAAGTGGAACCTGGTCGAATCGGGCTCCAGCCAGATCGAGTTGCAAGGTGGTTACGGTGGGGGTGGCTTTATCGGTACCTTGGGACTTTCCTTCAACAACTTCTCTATAAAGAACCTCTTTAACGGTGAGGAATACAAGCCGGTGCCCATGGGCGACGGGCAAACCTTCGCCATGCGCGTTCAGGCCAGTAGGACCTTTAGGGTATACAGCCTTAATTTCGCCGAACCCTGGTTCGGGGGGCAAAAGCCGGTGCGCTTTAGCTTAAACCTTTCAAGAACCCAGCAGTTTGGGGTCGACTATACCAATTCGACCAGCAACAGTATTAAGGTTGAAAAGAGCCGAGGCTTTGCCATTACCGGCATTACCGCGGGCTTGGCCAAGCGTGTACAATGGCCCGACGATTATTTTACCATCTCTCATGCCCTGAGCTACCAGTTGTACGAGTTTAACGACTATAACATCGGACTGTTTAACTTTGGTAACGGAAAGGCAAATTCCATAGCCTATACCTTGGGCATTACGCGAAATGCCACCGCAGGGGGGCGTATCTTCCCCAGGGGCGGCTCCAATTTTGAGATTACAGCCAAGTTTACCCCTCCGTACTCGCTTTTCAGCAACAAAGATTATGAATCGTTGCGCGATAGAAGTATAGAACTTCAAGAGCTAAGAATTGATCAAGGCGCCCTTACTACGGAGCAGGCCGAAGAGTTGGAGAGTGTAGACCAAGAGCGTTTCCGATGGTTGGAATACTATAAGATCAAGTTTAAGGGAGATTGGTATACTACCTTGGTGGGCGACCTGGTACTCCGTACCAATGCCGAATTCGGTTTCTTGGGCAATTACAACAACGATGTGGGCGACACTCCTTTTGAACGCTTCTTCGTAGGTGGTGACGGCTTGGGTACCTATACCTTGGACGGTAGGGATATAATTCAGTTAAGAGGCTATGAAAACCAGTCCATTACCCCTTACGACGAACTCGCGGGAAACAATAATAGTGGGGGATTGGTCTACAATAAATTCTCATTGGAACTTCGATATCCGCTAACCTTAAAACCCTCGGCCTCCATTTACGGACTCGCTTTTTTGGAAGGAGGTAACGCCTTCAACAATTTTCAGGAGTTTAATCCGTTTCAAATAAAACGATCGGCTGGAGTGGGGCTTCGGATTTTTATGCCGGCATTCGGTTTATTGGGTATTGATTTTGGATACGGGTTCGACGAAGACCTGCTACCATCTTCAATAGGCAACGGACCTAGTGGATGGCAAACACACTTCATTATCGGCCAACAGTTTTAACAAAAGGGTCGTGCCGGTCTAAAACCTTCATTTTAAAAGTTTTGGTAATTTTGGCACGATATTTTCTATTGGATAAAACGATTAAAGCAATGAAAACTAAATCGAACGTTCTTCTGGTCTTGGCCTTTACCTTGTTTTCGGTCTATACCTTCGCCCAAAGGGGGGTGAGAATAGCCTACGTTGACATGGAATATATCTTGGAAAATGTAGAGGAGTACCGCGAGGCTACCGAACAGCTGGCCAAGAAGGTGGAGAAATGGAAAATCGAGGTAGAGCAGAAGCAAAGCCAGGTCGAACAGATGAAGAAAGATCTAATGGCCGAGCGCGTTCTT
The DNA here is from genome assembly GCF_900141855.1 of Pseudozobellia thermophila. Classification (GTDB taxonomy): domain Bacteria; phylum Bacteroidota; class Bacteroidia; order Flavobacteriales; family Flavobacteriaceae; genus Pseudozobellia; species Pseudozobellia thermophila. The sequence continues at coordinate 36,201 of NZ_FQYU01000008.1, forward strand.
TTGACCGATGAGCTGATCGCCGAAAGGGAGGAGGAAATCGAGATCCTCGAAAAAGAGGCCGTCGAATACCAGCAGAATCGCTTTGGGCCACAGGGCGACCTGGTGCTGCAAAAGAGGCAGTTGATCCAGCCGATACAAGATCAGGTCTTTAATGAGGTCCAAAAAATTGGGGCCAATAAAAAATATGATTTTATTTTTGATAAATCTGCGGATGTCGTAATGTTGTATTCCGAAAATCGGCACGATATCAGCGACTTAGTGTTGAGGGGTATCGCACGTACCCGAAGGGTGAGCAAACCCAAGCAAAAGGAGGTGCGCAGCAAGCTCGACGATTTCGAGGGCGAGGCCCCCGAAGAGGAGATAAGCGACGCCCTAAAGGAAAGGCAGGAAAGGGCTCAGCAGGCCCAGGAAGCCCGGGAGAAGACCGCCGAAGAGAAGCGGGCCGAACAATTGAAATTGCGGGAGGAACGCAAAAAGGCCTACGAGGCCCGAAGAAAAAAGCTGTTGGAAGAGCGTGAGGCCAAAAGAAAGGCCAAGTTGGAGGAACGAAAGCAAAACGGCGAAGAGGAAGAAAGTAACGAAGAAGAAGGATGAACATATATAAATGGTTAAATATGTTTGCCATATAAAGGAAAATAACCATAAATTAACACTCAAATATTTTTAACTAGAATCAGTATCATGAAAAACGTAAAGAAAATCGCCACAGCCATTGTATTGTTTGTAGCATTTACCGGGTTTGTCAACGCACAGAGCAAGATCGCCCACATCGATGTTACCCAATTGTTGAGCGCCATGCCGGAGATGAAGGCTGCTGAGGCTGAATTAAAGAAGCTTTCCGAAACGTACAATGCCGATATCGAAAGTTCCATGACCGAACTTAGAAACAAGTATACCCAGTACGAAAACGAGGCGCCGTCCAAGTCGAAGGAAGAAAACGAAAAAAGGGCATTGGAGCTCCAAGGTGTGCAAAAGAATATCGGGGAGGCACAGCAGGCCGCCCAGAGGGAGTTGCAGAAAAAGCAGCAAGAACTTTTTGCCCCGATTTCCGATAAGGCCAAGGCCGCTATCGAAAAAGTGGCAGCCGAGCAAGGCTTCGATTATGTAATCGATGCGCAGCCAGGTGGTGGACTGATCGTAGCGAAGGGAAAAGACCTTTTGCCCGATGTTAAAAAGGAGTTGGGTATTTAAGATCAGCATATAGGACAACAAAGAAAGGCCCATTTACACGGGCCTTTTCTTTTGGTTGAAATTACGGGCTCTAGAGCAATTTTCTTTTGATGTTCCTCCATCGCAGCCGGCGTATGAATTTACCCTCTTCGGGAGTGACCAAAAAGGGCCTTTCTTCCTTTTTGGCCTCAAAATAGCCGTACATGTTATCGGTGACGGCTTTTAACTTACCTTGTTTAAATGCCATTTTTAACGAGGCGATCAGGCTGATCGTAAAGCCGTACCGCATGCGGTACATGGCCTGGCCCTGCAAAAGTTTGGCCTTTTGGTCGTAGGCCTTCCCTGTAGGCCTTAGGTGTTTTACCTTAAGATGCTCGTCGGTATAGATATCGTAGCCGTGGTAGGCCGCAAGCAGTTCGTCTACCGTATCCCAGCCCATGGCGTTGCGAAGCCCTCCTATGGCCTTAAAACAAGCCCTGGAGTAGGCCTTGAAGGCTCCCCGTACATGGTTCTTGTCCATGGGGTGGTTCAACTTCCATTGCCCCTTTGCATCTTTCTCGTATACAAAACCCCCGGCAATACCCACATTGGGCTGCCCCTTGAAGATATAGGCTATTTTTTCAAAGTAGTTGTCGGGCAAAATCAGGTCGGCGTCCAACTTTACCAAAAAGTCGTAATCGGTGTCAAGAAGGGCCAGGCCCTTGGTAAAGGCATCGATTACCTTGCTGCCCGGCATATGGGCGTCGGAAGAGTGGGTGTCGAGTTTGTTGAAAATCGGGCTCAGGCCCATGAACTGCTCCATAATCCCTTCGGTGCCGTCAGTGGAATTGTCGTTTACCAAAACCACCTTGGCAGGTTGAAGGCTCTGCCTTAGCAGGGAGTTCAGGGTATCGGCCAAAAACTCCTCTTCATTGTGGGCGGGTATGACTACGTAGTACTTCATGTGGGCAAGGGCCGGTTATATTCAGGTTTCAGACATGCTTTCTTCGCTCGGCATATACGATGTAGTACCGGGGCGTAAAACTACGAAGGAGGGGGCGGATGCCTATTTTCTTAACGGGGTTCGTCCACTTGGCACTGTCCTTGATCTTCCATCCCGATTTTTCCAGAAGCCAATCGAACTGCCAATCCTCAAATTCGTGGTAGTGCCGGTCCCAAGGGTCCGTCTTGCTCCGGTAGGCCGGGGCGAACCACAACTTGAGCGGAATGCTGGCCACCAATTTGTCGGCCTTTATCTCGCTCAGTACGTTGAAGGGGGCCAAGAGGTGCTCGAAGATTTCAAAGGCCGTTACCACCTGCGCATCCGAGTTTACGACGCTGGAAAAATCGACATCCAGGTCTTCCCCTTTGGTATTTTCTACCTGATACCCCTCTTTTATCATGATTTCGGAGAAGGGATTGGCCACGCCCAGGTCTAAAATGGGCTCTTCTTGGGCAATATGCTTTTTTAAGAAGGATAGGGTATGCTGAAAACGTTTGCTGGGATAGGTGTTCTCGTACATTTTCTTGGTAAAGTTTCTAAAATTTAAGGCCTCAAGCCAAAAATAGATAGCTTAATACCACAAGGTTAAATTTGATAGGTGATGGCATTGATGTTCATACCGGCACCGACACTGGCAAATATAACAACATCTCCCTTTTGCACCTGCTGGTTTTTCATTTTTCCTTTTCGAACCCTATCGAAGAGCGTGGGAATGGTGGCCACCGAACTGTTGCCCAATTCACCGATGCTCATGGGCATGACCCCTGACGGCGGCTCTTTGTCGTAAAGGGCATAGAAGCGTTTTACAATGGCCTCGTCCATCTTGGCGTTCGCCTGGTGGATGAATATTTTTTTGACGGCCCCGATGTCTGACCCACTTTGGTCCAGGCAGGTTTTCATGGCTTGGGGAACGTGGGTAAGGGCGAATTCGTAGATTTTTCGGCCGTGCATCTTGATGTATTGGGCGCTGTCTTCCTTTTTGTTGTACGAATTTCCAAAAAACAGGTAGAAGGCTTCCTTTGTGGCGTGGGTGGCACTGGCATGCGCGAGGATGTTTCCCCCGCCGTTGTGGGCCTGCACAATGGCGGCCCCGGCCCCGTCTGCGTATATCATGCTATCGCGGTCGAAGGGATCGACAATTCGTGAGAGGGTCTCGGCACCGATGACCAAGCAGGTTTTGGCGATTCCTGCATCGATAAACGCCTTGGCCTGAATGACGCCCTGTACCCATCCAGGGCAGCCGAACAGTATATCGTAGGCCACACAATTGGCATTCTGTATCTGTAGATGGTGCTTTACCCGGGTCGCCAGGCTCGGTACGGTGTCGCCTTGGTTTTGGCCCTGGGCGATATCGCCGAAATTATGGGCAAAGATGATATGGTCGATCGTGTTCTTGTCAATAGCGGCATCCGCTATGGCTTTTTCGGCCGCCAAAAAACCCATGTCGGAGGTGTTCAGTTCGTCGGGGGCATACCTTCTTTCTTTTATCCCGGTGATGGCCCGAAATTTATCGATAATTACTGGGTTGGGCTGGGTAAAGGGCGTACCGTTCGAATTGAGGAATTCGTGCTGGATAAAATCTTGGTTAGTAACGATCCTTGGGGGGATGTATGAACCTGTTCCGGTAATTGCAATGGACATCATATCGAAATATTAGCTTAGGTTCCAAAAGGTACTACAAATAACCTATAGAACTATGCGTGCATAGTAGTTAATACGATGTCCAAAAAAACAATGAACGGGCCCCAAAACAACAAAAGGCCTTTCCATGGTCTGGAAAGGCCTGTAGTTTGCGCTATTTCAAAGATTATTCGGTTTCGGCATACGATTCTATGGGCGTACAGGTGCACATTAAATTACGGTCTCCATAAGCATCGTCTACCCTTCTGACCGATGGCCAGAATTTGTTTTCGTACAAATAAGGCAGGGGGAAGCCGGCCTTTTGCCTGCTGTAGGGCAGGTCCCACTCATCGCAGGTCAACATCTCGAGGGTATGTGGTGCATTCTTGAGTACGTTGTCGGGATCTTCGCCCGAAATCGAGTCGATCTCTTCGCGAATGGACAGCATGGCATCGCAAAAACGGTCGAGCTCGGCCAAGCTTTCGCTTTCGGTAGGTTCGATCATCAGGGTGCCGGCTACGGGAAAAGATACGGTAGGCGCGTGAAAACCGTAATCCATCAGGCGTTTTGCGATGTCGGTGACTTCGACTCCCTTTTTCTTGAACGGTCTACAGTCGATGATCATTTCGTGCGCGGCACGGCCCTGCTCACCGGTATAAAGTACATCGAAACGGCCGCTGAGCCTGTCTTTGATGTAATTGGCGTTTAAAATGGCTATTTCGGTCGATTTTCGCAAGCCTTCCTCCCCGAGCATTTTGATATAGCCGTAAGAGATGAGGCAGACCAGGGAACTGCCCCAGGGCGCGCCCGAAATGGCGGTTATGGCCTTGGGACCACCGGTTTTAATGATCGGGTTGCCCGGTAAAAAGGGAGCCAGTCTTTCTGTGACACATATGGGGCCCACACCGGGTCCGCCACCACCGTGGGGTATGGCAAAGGTTTTGTGCAGGTTCAAATGACAGACATCGGCGCCAATGGTCGCCGGATTGGTCAGGCCAACTTGGGCATTCATGTTGGCCCCGTCCATATAGACCAGGCCGCCATGATCGTGTATGACCTGGGTGATATGCCTTATCGATGACTCGAACACACCGTGGGTCGAAGGGTAGGTGACCATAAGTGCCGCAAGGTTGTTGCCGTACTTGGTCGCTTTTTCCTCTAGGTCGCTTACATCGATATTTCCCTTTTCGTCCGTTTTGGTGACGACCACTTGCATACCCGCCATTACGGCCGAGGCCGGATTCGTGCCGTGGGCGGAAGCCGGTATGAGGCAAATGTTCCGATGGCCCTCGTTCTGCGATTCGTGGTAGGCCCTTATGGTCATTAGCCCTGCGTACTCGCCTTGGGCCCCGGAGTTGGGCTGAAGGGAGGTAGCGGCGAAACCGGTGATCGTCGAGAGGTCTTTTTCCAGTTCCCTGAGCACAATTTGATAGCCCTCGGCCTGTTCGGTAGGAACGAAGGGGTGGATGTTTCCCCAACGGGGCATGCTCAGCGGAAGCATCTCGGAGGCGGCGTTGAGTTTCATGGTACAGCTGCCCAAGGAAATCATACTGTGGTTCAAAGAAAGGTCTTTGCGTTCCAGTTTTTTGATATAGCGCATCAACTCGGTTTCCGAATGGTACGAATTGAAAACCTTGCTTTCCAGGTATGTCGAGCTTCGCTGTATATTTTCAGGGATGACGGAAGCGTTTAAGAGTTCGGTTACCTCGATGTCTTCCTTGCCCAAAGCCTTTGTAAAGATGCCTACGATTTGTCGCAGATCGTGCAGCGAGGTGGCCTCATTGACCGCGATCGAAATGGTCGTGTCGTCGATATAGAGGAAATTGACCCCTTCCTTTTCGGCTACCGGCCTTATTGACGAGGCGTCGGCCTTGAGGCAAAGGGTATCGAAGTAAGAACCGTTCGTTTGTTGTACTCCCAGTCTTTCTAGGGCGTTCGCCAAGGTAACGGCGGTGTTGTGGACCTTTGTGGCAATATATTTGAGTCCCTTGGGTCCGTGATAAACGGCGTACATACCGGCCATTACCGCCAACAGTACCTGGGCGGTACAAATGTTCGATGTGGCCTTGTCGCGTTTGATGTGCTGCTCCCGTGTTTGCAGGGCCATTCTTAGGGCCGGTTTGCCATCAAGGTCTTTGGTTACCCCGATTATGCGCCCCGGAATGTTTCTTTTGTACGCCTCTTTGGTGGCAAAATACGCCGCATGTGGACCTCCGTAGCCGAGTGGAATGCCAAAGCGCTGGGTGGTTCCCACAACCACGTCGGCACCGAATTCCCCTGGGGGAGTGAGCAGGAGCAGACTCAATAGGTCTGCCGCTACGGCCACTTTTATGTCCGATTCCTGGGCCTTTGAAACGAATCCGGAATAGTCGAAGACCTCGCCGTATTTGCCGGGGTATTGCAATAAGGCGCCATAATACTCTTTGCCGAAGTCGAATGTACGATGGTCGCCGATTACCAATTCGATGCCTACCGGGGTGGCCCTGGTCTTGAGCAGCGAAAGGGTTTGTGGCAGTATTTCTTCCGAAACGAAGAATTTCGATGTGTTTTGCTTCTTTTGTTCCCTACTGCGAACATCGTACAACATGGTCATGGCCTCTGCGGCCGCCGTACTTTCGTCCAACAACGAAGCATTGGCCAGTTCCATACCGGTGAGGTCGCTGATCATGGTTTGGAAATTCAAGAGGGCCTCGAGCCTCCCTTGTGCTATTTCTGCCTGGTAGGGGGTGTATGCCGTATACCATCCCGGGTTTTCAAGTATGTTTCTCTTGATTACCGAAGGGGTCAGGCTTTCGTGGTAGCCCAAGCCGATATAGGTTCTGAAGAGCTGGTTTTTTTCGGATAATTCTTGGATGTGTGCCAAGAACTTGTGCTCGCTCATGGGCTCGTCCAATTGAAGGGGCTTCTTCAGGCGAATGTCATCCGGGATGGTTTCCTGTATTAGTTGTTCCAAGGTATGGGCGCCTACCTTGCCAAGCATCGGGGTCAGGTCTTTTTCCTTAATTCCGATGTGGCGTAAGGCAAAAACATCTGTTTTCATAGAAATTGAATAAAAAGATGTGCAAAACTAGTTATAAATACAGATAAAACATGCGGTTTGTCGATTAAGGTAAAGAAAGTTTTTAACCGTAAATCGACCTTATCAACACTTTGGTTACATTTGTTAAATGAAGTGGTTGCAGCGTTTGTTCGACTTTTACCTCGATGCCAGTATTCATGTGGCCTTTGCTGTATTTGCCTTGGTACACGTAGCGGGTATAACCTTGAATATTCCGATAGACCGGCACCTGGCCTGGTTTTTGTTCTTTGGGACGATCGTCTGCTATAATTTTATGAAGTACGGGGTCGAGGCCGAGAAATACATTCTTGTGGCCAATAGGTATCACAAGAACATTCAATTTGCAAGTTTTGTCGCCTTCGCCGCGGCCTCGTACCACGCGTATTTTCTTCCGGGGCGTATATGGGCCGCATTGGCCTGCCTTGTCTTCCTGACCTTTCTCTACGCACTTCCCGTCTTGCCGAAGGCGGGAAAATTGAGAAACCTGGGCGGGTTCAAAATGTTGGTGGTGGCCTTGGTATGGGCAGGTACTACCGTTGTCCTTCCCGCCTTGGAATGGGGCCGGGTAGGGTGGTGGGATACGGGGATAGAGACCTTGCGCCATTTTTTACTGGTCTTTATACTTTTGATACCCTTTGAAATCAGGGACCTGGTCTACGACAGTCCGGACCTGCATACCTTGCCCCAACGAATTGGTATCGCCCGAACCAAGATTGTGGGGGCATTGGCCAATATGCCGCTTTTTTTCGTTGTGTTGTTCAAAGATTCGATTGCAGTTTTCGAATTGGTCGCCGCGGGCATTTTGTTCTTGGGGTTCGGGTTTTTGATGTTTTTTACCCAGCGAAAGCAAGGCCGCTATTTCTCTTCTTTTTTTGTTGAATCGATCCCCATAATGCTTTGGGGCGTGTACTTGGTGCTGCAATACCTGTTTAACTCTTAGAACGCAGCCGGTCTTTCATTTGCTCTTTTTCCTTGTTGGAGAGACCGTGTAGATGGGCCTTGTTGCACAGCGAGGTGAGTTGTGAGTTCTTTTTGCTGAATTTGGTACAGGTTTCGCACATCAACAAATGGTACCTCAACTTGAGTTTTTCGATGAATGTGGCTTCCTTGTATTGTATTTTGTTACAAATGATAGCGGCTTTTTCGCAAGATATCATAGTGGTGTCTAAATGTTTGCTTTCTGGAAAGTAAGATTTTGTCAACAAAATGCTGTACTGTCCTTTATTCCTTTTTTTAGGTCTTTTGGTACCCTGGCCTATATTTTTTACGTACACTGTTCATCGATCGACCAACCAATGCTAAAACCAACTTTGGTTAAGGCAGCCCATAAGGGCGGTCCTGGCCCTGTGTATCATTACCCAAAGATTAGACGGATTGATGTTGAGTTCATTACAAATATCTTCGGTACTGATTCCTTGAATGGTTTTCATGGTGAACACCTGAGCCTGTTTTTTGGGTAGTTTTTCTATACACGACTGTATAGCCAATCCGAGTTCTTCGTTTTCGATATCGCTGTGTTCGAAATTGCTGAAGGGGTCGGCCACCTGTTCTTCGAGCCAATCGCCCTCGGCATCGGTCTGCGAACCGTAATTGATCCTTACCTCGGCCTTTCCCTTTTTTGAGTTCGATTTTCGATAGTAATCAATGACCTTTCTTTTTAAAATAGCGATCAGCCAAGTACGTTCGGCCGCATCGCCCTTATAGTTCTTGGCAGATTTTAAACCGGCCAAAAAAGTTTCCTGCACCAGGTCTTTGGCGATTTCAGCATCGTTGATTCGGGCTATCGCATAGTTGAAAAGGTAGTCTGCATATGCGTCTACCCAAGTTGTCGGATCTAATTTGTTCTCAGCCATTCCTTTATGGTCGTTTTCAAAATTACGTGAATTTGGCGTAACGGCGGGCAAATTTTGTTCTTTCGTTTTCTGATACTCAATTCTGGCCATATTTCTTAAATTTGGGTAAACCTTGGCTCCCATGAAAAATTTACTGGTCTTTTTGTTACTGTCGGCTTTTGTATCGGCTTGTTCCCAAAGTAAGTCAAAATATATCACAGAACTTTCACGTGAAGACGTGGAAACCGGTGTCTTGTTGGATGTAAGAACTCCCCGGGAGTACAACTCGGGCCATATCGACGAGGCGATCAATATCGACTGGTTGGGCAAGGGTTTTATAGAAAAGGCCCAAGCGCTCGATAAGGACAAGCCGGTCTTTGTCTACTGCAAAAAAGGGGGCAGGAGCGCCGAGGCGGCCCGGGTACTCGATTCCTTGGGATTTAAGAAGGTCGTTGACCTTAAGGGGGGCTACGATGCCTATAAGGCCGAGGCCAAATAGTTATAACAGCCTTTGGCCCACTTCTATCCAAGAATCGACCCGCTCAAAACCAGAGACGTTTATGTTGTGCGGGGAAGTGAACAAGAGCGATCGGCCCTTGAAACCCTCAAGGTTATAACTTCGGTCATCGATCAATATATCGCCGTTCAAAATGTGCTTGTGCCCGCACAAAATTCGTTGTTGCCAGGGGATGAACGGAAAATGCTCGTCCAGCCACTCCGATTTTTCTTCCAGGGAGTTCGGAAACTGCATGGCCGCCGATGCGATGTGAACCTCGTACTTTTTGTTGAGTTCCCTTAAGACCTCTTGGCTGTCGGCCATGGGTTTTAGGTTTCTGAAGAATCCCCTGTTTCGGGCATGGTTCCGTACACTTGCCTGTCGGTCTTCGGGTACGGTATGCCATACTTCGCGGCCCATACACGCTTCGACGGTAAGGCATTCCTTGAATTCTTTGTTGTATATCTCTATATGGGCCCCGTAGGTGTCGGCCATTACTTCGTCCATATCGACAAATAGAATCATTTGCTCGCTTTTTTGGCGAAGTTCGTAAATATGATCTTAAAGGGGGAAGTTCGGTGGCAATCTTTAATTTATCTTAACATTTTGACGGGCCAATGGCCATGCGGTGACGAAAGTAGATAAATGATCCTTTCCGTTTCGATACGCGAAGACCTTATTTGATTTATGGGGAAGGTGAGGTCCGTTTTACAATTGACCGTTTTCTTTTAGTTCATGAAGAATGCTCTTTAATTGGCCTTCTTGAATTGGTTTGATTATGTAATCGGATATTTCACTTATTTTCTTGGCTCTTTCGATATCGGCTGGGTCGACGGAAGAGGAGACCATATAAATAACGATCCTTTTTCCTACCTTGGGTTTGATCTTGATGTACTCTTCCATAAACTGGAACCCGTCCATGATGGGCATATCGATATCGAGAAAGATTACGTCGGGCAGCTCCTTTTCTTTGTTGAGGTTGTCCAGCATAAAATCGAGGGCTTCGGCGCCATCGTTAAAAAACATTATGCGTTCAACGCCCTTCAACGATTCCAAGGCCATTTTCATTGTAAATTGATAGATGTCGTCGTCATCTACGATACAGACATTGATGTTGTTCATTTGAATTTTTAGTTTAGTTTGATAATAAATGTAGACCCGACATCTACTTGGCTTTCGACCGAAATCGATCCGCCCATGGCCTCGACCTGTGCCTTTGTCAGAAACAATCCGATTCCCTTGGCGTCGGGGTGCCGATGAAATACCTTGTTCAGGCCAAAAATCTTATGGCCGTGCCTGTTCAAATCGATTCCTAGCCCATTGTCTTTAAAGCTCAGTGTTACACGGCCATTTTCGTTGTACGACGCGACTTCTATTTTTGGCGCGCGGTTTTCTGAACTGTACTTGATGGCATTACCTATCAAGTTAAGAAAAATACTCTCAATATAGATTTTATTATAGGAGATTTTCGGAATCTCCTTAAAGTCGCTTGTTATATGGGCTTTGGTGTTGAGTATTTCGGCCGCCAAAATTTCCTTTGTCTTTTTTAGCGTGTCGTCAAGTGAAATGGTTTCGGTACTTTTTGCCGTACTGTTCTTTACCTTGAGCGACTCGATCAGGGTGTTGAGGGTAAGGGTAAGGTGGGCGATGACCGTTTCGAACTTTTCAAACAGTGCCTCCTTTTTTACGGTGCTGTTTTCTTCCCTATATAAATGCAATAGCGAGTTCAGGTTGCTAACCGGTGCCCGTAGGTTGTGCGAGGTTATATGGTTGAACTCGGCAAGTTGCTGGTTTTGGAGGGTGAGCCTGTCGGTTGATTCCTTAAGGTTTCTATTGGCTTCCAAAATCTTGTCCTCATTGGTTTTCTGCTCGGTGATGTCTCGTATGGCAGCGGTGACGAGCAGGCCTTCGGCCGTTTCTACGGGTCCGACACTTATTTGTACCGGTATTTTGTTCCCTTCCTTGTTGATGATGTACAGGCTGTTGGTAGAGGGTACAATGGGACCTTGAAACGGATTGTTCCTAAATCTCTCCTTGTCCAGTAAAAACAGGTCTTGTAAATCTTCGGGTACGAGGTCAAAATAGTTGGTCCCCACCAACTCTTCCGAACTATATCCATATAGGTTTTCGGTCTGCTTGTTTACCAATTTTATTATGCCGTCGGTGTCCATAACGACGAAGGCATCGGGGGCCGATTCCAATAGTCCCCTAAACTTGATCTCGGCCATACGTTGTTCGGTAACATCTTGGGAGGTTCCCATAATTTCGGTTACCCGGCCGTCCTTACCGATAATGACTTCCCCTATGACCTCTATGGTTCTTATGCTACCGTCTTTTTTTATGATTCGGTGAAAAAAGCGTTCGAACTTTTTGGTTTGTAAAATTTCCCGCATGTATTTCCGCAACGGTTCCCGGTCTTCGGGATGTACACTGGCCAAGTATTTCTCCGAGTCGATTTCGGTCCCCATTTCAATATCGGAGATACGGTAGAGGTTGTCGGACCAAACGATCTTTCCGTCTGTAAGATTCCACTGCCAATAGCCTATCATGGCTATTTTTTCGGCCATATTGAGCAAATGGTTCTTTCTGATAAGTTCTTGCTCGGTGCGTTTTGTTCGGGTTATGTCTTGGCAGGTACCGATTATTTCGACGATCTTGCCGGCCTTATTGGCAATTACCTTGCCCGTCAGCTCAATGACCTTTTCAGTACCGTCGGCCAGTACGATGCGATGTGTGAAACTTTTGAATGCCTTGTTCTTGAAGGAAGCTTCGAAGTTTTGGTTGACCATGTCCCCATCTTTGGGGTGGACATAGGAAAAATAGGTGGCAAAGGATAGCTGTGATTTTTCATGGCGGCCGAATATGCGATACAGGTTTTCGGACCAAATGACGACGTCGTTAACGGTGTCCCATTGCCAATACCCGACGTTGGTCAACTCATTGGAAAGGTTCAGCAGTTCGTTCTTTCTCAAAAGCTCGATCTGGGTGGCCTTGCTTTCGGTAATATCTTGGCAGGTACCGATAATTTCAATTACTTCCCCAGCCTCGTTGCAAAATACCTTGCCCATTAATTGAATGGTCTTTACTGTTCCGTCCTTAAGAATGATCCTATGTTCGAATATCGGAAATTCATGGTCTTCAAAGGCCTTTTTGATTTGTGCTACCACATAATCCACATCTTTGGGATGAACGTATTCCATGTAGGTCTCATAGGTAAGATTTCCTGTCTTTTCCCTTCCAAACATGTCATAAAGGTTGTCCGACCATGTTTCTTGGTTGTTTACGGTATCCCATTGCCAATAGCCGACCTTGGTCATCTCCGTGGTAAAGGTCAAAAGCTGGTTTTTTAGCTGAAGGTCTTTTTGGGAATCTATCCTGTCGGTAATGTCCTGTATCGTACCGAAAATCTCTATCGCCTGGTTATTTGTTGAAGATATGACGCTTCCCATCATTTCGACCGTTCGTACCGACCCGTCCCTATGCAAGGCCCTGTGCTTGAACTTTCTGAATTTCTTTGTCCTTTTGAACTCTTCGGTGATGTCCGAAACCATCTGCCGGTCGTCGGGATGCAGGTGGGTCAGGTATTTTTCGAAATTTATGCTTGTCCCTATGTCAAAGTCATAGATCCGATAGACGTTGTCCGACCATTCAAAATCAGTGGTTATAACATTATAGCGCCAATGCCCGATGGCCGACAGTTGCTCGGCAAAATCCCATTGGTGTTTTTTTTGTAGCAATGAGGCCTCCGTCTTTTTTGGTCCGGTTATATCGATTACGACGCCATAAATGGTGTGGCAGCCGTCGTCGATGAACTCCGGTTGCGCCGTTATCCATATATGGCGATGTTGGCCCTTGGCGGTCGATATGGGGATGTCGAATTCGAATGGGCTACCTTTTTCAATGGCTTCGGCATGGGCCCTGAACATGATGTTTCGGTCGCCCTCCTCCTTACAAAAAACCAACATGGACTCAAAATCGGGGATGTAATTATCGGGAACTTCATAGATTTCGCGTAGCATGTTGTTCCAGTAAACGGCCCCTGTTGCGATATTGAGCTCGAAAACACCAATTCGCCCTATTTCATTGGCCTTTTCAAGCAAACCTGGCGGAACGTTGCTGTTGCCGGGCTCATTTCTTGATTTGGCAAAGGATTTTATTCGTTCGTACATGCTGTGGTTTTATGGGATGAGCAGGGAGCGGGGCATTTACCTTTGTGGGAAATCGCCTATAAATATATTAAATAATTGATTATTAATAGGGGTAAATCGACATAGTGCCTAATTTTATTGCAAGTGTAGGCCGAAGAAAAAAGGATGTTCTTCCACAATGGGTGTGGCCGCACGACGGCGCGAACGAATTCGAGTGCGGAAAGCGCCCATAAAAAAAGGCGCTCGGTGCACCCTTTTGTTTGACATATGTTGTCGACCCCAACCGTATATCGGTCGGGTATCGGTAAGCTTGGTGGTAGTGGATATACTCCTATTCGGACGGCTCCAAGAGACCTGCTCTTTGCAAAAGGGCATCGACCTTTGGTTCGGCTCCCCTAAAACGCTTGTACAGTACCATGGGGTTCTCGGTTCCACCTTTAGAAAGTACGTTTTCCTTGAACTTGGTGGCTACCTCACGGTTAAAAATACCCTTTTCCTTAAAATAGGCAAAGGCATCGGCGTCCAAGACCTCGGCCCACTTATAGCTGTAATAGCCCGAGGAATACCCACCTTGGAAAATGTGGGAAAAGGCCGTGCTCATACAGGTTTCCTTTGTTTCGGGGTAGAGGTCCGTATTTTCGAAGGCCTTTGATTCGTGTGCCTTTACATCGGTTATGCCCGTGGGGTCGATCCCGTGCCACGCCATGTCGAGAAGCCCGAAACTCAACTGTCTAAGGGTTTGCATGCCTTCTTGGAAAGTGGCCGACTCCTTGATTTTTTTGACGAGTTCCATGGGAATCAGCTCCCCGGTCTCATAATGATGGGCGAACAGTTCCAAAGCCTCTTTTTCATAGCACCAGTTTTCCATTACCTGGCTGGGCAGCTCTACAAAATCCCAATACACCGAGGTGCCCGATAGGCTGGGGTAGGTGGTATTGGCCAGCATACCATGTAGGCCGTGGCCGAATTCATGGAACAGGGTGGTGACCTCATTGAAGGTCAATAGGGAGGGTTTGCTGGGCGTGGAAGGTGTAAAGTTGCAAACATTGGATATGTGCGGACGCACATTCTCCCCATTTCGTATGTACTGCGGTTTGTACGAGGTCATCCAAGCGCCGCCCCGTTTCCCTTTTCGGGGATGGAAATCGGCATAGAATACGGCGATGAAATTCTTATCTTGGTCATATACCCTGTAGGTCTTGACTTCCTCGTGGTATTTTGCGATGTCGAACACCTCTTCGAACTGAAGGCCGAACAGTTTTTCGGCCACTTTGAATACCCCGGCTATGACGTTCTCGAGCTTAAAGTAGGGTTTGAGCTTTTCGTCGTCGAGGTCGAAAAGTTTTTGCTTTAGTTTTTCCGAATAATAACTGCCGTCCCATTTTTGTAACTGTTCGATGCCGTCCACTTCCTTGGCAAAATCTGCGAGTTGCTTGAATTCCCTTTCGGCGGCCGGTTTGGCCTTTTCCAATAGTTCGTTAAGAAAATCGTGTACTTTTTCGGGAGTCTCGGCCATACGTTCCTCGAGAACAAAATGGGCGTGGGTCTTGTAACCCAGTAAGTTGGCCCTTTCGTGGCGCAACTTGGCAATTTGGAGTACAATATCGCTATTGTCAAGTTCGTCGCCATGAAAACCCTTGCTGCCGAAGGCCAGGGCGAGTTCTTTGCGTAGCTCGCGATTGTCGGCATATTTCATAAAGGGTATGTAGCTCGGATAGTCGAGGGTTATCAGCCATCCTTCCTTGCCCTTCGACTTGGCGAGTTGCGCAGCGGCCTCTTTTTCGCCCTCGGGCATACCGGCCAGGTCGTCTTCGTTGGTAAGGTGCAATTCGTATTTGTTCGTCTCGGCCAATACGTTTTCACCGAACTTCAATTTCAGTTGGGCCAGTTCTGAATCTATTTGTCTGAGCCTTTTTTTCTTGTCTTCGGGAAGGTTGGCCCCGTTTCTGCTAAAGTGCTTGTACTTCTTTTCGAGAAGGGTTTGCTGTTCGGGGTTAAGGTCTAACGATTCCCTTTGCCCGTAAACGGTCTTTATTCTGTTGAACAATCGTTCGTTCAGGGTGATGTCGTTGCTGAATTCAGACAGCAAGGGCGACACCTCTTGGGCAATCTTTTGAATTTCTTCGTTCGTCTCTGCCGAGTTCAAGTTGAAGAAAATACTGGAAATCCGGTCGAGTTGCTGTCCTGAAAACTCCAAGGCCTCTATGGTGTTTTCGAAGGTGGGGGCCTCGCTATTTTCGGTAATGGCGTCGATTTCGGCCCGGGCGTCTTCCATGGCCTTTAAAAAAGCAGGTTTAAAATGCTCGTTCTTTATTTTGTCGAAAGGAGCCGTATCAAAAGCTGCTAATAGTGGATTGTTCATCTATGGTATTTTTTTAGTTCTTTCCGTCGTTGGTCGAAAGGAGGAGGCCGTCAAGAAAATGTGGGTCCTTTTTACGATTTTAAGCTTTTTGCGCCTTCCACGACCTTGGCCTTAAGGCCTTCTTTGTAAGAAATAATTCTTTCGAGCACGGTTTTATCGCCGCTGCCGATTATCTGGGCGGCCAGGATACCTGCATTTTTGGCCCCATTGAGTGCCACCGTGGCCACCGGAACCCCGCCGGGCATTTGCAGAATCGATAGGATCGAGTCCCATCCATCGATCGAATTGCTGCTCTTTACCGGTACCCCGATAACGGGCAGGGGAGACATAGCGGCGACCATGCCGGGCAAATGGGCCGCGCCACCGGCACCGGCAATTATCACCGAATAGCCGTTTTTATGGGCGTTTTTACTAAAATCGAACAATTTCTCGGGGGTGCGGTGTGCCGAAACGATATCGACCTCCACCTCTATTTCAAATTCCTTTAGCATGTCTATGGCTTCCTGCATTACTGGCAGGTCGCTGGTGCTTCCCATTACTACGGCTACTTTACCCATCTTGTTTACTTATGACTTTTATTGTTTCCTTTACTTGTTGTGCAATTTCGCGGGCCTTGGCCAAGTCTTGGTTGACGATGGTGACATGGCCCATTTTTCGGAACGGTCTGGTCTGTTTTTTTCCATATATATGGGGGGTGACCCCATCGAGGGCCAATATTTCCTCCATATGTTCATAGAGCACTTCACCGGTATGGTTTTCGGCACCTACCAAATTTACCATGATTCCGGCTACCTTGCTCTGCGTGTTCCCCAGGGGAAGGTTCAAGATCGCCCTGATATGCTGTTCGAATTGGTTGGTGTAACTGGCCTCGATACTATAATGTCCGCTGTTATGCGGTCTTGGCGCCACTTCGTTGACCAATATTTCGTCGTCCTGTGTTTGAAAGAGCTCAACGGCCAAGAGGCCTATATGTCCGATTTTTTCCGATACCTTGAGGGCGATTTCCTGGGCTTTTCGGGCCACCTTGTCGTCGATACGGGCCGGACAGATGACATATTCCACTTGGTTGGCCTCGGGGTGAAACTCCATTTCGACCACGGGGTAGGTCCTTACCTCCCCATTGGGATTCCGGCAAACGATGACCGCAAGTTCGTTCTTGAAATCGATCATTTTTTCGGCGATGCATTCCCCCGTAGGCAAGGCCTCGAGGTCTTCCAGTTTGCGAACCACCTTGACACCTTGGCCATCGTAGCCAAATTGGGCGGCCTTCCATATAAAGGGAAACTCGAGTGCACCGTTAGCTATGCTATCGTTTATCTCGCTCTTATAGGCGAACCGGCTAAAAGGGGCCGTTGGTATACCGTTGTCCACATAGAACAATTTTTGCTTGGCCTTGTTCTGTATGGTTCTAAGGGCCCTTGTGGGCGGGTAAACGGTCTTGCCGTTTTCTTCGAGTTGTTCGAGGGCGTCGAGATTTACGTTTTCGATCTCGATGGTCAGAACATCGACGTCTTGGCCAAAGTCGATTACGGTGTCGTAATCCATCAAACTGCCCAAAACAAATTGATCGCAGGCGATCTTACAGGGTGCTTCGTCCGAAGCGTCGAGTACTTTGGTGCGGATGTCGAATTTTCGGGTTTCGTACAGTAGCATCTTCCCCAATTGGCCGCCCCCCAAAATGCCCAGGGTAAAGTCGGAAGAAAAATAGTTCTTTTCGTATTTTGCTGACATGTGGTTGCTTCTTGGCACAAAAATACGTCGAATTCCCAAAACCGGGGCCGGGGTGTTAAAAAAGAGAAATCAAAATGTTATATTTGGCAACTCTCAAAAGTCTTGGCATTGATAAAACTGCACGATAAACACTTTAAACCTTTTTTGAACGAGGCCCAGATCGAGGCTGCTGTCAAGTCCGTTGCCGCCAAGGTAGCCGCCGATTATAAGGACGAAGTGCCCGTTTTTGTGGGCGTGCTCAACGGTGCCTTTATGTTTGTGTCGGATTTTTTGAAGCATTATCCCTACGATTGCGAAGTTTCTTTCGTGAAACTGAGTTCGTACCAAGGTCTTACTTCCACGGGCATTGTCGAGACCCTCTTGGATGTTTCCAAGGATATCGAGGGCAAAAGTGTGGTAATCTTGGAAGATATCATCGATACGGGCCGGACCCTTAAGGAATTGGTACACCTATTTTCAAACACCAATGTCAAGGAGTTCAAGATAGCCAGCCTCTTCTTTAAGTCCGATGTATACAATGGGGAATATGCCATTGACTACTGGGGAATTGAAATACCCGATAAGTTCATTGTGGGTTATGGCCTCGATTATAAGGAGTTGGGCCGCAACCTCAAAGAAGTTTATCAACTAAACCAAAAACATATGATCAATCTCGTATTATTCGGGAAACCGGGTGCAGGTAAAGGCACCCAGGCAGAATTTTTAAAGGACAAGTACAACCTCAAACACATATCGACCGGAGACCTTTTTCGGTACAATATGAAAAACGATACCGATTTGGGCAAATTGGCCAAGTCTTTTATTGACAAGGGCGAATTGGTTCCCGATGAGGTGACCATTAAAATGCTGGAGGACGCCGTGGAGAAGAATCCCGATGCCAGTGGGTTTATTTTTGACGGATTTCCAAGAACTACGGCCCAGGCCGAGGCCTTGGATGCGTTTTTGGCCGGTAAGAACATGAAGGTCGATGCCACCATCGCCCTTGAGGCGAACGATGAGGTCTTGATCCAAAGGCTGTTGGAACGCGGAAAGGTCAGCGGCAGAAGCGATGATCAAGACGAAGGCAAGATCCGTAACCGGTTCAATGAGTACAATACCAAAACAGCACCCCTAAAAGATTATTACGAAGCACAGGGGAAATTCCATAGCGTAAATGGAATCGGGGCCATAGATGAAGTGGCGCACCGCCTTGGCAAGGTTATTGAAGAGTTATAGAAAACCTGAAGCATGAAGAATTTCGATTGGGCCAAGACAATTGTTTTGGCCGTTGCCATCGTTCTTGCGGGCTATTTTATCGGAAATATGCACCGCATCGGTAAACAATACGACCGCTATGTTCAAGTAAAGGGGCTGTCGCAGCGCGAGGTCAATGCCGATTTGGCGGTATGGCCCATGACGATTTCCTTGACCGGGAACGATCTGGTAACCCTGCGCCGCGATATCGAGGAGCAGAACGAGAAAGTAACGCGATTTTTTAAGGAGCAAGGGTTTTCCGACGAGGAGCTTACCCGTGGTACCATTAACGTTACCGATGCCCGTGCCAACATCTACAACAATAGCGCACAACAAAGTCCGTACAGGTATTTGGCCAATTCGGAGTTTACCGTTCGCACCTCCGATATCCCACGTTTGCAAAGGGCCTTGGCCGAATCGGCGGAACTCATTTCCGACGGCGTGCTCCTGGGCTCGAAAAATACCTGGAGGCCAATTGAATATATCTTTACGGGGTTGAACGACCTTAAACCCGAAATGATCGAGGAAGCCACCAAAAACGCCCGTGAGGTGGCCGAAAAGTTTGCCCGCGATTCCGAGGCACGGGTCGGAAAGATAAGGGTGGCAAGACAGGGTCTTTTTTCGATCAGTGACCGCGATCAGAATACACCACAGATAAAAATGGTAAGGGTCGTTTCGACCATCGATTTTCAATTGGAAGACTGACCCTTCCCCCGATTTTTCCGTTCTTCAACGGGGCCATGCGGTACGATTGTCGATCCTGAATGGCCATCATTCGCAAAGGGTCGAGCGAATTGCGTACTTTTGCAATTCGTAATATGCTAATTTTTAAACCGTACCATGACCGAAGGGAATTTTGTAGACTATGTGAAAATACACGCCGAATCCGGTAATGGGGGCAAGGGGTCCGCGCATTTACATCGCGAAAAGTACATCACCAAAGGCGGTCCCGATGGAGGCGATGGTGGTCGTGGCGGCCATGTTATCGTCCGCGGGAACGAAAATTTATGGACCCTGGTCGGGTTTAAGTTTAAAAAGCATTTTAAGGCCGGACACGGGGCCCATGGGAGCAAACAACGAAGTACCGGTGCCGACGGTGCCGACGTCTATATGGATGTTCCCTTGGGGACGGTGGTAAAAAACGCCGAGACCAACGAAGTGATTTTTGAGATTACCGAGCATGGCGAGGAGAGGATCCTGGTCGAAGGAGGCATGGGCGGCCGCGGAAATTGGCACTTCAAGAGCAGTACGAACCAAACCCCAAGGTATGCACAGCCCGGGGTCGAGGGCAAGGAAATCGATGTGATTCTCGAACTCAAGGTCTTGGCCGACGTTGGCCTGGTAGGCTTCCCGAATGCCGGAAAATCGACCTTGCTTTCGGTTATTACCTCGGCCAAGCCCAAAATCGCCGATTACGAATTCACCACCTTAAAACCCAACCTGGGCATTGTACAGCACCGCGATTACCAGAGTTTCGTCATGGCCGATATACCCGGAATTATCGAGGGGGCTGCAGAGGGAAAGGGCCTGGGTCATTATTTTCTTCGCCATATCGAACGCAATGCCACGCTTTTGTTCCTCATTCCTGCCGATAGCAAGGACATCGGAAATGAATATCGCATACTGCTTGACGAGCTTCGCAGGTACAATCCGGAATTGTTGGACAAGGAGCGCTTGGTGGCCATTTCGAAAAGCGATATGTTGGACGATGAATTGAAGGATGAAATTCGGGCCGAACTCGACAAGGAACTTGATAATGTACCCTATCTCTTTATTTCATCGGTAGCGCAGCAGAACATCACCGAATTGAAAGATAGGTTATGGGCCATGTTGAACAATGAAAAGGTTATAGAATAGAAAAGACTTAAAGGAAAGGGTATGCGCAAGGTGGTTTTGGCGGCAATGGTACTGGTAACGGCTTCCTGTAAAACGGTGAAGGTGTACTACGACTACGATAAGCAGGCCGACTTTTCGAACTATACGACCTATAACTATTACCCCGATATGGTAACGGGACTTAGCCAACTCGATGAAAACAGGTTGTTCGAGGCCATTGATGCCGAATTGCAGATCAAAGGGGTGCGATTTTCCGAAGATCCCGACTTTTATATCAATATAAAAGCCCGTTTTTTTGAACCTGTACGCAACAGTTCGGTAGGACTGGGTGTCGGGGGGACCGGAAGGAATATCGGGGGAGGGGTCTCCATAGGCATTCCCGTGGGGCAGGCTTCCCAACATCGTGAAATTAGGTTTGATTTTATCGATAGCAAAAAAGACGAACTGTTTTGGAAGGCCGTTAGCGAGAGCACCTTTAATGGAAATATGACTCCTGGGAAAAGGGAAGCCCGTCTTCGTGAAATTGTGGCCAAGGTACTGGCGAAATATCCTCCCAAATAAGCTTAAAGGTAGGTTTAATCCCAACTTTTTTTGTAGCAAGTAAACCTAAGTTGTAAGAATACTTCCGGTGCAGGTGTTTTTTTCTTTTTGCAAGCCCTTAAATTCTATATTTTTAGGTAAGCTTCAAAGCTTGGTCTGCCCGGTTGCCATTGGGTAGCTCAACAAAGGCTGCCTCAGTGGAGAGGTAAGCGTTTTTTTGATTGGTTTCAGGTGTTGTGGCCCATAGCACGGTATAAAAAGAACTTGAGAAATGCCCAGGCTTGCCCTTTACTATATCGAAAACCATAAGATCGAGATCGTCAAAACCTTGTTAGGCAGGGAAAAAGTACTGTTGAACGGAACCAAAGTTTCCGAGAAAAAGTCAAAGCCGGGGGTAGAACACATCTTTTCGGTAAACAAGAACCATTTCCGCATTTCCCGTCGCAATCCCTCACAGGCCGATAAAATGAATGCCTATGAAATTTTTAAGGACGGTGTGCCCCTCGCACTGATCAATGTGGAGCAGGGCAAGGCCCTGCACTTTTTGATTTTTATCCTTATTGTAGGCGTTGGCTGTGGTTATCTTTTCGGTGTCTTTCTCTATCAGCTGTTTTTTTCTCCCTTTGGCTAGGCCTCTGGCTTTTCCTTTGGTCGGTTACCTCCTTAAATCCCATTCGAAAAACTGCACGACACCAACCTGTCTTCCGTTAACCCAGCGCAATTTACCGCTTGTGATATAAGGTTATCGGTGCCGTTGGGTGGGGTCAATACCCGCTGCCCACTGCCCCCTGTTAATTGTTCATTGCTAATTGCTAATTGTTCACTGTTCACTGTTCACTGCCAACTGCCCACTGCCCACTGCGAACTGCCAACTGTTAATTGTTCATTGCTAATTGTCCACTGACAACTGCCAACTGCCAACTGCCCACTGTTCATTGTTTATTGTTCATTGTTCACTGCCAACCGCCAACTGCCCACTGCCCACTGCTAACTGCCAACTGTTAATTGTTCATTGCTAATTGTTCACTGCTAATTGTCCACTGCCAACTGCCCACTGCTAACTGCCCACTGTTCATTGTTTATTGTTCACTGCCCACTGCCCACTGTTAATTGTTCATTGCTAATTGTTCACTGTTCACTGCCAACTGCCAACTGTTAATTGTTCATTGCTAATTGTTCACTGCTAATTGTCCACTGCGAACTGCCCACTGCCCCCTGTCACCCCTCCACCTTTACCCGAAGGCCTTCGGAATGACTTGAAAACTCGGGCGCATACATGCTTTGGATGGTAGTGATGCCATTGCTGAATTCACCGGCGTTGTTTACCCTTAAATCGTACTCGAAAACATATACCCCTTTGGGCAAATAATCGAAAAAGAAGTTGGTGCTGGCATCTTTGGTACTTTCGTAATAGCCCAGTCCGTCTTGCCATTTGTACCTAGAGATTACATTTACCGGTTCAAAACCTGCGGCACGCATGTCTTTCATATGGACGAATTCCATATCGCGGTCGGAGCGGAGTTCGATCCGCACCCGTACCAGGTCACCTACTTTTAAACCGGTGGTTTCGGTAAGCTCCGAAATTTTTTCGCCCGTATCGGTATTCTTTTTAAGAAAGAGCTTCTTTTTGAGCTGTAAAGGCGTCTTGGCCGTCGTTATTTTGTCCAGGTCCTCGAAATACTGCCAATACAGGGCTCCCCAGGCAATGCCCTTCCCTTTTTTGCGCAGGGTGGCCTCTGCCATGGTTTGTTGTATTTCGGACCTATTCCAGGAAGTTTTGAAATAGCCTGTCCCGGCTTCGGTTTTTGTGTTTTCCATGGTTGAGGGGTCGATGTTCTTCCCTCCGACCGTAACGTCGACGGCTTCGGTGACCGAAAGCCAATCGCTGCCTTGTAAAAGAAGGGCATAGACCGCCTCCGACGTAGATTTGGTGGTGGGCCATTGATTGGTCTGCTTATGTTTTAGAAGCCATATCTTCAGGTTGTCGATGGTTTCCGTGTCGTCTTCGATTTCCCCGAAAGCCTCGATCAAAAGGGCCTGGGTTTCGATGGGGGCTTGGTACCAATACCAAGAGGCGGTGTTTTCTTTCCAGTACATGCCCAGTTCGTCGGAAACGATGCTGTTTTCCTTTAGACCCCTTAAAATTTTTCTGGAAGTAACGGCGTCGCCCTCCCTGCTCAAGGTCAGGGCCAGCATGCCCTTGGCATAAAGTCCTTTCTTGGGCCAATATTTCTTGGCCTGCCCCAAGTAATACCGCTTGGCCTCATCGACCTCTTCGGAGGCCTCAAAGTCTTTAAAGAAGCTGCGCATATACAGATAGTGCATCTGCGTCGGGGTCAAATGGTCGTGGTCGAGGTTATCGGCATAGCGCTTCATGGTTTCATACTCCTCGATGAATTCGGCATCCAAATAGGCTATGGCCTTTTGGGTAATCGCAGCGATACGGGTATTGTTTTGGTCGGAGGCGGATCCCACCCTGAGTTTTTTTAGGTGCCCCAAACCGGCTACGATGTGTTGGGTGATGTAGCGGTTGTCGGGCCCTCCGTTGAACCAGGGCCAGGCCCCGGAAGGTTTTTGGTTGTTGGTTAACTGGTTCAGCGCCCGGGTTTCTTCGTCCTTCATTTTGTTGAAGTCGAACAAAAGGGCAATGCGCTTTTTTTGTTCCGCTTCCGATTGGGCATCGCGGAGCCAAGGCGTTTCTTGGATCAGCAGCGATTTGAGTTCTTCGTTCTTTTCCAAATTGCCGATGAGGGCATCGGAACCGGCCCATTGGTCAAATACCCGCTTGATCTTTTCATTGGAATGGGCTATGTGGCTTGCCAAGGCATTTGCATAGTACCGGGCAAAGGTCTGTTCGTTGCAATCGTAGGGGTACTCCATAAGGTAGGGCAGGGCCTGTACGGCATACCACGCGGGGTTGGAAGTGATTTCCAGGGTCAGCTTATGGTTTTTAAGGGTAGTCGAGGTATTGTCTTTCAGTTTTTCCAGAACAAAGGTCTTGGTCTGGCCGCTACGGACCCACATGGGCAGGCTTTCGGTAACCAACATGCGGTTGGTCAAAACGGGAAGTGCGTTTTGTTCCCCATCGCTAAAATCGCCGGCCTTGGCCATCACGGTATACTCCACCGCCTGTAGGTTTTCGGGAATTTTCAAACGCCATGAAACTTGGGTGTTTCCCTGTGCATCGACCGAAAACGGATATTCGGTCCCGGCACCCAAGAGTCGATCGGAGACATCCTTGCCTGAAACAAGGTCCACAAGAACCAATTTCGCCTGTCCCGACAAGGGCTTGTCCGTGAGGTTGGCAATTTTGCTGCTAATGGTTATTTCATCGCCCTCACGAAGAAAGCGCGGTGCATTGGGCATGACCATCAACTCTTTTTGGGTAAGGGTGTAAAGCGTTCGTTTTGCATTTTGTACGGTCTTGGTATGGGCCAATAACTTCAATTTCCATTTGGTGAGCGCTTCGGGGGTGGTAAAGCTGAACGACACGTTTCCTTCTTTATCGGTGCGCAATTCGGGAAAGAAAAACGCGGTTTCCTGAAGGTTTTTACGGATTTGGATGTCGGTGTCGTCTACTTTCGTGTCATTTGTCGTCGGGGCGGTCAACGTACCGGTAAGGATGGCATCGGCCACGGTTTCTTCTTCCAAGGCTTCGCCTTCGGCCATGGCGTCGGCCATCATCGGGGCGGCACTTTTCATTACTTTATTGAGGCCACGTCCATAGATATAACCTTTCCCGAAATAAAATCCGAACCAGTTAAAGGAGTCGTATAATTGGGGTTTAGGGTGATAGGGGTGATTCTTGAGATAGGTTCTGAACGAATGGGTTCCGTAGCAGATATGCGAATTGGCGTAAATGGAGGTATAGTAGTTGCCTCTGGCAAGGGGATTGAAATTCCAGTAATGCGGCCGGAAGGTATCCAAAGAGGCGTCGTACATACTGGCCAAAAGTTCTGCGGATACCCTTTCGCCCTGTGGTCCCTTTATTTTAAACGACCAGGTTTCCCCGGTTCCGGGATGCAACTTGTCCCTGAACGTGTTGGTCTCAATCTCGAGGTCCGTTTCGGGATAGGGTACCGAAACAGGTAGGGTCCCCGATTCGAAAGAATTATAGGCCGAAAACGTATAGTTGACGGCAAACCCGCCTAGATCATCCTCGGTTACCGGTAGGGTAATCGTCTTTGAATTCCGGTTGAGGTGGATTTTATGGGTGCCGACAATTTTTTGTTGTTTGTCGATAAATACCGTTACCGTAAGGTCTTCTGAATTCGAAGACAAGGTAAGTCTTACCTTGTCGCCGGCACGGTAGTCGTCTTTGTCCGTTTTGATGCTGAACAAGCCGTTGTCGGCCAGCTGCTTGTCGTTTTCGCTGATAAGTGTGGTTATGGCCTTTTCGGTTACCGGCTGTCCGGATTTGTCCTGGGTCTCGAGTTCTATAAGGTATTTTCCCGATGTCAGGTTTTTCAGGTTTTTGATGTTGAATTCCTTCGATTTTTCGGTATCGAAGTCCGTTTGCCAGACCAATTTGCCCTTGTTCCAGTTCGCCGGTTGGTCTTCTTTTTCATAGGCCTCGTTCGGAAAGAGGTTTTTGTACGCTTCCTTGTTCCAGTTTTTATAGTCGGGAGCGGGCCACACCCTGGGGCGCAATACCTGTTCCGGGGCTTGTAGTTTGTACATTTTCAAGCTTCCTTTAGAAGCCGTTTCCTGGCCGTTGAGGTTGGTGGTCGAAATCTGTATTTTGTCTTGGTTCCTGTCCTTGTCCCAGAGATCGGGCACGGTAATGTGGGCTACGAGCGAATGGTAGCCCACCGATACAAAGGTGGAGGTGCTATGGGTCTCCCCGTTGATATCGGTAACGTCGGCCGTAATCTCGTAGGTAAAGGTGGGCAGGTTTTCTTTCGATACACTGTTGTCCGGCAGGGCCTTGAAGCTAATGTCGTATTCGCCCGAAGCGTTCGTGCGTGTCTCCCCATGGGCTATTTCTTGGGAAGATGGGGTGTAGTAGGGAGGCATGTGCCAGTAGTACCAACGCGGAAAATAAACGGCACGTTTCACCCTGTAGCTTACTTTCGCGTCGCTAATGTGGCTTCCGGCGTAGGCCGTGGCGGTGCCGGTCACGGTGACGCTATCGTTTACCTTGTAGGTCTCGCTTACCGGTTTGAAGGAAGTCTCGAATTTGGGACGTTTGTATTCTTCCACGGAGAAGTAGTGCGAATAGGTGGTTTTGCCCGAAAAGGCGCTGGTTTTTATATGAAATTCTCCCGTTAGCCCAGAGTTGGGAAGTATAAACTCGCCGTTGAACGATCCAAATTCATTGGACAAAAATTCAAGTTCGGAGATCTTTTGGCCGTTGACGTCGTGCAGGCTTGCCCGTACGGCTCCGTTTGCCACGACCCGTGATCGGTCTTCGGAAGACGCCGTAAGGATGCCCTTAAAGTAGACCGGTTGGCCGGGGCGGTATATACTTCGATCGGTAAACAGGAAAATTTGGTTGTGCACATCATCGGCCGTGTTTTCTTCCTGCTTTTTGTTGATCGCATAGTCGCCGTAAAAGGCGCGCTCCCCGTTAAAATCGATCTCGACCTTTACGTAATTCCAATGCTCATGGGTAAGGGGAATGGTAACCAATCCCATTTTGTCGGTCCGTTCCGTTCGGGTCAGGTAGGGTTTGTTGTAGTTTTTGAGGTAGGTAAAGGTCATCTTGGCGCCCGAAAGGGGTTCGCCCGTCATGCGGTCGATTACCTGATAGCGCTTTTCCGAATGGGCGTTGATCTCGACCAAGGCCATATTGGTTACCTGGATCTGGCCGAAGGCAAAGCTTTCGTCACCCTCTTTTTCTGGGGTCGCCAAAATAATATACTGTCCGTTTTCCAAAGGGGGGAGCAATACCTCGATACCATGTACTTGGTAATCGTTTTCGTTTTTTAATCGGGCGGACCAACTTTTTACGGACTTCAATTGCTCGATAAAGGCCAACTGTTTTTTTTGCGGATATAGCTCGTTGAGCTCCTTGATCTGGGCATTGTTCACCACATGGGCCGAAAGTTTCAGCGAATTCAGGTTCTTGTAGTGGACCAATAATTTCGACGGCCGGTCGACGGGTATGTTTCTTTCCGTGACGATGGACAGGCTAGGGGCCAAGATCTGTGATTTGAGGGCCTTGCACTTTTCGGCCCCCATACTATTCGGAAATCGGGCGATGACCTCATCGCATAGGGCAAGGGCTTCTTTATGCTTCCAACGTGCTGCCGTGTTGGTCTCGGGATCGAAAGCCTGCCCTTGTCGATGGTACATTTCGGCAAGGGAGTAATTGTAAAGTGCCGAAACCTCATGGTGCCTTAGGCGTTCGGCCGAATTTCTTAGGGTTTCCTCGTAATACATTTCCTTGTTGGGGAAAGTGGCGTTCTGGTATACGAAATCCATACGCTCGATATCGGCCATGACCAAAGGCTCCAATTTCGGATGGTCAAAATGAAAGCGGATCAATTCTTGGTAAACACCGAGCGCCTTGGCCTGTAGGGAAGTTTTGTCGTTTGTGCCCAGGTCGAGGTCAATAAATTGATAGGCCTCGCACAAGGTTTCCGGGTCTTTGATCTCGTATTTGTCCGCCGGCCGGGTAATGGCGGTTTCATTGGTTTTGTAGAACTGAAGGGCCGTGTGGGCCAGCAGGTCGTAAAGGGTGGGGCGAAAGGTCTCAGAGTCTTCCTGTCGATTCAGTATTTCCTCAAATCCTTTTAAATCGGTCTTTTGGAGCCCTTGTTTGTTCGCTAGGGATGCCTTGAAGTGAAGGTCTATCCCATAGAACAGCGTATTCAGGTCCCACGTGCGAAAATCGGTACTATCCACTTTGGTTTCGGTGGTAGAGCGCTGGTAAAACCGATATCTGTTTTGTTGGAAATACTGCCAATACATGTTGGCCAAATAGCTTTCCAGGATGTTTTTCGTGGGGAAATCGGCCCTGGCGATTTCGGCCTTAAAACGTTCTATGATGCTCAATTGGGCATCTTCCTCCAGGGTCATGGCGTATTTTGAAACGAACAACAGGGCCTTTACCGCCTGTTGTGCATTTTTTTCCTTTGTGGCCTTTTTCGAAATGCCCTCTACTAGTTCCAAGGCTGATTTTGTCAGGTCTTCGCGCTCCAATTCCTGCACTTTTTTCCAAAGCGATTGATAGGGGTCTCCGTTGTCTTGGGCTTGTAGCATGGGTGAAAAAAGGATTAGGGCAAATATGAGGGACAATCTTTTCATAGTATAAAATTACAGAACGAAACTGTGCAAAATCGATGCCAATAAAAACTGTAAATGAGTGAACGGTATCACCCGGTGAGGGAATTGGGGGCTTTGGTACGGATAAAATATGTGGCCTATAGGCTTTTTAAAAGTCCCCCGTCGATGGGTATTTGGGTACCGGTGATATAGGCGGCTTGGTCCGAGGCCAAAAAAGTGGCCAGATACCCGTATTCTTTGGGGTCCCCTATTCGCCTTAGCGGTACTTTGGCCTCCATGTCGGCCCGTACCCGGTCTTCCGAAATGCCCAATTGCTCCGCCTTTTTGGCGTTCAGTTGGGCAATGCGCTCGGTGTCGAAATACCCCGTTAGAATGCTGTTTACCGTTATTCCGTAGGGTCCCACGTCATTGGCCAACGATTTGGCCCATGTAACTACGGCGGCCCTAATGGTGTTTGAAAGGGCGAGGTACGACAAGGGCTCCTTGACCGAAACCGAGGCTACGTTGATGATACGGCCCCACCGCTTCCTTTGCATATGCCCTAGGGCCAGTTCGGTAGTATAGGAAACGGTCTTGAAAAGCAGGTCGAAGGCTTCTTGGTAATCTTGGGTGTGTTTCTCCAAGGCACTTCCGGCCGCAGGGCCTTGGGTATTGTTGACGAGGATATCGACCCCGTGATCTTCAAAATAGCGGTATATGGTTTGGCGATAGCCGTGAAAATCGGAAAAATCGACTACCAGATAACGATGCTCCTGTCCTTGGTCATGGGGCAGTTCTTCCACGATTTTTTTGAGTTTGTCCTCGCTGCGCGACATTAGGGTAACACTGGCCCCACTTTCGGCCAATTGCTGTGCGATGGCCTTGCCTATGCCTCCTGAGCTTCCTCCGACCAGTGCGTTTTTACCTTTTAAAGAGATGTTCATATTGTAAGGTTTTCGGGGTTTTCAATTCTGTCTTTCTATCGGTACGCTTCCCGTACGGGACTAAATACGTCCATGAGTTTGCAAGGAGTGAGCGCCTTGCCGCTATGGGGGCTATGGGGCGGTATGACAACAATGTCATTGGCCTTGTAGGTTTTTGTGTCGCCGTCGAGCGTAAATTCAAAGCGACCTTCCTGAACGTGCATTATTTGTTCGTTCATATGGGAATGCTCGGGTACTTCGGCGCCTTCCTCCACTGTCCAAAAGACAATGGACATATTCTGGGAATGCACCAATTTACCGTGGTAGCCCGGCATAATTTCCTTCGAAGGCAGATCGGATAGATTCATAACATACATATTCTCTAACGAAGATAAAAAGAATAGCGACAGAAATGAAAAAGCCCCAAACCCTATTTTGGGTTCGGGACCAGGTTTAGGCTGGGTAGTTTCGTTTATGTACTGGGGTTTTGGGGCTGTCGGCCGGCTTATTCCCATTTTACGACCACCAGTTCGCACCTTCGGTTCCATTCATGGTCTTCTTCGGTACAGCTCTCTTCGGTCTCGCATTTGACAATGGGCCGCGATTCGCCGTACCCCTTGGCGATTACACGGTTCTTGGCGATTCCGTTCTTGACCAGGTAATCCTTGGCGGCATCGGCCCTTTTCTGCGAAAGTTCCCGGTTGTATGCGCTGTTGCCCCTGATATCGGTGTGCGTGCCGATCTCGAGTACCATGTTCGGGTACTTTTTCATGATTTCCACCACCTTGTTCAAACGCATTCGGGCTTCCCTTCGCAAATACCACAGGCTGTAATCGAAATGTATTTCACCGATCTCGAGAAGCGTACGGTCGTCTTTTTTGACAATGGCCTCTTCCGTGGCAATGGCCTTTTCTATTTCTTTTGCGCGTTTCGATTTTTCCTTTTGCCGGGTCTCGGCCTGTTTTTTCCTGTTTTCTTCCTCCCTTAAAAGGCGTTCCCTTAGGGCCAGCTCTTCTTGCTCCTTCCTTAGTTTTGCCGCGGCCAAGGCCTTTTTCTCCGCCGCTTCGCGTTCTTTTTGAAGGGCAAGGGCCTTGCGTTCCCCAATGACCTGCAAAGATTCAAGGGATAGGGAGCCGTCCTTGCTATCCTTGCGCACATCGTCGGTGGGCACCATCTTGGAGTTGCTTTCATAGCCCTGTTTTTGGGCGGTTATCCGGTAAGAGGCATTACAGTCGACCACAAAGGTAAACGAACCATCGGGGGCCGATAAAAGGCTTTCCCTTACGGTTCCGCCCGACTTGACAATTTCAATATTGGCCCTGGCCAAGGGCTCTTTTGTGGTCCGGTCGGTAATTACGCCCGAAATCAACTGCCAGCAGTCTTCAATGATTAGGGGCCGGGTTTCCCTGAATGAATAAATATCGTCGCTGCCCTTGCCCTCGGGGCGATTGGATGCAAAAAATCCGTGGACTTCATCGTCGGAAAGCCAAAAGGCGAAGTCGTCGTAGCCGCTGTTGAGCGGCAGGCCCAAATTATCCGGTTTCGAAAAGCTGCCCTCGTCGTTCTTCGATAGGAATATATCCAACAGGCCAAAGCCCGGATGGCCGTTGGACGAAAAGTAAAGGTTGCCCTTTTGGTCTACAAACGGAAATTGTTCCTTTTGGGCGGTGTTGATCGTACCGCCCAAATTTACCGGGCTTCCGTAAGTACCGTCCTTTTGAACGGCCACATAGTAAATGTCGAAGCCACCGTGTCCTCCGTCGCGGTCCGATGAAAAATAGAGCCGGGTTTCGTCGGGATTCAAAGCAGGATGTTCGGTTGAGAAACCATCTCCGTTAAAGGGCAGTTCGGTAATGTTCGTCCACGTTCCGTCGATCTGATCGGCCCTGTAGATTTTTAGATGACTGATCTTCTCGTCTTCGGTCCTCTTTTTGCTGTTCCTGGTAAAATATAGGGTCTTTCTGTCCTTGGTAATGGCAAAGGTGCCTTCGTGGAGCCTTGAATTGATCTTTTGGGAGAACGGCGTACTGAGGGTGTCGCCCGATTGTAGTCGGTCCTTTGGGTGCGAATAGAGGTCGAGGTAGTTCTGATTGTTCCAACGGTACAGTTTTGGGAGTACCCCCGGCTTTTTTCGCGTTGCGCTATACACCACGACCGAATCGACGATGGCGGCCCCGAATTCGGAACTGGCCGTATTGATCGACAGGTTTTTAATGGCAAAGCGTTCGCCAATGGCCCTTACGTTTTTGAGGTAGGTGCCGTTTCTTTTTGTTTGTCGGACCTTCTCCTCCAGGTTTTGGCCCTGGTAGTGGTCGATCAATACCCGATCGGCCTTTTCGTATTGCCCGATGGCCTTTAACGATTGGTTGAGTTTGAAGTAATGGTTTTCGTCCATGCTTTCCGCATAATGGGAAGCAAGGTATTCGTACCATTTCGCGGCCGCCCTCATATCGAAGGTGTGGTAGTAGCAGTCGGCCAGGTTTTTAACTAGTTGGGCACTTTTGTTCTTGGGGAGGAGGGCTTCATAAAGGGGGATGGCATCCCTGTAATAGGCCCGCTCAAAATAGGTGTCGGCCCGCTTGGTATCGGTTTGGGCATTGACGGGGACCAAAACGACCAGAATGATGAGTATAAAGAGTAGCTTTTTCATCTTAATAAAATCTGGGGGATTTGTCGTAGCCCTTGCCAAGGCCAAGAAGGTCGAGGTCGAACAGTACGAATATTTCATGCGAACCGGCACTGTAGTCGCTGAGGTTCGATAGGGTATAGTCGTAGGCATATCCAATGCGCAGCGCCGGTAGCACCGCAATGTTGAACATGGCGCTGACCGAGTCTTCCAAACGATAGGACAGGCCGCCCTCGAACCGGTCGTAAAATAGGGCGTTGAACGATAGGTCTACGGTCAAGGGAGCACCCTCCACCATTTTGGCAAGTAACGACGGTTTTAATTTAATCTGCCGGTCGAGGTCGTAAACATATCCCGCGGTAAGGAAGAAATGTATTTTTTCAGAACCTATCCGGGTGATTCCGTTCCTGTTCTCCAGGTGTTTCGATGTAAGTAGGTTGGGCGCCGAAATGCCGGCATAAAAATCGCTTCGGTGGTAAAAGGCCCCGACACCGAAATTGGGAAAGGTGTTGTTTACGTTCTCGTTAAAGGCTTCGTCGTCTTGAAATTCGGGCAACATAAAGCCGTTGAAATTGGTTTCGAAGGAGGTAAAACCTCCTTTGAGCCCCAATGAGAGATTGCTCTTTGCATCCAGCTTCAATACATAGGCGAAGTCGGCATAGACGTTGTTTTCCTTCAGTGCCCCGTCGCCGATCTTGTCGCTTACCAGCGAAAGCCCCATTTCGATGTTTTTGCCCATCGGTGCATGGGCGTAAAATGTCATGGTCTCCGGGGCTCCCACGGCGTTTTTCCATTGGGAGCGGTAGAGGGCGCCAAAATTGAGACGGCCCAGGTCGTTCGTCGTATAGGCCGGGTTGACGATGCTCATATTGTACATGTACTGGGTGTACTGTGGGTCTTGTTGTGCTATCAGCCCAAAGTGAACGAACAACAGGAGCCATATGAAGGTGTAGGGATGTTTCACGTTTTTTTGTTATAGCCGATTAGCGGTTTAGGTAAAGTCGTCCTTGAACAGGGGCGTGACCTTTTTTGTTATAATTGATGATGTAGAAATAGACCCCGTTGGGGGCTACCTGCCCACCGTTGGATCCGTTCCATGCCGGGTCGTTCCGGTCGCCCTTGAACATGGTGGCCCCGTAGCGGTTGATGATCTCGAGGGTATAGTTTGGAAATATGACTTCGATGTTGGGAACGAAGAAGGTATCGTTTCGGCCATCCCCATTGGGCGAAAAACCATCGGGAACAAAGAAACCGTAATCTTCGGGGTCGCAGTTGGTCAGGTCGACCGTTACAGCCATGCGTTCGGTGTTCATACAGCCGGTTTCGGGGTTGAAACTAACGGCGTAATAGGTGGTCTCGTTCTGTAACAAGGTATTGTCGTCAAGGGGGGCGCCTTCCTCTGGGGTGTCGTACCATAAGACCTCAAAGGCATTGTCGCTTTCCACGGCCCTTAAATCGAGTATGGAGGGGTTGTCGAGTCCACATAGCGCCAAGCTTGTAAATTCCAACGAAGCCGGTTCGAGTCCGTATACCGTAGGAACAATTTCCACACGGGCGGAGCTCGGGCATTGGTCGCTCCCCTGCGCGACGGCAAAATAACTTTTGCCGTCGATAAGCGGAGTGTCGTTACCCAAGGCGCTTCCCCCGGTTGGTGCGTCGAACCAAAGGATGTTGTTTCCGTTACCGTCTACATATGCGTCCAAGTTTTGTAGGCTAGGTTCCTCGGAAGCGCAAAACGAGGGTGCCGGGTCCAATGCCGTGGGGGCTTGGGGGTCGGATAAGGTAATCACGACCCTAATCCTGTCCGAACCCTCACAATTGTTGTCGGGGTCGGTATTCGAGATAAAGTAGTCTTCACCGTGCTGAAGTGGCGTATCCAAGGCTAGGATGTCGGTGTCCGTAGCCGTGGCATAGAACAGGACCTGGCCATTGGCCGAAACGTCGATATCGGCCAGGGTGGGCCCGCTTTCGGGGAAGGCGCCGAGGCAAAGGGTCTGTTCGGCCTCCGCAACGGGAAGGGAGGGAATGCCCTCAATGGCAAAATTTTCGCTTTCCTCGAATTCGAATTCGATCCTGCATGGTGTGGTATCGTTCTGCGAACTGCGTACGCTTACCGTATAGTTGCCCGGTGCGAGGGGGGAAACGTCGAGGTCGTAAGAGGCGGTTCCACCGGTAAAGCTTATGGTGTTCTCCAAAACGGTCTGTCCCGTTCCCTGGCTGACCACATCATAGATAATATCGTAGTCGCCATCGTCAAGTACGGGGGCATCGACCATCACGTCGATTTGGGTGGCATTGCACGAGTTGTCGACCAATAGGTTTAGTTCAATTGCCGATGGGGGCGGAACAAGGACAAAGGAGGTTGCTATCGCACATCCAAGATCAAAACCACTATCGATGTCGAACCGGATATCGTATTCCCCGCTTTCGCCGACCTGGTCCCCTGGAATTGAAAAAGAGGCGTTTCCCGAGCTAAAGGCGACCGAGGTCGTTGTATAGGAGCTCTCGTCCCCGTTCGGTGCGGTAAGGGTGTAGGTAACGTCATAATTTCCATTCGCCTGGTCCAGGGTGGCATCAAAAATATGGGATAAGCTTACGGGAATATCGGTGTCTTGGCAGCTGTCTGCCACCGAGGCGACGGGGTCGGTAACGATAAACGACACCGGAGGTACCTGAATGTCGGGGCATACCTCGGCGCCCAAGGAGGTGATGGAAAGGATCGTATTCTCGTTTAAGACCACGTTACTTGCATTTATGCTAAAGGATCCCGTTCTGTCGTTGTTCAATACGATGGAGGTGGTACCGCCACTGGTTCCGCTGTCAGAGACCAAGGTGTAGCTACCTTCGTAGGTGCCGCTGCCGATCAAGGTGTCGTCGTAGTCGGTGATCAGAACGGTATAGTTCTCGGGCCCTTCGCAAAAATTGGAAGCCTCCATGGTGCCTCTCAGGGTCGGTAGGATAACGATATCGACCGAGGTACGTTGAATGGTACAGACGGCATGCTGCGGGTAAACGGTGTAGGTAAAGGTAAATGTGCCGGAAAGGTTGTTGTCCCTTATGGCCTGAATATCGATGGTGTGGTCGGTGAGGTCGTCCAGTTGGTCGGTAGAGGGGCCTTCCGACCAGGTGCCGTTGATATCCTCCTCTTCCAACAGGTCGTTCAGGTCAAAGTCGGTCAGGCCCGAAAGGTCATCGGAGGTACAAACGACAAGGTTCGATCCGAAGCCCGAGTTGGCCGGGCGTTGCACCTCCAAGATTAGGCGTACTTGTCGGCTCGGGCACGCACCTACGGCGGGAGTGGTATGGGTAAACTCATAGATTCCGGTACCGGCATCCTTGGCATTGAAAAAGTTGGTGGTCAGAAAAGGGGCCGCCTCAGGCGTTACGGCCTCCCAAAGACCGTTGAAGTCCTGAAATTTTCCTTCGGTCTCGTCACCGATATAACCGTGCAGGTTTACCGCCGGGTCGTCTCCACAGGCATCTGCGCTTCCATCGGTGTTGTCCTCCCCGGGATAACCTCCCAAGATTACCGTCATCGTGGCCGATTCCTCGATGCCCGAACAGGTAATGGTGTACTTAAATTCGTGCAGGCCTGAATTTTTGACTTCCCAAAGGTTGACAATTCCGGTATTGCGGTCCAAGGCGAAAAAATTGGCGGGATCATTTGTCGACCAGATACCTCCTGTGCTGGGGATTCCGCCCAGTTCCGAAAAAAGGTCGAAGGTCTTATAGCCTTCATCCGAATCCTTGTTGCATACGATCACCGAACGATCGGTACCGGCGGAACACTGCGCCGCGGCACTTGCGGGGAAAAGAAGCATGCACAGGGGCAGGGCCAGCAGCAATAGGGGCTTCATGTAGGATGGGTCGGTCATGGTGTGTTTTTGGGGGAGAGCGAATGCTTTGCCCGTAACAAATGTAACAGGGACCCGGGCCCTGGTTGCATAAATGTTGTAAACGGTAAGGAATGAAGGGTGAATCTTACGATTTAGGTGGACTGTGGCCTCTTAAAAAGTGTATTTCATCGATTATTTACAGGGATATGACCGGAAATAATGGTGCCGGCGATGTGTTTTTTGCACCCTTTTTTCCGGATCGCAATGCCTATATTTGCCGGAAACAAGTAGGAAATGCAAATTCATTTTATAGCCATAGGGGGCAGTGCCATGCACAATTTGGCCTTGGCCCTTGAACATAAGGGGTATACCGTTTCGGGAAGCGACGATGTAATTTTCGAACCTTCTAAAAGTCGTTTGTCCGACAAGGGCTTGTTGCCCGAAGCTTTCGGGTGGTTTCCCGAAAAGATCCATCAGGGGCTTGATGCCGTTATCCTCGGAATGCACGCCAAACCCGACAACCCCGAATTGCTAAGGGCCCAGGAATTGGGGCTCAAGATCTACTCGTATCCCGAGTTCCTTTACGAACAATCGAAACATAAGACAAGGGTCGTTATCGGCGGTAGCCACGGTAAGACCTCGATTACTTCCATGATCCTGCATGTACTCAATTACCACGATATAGAGGTCGATTATATGGTCGGGGCGCAATTGGACGGCTTTGAACGTATGGTACACCTTACCGAAGACAATGATTTTATCGTGTTGGAGGGAGACGAATACCTCTCGTCGCCTATAGACCGGAGGCCCAAGTTTCACCTTTACCGGCCGAATATCGCCCTGCTGAGCGGTATTTCTTGGGACCATATCAACGTATTCCCTACGTTTGAAAATTACGTTGGGCAGTTTCAGGTTTTTGTAGACAGTATCGTAAAGGGGGGGAGCATTACCTATAACGTGGAGGATGCCGAGGTTAAAAGAGTGGTAGAGGCATCGGAAAACCCCATTCGTAAGTTTCCTTACGCGACACCGGCCTATACCGTAGAAAATGGGCAGACCTTATTGGAAACCCCTGATGGCCCGATGCCGATCGAGGTTTTTGGAAAGCATAACTTGAGCAACCTTGCCGGTGCCAAATGGATTTGCCAGCATATGGGCGTCGACGAGGATGATTTTTACGAAGCCATCGCCACCTTCAAGGGGGCCGCAAAGCGATTGGAGAAGATCGCCGAGGGTAAGTCGGGTATCGCCTACAAAGACTTTGCCCATTCCCCCAGCAAGGTATCCGCCACGACACGGGCCGTGAAGGAGCAGTACCCGGATCGAAAATTGATAGCATGCCTCGAACTGCATACCTATAGCAGTTTCAATCCCGAATTCCTAAAGGAGTATCAGGGAGCCCTTGATGCCGCCGACGAGGCCTTGGTCTTTTACTTGCCCGAATCGGTGGCCATAAAGAAATTGGACCCCGTTTCACCGGAACAGATTTCCGAGGCCTTCCAAAGAAAGGACCTTCACATTTTTACCAAGGCGGAGGCCTTTCATCAATTTATCTTTGACCAAGATTACGACGATTCGGTCTTGCTTCTGATGAGTTCGGGCAATTACGGTGGTCTGGACCTAGAAGCGGTGAAGGCGAGGGTAGAGCGGTAGGGGCCTTGGCTTTGCCTGGCCGCGATGGGGCGGCTGGACAAGATCGTACCGATCACCACATTTGTTCAAGTGGGGAGGTATCTATCGAAAATCGGGAAAATAATTTTGTTTGCTATCTTTATGGGATGCAAGAAAGTCAGACTTCTTTTTCAATCAAACATTGGTCCGACGACGATAAGCCGCGCGAAAAATTGGTGCAAAAGGGAAGGTCGGTACTGTCAGATGCCGAGTTGATCGCCATTTTAATCGGGTCGGGCAGTAGAAACGAGAGCGCCGTTGAGCTTTCCAAACGTATTTTGGCATCCGTAAATAACAACCTGAACGAGCTGGGCAGGCTGTCGGTCAAACAATTGATGCGCTTCAAGGGGATCGGGGAGGCCAAGGCGGTTACCATTGCCGCGGCATTGGAAATCGGCCGTCGCAGAAGGGGGGAGAATGCCGGACAGATCGTTAAGATACGGAGCAGTAGCGACGCCTTTGAACTGCTTCAGCCCATACTCGGCGAATTGGCGCACGAAGAATTTTGGATACTCTACCTGAACAATGCCAATAAGGTCTTGCATCGGTCGCAGTTGAGCAAGGGCGGACTCACAGGGACGCTGGTCGACGTTCGGATTGTTATGAAACAGGCCTTGGAACTCGGGGCCGTTGCCCTTATCCTGGCCCATAACCACCCTTCGGGAACCTTGCGGCCCAGCGAACAGGACCGTAAAATTACCGATAAGCTGAAACGGGCATCGGAGGCCTTGGATGTGAAAGTTTTGGATCATTTGATAGTTACACAGAAGGATTATTATAGCTTTGCCGATGAGGGAATACTTTAGTATATTCCATTTTTCGGTTTTTAGATATTGAGCTATCCATGTTATTGATCTACAGCCATAAGATAACGCCCCGACTGACCTATGTGATGAGGCAGATCTTTACACGTGTTCTAGGCGTGGAAATTGCGTTCACTACCAAGGTCGAGGATTTTATCAAGCATACCGAGGCCAAGATTACCTATACCAAACAGCCCCTTCAAAACGAATTTTTTATCCGTAGCAACGATTTGTTGTTCGAACAGGGGATCAACGACCTGACAATATCGGTTCGCGAGTGGGATGGCGTACCCTGTTTCTTTAGTGCCGGGGAACGCAGCAACATACCGTTCGACATTTTTTCGGCCAGTTTCTATCTACTAAGCCGCTACGAGGAATACCTGCCCCACGTAAAGGATATACATGGCCGGTTCCCCCCAAAGGAAAGCCTTGCCTTTATCAATGGCTTTCTTCACTTGCCCGTTGTCGATATATGGGCCCACAAGATGTTCGGGCTGTTGCAAGACCGGTTTCCCGAACTGCAACGAAAGGCCAAAACGTATAAATATACTTCGTTGATAGACGTTACCTCGTCGCACAGCTATGCTCACCGGGGCTTTGTCCGAAGTTTGGCCGGACTGGCCTACGATATAGGCAGCCTGAGGCTAAAACGGGTGCCCGAACGGATCAAGGTATGGTTTTATCCCGATAAGGATCCCTACGACAATTTCGACTTCCTGGTCGATCTGCACAAGCAATATGGGGTAAAGAGCATCTTCTTTTTCCAGTTTGCCACCTATTCTACCTACGATAAAAATGTATCGCCCAACCATAACAAGTTCAGGCACCTCATTAAATCGATAGCCGATTACAGCAAGATTGCCCTGGCCGCGTCCTATAGCTCTTTCGACAACGTAGACCTGTTGAAAAAGGAAAGGAAGAACCTCGCAGGTGTAATAAACAGGACCATAGAGGCCTCGCGTATGCGGTACAACAGAATCCATCTGCCCCAAACCTACCGGAACCTGATAGAGGCCGAATTTACCGATGACTATACCATGGGATATACCCACGAAATCGGTTTTCGGGCAGGGACTTCCTTTCCGTTTTACTTTTACGACATCAGTTTGGAAATTCAACAACCCATAAGGATCCACCCTTTTGCCGTACACGATTACGCCTTGGTCAATTTAAAAAGCAAAAAGGAGATTTATGATAAGGTGTATCGGCTATACGACCAAGTAAAAAAAGTTGACGGCCATTTTATATCGGTTTTTTCAAACGAATTGATAGGAAATGGTTCGAACAAGATAGATTGGAAGGATTTGTACACCACTTTTTTAAAAAACTTCAATGCTTAGGAATACCGTTACCGACATTTTTTTTGATCTGGACCATACGTTGTGGGATTTTGAGAAGAATTCGGCCCTTACCTTTGAGAAGATTCTTTTGGATCATAATATCGATATAAGTTTGGACGACTTTCTCAAGGTCTATGTTCCGGCCAATCACGCCTTTTGGAAATTGTATAGGGAAGAGAGGATAACCAAGGAAGAGTTGCGCTACCAACGGTTGAAAACCGTGTTCGATAGACTGCGGTACCGGGTTTCCGATACCTTGATCCATAAGATGGCCGAAGATTATATAGCCAACCTGTCTTCGTACAACCACCTCTTTCCCAACGCCGTGGCCGTGCTTGATTACCTCAAGCCCAAGTACAACCTGCATGTGATCACCAATGGCTTTCGGGAGGTACAGGGGAGAAAGCTGAGAAATGCGGGCATACATCAATATTTTGGTCAGGTAATCGATTCCGAAATGGCGGGGGTCAAAAAGCCCAATCCGATTATTTTCGAACTGGCCCTGGAAAAGGCCGGCACACGTCCTGAACGATCATTGATGATAGGCGATAGCCTAGAGGCCGATATACAGGGGGCACTGGCCGTAGGGTACCATGCGGTCCACTTTAACGCCCATGGCGAACCGGCCCACGGGCACTGTAAAATGATTGACGATCTTATTGAAATAAAATTCTTTTTATAGAGTTATATAGGTATAGCCAAGAAAGTAATCCTAACTTTAAGGTAAAAGCTTATGTCATGAAGTTTCTTTTCAAGTACATGTTGCTGTGTTCCGTGGCCTTGGCCACCCTGTCTTCGTGTGTTGAAAGTCAAGATTTTGGGCAGTACGACGAGATCGAGGTGACCCCCACTTTGGAGGCAAGCATGCTCTATGTCGAGGCACCCGAGTCTATGATCAACGAGGCACCATCCAATTATGTCTTTTCGCAGAACTTTAATTTCGACGCCTTTAGTTACGATGAATTTTCGGAAAGGGTCTTGGACGGTTCCGTTACCTATGTCATTGAGAATACGACGAGCAAGCCCCTCGATATTACCATAGAATTTCTCGACGAACAAGACAACGTTCTGGGGCCCGTAGATACCTTTGAGATTCCGGCCACGCCATCCGGGGAACAGCAATACATCGTTTATTACGGCGATGCGGGCTATAGTATCGATATTATCAAAAACACTTCAAGTATCAGGGTAACGGCCGTCAATCGGGGCGATAATTCGAGTATTTCCGTTGAGGCCGACCCAAAGGTGACTATCAAATCAAGTGCTAAATTCCGAGTCAGACTAAAATGAGCCTTCGTAGAATCTTAAGTTTCGGCTTGGTCTGGATGGGCTTTTTTGTTTACGGACAGAACAAACAACTGGTCTACGATTTTGTCGAGATTCCACAATCGGCCATGGTCAACCCGGGAGTGGAGACCGACTTTCAGTGGTACGCCGGGGTGCCCCTGCTATCGGGAATCTCGTTACAGGCGGGGTCGAGCGGTATTTCGGTGGATGATATCTTTGCCGATGACGGCCTCGATATCAACGATAAGATAAGGGATCGGGCCATTAATGGCATGAACCCCCGCGACGAACTCAGTGGTACCTTTCAGGTCGAATTTCTCAATTTTGGTTTTAGGGGGCGAAATCCCGCTCATTTTTTTACCGGCGGAATCTATTTGGAGGGCGATGCCATCGGTTATTGGTTTAAAGACTACGCGATACTGGGTTTTGAAGGGAATGCCGACAAACTGAACCAGCGCTTTGACCTGGGACATTTTAAAACGCGCGGCGAACTGGTCAACGTTTTTCATTTTGGGGTCAACAAGCGCATCGACAGCGATTTGACAATAGGGGGCAGGGCCAAGGTCTACTCAAGCATCTTCGATTTCAATTCGACCAAAAACCGGGGCTATTTTGTTACCCGCGAAGGGGAAAACAACTTGTTGGTCAGTACCCTGCAGGCCGATATGGCCTTGCGGACCTCTGGCCTGAACGCCATTAAGGATGCCTATGACGAGGGCAATACGGCGGCAACGGTAACCAAAAGGGCCTTCTTGGGCGGCAACTTGGGCCTAGGCTTCGATTTCGGACTTACCTATCATTTGAACGAACAAACGGTGTTTACGGCAAGTCTTTTGGATTTGGGATTTATTTATCACACCGGTGACGTAAGGAAC
The DNA here is from genome assembly GCF_900141855.1 of Pseudozobellia thermophila. Lineage (GTDB taxonomy): Bacteria > Bacteroidota > Bacteroidia > Flavobacteriales > Flavobacteriaceae > Pseudozobellia > Pseudozobellia thermophila. The sequence goes on from NZ_FQYU01000008.1 coordinate 77,779, forward strand.
TTTACATTGAACGGTTCCTCCACGATCGAGGGAATCGAGGTGGTTCTGCCCGATGCCGCCAGTGACCCGAATACCGATTTCTGGGAAGACCTGGTAGATGAGGTGGAAGAATTCGTCCCTTTTGAGGAGAACGGCGACAGCTATGTTTCCTTTCGTCCTACCAAGCTCTATGCCTCCTTGAGGTATAATTTCGGTGAAACCATAAGGGGCAGGGGCTATTGCGAATGCGGGCCTGACCCCGGGGCTGCGGCGAACCGGAATAGATACGTCAATAGTGTCGGGGGGCAGTTGTACGCCATCAATAGGCCTAGGGGGCCACAGACCGCACTGAGCGCATTCTATCAAAGGAGGTTCGGCCATCTTTTGGCGTTGAAAGCCACCTATACCGTCGACAAGTTTTCACTTACCAACCTGGGGCTGGGGGTCAACCTTCAGGCCGGACCGGTCAATTTCTATGTGGTAGCCGACAATCTTTTGGCCTACCGCAACTTGGCCGCAAGCCAATATACTTCTTTTCAATTAGGATTAAATATCATATCTTGGGGACCAAGATGATACGGGCCCAACGATATTTTCCCAACAAGCGTCTTTGGCACGTTTTTTTCATCTGTCCTTTTGTAAATAGTTAAATTCAACGCATCGTGAAGCATTTATTTCTAGCCCTATTTCTTATGGCAGGTCTATCGGGTATGGCCCAAGCGCAACTAAACGACTATAAGTACATCATAGTCCCTAAAAAGTTCGATGGCTTTAAAAAAGAGAACCAGTATCAGACCAGTACCTTGGTCAAGCACCTGTTTACGCAAAAAGGGTTTGAGACGGCCTACGAAGACGATCTTCCTTTTGACCTGGTCGCCAATCGCTGTCTGGGCCTAACGGTGTATCTTATCGACGATTCCTCCATGTTTACCACAAAGGCTTCGTTAAAGTTGGAAGATTGCCTAGGGAAGGAAGTTTTTACCACACAAGAGGGAAGGAGCAAGATAAAGGACTTTAAGGATTCGTATAACGAGGCCATTCGGGAAGCCTTCAATTCGATTTTGGCCTTGAATTATGTGTATTCGGGCAAGGCGGAAAACACCGATCCCGTGACGGTTAGCTTTAGGGACGATGTGAAAAGGCTTGAAGCAGGAACGGGACAGGCACCGAAGCCCAAAAATTCGAACGCTATGGTGGAGCAACAGGCTACCACCGAAAACCAGCTATACAAAGACCGGCGACCCGTACCTTCCGATTTTACGAAGGGCGAGGAGAAAAGGGAAATGGTAAAGCAAATGGCCACCAGGGAACAGCAACGTTATGAGGACAAGACGCCCCAAGCGACGGATAAGTCCGTTGTTCCCATCGCGAATGCCAAGCCCCGGGAAGGCGTGCTCTATGCCCAAGAGACGGAAAACGGTTACCAGTTGGTCGACAGTACGCCCAAAATCGTGCTTAGGTTGCAAAAGACTTCGGTTCCCAACTACTTTATAGCCAAGGGCGACGATGCCTCGGGTACGGTATTCGAAAAGAATGGGAATTGGTATTTTGAATACTATGTGGGCGATAAGCTGGTTACCGAGATGCTTGAAATCAAGTTTTAAGATTCGTACTTGTCCTTCCACCGGTTTTTAATGAACTCCTTGATGTTGTTTTCCCGTGCGTTGTTTCCGGGACGGTAAAAGGCCGTGCCCGAAATCTCCTCCGGAAGGAATTCCATATTTACAAAGTTGTTCTCGTAGTCGTGGGCGTATCGGTATTCTTCGCCATAGCCCAAGTCTTTCATGAGTTTGGTCGGGGCGTTTCGAAGGGGTAGGGGAACGGTAAGATCACCGGTTTCCCTCACTTTTTGCTGGGCCTTGTTAATGGCCATATAGCTCGCATTGCTTTTGGGCGAGGTGGCCAGGTAAATGGCGCATTGGCTTAAAATGATACGGGCTTCGGGATAACCGATGGTGTTGACCGCCTGAAAGGCATTATTGGCAATGACCAGGGCGGTAGGGTTGGCAAGGCCGATATCCTCCGAAGCGGAAATCAACAACCTGCGGGCAATAAATTTGACGTCTTCCCCGCCCTCGATCATCCGGGCCAGCCAATAAACGGCCCCATTGGGGTCGCTTCCCCGGATCGATTTGATAAATGCCGAAATGATATCGTAGTGCTGCTCCCCCGTCTTATCGTAAAGCACGGTGTTTTTTTGAACCTTGCCCAAGACCAGCTCATCGGTAATCACGACCTTGTCTCCCTCGACCGAATTGACGATCAGTTCAAAAATGTTCAACAGCTTGCGCCCGTCGCCGCCCGACAATCGCAATAGGGCCTCTGTTTCTTTGAGAACGATGTTTTTTTTCCGTAGCACGGAATCCTCCTTCATCGCCCTTTTGATCAGGTTTTCCAGGTCTTCCTTTCCGAAGGCGTTCAGGGTATACACCTGACAGCGCGAAAGCAGGGCGGGAATCACCTCAAAACTGGGGTTTTCGGTAGTGGCCCCGATCAGGGTTACCCATCCCTTCTCAACGGCCGCCAACAGCGAATCTTGTTGCGACTTGCTGAATCGATGTATCTCGTCTATAAATAAAATCGGATTTTTTGCCGTAAAGAGTCCCCCGCTCTGTTTGGCCTTGTCGATAACCTCCCTAATGTCCCTAACCCCACTGTTAATGGCGCTAAGGGTGTAGAACGGTCTTTCGCTCTCGTGGGCGATGATGTTGGCCAGGGTGGTCTTGCCAGTGCCCGGAGGGCCCCAAAAAATAAGGGAAGGGATTATTCCCCTTTTGATTTGCTGGGTCAGTGATCCGTTCTCGCCTACCAGATGGCGTTGGCTGATATATTCGTCCAGGGTCTTTGGCCTGATGCGCTCTGCTAAGGGTTCGTTCATCTTGCAAAAGTATGATAAGTTTCAGCCCAATTCAAGGGAAGACCATCAAAGGATGTTTTTTATGAGGTCGTTTCGAAGGCCAGGGAAATGACAATATTTCAGTACTTGTATGCTTGGCGGACTTATTGTTAACTTAGGGGTATGGCCGATACCCCATATTTCAGGTTTACGAATGCCGTTATCGTTGCGCCCTTATTGGCCGTTCTGGCGATATGGACCGTTTTTTGGTTGGAGCTTACATTGAGGATAAACTTGAACGACTACGGTATTTATCCGCAACGGCTGTCCGGCTTGAAAGGGATTGTAATCAGTCCGTTTATTCATGGGTCGGTCGAGCACCTTTACAACAATACGATACCCTTGGCGGTTCTCATGGCCTCCTTGTTTTATTTCTATCGAAAGGTCGCCCTGCGGGTGTTGGTCGTGGGGGTACTCCTTTCCGGGCTCTTTACCTGGGCCGTTGGCCGGCCATCGTTTCATATTGGGGCCAGTGGGGTAATCTATCTTTTGGCAAGTTTTATATTTTTTAAGGGGATACGCACCAAGCATTATCGCTTGGTGGCCCTATCGCTGGTTGTTGTGTTTATTTACGGAAGTATGCTTTGGTATATCTTCCCGATCGAGGATGGCATTTCTTGGGAAGGGCATTTAGGCGGATTTTTGGCAGGGATGCTCTTGGCTTTTGTGGTGAAGACGCCCGTGCCTCCCATTAAAAAATACGATTGGGAACGCGATGACTACGATGAGGAGGCCGACGAGTTTCTAAGACAGTTTGATGAGGACGGTAATTTTGTCGGGGACCGGACCAAGGAGGAAGGGCAGGTAAACGAAATCAAGATCGTCTATGAATACAAAAAGGATATAGGGCACGATAAGGATGCAAAGCGGGAATAATCGTCGTTATGGCCTTGGTGATGGCCTATTGGCGCTGCCTTACGGCCTCGTAGAGGAAAACGGCGCAGGCCACCGAAACGTTTAGCGACCCGATTTCGCCCAGCAGGGGAATCTTCGCCAAATGGTCGACCGCTTTAAGGGTAGAGGGCGATATGCCCCTATCCTCGGAACCCATGACAATGGCCGCAGGACCTGTAAAATCGATATTGTAAATATAATTGTCCGTTTTCTCCGTAGCGGCAACGACTGAGATGCCGCTTGCCTGCAAATAGTAAACGGCGTCTTTGATATGGTCTACCTTGGCAATGGGAATTTTAAAGACGGCGCCAGCGGAAGTTTTTATGGTATCGGCGGTTACCGGGGCCGCGCCCTTTTTTTGGATAATGATCCCGTCGACTCCCGTACATTCGGCCGTTCTTATTATTGCGCCAAAATTACGTACATCCGAAAGTTGGTCGAGCAATAGAAACAGGGGTGCCTTATCCTTTTGTACGACCGTTTCGACCAATTCTTCCAATTGATGAAAGGTAATCGGCGATATGTTGGCGACCACGCCCTGGTGGTTGTTTTTGGTCAGGTGGTTGAGTTTTTCGATGGGAACGTAGGAAGCCTTTATCCCCTTTTTTCTCAACAAACCTTCCAGCTCACGCGACAAATCGCCTTTCAGTCCCTTTTGGATAAAGACCTTATCGATGGGCTCGTTCGAATTGATGGCTTCGATGACCGCGCGAATGCCATAGATCTGAGATGTTTTTTGCATGGGGCAAAGATAGCGAACGGCAAATAAAAAAAGCCACCTAAAAATAGGTGGCTTTGAATTATTTCGGAGGACATCATTGGCCTCTAATGTCGTAGTGTTTGTTGCCGATTGCAAGTCAGGTTATACTATTATTCGGTAATTTAAACGTGATGGGTCATAACCGAAGTTGTTAGGGCTATACTTCTGTCTTAATTGGTTGTTGTTACTAATTCTGAAGTAGGGGGGATATGATTGGCCAAAACAAAAAAACGCCCTCGAAAGAGGGCGTTTTGGATGGTATTTAGACTTTTTTATTGTCTGACATAGGTCGCTGTATAGTCGCCATTGCCAAAGAAGTCATCGTTTAGTTGTAGTTCAAGAACACCTGTTTCTTGATCCCAAGTTCCACCGGTTATACATCCAATACCGTAATCGGGACAGAAATCCGTATCGGAAGAAGAAGATGAGACCTCTCCACATATAACGGATATGATACCTCCGTTGACCAATCCTGTGTTAGAAGTACAGTATTGAAGCAAGCCCCCATCCGCGGTTTCCAATTGCCACGAACCGTCAGGTGTTTCAGTGATGGTTACTGAAGGTATAGTACCGCTCGAACCTTCACCACAAACAGAGTTTGTTACGGTGTAGGTACCGCTTAAATCGGCATAACAGTTAACGATAAGGTTAAAACTATCACCTTGGTAATAAAAGACATCACCATTGGTTTGATGTACCTTAACGGTAAAGGTGAAAAGATCACCTATTTTAAGGTCATCTACGGTTGCGGATGTTCCTTCAAGGAATTCGTCTATTTCCGTTAAACTTACTGTGAAGGGTAGGGCGTCATAGGTTCCAACTGAGATTTCTTCTCCCCCGTTGAACACTTTTACCACTTCATAGCTAGAGACAAGGCTCTCGTCTTCGATTGCCCCCGCACTTACTTCCATATTAAGCTCGTTGGCCAAGATGGTAAGGTCGCTTTCAGCTATATTGTCCCAATCTTCCGGTTCTCCTTGGACCTTGCCAAAGCCACTTACGCTAATCGCTGTACCAGATATTTTTCTATTTTTCAGTACTTCTGATTCTTCTTCGCCATCACATCCCGTAAAAGCAAGGGAAATGCTGAGAACCAATAGAAGATATATGTTATACTTTTTCATCATTTTAGAATTAGTTTTTTAATTAATTATTTAACGTCCCACCACACTTTGGTAGTTAACGCGTCCTCTCCTTGGTTGGCCACGGCTGCGGCTACATTTTCTGCATTCAAGGAGTTTTCGTCATTTGTATAAGTATAACGGGTCGGGATACCACTTACGCCTGGTTGGGCATCAACGGCCATTACTAAATCGGAGGGTATATCCGATCTTCTCCATTCGGCCCAAGTCTCATACCCTTGTAGAAAGGTACTCGCCCATAATTGTTCGGCAATGGATACGTATCCTTCGTATGCAGGGGTAAATGACCCTGCTTCCAATCCATTTTGGGTTAATGAAGCGTCGATACCGGCTTGGAAATAGGTTGCTGCATCCCCTGAAGCGCCGAACCTCTCAATAGCTTCGGCAATCAACAGGTTAACCTGGGCTGCCGAGATGTAAAAAAGAGGGGCATCGGCTGCCATGTAGGCATCACCAATTGGTGATACAACGCCAGCACCATAGCCTGATAATCCCGGGTTGATGTAACCTGCAGGCTTTCCAACATATTCTCCTGAACTGTTTTCATTGGCGTAAACCTCTAGCCTTGGGTCACCCTTGGCCTTCATAAACTCTACTAAGGCCTCTCCCATACACCATTCCGCTTCACGGCCATTTTGGACGATACCATAATATGGATTGGCATTGGGTGCGTTTTCAGTTTCAAAGACAATAACGGCATTATCGGCGTTGTCGGTAATTAAATTACCCGAAGCAACGAGGGATTGCACTTCGAGCTCATCGAAAAGGGAAGTGTCGGAAACTCGCATCATGGCCCTAAATTTAATAGAGGTGGCAAATTTCAACCATTTGTCCAAATCTCCACCGTAAATCAAGTCTTGGGTTGCAGTCAACGAACCTTCACCCGTTGCAAATTTGGCGATGGCTTCATCCAACATGCCAAAAATTGCGGTATAGACTTGTTGCTGCGAATCGTAGGCCGGGGCAAAATTGTTCTCGGTCAAACCCTTATTGGCATCTGTTAAGGGAATATCGCCAAAGGAATCTGTCAAATATTGGTAAGCCATTGCCTTTAAGGTAAGGGCGGCGGCTTGTATAGCCGGGTTTTCCGCCTCACCACCTAGGATGTACATCTCATCGGCTTCTGCGATAACATTCACGTACATGGTATTCCAGAAGGTGTTGATGGCCGATAGACGCGGATAATAACGATCCGCATCGTTGTAAATGGGTTTTGAAATGTGTTGTGGCCAAGTTGCGGCACATTCACCAGAAACAAAGTAATCGTATACTTCATTAATAAGAGATCTCTCGATATAACCTAATTGTAGGTCGGCAGAAATCTCGGTGGGGTTGTCCGGATCGGTATTGATTTCCTCAAAATTGGCATCACAACCCGAGAACAACATGGTTATTCCTAGGGGAATGCTTATTGATAAAGTTTTATATATAGTTTTCATTTGTTGTGACATTTAGAAGTTAACATTTAGACTCAACCCTATAGTGCGTGCTGCAGGGGTTTGGGCATATTCCAAGCCTTGTTGTCCGATATCTGTACCAAAAGCCGTTTCGGGATCGATGTGCGGAGCCTTTTTATATAAAATGGCCAAATTGCGTACATTGACACCAATGTTTATCGACTCTACGGACATGTTGTTAAACAATCGGCTTGGTAGGTCATAACTCAAGGAGAGTTCCCTCCATTTTACGAATGTGGCATCGAAAACGGAAGACTCGGCAATGTTTTGGTTGAATGCCGAAGAATAATAATCGAGAGCAGGGACAACAACATTGTTCGGTACATAGCCACCACTGCCATCAGCCATTACACCGTCTCCGACGATGCCGGACTCACGACCGATAACTGTTTCTTCCAAAATACCCGCTAACATACCCCAGGTGTTTGTTTGCGAATATACCTCGCCACCGTACTTGGTATCGAATAGGGTACGGAACCTGAAGCCTTTGTATGAGGCATTGATGCCTACACCACCGACCCAGTCAGGTTGTGAATTACCAAGTACTTCAGAATCGCCTATCACGGGAAGGCCATCCTCATAAATAATTTTTCCGGAAGCTTCATCGCGAGCGAAGGCTGGACCGTAAATGGCGCCGATAGCCTCCCCGTTACGCGCTTGGGTATATACGTTCCAAAGGTTACCGTTGGAAAGGTTGATTACACCAGATCCTTCGATGTCGCTTACCTCGTTTACGTTTTTGGCAAAGTTGACGTCAACTCCCAAGTTAAAACCATCACTTTCAGAACTTCTTAGGATATCCACTCCCAAGAAAGCTTCAACACCTTTATTACTGATAGTCGCTGCATTCTTCCAGACACTGGTAAAACCAGAGGAGGCCGAAACATCCAACGGCATGATTACGTCTTCGTTCTTTTTGTCGTAGTACGTCAAGTTCAAATTAAGTCTGTTTGAGAACAGTCTAGCCTCTATACCGGCTTCAATGGCCGTTTCCGTTTGGGCTTTGATATCGCTGTTCCACGCAGTGTTGGGAACGTATGCGGTAGGAGCGCTACCGTTTAATGGATATGCCGATAACTCGTATACAGGGGTTACGCTATAGGCGTTCAATGGACCGGCACTACCCGTTTGGGCCCACGAACCCCTTATTTTAAGGAAATTTAACTGTTGACTCTCAATATTAAGGATGTCATCTAGTAGTAAACTGGTTGATACAGCTGGGTAAAAGATGCTATTGTTCTTAACCGGCAATACGCTGGCCCAGTCATTTCTTCCCGAGAAGTTTAGATATACAAGATTCTTATAGCTCAAAGAACCTGTTCCGTAGAGACTGTTGATTCGTTGTTCACTACTGTCGTCGTCCAAAATGGGGGCTCCATCGGAGTTGGCCAGGTTGAACAGGCCGTCGATTACCAAGTTTTGGGCCTCGCCTGAGAAAAACTTGTATTTATTTACCATAATCTGTCCACCAACCAAAAGGTTAAGCTTCCATTGGTCTTCCGCCCCAAATTGGTCGTCGTATGAGAACATGGCTTGAGAGTTGACCTCGTATCGGTTTCTGTCTTCCAGTTTGTAATAGCCATTTCTGTTGTCAACGGTACCAAAATACATCATTGTCTCCCTGGTGTCGTCAAAGTAATCGATAGCGGTACTGACATCAAACCTGAACTTTTCACTCAATTGGTGACCTATGTTGGCCGTGGCTATGAAACGGTTTCGTTCCCATGGGTTAAGGTTTTTGTCCAATGCCCAAAATGGGTTGTTGTTGTATCTAAGGTTCCAGTTGAGGGGGGTTAGCCTTACTCTGCCGTCGTCTACAGTATTAATTAAGGGTAGGTTCTCCCAATCTTTTAAAAGGGACCAATCCACTTGTCTTGCAGACCATACCAACTGGCCGACCTGGTTGGCCGTTTCGCCGTAACCTACACCGTTACGCTGATCGGAAGTACTTTTGGTATAACGGGCACTGAAGCCTGCAGTCCACTTGTCATTTAAGTCAAAAGTGACGTTTCCTCCGATGTTGTACTTTTTTAAATCGGTGTTGTAAACAATACCGCTTGCGTCGGTAAGCCCTAGTGAAAGGCGGTAAGCCGTACTTTCCGTTCCACCTGATAGGGCGATGGTGTTGTCGGTAGAAAGACCCGTTTGATAAAACTCGTCCACTACACTATTGGGGTAAGAAACCCATGGAAGTGGTTGTGGGTCGTCTGGGTTTTGCAGGTAAGACGCATATTGAACGAACTCGTATCCGGCATCCAATTTAGGTCCCCAACTTTCGTCCGTACCTCCATCACCGCCTTCCAGACCTTCGTCATAACCAAAACCGTCGATAAAATGGAATAAGGTCGAACTATGGCCCTGTCCATAGGAGTTCTGATAGTCTGGGAAAATATATGGGCTGGAAAAGGAAACGGTGCTGTTTACGCTGATGCCCAGTGCCTTTCCTTTTTTGCCGCTTTTGGTGGTTATTACCAAAACGCCGTTGGTTCCCCTCATCCCGTATAATGCGGTAGCTTCACCGCCCTTGAGGACGTTGATGCTTTCAATGTCTTGGGGATTGATGTCCGCAAGACCGTTAGGTACGTCGGTTCCTCCGTTGCTGTTTCCAGATGTGTATGTGTTGTTGTCTACAACGGCTCCGTCAACCACGATAAGAGGTTGTGAATTACCGAAAATTGTGGATACACCCCTTACGGTGATACGTGAGGATGCCCCAATGTCACCAGATGATTGTGTAATGTTTACACCCGCTACCTTACCCGAAAGGGAATTGACAACGTTCGTAGTGGGTACATCGGTAATACTCTCACTTTGTAGTTGCTGAGAGGCGTATCCAAGGGATTTTTCTTCTCTTGATATACCCAAGGCAGTAACGACCACCTCTTCAAGGGCTTGGGCGTCCTCTTGCATTTGAACGTTGATGGTGTTCGATGCGCCTACATTTCGTCGTTCCTCTTTTTGGCCGATATAGGTGAAGACAAGAACTTGGCCTTGCTCGGCTTGGATGGAGTAGTTTCCATCGAAATCGGTTTGGGTACCATTCGTAGTTCCCTGAACGACGATGTTTACCCCAGGTAAGGGTAAACCGTCTTGATCAGAGACCGTACCCGTAATGGTTTTTGTTTGCGCAAAAGAAATTTGCACGAATAACGCCAAGAACAGCGTCAACAATCCTTTGTGTTTTGCTCTCATTTTATAATTATTTGAATTAGCTGAGGGCAAAAGTCTTAATTTAACGTTAATAATGCAATTTTTTTTAACTTTAAATTATGCGCGCATAGTATTTTTGGTGTTAGAAATATTGCTAAACCGCTGAATTTTTGTCAAAATCCCACAGATTTTCTTTGGCTTGTTATGGAAATACCGTGTTTCGATGATTTATTGTGTAAATCATCAATCGATTTTGTTAAAATATTTGAGATTCATCAATAATCGTCAAAACAATGAAATTTTGCAGAATTAACGAGTTTATTCTTGTTAATAATTCGGGTTATGTTGCTTTTTGTTGAAGGAAATGCTTCTTTTTCGGGTTATTGTTCCCTTTTCTTTAAAATTTATTAACGTAAATATTGCGTGGGAATGCCTTTGTGGCGATGGGTGTTTCCGCTGGGCGGATGAGGTGTGTATTTGGCATTGTGCGTGACGTTTTCCGGGGAGGTAGGCGAGGTGCTTTTTTTTCTTCTTTTTGGGGTCGGGGTCCGATGGGAGGTGTTGGTGGTCGGCCTGGGTTTGCCCACTTGATTTTGCTCGTCTGGTCGGCCGGAAAATAAATCTTTGAAAATTAATGCCTAAGAATTTGAATTTTTATCAAATAGTATTACATTTGCCGACCCTTAAACAAGGGGTTATTTTATACATATATAATTAGTATGCCAACAATTTCACAATTAGTACGAAAAGGAAGGTCCACGATTACTAAGAAGAGTAAATCGGCGGCTTTGGATTCGTGTCCTCAAAGAAGAGGGGTTTGTACGCGTGTTTATACCACTACGCCTAAGAAACCGAACTCGGCTATGCGAAAAGTAGCAAGGGTTAGGTTGACCAATGGGAAAGAGGTGAACGCTTACATCCCTGGGGAAGGACACAACCTCCAAGAGCACTCGATAGTATTAGTAAGGGGCGGAAGGGTGAAGGATTTGCCAGGTGTTAGGTATCATATCGTGAGGGGTGCCCTAGATACCGCAGGTGTTGCGGGTCGAACTCAGAGAAGGTCTAAATACGGCGCAAAACGACCCAAGAAGTAAATGATTAAAAAAGGCGTCGATCGTGTCGGTTCTTTGGGAATGGATGGGGTCGGTGGCCGAAAGTTAACAAAATGAGAAAAAGACAGGCAAAAAAGAGACCGCTTTTACCGGATCCACGGTATGGTGATCAATTGGTTACACGTTTCGTGAATATGATGATGTGGGATGGCAAGAAATCTGTGGCCTTTAGTGTTTTTTACGATGCAATGGATATCGTAGAGGAGAAAAAGACCGATGATGAAAAAACGGCTTTGGAGTTGTGGAAAGATGCCCTTTCCAACGTGATGCCCCATGTTGAGGTACGAAGTAGAAGGGTTGGGGGCGCTACTTTTCAGATTCCCATGCAGATTCGTCCCGATCGAAAGATTTCGACTGCTATGAAGTGGTTGATCAGCTTTGCTAGAAAGCGCAACGAAAAAGGGATGGCCCAAAAATTGGCCGCTGAAATTTTAGCTGCTTCCAAGGAAGAGGGTGCCGCGGTCAAGAAGAGAGTCGATACCCACAAGATGGCTGAAGCGAACAAAGCATTTTCCCACTTTAGATTTTAATCAGAAATGGCAAGAGATTTAAAATACACAAGAAATATAGGTATTGCTGCGCATATTGATGCCGGTAAGACAACAACTACCGAGCGCATCCTCTTTTATACCGGTGTTAGTCATAAGATCGGCGAGGTTCACGATGGTGCGGCTACGATGGACTGGATGGAGCAGGAGCAGGAACGTGGTATTACCATTACTTCCGCGGCTACAACATGTACATGGAAGTTTCCTATGGAGAATGCAAGGCCTTTGCCCGAAACCAAGGATTATCACTTTAATATTATAGACACTCCCGGCCACGTTGACTTTACCGTTGAGGTAAACCGTTCCTTGAGGGTGTTGGATGGCTTGGTCTTCCTATTTAGTGCGGTCGATGGTGTCGAGCCACAATCCGAGACGAACTGGAGGTTGGCCGATAACTATAAGGTGCCGCGTATTGGTTTCGTAAACAAAATGGACCGTCAAGGGGCCAACTTCTTGAATGTCTGTAAGCAAGTTAAGGAAATGCTCGGTTCAAATGCCGTGCCGATCGTTCTTCCTATTGGTGATGAGGCCGATTTTAAAGGTATCGTCGATTTGGCCAAAAACAGGGCCATCGTATGGCATGAGGATAATTTCGGCTCTACTTTCGACGTGATCGACATTCCGGCCGAAATGGAGGCCGAGGTAAAGGAGTACAGGGCCGCCTTGATCGAGGCTGTTGCGGAGTACGATGAGGAGTTGATGGAGAAATTCTTCGAAGATGAGGATTCCATTACTGAGGATGAGGTGCATGCCGCCTTGCGTGCTGCGGTGATGGATAGGGCCATTATTCCTATGGTCTGTGGTTCTTCCTTTAAAAATAAAGGGGTGCAGTTCCTTCTTGACTGTGTTTGTAGGTATTTGCCTTCTCCGGTTGACAAGGATGCCATTGTGGGTGTTGATCCCACTACGGGCAAGGAGGTCAGTAGAAAACCTGATGTCAAGGAGCCTTTTTCGGCCTTGGCGTTCAAGATCGCTACCGATCCCTTTGTAGGTCGATTGGCCTTCTTTAGAACCTATTCGGGTCGACTTGATGCGGGTTCTTATATATTGAACAACCGTTCGGGTAAGAAAGAACGAATTTCTAGAATATATCAAATGCATTCGAATAAACAGAATGCGATCGATTATATCGAGGCTGGTGATATAGGTGCCGCCGTTGGTTTTAAGGATATTAAGACCGGGGATACCATGTCTGCCGAAAATGCGCCGATTGTATTGGAGAGTATGGACTTTCCCGATCCCGTTATCGGTATTGCCGTGGAGCCTAAGACCAAGGCCGATGTTGATAAGTTGGGTATGGCGTTGTCGAAATTGGCGGAAGAAGATCCAACGTTTCAGGTTAAGACCGACGAGGCTTCCGGGCAAACCATTATATCCGGTATGGGTGAGCTTCACCTGGATATTATTGTCGACCGTTTGAAACGTGAGTTCAAGGTCGAGGTGAACCAGGGTCAGCCACAGGTAGAGTACAAGGAAGCGCTTACAAGAAGTGCCGACCACAGGGAAGTCTACAAGAAGCAATCGGGTGGTCGTGGTAAGTTTGCGGATATCGTGTTTACCATGGGGCCTGTTGAAAATGATGAGGTGGCCGGACTTGAATTCGTCAACGAAATCAAAGGGGGTAACATTCCAAAGGAATTTATACCCGCTGTCGAGAAAGGCTTTAAGGAGGCCATGAAAAACGGTCCTTTGGCCGGCTTTGAAATGGACAGTATGAAGGTCGTGCTTAAGGATGGTTCCTTCCACGCGGTTGACTCCGATTCGCTATCGTTCGAATTGGCGGCCAAATTGGGTTACAAAGCTGCGGCGAAAGCTGCCGGTGCCGTATTAATGGAGCCTATCATGAAAATCGAGGTGTTGACGCCCGAAGAGAATATGGGTGATATTGTAGGTGACTTGAACCGTAGAAGGGGTACTATCTCGAACATGAGTGATAGGGCCGGGTCTAAGGTTATAAAGGGTGAGGTGCCCTTGTCCGAAATGTTCGGTTATGTTACCTCGTTGAGAACATTGTCCTCAGGTAGGGCGACTTCTACCATGGAGTTCTCGCACTATGCCGAGACCCCGTCGAACATTGCAGAAGAAGTTATTAAGGCAGCTAAAGGTGTAACCGCTTAATTTGTTAGAAAGATGAGCCAAAAAATTAGGATAAAACTTAAGTCTTACGATCATAACTTGGTAGATAAATCTGCCGAGAAAATCGTAAAAACGGTAAAGACTACCGGAGCAGTGGTTACTGGGCCTATTCCTTTACCAACACATAAAAAGATCTTTACGGTATTGCGTTCGCCGCACGTAAATAAAAAATCGAGGGAGCAGTTTCAATTGAGCTCGTATAAGCGACTATTGGATATTTACAGCTCTTCGTCGAAGACCATCGATGCGCTAATGAAGCTTGAGCTTCCCAGTGGGGTCGAGGTCGAGATAAAGGTTTAAATGATTTGGGCCGCCCTTAAAGGGTGGCGGACATGTCCTAAGCTTCGGGCGAGGGAAAAACGGAGAAAAAAATTAATTCGGGGTCGAATAATTTTTGACCCTATTTTTTTGTCAAATAAACAATAAGGTTAATATGAACGGACAATGGGTTTCAATCGAAATCCAACGTCTATAATTTAAAATCAATTATGTCTGGGTTAATAGGAAGAAAAATTGGCATGACCAGCATCTTTGACGAGAACGGAAAGAACATTCCGTGTACCGTTATCGAGGCGGGGCCATGTGTGGTTACCCAAGTCAGAACCGAGGAAGTTGATGGCTATAACGGTCTGCAACTTGGTTTCGATGACAAGGCAGAGAAGCGTGCTAACAAGGCCGAGATCGGTCATTTTAAGAAAGCGGGCACATCTCCTAAAAAGAAGGTCGTCGAATTTAAAGGTTTTGAAGGGGAGTACAAATTAGGGGATACCGTTGGTGTTGACCTCTTTGTGGAAGGTGAATTTGTCGACGTGGTCGGTACATCCAAAGGTAAAGGCTTTCAGGGTGTTGTAAAACGTCACGGTTTTGGTGGTGTTGGCCAGGCTACCCACGGTCAGCACAATAGGCTAAGGGCTCCAGGTTCCATTGGGGCGGCCTCTTATCCTGCTAGAGTATTTAAAGGAATGAAAATGGCCGGTAGAATGGGTGGTGAACGAGTTACCATTCAAAACCTTAGGGTGTTGAAGGTTGTTCCGGAAAAGAATCTTTTGGTCGTAAAAGGTGCTGTTCCAGGTCATAAGAACGCTTACGTAACTATCGAGAAGTAATGAAGGTAGCAGTTTTAGATATCAAAGGAAAAGAAACGGGTAGAAAGGCAGACCTTTCTGATGCCGTTTTCGCAATAGAGCCCAACGAGCACGCAGTGTATTTGGACGTTAAGCAGTATTTGGCGCACCAGCGTCAAGGTACGCACAAGGCCAAGGAACGTGCCGAGATTGCGGGAAGTACACGCAAGATCAAAAAACAAAAAGGTACCGGTACCGCCCGTGCGGGAAGTATCAAGTCGCCCGTGTTCAGGGGCGGGGGTAGGATCTTTGGCCCGAGGCCCAAGGATTACTCACAAAAGTTGAACAAGAACGTTAAGCGTTTGGCAAGGAAATCGGCATTGAGCATCAAGTCGAGGGAAAACGCCATTATCGTTGTGGAGGACTTCAGTTTCGAAACTCCTAAGACCAAGGAATTTAAGGATATTTTGAAGTCCTTGGGCATTGAGAATAAAAAGTCCCTGATTGTCTTGGGCGATTCAAATAATAGCGTATATTTGTCTTCGCGAAATTTGAAGGGCTCCGAAGTTGTAACCTCCTCAGAAATAAGTACTTACAAGATTATGAACGCCAATAATATTGTCTTGGTCGAAAGTGCTTTGGAAGGATTGGAGTCGAATCTAAATAAAAATTAAGCCATGAGCGTGTTGATAAAACCTATTATAACCGAAAAAATGACCGCTGAAAGCGAGTTGTACAACCGGTATGGGTTCATAGTGGATCCCAAGGCCAACAAGATACAGATCAAGGATGCCGTTGAGGCTACTTACGGTGTTGCGGTCAAGAAGGTTAGGACCATGAACTATGGGCCTACTAGAAAAACGCGGTATACCAAGACCGGTATACAGCATGGCAAGACCAATTCGGTCAAGAAAGCGATTGTCGATGTCGTTGAAGGTGACATCATCGATTTTTACAGTAATCTATAAAGGCACAAAATGTCAGTTAGAAAATTAAAACCTATCACTCCAGGGCAGCGTTTTAGAGTAGTAAACGGATTTGACGCGATTACTGCTGATAAGCCGGAGAAAAGCTTGCTTGCTCCGTTAAAAAAGTCCGGAGGTAGAAACAGTCAAGGAAAGATGACCATGCGCCATAGGGGCGGGGGTCACAAGAGGAGGTATCGTATCATCGATTTTAAGAGGGACAAACAAGATGTTGTCGCAACGGTAAAATCGATACAGTACGATCCCAACAGAACGGCCTTTATCGCATTGGTCGAATATGCCGATGGCGAGAAAAGATACATTATTGCGCAAAACGGTTTGCAGGTGGGCCAAGAAGTTGCCGCTGGCGCTTCGGTCGCCCCTGAGATCGGAAACGCGCTTCCGTTGAGTGCCATTCCCTTGGGTACGATTATCTCTTGTATAGAGTTGAGACCGGGTCAGGGAGCTGTTATGGCTAGAAGTGCCGGTACCTTTGCCCAATTGATGGCGAAGGATGGCAAATTCGTAACGGTCAAGATGCCTTCCGGTGAGACACGATTGATATTGTCTTCCTGTATGGCCACCGTTGGTGCCGTATCCAACTCGGATCACCAGTTGTTGGTTTCAGGTAAGGCCGGTAGAAGTCGATGGTTGGGTAGAAGGCCAAGGACAAGGCCGGTTGCCATGAACCCTGTCGATCACCCAATGGGTGGTGGTGAAGGAAGGGCTTCCGGAGGACACCCAAGGTCTAGGAACGGTATACCTGCCAAAGGGTATAGGACCCGTGTCAAGACCAAAAAGACAAACAGATATATTTTAGAACGTAGAAAGAAATAAAAAGTAGAGAAAAATGGCACGTTCATTAAAAAAAGGACCTTACGTTCACTATAGCTTGGAGAAGAAAATCCAGCAAAATGTATCTTCCGGAAAGAAGAGTGTGATCAAAACGTGGTCAAGAGCATCGATGATTACACCCGATTTTGTGGGGCTTACCATTGCGGTTCATAACGGGAGGCAGTTTGTTCCCGTTTTTATAACCGAGAACATGGTAGGGCATAAATTAGGCGAATTTTCTCCGACACGATCTTTTAGGGGTCATGCGGGAGCTAAGAATAAAGGAAAGAAGTAAGCTATGGGAGTTCGAAAAAAACAAATGGCCGAAAGAATTAAGGCTGAGAAAAAGCAATTGGCGTTTGCCAAGTTGAACAACTGTCCAACCTCGCCCAGAAAAATGAGATTGGTAGCTGATTTGATTAGGGGAGTGGAAGTTGAGAAGGCTTTGGCCATCCTGAGGTTCAATCCTAAGGAGGCTTCCCGCAAGTTGGAAAAACTATTGCTTTCGGCCTTGGCCAACTGGCAGGCAAAGAACGAAGATGCAAGTGTTGAGGAAGCAGGTCTTTTTGTCAGGGAAATCCGCGTTGACGGGGGAACCATGTTGAAAAGATTGCGTCCGGCTCCACAAGGAAGGGCTCATAGAATCAGAAAGCGCTCGAACCATGTAACCTTGGTTTTGGGATCTAACAATAATACAGAAAGCTAGAATGGGACAAAAAACAAATCCGATAGGAAATCGTCTAGGAATCATCAGAGGTTGGGAGTCTAACTGGTACGGTGGAAACGATTATGGTGATAAGCTAGCTGAAGACAATAAGATACGCAAGTACATTCATGCCCGTTTGGCCAAGGCCAGTGTTTCGAGGGTAATTATCGAGCGTACGCTTAAATTGATAACCATTACCGTTACTACGGCCAGGCCGGGTATCATCATCGGTAAAGGTGGGCAGGAAGTGGATAAGCTGAAAGAAGAGCTTAAGAAGATTACGAACAAAGAGGTTCAGATCAACATCTACGAAATCAAGAGGCCGGAGCTCGACGCCAATTTGGTGGCTGCCAGCATCGCCCGTCAGATCGAAAGCCGTATTTCTTTTAGAAGGGCTATCAAGATGGCGATCGCTGCCGCTATGAGAATGAATGCCGAAGGAATCAAGGTTCAGATTTCCGGACGATTGAACGGGGCTGAAATGGCGCGTTCCGAGTCGTATAAAGATGGAAGGATTCCTCTATCTACGTTTCGTGCCGACATTGATTATGCCTTGCAAGAGGCGCAGACCACCTATGGTAAATTAGGGATCAAGGTCTGGATCATGAAGGGCGAGGTATACGGTAAGCGCGATCTTTCCCCATTGGTCGGTATGACCAAGGGACAGTCGGGCAAAGGAGGAGATAAACGCGACAGCACAAGAAAGCCACGTCGCAGAAAGTAATTTTAAAAGAGTAAGCAATGTTACAGCCAAAAAGAACCAAGTTTCGTAAGATGCAGAAAGGCCGCATGAAAGGTAATGCGGGCAGAGGTTTTCAATTGTCGAACGGTATGTTCGGAATCAAGACTTTGGATTCTAAATTTATAACATCACGTCAGATCGAGGCGGCCCGTATCGCGGCTACCCGTTATATGAAAAGACAAGGGCAACTTTGGATCAAGATCTTTCCGGACAAGCCCATCACCAAGAAGCCTCTCGAGGTTCGTATGGGTAAAGGTAAGGGTGCTCCCGAGTATTTCGTTGCCGCCGTCAAACCGGGCAGGGTGCTTTTTGAAGTGGCCGGGGTTCCTATGGATGTGGCAAAAGAGGCCTTGCGCCTGGCAGCTCAGAAATTACCCGTGCGTACCAAGTTTATCGTCGCCCGTGACTATGTTGAAGAAACTATTTAAGGTGTATCATGAAGAATAAAGAAATAAAAGAATTGTCCGTCGAAGAGCTTAAGGCAAAGCTTGCCGAGTACAAAAAGCAACATGCGGACCTTAAAATGGCTCATTTTGTTACACCGTTGGAAAATCCTCTTCAGATAAGGACTGTAAGAAGGACGGTGGCTAGATTGGCAACGGAATTAACTAATAGGGAAAACCAATAATTGGTTCTGCTTTATGGAAGAAAAAAGAAACTTAAGAAAAGAAAGAGTAGGGGTTGTAACCAGTAACAAAATGGAGAAGTCCATTGTAGTTGCCGAGGTGAAACGAGTAAAGCACCCTATGTACGGTAAGTTCGTTTTGAAAACGAAGAAATATGTCGCTCATGACGAGAAGAACGATTGTAATGAGGGAGATACCGTAAAAATAATGGAGACCCGTCCTTTGAGTAAGACCAAGTGTTGGAGATTAGTAGAAATCTTAGAAAGAGCTAAATAATTATGTTACAGCAAGAATCAAGGTTAAAGGTAGCTGATAATACTGGTGCAAAAGAGGTTTTGACCATCCGGGTTTTGGGTGGTACCAAACGTAGATATGCATCTATTGGCGATAAGATCGTCGTTACCGTTAAAGAGGCTACGCCGAATGGTGGTATAAAAAAGGGAGCTGTTTCTACGGCCGTAGTGGTACGCACCAAAAAAGAAGTTAGAAGACCTGACGGCTCATACATACGTTTTGATGATAATGCGTGCGTGTTGTTGAATCCAACCGGTGAAATGAGGGGTACCCGTGTTTTCGGTCCCGTTGCCCGCGAACTTCGCGACAAGCAGTTTATGAAAATTGTTTCATTGGCCCCTGAGGTACTTTAATATAGTAGAGCATGAAAAAGTTGAAAATAAAAACAGGAGATACGGTTCGAATTATTGCCGGAGACCATAAAGGTACCGAAGGCAAGGTTGTGTCCGTAGACCGCGAAAAGAACAAGGCGATCGTTGAGGGGGCCAATATGGTTTCCAAGCATGAGAAGCCCAGTGCGCAAAACCCTCAAGGTGGTATTGTTAAGAAAGAAGCTCCTATCCATATTTCGAACCTTTCGCTCATCGACCCAAAATCGGGCGAGGCGACCAGGGTCGGTTATGAAGTTAGGGACGGAAAGAAAGTAAGGTTTTCCAAGAAATCCAATGAAGTAATATAGTTATGGCTTACGTTTCAAGGTTAAAGAAAGAATATAAAGAGCGGGTTATCAAAGCTCTTCAAGACGAGTTCGGTTATAAGAACGTCATGGAGGTTCCTAAGCTTCAGAAAATTGTGGTCAGCAGGGGTGTCGGTGCCGCTGTTGCCGATAAGAAACTGATCGACCACGCGGTCGAGGAGCTCACCAGCATCACAGGCCAAAGGGCCGTGCCAACGGTCTCCAAAAAAGACGTTGCCGCCTTTAAACTGCGTAAGGGCATGCCTATCGGCGCCAAAGTTACGTTAAGGGGCGAGCGCATGTACGAATTCTTGGATCGCTTGATTACATCGGCATTGCCACGTGTACGTGATTTTCAGGGAATCCGCGCCACCGGCTTCGACGGACGGGGAAACTATAGCTTGGGCATTACCGAGCAGATTATTTTTCCTGAAATCAATATCGATAAGATCAACAGGATCAATGGTATGGATATTACCTTTGTGACAACGGCCCAGACCGATAAGGAGGCAAAGTCGCTATTAACTGAATTAGGATTACCATTTAAAAAGAACTAGAATGGCTAAAGAATCAATGAAGGCCCGTGAGCGAAAAAGGGCGAAGACAGTAGAGAAATATGCCGCAAAGAGAAAGGCTTTGAAAGAGGCCGGTGATTACGAGGCTTTGCAGAAATTGCCGCGTAACGCCTCTCCGGTGCGTATGCACAACCGCTGTAAATTGACCGGTAGGCCAAAGGGTTATATGAGAACTTTTGGTATTTCTAGGGTAATGTTCAGGGAAATGGCAAACAAAGGCTTGATCCCAGGGGTTAAAAAAGCAAGCTGGTAATAATAAGTTTAACTGGTTCCAGGTTCGTTCAAACAACGAAAACCGTTACCGAATTATATAAAGATGGTCACAGATACTATTGCAGATTATCTAACTAGGGTTAGAAACGCCAGCAGGGCTGGTCACAGGGTGGTAGAGATACCTGCCTCCAAAGTAAAGAAGGAAATAACCAAAATATTGTTCGATCAGGGCTATATTTTGAGCTACAAGTTTGTAGAGGACAAGACTCAAGGAACGATAAAAATCGCCTTGAAATACGATAAGGCCACCAAGGAGCCTGTCATCAAAAAGATCCAAAGGGTGAGTAAGCCCGGTTTGCGTAAGTATGCCGGTGTCGAGAACTTGCCAAGGGTGTTGAACGGACTTGGAATAGCGATCGTATCCACATCCCACGGGGTAATGACCAGCAAGCAGGCCAAGAACGAGAATGTAGGTGGTGAAGTGCTTTGCTACGTATATTAATCAGGAATAAAGTTTTAAGAAATGTCAAGAATAGGTAATAATCCGGTAGCGATTCCCGAGGGAGTGACCGTAGATATAAAGGATAACGAGATTGTTGTAAAAGGCAAGCTTGGAGAGTTGACCCAGGAGTATTCGGCTGTCGAGGTAAAGGTTGAAGGAAACGAGGTTTTTGTAACACGACCCTCCGATTCCAAGGAACACAAGGCCAAACATGGTCTGTACCGTTCCTTGATCGAAAACATGATCGAGGGAGTTTCCAAGGGTTGGACCAAGGAGCTAGAGTTGGTAGGGGTAGGTTACCGTGCCAGCAACCAGGGCCAAAAATTGGATCTGGCCTTAGGGTTTTCACACAATATTGTCTTTGAATTGGCTCCCGAGGTCAAAGTGGAGACTTCTTCCGAAAAAGGTAAGAACCCTATTGTAAAATTGACATCCCACGACAAGCAATTGGTCGGCCAGATCGCTGCCAAAATACGTTCTTTCCGTAAGCCTGAGCCTTACAAAGGAAAAGGTGTCAAGTTTGTAGGGGAACAATTGCGAAGAAAAGCAGGTAAATCAGCTTAATAGTATATCATGGCATTATCAAAGAGCGAAAGAAAACAGAGAATACGCAGAAGGATTAGAAAGGTTTCCTCAGGTACTCCCGAGAGACCGAGATTGTCTGTGTTTAGAAGCAACAGTGCAATTTATGCACAGGTTATAGACGATACGGAAGGGAAAACCCTTGTATCCGTTTCGTCGAGGGACAAAGACTTTGCCCAAGTAAAGGGCACGAAGAAAGAAGTGGCTGCTATCGTTGGAAAGGCGGTTGCCGAGAAATGTAAGGAAGCCGGTATTGATAAGGTGGCCTTCGATCGCGGTGGTAACCTGTATCACGGTAGGGTTAAAGCATTGGCCGAAGGGGCTCGTGAAGGAGGACTTAATTTTTAAATAATACTATGTACCAGAAATACAAGAACGTAGAGACTGTTAAACCTGGCGGTTTAGATTTAAAGGATAGATTGGTAGGTATACAGCGAGTTACCAAAGTGACCAAAGGTGGTAGGGCCTTCGGCTTTTCGGCCATAGTTGTTGTTGGAGACGAGAACGGTGTTGTCGGAAGCGGTTTGGGTAAATCAAAGGAAGTTGCAACGGCAATAGCCAAGGCAATTGAAGATGCCAAGAAAAACCTGATTCGCATACCTTTGAACAAAGGTACCGTGCCCCACGAGCAGAAAGGTAAATACGGTGGTGCAAGGGTATATATTCAGCCAGCCTCACACGGTACCGGGGTAATCGCCGGTGGTGCTGTCCGCGCGGTATTGGAATCGGTAGGTGTGCAGGACGTACTTTCCAAATCACAGGGGTCTTCCAACCCGCACAACGTGGTAAAGGCTACTTTCGATGCGCTTTTGCAGCTTAGGGATGCCGGTACGATAGCAAAACAAAGAGGAGTTTCTTTAGAGAAGGTATTTAAAGGATAAGCGAAAATTATTATGGCTAAGAAAATACAGGTAAAGCAGCTGAAGAGCAGTATCAAGAGACCACAGAACCAAAAGCGCACCTTAAAGGCTTTGGGTCTGAAAAAAATCGGTCAGGTGGTCGAACATGACGCGACCCCGAACATACTTGGTATGATAGATAAAGTTAAACATTTGGTTTCCACTCAGGAAGCTTAATATATACGATAGTGATGAATTTAAGCAATCTTAAGCCGGCAGCGGGTTCAGTAAACAGGGCAGGAAAAAGAGTTGGTAGAGGTCAAGGTTCCGGTAAAGGCGGAACGGCGACACGTGGCCATAAAGGTGCTAAGTCTCGATCCGGATATTCCAAGAAAATCGGTTTTGAAGGGGGTCAGATGCCACTTCAACGTCGAGTGCCCAAGTTCGGTTTTACAAACATCAACCGGGTAGAATACAAGGGTATAAACCTGGATAAGTTGCAGGAACTTGTCGATAAAAAAGTCGTTAAGGATACTGTAACCGTCGATACGCTTGTTGAAAACGGCTTGGCCAAAAGAAAGGATTTAATAAAAATATTGGGCGGTGGGGAACTTAAGGCTTCCCTTAAAGTTTCCGTGCATAAATTTACGGCGAGTGCCAAAGCGGCGATCGAAGCTGCTGGTGGAGAGGCAATAAATTTATAAGCATACCCGACTATGAAGAAATTTTTCGAGACCATATCCAACATTTGGAAGATTGAGGAACTGAGGAACCGTATTGTGCTGACCCTCGGGTTGCTGCTGGTTTACCGTTTCGGTTGCCAAATCGTTCTTCCGGGTATCGATTCGACACAGTTGGCGGCATTGGCCTCAGGTACCGACCAAGGTATCTTTGGTTTGTTGAACGCCTTTACCGGAGGTGCATTTGCCAACGCGTCGATATTCGCATTGGGTATTATGCCTTATATCTCTGCCTCCATTGTGGTGCAATTGATGAGTATAGCCATTCCCTATCTGCAGAAACTCGATAAGGAAGGCGAAAGCGGTAGAAAGACCAAGAACCAGATTACGCGTTGGTTGACCATCGGTATTTGTGTGGTACAGGCTCCGGCTTATTTGTACGGGCTTGAGGCCTTCGGGGTACAAGACAGTGCCTTTTTGTTGGGCAAAGGTCTTGATTTTATGATTCCCGCTGTATTGATCCTGGTTACCGGATGTGTATTTGCAATGTGGTTGGGGGAAAAGATTACCGATAAGGGAATCGGTAACGGTATTTCCCTTTTGATCATGATCGGGATCATTGCGACCATGCCCCAATCCTTTGTGCAGGAATTTTATTCGCGCACAACCAACAACACCGGGGGCTTGATGTTCATGTTGATCGAGGTTATCCTTTGGTTCCTGGTTATCTTGGCCAGTGTACTATTGGTAATGGCTACACGTCAGATACCGGTCCAGTATGCGAGAAGGACGGCTTCGGGCGGCTACGAGAAAAACATTATGGGTTCCCGTCAGTACATTCCCCTAAAGTTGAACGCCTCGGGGGTTATGCCCATCATCTTTGCCCAAGCGATTATGTTTGCGCCCAGTTTGATCGGTAAGACCTTTAACAATACGGCTGCGGGACAATGGATGGAAGTCCAGTTTCAAGACATCTTCGGATGGGCCTACAACTTGTTGTTCGCCATATTGATTATCATATTTACGTATTTCTATACGGCCATTACGGTGCCTACCAATAAGATGGCGGACGATTTGAAGCGTAGCGGGGGCTTTATACCAGGTATCCGTCCTGGAAAAGAAACCGGTGATTTTTTGGATAAGATAATGTCTTTGATAACTTTGCCGGGTTCGGTATTTTTGGCCGTCTTGGCGGTATTGCCGGCCATTGTGGTCAAACTTTTGGATATTCAGGCCAACTGGGCCCTGTTTTACGGCGGTACCTCGCTATTGATCATGGTAGGGGTGGCCATAGACACCGTTCAACAGGTAAACGCCTATTTGTTGAACAGACATTACGACGGTTTGATGAAGACCGGTAAAAATAGAAAAGTAGCATAAGTATGGCTAAACAAGCAGCAATAGAACAAGATGGATCTATAATCGAGGCATTGTCGAACGCAATGTTTCGCGTAGAACTTGAAAATGGGCACGTAGTTACGGCACATATTTCCGGTAAGATGCGTATGCATTATATCAAATTGCTTCCTGGAGACAAGGTCAAACTGGAAATGAGTCCCTATGACCTGTCCAAAGCTAGAATCACCTATAGATATTAATAGAAGAGAAAGATCGCGAGATGAAAGTTAGAGCATCAGTTAAGAAAAGAAGTGCCGACTGCAAGATAGTGCGCAGAAAGGGCAGGTTGTACGTAATCAACAAAAAGAATCCTAGATTTAAACAAAGACAAGGATAATTATGGCAAGAATTGCAGGTATAGACATACCAAAACAAAAAAGAGGTGTTATTGCCTTGACCTACATTTTCGGTATCGGGAGAAGTAGGGCCAAAGAGATTTTGGAGAAGGCCAATGTTAGCGAAGACACTAAGGTATCTGATTGGAACGATGATGAAATCGGCCGTATAAGGGAAGCTGTTTCCGCTTATACCATTGAGGGTGAATTGCGTTCGGAAACCCAATTGAACATTAAACGTTTGATGGATATTGGCTGTTACCGTGGCATTCGTCATAGATCCGGTCTTCCACTGCGCGGGCAGCGTACGAAAAACAATTCTAGGACTAGAAAAGGAAAAAGAAAAACGGTCGCCAACAAGAAAAAGGCAACTAAATAATAGTAGGTTATTATGGCAAAGTCAACTTCAAAGGCAGGTGCAAAAGCGGCAAAGAAACGTAAAGTTATCGTTGACTCGGTGGGTGAGGCCCACGTTACTGCATCTTTCAACAATATCATTATTTCCCTTACCAATAAGAAAGGAGACGTTATTTCTTGGTCTTCGGCAGGGAAGATGGGTTTTAGGGGTTCTAAAAAGAACACTCCCTATGCAGCTCAAGTAGCTGCCGAGGAGTGTGCTAAAACTGCACACGAGGCCGGTCTTAGAAAAGTGAAGGTCTATGTAAAAGGACCTGGTAACGGTAGGGAATCTGCCATAAGGGCCGTGCACAACTCGGGTATCGAGGTAACCGAGATCATCGATGTTACGCCAATGCCGCACAACGGTTGTAGGCCTCCGAAACGAAGAAGAGTATAATTTTATTCACTATAAATTTCACGGGAAATGTAGTTAACGATTATCGAAGGATAAGCCTTAATTCATAATCACATTTCCAAATCATTAGAAAATGGCAAGATACACAGGACCTAAAAGTAAGATCGCCCGTAAGTTCGGCGAAGCTATCTTCGGAGACGACAAGTCTTTCGAGAAAAAGAATTACCCTCCGGGACAACACGGTAACAACAGGCGACGAGGAAAAAAATCGGAGTACGCCGTGCAGTTGATGGAAAAGCAAAAAGCGAAATATACCTACGGTATTTTAGAAAAGCAGTTTAGAAACATATTCGCCAATGCCAAGAGAAAGGAAGGCGTAACCGGTGAAATATTGCTTCAATTGTGCGAGTGTCGTTTAGACAATGTGGTGTACCGTATGGGTATCGCCCCTTCGCGAAGAGGAGCAAGGCAATTGGTTTCGCACAGGCACATTACCGTAAATGGCGAGTTGGTCAATATTCCTTCATACACCTTAAAGGCAGGAGATGTTGTAGGTGTTCGTGAGAAATCAAAATCACTTCAGGTGATAAAGGATTCTCTTGATGCCAATAGTAATGTTTATGAGTGGATTACCTGGAACGCTGAAAAGAAGGAAGGAACTTTTGTTTCCGTACCCGAAAGACTGCAGATTCCAGAGAATATCAAAGAACAATTAATTGTTGAGCTTTACTCTAAATAACATAGAACACTAATTCATATGGCATTATTTAATTTTCAGAAACCCGATAAAGTAATAATGATCGATTCTTCGGATTTCGAAGGAAAGTTCGAATTCCGTCCTTTGGAACCCGGTTATGGATTAACTGTTGGGAACGCATTAAGAAGAGTATTGCTTTCTTCTTTGGAAGGTCATGCGATTACCTCCGTCAGAATTGACGGGGTAGAGCACGAGTTCTCTGTTATTTCGGGTGTGGTTGAAGATGTTACCGAAATCATATTGAACCTGAAGCAGGTACGCTTTAAAAAGCAGATCGAAGATTCAGAGGCCGAAGTGGTCTCTATCTCCGTTAGCGGCAAGGAGCAATTGACCGCCGGTGATTTCCAAAAGTTCATTTCAGGTTACCAGGTCTTGAATCCCGATTTGGTTATCTGCAATATGGATCCCAAGGTAAGCATCAATATGGAGATCGTTATCGATAAAGGTCGTGGTTACGTTCCTGCCGAGGAGAATAAAAAATCGAACGCGGCATTGGGAAGCATAGCCATCGACTCGATCTTTACACCGATAAAGAACGTAAAATACAGCATCGAGAACTTTCGTGTAGAGCAAAAGACCGATTACGAAAAATTGGTGTTCGAGATCGTTACCGACGGGTCTATCCATCCTAAGGATGCCTTGACAGAGGGGGCCAAGGTGTTGATCCACCACTTTATGTTGTTCTCCGATGAGCGTATTACGCTAGAGGCCGATGAAATCGCCCAAACGGAAACTTACGACGAAGAGTCTTTGCACATGCGTCAGCTCTTGAAGACCAAATTGGTAGATATGGATCTTTCGGTCCGTGCCCTGAACTGTTTGAAAGCGGCCGAGGTCGATACCTTGGGCGACTTGGTTTCCTTCAATAAGAACGACTTGATGAAGTTCAGGAACTTCGGTAAAAAATCACTGACCGAACTCGAAGAGTTGGTCATCAACAAAGGTCTTAGCTTTGGAATGGACCTTTCAAAATACAAATTAGATAAAGATTAACCGCTATTTCTTACAGGTTAGGGATACACCCTCAGTTGGAGAAATACAATAGAACGAAAAGATGAGACACGGTAAAAAGGTCAATCATTTAGGGAGAAAAACGGCGCATAGAAAGGCGATGTTGGCCAATATGGCCTGCTCCTTGATCGAGCACAAGAGAATCAATACTACGGTTGCAAAGGCCAAGGCGCTTAAGCAGTTTGTAGAGCCTTTGATTACAAAGGCAAAGGCGGAAAACAACATCACGGCCGAAAAAGGTACGCACAATCGTCGTATCGTATTCAAGAACCTCCGCGATAAATATGCGGTAACCGAACTGTTCGGTGCCGTGGCCGAAAAGGTAGGTGACCGTCCAGGAGGGTACACCCGAATTATCAAATTGGGCAACCGATTGGGTGATAACGCCGATATGGCAATGATAGAGTTGGTTGATTTTAACGAACTTTACAATGCCGGTAAGCCTAAAAAGAAAACGACCCGACGAAGCAGAAGGGGAGGCGGCAAAAAAGAAGAGGAGAAAACAGAGGTGCCTGCAGTAGCCCCGACCGAAAAAGCGGAGGCCCAGACCGATGTTGAAAATGTAACGGACGATTCAGAGGAATAAGATGTTCATAACTCCTAAAAACTTGAAAAGGATAAACTTAATAGTTTATCCTTTTTTTATGTTTAATTTTGAAAAATTAAGAAAGAGCAAGACAAATGAAGTATCGATCTAAAAAAAAGGCCCTGATATTATTGGCAGATGGTACTATTTTCTATGGTAAGGCCGTAGGGGATAAAGAAGGAACCGCTTTTGGTGAGGTCTGTTTTAATACAGGGATGACCGGTTACCAAGAAATTTTTACCGACCCATCGTATTACGGACAGTTGATGGTGACCACCAATGCCCATATCGGTAATTATGGTACCAACGTAGACGAGGTTGAGTCCGATTCGGTCAAGATATCCGGACTGATCTGCAGAAATTTCAGTTATGAATATTCAAGGGACGCCGCCGACAAAAGCCTGCAGGCGTTTTTGGACGAGAACAATCTCTTTGCCATCTCCGACGTAGATACACGGGCCTTGGTAAGTTACATTCGCGATAATGGTGCGATGAATGCCGTTATTTCCACCGATGTAAATAATATAGAGGATTTGAAAAGGCGTTTGGCCGAGGTTCCCAGTATGGAAGGGCTTGAGCTATCGTCCAAAGTGTCGACCAAGGAGGCGTATTTCGTAGGGGACGAAACCGCTCCCTATAAAATTGCTGCCCTCGACATCGGGATTAAGAAGAACATATTGAGAAACTTGGTCAAAAGGGGCGCGTATGTCAAGGTCTTTCCTTACAATACCTCCTTTGACGAAATGAGCGCATGGGAACCGGATGCCTATTTTATATCCAATGGCCCTGGGGATCCCGAGCCGCTTGTCGAGGCAATTGAGGCCGCCAAAAGGATGATCGAAAGCGCCAAGCCCGTTTTTGGTATTTGCCTGGGGCATCAGGTCATTGCCTTGGCCAATGGTATTTCTACCTATAAGATGCACAATGGGCATCGGGGAATCAACCATCCCGTACTCAACTTGGTGACCGGCAAGGGGGAAATAACCTCCCAAAACCACGGTTTCGCCATCAATAGGGAAGAAACCGAAGCCAACACCGATATCGAAATAACCCATGTACACCTGAACGACGATACGGTCGCAGGTATGCGGATGAAGGGCAAGGATGTGTTTTCGGTCCAGTACCATCCCGAAGCTAGTCCTGGACCCCATGATGCCGACTATCTCTTCGATCAATTTTTCGACTTGATCAAAAAGGGAACGGCGCAGGCCGTTTAGGTTAAACAATCGTTATTATCGATCAAATATACATCGCCGGCCATGTATTGTGCTCCTAGGGTTTTGTATATTTGTGAACCTTGAAAAACAATACTTTTTTGCAACTAAAAACATATTTATGAGTATTATACTAAGTGTACACGCACGACAGATTTTAGATTCCAGGGGCAATCCTACCGTAGAAGTGGATGTGGTAACTGAAAATGGTGTAATGGGCCGGGCGGCCGTGCCTTCTGGGGCATCAACAGGGGAACATGAGGCTGTGGAGTTGCGTGATGGCGGCGCTGCCTTTATGGGCAAAGGCGTCAGCAAGGCCGTTGAGAATGTCAATACCTTGATAGCCGAAGAGATTTTGGGCATGTCGGTATTCGAACAAAACCTTATCGATCAGGTAATGATCGATCTCGACGGCACCCCGAATAAATCCAAACTTGGGGCAAACGCCATTTTGGGCGTTTCATTGGCCGTTGCCAAGGCGGCGGCGAACGAATTGGGTATGCCCTTGTACCGTTATGTGGGCGGGGTTAGTGCCAATACCCTTCCCGTGCCCATGATGAATATCATCAACGGGGGGTCCCATTCCGATGCGCCTATCGCCTTCCAAGAATTTATGATCATGCCGGTGAAGGCCAATAGTTTTAGCCATGCCATGCAAATGGGTACCGAAATCTTCCACAACCTCAAGAAGGTCTTGCACGATCGAGACCTCAGCACCGCAGTGGGCGATGAAGGTGGTTTTGCGCCGAATCTTGCCGGTGGCACCGAAGATGCCTTGGATACGATAGCCAAAGCCGTTGACAAGGCGGGATATAAATTGGGTGACGAGGTGATGATCGCATTGGACTGTGCCTCGGCCGAATTCTATGTCGATGGCAAGTACGATTATACCAAGTTCGAAGGCAGCAAGGGAGTGGTGAGAACCTCGGAAGAACAGGCCGAGTACCTTGCCGAACTTTGTTCGAAATACCCCATTATCTCCATAGAGGACGGTATGGACGAGAACGACTGGGACGGATGGAAGGCCTTGACCGACAAGGTTGGTGATAAGGTACAACTTGTAGGTGACGATCTTTTCGTAACCAACGTAGAGCGCCTTTCAAGGGGAATCGAAAACGGAATCGCCAATTCAATTTTGATAAAGGTCAACCAAATCGGAACCCTTACCGAAACCATAGCCGCGGTTAACATGGCCAAGAACGCAGGGTATACCTCTGTCATGAGCCACCGCTCCGGTGAAACCGAGGACAACACCATTGCCGATTTGGCGGTAGCCCTGAATACAGGTCAGATCAAGACCGGTTCGGCCTCCCGATCCGATAGGATGGCCAAATACAATCAACTACTTCGAATAGAGGAAGAATTGGGCGATACGGCCTATTATCCCCAAGAGAAAGCCTTCAAGATCAAGTAGGTTTTTGCTATATAGACAAAAGAAAGCCCCTTCTCTCCAAAAATTGCTGGTGAGAAGGGCTTTTTTTTGGTCTCTTCACAAAGTTTACTTACCTTTTTCCCATAACCGTTAACTTGGACGCCCGATGAACAATTTTCTTTTTGTAGCTGCAGAAAACGACGCCATAGCCAATTGCAAGGCGGGTGGAATGGGTGACGTGGTTCGGGATGTTCCCCGCGAAATCGCCAGGCGCGGCGATAAGGTACATGTGGTGGTACCGGCCTATTCCCGATTGCACCACAATGGAACGTTTCGTACAAAACTGAATTTTAGACTACGGGGCATCGATTATTCGGCCGAGCTTTATGTGGTGGCCCCAAAAAAGGAATTTGAAAACATCATCCACTACGTGATCCATCATCCGGAAATTACGGAAGGAGGTATAGCCCATATTTATCACGACGACCCCACAGAGCCCTTTTTTAACGACTTTATAAAGTTTATCGTTTTCAATACGGCGGTGGCCGAAGCGATCAAAATGGGGGCTTTCGGCGAATTGGACGTCGTTCATATGCACGATTGGCATTCAAGTGCCCTATTGTTTCTCAAACACTACCATCCAGACTATAAGGTGTTGAAAAAAATGCGCTATGTATACAGTATCCACAACTTGGCGATACAGGGTATACGTCCTTTTTATGACAATTATGCCTCGGTCAACAATTGGTTTCCCGAGGTCGAATTGGACCACGGCGCCCTGAAAGATCCCAGGTATCACGATTGCATCAACCTGATGGCCGTGGGCATACGCTTGGCCGATGCCGTGCATACGGTGTCCAAGGCGTATAAGGAAGATGTTCTCCTGCCCAGTGCCCGGCCCGAGTTCGTCGGAGGGGAAAGCTTGGAGGGGGATCTGCAAAAGGCCAATAACGAAGGTCGGTTGTACGGTATCCTGAACGCATCGAACTACCAAAATATCCGGCAGGCCGAAAAGGGACTGTTGTACAGAAATACGGTAAAGGCCCTGTTCAGGTGGCTACAAGACGAGTCGAAAAAATACAAGGCCGATTTTTTGGCCCATACGGGCGAAAAGATCATGGAGTATGTTTCCAATAAGCCCAAATTTATCGTTTCGAGTGTGGCCCGGTTGACCGAACAAAAGTTCTATTTTTTTATGCGCTCGCCCGAGTCGTTCGAAAAAATACTGCAAAGACTGCAACAGGTCGATGGTATTTTTATGCTCTTGGGTACGGGCGATCCCGATTACGAACAACTGTTTCGCGATATGAGCTACAAACACAAAAACTTCATCTTTACCAACGGACAATCGGAAGACCTTATCGATTCGATGTACTTGGAAACCGACCTTTATTTTATGCCCAGTCTTTTCGAGCCCTGCGGAATAAGTCAAATGCTGGCCATGCGAAACGGCAACCCCTGTTTGGTACACCATACCGGAGGGCTTAAGGATACCGTTGAACATATGAAAACCGGTTTTGCGTTCGACGGCAAGACCTTTAGCGCCAAGCTGGCCGATATGGTAGCCAAGTTCGACGAGGCGTTGAACGTGTGGGAACACGACCGGCCCAAGTGGAATAGGATAAGGGCCAACGCCAAGAAAATGCGATTTACCTGGGAAAAGTCCTTGGATGAGTACTACGAAAAACTCTACCTGTTGTAATAGCTACATTGCACTCAAAAAAGTGTAGTTAATATTGGGTGAAAGCCCTATGCATAATTGTTAAGATGCCCCTTTTTTATTAATTTTACGGATCACTTAAATTCAAGTAAAAACTACAAATGTCAGATAAAGCCATATTAGAGTACAACGGCCAGAAATACGAATTTCCAGTAATAAAAGGCTCCGAAGATGAACATGCCATAGATATCAAGACTTTGCGCTCCGTTACCGGGGGGATGATAACGATCGATCCCGGTTACAAGAATACCGGTTCTTGCGAGAGCGCCATCACTTTTTTGGATGGGGAGAAAGGGATTTTGAGGTACCGCGGCTACTCGATTGAGGAGTTGGCCGAAAAGGCAGATTTTCTAGAAGTAGCCTACCTGCTCATTTTTGGTGAACTGCCCAATAAGGAAGAGCTTAAAAAGTTTCATAAGGATATTACGGACGAGTCGCACGTAGACGAGGAAATGAAGAAGATTTTGGACAGCTTTCCAAAGTCGGCCCACCCAATGGGGGTACTCTCTTCCTTGACAAGTGCCTTGATCGCTTTCAATTCTTCCACGGTAGATGTTTCGTCCGAAAAGGATATGTACGAGGCCATTGTCCGCATTTTGGCAAAATTTCCCGTGTTGGTAGCGTGGACCTTGCGCAAGAAGAAAGGATTGCCCTTGGACTACGGCGACGATACCTTGGGTTATGTCGAGAACATTCACAAAATGATGTTCAAGAGACCTAATCAAACCTATCAAAAGAACGATATTGTAATCAATGCTTTGGACAAATTGTTGATCCTACACGCCGATCACGAACAAAACTGTTCTACCTCGACCGTGCGAATTGTGGGTTCTTCCCATGCCGGGCTCTTTGCTTCCCTTTCCGCCGGTATATCGGCCCTCTGGGGACCACTGCACGGAGGGGCCAACCAGGCCGTGCTCGAAATGCTCGAAGCCATTGAAGCCGATGGGGGCGATACCAAAAAGTATATGGCGAAGGCCAAGGACAAACAAGATCCATTCAGGCTCATGGGCTTTGGCCACAGGGTGTATAAGAACTTTGATCCCCGTGCCAAGATTATCAAAAAGGCCGCCGATGAAGTCTTGGGCGATTTGGGAATCGATGATCCCATTTTGGATATAGCCAAGGGCCTTGAAAAAGAAGCCTTGGAGGATCCGTATTTTGTAGATAGAAAACTCTACCCGAACGTAGATTTCTATTCGGGCATAATCTACAGGGCCTTGGGTATACCTACCGAAATGTTCACCGTCATGTTCGCCTTGGGCCGTTTGCCGGGTTGGATTGCCCAGTGGAGGGAAATGAGACTACGGGGCGAGCCGATAGGTAGGCCAAGACAGGTGTATATCGGCGAAAAGCAAAGACCTTTTGTTGAACTCGATTTGAGGTAGGTCCCGTTTCCGAAAATTAATTGTCCTTTCATCTTTTGAAAGGACATTTTTTTATGCCAAATAGTACCTTTGCCCCAAACTACTGTAAATATGCTACGATTAAATATCAATGATGAAATATCCCGGCTGCGTTCGGTAGTGTTGGGCACGGCCGAAAGCTGCGGGCCGGTGCCCTCCCCGGAAGAGGCTTACGACCCCAAGTCATTGGAACATATTTTGGCCGGAACCTATCCAAGGGAAGAGGATATGGTAAGGGAGATGGATGCCTTCGCAAAGGTTTTTGAGAAGTACGGTGTGAAGGTGTACCGCCCGGAGGTTATCGAGAATTGCAACCAGATTTTTTCACGCGACATAGCCTTTGTTATCGAGGACAAGCTGATAATCGCCAACATCTTGCCCGATCGTGAGAAAGAGGTCGAGGCCATATTGCACGTGTTGGAGGAAATAGACAAAGGGCATATTCTACGCCCTCCGGCCGAAGTGCATGTCGAAGGGGGCGATGTTATGCCCTGGAACGATTATATCTTTATAGGAACCTATACCTATGACGACTACCCCCAGCATATTACGGCACGTACTAATAAAGCGGCAGTCGAATATATCGCCGAACAGTTTCCGCATAAAAAGATTAAGTCCTTTGAGTTGCGAAAATCAAAGAAGGCCATCGAAAACGCGCTGCATCTAGACTGTTGCTTCCAGCCCTTGGGCAAAGGGAAGGCCATACTTCACAAAAACGGATTTTTGGTGGAGGAAGAGTATCAATGGTTGGTCGATTTCTTCGGAAGGGAGAATATCTTTGAAATTACCCCGATGGAGATGTACCAGATGTTCAGCAATGTATTTTCGATATCCCCCGAAGTCGTTGTTTCCGAACAGGGCTTCGTTCGTTTGAACACTTGGCTGCGAGAACAGGGTTTTCAGGTTGAAGAGGTCCCCTATTCCGAAATTGCCAAGCAAGAGGGCTTGTTGCGCTGTAGCACCTTGCCCTTGGTGCGCGACTAAGTCCTGTTGCGGTAATCTTCTGACAGTTCGGTGAGCACCTTTATGGCTTTTTCCCCGTCTTTATAGTCTACGAAAATATGGTCGTGGTAATAACCGGCCACGACGTTGCAACCAATATCGAACCGGGCCAGCTCCGAAGCAAAGATCGCCGTAAGGCCTACGGCTTCAAGGGACGAGTGTACCTGTAGGGTAATCCACGCGGCAATAAATTCGTACGCGAGATTGAGGCGGTCGGCATCTTCCTTTTTTAAGATAAGGGTATTGCCCTCCTTTTCCCTGAAAAGACCGATTACATGGTCGGGGGTCTTTGTTTTCGGGGGCTGTACCGCAAATACGTACCTGCCCTCGTTCAAAATGGGCTGCATAGATTGCACTAGCTTTTTTAGTTCGGTTTCGGCTGGCATGGGTTTCTTGGCAAATGGTTAAATTATGGATATGTTTTTTCGACTGCTGTTTAATGTAGGTAAAAAAGCTAATTTAGCGGCCAAAGCAAAGTTAATGAACCCATGCAGATAACGAATACGATTTTAATGGTTCGTCCGATAAATTTCCGAAAGAACGAACAAACAGCGGTAAACAATTACTTTCAAGAAGACATGGACCTAAAGAAGGTAACGATCAATGAAAGGGCCCAAAAGGAGTTTGATGCCTTTGTTGCCGCGCTTCGCCAAAAAGGAGTTAACGTTGTGGTCGTAGACGATACGGCAGAACCCAATACCCCCGATTCCATATTTCCCAATAATTGGATTTCTACCCACGCCGATGGTACGCTGGCGCTATATCCCATGTATGCCGAAAATAGAAGGAAGGAGAGACGTGAGGACATTTTGGACCTCTTGGAGGAACAGGGATTTCGAATCGATACGATCGTTGATTATACCTCTGCCGAAGAGGAAGGGGTATTTCTCGAATCGACCGGAAGTATGATTCTAGACCGTATCCACCAAAAGGCCTATTGCGCCCTATCGGAACGGGCCGACGAAGATCTTTTTATCGAGTTTTGCGAAGATTTTGAGTATACCCCGGTGGTATTTACCGCCAATCAGTCGGTCGATGGAAAACGAATGCCCATTTACCATACCAATGTTATGATGTGTGTCGCCGAAGACTTTGCGGTCATCTGCCTCGATTCCATTGACGATAAGAAAGAAAGGAAGAACGTTCTTGATCACCTGAAACAGGATAACAAGGAAGTCATTGCCATAACCGAGGAACAGATGCACCGTTTTGCGGGTAATATGCTCCAGGTTTTGGGAGAGGATGACAAGCGATTTTTGGTGATGAGCTCGTCGGCCTACAAAAGCCTGACCGATGCCCAAATCGGGCGGATCCAAGCGCATTGCGACATTATACACAGTCCCTTGGATACTATCGAGACCTGTGGCGGGGGCAGTGCCCGGTGTATGATGGCCGAGGTGTTCTTGCCGAGACAATAAACGTTAGGGGCCGTTGACCGTATTACAGTTCTTCCTTCAGGGCCTTGATATCGGTAATCAACTGGGCTACCGACGAACGGTTGAGTCCGTTGTAGATGCCCCTGATGTGCTTGTTCTTGTCGATCAGGAGAAAATTTTCGGTGTGTAGAAAATCGTTGATGTCCTTGGGGATACCTAGATCGTTTTCTACAAAATACTGGTTTCGGCCCAGGTCGTATATCTCTTTTTTGTTACCGGTGACCAAGTGCCATTTGCCATCGATAACGCCGTTCTTTTCGGAATAGGTCTTCAAGACCGCTACCGAATCGATAGAGGGCGTAACGGAATGGGAGAGCAGCAATACTTCAGGGTCGTCTATAAAGGCTTCCTGAACCTTTTGCATGTTTCCCGTCATTTTCAGGCAGATGCCCGGGCAGGTGGTAAAGAAGAAGTCGGCGACATAGATTTTATCGTCAAAGGTTTCGGGGGTAATGGTATCGCCCAATTGATCGATCAAGCTGTACCCCGAAATTTTATGGAAGTCCTTTTCCTGTTGAGAGCCGGGTTCGATCCAGTGGGGTGTGAACGATTCGTCTTGATAGTAGGGTAGATGGGCAACGCGGCTCGATGCCTCGCTTGGGCGCGGCGTTTTTTTTGCCTCGGGCTTACAGGAGGCCAGAGCGCTTAATAGCATCAGGCAGATTCCCGTTTTATTTATCTTTGACAACAACTTCATTCTCTAATTGATAACACGAATTGGCTCTTCTCATTCCGAATATCCTGCCGTTTTTGGCTTCGTAGTTTACGTATAGTTTACCGTTTTTTAACCAGGCCCTTTGCATTCCCTCTTCCTTTCCGTTGACAAGGTGCCTTACCTTGGCCAGTTCGCCGGAGGCATACCATTGTCTTTGCTCGCCGTGTAGCACGCCAT
Organism: Pseudozobellia thermophila; assembly: GCF_900141855.1. Lineage (GTDB taxonomy): Bacteria > Bacteroidota > Bacteroidia > Flavobacteriales > Flavobacteriaceae > Pseudozobellia > Pseudozobellia thermophila. Next base: position 115,034 of record NZ_FQYU01000008.1, read on the forward strand.
CCTTATAATACGATTCTTCTGCCAGTACTCCGTTTTCCCACCAGGTTTTGAACTCCCCCTCTAGGCGGTTGTGCCTGTAATGGGACATGACCCTCAGTACCCCATTGTCGGAATACCTTTTGGCAACGCCTTCCCTTTTTCCGTCTACATAGCCCAGCCTTTCGCCCAAGGCCCCGTTGGGATGGAATTTAACGGAATGGCCGTTAAAAGGTTGGTTGTTGTAGTACCACTTCCCTTCGATGGGGTTGAGGACAAGCTCTTTTTTTAAAACCTCTTGCAGGTCGATTTCAGGGGAGATTTCTTCCTGTAATGACGCCACGGCCGTTTTCTCCTTACAATGCGACAGTAAGAGGACAAAGAGTAGTGGGTATAGGAGCAAGGTAGCCTTCATAATACGGTTTAGTACCCCTGAAATGGTCCGGCGAAGGCCAGATATGATCCCGTGGTCGCGTATACCTCGTTGATAATGTGATAGTGGTATTCCTCTTCCCCATCGGTGTACTGGGTGGTTGAAACATGTCCGCCCGATTCGTCCAGGTCCGTGGGATACGTACCGGTAGAATGGCATTTTCGCCCGTATAGGAATACGCCGTCCAATAGGATGCCTACCAAATTTTCATCGTCATTGGTGAAGGCCTTGGGTTCTAAATGGTAGTGGTACACCCCCGGACCTATATGTGCGCCCGTCCAATCCAAACTGGCGGCGGCCTGGTCCAAGGGGCCGGCACCTTCTTGGTCATTGAATATGGACGCCCCGCTTACGGCTATGCCAATGGTGTTCAGTTCCGTTTCCACTGGATTGCCGTCAAGATCGGGCGTGGCATCGACCCTAATGGTAGTGGCGTTGTTGTTGCTCGACATAATGCTCGGGGTGAGGGCAACATCAGGTTCTTCTTTGTACAGGCTGTGGCCTTCGCCCCAGTATACCGTTTCGTGGTTCGGCAAACCGGTGGTTTCGATCACTACTTGCGAGCCGTCCAAATAAATGGTAGTAGCCTCGGGGTTAAAGGCCGCAAAGGCCGCATGCAGTTCGGTTACCGTTTCCTCATCGCCATCCTGGTCAATAGTGGAGTCGTCCGTGCTGTCCGTACTGCAGGAGAGCAATTCTATAAGGAAAACAAGTAGTGCAACGCTCCAAGGGAGCTTTTGGGTAAAATAGGTGTTCTTCATCGTGTCGATTGTCGAATGGGTTAAACTTGATTTGGTAAATAACGGGAATTGAAAGCTGTGAAATGAGGTGATTCTGTGAATGGCCGGGTAGGTTCAGTGAACCGTGGAAATAATTAAGCCGGCCTTCTGGCTATACCGGCCTCAGGGTGGTTTTGTACTTGGTGAACATTCGGGAAATGGAAATGAGGGTAAAGAGCACCAAAACGGCCAAGCTTGCCATCGGCCACAGTAAATCGGAATCGTTGTCTACCTGTTCAAAGGTGCCGTTCGTATTTTTAATCGAGACTTCGAAGCCATTTGCTTTTTTGAGGACAAAGTTTTTAGAGCCGTTTGCGCCTCCAGTAATCTTGAATATCGTATGGTGGTTCGATGCCTCGTCAAGCCCTTTCAGCTTTACCTGCAACCGGGTCGGCTCTTCCGGTAGGCCGGTAAGCTTGAACTTTATATCGGTCTGATGCCCCAATCTGATGGCGCCTTCCCCAAGGACTGCCGTGTAATCATAATTGCCGCGGATCGATATGTTTTCCCTCAGGTATTGGACGAGTAATTTTTGAAATTCATTCGACGTTAGTCCATCTACATCGATCTCGGGGTAGTTACCGATCAACCGGTTTCGAAACCCGTCGAACGCCGAACTGATGTGAAGGGTATAATGGCCTTGTGGGTCCTGTGCCAAGGTCATGGTCGCGATTTGCGGATTATGGGCATTGGCGAAGGGGCAAAACACACACATCAGGAGCACGAATACAATTCTCTTCATTTTCTTTTCTAATTGATTTCAAAAGTTCCCTGTGCCCCGGAAAAGCAGCCGATGAAGCTGTTCGTTCCCGCGGCGGCCACATGGTAATGGTAACCCCGGATATCGTCGGTATGCCCTCGGCAGTCGTCCAGGTCGGTAGGTTCGTTGCCGTTTTCGTCCAAGCGTTCGAACATGGGAAAGCCATCTAGGGCATAGCCGATCAGTGCGGCGTGGCCGTCTGCTTGTTCCACCTTGGCGGTCATGCCAGTGGCGGCGTGGTAGTGATAGCCGGTATTGGGGTTGATATGGCCTCCGTTGTCGTCCATTGGGGCCAAGGTATAGGCGCCGAGGATTTCACTGGTGGGTGCCGGGGGGTCGAAGTTGACCCCGTTCAGGGCGAGGCCTACTACCGATCCACCGCCCCCACCGGGAGGCGGCCCTTGGTGGTCCTTCCTATCCGGTGGAGGTCCGTTGCCCTTTCTGTCGGCCGGAGGCCGTCCGCCCCCGCGTGCCCCCCTGTTGAAATAATCGGGGGTGTCCAATTTAACGGGGGTCACGGGAATATAATAGGTAATGGAAACGTCGGAAACAAAGGAAGGTTGACATTCGACACAAAAGTTCTCGTATTCTTCCCCCACATTGGGGTTGGCCGCATTTTCACAATCCTCCAGGGTCTGGGTGACAAATATGTTGCCTTCCTCGTCGTACATCTTCCATGTGGCATCGGAATAAAAATCGGCCATGTTTTCTATAAATGCCCCGTCAACGTCGTAGAGCTCGCCGTTTTCAAACCACTTGCCCCCTTTGTCAGGCCCGTCGGTAATATGCGTGGGGCACCAAGGCCCCATTGGGTGTTCGGTAGGTACCGAGGTGGTGGTGATTTTATAGCAAGTAGCCACCGTTCCGTCCGATAAGGTTTTCTCTACTTTGGTAATAGGTTCGACCAGGCCCTCTTTAATGAATACATCGGGGTCGACCTCGGTTACGCCTTCCCGGTTGGGGCCATCGTTTTGCATGTTGCCGTTCTTTTTGTTTGACTTACAGCCGATACCCGAGCCAAGGAGAAGGATGCCGGATAGAATATACAGGGATAGTCGTCGCATTTTTATGATATTTAGGTGGTCCATTTACAATGTTTTTTGTCCTGTCTTTGTCGGCTTTCGCCCTTTGCTTGGGTACCTTCGCATTGGCCTATAGTGCGTTGCCTTTTGTCGTTAAGTCAGGGTTTTCCCGAATTAGGGTACAAAAGTGGGCAATCGTTATATGCAAAGGGAGGCCAATCAATGTATGGCGGTAGGTTTTCGGTGAATGCTGGGTTATGTACGGTAGACCGTATGGTTTTATGGGTTTGGGAGGGGTGTTTTGGAGGGGCGTCGAGAAATAATTACTTTAATTTGCAGCATGAAACAAACGAATCGTTTTCTTTTTCATGTTTTTCTATGGATGGCCGTTTGGCTAATGGCCTGGCTGTTGTTCAGTGAGGATATCAGGTTTTTAAGGAACAACCTGCCATCATTTGTCATGCAGATCCTTGTGATTGCCGTCTTGATCTACGTGACCGCCCCCCGCCTGTTGTTCAAAAAAAGGTACTTGGTATTCGGGGTGGTTTCCTTTCTTTTGGTCGTCGCATGCTCCTTTCTGATCTCGGAAGTCCCCTTCTCGCCTGAAAACGGGATGCCCCCTCCCCAGCGAAGGATGCCTGGAGTCGGACCTCCCCTGGCCCCTCCGAAAATATTGATCCAATTTTTGGTGCTTTCGATAGCCTATGTGCTGGCCACTTTTGTAGAGACCTTCTTGTTCGCACAAAAGAAGGAAGAGGAAACCATCAGGAACAGGAACGAAAACTTGCAGATGGAACTGAAGTTCTTGAAATCGCAGATAAATCCACACTTTTTGTTCAATGCCCTTAACAATATCTATGCCTTGTCGGTAATAGACTCGAACAGGACACAGGAAAGCATAGGTACCTTGTCCGATATGTTGAGGTACGTACTGTATGAATGCGAACAGCCCGTAGTGCCCATTAAAAAGGAGATTGCCTATATTCGTAATTATTTGGACCTGTTCCAGTTGAAGAGCAGCAAGCCCTTTACCATCAAAACCGATTTTCAAGTGGCCGATTTAAGCGTGGGCATTGCGCCTATGTTGTTCATCCCCTTTGTAGAAAACGCCCTTAAACACGGTAACATAGACCATGTGGCCGATGGCTACCTGGAAATTAAGGTGCATTCCGATACTGAAGGCATCGATTTTTTTGTGGGGAACAGTGTTTCCGAACGTCCTGTCCAAAAGGATGCGGTCGGGGGTATAGGCTTGGAAAACGTTAAAAAACGCTTAGAGATCCTCTATCCGAAGAATCACCGATTGAACATTGAAAAGACCCCGAAGAGTTATACGGTAAACCTTAGCATCAGATTGAATGGAACCCATTAAATGTGTCGTCGTAGACGACGAGGAATTGGCGCGCGGCCTTTTAAAGGCCTATATCGAACGCTTGGATTTTTTGACCCTTGTTGCCGAAGTGGCCAACCCCTTGGAGGCACTGAAGATTTTAAAGAACGAAGGTATAGGCCTGCTTTTTCTCGACATTCAAATGCCTGAGATCAAAGGTACCGACTTCGCCAAGCTCGTGCCTCCCGAAACGCAAGTGGTTTTTACCACGGCCTATTCGGAGTATGCCCTCGAAGGTTTTGAACTCAGTGCCCTTGATTATCTTTTAAAGCCCATTACCTTCGAGCGTTTTCTTGCCGCCGTAAACAAGGTAAGGGGCAAAAGGGAAGAAAAAACCTCCTTCGAAAATTTTTCGGATACCACGATTACCGTCAAGTCCGGCTACGACCTTCATAAGGTGAGGTATCAAGACATCCTATTTATCGAAAGTGATAGCGAGTACGTCCATTTTCATCTCAAGGATAAAAAAATAATGAGCCATCAGTCCCTTAAAAAATTGATGGAACTGTTGCCGCGTACATTGTTTATGCGGGTACATCGCTCGTATATCGTCAATCGCAACCAGGTAACGGCCCTAAAGGGCCGGGATGTCTATATCGGGGATCGGGAAATTCCGGTTAGTGCCCAATATTTCGAAGAGGTAAAGCGCCAATTGTTTTGATCTTATGGTCGACTGTGTTTAACGCCGGGAAGAAAGGCTTTTTTAGGGTTCTCCTTGGTAATCAGGTCAATTTCACTTTGGGGTATGCCACGGTATAAAAGCTCGGGCACGAGATACTTTACCAAGGCGTCAAAACCGCGAACAGGCCCGCCAGCGGGAAACCCGTTGCCGTCATGGGAAAGCAACAGGCGTTCGAGTAGACCGTTTTTCCTGAACTTTTCAATTCGGTCGGCGTACTCCTTGTAATTGGAGCTGCTTACGCCATCAAAGGATATCCAAGCCCCTTTTTTTGCGGTGTCCAATAACAATGCGTCGTCCTTTGCCTTGTTGGCATGCACCCATATCCAGGCACTGGGGTCGACCTTGTACCCTTTGAGCAATTGCATTTGTAATTTTGCGGCCTCCCTGTTATCTCCTGTATGGACCACTAGGGTAAGGCCGGTTTTTAGGTGGGCGCGTACTCCGGCTTCGAATAGTTTGGTGTCTATTGGGGAAGGGGTGCCCATATCGAAGGCCAGTTTAATGAAACCGGGTTTTATATCCGAGCCCCCAATACCGTTTTCAAACTCATCGACCCATAGATCGGCAATTTCCGCGGCCTCCATTTCATAAGCGAAAGAAGGTATATATCGATCATTCGCCGCAGCGTAAAAACCGGTATTGGTGATGATGTTGATATCCGTTTCCCTGGAAATTTTTTGGAGCAAATCGGTTCTTCGGCCAAAATAGGCGGTGGTGCAATCAAAAATGGCATCGACGCCGAGCCTCCTCAACTTCTTTAAATAGGGGACGACTTGCCCCAAAAGTGCAGCATCGTTATAGAATGAAGTCGAATCTTGGGGCTTCCCGTAGTTCGACATGATATGCTCGTGGGTGAGCACAAAACCAAGTTCCGAAACTTTAATGGGGCCTTGTACGGTCTGTATCGTTCCCTCTTGTGCTAGACCAAAGTCGAGGCACAGGAGGCTTAGTAGGTAAAGGCACCATTTGAGTTTTACGGTGTTCATCGTCTATACCTTTTGCATGGCTTTCTTTTTTCTATTTCGTCGGCGATCTCGTCCCATAATTTAATTCGGCATAGTAAGGCCTTTTTGGCCGTATCCCCCGCTTCCTGCCATTTCTTTTCACTTTGCCCGCAAAGCTCCTTGACCATTTCCAGTGAAAGCGGACCGTGCTCATCGCCGTCGAGTTCGATGTGCCGCCGTAGGTAATAGGTAAGTTTCGGAAAGCTTTTTTTATGCTTTTCGGACGATTGTTCAATAATTTTAAGGAACATATCCGGGATTAAATCTTCCCGGCCAAAAGTAAAGGCGGCTGCTGTTTTGTGTATTTGGTCTTCGTGTATGGTCGCAAAAGTGAAGTGAAGAAATTCCTTTTCCGCCGCCTGCAAGGGAGCATGGTTTATCTTTTCGCCTAGGTCGCTAAGGTCGTCTAAAGATGCAATGAATCCCAGCACTTTTGAGGTGTCTGCATTTACTTCGCCCATGGCGTCCAAATACATCTCAAAATGGCTTTTGGGTACCCCGTTTTCGTTGATGTCGGTCTCCTCGCCCAGCACGATTTCATTTATAAATCGGGCTGTTTTGGCATTGTTTGTCGGTTTCCATGGCAATGAGGTACAGGTCAATCGGTTTTGTAAGGCCTTTAGAAGCGACATGAAGTCCCAAACCGGGTAGACATGCTTTTGCATAAAGATTCTAATATCGTCCATTTCCGACAACAACCCGTAAACACGATGGTCGGTAAGCTCTTTTCTCAGGCCTTCGATTTCTTGTTCAATGTATGCTATTCTGTCCATAGACCTATCAATGATTGCACAGTTCTTTTTTGAGGTTTATGATGCTTCCAATAGAGCGGTTGTATTTGATTTCACTGTGGAAGCCCGAAATTAGTCAATTCTTGTGATTTGGTCAGGGCAAAAGGGAAAATATGTTAGCCTTAAGGTATCAGGGCTGCGACTGGTCCGGTGCGACACAGTGTGGCCTTGCACCTAAAGGGATAAAGCGGTAATATTACGGCCGGGCACGGCATGGGGATCCCATAGGGGGTTATGGACGAAGATAGCAGTAAGGGTGTAGTATGGAAAAGAACGGGAATCAAAACAAAAGGGCGAAGCGGCCATGGCCGACCAAGGATGCCATGGCCCAGGTCTACGAAAAGAATCTATGGGGTGGCGAAAGCACCTTCTATTCAGGAGAGGGCTCGCACCGACCCGAACTCGTAGGGCCCTATATCGATGTGGTGCGTACGTTTTTGCGTTCTTTCGACCCGGCCCTTTCGGTGTGCGATCTGGGCTGTGGCGACTTTAATGTCGGCAAGGAATTGGTCGCCCTTGCCCGAAGCTATGTGGCGGTGGACATTGTACCCGCCCTTATCGTCCGTAACCAAGAGAAGTTTAAGGCCGAAAATCTCGAATTCCGTTGTATGGACATCGCCGTGGACGATTTGCCCCCTGCCGATTGTGCCCTGCTTCGGCAGGTGCTCCAGCATTTGTCGAACGCCGAGGTACAAGGGGTGGTCGAAAAACTTGATCGGTATAGGTATGTCATCTTGACCGAACACCTGCCCATAGAAGATTTTATACCCAATAGGGATATTATTTCAGGGCAGGGCATCCGGCTGAAGAAGGGGAGTGGGGTCGATCTATTGGCCCCTCCCTTTAATTTTCGGGTAAAGGAAGAAAAGCAGTTGTTGTCTTTGGATGCCGGGGGTGGAAAGGGGCAGATCGTTACCCGTTTGTATCGGGTCAAGTGAGTTCGTCCGTTAGGGATAATCCCTTCGTTTAATCTTTTCCTAAAAACTTTTTTAATTTTTCAATGTTCCGTTTATGATCAATCAAATTTCTTCGAATTTCAACACAACTGGCTTCCGTAAATTCAAAATCTTGCCCCTCAATTTGTCCTTTTAGTTTTAACGTTCCTTTGTCATCAAAGGCTTTAGCATGGGCGAATTTGTTTCGTATATCAATAACTTGAGTTTGATATGTTTTGTTTTTGTCAAGGAAATATTTTATTTCGTCATTAGTTTTCAATGGTTTTAACAAATCTCTTAAAATTTCCCATTTCTTCACTGCATCAATTTTGGGAAAATAACTTTGAAAATCTCGGTATTTATCCCAAAAACTCTCGAGTCTTTTTTGTAATGGCGTATGTGCTTTGTCCGAAACTATTTGTTTTAAATCTTTGTCACTTTTTTCATGTTGTACAACTAATAGCATTACAAGTTCTTCTATCTCTACATCCAAATCGCTTGTTGCTGCTGTTATTAGGCCTCTTGTAGCATTGAGTTCAAGAAGCTTATCTAATGTTAATCTTATAAGTTTTTCAACTTTATCTAAAAATGTATCTCGATTTGAGTGAAAGGTTATTCTATCCATAAAAGCCAAACGTTCTTTTACCTCTGGAGCGTCCCTGAAGTTTGATTTAGCGGTATAAAACAAAATCTCTGTTGAAAAACCTTTCTCTTCCCTAATTTTTTTAATGATTTTGTCTCCGGTAGTGGCATTTAAATTAAAGTCTGAAATAATTAAATCGTACTTATGGCTATAAATGAATTTGTCTAAATCTGCCTCATCTGCAACAGTTACAATATTGGGTTCAAACCCTAGTTCTTCTAAATAAGAATTGAGATTACCAACTTCTCCGTTCTCAATATATTCTTGTATGTCATTATCAATCCATAAAATATTATATTCCAATTGCATATGTGATTAACTTTTGAAGGAAATAACAAATTCAACTCCTTTGTTAAGTTTGTTATTAACGGTTATTGTCCCTTTCAATTTCTCAATGATTTCTTTTACATGATACAATCCGATTCCTGTACCACGTCTTGAGGTGGTAAAACCAAAATCAAAAATGTTGTCAACTATGCTGTCTTTAATACCTGCTCCATCATCTTTAAATGATAATTGAGTGATTTGGTCTACCTTGTTCCATTCTAGCACCACTTTTGAAGCGCCGTGTTTGGAAGAATTACTGATAAGATTATCTAAAACTATAACAACATCAATGGGGTTGAATTTAGTGTTGAGTTCTAAACCTTTTGGAGTGGCTATTTCAATATTTAACAATTCACGATTAATTCGTAAGTCATCTCTTTGTTTATAGACATTGGTAAGATATTCATTGATAAAAGAGACAAGGTCAGAATTTAGTTTATTGGAATGTATATTAAAATTAACCTTTTTAAAATACTTGGAAAAAGAGGTTATCTTTTCATTTTGTTGACTAATTCTCTTAACAATTGTCTGCAACTCCTCTTTTGGAGCATCTTTGTTTATTGCTTTAACAAGGTTTTGAATGTCTATTTTCAGTAAACTTGTAGTTAACCCGATGTGATGTAAAATACTCTCTAAGTTTTTGGTGTCATCACTAATTTCTGATTGCAAAAAATTTTTTTGACTGGATATAATATCAAGTTTCTGCTCAGTTTCTTTGCGTAAAGATTCTTCTTTTTGGGCTTTTGCTTTATCTTTTTCTGCATCTGCCTTTATTTCTTTGACTGCCTTTTCAATTTTTTTAGCTTCTTTTACTAATTCGGGATTGTCGGAATTGGCTGCTACTTTAGTAATGTTTTTTACAATTTTATCAACACTTTTCTCTTGTTTACTTTCAATAATTTCAAGAAAGTCTTTGCTGTATTGTATATCAATTATATCCTTGGAATTGATAAAACCAGTAATTATTTCAAGGATTTCAACTTTAACATCCTTTGCCCACAATTCAGGATTTATTATTTCTCCCGTTTCTTTATTTACTCTTTCATCTCCCCAACGAATTACATTTACAACATAATTTTCTAGCCTTTTCAACACGTAGTCATAGAAAAAATCTACAAATTGAAAATATGTGTCAGTTTTTATTAACCCACCATCTCGTGTAGTAGTTTCTTTTAATTCAGGTTGTTCTCCAGAAATTTCAATTCTACCAATTAAGTCTCTATTTCCTAAGAAACGATTATAGCCTTGCGCTTTTCTTCTGTCTATTAATAATAAATCTTCCCCCGGTTCTCCGAATGGATACACCCTAAAACCGTTCTTATACATAAATACAGAACCATAATCAATCGAACGCATTCCCATAATCCTATGAAAATTTGTTTTTGCCTTGAAATTGAGTTGAAATAGGTATGTTTTGATATTTTCTAATTTTTCAAAAGGATTTCTTTCTTTTAGATAATAAATTAAATCTCCTCTATCTTGTAAAGTTGTTTCTATGAAATTACCATCTTCTGAAATTTCGACTAAGATATTCGTAGTTTTAATTTCAAGAGTTTCAAAAACAGTATTCTTAACAAATCCATTTACTATTTCTAAATCGCCTCTAACTTTCCCTTTTTTATTGGGGGTCTTATCAATGTTTAGTTCATCTTTAGCAATAATTTCTATACTAAATCTTTCACTATCATTTCCTTGATTGGGGTTAATCAGTTTTGCTAATGATTTTTTTAAGTTTAAAATTCTTTTTCTATCCCAATTGTCTCGCAGTCCAGTAATTTCGAGAATTGTTCCATGTTTAATTTTATTTGGTGTGTCTTTCAGTTCATTGTGTGTAACTTTGATATTTACAAACTCTTCTTCGTCGGCATTTTCAAAATCTTCCCAATGCACCACAAGGTTTTCAATTTTAGGATTGGGTTCGTCTTTTATTGTGATTAAATTAAGATGCTTTCCTAATCTATCACACGAAAAACGTCCAACACCTTTTGCTCCGGCAAATATCCGTTGTGTTTTTATTTTATTGCGGTAATCTTCATTTTCCTTTCCCAAGCGTTTAGCGGAGTAGGCTACAAACAACCACTTATTTTTGAGGTCGTCATAGTTCATCCCTTTGCCATTATCTTTAATGATGATTTTGGCGTTGTCAGGATTATAATTGTCTTCAAAAATGACTTTTACTTTAGTGGCATTCGCATCAAAGGAGTTTTTAACCAATTCAAAAACAGCAACAAACTCATCAGTAATCAATTCTCTACCAATGAGGTCTTTTAATGCTGCACTTATTTTGAATGATTCGGTATTAGCCATTAAATGAGTTGTTTTAATATTAATCCTGCCTGTTCGCCAAATAATGGGGGAATTGCATTTCCAACTTGTGTATACCTTGGAACTTCCATTTTTCGTAATTTTCCACCCGTTGTATATTTACCTTTAAAGTCAAACCAATCGGGAAAACTTTGCAATCTTGCACATTCTCGAACAGTCAAAATTCGAGGTTCGCAATAATGTATCATATCATCAGGGTGCGAAGTAACAGTAGGAGCTTGTTCTTTAGGTTGTAATGGAACTAAAACCTGTGTGGAAAGTCCGATTTGCTTTTTCAAATCTTCCGATATGTTTTTACATTCCGTTGAAACAGATTGAACATAGCTCAAGCGCTCAATTACTTTTTGTGAATGTTTGGTAAAGCTATGGCTATTGGGAATTTTGGTTTCTTCATTTTCTTTTCGAACAAATCGCTGATAGTTAGATTTTGTTTTGCTATAAAATCCACTTGTAAACCCTTTTCTATCAGGTGTTTCAATAGTTTTTTTACTACGGATTAAATCCGAAAGAGCTTCTTCAATAGTTGGTTTTACGGAAAGCTCTTTTTCGGCCAAAAAAGAAAACTTGTTTTTTTCGATAAGATTGAAAAAACTTTTTGCTTTTTCTACGCTCGAATTTTTGATATTGTTTCTGATACCTACAAGAATAAAACGTGTCCGCTTTTGTGGAATTCCATAATCTCCAAAATTGACCAATTGTCCATATACGTTGTAGCCTTCTTGCGTTAATTTGTCGGTTACAATTTGTGAGTATTTCTTTCCTTTTTGCTTATTACTTTTAAACTTCATTGTAAAACCTTTCACATTTTCAAAAAAGATGAGTTTAGGTTTCACTAACGAAACAAATTCAATGTATGAATTAATTAAAGTATTGCGTTCGTCCTTTTCATTTCTTCTTCCGGCAATGGAAAACCCCTGGCAAGGTGGTCCTCCGGCAATTAGAGTTACTTTTCCTTGTAGTTTTTTTAATTTATCAGAATAGTTCTCAATAACTTCATTAATATCGTGGGCCTCTTGTGGCAGCCATTTAGGCCAATCAAAATGATTTATTTTTTTTATCAAGTTATGTTCTAACGTTTGAAAAGCGTGCGGACTTTTTTCAATTGCAAAGAAGCCTTTCCAATTGGAACGGTTTAAACCGAGTGAAAGTCCACCACAGCCGGCAAACAAGTCGATGTATGTGTGTTTACCTTTCATTAGTCTTTATTGTGTTAAAAGTTGACGAAAATTAAGATTAAGCTTTTTCGCAATATTAATGAAGTGTTCCCCAAAAATGATTGTTTTGAGTGATTATACCACCGTGAAATAGTTGAAATTTCTTTTCTCCACTTGCAGTAGACTACTTGTTTCGTTCAGCTAAATTATAATACGAATTCTAATAAGTCTATTAGAAGACAAATTTCATCGGATTTTAGGTAAAAATATGTATTATTAAATAAAAGAGATTCACGATTTTTGAAATTTGTTTAAGTGAATAAAATAAATAGTTGTGTTGTAAACATACTTCAATTTTTTAAAGGGGATATTGGGTGTCTTTAAAAAATGATCCTATATTCTACCGGAACTTCTTTTTAAAAGTTAGCCAACTGGTTTCATGCTTTTAAATTTAATCTAATTTCCATTTGAAATAGAGGAAGATTGGTTGATTGTATCTTGATTTTTATGGTATTAAAATAGTAATATAAAAAAAAAGCACCAAACAATATCGTCACCGAACAACTTGGTAAACCGTAGGGGTAGAGGGGCTTTTAACTCGACGGGTTCCCCTGGGGCCAATGGGTGTTCGAATTGTAGCGAATGGGCATGTAAGTACAGACCTTTTCCCCTTAAGATCAAATTATCGGGGCCATAGATTTGGTCGCCCAAAATGGGGTTTCCGATTCCCGATAGGTGTTGGCGCAATTGGTGCCTTCGACCGGTTCTGGGTTCGAGCCGAACCAGATTGAGCTGCCCGAAGCGTTCCGAAGCTACGGACCGTACCTGTGTATACTCCGATTGGGATGCCTTGCCGTCGACTGCCGCGTTTATTTGCCCACTGCGCTCCATCGACCCGATGGTGACCGCATAATAGGTCTTCTTGATCGCCTTGTCTTCGAACATACGGTTCAGGTTTCGAATACTGCTACTTGTCTTGCCGATCAGCAAAATACCTGTGGTGGCGTAGTCCAAACGGTGAACGGGCCAAGGTATTGTGGCGTCGACGTGCCCACTGGGCCGAAGGTTCCCTTCCAGGGCCTTGGCAACGGTCTTAAAGCTATTGCCGCTGACCAAGATACCGGCGGGTTTGTGGACGACCGCCAAATAATCGTCTTCGAACAATACCCTGAGGGGGAAGATCAGTTTTTTCTTCGGACCGGCTTTTGGGGGTATGGAAAGTTCGATGTGCTCACCGCCCCGTATAAAAGTGCCCGAAGTGGCGAGAACTCCGTTGACGGTAACGTAGTCTTTCTTTAGGGCCTTTTTTAACGCCGATTTGGTAAAGGCCGCCCTAAAAAGGCCCACGCCATATTCTTGAAGACGAATAGGGGTGGGTATTTTAGGTACGATATGCGTTTCGTTTAAATCGATAGCGGCTTTTGTTGGGCCAAATTTAGGCAATGCGCGCCCTTTAAAAGGGGAGGCGGGATTTTTTACTTCTTTTGCGCCACAAAACGGATTACCGAACCAAGGCCGTTGTGGTACAGTCCTTCTTGGAGTTCGACGATTTTTTCCTCGGCTTCGATGATTTCGTAATCGGGAAAATCGGTGCGTAGCTCCCCGATGGAAAAGAGGCTGTCGAGATTGCCCGGGCCTCCTACGCCGGGGTTTTTTGACTTATACTCCAAATGGTTTTTGCCAAAGGCCTCGATGATTATCGTACCCCCTTTTCGAAGGTAGGTGCTCAGCATACGATGGTATGTTGACTTGATTTCAGGAGGAAAGTGGGCATAGACCAAGGCAATGGCGTCAAATTCGCCTTCTTGGTAATCGAGGGTGGGAAGTTCGCCCACCTGGTAGTCGATATCGACCCCATGGGCTTCGGCCAGTTGAAGTGCTTTTTTTCGGCCTTGGGCACTGATGTCGAAAGCCGAGACCTTCCATCCCAAATTGGCGGCGAAGATGGCATTTCGGCCTTCCCCTTCCGCGCCGAAAAGTATTTTGCCGGGTTGGAGTTTTTCTAACTGTTCCTTGAAATATACATTGGGCTCGAGGCCAAAAGCATACTCGGTTGCGCTGTACCTGTCGTCCCATCGTTTTTGCCACGGGTCTGTCATAGTCGTTTTGTTATAGGTTTATTTTCAGTTCATGTCGAATGCGCTTCGGCGATTGGGGAACGGTCCGAAGTGAGGAGCTATTAAAAATAACACATTTTAATGGAATTTGGAAGGGAAGGGGGGGGCAGCTCAGGGGATTTAACGGAACATTGTTATGTGTATGGGCGATACGCTCCAAGGCCGGAGGCTTGGCTGTGGCCTAATCGGGGCCGTATGGTTTATCCCAGGATCATACCGGCGATGGTCGCGGAAAGTAAAGAGGCTATAGATCCCCCCAGTACGGCCTTCATGCCGAATTCGGAAAGGGTCTTGCGCTGTCCGGGTGCCAAGGAGCCGATACCCCCGATCTGTATGCCGATGGAGGCGAAATTGGCAAAACCGCACAGCATATAGGTAGCCATGATCACCGATTTGTTGTAGGTGAGGTTGGCTCCTTGGGTCAGGTCCTTTAGTTCGGCCAATTGGATATAGCCCACAAATTCGCTGGCGGCCAGTTTGATGCCCAATAGCTGCCCCATGAGCATAATATCTTCCTTGGCTACGCCGATGAGCCACATCAATGGGGCGAAAATGGTGCCCAATAGGGCCTCTAACGACAATTCGCTATACGAGGTGTTTTCGGCCATCCATTGGTTGAGGTGGGTCAGGTCGCCCGCGTAGCCCAAAATACCATTGATCATGGCGATCATGGCCACGAATACCAATAACATGGCGCCGACGTTGACGGCCAATTTTAAACCTTCGGTAGTACCGTTGGCGATGGCATCGAGCATATTGGATCCAATTTTTTCGGTAGAGACCTCCATGTTGGTGTTGACCGCTTCCGTTTGTGGGTGCAGTATCTTTGAGATAACGATGGCCCCGGGTGCGGCCATGACCGAGGCGGCCAGTAGGTGCTTGGCGAACACCAGTTGCAGGGCTTCGTCTTCCCCTCCTAAAAATCCGATATAAGCGGCCAAAACGGCTCCGGCCACGGTAGCCATTCCACCGATCATTACCAAAAGGATCTCGGAGCGGTTCATTTTTTCGAGGTAGGCCTTGATCAACAAGGGGGCCTCGGTCTGGCCCAAAAATATATTTCCTGCCACGGAAAGACTCTCCGGTCCTGAAATGCCCAGGCTTTTTGAAAGTAGCCAAGCCAGGCCGCGCACTACCTTTTGAATCACTCCCAAATAAAACAATAGGGAGGTCAAGGCAGAAAAGAAAATGATGGTGGGCAGCACCTGAAAGGCGAAAATATAGCCGAAAGTATTGGTGTCGACCACCAAGCCCTCGAAGAGAAACTTGCTTCCCGCCCGGGTAAAGCCCAAAATACTGATGAATACCTGGCCTACCGTTTCAAAGGCCTTTTGAACAAAGGGCACCTTCAACACGCCTATGGCGATCAACAATTGTAACGACAGTCCAATGCCCACGGTTTTCCAATTGATGGCCCTGCGGTTCGAACTGAACAGAAAGGAAATAAGGATGAGTACGGCCATGCCCAGCATGCCACGCCATAGGCTGTTGATACTGAAGCCTTCATTAGGTACGATATCGGGCACGTTCGTGTGAACGTCGTTGTAGGTCACTGAATCGACAATATCGATCGACAGGGAGTCTTGGGCCAAGGAAGGAAAAGCGGTACATAGGGCAAGCAGTAGGATCCATAATTTGGTGTTCATATAATTGCTTGCGGGTTTGATGATTAGTATTGATTAGTTGCGTTTGGATATTTCGTCGCGCAGTTTGGCCGCCTTCTCGTAGTCTTCGTTGGCAACGGCCTTATCAAGTTCTTTGTTGAGTTCTTCTATGGTGAGCTCCTTATAGCCGTCGCTCGCCCCTGATTCTATTTCCACGGTTTCGCCTTCCTGAAGGATCTCATCGACGACGATGCTATCGTCCGATTCTTCCTTTTCGGTATCCTTTGATGAGAATTTAAGATAGATGCCGGCTTTGTCCAAAATGGTCTTATAGGTGAAAATGGGTGCGTTGAATCGAAGGGCCAGGGCAATGGCATCGCTTGTGCGGGCATCGATGATTTCCTCGATTTTGTCCCTTTCGCAAATAATGCTCGAATAGAAGACCCCATCCACCAATTTGTGGATGATTACCTGTTTGATAACGATATCAAAGCGGTCGGCAAAGTTTTTGAAGAGATCGTGGGTCAACGGCCGCGGTGGCTTTATTTCCTTTTCCAGGGCAATCGCAATGGATTGTGCCTCGAAAGCCCCGATAACAATGGGCAATTTTCGTTCACCTTCCACCTCGTTCAAAATAAGGGCGTAAGCACCGTTTTGCGTTTGGCTGTATGAAATGCCTTTTATTTTTAACCTGACTAAGCTCATAGTATCTTAAAAATACAAAAAGGCTGTTTAAATATGGGCATACCCTAAATTTAAACAGCCCTTCCGAAGGCGCAAATTAACAAAAATTAAGCGTTTTGAGCTTTAAATTCCCTTAATTTTTCAATGAGCTGGGGCACCACTTCAAAGGCGTCCCCCACAATTCCGTAGTCGGCAGCCTTGAAAAATGGGGCCTCGGGATCGTTATTGATCACAACTTTTGTTTTACTGGCACTTACCCCTGCCAAATGTTGAATGGCCCCTGAGATGCCTATGGCGATATAGAGGTTTGACGCTACGGGTTTTCCGGTTTGGCCCACGTGTTCGCTATGCGGCCTCCATCCCATATCCGATACGGGCTTCGAGCAGGCAGTGGCCGCTCCCAAAACCTCGGCCAGTTCTTCGACCATACCCCAGTTTTCCGGACCCTTGAGTCCACGACCGCCGGAAACCACGATTTCGGCATCGGCGATCGATACCTTACCGGCCACTTTGTCGACCTCTACCGATTGTACCGCAAAATCGCCATCGCTTAGGGCAGGGGCAAAATCTTCCACTGTGATATCGGCACTGTTTTCGATTATTCCGAAAGAATTGTTCGATACGCCAACGATTTTTTTGGCAGTGCTTATTTCAGTATGGGCGAAGCCCTTGTTGCTAAAAGCGGTTCGCTTAACGGTAAAGGGTGCCGTACTACTGGGCGACTCGACCACGTTGGGCACGTAGCCGGCCTTTAATTTGGCCGCCAAGAGGGGGGCCGTGTATTTGCTGTTCGAACTTGAGCTGAAGACGACGACGTCGGCCCCTTCCCTTTCCACGGCCTCGGCGATCGCTTTGGCGTACGCCTCGGCATTGAAACTGTTCAATTGGTCGTTCGAAACGCTCAATACCTTGGAGATGCCGTAAGCGCCAAGACTGTTGTTTTCATCGGCGCTGAAGGAAATGGCCACAGCCGAGGTGCCCAATTGATCGGCCACGGACTTGGCGTACGAAGCAACTTCAAAGGCACTTTTTTTGAACTTTCCGTTTTCTGATTCTGTATATACGAGAACTGACATTTTTTTGTGTTTAAATTATCTGAAATAAATTCGAATATCGCTTCGGATGCTTAGATTACCTTGGCCTCGGTATGTAGCAATTCTACAAGCTCGTCTACCGATTCGGTAAGTTTAACGGCTCCTTTGGGTTCGGGCTTTTCAAACTTTTTGTCGGCCGTGGCGGTAGTGGCACCGATGGGTTCGACCACGTTCAGGGCTTTCTTGCGGGCCATCATTATGCCTCGCATGTTGGGTATTTTAAGGTCGCTCTCCTCGACCAATCCTTTTTGGCCACCGATGACCAAGGGCAGTTGGGCCGTTACTTTTTCCTTTCCCCCATCGATCTCGCGCAAGGCGGTGGCGGTATCGCCCTCCACTTCAAGTCCGATACAGGTATTTACGAAGTTCATCCCCAACAGGCCGGCCAAAATGCCGGGCACCATGCCGCCGTTGTAGTCGATAGACTCCCTACCGGCGATGATCAGGTCGTAGGCCCCTTCTTTGATTACATGGGCGAGTTGCTCGGCAACAAAGAATCCGTCGGTAGGTACCGCATTGATGCGAATGCCTTCGTCGGCACCTATGGCGAGGGCCTTGCGCATCGTGGGTTCTACCGATGCATCGCCCACCGTGGCTATATGAACCGTGGCCCCTTGCTTTTCCTTGAACCACATGGCCCGTGTCAACCCGAACTCGTCGTTTGGGTTGATGACAAACTGTACCCCGTTGGTGTCGAATTGGGTGTCACCTTCCGTAAAGTTGATTTTGGACGTTGTATCCGGAACGTTACTAATGCAAACTAATATTTTCATCTATACTACTCTTTTAAAATAACCACACGAAGATAAGTATTCTTTTTCTGAAATACTATGCATGCATAGTATTTTTTATGGCTTTTTTTGATGGCAAGGCTCAATGAATTGATATATATTTTCCTATTTTTGCTTGCCATTTTAGCTAATTATTAAATAGACACATCACATAGCATATGAAGACGTTACAATTTAGGGAAGCCATTGCCGAGGCCATGTCGGAAGAAATGAGAAGAGACGAGGCCGTTTATCTAATGGGGGAGGAAGTGGCCGAATATAACGGTGCATACAAGGCCTCCAAGGGGATGTTGGACGAGTTTGGCCCCAAACGTGTTATCGATACGCCTATTGCCGAACTTGGCTTTGCCGGTATAGGTGTGGGTTCGACCATGACCGGTAACCGCCCTATAATTGAATTTATGACATTTAACTTCGCCCTGGTCGGGATTGACCAGATCATCAACAATGCGGCGAAGATCCGTCAAATGTCGGGAGGCCAGTTTCCCTGCCCCATCGTTTTTCGCGGTCCCACGGGATCTGCGGGGCAATTGGCGGCCACCCACTCGCAGGCCTTTGAAAGTTGGTACGCCAACTGTCCGGGCCTTAAGGTAGTGGTGCCCTCCAATCCGGCCGATGCCAAGGGATTGTTGAAGTCGGCCATTCGCGACGACGACCCGGTCATCTTTATGGAATCTGAGCAGATGTACGGCGATAAGGGCGAAGTGCCCGAAGGCGAGTATACCATTCCCTTGGGGGTAGCCGATATCCGTAGGGAGGGAAGCGATGTAACGATCGTCTCCTTTGGAAAAATAATCAAAGAGGCGGATAAGGCTGCCGATGAGTTGGAAAAGGAAGGCATTAGTTGCGAGATTATCGATTTGCGCACCGTGAAGCCTATGGATTACGAAGCCATACTGAAATCGGTGAAGAAAACCAATAGGTTGGTCGTACTCGAAGAAGCCTGGCCCTTTGGCAATGTGGCTACCGAAATAACCTTCCACGTACAGGCCCATGCCTTCGATTATTTGGATGCACCGATTCAGAAAATAAATACCGCCGATACCCCGGCGCCTTACTCACCGGT
This sequence comes from Pseudozobellia thermophila, assembly GCF_900141855.1. Taxonomy (GTDB): domain Bacteria; phylum Bacteroidota; class Bacteroidia; order Flavobacteriales; family Flavobacteriaceae; genus Pseudozobellia; species Pseudozobellia thermophila. Next base: position 134,611 of record NZ_FQYU01000008.1, read on the forward strand.
TCTGTTGGCCGAGTGGTTGCCCGATTACAAGGATGTAATAAACGCTGTTAAGAAAGTGTTATATAAATAAGGAATACCGATCGGTAAAGGTACTTTTGCTTCGTCGTCCCTAAGGTCGGCGAAGTTTTTTTTTAATGGTACACTATTTGCTGGCTGTAAGGAGAATCGATAGTTAATGAATAAATTCCTCTTTTCGTTTTTTGTTTTGTTCGCTTACGTCGCCGCTGCGCAAAGTAAGGTCAGTGGCATGGTTGTAGACGAGTTTGGCAAACCCGTTGCGTATGCGAACATTATTTTCAAAGATTCGTACGAAGGTACCATTACAGACGATAATGGACAGTTCTACTTGGAGTCCGACACGACCTACGATACCTTGATGGTGACCTTTATCGGGTACGAAGACCTGATTGTTCCATTGACCTCCAAAGTCACCTACGACATGAAACTGCAGCTGAAGGAGTCGTCCGAGCAGTTGAAGGAAGTGGTCATCTTTGCGGGAAAACAGTCGAAAAAAAACAATCCGGCCGTTGAAATCTTAAAGAAGATTTGGGCAAAAAAGCGACAAAACGGACTGCGAAAGTTTAAGCAGTATGCCTATGACAAGTACGAAAAGGTAGAATTTGACCTGAATACGATCGACAGTGCACTGATGAAAAAGAAAATTTTCAAGGGGCTGGAGTTCGTCTTTCAAGATTTGGATACCTCGAGGATTACGGGCAAAACCTATTTGCCCATTTTTTTGAACGAAACCTTTTCGAGGGTCTATGGCGATAATCTATTGGGCGAAGAGAAGGAAGATGTACTAGGAAACAAAAATTCGGGCTTCGATAACAATCAGGCCATTATCGGTTTTATCGCCGACCTCTATCAAGACTACGACATATATGACAATTACCTCAAGTTTTTTGACAAAAGCTTTACCAGTCCGCTTTCCCGAACGGGCATAGATACCTATAACTATGCCTTGCGCGACAGCGCCTTTATCGACAACAAGTGGTGCTATAACATTGTGTACTATCCACGACGAAAGAACGAACTGACCTTTAAGGGCGATTTTTGGGTGAACGATACCACCTATGCCATTAAGAACATCAACCTGGAGGTGACCAAAAGTGCCAATATCAACTGGGTTAAGGAAATTTATATCGAGCAAGATTTCGAGGTGGTCAACGACAGTGTCTTCCTCCTGAAGCGCGATTATATGATGAGCGATTTCAGTTTCAGTAAGAAGGAGAAGTCACGCGGGGTGTACGGAAAACGGACCACGGTCTACGACAATTATGTCTTTGATCAGGAAAAGCCCAAACCTTTTTACAGGACGGAAAGCAACCTCTACGATCCCGTGGTGCAAAACCGCGATAGCGTCTTTTGGAAGAACAACCGCCTAGAAGACCTGAACAAGGACGAAAAGGGAATTTACCAGTTGTTGGATACCCTGAAGACCGTTCCCAAGTTCAAGTCGTACTACAACCTGGTCAGTATTTTGGGGTCGGGCTATGTGGAAATCGACAAATGGAACATGGATATCGGTTCGGTCTACGACGTGTTCGGGTATAATGAGGCCGAAGGGCCCCGGGTACGCCTGGGTGCCCGGACCTATTTTGGCGAAAACGACCTGTGGCGCTTGGAAGGTTACATGGCCTATGGGTTTACGGACCAGAAGGCGAAGTACGGTACCTCGGCCAAGTTTTTGCTTGACCGAAAGACCCGTTTGATCGTCTCCGGGGGCAATCGAAGGGATGTCGAACAGCTTGGCGTTAGCCTGACCGCCACCAACGATGTGTTGGGGCGCAGTATCGCCTCTTCCTCATTGGTTACCGTAGGGGCCAACAATAGGTTGACGAATATCAACCTCAGCAAGCTGAGCTTTGAGATGGAGCCCGTTACCAATTTACGGGTGGGTATTGGGGGCACTTTTAGAACCTTGCGGTCGGCACTGCCCGAAGACTTTAGCCTCGACTATATCGACCCGGAGCAACCTTCGGGCATCGCTTCGACGATCAGGCAGTTCGATTTTAACGCCTTGCTGATCTACACACCGGGCAAGCGTACCATTGGTTATGGCGTGGAAAGGCGGACCATCAACGACAACTACAGTACCCTCTTGCTGAACTATACCAAGGGGAACGAAGGGGTGCTCGATAGCGATTTCAGTTATAGCAAGTTGCAGTTCTCCTATAGCCAACCTTGGCAAATTGGCGGCTTCGGTAGGCTGTTCAGCACCTTGGAGATGGGCAAGACCTTTGGCGAGGTGCCCCTCGGACTGTTGAACGTAATACCGGGCAACCAGACCTTCTTTTCGAATTACGGAACCTTTCCCAACCTCGATTTTTACGAGTTCGTGACCGATACCTATGTGGCCCTGCATTTGCAGCACAACTTTAACGGGAGGCTGTTTTCTAGGATACCCCTGTTGAGAAAGCTCAATTTAAGGGAAGTGGTCGGCCTTCGGGGGGTATGGGGCCAATTGTCCGACGAGAATATCGCGCTCAACGCCCCGGCCACTATTGATACGCCGTTGCAGGCGCCTTCCGATAAGATCTACTACGAATACTCCTTCGGTATAGGCAACATATTAAAGATCCTTCGCATCGATTTCAATTTCAGGGGCAATTATCTCGACGCGCCCGATGCCAGGCCCTTCAGTGTTACAGGTACTTTTGGCTTCGATTTTTAAAGCATCCGATGATATCTTCGCATAACCCTACTTTTTGCTGGGTTTTTAGTGGTAATCGAGCTTAATCGCTAAGGTTTTTTCGATCAATGGCAATTAATTTTGTTAAGCTTGGATTTGTGTTCCGTAAAGCCCTGTTTTTTTGGATGCGGCACCCGTCCTACCTTCCATTTTTTGTACCTTCGTGCCGTTACATAAAACCACAAAAATGGGAAAGAAAACGAATATTACCTTTGATGTTTTAATAGAGATCCCGAAAGGGAGTAGAAATAAATACGAATACGATTTTGTACTGAATAAGATCCGTTTCGACCGAATGCTTTTTTCTTCCATGATGTATCCCGGCGACTATGGTTTCGTACCGGAAACCTTGGCGCTCGATAAGGATCCCTTGGATGTGCTCGTTATGGGTACCGAGCCTACTTATCCCATGGTAGTAATGGAAGTAAAGCCCATTGGCGTATTTCATATGACCGACGAAAAAGGGCCGGATGAAAAAATTATCTGCGTTCCCGTATCCGACCCGATCTGGAGCAACAACAACGATATCAGCGACCTGAATCCACATCGGTTAAAGGAAATCGAACACTTTTTTCAGGTATACAAGGATTTGGAGAAGAAGAAAGTCGATACCGGCGGATGGGGCAATGCCGAAGAGGCAATAAAGATTTATCACGAATGTGTCCAGCGCTACGAGCAAAGTGATTTAAAGAAGAAACGCACTTTTACGATATAATCAACGATACCCTTAAAAAATAGCCTTATTATTGATATAATAGGGCTTTTTTTATTTAATTCTATTTTACTACATTAGGTGCCGTTAAAAAAACTTAATTCAGTAAAGAATGGAATATATCGTAAAGTTTTTACCGGTATTCGGTGTCCTGGCCTTGCTCTACGTGGCCTGGAAAAATGCTTGGGTAGGCAAGCAGGAAGTTGGCAATGAAAAAATGGCGCGTATAGCCAAGAACATCGCCGATGGAGCCATGTCTTTCTTAAAGGCCGAGTACAAGATCCTATCCATCTTCGTGGCCGCGGTCGCTATTTTGTTGTTTTTTAAGGGAAGCAACGAAGTCGGTTCCAATGGCATGGTCGCAGTTTCTTTTATAGTAGGTGCCATCTGTTCGGCCTTGGCGGGCTTTATAGGGATGAAGGTGGCCACCAAGGCCAATGTACGAACAACGAATGCTGCACGGACTTCCCTGGGCAGTGCCCTTGAAGTGGCATTTGCCGGCGGGTCCGTTATGGGGCTAGGTGTAGTGGGCCTCGGTGTATTGGGACTAAGCGGGTTGTTTATGATATATAGCGGACAGGGATGGAGCCTCGGTGAGGTTCTCAACGTACTTTCCGGTTTTTCGCTAGGTGCCTCCTCCATAGCGCTTTTTGCCCGTGTAGGCGGTGGTATCTATACCAAGGCGGCCGACGTAGGTGCCGATTTGGTGGGTAAGGTAGAAGCGGGTATTCCCGAAGACCACCCCTTGAACCCGGCAACCATAGCCGATAATGTCGGTGACAACGTGGGCGATGTGGCCGGTATGGGGGCCGATCTCTTTGAATCGTATGTGGGATCCATCATTGGTACCATGGTATTGGGTGCGGCCTTTGTGCAGGTTGACGCCTTTGGCAGTGCGTTCGATGGCCTGGGGGCGGTTTACCTTCCCTTGGTCTTGGCCGCCATAGGAATTATTATGTCGATCATCGGAACCTTCTTCGTAAAGGTAAAGGAAGGGGGCAATCCGCAAACGGCATTGAACATTGGTGAGTTCGGTTCCGCCGCCCTGATGCTTGTGGCATCCTATTTTATTATCACCGCCATGTTGCCGGAGACTTGGTCGTTCGGTGGCGAGGCCTACTCTGCAATGGGGGTATTCTGGGCCGTTTTGGCCGGACTGGTGGCAGGGCTTGCCGTAGGTAAGGTCACCGAATATTATACCGGAACGGGTACCAAACCCGTAACTTCCATCGTAAGGCAGTCCGAAACCGGTGCCGCTACGAATATCATTGCAGGTTTGGGCGTGGGCATGATGTCGACCATGTTCCCGATTCTTATCATTGCCGCGGCAATTATCGTTTCGCACATGTTCGCAGGTTTGTACGGTATCGCCATTGCGGCCGTAGGTATGCTGGCCAATACGGGAATCCAGTTGGCCGTTGATGCCTACGGACCGATTTCGGATAATGCCGGGGGTATTGCCGAAATGTCGGAACTGCCCAGTGAGGTACGTGAACGTACCGATAAGCTTGATGCCGTTGGAAATACCACGGCGGCCATCGGAAAGGGCTTTGCCATTGCCTCTGCGGCATTGACGGCCTTGGCCTTGTTCGCCGCCTTTATGCAGACCGCGAACGTAACGGGAATCGATGTGGCCAAGCCTACCGTAATGGCCGGCCTTTTGGTAGGGGGGATGCTTCCTTTCGTATTCTCGGCCCTTTCGATGAACGCCGTTGGCCGTGCGGCCATGGCTATGATCGAAGAGGTGCGCCGACAGTTCAGGGACATACCCAAGTTGAAGGCGGCCTTGGAGGTTATGCGCCAGGTAGATTCCGATATGTCAAAGGCAACGCCCGAACAGCGCGCTATTTTTGACGAGGCGGATGGAGTGGCCGAATACGAAAAATGCGTGGCAATCTCTACCCAGGCGTCCATTCGTGAAATGGTACTGCCAGGCCTTTTGGCCATTGCCGTACCCGTAGCGGTCGGTTTTCTTGGTGGGGCCGAAATGCTCGGGGGGCTTTTGGCAGGTGTAACCACTTGTGGCGTGCTCATGGCCATTTTTCAGTCCAATGCCGGTGGGGCATGGGACAATGCCAAGAAAATGATCGAAGAGCAGGGAAGAAAAGGTACCGATGCCCATAAGGCCGCCGTTGTCGGCGATACCGTGGGGGATCCCTTTAAAGATACTTCCGGACCTTCGTTGAACATCCTTCTAAAACTCATGTCGGTGGTGGCCTTGGTAATCGCCCCCAGTATCGCCATGAACGTAACCGCGACGGCCGATGCCGATCACAAAACGGAAATTAAAGTGGAAATGCTTACCGATAAGGGCGATTTGGCCGAAGCTACCGTCGCTTATTCGACCTTGGTCAACGGGGAAAAAGTTACGGATCGCAAAACGTTTAAAGGTACGGAAGACGAAGTTAGAAAGCAGTTGCAAGACTTTGAGGATGAAACCAATAAATCAAAAGGGTCGGATGTCGAGATCAACATAGAACGTATTGATGTTCGCAAGTGAACATTACCAACTTGAACACGGAAAAGGGCTGCCAAAGGGCAGCCCTTTTTTATGGCCCATACCCCTCGCCTTTGCCATGTCGCTTACCGTCTTGGGGCGGTTTCGTAGGCATATGTTAAAAGGAGGGGCCCGCGAGGGGCCTCCGCACTAAGCTTTAATGGAATCGGGAAAATACGCCTTTGCGGTTTTAATTTTCATAAATATCGCGACTGGGAATGCCGGTTATGCAATTCTTGTTCTGCTCCCGAAATTGCAGTTTAAAGTCGGGGGTAAAGAGATTTCGATTTGCTAAATTTGACATCCTTAAATCGATTGTATGAAAAATATATTCCTTCCCCTATTGTTGTTGTTTTCTATATGTGCCAGTGCACAGGATGTTAAAATTCCGGTCTATGCCTGGCTAGGCGGTCCCGGCAAGGCAAGCGATCAAGAACTTCAAAAACAGTTTACGGATTTAAGGGAAAAAGGAATCGATGGCCTGTTGTACAGTGGCGGACATGACCCCGAGACCTATAAGCGTGTGGGCAAGTTGGTCAAGGAAGCGGGAATGGAGTTCCATACGTGGATTCCGACCATGATCCAGGGCGACCCCAAGTTAAAACCCGAGTGGTACGGTGTGAGCGGAAAGGGGGAGTCGGCCTATGAGATCCAGCCCTATGCCCCATACTACAAGTTTCTTTGTCCCAATAAAAAGGGAGTCCGTAAGTATTTAAAAAACCTCTATACAAGTGTGGCCGAGGTAGAGGAGGTTGATGGCATTCACCTCGATTACATTCGCTACCCCGATGTGATATTGGCGCGCGGACTTTGGGAAAAGTACGGCCTGATCCAAGACCGCGAATTTCCGGAGTACGATTTTTGCTATTGCGATACCTGTACCTCGGACTTTAAGAAGAAAAGCGGTATCGACATTACAGCAGTTGAAGACCCGACGACGGTACAGGAATGGAAGGAATACCGGTACGATGTCATCACGGATTTGGTAAACGAACTGAAGGAAGCGGTGCATAAGAAAGGGAAAAAAATAAACGCCGCCGTTTTTCCCGGGCCTTCGATATCAAAAAAGTTGGTCCGCCAAGAATGGAACGAGTGGGATTTGGACGCCTATTTCCCTATGAACTACAACGATTTTTATATGGCCAACACCTTGTGGATCGGTAGTTTGGTAAAGGAGGAAGTAAAGGCTGCGGGAAACACACCGGTTTACAGTGGTTTGTTTATCTGCCCCAGACCGTGGAACAAGGCCAACGAAAAGGATCCCGAGGGCCATGGCCTATTGCCCGAAGAATTGGGCGATGCCATTCGCGAATCCATGGAGAACGGTGCGGCCGGTATTTGTCTCTTTACCCCAGGTAGGATGACCGACGCCCATTGGGCGGCATTTGAGGAAGCCATACATAAAGAATATTCAAAAGAATAAGGACCGGTAAACAACCCCCGCCCTGCCCTTGCCGAATGGCGGTAGGTGGGCAAAGGGCTTTTGCTTTTGGCCGGGGCATAAAATGGTCCCGTCACGGTTTTGTAAGAGAATGGGATGTGGCCTTGGGTTTTAATCCGTTTCCTTTAGGTCTTTGTACATAATATAGGTGTCTACCAAACCCAATTGGGAATGTCTAAACCCTTTGGGCATAGTCCCGATGATTTTAAATCCGTATTTCTTCCATAAGGCTATGGCTCCCTTGTTGGTGCTTACCACAATATTGAACTGAATTCCCTCGAATCCATTTTTTCGTGCCGTTTCAAGCGAGTGCTCACATAGTTTTTTCCCGATTCCTCTGCCTTGCGCATCGGGTTTTACCATATAACTGCAGTTGGCAATATGGTTGCCCAAGTCTATTTGATTGGGTTTTATAATGTAGGTTCCAAGTATGGATCCGTTATCTTCGATTACATAGGTTTCCATATATTCGGCAAACCAATGCTTTTTCAGGTCTTCTTTCGGAGTGTTGGGATGAAAGACGTATGTGTCTCCCGTTTTAATGACCTTGGAGAATATCTCCCAAACCTCGTCAAGGTCGAGTGCTGTTGCTTTTCTAATTTCCAATTTTATTTTTTTATGCGACTACAACGAAGTATGGCCTTACACTTTTTAAGGCCGTGCAAAATTCATGAAATTATCATTAATGTTCATGTTTCTGGGGAGAATTCTTTTATAAAAAAACGAGGTTTATTTTCCCGTGGTACCCTATCGAGAATCGATAAAGGGGATAGAGTTTGCTTATGGGGTCTTTCTGACCTTTGCTAGGGTTTTACCATAAAAAGGCGCATCCCATTGTTTGTGGTGATGCGCCTTGGGCAGGCCTATTCCATACACTTAAAATAAGCCTCGAACGGTGTTGGCAATTATAAAAAAAGAGCAAAATTAGTTGCCGCCCACCCGGTTTATTTCCTCCAAGCTGTTTTTTCGAACTTCCCGTTCGGCTTTATTGCCTTTGTCAAAGCTATAGCGCAGGTTAAGGCTTACGGCCTGTTGCCAGAAATATTGTTTCAGGTTAAAGTAGTTTCCGCCGTAAGTGGCATCGACCTTCATGTCCATGCTCCTAAAAATATCGGAGGCCCTTAGGGAAACGTTCAGTTTATTGTCCATAAAAGAGCGTTTAATACCTGCATCTACCCACCATTGGCCGTCAATATTGTAAATTCCGTTAATCGTTGGTCCGTTGACCGTAGCGCTCACCTCCAGTTTAAAATCCGCTGGAAGGTTGACCTGGTGGTTGGTTTGGGCCATAAAATGGAGGTTGTTGTTATTGATTATTTCGTTGTCCATTTCCATTTTAAAGTTTTGATAGGTTAGGCTCAGGTTATTATTGGTTTGCCAGAAGGAAGCCAATTGGATCGGTGCAATTGCCGTAGCGTTGTAACCTTTGTAATAATCCAGGTTATTGGTGGTGTATGTTGATTTACCGGTTATGGGATCGGTAGTTGGTTCTTCGGCCATATAGTTTTTAGTATAATCGTAGCTCAGTATAAGGTTGTACTTTCTAAAAAAGGTCTGCCCCAATTTAATGACGTTGGATATTTGAGGCTGTAAATCGGGGTTACCTACGATAGACGTATTGGGATCCAAGTAAAACAGAAATGGATTCAGTAACTGGTAATTCGGACGGGTAATACGTCTGCTAAAGGAATAATTCAGTTTATAATTATCGTTTACTTGCTGTTCAACCGAAACATTGGGGAACAGATTTAGGTAATCGTTAGTATGGGTTTGGTCGAGGATAAAGGATTGCCCCTGGCCATTGGTTTTTTCTACGCGCAATCCTCCTTGAATGTTCCAGGTATCGTTAATGCGGTTGCTATAGTTTACATATCCGGCAAAGATTTCTTCTTCATATCGGAAGTCATTGCTTCCGTCTGGATCTAAGGTACGGCCTTCCCCTATGCCGAAATAGGCCTGCAGCTCACTGTTTGAAATTACCTTACTGGCCTTTACACCGGTTTCAAGTGTTGAGGTAGGGGACAAGGGTAGGCTGAAGTCGATTCTTGCGGCATAGATATCGTAGTCTGAGTTGTTTTCGTTGGATAGGGCTTCAAAGGGGTCTGAACCATCCTCGGAATACAAATAGTGATTCCTGAATTTTGATTCGCTTTCCTTTTGCAACCTAACGTAATCGACATCTGCCGATATACGGGTTCCCAGCGTATCGAGTTTTCCGGTATAATGAAGGTTGATCCGTGCATTTCCAAAACTTTCGTTCATATGGTTTTTGGCATCGATATCGACGGAGGTATCGTTGTTCATAATTCCAAGGCTTATAAGGTTCCAGTCTTGCTTGCGATCCTGGTACATAAAATTCCCCATGATCCCCAAGCTGTGCTTTTCGTTGAGGTCGTAGTCGGTTCCGAGCTTGAGCGATGGAACAAAACGTTTGCTGGTCTGTCTCCCATCCTGACTATAATAGCTATAGGCACTCACCTCCGGAAAGGTGCGGTAAGAGAAGGCATCCCGTACCAAGCCGCGTTGTGAGGCGTCTATGTTTAAAAAGGAGTTCCATTTTCCCTTTTTGTAGTTTATGTTGGCACCGCTGTTGAAGAGGGTTTGTCGGCCCATTTTTATTCCGCTATAAACACTTCCGTTTATACCGCTAAGGGTGTTCTTTTTAAGGGTGATGTTGAGTATGCCGGCACTTCCCTCGGCGTCGTATTTGGCCGAGGGGTTGGTAATAACCTCAATGTTTTCGATATTTTCTGCAGGCATGTTTTCAAGTAGGGTTTTAAGCTCTTCGGAAGAAAAATAAGTAAGGCGGTCATCTATCATTACGGCGACCCCGTCTTTACCGTTGATCTGAAAATCGCCATTTTGGGAGACAGATACCCCGGGTGCCTTGGTCAGCATCTGGTAAGCGGTGTTTCCTGCGGCAAGGGAGCTTCCTGCGACCCGCATTACCACTTTTCCGTTTTCGGCACGCACCTGGGGCCTCCAGGTCTTTACGACTACTTCATCGAGCATGGTGGTTTCTTCGTTCAGGGTGATACGTCCAAAATCCTTGTTGAATCCGGGACCGGTAATCTCAAATTCCGGGGTGAGGGTATTGGTGTATCCTATGGCGCTCAACCGCAGGTAATACTTTCCGGTAAGGTTGGGCTTCAAACTAAACTGTCCGTCTATATCGCTCATTGTTCCGGTAACCATGGTCGAGTCGGGCAGTTTCATCAAGGCGACCGTGGCAAAGGAAACGGGCTCCTCGTTCTGGTCGTACAACGTTCCGTTGAGGCTGGGGCCTTGGGCCAACAAAAATTGGCTTAGAAATAAGGCCATTGTTGCGAAAATTATCTGAAAAAATTTCATAACGGCAAATTTTAAGTTGTTGTGCTTTATCGTTTTCAATGGCAAATATGCCGTGATCGAAGGGCCTGTAGAAGGGGTTTCCGATGAATCGGGATATGGGGTAAATGAATCGGGATATGAAGGGAATGAAACGGAAGGATAGGTAAGCGAATTTTAGGAAATTGGCGGTAGTATAAGCATTGAAACCAAAGAAGTATGCGATCGGGAAAGAACAGGAATATTTTATACTTTTATCTTAAACACAAGGTATCTTTTATTAAACCAAAGGAAGAAAATAATAGCCTAACCCAAGGGGAATCGTCGCGTTCGCGTTTTTCAATGGTCCTTGAAAAAATCGGAATAGCGGCCCTCACCACCCTTGTCGTTTTTGAAGCGGTAGTCTATATGAATGTCGGGAAGGTGAAGCTCTTTTTCTCCATATATGAGTTGCAAGAGCTTTTCTTCGCATTTGTCTTTCTACTCTCGTTGTTCGGGACCCACAGTTTAATCTCGGTATGGATGAAGCATCGATTTTTCAAGGAAATCAACCCTTTTCTGAAGCTCTTTATTGAAATGCTGATCGTAATTTCCTCCACCTTGGTCATTTATATGGTAACCAATTACCTTCCCTTGGTCCTTATCTTTGGTGAGGAAGGGCTTTTGCCGGTACGTGTGAGAACGGCATTTATATCGGGCACCTTTATCTCCCTGTTTTTCTATTATTTTGTGGAGCGCGAGCGGCATAAAAACCAATTGCAGGCCGAAATGCTACGCTCGGCAAGGCTACAGAAGGAAAACTACCAAGCGCAGTTAGAGGGACTCAAAAACCAAGTGCAGCCCCATTTTTTGTTTAACAGTCTAAACGTTCTGAGGTCGTTGATCCACAAAGACCAAGAAAAGGCGACCGAGTTTACCCAAAGGCTGTCGGATCTGTACCGTTCTTTTCTTACCTATGGCGATGAGCCCTTGATTTCCCTGGAAAAGGAACTGGAAGTAAGCAAAGCCTATATTTTTCTGCTTGAAACCCGTTTTGGAAAGGCATTGCAAATAAGTTTGGACATACCCGAGGATAGCTTATCCTACTTTTTGCCTCCCGGGGCCTTGCAGACACTTATCGAAAACGCCATAAAGCACAACGGGTCCACGTCTAAAAAACCGTTACGGGTACGTATCCATACCGAGGATGGAAAGTTGGTGGTACGCAACAGGCTTAGCCCTAGGTTCGAAGAGACCACTTCGACAAAAACAGGGCTGAAAAACCTAAAAACGCGTTACAGCTTCCTTTCGCAAGAAGAAGTGGAATGGGTAAGGACGGAGGAGGAATTTATAGTCAGGCTTCCGTTGTTAAAAGTCGAGAATTATGAAAATAGTAATAGTTGAAGATGAGCCCTTGGCGGGAGATGCCCTCGAAGAACTCGTTCTAAAGCTCCGGCCCGATTATGAGGTGTTGGAAAGAATCGAGTCGGTCGAGGAAGGCATAGAATGGTTTGATACCCACGATGCGCCGAACTTGATCTTTTGCGACATCCATCTTTCCGATGGCCGGAGCTTTGAGATGTGGCGGGAGGTAAAAATCGACTGCCCTGTTATATTTACGACGGCCTATAACCAATACGCCATAGAGGCCTTTAAGGTCAACAGTGTCGATTATTTGTTAAAGCCCATCAAGGAGGAGGAGCTTCAAAAAGCCATTGAAAAGTATGAAAGCCTGCATAAGGAAGCGCTTTCCTCCGAAATGAAAAACTTGCGGAATTTGATTGAAAACTCCGTGTTGGAACGGGGGTATCGCGAAGTCAAGACCAGGTTTATGGTAAAAACCGGGCAGGTGATAAAGAGTATTTCCACGAGCGAGGTGGCCTACTTTATTGCGGAAGAAGGCGTGGTGCTGTTGGTCAATTTTAAGGGAAACCGCTTTGTGGTCAACTATACCCTAGACCAATTGGAAGCGCAATTGGACCCCCAGATGTTTTTTAGGGCCAACCGTCAATTGGTGGTAAACATCGAGGCCGTAAAGGAGGTAACGCCCTATTTTAAAGGTCGCCTGTATTTGCTTTTGGAACCGGCCCCGGACGGAGACCAGGTAATCAGTAGCGGAAAGGCGAACGCTTTTAAGGAATGGTTGGATATGTAAGGGCTTGGCGCACTTACGGGCTCGTGCCATGCCTGTCCATGATCGCTAGACATAGGGAACGGCGACTTCGATATTTCCTTTTCCCAATGCAAAAGAAACGTTTAGAAAAATGGTCCGTTCGCGGTTAGAAGACGATTCCAAGGGATCGAACCCATCCAGTTCAATATAATTTACTAGGTCTGAATGGAGTTTTTCTATTTTTTACTCTTCAAGTTCGATCCGTAATGACATTGAGACATCGGAAAACTGTTTAACATCGACTACATCCCCCGAATTGTTTACAATCCGATTTATTTTATCAAGCGCTGTATACCTGCTTTCTTTGCAATATCCCTTCCAAAAAAGAAATTCCTTAGCCATCTTTACTATTGTTTTACGTGGTGCACATCGAGGGCCTTACGGGTTGGGAACCCACGGTAATGGACCTTGGGTGTCGTTAAGTACCTCGCTTTGATGGCCATGTGTCGATACCGGTCTTTGCTTCGAGGTCTTGCACCATAAAAATAACGAATTTCCCGGCCGAATCACAGCAATATTTTCATGGAGGCCATGGCCTAGGCTGCATAACCGTTTGGGTTCTTTGGTTCAATGCGGGGTAGCATGCTTTGGGGGAGGGAGTATGTAAAAGGAGGTATCCCATACTTATACGGCCCTTTTTGAGGGGAATCAGTGGCCTGCAAGGGTAGGACCTTTGATTGAGGGACATATAATCCTGAACGGTATTGCTAATGATAGGAAAGGTATAATGGAGATGGGTGTTCTTGTTATGGTATGATTTCTAATTTGTTGGATGCCCTTGGCCTCTGAATAGACCAATGAATTTGATATTTAAGGGCACGATGGGCTCAACCGAGGACAGAATTACAAGCAATGCCAACGCCAGAACAATTATTTTAATCGGGATAACGAAAAAATTATGTAGAACCAAGAATAGCTTATACTTTTAGGGAGCCATAGTTATATGGCAAGGTATATTGTCCCAAATTGCCTTAAAAACCTACTTGTTATGAAATTGAAATGCGTGTTTTTCATTCTTTTCATTGCATTTACTACAATGGCAATGAAGGCAGGTAATTTGCCCATACCTGTATCGGTAAATGAAAGTATTACGGTTACGCTGTTTTTTCCTTCAGAGATCAAAAAGGTCATAGAACCGGCCCCCAACTATAAGTTAGAGTACGATCGGAATGGAAAAATGGCCACTCTTGTGGCCAGGAAGGGAGCGGCCAGTAACCTCACCGTTATTACCAAAAATGGTTATATTTTCTCGTTTTTGCTTCAATATGAAACCGAGGTCGATAATTTCACCTATGTGTTGGCAGAAGATCAGGCCATCGGAAAATTAAACGGGTCCTCAGTCGTTGAACTAAGTGGTACAAATGGCGATGTAACCATTCAAGATGAAAAACCGGTTGACCAAGAACCTATTGTGCAGATTGAAGTGACAACCTCCGAAACATCAGGTTCAAAAGAAAATAACGATACGGATAAAGAGGTTGGGGCTGAATTAGGACCTAGTGCGATGGCTACCGAGGAAACCCCGGAGAATGCGGGGAGTAGTCTTTACGATTCGGATAGGGAGGGCTATTACCGGATTTTTTGTGAAAATAGTTATTTACAAAAATCCAAGTTTAAAAAAATTTCGAATACGGTAAATTTAATCGGGCTGCAGCTAAACAATATTATTAAGGACCATAACGATTTACACTTCGTTTTAGAAGTAAAAAACAATTCTTGGAGCGATTATAAGGTGAAGTCGTTGCGGTTTTTTATCAAATCCTTGGAGGGTAGTCGCGAAATACAAGTTAAGGATTTGTTTATTTACAACCTCCAGGAATCCATTGCCGCCCATAACAGCAATCATCTTGTGTTTGTCTGCAAGGAATTTGTTCTGGGTGAAGGCCAAAACATTTATGTGTTGCTTGAAGAGGATGGGGGCAGGGAACGCTCTGTAATGCTAAGTTTGACTTCACAACAAATCAAACATAGTAGATAAATTTTGTGGTTTGTTGATTGCACTGGCCATTATTTGGCTTGATAAGTGCATCACTCCTTTTGTCTTGTCCATTGTTTATACTCCTCGGTCTCTATGGATCTTGAAGGGTCGATGATCTCGTTGCCTTCGGGATCGGTCTTATAGACGATTTTCTTATACCGGCGTTGGGGCTGGTTCGGGTCCCGGGGACGAATGGCGTACATGCCCCCTACCTGTTCGGGGAATAGTTCTTCGGGCTTTTGGACGATGAACAGGACATCTTCACGGCCACCGTATTCTTTGGGCACTTTGTAAAGTTTTAGCTCGGGGTCTTCGAAATAGCTGTACCTTTTGATGCGAAGGGTATCGCCCAAGGGCATGTAGACCTCGAGGTACCACCAACCGGCCGAAAAGCCGTATTGATTGAGGCCTTGATCTACTTTTTCGAAGTATGTAGATTCATAGTCTACCATTTTGATCAGGCTGGTATCACGATCTTTAAATCCTTTGTGGTACCATACAGGGGCCAGGTTTTCCAATTCTACCATACGGACGTCCTGGTCTTCTTTGGGAGGGTATTGTTGCTTTAAATTATCTGGCAAGCCCTCTAAATTAGCTTCCATCCAGTACCATTTATGATTTACTTTTAAGTAGTACATACCTAGATATACATAAACGTATTGGGCATGGCTATATAGTTCCTTGAATTTTTCCAACCATTTTTCGGGGTCTTGTTCATTGGCTTTGAAGTCATAGGGGTCTTCTATCTCTTTATTGGAAAAGGGATCTAGATATTTATGTTCGGTGGTGTCTCCATTAATTACCCAATTGCTATAATAATCCGAGGCACTTATTGTACCATCCTTCAATAATAAATTGGAATTTTCCATTTCACTATTTCCATCACCTAAAAACGTAGTTTTTTTAAAAACATGAAGATTTTTTTTCTCCTGTTTTTGTTCTTTATAACCATAAAATATAACATTCTTATTCTCTATATCAGCCAATACCGCCTCTTTAATCTCAAACTTTTTATCTAAGGGATTTGCTACCTTGTAGTTTTCTGAACCTTTATGTTTATGAAGCTCCTGATATTCGCTATGGGCAATTATTTTTTCTTTTTGTTTCATGTTGCAGCCTGTAAAGATTAGGATAATAGCAAGTAGTAGTATGCTCTTCATTTAATATGGTTTTAAAGGGCGTTTCAGAATTTTTACTGCTGTATTGTCTTGTTTGACTTGGGGCTTATCCTGCATTTCTTTATTTAAAATTTCTTTCCATGAATTGTCATTCTGTCCCAATTGCTTTATAAGACGGTCGATATCGGCTTGCTCCTTGTCAGTGAGAACAGGTTCTTCATACAGCTGTTTTTCGGCATTGGGATCTCCATAAACATAGGCTTTAATAACATTATTGACATAATCGGTATTTGCGAAAGTTGTGTTTATTAATAGTTTTTTTCCTTCTCCTTCAACATATTTTTTTGATTCTTCTCTTCTTTTCTTTTTTTGTTCAACAGATAATTTGCTTTCATCCTTTTCTTTATTACGATATTCCACCCTATAAAACTTGTTTTCCCCTGCCTTTTTGATCC
Source organism: Pseudozobellia thermophila (assembly GCF_900141855.1). Taxonomy (GTDB): domain Bacteria; phylum Bacteroidota; class Bacteroidia; order Flavobacteriales; family Flavobacteriaceae; genus Pseudozobellia; species Pseudozobellia thermophila. The sequence continues at coordinate 150,986 of NZ_FQYU01000008.1, forward strand.
GGTCCCAGATCGTCGTATTGCCCAAGCCATCTTCGAAATCTTTGTTTTTTAATATTTTTTCGTTCAACAGTAAACCTACGGGACTAAAGTGGGCATAGAGGTCTGCGGTCTGTAGGGCAGAATATTATTAAAACCATCGTTATTTGGTAATACTTTTATTGTCGCCGTATTGCTTCGATGTCAACGCGTTTGCTTGGTCCATTGTTTATACTCCTCGGTCTCTTCTGATTTTGAACTGTCGATGATCTCGTTGCCTTCGGGGTCGGTCTTATAGACGATTTTTTATACCGGCGTTGGGGCTGGTTCGGGTCCCGGGGACGAATGGCGTACATACCGGCCACTTGCTCTAAATGGGCGTCCTTTGGTTTTTGTACAATGAACAAAACGTCTTCACGGCCTCCGTATTCTGTGGGTACTTTGTACAGTTTTAGCTCGGGGTCTTCATAATTGCTATATCGTTTGATGCGAATGGTATCGCCCAAGGGCATGTAGACCTCGAGGTACCACCAGCCGGCGGAATATTTATAACTGTCCAGACCTCCTTTTTCTTCGTAATAGGTGGACTCATAGTCGATCATTTTGATTAGGCTGGTATCACGATCTTTAAAACCCTTATGGTACCATACAGGGGCCAGGTTCTCCAATTCTACCATACGGACGTCCTGGCCTTCTTTGGGGGGGTGGTTCTTTACAAAGCCATCATCAACAATGTCCAGATTGTATTTGATGAAGTACCATTTCTTATCAATTTTAAAATAATAATTCCAAGAAGATTCATATACGTACGAAGCTTTATTATATAGTTCATTGAATTTTTTCAACCATTTTTCGGGGTCGGTTTCTTTGGCCTTAAATTCATAGGGGTTTTCTATCTCTTTATTGGAAAAAGGATCTAGGTATTTATGCTTGGAGGTATCTGAATCTATCAACCAATTTATATAATAGTTACTGTTCCAAAGCGTACCGTCTTTTAGTTTTGAATGGGCCTCAGTGGAATCTATTGTGTTGCCGATTAAGTCTAGTCGTAAAATATGGTACTCAATCTTATCCTTGTCTGTGGATTTTGGTTCAAAAAAGGAATTGACAAATACTTTTTCTTGAATGGTATCCAACTCAAAATAACTTGCCTTATTTCTTAGGGGAATTATTTCTTTGACTTCGTAATTTTCACTTCCCTTATGAAGGTGTAGTTCTTTGAACTCAGAGAGATTTATAGATTGCCTCTCTCCCAAGGAGCAACCGTTTAAACCTAATATTACGGATACACGAAGAATAAGCTTTGCATTCTGCTTTATGAAGTAAATTGCCTTGGCTATTTTTTGTCCTTTTTCCATTGTTTGTACTCCTCGGTCTCTATGGATCTTGAACGGTCGATGGTTTCATTACCTTCGGAATCGGTCTTATAGACTATTTTCTTGTAGCGGCGTTGGGGCTGGTTCGGGTCTCGGGGGCGGATGGCGTACATGCCCCCTACCTGTTCGGGGAATAGTTCTTCGGGTTTTTGGACGATGAACAGAACATCTTCACGGCCACCGTATTCTTTGGGCACTTTGTACAGTTTTAGCTCGGGGTCTTCATAATTGCTATATCGTTTGATGCGAATGGTGTCACCTAAGGGCATCGGTATTTCCAAATACCACCAGCCGGCCGAAAAGCCGTATTGATTGAGGCCTTGATCTACTTTTTCGAAGTATGTAGATTCATAGTCTACCATTTTGATGAGGCTGGTATCACGATCTTTAAATCCTTTGTGGTACCATACAGGGGCCAGGTTCTCCAATTCTACCATACGAACGTCTGAATCTTCTTTGGGAGGGTATTGTTGTTTAAAATTATCTGGGAGACCCTCCAAATTGGCTTCCATGAAATACCATTTGTTATCTAATTTAAAATAGTAAAACCTCATAAAAATATATATATATTGGGCTTTTTGATATAGCTCTTTAAATTTTGCTAACCACTTTTCAGGATCTTTTTCGCTGACTTGAAATGTATGAGGGGTATCAATTATTTTTTTGGAAAAAGGATCAATATATTTATGCTTGGCCGTATCCCCATTGATAATCCAATTGTTATAGGCATTAGTCTCCCATGCTGTTCCATCTTTTAACACTCTACCTGAAACACGTCTCTTTTTTATGGTTGAGCCCAATAAATCCGCTATATAAGTTCCAGATATATCAGATGAATTTCCTTTAATTTCATATGCTCTAATCAGTACAGTTGCTGTGGTTGTATCGATTGCAATCTTTATAGATTCTGTTCTACCAAAGAAGTCCGACACTTCAGCTTTTTTTCCTACAATTTCAATTATCTCATAGTTTTCGCTACCAGGATTATTGTTCAACTCTTGAAAATTTTTGAATTCTACAATTTGTGATTTCATATGACAACCCGAAAGGCTAAAAATCAATATTATTAGTATTGTTATTTTTTGAAACATATTATTCGTTGTCAAAGCTTTGAATATACTTTTGTATTTTTTCGATTTCTTGGTTAGTGGGCATTTTCATTTCAGTAGCCTTTCTTAAGTGTTCAGGAACACTATCACCTATTTGTTTCATTAATTTCTCAAAGGCCGCAATTTCCTTGTCCGAACGTTTTGGTTCATCGTATAGCTGTTTTTTTGCTTCACCATCATTATGTACATAGGCGTTGATGACATTTTGGATATAATCGGTATTGGCAATCGTTGTATCAATCAAAACATTCATTCCATCCCCGTCTACATAATTTTTTGCTTCAATTCGTTCTTGTTCTTTCCATGCTTCCTTTTCTTCATCGTTCAAATCTTTGATTTCTTTTGGAGTTTTGGAATACTCCACCCTATAAAATTTGCTTTCCCCGGCTTTTTTGATGCGTTCCCAAATGCTGGTATTGCCAAGGGAATCTTCAAAATACTTGCTTTCAAGAATTTTTTCATTATGAATAAATTCAACCGGGCTAAAGTGGGCATAGAGGTCGGCAATTTGAATACGGGCATAATGATAGACTACCATTCTATATGCTTTTTTTAATTGTTGACTTTTAACGACCTCCTTTCCCTTTTTGTACAAGGGGGAAATTAAAAATTCTGTTAAGGTCATTTTGCGTCCCGTAAGTCTTTCATATTCTTTTTTTAAGCGTTTGTATTTGGCCATGGCATTGCCCCAGTCAATGGCTATACTCCTATAGTCATTCCACGTCTCTATTTTGACTCCATCTTTGGCTTTTTTGTCTTCTTTTGCATTTAGGCGAGGAACAGCAGCATACGGGGGTATCACTAAAAAGCCTCCTTCCTTCAACTCCACGATTTCCTTGCCTTGGTCTTTAGCATAATGAGCGGGAACTTGATTACTAAAAAATTCAACGCTAAATAAGGTGCTGTCTATTTTAGGGTCACAGGCACTATCTATCTCTGGAATATCCCCATCCCTACAAACGATATCTGCATGATCGTTGGTAAATGTGAACTGTACCGCACGTTCTTTAATGGCATTGAAGTCGGTGATAGCCTTTACATGTTCGTAGATACCTCTTTTATTTCTTAATTTATGGTGTTCCTGGCTAAATAGTTCCGAGATGCCGTTCAGGTACTTTAAAATATTATAATCTTCTTTATTAGCTCTGATTTGCTTAACAACAGTATTTACTTTACCCAATTTTCCGCCAAATAAAAATAATCCCTTATCTAGGATGGATATGGTATCCCAAAAATCACTGTCCGCATGAAAATGTTGTGTCCTGGCCTTGATGAATTTATCATATTCATGGTCCCATAGGTTTTTAGGTTGGTGTACGCCCAGAAATATCAGATTGAGGGGTATTTGTTCCCACCCCAGTTCGTTGGCATATTTCATTGCACCCAAGGCAAAACCCACACCGGGGGCATTGCCCTGACTGTGCATGACTATGGTTATGGGTTTATAGGCAGGTGAGTAGCTCTCGATATAGGGTACTTTTTCCTTGGTCTCGTCGACTTCATCCTTCGGGATGATTCCCCATTGGTACATGGCCCAATGATACCCTTGGGCAATACCATGGTCCATGCGATGGGCGGCATTGGATCCCAGGCCATGGGATCCGTTTAAAAAGTGTTCGCGGTTCTCTGCGTTAAAATATTTGGCATAGGTTTGTGAACCCCTGTGAAAATTACCAATTTGGTTCCAATAGCCCCAAAATGTATCTTTTATTTCTTCCGATGTAAACTCTGGGACAGATTTTAAAACGGTCGGAAGATTAATTTTCATTTCTTGGATAATCGGCACCGTTAAGGGTATGGGACTTAACGGGGGGACCACCGGAGATGTACGTAAGGGAAAAGGAGCTAAATTGGGAATGTTTCTTATCAGCTCCTTTTTCAAAGCTTCCCTTCTTTCCTTTGCATCTGCCTGATCTTTTTTTATTTTGGCATTAATATTTTCCAGTTCAAGAGGGGTCAGCATGTCATCGGGATCCAATTTATCGTCTTCATTCATATTATGGCCCCTTCTTAGTCCAGGATCGGGTTCATCCGGGTTGAAATCCAAAAGTGCATTGAGAGTGCCTCCCATAGAAGAACTTAAATACCCGTTGGCAAAAATAATTTCCCCTTTTAACTCAGGGTATTTATCATCAAGTTCAGGTTCCTTTTTACCCGTTCCTACTAAATCTTGTCCTACATCCTTGATGGTTATCGTTCCACCTTTTTCACATTGTATTTTCGAATCGGCCATTAAAAAGGTCTTATCGCCCATGGTCGATTTCTTGCTCGTCAGTCGCCACTCTTTAAATACAGGGGAACAAGGCGGGTTGGGTGAAGAGCAAGTACAAGATCCAAAAAAAGGAGGCTTCAGCATCTTATCTTTATTGGTGGCTTTCAATTTTTTCTTGACTCTTACCTTTTGTTGTGAGGTCACGACCAGTTCCCCTGGGGCAGTTCCCAATGTGCATTCCAGTTGTGCCCCCTCCACTACGTAATCCCGTCTTGCCATAATTCAATTTATTTTTTTTTTGAAGTTTTTATAAAGTAAATACTCGTCAATAGTATTGTAAAAGCGAGACCACCCAAAGCTCCAGGAATTATGCATGCGGCCATAGCTAAGAGTACGAACATCCCAGATCCTTCGGCAAGATGGTTTCCTATTAAATACCCAAGTATAATGCCAATGAACGCACCAATTAGGACACCTGTGATGTTGAACAGTATTGAGCCAATTACTCCAATTTCTTTTTTGGCCATTTGAACGTTAGGTTAATAAATTTGATTGATTCTTTCTATCACATTGAATAAGACTATGGTGGTCAATCCCCATAATCCACGGCTTCCTTACTTTGCAGGGTAAGTTTTCCTTTGCTGTCGATCAGCATTTCCCCTTGATTGGTCTGTACAAAAGATTCCCCGGAAATCTGCTCTAACTTTTTGCCAATACTGATTTCTTTATTGTCAAAGACCCGTTCGATTCTATTTTTGGTATCTGTCTCGTAATTTTTCTTGACCGATACCTTTTTATTGCCCCCGATTTCCACATCCATATTTTCCTGTACGTTGAAACGTACGTTTTTGGCATTGAACTCCATGTCGCCTTGGGCGCTTAGGGTCATTTTCCCTTCCGTGGTATTAATATGGATACTGTTGCCGTTTTTATCTTGGATGGTAATCATTTCCCCGCCATCGGTATCGTTCAATTCTATGATGTGGCCACTTCTTGTCTTGATGGCCTTGATGTTGTTGTCGGCATCGGCAAAGCCGCTATGGGCACTGCTGTTAAAGCCGGCACTGAGTACAAAGGGTTTTTCGGGGTTGTCGGCCTCGAAGCCGACCAAGACCTCTTCCTCCTTTTCGGGGATGAAGTAAAAGCCCTTTCCGCTACCGGAGTAGGGGGTGGCCATCTTGATCCAGGGGGTACTGGTGCCCATGGCCCTTTGCCAGGGGAACTGTACCTTGATACGTCCGAGTCCTTCCGGATCGGCATTGTCGAGTACCCAACCTCGTTGTGCGCCCGATCGGGGCGCTGCAAAGCTGTTGGAGTAGGGCAGGTGCTCGGTGCCCTCGGGTACGCCCTCGAACTCGTTGCGGTAGTGCCCGCTATGGTCGAAGCGGTGCACGACCTTGGTGATGTCATAGGAACCGTAGGGGTCCTTTTTCGTCTGGTCGGAGAAGTTGAGCCCTTCCAAGAT
>NZ_FQYU01000010.1:0-3644 GCF_900141855.1 Pseudozobellia thermophila
TGACCGGAAAAATAATAGCTCTCAACCTCCCCGTCCGACAGTAGATCCCCCAGGCCAGACCCATCGGGGAACGGGGTCGGAGATACAAGTACGTAGAAAAAATTCAAGCGAGATTCAAAACCATTACTTCGGTTATGGATTTTGAGATTTCCAAGAGTATACAAGGAACCTAAGTCTACCTGCCACCATGGGGACTCCTCTTCCAAGGTATGTTGGAGATTGGCACTCCCTGAACTATTTGAGTTTGGAGAACTCCCCACTGTACTACCATTAATGGCCAGAGAAGCCAAACCATCACCATAGGTGCTAGATTGGGTAGATGTACCTCCTATAGCAATATTAGATAAATTACATTCCTCATCTAAAGAGATAACTTTGATTTCAATACTTTCAGTTTGAACACACCCCAACCCATTATCATAAGTATAGGTCACCGTATAAATTCCAGGTCCAATGCCAGGATCAAAGGTTCCATCTGTACTTGCACCAGACCATGTGCCTCCAGAGGGGTTGGCTGTAAGTTCCTGAACTTGGTTCGTGTCCAAGTAAGGCCCAAAGGAACTAATCTCAATTGGAGGAACTCCATCACAAGCCGCCTTAACAATGATATTCTCAGCTGCCGTTTGTACACAACCTTCTCCATTATCATAGGTATATGAAACTGTATAGGTGCCAGGGCCTATACTTGGATCAAAAGTACCATCACTACTCGCTAAGGACCAAGTTCCACCAGAAGGACTTCCAATCAGCGTTTGCAAATCATCAGAATCCAAGTAAGGGCCTGATTGCGATATTGTAACCGGGGTCGTGCCTTCACAAAGGGAATTCCCAATTATACATCCTAGGATTTCAACTTCAGACATGTGAAGGATTCCATTATCGGAAAGTTGAATTCGAATAAATCTACCATCCGTCCTTAATTCAATTGTTTCCTCTAAACTTGCCGATCCAGCAAAATAATAATCAGAAATATTCGAATTTTCCAATAAATCCTGTAAACTTTCTTGAGTAGAAAACGGAGTGTTGGAAACAAATACGTGGAAATCCCTTAAACGGGATTGCAGCTTATCGGTTCTATTATAAATCAACAGCTCTTCAAGAAAATATGAAGAACCCAAGTCAATCTGCCACCAGGGAGATGTTTCTTCTTGGGTATGCTGTAAATCAGCAATGCCTTGACTGTTAGAATGTGGTGTCCCACCTACCCTATTCCCATCGACAGCAAGGGAGGCCAATCCGTTACCATAAACACTCGATTGGATGGCCATTCCACCTAAAGCAACATTCGATAATGTACATCCTCCATCAACAATAATGTTAGCACTAGCCATACTTCTACCATCTCCTGAAGTGGCCAATATTACTGCCGTACCAGACGCAACTGCCGTGACAACGCCATTTGAATCCACAGAGGCCACCGAATTATCATTAGATGACCAAACAACCGTTTGATCCTCTGCGTTATTAGGGAATATCGATGCTTCTAAAAGCTGAATCTCCCCACTTTGCATATCCACATAGCTCGGTGAGACTAACACCTCTTCAACCAAAACGGTAGGTACCCCTACCAAAACCGATTCGGCTATCGAGGGTGTCCCGTTGGCCCCTATGGCGAACAACATGTAATACCCCGGAGGCAATAAGTTCCGGTCAGGTACATTTAGGGTATAGGTGCCGTTTCCTGAAAAAGTCAAGGGTATCCTTCGCTGCTCATTGTTGGTACTATGCGTGGAGGACGACATTTTAATAAAGCTAAATTCCTGAATGCCGGCACTTCCGTTCACCACGATCGTACTATTGTAATCCGCTGCCTCGGGAGCACTGATAACAGGTCTTTCCGCCAAATTCCCATCTGAATCAAATAGATATCCCGGACTATAGATCTCGGCGTCCAAGTGGTTCGAACAGGTAACGCAAAGACCGCCACCACCGACAAAGACCCTGCCATCCGCCTGTAAGATAGAAACACTGTGATACGTTCGCGGCACCTGCATACCCGCTACTACGCTCCAGGTATTCGTTTCGGGATCATACAATTCGCCATTTAATCTCGCGCCCTCGTCGGTAAAAACCCTGGCCGTACTTAAACCGCCGGTAACCAACACCTTGCCATCAGGAAGCACTACACTGTTGTGCATGGTCCGGCTATACTGGAGGTTGTTTACGGTGGGTGTTACCGTTACATTGTTTTCGTCATTGATATCGATAACATAGGAGTTGTCTTTTGCGGCATCACCACTGGCATATGAGGTGGCCCCTCCCACTTTAAGAATTTTACCCACGTCGAACATTACCGTGGTACCCTTCATAGAATACGTATCGTTCGAACGCTTACCGGCAAATTCAAAAGAGCCGTTTGCAGCAACATCGATCCAATGCATGTCCTCACTAGGGCCGGCATGGAAAACCTTACCGTTTGGCGCCGCCCACAACCAGGAATGGTTATCGGCGCGGTACACGCCCTCTTCCTCAAAATCAAGGTCGTTTTGGTTAAACAAGATATCGCTTCGTAATCCTGGCAGAACTTTCCATCCGGTTTCCTGCCTCCAAAGTTCCGCAATCTTTTCGCCCTGTGGTGCCAAACCTCCACTCCACGAACCACCGATTACCATGACAGAACCATCGGAAAGGGTTACGCTACCTTGATAGCCCCTTCCAATATTCATGTTATCCGTAGCAATCCAAGTTTCGGTCGAATAATCGTACAAAGTAGCCTTGGCATTTGAAGAGCCGCCCGTAACCAATATCATCCCATTGGGAAGGTTGTTTATACCGGGACAAAACATATCGTGGTTTGTGGATGTCGATTTTTCACCCAACGGCATGCCGTTCGGCCCCATAAAGGGATCAAATAATTCGGTATAGGTGAAACCATCAGCCCCCCCAAAATAATCCTTGTATTTTGACGACCAGACCACCAACCTGCCATCGGGCAAATTAGCGACAGCAACGGGCACTATTCCGAATGGAATAGGTTCGCTCCAACTTCCGACCCTATCCAATCGGGGAAGTACCGAAATTTCCGATGTGCTTGTAAAACCGCCGTCGTTGGTCGTCGCCGTTACCGTTACCGTACCGGGGACCAGGGCGGTTACCAGGCCGGAACCGTCAACAGTTGCTATATTCTCGTCATCGCTGGTCCAAATCACACCGGCATCGTCCGCATCGGAGGGTTCCACCGCGGCGGTCAGCTGAAGGATGTCCCCTTCCGTTACCGTGGCCACGTCGGGCGTTACCGCGATGCCCGTTACAGGTACGGGCGCCGCTTCCACCGTTATGATCGAACTGGAGGTAAAACTACCGTCGTTGGTCGTGGCCGTTACCGTTGCCGTACCGGGGACCAGGGCGGTTACCAGGCCGGAACCGTCGACCGTTGCCACACTTTCGTCATCGCTGCTCCAAATCACACCGGCATCGTCCGCATCGGAGGGCTCCACCGCCGCGGTCAGCTGAAGGATGCCCCCTTCCGTTACCGTGGCCGCGTCGGGAGTTACCGCGATGCCCGTTACAGGTATAGGCGCGGCTTCCACCGTTATGACAGAACTGGAGGTAAAACCACCGTCGTTGGTCGTGGCCGTTACCGTTACCGTACCGGGGACCAGGGCGGTTACAAGTCCGGTGCCGTCAACAGTTGCTATATTCTC
>NZ_FQYU01000010.1:4766-68538 GCF_900141855.1 Pseudozobellia thermophila
TCCGCATCGGAGGGCTCCACCGTGGCGGTCAGCTGAAGGACCTCCCCTTCCGTTACCGTGGCCACGTCGGGCGTGACCGCTATGCCCGTTACAGGGACCTGCCCATATAGGGTACCAAGTGGAAGGCTTAGGCACAAAACAAGAATAAAAAGAATTTTTTTTCGGACTGGAAAGGTGGTTGGTGTGGTCATCTTATCTTGGGTTAATTGAAAAAAAATGCCAAAGGAAATATCCTTTGCATGTAAAAAATTACCCCCAACGCCCCTTAACCCTAACTAAAAATTCTATTTGTGCGAAGTCAATGACATACCGCTCCAAAACTTCAATTCAAAACAAGAATATCCGCTTTGGGCTCCTTAAAATCCAAAAAAAGTGAAAATGAGCATCTTAGGGGAGTACCGCAAAGCTATATCATTTCCGCTACGGACCTTGTGGTAGTCGTTAAAACGGTAAAAAAATCGACAAACACCCCATCTTTTCAGGGACAAATCCAAGTACAACTGTAACAATCCCTAACTTACCATCTCTTTATACAAAACCATTCACTTTTTGAGCCACAAAAGGGAACATATTGATGCTTTATTACAATTGTGTCTTAAAGGAAGTCCAAGTGCCCAATTCGAAGTATACAACCGGTATTACAAGGCCATGTACAACACAGCCCTTCGGATTGTAAAAAAGAGGGACGAGGCCGAGGACATCATGCAGGAATCGTTTCTGAACGCATTTACCAAACTGCATACCTTCAAAGGCGAAGTAACCTTTGGGGCCTGGTTAAAACGCATTGTAATCAACAACAGCATCTACCATTACAGAAAGCAACAAAAAACAAACCAAGTTGCCCTGGAAGATGTATTGTACAAGGTCGAAGACAATGATGAAATTGCTTCCGATCAACATGGGTTTACCGAACTTAAGGCTCAAAAAGTGATGGAAACCATGAACAGATTAAAAGACAATTACAGAGTTTCTTTGACCTTACATCTTATTGAGGGTTATGATTATGAGGAAATAAGTGAAATTATGAACATAAGCTATTCCAATTGCAGGACCCTGATTTCCAGGGCTAAGGAAAGTTTGAGAAAACAGATATCAATGGTTTGATTATGGAAGGAGAGAATCTAGAAAAATTGTTTGATGAACTAAGGGGCAAATTCGATTACGAGGAGCCCGAAGCGGGCCACGAAATTCGTTTTCGGGAGAAATTGGACGCCTCACGGGGAACTATATCCCTGCAAGGCAAAAGGACTTCGGTATGGAAGCCCGTGGGCATAGCGGCGTCAATTGTTGCCGTTTGTGCCCTGGCCTTGATCATGTACCCCGTTGAACGGACCATCGAAGAGCAAGTCGCCCAAATATCACCCGAAGTTTCCCGGACGGAGTTCTATTTTACAAACCTGATCGAGGAACAGGTCGTAGCGCTTCAAAAAGAGCGTACCCCCGAAACCCGGAAGTTAATCGAAGATGCCATGGTACAATTGAACAAGTTGGAAAAAAATTATACCCAACTTGAACGCGACCTCATCGAAGGCGGAAACAGCAAATTGATCCTCAGTGCAATGATTACCAATTTTCAGACCAGAATCAATCTTTTACAGGATGTTCTAGAACGAATCGAAAATATAAAAAACATAAAAAGTTATGATAACGAAGCTACTCTTTAGGCCCATTGCCCTGGCTCTTTTGACATTTCCCTTATTGGCCTTGGCCCACGAAGGAAAACCGAAGGGAAAGTATACCAAGGAAAAGACCATCAAAAAGGAATATGACGTAAACCCGGACGCCCTGCTGGAAGTAAACAACAGCTATGGCAACCTCAACATTACCTCTTGGAACGAAAATCGTATCCTCATCGAGGTACATATTAAAACCAACGGCAACAACGAAGAAAAAGTAGCCCAAAAACTAAAACAGATTTCCGTCGATTTCGAAGCCTCTAAAAGTGCCGTATCGGCAACAACAAATTTCAACAACAACCATGGGGGTTGGGGATGGAACTGGGGCAGGAACAACAATGTGAACATGCAGGTCAATTACACCATTAAGGTGCCGATCAAGGGCAAGGTAAATTTAGACAACGACTATGGCAACATCAATCTCGACCGTATCGACGGCCATGCCAAGATAAGCTGCGACTACGGGCGGTTGGACATCGGCGAGCTTCGCGGTAAGAACAATCAGCTCAATTTCGATTACACCTCAAATTCAACCATAGGGTATATAAACAGCGGTAGAATTTCGGCGGACTATTCGGGATTTACCATTGAAAAAGCGATCAATCTGATCATCAGTGCAGACTACACCAATTCGGTCATCCGCGAAATTGACAATCTCGAGTATTCATCCGATTATGGCAAAATTGAAGTGGACGAGGTCAACAATGTCTCCGGAAACGGCGATTACATCAACGTACAATTGGGCACCGTCCATGGCAACGTCGACATAACCGCCGACTATGGTTCACTAAAAATCGACAAAATGGACCAAGATGCCGGAAACCTTTTGATCAAAACCGACTATACGGGGGTCAAAATAGGCTACGACGAGCAATACCATTTCAGCTTTGAGATCAACACCTCCTATGCCGGGGTAAAGGGAAAAGATCGGTTTCAAATACAGATCAGCGAAGAGAAGAACAACAGCAAATACTACAAGGGGCATTATGGCTCTGAAAACAGCGGAAACTCCGTCTCGATTTCCAGCGACTACGGGGGCATCAGCTTCTATCAAAATTAATCATCAACCCGCCTACATCGAGGTAGGCATCAAAAAACAACTATCATGAAAAAAACAATTGCATTATGCTTGATTACAGCCCTTAGCTTTTCATGCTCGGCCCAATTGGGAAAACGCGTTAAAGGCAATGGCAATTTGGTGACCGCCGACAGGCACGTGGGCGACTACGACGCCCTTGCGGTTTCGGGCTGGTTCGATATCGACCTGGTCGATGGCCGGGAAGGGGAACTGATCTTGAAGGGTGATGAAAACCTATTGGAATATGTGGTTACCGAAGTGGACGGGGGCAAGCTGACCATTAAGGTAAAAAGGGGCTTTAACCTAAGCCCTTCAAAATCGAGCAGGGGCATACATATTACGGTACCCGTTGAAAGTATAGACCGGGTAAACCTTTCCGGATCCGGCGATATCGTCGGCAAGACCACCATCAAGACCTCGAATTTTAAGACGGCCATGTCGGGTTCGGGCGACATCACATTGGATATCGAGTCCAACTCGATAGTGGCGGCCATGTCGGGATCAGGGGATATGAACCTAAGTGGCTCTACCGAGCATTTGGAGGTAAGCATCTCCGGTTCGGGGGATATCAAGGCCTATGGCCTGGAAGCCGATAACGTAGAGGCCACCATTTCCGGATCGGCCGACATCGAAATAACCGCAAATGAGTCTTTAAAAGCCCGGGTCTCGGGTTCGGGAGACATAAGCTATAGGGGCAACCCGAAAAAAATCGATACCAAAACCTCGGGATCTGGTGATATCACAAGAGGATAAAACATCAATACATCAAAAAGCGAACCTATGTCAGTCCAAAGTCCCTATTCCGTATAGGGGCTTTTTTTGTTGACCCGTGTCAACAACACCATGCCTATTAAAAAGAAAAGGCCGAAGAATATTATGGAGTACCTGATGCTGCCCGTGACCTGGGCGACATAGCCATAGGCCACCATACCGATGACGATGCCTATCTTTTCCGACACGTCGTAGAAACTGAAATACGAAGTGGTATCTACGGCATTGTCGGGCAGTAGTTTCGAATAGGTGGAACGCGATAATGCCTGAATACCTCCCATAACCAAGCCCACAACCCCCGCGGTGATATAAAATTCCAATGGGGTCGTAATAAAATAGGCGAACAGGCAGATTCCGATCCAAATAAGGTTCAGGCCGATTAAGGTAGGAATATTTCCGTAGACGGCCGAACACCTCGAAGTAAGGTAGGCCCCGAAAATGGCCACTATCTGGATCAACAAAATACTGACGATCAAGCCAGTGGTCGAATCGGTGGTGCCCCAGTCAAGCTCTTCGATCCCAAAATAGGTAGCCACCAACATTATGGTCTGCACGGCCATGCTGTACACGAAGAAAGCGCCCAAATACCTTTTGAGCGGGCCATTCTCCTTGATCTTGCCCCATATCGACCTTAATTCCCTGAACCCATTGAAGAGGAGGTCGTTCGTAAAGGATTCCTGTTTATTGCCCTTGGGCAAATGGTAATAGGTATACTGGCTAAACCCGATCCACCACAACCCGGTCAGCACAAAGGAGAGCCGGGTAGGCATGCCCTCATCCTCAAAACCGAAGGCCTCATACTCAAGGATCATGGCCAAACAGACGACCAAGAGAATTACACTGCCCACGTAGCCAAAGGAGTAGCCCTTGGCACTGACGGCATCCTGTTGCTCGGGATAGGCTATATCGGGCAGGTAGGAATTATAAAAAACGATACTTCCCCAAAAACCGACCAAGGCGGTGAAGTAGCACAACAGACCGAACCACAGATATTCCAGGTTGAACCAAAAGAGTCCCACACAGGATAGGGCGCCCAGGTAACAGAAAAATTTCATGAACACCTTCTTGTTTCCCACATAATCGGCGATGCCACTTAAAAGCGGACTCAAAAAAGAAACGGCCAAAAAAGCCGCCGCGGTAACATAACTGATTAGGGTATCGTTGTTAAAGTCAATGCCCAAAAATTCGATACGGTCACTGATAACCGTACCTTTTTCGTCCTTGACCAAGGTAAGGGCCCCGTAAAAAATGGGGAAAATCGCCGAAGAGATGACCAAATTGTAGACCGAGTTCGCCCAATCGTAAAAGGCCCAAGCGTCCAATAATTTTTTACTCCCCTTGAGAGCTACTGTTCTTGCCATATTCTCATAAAAAAACCGTTCCTTTTTAGAACGGTTTTAAATATACAATTTTTGTCAGAAGAACTACTGAAAAGAAGTAACCCCGAACTTTTTTGCCTCGGCCTTTGCCATGGGCGCCCATTCGGTCAGGTTTGCTATCCTTGTATCGTTAGAGGGGTGCGTACTTAAGAATTCCGGGGGCGACTGTCCGCCGCTCTGGGCCTTCATGCGTTTCCAAAGCTCTGCCGCTTCGGTAGGGTCATAACCGGCAATGGCCATAATCTGAAGGCCTATCCGGTCTGCCTCCGTTTCATGGCTTCTACTAAAAGGCAATATCAGGCCTACCTGCGACCCCACTCCGTAGGCTTGGGTAAAAATCTCCCTTTTCTGTGCATCCTGTATGGCAACACTACCGGCCACTGCACCGATCTGCTGCAAGGTGCCCGCACTCATTCGTTGGGCCCCGTGATCGGCAAGGGCATGCGCTACCTCATGGCCCATGACCACCGCTACCCCCGTTTCGGTCTGTGTAATGGGCAATATACCGGTATAAAAAACGATCTTTCCCCCGGGCATACACCAGGCATTCACCGTTTCGTCCTCTACCAAATTGTATTCCCATTTGTAGTCCTTGAGGTAACCGGCATATCCATTGGCGGTCAGCCATCTTTCCGCGGCGGCCGATATGCGCTGCCCGACCTTGGTTATCATTTTCGCATCCGCCGAGTTCTCGACCACCTTGTTTTCGGTCAAAAATTGGTCGTACTGCGCGAAGGCCATGGGAAAAATTTGGCTGTTCGGATAAAAATTCAATACCTTTTTTCCTGTAAACGGGTTGGTCTTGCAGGATGCAACCCCAACAAATACTATCAGTGTCAGTATAATTTTTCTCATAATGGCGTGTTTAATGGTACAAAAATAGAATTATTTGGCGGTAATTCGCAGTTGGGTAAACTCTTTACTCACCTGTATCGTATTGTTACCGTTTAGTTTCACATCTTCCGGCATCACCTTTTCGTTATCTATCTCGATACTTGAAATCTCGAACGGAAGGCCATGCAAATGGATCAGAAAACTATCATAGCTGGTTACAAAACCACCATCCTTGAACTGCTGGATGATCAATTCATCTTCCTTGCCCAACAACTTAAAATTCCTTAGGCTATATTTTCCATTCTCGTAATCGTAACCATCGCAGGCATCCTCATACACCGTGGAACTTTCATCCCCTATCTTAAAATACACCTCCAAGGTCAACTGTTCGATTTCCAGTTCGCCGACGTATTGTTGAACCGGGTACTTGGGGATCATGGCCCCCTCCTTTACGAAAAGCGGGATTTTATCGATATCGGCTTCCACCCATTTCTCCCTTCCCCCTTCGATTACTTCATCCGTCCAATAATTGTACCATTTCCCCCTGGGAATATACATTCTACGCCCTTGGGCATTGGGTTCCTGTACCGGGCATACCAAAATTTGCTCCCCGAAAATGAACTCATCGGTCCTAAAATGCGTTTGCATATCTTCTTGGTCGAAGCAAACGATAGGCAGGATCATGGGCTTACCCTCCTTGGAATACCTCCAGAACATGGTATACAGATAAGGTAACAGTTGATACCTCAATTCAATGTACCTGCGCACAATATCGGTAATCTCCGTTCCGAACGACCAAGGTTCTTGATCCCCGTGGTCACCGCTGGAATGGACCCTGCAAAAGGGATGAAAAACCCCCAACTGCACCCACCTTGCAAAAAGTTCGCCATTGGGCTGTTCGGCAAAGCCCCCTATATCGGACCCCACGAAGGAGTAGCCGCTCATACACATGCGCTGTACCTGTACATTGGCGATCCACAGATGCTCCCACGTAGCTACGTTATCCCCTGTCCATGTGGAGGAAAACCGCTGGGTACCCGAATAGGCGGCGCGGGTTATGACCATAGGCCTTTTCGGATAAACATATTTCTTGACCCCCTCATAGGTAGCCCTTACCATCTGCATGCCATATACGTTATGGGCCTTGCGATGGCTGCACGGGTGGCCGTCGTAATCGTGGCGCGTATCGAGGGGCGCGGTTTTGGTGGGCACCTCCATTACGGCCGGTTCGTTCATATCGTTCCAAACGGCGTGTACCCCTATTTCGGCCATAAACTCCTTGTACAGTTCGGCCCACCACTCGCGGACTTCAGGTTTGGTAAAGTCGGGAAAGTTGCACTCACCGGGCCATACCTTCCCCTTCATGTAGGGCCCATCGGCCCTTTTGCAGAAGTAATCGTTCTCCACGGCTTCCTGATAGACCCAGTAATCCTTATCTATTTTAATGCCGGGGTCGATCATGGCAACGGTCTTAAACCCATCGTCTTCAAGCTCTTGGATCATTCGCTTGGGATCTGGGAATTTTTGTTTGTCCCAAGTAAAGCAACGGAATCCGTCCATATAATCAATGTCCAAATAAATGGCATCGCAGGGTATCTTCAGTTTCCTGAACTGTTGGGCTATTTCCTTAACGTTGCTTTCGGGAAAGTAGCTCCATTTCGATTGATGGTAGCCCAACGCCCACAAGGGAGGAAGTTCGGGGGCTCCGGTAAGGTTGGTATAGGCCCGAACGACCTTGTGCATTTCAGGACCGTAGAAAAAATAGTAGTTCATCTCGCCCCCATCGGCCCAAAAACTCGTGGTAGACCTTCTTTCGTGGGCAAAATCGAAATGTGTCTTGAAGCTGTTATCGAAAAAGATGCCGTAGGCCTTGCCACTGTGCAGGCCAATATAAAAAGGTATGGCCTTGTACAAAGGGTCTTGGTCCTTGCCAAAGGCATACTGGTCCATCACCCAATTGCTCAGCCGCTTGCCCTTCAGGTTGCTATGGCTGGCCTTGTCGCCCAAGCCGTAAAAACTTTCGGTATGCTGGGTGATCTTGCTCATCTTTACCGTATTGCCCCCGTATTCGTAGTTTTCTTCCCAGTGGAAGCCCAGCTCGTCCTCGTTGACAATGTTGCCCTCTGTATCGGAGATTTGGTTGCGCAATGTTTTTTTATCGACAAGCACCTGCAGTTTTGAGGTTTTTATAAGGTACTCGGTCTCCGTTTCCTGAATTTCGAGATGGTTGTATCCCCTTTTGGCATTTGGATCGATGGCATACGAGAAATCGGGCTGAAAATTGTTCTCGGTACCGTACCTAAAACGGAGGGTCCTATCCTGTATGACCGTAATCTCCAAAACGACCCCGTTTTCAGTGGTAAAATAAAACTTGTCCTTGTCCCTAACGTAATCGACGATATGGTTTGGGTAAAGATTCCCTTTATATTCTAATTCAGTGTTAGTTATCATCTGGAAACTATTTAAAGCCCAACAAAAATAGTAAGACCTTTTTGCGAAACGATTATCGATTAAATGTTATTAGCGAGAAATTTATTCAAAGATAACGATACTCAACGGCGGGATGGTCATTTCTATCGACTGCCCGTGCCCGTGCCAAGGTATTTTTGCAATGGCGGAAATGTTACTTGCCATGCCCGATCCCCCGTATTTCTTATCGTCACTATTGAGCAGCACCTCGAACCTTCCGTTGGTTTTGGGCACCCCGACCCGATACCTCTCCCTTGGCACGGGAGTGAAGTTGCAGGCCACATAGATGTCCTTCGTTCCTTCAAGTCCCTTTCTCATATAGGTCAATACCGAATTTTCGTGATCCCCATAATCGATCCACTGAAACCCTTCGGGACTGAATTGCTTTTCGTATAGGGCCCTTTTTCCCTTGTAAACGGCATTGAGGTCTTTTATCAGTTCTTGTACGCCCGAGTGTACTTCATATTGGGTAAGCTGCCATTCAAGGCCCTTTTGAAAGTTCCATTCGGAGGTTTGGCCAAATTCGCCGCCCATAAAGATCAGCTTGGTACCGGGATGGGTAAACATATAGCCGAACATCAACCTGAGGTTGGCAAAGCGCTGCCACTCGTCGCCCGGCATACGATAGACCAGTGATTGCTTGCCGTACACCACCTCATCGTGTGAAAAGGGAAGCATAAAATTCTCGGTAAAGGCGTAGGTCATGCTAAAGGTCAGGTCGTTCTGATGGTGCTTTCTATAGATGGGTTCCTTCTTGAAGTACTCCAAGGTATCGTGCATCCAGCCCATCATCCATTTCATTCCAAAACCGAGTCCGCCGTACATCACAGGTTTGGAGACCCCCGAAAAGGCCGTAGACTCTTCGGCAATGGTCTGTACATCGGGAAAAGTGCCGTAGACCGTTTCGTTGAGTTCGCGTATGAACGACAAGGCCTCCAGGTTTTCGTTATTCCCGTACATATTGGGTTCCCACTCGCCTTCTTCCCTCGAATAATCGAGATAGAGCATAGAGGCCACCGCGTCTACCCTTAGGGCATCGGCGTGGAACTGGTCCAACCAAAAAATGGCATTGCTTATCAAAAAGGCACGTACCTCGTTTCTACCGTAGTTGAAGATCAAGCTTTTCCAATCGGGATGGTAGCCCCTTCTCCTATCGGGATGTTCGTACAAATGCGAGCCGTCGAAAAACCCAAGGCCATGGGCATCTTCAGGAAAATGCGAGGGCACCCAATCCAATATAACCCCTATGCCCGCCTGGTGCATTTTATCGACCAGCAATTTAAACCCCTCGGGATCTCCGAACCTTGAAGTGGGCGCAAAATACCCGGTCAATTGGTAGCCCCAAGAGGGATCGTACGGATATTCCATTATCGGCATGAACTCCACATGGGTAAACCCCATTTCCTTAACATAGGTTACCAAATCTTCCGCCATTTCCGCATAGGTCAGAAAATCGCCATGGGCATTGCGTTTCCAAGAACCCAGGTGCACCTCGTAAACGGAGAAAGGTTTATCGAGTGCGTTTTTATCCCTTCGGTTCTCCATCCATTGCCTATCGCCCCAGTCGTAATCGGCCTTCCAAACAATGGAGGCCGTCCGGGGCGGGCGTTCGCAGTACCTCGCAAACGGGTCGGCCTTTTCGGTAACCGCACCGTGGTTGTTTGAAAATATCTTGTACTTATAGATATCACCTACCCCAACGTTGGGTATGAAGCCCTCCCAGATTCCGCTGGCGTCCCATCTGACGTTCAAAAGATGTCGGTGTTCGTCCCATTCATTAAAATCCCCGATTACCGAAACCGATTTGGCCGTAGGTGCCCAAACGGCAAAATAGGTACCCTTTACCCCATCGACCTCCATAGGGTGCGACCCGAGTTTCTCGTAAAGACGGTAATGTTTCCCCGATTTGAAGAGGTTGATATCGAATTCGGAAAAAAGACTAAAAACAGTTACATGCGGCATAGTAATTCAGGTGTTTAGCTTTATAAGGTAGTAAATCTACACAACTTTGGTAAATAGATTATCAATTTGATACGACAACCTCGCTTTGGGGTTTAAAAATAGGGATTGTCGCAGGCCCATAGCCATAAACAATTATCGATTCGCGCCACAAAGACCGATAATTTTCCTTTTTTTTGTAGGGTTCTTAAAAAGTGGAACACTTTTTGAAACTCCTTATTTTACAATGACTTTTGAAACTTAAATTATACAAACTTATGAAAAAGGCCACCTTATTTCTTGGAGCACTCCTAACCCTATTCTTCATTTCATGCGAAGGTCCGGCCGGACCTCCCGGGCGGGACGGACTCGATGGCGCCCCCGGTGCCGAATTCGAAGCCGCCGCATTTGAAATCGAAGTCGATTTAAACCTCAACACCGATCTTAACAGGTATGAGTTTTACAACCAATACCCTTCTGACATTGTTCTTCTACCCGACGACGTAATCTTGATGTACCGCTTGGAGGAAGTCAGTGACGGCCTCGATGTATGGCGTCAAATGCCCCAGCCCTATTTTTCGGGCGAAGGGCTGCTTTATTACAATTTCGACTTTACACAAGGCGACTATACCGTACTTCTCGAACCCGAGTTCGAAGCCAATCTGGTACCTGTCGATTTAACCGATAACCAAGTATTTCGAATCGTAATCGTACCCAGCGATTTGGGCACGGCGGTAGATATGGACCAAACCAACCTGAGCTCGGTCTTGAGCGCCCTGGGCGTAGAGGAGAGCGATATTAAAAAGTTGCACTAGGCCCACGACAAAGAGAATTTCAAGGCCCCGCCCCTGCCCGGCGGGGCTTTTTTTGGGCCTTCCCATCGGGCTAAACTTCGGTAAATAACCTATATTTGAAAGGATGTATCGCGTGCTACGTCTAAAGAGCAACGGTCTTCAAATAGAAAAATATGGTATCCAAAAATGTACTTATCGCCCTTTGCCTTATGATAATCGGCTGTAAAGGTGTTTCCCAGGAAAAAGAAAGCCCTGGTGACGAACCAAAGTCCTTCGCCGTCACGAAAACGGAGGAAGAATGGAAAAAAGAACTTACCGAAGCGGAGTTCTATGTGCTGCGAAAGGCGGCCACCGAAAACCCGTTTACCAGCGAACTGCTCGAAAACAAAGAAAAGGGTACCTATGTATGTGCCGGTTGCGGCACCCCCCTTTTCAGGAGCGAGACCAAGTACCGTTCCGGGACGGGCTGGCCCAGTTTCTATCAAGAGATAGAGGGCAACGTAGCCTACGATGTCGATTATAAGATTGGCTACAAGAGAACCGAGGAGCACTGTGCGACCTGTGGTGGGCACTTGGGCCATGTTTTCGACGACGGGCCAAAACCAACGGGCCTAAGGCATTGTATAAATGGGGTGGCCCTGGATTTCATTCCCGACACATCCGACTAAATGAACTTTGTCGACAACTACCTCGATAGCGTAATTTTCGAGTTCCACAGGTACAAGGCGCTAGGCGACAAATCCTTCGCCCAATTGGGGGAGGCGGACATCCTATGGAAACACGGTGCCAACGACAACAACATAGCCCTTATCGTCAAACACCTGTCGGGCAACATGTTGAGCCGATGGACCCGTTTTTTGACCGAGGATGGGGAGAAAAGCTGGCGCCATCGCGAAAATGAATTCGAGCATCCCTATGCCACGAAGAAAGAGATGCTCCTAGCTTGGGAAAAGGGCTGGGCCTGTCTTTTTGAGGCCTTGGGCAGCATCGACGGGAACAACTTCGAAACCCGCATCAAAATAAGAAATGAAGAGCACACCCTGATCGAAGCCATCAACAGGCAATTGGCCCATTACGCCAACCATGTAGGGCAAATCGTATTGCTCGCCAAAATGATCAAGGGCGATGCGTGGCAATCCCTTTCCATACCCAGGGGAGGATCCGAAAAATTCAATCGGGACGCATTTGGCGCATGAGGGCCCTTTGGGCACCTTCCCTCCCCGTCGTCGTCCCCTAAAAAAATTCGGCCCTCAGTTTCAGGGATATGCAACGGGGTTTTACTTTTATGTTATTATTGTGGCCGCCGTGCCATCTTACCAAAAATAATTTGAAGAGAATTGCTTACTTTTGCTCCTCCCTTACCAAGGGCTTAATTCATTATTAGAACAGCAAAAATCAAAAAAAATATGAGCAATTTCGATGTTATTGTTTTGGGAAGCGGTCCCGGAGGATATGTAACCGCCATCAGGGCCTCTCAATTGGGTTTTAAAACGGCCATTATCGAAAAAGAAAGTTTGGGCGGCGTTTGCCTGAATTGGGGGTGTATCCCTACCAAAGCCTTATTGAAATCAGCTCAGGTTTTTCAGTACCTGCAACATGCCGAAGATTACGGGCTAAAAGCCGAAGGGGTCGACAAAGACTTCGGTGCGGTGGTAAAGCGCAGCCGTGGCGTTGCCGACAGCATGAGCAAAGGGGTCCAGTTTCTGATGAAAAAGAACAAGATCGAGGTTATCAAGGGCTATGGTACCCTTAAGCCCCAAAAAAAGGTATCGGTAAAGGATGCCGAAGGAAAGGAAACCGAATACAGTGCCGAACATATCATCATTGCCACGGGTGCCCGTAGCCGTGAATTGCCCAGCCTTCCGCAGGACGGCAAGAAGATTATCGGCTATCGCGAGGCCATGTCGCTCGACAAACAGCCCAAGCGCATGATCGTGGTAGGCAGTGGCGCCATAGGCATCGAGTTCGCCTACTTTTACAATTCGATGGGTACCGAGGTAACCGTCGTCGAATACCTACCCAACATCGTACCCGTTGAGGACGAAGAGGTGTCCAAACAATTGGAACGCAGCTTCAAGAAGGCAGGTGTCAAAATAAAAACGAATGCCGAGGTCACCTCTGTCGACACCTCGGGCGAAGGCGTAAAAGCCACCGTAAAAACAGCCAAGGGCGAAGAGGTATTGGAAGCCGATATCGTACTTTCTGCCGTAGGCATTAAATCGAATATTGAAAATATAGGTTTAGAGGATGTTGGAATCTCTACGGACCGCGACAAAATTTTGGTGAACGACTACTACCAGACGAACATACCCGGCTATTACGCCATTGGTGATGTAACCCCAGGGCAAGCCCTGGCCCATGTCGCCTCGGCCGAAGGTATTCTCTGCGTCGAAAAAATAGCGGGCATGCATGTTGAAGCCCTGGACTACGGCAATATACCCGGTTGCACCTATTGTATGCCTGAGATCGCCTCGGTAGGCCTAACTGAAAAACAGGCCAAGGAGCAGGGACTGGATGTCAAAATAGGCAAGTTTCCCTTTTCCGCCAGTGGAAAGGCCAAGGCTTCGGGCAATCCCGAAGGTTTCGTAAAAGTGATCTTCGATGCCAAATATGGCGAATGGCTCGGATGCCATATGATCGGGCACGGGGTTACCGACATGATCGCCGAGGCCGTAGTGGCGAGAAAACTGGAAACCACGGGCCACGAGATCCTGAAGGCCGTCCACCCGCACCCTACGATGAGCGAAGCCGTTATGGAAGCCGTGGCGGACGCCTACGACGAAGTCATACACTTATAAAACCTTGGCAATGGGCTTGAATACAACAAGCCCATTGCCTACCTTAAACTTGATCTATGCTCTCCTTTTTCAGAATTACGGCCATATTGGAAGGTATCAGCTATTTGGCCCTTTTTGCCGTTACCATGCCCTTAAAATACATGGCCGGACTGCCCATGCCCAATAAGTACGTAGGGTATGCACACGGGGTGCTCTTCATCGCCTACATCATTCTAGCCGTTGTCCTATGGATGGAAAAAAAATGGAGTCTTAAAAAAGGAAGTATTCTTCTTTTGGCATCGTTACTGCCCTTCGCCACCTTTTACGTAGAAAGCAAATACCTAAAACCGGAAACAAGGGTATAGGCATCCTTACCTGAAATGCCGGGCCGACAAAAAAGTATAGACATAGGCAAGGGTTACCGTTGCCCATTTTTCATCGTTCACGTTGATCGAGGTATAGGAAAAGTTGACTTCCGATTTCGGGCCTACCTGAAAACCCAATTGCGGCCTAATATACAGCCCCCCATCATTGCCTTCGTTCAAACCAAAGGCCTGGCCGATATCCCCGCCAAAGGAAAAGGTCTTGCTCGGCCAAATTCTGACGGATGCCGCCAAGGGAGCGAACTGGAAACTGGGCAGGTCTTCCAAAATGGTACCTTCCCTAAATTCCTCGGCAAAGCCATGGATGATCCCCGTCTTGATCCCCAAATCGAAAATTTTGTTGGGGGCCCACATATATCCCATATCGGCACCGATAACGACACCGATCCTTTCATTAAAATCGCCCAGGGGCAAACCTGCCTGGGCTCCAATCTTAAAACCTTCTTGGGCATGGACCGAAATGTAGGCCAGACCGCAAAACAGCAAAATAACGATTCGTTTGATCATCTGATTTCCTTTTAACACGGAAACCAAAAACGAAAAAATTACAGATCAAGTATAGAATTGCCCCTTTTTTTGCCCAATACCAAGAAAAAAACCGATAACAGGGCCATAACAAGTCAATCTCCGCCTTGCAGTGCCCCATTTGTGGCTTACTCCATAAAACTCCGAATGGCCAGGTCGTAGCTTTGGAGACCGAAGCCCAAAATAACCCCCTTGGCGACGGGCGAGATATACGATACATGGCGAAATGCCTCGCGCTTGTGGGTGTTCGAGATATGCACTTCGACGACGGGGGTACTCACGGCCTTAATGGCATCTCCGATGCCCACCGATGTATGGGTGTAGGCCGCCGCATTTAAAACTATACCATCGTAGGAATAACCGACTTCCTGTATTTTCCCTATTAGC
Organism: Pseudozobellia thermophila; assembly: GCF_900141855.1. Lineage (GTDB taxonomy): Bacteria > Bacteroidota > Bacteroidia > Flavobacteriales > Flavobacteriaceae > Pseudozobellia > Pseudozobellia thermophila. The sequence goes on from NZ_FQYU01000010.1 coordinate 19,778, forward strand.
TCCCCCTCGATGTTCGATTGAAAATACTCGAGCTGTACTTCCTTAAACCTAAACTGAAGATCTGCAAAATAATCTTCAAAGGTCTTATTGCCGTAAACTTCCGGTTCGCGCTTGCCCAACAGGTTGAGGTTGGGCCCATTTATTATAATTATCTTCATCTATCCAGTTTCTCCTTCGAGTTAATTCGATTCTGTGCCAAATGTAATATGTAAAGGCCATTCGGCCAATTCATCGCCTAGAGGAAATAGCAGGCCCCTACCGACAGCACGCCGTTATGTACCTTGCTCACATCGAGTACCTTACCGACCCCTACACTAAACCGCAATTGAAAATACAAGTTCTCGTTCAAGCGATAGCCGCCTCCAATATTGAGGCCCAAATCCATTTTTTTCGTATCCTGGCCCTGTAGGTCCTCTTCCCAATTGTCGCTAAGCAAAAACCCCACTTGCGGGCCGAACTCCACAGCCACTTCGTCCATAATGTGATACTTGGCCATCATGGGCAAGGTAAGATAGGTAAGGTTGGCGTTGACCGGACCCAGGTCGGCTCCGACGAAGGACACCAAGAGTTCGGGCTGAAAATAAAAATCATCGATAAAGGCGGGAATCTCGGCAATGCCCCCAAAATAGGCCCCGGGCTTTGCCGATACACCATCGAGGTCCTTTCCCATCCAGGTAGCCATATTAAGTCCGGCCTTTGCCCCAAAATTGATATCCCCCACACTGTTGCCCGAAGGCCCCGTACCCTGTATGACGGTTTGGGCGTTTAGTTGGACATAACCTAAAAATACGAACGCAAGAACTACGGAATACTTTATTTTCATTTCAGTTATTTTTCAATTCTCCTGACCAAAGATAGAAAACTTTGTCTTGCTTCAATCCATAATTTATTTGATACCACAAAGTTGCGCGGTACACCGACCGTCCTATCGCAGCTCAAGAAGCAGTCTGTAAATATAATGCCCCCATTGTTTACCTTTACGGCATGAATTGGGACCAGGCGCTAAAAGACTACCGGCATTTTTTAAAGATCGAAAGGGGACTATCGCCCAATTCGATCGCCAGTTACGTCCTCGATGTCGAAAAACTCATTCACTTCCTCGGGCAAAACAACGTGACCGAAAGCCCCCTTACGATTTCAAAGGCGACGCTTCAGCGCTTCGTCTATGAAGTGGCCCAACTACTGAGTCCCCGTTCACAGGCCCGCATCATCTCGGGCCTTAAAAGCTTTTTCAACTACCTTGTTTTTGAAGATTATAGGGCCGACAACCCCTTGGACCTGATCGAATCGCCCAAAATAGGCCGTAAACTGCCCGATACCCTATCGGAAGACGAAATAAACGAACTTATAGGGGCCATCGACCTCTCGAAACCCGAAGGCGAACGAAACAGGGCCATGTTGGAGACGCTCTACGGGTGCGGACTTCGCGTATCGGAATTGGTGAACCTGAAGATTTCGGACCTTTATTTCGAAGAGGACTTTATCAAGGTTACCGGGAAGGGAGACAAGCAACGTTTTGTACCTATAAGCCCGATCAACAAAAAGTACATTACCATCTATTGCAATGAGGCAAGGGTACACCAAAACGTTCAAAAAGGCCATGAAGACGTCCTCTTCCTAAACCGGCGGGGCAGGCAGCTGACCCGGGCCATGGTGTTTACCATCATCAAGCGCTTGGCCGAAAAAACAGGGCTTAAAAAAAGTATCAGCCCCCATACCTTCAGGCATTCCTTTGCTACCCATTTATTGCAGAACGGTGCCGACCTAAGGGCCATTCAACAAATGCTGGGCCACGAAAGCATTACGACTACCGAAGTGTACGTTCATGTAGACCGGACCCATTTGAAAGAGGTCATGAACAACTTCCATCCGAGAAAATAAACCTTGGAACTTCAATCGGCCGCCAAGGGTAAAGAGGAACTAGGTGGTTTTAGTTCAATTTAACCTTAACCATTTGGTTCGGTACCTTTTGGGATGCGGGGCTCGTTAAACTTGGAATAATCCCTTTGATACGGCCGAATGATCAATCTCGCTTCACGGTCGAACCGGATATAGTTGTAGACCCAATTAATGAAGACCACCATTCTATTTCTGAAACCAATCAGAAAAAAAAGGTGGACGAACATCCAAACGAACCAGGCAAAAACTCCTTGAAACTTGTACTTTTTCAGGTCTACCACGGCCTTGTTGCGCCCTACGGTAGCCATACTCCCCTTGTCTTTGTACTCAAAAGGCAGCATCTCCCTGTCTTCGAACAGCCGTACCAGGTTCTTGCCCAGGTGCCTCCCCTGCTGAATGGCGGGCTGGGCCATCATGGGATGGCCTTGAGGCGTACCTTCGCGCTGCATACAGGCAATGTCGCCAATGGCATAGATATAGGGATCGCCTATTACCTGATTGAAGTCGTTGACCTTGATCCTATTCCCCGGTACGAGAAGGTCGCCGGCATCCAAGCCTTTGACCGATACCCCCTTGACCCCCGCGGCCCACACCAAGGTGGCCGCCTCGAACACAAGGTCGGTTTTGGTAGTGACCTTCTTTCCGTCATAGCCGGTAACACGGGTGTTCTTCCAAATCTGAACGCCCAGGCTTTCCAAAAAATCTTCCGCTTTTTTAGACGCCTTTTCACTCATCGCCTTTAAAATCCGATCTCCCGATTGAACCAGGTTGATCTGGACACGTCTGGTATCCAGGTCCGGATAGTCCTTGGGCAGTATTCCCTTTTTGATTTCGGCCAAGGCCCCCGCCAGCTCCACCCCGGTGGGTCCGCCCCCCACAATGACAAAATTCATGAGGGCGTCTCGTTCGTGCAGGTTATCGGTAAGCAGGGCCTGTTCGAAATTTTCAAGGATCATGCTGCGCAGGTTCAACGATTGGGGAATCGATTTCATGGCCATGCCGTTCATTTCTATCTCGACGTTCCCGAAAAAATTCGTCTCCGATCCCATGGCGATGACCAAATAATCGTATGAAAGCTTGCCGATATTGGTAACCACCTGTTTCGAATCGCGAAGTACCTGCTGCAGCTCGGCCATACGGAAGTAAAAATTGGGGTAGTCTTGCAAGATCTTGCGTATCGGATAAGCGATCGAATCGGGTTCGAGCCCCCCGGTCGAAACCTGGTACAATAGGGGCTGGAAGGTATGGTAGTTGTTCTTGTCCAAAAGAACGACCTGGACTTCCTTGCCACTGAGCTCCTTGGCCAGGGCCACGCCGCCAAAACCGCCTCCGACAATGACGATTCTCGGAAAACTGCTCTTGGGGATGTTCAACGCATCGGTTTCGCTCATAAACTCCTTCTTTAAAAACTTCAAAATTACGCATTCAGAACGTAGCGAAACCATGTCGCCGGTCGATTTTGCTATCTTTGGACAAATTGCCCCCAAAAATTTCCCCTTATTTTGTAACGAAGTACCATAATTAGCTACCAATAGTTTAGCAACCTACCGACTACACGTGACCAAAGAACTGGAACATCAATTTGTGACGGAACTGGAGAACAATCAAAACATTGTTCACAAGGTATGTACCCTTTACACGAACGATCGGGATGCCCATAACGACCTGTTTCAGGAAATTACGATACAGTTGTGGAAGGCCTACCCCAAGTTCAGGGGCGAATCGAAGTTCAGCACATGGATGTACCGGGTAGCCCTGAACACGGCGATCACCCTTTATCGCAAGTCGAAAAGAACCCTAAAGACCTATGATTACGACTCGGTCATTTTTCGGATAACCGCCGACGAATACGATCCTACCCAAGAGGAACAGTTAAAACTGATGTACCAGGCGGTGAAACAGTTGGGGGATATAGAAAAGGCCTTGGTATTTCTTTATTTGGAAGACAAGGACTATAGGGAAATTAGCGAGACTTTGGGCATTTCGGAAGTAAACGCCCGTGTCAAGATGAACCGGATCAAGAAAAAATTACGAACCATATTGAATCCTTAACGGGTATGGACGAACTGGAACTATTAAAAAAAGATTGGCAAAAAAAGGAAGAACACCTTCCCAAACTGTCGTACGAAGACATTCATAGAATGCTGTGGAAAAAATCGTCTTCCATAGTCAAATGGATACTTATAATCAGCATTCTGGAGATTGTCTTGCCCAACCTCCTTTATTTGATCCCTTCCTTTAGAAAAAACATGAGCATCTACGACAACACCATGGTAGACCAATGCTTCGTGGTTATGACGATAATCTATTATATCGTCGTCTTTTATTTCGTCTACCAATTTTACAGCCGTTACAAAGAGATATCGGTACTCGACAACGCCAGAAGCCTTATGCGCAAAATAATCAGGACACGAAGGACCGTAAAGCACTACGTCATATTCTCCCTCTCGACCATACTGGTCTTTATAGGCATTGTTATCGTAGGCATTTACCTCAACGATAGTTTTGTAGACAACATTACCGAAATGACCGATGGCGCAAGCACGGTTTCACCCGAAAAACTAAAAACGACGTTAATGGTATCGATGGCCCTTATGGGCATTGTTCTGGTCGCTTTTTTCGGCGGGGTCTACTTTTTGCTATACGGACTGTTGCTCAGAAAGCTCAAAAAGAACTATACCGAACTGAAACGTTTGGAAATCTAGAACTTCTTGCTGTTTCTAAACCGCCTAAGCTCGTTCTCTTCTTCGTAGGCCAAAAGCTCTTCCTTCGGGATTACCTTTAAAAAGGAAGGGTGCTGTTCGATGGCGTATTCGAGTTTTTCGATTATCGAATCGAAAGATTCGTTCTCGTAATCGATATTGAGGGGTTCTTTGATGACCATCGACTGCAGAATGCCCTTTTTCTTGATCCTCAGTCCCTTTTTGTCGAAGGATCGCCTGAAACCGTCTATCACTACGGGCACTACGACCGGCTTGTACTTTTTGATGATATGTGCCGTACCCTTTCGAAGGGGCTTCCAGGGCGTGGTCGTTCCCTGCGGGAAGGTAATGACCCAACCGTCGTTGAGGGCCTTGCCGATGTTGGAGATGTCGCTCATTTTAACCTGGCGTTTGATATCCTTTCCCTCCGAACGCCACGTACGTTCGACGCTGATCGAGCCCGCGTAGGCGAATATCTTGGTCAAGAGACTTTTTTTCATGGTCTCGGCCGCCGCCACATAGTACATGTTCAGCTTGGGGTTCCAGATGTAGCCAATGTTCTTGATATTATCGACCCTACCGCTCAGACTGGCATTGAAAACGTGGAACATGGCCACCACATCGGCAAAATAGGTTTGGTGATTGCTCACGAAAAGGACATTCTTGTCGGGCAACTGCCTGATAATTTCCGACCCTTCGACCTCTAACCTGTTAAACCGCTTGTAACGCGAATGGGTAAGTACCCCCAAAATGCGAATAAGCCATTTTTTAAGGAATAAAATATGTCCGAACGGATTTTTCTTAAATAAGCCCATAGGGTGCAAATTTACGAAATAAGGTACTATAAAACCTGCTGTAAAAGGGTTCTGATTTCGCTCAACATCATACTTGTTGCCCCCCATACCGTATAACCGTTTAGTTTAAAGGCCGGTACGTTGACATTCTTGGCGTACGAAGTTGTCAGGTTTTGCGTAAAAATACTCTTGTCGTCCATAAAATCGATTAGCTTCACCTCCAACAACTCGGCCACCTCCGCCTCTTGCGGCACAAAAGGCCCGGGCTTGGGGTAGAGTCCCATAAACGGAAAAACCTCAAAATTGCTCGGCGGAATATAGATCTCGCTCAAAGACCGTACGACCTGGATCTCGGAAGGCTCCACGCCCACTTCCTCGTAGGTTTCCCTAAGGGCCGTCGACATCAGGTCGGTATCGTTCTTCTCGATCTTGCCCCCCGGGAAGCCCACTTGGTTGGAGTGCACATCCTTGGGGTGGCTTCTTCGTAAGATCAAGAGAAAACGGGTATCATTGGCCAAACCCGGATAAAAAAGGGCCATTACCCCTGCCCGCTTGGGGTTTTTGGCCATTTTACGCACCTTTCGCAATTCGTCGAGCCTAAATTCGGGCGCCATTTTTAAGTGGGCCGCCTCCCCCGGTAACGGTAGATTTTTTATTTTTGAAACCCTTACGGAAAACTCATCAAAGTCCATGAAGTATAGAAAATGCTTTGCTTTAGCAATATTACCAATATTTTTACTCTTTTCATGCGGTGAAACGGCGAAGAAAAAAAGCCAGCCGGTATCGTCCGCGGAATCAAAAAAAGATTCCGTACCAACCGATACAACGACTACAAGGGAAGAAAAATTTGTGTTGACCGAAGAAAATGCCATCGACTTCTTCTTCGACTACCAAAAAGACCTCAAGGTCGACAAGGTCAAGATTACGACAAGCTTCGGAAGCTTTACCGTCCAATTGTACGACAATGTACCCTACCATAAGGCCAACTTTATCTATCTGACCCGAAAAGGCTATTTCGACAGCACCCAATTTCATCGGGTCGTCCGAAATTTCATTATTCAGGGCGGAAGCTCTGACGACAAGAAAACCGCCCGTAAAAGAAGGGAGATCGGCCGCTACCTGCTACCGCCCGACACCCGAAAGGGCTACAAGCATCACCGGGGTACGATTTCGATGCCCAGCAGCGAGATCGACAACCCCCATATGCTGGCCTCGCCCTATGAGTTCTTTATCGTGGTCACCCATCCCGGGGCCTATCACCTGGACGGGGACTTCACCCCTTTCGGAAAGGTAATAGCGGGCATGGACGTGGTGGACAAGATCAACCAAGTTGAAACGGGGGACGGCGATTGGCCCCATCAAAACGTTTATATATTGAAGGCCGAAGTAGTGGAATGACAATTGTTAAGCCGAAACCCTAGCCCTTACCCTTTCCATAAATATCCGGCAAGGCTATCCGGAACTTGACCGCCAACAAGCGTACCGTAATAATTATCAGAATGGCGGCAATGTAGGCATAGGCCCCATCAAAGGGCAGCCGGATAAACAAAAAATAGCTGCTTCCCCCTAAAATACAAGCCGTCGCATATATTTCCTTTCTTCTAAAGATTACGGGAATTTCATTGCAGAGCATATCGCGGATCACCCCCCCGAAACAAGCCGTGATCGTGCCAAGGGCAATGCACATTACCGGTAAGAGGTCTACGGCCAGTCCCTTCTCTATACCCAGCATGGTGAAGAGACCGATCCCGATGGTATCGAACAAGAACAAGGTCTTTCTCAAATACTTCAACTGCTTCACGAAAATTACGGAAAAGACGACGGTAACGGCGATCACGGTAATATAGACAGGCTCCTTCATCCAAAGGACGGGGGTGTTGCCAATGAGCACGTCGCGCAAGGTACCCCCGCCTACGGCGGTAACGAAGGCTATGATAAAGACCCCAAAGATATCGAGCCTCTTGTTCATGGCCACCAAAACGCCCGAAATGGCAAAGGCGATGGTTCCGAGAATGTCGATGATAAAATAAAACATAGGCGCTGTATTTTGCCGAAGGCCAAAAGTACTTCTTATTCGATCAAAAAAACACCTATTGCAAAATGCTTTTTTTGCGCAGTGGGCTACTTTCTACCTAGAGTTGCTGGGTATAATAACTGTAGTCTTTGACAATTATATCGACAAACTCGATGGGTTTAAGCTCGGTATGCACCCCGGTTACCTTTTTGATCTGATCGCTGAGGGAAACGATGACGTTGTGGTCGCCGTTTCGCACGGCCGAATCGTAAAGTTCCTTGATGGTCTGCATTTCCCTGTCGCTAAAAACGGTTACCTGGGAAAACCGGGGGCTGTAGTCCTCGGGCAGTTGCCTGAGCAAGGTATCTTGAAGCGATATTTTTCTCTTTTCGCTGATGACCGTCGTACCCGCTGCAATATCCCCGACCCTTTGGCCCTTTCCCCGGACCAAAATGGTAAGTACGGCCACGCCCCCCGAGGAAATCCCTACGTCGATGATTCGCAAGACCCAACGTATCAAATAACTGGCAAAACCAGGCTTTGAGCCATCGAGTTTCACTACCCGTACCTGCATTAATTTTTTTCCAATGGTCTGACCGTCCAACAGGCTTTCGAAAAGCACGTAATACAAAAAGGCGGGCAGGCTCATTATCAGATAAAAAACCCACGAGTCGCCGAAATCAAGATCGAGGGATACCAGTAGAAAAAACATCACGATCAGGTAGGCCGTAATTATTAGGGAATCGATGAGATACGCCAGCATACGGTCTCCTAGATGGGCCGTGTTCTGGTCGATGCTTATATTTTGGGCCGTTTCTATTTGAAATTGTTCCATAGTTTCGTTTCTTTGGGTAATAACCCCGTAACATGCGTGAGGCCGCCTTTGTAAAGCAAAATAAAGACAAATGGGCTACTTTTGAAAGGGCCTTGTCAAACAAAACGAAGCTGTCACCCGATAAATTGTCCGACCTCTATATCGAGATTACGGACCATCTCAGCTACGCAAAGACATTTTATGCCGGCAGCAATACCGAAATTTATCTGAACGCATTGGCCTCCGCGGCACACCAAAAAATCTATAAGACCAGGCGCGAGCCCAAAAACCGTATTATAGAATTTTGGAAGACCGATTTTCCGCTCGTTTTTTACAAGTACCAACGCGAACTACTGATCGCCTTTTTGGTCTTTGGCTTCTTTTCCCTCGTCGGCGCCTTTTCATCGGCCAACGAGGGCGACTTTGTACGCTCGATCTTAGGGGATGGCTACGTCAACATGACCCTTGAAAATATTGAAAAAGGGGACCCTATGGCGGTGTACAAAAAAATGGGCGAATTCAATATGTTCCTCGGCATTACCATCAATAACATCAGGGTGGCCCTAATGGCCTTCGCCATGGGCATTCTACTGGGCATCGGAACGCTGTTCGTTATGATGCGCAACGGAATCATGTTGGGCAGTTTTCAATATTTCTTCTACGACAAGGGCCTTCTGTGGGAATCGGCCCGTACCATCTGGATCCATGGCACCATAGAAATTTCGGTAATCATCATAGCGGGCTGTGCCGGTCTGGTCCTTGCGAACGGCATGCTCTTTCCGGGCACGTATACGCGATTGGAGTCGTTCAGGAGAGGGGTCAAGGATGGGTTAAAAATCATGCTCAGCACCGTCCCCTTCTTTATACTTGCGGGATTTTTGGAGGGCTTTGTCACCCGCCATACCGAAATGCCCGACGTATTGGCGATCCTAATTATTTTATCCTCATTGGCACTAATTCTCTTTTACTACGTTATATACCCACGACGACTCCATAAAGAAAAAATGAAAACCAAAACCTTAAATTGAAAAACCTGAAGGACGAGGCCGGCCGAACGGGTGGGCAGCCATCTAAATACCGTCCTTAAAAACCACTTAGTGCATGAAACAGTATATCGAATTCAAAAAGCAACGCGAACTGGGTGAAATTATTTCGGACACCTTTGCCTTTTTGCGCAACGAGTTCAAACCCTTTTTTAACACCTTCCTCAAGATCATCGGACCGTATTTGGTGGTCTTGCTCATCTGCTATGTCTTATATATGTACCTGATCGGCGACTTTTTCAATTTTGACGTCCAGAGTTCGAACGAGGCCCTGAACGGGCTGTTGCTTTTTGCCGTTGCCGCCGCCTTTGTGCTGTCGATGATCGTAACCTATGTACTTTCGCAGGCCACCACCCTCTTCTATATCAAATCTTACACGAACAACAAGGGAGTTACCGATTTTAATGAAATAAAAAAAGAAGTCTACGCCTCTTTCTGGTCGTTTGTCGGTCTCGGTATCTTGGTCGGTATTTGTGTCGGGGTCGGTTTTATGTTCTGTATACTTCCCGGGGTCTACCTGTATGTACCCTTGGTTTTGTCGTTTAGCATCATGGTATTTAACCAAAAGAACGTTTCCGATGCCTTCGGCTATAGTTTTACACTGGTAAAGGACCATTGGTGGACGACTTTCGCCGCCCTTTTCGTGGTAGGCATCATCGTTTACGTGGCCAGTATGGCCTTCTCCATACCTGCCACCATTTACAACTACGCCAAGTTGGGCATACTTTCAGGGGAGATCGACGCCGAAAATTTTACCACTGCCGATCCGGTGTCATTGCTTTTGGGTTCCATAAGTACCCTTGCCCAATTCCTTTTGAACCTGGTTTCGGTAGTGGCAAGTGTCTTCGTCTATTTCAACCTCAACGAGAAAAAGAACTTTACCGGCACCTACGAACGAATTAAAAATCTAGGGGAGAGAGAATAGACCATATGCGCCGATTGCTTTATTCCTTTTTAGCGACCTTTATCATGGGCACGGCCTATGCCCAGCAAGATTCAATTGCCGTTGCCTATGATAAGACGCCCCTGAACCTAAGGCATATCAGCGACGATGACCTTCAAAAATACAGGAACGACCCTGATTTCAATTATGAGATTGTAAACTCCGACCCGAGCTGGTGGGACGACTTGAAGACGTGGGCCGGCAATGTCCTGCTTCGCCTTTTCGAGGCCATTTTCGGGGTCGAACGCGCCACCGGCCTTTTAGCGACGTTTTTAAAAATAGTTCCCTACCTGCTGCTCGTCCTGCTTGTTTACCTGTTGATCAAATTCTTTTTAAAAGTAAATGCCAGCAACCATCGACAGGCCAGAAAATCGGGCAACTCCGTACTGCTTTCCGAAGAGGAACACATCATCAGGAACGAAGACATTCAAAAATTGATACAAGAGGCCGTAAACGACAAGAACTTTCGGCTGGCCGTTAGGTACTACTACCTCCATATCCTAAAGCTGCTCAGCGAAAAAGAACTGATAGCCTGGGAGCTTCAAAAGACCAATAGCGATTACCTTAAGGAAATAAAGGGTATTGACCTTAGACGGCAATTCTCGGAAATAACCCATCTTTACGACTATATCTGGTACGGCGACTTCCCCATCGACGAGAACAGGTACCATAAGGCCGAAAACGCTTTTCTTAACCTGCAAAAATCAGTGAAGGCCAATGCTTAAAAAAGGAGTTTCCTATATTGTTATCATTGTTCTGACCGTAGGTCTGTTAATGCTATTGGCGTACAGCAAACCCAAGGACATCAACTGGTTTCCCTCCTACGTGGCACAACACAAAATACCTTATGGCACCTTCGTTCTGAATGATGTCATCGATCGGTTCTTTCCCGACAACCGGCAACAGGTCTACAAGCCCCCCTTTGAGTTCTTAAACGAAACCCCCTATGCCCAAGGCACCTATTTTTTTGTAAACGACAACATCGAGTTCGGCGAGGCCGAGCTTGACCGCTTGTTGGAATGGGTCGCCGAAGGCAACACCCTCTTTGTGGCCGCCGACGATTTCGAAGACCGCCTCTTGGACAGCCTGCGATTAAAAACGGCCGGCCTGTACGGCGAACTCGAAAATGTAGGTTTGTACCGGCATCGGCTGGTCAACCCGAGGTTGGGGCCCGAAAAGGACTATGTGTTCGGGAAGGATCGTTACACGACCTATTTTAAGGAAGTGGACCCCGAAAAAACGACCGTACTCGGCACCGTTGACAACGGCACGGAAAAAGAGGCCCCTACCGATGCCTTTTACAACGTCATCAAGCATTCATTCGGAAAGGGAGAAATCATCTTGAGCACCTTTCCCAAGGCATTTACGAATTACTTCATCCTTAAGGAAGGCAACAAAGACTATACAGCGGGCCTACTTTCATATCTCGACGGTTCGCGTACCCTTTTTATGGACAACCACTACAAATCGGGAAAATCGGTATATACTTCGCCCATGTACATCTTTTTGAACACCAAGGAATTCAAATGGGCCTATTACCTCGTACTCATAGGGGTGGTACTGTACCTTGTTTTCGAAGGAAAAAGAAAGCAAAGGCCCATACCGGTAATACATCCCTTAAAAAACCAAACTTTGGCCTTTACCCGAACCATTGCCGATATGTATTACGAACAAGGGGAAGGCAAGGCCATCGCCGTGTACAAGATCAACTATTTCAAGGAATACCTGCGCACCCGTTTTTACCTCGATACGATAAAAAACGACCCGGAATTTTATAAAAACCTTGCGGCCAGAAGTTCGCATACCCCGGAGGAAGTGGAAAGACTTTTTTTATTGATAGAGCATATTGGAAACCAACAACACATATCGAATGCCGAGCTCCAAAAATTGAATTCGGCCATAGACAAATTTAAAAGGAAAGCCCATGGAAACTAATGAAACCAACAACGAAGCCATGAATTTTGACAATCGTATCGATTTGGAAGGCCTAAAGGACGCGGTATCGGAAATCAAAGCCGAACTCGGCAAGGTCATTGTTGGACAGGAGAACTTTATAGAACTGCTCATCGTCGCACTTTTGGTAGACGGGCATGTGCTGATCGAAGGCGTTCCCGGTATTGCAAAAACGGTCACGGCCAAACTGTTTGCCAAGACCTTAAAAACCGATTTCAGCCGTATTCAGTTTACGCCCGACCTCATGCCCAGCGATATTTTGGGTACGTCCATATTCAGTGCCAAGACCCGCGAGTTCGAATACAAAAAAGGGCCGATCTTCTCCAACATCGTCCTTATCGACGAGATCAACAGGGCCCCGGCAAAAACCCAGGCGGCCTTGTTCGAAACCATGGAAGAGCGCCAGGTTACCATGGACGGGGCCACCTACGCCATGGGCACGCCATTCATGGTCTTGGCCACGCAAAACCCCATAGAACAAGAAGGCACCTATGCCCTTCCAGAAGCCCAGCTCGACCGTTTTCTTTTTAAAATAAAGGTAGACTACCCTTCTCTTGACGAAGAAGTACTTATCATACAAACGCATCACCAAAGAAAGGGGCAAAAACCACAGGACTCCATCAACGGAATCTTGACGCCCGCCCAATTGGCCGATTTTAAACACAAGATACAAGAAGTGATCGTCGAGGAAAAGATCATCAGGTATATTGCCGAAATCATTTCAAAAACCCGTAACCACCCCCATTTGTACCTGGGAGGATCGCCCCGGGCCTCCATAGCCACCCTAAATGCGGCAAAGGCCTTCGCCGCCATAGGCGGACGGGATTTTGTGATCCCCCAGGACGTAAAAAACGCCTTGGTCCCCGTATTGAACCACAGGGTGATCTTGACCCCGGAACGTGAGATGGAAGGCATGACCACCGAAAGCGTCGTCCAAATGATCACCGAATCGGTCGAAATTCCGAGATAAGCGATGAATTTTTTAAAATCGTTGTATATAGACACTACGTTTTTCAGGTATCTGGCCGTGCTGGCCGCATGCTTTGTGCTGTCGTATTGGCTACCGGGCCTCTACCCGATTGCCTGGTTGCTGACCTTACTGCTGTTCGCTTTTTTTCTCTTCGACATCTACCTGCTTTACGCACAGGGCCATGCCATTAAGGCCAAAAGGTCGCTTCCGCAAAAGCTATCGAACAGCGACTACAATCCGTTAAGGATATCCTACCGCTCCGACTATAGGTTCAAGGTCTACCTAAGCATTATCGACGAGCTTCCTTTTCAGTTCCAAAAAAGGGATTTCGAACATAAGGATGTGGTGAACAAAGGGGAAGAGCGCGAATTCGAATACCGTCTAAGACCGGTCGAACGCGGTGAATACGTTTTCGGCCATCTCATCGTGTTCGTTTCATCCCCCTTAAAAATAGCCAAGCGGAAATACGTTTTCCAAAAAGACCAAATGGTACCCGTCTACCCGAGTATCATTCAAATGCAGCAGTACGATTTTCTCGCCATCAACAAGCACTTGAGCGAAATCGGGGTAAAAAAGATGAGGAGGATCGGCCATACCCAGGAATTTGAACAGATAAAGGAATATGTACCGGGCGACGACTTTCGAACCATCAATTGGAAGGCCACGGCAAAACAAGACCTTTTAATGGTCAACCAATACCAAGATGAAAAATCGCAGCCCGTTTATTCGATAATAGATACAGGTCGGGTCATGAAAATGCCGTTTAACGGCCTAAAACTGCTCGATTATGCCATTAATTCCTCTTTGGCCTTTTCCAACGTCTCCTTAAAGCGGCACGACAAAACAGGTTTGTTGACCTTTTCAAAAAACATAGAGACCTTTGTACCCGCCACTCGAAAAATCAGCCACTTAAACACCCTTATCGAAAAACTCTACGCAATAAACACGGCCTTTACCGATTCCGATTTCGGCCTCCTATACGGCCATGTCAAAAGAAAGGTTACACACCGAAGCCTGCTCTTGCTCTATACCAATTTCGAACACATATCGGCACTAAGAAGGCAACTCCCCTATTTACTGGCCATGGCCAAAAAACATGTCCTCGTGGTCATTTTCTTCGAGAACACCGAACTGGAAGAATTGATTTCCCAGTCCACGACCGATGAACAAACCCTCTACCATAAAGCGGTTGCCGAAAAGTTTGCGTTTGACAAACACCTTATGCAAAAAGAACTTCAGAAATACGGGATACAAACCATACTCACCCAACCGGAGCAGCTCACGCTCAAAACAATCAACAAGTATTTGGAGATAAAGGCCAAGGGCCTCATTTGATCTCTAGCCAATGACAGGCCCAAATAAAAAGTAAAGGACAGCCTTTAAAAATTTCGCAAAGACCGAAGTAAAAAAGTTGAAAAAACGCAATTTTAGGTTTTGTTAATAACTTTTTTCACACTCCATAAAGCCTCCTTAGGCCTTAAAATATCGGCATTTAATCGATTACCTCCCTTTATATCATGGCCGATCGGCCATCCGGTTTGCGAAAGTCGACGAAATCTTTCGTCGAAATTATCTAAATTAGCCACCCCCCAATCGGCACCTGGCTGCCACACCCTGTTAATAACAAACCTTAAATATCATTTTTTAAAGAACCTGACCCTAAATTTAGAATGAAAGGCCTTACCAGCGAACATTCCGACCACTTTGACTTTTTATCAAAAGTAAGCGAACGAAAATCAAAGCACCATTATCGACTTGTCGATTTCAAGAACAAACAGCATAAAACCGATTTTCTTCTCAGCCAAACAAAATGCAACTTGGAGATTTTTCCCGAGGGACTGGTGATTGTCGGCGACTTTACCGAAAAAGAGGGGGTAATACCCGTTCTGAAAAGCGAGATCAATTCGATTACTGTGGTTAGGGGCAAAGAAATTATCGATACGTTCTACCTTTCCCCCATGTACATTCTCTCGAAACTCGGAGTGCCCAATCGGATATCGAGACACCTAATGGTCTATCCATCGGAATACCGAATTTCGGAAACGCGGATAATGCTCAAGTGCCAAAACTATCAACTCACCCTTGTCACCAGTGGAAATCGCTTCGACAGGTTGCTAAGAAACCTAAAAAAATCAGGGTATTCCGGCCTACTTAAATTGGTTGAGCGACCCAAGATCAATATGCTCGACTATAAAAACGCCATCGACCTGTAGCTTATTTTTGGGGGATAATCAGGGCAGTGAATTTAGGTCGGCACCGATATTTTAGGTAAGAATTAGGTATTCTTTGAACTCGATTTGGTACCTTATATCGCTTAAATTTCAGACCAAACTATATTATGAAACGGAAACTAATCGCACTGCTTGTAATTATTCAATCCTTTGTGTTCAACGACATCAACGCCCAAGACCTGCATCGCTTGGCCATCGGATTCTTGGAAACCCTTGGCCCCGAACTGCGGGAAAAGACGCTTTACGAGCTTAGCTCCGAAGAACGCGAAATGTTTTATTATACGCCCGTCTACCGCAAGGGCTCTACCTTAAAGGAGTATACCGACGAACAGAAAACAGCCGCTTTGGCACTCTTGCGCGCCTCGATCAGCTCCGAGGCCTACCGAAAGACCCAAGAAATCATGGAGCTGGAAAATATTCTCCTGGTTCTTGAAAACAATCCGAAAATGCCCGATGGCACGGCCAAACGCGACCCACTTAATTACCACTTTTGGATTTTCGGCAACCCGGCCCAAGACCAATTTTGGGGTTGGCGTTTTGAAGGACACCATATATCGTTGAATTTTGTGGCATCGGAAGGACGCTTGGTCTCAAGTACGCCGTTCTTCCTGGGTTCCAACCCGGCCCGGGTACTCGAAGGCGAGCACAAAGGCCATGAGATCTTGAAAAAGGAAACCGACCTCGGTTATGCCATGGTCAATTCCCTGACCCCAGAGCAATTGAAGGTGGCCCGCTTTTCCGATACGGCCCCTGCCGATATGTTTACAAGCAACCATACCGATATTGCACCATTGAACCATTCGGGCATAAAGTATTCCGCCTTGTTGCCCGAACAACAACAAGCCTTCAAAAACCTTCTCCAACTGTATCTCGACCATTACGAAGCCAAGTTCTCCAAAGAATTCAAGAAAAAAATCAAAAAACAGGGCTTGGACGAACTCACCTTTGCCTGGGCCGGAAGTCTCGAACGTGGGGAAGGACATTATTACAGTATTCAAGGCCCTAGCCTATTGATTGAGTACGACAATACCCAAAACAACAACAATCATGTACATACGGTTGTACGCGACCTTGAAAATGATTTTGGCAAAGATGTACTCAAGGAGCACTATGCCCACGACCACCACTAGAAAAAGGCTTGATAAAAGGCAGGTCGGTATGTGAAACCCCTCGGTTATTGGTGGTCGAGGTGCACGAAACGGACGCCCCTTTCCTTTATGAGTTGATGAACGGCCCCAACTGGAGGGCTTTTATAGGTGACAGGAACATACATTCGCATGAACGGGCAAGAACCTGCATACGGGAGAACCTGTATACAAGTTACGATACCAAGGGTTACGGCCTCTTTAGATAGGTGCCCAAAGACCGTCGAAAATCGATGGGAATCTGCGGTCTGGTCAAACGCGATTATCCCACACATGCCGTTTTAGGATTTGCCATTTCATCAAAAGTTGAAGTTTAAGGGCCACCGCCTTTACCGTCCGTGGCCAATTTCGTATATTGGTTAATCCCGTAACATTGCCCCCTCAAATCAACGATATATTACCTTGCGGGAAAAGAACTACTCACTGTCTAAATATAAGGTATGGGGACCCCATCATTGCGCAGGGACGAATACGTACTCGGTATATTTTTCCTGACTCTCGATCTGGCATTGAACATTTTTGTAGGGATGGTATACCTACAGGCCGATAGCGCGGTAAAATACCTCAGCTCTTTTTCTTCGTGGTTCATAGCCTGCAACCTGGTAGGGTATGCCGCCATGTTCTTCTTAATTAAATACTATCTTTTAAAAAATTACCGGGCGACGGCCATTTCGGCCCTTGTTTTTGTCCTGACATGCTCGGCCTATGCCCTTGTTGTCTATTTTATGGTAACGGCACAAAGACTTGAAGGTTATTTTACGACTGTCTATGGGGCCACTTCGTTCACCTTGTTTTTATACGGCCTCAGTTTGGTAGCGCGCCCCAAAAAGGGGAAATGGCTTCAAGTGGCCGGGGGCCTTGCCCTGCTCTTCGGTTTCGGCTTAGGCCTTGGCCTGCTGGTAAGGCTGAACACGGTCGACTTTGGAACAAAACTCCTTTTGGCCCAGGTAGAGACGGCCCTGTTTGTAGCGGCTTCACTCCTGCCCCTGCCCTTTATTCTAAACTTCAACAATGAACTGAGGGCCCTTGAACCCCAAAAAAATACGGGGTCATTTGGCCTGGCCACAAAAGCCGTCATGCTTGCTACCTTGGTAATCGCCTTAATCCTAAGTATCCGGCTTGCCTCCGATTGCGTTTCCAACAACTTGCGGAGCAGGACACCATCCGAAAGGCAAAAATTACTGGCCGCCCCCTTCGAAGCACGGGTATTTACGGCCGATAACGGTCAAAAATTGGGATACCGTCTACTACGGCCCGTAAACTACGATCCCGAAAAAAGTTACCCTTTGGCGGTATGCCTGCACCACGGAGGGGGGACGGGCACCGAAAACATAGTCCAAGTAGCCACCTCCGAATTTGCGCAGACCCTTTCCGAACCCGGGAACAGAAAGAAATACCCGTCATTTATTTTCGTGCCCCAATGCCCGCCAGGGTCAAGTTTTGGGGGTATTCCCAACTACCCGAAAATCGACGAACTGGTAGTCGGTGCCATTACCGAGTTGGAAAAGGAGTTTAAGATAGACAGGTCCCGTCGCTATGTCATGGGGGTCTCCCTTGGTGGATTTGGGGCATGGCATCTGATCGGTTCGCGGCCCGAAATGTTCGCCGCGGCCATACCCGTCTGCGGAGGGGGAAACCCCGATCACGGCAAGGACATGGCCCAAGTTGGTATTTGGGCCTTTCACGGGGAGGCCGACTCCAATGTTCCCGCCAAATTATCACGCGATATGATCCACAGTGTACGACGTGCCGGTGGCAATCCTAAATACACCGAATTTCAAGGCATAGGACACCATATATGGCCCCATGTGATGCGTACGCCGGGCAAACTGGAGTGGCTTTTCGCCCAAAAAAAGGAGGGACCAACCACCGGTTTGCCCTAAAAACATCAATTTAGACACGATTCCCCCAAAAAGGGAGAAACCTATCGCAACCATTGCGTACCTTAAACGACAAACAGAAAATATTATGGGCTCCAACTACCTTAAAATTTATTCAGGCAATCGATTCACGGCACAACAGATCGAAAACAAATTGAAGGAAATAGGCATCAGTGCCATTTTAAAAGATGAATCGGAGTCTGCAAGGCTGGCCGGTTTTGCGGCCAATATGGATGGCGAACTGGAGGTGCATGTACACCGGGACGAACACGACAGGGCCATGGCCGTCATCAGGTCGGTATTGGGCCAAAAGGAAGATTAACACTCCCCACATCTATTTTTTGATAAATTCTTTATAGAATTCCCTATTTTTATCGACCGACTAAACTTTTTAATCCAAAGATGATATAATGAACATCACCAAAACCCTCAACTATTTTCTACTATTCACCTCCTTATTTTCAATATTAAGTTCCTGCGATTCGAAACCCAAAAAACCTAAGGAAACCCCTCTGGTGGTTCGTGAAGATTCGTTGACCGAGGTATCACGGGCCAGGGAGATCCTGGAAAACATTACCCCCAAGGTTGGCGAAGGCCTCGAATTAAGCCTATGGGCATCCGATTCCCTGGCCCCCGACCCGATAGCGATGCAGATGGACAAATACGGGAGGGTCTACCTTACCCGTACCAACAGGCAAAAAAACTCCGAATTCGATATCAGGGGCCACCGCGATTGGATGACCGCTTCCATTGCCCTCGAATCCCCTGAGGATCGCCGGGCCTTTCTTCGCGAAACCTTTGCCCCTGAAAAAAGCGAGGAAAACGAATGGCTCAAAGACCTTAACGGAGACGGCAGCCACGACTGGAAGGACCTGACCGTTGAAAAGGAGGAAGTATGGATGCTCGAGGACAGCAACAACAATGGTATCGCCGATAAGGCCACCCGGATTCTCGAAGACTTTAACGAAGAGATCACCGATGTTGCCGGTGCCCTCTTGGTCAGGGACGAAGATGTTTTTGTCGGTGTAGGACCGGATATGTGGAGGCTTACCGACACCAACGACGACCTTGTCCTCGACGAAAAAACCTCCATTGCCCATGGTTTTGCCGTCCATATCGGTTTTGGGGGCCATGGTATGTCGGGCGCCGTTGAAGGACCCGATGGCAAAATATACTGGGGAATCGGTGATATCGGTGCCAACTTGACCACCGTTGAAGGCGAAAAGCACAAATATCCCAACCAAGGGGTCATTGTCCGCAGCAATCCCGATGGCACCGATTTTGAAGTTTTTGCCCGAGGACTGCGAAACACCCATGAGTTTGTTTTCGATGCCTACGGAAATATCATTTCAGCCGACAACGATGGTGACCACGCCGGTGAAAGCGAACGCTTGGTACACATTGTAGAAGGGTCAGATGCCGGATGGCGGGCCAATTGGCAATACGGAAAATATACCGATGAAAAGAACAACGGATACAATGTATGGATGGACGAAAAGCTATACGTACCCCGTTGGGAAGGCCAAGCCGCCTATATCATTCCGCCCATCCAAAACTTCCACAACGGCCCGACGGGAATGTTGTACAACCCCGGTACCGCCCTTGGAAAAAAATGGTTGGACAGGTTCTTTTTGGTGGAATTTGTCGGAAATCCCGATCGATCCCATATCTGGTCGTTCGACCTAAAACCCAAAGGCGCCTCTTTCGAACTGAACAGTGACCAAAGTATCTTAAGCGGGGTACTTCCGACAGGTATTCAATTCGGACCCGATGGGGCCCTTTACGTAGCCGACTGGATCAACGGATGGGACACCAAGAACTACGGTAGGGTTTGGAAACTCGATGTTTCCGACGGCCAAAACGACCTCGAACAGGAACGTAGGGAGACCCAGCGCCTAATGACCTTGGACTATAAGGGTCAATCGACGGAAACCTTGGTAGACCTGCTCTCCTATTCCGACATGCGCATACGCAAAAGGGCCCAATTTCAATTGGTGAAGAACGGCTCAAGCGGATACAAGGCCTTCCAGGACGTAATCAAGAACGGTAAAGACCAGTTTGCCCGGATACATGCCATTTGGGGCATCGGACAATTGGCGGCCGATGACCTCGACCGTGCAAAGGTCTTGGTAGACCTGCTTTCCGATAGCGATCCCGAAATCATTGCCCAGGCCCTAAAAGTGTTGGGCGATGTCAAGTATACCGATGCCGCGTCAAATTATATTCCCTTGCTCGGACATGAAAATGCCAGGGTCAAGTTTTTTGCGGCACAGGCCTTGGGCCGGACAAAGCACGAAGCAGCGGTTCAACCCCTGTTGGATATGATTGCCAAAAATAACGACGAAGATCTTTATTTAAGGCATGCCGGGGTACTTGCCCTTACCCGAATCGGGAAGACGGAACCAATCGTCGCCTTGGCCGACAACGAAGACAGGAGCCTGCGTATTGCCGCGGTATTGGTGCTTAGACGGCTCGAAAACCCTGAGGTCAAACGCTTTTTGAACGACGCGGACGAATACATCGTTACCGAGGCTGCACGGGCCATCAACGACGACTGGTCGATCGAAGAGGCCCTTCCCGAACTGGCAGCGGTATTGACCTCCGATAGGTTTACCTCGGAACCCTTGTTAAGGCGGGCCATCAATGCGGCGTTGCGCGTGGGAGGCGACAAGGAACTCGAAAACCTTATTGCCTTTGCCAAACGACAGGACATCTCCAATGCCCTGCGCGGCGAGGCCTTGGCCACAATCGGCACTTGGGCCGAGCCATCGGTTCTTGACCGGGTAGACGGCAGGTATAGGGGAGAGGTCAAGCGCGACCCCAACGTCGTAAGGGAAAAATTCGAAAAAGACATTCCCGAGTTTTTGGAAGACCAAAATCCGGAAATATTGATCGGTATTTCAAAAACCTTGGCCAACCTAAAGATTGACAGCCATAACCCAAGCCTCTTCGCCATTATGAAGTCGAACAAATCGCCCCGGGTACGATCGGAAATTTTAAAGGCCCTTGGGCAACTTGACTTCGACCGTATTGAAGCGGCGATGCAGTTGGGCATGAAAGATAAGGAAGAACAGGTGCGGACGACGGCTGTGGGACTGATTTCCAAACTGGAAATTTCAAAGGAAAACCTGCCCGGTGTCGTAACCCCCATCTTCAGGAACGGTTCGGTAAGGGAACAACAAAGGTTACTGGGTGTCTTGGGCGAGCTTCCCTTGGAAAAGAGTGCAGATGTGTTGGAGGGCTTGGTAGCCCAGGCGAAGGCCAAAAAACTGGATGAACGGATTATCCTAGACCTTATCGAAGCGGTGGAAACGACCGAATCGGAACCTCTTATCGCCCAATTGGACGGATTGAAAGGCGGTGGTAATTCGGTCGAGGCCTTTAAGGAAACCTTGGTCGGGGGCAACCGAAGGGCGGGTTACCGGGTGTTCAACAACAACCCTACCGCACAGTGTACCCGATGCCATGCCATAGGCGGGGCAGGTGGAACCGTCGGGCCCCAATTGGAAAACATAGGAAATATATTGACGCGCGAACAGCTTCTTGAGTCTTTGATCGAACCCAGCAAACGATTGGCTCCCGGTTATGGAAGTGTGGTATTGACCTTAAAGGACGGTCAAAAGGTCAACGGTATCCTCGAAGAGGAAAACGAGCACGAACTGGTACTTCGAACCAACGACGCCGAACCCTTGGAAATACCGATATCGCGTATCGAAAAACGGGAAAATATGCCATCGGCCATGCCCGCCATGGGAAAATTGATCAGTAAAAGAGAGTTACGGGACCTAATAGAATTCCTCTCCAGTTTGAAGAAAGGTCCCAATTCATAGGTTGGCAACTTCCTGTTTGGCTTGATTGAATTCCGACATCAGATCGGCTACTATGGTAGCGGCCGGTTTGATGTCGTGGATCAATACCGATACCTGCCCTATCTCGAGTTCGCCTTCGTCCATATCGCCCTCGAACATACCGCGTTTGGCCCGTCCACGGCCCAACAGGGCCTTAAGTTGGTCAATCGACGCCCCTTGGGCATAGGCTTGCTGCACATCGCTGTAAAACTTGTTCTTGATCAAACGAACGGGGGCAAGCTCCTTTAAGGTCAACTGGGTATCGCCTTCGCCCGCCTCGACTATCCTTTGTTTAAAAAGTTGGTGCGACGAAGCTTCATCACTGGCCACGAAGCGGCTTCCTACCTGTACGCCATCGGCGCCCAAGACCATGGTCGCCAGCATGGCCCGGCCCGTGGCGATTCCCCCGGCGGCTATCAATGGTATCCCTATTTTTTCCCTTACGGCGGGTATCAACGTTAAGGTGGTCGTCTCGTCCCTACCGTTATGGCCGCCCGCTTCAAAGCCCTCGGCAACCACAGCGTCTACCCCGGCTTCCTCCGCCTTAAGGGCAAACTTGACACTACTGACCACGTGTACCACGGTTATTCCCCGCTCCTTTAAAAATGAGGTGTACTTTTTCGGATTGCCGGCAGACGTAAAGACAATGTTCACCCCGAGCTCAACAATAATACCCAACAGCTTGTCGATATCGGGATAGAGCATGGGCACGTTGACCCCAAAAGGTTTTGAGGTGGCCCGCTTGCATTTTTGGATGTGCTCGCGCAAGACCTCGGGATACATGCTACCGGCTCCCAAGATGCCCAATCCCCCGGCATTGGATACGGCAGCCGCCAATCGCCAGCCACTGGCCCATACCATCCCCGCCTGAACAATGGGGTATTGTATTCCGAAGAGTTCCGTAATTCTGTTCTGCATGGGTCTTATGCCTTAAACCGTTTATGAATCGTTCCGAATGATTATGAGATTACGCCCGAGCCCACGAGCTCGTCTTCGAGGTACCAAGCCACGAACTGACCTTCGGTAATGGCCGATTGCCTTTCTTCAAAATCAACGTACAAGCCCCCGTCAATTTTATACAAGGTAGCCTTTTGCAGCGGTTGGCGGTAACGAATCCGAGCCATTACCTCCATCTTCCCATCGCTTTCCAAGGCGAGGTCGGGCCGTACCCAGTGCAACTCCCCGTCGTTGACAAAGAGCGTTCTACGGTACAGTCCCGGATGCGATTTTCCTTGGCCGGTGTAGATGATATTTTCCTCAACATCGGTCTCAATTACGAACAAGGGCTCCTTGGTACCCCCTACATCCAAGCCTTTTCGCTGGCCCTTCGTAAAATAATGGGCCCCTTGGTGCTCTCCTACTACCTTGCCATCCTCCAAATGATAGACAGGTTTGGCGGCGTTGTAGGCCAATTCATCCTCCTTGGAGGCAAACTCGCGACGCTCCTTCCTATACTGGGGGACATCCGACGGAACCTCGACGATCACCCCTTTTTTCGGTTTCAGTTTTTGTTGCAGAAATTCGGGTAGCCGTACCTTGCCGATAAAGCAAAGTCCTTGTGAATCTTTTTTATCGGCCGTGATCAAACCGTTTTCGGCCGCAATTTTACGCACTTCGGGCTTGGTAAGCTCCCCGATGGGGAAAAGGGTGCGCGATAGCTGTTCTTGCGACAACTGGCACAAAAAGTACGACTGGTCCTTGTTACCGTCGAGGCCCGCCAACAAGCGGTAGGTCGCCTTGCCCTCATCGTCGGTCAACACGCCCTTGCGGCAATAATGCCCCGTCGCGACAAAGTCGGCCCCAAGCTGAAGGGCTATCTTTAGAAAAACATCGAACTTTATTTCCCGATTGCAAAGCACATCGGGGTTGGGTGTCCTTCCCTTTTGGTACTCGTCGAACATGTAATCGACGATACGTTCCTTATATACGGCACTGAGGTCGACGGTTTGAAAAGGGATGCCCAACTTTTCGGCAACTATAAGGGCATCGTTACTATCCTCCAACCACGGACATTCTTCGGAAATGGTTACCGAATCGTCATGCCAATTCTTCATGAACAGCCCTATGACCTCATAGCCCTGCTCCTTTAAAAGATAAGCGGCCACACTGGAATCTACTCCCCCCGAAAGTCCTACGACTACTTTTTTCATTGCACCAAAATTAAAGGGCAAAATTAAGCAATAAAGCGAATAAACAGCTTGCAAGATTCCTCTTTTAGCATTCCTTTAAATCAAAAACGTTCAATTATTTTTCAAATAAGTTAAACAAAACTACATATTGGACTTAGTTTAGCCGTATTAAATACAGGGAGAAAGCACTAACGAAAAATACCTCCTGGAAAATTATTAACTATTAATTCAAAAATTATGAAACTCAACAAGATGAAATTACTGGTCCCCTTTGCCTTCCTGCTCTTCTTTGCCGTCTCGTGCAGCGATGACGATAACGGCATTGTCATGGAGGAAGAAATGGAAGAAATGGAAGAAGAGGAAATGGAGGAGGAAGAAGAACAATCAAGCATTGTCGAACTGGCCCTGGCAACGGCCGATCTGAGCATTTTGGTCGATGCGCTAACCGAGGCCGAATTGGTCGAAACCCTTCAAGGCGACGGCCCCTTTACCGTTTTCGCCCCAACGAACGCGGCCTTTGAGGCTTTTTTGAGCGACAACGGATTCGCTTCATTGGACGATATTCCTGAAGACGTTCTCGAACAGGTACTGTTAAACCATGTGGTGGCCGGTAACGTTATGTCGACCGACTTGTCGACCACATATATAAGTTCCCTTTCCACGGCCGGGGTAGATGATAGAAATATCAGCCTTTACGTCGACATCAGTAATGGGGTGACCATAAACGGCTCTGCAGTAACTACGGCCGACATAGAGGCTTCCAATGGAGTTGTCCATGTGGTCGATCAAGTAATAGGATTGCCCAACATCGTCGACCATGCCGTATACAATCCGGCCTTATCGGAATTGGTCGGTGCCTTGACCATGGACGGAAACACGACCTTTACGGACCTCTTGGCGGATCCAGAAACCATGTTTACGGTCTTGGCCCCTGTCAATGATGCCTTTACCGCCTTCGACAATCCCAATGGAAACGATTTGGACGCCATTCTTTCCAATCACGTAATTGCCGGTGCCTCCCTTGCCGCAGCCGATTTATCGAACGGCTATGCCAACACGGCTGCCACCAACGGGGATGGCGACAACCTGAGCATCTATATAAACGTCGACGACGGTGTACAATTCAACGGTCAAAGTAGCGTAGCCATAAGTGATGTGGTGGCCACCAATGGAATTATCCATGCCGTGGACGCGGTAATCGACCTACCTACCGTAGTTACCTTTGCCGTTGCGGACAGTGAAAATTTCTCGAGTCTGGTCGGCGCATTGACCTCAGAGGGCCAACCTGATTTTGTGTCGGTATTGAGCTCTACCACGGACAATGCCCCCTTTACCGTATTCGCACCTATCAACAGTGCCTTTGCTTCACTGGAAGAAGTACCCGAGGGCGAAGCATTGACCGCCGTATTGAACCACCATGTGATTGCCGAGGCCAACATCGTTTCAGGAGACCTAAGCGACGGATTGGTATCTCCGGCCACCCTTGAAGGCGATACGCTTACCTTCAACGAGGCCGACGGCACCTTCACCATTACCGACGGGGCCGGCAACATGGGAACCGGGATCGTAAAGGCCGATGTACAGGCCATCAACGGTGTCATACACGCCGTAGACCAAGTACTGATTCCCTCCACTGAAGATTGATTTCCTTATCGATTTTACCCTTAAGAAGGCCGCTGTTCCAGCGGCCTTCTTTTTTTCGCTCCTGCGACGAAATCGTCCGCTGATACCAAGCTATATAAATCCCCAAAGGCAGAGACCACTGGTATTTCGCAGTTAGTATACAAAAAAGGCCCGTTTACAACTCTATTTTTTTTTAAGCGCACCTATGATGCATCTTTGTCATCCCAAATCTTATCAGACATACCTGACCAATGCTAAAAAACCCCGACATAATACTGTCAGGGTTTTTGTTTTTCGGCCATATTTAAGTTACGACCCGGTTATCGTTTGCCCGTTTTCTTTTGGCGCTCGGCCTCTTCCATCATCTCCCGCATCTTGCGCTGAAACTTGTTTTCCTTTTTAGGTTTCTTTTTGTTCTCTTGAATCTGGGCATGGATCTTATCGTTATCCAAAATAAAATTCTTGATCACCAACATTATTCCAATGGTAATCAGGTTGGAAACAAAATAATACAAACTGAGTCCACTTGCGTAGTTGTTGAAAAAGAACAGCATCATCACCGGCATCAGGTACATGATAAACTTCATATTGGGCATACCCGGTTGCTGGGGCATGTTCTGACCGGTCGTCATGGTCATGTAAAAGAAGATAGCGACCGAAGCCAAAATCGGGAACAGACTGATATGATCGCCATAGAACGGTATGTTGAAGGGCAGTTCGGCTATCGTATCGTAAGACGAAAGGTCGTCGGCCCATAAGAAGGATTTTTGCCGTAGGGCAAAGGAGGTCGGAAAGAACATGAAAAGAGCGTAAAAAATAGGCATTTGCAAGAGGGCCGGCACACAGCCGCTCATGGGGCTTACCCCTGCCTTGCCGTACAGCTTCATGGTTTCCTGTTGTTTTTTCATGGGGTTGTCCTTGTACTTTTCGTTGAGCTCGTTGATCTCGGGCCGCAACACCTTCATTTTGGCCTGCGACAAGTACGATTTATAGGTAGCTGGAGACATGGCCAACCTTACCAGAATGGTCATCACCACAATGGCGATGCCGTAGGGCAGGAAGGAGCTCAAGAAGGTATAGAAGGGCGTAAACACATATCGGTTGAGCCATCCGAAGATACCCCATCCGAAAGAAATGGAGTCGTCGAGACCGAGCTCTTCGTACTGCTCCAAAACCTTGATATCGGTAGGACCGTAGTACCAGTACATGTTCTGCGCCAGTTCGCCGGCGACCAATTCCATAGGTATCTTGGAACTGAACAACTTGGTGAACTTGACGTCCTTGCTTTCCTCTTCGACCAAGTTCTTGGAGCTAAACTCGACCGTCTTGAACCTGCTCTTGTTCGTGGCCAGAATGGAGCTGAAAAAATGCTGCTTGTACGATAACCATTTTACGTCTTCCTCGGTTTCCTCGTCATCTCCACTGACGGATAGATAGTCGACCTTGTCATCCTCATAGTTGTAGGTAAGCTCGGTATAGCGGTTCTCGTACTCGACGCTTTGGTCGTGGCGCAGGCCTTTAAGCGTCCATTGCAACTCTACCGGTCTGCTGCCATCGATAATACCGTTGAGTCCCTGCGACCTGATGGTAAAGTCGACCAGGTAATCGTCTTGCTTCATTTCGTACCGATACTCCAAGAACGCGTTGGGGCCTGCCATGGCCTTCATCGAAAGAACCTTGTTTCCGTTGTTTTCGGTCAGGGAAGGCTCGAAATACAGGTCCTCGGTATTCAAGACCCTGTTATCGGAGGTGGTAAAACTCAAGCCAAAGGAGGCATTGCCGTCTTTGACAAGGTATACGGGAATCGAATCATAGGTATGAAACTGTTTCATACGGGCCTCTACGATCTGCCCGCCCTTATTGCTGATGGACAAGGATACCAAGTCGTTTTCCAGCTTTGTAATTTTGTCACTGGGCTGGGTAAAGCCGAAGGCGCCAAGTTTACTTTTGTAATTGGCGACCGCCGTGGAGTCTTGCAAATTTAGGGTTGCGGCAGTGGGTACGGCGGCCATTTGCGCCTCACCTTCCCCCTGTTCTTCCTGAACCTGTTCCTGCTCCGCCTTTTGGGCCTCAAGTTCCTCAGGCGTCGGCCTGTTTTGGTAAAACATAAAAATAAGAATTCCGAAAATCAGTACGAAGCCGATGACGGAGTTGATATCAAGCTTTTTTTCTTCCATTTAAATAAAATTACTAACCCTCTGATTAAACCAAGCTTACAAATTCCTTCCGCTTAGTGTGTGGCAATCTGCAAATATATGCCCAAAAGCCAAGATTATGCCATAGTGGCATTAGATTGTTTCTTCTTGTACTCCAAGGCCGCCTTTACAAATCCGACAAAGAGCGGATGTGGGTTGGCCACCGTACTCTTGTATTCGGGATGGTACTGTACCCCTATGAACCAAGGGTGATCGCTCAATTCAACAATCTCGACCAAGCCGGTTTCCTTGTTGATTCCCGTTGCCTTTAAGCCCGCCTCTTCCATGGCCGACCTATATTCATTATTGAATTCATAGCGATGCCGGTGCCTTTCCGAAATTTCATCGGCCCCGTTGTACACTTGTTTGGCCAAGCTGCCCTCTTGAAGCTCGCAGCTCCAGGCCCCTAGGCGCATCGTCCCTCCCTTATTGGTAATGTTCTTTTGCTCCTCCATAAGGTTGATGACCGGATTTTCGGTGTTGCCGTCCATTTCGGTCGAGTTGGCATCCTTCAGCCCGAGAACGTTGCGCGCATATTCGATTACGGCCATTTGCATGCCCAGGCAGATGCCCAAGAAAGGAATTCCCTTTTCACGGGCATAGCGGACCGCATTGATCTTGCCCTCGATTCCCCGCTCGCCGAAGCCGGGTGCTACCAAAATGCCGTCAAGCCCTTTTAATTTTTCGCCCAGGTTGCTCTCGGAGATATGCTCCGAATGGATCGACCTCACGTTTACCTTCACCTCGTTCGTGGCACCGGCATGGATAAACGACTCGAGTATCGACTTATAGGAATCTTGCAGCTCGACGTATTTTCCGACCAAGCCTATGGACACTTCGTGCCTAGGGTTTTTATGCCGATCCAGGAACTGGCTCCATTGCGTTAGATCGGGCTCCACGACATTGGGCAAGGCCAGTTTTTGCAAAACCACCTTGTCCAAGCCTTCTTCCTGCATCAGAACAGGGACATCGTAGATAGTCGATGCATCGATCGACTGTATAACGGCTTCCCTCTTCACGTTGCAGAAGAGGGCCAATTTATCTTTTAGCTCGTCCGATATCTGGTGTTCGGTACGACAGACCAAAACATCGGCCTTGATACCACTCTCCATCAAGGTCTTTACGGAATGCTGTGTTGGCTTGGTCTTTAGCTCCCCTGCCGCCGACAAAAACGGAATCAGGGTCAAATGTATCACTATGGCATTGTTATCGCCCAAATCCCACAACAATTGCCTTACGGCCTCGATATAGGGCAGCGATTCAATATCGCCCACGGTACCCCCTATCTCGGTAATTACGATATCGTATTCCCCACTATTGCCCAGCACTTGGACCCGTTCCTTTATTTCATTGGTAATGTGGGGTACGACCTGTACCGTTTTGCCCAAAAACTCGCCGCGACGCTCCTTTTCGATCACGCTTTGGTAAATGCGTCCGGTGGTAACGTTATTCGCCTGTGAGGTCCTTACATTCAAAAAACGCTCGTAGTGCCCGAGGTCCAAATCGGTCTCTGCCCCATCGTCGGTAACATAACATTCGCCATGCTCATAAGGGTTTAGGGTACCGGGATCTACGTTGATGTAGGGATCCAATTTCTGAATGGTCGTTTTGTAGCCACGGGCCTGTAGCAATTTGGCGAGCGATGCCGCGATAATACCTTTTCCTAGAGAAGAAGTAACACCTCCCGTAACGAAAATATACTTTGTCTGAGACATAATGGGGTTTCTTTGTTACGGGGCACAAAGATACGAATTGCCCTAAGATATCACAGTTTATGGCGTGGAAAATCTTTTTGGATCCTTCTGACCAGGGGCTCGAGCCCGTTTATCTTGATTTCCAACATCGATTGTAGTAAAAAACCCAGTTTGCCTTCGGGAAATCCGTTCTGCTTGAACCAGACCAGGTAAGGTTCGGGAAGATCCACCAAATAGCGCCCCTTAAACTTTCCAAAGGGCATTTTGTAATGGGCCAGTTCGACCAGCTTTCGTTTATCGGGGGATATATCCATGATTTAAAACTAAATAATTTATCTTTAAAACCTTTAAGATTTTAAATTTATGGAACGAAGAAAATTTATCAGTGCCTCGGCGGCCGCCTCCGTGGGCATTATCGCCTGTAAAAATACGAATGCCATGCCCCAAGCATCGAACGAAAAAGACAGTGGACTAAAAGGAAACATCAACCACAGCGTATGCCGTTGGTGCTACGACAAGATCCCAATGGAGGATTTTTTAAAAAGCCTGAACGAACTTGGCATTAAGGCCATGGACCTTACAGGCCCGGAAGATTGGCCCTTAATGAAGAAATACGGCATACACGCCTCTATGTGCTGGGGCGCCGGAAAAGGAATTCTAGAAGGATGGAACGACCCCAAACTACACGATGAACTTATAGCCGACTATAAAAGGATGATACCCATCGTGGCCGAGGCCGGTTACACGAACCTGATCTGTTTTAGCGGAAACCGCAACGGCATGGACGACGAAGAGGGGCTGAAGAACTGTGCCGAGGGCCTAAAGCAAATTATGCCGGATGCCGAAAAACACGGAGTCGTACTGCAAATGGAGCTTCTCAACTCGAAGGTAGACCACGCCGACTATATGTGCGATAAGAGTGCCTGGGGCGTTGAACTGTGCAAACAGATCGGATCGGAACATTTTAAGTTGCTTTACGACATCTACCACATGCAGATCATGGAGGGCGACATCATAAGGAACATCCAAGACTACCACGAATATTTTGGGCACTACCATACCGGAGGCAACCCGGGCCGCCACGAAATCAACGAAACCCAGGAACTGTACTACCCCGCCATAATGAAAGCCATATTGGACACGGGCTTTAAGGGTTATGTGGCGCAAGAGTTCATTCCTACATGGGACGACAAGATTGCCGCCCTTAAGGAAGGGGTTACCATCTGCGACGTATAAAACCAAGGGTCGCGGCAACGCGAAGCCAGGAACCATTCATAAGGACGGACAATAGGTCGGCAAGCCCCGGCTAATTGCCCAGTCTCCTTAGAAAATCGTCCTTTCGCCGTACCGCGACCTCCAATCTGGCCCCGTCGGACATAACTACATAGCCCCCTTTTCCCTTAATATACTTTTCAACGTGGGCCAAATTCACGTAATGTGATTTGTGAATGCGAAAGAACTGTACATCGCCCAAAAACTCCTCAAAATACTTTAGGGTTCTTGTCGAGGTCAGCTTTTTGCCCCTTGCCGTGAAAATATGGGTGTAATTGCCGTCCGATTCGCACCTGACCACATCGGAGACATTTAAAAACGTAAAATCCTTTACTGTCGGTATGGCAATTTTTTTGACACCGTCGAACCTAGCTTCAAAATTGTGGAAAAGCACTTCCAGTTTTTTGGCATGGTTCTCCTCATTTCTTCTGTCCCTCAACCTATTGAGGGTTTCTTGAAACTCGTCGGGGTCGATCGGTTTTAACAGGTAATCGAAGGCCGAATACTTGAAGGCGTTCACGGCATAGGCTTCATAGGCCGTGGTAAAGATGATGTAAAAGTCGATCCGATCTAACTGTTTCAACAGGTCAAAGCCCGTTTCGTTCTGCAGGTGGACATCCAGGAACACGACATCGGGCCCAAAGGTTTCTATGGCCTCGATGGCGGCACTGACCGTCGAAACGGAGGACTTTAAATCCAGGAAGGAACGATGTTTTGCGACCAAATTTTCAAGGGCGTCCCTACAATGCCGTTCGTCATCGACAATAATTGCGTTCAACATAGGCGTTAAAATTGAAGTTCCAAAGGCAGTTTTACCTCCACGAGCGTCCCTACTTGCTTATCTACTACCTTAAAACTGCCCTTCCTACGCTTTAACCGATTGATTATTTCGAGCCGGTTTCTGGTGATCTTGAGGCCCATGGAATGGTTTTCCTTTCTCATATCTATTTTTTTCTGTCGCCCTACCCCATCGTCGTCAATGCAACAGACCAGAAAATCTCCCTCGGCCCGCACGTGTACGTCTACCCTTCCCTCTCCGTTCTTTTTCGAAATGCCATGCCAGATGCTGTTTTCGATAAAAGGTTGCAGAAGTAGTGGCGGCACCAAAGTATTTCCCGGGTCTACTTGTCGGTCTACCTCAATGGAATAATTCAACGGATGGTTCAATCGCATGGCCTCAATATCCATATAAATTTTCATAAGCTCCAGATCTTCCCCAAGGGTAATCCATTTTTTTTCGGAATTTTCAAGAATGGCCCGGGTCAGTTTGGCAAACTTCAGTAAATAGGCCTCCGCTTTGGCAATATCGTTTTTGGCCATGTAATCGCTTATGGAGTTGAGTGCATTGAATATAAAATGTGGGTTCATCTGCGACCGCAAGGCCTTCAGTTCGGTCTCGGCCACCTGGGCGTTGAATTCCGCCAGTTTTTTTGCCGCGAGGGCGTCACTTCGCTTTTTGTACATCACGAAGGCCACCAAAAGGGCCACCAAGAAAACCGACGAACTAAAGACGACCATTTTATTGGTTACCCTCTGTTTTTCCACTTCGGCCTTGGCAAGCATCTCCTTCTTTTCAAAATCGGCCTGAAGCTTCGTTTTTTCACCTTCGTACTGGTATTGGGCCTCCAATCGGGCCATTTCCTCTTTTTTATCCGTCGAATTAAAACTGTCTTTGAGTACGACCGCCCTGGCCTTGTTATCGTAGGCCCGTTCGAAATCCCCTTTTGCCCTGTACAATTCGGCCAAGCTTTCAAAGGCATTGTATTGAAGGCTCAGGTTGTGTACCTCTTCGGCATAGTCCAGTGACAAATTGTAGTTTTTTCCCGCGCGATCCAAGTTGGCCCACTTCGCCCCTCCCACGGCAAGATTGAAATAACAGTCGCCCAAATTGCGGTGGACGATGGAGAGATTGTTATGGTTGTTCAGTTTTTCATAAATTCCTTGGGTTCTTTGAAAATAGGGCAGGGCCTTTTCGTAAGCCTTGAGTTCAACGTAAGCAATCCCGATGTTGGTCAAGGCACTGGCCTGCCCCCTTTCGTTGTGGATTTCCTCCATGATCGCAAGCGCTTGTTCGTATAGGCCTATGGCCTCTTCGGGCATTCCCTTTTGGGTTCTCAAACGCCCCAAATTGGTCAAGGCATTGGCCTCCCCTACCCTAAAGCCCTGTTTTTTATATCCTTCGAGGGCATATTTTTGGTACTTCCCGGCCCAATCGAATTTTTCGAGATGGGCGTATAATAGGCCGATATTCGAATTGATATTTACATATTCAAGGTCTCCGGTAAGTTTTAGGTCTTCATAAATATCCTTGGCCTTCAAGTAAGCTTCCAATGATCGCGGGTATTGGGAAAGGTACATATGGTTGATGCCAATGCTATTGAGCATCTTTGCCATCAAAAAACTATCCTTTTCCTTTTCAAATACATCATAGGCCCTTTGGTTGCAGTCATTGGCCCGGCGGTAATCGGCTTGGTTGAAGTACACCAGGCCCATATTGTATATCAGTCGCGCCTCACCGGCCCTATCGTTGTTCCGCCTTTTAAGGTCGCGGGCGAGGCCATACATTTCCAAGGCCAGGGTATCCCGGCCCAAAGCACTGTAATTATGGCCCTTATAGGAATAGGCCGTAGCCAACCCTACCGTATCGTTCAGGCGTTTGGCCAACAGCAGGGCACCGTCACCGACCCTTAAACCTTCTTCGGGATCTATCGAATAATGAAGATAGGCCAGTTCATTGAGAAGGGCCAAACGCACGGAATCGTTTTGGACGTGGTCCGCCAAGAGCCCTTGTATCGAATCGATTTGCCTTTGTTGGGAAAAAGCAAAATAGGGCAACAGAAAAATCAGGGGAACCCAACTAAATCTCATATACAGTTCAATTGAAACAATTTAATCGGGGGAGCATAAATGTAACCAATCTTGTTTCGACATGCTATTAAACGTTAAAAAATATTACGGGCCGCCGATATCGACAAAAACGTTCCGTAACCCAAACACAACGGTGACCGCCCATATGGCCCATTCAATAAATCCTATGGCCCAAATACCATATTAAGCCCTACTTTCAGACAGAGAACGAACCAACGCACCGTCTTATGAAAACCACCATTGAACCACGCGCTACCCTTATTGTAGCCTCAACCTGTTTAGCCGCTGTTTTTCGAAGGTCCAACAGTATCATGGAAAGGCGACGTTGCGCCGAGGCGGATTATGGGCATGCCGAACGACGGACCGGATACCTGAAGGCCATATGGATCAAGGCGGAGCCTTGATGTAGACCGGACCCGATGCCCCTCAACGGGTCACATAGGCCCATTCAGTATTGCCAACATCCTGTACCCTTACTAAATAACCACCAAAACCAATGATCATGAAAATTTTACGAAACACCGGCCTAATAGCATTATTGCTATGTTCGAATTACTACCTGTCGGCCCAGGTAGCCCGTCAAGAAAACAGCCCCGGGGAAGGGCAGGCAAACCAAAACACGATCAAGGAAGTAGAGCAGATCAATCAGGCCTCCGAAGAGATCAGCGCTACAGCCTCCAACACCACCGATGCCGTAAAGAGCACGGTATCCAATTCAAGGGAGGCCCTTAACGAGATAAAATCCCTTTTCGGCCCAGGAAAAACAAAGAGGGCGAAGGGGACCGTTACCATAGGCATCGCCCCCATTACCTACGACGATCCGGACCTCAACGCCCTCTACGAGCATATTATCGGTGTAAAAGGCGCCAAAAGCCCGAACAAAAACTTCAGCAACGGCAGTGTTACCATCACCGTAGAATACAAAGATAAGGCCGATGCCCTGTGGCAGAGCCTACCGACGGGGGTACGCTCCCCTTTTAAAATGGTCCAGATGAGCGATGATCAAATTGTGGTACAACATGGCGACACCCCCTAGTCCGCATTTGTGCCAGAAGTCCACCAAACAAAATTTAGACAACCCCAACCACCCATCAAGATGAAAAAAACAGTACTCCCTTACTTTTTAATACTAATCGCCTTCACCCTTTCCAATTGTGAGCAGGCCGAAGAGATCAAAGAGTCGTTCGACACTTTGGAGTGTGCCAACCTACTAATCGATATCGACGAGAGATGGGACGATGACGATGTCGACTGTTCCGAAATTAAATCCGACATAGACAAAATACTGAAGTCGTGCGGTGAGTTCCTGGATGCGGAAGACAAGGCACAATTGGAATTTTACAAGGCGAACTGCAGCGATGACTAACGGCAAAAACACAGAACCGACAACCCATAGAACCACGTTTATGAAATACACGGATAAACCCCTTCGCCCTATTCTTCTCTTCCTTCTTTTGTTCTACTTGTGCCTCTCTTGTTCGGAAGATGCCCCTTCGGCCGAAGCCACGCCTGAAACCGAAGCGCAACAAGAGGAAGCCGTTCCCGGGGAAACCGATGATACCGAAGGGGACGAAGGAGAGAACGAAGGAGGGGAACAAAACGATGATGCCGGCGAAGACGACGCCAACGGTGAAGATGGCGAGGACGAGGGGGACAACGGCGATGACACGGATGAAGACGACGAATCGACCGATGACGACGATGGGGCCAACGACCATTACGGCACCATAGAACTATCGGGGGACGAAACCTCCGAAATAGGGGAGTCGCTGACCGTAGGCCATATCGGCATCGGGCTGTCCCAACTGACCGGTAACGAAAGAACTATTGTCTTGACCGATTCGAACACCCCTATATCGGAAGAGGAAGGGCCACAACCCAATGACTTGGAAAACAACTTTGTTATCGTCGCCCTCGACCTCGGCGATCAAGCGACGGAAGTTGCCGACAGGGCCCTATCGATAAACATATCGGTTGACGGCACCGATTACAAATATGCCTGTGCCTCACCCGTTGTGGGCACCTTCATTGCGTGCGGCGATGGCTTTTATATCGATTTCGACAAAAAGCAAATGGTCTTTGACGATGCCCAGATCGCCAATACCACTACGAAGAAAGTCCTTACCCTGAAGGGAACCATTACCTGGGAATAAGAGGATATTTATTTGAAATTTAGCTTGGAAACTTCGTAAAAACAGTTTTACCTGTATTTTTACACCAATTTTATAAAACCACATCGGTAAAAACTACAATCACATGAAAACAACGAAGAACATGTTATTATTTGCGGCCCTATTCTGTTTGGTTTCCACCATCAGGGCCCAGGAATTCGAGGTAGGCACCAATGTCATCAACGCAGGTATAGGCGTAGGTGGTTATTACGGCGGATACAACACCTCTACGGAAAGCCCTGTATTCAGTGCCAGTTATGAAAGAGGGGTGTGGGATATGCCCGGCCCCGGCGTCATCAGCCTCGGAGGCTATATTGGTTATAAAAAATTCACTTACGACGACAGGTACTACAACTACGACTACAGCTGGTCGTATACGGTCATAGGTGCCCGCGGCGCATACCACTATACCGGTTTCGACATTGACAACCTTGACCTCTATGGCGGAGCCATGATCTCTATGCGCATCTATAGTGGCGACGCCTATAGCGACCTGAACAGTAGGCCGGGGGCTACGGTCTTTGCCGGGGGCCGGTGGTATTTTTCGGAAAGTTTCGCCGGTTTTGCGGAGCTGGGATACGGTGCCGCCTACTTGACCCTAGGGGCCTCGTTCCGGTTTTAATTTCAAAGGCAAGCAAGGGATAGCAAGCTCCCCGTCAGGGGAGTTTGGCCTCTTGTTCCAAGGCTTCCGCTATCATCTTGTTCCATTCCATTTGCTTTTGGGTATCGCGGGAGAAGTTGGTTTCGTGGTCGTACCTGTTCTGAAAAATATAGAGCTCTTTGAGCACCTCTTTGTAGATTTCCCTGACCTCTTCCTTAATATTGGCCGTAAAGCGGGTTTCCGCCAGGCGCTTCCTAAATTTTCGGGCATGCAGTTCCGCAATATCGAAATGCAGCTGTTCGTGGCTTAAGATCAAATCATCGACCATATCGGGTCGGTACCACGATTTTTTGGGGTAGAACTCACATCCTACCACAAAATCGACATACACTTGCCCGTCTTTTTCGTAGGTCGAAAACTTATAGCTTATACTGCTTGCCGTAGTGGCCGCCGCCCATTCCGTTTTAAGGTATTTGCCTTTAAAATCGGACCATTGGAGCTTTCGGTCGGCACTCCACGGAATAATTTCCTCACCTTGTGCAAAACCGGCTATCGCAAGGAAGAAAAACAGGAAAAACGAAAACTTTAAGACCATCTTATCGAAAAACTTGCAAGCCTTCGCCAAACCGTCGAAGGCATTTGGCAAACACAGCATCAACAATTGAACCAAAGCCCGCTATAGGCACCAATCAAAATCGATTATCTTTTCTATATCGGGGTGCAGACTATAGAGCACCGGGCATGTCTTGGCCGTATGTTCCAATATCTTTCTGTCTTTCTCCGATATCTGAGAGGGCAGCGACAGCTTGGCCTCTATTTTGGAAATTCTTCGGGGATCCGAGGCCATGTGCTTGGTAATTTCCACTACAGACCCGGTCAAATCGACGTTCAGGCCCTTGGCCTTGATTCCCATCATGGTGACCATACAACTCCCCAAGGCCGTAGCAACCGTATCGGTAGGCGAAAATGCCTGGCCCAGCCCATTATTGTCGACCGGGGCATCGGTAATAAAGGTATCTCCCGAACGAAGGTGTTCGCAAGTGGTCCGTAACTCCCCGTTATAGGTAACTTTTGAGGTCATAGGCTTGTTTATTAGTTAACTGGTGTTCCGGCCGATTACCGTACTTCCTTAATGCGCAAATCTTCAATGGTCATGATATAGGAAGAACGATTGTAGTAGCCCGATGCCCCCTTTCTCTCATAGTTGAACTTGTTGCCCGAATACGAGGTCTCACCGACCAATTTGGAAGCCTCCATCAAATTATTCTTATAGGCCAGTTTCAACAAAAGGTCGAAAGTAAGGTCAAAACCACGTACCGCATAACGATCGGGCAGGCTACCAAAGCGTTTTTCATAGCGCTTCGAGAACGAATTGTTTTCGGGCATCTTATAGACCGAAGGATAGGTAAACCTCAGGTTCGAAAGGTGTGCATTGGATATCACATCGTTTTCAAAGGCACTGTTTTTGTTGGTAGTGAACATTCGCATCTTCACCTTGTTGCCCTTGGGGTTATCAGGGTTCAACAAAGAGTTCTGGAACGAATTCAAGATAGAGGTCACACTTGAGACCAACTTAAAGTTTTCCGTCTCCAAAAAGACCCAATTTTCGGTCTCATCCGATAGGAGCCGTTTTAATTTGTCAATATTCACGCCAATATGCTTTTCCTCTTCCGCGACTTCGGCCACCTTGGCGTTGGGAAAGCGTTCCAAAATAGAATCGCGTACCGCGGCATGGGCCTTATCGGCAATGATGATCAAATTCTGATCTTCGTAGTTGTCGGCCACGTAGTCCATCATACGCTCCCTCAGTACTTTCGGAGAGGTATATGAATAGAATACGTTGACCAAGCTCAGGTCGCTTTCGGCAGGTATGGGCGCTATAACGGGAACTTGGCTATTATTGGCCCTCAAGGCGGTTTCCTTAAGCGAGGGCATATCCAAGGGACCGACAATGGCATTAAGGCCCGAAAGGTTTTCTTTTTGTAATATTTCCTTGGTCTTGGCCAGGCTCAATTCGTTGTCGAACGTTCTCACATCTACCGATATGCCCAGCTCGGCTATGGAGTCTATGGCCACCAAAGCGCCCGAATAGAGGCCCAGACTGTATTTAAGACTGTTTCTCTTGTCGATAATACTGGCCACCTCGGACTTGTCACCAAGGTCCAATTTGTTTAGCCTAAACGGCAAAAGGAACATCAATTTTGGCCTATGGGCCACATTGATGCTGTCGAGTAAATTGATTTTGTCAAGCACCAACGAGTTGCGCACCTCAAAATCGCCCTTCTGATCTTTAGGCAACTTGAGTACCATTCCCGCCTTGAGTCCGTCCTTCAAGTCCGGGTTAAGGGCCAGCAACTCCTTGTACGATACCCCGAACTTTCGGGTTAGGGAGAACTCGGTCTGTTTGGGTTTGACCACATAAAAGTTGTAATTATCGGTATTTACCTCGCCGGCGTCCGTCTTTTTCTGTGGAATACGGATGACCATCCCCTCCTTAAGGCCGCCCCTTTCGGTGATCTCCGGGTTCAGACGTACGATCTCATCGGGTTCTACCCCAAACTTCTGCTTGAGTTGAAAAAAGTTCATTTTTGGCGGAACCGTATACGAGACGAACAACTGCGTTTCTTGGTTTTCGACAGAGCTTCCCGGCAACTTCGGCATGCGAAGCTCTTGGCCTGCGGCCAAATGGTTGTTGGCCTTTGACAACTCGGGATTGAGTGCAAGCATGCTATCAATCGTAATACCGTACTTGTGGGCGATGCTCCAACGGGTTTCCTTGGGGGCAACGGTATAGGTTTCGAACGCATCGTCCCCGAGCCCATCGTCACTTACCGCCCTGCGGTACCTGGGAATCTTAAGGACCATCTTCTTCTTAAGCTGGCTCGAATACAACTCGGTATTGTATTTCTTTATCTCATCTTCCGAAATGTTATAACGTTTGGCGATCCCGTACAGGGTTTCCTTCTTTCTCACTTTATGCGAGGTAAAACCGATCGGCTCTTCTTGGCGTACATCCGGGCCATTGTCGTTGTTGCCTGCAGTAGGCCCCGAACCTGAAACCTTGGGATTTGCGGTTTTGGGGAGCACCAATATCGTGTTCGGCCTTAGGGCATCGCCTTGCTTGATCTCTTTGTTCAATTGCAAAATGGAGTATTGCGTTACATTGTAATCTTTGGCAATACTCTCAAGGGTCTCCCCTTTTTTCACCGAATGTGTCGTGAACTTCTGCGCCTTACAATTACCCGCCGCCAGGGTCAGTAAAAAAAGTAATGCAATATTCTTTAAAAATTGGTTCATTTTATTCCCATTCTATAGTTGCCGGTGGTTTTGAGCTAATGTCGTAAACCACTCTGTTCACGCCCGGCACTTTGTTTATTATATCGTTAGACATTTTTTGAAGGAACTCGTAGGGCAGGTTGACCCAATCCGCCGTCATGCCATCCGTACTCTCCACGGCCCGTAAAGCTACACATTTTTCATAAGTGCGCTCATCTCCCATAACTCCTACACTATTTACGGGCAAAAGCATGGCCCCGGCCTGCCAAACCTTGTCATAAAGTCCCCAATCGCGCAAACCTTTTATAAAAATATGGTCCACTTCCTGCAGAATCGCCACCTTTTCGGCGGTAATATCACCCAATATCCTAATGGCAAGTCCAGGCCCGGGAAACGGATGCCTGCCCAATCTTTCTTCCCCTATGTCCATACTCCTGCCCACTCTTCGCACTTCGTCCTTGAACAACATTTTAAGCGGCTCTACCACCTTCAATTTCATAAAATCGGGCAATCCACCGACATTGTGATGGCTCTTGATTGTCGCCGAAGGCCCTCCCGTGGCGGAAACCGATTCGATCACATCGGGATAAATGGTTCCTTGCGCCAACCATTTGGCGTCTTCGACCTTATGGGCCTCGTCGTCAAATACCTCGATAAAGACCCTCCCGATGATCTTTCGTTTTTTCTCGGGATCGCTTTCCCCTTTGAGGGCATCCAAAAAGCGTGCCGAAGCATCGACCCCCTTCACGTTGAGCCCCATTCCCTTGTATTGTTCCAAGACCTCTTCGAACTCGTTTTTTCGGAGCAATCCATTGTTTACGAAAATACAATGCAGGTGTTTACCTATGGCCTTGTGCAAAAGAACCGCGGCAACGGTGGAGTCTACCCCGCCCGAAAGCCCAAGGATCACTTTTTCGTCGCCGATCTTCCGCTTCAGTTCCGCAACGGTACTGTCGACAAAGGCATCGGGTGTCCAGGTTTGCCCGAGTCCCGCTATCTTCACCAAAAAGTTTTCCAACAGCTGTTTTCCATCCTTGGTATGATAAACCTCGGGGTGGAACTGTATGGCATAGGTTTCCTCTCCCGCTATCCTATAGGCGGCGTTCTCCACATCATGGGTACTGGCCAAGACCATTGCCCCCTCGGGAAGCTTTTGAATGGTATCGCTATGGCTCATCCAAACCTGGCTCCCTTCCGAAATCGATTCGAAAAATACCTCATCAGGCTTGATGTACGACAAGTTGGCCCTGCCGTATTCGCGGGTGTTCGATGGTGCCACGTTGCCTCCCCCGAAATGGGCCAGGTACTGTGCCCCATAGCACACTGCCAATAAGGGCTTTTTACCCTTGATCTGCGAGAGGTCCGGATGCGGTGCATCGTCGGCGCGGACCGAAAAGGGAGATCCCGACAAGATTACGGCCTTGTACTCCGACAAGTCTTCAGGTAGTTTGTTATACGGTTTGATTTCACAGAAAATATTCAGTTCCCGAACCCTTCTGGCGATGAGTTGCGTGTACTGGGAACCGAAGTCTAAAATAAGGACGTTGTTTTGCATGGGCAAAAATAGGAATTTCCCAAATTTGAAAAAGCCTCTTCCCATATATTTATAACGGGTTTTTAACAATCATCAATAAAAAACCATTACAAAATAAACTATCGCAACTATTTCATCCCAGATTCCAAAATACTCGATCGCCCCCCGAAATTTTTACAAAAAAAGAATGTCCGCCAGCCTCGTATTCAACGAATGACGTAGGCACAACCCCTTGAACCTGCCGAAAATAAAAATAGAAACAAATTGTTTAGGTAATGAAAAACAAAAAACTGGTGTTAAGCATATTAAACCAATTCCTACAAATTAAAAAATTGGTAAAACACAAACAAAAAAAGGGATAGTTCGGGTCATTTTTGAACGCCTCCAATACTTGTAACCCTTCGTCCCTTCGCCGGACACGACAGCTAGGGACAAAACCAAAAAAGAGGTTGCAAACACCTCTGTAAGATAAGCCAAAATACTCAAATCGAATGGAAAAAAACGCCACGTCCCGACCCAAAAACGAAGGCAGTGGGCATAAAAAAAGCCTAGGCTACCAAACCCAGGCTTTGCATCAAAATCAAAAACCAACCTAAACACATAAACTAATTCAAAGATTAAATCTTTTTCATAGCAATTTATACCTATAACACCTGATGCCAAAAATACCCTACCCGATCGATCAGGTTTTTTTTCTAATTTTACTTAAAATGAAATAAAAATGACGGATCGTATTTGGGAAGAACTTAGAAACGAACTGATTTTGGGTGCAAGCCAAAAAGGCCATCCTTTCAGGTACTGTACCTTTGCAACGGTCGGTTTCGAGCACCTACCGAGGCTCCGGACGGTTGTGGTGCGACATGTATCCGATCGGTTGAACCTCACCTTTTATACCGACCGCCGTTCAAAAAAAGTAATCCATATTAAGGAGAACAACAAGGTGAGCATGTTGTTTTACCATCCTGAAAAACTACTTCAACTAAAGATAGAGGGTCTGGCGAGCTTGGTAAGGGACGATAAAAGATTGAACGCCTACCTAAAGAACATAGAGGCCGACCATTTAAAGGACTATACCACGCATATAGCCCCCGGCAGCGCCATAGGGAGTCCGGATGAGATCGAATATCTCGACAAGAACAATTACTTCTGCGCCATAGAGATGGAACCTTTTAAAATCGAATACCTCAAATTGCAACGGCCCAGCCACCTCCGCGTCAGGTTTTCAAAGGAAGATGACCGCTGGAACAGTGAATTTTTGGTTCCTTGATCTGGCTACACGTTTATTAGGGCAAATTTAAGCTCCAGGGGTCTTAGGGCCTTCATCAAGACCGGTATTAGGTTCTCGCCCATTTCGAGATAGAGCTCCGAAAAGTTGAGATACCGCTCCTGCAACGACCCATTCGGAAAAAGCTCGTTCTGTATTTCGGTCATACGCATAACCTGCTCCTTCAGCTTTCGTTTTTGGGCCTTCAGCAAGCGCTTCTCCAAATGGTCCAAGCCTTTTTTCTGTTTCACCTCTTGGGCCCTTACCGCTCCCAAGAACGATTTATCGGTCTGCTCGGCCATTTCGTACAGCGCCTTGAACTGCTCTTCCAATAGTTTTTTCTGGGGGCCGAAATCGATATCTATATTCGAAATTTCCCGTATTTTTTTATTGATAAAACTACTGCGCCTTAAAAAAAGGTCTGCCACCGACAGGTTCATTTTCTCCAACTTGGCACGTTGTTTTTCGGTAATGACCAAGGCCGAATTGCGCAATAGGAGAATGGGAAAAGGCACATCCATGGCACCAAACATCGACTTGAGCTCCAGCCAATAGGCTATCTCGCCCCCGCCGCCGATATAGCAAAGGTTCGGCAAGATTACCTCTTGGTACAAGGGCCGGGCGATAACGTTGGGCGAAAAGCGCTCGGGATGGTTCTCCAGCTCCTTTACAAGTTCGTCCCTCGAAAAACCGATAGCGGTATCCAGCACATAAAAGCTTCCCTCCCGTTCGACGATTCTCGACCTCACCCCATCCTTTAGATAAAAATAATTGATCTTTCTAGGGTTGACCTGTATAAGGTAATTCGGATCGGTCTGCCCCAAGGCTGAAATGGTCCCGGTCACTTCCTTATAGGCTACATTTTCCAAGATATCCTTTTTGGCATAGGGCACCAAGAGCCTTTTAAGCCTATGGTCATCGCCATCGATGATTACAAGGCCATAGCTACCGAACAGCTCGTTGGCGAGGTACCTTGTGGCATCGGCCAGGTTATCGTGTCCCAGATAGGCCTTTTCAAAAAGTTTTTTTATGTCCTTCGCATGGGTACTCCCGCCCAACTGGGCCGCGAAAGTCTCATAGACCTCCACCAATCCCTGGGTATCGAAGCGTCCGACCGCCCCCGACTGCCCGTTGTCGGGGTTCCATTGTATTTTTTTGCCCTTGAAGTTGAAATAATTTATCTCATCGAAATCATGGTCCTCGGTGGCCATCCAATAAACGGGTACGTAGTTGTACTTCGGATGGGCCTTTTTCAATTCGAGGGTAAGGTTGATCGTCGATATGATCTTGTACAGAAAGTAGAGCGGACCGGTAAACAGGTTCAATTGGTGACCGGTAACGACCGTAAAGGTTATGGGCTCCTTTAAT
Organism: Pseudozobellia thermophila; assembly: GCF_900141855.1. Taxonomy (GTDB): domain Bacteria; phylum Bacteroidota; class Bacteroidia; order Flavobacteriales; family Flavobacteriaceae; genus Pseudozobellia; species Pseudozobellia thermophila. The sequence goes on from NZ_FQYU01000010.1 coordinate 64,009, forward strand.
TTTTTGAGATGAACCTCGGTCTCTTCGCTGACATGGAAATCCTTGTACTGTTCCTGCAAGACGGAGTAGAGCACCTCGCGATGCGCATCGGGAAAGTGGGTAGCTTTTTCCTGTAGTTGGTCCTGAAAGTTTTCCAAGGTGGGGAAGCGGCTAAAAAAAGGCCTTACCCCCTCTTTTTGAGCAATATAATCGCAGATGAAATCAGAAAAATATCCCGTTTGGTCGAAAGGTAAACTGTCCATATCCATAAAGGTGTAAATATAAAACTCTCAATTAATCGGACCTCCTAAAAATTCGTTAATACGTTCACCCGATTTTTTCCCCAATGACAGACTATCAGGGGGCAAATACGTGAATATTCATTAGATTTGATACTGGTTAAAGCCCTAGAAGGGTTCCCTTGATTTAATTTCCTAACAAAACGATGCCATTGCGAACCGTTCTACTCCTACTCCTAAGCCTTTGTACCCTATCGACAATCGGACAAGACCTTAAGTCCCCTTCCGAATTCCTTGGTTACGAACTAGGGACCCGTTTCACAAGGCACCACCGTGTCATCGATTACTACCAATATCTTTCGCGGACAGAAAAGCAACGGGTTCGGCTTGAACAATACGGCGAAACCTATGAGGGCCGGCCGCTCTACCTGGCCTATATTTCGTCTCCCGCAAACATGGCCGACCTTGAAAACATCAGACAAGCCCACCTTTTGAACAGCGAGGGCACGGGTAATCCCGAGATTGCCATAGTATGGATGAGCTATAACGTACACGGCAATGAAAGTGTAAGTTCGGAGGCCTCCATGAAGACGGTTTACGAACTTTTGACGCGCAAAGGGGACTACCTGAAAAACACCGTGGTCATCGTCGACCCGTGCGTCAATCCCGATGGGCGCGAACGCTATGTCAATTGGTACCACCAATTCAAGAATTCGCCCCATCAAATCGACCCGAACAGCAAGGAACACCATGAGCCTTGGCTCAACGGCCGGCCGAACCACTATATGTTCGACCTGAACCGCGACTGGGCATGGCTCACCCAATTGGAAAGCCGACAACGAATAAAGGTGTACAACAAGTGGTTGCCCCATATCCATGTCGATTTTCATGAACAGGAAGTCGACAACCCCTACTATTTTGCACCGGCGGCAGAGCCCTTTCACGAAGTGATCACGGATTTTCAACGGGAGTTTCAGGTCACCGTGGGCAAGAACCATGCCCGTTATTTCGATGCCAATGGTTGGTTTTATTTTACCAAGGAGGTTTTCGACCTGTTGTACCCCAGTTACGGCGACACTTTCCCCACCTATAACGGAAGCATCGGCATGACCTATGAACAAGGCGGCAGCGGGCGCGCAGGCTTGGCCATCACCACCCGCATGGGCGACACCCTAAGCCTAAAGGACCGACTCGACCACCACAACACCACCGGGCTATCGACCATTGAGGTAGCCTCCAAGAACGCCAAACGGCTCAACTTGGAGTTTCAAAAGTTCCATGCGAACAAAGACTACAAGTACAAGAACTATGTGCTCAACGGAAATGCCGACAAGATAAAGAGGCTTACCGAATTGTTGGAAAGGCACGAGATCAAGTACGGCTGGGCCAAGACCCATACGGCGAAAGGATTTATATACCAAACCGGCAAAAACGGCAGCCTTAAAACCACCGGGCAGAGTTTGGTAGTACCCGTGGGCCAAAAGAAAGGAACCTTGGTAAAGGTTTTGTTCGAACCGAATGCCAAATTGAGCGATTCGCTTACCTACGACATTACCGCCTGGTCCCTGCCCTATGCCTATGGTCTGGATGCGGTAGCCGTACCATCGGAAATAGCCTATACGACGGATGCCCCTACCAAAAACAAGTCGGCGGCAACACCCGACCCTGGGGCCTACGCCTATTTATCGCCTTGGCAAAGTTTTGACGACGCCCGGTTCCTGGCCGCATTGCTACAGGCCGATTTTCGGGTACGCTACGCCAAAAAGCCCTTTGTTTTGGATGGCCGGGAATACGAACGGGGCTCCCTTATCGTTACCAAGGGCGACAACAAGCACAAGTCCGCCTTCGCGAGTGAACTGACCCAGATCGCCTCCCTTCAAGAGCGGACATTAACGGCCACGTCAACGGGTTTTGTCGAGGAGGGAAAGGATTTCGGTTCCGACTCGGTCAGCTTGATCAACGATACCAAAGTGGCCGTGCTATCAGGTTCCCCCACATCGACATTGCGTTTTGGGGAAGTGTGGCATTTTTTCGAACAACAACTGAACTATCCCATAACCGTAATAGAAGGCTCGTACCTGGCCGGTGTAGACCTTTCCGATTACGACACCCTGATACTGCCCGATGGCAACGGGTATTCCGATTTTCTGGACGAGCAAGTTCTGGAGAAACTAAAAACCTATGTAAAGAAGGGCGGTAAACTGATTGCCATGGGCCATGTACTCAAGGCTTTTTCATCAAAGCAGGTCTTCGGTATCAAGAGCAGGGAAATCCGAAAAGACAGCAGTCGCACCTTCGCTACTTTCGAGGAAGACCAAAGGGAACAGATAAAAAAAGCAATTACCGGTGCCATTTTCAAAACCAGGGTAGACAATACCCACCCCTTGGCCTTCGGCTACCCCAACTCATATTTCAGTTTAAAATTGGGCAATAGCGCCTTTAACTATTTACAAAAGGGTACCGTGGCCTTTTTGGAAGAAAAAAACGCCCGACCGGTCGCGGGCTTTGCAGGAAGCGAGGCCCAAAAGGGTATTGGGGAGACCCTGGTCTTCGGTGCAGAGGACTACGGAAAGGGCCAGGTAGTCTACTTGGCCGACAACCCCCTTTTCCGCGGATTTTGGGAAAATGGAAAGCTCTTCTTCGCCAACGCCCTTTTTCTAGTCAACTAAGGCTAGGCCATTTTCCCTTCCAGTGCGTATATATCGAGGTGGTCTTTAAACGCCGTTTCGGGCACTCTTGTCCGAATACATTTTTAGAACCCCAAAAATATAGTACTATTGCCTACACACTAAAGCTTGAAAATGAAAAATAGGTTATACCTGGCCGGTCTATGCCCCCATTTGTACGTCGATTTCTTGTTTTCGGGCCGAAGTCCCGTTTTCTTGGTTTCGGCCCTCTTGTTTTTGTACCACCTTCAGGCTACTTCGCAGTGCAACTCGACCCCCTTTCCCGACCAGTGGGAGGTACATCAATTGGAGAGCAGTGAGTTTTCTTACCGGCTGGTCTACATATACGCCGATTTCGATATCGATGGCGATGGCCTCAAAGATATAGTTACGGGAGCCTGGTGGTATCGCAATCCCGGTACCGCATCGGGCAATTGGGTCAGAAACACCATTGGTTCCCCGTTCAACAACATGGCGCACATTCACGATTTTGATGGCGATGGGGATTTAGACCTTCTGGGAACGACCGGCAAATACAAAGGTTACGATTTGGTGTGGGCCGAGAACGACGGATCCGGAAACTTTACGATACATACGAACATCCCCTCGGGAAACACCTCGTATTACGAACCCTTTATTGCGGGAATCGCTGGTGGGGATTTTCAGAACAACGGAAGCTATCAAATCGCCATCAACTGGAACGGTGCCGAAACCACGCACTCTGCCGTTCAAATGCTGACCGTACCCTCCGACCCCGTAAACACCGAATGGCCCATAGAAGATATTAGTGATGATTCTTTGGGGGAGGACCTTCAGAAAGGGGACATTGATGGAGATGGCGACCTCGACCTCTTTCAATCCAGAAACTGGCTGCGCAACAATGGCGACGGTACATGGACGACCATTGCGACCGGAATAGCATATGCCTCTACGGAAGACAGGGCCCAACTGGCCGACTTCGACGGGGACGGCGACCTCGATGCCGCGGTAGGCCAATTGACCGCCAATTCTACGACCAGCGCAAAAATGGAGTTTGCTTGGTGGGAAAATCCCTCGAATTCTTCACAAAACTGGACAAAGCACCTTTTGGCTTCCGATATCCGGGGAAGCCTCAGTGTTTTTGCCGAAGACATAGACAAGGATGGCGACCCCGATATTACCGTGGGCGAATGGAAGGGCGATAACCGCTTGATCACTTTTGAAAACGACCTGTGCGACTCGGGTACGTTTATCCGCCATACCCTTGATGAAGGAGGCACCGGCTTCGACCACCACGATGGGGCCCGCGTGGTAGATATTGACAACGACGGTGATTTTGACGTTGTCTCGATTGGGTGGGACAACATTATTCCCAGAATTTTTGAAAATACCTCCAATGCGGTAAGCAATGACCCGCCCACGGCCGATGCCGGAAGTGATAAATCCATCACCCTGCCCGACAACGCCGTTACCCTTAACGGATCCGGAAGCGATCCCGACGGGGGCAGTGTAAGCTTTCAATGGACCCAGGTCAGCGGACCCAATACGGCAAGCCTTTCCGGAGAGAACACCAAGGACCTAATGGCAAGCGCACTCGTCGAGGGCGGCTATGTCTTTAGGTTGACCGTAACCGACGACGAGAACGATACGGCCACCGACGAGGTAAG
>NZ_FQYU01000010.1:69203-122019 GCF_900141855.1 Pseudozobellia thermophila
TGGCAAGCGCACTCGTCGAGGGCGGCTATGTCTTTAGGTTGACCGTAACCGACGACGAGAACGATACGGCCACCGACGAGGTAAGCGTAACCGTACATCCCCCAACAACAGTCAACCAAGCTCCCGTGGCCAATGCAACGGCCGATAACCTTAACGGCCCGGCACCCCTGGAGGTCAATTTTGATGCCTCCAATTCGACCGACGATTCGGCTGTAAGGGATTATATATGGGATTTTGGAAATGGAGACACTTCCACCGATATAAGCCCCACCTATACGTATACCTCCCCTGGCACCTATCAAGTTTCCTTGACCGTGACGGATGCGGAAAATCTTTCGGACAGCACCGAAATTACCATTACCGTTTCCGAAACCGACCCACCCAACGAAACCCAGGGCGAACCCGAGATTAGGCTTGAGGTAAACCCGGCGCAAAATGGAACCGCCCGGATAGTGCTGATCGACCAATCTTCTTCGACCTACCTCTCGGAAGTACGGTTGCACGACTACTCGGGCCGACTACTCAAGACTTTTGAATTCGGCCATACGGGAGATGAGGATTATGAAATACCGGTGGCTACCTTAAGCAACGGCCTCTATTACCTCGGTTTAAAAACGAACACCGGCGACACGGAAACCCTTCCTTTGGTCATACGGCAATAGGGCGTAACATTTACCAAGGTTTCGCGTCATACCTATAAACCTAGACAGTATGAAAGCCTTGACCTATTCGCGCTATGGGAAACCTTCGGCAATTTTTGAAGTAAAGCATGTCAACACGCCCGAGCCGAGGGAAGACGAACTGCTCGTCAAAGTTTACGCCTCGACCGTAAACAGGACCGACGAAGGTCTGGTCACGGCGCGCTATTTTGTAAGCCGGGTTTTTACCGGTCTTTTCCGTCCGAAAAAACAAATACCGGGTACCGATTTTGCAGGGCGAATTGAAAAAACAGGCGAAAAAGTAAAAAATTTCAAGGTTGGAGATCGCGTTTTTGGATTTAACGATGAAATTCTAAGTTCCCATGCAGAATACTTGGTCATCAAAGAAGATGGGGCCGTACTGCCCATGCCCGAAAATGCAGGGTACAAATCGGCTACCGCTTGTTGCGAAGGCGCCCACTACGCCCTTAATTTCATAAATAAGACAAGCATATCCGCGGGACAAAAAGTACTTGTCAACGGGGCAACAGGAGCCATCGGAACCGCCGTCGTCCAGTTGTTGTACCACAAAGGTGTCGAGGTAACCGCTACCGCGAACACAAAAAATAGGGAATTGGTAAAGACCTTGGGCGCCACTACGGTCATCGATTTTACCAAGGAAGATTTTACCCGACAAACAGTCAAGTACGATTTTATTTTCGACGCCGTGGGCAAAAGTACCTTTTTACGGTGCAAGCCCCTTTTAAAGCCAAGGGGAGTGTATATATCATCTGAACTGGGCCCTTATGGATCCAACCTGTTTTGGGCACTTTTCACCCCGATCATTGGAGGGAAAAAAGTGATATTTCCGGTCCCCGTAAAAGTTAGGGAGAGCCTTCTGACCATCAAAAAGTTAATGGAGAACGACCAGTTCTCCGCAGTCATCGACCGCACCTATTCTTTAGACGATATCATCGAGGCTTATGAATATGTGGCCTTGGGACAAAAAACCGGAAGTGTAGTCATTGAAATGGCCAGCCCATAAAGGGGGCGGGGCTTACCTGAGACGTACACTCAATATATAGTCGTCCGCTGTCATGAACAACCTTGTTTCGGTGGCATCAAAAGCGCAATTTGAGGTTTTCTCGCCCGTGTGGATACGGGCCACGGGTCGGCCTTCCGTAGTAAACACCCAAACCCCGCCAGGACCGGTAGCAAACAGAAAACCCTTACTGTGCATTTTCATGCCGTCGGGAAGCCCTTGTTGGCCCTTTTGGCCTACAAGTTCGGTGACATTGTAAAAGATGCGCTTGTTAACGGCTTTGCCCACATCTAGGATGTCGTATTCGTACCATACGGCATGCTCGGGGTTCGAGACGGCCACATACAACTTCGCACCGTCGGTTGAAAGCGCTACCCCGTTAGGCCTTGAAAGCTTGTCCACCAAAATGGTCTTCCCTTCCTTTGTCAAACAATACAGTCCCTGAAAATCGAGTTCCTTGTTCGGGTCGTCCATCTTTCCGGGAAGTCCGTATGGCGGATCGGTAAAATACAGGTTTCCTTCCTTATCAAAAACCCCATCGTTGGGGCTGTTCAAGCGTTTGCCCTCGTATTGGTCCACCAGTACTTCGTACTCCGCTTTCGGCCCATCCAGCGAACTTTTCATCTTGGCCACCTGCCGATTACCGTGTTGCATCAGTACAAGTTCCCCTTGCGGACTTAACAATAGGCCGTTCGATCCCGGCTCATCGCCATAGTCTTTACCACTGGAGTACCCCGAAGGCCTTAGGTACTCGGATACCTTGCCATCCATATCGATCTTGAAGACCGCATTGTTCGGTATATCCGAAAACAAGAGATACTTTCCCTCGTTTACATACAAAGGGCCCTCCGTCCATTCGAATCCGTTTGCCACTATTTCAATTTCGGCATCGGGGTCCAATACCCTTAGCGCTTCCCCATTCAGTATTTCGATCCTTGCATCTGGTTTTACCTTTTGGGAACTCAGTTGCAAACCACACAACAGGGCTCCCAAACACACCACTAAATTTTTCATAATAAAAAGTTTTAAGAGCTGGCCATAGCGTTTTGATCCGGTGAATAACGACCCGTTTACGGAATCATCCGGTTCAATTCACGACCAGCGAAACAACAAAAATTATGGTCATTGCCGTAGTTCCCAAAACCAAGGTACCTACCGTCTGAACTTGGTTGCCCTGCTTGACATCCATTCCCGTCAACTGGGTCAAGACCCAGAAAAAACTATCATTGGCATGCGAAACCACCGTAGAACCGGCCCCTATGGCCAAAACGGTCATGGTTTTCATAAAAGCATCCTCAAGGCCCAATGCGGGCATCATGGGGGCAACTATGGATGCCGTCGTTATTAGGGCCACCGTAGACGAACCCTGGGTCGTCTTTAGGCATGCGGCCAATAAAAAAGGAAAAAAGAGACCTATCGACAGGCCCGAAAAGCTTTCCGTTATCAAATCGGCGATTCCCGAATTTTGAAGCATTGCCCCAAAAATACCCCCTGCCCCCGTAATCAATATAATGGGAGCGGCTATACGAACGGCATCGCCCAACCAGCCCGTTGCCGAATAGACCTTTTCATCGAGCTTTTCCGGTAACAACAAGGCAAGGGCCACGCCAATCAAAAGAGCGATGACGGGACTGCCCACAAAGGCGATGACGGGATACACGGGCGAAGCGCCCAGCTTCAGCTCAGGATAATCGAAAACCGATTTCAGAACGATCAGCACGATCGGAACGGCAATACACAACAGCGACAACCTTAGTTTAGGTTTGTGCAAGGCATCGGACGCGGTTTCCATATGGATGGGAACATGTACCCGCGCCGCAATTTTGGTCGCAAAGAAATAACAACTGACCAATGACAGCGAGCTTATGATCAACCCCCAGAGAATAACGCTTCCCAAATCGGCGTTCAAAATTCCGGCCGCCGCAATAGGACCAGGGGTGGGCGGCACCATGACATGGGTAGCGGTCAAGCCCAGGGCCAGGGCGGCCGTAGTGCCGGCGTACGATACCTTGGCCTTATCGGACAAGGCCTTGTTCAATGAGTTCATAATGATAAAGGCACTATCGGCAAAGACGGGAATCGACAACAAGTAGCCCGTGAGCATCATGGCCAAATGAATGGATTTCTCCCCGATCAATTTGATCATACGATTGGCTATCACCATGGCTCCACCTGACTTTTCGAGGATGGTACCGATGGCCACCCCGAAAAAAATTATGAGGCCGATCTTCCCCATAATACTCCCAAAGCCATCGTTTATGCTGGAAATGATCAACTCCACGTCCATCCCGGTTATAAATCCATAACCGACAGCCGACAATAAGAGGACAAAGAAGGGATGGATTTTTAACCGGACAATACCGACCACAATAAAGGCCAAGGCCAAAACAAGCGCTACTACGTAAATCATATCTTAAGTTGAGTTTGCCATTATTTGATAGTAGGGGCTATGCCAAAATCACCAAACCCCTACCCTCGTTAGTTCCGTCGAACCCCTACCACTCCGCAAAGCTGCCGTCTTCACTTCTCCAAATCGGATTGTTCCAATCATGCCCTAAGCTTGCCCCTTCCTTCAATTTTTCCTCATTGAGCACTACCCCGAGGCCCGGTTTGTCCCATAATTCGATATAGCCATCCTTCAGGTCAAAAATCTCAGGGTTTTCCATATAATCCAACAGGTCAAACCCTTGGTTGTAATGGATGCCCAAACTGCTTTCTTGGATAACGGCGTTGATCGACGTAAAATCGACATGGAGGCACGAGGCCAGCGCCACCGGCCCTAGGGGACAATGGGGTGCCAGGGCCACATCATAGGCCTCTGCCATGGAGGCGATCCGCCGCACTTCCGAAATTCCGCCGGCATGGCTCAGATCGGGCTGAATAATATCAACGGTGCCCTTATGGAGCAGCTCCTTAAAGTCCCATCGCGAGAACATGCGTTCGCCTGTGGCTATAGGGATGGAAGTATAGGGATAAATGTGGTCCAAGGCCTCGTTATTGCTGCTTAGAACCGGTTCTTCGATGAACATAGGACGGTAGGGCGCCACCTCGTCGATGAGTCTTTTTACCATACCCTTATGGATACGTCCGTGAAAATCGAGGCCGATGTCCAAGGCATCGCCGAATTCTTCCCGAAGCCTTTTTATATTGTTTGCGACCGTTTTCGTTTTTTCGAGGGAATCTATCCAGGCGAATGCCCCGGTGGCATTCATTTTTACGGCCTTGTACCCTTGGGAAACTTTTTCCCGTGCCTGTTCGAGCACCACTTCGGGGTCGTCTCCGCCGATCCAGCAGTACATTTTCATTTTTTTGCGTACCGGCCCGCCCAAGAGTTCATAGACCGGGACGTTCAAATATTTTCCCTTAAGGTCCCAAAGGGCCTGGTCGATACCGGAAAGTGCACTCATCAAAATGGGCCCTCCCCTATAAAAGCCGCCGGCATAAAGGGTCTGCCAAATATCCTCTATATCGTTTGCGGAACGGCCGATAACGAATTTTGAGAGTTCGCGGACACAGGCCTCAACGGTCGATGCCTTACCCTCAACTACCGGTTCGCCCCAACCGACGAGTCCGTTTTTGGTTGTAATTTTTAGAAATAGCCACCTGGGCGGAACCTTGAAAAGTTCAATTTTTTCGATCAACAGGTCGTTCATTGAAGTATAGTAGTTTTTCATTTCCACGGGATACTGGCATCCTGTGGAAAAGCACAAGTTGGTTTCCCCTAAAGTAAGGAATAATTTTGAAGTGTAAGAATTACAACTACTTACCCTTGGAACAAATCGGAAAATGGCCGGGCCATAGACCGGCAGATGTGCATTCGGCCCTAGACGGGCTCACCGTAAAGGTCGAAATCCGCCGCCTCAAAAATGCGTATGTCGGCAAAATCGCCCTGTTTTAAGTAGTGTTTGGTAGCATCGATCAGCACCTCATTGTCTACATCGGGCGAATCGAACTCGGTACGGCCGACAAAGTAATTGCCCTCTTTTCTATCGATCATGCAACGAAAGGTCTTGCCGATCTTTTCTTGGTTGAGCTCCCATGAAATTTGCGATTGCAGTTCCATGATCTCATTGGCCCGTTCTTGCTTCACCGCTTCGGGCACATCGTCTACCAAGGAATAGGCATGGGTATTTTCTTCATGGCTGTAGGTAAAGCAGCCCAAGCGCTCAAAGCGCATATCGGCCACCCACTGTTTCAAGGTCTGAAAGTCCTCCTCTGTTTCGCCCGGATAGCCCACGATAAGGGTAGTCCTAATGGTCATTCCGGGTACGGCCGCCCTGAACTGCTTTAACAAGTTGGTGGTCTTCTCCTGTGTAGTTCCCCTTCGCATGCTCTTTAAGATCCGGTCGGAAATATGCTGCAAGGGGATATCGAGGTAATTACAGATCTTTGGCTCCCTTTTCATCACATCGAGGACATCCATCGGAAAGCCCGTTGGAAAGGCGTAGTGGAGCCTTATCCATTCGATTCCCTCGACCTTGGCCAAGTTCTCGAGTAATTCGGCCAAGTTCCTTTTTTTGTAAAGGTCGAGTCCGTAGTAAGTAAGGTCTTGCGCGATCAAGATCAACTCCTTTACCCCTTTGGCGGCCAATTTTTCGGCCTCCGTAACCAGTTCCTCGATCGGTGTACTTTTGTGCTTGCCCCGCATCAAGGGTATGGCACAAAAGGAACAGGGGCGGTCACAGCCCTCGGCGATCTTTAGATAGGCATAGTTCTTGGGCGTAGTGGTCAGGCGCTCGCCGATCAGTTCGTGCTTGTAGTCGGCCCCTAGGGCCTTCAATAGATTGGGCAGTTCACTGGTGCCAAAATATTCGTCGACATTTGGGATCTCTTTTTGAAGGTCGGGCTTGTAGCGTTCGCTCAGGCAGCCGGTCACAAACACCTTGTCGACCTCCCCGGCCTCCTTCTTTTGAACGTATTCCAATATCGTATTTACGCTCTCTTCCTTGGCATTGGCGATAAATCCGCAGGTATTGATTACCACCACGTTGCCTTCTTCCTCATGAACGACCTCTTTGTCATTGGCCCGAAGCTGCCCCATGAGCACCTCCGAATCGTAAAGGTTCTTTGAGCAACCCAAGGTTACCACATTGATCCGGTTTGTCTTAAGCGATTTTGTGCGCATTTGATATAATTGGGATGCAAAAATACGACTTGAACGGAGTATCGAGGCACAAATAAGACGATTTCTTGGTTTTTAGGGTCCAACTTAAAAAAGAAAGGGCTTTTGCCATAAGGGCCAGAACGGAAAGAGGGCCTTGACCGTGACCTGAAAGGCAGTCGGGCCGACACGAATCCCAAAATTTATTTCAACGGACCAATTGAAGCCTAGGAACTGCACCCCTCGCAGGTTCCCGTCAAGAACAATTGCACCTGCTGAATGCGTTTATTGGGCAATTCGGGAATCGCTATCTCGCACGAAACACATTCTACCTTGCCACAACTCGTGCATTGAAAGTGGGGATGGATGTCAGAATGATGGCCGCTGGTACAATTATGGCACTTGGCATAATGCTTCAAGCCATTGCCGCCCAAAAAGGAGTGGACCCTCCCCTCATCTTCCAGTCTGTCCAGAATGCGATAGATGGTCGACTTGTTCATTTGTCCCTTAAATTTTTCCACCAACTCCACGACTCCGACCGCCCCGTCCATTTGACGAAAAAAGTCGGTGACCAAACTCACGGATTTTGTATTCCTGACAATTCCCATGGCACAAAATTAATGCAATATGGTTGCAATAACAACTTAATATTTTATTTTTGCAACTCAGTCGCAATAAAACGATACTATGAATGCTCTTTTAAAGAAACCGGATACCTTGGGCGCATGGGCCGGCAGCTTGTGCCTGGTGCATTGTGTGGCCACCCCTTTTCTTTTTCTGGCCCAGGCATGTTCCGGCTGTGATCATGCCGCACCGGACTGGTGGAAGCAAATCGATTCCTTTTTTTTGGTACTGTCTTTTTGGGCCGTATACCGGTCTACCAAAACCACCCGTTTGAATTTTATCAAACCCGCCATGTGGGCAGGGTGGGCCACCTTGACCCTTCTCTTGGTGAACGAAAAGCTCGAAGCCTTTCCATTACCGGAGGCAATGACCTATCTCTCGGCCTTTGTCTTGGTAGGCCTCCATCTCTACAATAAAAAATACTGTACCTGTAAAACCGATAGTTGTTGTGCGAAAAATAGATAAGGAAACAGTTGAAATCGTTGGTGACAACCACATTTCGACAAGCGTCGAAACACCGATCCTTAAAAATGCCTTCGAGAAATCGGACGATCAAAAAATAGAGCGTATCCAACATCTTTTTGGAGAGATCATGAAGGAACTCGGACTCGATCTAAACGACGATAGCCTATCGGGCACGCCGTACCGCTTTGCCAAAATGTACGTAAAGGAGCTTTTTTACGGGCTCAACCCCAAAAACAAGCCAAGGTTGTCCGTTTTTGAGAACAAATACCGTTACCAAAAAATGTTGGTAGAGCAAAACATTACCATCGATTCCTCTTGCGAGCATCATTTTTTACCGATTACAGGCCACGCCCACATTGCCTACATCCCCAAGAACAAGGTCATAGGGCTCTCAAAAATCAATAGGTTGGTCGACTATTACGCCCACCGCCCGCAGGTACAGGAAAGGTTGTCGTTGCAGATATTAAGGGACCTACAGCACATTCTTGAAACCGACGATGTTATCGTTATGATTTCGGCCAAGCATCTTTGTGTCTCTTCCCGGGGGATAAAGGACAAGGACAGCTTTACCACGACCTTGGAGTATGGGGGCTGCTTTAACCAAGCTACCAAACGGAACGAATTCTTAAAACTGATCGACCATGTTTAGATTATTCGTCGATCCAAATAAAAATAGGGAGTATTTCATTAATTTGCCCATAACCATTTAGTTGAGCGAACATGGTCGAAATTCGGAACCTATCCTTTCAATACGCAAGCCACACCCCGGTTCTTCGGTTTCCCGACATCCACCTAAAAGAAAAGGAGCGGCTGCTTATCCTTGGGCGATCAGGCGTAGGCAAAACCACCTTATTGCACCTCATGGCCGGCTTGCTTACCCCCAAGGAAGGCCTGGTAAAGATCGGGGACGTCGATATCAACACCTTGTCCGACCGGGCCTTGGACAGATTCAGGGGCCGGCATATCGGCATGGTCTTCCAGAACAACCACGCCCTCCGCTCGCTGACCGTTCTCGAAAACATAAAGGCCCGCCTCTTTTTTTCCGGAAAGTCCATGGTTGACAAGGACATCGAGACCTTATTGGGTCAGCTACAGATCGGCGATTGCAAAAACCAAAAAATCAACGAATTGAGCGTAGGGCAATTGCAACGCCTGGGCATTGCCATGGCCTTTGTGCACCGACCGCGCCTGTTATTGGCCGATGAACCTACCTCTAGCCTGGACGATCTAAACTGTGCCACCGTATTACAGCTGCTAAAACAGCAAGCCGAGAAGAACAAGGCCAACCTCGTTGTCATTACGCACGACAAGCGTATCAAATCCGCATTTAAAAATGTGATTACGCTATGAACATCTGGAAAATAAGTCTTAAGAACCTCCTTCACAGGCCCCTTTATGCCGTTTTGGCCATAGTTTCCCTATCGATCAGTATCGGACTTCTCTTAGGCATACAACAGTTGGACGGGTCGATCCGGAACCAATTTGAGAACGGACTTGGGAATGTAGAACTGGTCGTGGGCGCGAAGGGCAGCCCCTTGCAATTGGTTCTTTCCTCCGTGCTTCATATAGACCAGCCCACAGGGAACATCCCCTATCCCGAAGTGGAAAGGTTGGCCAAGAACCCTTTGGTAAAGGCTGCGGTGCCCATTTCGTACGGTGATAATTACAAGGGGTATCGCATTGTGGGGTCTACCCCCGGTTTTGCCACCTTGTACGGGGCCGAACTTTTGGAGGGAAGGGCGGTAAAAGAGGCCATGGAAGTTATAATCGGCAATGAGGTGGCCCAAGAATTGGGCCTGCGATTGGGAGATACCTTCTTAAGTTCGCACGGCTTTGCGGAAAATGCCCTCGAAGAGCACGACCAAGCCTTTACGGTAGTAGGCATCTACAAGCCCACCTATAAGGTCATCGATAGGCTTATCTGTTCGAACCTAAAGAGCATTTGGGACGTGCACGACCATGGCAAGGGTAATGAGGAAGCACGGGACCGCGAAGAAAATGGGCATCACCCAGAAGGGCACGATGAAAGCCACGAAACCCACGCCCATGTCCCGGAAGACCCAATGCACGGACATGAATTGGAGGACAAGGAGGTAACGTCCATCCTATTGACATTTAGAAACCCGATGGGGTTATTGACCTTGCCCAGAACGATCAACAAAGACACCAACCTGCAGGCCGCCCTCCCCAAATACGAATTGGAAAGGCTGTTTCGGTTTACGGGAATCGGGGTCAAGGCCATTTCGTGGATCGCCTATATCATCCTGGTCATTTCGTGCATGACCATTTTTATCGGCCTTTATAAAATGGTCAGGGAACGCGCCTTTGACCTGGCCCTAATGCGTACCTATGGCGCCGGTAATTTTCAGCTAGCCTGTATTGTAGGTTTCGAAGGACTCCTAATGGTTCTCGCATCGGTCGTTTTGGGCCTAATCTTTTCCCAGGTCGGCCTGCAATTGCTCCTATCCCTTTTTAAATCGCAAATTCAACAAGGAATTGCCCTGGTCTTTTCCGCCGAGCAGACCATACGGACCCTTTTGGTCGTTTTTAGCATATCCGTTTTATCGGTTCTGATGGCTCTATTACCCCTGTTGCGTATGAATATATCAAAAGTTTTAAGCGATGAAAAATAGACTGTTTTTTCTGTTATTGATGCTTTTTTCAATACGTGCAATGGCGCAGGTAGACCTGACCTGGAAAGACTTGGCCAATATAAGTTATACGGAAAAGTATTTTGCCGCCTACGACTCCAATTTTCTTTATCCCCGGTTTAGTGACGAAATTTCCAATTTGGAAGGGAAGGAAGTTTCGATCTCGGGTTATTTTTTGGATATGGACCCCAATGGCCAGCTCTTCATTTTGTCAAAAAACCCTTTGGCCTCTTGCTTCTTCTGTGGAAACGGAGGGCCCGAGACCGCGGTCGAACTACAGTTCAAAACAAGGCCCGACTTTAAGACGGACGACATTGTACTGATTACCGGCAAGCTAAAGCTCAACAAGGACGATGTAGAACATTTTAATTATATACTAACCGATTGTTCCGGTTTCCGAATCAAATAAAACATCAAAGCACCATTAAACCCGACCAAATGAACAGAAGAAATTTTTTCAGAAACACTTCCATTGGAGCCCTTGGTACCGCCGTACTGACACCTTTCAACTCCTTTGGGGCCATAGAAACGGCAAGGGCCTTCAAAAACAAAAAGGCCAAAAACATCATCCTATTGGTAAGCGATGGTATGAGTATCGGCACCTTGAACATGGCCGATCTATACCTCTCCCGCAAAAAGGGCAGGGGCAGTGCCTGGCTCGATCTCTACAGGGAAGATAAGGTTAAAAGGGCCCTTATGGACACCGCCTCGGCAAGTTCGATCGTCACTGATTCGGCCGCCGCAAGTTCTTCATGGGGCGGTGGACATAGGGTGCCCAACGGCAGGTTGAACATAGACGCGAACGGACAGGAACACCAACCCATTTGGCAGAAGTTCAAGGCAGTGGGCAAAAAGGCGGGTTGTGTAACCACGGTACCCATAACCCATGCCACCCCGGCCGGTTTTTGCGTTGCCCAAAAATCAAGGAACGACCAAGAATCCATAGCCGAAAAATACCAGTCCCTCGGTTTTGACGTAATGATGGGCGGAGGAAACGAATACTTTGCCGCTGAAAAAAGAAAGGACGGCCAAGACCTGTACCAAGGATACAGGCAAAAAGGGTATCAGGTGGTTCAAGACCGGAAGCAAATGTTGTCCGCCACATCCGACAAGCCGATTCTGGGCGTCTTTACGGATAGCGGGCTTCCGTACACCAAGGACAGGGACAGCGACAGGGAGCTTTCACAATCCGTGCCCACCTTGGCCGAAATGACCCAAAAGGCCATCGAATGCCTCAAGGGTCCTACCAACGGATTTGTGCTACAGGTGGAAGCCGGAAAGGTAGACTGGGCCGCCCATGCCAATGATATAGCCGGTCTTTTGTACGACCAAATCGCCTTTGACGAGGCGGTTAAGTGTGCGATGGACTTTGCCGAAAAAGACGGCGAAACCCTGGTCATCATAACCACCGATCACGGAAATGCCAATCCCGGCCTTATATACGGCACAAGTGCGAATGCCAACTTTGACTCGATTCAATCGTATAAACACACCAATGCGTGGATTTTGAACGGACTGGGCAGGGAGTCATCGATAAAGACCGTCAGGGAGCGTATAGCATACGCCAACGGATTCGCTCCCGATGAGGAGGAGGCCCAATTGATTTTGTCCTATTACCGGAACCTGGAAGCCGAGAATGGATGGTACAATCCCAAAAAGCTGCCCTTTAAGCCCTTATCCGAAATTCAAAAGAAGCACAATTCGGTGGGCTGGATAAGCATGCAGCACTCGGCAGACTATGTAGAATTGGCCATGTACGGCCCTGGAAGCGAATACCTAAAGCCCTTTGTCAAAAATACGGACCTGCATTATCTCATGCTGAAGGCCGCGGAGGTCGAAAACCAGTTTTAAAAAGGCTTAGGAAGGGCGTGAGGCCCTTTGCCCGCCGTAGCGCGACACCGATATTCGGGTCGATCAGGGGGTAAAGTAGGGCGATGGCCGTAAGGCGGTTATCCAAAGAAAGAATCGACGAACTCGTGTTTGTTAAATACCTGAAGGTCTTCGATTCCCTCGCCCACTCCAATGTACTTTACGGGTATCTGAAACTGGTCCGAGATGCCGATGACCACCCCGCCCTTGGCGGTCCCGTCCAATTTGGTAATGGCCAGGGAGGTAACTTCGGTGGCCTTGGTAAATTGCTTGGCCTGCTCAAAGGCATTTTGGCCGGTAGACCCGTCCAAGACCAACAGCACATCGTGCGGGGTATCTTCGACCACTTTCCGCATTACCCTTTTTACCTTGGTCAGCTCGTTCATCAGGTTGACCTTGTTGTGAAGGCGTCCGGCCGTATCGATGATCACCACATCGGCCCCTTGTTTAACGGCGGAACTAAGGGTATCAAAGGCCACGGATGCAGGGTCGCTGCCCATTTTTTGCTTGACAATGGGCACATCGACGCGGTCGGCCCATACCTGTAATTGGTCAATCGCCGCCGCCCTGAAGGTATCGGCCGCACCCAAAACCACCTTAAGCCCCTGTTTTTTATACTGATGGGCCAACTTGCCAATGGTCGTGGTCTTGCCCACACCATTAACGCCCACCACCATGATCACATACGGTTTTTTGTCTACCGGGACGGTAAAATCGGTTTCCTCGCCAACATTGGTTTCCGACAAGAGTCCGGCAATTTCCTCACGAAGGATAACATTAAGTTCATCGGTACCCAAATATTTATCCCTTGCCACCCGGGCCTCTATGCGTTCGATGATCTTTAAGGTCGTATTTACCCCAACATCGGAGGTGACCAAAACCTCTTCCAGATTGTCGAGCACATCGTCATCGACCTTCGATTTTCCTACAACAGCCTTTCCCAACTTTGAGAAAAAGGAAGTTTTGGTCTTTTCGAGTCCCTTGTCCAAGGTTTCCTTCTTTTTTGAAGAGAATATGTTTTTGAATAAGCTCATGGTGTTCTTTAATTGAATAGGTGTAAATATAAGAAAGTAAGTGCCAAGTTCATAAAGACTTGGCAACTGGTCTTGTCAAGCTTTTGGCATAAAAAAAGCCCCTTTCTTTCGAAAGAGGCTTTATATTTTATCAAAAAGCTTACTTCTTGGCCAACCACTCATTGACCACTTCAGGAGCCATAACGGACTCTACAAACGTATAAGCACCGCTTTTGGGCGATTTTACCATTTTAATGGCCTTGGTCAATCGTTTTGAACTTGTTTGTAAACTTGCTACCGTCTTCTTTGCCATGACTAATATCTTTTATAGCTTTTTTCTTCGAAAAAGCGTTTTACTTAATTTCTTTGTGAACCGTCATTCTCTTAAGAATGGGGTTGAATTTCTTGATTTCCATCCTTTCAGGGGTATTCTTTTTGTTCTTGGTAGTGATATACCTTGAAGTACCCGGCATACCGGAGTCTTTATGCTCCGTACACTCTAAAATAACCTGAATCCTATTTCCTTTCTTTGCCATTGTAGTCTAGCTTACTTATTTTACCAACCCTTGTGCCCTGGCCTCTTTCAAAACAGCCGAAACACCTTTCTTATTGATTATCTTCAACGCTTTTGCAGAAACCTTCAGCGTAACCCAACGATCCTCTTCGGGAATGTAAAAACGCTTCTTAGATAAATTAACGTTGAACCTTCTTTTGGTCTTGTTGATGGAAAACGAAACGTTGTTTCCGAACATCGCCCTCTTACCCGTAATTTCACAAACTTTTGACATTGCGCTGATTTTTCTTTAAACAGGGTGCAAATTTATATCATTTTTACGGGACACACAAATGAATATTTCAGAATTTTAAAATTTCTTTTTGCAATAGCTCCAAGGCCTTGTGCACGGTCTTCTGAACTATTCTTTCCCTATGGTTGCCCATGTTGAATTTTTCGACAATCACATCCCTTGGGGTAGCTATGCCGATAAACACCGTACCGATCTCGGCATCCGAATCGCCTTTGGTTGGCCCCGCATTGCCCGTCGTGGCGATGGCAAAATCGGTCTTCATCAACTGCTTGACATTTTCGGCCATTTCCCTGGCCACCTGTTCGCTGACCACCGAAAATTCGTCTATGGTATCGCGCCGTACCCCGAGCAGCCCGATCTTGGCTTCGGTGGCATAGCTTACCACCGTACCCTTATAATAGGCCGAAGCCCCGGGCAGGGCCGTAATTTGGCTGGCAATGCGGCCTCCGGTACAGCTCTCGGCCGTGGCCAAGGTCATTTTTCTTTGGGTCAGTAATTTTGCCACGACTTCCTCCAGGGTTTCCTCGTCTTCCACCCCGTAGAGAATGTCGTGTACGAGCGCATGTAATTTTTCCGATTCCCTTTCCATGCTCCTTTCAAGCAGTTCGCGGTCCGGACCCTTGGCCGTCAACCGCAACCTTACCTTGCCCAAGCTGGGCAAATAGGCCAACTTCATATGGCCCGGCAAACTATCTTCCCACGACTCGATCCTATCGGCTATGGCACTCTCGCCCATGCCGTAGGTAACCAAGGTCTTGTGTATGATATACGGACGCTTGAACTCGGCCATGATCTTGGGCAGCACCTTGTCCACCATTAAATTCTTCATTTCAAAAGGAACGCCCGGAAGCGATACGAATACCACGCCCCCATGCTCCATCCACATACCCGGGGCGGTACCGTATACATTTTGAAGCACCTGGGCCTTGGAAGGCACTAGGGCCTGTTTTCGGTTAATATCCGAAATTGGGGTATTGCTTATGTGCTTTCTGAAAAGGTTCTCTACGTTTTTCAGTACTTCGTCGTCTTGAACCAAGGTATCGTTAAAAAACTCACAGAAGGTATCTTTGGTGATATCGTCTTTGGTAGGGCCCAAACCTCCGGTTACAATTACCAATTGCACACGTTTACGGGCCTCCTCAAAAGCTTTTAACATGTGGTCCCTGTCGTCTTGGACAGAGGTAATTTGATAGACCGACACCCCAATTTTGTTGAGTTCCTTGGCAATAAAGGCGGAGTTGGTATCGGTAATTTGACCAATGAGGATCTCATCGCCAATGGTGATGATTTCGGCAAGAAACGGGTTCATTCAGGCTTTGTTTATAACGATGGGAATCGGTTAGAGGCCAAAATCCTTTTGAAGCTCGGCCACAACTTGGTGAATATCCTTTTTGAGTAGGGGGAAGACCCTTTTAATTTCGGACATGCTCGCCCTGTCCTTGCCCAAGGTTTCCATCTGCAGGGCTACGGCCCGGGTCTGCTCCATTCCCAACAGATCGACATTCGGCTTTATCTTATGGGCCAATTTGTAAACCCGATCGTGGTTTTGCTGTTCCAAAGCCGTTTCGAGTTCCTCAAGGTCTTGTGGCACTTCCTCCAAAAACACAGAGATTACAGAATTGATGAAATCATCATCCCCTTCTGCCATTTCATTGATTTTATCAAGATTGTAAATCATTATTTCACGTTTATATGAAAGAGTTCGTGTCCTTCCAGAATACCCGAAAGATAATCATTTGTACTTATTCTACCAACACCGGCCGGTGTTCCTGTAAAAATCACATCCCCCTTTTTTAACATAAAGAACTTGGAGACATAGGATATGAGCTCGTCTATCTTCCACAGCATAAGCTTGGTAGTCGCCTTTTGGACCACTTCACCGTTCTTCAGAAGGGAAAAGTTCAAATCGTCGACATTGTCGAATTTCCCCTTGGGGAGCCATTTGCCGACTACGGCCGAACCGTCGAAACCCTTGGCCTTCTCCCAGGGCAGGCCTTTTTCCTTTAGCTTTTTCTGGAGGTCGCGCGCCGTAAAGTCGATTCCCAGGCCGATCTCGTCGTAATATTTGTGGGCGAACCGCTCCTCGATGTGCTTGCCTACCTTTTTGATCCTTACCAAAACCTCTACCTCGTAATGGATATCGTTCGAAAATTCGGGAATATAAAAGTCCTGTTCATTGGGCAAGATCGCCGAATCGGGTTTGATAAAGACGACCGGTTCATCGGGGCGTTCGTTGTTAAGTTCATCGATATGCTCCGTGTAATTGCGGCCAATACAAATAAGCTTCATGTTCGATTGTTTAATTTGATGTACAAAAAAAGGGTTCGGCACGCCCTTGACAGCGACCGAAGGCCATCAACCCAACTTGTTGTTAAGCTGGCTCAATTTTATTTGGGTAAGTACTTTTTTGGTATACAAGGGAAAGTCGGCGTTCAATATCCAACCGAAATAACCGGGTTCCTTATCCAGCACCTCCAACACTTTTTTCCCCTTGTGCTTACCAAAGGCAAAGGTTTCATCGCCATCCTCATCATAGCCCAAAAAACCGGCAAAATCGGCAAATTGCCTATGCGTGGAAAACTCGGCCAATTTCTTAATATCGTTTTCCAAATTCGGATACCTTTCCAATTGGGCCAACAACACCTCGTAGGTGGCGTGCGTATCGGCTTCCGCGCTATGCGCATCTACCAATTCCTTATCGCAATAAAACTTGTACGCAGCGGCCAAGGTGCGTTTTTCCATTTTGTGGAATATGGTCTGTACATCCACCGAAACCATCCGTTTCATATCAAAATCGACCTCTGCCCGGAGCAATTCTTCGGCCAGCAGCGGAATATCGAAACGGTCGGAATTAAAACCACCCAAATCGCAATCCTTGATCATTTGGTAGATTTCCTTTGACAGCTCCTTAAAGGTAGGCTCGTTGGCCACCTTTTCATTGGATATGCCATGGATGGCCACCACCTCGTCGGGGATCTTCACCCCAGGGTTTACCAGCCACGTTCGGCTTTCCTTGTTTCCGTTGGGAAAGATTTTCAATATGGATATTTCGACAATTCGGTCTTTTGCCACGTTGGTTCCCGTGGTTTCCAAATCAAAAAAGCAAATAGGTCTCGTCAGTTTAAGTTGCATAGCAAAGATGGTTTTACGCAAAGATAACCTTTAAGGCAGATCAGGGAAAAACAAACCTTTTTTAATTATCCGGACACAAGTTGGGCCGCTGCCCCAAATAGGGTACAAGGACACGAGATCGAGGGCACCTCGACCGGAGGCATAAGGCACGGCCGCCCCCAATCGCTACGACGCCCAACAGGTCGTCTTTGTTTTTTTAGATTTCCCTTTCGACATCCCAAGCCTCGAGATAATCGGCCACGGATTTGATGAACATGCTGCCCAGGGCACCGTTTACCACCCTATGGTCGTAGCTATGGGACAAATACATTTTACTGCGAATACCGATAAAATCACCTTCTTCCGTCTCGATGACCGAAGGCATCTTACGAATGGCCCCCAAGGCCAGGATGCCCACCTGCGGTTGGTTGATGATCGGCGTACCGAAGACACTGCCAAAGGTACCGACATTGGTAACGGTATAGGTACCGTCTTTCACCTCGTCGGGCTTCAACCTGTTCTCTCGGGCCCTAACGGCCAAGTCGTTGACCACTTTCGCCATGCCCACCAAATTCAACTGATCGGCATTTTTAATGACCGGAACGATCAAATTGCCATCGGGCAAGGCAGTGGCCATTCCAATATTGATATTTTTCTTTTTGATCACCCTGTCGCCATCGACAGAAATATTCATCATCGGATATTTTTTCAGGGCTATGGCCACGGCCTCCATAAAGATCGGGGTAAAGGTAAGCTTCTCCCCTTCCCGCTTTTCAAAGCCCTCCTTAACGGAGTTGCGCCAATTGACCACCTTGGTCACATCGACCTCGATAAAGCTCTGTACGTGCGCAGAAGTGGCCACACTTTCGGTCATATGCTTGGCAATGAGCTTGCCCATGCGGCTCATTTCTATTATTTCACCTTGATCGGTACTGGTAGGAGGCGTTGTGGCAAAACGATCCGTCCCTTTCGGTGAGCTTTCCCGATCGACAGCCTGCTTCACTTTGGGCGCCACTACGGGCTGTACCTTGACCTCGGGCGTTCCTTGCTTTCTCTTCCCGACATAGGCCAAGATATCGTTTTTAGTGACCCTGCCCTCTTTGCCCGTACCTTCGATGGTGTCAAGCTCGGCCATGGAAATGCCCTCTTGCTTGGCTATATTCTTGACCAAGGGCGAATAAAACCGTTCCGAAGAACCTGAAGCAGTCCCTACCTGTACGGGGGACGAAACGGTTTCCTTGGCCACTTCGACACTTTTGGCGACGGCCACCGCGGCTTCGGCCACTGCCGTGCCATCCTCACCTATCGTTTGGGCCTCCCCGTCAAGCTGGGGCATATCCACATCGCCCTCAACCTCTATAATGGCCACAGTCTGGCCTACCTTGACCACATCGTCGACCTCAAAAAGCTTTTCCACCAACACGCCCTCCACTTCGCTGGGCACCTCTGAATCTACCTTATCCGTAGCTATCTCAAAAATAGGCTCATCCAATTCAACAGTATCACCAACCTCTTTAAGCCATGTGGTTAAAGTCGCTTCGGCAACACTCTCTCCCATGCGTGGCAATTTCAATTCAAACTTTGACATATTCCTATTTTGTACTTGAATTATTTAAATTTTATGCAAAAATACCAAAAAATACGGCCAAAAATTATACTTACCATATTTACTAGTTCGCCTTTAAGGAATTTTCGAAGGGAATGCGATTCAAGATACTCCTCCCCAAGGTAACCTCATCGGCATATTCCAATTCATCGCCTACCGCTATCCCCCTAGCTATAGTGGAGGTTTTCACCGGCACCCCCTCCAACTGTTTATAAATGTAAAAATTGGTGGTATCGCCCTCCATGGTCGAACTCAGTGCAAAAATAAGCTCTTTGATCTCGCCTAGCTTGACCTTCTTTACCAGGGAAGCGATGGTCAGGTCCTGTGGCCCTACCCCTTCCATCGGGGAAATCTTCCCCCCTAAAACGTGGTACAGGCCTTTATATTGGCTTGTATTTTCTATGGCCATGACATCCCTGATATCTTCGACTACACAGACCATGCTTTTGTCACGCCGCGGATTCGAGCAGATTTCGCATAGGGCGACATCGGAGATATTGTGGCAATTCTCGCAAAATTTGATTTCCTTCCTTAAATTTTCCAGGGCCAAGGCCAACCTACTTGTTTGGTCTTCAGGCTGTTTGAGCAAATGCAGTACCAGCCGCAAGGCCGTGCGTTTGCCGATACCCGGTAGTTGCGACATCTCGTATACCGCATTTTCCAGAAGCTTTGAGGAAAAATCCATTTGATCAATTTTCGAGACAAAATTACAACTTTATGCGTGTTCTGGCATGGGTTGGCCGTATTTTGACCTGTCTCCCAAGCGGTCAATACATAAAAAAGCGGGGCTAGGCCCCGCTTTTTACTTGCCCGTACAGAAACCTTGCACCGGCAATAAAGCCCCAAGTCGTTAGTACCCTGGGTTTTGGGTCAGGCCGGGATTGTTAATGATTTCTTGTTCGGGCAAGGGAAACAAGAGGTGCTTTTCTTGGAGCGCCTGATCGGAATTGAGGTTTACATGCCCCACAAAATCGTCGAAGGCCCCCGTCGTACTATTGTACACTTTTTTAAGGCGCACCATATCGAACCAGATTTTCAATTCAAAGCAAAGCTCGTGCCATCGTTCGGTCCATACCGCCTCCCTAAAGGTTTGCTTGTCGAACGAAGCAAGGGCGGGCGTATCCAACTGTGCGCGGTCCCTAATGGCCTTAAGGGCGTCATAGGCCGCCTGACCGGGGCCATTGGCCTCGTTTTCGGCCTCGGCATAGATCAAAAGCACTTCGGCATACCTAAAAATAGGCAGGTTCAGGTTATCCTTCGCAGTACCCTCCACCCCTTGGGTACCGTTAGCAATGACGTTAAAGTGCTTAAAGATATAGGGTTTGCCCAAATCAAAGAGTTCCCCGCTTCCGTTTTCAAAATAACTGGTATAGAACCATCCTTCCCGGTTTTGCTTTCTCAGGTCGGTATCGTCGAAAGAATCATAAAAATCGATCTGCGGAATGGTGCTCCCCGTACCTGAGGGCCCGCGATAGGTTACGGGCTGAAAATTGGGAAACATGTTCCCCATGGGATTGCTTGCCACCAAATCGTTGTACTGCAGGCTAAAGATATGCTCCCCCATGTTGTTCAAGGTTTCATCATGCACCTCCAAATAGCTATCGAACAAGCGAATGGGCCCTGCATTGTCTATAACTTCCTTGGCCTTGGCCGCTGCATCCGCATAACGGGCAGTTTCGTTCAATGGCTCCCCCGCCATGGTCAAATACACTTTTGCCAATAAGGTCTTTACGGCCGCCTGGGATACCCTTCCGGACTCATCCGTCCATGGCAATCCTGCCCCTTCCGCCTCCGTAAGATCGGTTACGATCAAGGAGTACACTTCTTGTTGCGAAGACCTTTCGGGAAAGAAATCCTCCGAAGTGGCACTTTGCGGCAGGGTAATCAAAGGCACATCGCCCCAAATGCGCACGGCATAAAAGTAGGCCCAGGCCCTTAAAAACCTTGCCTCTCCCAAAATTTTGTCCCTTTGGGCCTCGTCCATATCGATACCAGGAACGTTCTCAAGCACCAAATTGGCATTTGCGATTACCTTGTAAATTCCCCTCCACCAGTTTCTTACATGAAGCGTATTGGCATCGTACGACAGCGAATAGAGGTTGTTCAAATCGGAATTCTGGGCCGTTTCGGTGGTCGTGGTACCGGTAGGCGCCAACAAAAATTGCCAGTTCGACGAAAAAATACCCGCCCCATTACCGACAAACCTTGCATCGGCATATACCGCAGCTATTGCCGACTCTGCATGGGTGGCCGTAGTATAAAAGCTTTCGGGCTGTAAATTTGAAGGGTCTTGCTCCTCTAAAAAGTCAGAGCAGCCCATGGCCCCCAACAACAAAACGGCAAACCCGATGATCTTACCTGTATTATATTTTATATTTATTTTCATGATATACACTTTAAATATTTTAACCATTAAATCCCTACCTGAAGACCGAGTACAAAGGTGGTCGCCCTTGGGTACTCGTGCCATTTCATGCCCTGTGAAAATACGTTATTGCCCTCTCCTCCTCGAATAGGGGATACTTCGGGATCCCCGATCAGTTCGTCGTTGACCCACAAAAAGAAGTTCTGGGTCGATGCGTACACCCTTAACTTGTTCAGGTACAGCCTCTCCAACAAGTCGGGCCGAAAGGAATAGCCCAAGATCAGGTTTCTCCCCCTTAAAAAAGAGCCATCCTTGATCCAGTGCGAATCGACGTTCGTAACATAACCGGCGCGTGTGTCGCGCACTTGGGCGATCATGGTGTTTTGGTTATCAGGGGTCCACGCATTCAAGACCGTTCTATAGCTATTGGCCAATGCCTGCCGATCTTCACTTGAGTGCAGGTTCATATCCATTACATCGTTGCCCCAGGAATACTGAAGGTCTATGGTCAGGTCGAGCCCCTTATAGGTAAAGTTGTTGATAAGACTGCCCGAAGCGGTGGGATATCCGTTGCCGATGATACTCCTATCCTCATCGTTTATGATCTTGTCCCCGTTAAAATCCTTGTACTTGATATCACCCGGCAACAAGGTGAGTCCGTTTCGATAACTTACAAAGCTCGCGGCCTCATCGGCCTCATCGGTTCCCCAAACGCCCAATCGCGTTAGCCCCCAGAAGGACCCGACCGGCTCCCCTACTCGGATGATATTGGTCTCATTGGTGATTCCCGGGCCTCCCACTCCGAAAATATCGGATGGCGTAGCCAGTGAAAGCACCTTGTTACGGTTCATCGAGATATTGAAATTGGTGTTCCAATTGAAATCTTCAAGAGCCACGTTAACGGTATTCAGCGAAATCTCCAAGCCCTTGTTTTCCATTGACCCCACGTTTCTTCGAATGGTGGTATAGCCGCTGGACTGGGGAACAGGGGCATCCAATAGCATGTCGGTGGTCTTTCTGTAATACACATCGGCCTCTATGGCGATACGGTTGTTGAACAAGCCCACTTCGAGGCCCAAATCGTATTGTGCCGTTTTTTCCCATTTTAGATCAGGGTTCTCGAGTCGGTTCAAGCCCGTACCCCCGACCAGGTTGCCTCCCCAAATGGTCTGATAGTTTGAACTCAACAGCGACAAAGAGGAATAGGGTGGAATTTCGGAGTTACCCGTAACCCCATAACTGGTTCGCAGCTTCAGGTTCGAGATCGTTTCACTGTCCTTTAAAAAGTCCTCATCGGAGACCCGCCATGCCACTGCGGCCGAAGGAAAGAAGGAAAATTTGTTGTTGTCCCCGAATTTTGAAGAACCGTCGGCCCTACCGGTAACGGTAAAAAGATACTTGCCGTAGAGGTTGTAATTGACCCTACCGAAATACGAGTTCAAGGCCTCCCTTTGCGAGTTTGACCCCACACGAATGTTATTGGAACCGGCACCAAGGTTATTATACCCAAAATAATCGGTAGGAAAATTATTGGCCTCGGCGCTGAAAAAGTACGAGTTCGACTGCTGCCATGAGAGTCCCAATAAAGCCGTCAACGAATTGTTTTCATTGATCTGTTTATCATAAGTAAGGTAATTTTCGACCGACCAGAAGATTTCCTTATTGCTGCTCGACGAAGCATAGGCCTGGCTATTGCCGGCCAAGGTAGCATCACGAAATTCGGGATTCTCCTGTGTAATAACGTTTGCCCCTACCACGGTACGCATCTGTAGTTCATCGGTAAAATTGATGTTCGTATAGGCGCTGCCCGATGCCGTTTGGGTATTCAATATGTATTGCTGTCCATCGAGGCGATGCACCGAACTAAAGGTTCCTTCGGCAAAGGGATAATCCCTATTATCTGCAAAAATCCCTTCCTTAGGGTGCCCTGCCGGGTACCTAACGGGCAAAAAAGGAAAATCCTCCACCATTCTACGCGGCACTTGGTCATTGGTATCGGCCAAGTTTTCCGTTTGGTAGTTGTAACTAAGGGTCCCCCCGATCTTCACCCAGTCCTTTATCTGGTCGTCAATGGAAAACCTTCCGGAGTAGCGTTTCAAATAGGTATTCTTAAGGAGGCCTTGCTCGTCGTTTATACCTAGCGAAAGTGCATAGGTCGTTCTTTCGTTGCCCCCCGAAAAGCCCAGTTGGTGGTTTTGCGAAAGCCTGTGTTGCCGAACCTCCTTAGACCAGTCGGTGTCGTAGAGCGG
This sequence comes from Pseudozobellia thermophila, assembly GCF_900141855.1. Lineage (GTDB taxonomy): Bacteria > Bacteroidota > Bacteroidia > Flavobacteriales > Flavobacteriaceae > Pseudozobellia > Pseudozobellia thermophila. The sequence goes on from NZ_FQYU01000010.1 coordinate 92,744, forward strand.
ATTGCCGTCGCTGTCGAACAAAGGTGCTATCAAGGGGTCGGCCCTTTTTAACCTGGGCTCGTACTGGGCATAGTTGCCCGCAGCCCAACCCTCGGGATCGAACTTGGCCGAGTTTTCCCATGATAGTTGTTCGACCATCAGGTATTCTTCGGCATTGAGCACCTCCGCTTTGTTAGGGCCAAATTCCTTGACGTTGTATTCGACGTTATAGCTGATCCTGCCCTGGCCGGCCCTGCCTCGCTTTGTGGTCACCAATATCACCCCATTGGCTCCCCTTGCCCCATAGATTGCCGTCGAAGAGGCATCTTTGAGCACCTCGATCGACACGACATCGTTGGGGTTCAAGAAATCTATTGCCGAACTATATTGATCCAGGTTGCCCTGGGGCAATTGCACCCCATCGACCACGTATAGCGGGTTGTTCGAGGAATTGATGGAACTAAACCCCCTGATTCTTACATTGGTCTTTCCCCCTGGTCGACCTGAGTTGGTATTGACCTGCACACCGGCTATTCTACCGGCCAAGGACTGGTTTAAGGACTGTACCGGCCGTTCTTGAAGTTCCTCGGCATCGACTTGACCGACGGCCCCCGTTAGGTCGGACTTTCTTTGGCTACCATAGCCGATAAGCACCACCTCTTCCAATTCTGCCGCATCCTGTTCAAGAACTACATCGATTGCGGATCTCCCGTTAATTTTGATTTCAGAAGACTTATAACCGATATAGCTGATTACCAATGTAGCGTCTTCACTTACATTGCCAATGGTAAAATTACCGTCGAAATCGGTTTGCGTACCGTTTGTGGTACCCTTCACTACAACGTTAGCCCCCGCCAAGGGACCTGTTTCATCCGAAACGTTGCCACTGATCGTTTGCGCCCTACCAAGACCGTAGCACAAAAAAGCAACGGCCAGTAAAAGACTTTTAAAAAATGTTCCCCTCATAATTTAGTTTCATTATAGTTTAGCGTTAACATAAATTAACACGTGAAAATAGGGTTTCTAACTGCTGAAGGTTACGAGTTAAAGTTAAATAATTGTTAAAACACTATGAATTATAAACAATATTTTGATATAAACATCTTATTAAAAAAATTGAAAATTTGAAAAGCAAATTTTACAAATTACTCAAAAGCTTTACCATGACCACAAATCAACTTTTTGTACTTTTCGCCGAAATTTCAGTTTTATGACCGCCATCCATATTCTATTTCTTATCGGGGCCTATTTTTTATTGCTCCTGTCCATTTCCTACTTTACGGGCAAGAACGATTCAAACATCGATTTTTTTAAGGCCGGGAAGTCCTCCCCCTGGTATCTCGTAGCCTTTGGTATGGTGGGGGCCTCCCTTTCGGGAGTCACCTTTATTTCGGTACCCGGATGGGTAGCCAGTTCGGAGTTCAGCTATATGCAGGTCGTGTTCGGGTATTTGGCGGGGTACTTGGTCATCGCCTATATTCTTTTGCCCATATACTACAACCTGAACGTCACCTCGATCTACGAATACCTCGAAAAACGCTTTGGCACCATCAGTTACAAGGTGGGCGCCGTTTCCTTTTTCATTTCCCGGGTACTCGGGGCCTCCTTCCGCTTGTTTTTGGTAGCCATCGTACTGCAACAATTTGTTTTTGACGACCTAGGGGTCCGGTTCGAAGTAACCGTAATCCTCTCCATTTTGCTTATTTGGGTCTATACCTTTAGGGGGGGAATAAAGACTATTGTGTGGACCGACACCCTGCAGACAACATTTATGTTGTTGTCCGTAGGACTGTCCATTTACTTCATCAACCAAAAGCTCGATTGGACCCTGCCCGAATTTTTGGCTTCCGACGAATTGAAAACCTACAGCAAGATGTTGTTCTTTGATGACCTATTTGAAAAAAACCACTTTATAAAGTCTTTTCTAGGGGGAATGTTCATCACTATTTGTATGACCGGACTCGACCAGGACATGATGCAAAAAAACCTTACCTGCCGCTCCTTAAAGGATGCCCAAAAGAATGTGGTATCGCTCAGCTTGGTGCTCATCGTCGTGAACTTTATCTTCTTATTGCTGGGAGCCCTCTTGTTCATTTACGCCGACCGCTTCGGAATCGCCACCCCCATGATGAACGGCCAGGCAAAATCGGACCTGCTCTTTCCCGAGATCGCCCTGAACAGCGGTTTGGGAATCGTGGTGGCCGTAACCTTTATCCTGGGCCTGATCGCCGCCGCCTATAGCAGTGCCGATAGTGCCCTGACCTCCCTGACCACCTCGTTCTGCGTCGATTTTTTGAACATCGACAAAAAGCCGCAAGACCAACAAAAAAAGATACGAAAAACCACCCATGTCGTTATGAGCCTATTGCTCATATTGGTCGTAATTTTGTTCAAACATATTCTCGACACCAACGTCATCGACGGATTGCTGCAAGTGGCCACCTATACCTACGGCCCCTTGTTGGGCCTCTTTACCTTTGGCATTTTTACCAAGTACAGGTTAAAGGACAAATACGTATGGATCGTGGCCGTTTCGGTTGTCGGAATTATTTATGCAATCGCCTCGATACCGGCCAGCTCCTTGGGAGGTTACCAGATCGGTTACGAACTACTGCCCATAAACGGGCTACTTACCTTTATCGGCCTTTGGTTCATACGCGATAAAGGGCAAGTGGAGGCGATCTAACACCCCCGGTTTCGCACTGCCCTTGCAATGTTAAATTTGCATCCGAAAAATCGCACGTGGTTTTTGGCCAAAAAATCAGTACTGTCCGGTTGCCAAAAGTACCAAAGTGCAGGCCTCCAACACTTCAACCCCCTTATTATCAAGTATTTCGTACAATTCAGGATTTTCGGTGCCCGGATTAAAAATAACCCGTTTCGGAGCTAAGTGTAAGATTTTATCGATATACCCCGATTGGTGTTTTGGCGAAATATACAAAGTAATGGTATGAACATTTTGAAAATCATCAAAATTGGTCTTTATTTGTACCTTTCTAATTTTCCCTTGCTGCAAACCAAAGGCTACGGTATCGATTTGATGGTCTAAAAGGCGATTGACCGCAATATGGCTGTAACGGTTTGGTTTGATTGAAGCACCAAGTACTAATGTTTTTTTCATCGTGGGTTATGAGTGTTAAAGTTTACTAAAGTCTGTAACTTTTATAACATCGGACCGTCTATTTATAAGTGACCAATTACCGATTGACAATATAGGTCGTTGATGAAGCTGTAATTTATAGTTAATGGTTAGTGTTTAGTATAGCGGAGTCAATGACAGAAACCCCGATGGAGACATCGGGGTTTCGTTTTTTTGTACGCACAGACCCATTACCACCTAATTATGGCGCTTCCCCAGGTGAATCCACTTCCGAAGGCCGCCAAGACCACTAGATCCCCCTCGTTGACCCGCCCTGCTTCCCAGGCTTCGGTAAGGGCGATAGGTATCGACGCCGCGGTCGTGTTACCGTACTTCATAATGTTGTTGTAGACCTGGTCATCGCCCAACTTAAACTGTTTTTGTATGAACTGCGAGATACGCAGATTGGCTTGATGGGGAACCAATAGATCGATATCGGAGGCTTGAAGCCCATTTGCCTTAAGTCCTTCCACGATAACCTCGCTAAAGCGCACCACCGCATTTTTAAAGACAAACTGTCCGTTCATGTGCGGGTAATACGATTCGTCATCGGGATCATTGTCCCTTAAGATATCGGTCACCCATCGTTTCCCCATACCAGGGGCGATAAGCGACAGCTCCTCGGCGTGCTGCCCTTCGGAATGCAGGTGGGTAGACAAGACACCCTTGGCGGTATCCTCTTCCCTACTCAAGACGGCCGCCCCGGCACCATCACCAAAAATTACCGATACCGCCCTGCCCCTTGTGGTCATATCCAGCCCCCTGGAGTGAAGTTCGGAACCGATGACCAAAACATTTTTGTACATGCCACTTTTGATATACTGATCGGCCACGGACAAAGCATAAACAAAACCCGAACATTGGTTTCTCACATCGAGTGCCCCTACGGTCTTGATGCCCAGGTCGCGTTGCACCAAGACCCCCGGGCCGGGAAAATAGTAATCGGGACTCAGGGTGGCGAATACGATAAAATCGATTTCATCCTTGTCGATTCCCGCCCTTTCGATAGCCACCTTGGCCGCCTTGACCCCCATAGTGGTGGTCGTGTCCTTTTCGGGCACTACGTGCCTTCTTTCCTTTATACCGGTTCGCTCTTGGATCCACTCGTCGCTGGTATCCATAACTTGCGCCAAATCATTGTTGGTAACTACGTTGTCGGGAACATAATAACCTAGACCGGTTATTTTTGAATTGTACATAATTAAGTTATCAAATGGTTATCAGTAGTAAGGGCCACACAGTCCCTTTGTTAAAATATTGCCTTAAAAAACAACATTAGATCTTGAAAAGCAAAAGTAGGGGTATATTTTTACTAATTCCACAAATACCGACAAGTAAGATAAACAATAATTGAACGACTTTACCTATATGCTTGGCGGCACTCCGACACCCTGCTACCTACCAGTAGACTTCCGACGCCCCTTCAACCGATAAACGCCTTAATGGACCAAAATAAAAACGTGCCCCCTGCATAAGGAGGCACGTTTGCAAACAACCTAACCAATAAATAATCAGCACATGGTAATACCTATTTACTTTTTCATAGCCATTTTTATATCACCACAATCAAATATACAATTTTTGTTTAACTTTTTTAAATAAAAATTAAACAATTTAGAAATCAAGGCTATATGCGGCTTCCAAGGTGTCAGTTTGTCACTATCTTACTCTCTGGTATTTTTTTTGACCTAGGCAATTACCAAACAAGGCGAAGTATGCCTTAACGGGAATTAAATAAACAGAACAAATTTGCATAGGGTTCCGAAGAGGGACATAAAAACAACAACTTATGGCTACAGGTAAAATCAATGTTTCGGTAGACAACATTTTTCCGCTGATCAAGAAATTTTTGTACAGTGACCACGAAATTTTTCTCAGGGAATTGATATCCAATGCAACGGATGCGACCTTGAAACTAAAACATTTGACCTCCATAGGCGAAGCCAAGGTAGATTACGGAAACCCCATAATCGAGGTCAAAGTCGACAAAGAGGGCAAAAAACTTCACATTATCGACCAAGGTATAGGTATGACCCAAGACGAAGTGGAGAAGTATATCAACGAAGTGGCATTTTCGGGAGCCGAGGAATTTTTGAACAAATACGAGGACGGTGCCAAGGATGCCGGAATCATCGGTCATTTCGGCCTTGGTTTTTACTCGGCCTTTATGGTGGCCCACAAAGTGGAAATCTTCACCAAGAGCTTTAAGGAAGATGCCGAGGCGGTTCACTGGACCTGCGACGGTTCTCCCGAGTTCACCTTGGGCAAGGCCGATAAAAAGGACCGGGGTACGGAAATTGTACTCCACATAGCCGAAGACTCCACCGAATTTCTCGAAGAGAACCGCATAAGCGAACTGTTGCGCAAGTACAACAAGTTTATGCCCATACCGATCAAATTCGGCACAAGAACCGAAACGCTTCCAAAGCCCGAAGGTGCCAAGGAAGACGATCCCGCCCCCACAAAAGAGGTCGACAACATCATCAACAACCCCAACCCTGCGTGGACCAAGCAGCCCACAGACCTAGAGGACAAGGATTACAAGGAGTTCTACAGGGAACTGTACCCCATGCAGTTCGAAGAGCCTCTTTTTCATATTCACTTGAATGTCGACTACCCATTCAACCTTACGGGAATCCTGTATTTCCCCAAGCTGACCAACGACCTCAACATTCAGAAAGACAAGATCCAACTTTACCAAAACCAGGTTTTCGTAACCGACAACGTCGAGGGCATCGTACCCGAGTTCCTTACCATGCTCCGGGGGGTCATCGATTCGCCCGACATCCCCTTGAACGTTTCCCGTTCGTATTTGCAGGCCGATGGTGCGGTAAAGAAAATATCTTCCTACATCACCAGAAAAGTGGCCGACAAGCTCAACTCTTTGTTCAAGAACAACCGCGAAGATTTTGAGAAAAAATGGAACGACATTAAAATCGTCATCGAATACGGAATGCTGTCCGAAGAAAAATTCTTCGAAAAAGCTGACAAATTTGCATTGTATCCCACGGTAGACGGCGACTACTTTACATTCGAAGAACTACAGGAAAAAATAAAGGACAAGCAGACCGACAAAGACGATAAATTGGTTATTCTTTACGCATCCGACAAAGAGGCCCAGCACAGTTACATTGAGGCGGCCAAGGCCAAGGGCTACGAAGTTCTACTCTTAGACTCGCCCATTATCAGCCATTTGATGCAAAAGCTCGAAACTTCGAAGGAAAAAATTTCCTTTGCCCGTGTGGATGCCGACCACATAGACAACCTGATCAAAAAGGAGGACACGCAAATCTCCAAATTATCGGACGAGGAAAAAGAGAAACTCAAGGCCAATTTGGAGGAAGTCATCGACGATAAAAACTATACCGTACAACTGGAGGCCATGGACAGTGATGCCTCACCGTTCATCATCACCGAGCCCGAATTCATGAGAAGGATGAAGGAAATGCAGCAAACGGGCGGCGGCGGAATGTTCGGCATGGGGAACATGCCCGACATGTACAACATCGTCGTAAACACCAACCACGAGCTGGTGGGCGAGATCCTTAACACCAAGACCGCCAAAAAACGGGAACGTTTGATCAACCAGTCCATCGATTTGGCCAAACTGTCAAAAGGCCTGCTCAAAGGGCAAGAACTCACCGAGTTTATCAAAAGAAGCTATGAAATGGTAAAATAGCTTGTTATCGAGGAAGTCAAAACAAAAAAGCTCCGGAAATCCGGAGCTTTTTTATTGCCTTATTTTATTGATCATTACCAATAAATGGGCCCTGTGCCCAAATATTTCTCGGCTATCGGCCTATAGTAGTCGATTACCTCATCAAGATCGTACACTTTTTGGCTCTTGGTATACAAATCGTATTTGTTGAAGTCTTTGATGATCTCAAGGTACTTTTCGTCTTTGTCGCACAACAGTTCCTTATAACTACCTCCCGTATGCCAGGGGTAGAAAGAATGATATCGGATCATTACCATCGCCTCTTCGGGCAGGGTGTTTTCCTTATGATTGGCAAGCACTCGGTACAAGTACTCATCGTGCCCCCAGGCCAATGTCAAATTATCCAGTCCGCACCCCTCTTCATACATACCTGTCGGGGTGTTGTAACGGGGATCGGCCATATCGGGGTTCAGCGCATTAAACTCAGGGTATACACAGGTATCCGGCAAGGCGCATCCGACTACAAAGACATCGCCTACCGTACCCCATTGTTCATCTTGGCTGGTACCGTCCTCGTCGCTTCCCCATAGGAACATGACCTTCCCCAGGTCGTGGATAAGTCCCGTTAACTGCATCCAATCGGGCCTATTATCGGCCCTTAACGCCTCAGCGCTTTGTATCAAGTGCTGTACATTGGGCAAATCGAGATCGGGATCGCTAACGTCTATCAGCTTGTTAAGATGGGCCATGGCCTCGAACAAGGGCATTGGCTTGTCAAAGGTCAGGTACTTTTTGTGCATACGCTGCACGTAATCGACCGTTTGCTTTGTTCTCATTTTACGATAATGTTCCTTAACCGCTGCCGAAACATCGACGGCCTCATAGTTTCTAAATGTCTTTTCCATTGTTTAAGTTTCAAGTTAAAGCAGGATTGTCTTACGCTAAAAAAGGCCCTAGATAAGACCAACACCCTCTAATTATCAAACATTTCCCAGTACAATGTACAAAATAATTGCACACATAATCAATACTACGCTAAAGTGACGGGCGTACTTCCAAGGCTTTAGATCCAATACGCCGGCGTCGGTCATTACAAATTTTTCGTCCTTTTTCATGAGGGCCGAAACGATATGCATCACTATTATGTTCAAGACAAACTCGATTCCCCAGATATGGACAAAATGTAGGGGCACCTTGACCACATAATCGGCCACTACATAAAAAACCAATCCGAACAACAAGCCGGCCTTGGCACCGGAGGCCGATACCTTTGGAAACAGGAACCCCGCGATGATGACGCTCGCGATCGGAATAAAGAATATACCGTTCAACTGCTGCAAGAGCTGATAGAGTCCTTCAGGGGCACTGGCAACGAAGGGGGCAATACCTATGGCGAATACCGCCAATACGGCTGAGGTCCATTTGCCCATGGCAACCAATTTCCCGTCACTCGTATTTTTATTGATATACCGCTTGTAGATGCCCAAACTAAAAAGCGTGGCGGCGCTGTTAAGGGCACTATTGAAGGTACTCAATATGGCCCCCATCATAACGGCGACAAAAAAACCCGTCAACCATAGGGGCAAAACCTTCTTGACCAAAAGGGGATAGACGCTGTCCGGATTGTCGTAAAGACTCTCCCCGAAATAATAATAGCCGATCAGCCCGGGCAAAACCACAACGAGGGGCACCAGAATTTTCAACAGCCCCGTAAACAAAAGTCCCTTTTGGGCCTCTTTGAGGTTTACCGCGCCAAGTACCCTTTGAATGATCGACTGGTGCATACACCAGAAGTAGATTTGGTTGAGCATAAAGCCCGTGAACAGTACCTCGAAAGGCAGGATGGCGGTACGGGCACCCTCGCCCACCCCCGACTCCTTGCTGACCACGTTAAATTTTTCCGGACTGTTCTGAAAAACCTTGCCGAATCCCTCGAAAAGGTTGCCGTCCCCTATGCTCAACAAAGCCAGAATAGGCACCAGCAAACCCGCGACCAGTAATCCAAACCCGTTGATGGTATCGGTATAGGCCACCATTTTCAACCCTCCAAAAATGGCGTACACGGCGCCAATGGAACCTACGATCAAGATGGTTACCCAAATTCCTTCTTGTTGGGTTACACCCAGAAGATCCGAAATCTCAAAAATGGCTTCGATATTCAGGGCGCCCGTATAGAGCACGATGGGCAATAGGGTGGCCACAAAAGAGAATATCAAGAGTACGGCGATCAAGGTACGGGTGAGTCCGTCAAACCTTTTTTCCAAAAACTGGGGTATGGTAGTTAGGCCCATCTTCAAATATCGCGGGGCAAAGTAAAGGGCGGCGACCACCAAGGCTATGGCCGAGGTTACCTCCCAGGCAATAATAATGGCCCCGTTCCTATAGGCCGAACCGTTGAGCCCTACCAAGTGTTCGGTCGAGATATTGGTAAGCAACAGCGAGCCGGCAATGACGATACCGGTCAAGGACCTTCCTCCCAAAAAATATCCGTCTTGGGTATCGAGTTTATCGCGCCTCAGTTTCCAAGTTGCGTAAAATGCAACAAATCCCGTAAATAGTATAAAAGTGAATAAAGCCATAGCGATAAATGTAAATATTTTTTTGAAATAGTGGCGCTATTGCTTTTTTCATAAAAACATCCCGCCCATAACTAGCATTCCGTCAATCGCCATAAATACCTGCTTAAACAATTGAAGCTTAAAAATTTAGGCCTTACAAATTGCCACACACCCAAGAAATTGAACTATTTATTACAACTATTTAAAACATTATCGACAATTATTGTTATAACGATAAAAATACCACCCCATTTTTGTCATATCGAAAAATCTGTCCTATAATCCCTAACTTGTACGTACCATCCATTATCCCGGAACGAATGAAGTTCGATATCTACACCGCTTTTGAGGCCATCGGTTTTGTACAGGCAATGACCCTAGGTGTACTATTGATCATTCTCAACAAGCCAAAATACAAGAGCACCTTATTTTTAAGCGTATTGCTGATCCTTTTTTCGTTGGCAATGCTCCCCCGCATTCTCGATGGCTTCGGGGCCTTCAACCCCTACCCCCAACTCTATCTCTTGCCCTTTGTATTTTTTTCCCTCTATTTTCCCCTTTTCTACCTCTATATCCAACATACCGGTTTGCTTTCATCGGGAAAAAGGAAATTGTGGCTGCTCCTGCCCGGTCTGGTGGCCTTTGGCGCACAAAGCCTTATCTATATCCTGCCTTATGAAAGGAAAGTGGAGCTCGAGGCCTTGCCCCTTTACGAAGCTTCCCGAACAATTTTATGGCTGTTCGGCCTTGGGGTAGGCGTGTACACCCTGAACATACTGAGAAATCCCAAGGTAATCGCTCATCGCAATTTGCCCTATGTCGCCCTGAAGGAACTGGCCAGGGCCCGCTCTTACTTGGTGTATACCATTATAGGCTTTATACTTTATGCGCTATTGGCAAGAACGGTACCCCATAGTCTTTTTGCCCGGACCTATTTTATGGCATTCGACCTTCTCTTTATCTATTGGACGGCACTTCATGGTTTCGAACAACAAAATGTGAGGGCGGTCATTAGCTTAAAGAAAGACCCGGAACTCGCCAATGATGCCGCACTTGCCTTCAACACCATGGCCCTTCCTTCCGAAAAAAAACTCATCACGTTAATGAACAGGATACACGAGTACTTGATCCGAACGGAGAGTTTTACCAATAAGGAACTGACCGTGGTCGACCTGGCCGAAAACCTCGACTCCCATCCCAAAAGAATTTCTTCGGCCATCAACAAGGTACGCAACCAAAATTTTAATGCCTACATCAACCTATTAAGGGTACAAAAGGCCGAAGGCCTGTTGAAAAACAAAGACCTGGACCGATTGAGTATCGAAGGCATCGGCCAAGAGGTAGGCTTTCACAGTAAGAGCGCATTTTACTCCGCGTTCAAGAAAGTGACCGGTACCACTCCACTTAAATACAAGGGCCTAAGATAGGCCACCTTTGGGGTAGTGTCGCGGGCCAAGCCCCTCAATTCCACACAAGCCTTGCCCTATTTGGCATAACGAAAACGTTTGAAGATTCCCAATCGGTTCTGAAATCGGAAATTAGGACTAATTCGACCTTAACGACAAGGGATTACCGCTCTTTATTAATACATATTTGCAACATAGATAGTCATAATTTACTTACATGCAAGCAAAGTAAATATACCCACCCGCCTAAGAATAGAAGAAAATGATATATCAGGAACTCAACCCCGCCGGGAATTTTGACCCTTGGGAAGCTTCTCGGTTATTGGAATTAAGGAAAAACAAGGTATCGGAAAACCTAGGCCAGCTTCTGCTTTTTGAAAATGATACCATAAAGGTCTGGGAAATATTTCTGCAACCCGGCGACAGATTGGGTTTTCGCAAAACAAACCGCGATTACAGCTTTGTTGCCATGGCCGACGGACTGGCGGTAACCCGTTCTTCCGACGGGTGTATTTCACTTATAAAGATCGCCAAGGGCGATACCGGTTATATTCCCTGCTTGGGCGACGACACCGTTCGCGACCTGGAAAACATTGGCGAAGGTCCCCTTTTTATCCATGTAATGGAATTTTTACCCGTAGTCCTTACCAGTGATGTGGACATAAAAACCGATTTCCTTTAAAAACAAAAAAGGGGTTCGCCCTTCATTTGAACGACAGGCAATAGATGTTTTCTTATCTTTGGGAATGCATGTAATTTCCACCAATATAGGACAAGCCGTAAGTTTTACCTGGAACGGCAAGGAAGAAAAGACGGGAATCTTCAAATATCCCGTACCCGAGGCCATACAACTTCAAAAAGAAGACGTCTCCCAAGACACTATCATCGACAGGGTGCACCACGGGGGTACGAACAAGGCCTGCTACCTATTCTCTTCCTTGCACTACCCCCATTGGAAAAAAGAATATCCCGATCTCAAATGGGACTGGGGCATGTTCGGCGAAAACCTGACCGTGGAAGGCCTTGACGAAACCTTGGTAAGGGTAGGCAATATATACCGAATTGGTACGGCCATGGTTCAGGTCACCCAACCTCGGGAACCCTGCTACAAATTAGGGGTCCGTTTCAATGACCAGGGCATTCTTAAAAAATTCATCGAATATGGCCGCCCAGGTACCTACGTTCGTATTTTGGAAGAGGGATGGGTCGAAAAAGGCGATCGCCTGGAGCTCGTCGAAGCCTCTGGGAACGAACTTACCGTTGCACAGTTCTATCGCTTACTATATCTTAAGGAAAAGCCCCAAGATATACTTGCCTTATTTATGGAAAACCCTTCGGTACCCCAGTACAAGAAAGACAGACTAAGAAAATACCTTAGGGTTTAGGCGCTTTGCCCCAGCCCTACTTTAAGCATCGCTATGCATTTGAGTGAACCTTGGCATTATTACCTTATGGCCACATTGTATGTAGTTGCCGGACTGAACCATTTCATCAGGCCCAAGATCTACAAAAGAATAATTCCTCCCTACCTGCCCAAGGCCACATTGCTGGTATATGCCAGTGGTGCGGCAGAGGTCTTCCTCGGCATGGCCCTATTATTCGAACCCCTTAAAAAACCTGCTCTTTACGGTATCGTTTTTATGCTTATCGCCTTTCTACCGGTCCACTTTTATATGCTCCACGCCCCGAAGGCATCCATGGGCCTGCCCAAATGGTCGCTGGTTTTGCGTATACTGCTCCAGTTTGTACTTATGTACTGGGCTTACACTTATTTGGGCTAAGTCTTTTGGCCATCAAGAAGGTCATTTCCGAAAATTAAAAAACCCTGCAGTCTATGATCTACAGGGCTTTTAACTCAACTCAACTTAAACTACTATTTTTATAACAACTACTTTACATTAATAGTCTCGTAATACGATTTATCACCGTCGGACAAAACGAGGGTATACGTGTCTTTGAAGGCGTTCTTGAAATTGAAAACCTTTTCAACGACCATGGTATCTTTCCATTCTTGCGAGAAAACCAAACGGTCACTGCTATCAAAAACATTTACGTTCACCTTGCTTTTATCAAGGTTCAAATGGTTTAGATAAATAACACCGTCCTTACTTCTGTAAACCGGCTTGGTATCTTCCTTCTTATCGAGGATCGCTACTTTTGAACCCTTTACGTTTATGACATAAGTGGTAGTCCTCAAGGCATCATCGGTCAAGAAGTAGTACTGACCGTCTTTAAGGTTCTGAAGGTCGAACTTTTTGACGTAAGCTTCTTTCTCGACATTTTCGAAATAGATTACATTACTGTCTTTATCCAAGAGTTTGATGGTTGTCTTACCGGCATCGGCATCCAGTTCAAAAACTACGCTTTTGGTATTCTCGGTAGTAACTAGACTTAGTTTCCCTTCGTTGGCCGAAGCTGTCATTGTTCCGAACATGAGGGCAATCATTGCTGTTGTTCTTAATACTTTTTTCATGACATTTTGTTTTAGAGCCCATCTTGCGACAGGGTAGGTTAATAATCTGGTACAAACTTAAGGCCGATGTCTTTACCCCACTACTACACATTTTTCCAATTTATATGCTATTTTAACATGGTAACCACATGATTTATACCCAAAAGGTAATTTTGAACATTTTTTGGTTAATTTTGCAAAGAATAGCGTTTTATGGCTGTTGTAAATTTGCATTATGGAAAAGAAAAATCCCCTATCCCAAAAACCTGCTTTTGAAGCGATCGAGCCTAGTTTTGGCCATTCGTATACCTATCAAAAGTTCGATGCCTCGAAAAACAACAAACAAAGTATTTGGCATTACCATCCTGAAATCGAATTGGTACACGTGCACGGAGGCTCCGGCAAAAGGCAGATCGGTAGCCACGTATCGTACTATTCCGACGGAGACCTTATACTTATAGGCAGCAACCTGCCCCATTGCGGGTTTACCGATAAATTGACCGGAAACGATTCTGAAACGGTCATTCAGATGAAACAAGACTTTTTGGGAAACGACTTTTTTAAGATCCCGGAAATGAAGAACATCCAAAACTTGTTCGAAATCGCCAAGGGGGGCATTGCCTTTTCGGGAAAGACGAAGAGAAAACTGGGTGAGAAATTGTTGATTTTGGAATACCAAAGCGATTTTCAGCGCCTGCTTTCCATTCTCAATATCCTGAACGAACTCGCCCTGAGCAAAGATTTTAAGATTCTCAATGCCGAAGGCTTCTCCATGGAAACGGAGGTAAAGGACAACGACCGTATCAATATTGTCTTCAATTATGTCAAGACCAATTTCAAGGAAGAAATAACCCTGGACGAGATTGCCGGTAAAGTAAGCATGACGGTACCTTCGTTCTGTAGGTACTTTAAAAAAATAACGAACAAGACCTTTGTCCAGTTCGTGAACGAGTACAGGTTGGTACACGCTTCTAAGCTATTGGCCGAACAGCCCATAAGCATTACAGAGGTCTGCATGCAAAGCGGGTTCAATAATTTTTCCCATTTCAACAAACAGTTCAAGGCCTTTACCGGGCTAAACCCATCGGAGTACAGAAATCAATTGAAAAACGTACTCCAATAGTGCAGCGGCTTTTTCCCACAAATGGCAATTTGAACCTGGTCGACAGCACCATTCACTACTATCCCCTTTTTTTTAAGGGCGGGGAGGCCGACCGATTCTTTGACCTTCTATTGCATACGGTCCCATGGCGGCAAGACAGCATAAAGCTTTTCGGAAAGGAATATCCCCAACCTAGGCTCACGGCCCTATTCGGCAACAATGGAAAGGAATACTCCTATTCGAACATTACCATGCGCCCGCATCCGTTTACCGAGGGGCTCCTCGAAATGAAGAAAAAGGTCGATTTCAAATGCAAAACCCGGTTTACCACATGCCTGTTAAACCTGTACAGGGACGGGAAGGACAGCAATGGTTGGCATAGCGATAACGAAAAGGAACTGGGCCATAACCCGATCATTGCCTCGATTTCCTTGGGCGAAGAACGTTTCTTTCATCTGAAGCACCGCACCTGCAAGGCCCAAAGGTATAAGCTGCTCCTGGAGCACGGCAGTTTGCTTGTCATGTCCGGTACGACACAGCAATACTGGATGCACCAAATACCAAAAACCTCAAGAGACCTCGGTAAGCGCATCAACCTAACCTTTAGGCTTATCAACTAAAAAAACCGGCCTCGCGTTACGAAGTCGGTTTTTTTTATGGGGCCCGTATGCTTTACGCGAAATGCCGTACTGCCTTTGGCGGGTGGGCAAGACCTCCAATGTCCCCATACAGCACTTCAACAAGATAACTTCAAATCTTGTTCCAAAGTACGTCGGTTCGTTCAAAATACCGATTTTATAGGTATGTCGACATTTTCAAAAGGTCCTTTTTACGGTTAAGGAAGGGGCTAATTAAAATTTCGAACGGCCCGGATTCAAGAAAAGACATCGTTCAACACCTTGGCCAAGCGCAGTCCCCCTTTTTGAAGCTGGTTTTCTACGGTGCCCCACCAGACATAACTATACCTATAGTACAGTTTTTCACCGTTCTCTACCGAAGCGTAAATTTTATTGGCAATTCCCTGGCTTTCTTCCAACCAGTCGTAGATGTTTCCTTGCTGAATGGCCTTGACCTTCGCCTTGTCCAACTTGGGCAATGAACCCGCCAGCTCGGTATAGCTCATCCCATAGTCGTCTATCATATGGCTGTCCCATACCCGATGAAGGTTGGTTCCCTTATTGAACCATTGCAACTGGATCGTATTTCCGCCCTTATCCTCGGCCCTACCTACATGCATCGGTTGGTGCAGGTCGCCTATCAAATGTACCAACATTTTCAAATAGAACGCCTTGTCGGCGGCACTACTGCCCTTGTCTTTCAATATTTGGATGCATTTTTCAATGCCAATTACAATATCGCCGTACTTACTGGGTTCGATATCGGTATACTTCGCATCGGCCGGAAGATTGACGTAATGCCAGGCACTAAACTTACGATATAGGGTATCGGACTTGATTTCATCGCCAAAATTGGCGACCCTGGCCAAGCTTTGGCCCTGCAATAGATTTCCAATGGCCCTCTTGGCCTTTCTAGACAAATGCTTTTCCGCAATTTGACCTACCGTTCTATGCCCGGTCTTCGACCAGTCGCCGGTGTTGGCGGCAAGCATATTGGAGATCAGAAGGACCAGGGCTACTACTTTTTTCATTTCAACAAATTTGGGCCAAAATTAGGCAATAGCCTTTAATCTAATGTTAACGCCCATGCTCTTTTCAATTTTTAATTTGATATTGCGTGCTTTAAATCCCAGGTATTGAGATTAAAGCAAATGAAGCATAGATTCTTAAAGATAGGTATCATCGTATTGCTGGGCTTACTGCTTGCATCGATACTTTTTGTAGCTAGTGTCGGTTGGGGACTTTGGGGACCCCTCCCATCAAAAAACGATTTGTCCGATTTCCAATACCAGCGGGCTTCGGAGGTGTATACCGCCGACAGTGTGCTTATCGGTAAATTTTACCTCTACGATCGACAGCCTATCGTCTTTGAAGACATTCCCGAACACGTGCTCGATGCCTTGGTGGCCATAGAGGACGAAAGGTTTTACGAACATTCGGGCATCGATTACCGAAGCCTAGGCCGTGTTGCATTAAAGACCATTTTGATGCAAGACCAATCCGCGGGCGGGGGCAGTACCCTGACGCAGCAATTGGCCAAAAACCTATACCCCAGAAGAGACCGAAAAAAAACGAATATCGTCGTCGACAAGATCAAGGAAATGTTCATTGCCCGACGGATGGAGGATATCTTTACGAAAGACGAGATCCTTACCCACTATCTGAATACGGTTTCCTTTGGAGACAATACCTTCGGAATCGAGAGTGCCGCCCTCAAATTCTTCAACAAGCGTACCAAAGACCTTTTGCTGGAGGAAGCCGCTACCTTGGTCGGAATGCTCAAGGCAACCTACAGCTACAACCCCAGGATCTTTCCCGAAAGGAGCCTCGAAAGGAGGAACCTGGTCTTGGCCGCCATGGCAAAAAACAAGATGCTGCCCGAAACCGAAAAGGACAGCCTGATCGCCCTGCCCATAACCCTAAACTATCGCGAATACGACAATAACGATGGGCTGGCCCCCTATTTTAGGGAAGAGGTGCGAAAAAAGATGTTGAAATGGGCCGAGGAGCAAGGCGAAACCGGTAAGGAATACAACATTTATACCTCCGGACTAAAAATCTACACCACCTTGGATTACAATATGCAGTATTGGGCCGAAGAGGCCATGCGCGAGCATATGAAAACCCTTCAAGGACGGTTTGAAAAGAGTTATGGAAAAAACGCTCCCTGGCTGACCGATCAAAAACTGATCACCAAACAGATCAGACAATCAAGGATTTACAAAAAACTGAAGGCATCGGGACTTGGCGAAAAACAGATCATGGATTCGCTCAAGCGCAAAAAGAAGATGGTCCTCGTCGATTGGGACGGAGAGAAAACGGTCCGGGCAAGCTCGATAGATAGCCTAAAGCACTATATGAAATTTCTCAATACAGGCTCATTGGCCTTGGACCCCAAGACCGGGGCGGTAAAAACCTGGATCGGCGGTATTGATTTTGAACATTTCAAATTCGACCATGTCGCCCAAAGCAAAAGACAGGTGGGATCGACGTTCAAACCCTTGGTCTATACGGCGGCCTTGGAAGTAGGCATCGAACCCTGTACCTATTTTTCGGCGGAAGAAGTGGAATACGAAAACCTAAAAGGATGGTCGCCCGGAAATTCGGGCAAGAAAGATGAGGCCTATCTCAATTATTCAATGGAAGAGGCCCTCAGCAATTCGGTCAATACCGTGGCGGTAAAGGTTATGGAAAAAACAGGCATCGACAACGTCATCGCCATGGCCAAGAACATGGGCATATTTACCGAATTGCCCAAGCAACCCTCATTGGCCTTGGGTACCGGGGAAATCTACCTGAACGAACTGGCGGGTGCCTATGCCAGCTATATGAACGAGGGAAGGGCCGTACTGCCTTACCTCATCAACGCCATTGCCGATAAAAACGACTCCCTACTCGTAAAATTCGAACCCAAAAGGGCTACGCAACCGGCCTTTTCGGAGCAAACCCGGCAAATCATGGTCGAGATGATGAAATCGACCGTAAACAGCGGTACGGCCTCTCGCTTGCGAAGTACCTATAAACTGAACAACGACATAGCCGGAAAGACGGGGACCACCCAAAACAACAAAGACGCCTGGTTTGTTGCCCTTACCCCGAAACTGGTACACGTAACCTGGGTCGGACTCGACAACCACGAAATAGGTTTCAAAAGCACGAGCTTGGGTCAAGGGGCGAGTGCCGCCCTTCCCATTTTTGCGAAATTCATGCAAAAAATGAACAAGCACGCTTCGTACAACCCCATCACCAGGGCCCAATTTTCAAAACCCGATCCGGTAGTCCTACAGATGTTGGACTGTGAGCCCGTAAAACGCGATGGTTTTCTCAAACGCCTTTTCAAGAACCCGAACAAAAAGCGAAAGAAAAAATTCAGGGGCGGTTATTAGGCGAAGAAATAGGCCGGACACCGCTCAATTGTTATTTTTGCATCCGAAATCAAACCTTTAGCTTCTTGAAATACAAAATACTCTGTTCCGACTTGGACGGAACCCTTCTTTCCACGAAAAGCGATGTATCGGATTTCACTATATCGGAAATCCAACGAATCAAAGACAGGCTCCGCATTATACTGGTCTCGGCCAGAATGCCCCGCGCCATGACCTATCTGCAGCGCCATTTGGGCATAGAAGACCAACCCATGGTCTGTTACAACGGTGCCCTCGTACTCAATGGCGGACAACAGGTCTCATCAACGGAAATCCCCATGGCCCTCCTATCCAAGATTTCCGACCTGGCATCGCGGCATTTTATAAAGCTGGGACTATACCACCACAACGAATGGTACGTAGAAGAAAATACCGAACGCGTGCGCAAAGAGATCAGGTATACCCAGACCACTCCCCTGTTCAGGCCCACCTCCGAAAGCTTGGCCGATTGGGAAAAGCGGGGGATTGGCCCCCATAAAATTATGCTGATGGGCACTAAAAGTACCGCCGATGCCATTTTCCCCGTCCTTACCGAGAAATGGGGAACGGAACTGAACCTCTATCGGTCGAACGACACCTTGATCGAGATCGCGCCAAAAACGGTTTCAAAACTGACCGCGATACAATTGTTGCTCCAAGAGGGGGAGACAATGGCCGATGTCATCTCATTTGGCGACAATTACAACGATATGGAAATGTTGCGGCATTCAGGCCTAGGCGTGGCCGTAGGCAATGCCCGCGACGAGGTAAAGGCCATTGCGGACCATGTTACCCTGCCCAACACCGAGGACGGGGTGGCCAGCTTTATCAAACAGCATCTGGTATTTTAAGTATATTTGGCAAAAGCGACCCTATCAAATGACAGAACCCTTAATTACAGACGATACCGTAGTATTTGGTTTGCTCACCTTATGCCTTGGCTTTATCTTCTACACCTCGTCGATCAGTACGGGGTTTTGGAAGAAGTTCTACTCCGTGGTTCCCGCGGTACTCATGGCCTACCTTTTACCTGCCATTTTAGCGAGTACGGGCCTTGTTTCCGATTCCACCTCGAACCTGTACTTTATGGCGAGCAGGTACCTCTTGCCTGCCGCACTGGTGTTGATGACCTTGAGTATAGACCTCAAGGCCATATCAAACTTGGGGTCGAAGGCTTTGATCATGTTCTTAACGGGTAGCGCCGGCATAGTTATAGGAGGCCCCATAGCCATCTTGATCGTTTCCATTTTCTCCCCGGAAACAGTGGGCGGCAACGATTTTGATGCCATTTGGCGAGGCTTGTCGACCATAGCGGGCAGTTGGATCGGTGGCGGTGCCAATCAAGCGGCCATGCTCGAGATATTTCAATACAATCCAGAAAAATACGGCGGTATGGTACTTGTCGATATTGTCGTCGCCAATGTATGGATGGCCGTTATATTACTGGGTGTCGGCAAGACCAAACAGATAGACAATTGGCTCAAGGCCGATACCAGTGCCATTGAATCACTTAAGGTAAAGGTGACCGCTTTTTCCGAAAAAATTACCCGGGTTCCTACCTTGAAAGATTATATGATGATGCTTTTCTTCGCCTTTACCGCTACAGGAATAGCCCATTTTTTCGGTAACCACATCAGTTCTTTCCTTACTTCGACCTATGAAAGCGTCAGTGACAAAAAAAGCTTTCTGTCGTTTTTGGGTTCCGGTTTCTTTTGGATGGTAGTCATTGCAACGACTGTGGGCATCGGTCTATCGTTTACCAAGGCAAAAAATTACGAAGGTGCCGGTGCCAGCAAAATTGGAGGGATGTTCATCTACATTCTTGTTGCCACTATAGGCATGAAGATGGATTTGGGGAAAGTACTCGAAAACCCGGGATTGATAGCCATCGGATTTATATGGATAAGTATTCATGCAGGTTTGCTGGTTTTGGTGGCCAAACTGATCAAGGCCCCCTACTTCTTTTTGGCGGTAGGCAGCCAGGCCAACGTGGGCGGGGCCGCCTCGGCACCCGTGGTCGCTGCGGAGTTCCACCCTTCGCTGACTTCGGTAGGGGTATTGCTTTCGGTGTTCGGCTATGTGGTCGGTACCGGAGGTGCCCTGCTTTGCGCCTACCTGATGGAAATCGCCTCAAAAGTGTAAGCATACCCCCGAAGGCTTGAACCAAATCAATTTTTTTATTGATATTTGCCCGACCAAATTAAAGACATGAAAAATCTATTTTTCCTAAGCACCATTTGTTTTTTGGTTCTTTCCTGCGGAGAAAGCACTACTTCGAATACCATGCAGGTTACCGGAACCGTCAAGGGACTGAAAAAGGGCACGCTTTATTTGCAGCATGTACCCGATTCCGTGTTGACCACCGTCGATTCCTTACAGGTAGATGGTGATGGCTCCTTCAATTTCAAAACCGAATTGGAGAGTCCTGAAATCTTCTACCTCTACCTCAAGAAAAAGGACGCCAACGACATCAACGACCGGATAACCTTTTTTGCCGAGCCGGGCACGATAACGATCAATACCACTTGGAACGCCTTTGACAAAAACCCAAAAATCGAAGGCTCCGAAACGCAAAAGAAACTGGAGGAATACCAAAAGACCATGTCGCGTTTCAACATGAAGAACCTCGAGATCCTTCAAATGGTGACCCAAGCAGGCGCCAATTTGGATTCGGTACAACTCGATTCGCTTCAGGCCCTGAGCGACAAGAACCTCAAGCGAAGCTATGCCTACGCGCTAAACTATGCGCTCAACAATAAAAACTCCTACATCGCCCCTTACATCGCCTTGAACGACGTAGCCGATGCGAACGTCATCTATCTCGATTCGGTTTACAAGGCCTTGTCGCCGGAGATAGCGGCATCGAAATACGGGCGACTTTTAAAAAAGCACTTGGAAAAGGTCAAGAAATAAAAAAATCCCGTCGCCATGACGGGATTTTTTTTATTGCCTAGGGTATCCATTAACCCAGTTTGTTCACTTTTTCGGCCAATTCGACGGCCTTTTTCTCCAGTTCGGCACGTACCTTTCTTAGGTGCGCCTTTCTATTTTCAACCTTTCGGTCGTTCACTTTTTCGATTAGGTCATCAAAGGTTTCGATGGCCTCATCAATAATTTTGCCGCCCTCTTTGGAGTCTTGATCGTTATTTGCCCCATCGACGATATAAACCGCTTCGATGATATCGCCCAGCACATTATTGATATCCTTTTTCAATTCTCTTACACTTGCCATAATACATTTATTTTTGGCAAAAATAGCCCTTTTTATCTCAACTTGATTATAATTTGTAAATCGCACTAAATGCTGACTTCCAACAGCCGGGCCCCATCGGTAGATATCTTTACCGCCTCCGTCGATGCCGCGAGCAAGGTTGTCTGTCCCTTTTCGATTTCGACCGATCCGAATTCGTTCGCAATGGTAGCCGCACCACCTACGCACATATAAATGGTAAACGAGTCCCTGTCCCCCAGGTCTTGTTCGAGGTCTTTCGACAAGTCCAAATAGTTGGTGGTAAAATAGGGGCAATCCACCATCGGGTTCACCGCATCCTTTTGGTTGCCGTACGCGACCTTAAAGTCGTCCTTCTTGGTGTAGTCGATGGCATCCAACGCCAAGTCGGTATGCAGTTCGCGAAGGTTGCCGTTCTTGTCCCTCCTGTTAAAGTCGAAGACCCTGTAGGTGATGTCGGAAGTCTGCTGGATCTCGGCCAGCAAAACCCCAGCCCCAATGGCATGTATCTTTCCCGTATTGATAAAAAAGGTGTCGCCTTCGGCCACCTTTTCGTAATTGAGCAGGTCTAGCAGGCTATCGTCTTCCAGGCTTTTGGCGTATTCCTCCTTGGTAACATCCTTGTTAAAGCCTACGATGAGCCGGGCATCCTGGTCGGCATCCATAACGTACCACATCTCTGTCTTGCCGAAGGAATTGTGCCGTTTTTTGGCCAGTTCGTCGTTCGGGTGCAATTGGATCGACAGGTCTTGCTTGGCATCGATAAACTTGATAAGGATGGGAAAATCCGTTCCAAAGCGTTCATAGACCGATTTCCCCAGCAATTGCCCAGGTGCCTGATCGATCAGTTGCTGTAAGGATCTTCCGGCAAGCGCCCCATTTTCGACAATGGAAACGTCGCCCTTTACCGCCGAAAGCTCCCAACTTTCGCCGGTAATATCGCTTTCAATGGGTTTGCCCAATACATCCCTAAGTTTGGTCCCGCCCCATAGGCGTTCTTTTAGTATGGGCTGAAATTTCAATGGATAAAAGTTCATAATCGATTATAATTTGATGGATTTCAAGGCCTTTAAGGCCTCTTGAATATGTCGTGAAGCCCCCATGCTGTTAAAGACCATGGCTACTTTTCCTTTCCGGTCGACCACATAGGTCTCCCTGCCCGGCAATATTAACAAATGCTTTTCTACCTTAAAGGCCTTTCTTACCTTTTTATCGGTATCGGCCAGCAACGTAAAGGGCAGCCTATGTTTTTCAGCAAAGTTCCTATGCTTTTCCGAAGAATCGGAGCTGATCCCGATTACTTCCGCACCCAGCTCTTGAAACTGTTCATAACCATCCCTAAAGCCACAGGCCTCCTTTGTACAGCCCGGGGTGTCGTCTTTCGGATAAAAATAGATCACCATTGGTTTTTTCCCCTTTAGATCGGCACTCGAAAAGACCTTGCCATATTGGTCTGGCAGGGTAAAATCAGGAATTTCGTCACCTACTTTCAAGCCCATGGCTAACCGGAAAAAGTTACAAAATTACGGGGGGTTTCGAACAGGGTTACCTCAAGTTCGTTGTCATCGTGAATATGGGGGCGAAGCTTGTTCCATATAACCACCGCTATGTTTTCGGCCGTGGGGTTAAGCGCCTTGAACTCGGGTACCTCGAGATTGAGGTTCTTATGGTCGAGCGCATCCTCGACCTTGTCGGCAATCAATTCCTTTAAAACCTTCATATCCATTACAAACCCTGTCTTCGGATCGATTTCACCGGTAACGCTCACAATCAACTCGTAGTTGTGCCCGTGATAATTGGGATTGTTGCACTTGCCAAAAACAGCTTGGTTTTTTTCATCGTCCCATTCCGGACAATACAATCGATGGGCCGCGTTAAAATGTGCCTTTCTGCTGACTTTAACCTTCATGGCTCTAGGGTTTTTGGGAGATATGGCTATAGAATTTTTCAAAAATGATCTTGAACCACTCGGTATACCTATCGGGGTTCCGTTCGATATCCGACCTTACCGCTTCGGGCTTCATCCATTTCCAATCGGCCACCTCATTTGGGTTGATCTGTGGCTCTCCGTCATACCTGCCCATCATTACGTGATCCAACTCATGTTCGGTAAGTCCGTTGTCGAAGGGAGCCTTGTATATAAACGAAAACAACTCCTTGAGTTCGGTTACAAAGCCCATCTCTTCCTGAAGCCTCCGTTTGCCCGCTTCAATATTGCTTTCGCCCACGCGTTGGTGGCTGCAGCAGGTGTTCGTCCACAATAGTGGGGAGTGGTATTTGTGTGCTGCCCTTTGCTGTAACATGGTCTCGCCCCTATCGTTCATCACAAAAACGGAAAATGCCCGATGGAGCACCGCCTTCTCGTGCGCCTCCATCTTGGGCATGGTGCCTATGGGGTTATTGTCCGGGTCTACTAATATTACCTCTTCTTCTTTCAATAGCACTATTTTAGTCGGTAGGGATTATGGCCCCCAAACGGGTTCAACTACAAAAATAGTATCTTTCGGCCAGTATCGTGCCAAGAGCCTCCTAAATTATAGTTAGCACATTCCCAAAAGACTGACCGAGAAATTGAAAGCGCCCCTGCACCTGTTTGCGGTGGGACAATGAAAAAATATCAGTCCATATAGCTATAACCCGAAAGTGTCTTGTTGCCCGCCATTATCCACATCGGCCATCTTAAATGGGTACTAGGCCGAACCAGCGGCCGTGGTAGACCAGGTCGGGACATCACGATACCCCATTTTTATCAAAAGGGGCCCCATGTAGTATATCGCCCGAGCAGGTTTTTTAAGGAAGGAGGGAGTGGCATTACCCCTATCACCGATGGTATTATTGGCCTCTTTACCTGTAGGGAAGCCGGGCAAATTTCGGGTTGGGGACATGGACCCGAATTCAGGCACTTCGACCTCGAGATCGGGTCAAAAGAAACGCGGGGATTTCAAGTTGCCCTTGGTACTGATAAAGTCGTAGCGCAGGATGGCCTCAAACGAACCGGAATTGTATATGGCCTCACCCAGTTCGGTAACTTCTCGATCATAGGCAAGGCCGATCAAGAACTTTTCCGAAATATTGAAACCGACCATTCCGCTGAATGCGGCATCCCAACGATAGGCCGCTCCCAAGATGAACTTTTCGCTGAACATAAAGTTGGCCGAAACGTCTACCTGTAAAGGTGCCCCGGTAACCAGTTTGGTCAAGAGGGCCGGCTTGAATTTTGTGTTGTCGTTCAGGTCCCAGACATATCCGGTGATCAAATAGAAATTCATTTGTTCCTTGGCCGTAGATAGGCTAGTTTCATCAAAATGTCGGGTCTCCAGGATCCGGGGTACCGATAGGCCGGCATAGAACCGCTCGTTGTGGTAATAGACCCCGGCACCGATATTGGGCGAAAATTTGTTTTCGATATCGTTCTGAAGGCTGGCGTCGGTGGTATACTGGTTGAGTTCGGAAAAACGCACGTCCAATAAATGGGCACTCGCCTTAAGTCCAAAACTCAGCCTCCCCTCGGTCGAAGTATATACGGTATACGAAAAATCGACATCGAAATAAGTTTCCGAGGTCGGTCCGATCTGGTCGTTTACAATGGAAAGGCCGAGTCCTACCCCCCTATACCCTATGGGCGAGTGCAAATTGAAGGTCTGGGTGGTAGGTGCCCCATCGAGTCCCACCCATTGCGAGCGGTACAGGAGGGCCGTACTGATATGGCCCCGTGAACCGGCATAGGCCGGGTTGACAGTCACCGTATTATACATGTACTGTGTGTATTGGGAATCTTGTTGAGCCATACCTTTCGGGAGTGCAGCCATAAACAACAGGGCGAATAGTACACCGATTTTATAAGCTATTGTGCTTTGATATGGAATCATAGTAATTGCTATCTATTAATATATATGTACCCTGAAAGGGTTTGCTGTTCCCCGGTGGCATCTTTGTAATCCAAAATATAGAAGTAGGTACCTACCGGTAGTTTTCTATCGGCGTCGACGGTCACCCTACCTTGGGAAGTACCGTCAAAAACATTGCCTTCGGTATTATAGGCCCTTGTTTGGTATACCAGAACGCCCCATCGGTTATAGATCCGTATCGAATTATCGGGATAATTTTCGAGGCCCGTAATGGTCAGCACATCGTGCGCACCATCGTTATTTGGGGTAACCACGTTAAAGACCTCTATAGGTTCTTCCTCTTCATTGGGCTCCAGATATTCAGGTATGCCATCGCCATCGGTATCGTCATTTGCATAATTGCCATCGACATTTACATCTTCATTCTTACTTTCTATACCGTCGTCGTCGTCGTCGGTATCGCGGTAATTCGATTCCCCATCTCCATCTGTGTTCGGCAAGTCGTTGTAAGGATCGTCTATCTCGTCGTTAACGTCCCTATCAATGGCCGTTTCCCCTTCATAGCCGTCGTCAAGGCCATCGCGATCCTTATCGGAACCGATAAGGGTAACTTCAGGAATTCCATCTTGATCATGGTCATGTCCTTCTATGCTATCGGGAATGTTGTCGTTATCGCTGTCTTCGTCAACATAGTCGGGCAAACCATCCCCATCGGTATCCTCGGGAACAATACCCAACATTCCGTTGTTTTCATAGGCATCGTCTACACCGTTGCCATTTGCGTCCAATCCGCTTGGAGGAGTATAGTCGATGGTCGACTGTGCCTCGACGTTGTCGGGTATGCCATCATTGTCACTATCGATATCGAGATAATCGGGGATACCGTCGCCATCGGTATCGGTCGCATTGGTCGACGGATCATTGTCGGCATCCAGATTCAGGTCTTCAAAACTGTCAAGAATCCCATCGTTATCGGTATCGAGGTCTATGGCGTCGCTAACGATAACGGTCACCGTGGCCGTATCGCAGTTCCCTACCGTATCACAAAGGGTGTAGGTAAAGGCGTCCGTACCGTCAAAATTTTCGTTGGGTGTATAGGTAAGCGTATCGTCGGACGGATCGTTTGGCGTACCCCTATCATCAAGGGTAATGGTTCCGTTGGATGGATCGGTCGTTGTCAAACTGCCCGAGGACGGAATATCATTGTCGTTATCAAGTATATTTAAGAGGACGGGAGTGTCCTCGGCGGTGGCAAAAGAGTCGTCCATGGTATCGAGGATCGGCAGTACGTCTACCGTGACGGTGGCCGTACTACAATCGCCAAAAACATTGCAAAGCGAATAGTTAAATGAATCTTGACCATTAAAATCCGGATCGGGAACATAGGTTACGATATCGTCGGTGGGGTCGTTGGGAGTTCCACTGTCATCTACATTTACCGTACCGTTTGCCGGATTGGTCGTCGAGAGCATACCTTCACTGGGAAGTTCGCTATCGTTGGCAAAAATGTCGACAATTACCGAATCGTCTTCATCGACGGAGACCACATCGTCGACCAGTACCGCCGACTCATCGATACATACGACGGTAAAACTAGGTAGGTTCTTGGCATTACCGGCCTTATGGATCGTGGCCATGTAGCGTTCCACATTTTGGGTGGCTATAACCGTGGGCGCACTTTGATCGCCAGGTAATGGCGGACTCCAACTGACAGTGGCCCCTGGCGAAAGGTGATCGGTATTATCACTAATATCAAGGGTAACCTCGTTGTAGGGCGAATTGCAATTGGTTACGATAAAATAACTGGTTGCGTTCTTGCCACATAAGGTACCGTCATAGACCGCAAAGTAAACCCCTTGGTCGGTGACTTCCAAAAACGGATCGGTACTCAGCACCGTACCCGTATCTTGCGCCTCGTACCAACGAAAATTGGTCCGGGTCTCCTCTGCCGTATCGGCCGGGGCCCTCAATAGGTACTGGGCGTTGGATACCGCAAATCCCAATAGGGTAAATACTATACTGACAACAAGCTTCTTATATGTAGGTCTTACCTTCAAATCGACGGTCTATCATTTAAATTATTTGACTACAAAAACCACGTTTATCAAGGAATTATAGCTTGTTGGCTGGGCAATGACATCGTAGGTCATGACTCCAAATTCATCGACGGAAACATTGGCAAAAACAGCCGTATCGTAATAGGTGACATAGTAGTACAATTCGTTGTTCGCATAGGTTGGAATAGCCGCAGGTGCCGAAGTACTGGCCACCATGGGCGACCCGAACTGGGCGATATATTGATCGTATAAGTTTATTGTCCTGCCCGTACCATTGGTAGAGGCATCTACCTCAATGGAAGGTGGATAGAAAACCTTTGAAGCCTTTAAGGAGTTAACTTCAACAAGGTCTCCATCGGCCTCGACCCCGACCAGGGAGGTGGCATTACCGGTTATGGCGTTGGAGCCATAGTCGGAAAAACGCACCGTACCGCCTTCAACATCCAATTTTGCATCCGGGGAGCTTGTTCCTATACCTACTTCATCAGCCGAGGCATCGGTAAATAGCAAATGGGTATCCGCATCGCCTTCTACCCTAAAATCATAATTATCGCCCGCTTCATTAATCGTCACCCTATTGTCTACCCTAAAATAGGAGTTGGTAAGTATCCCATTGGTGAACCCGCTATTATGGTTAATACGCAACCAAGTACCGGAGTCCCTTAAGACCTCCTTACCGTTCATATATAAATAATCATTAAGTTCGATATTTCCTTCTACGTCCAAAGCCCTACCACTTGTTATCGAGCTGGTACCTATACCAACATTACCTTCGGTAAAAATATTATCGGTTATGGCGTCAGGAGCGGATGTTCCGCCCACTTCGTACCAATCATGGTCGGATAACGTTGATAGATCGACCGAGTTCCCTTCGGAAATTGCCAATGAGCTACCCGTTAAGGTCAAGGTCTGGTCATCCCTAAAATCGGTAAGATCGACCGTTGTATCCGGACCCGTACCATTGGCCAAGGTGATGATGTTTCCCGACAGGCTTATCTGTTGGTTATCGGTGTTCGCCAAACTCGATAGGTCTACCGTTTCAGAACTACCGTCTTCTATTCCAATGGTCAATGTGGTTCCTGACAAACTTGAACCTTGTATACTTTGATTGTCGGCCAAAGGAAGTAAACTCACCGTTTGGGAACTACCGTTTTCTATACCCACGGTTAAAGTAGTACCCGAAAAGGTCAAATTTTCAATATTTTGATTGTCGGTACCCGGATTGTCCAAATGTGATAAATCGACCGTTTGGGCATTGCCGTTTTCAATACCGACAGTGAGTATGTTCGAACTTGTATTGATAGCAAGACCTTCAATAT
This sequence comes from Pseudozobellia thermophila, assembly GCF_900141855.1. Taxonomy (GTDB): domain Bacteria; phylum Bacteroidota; class Bacteroidia; order Flavobacteriales; family Flavobacteriaceae; genus Pseudozobellia; species Pseudozobellia thermophila. The sequence continues at coordinate 121,512 of NZ_FQYU01000010.1, forward strand.
TCTGATTATCGGTATTGTCCAAATAAGGACTTAAATCGACTTGATTGCCAGGAGTGGCAGGGTTGGTCAAGGTCAGGATATTGCTTGCCAGGTTCAAATCGGTAAGTTCGTTGGTCGCACTATTATCGTTGTTGGCCGGAAAATTCACCTCTAGATCATAGTCACCATCGCTCTCGCTCAAGGTCACCGAGCCATCCGCAGAAGTCAAGGTTTGTATCTCGTTGTTCGGGTCCGCGTCCGCATCGTCCAAGGAAGGTACGTCAACGGTCAGGTTGGGGTACGTCCCGCCTACAGAGACATTTCCGCTACCGCCGTCCGTGATGGTCACGACCTGGTCCGGTGCCGCGTTCACCACTTCAAAGTTTTGCCCGCTCTGGTTTACCGTTATACCGGTTCCCGCTGAAACCGTTTGGTTCTCGTTGTTCGGGTCCGCATCCGCATCCTCGATATTGATCGTCGTCGATCCGCCACGCTCCAAGGCGATGTCAACCGTTTCGTTGGCCGTGGC
>NZ_FQYU01000029.1 GCF_900141855.1 Pseudozobellia thermophila
AAGTTATGAGTCTCCCCCTGGCCCCCCCTCTTTCAACACCATCATCAAACTTATTATTAAAGAATTATTGTCCTAAACATAGGGGTAAGCATAAAGTTTATTTCATATTGTTTAAGAAATAAAATTAGCGAAGAAGAGGAAAATTATAGTCTTATCAATTTCAAAGAGCCTTTTAGACTTCCTTTAACCTTTAAAAGTGATTATGGAAATTAGTTTACTTAAAGAACCTATATTACAATTTCATAATGGCGAACATATTTGTCCGAGAACGGGAATATATAAATATGGAGTTGCGGATTTTGAAAATGTACGTCCCGATAAAATTGTTTTAGGATTTGTTGGTAATAGTGACAGTATCGGTAGTTTAATTAGCTGGATAAAGTCTTGTAAAAGTCATATCGACCCCAAAAAAAGCAAGCAACCAAACTTGTTTATGAATTTTCCCGGTTTTAATGGCAAAATTGCCTTTAAAAGTGAAATATCTTATGATGAAACATATGTTCGAAAAATTAATAATTCAATTTTCGAAAAGGCAAAAAAATCATCTAAAGATATTGATGATTTAATTATTAAAGCTGTCGACTTGTTCCTAACAGAAATTAAATTTCTCTCAAAAAATAAAAATCCTGATGTTATCCTTTGTGTTTTGGATGAGAAATTTACTAATATGATTTATGGAACTAAAACTGTTAAGCTTGACGAAGATGATGAAGATAATCTTTCAATGGAAATCAATTTTAGGCGCCTATTAAAAGCTAAGGCAATGGAATATAATATTCCAATTCAAATTGTCAGAGATAGGATAGTAAAACCATCGAAAGAAATGCAAGATGAAGCTACAATAGCTTGGAATTTTTTTACTGCACTATATTATAAGGCTTCTGGTACACCTTGGGCATTAAAAAAAGATGCAACTAATAACACTTGTTTTGCGGGAATAAGTTTCTATAAAAGCAGGGACAAATCAACAACGCAGACTAGTGTAACCCAAATATTCAATGAACAAGGAAACGGTGTGATTTTAAGGGGAACTCCTGTAAAAGAAAGTAAAAAAGATAAACAGCCTCATTTATCCCAACAACAAGCTTTTGATTTACTTCACAATTCACTAAAAGAATATTACGAAGCAGTCAAAATATATCCTCAGAGATTAGTAATACACAAAAGTTCCAATTATTCAGAAGAGGAAATTGAAGGTTTTGAAAAAGTTGCTGAAAAAATGAACATTAATTCATTAGATTTAGTAACGATTATGCCTACGAATTTTAGACTTTACAGAGAGGGCAACTATCCACCTCTTAGAGGAACAATGTTCAGTCTGGATAAACAAAGACATTTTTTATACACAAGGGGCTTTGTAGATTATTATGGGACTTATCCTGGAAGATATATCCCAAGTCCGATTGAAATTAGACTCTTTTCATATGATGAATCACCTGAACAAATCTGCAATGAAATCTTAGCTTTAACAAAAATGAATTGGAATAATACACTGTTCATTCCCCAATTAGTAGGACAGGTTTTCTACAAATCCAGGTTAATTTATGCTGCTTTTTTAAATATGTCCATTGGTCTATCATAATCGA
>NZ_FQYU01000005.1:0-4013 GCF_900141855.1 Pseudozobellia thermophila
TGTCTGGCCGATGGTCGATGGTAGGAAAAAAAGGTAGGGCGGCGGCCTCGACCGCCCGGTTTTTTACGGGCCGGAGGTATCATCGACCATCGTTTGACAATATGAAACGGTTGGGTTTTCGGGCTGCGTTTTTATCCACCGAGGAAAAAGCCAAAGCGGGAACAAATGCCCGTAAACCACAGAACCCCAACTGTTTTATATTGTGTGTTAGGCAAAGTAGATTTCTATATTTGTCTATAATATTCCTCATCCAATTCTATCCCAGTATCTTTTTCATATATCTTTGGATAATTTACAACCAAATTATCATATCCAATGTATTTCATAATTATCGATGAAACCAAAACATAAAGTTTCAAATAAAGATAATACCTGAATTTATCTGCCTCGTTTATACATTTAGGCTCTATCTCTTGTATCATTGGCGTCCTACCATGCAAGAAAGCATTTCTTTGTTCAATAGCCTCAATATCTGTTGAAGAAATTGGAATCTTTAAAATCTTAAATGGAATTAATAATTTATCACGATTCGTTCTTTGGTTAATTTGGTTAATCCTTGATTTTAATATTTCTTTTCCTTCTGCATCAATCTTATCTTGAAAGTTATCAAGGGTATTTAAAAGTTCTTTTCTAAATTTTCTGGATATGCTTTTTGTTTTTATTGGTGCTAATGTAGACTCATTTTCTTCATAGATTACATTTGCTAATGTTTCAAGTGCAATTGATAAAATACCAGGTGCAGATACAAGTGTTTGAGTGTGTACTTCAATTAATAAAAGTAAAATTGATTTAATATCGTCATTCTCATGACAGTACTGACATAAATTTGAAAATTCCTTCAAATTCAGCGTTCTAACATTGTCTTTATATAAATCCGCTTTTTTAGTATCATGAATATATCCAAATGGATTTGAATAAGTCGGCACATATTGGCACTTAATAGAACCTCTCATTTGTCTATATGCAATACCAGCAACTTCAGTCATGCTGATATTTTCATATTGAAAGAAATATCCATCATTATTTATAAAGTTACCTGAAACAAAGCCAAAAGAGATTAATATAGAAAAACAGAATTCTGAAAAATCTGAATAGGACATTGGAGCTTTGCTTTCAAGGACTAGATAATCTCTATCGGAAAATTCTGTTATTTTTTTCTTGGCTAAATAAAAATGAAATGTATGTCCGTTAATTTTTATTTCAGTTGCTTCTCTTGTATGTATTCCTGATTTATAGTTGTAATCAATTAGTACATTTTCGACTGAAAACGTGAAGTTTATTTTTTCATTTAAGGGCAAAGCCAGTCTATGGTATTTTGATTTCTCTTTATTAAAGTTTCCATATTCAAATGCTGGAATACTCCCATTGACATGTCCACCTGTTTTTTCAGTAAGATATAAGTATGGAATTTTAATTTTTAAGTCGTTTTGATTTATTTCTAAATCTCTAAAATCCCATTTTTCATGCTTAAATAAGAAAGAGTCATGAAGTAGTGTAAACTTAATTCCTTTATCATTTGGTTGTAATTGAATCTCGTAGTTCGTAGAGAAATCTTTTGATGAAATCATGGCATTATCTATCTCTCGAATTTTATTAAGCAATTCAAAAGATTCTGATAAATCAATCATATTTTCAATTCTCTTTAATGGCATGCAGTCTCTTAACGGCCAGACGGCTATGGCGAGTTGCGAGGTATGCTTTGCATACCTTGGCAAGGGGTCGCCATTAGACGCACATTCGCTATAGGCGGTGATGTCGATGGTACCGACCGCGAACGGCTCCGTCCGAGTTTTCTTGGATTGAATATAGCAAATTTTATGGGCGAATGTGCAGTCGTACTGTCTGGCCGATGGTCGATGGTAGGAAAAAAAGGTAGGGCGGCGGCCTCGACCGCCCGGTTTTTTACGGGCCGGAGGTATCATCGACCATCGTTCAAGCTATGAGTAGTGCGGAGACAAGGAAATCTTTTTGTTTCCGTCTACGCACGTAGCAAAAGCTTTTTGTTTTGTTTTATTTTTTTGTTTTCAGAGCAAAATCCTAAAGATTTTGCGCACACATAAATATACACAAACAATAGAATTAAACACCAAACTCCGCATTACTTATAGGTATTGTTGTGGTGTCGTTTTTTTTTTTTTAAGCAGACATTGGATTCACCTGAATTTGTCCTCCAATCGCTTTCAAAACTTTCATAATCGTAGCAAATTGAGGTTTAGAACCTTCAGATAAGGCTTTGTACAAACTCGGTCTACTTAATCCAGTTTCTTCAGATATTTTAGTCATTCCAATCGCTTTTGCGATGTGTCCAATTGCATTTATCACATCGTCATTATCTCCTTCTTCTAAAACAGTATTGAGATACTCTGCAATCATTTCTTTGCTGTCCAAATAATCCGCTATGTCAAATTTTGAAGTTCCCATTTTATTTATTTATTTAATTTGTTCCAGATTTCTTTCGCTTTTTTTATGTCTTTCTGTTGAGTCGACTTATCTCCACCAATGAGTAGAACAATTATTTTACCATCTTTTTCTTTGAAGTAAACTCTGTAACCTTTTGCGAAATTCACTCGTAATTCCCTAATTCCGTCACCGACAGGTTTGCAATCCCCAAAGTGTTCGTCGTTTTCTAGTTTCTGTATTCTAAACAGAATCTTGGCTTTGCCTTTCAAGTCCTTTAACTTTCTCAGCCACTTATCAAATTCGATTGTTTTTTCAATAAAGAACATAAAAACTGTATCTACTTGGATACAAATTTAAGATATTTATTTTTAATCCGCAGTAAATTTTTGGAATTTTCGACTTGAGTGAGACAATGCACCACAACGTGTTTGTATAAGATTAGTTGCGTGTTTTAAGCACTAAAGTTAGCAAATAAATCACGGATAGAAAGTCCGCGAGGACTTTCGTAAATAGGCTAAAACCAGCAATTAATTTTATACGGTGTTGTAACACGTACTTATTGCGTGATTTTTATCAGTCCAAAATTAGTCGCAACCCAAACAATGTTTCCCTCAACTGCAATATCTAAAATTGTATTCTTATATCTTCCTTCTCTAAAATAAATTGGTTCAATTTTATCATCGACCATTTTTATCATTCCATTATTTGTCGCCATCCAAATCGTTCCGTTTTGGTCAATTTCAATATCTCGTACCATATGGTCTGGAATTTTTGAGTTGGTTTTATTATAGTGTTTCCAAACTCCGTTTTCTATGATTGATAAACCGCCATTTCCGTAACCACCACCATAACCTACAAATAATTTATCATCAATATATTTTACAGCTCTTACAACAGAAAGTTGAAGTTCTGAACTTTCGTCATCGTATGATTTCCATTTTCCATTGGAATAAATTTCAAGACCAGAATTATGTCCGATTGCAATGTCTCCACTTTCGTTGATGTCTATTGCTCTTATCGTTAACCCTTTCTTTGGAAGTTGAATTTTACTCCAGGAAACTCCATTGTATTTAAAGAATCCATTTCCACCTCCGAAATAAATATTTCCTTCTTTATCCTCGGTAAAGTCAATGACTGAAATATTTGAAGTCGGAATTTCTTTGGTTGTAAAGACTGTCCATTCATTTCCGTCATATTTTGCGATTTCTGAATTCGGTTTACTGTAGTTTAACCAAATATTCCCTTTAGAGTCAGTAAATATTGGTGTTACTGCATCGCCTTTAATTTCAGAGTTGTCCTTATTTAGATTTTCAAATTTCCCATTTTCATAAGTTATCAAACCAAATTTTACAGTTCCCAAATATAACTTTCCATTCTTATCGACAGAAACTTCCCAAAGGTCATTGTCGATTATTTCGGAATTATTTGTGTCAAACAGTTCAGCACTTTGACTAAATGATAAGGTTGCAAATAAGCAACAAATTATGGTGTTAAAAATGGACTTCATAAATTTTCCTCGTATGTGTTACAACGGCCAGACGGCTATGGCGAGTTGCGAGGTATGCAAAGCATACCTTGGCAAGGGGTCGCCATTAGACGCACATTCGCTATAG
>NZ_FQYU01000005.1:5143-6729 GCF_900141855.1 Pseudozobellia thermophila
TGTCTGGCCGATGGTCGATGGTAGGAAAAAAAGGTAGGGCGGCGGCCTCGACCGCCCGGTTTTTTACGGGCCGGAGGTATCATCGACCATCGGTTGGGCTAAGGTTCGTTGCTGTGATTCGTCCGAAGGACAATCCAGCCGAACCTAAAGATAGCTTTTTGCGCGTGATTTCCGTTTAGGAAATCCGCAAGCAATGAATTTTAGCCATTGTTGGCAATAGTTATTTTTTCAACTGTCTGTTTTTTATAATAGCGAAAACGAATACAATCAAGACATGAGATAATAAACAAATTGCTAGCCTGTAGAGGAATCCTAATCCATATTCATCATGTGGCCAAATTGATTTTCCAAAGATTAAAGCACAAACGTATACAGATATTAAAATTCCGTTTGCGATAAAAAATACATTAAACTTGTCCCAGCCAGTCAGCATATAAATACTAGCAATCCAAATAATAATCGGAATAAGAATAATGAGTAAAAGTTCCATTTTTAATTTGGTTAATTCTCCTTGTCAGAAATCCAATATTTCATAATTATTGCCAACGCTTAGGCTATGGCAAGTAGGGCAGGCAAGGAAACTTTTCGTTTCCGTCTGGTCTGCGAGCCAGAGCTTTTTGTTTTGTAATTATTTTTCTTTTTTTAATTGCCAAATCCAAAAGATTTGGCGGACTTAGTAAATGAGCCCAAGCCTTTAAATTAGGCGCTTTATGCCCTATTTGCTATAGCCATTGTTAGGCGCAGTACTTTTTTCTTTAAACACCCCGTAGTCAGAAAATTCACTCAATTCAATTTTGTTTTTGGACGTCAAAACGCAACTCAAGTTAGATATCAAACTATCCTGTCCATTTGATAGGGTTAAATCCTCAATTTCTATTGCTACTATTCCTAGATTCTCTCTTTGCCGTATTATTACATGTCCTTTTTTTACTTTTATACTATCTCTATGTGGCGATTTGTCCATACTAACTATATCATTTAAGTCATAAAAAGTTATAGAATCTCTTGTCTCTTTAAAACCATTGAATTGATATCTGTAATATCTTCTTTTCATATTTCTCAAGTCTTTATCTTGATAGTATTTTATTCGAAGATTTAGTCCCTCAATTTCTATTTTTTTTGTTTCTACAGGTACAAATAATTCTTCTAAGTCTTTCATCTCTTCATAAGGAACTCGAACTGTCGCAATAGCCTGAATTAGATTTTTATTTGGGATGTCAGTTAACTGTGAAATCGGTAAATTATTGACTCCTGCGATTGTGAATTTTTGAGTGGTGTCCCGAACCGTATATCCGGAAACGTGCGAATCCCTTCCACCCCAAGCATCGTATTTATAAATAGCCTTAGACGTTCCCTCAATTTTTTGTTCATATAGGGTTATATCCCATTCTCCAATGCCAGGTAGACACCCGTAAAATGATATTAAAAGACCTATACAAAATATTTTGGCTATGATTTTCAAATTTTGACTGCGTTTTTAGTATTGTGCCTAACGGCCAGACGGCTATGGCGAGTTGCGAGGTATGCCTGGCATACCTTGGCAAGGGGTCGCCATTAGACGCACATTCGCTATAGGCGGTGATGTC
>NZ_FQYU01000005.1:7789-279649 GCF_900141855.1 Pseudozobellia thermophila
AAAAAAGGTAGGGCGGCGGCCTCGACCGCCCGGTTTTTTACGGGCCGGAGGTATCATCGACCATCACGTAAATATATGCAACTTTCTTATCCCGCCCTAAAATATAAAAAAATAGACAACCCTCTGTATTTCAAGCAGCCGACGGCAACTTTTAATTGTTTATTTTGTATATCAATTTATGCTCAAGTCAAAATTTGATATACAAAATGATTAATATCGTGGTTCGGGTCCATCTTGCCCTTTAAAAACCAGGCTACAAGCAGGCCGTATACGGGCAAGTGGATCCTTGCCAAAAGGGGGGTACCCAAAAACTGTCGGTTACCGCTTCGCCAAGGCCAAAAAAAATATGGGAACTTCGCTTCCCGCCTTGGGCGACATAAAATAAGGGGAAGTCCGTTTGGCGTTTTCAACAAACCAAGTAGGGCCGACCGTCGCCGAAAAGGGCGTCCAAGATGGCCCTCGCCTTATTCAAGCCTAAAGTTGATGGGAATGCTGAAAGGTACCCGCACCGCCGTGTTGCGTTGTCTGCCAGGTGTCATTCGGGGTAGCTTTTCAATAATGCGCCGTGCCTCGGCTTCCAACGATTTGTCGGGGCCACGCAACCGGATGTTGCCGATACTGCCGTCTTTTTGAATGACGAACATCACGCTTACCCGACCTTCGATGCCCAATTCTTGTGCGATTTCAGGATACCTGAAATTCTTGCCGATGTGCCGGCCCATCATCTTTTGAAAGCATGCGCGTTTGTCCTCGGCGGTCTTTTCCTTTTCGCATCCGGGAAAAACGGGGACTTCCTCGATCATGATAAAGGGGACTTCCTCGGGTTCTTCCATCTCCAGGGCCTCTACGTCGCCTACCTCAAGAATTTTTTCCTCTTGGTCCGTTTCCGTTGCTGCGATCTCGCTTTCGATGCGCTCTTCCTCGTCGTCGATGATCTCGATAATGGGGGGTGCCTGTACCGGTGGGGGCGGAGGTGTTTTGTACGGTATGGTAAGGGGCACCTCTTCGGCCAGCGGGTCTTCTACGTTCATCGAGATGTCGTAATCGAGGCCCCTGTCATAGGTTTTCCATTCGAGGGCAACAAGGGTAAGCAGCATTACGAATAGCAGGCCCAGTACAAAATAAAGGCCCCGGTTTCGGTTCAGGTCCGACATGCGATTCTTTTTCGGTTCCATATCAAAGGGTTTAAGGGTTAACTTGCCGTAAAGCTAGGGCGATGGCCTTTTGATAAAAAGGGGCAATGAGCCAACCGGTGCCTTGGGTGAGTGAACCGGCCGCGGGGCTTTGATCAGGTCGGGACTTTGAACAAGGGGAAGGCCCTGGCCAGAATTTGAAAAATGTATTTATCTTCGAATTGCGATATTTGTCGAAGCCCCAACGATACGGCAGGCCAAATATTCGGTAATTTTAAGGTATGACATGGTTCGGTAAGAAAGACAAACTGCAGATTATTGCTTTTCAAGGCTATGGTACCGACTCCCATTTTTACGCAAGGGGCCGTGCCCTGGAAGACGAAGGAATAGACCTGGCCCAAAAGGGAATTTTTAACCTGGTATTGAATACGTACAAACGTTTTGAAACCGATGAGGTACGCCATACCCCCGTAACCATTACCTTGCCCGATGGTAGGACCGTTCAGGGAAAAACGGACAATTCGGGCTATTACAAACTAGAGGGCCAGTGCAATAACTTGCGCGAATTGACCAATGGCGAGGGCTGGCTCAATTTCGAAATTTCGTTTAGCGACCCCGGCTTAAAACGCGATGTGCTTTATCAGAACCGTTTTCCGGGAGAGATGCTTATACCGTCTTCAAAGGCCAAATTCGGTGTTATCAGCGATATAGACGATACCATTCTGCACACCGGTGTGGTATCTTCGTTAAAGTGGAAGGTTATTTTTAATACGGTTTTTAAAACGGCGGATAAGCGTACCCCCCTGGCCGGGGCGGCAGAATTTTACCAATTGTTGCATCGGGGCCGGTTGGGTAATGAGGCCAACCCCTTGTTTTACGTTAGCCATAGCCCGTGGAACCTTTACCGCTACCTCGAAATGTTCCTGCAAAAGAACAACTTTCCCAAAGGCCCTATTCTTTTGCGAAGTTTTCCGCTTTTCGGAAAATGGAAATCGCCCAAGGAAAAGCCGCAGAAGCAAAAGGAAATATTGAATATTTTAAAGACCTACCCGGGGCTAAGGTTTATCTTGATCGGAGATAGTGGTGAATACGATGCCGATATCTACAAAGAAATCGCCCAACAGCACCCCCAGGCCATATTGGCCATCTATTTGAGAAGCGTTGCGCACAAAAAAAAGATGCAGAGGGTAAAGTCGGTCTTTAAAGATTACGACACTACCCCCGTGCTATTGGTAGAAAGTACCGAACAGGCCATAGAACACGCCAAAAAAAACGGGTTTATCTGACCCGTTCTTAAATGATAAGGACTTGTTTTGAACGTTTGTCCCCCCTAAAAAAGTCCGTTGATCTGGGCGTCGATCTTGTTGATCACCGAGCCCAGGTCTTCGGGGTTGTCAACAAAATCGAGTTCGTCTACATTGATTACGAGCAGGTTGCCCTTTTTATAGCCGTGGATCCAAGCCTCGTAGCGTTCGTTAAGGCGGCTCAGGTAATCGATGGAAATACTGTTTTCGTATTCACGGCCCCGTTTGTGGATCTGTTTGACCAGATTGGGTATCGAACTGCGAAGGTAAATAAGCAGATCGGGCGGCTGTACCAAGCTTTCCATGAGCTCGAACAGGCTCTCGTAATTGCTGAAATCCCTATTCGTCATAAGGCCCATGGCGTGCAGGTTGGGCGCGAAAATGTAGGCGTCTTCGTAAATGGTGCGGTCTTGTATAATGTTCTTGCCGCTTTCCCTGATCTTAAGGATCTGGCGATAGCGGTGGTTCAGAAAGTAGATCTGAAGGTTAAAGCTCCATCGCTCCATTTGATTGTAAAAATCATCGAGATAAGGGTTGTCTACAACGTCCTCGAAATTGGCCTCCCACTTGTAATGTTTTGCCAATAGCCTAGTTAGTGTGGTTTTTCCGGCACCGATATTCCCGGCAACTGCAATGTGCATAAGGTGTGTCTAATTTTATGGTTGTGTTTTCTCTAAAGGAAATACGAAGATACAAGATACAAAGGATATCGGGTAAGCAAAAAAAACTTGGGAATTTAAATTTTATTTGCAGGGCGTATTAAACCCTGGGCGATTTAACGAGTCGAAGAGGGGTAATATGATACTTAAGGTATGGGAAATTCGATTGTTTTCACTTTGTTCGCCGTCCTATTCGTGATCAATGGGCAGGCCCAGGATTTTCAAGGAAAGGCGATTTACCAAAGCAAGACCCAGGTAAATATGGATTTTGGCAACCGCCAGATTCCCGAAGACCGGAAAAAGGAGATTTTGGAACGTATGAAAAAGGCCAATGAAAGGGTCTATGAGCTCAACTTCAATCAAACGGAGTCGTTGTACACCGAAGAAGAGCGCCTGGAGCAACCGAGTGGTCAAGGTGGGGGAGGCCGTGGGCCTCGCTTTGGGGCCTTGACCGGGTCGGAGGGGCCCTACTATAAGAATATAAAAGAGCGGAGGTATTTGGTGAAAAACGATCTCTACGGTAAAATTTTCCTCGTTGATGACAGCCTCGAGACGCTCGATTGGAAATTGGGGGACGAGACCAAGCAAATAGGCAACTATACGGCTTTTAAGGCTACGGCGACCAAGACGATCAAGCGGCCCAACATGAGGGCCATATTCCGAAGAAGGGGTGGGGACGATGCCAATGAGGCCAAGAAAGAAGAGGAGTTTATTATCAAGGAGGTCGAAGTGGTGGCTTGGTATACGCCCGAGATTCCCGTCAACCAAGGGCCTTCGTCCTATTGGGGCCTACCGGGGCTCATCCTTGCCGTAAGCGATGATATTACGACGATCGTTTGTTCGCAGATTACGCTGAATCCTTCGGAAAAGGTAGAGATCAAGCCCCCGGGCAAAGGCAAAAGGGTAACCCAGGCCGAATACGACCAAATAGCGCAAGAGAAGACCAAGGAGATGCGCGAGAACTTCAGGAACAGAAGGGGCGGAGGCCGTAACGGCAGGTCGTAACCGCCACGAAGCGCTTAATCAAAAATGAATTTTCCTTCAATTTAGAATCAGAATGAGAAATGTATTGTTGTTTGCCATGTTCCTGATGGTCGTGGTAGCCGGTCGGGCACAGGAAATAACCCTTTCCGGTACGGTCAAGGATAGTTTGGGCACGGGGGTCGACATGGCCAATGTCATAGCCATTAACGCCGCGACAAAGGGCCTCGAATCGTACGGCATTACCAACCACGCCGGCCAGTACAAGCTCAAGCTCAAGTCGGGCCAGCAATACAACGTCAAGGTAAGCTACCTGGGGCTCAAGACCGAGTCGTTCACCTTTACGGCGGGCGAGACCGACGCGACAAAGGATATCGTCATGCAAGAGCAGGCCGCCGAATTGGACGAGGTGGAGGTAACCTACGAAATGCCCGTTTCGGTTAAGGGCGATACCATCGTCTACAATACCGATTCCTTTGTATCGGGCACCGAAAAAAAATTGAAGGACGTACTCGAAAACCTACCGGGGGTCGAGGTAAACGACGATGGACAGGTAGAGGTTGAGGGAAAAACGGTCTCCAAGGTGATGGTCGAGGGCAAGGATTTTTTCGACGGCGATTCGAAATTGGCCGTAGAGAACATACCGGCAAACGCCCTCGACAAGGTCGAGGTACTTAAAAACTACAACGAAGTCTCGCAAATGAAAGGACTGACCAACGACGACGACAATGTGGCCCTCAATATCAAACTCAAACAGGGAAAAAAGAATTTCTGGTTCGGCGAGCTGACAGCGGGTTTCGGGCCCGATGAAAGGTATTTGGCGCACCCGAAATTGTTTTATTATAGTCCCAAGTACAGTATCAATATCATAACGGACCTTAACAATATTGGCGAGGTGCCCTTTACCAGAAGCGATTATCGAAATTTTACGGGCGGTTTCCGGAACCTTAATTCGAGGGGCGGCAGTTCGATCAATACGGGCGCCGACGCACTGGGGCTTACCACCGCCCAAAACAACAGGGCCAACGATATCGATACGAAGTTTGCCGCGGCCAATTTCAGTTATGCCCCCACCGAATCGCTCGACCTAAGTGGTTTTGGGGTGTATTCGTACACCGGTACGCTCATGAAATCGCAGAGAAATACGGCGTACATCGCCAGTAACGACACCGAAGAGGCAACGACCGACACCGATCAGACCGTCCATTTGGGGTTGGCCAAGTTGAGTGCAAGGTACAAGCCCGATGCCGATTTACAGGTCGATTACGATGTGCTGCTCAAACAGTCGGACGATAACGAGCGGGTAAACGTACTTTCCGTATCCGACATTACCGACGAGATTGAGGAGAACAAAAGTCAAAAGCCCCTATCGGTCAACCAAAACTTCAATCTTTACTACACCCTCGACGAAAAAAACATTTTTGCCGTAGAGGCACAGCACCTGTATCAAGACGAAGATCCGTTTTATGAAGCCATACGAAGCGAGTTCGCCTTTACCGATATCTTTCCCGTGGACGAAAGCCAAGGGGAGTACAATATGAACCAGGTCAAGAACGTGGTGACCAACAAAGTGGATGCCAAGGTCGATTACTATTACGTACTGGGGGCAAAGAGCAATTTGAATTTTACCCTGGGCACCACCCAGAGCCATCAAAATTTTTATTCGGGAATTTTCCAGATCTTGGACAATGGCGATGTTCTCGATATGGAGGGGGGCGAATACGGCAACGAGGTCACCTTTAACGTGTCAGACCTCTATTTGGGGTTCCATTACAAGGTGATATCGGGTATTTTTACCTTCAACCCGGGGGTTACCCTACACCGGTATAACGTAAAGAACGAGCAGTTGGGCAGTGTGGTGGAGGACAAGCTCACCTCCCTCTTGCCCGATGTCTACATCAATGCGCAATTGAAAAAATCGGAGAACATCCGGTTCAATTACCAGGTGACGCGTTCTTTTACCGATGTAAGCAATTTTGCCGAAGGCTACGTGCTCAACAACTACAATTCGGTGTACAGTGGAAATAGGGACCTGGAAAGTGCCCTCAACCATAACCTCTCATTGAACTTCTTTAGTTTCAATATGTTCAATTTTACGAACATATTTGCCAATATCGCCTATACCAAACGAATCGATGCCCTCAAGGGCAGTACGGATATCATAGGGATCAATAGGGTCGGTACGACCATCAACTCCAATTTCGAGGACGAGTCCCTGTCGGCCAATGGAAGGTACGAGCGTACCTTTGGCAAGATAAAGGGTTCCGTACGGGGCAACGTGGCCTGGTCTACGACCAATAACCTGGTCGACGGCGAGCGGCGTACCTCCGACGCCTTTACCCAAAATTATACCGGAGCCCTCTCTACCAACTTTCAGAACGCCCCTAATTTGGAATTGGGCTATAGGTATACCGTTAACAAGTACGACAACGGGGGGCTGGCGACGACGTATTATACCAAGAGGCCCTATGCCCGTTTCGATACGGCCTTCCTAAAGAACTTTATTTTTACCCTGGATTACGACTTCTATAGCTATACCGATAAGGCCGATACGATCGACAATACCTATAGCTTCTTGGAGTCGAACCTGACCTACCAAAAAAAGGACAGCCGCTGGGAATTCGGGGTCAAGGGTACGAACCTTTTGAATACGACGACCCTAAACCGCGATAGCACGAACGATTTTTACTTTACGACCCAATCGTACTACGTGCAGCCCCGTTATGTTCTGTTCTCCATAAAATACGATATCTAGGCGCACGGGCCGGTGGGGCAATCGACCCGCCCGGTCATTTTGCAAATAAAAGGGGCCAAGTCTTTTGGTTAGCACATATTTTTATACTTTTGCATCCTATTATAAAACCAGGAGGAAGGATTTGACTGATTGCAACCTCTAGTCCTTGTAAGGTAGTTTCAATTTTACGACTACCGACAAGGTGCCAAAAAAATGCTAAAGCAGTTGATTGTGGACCTCTTCCATATCATACTTCTTTAGGGCCGTTTTCAAATCCTTAGTAAATAAAGAAGTATTATGTCGTACCTTTTTACATCAGAGTCGGTTAGCGAAGGACATCCCGATAAGGTGGCCGATCAGATCAGCGATGCGCTTTTAGACCATTTTTTGGCCTTTGATCCCGATAGTAAAGTAGCTTGTGAAACCTTGGTGACCACCGGGCAGGTCGTACTTGCGGGAGAGGTCAGGAGCGATACCTATTTGGATGTTCAGCAAATAGCCAGGGAGGTGATCAACAAAATCGGGTACACCAAGGGCGAATATCAATTTAGCGGCGATTCGTGCGGTGTTATTTCATTGATCCACGAACAATCGCAAGAGATCAACCAAGGGGTCGATCGCGGCAAGAAGGAGGAACAAGGTGCGGGAGACCAAGGTATGATGTTCGGTTACGCGACCAACGAGACCGAAAACTATATGCCCCTGGCCCTTGATATTTCGCATAAGATACTTCAGGTATTGGCCGACTTGCGCAGGGAGGGTACCGAAATCGATTATTTGAGGCCCGATGCCAAGGCCCAGGTTACGATCGAGTACTCCGATGAGAACGTACCGGTGCGTATCGATACCATTGTGGTCTCTACCCAGCACGACCCCTTTGATGCCGATGACGACAAGATGTTGGCCCAGATCAAAAAGGATGTCGTCGGGATCCTGATTCCCAAGGTCAAGGCCCAGTTGCCCGAAAAGATCCAGGCCTTGTTCGACGACGATATCACGTACCATATCAACCCTACCGGAAAATTTGTTATCGGCGGGCCCCATGGCGATACGGGATTGACCGGAAGAAAGATCATCGTTGATACCTACGGGGGCAAGGGTGCCCATGGCGGTGGGGCCTTTAGCGGAAAGGACCCTAGCAAGGTAGACCGAAGTGCCGCCTATGCCGCGCGCCATGTGGCCAAGAACCTGGTGGCCGCCGGGGTGGCCGATGAGGTATTGGTACAGGTAAGCTATGCCATTGGGGTGGTTGAGCCCACCTCGATATTTATCGATACCTACGGTACGGCCAAGGTCGATTTGACCGATGGCGAGATCGCCCGACGGGTGCGGGAACTGTTCGATATGAGGCCCTTCGCCATCGAAGAGCGGTTAAAGCTAAGAAACCCCATTTACCTTGAGTCGGCCGCATACGGCCATATGGGAAAAACGCCCCAAGTGGTAAAAAAGGTTTATGAGTCGCCCTACAACGGAAGGGTTGAAAAAGAG
Organism: Pseudozobellia thermophila; assembly: GCF_900141855.1. Classification (GTDB taxonomy): domain Bacteria; phylum Bacteroidota; class Bacteroidia; order Flavobacteriales; family Flavobacteriaceae; genus Pseudozobellia; species Pseudozobellia thermophila. Next base: position 16,089 of record NZ_FQYU01000005.1, read on the forward strand.
GTGGAGCTCTTTACCTGGGAAAAGTTGGATCGGGTAGATGAGGTGAAAAAGGCCTTCAAACTATAAATTTTTAATAAAATAAGGGGAATTTAATTTTTCCGTATATATATTTGCTGTTCCAAAAGTTCAAACACGTATTGAATAGTTATCAAGAAAGGTGGAGGGAATAGACCCTTTGAAGCCTTAGCAACCCTTTGTCCGATCAAATTGTCCGGGCGGAGAAGGTGCTACGTTCTATCCCAATGGCATATTGGGGCAGATAACGCAACAGATTACTTCCGTAATTTTTCGCTTTCTTATAACTTTTTGATAAAACCTAACTGCAGCGTTGGCAGTGTGGCGTTTGGATTTTTTAATGTATTTTTTTGTAAACATTTAAAAATCAGTTACCATGAGTGATCACAAATTTTCGACCAATGCATTGCATGCCGGCCATGATCCCGCCGAAACGGGAGGAACCAGGGCGGTGCCCATTTATCAAACGTCATCGTACGTGTTCAACGATACCGACCATGCGGCCAACCTCTTTTCCTTGGCTGAACTTGGGTTTATCTATACCCGTTTGAACAACCCTACCAACGAGATCCTACAAAAAAGACTGGCCGCCGTCGAAGGCGGGATAGGGGCGGTCGTATTTTCATCGGGGGCCGCCGCCATTTCGACCGGGCTGATGACCTTGTTGAAGGCCGGCGACCATATCGTAGCTTCGAGTAGCCTTTACGGAGGTACGTTCAACCTGTTGAACGTAACGCTTCCCCGATTGGGGATCACCACCACATTTGTCGATGCGTCGGACCCTGCCAATTTCGAAAAGGCGGTACAGGACAATACCCGTGCCTTCTTTGTCGAATCTTTGGGCAACCCCAAACTTGATGTGCTCGACCTAAAGGCGATATCGGAAAAGGCAAAGGCGGCACAGGTGCCGTTTATCGTCGACAATACCGTGGCCACGCCCGCACTGTTGAACCCGATTGAGCACGGGGCGAATATCGTGATCCACTCCCTGACCAAGTACATTGGCGGGCAGGGTACCTCTTTGGGCGGTGCCATTATCGATGCCGGTACCTTTAACTGGGCCAACGGAAAATTCCCTGAATTTACCGAGCCATCGGCCGGTTATCACGGTTTGGTCTATCACGAGGCCCTAGGTGCCGCTTCGTATACCTTTAAACTCATTTTGGAAGGATTGCGCGATTTCGGAGGAGCCTTGAGTCCGTTCAATGCCTTTCAGATCATTCAGGGCCTTGAGACCTTGGACGTTCGCGTAAAACAGCATAGTGCCAACGCCCTGGCCCTGGCAACTTGGCTGGAAGGCCGGGAAGAGGTGGCCTGGGTAAACTATCCCGGTCTGAAGAGCAGCAAATACTACGACCTGGCACAACAGTACATGCCCAAAGGGCAGAGCGGTCTGGTAACCTTTGGGGTAAAAGGCGGTTTTGAGGCGGCCAAGAAAGTTACCGATGCCGCCAAAATATTCTCGCTGCTGGCCAATATCGGCGATACCAAGTCCTTGATTATCCACCCGGCAAGTACGACCCATCAACAGTTGAACGAAGCGCAACAGGCGGCCGCGGGCGTAAGCCAAGACCTGATCCGCCTGTCCGTTGGTCTCGAAGATATAGACGATCTGAAGGCCGATTTGGAAAATGCCTTCGCCTCCTTAAAGTAAAATTGGAATAAATGCTAATAGGGCCCGCTCCCTTCTTGGGTTCGGGCCTAATTGAACCACGTATGCTTCATCATCTTAAATTAAAGAATTATACCACCCTGGGCAACGTAACCCAGGACATTGAGCTTTCGTACCAGCTGTTCGGCCAAGAACTGCACAGCGCCCCTATTGTATTGGTCAACCATGCACTAACCGGTAACTCCAATGTAACCGGTGACGGCGGTTGGTGGTCTGCGCTCATAGGCGAAGGCAAATGCATAGACACCAGGAAGTATACCATTTTGTCGTTCAACATTCCCGGAAACGGCTATGACAAGTTCATTATAGAAAACTACAAGGATTTTGTGGCGGGCGATATCGCCCGTATCTTTCTATGGGGCCTCGAACAGCTGCAGATTAAAAAATTGTATGCCATTATCGGCGGCTCCCTGGGTGGGGGTATCGCTTGGGAAATGGCGGCCCTCGACCCCAAGATTACCGAACACCTGATTCCCGTGGCGTCGGACTGGAAGTCTACCGATTGGTTGATCGCCAATTGCCAGATCCAAGAGCAGTTTTTGGTCAATTCGAAAAAACCCGTTCACGATGCCCGTATGCACGCCATGTTGTGCTACCGTACGCCGGAGTCGTTCAAGGAACGCTTTAAACGGAGTACCAACGAGGAACTCCAGGTCTTTAACGTAGAAAGTTGGTTGATGCACCACGGCGAAAAACTGCAAGAGCGCTTTCAGTTGTCGGCCTATAAGCTGATGAACCAGCTATTGAAGACCATCGATATTATGCGCGACGGCGACAAAAACTTTATCGAGCTTCAGAACAGCGATATGAACATCCATATCGTCGGGGTAGATTCGGATCTGTTCTTTACCGCCAAGGAAAACAAGGAAACCTTTAAGCAACTGGCACAGGCGCAGAGCAACGTAACCTATGGCGAGGTGCACAGCCTGCACGGCCACGATGCCTTTTTGATCGAATTCGATCAGATGGAGCAACTCTTACTGCCCATATTTAGTCAAAACGGAAAGTCGAAACGTTTAAAGGTATTGAAGTTCGGGGGAAAGTCGCTGGCCAATGGCGAAGGCTTGGGCAGGGTACTCGACATAGTTGCCCGCAAGGTGAACGAAGGCGAGAACATTGCCGTGATCCTTTCGGCCCGTGGCAAGGCCACCGACCGGATCGAGGAGCTCTTGGACAAGGCCGCTTCGGGTAAGAACTACTACAAGGATTTTGAGGAGTTCGAAAAATACCAAAGGCATACCTTTAAAAACGTGAACCTGTCCGCAGAGTTCAAGGAGTTGGCCAAATTGCTCGAAGGGGTTTCCCTATTGGGCGATTACAGCCCGAAAATTAAGGACCAGGCCCTGGCTTTTGGCGAACTCATTTCTGCCAAACTGGTGAGCAAACTATTGATAGGGCGAGGGGTATCGGCCGAATTTGTCGATTCGCGTAAGTTGCTGAAGACCGACTCCAATTTTGGCGATGCCTCGGTCGACGAGGCCCGGTCAAAGGAAAATATCCTTAGGCATTTTGCGCACTTAGACCACGACACGGTGCCCGTTATTACCGGGTTTATCGCATCGAACGAACAAGGGGAGACCACCACCTTGGGCCGAAATGGAAGCAATTATTCGGCAGCCCTTTTTGCCAATTTTCTAAATGCGGACGAGCTTCAGAACTATACCCATGTCGACGGTATTTTTACGGCCAACCCCGATTTGGTGCCCGATGCCAGGCGAATAGCCAACCTTTCGTACGGCGAGGCGAATGAGCTGGCCAATTTTGGTGCCACCATATTGCACGCCAAGACCATCATCCCGCTTATCGAAAAGAACATTCCCCTGCGTATTCTTAACACCTTCAACGACGATAACGAGGGTACCCTGATCAGCGCCAAGACCACTAAGGGGGGCATAAAATCCCTGTCGGTCATTGAAAACGTTTCCCTGATCAACTTGGAGGGGAGGGGACTCCTCGGCAAGGTGGGTATAGACGCACGGATTTTCAGGGCGCTCGAACAGAACAACATCAGTGTGAGCATCGTTTCACAAGGCTCGTCGGAGCGCGGTATCGGCCTGGTGGTCGATTCCGACAAGGCCTTTAGGGCCAAGAAGGCCCTCGATGCCGAATTTGCCGGCGATTACCGATCCAAAGACATCAATATGATCACCGTACTCGATGAGGTATCGGTCATATCGGTGGTAGGGCAGGACCTAAGCACCTTCCACAAGCCCTTCAATGCCTTGATCAAAAACCAGATCGTTCCCTTGTTGTTCAATAACACGGTTTCGGGAAAGAACGTAAGCCTAGTGGTCAAAAAATCGGACCTGCACAAGGCGCTTAACGTGATGCACGGACAGATATTCGGCATCAGCAAGAAGGTGAACCTGGCCATTTTCGGCCACGGCAACGTGGGAGGAACCTTGATCGGACAGATCCTGCGCTCGAAGAAGACCATCGAAGAACGAAAGGGCATCGACCTGAACGTATTTGCGGTTGCCAACTCAAGGCAGTTGCTGTTGGAGAAGAAGGGAATTTCGAAAAACTGGAAAAAGGCCCTGGAGGAAAAGGGCGAGGCCTATAGCTATCGAAAGGTTATCGACTACGCCAAAAAGCATCATTTGGAAAACCTGATCGCCGTCGACAATACCGCCAACGAGGATTTTGTCGCCCATTATTTTGAGTTGGTGGAAAACGGTTTCGACCTCGTGTCTTCCAACAAAATAGCGAACACGCTCAGGTTCGATTTTTACAAGCTGCTGCGCGAGGAATTGGCCAAACACCAAAAACAATACCTGTATGAAACCAATGTGGGGGCGGGCCTTCCCCTGATAGATACGATAAAGCTATTGCACCTTTCAGGCGAGAACATCACCCGGATCAAAGGAGTGTTTTCGGGGTCGCTCAGCTATATCTTCAATACCTTTTCCGAAGCGGACCAACCTTTTTCGGCCATTTTAAGGGAGGCGATGAAGAAGGGCTATACCGAGCCTGATGCCAGGGAAGACCTCTCGGGCAACGATGTGGGCAGAAAACTGTTGATCTTAGCCAGGGAACTCGATCTGGGCAACGAGTTTTCCGATATCGAGATCGATAACCTGATTCCCGAGGAATTGCGGGAAGGAACGGTCGACGATTTTCTGGGACGACTTGATGTCTTGGACGAAAAGTTCAAGCAGATCAAAACAAACCAAAAGCCCGGTCACGTGCTGAGGTATGTGGGCGATCTGCACGGCGACCTTCAAAAGGAGAAAGGTATTTTGGAAGTTAAATTGATCTCGGTGCCCAAGGAAAGTGCTTTGGGCCAAGTAAAAGGGTCCGATTCCATTATCGAAATTTATACCGAATCCTATGGAGAAAACCCATTGGTGATCCAAGGTGCAGGGGCCGGTGCGGCGGTAACCGCCCGCGGAGTGTTCGGCGATATTTTGAGAATAGCCGAGAAGGGATAGTCAATAGAAGAAGCGGCCGTTAGGTCGATAATAACAAATACAATGAACCGAAAATTTGAAACAAACGCTATACGTACGCAATTAAAGAGGTCCGATAACCTGGAACATTCGGTACCCATGTATGTCACCTCCAGTTTTGTGTTCGAGGATGCCGAGGATATGAGGGCCTCTTTCGCCGAGGAGAAGGAACGCAACGTGTATTCGCGCTATTCGAATCCGAATACCTCCGAATTTGTTGAAAAGGTCTGCCAGATGGAAGTTGCCGAGGCAGGGTTTGCCTTTGCATCGGGTATGGCGGCGGTATTCTCGACATTGGCCGCCCTTCTGGACAGTGGCGACCACGTATTGTCGGCACGGAGCATTTTTGGGTCTACCCATTCCTTGTTCACCAACTTCTTTCCGAAGTGGAACATCGACCACACCTATTTTAAGATCGATGACCTAGACGGGATAGAGGCCTTGGTTACCCCGAAGACCAAAATTATTTATGCGGAGTCCCCTACCAATCCGGGTGTCGATATCCTCGATCTGGAGGCCCTGGGAAAGATAGCCAAAAAACACAATTTGATCTTGGTGGTCGACAATTGTTTTGCTTCGCCCTATTTGCAACAGCCGATCAAGTTCGGGGCGGATCTGGTCATCCACTCCGGAACGAAACTAATGGACGGGCAAGGGCGTGTGCTGGCCGGTATTACCGTTGGAAAAAGGGAATTGGTCGACAAGGTGTACCGTTTTTCCCGGATTACCGGGCCGGCATTGTCTCCCTTTAACGCCTGGGTACTTTCAAAAAGCTTGGAAACCTTGGCCGTTCGGGTCGACCGCCACTGCGACAACGCCCTGAAGTTGGCCGAGTTTTTGGAAAGCAACGATAAGGTAAACTGGGTAAAATATCCATTCCTAAAATCGCATCCCCAGTATACAATCGCCAAAAAGCAGATGAAGGCAGGTGGCTGCGTGGTCGCCTTTGAGGTAAAGGGCGGATTGGAAGCCGGTCAAAAGTTTTTCAATTCCATCAAAATGCTATCCTTGTCGGCCAATTTGGGCGATTCGCGAAGTATCGTTACGCATCCGGCGTCGACGACCCATAGCAAGCTATCGGTCGCGGAACGGGCGGAAACCGGAATATCTGACGGTATGGTACGGGTTTCGGTCGGATTGGAGCATATCGACGACATTATCGCCGATATTTCGCAGGCCTTGGGTTAAGGGGAGGCCAGGGCCAATACCCTTAGGGTGCCCAGAACGACGGTCGGGATAAACCCAGGGCAATTGCCCTTTGTTTTCAAGTGTCCCTGATAGGGGCCGACCCTGAACGCTATTCTATTTTGAATTCAAAGACAGGTGATCGGGAACTGGACCCATTTTTATCTTTGGTAATTACGCTCCAGTAATAAACTGTTCCGCTTTTCAAGGCTATCCCCTTTATGCTGGTATTACTTGTATTCGCGAGAAACTGGCTCGGGGGATTGTTGGTGTCGAGATACAGGTCGTACGAAGCAATATCGTCATCGACATCGCTCCCCTTCCAACTTAAGGTTACAGGGGAAGGTACGCTGGAGCCCATGGAGGGGGCGGTTATATCGGCCGGAAAGGGGGCGTAGTTATCCTCACCTTCACCCGAACTGTAAAACTTCCAGGTTTCGCTGCTGGCCTTGGTAGGGCTTTGGTTCGAGTTTGAAATTACGCTCCAAGAATAGGGGGTATTCCTTAAAATGGTCAAGGCAATCGAAGTGTCCGAGGTTTGGTGTTCGCTTACCTCATCGGTTGCCAGGTTTTTTAAGACCAATATGTAATTGTCGGTATGGGCAGAGGGCTCCCATTCAAACCTAACCCGGGTTTGGGTAGGGGAGATGACGTCTCCTTGGTAACAGGCTTCGTCCTTTTTCGGAAAGAGCAACACCGAACTTTTCGGTGCGGGGGCTTCCCCCGGGAGGGGCTCTCCATCGCTATCCCCATTACTACAGCCCAATAATAGGGCGCTCAAGATAAGAAAGCAGGGTTTTGCAAGGCTATTGGCGGTCATTGCTTGATGATTTTGGCTTGTGAGTTGATGTTGTCCGAACTTATCTTAAGAAAATACATTCCAGAACTTAGGTGTCCGACATCGAGTGCAAGCGTTTTGTCGTTTATGGTTTCGGTCTTGTTTACGACTACCTTTCCGGTGGAGGAAATTAACCAAAGGGAGACCATAGATTGGATAGGTCTTGGGAAGGCTATGGTCAACTGGTTTTCTACCTCATTGGGGAAAACGGTAATGTGGTCCGATACATCGATCGTTTTTTCGAACCTTCCTTGGCAATTTTTATCGGTGTACACCGAAAGCTCGTTCGGTCCTTCGGAGAGATCTAAGGTAATCTGGCTTGAATCGGTGGTCGTGGTCTTTCCGTTGAGGTTTATATTGTAATGGGTACTGCCGTCCAAGTTTAGGGTCACTTGTTTTTTGGTGTTGTCGATTGTCGATGAGACGGTTAGTCCTTCAGGTTCCTTTATCGATACCTCATAGCATTGTTCAAAGTCGGCATCGGCCGCAGTGCTGATGCAAAGGGTGTAATTTCCGGCGGCCAAACCGGTGAAGGAAGTTCCGGAGGTAAAGTCCTTTTCTGCCCCGGTCTCCATGATTCTTCCCTTAAACTGAAGGGATGGCGCTGCGGATGTAATGGAGATGATACCGTCATCGTTGGTACTGCACGATTCATCTGTTCCTTTTACCCTGAAATTGTCTGCGGGCAGGCTGAATATTTGACATCCTTTGGTATTCACCGTGGCCCCTAGGGGTGTATTGGGGCATTGGTCGTCCGCGTTGCCGACCCCGTCGGCATCGGTGTCATTGGGATCGAATGCGATACAGTTTTCTCCCGGAAGTCCGTAGCAACCTAGGCTCGTAGGTCCGAATTTGGGCTCCCAGGTAATGCCGGTATCCCAAGAATCGCCACCATGTTCGTAGGCACCGATATCGGGTTTGTCGCCACTAAACCCATCTGTGATTCCGGGTATTTCCCGCCCTTGGTCGATAGGGGAAGTACCCGGTTTTAGTTTGAAATCGCCATTGTCGGCACCGACAAAAACATCTGCGGTAACCACTAAATTATGCTGTTTGTCGGATTGAGGTTCCCAATTCGGATCGCTTCCGAGGTTGTTCCAGACCCGAACGTTCGAGAACGAGGTTCCTTCTTTGTGCCATGCCCCCATAACCTCGGAACCGTTCCATAAAGTGTTGTTGAAAATATCGATATCGGTGCCGTTCCAGTTGATCTGTACGCTCGTCCATTCGGTATTCGAAACGACGTTGTGGTGCACCACAAATCCCGCGGCATTGTTGTCCAAATAGATTCCTGCGGCTTTATATTTGCTTCCTCCAGAAGCGGTATCGTGGAACCAATTGTGGTGGATTTCGGTGGTGTACTGCGGACCTACCGTATAGAAAAGGGCGCAATCGTCGGCTATAAGGTTGCTTTGGGAAACGTCGTTATAGGAAAACTCATTGTCGGAACCGTTGTATTGAATGGCGTCCCTACCTCCCCTGAAGACGGTATTGTTCTTGACCAGGGTATGGTTAATGCCCCTTACGACAAGGGGGGCGTCGTAAAAACCCAGGAAATTGCAATCGTGGATGTAGTTGTCGATGATTTGGTGGTCGTTGCCCCTTACGACCAGGCCGGCACCGGCGTTGAAGGCGATCTCGCATTTTTCGATCCTGTTGTTCGATCCCTGTACATGTATATTGGCCTTGTTGGTTCGCGAGCTATCGGTAATCCCTTGGGTATGGTTTCCATATAGGGAAGTTACCCCGTAAAGTACGTTGTGGGTTGTTAGGCTGTTCGGGTTGGTGCCCCACCACGTTGAGCTGTCCTCCATATTGATGCTTCCTCCAAAAACCGCAAGATTGCGTATTTCAATGTACTGTTTGTCCTTAAGGTTGATCGTTTCCAAACGACGTCTCATTTTTACCTGGCCATCTTCCGGGGCCTTGCCGTTGGGCAGCTGTACGTAAAGCGTCTGGGTCGACTCTTCGTAGTACCACTCGTTTTGGTAGTCTAGGGCCTCCTTTGCCCCTTCTAGATAAAAGTCGCCTAGATCTGCCGGGGCGTGAAATGTTCTGACCCATGTTTCATTGGCAGTGGTGGTCAGGTCGAAGTTTACCCTGCCGGAAGAACTACCGGTTATGGTCCTTTTCCAGGCCAACCAACCGCTGCCGGGCTTGTCGCCGTAAAACCAGACCGCCCCGCCGCTCCAGTCAATTCCGGGAATCGATGCTTCCGTCAAATAGGCGCCGTTGACAACATCGCCATTGCTGCCCCCCGTATTTCTCAAGGTTCCAAGGGCAAAGGGATCGGCGTCCGTTTTGTTGGGCCATCTGGCGAGATCCAAGGCCGTTTCGTCGTGCATTACAAAGTTTTCCTGTCCCAAAGAGGGAAAGGGCACGGTCGTCTTGTATATGGAACCGCCATCGTGGGTCCAACCCGATAGGGCTTCCATGGCCGAGATGACCACTTTTTCACCGGGATACGACTGGAAAACGATGGGCTGGCCCGGACTCCCGGAATTCAAAGGGGCCAAAGTTTCTTCATAAGTGCCTTCCCTAATAAAGACGACATCACCGGCGACCGCTACACTGGCCGCTTTCGCAATGGTCAAATAGGGTAGCTCCAACGTACCGGGGTTGTTGTCATCCCCGTTCTTGGCAACGTAGATGTCCCTGGCAAATGAACCAGTGGCCACTAAGCAAATAAGGGCCAAAAGATAGTTCTGTTTTAGTGACATGGTAATGGGTTTAGGTTTTCGAATTATTCTTTGACCCAAATCTATTCGAATGGCAGGTTGCCTCAAAAGGCAAATGATCAAATGGCTGCAACAAATGGTTAACTATCAACGTTGTGTACCGTTTTTTTTAAGTGTTTTTCGCCTTCGTTCTGGCCCATTGTCGACCTAAAACGGTACAGGGACGGGCGTAATGATCGAGGTGGTTTTTGACCTTTTCAAAGGCAGAACTGTAAGGTTGGAGGGAAAACAAAAAAAGCTTCCCGAAGGAAGCTTTTTTTGTTTTAATGGGTTTTCTTTTACAGGAAACTTAATCCTCGATCTCTTTGCCAACGGCAAAAGGTTACAGCGATTCGTTTATAAGGTTCTTTGTAACATGGTTGATACAATTGCTCAAGGTCTTTCTCGTCGATATTGCCTCTGGTCTCGCTTAGCTTCTTGGTGATGTTTGTCAATACGTTCGGTCTTTCGTCGTCCAGCGGTCTCTCTTTTCTAACGGCTTTAGAATGGAAGACGGAATTCGCTGGTATTTGTTTTGTTTACAGGGGTAAAGGTTGGGTAATGCCATGCTTTTCAAAAGAAGCTATTGCCGAACTGCGGTTATTGGGGGGGTGAATTGAAAATAAAAAGGTGTCGCACTATCGGGGTGGAAGCTTTTGTTTCTTTGGTCGATATCGAAAGGGTTTTGTGGTTTTTAGTCGGGCAGGGCCACTGTTTACTCGTCTCAATTTTTCCTATATTTACCCCATGCTCTCTAAAAAGACCAAATACGGACTAAAGGCGCTGACCTACCTGGCATCGCAAAAGGAGAAGGCCCCGGTACAGATTTCCGAGATCGCCAAATGTGAGAACATCTCCCAAAAGTTCTTGGAGAGCATACTCCTGTCGTTGCGCAAAAGTGGTTTCTTGGGCTCTAAAAAAGGAAAGGGCGGGGGGTATTACCTTATAAAGGACCCCAAGGATATCTTGATGACCGATGTGATGCGCATTCTTGAGGGGCCGATCGCCATGGTGCCCTGTGTAAGTTTGAATTTCTACGAAAAATGTACCGACTGCCCCGATGAGAGTACCTGTTCGGTCAACAAACTGATGCTCAAGGTTCGGGATGCCAACCTGGAGGTGTACCGCAACAATACCTTGGCCGACCTGCTGATTTGACCCTCCCCTCGATTTTATCGAATATCTTTCCTTGTGCCGGGATAGGCGTACGGCTTAAGGAACGTACCCCCCCCCTGCCGGTAGGTAGGCAAAACAACCCAATAGGCCATGGCCTTTATTGCTTGGAATGGCCTTTGGCCAATAGGCAAACCTAGCGCCACCCCTCTTCTTATTCCATTGTTTTGGGGCGCTGCGGGCAACTATGCCCTGCTTGCCTCCCTTAGGCGCTTCGGCTGTGGGAGTCCACCGGTCAACGAAGGATTTTTTCTCGTGGCATTACTTCCATCTTACGCTTTACGTCTTTTTTCGGGAATCAATATTGAAATAAAAGTGCAGTAAAAATTTTGGGTTGGGAAAAAATACCCTGCCGTTTTATTCATTTGATAATAATTCAATAATATTCAGATTTTAGTTTAAAAAAAATCTTAAAATCAGTTAATTCGTTGTGAATATTTGAATGAAAAAGCGAAAATCACTCAAACTATTAGAAAATGATCAATAAGTACAAACAAACAACAGTTTTGCTATTGCTGTTCATGTTCAATGTTGCATGGGGGCAGGAAGGGGTTATTTCAGGAACGGTAATCGATCAAAACGGCCTCCCGTTGCCCGGGGTAAATATTCTCGTTCAGGGCACGACCCGTGGTACACAGACCGATTTCGACGGAAAATATACCATTGCGGCCGATGAGGGACAAACATTGATTTTTACTTATCTAGGTCTTAAAGACCATACGGTTTTAATCGAAGGCCAATCTGTAGTGGAGGTGATGATGGAAGAGGATTCGCAGGCACTGGAAGAGGTGGTGGTCACGGCCCTGGGAATCAAAAGGGAGAAAAAAAGCCTGGGATATGCCCAGCAAAGTATCGATGGTGGAAATATCGTAATGGCCAAGGAAACCGATATTAGTCAAGGTTTGGCCGGTAAAATCGCCGGGGTGCAATTGGTGGGTTCGCCGAGTTCTACCTTTGAGGCATCCAACATTAGGCTTCGGGGCGAAGTGGGGGCGCTGTATATTGTCGATGGTGTCAAGTTGACCTCGCCCGTAGGCATCAATATGGAGGATGTGGCCGATATATCGGTATTGAAGGGAATAGCCGGAACCGCTCTTTATGGCCCGGAGGCCCGAAACGGTGCGGTCATCATAACGACCAAGAGCGCCAAGCCCGGGGAGTCCAAGATTACGGTCGATATTGCTTCTTCCATTTCCCAACTTTACCTCTTGCCCGAATATCAAGACGAATACGGTGGTGGGTATACCCAGGAATTTTCGGTGCTCAATGGTCAATACATCCCGAATTACTCGGCGGACGAATCGTGGGGCCCTAGACTTGACGGTACCTTGGTACGCCATTGGGACAGCTGGATCGAAGGCGATCCCGAATACGGGAAGCTCAGGCCTTGGTCGCCCAGTCCCAACAGCGTGCGCGATTTTTTCAATACCGGGGTAACGTCCAACGTAACCTTGGGTTTCTTAAAGGGCGGGGAGGACTACAGCATCAAAACCACCATCAATCATATTAATTCTACCCTCATCATTCCCAATAACGAGCGCAGGCAGACGACGATTTCGATGAAGGGCGATTACAACCTTACCGAAAAACTGAAGTTTATGGGGACCTTCAACTACCAATACCGCTATACCTTCAACAACCCGCAACAACGGGGGTATGCCGGTAATTTCAACGAATGGTGGCAGCGGCAGTTGGATATGGACCGCCTCAAAAATTACGAGCGTAACGGTCAGATTGTCTCCTGGAACATGAGGTCTTACGATAACCCGACCCCGCTTTATTGGGACTCGCCCTATTTCGAGGTTTACGAAAACATCAACAACGAAACCCGAAATGCCGTATACGGCAGCATTGGCTTATCGTACGATTTTAGCGATAAGGTAAAGGCCTTGGTAGATATAAGAAGGACCTTCGACCTGACCAATTTCGACGATCGAACCGGATGGGGCGGTCTCTCATTGCCCTGGTTCAAGGAACAGACCGAGCAGAATAGCTTTACCGAGGCCTATACCCAGCTGAGTTACAACGACTCCTTTGGTGACTTTGACCTGGTTTCGAGTGTTGGGGGGCAGGTTAACCAAAGAAAGTACAAGTGGCTTAAAAACGAATCGGTCGGGGGACTTCAGATCCCGGGTTATTATAGTATAGATACTTCGGTGGATACCCCCAACTACGAACGCGATAGTAGCCACGAAAAGCTTAACTCCCTGTTCGCCACACTATCCGTCGGATTTAAGAATATGGCCTATATAGACGGCTCTTTTAGGAGGGACTGGGGGTCTACGGCCACGCCCGACGATAACACCCTAAATACCTATGGGCTAACGGGTAGTTTTATTTTTAGCGAGTTGATGAAGGGGGTTGGTTTTTTAAGCTTTGGTAAAATTAGGGCGGGTATCGCCCAGGCTCCGAGCTTCCCCGACGTTTATCAGTTGCAAGACTCGTATACCGTATCCAATCCCTATGGCTCAAATGTAACGCTCAGTGTTCCCGAAACCTTGGCCAACCCATTTTTACGGGGCGGGGTAAGGGAGGAGAAGGAAATAGGTGCCGAACTTAAATTTTTCCAAAACCGATTTGGTTTGGACTTCACCTATTTTCAAAGAGACGACAAGGATCTGCCGACGGCCCTGACCTTAACGGGCACAACCGGATATGCCGAAACCGTGGGGAATGGATCCGTGATAGAGACCAAGGGGTGGGAACTGGCCCTGAACGTTTCTCCCTTCCGTACCGACGATTTCTCATGGGATGTCAACTTCAATATTTCAAACTTTGACAAAAAAGTCGTCAAGATCAACGATTTGGTATCTTCCGTTCAGGTAGCCACCGGTCGTACCGCCAGTCTGGTGCACGATGCCAACGACGACTGGGGCAATATCTACGGCTACGATTTGGTGACCAACGAAGAGGGGGCGCCCTTGATCAATAGTAACGGACTGCCGGTTTACACCGACAACTATGTTAAGGTGGGCAATATTCAGGCCGACTTCAACGGTGGGTTGGTCAATTTTTTCCGCTATAAGAATTTTGACATGAGTTTCTCAATAGACTTCCAAGGTGGTGGGGAATTCTATGCGGTAACCCCACAACTCTTGGCCTACTCCGGTATTGGCGATTTTACCGTGGGCGACAACGAGCTCGGAAATCCCTTGCGAGACCCCGTTTTGGACAGCCAAGGCAATGAGGTCAACCAAGTCTTGGCCCAAAATGCGAGTCCGGGTTCGGGCGGGGTACTGGTAGAGGGGGTCGATAGCGAGACCGGGAGCCCGGTGTCTTACTATACCAGTGCCTACAGTTATTTTAAGATAAAGAACCGGAAGGCCGGTGAGTGGATCTACGATGCGAGTTATGTAAAACTGCGTCAATTGTCGCTTGGGTACCGCCTGCCCCAAAAGTTGATAGAGAAAACATTCTTGGACGCGGTATCCATCAACCTCTATGCCAATAATCTTTGGTTGATTTATTCCAATATCGACGGAATAGACCCTTCCGAAATTGAATCGTACAACAGTACCGACGACGATATTAGGTGGACCGAGGCGGCACAGGACCCCAATCAAAGAACGTATGGACTTGGTGTAAAACTATCTTTTTAACACGAATTAAAAATGAAAAGGGATATCATGAAAAAATATATTGGCAAAATTTCTTTTACAGTAGGGGTGTTGTTCCTTTCCGCTTGTGATACTGTGGATTTTGGGGAAACCAACGTAGACCCCGATGCAACATCGAAGGTGGTAAGTAGTGGACTCTTAACCTATGCGCAACGCTATGTTGGCGATGCGGTTACCGATTATATGGGCCTTTTGTATACCCAACAGATTTCGCAAATTACCTATACCGATGGCTCTAGGTACGGTACCTTGAGTTTTGATTCGGATTACCTTTACCAGAATCCCTTGGTAAACTTAATGGCCATCGTCGATGTAAACTCGGATGAGGCCACGGCTTCCCTTCAAACCGTCTACGGTTCAAATGCCAATCAAATAGCGGTAGCTAAGATCCTCATGGCCTATTTTTACCAACAGATTACGGATCGTTGGGGTATGATGCCGTATACCGAGGCCCTTTCGGGGGTTGAAAATACCTATCCCGTATTTGATACCCAAGAGGCCATCTACGACGGACTCTTCAATGATTTGGATGAGGCCCTGGCCCTGATAGATGGCGGAAATGGCCCAACGGGCGACATTATCTTTGACGGTGACATGGAGCGCTGGAAAAAATTTGCGAACACCCTAAAAATGATCATGGCCCTTAGGTTGTCGAACGTGTATCCCGAGCCTAACGGGTATGCGGCGACAAAGTTCATAGAGGCGATGCCCGGGGCAATAGCGTCATCGGAAGAAACAATATATTACCCCTTTTTAAGCGATGACAATAACGATAATCCGTGGCAAGATAGGTTCCAGACACGTGAAGATTATGCCGTTAGCGATGTGATGATCGATCGCCTGTTGGCCGACAACGATCCGCGTATTTCGGTCTACGCCGAATATACAAGGTCTTCGGTCTCTTTGGAAGCCCCTGAATATGTAGGGATGCCCTACGGTTTGCCGAACTCGGAGTGGTTGGCGGCAGACGTGTCCTTTATAGCGAGTGATGTGATCTACAACGGTTCGTCGCCAGGCCATATCTTTACCTACTCGCAAGTGGCATTCTCTTTGGCCGAGGCTGTTGAACTGGGATGGATTTCGGGGAGTGCGAGCGACTATTACGAAAAGGGGATAGAGGCCTCCTTCGAATTGTGGGGGGCGGATAATGTCGATGGGTATCTTGCCGATAACCCCTTGAGTCTTGACCCCATGACCGCCATGCAGCAGATTGCGGAAGAAAAATGGAAGGCACTTTATTTACAGGGATGGGAATCTTGGAGCGAATGGAGACGTCTAGGCTACCCCGAACTTGAACCGGCAACCCAGCCCCTGAACGGCGATGCAGTGCCGGTAAGGCAGGGCTACGACAACGATTACCCGACGAACAATACCGAAAATTACAATGCGGCGGTGAGCCTTCAAGGTCCCGATAACTTGGGCACCAACCTATGGTGGGACGTACCCCATCCGATTACCAATAAATAAGCATTAACTTTAATAGGTAAGAACGAAATAAGAATTATATAGAAACCCTGAAATTATGAAACAACTTACCGCATTCTTGGCATTGATGTTTTTGGCGGGCTGCGCTGAATCTCCCAAACAAAAACCCGAGGCCGATCCCGACGAATTGGCCCGACAAATTCACGATAAGGTATTGACAATAGATACCCATTGCGATATCAATGTCGACAATTTTACCGATAGTGTTAACTATACGCAACGGCTTGGCACACAGGTAAACTTGCCGAAAATGGAAGAAGGGGGGCTCGACGTCGTATGGTTTATCGTGTACACCGGGCAGGATACCCTGAGTGAAGAAGGTTATGCGAAAGCCCGTAAGAATGCAATGGCCAAGTTTGAGGCTATACATAGGCTGTGCGAGGAGTTTGCCCCGGACCGTATCGGTTTGGCCACGAGTTCGGATGAGGTTAGGGAAATTGCGGCCAGTGGAAGAAAGGTGGCCATGATAGGGGTGGAGAACGCTTATCCCATTGGTGAGGATTTAAGTGAAATCCAAAGGTACTACGATATGGGCGCCCGGTACATATCGCTTTCGCACAACGGGCATAGCCAGTTTTGCGATTCCAATACCGGGGAGAAAGACGATGTGTGGCTCCATAACGGTCTTAGCGAACTGGGCAGGGAGGCAGTGGCCGAAATGAACCGCGTAGGTATCATGATCGACGTGTCCCATCCGGGCAAGGAATCGATGCGGCAAATGATAGAACTTTCAAAAGCCCCTATCATCGCTTCCCATTCCTCGGCCAGGGCGCTCTGCGACCACAGCCGAAACCTCGATGACGAACAGTTGCAGTGGATGAAGGAAAACGGGGGCGTTGTCCAGACCGTGGCCTTTAGTTCGTATGTCAATACCGAAAAAGACAAGATACGGTCAGAGTATCTATCGACCATACAAAAAGAGGTGGCCGATAGCCTGGGAATTACGTGGTACGAGCGTTCCGAATTGCGCAGTCTTCCCGACGACAAGCGAAAGGACTTTTTTAAGAACTATCGCAAGGTTAGAAGTTTGGCCGATTCGATCGCCAACGGGAGAGCCGATGCCCCTACAGGCGTTACCGTTGCCGATTTTGTAGACCATATTGATTACATGGTCGAAAAAATTGGCATAGACCATGTTGGTATCAGCTCCGACTTCGATGGGGGCGGAGGTATTACCGGATGGCAAGATGCTTCCGAAACCTTGAATGTTACCAAGGAATTGGTGAAGAGGGGGTATACCGAGGAAGAAATTGCCAAACTATGGGGGGGCAACCTATTACGGGTAATGGACGAGGTTCAGGCAGTGGCCAAGGACATTCAAGCCTCCGAAAAGTCACCCGCTGGCGCATGATAGCGGTCCTGCTGACATGTATTCTGGATTGAAAATGGTCGACTTCGACCGGGGGTTTCGCCATTGGTTTGCTATGAAACATCCCCATAACCCGATGTAATTTTCGCACCAAGACCGGCCTGTATGCCGTCATGCCTGCCGGTCAATGGTGCCATACCATTACATGCGGGCCCGATCGCTCCCAAGGGTGGGGCCATAGGGCTGTGTACGTGATAAATCTGTAAACATTCCCCTGTTTTGTTATTAATCTACTAAATCTATAGGGTAATTGTAAATTCTTTGGGTTTGCTACGTCTTGGTTTGAAAAAAAATTCTATTTTTGCTTACTCTATTAAATTAATAGGGTAATAGATTTTAGAAAAAACCATGATTGTAGATCAATTGATATTAGATAAAAAGGCTTCCAAGAAAAAGTTTTCGGAGGACAAAAAGTCGGAAAGGCCCATCCGAAGTGTGGCCAAAGCGGTAAGCTGGCGGGTAATCGGCACTTTGGATACCCTCCTTATTTCCTATATACTAACCGGTGAGGTTGCCATAGCCGCCTCTATTGCCTCGATAGATTTCGTAACCAAAATGTTCCTTTATTTCGTTCACGAACGGGTTTGGAACAAGATCGGCTGGGGCAAATAAATTCGTTAAATATGGCTTTTTCAGAAGAGACAATACAGCAACTAAATAAAAAATTCGAGGGAGCGCAACCTTCCGAGATAATCACTTGGGCTATCGACAATGCCGAAAGACCTGTGCTTACCACCAATTTTAGGCCTTACGAGGTAAATATTCTCCATGCGGTATCGCAGGTAAAAGGCGATATTCCCGTCATTTGGTGCGATACGGGTTACAATACCCCCAATACCTACAAGCACGCCGAAGACCTGATCCAACGGCTAAAGCTGAACATCGATCTATACGTGCCCCGTCAGACCAGTGCGCACCGCGACGTGGTAATGGGTATTCCGCAAGTTGACGATCCCAGGCATGCCGAGTTTACCGAGCAGGTAAAATTGGAGCCTTTTAGAAGGGCGATGGCCGTGCATAAGCCCGACGTGTGGTTTACCAACCTTAGAAAGGGGCAGACCGCTTTGCGCGATTCGTTGAACGTGCTGAGTCTGGGCAAGGACGGGGTGCTTAAAGTGAGCCCCTTCTACCATTGGGGCGATGCCGAATTGGACGCCTATCTGGCCGAACACGATTTGCCCAACGAACACAAATATTTTGATCCGACCAAAGTGTTGGAAAACCGCGAATGCGGCTTACATACCCAATAAAAAGACAATGTAAATAGGCAGATGCCCATGCACTGCGGAATTTAAATTATATGACAGATACATCGCATATTAACGCCCTTGAAAACGAGGCCATCTATATTTTACGGGAGGTGGCCGCCCAATTCGAGCGTCCGGTATTATTGTTTTCCGGAGGAAAAGATTCCATAACCTTGGTGCGGTTGGCGCAAAAGGCCTTTTGGCCGGCGAAGATACCCTTCCCCCTGATGCATATCGATACGGGGCACAACTTTCCCGAAACCATTGAGTTTAGGGATAAGCTGGTGAAGGATCTGGGGCTTGAGCTTATCGTAAGAAAGGTTCAGGACTCCATCGACCAGGGCAAGGTAAAGGAAGAGACCGGTAGGTATAGCAGTAGAAACTCCTTGCAGACAACCACCTTGTTGGATGCGATCGAGGAGTTCAAGTTCGATGCCTGTATCGGTGGAGCCCGACGCGACGAGGAAAAGGCCCGCGCCAAAGAACGTATTTTTTCGGTACGTGACGATTTTGGCCAGTGGGACGAGCGCAACCAGCGCCCCGAACTGTTCGATATGTTGAACGGGCAGATCGAACTGGGCCAGAACGTCCGGGTGTTTCCGATCTCCAACTGGACGGAGCTCGATGTTTGGTCCTATATCAAGGAAGAACAAATTGAGATTCCCTCTATTTACTTTGCCCACAAACGAAAGGTATTCTTGAGGGACGGCCTGATCTGGTCGCACTCCGAGTATGTATACCAGGAAGAGGACGAAGAGGTGTTGGAGCGCATGGTCAGGTTCAGGACCGTTGGCGATATGAGCTGTACGGCGGCAGTCTTCTCCAACGCTACCGATATCGAATCGGTAGTCGAAGAGATCAAAGACTCGACCATATCGGAACGAGGTGCGCGTATCGACGATAAACGCTCCGAGGCCGCCATGGAGAAAAGAAAACAACAGGGATACTTTTAAGAAGCGTCGCATATCGACGAAGAACGAACTTACAGCATAAAATGGAAGTACTAAAAATTGCAACCGCAGGAAGTGTAGACGACGGAAAAAGTACCTTGATCGGTAGAATTCTGTACGATACCAAATCGTTGACCAGCGATAAGTTGGAGGCCATAGAAAAGACCAGTAAAAGCAAGGGATACGACTACCTCGACTTTTCATTGGCAACCGACGGCCTAGTGGCCGAACGCGAGCAGGGCATCACCATAGATGTGGCTCATATCTATTTTTCAACCGACAAGAAAAGTTACATCATCGCCGATACCCCTGGCCACGTAGAATACACGCGTAACATGGTTACCGGGGCGTCTACCTCCCAGGCGGCCATCATTTTGATCGATGCCCGAAAAGGGGTGATCGAACAGACCAACAGGCATTTTTTTATCAACAACCTGTTGCGGATCAAAGACGTGGTCGTGGCGATCAATAAAATGGATTTGGTCGATTACTCCGAAGAGACCTATAACAAGATCAAGGCCGATTTTGAACAACTCATGGCCAAACGCGATTACCAAGACCAGAAAATCACCTTTATTCCCGTAAGTGCGCTTAAGGGCGATAATGTGGTGAACAAGTCCGATAAAACCCCTTGGTATACAGGTCCGGCCCTGTTGGAGCACTTCGAGGCCTTGGATCGAAAGGATGTTTACAATGTGGGAACCCCGCGGTTTCCGGTTCAGTACGTCATCCGACCTAAAACCGAGGAGCATCACGATTTCCGTGGTTTCGCCGGAAAAGTCTATGGCGGGGAGCTAAGTGTGGGCGACGAGGTGGTGGCACTTCCGTCACAGACCCGCTCAAGGATCAAGGAAATCTATTTTTACGATAAAAAATATCAAACCGCCGCACGGCGTTCGTCGGTAACCATTACCCTAGAAGACGAGATCAACCTGAGTAGGGGCGATATGTTGGTCAAGGCAGGGGATCTGCCGACAATCGACAAGCAGTTTACCGCGACCGTATCGTGGATGGACTCCGATAAAATGACACCCGGAAAAAAATACGTCGTACAGCACGGCGTGAACAAGGTGTTGGCCAAGGTCGATAACATACACCATAAGATCAACCCCGATTATTCGGGTATCGAAACTGAGGTCGACGGTCTGGGCATGAACGATATCGCCCAGGTGAGCTTTAAGTTGAACAAGCCTATCTTTTACGATAAGTTCAAAGACCACCGCACCAACGGTTCGTTTATCTTGATCGATACCCAAACCAACAATACGGTCGGCGCAGGGTTCATCAGC
Organism: Pseudozobellia thermophila; assembly: GCF_900141855.1. GTDB lineage: Bacteria > Bacteroidota > Bacteroidia > Flavobacteriales > Flavobacteriaceae > Pseudozobellia > Pseudozobellia thermophila. The sequence goes on from NZ_FQYU01000005.1 coordinate 37,095, forward strand.
TAAAGGAAGACTAGGAAAAAAGGAACCGCACTTAGCGTTGTCTTATTATCTATTAAATCTATAGGAAAAATATAATAAAATACTCGGAGGTAGTTGTCCGGAGTTTGAAAACAAGAAGAAACATGCAGAGTTTTAGAACCGAAATAGAGAATCCCGTTGTTGAAAAGGACATCCTCGAGCTGGAAAGGAAAATCAGGCTTTTTCAAGAAGGAAAGGTCGACGAGGAAAAATTCCGAAGCCTTCGTTTGGCCAGGGGAGTGTATGGCCAGCGTCAACAAGGGGTGCAGATGATCCGTATCAAACTGCCCTACGGAAAGGTAACTTCAAAGCAGTTGAAGCGTATCTGTGACGTTTCCGACGAGTATTCGACCGGCCGTTTGCACATAACCACCCGGCAGGACATCCAGATCCATTATGTCGACCTGAACCGGACTCCCGAGCTTTGGGCCGAACTTGAAAAGGACGACGTAACGTTGCGCGAAGCCTGTGGTAATACCGTACGGAACGTAACCGCCAGTGAAACCGCCGGCATCGATGTAGACGAGCCTTTTGATGTTTCGCCCTATGCCCATGCCCTTTTTCAGTATTTTTTGCGTAACCCGATCAGTCAAGAGATGGGACGTAAGTTCAAGGTGTCCTTTTCGGCGAGCGACGCCGATACCGGACTTTCCTATATGCACGACCTGGGCTTTATCGCCAAACTTAAGGATGGGGTAAGGGGCTTTAAGGTAATGTTGGGCGGTGGACTGGGTTCACAACCGCGGCATGCCGATGTGCTTTTTGATTTTTTGGAGAGCGATAAGATCATTCCATTGATGGATGGGGTCGTTCGCGTCTTCGACAGATACGGCGAACGAAAGAGTAGGGCCAAGGCACGTATGAAGTTCTTGATAAAGGATATCGGCCTTGACGGATTCAAGGCCTTGTTGGCCGAGGAACAAAAAGCCGTTCCTTACCAGTCGTATCCTATCGATGCGGAAGCCTATCCCAAGGTTGAGGTGGCCCAAGTGGAAGTGCCCCAAGTTGAGATAGCGGATAAAAATGCTTTCGAGGCATGGAAATCGACCAACCTTGTCCCGCAAAAGCAGCAAGGCTTTGTGGCCATAGGAATCAAGGTGCTCCTGGGCGATTGGTATACCGACAAAGCCAGGAAATTGGCCGATTTGGTAAGCGAGTACGCCGCGGGCGAAATTCGTCTGTCGTTGCGCCAAAATATTTTAATCCCCTACGTTAGGGAAGGGTTGCTGCCTTTCTTTTACCAAGAACTTTCCAACTTGGGCTTTACCGAAGCAGGCTATAACAAGGCATTGGATATTACGGCATGCCCAGGTACCGATACCTGTAATTTGGGTATTGCGAGCAGTACGGGAATTGCCGAAGAATTGGAGCGGGTTATCAGAACCGAATATCCGCACTATATCGCCAATGATGATGTGACCATAAAGATCAGTGGGTGCATGAACGCCTGTGGCCAACACAATATGGCCCATATCGGTTTTCAGGGAATGAGCGTTAGAACCAAGGACAAGTTGGTGGCCCCGGCCCTGCAGGTACTGTTGGGCGGAAGCAACGACGGTAACGGAAACGGGCGTTTTGCCGATAAGGTGGTGAAAATACCCAGTAAACGCGGTCCCCAGGCCCTTCGTTTGATCCTCGACGATTATGAGGCCAACGGAAAGGGTAAATCGTATGCCGATTACTACCAAGAAAAGGGACAAATGTATTTCTATGACTTTTTGACCCCCCTTTCCGATGTAAGTAACCTGAGTCCCGAAGATTTTATTGACTGGGGCAATAGCGAGCGTTACGAGAAGGCCATCGGTATCGGTGAGTGTGCCGGTGTGGTCATCGACTTGATCGCTACCCTGCTTTTTGAGAGCGAGGAAAAAATACAGAATGCCAAAGAAGCCTTGGAAGCCGGAAAATGGGCGGCCAGTATCTACTATTCGTATACTTCGATGGTAAATTCGGCCAAGGCGCTATTGACCGCCGAAAAGGCCAAGGTAAATACCCATGCGGGCATCATCAAGGACTTTGACGCCAAATTTGTCGCGTCGGGCCGAATAGACCTGGGCCGCGGATTTGAGGAGCTTGCGCTGCAACTGAATAAGAACGAGCCCACCGAAGCTTTTGCTAAAAGCTATTTGGAGGATGCACGGCACTTTTTACAGACCGTGGAGGCGTATAGAAAACAAGAATTGGCCGAGGCGTAACCGAGAATGGAAGACCAAAAAAGGAAATATAACGATTTTAGGTTCGAGACCGGTACAGCTGCCAACCGTGGACGGTTGACGGTGATCGGTGCCGGTCCGGGCGATGTGGAGTTGATTACCCTCAAGGGAATCAAGGCCCTCGAATCGGCCGATGTGGTTCTGTACGACGCCTTGGTCGATACGGAACTGTTGCAATATGCACCCAATGCGGAACAGATTTTTGTAGGGAAGCGAAAGGGCTGTTATGCCTATCAACAGGAACAGATCAATCAGCTCATTGTCGACAGGGCAACTTCCGGCAATCATGTGGTACGCTTAAAGGGAGGGGATCCCTTTGTCTTTGGCCGAGGGGCCGAAGAGATGGAATATGCGGCCCAATTCGGTATCGAGATCGGAATGGTGCCAGGTGTCTCGTCGTGCCTATCGGTTCCTGCCTCGCAGCACATACCCGTCACCAAAAGGGGGGCAACGGAGAGCTTTTGGGTAATTACGGGTACGACCAAAGAGCATAGACTGTCCGATGATGTGGCCTTGGCAGCCAAAAGTAAGGCTACGGTGGTCATTTTAATGGGAATGTCCAAACTAAGCCAAATAGTGGCGCTCTTTAAGGCCGAGGGAAAATCGAAAACCCCTGTCGCCATTATCCAGAACGGTACTAGAAAGGACGAAAAAATAGGAGTGGGTACCGTGGAATCGATCGAGGAGGTGGCCGCTCAAAAGGAATTGGCGAATCCGGCGATTATAATCATCGGGGAAGTAGTGGGGCACAGGGCCCGCATTATGGAGCTTGTCAAAAATCATGAATTAGAGTTAAGTTAAGCGATATGATAAAAACAGATGTTTTAATAATTGGTGCGGGTCCGACAGGCTTGTTTACAGTGTTCGAAGCGGGCTTGCTAAAGCTGAAGTGCCATTTGATAGATGCCTTGCCACAGCCCGGTGGGCAGTGTTCGGAAATCTATCCCAAGAAGCCGATCTACGATATTCCGGCCTTTCCGGAAATTTTGGCGGGTACCTTGGTAGACAACCTTATGGAACAAATTAAACCTTTCGAACCCGGTTTTACCCTGGGGGAAAGGGCGGAGACCTTGGACAAGCTCGATGACGGTTCCTTTGTAGTGACCACCAATAAGGGCACCGAACACCACGCACCCGTTGTGGTTATCGCGGGAGGATTGGGTTCCTTTGAACCTAGAAAACCACCTATTTCCAACATAGTCGATTTTGAAGACAAGGGAGTGGCCTACATGGTCAAAGATCCCGAGGTGTATCGCAACAAGAAGGTGGTCATCGCAGGAGGTGGCGACTCGGCCCTTGACTGGGCGATTTTCTTGACCGATGTAGCCTCCGAAGTTTCCTTGGTCCACCGTAGAAAGGAATTCAGAGGGGCCCTCGATTCCGTTGAAAAGGCACGGGAGTTGGCCAAATTGGGCAAGATCAAGCTGTACACCGAGGCCGAGGTGAAAAAACTGTATGGCGACGAGCATCTCGAGGCCGTGGTCGTTAAGCACAACGATCCCGAAAAGGGCGAAACCTATGTTGAGGTCGATCACTTTATCCCGCTGTTCGGACTTTCGCCCAAATTGGGGCCGATAGGCGATTGGGGGCTTGAAATAGAACGCAATGCCATTAAGGTCAACAACGCAAAGGATTACCAGACCAACATACCCGGTGTCTTTGCCATTGGCGATGTCAATACCTATGAAGGAAAATTGAAACTGATCCTGTCCGGCTTTCACGAGGCGGCCGTCATGTGCCAATACGCCTACCAGATCATCAACCCCGACAAGCGTTATGTGATGAAATATACCACGGTCGGAGGGGTGACCGGATTCGATGGGTCTAAAAAAGAAGCCAAGAAAGAGGTCGTACAGAGCATCTCTTAATACTCGGCCGTATACGAATTTTGATAGTAGTGCCATAACCTTCCGACAGCCACGGCCTCGGAAGGTTTGTACTACGGAAAAAAAGTCGGGGTTTACTTGTTTTTGGTAAAGCCTTGACGTTACTTTGCAACCGTTCATTTATACACTGTAATCGTTATCAAGAAAGGTGGAGGGACTAGACCCATTGAAGCCTTGGCAACCCTTTTCTCATAAAGAAGGTGCTACATTCTATCCCAATTTTGTTGGGGCAGATAACAAAGAGCGGCAATTCTTGTCCGTTTATATATTCCCTTACTTGATATTGATTTTTTGTTACAGCGCAGCGCCATCGCGAGCGAGAACAGGCTCGTGCGGGTGGCAAATAGAAAGGCTTTTAGGCCATAAGTGAGAATAGAGCATACCGATGAAAGATATACGCGAAATATTAAAGGAAAGGATTTTGGTTTTGGATGGCGCCATGGGCACCATGTTACAGCGCTACAAGTTTACCGAGGCCGATTTCAGGGGAGAGCGGTTCAAAGATTGGCCACATCCCCTTCAGGGCAACAACGATTTGTTGTCGCTGACCCAGCCCGAGGCGATTGCCGAGGTGCACCGAAAGTACCTCGAGGCCGGGGCCGACCTTATAGAGACCAATACCTTTTCGGGTACGACCATTGCCATGGCCGATTACCATATGGAAGACCTGGTTTATGAGCTCAACTACGAATCGGCCAAAATCGCCAAAAAAGTGGCTGCCGAGTTTACCGAAAAAGAGCCCGAAAAACCGAGGTTCGTAGTCGGAAGTATCGGCCCTACCAATAAAACGGCAAGTATGTCTCCCGATGTGAACGACCCAGGTTTTCGAGCCATCTCCTTTGAAGAATTGAGGGTCGCCTACAAACAGCAGGTAGAGGCCTTGCTCGACGGCGGGTCGGATATCCTTATGGTAGAGACCATTTTCGATACGCTGAACGCCAAGGCCGCTCTTTTTGCCATTGAGGAAGTGAAGGAAGAGCGAAACATAGACCCGCCGATCATGGTCAGCGGTACGATTACCGATGCCTCGGGCAGGACCCTTTCGGGACAAACGGCCGAAGCTTTCTTGATTTCCATATCGCATATACCTGTTTTTTCGGTAGGTTTCAATTGTGCCCTTGGGGCCAATCAGTTGGTCCCCCATTTGGAGGTGTTGGCGTCAAAGACCGGTCATGCCGTCTCGGCACACCCGAACGCGGGTCTCCCGAACGCCTTCGGCGAATACGACGAGACGCCCGAACAAATGGCGGCGCAGATCAAAGAGTATGTGGAGAAGGGCCTGGTGAACATTGTTGGGGGCTGTTGCGGTACCACGCCCGAGCATATCACCGCCATAGCCCAACTGGTGGAAAAGTACGATCCCAGAACGGTTTCGACAGCGCAATAGTAATTTACCGTATTGACAATGACAACAAATAATACCAACATACCGCCGGCGAAAGGACAGGAACGGTTTCTGACCCTCTCGGGTCTCGAGCCCCTTGTGGTAACTCCCGATTCCAATTTCATCAACGTGGGGGAGCGTACCAATGTGGCCGGTTCTAGAAAATTCCTGCGCCTGATCAAGGAGGAAAAATTCGAGGAGGCCCTCGATGTGGCCCGCGAACAGGTCGAAGGGGGAGCCCAGATTATCGATATCAATATGGATGACGGCCTGATCGATGGAAAGGAGGCCATGGTCAAATTCTTGAACCTGGTCATTGCCGAACCCGATATTGCCCGGGTACCGATCATGATCGATAGCTCGAAGTGGGATATTATCGAGGCGGGCCTACAAGTGGTTCAGGGTAAATCGGTCGTGAACTCGATCAGCCTAAAGGAAGGAAAGGACGAATTCGTGCACCATGCCAAACTGATCAAGCGATACGGTGCTGCGGTAATCGTGATGGCCTTTGATGAGGTCGGCCAAGCCGATACCTACGACAGGCGTATCGAAATCTGCAAGCGCTCCTACGATATTCTGGTAAACGAGGTGGGTTTTCCACCCGAAGACATCATTTTCGACCTTAACATCTTTCCCGTGGCCACGGGTATGGAAGAGCACAGGCGCAACGCCTTGGACTTTATCGAAGCGACCAAATGGGTCCGCGAAAACCTGCCCTATGCCAGCGTAAGCGGCGGGGTAAGTAATGTGTCCTTCTCCTTTCGGGGAAACAACCCCGTACGGGAGGCCATGCATTCCGTATTTCTGTACCATGCCATCAAGGCGGGCATGAACATGGGCATTGTTAACCCAAGTATGCTGGAGGTCTACGACGATATTCCCAAAGACCTTTTGGAAATGGTCGAAGACGTTATTCTCGATCGAAGGGACGATGCCACCGAGCGCCTGCTCGAGTTTGCCGATTCGGTCGTGGGCAAGGCCAAGGAAAACAAGGTCGACCTTTCGTGGCGCGAAGAGCCCTTGCAAGACCGCATTACCCGGGCATTGGTAAAGGGGATCGATCAATTTATCATTGAAGATGTCGAAGAGGCCCGCCAGGCATCGAACAAACCCATTGAGGTGATCGAAGGGCATTTGATGATCGGTATGAACGTGGTGGGCGACCTGTTCGGAAGCGGTAAAATGTTCCTGCCCCAGGTGGTGAAATCGGCGCGGGTCATGAAAAAGGCCGTGGCCTACCTCTTGCCCTATATCGAGGAGGAAAAGCTCTTGAATCCTCAAGTGGGCGACGAAAAGGGCAACGGAAAAATACTCATGGCCACCGTTAAGGGCGATGTACACGATATCGGAAAGAACATCGTAAGCGTCGTCCTGGCGTGTAACAATTACGAGATCGTAGACCTGGGCGTTATGGTACCGCCCGAAAAGATCATCGAAACCGCCATTGAGGAAAAGGTGGATGTCATCGGACTGAGCGGCCTGATTACCCCGTCGTTGGACGAGATGGTACACTTGGCCAAGGAAATGGAACGCAAGAACTTTAAGATTCCCCTGTTGATCGGGGGTGCCACCACGAGCAAGGCGCACACCGCCGTAAAAATCGACCCGAAATACAGCGAGGCCGTAGTGCACGTAAACGATGCCTCAAGGGCCGTAACCGTGGTGGGCGACCTGCTGCAAAAGGAAACATCGGCGGCCTATAAAAAATCGATAAAGGAAGACTACGATGCGTTCAGGGAGAAGTTTTTGAACCGGTCCCAGCACAAGACGTACAAAACCCTGGCCGAGGCCCGAAAGAACAAGTTTCAAATCGATTGGGGGAAGGCGGAAATCGTAAGACCCAAAAAAATGGGGATCCAGGTAATCGAGGATGTCGATTTAAGGGAGTTGCTGCCCTATGTCGATTGGACCCCGTTCTTTAGGAGCTGGGAGCTGCACGGCCGCTATCCCGATATATTGAAGGACGAGGTGGTGGGCGAACAGGCTACCGAACTTTTTGCCGACGTGCAAAATATGCTCAACGACGTACTGGCCAACAAGAAGTTAAGGGGCAAGGGGGTCTTCGGACTCTTTCCGGCGAATACCTTGGACAATGACGACGACATAGAGGTTGAAGTAGGGCATGAAAAGTTTATCTTCAGGACCCTGCGCCAGCAGTTGCAGCGGAGGGAGGGCGTGCCCGATTACGCCCTGGCCGATTTTATCGCGCCCAAGACCAGCGGAAAGGAAGACTATATCGGCTGTTTTTGCGTGACCACGGGATTCGGTACCGAAGAAATGGCCGGGAAATACAGAAAGGACCTCGACGATTATAACTCGATCATGATCAAGGCCCTTTCCGACCGCTTGGCCGAGGCCTTTGCCGAATACCTTCATAAAAAGGTAAGGACGGAATATTGGGGCTATGCCGCCGACGAGAACTTGGACAACGAGGCCTTGATCGAGGAAAAGTACAAGGGCATACGGCCCGCCCCGGGCTACCCCGCCTGTCCGGATCACTTGGAAAAGCTGACCATTTGGGAGGTCTTGAAGGTAGAGGAGCGGATCGGGGTGAAACTGACCGACAGCCTGGCCATGTGGCCCGCCTCATCGGTGTCGGGCTATTATTTCGGCAATGCCGGGGCCCGCTATTTCGGCCTCGGGAAAATTAAGGAAGACCAAGTGCGCGATTTTGCACAAAGAAAAGGCATGGATTACGCGGAGGCGGCCAAATGGCTGGCCCCCAATATAGCGGACGATTGAGCAAGGCGCGAAGGGGCGTTCTTAAAAATGGCTGGCCAAGGGGCCCGCGTTAGGGATTGAGGCGGTATCTTTTGAGCGAAGCTCGAAAATAAAGCCGAAAGCCCGACCGGCCTGCGAAGTAGGGCGGTAACGCCCCGTGTAGATAAAATAAAATTGTTTTGGGTATAGATATATTGAAAGTAAATGAAAATAACCGACCATATTAAGAAAGCAAAAGGGAAAACCTTGTTTTCCTTTGAGATCATTCCGCCTGTCAAGGGGAAGAACATACAGGAATTGTACGACAATATCGATCCGTTGATGGAGTTTGACCCTCCGTTCATTGATGTGACCACTTCGAGGGAAGAGTATGTCTATATCGATCGGGACGGACTCTTGGACAAGAAATTGACCCGGATGCGCCCGGGTACGGTGGGCATCTGCGCCTCGATCAAGCACAAGTACGATGTGGATACGGTGCCCCATGTGCTCTGTGGCGGTTTTACCAAGGAGGAAACGGAGTATTTGCTGGTCGACTGCCACTACTTGGGCATCGACAATGTTATGGCCCTGCGTGGGGATGCCATGCGCGAGGAAAAATACTTTAAGCCGACCCAAGGCGGACATAGTTACGCCGTCGACCTGGTAAGGCAAATACAGGACCTGAATTGCGGCAACTACCTGCACGACACGGTCGAGACCGATAACTGCGCCGATTTTTGCATCGGGGTGGCGGGCTACCCTGAAAAACACTTGGAGGCCCCTTCGCTGAAATCGGACCTGAAGCGCTTAAAGGAAAAGGTCGATGCCGGGGCCGACTACGTGGTGACCCAGATGTTCTTCGACAACCAAAAGTATTTCGAGTTTGTCGACGCCGCCAAGGCCATGGGGATCGATGTGCCGATCATACCGGGAATAAAGCCCATTGCGGTAAAAAGGCACCTTCAGTTGCTGCCCCAGGTTTTTAGGATCGACCTGCCCCAAGACCTTGTCGATGCCGTCGATGCCTGCGCGACGAACAAGGAAGTGCGCCAGGTGGGCGTAGAATGGTGCATTCAGCAATCGAAGGAGCTAAAGGACGCCGGTGTGCCCGTATTGCACTATTATTCGATGGGCAAGTCGGACAATATTAGGGCTATTGCCGAAAAGGTGTTTTAATGGCGGGTTTGCGCATGGCCCAAAAAGGAAGAAGCAGCGGCCCGTTTTGGGCCGCCTACCATTTTTTAGGCAGCGGGGCTTTCTATTTCGAAGGAGGTACTTACCTTTGCCTGCCATGAACCTGAGGTTATTTCTGCTTTTGTTTTTTTCGGCGTATTGTGTTTTCTCGCAAGAGGGCAAAAGCGCCCATAGCTACAGTTTTGACGCCAGTGCGTTTTATGGGTCCATCATTTTGCACAACCCCGATATATCGCATTTGATTGCCGAACACCCCACAGGGGTGGTCTTGGGCTACAACCGAAAGACCTTCGGTTCGGAAGATTGGCAGCAATGGTACAACTACCCCGATTTGGGGGCCTCCTTTATCTATCAAAATTCACATAACGGGACGCTCGGCGATAATTACGGTCTGTACGCCCATTTCAATTTTTATTTTCTGAGGAGGAACCTCCAATTGCGTATCGGGCAAGGGGTATCCTATGCGACCAATCCCTACGACAGGGATGTTAATTTTAGGAACAATGCCTATGGGTCGCGTTTGTTGAGCTCTACCTTTTTGATGTTCAATTACCACAAAGAGCAGATTTATAAAAATTTGGGGCTTAAGCTCGGCCTTATGCTCGTCCATTATTCAAATGCCAATGTTAAGGCGCCCAATACCTCGACCAACACCTTGGCCCTTAATGCCGGTGTGGTCTATACCCTCGATGGAGGCCCAACGGAATTTATAACAGGGGAGAAGGTACAGGTTACCGAGCCCGTCAGGTTCAATCTTGTTTTTCGGGGAGGAGTGAACGAAAGCGATAACATCGGCCACGGTCAATACCCTTTTTATATCTTTTCGGCCTATGCGGACAAACGCTTGGGGAGAAAGAGCGCCCTGCAGTTGGGAACCGACGTGTTCTTCAGCAATTTTTTAAAGGAGCTGATTCGCTACCAGTCCATTTCCTTTCCCGAGAACAACATCGATGCCGATACCGATTACAAACGTACGGGCATTTTTATAGGCCATGAGCTCTTTATCAACAGACTGTCCGTAGAGACGCAATTGGGCTATTATGTGTACTACCCTTACGATTTTGAGGGTAGGGTATACAACCGTTTTAGCTTAAAACGCTATTTTGGGGATAGGGTTTTTGGTGTTGTAAGCTTAAAATCACACGGTGCCGCCGCAGAGGCGGTCGAATTCGGAATAGGGGTGCGCTTATGAAATATCGACAGGTAAAATTGAGGAAGCAAGACAACAACTTAGGCAATGCCGCCAAGTATAGTCCCCTTTGGTCGGGTAGGTCGCTGGCGACCGCTGTATTGGGGGCGTTTTTGATCCTTGTTGCGTGCAATAATGAATCGGCGCCCGATTGCCTGCAAAATTCGGGGAACCTGCTTCGGGAGGAAGTTGTGGTTGCCGACTTTGACAAAATTACCGTTTTCGAGAACGTATCGTTGGTGGTAAAACAGGGCGATGTGCAAAAGGTGGAAATAGAGACCGGTGAATTTCTTAGGGACGAGGTGAGTGCCGTGGTCGAAGACGGGCGTTTGCTGTTGCGCGATACCAACGATTGCAACTATTTTAGGGACTACGGCCTGACCACGGTCTACGTAACCGCGCCGAATATTTCGGAAATCAGGAGCAGTACGGGGTTAAGTATCGAGAGCGACGGGGTCTTGTCTTACGATAAGCTTGCCTTGATATCGGAAAGTTTTATTAACCCCGAATCGGAAACCACCGATGGGGAGTTCGACCTACAGGTGGCTTCGGGGAGTTTAAGTGTGTTGGTCAATGGTATAGCCTATTTTAAGCTGGGCGGAAATGTGACGGACCTTAGCCTGAACATCGCTGCAGGCGATTCCAGGATCGAGGCCGGGGAGCTGTTGGCCCAAAACATTACCCTTAACCATCGGGGATCGAACGACATGTTCGTAAACCCTCGGGTGTCGATCCGGGGCACCATTCGCGGTACGGGCGATGTGATCGCCAAAAACAGGCCCGATGTGGTCGAAGTCGAAGAAATCTACAAGGGGCGGCTGCTGTTTGAATAAGGTCCGATATCTTTACGGGATAGAAGGCCGAGAATAGATCCGTATGAACCCGATTCAAAAATACCTTAACCACCTTTTTGCCAAGAAAAGGGTAATGGGCGAAAGTAAAGAGCTGAAGGGAATGGCCTTGGCAGATGACCTGTTGTTGGGGCTGGTGAATGAAAAAAGGGTGCCGGGGCTCGCCATTACCGTATTGAAAAAGGGGCAGGTGTTCTACCAAAAGGGATATGGCCATGCCGAAATGGAAACAAAGGTCAGGGTCGATCCCAAGTATAGCGTTTTTAGGATCGCCAGTGTATCGAAACCCATATCGGCGACGGCATTGGGGGTAATGGTCGAGGATGGGATAATTGACCTCGATGCCTCTTTTTACGATTACGTGCCCTATTACCCCCGAAAGAAATGGGATTTTACCATCCGTCAGTTGGCCGGCCATACCGCAGGTATCCGTGGGTACCAAGGAATGGAATACGGCCTTGACCAAGCCTATTCGATAAAAGAGGGTACGGTGCTGTTCGAGAACGACGACCTCTTGTTCGAACCTGGTACCGGATACCTGTACAACAGTTTTGATTGGGTCTTGGTCTCCTTGGCCATGCAGGAGGCCAGCGGCATGGCATTCGAGACCTATGTGGAAGAACGGGTGCTGAAGCCTTTGGGCATGCGGCACACCTTTGCACCGAACAGGGAAAATAGTATTGATAGGTACTTCGAAGAAGCAAAACGCGAGCAACCCAAATTGAACAGGACCCACTACTATTCAAAGAACAGGTCGGGTTTTAGGGATGCCTTACGGGTTAACAACCACTATAAGTTGGCCGGGGGCGGCTACCTCTCTACCTCCGCCGATATCGCCCGATTGGGGCAGGCCTATCTCGAAGGTAGCATACTGTCGAAAAACACCAGGGGGCAGTTTCTATCGGCCCAAAGCGTCAACGGAAAATCTACTTATTACGGCTTGGGCTGGGAGGTTAGCATTGATGCCAAGGGCAGGCCTTATTACGGGCATGTGGGCAATGGCGTGGGCGGGTATTCCAACTTCTATGTCTATCCCGACCAAGGGATGGTCTTTTCGATTCTGATCAATTGTACCGACCCCAAGGTACAGGACGAGCTGAACGCCGTGGTCGATGCCTTGATCATGGCGACCGATTGAGCACGGGCCTCGTAAATGTGTGTTCCTTTAAACTTAAAAGTAACCGAAACGATTTTTGGGCAGGTTTGTTTAGCCGGTATTGACTAACTTTAAACAAAAGACAGAGCCATGAAAAGGATACGACTGATTATACTCTCCCTGACAATGTTAACGGCCTTTGGCCAGGGTGCGATGGCCCAAGAGATTACCTCTTTTCAAGGGATGTGGGGCCCCGAGTTTTACCAAGACAAGGAAAAATTGACCTGGAAGGAAATCGACAAAATTATGTCAGACAGCCAAGTGTCGCAATTACACTGGCAGAAATCGAAGAAAAGCCTTTTGGCCGGTATGGGCGTGGCCGCCCTTAACTTCGGATCGGGAATTTGGTTTATCGTCAACGAGGCGGATCACAAACCGGTCACGGGACCCGTAATCGCCTTTGCCGCTACGGGCTTGGTGGGTTCGGTCTTCTACCATTGCGCGTTGAAGAACAAGAAGCAGGCCATTTTAAATTACAACGAGAGCCTCGAAAAAGAAACTTCGTTTCGATTGGTGCCGACCTCCAACGAAAACGGTGTAGGACTGGCCTTAAAGTTTTAGGAAACTACTGTGCCTGGCTTGCTTTGGAGGTCAACTCTGAAAACAAACTTTCCAGGTTTTTGTTCTTTCTGCTCAGCTGAAGGGTTTTGAGATTGTTGTCGTGGGCAAAATCGAAGACCGATGGACGCATGTCGGTAGAGGTGCCAAAGGTAATCTCATATACAAAGCCACCTGAGTTCTTAACGTGCTTAACATGGGGCAGGCCTTGTAAAAAGGCTTCTTCTACCCGGTAATCGAACTCCACCTCGATGATCTGCTCGTCTTCTTCCCGTAAATCGTCCATTCGCTTGTCGGCAACCAAAACCCCTTGGTTGATGATCAATACCCGATCACAAACGGCCTCTACCTCCTTCATGATGTGGGTAGAAAGCAAAATGGTCTTTTCCTTGCCGATTTCCTTGATCAACCTGCGTATTTCCACCAATTGGTTGGGGTCGAGGCCCGTGGTGGGCTCATCGAGGATCAGCACATCGGGGTCGTGCAATATGGCGGCCGCAAGTCCGACCCGCTGCCGGTACCCTTTGGAGAGCTGACCGATTTTTTTATGGGCCTCGGGAGACAATCCCGTCTTTTCTATAACCTCCTCGATTCTTTTTTTGTCCGTATGGTAAACATCGGCATTGAACGCAAGGTATTCCTTAACGTACATCTCCAGGTAAAGCGGATTGTGCTCGGGCAGATACCCAATGCTCTTTTGAACCTCCTTTTTCTGTGTCGACACGTCAAAGCTATTTACCAAGGCTTTACCTTCATCGGCCTGATGGTAGGTGGTCAAGATTTTCATCATGGTAGATTTTCCGGCCCCGTTCGGCCCCAGAAAACCCACGATTTCACCTTTTTTAAGTTCGAATGAAATATCGGATAGGGCTTTTTGTATACCGAAGGTCTTTGAAATGTTCTTGACGACTATTGACATGCATTTTGGGATTTAAGTAGGTTCGGTTACCGGGTTTTAGCTAAAAAAGTACGGCTGTGGGTATCACCTAGCCAGTTCAAAAATAGGCAATATCTCCAGTAAATTATAAAGGGTTTAAAATTTTGGGGCAAAAAAATAAGGTTAGACAATTTGATTTTTAAATATAATTGTTACTTTAGCCGAAGTTTAAGTGTACAATGTCAAACCAATATTTCTTTAACGGTTTTTATTTCTACTTCTTTTTTAAAAGAGGTATGGGACCGTTATAGAATATTGAAGCCAAGATATTATGTAAAAGTCCCGTGAAAAACGGGACTTTTTTTTGTTTAAAGAATATAGATTTTTAATTAAACCATGAATTTGAAAATAGCCATACAGGGAATCAAAGGCTCTAATCACCACCAAGTAGCCAAAGAGTACTTTGAAGACGATAGTCAATTGGTAGAGTGTATGTCTTTCGATTTTCTTGTAGATAGGCTGTTGGATAAAACCGCCGATGTGGGGGTTATGGCAATCGAAAACTCGATTGCGGGCTCGATTATCCCTAATTATGCCTTGGTATACCACAATAACCTGCATATAATCGGGGAACATTACTTGAACATCAACCATAACTTAATGGTCTTGAAAGGGCAGGGAATCGAAGATATAGAGGAGGTAAGGTCGCACCCCATGGCCTTGCTGCAATGCAAGGAGTTTTTTAAGGACTATCCTCAAATTAAAATGGTGGAAGATGTAGATACGGCCGAGACCGCCAAGTGCATTCAAGAGCAAAAATTAAAGAACGTGGCGGCCATCGCCCCGAGGGTTGCCGCCGAACTTTATGATTTGAACATCGTAGCGCCGGAGATTCAGACCATTAAAAATAATGCAACCCGCTTTATCATTGTAAAGACTAAAAACAAAGAGCTGCCCAAGTCGGAAATCAACAAGGCTTCGGTACGGTTTGTTACCGGCCATAAGCGTGGAAGCTTGGCCGCTGTGCTTAACGTGATGAGTGATTGCCGATTGAATTTAACAAAAATACAGTCACTGCCCATAATCGAGACCCCTTGGAAGTATGCCTTCTTTGTCGATGTCACTTTTGAGGAATATGAATATTTTGAGAAGTCGAAATCGCTTTTGAACATCATGGCAGAGGATTTCAAGGTTTTGGGCGAATATAAAAATGCCAGGATATGATACATACGGCAAATCGTTTACATACGGTAGAAGAATATTACTTCTCTAAAAAGCTTAGGGAGGTACGCGGACTTATGGCCCAGGGCCGGCCCATTATCAATATGGGTATCGGGAGTCCTGATCTGGCCCCGTCCAAGGAAATTATAGAAAGCATACAGAATGCGGTATGGGAAGAGGGCGCGCACCAGTACCAGAGCTATCAAGGCCTGCCCGAATTGCGCGAGGCCATTGCAGGCTTCTACCGCGATAAATTTCGGGTGGATGCCGATCCCGTCAACGAAATTTTACCCTTAATGGGGTCTAAGGAAGGTATTATGCACATCAGTATGGCCTTTTTGAACGAAGGGGATGTCGCACTTGTTCCGAACCCCGGTTACCCGACCTATACCTCGGTAACCAAGTTGGTAGGTGCGGAAGTAAAATACTATAACCTCAATGCCGAAGGCGGATGGTTTCCCGATATCGATGCCCTTCGCCAGAGCGACCTGTCGAATGTAAAAATCATGTGGGTATGCTATCCGCATATGCCAACGGGGGCTACGGCAAGTTTGTCGCAGTTCGAAGAGCTCGTGGCCTTTGCCAAGGAAAAGGATATTCTTTTGGTGAACGACAACCCGTACAGCTTCGTGCTCAACGATGCGCCGTCGAGCATTTTGGCCGTTGAAGGGGCAAAGGACGTGGCCCTTGAACTGAATTCATTGAGCAAGACCTTTAATATGGCCGGGTGGCGCGTAGGTATGGTCTTGGGAAGTGCCGAGCACATCAATGCCGTTCTTAAGGTGAAGAGCAATATGGATTCGGGAATGTTCTATGGCATCCAAAAGGGGGCGATTACCGCCTTGAAGAGCGATAAGGCTTGGTTCGATTCGCTAAAAGAGGTGTATGGATCTCGAAGAAATTTGATCTTCGAGCTGGCCGATAAGTTAAACTGTACCTACGATAGAAAAGCGGTAGGTATGTTCGTGTGGGCCAAGTTGCCACAGGGAAGCAAGGGTGCCGAGGATTTTATAGATGAGGTATTGTACGACAAGAATATATTCATCACCCCCGGAACCATTTTCGGTAGTAACGGAGAGGGGTATATACGCTTCTCGCTTTGTGTGGCGGAAGATAAGATTAAGGAAGCAATAAGTCGATTTGAATAAAGGAGAAGTCTAGGTATTATGAACGTATTCGTTGTAGGTGTTGGTTTGATCGGGGGGTCTTTTGCAAAGGACATTAGGCGTTTGCGGCCCCATACCACCCTGTTTGGTATTGATGTGAACGAAGATCATTTAGACCAAGCCTTGGAGCTTGGCCTTATAGATAAGAAGGCCGGTTACGACCGATTGGGGGAAGCCGATATGGTTATCGTGACCATTCCCGTAGATGTTATGGTCGAACAACTTCCCAAAATTCTCGATCTCGTAAACGACGACTGCCTGGTCTTCGACGGCGGCTCGACCAAGAGCTTGATCTGTAAGGTGGTGGAAAACCATGGGAAGAGGCGGAACTTTTTGGCGGCACACCCCATTGCGGGAACCGAGTTTTCGGGCCCTTCGGCCGCAATCGAAAATTTGTATGAGGGCAAGACCAATATTATTTGCGAGGTCGAAAAAACGGCCTTTAAACTCCAGGAAAGGGCCTTGGAGCTTTTTCGGGAAATGGGGATGCGTATCCGGTATATGAATCCGAAGGCACACGACAAGCACATTGCCTATGTGTCGCATTTGTCACACATCAGCTCATTTATGTTGGGAAAGACGGTTATCGATAAAGAGAAGAACGAACGTGATATTTTTGACATGGCGGGAAGTGGTTTTGAGAGTACCGTAAGGCTGGCCAAGAGTTCGCCGGCCATGTGGACCCCCATTTTTAGGCACAACAAGGAAAATGTCGTGGAGACCCTCGAAGAGTATATCCAAAACCTTCAAGAATTTATGGAGTTGTTGAAGAACGATGATTACGAGGGGATCTATAAGGAAATGAACGATACCAACAAGATCAGGGAAATTTTGAACGGAATACCCTTGAACAATAAGCAATGAACAATAAGCAATTAGCAATGAACAATTAGCAATTAGCAATTAACAATTATCAATAATAAATAGTAACAGTAGGAAAATATAAAGTCAAAAAGGATAAGGAGAAGAGCTCTGAGCATTTTTTAGTAACCTTTCTGTCTTTTATCGCAGAAAAATCGAAACAATGGAAAACAACAAAGAAATGAGAAAATGGTTGGATGACCTAGGCTTGGATCATCCATTGGTCATTGCCGGGCCATGTAGTGCGGAGACCGAAGAGCAGGTATTGGGCATTGCCCATAGTTTGAAAGATACCGATGTAAATTACTACCGCGCCGGTATTTGGAAACCCCGTACCCGACCCGGGAACTTTGAAGGGGTAGGGGCCTTGGGCCTTAAATGGCTGCAACGCGTCAAGGAGGAAACCGGAATGAGGACGGCTACCGAAGTGGCCAACAGGGCCCATGTCGAATTGGCCCTTGAGCACGATGTCGACCTATTGTGGATCGGTGCCCGGTCTACGGTGAGCCCCTTTATCGTTCAGGAAATCGCCGATGCCCTCGAAGGAACCGATAAGGTGGTCTTGATCAAAAACCCGGTGAATCCGGATCTATCGTTGTGGTTGGGTGCCGTTGAGCGTTTGGCCACCGCCAATATCAAAAACCTTGGGGTGATCCATAGAGGGTTCTCTACCTATGCCAAGACCAAATACCGCAACATACCCGAATGGCAGTTGGCCATTGACCTGCAGACCCGTTTTCCCGATTTGCCCATCATCAACGATCCATCGCACATCACCGGTAAGCGCGATATGATTTTCGATGTGTCGCAAACCGCGTTGGACCTTAATTTCGACGGGTTGATGATCGAAACGCACCACGATCCCGACAATGCGTGGAGCGACGCCGCCCAGCAGGTAACCCCTGACAGCCTGGTGCAGATCATGAGGGATTTGAGAATAAGAAAGGAAAGCGACAGCGAGGCCGAGTACAATTCCAAATTGAACAACTTGCGGGCACAGATCGATATACTCGATGGCCAGTTGATCGAGACCATGGGCAAACGGATGAAGATTTCCGATAGCATTGGGGCCCTTAAAAAGGAAAAGAACGTGGCCGTACTCCAATCGAACAGATGGAACCAGATTTTGGGAGCCATGATCTTGGAAGGCGAATCACAAGGGCTCAGCGAAGAGTTTGTGTTGAAAGTGTTCAAGGCGATACACCAAGAATCGATCAACCACCAAGAGAAAATTATCAAAGGATAATCGACTCGCGGACTCTTGTATTATACCGAAGAAGCGATCTGGCGGGGAACAGCCCTACCAGATCGCTTCTTTTTGATTGTGACGGTAAAAAGGAGGGATCAATCCCTCCTAAATACATAGCGGGTTATAAAGATACCCTGTCCGTCATTTTGGCCCGCATCGGCCTCAACCGCACTGGTGACAAACACTAGCTCCCAGCCCTCTGCGGCCATGTCGGTAAGTTTTGACGAGATGACCGCATCGTTCGCCGCAATGTTCTGAAAGCGTATGCCGGCGATGTTGTAAAAGTTCAAGAGCTTGGTTTCCTCGAAGTTTTTGACGCGTATCTCCCCGCGTTTCGACTTGTTGCGGGTGTTGTCGTCCTCCGTTTGCTCAGAGGTGAACTCCTCGTAATTCTTGTCTTCGCGCGCGTCGATTATCCTCGACCTTCCCATACCACTGGGTACGATCGATTCGACGCTGGTTATCACTTTAAATTGTTGGGCCTCTGATTGGCCAAGGGCCGCAAGGGCCAAGACGGTGGTTAAAAGGATGTTTTTCATTTTTAAATATGGGATTAAAATTTGCATTAAAGACAATCGGCGACCCGAGGGGTTGCCTCGTTTTTTGGGGTGTCGCGTTTTTCGGGGGGCATTCATGGGCAGTCCCGTAACCTTATAAGTCGCTTTATATAAAAGTATTGCTTTTCTTTGTAGCCTAAATGAAGTAAATGTTAGGAACCGTATACAAATCTACTGGCAGTTGGTACACCGTTAAGGCGCAAAATGGTGGGTTTTATGAGTGCCGAATAAAAGGTAAGTTTCGCATACGGGGCATTAAAAGCACCAACCCCATTGCCGTTGGCGATCAAGTGGAATTTGATGTGGAGAAAGTGGGCGACGATGCGGTCGGCGTTATCCACGAAATAAGGGACCGTGCGAATTACATCGTTCGCAAGTCGGTCAACCTTTCGAAACAGACCCATATTATTGCGGCGAACCTCGATCAGGTCTTTCTTTTGGTCACCTTGAACAACCCCACTACCTACACCATTTTTATTGACCGCTTTTTGGCAACGGCGGAGGCATACGAAGTACCGGTGGTCTTGTTGTTCAACAAAATCGATACCTATAACGAAGAGGAATTGGCAGAGATAAAATACCTGGCCGCCCTCTATCGCAAGGTAGGCTATACCTGTATCGGCATTTCGGCCAAGACGGGCAAGAACGTGGATAAGGTGAAAGAACTGATGACAGGTAAGACCAGCATGTTTGCCGGGCATTCGGGGGCGGGGAAATCTACCTTGGTCAATGCCCTTGAACCCCAGCTGCAGTTGAAGACGGCCGAAATATCGGAACAGCATTTGCAAGGACAGCACACCACTACCTTTGCCGAAATGTACGATTTGGGTTTTGGTGCGAGGATTATCGATACCCCGGGAATCAAGGGTTTCGGTATCGTTGATATGGAGAAGGAGGAAATCGGGGATTACTTTCCCGAATTTTTTGCCCTAAAGGGAGATTGCAAGTTCAACAACTGCCTGCATATCGACGAACCCAAATGCGCGGTCAAGGAGGCTTTGGAGAAGGAAGAGGTCGCATGGAGCAGGTACCGGAGTTACGTACAGATGGTAACCGGTGATGAAGATAACTATAGGGTCGACATTCACGATAACAAAAAATAATTCATCTTTTTCGACAACAGTATCATATGCGCGCAGTAATTCAACGGGTGGCGAGGGCCAGCGTAACGGTAGATGGAAAAAAAATCTCGGAAATAGAAAAGGGACTTCTGATACTTCTGGGTATAGAAGAGGCCGATGGCCAGGAGGACATCAAATGGCTGTCTCGAAAGATATGCAACCTGAGGATATTCAACGATGCCCAAGGGGTGATGAACGAATCGTTGATCGATATCGATGGTGGGGCCATTGTCGTCAGCCAGTTTACCCTTCATGCCTCGACCAAAAAGGGCAATCGTCCCTCGTATATCAAGGCCGCCAAACCCGACGTGGCCGTACCCCTTTACGAAGGCTTCGTACAACAGATCGAGGCCGATCTGGGCAAAAAAGTGGGAACCGGTATTTTCGGGGCCGATATGAAAGTCGACTTGTTGAACGATGGGCCGGTGACCATTGTCTTCGATACAAAGAACAAAGAATAAGGGCATTTTGTCGAAAATTTATGGAATTATGTAGGAAAAATAGGTGTTTTGTTGTTGACCAAAGACCAACCATACCACATCAATGCGCTTATTTTTCTTACTTCTCTTGTTATTCAACGTACTAGGTGCTATCTCACAAGACCCGAATTACAGTTCACTTTTATTGGATGGAAGTTTGACCAGGAATGCCGACGCGGTAATTCGACAGGATGAGATGGTCGTAGACCTCCTTTCCCAAAAAAGTATGGTCATCAAGCGAAAGAAGGTCGTCACCGTATTAAATGAATCGGGTGATAAATACGCCGTGGCCTTTGTAGGATACGACAATGGGCGTAGGGTGAAAAATATTGAGGCACGGGTATACAATGCTGCCGGCGACCAAATCGAAAGGATTAGGGAAAAAAACTTTAAGGATGTAAGTGCCGTGGATGGCGGCACGCTTTATTCCGATTCCCGAGTGAAATACTACCCCTATACCCCCATTAACTATCCCTATACCTTGGAATTTACCTATGAGGTATCAACCAAGAATACGGGCGAACTGCCGGCGTCTTGGCAATTTTTGGAAGATTTTAGGGTGAGTACCGAGAACAGTTCCATCAAAATCAATTTCGCAACACCCGATTTAAAGCCTTTGACGAAGGAAATCAACCTAGAAGGTGTCGAAATCTTTAAAGAGGAAAACAATAACAGTATCCTGTTCCAGGCCAAAAATGTGGAAGCGATCAAGGAAGAGGGGATGTGCCCTTCCTTTTTTAAGTTGGTGCCGCAGATACGGATCAGGCCGGTCAATTTCCACTATGAAGGTTACGATGCAACCATTAACGACTGGAACGATCTGGGCGTTTGGATGTCGGACAACCTGTTACGCGGAAGGGATGAACTTCCCGTAGCGACCGTATCAAAGGTGAAAAAATTGGTCGATGGGGTAGAGGATGACCTGGAAAAAGCCAAGATTATTTACAAATACGTACAGGAGAATACACGCTATATCAGTGTTCAGGTGGGTATAGGCGGTATGCGGCCCATAAGCGCAATCGATGTAGACCGTGTTAAGTACGGAGATTGCAAGGGGCTTTCAAACTACACTAAGGCCCTTTTGAAAGCAGTGGGGGTAGAAGCCTATTACGTGCATGTCGAAGCGGGCAGGGAGCAGGTGGATTTCGATGAGGAATTTGCCGATCTGGCCCAAGGTAACCACGTTATCTTGGCCATCCCCTATAAGGGTCGCTATTATTGGATCGACTGTACTTCGTCGGTGCATCCTTTCGGATTTGTCGGCGACTTTACCGACAACAGAAAGGCCTTTGTCATCAAGCCCGATGGGGGCGAGATCGTTTCGACACCGGCATATCTTGACGAACAGAACTATCAACTGACCAAGGCATCGTACAGGTTACAGGTCGACGGGAGTATAGAGGGAGATGTGAGGATCGATACCTATGGGATTCAATACGACGATCGATTTACCTTGGCCGAGCGGTCGGACGATAAGGTGAAGGAGCACTATAAAGACTATTGGAATTACGTCAATAATCTGACCATAGGTTCCTATCGATTTGAAAACGACCAAGACCAAGTGCATTTTACAGAACACTTGTCCGTTGACGCCGCCCATTATGCTTCCAAAAGTGGGGATAGGTTGATCTTCGCCGCCAATGCCTTCAATAAGTACGGTTTCGTTCCTGTCCGCTATAGGAACCGTCGGCTTCCCTTTGAAATACAACGGGGCTTTATGGACGAAGATGAAATAACCATCGGTATTCCCGAAGGATATGCCATCGAGGCCATGCCCGAGTCCATTTCAATCGAAAACAAGTACGGTAGGTATGACCTTGCCTTTGAGCTACTTGACGGAAGCATAAGGCTTAAAAGAAAACTGCTGGTCAAATCGGGTATGTATCCCAATACCGAGTACGACCGGTTTCGAGATTTTTTAAAGAACGTTTCAAAATATGACAACGCCAAAGTAGTAGTAAAACCCATGTTATGACACGAATCAAGAATATACTGTCGGTAATCCCCTTGTTTTTAATTGCAGTCTTACAGGCCCAGGAAGTAGAGTTCGGGGAAATAAGCAAAGAGGAACTGCTGGAAGAAAAATACGAGCTTGACCCCGATGCCGAGGCAGCGGTGCTTTATAGGAGCCAGAATACCTACCTGCAATCCAGTGGCGGCGGGGCCAGGCTCATTACAGAGGTGCACGAACGCATAAAACTGTATTCGAAAAACGGCTTCGGGCACGCCACGGAAACGATCCACCTGTACAAGGGAAAATCGGCACGCGAAACGGTCGGTAAGATCAAGGCGTTTACCTACAACTTGGTAAACGATAAGGTCGTAAAGTCGGAACTTGACAAGGACCAGATTTTTGAAAACGAGTATAGCTATAGCTACGATCAGGTAAAGTTTACCATGCCCAATGTAAAGGAGGGGTCGGTCATTGAATTTATGTATAGGATAAATTCACCGTTCATTTGGAACATCGACGAGTTTCGCTTTCAACGCGATATTCCCATCAAACGTTTGGAAGCCGAGTTAAGAACTCCCGAGGGGTTTAATTTTAAGCAGACCCACAAGGGCTTTATATTCTTTACGCCCAGTACCGAAAAAAAAATGGACAATCGTCTGGGTATGGATGTGGTCGTAACCCGATTCGACCTAAAGGATATTCCGGCCCTGAAGGCCGAAAGTTATGTCGACAATATCGACAATTATCGCTCAGGGGCCCTGTTCGAACTTGTCTCTGTCGATATTCCAGGAACGGTTTACAAAAGTTATTCCCAAAGTTGGGGAGACGTGGCAAAGACCATAGGAAGTTCGAGCGATTACAAGAACGAATTGGACAAGACCCGCTCCTTTAAAAATGAACTCGACCCCTTGTTGCAGGGCAAAACGAATCAATTGGAAATCTTAAAACTGCTTTTTAAGTATGTAAAGGAGCAGATTACGTGGAACGGGGTCGATGGAAAATCCTTTCAGAACGGTATAAAGACCACACTCAAGGAAAAAAAGGGTAATGTGGCCGATATCAACCTCCTTTTGGTCGCTATGCTCAGGTATGCGGGTATAAAGGCCAATCCGGTAATATTGAGCACCAAGGACAACGCCATTCCCCTTTTTCCTACACTGGACCGGTTGAACTATGTCATAGCCCATGCCACGATCAACGGCAAGGATTATTATATGGATGCTACCGAAGAGTTCAGCGACGTCAACCTATTGCCCATCAGGGACTATAACTGGGGCGGCCTATTGGTCGATAACCCCAATAAGGTGTGGAAGCACATCGGCCGTATCGCCCCCAAAAAGGCCGACAACATGCATTTGCTCAAGGTGGTTGTCGGTGCGGATGGCACCATTGAGGGAAGCTACCAATCTAGATTGACCCATCATTCCGCATATCAATTCCGCGAAAGATATAAGGAGAAAGAAGAAGATGAGTTCTTGAATGACCTCGAGCGTAAACTTTCGAATATCGAAATTTCCGGATACGAGGTAAAAAATGCGGCTGGCTATGAAGGGAATGTTACCGAATCCTTTACATACGAAATGGAAAACGGCGCCGATATCATAAACGATAAGATCTACTTTTATCCCTTGGCCTTTTTAAGGAAGGAGGAAAACCCTTTTAAACTCGAAAAGCGCGAATATCCGATCGATTACGGGTTTCCTTTTCAAGACCGGTATATGGTCGAAATTACCCTGCCCGAAGGGTATGTGGTAGAATCGCTTCCCAAGAACATTGTGATGAACCTACCCGACAATTTGGGGAAGTATAAATACGTGATCCGGCATATGGGCAATAAAATCCAATTATCCACGATCTTCGATATAAATAGTGAAATCATTTCGGCGGTCAACTATTTGGACCTTAAGGAATATTACAATCAAGTTATCATAAAGGGATTGGAACAAGTGGTTCTGGCAAAGGCGGCCAATGGTCGGGACACCGGCTCAACGGGAAACAAATGATCGCTGACCATCCCGAAAACGCTACCATTTAAGAGGGGCGGTATTTGTCCGGGATATAGGTGCAACTTCAACATGTGTTCCAAGGACAGGTCAAATCCTTTCTTAAACTCTAGACCTGCTTGCCCTGGCTTCCGCTTCTCTTTTTCGGGAATCGGTTATGCCCAAGGCCTGGTGGTTTTTAGCAAGGGCAATTATAATGGGGTGATACGCTCCTTGGGGCCTATCCTCCCCAAATACCTCATTTGACTTTATGTGGCCCCGTTGCCGATGACGGCTAATGGTTTCTCATTAGCCAAATTTCGGCTACTTGGGACCCTCGCTCACCTTCACCGCAAGTCCATTTGAACAGGACTTTTCCATCGGCGACCGCCTCTTGTGGTACACTGAATTCATAAATGGGCTTTTCGCCTGTCTTGATAAAATCGTGGACGGGGATCTCGTCGGCCACCATTCTTATTTTGGAAGGGAAGCGCCCCGTATAGGCGACCCTTATGGTGTACGAACCCTTGGGGTCTAGCCGGTCATAAACGATTTCGAGGGGCTGGTCGTAAAGGGTGGTAACTTGTTGCATCCATGCCATGGGCGAAGCTTGCCCCTCAAAGCCTATGGCGGTTATTTCGTGTACCCATTCCTCTCCTTTGAGGCCAATGCCAAAACTGATGCGCGGGGAGGCCAGATTGCCTGGGTCCGCTTCACGGGGGACATCCGATTTTATTCTCGCCCAACTTTTTGGAGACCCAAAATTGTCATAGAATCCGCCAGGTCCCGGATCTGTTCTTCGCAGCATCCGGTCGATCTCTTTCAACCTGGTATCTTCGCGGTCATAGGCTTCGATGGCCCTAAGTTTGTCGTTCATCCACATGGCATCGTTCAGGGGCAGGTCGATATTATCGATGAAATTGCCGCGTCCGGCGGCCGCATTGTGCTTGTTAACCGTTAATTGTGCCCCAATGCTTTTAAACAAGGAATCGGCCAAGGCAAAACAGCGCTCCCTTAATTCGGGATAGACAGGTTCGGTAACGGCTTTGCGCAATATTTTCCGGGCCTCGCCGATTGCGGCCAAGGAACCTATGTCCTTGGCTTGGGCCAAGGTTTCGCGTGCAGCCTGCTCCAATTCGGTTTCGTAGATCAACCTTCTATAGGTATAGGCGTCAAAATAGGCACGTATAAGGCCCATTTGAAAGCGGGGATTGGCCATAACCTCTTCGGGGGCATTCGCCTCCATGGCCTGCCATTGGTGCAATGTGCGCATAACGCCGTCGTTTACCAATAACGGACCTTGGATATTTCGCTCCAGATCAATGATCCCTTGGGCGACCGCTTCGGTATAATCGGGACCGATAAAATACCGGGCATAATCCCGCAATGTTTCGATGACCGGGGTGTCGGGGTCCCAATCTTGGTCACTCCACACAAACTTGTTGACATCGTCGTTGGTTCCCTCGGAATAGCTTATGCTTCCCTGGGCATATTCGTCAAGGGCATTGTGGATCATTTTCTCGTCGGTAGGCCTGGGATTGATGCATTCCCGCCCAAGGGTGATGGCATAGGCCAAATCCCATTTGGGAATTGGGTATTGACTGCTTAAACTATGGGTAATATCGGGATATCTTCTTATCGGAATCGTAGGATGGATCAATTTCCTGATTTCTTGTAGAGGTGTTTTGATCCACGGCCCGAAAACGACACCCCCCAACCAATCGGGTTCTTTGTTGACGTTCTTGTAGAAGGCATCGAACCATTTTTTTGTGGGTCTGAAAACCTGGGGCGAAACCCAAATTTTTGCTTCAGGATGGTATTGGCGTAACACGTTTGACACTTTTTGCAGCCATTCGAACAGTTCGTCGGGTTCCAATTCGCCTGGATCGCCGCCGGGAACGAACAGGGCATCCAATTTGGGCAAGGCCTTAAAAACCGTATGCCGTTCCTTGAGTTCCTTTTGTATGGAATCTTTATGTGAATAGTCTTGGCCCATATTGGGGTACCACATCCATACATCCATACCATAGGATTGGCCTATTCTTGATTGCTCCGCTATCATGTCGATGGGCGGAACCTTCATATGCACGCTCGTAGGGTCGTCGTCGGTTCTCGGAGGTACGATTTCGATGCTATTGGCTCCGAAAATGGCCAGGTCTCGAATATAATCGTCAAACTGTTTTGGCGAAAATGCATCGTAGGCATTGGTTTTTGGCCTATATCCCAATTGGTGGCCCCGAATCGGGTACCTAGGGGTCGAGGCCATGTTTAGGTCGACGGGCACTTTTATGCTCCCTTTTCGCAGGATCATTTTACGCAATACTTTTCCGATACCGTACAATACGCCACGGGCATCGTGCCCGACTACCAAAACGGTATTGGTTTCGGGCGCAACGGCAATTTTATAGCCTTCCCTTCCGATATCGGGCAGGTTCGAAATGGTTTTTCTATATTCCAATGGAAATGGGGCCAATTGCCCCTCGATACCAATGGCTATGATGGGACCTTGCCCTTTGGGCCATGTATGGCTTGTGCCCAGCTTGATCTGGCTTCTTTTGTACACTTCTTCCTGTAAGACTTCGACCGATTTTTTGATTAGCTTGTCTTTTTTCTCGAAATGGATAATTCGGGAACCGCTGACATCGATGGTTTGCGAATGGCCTCCGTAGGCGGCCATCACGAATAAACAGATGCCCATAACGAACGGGTTCAAAAAACGGATCTTGTTACACGTTGTTTTCATTCGATACAATTGTATAGGAGGGTTAGGGAGGTTTTGCAGGTTATATGGCCAAACCGGGGTTTTCGGCCTGGATGATTGTATCGCCGGCAGCTGTCTTTATCAGTGCCAGGTCTTCCCTTAGCTTTTGTCCAAAGAGAAACATATCCGAACTGTGCAGTACGATATTGGCTCCTTCGCCTATCCATTTGATCTGGCGATCGGGGCCCGCAGGGAAGTGGATTCCTGCGGCAAGGCCTTTGTTCCGTGCCTTCTGTATTACGTTCTTTACCGTTTTTTCAAAATCGGGGTGATCGTATTGTTCGGGAAGCCCCATATTTATGGAGAGGTCATGGGGTCCGACGATAATGCCGTCCAATCCTTCGACTTGTAGGAGGTCGTCCAGGGCATCAACCGCCACGGTACTCTCTATATTTATAAGGCACAGGCTTCCCCTGTTAAAATTTTCGATGTAGGCCTTGAGTTCGGGCTTTAAGGTTTCGTCCCCATTAATGACATTCTGTAGGCGTACTCCCTTAAGGGGGCGGTATTTCGTGGCCCCGACCATTTGCCTTACCTGGGCCACGCTCTCGATATAGGGGGCGAGGACGGCCATGGCCCCGGCATCTTTGACCATACAGGCTGTATATGGATCCGGACTTGGGATCCTGACGATGGGGGTGATGTTCCGGGCATTGTATACTTGGCAAAGAAAGGTAAGTTCGGTTCGGTCCATGGGAATATGTTCCGTATCCAAAAAAACAAAATCCAGGCCCGCCGTCTCAACAACCTTGGACCAAATAGGGGAAGTGGAAAGAATACAGGTTCCGTAGACCGTGGCACCGTTCTTTAATTTTTGTGAAAGGCTATCTGTCATCATTCTTAGGGTTTTTGTAAAATGGATATGAACTTAATTTTTTGTTTTTAGGGGATGAAACCGAATTATGGCCGCTTTGCTCCCAAATGCTTGAAGGAACCTTATAAAATTCCGTCCTTCGATTCGATCAACGGTGAATTCGGTAAGTAAAAAACAGACTTTTGTTTGTGGTGGCTATAGGCCTACCGGAAACACTGTTGCTCTTTAGTTGCCGTCAATCGCATCGGGGTCCCAAATCGTACATCCTATATAGCGTTCAGGGCTTTCGTTGTCTTGAAAATAATAGACTGTGGCCACCTTGCCATCGGTACGTTGTACACTTCTTACGTACCCGATGTCGCGACCTGACCCATCGTTTCTCAAAACAATTTCATTCCCCCAGGTCCGACCCCGGTCATGACTTATTTTTGCCCGGATTCCGTAGGGTTTTGCCCGGTAGCCATAAGTCAGGCACAGTCGGCCGTCATGTAATTTTATAAGGCTCGGGGGGTTCCCTTCGCCAAGGTCTTCGACCGGTCGGCCGAGGTATTCCCAACTCTGGGCATTGTCTTTACTGAGCCAAGAGTCTATGTAGCGACTGTTTTTTCTCTCTTTGGGGGTCAATTCGTTCCAATCGGTCGATTCTTCCCTTACGCGGGAGGTCAATAGTAATTCGGTATCGGACAAGCGGACGGTCGAGGGCATTATCCTGAACCCTTTTTCGGGTTCTTCCCCGACCCATGAAACCAACTGCCACGACATACCCCCATCATCGGTCCTGGCCACAAATACCCGGCCTTCCTGATTGTTCGTTTTGGCGGCCGTCAAGAATGCCATGCAACTATCGCTGTCTTCGATCATGTAGTCGATACGGGCGGCGATTTTATCGTTTCCATCTACCTCTAGGCCATAGGGGCCCTTCCAAGTGTGTCCCTTGTCATACGAATAGTAAAAGATAGATGGCCCCGAGTTCATGTCGAGCATCCAAAATTTCAAAACAAAGCCCGGCCGTGAAAAATCCATGGGCTCCTTAAGTTGGGCGATCGGCCTCATACCCTCCGGGTCGGGCTCGGTACCGTGCAACGAGGCTCCCCGTGCTATCATGATACCCTTTTTGGAAGGGTCTTCGATACGCCACGTCTCGCCTCCATCGAGGGAGCGGGCAAACATGTGTTCCTCCGGTCTTTCCCTATCGATATTGTGGAGCTCAGGGCCCAGGTCCTTGTGGTATCCCCTGGCAAAACCAACTAAAATTTCATCGCCCCACTGCCAAATGCCATTATTGGCAGGCCATCCCGCAAACCGTCCTTTTTCATGATATACCTTGACGTGCTCGATGTTGTTTTCATTGGGGCCCTTGCAGGAAACCTGTAAAACGGCAACGAATAGCAGGGGCAAAAATGAAGGTATATGTCTCATCTTATTTGAGGTATTATAAAAAAACTGATAAAATTTTACATCAACTTGTGGCAGATTAACAGCCTTTTCTTAACTCTCTATGGTATCCATATATTAACCCAAGGACCAAGACCCACCACTAATTTCAACGGGGTTTCGATGGCCCCGACAGGGCGATTTCCCCATAAAGGAAAAGTGGGGTTGTCCTCGTCTAAAAGTGCTGTGCCAATATATAATTATAATTTTTGGCCAAAGGTTAATATATGATATGTTCGGCACAAAATTTTTGCAATCAGGCTCCGGGCAAGGGGACCGACTGCCTTTCCAAGGGCGAAGTTTTGATGGTATGGGTATGGTAATGAACCTACCCGACAATTTTTTGTAAATACAATTATGTAATCGGGATACCGCCCATAAAATCCAATTATCCGTTATCTTTGAAATAAATAAATCGATCGATTTGAAAATCGACTATTGAGATTTTAAGGAATAGTACAATCAAGTTATACCAATGGGCCCGGAATAGGTGGTCCTGGCAAAGAAAACCCATGAGCATAAAAAAGGCACAACAAGACGTAGACGATTGGATAAACACCCACGGGGTGCGTTATTTCAACGAACTGACCAATATGGCCCAACTGACCGAGGAAGTAGGGGAAGTGGCCCGGATCATAGCGCGCAGGTACGGCGAGCAAAGTGAAAAGGAATCGGATAAAAAAAAGGACCTGGGCGAAGAATTGGCCGATGTCCTCTTCGTTACCCTTTGTTTGGCCAACCAAACCGGAGTCGACCTACAGGAGGCCTTTGATAGGAAATTGGAGTTGAAGACCCGTCGCGACCACGATCGCCACCACAACAACGAAAAGCTGAAATAATGGTATATTTGCCGCTTTAATCGACGTCGCCGATTTTATGAGGTTCTTTTTCCTCACCAATTTGCGGACCTAACCCCTTAAACGACCAAATACTTTTGAAACTACACCTATCAGCCCCACCGGAAAACTTGTTGAATTCAAAAATTCAGATTACGGGCTCCAAGAGCGAGACCAACCGTTCTTTGTTGTTACAGGCCCTGTACCCGAATATTAGAATCGAGAATATTTCGAATTCGGATGATGCCGAGGTAATGCAAAAGGGGCTGAAGGTGGCCCAAGGTACCGTCGATATTCACCATGCCGGAACGGCCATGCGCTTTCTAACGGGCTATTTTGCCTCGCAGGAAAACAAGGAGGTTGTGTTGACCGGGTCTAAACGGATGACCGAAAGACCGGTCAAGGTATTGGTAGAGGCCCTTCGCGAACTAGGGGCCGATATAGCCTATGAAAAGGAAGAGGGGTATCCGCCGATACGGATAAAGGGTAAAAGGATAAGTAACAGCAAGGTGAGCTTACCGGCCAATATAAGCAGTCAGTACATCTCTTCCTTGCTGTTGATGGCCCCCAGCCTGGAAAACGGACTGGAGTTGCAGTTGGTGGGAAAGATTACCTCGGTGCCCTATATAAAAATGACCTTGGCCCTGCTCTCCCAGATCGGGGTCGACAATTCCTTTGAAGGCAATACGATCAGGGTTCTTCCCAAGGCCTCGGTCGATGATGTTACCTTGGTCGTGGAGTCCGATTGGAGCTCGGCCTCCTATTTTTACAGTATTGTGGCCCTTGCCGACATAGGGTCTGCCATTACCTTGTCCTCTTATAAAAAAGACAGTTTGCAGGGTGATAGCGTGTTGGCCAAAATTTATAGGGAACTTGGGGTTGAAACGAGCTTTGAGGGCAATTCGATAAGGCTGGTAAAGACAGGCGGCCCCCAATCCGATAACCTTGACGTAGATTTGGCCGATGCGCCCGATATTGCCCAAACCATTGCGGTTACCTGCTTTGGTATGGGAATGGGGTGTCGTTTGACAGGCCTGCACACCCTTAAGATAAAGGAAACCGATCGCTTGGAAGCCCTGAATACCGAACTCTCCAAACTCGGGGCCCCGATTTCGGTAAGTGATAAGGACCTGACCCTATTGCCTTCAAACAAGATAAACAAGGATGTGGCCATAGATACGTATAACGATCATCGCATGGCCATGGCTTTTGCCCCCTTGGCCTTGAAAACCGATCTGTACATAAACGATGCGGAGGTGGTTTCAAAATCGTATCCCGATTTTTGGGGCGACCTGGCGAAACTTCGCTTCCTTGTCGAGGAGATGGAATAGGGGCCTGGGGGCAGATAGTTCTTTTATTCGCGTAAATAGGGGGTACGAGTGGGGTTTTCGGGCCTTTGGCCCCAAACATGGAATATAATCATCGATTTACTTGACAACCCCTGTTCGCACATCGTATATTTGCAGCCGCAAAACCTTTAACCAAATTCTTAATGGCATAGGCCTGTCTAAAGTCTCCGCATGTCGGGGCTATTTTTTTTGGCCGACTGCTTATTTGGGATAAATAACACGTAAACGCAACATGAAATTATCACACTTCAATTTCGAGCTTCCTGACAATTTGTTGGCCGAGTATCCTGCTGAGAACAGGGACGAATCGAAACTAATGGTCATTCACCGCGAAACGGGAAAAATCGAGCACAAAATGTTCAAAGACCTCATTGACTATTTCGATGAAGGCGATGTCATGGTGTTGAACAACACCAAGGTCTTTCCGGCACGGCTTTATGGGAACAAAGAGAAGACCGGGGCCCGTATAGAAGTGTTCTTGCTGAGGGAGCTCAACGAAGAGCAGCGCCTTTGGGATGTGTTGGTCGATCCGGCACGTAAGATCAGGATCGGGAACAAATTGTATTTCGGCGAAGATGAGACCCTAGTGGCCGAGGTTATCGACAATACGACATCACGGGGAAGAACCCTTCGTTTTTTATACGACGGGTCGTATCTCGATTTTAGAAGAAAGCTCAGGGAACTGGGCCAGACCCCCTTGCCCAAGTACATCAAAAGGGAAGTGGAACCCGAAGACGAAGAGCGTTACCAAACCATTTACGCCAAATACGAAGGTGCGGTTGCCGCACCGACAGCGGGACTTCACTTTAGTAAGCATCTGCTAAAAAGGTTGGAAATCAAAGGTGTCGATTTTGCCGAGGTTACCCTTCACGTAGGTTTGGGGACCTTTAATCCCGTTGAGGTAGAAGACCTTTCAAAGCATAAGATGGACAGTGAGGAATTGGTCATTGACGAAAAGGCGACCCAAATCGTTAACAATGCCAAAAAGAACAAAAGGAAGGTATGTGCCGTTGGTACTACGGTCATGAGAGGGCTTGAAAGTGCGGTTTCGTCGGAGCATACTTTGAACACTTTCGAAGGGTGGACCAACAAGTTCATTTTCCCTCCCTACGATTTTAGCATAGCGAATTGCATGATTACCAATTTCCATTTGCCTAAATCGACACTCTTGATGATGGTTTCGGCCTTTATGGGACACGATTTGATGAAAAAGGCGTACAAAGAAGCGATTTTGGAGCAGTATAAGTTCTATTCGTACGGCGATGCCATGTTGATCATATAATCATAACAATACGATTGCCTAAAAATTCCCTTTTTTCGGAATTTGACGGTAGCAACCCAAAAGCCCTTCTTTATCCTCCTTTGACAATAGAGAAGGGTTTTTTATACTTAGGACCTTGTGGAAACGAAAAAGAAAGACATACGGGCACTCACCAAGGAACAGCTGCGCGATTTCTTTGTGGCCCATGGCGACAAGGCATTTCGGGGCAACCAGGTCTACGAATGGCTGTGGCAGAAGTCTGCCCATTCCTTTGAGGGGATGACCAATCTTTCGAAGGCCACAAGGGAAATGTTGGAAGCCAACTTTGTGATCAACCATATTCGGGTCGATCAAATGCAGCGCAGTAGCGACGGCACCATAAAAAATGCCGTAAGACTCCACGACGGTCTAGTGGTCGAATCGGTCCTTATACCTACAAGTTCCCGTACCACGGCCTGTGTTTCGAGCCAAGTGGGCTGTAGCTTGGATTGCCGTTTCTGTGCCACTGCACGCCTTAAGCGCATGCGCAACCTGAACCCCGATGAGATCTATGACCAGGTGGTGGCCATAGACAATGAAAGCAGGCTGTACTTTGACAGGCCCTTGAGCAATATTGTTTTTATGGGGATGGGCGAACCCCTGATGAATTACAACAATGTTTTAAAGGCCATAGAGAAAATTACCTCTCCTGAAGGCCTGGCCATGTCGCCGAAACGTATTACGGTCTCCACTTCGGGCGTTCCGAAAATGATTCGGAAAATGGCCGATGACGGGGTGAAGTTCAAGTTGGCCGTGTCCCTGCATTCCGCAATCGATGAAATACGGACCACCATCATGCCCTTCAACGCTACCTTCACCTTGGCCGACTTGCGCGAAGCCTTGCAGTATTGGTACGACAAGACCAAGAGCAGGATTACCTACGAGTATGTGGTTTGGAAGGGAATTAACGATACGCAGAAAGATGTCGATGCCTTGGTGCGCTTTTGCCGCTTCGCCCCTTCGAAGGTAAACCTTATAGAGTACAACCCTATCGATGATGGCGAGTTTCTTCAGGCCCCCGATTCGGCCATCGATAGGTATGTCGATACCCTGGAGCGAAACGGAATAACCGTTACGGTAAGACGCTCGCGGGGCAAGGATATCGATGCGGCCTGTGGCCAATTGGCGAACAAACAATAGTTTCCTTTCCCATATAGCCTAAAAACCGGTGCCCTGATAAATAGATTTTCCATTCGTCGGCCAGAACGGTCAACTGCAAACTATTTTCCCTAAATTTACCCCTTCGCGAAACCATTGTGCGAATAAACCGAACTGCTTGAAGATCGTAGCTCAAATAAAGGACCCGGTAAATAAGGAAATGGAACTTTTTGAAACGAAGTTCCGGGAGGCTATGTCCTCCAAAGTGGCCCTGTTGAACCGCATTACCTATTACATCGTTAACCGAAAGGGCAAACAAATGAGGCCCATGTTCGTTTTTTTGACGGCCAAGCTCTTGAGCAACGGCGAGGTCAACGAACGTACCTATCGGGGCGCCTCGGTCATCGAATTGATACACACCGCCACCTTGGTGCACGACGATGTGGTCGACGAAAGCAGTAAACGGCGTGGCTTTTTCTCCATCAACGCCCTTTGGAAAAACAAGATTGCCGTTTTGGTCGGCGATTATTTGCTGTCAAAGGGTTTATTGCTCTCGATAGACAACGGTGATTTTGACCTGCTGAGAATTATATCGGTGGCCGTAAGGGAAATGAGCGAGGGCGAACTCCTGCAGATCGAGAAGGCCAGGCGATTGGATATTACCGAAGCGGTTTACTACGATATCATCCGCCAAAAGACGGCAACCTTGATCGCGGCCTGCTGCAGTCTGGGAGCCTGTTCGGTAAAACCCGATACGGAGCATGTCGAAACCTTCCGTGAGTTCGGGGAGTTGTGCGGAATGGCCTTTCAGATCAAGGACGACCTCTTCGATTACGGGGAGGACAAAATAGGAAAGCCCACGGGTATCGATATCAAGGAACAAAAAATGACCCTGCCCCTGATCTATACCCTGAACCATTGCTCGAAGTCGGAAAGACGATGGCTGATCAATTCGATCAAGAACCATAACAAGGACAAAAAACGGGTCAAGGAGGTTATTGCCTTTGTCAAAGACCGAGGGGGACTGGAGTACGCCGTAGAAAAAATGTTGGAGTTTAAGGAAAGGGCCCTTGCCATCCTAAGATCCTACCCCGAATCGGAATACCGAAGCTCCCTTGAGCTTATGGTCAATTATGTCGTCGACCGAAAAAAATAGCCTTTTCCTTGGGCCTGCCCTTTCTTTTTTTTGCCCTAGGCAACCTTTTTCCCTTTTTCCGCGTCTATCTTTATAGAAGCCAATAACGTTAGAATTGAAGATCATTCCATTTTACAAAAACGAAAAGCAGCTCATACGCAAATCGATATCCGGCCATCGGGACGCCCAACAGCGGCTCTATGAAAAATATGCGCCGATTATGTTGAGCGTATGTAGGCGGTATGTCAAGGATCTACAGTTTGCCGAAGACGTCATGGTCACGGGCTTTGTCAAGGTCTTCAAGAATTTGGAAAGCTACCGGGGCGATGGCAGTTTCGAAGGCTGGGTGCGTAAAATTATGGTGAGGGAAAGTATTTCCTATTTGCGCAAACATCAATTCGTGGTGTTCGACAATTGTGTTTTTGAGGAGGCGGCCTTGCAGGTGGACAAAGAAGACCCACTTGACGTGGAATACATCCAGCATTTGATCGATGCCCTTCCCGAAGGCTACCGCACCGTTTTTGTGCTTTATGCCGTCGAGGGGTATAAACATCAGGATATCGCCCAAATTCTGGGCATTGCCGAGAGTACTTCGAAGTCACAGCTCTCTAAGGCCCGTAAATGGCTTCAAGAAAAACTAAAACAACAAAATGTCATAGGATATGCGGACAGATGAAACGGATAATTTTATAAGGAAGCGCTTGGAGGGGCGTAGGTTGCAACCTTCGCCCAAGGCATGGGAACGAATTCAGGAACAGTTGGAAACCTCGCGCAAACCAAGGCCCAAACCCTACAATAGGTATGTTATGGCCGCAAGCTTTGCGGGTATATTGCTCGCTTCGATAATCTACCTTGCCACCCAACGAACCGAAGTGGGGCCACCTATGGAGGTTACGGATGTCGAAGTCGACGAGGCACCTCAAAAGGCCGTCGAGGAAACCCCGGGCACCGATCCCATCATTGGGGAGGATGTACCGGCGGAGGTGGCGGGGCATAAGGGGAACGCCGCGACCAAGGGAGCGGATACCGATGAGGCCGAAGTATCCGATAGTTGGGGCGAAGAACTCGTATCCGTCGATAAAACGGAAGGCGTGGCCAAGGAACCGGTGGTTTTGGTCGATGCCCCCAAAACCCTCATCGATGCCAAGGTCGATGAAATCGTTACCAAAATAGAAGGTCTCGAAAAGGATGAGGTCGCCGTATCCGATGCCGAGATCGACGAACTGCTGCGAGCCGCCCAGCGAGAAATTATCTTGGAGGGCGAACTGGGTAAAAATGGGCGAACGGTCGATGCCATGGCCCTTTTGGCCGACGTTGAATACGAGATAGACCAATCGTTCCGCGATCAGATTTTTGAGGCCCTTAAAGAACGTTTGCTCAAGGTCAGGACGGCCGTGGCTACCAGAAACGAATAAATTATCATATTCGACCGCACTTCGTCCCTGTCGAAAGGGGAGGGGTTTATTCATCAATCATCAATTATCAATCATCAATTATCAATTACCAGTTATCAATTATCAATCAAATCAGTTGTCATGAAAACTATTGTTACCTATTTAATTGTGCTTTTACTTACCTTTTTTGCCCATCAGGCCCTAGCTCAGGAAGACGGGGACACTTCCTATGAAATCCAAAGGCTTGAGGGCAAAAAGGAGGAGGTAGTGCAAAACGAGCGCGAGGCCTTAAAAATCGAGGTGGAGGAGATAAACGGGCGATTGCGGAACAAGGAGATTACGAAGGAGGAGGCCGGGCGATTGAAAAAGGCGGCGGCGGAAAAACGGGCCAAGAATATCGAGAACAAGTTGGCGATCATAGAAAATAGCATCCAACTCCTGAAGCGGACGGGTACCACCGACCTGAACCTGGATACCAATAGTATCGAAGTGGCCATTGGAGGGAAAGACGAAGGGGGCGATGTGCTTTTCGGGGTAAAGTACAACTCCGGAAATCAAAAAAAGGTGGTCTTCGACAAACGGACCTATAGTTATCCCGTAGTGGCCATCGGCCTTAACAATGCCCTTTTCGAGGGGGGATCCCTCGACGATTCGCCCTATAAGGTAGGGGGCAGCCGCTTTTTTGAACTGGGATGGGTGTGGAGGACACGGGTCTTCGAAAATTCCAATTTTCTGCGACTGGCCTATGGGGCATCACTTCAGTTCAACGGTCTAAAACCTGAAGATAACCAATACTTCGTGATGCAGGATGGTGAAGCCCGGTTACAGGAGTTCGAAACCGACTTGAAGAAGTCCAAATTTAGAATGGATAACCTGGTGTTTCCCGTTCATTTTGAAATCGGACCTTCAAATTTTTCAAGTAGCGATGAAAAGATCAGGTACGATATTCACAACAAATTTAGGGTGGGCCTTGGTGGCTATGCCGGATTTAACCTCGGAACACGGCAAAAACTCAAGTATGAGGTTGATGGCGAAACGGTAAAGGACAAACTCAAGCGAAGTTACAATACGAGTAATTTTATCTACGGTCTAAGCGGATATTTGGGTTTTGATGGGGTCTTGCTATACGCCAAATACGATTTGAACCCCATTTTTAAGGATGCTTCCGTAGATCAGCACAATATTTCGTTGGGCCTGAGATTCGACCTTGACTAGTCCGAATCCAAGGCTTTGCGCATGGCTTCGGAAAATTCATCCTCAAAATATACCCGTTTGCAGTGCGAGCATTCGGCGATCAAGTGGTTCGATATCTTAAAGAGCTTGATCCAAAACAGGTGGAACCAATTGCTCGATTTTGAAACTGAAATAGTGCCCACTTGCTCGCAATAGGGGCAAGCTACCCCGGTAAGTTGCTTAATTTCCGTTTTTCCCGGGCGGGTTCCAAAGAAAAGAATCATTTGTATCGTTTTTTTTGTACTCGTCGGTCGTGCCAAAGTTATATCAAAAATACCATCGGCCAAAGGAGGGAAGGGCTTGGGTCCGACCAAGCCCATTCGAGCCCCGGGGAGTTGCCAAATGTCTTGCTTTATAGTAAATTTACGGTCTGGAAAAAAGCCGTGTTTTTTCCGTTTTCCGATAGGCTCCGGTAGTCCCTTTGCTTTACAGGGCGGTAGCTTTTGCAAGAGCGGCCGGTGCCAAACCAGGTTTAATTATTTTAGCATTTAAATAGTGTCTATCTTTAGGCGCTATTTCCTTTTTACGACACGCTGTGATTTCAAAAACGACCATAGACCGAGTATTCGAAACCGCCCGATTGGAGGAGGTTATCGGGGATTTTGTGCAGTTGAAAAAATCGGGGGCGAACTTTAAGGGCCTGAGCCCGTTTACCGACGAAAGGACCCCCAGTTTTATGGTCTCGCCGGTCAAGCAGATCTGGAAGGACTTTAGTAGTGGCAAAGGGGGCAATGTTGTTGCCTTTTTAATGGAGCACGAACATTTTACCTATCCCGAGGCCATAAAATACTTGGCCAAAAAATACAATATCGAGGTAGAGGAGACCGAGCGTACCGATGAGCAAAAGCAAGAGGCGGATGAGCGTGAGAGCATGTATTTGGTTTCCGAGTTTGCCCAAAGGCACTTTGCCGATATGCTTTGGAATAGCGAACTGGGCAAAGCCATTGGCCTTACGTATTTCAAGGAAAGGGGCTTTACCCCCGAGACCATCAAGAAATTCGGTCTGGGCTATTGTTTGGACCAATGGGACGGCTTTACCAACGCCGCCCTGGATAAGGGCTACCGCTTAAGCTATTTGGAGAAAACGGGACTCACCATCGTCAAGCCCGACCCCAATAACCCTAACGGGACCAGAAAATTTGACAGGTTCAAGGGGCGGGTCATGTTTCCGATCCATTCCATGAGCGGCCGGGTATTGGGCTTTGGGGGGCGTATTCTGACCAACGACAAGAAGGCGGCCAAGTACCTGAATTCGCCCGAAAGCGATATCTACCACAAAAGCAAGGTGCTTTACGGCATTTTTTATGCAAAGAAAGCCATTGCCAAAGAAGACAACTGCTTTTTGGTCGAGGGCTATACCGATGTTATCCAATTGCACCAACGGGGTCTGGAAAATGTCGTCTCGTCGAGTGGTACGGCCTTGACCCCGGAACAGATCCGCCTGATCAATCGCCTGACCAAGAACATCACGGTCTTGTTCGATGGCGATGCCGCAGGGCTTAGGGCCTCGTTGCGGGGCATCGACCTGATCTTGGAGCAGGGGATGAACGTAAAGGTCTGTACCTTTCCCGAAGGCGAAGACCCCGATAGTTTTGCCAAGAACAACGAATTGGAAGACATCGTGGGCTATTTGGAGGGGAATGCCAAGGATTTTATCCAGTTCAAGGCCAATTTATTGGCCAAGGAAGCCGCCAACGATCCAATCAAGCGTGCCGAAACGGTGCGCGATATCGTCAACAGTATTGCCAAGATACCCGATGGGATCAAGCAAGAGATCTATATACAGGAGTGTGCGGGCATTATGAACGTGTCCGAATCCGTACTGTTCAGTACCCTGGCCCAAATCGGAAAAAAGGAATCTACGGAGGCATCGAAAAAGCAGCGGCAAGAGCAAAAGGCCTTTGATGTCGTAAAGAACGATGCCACGGTCGAAAAGGTCGACGTACAATACGAATTGGAACGCAAGATCATCGAAATTCTATTGCTGTACGGCAATAACACCGAAAAGTTCGAAGATCTGGTACTTAAGGAAAGCGAAACGGGTGAGCTGGTCCTCGAGCCCGAGTCGGTAGAGGCCAAGGTATACGAAAAGATCTACCTCGATCTTCAGGAAGACGAGATCGAACTGGCCAACGAACGTTTTCGAACTATTTATTACAAGCTTATCGAAGCCTTGAACCAATCCGAAAATTTTAGCCTAAGCACTTTTTTGGGGAGTTTGGACCAGGAAATGGTCTCCGAGGTTTCTTCCATCATGATGGAAGAGGAAAAGTACACCTTGCACAATTGGGAACGCAAGGACATTTACCCCAAGGACAAAAAGATAGGGGTGGCCCAGCTGACCAGTGAGACCATATTGACCTTGCGGTGTTTCTTGATCAAAAAGCGGATGTCGGCCCTGCAAGGCGAGACAAGGGAAGGCACCCAAGACAATCGGGAGACCCTAGAGGAAATCATGAACTACATTCAATTGAACAAGCTGTTGAACCAGAAGTTGAACCGGGTACTCTCGTAAAACAAAAAAGGCCCGAACGTCTGTCCGGGCTTTTTATGCTTTATGCTACGGGAGCCTATTAGTAAAGTTCCAAGGCCTTGGCCTGTTGTAGTAGGTCTACCATATTGTCGACGTTCAATTT
Source organism: Pseudozobellia thermophila (assembly GCF_900141855.1). Classification (GTDB taxonomy): domain Bacteria; phylum Bacteroidota; class Bacteroidia; order Flavobacteriales; family Flavobacteriaceae; genus Pseudozobellia; species Pseudozobellia thermophila. The sequence continues at coordinate 77,704 of NZ_FQYU01000005.1, forward strand.
TTTCATCAAACGCGCCTTGTAGGTGCTGACCGTCTTTTCGTTAAGGTTCAAACCGATGGCAACGTCCTTGTTTCGCTTACCACTGGCCAAAAGTTTTAAAACCTCTACCTCACGGGTCGATAGTTTTCTGAAGAACCTCCTTGGTTTTTGGGTTCCCTCGTCAAAGGCCAACCTTTGTGCAAGTTCATTGGTGATGAACATGTTGCCTTCGCTAACTTTTCTCACGGCGGAAATAATGTAGTCGATATCCGAGGCCTTCGATAGGTATCCGAACGCACCGGCCCTTATGGTGCTTAGCGCGTAAACATCTTCGGACTGGCCGCTGTACATTAATACCTTGACATCAGGATTTTCCTTTTTCAGTTTCCTTAGGGTGGCAATTCCATTGATTTCGGGAATGTCCATTTCCAACATTATCACATCAGGAGTGACTTTCTCCAATTTTTCAAAAAGCTCGGAAGTTGTTGATGCCGTGTCGACTACTTCAAACCCTGTAGCAGCCTCTAAAACATTTGTAACACCCATTCTGACAATTGGATGATTGTCCGCAATTAGTACTTTGATCATTTTGATAGTTTTAGTCTAGATGATAAACTTTCGGTTCGGGCGTGAAAAAAAATACTGACACGCAATGTAAGGTTTAAAAATCTAATTTCTTGAACAAAAGTCATATTTTTTTCACAAAAACGGCCCGTTTTTTGAATATATTCGTTTATATTACACCTATTTAGGTCAAATTACTGTTTTAACTCAACGGGTATCTCACAAACGGGTATTGGAAGCATTTTATGCTTGTTGGCCGTATTAAATCGCATAAAGATACGAAATACTTCTTTTTCCCGGCCTGAAAAATCGTTTTCATTCTTTCCTTGGTCGAGCATGGCCATGGCCCACTCAAGTTCTGGGTATGAGGCACCTATCTGGTCTTCATCGGTTCTGTCGTCTCCCCACAGACCATCGGTCGGGGCAGCTTTGATGATTTCCTCGTTAACACCCAAATGCTTGGCTATTTCGTAGACCTCCGTTTTTAAAAGGTCGGCTATGGGGCTGAGGTCGACACCGCCATCCCCGTATTTGGTATAGAACCCGACACCAAAATCCTCCACCTTGTTTCCGGTGCCCGCAACGAGGTAGCCGTGTAGGGCGGCAAAGTAGTACAAGGTGGTCATTCGCAACCGGGCGCGGGTATTGGCCAATGACATAAAACGCTCTTCCTCGTTTTCTACCGGTGGCAGGGCATCGACCAAACTATCGAACACCGGGGTGAGGTTTACGGGCTGTCGTTTTACCTGGTCGAAGTTGGACTGAAGCCAGTCGATATGCCTCGAAGCGCGATTTACCTGATTCTCGGCCTGGTGGATGGGCATTTCCAGACACAGCAGGTCCAGGCCTGTCTTTGCACAGAGGGTCGAGGTAACCGCGGAATCTATTCCGCCCGATATGCCGATGACAAAACCCTTGATATTAGCCTTGGTGGCATATGCTTTTAGCCAATTTACGATATGGTCGGTTACCTTTTCTGTCTGCATAAGATGTTCTTTGGTTAAGATCGATTAACTTTACCGGTTAAAATTAATGTCTATCGTCTAATAATTAAAATGTATCGAAGAATTCTTTACGGACAAAGGTTCATTTTTGCGATTTTGCTGAATATCGCCGTGTTTTATGGTTGTAATGATACCGATAAGGTCGAGCAGGCGGTACAAAGGATAGGGGTCGATTTGAAAATTTCGCGTTTTGATCGCGAATTCGCCGAGGCCTCCCCCTCCGATATTCCCGCACTGAGAAAAACATATCCCTATTTATTTCCGGCCCAATACCCCGACAGTGTTTGGGTGGCCAAATTGCAAGATACCTTGCAAATAGAGCTTTTGGAAGAGGTTCAAGGGGTGTTCGCCAATTTCGACGAACAAAGGGAGGGCCTGGAAAACCTGTTCAAACATATCAAATATTACTTTCCCGACTACCAGGTGCCCGAGGTCGTCACATTGACCTCCGACGTACAATATGAAAACCGTATTATTCTGACCGACAGTCTGCTGTTGATCGGATTGGACAATTATTTGGGAGCGGAACACGAGTTCTACGGAAATATACAGAACTACATAAAGGCGAACCTCGATGAGGCCTACCTGATCAGCGATGTGGCCAGCGCCTTTGCCAAACGGGTGGTGCCCAAGCCCGAAAATCGTTCCTTCCTCGCCCGTATGGTGTATTACGGCAAGGAACTTTACTTAAAGGATAGGCTTATGCCCGGTTCTCCCGATTATTTGCGAATACACTATTCGGAAGATGAGCTCGCTTGGGCCGAAGCCAATGAAGTGCCCATTTGGCGCAACTTTATCGAAAGGGAGTATTTGTATAGTACAGACGTAAAGCTGTCCCGTAGGTTCCTGGATCCGGCACCCTTTTCAAAATTCGGGCTGGAGCTCGACAACGAATCCCCGGGCCGTATAGGTCGCTATATCGGTTGGAGGGTGGTCAGGGCCTTTATGGACAAGAACGAGGTGACCCTGCAACAAATGTTGAAATTGCCTTCGGACGAAATTTTTAAAAAATCGAACTATAAACCTGCAAAATAAATGGCGAAATTACATACATCGGAGATTACCCTAAGGGTAGGACTGGATGAAAACCGGGTACCCGAAACCTTGTCGTGGTCGGCTGAGGACGGGGGAGTTGACAACGAGGAGGCCAAAGCCATGTTGCTTTCGGTCTGGGACAGCAAGAACCGCGAGTCGCTTAAGATAGACCTCTGGACAAAGGATATGCCGGTCGATGAAATGAAGATCTTTTTTCACCAAACCCTGGTTTCGCTCTCCGATACCTTTATGAAGGCCACCCAAGACGAAAAAATGACGGCCACCATGAGGGATTTCTGCGACTACTTCGCAGAGAAGTTGGAATTAAAGAAATAGGGAAGGTAACCTATAAATCCTTCATCGGTCTTTGCAAGGCAACTACCCCATCCCGGCCATCTTTTTACCGACATGGGCAATCACTTCGTTGAACTCCCTTGAGGGACTAAAATCGATCATCTTTACGTCTTCGACCACAATGGCGGTATGCCCCGCGGGCCAATAGAAGACTTCCCCGGCACTTACGGTTTCTTCCTGGCCATCGTCGTATACGGCCTTAATCCTGCCTTCGATGACATAGCCCCAATGCGGGCAATGGCAGCTGTCGTTGCTTAAACCCTGCAACAAGGGGGTAAAGTCGGTGCCCTTGGGCAGTTCGTTGAAACATACGGTCATGCCGCCGTAATTGGGCAGGGCACGCATCACGGTACCCGGGGCCTCCATGGTAACGGGAATGTCTATTTTGTTGATTTTCAAGTCGATTTGTTTTTAGGTTCAAAAAGTGCAGGACCCTTTTCGAGTTTTATATCGGATAAAAAGGGAGGGCGATAGGGCCGACAGATCAACGGGCTGGTACGATATTCTGGTTGATATGAAAGAAATTATCCGGATCGTATTGTTTCTTGACCTTGGTCAACCGTTCGTAATTGCCCTTGTAGCCCGCCTTGATACGTTCCTGGCCTTCCTCCATCATAAAGTTGACGTAGGCCCCGCCTCCTGCGGCATGGGGTTTCATGCCCTCATAATAGTCTTTGCACCATTTGGTGATCTTGTCGGCATCGGTCGGTTCTGGGGATACGCCTACGATTACCTGTGCCCAACGCGCGCCTCGGTTGGCCCAAGCCGTGTCTTCCCGGGATACCTCGTGTACTTTTCCGTCAATGGGGTAGAGGTGCATGGTCGAACGTACGGAAGGGGTATTCGAACCGTGTTTTATGTTTTCTTGGATGCACCCATCCGTAAGTTCGTTGATGTAATGGGCTCTCCAATACCATTGCATTCCGCTCGGATAGAGTCCGTCGAAAAGACCGTTGAGGGCGGGCATCGGCATTTCGCCGACAAAGTCGAGAATGGGCGGGCCGAATTCACGGATGGGCCTGAAAACCTCTTCCGCTTTTTCCATGGGCCCCGTGTAGCACCATACCACACCACAGACCCTTTTCATGTGCAGGTGTTCGGGAAACGGATCGCCGGGAGGTACGATCAAGAAGGCGAAAAAGCCATAGAGGTCGTCCGAAGCGTTTTTGAGCATAGTGTCATAGAATTTCATGGCGTCCTCCGCCTTTTCCACTGGCCAGAACATGGGGCCGCCATAGATGTTTTTTATGGGAATCAAATTAAAGGTGAAGGATACGACGACCCCAAAGTTGCCCCCGCCACCGCGCAAGGCCCAAAAAAGATCGGGATTGTCCGACGCGCTGGCGGTAACCGTTTCACCCGTGGCCAGCACTACTTCCGCTTCCAGTAGGTTGTCTATGGTCAAACCGCCCTTTCGGCTTAAATAGCCCATTCCGCCGCCTAGGGTCAGTCCCGCCACCCCAGTTGTTCCAATGATGCCACTGGGCAGGGCCAGACCGTATTCGTGGGTGGCCTTGTCTACTTCGGCCAGGGTCCTTCCCGGTTGTATTTTAGCGGTCTTGTTGTCCGCATTTATTTCGATGGCCTTCATTTCCGAAAGGTCGATGACCAATCCATCGTTGACCAAAGCCAATCCGGCACCGTTATGCCCCCCGCTTTTTATCGAGACCTCCAAACCATTTTCCCTGGCAAAATTAACGGCTGCGACCACATCCTCCCTATCCTTGCATTTTACGATAATACTTGGGCGCTTATCGATCATCGCGTTGTAAATGCTACGGGCCTCGTCGTAATTTTTGTGTTGGGGCAGGATGATTTCGCCTTTTACCCGACTCTCCAATTCCTTGATCTTTGTTTCCATTTTGTGTGATGTATTTGTTAAGGCCGGACGGTTTTGCTACCGGCCCGTATATTCGGTCAAAATGTATTTCGTTCGGGGGAGAGGACGACGGATACGGACAGGGGGAAGCTAAGTTTTTGATAATCGTTTGTCCTGCTGCAATACGGTCTCAAAGTTACTATGGAAAAAAACTCAAAAATGTAACAGCGGGATCAAAGGCTGAAACAATTGGATCAAGGATGTACTTTTTTAATCGGAAGACGGAACAAAAGGTCCATCCCAAAACGTTTAGGCGCTGGCGGAGGAAATTTTGGCGTAGGATGTCGGCAGTACGTCATACCGGTTTCTAAAGACCCTTGTAAAATAGGTGGGACTATTAAAACCGAGGTCATAGGCAATTTCAGCTACGGTCCGTTGTTTGCATTTTAGGGCCTTGAGCGATTTTCTAAGCCGGAGTTCCCTGATCATCGTATTGGGCGACATTCCGGTAAGTAACTTTATCTTTCTATAGGTCTGGGCCTTGCTCAGCCCCAATAAGGGGCCCAGTCCATCACTTTTAAAACTGGGATTGTTCAGTTCGCTTTCCAAAATCCGTGACAGTTTCTCACAGAACAAAAAATCGGTGGCGTTTACGATCTTGACATGGGCGTGATTGATCTTAGGGGTGTTCGATTCCTTATGGGAAAGGGCTTCGGTAATCGCATCCAAATAAACCACCTTGCTCAACCCGATCCAACAGAGGGTGCGTACCCTTTTTTTTGTTTCCTCGAACAGGTCGGTCCCGCTGTCATCTACCGGATTGCCACTGACGAGGGCCAATCGGTATTCAAAATTGTCCGGAACGCTTTGCAATAAGTTGGCGATGGCCATTGCGGCTATAATGGCATCGGAAGCCAGCAGAAATGAAGCCATCGTTTCATCGTTGTGGGGCTGACGTACGATTTTTCCGTGGAATTTTTCAATCAAGTTTCTTGTTTCCCTTATATAGTGCTGGTAGTTTCCCGAAAAGTCGGAAGTGCTTATCAGTAGAATGGTTCGAAAACCAGGGTCAAGTTGGCCGTCGGCCGTATAGGCCAAATCGTTTTTTTGGGTACTGCCATGGGACATGAAAATATTGTACTCGTCGTCGGATACCTCGATGATATTGCACGCCGTCATGCCATGGGATTCTTCATGTGTCTTGTGGCAGGCTTCCTTATTGGGGCCTTCCATGAGGCAAAATACCATTTTGTCTTCTTCGTTGACCCAATACTTTCGTTGTATTACCCCAAAACGCTCCTGTACGGAAAGGTCCCTCAAGTGGGCCTGAATAACGTCCTCGACCGTAAAATCATCGGAATCAACTTGGTGTACATCCATGTATAGCGGCATAATCCTGGGTGTTAAAATTTAGAATACATCAGTGCCAATACCCCTAAATGCTTGATCTTGGGGTTTGGGCCCTATGTTGGGCCTCGGTCTTTGCTACGATAGGGGGAGCCCATGGAGGTCGGCATGGGATAAAAAACCAACTTATATATAATTCGAAGGGAATAGTATAAATATACGAATTACATGAACGTAAAATCGGACTTTTGGTTCAAATTATGCTATAAATAGGTCATAACCATCCTTTTTAGGGGAGGCGCGACTGGTTTTTGGAGGGCATTATCGGGAATCACAGGGTAAAGGAATGCGGACAGCCGCCATTTCGAAGACCGATCGATACTCTCCGGGATACGGACTTTTGCCTATAAAGGGGTTCGTTCAATTGGCCATGGGCACTTCCATCAACAACACCTTACTGGCTTCCTTAAACGTAAAATCGACCGTATCGGTATCCCATACCCCAAGGCCGTCCCTTCGGCCCAAGTTTACCTCGTCCACGGTTAGTTCCCCCTCGAGCACGAAAACGTACAGGCCGTTCGAAGCATCCTTAAAACGGTAGCTGCCTGTTCGGCCTTTTTCGAAATTCCCCAGGTGGAACCAGGCGTTTTGATGGATCCACACCCCGCTATCATCGCTATGGGGCGAAACGATTTGATGGAATCGGTTGGCCAGGTCGGCCTCCTTAAGGCTGATCTGGTCGTATCTCGGCTCTGCGTTGGCCTTATTGGGCAATACCCAAATCTGGAGAAATTTTACCTTTTTGTCGCTATTTTTGTTTTTCTCACTGTGTTGGATGCCCGACCCCGCACTCATCACTTGAACATCCCCCTGTTTAATTACCGTGGTATTGCCCATACTATCCTTGTGTTCAAGGTCGCCTTCCAAGGGTATGGAGATAATCTCCATATTGCTATGGCCGTGCGTGGCGAAACCCATTCCTGCCGAGACCTCGTCGTCGTTGAGAACGCGCAACACCCCGAAGCCCATCCGTTCCGGGTCGTGGTAGTTGGCAAAACTAAAGGTGTGGTAGGTGTTCAGCCAGCCGTGGTCGGCATGTCCGCGTGTTTCCGATCGATGTATTGTCGTTTTCATTTTAGGGTATATTTTGGGTTAAAATGCCGCTAGGCTTAAAGTACATCCCGTATTTCGGGCGTTCTCTCGAATACACTGGCCGCATAGGAACATAGGGGCAGGATCTTTTTTTTATGCTCACGGGCATAGGCAACGGCCTCCATAAGCATTTTTTTGGCAGCGCCTTTGCCCCTTAGGGCTTCGGCAACCTCGGTATGCTCGATGACCAATTTGTCCCCTTTCCATACATAGATCATTTCGGCTGCCCGTTCGCCCTCGTGTTCGATGTAAAAGCTTCCTTTTTTGCCATTGTCCTGTTGATCGATTTTCATAGGTGATGTTTTAAAGGTTAATCTTCCAAATATCCAAATTTACCCAGATTGAAGTCTTCTATGGCCTGTGCCAACTCTTCCCTGGTGTTCATTACGAAGGGCCCTTGGGCGGCAATGGGCTCATTGATGGGCTCGCCGCTCAGTATCAATACCACTGCCTCGCGATCGGCCTTTATATGAAAAGATTCGCCTTCGTTTTCAAAAAGTACAAAATGGTCGGTAGGGGCCTTTTCTTCCCCGTTGACCGTAACTTCCCCCTCAATGACCAACAATGCGGTATTGTAATGGGCGGGAAATGCGAAATCGGCGGTCGCGTCTTGGGCCAGTTTGGCATTGAACAGGTGCATGGGGGTAAAGGTCGAAGCCGCACCCCGAACATCTTTATACTGCCCGGCGATTACCTCGATCCTTCCGGCATTGTCGGGCAAGGTATGGGCATTGATGTCCTTGGGGTCCAAGGCCTGATACTTTGGGGCGGTCATTTTGTATTTGGCGGGAAGGTTCACCCACAACTGGACCATTTGAAAGTCGCCCCCGGTCTTTGAAAACCCCTCTTCGTGATATTCTTTGTGGAGTACCCCCGAAGCGGCGGTCATCCATTGCACGCCCCCTTCGCCGATTATACCCCCGCCTCCGGCACTGTCGTGATGGGCTACCCGCCCCTTGTAGGCAATGGTAACGGTCTCAAAACCGCGATGGGGGTGTACGCCTACGCCCTTGGGCTTCTCCGATGGGGGAAAATGGAATTTTGAATTGTAGTCCAAAAGAATGAAGGGACTCATTCGTTCCATGGTCAAACGGAAACTGCTGGGAATAAAATTATGTACCCGAAAACCATCTCCTACAAAATGGGGCGGTCTTGGGGGTACCACAAGTTCTATTTTTTTAACGTCCATAATCGTTGTGTTTTGTTTCCGTCAAAAATAGTATGCCCATAGCACCGGCGCATTGATGTATGTTAAGAAAGGCGTTGGCCCGGCTTAAAGTTCTTTTTGGCCAGCGCCCTGCGTACGCGGCTGAGGCTTTCGGGCGCTATGCCCAAATATGAGGCTACCATCCATTGGGGAACGCGCAGTAGCACATCGGGATGTAATTTAATGAAATTCAGGTAGCGGGTCTCGGCAGAGGCACCCAGCAAGAGTTTTACCCTTTTGTTCAAATGGCGGATGTGGTTGTGCAGCAACCTTTCGTTCAGTTTTCTGAACGAGGGGCCCAAATCGGAAATGCGCTCCATAAAGCCCTGGTCCAATAGTACCACCGTAGTATTTTCAATGGCGTCGATATAATAATCCGAGGGCTCGTTGAAGTACACGCTGCCCCGGTCGCTTACCAGCCAATTTTCCGGTGCGAACTGAAGAATGTCCTCTTTTCCCTTTTCGTTGAGGGCGTACATTCTCAAAAGTCCCTTTTCGACAAAAAAGGTAAGTGGGCAGATTTCGCCCGATTTTAACAAGAAGCCTTCTTTATCGACCTGCTTGGTGTTGATCTGGGCGCACAACTGGTCAATGGCTTCTTTGGGAAGGCCCCATTGGTTCGCGAGGTATGTTCTAAAGTTTCTGAGCATCGTGGTTTTGCCCTTGGGTCAAAGGTGGGGTGCAAGTGCCCGTTTAACGGTATCGTATGTTTGGTCGTAACTTTTTTTCAAAAGGGTCTTGGCATCCATGGTGTTCCAATAGCCCTTATTGAAAAGCTCTACCGAAAAACCTCCCCTAAAACCTGCTTTGTAGAGTTTGGGGATAAGTTCGTTGAACGGACATATGCCCTCGCCGGGCAAAACCCTATCGGCATCGGTCAACTGTTCGTAAGACGGGGTGGCGGGGTAGTCGTTCATATGCATCACCGGAAGCTTGGCCCCATTGATCAAGTCTACCGTGTTCCAATCGTTTCCTCCGCGGTAAACGTGGTAAAAATCCAAGAGTACGGTAGCTTTGGGGTGGCCCGTGGCCATGGCGATATGGGTGCAATCGGCAACCTTGTTGAGGGCGCCCATGCCCCAGAGTTCCAAAATAGGGGTAACCCCGGTTTGATCGCCCAACTCTAGGATGGCCTTATAGCGTTCGGCGTAATCGTCGTAGCGTAAAGGGTCGATTTTATCGATGCCCTGTACGGGAGCGGCAAGAAAGGTACCGCCCAAGCCTTTGGTGATCTGCATTTCGTCGCGCAGCTGAATCAGGGCCTTTTCCCTTTCGGTCGGATCATCGCTGCACCATTTCGAAAACCCGATGATATTTTCAAGTACGAGTCCCCGGTCTTGCAATTTTCTCTTTAACAAGAAGGTGTTTCCGCCTTTGTCGAGGTAGGTCTTAATGTCGCGCATCCATAGTTCTATACCATCGAATCCGGCATCGGCCACATAATCGATCTGTACATCGACGGGCAGTTTGTAATGGAGCAGGGTAGAGCAATTTAAACTGATCCGTACGGGGAGTTTGTCTTTAGCGGTTTCCCGATTGTTGTTTAATGGGCCCGTGGCAAAGGCATATCCGCCCATGGCGGCCAGTGAGCCTTTGACCGTGTTGGAAATAGCCTTTCTTCTGGAAATTTTGTCGGACATGGTATAGCGGTTGAAAAACTAAAGTTAAGGCTTTTCCCAAACTAAGCCGCCTAATGCGAAACCACTTTTAACCCGATGATCGAAATAATTAGCGTGGTGATAAAGAACAGTCTTAAAAAGGTAGTAGGTTCCTTAAAGACAAAAATCCCCACGAGTACGGTACCTACGGCACCGATCCCCGTCCATACGGCATAGGCCGTTCCTATGGGCAGGGTTTGGGTGGCCTTGATCAAGAGGGCCATGCTCATAAAAAGGGCCACAAGAAAACCCGCATACCACCAGTACATTTCATGGCCCGAGGTTTCCTTTGCTTTTCCCAGGCAGAAGGCAAAGGTTACTTCAAACAGGCCGGCAATAATCAGCAGTATCCAATTCATCGTTCGTTCTGGTTTTACAGGGTTGTAATTTTTGCAATCAATGGGCCGGTAAAGCTACATTTTCTTGGGCAATTATTTTTTATTTTAAGGAACGGCGTTTACCTGTTGCGACGGTTATGGCCGGTCTGTTTTCTATGGAAGGGGAGCTTAAATGCGCCTAGGGTTTTCTAAGTTCGAATTTTACCTTCCTCACACCGTGGTCGGTATCCCATTGTTCAACTTCGGTAAACCCCAATTTTTTGTACAAATGGGAAGCCGGCCCGTTTTTCAGTCCGGTTTCAACCGCGAATAGGCTCGAGTCGAACGAGTTGAGGGTAAATTCCATTAGCGCTTTCGCTATTCCCTGTCTGAAAAAATGAGGGTGTACCACTAAACTTCTCACATGGGTAAACTCGGCATTGTGGCCTATTTCAATAACTCCGGCCAATTGGCCTTGCTTTGTGTACCCGAAAAACCGGGAATCGCATTTCAAATAGGCTTCGAGCGGTCTTTTTAGGGGCGGAAAATCGGTGGCCTTCAACAATTCGGCCTCTATTTTGTACGAGGCTTGAAAAACCCTGCGTATCTGTTTGGCCGTATCCAAGGTGTAGTGCTGTAGTTCTTCGATCATCTTTTGGGGATGTTGTTGGTTGTTATATAGTGGCGGACCTCTTTTTTTTCGGGCTTTGGCCGTAATCGTTTTCAAGCCGGTTCTAGACCCTTCGGTCATGGTTGGCTTCCCCGTGTGGTAGCCAAGGGCGAACCATATACTTTTGTCGGGTTTGAAAATTTCGGGTACGTGCTCGGCGTTCCGTACCGCCCCTTCATAGATTGGGGGCAGACGGTTGGCTTAAATATAACAAAAAGGTGGGAACGGAGGTATTTAGGCTAAAAATGTGCAAGCCAAGGGTAGTTTTTGGCACTTTGCACAATAGCCTTAAAAATATAGAAACCCCGCCCGGTTTTTTGATGGCAACCGGGCGGGGTTTTTTTAATTTAAGAGGCGCGACCTTAGGTCGGGCCGATACCCCTAGGTCAAACTGTTATGGGTGTCAATCCGGGGTTTGGCTTAAGAGCTCCCCTTTGTCGTTCAAAACCAGGTCCCAATCGTCCTTGAGCAAGGAGTTGACCTCTACCTTGTACACGGTTTCGCCCTTGTCGCTTATGCGTTCGACATCGTCGATCCTATAGCCCTTGAATTTGGTTTTGATCGTTTGGCTTACGGCTTCGGGCAGTTCCTTTGCCGTAATTTCGTCCTTTTGCCTGACAATTTTTCCTTCCGGATCGTACCATACCTCATGGTCCCTGTCCCATCCGGTTTCGAATTCGACGTTGTAAAGGGCTCCCTTCATTTCCCATTCCACGTCGGAGGCATTGGGGAACCGGCTGTTGAATTCGTTGAGTATTACCGATGGAACTTGGTTTGGGTAAAGGTCTTGGGCGTTCGAAAAAGTAAAAAGGCCCAATGCGGCGATGTATAAAATTTGCTTTTTCATGGGTGCTATAATTTGGTTAATGCCGTAAAGAAAGCACCCCATTTTGGAAAGAATTGGGAAAAGACCTAGCCCCCAGTGGAAAATTGTACGGTAAAGCAATGGATGCCCCCGTCGAAGGCGTAGGAGACGCGATAGCCGTAGAGGTCTGAAATCGCTTTTACTATGGCGAGCCCGAGACCGGTTCCGTGGCTCTTTGAACGGCTCGTTTGAAACCTGCTGAACACCTTTTCGGGATGTAGTCTTTCATCCTTGCCCGTATTGCAAATTTCGAGGGTCGTGTCGGAGAGGCCTATCGATACCGTACCGTTTTCGACATTGTGGAAGATGGCGTTCTTAAGCAGGTTCGAAACGACGACCTGGGCCAGTATCGGGTCTATGTGCGCGTTCAGCCTACCGTTTTCAACGACCGTGGTCTCCACCTTTTTGAACGAGCTGATTTCTTCCAGTTCGGCCAGGGTCTGTGTGACCAGTGGGTTGATGGCAACTTGCTGGTTGTCGAAAAATTGCTTGTTGTCGATTTTGGAGAGCAGCAAGAGCGATTTGTTCAGGCGAACCAAGCGTTCGACAATTTGAAAGATTTCGACCAGCTTTTCGGCCTGTTCCTCCTTGAGGTCTTCCTTCTCCAATAGCAGTTCCAATTTATGGGTAACCATGGCCAAGGGCGTCTGCAGTTCGTGCGAGGCATTGCCGATAAACTCCTTTTGTTGGTCAAAAGCCGCGATACTATGCCGGAGCAAGGTGTTTACGGCGTATTGCAGATCTTTGAACTCCTTGGTGGTCGTTTGGGCCTCGGGCAGTTTTTTCGTGCTGCCGAGCCTGTAGTTTTTCAGTTGCTGCAAGAAGGCATAAAAGGGTTTCCACAGTTTTTTTAACACCCAATTGTTGATGATGATGATACTGGCGATCAAGATGATGTAGAGCCAGATAACGTCCCAAAACAGTTGGTCGATGAGGTCGTCTTCCTCGACCATGGAGTTGGCCACCTTAAGTTCGTAAAAGCGGTCCTTGATCTTGAACGAGGTGGTGAGCATCCGTACCGGTTCGGGCTCCGGCCTTTTGTCATCGGCATCCTGCATGTAAATGATGGTATCGGCATAGCGGTCGCGCATCGAAAGGGCCGTTTCCCTATCGATTTCATGTAGGGTAAAAAAACTTTCGTCAAAATAGGTTTTGGTAAGGATGCTCGAGTCTATTTTTGCATTTTGGATGATGAGGCGTTTGTAGTTTTCGAGTCCTTCGTCGATGCTGCTTTTGATCTCGTTGAGCATGTTGATGTAGAAAACGACCGACCATACCGTAACGATTGCCAAAATGGAAAGTGAAAGGTACTTTAGCGATTGGTTGAGCAGCTTCATTTTTCAACGAGTTTATAGCCCACCCCGTATACCGATACTATTTCTATGTCCGCCTGTGATCTTTGCAACTTTTTGCGCAGGTTTTTGATCTGGGAGTACATAAAATCGAGGTTGTCGGCCTGGTCGGTATTGTCGCCCCATACGTGTTCGGCCATGGCGGTTTTGGTGACCAAGCGGTTTTTGTTGAAGAGGAAGTAGTTGAGGATATCAAATTCCTTGCGGTTGAGCGGAACGCCTTTGCCATCGACGTAAAATTGCCGTTCGTTTAGGTCCAAAACCGTATTGGCGAACTCGATGGTATTCTTTCCGTTCAGGTTCTTTCTTCGGAGGATGGCCTTGACCCGGGCATTGAGTTCGGCCAGGTGGAAGGGTTTGGTCAGGTAATCGTCGGCGCCGAGTTCCAGGCCCTCGAGCTTGTCGTCGAGTGAGTCTTTGGCCGAGATGATGATCACGTTGCCGTTCTTTCCTTCCTTTTTAAGTTCCTTTAGAATATCCAATCCGCTCCCGTTGGGCAGCATGATATCGAGCAATATACAATCGTAATCGTAGACGAAGACCTTTTCCATGGCCGTATGGTAATCCGCCGCGGTCTCTATTAAAAAGTTTTCCTTTTCCAGCGATTCGGTTATACTGTTCTGTAGTTGTAGCTCGTCTTCTATTACTAAAATCTTCACCTTGCAAAGTTGCTACAAGATTTTGGAAAGAATTGGGAATTACCTGATTTTTTTAGGGGGAAGGGCCGGCCTTTTTAACCTTTTACGGTTCGATGGGCCCCAAAACCGGAACCTTGGGAAGCAGGGCAACCGGGCCGACCGGCCTATTCCCTGATTTCCTTGAATTCACTGCCCTCGTACCATTTCGGGAAATAATCCTCATTCGATAGCTTCAGTCCCACTTCAAAGAACAGTTGCAGGTCTTGGCGTACCCCGGACAGTTCGGTGGTTTCGGGGTCGTACTCGTCCCCCGGTTGGTGGTAGATATGGGCCAGGTAATGGTCTTTACTTGCCTTTATCTCCTCGATGCTTTTGTCAAAGCCTTCGTACGAACCGCTGGCATAGAGGGCCGGAATACCGATCTTGGCAAAATTGAAATGGTCCGACCTAAAAAAATACCCTTTTTCGGGATCGGGATCGGGAATGATGTACCGGTTTTGTTTGAGGGCCGCCTCTTCGGCGTATTCATCCATTTCGGAATGTCCGTAACCGGTAATGGTGAGGTCTTTCATTTTTCCGGGACTCGCCAAGGCATCGATGTTGATGTTGGCCACGGTTTTTTTGGGGTCGAAAATGGGGTTTTCCGCATAATAGGCAGACCCCAAGAGACCTTGCTCTTCGCCCGTAAGGGCAATAAAGGCCACCGAACGTTCGGTAGGGCCGTTTTTCTTAAAGGCTTCGGCAATGGCGAGCAGGCCGGCGGTACCCGAGGCGTTGTCGACGGCGCCGTTGTAGATCGAGTCGCCATCAATGGGCTTGCCTACCCCAAAGTGGTCCCAATGGGCCGAATAGATGATAACCTCGTCCTTTCGTTTGGTGCCGGGGATAAGGGCCACCACATTCTTTGAAACGTCTTTTTTGATCTGGTTGCGAATCGAAACGGAAACGGTCAGGTCGAGGGGAACGGGCTTAAAGTCCTTGTTTCTGGCCAAGGCTTTGAAATCTTGTCCTTTCATGGGCGAGGCATCGATTATTTTTTGGGCGCTTTCGCCGCTTACCCAAGACTCGACCTTTAAAAGGGGCAAATCGCTTTCTATGGTCAACCGGGCACCGCTCCAGCCCGATTCCACTACGTTCCACCCGTAGGAGGCAGGTTCGGTATCGTGAATGATGATCAGCCCATCGGCCCCTTGTCGGGCCGCTTCCTCGTACTTATAGGTCCAGCGCCCATAATAGGTCATTTCGTTGCCTTTGAACAGGGTCGAGTCGCCCGATTTAAACCCCGGGTCGTTGATCAAGACCACGGCGGTCTTGCCCTGCCAATCGATGCCTTCGTAGTCGTTCCATCCATATTCGGGGGCCACAATGCCATAGCCCGCGAAAACAAGTTCCGAATCGTCGAGGGCCACCTCTTCGGTCACTTGGTTGGTCGTGGCCACGAAATCCTTTAACAGGTGCAGGTCGAAATGGGTGTTTTTTCCTGAAATGGTCATTTTTTCGGAAGGGGAGCCGTCTATTTCGACCATAGGCACTTCCTGAAAATAGCTGTTTCCGTTGCCCGGCTCCACCCCCAGTTTTTTAAACTCGTCCCGCAAGTAGTTTACGGTCTTCGTCTCGCCTTCGGTAAACGGTTTTCTTCCCAGGAATTCATCCGATGCCAGGCGCTCGATATGGTTGGCCAGGGTGTGTTGGTCGACCTCGACGGTTGCTTCTTCCTGTTCTTTGTGGTTTCCGCAGCTTGCGAGAAGTACGAGGGCACCAATTGTAAAGATATGTTTCATTTCAAGTGCTTGTTAGGTTGAACCAAAGGCTTTTTATACCCTTCCTGGCGTAAAACACCAAGGTAGGTATGTGACTAAGGTCTGAAATCCGTTCTGATTTTGCAAGACAAAGCCGGGGAATCCCATTTTGGGGCGGGGAGGCTATCTTCCGATTAGAATAAAATAGGCTTTCGGAAGTTCGACCCCTGAAAACCGGTCGGTGAGCCCATAAAATATAACAAGGGTGACGATGATTCCCACAATGAGGATCGATCGCGACTGCTGTTCGACGGTCAAGCCAAGAATTTTTCCCTTCATTTTCTGGAAATGGATGGCGGCCATGTGTCCGAAGAACGATAAAATGGCCAGTGCGTAATAGGGAATAAAGAATAGGTTGATCGGAAACGTGTTCAATCCGGCTACGCCGAAATAAAAATTGGTATCGAGTTCCATTACATACCGTCCGATCAATACCGCCGCAACATGTATCAAAAGGAAAAATGCCAAGTAGAGTCCCGTACGAACCTGCAGTCGGTCGTAAAACCCTTGCAGGGCCCCTTTCCTGCATCGGACCAAGCTTATGCCCGAGATGATCTGTACGGCCACGGCCGCCAGAAGTGCGGTTTCGACAAAGGGATTTCGATATGCCCGTCTCAGTTGGTCCATAAGGGCGATATGGGTTTCGGCGCCATAAACGCTGGCCAGGTGATTGAAGAGATGGAGGGCGATAAAGAGGGCGAGGACCAGGCCCGATAGGTAGTGGATGCGCTTCATTTTTTTCTTGCAAAGCTCGGGCGTGGTAAGCGCAAATCATTTGATATACATCAAATTCGGTTCCTTGGGTTTCTGATTCGGCTCAGGGTTTCGAGTGAAATGCCCAAATACGAGGCGATATGGGTCAGGGCGACCCTTTGCGTGATATTCGGGCGGATGGCCAAAATATTTTCGTACTTCTGGCGGGCAGTGTAAAATTGGAGGGAAGAAATTTTCTCTTGGAGGCGAAGCATGGTTTGGGTCACCACGATCCGGACCAAGTGCTCAAAATCGTGAAATTGGCCCGACACCTTTTCGATATGGTCGCGCGACAGTTCAAGCAAAATACAGTCTTCAAGCAGTTCGATGTAGTGCGGACTGGGCCTTTGGGTAAAAAAGCTGACGATGGAACTGATGAATTCGCCCTCAAAGGCGAACCAGTCGGAAATGTCTTTCCCTTCCCTTAAATAATAGGCCCGGGCACAGCCCTTGACGATGTAGTAGGTCGAATCGGCGTATTCCCCTTCTTTGACGAGAAGGGTGTTCTTATGAAGCGGGAGCAGGGTGGCGTGCCCTGCCAATTGCTCCTTGCATGCAGCCGATAAGGGGGCATAGGTGTCGCTGATTTGATCAATTATCGCTTCCTTGGTCATCATCGCGGTGGTTTTGGTTGCGAAACTCAGGGAGACCATCGGTCGGCAAGGGGGCAACGGTCACCATTAGGGATACAGGTTGATGGTCTAGGTACATTCATTATCGTTGATTTTGGCAAAGTGTTTCGGCCACTGTTTTTCTATTCGGTTCTAAAAAACCGGTTTTGGTCGGATTCTATTTCTCGCTTCTTATAGGCAAAAATACGGTATAGGATTCATCGCCTTTCTTTATGGCCAGACATAAGGTTTTGGGCTCGCCGTCTTCGATATAGACAAAAGGCCTTTCCATTCGGTTAGGCTTTATGGTTTCGCCCTCTTTAAAGGAGAGTTCCTTTTTTAGGACCACAAAATTTTTGGCCTTTTCCCAATCGGTGCCATCGGTCGAGCTGACCAAACCGATATATTGATGGGCGTGGAAAATCCCGTAAAAACGCCCTCTTTTCCTGTCATACCACATCGACATGTCTTCGGTGTCCAGGTAGTCTATTACCGGTTTGGGCTGCATGGCAAACGGCCCGACGGGCGAATCTGAAATGGCTATGGCCTGGTTTCTGATAAAGCGTTTTTCGTTGGGTTTATCCCCTTTGACAATAAGGTAATGGCGCCCGTCCTCGCCTTTTTCGATGGCGGGGTTTACGGTAATGGTCGTAATGGGACCGGAAGGTTCTATTATGGGTTCGTCCAGCCTTTTCCAAGGACCGTTTATCGAATTGGAAATGGCGACGCCTGTTCTTTGGTTGTTGCGAAGTGCCTTGCGTATAGGACTCTCTTCCAACGATTTTCCGTGCGTATCGTACAGATCTTTTTCGGTATAGTCAAGGTCGCCCAAGTTGGTGGCTATATAGTACAGGTAATACTTTCCCTCGAATTTTTTTATTTTGGGGTTATGGGCCGTAATGGCATCCCAATGCCCCTTTCCCCTGCCTTTAAGCACGGTTTCCTGGTATTGCCAAGGGCCATTGGGGCTATCGGAGGTGGCATGGGCGATTTCGGAAAAGGTCAGCCACGCGGCAAAATCCTTTTGCCAGCGGGAATAGAACAGATGGTACTTGCCATCATCGCCTTTAATAATGGAGCCGCCCCAGTGGTAATAATCGGGATCTTTAAAAATGTTGTTCCCTGTAACCTTGTCGAACCTATTCTTAAAGGAGAGGTCATCGCCCGGGCTTTGGGAGGCCACCTTGGTTGTTATTGTCAATAACGCGGTTAAGGCGAAAAGTATTTTCATAAAATTCCCGATTTTAAAAGTTCTATGGTGTTAGGCTATTTATACTTCAATGTACTTGGGCATTATTGCCATCGCCACTTTTTTTGGGGGGAATTTAAGAAAAACCTCTGATGGTTTTGGCGGCAATCGCCCAATTTCTTCCCTGTTCAATGGCTCGCCCCGTCGGGTAATTGTAGGGCTGCCTACTCCATTTTTACCGTTATCGGCCAGCCTTCGAATTGTTGGGCATCGCCTTGGGTAAGGTCGGCATTCCTGGGCCAGCATTCGAAGGTGGCCGTACGCTCGCTTTTGTTGAAACGCACGAGGCCGTACCCGCCTCCTTTCGAGGGGCTTTCGGGGTTGACATAGGCCATCATCCTTATCTTGTTGCCGAAGCCGTCGAGGTAATTGCCCGTCCACGGCAGGTCGGTATCGGGGTTGGGGTCTTCGCCGGCCTTTTCGTCCTCGGGCCACCACCAGCGGCTGTAGTAGTCGTTAACAATGGCGGGCACTACGAACGACCAGGGGCCATCGCCGAAGGTGTCGATGCCCTGATGGATCACGGTGGCCAAATGCTGGTCGCCGGCAATGTGTACGGCCTTGGCCCGCTTGATCAATCGCAGGGCCTTGTTGCGTCCGGTCTGTGGCCAGCCGTTGCTGTCGAGGTCGGCGTGCAGTCGGTTGTCGGGCGTACCGTGTATATGGGCGCCACCACAAAAACCGGTCTGCGAGAGCACTGCCTTGAGGTAGGTGGTGTCGCGGCTGCCCCAATCCTCCAAAAATTGTAACTGGCGGTCACCCAACAGTTTGAGGCCCGGTAGGTCGATACTGGCCGGGTCGTAGTCGGGGTTGCGGATATGGTCGGGTCTCGGCCCCTGTTGGGGAATCTTCCCATTGGGTCCCGATTTGAACTTGCGGTCTTCGAGAATGGCAAAGTCTACCCCGCCCAATTTTAGATTGGTGTAGTAGACCCCGATGCCCTGCTCAACGGGAGTGGGGTCGTAGGGGTCGGGCAAATGGGCGGTTTGGCAGCGCTCTACCATTTTTACATATTCGGGGTGGTAGGTATAGCCCCCGTCGTTGGACCCTTTTACCACCGATTTTTTACCGTTCTCCCCCCAAAGGTTGCCCTGGCCTATGTCGTGGTCGTCGGGGATGGCAACGGCGGGCCGGTTTCTAAAGGTTTCCCTGAACTGCAGCCCGAACTTTAGCCAGGCGGCCGTATGCTCGGTATGGTCGTACGATTGGTCGCCGGCAAAAAAAACGAGGTCGGGGTCTTGGTGGTTGATGTTTCGCACGTAGTTTTCGCGCATGCCCCGGTCTTGGTTGCTGTTGCAGCTTAGGGCGGCCATGGAGATCTCTTTCTTATCGATCGGATTTTTGCGGACCAGTCCCTCGTAGTAGGCGTTTTTGCCATGACGGATGCGATAGTGGGTGTCTTGCGAGTCGTCCCAGTTTTCGACCCTGAAAAGGGCCGACCAGCCCAAGTCGTTCACCGTGGCTTTTTGGATTTCCCTCCATGCACCGTTTTCCTCGATTTCCAACCGTACCTCACGGGTTTCCTCGGGGTAGAGCGGATAGAGCTGGGCGCTCATTTTAAGGGTGCGGTCGGAAACGGTATAGATGCCAAAGGCTATCACACTGTCGCGATCCACCTTTAGGTCGACAATGGGATTGTCGGCACGGTTCCACCAATCGTTAATGCACAGGGTGTCCACATGACTAAAGGGCGCCTTGACCGGGGGAATGCGTTCTTCGGGTTTTTCGGAACAGGAAAGTATACTTAAGCCAAGGAAGAGTACTAAAAATCGGGTTTTCATAAGGGCGCTAAATTTTGCTTGTTGTTTTATTCGGTACGGAACAGTTGGGCCGTATAGTCCAATAGTTCGACGCCCCCATAGTCGCCGTGACCGGGAACCACGTATTTTACCTTGGGGTAGTTTGCCTTGATCTTGTCGATGGTAGGGCCCCATTCGGCCTCGTTCGCATCCCCGAGGTAGCCCTTGGTCGCCTTGAGCGCCTTTACCGCGCAGCCGCCGAAGAGTACTTCGTCGTCGGGAATATAACTGACGATATTGTCGCTTGTATGGGCTTCGCCCGGATGTTCGTTGATGACCGTGTGCTGTCCGACCAGTAATTCCTTACGTCGCCTAAAACCGAATTGGGGTACTTGGTTGCCTTCTTTACGTGCCAGTTCGATGGTACGTTCGTTGGCGTAGGAAGGAATTTTTCTTTGATGGAAGGCTTGCAGTCCACCGACACAATCGTCGTGAAAATGATTGACGACCACGGCCGTTACCCTGTGGTTCTTGGTCTTCGTTATCCAATCGATCAGTTCCTCCGAAGTGCGGTCGTCGGTAGGCGTGTCGAAGACCACGGCCTCCTTGTTCTTCATATAGACCAGGCCATTGCAGGCCACTTTTCCGTACGAATCGGTCTCCAGGTACGAAACGTGGATGAAGCTGTTCGGGGTGATGGGTATGATCTTTAAATTTTCGGAAGTGTAAGCCGCCCCTGGTTTTTGAGACTTACAACAGGTAAGTAGCAATGCGAAAAGAAGAACCATTGCGGTACCGATATGTTGTTTCATGGTGGGGCTGTATTGGATTTATACCCTAAATATAAGCGTATTACTCCTTTTAAAGTATGACAAACGGAAAGATTCGAAAACTGATATTTGTATATAATGCCGATTCGGGCCTGAGGAACAAGGTGATGGACAGCGTTCATAAGTTATTGAGTCCCCATACCTACGAGTGCAACCTGTGCGATATAACCTTTGGTGTTTTTACCGAGAACAAGGTTTGGAAAAAGTTTCGCGAGACCAGGGGCATCGCTATGGAGTTTCTGCACAAAGACGAGTTTCGCAAGACCTATGCTTCGAAGTTCGGTAGCAAATTCACATACCCCGTTGTCTTGGCCGCCACCGATGATGCCCTGCAGCTTTTCGTGGGTACGGAAACCTTGAACGGGCTGGAAGATTCGAAAGAACTCATTGCCTTGATTGAAGACCAGCTCGCCTAGTAATTTTAATTGCATGGTCAAAAAGGGCAGGTTCTTCGGGTGGTATCCGTAGGGGTTTGGAAAGCCTTTGGTTTTGCCCCGGCTATGGGCCTTCCGTTACGATTTCGAAGTCGATGTTCTGATCGATCAAGGGCTTGACCTGTATCTTGGCCCGGGTAAGGCCCCAAGATCCGACGGATATGCTTTTTCGCTCGATGCCGTCCAAAGTTTGGTTTTGACGGGTTTTTGAAAACCATCCCACCCCATATTTGACCCTGATTTTGGCTCCTTCCGGCCTTCTGAAATAAAAGTGGATCTTTGCGTTCGACCAACGGGTCTCGAGGGTATTCCATTTGCCTTTTTTAATAAATGCGCTTCTGGTAATCCGTGCCATGGTTTTGGTTTTAGGTTTAATTGTTTGCTTCACATACGCCGGCGGCCCAAGACCCGACAATCGTACCTACGATGGCGCCGATCTGGGCTCCGGCCGAACCGCCAAAAGGTCCTGTTCCCGATAGGGCGCCTCCGATTACCATTCCTATGCCCATGCCCAGAAGTCCCCCTATGGCCATGTCTTCTTTTTTGGAGTAGGCCACGCCGATTACCGCATTTGCGGCATCGCTCGAATCGGCATCCATCAAAGACTCGTGGTAAATTAGTTCCAGCTCTTCTGCAACCTGTTTTGGTGTTCTCTTGCCCTCTTCGGCGGCATAGACCGTTAAAAAGGTTTGGTTCAGTCGCTTGTAATCGTTCGGCGTTATGAGTCCGGCATTCAGTTGGCGTTCAAACCCTAGTTTTAGGGCGCGCAATTGATTTCCTTTGGCCTGTTTTAGAACTTTTTCGATTTCGCGGTTCAAGGCGGTGATTATGTCGGCGGGCGAAATGCCCACGGCCCATTCGGGTAGAGGTGCCTTAGGGGTTTTTGAATGTAAGGGATTCCGTGTTTGCTCAATTTTTTTGTCCATGGTCTGCGTATAAGTCGTTGCGATTTACTTGTTGGGTGAGGGGTTTGTTAAAAGTAGGGGAGTCCTTCCCTTAAAATGAAAAGGATGTATAGATGGTGCCGATCGGTGTGTTGGTCGCAACAAATCTTAAGGCGTAGTTATAGCTCACCTGCCTTTTGACGTGAAATAGGGGAGGGGAATTGCAGGAAAATGGAGTGCTGTTGGGGGCGATTACTTTTTGATCGCCTTGAAAAACTCGAGGTTAATGCCTTCGATGTAGGCCAACAGTTCGTTTCGCCCGATGCCCTTTGACGAAGAAGTGATAAAATAGGAGGGGGCCTCTTCCCAGGCACCGCTTAAAAGTTTGTCAAGGTAGGTGTTTACGTTCCGCTCGATGGCCTTTGGTTTTAGTTTGTCGGCCTTGGTAAAGATAATACAGAAGGGCACGGCGTTTTCGGCGAGCCACTCCATAAACTCCATATCTATTTTTTGGGGTTCGTGGCGGATGTCGACCAAAACAAAGGCACAGACCAGCTGTTCGCGTTTGGCGAAATAATCGGTTATGTATTTTTGGAAGGTTTTTTTGCTCTTTTTGGAGACACGGGCATAGCCGTAGCCCGGCAGATCGACCAAAAACCAGTTGTCGTTGATCTTAAAATGATTGATCAACTGCGTTTTTCCGGGCCTACCGGAAGTCTTGGCCAGGCTTTTACGCTCGGTGAGCATATTGATGAGCGACGATTTGCCGACGTTCGAACGGCCGATAAAGGCGTATTCGGGCAGCAGTTCGTTGGGGCATTTGGCCACGTCGGTATTGCTGATTACGAAATTTGCCGATTTGATTTGCACGGTTGTGTTTTAGGTTCTTTAACGGGCCAAGTTACTACAAAAAGTGATGTCGAAAAAGTACA
Source organism: Pseudozobellia thermophila (assembly GCF_900141855.1). Classification (GTDB taxonomy): domain Bacteria; phylum Bacteroidota; class Bacteroidia; order Flavobacteriales; family Flavobacteriaceae; genus Pseudozobellia; species Pseudozobellia thermophila. The sequence continues at coordinate 100,896 of NZ_FQYU01000005.1, forward strand.
GGGGCAAGGCTATTGATCGATCCTTAAAATCCCCTTTTCTGCAGCCAGGCATCCAAAATGGCATTGAACTCATCGGGGTGCTCCATCATGGGGGCATGGCCACATTCCTTGATCCAAAACAGGTCGGAGTCGGGCAACAGTTCATGAAAAAGATTGGCCACGTCGGGCGGGGTTACGCTGTCGTTTTCGCCCCAGATAATGCAGGTGGGGGTCTTCATCGCGGGCAGGTCGTTGGCCATGTTGTGGCGAATGGCACTTTTGGCGATCGCCAAGGTCTTGACGATTTTATTGCGATCGTTTACGGTGGCGAAAACCTCGTCGACGATCTCCTTGGTGGCAACCGCCGGGTCGTAGAAAACGGCCTCGGCCTTTTTCTTGATAAACTCGTAGTCGCCCCGCCGCGGATAACCGTCGCCCATAGCACTTTCGTAAAGTCCCGAACTACCGGTAATAACCAAGGCCTTTACCATATCGGGATACATTTTGGTGTGTAAAAGTCCGATATGCCCGCCAAGGGAATTGCCCAAAAGAATTACATCCTTAAGGCCCTTGAACTCGATAAAGCCCTCAAGGAATTTGGCAAACTGCTTTACATTGGTTTTTAGCATGGGCATGCTGTAAATGGGGAGCTCGGGCACCAGAACCTTATATCCTTTCTTGGGAAAATAATCGGTAACACCTTGAAAATTACTTAACCCGCCCATAAGACCGTGCAAAATAATGATAGGGGAGCCTTCCCCTATTTCCATGTACCGGTATTTTCCCTCTTTAATAATATTGTCTTTCATTCAGGGGTGCTTATCGTATTGGGCCAAAGATAGGCATTTCCTAATTATACCCGTGCAATGGGGCAAGCCATAAAGTAACCAATTTAATTGCTCTCCCACCAAACCATTTCCCATTTAATCGATGTTTTGGGGGGAGATTTTATACTCAAAAGCCACAATTTATCAACAAAGTGGTAATTTGTGGTAAAATGTGGTAATAAAATTTGTAGTTTTGAGTTATAGTACTGAAAAACTAGCCATTTAAGTGATCAATTTCATTGGAACATACGATTGTAAAGCCGATGCCAAAGGTAGGATAATGCTGCCGGTTGCGCTAAAAAATCAGATGTCTCCTATTCTGAATAAGGGATTTGTGATCAAAAGGTCGGTTTTTCAGCCCTGTTTGGAGCTATACCCGATGGACGAGTGGAATTTGCTCATGCAGAAGATGAACAAGAAGAACCGGTTCAAGAAAAAGAACAACGACTTCATCCGGCGTTTTTCGGCAGGAGTAAAGATAGTAGAGATCGATGCCACGGGAAGATTGCTGATTCCCAAAAATCTGGTGGAGATCGCCAATATCAGTAAAGAGGTGGTGCTCAGCTCGGCCATCAATATTGTTGAGATTTGGGACAAGGATAGCTACGAGAAGGTATTGGAGGAAACTGCGGAAGATTTTGCCGCCTTGGCCGAAGAGGTCATGGGAGATGACGGAGACGATGGCGATGGTATATCATAATCCGGTTTTGTTAAAGGAGTCCGTTGACGGACTGGCCATTAAAGAGGATGGTGTGTATGTCGATGTTACCTTCGGAGGTGGCGGGCATTCAAAAGAGATATTGAAACGCTTGGGAAGCGAAGGAAGACTGTTCGCCTTCGATCAAGACGAGGATGCGCTTGAAAATGCCATCGATGACGAAAGGTTTACCCTGATCGGTGAGAATTTCAGGTTTATCAAGCAGTTTTTAAAGTTCTATGGCATTCGGAAAGTAGACGGGATCTTGGCCGATTTCGGCGTTTCGTCGCATCAGTTCGATAAGGCCGAACGCGGGTTTTCTACCCGTTTCGATGCCGATCTCGACATGCGAATGAGCAAGCGCAACGCGCTTTCGGCCTACGATGTGGTGAATAAATACGACTATGACGATTTGCGCAAGGTGCTTTTTCAGTACGGCGACCTGCGCAATGCCAATGCCATGGCAACGACCATTATCGAGCAGCGCTCGAACGGGCCGATCAAGACAACGGCCCGCTTAAAGGAGGTGTTGCGGAGATTTTTGCCACAGGGCAGGGAACATAAGGTCTTGGCCCAGATATATCAGGCCATTCGTATCGAGGTGAACCAAGAGATCGCGGTGATCGAGGAGTTCTTGCTGCAGACACCCGACCTGCTTGATAAAGGGGGTAGGCTGAGCATTATCAGCTATCACTCGTTGGAAGATCGTTTGGTAAAGCGCTTTATTCGGGCCGGACAGTTCGAGGGTGAGCCTGAAAAGGATTTTTACGGCAACATATCGGTACCGTTCAAAAAAGTGGGGCCCTTGGTGGTTCCGTCGCCCGAAGAGATAAAAATGAACAATCGTGCGCGAAGCGCCAAGCTGCGGATCGCCAAGCGGATTTGAAGGAAAAGTTGAAAAACGGAAATAAAAAAAGTACTAAAGTGAAAAAAGGATTATTGAACCTGTTAAAAGGAAAGTTTCTGGTGAGCGACGATGCCCCTAGGCATTGGCTGTTCATCTTGTTCGTCTCTTTCTTGGCCACGGTCATGATCGGAAGTTCGCATAGTGCGGATAGAAAAGTACACCAAATCGCGGCCTTGAACGAAGAGGTAAAGGAATTGCGCAGTGAGTTTGTAGATGTGCGGTCTGACGTACAGAAATTGAAGCTTGAATCCACGGTAATGAAAATTGTGGAGGAAAAGGGCTTGTATCCACCAGTGGTACCGCCCAAACAAATTAAGGTAAAATCAAAAAAGAAGGACGAGTAGTGGCCGTAACCGAAAAGAACATATTGACCCGTTTGTACTTTGTGGTGGCCTGCCTGTTCCTGTTCGCAGGTGCCATACTGTTCAAGTTGCTGAACATTCAATTGGTGCAGGGCGACAAGTACCAGGAGTTGGCCATGAAGCGAACCGAGAAAATGTTCACCATTGCCCCCAATCGCGGTAATTTGTATTCCGATGACGGTAGCTTGTTGGCGACCTCGGTCTCCAGGTATACCATTCGTTTCGATGCCGTTACCGTAAAGGATTCCGATTTCAAGGAAAATATTGTTCCCCTGTCGAACGCCCTGTCGAGGATGTTGGGCAAATCGTCTTCGCACTATCAACAACTGCTTAGAAAGGCGCGGGTGAACAAGAACCGCTATGCCCTGATTGCCCGTAACCTCGATTATTCCGAATATATGGCGGTTAAGGACTTTCCTCTCTTTAACAAGGGGCCGTACAAGGGCGGATTGATCATCGAGCAGAAGACAGTCCGGGAGCATCCACTGGGCAAGATAGCCGAGCGCAGTGTGGGCTACGAACGTGTCGACGAGAACGGTTACTATACCCGTGTGGGCCTTGAAGGGGCCTTCGGCGAATACCTTAGGGGCGTTGAGGGCAAAAGGTTGAAGCAGAAAATAGCCAAAGGCCAGTGGAAGCCTATAGGATGGGACAATATCGTGGAACCCAAGGATGGCTACGACGTAATCTCTACCATCGACATCAATATACAGGATATCGCCCACCATGCCTTGTTGGGGCAACTGGAAAAATACAAGGCCGACCATGGTTGTGTTATTGTGATGGAAACCAAAACGGGCGAGGTAAAGGCCATCTCCAATTTGGGAAGGACCGAGGCCGGGAAGTACTACGAGCGATTGAACTATGCCATTGGCGAATCGCACGAGCCGGGGTCTACCTTTAAATTGATGACCCTGGTAGCGGCACTGGAAGATGGTATAAAGGATACCAGCGACATTATCGATACCAAAAAAGGTGTATGGAAGATCTATAACCACCGGGTGCGCGACTCCAAATATGGAGGTTATGGTAAAATTTCCTTTGGTAAGGCCTTCGAGGTCTCTTCGAATACCGCTTTTGCACAGGTAATACACGAAGGGTACAAGTCCAATCCCGACAAATTCGTCAACCGTTTAATGGCCATGAACGTGCATCGAAAGCTAGACCTGCCCATAAAGGGAGAGGGTGAGCCCGTACTGCGTTCGCCGGGCGATAAGGGGTGGTCAGGACTCTCATTGGCCCAAATGGCCTATGGCTATGAGGTTTCGATGACGCCATTGCAAACCCTGACCTTTTACAATGCCATCGCCAACGATGGTGAGATGGTAAAGCCGAGGTTGATCAAGGAGGTGAAGGAATGGAACCACACCATTCAAAAATTCGATAAGGAGGTAATCGACAGGGCCATCTGTTCGAAAGAGACCGCGGCCAAGGCCAAGGCCTTGATGAAAAATGTGGTCGAAAACCCCCATGGTACCGGTCATGGGCTGTATTCCCCGAATTTTTCGATGGCCGGCAAAACAGGTACGGCACAAAAAGACTATGTGTCGAAGGATCCCGATAAACTCAAGTACATCTCGACCTTTGCGGGCTATTTTCCTGCCGAAGATCCCAAGTACTCCTGTATCGTGGTCATTCACGAACCGGATAAAAGCGTGGGCTATTACGGTGCCGACGTTTCAGGACCGGTGTTCAAGTCGATTGCCCAAAAGGTATATGCCACCTCGCCCTTGATCGATGAGGTCGATATGAATGCGGTAGAGGATGAGGATCTTGAAAAGAACTATCAAAGGTACTATGCCATTTCGCAAAAAAAATACAACAAGGTGCCCAACGTAAAGGGAATGAGCGGTATGGATGCCATTTCGATATTGGAAAACCTGGGTATCGAGGTTGAGGTGAAAGGCAATGGAAAAGTAAAAAGGCAGTCCGTAGCGCACGGAACCGATATTAAAAAAGCAAAGAAAATAACCCTGGAGCTATCTTGAAACTGTTAAAGGACATATTGTACGGTGCCGGCCTAAACGCCGTGAACGGGTCTACCGATATCTTGGTGAACGAAATCCGTTTCGATTCGAGAAAGGTGGCTATGGACGATGTTTTCGTGGCCATCAAGGGAACCCTTACCGACGGACACCTGTACATACAAAAGGCCATCGATTCAGGTGCCAAGGCAATCGTATGTGAAAGGTTTCCCGAACTGTTGGTCAACGGTGTTACCTATGTCGAGGTGGCCGATGGCAATACGGCCTTGGCGGTAATGGCTTCCAACTTTTACGACAATCCTTCGAAAAACTTAAGGTTGGTAGGCGTAACGGGTACCAATGGCAAGACGACCATTAGCAGCCTGCTCTACCAGTTGTTCAAAAAGGCGGGGTACAAGGTGGGACTGCTTTCTACCATAAAGATAATGGTCGACGACGTGGCTTACCCCACCTCGCATACAACCCCCGATGCCCTGACCATCAACAAGTACCTGGGTTTGATGAACGAGGCCGGGGTCGAGTTCTGCTTTATGGAGGTCAGCTCGCACGGCATCCATCAAAAAAGGACCAAAGGCCTGGTTTTCGAAGGGGCCATATTTACCAACCTTTCGCACGATCATCTCGACTATCACAAGACCTTTGCCGAATATCGCGATACCAAAAAGGTGCTTTTTGACGAGCTTCCGAAGAATGCCTTCGCCCTTAGCAATATCGACGACAAGAACGGAATGGTCATGCTGCAGAATACCAAGGCCCGAAAGTACACCTATGCCCTAAAGAGCTTTGCCAATTACAGGGGGCAGGTGTTGGAGGCGCAGTTCAGCGGGCAGCTTTTGAAAATAAACGAATTGGAGCTTTGGTCGAAGCTGATCGGTCAGTTCAATGCCTCCAATATGCTTGCGATCTATGCGACAGCGGATCTGATGGGACTCGAGACCTTGGAGACGCTTCGGCTTTTGAGCGAACTCGACAACGTGGATGGTAGGTTTCAATACTACATATCCGCAACGAAGATAACGGCGATAGTGGATTATGCCCATACGCCGGATGCACTTAAAAATGTGTTGGCTACAATCGACACGTTGAGAACTGGAAATGAACGCGTCATCACCGTTGTGGGGTGTGGTGGCGATCGAGACAGCTCTAAGCGTCCGGTTATGGGTCATATCGCATCGGAAATGAGCAGTCAGGCCATTTTTACTTCCGATAATCCGAGAAGTGAAGATCCCCGTGCCATAATACATGACATGGAAACCGGTGTTGAGCCCCAGAACGAAAAGAAGATCCTCAGTATCGAGAATAGGGAACAGGCCATTAAGGCGGCCTGCCAGATGGCCGAGTCGGAAGATATTATCCTGATCGCCGGCAAGGGCCATGAGACCTATCAGGAAACCAATGGCAAGCGGATCGATTTCGACGATTTTAAAACGGTCAAGAACCTGTTGAACAGTTTGAATAAATAAAGGGCGCACGGCGCCTCTAGGATATCCAGGCCTAGAAACCAGAAAAGCTATGTTGTACTACTTGTTCGAATTTTTGGAAAAAGAATACCAGTTGCCCGGGGCGAGCTTGTTTCAGTTCATGACCTTTAGGGCCGCCATGGCCATTCTTTTTTCGCTGCTCATAGCTACGGCCTATGGAAAAAGGATCATCCTTTTCCTGCAAAAACAACAAATTGGTGAAAGCATAAGGGATTTGGGGCTCGAGGGCCAAAAACAAAAAACGGGTACGCCCACCATGGGAGGTTTGATCATTATCATGTCGACGCTGATTCCCGTTCTCCTGTTCGCCAAACTCGATAACATTTACATCCTGCTTTTGATCGTGACGACCCTTTGGATGGGTTTTATCGGTTTTGCCGACGACTATATCAAGGTATTTAAAAAAGACAAGCAGGGGCTTAAGGGCCGGTTTAAGGTCTTGGGGCAGGTCGTATTGGGTTTGGGCGTAGGGGCCACCCTGTACTTTCATCCCGAGGTAACCATGAAGGAAGAGAACAGCAGTGTCATTACCCAGCAGTTCGAGGTGCGCGATGTAGAAGGCTCTGAAATAAAGTCGACAAGTACTACGGTTCCCTTTTTTAAGAACAACGAGCTCGACTATAGCGATTTTATCGCCTGGGCCGGCGAGGGAGCCAAAGACTACGCCTGGATGGTCTTTATCCCCATTGTTATCTTGATCGTAACGGCCGTTTCGAACGGGGCCAACCTTACCGATGGCATCGATGGGCTGGCGGCCGGTACCTCGGCCATTATCGTCTTTACCCTGGGCATTTTCGCCTGGGTATCGGGCAATATTATTTTTTCCGATTACCTCGATATCATGTTCATCCCCAATTCGGGCGAGCTGGTGGTGTTCATAACCGCCTTTGTAGGGGCCCTGGTAGGCTTCTTGTGGTACAATGCCTTTCCGGCACAGGTATTTATGGGCGATACGGGCAGCCTCACCATCGGGGGCATCATTGCGGTAATCGCCATTATCGTCCGCAAGGAACTGTTGATCCCGCTGCTATGCGGCATCTTTTTCGCCGAATCACTTTCTGTAATGATACAGGTGAGCTATTTCAAGTATACCCGGAAAAAATTCGGAGAGGGCAGACGGGTGTTCCTGATGTCGCCCATCCATCACCATTACCAGGTAAAGGGCTATCACGAGAGCAAGATCGTAACCCGGTTTTGGATCATAGGCATTCTACTGGCGATTCTTACGATCGTGACATTGAAGATACGGTAAGATGGGGCGATTGGTGATTCTTGGCGGGGGTGAAAGCGGTGTGGGCACCGCTATTTTGGGAAAGCAAAAAGGATACGACGTATTCGTATCGGACAGCGGAAAGCTGAAAGAAAAATATAGGAACGTTCTTGAACATTTTGATATTGATTGGGAGGCCGAAGGCCATACGGAGGCAAAAATAATGAACGCCGACCTGGTGATGAAAAGTCCGGGCATACCCGACAGGGTGCCCTTGGTCAAGGCCTTGCGCGACAAGGGGGTTCCCGTGGTCTCGGAGATAGAGTTCGCATCGCGGTATACCGATGCTACCCTAATCGGAATAACCGGAAGCAACGGCAAGACGACGACGACCATGCTTACCCACCACCTGTTGAGCGAAGGGGGGCTGCACGTTGGGATGGCCGGAAACATAGGCGATAGCTATGCGCAAATGGTGGCCGAAAACGATTACCGGTTCTATGTGTTGGAAATAAGCAGTTTTCAACTCGACGGTATCGTCGATTTTGCACCGCATATTGCCATTTTGACGAACATTACCCCAGATCACCTGGATCGCTACGGGTACAAGTTCGAAAATTATATAGCCTCGAAATTCCGGATCGTCGAAAACCAGACCGAAGATGATTATTTCATCTACGATGCCGACGACCCGGTCATCGCCGAGTGGATGGAGACCCACCCGATCAAATCGAAATTGATTCCCTTTTCCTTGGAAAGGGAATTGGAAGAAGGAGCTTATGTAAAAGAAAATAAAATAATACTGAAAATGACAGACGAGACACTGGAAATGACAACAAATGCATTGGCCTTGGAAGGCAAACACAACGTAAAGAATACCATGGCCGCCATGACCGCCGCCAAACTGGTAAGCATCCGTAAGGCGTCGATACGCGAGAGTATCGCCAGTTTTCAAGGGGCGCCGCACCGCTTGGAAAAGGTGTTGAAAATACACCACGTACAATACATCAACGATTCAAAGGCCACGAACGTAAATTCGGTTTTCTATGCCTTGGACAGCGTAAAGACACCGATCGTTTGGATCGCCGGCGGACAGGATAAGGGCAACGACTATAAGGAACTGATGCCCTTGGTAAGGGAAAAGGTGAAGGCCATTGTTTGCTTGGGGCTCGACAACGAAAAGCTGAAGGATGCCTTTGGCAACGTAGTCGACCTGATGGTAGAGACCTATGCCATGGACGAGGCCGTAAAGGTGGCCTATAAAATTGCCGAAAGGGGCGATACGGTTTTATTGTCACCGGCCTGTGCCAGTTTTGACCTGTTCAAAAACTATGAAGATCGGGGCGATCAGTTCAAGAACGCCGTAAAGAATTTGTAATAGACCAACATCGATAATCGATTCGCATTGAAGGCACTTTTTCAAAATATCAAGGGAGATAAAGCCATTTGGGCCGTGGTGGCCCTGTTGGCCCTGTTTTCTTTCCTGCCCGTGTACAGTGCCAGTAGCAACCTGGTGTATGTGGTGGGCAACGGAACGACCTTTGGCCATTTGTTGAAACATGCCATGCTTTTGGTGTTGGGTTTTGGAATTATCTATGGCGTGCATAAAATTCCTACCCATTTCTTTAAGGGCCTGTCTTTGATCGCCCTGCCCATTGTTCTGGTGCTCTTGGGCTTTACTCTGGCCCAAGGTACAACCATCGATGGGGCGAACGCCAGTCGTTGGATCAGCATCCCCTTCGTGGGCGGGTTTCAACCCTCGAATCTGGCAGCCGTGGTGCTCATGATCTATGTGGCCCGATACCTGGCCAAGGTGCGGGAGAAAAAGGTAGGCTTTGGGGAGAGTATACTGCCCCTATGGATCCCGGTCTTTTTGGTTGTGGTACTGATATTGCCGGCCAACTTTTCTACGGCGGCCATCATCTTTACCATGGTCCTTTTGCTGTGCTTTTTGGGAGGATATCCCATTAAGTACCTTTTGGCGATCGTCGGTACGGGTATTCTTTGCCTCACCCTGTTCGTGCTCGCCGCCAAGGCGGCCCCAGACTTGTTCCCCAACCGTGTGGATACCTGGATGAGCAGGATCGAGAGTTTTTCCAATCCCGAGGATACCGAAGCCAATTACCAAATAGAAAAGGCCAAGATAGCCATAGCTACCGGAGGTATAGTCGGCAAGGGCGCCGGCAAGAGCATTCAAAAGAATTTTTTGCCCCAGAGCTCTTCCGATTTTATCTATGCGATCATCGTGGAGGAATACGGTTTGATAGGTGGTTTTACCCTGATGTTCTTCTACCTCTTTTTATTGTTCAGGATCATGGTCGTGGCCAATGCCAACCCCACCATATTCGGTAAGTTGTTGGTCTTGGGAGTGGGCTTGCCCATCATTTTTCAGGCTCTGATCAATATGGCCGTGGCGGTAGAACTTTTTCCCGTTACGGGCCAGAACCTGCCCTTGGTCAGTAGGGGCGGGACCAGTAGTTGGATGACGTGCCTGGCCATCGGGATCATTCTCGGGGCAAGCAATAAGGAACAGGTGGTGGAACCTAAAAAAACCACGGAGGACGAAATGAACCCTTTAGAGATTTTGAGTGGGCAATTATAGGTTTATACTCTCCGGAGGGGGAACGGGCGGGCACATTTACCCCGCAATCGCCATAGCGGACGAATTGAGGAGAAGGTATCCTGACGCCGAGTTCCTGTTCGTGGGGGCCGAAGGCCGAATGGAAATGGAAAAGGTGCCCCAGGCCGGATACGATATCGAAGGATTGTGGATCACAGGGTTGCAACGGAAACTGACCCTTAAAAATTTAATGTTTCCCTTTAAAGTAGTAAGTAGTTTGTTGAAAGCGGGTAAAATAGCGGATAGGTTTAGACCGGACGTGGTCATCGGTACCGGTGGCTTTGCCAGTGGGCCCATGCTTCGGGTCGCCTCGGGCAAGGGCATCCCCTGTGTGCTACAGGAACAGAATTCCTTTGCCGGGATCACCAACAAACTTTTGAAGAACAGGGTCGCCAAGATATGCGTGGCCTATGACGGTATGGAACGGTTCTTTCCTGCCGATAAGATTGTCAAGACCGGTAACCCGGTCAGGAGCGACCTTGTCGAGTTGAACCAAGATGTGCCCGAAGCACTGGCTTTCTTCGGCTTGGACCCCGGTAAGACTACCCTGTTGGTTTTAGGCGGGAGCCTTGGGGCAAGGCGGATCAACCAATTGATCGCGCAAAAACTGGAGTACTTTAAGTCGTTGGGCCTTCAGTTGATCTGGCAATGCGGGAAACTCTATATCGACGAATACGAAAAATATACTTCCGATTCGGTAAAGGTGTTGGATTTTATGAACCGGATGGACTATGCGTATGCCGCCGCCGATTTCATTATTTCGAGGTCGGGGGCCGGGGCCGTTTCGGAGCTCAGTATTGTGGGCAAGCCCGTCGTCTTTATCCCGTCGCCCAACGTGGCGGAAGACCACCAGACCAAGAATGCCCAGTCGTTGGTCGACGAAGGTGCCGCCCTTATGGTCAGGGAATCGGAACTGGAAGCACGGTTCGAGCCCGTTTTCAGCAGGTTGGTCGAGGATGGGGCCTATCGGAAGAGCCTCTCGGCGAACATCAAGAAAATGGCCCTTCCGAACGCTACCAAGCACATCGTGGATGAAATAGAAAAACTGTTGCCGTCAAAACAATAGCAAAAACCCAGGTAGGGAAATGAATTTAAAAACTATAAATAACGTCTTTTTTATCGGTATAGGGGGCATAGGTATGTCTGCCTTGGCGCGTTATTTCAAGTTTATAGGCAAACAGGTGGCGGGCTACGACAAGACACGCACACCATTGACCCTCGAGTTGGAGTCCCTGGGTATTGCCGTCCATTATCGGGACGACGTGGGGGCCATTCCCGAAGGATGCCGCGATGCCAGGCAGACCTTGGTGGTCTATACGCCGGCCGTTCCTACGGAACACTCCCAATACCAGTATTTTTTGAACCGGGGCTTTGAGATCAAGAAGCGCTCGGAGGTACTGGGACTCATTACGAAAGATACGTTTTGTTTTGCCGTTGCGGGTACGCACGGCAAAACCACGACAACGAGTATTTTGGCCCATTTGCTCAAGGAGGCCAATACGCCGTTTACCGCCTTTCTAGGAGGGATTTCGGAAGATTTTAATAGCAATTTTGTCTTCGAGGGCAACGAATATTCGGTAGTGGAGGCCGACGAGTTCGACAGGTCCTTTCTGAGGCTGTCGCCCAATGTGGCCTGCGTAACCTCAATGGATGCCGATCACCTGGATATTTATGGCGATGTCGACGAACTGCACAGGTCGTTTAGTGCCTTTACCGAACGAATAAAGCCCGGGGGGCAGTTGTTGGTGCGCAAGGGATTGCCGCTTGAGGGTAAGACCTATGGTATCGATGATGGCAGCGATTACTGCATAGAAGGTGTGGCCATAGAGGGCGGAACCTATGTCTTTGATATCCGTACCCCCGATGGCCTACTGAAAGGGGTAAGATTCAATAAGCCGGGGAGGCACAACCTTTTGAATGCCCTGGCGGCATTCGCCATGGCTACCTTTTCGGGCCGTCCCGTAGACGAACTGGCCGCGGCCTTGGAAAGCTTCAAGGGGGTGCAGCGCAGGTTCTCGTACCAGGTCAAACGCGATGATTTTGTGTATATAGACGATTATGCCCATCATCCAACGGAGATCAATGCGGTTTACCAGGCCCTTGTCGAAATGCACCCGAACAAGAAGACATTGGTGGTGTTTCAGCCCCATTTGTTTTCAAGGACGAAGGACTTTGTCGACGATTTTGCCAAAAGCCTTTCGCAATTCGAAAGTGTTTTGTTGCTCGATATCTATCCCGCCAGGGAAAAGCCCATTGAAGGGGTAACGTCGGAATGGTTGTTGGGCAAAATGGATGTCGCTAACAAAAAAAGAATTGAAAAAGCAAATCTGATCGAAGAGATCAAGCGGTACGACCCCGAGGTTTTGGTTACCATGGGGGCCGGTGATATCGGTTTGGAGGTAGAAAAGATAAAAAATGAATTTGGGTATGCGCATTAATTACGACTACATAAAATTAATGGCCTTGGTACTCGTGATCATGGGGCTTTACGCTTTTTCCAATCACAGAAGTGCCCAAAAAAACGTAAACGGAATCGAGATCGAATTTGTCGGTGATCAGAACTTGTACATTACCCAGGGCGCGGTTAATAAATTGTTAATACAAAAATTCGGCAGCCTTGAAAATGTGCCCAAAGAAAAATTAGTTTTGAATACTATGGAGAAGGCCCTTGAGGCCAACAAAATGGTAAAAAGTGCACAAGTTTATCTCACCATAAACGGAAAGTTGGCGTCGAAGATCGTTCAGCGCAAACCAATCGGACGTATAGAAGGAGATTCCAAGTTTTACCTCGATGACGAGGGAAAACGCATGCCATTGTCAACGAGCCACTCTGCCCGAGTACCTATAATCACGGGTCGGATAACGGGCGAGAGCTTGGCGGATGTATATGAAATTTTGAACTATATCAACAAAGACGATTTTCTTAGAAAGAACGTCATTGGTATACATATTGAGTCGGAGTCCAAGTATCAACTTCGCTTTCGCACCGAACGGTTTGTAGTGGAGTTGGGCGACGTCGAAGCGCTGCAGAAAAAGTTCGCAAATTTCAAGGCTTTTTATGCCAAAGCCAAAAAGGATAGGGCATTGGACCAATATGGTATGGTAAGTTTAGAGTTTAACAATCAAGTAGTGTGCACTAAAATATAAGTTATGGAAGTAGGTAATTATTCTGTAGGACTGGACATAGGGACCACCAAGATCGTGGCCATCATCGGCCGTGAAAACGAGTACGGTAAAATCGAGGTGCTGGGGATTGGAAAATCCAAGAGCCTTGGGGTACACCGGGGAGTGGTAAACAATATTACCCAAACCATACAATCGATCCAGCAGGCCGTCGAAGGGGCGGAGGCCAGTTCGGGGCTCAAAATAGGCTCTGTGGTCGTCGGCATTGCCGGGCAGCATATCCGTAGCCTTCACCATAGCGATTATATTACCCGGGCCGATTCGGAAGAAGTGATCGGCGAGGAAGATTTGGACAAGCTCTGTAACCAAGTGTACAAGTTGGTCATGCTTCCCGGGGAGGAAATCATCCATGTGCTGCCGCAGGAGTACAAGGTAGACGGGCAAGCCGAGATCAAGGAGCCCATCGGTATGTACGGTGGTCGCTTGGAAGCCAATTTCCACGTGGTCGTCGGCCAGGTATCGTCCATCAAAAATGTGGGGCGGTGCATCAAGAGTGCCGGACTCAACCTTGGAAACATCACCCTTGAGCCCTTGGCATCCTCCGATGCCGTTCTCAGCAAAGAGGAAAAGGAGGCCGGGGTGGCATTGATCGATATAGGGGGCGGTACGACCGATCTCGCCATCTTTAAGGATGGGATCATCCGCCATACGGCGGTCATACCTTTTGGAGGCGGTGTTATTACCGAAGACATCAAGGAAGGATGCTCCATTATCGAAAAGCAGGCGGAACTGTTGAAAATAAAGTTCGGTTCGGCCTGGCCCGGGGAAAACAAGGATAACGAAATTGTGTCCATTCCCGGACTGCGCGGGAGGGAACCCAAGGAAATCACCTTGAAGAACCTTTCGAAGATCATCCATGCCAGGGTGGTCGAGATCATTGAGCAGGTGTACACCGAGATCAAGAACTACGGCCACGAAGAGCAGAAGAAGAAACTGATCGCAGGTATCGTACTTACCGGTGGCGGAAGCCAGTTGAAGCATTTGAAGCAATTGGTGGAATACATCACCGGGATGGATACCCGTATCGGCTACCCTAACGAGCATTTGGCGGGCGACTCCGATGCCGATATCGCCAGTCCGATGTACGCTACAGCGGTTGGACTGTTGATGAACGCGGTTTCGAACGAGGCCAAGAAAAAGCCGGTAGAGAAAAAAGCACCCCAAACGGACGAAGGGGAATTGGTTATGGCCGGTCATGAAGAACAGGTATCCAAGCCCCAAGCAACAAAAAAGAAAAAGGAAAAAAAGTCGGTGTTCGAAGTTTGGTCCGAAAAATTGAAGGATTTTTTAGACAACGCCGAATAAGGAAAATATAAGCATTAACCAGTAATAAAAAATAACTATGAGCAACAACACGGAATTTGATGGGATAGCGTTTGATCTCCCGAAGAATCAAAGCAATGTAATAAAGGTCATCGGCGTCGGCGGTGGTGGTAGCAATGCCATCAACCACATGTTTCAATCGGGAATCAATGGGGTCGATTTTGTCATCTGCAATACCGATGCACAGGCGCTGAACAATAGTCCGGTACCTACAAAGATCCAATTGGGCGTTTCGCTGACGGAAGGGTTGGGTGCTGGTGCCAACCCCGAAGTAGGGGAGCAGGCCGCCTTGGAGAGTATGGAAGAGATCAAGCAGATGCTGGCCACTACCACTAAAATGATCTTTATCACAGCCGGTATGGGCGGAGGAACGGGTACTGGTGCCGCTCCCGTAATCGCCAAACAAGCGAAAGAATTGGACGTGCTTACCGTGGGTATCGTTACCATGCCTTTCGAGTTTGAGGGCAAGATGCGTTGCGAACAAGCGCGCATCGGTATCGAAAAGCTGCGTGCCAACGTTGATTCGCTCATTGTTATCAACAACAATAAATTGCGTGAGGTATATGGTAACCTGGGCTTTAAGGCCGGTTTCTCCAAGGCCGACGAAGTGCTTTCTACCGCGGCAAGGGGAATCGCCGAGGTAATTACCCACCACTATACCCAGAACATCGACCTTCGCGATGCCAAGACCGTACTTTCCAACAGTGGTACGGCCATTATGGGATCCGCCATGGCCACCGGATCGGCCAGGGCCAACGAGGCGATCATGAAGGCCTTGGATTCGCCCTTGCTCAACGATAATAAAATCTCAGGGGCCAAGAACGTATTATTGCTCATCGTTTCAGGTTCCCAAGAAATTACCATCGACGAAATCGGGGAGATCAACGACCATATCCAGGCCGAGGCCGGACATGGGGCCAACATTATCATGGGTGTCGGCGAAGATGAGGATTTGGGCGAGGCCATCGCGGTTACCGTGATCGCCACGGGCTTTAACGTAGATCAGCAAGACGATATCGTCAACACCGAAAGCAAAAAGATCATCCATACCCTCGAAGACGAGCAAAAGGCTCAGCAAGACCTTACTGCCAATAAGAACATCGTCCATCATTTGGTAGAGGAGGAGGAAGTCCCCGAACCGATCATCAAACACACCTTGATCGAGGAGGAGCCCGAAGATATGGGCATGGACTTGGTAAAGACTACCGATTACATCAAGAACTTCAATGTCTTCTACGAAGAGGTAGTGGAGAAGGTCGATAAGAAGAACGACGTTCTTGACGACGACTTCGTAATTATCGAGTCGGGAAGCTCGATTCGGGATATGGAGGTAGTAGATCCCATTACCGTCGAGTTCGACCGATTGAAGGAAGAGCAGATCGCCATGAGTTTCGATATGCCCCTGACCGAAAACGAAGAGGTCGAGGAGGAAGCGGAAAAGGAGAACGTAATAACCTTTAGTCTTGATGACGATGTCAGCGATATGGAGGTAAACAACCCGGTGGAGGTTATTCCGGTGCTTGAGTACAATAAGAACGGGGAAACCCGCTACAGTTTGGACGATTATATGGAGCTCGAGGATAAGCTCAATAAGGCCCAGCCGAAGCAGGAACCGGTCGAAGAGGAGATGCTTATCGAGAAAAAATCGGTCGAGAACCTACAAAACGGTCCGCAGAATTCCGCTGAAACCGAGGTCGATCCCATGAACAGCCCCATCGAAGAGTTGTTAAAGGAGCGTGCCGACGAACGTAGAAGAAAGCTTAAAGACTTTAACTATAAGTTTCAGAACAGTGTAAGCAGCATCGACGAGATCGAAAAAGAGCCGGCCTACAAGAGACAGGGAATCGATTTGGACGATGTACGTAACCAAGAAGGAAGGGTTTCAAGAACTACCTTGGGCTCGGACAGCAACGATGAAATTCAATTGCGCTCCAACAATTCCTTTCTGCACGATAACGTAGATTAGCAAAAAGTTCGGAATCAAGGACTTTTGTTGGAATCTATACTAACTCAAAGTTAAACCCGAAAAATAGGTAAATTTTTCGGGTTTATTTTTTATCTTCGCATTCCGAAAATAAAAAGTAATGGGCTTACAGCAAAAAGTAATGGAGCAAATGAAGGCGGCAATGAAGGCCAAGGATGCCGTCGCACTTGAGTCTTTACGTGCCATTAAGTCGGCATTGCTATTGGCCCAGACCGATGGTTCGGGGAACGAGCTTACCGAGGAAGACGAGGTTAAACTGGTTCAAAAACTGGTCAAGCAACGAAAGGATAGCGCAGCTATTTTTCAGAAACAGGGGAGGGCCGATCTGGCCGAGCCCGAATTGGCCCAAGTGGCGGTAATCGAGCAGTTTTTACCCGAACAACTTTCGGAAGAGGAAATAGAAAAGGCTGTGGCCAAGGCAATCGAAGCAACCGGTGCCAGCGGTATGAAGGATATGGGCAAGGTAATGGGCATCGTTTCGAAGGAGTTGGCAGGCCAGGCAGATGGTAAGACCATCTCCACCATAGTGAAGAAGAAGTTAGCTTAACAATAGGCCCCGTGGCGCAACTGAATAGCGCATCAGATTTCGGCTCTGAGGGTTGCAGGTTTGAATCCTGCCGGGGTCACGAATAAATCAAAAGGCTGCACGTCAAATCAAGTTTACTTGAATTTGTAAGTGCGGCCTTTTGATTTTCAAAGCGGAGCTTTGTCAGGAAAGGCGGAGCCAATCCTGTTTTGGGGTATTGGGCATTGAGGTTTTTCCCGGTCGACTGTGTAAGTGCGGCCTTTTGATTTTCAAAGCGGAGCTTTGTCAGGAAAGGCGGAGCCAATCCTGTTTTGGGATATTGGGCATTGAGGTTTTTCCCGGTCGACTGTGTAAGTGCGGCCTTTTGATTTTCAAAGCGGAGCTTTGTCAGGAAAGGCGGAGCCACACCTTTCATTGATCCTTGAACATTGGGCTACCTTAAAAGAAGCTAGCCGTTTAGGTGCTTCCTGAAAAAGTCCATCGTCCGTTTCCAGGCCAGTTCCGCGGCCGCCTTATCGTACCTCGGGGTCGAGGTGTTGTGAAAACCGTGGTTGACATCGGGATAGGTGTATGCCTCGTACTTCTTGCCGTTTTCCTTGAGGGCCTTTTCGTATTCCGGCCATCCCGCATTGACCCGTTCGTCCAAGCCGGCAAATTGCAGCATCAGCGGGGCCTTGATCTTGTCGATGTCCTCCTTGGGCTGTCCGCCATAGAAAGGTACCGCCGCAGCCAGGTCGGGAATCCTGACCGCCATCATGTTCGATATCCATCCTCCGAAACAAAAGCCTACGACCCCTATTTTTCCTGAACAGTTTTTGTGGTTTTTGAGGTAGGCGAAGGCGGCAATAAAATCTTCGAGCATTTCGTTGCGGTCGCGTTTGCGCTGCATTTCACGTCCTTCATCGTCATTGCCCGGGTATCCGCCAAGTGGACTCAGGGCATCGGGGGCAAGGGTAATAAAGCCTTCAAGGGCGGCCCTGCGCGCCGTATCCTCGATATAGGGGTTGAGTCCCCGGTTTTCGTGTACCACCACGATGCCGCCCCATTTTTTCTTGGTGTTTTTCGGTAGGGAAAGCAATCCTTTGATGGTGCCCCCGCCCTTTGGCGATGGGTATTCGATATAGCCCGATTCGAGTTGGGGGTCGTTCTTTGGTACGATAAGCGTATCCTCGTAATTGGGCATTAAAAAACCCATCAGCGAGGCAACGGTAAGTCCGCCAACCGCATAGATGGACAATTTTTCGATAAATTCCCTGCGTTGGAGCCGGTTGTGGGCATAGGCATCGTATAGATCGAAAACCTCTTGTTTGATCTGTTCCTTTTTAAGCTTTTTCATGGTGGGATGCGTTTAGTATAAAATGCGTTTTACAAAATCTTCCTTGTAGGCCCTGCCTATGGGCAGTACTATGCTGTCGGAGAGGTATATCTGGTTGCCGACCAGTTTTTTGATCTTGGAGGTGTTGATGATGTGAGAGCGGTGGATCCGGTAGAAATGGGGTTGTTGGAACGCTTCTTCCCAAAATCGGAGCGGTTCGTTCGAAAGGTATTTTTTTTCCGGGGTTACGATTTCGGTATAATCCGCATCCGAAGAAATATACAGAATGTTGTCTATGACCACTTTGACAAGTTCGTAGCCCGATTTGATATAGATTTCCTTGCGCCCACCGGGAGACTGGGCGAGGAGGAGCCTGTTTCTTTCGACTGCCTTCGAGACGGCTTTCACGAAGCGTTGAAACGAGAAAGGTTTCAATAAATAGTCGACTACATTGAATTCGTAGCTCTCCAAGGCATATTCCGAAAAGGCCGTGGTAAGTATGACCTGGGGCGGGTGGGCCATCGATTTTAAAAAATCGATGCCCGATATTTTAGGGAGGTGAATGTCTAAAAACATCAGGTCCACAGGATGGGTCTTTAGGCAGTCCATGGCCTGTATGGCATCGGAAAAGACCCCTTGTAGCTTTAAGGTGCCCATATCTTCAATGTACTTCTTGAGAATACGTTGTGCGGGCGGTTGATCTTCTATGATGATGCAATGCATGGTCTAAAATTTTTCTAATTGCATGCTCAGGTTGACCGAAAAGAGCTTTTCACTTTCCTCGATTTCGAGCTTGTGTTTGTTGGGATATAGCAATTTCAGCCGTTTCCCTACGTTTTGAAGCCCGATGCCCTTGGCCACACTGTCGAGTCCCTCTACAGGTTCGAAATTGTTCAGGCACTTGAATATCAAAGTGTTGTTCTCCAACCTTATGTCTATATCTATTTCAATATTTTTCGATTGCCCCGATTGACTGTGTTTAAAGGCGTTTTCAATAAAAACGATCAATATCAGCGGGGCGATCTTATACTCCGAACCGATTTCACTTATTCTAAAATCTACTTTGCCCCGCTCTTCGATCTGTAACTTATAGAGCTTTATAAAGTTACTAACTTGTTCTAGTTCTTTTTTAAGGGGAACGAATTTTTCTTTGCACTCATACAACATGTAGCGTAAAACCCCGCTCATTTCGAGGATGATTTCGGGGGTCTTTGGCGAACCTTCTAAGGCATAGGAGTACAGATTGTTCAGGTTGTTGAACAGGAAGTGTGGGTTGATCTGGGATTTTAGAAATTGGAGCTCGCTTTCCTGTACATAGCTTTTCAGCTTTTCCACCTCGTGTTGACTTTCAATGGCGTCCCAGGCAAACTTGAAGCCCGATAGAATAGTGATTATCGGCAAAATATCGAAAAAGGCGAAATAGATACCCGGTACGATCCCGGCGCGCTTGGTGCCCGGGTAAAAGACAATTTCCAGAAGCTCTTCGGTTATGATAACCACGACGAAGACGGCTACGACCCATCCGAAGAATTGCCAGTATTTCTTTTTGTACAGAAATTTCGGCATTAGGTAATAGGTGATAAGGCCGGCCGAAATGGTGTAGACCAAAAAAAATACACATTGGGCCAGTGTTATTCCCGGGTCGTTCCTGTCAAATGAATAAAAGAGAAGAACGAGAACGTGTAGAATAACCTGAAATACCAGTTCCTTTCTTGAGATAGTGGCGTGTTTCATTTCATAAAGCTAAGATTTTGTCCCGGCACGATAAAATTCTGGAATGCCAACGGCATTTTTTCTGCCCCGAACGACCTGATCTTCACTTTAACATAATTTTTGGTCGTTTACTGGAAAACTATTGTCGTTTGGGGCAATCCCTTTTTATTTTTTACAATTAATACCATCTTTGGTAAAACGCAAATTATACCGATCAACATGTTACCAAAAACAGAACAATTTTTACGAATACTCGTTGTCGGCCTCTTGTTTTTCGGGCTGCAGTGGGCGAGGGCACAGAATGGCGATCCCATTTTGATCAAGGGAAAGGTGGTTGAACAGGGAAGCGGGGAACCCATAGCCTTTGCCACGGTCATGGCCGCCGATAATGAAACCAAGAAACCCATTACGGGGACCACAACGGCCGATGACGGTACCTTTAGCTTTGAGACGACCGCCAATAATTTTTATGTCGAAATAGGTTTTTTGGGCTTTCAGACCAAAACCTTCGGGCAACCGGCTACCCGAAGCTCTACAATGGATCTCGGAACGGTGGCCCTTTCAGAGGATGCCGAACAATTGGAAGAGGTCGTGGTCGCCGGTGAAATATCGCGCACCGAGTTCAAACTTGACAAACGGGTGTTCAATGTGGGCAAGGACCTGAGCAGTACGGGGGCCAGTGCCCTCGAAGTGCTGAACAATGTACCTTCGGTAAACGTCAACATAGAAGGCCAGGTAAGTTTGCGCGGTAGCCAAGGGGTGCAGATGCTCATTAACGGTAAGCCGTCGATAATTGCCAGTGAAGAGGGCAATGCCTTGGGGACGATTACCGCCGATATGATCGAAAGGGTAGAGGTGATTACCAACCCTTCGGCCAAATACGACGCCGAGGGTACCTCGGGAATTATCAATATCGTACTGAAAAAGGATGAGCGCAAGGGGCTTAACGGTTCCATATCCGTAAATACGGGTACGCCAGCTGGCCATAGTGTGGGCATTAGCCTGAACAGGCGTACCGAAAAATTCAACCTCTTTAGTCAAATCGGGGTAGGGGTCCGCGATATCCCTACCGATATTGAGAACAGAAACCTTAATTTGGAGGACAATACCTCGGTCGTAAGCACCGGTACGGAGCATCGAAACGAAGATTATTACAACTTGGTTTTGGGGGCCGACTACCACATCAACGATTTGAACGTTCTTACCCTGTCGGGCAATTTTGCCCTAGAAATGGAAGATCAGCCCTCGACGACCGATTTTGCCGAATACGACGGTGCCAACTCCCTGGTTTCGCAGTGGCAGCGCACCGAGGTTACCGATGCCCGTAACCCCAAGTTTCAGTACGAGCTGCAGTACAAGAAGAACTTTGACGAGGACGATGATGAGCATACCCTTCTTTTTAGCGGTCTGGGTAATTTTTTCGCCAAAGACCAGTCTTCCGAGTTCTTTGATGCCACGGTAGGGGGCGAGGATATGGATTCACAGCAGCAGACGCGTACCGATTTTAAAGAGGCGGTCTTTACGTTTAAGTTGGATTATACCAATCCGCTGACGGACGAAGTGACCATAGAAACCGGTGCCCAATACGTACTCAACGATGTAAGCAACGATTACGAGGTAAACAATTATGAAAATGGGACGTACGTGAACGATCCGGGCCTTACCAACGTCTTTGAGTACAACCAAAAGGTATTGGGGGTTTATGGTACGGGCTCTTACGAAGGAAAAAAATGGGGCGTAAAAGGAGGACTGCGACTGGAGCATACCGACCTCGGGACCTATTTGGCTACCACCGGGGAATCGAACGACCAAGATTACGTCAACTTCTTTCCGAGTGCGCATACCTCGTACAAATTTTCGGATAAGGTGTCTTTGCAGGCCGGGTATTCAAAACGTATTTACAGGCCCAGAATGTGGGACCTGAACCCCTTCTTCAATATCCGCAACAACTACAGCATACGACAAGGGAATCCGGAATTGGAGCCCGAGTTTACCGATTCCTACGAAATTACCAGTATCTATATTTTGGGCAAGGCTTCCTTGAATTTGGGGGTCTACCACAGATATACCACCGATGTGATCGAAAGGGTCTCTACCTTTGAAGACAACGTTAGCACTTACCGACCCGAGAACATCGGTACCAACAAAGCGACGGGCGTCGAGTTCAACGCCAAATACAGTCCCCTCAAATGGCTCACCCTTAACGGGGACTTTAATTACAGTTCCTTTACCAGGGATGGTGTTTTCGACAGCCAAATTTTTGACTTTACCGGTGATCAATGGTCCTCTAAATTGATGACGAAGGTGAAGTTGCCCGCCGATTTCGATTTCGAAATGACCGGCAACTACCAATCGAGTTACAGGACCGTACAAAGTGAAATGGAGGATATGGCCTATTTGGACCTCGGACTGCGAAAGAACATCCTCAAAGGGAAGGCCGTTCTCAACCTAAGTATCCGCGACTTGTTCGCCTCCCGCATTAGCGAAAGCCTGGTCGCCCAGACCGATTTTGAGGTGTACAATCGACGGCAACGCGGGCGTTTCGTAGCCTTCGGTTTTAGCTATGGTTTCGGCAAGGGAGAGGCCATGCAGTACTCGGGGCAGCGCCGTCGAAGATAAGGGATTTAAAATGTCATGGTAGGCCAAATGGAGTAAGTCGCTTTTGCGTCCCTTCATTTGGCTTCATTTTTTAGAGGCGGGTTGCCAGCCTTAGTGCTCCGAAGCCACTGCTTTTTTCCTTAGGATATCGTCGACGATCATTTGGGCGTGTACCCTTGAGTTTTCGATAAACCACTTGTGGGTTTCCATACCTCCGCAAATAACGCCCGCCAAGTAAATTCCGGGTACGTTGGTTTCCATGGTTTCGGGGTTGTACCGGGGTAGTCGCTTTTCGTCATCGGAAAGTTCAATGCCCATACTTTCAAGAAATTCAAAATTGGGCTTGTAACCAGTCAGGGCCAGAACAAAGTCGTTTTCAAGTGTTACTTCCCCCTCGGGCGTATTGATAATGATTTCCGATTCCTTGATTTCCTTTACCGTTGAACGGTAGTAAGCCTTTATGCTGCCTTCTTCGATACGGTTGATTATATCGGGCCTTACCCAATATTTGACTCGTTGGCCTACCTCCGCGCCCCTGATGATAAGGGATACCTCGGCCCCTTTTCGCCAGCATTCGAGGGCGGCGTCAATGGCCGAGTTACTGGCCCCGATTACCGCAAGTTTTTGACTGGCGTAAAAGTGGGGGTCTTTGTAATAATGCGATACTTTCGGCAGATCCTCACCGGGTACGTCGAGGGTGTTGGGAAGGTCGTAAAAGCCGGTCGCGACGATTACCTTGTCGGCGGAATATTCCTGCTTGCTCGACCTTACCGTAAAACCGCTACCGGAGGCCTCTACCTTTTCCACCTTTTCGAACAGGCGAATGTTGAGGTTGTTCGAGGTTACTATTCTCCTGTAATATTCCAGGGCCTCGTTCCGTTTGGGCTTGGCTTCCTTACTGATAAAGGGAATTCCGTCGATCTCGAGTTTTTCCGAAGAAGAAAAAAACTGCATGTTGATCGGATAGTTGAAAAGGGAATTTACAATGGGCCCTTTTTCCAAGATAACATAGCTAAGTCCCTTTTGTTTCGCCTCAAGGGCACAGGCAATACCTATTGGTCCGCCCCCAATGATTACAACTCGAAAATGCTCCATTTGTCAGTAGCTGCTTTAAGTTCTTTGATCGTAGTGCCCGGATCCCCGCTTTTAAAAATAAAACTGCCCGCCACCAAGACATCGGCACCGGCTTTGATCAGTGCCTTGGCGTTTTTTATAGTTACGCCCCCGTCGACTTCGACCAAGGCCTTTGATTCGTTCATCTTTATGAGTTCTTTGGCGTCCCTTATTTTTTCATAGCTGTTTTCGATAAAGCTTTGGCCTCCAAATCCGGGGTTTACGCTCATGATCAGTACGAGGTCGAGGTCTTTGATGATGTTTTTAAGAAGATTCACGTTGGTATGCGGGTTAAGGGCCACCCCGGCCTTCATGCCGGCTGCCTTAATGGCCTGTATTGTTCTGTGCAGGTGTGTACAGGCCTCGTAATGAACCGTTAGGTAGGTAGCGCCCAGTTCGGCAAAGGTATTGATATACCGATCGGGGTCTACGATCATCAAATGAACGTCCAATGGTTTTGTAGCGTGTTTTGAAATGGCTTTGACTACGGGCATGCCATATGAGATATTGGGCACAAAAACCCCGTCCATTATATCTATATGATGCCAGTCGGCCTCACTTTTGTTGACCATTTCGACATCGCGCTGTAGATTTCCGAAGTCGGCGGCGAGTAGCGATGGTGCTATTTTGGCTTTGCTCATTTTGTTTTCGCTTCAATTACGGTACAAAAGTAATGAAATGGGGGCTTTTAGGGAGTGAAAAGGGAGAGTTGTTTCGCTTTGCCCGTTTTGTGGCCCATGGGGCGACCTAGGTGACGCCAAGTTGGCGCAGGCCTTCATAGACAGCTATACTAACGGCGTTGGCCAAGTTTAGGCTGCGTATGTGCTCGCTGTAGAGGGGGATTTGGTACAAATCGTTTCCGTTCGATTCGGTAAGCTCCTTGGGCAAACCGACCGATTCTTTTCCGAAGATGAGAAAAAGGTCGTTTTCATAGGGGATAGACCAGTGTTTCTTTTGGCCATGGCTTGAAAAAAACACCATTTTCTTGCTTCCGTGTATCCTGAAGAACTCGTCCTGGTCTTCGTAGGTGTACAGCGAAAGATGGGGCCAGTAGTCGAGTCCCGCCCGTTTGAGCCTCTTGTCGCTCAGTTCAAAGCCAAAGGGTTTTACCAGATGAAGGTTCGATCCCGTTGCCAGGGCCAACCGGCCAATGTTTCCGGTGTTGTTGGGAATCTCGGGTTCGATAAGGACGATGTTCAAGGCCACTTAATGCTGTTTTTTAATCGACTTCAAATATAGTCGTTCTACCTTTTCCCGGGCCCAAGGGGTGCGCCTTAAAAATTTTAATGAGGATTTAATGGACGGATTGCTCTTAAAGGAGTTGATGTTTACCCGGTCGGCCAGTTCTTCCCACGTGTATTTTTGTGTAAGGTGCTCAAGGATATCGGCCAACTTTACACCGTGCAAGGGGTTGTTGGGCTGGCTTGGGGAAGCTTCGTTCTGTTCCTTCATGGGGCTTATTCTTGGAGGTTTAAAAAGTTTACAATATTCGTTACGTACAGTTTTTTCAAGACATCGTCGGAAAGTGCCAAGCCCACATTGGTTTGCCCGCGGATTTGGATGGTATCGGAGGTCGACAAATATCGGTCCAACCTGTCGTAGCTCTCGGAAAGCTCTTTTTCTTCGGAAGCGATCTCTTCGGGTGCCAGTGCACTTTGGGGCACTCGGTTGCCATAGTCCGAACCGAACATGATACGGTCTTGGTATTTTTCGAAAAAGGCCCTGACCTTTTTGGAATCCTGCGTGGCCAAGTCGCCGAACCGGGCGGCCAGTTCTACCTTCATGTTCGGGTAGCGGTCTAGGCGTTCGGAGACCATGTCAATGTCATGTGACATACTGCCAATATGGGCACATAATACTTGGAGTCCCGGATTTTTGGCGATCCAGTTGTCCCTTGCCCCGATAATGGTTTCGTAGCCGGGGATTTCGGGAAAGTTATAGGCGTGGTATTCGGGGTGTTCGCTATAGTATCCGTAGTGTGGGCTTTTTTTGCTCAAGGGCCTCCAGGCTTGCACGGGTTCGGCGATATGTGCCATGACGGGAATGTTCCGTTCTTTCAGAAAGTCCCAGATGGGCTGAAGTCGGGGATCGTCGATTTGGACGTAGTGGCCCGTTTTGTCCCGGGTAACCATGCCGAAGTTCTTCCATACCTTTACCATTTTTGCTCCCTGGGCAATTTCCTTGTCAAGGCGGGCAATCTCCCTTTCCGCGTAATCGGGTGCATCGATGCCGGTGCCTATCAACGAGGAACAGAGCCAAAACAGCTCGGGGTGTTTTTGGGCCAAGGCCACGTATTCCCTCCAATTTCTTTTCGTAATCGTGGAGTCTTCCGAATCGGCCAAGGCCACATCGACCAGTACGGCCTTCATCTGACGTGATTTCATAAACCCTGGAAGGTAATCGCGGTCGTACTTGAAATGGGCGTGCGCATCGATTATCTGTACCTCGGTTTCGGTAGGGGCCGTATGGGCCGTGTTTGGGCTTTCCGTATTGGACGGCTTTTCCTTGCAGGCGAAAGCACAGAGTAAAAGTAACAAGGGAAGGAGGTTCTTCATGGTCGGTCGGGTTTGGAAAAACTAGGTATTTAAATATAGCGCTTCTTTCCAAGAAAAGAAATATACAAGGCCCTTAACTGCACGGTTGTACAAATTTTTGACACCTGGTATCTTTTGGGTGGCCAAAATAAGAGGGGGCATAAATGAAAAAACTCCGGTAATCAGCCGGAGTTTATTCATCAATCAAAAAACGAACAGTCATGATAAACTGTTGTTGCTGTTAAAATTACAACTAATATGCCAAATTTCCAATTTAAGGATTATTTAACGCTGTAATTTAAGTTTGTTTTAACCTAAATAGGTTTTTAAGATCTTACTTCTCGAAGTGTGTTTCAGCCTTCGAATGGCCTTTTCCTTGATTTGACGAACCCGTTCCCTAGTGAGGTCGAAGGTTTCGCCGATTTCTTCCAAGGTCATGGAATGCTGACCGGCAAGGCCAAAATAAAGGCGGATAACATCGGCTTCCCTGGGGGTCAAGGTTTCAAGGGCCCTTTCAATTTCGGTTCTTAGCGACTCGTGCAAGAGTTCCTTGTCGGGATTGGGCGACTCCCCGCTACGAAGTACATCGTAGAGGTTGGAATCTTCGCCGTCGATCAAAGGCGCATCCATCGAAACGTGGCGCCCCGAATTTTTTAAGGACTGTTTTACGTCTTCGACGGTCATATCCAGCTCCTTGGCGATTTCTTCTGCCGAAGGCATACGCTCGTGTGCCTGCTCCAAAAAAGCGAAGGTTTTGTTGATCTTGTTGATCGAACCGATTTTGTTCAACGGCAAACGGACGATTCTCGACTGTTCGGCCAAGGCCTGCAAAATCGATTGTCTGATCCACCATACGGCATATGAAATAAATTTAAATCCCCTTGTCTCATCGAAGCGTTGTGCCGCCTTGATAAGACCCAAATTTCCTTCATTGATCAAATCAGGTAGGGTTAGACCTTGGTTTTGGTACTGCTTGGCAACTGATACCACAAATCGAAGGTTGGCTTTTGTAAGTTTTTCAAGAGCGACCTGGTCGCCTGCCTTGATCCGTTGTGCCAATTCCACTTCCTCATCCGCAGTAATCAAGTCTACCTTGCCAATTTCCTGCAAGTACTTGTCCAAAGACGCCGTTTCCCGGTTGGTTACCTGTTTTGTAATCTTTAGCTGTCTCATCTAAATTATCCTTTCGTTATGCATAGTTGCATATACTTATACGTACAAAAGACGGAAATGTTACATAAGGGTAAAAAAAACTTGAAATTTCGGGTAAAATGCACGAAAAAAGCCCCAAAGAGCGTTCTTTGGGGCTTTTAATTACTTGTTTTGGAACGTATTAGTCCCTTCTGGGTTTTCGGTCGCGATTGTCCCTTCCGCGGTTATTGTCCCTTCCGCGTCCGCGATCGTTGCTTCTAGGTGGCCTTTCCTTATACCCTTCGGGTTTGGGAAGAAGTACCTTTCTGGAAACACGGTCTTTTTTGGTTCGGGAATCGATTCCCATATATTTAACATCGAAGACGTCTCCCATGTTGACCACGTCGCTGACGTTTTCGGTGCGTTCCCATGCCAATTCCGATACGTGAAGCAATACTTCGTTGCCCGGGGCATCCAAATATTCGACTACTGCACCAAAATCCAACATTTTTATCACCTTGACCTCGTAAACGCTTCCGACTTCGGGCTTGAACATCAGGGAATCTATCTTGGCCAGTACGGCATCGATGCCATCTTGGTCGGTTCCCAAAATTTCAACAATACCTTCTTCGGTTACCGGATCTTCGTTGATAACGATAGTGGTTCCGGTTTCTTTCTGAAGTTCTTGGATGACCTTTCCACCAGGTCCGATCAAGGCTCCGATGAATTCATTGGGTATTACCCTTGTAACCATTTTCGGCGCGTGGGCCTTAACATCGGCATTGGGTTCGGCGATGGTGTCGGTAAGTTTTTCCAAGATGTGCAGCCTACCGTCGCGAGCTTGCTTCAGGGCTTTTACGAGAATCTCGTAAGAAAGTCCCTTTACCTTGATGTCCATTTGACAGGCGGTGATACCATCGGCGGTTCCGGTAACTTTAAAGTCCATATCGCCCAAGTGGTCCTCATCGCCCAAGATATCCGAAAGTACGGCATATTTTCCCGTATCGGCATCCGATATAAGTCCCATTGCGATACCCGATACGGGTTTTCTCAATTGAACCCCGGCATCCATCAAGGCCATGGTACCCGCGCAAACGGTGGCCATGGAAGAGGATCCATTGGATTCCAATATTTCCGAAACGACCCGAACGGTGTAGGGGCAGTCGTCGGGAACCATTCCCTTTAACGCCCTTTGGGCCAAATTACCATGGCCTACCTCACGTCGTGAAGTACCGCGGATCGGTCTTGCCTCGCCCGTTGAAAACGGAGGAAAGTTATAATGTAAATAGAAACGCTCTTCGCCTTCGTGCGATGGCATATCGATTTGGTTCGAATCCCTTGAGGTTCCCAAGGTTACGGTAGCCAAGGCCTGGGTCTCGCCACGGGTGAAAATGGCCGAGCCGTGCGTTGATGGCAGGTAGTCGACCTCGCACCAGATCGGTCTGATCTCGTCGGTTTTCCTACCGTCCAATCGAAGTCCTTCGTTTAGGGTAAGGTCGCGAACGGCGGCCTTTTCGGCCTTGTGGTAGTATTTAGAGATCAGGTCGCCGTACTCTTCCAGCTCCTCTTCCGAAAAGGTGGCCTTTATTTCTTCCTTGATGGCTTCGAAAGCGGCACTCCTATCGTGTTTGGCCGATCCGGCCTTGGCGATGGCATATACCTTGTCGTAGGCCATGTCGTGTATTTTTTGGGCCAGTTCCTCGTCTTCCCTTTCCCCTTCGTACTCGCGTACTTCCTTTTTTCCGAAGGCCTCGGCCAATCGGATCTGGGCGGCACACTGTACCTTAATGGCCTCGTGTGCAAATTTGATGGCCTCGGTCATTTCCTCTTCGGAAATCTCCTTCATTTCCCCTTCGACCATCATTACAGAGTCGGCCGAAGCCCCGATTACCATATCGATGTCCGATTCTTCGAGCTGGGCGCGGGTGGGGTTGATGATAAATTCACCGTTGACACGACCTACACGTACTTCCGAAATGGCACATTCAAAAGGAAAATCCGATAGTTGGATCGCTGCCGATGCGGCCAATCCGGCCATGGCGTCGGGCATTACGTTCTCGTCGTGCGACATCAACTGGATCATTACCTGGGTCTCGGAGTGGTAATCTTTTGGAAAAAGTGGACGAAGTACACGATCCACCAAACGCATGGTCAATACTTCCCCGTCACTGGGCCTTGCCTCCCTTTTGAAAAAACCGCCCGGGTAGCGCCCGGCCGCCGCGAACTTCTCGCGATAATCTACGGTAAGTGGAAGAAAATCCACATCACTTTGCTTGTAGTTGGAAACAACGGTACACAACAGCATACATTTTCCCGATCTAACAACAACAGAACCGTGGGCCTGTTTTGCCAATTTTCCGGTTTCGATAGAAATTTCCCTACCGTCACCAAGGTCGATGACCTCTTTAAATACTTTTGGAATCATAAATTCGATTTAAATCCGCCCATGTGGCGAACTGTTAAACAATGGTCTTTCCGACATTTTCTCTGGTCGGAGTTGTTGTGTTGTGTTGACCAATGAAAAACCGTGTGAAGCTTTTTGAATTTGCCTCGATAAACGAGGACTTTTGCAATATAAAAAGGGGACTGAAATAATCAGTCCCCGAATTTAATTATTTTCTGATGTTCAATTCTTTGATAAGTTCACGATATTTTACAATGTCGTTCTTTATCATATAATCGAGAAGACTTCTTCTTTTACCTACCAAACGAACCAATGAACGCTCGGTGTTGTAGTCTTTTTTGTTCCTTTTCAAATGCTCGGTCAAATGGTTGATGCGGTGCGTGAACAACGCAATCTGACCCTCGGTAGAACCGGTGTTCTCCGCTTTTCCGCCGTATTTCTTAAAAATCTCGGCTTTTACTTCCTTGGTTAAATACATGCCAATATTGTTTTAAATGATTTTTATGTATATGATTGATTTTCAATCAGGCCGCAAAGATAATATTATTTAATTACCTAATGGGTATAAAATTCATTTTTTAAGCCCTTGGGTACAGGTGCCGATTCGGGATGTTGTCGACACGGCCTACGTCGGGCCCGTACCTTTGTCCTGGTCTCGGGCTTCGGCAACGGACGCCTACGAGCGCACCGGGTTGTTTTGGATCAGGTCGATATACAGGTTGATTTTCTTTTTAAGGTCGCGGCGATGAACGATAAAGTCGAGAAACCCGTGTTCTTTTACGAACTCGGCCGTTTGAAAATCCTCGGGCAGTTCCTTCCCCGTAGCTTCCTTGACCACGCGCGGCCCTGCAAAACCGATCAGGGCCCCGGGTTCAGAGATGTTGATATCGCCCAACATCGCATAAGAAGCCGTGGTTCCTCCCGTTGTAGGGTCGGTGCAAAGCGATATATAGGGAATCTTGGCCTCGGCCAATTGGGCGAGCTTGGCCGATGTCTTGGCCAATTGCATCAAGGAAAGGGCAGCTTCCATCATCCGGGCACCGCCCGATTTGCTTATCATCAAAAACGGAAGTTTTTTCTTTATCGAGTAGTCGATGGCCCGGGCGATTTTTTCGCCGACCACACTTCCCATTGACCCGCCGATAAAACTGAAATCCATACATGCCACGACCAGGTCCTTGCCCATCGACTTGCCAACAGCCGTGCGTACGGCGTCTTTTAGCTTGGTCTTTTTCTGGGCTTCCTTCAGTCGGTCGGAGTACTTCTTCGTGTCCTCGAACTTCAAGGGGTCTTTAGAGGTCAAATTAGGGTTTAGTTCCCTGAATTTGTTGTCGTCGAATATGATCTCAAAGTATTCCTTACTGCCAATTCTAACATGGTAGTCGTCTTCCGGGCTGACATAAAAGTTTTTGGCCAGCTCTTCCGATTCTACGATTTTTCCAGTAGGGGACTTGTACCAAAGACCTTTAGGGGTGTCCTTCTTCTCTTCGGTAGCCGTTTGGATTCCTTTTTCCTTTCGTTTAAACCAAGCCGTCATTTCTTCCATATTGTCGTTAGCGGGTAACACCTATAACTATAGGGTGTTTACGTTGTTTAAATCAGCAAAAGCTTGTTTTAGGCGCTCGGAGAACGATTTCTCGCCTTCCCTGAGCCACACCCGTGGGTCGTATAGTTTTTTGTTGGGCTCGTCGGGACCTTCGGGGTTTCCGATCTGGGATTGCAAATAGTCTTTTTTGGCCTGGATGTAATCGCGGACCCCTGCTAAAAAGGCGTATTGCAAATCGGTGTCGATATTCATCTTTACAACACCATAGCTGATGCCTTCCCTGATTTCCTCTACGGAAGACCCTGACCCGCCATGGAATACAAAGTCGATATGGTTGTGGCCGACTCCGTATTTTTCGCTGATGTAATCTTGAGAGTTTTTCAGGATTTTTGGGGTCAGTTTAACGTTTCCGGGCTTGTACACACCGTGAACGTTGCCAAATGCCGCCGCGATGGTAAACCTGTGGCTTACTTTCGAAAGCTCTTCGTAGGCATAGGCCACTTCTTCGGGTTGGGTGTAAAGTTTCGAATCGTCGACATCGGAGTTGTCGACACCGTCTTCCTCGCCTCCGGTAATGCCCAGCTCGATCTCAAGGGTCATGTTCATTTTGCTCATGCGCTCCAAATAACCCTTGCAAATTTCGATGTTCTCTTCGATAGGTTCTTCGGAAAGATCGATCATATGCGAGCTGAACAGTGGTTTGCCGGTCTCGGCAAAGTGTTTTTCACTGGCATCGAGCATGCCGTCGATCCAAGGCAACAATTTTTTTGCACAGTGGTCGGTGTGTAAAATTACGGTGGCCCCATAGGCCTCGGCCAATTGGTGTACGTGCTTGGCACCGGCAACGGCACCCAATACGGCGGCCCTTTGGTTTTCGTTCGAAAGTCCCTTGCCCGCATTGAACTGGGCTCCCCCATTGGAGAATTGAATGATGACGGGGGCGTTTAAACTTACTGCTGTCTCCAAAACGCCGTTGATCGTGTTCGAACCGATAACGTTTACTGCCGGTAGGGCAAAGCCCTTTTCCTTGGCATATTTGAAAATTTCCTGGACTTCATCTCCGGTGGCAACGCCGGGCTTTATATTGTGGGCCATAATTTTATAAATCTTTGTTTGTAATTTGAATGGGACAAAAGTAATAAAATATTCCCTCTAAAGCGGAAGGGCCGGGCAAGAATGTGAACGCTTCCTCGATTGGGGCTTGGTCTTCTTGGTATACAGGGGGGCAAACTTTGATAAAAATGGGCTAGAAGGGGTAGTTGATACCGATCTGGAGCACCGAGTTGGAAAGGTTAAAATCGGTAAACCATCTTTTTGAGATCTCGTTGGCGGGGTTATAGGTCTTAAAGCCCAGGTCTGCCCTTAGGACGAAGTAGGTAAAATCGTAACGTAGTCCGAAACCGGTACCTAGTGCGATATCTTCCAAGGAGCTGAAACCGGTAAAGGTCGCCTCGGGATCCTCTACGTTGTCAAAAACGTTCCAGATGTTCCCCGCATCGGCGAACAGGGCTCCCTTGAGGTTGCCGATTACGGGAAAGCGGTGTTCCAGATTGACCCCGATCTTTAGGTTGGCCTCGTTAAAGTCGTTGATGGCATCGGTGCGGCCGGGCCCAAGGGAATAGGGCGACCATGCCCTGATATCGTTCGCCCCTCCCGCAAAATAACTGCGTACAAAGGGAATGTTGTTCGAGTTGCCATAAGGTATGGCAATACCGAAAAAGGTGCGCAACGCCAAGACGTTCGACCTTGAGATACCCCAGTATTTGACATAGTCGAACTCCGTTTTTATATATTGGCTATAGGGAACGCCAAAGACCAGGCGGTCTCCGCTTTCGTTTTCTTCAAAGGGAATGATGGCCGAGATTGCCGAAAGGAGGTTGCCCGCACTCTCGACCTTAAACCGGAATTGGTAAAAGGTGTTGTCGGCAACATTTTCCCTGTTGTTCAGGTTCAGGGTGTAATTACTGGCGAATATAAGGTTGTTTTCGGTCAGGCGCTCCCTTCTTTCCTCGATGCGGTTTACCGTTTCCAGCTCGTCCTCCGTGGTGCTGATCTCGTTGTTGAGAACGGCTTGGGTGAAGCCCGTAGTCCCTGTGGGAATGATCAACTGGGGGTCGCTCGAATCGTCGGTTGTCTCAAAAAAAGAGGCCAATTCGGGATACTGCCCGGCGTTGTCATAGGCATCGGCCACCTCGTCCAACTGTTCGTAGGAGTTGCTGTATACGTTAAAAAAGCGGTCGATATTGACATTGCGTACAAATTGTATGTTCAAAAGTTCGACGTTGTGCTTGATGAGGTCGGAGGGCACCCAATTGTAGCTCAGTACGGTATTGAAGGCCTGTTTGTCGAGGCCAATGTTCTTTTGAAAGCTGGTACCTAGCGATATCCGTGTTTTGGGAAGGGTATAGCTGGGAATGACCTTATTGGTATTGAAAAAGGGAAACCAAATACGGGGGATGTCCAAATTGAGGTCGGCACCGTACTCCTGTATATTGAAGAAACGGTTGTCGACGATACTGGGGTCGTTCGACGAACCTATGCTCAACCGGCCCGCAAGACTTAGGTTTTCGGCACCCCCGAAAAGGTTTCTGGCCTGAAGCGAGGGGCTGAGGGCCAAGCCCACCTGTTGAATGTTGGACCGGGTTACCTCGAAAGAGGTACCCAAGGAGTATTTCGGCCGCGCGGCAAGGTAGATGTTGGCGTCCAGGGTGTTGCCCTCGCCATTGGGCTCGGATGTGATCGTCGGGTATTTGAACACGCCTAAGTTGGTGATCTGACGGTAGGTCCTGGTTCGGTCTATCTCGCGGTAAACACTGTCTTTTTCAAAGAAAACGGCATTGGCCAGGGTTTTGGGCTTGAACCGGAGCTTGTTGTGGTAGAATATGTTGTAGTCGCCATAGCGAATGGATTGTTGTTCGCTGTCGTCCCCGTTGTAAAGGTAGTCGGTGTAAATATTGATTTGATCGAACTTGTACACTTTGTATTCGGTAGAGGTAACGGCGGTATCGCCCCGCTTTTTAAAATTGTCGATGTTCAGTTCGATGTTCATCTGTTGGTCGTCGGCCACTTTGGTAGTGTCGGTGGCGATATCGTACGAAATGGAACTTTCCTGAAAATTATAGACCCCCGAATTTCTGAAAATGGAGCTTAGCCGCTCCCGTTCCTTGGCAAATTGGGCCAGGTCGAACTGTTCCCCTTCCTTTACGAACGACGCTTCGGCGTTCAGTTGGTAAATGGAGTCGATGGCCCTTGAGGCGATTTTTTTTGAAATCGAGTCGATGATAAAAGGCTTGCCCAAGTCTATCTTGTAATCGATCTTGGCGCGTTTTTTTCTGGGCAGGGTATCGATGACGAACGTAGTGTTGTTGTTAAAATAGCCCTTGCTGCCATAGTAGGCGCTGAGCCGTTCGAGGGTACGCCTCGATTTGGTCGTGTCGACTATCACCGGGGCTTCCCCGATTTTTTTGAGCCATTCGCTCAGGCCGCTTACCAAAAATGACTCCCCCAATCGGTTTACTTGCTTTTTTGAGAGAAGGCGTATTAATCGCGCCTCGCGTTTTTCCTTTCGGTGCAGCCAGGCCTGGAAGGAAGAATCGGGGTTCTTCTTGGCCAGGTTGTAGAGGTTGAGGCGTAAGGGGTAGCCCAACAGGGTGCTGTTCGGTTCTTGGACGATCAAGCTCTTGATGGCTTCGTTCTTGACCTCCCTGTCATCGGCATAAATGGTATTGTCGGTAAGTAAAAGCTCGTTTTCGCCGACTCTTTTTAAAGTGTTGCACGAGTAGATCGTCACCGCTAGAAATAATAGGCTTATTTTAGCACATGTTTTTATAAAGCGTAACGATGTGGTCATAGCCCCCAAAAATACATCTTTTTATGATTGTTAAAAGCCAAATAAAACTTATAAGAAGCCTACATCAAAAAAAGTACCGAAATGAAAATGGTCTTTTTTTTGTCGAAGGCTTAAAGGCGGTTCAAGAACTGTTGGATTCGAGATTCGAGGTCGTCAAGGTCTATGCGACCGAAGATGGGGGCTTGTCGGCTTCCGCGGGGGAAGTCGAATTGATCTCCGAGGCGGAGTTGAAAAAGATAAGTGCCCTGAGAACGCCGAACAAGGTGTTGGGGCTCTTTAAGATTCCCAAGGTCGAAAAAATCGACTTTGACGATTGGGTCGTAACCGTCGACGATGTTCGCGATCCGGGAAACCTGGGCACCATCATTCGACTCTGCGATTGGTTCGGAATACGCCATCTGGTCTGTTCGGGGCAAACCGTCGACTGTTACAACCCCAAGACCCTTCAGGCGACGATGGGATCGATCGCGAGGGTGAACGTGGGGTATACCGATCTTGCCTTGTTTTTGCAAAAGGCCGATCGGCCCATATACGGGGCCTTTATGGACGGGGTACCGGTATACGGCGAAAAATTGGCCGAACCGGGAATCTTGGTCATGGGCAACGAGGCCAACGGAATATCAAGCCCGATAGAACACCTGGTAACCCACAAGATAAGCATACCGCAGTTTGGCGAACCAACCGCGGAGAGTTTGAACGTGGCCACCGCTACGGCCATTCTCTTGAGCGAAATACGCAGGGGTTAGAGGGTATTGATGCTATTGTTGGTGGGGTTATTCGAAGGTAAAGTTGACGAAAAGGCCACGGGTGCTCATTTTTTCGATATTGCCCGTCCAGGGACTATTGGGGTCGTTGTCGCGGATGAGCTCGTCGGTCAGTCCGAAAACGCCCCTGATCGATGGGGTAAACTTAAAGTACTCTAGGTAAAAGTCGATACCGAACCCGATTTCGTAGTTGTAGGTCCATTTTTTCATCCTGAAGGTTCCGCTGCTGTTGTCGTCCGGACTTGCCTCGTTGCTGCCCAAATTTAACGAAGCCGAGGGGCCTGCTACCAAAAAGGGTTTCCAGTTGCCGAAACGGCGGGTATTGATCTTTAGCAGGACCGGAAAATTGATGTAGGTCGATTTTACTTCGCGAATGGCGTTTCTTTCACCTTCCTCGGTGGCCTGAAAGCCGGGAAAGCCCAAGGTACGGGCATTGTAGTACAGCCCCGGTTCGATACGCAGGTCCAGAAATTCGTGAAGTCTCATTTCTCCGATGAGTCCGACGTTGAAACCGGTTGACTCGAGAACCTGGACATCGGTGTTCTGGTCGCCCCGGTCGTTTTTGTAGTCGAATTTGAACCCGTAGCGGTTAAAACCCAGAAAATAACCGTAATTGAGAAACTTTTTGTCCTTGTTTTCAATATTGAGAATGGGGTCGGCGTTAAACTGAGCGCTCACTGCTGAGGTCAAGATCAGCATACTTCCCAAAAGCAAATAAAATCCTTTCATTTAAAAAAAATTATCCTGCTCCCGTCAATACCCTCATATACAAGGGGAACCGGTATTTTTATAAAGCCCTGTAGGGGGCTCGATTTACTTTTTGGCCACATAAATGGAAGCCACCCCAAGGGTCTGGGGTTTGTTCTCTACCTCTATAAACCCGATTTTCCGCAAAATATTGTTGAAGGCTTCGCCGTGGGGGAAAACCGATGCCGATTCGCTTAAGTAGGCGTAGGCCGAACGATCTTTGGAAAAAAGTTTCCCTATCATCGGCAGAATGTACTTGGTGTACAGGGAATAGCCCTGCTTAAAGGGTGTTTGGGTAGGTACCGAGGTTTCGAGGACCACAAAGGTACCGCCGGTGGCCAGTACGCGATAAATTTCCGACAGGCCTTTTTCGAGGTTTTCGAAATTGCGAACCCCGAAGGCAACGGTTACCGCATCGAAACTTTGGTCTGAAAAAGGCAGGTTTTCACTGTCGCCGACGACCATGTCAATAATGGGATCCAATTTTTTTTGGGCTACTTTCTTTTTGCCGACCTCGAGCATTCCTGGCGAAATATCGAGCCCGATAATGGACTTGGCCCCGCTTTCAACGAGGTTTATGGCCAAATCGCCCGTACCCGTGGCAATGTCGAGTACGCTCTCGGGGCGCGAGGCCTTTACGATGTTCACCACCCGCTTGCGCCACTTTATGTCGATACCGAACGAGATTACCCGATTTAGGCCGTCATAGCTGCCCGATATGGTATCGAACATTTGGGTTACCTGGGCCTTTTTGCCTAGGTCGGAATCTTTATAAGGGATAACTTTTTTGGCCATAGGGGCAATTTTTAGGGCAAAGATACAATAACGGCCCAAGTATACGTTTTATGTCCGTTAATATTGCCCGATGGTCCGATAGGTTCATTATGTGCCTGAATTTAAAAGGGACTACCGATTAAATGTGTAATTTTGCTGCGCTCAATATGAACTTTGCACAATTTTATAGAGATGTGTTATCTTGTATAAGGTGCGGATGCACAGAAAGTTACTGATAGATGAAAATTATTATTGCGGGTGCCGGTGAAGTAGGTTTTCATCTGGCGAAACTACTGTCTTACGAATCGCAGGACATAACACTTATCGATACCAATAAGGAAAGTTTGGCTTACGCCGATTCGCATTTGGACATCCGGGT
The DNA here is from genome assembly GCF_900141855.1 of Pseudozobellia thermophila. Taxonomy (GTDB): domain Bacteria; phylum Bacteroidota; class Bacteroidia; order Flavobacteriales; family Flavobacteriaceae; genus Pseudozobellia; species Pseudozobellia thermophila. The sequence continues at coordinate 138,848 of NZ_FQYU01000005.1, forward strand.
ATTGCGTGGCGATGCCACCTCGATAGCGGTATTGAAGGATGCCAACGTACAGAATTCGAGTTTGGTGATCGGGGTCACCTCGTCCGAAACCACAAATCTGACCCTGTGCATGCTCGCAAAACAGTTGGGCTGTAAACGTACCATCGCCAGGATCTCAAATACCGAATTTATTGAGGACAAGGAGGCGCTGCGTTTTTCGGAGCTGGGAATCGACGAACTCATATCGCCCGAAAAATTGGCGGCCACTGAGATTAAATTGCTCTTGAACAAGTCGGCCTTTAACGATACCTATGAGTTTGAAATGGGCAAGTTGATCATGGTAGGTGTTTCGTTGCCTTCGTCGGCGCCCTTCGTGGGCAAGATGGTCAAGGAAGCGGCCAAGATATTTCCCAAATTGCATTTTATGCCGATCGCACTCAAGCGGACGGGTACCCAATATACCGTAATCCCAAGGGGTGATACGGTATTTAAGGTGGGAGACCAGGTCTATTTCATTACCACAAAGGAGGGTGTCGATGAACTGTACAAACTTACGGGCAAGAAAAAGGAAGAGATCAAGAACGTTATGATCTTAGGGGGAAGCAAGGTCGGTTTTAAAGCGGCCCGGGATCTCTGTATGAATCGTTTTAACGTAAAATTGATCGAGAAAAACAAGGAAAAGGCCTTTGATCTGGCCGACGACCTACCCAATGCCCTGGTCATTAACGGGGACGGTCGAAACGTCGAGCTTTTGGAAGAGGAGAGCTTGGAGTCTATGGATGCCTTTGTCGCCGTTACGGGAAACTCCGAGACCAATATCATGTCGTGTCTGGTGGCCAAGTCGAAGCATATCAAGAAAACGATCGCCCTGGTCGAGAATATGGATTATTTTCAATTGTCGCACTCCATAGGTATCGATACCCTGATCAACAAAAAGCTGTTGGCGGCGAACAATATATTCCGCCATATCAGAAAGGGGGAGGTGGTGGCCTTGATGCGCTTGAACAACCTCAATGCCGAAATTCTCGAATTCGTGGTCAAGCCTACGTCGCGGGTAACGGGCAATATTATCCGGGAGCTCGATTTTCCACGTACCGCCACCATAGGCGGGGTGGTTCGCGATGATGAGGGCATTATCGCACTGGGTGGTTTTGAGATTAAGGCGGGCGACCGCGTAGTCGTCTGCTGCCTGCCCGAAGCTATACCGAAAATTGAACGATTGTTTCTTTAAATGCGTCTTAATTCAAAAATAATATTCCATATCATGGGGCTGCTGTTGCTGTTCAACGGTGGCTTTATGGTGATGGCGGCCCTGGTCAGCGGCATTTATTCCGATGGGGCGACCTTGGGCATAGCCTTGGCGGCCATTACCTCGATGTTCGTGGGTACCCTTGCCATGTTCTACACCCGCGACCACAAAAAACAGGTAAAGCGTAAGGAAGGCTATATAATTGTGAGCTTCGGCTGGGTGGTGATGTCGGTTTCGGGAATGCTGCCCTATCTTTTTTCAGGGGCCATACCCTCGGTTACGAATGCCTTTTTTGAAACGATATCGGGGTACACCACTACGGGGGCGTCGATTTTGGACGATATCGAGTCCTTGCCCGAGGGACTTTTGTTTTGGCGCAGCCTTACCCATTGGATCGGAGGTATGGGCATCATTGTGCTGGCCATTGCGATCCTTCCCCTGTTGGGTATAGGGGGCATGCAGTTGTTCGCCGCCGAGGCGCCCGGGCCGAGTGCCGACAAATTGCACCCGCGTATTACCGATACGGCCAAACGGCTCTGGCTGATCTATGTCGGCTACACCTTGGCCGAAACAATATTGCTCAAGTTGGCCGGAATGTCCTTTTTCGATGCGATCAACCACTCTTTGGCCACCCTTTCCACCGGGGGGTTCTCGACCAAAAATTTAAGTGTCGCCTATTGGAACGACCAACCGCTGATACAGTATATTATCATCCTTTTCATGTTCTTGGCGGGTACTAATTTTGTGTTGAGCTACTTTGCCTTTAAAGGCAAGGTACAGCGTATCTTAATGGATGAGGAGCTGAAGTTCTATACCGGTTTTATCGTATCGTTTACCATCATCGCCGCTTTGGTGGTGTACTTTAAGGCCGACGTCGCCATTAGCGATTACCACCCCATGGTTTTGGGCGGTGCCGAAAGTGCCTTCCGGCATGTGCTGTTCCAGGTGGTGGCGGTGGTTACTACGACAGGGTTTGTGACCGCCGATTTTACAAGCTGGACCCCCTTTTTGAGCGTTTTCTTTTTCGGATTGATGTTCTTGGGGGGCTCGGCGGGCTCGACGGCGGGAGGTATTAAGGTAATGCGGCACATCTTGATCATTAAGAACGGACTATTGGAGTTTAAGCGAACCCTGCATACCAGTGCCATTATTCCGGTGCGTTACAATGGAAAAACGGTCAAGGAACAGATCGTCTATAACGTCATCGCCTTTTTTGTGCTCTACATGTTGCTTTTTATAATAGGGGCCTTGGGCCTTGGTGCCATGGGGATGGATTTTGTGACCTCCATCGGAGGTGCGGCCTCGTCACTTGGCAACGTGGGCCCGGCTTTCGGTACCCTGAACCCGGTGAGCAATTTTAACGGCCTGCCCGATATCGGTAAGTGGTGGTGCGGTTTTCTGATGCTGGCCGGAAGGCTGGAGCTTTTTACCGTGCTGATCCTGTTCACCCCCTATTTTTGGAAACGCATCTAGTGCCGCTGGATCCAAATCCCAATACCCAATAAAAAAGCCCCTTGGTAAAACCAAAGGGCCGTTTTTTTGTGTTTGTGCAAAAGTGCGGCTTAATCCAGCGCTTTTTTGATTCTTGAAATCGCTTCCTTTATTTCGTCTTCCGATGCGGCATATGAAATTCGAATACAGTCCCCGTTACCAAAGGCATCACCGGTGACGGTGGCCACATTGGCGTGTTCCAAAAGGTACATGGCAAAATCGGAGGCATTGTTTATGGTTACCCCGTTCAGGGTCTTGCCGAAATAGGCCGTTACATCGGGATAGACGTAAAAGGCGCCTTCGGGCTCATTGCAGCGAAACCCTTCGATTTCGTTCAAGAGGCCCAGGATAAGTTGTCTTCTTTCCTTGAATTTGTCGACCATGTACTGTACGCGATCGGGCGATTCGGTCAAAGCGGTGATCACGGCCCTTTGGGCTATGCAATTGGCACCACTGGTAACTTGGCCCTGGAGCTTGTTGCAGGCGCGTGCAATGGTTTTTGGGGCTCCTATGTAGCCGATCCTCCAACCGGTCATGGCAAAGGCTTTGGCCACACCGTTGACCGTAACGGTCCTGTCGTACATATCGTCGAAAGCCGCCATTGAGGCATGGGCGGTTACCCCGTAATTGATGTGTTCGTATATTTCATCGCTTACCACGATAATTTGAGGGTATTTTTGAAGCACATCGGCCAAGGCGCGAAGTTCGGCCTCACTGTATATCGATCCGCTCGGGTTACAGGGCGAACTGTACCAAAGCATACGGGTCTTTGGGGTAATGGCCGCCTCCAATTGCTCCGGGGTCATTTTAAAGTCGTTGTCGATCGAGGTGGCTACTTCGACGGGAACACCTTCCGCCAGTTTGACGATATCGCTGTAACTGACCCAGTACGGGCAGGGAAGGATTACCTCGTCGCCCTTGTTCAATACCACTTGCGCCACATTGTAGAGCGCTTGTTTGGCCCCTGTCGAAACCACGATTTGGGAAGGGTCGTAGGTAAGGCCGTTGTCCCTTTTGAATTTGGTGATAATGGCATCCTTCAATTCTGCATAGCCATCGACGGGCGTATACGAATTGTAGTTGTCATTGATGGCCTGTATGGCCGCCTCCTTAATGTAGTCGGGTGTGTTGAAGTCGGGCTCGCCCAAACTCAAACCGATAATGTCTTTGCCAGCTGCCCGTAATTCGCGAGCCTTTGCCGCCATCTCCAAAGTGGCGGAAGGGGTTAGACTGTTAATTCGATCGGAAAGTCCGTTAGATGTAACTGTAGTTGCGGTCATCTTGATTTTTTAATTGATAAAAGCGGACGACCGGGTTTCGGTACCGGTCGTCCACGTCGATACATTTGGTGCTCAAAATTTATTGCATCTGCAAAGAGGGTTGTTTGCCCAGCTCCTTTAGATGTTTAAAATGCGAAATTATGGCTTTTCTTGTAGTTTTATATTCGTTGTAGGGCAAATTAAATTCCTTTGCCGTTTCTTTCACAATTTTAGAGATTTTTGTGTAATGTATATGGCTGATATTGGGGAATATATGGTGTTCTACCTGGTGGTTGAGGCCACCGGTGAACCAATTGACGATACGGTTCTTGGTGCCAAAGTTTACGGTGGTGAACAACTGGTGTATGGCCCAGGTGTTTTTCATGCTTCCGTTTTCGTCGGGTAGGGGAGTCTCGGCCTCGTCTACGATGTGGGCGAGCTGAAAAACAACGCTCAGGATGACACCGGCGACATAGTGCATGATAAAAAAGCCCAAAAACACCTTCCACCAAGCCAGGTCGACAAAGATCAGGGGTAGCACGATCCATATGGTGACGTACAATATCTTGGTAATCACCAAGGTGCTCCAGTTTACGATGGGGTTGGGCAGTTTTCCATACGACAATTTACGCTTCATGTAACGGTACATCTGCATAAAATCGGTGGTTATGGCCCAGTTGAAGGTCAACAGGCCATAGAGGAAGACCGAATAAAAATGCTGGAACTTATGGTACTTGTGCCATTTGGCATGTTTTGAGAACCGCAGTATCCTACCGGCCTCCATATCTTCGTCGTGCTCGTGGATATTGGTGTAGGTGTGGTGCAATACATTGTGCTGTACCTGCCAGTTGTATACATTGCCGGCCAGGATATAGATGCTGCTGCCCATTAATTTGTTGACCCACTTTTTGTTGGAGTAGGCACCGTGGTTGCCATCGTGCATGACGTTCATCCCGACACCGGCCATACCGATGCCCATAACAATGGTGAGCAAGAGGTTGGCCCATGTAGGCAGCCCAAGGGTCAATATTAAAAAATAAGGGGTTAGGAAGATGGCGAACATGATTACGGTTTTTAGGTGCAAGCGCCAATTTCCTGTTTTCTTGATCTGGTTTTCCTTGAAATAATCGTTTACCCTTTTGTTGAGGGTCTTAAAAAATTGTGCCGGATCTTTTCTGGAGAAGCGTACGGTTTTAGTACTCATAATTGTGGAATTCTTTTTGCGGGCATTTGAAATTTTACCCTATAATTTTATCGTAGTTATAATATCGCAAGTGAATATTGTAATTTTGCTTTCATACAAATATACGCATGAAGGCCGAAATAGTTTTTAAATATTTTCCCAATTTATCCGATATCCAACGACAGCAGTTGATCATGTTGGAGGATCTTTATAAGGATTGGAATTTAAAAATAAACGTTGTTTCCCGAAAGGATATCGAAGAACTCTATATCCGCCATGTATTGCATTCCCTGGGCATTGCCAAGATTCAATCCTTTCGTGGGGGAAGTTCGGTATTGGACGTCGGAACGGGGGGAGGCTTCCCCGGGATTCCGTTGGCCATTCTTTTTCCCGAGGTTCAATTTACCTTGGTCGATTCGATCGGCAAAAAAATAAAGGTGGTTGACGAGGTGGTCGACGGACTGGGGCTCAAGAACGTAAAGACCATAAACTCGAGGGTGGAGCAGATCGACGGGCAATTCGATTTTATCGTAAGTAGGGCCGTGGCGGCCATGCCCACCTTTACCCATTGGGTGAAGGGCAAAATAAAGAAAGACTCGGTGCACGAACGCAGAAACGGCATTCTCTACCTAAAGGGAGGTGACCTTACCGAAGAACTTAAAGACTACAAAACCGTTGAAATATTCGACCTTCCCGATTATTTTGAAGAAGATTTTTTCGACACCAAAAAGGTGGTGTACCTACCGCTTAAATTCAAGGGTTGAACTATAGGCTTAACATTCTGTAATACGTCTTCCTATATTTTCTGGCATAAATGCGCATGTGGCCCCAAATGTGTATTTGGAGGCAGTTGACGATCATTTTTGTCTTGGCAATCATTGTATTCCTTTTCATAATTCAGCACATTAATTGATACAAAGTTCAGTAAATGACGATTAATTTACAATTAATTAACGTTAAATTTACATATGTATTGTGTTGAAAATTATGTTTTTAGGCTTTTTTTTGGGGTGAAGTGCCCAATTTAAGGGGTATTTTTGGGGTTTTGCCCTTATAGGTTAACGAAAAACCCCTGTGATAATTGCACAGGGGTTCAGGGTTTTGTTGACGTAAAAAAGGCACTATTTGCTCCAAGGGGGGACTACCCCATTGGATCGGGCATAGGCGATCAGTTGGCCCTTGTGCTCCCCGTTGTGCTCCATGATGATCAAAAGCCCGGTCAGTTTATTGGCCTTCATAAAGCCAAAGTCGACCTCTTCGCCCAGTTGCTCGTTTTCGACCATGGTTATTTTTTCCAATACGAAATCGTTCGATTTCTTTAAGGCGGCAATGATGTTCTCCTTGCCTTTGATCTTGCCCAAATTCATCATATCGACATCCTCGGGCGGGGCAAACCCCATTTTTGACGCAATATAGTAATTGCCCCCGGCCACATGTAAAAGGGCTTCGCCTACCGAGTTGACGCCCTCCATTGGCCGCCAATCGTACTGTTCTTCGGAGAAGGCCTCCGCCAAGGCAACGACTTGGGCCTGGTTGCCCTGTAATACCCCTTGTATGGTGCTTTGTGTCTGAAGGTCTTGTCCGTAGGCCGTTACGCCTGCCATGCACATAAGTGCGAAAAGTAATTTTTTCATTTGTCGGTTTTTAGTTGATGTTGATTGAATCTTGTAAGGTGTTCGTTTACAAGGTATTAAAAAGGTGTTGAATTGCCTTGAAAAAAGAATAAAAAAAAGCGGGCGATTTCTTTTCGGAAATCGCCCGCCTTGTAATATTCGGGTTTTGCTTAGCCTAAAAACGGGTAGCGATAGTCTTCGGGAGTTACAAACGTTTCCTTGATCAGGCGCGGAGACACCCATCGGAGCAGGTTCTGGGCAGAACCGGCCTTGTCGTTGGTGCCCGAGGCCCTGGCCCCGCCAAAGGGTTGTTGGCCGACCACGGCCCCTGTGGGCTTGTCGTTTATATAAAAGTTTCCGGCACTGTTCTGAAGTGCTTTGGTGGCCTCGTCGATGGCGTAACGGTCGGTGGCAAGAACGGCGCCCGTTAAGGCGTATTCCGAGGTTTCGTCCACTAATTTTAGGGTTGACGACCAGTCTTGGTCTTCGTAGATGTAGACGGTGACAACGGGACCGAATAGCTCGGTTTCCATAGTGGTGTACTTGGGGTCGGTGGTCAAGATGACCGTCGGTTCGATAAAGTAGCCTTCCGACTTGTCGTAACCGCCACCTACGATAATTTCGGCGTTCGCATCTTCTTTGGCCTGGTCGATGTACTTGGCCAGTTTGTCGAAGGAGCCTTCATGGATCACCGCGGTGATAAAGTTTGACATGTCTTCGGGGCTCCCGGGTTTGTTGAACGATTCCACATCTTTCTTCACCAGGTCCAAGATTTCCTTTGAGGTCGATTTCGGAAGGTAGACCCGCGAGGCCGCACTGCATTTCTGGCCTTGGAATTCAAAAGCGCCCCTGACAATCGCTGTGGCCACCTGTTGGGGTTTGGCCGTTGGATGGGCAATTATAAAATCCTTGCCCCCGGTCTCGCCCACAATACGCGGATAGGTTTTATAGATGTCGATGTTGTTGCCTATCTGTTTCCATAATTGCTTGAAGACATGGGTGGATCCCGTAAAATGGATCCCGGCAAAATCGGGACTGGCCAAAACCGTTTCGGTTATCATTACCGGGTCTCCATAAACCACGTTGATAACGCCGTCGGGAAGTCCCGCCTCCTTGAATACATCTACGATTACCTTGGCCGAGAAGATTTGGCTGTCGCTCGGTTTCCACACCACCACATTGCCCATTAGGGCCGCACTGGCGGGCAGGTTTCCGGCAATGGCCGTAAAGTTGAACGGCGTGATGGCATAGACAAAACCTTCGAGCGGACGGTATTCGACCCTGTTCCATAGGCCTGCGGCAGAGTCGGGCTGTTCTTCGTAGATGTCTGCCATATAGGCCACGTTAAAGCGTAGGAAATCGATCAGCTCACAGGCCGAATCGATTTCGGCCTGATGGATGGTCTTCGATTGGGCGATCATCGTTGCCGCGTTTATTTTGGCCCTATAAGGGCCGGCAATCAGTTCGGCGGCCTTTAAAAAAATAGCGGCGCGTTGTTCCCATGTAAGGTTCGCCCAGGCGTTTCGGGACTCAAGGCAATTGTCTATGGCCTCCTGTACGTGTTCTTTTTCGGCCAAGTGGTACTGGCCTACGATGTGTTTATGGTCGTGTGGGGGAGACATGGGCCTGGTGTTGCCCGTCTTGATTTCTTTACTGCCTATGTATAGAGGGATGTCTACACTGCCCTCGTAATACCTGCGGTAAGCTTTTAGTACCTCGTCGCGTTCGGGGGTGCCCGGCGCGTAGCTCTTTATCGGTTCGTTCTTGGCTTTTGGTACCTGGAAAAATCCTTTGCCCATAATTGAGTGTGTTTTGAGTTTAGATGGGGACAAAGGTAGGATGAGTATGTCGAAATAAAAAAAAATTGAACCGTTATCGAAGCGAGGTTTTAAAGGTTCGGCCTTACCTTGTCAAGTCGTTGAAAAATACCCTTGGGAATTAGCGGTATGGCGTCGTGGATGTACGGGTACCGAAGGGGTATCGTTCAATTGAGGGCAAAGGGGGCGTGGAACTTAAAGGTCGGTACGTAGACCCTGAATTTTTCGGTAGAGCTGAAATTGACCATGGTGTAGTGCCCCCGCATGGCCCCGATGGGGGAGGTGAGAAGGCATCCGGAGGTGTAGGTGTGCGACTCGCCCGGCTTAATGACCGGTTTTTTGCCGATGACACCTTCGCCGTCCAAAATTTCAAGTTCGTTGAGGGCGTCGTATATTTTCCAATGCCTAGAGGTAAGCTGAACCGAATCCTTGCTTTGGTTCTCGATGGTAATGGTATAGCCAAAGGCAAAGTGCATCTTGTAGTTTTTAAAGAAGGTGCCTTCGAAGCTGGTGTTCACCGAAATTTTAATGCCCTTGGTAACCTGTGTTATCATGCGTTTTGTAGGTCTAATAGGTAATCATGTTTCCAACGATCAAAACCAATACTGAAAACATGGCCAATATAAAAAAAATCGTATTCAAAAAAAGATATTTAACAATAGTTTTGAATATGCCCTGGCCGTAGAATTTTCGCATCGCCAGAAACAGGTAGACCGAAAAGCAGGACAGAAAAAACCAATTGCTATCTATCTTAAAGATCGAATCGATCAAAAAGCTAACAATGAGCAAGATAAACAACAGGGATGTGACATGAAAGCTAAAGATCAAATGATCGGTGTAATTGTATTTTTTTCTGATGTAAGCCAGCCATATAAAGACGGTGAACAGGGGTAAAAAGAAAAATGTGGCAAAGGGTAGGCGCGAAATCAACGTACGCAGAAAGTCACCGGGCCGCTCCTTGATCTTGAAAAGGCTGCGGCCGGAGTTGAACGTGAGTTGGTTTTCACGTGTGTTTTCAACCTTGAATTTTGAACGTGCCTCCTCGAAATACCTGACGGAGTCCCTTCTCGCCATGGTTTCGAAAAAGTTGTGTTTTTGAAATATCCTGTCCCATCCCGAAATCTTGTCCAGGCCCCGAAAGTAGGCGATGGGGTCGGCGTTCAATGCCGAATCCCTCGTTTTGATATAGGTGCCGATGCGCTTGGGAAGGTCAAGGGAATCCATCACCTGCATTATTTCCTGTTTCTCGTCCTCGTTTTCGAACTCCACGGTGTCCAGGGTTTTCGATAGGTCGAAATCTGGTGTCCTGACCTTGGCTTCAAGAGGTCCTATTTGGTCATAACCGCCCGATACGCCCAACATCAGGAAGTAAACGATGGCCAAACTGAGCAAGAACCGAAAGGGGTTGGTATACGAAACCCTTTTGCCGTTAATGTAGTCCCTCGTGATTTTTCCGGGGCGCAGGAGCAGGGCCGATAAGGTTTTGAACAACTTGGAGTCGTACGAAATGAAGCTGGCGAAGAACTCGTCGAAAAAATCCTTGAGCGAAAGCTTCTTGGTGTTGTTGGCCTGTGAGCAGTTGGGGCAGAACCTGTCCGATAGTTTTAATGGATGGCCGCAATTAAGGCATTCGGTGCCCCGGTACTTAATTTTGGGGCTTTCCGTCTGGGTGGCAACCTGTTCGTTCTCCATTTTTACCCATTTTGATGGTGCTTGCTAATTGCTGATATTTCTAGAATTGGCATTGCCGATTCCAATAATGCTGTCGTACTGTTCGCCAAAGCTGCGGTAATATACCAGTATAAGGTAGTTGTTCTCGGTAAAGTGGAAGTTACCGCCGATCCTGTTCAGGTCTACCGTGCCGTCGTCCTTTTTGACAACGTATTTGTAGTTGTAGAACCCTTGCTTCAATTTTAGGGTGCCCTCCATCATACCGTTTTCTTCGTTATAGGTGAGTCGGTTCTCGTCGCCGAGGGCGTAATTGTTGAACTTTCCGAAGACATATACCTCGTCGAGATCCAAAATGGGATCGTAGGGCAATGAAAAATGTACCAATGAATATTCCGCCTCCCTCGAATTGTCGTCGCCTTGCAGGGTGCGTACCACAAAATCGCCGTTGATATCGGGAAAATAGGTGTAGTCCCTCGAAGCCCGATACCTGTCGGGGAACAGGTAATGGTGATAAAGGTCGCCTATCTCGATTCTTGAAATTTCCGAACTCGGGGCCCTGAGGTCGCTCGTGTCGAAGTTAAGGAATTCGTTGCCCCCGAAAAAACTGGTCTCCTGGTCGTACTTGTATACCAGTTCCTTGCCTATGGTGTATTGCGGGGCGATGTCGTAGAGGGCCGTATTCCACTGGTAGTTCTGCAAAATGACCACTTTCACTTCCTTTTTGGGGTTGACCAATTGAAAGCTCCCGGCGTTGATGCTGAATTGGACGACCTGTTTTGTGTTCAAGAAGTTAAAATCCCTAGACCTTTTTACCGTTGCCGATACGCTTACAAGGTCTTTGTAGACGACAAATCTTCTCGAAAACTGCAATTCGTAATTGTCGTCGTAAATCTCCAATACGTAGTTGCCGCTTACTTTTAGGCGAACGTTGTCGTTGGGTATGGTGAGCTTGTAGTTCGAGTAGGGCTGCAGGGTCGAATAACTGTTTTCGTAATCGGTTATTCTTTGGTTGTCGATCCCGGTAAGGTATTGCGACCGTAGGAGTTGCGATGGCGACCAGTCGTAGTCGCAATGTACGATCTTATAGTAATAGTCCCTTTCGCCGGCCGTAATGTCGTCGAACTCCAACGTGATCGTTTCCCCTAGCTCCACGACCGGAAACTGGTCTTCGGTGGGTCCGCCGAAAATAACCGTCTTAATGTGTTCCGGAGGGTTGATTTCCTGCAAAACCTGGGCAAGGGAGAAGGTGGTAAAAAGCAAAAGGAATGCCGGTATAATCTTTTGTAGCATGAACGCGCTATTTTTTCGGTAAAGGTAAACAAAAAGTGTGCCCGGCAAATTTAGATCGATATACGTTCCAAATTTATGGGCATTTATTATGAAAACATTGCTTTTAGTACTATTTTTGCGCCATATTTTAGTTAACCTAAGGTCTACAATAATATGTCTAAAGACATTCGGATTAAAAAGGGCTTGAACATTAATCTTGTTGGTGCTGCAGAGCAAACTACATCCAAGGCTGTTTTAAGCAATGTTTATGCCATAAATCTTAACGATTTTCACGGAATAACCCCTAAAATGTTGGTGAAGCAAGGTGCCGAGGTAAAAGTCGGGGAACCTCTTTTCTATAACAAGAACAGGGAAGATATGATGTTCGTCTCTCCGGTAAGCGGCGAACTCATCGAAATTAATCGAGGGGCGAGGAGGCGCATTCTTTCCCTTAAAATATTGGCCGATAAGGAGCAGGCCGAAGTTTCCCATTCCCCATTGGAGCTTGGGAAGGCTTCCAAGGACGAGGTCAAGGCCTACCTTCTAAAAGGTGGGGCCTGGCCGTTTATCAAACAGCGTCCTTACGATATCATCGCCGATCCCGATGCCACGCCCAAGGCGGTCTTTATATCCGGTTATGCCACAGCACCATTGGCGGCGGATCTTGACTATGTTTTGAAAGGCAGGGAAAAAGAGCTTCAGGCCGCTATCACTGCGCTGGGCAAGTTGACCCCGGGCAAGGTGCATGTTTCCGTAGGTGCTTCCTCCAATTCACCATTGGCCGGTCTTTCGGGCATTGAGCTTCACAAGGTTTCCGGTCCGCATCCCGCGGGATTGGTCGGAACCCAGATCAATAAGATCGACCCCATAAACAAGGGGGAGGTCGTTTGGACCGTGGCCGCCCAGGATTTGGTGGTTATCGGCGAGCTTTTGCTGACCGGTAGGTTTAACCCCGAGCGTGTCGTCGCCCTTGCGGGCTCGTGCGTAAAGGCGCCCAAGTATTACACGACCAAGATCGGTGCCGAAATATCTACCTTTTTATATGCCAGTGGCGTTACCAACAATCATTTCAGGGTAATCAATGGCGATGTGCTCACCGGTTCGAAAAGTCGTCCCGATGGCCATCTCGGTTTTTATAACAATACGGTAAGTGTCATACCCGAGGGGGACGATTATGAGCTTTTCGGGTGGAACAAGCCGATTTTCAATAAAATTTCCGCTACCCGGGCCTTGACCTTCTCTTGGCTACAGCCCAATAAAAAATACGACCTGAACACCAATACCAATGGCGAGCATAGGGCCTTTGTGGTTACGGGTATGTACGAGAAGGTGTTTCCGATGGATATCTACCCCATGCAGCTGCTTAAGGCGTGTATGGTAAAGGATCTTGACGAAATGGAGCAATTGGGACTTTACGAGGTGGCGCCCGAAGATTTTGCTTTGACTGAGTTTGTGTGTGTTTCCAAGCAACCGCATCAGCAGATCATACGCGAAGGGTTGGATTTGTTGTATAAAGAAATAGGATAAAGATGAGTGATAAAAGACTGACTTTAAAGAAAAGGTTGCACATTATTAAGCATCATTTTCGAGGTAAGAAAATGGCGCCCGCCTTTAATGCGTTCCATACCTTTTTATTTACGCCCGACGAAACGACCCATAACGGTAGCCATGTCAGGGCGGCCGACGATTTGAAACGTACCATGAACACGGTTATTATGGCCTTGGTCCCGGTACTTGTTTTTTCCATGTTCAATGCAGGTTATCAGCATTATTCCGCAATCAACGGTTTTCCGCAAAATTTCTCGTTGATGGACGATTTTCTTACCTGGGACAACTTCTGGATCGGGATCATTAAGGTGCTTCCCCTCTTGGTCGTGTCGTATGGGGTAGGACTTTTGGTCGAATTTATATTTGCCGTGATCAAGGGGCACGAAGTGGAGGAAGGATACTTGGTGACGGGTATGCTGGTACCGCTGATCGTGCCGATCGATACCCCGCTTTGGATGTTGGCCGTGGCCGTTGTCTTTGGTGTGGTCATAGGTAAGGAGGTCTTTGGGGGTACCGGGATGAATATCCTGAATCCTGCGCTTACCATACGGGCCTTCCTGTTCTTTGCCTATCCTACGTGGATGAGCGGTGACAAGGTTTGGGTGTACCAGGCGGTCGAACGCGCCGGTGGCCCCGACGCCATTTCCGGTGAGACCATTTTGGGCTATTTGGCCCAGAACAAAGGGGCCGAGATGTCGTATTCGGTTTCCGATATGTTCTTCGGTTTTATACCCGGTTCCGTCGGTGAGACCCCGACCTTCCTTATCCTTTTGGGAGGCTTGTTCCTGATTTTTAGCAAGATCGCCAGCTGGCGTATTATGTTGAGCGCCGTTATCGGTTCCTTGGTCATGGGTCTGATCTTTAACGGAGTGGTCGATCAAGGTTGGATCGGTGAGACCAGTAAGTTTTATGGCTTGATGAGCTTTCCCTTCTGGCAACACTTGATCGTGGGGGGTCTGGCCTTTGGTATCGTCTACATGGCGACCGACCCCGTGACGGGGGCCCAAACGAACCGGGGCAAGTGGTTCTATGGTTTCTTTATCGGTTTCCTTTCCGTAATGATACGGGTCTTTAACCCGGCCTATCCCGAAGGTGTTTTCCTGGCCATTCTTTTGATGAACGTGTTTGCACCGACCATTGACCACTACGTGGTTCGAGGGAACATAAAACGAAGAATGAAACGACTCAAAAACGCAACCATCTTGCCCAAGGATTCCGAAGGCAAGGCAAACGAACTTCAAGCAGAAACCGTATAGTTATGTCAATCAATACAGATAAAAATTCATATACCGTTGTCTTTGCCGCCGTAATGGTGGTGATAGTCGGTTCCCTTCTGGCTTTTATGTCGTCGAGCCTAAAAGACCGGATTGCGGAGAACGAACGGTTCGAAAAGCAACAGAACATTCTTTACGCCATGGGCGTAAACGAGAATGTCGATGAAGGAAGTGTAAACTTTGTTTCCACTGACAAGGTAGAGGGCGAATTCAAGACCTATATCAAAAAACAGTTGGTCATAGAGGGCGATCAGGTTAGCGAAGACGACCATGCCTATTTGATCGATATGAAAAAGCAGATGGCCATTGCCAAAAAGGGCGAAACGCCGAAGCTTCCGTTATTGGTCGGAGAGAAGGACGGTGAGACCTTCTACATCATCCCCATGTACGGCAAGGGGCTATGGGACGCTATCTGGGGCTTTATTGCGCTGGACAAGACCATGACCGTAAGAGGCGTCTATTTCGATCACAAGGGTGAAACACCCGGCCTCGGGGCCAACATCAAACAACGCTACTTTATGGATGATTTCACCGGTGAAAGCATCCTAAAGGGAGATGAGTACGTGGGTATTACAGTGGCCAAGGGCAATAACGACCCCTTGAACAACGAAAAAGACGATAATGAAGTCGATGCCTTGGCAGGTGCAACCATTACCGGTAACGGGGTGTCGGCTATGATCAAGGAGAGTATCAACCTCTACAAAGACTATTTAAAAACTGTTAGCGCAAAATAATATGGCACTATTAACAAAAAAAGACGCAAGTCTAATAACAGACCCGTTGGCCGACAACAACCCCATTACCATTCAGGTATTGGGTATATGTTCCGCATTGGCGATTACCGCAGAGCTAAAGGCATCGGTGGTAATGGCGATCTCGGTCCTTTTTGTTTTGTCGGTGGGTAACGTGGTTATTTCGTTGATGCGAAATATTATTCCTTCAAAAATTAGGATCATCGTTCAGTTGATCGTGGTGGCCACCTTGGTAATTATCGTAGACCAGGTATTGAAGGCCTTTGCCTATGAATTGAGCAAGACCCTTTCGGTATTCGTGGGGTTGATCATTACCAACTGTATCATTATGGGACGCTTTGAGGCCTTTGCCCTGGGTAATGGCCCCTGGAGGTCTTTCCTTGACGGTATCGGTAATGCCCTGGGCTACGGTGTCATTTTGGTCATCGTGGGCTTCTTTAGGGAGCTGTTGGGTTCGGGAACCTTGTTCGGCTATCCCGTTTTGGGAAACCCGATCGAAAAAACCGGATTGTATTCCATAGGGTACGAAAACAATGGCTTCATGATCATACCACCGGCGGCCTTGATCGTTGTGGGTATCATCATTTGGGTGCAGCGTTCAAGAAATCCGGCCTTGGTCGAAGATCATTAATTAAGGTAAAAAGATAGAATTATGTTAGAGCATATCGAATTATTTTTTAAGTCCATCTTCATCGATAACATGGTGTTCGCCGTGTTCTTGGGGATGTGTTCCTACTTGGCGGTCTCCAAAAAGGTGGCCACTGCCGTTGGTTTGGGCGCGGCCGTTATTTTTGTACTGGCGGTTACCGTACCGTTGAACTGGTTGTTGGACCAATACCTTTTAAGGGATGGCGCATTGGTATGGTTGGGGCCTGAATACGCCGATTACAACCTGAGCTTCCTTTCGTTTATCCTCTTTATCGCTACCATTGCCACAATGGTGCAGTTGGTAGAGATCGTGGTAGAGAAGTTTTCGCCTTCCCTGTATAACTCCTTGGGTATATTCTTGCCTTTGATCGCCGTGAACTGTGCTATCTTGGGCGGTTCGCTCTTTATGCAGTCAAGGGATATTCAAAGCCTGGGCCTGGCCTTCAATTATGGCGTTAGTTCGGGTATCGGATGGTTCTTGGCCATATTGGCCATTGCCGCGATCCGTGAAAAGATTAGATACTCCAATGTACCAGCACCCTTACGCGGCTTGGGCATTACCTTTATCATTACCGGGTTGATGGGTATCGGTTTTCAGAGTTTCGGGGGGATGTTAACCGGTGGCGACGATGCCGCACCTGCCCCGGTCGAGGAGACAACGGCCGAAAAAACGAAAGAGAAGAAAGAAATTAATAAGGAGATAGACAGTAAGGAAGTCTCTTATAACGATGCAATAAACGATTAGATATGCTATTAGCAGCAAGTACAGGCGGAACCATACTTATTACCGTAGTCGCATTTTTAATACTCTTAATGATCTTGGTGGCCCTTTTGTTGTTCACCAAGGAAAAACTTTCGCCCTCGGGTCCGGTGACCATCACCATTAACGGGGAGAAGAAAATAGAGGTAGACTCCGGAAACTCCTTACTATCGACCCTGGGAAACCAGAAAATATTCCTTCCTTCTGCCTGTGGTGGTGGAGGAACCTGTATCCAATGTGAATGCCACGTGCTTTCGGGCGGGGGGGAAGCCCTTCCTACCGAAACACCGCATTTCTCAAAAAAGGAATTGAACGAAGGGGCGCGTTTGGCCTGCCAGGTGAAGGTGAAGCAAGACATGGAAATTACCATCCCCGAAGAGGTGTTCGGTATCAAGAAGTGGAATGCCAAGGTGGTACGTAACTACAACGTGGCATCCTTTATCAAGGAGTTCGTGGTCGAGATTCCCGAGGATATGAACTATAAGGCAGGGGGGTATATTCAGATTGAGGTCCCCAAGTGTGAGGTCAAATACTCGGATATCGATATTACCGCGCATCCCGAGGAACACGAAACCCCTGATAAGTTTCAGGCCGAGTGGGACAAGTTCAACCTTTGGCCCTTGGTCATGAAGAACCCCGAGACGATAGAACGGGCCTATTCGATGGCCTCTTATCCCGCCGAAGGAAGGGAGATCATGCTTAACGTTCGTATCGCCACCCCGCCATGGGATCGCGCCAAGAACGGTTGGATGGACGTTAACCCGGGTGTCGCCTCATCGTATATATTCTCGTTGAAACCGGGAGACGATGTGGTTATTTCGGGCCCTTACGGCGAGTTCTTCATCAATGAGTCCGATTCGGAGATGCTCTACGTAGGTGGGGGAGCCGGAATGGCACCCATGCGATCGCATCTGTACCATCTGTTCAAAACCTTAAAGACCAACAGAAAGGTTACCTATTGGTACGGTGGACGTTCGAAACGCGAATTGTTCTACATCGATCACTTTAAGGAACTG
The DNA here is from genome assembly GCF_900141855.1 of Pseudozobellia thermophila. GTDB lineage: Bacteria > Bacteroidota > Bacteroidia > Flavobacteriales > Flavobacteriaceae > Pseudozobellia > Pseudozobellia thermophila. The sequence goes on from NZ_FQYU01000005.1 coordinate 156,377, forward strand.
GAAAGGGAATTTCCTAACTTCAAGTTCTATATGGCCCTTTCGGAACCCTTGGAGGAGGACAATTGGAAGGTTAAGGAGAATATAGATGCACCAGGCGACGGTTTTGTCGGCTTTATCCATAACTGTGTGATCGAACATTACTTGAGCCATCACGAATCGCCGGAGGATATCGAATTGTATTTCTGTGGACCTCCGTTGATGAACAAGGCGGTTCAGAAAATGGGTGAAGACTTCGGTATACCTGACGAGCACATACGATTTGACGACTTTGGAGGATAGGCAAATGGCGTAGTCTTCTAAGAAAAATCAATTGAAATAGCTTATAAAAACCGATGTTTACCGCATCGGTTTTTTTGGTCAATTCCGAAAAAAAATGCGAAGAGAACTTTCAAAACAAGAGCTGCACAACCTGGCGATGAACATCGTGGGGCGGCAACTGGAGGCCGAAGGCTACGAATTTATGGGGGTCAATAGCCAACCCAGAAAAAATCCGCAGTTCGTATGCCTGAAAGAAAAACAGCTTCACTTTATCGTAGTACGCCATGTGCCCTACCCGAACGATCCAAGGGCCTACGACAAGGCGCTTATGGCCAAGATGAAAGACCACGCCGACAAACACGAGGCCCGTACCTATTATGCCGGTGTCGGACTTTCGAATGCCAAAGACCGGGAGCTTCCGGTCTACTTGAACGAGGAATATATTGTTGAGTTTAACGGATTGATAGAAATTGAGGATGAATAGGATTATTGTGTTGTGCCTCTTGCTATGTGCGGTGGCATGTGGGGAAAAGGAAGCGTTCATTAAAAATGTCAGCAGCGGTGCCGCCTTGGGTACGACCTACAACTTGGTCTACCTTACGGCAGACGAACCCCTCGATCTGCAAGGGCAGATCGACTCCGTGTTCCAGGCCGTCAACCGGTCCCTTTCGACCTACCTTCCCGATTCCGATATATCGAAAATCAATCGGGGCGACAGTACCGTTGTCGTCGATGCGATGTTTCGGGAGGTCTTTAGCATGGCCAAGGACGTGCACAGGGCTACCAAGGGCTATTTCGACCCTACGGTGGGCCTATTGGTCAATGCGTGGGGCTTTGGCCCGGGAGAACGGATGAAAATGGACAGCGCCCAGGTACTGGCCCTTAAATCGCGCGTGGGCTTCGATATGGTAAGCCTTACGCCCGAGGGCCTTGTGAAAATGGAAAAACCGGGCATGTACCTCGATTTTAACGCCATTGCCAAGGGATACGCCATAGACCGGCTGGCCAAGTTGATGGACAGCCATTATATCGATGATTATCTGCTTGAAGTAGGGGGCGAACTCGTGGCCAAGGGAGAGAACCGGATAAGGCACAAGCTATGGGTGGTAGGTATCGATGACCCGCAAATGGAAACCACCCGACAACTTAAGACGACCATACGGCTAAAGGACAAGGGCCTGGCCTCTTCGGGCAATTACCGCCATTTTAGGGTCGACGAAAAGACCGGTGCAAAGTATGTGCACACCATTGATCCCATTACCGGCTTTACCAAGAATGCCCGAACCTTGGGTGCTACCATTGTGGCCAACAATTGTGCCACCGCCGATGCCTATGCGACCGCCTTTATGGCCATGGACCTTGATGAGGCGCTCATTCTGTTGACCGAAGACCACGAACTTGAGGCCTACCTGATCTATATCGACCAAAACGGCGAGGTGGTAGAGTTCATGACCCCTGGGTTCAAAGAAATGGTAGTGGGGCCCTAACGGGGCTTTCTGACCACAGGAAGTATTTCACCTTCCGCCAATCGGTACCTGTCGATTTCCGATGGGGACAGTATTTCGGTATAATTGACCTCCTCGACCTTGAAGCCGATGCTTCTCAACTTGTCGAAGTAATCCCGGCCGTAGACCCTGACGTGGTCGTATTGACCGAATATTCGAGCCCTTTCCTTCGCATCGGTAATACTGTCGTCTTCAAAGGTGTTGGCCCGGGTCAGGTCTTGCGGTATTTGAAAAACGCCCCAGCCGCCTTTTTTCATCACCCTAAAAAGCTCCTGCATGGCCGTGGTGTCGTCGCTGATATGCTCAAGCACATGGTTGCATAGAATAACGTCGAAAGAATTGTCTTCAAAGGGCAGGGCGCAAATATCGGCCTTTACATCGGCCAAGGGCGAGTTCAGGTCGGTAGTGGTATAGTCTAGGTTTTTCAGCTTTCGGAACCGTTTGTAAAAGGGCTGTTCGGGCGCAAAGTGCAAGACCCGGAGCGGTGCACAGAAGAAATCGGTTTCGCTCTGTAGAAAGAGCCAGAGCAAGCGGTGCCGCTCCAACGAGAGGGTAGAGGGCGACAAGACGTTTTCGCGGGGGCTCTCATAACCGTAGGGCAGAAAGCTTCTAAAGCTTTTTCCGTCGATGGGATCCGTATATCGATGGCCCTTCATCCACAGGGCGAAGACGGGGCGCACCACATAGCTGAGGCTAATAAGCCACGGCCTGGGAACCAGATTGAGGAAGAATTTGAAAATCTTTGACACTAATGAAGGCAATTTGCGCCAAATTGATGGCTTTGTTAATTAAAGCACTAGTTTTTCGCGGCGAAATTCATCCTCTTCATTACTTTCAATTCCTAATGCCTTGTAAATATATTGATAGGTCGACAAGAGTTCGGGCTTTCCGTCCACTATGGCCACATTGTGCTCAAAGTGGGCGCTCGGCTTTCCGTCGGCGGTAAGTATGGTCCAACCGTCCTTGAGCTGTTTGATGCGCCTTGTACCCATGTTGATCATGGGTTCGATGGCCACGACCATGCCCTCGACGAATTTTTTGCCTCTTCCGCGCCGGCCGTAATTGGGCATTTCGGGTCCTTCGTGCAACTTTTGGCCCAGACCGTGGCCGACCAATTCGCGTACGACACCATAACCGTGGCCCTCGGTGTAGTTTTGGATGGCGTAGGCCACGTCGCCGACCCGGTTGCCGACCCTGAATTCCTTGATGCCGAGGTAGAGCGATTCCTTGGTTACCTTCAGTAGTTTTTTGGTCTCGGGGGCCACTTCGCCCACCTCGAAGGTATAGGCGTGGTCGCCGTAGTAGCCGTTTTTCAGGGCGCCGCAGTCGACCGATATGATATCGCCGTCCTTTAGGGGCTCCTTGGTCGGAATACCGTGCACCACTTGGGCGTTCGGACTCATGTTCAGCGTGTTCGGAAAACCGTACATCCCCAAAAAGCCGGGTTCCGCGCCTTGCGAACGGATAAAATCCTCGGCGAGTTTATCGAGATACAGGGCGTCTACCCCGGGTTTGATTTCAGAGGCAAGCATGCCCAAGGTTCGGGAAACGACCAATGCGCTTTCGCGCATCAGTTCGATTTCTTCCGGTGTTTTGATTTTTACCATAGCGGCAAAGGTACGTAATTGGAATAATTTTTTATACCAAAGCTTCCCGCGTCATGGCGGCGGGCTGTGGTATACCCATTAGTTTTAGTATGGTCGGGGCAATGTCGCCCAGAACGCCGTCCTTGATTTCCTTGATCTCGTTATCGACCAAGATCAAGGGAACCGGATTGGTGGTATGGGCCGTGTTGGGGCTTCCATCGGGGTTGATCATGGTATCGCAGTTGCCGTGGTCGGCAATGACGATGGAGGTGTACCCGTTTTCAAGACCGGCCGTCACTACCGCCTTGGCGCATTCGTCGACCACTTCGCAGGCCTTGATGGCGGCCGACATAACCCCTGTATGGCCTACCATATCGGGGTTGGCAAAGTTCAGGCAGACAAAGTCGACCTCGCCCTTTTTCAATTCGGGTATGATGGCATCCCTGATCTCATAGGCGCTCATTTCGGGTTTCAGGTCGTAGGTGGCTACCTTTGGCGACGGGCACAGCAAACGCTTTTCGCCCTCAAAGGGGACTTCCCTTCCCCCGTTGAAGAAAAAGGTAACGTGGGGGTATTTTTCGGTTTCCGCTATTCGGATCTGCTTTTTGCCGGCCTTCTCCAGTACTTCGCCAAGGGTGTCTTTGATGTTTTCCTTGTCGTACACCACGTGCACGCCCTTGAAGCTGTCGTCGTAATTGGTCAGGGTAACGTAGTATAGGGGCAGTTTGTGCATGTTGTACTCGTGCATGCACTCCTGGCTTAACACTTGGGTCAGCTCGCGGCCGCGGTCGGTTCTAAAATTGAAGAAGATAACGACGTCGTCTTTCTGGATCTTCGCCACCGGCTGTCCCGAGGCATCGGTCATGACGATCGGTTCGATAAACTCATCGGTAGTGCCCGCATCGTAACTCTTTTGAAGGGTTGCCGAAATATCGGTAGATTTTTCCCCTTCGCTGTTCACTATTACGTCGTAAGCCTTCTTGACACGCTCCCATCGCTTGTCGCGGTCCATGGCAAAATACCGGCCGATTACCGTGGCCAGTTGGGCGTGCTTGTCCTTCGAATAGGAGACCAGGTCTTCGAGAAAGCCCTTTCCGCTTTTGGGGTCGACGTCCCTACCGTCGGTAAAGGCGTGCACGAACATCTTTTTTAAACCGTAGTTGTTGCCGGCATCGATGAGTCCCTTGAGGTGGTTGATGTGGCTATGCACCCCACCATTGCTCAAAAGTCCTAAAAAATGGACGGCCTTGTCGTTCTCCTTGGCATACTGAAAGGCATCTTTTAAGACTTTCTCGTCCTTTAGGGTGTTCTCCTTAACGGCCAAATTGATCTTGGCCAGGTCTTGGTATACGATCCTACCGGCGCCCAGGTTCATGTGGCCCACCTCGCTGTTGCCCATTTGCCCCTCGGGAAGGCCGACGTTCATACCGTCGGTCAAGAGGTTGGCGTTGGGGTATTTTTTATATAGGGAGTCTACGAACGGGGTGTTCGCATTGGCTATGGCCGATACTTTGGGGTCGGGTGATTTTCCCCACCCGTCAAGGATCATCAATATTACTTTCTTGTTCATGCTTACGTGCTTTTACTGAGCTCCAAAAGTACTGTGATTTAAGGGCATTTGCCAATAATTGGAACGGCTTTTTTGTGGCAAATGCCACAGCGATCCCTTTTTTTGATAGCGTCAAAATGGGTTTTTGCCTGCAGGTTGGGGAGCCTAGGGCAACTTGAGGGGGGAGGTAAGTCTTAAAATCGCGTTAATTTGGGGGCGTGTAGTGTTAAAAATTGAAAATTCCCCCTTTTTTTCTGAAACAAAATGGCGGCCCGGGCGTCTATTGGGTGTATTTAATATTCATCAATCTTAAAATCATTCATCATGAAAAAACCCATTATTTACGCAGCCTTGGTTTGTTTGTTATCATCTAGCAGCCTTTTGGCCAATGACCACAAGGTAGATCCACAACCCACAAAAGTAACCGCGCTCAAAACCCTGGAGGTAAGTTCGTTCTGCAAGGCGATCATGAAGGGCGACATTGACATGGTAAAGAAATTGATCGAACTCGGCGAGGACGTGAACCAAAAATCTTTGGGCATGACACCGGCCATCTTCGCCGCACGCTACAACAAGGCGGAGATCCTGCAGCTGTTGATCGACAATGGTGCCGATTTGACGATCCGCAGTGACAAGGGCTTTACGGTAAAGAAATATGCCGAACTTTCCAATGCGGTCGATGCCCTTCGGGTCATAGAGGCTGCCATGGGCAGCTAGGTCCGACGGAAAGGTTTGTAACAAAGCGACCCGGGCATTGCCCGGGTCGCTTTTTTCATAGTGTTCCCATAAAAGAGTAAGGTAAAAAAACCTTAGAATTCGTATCCATTGATCAGCCTTTCCGTAAAGGCGTAAACGGCCATAAGGATCATAATAGCACTGAAAACCGAATAGGCCTTAAGCACTATTACCGCGATTTCCGGTTTGCAATTGTCGAACGCTTCGACATAAAGGTTCCTAAAGTGTGTAAGTGTTCCCATATAGTTTCATTTTCATATAGGCAGGGCTGCCATCTGTTAGTAAATCAAAGCTATAAGGGTTAAATCAGGGTCGCTTGGGTAAGCACATTTGGGATGCTGTAAAGATATACAAATAATGCCCTTGGCTTAGGGGGAGGGTATGCGTTTCATCGAAATTAACGGCATTTCAAAGGATTTATATACTAAGAAAAAGCTTTCTTTGGTAATAGGGCCCCTTTTTATTGCTGGTTGCGGTATTTGGCGATCGATTCCTGAATTTTGGCGATCCTGTTTTCGGGATCGGGATGGGTACTTTGAAATTCGGGGGTGCGGTCGGGACCGGCCGCCGCTTTTAAGATTTCCATCACCTTGATCATCTCCTCGGGCCGGTAGCCCGATTGTATCATAAAGAGAACCCCGAGGTCGTCGCTTTCCAACTCGTCGTCCCTACCGTTGCTCAAAAGGGTATTTTGGCCGATACCGCCTACGAGTCCGCCCAGGTCGCCCCCTACCGAGGCGCCGGTCGACAAGGTCTGCCAGAACTCGCCCTCGGCGATGCGCTCCGCCGAATGCCGGCCGATAACATGACCGATCTCGTGGCCCAGTACCCCGGCCAATTGGGCTTCGTTTAGCTGTTTGAAAAGGGCATAGGTGATGAATATCGGTCCGCCCGGAAGGGCAAAGGCGTTAATGGTCTGGTCGTCGGCCAGCAGGTGAAAGTCGTATTGGTAGGGCGTTTCGCGGGCGATACTACTCTGTACGAGGCGGTGGCCCACCTGGTCTACATAGGCCTGAAGGCGCTCATCGGGGTATAGCCCCCCATATTGCTGTGCGATCTCGGGAGTGCTTTGCAGCCCAATGGCGATTTCTTGCTCCGGACTCATATTGATGGTCTGTACCCGGCCCGTATACGGATTTTCTTCCTTGCTGCTACAGCGCTTGATAAAGGCAAAGGCCACTATGGCCAGCCCGATAAAAATCCGAATCTTCCAACTGCTTCTTCCCATGGTTATCGTGTTCTAACGGAAACAATATACGAAAAAGAGTTAAAGAAGTTCCGTATTGATATCCAAGATGTTGTCTTGTATGTAGTGGGTCAAAAATCCCTCGGTAAAATGTTCTGCGCCGTAAAAATCCTCATCCTTTAAAAGCTGCATCAGGTTTTTTCTCCTGAACTCGGCGAGCATGGGCTTCGAAAGGGGGGCGTAACTGTAATGCCAGGGTTCGTATTTAAAGCCCCTACGTCCCGGAACGTCGGTGTATACCAGATAGAAATCGTAGGTCTTGGCATTCTCGTCCATCCACTTCTTGAAATCGGCATAGGGCTGGCCCTCGCCGAATTTTGAAGGTACCAGTACGTCGCCCGTTACCTTGCGGTTGCCGTCGACGATATCCACATCGGTGCCCCAGTGGTGGCGGCTGGTGCCCGGTATGGTCGAATACTCTATGATCTTATCGATGGCCGCCAAGGGCGCCATGTTGTCGTTTTCGGTATACTTCATGAATTTGCGTTCCCAAATTGTACGCTGACGCTCGAAACTGCGGTAGCTCGATACCACCTTTAGGTCGATGCCGTCGCGGTAGGCGGCCTGCTTCATCTCGACAAAGGCGTCGTGGGCCTCCTTGCGCAGGTTGATGCCCTTGCCGTAAAGCTTGATGTCGCTTTTTCCCATTAGCTCCAAGATGCTGAATTCGAGGTCTTTGTCCTTTGAAAACGCCAAATGGGGCAATGTCGTTAGGGCAAGCCCGGTAAATCCGCCTTTTTTTATGAATGTCCGTCGTTCCATAGTAGCATTTAAGTTTTAATCAGGTTCGCAATCTTAACAAAGATACCCAAAATTGATGCCAAGATCGGGTCCTTGCCGTATTGATAACGTTCGCAAGGGCCTTTATCGTGTGATGGATTCGGCGAAGCGGGCATTTTTTTTCATACCGATGCAAGGTGCAAAGGGCACAAAATGCGGCCCGAGCCTTTACAGGGGCCGACCGGCCCAAGAAAGATAGGCCTTAGTCGTTGGCCAGGTAAAGAAAACCCTGGAACTCGAGGCCGAGGTCGTCCAAGGATACGATGTAGAAATAGACCCCCGAGGGGAGTCCCTTGTCGCGGCCGACCACAAAGTTGTTCTGGTTCGAGAAGCCGTTGAACTCGTTAGTGTAGTTGCTCTGTTCGAAAACCTTGAGTCCCTCGCGGTTATAGATCTGCATGTGGTTGTTGGGCGATAAGGCCAGTTCGGGTATGTCGAGAAAGTCGTTGATGCCGTCGCCGTTGGGCGATACGAAATAATTCTCGAGGTCGAGGTAGTCCCTGGGCTCGGCGAAGGCCCCGAAGGTCAAGGCCTCGTAATTGTCGGGTACGAAGGAAGCCGAAACCGCCACACCCTGCATCAGGTCGCCGACCGATGCCGGACCGCCCAGGCTCTCCCATTGGCGGGTGAGCTTGTTGAAGCCCACGACCACGATTTCCGACACGTCGTCGCTTAAGGCCCTGATATTGCTACGCTCGTTCCAAGAGAGCTGTACCGTAGAGGGCACCGAACCCTCCAAGCGCCAAAACTCCGTGGTGCTGATGTCGCCCAAGCGGCTCGGCTTGCTGTTGGTGTCGAAGGCGGTAAAGGTAGAGGGACTGTTCGGGTCTTCGTAAAAATAGGCCGCCTTGGCCAAGGTGTTGATCCCCTCCGAATTAAGGACCAAGGGCCGCAACTGTTCCGAATCGCCCACGGGAAAGATAAAATTTTGCTGGTTGGTGATACTGGCATAGCCGTCGACCTTGCTGATGTCGCTTGCGCCCGAGGCGTCGCCGTTATCCGTAAAGTTAAGGGTAATGGTAGGCTGGCTTCTCGGGGTCAGTACATCGCCGGTAATAAAATTGGCGGTGTTCGCCACGTTGGCCGTGGTGTTTAAAAGCGTGCCGTTCTCGGTATAGAACTCCACATCGAAAAAGCTGGGCGGAAAGATCCCGTCGACCGTACGGCTACCGTTCGAATAAAAACCGACCAGCCCCAGGTTCTCGTCGAAGCTGCCATCGTTGATCAGGTCGGTATGGAAGCCCATTTGTCCCCCCTCGTGAATGCGGAGGTTGCCCGTATTGTACAGGGCCGTTTGGGCCTGCAGCGAAGCGGCGAAGACTAAGGCGGGTATGTACAGTTTTCCGATCATTTTCAATTGGGTGTTTTTAAGGGCGTGGGAGGACTATTGGTTTAAAAGTGCCTTTATCGCCTCGAGGTCTTTTTTGATCGACTCCAGTTCTTGGGCCATGCTCTCGTTTTCGGCCCTTAATTTTTCGATTTCCTTTTCCTGTTCGATGGTATAAAGAAAAAGTTCCTCTATTTTTTCGAGGTTCTGCAAATTCGATTCGCTCAGATTCCAATGCCCTTCTTCCTTGGCTTTTACGGCCGAGGTAACCCCGGGCAGGTGGTGGTTTTGTTTGATAAAGGCTTCAATTTCTTCTAGGCTGCTAAAGCTGTAGTCTTCCTTTAGGTCCGAGCTTCCCAAAAAGTATTTTTGGAAAACGTAATCGGGGACAACTGGTCCGGAATCGCTTGGTATAAGGATCCCGGATGCCCTTACTTCACCATCGGCCCAAATATTTCCATCGACATGAAGTCTGGCTCCAATAGGATTGCTGTCAAAATTTGGTCCAATTCCTACGTTTTGGCTGTCATCGATTCGCATGGCTTCAATATTGTTGGCTGAAAAGCCTAAAACCCCCGAATTATCGGCTAAGAACATACCTGTATCACCGTTATCGGTAAAACGATAGGCGGGAACACCTGCGGTACCAGATGAGTTACGTATACCTTGTGTACGGATAATTCCTATTACATGAAGCTTTCCATCTGGAGTGTCTGTGCCTATTCCAACACTTCCAGAACCGTCTATGATTAGGTTATTACCATTCAAGTCGATAGTTCTTTCTTCATCCAAAATCACATCATTATTCTCTAGATTAACCGGGTCGGCCCAAACCACATCGCCGCCGCTGGTGGTCAATACTTGTCCATCTGTTGGGCTTTCTTTGATTTTGGCCGTAGTAATACCATCATCTTTCACCTCCAGTTGATCCGTACCCGAAATACCGATGGTGGTATCGTCAACATTAACGCTAAACTCGTTGGTCGCCAGGCTTAGTCCATCTCCGGCGGTATAGGGTGTGCTACTGGTATCGTCGGTGCCGGGTGCCCAGGCGGTGCCGTTCCATTTGAGTACTTGTCCGTTCGTCGTGGCACCCATATCGGAAAGGTCTTCGGCAAGGATGGTATTGTTGGCGATCTTTTCGCTAGTGACCGCTCCGGCGTTGATGCTTGCTGTGGTGACCGCATTGTCGGCCAATTCGGCGCTGCCTACGGCATCGTCGGCAATTTTGTCGGCGTTTACGGCATTGTCGGCCAATTCGGTGGTACCGATGGCATTGTCGGCAATATCGAGGGCCGAGCCCGAGGTACCGTCACCGGTAAACGAGCCTGCCGTAACGGTAACAGCGCTGAGTCCGCCTCCTCCGGTGCCCCAAACAGTTTCCCCGGCTGCGTTTGTCATCAATACCTGACCATCGGAACCAGCTCCGTTTCTTGCAATGAGGTTGCCGTACAACTGAATGTCCTTATTGTTTTTAATGGTAAAGGCTTTGTCGGCAATGTCAGGAATGGCATTTCCCGTATTATCTGTATTCTGTAAAAAGTGAAAATCACCAACGCCCCATGCATCTTGTCTTTCGTAAACTAGAGCGCCCTTACCGTGTGAACCACCACGGTCAACGGCAAAAAGAATGCCCGAAGAGCTACCTACTTGGCCACTTTCATTTTGGAGTTGTAGTGGGTAGGCAAGCCCTGCCTGAACATGCCCGTTCGGGATTCGTTCGCTAATCACCACTTTGGCATAATTGCCAGGGGTTGGACTATCTCCTTTACGCCCAACATATAGAGCTCCGTAGGTGTTTGACCCTACAGGACGTCCTTCCGTATCCCATATTAAGCCAAAATCATCGTTAGGATTGTCATTGTCATCTGCAGTGGTCGGAGTACCATCGGCATTGGCGAAAAATATTGCTTTTGCCGTACCACTATGCCCACCCGAGTTATTGGCAATGGTCCAACCGCCCGCACCTGAATTGGCAGAGGTGTCCCATTGTATGATTTCCCCATTTGAGGTCGCCCCCATATCGCTTAGATCTTCCAATTGGATGGTGGCGTTTGCTATTTTGTCGGAGGTAACGGCTTCATCTTCGATGGTCAATACGCCCGTATTGTCGATGGTGGCATCGCCGCTCATTACCACCTCCTGTGCTTCGTTGGAGGCATCCCCCACGAGAATGTTCCCGTCGGTCAGGGCCTTGCTGGCGGTAATTTCGTCGTCGACATATTGTTTGGTCGCGGCGTCTTGGGCCGCCGTCGGGTCGCCTAAATTGCTTATTACTTCTGTTCCGGCATCATTCCCTTCACCCAAGACCGTGGAAAGGTTGGGGGTGGTGGCCGTGGCCAAAGCCGCATCGATACCTTCCAAATGGCCTTCTACGTCGGCTGAGGTCGGGGTGTAGTTGGTGGCGGTGGCCGCTGCGGGTACTTCGGCGGCGGTTTGGTTGTCGTCCCCGCCTCCGGCCAAGGGACTTAGGTCGACCGGGGTATCTACGCCCCCTTCGGTAATTACCAGCACGTTGGAGGCGTTTAGCACGGCACTTGTGATAAGTTCATTGCTACTGTCTCCGTCGCCGTCGGGGGTGACGTTGATGGCATAGGGGCTGATGTCCGTTCCGGCACCACTGACGGTGGTATTGGTACCGTCTATGATCTTGGTGTCCGAACCGTCGGCGGTCGGTATGGTGACAGTGCTTCCGCCACTAATGGTCAATTGGTCGCCGACAAGGGTAATATCTTGCAATTCGTTGGTGGCGTCCGTGTCGCCGTCGGCCGCTACGGCCGCCGCAATGGCCGCTGCATTGTTGTCGATCCCGTCTTGTAGGGGCTGGGCATTAAAAAAGGCCGCCCCATTGGCGTCGGGCGTAATGCTGTTGTTCGGATCGGGACTCACGACATCGGCACCGGTTATAAAACCTTCGTCGTTGGTAAAGTCGCTGAGGTTGATGTTGTCATTGTCCAGGGCATAGGCGCCTACCGAGTTTTCCGATAGCTTGTCCTGTGTCACCGAACCGTCCTGCAACTTGCCCGGGCCGATCGAACCGTCTTGGATGTCGATCCCGTTGATGCCCCCGTCGACGATCTGCTCGCTGTTGATACTGCCGGGGGCTACCTCAAAATTGGCCCCGTCGGCCGTCGGCGTAATTACTATGGTGCTTTCGGCATTTACGATGGCATCGGCGGTCAGGTTGCCCGCCGAACCGGCCTCGCACAGATTGATCCACTGCACGCCGTCGTAGTAAAAGACACAGCCGGCCGTCGTGTTGTAGACCAAGGCGCCACGGCTGGGCGCTATGGATGCCATTTGTGCTTCGTCGACCCGGGTGATCACCAACACCTTGTCCGAACTTTGCAGCTCGAGAATGGAAGCGGGGTCGATGGTCTGTGGATCATCTCCGATTTTAACCTGCGCTTGCGTTACGGTAGTCAATAAAAGACCTATCAGTAAGAAAGGTAAGGCATAGTGCTTTAGCATAAGATCAATATTTATAGCTATTAGGGTGAACAAAAATATAATTATCTGTATACATTACTAACTTATCAAGATAAACTACCTTTTCGCATAGTTGAACGGTGAAAGTTTTTCTTACAATAGGCGGACTTTAACCTTAGGTCCGACTTTTACGAATTAACAAAAGTTTAGATGTACCCGCTTTTTTAAGAGCCCTACATGTATTTTCTTTATACACTTTTTTATATTAAGTACGAGCTTTCGATCAGGTTTGGCCATTGGTTGACAAAACTTTTTGTACTATCGATAGACCCGCTTGGGCGAAACTTAAAATTATCTATTAAAACAATCCAATGAAGAATATCCCTACCCTGATTTGCATACTTTTTGTTTCCCTGATGGCGAATGCCCAAGACGACGGGCGCCACCTGTTGAGAGGCACGGTTTTGTACCGCAATGTTCCGGTACCCAATGAGAATGTGATCAACATTACTACGGAGAGTGCCGTGATTTCAAATGAGGGCGGGCAGTTTGCCATCAATGCGAAGGCGGGCGACGAGTTGGCCTTTACGGCGGTCAACTACCAGATGGAAGTGGTAAAGGTAACTCCCGAGATCATCGCGAACGGGCGCTTGGTCGTCGAGGTAAAGGAAAAGGTGACCGAACTCGACGAGGTGGTGGTTACCCCCGAGAACCAAGAGAAGTTTTTGCAGCTGCGCAACGAGGAATTCAAGGAAGTCGAGTACGATATCGACCGCTCGACCGAGGTCGAGAACATTTCGTTGAGCCAGACGGAACGGGGAATGAGGGACGGCATAAATTTCGTCAACATCTTTAAGGCCCTGGCCAAGGCGGCCAAAAGCGACGACCAGGTACAGCGCCCGCGCTTAAAGGTAAGCGAGGTGCTGCGCCAGGTGTACGACGACGAGTTTTTCGTGGTCGACCTTAAGTTGTCGCAGGCCGAGATCGATAATTTTCTCGATTATGTGGATGCCCATACACCACAGCGAAGCCTTTTGCTCAAACAAAACGAATTTCAACTGATCGATTTTTTGGTAAACGAGAGCAAAGCATACCGAAAACAAATGAATGACCAAGACTAGTACCTTTTTATTGGCCTTTCTCGGGGCGAGCACCAGCTTGGCCGCCCAGGATCTACTTTCAAAACGACTGGAGGGAAGGGTGTACAGTAAGGATGGCGATGTGGCCGCCACCCATGTGCTCAATACCACGAGCGAACGGGCGACCATTACCGATATCAACGGGTATTTTTCCATTTCGGCGGCCTTGAACGATACCTTGGTCTTCTCTGCCGTACAGTACAAACGCAAACAAATGGTGGTTACCCTCGAGGTATTGGAGAGCAAGTTGCTCATGGTGCCCTTGGAAGAGGCCTTGACCGAACTCGACGAGGTGGTCGTCATGCCCTATAACCTATCGGGCGATATAGGCAGGGACCTGAACCGTTTGACGACGGAGCCCGTGGTTACGGCATCCACCTTGAACCTGCCCAACGCCTATGCCGTATTTCCGAGCCAGGCCGAACGCCTGCTCAACGAGGCTACGACGGGAGGTGGCCTGGTAGGCCTAAACCCGATCATAAACGGCATAACGGGGCGTACCAAAATGCTCAAGCAGCGGGTGGCGCGAAACGAACGGTACAACCGGACCCAAAGGGTCAGGCAATTCTACGCCGACTCGCTATACGTCTCGGAGCTGAAGATCCCCCTGGAAAAAATAGACGATTTTATGTATTTCTGTGAGGTAGACCCGACCTTTCAAACCGTGGTCGATACCCACGACCGGCTTAAGATATGGGAGTTTCTTAGGCGTAAAAGTGAGGTGTACCGAAGGCACAACGCCGAAGAGTAACCAAGGGCACGGCCCCTGAAAACCGGGCTGGGGTAAAATAGGGCCAAACCTGTCCATTATGAAACCTTTTCGAAAGCTTTTTTTTGCATGTGCACTGTGGGTCTTTTTCTTTGTGGGGAGGGCCCAAGACCCCGAGACCTTGGAGGGGCGCGTGTACAATGCCGAACACGACGTTTCGGGTACCCACGTGTTGAACACCACGACCGAAAAGGCCACCATAACGACTAACGATGGTTTTTTCGATATCGAGGTCAGCCTGAACGATACCCTGGTCTTTTCTGCCGTGCAGTTCAGAAAAAAGATAGTGGTGGTTACCAAGCAGGTACTGGAAAGTAAATTGTTTATAGTGCCCTTGCAGGAAGCGCTGACCCTACTCGAGGAGGTAGTGGTAACCCCTTACAACTTGACCGGGGACATGGGCAGGGATTTGGACCGGATGCCGGTAACCCATGTGGTGACGGCGCGCTCATTGGGCCTGGAAAACAAAAAGACCAGGCTTAGGCCCAAAGGTGTGGGCAAAACCTTTCGATTGAACAAGTACATGAACCTGCTCGCGGGCTACGATACCATAAGGCTGATACCCGATCTGCGCCTCGACCTAAAGATCGTTCGCTTATCGGACGACCTATCGGGTCGCACCAAGCTTGAAAAAAAGTACGGGGCCATTGAAAAGGAAGCGGGGCAAATAGACGCGATACGGTCGTTCTTTACAGATTTTGTTTTTGTGGAAACCTTAAAACTTCCCGAACCCCATATAAACGCTTTTTTGGATTACTGCATGGTCGATGACGGGTTTAAGGAGCTCGCCAACACCGGAGACATGGCCGCTCTCTATGTGGATATGGAAGGAAAGGCCCCGGTGTACCGTAAAAACAACGGCCTGGAATAGCTGTTTTTGGCATAACATTTGCCTATTTTTGTACCAGATAATAGGATTATGAAGTCGTTGAAAAAGTTGCTGCCCTTACTGCTGCTCCCCCTGTTCGCCTTTACCGCGGTACATAAGTATTATGTGAGTGTTACCCATGTCAATTATTCGGAAAAGGACAAGGCCATTCAGATCACCACGCGGTTGTTTATCGACGATTTTGACCGCCTTTTGATGGCGCGCTACGACCTGGATGCCGAACTGGCCACGGAAAAGGAGTCGCCATTGGCCGACGCCTACATCGAAAAATACCTGCGCACCAAATTTCTCGTTTCTATAGATGACCGGCCGGTCGAGTACGATTTTATCGGAAAGCGCTACGACAACGACGTCATGGTCTGCTATATCGAGATTCCCGAGATCGACCTAAGTGCGATCAAAACGGTCGAGATCGAAAACGCGATGCTGACCGACCTCTTCGAAGAGCAGCAGAATTTGGTTCACATTAATTTAAAGAACAAGAAGAAAAGTTTCGTACTTGTTAAATCGCGTGCTAAAGGAATGTTAAACTTGTAACAATTAATTAACGTATCCTTAAAAAACTTTATTTTTCGCAGATTATAAACTAACGATCAAAATGAACAGATTCAAGTATCACATTTTTTCCGCCCTGTTTATGTTCGCTGCCTTGGCGACGGTCCAGGGGCAGGAAACCCAACAGGAAAAGGAACCAGGGCACTACAACCAGAGCAAGTTCAAACAGCTCTATGAAGAATTCGCCACCCCCAACACCTATCGGTCGGCATCCGGGGCACCAGGTCCCGACTACTACCAACAACAGGCCGATTACGTGATGGACATCGTACTCGACGACGAGAACGCCAAGATTTACGGGGAAGAGACCATTACCTATACCAACAATTCGCCCGATGACCTCGAGTACCTGTGGGTGCAGTTAGACCAAAACGTAAGGGCCAAGGATTCGAAGTCGCCCCTGAGAAACGGCGGTGGGGTTCCCATGGCCGAGCAGGCCGGGGCCTTCGTGCAAAAGTATTTTACCGAGCCCTTTGACGGTGGTTTTGTGATCGACTATGTAAGGGATGCCAACGGCAAGCCCCTGAACTATACCATCAACCAGACCATGATGCGTATCGATATTCCACAACCCTTGAAGAGCAAGGAAAAGATTTCGTTCTCCATCAAGTGGAACTACAATATTCCCGACCATACGGTCAACCGGGCGCGTTCGGGATACGAGTATTTTCCCAAAGACGGCAACCGGGCCTATGTCATCGCCCAGTTTTTTCCGAGAATGGCCGTGTACAACGATGTTGAGGGCTGGCAGAACCATCAGTTCTGGGGTAGCGGCGAGTTCGCCCTTCCCTTCGGAAATTACGAGGTGAGCATTACCGTGCCCGCCGACCACGTGCTCGACGCCACGGGGGTACTTCAGAACAGAAAGGAGGTTTTCTCGAAAGAGATGTTGAAACGCTACGAGAAGGCCAAAAAATCGTACGACAAACCCGTATTGATCGTTACCCAAGAGGAGGCCGAGGAAGCCGAAAAAGGGTTTTCGAAAGCGAAAAAGACCTGGAAGTTCAAGGCAGAGAACGTCCGCGATTACGCCTTTGCCACATCGAGAAAGTTTATCTGGGATATGCAGGCCGTTAAAATCGGCGACCGCGATGTAATGGCGGTTTCCTTGTACCCCAAGGAAGGCAACCCGCTTTGGGGCGAATATTCGACCAAGGTAGTGGCCCATACCTTGGAGTCGTACTCGTCACATACCTTTGATTACCCCTATCCCAAGGCCATTTCGGTACATGCCAAGAACCAGGGGATGGAGTACCCCATGATCTGTTGGAACTACGGTAGGCCCAACGAAGACGGTACCTACTCCGATAGGGTCAAGTACGGTATGATCAGTGTGATCATCCACGAGGTCGGACACAACTTTTTCCCGATGATCGTCAACTCCGACGAGCGCCAATGGGGCTGGATGGACGAAGGTCTCGATACCTTTATGCAGTACATGGCCGAGCAAGAGTTCGGCGAACGCTATCCCGAGGCCATTGCCCCCAACAGCAAATACCCATCGCGTAGGGGAGAGCCTTCCAAGATCGTGCCTTACATGGCGGGCGACCAAAGTACGATAGCCCCGATCATGTCGAATCCCGAAAACGTCTACCAATTGGGGCCCAATGCCTACGGCAAGCCGGCAACGGCCTTGAACATTCTGCGTGAAACCGTTATGGGCAGGGAGCTTTTCGACCATGCCTTCAAGACCTATGCGCAACGTTGGAAGTTCAAACACCCTACCCCCGAGGATTTCTTTAGGACCATGGAGGACGCCTCGGCCGTCGATCTCGACTGGTACTGGAGAGGCTGGTTCTATACCACCGATTATGTCGATATCGGGGTAAAGGGCATCAAAAAATACTATGTTAGCGATAAGCCGAGCAAGAAGATGCAGGAGTATATGGCGGCACGCAATATCAGCGAGGCCGATCTTCCGCCGTTGGTCTATTTGGCGGAGGAAGGAAGTGAGGATGCCGACCCCGATATAAAGGGCAAGGCACCGACCGAAACCTCCCAAACGCTCAAGGAGTTCATGATGGACAACATGACGGCCAGCGAACGGGCCAAGGTAAAGGAACCCAAGTACTTCTATGAGGTGACCTTCGACAAGCCGGGAGGTATACCCATGCCCTTGATCGTCGAGTATACCTACGCCGATGGCACTACCGAAAACATTACCTATCCGCCCGAAATTTGGCGCAAGAACGATAAGGAGGTAAGCGTGGTACTGGCCTCCCAGACCGAGCTTACCGGTATCGTGGTCGATCCCAAGATGGAAACGGCCGACATCGATACGAGCAACAACACTTGGCCCGCAAAGGAAACCCCTTCCGATTTTGATCGGATGAAGGGCAATGTCAAGGGCAAATAAGTAGTATCCGGTATTAAATCAAGGCCCGTTAGGTGGGTTGCCTTGCCCTAGGGGACGAGGTAATGAAAAAACCTAACGGGTCTTTTTATGCAGCGAACACAATCTTCACTATATTTGTCTTATGTATTTAACTCAATTATTGTTCATAAGCGGGGGCGAGATATTCTTTATCATGTTTATCGTGGTCATGGTATTCGGTGCCGATAAAATACCCGGCATCGCCAAAGGCCTGGGTAGCGGTATGCGCCAATTGAAGGATGCCACCGAGGATATTAAGCGTGAAATTCAGAAAAGTGCCGAAAAACAAGGCATTGATACAAGCTTCGTAGACGATATCAAGAACGATATCAACGAGGTAAAGGACAATTTGACCTCGGGCATAGGTACCGATATCAAGAAAGAGATCGATGAGGTAAAAAAGAGTGTCGACGGGGTTAGCGGAACCATTAAGAGAAACTAGTTTTGCTCGATAAGATTCTTGAATGGGACAAGGCGGTCTTCGTCTATCTTAACGGTCTCGGTATAGAGGATTACGATGTATTTTGGACGACCGTGACCAACTTCACCACGTGGATTCCCCTCTTTATTCTGTTTATCGTCCTAATCTTTATCAAATACCCCAAAAAGGAGGCTTTCTGGGTAATAGTAACGATTTTGGTCATGATCCTTTATGTGGGTACGCTCACCGATCTCACCAAGCACGCCGTGGCACGGTTGAGGCCCAATAACAACGAAGACATCAATACGCTTATCCGCATATTGAAAAATCCGTCGACCTACAGTTTTTTTTCAGGGCATTCGTCCAGTTCCTTTTCCATTACCACCCTCGTGGTGCTGTTTCTTAAAAATCGCTTCAAGTGGAGCTGGCTCTTCTATATATGGCCCGTATTGTTCGTGTTGAGCCGAATTTTCGTGGGCGTGCATTTTCCCCTCGATATCTTGGTAGGGGCCCTGGTAGGAGTGCTGTCGGCCCTTTTCTTTTACATGCTCTATATCCGCTTTATAGTACCCTCGTTAGGGTTAGGCCGTCCCTGATCGGCAAAAGCACGGTTTCTACCCGCTTATCCCGCTTTAACATGGAGTTGTAATCGAGCAATATGGGGGTTACCTTGTCTTTTTTGTCAATAGGTTCCAACACCTTGCCCGACCAAAGTACGTTATCGGAAAGAATGATACTGCCGGGCCGGGTTTTTTTGAGTACGAGCTCAAAATAGGCCGGATAGTCCTTTTTTTCGGCATCGATAAAGACCAGGTCAAAGGTCAGGTCCAATTGGGGTATGATCGTCTTGGCATCGCCCACGTGCTGGATGATCTTCGAGCCATAACCGCTTTTGTCAAAATAGCGGCGTTGCATGGCCTGCAGTTCCTCGTTGATGTCGATGGTGTGCAATTGACCCGTTTTGCGCATGCCCTCGGCCAGGCACAGTGCCGAATAACCGGTGTAGGTGCCAATCTCCAAAATAGTGGTGGGGGCGATGATTTTCGAGAGCATACTCAAGACCCTGCCCTGAAAATGGCCGGTCAGCATTCGGGGCCGGAGCACTTTTAAATGGGTCTCACGGGTAAGCTCTCGAAGGAGTTCGGGTTCGTCTTCGGAGTTGTTCTTGATGTAATTTTCTAAAACCGGGGATAGAAAATGCATGGTGACTTTTCTGCAAATATATAGTACTTTCGAACTTTAATTTATACGGGAGCCAATAAGTTGAACCATGGAAGAATTTAAGGTACGGCCGGCGACGCTGTCGGATTTGGATACCCTCTTGGGCTTTGAGCAAGAGATCATAAGGGCCGAACGCCCCTTCGACCCCACGATACGGGAAGGTGAAATCAGCTATTATGACATTAAGGACTTGATCCTTAGCCAAGAGGCCGAGGTGTTGGTCGCCGAGGTCGACGGAAAGATAGTGGCCTCGGGCTATGCCAAAATCAAGCGCGCCAGGCATTATTTGGATCACGAGCGGTATTCCTACCTGGGTTTTATGTATACCGCCCCCGAATACCGGGGCAGGGGCTTGAACGGCAAAATCGTCGACGGCCTGCGCGAGTGGTCGTACAAAAGAGATATCAAGGAGGTACGGTTAACGGTTTACCAAGACAATATCGGGGCCATAAAGGCCTATGGCAAGGTGGGCTTCAAGAAACACCTTGTCGAAATGCGCTTGGTCGATGATCAAGGACAGGGATAAGGCCGTTGAATTACCATCTTAATCGTATTTTTGAACAAATTCATTTTTATGCATTTTGAAAATACCCTGAAGTTTGCGCGGTCATTGGATGCGGCCGATGCCCTGGCCAAGTACCGGGACGAGTTTCATTTTCCCCAGGTCAATGGCAGGCAGGTTATCTATTTTACAGGTAACTCATTGGGGCTGCAGCCCAAACGTACCCACGACTATATCGATGAGGTCATGGCCGATTGGGCCGACCTGGCCGTCGAAGGCCATTTTCACGCCAAAAGACCGTGGTGGGATTACCACGAACGCTTGGCCGCGCCCATGGCCAAGATCGTGGGGGCGAAGACCGAAGAGGTGTGTGCGATGAACACCCTTACGGTAAACCTGCACCTGCTGATGGTCACCTTTTACAGGCCTACCGATAAACGGTATAAGATCATTTGTGAGGAAAAGGCCTTTCCCTCCGACCAATATATGTTGCAAAGCCAGGTCAGGCACCATGGCCTCGATCCCGACGATGCCATTGTTGAGGTAAGGAAGAGGAAGGGCGAACACCATTGGCGCACCGAAGATGTCTTAAGGGCCATCGAGGAAACGGGAGATCAATTGGCCCTGGTGCTTATCGGTGGGGTTAACTACTACAACGGGCAGGTGTTCGATATGCCCGCCATTACCAAGGCGGGTAGGGAAGTGGGGGCCCAAGTGGGCTGGGACCTGGCCCATGCGGCCGGCAATATCGAATTGAGGCTCCACGACTGGGACGTCGACTTCGCCGCTTGGTGCAGTTATAAATACATGAACAGTGGCCCGGGCAATGCATCGGGAATCTTTGTGCACGAACGGCATTTGAACAAAAAGGGAATCAACCGTTTTGAAGGGTGGTGGGGTACCCAAAAGGAAACTAGGTTTTTGATGAAGCCCGAATTTGAACCGCCTGCATCGGCCGACGCCTGGCAGTTGAGCAATCCGCCCGTCCTGTCTTTGGCGCCTTATTTGGCTTCCTTGCAAATGTTCGATGAGGTGGGCATGGATGCGCTTATCGAAAAGCGAAAATCGATCGTGGCCTACCTCGAATATATTTTGGGCGAGATCGACAAGGAAACAAGCGGGTCTTTCGAAATTATCACCCCCAAGGACCGCGGCTGCCAGCTTTCGGTCTTTCTACATGGACAAGGGAAGCCACTGTTCGACTACTTGATGGAGCACGGGGTAATCGTCGATTGGAGGGAACCCAATGTAATCCGCCTGGCACCGGCCCCTTTTTATTGCTCTTATGAAGATATGTACCGGTTCGGGCAAATTTTAAAGCAGGGCATACGGGAACAGGCCAAGGCACGATAGGCAATGGCCGATAGAAAACCTTTTCGGGCATTATGCGTTTGGATTGGAGATGTCCTGTTTCCTCAATTTTTCTAAAGCGGCGCCTACCTCTTCCTTTAACCTGTCTTCGTCGATAGGCTTGCTTATAATATGCAGGGGCTGGGTTTTTTTGGCCTTTTCGAGGGTAGGCCGGTCTGAGTTGGCGGTGAGAAAGATAAAGGGGATGTTGTAGTTTTTCTTAATTGTATCGGCCAATTCTATACCGGTCATACTTCCCGATAGGCCAATGTCAAGAAAAATCATGTTCGGTCGATTGGTTTCGATAAACGATAGGGTGTCGTTGCCCGTATCGACCGAACCCAGTACACTGTGGCCCATGTTCGCCAAAGTTTCTTCCAAGAACATTTGTATGATAAAGTTGTCTTCCACTATTAAGATTTTTAGTTCCATATGGGCGGTTTAAGGTTTGGCTTTTTACGGATAAGAAGTGTCTTACAAAGGAAATGGCCCCCCCTGTTTTTAAGATATTTGTTCTATCTCCTTGAATGTTATGATATAATGTGTCCCTACTTTGCTATTGTCCTTTTCAATGTTGCCGCGCAATTGCAAAACGAGTTTATGGATCAATTTCAGCCCCAACGATTTGGTGTTTCTAAAATTGACGTTTGGCGGAAAACCGGAACCGTTATCGCCAATTTCAAGCCTGTACTTGTACGCCGACGAATCGATTTTATCGAGTTTAATGAATATGGTTCCATTTTCCGAGTCTTTAAAGCCGTATTTTAGCGAGTTGGTAATTATCTCGTTGATAATAAGTCCGAGCGGTATGGAGGTGTCGAGGTTCAGGTATATGTTGTCTACTTCGGTAATCAATTCGATTTTGCTTTTCTTGCCCCTCATAGATTGTATCAAGGTGCCTACCAATTCCTTAATATAGCCCCCGTAGTCTATTTTGCTCAGGTCTCCACTTCGGTAGAGCATCTCATGGACCATTCCCATCGAGTTGATCCGGTATTGGCTGTACCGAAAAAGCATTTTGATCGTTTCGTCTTTGATAAAGCTCGATTGAAGGCTCAAAAGGCTGGCGACTACCTGTAGGTTGTTTTTTACCCTATGGTGAATTTCCTTTATGAGGGTGTCCCTCTCTTTTAGGCGACTTTCAATACGCTCGTTCAATTTCGAAATTTTGATGTTCTTTCGGTTCATGGAGTACGTTATCACAAGTAGGATAAGTACCCCTGAAGACAGCAAAATTCCGGTCTCAACGGCTTCTTTCTTAAAATCCGCCAATTTCTGTTCTACGCCCGAAATATCCGCTTGGGTATAGAGGGTCCAAAACTGATCGCCGTCCAAGCTTATTTTTTTATAAAAAAACTCCTTATGGCCGTGGGCGCCTTCTTTGTCCAGGTCTTCCTTGAACTCGCCATAGAGCTCCCTCTTGTCGTCATAAAATACCTCGTTGTTGGCATTTAGCAATCCAACGTTTTTTCCTTTAAAGGTGTCGAACCAGTTCTTGATATCGAGGTTGAGCCCGATTATGCCAATTTTTTTGTCCTGAACATAGAGCGGGCTGAAAAAACGGACGGTGGGCCGATAGGGGACCTCTACTTTGCCGTTTTCAATGTTCAGGTCGAGTTGGGATACGTATATTTGGCCTTTGTCGATATTTAAGGCTTCCTTGAAATAGTATCGGTCACCTTTGTACTGCAACTTACCGGGGTCTGAAATATAAGTGGAATTGCCTATCAGTTGGGCCCTTGTAAGCTCATAACCGTTGGAATCGATTATACGGGCCTGAAAGTAATTGCCGTCGAGTTCTATAAAATTGCCCAGTTTTTTGGCGATCAGTTCAAGTTTGTCGCCGTTCTCGATTTCGAGCTGGACCATTTTTCTGATAACGGCTATGTTTTTTTTGCTGATTTCGTAGAGGCTTATGAACTGGTTCTCCGCCTCCTTGATCCTATTGTGGGCCTTTACTTCCTCAAGTTCATGCATATTGGCATTGAAGGTGCCGATGCGACGCACAATTGAAGACCAAATCAGGATATTGGTAACCAGAAATAGTATCAGGGAAAATAGTATGAGTTTAACATTGGTGAATTTCAATTTCATAAAGGCCGGGAAAGAGGGTATTTGTTCAAATTATTGCGAAGTAGGACGGGGAACCTATTATAGTATCATGGATTTAAAAATATTGCTTTTTTTTTTAAACGAACAGCATTTTGATGAAATATCTTACTTTATTAGGCAGTTTTTATTTTTAAGAGTGTAATTTTTTTTCGAATAGTATGGCTGCTTGCCGCCCTTCTGGTATTCAAAATGGATATCCTAATATACTATGGGTCGGACTGAACACAATGGGGTGGGGCCGTACTTGCATAAGCTTCCCTTTACATACTGTATGAGGCTTTCGCGTTTTTCAATTATATTCGTCCGTCAGTTAAGGGAAGCCCTATGAAATCATTATTGCTTATTCTGTCCAATGCCCGATATTTCGGACCCTCATGGGTCTTTGCGAGTATCAATATCCTATTTGGTACCTGGGCCATATACATACCTACGGTAAAGGAGCACTTAGGTATCGATAAATCGCAATTGGGCATTGCCATCTTTTTTTTGGCCCTGGGGGTTTTTACCGTTTTTCCCTTTGCGGCTGGAATTATCAACCGGATCGGGGTAGGGAAGGCCACCCGGGCGGGCGTGGTTTTAAGCTGTTTTGCGGCCCTGCTGCCCCTTTTGGCTCCCAATTACTACCTATTGGCCGGGTCTTTGTTCCTTTTTGGCGCCTGCAATGGTTTTACCGACATTTCAATGAATACCTTGGTCACCGAGATCGAGAAGGAGGACGGGCAAAAGTTTATGTCGGCCTCACACGGCTTTTTTAGTTTGGGGGGCGTCTTGGCAGGCTTGGGCAGTTTTTTGATCGGTCCTTTGGCCAACCCGCCCTTGCACATGGCCATAGCGGTGGCCCTGGTGCTTGGGGTGAACCTGGCATTTCACGGGCAGTACAAGGATGTGGTGGCCGCTCCTGCCGAAAAGGGGGGCTTTGGCCTAAAGGTGTTTGGCCCCTTACTCTTTCTGGGCCTCATTTCCTTCGTGGCCATGGGCAGCGAAGGGGCTATTGTCGATTGGAGCGGACTCTACCTAAAAGAGATCAGCTTGGCTCCCGAGATTTTATGGGGCGCGGGGTTTTTGGGTTTTCAGGTGACCATGACCATAGGGCGCTTTCTCGGCGACGGGATCAGTTCCAAGGTAGGCTCGATCAAAATGGTGGCCATGGCCTCGATCGTCGTGATGTTGGGCTATGTCTTGGTACTGACGACCCAAACGTATTTGGCCATATTGGGGTTTGCCCTGAGCGGATTGGGCTATTCGGTGATCGTACCCGAAGTATTCCGCATCGGCGGCAACGTAAAGGGCATAGAATCTGCCCAAGGGGTATCCTTTATCGCAGGTACCGGCTATGCGGGTTTTTTGGTGGCCCCTCCCGTTTTGGGCTTTATCGCCGATACCTCGTCCTTGTTTACCTGCTTTTCGGTATTGCTGTGCTGTGCCTTTTTGATACTGGGGTCGACCATCGCCTTGCAGCGAAAGGGCACGGGGGGCCTAAGGCCCTAGTCTTTGGTGCTTGCCTCGAGGCCGGTAAAGTAGAGTTTGAAACTGCCGTCCTTGTTTTTGTGCATTTGGGCGAGTTGTAGTCCGCCCATCTCGGTGTAATCTTCCCATGTGGTGATCATCGAGGGTTCCTCTTGGTTGGCCCTTCGAAAGACCCATTCTTGCACCTTTAAATCATCTTCAAAGTAAAAATCGTAGGCGTCTCCGGGCGTGTAGCCACCCTCCGCGTTATAGACTACGGTCAGTTTTTGCATGTTCTTTTTACTGAGGGGCGCTTCTACGTCAACGCTGTGTTTCGTTGAAATACTGTTTTTGTCCCAAAGAATATTGATGGGGGCCAACAACCAGTACTTGTCGTTGATAAAGTTTCCGTCGGCCTTGTACGCCAGGCTGTCGGTAATACGTGAGCGGTTATAGGTAATCGTGTCTTGTGCCGTTAGGGCCGTAACCTCGTTCGACTTGGGCTTCCATATCCAGCTCCGTTCAAAATGGGTGGTGTCGCGATCTACGTTAAAGGTGAACTTGAGTTCCTGCACCTTGTTCCAATTTCCATACCCATTGGCATAGGCGAGTTGTTCTAGAATGGGGAGTTCGTCTTCGGGAGCTGTCGTCTCCGGTTTCTTGGTTTCCTTGCAGGCAAGGGCAAAAAGGGAAAGAATGATCAGCGTGTAAAGAGGCTTTTTCATGGTACGGGTTTTTTTCAAAGATAATGGCTTTTGGTTCACGGGAAGTGAATATGGGCAAATTCTCGTCGAACAACAGGCCGAAGCCGGGACGGTTTTGCCGTTATCCGATCCTGCCGCTTTTTTTTTATGGGGCGGTCACATATTGAAGCACCCCGTTTTCTTTTAAATAAATTGCTTAATTTTGAACGCATCAAAATAGATAAAATGAGTTCTAAAAAAGGAAAAGTACAAGAAGCGATAGACGAGAAATTACTGGAGGAAAGAAAAGTGTTTCTTTGGGGCATGGTCGATGATGATTCTGCCAAGCACGTGATCGATCGTTTGTTGTACTTGGATATGCAAAACGACAAAGAGATCCAATTGTTCATCAACAGTCCGGGCGGTTATGTGACCTCCGGATTCGCCATGTACGACACCATAAAATCCTTAAAGAGTCCTGTATCCACTATTTGCACGGGACTTGCCGCTTCAATGGGCTCTATTCTCCTTTCCGTTGGGAAGAAGGGTAGAAGGTTCATCCAGCCCCATGCCCAGGTCATGATCCATCAGCCTAGTGGCGGGGCACGTGGGCAGGCGTCGAATATCGAGATCCAGGCCAAGGAGATTATCAAGACCAAGGAGCTGAGCGCACGCATCTTGGCCGAAAACTGTGGTCAGGATTACGAAAAGGTCTTGAAGGATTTCGATAGGGATTATTGGATGAATGCCGAGGAATCGGTCGAATACGGAATTGTGGACGGTATCTTGGACTAAGGGTCCATACCGTTCCAATTAAAAAAGTCCTTCGTAAACTGATTTATGAAGGACTTTTTTTGGATATATATAGACGCTTGCGCGGAATATTTATATGGTATTTACGTTTAAGACGCAGGGAGTGGATGTACCGAATGCGTTAAAAAAATATTAAATCCACTGGCAGGTCATGCCCGCTTCCTGCCTTAAAGCGACAGGGGGGGCACACTTCCGCCTGTATGGTTTCGTATCGTTCTGTAAATCAAAAAAAATGAGGTGGTTAGGTGCCCCTGAACCCTTGTGGCCCATGGACCGGAGCCAAGGGGCGGGGATTGGGAATACGGGCTATTGCACCCAATTTTACCGTAAACATTCGTTTTTAGTCCTATATTTGTTTGATTTGCTTGATTTCTGAAGCAAGCACGACTTTTTTAGACCTAAAAAACGGGTGCCTCGTTCATACAGATTTCGAGCCATTAACAGGAGTACTATTTTTTGCCTTTTATAAAAGTAAGGGCGTCATTTCTTATCTATGATTCAAAATCCGAAGAACATTGCCATTATTGGCTCGGGGCTTGTAGGTTCCCTATTGGCCATCTACCTTAAAAAATTAGGACACACCATAACCGTATTTGATCGAAGACCCGATATCAGGAATATTACGTTCTCGGGGCGGTCGATCAATCTGGCCATGAGCAATAGGGGCTGGAAGGCCCTGAGGGAAGTGGGTATTGAGGATGAGGTGCGAAATTTGGCCATCCCCTTGGATAAACGGGCCATGCACGTAATCGGCAAACCCTTGTATTTTCAGAAGTACGGAAAGGAAGGGGAGGCCATTTGGTCGATTTCACGGGGGGTGCTGAACAAGCGCATGATCGATTTGGCCGAAGGGGCCGGCGTTACCTTTCGCTTTGAGGAAAAGGTATGGGACGTCAGCTTGCCCGAAGCCAAACTGTACACAGGGCAATCGGAAAAGAGCGAGTGGAAGGAGTACGATTACGACATTATTTTTGGCTGCGATGGTGCCTTTTCGCGGGTAAGGCACAAAATGCAGCGCCGCAGCCGGTTTGATTACTCGCAAGACTTTATCGATGTTGGGTACAAGGAACTTTCGATTCCCCCGAACCCCGACGGCAGCCATAAACTGGACAAGCATTCGTTCCATATTTGGCCCCGGGGCAATTTTATGCTGATAGCCATGCCCAATTTGGACGGTAGTTTCACCTGTACGCTCTTTCTGCCCTTCGAGGGGGAAGTCTCCTTTGAGCGGTTGAAGACCGAAGCCGATGCCAAGGCCTTTTTTGAGACCTACTTCCCGAATGTAATGCAGGTTATCGACGACCTTCTGGTCGACTTTTTCAAAAACCCGACAAGTGCCATGGTAACGATGAAATGCTATCCATGGACGTATTGGAACAAGGTGGCCCTGGTTGGCGATTCGGCCCATGCCGTGGTCCCCTTTTACGGACAGGGTATGAATGCCGGCTTCGAGGATATCTATGTGCTCAACCAATTGATTCATGCCTATGGGGATGATTGGGAGCGTATTTTTCAAGAATACCAAAAGGAGAGAAAGCCGAATGCCGATGCCATAGCCGAATTGAGCTACCGCAATTTTGTGGAAATGAGCAGCAAGACCGCAGATCCCCGCTTTTTGCTACAGAAAAAGATAGAAAAGCGCTTTGCGGCCAAACATCCCGAAAAATGGATTCCCGTCTACAGTAGGGTGACCTTCTCCGATCGTCCTTATGCCGAAGCCTTGGCGGCAGGCGATACCCAGGAGAGAATTATGCGGGAGGTACTGAAAATGCCAGATATCGAAAGGAAATGGGACAGCGAGGAAGTCGAACGTAAAATATTGTCGCTCCTTTAGTTTTGGGGGCGGTTATTGGATCAAAGCGTTTATGCCGTCATCAATAAAAAAAGCCGTTCAATTAAGTGAACGGCTTTTTTTATCGGGTGAAAGATTGTTATAGCTTGGCAAACAATTTTTGCATCTTTTCCTGTTCTTCTTCCGCTAATACAGGGTCTACCAAAATTCGACCGCTGTGTTCGTCGGTAATGATTTTCTTTCGCGAGGCTATTTCAACCTGTACCTGCGGCGGAATGGTAAAAAACGAACCTCCTGAGGCGCCCCTTTCAATCGGTACGACGGCAAGACCGTTCTTAACATTGTTACGGATGCGGCTATAGGCCTTTACCAAACGCTCTTCGATCTCACTTCGGTACTTTTCCGATTGCTCCAACAAGGCCTGTTCTTCCTTTTCCGTCTCGGCCAAAATGGCATCAAGTTCTCCTTTTTTGTGCTTTAAATGCGCTTCACGCTCGCTCAATCGTTCCTTGGTTTCGGCAATGACCACCTTTTTCTGTTCGATCTGTGCCTTGAACTCCTTAATGTTCTTTTCGGCCAATTGAATTTCAAGTTCCTGAAACTCAAGTTCCTTGCTTATTGAGTTGAATTCCCTGCTGTTGCGAACGTTCTTTTGCTGCTCACTGTATTTTTTTATCAGGGCCTTGGCCTCTTCGATCAAGTTTTTCTTGGCGCCGATTTCAAAATTAATGGTCTCCACATCGGTCTTTAACTTATCGATCCTTGTTTTGAGTCCAAGAACCTCATCTTCCAAATCCTCAACTTCCAGTGGCAGTTCCCCTCGAACGTTTCGTATTTCGTCCACCCTTGAATCGATCAATTGAAGGTCGTACAATGCCCTAAGTTTTTGTTCTACCGAAGCGTCTTCTTTTTTTGCCATAAATTTTTATAAATACTTGATGGGATTGGTTTTGCTTTCCGATAAACGGATTGCAAAATTAGGAATTTTTTTTGTAAGATAGTCAACTAAAAGATTTTTTGTAAACTGTTCGGTTTCATAGTGTCCTATATCGGCGATAAGCATCTTGTTTTCGGCTTTGTAAAATTCGTGGTACTTGATGTCGGCGCTTATGAAAACGTCGGCCCCGGCGGCTTTGGCCGCTTCTATGGCAAAGGCCCCACTGCCCCCGAGAACGGCTACTTTTTCAACGGGTTTGCCGAGTAGGGGCGAATGCCTGACCACGGGGGCGTTCATCTTCCTTTTGACCGTTTTGAGAAAGTCGATCTCGTTCGCCGGTTCTTTTAGACTGCCTATCATTCCCATGCCAATATGGCGATCGGTATTGTTGGTGGTGTATATCTCATAGGCCACCTCTTCATAGGGGTGTGCCTCTAGAAGGGCCCTGACTACCTTGGCCTCGCGCACCTTTGGGAAAACTACGTTTACCTGCACCTCTTTCTCGTAGTGTATCCGGCCGATTTCCCCTTTGGTGGGGTTGGCTTTGGCGCCTGCCTTGTAGCTGCCGGTTCCTTCGGTACTGAAAGAACAGTCGCTGTACTGGCCAATGCTGCCCGCCCCGGCGGCAAAAAGGGCGGTTTTCAGCTCTTTCTCACTTTCGAGGGGGACGTATGTGACGAGTTTTTTGAGCGCCCCTTGCTTGGGGATGAGGATACGGGTATCGGTAAGGCCCAATACCTCGCAAATCTTGCCGTTTACGCCTTCGGGGACGTTGTCCAAGGCGGTGTGCATACTGTAGATGGCAATGCCGTGGCGAATGGCCTTGGTCACTACGCGCTCCACATAGGTAGCGCCCGTTATTTTCTTTAGTCCCCCGAAAATGATCGGGTGAAAACTGACGATGAGGTTGCAGTCGTTAGCGATGGCCTCGTCCACTACGTTTTCGAGGGTGTCCAAGGTCACCAAAATACCGGTTACCTTGGCACCGGCATCTCCGACCAATAGTCCGACATTGTCAAAATCCTCGGCATGGCCCAAGGGGGCCAGCTCTTCCAAAATGGTGGTAACTTCTTTTACGGTCATAGCGGTTTTTATGCTGTCTAAAGATAAAATATTATAATTTCGCCTTAATGCAAATACTCAGAAAATTACTTTATCCGGTTTCCTTGGTCTATGGCCTGGTCGTTCGTTTGCGCAATTATTTGTACGACATCGGTTTTCTTAAATCGCGATCATTCAAGACCCCGACGGTCTGTGTCGGTAACCTAAGCGTGGGGGGTACCGGAAAAACCCCTATGATCGAATTTTTGATCGCAAATTTACGGCACGACTTCGATATTGCCGTTTTGAGCAGGGGCTACAGAAGAAAATCAAAGGGCTTTCTCCTGGCCGACGGCACGGGCACGGCGCTGACTCTGGGCGATGAGCCCTTTCAGGTGTACAGCAAGTTTCGCGATATAACGGTCGCTGTGGATGCCGACCGGCAAAACGGCATCTCGATCCTGGAAAAGGAGGTCGGGCCCGATTTGATCTTGCTCGATGACGCCTTTCAACACAGAAAGGTAAAATGCAGTTTTTACCTCCTTCTTACGGCCTTTGATAAGCTGTATGTCGATGATACCTACCTGCCTACCGGAAACCTTCGCGATTCAAGAAAGGAGGCCGATAGGGCCGATATCATCGTAGTGACAAAGTGCCCATCTTCGTTGAGTGAAGGTGAACGGGACCGTATTGCCCGTAAGCTTGGGCCCAAGGCCCACCAAGAAGTCTTGTTCAGCTTTTTGTCGTACGACGAAACCATCGCGGGGCCCGACGGCCCCTGCTCCCTTGACGACCTCAGGGACAGGAAGGTCACCTTGGTAACGGGTATTGCCGAGCCCAGTCCTTTGGTAGGCTACCTCAGGGGACAAGGACTGGCCTTTGAGCACTTGGCGTATAAGGACCATCATTTCTTTTCGACCGGTGAGTTGGACGAGCTTGGAAAGAAGGATGTGGTGCTGACCACCGAAAAAGACTATGTTCGGTTAAAGGACAGTCTGCCAGGGCTTTATCGCATTGCCGTAAAACATGTTTTTTATGACCAAAGTGAAGGCAGGTTGTTGCGGGCGCTCAAGGATATCAGGTGACCGAACTCTTCAAATTTTTGTTGTCGAAGATATTTTCGCCGATTTTTTTATAAAAGACTTCCGGCTTAAAGGGTTTGGTGATTACATCGTTGCAACCCGCCGCATAAAAACTTTCCAAACTGTCGTCCAATGAGATGGCGGTCAGGGCGACGATGGGGGTAACCTTGTCGAATTTGCGAATTTCGATGGTCGCTTCCTCGCCCCCGATCCCCGGCATATGGATATCCATTAATATGGCGTCGTATTTGTTTTCGCGGGCCTTGTCTATGGCTTCGCCACCGTTGTTGGCGATATCGCTGGTAATCTCCTTTTTGGTAAGCATTTTTTTGGTGATCACCTGATTGATCTTGTTGTCTTCGACAATCAGGATATGAAGGCCTTTGAGGTCGAAGTCTTTTTCCGATATTTCGAAGGAAACATCGTCGACGAGGGCGTCTTTGGCTTTTACGTCCAATTCAAAAAAGAAGGAACTGCCCTTGCCCAGCTCGCTCTCCAGTTGGATCTTGCTGTTGAAAAGGCCCAATAGGCTTTTGACGATGGTTAGGCCCAGACCCGTACCTCCGTATTCGCGATTAATTTGAATGGAGCCCTGTTCGAACCCTTCAAAAATATTTTCTTGCTGGTCTTTTGAAATGCCGATACCGTTGTCTTTGACCTCAAAGAAGAGCCTTAGGTTGTCTTCCTTTTGCTCCAAAAGTTTCGCGATTACGGTCACTGTCCCGTTTTTGGTAAACTTAAGGGCGTTGCCCACCAGGTTCATGAATATCTGCGATAATTTCATGGGGTCGCTCATCAGGTTGGCCGGAATATCCTCGTCGTAATCCAAGATGATCTCGGTGTTGTTGGCCTGGGCGCTTTGCTGGAGCGAGTCGATAACCTCCTGCAACACCTTTTTAAGGTTGAACTCAACGTTCATCGGTTCAAGCTTGTCGGCATCGATCTTGTTGATCTGGAGTATGTCGTTAATGAAGTTCAGTAGATAGTCGCCCGAGAACTTTAGGGCCTTTAGGTGTTCCTTCTGGTTCTCGCTCGGGTTTTCCTCGAGCAAGAGGTGGGTGAGTCCCGTCACCGCGTACAAGGGGGTACGCAGTTCGTGGCTTACCGTCGACAAAAAGTTGGTCTTGGCCTCCATGGCGGTTACGGCAGCGTCCCTGGCCGCCTTGAGTTCGTTGTTCTTGGTCTGTAGAAGGTCGTTGGTCTTTAACTTGATCTGGTTGTTTCGGAACAGCGATACCGCCAATAAGGTAATTATGATCAATAGGGCCGAGGTGAGTATGGCCGCAATGTCGGATTGGTTCTTCGATTCGTTAAGTTCCTCGATTTTTTGTTCCTGCCTCCTGATTTCGTCGCTCATAAAGTCGAACTGGATTTTTTCGGCGGTCTTGGTTTCCGTCTTCATTTTGGCTATGTTGAAGAGGGAGTCCCTGATATGGAGTAGGTTTTTGTTGTGTGCCAACGAATTGTCGTATTGCCCCAATTCTTCATAGACCTTGGTAAGCATTTCATTGGCTTCCCAAATTTCCTTGGAGAAGGCATTTTTCTCGGCGAGTTTTAGGGCATTCTGGGCATTGTTCGTACTTTCCTCCAATTTGCCGGTTTCCATATTCAGCCGGGCAAGGCCCAAATATGCCTTGGTCGCCAGGTAGTCGCTTTCGTAAACGTCGGTATTTACGATGAGCGAATTAAAGTTTTTGGCGGCACTTTCATATTTTTCGAGGTTCATATAAATATTCCCTTCCACCAAGAGGACATTATTGAAGAAGTTGCGGTCGTTGTTGAGTTGCTTGGCCTCGTTAAGGAGGAAAATGGCCTGAAAATTCTTTCCGTCCCTGAACAGCAGAATGGCCTCGATATATTTTTGCATGGCATCGCCATAGGGGTATTCGATTTCCTTGAGCAGGGCCTTGGCCCTATCCCAGAAAAAATAGGTGGTCTCTTCCTTGTTGAGTTTCAGGTAGACCAAGGCGTGTTCCTGATAGCTGTCGATCAGGGCTTTGACGTCTTCGTTGGCCTCGGCAGCCTTGGAGGCCTTTTCAAGCTCTTCCAAGGCCAGGTCGGTATGGTTTTGGTTGCTCAGGAGCCTGGCCCTTTCGAAATGGGTCTTCGGATCCAAAAGCTCGACCGTATCCTGGACCTGGAACGCAGCATCCTGGGCGGTATTCCTCTGCAAGGTGAGGAAAACCACAACTACCAGTAATAATCGATATGCCGCTATATGTCTAAAATCGAATTTCAAATGTGTTTTTTATGTCTCAATAATTTGATCAAATCCACAATTCTACTACTATAGCCGGTTTCGTTATCGTACCAACCGATTATTTTTACCATTTTGCCTATTACGGACGTCATCCCTGAATCAAACGTACAAGAGTAATAACTATTGCTTATATCGATCGATACTATGGGATATTCGGTGTATAAAATTATGTTTTTCAATTGATTGAGCGAATATTTTCTAAAAGTAGTGTTAACTTCATCGATCGTGGTCTCTTTCCTAACATTGAAAGTGATGTCGGTCAATGACCCGTTCGGGACGGGTACGCGAATACCGCAACCGCCTATTACATGGGCCAAGTGGGGGAAGATTTTTGTGAGGGCCTTTGCCGCTCCCGTAGTGGTGGGTATGATCGATTGTGCCGCCGCACGGGCCCTTCTAAGGTCGTGGTGCGGTTGATCGTGCAGGCTTTGGTCGCTGGTGTACGAATGTACGGTCGTGATATAGGCCTGTTCGATACCACAGAGTTCGTCGATTACCTTGATCATGGGCGCCGCGTTGTTGGTGGTGCACGACGCATTTGAGATAATATCGTCGGATGCCTTAAGGGTATGGTCGTTGACCCCCAAGACCACCATGGGAAGGCTGTCGTCTGCGGGAGGTGCGGAAAGTATCACTTTTTTAGCCCCGTTTTTGAGGTGATGTTCCAAAATGTCGCGGGTCTTGAACTTGCCCGAACATTCGACCACGATGTCAACTTCGTCGGCCGACCAATCGATGCTTTCCGGGGAATGGTGGTTGGTCAGCCGTATTTTTTGCCCATCGACGATAATTTCGGCGGGACCGTGGTCTATGCCGGCGTCAAAAATCCCGTGGATGCTATCGAATTTCAGCAGGTGCGACAGGGTTCTGGCATCGGCCAAGTCGTTTATGGCCACGACCTGCAATTCGGGCTGATCGTGGAGTAATCGGAACAGGGTGCGACCTATTCGACCGAATCCGTTGATTCCTATTTTTGTCGTTTTCATTGGATTTTCGGGAGGAAGGTTTCTCCTATTCGGGTTGAAATTTTTTTAGTCAATGTGCTTATGGGCTTTATACGACGATCGTACCAATGCCCCGCTCTCAACATGCCTAAAACCCAGTTTAAGGCCGATTTCCTCGTATTTTTTAAATTGTTCGGGACGGATGAACTCCTTGACCGGCAAGTGTTTCTTCGATGGCTGTAGGTATTGGCCTATGGTAACCACATCGACCTTGGCCCTTCTCAGGTCCTCCATCGTTTCGATAACTTCTTCCTCAAGCTCGCCAAGGCCCAGCATGATACCTGATTTGGTACGATTGGCGCCACTTCGTTTGAGGTAGTCAAGTACTTCAAGACTTCGGTCGTATTTGGCCTGAATGCGCACCTCTCGGGTGAGCCTCTTTACGGTTTCCATATTGTGGCTAATTACTTCCGGGGCGACTGCAACGATACGGTCCAAGTGCCTTTCTATCCCCTGGAAGTCGGGAATCAAGGTCTCCAAGGTCGTGTTCGGGTTCATACGGCGGATGGCCTTTACCGTTTCCGCCCAGATGATCGATCCCATATCCTTTAGATCATCGCGGTCTACGGAGGTGATCACCGCATGTTTTATGCCCATGATCTTGATCGACCGGGCCACTTTTTCGGGTTCGGCCCAATCAACCGTAGAGGGGCGCCCGGTCTTTACACCGCAGAAACCACAGGAACGGGTGCATACGTTGCCCAATATCATAAAGGTGGCGGTACCTTCGCCCCAGCATTCGCCCATGTTCGGGCAACTGCCTGAGGTACAGATGGTATGTAGGTCGTATTTGTCTACCAATCCCCTTAACTGGGTATATTTTTTACCTGTAGGCAGCTTGACCCTAAGCCATTTGGGTTTGCCTTTTGGGGGTGCTACACTAGCTACGGTGTCTGTGCTCATACGATATAATTTGATACAAATATACGAAACTAATAAGGGTTTTGGCCTAATCTGACAGTGGGGCGCATTTGTTTTGGCCTGGTTGCGGACCGGGAGCTTTGCTACCTTTTTTTGCCCCTGATGTCTTGGGCCAGCAGTTTTTTTGCCCGGAGAAGTTTTACCTTGACGTTGTTGATCGGCTCGTTGAGCTCTTCGGCGATATCGGCATAACTCAATTCCTTGAAGTACCTCAGGTTGATCACTTCTTGGTAGTGCGGCTTTAATTTTTTGATGTGCATAAGCAAATTGGCCAAATTTTGCTCTGTGATCAAGACGTCTTCCGCAGAAGGGGCGTTGTCGAGAACCTTCTTTACCGACTCTTGGTTTTCGCCGGTTTCAAGGCTTTTTTTTCTTTTTCTGATAAGGTCTACGTGTATGTTCTTCGAAATGGCGATAAGCCAGGTCTTGAACTCGTATTTGGGGTCGTAGGTGTCGAGTTTGTCGAAGGCCTTCGAAAAGGTCTGTATGGTAATGTCTTCGGCATCGTTCTCGTTTTCGGTGCGTTTGAGCTGAAACCCGTAGACCCCGTTCCAGAATTTGTCCAACAAATTACTATAGGCGATCTGGCTACCCGCGAGAGCTTTTTTTATTGTGGCTTGGGTATCGTCGGCTGATGCCAAGGCAGGGGGAGGTTTAGGGGTTAAGGGGTCTGCAGTTCCGACCTTGATTCGTTTCTACAATCTTGTTCGTCCGGCAATTTCCCGCACATGCTACAGGCTTGCCCGTCTTTGTTGAGAAAGGGGCTCTGGCTCGCACAGGTACCGGCAAACTTGCCATCTTTTTTCGACCATATCTTAATGGCTATCCCGGCGAAAGCCAAGGCCAACAGGCCTACGGTCAGTAAAACCAATTTCATAATTCGAATATTTGGTACAAAGATACAAAATAAGCCCCGAAACAAAAGTTACGGGGCCTGGATATAAATGCTGTTTTAAGAGAACTTTAGTATGCGATATTCGCTACGATGTTTTCGACCGTTGGCGTCTTGTTGCCTCCTTTGGGCTCAATGGTTATATAGCTTACCGCCTTGTCGGCATAAGGCAGGGCCAAGAGCTTCTCTTGGCTGTCGGCCTCGTGGATGATCCCTAAATTGACCATCTTTCCGTTTACTTCGGCCCACATTTGATAACATTGGTCTTCAGGAAGGTTGGGCAGTTTGCTCACGTTGATGTACGACAGCTTTTTTACCGGGTTGATATAGGCAACGGCCTTTAGTTCCTTGGCTTTCTTGTTCCCCTTTACGGTGACCTTTTTCGTCTGGGGACTTTGAAGGACGATGAATTGGTTGCGCACATCCTCCAGTTGTTCGCGCATGGTCTCCTCCAAATTGTCGATTTTACTGTTGACCATGGCGTTTTCTTCCTGTAGGTTTTGGTTCTGGTCCCAATAAAAGAAATTGGCGCCCCAGGAAACCAGGACGGCGATACTGGCGGCGATCGCCAACCTGTAATACTTTTTGCGGCCTACGTGTTCCTTGCCGATACGGGTGATGATTTTTTCCTTTAGCTCATCGGGGGCCTTTATCGCGTACATTTTGGCGTAGGCCTCAAGGTTTTCCTGCAACTCGTTATAGGTATCGCGAACTTCGGGATACATCGCTATGTAGCGCTCGGCCTGTAGGGCCTCTTCTTCGGTACAGGTGCCGATCAGGTACTTTTCCAGTACGTCTGAATCTAAAAAGTCTTTTATTTTTTCTTTCATGATGTTTAAGGTATCAAGTTGATCGATAAAACCATAAGTAGGGCTGGGCCATATATCTTTCTGAGTTCCCTAAGTCCGATTTTTAATCGCGACTTTATCGTACCCAAGGGAATATCCAGTTCATCGCTTGCCTCCTGTTGGGTCATCCCCTGAAAAAAGAGGGCATCCAATACAATCTGGTACTTCGGTTCTATCTTGTCTAGATTTTCACGGACGTCCATAAACTCTGGTCTGGTGGTATCGACGCCTAAATTATATACGTCTGAA
Source organism: Pseudozobellia thermophila (assembly GCF_900141855.1). Lineage (GTDB taxonomy): Bacteria > Bacteroidota > Bacteroidia > Flavobacteriales > Flavobacteriaceae > Pseudozobellia > Pseudozobellia thermophila. The sequence continues at coordinate 194,092 of NZ_FQYU01000005.1, forward strand.
ACATCTATTTGGATTTCTTTGTCGGTTTTCGTACTTACGCTTCTAAGTTTATCGATCGCGGTGTTTCTGGTTATACGAAACAACCAAGTGAAAAGTTTGGCCTTCGAGGCATCGTATGAGTCCGATTTTTTCCAGATCTTGACAAAGCTTTCCTGTAGAACGTCTTGGGCAAGCTCTTCGTCACGCACCACTTTGTTGGCCACTCCTAAGAGGGTATCTGCATAGTGTTCGTACAAGAGGGAAATGGCTTTTTCATTACGCTCTTGTAGCAGTTCAACAATGTGTTTCTCTAATAAGGTGCTCATATATTTTAGCAGGTCTCAAAAAAAAATTGATATAGGGGCATCCATTTGGGTAATTTAGACCGTATATGTAAAAACGCTAATTTATAAAATTGATTGTTATATAGGCGTTTTGTAAAAATTTTAATGTAAAAATGTGCACTTGGTAACTGCGCATTTTATTTTTGGTTAGTTTGGTTTGGTATAACCCCTGGTGATTTTCACTGGGGGTTATTTTATTATGTTTACCTCCGGTACGATCTGAATATCAAAGGATTGTCTTACTTTTTCCATGATCGTTTTGGCCAGTTCGAGAATTTCGTTTCCGCTCGCTTTGCCGTAATTGACAAGTACCAGGGCCTGGTTTTTATGGATTCCGGCATCCCCGTAGCGTTTGCCCTTGAATCCGCATTGTTCGATCAGCCAACCTGCCGGAATTTTGTAGGCATCGTCCGAAATTTTGTAAAAAGGGGCCTTGGGATGGTCTTTGGCGAATTGTTTGAACTTCCCGGCATCGATGATCGGGTTTTTGAAAAAACTGCCGCTATTTCCCAATTCGGACGGATCGGGTAGTTTTTCGCGGCGAATGGCTATAACTGCCCTTGAAATATCCTTTATCGTGGGATCGCTTACCCCCAGTTCCCTGAGTTTGGCCTCGATGGCGCCATAAGAGGTGTTCTTTTTGTGGTCTTTCTTTGTAAGTTGCAAGGTAACCGAGGTAATGATGTACTTTCCCTTTCCTTGGTTCTTGAAATAGGAATCGCGGTAACCGAAGCGACAGGCTTCCTTTGAAAAGGTCTTTAGCTCTTGGTTGCCGACATCCATGGCTTCGCAACTTACGAAGCTGTCCTTTAGCTCGACCCCGTAGGCCCCGATATTTTGAATGGGGGCCGTGCCCGTATTGCCCGGAATCAGCGACATGTTCTCCAGGCCGCCGTATCCCTGGTCCAGGGTCCAAAGTACCATTTGGTGCCAATTTTCACCGGCCATTATTTTTAGGGTCACCTGGGCCTCGTCTTCCGCCATCACTTCGATACCCTTTATGTTCATGTACAGCACCAGGGCGTCGATGTCTTGGGTGATAAGCATGTTGCTGCCCCCACTGATCACAAATTTTCTGGGGTGTAGGTCGAGTCGCAAGGCGGTCCGGAGGTCGTCTATACTTTTGATTTCACAGAAATACCGGGCCTTGGCCTCAATGCCGAAGGTATTATAAGGTTGTAGGGATATGTCTTCTTGTACTTCCATCAACCTTTATAACTCTTTAAGGCCTCCTTTAGTATTTTTACCGCTCTTTTAAGGCTTTCTTTTTCGAGTACATATGCGATCCGTATCTGGTTTTTGCCCAGGCCGGGGCTGGCATAAAAGCCTCCTGCAGGGGCGACCATTACGGTCTCGCCGTCAAGGCTGTATTCTTTGAGGAGCCATTGGGCAAAATGGTCGGCGTCTTCTATGGGCAATTCGACGATACAGTAAAAGGCACCTTGGGGCCTGCCTATTTTAACACCGTCTATTTTTTCAAGTTCCGCTATTAGCAGGTCTCTTCGGCCCACGTATTCCTTTTTCACCTCGTCGAAATACTGCTGTGGGGTGTCGAGGGCGGCCTCGCTCGCAATCTGGGCATAGGTAGGGGGCGATAGGCGGGCCTGTGCGAATTTTAAGGCCGTTTGGATCACTTCCTTGTTCCGGGTCACCAGGCATCCGATACGCGCACCGCACATGCTGTACCGTTTGGATACGGAGTCGATCATGATCGCATGCGCCTCTAGGCCTTCCTCCCGTAAAATGGAATGGTGCTCGCACCCGTCATAGGTGAATTCCCTGTAGACCTCATCGGCCACCAGAAAGAGATCGTGCTTTTTGGCCATGGCGGCCAACTTTTTTATTTCTTCCTCGGTGTATAGGTATCCCGTTGGGTTGCCGGGGTTGCAGATAAGAATGGCCTTCGTTTTTGGGGTGATCAGCTTTTCGAACTCCTCGATGGGGGGCAGGGCAAAATTGTTGTCGATATGCGATGTAACCGGTACCACGTTCACCCCGACGGCCGTTGCAAAGCCATTGTAATTGGCGTAAAAGGGTTCGGGTATGATGATCTCGTCGCCGTGGTCGGCTATGCTGCCCATGGCAAAGCTCAAGGCTTCGGAGCCCCCTGTGGTAACGATAATATCGGCCGCATCGATATGGATGTCGTTTTTGGCGTAATAACCCGATAGCTTTTTCCTGTAGGTGTCGGAGCCCTCGGTACGGGAGTATTCCAATACTTCCAGGTCGTTGTTCTTCACCGCATCCAGGGCGACCTTTGGGGTTTTGATGTCGGGCTGACCAATGTTCAGGTGAATGACCTTCTTTCCCTTTCTCTTGGCTTCTTCGGCAAACGGGACAAGTTTTCTGATCGGCGATGCAGGCATTGACCGCCCTTTTTCGGACACTGATGGCATAAATTCAAATTTTAGCACAAAAATGCTAAAACCTATTCGATAAAACTAGTTTCCCGACCTACATTTAATTTCTAGGCGTTTTGTTAATTTTTGTGGTAGTTATTTGGATAAATCGTAACTTAAAGGAGGGTAAATTGTTAACTTGATGAGGTATGGATCGAAAAATCCATCATATCGTCATTCTTTTTGTTTTGGTGCCGTTTCTTTGCGCTGCACAAGGCTTTGCCATAAAAGGAGGGCGCAAGGTCCAAAAGCTTAAATTTGAATTGATCAACAACCTAATGGTCGTTCCCGTCGAGGTCAACGGTACGGAACTGTACTTTCTTCTCGATTCTGGGGTGGGCAGCCCCATTCTTTTCAATATCTCCGATAAGGATTCCCTTCAAATAAACAATGTTTCCGAGATCACGATCCGCGGATTGGGCAAGGGGCAGCCGATCAAGGCCCTGAGCTCAGCGGGCAATACCTTTCGTATAAGGAATATCGAGAACACCGAACAGAAGCTGTTCGTGGTAATGGACAAGAGCATTAACCTCTCGCCTTCCTTGGGCGTTCCCATTCACGGAATTATGGGCTACGACCTTTTCCGCGATTTTGTGGTAGAGGTCAATTACGCAAGAAAAAAAATTATATTCCACGATCCCGAAAGCTATAGGTACCGTGTTGGGGCAAGAGCGGAAACCCTGCCCCTGGCCATTCGGAACAAAAAGGCCTATGTGGACGGGGGGCTTAATTTGGACGGGAAGGAAGAGCTGCCGGTCAGGTTGTTGGTCGATACCGGGAGTAGCGATGCCCTTTGGTTGTTTGAAGACGATAGGATAAAGGTTCCCGATTCGCACTATGAAGTGTTCTTGGGAAAAGGGCTCAATGGCGATATTTATGGCAAACGCACCAAGGTAAGTGGTTTTAAGATCGGTGGTTTTGCGTTTGAGGAGGCCAAGGCCGCTTTCCCCGATAGGGAGTCTTTCGGCTTTATACGAAATTTTGGTTCCCGTAACGGCAGCATTGGCGGAGAGGTGCTCAAGCGTTTCAACGTCATCTTCGACTACGGGCGGCATAAGATTACCCTGCAAAAGAACCTCAATTTTAACAAGCCCTTCCATTACAACCTGAGCGGATTGAACCTTCGGCACAACGGTATGCGCTATATTGCCGAAAGTATTGCCGATTCGAGGGGGGTGGTGAACGATCCCAAAAAGAGCTTCGGCAATGTGCAGCTTATGTTCGAGAACCGGACGCGTCTTAGCCTGGTTCCCGAAATCGTGATCTCGGGCATACGTGCCGGTAGTCCCGCCCATGAGGCCGGGTTACGGGAGGGCGATATCATATTGGCCGTAAACGGTAAAAAAGTGCATCGGTACAAACTTCAGGAAGTGATCCAAATGCTCAACGAAAAGGAGGGCAAGCGCATAAAGCTCAGGGTGGGGCGCTATAATTCAGACCTGCTCTTCACCTTTGTGCTCAAAAGCATGTTAAAATAAAAAGACCCCGATTTAGGTATCGGGGTCTCTTGGTATATGGTGTCTGTGAAGTAAGCTACCTTCCTTCGGCCGCTTTTACCTCACCTTTTATTTTTAAAACCTTGGTAGGTGTATCCGCATTCGAAATAACGGTAATGGCCTTTCGTATCGGACCCACCCTGTTGGTGTCGTATTTTACCTGAATCTGACCTGTCTTGCCCGGCATGATAGGTTCTTCGGGTTTTTTGGGTATGGTGCAGCCACAGCTTGAGCTAACCTTGCTTATGATCAAAGGTGCCTCGCCGGTATTTGTAAACTCGAATACCCGTACACCATCGGAACCCTTCTCGATTTCACCGTAATCAACGGTTTCGGTCTTAAATTCAATTTTGGCGGCCTTTTCCTGTGCTTGAAGGGTCAAGCCCATGAGGCCCACAAATAATACAAGTACTATTTTTTTCATGTTTTTAAGTTTAGGGAATCTCAAAAGTAAATCTTTTCAGATACACCTCCAAAATTCTTTTGTTATCTGTTAACGTTACTTATTTTTGTTTCGTATTTAAAAAGTGGCAATTTTGCCAAAATTTGTTAACCACGAAACTTCTTTGTTCGGGTCTTTGATTGATAGACCGACACCGTTAAAACAAAAACTGTTCCAAACTATGGATATCCCTTCAAAATACGACTCGCGAAAGGCGGAGAACCATTGGTATGATTACTGGCTAAAGCACGATTATTTTTCGTCGCGACCTGATGAAAGGGAGCCCTATACCATTGTAATTCCCCCGCCGAACGTTACCGGTGTACTGCACATGGGGCATATGTTGAACAATACCCTGCAGGATGTATTGATACGCCGCGCCCGTTTGATGGGCAAGAACGCTTGCTGGGTACCCGGAATGGACCATGCTTCGATAGCCACGGAGGCAAAAGTGGTGGCCAAACTTAAGGAAAACGGTATAGAAAAAAGCGACCTGAGCCGCGAGGAGTTCCTGAAGCACGCTTGGGACTGGACCAACGAGTACGGCGGGGTAATCTTGGAGCAATTAAAGAAATTGGGGTGCTCCTGCGATTGGGGCAGGACCAAGTTCACCATGGACGACGATATGTACAAATCGGTCATAAAGGTCTTCGTCGACCTGTACAACAAGGGCTTGATCTACCGGGGGTACAGAATGGTCAATTGGGACCCCGAGGCCCTCACTACCTTGTCGGACGAAGAAGTGGTATACGAAGAGAGGCAGGGGCTGTTGTACTACCTCTCGTACCCCATCGAAGGTTCGGACGAGCGGGTGACCATTGCCACTACACGCCCCGAAACCATTTTGGGCGATACGGCTATCTGTATCAACCCCAACGACGAACGCTATAGGCATTTAAGGGGCAAAAAGGCCATCGTACCTATCTGCAACCGCGTTATACCGATCATTGAAGACGAATACGTTGATGTCGAATTCGGAACGGGGTGTCTAAAAATAACCCCGGCCCACGATATAAACGACAAGGCCCTTGGTGAAAAGCACAACCTCGATACCATCGATATTTTCAATGCCGATGCCACTTTAAATTCCTTTGGACTGCACTACGAGGGCAAAGACCGTTTCGTCGTCAGAAAGGAGATCTCAAAAGAATTGGAAGAAAAGGGGTTTTTGGTCAAAAAGGAGAACTACGTAAACAAGGTAGGTACTTCCGAACGTACGAAGGCCGTTATCGAACCCAGGCTTAGCGAACAGTGGTTCCTCAAAATGGACGAACTTGTCAAACCCGCCCTAAAGGCAGTCCTCGAAACCGGTGAAGTACGGTTTTTTCCGAAAAAATTCGAGAATACCTACCGTCATTGGATGGAAAACATCAGGGATTGGAACATTTCGCGGCAACTGTGGTGGGGCCAGCAAATACCGGCCTACTATTTCGGTGATGGGCAAGACGATTTTGTGGTCGCGGAAACGGCCGATGAAGCACTGAAACTTGCCCGCGAGAAATCGGGGAACGGCCAATTGGCACTTGAAGACCTGCGCCAAGATGAAGATGCCTTGGATACCTGGTTCTCTTCATGGCTATGGCCTATAAGTGTGTTTAACGGTATTTTGGAGCCCGACAACGAGGAGATCAATTATTATTACCCCACCAGTGACCTGGTAACGGGGCCCGACATCATTTTCTTCTGGGTGGCGCGAATGATCATATCGGGCTATGAATACCGCAACGAACGCCCTTTCAAAAACGTTTATTTCACCGGTTTGGTTAGGGATAAGCAACGTAGAAAAATGTCGAAATCGTTGGGGAACTCCCCCGATGCCCTAAAACTGATAGAGACCTACGGCGCCGACGGGGTGCGCGTGGGCCTTTTGTTGAGTTCGGCTGCCGGAAACGATCTGATGTTCGACGAAGACCTCTGCCAACAGGGCAAAAATTTCGCCAATAAGATCTGGAACGGATTCAGGTTGCTGAAAGGATGGGAGGTAAAAGACCTGCCCCAGCCCGAGGCCTCGAAACTGGGAATCGAATGGTATTCCGCCAAGTTCAACCGAACGTTAACCGAGATAGAGGACCATTTTAGCAAGTACCGGATCTCCGATGCCCTTATGGCCATTTATAAACTGGTTTGGGACGATTACAGTTCATGGTTGCTCGAGATCATCAAGCCCGAATACCAAAAACCTATCGATAGGGCCACCTACGATAGCGTAATCGATCTGTTCGAGAAAAACCTGAAGCTGTTGCATCCGTTTATGCCCTTTCTTACCGAAGAAGTTTGGCAGCACATAACGGAGCGTTCGCCCGAAGATGCCCTGGTGGTGTCGAGTTGGCCCGTTGCCCAGGAGGTGGACGAAGATTTGATTCGCGCTTTTGACTTTGCTTCGGAAGTCGTTTCCGGGGTACGGAATATCAGGAAGGAAAAAAACATCCCGATGAAGGAGGCGCTTCAACTGTCGGTACTGAACGAGGAAAAGATAGCTTCCGACTGGGATGTCGTAATCAAAAAACTGACCCATCTTTCAGAAATCGACTATGTGGATGCACCTGTCGACGGGGCCCTGTCCTTTAGGGTAAAGAGCAACGAATACTTTGTTCCTATGGGCGGCGCGATCGATGTGGAGGCCGAGATCAAGAAACTTCAGGAAGAACTGAAGTATACCAAAGGCTTTTTGCAGTCCGTACTCAAAAAACTCTCCAACGAGCGCTTCGTGAACAATGCGCCCGAGAAGGTGATTGCCAACGAAAGGAAAAAACAGGCCGACGCCGAGGCAAAAATAGAGACCTTGGAAAAAAGTTTGGCGAGCTTGGGCTAGACTTTCAGGTCCAACCATAAATCGGCCGGGTATTCCTCTTCTTGGATGCCCGGCCGTTTCGCTTTATCGGGACGAGGGTACTTTTTGGGGCCAATGCCGTAGAAATCTTCCTTGTTGTTTTTAAAAACCGGTTTTCCTATTTATATTTATGTAAATCAGATTCTTATGAAACATATCGTATTGTTGTTGGCCCTTTCTGCTACGGCTTGGGCGAGTTCACAGGAAGGAAGACCGGAAATCCTTCCCGAAGAAATCCAGATAAAGACCGCCACTTTGCCGGTACCCGAGGAAGAACGGGACGAGGCCATGGTCTATGGTTATGACGGCGACGGCAATTTAACGGTACTCCGCGAAGGCAGCAACAACCTGGTCTGTATCGGCGACGACCCAGCAAAGGAGGGTATAAGCGTGGCGTGCTATTCAAGGGCTTTGGAGCCCTTTATGAAGAGAGGCAGGGAACTGACGGCCGAAGGAAAGAATACCAAGGAGAAAAGGGAAATTCAAGGTGCCGAGGTGGCCGCAGGCAAATGGCAGATGCCCAATGTGCCCAGCATGATGTACGTGTATTACGGTAGCGAAGCGGGCTACGACAAGAAAACGGGCGAACTGGCCGACGGCCAATACCGTTATGTTATCTATACCCCTTTCGCTACCCTGGAATCGACCGGTCTTCCGGCCAAGCCCCACGAAAAGGGAATGCCTTGGCTTATGGATCCCGGAACCTTTAGGGCGCATATTATGATCGGGCCCTTTAACTGATAAGATACTTTTTGGGGCAAGGGTAGTATGGACAATCAAATTTAATCGTCGCTATTTTGGAAACATACGCACAGGCCTTATTGTACGCGATTCCGTTTTTTGTGGTACTGTTGCTGGTCGAGATCGGCTACGGATACTTTGTGAAGGACCAAAAGCATAGGATACTGGATTCGGTTTCGAGCATAAGCTCCGGATTCACCAATATTGTAAAGGATACCTTGGGCCTGGGGTTTGTGCTGGTCTCTTACCCCTTTCTCTTGGAGCATTTGGCCCTTATGGAGATCAAAGCCACTTGGTTGGTTTGGTTGCTCGCCTTTTTGGTCATCGATTTCGCCGGTTATTGGAACCACCGTTTGAGCCATAAGGTAAATTTTTTCTGGAACCAGCACGTCATTCACCATAGCAGCGAGGAATTTAACTTGGCCTGTGCCCTGCGACAGCCCATTTCCAATTTGTTGGGCTATTTCCCGTTGTTTCTCTTGCCCGCCGCACTCTTGGGCGTTCCGAACGAAGTTGTCGCGGTATTGGCCCCTGTCCATCTATTTGCCCAGTTCTGGTACCACACCCAACACATCGGAAAGATGGGGTGGCTCGAATATGTGCTGGTGACTCCTTCCCAACATCGGGTACACCATGCCATAAATCCGGAATACATAGATAAGAACCTGGGGCAAATCTTGTGCATTTGGGACCGCTGGTTCGGTACTTTTCAAGAAGAACTCGATGGGGTACCGCCTCAATACGGGGTCTTAAAACCCGCCCGCACCTGGAATCCGATTCTGATAAATTTCCAACATTTGTGGCAAATGATCCAAGATGCATGGCGAACGGAAAGCTATTGGGACAAGTTGCGAATTTGGTTCATGCCCACGGGGTGGAGGCCAGCGGATGTAAAGGGGAAATATCCGGTCAAGGGTATCGAAGATGTTTATGGTTTTGAGAAATACACCACGCCTTCATCGCCGGGACTAAATGTATATGTGGTTTTTCAGTTAACGGCCACGCTGCTCTTATTATGGTTTATGTTTTACAATTACAGTAGTATCGGGGTTGATGGTTTATTGCTTTTCGGTGTCTTTGTCTTTATCGGTATTTTTGGTTATACGGCCTTGATGGATCGAAAGGGGTATGCTGTTTGGGTCGAGGTGGTAAGAGGTGTATGTGGTATAACCCTAGTGGTGCTTACGGGCGATTGGTTCGGTATAAATCGATATTTTGAAGGGGCGGCCTGGGCGGTGATCCTATATTTCTTGATTACCATACTCTCCGGGATCTATTTTACTTACTTTGAGAAGGGGACGGGCCCAAAGAAAATATTGTCCCACTGAAACCCGGCTCCCCAGTTCTTGGGAAGTATTCGCATATTTTTGGAAGGGGGTATGGTATTTATACAATCGGCTTTATTAAGTTTGTTGTATAAACCCATGGAATGAGACCCTATATACTTGCCGAAACCAATTGGAAGGCCCTAAAGGATGCCCGTTTTGATATGGCCGTGCTGCCGTGGGGCGCCACGGAGGCACACAATTATCACCTGCCCTATGCCACCGATAACATTCAAGCCGATTTTTTGGCCGCAGAAAGTGCCAAATGGGCCTGGGAGCAGGGCGGTAGGCCCATTGTGCTTCCCACGATTCCCTTTGGGACCAATACGGGGCAATCGGACATTTATCTCGACATCAACCTGAACCCCAGCACACAGCTGGCCATACTTACCGACATTGTAGAGGTCTTGAATAGGCAAGGCCTATACAAGCTGCTTATTTTCAATGGGCACGGGGGAAATAATTTTAAGCCCTTGGTGCGCGAGTTGGGCTTAAAATTTCCTAAAATGTTTATCAGTTTTTGTTTTTTTCCGGAGGTTCTGGACAAGGACCTCTACTTTGAGGAGCCCGGAGACCATGCCGATGAAATGGAAACGAGTCTAATGCTTTATCTCAGGCCCGATCTGGTGCTGCCCAGGGAAGAGTGGGGGAGCGGGGCGACAAAAAAGTACAGGATAAAGGCCTTTTCGGAAGGATGGGCCTGGGCAGAGCGGAAGTGGTCGCAGATTTCGCAAGATACCGGCGTGGGCGACCCCACGAAGGCGACCAAGGAAAAAGGGCAACGTTTTTATGCGGATGTGACCCAAAAAATGGGAGCTTTTGTATATGGGCTTTGCAAGGCCGATTTGGAAGATCTTTATGAGTAAAGGGACGGGGGCAGGGGGTGTTATTTCATCACCTCCTTTTTTACAAGTTTTATATAGGCCTTCATGGCATCTTCACGGCTCATGTTCTTGGCCTGTATAAGGGCGTTTGCCTTAAAGGCATTGATCAAGGGCACGCTGCTGTCGGGGCTGCGATAGTTCTTGTTGGCAATCTTGTAATAGGCGTAGAGCTTCAATAGAAGATCGGCGGGCAATGGGTCGGTGTAGTTGTTGATGTATTCAACGACTTCTTCGAAATCAGTATGTAATTTCTCCTTCTTCATCTTTTTTTACTACGGCGGCAATACATGTCTTTGCACCCACTACCTTTTGGTTCAACTTTACGGTTACGGCACAGTCCAAAGGTAAGAATACATCTACCCGCGAACCAAATTTTATAAATCCCGCGTCTTCTCCCTGCTGAACGCTCTCGCCTACCTCTGCGTAATTTACGATACGCCGGGCCATGGCGCCGGCAATTTGCCTGTAAAGTATTTCGCCGAATTTCGGGGTTTTGATCACCACGGTGGTACGTTCGTTCTCGGTACTCGATTTAGGGTGCCAGGCTACCAAATATTTTCCGGGGTGGTACTTGGAATACGTTACACTTCCGCTGGCCGGATACCGTGTTACATGGACGTTGATAGGGGACATGAATATGGACACTTGCCGCCTTTTGTCCTTAAAGTACTCGGTTTCCTCCACTTCCTCTATGACTACGACCTTGCCGTCGACCGGGGCCAAAATTTCATCGAAGTTTTTATTGGGCCTTCGGCTTGGGTTGCGAAAGAACTGCAGAATAAGAACCAGAAACACGAGGGCCAGAATTTGAAGTGCCCAACGCAACCACGGTATGTTTACATAGAATTGCGATAACAGAATAACCGCGCAAACAATAAAAAAGGTGGCCAATATTATTTTTTGACCCTCTCTATGAAACATAGGCAATAATTTTTAATGTTAAAAAGGCGAAAGGAGCTGCGAAAACCAAACTGTCGAGCCGGTCCAACATACCTCCGTGTCCCGGTAGCAGGGCTCCACTGTCCTTCACTCCCGCGGCCCGTTTTAATTTTGATTCCACTAGGTCACCCAGACTTCCCGCTACGACGATTACCACCGCTATAATTACCCATTGTACAGGTGTAACTATCGGTTCGTACCTACCGAGAAAATAAGCCGTTCCTACGGCAAAAATTAAGCCTCCCACGGCCCCTTCGACCGTTTTTTTGGGGGAAACCCTACTGAACAACTTGTGTTTTCCCAAGGCGCGACCGGTGATATATGCAAAAGAATCGTTCACCCAAATCAGGATAAAAATACCTATAATAAGGAACTTGACAAAGTCATTATTGGTGTAGGGGATCATTGTTAGGAAAATAAAGCCCCCGCCAATGTAAAAAAGGCCGATGATAAATTTCTGAACGGTGTTGAAAAGTTTTTCCTTTTTTGAGAAAAGGTAGAACAGCAAGGCAAAATTGGTGGCAAGGGTACAGAATAGAAGGGCGTAGACCGTCCATATTTCGGTAACAAAATAGATGTAGGCCCACCAAAGGACGAGGTAGGCGAAATAGATATGCAAACCACGTAGCCCGACCAGTTTTTTGAATTCATTGAGACAGGCCAGTCCAAATACCATAAACAAAAAATCGAAGGCGTCCGAGCTTAGAAACACAACGGAAAGCAGCAAGATGATATATACGGCCCCTGTCAGTGAGCGCCTAAGTATTTCCTTCATAGTCTACAGGTCTTCCAAAAGTAAAAGATACAGATTTTTGGAACTACTCCCGTAGGTGAGAAAATCGGCCGAATTACCTTCGTTAGCCTGAAAATGCTTAAGTGTTGTAATATTGGCCGGAATACTTCGGCCGTACTTCTTTTTGATGGTCTTCAAACCTTCTCCGATCGATTCTACCAATTGGCTGGTAGTGGCGAAGACAATGACGTTATAAGGCAGTTCGTTGAGTTTCTTTTCCATCAACTGCTGCGAACACACCAATATGGAGCCATTTTGGGCTATTAAGTGCTCACAGGCCGTAAAGAATACATCGCTTTCCGAACTGCGGTCGGTAAATTTTACCTTTTCCTTGGAAAACTTCGCCTTCAGTTCAGGGTCGAGCACGAAGAACGGGTGGTCTTGCCAACTGTTCTCGTTGATAATGTTCCTTAAGGCTTGGCTGATTTCGGCAAAAGAGTCGCAATAGAGAAATTTTCCACCGTTCTTTTTGAAGTGGATGGTAAATTTTTCATCAACGGGAATGTTAAGGTCGGGCATGTGGGCGCCTCTGGTCTCTACAGTTTCCTTAGAAACCTTTTTCTTGTTGCCCCCTCCGAATAATTTGTCAAATAACCCCATGTACTCTTCTAAAAACTCAGTCTGTATACGGCCTTCCTAAAATAAGGAGAACGTTAAATTATTTTATTTATTTTCTTCGCCTTCTTCCGCCAATGTTCCGGCCACCTCGGGGTCGTCGGCCTTTGTATCGTTTAAGCTTTCCTGGCCTTTTTCTTCAAAGTCCTTGTCGAAAGGTCGTTTTCCGAAAATTTTCTCGAGATCTTCCTTAAAGATGACCTCTTTCTCAAGGAGCCTTTCGGCCAAGATGGTCAGTTTGTCCTTATTTTCGGTCAGTACCTTTATGGCCCTTTGGTACTGGGCTTCGATGATCTTTGAGATCTCTTCGTCGATGGTTTTGGCGGTTTCCTCGCTATAGGGTTTGGAGAAGCCATAGGAATCTTGACCGGATGAATCGTAATAGGTAAGGTTTCCTATTTTTTCGTTGAGTCCGTAAATGGTTACCATGGCCCGGGCCTGCTTGGTCACCTTTTCCAAATCGCTCAATGCCCCGGTCGAAATTTTATTGAAAATAACCTTTTCTGCCGCACGACCGCCCATAGTGGCGCACATTTCGTCGAGCATCTGTTCGGGACGGACGATCAAGCGCTCTTCGGGCAGGTACCATGCCGCACCCAATGATTGTCCACGGGGAACAATGGTCACCTTTACCAAGGGGGCCGCGTGTTCCAGCATCCAGCTTGTAGTGGCATGGCCCGCTTCATGGTAGGCAATGGTCTTCTTTTCGCCAGGGGTAATGATCTTGTTCTTTTTCTCGAGTCCGCCTACGATCCTGTCCACGGCATCCAAAAAGTCTTGTTTGGTTACCGCTTTTCGTTCTTTACGGGCGGCGATCAGTGCCGCCTCGTTACAAACGTTGGCAATATCGGCCCCTGAGAATCCGGGGGTCTGTCTGGCCAAGAACTCGAGGTCCAGGGCTTCGGCCGTTTTAATGGGCCTTAGGTGAACTTCGAATATTTCCCTTCTTTCCCTTATATCGGGGAGGTCTACATAAATCTGTCTGTCGAAACGGCCGGCGCGCATCAGGGCCTTGTCCAAGACATCGGCGCGGTTGGTGGCCGCCAGTACAATTACATTGGTATTGGTGCCGAAACCGTCCATTTCGGTCAGTAGTTGGTTCAAGGTGTTTTCCCTTTCATCGTTACTGCCGGTAAAGTTGTTTTTTCCCCTTGCCCTACCGATGGCATCGATTTCATCGATAAAGATAATGGCAGGTGATTTATCCTTGGCCTGTTTGAACAAGTCGCGTACACGCGATGCGCCCACCCCTACGAACATCTCGACGAAGTCGGAGCCCGAGAGGGAGAAGAAAGGTACCTTGGCCTCCCCTGCGACGGCCTTGGCCAATAGGGTCTTACCTGTTCCCGGAGGGCCTACCAATAGGGCTCCTTTAGGTATTTTGCCCCCTAATGAGGTGTACTTGTCAGGGTTCTTTAAGAACTCCACGATTTCCTCGACCTCTTCCTTTGCCCCTTCAAGGCCGGCAACGTCTTTAAAGGAGGTGCGGGTATCGGTCTTTTCGTCAAAGAGCTTGGCCTTCGATTTGCCAATGTTGAAAATTTGGCCGCCGGCTCCACCGCCACCGCCACCTGACATTCTTCGCATCAGGTAGATCCATATACCGATGATCAATACAAAGGGCAGTATGCCCAATAGAAGATCCATCAGATAGTTGTTGTCGGTATCATAGTCGACAATGGTATCGAGGTTATTTTCCTTCTTTATGTTCTTGATCTCGTTCTCGAAATTCTGAAGGTCGCCATAATCAAGTACATACTGGGGTACGGCACCTGCCGAAGGAAGGAAGGGCTTTTCGGCCACATCTTTGTGAACATCCTTGGCGAGGGCCTCATCGGTAAGGAATACCTTGGCCTGCCGGGTATTGGTGATGATCATGATCTCTTTGACATCACCGTTTCTCAAATATTCTTGTAGTTCGGATGTTGTGGTTTTTCGGGTACTGGCAAAATTGCCACTGCCCAAAAATTGAAAACCTATTAACAGTACCGCAATCAATCCGTAGATCCACCACGAGCTGAACTTGGGTTTCTTAGGGTTTACATTATTATCTTTCGCCATTCTATTTCTTTACTGGTTTAAACTACTTTCGACCGAGGTTACCTTTGCGTCACCCCAAAGTCCTTCAATATCGTAAAACTCCCGAATATGTTTTTGAAAAACATGTACGACTACATTGACATAGTCCATCAAAATCCACTCGGCATTGTCTTCTCCCTCAACATGCCAAGGCTTGTCCTTGATAGCTTTGCTTACGGTTTTTCGGATCGAGCCTACTATTGCATTAACATGTGTATTCGAAGTACCATTACATATTATAAAGTAGTCACAAACGGTATTTTCAATATCCCTGAGGTCGAGCAAGTTGATATCTTGTCCCTTAACTTCCTCAATCCCTTGTAAGATCAATGCAATTAATTCATCTGCACTGGCTTTGCTTTCTTGCATTCAAAAATTTTAGTTTCTACAAAGTTATTATTTTTTTGTTCTTTTAGCCTCAGTTTTTTCACAATAGACGTAATATCTCTTGAAACCTCGGCTTATGCATTTAATCAAACTTGATGCCACGCACTCGACCAACGATTATTTAAAAGACCTAATGGCTTTAGGTGGCTTAAGCGATTTTACGACCATTTGGGCCGGGTACCAGTCGAAAGGTAAGGGGCAAATGGGGGCGAAATGGACGTCTGAAAAAGGCAAAAACCTAACCTTCAGTGTTTTAAAGACGGATTTGAGCCTGCCTGTCGCCGAAAGTTACACCTTGAATGTCTGTGTGGCCTTGGCCCTATACAATTACCTAAAAGCCATTCGGGTACCAAATTTAAAAATAAAATGGCCTAACGACATTCTGTCAGGTACTTCGAAAGTTTGCGGTATCCTTATTGAAAACCAGCTAAAAGGAAACCTTATCAGCTCGGCCATCTTGGGAATTGGCCTGAACGTCAACCAGACCGACTTCCATTCCTTGCAAAACGTAACCTCGCTCAATTTGTTGTTCGACCGCGCTTTTAATTTGGATAAGGTTCTGCGGCAAATAGTGCATAGCCTGCAAGAGGTCTTCGCGGAACTCGAAAGCAAAGGGGGCGCACAGCTCTGGGCTACTTATGAAAGCGCCCTTTTTAGAAAGGACAAGCCATCGACTTTCGAGGATCCCTCGGGGCAACTGTTCATGGGCTTTATCCGTAGGGTTTCGCCCGACGGAAAATTGGTGCTGGAGCTCGAAGACCGGGTAATGCGCGAATTCGACCTGAAGGAGCTAAGGTTGCTTTATTGATTTGTGGCGCTTGCTCAGATTTTGGATAGGTTGTCGGAAAGCGTCGTCATAAAATTGGTAATGGGTTTTTTTACCATCATGGCCATCATGGCGTTGAATTCGCCCTCAAAACTAAGGGCTACCTCGCTTGAATTTTCCGAAATCGAATCTATCCGGGCGCTCAGGGTAAACGGGAGCTTGTCGCTGGCGGCCCCGAGCACGATTTGGCTATACGGGGTCTGTTCCTTTCTTTGCAGCACTATTTCAGGCATGCCCTTTAAGGCGAAAAGAAAGCGGTCGTCATTGATTACCTCGAACTTGTCGATGTTGTCGGGCATCAATTTTTCAAAGTTTTTAAGGTCCGTTAAAAATTCAAAAACCTCTTTATCGCCTTTTGGGATAACGGTATTGGGAGTTTCTATATGCATGTTATTGATTTGTCGGTTGCCACTTCGATGGGTTTATGCGCCATTCCCTAAGTGTGTTTAACTGATCTTCTTTTACGAAATGGGTTTCCGAGGCCTGTTGTATGAGGTGCTCGTAATCGCTAAGCGTATGAAGTGCCATTTGCCTCGATTCGAAATTTTGGTCGGCGATTTGAAAGCCATAGGTGAATATGGCCACCATGCCTTTTACCTTGGCACCGGCCTCCACCAATGCGTCCACGGCATTGAGGCTACTTTTTCCGGTACTTATAAGGTCTTCGATGACCACCACGGTCTGGTGGGGCTCAAGCTTGCCCTCGATCTGGTTTTGCCTCCCGTGCTTTTTGGGCTCGGGCCTGACATAGATGAAGGGCAGGCCCAAAAAATCGGCAACCAAGGCCCCGATACCGATAGCTCCCGTGGCCACACCGGCGATTATGTCAGGTTTGCCGTACAGGGCCTCGACCTGCTTGGCCATTTCTTCGCGAACGTAGTTGCGAATTTGCGGATACGAAAGGAGGATCCTATTGTCGCAATAGATAGGCGATCTCCACCCCGAAGCCCAGGTAAATGGATTTTCGGGTTTCAACTTTATTGCATTAATTTGCAACAGAAGCTCAGCTGTTTTTTTGGCGGTGTTTTTGTCTAAAACCATGACGCAAATGTATAAAGTTTTTGTGAACGAATTGCCCTTGATCTTGACAAATAAGATTTCGGAAACCGCCAATGGCGATTATTTTCCCTTGAACGAAAATTCCATCAAGGAGGCTATCAAGTCCTTGAAGAAAAAAAAACTTCCCGCAGCCTATATATACCATCCCAATCACGAGGAAATCTTAAAGAAATTTACCAAAGAGATCCCGCTTGTGGTGGCCGCAGGGGGTGTGGTGACCAATGAAGTGGGGGAGGTGCTCTTTATATACCGCAACGACAAATGGGATCTGCCCAAGGGAAAGCTCGACAAAGGCGAATCGATCGAGGATTGCGCCATACGTGAAGTGATGGAGGAGACCGGGGTAAAAAACCTAAGGATAGAGAATTTTTTACGCACGACCTACCATGTTTTCGGGAACAATGGAAAGAACACGCTCAAAGAGGTTCACTGGTACGCCATGAAGACCGATTATACCGGCAAGTTAAAACCTGAAAAGAAGGAGGGCATAATGAAGGTCCGATGGAAGGGTCCGCAAAAGATACAAAAGGCGCTTCAAAATTCCTATCCCAATATAAAACTGTTGTTCGGCGATTGGAATTAGTCGGTGTACACGCTGTCCCGTGGCACGCGATACACGGGGTAAAGCATATGGGCGTCTTCGTAGTATTCCGATCTCTTGTAGATCCAATCGAGTTGTGCGTACCAATTGGAGGCAAACTCGGGCTCATTCTCCCGCTTGGTCTCGAAACTGTCCCTGAGAGCTTGGTTTTCCTGTAATAGTTTAAAGGCTATATCTTCAAAGACATAGGGAGAAAACCCTTCTTTTCGTTGCAAGATCGGGTCGAAAAAGTTCCAATTGAAAAACGAGTCGTGCGCCTGGGGCTCCAAGGTTTCCAAAATATACCTGATGCCTTTTTGGTCGGTGGGAATGTACAGGTCCCCTTGCTGTAACATCACTTTTTGGGTACTTGCCTGCACCTCGGTATCGCTATGCGGGTAATGGCCTTCATAGGGTTTCCGCGATGTCGCGTAGTTTTTGATCCTATAGGTTTCGACCGTGACCAGGGTGTCTTTCAAAAATGTTTCGTAATCGATGTGGTTCAGGTCTAAAAGCGCCTTGACGCGCGACCAACCCTTTTTGAGAATATAGGCCTTGGGGATCGAAACCGAATCCGTAGCCTTGTAATAATTTTGATAGGTGACCTCTTTGGTAAAAGGTCGGTTTCGGTCGTATTTCAGTCGTGGTAATCCCGTTACCCTACTCGTTAGGGTATCGGCTTCATACCCCTTAAAGTTCAATGTGGTCGAACGGGTCGTGTCAACGGCCCATTGGGTGGGGTAGTATTTCCAATCCTTGTAGCTGTGCTGGGCCTCGGCACGCAGGCGTTTTATTTTGTCCTTGTCCCTTTCGGCGATGTCCATCATTGTCTTCATCAACAGGTAAGTGCCCTCCACCCTTTTTTTGTAGGGTTTTAGCATATGGGTCTCGACCATAAGGCCCAAGGTGTTCCACAGGGCCGTGTATCCGGTAGAATAGCGGGGGTAGTCCATAAATTGCGAAAAACCATTTTCAGGTACCGTATTGAAAACGTTTACGTAAGGGGTAATTTCCCAATGGTTTTCCCTTAGTTTTTCTTCCAAAGAAGGCATCATCCCGTGGTGCAGGTAGTCGCCCAGTTCCCCGCCCAATTTGTTGTGCTGGGTAAAGAGGTGGGTGAGGGTATATTGATAATCGGCCCCATTGCTTACGTGGTTATCGATAAAAATATCGGGCTGTACCATGTGGAATATTTGATAGAAGGTACGGGCGTTTTTGGAGTCGGCCTTTATAAAATCGCGGTTGAGGTCGTAGTTGAGGGCATTTCCCCTAAAGCCGTATGAGCGCGGACCGTTCTGGTTGACCCGGGTATTGCCGTTGCGGTTGAGCGCCCCGCCGATATTGTATATGGGGATGGTAACGATGATCGTATTTTCGGGTGCCGGCAGTTGGCCCGTGGCAAGGTCGCGGTACAGCATCATGGTGGCATCGATGCCATCGCTTTCGCCCGGATGGATACCGTTGTTGATCAGTATAATGGTCTTCTTGTCGCCGATTTTCTGGAAATTGAAATCCCCATCGGGGTTATAGGTGACAATATGTAACGGATAACCGCTATCGGTCGAGCCAAGGGTCTGCATGTTGATTTCCGGAAATTCCTTGGCCAGTCGAATATAAAAGTCAATGGTTTGAAGGTAGGTTGCCGTCTCCTCGCCATTGCTTATTTCGAAATGTGTCGGATAGTTGGTGCCCTTGTCCTCTTCCTCGGTTTCGCAGGATAGGAGTATGAAGGTGCATGCCAAAAGAAACAAGGGCTTCAGGTTTTGAACGTAGCGCTTTTTTCCCATATCGCAAAATTACGCAAAAAGGCATTCAAAGCTGAAGAAAATTGTATTTCCGTACCGTTTACGGCCCCATGGGCCTTCGATGTGGAAGGAGGGTGTGGAGGGGGTTACGCTTTTTTGGTAATCTTGGCAATCTCTTCCTTAAAAAGGGGTTTTTGGTTGTAGGCGATGTGGTGGTCGGTCAACATTTGATAGTGTTCCCATTTCTCTTTGTCGCGGCAGTCTATCGACGAAGTAATGATGTTTATTCGAACCTTTTTTGGTGATGCTATGGTTATAAACTCTTCGAGAAATTGCCACCCGTCCATGATGGGCATGTTGATGTCGAGGAAAATGACATCGGGCAACTGGCCTCCCTCCCCCAAATGGCTTTTAATGCCCTCAATGGCTTGTTTTCCATTGGAATAGGAAGTGATGTTTTCACAGGAAATCACCAGACTTAGCATTTTTCGCACGCCGAAAACGGTAATCGGATCATCGTCAATTATACAGATGCTATCAAATTGTGTCATTAAAATGTATCTTGAATATGGTGCCGGTGCCGACCGTGCTGCTAACGGTTATTTGCCCCTTCATTGCTTCTATTTGGTTTTTGGTTATGTACAACCCGATTCCCCGGCTATCCTTGTGGTGGTGAAAGGTTTTGTACATACCGAAAAGTTTGTCCCCGTATTTTTTCAGGTCTATGCCCAGTCCGTTGTCTTCGACGGAAAGAATGGTCTTCCCCTTTTCTTGGGCGGTGCTCAATTTGACTATGGGATCCCTTTTGGGATCTTTGTACTTTATGGCATTGGTAATAAAGTTGATCAAGATGCTTTCGATGTAGGTGGGTACGACATTGATCTTCAGTTCTTCGTCTACTTCGTTGATAACGGTAGCCTTGTTTTTATGGATAAAGGCGGTAAGGTTTTGTGTGACCACATTGATCTTGTCGCTCAGTTTGATGGGTTTTCTCTCCAGTCCGGCATTGGTGTTCAGTGCCACTACCTCATTGAGGTTTTCCAAGGTCTCCATTAAATTGTTGGAGGCAGTGGTAAGCATTCGTATGATGTTCTTTTTTTCCTTTTCATCCTTTTCGTCGACCAAAAATTCCAACAACATCGAGAAGTTGGCGGTATGCGAACGCAGGTTGTGCGAAATGATATGCGCAAAGTTGACCAGTTTTTTGTTCTGTAAGGAAGCCACGTCTACCAAATCGCGGAGTTTTTCCTCCTTTTGCTTAAGGTCGGTAATATCGTGACTTATTCCGACGATGCCCGCTGCCTGGCCATTTTCATCGATCAGCGGTATTTTCGAGACCAAGAAGTTGGTTATCTTCCCTTTTTTGTCCCTTATGTTGCTCTGCTTGTTAAGGATGGGTTCAAGGGTATCCATTACTTTTTGGTCTTCCTTGTTCAACTCCTTGGCTATATCGGAATCGTAAAGGTCGAAGTTGGTTTTGCCAAGGATGTCGCTAGGGTCGGGAATGCCCAAATATTTGCATTCGGCCTTGTTGACCAGAATTTTACGCGATTCCCTGTCTTTGATGTAAATGTTAAGGGGGAGGTGGTCTATTAAGGTGTGGAGCAACTTTTCGTTGGCCTTGGTCTTGGCCTCGGAGAGCACTTTGTCGTTGATATTTTGAAAAGTACCCCTTAGGGCCACTAGTTTACCGTCTTCATAGGTCGGGGTACCGTTCGACTGTACCCATATTTCATTCCCCTTGGCCGTGATAATCACCAATTTTTCACTCCATGACGTACCGTTGGTCATGGCCTCGTGCAACGCCATGGAAATTAGGTTTTTGCTATACCCTTCTTTGTAAAAACCGATGGCATCTTCTATGGTCGGTACAAAATTTTCGGGTACCTCGTGGATTTTTCTGGTAACATTGCACCATACCAACGAATCTTGGAGGATATTGTAATCCCAGCTTCCGATCTTACCTATTTCCGAAATGATGTCGAGCTTTGACCTAAGTCGTTTGAGGTTGGTCTCGTTAAGCTTTTGCTGGGTTATGTCGTTGACAGTGATGATGAGGCCTATTGACTTTCCTTCGTTATCGAACCAAGGGTTGCAGCTCCATTCCAACCATTTACAACTCGTCGGGTCATAGGTGCATTCCTCGAAAGACTTGTCGGTCTTTTCGGATAGAATGTCGATAAGGGTGTTGACGATCTTGTTTTTTGAACTTGAGAAAAGGTAGTCGATTCGCTTGCCGAAAACATCGTCGGGGTGCAGGTCGAAGAACTTTAGCCACACATCGGACGCATAGACAACCTTGAGTTCCGTATTCACAAAAGCCGTTGCCGATGGCAATTGTTTAATATGGTGACTATGTTTGTCTATTTGTGGTCCTTTCGGCATAATAGCGAAATTTCGTACTAAAGTAGAGCGACTAAAGAATATATCTAAAGGTTTGTTGTGAATACCATGAAAGCCGTTGTTTGGTTAACGAATCAAGTGGTTTAATATTTTTACAACCTCTAGAAAGTTATTTCCTACAAAGGCCCTTTTGTTTTTTGAGTTGGTGGGCAAGAAAGAAAAATTATGGAAAATGAGCTGCCAAAGAAACGCTAAAATTTGCGTATATAGTGAAAAATACAGTTATGGAACGCGAACCGTTTCGGGAACCAAACCCGTATAATCGCCTCCATTTCGTATAACATCCCTAACGATGGAAGAGCTTATGTAAGATTTTCCTGATGATGTGAGCAAAAATACGGTCTCTATTTCGGAAAGTTTTCGGTTGGTATGGGCTATGGCCTTTTCGAACTCAAAATCGGCCGGGTTCCGAAGTCCCCTCAAGATGAAGTTTGCCTCCATTTTCTTACAAAAATCAACCGTGAGGCCTTCGTAGGTACGGACCTTTATTTTGGGCTCGTTCAAGAAGGCCTTGCTTATAAATTCCATGCGCTGCTCTAGGGTGAACATGTATTTTTTTTCCGAGTTTACCCCAATGGCTATGATTATTTCGTCGAACAGGGTAATGCCCCTCATGATAATGTCAAAATGGCCCAAGGTCAAAGGGTCGAATGAACCTGGGAAAATCGCGCGTTTCATAGTTTTTGGTTTTCGGTTTAATCCCCCTCTTTGGGGGTGGATCGGTTGCAAGGCCACGTGGGGCCCTTGGCTTTTAAAGTTAGGTATTTTTCTTGAGGGCCTCTTCAATGGCGCTTTCAAACAGCTCCGACATGCTTATGCCCGCGGTTTTGGCCTGTTGGGGTAGTATGCTTTCGGCCGTGAGGCCGGGCGTGGTATTCATTTCGAGCATGTAGGGTTCATCGCCGATAAAAATGAACTCGCTTCTCGAATATCCCTTCATTTTTAGTACTTCGTAAGCCCGTTTGGCCGTTTCGACGACGTTCCGTTCTTGTTCGGGGCTCAGCCTGGCGGGCGTTATTTCCTTTGATTTGCCTTGGTATTTTGCCTCATAGTCGAAAAAATCGTTTTCACTTACGATTTCGGTAATGGGCAATACCTTCGTTTGTCCCTTGTAGGTGATGACGCCTACCGAAACCTCGGTTCCGTCGAGAAACGACTCGATGATCACCTCGTCGTCCTCTTGGTAGGCCTTTTGGATTGCGGGCCCGAGATCTTCGGCCTGGTACACCTTTGATATCCCAAAGCTACTGCCCGCTTTGTTGGCCTTAACAAAGCAAGGTAGGCCGACTTTGTCCACAATGGCCTGAACATCGATAGGGTCGCCAAGATTCAAGTAGAACGAAGTGGCCGATTTGATGCCATAGGGCCTTAAGGTGCTTAGCAAATCGCGTTTGTTGAAGGTCAGGGCAGACTGGTAGTAATCGCACGAGGTCTGGGGTATGTTCAACAATTCGAAATAGGCCTGCATCAGTCCGTCTTCGCCCGGTGTACCGTGAATGGCGTTGAACACGCAGTCAAAGTTTATTTTTTGGCCATCGATATCGATCGAAAAATCACCTTTGTCGATGGGGTGTTCCTTCCGGTTATCGTCTACATAAACCCATTTCTCCCTTAAGATATGAATGCGGTAGCAATCGTATTTGTCTTTGTCGAGCGAATCGTAAACTACGTTGCCACTCTTTAACGAGATTTCAACTTCACTGGAATAACCGCCCATGATAATGGCAATATGTTTTTTCATTCTGCTAAATTATTTGCTTGGCATTTTCAAAGAAAAGAAAAAGTACCAGATTTTTTATGTTTTTTTTGATAGTGTAGTAAAAAAATAAGTTTTAATTTTTTCGGTGTAATTAGGGTTAAAGTAAGAATAAGGAAGTCTTTTTTTCGTTTAATTGAAAAGCGGGTATCCGTTTAGACTTTGTCGTTAATTATTTAAGTTGGGGACAAACAAAGCATGAAACGACTTCATTACTTATATTTGTCGCGTTTAAACTTGCCTTATGCGTAATTTTTTCAATTTTTTAAGAAGCAGGGTGTTTCTGATCCAGTTGGGTTTGGCCGTTCTGGTGTCGATACTTTTGGTTTTCTTGACCCTAAGGTGGTTGGATAGTACCACCAACCACGGTGAATTTGTAATCGTACCCGATTTTTCAAAAATGTCGGTTCCCGAGATGAGAAAATCGGTAGAGGAGGCCGGCCTGCGTTACGAGGTCTTGGACTCGGCGAACTACAATCCCGATTATCCGAGGTTTTCGATCATCGATCAAAACCCACCTGCGGGCAATAAGGTCAAACAAAACCGCAAGATTTATTTTACGGTCAACCCTTCAGGCTATAAGAAGGTAAGCATACCAAAGATAATCCAGGTTACCCAGCGTAACGCCACGTCGATGTTGCGGGCCGTTGGGCTCGATGTGCAAAGGGTAACCTATATCGATGAGCTGGGCAAGGACATGGTGTACCACATCAAGTACAAGGGCAAATATGTAAAGCCCGGCGACAAATTGCCGAAAACCTCCAAAATTGAACTGGTCTGTGGAAACGGCACCATAACCGACCAAGCTCGGGTTCAAGCCGATTCGGAATAGCCTATGCAAGCACAACAGAATCCCGATTTTAGCGATGACGAACTTTTTGAGCATCACAGCTTCGTGGCCTCAAAAGGACAGGAACCCTTGCGGGTAGATAAGTTCTTGATGAATTTTATCGAGTACGCTACGCGCAACAAAATCCAGCAGGCGGCCAAAAACGGGCACATTTGGGTCAATGGCGCCATCGTAAAACAGAATTACAAGGTAAAGCCCGGCGACGAGGTAAAGGTAATGTTCGAGCATCCGCCGCACGAGTTTTTATTGGTGCCCGAAGACATACCCTTGGATATCGTGTACGAAGACGACGTGTTGCTCGTGGTGAACAAACCTGCGGGCATGGTGGTGCACCCCGGGCACGGCAATTACTCGGGTACCCTTATCAACGCACTTCTATACCATATCAAAGATCTGCCCGTAAACAGCAACGAACGTCCCGGTCTGGTACACCGCATCGATAAGGATACTTCGGGCCTCTTGGTCGTGGCCAAGACCGAGGCGGCGATGACCCATTTGGCCAAGCAGTTTTTCGACAAGACTTCCGAACGCGAGTACATTGCCTTGGTCTGGGGCAATGTGGAAGAAGATCAGGGGACCATTGAGGGGCATATCGCGCGTAATCCCAAAAACCGATTGCAGATGCAGGTTTTTCCCGATGGGGACGAAGGCAAGGAAGCCGTTACCCATTATAAGGTGTTGGAGCGTTTGGGCTACGTCACCCTGGTCTCATGTCGGTTGGAGACCGGCCGTACCCACCAGATCCGGGTCCACATGAAATATATCGGGCATACCTTGTTTAACGATGAGAGGTACGGCGGAAACAAAATTCTTAAGGGAACCACCTTTACAAAGTACAAGCAGTTCGTAGACAATGCCTTTAAGATCTTGCCCAGACAGGCCCTGCATGCCAAAACCTTGGGCTTTACCCATCCGGTAACGGGCGAGGTCATGCGCTTCGACAGCGATATACCCCAAGATATGGCCGATTGTATCGACAAGTGGAGGCATTACTCCAAGCACAGCCAGTGAGTATAAATTACCTCGATAACGGTATCGACAAGTCTTGCCAAAAGAGGTAGGTTATCTGTTTGATCATCGTTATTTTTACACCATCAAACAATACGTTGCCCAATGAAAATAGTTGTTTCTCCAGCAAAGTCGCTCGATTTTAAAAGTGAATATCCCCAAGTTGAGACCACTCAGCCTGTATTTCTGCAGGAAGCGCTCCAATTGAACCGGGTCCTTGCCAAGAAAAAGCCGAAGGCATTGAAGGAGCTTATGGGTATTTCCGATAATTTGGCCCAGTTGAACTGGGAACGCAACCAAAAGTTTGAAATTCCGTTTACCCCCGAAAACGCAAGACCGGCCATTTTTACGTTTAGCGGCGATGTCTATCAGGGCCTTGACGCCTTTACCTTGGATGCATCCCAAATAGGGCAGCTCCAAGAGACCTTGCGAATACTGTCGGGCCTCTACGGCATACTGCGCCCGCTCGACCTTATGCAGGCCTATCGACTTGAAATGGGCACCAAACTCAAGGTTGGCCGAAAGAACAATCTATATGAATTTTGGAAAAACACCATTACCGAGGCCCTAAATGCCGAACTGGAAGAGGGCGAACTTTTTGTCAACCTGGCCAGTAACGAATATTTTAACGCCGTTGATGTGCAAAAACTCAAGGTTCCCGTAATTGCCCCCGTTTTTAAGGATTGGAAAAACGATAAGCTAAAGATCATCAGCTTCTTTGCCAAAAAAGCAAGAGGGGCCATGGTGCGGTATATCGTCAATACCAATGCACAGTCCTTGGACGATATTAAGGGATTTGATTACGACGGGTACCGATTTAGTGAGGCACATTCCCTAAAGGAAAATGAACCGGTCTTTATCCGATAGCCTACTTCTTTTTCTTGAGGTCGATCTTTTCCTCCACGGTGGGACGTCTCTTAATTTTTCGGGGTCGTCTGGCCCCATAAGAACGATTGGCGATCTTACCTCTTCTCGATTTGATATCTCCTTTTCCCATATGTTGTTTCTTTCCCTAAAAATAAGGGTTTGGGCCTATAAATTCAAAATAAGTGTCTAAAAACCACTTTTTTTGACCGTAAAAACATCACAAAATTCTTGTAATTTATGAGGCCATCGTATTGTTATACAAGGCCAAAAAAGTTAAGTTTGTTCGAATGGGTTTTTAGGTACGAATTAAAACGGCACACCATATGGAAATAAAAAAGGTTTTAGTAGCGAACAGGGGAGAGATTGCTATACGCATCTTTAGGGCCTGTGTTGAAATCGGTGTGCGTACCGTTGGTATCTATACGTACGAAGACCGGTATTCCCTGCACCGCTACAAGGCGGACGAATCGTACCAGATCGGGGAAGACAACGAACCCCTAAAACCGTATCTGGATATCGATGCCATTATACAGGTGGCCAAGGAGAACAACGTCGACGCCATCCATCCGGGCTATGGCTTTCTTTCCGAAAATGCCGATTTCGCCCAAAAGTGTGCCGACAACGGAATTGTATTCGTAGGGCCCAAAGTTTCCGTCCTAAAGGCCTTGGGCGACAAGATTACCGCGAAGGAGGTGGCCGTTGCCAACAACATTCCCATAATCCAGAGCAGCGATAAGGACCTAAAGGACGTAAAGACGGCCATAGCCGAAGCCAAGCGGATTGGCTACCCCTTGATGTTAAAGGCGGCCTCCGGCGGCGGCGGGCGTGGAATGCGCGTGATCCGAACCCAGGAAGAGCTGGAAAAGGGATTTCCCGAAGCCAAAAGGGAGTCGCTCAACGCCTTTGGCGACGATACGGTCTTCCTCGAAAAGTTTGTGGAAAACCCCAAGCATATCGAGATACAGATCGTGGCCGATACCCATGGGAACATTGTACACCTGTACGAACGCGATTGCTCGGTGCAGCGAAGGTACCAGAAAGTTATCGAGTTTGCCCCGTCGATAGGACTGCCGCAAGAGACCAAGGACAGTCTCTACAAATACGCCATCGATATCTGCAAGGCGGTAGGCTACAACAACATCGGTACGGTGGAATTTTTGGTCGATGATGACGGAAGCATTTATTTTATCGAGGTAAACCCCCGCATCCAGGTCGAGCATACGGTTACCGAAATGATCACCAATATCGACCTGGTAAAAGCCCAGCTTTTTATTGCCGGAGGATATAAACTGTCGGATACCCAAATAAAAATACCGAGCCAAGAATCGGTTCAGGTAACCGGCGTCGCCCTGCAGTGCAGGATCACTACCGAAGACCCCTCGAACGACTTTAAACCCGATTACGGGGTGGTTACCACCTACAGAAGCGCCTCGGGTTTCGGTATCCGGTTGGATGCGGGAAGCCTTTATCAAGGGGTGGTCATCTCGCCCTTCTTCGATTCGATGCTGGTCAAGGTTTCGGCGCGTAGCCGTACCCTCGATGGTTGTTGTAGAAAAATGCGGCGTGCCCTGGCCGAGTTCCGAATTCGCGGGGTCAATACCAATATGGCCTTTTTGGACAACATCTTGAAGCACGAGACCTTTAGGGAGGGAAAGGTAACGGTAAATTTCATTAAGAACGAACCCAAGCTTTTCGAGTTTACCGAACCCAGAAACCGGGCCAACAAGCTCATTACCTTTTTGGGGGAGACCATTGTGAACGGCAATCCCGATGTAAAAAATTACGACCCCGAACGAAAATTTACAAAGCCCAAAGTTCCGTCGTTTTCAAAAACCGATGGCTATCCGAAGGGAACCAAAGATCGGTTGACCGAAATGGGCCCTGAGCAATTTGCCCAGTGGCTCAAGGCGGAAAAGAAAGTGCATTTTACCGATACCACCATGCGCGATGCCCACCAGAGTTTGTTGGCCACCCGCATGCGTACGGTAGATATGATGAAGGTGGCCGAAGGCTATGCCAAGAACCATCCCGAAATATTTTCCATGGAAGTCTGGGGAGGGGCCACTTTTGACGTTTGCCTGAGGTTTTTGCACGAAAATCCGTGGGAGCGCCTGGCCCTCTTGCGAAAGGCCATGCCCAACGTGTTGCTGCAGATGCTTATTCGCGGATCCAACGGGGTGGGGTATACGGCCTATCCCGATAACCTGATCGAAAAATTTGTAGAGGAATCGTGGAATACGGGCGTGGATGTCTTCCGGATTTTCGATTCGCTCAACTGGATGAAATCCCTCGCACCCTGTATCGAATACGTGCGTAAGCGAACGGGAGGCTTGGCCGAGGGTTCCATCTGCTACACCGGCGATATCTTAGATCCCTCCAAAACAAAATACGACCTCAAATACTACGTCCAACTGGCCAAGGACATTGAAAATGCCGGGGCCCACATTCTTGGGGTCAAGGATATGGCGGGACTCTTAAAGCCGAATGCGGCCTTTGAGCTGATCCAGGCCTTGAAATCCGAAATAAACATTCCCATCCACCTGCACACACACGATACCTCGTCGGTTCAAACGGCTACCTATCTCAAGGCGGTGGAAGCCGGTGTCGACGTGGTCGATGTGGCCTTGGGCGGACTTTCGGGACTCACCTCTCAGCCCAATTTCAATTCGGTGTTGGAGATGCTCCGTTTTCACGAGCGCGAAAATCCGATGGATGCCGATAAGTTGGCCGAGTATTCCAATTATTGGGAAACCGTCCGTAATTACTATTACACCTTCGAATCGGGACTCAAATCGGGTACGGGCGATGTGTACCGCCATGAGATTCCCGGAGGGCAGTATTCCAATCTAAAAGGACAGGCCATTGCCTTGGGGCTTGAGGACAAGTTTACCGAGGTGACCAAAATGTACGCCGAGGTCAACCAAATGTTCGGCGATATTATCAAGGTGACCCCGAGTTCGAAAGTGGTGGGCGATATGGCCCAGTACATGATCAGTAACAACCTCAGTGTGGCGGATGTGATGGAAAGGGGCGATGATATTTCCTTTCCCGAATCGGTAAAAAGTTTTTTTCGGGGCGACCTGGGGCAACCGGTCGGCGGATTTCCAAAGAAACTGCAAAAGATCGTCCTAAAGGACGAAAAGCCGTACACCAATAGGCCCAACGCCCATCTAGAACCCGTTGATTTCGACAAGGAGTTCAAATCATTCAAAAGAAAGTTCAAAAAGGGTATGGGCAGAAAACTGGAGATTACCGACTTTCTTTCCTATAAATTGTATCCGAAGGTGTTTATCGACGCCTACAACAACCATGTCAAGTATGGCAATGTGGTGAACATACCTACCAAAAACTTCTTTTACGGCATGGATGTGGGCGAAGAGATTATGGTAGAGCTCGAAGGCGGCAAGAACGTTTTGATTTCGCTGATGCTGAAGGGGGAACCCGATGAGGCAGGCAACGTCAGCATCTTTTTTAAGATCAACGGGCAGTTGAGAAACGTGATGATCAAAGATAGGTCGATAAAGGTCGAAAAGAAGGAAAATGTAAAGGCCGACCCGAACGATCCGAAACAGATAGGGGCCCCCTTGCAAGGTTTGCTTTCGAACGTGGTGGTGAAAACGGGGCAGGAGGTAAAAAGAAACCAGCCCTTGTTCGTTATCGAGGCGATGAAAATGGAAACCACGGTTACGGCCACCGAAGAAGGTACGGTTGCCAAAATTCAGTTGCAGGGCGGTTCGCTGGTGAATTCCGAAGACCTGGTGCTGACCCTTAAATAGTACGTCCCGATGTTTCTGCACAAACATCCCTATGAGCCCTTTGTCTTCGAAGAGGCCGAAAAGCTGATTGTGGGAACCCTACCGCCGCCCAGGTTCACGACCGGGGAACTGAAACCCGATGACGTCGATTTTTGCTATGGCAGTAGAAACGGCATGCTCTGGCCCATTTTAGACCGTATTTTCGATTTGGGCCTGGTGTACGAGAACAGCCCCTATGCCGTCGAACAGCGCAAGAACTTTTTGGTGGCGAATAAGATCGGGGTCTGCGATATTGTCGAAAGCGCCGAGCGCCTTAAGGTCGATGCCTCCGATCTGGGGATGGTAAACGTTCGCTTACGCGACCTGGTACACTACTTGGAGCGTTATCAAAACTTGAAAACCGTGCTTTTTATGGGCGGTAACAGTAAAAACGGCCCCGAATACTTTTTTAGGAAACTGATTCGGCCGAGGGGCATCAAGTTGGAAACGGTTTCGGATGAGGTGCCCCGAATCTACCGTTTCAAATTGCCCCAAACCAAGCGGGCCATACGCACGGTGTCATTGACGGCTCCCTCGGGGGCAGCGAACAGGGCCGTAGGGAGCCTGCCTTCCTATAAGAAAATGAAAGCCGCCAATTCCGATTTTAATACACTGGATTTTAGGGTGATGCAGTACAGGGTGTTTTTTCTTCCTAGGGAAACGAAGGCTCCGGGCCCTAACTAAAAAGAGCCCTATCGGTTGCGATAAGGCTCTTTTACGAGAACACTATATGAAAATGAAAAAATTTACTTCCTTGATTATTACATGGTAAAAGTACCTATCCGTTTTACATTGCTGAAATTATTGTTGTCAACACTGTTGTTTTTGTAGTGTAGGTGGGTATTTTTGTTATAAGATAGATTCTAGGATTGGCAATCGTCGCAGAATGCCGATCTTTACGGGCCGGAATCGTGTTTACAGTTAGTTTAGGACCATTAACACCATTATTACATAAAAGTATATGCAACAACAAGACGAAAAACTGAAGGAGTTCAAAAAATCGGTCAATAATAAATTCAATGTATACAACAGCCTGTTCTTAAACCTCCCCTACCGGCATATCGAGAATGTGGGTATCCTTATCCCGCTCTTATTGGATCAATGCCAAAAAGGCCTGGCCTCGGGGCAGAACCCACAGGAAATTTTGGATGCCTTTTTTCAGAACTATGTCAAAATAGATTCCGAAAAGGAACGTATCGATTTTATGTTCCGCATTATCCAGTACGTCGAACGTCAGGTAGTGCTCTACGACAGTGTTGAAGATGCAGCTTTTCCCAAGCTACAGGCCCACCGAAGGTCTTTGACCATCAAAGACTATTTTGAACTTGTCGACAAGAGCAAGAGTTGGGACAAGGTATCGAAAAAGCTCTCGACCTTCAGTGCCCGTATTGTGCTCACGGCGCATCCTACCCAGTTTTATACCCCGGCCGTACTCGACATCATCCAAGAACTGCGCTCATTGATCTTGGAAGACCGTATAGACGATATAGACGTCGTCTTACAGCAGTTGGGGCTCACATCGCTCTTGAACTCGAAGAAGCCTACCCCCTTGGACGAGGCCAAAAATATCATTTACATCCTGCGGCATACCTACTACGATGCCATCGGGGAACTCTATGCCTATATCAAGGCCAATATCAGAAATAACGATTTCAACAATTACAATATCATGAAGCTCGGCTTCTGGCCCGGTGGCGACAGGGACGGTAACCCCTACGTAACGGCTCCCATTACCAAGGATGTGGCCGACGAGCTTCGTATAACGCTGATGAAGTGTTATTACAACGACCTGAAGCGAATTCAAAAGAAATTGACCTTCAAGGGGGTGCAAGAGCCTATCGGAAAGTTGAGGAACAACCTCTATACGGCCATGTTCGATACCCAAAAGACCATAGGCTACGAAGACATCCTACAGCCCTTGTTGGAAATCAGGGAACTTTTGATCACCAAGTACCATGGCATTTACCTGAAGGAACTTGATTTCTTCCTCGACAAGGTGAAGATATTCAAGACCCACTTTGCGACCTTGGATATTCGGCAAGATCACAGAAAACACAAATTGGTCGTAGAGTCGGCCCTAAGGAAAAACGGACTTATCAAAGAGGCGATAGAGGAGCTTTCCGAAGGGGAACTGATCGATCTTTTGATCCATAAAGACCTGACCTTGAATCCCGACGATTATTCCGATGCCCTGGTCAAGGACACCATAGAGAACATTGCCCAACTGAAGACCATTCAGGCCACCAATGGCGAAGAAGGGTGTAACCGTTACATTATCAGTAACTCCGAGGATATTTTCTCGGTACTTTTCGTATACGGGCTCTTCAGGTGGTGCGGTTGGGGCGATCGCGATATCACCTTCGACATTATTCCGCTCTTTGAGACCATGACTGGTATGGAGGGGGCCGAAAAAACCATGCGGGCACTGTTCGACCTGCCGGCCTATAGGGAACACCTCGAAAAGAGGGGCAATAAGCAAACCATTATGTTGGGCTTTTCGGACGGAACCAAGGACGGGGGCTACCTCAAGGCCAACTGGGCCATTCTCAAGACCAAGGAGACCCTGTCAAAAATTTGCGACCAGAACGGGATAGATGCCATCTTCTTCGATGGACGTGGTGGACCACCGGCACGCGGAGGCGGAAAGACACACCGTTTCTATGCCGCACAGACCAAGGCCGTGGCCAACAACGAGATCCAACTTACCATTCAGGGGCAGACCATCACCAGTACCTATGGTACCAAGGAACATTTTATACACAACAGCGAGCAGCTGTTGACGGCCGGTCTTTCCAATAACCTCTTTGGCAAGGAAAACGTGATTTCTAGCAAACAGCGCAAATTGATAGAGGAACTCTCGGAGTTGAGCTTTAAAAAGTACGATGCCTTGAAAAACCACGAGATGTTCATTCCGTATTTGGAGAATAGGAGTACCCTAAAGTATTACCAAAAGGCCAATATCGGAAGTAGGCCCGGTAAACGGGGAAACAAGAAGAAATTGGAGCTGAGCGACCTTAGGGCCATTTCCTTCGTGGGTTCGTGGAGCCAGTTGAAGCAGAACGTACCGGGGTATTTTGGTATAGGTACGGCCATTAAGACCCTGAAGGATGCAGGTCGGTTGAAAGAGGTGAAGAAGCTGTACAAGGAGGTGCCCTTCTTCAAGGCCCTGATGTTGAACAGTATGATGTCGCTCTCAAAATGCTATTTTGAACTGACCAGCTACATGAAGGAAGACAAGAAATATGGGGACTTCTGGAACATCCTGCACGAAGAGTACCTGCTTTCGAAAAAAATGCTCTTGCTGATCTCCGGAAATAAGGTCTTGATGGAAAACGAGGCGGTTTCGCGGGAATCGATACGAATACGCGAGAACATTGTTCTACCCCTATTGGTCATCCAACAATATGCCTTACAGAAAATCGGGCAGAACACCACCTATCTCGACGAGTACGAAAAAATCGTTACCCGATCGCTCTACGGCAATATCAACGCCAGTAGAAACTCGGCATAAGAACAGGGCCCTTGCTTTTTAAGTAAGGGCCTTTTTTTTTGTGATGGTGAAGGGTGGAGGGCCTATTCTGGTTTTTGGGCCTTATTTAGTCTTCAAAAACCCTGAACTCGGCGCCCATGCCGTAATTTCGATGTCCGATTTGGAGCAGTTTTGAGTTGGGGTTGTAGTTTCGGTCAAAGACCTGCCATTTTTTGTCGTTGAAAAAAATGCGGCGAACAAAGGTCCGTTGATCGGCCTCACCCTTTACAAAGGGCAGCAGGGGCCTAAAGGAGGTCGATATTTTTTGGATACCACGGGCCGTTTTAATCTCGCGGTATTTCTTGGTCTCTACCAATTTCCCCTCTTTATCGGCATAGCCCAAAACTTGAATCGAAACAAAAAGTCCCGACTCGGGAATGAAAATGGAGTTGGACAATAGGTCGAGTTCAAAAACCTTATCGGCCTTTTCGTCCATGGCAAAAACGACGTTTTCATAGGGAATGCCCGCACCGGGGCTTCCATTGTTGTTTTCGTAGAACTGCACCCTGAAAATGGTGGCGAACTTACCCTTTCCCTTGGTCTTGTATTCCGATTCGGCATTGACGGGCAAGTAGAGTTTTGATATTTGAGAAACCTGGCCTTCATGGCGTTTGAACAGTACGGCTATCTCGCTTTCCACCGTGGGCAGCCAACAGGCAAAAATATCCTTATGGGTTTCCGCCTTTTGCCGACGCACCCTGAACTTCCCTTTTTTGGGGGCCGAGACGATCACCTCGGCCAGCTGGGCGATCTCGGGCTCCAATTCAACGGTCTGGGTTGGCGTTGCCCGGGGAATCAAAACCGCCTTTTCCGAATAGCCCAGGGCCGAGATATAAAGTGTATCGATGTCGGGATACTTTTTGGCGGAAAAGGTAAAGTGTCCGTCCTCATCGGCAAAGGTGCCCAGTCCGTTACCAAACGATATGGTAGCGAAGGCAACGGGGGAACGGTCTTTGGCATCGATGATCTTGACCTCTTGGGCCTTGACCCAACAGCTTGCAAGGATAAGAATAACGGAGAGGTATCGTTTCATGACGTCGACAATTGGGTACATTGCTGAAAGCCCTTGGGGCCCTTGTACACTATAGAGAACGTGGTTTCCCGATTTTAAGTATGATAAGGCGAAGCAATAAGACAAAGGGAAAACCGTGCAAGACCACATCGAACCAATCCATCAACTTCATGTTTACCGCCCCGCCCATAATCCATTTGATCTTTCCCCAAATGTGGGGTTCGGGAAAAAAGGGGGCCAGGCCAAGCGTGAGGCAGAGCAATAAGACCATTTTCCAATTGTTTATCAGATCGCCCATGGTGGTTTTGTTTTTCCTTCGGTTATCGTATGGTCTTGATAAAGGTCGATATTCCCTCCACGCCGTGACCGTTTAAATGTTTGATAAAGGCCGAACCGATAATGGCCCCTTTGGCCGATTTTGTGGCCTGCTCGAAAGTTTCGGAATTACTGATGCCGAAACCTACGATTTGGGGATTGTTCAGCTTCATGTCGGCAATACGCTGAAAATAGGCTTGCTGCCCATCACCGAAACCCGATTGTGCCCCGGTGACGCTGGCCGAGCTTACCATGTAAATGAATCCGTTGGAAACCGAATCTATAAATCGGATGCGTTTCTCGGAAGTCTGTGGGGTAATCAAGAATACATTGATCAGGCCGTATTTCTCAAAGGTCTCTTGGTATTCCTCGTGATAGACATCTACCGGAAGATCGGGAATGATGAGTCCGTCTATGCCAATTTCCTGGCATTTTTTACAGAAGGCCTCCACGCCATATTGAAGCATGGGGTTAAAGTAGCCCATGATAATAAGCGGAATGGAAACCGATTGGCGGATATCTTTTAGCTGGTCGAAAAGAATTTCGGTCGTCATGCCGTTTTTAAGGGCCGCTGTGGAACTTTGTTGAATGGTGGGGCCGTCTGCCAGGGGGTCACTGAACGGAAGCCCTATCTCGATCATATCGACGCCGTTTTTCTCCAATTGCTGTATGATTTCTACGGTGTCGCCCAGTTTGGGATAGCCGGCCGTAAAATAGATGGAAAGCAATTTGCCTTCTTCCTTCAGTTTTTTGTTGATTCTATTTCCCATAGTTTCAAATGCTGTTTTTCCTTTTAATAGGATGGGCAAGTTCGTTTGGGATGCCGTTTTATAGGGTCCGTAAGATCTTGCCCAAGTATTTTATAGGTTAAAATATTCGATATAGTTGTTGAGGTCCTTGTCTCCACGCCCCGATAGGTTGATGACTACCACATCTTCGGGTTTGAATTTTCGGTGTTCCAAGATCGCTAGTGCGTGCGAAGATTCAATAGCCGGGATAATACCTTCCATTTTAGACAATAGCAAGCCGGCGTTCATGGCATCGTCATCGGTAATGGAGATAAATTCCCCGCGGCCCGATGCATACAGATTGGCATGCATGGGTCCGACCCCGGGATAATCCAATCCTGCGGAAATGGAGTAGGGCTCGGTGATTTGTCCGTCATGGGTCTGCATTAACAAGGTTTTGCTGCCGTGAATGATTCCTACCTTGCCCAAGGCCGAGGTAGCGGCACTTTCGCCACTGTCAATTCCTTTTCCGGCCGCTTCAACGGCTATGATGCCTACTTCCGGAATATCCAGGTAATGGTAGAAAGCTCCCGCGGCGTTACTTCCCCCGCCCACACAGGCCACTACGTAATCGGGATTCTCCCGTCCTTCCTTTTCTTTCAGCTGCCATTTGATCTCTTCCGAAATTACCGACTGAAAGCGCGCTACCATATCGGGGTAGGGATGTGGTCCGACCACACTACCGATAATGTAATGGGTGTCTACAGGGTTATTGATCCAGTCGCGAATGGCCTCGTTGGTGGCGTCTTTTAAGGTTCTACTGCCCGAAAGCGCAGGTCTGACCTCGGCGCCCAACATCTTCATACGGGCCACGTTTGGGGCTTGCCGGGCGATATCGATCTCGCCCATGTAAACGACACATTCGATGCCCATAAGGGCACAGACCGTTGCAGTGGCCACCCCGTGCTGGCCGGCACCCGTTTCGGCAATGATCCTGTTTTTGCCCAACTTTTTGGCCATTAGGATCTGCCCAATGGTATTGTTGACCTTGTGCGCACCGGTATGGCAAAGGTCTTCGCGCTTCAGGTATATTTTAGTATTGTATTTTCTTGAAAGCCGATCGGCAAAATAGAGCGGGGTAGGGCGTCCTACATAATCTTTGAGCAATTGGTCAAATTCCTTTTTAAAGGAAGGTTCTTGCATGATGCGGATGTAGTTCTGCCGAAGTTCCTCGGTATTGGGGTACAACATTTCAGGAATATAGGCGCCGCCAAACTCCCCGTAATATCCTTTTTCGTCCGCTTGATAGGTTTTCATAACAATTTGTAGTTAATATGAAGTTGTAGTACAAAGTAAAAAGTAGGGTTTCATACGTTTTACTCGATACTAAGTACTCTTTTAAATTCCTTTACTTTTTCAACATCCTTTAAACCCGGTTCTATCTCAAACTTACTGTTCACGTCTATGGCGTGGCAGTATTTGGCTTCCGGCCGGGTCATGAATTCCTTTAGGGAATCCACTTCGTTCAATCCGATACCGCCGCTCAAAAAATAAGGTTTGGTAGAGGGGTAGTCTTTTAAAACTTCCCAATCAAAGGCATAGCCATTTCCCCCGGGCAATTTCCCCTTGGTATCGAAAAGAAAGAAATCGCATACGGTTTCATATGGCTTTACTATTCCAAAATCAAAATCGTCTTTAATCGAAAATACTTTGATGATGGCAATGTGTTTTACGTTCTGCTTGAGCTCGGCGCAGTATTCGGGCGTTTCCGAACCGTGCAGTTGCACCAACAAAAGGTCGTGGTCTTGTATGCGTTCGACAACGGTTTGAATGCTGGCATCGACAAATACGCCAACTTTCTTTACCGTATGGGGTACGGGTGGCATTGGGCCCGTAAAATGTCGTTTGGATTTTTCCCAAAAAATAAAGCCGAGATAATCGGGTCTTAGTCCGGCAATTTCGGTCGTGTTTTTGTTCATACCACACACCTTCAGCTTGATTGGGGCATTTTCTATGGTAGAAGGCCCTGATTTTTTGGTCGTGTAATGATAGTCCATTTGAGTCATTGCATTGGGTCGCAATTACGACAATTGTTTAATGAATTCCTTGGCGTTTTCACCGGGATTGTCCGTTTTCATAAAATTTTCCCCGATCAAAAACCCTTGATATCCGTAAGGTTTTAAATTTTTAATGGCCTCTATCGAGCTGATTCCGCTTTCCGATACTTTAACGAACTCGTCCGGAATGAGTTTTGATAGCGATTTGCTGGTCTCCAAACTCACCTCAAAAGTCTTGAGGTTTCGATTGTTTACGCCCAACATGTCGAGGCTGGGCATTATGCTTTTCTGTAGTTCGGCTTCGTTGTGCACCTCTAACAACACATCTAGGTCTAGGCTTTTGGCCAACTCCGAAAAGGTTTTTATTTCCTCCTTCGATAAAATAGCGGCTATCAAAAGAATCACATCGGCACCATGGGCCCTGGCTTCCAAAATTTGATATTCGTCTATAATAAATTCTTTTCTCAATAAGGGCAGGCGTACGGAAGCACGGGCCAATAACAGATCGTCCAACGAACCGCCAAAGTATTTCCCGTCGGTTAAAACGGACATGCCACAGACGCCTGCATTTTCGTATCCGCGGGCTACGTCTTGAACGTTCAGGCCTTGGTTGATTTCCGATTTGGAGGGCGAGCGTCGCTTGTGCTCGGCAATGATGCCGGTTGAACTGTTTCGCAGGGCCTTGCCCAAAGAAACCGTCTCACGTGCGAACAAGACCGAATTTTCCAATTGGGAAACGGGGATAAGCGACTTTCTTAAGTCTGTTTCCTTGCGTTTGTCGGCTACTATTTTGTCTAGAATGTTCATCTTCTATGGGCCCTGGGGTGCCCTTGTTTAGTTTTTACTCAATTCTTGCAGTTTTTTCAAGGCCTTTAGTCCTTTTCCGGTCAATAGCGATTCCTTGGCTTGTTCAAAACCTTCTTTCGGACTCAGGTTCTTTACCGTGGCAATGGCGATTCCCGCATTGGCACAGACTACATTGTTCTGGGCTTCCGTACCTCGGCCTTGCAGTACATTTAAGAATATCTGGGCCGAATCTTCAATGGAGTCGCCCCCGACAATTTGTGACTGTTCTATTTTTTCTACACCAAAATCCTCGGGTTTCAACATGCTCTCCGAATTATTGGAAATGGTTTTGGTATTGCCGGTCAACGAAATCTCGTCATAGCCGTCCAAGGCGTGGAGTACGGTAAATTTTTTATCGGTGTTCTGATAGAGGTAGCCGTACATTCGGGCCAGTTCGAGGTTGAAGACACCGACCATTTGATTCTTTGGAAAGGCCGGGTTGACCATGGGCCCCAACATATTGAAAAAGGTCTTTACGGCCAATTCTTTTCTGATCGGACCTACGTTTTTCATGGCAGGGTGAAATAAGGGGGCATGAAGGACACAGATACCCGCTTGGTCAATCGATTTTTTTAGGAAGTCGGCTTCGTTACTGAATTTGATCCCTAAGAATTCCATGACGTTGCTGCTCCCGCATTTGGAAGAAACCCCGTAGTTGCCGTGCTTGGTTACGTTTACCCCTGCACCCGCCGTTACGAACGACGCCAAGGTAGAAATGTTGAAGGTGTCCTTACCGTCGCCGCCCGTTCCGCAAAGGTCGATTGGGTCGTATTCCGAAAGGTCTACCGCCAAGCACAGTTCCAAGAGGGCGTCGCGAAAACCTTCGAGCTCCTCTATGGCAATGCTGCGCATCATATAGACCGTTAAAAAGGCAGCGATCTGGCTTGTATTGTACTCTCCTTTGGCAATGTTCACCAACACTTTCTTGGCTTCCTCTTTTTCGAGGATATCGTGGTTGATGAGTCTGTTCAATGTTTCTTTCATGATACTCTTCTTACTGTTTTCGGTGGTTTTCGGACTTTAGTTGTTCAACCAGTTGGCAAGGATTTTTTTGCCTTCGGGCGTCAAGACCGATTCGGGATGGAACTGAACGGCAGAAACATCGTAAACCTTATGGCGAAGCGACATGACCTGGCCGTTTTCATCGACCGAGGTGGCCTCCAGGCTTTCGGGAAGGTCGGGACTTACCACCCATGAATGGTAGCGGCCCACCTTTATCTTTTTGGGCAGGCCCTCAAAATTGGGGTCGTCTTTGGTAATGCTGATCTCGGTGGCGATCCCGTGGTACACCTCGTCCAGGTTGATCAATGAACCTCCGAACACCTCGCCTATGGCCTGCTGGCCCAAGCAGACCCCGAAAATACTTTTGGTAGGGGCGTATTTGGTAATAATTTCCTTTAGGAGGCCGGCTTCATCGGGTATTCCCGGGCCCGGGGAAAGCACGATCTTGTCAAAGGCCTCGACTTCGTCCAAGGTCAATTGGTCGTTGCGTTTTACGATTACCTCACAATCCAGGTCTTCTAAATAATGGACTAAGTTATAGGTAAAACTATCGTAGTTGTCTATTACTAAAATTTTCTTCATCTCTATATCGTTTCGGCAATTTTCAAGGCCTTGGTCAATGCGCCCAATTTGTTGTAGGTTTCTTGCAGTTCGTCTTCGGGATCTGATGCGGCCACAAGGCCTGCACCGGCCTGATAGTGCAATTGATGGTTTTTGCTTAAAAATGTACGGATCATTATGGCGTGGTTAAAGTTGCCGTCAAAGTCCATAAACCCAATGGCCCCACCGTAGTAGCCGCGACTGGTCTTTTCGTATTTTTCGATAAGCTGCATGGCCATGTGCTTGGGGGCGCCGCTCAAGGTGCCTGCGGGAAAGGTATCGGCCACCACTTTCATGGTAGGGATATCTTTCTTTTTCTTGCCCACGACCTTCGATACCAAATGGATGACGTGGGAGAAGAACTGTACCTCCCTGTAGTTGGTCACCTCTACCATACTGCCGTTCCGGCTCAGGTCGTTCCGGGCCAGGTCGACCAACATGACGTGTTCGCTGTTTTCCTTGTCGTCTTCGGTAAGCTGCTTGGCCAAAAGGGCGTCTTGTTCGTCGTTACCGGTGCGTTTAAAGGTCCCGGCAATCGGGTGGATTTCGGCCTTGCCGTTTTTTACGATAAGCTGTGCTTCCGGTGAGCTTCCAAAGATCTTGAAATCGCCATAATCAAAGTAAAATAGGTAAGGTGATGGGTTGACCGAACGGAGGGCCCTGTACACGTTGAACTCATCTCCCTTAAACCCTTGGGAAAACCTACGGGAAAGTACCAGTTGAAAAACATCGCCACGTTGACAGTGTTTTTTCGCCAATCGCACGTGCTCTTTGTATTCTTCGTCCTCTAGATTGGAGGTGGCTTCGCCGTCGAGGGAGAAATTGTACGAAGCA
This sequence comes from Pseudozobellia thermophila, assembly GCF_900141855.1. Taxonomy (GTDB): domain Bacteria; phylum Bacteroidota; class Bacteroidia; order Flavobacteriales; family Flavobacteriaceae; genus Pseudozobellia; species Pseudozobellia thermophila. The sequence continues at coordinate 235,156 of NZ_FQYU01000005.1, forward strand.
AAGGTACGTACGTTCAAAATATGGGCTATTTCGGCCGTGTTTTCGTCGGTGTTAAAACAGTGGGCAAAAATATAGGCCTCGTTCTTATGGTGGTCTATGGCAATGATATTCTGGTACACCGCATAATAGATGTCGGGTATGGCCACCGAATCCTCTTTTTTATTGATTTTAATGTCTTCGTAGTAGCGTACCGCGTCATAGGCCATATAGCCGAAGATACCGTTGTTGATAAACTTGAAATCGCTCTCATCGGCCTCGAACTTTTTGCTAAAGTCGTGAATGACCTTTACCACATCGGTAGCCGCATTGATTTCCGTTTCACGCGACGTTTGGTCGGGAAACCGTTCGATAATGGTTTCGTTCTCGATCCTTATCGAGGCGATCGGGTTGCAGCAGATGTAAGAGAAGCTGTTGTCGTTGGCGTGGTAGTCGCTACTTTCGAGCAAGATACTGTTGGGAAAGCGGTCCCTGATCTTTAGATAGACGCTGACCGGGGTAATGGTATCGGCGAGAATTTTTTTGTGATAGGATTTTAACTTGTACTTCATAGTGATCGTATTCAAAAGGAAAAGGCTTGTCGTGATTGACAAGCCTTTTTATAGTTTTACTACAATGATGCTCAGCTCACGATATCTGTCGAGAGTTGTTCCACCACCAAGTATTTGTATTAATTCCGTTCATTGGACCAAATATAGAAATCATTTTTAAAACCACAAACCGATTTGTTCGAAAAAAATAAAGCCCTGCAATCGCGTTAACGGCAGGGCTTGGATTTCCATTGTCGGACCGATTTAAAATTCGAGGTCGACTACCAGGTCGAACTCGTCGTAAATCGTTTTATCGCCCAGATTTTCGAAGAAACTGCCCGATCCGTATTTTACATCGTACTTGGTCCTGTCTATTTTTACGTTGGCGGTAGCTTTGCTCCCGTAAACCGATACATCAAAGGTAACGGGTTTGGTAATACCTTTAATGGTAAGGTCTCCGGTTACCTCGTATGCATTTTTTCCAGTGGCTTTTACTTTGGTAAAGACCAATTTTGACGTTGGGTGCTTTTCTACCCCGAAAAAATCGTCGGATTTTAAGTGACCTTCGAGCTTTCCTTTTCCTTCGCCGCTCATATCGGTAGAGACCAAACTGGTCATGTCGGCCACAAATTCGCCTCCGGTCAGTTTATCGCCATCGAAGATAAGTGTTCCGGACTTCAGGTTTACCGTTCCGGTGTGCGAACCGGTAACCTTATAGGCTTTCCAAGTGATGGTGCTGGCATCGGTTTTTACTTCTTTTTTTTCTTCCGTGATTGGCTCGGTTGCGGTGGCAACACCAAATACTAGGGCCAAGGCCATGCTGAATACTCCTTTTTTCATGATTTAATTTAGTTAATAGTTAATAGTTAATAGTAATTAGTTAATAGAATAATTAGGGTAAACGTTTATAAATAGGTGATTAAATTCTCTATGGGTCTTCTGACCTTTTTATAGTGTTGGGTTTGGTCTTCCTCGGATCGGTACCCAAGGGCAACCAATACGGCCGCGTTCAAATTTTCCTTTTCAAGGTCTAGAATGGTATTGAATTGTTGAGGGTCGAAACCTTCCATGGGGCACGCGTCTATCTTTAAATCGGCCGCTGCCGAGAGTAGGTTGCCCAAGGCAATGTAGGCTTGCCGGGAAGTCCATGCCGCTTTTTCCGGGTCGGACAAGGGCAATAGTTTGGACTTCATCATTTCTCCATATCCCTTAAGTGCTTCGGGCGGAATGCCCCTGGTCATACTCACGTTGCTCAGGTAGTCGTCTATGAGTTCATCGCCGAAGGTGGTTTGGTTGGCAAGAACGATAAGGTGCGAAGCCTCGGTGATCTGAGCTTGTCCCCACGCTGCCGGTTGTAGCCTGGCCCTTAATTCCGGGTCTGTCAACACCAATACTTTATAGGGTTGTAACCCGTAGGAGGATGCGCTTAGTGAAAGGGCCTCCGTTAAGGTTGCCATGTCATTGTCGGAAATTTTCCTGTCCTTATCGAATTTTTTGGTGGCGTAGCGCCAATTTAGGTTGTCGATATAAGTACTCATCTTTTTATGTTAATTAAAATTTATCCAATAGGGCGTTAAGTTTTGTCAAATCATCGCGGTCGAGGTTGGCCAAAATTTCATTTTCTGCCTGTTCCATGGCCTTGTCCATTTGTAACAGCATCTTTTCGCCCTCTTCCGTGATACGTATTTCAACCTTTCTCCGGTTGCTGGGGCAGACCTTTCTGTCTACAAGTCCTTTTAAAATCAACTTGTCTACCAACCTTGTGGTATTGCTCATTTTAGTGACCATCCTTTCGTTCAGGGTAGATAGGTTGGCCGGCCTGCCCTTTTGGCCCCGAAGGATCCTCAGAACGTTGAATTGCTGAATCGACACACCAAAAGGCCTTAGGGCCGCATTGGCAGTATCGCTTATTTTGTTGTGCACCAAACTAAAGTGGATGATCGTCCTGCGTTCCAAGGGTATTTTCTTATCCGTCTTTAGAATCTTCTCAACATTCATGTTGTTACAATATTTGTATATACAAATGTAATCTGGTTTTTGGAATATTCCCCCATGGTGACTCACAAATTTTTGTTAATGCGTATAAGGGGTGCGGATAGGTGAAAAAAATGTATTTTTGGTGTTTGAATATAACTGAGGCATACGGCAGTTCGAACCGTGGCAAATTAAAATATCGATGTATTATGGATTTATCACAGGAAGAGTGGCGCGAACAATTGGAAAACGACGACAATGCGTTTATTTTGGACGTAAGAACCCCTGAAGAGGTAGAGGATGGGTACATACCCGGTGCCACCAATATTGATATACATTTGGGGCAAGGTTTCTTGGACGAGATCGAAAAACTTGACAAAACCAAGTCGTACTACGTATATTGCAGGTCGGGTGCGCGAAGTGCACAGGCATGCAGTATTATGAACAGTGTCGGCTTTGAAAAGGCCTATAACCTTGAAGGTGGTTTTATGAACTGGGAAGGCGAAGTCGCCGAATAAGGAAGAGCGGTCGTTGGACCAGGGTTTGGAATATAAAAGTTCAAGGGCGATACAAAGTGCTTGGACTTTTTCTTTTTTATAACCTAAATAGCGAATAAAATGCGCGAAGACTTGCTCCATTTTATCTGGAAGTACAAAAAGCTTTCAATAGGGGAGTTGTTTTCTACCGACGGGGAGCCGATAGAATTACTGGACGTCGGTACCCATAATCATTTGGCCGGTCCTGATTTTTTCAATGCCAAGGTGAGTATCGGCGGGCAACTCTGGGCCGGCAACGTTGAGATCCATTTAAGGTCGTCCGATTGGTATGCCCACGGCCATGAAAAAGATCCCAACTACAACAACGTCATTCTACACGTGGTCTGGGAGCACGACACCGAGGTTTTTCGAAGCGACAATTCCCCATTGCCCAGCCTGGAGCTCAAAAACTACATATCGGAACGGGTACTGACGAACTATCGGGCCTTGTTCGATAAACGCGACGTGTCGTTTGTCAACTGCGAAAGGAACCTGGCCCAAGTCGATTCGTTTGTAATGGGCGCTTGGCTCGAGCGTTTGTACTTTGAAAGGCTCGAGCGCAAGTCGAACGGCGTGGCCGCCCTGTTGGCCGCCTCGAACAACGATTGGGAAGAAGTACTGTTCAAGCTACTGCTTCGCAGCTTCGGGTCAAAAATCAATGCCGATGCCTTTAAGGGCCTGGGCGAAGCCCTTGAATTTAAGGTGGTGAGAAAGTTGCGGCCCGATCTGATGAAGTTGGAGAGCGTTCTTCTGGGCATGGCCCATCTGCTTTCCGATGAAACTGTACACGACGGGTATTACATAGGGCTAAAGCAAGAATTCGAGTATCAAAAAAGTAAGTTCGGTCTGGAAAACGAGGCCGTTCGACGTCCCAGTTTTTTTAAATTGCGCCCGGCCAATTTTCCGACCCTAAGGCTGTCCCAGCTCGCCAACCTGTACCATGCCCACGAGACCCTCTTCGCCAAGGTGGTCGGAAGCTCGCATGTCAATGAGCTCTATCGACTATTCGATGTGGGGGCGAGTCCCTATTGGCAGAACCATTTTTCGTTTGGGAAACCATCGAAAAATAGTGCAAAGCGGCTGACCAAAAAGTTTATTGACCTGTTGATTTTGAATACCGTGCTTCCGCTGAAGTTCTGCCATGCCCGAAAAATCGGTATGGCGGTGCACGAAGAAATCCTCGGAATCATCGCCGGCCTTGCGGCAGAGGAAAACTCGATCATATCCAACTTCAAAAAACAAGGGGTATCCGTCAAGAACGGCATGGAAAGTCAGTCGTTATTGCAATTGTACGATTACTACTGTACAAAAAATAAGTGTCTTCAATGTCGCATTGGGGCCAGCTTATTGCATTGAAATGATTAATTTTGGAGGAAGGCTCGGCCCAAGTGGGGAACGCAAGCATGTTTTTGCAGGGTAACCATCGATGGTATCGTCGTCCTAAATTTTTTTGACCAATGGACTTTTTTTATCGACTTCTCTATTATTTTCAAAAGCGGGGTTTTGAAGTGTGCCGTAGAATTGCCGAGCGACTTGGTATCAGGGCCAGGGTAGTTCGAACGTCCTTTATTTATTTGACCTTTGTTACCTTGGGCTTCGGTTTTGCCCTATACCTGTTCCTGGCTTTTTGGTTGAGGATCAAAGACCTTGTTTATACCAAACGAACCTCCGTATTTGACCTCTGAATATGCTAAAGCTTTTCCGTTCAAAAATATACCTGGCCATTCTGTTGATGGTCGTGGTATTGTTGGTCGGTGCCGTGGGCTACAGGTTTATTGCCGGGTATACCTGGATCGAGGCCTTCTATATGACCATTATTACGGTAACCACTGTCGGTTTTGGCGAAATTCGGCCCTTGGGAACCGATGGAAAGATTTTTACGGTATTTTTAATCGTATTCAGTGTTTTTATTTTTGCTTTTGCCCTTTCGGTATTTACCGAATATATATTGAGCAGAAATTCGCTACAACTTTTAAAGAGAAAAAGGGTGAGAAACCAAATTGAAAAACTTCAGGGCCATGTGATCGTTTGCGGTTTCGGCCGCAACGGCATGCAGGCAGCGGAGCGCCTAAAGGCCTACAAAAGGCCTTTTGTCATAATCGAAAGGGATAAGGAGGTCATTGAAAAATACGATGGGGAGGTGCTCTTTGTCGAAGGCGATGCCAATGAGGACGAGGTATTGGTAAAGGCCGGTATAGAAAGGGCGCAATACCTGATCGTGGCCTTGCCCGACGATGCGGCAAATCTCTTTGTGGTGCTTTCGGCGCGCCAAATGAACTCCGACCTCTTTATTATAAGTAGGGCCTCTTTGGTCAACTCCCAGAAAAAAATGGAATTGGCCGGGGCCGATAAGGTAATCATGCCCGATAAGATCGGGGGCGACCATATGGCCTCCTTGGTGGTAATGCCCGACCTGACGACCTTTATGGACAAACTGGGCACGGAGGGCGAGAACACCACCAACCTGGAGGAGGTCGAAATCGAACATTTTAGTAACCAAATGCAGTACAGGTCGCTGCGCGACCTCGACCTTAGAAAAAAGACGGGATGTACGATAATAGGGTATATCGAGCCTGACGGGAACTATATCATCAACCCCGAGGCCGATTTAAAATTACAGCCCAAGAGCAAGGTTATCGTATTGGGGCGGCCCGAGCAAATTAGAAAGTTGAACAAAATGTTTCGTATAGGGTGATGGGTCATCAATACTTGCGTTAATTCAACGTTATTATTTGATTGTATTGCTATTTTTTAGGATATTGCCACAATCGCAAAAAAAATTATCTACATAGAAGTGCCAAACACCACACATTCGATTATGAAGAAACTTACCCTGTTATTTTTTATGCTGCTAGGTTTAGTGGCGAATTCCCAGGAGCTGACCGTAAAGGCCAAGGTATTGAACCCCTCGAACAATATTAACGATGGGGTAATCGACCTTCAGGTGCTCGGAGGAACCCCGCCCTACAGCTATAAATGGAGCAACCAGTCTACCCCTCTTACCTCGAACAAGGCCATGGGGCTGGTCGAGGGGGTGCCGTATACGGTGGTAGTGTCCGATTCGAAGGGTGATACCGTCACAAAGGTCTATAAGGTGGAGACCAGTGCCATTACCGAAATTTTTAACGGAACCATGACCCCAGCTGTAAAAGCCTTGGGGTCTGTTTTGTTTTGGGACCCTTTTGCCGCAATAGGTATATACGATCCCGTGGCCTATGCCGATAAAAAGATGGTCGGCACACCAGGATGGTCGGCCGAGGTGAACGACAGGTTCGTTCTTAAAAAATGGTTGAAGCCCGAAGGGGCAAAAGTGGCCAAGGGAGACCAGATCGCCGTCATATCGAGTGATAGGAACGGGGAAAGGACGGTGGTCGCCGAGGCTACCGGGTCTTTGAACTATTTGGTCGGCGAAGGACAGGTGATCTACAATTCGGAAAATGCGGAACACGTAATAGAACAGGGAGCGCACTATTTGGCCGAAATCGTTTATGACGAGCCGGTGGTTATGACCCACCCCAACGGGGATCCCATTACCAAGGGTATTCCCTTTATCGTCATCTGGTTGGTGCTGGGCGCCTTCTTTTTTACCATCCGTATGGGCTTTATCAACATTCGCGGCTTCAAACATTCGATCGATCTGGCCAAGGGCAAGTACGACGATCCTGATGCCCCTGGGCAGGTGACCCATTTTCAGGCACTGGCCACGGCCGTTTCGGGTACCGTTGGCCTGGGCAACATTGCCGGGGTTGCCGTAGCGGTTTCATTGGGCGGCGCGGGCGCCACGTTCTGGATGATCGTGTGCGGGCTGTTGGGGATGTCGTCCAAATTTGTCGAATGTACCCTCGGTGTAAAGTACCGGGATATCCTTCCCGATGGAAGGGTGTTCGGTGGCCCGATGAACTATCTAAGGTATGGCTTCGAAAAAAGGAACATGAAGGGCTTGGGTAGGCTTCTTGCCGGTTTGTTCGCCATTTTGGCGGTCGGTGCATCGTTTGGGGGAGGAAACATGTTTCAGGCAAACCAGTCGTTCGAGCAACTTGCAGGGCAGTTTCCTGCCTTGGCGGGCAATGGGTTTTGGTTCGGTGTGGTTACGGCCATTCTTGTAGGGGTGGTCATCATCGGCGGTATCAATAGTATTGCCAAGGTTACCGGAAGGGTGGTACCCATCATGGCTTCGATATATATACTCGCTGCCTTGGCCGTTATTGTAATGAATATCCAGAACATAGGGCCGGCCTTTTCGGCCATAATAGAGGGTGCCTTTAATCCCTCCGCCCTCAAGGGAGGTATTATAGGCGTGTTGGTCCTCGGTTTTCAAAGAGGGGCCTTTTCCAATGAGGCAGGGGTTGGTTCGGCGGCCATTGCCCATAGTACGGCCAAGACCAACCATCCGCCATCCGAAGGTTTTGTCGCCTTGCTCGAACCCTTTATCGATACGGTGGTCGTATGTACCTTAACGGCCTTGGTACTTATCTTTACCGGTATGCACGAAGTTCAGGGCATGGCCGGAGGACAGCTTACCTCCGACGCATTTGGAAGTCAAATTTCTTGGTTCCCCTATGTGCTGGCCTTGGCCGTTTTCCTTTTCGCCTTTTCTACCATGATCTCGTGGTCGTACTACGGTATGCGGGCCTGGACCTATCTTTTCGGAAAAAGCAAGAAGTCTGAGATGATCTATAAAATATTGTTCTTGGTGTTTGTCGTGATCGGGGCATCGGTAAGTTTGGGGGCCGTGCTCGACTTTTCCGATATGATGATCTTGGCCATGTCCTTCCCCAATATTATAGGCCTATATGTGCTGTCAGGTGAAGTGAAGGCCGATTTAGGTGAGTACTGGAGAAAATTGAAGACGAACCAACTCTTTAAAAAGCAAGAGGTGGTGAAATAATGCAAGTGCAGTGAAACGTTTGGGATCCCACTTAAAGTTCAATAAACAGGAACGGAGTGGGATTTTCTTTTTGTTGTTGGCCATAGTTTTGTTGCAGTTGGCCGCAGTGGCCTATACATGGGTTGGCGCAGGGGGCGAACCAGGCTCTTTTGCCCTTGATCGGCAAACACAGGAACATATCGATGCGCTTAAGAAAAAGGCCGGGCCGGGGGATACCTTTAAGGTCTATCCCTTCAACCCGAATTACATCACCGATTACAAGGGCTATGTCCTGGGCATGTCGGTGGCCGAGATCGACAGGCTGCACGAGCATAGGGCCAAGGGGCATTTTATCAATTCGGTAGCGGAGTTTCAAAAAGTGACCCAGGTATCCGATTCCCTACTCGATTTGATATCGCCCTATTTTGAGTTTCCCGAATGGCTTGCCGGAAAGGACAAAAAGGCCAAGGGGGAAGGAGGTTTCCTCCGGTCCGAAAAAACGCCGGTAGTGGTAAGGGATATCAATAAGGCCACCGCAGAGGAGCTTATGGAAATCAGGGGTATCGGCGAAAGGTTGTCGGCCCGTATCGTCAAGTTCAGGGATAGGCTGGGCGGTTTTTTGGTCGATGGACAGGTATACGACGTGTACGGTCTTGATGTCGAGGTGGCCAACCGGGTCTTGGACCGGTTCAAGGTGCTCGAGCCTCCCCGTGTAGACAAGATAAACATCAATGAGGCATCGGTCGAGGAGATTGCGGGCTTGGTGTACATTCGATGGCAAGTAGCCGAGCGAATAGTCGCATATAGGGAAAATACGGGGCCTATAACCGCTATGGACGAGTTGAGGAATATTGAAGGTTTTCCATCCGATAAGATAGATAGAATAGCCTTATATTTGTCGCTATAAAAAAAATGAGCTATGCATGGTATGTGCTTCACTGAAGAACACCACTTATTTAGGGAGAGCCTTAAGGACTTTTTACGGAAGGAAGTAGTTCCACATATCGAGAAATGGGAACAATCGGGTAAAATAGAGCGTTTTATTTGGGAAAAATTTGGTGAAATGGGCTATTTTGGCCTGGCCACCCCCGAAGAATACGGCGGCCTTGGCCTCGATCTTTTCTACACCATTATTTTTATCGAGGAACTTCAAAAAATCAACTCGGGCGGATTTGCGGCCGCCATGTGGGCCCATGCCTATTTGGCCATGACCCATTTGAACAAGAATGCGAATCACGACCAAAAAAACCAATATTTGGTGCCCAGTGTGGCCGGGAAAAAAATTGGCTGTTTGGGGATATCGGAACCCTTTGGGGGCAGCGATGTTGCGGGGATGCGCACAACCGCGACGAAGGAAGGCGACCATTACATCATCAACGGGTCGAAGACCTTTATTACGAACGGGGTTTATGGCGATTACATCGTCTTGGCCGCCAAGACAGACCCAAAGGCCGGGAACAAGGGGATAAGTCTCTTTATTGTCAACTTGGACAGTGAGGGGGTTTCGGCCAACAAGCTCAACAAGCTGGGATGGCGTGCCTCGGATACCGCCGAGCTGGCCTTTGACAACGTTAAGGTACCTGCCGATAACCGCATGGGCGAAGAGGGCAAGGGTTTCGGTTTTATTATGGAGGCCTTTGCCCTCGAACGGTTGATCATGGGGGTCAATGCCCACGCTAGGGCGGAGTATGCCTTGGAGTACGCCATGAAATATATGTCCGAAAGGGAGGCTTTCGGCAGGCCAATCGATCAATTCCAGGCCCTTAGGCATAAATTGGTCGACCTGTATTCCGATATGGAGTTGTGCAAGTACTATAATTATGGGGTTACCTTTAAGATGAACCAAGGCGACTACGTCGTCAAGGAGGCTACCATTTCCAAACTCAAATCGACCAAAATGGCCGACGAGGTCGTTTATAATTGCCTGCAATTCCTGGGAGGATATGGTTATATGGAAGACTATCCCATGGCGCGCTTGTTACGCGATAGCAGGTTGGGGCCCATTGGAGGGGGGACTTCGGAAATACTTAGGGAAATTCTGGGTAAAATCGTCATTGATAAAAAGGAGTACCGCTCGCCCAATGGCAAATAAAGCATTCAAAGTACGGATGTCTTGCGATGTCTGGGCCAAGCATGGATAATTTTATTAAATTTATTGGTGTGCATTAATAAATAAGTTTATATATTTGCACCCTTAATTCTAATGAAAGGAGGTTGTAGCCAATGTTAATTATACCAGTAAAAGAAGGAGAAAACATCGATAGGGCTTTAAAGCGTTTCAAGCGGAAGTTTGACAAGACGGGAACTATGCGAAGATTGAGAAAGCGTCAGCAATTCACAAAGCCTTCCGTTGAGCGCAGGGCGCAAATTCAAAAAGCACAATACATACAAAGCTTAAGGGACAAGGAGGAAATCTAGGTTCCTATTTGGCATTTAGTGTACAAATATTAAAGAATCCCATCGTTTCGATGGGATTTTTTTTGTGCCCATAGGCCAGGGGAGGGGCGCTGAATTAACGCTTAAAAAGCTGGTTTTTGTGGCGGAAGGGCTCAAACGTTCCTAACTTTGTTAACTTCGTGTCATGGAGCTTGAACCGTTCATATCGTTTTTGGCGCACGAAAAAAACTACTCGAGTCATACGGTAAGGGCCTACGTCAAAGATATCGAGGGCTTTGCGCGCTTTTGTTCGGAGGAGCACGGCTTGGATGATATCGATGGGGTGTCTTATCCGATCGTTCGCACCTGGGTGGTCGCCTTGGTCGAGGCCGGGGTCTCGAACCGTTCCGTCAATCGAAAAATGGCCTCGCTAAAGGCGTATTTTAAATTTCTTCAAGGTATCGAAAAGATATCGGCCAATCCCTTGGCCAAGCACAGGGCGTTAAAGACCTCAAAAAAGGTCCAGGTCCCTTTTTCGGAAGTTGAAATGGAAAAAGTCTTGTCGGAAATAGGGTTTGCCGACGACTTTGAGGGGGCAAGGGACAAGTTGATTGTCGAACTTCTTTACACAACGGGCATCCGAAGGGCCGAGCTCGTCGGTCTAAAGCTTGCCGATGTCGATCTTTCAGGGGGGCTCCTCAAGGTTTTGGGCAAGCGAAACAAAGAGCGCATCCTGCCGATCCTGCCTTCGACCAAGGCGCTTTTTACGAGCTATCTGAGCCATCGAAACTCCCTTCCGGCAATCGAGGACCCTTCATTCGTATTCTTGTTAAAATCAGGTTATAAATTGTATGATACCCTTGTGTATCGCATAATAAATAAGTATTTTAGTGAAGTGTCGCTTAAAGTAAAGAAGAGTCCCCATATTCTAAGGCACACCTTTGCTACACATCTCCTCAACAAAGGGGCTGACCTAAATTCGGTAAAGGAGTTGCTTGGGCATTCAAGTTTGGCATCGACCCAGGTCTATACGCACAATAGTATAGCCGAGCTTAAAAAAGTGCATGCCAAGGCCCATCCGAGAGGCAAGAAATAAGGGCTTGTTTTACATTGTTTAACTTTTAAAACTTTAACCTATGAACGTAAACGTGCAATCGGTGAATTTTAATGCCGACAGAAAACTTATCGATTTTCTACAGAACCGAATGGATAAGTTAGAAACCTTTTATGACAAGGTCATTAGTTCCGATGTTTATTTGAAAGTGGAGAATACAAGTTCGAAGGAAAATAAAATAGTTGAGATAAAGCTCAATGTACCAGGGGATAAGTTCATGGTAAAAAAGCAATGTAAATCGTTTGAGGAAGCCATTGATTCTTCTTGCGATTCGCTTGAAAGGATACTTATCAAACGCAAGGAAAAACTTCGTGTGCAGGCATGATGAAAATTTTTGAGATTTTGTTTTGAATAAATAAAAATATCTCTACATTTGCAGTCCGTTAGAAATAGCGGACTTTTTTATGCTTCAAAAAGCATTGAAAATGCCGATGTAGCTCAGCTGGCTAGAGCAGCTGATTTGTAATCAGCAGGTCGTGGGTTCGAGTCCCTCCATCGGCTCAAAACATCAGGAATTACGCAGTTTTTCCGATGGGTGTCCGGCAAGGTTCGATCGGGCGGTAAGAAGGAAATATTGAAATAAGGCTAGGGGAGATACTCAAGCGGCCAACGAGGGCAGACTGTAAATCTGCTGACTATGTCTTCGCAGGTTCGAATCCTGCTCTCCCCACTGATTTGAGATCGGTTCTCAAATTTGTGTCGGTGTTCCGGAACAGGACGATTTTTTTTTGGAATGTCGATTTGAAATGTTGAAATGTTTAAAAATGCGGGAGTAGCTCAGTTGGTAGAGCGTCAGCCTTCCAAGCTGAATGTCGCCGGTTCGAACCCGGTCTCCCGCTCAAAATAAAATGGCGGTCGCGCCATTTCCTGCGAAGGCAGGCATCTCTTCCTTTTTTAGTTGTGGGGGATGAAGATATTAAACACTTTACGCCGACGTAGCTCAGGGGTAGAGCGTTTCCTTGGTAAGGAAGAGGTCACGGGTTCAATTCCCGTCGTTGGCTCAACGAAGGCATTATTTGTACACTAATATATAACTAAGATTAAAATTCATTAAAAATGGCAAAGGAAACTTTTGATCGTTCCAAACCGCACTTGAATATAGGTACTATTGGACACGTGGATCACGGTAAAACAACATTGACAGCGGCAATTACTACGGTATTGGCCAATGCTGGTCTTTCTGAACTTAGAAGTTTTGATTCTATCGATAATGCTCCTGAAGAGAAAGAAAGGGGTATTACCATCAATACGTCCCACGTAGAGTATCAAACGGCCAACCGTCACTACGCACACGTTGACTGTCCTGGTCACGCGGATTACGTAAAGAACATGGTTACCGGTGCGGCCCAGATGGACGGTGCTATCTTGGTTGTTGCTGCAACCGATGGTCCAATGCCACAAACCCGTGAGCACATCCTATTAGGTCGTCAGGTTGGTATTCCAAGAATCGTTGTGTTCTTGAACAAAGTTGACATGGTCGACGATGAGGAGTTGTTGGAGCTTGTTGAGATGGAAGTAAGGGAATTGCTTTCTTTCTACGAGTACGACGGTGATAACGGTCCTGTAATTGCCGGTTCTGCCCTAGGTGCACTTAACGGTGAGCAAAAGTGGGTCGATACCGTAATGGAGTTGATGGATGCCGTTGATAACTGGATCGAATTGCCTCAAAGGGACGTTGATAAGGATTTCTTGATGCCTGTTGAGGACGTGTTCACTATCACAGGTCGTGGTACCGTTGCTACAGGTCGTATCGAAACAGGTGTTGCCAATACTGGTGACGCGGTTGATATCATCGGTATGGGTGCCGAGAAGTTGACTTCCACTATTACGGGTGTTGAAATGTTCCGTAAGATCTTGGACAGGGGTGAGGCCGGTGATAACGTAGGTATCCTTTTGAGGGGTATTGAAAAATCGGACATCAAAAGGGGTATGGTAATCTGTAAGCCAGGTTCCGTTACACCACACGCCAAATTCGAGGCTGAGGTTTATATCCTTAAGAAAGAAGAAGGTGGTCGTCACACACCATTCCATAACAACTACCGTCCACAGTTCTACGTAAGGACAACGGATGTAACTGGTAACATCAGCCTTCCTAGCGGGGTTGAGATGGTTATGCCAGGTGATAACTTGACAATTACCGTTGATTTGATTCAGCCAATCGCATTGAGTGTGGGTCTTCGTTTCGCCATCCGTGAAGGTGGTAGAACCGTTGGTGCTGGTCAGGTTACCAAGATTCTAGATTAATTTTTATAAGATAGTATAAATTGCTTTAAGGGTGTCCTTCATATGTTGGACACCTTTAAATGCAATTATAAACGGGTGTAGCTCAGTTGGTAGAGCACTGGTCTCCAAAACCAGGTGTCGGGAGTTCGAGTCTCTCCTCCCGTGCCAAATACAATAGTATGTTGACGTATATTAAAGAATCTATAGAAGAGCTTCGTAACAACGTTACCCTGCCTTCCAAGGCCGAGTCTTCTAATCTGATGGTAATCGTTGCCGTGTTTTCGATCTTGTTCGCATTGGCGACATGGGGCGTAGATACCGTGTTCAGTAAATTGGTACAATTATATTTCAACAACATCTTAAACTAAAGCAAAAGCAATCGCTATGTCAGAAGTATTGGAAAAGAAGTGGTATGTGGTGCGTGCTGTCAGTGGCCAAGAGAATAAGATCAAGGGGTACATTGAGAGTGAGGTCGAAAGACATGGCTTTTCCGATTATTTGGAGGATGTTTTGGTTCCCACTGAAAAAGTGGTTCAGATTCGAAATGGAAAGAAGGTAAACAAGGAACGTGTTTATTTTCCGGGATATATTATGGTAAAGGCCAACTTGGGTGGTGAGATGATCCATATCATCAGGTCCATTACCAATGTAATCGGCTTTTTGGGTGAAACCAAGGGGGGTGATCCCGTACCCTTGCGTAAGTCCGAAGTCAACCGAATGCTCGGCAAGGCCGACGAGCTTGCCGTTACCACCGATAGTGTGGCGATACCGTTTACCCACGGTGAAACCGTCAAGGTAATCGACGGGCCTTTCAACGGGTTCAACGGTACGGTCGAAAAGATCAATGAGGAAAAGCGCAAGCTTGAGGTTATGGTGAAGATTTTCGGAAGAAAGACACCGTTGGAGCTCAGCTATATGCAAGTAGAGAAAATATAATTTTGAGTGTTACATATTTAAGTTGTGTTGCTTCCAATTTGATGCAACTTTAATTTAATTCTAAACAATGGCAAAAGAAGTAGGTAAAGTAGTTAAACTACAAGTTAGGGGAGGTGCAGCGAATCCATCGCCACCGGTTGGACCCGCCTTAGGTGCTGCCGGCGTTAACATCATGGAGTTCTGTAAGCAGTTCAATGCGCGTACGCAGGACAAACAGGGCAAGGTATTGCCTGTTGTTATCACCGTCTACAAGGACAAGTCATTCGACTTTGTCGTTAAAACACCACCGGCGGCCGTTCAATTGATGGAAGCAGCTAAGATTAAAAAAGGATCTGGCGAACCTAACCGTGTAAAATCAGGTAACGTTACTTGGGACCAAGTTAAGGCCATAGCCGAAGACAAGATGGCCGACCTTAATGCATTTACCATAGAGTCGGCCATGAGTATGGTCGCCGGTACAGCAAGGTCTATGGGGTTGAAGGTAGCAGGTAAACGACCTTTTTAAAATCTTAAAAAGCAATTTAAATGGCAAAGTTAACAAAGAAACAAAAAGAGGCTCTCGCCAAGATTGATAGGGATAAGTTGTATTCCATCAATGAGGGTGCCGCTTTGGTAAAGGATATTACCAATGTGAATTTCGACGCTTCCGTCGATTTGGCGGTGCGTTTGGGCGTTGATCCCAGAAAGGCCAATCAAATGGTGCGCGGGGTGGTGACACTTCCCCACGGTACGGGTAAGGACGTAAAGGTTTTGGCCTTGGTTACGCCCGATAAGGAAGCGGAGGCCACGGAGGCTGGTGCCGATTATGTTGGATTGGACGAATATTTGGATAAGATCAAGGGCGGTTGGACCGATGTTGATGTCATCATCACCATGCCTAGCGTTATGGGTAAATTGGGTCCCTTGGGACGTATTTTGGGGCCTAGGGGTCTTATGCCCAATCCAAAGACAGGAACGGTTACCATGGATGTCGCCAAGGCGGTATCCGACGTAAAGGCCGGTAAGATCGATTTTAAGGTAGATAAGACGGGTATTGTCCATGCCGCTATTGGCAAGGTATCTTTCTCTGCCGATAAAATAGCCGAAAACGCAAAAGAGCTTATCGATACCTTGGTAAAGATGAAACCTGCCGCGGCAAAAGGTGTCTATATGAAGAGTGTCTTTATGTCCAGCACCATGAGCCCTAGCGTTCAATTGGATCCAAAAACAGTTTAATCGAACTGGGTAGTTCAAAATTTACAGTATGACAAGAGAAGAAAAAGCAAACGTAATACAGGATTTGACTTCGCAGTTGGCCGATAATTCTACCATTTATTTGGCGGATATTTCGGGGTTGAACGCTTCACAGACTTCAGATTTGAGAAGGGCGGCCTTTAAGGCCAATGTGAAATTGGCGGTAGTCAAGAACACCTTGCTTGCAAAGGCAATGGAAGCTTCCGATAAGGAATTCGGCGAACTTCCCGAAGTGCTTAAGGGAAGTACATCCTTAATGTTCTCCGAGGTGGGCAACGCCCCTGCCAAATTGATCAAGAGTTTCCGAAAAAAATCGGAGAAACCTTTATTGAAAGGTGCTTTTGTAGAAGAAGCAGTCTATATCGGTGATGAGAATTTGGATGCCTTGGTAAGCATCAAGTCCAAGGAAGAGGTTATCGGCGATATCATTGGATTGTTGCAATCCCCAGCCAAAAACGTTATTTCCGGACTTAAATCCGGTGGTGGCAAATTGGCCGGCATTCTTAAAACATTATCAGAAAAATAAGTACGCACTAAACTAAGTATATTTAAAATTTTATTAAACGATAGAAAAATGGCAGATTTAAAAGAATTCGCAGAACAGTTGGTAAACTTGACCGTAAAAGAGGTAAACGAGTTGGCCGATATATTAAAAGATGAGTATGGTATCGAGCCTGCCGCCGCTGCAGTAGCAGTTGCCGCCGGTGCCGGTGGAGGTGATGCCGGTGAGGCAGCCGAGGAGAAGTCGGAATTTGACGTAATCTTGAAAGCTCCAGGTGCTTCTAAACTTGCAGTTGTCAAATTGGTTAAGGAATTGACAGGTCTTGGCTTGAAAGATGCCAAGGATATTGTTGATAGCGCGCCAAAGGCAGTTAAGGAAGGTGTTGCCAAGGACGAAGCCGAAGGTATCAAAAAATCATTGGAAGAAGCAGGAGCAGAAGTTGAGCTTAAATAATAGCAGCAACCATAGCACTGTGTTTAGGTCTTTTTTCGTCTCTTGACGGAATTGGACCTAAACTTGTTTTTATATTAAATACGTATGTGAAGTAGCATACCACCATTATAGCCTACGCAATTTTAGAGTATTCACGTTCAAAACACTGTCCATAGATGTTCACACAACAGACTGAGAGAATAAATTTTGCATCCGCTAAGAACACGCCGGAATACCCGGATTTCTTGGACATTCAGATCAAGTCTTTTCAAGATTTTTTTCAACTTGAGACCAAATCTGACGAAAGGGGTGACGAAGGTTTGTACAATACCTTCCAGGAAAACTTCCCGATTACGGACACCCGAAACCAGTTCGTACTTGAATTTTTAGATTATTTTATTGATCCTCCCAGGTATTCGATCCAAGAATGTATCGAGCGCGGGTTGACCTATAGTGTACCCTTAAAGGCACGTTTAAAACTGTACTGTACCGATCCCGAGCACGAAGATTTCGAGACTATCGTACAAGACGTGTATTTAGGTACCATTCCTTATATGACTCCCAGTGGAACATTTGTCATCAATGGTGCCGAAAGGGTCGTCGTATCGCAATTGCACCGTTCCCCAGGGGTTTTCTTCGGACAATCTTTTCACGCGAACGGAACAAAACTTTACTCTGCAAGGGTTATACCGTTCAAAGGATCATGGATAGAATTTGCAACGGATATCAATGGCGTTATGTACGCCTATATTGATAGAAAGAAAAAATTACCGGTTACTACCTTGTTCAGGGCCATTGGCTTTGAACGGGACAAGGATATCCTTGAAATCTTCGACCTCTCCGAAGAGGTAAAGGTGTCAAAGGCCGGATTGAAAAAAGTATTGGGCCGAAAATTGGCCGCTAGGGTGTTGAACACCTGGCACGAAGATTTTGTCGATGAAGACACCGGTGAGGTGGTTTCCATCGAGCGTAACGAAATTATCTTGGACCGCGATACCGTTCTTGAAAAGGAACATATCGACGAAATACTTGATGCCGACGTAAAAACCATTCTTCTGCATAAGGAAAATAATGCGCAGTCCGATTATGCCATTATTCACAATACGCTACAAAAAGACCCCACGAACTCCGAAAAGGAGGCCGTGGAGCATATCTATCGTCAATTGAGAAACGCCGAGCCGCCCGATGAGGAGACCGCAAGGGGAATCATTGACAAATTGTTCTTCTCCGACCAACGTTACAACCTAGGTGAGGTGGGGCGTTACCGAATGAACAAGAAATTGGGTCTTGATATCGGAATGGACAAACAGGTTTTGACCAAGGAAGATATCATTACCATTATCAAATATTTGATCGAGCTTATTAATTCAAAAGCCGAGATCGATGATATCGACCACCTTTCCAACCGTCGTGTTAGAACGGTAGGTGAACAACTGTCCTCCCAATTTGGGGTGGGGCTTGCCCGTATGGCACGAACCATCCGTGAGCGTATGAACGTTCGCGACAACGAGGTGTTTACCCCTATCGATTTGATCAATGCGAAGACGCTTTCTTCCGTGATCAATTCGTTCTTCGGTACCAACCAGTTATCGCAGTTCATGGATCAAACGAATCCATTGGCCGAGATTACCCACAAAAGAAGGTTGTCGGCTTTAGGGCCTGGTGGACTTTCAAGGGAGCGGGCAGGTTTCGAGGTTCGTGACGTTCACTATACGCATTACGGAAGGCTTTGTCCGATTGAAACACCTGAAGGTCCGAACATTGGTCTGATTTCATCACTTTCGGTATTTGCCAAGGTGAACCCTATGGGCTTCTTGGAAACACCCTACCGAAAAGTGGTGGATAGCAAGGTCGATACCGAAAACTATACCTATTTGAGTGCCGAGGAGGAAGAGGGAATGAAAATCGCCCAGGCGAACATCCCCCTAAAGGAAGACGGACAAATAGATGCCGATAAGGTAATTGCACGGGAAGAAGGTGATTTCCCTGTGGTAGATCCAAGTGAAATTAACTATACCGATGTTGCACCCAACCAGATCGCATCGATCTCAGCATCCTTGATTCCCTTCTTGGAACACGATGATGCGAACCGTGCGTTGATGGGATCCAACATGATGCGCCAAGCCGTTCCCTTGTTGAGACCGGAGTCGCCTATCGTGGGTACGGGTCTTGAACGTCAAGTGGCATCGGACTCAAGGGTATTGATCAATGCCGAGGGCGACGGGGTCGTCGAATATGTCGACGCCAAGAAAATTACGGTAAAATACGACAGGACCGACGCCGAACGCCTAATAAGCTTTGACGACGATTCCAAAACCTATAACCTGGTCAAGTTTAGAAAAACCAACCAAGGTACGAGTATCAACCTGAAGCCTATCGTCAAGAAAGGCGACAAGGTCAAGAAAGGCCAAGTGCTTTGCGAAGGCTATGCCACCGAAAAAGGGGAATTGGCCTTGGGCCGTAACCTTACCGTGGCCTTCATGCCTTGGAAGGGCTACAACTTTGAGGATGCGATCGTAATCTCCGAAAAGGTGGTCAGGGAAGATATCTTTACCTCCATCCACGTCGACGAATACTCTTTAGAGGTTCGCGATACTAAGTTGGGTGCCGAGGAATTGACCCACGATATCCCCAACGTTTCCGAGGAAGCGACCAAGGATTTGGACGAGAACGGTATGATCCGAATCGGTGCCGAAGTAAAACCTGGCGATATCTTGATCGGTAAGATTACCCCTAAGGGAGAATCGGATCCGACCCCCGAGGAAAAACTGCTTAGGGCGATCTTCGGTGATAAGGCCGGTGATGTAAAGGATGCTTCCTTGAAAGCCTCCCCTTCATTGCGCGGGGTGGTCATCGACAAGAAGTTGTTCTCCAGATCGGTTAAGGATAAGCGCAAGCGTTCCGAAGACAAGGAAGAACTGAACAAGCTTGAGCTGGAGTACGAAGTGAAGTTCCAAGAATTGAAGGATATTCTTATTGAAAAACTGTTCACTTTGGTCAACGGCAAGACCTCCCAAGGTGTTTTGAACGATTTGGGAGAGGAAGTTTTGCCCAAGGGCAAGAAGTATACCTTAAAGATGTTGAATTCCGTTGACGATTTCGCCCACTTGGTCGGAGGAAGTTGGACAACGGACAAGGAAACCAATACGGCCGTAGCCAACCTATTGCACAACTATAAGATCAAGTTGAACGACCTTCAGGGGAACCTTAGAAGGGACAAGTTCACAATTTCTGTAGGTGACGAGTTGCCGGCAGGTATAATGAAGCTGGCCAAGGTGTACATCGCCAAGAAACGTAAGTTGAAGGTGGGCGATAAAATGGCGGGACGTCACGGTAACAAGGGTATCGTATCCCGAATTGTACGTCAAGAGGACATGCCTTTCTTGGAAGACGGTACGCCCGTCGATATCGTATTGAACCCATTGGGTGTACCATCGCGTATGAACATCGGTCAGATCTATGAGACTGTATTGGGTTGGGCCGGTCTTAAACTGGGCAAAAAATTCGCCACTCCTATTTTTGACGGGGCTTCCCTCGATGAGATCAACCAGTATACCGACGAGGCGGGAATACCAAGGTTTGGCCATACCTATCTTTATGATGGGGGTACCGGTCAGCGTTTCGACCAACCTGCTACCGTGGGGGTCATCTATATGCTGAAACTCGGTCACATGGTCGACGATAAGATGCACGCACGTTCTATCGGACCCTACTCGTTGATCACACAACAGCCTCTTGGAGGTAAGGCACAGTTCGGTGGCCAGCGTTTTGGGGAAATGGAAGTTTGGGCCTTGGAAGCCTATGGGGCTTCGGCCACGCTACGTGAGATATTGACCGTTAAGTCGGATGATGTTATCGGTAGGGCCAAGACCTACGAATCCATCGTTAAGGGCGAAACCATGCCAGAACCCGGTTTACCGGAATCTTTCAATGTACTGATGCACGAACTTAAAGGTTTGGGCTTGGATATACGATTGGAAGAATAGTTAAGAACATACATTATAATACAGTAGCATAGTACATTATGGCTAGAATAAAAGATAATAATCCAGTAAAAAGGTTTGATAAGATTTCCATCGGATTGGCTTCGCCCGAATCAATCTTGGCAGAGTCGCGCGGTGAGGTCCTTAAACCTGAAACCATTAACTACCGAACCCATAAGCCGGAACGGGACGGGCTCTTCTGCGAGCGTATTTTTGGGCCTGTCAAGGATTATGAGTGTGCTTGTGGTAAATACAAGCGTATTCGCTACCGCGGTATCGTATGTGACCGTTGTGGTGTTGAGGTGACCGAGAAAAAAGTGCGTCGCGATAGGGTAGGGCATATCAATTTGGTCGTGCCCGTGGCCCATATCTGGTACTTCCGTTCGTTGCCGAACAAAATAGGCTACCTCTTGGGGCTTCCCTCCAAGAAGTTGGACATGATCATCTATTACGAAAGATATGTGGTCATTCAGCCCGGTATAGCCAAAGGCCCCGACGGAGAGGAAATAAAAAAGATGGATTTCTTGACCGAGGAGGAATATTTGACCATTTTGGAATCGATTCCGGTCGAGAACCAATATCTCGAAGATTCCGACCCCAACAAGTTCATCGCCAAGATGGGGGCCGAGTGCTTGATCGATCTTTTGTCGCGTATCGATCTTAAGGAACTGTCTTACGAGTTGCGCCACAAGGCCAATACCGAGACCTCCAAACAGAGAAAGACCGAGGCTTTGAAAAGGCTTCAAGTGGTCGAGGCACTTCGCGAATCGCAAGAAAACAGGGAAAACAGGCCCGAGTGGATGATCATGAAGGTAATTCCGGTCATTCCGCCCGAACTTAGGCCCCTGGTACCCCTCGATGGTGGACGTTTCGCCACTTCCGACTTGAACGACCTTTACAGAAGGGTCATCATCCGTAACAACCGTTTGAAGAGGTTGGTAGAGATCAAGGCGCCCGAGGTGATTCTTAGAAACGAGAAGCGTATGCTTCAAGAAGCGGTCGATTCCCTTTTCGATAACACGAGAAAGGCCTCTGCCGTTAAGACCGAATCGAACAGACCGTTAAAATCGCTTTCCGATTCATTGAAAGGTAAGCAAGGCCGTTTCCGTCAAAACCTTTTGGGTAAACGTGTCGACTATTCCGCACGTTCGGTTATCGTCGTGGGACCTGAAATGAAATTGTTCGAATGCGGTCTTCCAAAAGATATGGCCGCCGAGCTTTACAAGCCTTTTGTAATCAGAAAACTGATCGAAAGGGGTATCGTTAAAACGGTAAAGTCGGCCAAAAAGATCATAGATAAAAAAGAACCCGTTGTTTGGGATATCCTCGAAAACGTATTGAAAGGACATCCGGTTCTGTTGAACCGGGCCCCAACGCTTCACCGATTGGGTATCCAGGCCTTTCAGCCCAAACTTATCGAAGGTAAGGCGATTCGCCTTCACCCCTTGGTATGTACGGCGTTTAACGCGGATTTCGACGGTGACCAGATGGCGGTCCACCTTCCCTTGGGCCCCGAGGCCATCTTAGAGGCCCAATTGTTGATGTTGGCTTCGCATAACATACTCAACCCTGCGAACGGTTCACCGATTACGGTTCCTTCACAGGATATGGTATTGGGTCTGTATTACATGACCAAGGAGCGAAAATCTACCCCCGAAGTGCCGATCAAGGGAGAGGGTCTTACCTTCTACTCGGCCGAGGAAGTGGAAATTGCCTTCAATGAAGGAAAAGTGAACCTGAACGCGGGTATTAAGGTACGTGCAAAGGATTTCAATGAAGAGGGAGAACTGGTGTACAAGATCATACCGACTACTGTTGGTAGGGTGTTGTTCAACATGGAGGTGCCCGAACAGGCCGGTTACATCAACGAGGTATTGAACAAAAAATCGCTAAGGGACATTATCGGTAGGATATTGAGCGTCACCGACGTTCCTACCACTGCCGATTTCTTGGACAAGATCAAGACCATGGGATACGATTTCGCCTTTAAAGGTGGACTTTCCTTTAGCCTGGGCGATATTATCATCCCACAGGAGAAGCACGAAATGATTGCCGATGCCAACGGTCAGGTCGATGGCATTATGGCCAACTATAACATGGGTCTGATCACCAATAACGAACGTTACAACCAGGTGATCGATGTCTGGACCTCTACCAATGCCATGTTGACCGAACTTGCCATGAAGCGTATTCGTGAAGATCAGCAAGGGTTCAACTCGGTTTATATGATGCTCGATTCGGGTGCGAGGGGTTCCAAGGAACAGATCCGCCAGTTGACCGGTATGCGTGGTCTGATGGCCAAGCCCAAGAAATCGACTGCCGGAGGTGGTGAAATTATCGAAAACCCGATCCTTTCGAACTTTAAGGAGGGACTATCGATTCTCGAATACTTTATCTCTACCCACGGTGCCCGTAAGGGTCTTGCGGATACCGCCCTTAAAACGGCCGATGCGGGTTACTTGACCCGTCGTTTGGTCGATGTATCGCAAGATGTGATCATCAATATCGAAGATTGTGGTACGCTTAGGGGTATCGAGGTCGAGGCCTTGAAGAAAAACGAGGAAGTCGTTGAATCTTTGGGCGAGCGTATTCTAGGTAGGGTTTCATTGCACGATGTATATGACCCCGTCACCGAGGAATTGTTGTTGCGCGCCGGCCAGCAGATCATGGAGTCCGATATTAAGAAGATCGAAAACTCGCCAATCGAGAAGATCGAGGTGCGTTCGGCCCTAACTTGTGAAGCCCCGAAAGGTATATGTGCCAAGTGTTACGGTAGAAACCTTTCTACCAATAAAATGGTTCAACGCGGTGAGGCCGTCGGTGTTGTAGCTGCGCAGTCGATCGGTGAACCCGGTACACAGCTGACCTTGCGTACCTTCCACGTTGGGGGTATTGCCGGTAATATTTCGGAAGATAACAAATTGGTCGCCAAATTTTCAGGCAAGGCCGAAATCGAGGATTTGCGTACCGTCCAGGGTGAAGACGCCGAGGGCAACCCGGCGAACATCGTTATTTCCAGGACATCGGAAATCAAGATCGTCGACGCCAAGACCGGTATCACCTTGAGTACGAATAACATTCCCTATGGTTCACAATTGATGGTAGAGAACGGAGCCACCATTGCAAAAGGCGACGTAGTCTGTACCTGGGATCCCTATAACGGGGTTATCGTATCCGAATTCCCCGGTAAGATCGCCTATGAAAATATTGAGCAAGGGGTTACATACCAAGTGGAAATTGACGAACAGACCGGTTTCCAAGAAAAGGTAATCTCCGAATCAAGAAATAAAAAGCTGATTCCAACCTTATTGATCAAGAGCGACAAGGGCGAAACCCTGCGTTCGTACAACCTTCCGGTCGGTTCGCACATTATGGTAGATGACGGGGATAAGATCAAGGAAGGTAAGATCTTGGTCAAGATACCTCGTAAATCGGCAAAAGCCGGTGATATTACGGGTGGTCTTCCAAGGGTAACCGAGCTTTTCGAAGCCCGTAACCCTTCGAACCCGGCGGTCGTTTCCGAAATTGACGGTGTCGTTTCGTTCGGAAAGATCAAGAGGGGTAACCGAGAAATCATTATCGAGTCCAAATTGGGCGAGGTGAAGAAGTACTTGGTCAAATTGTCCAACCAAATATTGGTTCAGGAAAATGACTACGTACGTGCAGGAATGCCCTTGTCCGACGGTTCGATCACCCCTGAGGATATTTTGGCGATCAAAGGTCCATCCGCAGTTCAGCAATACTTGGTGAACGAGGTGCAGGAGGTTTACCGCCTGCAAGGTGTAAAGATCAACGATAAGCATTTTGAGGTCGTGGTAAGGCAGATGATGCGTAAAGTACGTATTCAAGATCCGGGCGATACGATTTTCTTGGAGAACCAATTGGTCCATAAGGATGATTTCATCAAAGAGAACGATGAGATTTATGGCAAGAAAGTGGTCGTCAACAAAGGGGATTCCGAGAACCTTAAGGAGGGGCAGATCATCACGGCACGTGAGTTGCGCGATGAAAACTCCATTCTAAGGCGTTCGGACAAAGCCTTGGTTGAAGCGAAAGACGCGGTTGCGGCTACGGCCACACCGATACTTCAGGGTATCACCCGAGCCTCGCTGCAGACCAAGTCGTTTATTTCGGCGGCTTCTTTCCAAGAAACCACTAAAGTATTGAACGAAGCTGCGGTAAGCGGTAAGGTAGATACTTTGGAAGGATTGAAGGAAAACGTGATCGTCGGGCATAAGATTCCGGCAGGTACCGGTATGCGCGACTATGAGAACATCATCGTTGGCTCCAAGGAGGAATACGATGAGATCATGGCGCGTAAGGAAGCCTTGAAATTTTAATGATTGATTAATAAGGAACCTAGGGGCTTTTCGCCGCGGAACATGGGCCGCTCGAAAGCTCCTCGGTTCTTTTTTTATTGATACCATGAGCGATAAAGACAAACAAAAGCAGATCAACATAGAGTTGGATGAAAAGACGGCCGAAGGAATTTATTCTAATCTGGCCATTATCAACCATTCCGTTTCGGAGTTTGTGGTAGATTTTATCAGTATTATGCCCGGAGCCCCAAAGGCGAAGGTAAAAAGTCGTATCGTACTGACGCCGCAACACGCCAAGAAGTTTCTCAAGGCCTTGAACGACAATGTACATCGTTTTGAGAAGGCCCATGGTACGATAAAGGATTATGAGCAACCTCCCATCCCGATCAATTTCGGGCCCACAGGAGAGGCTTAAAAAAGGAAACCCGTCATTAACTATTAATGGCGGGTTTTTTTATTGACGGATTTACCGGTCAATCGAATTCCGATACAAAGTGGAATTTGACCGAGGGGTACTTCTGCTGTGTCATCTGCAACGAGAACTGCGAATCGGCCAAAAAGACCAGCTGTTCTTTCTTGTCCTTGGCCAAAAACTTCTGCTTTACCCTTTGAAATTCCTTGAATTCCTCGTTTTTGGGGTCCTCGGGCGCTACCCAGCAGGCCTTGTGCACGGGAAAGTTCTCGTAACTGCATTTGGCCCCGTATTCGTGTTCCAATCGGTACTGAATAACCTCGAACTGCAGTGCGCCCACCGTCCCGATTACCTTTCGGCCGTTCATCTCGAGGGTGAACAATTGGGCCACCCCTTCGTCCATCAACTGGTCTATGCCCTTGTAAAGTTGCTTCGATTTCATCGGATCGGCGTTGTTGATGTACCTGAAATGCTCCGGTGAAAAGCTGGGGATGCCCTTGTAGTGGAGTTGTTCGCCTTCGGTCAAGGTGTCGCCGATCTTAAAGTTCCCCGTGTCGTGAAGCCCGACGATATCACCGGGATACGACACGTCTACGATTTCCTTCTTCTCGGCAAAAAAGGCATTCGGACTCGAAAATTTAAGGTTTTTATCCTGCCTGACGTGATAGTAGGGTTTGTTGCGTTCAAAGGTTCCCGATACGATTTTTACGAAAGCCAGCCTATCGCGATGCTTGGGGTCCATATTGGCGTGTATTTTAAAAACGAAGCCTGTCATAGCCCTTTCATCGGCCTCGACCATGCGCTCCTCGGCCTTTTTGGCCCTGGGTGATGGAGCTATCTCTATAAAACAGTCCAACAGCTCACGCACGCCAAAATTGTTCAGGGCGGAGCCGAAAAATACGGGCTGTTGCGTACCTTTCAAATAACTTTCCTTGTCGAAGTCGGGATATACCCCGCGAACGAGTTCCAAATTGTCGCGCAACTCCTCGGCGGCCTTGTTCCCGATTATTTTTTCGAGCTCCGGACTGTCGACATCGTCGAAGGCGATGGTCTCTTCGATGTTCTTTTTGCTGTCGCCGCTAAACAGGTTGATGTTCTTTTCGTAGATGTTGTAGATGCCCTTAAAATCGTATCCCATGCCAATGGGGAAGCTTAAGGGGGTTACCGAAAGGCCCAGCTTTTGTTCGAGCTCGTCCAATAGGTCGAAGGCGTCCTTACCTTCCCGGTCCAGTTTATTGATGAAAACGATCATGGGAATGTTGCGCATCCGGCAGACCTCTACCAGCTTTTCGGTCTGCTCCTCGACGCCCTTGGCCACATCCACGACCACAATGACACTGTCCACGGCCGTTAAGGTCCTAAAGGTGTCCTCTGCAAAATCCTTGTGGCCCGGCGTGTCGAGAATGTTTATTTTTTTATCGCGATAGAGGAAGGCGAGTACCGAAGTGGCCACCGATATACCCCGTTGCCTTTCTATTTCCATAAAATCACTGGTGGCCGATTTCTTTATTTTATTGTTCTTTACGGCACCGGCCTCTTGGATCGCACCACCGAACAAAAGCAATTTTTCGGTAAGGGTGGTCTTACCGGCATCGGGGTGGGAAATGATACCGAAGGTTCTTCGTTTTTGAATCTGTTCTTTGAAACTCATGTAGAAAATTTGCCCAAAAATACGCTTAAAAATGATATTTTGTGCGTGTGTTGGCAATTGCCTTTTTTACCACAATGTTTTCCCTGTTTTACTACCTGTCCACTTCGCGCAGCTGCCTCCATATGGGCCTGAAATTCGGACTGGGCAGATAAGTTCATCGATGAAAGATGCATCTTGGTAGGGCTGGCGGCGGGGCGCAAATAACGGTTTAACGAGTAATTATGTCTTTAAAAGATTATCTATACGATATAGTTTGTAAACAATTTGATGATCTAAATTTTAAGTATATCTTGCGCCTTAAATTCAGAAGTTCCCACTTCTTGCACTAACCTAATATTCCTACATGCCATGGTGCTTAGTTGAATAGAAACTAAACATTTATGGAAAAAATTACTCCTTTTGCCCTTAGGAAGAAAGTACGCGGTACTTGCTTGCTTTCTGCCTCATTGCTATTTTTTGGTTTGTCCACTTCGACCGCAAAAGACGTGGAAAATACACAACCGGATTCCTCGTTGAATTCTGCCAGTGTTGCCATTGCCGGCGACCCTATAGTTTACGATGGCTGTCCGGTCGTTGCGAAACGCGAATTGCGTACTACCGACTTTGGGTTTGCCGACGGGGTGACCGACGGCAGCCTCTATGCTACCGATGTTGATATTAGTTCGAAATGGGGCCTGCCCGCGGGAAGCGTTTTGGTGACCGTCGAGGGCGCAAGCTCCAAAAGTTCACTTCAATTGTTCGAGGTGAACAAGGATTTGCCGGCTACCTTCAGGTTTTCGGGTTCCGTACCGGTATTGCTTATAGCCGAACATTCGGCAAGGGTCGATGCCAACCATAAAGACGGTATTATAGCCCTCGATGGGGTAGATTATGTTTTGAACACCAGTTTGCCCTCCGGAGTAATTTCTGGGCAAAACGGTGACGATTACTATGTAGAGAACACAACATCCTCATCAATTTACGGTCCTGATCGGTTCTCTTGGGAATCGCAGGCCCCGGTTAGCGACATAACCTTTTATACCACTTCGAGCTATCCGATAAACGGTATCCGGATCTGGGTGCTTCCAATCGTATGTGTCGATACCGACGGCGATGGGGTATACGACAACGTTGACCTCGATGACGATAACGACGGAATCTTGGATTCTGAGGAAGATCCCAATTTGGACGGCGATAACGAACCCCTTACCAATCCCTTGGATTCCGATGGTGACGGCTACCCCGACCACTTGGATATCGATTCCGACAACGACGGTATTCCCGATAACGTAGAGGCCCAGACCACCGATGGCTATATTGCGCCCAACAACGACGACGAGGCTACCTATGCCGCGAACAACGGGGTGAATTCGGCCTATATTGGCGGACTCGATCCGGTAAATACCGATGGAGGGGATGCCCCCGATTATCTCGACGACGATAGCGATAACGACACTGTTCCCGACAATAACGAGGGCAATGATTTTAATTTTGATGGCCTGCCCAATCAAGTGGCGACAGGCCTTGATACCGATGGTGACGGTCTTGACGATGGTTTCGAGGGCTCCGATGTCAACGATGGCTTCGACGTCAACGACGAGATCGACGATCCTGCCAACGACCTGCCCGATACCGATGGTACCGAAGATGTCAACTACCGCGATTTTGATGATGACGGCGACGGTATCGATACACCCGACGAGGATGTCGACGGGGATGGCGACCCCACCAACGACGACACCGATGAAGACGGTACGCCCGATTACCTCGATCCCAGTGAAGACACTACAAAGGATACGGACGGTGACGGAGTGCCCGATAGCACCGACCTCGATGACGACAACGACGGAATCTTGGATACGGTGGAAGACCCCAATTTGGACGGCGATAACGACCCGCTTACCAATCCCTTGGATTCCGACGGTGACGGCTACCCCGACCATTTGGATATCGACTCCGACAACGACGGTATTCCCGATAACGTAGAGGCCCAGACCACCGATGGCTATATTGCGCCCAACGACGACGACGAGGCTACCTACGAGGCGAACAACGGGGTGAATTCGGCCTATCCTGACGGACTTGACCCTGTGGATACCGACGGTGACGGCACACCGGACTATCTCGATGAGGATAGCGATAACGACACTGTTCCCGACAATAACGAGGGCAACGATTTTAACTTCGACGGTGTTCCTGATCAAACGTTCGTCGGTAGTGATACCGACGGTGACGGTCTTGACGATGGCTACGAAGGTACGGATGTCAACGATGGATTCGACGTTAACGACGAGATCGATGATCCCGCCAACGACCTGCCCGATACCGATGGTACCGAAGATGTCAACTACCGCGATTTCGATGATGACGGCGACGGTATCGATACGCCCGACGAGGATGCCGACGGGGATGGCGATCCTACCAACGACGACACCGATGAAGACGGTACTCCCGATTACCTGGATCCCGACAGTAGCCCAATGCCTGACATTGATACCGATGGAGACGGGGTGCCCGATAGTGTCGATTTGGACGATGATAATGATGGAATATTGGATACCGTTGAAGACCCCAACTGGGATGGGGACAACGACCCCAATACCGAACCATGGGATACCGATGGCGACGGTTACCCCGACCATTTGGATATCGATTCCGATAACGACGGTATTCCCGATAACGTAGAGGCCCAGACCACCGATGGCTATATACCGCCCAACGACGACGATGAGGCTACCTATGCCGAAAACGACGGATTGAACTCGGCTTATCCCGACGGACTTACCCCGGTAAACACCGATGGGGCCGATACTCCCGATTATATCGACCTGGATAGCGACAACGACCTGGTGCCCGACAACAACGAGGGCAACGATTTCAACTTCGACGGTGTTCCCGACCAGACGTTTACCGGTACCGATACCGACGGTGATGGTCTTGACGACGGCTACGAAGGTTCGGATGTCAACGATGGCTTCGACGTCAACGACGAAATCGACGATCCCGCCAACGACCTGCCCGATACCGATGGTACGGAAGATGTCAACTACCGCGATTTCGATGACGATGGGGATGGTATCGATACACCGAACGAAGACCTGAACAACGACGGCGACCCTACCAACGATGATGGTGATAACGATGGTACGCCTTCGTACCTAGATCCAAGCGAGACGACGGAAATCGTGGTCATGCAAATGGTAACCCCTAACGGTGACGGGAAGAACGAGTTCCTCTGGATAGAGAATGTAGACAAGGCCCTGAACAACTCATTGAGAATATTTAATAGATGGGGGGTTGAAGTATACCACGGCGAAGACTACAACAACCAAAACAATGTCTTTGATGGCCGTTCTAAGGGTAGGAGTACAGTGAGCGTCGGAGATTATTTACCGGCGGGGGTATATTTTTATATCTTTGAGTACACCACGGTTGATAATAAAAATATAGCGGACAGAGGCTATATCTACATTAGCAAATAATATATTTGAAAACCTTATGGCAATAAAAAATAGCCTTTTAGCATCCTTGTTTTTAGTCGTACTTTTTGGGAGTGGGGCTTGGGCACAACAAGACGCCCAATACACCCAGTATATGTTCAATACCATGAGTGTAAACCCGGCCTATGCAGGCTCTAGGGGACAGCTTAGCGTAGCGGCCCTCTATCGATCGCAGTGGGTGGGGGTAGACGGGGCTCCCGAAACATGGACCTTAAACCTCCATTCCCCGGTCAGAAACAGTAGGATAGGCTACGGAATTTCGATTGTAAACGATAAAATTGGAGAAGGGACGATCCAGGAAACCTATTTGGATGCCTTGGTCTCCTACACCATAGACGTGTCCTTAAAGGGAAAATTGTCCTTCGGACTGAAATTGGGGGGGAATTTCCTCAACCTCGATTTCGAACAACTCAGACAAAGGCCCGGTTTTGAGGAAGCGACCAATACCGATAACATAGAGAATAAGTTTTCCCCCAATTTCGGTTTGGGACTGTACTACCATACGGATCGCTTTTACGCAGGGCTTTCGGCCCCCAACCTCTTGGAAACCGAGCATTTTGATGGTTCGTCCAACGATGCCAACGATATCGATTTTCTGTCACAAGACCGTATTAATTTTTACATGATTACCGGTTATGTATTCGATTTAAACGATAACCTTAAGTTTAAGCCTGCCCTTTTGACCAAGGTGGTCGGGGGAGCCCCGCTCCAGGTAGATCTGTCGACGAGTTTCCTTTTCGCGGAAAAATTCTCCTTGGGTGCGGCTTATCGCTGGGATGCCGCGGTTAGCGGACTGGCCGGATTTCAGATCACGGATCAGATCATGTTGGGATTGGCATATGATTCGGAAACTACTTCCCTCGGCGATACCCAGTTCAATAGTGGGTCTTTTGAAGTCTTTCTTCGATGGGAATTGGTTAAGTCATTTGAAAAATTAGTTTCTCCCCGATTCTTCTAAACCGCAGTTCCATGATGAAAAAAATACACATACTACTAGCTTTACTGATCCTAACGAACTTGGGCGGCTACGCCCAAGAGAAACCGGATCGATTGGTGACAAAGGCCAATGAAAAATATGAGGAATACTCTTTTAAGCCTGCCATAGACATCTTTAAAAAGGTGCTTGACAAGGGTTATTCGTCGGCCGATCTATTGAAAAAATTGGGCAACTCATACTACTACAATGCCGATTATGAAGATGCCGCCAACACCTACAAAAGGTTGGTGGATGAATACCCCGACGATGTAACGCCCGAATATTATTTTCGCTACGCACAGTCGCTGAAGACCATAGAAGAATACGAGGCCTCCAATGAGGTCATGGCCAAGTTTACCGAATCCACATCCGACGATTTAAGGGCCTCGACCTATAAGGAAGAGCGGGACTATTTGGCCGAGATCAAAAAAAATTCGGGCCGGTACAATGTGGCCCCCTTTCAGTACAATTCGCCCTATTCCGATTTTGCCCCTACATTTTATAAGGAGGGACTTCTTTTTTCTTCCGATAGGGATACCGGAAATTTTGCCCGATATAGACATACATGGAATTCGAAGGATTTCTTGGACCTGTATAAGGTAAATGCCGATAGTGCCTCCAACAACCTGGTAGTCAAACTGGGCGACCACGTGAACACGCGCCTACACGAGTCGACTACCGCTACCAATGAAGAGGGCACGGTACTCTACTTTACGAGAAATAATTTTAAGGAAGGCAAGTACATCAAGGATGAAAAGGGAATTATCCGCCTCAAGATCTTTAGGGCTAGCCTGAACGACGAAGGGGTGTGGGGCGATATTGAGGAATTGCCGTTTAACAGCGATGATTATTCCGTGGCCCATCCGGCCTTGAGCCCCGATGGAAAGACCCTGTATTTTGCTTCCGATATGCCGGGAACCTTGGGCGAATCGGATATATTCAGGGTGGCCATAAAGGAAGATGGAAGCTTTGGAAAACCTGAAAACTTGGGAAATGCCATCAATACGGAGGCTAGGGAAACCTTTCCCTACGTTACTAAGGAAAACATCCTCTACTTTTCCTCAGATGGCCATCCCGGACTCGGGGGGCTCGATATATTTGCCACCAAAATCGAGGACGACCAAGTTCAAGGCAAAGTGTTGAACGTTGGTGAACCCGTAAACGGACGGTACGACGATTTCACCTTTATATTTGATGAAGCAACCAAAAAAGGGTACTTCGCCTCCAATCGGTCCGAAGGCCAGGGAGCCGATGATATTTACTCCTTTATCGAAACCAAGCCGCTTGTTTTGGATTGCCAGCAAAGGGTTTCCGGTACCGTCAGGGACAAAATATCGAACGAGGTATTGGTAGGGGCCACTGTAAAGGTTATCGACGAGGACAACAACGAGGTCATGTCGGCGATAACGGATTCGGAAGGTAAGTATTCCTTGCTCTTGGACTGCGACCAAGGGAATTTTGTAAGGGCTTTGACCGAAGGTTATATTCCGGCCGAAGAATATCTGGGAAAATCGGACGGTTCGCCGAAGACGGTCGACTTCTTTTTGGAGCGTAATACCGTTAGTGCAGGCTTCGGCGACGACTTGGCGAAATTATTGCAATTGAGTACCATTTACTTTGATTTCGACAAGTACAATATCCGTAAGGATTCCGAGATCGAAGTTGAGAAAGTAATCGCCGCCATGGAAAAATACCCCAGCTTAAAGATCAAGGTCAACTCCCACACCGACAGTAGGGGCAAAGATGCCTATAACCTTTGGCTGTCGCAGAAAAGGGCAGAGTCGACCGTCAACTATATGATACAAAAAGGTATTTCTCCAGACCGACTGCAGAGCGAGGGCTATGGCGAGACAAAATTGATCAATAGGTGTGCCAATGGTGTCAAATGCTCCGACAAGGAACACCAATTGAACCGAAGATCGGAGTTTATTATACTCGAATAGTTTAACTAAAGACCCAACCCCTAAAGGCAACAGTTTACATCTGTTGCCTTTTTTTATGGCCTTTTTATTCGATTTTTAAAGGTTTTATTGTTTGAATTTCAAATGTTTACCAAGGTGTAAACCTTGTAAAAGCCTCATCTGGCATATAGAATTGACACGGTTGACAACATTTTCTTCGGGAAGTGGACTGGTAGAAATACTTTTGTAAGTCAATGGCAATCGGGTCTTCGTATCCCATTGTTACATAGCACTATAAATGCTTAATAAACGTTCAAGATATTTCTTTTCCATTGTGGTGATCCTGTTTTCTACACAGCTTTTCGCACAGGAAACCTATCGCGATAATTTTAGTACCGTATCCTATTCCAATAACGATGGTAGTTCAAACTTTAGTACCGATTGGATCGAAACGGGCGATACGAACGCCGGACCGACAAATGAGTATATTAGAATAAGAAATAACCGCCTCGAACTGTATTATATCTGGTCGGAAACCGTACGCAGATCGGCCAATTTAAATGGTGCGACATCGGCTATCCTAAGTTTTGATTATCGGGCTATAAGCCTTACCGGGGGCAGGGCCTTGGGCGTACAGGTTTCCAATAATGGGGGGGCATCTTACGCTACAGTGGGCACTATCAGCGGAAGCAACAATTCAGGAACCTTCAGTCAAGATATTTCGGGTTATATTTCGGCGACCACGACCGTTCGATACATAAGATCAGGATTCAATTGGAATAATAATGACTATGCGTATATCGATAACTTTCAGATTACGGCAACTTTTCCGGCTTCCATACCTATCATGGAAATAAACGATGTAACCATCGACGAAGATGGGGGCAATGCCATCTTAACGGTAAGGCATACGGGATCCAATGCTACGGGCCCTTTTACGCTTAACTATCAGACCAGCGATGGCACGGCTATCGATGGGAGTGATTATACGGGGGCATCGGGAATCTTGAGCTTTAATGGTACGGCAGGTGAAACCGAAACCATTTCGGTGCCTATTGTTGATGACGGCACTATGGAGAACCCTGAGAATTTTGTGCTGGGGTTTACCCTGGCTTCGGATCCCCAAGTAGATATTAGCGATACGGCAACGATAACAATTATTGACGACGATGCCCTGATTATGACCGATGGAGGTAGTGCAACAACTTGCAGTGATACCTTTTTTGACCCGGGGGGACTTTCCAATTACGGCAACAACCAAGATATAACCTATACGATATGCCCCGATACGGCCGATACCTATATCAATATAAATTTTACAAGTTTTGAAATCGTATCCGGCGATGTGCTCTATGTCTATGAAGGTTCCAATACCAGTGGTACGTTGATAGGGCAGTACGATAGTGCCAACGTTCCTACCAGCATTAACTCTTCGCACGCATCGGGATGTCTAACATTTAGGTTTGTTTCCAACGGCGCCAATACGGGAGCCGGATGGGAAGCTCAAATCAATTGTTTTCCCGACGGACCGATTATTGTAATCGACGACATTTCTTTCGACGAAGATGTGGGCAATGCGGTATTTACGGTGAGATCGACCCGAGCGGCCCACGGTCGGAATATCTTTCTCCTGGGCTTCGTGGAAGCGCCTTTTACAGTTGATTTTAGGACTGTGGACGGACTTGCCCTGGCGGGGAGTGATTATACCGCCACCTCCGGTACATTGACGTTCACGGGGGAACTGAACAATGTTCAGACCATCTCGGTACCCATTGCCAATGATGGTGTGCCCGAGTTCGCCGAAGATTTTACAATCGAGTTTACCGGTGCATCCGCCCAATATGCGGTAGTAAACTATAACGACAAAGGTACGGGAACGATCAACTCGCAAATCCTGGCCAATGATCCCCTGACCTTGTTTCAAGAATTTGATGGCTATTACGACTATTCTACCACGGGAGGAAGCTTGCGGACAAGTTCGAACGGGAATGATCCCTGTGCGGTCACAACTTCTTCCTCCAACAGTTTGGTTTCACCTATTCCCGCTACGGCAACCGTTAAAAGGGCTTACCTCTATTGGTCGCATTCAAGCACGGTACGCGATACCGACGTTACCTTTGAAGGTCAAAACGTTTCCGCCAATTTTTTGTACCAGACCTCTTTGGACAATAGAAATTTTTTCGGATACGTAAGTGAGGTAACGACCATCGTTCAAGGTATAACCGATTTGACGGGCAATGTTTTTGACTTCAGCGACTTGACAATCGACAATACGGGAAGTTATTGCAGTACCAATACCGTATTGGGGGGGTGGGCATTGATGGTATTCTATGAAGACCGTTCCCTGCCAGCGGTAAACATCAACTTGTACCAAGGTTTTGATGGGCTCAGTAATGATGGCAATTCATTTACCTTGGATTCGTTTTATGCTATTTCGGGTACAGGGGCCAAAGCTTCTTTTTTATCGTGGGAGGGAGATCCCGATCTCGATGGTTCTAGTTCGTCGTCTACAAATCCTGAAGAATTGTCCATTACCAATCAGCGAAATCAAAATTTTATACTATCCGGTGATGGCGGCCAAACAG
Organism: Pseudozobellia thermophila; assembly: GCF_900141855.1. Taxonomy (GTDB): domain Bacteria; phylum Bacteroidota; class Bacteroidia; order Flavobacteriales; family Flavobacteriaceae; genus Pseudozobellia; species Pseudozobellia thermophila. Next base: position 271,182 of record NZ_FQYU01000005.1, read on the forward strand.
GCAATAACTCCTATAACTCCACAATATACGATAATACGGTGGGGCCACCTGTGTACAACAATGCCAACACCTACGGGGTCGACTTGGATACCTACGACATTTCAGCGTTTATTCAGCCCTCCGATAGCGAGGTGACGGCCAATGTCGATGTAGGGCAGGATTTTGTCATTTCGGCAGCCGTGGTCTTAAAGGTACCCTCCAACCTTATTGCCGGTCGTGTGTTCGAAGATGTCAATTATGCCGGTGGGCCGGGCCGAGATCGAGTAACCGCCGGCGGTGTCGGAATTTCAGGGGCAATCGTAGAGCTTTTTGATTCGTCCGGAACCTTTATCCAAAGAAAGAGTACGGAAGCTGACGGATACTATTCCTTTGGGGGAATGGCCGATGGCGACTACTTTGTAAAAGTAGTAAGTTCGACGGTGCGGTCTACCCGCGACAATGGGGCGAATTGTTCGTCGTGTTACCCGGTACAGACCTATCGTACAGGCACGGTTTCCGGAAGCATAGAGGAATTTACGAACGAGGTGGGCGGAGCCGATCCGGCCGCCGCCCAAGATGTTTCCTTGGGGGTAATGGCCAATGCGCAAAGTATCTCCGATGTCGAGGTTTCCGGAAACGGTGTGGTGGGCATTGATTTCGGGTTTAACTTCAATACCATCGTAAATACTAACGAATACGGGCAAGGTTCCCTGAACCAATTTATCGTAAACAGCAATAACCTTGGAGAAACCGGACTGGACATCGAAGCGAATCCAATTTTTGATCCAGGGCCCGGGGAAGATGTATCCATATTTATGATACCCCCCATAGGGGATAGTTTGGGTAGGGCGGCCGATGCCAACTATAACGCCTCGGGATATTTCGATATCTCGATTTCCAGTTCGACTTCGCTTACCAGCATTACCGGTTCAAATACGATCATAGATGGGAGGACCCAAACGGCCTATTCGGGCAACACCAATACGGGTACGGTTGGTGCCGGAGGCACTACCGTAGGGGTGTCCAATTTGGCCCTTCCCGATTATGATAGGCCCGAAATACAAGTGCATAGGGATAATGGCGATGTATTGGAGCTGAATGCGGACCAGGCTTCGGTAAGGAATGTTTCGGTCTTTGCCAATAACAATGCTGGGATTCGGGTTTTAGGAGGGATTGCCAACCTGTCGAACAACTTTTTGGGGGTAGACGCCTTGGGGCTTCCTTCAGGTAATATTGACTATGGTATAGAACATATCGGAGGGGAGGTTACGATAGCTTCCAATTTTATATCGGGAAATACCGAAGCAGGTATCATTATCGATGGCGGAGGGCGGGCCACTATACAGGGTAATCAATTGACAGCCAATGGAAGTACGCCCTGTTCGGATAATATTTTAATTTCAGGGGGAAACAACATAAGTATCGAGGGAAACTTAATAGAGGCTGCGGCCGCGGCCGGTATCGAGATCGACGGGGTCGACGGGGTCTTGGTTTCCAACAATAGCATTACGGGTTCGGGGCAAAATGGAGGTTCCTGCAGTGGCTCTTTTGAAGGCATGGGCATCCTAACGAACGGCAATACGGCAACCATTTTTCAAAACAGGATCTATTCCAATGCAGGGCAAGGTGTCGTTGTGACGGCTGGCATTTCCAATACCATAAGTCGGAATTCAATGTATGCCAACGGAACGACCGTTCCTAGTTTGGGTATTGACTTGAACGGCGACGGGGTAACATTGAATGACAATGGCGATGGCGATAGTGGCCCCAACGGCCTAAACAACTTTCCGATTATCACCGGTGCCTATATCAGTGGTACCAATCTTGTTTTTGAGGGGTGGAGTCGGCCAGGGGCCCGTATAGAAGTATTTTTAAGTGATGTAGGTCAAGGCACGGCAGCGGCAGGAGACAATCAGTTTGCGTTCTCTACCGACTATGGCGAAGGCCAGATATATTTGGGCACCTTTATCGAGGGGTCTGGAGATGATTTGGATGCCCAAACAGGTAATTATACCGACCTCGATGGCAATACCGACAGTACGAACAAGTATAGATTTAGTATGCCCCTGCCTAGTGGGGTTGCGTTCGGCCAATATCTTACCACCACTTCAACAATAGCCAATACCACCTCTGAATTTTCACCTCACAGCGTTATAAAAGCGTATACCGTAATTACCAATAGACGCATTACCTATAGGGTGAATAAACAATAGATCGCTGTTGTTTGTAGGTTAATTCTTATGTGAAATCCTTGGAAAAAACTATGTTTTACAGGGAGTTACATATTTATTCTTCAATTTATTTTTATTTGACCATTAACAATTGGGTATTGACAACATTTATTTTAAGGGTTTGTTTTAATAACTGATTTTTATCCCCTAACACGAACCGAGCCATATATCCACCCCGTATCGGCAAAAAATCAAGAAAAATGAAACTTTCTCTTTTTGGGGGAACACGATTACTATACCAGGGCATAATGGTGCTGGGCCTATTGGCCTGCACACAATTAAGTGCACAGACCACATTTACTGAGAGTGCAGCTTCTTTTGGCCTGAATTTGGGTAGACAAAAAGATGGTGGACACGCTTGGGCCGATTTTGATGGAGATGGCCTTATCGATGTTTTGGTGCTGGAAAATAATAATGGTTCTAGTGTTAAGAGCTTTTTGATGCGCCAATCCCCGGCCGGTACTTTTACCAATGTACAAAGTACCTTGGCCCCTGGTATGCGGAGCGATGCCGCCGAGAGACAGGCCGTATGGGGAGATTTGAACAACGATGGCCGGCCCGATTTTATGATCAATTCCCACGGTAGTTCTGGATCGGGGGTGGCAATTCAGATCTTTATACAAAATGCAAACGGTACTTTTGGAAATGGGGCGGGAGGTACTGCCCCTATTACCATAGGAAGATCGGGGGCTACTATTAATATTAGTAATTTAAATACGGAAGGAGCGGGTTTCTTCGATTTTGAGGGGGATGGTGACCTCGATATATTTTTCGACAGCCATAATTATGGTATCGAATTGTTAAGGAACAACTATATAGACCACACCACCCATAGCATTGTAAATCCGGCCCCGGCCAGTTTGTTTACCCATATCACAACGGGCAATGGCAATGGCGTTACCCAGTATGGTTTAAACCAATATGCGACCGATGGCGATTATGGTACGGCGGCAGATGTGAATGATGATGGATGGGTCGATATTTTTATGAGAAAACGTGACGAAAACGATTTCTTTCTCAATCAAGGGGGCATGTTCGCCAACGGGGCAGACTTGGGTCAGGCCTATAATAGTAATAAGGGAGGCAACGGATTGTGGGATTTGGACAATGACGGGGATCTGGATGCGGTATGGACGGAAAACGGTTTAACCCAAATATATAGAAACGATGGGGCGGGAGTTTGGACGGCCCTGGGGTCGAGCGTTTTCCCCGGTCTGCCACAACCCTCAAATACCAATAGCGGCTCCTCTTCTGCACGAATAGATGCCTTGGCCGGTGGTGATATCGATAACGATGGAGATATCGATTTGCTTCTAGTGGGGAATAGTAGAAGTTACTTGTTCATCAATCAGTTAAATAGTCCTACTCCCGCACCAGGGGTGGTAGGTAGCGGGGCACCAATGACCTTTAGCCTGGATCCGGAAACTTTTAACAGTGGCAGGGATGGCGAGGGCACCACCATGGTCGATATCGATGACGACGGAGACCTCGATATCTATATGAATATCAACAACAGTTCCAATCAACTTTATATCAATAATCTACCCGCGGCCAACAGAAACAATCACTTAATAGTAAATGTGACCGAAGACCGTTCGGCCGATGGCACTACAGGGGGATTTCCGGGTCGTGTGGCCATTGGTACCAATGTAATCATAAAAGACTGTGCCGGTAACATTGTCAGTGGACTTAGGCAGGTCAACGGGGTGTACGGTCATGGTACCCAGCAACCCGAACAGGTTCACTTTGGCTTGCCCTTGGGAGAAGATGAAACCTATATTATAGAGGTTAGATATCCCAATTTTGTACACCCTACCAATGGGGTTACCCGATTGGTCGCCACTACCGTGGCACAACCCAGTACCATAGCCGGAACCAACCATTATTCGATGACCACTACGGATGCCGAAACCATTGAAAATCCCAATCCTCCTATTGCCAACGATGATTTGGAGGTCGTTTCCTACGGAAACACGGTTTCTGTCCAAATCGATCTGTTCGCAAACGATTCCGAACCCGATGGGGAAAATTTTTTTATAGAAAGTGTGGTACAACCGGCCATCGGTAGCGTAACCATAGACGATGCCGATAACGGTTTGGTTACCTATACCTACAGCGGGGCAACAGCTTTCCCCGGAACTACCTTCGAATATACCATTACCGATGCCACATCCACGATTTGCCCCGCACAGGGGAAAAGCGATACGGCAACGGTGACCGTTTATGAGCCTTGCGCAGATCCGGCAGGTATAGATACCGATGGCGACGGGATCAATGATATATGCGATTTGGATAACGACAACGATGGTATTTTGGACACCGATGAATGTATCGACTCTTCTGCACTTGTTGAAAATGGCGATTTTACCGATTGGATATTTTATAACAGTTGGACAGGCTCTGGGCAAAGTTGGAATAAAAATGCCAACCGTGCCTATTATGCACAATGGAATGGTGCCGGTACGGCTACATTTTATCAAACCATCAACGTATCTCCCAATATTTTAAATACTATAACTTTTGACGTTGGTGCCTATGCCGACTATTCTGGGGAGTCAACGCTCGAAGTCAAGATAGATGGTGTAGTATACTATACGGAAACCTCGACCCAGATAGCGGTTGCTAATGGAGGTAATGCCCAAAATGGAAATGAGACCTTATACATGGTTTCTAGAAGCTTCTCCTTTACACCAACGTCAAATACCGTAACATTAAGTTTCGATGGATCTTCACCGGTAAATAATCACGACTTGTTATATGTAGACAATGTAATGTTAAGTACCGGTTGTGGGGATTTGGATGGTGATGGTATTACAGCTGTTTACGATTTGGACAGTGACGGGGATGGGTGTTTTGATGCATTGGAAGGAGACGGTGGTTTGGATTTTTCCGATTTAGAAAGCAACGGAACCATTTCAGGACCGGTGGATGACAATGGGGTTCCCATAGCGGTTAGTGGAGGACAAGCCCAGGGAAGTAGTGCCGATTACACGGTTACCTCTGATCTCTGTGATGACGATGGTGACGGGGTGAACAATGCCAACGATAAATGTCCGTATTTCGATGATGCCATTGATAGTGATAACGATGGTATACCCGATGGATGTGATGTAGACGACGATAACGATGGTATCTCCGATTGCGACGAATCTACAGAAAGCGTATCGAATGAGTTCGCTTGGACGCTGAATACCCCGTCGGGCAACCTGGAAATGGATACCGATTATACGCCGGAAATAAATGATTGGATATTGGACGAAACCGAGACTATGGTCCTGAACAGCCCCATATTCAGTGTTAGTGGCAGTAATTTACGAATAGAACCTGTGTCTTCAGCGAATAAAGAGGAAGCTGTTGCCAACGGCGATTATGTAGAAATATCTTTTACCACGGGGTCCGAGCTATCTTCATTTCACTTGAGTCAAATTAGGTCAGGTTGGTACCAACCTAATCAAGGGGATTCTTATTATACGGCAACGGCCTATACCAAGGTAGGCTCTAACGTTTGGACAACTTTGTCAGAAGATGTTTTACATACCGATAACGGAAGTACCTATGCTACTTTTCAACATTTGGGAATCGGTTCCCTTTATTTGGATGCGAATACCGAATATGCATTTAGGTTTTACGTGTACGGGCAAATAGACGATTCTTCCCAGGCCTATTCAATAATAGATGATATCGCCTTTGGGTTTACCGCTTGTAGAAGTGGCGATTTGGATGGAGACGTCACGCCCAATCATTTGGATGATGATAGCGATGGTGATGGTTGTAACGATGCCGATGAGGCTTATGGAGCGGGTACGGATACGGATAGCAACGGAATGTACGGCTCGGGTAACCCAACGGTTAATTCGGACGGTACGGTGGCAGCGGCTTCCTATGATGCCCCAAACGATGCCGATTCCAATGGAAATTATGATTTCTTACAAACGGGTGCTGCTCCTGTAATTACTGTACACCCAACAGATGCGGATGCTTGTCCGGGAGGGTCTACAACCTTTACCGTGGTAACTACCGGGGGCAATACTTATCAATGGCAGCAAAGAATCAGTGGTTCATGGACCGATTTGTCGGACACCGGAATATACAGTGGTACCCAAACGGATGTACTAACGATTACAAACCCGGACCTGTCCGATCATAATAACAGATATCGGGTCGTGGTTTCCAATTCTTCCTATGTCTGTGACAACCAAGTGTCAAATCAGGCGATATTAAGGGTCAGGGTACCCGCCGTAGATGCGGGATCTGATGAGACCATCTGTGATGGCGAATCGGTAACCCTAACGGCCACGGCCTCGGGAGGAAGCGGCACGGGTTATACCTATCTGTGGAGTACAGGGGAAACAACACCGACGATTACGGTAACCCCAAGCGGAAATGCTTCGGGCAATGTAGACGTTGATTACACGGTGACCGTTACGGACAGCAATGGCTGTACGAATACCGATACGGTTCGGGTAACCGTGGAACCTACACCGACCATCTCGGTAACCAGTGCACCGAGTTGTAACTTTGTATTGTTTCAACCTTTGACCTACAGTCTAGAGGTGACTGTAAGTGGGGGTACGGTTACTTCTACCGCAGGTACTGTTACCAACTCTTCCGCCAATGTCTGGGAAATAGCGGATGTACCCGATGGGGATGATATAACGGTGACGGTAACCAGTGGGGGCTGTTCCCGGGATATTGAGGTGACCGCACCGTCCTGTTCCTGCCCGTCGGTACCGGCACCCGTCAGTGGCGGTGATGAAACCTATTGCAGTGGCGGTACCTTAACCACCTTAACGGCCTCGGTAAATGCGGGTCAAACAGTCGATTGGTATGCCAATCCCTCGGGAGGAACACCGCTTCTTCAAGGTAATACATCGTTTACTCCCAGTGCTGCAGGTACCTACTATGCCGAAGCAAGGAGTACGGTTTTTGGAGGATGTACAAGTGCTACTCGAACCGCTATTACCCTAGTTGAGGAATTTCCATCGGTTGTGAACATAGGACCTGATCAAACGGTTTTTGTAAATGATGATGCGGTTTTTACCGCTACCGTTACGAATGCCGATACCTATCAATGGCAGGTAAGTACGGATGGTGGGGCAACTTTTAACGATATTTCCAATGGATCCGAATACGCTGGCGTACACACGACATCACTTACGGTGTATGGGGCCCAGTTGAATAAAAATGGATATCAATATGTACTATTGGCATCCACATCCGGTTCATCGTGTCCTTCCATTGCGTCGGCTTCAGCCCTGTTGACCGTAAAAGTGCGCACGGTCATAACGAACAGACGTATTACTTACAGGGTGAAGAAAAATTAGCAAGGACATCGAATCCTAAAAAAGTGCCTGGCCCAAGATGCAAGTCGACACCCGAATTCCCGGCTAAAACCCCATAATGGCTTGGTGTTTCTTACGGTGCATTCGTCGTATTTTTCGTACCCTTTAACATCTCTAATCTATTGATATACATAGCGTAATCGACGAACGAATTAATGGCGACCTCAACTTTTAAGGCGTATACATTGCATTTTAACAATTACACAACATTTATTTTCATGGGGAAAGGCTAGGGTTAATTTTGTAGCGTGTTAATGTATTGTTCGTAAAAGAACGGTTCGGCACATCCCAAAGCTTGATAACTTGACCGAAATATATCTTGGTGCTATCCAAGACAGAAATGGCTAAGGGCCTTATCCCTCCATTTTACCCAAAAACGTCCTGTATTTTGGGTTTGATCCACCGGAAAAGAATTCAGCTTAGAACAACAGAAAAGATAGTTTTCGTGCGGAATCAGTATTTATCTAAGCATCAAGAAAAATATTGAATCTACGATTTTAAGTAAAGTAATGGTCATGAAAAAAATAAGTCTAATCTTAATTTTCCTAATCTCCGGATTAACCTATGCACAGACTACGGTCAATTTAGAGGACCAATGTAATTGCGAGGTGCTAAGCGGTACTGGGGTTACCGCTCCAGGGGTATCGACTCCGGCCGGGGCCGATACGGGAGATATTTATGTCAATACCGACACCGGAACCATTTATTTTTGGGATGGCGATTCGTGGGAGCTGACTTCCAATGACACTAACACAACAAATGCCTCACTGTCCGAAGATGGGGTTAACCTTATATTAACGGATAGTGATTTAAACACAGTTTCTATTCCATTGGCCGATATCGCCGCCTTGACGGATACGAATACCACGAACAGTACATTGAGTTTGACCGATGCGGATGCGGACGGAACGAACGA
>NZ_FQYU01000011.1 GCF_900141855.1 Pseudozobellia thermophila
AATCTGAACGCAATTACTCACGTGCTTTGTTATTTTTTATCGGTGTTCGTGAACCTCCTTCGTCGGTTTCACAACGGAGCTGTCATATGTTTGCAGGATTTGGGGTTCACGGGGCATCCACTAAAGCAGGAATCTGACCGAGCGATGGACAATTAACAATTAACAATGAGCAATGAGCAATGAACAATGAACAGTTGGCAGTTAGCAGGTTACAATGAACAATTAACAGTTAGCAGTTGGCAGTTTGCAGTTGGCAGGTTACAATGAACAATTAACAGTTGGCAGTTTGCAGTTGGCAGTTGGCAGTTGGCAGTTTGCAGTTGGCAGTCTACAATTGACAATGATCAATAAACAATTAACAATTAACAGTTTGCAGTTAGCAGTTAGCAGTGGGCAGTTTGCAGTTGGCGGTTGGCGGTGATTCTTGTGGTGCTTGCTCCTTACTTCATACTGAGTACTGCACACTGCGTACTTCACTAACTATTAACTATTAACTAAAAACAAAAAACTACGAACTACTGAACACTGAACGCTGCGCACAGCCTACCGCGCACTTCCTACAGAGTACTGATTACTGCACACTGCCTACTGCCTACTGCGCACTTCCTACAGAGTACTTCCTACAGAGTACTTCCTACTGAATACTGCATACTGCATACTGCGTACTGAACACTGCCTACTGCGTACTTAGTAGGGAGCATCGGATCGTTGGGGTAAAACACCGGTCGAGGGCGCTAACGGTCTTCGGGCCTTCTAAAAATATGATGCTGGGTGGCGGTAAAGTAATCCCTGAACACTTGGTTCAGCCTATGGTTCTCCCTGGCGGCACGAATTCCTAAATAGGGAAAGGCTTCCATTATTGCCTGTGAAAGCGAACGAACCGAGTCGGCCGCTTCTTGGTGTATGTCGTTTGTCCAAGCTTCCGGAACCGGATCTCCGGCGGCGACCTTCTTTTGTATCCTTTCTGCAAGATTCATTGTCGAGGCATCGGCCCTTTTAATTGTTTCGTAAAGGGGTTTTAACTTTTTTTCCGGGCTGCCCGTTTCCTTGGCCTCTTCCAAAAAATGGTCCGCCATCCCGATATAGTTCACCCATAGGGTCAGGTCGGCAAATAGGGCAAAAGGTACCTTAAAAATGGGCTGGGGCTGGTGCACCTCGTTGTACGTAAAACTATACTTGGCATGTACCCATTTCGAGGGCACTTCAAAAGAATCGGTGGCCGTGGCCTTCAATCCCATGGTATTCCAATCCCTAATGACCCTTACCTCCTCCTTTTTGATGACAAAGGAGCGGATCAAGGGACTGCCGTCCTCTTGCAGTACGTCCTCACCATTCTCTTGGATCTTGGCGTTTAAGGTAAAGTGGGTTAAAAATGGGGCCCCGGTGGCGTATTTCCAAGTACCCGTGAGCACATAGCCCTCGCCCGACTTTTCCGCCGTACCAAAGACACCTCCGCTCCCTCCAAAACAAACGGGTGCGCATGGGGTCTTGAAAATTTCGTCGGCTACCTGTTCTTGCAGGTTGCCGATAAAAAAGTTGGCACCGCTGCACAGGGTTACGGTCCACCCCAGGCTTCCGTCGATCGTGGCCAGTTCCCGCAATTTCTTCAGGCCGTCGGGCAAGCCCATTTCGAGTCCGCCATAGGCTTCGGGCACCCATAGGTTCCACAGGTTTTCACGGGCAATTTGCTCCAATAACTCGGGGGAGAACTCCTCCCGTTCAAAATCAAATTCGCTAAGCTTTTTCATAGATGCCGCCATTTTCATGTGCAATGATTTTTTTCCATTCGATATACCCCGAGATGGCCACTACGAACAAAAAGGCGGTGAGTCCCGCATAGATGTACAGGCCTTTGTAGATCAACAAGGGGATGGAGATAAAGTTGCTGATGTTCAGGTAGATCCAGCACCCCATTTTTCTTTTGGCCATCAGCCACATACCGGCCCAGGCAAAGGAACAGGCCAGGGCATCCCAGTAGGGCACATCGGAATCGGTGTGCTGCCCGAGCCAATAGGCCATCAATATGAAACACCCGAGAACGATCCCTACGGCAATGCGGCGCTCCCTCCCATTTGAATATGAAATGGGCGTCTCCTGTCCTTTTTTGCCTAATTTCCAGTAGGCCCATCCATAAATGCTCATGACCAAGTAGTACAGGTTGAGCAGGATGTCGGCATACAGTTGCGAACGGTACATTACATAGATACCGATCAAAATGGCAATTATCCCAAAAAGATAATTGTGCACGTTGTTCTGCCTTGCCAAAAGTACCTGGACCACACCAAAGGCGGTCCCGAGCCATTGTAATACGATCAATGAAGAAAAAAATTCCATTTGCATCCGGTTGTCCATAATCATCATGGGATGTCCAAAATGGAACCTAGGGCGACTGCCCTGCCAATTTCCCTACGCCAGCATTACCTGGATCAGGTGCGAAGTGGTCCACTTCCGGGTATAATCTCAGCCCTATTTAAAGAGCACCCCATGTATGGGGGTAAATATAGGGAATACTTGCCAATTTGACCTAGGGCCTCATCAAGAAGCGATAGATTTTTATGCGGCGGGGCCTGTTTGCCCGACACTTTTTTGGGATGTAGGGGGTAATAAAATCACGCGATTTTGGCCTTCATTTTATGGTAATTCACTAAATTGTTGCTATTAATTCACACTATGGTCAACTTTCCTTTGTTTGCCGGTATTGCGGCTGCCGTACTGCATGTGGTTTCCGGACCGGACCACTTGGCCGCGGTTACGCCCCTAGCCATTGAAACCCGACGAAAAGTATGGAAAATAGGCCTCTTTTGGGGCTTTGGGCATTTGGTAGGAATGCTTTTGATAGGACTCCTTTTTCTTGCCTTTAGGGAGTACATTCCCATAGAAAAAATCTCGGAGCACAGCGAGCAATTGGTAGGGGTGGTATTGATTGCCATCGGACTATGGGCCCTGTTCAGCCTTTTCTACAAAACCAAAAACCACAAACACCCCCATGTACATGATGGGGAGGAGCCCTATATCCATGTACACGAACACGATCATGACACCAATAAACTCGAACATGCCCATTCCCACGATAAAAAGGTAAAACAAAATGTATGGTCTTCCTTTGGTATAGGCGTGCTGCACGGACTTGCAGGGGTTGCCCATTTTATACTTTTGCTCCCGGTACTGGGGTTCGAAAGTCAGGGCGAAAGCCTTCAATATATCGTAGGCTTTGGCATAGGTACGGTGCTGGCCATGACCATATATACCTTTCTATTGGGAAAAGTATCGGGCTATGCCATAGGTCAAAGCAAATCGCTTTTCAAGGCGGTGCGCCTTTCGGGGGGACTCTTCGCTATTTTCGTAGGGATGTATTGGTTGTATTTGGGCCTCTAAAGCTTTAGGTCGGTAATGACCAAACGGTGGTTGCCCGTATCGGCAATGATCAGTTTGTCGGCTTGGGTACTAATGGAAAAGGGCCAGTAGAGCGAACTTGCGGTACCGTGCAAGGTTTCCTTGTTTTCACTTCCTGTTTTAAAATCGCGCTTTCCGATGACGGCCGTGGCCTCGGCATTATGGTCTTGTGGAATGCTGTCGAACCACAATATCCTACTGTTCCCCGTATCGTTTACCAGAAGTCCGTCTTTGTAGAAACAGGCATCGTAGGTCCAGTTGAGTGATTTCGAACTGGGGAAGAGTCCAAATTGATTCTGTCCGCAGGCATCAAAATCGGGCTGGCCTATGATTACATCCGCGGGTTTTGAGAAGGCATCCTCCGCCTTGTTCCAGATGAGGTTTCTGTAGAATTGGGTATCGGCGACGACCATTTGCTTGTTGGCGTTCACTTTCACCGAATAGGGCCATATGGGTTCGTGATTTTCGTAATCGCGGGTCGTAAAATCGGGCTTGCCGATGACCTTGTCGGCCGCTTGAAAATTGGTGTTGGGGATGTCTTCGAAAAAAAGGATCCTGCGGTTTCCGGTGTCGGCGATCCATAGGCTACTTCCATCCGAAAAAACACCATAGGGCCAATTCAAGGTTTGTGCCGAAGGGTCGTTTCCTATTCCGGCAACATTGGGTTGGTTCGAAACGAAATCGGGCTGCCCAAGGACTACATCGGCCGCTTGGCCATTTTCTGTGGGCAGGGTATGCCAGATCAGCACCCGATGGTTCCATGCGTCGCCTACGATCAATATAGTGCCATCGCTCCAAATCCCGGAGGGGTAGTGCAAGGTATTTTCCGATACAAGACCGCCCGAATTTCTTCCCGTTTCCGAAAAGCTCGATTGGCCCAAGACTACGTCAGGTTCCTGATATTCCGATGTGGGCAGGTCGTTCCAGATAAATACCCGATTCCGCCCCGTATCGGAAACAAAGAGATGGTTGTTGGCTACAAATACACCTCTTGGTGCCAAAAAGGGCGTTTGTTCCGAACCTTTAAAAATATATGAGTTGGTAACGTTCGGACCTAAAGTTTCAAAATTCATAGATATGGTTTCTTGGGTCTCGGAGCTTTTTTTAATTCTTGGTTTAGCAGATTCTTGGTAACTGTTCGCCGGGCAACATGCTGATGACGCGTTTACCGCCTATTCCGCTTTCCATGATTACCTGTTTAGGGTGATCGCCGACTACGCTTCCGATGATCCGTGCGTTTTTGCCTTTTTCGTCTTGCCGTAATCGTTCCAAAACCGCATCGGCCGATGCTTCGGACACAAAGGCGATGAAGAGTCCCTCATTGGCCACGTACAAAGGGTCGAGGCCCAAGAGTTCGCAGGCGCTTGCCACTTGGTCGTCTATAGGCAGGTCTTTTTGAAACAGGTCGATACCGATTTCCGACGATTGTGCTATTTCTTTTAGCACCGTGGCCACGCCGCCCCGTGTAGGGTCGGTCAATAGGTGGATATCCCCGCCAAACTCATCGATCAGTTTGATTACCGTATGGTTGAGGTTGGTGGTGTCGCTTTGTATTTCGGAATCGAATTCCAGTCCCTCACGTACCGACATAATGGCCATTCCGTGCGAGGCGATATTCCCGCTAATGATGATTTTATCGCCTACCGCTATGTTTTTGGCGCTAATGTTCGCTTTCGGATGTATGGGGCCGAGTCCGGAAGTATTCACAAAAATTTTATCGCCTTTTCCCTTTTCCACTACCTTGGTGTCACCGGTTACGATTTGCACGCCCGCTTTTTCACAGGCATATTTGATGGCCACCAGAATGTCCCAAAACTCCTTTACGGGCAGTCCTTCCTCGATAATAAAGCTCAAGGATAGGTATTTGGGGGTGGCCCCGCACATGGCCAGGTCGTTTACGGTTCCGTTTACCGCAAGTTCACCGATGTTCCCGCCCGGAAAAAAGATGGGGGAGACCAAAAAACTGTCGGTGGAAAAGGCGGTCTTTCCATTAAGTTCGAGAAAGGCACCGTCGTGTCTTTTGTTTAATATATCGTTACTGAGCAGGTCAAAGACCCCACTGTCCAACAATTTGTTGGTAAGTACTCCGCCGCTTCCATGTCCCAAGGTAATGACGTCGAAGTCCAGTTTAGGCATGGGGCATTGCAGTTGCATGCGTATGTTGTTGTTTTCTTTCATTTTTTTCGGTTAGACCTCCGTTTTTCAGACCTCACGGGTCTCCAAGACCCGTAAGGTCTCATGATGTTTTTAGTTCAGATCTCATGGGTCTTGGAGACCCGTGAGGTCTCGTATAAGGTCTATTATTCTAAAGTTAAACTTTTTTCCAGGTCCATTTTTTTGTTCAGGTGCGCATGTACAAAGTTGGACCTGTCTTCGAACAGCCCAAGTATAAATTCCCGATCGAGCTTCGAGGGCAGATCGGACAAGTAACTTGAGTACGAAGAATACTTGTACCTTCTAAAATCATGGGTAAACCCGTGGTGTTCTGGATTCAAATGCACATACACGATCAAGTTTTTAAGGTAGTTTTCGTCTTCTATTCTCTTTCTTCGGAATCGGTCCCGAAAAAGGCTTCCCGTACGGTGGTAGGCCTTGTTGATGGCCTTGGCATAGGAATTGAATAGGTTGGATAGTTTTTGCGAAATCACCTTGTCGGCCACATTTTCATTGAATTTCAAGACGATGTGAAAATGGTTTTTCAACAAGCAGTAAGCGTATATGTCGCTAATGGCATGGAGGTATTTGTACATCAATCGAAGAAAGTAGGCATAATTCCGGTCTTCAACAAAGATGTTCTCTCTGTTGTTTCCCTGGTTGTAGATATGATAGTAATGGTCCGCTCGTATCGGTTCGTATTGCATTTAAATAGGATTTAGCCTAAGACCTGTCTTTCGCGATTATGCTTCCACCATTCCTGAAAAGTGATAGTATGCGGCGCAGGCTCCTTCACTACTAACCATGGGCGCGCCCAAGGGATTGGTCGGTTTACATGTTTTTCCGAACTGGGAGCACTCAAAAGGTTTTTTGATGCCCTTCATGATCTGTCCCGAAATGCACAAAGGGTTTTCGGGGGCTTCCGCTATGTTGACATTGTATTTTTTGGTGGCATCGAACTCGGCATATTTATCACGGATCGCATAGCCGCTATCGGGAATCTCTCCGATACCGCGCCACGTTTGGTTGTGTACCTCGAATACCTCGTTGATGATTTTTTGTGCCTCGGGATTTCCTTCCTCCCGAACGATACGGGCGTATTGGTTTTCAACTTCCGATTGGCTCTGTTCCAACTGTCGGACGACCATTAAGATGCCTTGAAGCACGTCCAAGGGCTCAAAACCGGTTACGACTATCGGCACTTTGTACTTGGCCGATAGGGGGTGGTATTCCGAATTGCCCATGATGGTACATACGTGGCCTGCGGCCAAAAACCCGTCGATCTTGCTTTCCGCATCGTCAATAACCGCTTTTATGGCCGGGGGCACCAATACATGCGATGCCAAGATGGAATAGTTTTTTACCCCTCTACGGTGGGCATGCACAACGGACAGGGCATTGGCAGGGGCTGTCGTCTCAAACCCAACGGCAAAGAAAACCACTTCCTTGTCGGGGTTGTCCTCGGCAATTTTAACGGCCTCCAAGGGCGAATATAAAACCCGTACATCGGCACCTTCGGCCTTGGCTTCCAAAAGACTTTTTTCGGAACCGGGCACGCGAAGCATATCGCCAAAGGAACAGAGGATCACTCCTTTTTCCGAAGCGAGGTATATGGCTTTGTCGATAAGGTTCAAGGGAGTGACACAGACCGGGCAACCGGGCCCATGGATCATGGTGACCTTATCGGGCAACATATCGATGATGCCATTTTTTACCAGGCTGTGCGTCTGCCCCCCACAAACTTCCATAATGGACCAAGGTCGGGAAACGGTTCTTTTTATTTCCTCCAAATATTTTTTTGCCAACTCGGGGTCGCGGTATTCCGACATGTACTTCATAATGCGCTATTTATCGGTTTTTGGTAAATATTCATCAACGTCTTCCAAGTCGCCCAATTCCCCGATTTCCTCAAGGTATTTGAACGTTTTTTGTGCTTCTTCCTCGTCTACTTTGCTAATGGCGACACCCACGTGCACCAATACATAATCACCTACGTCGGCATCGGGCAGCATTTCTAGACTGGCCTCCTTGGTAATACCGCCAAAAGACACTTTGGCCATACGTACCATACCGTCATATTGCGATTCGATACTCTTTATTTTTCCTGGAATTGCTAAGCACATAATTCAATTTTTAATATACTGATGATAGCATAGTTGTCCGAATGAAATGTTCTCGTCGTTACTAGACAATATACGATTAAATTTTAACTTGAAGCCTTGTGTTTTCGATAGTTTCGACAGTTTTTCGACCAATAGCGAATTCTGAAAAACACCGCCGCTACAGGCTATGGTTTTGCAATGGTTTTGCCTTGCCGTCTTTAAAATCGATAGGGCCAGGGTATGGATAAAACCATGCGCGATTTGTGATTTTTTCAGCCCTTCCGTTTTTGCTTTTTGGATGTTGGCCATAAGGGTTTTTACGGGGATGTTTTGATATGGTGTCCCTTCCAGAAAATTGATGGAATCGCTACCCAAATAGTTTTTGGCCTCATTTTCCAAAAGCATGGCGGCCTCTCCTTCGTAGGAAGTCGTATCGCCCAAATCAAGAAGCGAGGCCACGGCATCGAATAAGCGGCCGACGGAAGAGGTTTTCAAGGTATTTTTTTCCAACATTGTGTTGTAGACCTTCCATTCCGTTTTAGAGAATTTTTGCCGAACCCCTTCCCTTTGGGTTTCGGGAAGCATACATAGCAAGGACAAACGGGGTTCCTTGGCCATTTTGTCTGCAGCGATCCAATCGACATATTCAAAATGGGCCAAGCGTTCTATCTTTCCGTTTTCAAAAACGAAGAACTCGCCGCCCCAAATGGCACCATCATCGCCCAAACCGGTGCCGTCCCAAATCGCGCCCATTATTTTTTCTTCGGTGTCGAACAGGCCGTGTTCTCCCAAAACACTGGAAAAATGGGCCTTGTGATGTTGAACGGTCCGTAGTTCGGCCTTCCATTCGTTGGCCCATTCCCTTCCCAAAATACTGCTCTGGTATTGGGGGTGGGCATCGATCAAAACGACCTCGGGCCGTGTTTCGAAGAGGGAGGTGAATTTTGTTATGTTTTCTTGGAAACGTTCTAAGACGTCGTAGCTGTCGAGGTTTCCGAAATAGGGACTCACATAGGTGTGGCCATTGGGAACAAAAGCGAAAGTGCTTTTCAGGTGGGCGCCCATGGCCAGTACCTTTTTCTCTCCCGATAGGGGGGCGTTCAAATAATTGGGGGCGAGCCCGCGGGAACGTCGTAGGGTAATCTGTTGTTCTCCGGCAAAACGGACGACCGAATCATCCTGCGGGAACGCTATTTTTAAATTATGGTGTACAAAGTAATCGGCAACGTCCGATAACTTCGCTACGGCATCGGCGGCTTCGGAAATGATCGGTGAACCGTGAATGTTTCCGCTCGTGGCGATAATGGGGATTTTCAAGGCGTCCATCAAAAGGGTGAGCAGGGCCGAAGAAGGCAACATTACACCCAATTGGTGTAGTTGGGGGGCGATGCTTTCCCGTTCCAGATCGGCAATACCTTTCTTGGGATCAAGAATAACAATGGGGCCTGCCGAAGAGCTAAGTGCCTTTTCCTCTGCGGTACCGAGTTCAAAGTCGTTTTTTATTTTTTCGAGTGACGGATAGAGGAGGGCAAAGGGTTTGCTGGGGCGTTGCTTTTTTTTCCGTAGTCGGGCTATGGCCGTTTTGTTGTTGGCATCGCAACAAAGCAAATAGCCGTTCGTGTTTTTAAGGGCTACGATGTTTCCCGAAAGAATGAATCCCGAAACTTTTTTTATAATCTCGGTAGTGTCGGTGGCTAGGGGCGTTCCATCCGAAGTCGTTAGGTTCAATTGAATGCCACATTCCTTACAGCTATTGGTCTGTGAATGAAAGCGCCGGTCATCGGCATTGGTGTATTCCGTTTCGCATTCGGTACACATGCTAAAGTCCGATAAGGTGGTGTTGGCCCGTTCAAAGGGAAATTTTGTGGTTACCGCATACCGGGGCCCGCACTGGGTACAGGTGGTAAAGGCATAAGCGTATCGGCGGTCGGTCGTATTCCGCATCTCCGATTTGCAGGATTCGCAAATGACAAAATCGGGCGTTAACGGAATGTTGATCTGGTGTTGGGCTTTTGAAGGAGCTATGCTGAAGGTATCATATTCACGAAAGGCTATATCTGTAAGAGAATGTGATTGAATAACTGAAATTTCAGGGGCGTTTTCAATAAGGGCCCTTAAAAATTCCTCCGCCTTTTCTTCCTCTGAATTTAGGTGGATCAAGACACCATCCTCATTATTGCAAACCATACCTTTTAATCGATAACGATGCGCCAAACCATAGACAAAGGGGCGAAATCCGACTCCTTGTACCTGCCCGGAAATAATGATTTGAAAAGTTTTTGCCATGGTTTTGAATACAGACCTACCTACAGACCTCACGGGTCTTGAAGACCCGTGAGGTCTCTGACCAGCGAGGTCTTTAAAGAAAAGAAAGACCTATCCTTTCTTTTGTTTTACCTTTTCCAACAGCCAATCGCACCATTGATCGATACCTTCATCGGTGATGGAAGATATCTGTAATACCTCTATTTCGTGGTTCACCTCTCGGGCATCCTTGGTAACGGCTTCAACCGAAAAGGGAACGTAGGGCAATAGGTCGGCCTTGGAAACCAGCATCATGTCGCTGGTCAGGAACATTTTGGGGTATTTTTTGGGTTTGTCGTCCCCCTCGGTAGTGGCCATTAGGGTTACGCGGTAGTCCTCGCCCAAATCAAAGGAAGAGGGGCAGACCAGATTGCCCACATTTTCAATGAAGAGCAAATCGATATTTTCCAAGTCGAATTGGTCCAGTACCTGGTGTACCATTTGCGCTTCCAAATGGCAGATGCCCCCGGTTACGATCTGTAGGGCCTGAATGCCCGTTTCGCGGATGCGTTCGGCATCCCTTTCGGTTTCGAGGTCGCCGACCATAACGGCAATATTTATCTTGTCTTTCAGCTTTTCGGCCGTTTTCTGCATAAGGGTCGTTTTACCGCTTCCTGCCGAAGAGGTGATATTGATCAAAAGGGTGCCGGTCTTGGCCATTTCCTTTTTAATGATGTCGGCCACAAAATCATTGGCCTTCAGCAAATGGATGTTCGTGTTTTCACATTGCACGGTACCCCGTGCCGCCTTCGTTGATTTTTCTACCATTTTTTCCTTTTTTTAGTGACCCTAAAGGGTCGTAATTCGTTGTTATAATGGGCTGGCCTCTGGGGTCAGTCTTCAAATTCTACTTTGTGGATCAGCATTTCCTCGCCTTGGATCACATTTTTGCTGGGCCGGTCGCAATTTTCACAGATAAACCGATAGTTCTGTACATCGGTAATATGGTTACAAACCTCACATTGGATTTTTAGCGGGGTAGATTCGATGTGTAATTCCACATGGTGGTACCCCGGATGGGTCAGGTGATAGGCGCTATAGGCATTGTGCAAAAGGCGGGGTTCAATGTTCGATAAGACGCCTACTTTCAAATGAATGGCCTTCATTTTGTTCAGCTTCTCCCTTTCGAACTCCTGTTCCAAGGTGCGCATAATGCTGTTTACAATCGATGTTTCGTGCATTAAATTAAACTTTTTACTTTTTCCAATTCCTCTAAATGCTGATCGGCCTGGGCAATCAGGTTTTTGTCGTCGACCAAGGTTTTTATCTCCTCGGCCTTGGCCTTCATTGCTTCGTATTTTTTGAGTTCTTCAGAACTGTTTTCGTTGTGCGTGAGCCACCCCAGTTCCAATTGGTTCAATAGGGTAAGGGCACGTTCGAACGGATATTCGTTTGCCGTTCGTATTTCAAGGGCCTCATTGAAAAGTCCCGCCGCCTTCTCCAGATTGTTATGGATTTTCGCAGGGGGAAAATGCATCAGGGCCGTTGCGTAATTATGGCTGGCCATGGCGTTTTCGTAAGGATATTTTTCTTTGGTATAGAAGGCCAGTACCTCTTTGAAGGAAGAAGCGCAAAAGGCCGTCCACATGGGTTTTTCTTCGGGCGATACCGGAATTTCCGAATAGATAAGCGCCAAATTATGGTGTACATCGGCAAATTTCTGCGGATGGGTATCGCGTTTAAATACCTTTAGAACGTCTTGGAAGGCGTTGATGGCCGCCTTGTAATACTGTGGACTCCCATTCTTTGACCAGGTGTACAAAAGAATGGCTTTTTTGTACATGGCCTCCCCAAGGAATTCGGGAATGTCTTCCTTCCTAAAATATTGGATGGCCCTATTGATCAATTCCTTCGCCGCGATGAAGTCTTTCTTGAAATTGGCGATTTCGGCCGCATCGACCAGTAACATTCCCGCCTGTACGTTTAGGCCTTTTTCTTCATAATAGGCAATGCAGCCCAACTGCAGTTCATGGACTTCATTTAATTTTTCGGGCTCGTAGGGCACCTGTAACCGGGCCATTAGAATACCGGCCAAATGACTGTTCATGGCATTTTTGGCATCGTCGGAAACGGCAATGTTAAGGAGTTTTTTCGTCCATTGTTCGGCTTCCTCCAATTCTCCTGAATCGAGTAACAAATTCAGGTAATGTTTTGCTGTAAAAACCTTGACCTCGTCATTTTCGGCCTTTGACAGGGCTTCGGTGAATCCTTTTTTAAGCTCGGCATGCCCCGGGGATGGCGCCACGGCACCGTAATAATTGATAATGGCACTGTTATGGGCCGAGGTATTATAGCAGAAATCGATCATGTTGTGCGAAATCTCATAGCCGAACTGTAAATGGGTCGCAATTAAAAGATGGTGGTACAGGGGCGATTCTTCCGAAACAAATTCAAAGGCCTTCTGATGGTTTCCCAACTTGTAGAACACCAAGGCAAGCAAATTTTTTGGGGTAAATGGAACCTTGGGAAACACATAGGGCGGTTCCAAATCGTACCAATCCAAGGGAATCGATATAGTATCGGCTTCCAATGTCAGCGTCTTAACGTCCGTTATGCCTTCGGGGTTGTCGGTTACCGTGACCAATTCGTCCAATCGGTCAACGCTCGCAATCGCATCTTGTGCGTTCTGCAAGGCCTCAGTTGTTGTTAATATCGTAAGCATCTTTGTCTACTTTTTGTGTGCCACGGGGGTCTTTTGCCGCCGTCAACATCATGTTTCTGCCATATATCTCGGCCAGGCGTTCCGTTCTGTAATCCCCTATGGTCTGAACCAAGACCTGTTTCGGGTCTTTGGTGTTGATGAATATCAGCGAAACTTCCCAACGGCCTTTTACCGGGGTAACCTTGTATTGTACCTCGGCATCCAAAAGCCAATTGTTTCGTTGTTTCGTCATGAGATAGCCACCTTGATCAAACGGGTCTTTTCGATAATTTCATAGTCCAGGTCCCTATCGCTCATATCCAAATCGTTATCTATCAACAACTCGCGAACGGCAAGGGTCTTGTCACCCTTTAAGTTACGCGATTTTAATAGAAACTGCGTGGGTTTGTACATTTTTACGAACCACTGGCTTGTAACAGGCGTGATCAAAATATGGCCCTGTTCCTTTACATAGGTTACATAGGCATACAGGCTTTCCCCAAAAATGGGGGCTATCAGCTCATGGTCTAAGTAAATATGGGAAGTTTTTAGGCTAATTTTAGGGTTCACGAGGGTATCGATAGCTTTAGGTCTTCCAAAATGTGATGTATAATTTTGTCCCCGGCATCCTTGACCTCATCGCTCAAGTCTATCTCTAGTTTTGTGTTTTCGATAGCGACGAGATACACTTGGATATCCTCGGGATATTCATCGCGCAGTATTTTTTTGGTATAGGATAGGGCTTGGTCCCATTTCATTCCGTGTAAAAAGACCATGGGGTCGTCTTGCGGGGCCTTCACTACTTCTTCCGCAGGTACCTTGAACAAGGTGCCTACAGGTTCATTGCTGTTAAGTACCGCATCTACCAAAATGATCCTGTCGTGCCCTTTTAGGCCAAAGAGTACCTCAAAGGCCGCGGTGCCCATGTCAAAAATGCTGATATCTTCGGTATCGGGGAGTTTTTTACGCAGTTCTTCGATGACGTAAATACCTACTGCATCATCGCTGCGTACGGGGTTTCCGAAGCCCATTATTGCCGTCTTCATAAGCTCTCTTGTTTTAGATACAAAGACCTCACAGGTCTCTAAGATCTGTGAGGTCTAAGGTAATCAATATTGAAATCTGTAATTACAGTTTAAATCGGGATAGTTCAACGCCACTGTGTGCATCATGGGCATGTACGGTACATACCAGGCACGAGTCGAAGGAACGCGCCACGATACCCACTTCAACGGGATCTGACGGATCTTCTATCTCGGTACCCAACAGGGCAGTCTCTATGGGACCAGGGTTATCGTTACCGTCTTGCGGACCGACATTCCATGTGGTCGGCGCCATGACTTGGTAGTTTTTGATCACACCGTTTTCGATTTCGATCCAGTGGGCGAGGGCACCACGTGCCGCCTCGGTAGCACCAAAACCTTTGCCGTCTTTCTCAACGGGTTTAACATAGAATTCGCCATCCAAATCGATTTCTGACAACCATTTTTCAATAAAGGTGTAGATTCTTGGTGCCTCATGTACCCTGGCCAATACCCTAGTGAATACACTGGGGCCTAGCTTTTTAATTATGTCACCGAACAAAGGGTCTTGAATTTGATGGTCTTTGTTGGCCGGGTTGGCGTTCATGATGGCACGGGCCAATGGTCCAGCTTCGGCGGCATGGCCGTCGTAACGTGGCGATTTGGCCCAGCTGTACTGATTGTCGAAATCGGTTTCGTGCAGGGTCTGCGACTTCATGGGTGTTGGTAGGGGCTCATCCCAAGGATGGAGTCCGTCTTTTTGGTTATCGTACCATGAGTGCTTCACGTGCTCGCTGATTTTCATGTGGTCGAATACGTGATAGTTCTCGCCGTCGAAGAATCCGCTCGAAGAAATCAGGGCGTCGTTTCTACCTTCAATGGTCGGGTTGTTGTACATGTCTTTGTGCAAGTAGGTTCCCGTTGCCAAGAATTTGCCCACACCTTGACCGAATTTGTCCAATCCGAATTCAATTCCTGCACGGATCAAAAGGCCTAGGTCGCTATTTCTCTGCGACTCGTTCTCTTCTACCCACGCCAACATATCGTCCCAAGTCTTTATTTCCATGTAACGTTCAATGGAGCAACCCAACCAAACGGGTTCCAACCAATCATTCTTGAACTGGGCAAGAATGGCATGCGCCCTGGTAATATCCTTTAGAGTAGGGGCGCACATGACACCACCCGGAACCATATAGCTCGAGTGTGGCCATTGGCCACCGAACAAAGCGTATATCTGAACAGGCAGTCCACTGGCGGTCAATCCTATTTGAAAGGTCTCGCCAACGTAGGCGGACCAACGTTTCACTACTTCCTTATATAAAGGTTTATCTGCATATTTTTTATTTGCCAAATCGGTCGCGAAGATGGCGTAGAACCATCTTGGGATACTTTGAAGGGTTTCTGAAGCCTGGCCGATGGCCCTTAACAAAAGGGCATTGGGCGTTAACTTGGTACCCCATGCGGTATCGAGAGCCGAAGAGGCACAATAGAGGTGGGACCCTCCGCAGATTCCACAAATTCTAGGCGTAACCACGAGACCCGATTGAGGGTCCTTGCCCGCCATTATTTTTTCAAAGCCCCTGAACATTGCCGCTTGTGTATGGGCACGGGTAACCTTGCCGTTGTCGATATAGACCTTTACGTCCAAATCGCCTTCAACGCGGCCAACAGGAGATATATTTAATTCTTTAACTGACATTTTTGATTCTTTAAGGTTCGGTTATTTTGAAGTTTCCTGTACTCTCTTATTCGAAGGCATGATCTTTTGGAAACCTGCCTCCATATAATAGGCTAGTTTAGTTCTTCCTTCAGGAACCTCTTTTGGAAACGTGCCCATATATTTCATGGTTTTCATAACGCTTCCCTTTTTGAGGTCGTGGTGCGGGAAACCGGGTTCGGTACAACCAAGGCAAGGATGATTGGCCCTCGTTTTACTTGACTGTCTGTTCCACAAAATGTTGTTACAGCTAGCCCTTGTCATTGGGCCTCTACAACCAACCTCATAGAATAGGCATCCGCCACGCCTACCAAAGCCACCATCTACTTTTTGTGCAAAGTTGACCACATTGGTACAACCCGTTTGTACAAAATCGGTAAAGAAGGTCTTTGGCCTGTGGTAATCGTCGATTTGAACATCACCGATCCTTCCTACGGCGATGGCCACAAGAATTTGTGTGATCCAATCGGGGTGGGCCGGACAACCGGGAATATTAATTACCGGTAAGCCTCCTTTTGATACATAGTCGGCCCCTAGGAAACCACCTTTGTTTTTCTTATGGAATTGCAATCCGGTAGACTCACTGGGGTTCGGAGGAACCGCAGGTATACCTCCCCATGTTGCGCAATCGCCGATAGCGACGACATAACCTGCAACTTCAGAGAGTTCTTTGATCCAGTCCATCATCGGACGGTCGGCGAAATAGTTCATTGTACCCGTGTTG
Source organism: Pseudozobellia thermophila (assembly GCF_900141855.1). Lineage (GTDB taxonomy): Bacteria > Bacteroidota > Bacteroidia > Flavobacteriales > Flavobacteriaceae > Pseudozobellia > Pseudozobellia thermophila. The sequence continues at coordinate 16,058 of NZ_FQYU01000011.1, forward strand.
TTCGGGCCTTGGATCAACGAACCTTCGTAAACAAGGATATCCATCTGAACCTTACCGGCCAAGATATCCTTTAAGAGGTCTTGAACTTGGTCCCCAATCTGTAAACCCGTTGTGGGGTGCCATAAAATGTTGAGTCCGAAATCGGTGATGAGTTCCACCACCGTGGGTTCTTCGGCATTTAAAAAGGACATCGTGTTGCCACTGCATGCACCTCCTTGCAACCATAATACATTTGCCATATTCGTATGAAATATTTGGTTTGGAAGCCTTAAAGTATAAATATGACACTTATTTGACAAAAAAATTATTACATTCTCATTAATTTGGAATTATTCTAGATAAAACGCAATGTAGGGTTCTTACGCCTGTCCATCATCAAAATTGTAGGAAAGAACCCTCAAAATTTTTGGGCAGGTATACAGATTGCAATCGAAACAAAGGGTTTGGCCATTGTCAAACGTATTAGGTATGTAGTCCCTTTCTGTATACCCCAAAGGTTGGGGTGCCCAGTGTTTGTCATTTGGGCAGGTTTAAGGTTAATTGTTTCAAACAAATTTTGTCGATGTATCAGCTTATAGGCGTTTTTCTTTTTGGTCTGTCCTTTTCCATGGGGTGGGCAAAACAACCCGATCCATTGGAGTCATACAATATCGTATGGAAATCACCGAGTGAAAATTCCTTGGAATCTATGCCGTGCGGCGGTGGCGACGTAGGGATGAACGTATGGGTAGAGAAGGGCGACCTGCTCATCTACCTTAGCCGAAGCGGCACCTTCGACGAACTGAATTCGTTTCCCAAGCTGGGCCGTCTAAGAATAGCACTATCGCCGAATCCCTTCGATGGCCCCGACAGTTTTCGGCAAGAGTTGAAGTTGAAGGAGGGCTATGTTCAAATCATGGCTGAAAAAGGCGATGTAAGGGTCGCCGTTGATGTTTGGGCCGATGTGTTCCGCCCCGTCTCCCATATCGATATCGATTCGAACCGGAAAATAACCGTAATAGCGACCTATGAAAATTGGCGCAATGAAGACCGTGAACTGGTGGGGCTTGAGAAGAATATGTGCAGGACCTATCTCGGGGCCCCGGTTCCGGCCGTGGCAAAAAAGGATAGGGTCGAATTTTCGGAATCGGGCGTACTGTTTTACCACCGTAATTCCGGTGAGACTGTTTTTGACCTGCTCGTGCGGCAGCAGGGCCTCGATTCCGTGAAACCGCAGTTGTGGAACCCCATGGCTAACCTTACCTATGGCGGGCGTATGACAGGCAGCAACATGCAGCCCTTGGATACCGTAAGGGGTAGGTATGCTTCTACCGATTTTCGCGGATGGCGGCTCAAGTCGGTACAACCTGCACGTAGGCACCGCATAAAGGTGGTCATGCACAACCAACACTCAACTTCGGTGCAGGAGTGGGAAACAGCACTGAAAAATGTGGAGCGAGATGTTGCCAAGACGCGAATGTCGGCCAGGAAAAGGAGTATGGACTGGTGGGAGGATTTTTGGGACAGGAGCCATATATACATCAACAAAGACCAGCCCGATATAAAGGATAAAAGATGGCAGGTAGCCCGAAATTATCAAGTGTTCAGGTACCAATTGGGTTGCAATGCCTTTGGCAGCTTTCCTACCAAATTCAATGGAGGCCTCTTCACCACAGATCCCGAATATGTAAATGCTAAAATGAGGTATAGTCCCGATTACAGAAGTTGGGGAGGAGGTAGCGCAACGGCCCAGAACCAGCGGCTCGTGTATTGGCCCATGCTCAAAAGTGGGGATGTTGATATGATGGCGCCGCAATTTGATTTTTATGCCGATGCCCTAAAAAATGCGGAAATACGGACCCGGCATTACTGGGGGCACGGCGGGGCGAGCTTTACGGAACAGATGGAACGTTTCGGCCTCCCTGTTGGATTTGAGTACGGGTGGAAGAGACCGGAATACTTCGACCCTGGGGTCCAATACAACTCGTGGATAGAATACCAATGGGACACTTCTTTCGAGTTTTGTAAAATGATACTCGATGCCTATCTGTACAAAGGTGTTGCCATTAAAAAGTACATCCCCCTTATCGAAAGTTGCCTTCGCTTTTACGATGAACACTACCAGTATTTAAGCCGGCTGCGAACGACTCAAAGTTTGGATCAGCAAGGACATCTGGTTTTTTATCCCTCCACGGCGGGTGAAACGTATAAAATGGCCACGAACCCGATAACCGTCATAACGGCGATGAAATCGGTAATCGGGTCTATGTCGAGCCTGCCTCGGGAGATTCTGGACGATTCGACCCGTACCTATATCGAATCGCTTTTCCAACGTTTGCCCGAGGGCATCCATTATCGGATGCAGAACGGAAAGAAAACCTTGGCGCCTGCCCAATCGTGGGAACGAATAAACAACGTTGAACTGCCCCAGTTGTACAGTGTTTATCCGTGGGGGGTTCATGGTGTGGGCCGGGAGGGCCTCGAGGTGGCCAGGAATACGTGGTTTTACGGTGCCGATGTACCAGGGCAAAAAAACCATGTCAGTTGGCACCAAGACCCTATTTTTTGCGCAAGGTTGGGCCTGACCGACGAGGCCGCGAGGGAAATCGTAAAAAAGATGCAAGATGCCGATAGAAGGTTTCCGACATTCTGGGGTCCGGGCCATGACTGGGTGCCCGATCATAATTGGGGAGGGTCGGGCATGATAGCCTTGCAGGAGATGCTCATGCAAAACGTAGGGGACAAGATCTACCTTTTTCCTGCCTGGCCCAAGGAGTGGGACGTTGATTTTAAACTTCATGCCCCAAAGAACACCATCGTCGAGGTACGCTATAGAAAGGGCAAGGTAGAAAAAGTGTCCGTTAGTCCGGTCGAGAGGGCAAAGGATATCGAATGGATGAACAATTACGGCATGAACGAATAAAATGGGGCTCAAAAAACCAAGGGGAGGCGAAGATTATCCTTCCTTTTTGGCGAATCCGAACAACAGGAAGAAATAACTGTCGAACTTACCGTCGAAACTTTTGCGCAAAATACTGAACGCTTTGTGCAAATGCCCTTCAACGGCCTTGATGGAGACATTTTTGTATTCCGCGATTTCCACATTGCTCAGGCCGTCTTCCTTGCTTAATAGGAAGACTTCCCTGCACTTGGGCGGCAGGTTCTGAATTTCTTGTTTGACCAGGTTGATAATACGCTCCAAGGAGTGTTTGTCGTCGTCCTCAACAATTTCGGTAACGGTATCGATATATTTCTTTTCCAAGGGAAAGAAGGGCTTTCGTTTGCGATATTGGTCGATAAATTCATTATAGACAGACCTGTATAAAAAGCTTTTGATCGAAAAGGTGGTCTTTAGTTTATGGCGTTTTTGCCAAGTACGCACAAAAACGTTCTGCACTATGTCTTCGGCCGAATCTTGGTCGTGTATTAGGCTATAGGCATACATGCAGAGCTTATGGTGATAGGTGTCTACCAAATAATCGAACGCCTTTGAGCTCCCTTTCTTGAGTGCGTTTATCAATTGCGCATTGTCGGAGTAGTTTTCGGTCATATGATAAAATGGCAGTAATCGGCGCCTTCCATTGCGAAAATATAAAAAAATATCACAATTAGATAGGGTAATGAAAAAATCAAACGTATTGCATTAAATAATTGGCCTTGATGATCGCCCCAGAAACGGAGAATCTAATCATAAAATTCATCAATAACCAAGCTTCAATCTCTGAGCTCGAAGAATTGGAAAATTGGATGGAAGACCCCCGTCATGAAAAACTTTTTAAGGCTTATGTCAAAACAAACTACGCCATCGATTTTAATATGAGAAGGTTCGATTCGGAAAAGTTAAAAAATAGATTGTTGCGGGAGATGGCCAACGAAAAAAAGGCCATTAAACTCGAAAGAAGGCGCAAAGTGATGAACTATGCGGCAGCTGCGGTAGTCATAGGCGTTTTTGCCTGTGCCTATTTTTATCAATTTAATTCGCCCGCAGAGCCGATTGAGGAAAAACCGGTAGAGCTTACCTTGAAAAATACAATCGAACCCGGTACCGACAAGGCGATCCTGACCTTGGAAGATGGATCTATGGTAGCATTGGACAAAACCAACCCGTACGATGCACCCCATGCAAAAAGTAATGGCGAACAAATTGTGTACAAGAACGTGGGGGCCAAGCCGTCCAAAATAGAATACAATTACCTGACGATACCGCGAGGCGGACAATTTTACATCAAGTTGTCCGATGGTACGGAGGTCTGGCTCAATTCTGAATCGCGCTTAAAATATCCCGTAAGTTTTAGGGAGAACGAAACACGGGAGGTTGAACTGGTGTATGGCGAGGCCTATTTCGATGTCTCGCCAAGTACCGAGCACAAGGGGTCTAAATTCAAGGTTTTGAACAAAAACCAGGAAATCGAGGTCTTGGGCACCGAATTCAATATCAAGGCCTATAGGGACGAGGCCCATATCTATACCACCTTGGTCGAAGGGTCGGTTACCGTAGGTAGTGGAGGCCAGGTACAGAAGCTGGCACCGGCACAACAATCAAAACTGGATATAGGGAGCAACACCTTTAATGTGTACAAGGTGAACGTATACAACGAGACTTCGTGGAAAAACGGCATCTTCAGTTTTAGGGACAAACCTTTAAAAGACATCATGAAAGTGATATCGCGGTGGTATGACGTAGACGTGGTTTTTGAAAATAAAGAGCTGGAAGCGGTGACTTTCAAAGGTGTGCTGGGCAAGAACCAAGACCTTCAGGAAATTTTATCGGCAATCAAAACTTTAAGTATAATCGAAAACTATGAAATAAATGAAAAGAAAATCATCTTGAAATAAGGACCCACAGTATAGTATGACATGTAAAAAGGGGACAGAGCGGACACCTGGAAAGTATATGCTCAAATCCCCGATTGTGATTACTAATTAATTAAAATGTTTAACTAACTAATAACCACCAAATTTATGAAAATTAATTTGCAAAATGTCCTATTCCGCTTCAGGAGGGGATTGTTAATCAATATTATGAGAACTTTTATCTTTTTGTCGCTTACCACGGTATTCAGTTTCGCGCCGAATACCATCCTGTCGCAAAATTCAAAAGTTAAGATAGATGCCGATAGGACGATAAGCGTCGATGAGGTTTTTGATCTCATTATGAACCAGACCGATTACAAGTTTATTTACCAAGAAGGTATTTTTGATGACTACCCCAAGGTTGAGGTAAAAAAAGGGACCATACTTGCCAATAGACTGTTGAAAAGAAGTTTGTCCAGTGGTCATTTCAACGTTGTCGTTACCGAAAACAACACCATTTTAATAGAGAAGTTGGCAGAAAAGGTCAAAACTATTCAGCAGAGGGAGGTTACCGGAACGGTTACCGATCAAGACGGCCAGCCCTTGCCTGGGGCCAACGTGATCGAGCAAGGTACCTCAAACGGGACCCAAACTGATTTCGATGGAAATTTTGCCATTGCGGTTACGGATCAAAATGCTGTTTTGGTCATCTCGTACATCGGTTTTGCGACCAAGGAAGTAACCGTAGGGGACCAGACCAATTTCACCATTGCGCTGCAAGAAGATGCCGCAAGTCTCGATGAGGTTGTCATTGTGGGGTACGGAGCCCAGAAAAAAGTAAACCTGACGGGTGCCGTGGACGACGTTTCGGGCGATGTTTTGATCCAAAGGCCGGCGACCAACTCTGCCAACCTTTTGCAAGGACGCATATCGGGGGTAGAGATCATTCAGCCCAGCGCGGAACCGGGCCAAAACAGTCCCATTATCCAAATAAGGGGGGTCGGTTCCTATGGGGGCAGCAACGATCCCTTGATCTTGATCGACGGTGCCGCGGGATCATTGACCAACCTGGCGCCCGATATGATCGAAAACGTAACCGTCTTAAAAGATGCAGCTTCCTCGGCAATTTATGGGGCAAGGGCGGCCAACGGGGTTATACTGGTAACCACTAAAAAAGGGAAAAAAGGCAAGCCCGTTGTGAGTTATAGGGGCAACGTCTCTATTCAATCGCCTACCGCCTTACCCGATTTTATCGATAATTCGGCCGAGTATATGGAGATGTTCAATACGGCCTATGCCCGTTCCTTCCCAGGGGAGACCTATTACCCCGAAACGGAAATCGAAAAGTATCGAAACGGTACCTATCCATGGAACTTCAACTCGGTAGATTATTGGTTTAAAGATGCCACCGTACACAATCACAATCTGTCGATATCCGGGGGAGGCGACCGAAGTCTGTACAATTTTTCGGTTTCGGCCCTTACCCAAGATGCCATGGCGCCAGGCTACGACTTTGACCGGTATAACGGCCTTTTTAACTATTCAATAGATGTTACTGATTGGTTGACCATGAGCACTTCATTCAATTTGACCAGTACCGAGGATACGCGCCCGCCGATGATGAACCTGTTCATACCAATGTACATTTATGCGACCTCCCCTCTTAGTCCGCCCTACCTTCCCGATGGGCGTGTAGCGGGTGAGGCCTATGTGGGTGAGCAAGCGATTCAATACCGGCAGTCGCCCCAAGAGGTATTCGACCTGATCGGTAGCCAATATTTTAATACCAACAACCTAAACGCACACCTCAATTTTGAACTTAAGCCCTTTAAAGGGCTGACATGGAATACCAAATTTGCCATCAACTACCAATACAGGTATTTTAAGATGCACCAGAAATCATACAAGACCTATTTTTGGCACAACGTCGATATTTTTCCCGACGACGGGGTAGAGGTGTTGCCCAATAACCAGAACTTCGATGCCATTAGTGCCGAAGTGCCGGGCTTGACCGATGAACATATGACCGAGTCGACCCCCACCGTGTTCTCTACCTTGGCCTATGATACCACATTCGGCGAAGACCATAATTTGTCCGCTATGGCAGGCTACGAGCAGGTGAGCTTCAAGCGAAGGATACTTAGGGCCAATAGGCCAAATTCGGTCGCCCCCCACTTAACCGATATTCAGGCCTATTCTTCCGATGGGGAGAAACTGTTCAATTCGCATTTTAGGCTGGCCGCATTGGAACGGCCCGAAGAATGGGCCATTCGCTCCTACTTTGGTCGTTTGGCGTATAATTACAAAGAGAAATACCTTTTGGAGGCAAACCTGAGATACGACGGTACGTCAAAAGTTTCCCCCGATTACAGGTGGGGCTTGTTTCCTTCGGCCTCTGCGGGCTGGGTGATCTCGGAAGAGAATTTTATAAAAAACGGTGTTGACTGGTTGGATCAATTTAAGGTCAGGGCCTCATACGGTAGGTTGGGTAACCAGAATATTGGATCTTATCTGTACCAGAATAACCTGTCGATCAGTTCGGTATACTCCTTTGACGAGGAAAACGAGGTCTTGCAAGGGGCAAACCTGACCACCTTTAGGGACCAGAGCTTGCAATGGGAAACCACAGAGGTAACCGATATCGGTGTTGATATCAGCATCAAGAACTCATTGCTGGGGGTCTCGTTCGACTATTTTAACAAAAACACCTTCGATATTCTGGCCTCCGTTCAAATCCCCAGAAGTACGGGGTTGAACAATCCTACGGTCAACAATGGCGAAATGCGCAACAAGGGTTTTGAACTCGAACTCACCCATAGAAACCATATCGGGGAGCTGTTTTACAACACGAACTTTTTGCTTACCAAGTATAAGAACGAGGTGGTGTCTATCTATACCCCGAGCACCGGCAGTACCATTAGGGATGTAGGTTACCCTTACGACGAGTTTAACCTGTATGTATGGGACGGTATTTTTCAGGAAGAGGATATAGCGAGCGGCAATTACCCCGTTCATGAAGGAAACCAAAACCCCCGGGCAGGTGACCTAAAAATGAAGGATATAGATGGCGATGGCGATATCGATGCCGACGACCGTGTTCCGATAAGCGGAAGGTATCCCGATTTTACCTATTCCTTTGGATTGAACTTTGAATACAAGCGTTTCGGACTCAACATGTTCTTTCAGGGCGTGGAAGGTAGAAAGGCCCTTTTGCAGTATTGGACACCAAATTCGCCTTTCGGATCGGGAATTCCCCCTACCAAGGATTGGCGTAACGCATGGACCCCCGACAATCCAACCAACGATATGCCGGCCCTGCACATGGATGGTTACACCGGAGTGGCCGCATACAGTGGTTCTACCTATAATCTGCACGATACATCGTACCTGAGATTGAAAAACGTGATGCTTTCCTATACCCTGCCCCAAGAAGTAACACGGAAATTTCATGTACAGGATTTAATGTTATACGTTTCTGCGGACAACCTAATTACGTGGACCGATTTTAAAAATCAAGATCCCGAAAGACATCTTTCCAGTTTTTCAACGGTGTTTCTGAGTTGGCCCCAAGCGAGAATTCTCAATCTCGGTTTAAATGTTAAATTTTAGTTTGAAATGATGATCATGAAAATAAATAATAAAATATCGAATTGGATAATCGGTGCTGTATTGGTTTGTACGGCATTGGCTTGCGACGACGATTTTCTTGAGAAAAACCCATTGGACAGCCTGTCCAGTGAGACCTTTTGGCAAACCGAAGACCACGTGGTCACAGGTTTGGCAGGGGTGTATGCCACTTTAACGGATAACTATTTGGGGTACGAAAGGGTCTATTACGAATGCCTTTCCGACAATGCCGTGAACGCCATGCCGAATTTCGAACAGACCAATCTCTACGAAATGACAATTGGGGCTCTGAGTGCCACTTCCGGAGGGGCCTTGAACAATATGTTTTTACAGCCCTATAAGGCCATTACGGCGTGCAACTATTTTCTTGCCAATGCCGATGGCGCACTCGAAGACCCCTTGCTGACCGAAGACGAGCTTAACGTTTACAAGGCAGAGGTAAGGTTTATAAGGGCGTTGGCCTATTTCGATGTGGTACAGCTGTGGGGAGAAGCCCCCTTGTATACGGCCTTTCCCGACGACCTGGACGAGATGGTGGTACCCAAGAGCCCTGTTGCCGATATTTATCAGTTGATCGAAGAAGATCTGAATTTTGCCATTTCCACCCTGCCCGACACCCCGTATTCGGGCCATGCCGTTAAAGGCAGTGCGCAAGGTCTATTGGGAAGGGTATTGTTGACCCAGGAAAAATGGGCCGAGGCGGCCGATGTACTAAAGGATGTGATCGATGGGGGTAAGTTTCGATTGGCCGATAGCTATAAGGATATCTTTCTTAAAGGGGGACAAGCGAATCCGAGCGTCAATGCCGAGATCTTGTTCTCTACCAAATACAGTTCGAACGATGTACACCGGGTAGACCCCGTACCCGCCGGGCTGTACCTAGAGTTGGGACAACAGTACTATTTGCAGCCTTTTGCCGATCTGGCCGATGCCTATCAAATGTCCAATGGCGATGATCCCGCCTCCACCTCCCTGCCTTCCGAAAATTATCAGAACAGGGACCCCCGACTGGATATGACCATGAAACTACCCGATGAGTCATGGCCGAACGATGTACCTATTTTTTCTTCCATGACAGGTTTTGTGATGGAAAAGTACGTCGATCTTGCCGTAATGCCGTTGACCTCCGAAGATGCATTCGAATCGGACAATGACTTTGTTCATTTAAGGTATGCCGATATACTTCTAATGTACGCCGAGGCAAAGAACGAGGCCAGCGGCCCCGATGGGTCGGTCTACAATGCATTGGATGAGGTTCGCGGAAGAAGCGGTGTTAACATGCCGGCAGTCGATCGAACAATGTATGCGGATCAGGGTTCCCTACGCGAGTTTATACGCAACGAAAGAAGAGTAGAGCTCGCATTGGAAGGCCATCGTTATTTTGACCTTAAGCGCTGGGGCATAGCTAAGGAAAAATTGGATGGAATGCCGACAACGGGCGGTAACATCATGGTGTTCAAAGATCATTTTTACAAACTGCCCTTCCCACAGTCAGAACTTGATTCGAACCCCGAACTTGTTCAAAACGAGGGGTATTGACGCCCTTGTTAACGGAAAGGTAGAATGATTTTTTAACATCCCGAGCAGTTAAAAATAGTTGGTTTGAGCTAGTTTAGTTGTTAGTCAAAAGATCGTCCGGAGCTGCACAAGGCGAAATCCGGACGAATCTTTTTACCGACAGCGACCCGGTACGGCACCCGGAAACCGATCATGTAGCGCATCATTTGCCGGTTGGCCTTGTTTCCCGACAAAAGGGAGCAAGAATAAGGGTAAAGGGCACATGGGTTACGTTCGAACCATATATTCAGTAAACCAACTTTAATTAATAACCGACAAATACAGGACAATGACAAAAAACATCGCAGCTACACTTCTTTTTATGGTTTTCGGCGGAGTCGTTCTTGCACAGGAAAACGGATTGGTCGCCAATATGGACAGCCCCTATTCAAGGCTTAAAAGTGTAAATCTTGAAGATGTAAAATGGACCAGTGGCTTTTGGAAGGAGCAATTTGATATCGAAACCCGGCATACCCTGCCCTATATGTGGGACCTATACCGGAACGATTCCGTTACCCACGCCTATGCAAATTTTAAAATTGCGGCCGGCTTGATGAAGGGTAAACACAAGGGGCCTTCTTTTCACGACGGTGATTTCTACAAAATATTGGAAGGAATGGCCGCAGCCTATGCGATAACCAAAAACCCTGAACTCGACAAGAAAATGGATGCCGCCATTGCCTTGTTCGAAAAGGCGCAAAGACAAGACGGCTACCTGAACACCCCCGTATTGATCGAAGAACGATGGGGTACCTTGGGGCCGGAACAGCTGAAAAAACAATTGGGTTTTGAAAAATACAACATGGGGCACTTAATGACTGCCGCATGTGTGCATTATAGGGCCACGGGGAAGAAGAATTTTTTGAATGTGGCCAAGGGCGTTGCCGATTACCTGTACGATTTCTACCAAAAGGCTTCCCCCGAATTGGCGCGAAACGCCATCTGTCCGTCCCATTACATGGGGGTAGTGGAAATGTACCGCACCACCAAGGACAATCGTTACTTGGAGTTGGCCAATAATCTAATAGATATAAGGGGTACCACCGATGACGGTACCGACGACAATCAAGATAGAATTCCCTTTAGGGAACAGACCACGGCCATGGGCCATGCGGTTCGGGCCAATTACCTCTACGCGGGCATCGCCGACCTATATGCCGAAACGGGGGAAGAAAAATTATTGCAGAACCTCAAGTCGATCTGGGAAGATGTAGCCCATCGAAAAATGTACATCACAGGGGCTTGTGGAGCCCTGTACGACGGCGTGTCTCCCGACGGAACGGTATACAACCCGTCCGTAGTGCAAAAAGTGCACCAGGCTTATGGCCGCCCCTATCAGCTGCCTAATGCCACCGCCCATAACGAAACTTGTGCCAATATCGGTAACGTATTATGGAATTGGAGAATGCTGCAGATTACCGGAGATGCCAAATATGCCGACATAGTGGAATTGGCCCTGTACAATAGCGTGCTTTCAGGTATTGGCCTCGAAGGAAAGGAATTTTGTTATAACAACCCCCTGAATGTTTCCAACAACCTGCCTTTTGAGCAACGTTGGGGAAATTTTCGAGAGGGGTATATTTCTAAATCGAACTGCTGTGCGCCCAATGTAACCCGTACCTTGGCCCAAGTGGGTAATTATGCCTACAACCTTGTTGATGGGGGGCTGTATGTAAACCTGTACGGTAGCAACAACCTAAAGACCACCGCCCTTAACGGAGAAGCAATTGAGGTCGAACAGCAAACAAACTATCCATGGGACGGTAAGGTAACCTTGAAGATAGTAAGGGCGCCCAAAAAAGAGTTCGCCATCTTTTTGAGGATACCCGGTTGGAGCGAGGGAGCGACGATAGCGGTTAACAATGAAGAAATAGACGGGTCCGTAACGGCCGCAAGCTATTCGAAACTGATAAGAAGATGGAAGAAAGGCGATACCATCGAACTTAATATTCCAATGCCGGTTACGTTGATGGAGGCCAACCCACTCGTTGAAGAAACAAAAAACCAGGTGGCGGTAAAACGGGGACCATTGGTCTACTGCCTCGAAACCGAAGACATTTCAACATCCGTAGACATCAATAAGGTTGTACTGGACATAGATTCGGATTTCACCGTAAAAAACCTTGGCATAAACAACAGGAACGTGGTGGGTATCGATGCAAAAGCCTTCGTGAAAACGGATGATTGGAGCAATACCTTGTACCAACCGCTCTCCAAATCAAGACAAACCGTCGATATAACTTTGGTGCCCTATTACACCTGGGGAAACCGTTCAAAAAAAGAAATGACCGTATGGATGGGGTATTGATGGAGTGATTATTACAGGACTCGAATGGAAAGAATTTTAGCGGAATATTATATAGAGACACCGTATAAGGTCGAAGATGCCGCGGCGGTATTGGCCGGTGAGCAATCTTCGGGAACCTTTGTATCGGTACCTGGGGAAACACAGGCTCTAAAACAACGATTTGCGGCCCGAGTAGAAGACATCCAGGTGTTGGATGCGGTCGAACGCCCCTCTATTCCAGGTAAGGCCTTGCCGAACAAGGCATACGCCCGGGCAAGGGTCAAGGTAAGTTGGTCCATCGAAAATTTCGGGTATAACCTACCTGTTTTGGTGAGTACCTTACAGGGCAATCTGTATGAGATAAGCCAGTTTACGGGCTTGAAACTAATGGATCTCGAAGTCCCGAATTCGTTTAAGGAGCATTACAGGGGGCCGCGATTTGGCATTAAAGGTTCCATGGCCTCGTGTAAGGTGTCGGGCAGGCCCATGATCGGAACCATAATCAAACCAAGTATAGGCCTATCTGTTGGAGACACCGTATCGTTGGTAAAGAAATTGATAGGGGCCGGAATCGACTTTATAAAAGATGATGAGTTGATGGGGTCTGCGGCCAATTCCTTTTTTGACGATAGGGTCAAGGCCATTATGAAGGTCATTCGCGATAACGAACAGCGAACGGGCAAAAAAGTAATGTATGCCTTCAATATCAGTGATGAGATCGATGCGATGCAGCATAAGTACGACCTGGTCTTAAAGGAAAAGGGGAGTTGTGCTATGGTAAGCATCAACAGTGTTGGGCTAACGGGAACCAAGAAAATTTGCGATCGGGGCGAACTGATCGTTCATGGCCATAGAAACGGATGGGGCATGTTAAATAGGCACCCCTTGTTGGGGATAGAGTTTCCGGCTTATCAAAAGCTTCAACGCCTGGCTGGTGTCGACCAACTTCATGTCAACGGGATTCAAAATAAATTTTGGGAGTCCGACGATTCCGTTGTCGCTTCCATCAAGAGCTGTTTGCAACCGTTCTTGGGAGGTGACGGAATAGTGCCGGTGGTCTCCTCCGGGCAGTGGGGCGGTCAGGCCTTTGAAACCTATCGTAGAACGCGTACCACCGACTTGCTCTATATGGCCGGCGGCGGAATTTTGGCGCATCCTATGGGGCCGCAGGCCGGGGTAACCGCCCTGAAGGCAGCTTGGGCGGGAGCCGTAGAAGGATTGTCATTGGAGGAAACGGCCAAAAGGTCCCCGGAATTTTCGGCATCCGTAAAAAAGTTTTCCAACTTATGAATCAAAAAAATCAATTGCTTTTGGCATTCTATGGTGACGATTTTACCGGTTCAACGGATGCTTTGGAATATTTGACCCTGGCAGGGGTGAAAACGGTGCTTTTTCTAAAAGAGCCGCAGCCAGGGTATTTGAACCGATTTAAGGGCTTACAGGCGATCGGTATTGCCGGAAAGGGTCGTTCCATGTCCCCTTCGGAGATGAACACGGAGCTTGTTCCCTCTTTTAAAATCCTTAAGAAATTGAATCCCGCACATGTACATTACAAGGTGTGCTCTACCTTCGATTCAGCGCCCCATGTGGGTAATATCGGTAAGGCGATTGAAATAGGCAGTGCGGTTTTTGGGCAAAAAACGGTTATGATATTGCCCGCGGCACCCCACTTGGGCAGGTATTGCGTTTTTGGAAACCTGTTTGCGAAGATGGGAACCTTCGGCGATGCCGAAATTTATAGAATAGACCGTCACCCTTCGATGGGCAAGCATCCGGTTACACCTGCCGATGAGGCCGATTTAACGCTGCACTTGGCGAAGCAGACCTCAAAGTCCATTGCACTTGTTCATATTGGGGTTATAGAGGAAGGACCCAAGGCGGTTCTTAAGGCAGTGGCCAAAAACAAAGAGGCTGAAATTCTATTTTTCGATGGCCTCAACCTTGCCCACCTCCATACCGTGGGCACCGTCTTTCATCAATTGGCCAAGGGGAAGACATTGTTTTCTGTAGGGTCATCGGGTGTGGAAATGGCCTTGGGCCTGGCCTGGAAGGCAGAGGGTGTACTGCGGAATACGGTGTCGTTCGATTCCTTGGGCGAAGCTGGGCCCATACTGGTTTTGTCGGGAAGCTGTTCCCCGGTTACCGCCCAACAGATCGAATACGCTTTGGGTCACGGATTCTCCGAAATCGCGTTGGGGAGCAATGCCGTTGACGAGCACCATCATCCCGAACTCCTGGAAAACACGGCCTGCCGGGTTATCGAAGATTTAAAAGAGGGCAAAAGTTGCATCTTGCATACCAGCATCGGTCCCAAAGACCCGCGCATTGCGGAAACGGAAGGCTACTTTAAGGAACGGGGCCTGGATGTTGCCGATATTCAGAAAGAATGCAGTAGGGAATACGGCTCCATTCTAGGGCGGATCGCAAAAAAGGTGTTGGCCGAAGCAAAGGTAAAACGCATTCTTTTTGCAGGTGGCGACACCTCGAGTTATGCGGCATCGGAACTGAACATCATCGCTTTGGAGATGATTGCACCCTTGGCGCCGGGCGCACCTTTGTGCAGGGCTATTTCAGACGATGCGATGGTCGATGGACTGGAATTGAATTTTAAGGGCGGTCAAGTAGGCACCCCTAACTATTTTTTAAAAGTTTTAAAAGGCGAAAAATTATGAAAAAAAGAACATTGGGCTTTGTGCATACATCGGCTACGCTGGTACCCGTTTTTCAGCAATTGACGGACAAATACCTAACGAACGTCGATACCTTCAATATTGCCGACGATAGTGTGATCAAAGATGTAATCAAGCAAGGCAGGCTAACACCGAATACGGCGGCAAGGGTGGTAAACCATATAAAAGCTGCGGAAGCTGCGGGAGCCGATGTAATATTGGCAACATGCTCATCCATCGGTTCGGCCATCGAAACGGCGGCTACCCTCAGCAATGTCCCTGTAATCCGGGTAGATCGGGCCATGGCCGACGAAGCGGTACGGATGGGCAATAAAATCGGGGTAATAGCCACATTGCCGACCACCTTGGCTCCCACCAGTGATTTGGTAAAAAGAAGGGCCGAAGCGATGGGCAAGGAGGTAACCCTGGTTTCCAGATTGTGTGAAGGGGCCTTTGAGGCACTAATGGGCGGCAATCCGGGGAAACACGACGAAATGGTTGCCTCGGCACTTAAGGCGTTGATACGGGAAGTCGATGTAATCGTATTGGCGCAGGCATCCATGGCGCGTGTGGTCGATGGACTAAAACCTGAAGAAAAAACCGTTCCCATTTTGGCCAGCCCCGAAATCGCCATGAAAAAATTGGCGGAAACCTATTTGAAATAACCTGGTCTTATGCGGAAATACTTTCTTTGGGCCTCCCTTGTACTGTTCGCCGTTTCCGCATTTGGCGGATTATGGCAAATTGAAGTACCGTGGAAATTGGCCTTGATTCTCGGGTGTTCCAGTTTGGCCATTGGCGTGGGCCATTTAAAAAAAATGGAAGGCTACCAATATACCTTCTGGATCATGGCTGCCGTAGTTGCCGGATTGGTATATCCCGATTTTTTCTTGAATGTCGGGGGCGTTGATTTACGGAACAAGTGGCTTATTCTTATCATTGTCCAATTGGTCATGTTCGGCATGGGTACCCAAATGGGACTTAAGGATTTTACAGGAATTCGCAAGTCTGGTAAGGGGGTGCTCGTCGCCCTCTTGGGCCAATTTACCATAATGCCCCTTCTTGGCTTTACGATTGCGAAAACCTTTGGCTTTGATGCCGAAGTTGCCGCAGGGATTGTCTTGATCGGTTCTTGCAGTAGTGGTCTGGCATCCAATGTAATGACCTATATAGCCAAGGGCGATTTGGTATTGTCGGTTACGGTTACCGCGATTTCAACATTGACCGCACCGATCATGACCACCTTTTTAATGAAGATGTTTGCAGGCACTTTTATAGAAATCGATTTTTTCGATATGATGATGCAGATTGTTAAAATAGTATTGGTCCCCCTATTGGCGGCCATGGTACACGACATGCTGAAAAACTATGGGCCGGGTACCCGAAAAAAAATCGGGTATGCTACGATAATCTCCATGGCGTGGTTAATGGCGGCCCTTTTTTTGGCCGACTTTTTCGCCGGCCTGGAATCGAAAACGGCAGCAAGTATTTTTGAGATTGTCAACTTTTTGTGCGGGGCTATCGCAATAGGGTACTTGTACAATCTGCTCTACAGGGGCTATGCCAAAATAGATGTGCTGATGCCTTACTTCTCTATGTTCGGCATTGTTTATTTTACCTTGGTCACTACTGCGGCCGGCCGCGATCACCTGCTGGAAATTGGGGGCTTGCTCTTTTTGGCCGCCGTATTGCACAATGGGGCGGGCTATTTCTTCGGTTATTGGCTGAGCAGGTCGACAGGGTTGGACCGAAAACAGAGCCAGACCATAGCTTTTGAAGTGGGCTTGCAGAACGGCGGCATGGCATCGGGCTTGGCAGGAGCCATGGGAAAATTGGCGACCTTGGGTCTGGCCGCGGCCGTTTTTAGTCCTTGGATGAATATTTCGGGGTCCCTGTTGGCCAATTACTGGCGTAAAAAAGACAATAGATAGCAAATAAAAAGGTAGGCTGCGATGAGAATCCCTTGTGTGGGGACTTTTTGCGTTTTTATTTGTGCCGAATTACGTGTTGTTCGGTTTAGGGCCGTGATGAAATAGATTGATTAAACGCATAGATGTGGCAAATACGAAATAATTTTTCTGGCATCCTTTAAAATGCCATATTTATGGTTTTAGAATAAAACCGACCATCCCGAAAAGCAAAAAAAATGGAGAATTTTATACCGATCGCCGATAAACGAAGACCTGCCGTTTTTAAAGGAACAAGGTCATTGATAATATCCCTTGCCATGCGAAACGCTGTAGCCTTGCTACTGTTTTTGTCCTTTAATTCTTGTAACCTGGCCGAACCTCGGGAGGAGTATACCCATTACCTCTTCGCTTATTTTACGGGTAACGGGGCCGGAGAAGAGGCGGTAAGGTACGCCCTTAGCTCCGATGGGTATAATTATTATGCCCTCAATGATAACGAACCCGTGATCGATTCGGAAAAAATTAGTACTACGGGCGGTGTTCGGGATCCGCACATTTTGCGGGGCAAGGATGGTACGTATTTTATGGTGCTGACCGATTTGCTTTCAAAAAACGGGTGGACGAATACGGCGATGATTATGCTGACCTCAAAAGATTTGGTTCATTGGGAGTCTTCGGTAGTCGATATTCCGAAGGCGTTTCCAGATACCTTTTCAAAAGTTAACCGCGTCTGGGCGCCCCAGACCATCTATGATGACGAAAAGGATAAATACATGGTGTATTTTTCCATGCTCGAACCCGGGAGTTACGACAAGATCTACTACGCCTATGCCAACGCAGATTTTACCGGACTCGAATCGGCACCCCGGCAGCTGTTTTTCAACCCCAATAAAATGGCGGCCATTGACGGCGATATAGTAAAAAAGGATGGTAAATTCCATTTGTTCTATAAGACCGAGGGCACCAAGGACAAAGGAATTAAAGTGGCGATATCCGATAAACTGACTTCAGGCTATGGGGCCCTTGAGGGCAATGTAGACCAAACCGATGAAGCGGTAGAGGGATCGGGCGTTTTTAAGCTGATCGGTTCCGATAAATACATACTGATGTACGATATGTATATGAGTGGAAAATATCAATTTACCGAAAGTACCGATCTTAAGAATTTTAAGGTCGTCGATGAGCAGGTATATATGAATTTCCATCCGCGCCACGGTAGCGTATTGCCTATTACCGCAGAAGAAAGTGAGCGGCTTTTGACTCAATTCCCATCACGAAAGGTTCCGGGTATTTTAAGCTCAAAGGCCGAGGGTGCCAAGCCGATCAATATGGTCGTCGACGAGGAAAACAAGGAAGTTTACCTTCCTGTTGATTCCAAGACCGATATATCGCGATTTGATCCCAATTTTCAGTTGTTTCCAGAAAATTCACTGTCGCCTATGGGGGTACGGGACTTTTCAAAAGGCCCCCTCGATTATACCTTGACCACCCTGGACGGAAAGCAAGAACGGTATTCGGTGAGGGTGTCCAAGGCCAACAATCCCGTGCTGAAAGGCTACTATGCCGACCCTGAGATCATTTATTCCGAGAAACACGGGAAGTACTATCTCTACCCAACCAGCGATGGATTTACCGGTTGGTCGGGCACCTATTTTAAAGCCTTTTCGTCTACCGACTTGGTGAACTGGCACGACGAGGGCATCCTGCTCGACTTAAAGAAAGACGTGTCATGGGCCGATAGAAACGCATGGGCACCAAGCTTGGTAGAAGCCAAGGTAGACGGAAACTACAGGTACTTTTATTACTTCACCGCGGCCCAGAAGATCGGGGTGGCGGTTTCCGATGCCCCGACCGGCCCGTTTAAAGACTCGGGTCGGCCCTTGATCGATTTTAAGCCTGATGGGATAAGCGGCGGACAAGAAATCGACCCCGATGTATTTATTGATACCGTAAGTGGCACCCCATACCTGTATTGGGGCAATGGGTACCTGGCCGTGGCCGAATTGAATGCCGATATGCTCAGTCTTAAAAAGGAGACCGTAAAGGTGTTGACCCCCGATAAAACCTTTAGGGAAGGTGCGGAAATTTTCTATAGAAACGGCCTATATTATTTTCTATGGTCCGAAGACGATACCCGTAGCCCTAACTATCGGGTGCGCTATGCCACCGCCAAATCGCCTTTGGGCCCCTTGAACATACCAGAGGATAATCTGGTTATTAAAAGGGATGATTCGCAGCAAATCTACGGAACGGGCCATAACTCGGTAATCCATGTGCCCGGGACCGACGATTGGTATATCGTGTACCATCGTTTTAGCCGGCCCAAGGGGATTGAAATGGGCGATGCCGCCGGATACCACAGGGAAGTGTGTATCGATAGGATGGAATTCAACGCGGATGGAAGCATCAAGCCGGTAAAACCTACCCTCGAAGGTGTGCAGGGTGTTGACTAGCGATTGAATTCAAAGCTTTATACCAAGGTGACGTTCTGCCTTGACCTTTAGTTGTGCGAGTTTGGCATAATGGCCGCGATGTATCGATATTTCCTGAAACAGCTCGTGGGCCAGCGCCTTTTGGTACTGGTCCTTAAATCGATCGGGATGGCACTTGCGGCATAGGACCCTATACAATTTCTGGGCCTGGTACGAGTCTTTTTCCACGGGATGGATACCAAAATCGTTATGGGCGGCCCTTAATAGGCTTTCGTATTTTGATTTGTCCGCCTTATAGCTTCTTTGGGCGCGTATGAGCTTGACCAAGATAAAGAGAACGACCAATCCTTCCAGGGTAATGGCCACATACCACCAGTTGATCCATTGAATGGCTTCCAAGGCCACGGAGCTGTTTTCGGTAGCGGAATTCAGATTGGCCGGCAGGGTTGGTGATTGGGTTGGTTTGATAAGGTCGGTGAGGGTTAAGGTGCTGGTTTTCATAGGGAACGGTTGAGTTGGTTGGTCGGTGTGAGGGAGGCTTTCTTTAAAAGACCGAGCCCGCAAAATCGAAAGATCCCCCAATCATCGCTTAAGCAGGCCGGTCTATCTTTTAAAAGCAGAAATAGGGTTCAAAAAGAACCGACCCCCAAACCTAAATCGATTTTGGCTAATAATTTTACAGATTTCCGTAATGGGCGAATTTTTTTTTAAGGAAGTTGGGAACGCGGCTTAGATTTTTCCTTGCTTGATTAACTTGGCGATGAGGTGATGGGTGTTTTTGGCCTCAAATTGATCAAAGAGCCGGCTAACCTTTTTATCTATGGTACTTTCACTGTTGGGCGAGATGTTTCTTCCCTTTAGCCTTTGCGATATTTCCTTTTTCGTAAAGCCCTCCGCAAGATCTTTTAAGATCATAAGGTCGTATTCGTCCAATTCAAAAACGGTGTTGGCACTGTTCAGGTTAATGTGGGGAGAGACAAAGGTCCTGTTCTGGCATACTTCGTAAATGGCGTTCACCAATTCGTCGAGGCTGTTACGGCCCTTGCAGACATATCCGTTGATCTGGTACTCGGTAAATAGCCTGTTGATTTGCACGGGGTTTTCGATCATGGAGTTTACGATGATCTTTATGTTCGGGTCGTGGGTTCTCACCTCTTTGATAAGGTCTTGCCCGGAGGTAAGCCTTCGGGGTACCGGCCCTTCCTTGAATGATAGATCCGTTATCAAGAGCTCAAAAGGCTGGTTTTCGTCCAAGGCCGCTTTAAATCGGTTATAGGCCTTGTCGCAATACAGTTCCCCACACATGGTCTTAATGGGCAATCGGGTTTCAAGGGCGTTTACGATACCCTTGTTGGTGTCTTGGAAATCTTCGGCAATCAATATTTTATTGAACATGGTCGGCACAATTTAATTCGGTATCTCAATAAAGGCGTTAAAGCCTTCGCCTTTGCTCGAATCAAAAATAATGCTTCCATCAATGGCATGAATACGCTTTTCTGTATTCCTAAGGCCATTTTTATTTTTCATCCCCTTCGGAGAAACACCTATTCCATTGTCTGAATAGTTGATTTTTAAGGTTTTTTTGCTTTGTTCGAAGGAGATGAACACCATGGTGGCCTTACTGTGTTTTTGCATGTTGATCATCAGCTCTTGCAACACTTTGTAAAGCGTCTTTTTGGAAAGGGGGCTGAGGTTGTTCCATTGAACGTCCTTGCTTCCGGTAATGAAGAGTTGGGTGTTTTTGGAGTAGGCCTCCAGAATGCCGAACAGGGTATCCTTAAAGTTGGGCCCGGTATCGACATCGTTTATCTCCCTGGAGAAGTTTCGGCTTTGGTTGTACAGTTCCCCGACAACATCGAGTACCTTTTCGGGACTGGTACCGTTTTGGAGCAGTACCATGGCGTGGTTGAGCTTGCCTCCGAAGTCGTCGTGCAATTTTCGCGAAAGGGACGCTTCGGTCTCGTAAGTGGCCTCGAGTTTGGCCGTTCTGTTCTGCTGCTTCAGTTGTTTGCCACGCTGTACCAGAAAGTAGCCGATGGAAAGGGCGGTCAAAAGAACAAGTATCAAAGCCGAAACCGAGATGATTTTTTGGTTGCGCTGGCGTACGGCTTCGAGTTCGTGTTCCAGATTGGCTTTTTCCAACCGGCGGATCGATTCCTGCCTTAATTGGTCGTCGTAGATGTATTTGGCGAACTGGGTCTTTACCTTTAGTTCTTGCACATACAGGCTGTCTTGTAGAAAAACGTAGCGATCTCTCAACTTCACGTTAGAAGGTTCCAAGGGCATTAAAAACTGTAGGGCGTCCTTTTCGGCCCTGGGAATCCCTAGGCGTTTGGAAAGCTGGATTACCGAATCAAAATACACCTTTGCCCTTTGTTTATCTGTATTGCTAAAGAACTCCCCCAAATGGGTATAGCTGGCAATTTGGCCCCTAAGGTCGTTTTGTGCCTTTCTCATGTTGAGCGGTAGTTGAAATTCCCCCTCCCCGATTTCGAGGCCCGAAAGCCACCGGGCATAGGCCAAATTGTCCAGTACCCTGGCGTGCTGTTTTTGGTTTTTCGGAAGTGCCGTGTCCTTTGAAATCGTTTTCAACAGGGCTTCTGCCTTTTCGTATTCCCGGTTGTCGATGTAGGCGGTAGCGAGGTTGTTCTGGTACAGGATGCGGTCGTCGGGGGTGCCGGCGCCCTTGATTGCCTTTTTATAGTAGTTGATGGCCTCGGAGTGGTTGAGAAGTTTTCTGTGGTCGGTGCCCAGGGCGTTATGGCAATAGGTGGCCAATAAGGGGTCTTTTATGAATTTTAAGGCTTCGACCAAGGTCTCCTTACTGCCAAAAAAGTCGTTTTGGTCCTTTTGCAAAACACCTATGTTCATTAAGCTTTTACCGACCAGGCTGCTGTCGTTGTACTTAAGGGCCTGGTTTTTTGAGGCCGTGTAACTGGCGATGGCCTTGGCATAGTCTTGGGCGACTTCATCGTAGTAGTAACCCAGTAGGTAATATTGTCTGGCCATGACCGAAGGGGCCTGTAATTTTGATTCCTGGCCTATGAGCAGCTTGCTGTAGGCCAAAAGGCTATCGTATTGCTTGGCGCTTAGGTGCAACAGGTTCTTTCGATAGAGTACCTGGCCATATATGGAGTCGCGCGCCTTGGTTTTTGCCAGGGCGTACGATCGTTGAATGGCAGTACATCGTTCCTGCAGGGAAAGCCTTTTGTCCTTGGAACGCTTGTAGTAATACGAAATACTGTCGGTTTCCACCAAAGGATCGGAAGAACCGATTTTCTTTTTTCGGGGAGTACAGAAAACAAACAGGCCGACCAGGGCGAGAAGTGTGATTTTTTTCAAGTGTACCTTTAATCTTAATTTAATAATTTAAATTAGGATTTGGGGCAGGACAAAATAATAAAAATTGGCATTACTTCAATCTTTGTTTCAAGCTTTTATCAAAGACCGGCAAAGACCCACATGTGAATGGGTCGGGGTATTCCTTGAAATCTAGTCGGATGTGGCTTTGGACCACGTGGTTTTGATAAAGTCCAAATCGTTCTTCATCCGCGAGAAAACGGTCTTTCGGTCGATGGTTATCTGGCGGGCTCCGTGTTCCGCCCCGCCCAGGTCGTACTCAAGGTGGAGCGAAACCGGTACCCGGATCCCATATTTCTTCAATAGGGAAAAATAACGGTCGAAATCGACCATACCTTCACCGAGCGGGGTGTTGACCGGTTGCCAGGCCCCGTTCACCTTGCCCCACTTAAAGTCTTTGATGGCTATTGTATGGATGCGGTCTTTGATCAACCTGAGGCCCAGTTCCCAACTGGCACCGCCCTCGACAACGGCGTGACGAATATCGTATTGGGCGCCCAAATATCCCGATTTGAGGTTCTTGATGATTTCGTAGGTGTCCCAGATCGGGGCGCCCACATGTATGCCCGCGTGATTTTGATAGGCCCCTTTGAGGGATAGGTGGGCATTGAGGGATTCTAGTTCCCCGAACAGTCGTGAAAATTCAACGAGCTGTTCGGGGATGGACCTGTGCCCATCGTATTTGAGCCAGCCCATTCGATAGTGTTTAAAGCCCTGTGCACTTGCCGTTTCAAGTAGGCTTCTTTCCATTTCGTTGTGGGGGTCCTTTACATTGGTGGTCATCAAATGGGGCTTTAACCCATGTTTTTTCATAGCTTCTACGGCCTTGGGCAGATCGTCGTTGGCGCGTTCGGGCAGTACATGGCCCTTGGGTCGGACCGTAAGGTCCAAGCCGTCGAAACCCATTTCGGCTGCGGCTTCCGACATTTCGGTATAGTTTAAAAACTGTAGGTGCTTGGAGAAGAGGTGGACTTCCAAGCCCGTTTCCTCGGGTTTTCCGTATCCGGAAAACGGGGCGGCCAGGCTGAGAAAGGGGAGGCCTGCAACACCGGCGCCCGATAGCTTGATAAACGTCCTGCGCGATGTGTTTTTATGGTGGTGGCTCATGATCGTAATTGCTTGGTAATGAATTTTTTTGAAGTTAAGGCTTTGTTTATTGTCAAATATAATTATATTTGGTTAACCAAATTGGTTAACCAATTAAAAGTTAAAAATGAAAAGACATAACTACGTGCTTATCTTGGTAGGGGTTTGCGGTACCGGAAAAAGTACCATAGGTCGAAAAGTGGCCGATAGGTTGGAAGTTCCGTTCTTTGATGCCGATAAGCTGCTCGTTACCGATGGACTTCCGGAAGACGGATTTTTGCAGGATGTGGATTTGGAAGGATGGCTGACGGCCATTAAGGAACTTATCTCGGAACAAGCCCGGTTAAAAGGATGTGTGGTTTCGTGCTCGGTACTGAAAAAGGATCAACGCATAATGCTCTCCTCCCAGGTAGACCATGAGTTGGACTGGATCTTTATGAGCGGATCCTACGAATATGTCGCCCAACGTGCCGAGCAGGTGGGAGGTAAGCCTAGGCCGGCCGAATTGCTAAAATCCGATTTTGAATCCCTTGAGGTACCCAAAAGGGCCCTGACCATCGATATGACCTATTCCGAACAGGAGATTGTCGATACTATTTTGAAGTATTTGGCTCGAAAATATGGATAATTCGAAAGATTCAGGGGATATTTTTGACATATAGTTTGTTTAGTAAGATAATATTTCTATTTTTGGTAAACCAATTTGGTAAACCAATTAACAGTTATGAAAGGACACAACGTATTTTACCTTCTATTTTCTTTGATCATCGTATCCTGTGGACAGGGAAAAAACGGCCAGGCAACTTCGCGCGGACAGGTCGCCACGGTTGAAGAGTTTCACGAAAGGGTGGCCCGGGCCCTACCGGGAGATACCATCGTATTGGCCAATGGTGTATGGCAGGATGCCGAACTTCTTTTTGAAGCTAACGGTACCGAAGAAAAGCCCATTGTATTATCCGTGGAGGAAAAAGGCAAGGTTAGCTTGGAGGGAAAAAGTAACCTGAGAATTGCGGGTAACCACTTGGTCGTTGAAGGTCTGGTCTTTAAAAACGGATTTACGCCCACCAATGAGGTCATTTCGTTTAGGAAGGACAGCGAGACCCTGGCCAACAACTGCCGGCTTACCGAAACCGTAATTGATAGGTACAACAATCCCGAACGGCACGAAACCGATACCTGGGTGGCCATTTATGGTAAGAACAACCGGGTCGACCACAATCATTTGGCGGGAAAGAATACCAAGGGGGTCACCATGATCGTGCGTTTGAATTCAAAGGAAAGTCAAGAAAACAACCACTTGATCGACCATAACTATTTTGGGCACAGGCCCAATTTGGGGTCGAATGGCGGGGAAACCCTTCGGATAGGTACCAGCCACTACTCGATGACCAATTCAAAAACCTTGGTCGAGAGCAATTACTTCGACCGGTGTAACGGCGAACACGAAATTATTTCGAACAAATCAAACCAAAATACCTATAAGTACAACACCTTTTATGAGTGTACCGGTACCCTTACCATGCGCCACGGCAACGAAACCTTGGTCGATGGCAATGTCTTTATCGGAAACAATAAGCCCAGTACGGGCGGCATACGTGTAATCAACGGCCAGCAAACAGTAATCAACAATTACGGCATCGGTCTTACGGGCTATCGTTTCAGGGGGGCTTTCGTAATCATGAACGGTGTACCCAATTCGCCCATCAACAGGTATTTTCAGGTAGAGGATGCCAAGGTGGCCAATAATACCTTTATCGATTGCGACCATGTGCAACTGTGTGCCGGTAGCGATGCCGAAAGAAGTGCGGTGCCGATCAACTCGATAGTGGCCGACAATATTTTCTACAACGAGAAAAAAGACGATGTCTTTACCGTTTACGACGACATTAGCGGTATCGATTTCGAGAACAATATTATAAGTCCCAATATCAAACCTATAGCGGAAGGTTTCGTCAAGAAGGCGCTTGATCTAAAGAAAAATGAAATGGGGCTTTTGGTGCCTGCGGATGAAAGTCTAAAAGTAGGGGCCAAGATCAGCGATAAGATAGCCACAAAGGAAAATACCGGGGTTTCCTGGTACTCCAAGGCCGATTGGTCGGTGCCCTTGTCTTCGGGCAAGACCATCCAGGTCGAGGCCGGACTCAATTCGCTGTTCGATGCGGCCAAAAACTCGGAACCCGGCGATATTCTCGAGCTGACTTCCGAAGGACCCTATAACAATACCAAGGCGATTGCGGTTACCCATCCCTTGACCGTTAAGGGTGCCACGGGAACCAAACCGGTGGTGCTGTTTGAGAAAAAATCGCTTTTTGATATCGAAAATGGAGGTGCGCTTCGCTTGGAAGGGCTGAGGTTCGATGGCGAGAACGCACCCGATGACAACGGCAACTCCGTCATCTCCACCAGCAAATATTCGATGAACCAGAACTATAAGTTGTTTGTTGAAAACTGTGATTTTGTGAACCTGGACGTTAACCATTCCTTCGACGTTATCCGCGTGTACAAGAACACCTTTGCCGATACCGTAAGCGTTAAAAACTCCCATTTTGAAGCGGTGACCGGTAACGTAATGGCCTTTGACAAGGAAACCGATGACATCGGTATTTACAATGTGGAGTACGTAATATTGAAAAACAACAGTTTTAAAAACATCGGCGGTGCCGCATTGCGACTCTATCGTGGAGGTACCGACGAAAGTACTTTTGGGCCCTTCTTGGAAATCGATCATTCGGTATTCGACAACGTGGGGCACGACAAAAGAAATAAATACGACGCGGCCATTTCCCTATACGGCGTTCAGGAAATTGATATAAAGAATAACATTTTTAAAGATAGCAAGGCCATTAACATGCATTTGGTTGTCGGTGAGCCCATAGTGAAAATTAGAAATAACGCCTTGAGCAATTCTGAAAAGCTAAAGGTTACCGGCGACCAAAAATACAGTGTTGAAAACCAATGGCAGCTCCCTCCAAAATTTTCGGGCAAAGGGGATTATTCGCTAAGCGACGATTCGCCTCTGAAAGGTAAGGCCACCGATGGTTCCGACTTAGGTTTAAAGCACAACTAATGATAAATCGCACTAAAACAACTTTTTTCTTTCTTTTGATGGGCGCCCTGTTGGTCTTCGCCAACGGAAATTCGCAAGAACACCCCAGCCTGATACTGACCAAGGCGGGAGTGGAAAAGATAAGGGCCGAATTGGGTAACATACCCATTTTTGACGCCACCCTGGAAAAGGTAAAGGCCGAAGTGGATGCCGAAATAGCATTGGGCATAGATACGCCTATCCCCAAGGATTATTCCGGGGGCTATACCCACGAACGCCATAAGCGCAACTTTTTGATCCTTCAAAAAGCAGGGGTCTTGTACCAAATTCTAAACGATGAAAAATATGCGCAATATGTAAAGGACATGTTGTTTCGGTACGAAGGCCTGTACAAAGACCTACCGGTGCATCCACAAACGCGTTCGTATGCCAGGGGCAAGCTGTTCTGGCAGTGCCTAAACGATTCGAACTGGTTGGTATACGTGAGCCAGGCCTATGACTGTGTGTACGACTACCTGTCGAAAAAAGAGCGAAAGCAACTTGAAAAAAACCTTTTCAGGCCTTTTGCCGATTACATATCCGTAGAAAATCCGCAATTCTACAACCGCGTACACAACCACAGTACCTGGGGCAACGCCGCCGTGGGGATGATCGGTTTGGTGATGGGCGATGAGGAGTTGATCCACAGGGCCCTCTACGGTATTGAAGACGATGGCTTGCCGGTCGGGGCCAAGGACAACGACGGTGGATTTATTAAGGTGGAAGGCCAAAAGGCCGGTTTCCTGGCCAATATAGACGAGCCTTTTTCTCCTGACGGATATTACACCGAAGGTCCTTATTACCAAAGGTATGCCATGTATCCCTTTTTGGTCTTTGCCGAAGCCCTGCACAACGTAAGGCCCGAACTGAAAATTTTTGAACATAAGGATGGCGTATTGCTCAAATCGGTAAACGCGCTTTTGAACCTCTCCGATGCCGATGGCGAATTCTTTCCCTTGAACGATGCCCAAAAAGGTATGTCCTATCACTCGCGCGAGCTGGTTACCGCCGTTGATATTGCCTATCACTACGGAAACCACAATCCACAATTGCTCAGCATAGCCGAAGAACAGGGCCAAGTTTTATTGGACGATTCGGGACTGGCCGTAGCCTTGGGCATCAGGGAAGGAAAAAGTGAGGCCTTCCAGAAAAAATCGATCAATCTTGGCGATGGGGCCGATGGTAAGCAAGGTGGTGTGGCCGTACTCAGGTACGGTAACGAAGACATGACCCTGGTCTTCAAATATGCCGCGCAAGGGCTAAGCCATGGGCACTACGACAAACTGTCGTACTCACTTTACGAAAAAGGCACGGAAATATTGCAAGATTACGGTCTCGCCCGTTTTGTCAACATCGAGCAAAAAGGCGGGGGCAATTACCTAAAGGAAAACACGACCTGGGCCAAACAGACCATAGCCCACAATACCCTCGTACAGAACGAAACCTCACATTTTGAGGGAAAGTACGAAGTGGGAAGCCAACACCATTCGGAGCTCTACTTTTTTGATGCTTCCAACCCCGATGTGCAGGTGGTGGGCGCCAAAGAGCAAAACGCTTATCCCGGTACGGTAATGCACCGGACCCTGGCCTTGATAAAAGCCGATGGTTTTGAAAGACCCTTTGTGCTCGATATCCTTAAGGTGACATCGAACTCGGCGAACCAATACGATCTGCCCTTTTATTTTCTTGGCCAGGTGATGCAGGCCAATTTCGAATACACGGTACCCGAAAGCCTGGAGCCCCTAGGTTCAGATAACGGCTATCAACATCTCTGGTCAGAGGGGCAGGGCTGGCCCAAGGCGGAGAGCACACAGCTCAGCTGGTTGGAAAACGGACGTTTCTATACCCTTACCACGGCAACGGGCAAGGACGACGAACTGCATTTGGTGCGCATAGGGGCCAAGGATCCGGAGTTTAATTTGAGAAGGGACGCAGGTTTTATTTTACGGAGAAAAGACACGCGTAATACCACTTTTGTGTCGGTGGTCGAGTCGCACGGGAGCTATAGTCCGGTTTCGGAGTTTTCGGTAAACGCGAACAGTTCGGTTGGCAAATTGGAAACCCTTGTCGATACGGGGGAATACACGGCAATAGCCATTGAAAATGCATCCAATGGGGAGAAGTTGTTGTTTATGATGTCGAACAGCGATAGTAAAATGGATAGGGAACATCATTTAAAGATCGATGAAAGGGGTTATACCTGGAAAGGTCCTTTTCAATTGGTAAAAACTACTAACTACTAACTAATAACTAATAACTAAAAAAAACTAGATATGGAAAGTTTTGGATCAAGCAAGGAGTTTTTGATAGGCGATGAAATACCATGGGAAACCGTGGGGGAAGGAGTCCAGCGTCAGATTATGGGCTATGACGACCGAATTATGCTGGTCAACGTAAAATTTGAGAAAGGGGGGATCGGGCCCATGCACGAGCACCACCATTCACAGGTAACCTACGTGGTCAGCGGGGAGTTCAAGATGACAATCGGCGAAGAGACGCGAATACTAAAAGGAGGGGATTCCTTTTATATACCGCCGCACGTTATGCACGGAACCGTTTGCCAAGAGGCCGGGGTTCTCATAGATGTTTTCAGCCCGATACGGGAAGATTTTATGACTAAAAATTAAGCTATGTATTTAAAAGGAAAGATTGCCGTTGTAACAGGCGGAACGAGGGATATTGGAAAGGCCATTTCGGTCAAGTTGGCCAAGGAAGGAGCCAAAGTGGTGGTCAATTACCTGAACAATGAGGAAAATGCGAAAAAGACCCTAGGCGAAATCGAAGCCCTAGAGGGTGAGGCCATAGCCGTAAAAGGGGACATGACCCAAAAGAGCGATGTAGACCGTTTGGTCTCCGAGTCCGTAAAGGCTTTTGGCCAGAGCATCGATATATTGGTAAACAACGCCGGTGGTTTGGTGGCCAGAAAATCCATCGCTGAAATGGACGAGGCCTTTTTCAACAAGGTGATCGCCTTGAACCTCAATTCCACCTTTTTGGTTACCCAGGCCGTATTGCCCTACATGGGCAGCGGGGCCTCGATCATTAATATAGCCTCCCAGGCCGGTCGCGACGGCGGCGGCGGCGGGTCTTTGGCCTATGCGACCTCCAAGGGGGCTGTCATGACCTTTACCAGGGGCTTGGCCAAAGAGGTCGGTCCGAAGAACATTAGGGTCAATGCCCTATGCCCCGGTATGATCGCCACTACCTTTCACGATACCTTCACTACTGACGAAGTGCGCAAAAAAGTAGCAGGGGCAACGCCCTTAAGGCGCGAGGGTACGTCAGAAGAGATTGCCAACACCGTGGCCTGTCTGGCTTCAAGCGAGACCAGTTTTATTACGGGCGCCAATATTGATATTAACGGGGGACTGGCATTTTCTTAAAATTTGCCAATTAGTTGAGGATTCTGGAGGTGTTTTAATGTTAAATGTTGCATTTACATAAAAAACACCTCCATTTTTTTTGATTTTAATTTTTTAGTAAAGTTTAATTAATATATATTTGGTAAACCAATTTGGTAAACCAGTATGGATAACCAATAATGAAATACATCAAAAAAAGTACTAACTAAACAATAGGGTCATGAAGTCTTAAAGGGAAAACAAAAAAAAGGACGGGTGCACGCCCATCCTTTTTAAAACGATTACTTCAGTCTGAAGGGAAGTAATACAGAGAACATGCATGCATTACTATAACACGTTCGCCACAAAAATACAAAATTCATTTACAAAAGCGGGCTGCGTGTTTTAGGGAAATTCAAAAGCGGATGTATGCCTCAACCGTACATCGCTACAACCGGTTTGGCCGGTCACTTTACTAACTTAATAAACTACAAATGAATTTGAAAACTAAATTATTTATAACGATGGTGTTGTTCCTCAATATCTCGTTATACGCGCAAGACGGTTACACACTGACCGGTACCGTTCTAGATGAAGCACAAATTCCCATACCCGGGGTTAACATTCTTATCGTTAATTCCACTACCGGAACCTCGACCGATTTCGATGGTAATTATTCGATAAGTGTAAACAATGGGGACGTACTTCAATTCTCCTATATCGGTTATGTGACGCAAACCGTAACCGTCGATGGCCAAGAAACTATCGACGTCGTCATGGCCGAAGATGCGGCCCTGCTCGATGAGGTTGTAGTCGTAGGTTATGGTACCCGTAAAAAATCACATTTGACCGGGGCGGTCGCCAAAGTCGGGGGCGACGATATCGCTGCGGTCCAGTCGACCCGTGTCGACGATGCCTTGGCGGGTAAGCTCCCCGGGGTCTTGATTCAAAATCAAGACGGCTCCCCAGGGGCGGACCCCAAGATCCAAATTAGGGCGGCTTCCTCCATTTCGGGCGATTCAAGCCCCTTGATCGTGGTTGATGGCTATCCCATTTCAGGGAATTTGGCCACGGTCAACCCCAATGATATTGAAAGTTTGGAGGTATTGAAAGATGCCGCATCTGCCGCGATCTACGGTTCAAGGGGGGCCAACGGTGTTATCTTGGTCACGACCAAGAAGGGTAAGACCGGTAAGGCCAGCTTTAGCTATAATGCCTACACAAGTTTTTCGAGTAAGTATCGCGATAATATTATTATGCCGGCATCGGAATGGGGCGCTTTTGCAAGGTCGGAAATTGCCGCAGGGAACTGGCAAGGTACCGTTGACAATGTTGACCCAGCTTTTCTCGAATATAGGCTAAGTGCCTATGAAAATTCGCCAGGGGCCATCAGTCCCGAAGAGTGGCTCTTTAAAAGCGGTAGCTCCATAAGCCACGACTTTAGTATGAGCGGGGGTACCGACGATGTAAATTACTTTGCGTCCATTGGCTATCAAAATGCCGAGGGGGTCGTCATCACCCAGGGATACGAACGGTTGAACGCGCGATTGAACATAGACGCCAAGTTGGGCGATAAATTCAAGACGGGTGTTAGCTTCAATGGCTTTACTTCCCATAGGGATATTTTGGGACACGATATGAGAGACCTGCTAAGGGCGTACCCCATCAGCCCTATTTACCATACAAACGAGTCTATTGCCTTTGTCCAGGCCTTGGACGCCCAGGCCCAGGCGCTTGGTTTGGATCCCTTTGACAATGGGTATAGGGGCTCTACCTACGAGGCCGGCAGTATTTATGAATTGGAGCCTGGTATGGCGGCCCAAGACTGGCATTACGGAAGGTCTAACAACGGCATTGGGGGGTCCGGTGATGCTGGCCCCGCGGCAAAGCTCGACAACACCGATCGTTGGGAAAAAACATTTTTCGGTAACGTCAGTTCTTACCTGCAATATGAGATTTTGGACGGCTTGAATATAAAAACCGTTTTGGGCGGAGATCTAAGGGACACCCAATTCTACGAACATAGATTACTCGGCTTCGACTCCAGGGCGCGATCTTCACAAACTTACCGGGACCAAACCGATTTAAAGGTGTCTTCGATGTTGAGCGAAACCACATTGAACTATGCCAAGGTATTGGGCAATCACGATATCTCGGCGGTAGCGGGAATCGAATTCCAAACGACCACTTTTAAAGGTACTGCCTTGGATGGCGTGAACGTGCCCGATACCGATATTCTAAATTATAACCTGTTCTCGCCCGAGGATATTACCGTAACCGAAAGGGATGAAAAGCGGGTGCGCCAGAGCGTTTTTGGAAGGATTAACTATGCCTATGACGATCGCTACTTGATATCGGCATCGGTAAGAAGGGATGGCGATTCCCGGTTCGGGGCCAATAAACAATACGAAACCTTCCCTGCCCTGTCCCTTGGGTGGAACGTTCATAACGAATCCTTCTTGGAAGGAAGCGAGGTGTTGAGTCAATTAAAATTGAGGTTTAGTACCGGTTCCTTGGGTACCACGTCATTTTTAGGTTCCTACGATGCCTTGAGCCTTTTAGATCCCCAGGCGACAGTTTATGGGACGGGATATCTCATTCCGGAAAATATAGCCAATCCTGACCTGACCTGGCAAACCAATACGGAGACCAACTACGGTATCGATTTAGGTTTGTTCAACAACCGAATTAGGTTGGGTGTTGACTATTACACTTCCGATATCGAGGATATTTTGATCAACCAAAGCGTTTCCGAAGTGTTGGGTACCACATCTATCGTACTTAATTCCGGTGATGTGAGAAGTACCGGTTTGGAGTTTGAACTGAACGCCAATGTCGTACAAGGCGAAAATTTCAGCTGGAGTTTTGGCGCCAACCTGTCTACCGTAGAAACGGAAATCAAAGGGCTGGGAGGCTTGGACGAATTGCCCCAGGCCATTTACGGCGTGAGCGGTCGAGGTCCCGTATTTAGAAATTACGTAGGCGGTGAAATTGGTGAAATGTGGGGATTGGAGACCATCGGTGAAGTCGAAATGGAATATTTGGCCGATGCTACACAGTACCCTAACAACCAGTCAGGGGAATCTTATGTGGTCGACCAAAACGGCGACGGTATAATCGATAATACCAAAAGCGTCGAAGATGGGGGCGATTTGGTTAAAATAGGTCAGAATACACCTGATTTTTACTGGGGGATGAGCCATAACTTTAGATACAAGGCTTTTGATATGTCCTTTCAGTTACAGGGATCCCACGGTGCGGAGGTCTACAATATCGACCCGCTTTACTACGGTTCGCAATGGGGAGGAAGATTGGCAAGTAGTTTTGATGCCAATGAAGATGGTATTGCCGATCATAATGGCGAGTTCTATACGGCTAACAGAAACCAAACCGATGCCGTGTTGCAGGATGCCTCGTACATCGCCTTGAGAAACTTGACCTTGGGCTATACGATCGATTCAAGTGTTATGGATGGAATTGGCGTGAATTCGGCAAGGATCTATGTGGCGGCCACCAATCTCTTGTATTTGATGGCGGATAATTATACATCGTACAACCCAGAGGGGGTACAGACCAGTGGAAGTGACTATTTAGGGCCGACAACTTACGGAGTCCAAGTGGGTGCGAGTCCGGTCGTAAGGAGCTTTACCGTCGGTTTAAATGTTAACTTTTAAAAAAAAAGATATGAAAAACATATATAGAATATTGGGATTGTTGCTTATCGTGACAGCATGTGATAGCGATTTAGATCAGGTTCCGCCAAATATTGCGAGTTCCGATTCCTTGACAGATTTTGAGGGGGTCTTGAATGCGGCCTATTATTATCAGCTTGGCACGGTTACACCTATGGCGGTAATGGGTGAGTTTAGGTCCGACAACGCACTAATGGATGAGGAACCCTATACCGAATTCGACACCTACGGTGGGGGACTGACGGCAATGGAAGATCAGTTTTTCGGTCCTTTCTATACCGCCTTGTACAAGTCGATACTAAGTGCGAACAATGTTATCGAAAATTCAACGAGTGCCACCGATATAGGTGAAGCAAAATTTTTAAGGGCCCTGTCCTATTTTAAACTGGTGCAGGTATTTGGTGACGTTACCGTCAATTTATCCGCCGAACCCAGCCTTACCGACACCTCTATTTTGGTGAGAAGGCCGGCTAGTGAGGTCTATGACGATGTGATCATCCCCGATTTACAGGATGCCATTTCGGCCTTGGATGCGGAAATAGTCGATGGAAGGGCTTCAAAATATGCCGCACAGGCCTTGTTGGGCAAGGTGTATATGTTCAAAGGCGATTTTAGCAGCGCCCAAACGCATTTGGCCGCCGTGGTCAGTGGGGCAGCCGCTGCTGGAATCAGTTTGAAGGACAATTATAATGAGATTTTTGGTGCGGCCAACGAGGTCGAAAATTCCGAAATTATTTTTTCGACCCAAATAGTGAGTTCCATAGTAGACGAATATTCATTTGCTTCCCGTTTTTGGAACTGGTTCGTAGGGGATGATTCAAAAGCGGATTTACCGGTAGACCCGGATTTGGTCGCCGCTTTTGACGCCAGTGACGCCAATGGTGGTGGTACCGATTTGCGAAGGGCGGTAACGCTTAGTGAAGACGGGATGACGGCTATAAAATTTCCAAAAGAAGGTGGTTTGGGCCCCGATCATGACTGGATAGAAATTAGATTGGCAGATGTTATTCTCCTATATGCCGAGGCATTAAACGAGAATGGCGCCTCCCCTGAGGCCGTGCTCGATCTTTTGGACCCAATACGGACCAGGGCCGGATTGGCACCTTTGGACCATACGGTCATCAATACCCAGGCCCTGGTCAGACAGGCCATTCTAGACGAACGAAGGCTTGAATTGGCCTTTGAAGGCCAAAGATGGTTCGATTTGGTGAGGACCGGGGCCGTTGATGCTGAAATGGGGCAAGCGATCAATAGCAATTATTACTTGTTTCCGGTTCCGATTTCGGAGATACTGGCAAGTGGTGGTGTAATAACCCAAAACCCGGGTTACTAGTAGATTACGGATTTGAGTTCAGTTGTTTTTTATAGAGTTGTTTTTAGAGTTGTATCAGTGTGAATTTTACCGACCTTTTAATCAAGGTCGGTAAATTCCAACAATCTTGGAAAACCGCCGTAAATAGGCCTATTTTTTGAGTGTAGAATTGGCTTAATGAACAAAAAAGTATAATTTTAACATATCCAAACTGGTTAACCAATTTACCAAATATAGGCCCCTATGAAGCTAGAAATATTGACCAAGAATGAAAATCGTGAGATCGAGGACGAAATTATATCCAAAATCCGCGATTTGATCAACTATAAAAACTTGGAGCCAGGGGATAAGTTGCCGGCCGAAAGGGTGCTCTCCGAAAAATTCGGGGTCAGTAGAAGCAGTGTTAGGAGCGCCATACAAAAGCTGGAGTTTTATGGCATTTTGTACAGTAAGCCCCAGAGCGGGACCTTTATTTCGAACATTGGGCAAATTGCCATGAATGGTATGATAGAGGATATTTTGAGTTTGGGCGAGCACGATTTTAAATCCTTGGTGGAAACCAGGATATTGCTTGAACTCAAAATCGTTAAGATGGCGGCCCTGCGGCGTACCGAAGAAGATCTGGAACGGATAAGGCAGGCCTTGTCGGCCTATAAGGTGAAGATGATCAATGGGGAACCCTGTGTGGAAGAAGACCTATTGTTCCATTTGGCCATCGCCTCCGCCTGTAAGAATACCACTATGAATACCCTGATGCTCTTGATCACCCCCGAAATAATCGTGGCCTATCAAGAAGATAGGGTCTGCGAGGGCGATGTGGCACTGGCCCAGATCAAACAGCATGAGGATATCTACATGGCCATAAGGGACCAAGATCCCCAACTGGCCAAGGAAAAAATGAAATTGCATTTTACAAAGTTGTACGATTACATTTATGGTGAAAACAGAAAAAAAGTGATTAAAGGATAAAAGTGCACGATTTATCCTTTATGATTAACATAACTGAAGGGAATAATACTTGAATCTTATTCGACGCATGGATAGTGCCAGCTTCCTTGGTACTAGGGTTCCGTTGTGAAAAGCATTTGAGTGAAAAAAAAGCGAATGAGATCATTCGCAAGGTAGGCCCATGGATTGGGTTAGGGTGGTGTTTGCTCTAATTTAAGGCATTTGGCTCTAATTTAAATAGTTTAAAATGAAGGTAAAAGGACTAAGATGGTATGTGATCGCACTCATCTGTTTGGCCACGGTCATTAACTATATCGACCGCACGGCCTTTGGCGTAATGTGGCCCGAAATGGGCAAGGACCTGGGTATGGATGAGGCTGATTATGCCGTTATGCTCAACGTTTTTATGATTACGTATGCCTTGGGCAAATTTTTGTCGGGCAAACTCTACGATATGATCGGTACCCGAATGGGCTTCGTGGTGTCGATAGTGGTATGGTCCGTAGCTTCCGTATTCCACGCATTTGCAAGGGGCCTGTTTTCGCTGACCTTGTTCCGGGCCTTGTTGGGCCTTGGTGAGGCGGGTAATTGGCCGGGAGCGGTAAAAAGTAACGGGGAATGGTTCCCGGTAAAACAAAGGGCCATTGCACAGGGTATATTTAATGCGGGGGCATCATTGGGAAGCGTTATCGCACCCGTGCTTATCGCTTATCTATACGGCCATTTCGGGTGGCGATCCACCTTTATCATCATTGGGGCGATCGGCCTTTTATGGGTAATTCCCTGGTTGTTCATCAACAAGGCAAAACCCGAAAAACATCCTTGGATCACCGAGGAAGAACAAAAATTGATTCTTGCCGACCAAATCGCCCTAAATCCGACAAAGGAAAATGAGAAAGGCCTGTCGGTCGGTAAAATTTTAAGTTATAAGGAGTCTTGGGGTGTCCTTATGTCCCGTTTCTTTATCGAACCTATATGGTGGCTCTTTGTGGGATGGATGCCGCTCTACCTCAATTCGAAGTTCGGCTTCAGTATCGAAGAGATAGGATCCACCATCTGGATCTCGTATCTGGGCGGTATGGCAGGAAGTATTATCGGCGGTTGGTATTGCGGTAAGCTCATGGAGACCAAAACGGTCGATGCGGCCCGAAAGATTACCATAAGCATTGGCGGAGCCCTTATTTTCTTGGGCTTGTTGGGAATCATCTTCCTTGTGACCGAAAAGAACCCAATGACCTTTATTTACATCGTGGCGGTAGTGCTTTTCGGCTTCCAGTTTGCCATTGGCAATATCCAAACAATATCGAGCGACCTCTTCAGCGGACCCTCGGTGGGTACTTTGGCCGGCCTTGCCGGAACCGTAGCGGCCGTATCGGTCATAATTATGAACAGCCTGATCCCAATGATCGCCTCGGTATCGTATACCCCGGCCTTCATCGTAATCGCCGTACTGGCACCATTGGCCGTACTCAGCATATTTATGCTGATCAAAAAAATCAGGCCTGTAGAACTAGAATCACTTTAATTAACTATACATCCATTAAAAATGAAATTAAAAGAGAAAATCGCAGTCATAACCGGAGCAACTGGTGGAATCGGATTTGAAGTAGCCAAAAGATTGGGCAAAGACGGTTATACCGTGGTGTTGAACGGCATAGAGGATGACAAAGGGGCCGAAAGGGTGAAAGAACTCGCGGCAGATGGTATTTCGGCCGAATATTACGGCTTTGACGTTACCGATGAGCAAGCCGTCGACACAAACATTAAGGCCATTGGCGATAAGTATGGAAAGATCGATGTGCTTGTAAACAATGCAGGTGGACTAGGGGGAAGGTCGCGCTTCGAGGAAATGACGACCGAATTTTATCGATCCGTAATGGCCTTGAATCTCGATTCTGCATTTTTTGCCTCTAGGGCGGCCATCCCTTTTCTAAAAAAAGGGGAAAATGCCTCTATCATCAATTACACCTCGATAGCGGGTTGGAACGCCGGCGGACCGGGCGCCGGAATCTATGGCACATCAAAGGCGGGAGTACATGCCTTGACCAGGGCCTTGGCCAAAGACCTTGCGGAATACGGGATTAGGGTAAACGCCGTGTCTCCCGGAACCATTGACACACCGTTTCATGCCCAGATCAAATCGACCAAGCCGGAAGTATTTGCATCGTGGAAGAACAATATCCTTTTGGGGAGATTGGGACAGCCAGAGGAAGTGGCTTCCGTTGTTTCGTTCTTGGCAAGCGACGATGCCGCTTTTCTTACGGCCGAAACCATTCAAATAACCGGAGGGCAAGGATTGGGAATTTAAGTTGAACATTCCTTTGGCCCGGGCAAGAATCAAAGAACACTAATATATTCAATACGATTGAAATGAAAAAAGTAGTAACCTTCGGGGAAATCATGTTGCGATTGGCTCCTCCTGGATTTTTAAGATTTTCCCAGACCACCAGTTTCGACGTGGTCTATGGTGGTGGCGAGTCGAACGTGGCGGTTTCCTTGGCCAATTACGGGGTTCCTGTCGATTTTGTGACGCGATTGCCCAAAAACGACATTGGCGAATGCGCCTTGATGGAAATGCGAAAAAGAGGTGTCAACACCCAAAACATTATTTTCGGTGGCGAGCGCCTCGGAATCTATTTTTTGGAAACCGGTGCCGTTAGCCGGGGCAGTAAGGTGGTTTACGACCGTGCCCATTCGGCCATTTCCGAAATTGAACCGGGAATGATCGACTGGAAAAAAGTCTTTGAAGGGGCCGGATGGTTCCATTGGACGGGCATCACCCCCGCCATTTCACAAAGTGCCGCCGATGTTTGCTTGGAGGCCGTAAAAGTGGCCAGCGATATGGGCATCACCATTTCCACCGACCTTAACTATAGGGCCAAACTTTGGAACTATGGCGGTGACCGCGAAGCCATAATGACCGAGCTTACCTCGTACTGCGACATTATTTTGGGCAACGAGGAAGATGCCGAAAAACACTTCGGGATCCATCCCGAAGGACTCGATGTGCACAAACAGGGGAGCGAGGTAAAGGCCGAGGCTTTTTTATCGGTCTGTAAACAGATGATGAAAAAATTCCCAAAGGCCAAAAAAGTAATCACCACCTTAAGGGGCTCCATCTCGGCATCGCACAACACATGGGCCGGGGTACTTTACGATGGTGAGAAAATGTACGAGACGCGACAGTATCAGATTACCGATATCGTAGACCGCGTAGGTGGTGGCGATTCGTTTATGGGAGGATTGATCTACGGCCTGTTGAAATATCCCGAAGACGATCAAAACGCCCTCGATTTTGCCGTGGCGGCATCCTGCTTAAAGCATACCATAAAGGGAGATGCCAATTTGGTCACTGTAAGCGAAGTGGAAAAACTCATGGGCGGCGACGCTTCCGGAAGGGTAGCGCGGTAATTTTTTAAAACAAAAAAGATGGCTTCTAAAAAATCGATACTGATCATTTGTGGCGGAGGTCCCGCACCGGGCATCAACGCCGTTATCAGTACGGTGGCCAAGATTTTCCTTAAGGATGGGTACCGTGTTTTGGGCCTTCACGAGGGCTTTAAGGGTATTTTTTCCGAGAGGCCACAGATCAAGGAATTCGATTTTGCACATGCCGATCGTATTTTTAGTCGCGGTGGATCTACTTTGATCATGAGCAGGTTCAAACCGGGCAATGAAAAAATAAATACGAGACTTTTTTCCGATAACAATGTAAAACTGTTGGTCAGTATTGGCGGTGACGACACTGCCTCTACGGCCAACAGAATTACAGGGTACCTGTCAAAGGAGAACATATCCATCTCGAACATACATGTGCCCAAAACCATAGATAACGATTTGCCCTTGCCCGACCGAAACCCCACCTTTGGATTTCATTCGGCAAAGGACGAAGGGGTACGTATCGGTAATACCACCTATGAGGATGCACGTACGAGCCAAAACTGGTTCGTGATGTCTACCATGGGGCGCTCTGCCGGCCATTTGGCCTTCGGTATCGCTACCAGTTGCCATTTTCCGATGATGGTCATCCCGGAAATGTTCAACCGCACCCCCATTACTTTTGACAAGGTGGTACGCCTGATCATTTCATCTATCGTAAAACGAAAAATAGAGAACATCAACTACGGTGTCGCCTTGGTAAGCGAAGGCGTTTTCCATATTATGCCCGATAGCGAGCTCGACCACTGCGGTATCAACTTCACCTATGACGACCACGGCCATCCCGAACTGGGAAACGTGAGCAAATCGCATATCTTTAATATGCTCGTTCAGGTAAAATTGAAGGAACTGGGCATCCACATAAAGAGCAGGCCGGTAGAACTGGGATATGAACTCAGGTGTTGCAGGCCCATAGGCTTCGATCTGACCCTTTGCACCCTCTTGGGGCTAGGGGTAAAAAAACTCTTTGCCCAAGGTCTCAGCGGTTGTATTGTTACGGCCAATTCCCGCGGTGAGGTAACCCCCTTGTTTTTGGAAGACCTACAAGGTGAAGACGGTAAGATAGCCCCCCGCCTTGTGAATGTGGACTCCGAATTTGCAAGGCTCTGCTTTCAAAACATGCACTACATCGAAGAGGGCGACTACGAGGCGGCCAAGGCCTACCTTCCCGACCCCGAATCGTACGATTTCAACAAAATTCTATCCGGTGAAGTGTAAGCCGGTGCCCGCTATAGGGCGATAGCCATAAACGAACCTTTAAAATAGTTGATACAATGCTTGAAGAGAAACCGGGCTTGCTAAAAAAGATTCTTGCTATGGTACTGGCCTTTGGCCCTGGTATCTTTGCCATCGGCTATACCATTGGAACGGGCAGTGTAACCTCGATGACCGTGGCAGGAAGTACCTATGGTATGCAGTTGTTGTGGGTATTGGTGGTAAGCTGTCTGTTTTCGGGAATCCTGATGTACGTGTATGGGAACTATGCCCTGATTACGGGCGAGACCGCACTGTTTGCCTTTAAGAAACACCTCAAATGGGGGAGGCTTATCGCCGTTCTTATCATTATCGGGATATCCTTTGGGCAATGGAATTCCCTCATGGGCATCATGGGTATTTCGGCCAACATCATCTACGAAATATTCGTAATCTATTTTCCCCAGCTTGAGGCCTATAAGTACGAAG
This sequence comes from Pseudozobellia thermophila, assembly GCF_900141855.1. Classification (GTDB taxonomy): domain Bacteria; phylum Bacteroidota; class Bacteroidia; order Flavobacteriales; family Flavobacteriaceae; genus Pseudozobellia; species Pseudozobellia thermophila. The sequence goes on from NZ_FQYU01000011.1 coordinate 57,258, forward strand.
CGGTTATCTTGATCGCCCTGATCGTAACCGGGGTAATGTATTTCTTGCTTTTGGTAGGAAAGTACACCTTTTTTGAGAAGATCCTCGTCGTTTTCGTAACGATTATGGGGGGCTCTTTCTTGATTTCGCTTTTCATGGTATACCCGCTACCCATGGAGGTTCTTGAGGGCCTTGTACCTTCGATACCCCAGGTAGAAGGGGGCAAGATGCTCGTCGTGGCCTTTGTGGGCACCACCATGGCCGCCGCAACGTTTTTGTCGCGACCCCTTTTTGTAAAGGGTAAGGGGTGGACCATCGATAACCTAAAGGACCAAAAAAGGGATGCCATCGTAGCTGCCATTTTGGTATTTGCCATAAGTGGGGCCGTAATGGCCGTGGCAAGCGGGGCACTTTATCACGAAGGTAAGCCGGTTACCGAGGTTCTGGATATGGTACACACCTTGGAGCCCGTTGCCGGTAAATTTGCGCTCACCTTGTTTTTCTTTGGCACACTTAGTGCCGGACTGTCCTCTATTTTTCCAATACTGCTTATAGCGCCGATTCTGATCGCCGATTTTCAATCCGGGGAACTGGATACGTCTTCGCGCCAGTTCAAGTTTATCACGGCCTTTGCCTGTTTGTTCGCCCTGATCGTTCCGGTTTTCGGTTCTAATCCCGTGGAAATGCAGATTGTTTCACAAATTTTCAATGTGTTTGTATTGCCTCTGGTCATTGCTGCCATCACCGTTCTTGTGAACGACAAAACCCTGATGAAGGGGTATAAGACCAGCCCTTTGATCAATGTGGGCCTGGTACTCGCCTTCGTCTTTGCATGCGTTATGTCGTATAACGGGGTGGTGTCGCTTTTCGATTATTTCTAATCGCCCCCCGTATCTTAAAAATAGTTCCGGCCAATCTCCGGCCGTTGATGTTGGGCTACTAATATACCTTGTTCCTTAGGGCTGTGTCCCAACAATGTCGCAAATCGATAGGTGTAGCTTATGGTGCATATTTTTTTCGGGCTGTCCGCGCTTCGGTTTTTTGCTAAAAAAAGCTGCAAAATATTGCAAAATAATTTTTTTTCATACCTTTGCCAGGTGATTAAAATTGCTGCCCTTTCTTATCGGAAAGACGCCTTTTCAGGTGTGGTCAGGGTGCGACCAAGACCCCGATGGGGTACCGTTGGCCATTGAGAAGAAATAGCGAAAAAAATTAGTCGTTAAGGGTCCCCCGAAACGTCGAGTTTATAATTGTTTGTTGAGTTCATTTTAAGTGCAAAAGGCCTACATTGTTCAATGTAAGGCCTTTTGTCATTAATGGAAATGGGTTTGCTGATTGACCATAACCCTGGGCGCTATAGGTTATATTATTCATCTTTTTTTGCTTCCTTGGGTTTGAACACAAACTGCTCGTTGGCCGTCAACTCCGATTCGGGTTGTTGCGGATTGCCCTTGTCGCGGTACGAGGCCATTAAAATATATGTGCCCTTGCCTTCTGTCGGTAGGTGCTTGTCAAAGGTGAGCGAGCCCTCCAAGGGGAGGTAGTTTTGAGCCTTCTCTTCCGAGGGTTTAAGCGATAGGATATACTCTACCATCTGGGTCACTTCACCGACACTCAATTGGGGATGGGCCGACATGGCATTTTCACCCCAAACGCCACCGCCGCCTTTGATGATCTTGGCGACCAGGTATCCGGTGTCTTCCTTGTTGTATTTTTTTGCGATTTCCGTATAACTCGGTCCGTTTACTTTTTCCTTTATGGCGTGGCAGGCCTTACAGTCGGTACCGTCTATGGCTTTCTTCCCTTCCGGTACGATGTTGCGTTGATGGCCTATGGTCGCCTTTACGATATCCTTGCCTTCGGGGATATAGTCGAACGTGACCTTAACCTCGTCCCGGTTTATGGATCCGTCGGCCGTGGATCCGTCCTGTTTGTCGGTCACTGTTATGCGGTAGTCGATTTTTTTTCCTTCCCAATAGATGGAATCGTTGTTTTCTATTTCTATGGACAGGACCGGTGCATCGTTGCCCACCAAGATTTTGGTATTGGTCGTGGCGGTATTGCCCTCGGTGTCGGTAACCTTGAGCCGTACGTCGAAGCTTCCCTCTTTTTCGAATACAAATTGGGGGGCTTTTTCGGTCGATTGAACGGTATCGGAGTCGAAATACCATTCGTAGGAAAGTACGTCCTTGTCGTAGTCCAACGACCCTTCTGCCGAAAATTGGACGGTCAGGGGAGCGGCGCCCACCGCTTTGTCGTGCGTTAACCTTGCTATGGGCTTCCTATTGCCTGGTAGGTAGGATATGCTGCTGAGACGGGCATCCAAGTTCTGCGAGTTCCATTTTTGGCCATATTCGAGCAGGTACATTTTTCCGTCCGAACCGAAAATCATATCCATGGGATGCGAGAATTCCGTGTTGGGCATAAAGGCATCGGCCTTTACATAGTCTTGGTTTTCGTCGAGGGTGATGACGTAGATCCAGTCCCTCATCCATTCGTACAAAAATAGTTTGTTCTCGAAGTACTCCGGAAACGGGTTTTTGGCGTTCGGATAGTCGGATGCGTGATAGACCGGCCCGGCCATGGGGTTGATACCGCCGGCACCCATCCAAGGAAATTCCTCTGAACGGTAATAGGTCATTGGAATCATGGACGGTTGTGCCGGGGGAAGCTTTTTAAGCCCGGTATTGTTGGGCGAGTCGTTGATCAGGTTTTCGGGGTCGAATTTGGGGCCTGAAGTTTTTGTGGCAAAGTCGTAATCGTTATAAGGCTCGTTATAGCCACGGGTATAGGGCCATCCCCAAAATCCCGCATGGCGGGCCTGGTCGAATTCGCCCATACCGCTTGGCCCCCGGTTCGGATCCGCCTTTCCTGCGTCGGGACCCACATCGCCCCAGTACAAATAGCCTGTTTTGGTGTCTATGGAAAACCTGAACGGATTCCGGTTTCCCATAACGTAGATTTCGGGCCGGGTCTTTGGCGTTCCCTTGGGAAAGAGGTTACCTTCGGGAATGGAGTAGGTGCCATCGTCCTCGGGCTTTATACGGAGTATCTTTCCCCTTAGGTCGTTGGTGTTCGATGCTGATTTTTGGGCATCCCAGGCCCTTCTTCCCTCACGCTCGTCAATGGGGGCAAAGCCCGAAGAGGCAAAGGGATTGGTGTTGTCGCCAAGCCCGATATATAGGTTGCCGTTCGGTCCGAATTCAAGGCCTCCACCACTATGGCAGCATTGGCGGTCGGTCGGTATTTCAAGGATGATCTTCTCCGAGTTTAGGTCCAGCTTTTTATCTTTCAGGGTAAACCTTGAGATGCGTTGCGCTGCTTTCTCGGTCGGCGCCGAGTAGAACAGGTAGATCCAATTGTTCTTTAGGTAGTCGGGGTCGACCGCGAGGCCCAGGAGGCCATCTTCATTTATGTAAAAAACCTCCAACTGGGCGAGGGTGCTTGTTTGCTCAGTCTCGAAATCGTATAGTTTGACGGCTCCCCTGCGCTCTACGAACAGAATACCCTCCCCGGGCAGTTCGTCGAGCTCCATGGGTTCGTTCAGGTTAAAGTCCAGTATCTTTTTTTCAAAACGGTCCTCGGGCGGTACACGTTGGGTTTTGGCGCGACTGTAGTCGAGTTTTCCGTCGCCAATGGCGTACTTGATCCCTCCCAGCAAGTGGGTCAAAAATTTGGGGTTCTTATAGGTTTCGTCGGTATGGCCCAACTCGGTATAGAAGGCCCGTCCGCCGTCGTATTCATGGTACCACGAAATGGGGTGGTCGTCCCCGTTGGTGCCTCCCTTGTAGCTTTTCTCGTCGACACTAAGCACGACATTGATGTCCGGATTGATGTTCTTGAAATTGTACCACTCATCGCTTTTGACCCATACCGAATCGGGCAAGGCTTGGGTAGAGCTGTGGTTTTTGTCCTCTATGTGTAGGTGGGCTTCCTGTATCTTGGGGTGGCCGTCGAAAACGGCACCGACCAGTTTGTTGTACCATGGCCAGTCGTACTCCGTATCGGTGGCGGCATGTACGCCTACAAAACCGCCCCCGGCCTGAATATAGCGTTCGAAATCGGCTTGTTCGACATCGTTGAGGATATCACGTGTGGTGTTCAAGAAAACGACGGCGGCGTAGTTGCGCAACGAATCTTCAACAAAGTAATCGGAATCTTCGGTGGCCGTAACCTTATAGCCGTTTTCCGATCCCAATTTTTTTAGGGCCGACACCCCTGCTTCGATGGATTTATGCCTAAAACCGGCGGTTTTGCTAAAAACTAGGATTTCTTGCTCTTTAGGTTCACACGATGTGATAAGCAAGGCCGTGAGGAGGAAGAAAATCGATTTGAGGGTTAATCTTTTGTAATTGCATTGGTGGTGCATTTTGGGGGTAGAACTTGTCATTTACTAGGGTTTGGTTTAAGGGGTAAAGGTATATAAAAAGAACGGTCGGTCAATTTTGACCGACCGTTCTGAGTCAACTTAAATTTAGAAACTGATTTATTGGTTTAATCGATGTCCCAGAAAATTTTTGCATCTAAGTTGTCATCTTCACTGACTGCACTGTAGTTTTCAGCGTTAAAGGTTCTTTCAACGGACGGATACAAAAACCGATTTGGAGGAGTGGCCTGTGCCGAGGAGTTGTCAGGGACGAATTCCAGTTCTGGCAAACCTAGCCTTCTGAGCTCTGCCCAATTCTCATACATTTCGACCATATTGGTGTGTAGCCATTTCTGTCGGGCAAGAAGGGCTAATTTTTCCTCATTACTGGTTGCGGCATCCCATGAAATGTTGGCTTCCATAAGGTAGTTGTCGATCTCACTCGGGTCTAAATCGTCTATTTCGGGGGAATCTTCGAAATTGATGGCCAAATCCCTAACACTGTAATAGAAATTTATTGATTCGCTTATCCCTTTTTCATAGTGTTCCTTGGCCATGGCATCATTGCTTCCCAAATAGTATTCGGATAAATAAAAATCAATATCCGATGCGGAAATCAATATACCCGGAAAGTTTCTGTTGTTCTTAAAGGTCCAGTTGTTATAGATGCTAACGGTACCTGAATTAATAAGGGCGTTTTGTGCACTTTGGGCCATTGTGGGGTCTAATCCTAGAAATTCATTTTCCCCTGCTTCGCTACCGGGTTGGAATATGCAACGCAATCTGGGATCGGTATTTTCGACCATATGGTCGATCATAGCTTTGCTTGCAACATTCGAGTTCCAGCTGTCGCCTTCGACAAAGGTGCCTTGAAAATCTGCTTGAAGTCCCATGCCTTCACCCAAAGACTCGATTTGAATGTTCTCTTCGTTGCCCTCGACAATGGGGTATGTCGCCGGGTTGCCCAAGATTTCTCCAATTTGGGTTTGGGCAATACTCGAGAACTCATCGCTTGCTGATGCCCTGGTCAAAAGCCGAATGCGTAAGGAATTACAATACTTCTTCCAAATATCTATATCGCCGCCATTTACAAAATCTTGTACGGTGAAATAGTCTTTTATAGCCGTAGTCAACGAAATGCTATTTAACTCTTGGGCAATAGATTTCAAGTCATCGATCATCAACCTATAGATGCTTTCGGCTGAATCAAAGGCTGCATATGAGGATTGATAATCGCCCTCGTTCTGACTAATCTTTCCAGCCTCGGTAAAGGGGATATCGCCAAATAGGTCGACTATTTTTTGGGTATAATCGTATAAATAGATTTTAGCGGTTATGATAAAGATACGATACTCATCCTGTTCCGCGGGTGTCAATTGGTCGTAAATCCTTTCCATTTCCCTAAATTGAAATAGCGTGGCATAGTACCTATTGTAGATCGGGTCTACAGGAGCGTCACCAGGGGTGAAACGCCCGATGCTATTTTCGAACCCTCGGGTCTGGGTGTAGATCATAAGGGTTGGGCGGCCTGTAACAAAGTACTTTGAATAGGAAGGCATAATGTCGTCCTTGTTACTTTGCATGAAGCCCGCGTACTGCTTTTCTACCGTCGTCTCGGCTATAGTCGCCGGATCGGAATAATATTCGGTGAAATCATCTTCTTGACAAGAGACCAATAGTATGGCCGCCGTGAGAAGGTTGGCTATAATTATTTTTAAATTCTTCATGAATATAAATATATCGTTAATGTATAATTAAAAACTTGCCCTAAGTTGAAGGCCGACAGTCTTGCTTGTCCATCCATTGGCACCATTGTACCAGTTTTCCTTCCAATCGGTCCCGACGGTTACCGCTTCCCCATCAACTTCCTTTATACTTCTGTAGAGATAGAACAGGTTTCTACCAAAAACGGAAAGGTTTATCGAAGAAAGCCCGGTTTTTTCAACCACATCTTTAGGGATGCTATAGCCGATTGAAATCTCCCTCATTTTTAAATAGTTGTTTTCCCTTACAAATAGGTCGTAACGGGCGTTGGGGCTATATGCGGGTCCACCCCAATTATAGACCGTCCAGAAATAATCCGGGTTTGAGACGACGATATCGTTGGGTGTTCCATCGGTCTTAACGCCTTCCAATATAATTCCGTCATTGTATACGCTTTCTCCTGCCGGCCCTTGGCTCGAACTTGTTTGTATCAGCTGCACATCATCGCCAACCTGGGAAGGATAATAGCTAATTCCACCGCGGGCTGCATCACTGAAGGCCAAGCTTTCCTCGGTTAGTCCCCTTCCTACCATCCAATAATAGCCCTTGGGCATAATTTCACCGCCCCAGCTATAATCAATGCTAAAGTCCAAGCTAAAATTCTTGACCGATAGGCTTGACCAGATACCGCCGATAAAATCCGGGTTTACGTTTCCAGCCTTTACCCATTCGTCGGAGTCTACCAGGTATAGGCCATTGTCGGAAACAACATTGTTGCCGTTTTCATCGGTTAGTAGCGGGTGAACCATAATGTCCCCCATGGCTTCACCAACATTGGAAACGAGTCGAACGGCACTTCCGTCTTGGTCTTGGTGGACAAGTTGGTCAGAATCGTCAGTTAGTTTTTTAACTGTATTTACGTTTCGGGAAAAATTGATTCCAAGGCTCCAATCTACATCGGACGTTCTGATCGGGGATCCGTTTAATCCTACTTCAAGTCCCTTGTTGCCCAAGATGCCAATATTGGCCAACACCGACTGCGCACCTGTACTCCTGGGCAGGGTGTATTGCAGAATTTGATCTCTAATTTCCGCATCGTAGTACGATACATCCAAGCCTATTCTGTTTTGAAGCATTTTAAGTTCCAGGCCAAACTCAATTTCATGTTTTTCCTCCGGTTTTATTTGGTCGTTTCCGTATTGCGTGGGTAGCGTAGTGTAAATGGTCTCAGAACCGTTGATACCCAATTGGGTGTATGCTATATTGGCGGCATAAAGTTCCGGTGCATTACCGACAACTCCCCAAGAACCTCTTACCTTTAGTAAGTCGATTGACTGTGGTAATTCAAATGCCTGCGATACCACAAAACTACCATTCACTGATGGGTAGGTAAATCCGTTGTAGGCCGCTGGAATAGTTGAAATCCTATCCCTTCGAATCGTACCTTCTACATAAAGAAACCCTTTGTAGTCTAGGTTAAGCGTTCCGAAAATCCCATCTCGAAGATAGTTATCCCTATTGTTCCAGCCTTTTAGGTTTGCCGTGGTCGGTTGAAGCCTGGAAGCGGACAAGTCGAACCAATTTTCGACGGTTAGGCCGCCAACGGTCTGCAACTGTGTCATTCTATTGGTTCTTTCCTCGGCGTTATATCCTAGGCGGGCCAGAACGGAAAAGTCGTCGTTGATCGCCTTGTTGTAGGTCAATAAAAGTTCGCCGTATTTGACATTGTCCTTTTTTTGACGCATGCCAAACATGCCAGTGGTATTGTTGTATACCAATGGAATCTCGGTAGGGCGTTTGTCTTCGGTGTATTCCGAAGTGAAATCGTGGGATGCCCTTGCCCGAAGGGTAAAGTCATTCAAAAAATCGTATTCCAAGGTCAATGCGGCTATTACACGGTCGGATGCTTCTTCGTAGTCGTATTCGTTGATACGCCAGAAGTAGTCGAGAATATCTCCCCTATAACCTGGTATGGTGATGTTTTCGTCAGGGGTCAGGCTTTGCCCTGAACCTGTAACGTAACGATAGCCTAAACTGGTCTTGTATTGGTCTTCATACCAGTCCGCATTGTCAAAACGGTTCATCATACCTCCGAAGTTGTTAACGATCCTATCGATCTTGTAAGGTCTGTTGTGCACTTTCTTGTTGTAGTAATCTACAACAACCTGCGTTCTGAAATTATCCGTCCAATCTATGTTCGAGTTTAAACTAAAGGTGTTGTTGTAGTTACTCGAGTTCGGGGTTATGGCTTGGTTGTCCGATCTGGTGTACGAAAAGCGGGTATTGGCCTTGTCGGATACGTGCGATAGGCCTACGTTGAACCTGGTGTTATGGGCGGTCTTGAAGAGTCCCTCGTAGCTGTTTTGGGCCGTATAGGGCCGTACCTTACCGTCCCAGGCCAAAATGGGTTGGCCGTCAAATCTGGGGCCGTAGTTGAGGTTGGTGCCGATTACCCCTTTTGTGTCGGGAGTTCCGTCTCCGTTGGTATCGTACCATTGAAATCCGTCCTCGTCGACATCGTCGCCCCAAGTCGCCACATACCAAGGGTATCCGGGGCCTCTTTCGTTTTGCCATTTGGGCATGTACGCAACGTTGTCAAAGCTATAGACGGAATTGAATTCTCCGCTCCATCCCTTGCCTTTACCTTTTTTCGTCGTGATCAAGACAACACCGTTTACCGCCTCCGAACCGTATAGGGCCGCTGCCGAGGCTCCTTTTAAGATTGAGATGTTTTCGATATCCTCAGGATTGATGTCCAATAGGCCGTTGCCCTCTACCCGCTGATTGCTCCAGTAATTTGAATTGGAAACATCTTGGTTTCGAATGGGGATACCATCTTTAATGATTAGGGGCTGGTTGCTTCCGTTGATCGAATTAAGCCCCCTGATGTTGATGTTGACGGCACTGGTGTTCCCACCGGGAGTGGCGGCGATTTGCACACCGGGTGCCTTTCCGTAAAGAGCGGTTGCGAAATTGGTCGGTGCAGCTTCTACCAAGGATTCGGCTTCTACGGTAGCCACCGCATAACCGATTGCCTTTTTGGCCCTGGTGATGCCCAAACCGGTTACGACCACTTCCTCAAGTTCACTCGCATCCTCGGCCAGTACGACGTTGATGGAGGTTTGACCATTAACGGTAATGGTTTTTGTGGCGTAACCGATATAGGAGAATTCCAATACGGGGGAATCTCCTGACGGAACAATGGTATAATTCCCATCAAAATCGGTCGAAACACCATTCGAGGTGCCAACTTCAAGTACAGTGGCACCAGGGAGTGGAACCCCACTTTCATCGGTTACGGTACCCGTAATGGCCGTTTGCGGGACAGTTGTGTAGGTGTGCTCGTGCACACTTTTTGACGCAAAAGCACCTTGTTGGATGATTACCGAGCACAGTAACAGAAATACTGTTCGATAATCAAGTTTAAGGAAGAGCCGTTTTGGTCTCCCGTTGTTTTTGATTTCTTTCATAAGTGCGAGTTTGTTAGTTAGAATTAATTTTGATTGTTTTCAATGTTGGATATTTAACATTTTATTAATCAAAGCAGCCAAAAATATGAGAGAAGGATGTTAATATCTACTAAAAATTATACATCTAGTGGTATTTTTTTTGCCCAAAGTGGATAATTGTACTTCTTTTGTTGATTTTTGTTCCTTATCAATTAACCTGTGTTTGGAAAACCTTAACATGAAACTTCATTTATTAGATCGTGCCAGTGCCAAGCATAGTTCCTTTACGGTGAGTATGAATCAATCCCCATACTTTTTAAAGGTTTGGCACCATCACCCCGAATTAGAGCTCGTGGTCATTCGAAAAAGTACGGGTACCCGGTTTATAGGCGATAGTATTGAGAAGTTCGAAGAGGGAGAGGTAGTACTTATAGGACGGAATTTGCCCCATATGTGGTTGAACGATGAGTGTTATTTTGAAAAAAACTCGACGTTGGTGGCCGAGGCTGTTGTCATTTATTTTAGTGAAAATTTCTTGGGCGATGGTTTTTTAAGGGCACCTGAAATGCGGTCTATAGCCAATTTGTTTGAGCGTGCCAGGCGTGGTATTAAATTTATCGGCCTTCCTCCTAAACTTATTGATGATTTGGAGAACTTGAACGGTCTGCATGGTTTTGATAAAACTATGGGCTTTGTAAATGTTTTGAATAAGTTGTCGAAACATTCGCGGTATCGGTTTTTATCCAGCGCCGGATTCGTCGATTCCTTTAAGGAGGCGGAGAATGAGAACTTGGACAGGATTTATGCCTATATCTTTAAAAACTTCAATACACCAATCCGTTCAAGGGATGTAGCCGATGTGGCCAATATGAACGCCTCTGCTTTTAGCCGTTTCTTTAAAAGGATACATCAAAAAACGTTTACAAGATATTTGAACGAGATTCGCATAGGGTATGCTTGTAAATTGTTAATGGAAAATAAAAATACGGTGACCTCGGTTTGTTTCGAATCAGGGTTTAACAATATTTCCAATTTTAACCGACAGTTTAAGTCTATTGTGGGGATGTCTCCTAGTGACTATATCAAGTTGTACGCATAGTGGTAGTATTTTTTTGTTTTGGGCAAAAAAAGTATCGTTGATGGTCATTTTTGAGGTAGAGAAGCAAAGGGGTAAGGTTTAGTTTTGTTCAATATAGCTTTGCCCAATGGCGCAAACGGCATAATTTAAAAATCGCGATGATTCTGTCCTTGCCTGTATATTCAATGTTCGATAGATGGCCGAACATAACATAGCTATACAAACTTGTTGTCTAACTGCATTGTTTCCACAGGTATTTGCAGGTTTGGGCACTTCTGAACATGTAACCAAAGTCAATTCAATAGCCAATATAAACCATAACACATGAAACTAAGAGTTACCAGCTTTATTTTCTTTTGCTTTATTCAGTTTTTGAATGCACAAGCCATTTATGAAGATGAACGCTATGTGCCCGAAACCGACCCTTTGGTTCTAGAGAAACTGGACCAATGGCAAGATATTAAATTCGGATTGCTCATGCATTGGGGGCCCTATAGTCAATGGGGCGTGGTGGAGTCTTGGTCGATATGCCCCGAGGAATATGGGTGGTGTGAACGTAAAAAAGGCTCGAACCCCGATAATTATTTCGCCTACAAAAAAGAATACGAAGGACTCCAAACCACCTTTAACCCTGTAAAGTTTAACCCTGAAAAATGGGCGAAGGCGGCAAAGAATGCTGGTATGAAATATGTGGTTTTTACTACCAAGCACCACGATGGATTTTCGATGTTCGACACCAAGTATACCGATTATAAAATAACGGATAGTAAAACTCCGTTCAGTACCCATCCGAAGGCGAACATTACCAAAGAAATCTTCGATGCCTTTAGAAAAGAAGGGCTTTGGGCGGGAGCTTATTTTTCTAAACCGGATTGGAATGTTGATTCGTACTGGGACCCCTATTACCCTCCCCGCGATAGAAATGTTAACTATAGCCCTGAGGAAAACCCGGAAAAGTGGCAGGAGTTTGTCGATTTCACCCACAATCAAATCCTGGAATTACTGACCGATTATGGCAAAGTAGATATTCTTTGGCTCGACGGGGGGTGGGTGGCCAAAACACCAAAATCGGAAATTACAAGCTGGTACGACGCCCAGTTAAAGGATAATGAAAGTGGTTACCTTAAAAATCGCATTGTCAATCAGGATATTAAAATGGACGAATTGGTAAAAAAGGCACGTGAAAAACAGCCGGGCCTGATTGTGGTCGACCGTGCTGTTCACGGTAAGAACCAGAATTACCTGACTCCTGAAAACCGGGTTCCCGATAAGGCTTTGCCGTATCCCTGGGAGTCTTGTATTATTGCCGGTGGCGGATGGTCTTATTCGCCTAACGCCACTTATATGAGCGGCCGTGAAGCGGTACATACTTTGGTCGATATTGTGGCGAAGGGCGGTAACCTACTTTTGAACATCGCCCCCAGTCCGGAGGGAGAATGGGATGCGGGTGCCTATAAACTTTTGGAGGAAATTGGAAATTGGATGAAGGTAAACGATGAAGCCATTTATGGTACCGAGGCCAAGGCACCGTATAAGTATAAAAATATATGCTTGACCTCAAAGCCCGATGGTACCGATTTCCTTATTTATTTGGTAGAGGAAGGTCAAACAGAAATTCCTTCCGAAATTTATTTTGAAGGCCTAGTGCCCAAAAAAGGAAGCCGGGCAACGATTTTAGGTTCAAAGACCCGGTTGAAATGGAGCCGCAAAAATGAAGGGGTTGTTGTACGGATTCCTGATGCGATCAAAGAAAAACTGCTTCAAAGCGAAGCGTTTACCATTAAATTTAAATAATCGGCCAAAAACCATTTGAAGTGAATAGAGGTGTTTTTTTTCTTTTGATTGTATCATTGGTGTTTCCCCATTGGGGGCAAGGACAAAAAGACACCTTGAAAAAAATTAAGGTCGCCTGCGTAGGCAACAGCATTACCTATGGGGCGAGGGTGCATAACCGTACCATGAACTCCTATCCGGCACAATTGCAAAATTTGCTGGGCAACGATTATCAAGTGAAAAATTTTGGGGTGAGCGGCACCACCTTGCTTAAAAGGGGGGATCGCCCCTACTGGGAAACCGAGGCCTATAAAAACGCATTGGCCTTTGTGCCCGATATCGTTTTTATAAAATTGGGAACGAACGATAGCAAATCGCAAAATCGGGTTTACCTGAACGAGATGAAAAAAGACTATGAAGAGCTTATTGGCAGTTTCAAGGCTAAAAACCAGGACACCCGAATTATACTTTTGTTGCCTGTTCCGGCCTTTACACAAGATTCTACCAGTATTTACGACCCCGTTATCAAACAATCGATTATCCCCAAAATTCAAGAAGTGGCCTACACCACCGAAAGCGAGGTAATTGACCTCTACCAACTGTTTGTAGACCGGGCCGATTTACTGCCCGATAAAATCCATCCTTCCGATCTGGGGGCGGCGGTTATTGCCCAAAGGTTGTACGAATGCCTGGTGCGAAGGCCGGGGGATAAAGACGTTGACCTGGGTGAGGATAAAAGAATAGAGGCCTTGTCGGAAACCAATTTTTATGGTTATCGGCTCTTGCAGTTCAAATTTAAAGGGCATGAGGCCAAGTTGGCCCTACCCAAAAGGCCGGCCAAAGGTCTGCCATGGGTACTGCGTGCGAGGTTTTGGGGGCATGAGCCCCAAACCGATATTGCTTTGTTGGAGCGCGGGTTTCATATTGCCTATTGCGACGTTTCGGAACTTTTCGGCAATCGGGAAGCCGTTGGGCGTTGGAATTCGTTCCATGCCTTGATGACCGGGAAAGGCCTGTCGCAAAAGGTGGTGATAGAAGCTATGAGCCGTGGCGGATTGATTGCGTATAATTGGGCGGCCCAAAACGCGGACAAGGTGGCCTGCATATATGCCGATGCACCTGTGCTCACCGGAAAAAGTTGGCCAGGGGGGAAAGGAACGGGCACAGGCAGTGCCAAGGATTGGGAAAAGTTTAAATTGGCGCACGGTGTGACCGATGACGGTGGGGGCGAATATTTTGAGGGCGATCCAATGGCCAAAATCAAAAAAATAGCCCAAGGCGGCTACCCTATCTTACACGTTTGTGGCGAAACGGACAAAGTGGTGCCGATCGTTGAAAACACCATTCCTTTCGCGAAGGGAATCGAAGGGAACGGCGGAACGATAGAAACCATTTATAAGCCGGAAAACGGACATCACCCGCATAGCCTGCCGAACCCCACGCCGATCTTGAACTTTATTTTGAGGGCTACGGGGCAAAAGATAAACTTTGCCACGGTGCCGGCTCCTTCGGCCGAATACCGTTCTGCCGCGGGATGGACAAATGGTAAGGATTGGTGGGCCCAAGCCGCGGATATCGACTCGATTTGTGCCAAGGGCAAAAAAGCTGACCTCTTGCTGGTAGGCAACTCAATAACCCAAGGCTTTGGAGGTACTAGGCCCCATGTTACCCACCGTCCGGGAAAGGAGGCGGCGGATCTGTATTTTTCTGGATACAATTGGATAAATGCCGGTATTTCGGGTGATCGTACGCAAAATGTTCTTTGGCGCCTGCTGCATGGGGCTTATGAAAAAGCAGGTCCCAAAGTGGTCGTGTTGACGGTTGGGGTAAACAATTTTCCGTTTGAAAGTTCAAACGAGATCGCGCAAGGGATCAGGCGCGTTGTCGAGGTGGCCGAAAGGAAATTTCCCGACTCAAGGATTTTGTTGTTCGGTCCTTTGGTCACCGGTATCGAACCGGATTCCCCCCAACGCAAAAAATATAACGAGATGCAAAGGGCGATCGATAGCTTAGGGGAAGATCCCCGGGTTTCCTATCACGAAATTGCCCACCTTTTTTTAGATGGGCAGGGAAAACTTGATGCTAGGCTATTTTCGAGCGATGGAATCCATCTAAAGCCGGAAGGCTATAAAGTCTGGGCGGCATATATAAAGCAACAAATAGGGAAATAGAATTTGGAGGTAATGGGCAGAGTGGTTTACGTAATACTGTTTTTAATGGGCATGTCATTGCAGGCACAGACCGGGATAGTCCCGGAAAAGGAGTTGAAAATGCAATGGTTCAAAGATGCCAAGCTGGGTGTTTTTATACATTGGGGACTTTATTCGGTGAATGGCATAGACGAGTCATGGTCGTTCTACAACGGTTATATTTCGCACAAAGACTATCTCAAACAAACCAAGGGGTTCAATGCCAAAAAGTACGACCCCAAGGCATGGGCCAAGCTGATCAAGAACAGCGGGGCAAAATATACGGTTATCACTTCAAAGCACCATGAAGGTTTTGCGCTTTGGGATTCGGCGTACGGCGATTTTAATGCGGTTGACAATTCGGCGGCCAAAAAAGATGTGCTTACCCCATTTGTAAATGCCGTACGGGAGGAAAAACTCAAATTGGGCATCTACTACTCCCTGCCCGATTGGTCGTATGGCGGGTATACCCACTTTACCCGCGATTCAATCCGATATAAGGTGGAAGAAGAGCCTCAGCGGTGGCAGAAATTCTTAAAACTGTATCAAGGCCAATTGAGGGAGCTATCGGAGAACTATAACCCCGACCTGTATTGGTTCGATGGTGACTGGGAACATAGCTCTGACGAATGGGAGGCGCCCAAGGTTAGACAGATGTTACTCGATAAAAATCCGAATGTTATATTAAACTCCCGACTTCGGGGACATGGGGATTACGAAACGCCCGAACAAGGTATGCCCATTACACGCCCCAAAAGTCCATATTGGGAACTGTGCATGACCATGAACAATTCGTGGGGCTACCAAAAAAACGATTCCGACTACAAAACAACCGATCAGGTCATAGGTATTTTTGCCGATGTTATTTCCAATGGAGGGAACCTTCTACTGGATATTGGTCCTAAGGGAGATGGTTCAATTCCCAATGAACAGGTTGAAATCCTCCAAGGTCTGGGCCGGTGGACGAACAAACACAAGGAAGCGATCTATGGCACCATTGCCGGAATTCCCAAAGAGCACTTCTATGGGCCTACTACCTTGTCGAAAGACAAAAAAACACTTTACCTTTTTGTGAAAGGGAATGCCAATGGGGAGGTAGTGCTAAGGGGATTGAAAAACAACATTAACAGGATCTATGTAGTGGGCGAGGGCACAAAACTCAAACACAGGGAAGTGGGCAAGGTCTATTGGAGCCACTACCCTGGTATCAAATACATTGAGCTTCCCGAGTATGTACTCGATAAAAATATGACCGTACTTGCGGTGATGCTGGACGGTGAAGTAGACCTCTACCGTGAAGACGGTTCGGTAATTGAAAGCAATTAAGCTGTGAAAAATGGGTAACTATAGTATTCGAAATATTGTTCTGCTTCTATGTATCGCGACAGCCCAGGTATGGGGGCAAGAAAAAGCGGATAAGAAAGACTGGCTGCTCGATGCCGATGATTACGTGGCTGAGATCGTTGAGGGAGACAATACCTTGGTCCTTCAAAATGGCTTGGTGAAACGCAAGCTGGTTATGGCCCCCAATGCGGCTACCGTGGCTTTTGAAAATTTGGTCACCGGTGAGCATATGCTCAGGAGCATTAAGCCGGAAGCGGAGGTGACCATTGACGGAAAGGCATATGCCATTGGCGGATTGATCGGCCTCAAGGAGCATGGATACTTGTTGGAGAAATGGCTGCCCGCACTTACGTCCGATTCCACTGCCTTTCAATATAAGGGCCACACTATTGCCGAGCTTTCCCCCCATATCGATTGGAAAGGGAGTAAGCGCTACCACACCGCCAAAAAGACCGCGCCTAGCGGCAAGGAATTGACGCTTAGTTTTACCCATGCCTCCGAGGCCATGTCGGGGGTAACGGTAAACGTTCATTACGTTGTTTACGATGGCCTGCCACTGCTATCGAAAAGGATAACCGTAGAAAACGCTTCGGGGCGGTCCCTTACGATTACCGGTTTTAAAAGTGAAATTTTGGCCTTTCCCGAAATGGAGAATCCGGTAGAGACGCCCACCGATTGGAAAAAACCCAACATGCATGTAGAAAGCGATTATGCCTTCGGGGGCTTCACCTCGGGCGAGTCGAATGTAACAACGTTTTGGGAGCCCGACCCCGAGTACACCTCCCAGGTTAACTGGTTGTTGGAAACACCATGTCTCTTGGTCAGTACGCTAAAGGTGGGTCCGAATGCCACATTGAAGGCGGGCGATACCTTTCAGGGTTTCCGCACCTATGAATTGTTGTTGGACGGTACGGATAGGGAAAGAAATACCCTGGCTATTCGAAAGATGTACAGGGCCTTGGCACCATGGGTCACTGAAAACCCCATATTTATGCATTTGACCACCACAGAGCCCAAAGTGGTCAAATCGGCGATCGACCAATGCGTCGAAACGGGTTACGAAATGGTAATTCTAAGTTTTGGTAGCGGACTCAATATGGAAGACACTACGGCGGTGAATATTTCCAAGTTCAGGAAATTGGCCGATTATGCCCACAAGAAAGGTATTCAACTGGGCGGGTATTCCCTTTTTTCCAGCAGAACCATAAACGACTCCGTAGATGTGATAGACAAGGCCACGGGCAAGCCGGGAGGGGCCAAATTTTTAAACGCACCTTGTCTGGCATCGGAGTGGGGTCGCGATTATCTCGATAAGATCGCCTACTTTTTAGGGAAAACGGGTTTTGACCTATTGGAGCATGATGGACCGTATCCCGGTGATTATTGTGCGTCTACCTCCCATAAATACCATAAGGGTTATGAAGATTCACAATGGGCGCAATGGAAAATGAGTGTCGATTTTTACAACCGTCTGCGCGAAAATGATATATATCTGAACGCCCCGGATTTTTATTTTTTGCAGGGATCCAATAAATGCGGAATCGGCTATCGCGAGGTAAATTGGTCTTTGCCCAGGGACCAACAGATTATGCTCGGACGCCAGAATATTTATGATGGCACTTGGGAAAAATCGCCCTCCATGGCATGGACCTTTGTGCCTTTGACCGAGTACCACGGGGGCGGCGAAATAGCTACCTTAGAGCCGTTAAAGGACCATTTGGACGCCTACAAGGCACATATGGTACAAAATTATGGCTCAGGGGTACAGGCCTGTTATCGGGGCCCCCGGCTTTACGATAGCAAGGAAACCAAAAGATTGGTGAAGGAGCAGATCGACTGGTATAAGAAGTATCGCGATATATTAAATGCCGATATCATTCATTTGGGAAGGCCGAACGGCAGGTCGTGGGACGGCTTTATGCACGTAGATCCTTCTTTGGAATACAAAGGCCTTATACTCATTTTTAATCCGACCGACCGACCGATTGATGAGGTCGTCGAAATTCCATTGTATTATACCGGGTTGGATACCCAGGCAAAGATTGCCACGAAGGGGCGGACACCAAAAGTTTTTGAACTCGATAGAACGTATAAAGTAGATGTTCCGATCCAAATACCTGCCGAGGGGTATACCTGGCTTACGGTACAATAAAATCCGATAATTATGAAGAAGACCAAACTATTTGCAATCGGCTTGATCCTTACCTTGATATCCTGCCAAACGACCGAACCCCCAAAACCTGTGGGGCCTTTGCCTTCCGAGAGGCACTTGGCTTGGCACGATTTGGAGTATTATGCCTTCGTTCATTTCAATATGAACACCTTTACCGATATGGAATGGGGCTTGGGCGACGAGTCGCCGGAGTTGTTCAATCCATCGCAATTGGATACAAGGCAATGGGCCAAGGTTGCCAAGGATGCCGGTATGAAAGGCATTATAATTACGGCCAAGCACCACGACGGGTTTTGCCTGTGGCCGACCAAGACTACCGAACATTCGGTCAAAAACGCTCCTTGGAAAGACGGAAAGGGAGATGTAATAAAAGATTTGTCGGAAGCCTGCAAAGAATACGGACTCAAATTCGGGGTCTATCTTTCCCCGTGGGACCGTCACGATGCCGATTACGGCACACCGGCGTACGTGGCCAAGTACCACGAACAATTGCGCGAACTGCTGACCAACTACGGTGAGGTGTTCGAAGTGTGGTTCGACGGGGCCAATGGGGGTACAGGATATTATGGCGGGGCCAACGAAGAACGAAAGATCGACAATAAAACCTATTATCAATGGGATAAGGTTACCGAGATTGTTCGCGAACTTCAGCCCAATGCCGTTATTTTTAGTGATGGCGGACCGGATATCCGCTGGGTGGGAACCGAAGAGGGGTTTGCCAATGAAACCAACTGGAGCATTATGAGACGCGATGAGATCTATCCCGGTTGGCCCCGATACAAAGAATTGCGTTCGGGACACCAAGACGGTACCCATTGGCTTCCGGCCGAGGTGAATACCTCCATTCGGCCAGGGTGGTACTACCATCCGCGGGAAGACCATCAGGTAAAGAGTTTGGCCCGTTTGGTACAAACCTACTACGAATCCATAGGGAGAAACGGCAATTTTTTATTGAACCTTCCCGTAGACGATAGGGGGCTGGTCCATGAAAACGATGTAAGGCAATTAATGGCCCTTAAAGAACAGATCGATAAGGATTTTGCCCATGAACTCGCTAAGGATGCCAAGGTAACGGCAAGCGAGGTAAGGGGAGGGGATGCGGCCTATTCCGCCTCAAATGTCAATGACGGGGACGACAAGACCTACTGGGCGACGAGCGATGGGGTAGAGAAGGCTTCGTTAACTTTTGAATTTGACCAACCTACCGAGGTCAATCGTATTTTATTGCAGGAATATATTCCCTTGGGGCAAAGGGTAATCCGGTTTTCCGTGGAAGCGGAAGTAGATGGGCAATGGAAGAAAATAGACGGACAAACGACCATAGGCAACAAACGCATTCTTCGTTTCGATACGGTGGAGGCGACCAAAATAAGGGTCAATTTTGAGGAAGCCAAAGGGCCCCTTGTCATTTGCAATGTTGAATTGTACCGGGCCCCCAATCTTTTGACCGCTCCCGAAATAAGTAGGGACCGCAGCGGTATGGTCGGTCTTTCGGTGCCTGACGATGAGGTAGGTATTTACTATACTTTAGATGGAAGCGAGCCTGGCCCCAACAGTACAAAGTACGAAAAACCCTTTATGGTAGATGCACCGGGCACGCTCAAGGCTATTGGATACGATGCCAAAACCGGTGAACGGTCCGAAAGCCTATCGGTACACCTCGATGTTGCGAAGAAAGATTGGAAAGTAATACATGTTTCATCGGGCAATATCGATGAGGCCGTAAAACTTATGGACGAGGACCCCAATAGTACGTGGGCAACGGAAAAAGGGGCGGGCACTCCCCAAGAGATCGTAATCGATCTGGGTGATACCCACGAGTTAAAGGGCTTTACTTATCTGCCGATACAAGACAGGTACCCCTTTGGTATAATAACCGATTATGAATTTTCGGTAAGTACGAACAATAGAAATTGGCATGTCGTTTCCAAGGGTGAATTTGGCAATGTGGTCAACAACCGAATATTGCAAACCATTGGTTTCGATCCCGTTTCGGCGCGCTATATAAAATTAAGGGCCCTTATGGTTGACGGGGACGACCAGACCGCTTCTTTCGCCGAGGTAGGTATAATTACAACCGGTAAGAAATGAGGACAAAAGGGGCCATGAATTTGGCCCCTGTTCTTTTGCGGTAGCCCTTGCTCCGGTCCTTATATGTGTTTTACGTTAATTCAAGGTCTTTGCGTTTTCAAGTTCTTTCATAAGCTCCGAAAAAATACGGTAGGAGGCAATTCGGGCTTGCGGGTCGTAAATATGGGAGGCGACCATGATCTCGTTCACTCCGGTCTCCTTTAAAAAAGCTTCCGTTTTCTTTTTAACGGTTTCCTTGCTTCCGATGAAGGAATATTTCATCATACGCTGCAAAGCCGGGTCTTGTGAAATTTGCCTCAGTTCGGGGGTCATTTCGGTCGGGGGCTGTAAATAGTCTATCTTGCCCGTCAATACGCCGACTACCATGCGTATGCTCGACGTTGATATCCGTTCCGCCTCGGCGTCGGTATCGGCCGCGATAACGTTGATGCAGGCCATGGTATAGGGTTCTTTTAAATATTTTGACGGCTGAAAATTATTGTAGTAGATAGAAAGTGCCTCAAAAAGATGGGTGGGGGCAAAATGACTGGCAAAAACATAGGGGAGTCCCTCTTTGGCCGCCAAATGGGCACTGTCTGTACTGGAGCCCAAAATGTATATGGGCATATCGATGCCCTCGGCCATGGGTACCCTAACCTTGGCCTGCTTGTTTTCGGAAGAAAAATAACGTTGAATGTTGTGCAATTCCTCGGGAAACCTGTACACGGCCTGCATCCTGTCGGGGCGGATGGCCTGTGCGGTCAACTGGTCGGTACCCGGCGCCCTGCCCAGTCCCAGGTCGATGCGATCGGGGTACAGCGAGGCCAAGGTGGCAAACTGTTCGGCGACCAACAATGACGAGTGGTTCGGAAGCATTATGCCTCCCGAGCCTACTCGAATTTTTTCCGTACCGCCGGCAATATGGCCGATAAGTACCGAGGTGGCCGCACTGGCTATACTGACCATGTTGTGGTGCTCGGCCAACCAAAATCGGTGATAACCAAATGCTTCCGCTTTTTGGGCAAGGTCGAGGCTGTTTTTGAAAACTTGGGTCGGGGTAAAGCCGACACCAATGGTGGCCAATTCCAATATGGAATAAGGTATTTTATCTTTTGGGGCTTGTGGCATGGTATTCTTTCTTTCCGAAGACAAAATTAACCAATAATCCTCCCTGACTTCCCTAAGGAAGCGTTAAGAGTGGCCTGGGGTGTAATTCTTTTACAATCGGCCCTTTTTCGGGCCGATCATTATAAAGTTACAAGAAGGTAAGGGCGAGCTGCGACATCAGGGCGCGAGTTGTTCAAAGGCGCCAAAAATAGTTGCGGTCAAAAAAGCGCTTCAGTCTATTGAAGGTAACTTTTTCTGGGTAACCTCGGTCATGTACGAAAAATGGTCCAAGGCCTTTTGGGTAAAGGCGAACAGACTCAGGCTGCGGTCCAAATTTTGGTTTTCGTAGGCAATCTTGTAATAGATGTTTCCATTGAGGTAATCGGTAAGGGCCCGAATACCGTGCAAGAAGGGCATAAGAACCGCGCCCCATGGCAAAGTGTCGATTTCCCTTTTTGAAAGAAAGGGCACATTGGCCGAAAGACCGTCTACAAAAGCATCGAAAAGCCCTTTGTCAAAGACGATTTTCCCATGGTCTTGTTCGTCTTCAGGGGCCGTATTGACGATGGTACGGACGGCATCGCCGAAATCGTAGAGAAAATAGCCCCGCATAAGGGTGTCGAGGTCGATCAGGCATAGCGCTTTCTTCGTTGCCTTCGAAAACAGTATGTTGTTGAGCTTGGTGTCGTTATGGCACACCCGGATCGGTAGTCCGTTAAATTTAAGGTCGGCTAATTTTGCCAAAACCTTGTTGGTAAAAAGCAGGGCGTCCTTGGCCGTTTCTTTTTTACTCGGATCCGCTGACCGCAGTGCTTCTTCGAATTGTCGTTTACGCAGGTCGAGATCGTGAAATTGCGGAATGGTATCAACGTAGTCGGCGGTATTGGCCTTTTGCAGCAAAATGTTGAACTTGGCGATTACTTTACCGGCCTCAAAGGCGACTTTGGGATCTTCGGTGGTGTTATAGGCCGTGCTACCGTCGATATAGGTCATTACCCGCCAAAACGCCTTCTCCCCGTTTTCAACGCTGAGGTAACTGCTCCCATTCACGGTCTCGGTCAGGGTAATGGATTGATAATCATCGTCGTTCAAATGCTTAAAGGCATCTTGGACATTGTTCATCAAGCCCGCGACATTTTCAAACACCTTATGGTTGATCCTTTGCAAAATGTACTTGGGCGTGGGCCCGTCGAAGACCAAAAAGGTATCGTTGATGTAACCGTTCGTAATCGGACGAAAGGTGTATTTTTTCTCTTCTACCGAGAAATTTCTTAAAAGGTTTTCGAGTTCTTTATCTGAATATCTGCTCATTCGTTTGGCCAGAGTGGCGATGTATATTTTCCGGCTTCGGTTTTTTCCTTTAGGTAGGCCACGGCGGCATCGCGGTCGCTGGCATAGGTAACGCCGAACCAGTCACCGCCCGAGGGCACGACCTTTACCTTGATTTCACCGGCCTGGAGCATGTCTTGGATTATTTTTGGGATGTACAGTTCGCTTTTTGCATCTAGGTCCTTGCAGTCCAAGAAGGTTCTAAAATCGTTTTCGATTTTATCGAAGATCGAGGGTTTACAGATCCAAAAGTTCATACTTACGCTTTCGTTGCCCGTATATTCGTTGCCCGAGTCAAGGTCAATGACCTTGCCTTCCTCCTGTACCAGTTTTAACCGTTCGTCGACCGAGACCAGATTGTCGCCGTCGACCTTGCATACTCCGCGAGAGACCGATCCATGCTCCGAAAGTGTGTCTTTCAGGGTGTAGCCGACCAAGGCATAGGTGTTGTCCGCTTGGTGCGCACGCATAAAATTGGCGGCATTTTCGTAGGCGGGTTGCCCGTAAAAGTCATCGGCATTGATTACGGCGAAGGGGCCATCGATAACTTTTCGGGCCGTCCAAACGGCGTGGGCCGTGCCCCAAGGTTTTGTACGCTCACCTTCAAAGGTGCAGCCATCGGGTAAATCGGTGATTTCCTGGGCCAGGACATCCAGTTTGATATTGGAGGGCAAACGGCTTCTTAAATGGTCGTCCAAAAAAGCTACGTTGTCTTTTTTGGTAATTAGTACAATATGGTCAAATCCGTTTTTAAGGGCATCCGATATGCCAAATTCCATAAGAAATTCACCATTGGGGCCTAAATCGTCAAATTGTTTTAGTTTTCCATATCGGCTACCGCTTCCGGCCGCCATTAAAAGTAAGATCATCCGCTTGTTGTTTTAATTGAGTTGGGGCAAAAATATAATTTTATGTATAGAATCCTCATTAATTGCCCGTATACGTAACATTTTATTTATGTTGGTAGTATTTATCCTCACAAATATTTTATAATTTTCTAAACTGTCTTTTATTTAAAGTTTGGTATGGAAATGAGATTCGCATTACTTTTTTTGTTCTTTTTTCAAGTCACCTTCCCCATGGTGTCCCAGAAGCCCGATCGTCCCAATGTGCTGGTCATAATTTTTGACGATGCGGGTCTTGATATGGGAGCCTACGGTAGCACCTATGTGCGGACGCCTGGTTTTGATGCCATAGCGGAAGAGGGAATTCTGTTTAACCGGGCCTATACCCCCAATGCCAAATGCGCCCCCTCAAGGGCCTCGATTATTACCGGAAGAAACTCTTGGCAGCTCGACGCGGCCGCCAACCACGTCATCTACTTTCCCCCTAAGTTCAAGACCTATCAGGAAGTATTGCTCGAACACGGATATGTGACCGGCCATACGGGCAAGGGCTATGCCCCGGCCGTTACCAAAACGGCCTATGGTGATGACAGGGAGGTCGTGGGGCCGGCCTATAACGAACTAAAGCTGGTGCCGCCGACTTCCAGTATTTCCACAAACGACTACAGTGCAAATTTCAAGGCTTTTTTGGAAGCGGCCCCAAAAGACAGGCCTTGGAGCTTTTGGGTCGGTAGCCTGGAGCCCCACCGGGGCTATGAATACGGCTCGGGCAAAAGACTGGGGGGCAAAACGGAGGATATGATCAAAAATTTTCCGCCCTATTGGCCCGATAACGAGGTAACCCGAAACGACCTTCTTGACTATGCCTTTGAAATTGAGACCATGGATGCGCACATCCAGAAAATCATGGAGGCCTTAAAAGACGCGGGCGAGTTGGAAAATACCTTGGTCATTGTTACCTCGGATCACGGGATGCCTTTCCCGCGGGTAAAGGGCGATCAGTACGAAAATGCCAACCACGTGCCCATGGCCATACTGTGGAAGGAAAAAACGAAGGTAGGGGGAAGAAAGGTAGACGACTATGTCAGCTTTATCGACTTGGCCCCCACCATTCTCGAGGCTGCCGGGGTCGACTGGCGGTCATCCGGAATGCACCCCTCGCCGGGAAAAAGTTTGATGCCTTTGATCACTTCCGAAAAATCGGGGCAATTGGACCCGGACAGGGATTTCGTATTGGTGGGAAAAGAAAGGCACGATACCGGTCGCCCCAATGATGTGGGATACCCTATCCGCGGCATACACAAGGACAATTTTTTATATGTCAGGAATTATGAAATAGACCGATGGCCGAAGGGCAATCCCGAAACCGGCTACCTCAATACCGATGGTAGCCCCACCAAAACGGAAATATTGAATTTACGAAGAAGGGGCGACGCCCACTATTGGAAAATGAATTTTGGGAAAAGGGTAGCGGAAGAATTGTACGACATTGAAAAGGATCCCTTTTGCATCGACAACCTGGCGGCCGACCTTGCCTTTGCCGCCAAAAAGGAAGCACTTAAGGCCGAGATGGAAAGTCAGTTGCGCGATCAGGGCGATTTGCGCATGATGGGCTACGGACCTATTTATGAACAGGCCCCTTTTGTAAATGGGCGTAACTTTTATTCGGATTTTATGGCAGGAAAGCGCCCCAAGGCCGGCTGGGTGAACGATGGCGACTTTGAACCCTATTTGTTGGATGGCGATGGAAACGAGTTACGGCCCGTCCCTATCGAAGGGGGATACTAAATTCATACCGGGGCCGTTTATAATCATCGTATAACTGAGAATTGTCATATTTCGATTCCAGGGTCTTTTATACTTTTGAAGAAGTTGTTATCAAAACCATCCTAAAAACAGCAGAATGAAAACAATCATTGTTCCCGTAGACTTTTCACAACAGTCGGAATATGCCTTAAAGGTAGCCGTGTCATTGGCAAAAAAACACGGGGCGAAAATTTTGGCCCTGCACATGCTGGAACTCAACCAGGCCATAATTACCTCTACCGAAGGGTTTTACCCCGAGCAGACCGTTTTTTTGATCAAATTGGCCGAAAAACGGTTCAAGGAGTTTTTGGAGAAACCTTACCTCGAAGGGGTGGAGGTCAAGCCGATCATAAAACACTACAAAGTGTTCAGCGAAGTGAACGAGGTGGCCAAGGAACACGGTGCTGAACTCATCGTAATGGGATCGCACGGGGCGGACGGACTTACGGAAATTTTCGTAGGGTCAAATGCCGAAAGGGTGGTTAGAAATGCCGATGTGCCCGTAATCGTGGTCAAGGATGAAATGGCCGGGTTTAAGATCGATCGGTTTGTATTCGCATGCGATTTTAAACTTGAAAACCTATCGGCCTTTAAAAGGGCCAAGGCCTTCGCCGAAATGCTCTCGGCCGAGTTTAACCTTGTTTACGTGAATACGCCCGGGGATAATTTCTTGAGTACTGGCGACGCCTATGAACGGATCAATACATTTTTGCACAAGGCCAATAGTTCCGATGAGGTAAGCATACACAACGATTACAGTGTCGAAAGAGGGGTGTTGAATTATTGTGAAACGAACGGGGCCGACGCCGTTGGCATACCAACCCATGGACGCAAGGGGCTGTCCCATTTCTTTATGGGCAGTATCGGGGAAGATATTGCAAACCATTCAAAGATACCGGTTATAACCTTTAAGATAAGTGATTAGATTAGTATTTAGCTTTTGATCGAGAAGGGGCGGCCGAATTCGGCCGCCCCTTTGTTTTCTCAATGGTCCTTCGACAGCTATGTCAGGGGTTGATGTCGACGGCATAAATTTTCCCTGCGAGCATATCGGGCAAAAGCAATCGTCCCTTATCTTCCTCCAGGTAAAAGTCAGCGGCCGATTCCAGGTCGTCCTTTAATACTATGGCTTTTTCCGTTTTGCCGTCTATCTTCCAAACCTTGGCCAAGGCCCAGCTACTGATGTAATAATCGCCCTTACTGTCTTGTTCAACGGCATCGGCACCTCTATAGACTCCGTCCAATGGGGTTAGGACCCCATTTTTCTTCACGAGAAAATTACCGAGAAAAAAAGCGCCGATCATGATTTCGCCATCGTTGTCGACGCCTACCCCATTGGGGTTTGGAAGTAGGGGAGAGGTGTCTTGCGCTATGCTTATCTTTCCATTGAGGTCAATATGGTATATTCGGCCCAATTGCGGTATTTTTTTGGCCTGCTCGCTATCAAGTGGCCAAAGTTGGTTGTTCTCGTCACGCATATAGCTGGTTGCACCCATATCGGCCACATAGATCCCTTTCCCATCGGCATCGACGGCCACATCGTTCAGGTAGAGAACCTCCTCGGGAAAATCCTCCTTTTTTGCGAAAACGGTGGCTTTGCCGTTCTTGTCAACCTTCCATACGCGCGTGATGTCCGACAAATAAAGGTTTCCGTTCAAGTAGACTATGCCTTTGGGTTCGTCGAAGCCTTCGGAGAATACCCGAACCCCACTGCTCGATATTTCCGCTACCTGGCCATCGCCCTGCTCTTTACCGTTCATCAGGGTAACGTAGTACTTGTCGTCAAACCCCTTGGTGATGCTTTCGGGCTTGGTCCCGACATCAACGGGAAATTGAATTTGTGCGTTCGCTACCGGCCCGAGGGTCGAGAATAGCGTGGCTGCGACAACACCGCGAACTAGCTTGGTACAACTGTACTGAAAAGATTGTGATCGTGTTTTCATTTCTATCGTGTTTTAGGTTTTTCAGAAAGCATCCGTTGCCGCATTTGTCGCCTTGGTCCTATATCATTTTCATGGCGGTCGGGTCCCAGTTTACGGGTTGTTTTTTGTAATAACTATCGTTGGCCAAAAGGGCGGCACCGGCAGCCCTTAGTCCAAAAGTCGGGTCTTGTACGATTTTGCCCTTGCCCCGAATGGCCTGGAAAAAATTGTAAAAATGATCGTAGCGTCCACCTTTATAGTCTTTTGGGGCCTGCCAGGTTGTGGTTCCGGTACTTAGTGCCGATTCCCTGGTCTCCAAGTTTTGGGAAGCATAGCCCTCTTTTATTTTCTCCTGCATTTCCTCGGTAAACGATACCATTGAATACCCACCGGGAACCATGTTCAGTTTGGAGCGTCTTAGGGTAACGGCGTTCTGGCCTACCTCCATTTCCCCTTCGGTACCGATCAGTTTAAAGCCGCCGCCGCCACCGCTTCCTGCGATGAAATTAATGCGGAAGGCCGCGTTGAAGGCGGCATGGGTTTCGGTCTTGGGATAATCGTACAGCGTTATGCTTACATCGGGTACGTCGCGACCATCCTTCCAGTATCTTAGTCCCCCCGTGGCAAGGGCACGGTTGGGGCCGTGCGAGCCGATGACGTGGTTGAGGGTCGAAAAGGCATGGACGAAAAGGTCGCCCGCCACTCCTGTGCCGTAGTCGCGGTAGTTTCTCCAGCGAAAGAAGCGTTTGGGCTCGAAGGGCACCTTGGGCGCCGAACCCAAAAAGGTGTCGAAGTCTACGGTTTCCTTATTGGCGTCGGGAGGGATGGGGTATTGCCATGCGCCCTCGGCCGAATAGCGGTCGTTAAAGAAATCGAGCATGACAATGTCGCCGATGGCGCCTTCTTCATAGAGTTGTTTCGCCTTTTCGTTACCTAGCGAGGCCATGCCCTGGCTCCCTATTTGGCACAGCTTTCCCGATTTTTTTTGTGCCGAAATGATGGCCTGGCCGTCTTCCCACTTCTGCACCATGGGTTTTTCGCAGTACACATGCTTGCCCCCTTTTAGTGCATCGATGGTTATCTTTTTGTGCCAGTGGTCGGGGGTCGCCACAATTACGGCGTCGATGTCCTTTCGGTCGAGTAAAGCCCTGTAATCGCGTGTGGTATAAATATCGCTTCCCCAGAGTTCCTTGGCGCGATCGAGCCGGCCCGTATAGAGGTCGCAGGCCGCAACTACCTTACAGCCGCCGACCTTCAAGGCATCCTTGGCATCGTAAATGCCCTGAATGCCTACTCCGATTACGCCCAGGTTGATCTGGTCGTTTGTCGAATACAGGCTCTGTTCGTAGTGCCTGCCAAGGAGTATGGTTTCATTTCCTCGGGATGCCAAGACCATGGGGGCCGTGGTAAGGGCGGCAGAACCCAAGGTCACTTTTTTTAAAAATGCCCTTCTTGAAGGTTTTTGCTTCATTGATAACTTGGATTAATGGGTTTGGCTTGAAAAAAGAAAGGAAATTACATTTTTTCGTAAGGAATGCCAAACGCTTAATCCCAATATAATGAAATACAGGCGTAATCAGGTCATAATGCGTGTATGCCTAAAATACCGTTGGTAGCATTCGGGAATGTTCGATGCGTCCAACAGGCAACCTTCTTCCATGTAGGGGTAAATTTCGTCATAGGTCTTAACGTCGTACATGCCCACCCGCTTACTGATGTGTTCGCGACCCAGCTCGTCAGGTCCCGAGAGTCCCGCCGCGGCTACTAGCTCCAAGAAACTTTTTATGGTCGCTTCGTGGTAGTTTTTTACCCTTGGCGCCTTATCGCTGACTACCAAACCTTTCATCAGCGATTTGTTTTGTGTCGCCACGCCGACCGGACAGGTATTGGTATTGCATTTTAGGGCTTGGATACAACCCACGGCGAGCATCATGGCCCGGGCACTGTTGCAACCATCCGCCCCAAGGGCTATGGCCCTGGCCATATCAAAGCCCGATATGATCTTTCCGGCGACGATTACCTTTATCTCTTTTCTAAGGCCGAAGCCCACCAAAGTGTCGTGTACGAAGATCAGGCCTTCCCGTGAGGGCATGCCCATGGTGTTCGAAAACTCGACAGGGGCCGCTCCCGTACCGCCTTCCCCTCCGTCGACGGTGATGAAGTCGGGGGTGATGCCGGTGTGTACCATGGCCTCGCAAAAATCCATGAATTCCTGTTTTCTCCCGATACAGAGTTTAAAGCCTATGGGCTTTCCATCGGAAAGCTCACGGAGCTTCTTGATAAAGTACATGAACTCTATAGGGTTCGAAAATGCGGAATGCGATGGGGGCGAGTGTACCGCCACCCCGGGTTTAATGTGTCTGATCTTGGCGATTTCCTCGGTGTTCTTCACCGCCGGCAATATTCCCCCATGGCCGGGCTTGGCACCTTGCGACAGCTTTATTTCGATCATTTTTACGGTGGGGCGAAGGGCATTCTCCCTAAAGGTCTTTTCGTTGAAGGTGCCATCGTCGTTTCTACATCCGAAGTAACCGGTACCTATTTGCCAGATCAGGTCGCCTCCCCCTTCAATGTGGTAATCGCTTATACCCCCTTCTCCCGTGTTATGGGCAAAGTTTCCCATTTTGGCCCCTTGGTTCATGGCCAAAACCGCATTTTTGCTCAGGGAGCCGAAACTCATGGCCGAAATGTTCAAGAGACTTGATGAATAGGGCTGTTTACAGTCTTTGCCCCCAATGGTGATCCTGGGGAAGGCCCCGATGTTCTTAGGGTTGTTCTTGGCGTACATCGAGTGTTCCATCCATTCGTAGCCGGGCTGGTAGAGGTCCATTTGGGTGCCGAAGGGCTCGGTGTCGTTCGCACTTTTGGCCCTTCTGTATATAAGCGACCTCAGAATGCGGTTCAGGGGGCGGCCTTCGGTATCGGTTTCTACAAAGTACTGCATGATTTCCGGCCGAATGGACTCCAATAAGTAGCGGAAGCGTCCTATTACCGGAAAGTTTCTGCGAATGGTATGCTTCTTTTGTACCATATCGAACACGCCCATCAATACCAAGGGCCCGACCAATAAGAACAACCATAAGATCGGAGGCCATACCAGTGAAATGGCCAAGATCGATACCACCGTCAAAAAGGCAATCAATATAAACTTTTCGCGAACTTTCATGCAAAACAAATTTGGGCCGAATTTAGCAAAAATTAAAATGAATAAGGGGGTGGGGTACCGTTGGGGCACTAAATTTCCTTTGGCCTGGCCTTGAACATTTCAATATAGAGCATGGTGCTCATTTTCTGTGCCCTGTTCTTGGCAATATAGGCCGTTTCGCCCTCAAAGAGTTCGTCAATGGTTTCGAACCAAAGGTTGAGCCAGAGGCCAAAATGCTCGGAGGTAATCCCGTATTTCATTTCTTTGTCAACGGCCTGATGTGCCGCGATCGGGTTTCCGTGATATTTTCGCCTTAAAAACAGCTGGGTTTCCCAGAAATCGACAAGTATTTTAAAATGTGCTTCCCAATCGTCTATTATACGCTCGAATATGGGACCCAAAACCTGATGCTTTCTGATTTTGCCATAAAAGGTTCGTACCAAGGTGTCGACCTGCTCCCTATTTTTTATTTCTGTTCTTGCCATGGGTTTAAAACGGCTTGCCGGCCAAAGTTAGGTGCGAAAACGTTCAAAGGTAGCTTTTTCCAGTTCTTGTCTGTGGTCGGGGTGGGCAATTTCAATGAGGGCCTTGGCTCTTTCCTTTAGGTTTTTGCCGAACAAATTGGCAACCCCGTACTCCGTAACCACATAGTGGACGTGGGCCCTGGTGGTGGTTACGCCGGCTCCGGGTTTGAGGTAGGGCGTTATCTTTGAAATTCCCTTGGCGGTTGTCGAGGGCATGGCGAATATGGGTTTTCCGCCTTTGGAAAGGGAGGCGCCCCTGATAAAATCCATTTGGCCGCCGACCCCCGAATACTGTCGGTTTCCTATGGTATCGGCACAGATTTGGCCGGTCAAATCTATTTCGATTGCACTGTTGATGGCCGTCACCTTGGGATTTCTGCGTATAATGGCCGTGTCGTTGGTATAGGCGGCTTCCTTAAAGTGAACCAAGGGGTTGTCGTCGACAAAGTCGTATAAATCTTGGGAGCCTACGGCGAAACAGGTTACGATCTTGCCGGTCTTCACCTTCTTTTTTTCCCCCGTAACCACTCCTTTTTCGATTAGGGGCAGAATACCGTCGGTAAACATTTCGGTGTGAACGCCCAGGTGTTTGTGGTTGTGCAGGTTGTTCAGTACGGCATTCGGAATACTTCCGATGCCCATTTGCAAAGTGGCCCCGTCTTCTATGAGTTCGGCGACATTTTTTCCGATCTCGGCCTCTACGGATGATATGGGGCTTATGCCATGTATATGTATGGGGCTATCCACTTCTATGGCGTAATCAATGTTTTTTATGTGTATGATGCCGTCGCCATGGGTTCTTGGTACCGATGGATTGATCTGGGCAATTACCTTTTTTGCCGTTTCTATGGCAGGTAGGGCGATATCGATCGAAACCCCCAAGGAGCAAAATCCGTGCTTGTCCGGTGGGGAGACCTGTACTATGGCTACATCGATGGGTAATATCCGCTGTCTGAACAATAAGTGTATTTCGCTTAGAAAGATAGGGATATAATCGCCTTGCGTACTGTTGACAACCTTGCGCACATTGCTGCCCACAAAACAGCTGTTCATTGTAAAACTTTTGTTGTAGGGTTCGCGGGCGTATTTGGCATCACCCTCGGTGTGTATCGAAATTATTTCAACGTTGTCCAGTTCTTGATACCTGTCGCACAGTGCATCGATCAAGGCATTGGGGGTCATGGCCGCACCTTGAATGAACACTCGGTCGCCAGGGTTTACCACAGATACGGCCTCGGCCTTCGGTACAATTT
Organism: Pseudozobellia thermophila; assembly: GCF_900141855.1. Classification (GTDB taxonomy): domain Bacteria; phylum Bacteroidota; class Bacteroidia; order Flavobacteriales; family Flavobacteriaceae; genus Pseudozobellia; species Pseudozobellia thermophila. The sequence continues at coordinate 89,314 of NZ_FQYU01000011.1, forward strand.
TCATAGCTTTTTGTTTTGAGCCGCAAAGATCCCAATGGGCATCGAGTTAAAATATGATCGTTGTCATTCCCCATGGAAAAGAGTTTGGGTATACCCGACAAGGGCCTTGGTATCGGCTTTATGTTGAAAACCAAAGGCTAAGGGAGGCACTTTGGCCTCTCCGGTGCCCATCGGGGGCATTCTATTGTTTTTTGGGGCAGCTATTTGGGCGAATCGGCTCCATTTCCTCCTGAATTAAGCGTAAATTTGTCTTAAAAATAAATGAACCTACCCCAAACCGAGAAGAAGCGATTAGTGATCATAGGCGGTGGTTTTGCCGGAATTTCCCTGGCCAAGAAACTAAAGGACCTCGATGTTCAACTTGTTCTTATCGACAAGCACAACTACCATACCTTTCAGCCCCTACTATATCAGGTTTCGACGAGTGGACTCGAGCCCGACTCCATTGCCTATCCGATTCGAAAAGTGCTCAAACGCCTGGATAATTTTCATTTCCGATTGGCCACCGTTGAACGTATAGATGCCGAAAGCAATACCCTGGTGACGAACATTGGCCGTCTTACCTATGATTATCTGGTCATCGCCACCGGTACCCGTACCAATTTCTTCGGCAATGAAAAAGTGGCCCAAAACGCCTTGCCGATGAAGAACGTTCCGCAAGCGCTGAACATCCGAAGCCTGATGTTGCAAAACTTTGAAAAGGCCGATGATTCTGACAATGCGGACGAACGAAGGGCCTTGCTCAATTTTTGTATTGTGGGTGGTGGTCCGACGGGGGTAGAGCTTTCAGGGGCCCTGGCCGAACTGAAACGAAATGTTTTTCCAAAGGACTACAGGCACCTGAACATTGATGAAATGGAAATCCATCTCTTTGAGGGAGCCGACCGGATCCTGCCTCCTATGAGCGAACATGCCTCGGAGAAGGCGACGGCCTTTCTCGAAGAATTGGGGGTGCAAATTCACCTCAAGACCTTGGTCAGCGATTACGATGGCGAAACGGTAACGCTGAACGACGGAAGCACCTTGCGTAGCAAAAACCTGGTCTGGGCGGCCGGGGTTACCGGCGCCAAAATTGAGGGTATGGGTTCCGATTCGATAGTGGAGAGGTTGAACAGATATCGAGTCGACAGGTATAACAAAGTAGAAGGTTACGACAATATCTACGCCATAGGCGATATCGCCTATATGGAAACGGAGGCCTATAAGGCCGGACATCCGCAGGTAGCCCAACCGGCCATTCAACAGGGCGAACACTTGGCGGAAAACCTAAAACGCCTGATGCAGGGTCGGCCCATGGTGCCGTTTGCCTATAACGATAAGGGAACCATGGCCACTGTGGGAAGAAACCGGGCCGTGGTCGATCTTAAAAAAGTGAAGTTTTCCGGTTTTCTGGCCTGGTTCGTATGGATGTTCGTCCACCTCATGGCCTTGGTGGGCTTTAGGAACAAGGTAATCGTATTCTTTAACTGGGCCTACAACTATATTAACTACGATAAGGCGGCCCGTTTGATCGTTCGGCCGTATAAATCCGGAACATAGTTTGGGGCTTCATGCCCAATTATTAAAAAGCTTTACTATATTTGTCGTGTTGTGTTGTGACCCACGCACCTAATTTTAGGTGAGGGCCAATGAAAGGCTTTCCAAATCGGAAGGCTTTTTTTGTTTGTGGTGGTACATGGCCCCTTCCCGTCTTTTCGGCAAAAAGGGAGCTGCTTCGAATGTAAAATTTGTCGTAAATTTAAAGGGACGACTTAAAACTACAATTCTATGCCTATATATCACAAGCTGGGAAAAATCCCGCAAAAGCGGCATACCCAATTTAGAAAGGAAGATGGCTCACTGTACTACGAGCAGTTGTTCGGCACCATAGGGTTTGACGGCATGTCGTCGTTGCTCTACCACCTGCATCGGCCGACCCAGGTCAAAGAGATCGGAAAAACCCTGGACGTGGCCCCCCGTGCGGCGGTGGAATACAATATTACCTCTAGGTTGTTGAAGGGCTTGGAGGTCAGGCCCGAAGACGACTACCTCGCAAGTCGTAAAATCGTGTTGTTCAACAACGATGTTCATGTGGCCCTCGCCGCACCCAAAACCTCGATGACCGACTATTTCTATAAAAACGCCGATGCCGACGAGCTGCTGTTCGTGCACCGGGGCAAGGGTAACCTGAAAACCCTATTGGGCGAGATTCCCTTCGAGTACGGCGATTACCTGTTGATTCCGAGGGGGATGATCTACCAGATCCATTTTGACGATGCCGACAACCGCCTGTTGATCACCGAAAGCTACCACCCCATTTACACCCCGAAGCGGTATAGGAACTGGTTCGGCCAACACTTGGAACACTCCCCCTTTTGCGAGCGGGATTTTAAGCTGCCAAGAAACCTGCAGACCTACGACGAGAAGGGAGCCTTTTTGATCAAGGTGAAGAAGCAGGGGCAGTTGCATCACTTAACCTATGCCACCCATCCTTTTGACGTAGTGGGATGGGACGGTTATAACTATCCGTACGGTTTTTCCATACATAATTTTGAGCCGATAACGGGCCGTGTGCACCAACCGCCACCGGTACACCAAACCTTTGAGACCGCTGCCTTTGTAGTCTGCTCTTTTTGCCCGCGTTTGTACGATTACCACCCCGAGGCGATTCCGGCTCCCTACAATCATTCGAACATCGATTCCGATGAGCTATTGTACTATGTGGATGGCGACTTTATGAGCCGCAAGGGTATCGACAAGGGCTATATTTCGCTCCATCCGGCAGGTATACCCCATGGACCGCATCCGGGGACCTATGAAGCCAGTATCGGCAAAAAGGGAACGGAGGAACTCGCCGTTATGATCGATACGTTCAAACCCCTGAAACTGACCCGGACCGCCTTGGATATCGATGACGGCAACTATTACAAGAGCTGGTTGGACGAGGAGTAGGCACGCACTGCTTTGTTATCTTTTTCCCAATGGCCCGAAGGAAAGAGGGAAAAAGGGTATTTTTGAAAGAAATTATCTGAATTGTGGTATTTGATATAATAAAGAAAAGACGGTCGGTTTTTCCGGTCCAATATAACGATAGGCCGATAGCCGTGGCCGACATAGAAAAAATACTTCAGGCGGCCAACTGGGCCCCGAACCATAAAAACACCGAACCTTGGCGCTTTAAGGTAATGACCGGGGAGTCAAAGGAAAAATTAGGACTTTTTCTGAGTTACATGTATATGGAGCATGTGCCCAACCCGAAGCAGATAAAGGCCAAAAAACTTATTGACAACCCCAAAAAGGCCGGTGCCATTATTGCCATTTGTATGCAGCGCGACCCCCAAGAACGTATCCCGGAATGGGAAGAAGTGGCGGCTACGGCCATGGCCGTACAGAACATGTGGCTGTGTTGTACCGAAATGGGAATAGGTTGTTACTGGAGTTCCCCACCCTTGGTCAAGTATATGGACGAGTTTTTTGAGATGCAGGAGGGTGAGGTTTGCCTTGGTTTTTTCTATATGGGGCATTTTGACGAAAAGCTTCCCGAAGCGAACAGAACCCCTATCGAGGATAAGGTGACTTGGATGGATCGCTAAGCCTTTCGGGTTATGGGGATAATCGGGTATATACGCTACTATTCACCGATTCTTGGTATAACTGTTTTCAATGGAGCCTGCCAAGGAATTTGATGCGGCGATAACGGCGTAGTCGGCCGCATTTTGGGCTTCCTGAATGGCGACATGCGCCTTGCGCACATAGTATCGTATATTGCCTAGGTTCTTGGTAGCTAGCGCTTGCTTGGCATTGATGTAGGCCTCGTCGGCGAAGTCACGTGCGTCCGTGGCATAATCCTCGACCGCGTTGGCATAGCTGATGATGCCTTCCATACCGCATACCTCGGAGTAGTATTGGGCCTCGGCGGACATGGTTGCCGCTTCTTCCGAAGAGGTAAGGGCTTTGGCCACCAGGGCCTCGAATTTCCTTACATCCGATTGTACGCTCTTTAAATGGGCCCCATGGGAAGCCGACTCGGCTACGGTCGATAGGGAGTCCGTTATTTGGCTGACTTCCATCATAAACTTCTGTACTTCGATCATCTCGCTCTTGAACAGTTCGCATTGTGCCTTGGAGCCGATGCTCAGTAATAAGAAGGAAATAAGCAGCAAAGGGTACTTTGGGGGGTGTAGTTTTTGTTTCATAAAACCAGCTTGTGTCTTTAATTGGCCTTAACAACAAATTAAAAATCAATTTAGTATATGTCTTGGGCAAAACTAGACGAACGGTATAACGCCTTATAGACGAACGGTAGGCCTGAATGGGATGTGGTGGGGCAAACAAAGGGCCATGGGCGGGGTTTCTACTCCTTTGAATAAGTATAGACTCCGCCCCCTTGTTTAAGGATCATGGTATTTTGGTCGGGATCGAACTCTAAGCGCACTCCGGCCATGGCAAACTCAAATACGTGTTTTTCCGTAGCCTCCAACGGGAAGGAAGGCTGGCCGGTGGCTTGGGCGATCAGAACGTTCTTTTCTTTGGTGATCGTTATTTTTAACGGTATCTGGTCACTGGCGTAGCTGCCCAAATACGGGTCGAGTTCTTCCGATGTCAGTTCAATCGAGGTGAAGGAGGGAAGGTCGAAAGGCTTGCCGTAAAATGCGCTGAGGGCGGCAATCAAGATGTCGTTGTTTGAAAACCGGCTTCCGTTGCTGGTCAGGGCAAAGGCCAATTGGTCTTCGGGAATATAGCCCAGGGCCGAAGAAAACCCGTCGATGCCCCCGTTGTGGCCGAAGCCCTTTTTTTCGTAAAAGGGCATTTGAAAAATACCCATGCCGTAACCGTCGGTTATGGTCTTCATTTGGTCAAGGCTTTTTTGCGCTATGAGTTGGCCGGAGAACAGGCCTTCTATAAATTTGTTCAGGTCGGTCGGGTTTGATACAAGGGCTCCCGCTCCCAAGGGAATCGACATGTCCGTTTCCGATTCTTTTTTCCACGACGAGGTATACGTGTATGAAAACGCCTCGTGTCGGGCGTTGTATATTTTTGAGCCCACATAGGTGTCGTCGAGGCCTAGGGGCACCGTTATTTTGTCGGCTATCAGGTCGCCATACGGCCTGTCGAATACATCTTCCAGTATAAAGGTGAGCAATACATAATTGCTATTGCTATACTCGGCCTTGCTACCGGGGTCAAAGACGCTTGGCCCATCGGCAATTTTTTTAAGGAGCTCTTCCTTGGTTTTGGGCTGGGTGTTCCAGTTCAGGTAATCTTCTACACTCGTAAGGTTGTGAATGCCGCTGCGGTGGTTGAGCAGATGGCCTATCGTTATTGCACTGGCGTTTTTTACCTCGGGGAAATAGGTGTCGATCGTTTGGTCGAGGCCGATCTTATTTTCTTCAACCGCCATAAAAACAAGGGCCGAGGTGAACATTTTGGTAATGGAGCCGATCCTGTATTTGGTATCGGGGGTGGCCTTTTTGCCCAAGGCCCGGTCTTCGTAGCCGATGGCCTTGGAATATAGGATACGTCCTTTGTGCGACAGGGCAAAACTGCCCATATACCTGTCGTTGCTTTCCAAGATGTTGAAGAGACTGTCCAACTTGGCCCTGTTGAGTTCTTGGGCCGAAATGGAAAGGGCGGACAGACAGCCGATCAGAAATACAAGTACAAATTTTTTCATTTTTTGGGATTTTATTGGAGAAAGGGAAATAAGGCGGCGCGATGTTCCCAGGCCATGGAAATAAAAAGGCCTAGGTAGACGATGGCCACGAGAAACTTGATAAAGGTTCCCGTTAAAAAACCGAGAAAGGACCCAAAAGCGGCCTTGGTGGCCGTTTTTTTGTCGGCCTTGTTCAAAAGTTCGCCCACCAAGGCGCCCACAAAGGGCCATATGATGATGCCAAAGGGACCAAAAACGGGGAAGAACAGGGCCACCAATAGGCCTATGGTGGTGCCGATCATACCGGCCTTGGTGCCCCCGAACTTCTTGGTTCCCATGGCCGGTATGACATAATCGAGCCCAAAGACCACGAGGGCTATCAGGCCGGTGATTCCTAAAAACCACCCGTCTTTGGGTACGGCATCGGTGAGTTGCAGGAGCAGGAGTCCGACCCAACTTAAGGGTGGCCCGGGCAAGACGGGCAAAAAACTTCCCAAAATGCCGATGACCATAAAAAAGAAGCCTATAATCAACAATGCAATATCCATGGTTCAAAATTTCTTGTTTGACTAAGATAAAGTGAATTTGTTACAATTGAAGGTCGATGGGCAATACTTTCGACGGATGCCAAAACCGCCTGGGGAGTCGAGATTCCAAGGTAGGGCCTCGGCGCACATCAAAAATTTTTTCAACTATAAAATTAGTTTAAACTAAAAATTTAGTTATATTTGGGGTGTAGTAGAAAATTAGGATGAAATGAAACAGTTGACAAAGGCCGAAGAAGAGGTAATGCAGATATTGTGGAAGTTGGAAAAATGCAATGTTGCGGCAATTATTGAAGAATTACCGGAACCAAAACCGGCCTATAATACGGTGTCGACCATTGTGCGGATCTTGGAAAACAAGGGCTTTGTCGACCACGAAAAGGCAGGCAAGGGGCATTTGTATTTTCCATTGGTAAAGAAATCGGATTACAGCAACCAGAGCATCAACAAATTGGTCGATGGCTATTTTCAGGGCTCTTTTAAGAGTATGGTATCCTTCTTTATGAAGAAGAACGACATGAGCCTTTCGGAGTTGGAATCGATAATGAAGGAAATCAGGAAATCCGACGGCCAGGAAGGACCGGATAACAAATAGAACAGGTAAAATTGGTAATAATGGCACAGTACGTTTTAGAATGCATCGCCTTTCAATTGGTGTTTTTGGCCGTCTACGATTTCTTTTTGAAACGGGAGACCTTTTTTCAATGGAACCGTTTTTACCTTATCGGTACCTACCTTTTGTCATTGGTGCTGCCCTGGATAAAAATAGAAACCTTTAAAACCACTGTGCCCGAAAAGTATTATGTCTATCCCGAATATTTGTGGGGGCTTAACGATGGGGTAGAGGTTTCTGCCCCCGAAGCTTCACCTTTTCCTCTCCCTCCGATGGTCTGGGTCTTTGTACTTGGGGCGCTCGCAAGCCTAATTGTTTTTGCCCGAAAAATGTGGCAGTTGTACCGCCTGCGCCAAACAGGGACCATATCCTATTTTACGGACTTTACCCGGATTGTGATGGCCGATAGCCACATGGCCTTTTCCTTTTTCAAATCCATTTTCTTGGGGGACAAGGTACTCGAATCGGAGCACGGGAACATCATCAAGCACGAGCTGGTGCACATCAGGCAAAGGCACACCTACGACCTGCTTTTCTTTGAGCTTATGCGCATAGTGGGCTGGTTCAACCCCTTGGTCTACGTCTATCAAAGCCGGGTCTCTGAGCTTCACGAGTTTATTGCAGATGCGGAGGTGGCCCATAATAACAAAAGGGAACATTACGAGCTATTGCTGTCACAGGTCTTTCAGACCCAAGATATCTCCTTCATCAATCAATTTTTTAAATCATCATTAATCAAAAAACGAATAGTCATGTTACAAAAATCAAAATCAAGCGAAATCTCGAAATTAAAGTATTTGGCCTTGGTGCCCTTGTTGTTGGGCATTCTGTTCTATACCTCTTGCGAACGGGATTTTCAAGATGGAACTTCTGAAAATACGATAACGGTAAGCAATGTCGAAAGCCTTACGGCGGAAGAAGAGCAAGACCTGTATATCCGTCTAATGGAACACTCCAAGCAGGGAGGCGAATGGACCTTGGTTCTCAAAGACGATAACTCTACCATCACTTTTGCGAATCCCGCAAATGACAATTCCTTTATCTCCGGACCCAACGGGGTGCCCATCAAGGCTCGAATGCAAATTGAATCGAAAGTGCTGGAAAGTGATTTTGATATTTTTGAAAGCGGGTTAAAAAGTATTGCGCTTACCGGAGACAAGGTCGAGGTTCCCTTTAGGGTGGTCGAAGAGGTTCCGGTCTTTCCGGGCTGTGAAAATGCCGATGATCCACGGGACTGCTTTCAGCAGAGCGTGCAAAAGCACATCAGTAAGAACTTCCGGTATCCGGAAGAAGCCCAAAAACAGGGGATTGAGGGAAAGGTGTCTGTTATATTTACCATAAGCGAAGACGGAAATATCACCAACATCAGAAAACGTGGGCCACATAAACTTTTGGAAGACGAGGTAGAACGCATCATTTCACGCCTGCCCCGGATGGAGCCGGGAAAACAACGAGGTAAGGCTGTTAACGTACCGTTTTCCATTCCCATCGTTTTTAAACTGCAGTCGAGCTCGTTAGGAACATTTGCAGGTGATACGCCCCAAGAGGAACGCATGTCGATGGACGAGGTGATGGCGGGCTTGAATATGGTCCCCTTTGCCGAGGTGGACCAGGCGCCCATCTTTCCCGGCTGTGAAAACGAGGCCGATACCAAGGCCTGTTTTCAGCAAAGCATGCAAAGACATATCCGTGAGAATTTCAGCTATCCCCAAGATGCCCAGGAGAGGGGCGTACAGGGCAGGGTGGCCCTTGTATTTACCATTGCCGAGGATGGAAGCGTCCAAGGTATACGCTACCGGGGTCCCGACCCCTCCTTGGAAGAGGAGGCCCTCAGGATCATAAAAAAACTGCCTCAAATGCAGCCGGCCATTCACCAAGGGAAAGAGGTGGCCGTGGCCTATTCCATTCCCATTACCTTTAAGTTGCAGGGCGACGCATCGGGCAACGAAATACAAATTAGAAGTATCGAAGGCCCCGATCAAGAACCCTTAGTCTACATCGATGGTAAGGAGGTCTCTTATGGGGAGCTGAAGAAAACGGTTCCGGAAACGATCGAATCGGTCAATGTTCTTAAAGGGGAAGCGGCCCGTAAAAAATATGGGGAGAAAGGAAGCCATGGCGTTGTGGAAGTGACCCTTAAAAAATGATATTGAGAAAACTGATTCTTATCGGCCTGTTGATTGCGGCAAAGGCCGAGGCCCAGTCTCCGGTTTTTGCCGTAGCCGATAGCCTCTATGCCATAGGCGATTACACCAAGGCCATAAATGCTTATGCCCGTTCCGATAGTGAGCGGGCCCACCTTCAAATGGCCCGATCCTATACCGCATTGGGCCGGTTGGACAAGGCCATGAAGGAGTATAGGTATGTTTTGCGTACCGACTCCACGGCCCAGATTGCCGGTTTTGAACTGGGCAAGCTGCTCTTGAAGACCAAGGCCTATGACGAGGGGCTACAATTGTTTTCGAAGTTGATAGCCATAAATGCCACCAATCCCGAGTATCACTATTACCTGGCCGAAACCTATGCCGGGCTCGACCAACCCGCAAGCAGTCTCAATTCGTACAAAAGGGCGATAGAAAACGATAGCCTTCATTTAAGAAGCCTGTTTCAATTGGGAAAATACTTTGTGGCCAAACGGGAAAAGGAGACGGCGCTGTCGTATATAGACCAAGGGCTTTCGGTATACCCCGATGATGTGTCGCTCATCAATTTGAAGGCCTTGGCGTACTTCAACAATGACGAATACCCAAAGGCCCTGCCCTTGTTCGAGCGTTTGGTCGAACTAGGGGAGGCCAAAGAGTACATACTTTCCAAGTTGGCTTACTGCTATTTTAAAAATTGGGAATTCCAAAAGGCGAAATCCGTTTACCGACAAGTCCTTTTGCTAAACGACAAGAATGCCGATGCGTATTACAATTTGGGTCTGGTTTATCTAAAGGAACAACAGACCGATAGTGCCCACATCCACATACGCCGATCCATTGAGGTGCAGACACCGGTTCTGGCCGGGGAGTATGAGGCCTTGGCCCGTATTGAACGTGTAAGGGACAACCCTAAAAAAGCCTTGGAATATTATCAAATGGCACACAAGGAGGCACCCGAGGTTTCCCTCCTGTTCTACAATGTATGTACCCTATCGGATCAAGTTGATGATGACCCCAAAAAGGTATTGCCCCTATATGAGGAATATCTCGGGCGCTATGGGCATGAAAAGGGCTATGCCGTGCAAATGGCCAAGAAGCGAATCGCGCAGTTAAGGGAAGAGATTCATTTTTCGGCGGATTGATTTCCTACAAAATCCGTCAAATTTCCGCAACGTAACTTTCTTAAATAGGAGATTAGGATTTTATTGTGTTATTTTTGAGGTAGAACTGGGCAAAAGAGGCGCGAAGATGTACAGTCTCTTAGAAATCTAGGCAATGCGAAACCTCATAACATTCTTACTTCTTTGTTTTTTGACAGGCTGCAACTGGAGCGCCTCGCGTGAAAAGAAAACCCGTGAACTGGTCAATGAAGAGATTTTGGGTATCGATTGGGACGATGTGGATAAATACCCCCTCTTTGAGGTCTGCGACGAAACCGTCGACAAAGACGAGCAAAAGGCTTGTTTTACCAAAACCCTGCTCGACTACCTTTCGCACAGCCTACAAAGATCGGAGCTCGTATTGGAGGAAGAGGTGGCAGATACCCTTTATGTCGACTTTTTGATGGATGACCTCGGTGCGATTACCTTGACGGAAATTCACGGTGCGGAAGGAACCCGCAATTTTGAAGCGGTGTTCAAAAACCATATCCAATCCGGACTCGACAGCTTGCCAACGATCAAGCCGGCCCTAAAAAGGGGCATTCCCGTAAAGGTCAAGTTTCGTGTGCCCATTGTCTTGAGTCCGCAATAGGGTTACGGGTTAATAGTTACGAGTTATTAGTTACTAGTTAATAGTTATTAGTTGTAAGTTATTAGTTATAAGTTGATAGTTATTGGGTAGTTGGGGTAGGGTGCACCCATGGCGAAGAACAAACAATACATGTATCACCCCGAAAGGTTTCGGGAAAAGCAATCATAAAAATACTTGAAAACTGAAAAAATTATATTAGGAATCGATCCCGGTACGACCATTATGGGTTTCGGACTCATAAAGGTAGTGGGCAAGAAGATGGAGTTCATCCAAATGAACGAGCTTTTGCTGCAAAAGTACAACGATCCCTATGTCAAACTGAAACTGATCTTTGAGCGTACGATCGAGTTGATCGATACCTATCACCCCGATGAGATCGCCATAGAAGCGCCTTTCTTCGGCAAAAACGTTCAGTCGATGCTCAAACTGGGCAGGGCACAGGGCGTGGCCATGGCCGCGGGCCTGTCAAGACAGATTCCCATTACGGAGTATCTTCCCAAAAAGATAAAGATGGCGATTACCGGCAACGGTAATGCCAGTAAGGAGCAAGTGGCCAAGATGCTCCAAAGCCTATTGGGATTAAAAACCTTGCCCAAAAACCTGGACAGCACCGATGGCCTTGCAGCGGCCGTTTGCCACTTTTACAACCAGGGCCGGGTCGATGTCGGTAAAAATTATTCGGGCTGGGAGGCGTTTGTAAAGCAGAATCCTAAAAAGGTCAATTAGCAATGAGCAATTAGCAATGAACAATGAACAATAAACAATGAACAATGACTCAAAAAAGCAATCCTTTAGCGGAAAAGTCATATTCCTTGGCATTGGAGATTGTGAAGGTTTCAAGGTTTCTCTCCGAGCGGAAAAAGGAATATATACTTTCTAAACAGCTTCTTCGTTCAGGAACTTCGATTGGCGCCAATATCGCTGAAGCAAATGGAGCTATCTCCAGTGCAGATTTTTCAGCTAAGGTGTCGATTGCCTATAAGGAAAGCCTAGAAACTAAATATTGGCTGAGATTGTTGATGGATTCAGGCTATTTGTCCGATAGTAAGGCGGGGTGTTTGATTGAAAAGGCGGATGAGTTATCGCGCATTATGTTCTCTGTTTTAAAATCTACAAGAATGAAAAAGCTTTGACTGATATCAGGGTCTTCCCAATTGTACATTGTTAATTGCTAATTGTAAATTGAACCATGAGCGGCATCTACATCCATATCCCCTTTTGCAAACAGGCCTGCCATTATTGCGACTTCCATTTCTCGACTTCAATGGGGAAGAAAGAAGCCATGGTTGCGGCTTTGCGGAAAGAACTGCTCTTGCGTAAGGATGAGTTTAAGGGCGAGGTGGTCGAGACCATTTATTTGGGCGGGGGTACGCCCAGCGTTCTGGAGCTGCACGAGATACGGTCGATAATCGATGCGGTTTACGCCGATTATAAGGTTGCGGAGGCGCCCGAGATTACCTTGGAGGCCAACCCCGACGATTTGTCCACCGAGAAGATAAAGGCCCTTTCCAAGAGTCCTGTCAACCGCTTGAGTATTGGAATACAGTCCTTCTTTGAAGAGGATTTAAAACTGATGAACCGGGCGCATAATGCCAGTGAAGCGGAGAATTGCATTAGGGAAGCGACCGCCTATTTCGATAATATTTCCATCGATTTGATCTACGGCGTTCCGGATATGACCAATGAGCGCTGGAAGCATAATATAGACAAAGCCCTTTCCTTTGGTGTTCCGCATATTTCGAGCTACGCCCTAACGGTAGAGCCCCGTACCGCCCTGGCCAATTTTATTGAAAGGGGAATCGTAAAGAATGTGGACGACGAGGCGGCACAGGCCCATTTTCATCTGTTGGTCGACACCTTGCAAGCCGCCGGTTTTGAACATTATGAGCTGTCGAATTTTGGGAAACCCGGATACTTTTCAAAAAACAATACGGCCTATTGGCAGCAAAAAAAGTACCTGGGTATCGGTCCGTCGGCGCATTCCTTTGACGGTGTTCGCAGGGCTTGGAACATCAGCAACAACCCAAAATACATCAAGGCCATTGGCTCGGGGGAGCTTCCCATGGAAACGGAGACCCTTTCGGTAACGGACCGCTACAACGAGTACGTAATGACAGGGCTGCGGACCATTTGGGGCGTATCGATGGAGAGAATAGCTTCGGATTTCGGGGAAAGGTATAGAAATTACGCCCTTCGCCAAGCGGAAAAGCATGTTGGGGAAAATTTGCTTTATTTTAAGGGGGATGTTCTCTTGACCACCAAAAAGGGAAAATTTTTGGCCGATGGCATAGCAGCCGATTTATTTATGGTTAATTTATCGTAGTCTTAATTCTAAAACCAGGACGAAAATTATGAAAGCATCCATAGAACTCGACAAAAAAAAATATACGATAGACTTGGCGAAGCCCCTTGATATTTCGATTCCTTTAAGGGGCAATGCCCAAAACGTGAACGCCTGGTACCTAGGCCATCCAAAAATCGAACCCCATAGGGACGGCGATTTTGTGGGCAGGGTTGCCGAGGGCGGCTCCACCAATTTCAACGATATTTGGTTCAATCCGCATGCGCACGGTACCCATACCGAGTGTGTCGGGCATATTACCGAAGAGTTTCATTCGGTCAACCAGAACCTGGACAGGTACTTTTTTCGGGCCGAACTGGTAACGGTGGTTCCCGAACTTCGGGAAGATGATTGGGTGGTTTCAAGGCATGTTTTGGACCACGCCATGCAAAGCGCGGCCATTGAGGCCCTTATTATCCGAACCGCACCCAATGGGCGCGATAAGTTGTCAAAGCACTATTCGCATACCAATCCGCCTTATGTATTGCCGGAAGCCGTGGAGCTCTTGCTGGAAAAGGGAGTGCGCCATTTACTGGTAGACCTTCCATCGATAGATAAGGAAAAGGACGGTGGGGCATTGAGCGCCCATAAGACCTTTTGGGACTTTAACGGACAGTTGCGTAAAAATGCAACGATAACGGAGTTTGTTTACGTGCCTGACGGGATCGAGGACGGATTCTATTTTCTGAACCTTCAGGTCGCCGCCTTCGAAAACGACGCCAGTCCCAGTCGCCCCGTACTTTACAAAATAGAGCCATAAAAGGGTAACCTGATAATTTAATGGGTATGAAGAACAGTTTAAAGTTGGAAGAGTTGGCCATGTTCGGCCTGGGCATTTACCTTTTTGCCATGCTGCCGTACGCATGGTGGTGGTTTTTGGCACTTTTGTTGGCTCCGGACATAGGAATGGTCGGTTATCTTTTTGGAAATAGGATAGGGGCCTTGGTCTATAATCTCTTTCACCATAAGGCCATAGCCATTGCAATTTATGTTTTGGCAAGTTATTTTTCGCGACCGGAATGGCAGTTGGTCGGGATTATCTTATTTTCGCATTCGGCCATGGACCGTATGTTCGGTTATGGGCTAAAGTATGACAAAGGCTTTAAGTTTACCCATTTGGGTGAAATAGGAAAATAAAATGGATACGATTTTCGATTCTTTTTTGGGTCTCGTCCTTGGGGCCATTCTCATGTACTGGGTGTTCTCCTTTTTTCGGAACAAGAAGAGCAAGGAGGTTACCGAACACCAGTCGGAGGTACTGCTCGACAAAATACGTACGGTCTGTAAACTGGTCTCCGTGGAAGGTGATTTTGCCGAGATTTACCGCTACGAGAATAAAAAGGAACGGTTCATGAGTTTGGTGACGAGCAAGAAAAAGGCCCTTATCGTAATCAATGCCAAGGCACAGATCGGCTACGACCTCAAAAAGATAGGGATGCACGCCGACAATGAAAACAAGCGAATTGTCATGACCAACTTCCCCGAGCCCGAGATACTTTCCATAGAGCCCGATATCCAATTTTACGACATACAGAGCGGGATGTTCAATTTCTTCTCCCCCGACGACCTTACTTTGTTGAACAAGGAGGCCAAACAGCACATTCGGGAAAAAATTCCGGAAAGCGGACTAATGGAAACGGCTAAAAAGGAAGCCGTTCAGGCCGTGCTCCTCATTGAAAAAATTGTGGAGACCATAGGTTGGAAATTGGATTATTCGAGTCTGAAGATTTCAGAAAAACAGAAAGAATTAATTGAAAAAGAAGCATCTACGGAACCATGAAAAAATTGACGACCACTATTGTATTTTTAATGATAGCCATAACTTCTTATGGCCAAACAACAACTGAAATGAGAGAATTTGACCCTAACTTTGCACACACGGTTTATTTCTGGTTAAAAAACCCGGACAGTCAAGAAGACCGTAAGGCCTTCGAAACATCACTTCAAAAGTTTTTGGACAATTCGGCCTATGCCAAGACCAAATTTATCGGCAAGCCGCCTAAGGCAAGCCGCGATGTGGTAGATGGCTCGTTTACCTACTCTTTGATCGTAACCTTCGAATCGGCGGAAGCCCAGCAAAACTATCAAGACGAGCCGCCGCATAAACTTTTTGTGGAGGAATCGGAAAAATTATGGTCGAAGGTCATCGTCTACGATTCGATGACGATACAGGATTAACCGGGTTGCGGGCAAGGGTGGCGGGGTGATTGCAACCCTGCCGGCGATGATAAGGGAAACGGTCAAATGGTAAAGGCATTGGCGGCCTTGGCCCCAATAGAGAAAAAATCGTAGGATATGGACATCGAAGCGTTTCGCGATTACTGTTTGGCCAAAAAGGGCGTTACCGAAGAACTGCCTTTTGGTCCCGACACCCTTGTGTTCAAGGTAATGGGCAAGGTGTTCGCCCTTACGGGACTAGAAAGGCTCCCGCAACAGGTAAATTTAAAGTGTGCACCCGAACGTGCCCTTGCCCTGCGCGAAAGCTACGATGGGGCGATTATCGCCGGATACCATATGAACAAGGCACATTGGAATACGATCATACTCCACAAGGTTCCATCGAACTTGGTGGCCGAGCTTATCGACCATTCCTATGACCTCGTCGTGGCCAAGTTCACCAAAAAACTAAGGGCGGAGTACGAGGGTCTCGATTAGGGTGGGGCAAAGGCTTTCGTTCAACTGGTAGAGAAGGTGTATCTTTATGCGCCATCAAAAATCGAGGCCCATAATGCAAGAATTGATTTCCTTTTACACCGCTGAAATCGAAAGGTACGAGAGTGAACTGTCTGTTGCCAAAAAGCGTCTTTACGCCTCGAGCATGCTTCGATTGCTCGTTTTTTGCGGGGCAATCGGCGGACTCTACCTTGCCTATCCCCAAGGAAAATGGATGTTGGCCCTGCTCTTGCCTGCAATCGCCTTGTTTCTTTTTTTGGTGACAAGACATTCGCGCCTGCAGTACCGGCGCGACCTGTTGACAGCGCTCATAGATATCAATACAACCGAACTACGGGTACTCCGGCGCGATTTTCACGATTTGCCCGACGGATCCGAATTCAAGGACCCCTTGCATTATTATAGCCAAGACATCGACCTCTTCGGCAGGGGCTCGTTTTATCAGTATGCCAACCGAACGGCCCTTAAGCAAGGCTCTGAAATTTTTGCCCGTTTGCTTACTGAAAATGGCATCGATGGAATCGAATTAAAGCAAGAGGCCATAAAGGAACTGGCTCAAAATCCGGAATGGCGGCAAAGGTTTTCGGCCATCGCCTCATTGGCGAAAACAGGGGCGACCACCCAAGGCATTTCAGATTGGTTAAAGGGTTACCAGCGCTTCGTTCCGGGGGTCATGAAAGTGATTCCCTATGTCTTCTCGGCGCTCACCCTGTGCTGGTTGGTACTTTATTTTATGGATGTCGTACCCGAGGCCCTTTTGATAACCTGGTGGGTGGTAGGAATGGGCATAACGGGGGCCTACCTGAAAAAAACAATGTTCTTGATGGAGCACACGGCAAATGCCCAAAGTGTTTTTCAGCAATACCACAAGTTGATGGTACTCATAGAGGACCAAGAGTTCGAGGCCAGGATGTTGCAAAACGAAAAGACCAACATTACCTCGGAGAAATTCAAGGTTTCGGAGGTTACGGAGCGTTTTTCGAAGCTGTTGTACAATTTGGACAAGGTGGGCAACCTGGTCTATTCCATTTTTGCGAACGGATTCTTTCTCAGAACGGTAAGCCATTGCTATCAGGTTGAGGATTGGATCGGGAAGTACGGGACCTATACCGAAAAATGGTTCGACACCGTGGCCTTTTTCGATGCGTACAACAGTTTGGGCAACTTTGCGTTCAACCACCCTTCGTACAGTTTTCCCAAGATCGCGAACGGCGACCGGGTTTTGGAATCGATAGGTACCGGACACCCGCTTTTGGACCCCGAACAGAGTGTCTTGAACGACTTTACCATAGACAAGCAGCAGTTTTTTATTGTTACAGGGGCCAATATGGCGGGCAAAAGCACTTTTTTGCGCACCGTTTCACTGGAAATCGTGATGGCCAACTTGGGATTGCCCGTATGTGCAAAGGAGGTAAGGTATTCGCCGATCAAGCTGATTACCAGTATGCGTACCACCGATTCGCTGACCGATGACGAATCGTATTTCTTTTCCGAACTGAAACGGCTGAAGTTTATCGTCGATGAAATTCAAAAGGACCGCTATTTTATTGTACTTGATGAGATCTTAAAGGGAACGAACAGCATTGATAAGGCCAAGGGCAGCCGAAAGTTCGTCGAACGCCTTGTCCGATCAAGGTCAACGGGCATTATTGCCACCCACGACCTAAGTCTTTGCGAGGTGGCCGATGAACTGCCGCAAGTGGAGAACCATTATTTTGACGCGGAAATTATTGACAACGAGCTGCATTTCGACTATAAGTTTAAAGACGGCGTCTGTAAAAATATGAACGCCTCGTTCTTATTGAGGAAAATGGAAATCGTTGATTAGCCATAGGCAGTTAAAAAAATAGAAACACCGAATATTGTAGCACATGGATTCATTGACCCAGATCGTTTTGGGGGCCGCCGTCGGGGAGGCGGTACTGGGGAAAAAGGTAGGCAATAAAGCCATGCTTTACGGGGCTATCGCCGGTACCATTCCCGATTTGGATGTGCTCGCCAACTACTTTTTCGATACCGTTACGGCAACCGAATTGCACCGGGGGTTTACGCATTCCATCTTCTTCTCCGTGGTGTTCGCCCCCTTGTTCGGGGCATTGGTCTCCAAAATCGAAAGCCGGGGACCGGCAGGTTTTAAAGACTGGTCGTGGCTGATGTTCTGGGGCATGGTCACCCACCCGGTGCTCGACGCCTTCACGACTTGGGGAACGCGCTTGTTCTGGCCCTTTGACCTACGCCTGGCCTTTCAGAGCATCTTTGTCATAGACCCGCTGTATACCCTTCCGTTTCTGGTCTTTCTGATTTTGGCCATGAGGGAAGACCGAACCTCGCCCAAGCGAAGAAAATGGAATGGGCTGGGGCTTGTGGTCAGTACTTCGTACCTGGTGCTGACCCTGATCTTGAAGGGGGTGGCCTATTACAAATTCGACCAGGCCCTCGAGGCGCAGAATATACCGTATGTAAAAATGGACACCCGTCCGTCGCCCTTCAACGGTGTGTTGTGGATGGCCAACATAGATGTGGGCGATGCCTATCTGATGGGCAATTACTCCTTTTTCGATTCAAGGGGAATAAGCTTCGAAAGCTATCCGAAGAACCATCAAGATTTGGGAGATTTGGCAGCCAACGGCCGGGTTAGGCGCTTGATCGGCATTACCGACGGCTGGTACGCCATCGGAAGATCGGACGAAGGACTCCTTTTTAACGACCTGCGCTTCGGATTGGTCAGCCTCGACCCGGGGGAAACCCAATTTGCCTTTAGCTATCTTTTGAAACCAAGACCGGACGGTGATGTGGAGGTGGTCAAACTTCCCCGAAGGAAGGACGATGCCAAAAGATTGATGGCGGCCCTATGGAAGCGTATTTGGGGAAATTGATCCCAACGTCCCTGTCTTTGAAGTTGTCCAAAAGGGATGGAAGGACAAAATTACGCGGTACAGGGTGCCAAACCTCGATAAAACGGCCTTTCCCCAAAAAAATTTTAAAGTAAATACTATTGTATTGCGCCCATCGTTATTTACCTCTACAGGGAGAAACCACGTTTAATTCCCTGCTGCCTACTTAAATTTCCGTTTTCACAACAAAACCTTAGGAAAAGGTAGTATAATTCTTACCTTTAAAATCTAAGATGGATTTTGTTTAAACGGTGTATGCTCTTAAATGCGTGCTCTAATTATGGATGTACAGGAAGAATATTTACGGGAAGTACCTAATCTAGATTATGTAGTTGATCTGGTAGGCACACAGGATTTTGAGTTTAAACAAAAGTTTGTGGCCATCATGAAAACTGAATTCAGATGGGATTTGGGTAAGTATCTATACCATATCAAAATCGATGAGCCCAGGGCGGCGGCCGAGATCGTCCATAAGCTGAAGTACAAGTTCAGTGTGCTGGGCATGAAAAAGGGTTTTGACTTTGCCGAGGCCCATAAAGAACGGCTGGAAGTGGGTGATACTAGTCTCGATCCCGATTTTAAGGTATTGCTAAAGACCGTCACCCGTTTTTTGGATACGGTTTAAACCTGTTTAAAGTCCCTCCAACTGTCCTTTTTGAAAGGCATCTGCCTGAAGTTTCAAAAGCTCCTCGGCCTTTTGTTTTTTATAGGCATATACGGCTTCCTCTTCGGTAATATCGCTATATATCCGGTTGTTCAGTTCGGTATCGGTAGCCCATATCTTTTCCCGTTGGTGTACCTTTTGGCTTACCCAAGTACGGAGGCTACTTTCCTTATCTTCCAGTTTTAGGTCGTATTCGCCCTTTGGGGCCAATAATTTGGCGATGATCGGGGAGGTTTCGATAGCGAGGAACAATAGAAATATAAAGAACGAAGGTAACCAAGGGAGTTTTTCGAGGGCGTTGATGCGGGCCATGAGCCCGTCAAAGCCATCGATGATCGGTTGGGTGTTCTTTACGGTTTCTGCATACTCGGTGTTCAATGCGGCGATCTGGCTTTCTATGACCGCTATTTTTTCTGCGTTGCCTTCCTTTAGCTGCCTTAATTCTGCAAGGGACGCATCGTGCTTGTCGCGTTTTTCGGCATATACGGGACCCTTGCCCAGTAGGCCGGTTCCGGCCGTGCCCTCCGCCTCTGAAATATAGGTATCGTATAGGGCGTTGGTCTCGGCTTCCTTTATGGCGATTTCCTGCTTTAGGTCGTTGATGTCTTGGTTTAGTTTTTCAATGACCGGGGTATATTGTTGGGCCAGCTGTTGTTTGTTGGCCAAGGTCATCCCGTTTTTTTCCTCCAGCAAGACCTGGTCGATCTCTTTTTCAAAGATTTTCAACTCCAAGGGTTTTGAAATAACGATGGCGATGATTAGGGCCAATAGAATCCGGGGTACGGCCTGTAGTAGTTCCTTGCCCCAGCGGTTTCGTTTTTTTAGGGTGGAGACGATAAAACGATCGAGATTAAAGATCAAAAGGCCCCAAATGAGTCCGAAGGGAAGGGCTGAGTACATATTGTCGAAAACCGTATAAAGCGCATAACTGCTGGCGATGAAGGCCATTAGGGCGGTAAAGAAGACCGTGGCGCCGATACCGGCGAATTTGTTTTGTTCGCCTTCGGAGCACGTATCAAGAATAGCGGTATCGGCCCCCGAGCAGAGGATAAAGAAACGTTGTAACATAGTGTTCTGGTTTTGATTGATGATGATCCATATAGACTGTTAGAACGGTAAATTCAACAATTTGTTACAAAAAAAGCCTTCTAAATGAAGGCTTTAACGTATTGTTTGTTCGGCTCAGTCGTCGATCTCAATGGGTTCGGTCGATAGTTTTACGACGGGCCTCTTACCCTTGGTGCTTCGGGAATCGATGTTGACGCTCTTGCTCTTTTCAAGAATCTCGATGGCCTTTTTCGAACTGATTTTCTTGCCTTTATAGTAGAACAGGGCATTTTTTTGCGCCATCTCCCTTACATGTTCGACGGGGGATTTGGGCTGGGGCGGACTTACCGGTTTCACGGTAAAACTTTTGCGGACGACTACGGCTTCGCCATGGGGGCGATCGATGTGTTCTACCACTTGTACCTCGTCGTAAATTTCCTTTGCCTCTATGAGTTCTTCAACGGCCTTCTCGTCGATGGTTATGGAGTATTCGATGTCTTCGGCAATTTCAGTGGCTTCTTCGGCCGTTAGGGGCGGGGCCATCACAAGTATTTTCTTCTTGATCGCTGCCTTGGTCGATGGACTTAGCTCTATAACGTGGTCTTTGTTTTTCGTGCTTACGATGATCTTATGGACGGGAACCGACCCTACGGCATCGTAAATTTCCTGGTGTTCGACGATGTCCGCTACCGCCTTTTCATCGATGGCTATGGTAAAGTCCATATCTTCCTCCAATTCGATCGCTTCTTCGGGCGGCGTAGGCGGTACGGGCGGGGCCGGGGGTTCGGGCAGTTCGGGGAAAGGTTCCGCGTTTTTTCGTTGCTCGGCGTCCATACCTTCGTAGAGGTATTGCATGCGTTCTACATCCGATTGGCGTATGCGTAGGTTTTTGCCCTTGGCGATCATCGCGTTGTACTTGCCTGCCAGTTTATTGTACTCCTTAAATTCCTTCGGCGTTAGTGAGGCTTGTTGGGGATAGGCCTTGTGTTCGATAATGTTTACCATCGCGGCGCCGAATTCCGATACTATGGCATCGATTTTTTCCAAGACCTCCTGCGGGGCCTTGGCGTCGGCGGTGATGAGTACCCTTAGTTTTTTCTCCCTTTCCTCGTAGGTTTTTGGGGTATTGAGTTGCTTGAGGTATTCGGGAAGTTCGTCGACTTCCAGTAGCTGTGCGTCGATCAGTAGGAGGCCGTTTTTATTGACGCCGATCTCAATTTCCTGAACGGTTTTTTGCAGGTGGCATTCCGGAAAGGGCCGGGCATTTTCTTTCTGGCTTTCCGACATTTTTCGGTACAGGGTTTCGAGTACCTTTAGGTCTTTTAGCGGTATAAGCCGCTTCTCAACAGGTTGGGCGTTGTACTTACGGGCCAGTTTGTCGTACCGTTCCAGTTCGCCATCAGTGGCCCCGTTTTGGGTAATTTGCAGGGGTGCTGGCTCTTTGGGCAGGGTAACCTGTTCGCTAAAGCCCAGTATGAGCATGGCGATCAAGGGCAAGGCGGCAAAGCTTCTTAAGATCACCGACTTTTGGGAGGTGCTTTTTTTCATGACTGTAAAACGTTTTTTGATTGATGAATAATTGATGGCATTGGCCAAACTCGACTGATTATCTTTAGGGTTTGTTGATGAGGCAAACGCCAAAAGTGTATTTTGGTATTGATGGGTCGGGGTACCTGATTTTATGACGGCCTGGTCGGCCAAAAATTCGTGGTTCAGCTTGATCCAATTTTTTAAGACGTAGACCAAGGGGTTGAACCAAAAGAGAATTTGTGCCAGTTCTACGAACAGGATGTCGAGGCTGTGTTTCTGTTTGGCATGGGCGGCCTCGTGAAGCAGCACCTCTTCGGGAATCTCGCTCGATTCGAACTTGCGTTTGTTCAAAAATATGTAGTTGAAAAAGGTGTGGGGCACCGTACCGTTGGGAAGCAATACCTTGACCAGGGAATGCACCCTCAGTTTTGGGTTGTTGCGGATGTCGATAACGATTCGCCTTAAGTTCTTTGAAAACCGAAAGAGAAGCACCGACAGGCCCAATAGATAGACAAAGGCAAGGATATAGGTTCCGTCAAGGTCGGCAGGTTCGTCGGCCGTGGCGACGACCATTTGCTGCGGGGGCGTTTCAAGGTTCTCGACCTGGACGACGGGCGGGGCGACCTCGATATATTCTACGAAAACGATCGAAGGAATTACAAGGGAAAGCAACAATGCGCCAATGAGGTAGACGCGCTTAAAACCGTGCATCGGCTCGTTTTCGAGCAAAAGCTTGTAGAAGGCCATAAAGATGGCCAAACAAGCGGTCGATTTAAGAAGGAATACCCACATGGCTATCGTTTTTTGATTTCGTTGTCTATAAGTTTTCTCAGCTCTTCGAGCTCTTCGCGGGTGAGGTCGGTCTCTTGGGTAAAGAAGGAGGCGAACTGGCCGGGACTGTTGTTGAAAAAGTCTTTGATGAGTCCGTTGACGTGCTTTGAAAAATAGTCCTTCTTTTTGACCAGCGGGTAGTATTCGCGCGAGCGCCCCACATGGGTATAGGCCACAAAGCCCTTGTCTGTCATGCGCCGAAGAAGGGTAGCTATGGTGGTGATGGCCGGTTTGGGTTCGGGATAGGCATCGAGAAGGTCTTTCATAAAGGCCTTTTTTTGCTTCCACAAAAGGTTCATCAGTTCTTCTTCCGCTTTTGATAGTTTCATCTTGGCTTTCTTTTTGTTCTACAAACATAGAACAAATATTTTAATTCTACAAATGTAGAATGTTTTATTTGCATATGGGGCGTGATCGCGTTAGGGATAGGAGGGAAAAGCCCGCATTCGCCCTGAGGCGAAGCGGACTTGCAACGGATAGCCCGACCTCGTTCACGACGAGGGAACGCCCGACATAGGAATTGCTGTATAAAAGTCGGGCCGCGAACGGCCTTTTCTGATCGAAAATTTTAAATTTGGGCCTTATTTAAGAATTATGAGTGTACTTGAAGAGTTACAGAATAGAAGTGGCAATGCCTGTGAACTATGTGGTGCCACGGACGAATTGAAGGTTTACGAGGTGCCGCCGATCTCTACCGGTGGTGTGGACGGCAGCATTTTGGCCTGTGGTACCTGTATCGGTCAAATCGAAAATGCCGATACGATGGATCCCAACCATTGGAGGTGCCTTAACGATAGTATGTGGAGCGAGCACGATGCCGTAAAGGTGGTCGCCTGGCGGATGCTTTCGCGTTTAAAGGACGAGGGCTGGCCCAAAGACCTGCTCGATATGATGTATTTGGAAGATGAGGCCTTGGAGTGGGCGAAGGCCACGGGAGAAGGTCTTTCGGAGAGCGAAAAAATCGTTCACCGCGATGCCAATGGCGCCATTTTGGAGAACGGCGATAACGTGGTGCTCATTAAAGACTTAAAGGTAAAAGGCTCGAGCATGGTGGCCAAGCAGGGTACGGCGGTACGGCGTATTTCGCTGGACCGCGAGAATGCGGAGTATATCGAGGGCAAGGTAGACGGCCAACAGATCGTGATCATTACCAAGTACGTCAAGAAAACCTGAGTTAAAAGGGAGTCATTTTGCATCGACTCCCTTTTTTTACTTTTTTTATGCCTTCATATCGGTGAAATACCGGTAAAAATAGGGAATGGTCTCGATTCCCTTAAAGTAGTTCCACACCCCGAAGTGTTCGTTGGGCGAGTGTATGGCGTCGCTATCGAGTCCGAAGCCCATCAGTATGGTCTTGCTTTTCAGTTCCTTTTCGAATAGGGCGACGATGGGTATACTGCCCCCGCTACGTTGGGGTACCGGGGTTTTTCCAAAGGTGGTCTCGTAGGCCTTGGCCGCCGCGCGGTAGGCCACGTTGTCGATCGGGGTAACATAGCCCTGCCCGCCGTGATGGGGGGTAACCTTTACCTTTACGCTTTTTGGGGCGATACGCTCAAAATGATCTTTAAAGAGCTGGGTGATTTCTTCCCAATCTTGGTGGGGCACCAGACGCATCGATATTTTGGCAAAGGCCTTACTGGGGATTACGGTCTTGGCCCCTTCGCCAGTATAGCCGCCCCAGATACCGTTTACGTCCAAAGTGGGGCGAATGGAGTTTCTCTCGTTGGTCGAATACCCTTTTTCGCCGTAGACGTCATCTATTTCGAGGGTGTTTTTATAATTCTCGAGGCTAAAGGGGGCCTTTGCCATTTCGGACCGTTCTTGTTCCGATAGGTCTTCTACCTTGTCGTAAAAGCCGGGTATGGTAATGTGGTTGTTTTCATCGTGAAGCGACGCGATCATTTGGGCCAGTACGTTGATGGGGTTGGCCACGGCCCCGCCATAGAGTCCGGAATGTAGATCGCGATTGGGTCCGGTGACCTCCACTTCGACGTAGCTGAGGCCTCGCAGGCCCGTGGTTATGGAAGGTACGTCGTTGGCGATCATGCCGGTATCGGAAATCAGGATGACGTCGTTGGCGAGTTTTTCCTTGTTGGCGGCAACGAAGGTCCCTAGGTTTCTACTGCCCACTTCTTCCTCGCCCTCGATCATAAACTTGACGTTGCAAGGCAATTGGTCGGTCTTGACCATAAACTCGAAGGCCTTTACATGCATGTACATTTGACCCTTGTCGTCGCAGGCCCCGCGGGCGTAGATGGCCCCTTCGGGGTGTGTGGGCGTTTCCTTGATCACGGGCTCGAAGGGCGGGGAGTTCCAGAGGTCCACCGGATCGGGGGGTTGCACGTCGTAGTGCCCGTATACCAAGACGGTCGGCAGATCGGGGTCGATGATCTTTTCGCCATAGACAATGGGGTAGCCATCGGTTTCGCAAATCTCGACCGTATCGCAGCCTGCATTTTCCAGGGCGGTCCTTACCGCTTCGGAGGTGTCGAGAACGTCTTGGGAGAATGCCGTATCGGCGCTTATCGACGGAATTTTGAGTAAATCGATAAGTTCGTCTAAAAAGCGGCCCTTGTTTTGGGCCAGGTATTCCTGTATATTTTGCATGATACGAAATTAGGGTAGTTTTTAAAATTACAAAAAAGAACGTTTTAGTAGTTTTAAAATTTAGAGATTTCAAAAATTGCTTTATATTTGCATCCCGAATTGATAATTGAAATGCAGGCGTGGTGGAATTGGTAGCCCCGCCCGAACGTACCGCTCGGTGCGGGCGGGCACGCTAGAAAGTCTAGCGCAATAGGGGGG
>NZ_FQYU01000004.1 GCF_900141855.1 Pseudozobellia thermophila
GCAGGAAATTCCAAGTGGAAATTCCGACCGCAATTAATTATACACCGTGTGCTTGTTGCGCAACTACGAATTCCATCAACACGTACTTGTTAGGGCATTTTTTAAAAACATAATTAACTGATATGTTGGGTTTTAGTTATTTCTAATACTTCAAAAAAAAACGAATTTATTCCTGATGAGGGGTTGTGCAACGGTTACCATTGTTGTGCCTAGTTATTTTTTCCAATAATATTTCTACATTTTGATTCAATTGCATCAATGGCGACAGACAATTCTTTTTCGATTTTGTCATCATATTTTATTGAACCATATAAATCTGCTCTACTTTCTTTCATTATATCACCTATTAATTTTTGGTCGTTACCATATTCTCCAAGTTTTACTCTCGCAATTTGGTCTGATGCAAAAAATATTTTGTGTACAGTTTGAGAAAATTTATCAAAATGTTGTTCGTATTCCTTTCCATAAAGTGCAATGAATCTATATTTCAGTGAATGAAGTTTCTCAAGTGGCTTTTTATTCCGTTCGAATCTTTCTCTAGCTACATAAGCTTGATTATAAACCTCTGTTTGTTGTGGTGTCTCGTTATCACTTTTAGTACGACTCAAGCCTTCATTTGAAAAACCAATTGGACTTCTAATTATTCTAATTGCGTGATGCGCCTCATACATACTTGCGAGAATTTCTTCGGCAAGTTCATACTGTCTTTTCCATTTAGCCTCTCTTCTCCAAGAATTGATTCCATAAATAGCGACGGACGAAGCAATAATAATCGCTACGCTTTGCAGAATATTAAATATCAAATCAATAATAATTTTATCCAATATTTGTTTTTTTTAATTAGGCACAACGGCAGTCCGTCTCAAAACCGCCTTTGATTTTGAATAAATTTACACAATTTGGGATATACGGGATATGGGCCTGAAAGATGGGAGTATTTTCATAAATGCGTATATATGGGCCAAGACACCATCTTTCAGCCTTTTAACGGTTGGAAGGGACGTTTTTAAGATGTTCGTTCGGTGATTTTTCCTGATTTCGGGCATCCAGCCTAATTTGATAAGTCTTTTAAGATTGTATGCTACTGCAATGAGCCCGAAGTCTGCACCGGCCGCGGGGATTCCCTTTTTGGTGATGATGTGGTCAAAGCCCCATTGCCTTATTATGGTGCCGAAGAACTGTTTATCAGTCCCCTTACGGTAGAGACACACCGGCGAAACCTTATGCAGAAATTGGAGGTTTCCAACGCGGCCTCCCTGATCAAAGTGGCAGTAGAGAAACAATTGATATAGTAAGTTGCCGCCTTATAAAATGCCCTTTCGGTTTTGGGGAGGTACGAGCCTTGTTGATGTAAGCCCCTACCCTAAGCTTTTAATCGGCCATTCCATAGATATCATCGAGCAAGACAGGGTTCCCGTCTTGGTCGGTGGTTTCCAAATCGTAGCGTATCTCCAGCTTCGTGCCCAAGGGGGCATGATAGTAGATGATCCATGCATCGGCTTCACTGGTACCTATACAACCGTTGGAATAGGCCCTGCCAAGGGATTTCGGATTTGTGGTCGGATGGATCATCTGACCGTTCCTAATTCCATTGACTTCCGTCTCGATCCACGGTATTTGGGGCATTAGCGTTTTTCTGCCGTCGTCCCTATTGGTCACGTAAAAGCGCTTTCCGTTGACGGGATTGTAGAAATCGGGGTCTTTGGCGTGCCTTACGATCGTGCCCTTACCGGTCTTGGTGCGCAGGTCGGTGACCCGGTCGCCCATCTTCAGGTAGCGTTGCCGATCCTGTCCTACCCTTACGGGCATGCGGTACAAAAGCGTCGAATCTTGAAAGATGCGCAAGGTAAACTCGGGAATGTTCACATCGATCTTGGTTTTCGCAAAGGCGTCCAATAGTTTCAGGGCCTTTAACGAATCGGGGAAGACAAGGGTACTCCCCTCGGGCAAGACGATCATTTGCCGCTGGTCGTACACAAAGGAGTCGCGGGCCATCATCCGGTAGTAGTCGGTATTGGCCAAGGTATCGATGATCCAAGGGTTGTTTCGCACCAATAGATGCTCCGATAGGCCGTAAGGCACCAAGGTATCATGGGCCTTTACCAAAGAATCGATATAGGTAAAGTACTCCCCGACACGGACATCCTTGGGGACTTGCACCGTTTTCGGCTGTTTTTTTACCGGTGCCTCGGGCCAGGAGGCCTTTATCTCGGGCTTCTTCTTTTCCACAATGGGCGACCGTCGGGAATGGCAAGAGGCCAAAAGCAAGCCAAAAAGGCATAGGCCCCAACATGCCCTTCCCAATAAGGTCCACACCCTGCGTCCGGGAGCGAGGTAGGTTTTCAATTCATTCTGCATCATATGACTCGATGGTATTTACAATAAAAATAGGGCACGCCCCATAGCCTTCAAATGACAAGCATCATGCCTTCGGTATGATATTGGTCATTTTAAAACGAACCCCGGCGGTTTATATTTGATTATGTCCGAAATATCCATTACGAAACGCGTAGGGTCGAGCCTGGTAGGGCGCGCCAAACATTTTTTCGTCCAGATCGGGGAGCTCTCCTATTTCGCCGGTCGTTTTTTCAGGGAAGTGTTTTCGCCGCCCTTCGAATTTCGCGAGCTGCTGCGGCAATGCTACCAGATGGGCAACCGTTCGTTGGTACTGGTCGGGGTCACGGGGTTTATCATCGGCTTGGTGATGACCCTACAGACACGCCCGACCTTGGTCCAATTCGGGGCCGTCTCGTGGATGCCCAACATGACCGGTATTTCGATTGTCAGGGAAATCGGCCCTGTCATAACCGCACTGATCTGTGCCGGGCGCATCGCCTCGGGCATAGGTGCCGAACTGGGGTCTATGCGGGTCACCGAACAGATCGACGCCATGGAGGTCTCCGGAACCAACCCGTTTAAGTACCTCGTCGTTACCCGCATCGTCGCCACAACGCTGATGCTGCCCCTGTTGATCGTCTTCGGCGATTTGATCGCCCTCTACGGTTCGGCCGTGGTAGAGAACCTGAAAGGCGATGTGTCCTTTCAACTCTACTTCAACACGGTCTTTGACGCCTTGGGTTTTGGTGATATCATCCCCGCAACGGTCAAGTCGTTCTTCTTCGGCTTCGTGATCGGCCTGGTCGGCTGTTTTAAGGGCTATTACAGTAAAAAAGGAACGGCCGGCGTAGGCATAGCGGCCAATACGGCCGTAGTAATGGCCTCCCTGTTGGTTTTCGTCGTCGATTTTATAGCCGTATTCGTATCCGATATCTTTTATGAACTATGACGGACGATCCTACAACATATAAGCACAAAGACCAGGAAGGGGTAGCCGACCGTCCGCTAGAACGGAAGGCCGTCATACGTATCCGCGATGTCCGCAAAAGCTTTGGCGACAACCATGTCCTTAACGGCTTTGACATGGACCTGTACGAAGGGGAAAACCTAGTGGTCATGGGCAAATCGGGCTCCGGCAAATCGGTGATGATCAAATGCCTGGTCGGACTCATGCTTCCCGATAGCGGATATATCGAGGTCATGGGAAAGGAAATAGCGACCCTCGACCGGCATACCCTCGACGAGCTTCGCTCCGATATCGGTTTTCTTTTTCAGGGAAGTGCCCTGTACGATTCCATGACGGTACGCGAGAACCTCGAGTTTCCCCTCCGCCGGCACAAGGAAAAACTGGGAACCCCAAGCGATACCACCGCCCTGGTCATGGAGGCCCTGGAAAACGTCGGACTGGGCCGTACCATCGACCTAATGCCCGCCGAACTTTCGGGAGGGATGAAAAGGCGGATCGCCCTGGCGCGTACCCTCATTCTAAAACCCAAGATCATTCTCTACGACGAGCCTACCAGCGGATTGGATCCCATCACCGCCAAAGAGATCATCGAACTGATGCGCAACATCCAGATCAAATACAACACCTCGTCGCTGATCATCACCCACGACGTTGACTGCGCCCGGGTAATCGCAGACCGCATGGTCCTTTTGGTCGATGGCATTAATTACGCCGAAGGAAGCTATACGGAACTATCCCAATCCACCGACCCCAAGGTCGAGGCATTTTTTAAAAAATAACGACATGGCAAAAACAACCTTAGAAAACTTGCGACTGGGAATTTTTGTGGTGATAGGCACCGCATTGCTCCTCTTGGCCACGTACCTCATAGGCAATCGGCAGAACATGTTCGGAAAGACCTTCGACATTACCGCCGACTTTAAAAACGTAAACGGCCTACAGGTCGGTAACAACGTCCGGTTCTCGGGAATACACGTAGGCACGGTCAGCGATATCGAAATAATCGACGATACCACCATTCGGGTACATATGGTCATCGATGACAAAATGCAGGAACACATCAAAAAAAACGCCGTGGCGGCCATTGGGTCGGACGGACTGGTAGGTAGCATGCTCGTGAACATCGTTCCGGGAAATGGGCCTTCTACGACGGTACGGCCCGGGGATGCATTGCAATCGTACAGCAAAGTGGCCGCCCAAGATATGATGAGCACCCTGAGCACCACCAATGAGAACGCGGCCATGTTGACCGCCGACCTCCTGAAGATCACCCGTTCCCTGAACCAGGGCAAGGGCACCTTGGGCAGATTGCTCAACGACACTACCCTGGCCAACGATTTTCAAGAAACCATAGGCAACCTTAAATTGGCCAGTACACGCATAAATGCGACCATGGGCGAACTGAACCAAATGGTAGGGCAAATTAATTTTAAGGAAAGTGCCGGAGGCGTTCTGCTCGGTGACACCCTTTCTGGAGGAAAGATAAAAAACATCATCGAAAACCTGGAAACCTCATCCATAGCAATAGAAAAGATTACACAAAACCTCAACGAGGTTATCGACGGGATAAGGGAGGGCGACGGGGCGATCAACTACCTGGCAAAAGATACCGTTTTGGTGAACCAATTGAACAAAACCATGTCAAATATCGAACAGGGCGCCGAACGCTTCAACGAAAACATGGAAGCCCTGAAACACAATTTCCTGACCCGGGGCTATTTTCGAAAATTGGAAAAGCAAAACAAAAAGGAAAACCCCAAGGGCGATGTCGATTGACCGGATTAGGGCACTGATCCCCTTGGGCCCGAAACGCTGCCCTTCTTAAAAGGTTTCCCCTTAGCCGCCAAAAAATCAGGCCGGCCCTACTCCCTTTTACAGGTAGAAAGCCCGAAGGGCAAGTAGAGCGGACAAAATCCGACAAAAGCGGTCAACAGAAAAACCGCCGCCAGAACCAGCAGTACGATGCCCAAGGTACCCGTAACCACGTTATTGAAGTAAAGCAGCACAATGGCTACGGCTATTACGGCCCGTACGATACGATCGGTGCTTCCCATATTCTTTTTCATGATGTTCTTGTTTTGCTTAAAATTAAACGCAAAAAAGCCGCTGTAAAATGACAAGGGTCATGCCCTACGCCCTACCCCTCCCTCGATTTTCAAGGCAGGGCCGTCGAGCCCATGGCCTTAGTTGCCCATGATACTGGCCAGCTGTTCGCTATCGACCACATATTCGGTTATGGCGAATACTTCTTTTCGATTGTCGCGAAAGGCCTTGACAAACTGCGACATCTCCCCTTCGAGATGTTCGTGCTCCGTTTTGATAATGCCGGCATCGGCCTCGTTGGGGTTCTCTACCAAGCGCCCCAATTGAACGAGGTGCTTATTTACCTTTGCCAGCAGATCGGTACACATGGTACCCAACTCGAACAGGCCTTGCTTCAGTTCCTTTACCATATCCAAGTTCTCCTGCTTGGTGATCCACATGAAATACTTATCCGTCAAATGGTGCAAAAAGCGAAGGTCGTCCCTGTAAAACTCAAGGTCCGATTTCCAATGTGAGGTCAGTGCGGATAGCTCGTCCCATGGGCCATCCTTTAAAAACTCAAGGTCCTTATCAAATTTCGTATCGTTCATAATACCTATTTTTTTTCTTGCTACCCTAAAAGTAAGGCATGCCAAGAACCATGAAAATGATAAAAATCATAAAAGGGAGGAGGGCATGACCTTTGTCATTTCAATTGGTGGACGGCCGACCTACCTTCATCAAAAATAAATTAAGAAATGAAACAGCTCTTGATCGCGATGTTCTGCACGACCCTCCTTTTTCCGGTTCCAAAACAGGATGAGTTGCAGGCCGTAGAGGCCACTTACGAAGGACAATCGGGCGATGTTTTCTACTTTGTCGACATAGAAGGTTCTTCCTATGCCTTTGAAGGCATGGAGCCCGAGGCCCATAAAAAGTACGACCTCGACAATGCCCGGTACGTGGGCAAAAAGTTTATGGTGGTTTACCGGATCGAGTACAATTCCTCGGAAGACAAGGAAGAAGAGGGCGATTACGACGACTATGGCGAATGCGTGATCGTAGACCTTGAATTGATCGGCTAGGCCGGCCTATCCAATAATGCGGCCATCCTCCATTTGGATCGTCCTATCGGTACGCTTGGCGAAATCCTCATCGTGGGTCACGACCAAAAGGGAAAGGCCCTGTTCTTCCTTTAGGCGTTTAAAGATCGAAAACACGTTTTCGGAGTTGTGGCTGTCCAAATTGCCGGTGGGTTCGTCGCCCATAAGGATCGTAGGGTCGTTGATCAAGGCCCGGGCTATGGCCACCCGCTGCTTCTCGCCCCCCGAAATCCGCGATGCCCGTTGTTGGGCCAAGTGCTCTATGTGCAGCATTTTAAGTTTTTCGATGCCATCGTGCTCAATTTCGGCATGCGATTTCTTGGCCAGCTTCTTGGCGGGTAGCATGACATTTTCCAAAACACTGAACTCCGACAACAAATAATGGAACTGGAACACAAAGCCGATGCGTTCGTTGCGAATACGCGAAAGTTCTTGGTGGCTTTTGCCCGTGATCAGTTCGCCGTTCAAATAAAGCTCGCCCGTATAATCCGTATCCATGGTAGAGAGGATGTAGAGCAAGGTCGATTTTCCGGAACCCGATTTTCCCATAATGGAGGCGAATTCCCCTTTCCCGATACCGAAGGAGATATCCTTTAGCACATGAAAATCCTTGGGTTTGTAAAAGTGCTTGTTGATGTTTTTGGTTTCCAGAACAAGGTCCATAGTCAAAAAATTTAAGTGCCGCGGATAATACGTACGGGATCGATTCGCCTTGCCTTGTTCGATGGCAGCCAACCTGCAACGAAGGTAGAGAGCAGGGCAAAGGCAATTCCGATAAGATAATAGCCGATATTGTAGTCAATGGGATAGGTGCTTATGGTGGGCAGGGCCTCCGTTTCGAAGCGTACGTTGTCTATGATACGTGAGAGCACATAGCCGATGAACAATCCGAGAAGGCCGCCCACGGCCCCGATGATCATGGCCTGGCTCATAAAGATCAGCTGCACATCGCGTCCTGAAAACCCCGTGGCCTTAAGGATGGCGATATCCTTCATCTTTTCGTAGATAAGCATGTTGAGTATGTTGTAAATTCCGAATCCCGCCACGATCAATAGGGTGATCGATACGGCATAGGTGATCAGGTTTCGAATGTTCGATCCCGTTTCGAACTGGGCATTGGCCTCGTTGATGTCGGTGGCCGTCACCTCGAACTGGCCGGCCAATTTACGGGCCATGGCCGGGGCCTCCCCGATGTCGAGGAGCTTTACGTTGATATCGGTAATATAATTACGGGCCTCGCCCAAGATACGCTGTACGGTCTTTAGGTTGGCATAGCTTTGTACATTGTCGATATCGGCGATACCGCTTTGGTAGATACCCACTATCTTTAAGGGAAAAACGGCCCCTTTGACGGTACTGATCTGGACCCTATCGCCCACCCCCAGCGACATTTTTTGGGCCAGTCCCGACCCCAGCAGTATACCGTTTTCGGTGTTTTTAAGGGCCTCGGGACTCCCCCCGACAATATAATCGCGCATATTCGAAAGCCGCGTTTCTTCCATAATATCGACCCCGACCAGATTACCGCCCAGTTCGATCGATCCCGATAGGTAAAAGATCTGCGCCCGCAATTGCGGGGTGGCCCCCTTGACCTTTTTGTCCTGCTTCAGGTAGTTCAGTATGGGAAGGGCATTGTGTATCTTTTTCGGACTTTCCTTCGGTTTAACGGAATGAACGATGTTTACCGAGTTCTTGAATTCGTCGTAGAGCGATACGGGCTGTCGTTCGGTAGGTTTGATTTCGTTATACAGGTGTATATGGGGCGTCTGGTTCAGAATAAGGCTATCAAGCATATCGTTGAGGCCCGTCATAAAACTGACCAGGGTAATATAGGCCCCGATACCAAAGGTAACCCCCAGGGCCGCGGTAGCGGTCGACTTCATCTTGGTGAGCAAATGCGTCTTGGCAATGTTCAGTATTACCTTCCAATTGGTCATTCCTCCGGTTTTAAAAGTTCGGTATGCTCGTCGATTCCTTCCAAAACCTCCACTTGATCCAAATTCTGAAGTCCTAGGACAACTTCGACCGGGCCATCGGCCGTGAGCACCTTGTTGCCCTCCATGACATAGGTCTTCGGAATGGTCAGGGCGCCCTCCTTTTCGGCAATGACGATGTTCGCCTCACCGGCCAGGCCGGGGTATAGGGTTTTTGGCGGTTGTACAAAGTTGGCCTCTATGGTAAAGGTCTGTGAACGCTCGTCCTTTCGGGGGTAAATCTTGGCGATTTTCGCCGTAAACACTTTGGAAGGATAGGCATCCAAGGTAATCAAGGCCTTTTGCCCCACCGCTATCTTTACGATATCGACCTCGTCTACAAGCATTTCTATTATAAAGACCGAATCGCTTCCTACCGCGGCCAAGGGCTCCATGGTCGTTACGATTTCCCCGGGCTCCTTAAAAAGGGCATAGACCCTGCCATTTATGGTACTGGCCACCGTAAAGTCCTTTGTATTTATCAACGACGATTCATAATTGTTTTGGGCCTGTTGTACTTGGGTCCGCAGCTCATTCTTGGTGCGTTCGTACCTACTTTTTAAGAGGTTCAGGTTGTTCCGTGAAAGTTCATAGGCCAATTTGCGGTTGTCGAATTCCACCTTCGACCCAATTTTTTGTTCCCATAGGCGCTTCTGCCTAAAAAAGTTGACCGAATCGTTTTGAAAGCTTAAGCGGGCCGCGGCAATCTCGTCTTCCAGCCCTTTGAGAACGGCCGAACTTCCATTGTAGTTTTCGCGGGCCAGTTGCAGGGCCAATTTGGCATTTTCGGTATTGAGCTTGGGCGCATTGTTGACTATTTGCATCAGGGGCGTTCCCTTTTTTACCAAATCGCCCTCATCGACCAGGTTTTGCTCCAAAATGCCCCCTACTGCCGCATAAACCTGGTAGAGGCTATCGGGCTGGACCGTGGCCGAAGCGTATACCGATTCCGTCAACCTGGTTTTTTGGGGAACGGTCTTCTCCCCCTTAGGTGTACAGGCAACCATAAACAAAGCCAATCCTACAATAACAAAACAGCGCATAGTTCCAATAATTGTCGAAGCTCAAAATAAGGGGAAATTAAGTTTTAAGAATATGAGGAAAGTCATGATACGGCCCGGTCGCCAAAAAAGTATCCGATAGGCTAGCTTTTGTTCCAAGGCCCCCGAAGGCTTTCGACCAAAACCAAAACTGACCGAAATCATATCTCTTCCCAACAACTTCATTTAGTTTTGATTACAACACAAAAACAAAAGATGAGAAGAAATTTGGACCAAAAGGAAGGTATTGAGCTACTGAGCAACCACTACATAGGCCATTTGGGCTATATTTCGGGCGCCTACCCCCATGTGATTCCCATCACCTATTACTACGATAAGGCCAGCAATACCATTACCAGCTATTCATCCGAAGGCCATAAGATAGAGGCCATGCGAAAAAACCCGCGGGTCTCGCTATGTGTAAACGAGATACATTCCGTAGCCGATTGGCAATCGGTTCTGGTCTATGGCTCCTTTGAAGAACTGACCGGCATCGATGCCAAGCACATGCTCAGGGAATTTTCCGAAGGGATAAAGGACCTTATAAAACGGAGTCGGAAAAAAGACGTCCAATACATAAGTGAGTTTTCCGCAAAAATCGAAAAGGGGGATACCCCCTTGGTCTTCCGCATCCATATCGATGAGATCACGGGCAAGAAAAGGGAATCTTAAAACCGCGTTTCGATGACCCATGTCATTTTACGGTGAAGGCACCGTCATTATCTTCGATCAAAACCTTAAAAAATTGTGTTATGCTGGTCAAAAAATTCAATGAAGTCGGCATCTCCGACCTTGCCTCTGTCGGGGGAAAGAACGCCTCGCTGGGGGAAATGTACAATAAACTGACCTCCAAGGGGGTACGCGTACCCAACGGCTTTGCCACAACGGCGACCGCCTTTTGGCTGTTCTTAAGGGAGAATGGGATACGGGAGGCCTTGGAAAATATCATGTCCGACCTCGATAGGCACCAGTACAGCAACCTGGGACTTATCGGTGAAAGGGCGAGGGAACTCATATTGAACGGGGCCTTTTCCCCCGCGCTCTCCGAAGCGATCCTCGGTGCCTATCGCGACTTGGGCCAGGGTGGCGAAGTGGCCGTGGCCGTTCGCAGCAGCGCTACTGCCGAAGATCTGCCCGGAGCTAGTTTTGCCGGTCAGCACGATACGTTTTTAAATGTAAAGGGCGAAGCGGCCCTCCTCGGGGCGGTGAAAAGATGTTACGCGTCCCTGTACACCGACCGGGCCATAAAGTACCGGGAAGACAAGGGCTTTTTACACAAGGATGTGGCCCTTTCGGTCGGGGTACAACTTATGGTCCGTTCCGACATCGGTTGTTCGGGCGTCGGCTTCACCATTGAACCGGAATCGGGTTGCGACAAGATCGTCTTGCTCTCGGGAGTTTGGGGGCTGGGCGAGAATATCGTACAAGGCACCGTCAACCCCGACGAATTTTACGTCTTTAAACCCAGTCTCAGGACGGGAAAATTCCCCATCGTACAAAAAAAACGGGGCGAAAAAAAATTGACCATGGTCTATGCCCCGGAAGAACAAAGGGCAACGACGATAAATATCGACACCCCGCCCGAAAGGCAAGAACAGTTTGTTCTCGGTGACGGGGAGGTAGAGCTTTTGGGCCAATGGGCCTTGCTCATAGAGGAACACTATCAAAAGCCGATGGATATCGAATGGGCAAAGGATGGGGTTACAAACGAGTTGTTCATTACCCAGGCCCGCCCGGAAACGGTGCACGGGGCGAAAAACAATAAGACCCACATCGAATACCGTCTCTCCGAAAAGGGGAAGGTCTTAGTGGAGGGCAACGCGGTGGGCACCAAGATCAAGACGGGACGTGCCCTTCTTCTGAACGCGCCCGACGAGGCCAAGGAACTGTCGCCCGATACCCTAATCGTAACCGATACCATTACGCCCGACTGGGATCCCCTGCTAAAAAAAGTGGGCGGGATCATTACCAACAAAGGGGGGCGTACCAGCCACGCGGCCATTGTTGCCCGCGAACTGGGCGTACCGGCCATAGTCGGTTGCGGCAACGCCACGGACCTCATTGCCGGCGGAGAGACGATAACCATGTCGTGTGCCCAAGGCAAGACAGGATTTGTCTACCAAGGGAAATTGGCCTTTGAGGAACGCAAAATCGATTTTTCGAGCCTACGCCAACCCCGAACCCAGGCCAAATTAATACTGGCCGATCCCGAAAACGCCTTTGCTCTTTCCTTTTACCCGAACAGTGGGGTCGGTTTGCTCCGTATGGAGTTTATCATAACCCACAAGGTAAAGGTGCACCCCATGGCCTTGGTGCAATTTGACCGTATCGAGGATGCCGCTACCCGCGACACCATTGAAACGCTTACCAAAGACTACCAGGCGAAATCCGATTATTTTGTCGACCAACTCTCGCAAGGTATCGCCACCATCGCCGCCGCGTTTTATCCGAAGGAGGTAATCGTCCGGTTGAGCGATTTTAAATCCAACGAATACGCCAATCTGGTGGGAGGCACCTATTTCGAGCCCCAGGAAGAGAACCCCATGCTGGGCTTTAGGGGAGCTTCGAGATACTATAGCGACCGATATAAGGAAGGCTTTGCCCTGGAATGTGCCGCCATTAAACGGGTGCGGGAAACGATGGGACTGGCCAACCTCAAGGTGATGGTCCCCTTTTGCAGAACCGTCGAGGAAGGCAAAAAAGTACTTCGTATCATGGAAGAAAACGGACTGTACCGCGGTGGGAACGGGCTTGAGATCTATACCATGGTCGAAATTCCGAGCAACGTGATCCTGGCCGAGGAGTTTGCCCAAATATTCGACGGGTTCTCCATTGGATCCAACGACCTGACCCAATTGACAATGGGTATCGACCGCGACTCCGAAATAATGGGGGGGTTATTCGATGAAAACGACGAGGCCGCCAAACGGATGATAGCCATGGCCATACGATCGGCCCGAAAAACCGGTACCCCGATCGGCCTTTGCGGACAGGCCCCGAGCGATTTCCCTGAGTTCGCCCAATTTCTCGTCAACGAAGGTATCGACAGTATATCCTTTAACCCCGATGCCCTGCTACAGGGAATCGAAAACATCAATCGCGCCGAAAAAGCACAGGTATCGTTCGGAATGGCGGAAAGCAGTAATTAGATGCACGACGGGGCTTTACGAATGCGCGAAGGGCGGCCAACTTTTTTCGCATAGAAGGGCATCACGAAAAATTTTGTAAAACTGATAAAAGTCATTTATCATGTGCAGGGCCTACCCTACCTTGGTCCCATATTTAAAAAGGTTCTTTGAATATAAAGTACATACTTAGTTTTCGTGGGGAACTCTAAGGTGTAAAAAAGAAGACAAGCTCGGAATCCCAATGTGTTTTGTTACTTCGAACGCGAATAACCCCGGTTATGGCAGATAAGTACAAAGACCTTGGGCCCAAGATTGTCTTCTAGGAAACCGGGGTACCGTGGTACCCCGGTTTTTTTATTTGCGGGCATTTCTGTGCGGAAGGGGCCACCGGATGCAAACGCCCCCTATAGCCTACCCCCCACCCTCGCCTACCTGTGGCTTAGATCCATTTTTCGAGGGTGTCCAGTTCGTGCTCGTAGCCCCTGAGAATGAACAAATAACACCTTTTGTCCAAATCCTTCAGGCAAGTGGAAACCATGCCTTCCCCTACCCCTAGCCCCCGTAGGATACCAAAGGGCCCGGATGCGATTTCCCCCAGGGCCTTTCCACCCGTATGGTGCAAGAACTGGGTGGCCACCGCCCCTATTACAAACAAGGTGCCCATGTCGGGATTGCAAAAAGAACTGAAGTTGGGCGGAAGTCCCGTTGTCCTTTTCCAAAACGCGTTCCATTCGTTTTTGGCCTCAAGCAGCCTTTTATCGCCGAGTTTGCAAGTCGGGGACAATTTGCCGAGAACGGACATCTGCAGTTCCGATGTGGCACGCCTGCGTATGGTACGAATGGCATTTTCCAACTGCCACAGGTAGCGATAACTCTTCACAAAAAAGCGTTTTTGCCCTTGTTTTTCCATTTCACCCCACTTCATAGCAACTGTTTAAAATACATACACTTTTAACAACCTATCTTCTACCAAGTTAAAAACAGAAATACCCCAAAAGAATGACCAAGGTCATTTCAAAAAGAGTTTGTGGGATCTATTTTTGGTTTGAAGTAAAAACGAATCCTTAATTAAAAAATCAAAAGTCATGACAAACGATAGTGGAAATGTACTGTTGGCCCTTTTAACAGGTGCCGCCATAGGGGCCGGAATCGGAATTTTGTATGCACCGGACAGGGGCGTGGAAACCCGGAACAAGATCAAGCAAAAGGTAGACGACAC
The DNA here is from genome assembly GCF_900141855.1 of Pseudozobellia thermophila. Lineage (GTDB taxonomy): Bacteria > Bacteroidota > Bacteroidia > Flavobacteriales > Flavobacteriaceae > Pseudozobellia > Pseudozobellia thermophila. The sequence continues at coordinate 13,790 of NZ_FQYU01000004.1, forward strand.
CGCCCACGACCTTTCGGAACGTATTTCGCATGCCAAGGAAGAACTTACCAAAACCGCGAACGAGAAGAAAAACGATTTCGACCGCAAGTTGGATGAAGCGATAGCGACCATGAGCTATAAGGCCGATGACATCATCGAGACGTTGGAACGCAAGTTGGAAGACCTCAAAAAGAAGAACGCACAACTGCAAAAATAACCGATATGGTCTTTGAGGAACTAAAAGAAGACCTCATGGAGGCGGAAGCCGATATGAGGTCTTATATAAAACACAGCGACGAATACCTGAGACTTAAGATCTTTAAGGTAATCATGCTCCATGTTACGGGCCTTTCGAAGTTCGTACTTATAGGTGCCAGCTTTACCTTTGCACTTCTCTTCCTATCGTTGGCGGCTTGCCTGGCCCTATCGGAAGCCCTGAACAATTATTTTATCGGGTTTATTATCGTAGGGCTTTTCTACATTCTGATCGGGACCCTGTTGTACGCCTTCCGGGAGAAATTGAACGCACCTATCCTAAAGAAATCCTCTAAATACTATTTCGAGTGATATGCCCAAAGAATACACCTCCTTTGAAGAAATAGACAGGCGTTTAAAAATTTTGGAATTACAGCGAAAAATCGACCAAGAGAACCTAAAATTACATTTTCGCCAGGCCAAGGTGGGCCTGGTGCCGAAAAAAGTGTTCCAAGGTTTGGGCGCCGCCATTACCCAAAACCACTCCTTGAAAAGTATCCTTGTGGCCTATGTAGCCAAGAAAGTCTTGGGGCTACTTCGCCGTAAAAAGGGCGAAGAAAAAGACCCAAAGCGGCAAACGCCCTAAAATTGGGCGGCTTTTATTAGTTCCCCCTTGTTCAAGATAATGATCCGCCTACCGCTATCGGTAGTGATCAGGCCCTCGTCCTTAAAATCGGACAAGGTACGAATGGCCGTTTCCGTGGCGGTACCGATCATACCCGCAAAATCTTCCCTGGCAATTGAAATCCCACCGTTGGGACGGTCTAAGATCAACCCCTGCCCATGCAGATCCAAAAGCGCCTTCGCCGCGCGTTTCCTGACCGACGAAAAGGCCATGTCGACCAAATGCGCCTGCATTTCGACCAGGTTGTTCGAAATCATGCATATGAATTTTTGGGAAACGATGTGGTTGCCGTATAGCAACCTTATAAAGTCGGCCCTGGGGATTGCACAAAGTTCGGCATCCTCCAAAACCACCGCGTTCTCCACATAGGTTCCGGCCGAGTTCAACAAAGACAATTGCCCGATAAAATCGCCAGGGCCGAAGATACCGGTAACCAGTTCCTTTCCCGACTCGGTACCCTTGTACGTTTTTACGTTCCCGCTTTCGATAAAATACAGGGCGTGCGAACTATCGCCTTCCCAAAAGACGACCTCCTTTTTTGCATAGGGCCTTAAGCTGTAGTTGCGCGATAGATCTTCTAATTCGATATACTCCGACGCTTCCTTGAGAAAGGCATTGATTCCCTCCAGGTCCCTCGAAATTTTCCTTTTAAGGCCATCATGCTTTTCAAGGCGACTGGCTATGGCGTCTAACAATTCCCTTTCTTCAAAGGGTTTGGTAAGGTAATCATCGGCCCCTAGGTTCATACCCGTGCGCATATCCCCGCGATCGGTCTTTGCCGTAAGAAAAATAAAGGGGGTTCCGGCCAAAATGGGGTCTTTTCCCATTAGGCGCAATACTTCGAAGCCGTCCATTTTCGGCATCATGATATCACACACCACCAGGTCGGGCAAAAACGTTCTGGCCCTCTCCATGCCTATCTCACCATTTTCGGCGGTCAATACCCCGTAATCGGCCAAGGCCAATAGTTCGGCCGTATTCTCCCGAACCGTTTCATTATCCTCGATCAGCAATATTTTTTTCATGTTCGTATAAATTTAGGGGGAGTTCTACGGTAAAGGTGCTTCCCTTACCCAATTGACTTGTAAAGCTGACCTTGCCGCCCATTAAGCAAGTATATTGTTTTACGATATGCAGCCCGAGGCCCGTACCTTGTATATTGGTGACATTGCCAGCGCGAAAAAACCGTTCGAAAAGATGCTGTTGTTCTTGCCCGGGAATCCCGATACCCTTGTCCACTACGTTAAAACGCAGCTCTTGCCCAATACGCTGAAGCTCCAAAACGATCTCTTCGCCCTCGTCGGAATACTTAAGGGCATTGGACAAGAGATTGACCAGGATATGGCCCAATAGTTTTTGGTCTAAAAAGACAGGAATCTCGACCTCGGTATGCTTCAACTGAACGGTCTGCCCGATTTTCTTGGTGGCTTCCATTTCGTCGACCACGATCTTGCAAAACTGGACCAGCTCAAACTCTTGGGGCTTTGCCTGTACCTTGCCCTCTTCCAGTTTGCTCAAGGACAGGAAGTCGTTCAATATGACCACCAACTGTTTGACATGGGCCCGTATACGCGACACGTGCTTGGCCCTTCTTTCTTCTTTTCCCGGTTCGTTTTGCTTTCCGATAAGGATGGCCGATGACAAAATAGCGCTCAGGGGAGTCCGGAACTCGTGGGAAGCCATGGAAATAAAGCGGGACTTCAACTCGTTGAGCTCTTGTTCCACCTTCAGGGCCTTGGCCAGTTCTTCCCGAACCTTCTTTTGTTCGGTTATGTTGTTGTACACAAAGAGGGCCCACACGATGGCCTCCCCATCGGACTTAAGGGGAGTACTGTTTACGGCGTACCACTCGCCTTGAAATTGCATTTCGAAGGTTAGGCTCCGGCCCTCTATGGTCTTGGCGACATCTTTTTTGAGCCGTTGGATCTGGTCTTTCGAAAAAACGGGTATGTCTTCGAGGGGCATCCCCTCAAAATCGCACTTCTGAAAATCGAGCCTTTTCATTTCCTCCCCTTCCATATAGACCAATTCAAATTGCCTATTGAAAACCACGATAAGGCCCTTGGGGAAGTTTTTGGCAATGGCGGTGAACTGGGCCTGGCTCTCCTGTGCCTTTCTTTCGGCCAACCTGGTCTCCTGGATCTGGTCTTCGAGGCTTAAATTGACCTCTACCAGCCTTTGTACGGTAGACTCGATCTCTTTCGTGCGTTCGGCCACCTTGTCTTCCAATTTGATGGTGTAGTCTTCCAAAAGGCTTTTGGTCAATTGGATTTCGGTAACATCGCTCTGTACCCCGATAAAATGGGTGAGTTTTTCATCTTCGTCGTAGAGGGGGGTTATGCTAAGCTCGTTCCAGAACATGGAACCGTCCTTTCGATAGTTTCTCAATACCACGCGACAGGCCTCCCCCTTTTGGATGGCCCTGGCCATTCGTACGACCGCATCCTGGTCGCGGTCATCGTTCTGCAAGAAGCGGCAGTTCTTGCCCAAGATCTCGTTCTTTTTATACCCGGTCATTTGGGTAAAGGCATTGTTGCAATACACGATGGGCATATCGGGCTGCTGTGCGTCGGCAATGATAATACCGTTGCCGGCAACTTCCAAGGCCCTATTTCTCATAAAGACCAATTCATGCAGGGCCTTTGACCTGGTGATGTCGTGTACGGTTCCGAACAGGGCGATCGGTTCGCCACTGGCATCATGGGCAAGGGCAAGCTTGCCGACGATATCCCAAACGGAACCGTCGGGCCTCAGCAAACGAACTTTATGATGGCAAGGCCGGTTATTGCGGATGGCGAACCGCACCGCATCTATCGCCCCTTCCCTGTCCTCCGGGTGGATGTAGGAGAGGACCGTTTCCGAATTTAGTTGTGCATCGCCCGGTGAAAGTCCACATATCCTATAGCATTCATCGGACCAACTGCCGGTGTTGGTCCTTAAGTCCCAAAACCAACTCCCCACATGTACCATTTCGCCAATGGTGTCCATGTCTTCGACAATGCCGTTTTTGATAACCGGGTCCTCCATCCCTTCTTAATATTTGATCACTGTAAAATTATAGGCCCAACCGGCCTTTACGTCGCTGGGTCCCCCTTGGCGCAAGACCTGTGGTTTGCCCCTTCCCTTTCAAATGTATTACAGCATCTTCCCGATTAAAATGACATTGGTCAGCAGCGGCCGCTGAAACCACGGGATATGACAAACGTCATTTTATCGAATGGCAACACCTCTTACCTTCGGGGAAGAAACAATACGGATCAACCATGAACACGGGTTTGGTATTTTCAGGGGGAGGTATTCGCGGTGCCGCCCACATTGGAGTCATAAAAGCCTTGGAAGAGTACGGCATCGAACCTTCCCATATTGCGGGCACCAGTGCCGGGGCCATTGTGGGGGCCCTGTATGCGGGCGGTTGCCCATGGGAAAAAATATTGGAATTCTTCAAGACGACCCAAATCTTCACCATTACCAACTATGCCAGAAGCAAACCCGGCTTTGTCGATACCGAAAAGTTCTACGACCATTTTAGGTCGTACCTGCCCCACGACAGCTTCGAATCCTTAAAAATACCCTTGTATGTTACGGCCACGAACCTACTTGACGGTACGCTAAAGGTCTTTCATCAAGGGGAACTGATCAAACCCGTACTGGCCTCCGCCGCCGTACCCGGACTATTTGCCCCGGTTTCCATTAAAAATGGTTACTATGTCGATGGCGGCACCTTGAACAACTTTCCGGTCGATCTTATAAAGGGGTACTGCGACCAGATCGTGGGCGTCTATGTCAACCCCTTTCAAAAAGTACAAGTGGGAGATCTCAGGCATGCACACCATGTACTGGAGCGTGCCTACCACATTATGGTCGCCAATGAAACCCTGCTCAAGTTCGAGGATTGCGATATTTTGATCCGACCCGAGCGTATGGCCGAATTCAGCATGTTTTCCCTAAAGAACATGGATACGCTTTTTGAACTGGGCTATACCGCGGCGATAAAGGCCCTGCAAAATTCAGAAGGTTTCGACCGTGCCATGTCCGAAGCCGAATGGGAGGCCATGAACGGTTTTAAGGTAGACGAAACCCTTTCCTAAGCACGCCCCCTTAGATAGGCAGTGCACTCCGCCCACCAGACAGTAACCTTATTCGGTAATGCCAAATGGTCCTTTGCTTCCACCGCAAAACAAAACCCTTCCGAACTACCTGTCAATAAGGACGCAATCAGGTATTGGGAAGGGATTTGCAATTAAGAAAGCAGTCTATAAATTAGCTTATGCTATCTTTACCTTTTTGGGAGGCAGCTTTTTGGCCTCTTCCTTTTTGGCCAGTTTAAAGCTTAAGATGCCATCGTTGTACTTGGCCTTAATAGCCTCTTGTTTTACATTTTCAGGTAGGCGCAAAGAACGTTGAAAGGCGTTATAGCTAAATTCTTGACGCGTATAGTTGTCTTCCTTCTCCTCTTCGGAGGTCGATTTTTCCGCAGAGATATGGAGGCAATTGTCGTCGATGGTCACTTCAAAGTCCTTTTTGGCGAAGCCGGGAGCTGCCAGTTCAATCTCATAATCCTCATCCGTTTCCTTGATGTTGAGGGCAGGTTCCGACCGCTTGCCGTTCCAGAAACTGTCGGGTATCATATTCCTTACCCAATTGCGGTCGTCGAAAAAATCATCCATGTCAAAAAAGTCTTGGGTGATAAGGCTTCCAAATGGCCTTCTTTTAAATTTTACTAGTGACATAACTTTGATGTTTTAGGGTTAAACGTTGTAATTATGAGTCTAAATTAGAAGCTACCACAGGTTATCAAAATGACATAAATCAGTATCTTCCATTTTTTTTGGACTTATTTTTAAAAAATCAAAAAGACGAATGTCCATCGACAACTTTGGCATAAAAGGATTGAGTGAAAAGGAGGTGATTGCCTCCCGTAAGGCCCACGGCCGCAATACCCTTACCTATAAAAAGGAAAGCGGTTTCGCCGATGCCCTAAAAAGCATTGCCAAAGAGCCCATGGTCGTCTTGCTCTTGGTGGCCTCCAGTATCTATTTTTTTACGGGAAACATAGGTGACGGTATCTTCCTGGCCATAGCCATTGTTTTGGTTGGCTCGATTTCGCTGTACCAGGATTCCCGAAGCCGTAAGGCCCTTGAAAAGCTAAAAAGTCTTTCGCAGCCCAACTGTACGGTAATACGAGACGGAAAGATCGTGGGCATACCCAGTGAGGAACTCGTTATCGGCGATAGCCTTATGGTAGAGGAAGGCACCCTGATACCCGCCGATGGCACCATTGTCCATTCCAACGATTTTTCGGTCAACGAATCGATTTTAACGGGAGAGTCCCTTTCGGTCTTCAAGGACTCCGAAAAAGTGGACAATTCCATTTTTAGCGGCACCACGGTGGCCAGCGGCCTGGCCATTGCGACGGTTACGGCCGTGGGCAATAGTACGGAGCTGGGCAAGATCGGAAAGAGCATCGAATCGATCAAGGAAGAAAAAACCCCATTGGAACGGCAAATCGCCAACTTCGTAAAGAACATGTCGATTTGGGGCGGAATCGCCTTTTTAGCGGTCTGGGGCATTAATTTCTATAACACCCACGATGCCCTGAACAGCCTGCTCAAGGCACTGACACTGGCCATGAGCGTTCTTCCCGAGGAAATTCCCGTAGCCTTCACCACCTTTATGGCCCTGGGGGCCTGGCGCCTGATGAAGTTGGGCGTAGTGGTCAAACAAATCAAGACCGTCGAGAGCCTGGGCAGTGCCACGGTGATCTGCATAGACAAGACGGGGACCATTACCGAGAACAAAATGACCTTGGCCAAACTGTTCACCATGTCCCACGGGACGATAAGTCCAGCGGACGGACAATTGGACGAGGCCCAAAAAGAACTGATCGCCCTAGCCATGTGGGCCAGCGAGCCCATACCCTTCGACCCGATGGAAACCGCCCTTCACGAGGCCTACACGGCCTTTACCCCTACCGACGAACGCCCTCGGTTCAACATGGTACACGAGTATCCCTTGGGCGGAAAACCGCCGATGATGACCCATATTTTCGAAGACGAAAAAGGGGAACGAATTATTGCCGCCAAAGGCGCCCCGGAAGCCTTTTTGGATATTTCAAACCTGTCGACGCCCGAAAAAGAAAAAATAAAGGACACCATTAAAATATTGGGAAGGGAAGGATACCGCCTCTTGGGGGTCGGACAGGCCCTTTTTTCAGGAAACGACTACCCCAAAAGGCAGCAGGACCTTCAGTTTGCCTTCAAGGGAATCGTCGCCTTCTACGACCCTCCGAAAAAGAACATAGGTGCCGTACTCAAGGACTTCGATACCGCGGGAATCAATGTAAAACTGGTAACCGGCGACTACGCCGATACCGCACGGGCCATCGCCAAGCAAATCAGGTTTAAGGGCTATGAAAAATGCATGACGGGAGACGAACTGATGCAGCTCGGCGATGCGGAACTTCAGGAAAAGGTCAAGGAAACCCAGGTATTTACCCGCATGTTCCCCGACGCCAAACTTCGGATCATCAACGCCCTGAAGGCGAACAACGAGGTTGTGGCCATGGTCGGGGACGGGGTAAACGACGGACCCGCACTCAAGGCATCTCACTTTGGCATTGCCATGGGCAAAAAGGGCACTGAAATCGCAAAGCAGGCCGCCTCATTGATCCTATTGAACGACGACCTATCCGGAATGGTCGATGCCATTGCCATGGGCCGAAAGATCTATACCAACCTCAAAAAGGCAATACGCTATATCATCTCCATTCATATCCCGATCATATTGACGGTGTTCATCCCCTTGGCCCTGGGGTGGCTATACCCTTCCATCTTCTCGCCCTCGCACGTTATCCTATTGGAATTGATCATGGGCCCCACCTGCTCCATCATTTATGAAAACGAACCCATGGAGGCCAATACCATGCGTGAAAGACCCAGGCCCTTTACCACCTCCTTTTTTAATTTTAGGGAATTGGCCACAAGTATCGTACAAGGTTTGGCCATTACCGTCGGCGCCCTTTCGGTCTATCAGTACGCCGTGGCACAGGGTTTTGACGAAGCCGTTACCCGGACCATGGTCTTTATGGTGCTTATCATAGCCAATATCTTTCTCACCTTGATCAACCGCTCTTTTTACTTCTCGATACTGACTACCCTGAAGTACAAAAACAATCTGGTGCCCTTTATCATCGGTATCACCCTTGTTCTAGCGGGACTTTTGCTTTTTGTACCGCCGTTTAACGCCTTCTTCGATTTTGAAACCTTGGGTTCGAAGCAATTGTCGGTCAGTCTTTTTGCCGGGAGTGTTTCGGTGCTTTGGTTTGAAGGGGTCAAATGGGGGAAACGCCTCATGGCCAAATAAAAAACAAGGAGCTACAGTTTTTCGCCAAAGGCCAAGTCGCCCGCATCACCGATTCCGGGAAGTATATAGCCCCTGCTATTGAGTTTATCGTCAATGGCGGCAATAAACAACCGGGTGTTTTCAGGAAATACCTTTTTTACATATTCGACACCTTCCCTTGAACCGATTACCGAAAGGATATTTATTTGCTCGGGCTCGCCGTGTTCCTTTAGGGCCTTCAGCACATTTTCCAAGGTTTTTCCCGTAGCCAGCATCGGATCGGAAAGTACCAGGTTCTTGCCCTCCAGGCTGGGTGACGCAAAATATTTTACGATTACCTCAAAGGCATCCTCATCGCCCCTGTGATGCCTGTAGGCCGAAATAAAGGCGTTTTCGGCCCCGTCAAAATAGTTGAGCATGCCTTGGTGCAAGGGCAGTCCGGCCCGAAGTACCGAACAGAGCACCAGCTTGTCGACGGGCAATGACATCACTTTGGTTCCCAAGGGCGTGGTTACCGCCTTGTCGCCATAGGTCAAGGTTTTGCTGAACTCGTAGCTCAAAATTTCACCGATACGCTCGATATTTCTACGAAAGCGCATGGAGTCTTTTTGTATCTCTACATCCCGTATCTCTGAAACAAACTGGTTTAAAAGCGAATTTCCATCGCCAAAGTTATGTATGGTCATTGTCTTTTACCTTATGCTCCTAAAATACATCATATCGCCAAAACATACCAGAACCCGATGAAGGTTTTAAAGGAAATAGGTAGGTTCGGGCGGCATAGGTTCGCACGAGGGGGCCACACTTCTAAAAATTGTCCGCCCCCTGGGTCAAAAATTGGTCCGTGGGCCCAAACGTATCGGCATTTTTGATCGTGCTATACCCTTGGTACGCATCCCCGATCCTTACCTCCATTTTTCTAAAGTAATAATCGTCATCTACCTTTTTATCGAGCAAAAGCACATAATTTTTATCATCGATGTCTATGATAGATTCCGATGGCAGCGCCTTGGCCCGGGTAGTCTCGGTAACAATTTGGGCCTCGACGAACATTCCGGTGAGAAACTTGTTTTCTTCCTCCTCCTTTAGGTGCCCGTGTACCTTTATGGTACGGTCCCCACCGATCGAGGTACCCACAAGGTGTACCTCGGCCCCAAAGGTATCGGAAGAAGCTTCAGGGATTTTAAAAAGGATGTCCTGCCCCTTTTTCACCTTCATAATGTCTTTTTCAAATACCGATAGTTCTATGTGAATATGGTCGTTATCAATAATTTCCAAAATCGAGGTGGCAGGGGCAACATGGCTGCCCTTACTTACATTTACCTTGGTAACACTGCCCGAAATGGGGGCGAATATGGTTGTAACCGACGTAATGTTCCCCTCTTCCACCTTGGCGGGGGAGATATTTAACATGGCCAATTGTTTTCGCAGGCCGTTATGCCTCGCTTCGGCAGTCTTATACTCGCTTTTGGCCTTCAAATAGCTCTTTTGCGATGTAATGTTCTCATCGTACATGGTTTTTTGGCGCTCGTATTCCGTTTTTAGGTAATCCAGGGTTTGCCCCACCTCCAGATAGTCTTGCTGCAAGGTCACGAACTCGGGGTTTTCAATGGTGAGCAGGGCCTGGCCCTTTTCAACCCTGTCGCCCACAAGTAAAGGCAGGCTCTTTATATAGCCCCCCATGGTGGCATTTACCACCGATCGGTTTTCGGGCGGCACATCGATCATTCCGGTGGCATTTACCATTATGGGAAACTCCCTTTCCTGCAAAGTGCCCAACTGCATCGCACTTTGTTCAAATTGGGCCCGGGTTATTTTAATAAGGTCGTTTGGCTTATCATCGGCCCTTGCTTGACCGTTTTCGTTCGTGCTTTCGCCACAAGCAAAGGCCATAAAAAAGGCCATTAACGCGAGTGTTCTATAGATTGTATTTTTCATCGGTATATTTTAGAGGGTGAGGTAATTTATTTTTAGGGCCGTTTGGTTGTACCCGTTGAGGTTATCGAGGTATTCCAAACGGATTTGATAGGCATTTTCAAGGCTTAGGATGTACTGATAAAAATCGATTTCCCCGTTTTTAAAACTTCCGGAGGCCGTTTTTAAAATTTCTTGGGAAAGCAGGGTTCCTTCTTCATCGTAATACACCAATGCCTGTTCGTATTTATCCAATTCGCTTTGAAGTTGCATCAGCCTTGCTTCCAACCGGATGCCGTATTCCTCGAATTCCGCAACGGCAATCTTGGAGGCTATTTTGGAAGCCTTTATCCGAGACGTTTGTCCTCCAAAAAACAAGGGAATTTTAAGTCCGACCTGATATCCGAACAAATGATCGCCAAGGTTGGCATTGCTTCCTTGGAAATAACTCAACGAAATATCGGGCAGCAGCTTCTGTTTTTCCAAACTGCGGTTGGCCTTCGCCAAGGAAATCCGATTGTTGTAGTAATGTAGTTCCGGACTATCGGATATCGGAGGGTTCTTTACGGCAACTTTTAAGAGCGGCATGTGCCCAATGTTAAGGGGACCCTTGGCCTGAACAAGTTTCAACAGATCCTTATAGGCGATATCGACATCTTTTTTGGCCTTTTCCAATTGAACGGTAATTTGGCGCCGTTTCGATTGGGCGGTAATCTTTTCGAGATAGGTGGTCGCCCCCAGTTCGAACCTTCGGGCCGCCTTATTTGCAAAATCGGCGTACAGGCTATCCAACCTTAGGTAAACCGCTTCTTTTTCCGCCGCATACAAATACCTGTAATAGGCAGCGGTAACCGCCCGTTCCAGCTCTTTCTTGCGAACTTCGTAACTGCTTGAAGCCAGGTCGTAGCCTTTCTTTTTCACTTTCTTGCCGGCAAAATATACGGTAGGAAAGAGAAAATCTTGCTGCACGCCAATAACATCCAAGGGTTCGTTGTTGATGGCCAGGTTGTTCTGGTCGTATTCGTAATAAAAATGCGTTTTATCAAAATCGAAGGCACTGCCTATAAGCGACTCCGCCTGGTCCATTTTCAGTTGATCGGCCTTGAGTCCCGCATTGTTTTCCATGGCGAGGCTTATCAGTTCCTGAAGGGAAGCTTGTCCCTCTTGCGCGTTTGAGTTAACCGTAGCCAATAGCAGGGCTATGGTCGCCCCCTTGACCATTTTTTTGTTCGGCAACAGGGTTTCCCCGTTGTCCTTTATTTTGTGGAAATACGCATACAGGACAGGAAGCACCACAAGGGTAAGCACGGTAGCCGTGATCAGGCCGCCAATGACCACGGTGGCCAATGGTCGCTGTACTTCAGCGCCCGCATTTGTAGAAACGGCCATGGGCAAGAAACCCAGGGCCGCCGCGGAGGCGGTGAGCAATACGGCCCGCAACCGATCTCTCGTACCTTGTTTTACCAGCGATTCGATATTTTCAAACCTTTGCTTTTTCAATTCCTTAAAGTGCTCAATGAGTACGATGCCGTTCAATACCGCGATGCCGAACAAGGCAATAAAGCCTACGCCGGCCGAAATCGAAAAAGGCAATCCGCGGATCCACAAAAGCACAACGCCACCCACAGCTGCAAGGGGAATGGCCGAATAGATCAACAGGGCTTCGGCAACCGAATTAAATGCAAAATACAAGAGGACAAAAATAAGCAGGAGGGCAATGGGAACGGCTACCAATAACCTTTCCCGCGCACTCTGGAGGTTTTCAAATTGTCCGCCATAGGTAATCGAATACCCGACCGGAAGCTCAATATGTGCATCGATGAGCCTTTGAACATCGTCGACCACCGACTGAAGGTCCCGATCCCGGACATTGATCCCCACAACAAGCCTACGTTTGGTATCGTCGCGTGAAATTTTGGCCGCGCCCTTTTTGTAGCTTATCTCGGCGAGTTCACGCAACGGTACTTTTCCGCCCTTGGGCAGGTCGATATATAGATTCTTAAGGTTGTCGATGTCCGTTCGATATGCCTTGTCCAACCTTACGACCAGGTCGAAGCGCTTTTCCCCTTCGAAGACACTCCCTGCGGCCTTCCCCCCGAAACTCATCGATACCATATCGTTCACATCTTGGATATTGAGTCCGTAACGCGCAATTTTGGCACGGTCGTAGCGAACGTTCATTTGGGGCAACCCGGCAATTTTTTCAACGATAACGTCCGCGGCCCCCTCTACGTTTTCGACGAGCGATTTGATATCGTTGCCCATTTTGGCCAGGATATCCAAGTCTTCCCCGAAAATTTTAATGGCTATATCGGCCCTAACCCCGGTAATGAGTTCGTTAAAACGCATTTCGATAGGTTGGGTAAACTCGACCTCCATATTTGGAATTACGGACAAGGCCTCCTTAAACCTATTGGCCAATTCATCCTTGGTACTTGCCGAAACCCATTCCTTTTTGGGTTTTAGGGTGATGATCACATCGCTTTCCTCCATTGACATGGGATCGGTAGGCACTTCCGCCGCCCCGATCCTGGTAACGACCTGCTTTACTTCGGGAAAGTTGTCGATCAGTATGTTTTCGATTTGCGTAGTCGTTTCAATAGTCTTCGTTAAGGAGGTCCCCGTTTTCAACACGGGTTGGATGACAAAATCGCCTTCGTCGAGGGTAGGTACAAATTCACTGCCCATAGTAGTGAAGAGATAAACAGCTCCTCCCAAAAGCACCAAGGCCATGCCCAGCACCCATCTTTTCCTGTCTAGGGCCCAATCGATCAAGGGATCATAACGTTTGTACAACCAGTTCATCAACCGCGACGAAATATTCCTTTCGGAAACCTTCGAAGGCTTTAAAAATAACGATGCGGCGACCGGAACATAGGTAAAACACAAGATAATGGCTCCGATAAGGGCAAAACTAAGGGTCAAGGCCATGGGCTTGAACATTTTGCCCTCGACCCCGCTCAAGGAAAGAACGGGAATAAAGACGATGAGAATGATCAATTGACCAAATATGGCCGAATTCATCATTTTAGAAGCCCCCATAAACGTAATATCGTCCTTTAGTGCCTGTTTTTCGGTTCTTGCCTGTTCTGCCGGCAGGTGGCCAAAAGCCTCTATTTCGCTTCTTTTTTTATTAATTTGAAATGCGATGAACTCGACTATGATTACCGCACCGTCGATAATAATACCGAAATCGACGGCCCCGAGGCTCATCAAATTGGCATCTACCCCAAAAATGTACATCAGCGATAATGCGAAAAACAGGCTTAATGGAATAACCGAGGCCACCAACAGGCCCGACCTAAAATTGCCCAATAGCAGAACAACAACAAAAATGACGATCAAACAGCCTAAAACGAGGTTTTCGGTAACCGTAAAGGTGGTCCTTCCGATAAGTTCGCTTCGGTCTAAAAAGGCATTGATATACACCCCTTCGGGCAAGGATTCGGAGATAGCCGACACCCGTTCCTTTACGGCGTCGATCACTTTTTTCGAATTGGCATCCTTAAGCATCATTACTTGCCCCAATACCTTTTCGCCCTGTCCGTTACCGGTAATGGCCCCAAAACGGGTGGCACTGCCAAAGCCGACATCGGCTACATCCTTGATGTATATGGGGAAATTATCGTGGTTTTTGACTACGATATTCCCAATATCGTCTAGCGAGCCAATCAGTCCTTCCCCCCTAATAAAGTAGGCCTGATTTACCTTTTCGATATATCCCCCGCCACTTACGCTATTGTTCTTTTCCAAGGCGGAATAGATCTCTTGGGCGGTTACGTTCATGGCATTCAACTTTTCGGTGTTGATCGCCACTTCGTACTGTTTTAAAAGGCCGCCCCAGGTATTTACTTCCACCACTCCGGGTATACCCGAAAGTTGGCGCTTTACGACCCAATCTTGAATGGTACGCAAGTCTTCGAGCGAATACCGGTCTTCGTATCCGGGTTCCACATCCAATATATATTGATAGATTTCCCCCAGGCCCGTTGTAACCGGACCCATTTCGGGCGTGCCGAAACCTTCAGGGATCTTTTCTGCGGCCGATTTTATCTTTTCGGCAATTAGCTGCCTGGGCAAATAGGTGCCTAGTTCCTCTTCAAAAACAATCGTCACCACCGAAAGTCCGAATTTAGAGACCGATCGAATTTCCTTGACCCCGGGCAAATTGGCCATTTCGAGTTCTACCGGATAGGTTATAAACTGTTCCATATCCTGTGTTGAAAGGTTTCGGGAAGTGGTGATGACCTGAACCTGGTTATTGGTAACATCGGGTACCGCGCCAATGGGAATCTGGGACAGGGAATAGAAGCCGAACCCCATAATTAAGGCGGTAAACAAGAGAACAAGAAATTTGTTCTTAATACTGAAAGCAATAATATGTGAAAGCATAATTCATTGAAAACATGGATTAATATTATATCAAAGCCTAGGCAGCCTTGAAACTATTGACATGTAGAACCCTTTTGGAGGGTAATGAACTATGCAATCCGGGGCGGCTGAAACAGCCCGGTAACATGAAGTGTGGAACTGGGTGGCCGGTAAAAGAAGTTGGCCTTTCTGTTTTCAGGAACTTGCAAGGCGTCGATTTTGGGAATCGGCCTGCCCCAAAAAACGGCTATGACCGGAGTACAGCAACTGTGGTTCTGGAAAGGGAGTTTTTCGTGTTCCTTTTTCTCTTCTTGATGGTCTTTGCTATGCTGTTCCTTTAGTTCGCCATAATGCTTCGATATGAACACCAATAGGTTGTCCCCGTATTTCTCGGCATGGTATTCGGCATGTTCCAACAGCTCGTCAAATTGTACAATATCATCAACGGCAATATCCAGACCTTGCATCAAGATCAAAGCGGACATCACTATCGAAAACAATTTGGCCATCATAGAAACAAAATTATATAAAATACATTTTAAGGTCAATCAGCCATTCCAATTATTTAAATCTTCCGCAGGCCAATTTAACAAAACACCCAAAATTTCGGCCCCGTCACACGTCGGCATCAGTTGTTCGCATCAAAATTGATGCTCCATATACCACGAACCTCATTGGCGCCGTAGCCTATGGCCTTATCATTTGGGTACAGGTTTTTTAATGTGGCCAAGGTTTCGGGTTGGATCTGTTCGTTCGGCTTTCCATGGCACTGTAGGCACAAGGCATTGGTGGTTATGGGGTAGTAAAAGTCGACCTCCTTGCCATTGACCTTTACTATGGGGCTTACCTCCTTACCGGATGCAATTGCTTTTTTAAAGTCCGCAATATAGCCCAACTCTTCATCGTTGGCCTGGTTTTTTGGGTTCCTCACCTTATCGGAAACCCTTTTGATTATGGCATTGTTCATAACCGAAACGCTATCGGTCAACGGTATGGCTTCTACATTACAGAACTTGATGGCTTCAACAATACCTTTTTCCTGAATGGCCTTTTTAAGGTTTTTACCCAGTTCGGCCTGTGCTTCCATGGCATAGGCCAGTCCGATAGCTGCATATTCCTGCTCAAAATCGTAGTCGCCGAAACACCCGCATTCCCCCACGGCCATCCCTGGCTTATGTACCTTTTCGAAGTGTTCGTCGAACCAATCGGGCCGTTCGATTTCGTTATCGTAAAGGTAATCGGCAATTTGGGCCACGGCATGATCTGGGTTGGGCATATACGGCATAGGGCCGAACTTGGCATGGGCCGTGGGCACCTTCGATTCCGTTTCGGGATCGTTCACCCAAAGGATCAAGGCTTTGGTAAACTCGTCCTTGGTGGTATTCGAGTCGATGTAATGCCGCTTGATGGCCTCCATGGGCGGAGCGATCCTATCGGCCATGGAGGCCTTTGGGTCGTGGCAGATATAGCACTCCTTTTCAAGGAGCAATTTCCCCGAGTGTACTTTCGCGGTCGGGGCCCTTTCCACTACCTCCTGCCCGTCGGTCTTGTCGACCTTGTCCTTTTGGGACTCTTTACAGTTGACCAACAATAGGGCCGACACCAAAACGATGATGCTATTTTTCATAATACGCGAATTTCTTTTGCAATCTCTTAATTTCAAAACTGTTATGGAATGATAATTGTCAGTCTGCCCACAACTCACCCCAGCTCCTTGAAAAGCACATATATCCCCATAAGGAGTACAAACCAACCAAAATATTTTTTGAGCTTGTCGCCGGCGATAAACTTATTGAGCCACGTACCCAGGAATATACCGGTTATGGACAACAAGCTAAACACCAAAAGAAAGCCCCAATCGATATCGATATTTTCCACATCACCGATAAAACCGATCATCGACTTAATGGCTATGATCAAAAGTGAGGTCGCAACGGCCCTTTTCATGGGCAATTTGGCTAGGAGTACCAAGGCGGGAATGATCAAGAAACCACCGCCGGCCCCCACGAGGCCCGTTAACAAGCCCACACCGGTCCCCTCCAAAATAATCAGGGGATAGTTATACTCAACCTCGGCGGCATCGTCATTGCAATTGACGCATTTGCCCCGTATCATCGAAATCGATGCCAACAGCATAATCAGGGCAAAAAACACCATAATACCAATATCTTTGGTAAGCATAAAGTCGCCTATGCGGAACAGATGGTCGGGAATGGCGGGAATAAGGTACCTACGGGTCGCATAAACGGCAACAAGGGCAGGCGCGGCAAAGACCAGGGCCGTTTTTACATCGACGAGTTTCTTGCCGAGGTTCCGAAGGGTCCCCACCAAGGAAGTAAGGCCCACGACGAACAGGGAATAGGCCGTGGCCGTTACGGGCTCGATATAAAGCAAGTACACCAATACCGGAACGGTAAGGATCGAACCTCCCCCGCCGATCAGCCCAAGTACCACACCTATGGCAACGGCGCCCACATAACCTAAGATTTCGGTGATTTCCATAACATCCTATCGATAATTACCAAAAGTATCAAGTGTGATGCGCATCCACAGTAACCCAAGTTACATAAGCGGAAATCGAGGAATAGCTTGGGCACACCCGACCTGGGACAAAAATGCGCGCACCCCCCCTATATAAAACGAAATGGCCTTTAAAACGGGATCGGTATCGCAGAAAAACATGATGGCCCTTGGCCGGACATACGCTTAGGCGTTGGCGGTTTTTACTAGGATGAATTCCCCGATATTCGTCCTATCGATGGCCCCGATAAGCTTGCCTTTTTCGGTAACGGGAAAGAAAGGCTTCTTTTCCCTTGCCATAATTTCGAGCATTTGTGCCATGGGGGTCGAAGCCTCAATGGAACGAAATGTGGGATCCATGATATCCTCAACGGCCAGGTCGGGTGTCTTGGCGTGTTCAATGATATCTTTTTGGGTAACGATACCGGCAATTCTATCGTTCTCCATGACCACGAAGTCTTTTTCGGTACCCGCCAATAAAATCTCGATGACCTGTTGTACGGTATGCGTGGGACTGAGCAAGGTAATATTGGTCAGTGTGGCCTCTTTTGCAATATGCCCCTCCAGCAACGAGCTCTGTTTTACCATTTGGTTCTCGCCGTAGGCCCCAAAAAAGATGAAAAAGGCGATCAATATGAGGAAGGGATTGAACAGGAGTCCGACCACAAAAAACAGCACCGCCAGGCCCTGACCGATACCCGAGGCTATTTGGGTCGCCTCCACACGGCCCAATTTAAGGGACAGCAAGGCCCGAAGTACACGACCCCCGTCCATGGGGAAGGCAGGTATCATATTAAATACCACCAGCATGACGTTGGCGATAAACAGGTAGAACAAAAAGTTTTGGAAAGTAGGCTGGTACAAGACCTCTTCCAGTACAATGGCATCAAAGTTGAAATAGCTCCTTACGGGAACGACCAGGGCCAATAGTAGGGCTATGACCACGTTTACCGCCGGTCCTGCCAAGGCCACCAATAACTCGTGCATGGGTTTTTCGGGCATTTTCTCAAGAGAGGCCACTCCGCCGATGGGCAAGAGCGTGATCCTTTGGGTGTTGATGCGGAACCTCTTTGCGGTGAGCGCATGGCCCAATTCGTGCAGTACCACACATGCGAACAAGACGAGGACCAAGGCCTCGTTGAGCAACAGATGGTATAGGTCGGCGCCCTGGCGAATTTCTATAAAGGCCACCCAGACCAACAGCAGGCTAAACGTCCAATGCACTTCTATCTTAATACCTGCAACCCTTCCCAATTTTAGAACCCCCTTCATATCTTGCCGGTTTTACGGACAAATATATTTCGGCACCCCCCTGTCGACAATGACATTCGTCATATGAAGAAGTCTTCCTTAGCCTTAAATTTGAAGGTATCGATAAATTGCATAAAAGAAATGAAAAAGATAGTTACATTGACCGTTAACCCGGCCATTGACAAAAGTACGACCGTCAATGGCCTTAAGCCCCATAGCAAACTGAGATGTACCCAACCTGTCTATGAAGCCGGTGGGGGAGGAATCAATGTTTCACGCGCCCTCAACGAATTGGGGGCCGAATCGCTCTGCATGTATATGGCGGGCGGCCCTACGGGAGACCGTCTGCACGACCTGCTGAACGACCTTGATATAACGCAGCAGGTTGTTCCCACGGCGGACAGTGTACGTGAAAACCTCGCCGTTACCGATATTGCAAACAACCAACAATACCGGTTTGGAATGCCCGGCCCAAAGATCAACCCAAGTGAATGGGAAAACACCTTAAGGCAGTTGGGCGCCGTTTTAGCGGAGGGCGACTTTTTGGTGGCCAGCGGAAGCCTATGCCCCGATATGCCCATCGATTTTTACGCCCGGGTATCGAAGATCGCCCAAAAAAAGAAGGCAAAATATATTTTGGACACCTCGGGTGAGGCCCTACTGAAAGGTGCACAGGCCGGTGTTTTCCTCTTAAAGCCCAATTTGGGCGAACTGGCCGCATTATGCGGGGTCGATACCATCTCCTTTCATGAACTCGAACCCCTGGCCCAAACCTTTTTAAGTAAAACCCCCTGTGAAGTGCTTGTGGTTTCCCTAGGGGCCAAAGGCGCCTTGTTGGTGACCAAGGATAGGACCGAGCTCATTGCCGCCCCGATCGTGCACCAAAAGAGCACCATTGGTGCCGGGGACAGTATGGTTGCCGGAATGGTATACGCCCTGGCCCAGGGCAAATCGTTAACAGAGGTGGTACGGTACGGTGTGGCCTGCGGCACGGCCGCGACCATGACCGAAGGTACCCAACTCTGTAAAAGGGAAGATGTGGAGCAATTGAACAAATGGATCGTTTCGAACGCGGCCACAATGCAAAAAATGGAAATTACCGTGTAACCCAATGCCACTTAAAACAGACAACGATGGACTACTACTTTTCAACTAGCCTAAAGGACACTAATTTTGAGGGTGCCCTATCAAAAACCAAGGAAGCCCTAAAAGCGGAAGGTTTTGGGGTGCTTACCGAAATTGACATAAAAGCCACCCTTAAGCAAAAACTGGATGCCAATTTTCACAACTATGTCATTTTAGGGGCCTGCAATCCGCCATTGGCCTATGAGGCCCTAAGCGCCGAGGACAAGATCGGCACGATGTTGCCCTGCAATGTCATCGTGCAGGAGAAAGAACCCGGCCGTATTGAAATAGCCGCCGTGGATCCCGCCGCATCCATGCAGGCAGTGAAGAACGAGGCCCTGGCCGGCATTGCGGAAAATGTCGGTACCAAGCTAAAAAAAGTCATTGAAAACATAGGCAATCGTTGATCTATCCCCCCGAACGGGGACGACTACTGACCCAAGTCATTTCATCCGGCCCAGGAAGGAACTACCTTCTTGGCCATAACCCGTTAAAACTTAATGATGATGAAAGCTTTAGCCAGTAATATTTGTGAAAACTGTGGCCGCCCCATGCACCATTTGTACGATTTTGGCACCAACAAAGACGGTACGATCAATACCGAATACTGCCATTCCTGTTATGTCCGGGGCAAGTTCGTGAACCACGGGAAGGCCGTGGGGCGAAGGCCCCGAAAAAAGGTGGGCAAAAAAAGGGAAGTGGCCCTGTAGGCCGTCGCCATTTGCGGCCCTACTCCCCTACTAATATGATAATAGGCCCTTTTTGTAAAGGGCCGAGGCAGTGGCAGCGGGGCACTTTGGTCCCGCCGCCTGCATCGCCTCGTCGAATGCCCGTTTTCCGGTATCCTTCCGCGCTATTCACTAGTCGCCACTTGTCGAATCTCCCAACCTTGGTCCTTGGTACGAACGGCCACCAGTCCGTCTGCCAAGCGTTTTGCCCAGATCGATGGTCTTTGGTAACGCTTTTTCCGCATTTGGATGTTATGCCTCTCCCCAAGGTATTCCTTAATATTTCCCGAGGTATCGAGCAACACGTCGAAGAACTTAAAGTCGTATATTTTAAGCTTGAATTCGTTCTCGCCCTTTAGGGTCTTCTCGAACAGAACGCCCGTGGTATATCCATCCATAAATGGATAGACGTTTAAAAATTGGGGTTCGATCACCGTATTGCCCTTGGTGTCGATGAACCCGAACAAGGGCACCCCGTCCTCGACATTTTTGGTAATCAAACACCTTCCTTCCCTGAACATCGGATAGCGCACCCCCGACACATCCCTCTTGTCGGGATCCGCATCCTTGTTCCAATGGATATCGCTTCTAAAATCGATGACCAGCGCACCTTCCCTGTTTATAAATCCCCATTGGTCGCCTTTGCGTATGGCGGCCAATCCCTCGCTAAAGGGACCAATTTCGTCGATTCCCTTGAGCCCTTGTGCCACCAGCGAAATGGGCAAAAGACAAATAAGGGCCATTAAAAAGTGTGTCTTCCTCATAATATCAATTTTTAGATTGTTGAATACATTAACTGGAACAAAATTTAGAATTCACTCCCTATTGCCAAATGACTTATATCATTTTATAAGAAGGGCCATATCGGTACCTTTGGGTTGTAATCAAAAATCAAATACGCATCATGACCATAAACTTTCAGTACGTGCAAATGCCCGAAAGCGAATCGCTAAGCCATATCGTTACCCGCAACCTCGAAAAATTGGGCAACAAATTCCAGTTTGTCATCCGTGCCGATGTTTTCTTTAAATTGGACAACAGCACCGATGGCAACAATAAGATCTGTGAGATGGAACTGAGCCTTCCCGGACCAAGAATTTTTGCCAAGTCGACCGAAAACAACTTTGAAAAAGCCGCTGCGGAAACCATAAACGACCTTGAGCGACAACTCAGAAAGCGCAAAGCCAAGTTTGAAAAAAGCAAAAAGCCCCTATAAGATGCAGCGAATTCTAGTTCCCATCGATTTTTCGGAACCCGCCGAGCACGCCTTGGAGGTGGCGGCCCAAATCGCCAAACGCCAAGGGGCCGAAATCGTAATGCTGCATATGCTCGGACTTTCGGAGGCCGTACTGACCAAGAACGAGGAACAGGAATACAAAGAGGCCAAGTATTATCTGGGCCTTGCCAAAAAACGATTCAAACCCCTTATGGACAAGCCATTCCTGAAGGGTGTGGAGGTAAAGGTTATCGTGCAAAACTACAAGGACTTCAAGGAGTTGGACAGGGTGGCCCAAGAGCGGCACATCGATTTGATCGTTATGGGATCGCACGGTGCCAGTGGACTGAACGACTTCTTTGTGGGCTCGAATACCGAAAAGGTGGTCCGTAGCTCCAGGGTTCCCGTTCTGGTGGTAAAAATGAAAAATCCGGAGTTCAAGGTCGAAAGCATTCTCTTTGCCTGTGATTTCAACGAGGGGTTCGTACCTGCCTTCAAAAACGTACAGGCCATGGCCACCGGTTTTTCGGCCCGGCTACAATTGGTCTATGTCAATACCCCTTACGGCGGTTTTAGCAGCAACACCGAAATAGGGCAACGCATTGCCAAGTTCTTTGAAAAGGCAGGCACCGATATACCGCAAGTGGCCATCTACAACGATTATTCCGTGGAGGAAGGCCTCTTGAACTATGCCAAGGAGGGCGGTTTCGATATTCTTGCCCTTCCTACCCGTGGCCGAAAGCCCATTTCCCATTTTCTTCTGGGCAGCAGAAGTATCGGCGAAGATGTGGCCAACCACGCCAACCTACCCGTCCTGACGCTTAAAGTCTAAGGAGCACCGATGTTCTTCTGCCCGATTAGGGGCAAGGGCGGGGACTATTTCAGCAATAGGTCGATCTTTGCCAGGAGCACCAGTTCCGATTTGTTCTTACCCGCATAGGAATTGGCAATGGCATGGGCCGTTTTTTTGACCAAGGCCTTAATGGTATCGGAAAAGGCATGCGGATGTTCGGTGTAGAATTCCTTAAAGTCCTCAAAGCACGCCTCACTGCTCTTTTCGTTCTCCAGCAACCAATCGAAGACTATTTCAATTTGGTTGGCGGCATCGGTGCCGTACCGATCGGTAAAGTCATCGACGTACAACCAATCTTCCTTCACCAGTTGCTTTAACCTATCCCATTCCTTTTCATGCACATTGCCATCACTGATCGCCAGGGCGTAAAACAATTTGCCCAGGCTTTCATAAAGCTGGTTCATGGTTTTCTGTGTATTCTGCATTATTTTTATTTTTTATGGGTTGAGTTTTCTAAAAATAGGATACTTAAGCCGTGTTTTATATGATAAAAATCAGTTAGGAATCTTTACATTTGGTACATGCAGGTTTTTCAGAAAAACAGTAATATTTTCAACCTCCTCTCAGAAGGTATTTCCGAAGGGATCATCGTCACCAATGCGCATCAGGTTATCGTGGCCAACAATACCTCGGCCGAGGAAATGTTCGGTTACCAAAAGGACGAGCTGGTAGGCAAACCCCTCGATGTATTGATTCCCCAGCGGTACCGCCACGACCACAGTGGCCACGTCAAGAATTTTATCGCCAAAAGCAAAAAGAGGCAAATGGGCCACGGCATCGATTTGTACGGCATCCGGAAGAACGGCCGGGAATTTCCGGTCGAAGCGGGACTCAATCCTTTTCAGCTCTATGGCGAAACCTACGTTATGGCCCTCGTCATCGACATTACGGAGCGAAAGCAAAAGGAAAGGGAGCTGAGTCATTGGGCCCGTATATTTCAAGATTCGCTCAACGAGATCTATATCTTCGACGCCCAAACCTTCAAGTTCGTAAACGCCAACAAGGAGGCCCAGCGAAATACGGGATACAGCATGGACGAGCTGGCCCAAATGACCCCGATCGACATCAAACCCGAATTGAACGAAACCGGGTTCCGGGAAATGGTCGAGCCCCTGCTCGACGACGAAAAGGGAAAGATCAAATTCGAGACCTTTCATAAAAGGAAGGACGGTTCCACCTATCCTGTGGAAGTACACTTGCAACTGTCTTCCCTGGGCGATAGCCAAGTCTTCGTCGCCATAATATTGGACAATACCGAACGAAAGATCTATACCGAACAACTTGAACAGAAGGTAAGGGAACGCACTAAGCAGCTGACCGAGGCCCTGGCCGTTGAAAAAGAACTGAACGAACTGAAAACCCGTTTCCTATCCTTGGTTTCCCATGAGTTTAAAACACCATTGAGCAGTATTTTAACCTCCATTACCTTGTTGGGAAAATACACGCAGACCGAACAGCAAGATAAGCGCGACAAGCATGTAACGACCATAAAAAACAAAGTGAAGTACCTCGATGCCATTCTTAACGATTTTTTATCGGTAGAACGTCTCGAATCGGGAAAGGTCAACTACAATATAGAAGAGTTTCCGCTTAGTAAAATTGTCAACGAAGTGGTCTACGATGCCAATATGCTGCTCAAAACGGGACAAAAAATCCAGTACCCCGAAAACATTGACGACCTTATCCTGCGTTTCGATGAAAAAACCTTGGAACTGGTATTGTCCAATTTGGTACACAACGCCATCAAGTATTCTTCCGAAGGCTCCATTATCGACTTGCAGGTGCATACGGAAGAGGACAAAACCGTTATTAAGGTAATCGACGAAGGCATAGGCATTCCAAAAAAAGAACAGAAACATATTTTCAACCGCTATTTCAGGGCACAGAACGCCCTGTTGACACAAGGTACCGGTATAGGTTTGAACATTGCCAAACAGCATTTGGAGAACCTAGGTGCAAGTCTTGAGTTTTCAAGTAAAGAAAATGTTGGATCTACCTTTATTGTAACCATACCCAAAGAACTTAAAACGCTCTAGAAGATGAAAACAATCCTACTAATTGAAGACGACAGGGCCCTACGCGAGAATACCGAAGAACTGCTGGAGCTTTCGGGCTATTCGGTACTGACGGCCTCCAACGGACAAATCGGTGTCGAAATAGCCAAGAAAAACCTTCCCGATATCATTATCTGCGACATCATGATGCCCGTATTGGACGGTTACGGGGTTCTGGCCAGCCTTTCGGCCGACGAAAGGACCAAGCAAATTCCGTTTATCTTTCTATCCGCCAAAACCGAGCATAAGGAAATACGGAAGGGTATGGACCAAGGTGCCGACGATTACCTGACCAAACCCTTCGACGAGGAAGACCTGATCAGTGCCATAGAGAGCCGATTGGCCAAGGCCGAGATCCTAAAGCGCATCCCTTCCGACCCCCCTGACGAGCACGGGGTTTCGGAAGACGAAATGCGTACGCTGAACGAGTTAAAGAATTTTTTTGACGACAATGGCGAAATCGTCACCTTTTCGTCGGGGGAAACCATCTATGAGGAAGGCCAACATTCCCATAAGATATACTTGATCTTAAAAGGAATCGTCAAGTGCCACTCCATGGACGAGGACGGAAAGGAGCTGATTACGTCCCTGTATCGGGCCGATGACTTTTTGGGCTTTACCTCCTTCTTGAACAACAGTCCGTACAACGAATCGGCCACCGCCATGGAAGATGTGGAACTGGCCGGAATATCGAAGGAAGACCTCAAGGAAATTTTGGAAAAAAACCATAACGTCTCATTGCAATTGATGGAGCTTTTGACCAACAACATCTCCGAGATCAAGGCCCAATTGCTTCAGATGGCCTATAGTTCGGTACGTAAAAAAACGGCCCAGACCCTACTGCAATTTGCCGATATCATGAACACAAAATCGGAGGAGCCCATTAAAATATCGCGAAACGACCTGGCCAGTGTGGCCGGTATCGCCACCGAAAGCCTAATTCGCACCCTTTCGGTCTTTAAAAAGGAAGGGCTTATCGCCATCGAGGGACGAAACATTAGGATCAAGGAGTTGAAGGCCCTGCAATATGTAAGTTGACCCCTACAGCCTTGCCTGCACAAATCGGTGGCAACTGATAATTGTCATATTTTTCCATGGTTCACCAGCCTATTTTTGCGTGCCAAGCTATGTGAATGAAGTACTTATTAATACCCACTGATTTTTCCGCCAATTCTTGGAACGCATTGGAATATGCCGTACGGTTCTTTAAAAACGAGAGCTGTACCTTCTATATATTGCACGTTGGCGATTTAAACGAATCGGCCGTGATCGGCAATTCGTTTGCCTTGCCCCGCGAAAAGACAAGCCCCTCGATCAACGAAAAACTCAACACGGTCTTTGAGTCGATAAAAAAAGGGCCGGTCAACAAAGACCATCACTTTATCGCTCTTCAAGAATACGGCAACTTTATCGACATTATGCGCAAAACGGTGAAGGACAAGCATATCGACCTTATCGTTATGGGCACCAAAGGGGCATCGGGACTAAAAGCGTCGGTGGTGGGCAGCAATACCGGCGATGTAATCACCAAAGTGCTGTGCAACGTCTTGGTCATACCCGAAAATGCCCCGAGTATAATCCCGAACAAAATTTCATTCCCAACGGATTACAACCTGTTCTACACCCACTCGATTCTAGAGGGCCTGAACGAAATACTGCATATTTCAAAAGCCGACCTACACGTCTTGAACGTGGCCCAAGAGGAACGCGAACCGACCGCGGCCCAGAAAAGAAACAAAACCTACCTACAAGACTATTTAAGCGAAACCTTTCCTGAAAGCCATAGCTTCCATAACATATCCCACCGCCATATCAGGACGGGTATTTTACATTTTGCCGCCGAAAATAAAATAGACATGCTCGCCATGGTTGCCAAAAACCTCAACTTTTTGCAGCAACTCTTGTTCGATACCACCATCGAAAAAGTAAGTTTTCACACCCAAATCCCACTATGGGTGCTTCACGAGTAAGCCCCATTGAACTACATGCCCCAAACCCTTTTGCCCCCATACTGGAACGGCATGGCCATGCAATCGACCTGCAAAGCCCCCGCCCTACCCCAAAAATGCAAATAGGCCCGTTTATCGGCACCTGAAGTGGAACAAGGTACACGCGCCCATCGCCTTGGGTGGCACCGCGCGTATCGGTAATGACATATGTCATAGTTATTCTGCTTCGATACGGATATTTTTGGATAGCTATAAAAAAGACATGTCATGAGAACCGTGCTGATCCCAACCGATTTTTCCCCTAATGCCATGCATGCCATATCCTATGCAATGCAGCTCTACAAGTGTGAGCGCACCATCTTTTATTTTTTGCATGCCTATGCCGACGAAATCTATGCCCCCTTGAGAAACAAGGGCAAGGAACCTACGGAGGAAGATAAGGACCGAACAAGGAAAAAGGCAGAGGAAACCTTGGAAAAAATTGCGGCCGAACTCACTGCGAAATACCACAACCCCAAACACAGCTTCAAGACCGTAGCGGCAATGGACCCCCTGGTGGATGCGGTCAACGATTGGGTCAACCGTATAAACGTAGACCTGGTGATCATGGGTACCCAAGGCCAGACCTCCGACAAAAAAATCACGTTCGGAAGCCATACCGTACAGGTCTTTAAATATGTCCAATGCCCTGTTTTGGCGATTCCCGAAGGCTACGGGTTTCAACAACCGAAACGGATCGTTTTTGCCACCGACTATATGCTGCCCTATAAACGCAGGGAATTAAAACTGCTGAACACCTTGGCCGCCGATTTTAAATCGGAGGTACACTGCCTCCATATATCCGATTTTGAGGACCTCAGCCATAGGCAACTGGACAATAAGCGCTTTTTGCAAGAATCCCTGGCCAACGCCTACCTGTTCTTCGACCGAAGACCTGTCAAGAACAAAGCCGAGGCCATCATGGAGTACATCGAGGAAAAGAACAGTACCCTTTTGGTCATGGTAAATGCCCGGCATTCCTTTCTGGAAGACCTTCTGTACCGCTCTACCATAGACGAAATAGGCCTACATCCGAAAATTCCCTTTCTGGTGATGCAGAACCTGCCCAGATAATATCCAATTACCGAAAAAAATGAAAAAGATACTTTTACCCACTGATTTCTCCAACAATGCCTGGAACGCCATTTTCACGGCGGTAAAACTATATACCGATGTCAAGTGCCGATTTTATCTTTTACATGCCTACGAGCCCGGTGCCTTGAACCTCTTGGGCAGAAAAGGCCAACAACGTCTGGGGGTACTGTACGACTCCCTATCGGAATATTCGAGACAAGAGCTCGATAAGGTTATGGACTACCTCGATAAAAACCACCACAACCCCAAACACAGTTTCGAGCCCCTATCGAAATCCGATACGCTGGAAGAGGCCGTGGAAGGGGTTATTGCCGAAAAAGACATCGACCTGGTCTGTATGGGAACCCAAGGGGCCACCGGGGCCAAAAAGGTGTTTATGGGGAGCAATACCGTCAAGGTGCTGAACAAAATCAACAACACCCCCGTTTTGGTGGTCCCCGACGAATACGATTTCAAAAGGCTAAAATCCTTGGCTTTGCCGACCGACTTTACCAAAAAATACGAAAAGTACCAATTATTGCCCCTGACCGAGCTGGCCTCGCTCTGGAACACCAACGTGCAAGTGGTGCATGTGGCCATAGAATTTGCGTTGAACGACCAACAACTGGTCAATCAAAAACTCCTCAAGGAACGCTTGAACGATTTGGAGGTCACCTTTTACAACATCGATTTTGAAATCGACGTTGCCCACACACTGGAAAAATTCGCCCAAGACATCGAGGTCGACATGCTGGCCTTGATACGCTACCACCATAGCTTTTGGGAAAAAATTATAGGAGAGCCCGTAGTTAAAAAAATGACCTTCCATGCCAAGGTACCCCTTTTGGTGCTTCCTGAATAAACAAACGGACATACATCAATTCTAACCCCATAATCAACAGCAATGAAGAAGAAACATATTATACTGCCTACCGATTTTTCATCGAACGCCAGAAACGCCATCGATTACGCCATTTCCCTTTTTGAAAAGAAGGAATGCACCTTCTATATACTGCATGCCTTTGAAGCAGGGGCCTCGACCCTCAGCAACGCCAGGGTCAGGGCCAAGAATACCCGTCTCTACCGGGCCATAAAGGAAGGGTCGGAACGGGACATTGCCTATTTGGTGAAGGAACTGAAATCAAGCAACCAAAACCCGCTGCACGAATTTGAAGGCCTGAGCATATCCGATTCCTTGCTGAACGCCTTAGGCAAATCCATTATCGATTACGATGCCGATTATGTCTTTATGGGCACCAAAGGCTCTTCGGCGATCAAAGAGGTATTTATGGGCAGCAGTACGGTGAGCGTATTGAAAAACCTCGATTTTTGCCGCTTGGTGGCCGTACCCGGAAACTACGGTTTTACCGTTCCGAAACAGATAGCCTTTGCCACCAATTTCGAACACGTCTATTCGGAAGTGGAGCTTGTGCCCTTGATCGAAATGGCAAAACTATGGGATTCGGAAATCGTTGTCGTCCACATCGATACGGGCGAGGAACTTACCCCCGAACAGGAAACGTGCAAAAACCTATTGAGCGAGCGCCTGCGCGGTGTTTCCCATAAGTACGTGGAGGTTGCCGAAGAATCCAAGATTTCGGATGCCATAAGGTCCTATGCCCAAGAAAACAAGGAAGTGGGAATGATAGCCATGGTCAATTACTGGCATAGCTTTTTCGAAAAACTGACAAAGGAGAATGTCATCAACCGGGTTGCCTTCCATACGGAAGTCCCCTTCTTGATATTCCCGCTGATCGACGCCTAGAAAGAAGGGAAGGACCTTCGCTTGCGATGCCTTTTGTCAGGGGAAGTGGCCGATTTTGCCCTCTTCCCCCGATTGCACGGCCAGATACGAAGCGTGGCGGTCACATCATATGACATAAATCAGTTAAAACCAATTTTTGCTTTTCTTCCTTTGCAAAGAACCTAAAAAACCCATAGGATGGAAAAAGAAGTCGTTTTGGGCATTGATATCGGTGGAAGTTATACCAAGGTCGGCCTGGTTACCCAAAAGGGGGATATCATCGATAAGACGGCCTTTAAGACCGATGCCCAAAAACCGTTTTCGGATTTTATAAAAAGGCTGAAGGCCGAGGTAGACACCTTGGTAACTGCGTTAGAGCCGGGTGTGTCGATCCTCTTTATCGGCGTCGGCGCCCCGAACGCCAACCCCTATACGGGAGAAATCGAGAATCCGCCCAACCTGAATTGGGGAGCGGCCACTCCCTTGGCCAAAACCATCAACCAAAGCTTCAAGCTCCCGGTTACCATAGCCAACGACGCCAATGCCGCCGCCTTGGGCGAAATGTTCTTCGGGGCCGGTAAAGGAATGAAAAACTTTGTGGCCCTGACCTTGGGCACCGGTCTGGGGAGCGGTATTATCGTCGACGGGAAACTACTGATAGGTGCACATGGGGCCGCCGGGGAACTTGGCCACGTCAACGTGGATCCCCACGGACGAAGCTGCAATTGCGGCCTAAGGGGTTGCCTGGAAACCTATGCCTCGGTAACGGGAATCAAACGGACCGTTTTCGAGTTGATGGCCGATATGACAGAGCCTTCGCCCCTACGCAACTACAGTTTTGAGACCATGACAGGAACCGCCATCTCTGAGGCCGCACTGAACGGCGACCCCATTGCCTTGGCCGCCTTTGATAAAACCGGTGAAATCTTGGGAAGTAAAATGGCCGATACCGCCGCCCACCTCGATCCCGAGGCCTTTATTCTTTCCGGCGGATTGAGCAAGGCCGGTGACATTCTCTTAAACCCGATCAAAACCCGGATGGAACATCACCTCTTCGGTGCCTATAAGGGCAAGGTAAAGGTACTTTTATCGACCGCCACGGGCGACAACGCCGTTCTAGGACCGGCAGCCCTGGCCTGGACCGAACTCGAAAATACCCGGGTGGCATGATATTTATCATTTCACGGTTGTGCGGTCCACGCTACTTTTAGTTTCAAATCGCATCAAAAATGAAAAATATACTCATACCTACCGATTTCTCCAACAACGCCTGGAATGCCATCACCTATGGTATGGAGCTGTTCAAAAAAAAGCCATGCACTTTTTATATCATCAACGTGCACACCATTGCCGCCTATCCCGGCGGGGAAGCGGCCATGTACATGCCGCCCGAAGTCATCGAGGAAAGCATTCTGCACGAAAACAAGGAAAAGCTGGACAAGGTACTCCACGAGATAGAGCGTTTGCCCACCAAT
Source organism: Pseudozobellia thermophila (assembly GCF_900141855.1). GTDB lineage: Bacteria > Bacteroidota > Bacteroidia > Flavobacteriales > Flavobacteriaceae > Pseudozobellia > Pseudozobellia thermophila. The sequence goes on from NZ_FQYU01000004.1 coordinate 44,303, forward strand.
ACCAAACACACCTTCCATACCGAGGCCCTCTATGGCTTCTTTACCGACCTTGTCAAGGAACAGGTCAAGAAAAAAAATATCGATTTGATCATTATGGGCACCAAGGGGGCATCGGGCCTGAGGGCGGTTTCCTTGGGAAGCAATACGGGCAACGTAATTACCAAGGTACCCTGTGCCGTTCTGGCCGTTCCCGAGGACGCCGAATATAAAAACCCCAAGGAAATCGGTTTCCCAACGGATTTTCAGCTCAACTACAATACCCAGGTCATGAAGCAAATAAGGGATTTTGCCGTCTTTCACAAGTCGGCCTTGCGATTCCTATACGTTTCCTCAAAAAAAGACGGGCTCACCACATCCCAGAGCAAGAACCGCGAATTTTTAAAGACCTATTTTGCCGAAATCGAACATTCTTTCCATACCCTCACCGGGAAGAAACTCGACGAAGCGGTACAGCACTTCGTTGAAAGCCGGGAACTGGATATGATCGTCATGGTCGCCAAGAACCTGAATTTTCTGGAGCGCATACTCTTTCGTCCCACGGTCGAGAAGATCAGCTACCACACCAAGGTACCCTTTTTGGTTTTGCACGAGTAAGGGCGTCCTGTCCGTTCGCCTTTTATTCCGAAGTCCATGGCCCCAAACTCCAATTGTCCCTGCCACACTCCCTTGGCGAGAGGGGCAGGGTAATGAGGGGAAGCTAAAACTTCGCTTAAACATGCGACCTTACAATTTGAACGATGTCGTTCTTCTGCAAAACGCCCGACTGTCGCCAAAGCATTTTGCCATTTTTGAACAACAGCATGGTGGGCACTCCCCTAACCTGGTACGTCGCGGCCAAGCGTTGGTTTTTATCAACGTCGATCTTAATTATCTTGATCTCCTCGCCCATTTCGTCCTTGACCTGTTTCAGGATCGGCGCCAACATTTTACACGGACCGCACCAATCGGCGTAAAAGTCCACAAGAACGGGGGTTTCCGAATCGATGATTTTGCTGAAACTACTTTTCATAAGAGCTACTCGTTTAAATTTTAAAAGTAGCAAAATTACGACCTGTACGAACTGACCAATATCATGGTTTTTAGATTTCTTCCCCCCTAGATTTACGGCGTAATCAAAAATCACAAAATGATGACGCGCATTCTACTACCCACCGATTTTTCGGACAACTCCGTTGAAGCCATCGAATACGCCATGAAGACTTTTAAGGAGGTAGACTGTACTTTTTTTCTTCTACACACCTACACCCCTCCCGTTTATCATACCGAGTACCTAATCGGCAGTCCGGGACAAATAGGCTTGGGCGATATCATGCAAGATAGCAGTACGACCCAGTTGGAAAAATTGAAGAAGCGACTGGAAGACCAGTACGACAACCCAAGGCATTCCCTGGTAATCCATACGGCCTTCAATACCCTTATCAGCGAAATTTCGGACACGGTCGAACGCGAGGGTATCGATTTGATCGTTATGGGCACCAAGGGCGCCACCGGGGCCAAGGAGATACTGTTCGGCACCAATACCGTACATACCATTAAAAAGGCGAAATGCCCTGTAATAGCCGTACCTCCGAAATTTGAATACGAGGCCCCCAAGGAAATTTTATTTCCTACCGATTATGAAATCGAATACAAAAAAGAACTCTTGCAAATGTTCTTGGCCATTGCCGAACAACACCGTTCGAGAATAAACGTGATGCACGTGCACACGGGCTACGACCTGAGCGCCGATCAGGAAAAACACAAGGCGGAACTTGAAAAGCTACTGGGAGACCAGGCCCTTTTTCACGAAATGCCCGATAATGCCATCGTAAGGGCGGTAAACGAATTTCAGGTGAAATCGAAAATAAACCTTTTGGTCATGGTACAGAACAAACACACTTTTTTCGAACGCCTCTTCATTGAACCGGTCATCAAAAAAATAGGTTTTCACGTAACCGTACCCTTTATGGTATTGCCCCAAGTCTAAAACTATCGCCATGAAAAACATTCTTGTCGCCACCGATTTTTCAAATAACGCCTACTGCGCCCTATTCTATGCCGCAAAACTACTGGGGTCGCAAAAATGCACCTTCTACCTTCTCAATGTGTTCGACGAGCTCACCCCCTTGAGCGACAAAAAGATCCAACTTTTCGCCGGCAAGCAACGGCTGGAGAAACTACAGGCGGAATCGGAGGAAAAGCTGACAAGCACCAGGCACAGGATAGTGCTCGACACCGGTAATACCCTGCACGACTTCAAGATCCTATCAAAAAAAGGACTCTTGGCGAAGAATATTATCCAGACCGTAGCTGAAAAACAGATCGATCTGGTCGTTATGGGCAACAAGGGCCTGACCGAGGCCGCGGATGTCTTTTTCGGAAGCAATACCATACGCGTCATCGACCAGATCAAAAGTTGTCCCGTACTTACCATTCCCGGGGAAATGGACTTTAAACCTCCCAAACAGATCGCATTTATTACCGATTTCAAAAAGGGCTGCACCAAAAAATCGCTGGCCCCGCTATTGTATTTCGTCTCCCTTGCCCAAGCGGGGGTGCGCGTCATGCACATTACCGAGGAAGACCTCCTCAGTACCGAACAGGAATCGCACAGAAAGCTATTGGAGCTTTCCCTGAAAGAGGTAGACCATAGTTTTCATTGGATGCAGGCCTTCGACGACAAGGCCAAGGTAATCCAGGCCTTCCTGAAAAAGGAAAAGATAGACCTCTATGCCATGGCCAACCACAAGCACAAACTCTTTGAAAGGTTGCTGCGCGAACCCGTAATCAAAGATATCAGTATGTACGCCGACATCCCCTTTCTTGTACTGCCCACCAACGACTGACAATTGTCATAGGTAAACCGGTGGCCGGCAAATATCTTTACGGAAGAACCTAAACAGAACGCAATGGACAAAAGAATATTAGTACCCACCGATTTTTCCAAAAATGCCCTAAATGCGGTTCGCTATGCACTCGACCTGTATGCGAGACTCAACTGTGAATTTTACTTTTTGAACGTTTTTCGGGCGAACAGCTATACCACCGACAGCCTCCTCATTCCCGAACCGGGAAGTGCCGCCTACGAAAAGGCCAAGAACAAGTCGGAAGAAGGATTTATCAAACTAATGGGCATGCTGGAGGTGCATCTCGACAATCCGAAGCACAGCTATCATACGATTTCCACTTTTAACGACCTATCCGAGGCCATGAGGCAAACGATCGCCCAAAAAGACATCGACCTCGTGGTCATGGGTACCAGGGGCGCAACCGCAGACCGCGAAATCATCTTTGGGGGCAATACGGTCAACGCCATGGAAAAAATCAGGGAATGCCCCGTAATGGCCATCCCTCCCGATTTCAGCTTTTCACCACCCAAGGAAATTGTCTTTCCGACCAACTACAAAACCACCTTCAAACGCAAGGAACTGAGCTACCTGGTTGAAATCGCCCGATTGCACGAAGCGACCATACGGGTCCTTTATGTCACGAAGAAACCCGATCTGAACGAGGCACAGCAAGCCAACAAAAAGTTGTTGGCCGATATTTTTGAAACCGTGGAGCACAGCTTCCATACCCTATCCGATAAAAAAGTATCCGATGGCCTGACCGCCTTTGTAGAAAGCCGGAACAGCGATATGATCGCCTTTATCAACCACAAGCACTTTTTCTTCGGAAGCGTCTTTTCGAGGCCCTTGGTCAAGGAAATAGGATATGAAGCCATCGTGCCCATATTGGCACTTCACTAAAACGGAACAATCATGAAACGTATCGGCATTTGGATGGACAAGGAAAAAGCCCACATTGTAAGCATTGAGGGAGAACAAGAGCGGTTCGAAACCATACCTTCCGAGCTCGATTTTTTCAAACCCTCGGGAGGGTCGGGAACCAAATCGGCCAAATGGGGCCCCCAAGATGTGGTACAGGACAGCAAGTACCTCGAAAAGGAAAAACACCAATTGAAGCGGTACTTCAACAAACTGGCCGAGGCGCTTGGCGACGCAGAGGCGATCGCCCTTTTCGGGCCTGCTGACACCAGCGAAAAATTCAGCAAGGAATTAAAAACCAACCACAAAAACCTGGCGGCCAAACTAAAAACGGTGGCCAAGGCCGACAGTATGACCGATAACCAGATCAGGGCCTTGGTCAGGGAATATTTCGAAGACAAGCGTTAATCGCCCCGACGACGGTAAAAACCGCCTTGTACCCTTGCCCCCTTAAACATACATCTATGGACGAGCTCTTACGTTTTTACAACAATCCCGTCGTTGCAAGGGTCGCCCAGCTCGTAATTTGGGTATTGATCATCGTCTTGGCCATAGGTTTTCTGCGGAAGCTGCTGAAGCGAAGGATAAAGGATGCCACCATACGCTACAAGGCACAAAAAGGGGTCGAAGTCGTAGGCTACATAATGATCGGACTCTTGGTCTTGATTTCCTTTACCGTAAAGAACATCGAAGACTACACCATCATCATCGGACTTTTTACCGCGGGGATCACCTTTACCCTGCAAGAACTGATCCTAAGTATAGCAGGCTCTTTCTACATATTCATGGTCCGTGTCTACAAACCCGGGGACCGTATTGAAATCAACGGCATCAAGGGAGATGTAATCGATATCGACAGTATCTATACCACCCTCATGGAAGTGGGCGAATGGGTGGGCAGCGACAATTATTCGGGCCGGATCGTAAAGATCAGCAACGCCTTTGTCTTCAAAGGCCCCATAAAGAACTATTCCATGGATTTTCCCTTTGTTTGGGACGAACTGAATATTTTGGTCACCTACACTTCCGATATCCGGCTGGCGCAGCAGGTCGTTTTGGATACCGCTTCGCAACTCCTCTCGGAATACACCGAAAACTCCATGGCCAAATGGAAGGAAATGGTAGACCGCTATTATATCGAAAATGCAACCTTGGAACCCACCTTGGCCCTAGACCTGACCGACAATTGGGTAAGCTTGAACCTTAGGTACATTACCGATTACAAGTCCAGAAGAAATACAAAACATCGCTTGTTTAGCCAAATCGAACAGGCCATCTCGGCAACAAAGGGCAAGGTGGCCTTCGCATCGGCTACCGTCCAATTGCTCAAAATTCCAGAAGTGGATATTAACCTGAAAAACCAAAAAGCCTAGAAGAAATGGAAATAATAAAATCTTCCGGGGAAAAGGCCGAGTTTTCACTGCAAAAACTACGCAACTCCCTAAAGCACAGCGGGGCCGACCACGATTCGGTCGAAGAAATCGTAAAGAAGGTAGGCGATGAACTTTACGAAGGGATCTCTACCAAGGAAATTTACAACAGGGCCTATGCCCTATTGAAAAGGAAGAAATCGGTCTTTGCCTCGAAGTACAAATTAAAGAGGGCCATCTATGAGCTAGGGCCAACGGGCTTTCCCTTTGAGCGCTTTATAGGGGCCCTTTTGGAATACTCCGGCTTTTCTACCCGGGTCGACGTTGTCTTGAACGGTCGCTGCGTAACCCATGAAATTGATGTGGTCGCCGAAAAAAATGGAAAGACCACCATTATCGAATGTAAGTTTCACGGTGAGGAAGGCCGCAACTGCAATGTAAAGGTGCCCCTGTATATCCACTCCCGCTATAACGATGTCAAGGCCCACTGGGTCACCAGAAAGGGGGAAGGCAACACCTTGGACCAAGGCTGGGTGGTAACCAACACCCGTTTTACCGAACACGCCATCAAATATGGCAAATGTGCCGAACTCTACCTGTTAAGTTGGGACCATCCCAAAAACGACGGCCTTAAAGACCGTATAGATCGGCTGGGCCTCTATCCGATTACCGTGTCACCCCTTTTGACCCATCGTGAAAAGCAATTTTTGTTGAGTCGGGAGGTGGTGCTTTGCCGCCAGCTCTTAAAGGACAAGTTTTTCTTGGACCATCTGGGGGTTTCCAAATCGCGAAAGGAGAGGATCCTAAATGAAATCGAACAGCTTTGTGGGCAGTGAACAATGTGCAATGGACAATTATCAATTATCAATTAACAATTATCAATTAACAGTAGGCAGTTCGCAGTGGACAGTGGGCAGTGGGCAGTTGGCAGTTAGCAGTTAGCAGTTAGCAGTTAGCAATGGACAATTATCAATTAACAGTAGGCAGTTGGCAGTGAACAATTATCAATTAACAATTAACAATTAACAGTGGGCAGTTGGCAGTTCGCAGTGGACAGTGGGCAGCAGTGGGCAGTGGGCAGTTGGCAGTGAACAATTATCAATTAACAATTAACAGTGGGCAGTTGGCAGTGAACAATTATCAATTATCAGTAGGCAGTGGGCAGTGGGCAGTGGGCAGTGAACAATTATCAATTAACAGTTGACAGTAGGCAGTGGGCAATGAACAATTATCAATTAACAGTTGGCAGTAGGCAGTAGGCAGTGAATAATTTAAAGTGATTAATTAGCAATGAACAAAATAAAAATTCATTTTTTGGGCGCATCGGGCACGGTAACGGGTTCCAAATTCTATTTGGAAACCCCCGAATTGAACCTTATGGTAGATTGCGGTATGTTTCAGGGCCTTAAGGAACTCCGGCAATTGAACTGGAAACCATTGCCCATCGACGTCTCTAAGGTCGACCTGGTCGTACTCACCCATGGACATTTAGACCACACGGGCTACCTCCCCCGTTTGGTAAAGGAAGGTTTTAAGGGAACGATCGTCGGTACGGCGCCCACTTTGGCCATCACGCGGATCATTCTTTTGGATAGTGCCAAAATTCATGAGGAGGAGGCCGAACGGGCCAATAAGGAAGGGTATAGCAAACACCGGCCCGCCCTGCCCTTCTATACCGTAAAAGAAGCCGAACAGGCCATCGCCCTGTTCAAATACGAAGAAAGGGACCAGTGGATCCCGCTTACCGAACACATACGCCTTAAATTCAGGTACAACGGGCATATTATCGGCGCCACCTTTATCGAACTTGAGATTTATGGCAAAACATTTGTTTTCTCGGGGGATGTGGGAAGACAGGACGACCCCCTGTTGGAAGCACCCGAACGCCCCAAGTGGGCCGATTACCTTTTTGTGGAAAGCACCTACGGCAACAAACGACATCCCCAAGAGGATGTCGGGAAAATTCTTGTCGAGCTGATCAACGAAACCCTTGACCAAAGGGGAAACCTCATCATCCCCTCCTTTGCCGTAGAGCGCCTGCAGTCGTTGATGTACACCCTATGGCAACTCTACAAAAAAAACCGAATCCCCAACATTCCCATCTTCGTCGACAGTCCCATGGGAAGCAACGTACTCTCGGTATTTGAACGCTTTCCCGATTGGCACAAGCTTTCCCCTAAGGAATACCGCGCCATGTTCGACCGTTTCAACATCATTAGCTCCTATGCCGACACCTGGAAGACCATAGACGACCCCAGGCCCAAGATCGTTATAGCCGGTAGCGGTATGGTTACCGGAGGCCGGGTCTTGACCTATTTAAAGCAACTGATCGACAGGGACTCGACCACCGTGCTCCTGGTAGGCTATCAGGCGGAGGGCACACGCGGAAGACAACTTTTGGAAGGTGCCAGCGAGCTTAAACTGTTCGGAAAGTACTACCCGGTAAACGCCAAGATCAAGCACCTGGAAAGTTTATCGGCCCACGCCGACCAACACGAACTATTGCAATGGATGCAGGATATCAGGAATATCCCCGAAACGGTTTTCCTTGTACACGGCGAACCCACCGCCCTTGACGCCTTTCGTGTAAAGATCACCGATGTACACGGTTGGCACGTCCAGGTTCCCAAATACAACGAAGTGCGCGAATTGATCCTGTAAAGGGCCACCTGACCAAAGTCATAGTTGCATTTGAACAGGTCATTTACTTTTAACGAATACACCCAAGACCATGAACAAAGAACCGATAAGTACCGACACTAAAAGAAAAGCAGCCGAACTGCACTGGCAGGTACAGCAATGGAAATCGCAATTCCAGAACTTGGACGACCAACTCGAATTTATGTCACAGCTCTTGGACAGCTATATCTTTCAAACCGATCTCACCGACCTCTCGGAAAGGGTAGATGACCTGAAGGTCCGTACCGAAAAGACCAAGGCGATCAAAAAGGAGGTACGCGACCGTATTTCGAGGCACGAAAGTAAACTGGGCAACCTGTTGAACGGTTCCGATAGGGAATCGGAGCCAAGGTTTTATAACGACCACGATAAACTAGCGACCATGGTAGATACGTGCACCAAGGCCTTTCAAGACCTGAAATCGGAAGTCTTCAGCTGCGGCAATGATATTCTGAAAAAACGCAGATCCTAACATATGGGGCTCCAACCTCCACACTTCGGCAAAACTGACTTCCGTCATTTTAATTTTGCCATCCTTCCCCTACCTTGAGACCTATATACTTCTTTCTAACCCTAAAAACGATCCAAATGGGCGCAAACAAGACCAAGTACAGCTATAGGGAGTGGTTCAGTGCCGAAGAAATGCACGAACATTCAAAGAAATGGTTCTCCGAACTGGCCTTTGTAAAGGACGAACAGCACTTTTTGGACCAATTGATCCAATCGTTCGCGGTAAAACCCATAACCAAGGAAGAGTTCGGTCACCTCAGCGATTTCAAAAAGGCCTTGGCCGAAAACCAACGTACCCTGACCCCGCTTTTCAGGCAAGTCGAAAAACACATGAACCAATTGGAGATCATGGTAGACGGCGTCAACCAGCTCGAAATGGAGCAAGCCTACCAGAAAACACACCAAAAGCTCTCCGCAAAGACCAATGAATATCTTTTGAACTACAGAAAAATAAAGGAAAAGGGTTTTGGACAACTGTCCTCCATCCTCAAGGCGACCAAGCAAAAAATACCCTTGGGCAACCCCGAATACCAACTCAAAACCACAGGGGATGATCATTAACCGCACCAAAATGCTTTGCGTCCTGCCTGTACTTGCCCTGATGGGATGTACGTCGGCGGAGCTTGTTGAAAACTGGAAGAACCCCGACATCGTTCTTTTCGACGCCAACAAGGTACTTATCGTCGGCATGACCAACAACGACGGGGCCCGGACCGATTTTGAGAACAAACTGAAAAAAGAATTCGACGACCGCGGGGTGGAAGCCATGCGCAGCCTCGATGTGTTCGACGTGCATTTTACCGATGCCAAAAGAACCGACAAAGAACTCGATGCCTTTGAGGAAAGCCTCTTGGAAAAAGACTTTGATGCCATTCTGTTGACCAAGATAGTGGGTTCGGAAAGCCGGCAATCCTTTAAAAAAACCATAAACCAGCTCTATAAGGGCGGCGGGGGCTTCAAAGACGACTACCAAAGGAACCAAGATATCTATTACAACGACGACTACTACGAGAACTATCCGATATACCATGCGGAGACCTCCCTCTACTGCATTTGTGCCGGCAAGGAGCGTTCGTTGATCTGGCGGGGCAGTATCGATATCGTCGACCCCCGTAATATTGAAAAGACCATTGACGACTATGTAAAACTGGTCGTACTGGCCATGGAGGAACAAGATTTGATTTTTCGAAAAGACCGCGACGATGAAGGTACTGATCTATAGCGCAAAGGATTTTGAGATCCCTTTTTTAAGGAAGGCCAACAAAGGCAACCACAAGATCACGTATCTAAGGGAGGCCTTGGACAGTGAAACCGCCTTAAAGGCCATGGGTTTTGAGGCCGTCAGTATCTTTTCAGGCGACGATGCCTCGTCGTTGGTCCTTGAGAAATTGTGGCATTTGGGCGTGCGCTACATTAGCCTTCGCTCCGCGGGATACAACAATATCAATCTGAACGTGGCAAAAAAACTGGGTTTTAGGGTGGCCAATGCCCCCGATTATTCGCCCCATGCCATTGCCGAACATGCCGTGGCCCTGCTATTGGCCCTCAACCGAAAATTGATCCTGGCCAATGAACGGGTACACCGCTATAATTTCGTGCAAAACGGCCTTATGGGATTCAACCTACACGGCAAGACCCTGGGTATTATCGGTACGGGAAGAATTGGCAGTACCATGGCCGGGATCACACATGGCTTCGGATGCCCCATTTTGGCCCACGACCCCAAACCCGATTACGGTTTGACGGAACGGTTCAACCTGACCTACACCTCGCTGGACGAGGTCTGTATGAATTCGGATATCATTAGCCTGCACCTTCCCTTGTCACAAGAAAACCACCATTTGATCGATGCCGAAAAACTGGCCCTTATGAAACCGGGGGCCTTGCTCATAAATACCTCCAGAGGGGCCCTGGTCGACACCAAGGCCTTGATCGAAGCCTTGAACAAAAACCAGCTTAAGGGCTACGGTGCAGATGTTTATGAAAATGAAAGAGGTGTTTTCTTCAGGGACCATTCAAAAAACGGCATCAGGGACGAACAGCTGAAAAAACTACTGTCCCTGCCCAATGTCCTACTAACGCCCCACCAAGCCTTTATGACTAAGGAAGCCTTGGCCCGTATAGCGGAAATTACCTTTGTGAACATCGATGCCTGGGCCGACGGCCTAAGCACCAAAAACGAACTGGACGTGGAGGAAATCAGTTTATAGCAAAGGACTGAACACCTTTCCGAACCCCTCTTTCAGCTTTTCCATAAAGGGCCTGTCAACATATTCTTGGTAAGACAGCATCCTGCTGATATTGGCATCCCTTAAAAAATCTTCCTTCAACAACCGGGCGAAGTCCCTATCATAAATAACGGCATTTACCTCATAGTTCTGTTCAAAGCTCCGATCGTCAAGGTTGGCCGTTCCAATGGTCGATACGGCATCGTCGCTGACGATAATCTTGCTGTGGAGAAAACCATCGGGGAACAGGTAGATCTTGATTCCCGCCTTTAGCATGGTCTCAAAATAGGACCGCACGCTCCAATTCACAATTTTGTTGTCGGCATTCTCCGATACCAGCAAACGGACGTCGATACCACTCCGTGCACAGGTCTGCAGGGCCTGCATTATAGCCTGTCCGGGGATGACGTAGGGGTTGGTTACATAGAGATAGTCTTTCGCCCCGTTGATAATGGTAAAGTAGGTCTGTTCCAGCGAAGGGAAATCGTCGTCGGGTCCCCCGGCAACAATCTGGACCAATTTGCCCGAAGAATGGTTATCCATAGCGATGACAGGTTGTGTAAGGGGAGGAATCGACTTTTGGCAGACCAGGTGCCAATCCATTGCAAAAACATGGTCGAGATGGGCCGCGGCAGGACCTTCGATCCTGAGGTGCATATCGTGCCACTTGCCCAAAACGGGATCGCCCTTCAAGTATTTATCGGAAATATTGATACCGCCGGTAAAGGCAATTTTTCCGTCTACGACAATAATCTTCCTGTGGTTTCTATAATTCAACGACGACAAAAACCTTCCGAACCGAAAAGGCAAAAAGGGATAGACCTCCACCCCTACCTCCAATAACTTTTTCAGATACGATTTGCTCAACGAAAAACTGCCTATTCCGTCATAGATCATCTTGACCTTGACCCCTTCCGCAATCTTTCTTTCGAATAAGTGCAAAAGCCGGTTGGCCAATTCGCCATCCTCGAAAATATAATACTGCAGATGAATTTGGATTTTCGCACTTTCCAGGGCCCCAAAAATGGATTCAAAGGTAGATTTGCCATTTTTTAAAAGCGTCAGCCTGTTTTTGTCCGTAGGTGGAAATTGGGAGTTTTTGTATACCAAACGCATCAATTTTCGATACCTTTCCTCGGCTTGCGCCATCAAAATCCCCGACGATTCGGGTATCTTTGGCAGGGCCTCGTCCCTTATCCTTATCAATTTGTTCTTTCGCCGATTGCGCCCCAATAGCAGGTATAACAATATGCCACCGACGGGTATGGTAAAAATGGCCAAGAGCCAAGAAAGTGTTTTGGAAGGTTTTGCCCCGTGCAGCAACAGACTGACGACTATTGCAAGTGCAATGACAACGTATATTACAATAAAGATCGTGGTCCACACAGGATAAGTTGTTCAATTATCGGTTAAGCTATACAATTGGGGCCGAAGATACGACAGTTTGACGCCAAGTTCAATGATAAGGGTCAGTTCCACGTTCCCTTCCCCATCTCCAACAAACCATATAAGGCGGTACGATTCGACATGGGGCAGGCCTATCCATTGGCCGAAAAAGGGGTGGGAAGGGCCAAGCCATTGAAGGCGGACGGGTTTTGACCCTATTTTCTTTTACATAAGCCGTTCAACCGCTAACTTTGATGGTAAATGTCAGGTATGAAGAATACAATAGCGCACAGGGTCGCCGATTTTCTAAAAAACTACCCTCCCTTTAACGAAATCGGGATTAAGGACCTCGAAGCTCTTTCGCAGGAAATCAAAATCGTGTACAAGGTAAAGGACGCCGTTATCTTCGACGAAGACGAGAAGGCCCATGCCTATTTTTATGTAGTGCACAAAGGAGCCGTTGCCCTGACCAAGAAAAACGACACCGATCTAGTCGACCTCTGCGATGAGGGCGATATTTTTGGCCTGCGCCCCCTTATGGCCAACGAAGACTACAAGATCGGGGCCAAGGCCTATGAAGAAAGTATCCTTTACGCCATTCCCATAGTCGAGTTCAGGCCCTTCACCAACAACCACGAGGGGGTGGCCAATTTTCTGATGGAGAGTTTTGCCTCGAACACCCGCAACCCGTATTCGATCGTGCGCAAGGGCAAACTATTTCAAGAGGGACCGGAAGTCACCGCGGCCAAGCCAACGAGCGACCTCCTAGACCTGCAAACGGTCAATTATTCAAAGAAATTGGTGTCGTGTTCCCCCAACACCACGGTCAAAACCATTGCCTCTCGGATGACGAAAAAAAGGGTCGGCGCCATGTTGGTCTTGGAAAACAAGCTTCCCATAGGCATCATAACCGATAAGGACCTGCGCAACAAAATCGCTACCGGCGCGTTCCCCATATCGGCCAGGGCCAAGGATATCATGAGTGCACCCGTCATCACCTATCCCACCAAAATGACCATGGCACAGGCCCAAATGGCCATGATGAAAAGCGGCATAAGCCACCTGTGCCTGACGGTGGACGGAACCCCGAATACGGAGGCCGTCGGTATTGTCTCGAAACACGATATCATGCTGGAGTTGGGCAACAACCCGGCCGTACTTATGAAGGCCATCAAAAGGGCCGAAAAGTTCAAGAAGATCAAAAAGATCAGGCACAACATTATGAACCTGCTCAAAGGGTATTTGGAGCAAAACATACCCTTGACCCTTATCTCAAAGATAATTACCGAGCTGAACGACGCCTGTATCAAACAGGTGATAAAGATCTCGTTGGAAAAACTCGATGGCCCTCCCCCGGTAAAATTCGCCTGGCTGGCCATGGGAAGCCAAGGCCGCAGTGAGCAGTTGTTGCATACCGACCAAGACAATGCCTTGATTTTCGAGAATGTGGATGAGGGCCAATTACAGGCCACCAAAGCCTATTTTTTAGACCTGGCGAAAAAGGTGACCAAAGGGTTGAACGAAATCGGCTATGAATATTGCCCTGCGGAAATGATGGCGTCGAACCCCGAATGGTGCCTCAGCCTATCGGAATGGAAGGAGCGTACCACACATTGGATCACCAACCCGGGGAAGGACCAAGTGCTTTTATCCTCCATTTTTTTCGACTACAACCGTTCGTACGGTGATGCCGAACTTGTAGGGGAACTTACGGCACATATACTGTCGACCACCCAAAAATATCCGATATTCTTTGTGCATTTGGCCAGCGGGGCCTTACAAAACCCTTCCCCGAGCGGATTTTTCAGGTCGTTCCTGGTGGAGGAAAACGGTGCCCATAAAGATTTTTTCGACCTTAAGCGAAGGGCCCTGATGCCCTTGGTCGAGGGGGCTCGGGTATTGGTACTTTCAAGCCAGGTAAAATCGATCAACAATACGGCCGAACGCTTTGAAAAGCTGGCCGAACTGGAGCCCAACAACCGCGAACTCTTTTTGGCCTGTTCCTATGCCACCAAGGCCCTGCTCAAGTTCAGGACGAAGCAAGGCCTGTTGCACAACGACTCAGGCCGTTTTATTGCCTTGGATACCTTGACCAAGGAGGAAAAAATAAAGTTAAAACGCACCTTCAAGACCATAAAGGAACTACAGGAGTTGATAAAAATAAGGTTTAAGGTCGCAAATTTGGTCGGATGATAGGCTTCTTCAAAAAACGGAAAAAAAACTTCCCCGATTTTTGGAATCGGTACGAGGCCCAGTTCGAAGAAAAGCTGCCCTCCGATATTTCAAAGGTGAGGTTTGTCGTCTTGGATACGGAAACTACGGGCTTCGATTATGAAACGGACCGCATCCTTTCCATCGGGGCCCTGAGCCTATGCGATAACAGTATTGCGGTCAACCAAAGTTTCGAGGTCTTTCTCGACCAGTACTTCTACCACCCCAAGAACATCGAAATACACGGTATCATGCAAGAAGAACCCAAAGAGCGGATTACCGAGATCGAGGCCTTGATGCGCTTTCTTAAATATATCGGCAATTCGGTTTTGGTGGCCCACCATGCGGGTTTCGATATCAAAATGATCAACCAGGCCCTAAGGCGACACGGTATGCCCCGGTTGAGGAACAAGGTACTCGACACCTCCATTCTCTATAAGCGAAGCCTTATCAAATCGCCCTTGCTCGTACCACAAGAGCAATACACCTTGGACCAACTCGCGGAAAAATTCGACATATCGACCAAGGACAGGCACACGGCTTTGGGCGATGCCTATATTACCGCCATCGCCTTTATGAAAATCGTGGAAAGGCTTAGGCAGTCCAAAAACCTGACCTTGAAAAAGTTATGGCGATAGGCCTTACTTGTTGAGATAGGCCAAGACGTTGTCGGAAATACGTTGGTGGATGTTGGAAATATCGGCCTTTTCAAAGGTAGTCCCGGTTATGTTCTCGTAGAGCTCGATATACCTTTCCGATACCGAATCGATATACTCATCCGTCATTTCCGGCACGGTTTGGCCCTCTAGGCCCTGAAATCCGTTTTGGATCAGCCATTGGCGAACGAACTCCTTTGAAAGCTGCTTCTGCGGCTCCCCCCTATCCTGACGGTCTTGATAACCTTCGGCATAAAAATAGCGGGACGAATCAGGGGTATGGATTTCATCGATCAGAACGATTTTTCCATCGCGGGTCTTGCCGAATTCGTACTTGGTATCGACCAAGATCAGGCCGCGTTCGGCGGCAATTTCCGTTCCCCTCTGAAAAAGGGCACGGGTATAGTTCTCCAGCACCGTATAATCCGCTTCCGATACGATTCCCCTTTTTAAGATATCCTCCCTGGAGATATCCTCGTCATGATCTCCTTTTTCGGCCTTGGTGGCAGGTGTGATGATAGGTTCGGGAAATTTGTCGTTTTCCCGCATTCCCTCGGGCATCGCTACCCCGCAGAGGCTTCGCTTGCCGGCCTTGTACTCCCTGGCCGCATGGCCCGATAGGTAGCCCCGTATGACCATCTCCACCTTAAACGGCTCGCAGGCATGTCCGATGGCTACATTGGGATCCGGGGTGGCCATCAGCCAATTCGGAACGATATCCTCCGTATCGGCCATCATTTTTGTGGCGATCTGGTTCAGGATCTGGCCTTTATAGGGAATTCCCTTGGGCATCACCACATCAAAGGCCGAAAGGCGGTCGGTGGCGATCATTACGAGCACGTCGTTCTCCAAGGTATACACTTCGCGAACCTTGCCCTTGTATACGTTCAGCTGACCGGGAAAATTAAAGTTGGTGTCGATTATGGTTCTGCTCATTACCTGATCTTTGTCGTTATGGTTGTTTATAAATGTAGGTTTACGAAATCAATTTTGGTGCTCTATGGTCTTATAGGCATCAATAACCTTCTTGACCAACTTGTGCCTAATAACATCCTTATCGTCCAAATAAACGATCGAAATACCTTCGGTGTTCTTTAGAATCAACAAGGCCTCCTTTAGTCCCGAGATTACCCTTCGGGGCAGGTCGATCTGCCCGGGGTCGCCGGTAACCAAAAATTTGGCATTCTTGCCCATACGGGTAAGGAACATCTTCATTTGGGCGTGCGTGGTATTCTGGGCCTCGTCCAAGATGACAAAGGCGTTATCGAGGGTTCGCCCCCGCATAAAGGCCAAGGGGGCAATTTGAATGGTTCCGTTCTCGATCAAATGGGCCAGCTTCTCGGCGGGGATCATATCGCGCAATCCGTCGTACAGGGGTTGCATATAGGGATCGAGCTTTTCCTTTAGGTCACCGGGCAGGAACCCCAGGTTTTCCCCTGCCTCCACGGCCGGTCTCGTAAGTATTATTCGCTTGACCTGTTTTTCCTTTAGGGCCTTGACCGCCAATGCCACGCCCGTATAGGTCTTGCCCGTACCTGCGGGACCAATGGCGAATACCATATCGTTCTTCTTAGCGGCATCGACCAATTTGCGCTGGTTGACGGTCTGGGCCTTGATGAGCCGCCCGTTGACACCATGTACCAAAACCTCACCACTGTTTGCGGGAGACTCATAGTCGGACGAGGTCTCACTGGTAAGTATGCGTTCGATTATATTTTCGTCCAGCTTGTTGTACTTGGCAAAATGCGCAGTCAGTATATCAAAACGTCGATCGAACTCTTCTAAAAGCTCCTCATCTCCATATACCTTTATCTTGTTGCCGCGCGCTACTATCTTCAGCTTTGGGAAATATTTTTTTAAGAGGTCTATATTTTGGTTCTGTTGACCAAAAAACTCCCTTGGGCTTATCTCGGTGAGTTCTATTACAAGTTCGTTCAAAAAAAAGTGGTGTTAAAATTAAAGCTTGGCCATATTATTTCGCTTGGCTATTTTTTTGTCATAATTTTGTTTAACAAACTTAGCGAAAAATTCAGTTTGACTAACCAAAAACATATCAACATTGCTGTATGGCAATAATAACACTAACCACCGATTTTGGGCTAAAAGACCATTTTGTAGGTATCCTGAAGGGAACTATCTACAAGGAACTTCCCGATGTCAAAATTGTTGATATTTCACATAATGTCGGCCCGTTCAACATTCAGGAGTGCGCCTATATCTTGGAAAATGCCTACAAAAGCTTTCCTGAGGGGACGGTCCATATAGTGGGTGTCGACGCCGAGCCCACTCCCGAAAACCAACACATAATCGTGTATGTGGACGGCCATTATTTTATTACCGCCAACAATGGGGTCATCGGCCTGATCATTTCGGAAAAAAAGCCCGAAAAAGTAGTTCAGATAAATATTCCCAACCCCTTGCACGGTTCATTTCCCGTGATGGACGTTTTTGTCCAAGTGGCCTGCCATATTGCGCGTGGCGGTACCTTAGAGGTGGTCGGCCGGCCCTTCGACCAGCTAAAGGACCTGCGTGAATCGGCCCCGACCGTTACCGACAACGGAAACAAAATTATCGGTAGCGTGATCTACATCGATAATTACGGCAACGTGGTGACCAACATCCAGAGAAATTTCTTTGAGGCCTACCGAAAAGGCCGCGATTTCGAACTGACCGCCAGAAATACCAAACTGCACCGCATTCACAACAAGTACAGCGACATCATCAATTTCGACCTTGAAAAAAATAAGCGCAAGGGGGCCGGCGACCTATTGGCCCTATTCAATTCGGCCAATTATATAGAACTGGCCATTTACAAGAGCGACCTGAATACCGTTGGTGGCGCATCGACCCTTTTGGGCCTCGATTATAGGGATACGGTAACGGTCAATTTTATCTAAGTTGCCCGATGCTGGACGCGGATTACAAAATGTTATTAAATTTGGGCACCAATGCCGATATGGTTTTAGGCCCTTTACGGCCTCATTGCGCGAGAATACAGAAAATGAACCCTCAAAAACGAATTAATGGAACCACCTGCCATGCTCGCCATATTTAAACGCGAAATACAATCTTTCTTTACCTCGCCCATTGCCTATTTGGTAATCGGACTGTTCTTGGTCTTGAACGGACTCTTTCTATGGGTGTTCAAGGGAGAGTTCAACATATTTGAATACGGCATCGCCGATTTGAGCAACTTCTTTTTGTTGACCCCTTGGGTATTTCTTTTCCTGATTCCCGCCATTACCATGAAAAGTTTTTCGGAAGAAAGAAAACTGGGCACCCTCGAGTTGCTGTTCATCAAGCCCGTATCGATCGCCCAAACCGTTTTGGGAAAGTTTTTGGGCACCTTGGCCCTGGGGTCGATTGCCCTAATACCTACCCTGGTCTATGTTTACACCGTATCGCAACTCGGGACCACCATTGGCAACCTCGATATGGGGCCCGTTATGGGATCCTATTTCGGCACCGTTTTGTTGATGGCCTGCTATACGGCCATCGGTGTTTTCGCTTCCACGCTTTCCGATAACCAGATCGTTGCCTTTATTGTCGGGGTGGTACTGTGCTTTATTGGCTATTATGGCTTTGAAGGCCTTTCGTCGATCGTAGACGACGGCCAAACCTCGCTCGGTATCAAGGCCCTGGGAATGAAACAACATTTCGACAGCATTTCCCTGGGTGTTTTGGACACCAGGGATCTGGTCTATTTTGTTTCCGTAACGGGATTTTTTCTTTTTCTCACCTTCCTGCAACTTAAAAACATGAACCGCTAATGAGGAAGTTCTTGGTTACCCTAGGCCTGGCCATCGCCGCATTGATCGGTATCAACCTTTTGGCCAGTTTGGCCTATACCCGATTCGACCTTACCGAAGACCATAGGTTCACCCTTTCGGACCAGGCCATCCATATAGCCTCCAAATTTGAAAAGCCCGTCATCGTCGATGTACTGCTCGATGGCAAGCTGCCCCCGGAGTTTGCCAAACTCCGAACGGAAACCGATCAGATACTGGAAGAATTCGCCGCTGAAAACAACAATATAAAATTCAGTTTTGTCGATCCCCTTGAGGATGCGGGGCAGACAGAAAATGTAATGGCCGAACTTCAGGCCCTAGGGCTCCGCCCGGCACAGGTGACCGTAGAGGAAAACGGAAAGGTATCGCAGGAAATCGTTTTCCCTTGGGCCTTGGTCAACTACGACAACAAGACCGTGAAGGTTCCCCTGTTAAAGAACAAGCTGGGCTCGACCACCGAAGAACGGGTGAACAATTCGGTCCAACAATTGGAATATGCCTTTGCGGATGCCTTCGCCAAGATCACGGTCAAGGAGAAAAAGCAGGTCGCCGTTATAAAGGGGAACGGCGAACTGGAAGATATCTATCTGGCCGATTTCCTGACGGCCCTTAGGGAGTACTACAATATCGGCGCCATTACCTTGGACTCGGTGGCGACCAATCCGCAGAAGACCTTGGACCAATTAAAGGGATACGACCTTGCCCTGATCGCCAAACCTACCGAGGCCTTTACCGATGGTGAAAAGTACGTAATGGACCAGTTTATCGTAAACGGGGGCAAATCGATATGGCTCATCGACCAGGTGAACATGGAGCTCGACAGCCTATTAAACGAGCAGGGCAAGGCCATAGCCTTGCCCATCGACCTTAACCTGACCGATTTCTTCTTCCGCTATGGGGTACGTTTCAATCCTGATTTGGTCAACGACATGTATTTTACCCAAATCGTCCTGGCCACGGGAGAAGGCAGTGCTTCGCAGTACAACCCGGTACCTTGGTTCTACCATCCTATGGTATTTCCGAAGACCGACCACCCGATCGTGGACAACCTCGAGGCCCTGAGATTTCAATTTACCGGTTCGATAGACATCCTTGCCAACGAATACAAAAAGGAGATCTTACTGACCAGCTCTCCCCTTTCGCGGCTCGAGGGCGTACCCAAGCAAATAAGCCTCGACATAATCAACAACCCGCCGCCCAAGGAACATTACAATAACGGCAACAAACCCCTGGCCGTACTCGTTTCGGGAAAATTCGGCTCGGCCTTCAAAAACCGCGTCAAGCCCCTAAAGCTTACCGGGGTCTCCGACCAAGGCACAAGGGAAAATCAGATGCTCGTCATTTCGGACGGCGACCTCATCAAAAACCAGATCAGAAACGGGCGCCCATTGGAGCTCGGTTATGATAAGTGGACGAACAACTACTACGGAAACAAGGAATTTTTATTGAATAGCGTCAATTACCTACTCGACGACAACGGACTTATAAACATTCGAAACAAAAAAGTGGCCATTCCTTTCTTGGATTCCAAAAAGGTCGTCGAGCAGAAAAGTATGTGGCAAGTACTGAATATTGGGGTTCCCGTGGCATTGACCCTTGTTTTCGGACTCTTGTTCAACTTCTATAGAAGACGGAAATACGGTCGATAGATGTTAATAAGTTTGTTTCGGTAAAAAGTACAATTCAAATATCTTTGTTTGTCTTGTATTTTGAGGCATTTCAAATACTTTTTAAGACAATAGAGAACATATATCCCACAAAATTGAAATAACAGTCTACCTATGAAATTCATAGTATCGAGCACTTATCTCTTAAAACAGCTGCAGGTCTTGGGCGGTGTAATCAACAACAGCAATACCTTGCCTATTTTAGATAACTTCTTGTTCGACCTTAAGCAAGATAAACTTACGGTTTCCGCTTCCGATCTTGAAACCACCATGAGCTCTGTGCTCAATGTAGATTCAGATAACGAGGGGACCATTGCGGTTCCGGCCAAGTTGCTATTGGAAACCTTAAAGACCTTTCCCGAGCAGCCCTTGACCTTTGTAGTGGAAGACAACAATACGGTAGAGATCAGTTCGAACCATGGTAAATATGCCCTGGCCTACGCCGATGGGGCCGAATTTCCCAAGGCGGTCGAATTGGCCAACCCAAGTTCCACCAGTATTATGGGCGACATCCTGGCCACGGCCATCGACAAAACCATTTTTGCCGCGGGTAACGACGACCTTCGGCCGGTAATGAGCGGTGTGTTTTTTCAGTTCTCTCCCGAGAGCCTGACCTTTGTGGCCACCGATGCCCATAAATTGGTCAAATACCAGCGTACCGATGTGACCGCCTCGCAGGTGGCCGAATTTATAATGCCCAAAAAACCATTGACCTTGTTGAAGGGGATCTTGGCAGGCAGCGAATCCGACGTGCTTATCGAATACAACGACAGCAATGCTAAGTTCAGTTTCGAGAACACGGAGCTGATCTGTAGGCTGATCGACGGAAAATACCCGAACTACGAGGCCGTTATCCCCAAGGAAAACCCCAATCAACTATCCATTTCAAGAACGCAGTTCTTGAGCTCCGTAAAACGTGTGGCCATATTCTCCAATAAGACCACCCACCAGATCCGATTGAAAATCGCCGGGGCCGAACTGAACATCTCCGCGGAGGATATCGACTACAGCAACAAGGCCGAAGAGCGCCTGACCTGCTCCTACCAGGGCGACGATATGCAAATAGGCTTTAACAGCCGTTTCTTGACCGAGATGTTGAACAACCTCAACTCCGACGATGTGTCACTTGAAATGAGCTTGCCCAACAGGGCGGGAATCTTGACCCCCATCGACGGATTGGACGAAGGCGAAAACGTGACCATGCTGGTCATGCCCGTTATGCTCAACAGCTAGGCCAATGCGGCCAACGATAATAAAAAAAAGCCTTGATCTTTCAAGGCTTTTTGTTTGGGATGTGTTTTCTATAAAAATCGAATGGTCATAAAATAGCTGGGCGCTTCCCCGTTGCTCGCCCTTACGGCGTTTACGATCGGTAGTACAAAGGCTACAATCCCTATAAAAATAAGACTTAGAATGCCCAATCCCAGCAAGAGGATAGCCGGGATGCTCAATAGCGTAAAGAGCAACACGCTCAATTGAAAATTGACGATCGCCTTTCCGTGCTCGTCCATGCCGGTTACCGAGTCTTTTGAGGCCAACCAAATGACCAAGGGCACCAACAGTCCCCCAAAGCCCGTTACATAGGTCAAAAGTTGCGATAGGTGTGCTATGACCAAAAGCTGATTATTTGTTTCCAATGTTTTGTTTTGATTGATGACTTCCATTTTTTGATTGTTTAAGGGTTTCTAACTATAAGACGTACATAAACCAAAAATGTTACAAGGGGCCCTACCCTACCCCTAAAACAAAAAAATCCCGCTGCGTGAACACAGCGGGATCTTTCAACTTTTCCAAAAGTCAACTCTTTTTGAGCTTAAGCTCCAACTTGTGAAGTTTTTCCTTGTCCTTTAGCACCTTCAACTTCTCCTTGTCAATTTTGCCGTTGATCTTGTCGATATCGTTGGGAGAAAGCTTCCCTTTGATCCTATCGAGTTCCATATCCTCGTTAAGGCTATTGATCTTGCGCTCGCGTTTTGCAATGTCCTTTTTCTTATCGATGATATCTTCCTTCAAAGCCTCCCTTTTTTGGGCCGCTTTTTCCAGCTTTTTTTGCGCCTTTTCCGCTTTTTTGGCCTCTTTCTCCGCCCTTTTGGCCTCCTTCTCGGCTTTTTTGGCTTCTTCTTCGGCCTTTTTTATCCGATCTTGCATGGCCTCGGCTTCTTCCCGGGCCTGCTCGACCTGAACCAAAGAGTCGGTCTTAACGGGTTCGGCCTGGGCCGAAGCGAAACTGACGACTCCTAGTAAAAGGGCCGCTACTGTAAGTGAACGTAAGTTCATATAATTATAATTTAATTGTTAATGGTGGGCCGAAGGTATACAATTTAAAACATTGCCGACATCGTCTTTAACTATATTTTAGCGTAAAGCACCCGACCGCGGGTCTGCCCTATTTTAACTATTTTTGTGCAAAGTTGCAGAATGATCTTAAACGACACCATAATAGCATTGGCAACCCCTTCGGGGGCAGGGGCGATTGCCGTCATACGTATTTCGGGCCCCGACGCCATTGCGGTCGCAGCCCCTTTTTTTAAGTCCGCCTTTGGCAAGGACCTGTTACAAAAAAAGAGCCACACGATCAGTCTGGGCCATATTGTGGAGGATGGAAAGTTGTTGGACGAGGTCTTGGTATCGGTCTTTAAGGCGCCCCATTCGTATACGGGCGAGAACGTTGTGGAGCTATCGTGCCACGGTTCGCCCTTTATACAGCAGCAGATCATTCAACTCTTTCTCCGGAATGGCTGTAGAACCGCCGAGCCGGGCGAATTTACCCTTAGGGCCTTTCTCAACGGAAAGATGGACCTTAGCCAGGCCGAGGCCGTGGCGGACCTTATTGCGAGCGACAATGCGGCCAGTCACCAGATTGCCATACAGCAGATGCGGGGCGGGTTTAGTAATGAAATCAAGGAGTTGAGGGCCGAACTTCTCAATTTTGCCTCCTTGATCGAGCTCGAACTCGATTTTTCGGAAGAGGATGTGGAGTTCGCCGACCGAAGGCAATTTAAGGAGTTGCTCGGGCGTATTCAAAGGGTGTTGAAGGGACTCATCGATTCGTTCGCGGTAGGAAACGTTATTAAAAACGGAATACCCGTGGCCATTGTGGGAGAGCCCAATGTGGGCAAATCTACCTTGCTCAATGCCTTTTTGAACGAAGAGCGTGCCTTGGTGTCGGATATTGAAGGCACCACCCGTGACACCATCGAAGACGAAATCGCCATAGGTGGTATCGGTTTTCGGTTTATCGATACCGCAGGGATTAGGGAAACCGAAGATGTGGTCGAGGGTATGGGCATTAAGCGAACGTTTGAAAAAATCGAACAGGCCCAGGTGGTCCTGCTTTTGGTCGATGGCCCCAAACTTTTGGGCAATGTTGATAAATTAAAGCGTACTACGGACGAGTTCGATAAAATAAAGGCCGAAAACCCCAACAAACCCCTGCTGCTATTGGTGAACAAGTCCGATGCCCTTTCCGATACGGACAAGGTCGCCATTGATCGGCACTTGGGTAAGGTAAGCTATATTTCAGCCAAGACCGGGGAAGGAATCGAAGACCTTAAGCAGCGCCTTTTACAATTTATCAATACCGGAGCCTTGCGCAACAATGAAACCATCGTAACCAATTCGCGCCACTACGATTCGCTGTTAAAGGCCCTGGAAGAAATCGAAAAGGTTCAATTGGGTATGGAAGAAGGCCTTTCGAGCGACCTTATGGCCATCGATGTACGGGAAGCCCTGTACCACCTCGGTGAGATTACCGGGCAAGTGACCAACGACGAGCTGCTGGGGAATATTTTCGCTAATTTCTGTATCGGCAAATAGACCAGGCAATCAAAAGGCTTCAAAAAAAAGCTGAAATACACTAAATCAACTATTTACTTTTTTTTTGTTATTCCATCATTTCAAATATTCTGAAAGAACAATAACCCGGTTACCTCAATGGCGTCAACTTTTTTCCCTTGATACCGATTTGCTACCCCCTACTGCTGCAAAGCCATTGAGATTTTATATTAGGTACGCATGTGCTAAATTTGGCAAATACCGATTGCCCTTGGTGGCAATTGGAAAATTAATAAATGACACCTAATGAAGATATTAATAATTGGAGGAAACGGAACCATTGGAAAAAAGGTCTCGGCCTACTTTAGGGGCAAGTACGAAGTCATCATCGGAGGAAGATCGAATAGCGATGTAAGTATTGACATTTCCAAAAGTGAATCAATAGAGGCCGGTCTTAATAAAATTGGAAAATTAGATGCCATAATCTGTATCGCGGGGGAAGCCAAGTGGGATAAATTCGAAAACCTGACGGAAGAGGACTATTACATTGGCCTAAAAAGCAAATTAATGGGACAAGTCAACTTGGTACGGATAGGCCGAAACTATCTGAACAAAAAAGGTTCCATTACCTTATCCACGGGAATTTTAGCCGATGACCCCGTTGAAAAGACCACCAGTGCGGCTATGGTGAACGGTGCCATCCACAGCTTTGTAAAGGCGGTCGACCTTGAAATGGAAAATGAAATTAGGGTAAACGCAGTATCACTCGGAGTGGTCGAGGATGCCTATGAAAAATATAAGGACTATTTCCCCGGGCACAATCCTGTGAACATGAACAAAGTTGTTAATGCCTACATACGAAGTGTCGAGGGAAAAGGAAGCGGTGAAATAATTAGACAGTACGAATAAAAAAAGCCTACCTCTTATCGATACCTTGTAAAAATTGTTTGCTCGGAAAATACTGTCGATTTTTAGTTTGGTATGCCCGCGCCGATCCATTGGCAAAGGGCGTAATTCCCCATAAAACGGACCTTTTAGGTAAGGAAAGAACCGTCCTGAAATGGATCGGGCATGGCGTTTTTACAATCGGCTTCCAATGGTCGCGAACAGGCAATTGATGATGGTCGATATAAAAAAAACGAAAACCATTCTCTGTTATGGCTATATTTTAACAGGGTTTTGCCGCATAACCTAAAGTTTAATGTATTTTTATAGCCTCTGCCAAATCGGTTCAATTTGGTTTTGTAAAAGGAAGATTTGAACGAAAAGCTTTGACTCGTGCAACCGACGGTAACGATATACCCAAAATGGTATAAGAGCCTACTTGGTTCTTATATGTTTCATTTTTTTCAGTAGATGGCGAACACGCAATCCATTGCTGTTTTGCCCTTTGTCAATATGAGTAATGATATTGACAACGATTATTTCTGCGATGGAATCACTGAAGAAATTATAAATGCGCTTACAAAAATAAATCAGCTAAAAGTAATTGCAAGAACCTCTTCATTCGCCTTTAAGGGAAAGGATATCGACATTAGAAGTATCGGTAAGCAATTGGGCGTAAATACGATTCTTGAAGGGAGCATCAAAAAATCGCAGGAAAGGGTTAGAATAACCGCCCAGTTAATAGACATTGAAGATGGGTCGCACTATTGGTCCAAAAGGTTTGATAGGGAATTGACCGATATTTTTGAATTGGAAGATGAGATCAGTCTTGCCATAGCGGACGAGGTGCGAAACAATTTTGGCCATTTCGAAATTCAAGATCATTTAATAGACCAGCCTACAAACAACGTTGATGCCTATCAATTGTACTTAAAGGGACGGTCATTTCAATTAAAATGGACCCCCGAAAGTCTAGGGCAGGCCATATCCTATTACAATCAGGCCATTGCCCTCGACAAGAATTACGCCAGGGCCTACTATGCCAATTTACAATGTTATGGGTTATCGGCCATGTGGGGGTACATGCCCTATGAAGAGGCTATGGAATCAGCCATAGGCAATTTACTCATGGCCAAGGAATTGGATACCTCGTTGCCCGAATACCCTCTCTCTTATGTAGGTCGATTTTTTTGGCAAGAATGGGACTTTAAAAATGCGTACGTTCATATAAACAAGGTATTGGCCATAAACCCAGACCATATTGACGGTCTGGAAGCTATGGCCGAGTTGTTCATGGCACTCGGTCATTTTGATAAAGCCTTGATATATGCCAACAGGCTTATAGAAGTAGATCCGCTTTCTTCCAATAACCATTATACGTTGGCACATATCTACTACTACCAAGGTCAGTATGACAAAGCCCTTGAAACCGTGGAGTATGCCCTGACCCTTAATCCTGAACTGGAGTTGGCACACCATTTAAAGTGCTTTTGTTTAATATGGTTGAACAAAAGACAGCAGTTTGATGAATTTATACACAACACCCCGCTGATAGCGGAGAAAAACCTATTGTTTGACCTCATCAACGACAAACCTATTGAAGTTCAGGAGCCCATTATAAAAAAATGGTCGGAACAAGGTTACAACGAAACCCTATTGGTGCCTTATGACCTGTTTATCCTAAGCAATTCAGGTCGCATAGAATCGGGATTTTCCCGCCTAAAAGAGATGATCGATCAAAGACGAGGTCAGATCATAAACTACAGGCAAGAACCCTTTTTACAACCTTTGCACAAAGTAAAGGGCTTTACAGACCTGCACGGTTCCAATTTGTCCCTTTCCGATATTACAAGCCCTCGGACGGATGATGGGAAACCGATCGCGAACATCTTGGATGATGGCCAAATTGAAATCTTAAAAAAAGAATTGCTTAGTTATTTCAACGAGGAAGAACCTTTTTTAAATCCGCAATTAAGTTTAAAAATGGTTGCGGACGTTTTAGGGTTAAACACCAATAAAATGTCATTTCTGATCAATCAGGCGTTTAATGCCAATTTTAACGACTTTGTCAATTCATACCGTTTAAAGCATTTTAAAACCATAGCCCTAGATCCCAAAAATTCGCATTTGACCATTCTCGGCTTGGCCTATGACAGTGGTTTTAACTCCAAAAGTGTATTTAATACCTATTTTAAAAAAATAGAAGGTGTAACCCCTAGGGCCTGGATGAAGGCCAACCCTTAGTCGCACTTCGTTAGTTCGTTTCAGATTATAATTTAGAACGATTGCCTGGCATATATGGCAAATCTTTGCGTCAAAATTATTGATCAAAAAACGAACAATCATGAATCTATCAATTCTACCCTTCAACACGTATTCGGTAAACAGATTATCGGCAGCCCTTTTGTTGGCTTTAACCATATGGGCATCGTCGTGCTCAAAGAACGATGATGGCGATCCCCCGATAGGCGACTACACGACCCTTGAAAATTTATTGACCGAAATCGATTTTCAAGGTTACGCCATCGTTACTAAAAACGGGAGCGATGTCATACGCCAAGGTTTTGGATCGGCAAACAAAAACTCCAATTTACCACAGGGCTACCACCTTGCCTATCGCATAGGTTCCGTTACCAAGACTTTAACGGCCGCGGCTATAGTGCAACTAAAACGGGATGGTCTGATCCTCGGTTTCGACCAAACTTTAGATGAATTTGACCCCGAATTTCCAAACGGCGACCAAATTACCATTGCCCAGTTACTATCGCATCAATCCGGTATTCCGGAGTACCAATCGGTGATAGAACAAGCTTACGAAGCGGGATCGGTCTTGGACGAAGTGGATATTTATGAGCTTATTAAAGACCTGGTTTCTGAAAATGGACTCCATTTTACGCCGGGTTCAAACAAGCAATATTGCAACTCAAACTATCTTATTGCGGCCTTATTGGTTCAGCAATTATCGGGTGTGCCCTACCATCAGTACGTTCAACGGAAAATTTTTGGCCCCCTCGGTATGGCAGATTCATTTAAGGGTACCGATGAAATAGATGTTGACACCCACGCCCAAGGCTATTTGAACGGGAATGTCAACAGTATGTACCCCATGGGCATTGCCTTTGGTGCGGGCGACTTTAGCAGCAGCCCAAAGGACATGGAAACATGGACCAAGGCCGTAAAAACCGATTGGTTTACCGAAGCCGAAAAAGTAGAGCTATTTGCCCAAGATGTGCCCAGTGGATTTGTAGACTTTGGATTGGGATGGTTTACCACACAAGAAGGCAATACCACAATGTATTGGCACGGAGGCGATATCAATGGCTATTGGAGCATGATCGGTTTTATACCACAGTACGATGCCACCCTGGTTCTATTGAGCAATCGGCAAGACGATACGGGATCACAACGCAATACCATTATCCAACAATTACTAACGCACGAATTCATTCAATAATAGAAAACGATTATAAAAACCATATACCCATGAAAAAATTACTATCAAGTTTCACATTGTTCGCACTATTGGCGACAAATGCCTATAGCCAAGAAACAACTGAACAAGCTTTTGAGATCAAGGTCATCACAAGCGTCGAATCCATCGTTCCGAGCGGCTTGGGCCGATCGCGCATCATTTCGTCGAACGATGAAAGGGATTACGAACAGTTTACCTCTGCCCGAACCGAGGAAAATACAACCCGGAACAAATCAAAAAGAAAGGACATTAGGCTTAAAAATTTTGAAGAGACCAAATTATTGAACCTTTTTAACCTAGGCGGAATTCGGTTTCAGAATATTGCGGCCAATGACGCCCTGATTGCTTCAAAATTGACGGCCATGGTTTCGGAAGGTTGGAATTTGATGTTCGTGACCAGCGCGGTGGAAAGCAATGCAGGCGAAGACGATGACAACGGAATTTTTATCACACGCTATATTTTTAAAAGAAGGCTAAACTGAAAAATGGCCCTATAAACCAATCGATAATGAAACATACCAACGTTTTATTGGCAGGTGCCACAGGATATTTGGGCCGTTACTTGCTAGAGGTGCTCACCGAACAACAAAACCAGGTAATCGCCATCGTGCGCAACCCCGACAAATTGCAGAACAGCAACGAAAACTTTTTGGAGGTAAAGCAGGCCGAGGTAACAAAGCCCGAAACCTTACGCGACATCTGTAAAGGCGTACACACCGTAATATCAACGGTGGGCATTACCAGGCAAAAAGAGGGGCTAACCTATATGGACGTAGACTATGGGGCCAATATGAATTTGCTTAAAGAAGCAAAAAAGGCCGGGGTAAAGCACTTTGTTTACGTTTCGGCCATTAACGGCGAGAAACATCGAGCTTTAAAAATTTTTGAAGCCAAGGAAAAGTTTGTCGATGCGTTAAAATCTTCCGGCCTGAACTACACGGTAATAAGGCCTAACGGTTTTTTCTCGGATATGAAAGATTTTTTACAAATGGCCAAATCGGGCCGGGTCTATTTATTTGGATCTGGCCATCAAAAATTCAACCCCATACACGGTGAGGATTTGGCAAGGGCCATTGTGGATTCATTGGACATGGACACCAAGGAATTGACCATCGGGGGGCCGGATGTTCTCAGTCTTAACGATATAGGCGAACTCGCCTTGACCGCATTGAACAAACCCATAAAAATCAGTCATTTACCCGATTGGACCCGAAAATTGACCCTCTGGTGCCTAAGAAATTTTACCAGTGTCAAGACCTATGGGCCCATCGAGTTTTTTTTAACCTTAATGGCAGAGGACAATATTGCACCTTCGTATGGAAACCAACACCTTAAGGATTTTTATTTGGCACAGGCCAAAAACCTATAAGACCTTAAACGTACTATAAATGAGAACCTCGGAAAAAATCGTTGTAACCATCGCAGTAGCCTACGCCGTCTTACACTTATCGGTGCTATTTCAATTGGTACCCCATACTATTGTTTGGGGCGGTAAAATAGCATCGATCCAGACCATTTATGTTTTAGAAATGGTGGCCTTGGTTACCATGCTGTTCTTGGCAATGGTTATACTAATGAAAAACAGAATTATTAAACCTATTTTTACAAGTAAGGCGATAAAGGGAATACTGTTCGTATTTGCCGTATTTTTTATGTTGAATACCCTTGGCAACCTTTTGGCGGAGACCAAAATAGAGAAAGTCCAAGCCCTAATAACCCTGTATTTGGCCTTTGTACTGTTCAAAACATCAAAACATATAGCACCTTTATGAAAATTCCTGATCCCACTACAGTTTTTCCTTTGGCCCATTATAAAAACCTTTGTTTTTTAAAAAGTTATATCAACAATCCCAATATCATTGTGGGCGATTACACCTATTACGATGATTTTGAGGACGTATCCAACTTTGAAAAAAATGTCAAATACCACTTTGATTTTATTGGGGACAAACTCATCATCGGCAAGTTTTGTATGATCGCTTCAGATGCCACCTTTATCATGAATGGCGGCAACCATCTCACAGAAGCCACAACGGCCTATCCGTTTGCCATCTTTGGGGGCGCATGGCAAGATGCCATGAAGGGCAAAAGCTATCCCTCAAAAGGGGATACTGTTATCGGTAACGATGTGTGGATAGGCCATGCCGCAACCCTTATGCCGGGGGTACATATAGGCGATGGCGCCATTATTGCCACAAAAGCGGTTGTCACCAAAAATGTGGAGCCTTATACCATTGTTGGGGGAAACCCGGCGAAACCCATCAAAAAACGGTTTTCGGAAGACCGTATCGAAAAACTGTTGGCCCTGCAATGGTGGCATTGGAGTATTGAAAAAATTACCCAAAACCTAGATCTACTGACCTCTGGACCGGAGGCGCTGCCATGAAATAAGAAAGAGTATCTTAAACAAGAAGGGACCTAAATTCGAGTAAGGCTTAACACGAAAAATGTTAAGCCTTTTTTCTTGGCACGCATGAAACACGACACTTTCCGAAAATAGCGGGTATACCTTTTGGCCACAGAGGCAAAAGGTTTGAAATCATAATTCAGGACGAAGCGCCCTTACTTACCACGTTTCTTTGCATCAGTAAATTCATTGTAAATCAAAAAACGAACAATTAAAAACAAATCAAAATGAAAAAACTGTTGATCATCGGCTTTGTCTTTTGCTCCTTGAACGTATGGGCACAGGGCAACAATGAATCTTTAAGGAATAATGCTACGGATTATAAATACAGGGTCAGTTTTCCTGCAATTATCCTGGCCAATATCGGCGAAGGAGGCGAAAGAACCAATACCCAGCACATTGAGCTTCACGTAAAGCGCGAATTGGATTCTAAAAACATAATTGGCATCAAACTTGCCACGTGGAGGCTATTTCAACCCATGGGCATTCAGTGGTGGGACGGACT
The DNA here is from genome assembly GCF_900141855.1 of Pseudozobellia thermophila. Classification (GTDB taxonomy): domain Bacteria; phylum Bacteroidota; class Bacteroidia; order Flavobacteriales; family Flavobacteriaceae; genus Pseudozobellia; species Pseudozobellia thermophila. The sequence continues at coordinate 75,587 of NZ_FQYU01000004.1, forward strand.
TAAGGACAAAATAGATTCGGAAACGGAATTTTACCCTGGCTATCTGCGGGAAACGGGAATAGGAATATCGTATCAACGAATGCTGTGGAAGGGACTATTTGCCTCAGTGGAAGTTTTGCCCCAGTACAAGACCTATTTGGATCTGAACGACAAGAAAATAGCCAACGGCTTTAAGCTCTACACATCGTACCACCTTGGGTATCACATTGCTTTCGGAAAAAAGAAGCGCATTTTCGTAGAGCCCCAGATCCATTGCCAAAATTGGATGTTTGATACCAATACTCCTGAAGAATTTAAACAATTGGACAATAAATGGAAATCCTATTTCCTGTTCGAACCCAACCTTTATGTGGGGATCAAATTTTAAATGCAAATCAAAGGCAATAAAGTTTTATAAATCGAGACGATTCACCTCAATATGTACCCCAATTTTGAACCCTCCAATCTTAAGAAAGCGAAAAAGGAAGGCCCCATTACCCGTGTACCCCCGTAAATACAGATGCCACACAAAATGTGGCGCACACGCCATGCTGGAGCCCATATGGCATTCTGGGAAGGAAAGAACGATTACCAAAACTTCCACCAAGGTTTTGAACCGCCTTTGGGCTCCGTGGCTTCCTTTGCAGGGGCCTTGGTGTTGGTCGGTTTTTCCGATACAACGGAAAATTCGGGAGGAAAGGTTTTTGTGCCTTCAATATAATGGTAAATGGCCGTTCCAAAACCCTCTTCAGGGGCGATGTTCACGCTTTGTTGGATAATGAAGGCCGTGGCAATGGCAGCCGATTGGGCCATTTCTTCGTAGCTTAAATCATTTTTTTTCATGATTTCCAAGGCCGGGCCCTGAACCTGGGCAATGGCATCCACAAAATTGCTTTCGGCCCGTTTTCGGTTGCTGCCCGACATCTTGTTATTGTCGATCTGTACCCCAAATTTTTGCAGTACGGCGTGGGTAATTTGAACGAGCTGGGGACCTTTGGTATTGGCCTCTTCGGACAACATGGCAGAACCCGGTTTTGCATCCGCTACATTAAAACCAAAGGACCGGAACAAAAAACTGCCGGCCAGTCTCGCCGTGCTCGAAATAGCTTCCGTAGCATCCATTTCCCTTGATCCCTTTCCGATTACCGAGACCACCATCTCAACGATGTCGTCAACGGCCTTGTTTTGGTTTTTTGTGATTTCCATCGATCGTACTTTTTTCTATGGCACCCAACAACTAAACCTAGATATAGCCATTGACGCTACCTTGTTTATACCCATAAAAGTAAGAATTTCGCAAATACCTGGCCCGGCCGGCCCAGACGTCACCCTTGTGCCGAGCGGGACGGTGTTAATCGCCCCTCTTCGGCTTCGAGAGGACATCCCCCGCCCTGCGGGCACCCCCTTCAAAGGGGGATTTATAGGAAAAGCCCAACTGATACTTACGGCTTTCTCCTTGATTGTACGTTTATCAACTGCATGGAACATTTGGTGGTTTTGGGGAGTACTTCTCAAGAAAAAAAAACTCCCTTTTTGTTCAACCCACACTATGTGCATTGGGTGCTTGGTAAATGGTAGTTTAATCATGTTAGGCAGAGCTAGTGGGGCCGAACCTAATGTTCGAATTTTAGCTGCAATGGTTCTTTGATATTATTCTATTCGCTTATATGTTAGTGATGTTTGTTCACTTACGGGATACACCCCGTCCTCGTTGTCCGATATAAATCTATACCGAAGTGTTATATCATCCAAAACTTCTATAACGGAGGTCAGCACATAAGTTCCCCCACTAACCCCTTCCCCTTCTACACTAAAAATCAACTGGTTATCATTTTCACTATAACTAAAATTTGCCGTACTGAAGTCACAAGGTTCATTATCAACATAATAATGTTCAACAGTTCCATCTGAGAAAAATTCCATAGTTTGCTCCTTTTCACAAGCCGATAAATCTTGAGACTGTCCCCCATAATTTTCGGCTATTAGTTGCCACTTTCCAATTATTGATACTGAGGCATAATCAGAGTTCGAGTCATCATCATTACAAGATGAAAAAACTATGAATAAACTTAAAAACACATAGATTAACTTCAAATTTCTCATTCGTAATAATTATTTTTAACAATCAAAATTTTGTTTTTAGATTATGGAAAAGAACAACTATGGTTCATCTAAAATTATCAAGGAAACAATTATTTTGACCTTTACCTTTAACACTTTGTTAGCGTGCATATGCCTTTTTAAATTCATTAAATGTCCCTGAAACCCACTCTATCTCAAAAAGCAATTTGCACAAGTCAACCAAGAACAAAAACATATTATTGGTTAGTTCTTGAGCAAATACCTCATAGTTTTTTCCTTTCACGGTTGGCCTATATTCATGATTGGTCTTTATCAAGTCATAATGGACAATTTTATTTCGAAGGCTTCTAATTAATTTACCCCAAGTTTTATCCATCTCTGAAAATTTTTCCTTAATCAAATTGCTTTTGCTTCCACCAATCTTATTTAGATTTTTGTAGAAATCTTTAGTCCCGTTTATTTGTTTATTATAACCCAAAGTCACACAGGCTAGTTTTTGGGCAAAATCAATAAATGCCCTTATTTGTATAATTGTGCTCTCAAAAAATGTAGCATCGATAATCGAATTACTATTATTCCATTCAAATTTTTCATTTTCAGCCAGTCGGCCTTCAGTACTTTGCTTCTCAGAAATTCGCCAAAGGAATTCCAAATTGATTACAGAAAGTGTGAATTTAAAAAGTAAAGCATCTGTCTGTTTTAGCAGTTTGCTTTTGTCAATCTCGTTTGGCTCTCTCTCCAAATATATTATTGCAGCCTCTCGAAATTTCTGACAGATTGTAATTGTCTGAACTTCGAAAACACTCTCCGTAATTTCTGTTAGGTCAATTTTCATTTTTTTATATCTACCAACAATTAAGTATACCCTCACGATACCATCTCCCCCAACAACACCAACAACCAGTCACCTTTTAATTTACCACGCTAATTTACAACGATTTAACACACCTGACTTACAGATTTCCGTAAGGTTTTTAGCAAAGTTTTTAACAGGTCTTAGGTAAAAAGAGGCCCAAAAAATCGACAAAGTGCCTGCTTCCGGCTTCCTTCGTTTTTCTTAAATACGCTATCTTTCGCCCTAAAAAAGCGCTATGAAAACCTATACTTCCCTCTGTATCCTGCTTCTTGTCCTGGTGTTCGCCTCCTGCTCGTCGACCCAAAAAGCTACCGACAACACGCTCTTTAGCTCCGCTTGGGAACTGGAATACCTATCGGGCCCGCGTATCGCCTTTTCCGGACTCTACCCCGATCGCAAGCCGGCCATCCGCTTTAACCCGCAAAACTCCCGTGTGGAAGGCAACAATAGCTGCAATGGGTATTCGGCCGATTTTACCCTCGACGGCAACCAGATTTCCTTTGGCGAGCCCGGCCCCACCACCATGATGTTCTGCGGCCAAGGCGAAGGCTTCTTTCTCAACACCATGAAGAAAATAACCGCCTACCGCATCGATGCCGATGGCAAACTGGAGCTGTTGATGGACGAGGTGCCCATGATGCGCTTTAAGCCCATGGAAGACAGCCCTAAGGCCAACAAACCTTGATCCTCCCTGCGCAAGCAAAAAATACGGGACAGGCCGCCGCCCTTCCCTCCTCTTTCACGTTCCTGCTCGATCTTAACAAAACATTATCGCTGCCCTCTATCGCGATGATTTAATTTTGCCGCCTTGTACCGCCCGATGCACGTCGGGACGGTACCCGCAAACAAAAGACAGAACGTAGAAAACATGAAAAAAATCATTCCCGTCCTCTTGGCCCTGATCGCCGTTCACATGGCCCATGCCCAAGCGGAAAAACTGCAATGGCTCGATATCGAACTCTCCAATTACGAGTACCCGTTTCCGGTAGCCACGCTAAGCGTGAACAACCAGGGGCAGCAACTAAAAATGGCCTATATGGACGTAAAGCCCGAGAACTACAACGGCAAGAACATTGTATTGCTCCACGGCAAAAACTTTAACGGTGCCTATTGGAAGACTACCATCGAGGCCTTGACCAAGGAAGGCTTTAGGGTCATTGCCCCCGACCAGATCGGTTTCGGAAAATCATCCAAACCGGCCCATTTTCACTATACCTTTCAGCAACTGGCCCAAAACACCAAAAGCCTTTTGGATACCTTGGGCATTTCCCAAACGGCCGTCCTAGGCCATTCCATGGGAGGGATGATCGCCGCCCGCTTCGCCTTGATGTACCCCGAAACCACCGAAAAACTGATCTTGGAGAACCCCATCGGTTTAGAGGACTGGAAACTTAAGGTGCCCTACAAACCCGTGGAGTGGTGGTACCAAAACGAATTGAAGAAAAGCTATGAGGGCATACGGAAATACCAGCTCGAAAGCTATTACGACAACCAATGGAAGTCCGAATACGATCAATGGGTGAACCTTTTGGCAGGTTGGACGTTAAATTCCGATTACGAACGCATCGCTTGGAACGCGGCCCTTACCTACGATATGATCTTTACCCAGCCCGTGGTCTATGAGTTTGAAAACATCAAGGCCAAGACCCTCTTGATCATCGGTACCCGCGACCGCACGGCCTTGGGAAAACCCTTGGTATCGGAAGAAGTGCGAAAGACTATGGGACTTTATAACGAACTGGGCAAAAAGACCCAAGGGCGCATACCCGATGCGGAGTTGGTGGAGTTGGCCAATATCGGGCACCTGCCCCATATTGAGAGTTTTGACCGCTTTATCGCCCCCCTGACCTCCTTTCTAAAGCAGTAGGTGCCATTGCCGAAAGTCCGTGTTGTTCTTAAAAACCACCGGCACCGGCGCCATACGATGATATTCTGAATTTGAGGCCTCCACCCTTTTGCCGGTGGAGGCCTTTTTTTGGAGCGATCCCCATTGCCCGGGCAAGAAGCCTGCCCTAATCCGCTACGGCTCCCCCATAATCCATTGCCCCTGTCCTTCCATGGAAAGGTCAATTCCCAGTCCGAAAAGGCCCTTGTGATTTATCGGGGGACGCTTACCCCAACGCCCGCTTAAAGTCCAAATATTAAGCGTAATTTAGTGCCATTGGCCCCTCCCTGGCCCGTACAGGGGCCGTAATAAAAAACACCTGTTCGGAGCCCCGAAAAACTCTTGGGTAGCATACAGTGAACGTTTGACTGTTCGAAACCCCACCTGTACCGGAAGGCATCAAATAAAAACAATTTTCAGTAAGTTTACGCACGCCATTACAATCAAATGACTCTTAAAAACCATATCCCGTTTATAGGTGCACTGTTCATTGCATTGCTCCTTTTCTCTTGCAATAGGACCGTCTCGGAAGGTAAGATCCGGATCGGTTTTTCGCAGGCGATGACCAATGACGACTGGCGACGTTCGATGAACAACGCCATGCAACTCCAAGCTTCCTTGAATCCCGATATCGAGCTGACCATCAAGGATGCCGACTACGACGTGCAAAGGCAAATAGAACAGTTGGAGGAACTCATTTCCGAAAAACCCGACATCATTATCGTTTCCCCCATCCAATCAAAACCGATTACACCGGTGGTACAAAAAGCCATGGACCAGGGCATACCGATCTTGGTAGTCGACCGAAAAACCCAAAACCAGAAATACACGGCCTATCTGGGCGCCGATAATATCGAGGTCGGCCGTACCGCGGCGAAGGAAATTATTTCGTCAAACACCAAAGATTCCATACGAATAATTGAAATTAAAGGTTTGTCGGGCTCTTCTCCGGCAGAGGAACGAAGCATAGGCTTTAACCAAATGATCGATCAGTATGGCTCGGCAAGGGTGGTCGCCACCATTGAGGGGGATTGGGAAAAGGAGTCCATCCAAAAACCGTTAAGATCGCTTTACTCAGGTACGGTGAACGCCGATTACATCTTCGCCCATAACGACAGGATGGCCGTAGGGGCCTGGGAGGTATTGCGCGATATGGGCCTTGAAGACGAGGTAGAGATTATCGGGGTCGACGGACTGTCGGGTCCGAATGGCGGTATACAGGCCGTAAAGGACGGTATTCTAAAGGCAACCGTACTTTACCCGACAGGGGGCAATGAGGCCATTAAATTGGCCCTGAGGATCCTCAACAAGGAATCGGTGCCCAAGAACAACATCCTATCGACGACCGTCATCAACGACGTGAACGCCGATATCATGAAAAACCAGTACGACCGGATAAACGAGCAACAGCACAATATCGAACAGCAGATAACGGCGATCAAGGATCTGGAAGACCGGTACTATGCCCAAAACAACCTGCTTAAAATTGTCATGGCCCTTTCGTCCATAATCCTCGCCCTGGCCCTGTACAGTATCTACTCGATCTTTACCATTCGCAAAAAGAACAGGCAGCTCCAACTTACCAACGAGAAGATTACGGTACAGCGCAACCAAATCGAGAAAATTGCCGAAGAGGTAAAGGCCAGCAATGATGCCAAGCTCAATTTCTTTACCGGACTTTCCCATGAGTTCAAGACCCCGATCACCCTGATCATCAGCGCCATCGAATCGCTTCACGAAACGGCACGGGACAAGGGGGGCAAAATGATGAACGAATTGGAACTGATACACAACAATTCGAATCGACTGCTGCGGTTGATCAACCAGCTTTTGGACTTTAGAAAGGTAGAGGACCGCAAATTTACCTTAAGGGCATCGAAGACCAACCTGTACAAGTTTTCCGAAAACATCATAAACGACTTTAAAAGGGAGGCCAAAAAACGCAACATCAGGTTTAAGCTCACCTCGAACAACGAGGCCCTGGAGGTGTTCATAGACAGGAACCTGATGGACAAGGTCTACTTCAACTTATTGTCGAACGCCTTTAAGTTTACGCCCGACAACGGAAAGATTGAAATCAATATCGAGGACGACGCTGACGGCAATACCGTTAACATCCGGTTTAAGGACTCCGGAATCGGAATACCCGAGAACGATATGGACCAAGTGTTCCAAGCCTTTTTTAAGGGCTCGAACAACCGTAAGAGCAGCTCGGGCATAGGACTGCATCTGAGCAAGGAGTTTGTTGAAATGCACAAGGGGTCGATCGAGGTAAAATCGGTTCGCGGATCTGAGTTTACGGTTACGCTGTACAAGGGGCAGGCCCACTTCGACGAAAACGAAATCATCACCGAACACGATTTGATAGATACCAGCATAATCGATTTTACCTCCGAACATTTGGTCGACGACAATTACCTGATCCAGGCCCCTTCCGACGAAGCCGAAAAGTATACGGTCCTTATCGTCGAAGACAACCGCGACCTTGCCGCTTTCCTTAAAAACAAATTACAGCTGGAGTACGACATCCATCTGTCGGATGGTACCGATGCCGTCGAAAAAGCCCTAGAGACCATTCCCGACATCGTCTTATGCGATGTAAACCTGCCCGGTAAAACCGGGTTTGAAATCTGTGAGATCTTAAAAAAGGATTTAAGAACCTCGCATATACCCACCGTTATACTCACCGCCCTGGGCGACCAAGATTCCTATGTAAGGGGACTACAATCTGGGGCCGACCTATATTTAACGAAACCTTTCAGTTATTCCATATTGGTCCAATCCATCAAATCGCTGTTGTACAACCGCGAAAAATTGCGCTACTACTATACGAGCAACATCCATCACATAGAAGACACCGATTCGTTCGGCAATATAGAGCAGCAATTTATCGGTAAGCTCAATACCCTGATCAACGAAAATTTGGGCAACTCCGACTTTTCGGTTGAAAACCTGGCCGAAAGCCTAAATATCTCAAGGGTTCAATTGTACCGAAAGGTAAAGGCCATGATGGGGATCAGTATCAGTGATTACATAGGCAACCTACGCCTCGAAAAGGCCAAGTCGATGTTGGAAAAGACCTCTTTGACCATTTCAGAGATCGCCTATTCCAACGGATTCTCCTCTCCCAATTACTTCTCTACCGCCTTTAAGGGCAAATACGGAAAGTCTCCCGCCTCGTTTAGAAAGTCGTCGTAACCCCTTTTCCGACCAAACCTGAAAATTTGCCAAATATCGCCGTAACATTTTTAAAGGTCGCGTAACCTGAGTATACCCCGGCGAAATGCGCCCGTGTTAAAAAAAGAAGTCAATAAATTGATATTCACACGGTTAACCCTAAACCAACAATCCCTTAACGAAATCATAACAGATTGCAACATCAGTAAAATAGACACCTATATTTTAGGAATACTTTAGTCGCAACACTACAGAATTACGAATTATGAAAAAAATATGGATTTGGTCGATTACCGCGGCTTTGGCAGGTTTCCTTTTTGGCTTTGATACCGTAGTCATATCGGGGGCGGATAAAAAGTTACAGGCCTTATGGGGCTCCTCGGATGTCTTTCACGGAACCGTCGTCATGGCCATGGCCCTTTGGGGTACCGTAGTAGGTGCTATCTTGGGAGCTATCCCAACCAATAAAATAGGAAGGAAGAACACCTTATTGTGGATCGGTATTCTCTATACCTTGTCCGCCTTGGGTTCGGCCCTGGCGAACGACCCCATCACCTTTGCCGCATTTCGCTTTATCGGCGGCTTGGGCGTAGGCGCATCGACAATAGCCGCGCCTACGTACATTTCTGAAATTGCCCCGGCCAAAGACCGAGGCAAACTCGTGGGACTTTACCAATTCAATATCGTGTTCGGTATTCTAGTCGCCTTTTTGTCGAACTACCTCCTCAACGGAATCGGTGAAAACGCCTGGCGATGGATGGTGGGAGTCGAGGCCATTCCGGCCCTGATCTATACCCTCTTTATTTTAAGTGTACCGAAGAGTCCGAGATGGCTCTTGACCAAATCGAGAAATGAAGAGGCCCGCGATGTTTTAAAACTGATTAATCCCGACCAGGATGTGGAAAAACTCTTGCTCGAGATCGGTTCCCAAGACGGGAACAAGGCATCGGGAGAGAACATATTCATAAAAAAGTATCGCTTCCCCCTGATTTTGGCCTTTTTAATAGCCTTCTTTAACCAGTTGTCGGGCATCAATGCCTTTTTGTACTACGCACCGCGCATTTTTGAAGAGGCCGGCCTTGGTGAGAGCACCGCGCTTTTAAGCAGTATCGGTATTGGCCTTACCAATTTGGTCTTTACCCTTTTGGGTGTATATCTCATCGACAGGTTGGGCAGAAAGCAGTTGCTCTATTTCGGTTCGGTGGGGTATATCGTTTCCCTTTCCTTGGTGGCATGTGCCTTTTTCCTCGATTGGGGGGGACTATCGGTGCCTATTTTCCTTTTCATTTTTATTGCCGCCCATGCCATTGGCCAAGGCACCGTGATCTGGGTCTTTATCTCAGAAATATTCCCCAACCATTTACGGGGGGCCGGCCAATCTTTTGGCAGTTCCGTCCATTGGATATTGGCCGCTATCATCCCCTCGCTGATCCCGGTGCTTTTTACGACCATCGGTGCCGGAACCGTATTCGCGTTCTTTGCCTTTATGATGTTCCTTCAGCTCCTCTTCGTGGCCTTTATGATGCCCGAAACCAAGGGCATCTCACTCGAAGAGCTCAGCAAAAAGCTCATTAAGGGGAAGCATCCCGTACCTACGGAAGATTTAAACCTCAAAGAAAAAGTAAACTAATCTAAGCAGTATGAAAAACCCATCATTCAAAACCGCACTACTACTGGTGATTGCCTTTGCCCTTGGCACTTCTTGCAAGAACAAGGCTGAAAAAAAACAAACGGCAGATATGGCAACGGAAACCACAGTTGACAACGAAGAAATGTACCGTCCCAACTTTCATTTTACCCCAAAGAAGGGATGGATGAACGACCCCAATGGGCTGTTCTATTACAACGGTTACTACCACCTGTATTTTCAACACAATCCGGATGACAACAAGTGGGGGCCCATGCATTGGGGGCACGCCACCAGTACCGATTTGATCACTTGGAAGGAACAGCCTATTGCCCTATACCCCGACGAATTGGGAACCATCTTTTCAGGGAGCGCAGTAGTCGATATCGACAACACCACAGGCTTTTCCCAAAAGGAAAAGACTCCGGTAGTGGCCATGTACACCAACCACGATATGGAAGCCGAAAAGGCCGGAAAAATCGTTGACGAGGTGCAATCGATCGCCTATTCCCTAGACGAAGGGCTGACCTTTACCAAGTACGAGGGAAACCCGGTAGTAAAGAACCCGGGCATTCCCGATTTTAGGGATCCCAAAGTTGATTGGGACGAGGAGCGCGGGCAATGGGTAATGGTCTTGGCCGCCGGACAGGAAATAAAGTTCTACGCCTCAAAAGACCTGAAAGACTGGGAATTGCTATCGGTGTTCGGTGAGGGCATCGGAAACCACGATGGGGTTTGGGAGTGTCCCGACCTCTTCCCCCTTCCGGTCAAGGGAACGGATGAACAAAAGTGGGTGCTGCTCGTGAGTATAAATCCCGGAGGCCCCAATACGGGCTCGGCCACACAATACTTTATCGGCGATTTTGACGGCAAAACCTTTAAAATCGACGAGAGCTTTCAAAAAGAGCTTGAAAAGGAACACCGGTTTTGGGTAGACTTCGGCCGCGACAACTATGCGGGGGTTACCTGGTCGAACGCGCGTACGGCAGACGGAAGCAAGCTGTTTATCGGGTGGATGTCGAACTGGCTATACGCCAATGTCGTACCTACCGAACAATGGCGAAGCGCAAACACCATAGCCCGCGAACTAAGCCTGATAAAGGGAGACGATACCTATAGATTGGTATCGCTTCCGGTAAAACAATTAAAAAACTACAGGGGCAAAAAGGTAGCCGACACCGATATTTCGATAGCGGGAAAAACGGTCTTGACCACCACCCAGACGATCAGCCTGTCCCAAACCGAAATAAACTTTGAAATACCCAATGCCTCAATAGGCAAGTACACCTTTTCGCTCTCCAATTCAAAGGGCGACGCCTTGAAGTTTGGCTACGATACCATCGAAAACAAGTTTTTTGTCGATAGGGGCCAATCGGGCCAGACCGGTTTTTCCGAAAAGTTTTCCGATAGGATCGCCAAGGCACCACGCCTGTCGAATGCCAAGAATTGGACGGGAAAAATCATCTTGGACAAGACTTCCATAGAACTCTTTTATGACGACGGACAAACGGTAATGACCGAGATCTTCTTTCCGAATGCGCCTTTTGAATCCCTCTCATTGGAATCGGACACGGATACATTCACGCTTAACAAACTCGAAATACATCAATTAAACTTTAACTAAAACTCAACTATTATGAAACTAAAACTGCTATTTTTTCTGTTGACCTTTGTCCCCCTTGGCCTTTTGGCCCAGGGACAAATAACGGGTACGGTTACCTCCGCTGATGACGGAATGCCCTTGCCCGGGGCCTCTGTGGTCGTTAAGGGAACCACAACGGGTACCACTACCGATTTTGACGGTATCTATACCTTGAACGACGTACCGCCCGACGCTACCTTGGTCTTCAGCTATATCGGATTCACCAGAACCGAGATTCCCGTAAACAACCAATCGACCATAGATATTGCCATGCAGGCCGATGCCCAACAATTGGAGGAAGTGGTGCTAACGGGATACGCCACGGAACGCAAGGCCGATTTGACGGGTGCGGTCACTGTGGTTGAACTGGGTCCCGTCGAAGGGCAAAGCATGAGTTCGGGTAGTGCCGTACAGTCTTTGCAAGGCCGTGTGCCCGGACTGTTCATTGAAAAATCGGGCGACCCAACGGGAAACAGCAACAACATCCTTATCAGGGGGGTGACCACCCTGGGAAATAACGATCCCCTGTTTGTAATCGACGGGGTGCCCACGGTACGCCAAGAAGTATTTTCAAGCCTTAACCCCAGTGTCATCGAGTCGGTACAGGTTCTTAAAGATGCATCGGCATCCTCCATTTATGGTGCACGTGCCGGTAACGGTGTAATTATAGTTACCACTAAAAACCGGGCCCGAAGCGCCGATGGCGAAAAATTGAGCATTTCGATCAATTCCAACGTGTCCGTACTATCCGAAAAGCAACAACGCTACGATATGCTGAACGCACAACAAAGGGGCGAAATACTCTGGCGTGCATCGGTAAACGACGGCGCCGACCCCGCAGGAGGCTACGGCGAGATCTATAACTTCGACTGGAACAATGATTTTGCCAACCCCGTATTGAACAGCGTTTCGGTACAACCCTTTGTTGGTGGCGACAATACCGTACCCGTCGGGGATACCGATTGGCAGGAAGAAACCTATGAAACGGGCTATGTACTCAACAACGATATAAGCATTTCGGGGGGATCGGAGAAGTCCTTTCACCTGTTGAACGTGGGGTATTTGAAAAATACGGGGATACTCAAATACACCAATTACGAAAGGTATTCGGCAAAACTGAATTCGAACTTCAACCTATTCGACAATAAGCTCCGTATCGGTATGAACACGCAGTTCTACACATCCGATGAGACACTGGCCTCCCCCGATGTGGGTAGTGCCCCCACCCCTAGCCTGGCGATCACACTGGCCCCCACCATTCCCCTTAGGGATGCCAATGGCGAGTTTGCCGGACCGATCGGCGCGGGATATTCTGACAGGAACAACCCCGTATTGATGCAATACCTCAACCGATGGGACAATACCGAACGAACCACTATATTCGGTAACCTGTATGCCGAACTCGACATCCTAAAGAACCTCACCTTTAGAACGAGTATAGGGCTCGATTACAACGACTATAAAAGCAAGGACATCGAACCCACCGTAAACAACGGTTTTATTACCCGGGGCAATAACAGGTTGATCATGGACACCAATAAGTTCACGAGCCTGGTCTTTACCAACACCCTGAACTACCAATTGGAGTTGAACGATCACCGCTTCGGACTACTTGTAGGTACGGAATCGGTAAAGAACGATTTTGATTCCGTATTGGCACAGGCCGACGGCTTTGCCGTTGAATCGGAGAATTACTTTGTTCTAGGTGCCGCTACGGGGGCACGAACATCGAACGGAAGTTCAAGTGGCAGTAGGTTGCTATCGCAGTTTGCCAAACTCAACTACGCCTTCGGCGACAAGTATTTGGCCTCGGTTACCGTTCGCCGCGATGGTTCTTCGAGGTTTGGTCCCGACAACAGATACGGTATCTTCCCTGCCTTTACCTTGGGTTGGAGAATAAGCCAGGAAAACTTTTTAAAGGAAAGTGAACTGATCAGCAACCTAAAACTAAGGGCCGGCTACGGTGAAGTGGGCAATCAGAATATCGGCGACCTGGCCCGGTTCGGAATCTATGAAGCCCGGTACGGCGAAAACCAATTAACGGCCACGGGTGAGGATAATTTCTTCAATACCTTCTATAATGTGGGTACGGCCTACGACCTTAACGGAAACAATAGCGGTACGCTCCCCTCCGGTTTCGTTTCTACCCAAGCGGCCAATCCGGCCTTAAAATGGGAAACGACCAAAGAGATCAATATCGGGGTCGACTTCGGCTTGTTCAACAACGCCGTAATAGGTTCCTTTGATTATTTTACCCGCGATACCGACGATATCCTGACCACTCCCCCGATCGCCTCGGTAATTGGCGAAGGGCAGCAAAGGGTATTGAACGGGGCCTCGACAACAACCAAGGGATGGGAACTTTCCTTAGGCTATGCCAAAACCTTCGAGAGCGGACTTTCCTTTGGCATATCGACCAATTTCGGCGCCTTTAAGGACGAGATCACCTTCTTGCCCGAAGAGGTACGGGCAGCTTTCCCCGGAACGGCGGAAAACTCGATAGTGGGCCAATCGCAATTTTCGATTTTCGGTTACCAAACGGACGGTCTTTTCCAAAGCCAGGCCGATGTCGATAGTTCGGCCGACCAAGTCGGTGCCCGACCAGGAGGCCTAAAGTTTAAGGATCTGAACGGCGACGGTACAATCGACGCCGACGACCGCGATTTTATCGGAAACACCTTGCCCGACCTGGAATACGGTGTACGTATCGACCTTGCCTATAAAAACTTTGACTTTTCGGTCTTCGGATCCGGGGTGGCCGGAAGAATTGGCCAGGACCCCTATATTTTTTGGAACAATTTTGCATCGGGTAGGGAAAACGGAGGTATAGGCCTATTGGATGCGTGGACACCCTCGAATACCGATACCGATATCCCCGCCCTGTCCCTCGCCTTGAACGACACCCGAATTTCCGATTATCTGTACAGGAACAACTCTTATTTCAAGATCCGTAACCTTCAGATAGGCTATTCACTGCCTCAAGACCTTATTGGCAAATTAGGGGGCATGACCGGTCTACGCATCTATTTTCAAGGGGAAAACCTACTGTGGTTCACGCCCAACGATTATATAGGAGCCGATCCGGAGCGCACCGATGTTAACCGAATTCCCGTTCCCACGGTACTCTCTTTGGGCCTTAACTTAAACTTTTAACAAAAAACCGACAATCATGAAATACAATAGATTATTAATATTCGGGATGATGGCTTTGTTGGCCTTTGCATCCTGTTCCGACGATTTTTTGGAATACGAACCTGAAGGTGTGCTGTCCAATGAAAACGTGGCAACCGCCGAAAATGCGGAATCTTTGGTAGTGGCGGCCTACGCAGGCATTGCCAATGACGATATGATAGGTCCCCTTACCCACATGTGGGTATACGGTAGCGTTCGCTCCGATGATGCCTATAAAGGCGGAGGAGGCCGTGGCGATGTCGACATCGTCGACAAGTACGAGCAATACAACCTTACCGAGGCCGACAACGGTACCGATTGGATGGGGCCAAGAACATGGACCAACTATTACGCGGCCATTTCAAGGGCAAATTTTGCCTTGTCGGTCATCAACGAAATTCCCGATGCCGAATATCCCGAAAAGACCGTCCGTCAAGCGGAACTCCGGTTTTTAAGGGCGCATTCGCACTTTATCCTAAAAACCCTGTTCAAAAAGATTCCCTATATCACAGAGGACTTGACATCGGAAGAAATCGGAAAGGTCTCGAACGACCTGCCTAACGACGAGCTGTGGAACAAAATAGCCGATGACTTCCTTTACGCCTACGACAACCTACCGCAAACGCAAGATCAGCCCGGGAGGGCCGATAAGAACGCGGCGGCGGCCTATCTGGCCAAGCTTAGGCTGTACCAGGCCTACGAGCAGAACGAAACCCACCAGGTGGTCAACATCAACACCGCACGGTTGGAAGAGGTAATCGACTATGCCGACGATGTAACGGCCAGTTTGGAAGCCGATTACGGCAACAACTTTTTAGATGGTTTCGACAACGGACCCGAATCCATTTGGGCCGCACAGTTTTCCATCAACGACGGAACCATCGTAAGCCGTGTAAGTTTTGTGACCGGACTAAATTCCCCGCATGGTACGGGACTATACGGTTGTTGTGGCTTTCATTTGGCCAGCCAGAATATGGTGAACGCCTTTAAGACCGATGCCAACGGACTTCCGTTACTCGACACCTTTAACAATGAGGATATCTTCGATACCCTGGCAGAGGACGGAACCGTCGTTCCGGAAGCCGGACTGACCGTCGACCCCAGAATCGACCATACGGTAGGGATTCCCGGAAGGCCGTTCAAATACCGAAACACGGTAAACGAAGCCGGTGACATGATCTACAACTTTAGCTGGGCGCGTGATCCCGGAGTGTACGGCTATTTTGGAAACATGAAGGAGCAACAGGCCCCCGATTGCTCCTGCTACGTAAAGGAGGGGCCCTTTATAGGCACTTCAAAGAATGTTGATTTTATTCGCTATGCCGATGTATTGTTGTTCAAGGCCGAGGCCCTGATCCAACTGGACAGATGGGACGAGGCGCTACCCATAATCAACCAAATAAGAACACGTGCCGCCGCAAGTACGTCGAGACCCTTGGCTGCCGGCGCCACCGACATCTACAACATCGGCACCTACGACTCCTTTCCCTCCAAGGAATTTGCCCTAAAAGCCTTAAAGTTCGAAAGAAGGTTGGAATTCGGAATGGAAGGTCCCCGTTTCTTCGACCTGGTCCGTTGGGGCGAGGCTGCAGAGGTACTCAATGCCTACCTAGCCGAGGAAAAGACAAAGAGGGATTTCTTGACCAACGCACAATTTACCGCGGGAAGGGACGAGTATTACCCCATACCCCAACGTGAAATAGACTTTACCGGAGGTGTCTATGTTCAAAATCCGGGGTACTAAAAGGGATAGAAAAATAGAGTAGTGTACTATCTGTTAGTTTGTTAGTTCAGCACGGGAGAGAAAGGTTTCTTTCCCGTGCTTTTTAAATTAAATGTAGTTCGATATGGACAAAAAAATAAATGCAGTTTGTTTCGGAGAGGTGCTTTTTGATCATTTTCCAACACACTCCAAAATTGGGGGTGCCCCACTGAACGTCTCGCTTAGGCTAACCTCATATGGGGTTGAAACGGCCTTGATAAGCAGCGTAGGTCAAGACCCGGAAGGCAAAAAGATCATAAACTATCTTACCAAGTTGGGCGTACACACAAAGGGAATACACCTACAGGAAAAATACCCCACGGGTGCCGTTAACGTAATCTTGAACGACAAGGGGGCCGCCTCCTACGATATTGCCTATCCGGTAGCTTGGGACAAGATCCTCGCCAACGAATACCAAAAAGCATTGGTCAAGGCATCCGACTTCTTCGTTTTCGGTAGTCTGGCCTGTCGCGATTCGGTTTCCAGGACCACGCTTGCCTCCTTGTTAAAAATGGCGGCCTATAAGGTTTTTGATGTCAACCTGCGCCCGCCCCACTATACCCCTACCTTATTGGTCGATTTAATGGAAGAATCCGACTTTATCAAGTTCAACGACGACGAGCTTTTTGAAATAGCGGGGCATATCGGATCAAAATACAATTCAATGGAACAGACCATAGCCTATGTGGCGGCAAAAACCAAGACCGGTACCATTTGTGTGACCAAAGGTGCCTATGGGGCGGTGTTGTATCGAAACGAAACCTTATACTACAATAGCGGTTACCGTATCAAGGTCTTGGATACCGTAGGTTCGGGCGACTCCTTTCTGGCATCCGTGCTGTACAAACTTTTTAATGGTGAAAGTCCCCAAGCGGCCCTTGATTACGGATGTGCGGTGGGGGCCATGGTCGCAAAAAGCGAAGGGGCCAACCCCATCCTGACCAAATTAAAGATCGAGAAGTTTATGAACCCATAACCTTAAAACCCTTTTTTAGGCGCTTCCCGTTTACCCCCTTTCCCCTACTCGCCACCTCTATTTCCAAATGTTCAAGAGAAGCATCCAGATAAAACAACACTCGAAAAAACCATCCCCAATATCCGCAATAAACATGGTTGATTTCTTACTTTAGCCTACTCAAATAACATCGAGTTCCCCTTTCATGATGATAAGACACAAAAGCCTTTGGCAGCTAGGGTTTTGCATTTTATTCTTGGTCTTTTTTACGGCCTGTGGGTATCAGGATACCGTACGCCCAAGTATAGAAAAGAGACTCGCCGTATTGGACAGTACAAGACTGACACAACCTGAAGAATCACTTTTTGAGCTGGACAGCTTATTGCAAAACAACCAAGACCTAAGCGACCTGGAGCGGGCCCTATTGCTGTTCAATAAAGGAGAGGCCTTATACTTAAACGATAAATATCCCGAGGCATTCAACACCCATCTCGAAGGCTATACATTGTTTGTGGAGCTAAAGGACAAATACAACCAAGGCCGTTCCCTGATTACCTTAAGTGGTGCCGCCCTCCACATGGGAGATATCGAAACCTCACAAAAATATGCCCTGCAAGCCTTGGAATTGGCACAGTTGATCGGAGATAAGCGCATGGAAGGTAAGGCATACAACCAATTGTTCAAACTTCATTTTGGCCTAAAGGACTACGACAAGGCCTTGGCTTATGTGCAATTGACCGACAGCTTGTATTCCCAAGAGGCGGATACCACATCCATAATTTCAATAAAGAGCAATAAGGCCAGTGTGTACCTAAAATTAAAGGAGTACAACAAAGCTTTGGCCAGTTACTCGGAAGCCATGACACTGAGCCAGACCAAAAGAGACCCCAAAACATTGGTCAGTGTACTGAACAATATAGGTTACACCTATATGGAAGCAAAGGAATACGAGAGTGCCGAGAAATTTCTGCGGGGCGCCATTACCTTGAACAAAAATATAAAAGCCATAAACGCAGCTCCCTACAAAGGTCTCGGAAATCTATTTTTACTGAAGGCCGAAAAAGACTCTGCCAAAGTAAACTTCAACAAAGCCCTTAGTATTTATAAAGCTACAAAGAACACAAAGGAAGAGATCGATGTAAGGGATAAATTGATTGCCCTGTCCATTATGTCAGGAGATTACACCAAAGCATTGAACCATCAAATTGTGAGGGACAGTTTACGGAAAGACTTAAATAAGCTCGAAAAAGATAGGCTTTTGAATTTCGCCAATGTCAATTATGAGGTAAAGCGAAAGGAGACTGAAATTAAACACCAGAAAGAAATAAACCGTAGAAACACCTGGCTTTTGATCAGTACGGTCACCCTGTTTATACTCTTGCTCATAATAACCGCCTTTTATAGTTACAATACCAGATTACGGGCGGCAAACAGGGCTTCAAAATTGGAGCAACGCCTGCTGCGCGTACAGATGAACCCGCATTTTATTTTCAACACCTTGGCCGCCATTCAAAATATCACCCTGGAAGGCAATCCTATAAAATCATCGAACTACATTGCCAAATTTTCCAAACTGATACGACAAAATTTCGATTATGTAAGAAAGGAATCCATTCCATTGGACAAGGAAATTGAAATGATCTCCAACTATATAGAAACCCAACAATTACGCTTTAACAAGGCGTTTACCTATTCGGTAGCAATGGAAGGCATAGACGATCCCTCGGGCATACAGGTGCCTCCCATGTTATTACAGCCTTTTGTTGAAAATGCCATTGAATATGGCTTAAAGGAGAAAAAGGAAGGCGGCGAACTCCGGCTTAAAATAGAAAGGAATCGGAACGAATTGTCCTTTGTCATTTCCGATAACGGGGTAGGACGATCGGCCAAGGCCAAGGACGAAAAAATAACCGAAGAACTGCACGCAACAAGTATATTCAAGGAGCGTTTAAAAATGAGAAAAAAGGGCGAGGAAAAAACCTTTGTGATCAAAGATCTATACGACAAGGACAATAAGCCCGCAGGAACAAAAGTGTTTTTTAAATTGAAGATATAATGATCGAAGCCATTATAGTTGAGGATGAATTCAATGCCCTTAACACGCTTGACAAACTTATTAAATATACCCAAAAAGACATTGAGGTCGTTGCCAAGATAGACAATGTTGAAGACGCCATTAGCTTTTTAAAAAAGCGCACCCCAGACTTGGTTTTTCTCGATATAGAGCTTATTGGCGGTAATGCCTTCCAAATTTTGGAAGCTTTGGACAGTATCGCCTTTAAACTTATTTTTATTACCGCTTACGATGAATTTGCCATAAAGGCCATCAAGTTCGATACCATAGACTATTTGCTTAAACCCATAGACTCCGATGAACTGTCCGCATGTTTGGATCGGTTCAGGGTGGCTTTTAAAAAAGAGCAAGTCTATAAGAGTGCACTGGACAAAGTTGCAGAGATCAATGACAAGGAAATTCAGAAAACCTTATTGATCAAAACCGCAGATGCCCAATATTTTCTTCAAATCAAGGATATTGTACGCTGCCAATCGGATGGTGCCTATACGGTGTTCCATACCGTGGACAAAAAAATCATGAGCGCCCGTAACCTAAAGTATTACGAGAACATTTTGAGCGAACATACCTTTGTACGCGTGCACCAATCGCATTTGGTGAATATTAAGTATATAAAGACGATTGGCAGCAACAATACCGTTTGCCTAACGAACGACGAAAAAATACCCGTGGCCACACGAAAAAAATCGTACCTAAAACAGGTTTTGGACAGCCTATAAACGCAAATACAAAACAGAAAATAGCAAATGTAAAACGGTTTTAAAATCCCCCTTTTCCCATCTTAGTTTTGAGGTAAATAAACAAATAACCCTTAAAACAAAAGATCATGGGATTAAAAGAAAAAAGATTTACCCAAACATTTCAAGAAGAACAATTTCCCCAATTAAAAGCCCAAATAGTTGCGGCCGCAGGCTTCGATGTTCCGCTTTCCATTGAATGGGAAACCTTATTCGAAGACCGTTTTTTACATCTTTATAACGACTCGTACCCCAAAATATATTTCTTGCCCCTTATCGAAGCCTTCAAAGCCATTACCGCCGACGAAATGGGGAAAGAAGCTTTGGCCGAAAGTTTAAGGGAAGTACACATTATCAACACAAAAGACCATCACAACCCTAAAAATGCCTATTCATTTGCAGAAGGCATTCTAACCGTTGACCATAGCCCCATACTCAATGCTGACAACGTAGAAGAGAGGGTAACGGTGTTGACCGATCTATTGGAAAGCAAGCTTTAAACTTATTCCTGTTAGAGCTTCATTACGCATTGATATTCGATTACAACACTTCTTGTTATGACAAATACACCCTACTATGACACCTTTGTGGCGCAAACGCCCGAACAGGTTTTACAAAGCGTCCATAAAAATGAAAAACCTGTTCTTATAGGTGTTTCCCTTAGCAACGGAAACTACTTGGAGGGCATTGTGCTCGACATTAAAGAAGCGAATAACCAAAAATCGGTCTGTCTGCTATCGTCCGATGAGCAGGTATCGTTTTTCAACTTGCATAGTCTGGTATCCATCACGGTAAAACAGCCCAAAAAAATGGCCGTGGCCCTATCTAAAGGGACCATTAGCAGACCCTTGGACCCAGAAAATGAAAACCTTACCGTATTGCAGCTGAAACGTTGGTTGCAGACCGAAAAGCCACAATTGGGAAATCAGATCAAGGAATTGAACATAGACCAACTTCCCCTTAATGAATTGAACAATAGGTTGAACATTAAGGATGTGTTCAAGGCATTAAAAGAGGTCGTGTCACAAATCACCATAGATGAAATAGGTCAAAAAGCCTGGCAGGCCATCGATACTATCGTCCTGCAACAGGCAGATGCACTAAGTATTAATGTTCAAGCTACGACACTTACCATTTCATTGGCGATCGACAGGGCATTGCCCAAAGAACTGTCCAAAATCTTAGAAGAAAAATTATTACAACAACTATAAAAACCAAAAATATGGGCCTTAAAGAAAAAAGAATAATCAAAGCCTTTCAAAACGAACAATATCCCGCTTTGGAAGCGGAGATCAACAAAGCAGCAGGTTACGAAGTTCCCATGGATATTAAGTGGGACACCCTAATGGAAGACCGCTTTTCACACATATACCACAACACGTTTCCTAAAATATACTTCCAGCCCTTGATCCAAGCGTTTAAGGCGATCTGTATCGATGAAATGGGGGTTGAACTTTTAAAGGCGGGATTAAAAAATGTGATCATTGTAAATGAAAACAATGAGCATAGTCTCGGAAAGGCCATCACTTTTGAAGAGGGGGTGCTGAAAATTGACCATAGTCCCGTTATCAATGCCGATAATGTAGAAGACAAGGCAAATCGTATTATCGAGTTGTTGGAAAACAAACTGGAGGAATTTGCCAAAACAACCACGAATAATACCCCGGCAGCGGCCGCACCGACCGTTTCAGAAACACCAACAACCCCGGAAAAAACGAAAACACCGCAAAATCAACAGGAACAAGCCACCCCACTTCCCAACGTCTCCATGGCGGAACTGTACGATCAATCTTTTGCTCTGGCTTGCGAAAAGCAGGAAATTTTTGGGGAGATGGTAAAAGGCCTGAACTGGAGCTGCGATATGCTCGAAGGTAAATTAACCTATGGTGACGACAAGGTTTTTGACATTCAGGTTATCGGGACGTACTCAGAGAACGAAAAAAGCTGGTTATGGGCCTGGGCCAACAACCAAAGCGGAATTCCCGAAACATTCCTTCAATCATCCTTGGCAATGAGGGACTTGGGAACAAGGCATCAATTTCAGGACCTAACCACTCCGAAACTGCAAATGGACACTGATCCCGGCTCGTATTTTTCCGTTATTGCCGTAGGCGTTTTACAAGACAGTTGTTATGTACCCTTAACTTTTAAAGGCCTAAAGGTATATGTGACCGTACGGTCTAAAGAAGTGGACAGCAAGGCAAGAACCGCCCCTGCATTGATCTGTTCCCATTTCACCAACCTTGCGGCAAGCTTTCGGTTTCCCCATAAATACTGTCTGCAACATTACTTGACCGCTAAAGGATACCAAGTGGAAAACTGCGGTAATAACATTTTGGCCAAAAATGGGGAAGATCAGATTCTAGGCATTTTCGACCTAAAGGGAAACCTCATGAAAATTTCAAATTCAAAAACAGCCGTTCAGGCTTAAAAAAACAATACTATGTCATACACATCAACCACCTTGGCGGATTTGCAAAAAGAACATGAAGCCGCCATTACTGCGGCCCAAGAAGAGATGTTGCAAAATTTAAACGAGGCACAGGCATCCGGAGACCTGCACAGAATACAGGAAGTAAGTGTTTCATTTCAAAAAACAACCACAAAATTGGCCGATGACTATACCAAACGCATCGAAGAGATCAACGCCTTGAACGAAAAGACGACTACTGAAAAAGTGGCCGATATCTATACCGATAAAAGAGCTGGAATAAATCTGAACCACTTGGTCTATGACGGCGATAGGGACTATGTGATTGAGTTTCAAAACAACGAATTGATACAACAGACCTTGCAAAAGGTCAACGAAACCAACGGTAAGTTCAAATCGAGAAAGCATTTGTTAAAATCCAGTTTAAGGTTGACCAAAACCTTGGCCCCCATGCTCCACGAAATCGGGGAACACTGCAAGGAGATTTTAAGACTAAAGGCCGACATTGAATTTTTCGTCTACCAGAGCGACCAATTCAATGCCTCTTGCTATCCACCGGATGACAATAGACTTTATATCATTTTGTCTTCGGGAATGTTGGAGCGTTTTTCAAAAGAGGAATTGACCTTTGTGATCGGTCATGAAATCGGCCATGTACTTTTTGAACATTTTGACTACCCTGTACGTCAGATCTTGGATATAGGCCAAAATGACCTAGCCCCCATACATGCCATGAAATTGTATGCCTGGCACAGAAATGCCGAAATTAGTGCCGATAGGGTCGGCTTGCTTTGCTGCCAAGATTTTGAAACCGCCGGCCGTACCTTCTTTAAACTATCTTCTGGGGTAACCACGGATTCGCTGGATTTTCAACTAAACGCTTACATAGAGCAATTTGTAGATTTGGAAGAAGCCTTGAACGATGCCAACCACGACCCATCGGATTGGTACAGTAGCCACCCTTTCAGTCCTTTACGGATCAAGGCCTTGGAACTTTTTAACAAGAGCGAAACCTATGCCTCTTTTAACGACAGTATTAATGGAGAGATCAGCGAAGAGGCCATGGAACTCGAAATTAAGCGCATCATGTCGCTGATGGAGCCCGAAAACCTGGAAGAAAATGATGAGCATTCGGAAAAAATACAGCGCTTTATGTTCTTGGGGGGCTACTTGATATCAAATGCCGATGGCGTGGTTGACGAATCCGAGATCCAAGCATTGAGCAGTATTGTACTGCCCAACGTTTTTGCCAATTGCATGATGACAATCAAGGGGCTTACCCAAGACGAGATGATACAGGAAGTGCAACAACTGTCAAAGGATTTGGACCTGGTGCTCTCGGTGATGCAAAAGTTGAACATTCTCAGGGACCTATCGATCATATCGTACGCCGATGGGCAGATAGACGACAGTGAAGTAAACGTACTCTATAACCTGGCCCGGCTCTTGCGTATCAACACCGATTTTATTGATCGCGTAATTAGCGATGCACAGGGAGTTTAGATTCTAAAATTTTTATAAGACCTTAAAAAAAAGGGGAACAATTTATGTTCCCTTTTTAAGTATGAACCTATTAGTGGACAACACAGCCAGGGGATGCTGACCGTATGGATAAAAATTGGATAGCGCACCTCCCCCCTATTGGAAGCATCGCACTTAAGGCTTCCCACACAACCCTACGCGCTTTACCTCCTAAAATTTTACACAATCCCGAACCCATTGACATAATAGTTTGAGCAATTCACTTAAAACTACAGCCCCTTCATTGATTCTAAAAATTTGGATAAAAAATTGGTCGTAATCTTGGGTTAAGCTTATAAAAAAATACGTCAAAAGTGTCCCCCAAGCCCTATAGTCTCAATTGCCGATATTGAATCAAAAATTGAAGAGATAAGGGCCGAGGAGCCATGTAAAACAGACCACATAAGTTATCACGATTAAAAAGAAAAACCCATGAAAGACAAAACATTAAAAAAGGTAGGGATTGTAGTTGGGGCGCTTACATTATTCACCGCTTGCAGCAGTGATGATAACAGCGATTTGACAACAACATCCAATGATGGAACCACTACGACGACAGAAAGTATTACCATTACGGACACAAACGCTACGGGGACAGCCCAAGGGGATACCGACAACACGGGTGCCGATGAAGACGACCTTGTTGAAAATGCTACTTTCGAGAACACCGTAGAAATTGTATTTTCCAATACCTCGGCCACCATTACAAACCCCGTTCCCGACGATGTGGTCATTACACAAGACGGTGCCGACGTGACCGTTAATTCCTCCATATCCGGGGTGGCCTACGAAGTATCGGGCACAACAACGGATGGCATGCTTAAAATTTATAGCGACAAAAAATTCAAACTATCCCTAAGCGATTTGAGCATTACCAATGCCGATGGTCCCGCCATCAATATCCAATCATCAAAAACCATTTTTGTGGTATTGGAGGGTACGAACAACTTGACCGATGCATCCAGTTACACCAATATCCCCGATGATGAGGATGCCAAAGCAACATTTTTTAGTGAAGGGCAATTGGTTTTTAGTGGTTCGGGAGCTTTAAATGTAGCAGGAAACTACAAGCACGGTATCACAAGTGACGACTACGTTAGGGTGCTCAGCGGAACGATTACGGTTACCGAAGCAGCATCCGATGCCATACATACCAACGATTACATCATTGTAGATGGGGGTACCTTAAACTTAACGGCCGATAGCGACGGAATGGACTGTGAAGAAGGCTATATAATTATCAACGACGGCCTATTTGACATAAATGTGGTCGATGATGGAATCGTAGCCTCGTACGATATTGACGAGGAAGATGAACCGGACGATTCCATTACGCCCAATGTAACCATAAACGGAGGCGATTTTGTGATAAATACCTCTGAGGGCGAAGGAATCGAAGCAAAAGGGATAATGACCATTAATGACGGTACCCTAAACATCAATGCCTATGATGATGGCCTTAATGCCGGTGGAATTTTATACATCAATGGAGGAAACAACTATGTTTATAGCACGCTCAACGATGCCATTGACAGTAATTCGGGAATCACCGTTACAGGTGGTACGACCATTGCCATAGCCGTTAGAACCGATGAGCCTGACGGTAGTTTTGATTGTGATGACGATTCGTTCAAAATAACCGGAGGAACCATTTTAGGCCTGGGGTTGAATACTTCTTTTCCAACTGAAAGCGAAAGCACGCAAAACTCGGTGATTTTTGATGGGGTAAGTGCCAATCAACTATTAAACATTCAATCGGAAGAGGGTACTGAAGTCCTTACCTATGAAGTACCGAACACGGTAAGAACGATCATTTATTCGAATGCAAAAATGGAATCCGGCGAAACATACAAAATTTACACCGGGGGAAGTGTGAGTGATGGCACTGAAGTAAACGGATTATATACCTCCGGTACCTATAGCGGAGGAACATATACCGGTGATTCGTTCTCCATCAACAGCACGGTTACACAAATTGGGGGCGAATTAGGGCCTACAGGTGAACATGGAGGTAGATAAACTCTAGAATTGGCAATGGTCCGCCATAATGTTTTACCAGGTAAAATCACATAAAGAAATCAAAAGACCTCTTCTAAACGTGAATAAAACCTGGATAAACAACAAGGGCTGAAGTCACGTTTAAAATAGCCCTTGACAAGTATGGTAGGATAGAAAAAAGCTTACAGATTCAAGAAATTGAAGTTGTAAGCTTTTTTTGATACCGCCTGATTTTGAAGTAACCCCTTTAGGCAAAAGTAAATGGCCCAAACCGGGCGGATCAAAAACGAAATAAATATCCGTTCTATTGAAACAGGGACATAGAGCCTTTCGGATGTCATCCTTCCGTTTTACATTTCCCAAAAATAGAGGCTACATAGGCCTAGCTGGCAAAAGCTTCCTCGTGCACTACCTTCCCGTCGACATCGCGATGTTTGAACACAAGTTGGGGCTTGGAATCGGTATGCATCACATCGACCGTCAAATAGCCGCCTTTTACGCGAAGAAACCGGTGTTCGGGCCTGACATTGTCCTGGTTCCAGCCGCCGGCGTGACTATCGGACCCGGCTCCCGAACAAAACTCCCATAAGTTGCTGTCTTTGATATGGCTGACATACTGCCAATGCCGGTCACCGTTGCACATGTAGATGTTATCGTGTCGGTTGACAAATTCCCTAATGATATCTCCCTCGTATTGGTAGGCCTTGTTCGAGTGGTTGTCGTTCTTTCCCTTGGGCCTGTCGGGCCCTATGATCGGGGAAGCCGATATCAAAACCTTGAAGGTGGCATCGGAGCTGTCGATCGTTTTAAACAGCCATTCCCTCTGTTCCTTGCCCAAAATATGCTTGTCCGGTCCGTCGGGGTCGGTGTTTTTGCTGCGGTAGTTTCTGCCTTCCAACAACCAAATTTGAAGGTCTTTGCCCCATCGCACCGTCTTATAGGTCTTGGGGTTCGACGGAAACTGTTCCTTGTCGAAAATTTCAATCCCCCTATCAAAGGATACCGCACCATATCGGGTTCCGGGATAGGCGTCGTCCTTTAAGGTGTCGTGGTCGTCCTTCATAAAATAACAGGTGGTGTTGCTGTAGAAATCCCTTTGGTAGGGAAGGGCGAATATGCGGTCCCATTTAAAACGCATCAAGCGCTCCGTAAAGGCATAGGGGTTCCGTTTGTCGTAGTATTCTATATCTCCGGTATGGACCAAAAAGTCAAGGTTGTCCCTCTTCATGGCGGGGTATATGCGGTGGCCGTCCTCATGGTCCCTTCGATTGAAATCGTGGCAACTCACCACGGCAAAGGATACATCCTTGGGCCTTGTGGCCTCGGGAGGCGTTAAAAATGCCCCCCGGATACTGTTTTGGCCTTTAGCCCCCTTCGTTTTTCTCGATTTTAGCTCGAGAATGTAACGGGTATCGGGCAAAAGTCCGGTCAATTTCCATTGTCGGGTATAGTTTTTGGAGGCATCGACATCGGCCCATTCCAAAGTATGCCTGTCGGCCGGATCGTTCTCGGGATAATAGCTTAATTGCACCTGTCCGGTGGTACCAGGGCAGGCTCCTTCCATATCCTCTAGCCGTAAATTCGAAGGTATTTGCGACTTTTCAAGGATGGAAACATCACTTAAATCGGCAAAAGACTTCTGCTGCTCCTTGGTGAGCTCGATAAAGGGAACACCCTGGGCATTCAATTCGGGATTCTTGGTAAGGCGGGTCCAAATCGCGACCGAATCTTGGTCGGCCCATCCATTGTGTACCCCGTTTCCGAAATAGGGAACCCTTTCCGTGTCAATAAAAGGCGGCAAGACCATTGCCGTGGATGCGACCGCCGTATTTTTAATGAATTTACGTCTTTTCATCGGTATGCCTTGTCTTCTGGTTCTTTTGGCCTTTAAAGTAACTAAAAAAAACCAATCTGTCCGAACGCCTACCAACAACAAAACCCCGTCTTTTCGAACACGGCAAAATGTGCCGGCAGAGGTTACCTCACTTGTATGACAACCCTTCGATACGAAACCAGGTTAGGACTGCCCATGTCCTTTACTTCGACAACGAGGTGCACATCGCCCTTGGGACATTGCGGGGGTATTTTCACCCGTGTGCTTGACTGGTCAACGTGTTCGATATCAACCTTTGAAACCGAGATTTCGGTATATTGCCACCAATAAAAACCAAGTTCGTCACCATCGGGATCGTAAGATTTACCCACATCGATTTCGATGGTACTTCCCGGCCTGGCCCTTAAGCGGACCATGTCTTTGCCATCATCGTTTTCAACTATGGCCACTGGATTGTGGTTGGCTTCGGTATACGGCAAGAGGTTCCATTGCATGCGTGCCGCAAAGTCGTTCTGATAGGCTTCTCGCCACCTTGCCACCGTCCATTTTCGTCGCACTCCCGTATCATCGGTACCCGACCAATGATCATCTTCGGCATCTACGTAATACGTTTGGGCCTGCTTGCGATACCGTCCGCCCCAACCGCCCCATTCGGGCCTTTCGGGATTGTTCAGACCGTTTGGGTAAACAAAGAACCAAGAGGGGGTATCCCCTTCCTTTACGCCCTTTCCGTTTCTTGGGCTCCCTGGGTTCTGGTGGGTGTCGGAGGGGTAAAGTTCCCCTAAGGGACCCCATGCATTGATGTTTTCCCCAATCCACTTTTCGTCGTTGAGTTGTTCGATACCGGGCCTGACCAAGGGAAGTGGCCTATCTCCTCCCCTGGAATCGTTTTGATACATCCCCCTAAAGCCAGCGTCCATAATGTGGCTCGTCAAAGGCCCCGATTCGACATACCTGATTCTTGGGAAATTTTCGCGGATCCATTGTCCCGTCCCCTTAGGGTGAATGCCGTTCAACCCGTCTTGGTCCGATATGGCAAAAACCCGCAGCTTATCAACAAAGCGATCGGTCCTTTTCCGGGTCCGCGTACTTTTTACGTCAAGGAGGGCCTGGGCCAGATCATGGGCCCCGCCCCAGATCGCAACGTAGAGCGGCTCATTGGAGGCATCGACCGTTTGTACGATGTGTCGGGAGCCATCGGTAACCTTGCCCGGTTCTAAATTTTCCGCCCCGCGATCGACCTCCCCCCCTTTCACAACTCCTTTTAAGGATTCGGCGGTAGGATAGTTGGGGTCGTGGAGCAAAAGATTGTTCCGCACCTTGCCGTAGGCATCGATAACCTCGTGAACGATATCGGTACGGATCCTATGGTTATAGCCCTTTCTGGGGATGTTGTCGGAAGTGGCTATGATGCCCTCGATACGAAACGCATTGGCATACACCAACAAACGCACGAGGGATTGCTGATCATCGGGATCCCCTCCGATATCGGTCAATACCAACAATCTTGGCTTTTTATTCCCCTGGGCTGCAAGGGCCATGTTCAGTAAGAGGGCCAATGCCAAGGTAAGAAGGCTGCGCATGATAACCGTGCTACTCATAACCATTAAAATTACAATGGGGGCAATACCCAATTTTAACGAAGATACACCCTTGATGCCATTCCTTAACCCAGGCCTAGTGCTTTTTACCCGTATTCCTGGCCCTTTTTGGCCATACCCGTTCGTCTTATTCTTATAAATGGCAATTCGATGGTCTTGATGCGATTGGGAGAAAAAGATGATGTATCGAGTCAATCGGCAAAACCTTTAACAACTATATTGCTTTGTTTTTTAATCCCGGTTAATATGGGCAAGGGACCAATTTAAAGCAATAGTCCTTGTCTCCCTGTTTATAGTCAATCAAAAAAACTTAAGAACAACCTATGTACGATCGAATCAAGAGGGAAAAACTGGCCTTTTTGGAAGGCGGGGGGGAAATGGGAAAAATTACCCGTGAAAAAGATTGGAGCGGCTCGACCATGGGGCCTCCCGAGACCTGGCCCAAAAGTATAAAACCCATCTTAAGCCTATTGCTCAATTCACGGTTTCCCATGTTTCTTTTTTGGGGACCGGAGTACGTTTGCTTTTACAACGACGCCTACCGCCCCAGTTTGGGGAAGGAAGGCAAGCACCCCATGATTTTGGGAATGAAAGGCAAGGAGGCCTGGCCCGAAATTTGGGACACCATTTTTCCCCTCCTCCATCAGGTCAGGTCAGGAGGCGAATCCACTTGGTCGGAAAACCAGTTGATCCCCATTTACAGGAACGGAAGCGTGGAAGAGGTATATTGGACCTTTGGGTACAGTCCCGTCAAGGATGAAAAGGGCCATATTGCGGGCGTCTTCGTCACCTGTACCGAAACCACCGATAGTGTGGCCAGTTTAAAAAAGTTGGAGGAAAGTAAAAACGAACTCCAATTGGCCATAGATGCCACCGACTTGGGCACTTGGGATTACGACCCGATAAAAAAATTGCTTAAAACCAACCATAGGCTTAAAAGTTGGTTGGGACGGTCGGAAAACGATCATTTAAGTTTCGACGACATTACCGGTTCGATATCCGCGGAGGACAAGGAACGGGTCGAGAACGCCTTACAGGAAGCCTTAACCTTTCATAACGGGGGCAAATGCGACGAAACCTTTACCTTGGTGAATTCGCGCAACCGCAACAAACGGGTCGTCAGGGTCGTCGGCAGGGCTTGGCTGGACGATGCGGAAAAGGTATACCGCTTTAACGGCACCATGCAAGACATAACGGAACAGCAAGTCATATGGGACGAACTCAAGCTTAAGGAAGAGCGCTTTCGCCAATTGGTGCAGAATGCCCCCATCGGCATCGCCATAGTGGACATAGACGATTTTACCGTAAAAATTGTCAACAATATGGCACTGAACATTTGGCAAAAAAAAGAGGACGACTGTCAAGACAGGCCCCTTTTTGAAATCTTGCCGGAAACAAAGGCCGGCCTTAAACCGATCCTTGACAAGGCCATAGATTCGCAAAAACCCCAAATAGGGACCGAATATCCCTTTATGCTCGACCGCAACGGGGTCATGGCCCAGGGCTTTTTCAATTTTATCTTCAAACCTGTGGTCGACAAGGGTCAAGTAAGCGAAATAATGCTGGTGGCCTATGAGGTGACGGAAACCGTAAAGGCCAAGTTCGAACTCGAAGAATCGGAAATTCAATTTAAGAACATCGTCGAACAATCGCCCATTGCCATGGCCATTCTCAGCGGACCGGAATTGACCATTGAAATGGCCAACGACATGATGTTGACCCACTTTTGGCACAAAAAACCGGAAGAGGTATTGCAGCGGAGTTTAACACAGGTTTTTCCTGCATTGCGCGAATCGCAATACGTCGACCAGCTTAATTCCGTAATGCAAAACGGACGGCCCATTTCACGAAAGGATGAAAGGATCGAGGTCGAAAGCGGGAAAGGCATAAGGCAAATGTATGTTGACTATAGCTATCTTCCCTTAAGGGAACTTGACGACACCATATCGAAGGTAATGGTCGTAACCAACGACAATACGAACAGGGTACTCACGCGGTTTAAGTTGGAGTCATTTTCAAGGGAGCTCGAACAACAGGTTCTGGAACGCACCGAAATGTTGAAGACCGCCAACCAAAAATTACAAGACTCCATTCAACGGCTCAAAAACACCAACGACGAGCTTGAGTCCTTTGCCTATGTGGCAAGCCACGACCTCAAGGAGCCGCTGAGAAAGGTCCAAATGTTTATGGAGCGCATCGTGTCCCATGAACAGGAGACCCTTTCACAAAAAAGCCTACAATACGTAAGCCGTATCGATAACGCCGTTGACCGCATGCGGACCCTGATCGACGACCTGTTATCGTTCTCAAAAACCGGACGAGGGGAAGCCGAACTTGAGAAGCGCGACCTAAGGGAAATCTTGGAACAGGTATTGGACAACCTATCGGAAAAAATCGAATCGACATCCACCCAAGTAAACTATGGCAAACTCGGTACGGCGCAAATTATACCTTTTCAAATTCGACAGGTTTTTCAGAACCTGATCGAAAACTCCATTAAATTTTCAAAAAAAGGCCAGGCCCCTGTCATCAACATCGCTTCAAAAGAGGTAAAGGGAAGGGACATCGAACAGAAATCGATAAACCCCGAAATCGATTATTACCGATTAACCTTTAGCGACAACGGAATCGGGTTTGCAAGCGAAAACAGCGAGAAAATCTTCGAAATATTCCAACGCCTTCACGGAAAACTGGACTATCAGGGTACGGGCATCGGCCTGGCCATCGTCAAAAAGATAATGGACAACCACAACGGTTGGATTCGGGCCCGCTCAAAAACCGACGAGGGGGCCACCTTCGAATTGTACCTGCCCAAAACCTAGTCCCTTAAATGCGCTATGCATGTTGGCATTATACCGACCTAAGGCCAAAACCCACCAAGTGCCACGGGAAAAGAGTATCTTAGAATGGTAGAACCTTACCATGTTAAGTCCAAGGAGCAAAAGAAACTTACATCGTATCATACCCTATGGGGTCATCTGGCTCTTGGTAGGCTGGATACTCCTATTTGTGCAGGAAGCGGCCACGCTGAATCAAAATTTGAATCCGACATCGGCAATTACCCTTACCCCCGAAGTCTTCGTCTTTGCAAGTATAGCGGTAACCCTCGTAGGCCTTTCCGTAGGAACGGTAGAGGTTCTGTGGTTGGGCCATCTTTTCAAGCGGCGGAGCTTTACGCAAAAAATACTGTACAAAGTAGCCTTCTATACCTTCTTTTTATTGTTGATAATGATCGTCATTTATCCGATGGCGGCCGGCCTCGAGCTCGATTTGTCGCCCCTGCATCCCGAGGTATTGAAGAAACTTTCCAATTTTTTCGTCAGTATCGATTTTGCAAGCACCTGCATTTCACTGGCCTTCAGCCTGTTCTTAAGCCTGTTTTATTCGGAAATAAGTGAAAACCTGGGGCACGCCGTACTGATGAACTTTTTTACCGGAAAATATCACAGGCCCACGGAGGAAGAACGTATTTTTCTCTTCTCCGACATGAAATCCTCAACTTCCATTGCAGAGCGCTTGGGCCATATCAGGTATTTTGAGCTTTTAAGGGAGTACTATTCCGATTTCTCGGATGCCATCATAAGTCATTCGGGTGAAATATACCAGTATGTAGGGGATGAAATAATTATCTCATGGAAGTATCCCGATGGTATAGGCAAGGGCCATTGTATCGGCTGTTTTCTGGCGATGAAGGAAGATTTGAAAAAAAGGGCCGATTGGTATACCGAAAACTTTGGTGTTGCCCCTACCTTTAAGGCCGCAATGCATATCGGAAAGGTAACCACGGGTGAAATTGGGGCGCTGAAAAAGGAAATCATATTTACGGGGGACGTACTGAACACGACGGCCCGGATCCAGGGTTTGTGCAACAGCTTTGCCACCGATTTGTTACTGTCCGGGGATCTTGTAAAAAGGCTCCCCCCTATGGCCCATATTGGATTTAAGGCCGTCGGAAGGCATAGGTTAAAGGGCAAGGAGGAGGGTATGGAGCTGTTTATGCCCATCTATAAATAAGGCTTTGCCGCCTCGCTTTGTTCCCTTAGGCCCACCCTTGCGACCGTTCGTTTTAATGTTGGCCAAACAGGGGGCGTCCGGTGTGGAAAAAGTTCATCCAATCGGGGAAAAACGCAGTCAGCTACCCCAAGGAATTGTTTTGGATATACTCCAAAAACTTGGGTTTGTATTGTTCCGAGACGGTAATGCGCAAACCGTTGATCACTATTTGGCTTCGCTCGACCACCTCGATATTTTTTAATGAAACGATGTACGAACGGTGCACCCTTAAAAATTCGGTTTCGGGCAATTCTTCCTGTAGGAGCTTTAAACTCATTAAGGTCAGTATGGGTTTGGGGTTGTCTTTGAGCCAAATTTTCACATAGTCCTTTAAACCCTCGATATAAACTACATCCTCCAGTTTTATCCGCAGTTGCTTGTATTCCGATTTTACGAACAGGAACTCCTTTTTCTCCGGTGCATTCGAAGAAAGGCTTCCGTTCTTAAGGGTGAACCACTCCAGGGCCTTACGCGCCGCCGCCAAAAATTCGGCATAATCAAATGGTTTCAAGAGGTAGTCCAAGGCCGCCACCTTAAAACCTTCCAAGGCATATTGGTCAAAGGCCGTGGTAAAGATTACCTTGGTATCTTTCGGAAGCATTTTCGACAGTTCCATTCCCGTAAGGTCGGGCATCTGGATATCGAGAAACAAAAGGTCGACGGGATTTTCATTGAGAAACTCAAGCGCCTCTATCGCCGAATTGCATTTTTTCCTGAGGTCGAGAAACGGTGTTTTGTCAACATAGCTTTCTACCAATTTAAGGGCCATGGGCTCATCGTCTACTATAATACAAGTTAAACCAACTGTTGCCATTACGCTTCTATTTTTAAATGAACGCTGTACATGCCGTTTTCGACTTTCTTTTCAAAGGAATGCCTTCCGGGATATAGGAGCTGAAGTCTTTTTTCCAAGTTCTGTAGACCTATGCCAGAACCGCTACGGTCCGTTTCGGTTTTGGGAAAGTTCTTGTTCTTGATGCTAAAGGAAACTATGCCGTTTTCCACGGTCATCTTAATGGATATTACACCTTCCTCCTGGGCCGACACACCGTGTTTGAAGGCGTTTTCGATTAGGGAGATAAATAGTAAGGGTACCACTTGAACATGTTGCCCCTCGGTTGGGAAATCGACTTCGACACGGGTCTTGTCGGTCAAGCGCAAGCGCATCAAATCAATATACTTGCGCATAAACTCCATTTCCTTTGAAAGGGGTACGGTCTCCGATTTGGTTTCGTACAGCAAATAGCGCATTAATTTACTCAAACTATGAATGGTCGATTTGGCCTTTTCCGGTGAAATATCGACCAATGAGTAGATATTGTTCAGCGAATTGAAAAAGAAATGCGGCTGTAATTGATAGCGCAAATGCTGCAATTCGGTCTGTAATTTAAAATTAATGGCCTCTTTGCGTTCCGCTTCGGTCCTCATCCATTGCTTTGTGGTTTTTATCGCAATGGAAAAAAGCACGGGCGCCGCATAGGATATCATCTGTACATATAGGAACAGTTTTATGGGAGGTCCTTCTTTAGTGTTATCGCTGGATGGTCTTCGCGCCAGGTCCTGAAAAAAGATATCCTCTATCTGCTCCTTCAAAAACATAAAGAAGGCAATGGCCACAAGGTTGATAAGGATGAACCTAAGGGTTTTCTTGGGAAACAGGAACTTATCTATCAGAATGAAAAAATTGAGATAGAAAATAATCGCATAGAACAACATCGGAATCAAAAAGTGGGCGATAAGCCTGTTGATATCCGGATCTTGCCCGTACGACAATATATAGGGCATACTAAACAGGACAAGCCATATCAGCAAATGCTGAAAGAATATGATTTTTTTGTTTTTATACATTATTGCTTATTCATAGCGCAATGCCGTAATCGGGTCCAGGGCTGCCGCTTTTTTCGCCGGATACCATCCGAAGAAGATTCCGGTAACCGCACATACGGCGAATGATATAATTATCGAATACAGGGCTACACTGGTCGGCCAATGTAAGAATTTTTCAATAAAGAAGGTAGCGCCCAGCCCCAGGGCCACCCCTATTACCCCACCGGTTACACTGATCATGATGGCCTCGATCAAAAACTGCATCATTATATCGGCGGTCTTGCCCCCGACGGCCATACGCAATCCGACCTCCTTGGTACGCTCCTTGACCGACACGTACATGATGTTCATAATACCGATACCGCCGATCAGTAGCGAAATACTCGCAACGGCTACCAAAAGTATGGTCAACATTTCACTGGTAGAGCTGAAGGTAGAGATCAATTCTTCCATAGAACGGACGGTAAAATCATCTTCTTCATTATCCAATAGTTTGTGTTCCGAACGCAAAATATCGGTTACTTCGATTACCGCATCCGGGGCCGCATCCTCGCTAACTGCCGAAGCCACTATCTGGTTTAGGTAATCGATGGCCAGAATACGTTTTTGTACCGTGGTGAAGGGGGCTATCACGATATCGTCTTGATCTTGGCCAAACGTGTTCTCCCCTTTTTCTTCCAATACGCCGATTACCTTAAAGGGAATATTATTAAACCGGATCATCTGCCCTACGGGGTCCTGTCCGTCGGGAAATATGTTGTCGACGACGGTTTGCCCCAAGACAACGACTTTAGAGGCCGACCGAACCTCGGCGTCCGTAAACATACTGCCACTTTTCAAGCCGACCACCTTGATGTTTAAATAGTCGGGGTTTACCCCATAAATGGTACTAGGCCAGTTGTTCGCCCCATTAATGACCTGCCCTCCCCCATTGACTACCGGGGTTACATAATCCAGCAAGGAAGCCTTTTCCTTGATCACTTCATAGTTGTCGAGGGTAAGGGTTTGCACATCGCCCCCACTTCCCCTGGCGGGCCCTCTGTCGTCCGTTCCCGGTCTAATGGTAATCATGTTGGATCCCATGCTCGATATCGTAGATCGTATACTTTCCTTCGATCCCTCCCCAATGGCCAGCATGGCTATTACGGCCGCGACACCAATAATGATGCCGAGCATGGTAAGCAAGGTTCTGACCTTGTTGAGAACAATGGCCTTGAAGGCAATTTTTAATAGGTTTAACAGTCTCATAATTAATGGTCTTCTACGGGTAAGGCCGCCAATTCCTTGGCCGCTGATTGAATATCATCGTTCAAATAATCCTTAAGGATGTTGCCATCTTTTAAGACAATGGTCCGGCTACTAAAGGTAGCTATGTCGGGCTCGTGGGTAACGAAGGTGATGGTAATGCCCTTTTCGTTCAACTCCTGAAACAGCGACATGATCTCATAAGAGGTCCGCGTGTCGAGGTTTCCCGTGGCCTCGTCGGCCAAGATCATGACGGGGTTGTTGACCAACGAACGGGCAATGGCCACACGCTGCTGTTGCCCTCCCGACAGTTGCGATGGGGTATGATGGAGGCGTTCGGCCAAGCCGACCATCTCCAACGCCTTGATGGCCCTTTCCCTTCGCTCTTCGGTCGACACCTTGCTATTGTACAGCAGGGGCAACTCCACGTTTTCAATGGCCGAAGTTCTTGCCAATAGGTTATACGATTGAAAAATAAAGCCAATTTTCTCGTTTCGGATGGTGGCCAGTTCGTTTTTGTTCAGTTCTTTTACGCTCACCCCGTCGAGTTCATAACTTCCGGAGGTAGGTTGGTCCAAGCACCCCAAAATATTCAACAGGGTACTCTTGCCCGATCCGCTCGACCCCATAATGGTCACGAACTCGCCTTCCTCAATGGTGAACGACACCCCCCGTAATGCATGGACGGTCTCGGTACCCATCGTAAAATCGCGCTTTAAATCCTGTATTTTAATAATTTCCTTGCTCATGGCCGTATGCTTTTATTTTCTTCCTGGGGGTTTGGGCATAAAGGGACTCTCGTCTCCCCCGGCCGAGGCCTGTGGTAGGTCAATGCTTTCCGATTTCAGGCTATAGACCAGTTGGTCCCCTTCTTCTACACCGCTCAATAGTTGCACATTCACGCCATCGCTTGCCCCCAAGGTTACCTCTTTGGGCACAATGGCCCCATTGGATTCCAAAACCCACACCTTGGTGGCCTCGTCCCCATCCGGCATCGGACCGCCACCCTTAGGGGGTTCGGCACTGATGTTCTCCTGTTCGTTATAGGCCATCAACAGCGGTGGGGTAGGCTTAAAATTGATCGCTTTGGCCTCGGTGGTCAGCACATCCTTCAACTCCAAGGTATATATCGATATGGTAGCCGTAAGGCCCGGTTTGAGCTTCAAGTCGGGATTGTCGGCCTTGATCACGACCGTATAGGTAATAACGTTCGATGTTTCGGTATAGTCCAATCGGACCTGGGTTACGGTACCCTCAAAGGTTTCACCAAGGTAGGCGTCCACCGTAAAGGTTACCCTTTGCCCTTCTTTGACGCCCCCTATATCGGCTTCGTCAACATCGGCCTCTACCTGCATTTCCCTCAAGTCTTGGGCAATGGTAAAAAGCGTCGGCGTACTGTAGCTGGCCGCAACGGTCTGCCCTTCATCGATATCCCTCGACAACACCACCCCATTTATGGGGGAATAGATATTGGCATACCCCAGGTTCGTCCGGGCTTCCTGAAGATCCGACAAGCGCTGGGTTACCGTGCCCTTTGCGGTCTCGTAATTGTATAGGGCGTCGTCGTAGTCGGCCTTGCTGACTACCTTGTTCTCGTAAAGGGTCTTTTGTCGTTCATAGATGGTCTGCATATAATTTCTTTGGCTTACCGCGTTGTCATAGGCCGCCTGTGCCTGGGTAAGGGCCGCCTTAAGGTTCGTTTTGTCCAGTTCGGCGATCAGTTGCCCCTCTTTGACAACACTGTTGTAGTCCACGTATATCTTTTCGATTACCCCTGAAACTTGGGTACCGACCTCGACTTGGGTTATGGGCTCTACGGTTCCTGTGGCCGTAACCATGGTGGTTACATCGCCTTTTTGGACGGGAATCGTCTTCACTTCGATGACGGCCTCGTCCCCTCCCTTGATAAAGCTGTATGCCCCGATGGCGAGCAGCACCAACACTAGCCCCCCGATTATGATCTTCTTTTTATTTTTCATTGGATTAAAGTTTAATTTCGTTGCCTTGATAGAATTCTAAAAGTTGATGGTATAAAATTGTCATGTACTTAGCCTGTAAATAGTTCTCTTGGGCGTTGGCATAGGTATTTTGGCTCAGTATTAGATCGGTCGTACTCAGTGCGCCCAAGTCGTATTTCTTCTGGGCCAACCTGTACGATTCCTCAGCGGCGTCTTGTGAAGCTTTGGCGGCGGCCATTTGCTCTTGGGCCGAAACCAAGTTCTGCCATCCGCTCTCTACCTTTTGGTATACCTCGTTCTCGACGGACTTTAACTGAAGCTTCGCTTTCTCGATGTTGATCTGTGCACTCTGAACCTGGGCCTTGGTCTGGTTTCTATTGAAAATGGGAATGTTCAACGACAAGCCGACCTTTTGGTTGAAGTTCAGGTCAAGTTGATCTGTAAAATTGGTGTAATCGATACTGGTATACCCCGAACCTATGCTTCCCGTCAGGGAAAGGGTGGGCAAATACCCTCCTTTGGCGATATCGAGGTCTTTTTCACTGATATCGATGTTCAACTTATTGGCCGATACTTCAGGCAGGTAGTCGAGCGCCCTTTCATATACATCCATCTTATCGAGTATCGGAACTATGGTGGCCCTGTCGGTGTCTGTGGTACGTATGGCCATTTCTTCGCCTGGATCCAATTGCAAGAGCTGTTTGAGCTCCAACAACTGAAGCACATAACTGTTTTTTGCGGCGACCAGGTTGTACCTGTTGGTGGCCGTTTGCGATTGTGCCTCGGTATAATCCTTCATGGCTATGGACCCCGCCTCAAACCGTGCTTTTGCCTGTTCCTCTTCCTGTATCGACGTATTCAATAGGTTCTCTTGGACAACGACCGCCTCTTTGGTATACAGGGTCTTCAGATAGGCCTCTACCACACTTAGGACAATGTTGTTCCGGGCCTCTTTTACGAACAGCGAGTTTTGGTCGAGCAACAACCGGCTCTGCTTGATCTGGTTGTTGATCTGGTTGCCCTGAAACAAGGTCACGGAAGTGCTCACCCCCAAATTCGTGGCCGAAATTTGATTGGACACATAATCGCTTGTAATCGGATCAATGGTATTTCCGTTGGAAAGGCTTTGGGAGGCACTGGCGAATAGGTTGGGAAGTCGAGAGGACTTCGTCCTCATCAGTTCGACCTCGGCCAAATTCTGGTCCAAATTGGCATCTTGCACGGTAATGTTATTTTCAAGGGCGTAATCGATACAATCCTGCAACGACCATTCCTTGATGTTCTTCCCATCATCCTGTGCCCAAACCGTTCCGACACAAAAAATCAAAACGAGATATTTGTATAATTTCATTTTAGGGTTTATTTAAACTACCCCAAAACTCCGATTATTGGAGGTGCCCTGAAACAAGAATAGAAGTTTGGCCCATTTTACTATACCAAAAGGCCTATTGTATCGACGGGAAAATCGTATTTTTAGATGACAATCATTATTCACCATGAATTCGACCAAAGAACGGTTAAAGGAGCGCGTAAAGGAACTGACCTGCTTGCACGAAGTAAGCTCGATTATCGTAAATGCCGATTACGACATGCTCGAAACATCACTCGAAGCCATTGTAAAATGTTTGCAAAGGGCCTGGCAATTCAATGAAGAAACGGAGGTGCTCTTGACGCACGAAGCCTACCGCATTACGACCAGGGGCTACCGTTCCGATATGACATGCCTACGTTCGGACATTAAGGTTTTTAACAAGAAGGAAGGCTTTATCGAAGTCGGATATCCTTCGGGGAAGTACGGACTTTCCGATTTTTTGGCCGAGGAACAGACCCTGCTCGACAACGTGAGCCTGGCCGTCGGAAACCTGTTCGAAAGAAAACAGATACGGGATCGCGAAACGGAAATCAAAAGGCAGATGATGCGGACCGACCGCTTGCATATTCTCGGTGAGATTACCGCCGGGATAGCCCACGAACTCAATACCCCCTTGGCAAATATTCTGGGTTTCGCGGAATTGCTTAAAGACTCCCTGACCGACAAAGCGGCCATAAGCGATCTCGAAAAAATCATGGAAAACGCTATCTTCAGTAGGGAAATCGTAAAAAAACTCATGTTCTTCGCCTGTGAGATCCCACAGGAAATGAAAAAAATTGAGCTCAACCCCCTAGTGGACAATGTGCTGAACCTATTGCAACCTTCGATCAACAACAAGAATATTCAGCTCAAAAAATCGTTCAGTCACGACAACATTTTGATCAAGGCCGATACGGTACAATTGACACAGGTATTCTTTAACTTGATCATGAACGCCATCTACTATTCGCCGCAAGGCGGACAAATAACGGTCGATATTAACCAAAGGCCGGGGATTATCCAAATAAAGATTATGGACGAGGGAGAAGGCATCGACAGCAAGAACGAGGACAAAATTTTCGAACCCTTTTTTACCACCAAGCCCCTTGGCGAAGGTTCCGGACTGGGACTTAGCGTCGTGCACGGCATCGTAAGCGGCCATAAGGGTACCATTACCCATGAGCCAAACTCCCCAAGAGGTACTATCTTTACCATCGATTTTCCTAAACCATAAGCATGCTGAGAAAAGAGAATATTCTGTTGGTCGACGACGATGTCAACATCTTGGAGCTATTGCAACGGCACCTGCAATCGATGAACTACCATACCTATAAGGCCGTTTCAGTAAAAGAGGCGGTCCGTATTTTAAGGGATACCCCAATAGACCTGTTGATTACCGATATTCGCATGCCCGAGGTGGACGGAATGCAGTTGTTAAAGTTTGCCAGCGAACATTACCCCGATATGCCCAAATTGGTCATAACGGGCTACCCTTCGGTATCGGGCACCTTAAAAGGTATCAAAACGGGGGCGGTCGATTATTTGATCAAACCCTTTACCAAAAAAGAACTCATAGAGAGCATCGATACGGCCTTTGAGCACAGTACCGGCAAAAAAAACAGCCCAAAAACGAATCAAGTTCCAAGAAAGGACCTCTATGAGGGTATGATCGGCAAATCGGAGGCGTTTCAAAAGGTGACCGAACTCATCGAAAGGGTCAAGAACAACAAGGCCACCGTGCTTATAAATGGTGAAAGCGGAACGGGAAAGGAGCTCGTGGCCCGGGCCATACACTACTCGGGCAAATATGCCAGGGCCCCCTTTATCGCCGTAAACTGTGGCGCCATACCCGAAAACCTACAGGAATCCGAACTGTTCGGCTACCTTAAAGGGGCCTTTACCGGTGCCAATGAAAACCGAAACGGCTTTTTTCAGGCAGCCGATGGAGGCACTCTTTTTTTGGATGAAGTCGCATCGGCTTCCACGGCGGTCCAAACCAAACTACTCAGGGCATTACAGGAAAAGGAAATACTAAAAGTAGGGTCGCGAAAAACCGAGAAAGTAGATATTCGCGTCATTGCGGCGACCAATACCGACCTGTCGGAGGAAATAAAAAAAGGCCATTTCCGGGAAGACCTCTACTATCGATTGACCGTCGTAGAAATCAATGTTCCGCCCCTACGCGAGCGGAAATCGGATATTGACATACTGACCCAATCCTTTCTCCAAAAATACGGAATGGAATACAAAGACCGCCCGCTTATCATATCGCCGGAAGCCATGGAGGTGCTACACCGTTATAACTGGCCCGGTAATATTCGCGAGCTGGAAAACGTGATTCAAAGGGCGGTTATCCTATCCGATGGAATAATCGGGATACAACACCTTCCGGACCGATTGAAGTTTCAACTCGACTTTGAGGACGACGCCTATATTCCCCTAAAACAGATGGAACAAAAATATATTGAACGCGTTCTCGCCCATACCCAGGGCAACAAAACCAAGGCGGCCGAAATTCTACAAATTGACCGTAAAACCTTACGGGCCAAATTGAATCAAGACGGGAAATAATTCCCCGGCAGAGGCAATCCTCCCCACATCCCCATCAACCCCAAAAAAACCATCATCTATCTGATTATCAACTAACTAAACCCAAACAACTCAACCCATAAATCAAATGGGTATGTAAATTGCACAAGGAAGGGCAAGCCTTATCGCCTTAGGTGATATCAGCTTAAAACTAAGAAAGTTAAAAATTTAGCTCAACCTTAAATTACAAACGTATGATCAAATATGTAATTCCCTTTCTCCTCTCCGGAGTAATGCTCAATGCCCAAGAAAACGTAAATGTCGGGGATGTACTTGAAATCGGAAGTCCGGACGCAAGAACCTACAAGCACATCGACTTTCCAAGGGCCAATTTTATTATCAAAAGAGGAGGTATCGCGAACTACAAGAACC
The DNA here is from genome assembly GCF_900141855.1 of Pseudozobellia thermophila. GTDB lineage: Bacteria > Bacteroidota > Bacteroidia > Flavobacteriales > Flavobacteriaceae > Pseudozobellia > Pseudozobellia thermophila. The sequence goes on from NZ_FQYU01000004.1 coordinate 118,314, forward strand.
TTAAGGGCCAAAAGGTAGTGGTAACCGCCATTGAAGAGAAAAAGGACGGCAGCAAGGAAATCAAATTGAAAAAAGTGAACGGCAACCGCTTCTTCGGCAGTCATGCCGTTGTGGCGGCCAATTACCGCAAAGCCCTGGAAACAGGCGAATTAGTACTTAATTAGATCAGAGTGGTCAACTCGGGCTGCCCGACCGGTACGATCCGTACCATCGGGCGGCCTATTTTTATATACCCATGGATGTTCTTGCGATTTAGGGCCGAATGTTAATGGCCGCCATGCCCTTTCCCACCATCCTTTCCGTCCATAGTTCGATAAATCCCTATAGAAAATGTAATTTTATGTCTTGAATAGTGGCGGGAGACCGCATAACTTAAAAGGGATAACATTGCTCAAAAGCCTGGCCTTTCTTTTTTTCCTATCCGCCTTATTGGCTCGGGGACAGGACACCTATAGCCGTACCGTTAAACTAATGGGGAGCCGGTTCGATATTACGGTGGTAGACAAGGATTCGATGTCAGCTCAAGCCCATATAAATACAGCCATTGAAGAAATTACCCGAATAGAAAGACTGATCTCTTCCTGGGACCCTGGATCACAAACCTCCCTGATCAACAAAAATGCGGGATTGGCGCCGGTCTTTGTAGACCGGGAACTCTTTGACCTCATCGCCCGATGTATCGAACTTTCAAAGGCCACGGACGGCGCCTTTGATATCAGCTATGCCTCCTTGGACAACATTTGGAAATTCGATGGTTCCGTCCAGCGCATGCCCGACAAAGGGCAGGTACGGGCCTCGGTATCGAAGGTGGGGTTTCAAAATATTATATTGAACCCGACAGATCAATCCGTCTTTTTACGTACGAAGGGGATGAAAATCGGCTTCGGGGCCATTGGGAAGGGCTATGCAGCCGACAAGGCAAAGGCCTTGCTCAAAAATAGAGGGGTAACCGCGGGCATTATAAATGCCAGTGGGGATATGAATTCCTGGGGCAGTCAACCGAATGGCCAGGCCTGGCAGGTAGCTATCACCAATCCCATGGACAAGAACAAGGTTTTTGCCCTTTTTCCGTTACATAACGGTGCCGTGGTCACTTCGGGCGATTATGAGAAATTCGTGATCCTAGACGGCCAACGCCATGCCCATATCATAGACCCGCGAACCGGCTACCCTTCCAAAGGTATTGCAAGTGTGACCGTATTCGCACCCCGGGCCGAATTGGCCGATGCCCTGGCCACCTCCGTTTTTGTAATGGGCAAGGACACCGGTATTGATCGGATCAACCAAATACCGAATACCGAATGCATCGTAATCGATGACCGGGGACGCATTTTTACATCTGACAATATTGAAATCAAAGACCTATGAAAAACTATTTTTTTATTATTCTGGCCTTGGGCTGCTGTTCGGCCAGTTGTGTAACGGTCAAGGAATATCAAAAAGTAAATATCAACGACCCTGAAATGGTCTTGTCGGAGAAAAAGGTAGACCGCAACGTAAGCACCATGCACTCGTACAGGGAAGCAGCCGTAGGGGCCAATGGCGGAAAAACCGGGGGTGGCTGCGGTTGTAATTAACGAAAAAAGGAAACGGATGGCCCAAATAAAAAGCAGCCTTGTATTTACCGCTATTTTGCTCTGCGCCCTTCGCGTTTGCGCCCAAGAGGCGACGCCCGACTACAAGCAAAGAGTACTCGAAAGTTCGGAAATCGATTTTCTAACCAGTTATTATTCGCAAGATGGTGGGAACGCTGCCGTAACCGGTGGCAGGGGTACCGAAGAACTTAGCGATGCCACGGCCACGATCATTGTCTCGATCCCCCTTAACGATGATGACGTTTTAACCGTGGATGCCGGCATTTCGGCCTACACCTCGGCCTCCTCGAGCAATGTGAATCCCTTCGACGGCAATGCCCAGGGCGATCCATTTAATGCAACAACCGGAGCCTCAAGGTCGGATACCTGGGTCAATTTTACCGGTAGCTATTCGCATAGCTCCGATGATCGAAACGATATATGGTCGGCCCGTTTATCGGTGTCGAGCGAGTACGACTATTTTTCCTTTGGCTTCGGGGGCAGCTATGCCAAACTCTTCAATGAAAAAAATACCGAAGTAAACCTTAGCACCACTATTTACCTCGACAAATGGAAGCTCATCTATCCCATTGAACTGCGTCCCTTCATGGAAAACGGAATCGGTGAATTCAGAAGCAGCGAAATTACCGGGAACACCGATTACAGTCCCAACTTCACCGAGCTCGAAAAAAGCAACAGAAACTCCTATGCCATAGGTATCGGACTCTCCCAAATCTTGGGCAAAACGCTTCAGGGGCTTGTTTCTTTGGATGTGATACGACAGCAAGGCCTTCTTTCAACACCCTTTCAAAGGGTATATTTTTCGGATATTCAAGACTCCTTCGTCGAGAATTTTCAATTGGCCGACGACATCGAGCGACTCCCCGACACCCGGTCTAAATTGGCCCTGGGAGGACGCTTGAACTGGTTTGTTTCGCCCTCGGTCACCCTGAGGTCGTATTATCGCTACTATTTCGACGATTGGGGAATCGCCTCCCATACGGCAAGTGTGGAGCTTCCCATAAAACTATCGGACCGGTTTACCCTCTACCCTTCCTACAGGCTCTACCATCAAACGGAGGCCGATTATTTCGCCGGCCATGAAGCGCACCTTTCCTCCGAGGAATTCTACACCTCCGATCACGACCTGTCCGAATACATGGCCCATCAGTATGGTATCGGAATTTCGTATACCGATATATTTACCAAAATCCGGATATCCAATTTAGGCCTAAAGAGTATCGACCTGAAGTTTTACAACTACGACCGCGATACCGAATTCAGTTCGATCATTGCTACAGGTGGCTTCAAGTTCGTATTCGACTAAAGGAGGTTAAACGAGGTCGGCGCCCTGCCACTGGTAATAGCCTATTTTCCTTATGGGTGCCCGAACCGAAAGTGCCCCGATATAGCCCGGGGCCGGGCGAAAGGAACGCATGCTCCACTCACGGCATTCCCCAGGGTTCCATTCGGTGGCCAATAGCCGGGCTTCCTCGCCGATGGAGACCGAAAACGACGCCAAAGGAAAGGAAAGACCGCTACCCTTGGCCTTTATAAACGATTCTTTTCTTGTCCACAGGCGATAAAAAGCCAGGTACCTATTTTCCTTTGGCATTTTATCGAGGCTGTCCATTTCTGAGGAAGAGAAGAAGTTTTGGGCAATGCGGAGCACATCAAAACCGGTTTTTATCCTTTCCACATCGACGCCTAGCTCGGCATCCATACCGAATGCCAGGACGATAAATGCATCCGAATGTGAAATATTGAACCGAAGCCCTGGGTGTTCCCAAAAATAAGGTTTGCCGAATTCTTGGTAGGCAACGCCAAGCGACCCGGGGTCACGCCCCAAATACCGACCAGCCAATATCCTAAGTGCACTTCGGGCCATCACATTGAGTTTCCTGTCCCTTTCAAATTTGAATTTTTGGGACCTCTGCAGCTCTTCATCTGACAACAACGCTTTATAAAGCCCTAGGTCCCCCTGGAAATCATCCACGCTAAAAAACCAAACCTGGATGTCGTTCTCAAGCAACTTCATTTGATGGACTTATTCGTGAATTGGCGGTCATGCCTTCAAACCTCGACATCAATTTATCGACGGCACCCGCCGTAACCGCTACATCGCCCTCCAGGAAAAGGCTGTTGTGATGCCCCTGTATCGGTTCAAGCTCTACGGATTTTCCCGTCAACCTTTCCCAAGAGGCGATCAACATTTCGTTGAATTCGGTATTCTTTTTTGAAGTCAACAATAACTGCACCCCACCGTGGATCCGCTGCCATTGATACGCGCGGTAAATTTTTATATGGTTGTTGTGCAAGACCTGTATTTTCCTTTCACTGGGCGACACCGCGACCCTTTTCAGTTTTTGCCTTAGGGGCCGGAGTAGTTTACTCCCTATCAATCGCAGGGTTGTTCGTAGTGGCGCCTTCTTGAACCGGTCTAAAAAAGCCGCGGCCCTTTGTGGGGTCCTCGATGGGGCAAACAAACTTAAATAATCGGCCATCGTATCGGCAATTATCAGATTGACAGGTACCGATTCCTTTTCCAAAAGCCGAACCATCTCAAGGCCTACCGCCGTATTGTAGCAGTAGGAGATAAAATGGTAGGGGCCATTTGGACTAACCTTACGTATTTCGGCAACAAAATCGCGGGCCATGGCCGCAACGCTGTCGTGTATGACCAGGTTTCCTTCGTGGGGCGAGGCCTGTAAGGCATATACAGGCCGATCGGCCTGAAGGTGTTTGGCAAATAGATTGTAAAAAAAGAAATGGGTTCCCCCGCTGTGCAAGCAAAACAAGGGAGGCTTGCTCCCTGTCGGCCTTATCGCCACCAAATGCTTGAACCCGTTGTTCCCTTCCGCTTTTCCCGCCCTGTTTTTTTCCAGCACAACGGAATGTGCCAGTTCGGCAATGGTCTGGTGTTCGAACAATTGGCTGGGCCTTATGGGCATTCCGGCCGCACGGGCCATGGCGATTACTTGGATACTTAGGATAGAGTCGCCCCCTATATCAAAGAAATTGTCCCTCAGGCCGATTTCAGGCAACCCCAAAACTTCTTTCCAAATCGCCAGCAACCCGGCCTCGGCATCGCTTGGCCCCGGTTCTTCCCGTAGCGGGTTTTCCTCCTCCGGCCTTCCTTTTGAGGGGACCATGGCCAGTAAGCGCTTTTTGTCGACTTTACCATTGGGCAGTAAGGGAAGGCTTTCTACCTCGATGATCCGTGAAGGCAGCATATAATCGGGAAGGGTCTTTCGCAATGAACGCTTGAGCCTTTCCATATCGACCTCTTCGTCGGCCGTTATGAAGGCCAGTAGCCTGCCTGTCGTAGGGGATTTGGTCGCCCCGCTTTTCTCCGCCCCCATCCGTTCCGCCCGTAATAGCAGTAGGCTTCGCCCCTCCTCCGATAGGCGTCCGACCCTCCCCTCGACACCATGCCCTTCCGGCCGATCTATTGGTAACTTTTCATACGGCCCATGCCCATTTGATTCCGACCACGATTTTTCGAGGGAAGCCAATAATCCATCAAGCTCTTCATCGGAAAGCAAGGCCCGCAAACGTGTCAAAAGTTGTGCGACATCCTTTGTATTGTAAGCTGTAATACCTCCTATGTCGGCCTCGACGCCCCCCTGGTTTTCTACCAAGGCTACCGCCTCCCCAACCCCCTTAACATCCATAAGGGCCTTTCCGACCTCTTCAAGTTCGACCCTAAATCCCCTTAGTTTGATTTGCTGGTCGACCCTGCCCATATATACAAGGGCCCCGTCGCTTTGGAACCTGCCCAGATCCCCGGTCTTGTAAAGCTTGGTCGGCAGGCCATAGGAAAACGGACTATCAAGAAAGACGTTGTCGGTAAGTGCTGGGCGATTGATGTAACCCAACGCCAAGCCGGGCCCGCCGATGAACAGTTCGCCGATGGCCCCGTAGGGCACTAAACGCATTTTGGGGCCGAGTACATATATTTTGGCCCCGGCCACGGCCTTACCAATGGGGACGGTATTCCCTGAATCGCCAGGTTCGACTTTATGCGCGGTGCACCATACGGTCGCTTCGGTAGGTCCGTATTCATTATAAAGAGCGGTATGGGGCAAAACCTGGAAATGGGTTCTACATACCGCTGGGGCACAGGCCTCCCCGGCCACAATAACCGTTTGCAAGCCAGCTATCCTTTCGGGTGTGGCGTGCTTGAGAAGGAGATGGTACAGGGACGGCAGCATCAAGGTATGGGTGATTTTTTGGTCCGCTATGCTATTTTCGACCTGTAAGATATCTTGCTCGATCCTGTTTTCGGCAATTACCAAATTCCCTCCGGTACACAAGGTCCAAAAAATACCGGCCATGGCACTGTCAAAGGAAATCGAAGACATCAAAAGAAAGGCCTCGGGGGGCTTTGGGTAAAACTTCAGCCGTCCAGCGGTAGAACTTATAATATTCTTGTGGGTAATGGCAACGCCCTTGGGTTTTCCGCTGCTTCCCGAGGTATAGATCACATAGGCCAGGCCATCTTCATCGACTTCGGGCAATTTCATGCCTTTGTCAACATCAAAATGTACCGGCCCATCCAAATGGATTATATTTTTCCTTCCTTCAAAAAGCGAGCCCAAGGAACCATGGGCAAGAATTTGCGTACATCCCGCATCGGACAGCATAAAGTTGATCCTTTCGACCGGATAATGGGGATCGATGGGCAAATAGGCGCACCCTGCCTTTAAGATGGCCAAGAGCCCTACGATCATTTCAACGGACCGATGGGCACAAAGTCCGACTATTTCGTTACGGCCCGCCGTACGGTCCAGTATTTCAAAGGCGAGCTTATCGGCCCTGCTATCGAGCATTTCATAGGTCAACGATGCGTTTTCGAACGTTACGGCCTTATTTAGGGGAAACCTGCCTGCAAGGTCCCCAATTATTTGATGTATGGCGGTATACGCCGAAAAGGGCGTACTTTCTTCCGTTGGTTTTTCGAAAAAGAAGATCTTTTCCGCGGCTGTCAACATGGGCAAATCGATGATCGGGGCTTCATCTGAATGCAAGGTTCCCAAGAGCAGCAGTTCAAAATGTGCGAGCATTCGTTCGACGGTGGCAAGGGTAAAAAGGTCGGTGTCGTACTCAAAGGTCAGGGCCAATTGCCCCTTGACTTCCTTTATTGAAAGGGTCAAATCGAATTTGGCCACTTTGCTGTCGAACTCGGTTTCCTCCTCTAAACGGACCTCATCACCGAAGGAGGGCACCTCCTCTTGCGGATGGTAAAGGAACATCACCTGAAAGAAGGGATTGATGGCCAGCGAACGGTCTACCTTCATTTGCCTTACCAAAACATCAAAGGGTACGTTTTTATGGGAAAAGGCCTCCAAAGTGTTCCTTTTAACCTGCCCCACCAACTCCTTGACCGTTGACGAAGGGTCTATGGGGTTACGCAGTACGATCGTATCTATAAAAAAACCCAAGGTGTTCTCGAGCTCCCTTGTATTTCGCTTGGAAATGGGCGTACCTATCAAAATATCGCCCTGTCCGGTATATCGGTGCAACAGGATGTAGTACACCGATAACAAAAAGACAAAGGGTGTCGCTTCCAATCGTTTGGCTTGGTCCAAAACTTTGGAAGACGTATCGGCCGAAAGCGTCCGGGTTTCCTGCCGCCCCCTAAATTGGGGGCGCACCGGCCTTGGAAAGTCGGTCGGCAAATCGAGGACCGGTATGTCTCCGAAAAGAACGCCTTTCCAATAGGCCAGTCCTTCGGGCCTTACCTCTTGTTGCCTTTCCCAAAACGCATAATCTTGATACTGCAGGGGCGGCGAGGTTTCGGGTAAGACCGATCCGTCGACCAGGTTGTTATAATGTGTGGCCAGTTGCCGTTTAAGGATACCTATCGACCATTCATCGATGACCATGTGGTGCATGGTCAAAAAAAGAACGTACCTATCCTTTCCCAAGTCGATCAAGGCGGCCCTTACCATTTCAGGAACCTCCAGGTCGAAGGCGGTACGCGATTGCTCTTCCATCAAAACTTCCAGCTTTTTGGCCGCCAATTCCTCGGGCAGACCCGAAAGATCGATTTCCTTTATTTGGGGTAGATCATCGGATATTTTCATTACGGGGCGCCCTTCGACCATAGGATAGTACGACCTCAAAATATCGGCATCGCCAAAGACCTTGGCCAAGGATGCCTTAAAATGGACACTATTCAATTTCCCCTTAAAGTGCAAGGCCTCCGAATAATTGTAAAAAGGGTTGTCGGGATACAGCTGCTGTAAGAACCAAATACGCTGTTGCCCTTTCGACAAGGGAATGGCCACGCCCTCCGGAGCTTTCGGAATGGACTGTCGCAAGGCCTTATCCTTATTCTTCCACCTACTTAAAAGGGACCCATTTGTGTTTTTATCTTCCAAGAATAGTACGGATTTAGTATTAAATTACAGCAGACCGATAAACCTGGCTATGGGATAAAGAAGGCGGTTGACAGCCTCATCCAGTGGCAAATCGACGTCAAAGGCCCGTTCAATAAACCAATAGGTAGAAACGAGAATCAGCAGTACGGAAAGCCCCACAAGAAGTTTGGGGTAAAGTTTGCGGTTTCTGATCAGGTATAGTATGGGGAAAATCAGGGCAATTATTACGATCTGGCCGATTTCCACCCCAACGTTGAACCCTACCAAAGAGAGGGAGAGATACTCCCCCTTAAAACCCAATTCGCCCAAGACACTGGCAAAGCCGAAGCCGTGGAACAGTCCGAATACAAAGGCTATGATCCAATCCCTTCCCCTAAAAATGGGAGTAATGTTGTGCAAGGCCGCCAAACCTACCGAAAAAGCGATAATGGATTCGACTAGCCGCGAAGGCAGGTCGATAATATTCAATGCGGCCAAACTTAAGGTAATGGTGTGGGCCAGGGTAAAAAAGGTTACGATCTTGAGAATGTACATAAATGCCGGCCTGAACTTCTCCACGGGCACCCAACCGAGAAGGTCTCCCCCAAGTTTGGCGCCCCTGGGCCCCGTAGCAGCGACCCGGTCCCGCTTTCTGCGTACCACCGAGGGCAGGATCAATGCCAAGAGGAACAAAATATGGTCCATGCCTATCCATATATGCCACATTCCCTGTCTTACCATGGCCATAAACCCCTTCCACAAAGAAGTTTCCGTTAACGAAATCGTCCCCATGGACCGGTCCTTGCTAAGATCGAGGGCGACCAAAGATTCGTTGTTGATGAGTCCGGCCTTCCAATTGTACTCCATTACTATGAGACAGCGGTGCGACGGGTCCTCTTCCATAAAACCGGTATACGCAATGGTAAGCTCATCCGGAAGGTCGGTAAAGGGCTCCAGCCTAAAGTGAAAATTTATAAAGTCGCCGAAATCGGTATCGAGCTTGCTTATTTCCCCGGTAAAGACAATCGTAAAAGCCTCCGGTCCGGAAGAAAACTTGGCATGCCGTAAAAGATAGGCCTGTATACGGTCTTGATGTGGCCTTACCTCGTCTATGGTCGGGTTGAGGCCATACACCAATCCAAATACATTGACAAGCTCGTTGGCATTGACCTCGAACCTACCCTCGATACCGGTTTCTTCATATATCCTAAGGTATATTAGACTTTGTTTCGGTTGGTGGGAAAATCCGATCAGTGGCAGTAAAAGGAAAATCGTCAATAAGGGAAGTAGTTTTTTCATAACATTCGAGAAGATACAGAATTTTGCTATATTTTTATTTAACATTCCCTTCTACTCCCTTAAGAGTCAACAAAATATCCTTTAGAGTTCAAGTAACGGGACAGGAAGGCATTTTTTTGAATGGCATGCCCTTAGTTCATTGCAATAAAAAATTTCAATTCCCAAATTCCGAATTGAAAAGAATTAGATGAATATCACGAATTATTAGACAAATTGAATTTTAACACGTATTTTTTTCGATGATTTATAAGTTTTATCGGATTATATTCCCTTTCTGGGCTTGAGCCCGATAAAATCTTAGACTATCTTTAACTGTGCCGTGAAATCGAAAACACATCCATGTTTCGGTCGGGATCATTTTATTGGCGCCAACATTAAATTAACCCAATCCATTGATTTACAATTTACACCATATAATTGAAAAGGCCGCATCGAAATCTCCCGACAGCGAGGCCTTTAGATGCCTGACCGATACGGTTACCTTTGGCGAATTGGATGCAAAATCCAATCAGTTGGCCACCTATTTGATTCAGGACGGGGTAAAAAAGGGAGACCGGATAGGTATTTTTATGAACCGCTGCCTAGAGACGGCCATTGCCGTTTACGGTATTTTAAAGGCCGGGGGCGCCTATGTTCCTTTAGACCCCTTTGTGCCTACTTCCCGTACGATACGCATCGTAGGCGATTGCCAAATCTCACACATTATCACCACACCGGAGCAAAATCGAAGGATCGAAAAAATTATGGCCCATGGCACCTCTGTTCGGGGACTAATAGGCTGCGATTTGTCCCTGACGTTGAAGACCGTTTCTTGGCCAGCTGTTTATTCCTTGCCCAAGACCCTTGGCCAAAATGTCAACGTTTTGGCCAACGACCTGGCCCTAATTCTTTATACCTCCGGGTCGACGGGGGTTCCGAAAGGAATTATGCACACGCACTCCAGCGTCTTGAGTTTGGCACAAATCATGGCCCATACCTTTGATCTTGGGCCCGACGATATTATTGGCAACCCCGCCCCTCTCCATTTCGACCCATCTACGTTCGGATTTTTTGTGGCCCCCTTGGTCGGGGCCAAGACCATTATTATCCCCGATGCGTACTTAAAGCTTCCGGCCAGTCTTGCCGCCATGATGGCGGACGAAAAGATAACCGTATGGTATTCGGTTCCCCTTATGCTTATCCAATTATTAAAAAGCAACAGCCTACAACAGCACGATTTCGGGGCATTACGACAGGTTTTCTTTGCGGGTGAGGTATTCATTACCAAGCACCTACGCGCGCTGATGGAGCAGTGGCCCCATATCCGTTTTACCAACTTGTACGGCCCGGCGGAACTTATTTTATGTACCTTCTATCCTGTCACCCGATTACCCGCCCCGAACGACAACATACCCATCGGAACCGTTTGGGCCAATACGGAATACATGGTCCTCGACAGCCGGCAAAGGGAAGTCCCCAGGGGACATGAAGGTGAATTGGCCGTACGATCGGCCACCTTAATGGCAGGTTATTGGAACAACGAACCCCTTACCACCAGGGCCTTTCACAAAATAAAGATTGCCGAAGGCTACGAACATATCTACTACCGGACCGGCGACTTGGTCAAGGAAAATGAAAATGGGGAACTTTTGTTTTTAGGGCGGAAAGACCGACAGATAAAATTACGGGGCTATCGCATCGAGCTTGATGAAATAGAGCAAACCTTGCTTAGGGAAAAACACGTCGAAGAAGCCGCCGTGGTCGTTATAAACAAGGAAAAAGAAGCACAGGAACTGGCTGCGGCGGTCAAATTAAGGAATGCGGAAGGAATCGACGCCGCCCATCTTCGTGAATTTTGCAAAGTTCACCTACCCCTCTATGCCGTTCCGGCCATTATTGAACTTTTTGACGATTTGCCCCGGACCAGTTCGGGAAAGATAAATAGGAAGGAAATAAACGCGCTTTTAGACCCGGATCCAAGATGAAAGATAAGATAGCACAATTTATTATTGAACACCTTGCCAACGAAACCTTGGCAACGATCGACGGGAACGAAGACCTATTGGGCAACGGGATCATCGATTCCTTGGGAATGATGCAACTCATTAATTATATTGAAAATGAGGCCGGAATCCAGATTCCCCCCCAAGATATGGTTCTGGAAAATTTTATGACGATAGAGAACATGATGGCTTACATCACAAGTTCGAAAGAACACAAAACACGGCCCCAATGAACCACCTTCCCGATAATTTACACCCCCTCACCCAAAGTCAGTTGACACTGTGGGCCGGACAACAAATGCATCCGAAAGCTCCCTTGCACAACGTGGTCTATACCTTTGATATACAAGGAAGCATTGACGAAACGATCTTTAAAAAGGCCTTTGCCCAACTTATTGACCAAACAGAGGTGTTCAGAACCTACTTTACCGAAAGTCGTTCGTCTCCCCTACAAGGTATAAAAAGCACCATGGCCCCCAACCTGCAGGTAATCGACTTTACCCAAAGCACAAAAGACGAGGTAGACCAGTGGGTCAAAAAGCATACCTTGTCCCCCATCGACCTTTCGCAGCGCGTTTTTGAAAGTGCCCTTCTAAAACTAAAAGGCGAAAGGTATATATGGTTCTTAAAACTGCACCATTTGGTAACCGATGCGGTTACCTATTCCATTCTTTTCAACCGTATGGCCGACCTGTACGGGCGCATGCGCAACGGTCAGGGCACCACGTTGCCGACTTCGGCTTCCTTCGCCTCCTATGCGGCGCTTGAGCAAGAGGAAGGCAACAACCCTAAAAATCAGGCCAGCCTTGCCTATTGGAAGAAAAAAGTTGACGATCAGGAAAACCTCGAAAAACTGTACGGAGAAGCGAACGACCCTTATACAACGAAGGCACGGCGTATAGAGGTAAGCCTGGGCCCAAAGCGATCAGAGCAACTCAAACAATTGGCCAAGGACCCGAGAGTTAGGAGCTGGACGGAAGACTCCAGTCTATTCACTATTTTCGCAAGCCTTTATTTTATATTTCTATACCGGGTAAGCGGCCAAAGAAAATTGACCATAGGAGCCCCTGCCCATAACCGCGGTAACCGAAGGTTTCAGCAAACACCGGGACTCTTTATCGAGGTTCTTCCCCTCTCCATTGAAATTGGGGAAAACGATACCTTTTATTCGGTACTCCAACGCGTGAGGGCAGAGACCCATGTTTTTCTGCGCCACATCGGCCCCGGCAGGTTAGCTTCGGTCAAGGAAAAAAACAGCACTGCCCTCTTGAATTACATACATGTCGATTTTTCCGATTTCGACGGGCTACCTACTTCGGTCAACTGGGTACATAACGGACATATCGATAGCAGCCACAGCTTACGCCTTCATGTTTACGATTTTACGAAGGGCGGTGGGTTTCAACTGGCATTTGACATAAAAAACTCCCTGCTCGATGAGGATAGGGCAAGTCGCATTCCCGAACATTTTCTAAGCCTCTTCGACGCCTTCCTAGCCCATATTGAACTGCCCATAGGAAAACCGAAGTTAATGGGCAATGACCGTAAACAGGAAACAACCGGAACCCAAAAAACAAATGGTTATCCTGGGGTTCCCGTTCTAAGACAGTTTGAGCAATGGGTCGACAAAAAACCCCATACCATTGCCCTGCAATCCAAAGACCAAATTCTCACCTATCACCTCTTGAACAAAAGGGCCAACCAACTGGCCCATTTATTGAGAACAAAGGACATTGGCAAGGGGTCTCGGGTAGCCCTTTACATGCATCGCAGTCCCGAATACGTCATCAGTGTTTTGGCCCTTATGAAGATCGGGGCCGTTTTTGTGCCCATTGCCTCGGACCAACCTTCTGAACGACTTGCCTATATCGTGGGGAACTCGAGGTGCTGCCTCGTGCTGACCGACTGCAACCTGCGGAAAAAAGGGATAATCGGGCTTGAAAATAGCCTAAACCTAAAGCACATCGCCCCTGAACTCGAATCCCAGAGATCGGACAACCCCCAAAATCCTATCAAGCCCGAAAGTATATGCTATATCCTTTACACCTCTGGCAGTACGGGCAAACCTAAGGGTGTCAAAATAACGAACCAAGGCTTGGCCAATTATTTAGATTGGGCCAAAGCAACCTACGCCACCGATAAAAACACAATCTTTGCCCTCTTTACGTCCATAGGTTTCGACCTTACGGTTACTTCCGTCTTTTTGCCCCTTATCAGTGGAGGCCAATTGGTTGTGTACAAAGAAGACCCAAGGGGGGCCGACACCTCTATTTTTAGGGTAATGGACGACAATTTGGCCAACACCATAAAACTTACCCCGTCACATTTGGCCTTGTTGCGAAAACGCGATTTGGCTTCCTCCGTCCTCCATACCTTGATCGTAGGAGGCGAAGACCTGAAAGTTTCCTTGGCGCAGGAAATTAGCCGATCTTTTTCGAAAGAGATTAAAATATTCAATGAGTACGGCCCCACGGAAGCGACCATAGGCTGTGTCGCCACCCGTTATGATCCTGCCAGGCACAAAGGAGCCTCGGTACCCATTGGCCACCCCATTGACCATATGCAGGCCTTTGTTTTTGATGAATACGAAAACCAGGTACCACAAGGGGTGCCCGGCGAGCTTTACATCGGTGGTATCGGGCTTGCCACGGGCTATGTCGGACCGGCGGACATGACCACCGCCAAATTCATCGACCATCCCTTAGCAGAACATACCAAACTATACCGTTCCGGCGACCTGGTCCGGACGAACAAAGAGGGAGAGCTTGAATACTTAGGCAGAAAGGACGACCAGGTCAAGCTTAGGGGCCATCGCATCGAATTATCGGAAATAGAAGCCCGTTTAGTGGAACACGAAGGAATTGCCGATTGCGCCGTGCTTTTGATCGAGACCGAGGCCGCCGAACCCGAAGAAGAAACCATAAACTGCTCGAGGTGCGGTCTGCCATCCAACTACCCTGGCACCGATTTCGACGGCCAAGGTGTATGCCATCTATGCAGGGCCTTTGACTCGTACAAGGAAAAGGTAGATGGCCATTTTAGGAACGACGGACAGTTGGTGGCCTTGCTCACCTCAAAAAGGGGGCAAAATCCCGACTACGACTGCATCTCCTTACTTAGCGGGGGCAAGGACAGTACCTATGTACTCGCCCGCCTTATCAATATGGGACTAAAGGTATTGGCCTTTACCTTGGACAACGGGTATATTTCCCCGCAGGCCAAGGCCAATATCGACCGGATCGTCACTCGGCTCAATGTGGATCATATGTATGGAAAAACGCCCCATATGAACGAAATCTTCGTTGATAGCCTGCAGAGGCATAAAAACGTATGTAACGGATGTTTTAAGACCATTTACACCCTGAGCACCAAAATCGCCTTGGAAAAGCAAATCCCATTCATAGTCACAGGACTCTCCCGAGGGCAATTGTTCGAGACCCGGTTGACGGAGGAGCTGTTTTGGGACGACAATTTAGACTCCGCCAAAATCGACGACACCCTATTGGAGGCCCGCAAATTGTACCATCAAGAATCCGATGCAGTAAAGAAACTACTCGACACTTCGATCTTCGATGACGACCAAACATTCGAGAAAGTACAGTTTGTCGATTTTTATAGGTTCAGCAATGTCAGCTTATCCGAAATGCTCCTTTACCTCAAGGAAAAGGTAGGTTGGGAGCGGCCGACCGATACCGGTAGATCGACCAACTGCCTTATCAACCAAGTGGGCATCCATGTCCATAAAAAAGAAATGGGCTACAGCAATTATTCCTTTCCCTATAGCTGGGATGTCCGCCTTGGGCATAAAACACGGAACGAAAGCTTGGAGGAAATCAATGAGCTTATCGACGAGATCGAGGTCAATCGAATCATAAAAGAGATCGGTTATATCGAACCGCCCGATAGCACAATGGATGCCCGTAGGCTCGTAGCGTATTACACCGGCGACCCGAACTTATCGGTAAACGAAATCCAGCTGTCCATGGCCAAAAAATTACCCGCTTATATGATTCCGGCCCGCTTTAAGCATTTGACCGAAATACCATTGACCAAGAACGGAAAAATGGACAAATCGGCCCTAAAAGGCCTAACTAGCGTCCAATTGGAGATGAGTACCCCTTACGAAGCCCCTGGAAATGAAATCGAGGAGCTATTGGAAGGTATATGGAAAGAAGTCTTACAACTAAAAAAGATAGGCATCCATGACGACTTTATAGCCCTTGGGGGACATTCGTTGGCGGCCATTCGTGTAACGGCCAGAATAAACGAGGAAATAGAAATGAATTTTCCCTTGAACAAGGTTTTTGAATATCCGACGATTGCATCGTATGCAAATTTTATAGAAAAAACCTTGACAACTTTATTGGAAAATTAAAACCTTGCAATCGAATTAAAAAAATAAGGAAGAACCGAACAAATGGCACAACCAACCACTATTCGAACATCTTGAAAGCGAGCTTAACAAAATATGGGGCCCTCTTGATCGGCATTTGCTACCTGGCAAGTCCGATACACCGTGAAATTGGTAGCATACTTCACGGCATATCCCATTTTTTGGAAGCACCCGATACCCTATTGGACCATAGGCACGAACACAAAACGCATACCTATCACGAACATGCCCAGGAACGCACCGATGATGCCCATGATCATTTAGCCATAAATTTTATCGACTCGCTCTTTAGCGCCTTTGACGGCGACAAAAATCAAAAGGAATCCGTTTATAAAAGCCCCAAACTTGATAAACATCTCCATTCCAATCGATACACCTTTCCGCCCTTGCTCCTTCCGCCCGAGACTACAAATTTCGGTGCGGTAGAAAACAAATTGAAAGAAGGGTACCCCAAAATTCCCCTGGAGCCACCGAAGCACCCAAATGCTTTCAAAATGACTAGCGCCCCGTTTTAAAAAGGGGCCTAGCCAGTCACTTGATCAGATACCCAGAGAAACGAAATGCATGGGCATCACCTTTCCATTAGGTGACGCCGGGTTATGCATGACCCTTTTATTATCCTAAACATATAAAATGAAAAAGTTATATCCCCTAATACTATTAATCCTATCGTGTGCCCCGTTGCAAGCACATTATCTTTCCGGAACCGTACAATCCGAAAAGACGGCGGCCCTTGAGGGCGTCGGTGTGTACAATAAGACCACCGGAGGCTACACCTACACCAATGTATCCGGTTATTTTGAACTTGACGATGTATCGGTCGGAGACCTCATCTATTTCTACAGCATAGGTTATAAGAACCACCAATTGACCATTACCGAAGACCTGCTCAACGGTACGGTCAACATCACCATGGAAGAGGCGGTTGTATCGCTAGACCAGGTAGTTTTGGTCTCCAAGGCGAACGCACTGAGTAATTTTGTCAATGTCGATATCAAAACCAGTCCCGTGAAATCATCCCAGGAAATACTCAGAAAAGTTCCCGGCTTGATTATCGGCCAACATGCCGGTGGCGGTAAGGCCGAGCAAATTTTCCTTCGAGGCTTCGACGTGGACCACGGCACCGATGTGGCCATCAATGTTGATGGGTTGCCCGTAAATATGGTTTCGCACGCCCATGGGCAAGGGTATGCCGACATGCACTTTATTATCCCGGAAACCATCGACAACCTAGATTTTGGCAAAGGTCCCTATTATGCCAACCACGGAAACTTTAACACTGCTGGTTATATTGACTTAAAGACCAAGAAGAAAATCGACGGGAACACGATTTCCTTAGAGGCGGGGCAGTTCAATACGCTCCGCACCCTGGGCATGTTCAAGGTAGCCGAAGGCGACTTCAGCAATGCCTATATCGCTTCAGAACTTGTACTGACCGATGGTCCTTTTGACTCGTCCCAGAACTTTAACCGCATCAATCTCATGGGACGCTATAATTACAGCGATTACGACAATCAGGACCTGACGCTTACGGTATCTCATTTTCAAAGCAAATGGGATGCCTCGGGCCAAATTCCGCAACGGGCCGTCGACCAAGGCCTGATAGGTAGGTTCGGTGCCATAGACGATACGGAGGGTGGAAACACGAGCAGGACCAATCTTCTTGTGAACCACACCAATCAAATAGACGAGCATTCCAGCGTACGATCAAAGGCCTACATCACGAAATACGACTTTGAGCTTTTTTCAAACTTCACCTTCTTTCTTGAGGACCCGGTAAACGGGGACCAAATTCGACAAAAGGAAGACCGCACCCTGATCGGTGCCGAAACCAGTTACGCCCGTTCGTTCCATATCGGCGACCACGATTCGCAGTTAAGGTACGAATCGGGCCTGGGATTCAGGTATGACGATGTCAACGATGTACAATTATCGCGAACCAAAGACCGAAAAACCCTTTTGGAACGCCTCGCTTATGGCAATGTCGACGAACTTAACCTTTACGGCTTTTTCGACCTTACCTACAAAAAGAACAAGTGGACGATCAATCCCGGGCTGCGATTGGATTATTTTAAGTTCGACTATGAAAACCTGTTGAGCGAGGCCTATGACAACCAAAGTGAGGACAAATTATTTTTAGGCCCCAAGCTAAACCTGATTTATGCGGCATCGCCCAATGTGCAGTTCTTCTCGAAATCGGGTATAGGTTTCCATTCCAATGACAGCAGGGTGGTTACCGCCAATAGCGGGGAAGAGATTCTTCCCCTGGCCTTTGGCTCCGATTTGGGCACTATTATAAAACCGACCGATAAATTGGTGATCAACGCCGCCTTGTGGTACCTCTACCTGCAACAAGAATTTGTATATGTCGGTGATGCAGGAATAGTGGAACCCAGTGGAAAGACCCGTAGGTACGGTGTAGATCTGGGATTGCGCTATCAATTGGCCGATTGGCTCTATTTTAACGGCGATATCAACTATACCCATGCCAGGAGCATAGATGAGCCCGATGGCGCGGATTATATCCCCCTTGCCCCCGACCTGACCTCTTCGGCCGGACTATCGTTCAGGAACCTGGGCAACTTTTCGGGCGGAATCAATTATCGCCTTGTCGATGATCGCCCAGCCAACGAAGACCAATCGATTATCGCCGATGGTTATTTTATCACTGATTTAAACCTGAACTATTCCATTAAAAATTGGACCTTGGGCCTTATTGTCGAGAACCTTTTCGATACCGAATGGAACGAGACCCAATTTGCAACGGAGAGCAGAATGTTCAATGAAGCGCAGCCCTTTGAAGAGATTCATTTTACGCCGGGAACCCCTTTTTATATAAGGGGCAAGATTTCGGTGAACTTTTAATATCGGTGGCGACCCAAAATCAAAAAGTAGTGGATAACCTCCACTACTTTTTTTTTGACCACTGCCGTCTGGAAATCGGCCAACCGTATTTGTTAGCCGTATCCTTCTTCTACCTTATCTTTGTAGCTTCAATTGCCAATGGTAATAGGAGTTGTTTTTATACGTTAGGTTTATAGCCACACAATATACCAAGATTATATGTTCAGTTTTTTCAACAGAAAAAAATTCTTAATCGATTATCTCGAGGGGCTTGTCGATATACACAACCATATTCTGCCCGGTATAGACGATGGCTCCAAGTCCGTTGACGAATCCATTGCAATCATTAAGGGTTTCGCCGAAATGGGCATAACACGGTTTATTGCCACTCCCCACATCATGAACAACTATTACCCCAATGACCGAGGTAGCATTACCAAGGCCCTGGACCATTTATTGGCCGGCATCCAAAAAGAAGACCTAAGGGATGTTCACATAGAGGCCGCCGCCGAACATATGATCGACGATAATTTCGAGAATTTGTTGGCCAACAATTCGGCCATGCCCCTGGTGAAGGATTATTTACTCTTCGAGATGTCCTACCTACAGCCCCCCATCAACTTTGAAGAAGCCCTTATCAAGATAATGGAAAAACATTATTTTCCCGTTTTGGCGCATCCCGAACGTTATGGTTTCCTTCACCATAAAAAAAGAAAGTACGGAGAATATAAAAACCAAGGCATCCTCTTTCAGATGAACCTGTTGTCATTGGGCGATTTTTACGGGAAGGAAGTGTCTAAGGTGGCCCTCGAGCTATTGGACCAAGGCCTTATTGATTTCTTGGGATCGGATATCCACAACATGAATCAACTCAACACCCTTAAACAAGTTACCATTTCGACGAAAACCCTTGAGAAATTGTTGCCCATCATCAACAACACGATCGATGTCTTTTATTGAATCGATGCCCGCGTTTAACCAATAAAAAGGGGTGCGATGCGCACCCCTTTTTTTATACTTGTTCGGACCGTATTAGTTGTCTATCAACAGTTTCAAGGTCAACACTTTACCCTTGTTCGTTGCTATACGTACAAAATACAGGCCATCGGGCAATCCATCCACCGAAATTTGATAGGTATCGTCATTCAGCATATTTATCTCATCGACCCTGTAATTGTTCATAAGCCTGCCCTGGCTGTCGTGTAGATTGATTCCCATAAAAACCACATCTTCAGGTTGATTCACCAATCTAAAACTGGCCGTACCGTTGACCACGGGGTTTTTCTCCATGATGATGGCCATTTTGGGTCCTTCCCCAATCTTTAAGACAGTAATTGTTATGATATCGGTATGCGTGTTACCTCCGGCATCCTCTACCGTCAATTCGACCTCATAAGTCCCTGTTCCGTTAAAAATATGTACGGGATTTGCTTCGGTAGAAGTTGTCCCATCCTTGAAATCCCACAGGTAGCTTAATTCCCCTTGCATGGAAATCGAATTGCTACCGGTAAAGGTAACCTCAAGGGGAACTTCCCCTTCCTTTGGAGTAGCCTCTGCAACGGCCAATACCCCGTTTTCGGGCACAACCTTGACCATAACATTATCGGAGTCCGATTCCCCTTCGTCGTCGGTAACGGTTAGCATAAATTCATAGACACCGGCCTGCATTTCACTTACCGACAGACTTGAGGTATCTTCTCCACTAAGGGAGGCTGTCGGTCCGCTTACCTGTGTCCAACCATAAACAACCTGTCCGCCATCGGGATCTGATCCGGAGCCATTGAGTACCACGCTGTTTACGGGTAAGACAATTACGACATCGTCGCCAGCTTCCACGATAGGTGCCCCATCGGTTATGGGCTGAACGATCTCTATTCCCGAAATCTTCGGGTTTTCGGTTACAGGACTAAGGGTAATGGTCATGTATCCATCGGATACGCTTATATCGGAAAAAGTCTCTACCACGGCGGTGGCTGCACCACCGGCAGCAACAAATATGTCATAATTATCAATTTGCTCCTGACCTTCAACATCGATATTGAATACCCTTGAACCAGCTCCTCCATCCGCACCATCGCCCGAAACACCAAAATAAATTTCGGCAAAATGCAAGTTAACCGTATGGGTGCCATTGGCAACGGGAATGTTATAAACCAAATCCCCGCTGGTCTTGTATCTTTCCGTTTGGTACAACTGGTCGTTCGTTGTATTCGCAATCGCTATCGGGTTGGTCAATACCCCTCCCCCGTTCGAATACTGATCGGCGGTCCATTCGGTGCCATCAAAAGTAAGAGAAGGGCCTCCCGCATTGATACGGGTGGTGAGCGAGCCTTCGGAAACGGTAATGGTCACCTCGTCAAAGGCCGTATCATTCTCATCATCGGTAACGGTCAACCGGAACACATACACCCCTTCCTCCTCTAAGGCACCTGTAGTCGTACTCGCCGAATTCGGTGAGGTAAGTGTTGCCGAAGGACCACTTTGTTGGGTCCATTGGAAGCTTACGGTGCCCCCATCGGGATCGTTACCGGAACCATTAAGCGTGACGTTACTGGAAGGAGGTACCATACGGTCTTCGCCTGCATAGGCAATGGGCCTATCGTCACTCGGCCGAATCGTCGTGTTTTCATAAATTCTGAGGACCTTGTCTTTCAACCACCCATTGGATACCACGTCCAAATCACCATCGGCATCGATATCGACGACCCTGGCCCCATCGTGGTGTTCGTAGCCCAAGGCCCCATCGTCCAAGATGATCTTGTTGAAGCCTCCCGAACCGCAAAGGTCGTTCTCAAAGGCGATCAGACGGTGATCTCCCAGCCATTCCCCTACGACAATGTCTTTATCCCCGTCAAAATCGATATCAACGGCATAAACACTTAAACTTCCATTTATATCGTCGGCCAAATCATGTCGTATCCACGGTTGGGTCGGGTCGGCAGGTGCTTCGAACCAAGCGAATTCCGTCTTTGACCCCGTACCGTTTCCTCCGCTTCCAAGACTTAATTGTCCGACTACGGCATCCAGATCGCCATCGCGGTCAAAATCGGCCAATTGGGCCCGATCCGCCGTCGTTACATAGGCATCATTGATACCAGTCTCAAATTTTTCAAAACTTAAGTTACCGTTGTTTCGCAACCAGTTTACCCCTTGAAACAGGTCGAGGTCACCATCGCGATCGATATCGCCCGCCTGAATATCCTCGCCCGAGGAATCGGGACTGATGTCAATCAAACTCCACTCTTCGGTCGTAATCACCGATTTATTGGGAGGGGTAAGCATTTGAATCGGCGAATCCGTCGATTCGGCCCCGTTCCAGTTGATGGCCATTCTATAGGTATTGGTGTTGTCAAAAACACCACCCGCTATACCCGCCAAAAACGGTTCGTAATAATCCGAGTCCCCCGCCGGGATATTGTCGTAAACGGTAAAATTGCCTTCACCATCGTTCTGGGCCCAAACCAACTGAACGCCTTTATACGCCCCTGTCGTACCCAATAGGTCCATATCACCGTCCCCGTCAAAATCGTAAACATGGGCCACATTTTTAAAGTCGCCACCGACTTCATTTTTCTCCCAGTCCCCCGATGCATACCCCGGATTCTTGTACCACCAGCCACCGGTAACAATATCCTTTAAGCCATCACCGTCCAAATCGTGATCGGCAAAGGTATAGACCACGGTATAGGGGTTGGGATCAAACTCGTGAACTATCCACGATTCGGGAAACTCGGTTTCGTTACACGTAATCGCCGCCGTAACATTTACGGTCACCTCGTCATAAATGCCCGTACCCGTGTGATCGGCATTAAAAAGCTCCACTTTTATAACGTGTTCGCCCAAGCTCAAACCGTCAATGGGAATCGGGTCGTAACCGTAGTACTTATCGACCAATACCCCATCGATAAAGTAGTGGATATGGGTATCGTCCTCGTTAATGACCCAATTTTCAACGGCAAAGGCCACATCAAAGGGTTGGTTGACATCCCATCCATTGGATGGGGAAATGATCTGGATCTTGGCATTCGTACTTCCTCCTTCGAAGGCATCCTTGGACAAAATTTCTATACCGTTGACTTTTGGACTTTGTACGATTCCGTTAAAATAGATACTGACAGCCCCATCCGACACGGTAACATTGTCAAAATCCTTGACCAAAGCGGTCGCTGGATCGGTTTCGGCCAGTATATCGAAGTTGGATAATACCTTCTCCCCTTCGATCACCACATCAAATACCCTCGATCCGGCCCCTTTGTCCAATTGATCCTCATCGACACCAAAGAATATCTCGGCAAAGTGCAAGCGAATATCGTACTCGCCCGACACCGCGACGGGAATTTCATAACCGAATGAACCCTTGTTACTGGTGTAACGCTCTGTTTGATACAATGTATCGTCATCCGTTCCTTCCACTGGAACCGTTTTAATGTATTTGCTACCGGAATTAAAATAGGTGTCCGCTTCAAAAATCGCTCCTCCCGGTCCCGTAATTTGGCTCCCTCCGGCATTGATCCTGATTTCATTAAAGACAAAGAAAGAAAAACTGTCGGCCACCATGGTCACGCCACTGGTGTTCTTAACGTTCGAAATACCCAAACTGTAGTCGATACCCGAACTTAGGGGCGATGTGTTGAGAAAAACGGTCTGACCATCCGCCTGAAGCACGGCACTTTGTACCGTTATACCATCGCTAATTACGTAGTTCGACGCGTTCTCGGCCGTAGCTTCGTCGACATACTCCGAGAATTTCACCTCTACCCTGTTGTTACCATTGGCCTCTACCCTATGGACTTCGGGCGGGGTATTGTCTTCCGAAACCCCATCGCCCAAGAACTCGATATAATTCAATCGAAATATATCTTGGGAAGCGGAAGCATTTTTAAATACAAAATAAAGATCGTGCTTACCCCCTGGATCGGTTATAGGGGTTTGAATGTGGAGCCAATTGTCGTTCCCCCCGGTGGAAGGAACGGTCGTCGTGGCCACCAAGGTGCCGGTTGGGCTGTCCAACCTCAACTCAATGGTGCCTCCTGCCTTTTCGGAGGCGACCAAATACTTGACGGCGTTCATGTTCAACAAATTACGCCCGGTAAAGGACATGTATGAATTGTTGTTGACTTGAATCGCACTGGAGGCCCCTTCCAAGGCATAGGTATTGGGAATTATGGTGACCCCACTTTGTGTATCGAAATATTCGGCTTCCCTACGTTTGGGATGAAGCTTTATCTGCCCCCTCGAAATGAGTCCGCCACTATCGGTATAATTCGAGTTTAGGACAAAGTAGATATCCATTTCACCATCAATTTGGTGGTCGCCGTCACCTAGGTTGATGCTGGAAGTACAGGCATCGATGGTTCCTACGTCATGAAAATGGTTCTCGTGGCCCAGGGAAGGGACGACATTTACATCCTCACAATCGATAATACCCTCTTCCGCGTCGGTAGTGACCAAATTAAAATCGACATCGTCGTTCCAATTAAAGAACCCGCCGTCGACGGGGGAATTAAAACTAAATTGCGCTTGGGTGTTACCTGCGTAAATTTTAATGGTCTTGGCTCCCACAGCCCCATCGGGGTCGGTCACCTTTAGCTGAGCCGTATAGGTACCCTCCGTGGTATAGGTATGCGATATATTGGGCGTCGTATAGTCGACGGTACCGTCCACATCGATATCCCATTCATAGGTAAGGGGTGAATCGCCATTGGGGTCGGTTGTCTGGTCTCCTGTAAAGTTAACGGTAAGGGGCAAGGGGCCGTTGGTCACATCGGCTTCCATTACGACATGGGGTGGTGAATTGGTAGTAATGCCCGTATAATTGACCTGAATAAGCCTTCCTATCCCATCGGGAATGTCCTGGGGGCAGCACCCCTCGCCATAGGCCAGAATATACATTTTACCATCGGGGCCCAGTTCCATATCGATATAACCATCCTTGTTATTGCCATCTCCGGGAAAAACATCATCGGTCAGCATCTCTTCCGAAAGAATACTCCCATCGGCCGCCATTTCGACCGCCCAGATACGACTTGAATTGAAATCGAAGTAAAAGAACATATCGTCGAACTCTTGAGGTAAGCGCTGTTTGTCCAACAAGTCGTCGTCTACCCAGTTATATCTAAACCCTGCCAAATAACATTTATGGAATTTTTCGATCCAGGCAGGTTCCGCCGGAGGGAGAACGGTTGCCCCTGTATTCCATTTGGAGATGTTCTTGGGGGCTTGCCAATCGTTATAGTAGGGTGTATCGGCATAAGTAATGAGGTAGGGATCATTGTTATCGGTTCCCGAAAAATAGGGCCAACCGTAATTGCCCGCTTCCTTGGTCAAATTGATTTCGTCGAGTCCCTCGGGTCCCAATTCCCCAGCCTCGTTCCCATCGGGGCCCACCTCGCCCCAAAACAACCAATCGTTATACTCCTTGTCCACAAAAATACGATAGGGGTTTCTGGCTCCCATCACGTAAATTTCGGGTCGGGTATCGGGTGTTCCCGGGGGAAACAAATTTCCGCTTGGAATTGTATAGCTACTACCGGGACCGGGTTTGATCCTCAAAATCTTACCCCTTAGGTCATTGGTATTCGACGAGGCCTTCTCTGCGCTGTAATCCGAATTATCTTCGTCAAGAGGGGCAAAGTATTTACTCCCATAGGTAGTATTGTCGCCCGTGGCGATGTAAAGGTTGCCTTGGGAATCAAAATCCATATCCCCACCGGAATGCCATAAGGCCGATCGGGAAGTGTTCCATTGGATAATAATTTCTTCCGAGGAAAAGTCGATGGCATCGCCTACGACGCTAAACCTTGAAACCCTGTAACCGACAAAGTCGATAGGGGCGTAATGCAAGTAGATTTTATTGTTGGTCTCAAAATCGGGATCAACGGCTATTCCGACCAGCCCGTCCTCGTGCTCATGGTAAACGGGCAGGACTCCAGCTGAAACCGTATATTGCTCATCGGGCTTATAAATAAGAATTTCCCCGAAACGATCTAAAATAAATATCCGGCCATCCGGCGCAAATTTAAAAGTAGTTGCATTTGACAATCCGGTTACGATATCCACTTTGGTAAATTGATCGGGCAACTGGGCCCTTACTTCACAAATTCCGGCAGCAAAAAAAAGTAAAAATAAAATAGGTGTAAAAAAAGTGTATTTTCTTTTCATAGTTCCATATAAGTGTTTCCCTGGTGTTCCAATTCCAGCCGATAAAGGTAATTTAATAACACCTTTGGAGTAGAATACCCTACCTATATTCGTTTAAACAAGGGCGAACATCGATAAAGTACACCATCTCGAGAAAGGCTCATTACCTTTTCCTACAACTGTTAAAAACCACAACCTGTTCGGTTAAGTAAAAACATCGTATGATGTAAGTGAGGGGAAGTGTGGGCAACCAAAATCTCCAATCCCATAACGCCCGTCAATTATGGGAAGTAAAATCATCGTTTAACCTTAAAAAAACAAAAACTTTAAAGGTATAGGACGTCTAGG
This sequence comes from Pseudozobellia thermophila, assembly GCF_900141855.1. Classification (GTDB taxonomy): domain Bacteria; phylum Bacteroidota; class Bacteroidia; order Flavobacteriales; family Flavobacteriaceae; genus Pseudozobellia; species Pseudozobellia thermophila. The sequence goes on from NZ_FQYU01000004.1 coordinate 144,259, forward strand.
GAAGACGTTTAAAATTTCCACCATTTTTTCTGGGTCTTTCCATATCCGTATCCATATTTTCCACCATATCCCAAATTTGAAGCTTCCACATCGTTGACGATAAAGGACAAGCCTTTTATTTTGCCCTCTTCCTGCAATTTTATGGGGTATTCGACCGCCTTGGTTTCGGTTACACCCGCCCTGGTCACATATAGCAAATGGTCTGCATATTCGCTAATGAGCAAGGTATCTGTCACCACCATCAATGGGGCCGTATCGACAATTACGTAATCATAGTCCTTACCCACCTCATCCAAAAGGTCCTTGATACGGGAACTCATAAGGAGTTCTGCCGGGTTGGGCGGTATTCTACCGGAGTAGATGACATCGATCGTATTTTGATGCACCAACATGGGATTGACGATATCCTTTATCTCAATGGTATTGTCGTACAAATATTCGGTAAGGCCCGCATCCTTATTCCTGCTGGGTTTGGTCATTTTATCGATATCCCCACCGGTAAAGAAGGTATACAACTTGGGGTTTCGGATATCCGCACCAATCAGGATCACCTTTTTGTTGGCGCTGGCAGCGATCATCGCGAGGTTGGTCGAAAGAAAGGTTTTTCCCTCCCCCGGCACACTCGAGGTCACAAAAATGATGTTTCCCCTGCCTGCCTTCGAGGCCTTGGTTTTAATAAGATAGTCTAAATTGGTCCGTATGATACGCAGGGATTCCGCCAGAACCGATCGGTCTTCCTTGACGACCAATTTTTCATCCTTTTTACCCAGGCGCGGCAACTCTCCCAGTATGGGAATATTTTCAGCTATTTTTTCCAAGGTATGCATATTGTGAACCTTGCTGTCCAACAATTCCTTGGCATAAATAATACTGAACGGAACGAATAGACCCAAAATAAAGGAAGCCAAGTAAATGATGGACTTTTTAGGGGAAACCGGAGATTTACTCGGACTATAGGCCTTATCGATCACTTTTGACTTAGGGGAACTCGAAGCTGCGCTGATCTGTGCTTCCTCCCTTTTTTGCAGCAAATAGAGGTATAACGACTCCGTTGTTTGCTGTTGCCGGGTTATATCCCTCAATGCCCGCTCCTTTGCCGGTGAGGAATAAATTTTGGAATTGAACCTAGCCTGTTGCCCACTCAAGGAATTTACGGTAAGCCCAAGGTTGTTTATAGTGGTGCTAACACTTGACTGAAGGCTACTTTTTAGGCCCGCTATCTGTTGGTCTAGGTTGACGATTACCGGGTTTTTCTCGTTGGAGCTCTTCAATAATCTTTTTCGTTCCAAAACCAGCTGGTTGTAGCGGTCGGTAATGCTTGCAATCGACGGGTCGGCCAAAATATTGGTGGGCAGTGGTTCATAGCTGCCTTGCTGTTCGATAAGCTGCTGCATCGAGGCCGCCATGTTCAATTGATTCCTGGCATTGGCCAGTTCTTGTTGGTTGGCCACCCCAACGTTTAGGTTAACACTGGTTTCCGCCGCGATATCGGTGACCCCTTCCTCGGTTTTAAAATCCTGGGCCGTCTGATCGACCGACGACAGGTCGGTGGCTATATCGGCAATCCGTTCATTGATGAAATTGGATGTACGATCGGCAATGATCTGCTTGTCCTCTATGGCATTTTGATTATAAATTCGCACCAAAGAATTGAGGATGTCCATCGCCTTGTCCCTAATAGGGTCCTCCAAGGTTATGGTCACAATATTGGAAAACTCCCCCGGATTGGCAACTACGACCCGGGCCCTATAGCCTTGGGCCACATCTTCGATCGGCTTTACCGAAACCCTCAGCCTTTTGTCCTTATAATTTTCAAAAACCCCGACATTCGGGGTGATGACAATATCGCCGATAGGTGTCGAAATGTTTTTACCAAAAGCGTATATTTTGACAGGCTTGTCCTCCTCTTCGGTATAGCCGAAAGTCGTATCGGAAGAAATGGTTATAAAAAAGTTCAAATTGGCCCGATTCAAGACGGAGTCGGGAGCAATAAAACTCAAATTGACGGGAGGGTTCTTATACAGCTCCGTCTCCTTGATGTTACCCTGGACCATAATTTGGGTATTCAAATTGAGCTCTTTGACCACCTCGATAAAATTAGATCGCGAGTTGATAATATGTAACTCATCCTCCACCTTGTTTTTTCCTCCCCCAAGAATGGGAATATCCTGAAAGACATCGAGTTCGGAGCCCGAGGTCTTGTCCTCCAAGATTTGAATTTGAGTTTGCACCGCGTATTTAGGAGTGGCATACCTGATATACACGTAGGCTATGGCCAGTGCCAATAGTACGGATAGCACAAACCATTTGGCATGGGCCGTATAGGTATTCAGTACTTCCTTTACATCGAAGGAGGTATTCGACATGGGGTTTTGGCTATTCAAACTCATCTTACGCTTTTAGGATATATACTACTTTCAAATTAATTGGACCTAGTAATAATGAGTACCGTAGAAGTAATCAATAACGAAGCTATAGATACATATAGCGAAGCCCTATTGTCCAAAGTGGACGTCTTAATGGCCGAATTGTTGGGTTCAACGTACACCACGTCGTTTTGGGTGAGATAGTATACCGGAGAGCTCAAGGCCTCCTTGTTCGTCAAATCGATCCGGGTATATACTTTGGTCCCGTCAAAATCGCGTATGACCATGACGTTCTCCCTTCTTCCCTTTATGGTAAGGTCGCCCGCAAGGCCCAAGGCTTCCAAAACAGTAATGCGTTCCCCTTCCACAGGGTAGGTACCCGGCCTATTGACCTCACCCAATACGGTAACACTGAAATTACGCAATCGAATGTTGATGATGGGGTCTTTTAAATAATCGGACAGTTTTTCGCGCAACAAGACCCTTACCTCTTCAGAGGAAAGTCCAGCAATCTTTATCTTACCGATGACGGGAAAATCGATTTCCCCCTCTTTATCGATCAAGTAATCGACCTGTTCCGCCCGTATTCCACCTTCCGATGCCCCCCTAAAAAGGTTAAAGGGAGCACTTGCCTCATTGTCCAATGTAGAAACGTGTATGCTCACCAAATCATCTACCTTGAACTTGGGGGTAAAACTGTTCTTGTCGACCAAGGTTTCAAATTCACCGGTGTTTTGAAAATACACCACTTCCTTGCGCGACGCGCAGGAAGACAGAATTAAAATGGTCAAGGAAAAGAGATAAAAATAGCGGTCTTGAAAGAAACGTTTTACTTGTGACATCGATGTTTAATTTTGTTGCAATGATAGTGAAAAAAGATTATAGTACTTTTTTTAAAGGAGGGGTTTTGGTTCTTTTTTCCTTCTTTTTGTCCAATACACAAAGTTCGGAATTGTTGGAAATAAATTCCGGTACGATCTCCTTCATCAACTCGACCGTACTGCCATTAAAGAACATATTGGAAACGCAAAGTTCGTCTATCTTCGACCTTACCATGGTATAATCCAATTCCCTGCTCTTGCTGATCATGATCTTTTTGTGATAGGTCGGCAAGGTGTTTTCGCCGTTTGCCAAAAGCTCTTCGTACAGCTTTTCCCCAGGCCGTAGTCCCGTAATCTTTATATCGATGTCTTCGGGATACCTAAGTCCTGAAAGTTTGATCATATTTTTGGCCAGGTCGAATATTCTTACCGATTCCCCCATATCGAAGATAAATATCTCACCGCCATCACCCATGGCACCGGCTTCCAAAACGAGTTGGGAGGCTTCCGGAATCGTCATAAAATACCGCGTCACCTCTTTGTGGGTTACGGTCAACGGCCCTCCTTTTTCAATCTGTTTCTTGAACAAGGGAATCACAGAGCCATTGGATCCCAATACATTACCAAACCGAGTGGTAATAAACTTGGTCTTGCCCTGCTGTTGCATACAACTCACGTACATCTCGGCAATACGCTTGGTCGCGCCCATCACATTGGTCGGGTTGACCGCCTTGTCGGTAGATATAAATATAAACTTATCTACGTTGTGGCTCATCGACAGGTCGGCAACGACCTTGGTCCCTGCCACATTGATTTTTATGGCCTCGTACGAATTGTACTCCATTAGGGGCACATGCTTGTAGGCCGCGGCATGAAACACGATGTTCGGCTTATACTCCTGAAACAGGTTGTTCAATCGGTTCTTATCGCGAACGTCGCCAACGATGGGCACAAAATTGTGATAGCCGTTTTGTTTGAGTTCTTGCTGCAAATCGTATAGGGCAGACTCCGATTGGTCGATAATAATCAACGATTTGTAATCGTAGGTACATACTTGCCGAACGATTTCACTACCTATTGAACCGGCACCCCCGGTGACCAAAATCACCTTGTTCTTGACCTCAGCGGAAATCTTGGAGTTTTTGATGTTTATGGGGGCCCTATCAAGCAGGTCCTCGATTTGGATCTGTTTGATCTGGGAAACCTTAAGCTCGCCGTTTATCCACTGTTCAACTGGAGGCACGATCTTAACCTGGACAGGAAAATCGACCAGTCCTTCAACAAGCAGTTTCAAATCTTTGGAGTCAATATTCTGAATGGAGAAAATAACCTCGGATATATTGTTTTTAACAAAAAACTCCCTGGTCAATACATCCTTGTGAAAAACCTTGACCCCGTTGATTTGCTTGCCTACCTTTTTGATATCATCATCAACGTACCCCACTACCCGTACCCGGCTCTTCGTATGGTTGACCAAGGCATTTTGGGTTAAAATACCCGACTCACCGGCGCCATAGATCAATACGTTTTTATTGACCTTAAAATCACGCGCCATAAAATTATTGTACAAGGCCTTAAAGACATATCGCGAGCCGGTCAAGGCCACAAAACTCAAAAGGCTGTGTATGATAATAATACCCAATGGAACCGTGAAATTTTCAAACATGCCCAGCTCCCGATTAAAAAGAACCATCGATATAAGTAAAATACTAGAGAGGCATATGGCGTTGAAGATATTGTAAACATCCCTGACCCCCGTGTGCCGTACCACTCCCTTATGGGAGCCTGTAAACACAAAGGATACAATTGAAATTAAGGCAATTATCGGCAATTGGACGAAAAGCTTGTCAATATCAAAATCAAGCGTCAGGTTAAACCGGATGATGTACGAGAGTACGAAGGAGACCGAGATCAAACACACATCGATAACTAGTACGAGCCATTTAGAGGCATACCGATGCGCATTGTTTACTAAGTAATCTTTTATCATGGTACTATATTTTGGTTCGAATAATACTTGCGATCCTTTCCAAATCGCTTGTTTCCAGGTTGGATCCACTCGGCAGACAAAGTCCGCGCCGGAAGAGATCTTCGGAAGTCCCGTCACTAAAATGCATGCTTCCCTTAAAAACGGGTTGTAGGTGCATGGGTTTCCACAAGGGCCTTGATTCTATATTTTCTTCCTGAAGTGCCAAGCGAACCCGCTCCCTTTTTTCATACGAGGGAGTAAGCACGCAGCTCAACCACCGGTTGGAAAAATACCCCTTCGGCTCGGCAAGAAATTCAAGTTCCTGTACATCGCCCAACCGGTCAATATAAAACTCGTGATTTGCCCTTCGTGCCGCTACCCTATCGTCCAACACTTCCATTTGCCCCCTGCCTATCCCGGCGAGCACATTGCTCATCCTGTAGTTATAGCCTACCTTTGAATGCTGATAATGAGGGGCTTCATCGCGGGCCTGGGTCGCAAGGAAAACGGCTTTTTTCTTCACATCTTCACTACGTGTCACCAAGGCCCCGCCTCCCGAGGTGGTGATGATCTTATTGCCATTAAATGAAAAAATACCGATCTCACCAAAGCTACCGCACTTTACCGATCTGTAACTACTGCCCAGGGCTTCGGCGCTATCTTCCACGACGGGAATATCATATGTTTTCGAGATTCTCGTAATCTCCTCAACATTATAGGGCATGCCATAGAGGTGGACGGCTATAATGGCCTTGGGCTTCTTGCCTTGGTCCATGCGATTTATAATCGCCTCCTCCAACAATTTGGGCGACATATTCCAAGTACTGCGTTCGCTATCGATAAAAATAGGCTTGGCCCCTAGGTAAAGTATGGGATTTGCTGAGGCCGAAAAAGTAAAGCTCTGGCACAACACCTCATCGCCATGTGAAACCCCCAATAACTCCAGGGCCAAATGTATGGCGGCGGTACCCGAACTAAGGGCGGCAACAAAGACATCTTGGTCTACGTATTTGACCAAGGCCTCTTCAAAGGCATTTACATTGGGGCCCAGGGGAGCCACCCAGTTGGTATCGAAGGCCTCTTGTACATATTTCTGTTCAGTGCCCCCCATATGCGGGGAAGACAACCAAATCTTATTTTGGGTAATGGTCTTCACTAGCTGTTGGTTTTGTTCATTATATCTTCGGGGAATGTCCTAATATCAATATACACAAATCACGCAATAGAACTTCTGAATATCAGGACGGTAAAACTAAAGTTTATATCTATACTTTTTGGATATCTTGGTCGAATGCGATGAAAAAATCGGTTAGCCGCATATTTGGTTAACCATTTGTCCCACGTACCGACCTTATATACGATTTAAATGGCCAAAAGGTTTAAAGCATTCCATGGGAAGTAAGGATTGGCACACTTTTCAAGTATAAATCAAGACCTTGGACCTTAAATAAAGTTCCGGACCCCATTTCGCGGACACCGATGGCTAAACTTTATTGTATTCCGTAAAATCCTTATGTTCCTTTTTGTACAATTCTTCTTCCGGCAACCCCTTAAAATACTCGTATGTTTTCTTCATACCCTCGGCGCGGGACACTTTTGGTTCCCAGCCCAAAATCTCCTTTGCCTTGGTTATATCGGGCTGTCTTTGCATGGGATCGTCCTTGGGAAGGGGCTTGTAAATAATCTTCTGATCGGTTCCCGTTAATTTCACGATTTCCTCCGCAAAATCCTTAATGGTTATTTCGTGTGGATTCCCAATATTCACGGGCAGATCGTAATCGCTGAGCAACAACCTGTATATACCTTCTATCTCATCGTCAACATAACAGAACGACCGGGTCTGGCTCCCATCCCCAAACACGGTTAGGTCTTCCCCCCGAAGGGCCTGTCCAATAAAAGCAGGTATCACCCTTCCGTCGTTTAAGCGCATCCGCGGGCCATAGGTATTAAAAATACGCACAATGCGGGTCTCCAAACCGTGAAAGCGGTTATAGGCCATGGTAATGGATTCCATAAACCTTTTGGCCTCATCGTATACCCCACGGGGGCCTATCGTGTTCACATTTCCGTAATACTCCTCGGTCTGTGGGTGCACCAAGGGGTCCCCATAGATCTCCGATGTGGAAGCTATCAAGATTCTCGCCTTCTTGACCTTGGCCAAGCCCAACAAATTATGGGTACCCAAGGCCCCCACCTTTAGCGTTTGAATGGGAATCTTCAGGTAGTCGATCGGACTGGCCGGCGAAGCAAAATGAAGAATATAGTCCAATTGTCCAGGCACACTCACGAACTTGGTCACATCGTGGTTGTAAAACTCAAAATTTTTAAGCTTGAACAAATGCTGGATGTTTCGCAAATCTCCCGTAATCAGGTTGTCCATGCCAATAACATGAAAGTCTTCCTTAATAAAACGATCGCATAAATGAGACCCCAAAAAACCTGCGGCACCCGTAATAAGTATTTTCTTCATCTAACCGGTTAACTAGTTTAAATTTAATTCGATATGGCTACGCCCTGAATGTGAGGAACACCGAACGCAAGAAACACGAAGATAAATACTCTATTCCTAAAAGAGGCTACATCCACACAAAAAACCTACCAACTATACATTATTTTAGACCAGTTGAAAAAAACATGCTATTTTCCCGCCCCAAAGAATTATAAAAATTGAAAAACCCGACCTAGTCGTCAATCATCAATAATGGCAACATGCAAAACATGCGACAACCGTTATTTTCAAGGCCCTTTTTACCGTTTGTCCCAAATAAGCCTTTTTAAACGGTAAATAGTAGGTTTTTTTTAACGGTTTTAGTAATCTTTGCAGCCGAACAAATGAATTATACCATGAAAAAAGTAAATAAAATATGCTGCATAGGTGCAGGATATGTAGGTGGACCCACCATGTCGGTCATCGCTAGCCAATGCCCTGAAATTACGGTTACCGTAGTCGATATCAACCAAGCTAGGATCGATCAGTGGAACGATACCGACTTGGACAACCTACCCGTTTACGAACCTGGTCTAAAAGAAATTGTGGAAAAGACACGGGGAAAGAACCTCTTTTTCTCGACCGAGGTCGACAAGGCCATCGATGAGGCCGAGATCATCTTCATTTCGGTGAACACCCCTACCAAGACCTATGGCAAGGGAAAAGGCCAGGCGGCGGATTTGAAGTATGTCGAGCTCTGCGCCCGAAATATAGCCCGGGTGGCAAAAACGGATAAGATCGTCGTGGAAAAATCGACCTTACCGGTCAGAACCGCCAGCGCCATAAAAAGCATACTCGAAAATACCGGGAACGGCGTCAACTTTGAAATACTCTCCAACCCCGAGTTTTTGGCCGAAGGTACCGCCATTGACGACCTCCTTAAGGCGGACCGCGTATTGATTGGTGGTGACGATACCCCAAGCGGACAGGAAGCCAAGGACACCTTGAGTGCGATTTACGAGCACTGGTTGCCAAAAGAACGCATTCTTCAAACCAATGTATGGTCGTCAGAGCTCTCAAAATTGGTCGCCAATGCCTTTTTGGCCCAGAGGGTCTCTTCCATCAATGCCATTTCGGCATTGTGCGAGCGAACGGACGCCAACGTAGCCGAGGTATCGCGCGCCATAGGAACCGACAGTAGGATCGGAGCGAAATTCCTTAATGCATCCGTCGGTTTCGGCGGCTCCTGTTTTCAGAAGGACATCCTCAACCTCGTATATATATCGCGAAGTTTCGGACTCACCGAAGTGGCCGATTACTGGGAACAGGTCATCATCATGAACGACTACCAAAAACGCAGGTTCGCCGAGAACATCATTTCCACACTTTACAATACCGTTTCCGGAAAGAAAATCGTTTTCTTTGGCTGGGCCTTTAAAAAGGACACGAACGATACCCGGGAGTCTGCCGCCATCAATGTTGCCGATGCCCTATTGGAGGAAAAAGCGGAAATAGTGGTCTACGACCCCAAGGTATCGGAAAAACAGATTTATGCCGATCTGGATTACTTGGATACCCGCAGCCCCGAAGAGAACCGAGAACTTCTTACGGTGGTTAAGGATCCCATGGAGGCCGTTCAAGACGCCCATGCCATAGCCATACTTACCGAGTGGGACGAATTCAAGACCTATTCGTGGGAAAGCATCTTCGAAAAGATGTTGAAACCGGCCTTTGTTTTTGACGGTAGGCGCCTGTTGTCAAAGGAAAAAATGGAGGAAATCGGCTTTCAATACTACAAAATAGGCCAATCATGAAAATTCTGGTCACGGGAGCGGCAGGCTTTATAGGATACCACCTTTGCGAGAAGCTCATTGAACAAGGCCATGACGTAATCGGTCTGGACAACATCAACGACTATTACGACGTCGACCTAAAATTTGGTCGCCTGCGCCAATTGGGCATCGTCCGTAACGAAGCGGAAAGCTTTAACCAAAAATGTGTTAGCGCGACCCATGGTGACCAATTTTCATTTGTTCGGATGAATTTGGAGGACAGGGAAGCCCTGCCCCGACTTTTTGAGGAAGAAAAAATAACAAAGGTTTGTAACCTGGCCGCCCAGGCGGGGGTCCGCTACAGTATCGAAAACCCCGAGGCCTATATCGACAGCAACATCGTCGGCTACCTCAATTTACTGGAATGTTGCCGGCACCATAAGATCGAGCACTTGGTATACGCAAGCAGCTCAAGCGTCTATGGCTTGAACGAAAAAATCCCCTTTTCGACCTCCGATAGTGTAGACCACCCCATAAGCCTTTATGCCGCCAGCAAAAAAAGCAATGAGCTGATGGCCCACACCTATAGCCACCTGTTCGGTTTTGCGACCACGGGCCTAAGGTTCTTTACGGTCTACGGCCCTTGGGGAAGGCCCGACATGGCCCTCTTCCTGTTCACCGAGGCCATTGCCAAGGGCCAACCGATCAAGGTTTTCAACCACGGCAAGATGGAGCGGGACTTTACCTATGTCGACGATATCGTAGAAGGGGTCGTACGTGTACTAACCACATCGACCCAAGACCGTGATCGCTACAAGATCTATAACATTGGCAACAACAATGCCGTAAAGCTGACCGATTTTATAGAGGCCATTGAAGAAAGTATGGGCCAAAAGGCGGAAAAAGTAATGATGCCCATGCAACCTGGGGATGTGGAACGCACTTGGGCCGATGTCGACGATCTGATCCGCGATTACGGCTACCGCCCCAACACTTCGGTAAAGAAAGGAGTGCAAAAATTCATTGAATGGTATAAAGATTATCGAAAATAGTTTTTAACCAAAAACAGAAATTATTTGTTGACATCCGGCAAACAACCAAAGTTCACCATTGTTTGATTTGCCAAGATAAATAGAAGATTCAATTCATTTGTTCGGAACTTCAACTGCTTGCATATATAATTTTTCATATTTTCGCACAAATGAATTTGGTGCATCTAAATCAAACTCAGAAGAAATCCTACTTTTTGCTTTCTCACCCATCTTCACAAGTTTCATTGGACCAAGTTCTATAAGTTTTTTAAAAGCTAGCATTAAAGCTTCGGTGTCTCTAGGGGGTACTACAATCCCTGTACTTCCTACGATAAATTTTGAATCCCCTACATCAGTGACCACACATGACACCCCACATGCCATTGCCTCACCTATAACATTCGGAAAAGATTCTCCATAAGCAGAAGAACTAACATATATATCAATTGAATTAAAAAACTTTGGCACGTAATGAATTTCTCCCAATAAATGAATTTTATCTGCAATTCCATGTTTTTTAATAAAAGAGGTCAACTCATAATTATTGTAGTCAACATTTGGACCCGCTAGGACAAAATACACATTCGGATATTTACCAATCACTTTGGCCGCTGCACTCAGCAAACCTAAATGGTCTTTCATCGGGTGAAATCGAGCCAATGAACCTATTAATATTGCATCCTCAGAAATACTCCATGAATTTCTTAAACCTCTTAATCGGTTACTCTCTTCCCTAAATAAAGTGAGGTCAAAATTATCATTAATAGCCAATGAATTAACAGACTTATAACCTATTTGTAAGTGCTGAAACTTCCCTGTTTTTGCTGAAAATATCACCTTATCAGGTTTTTTGGACAACAATGCAGTTAACTTAATCAACAAAGCCAAACTTATTTTCTCATTTTTCAATGAATTTATTGAATGATGTATACTCCACAGGACTGGAACCTTCTTATCCCATAATAATTTTCCAAATAAAGCTATAAAATTGGCATGATACATCCATCCTTGAATAATATTCGGTTTTATAATATCCAAATACTTTTTTAATCTAAAAAGCACAAATGGATTAGGGACCCCTTGAACCATATCCAAAGAAAAAACCGGAATCCCTAAATCTTTTATTCTATTTTCAAAGACCCCCCCAGGTATAAGACTTACTACATAGGGAGAAAAGGTAGTGCAATCTAAACGTGTCAAAAATTTAAACAACATCATTTCGGCACCTCCAGTGCCAAGACCGGTAATTAAAAACACAATTCTAATTTTATTAGAATTCATACCTCCTAATTCAAATGACCCTCTCCTTTTTGCTGTTTTTCTAAATTCATTAAATTTTAGAATTGTATTTACGATAACACCAACACAATATACTAAACCCCGGTTAAACTTTAATTTAACACACTAAAAAACTTTAAGCACTTAAAAACCAAGACACTCCGACCTTTAAGAGTGCTAGTAATTTTATCGAATATCAGTTACCGTTGAAAATTAAATTTTCATTTGAATAGAACCTATTGTTATATAAGGCTTTTTTGTTGTTGGGTCTATGCGGATACTGCCATAGGGTCTCCAGAAAAGCATCCAAAACATCATACTTATCTAGTTGATAGTGGGCATCTTTATCATTATTTAATAATTCCAACATGATATCTCCCGACTCCTTATCCCCCCTTATCGTCCAGTTGATAACAGGATTGTGAACCTCAAAATCCGCTATTTCCACCGGTAATTTTGCGGGGGGCACATCAAACAAACCTATCTCGGCGTCCACATAAAAGGCAAGTATAAGCGACCGCAAAGACCAAAGGCAACTACCCGCACCGGAATAGCCGTTCAAGATACTTAAATCCTCCTGATAAAAACCTTGGGTAACCTTCCCCCCTTCCAAGGCATCGTTTTCAATAAAGTGGGCCCATGTCGTCTCAAGGGCCCTTAACGCCTCTCCCTCTGACAACACCTCACCGTTAATCAAGGAAGCGGCAACAAGGGGTGAGGGTACCGCCATACGATAACAAACACTGCGCCCCATCATGGGGAAACCTTCGGGACCAAAAAAGTGTTTAAAAAAATCAGAAAAATCCGCGTTGGCCTCACAAATAAATTCCGAATGGAAACCGGGGTGCATTTGATTGAGCCAAAACAAACAATAATGTATTGCCCAGGCATTGTAATAATCCGGGGGAGCTTCCCCATCTTTAAACCATCCATCCCCCAAATAATCTTGCTCAATATATCGCCCAAACTTTTTATTGGCAGCCGTCACAGCTCGATTGTCGGCCATACCCAGTGCCTCAAGGGATTTGATGACCATAACTGGAAATAGATTCCAATTATTATCGCCATGTTTTCGGCTTTCGACCTGTATCAACCAATCGTAAATTTGTTTTTTTTCCTGAGTACTAAATTGATCCCAAATATATTCCCTTGACACCCAAAGTCCCAAGGCAACATCCGCTGCCTCTGCCATTTTTTGATCCCGGTCTTTTATGACTCCCCAATATTCCTTAGAACTAGGATTCGTCCCACTTAAAAGAGCGGTCTTCATGATTTCCGAAACATTGATTGATTGCTCATCTATTTGAACAGAAGTACTTGGGGCATTGTGTATATAAGAACATGCCAGGGGAAAAAATCGCGCAAAGCCCTCCAAGGCATTGATGGCCTGGCCACCACCACTGAACTCTCCCGGGTAATACACCAAGGCCCCTTCCTTTGACCTATATTTTAAATACCCCCGTAAGAAATATTGAAACAACCCATTAAAACGCTCCCTTGAAGAGTACGAAACGGTGTCGAGAAAAGCAGTTTTAATTCCCTGATCATAGACCTGGGCATTTTCAAAGACCGGGACGGTGTTTTCCCAATTTTCGACCCGCACCCTATCCAGTCTCCATACATACACAGACACTCCTAATAGGCCTATGCCTAGCACCAATCCTATAAAAACACTCTTTCTCCTCATCTTATGTTATCAAATTCCAAAATTAGCAAATACTAAGCCTACAACAGAACAAATTCCAAATGGAATAAAGGCTCTTGATTTACAAGGGCATCAAAAAACCCCTGTCCCCAAAATACTTTCTTAACAAATTCCTATATCCCTTTAATGGCCGGCACAATGTAACCCCTACCCTAAAAACAACTGACCGAAACGTAGGATTCCAATGGTGGCACCCTTTGTATACATTAAAGCATACTCCCCCATCAATTACTTAAACGGAAGTGGTAAAAAGTACCGGACACAAAGATTAATTGACCATCTCCATTGTTTTTGATTGAATTTTCCCTCAAAAAATCCTTAACTAAAAAAATTTAACATTTTATTTACTTGCTTACTTTTAACGGGATTAAGGCCACCCAACCTGGGCAATAACATGTAATTCATCGATTATTTTGTTAAAACAAAGTTAAAAAATATACCTGCGCCATCCGCCCACCCCCTCTTATGCGTAAATCCTCTTTTACTTCAAAAGCTTCTAAATTCAAGCAGATAGGAGGGCATCAAAAGAAAAGGCAAAAAAAATTTTGCCAGTCGAATTAACTATCTATTTTTGCGCAGATTACCGTTTATCGATAAAAAGCACATTTCATCGACGCAACACGGTAAAGTATCAAAAAACAGTTAACACATTTTCCTAACCTATGAACTTTTACCCCACAAAAGTCAAAAGGTCCTTTTTGGCCTCTGTATTTCTATTTCTTGTATTGATTTTTTCTTGCACAAAAGACAGCGACTTGTTAAAAGAAGCGGTTTTAGACCCCAATGCACAACCCATCGCCCAAACCCCATCGGATACAGATGAGGAGGAAGCCGAAGAATCGGTGAAGGAAGATTCGCCAGAAGAGGAAAACGGGGAAGAATTGACGGAGGAAGAGACCAAAAAAGTCCCTACCGAAATACGAACCACGGTCTTTGCCCCTGTACAGGATGCCTATTTACAGGATGGCAAGGGGTACAACAACGAGCTAATTCGACTGGAAGAAAACCATAGGGACAGTTATTTAATGTTCGACCTAAGCCAAATCGATTCTATCGGGGGCACCCTTGAAGAAAGTCGGTTAGAATTCACCATAACTACCGACGACGGAGACGGAAACACACTGGTATACAAAGGAAATACCTCTTCTTGGACTGAAGACAACCTTACGGAAGCTACCGCTCCCCGGATAGATTCCCTTCTCGGAACAACCTCCGATGACTATCGTGTAGGGCAGACCAAGGAAATCGATTTACAAAAAGACCGCTTAAACAGGGGACTTATAACCTTGGTCTTAAAACATAAGGATGGGGATGATTTTGCCTTTGCCTCAAAAGAACACCCCACCCAACGAGGGCCTAGGTTAGTAGTTACATATAAAGCCCCGCAAGATGCCGAAGCCATAGTTGGAGAGACGGTGGAAGAAACGAACGAAACCCCTGAAGAGGATGCCTCCGGGGAGGACACCATGGAAGAAGATGTACCCGGCGAGGAAGCTACCGAAGAAGAAGAAGAAGAAGAAGAAGAAAGCTCCGATGAGGGAACGAAGACATCAGAGGACAACGAAGATGAGGCCCAAACCCCTGCCGATCCGGGCAAGAACGAAAACCAGGCTCCTATCTCAAAAATTTCGGCCAACAAGGTGGAAGGGGAAATTCCACTGGAAATCAAGTTTAACGGTGGCAACTCCTCCGACGATAAGGAGATAACCGCTTATTCATGGGATTTTAAAGACGGCAACAAGGCGACAACGGTCAGCCCAAGCCATACTTTTACCGAAGAGGGCAGTTATGAAGTATCCCTTACCGTTACGGACGAAGAAGGACTAAAGAGTACTTCTACCCTAAGCATTACAGCTACAGAAGCCAAAAACGAGGCCCCGACGGCGGTCATTTCAGGAGGCCCTTTTGAGGGCTATGCTCCGCTTAAGGTAGAATTCAAGGCCTGGAATTCCAAAGACGATACTGAGATTGTAAGTTATTCCTGGAACTTTAAAGACGGCTCTACAACCAGCACCAAAAACCCCGACCACACCTTTAACGATACCGGTTCTTATGACGTGGAGCTTACAGTTAAGGATGAAGAGGGGCTCTCCCATACGGTAAAACAAATTGTAAAAGTTACCGAAGCTCCGACAAGCGACAGCGGTAGTGGTTCCAGTGGCGGAGGAAGTAGTGGTGGTGGAAGCAATGAAAATGGGGGTTCCGGAAGTAACGATGAAGAAGAAGACAATGACAATGTCGATACCTCGGGAGGCTTTTCTGAATTAAAGGCCTTCCCTACGGCAGAAGGTTTTGGTAAAAACGCCACCGGGGGACGGGGCGGTATAGTGGTAGAAGTGACCAACTTAAACGACTCAGGACCTGGTAGCCTACGATATGCCTTAGAGGAAATAAGAGAGCCCAGAACAATCGTCTTTAAGGTAGGTGGTACCATTAACGCCAAATCCAACCTGCCTATTTATGCCGGCAGGGGAAATGTTACCATCGCTGGGCAAACGGCTCCTGGCGGAGGCATTCTAATAAGAAATGGATCCTTGAGTATTCAAGCCGACAATGTTATCGTAAGGCATTTAAGGTTTAGAATGGATTCAAGCGCCAATCCTCAAGACGGGCACAATATGGATGGAATAAGAATCAGGTCCAGCAATCCGTCGGTTAAAATAAAGGATATAATAATCGATCATTGCTCCGTTTCTTGGGCACTGGACGAGAACATCTCCACCGTAATTGCTGAAAATGTAACCGTCCAAAATTGTGTTTTCGGAGAAAGTATTAGAGCCATGTTGATATCAAGATCAAAAAATATCTCAATCCTTAACAATTTGTTTGTATTAAACAATAGTAGAAGTGTCATGGCCGGGGCCGTTGAACATAAAGATTTAACGTTTGAACAGATCAACAACATTGTATACGGTTTTAAATGGGCCACATCAGGTACTGATGGGATGTCATTTAACGTAATTGCCAACACATATAAACTGTCAAACGATTTCCAAACCTCGACGAACTACCCTATAACCCTGACCCCTCCAGCTCCAGAAAGTGCCAGCACTAATAAAATAGAAACTACACATGCTTATCTAAAAGATAATATTATGGATTCTCGGCTAAAAAATATGTATAGAGCCGAACTTGAGCCCTACTTATTCTCATATCCAAAAAACAAATCATCCTATATAGCTACTAGTGCAAGTCAACTTGACAGTAAATTGCTTTCTCATGTAGGAGCAAGCGTACCGAAGAGGGATGCAGTTGACAATCGACTAATCAACCACTATAAGAATATGAGCGGTACATTGAAAAATAGTGGTTCTTTCCCAAGTATTAGTAGCGGCGCAGCTTATAAGGATAGTGATAAGGACGGTATGGCCGACGATTGGGAAAAAACCCATGGCCTGGACCCCAATGATAAAAAAGATGGAAACAAAGACCGTAATAACGACGGTTATACTAATCTTGAAGATTTCCTCTATTATTTAGCAAACAAATAATCCCATTCCCTCTAACAACTAACTCAAAGTCGATCGAACATAGATTCGGTCGGCTTTTAATTTTATTTATGACCGCATTGGCACTCATTTTCATGTCCGTTTAGAATATTCAAACTTATTTAAACAATGAATGCCTTAAAAATATCTCGACACAAAACTTAATATAGAAAAATGACCAAGCAACGGATAATTCCTACAATCCACCTATTTAAATTAATTTAATCGTTTATTTTTAATTTAATTTGCACTCGATTTAAAGCATCAATAATAATTGTAACACAAATAAAATGTCCTTTAAAAGTCTACAATTGCCGGTTAAACACAATATTTTAGTAACCGGAGGCGCCGGCTTTATCGGCTCCAACCTATGTGAGGCCCTTTTAGACAACGGAAACCGTGTCGTTTGCCTTGACAACTTTGCCACAGGTAAGCGCGAAAACATACAACCCTTTCTTAATAACAAAAATTTCACCCTGATCGAAGGCGATATTCGCGAATTGAGCACCTGTCAAACGGCATGCGAAAACGTAGATTACATACTTCACCAGGCAGCCTTGGGATCGGTACCCCGATCGATCAACGACCCCATAACCAGTAACGATGTTAACGTATCCGGCTTCTTGAACATGTTGGTTGCGGCCCGGGATGCGAACGTTAAACGTTTTGTCTACGCTGCCAGTTCTTCCACCTATGGCGATTCAAAATCAATGCCCAAGGTAGAAGAGATTATCGGAAAGCCACTCTCGCCCTATGCCATTACAAAGTACGTCAACGAATTATATGCCAACATTTTTAGCGCTACGTACGGACTGGAAACCATAGGGTTACGCTATTTTAATGTTTTTGGGCAAAGACAAGATCCCAATGGGGCCTATGCGGCCGTCATTCCAAAATTCACCATGCAACTTATGGCCCATGAATCGCCTGTTATAAATGGAGACGGTAGCTTTTCACGAGACTTTACCTATATCGACAATGTGGTACAAATGAACATAAGGGCCCTATTGGCCCAAGACAAGGAGGCCATTAACACCGTGTACAATGTGGCCTATGGCGAACGTACCGATTTGAACGAGCTGGTCGGCCTGTTAAAAACGTATCTAAGTGAATACGATCCGGAAATAGCCAAAATCGAGGTGACCTATGGCCCGGAACGAAAGGGAGACGTACCCCATTCCCTGGCCTCCATAGCGAAGGCAGAGCAGCTCTTGGGATACGCCCCGCAATTTGATATAAAAACCGGACTCAAAAATGCCGTCAATTGGTATTGGAACAATTTAAAAAAATAATGTAAAGAAATTATGAGTACACCCAAAATAGCAGTTATTGGTTTAGGCTATGTAGGCCTTCCCCTAGCACGATTGTTTGCGACCAAATATCCGGTAATCGGATTTGATATCAACGAAGAACGGATCAAGGAACTTCAATCCGGGACGGACAGCACCTTAGAGGTAGAAGACGAAATTTTGCAACAAGTTTTGAGCGATACCCCTCAAATGGAAACCGGCCTTTATTGCACGAACCAAATTGAGAACATTTCCGATTGCAATTATTATATCGTAACCGTTCCCACCCCTGTAGACCACACCAACAGACCGGTACTCACCCCTTTGTACAAATCAAGTGAAACCGTTGGGAAAGTACTGAAAAAAGGGGATGTCGTCATTTATGAGTCTACGGTCTACCCTGGTGTAACCGAGGAGGAATGTGTTCCCGTTTTGGAACGTATCAGCGGATTGAAGTTTAACGAAGACTTCTACGTAGGCTATTCACCCGAACGGATCAACCCGGGTGACAAGGAACATACCGTAGAAAAAATTTTAAAGGTTACCTCGGGATCGACGCCCGAAGTCGGCAAACAAGTCGATCGACTTTACGCATCGGTAATAACGGCCGGGACCCATCTGGCCCCCTCCATAAAGGTTGCGGAAGCCGCCAAGGTCATCGAGAACTCGCAAAGGGACATCAACATTGCCTTTGTCAACGAATTGGCCAAAATCTTCAACTTAATGGGTATCGACACGAATGCCGTACTGGAGGCCGCGGGAACCAAATGGAATTTCCTACCCTTTAAACCCGGACTTGTCGGAGGACATTGCATTGGGGTCGACCCGTATTACCTGGCCCAAAAGGCCCAGGAATACGGCTACCACCCCGAAATCATCTTGGCCGGCCGGCGGATGAACGACGGCATGGGAAAGTATGTCGCTTCGGAAGTCGTCAAACTCATGGTCCAAAAAGACATAAAAATCAAAGGGTCGAAGATGCTCGTTTTAGGCATCACCTTTAAGGAAAACTGCCCGGATGTTCGTAACACCAAGGCCGTTGATGTGATTACCAATCTCAAAAGCTACGGGGCAGAGATTCACATTTACGACCCTTGGGCCTCCAAGGAAGAGGTTAACGAAGAATACGGCCTTCAAATCGTCAACCAAGTACCCGATGAAAAATTCGACACCATAGTTCTTGCCGTTGCCCATAAGGAGTTCTTGAATATCGACCTACGGGCCCTTTTAAATGAGAATGGGGTTTTATACGATGTAAAAGGTATTTTAAAATGTAAGGTAGAAGGAAGATTATAAATCAGCACTCATACCGGTAAATTAATACTCCCATTGTAAAATTCTGTAACGAATTTATATGTCCTAAAGGGCTAGCCCGTACGTTGACTGGATTAAGAGTAAATTATTTAAAAAAAAGGACGGTTTAAACCGTCCTTTTTTTGTTTCATTTCCCTACTCAGTTTATTTTACATTGGGACCAAAAACAGTTCTTGCCACATAATTGGTAAAATTCTCAGCTCCTTTTTTAGACAAATGAGTAGCATCCTTCCAATTTGACAGGTCCGAAGTACTACTCAATAAAACATCACTAAAATCCTTATATATTAAATTCATTTTTTTCATTTCCTTTCTTAAAAACAAATTGTCCTCTTTGCAATTATCGAATAGTTTAGGAGATGTAAAAAAAATAAGCTGTTTTTTATTTTTTTTACTGAATTCTTTTAAATCAGTTAAATAAGCTTTGTAAATTGGATTTAAGGTATATCCCTTTTTTTTGCACCCCACTTGTATTTCTTTTTTATCAAGTTTCAAAACATTTCTATTTGAAGAATTATTTACTTGCAACGGGTCATATCCATTGTAAGTAGTATAATTATAATTTGGTTTTAAATAATTCTTAATAATTCCAAACAAAATCCCATTGTAAGAAATACACCAGTAGATTTGTTGCAATGGATTCAACTTTTTATACTTATTCATTTCCTTCTGCACTATTTTATTCTTATAATACATAGATTTCAAACTACTTAAATCCTCTGCCATGTACAAATCATCTACAGCATTCTCAGGATCAATATGAAACAAAATAGTTTGTTCCCTTTTGGGCAGCAATTTGCAAAGGGTAGCAGAAAATGCAATTTTCTGGCCATCCATGCCCATGTTATACCCATTTTCACTTATCAATGATGGATTTATATGATGATTGGCCCTTGAACTTCCAAACACTATGAAATCCAAACTATCTTTAATTGAAAGATACTGATTGAATTTACCTACGCTTTGCCCTGTATAAACGCTACTCTCCATTTGTCTGATTCCATAATAGACAACTTTGTCCACAACATAAGAAACCATAAAAAAAAGGACAAGTATTCTACTTAAAAAAAATAATTTTTTTCGATTCATATAACACTAAAATTGAAAGTATATAAAGTTATCCGAAGTCGAATAAAAGAGTGTTATCAACAGTGTAATGACACATGCCACAACTATTAATTTAGCCATACTTATGTGACTACCTATTTTTTCCAAACTTAAATTAGTTCGATATAGATAAAAATCGAACACAAGGCCAACAGTAAGCATGGCCATACAATTGGCCAAAACTGTAATGTCTCCCACATAAGGCATTTTCAACTGTATTTGAAATACCTTTGTAAGCGCCAATAGAGCCGTATCAAAATCTTTGGCCCTAAAAAACACCCATGCCAAAAGCACTACAATAAAAGTCAATATGCGTCCTACCCATCGAACACTTCTTATTGAACGAAACCATTGATGCGCATTTAAAAATTTTTCCATACTCAGGACAACACCATGAATGCCACCCCAAATAACAAAATTCCATGAACTCCCATGCCACAACCCTCCCAAAAGCATTGTTATCATCAAGTTACGATAGGTAATAACTATTCCCTTCCTATTCCCCCCCAACGAGATGTATAAATAATCACGCAACCAATGGGATAGGGAAATATGCCATCTTCGCCAAAAATCGGTTAAAGAGACCGCAAAATAAGGAAGGTTAAAATTACGCATAAAACTAAACCCCATTAATTTGGCCGTACCTATAGCTATATCGGAATAACCCGAAAAATCAAAATATATCTGAAATGCATAAAAAAGTGTTGCCAAAACTATCGTAGTACCATCGTGGACTGCTATGTTACCATAGACAACATCAACATACTTGGCCAAAGTGTCGGCAACTACAACTTTTCGAAAAAGCCCTACTAGTATTTGTAAAATTCCCTCAGTTAAATAGGCCTTCGTAAAAGTTCTTTTAGACAATACCTGTGGAAGCAGGTTCGAAGCGCGCTCAATAGGCCCCGCAACTAATTGTGGAAAAAACGATATATAGGTAAAAAATGCTATAACATCCCGTGTTGGTTTTAGCGTACCTCTGTAAATATCCAAGGTGTAACTTAAGGTTTGAAAAGTATAAAAACTAATACCAACCGGGAGGATTACATTCATAGTCAAATCATTGGGTTGCCAACCAAAGGTATTGACCAAATCAACAAAAGATTCTATAAAAAAATTATAATACTTAAAAACACCTAACAACCCCAGATTGGCCGAGAGGCTAAGCAGTAGCCAACGTTTCTTTACTTTTTTACTCTGGGCCTTGTGAAGGCGCAAACCAACCACATAGTCTACCACAGAACTAAAAATTATTAAGGACAAGAAACGCCAGTCCCACCAAGCATAAAAAAAGTAACTGGCAAATAACAGGAAAACATTTTGGGCCTTTAGATTAAACTGTAGAATCCAATAAACAGTAAATACTGTTGGAAAAAAAAGTAAAAACTCAAAAGAATTGAAAAGCATACTTGAATTGGAGTGTTTCTTAAATCAGGTCTAAAATACATTTAAAATCCTCATGGTTTCCAGCAGTTTACGGTCTAATTATGCATTTCATCGATTTTTTTTAAACTCCCTATTGCATTTCATCTATTAAATCAAGATTTCAACAACAATATTTGGCTTTGTCGGTTACTATTTTGTGGACAGAAAACCCAACTAAACTCAAGAGACAATAATAAAAACAATGTAATATACTAACGCATAAGAAAAAGGACCCCAAATCCGCAATCTTAACACCTACTTATGAAAATAATAAAACTAAAAGTCATTAATTTGGCCATGCTCTTACTTGCCCTAATTCTAAGTATTTCATGCAGCAAAGACACCGATTTACTCGCTGAGTATGTTATCTCCGACGCGGAACAAGCCCGTTTGACCGGAAGTATTTTGCTGAACGACTCATTTTCCTTTCATGGAGATGATCCTCTGGTCTTGGATGTGCTGGCCAACGACATCATTCCCGATCCGGACAAGGTAAAGATCATTGAAACGTCCCAGCCTGAAAACGGGGTAGTGATTATCAATGAAGACAAAACCTTGACTTATATTCCAAATGACGAAGGCCAAAATTCGGAACCAAACGATGAAGGCACTATCGACAATGGCATAGAAGAAGAAAATCCTGCTGTTGAAGAATCAGACAGTACAGAAGAACAGGAGGAAAAAACAGTGGATTCCTTTGACTATGTCGTGGAAACCGAACTGGAAGACGGCAGTAAGGAAAAAGACGAGGCAACCGTAATCATATCGGACAACGATTCTGGGGAACTAAAGGCCTTTCCAACAGCCGAAGGCTACGGCAAATATACCTCTGGTGGTCGGGGAGGAGCCATTGTGGAAGTAACTAATTTGAACTGCTCTGGCAAAGGTTCCCTTAAGTGGGCTTTAGAAGATATTAAAGGACCAAGGACTATTGTGTTCCGGGTATCGGGCGTGATAGAGTGTAATGGGACATTATACGTTCCTACTGGCAACGGGGATGTTACCATCGCAGGTGAAACGGCACCAGGGGAGGGTATTCAGCTACGAAGAACACACTTATGGATAAAAGAGGACAATGTTATTATTAGATACATAAAGTTTCGGCAAGAATATGGTGCTTGGGATTATAACGACCCTAATGATCCTCTGTTTCAAAATGCCAATTGTATACGTATTCGCCCAGGAATCAACAACAAGATAGTCAAGAACGTAATTATAGACCATTGTTCATTGGCATGGGGCCCCGACCAAAACTTAGCTACAACATTGTCTGAAAATATAACAGTTCAAAATAGCTTATTCGGAGAACAACCAAGAAACTTTGTTGTTCAGAGATCAAAATATGTTTCAATCCTCAATAATGTTATGGCGAAGACATACGCCCGAAATATAATAACAAATGTTCCTTTAAACCATGTTGATTTAGTATTTGAAATGCAGAACAATATTATTTATGGTTATCGATATGGCACTAATGTAGAGGACGGTATAGTTTTTAATGTTATCAACAATGCTTATATATCAAGTAACGACTTCCCTCCTGCCGACGGAGCTATTCAACTTAACAGAATCTATGCTCCTAATGATAATCCTAATCCAAACATAAAGGCATCCGACACCAAATCTTATATAGTTGGAAACATCATACCATCCGGAACTAATTTATTAAGAAATGAACCGGGCTGGGAACTATTAAGTGCACCAATAGCAAAGAGTGATTATGCCCCTACCCCTGCAAGCAGTTTGGAATCAAAATTATTATCCCATGTTGGTGCAAGCCTTTACAGAGATGCATTGGACACAGAGTTAATCAATAGTTTAGAAAGGAGAATAGGAAGCCCTAATAGTTCTGGAACATATCCTAGTGTGGCTACTGGAGGTACTTCATACCCCGACACCGATAACGATGGTATAGACGACACTTGGGAGCACAACATCAACGGAACAATCGGAGTAGCAGACAACAACGGCGATCACGACGAAGACGGATATACGAATTTAGAGGAATTTTTACACTATTTGTCTAAGGATTAAATTTTAATCTAACAAGTTTTATATGGGAACATAACGTTTTTTGACTTAAACCTTTTTTTAAACACCTTTGTTGTCTTTAAAGAATAAAAATTTGATGATTTTTGGAAAATATTATCCAATTTATCTAACAACATATGTCTCAAAATAAATATTCCTGTCTATTTGATCACAAAATGCCTTTGCTTTCAGTAATTGTCCCAGTTTACAATGTGGAAGCTTATCTTGCTCGCTGTATTGACAGTATTATCAATCAAACTTATTCCAATTTGGAAATCATACTTATAGATGATGGTTCTACGGATAAAAGTTGGAGTATATGCGAAGCTTATGCGAAAAAGGATTCTCGAATAATAACCAAACAGCAATCGAATTCAGGGTCTAGCGTAGCTCGGAACACAGGGTTAGACTTGGCCACTGGTGATTATATTGGATTTATTGACAGTGATGATTGGATAGATAGAAATATGTTTCAATTGATGTTATCATTTCTATTAAAAAATAGATTACATGTGGTAGAGTGTGGAGTAATTGACAGTAAATCTTTCAAATTTTACTTTGATATAAAAAAATCTTCATTTAATCCACTAATCGAGACTCAAGAAGAGGGGATTAAACGACTCCTAACTAGTAATAATTTTTCTGTATGGAGAAGAATTTATTCAAAAAAGATTATTCAAGATCTTCGTTTTATACCTGGAAAAATTCATCAAGATGTTTTTTTTACAATAGATGTCCTTAACAAGACTAAAAGACAAGGCTACATTCCCCTACCTCTTTATATTTATAACAATGAGAATGAAAGTGTTATTAGAAGCCCATATAACACACAAAAGATGGATGCCAAAGATGCACTTTATTATATTGTAGATCAAACAAAAAAATACGACGACAAAACAAAAGCTATAGCCAAAAAATACCTATTAGAAGGACTTGTAAACCATTACAATCCATTATTTTTCCATCAATATCTGGACAAAGACTATAAACATAGAAACCTACTTAAAAAAGAAATATCTGAACAGCTCAGTATTAAAGATGGTAATTATTCACTATTTTCCATTTTAGCCAAAATCCTTCCTTGTAAAATTTATGGTTTTATCTTGAAATTTAATGCCCTTCGAATAAGAATAAAATTAATGCTGTTCAAACGATAATGTCACGACTTAAGAATACGATTCAAAACGCAAAGGTTAGCGTTTTTTTTCACGTCCTTTTTATTTTTACCCAGTTCTTTGCCCGAAAAATTTTTCTTGACAACCTTGGGGACGATTTTATGGGGCTTACCTCTACTCTCCAAAGCTTTTTAAGTTTTTTAAACCTGGCGGAGCTGGGAATAGGAACGGCCATTGGATTTACCCTCTACAAACCTATTTTTGATCAAAACCATAAAGAAATCAACCATATCATCCGATTTTTCGGCAACATCTATAAAAAAATTGGATGGGCCATCATTGGTCTGGCACTAATTCTTTCAGCTTTCTTTCCTATAATATTTGAAGATGTAAATATCTCCCTACCCCTTATTTACTACGCCTTCTTTACCTTTTTGGCCAGTTCATTGCTAGGCTATTTTTTTAACTACCATATGCTATTGTTCCAGGCCGACCAAAAGGAATATATGGTGGCCAAGTACCTTCAAAGCTATAACATCTCGAAAATTGTCCTACAAATTGTTCTTGTATTCTATTTTCAAAGCTTTATCGCCTGGGTGTCACTTGAACTATTAAGTTCCATCTTGTTTACCATCTCCTTACGCAAGAAAACGACCAAACAATACCCTTGGCTGTCACTATCCTTAAAAAATGGGAAAAAGAGCAAGGATTTTAAATCCTATCCCGAACTCATCAAAAAAATAAAACAGATCAGCCTGCACAAATTGGGCACTTTTGTTTCCAATGGTACCGACAATATTTTAATATTTTCCTTTATCAATGTAGAAACCGTGGCCTTTTTTGGCAATTACCAATTGATTATCGTCAACTTTGCCACCCTATTGAACAAATTCTTTTCGGGGACCAATGCCAGTGTCGGCAATTTGGTAGCTGAAAAAAATGAAGCTTCGATCAAACAGGTCTTTTGGGAGTTGATGTCCTTTCGCTTTTTCATAGCCGGGATAGTAAGCATTGGCATTATTACCCTCGTGGATCCATTTATTGTATTATGGCTTGGTGAAAAATATATTCTTTCGGAAACCACCGTGGCGCTTTTTGCCCTAAACTTCTTCATGTTACAGGTCAGGCAACCCGTGGATGTGTTTAAACAGGCCTATGGACTTTACTCCGATACCTGGGCCCCAATTGCTCAAAGCGTAATTAACCTTTCCGTTTCAATGCTTTTAGTAACTAAATTCGGGCTGACAGGTATATTATTGGGTACTAGTTGTAGCCTTATATTAATTATTATGTTGTGGCGACCTTTTTTTCTGTTTACCCGGGCTTTTCATTGGCCTTTTTACCATTATATCTATGGTTTTTTAAAACTTTCCTTCACGTTTGCACCTGTGTATTTAGGTATTCGGTATATCACCAAAACCTATTTGGTGTCAAAAACGGAAAATATATATGATTTCATTTTCTTTACATCATATGTCTCGATAATTACCATTGCTCTATATGGTGGAATTTTATATTTAAGTGACCGTTATTTCAGGGATTTAATCAAACGCCTTACAAATGGTCTAAAAAATAAATAATTGTTTTTCGTTTAGGAGAAGTACTTTATTGAAGATTTATCAAATTGGACCGACCAAATAGGAATTTAAACCGATAATTAATCCAATGCATTTGAAATAGCTTATTTTCGTCCTTATAAATTATAATAACAAACCCAAGAACCGGAACATTTTTCGGCAGCCCTCTTCATTTAAAATTTAGCCTATGTTTAGCATACTCACCCCTACTCACAACAGAGCAAATGTCATAGAGCGAGTATACAATTCACTAAAGCATCAGACCTATAAGGACTTTGAATGGATCATCATTGATGATGCCAGTATTGACAATACTGAGGAAATCGTTAATAAGTGGCAAGCAGCTGAAAAAAACTTTAATATCATATACCACAAATTACCTCAAAATTTAGGAAAAGCCCCCGTAGTAAATTTCGGAATAGATTTGTGTAGTCGACCAATTACCATTATTGCTGATGATGATGACACTTTTGTCTCGAGCACCTTGGAAGACCTGAAATTAATTTGGAATACGATTGACAAAACCGAAAATAGTGAACAAATAGCAGCGGTATGGACCCTAGTACAAGACGAGCGGGGAAAGATTATCGGCGAAAAATTCCCGGCCGACTTTTGGCAAGTAAATTTCCAACAAAGAGTTTTAGATAGAAATAGACCTCCAATAGGTGAAAAATGGCATAGTTGGAGAACCAATGTTCTAAAAACCTACAAAATGTATAACAATGAAAATTCCTTTGTCAGCGAAGGAGCTACATGGAATAGGATAAATAAAGATTACGATTTTCTATGTGTAAACTTAGTGCATCGTATTTATTGGTATTCTGAAAATGGATTAATTCATAAAAAAAAATCACGCTTGAGTATTGAAAAGAATCAATACTATACTTCTTATTTTCAACTAAAAGACCTATCAGTGTTGACTATACTAAAATATTCTTTCTACAGGGGTATAGCCTTTAATTTTGTAAAAGCCTTTTACTTTTACCGTGACAAAACACATAGTCTAAAATGGTCATTGTTTTTAGCTTCTATAGTTGCTTTTTTTGTTGTTCTTCCTCAAAAAGTACTTTATAGATTAACCAATGCGTAAACATTCGATAATCTAAAAAAATAACCCGGTTAATATATAGGAGAAAACTACTCTTTTAATAAATAATCAATCTTTTTATAATAATTTTAAAGCTCTCAATTAAACCATGAAACGTAAAAAAATTGCATTTGTAATTTATAATTTAGAATCAGGTGGTGCCGAGAGAGTTATAACTGAATTAGCAAATAATTTTGTTAATAATTTTGAGGTTTTTATCATTACTTTAGTTAAAACCGACCCCTTTTACGAATTAAATCCAAATGTAAACCTGTTGTATTGTTCAGAAAAGGTAAAAAAACATACAAACCCCATCAAATCAATCATTGATGGTATGTCAAGGGTTAGCACCCTTAGCAAAATTATCAAAAGAAATAAAATTCAATTGGTTATTGGATTTATGACCACCTCCAACATCTATGCTATTTGGGCATCTAAATTATGCCATATACCCTGCATTATTAGTGAAAGAGCCAACCATAGTATATACAAATTACCAAAGTTACAAACATTTGTCAGAGATATAAGCTATAAACTATGCAACTATTTAGTGGTGCAAACAGATGCCAACAGGCAATTTTACTCATCAAAGCTTTCCCCCTCAAAAATTATAGTAATTCCCAACCCTATCGCGACTGCCCTTACTAACAAAAGAAATCTGCAGCTCAATAAGCCAAAGGATAATATTATTCTTAATGTGGGAAGCTTTAAAAAGGGGAAGGCGCAGGAGCTTTTAATATCAGCCTTTTCCAATATTAAAAAAGAGGGGTGGAAAATTGTTTTTGTGGGAGACGGCCCCACTAAACAGAAAAATTTAGACCTCACAAAAGAACTCAACTTAGAAAACAGGATAAGTTTTGTTGGAAAACAACAGAATGTTCACGAATTTTACAATAGAGCCTCATTATTCGTTTTTACCTCGGAACATGAAGGATTCCCCAATGCACTTTTAGAAGCCTTATATTTTGGAATCCCCACCATCTCCACCAACTGCGAACACGGTCCTTCAGAACTAATTGTAAATCAAAAAAACGGCTTTTTAATCCCCGTAGGAGACCAAGATATGTTAGAGCAAAAAATGGTCGAGTTAATGGAAAACGAAACATTACAATATAAATTTAAGGAAAACGCTATGAAATCTACAGAAAGTTACCAACTTGATTTTATTGCCAATATATGGCGAAATTATATTGAAAAACTGGTATAACCCCATGATGGAAGGACACTTATCCCCATATAACAAAATACTAAAGTATAGCACATTAGCTCTTATTATACTAAATATACCTGGATTCGTACTGAAATACATGAACCCTGTGTTATCTTCTGTATTAAGCTATCTCTCATTCGGACTTTTGATTTTGTTCTTTATAACTAACAAAAGAGGCAATATTAATAAATGGCTTATTATCATTGGAGTGACATACTTTATTTTTGGAAGTCTATCTGGTCAATCTTATATACCTCCACTAATGGTTTTTCTAGTCTTTTGGATTAAGTACTTTATCATTATAATTTGTGGAAATGAACTAGCCAAGAGGACATCTACAAAAGAATTAACCCTATTTTTACTAATAGGAGCATTGAGCATTATTCTACAAATTTTCTTGTTTAACAATCCTTTAAAAGACTACGGGAGATACAGCGGGTTCTATTTAAATCCTAACTCTGGGGGATTTATCTGTATTTTAGGCTACGCTCTTAGCTATTCGATTAAAAACAAAAAATTTAGATTTTTCGCACAATGGACTTTTACCTTAATGGGGCTTCTTACATTTTCTAGAACCTTCATCCTTTTATGGGTAATAATTAATTTAGTTTCGATTAAAATCTCAATTAATAACGTTAATAAATTGCTCTTAGGTGTAGGCCTATTATTTACCCTATTTGCCTACAATTCATTTTTACCCGTAAAAAATGTAAGGCTCACCCAACTTACAGCTACTCTTAGTGGTGATGCGAATGCCGCAAAAGACTTAAATGAAGGGTCTAGGCTTGAAACTTGGGGCCATTTCTATGACTTTATTCTAGAAAAGCCTGTTTTTGGTCATGGTTTTGAGTCTTTCGGAGGAGGTGGATTAGGAGGTTTTTTAGGTGTACACAATACTTATCTAAAAGTTTTGGGAGAAGCTGGAATTATTCCGTTTTTTCTCTTGATTTTCTATTTTATTTACCTAATAAAACGCAGCTATAAAGATTTTTATAAAGCTCCCCATCTTTTTTTCATGTCAATCTGTCTTGCTAGCCTTCTTGCAACTAATCATAATTTTTTTACCGATGGTTATTTGATATTTATGGCATTATGGATATATACTGCAATAAATTCTGAAGTAAAAAAACTAATTCTAATTGACAAAAAAACTTGACCAATGAAAATCTATTTGATTTCCGATTTTTTGCCAATATAGACACTAATGGGCAATGGATCTTCGATAAGAACTATTTTTTTCCGTAGAATCCGCCTATTACAATACTCAATATACCAGAAAAAATATAATTACCTTACACAATAGACCTTGCGTTTTAAGGTTACTAGTTATTAAATCTAAACTTTAGCCTCCTATTAAAATTTAATTTATACAATAAACGATGTGCGGAATCTACGGTACCACCATACCTTATAAGGAAGAACAAATTCGTCAAAAATTGGAAATCACTTCCTTTAGAGGACCTGATCAAATGAGGTGGGAAACATTCCCCTATAGAGAAGGGTGTTTAACTTTTGGTCACAATAGGTTGTCAATTATCGACCTTGATTCAAGGTCTGACCAGCCCATGACTTACACTGATAGAATTCATATTGTTTTTAATGGTGAAATATACAATTACAAAACGCTTAGAAGTGATTTGCAAAAAAAGGGATATACCTTTACCACCGAAAGCGACACCGAAGTTATTTGTGCTACGTATATAGAGTATGGCGAAAATTGTGCCACACAGTTAAACGGTATGTTTGCCTTTGTAATTTATGACGTCTCTAAGAATATCCTTTATGGGGCAAAGGACCGGCTAGGACAAAAACCTTTTTATTATTACCTCAATGGCAACCAATTTGAATTTGCCAGTCAAATTTCATCCATTCAGTTGTTTAATAACAACCTGAGTATTTCCCAAAAATCAATTCAAGAGTATCTTACATGGAATTCGATTCCCTCTCCTAACTCCATTTTTAATGAAATAAAAAAATTGGAAGATGGCCATTCCTTTACTTTTAATTTAGCAAACTCAGATTTTCAAACACGTCAATATTGGGATATTGATTATGCCAACAAATTTCAATTTAAGGGCGATTTTCAAGAAGCTAAAACCGAACTAGAGAAACTATTAAAAGATGCTGTGGGAATTCGATTGGTTGCCGATGTTCCTGTCGGTGTTTTTCTTTCAGGAGGGGTTGATTCTTCTTTGATTACAGCTATGGCTTCAAAAGTTAGTGGGGAAAAGGTAAAAACTTTTTCAGTTTCATTTAACGAAAAAGACTTTGATGAAAGCAGCTATGCCCGTCAAGTAGCCGATCATTTAAAAACAGACCACCACGTTATAAAATGTGATTATAAGGAAGGTATCGACCTCATAGACACCTTTAGCGACTATTACGACGAACCTTTTGCAGACTCTTCTGCCCTACCATCAATGCTGCTCTCTAAACACACGAAAAAACAGGTTACCGTTGCGCTTTCAGGTGATGGAGGTGACGAGAGCTTCCTTGGCTACCAGCGTTATCAGTGGGTAAGGTCAAACAAAAAAATTTACAATATTCCTTCTTTTGCAAGAAAGTTAGCAGTTGGTATTCTAGACCATATTCCCCACAAGAGTAACCGTCTTAATGTTTTATCCCCTTACCTTAAACTAAAAAATATCGAAGAGGCATACCTCAAGTCTATGACCAATAGCAACGCTTCTTGGATGAAAGAGACTTATGATACAAAAAATATAGAAGAATTAAAATACCTCTTTCATTCCAATAAAAATATTTACGAAAGGGTTTCCGACTTTGATTTAAAAACATATTTGACATGGGATATTAATACAAAAGTAGATCGGGCCAGTATGGCCTATTCCCTAGAAACCCGATCACCTCTCTTGGATTACAGGGTCGTAGAATTTGCCCAGTCCCTCCCTACTGATTTCAAACTTTATGGAAACAATCAAAAACGAATATTAAAAGAGGTTTTATATTCCCACGTTCCCGAGCATATTTTTAAAAGGCCCAAATCAGGATTTAGTGTGCCTTTAAGTGTATGGTTTAAAAACGAATTAAAAGACTATGTTCTTGCTGAATTATCTTATGCCAGTCTAACAGAAATATCTTGTATAAACGCCAAGGAAGTGAAGAACTTAATTGACCAACACATGAGTGGTAAATGGAATCACTATTCAATGATTTGGAAGTTATTAGTCTTAAAACAATGGTTATCCAAAAATGGTAATGGCTATTCGATAGTATAAAGCTAAATTATAAAAAATACACGCTACTGGAAATCAAAGAAGCGATAACCTTGATTAACATCTAAGCGTTAATAAATATTTACATGACCCTATGAGTTCGATAACAAAAACATCCGTTGTTTTTATGATTCCCACCCTTACTCCGGGAGGGGCTGAACGGGTTTTTTCGTTTTTATCTCAAAATTTGGACCCTAAACATTTTCAGAGCCAGTTGTTGGTCATGGGCAAAGAAAATGAATCCTCTTACCATATAGATAAGGTACCCGTAACCTATTTAAATCGAGATAGGGTTTTACATGCCATACCTAGCATTATAAATTTTATACGGGTACATAAGCCTGATATCGTATTGTCTTCAGTTGGTCACCTAAATTTGGTTGCAGGTTTTCTCTCCCAAATATTTAAAAGAACCCGATTTATCATCAGACCTACCAATATACAGGCCGATACAAAAAAAAGGTGGTGGGAAACCAAATGTGTATCATGGGTAGATACGGTTATATGCCAATCACAAGACATGTCCAAAAACTTCGGTAAGGTGTACAATATCCCTCCGAATAAAATAAAAGTTATTGAAAACCCTATAACAAATAATGACCCTATAAGGTCGAACGACCATATTGATAAAGCGAACAATCTTATAACCGTTGGTCGTCTGAACAAAATAAAAGGCCACGCTAGAATTATCATGTTACTTTCGAAATTACAAAGGAATTTTCACTACACCATTATTGGGGATGGTCCTGAACGAGAAGCCTTGTTCGAGTTAATAAAAAAATTGGGAATGGAAGACAAAATCACCCACATACCATTTACCAATAAAGTAAATGAGTATCTCGAGAAAAATGATCTTTTCTTACAGGGGTCTTATTCCGAGGGGTTTCCCAATGCGGTATTGGAAAGCTGTTTTATGGGGACACCTGTTTTGGCATTCGATGTTCCTGGTGGCACAAAAGAAATAATAGAACATCAAGTTAACGGTTTCCTTGTAAATAGTGAAGACGAGTATTTTAAATCGCTAAATTCAGAAAAAATATGGAGCCGAAAAAGGATTCGAAGCTCAGTACTTGCTAAATTTAGCTCAAGTGTAATTATTAAAAAGTATGAAGATTTACTATTAACATAGGCAAAAAAATAAGACGATATACCTTTCCCTATTTTAATTACCTCTACTACAAACAAAACCTGTTATGTCTAAAATTATAAATGTCTATTACAGAAAGGGTACCCCAAACAACATAGAAGAAAAATTACTTCATATTTGCAGAAAGTTGGAACCTGACAACATAACTGCCAACCTACCAAAAATAGTCTCCAGCCAGTATCTTTCCTACGGAATTATAAACCCAATGGCTACGATATTGTATAATGGGAACAATGTCTTACTTGGTCAGACTTTTGAAAAAAACAATGAATTAATCTGGAATTCCGATGAAGTAAAATTTCCAGATGGGTCGTATGCTTTATTTAGAGACACTAAAGATAAATTCGTAGCGACCGCCGACGCTGTAGCTTCAAGAACAATATGGTATTTTTTTGACGAGGAAAAATTAATATCATCTACTTCGCAACGAGCAATAATTCTTTTCCTTGGAAGCTATGAGCCTAACAGCGAATGTATTCCTTGGGTTTTATCTACCGGCTCACTAGGGCCATCGGCATCATGGGACAAAAGAATTAAACGTATCCCTCCAGCTTCTTCCCTCGTTTTGGACAAAGACACATGGAAAATCAAATTAGAACAAAATGATATCGTTTTTAAACATATAAAAGATTCACGAAAAAATTATCGAAGAAAACTAAGTATATCTATATCCCAAACTTTTGAACAAATAAATTTTGACCTTAGAAATTGGGTTTTGCCACTTTCCGGGGGGTATGATAGTAGAGGGATTCTATATTTCCTGATTAAGAAAAAATTAAATACTAAACCAAGAACTATAACTTGGGGGTTAGAACAATCTCAAAACATTATAGGAAATGACGCATACGTCGCTAAAAAAATTTCAAAGACCTTAGGTATTCCCCATAAATATTATCATACGGATCTGAGTAACGAACCGATGAAAACCATTTTAGATAGGTTTATCATTATGGGAGAAGGCAGAATTGACCATATAGGTGGCTACATGGATGGTTTTAATATATGGAAAACTCTTTTTGAAGATAATGTTCAAGGTGTTATCAGAGGTGATGAAGGTTTTGGTTGGTCGGATGTCTCTACCAAAATAAATGTTCGCTATTACAATGGCTGTGCCCTATGTGGCGATTTTGAAAACCTAAGAAGACTCTGTAATAAATACGGCCTGAAAATTCAGGATTTGCCCTCTGAACTTCAACAGTTACCAAGCGAAACTTTAAGCTCTTGGCGAGATCGAATCTACCATCAATTTAGACTACCTACTGTTCTTTCTGCTTTATCAGACCTTAAACTGGGTTATGTTGAACAGACAACGCCTCTTCTCTCATATAAAATATTAAATGTTGTAAGAGGCCTCCCTGACGGTTTAAGGACGGAAAAGAAACTCTTCAAAAAAATTATTGATTCTCTTGAACCCAAAATAGAATATGCAAACAAGGGTGCAAATGCCGACCCAGGACAAATCCTAAAACATCCTGAGGTAGTTGCTATACTGCAACAAGAACTAAAAAAAGAAGATGTAAAAGAACTGTTTCCCAATGGATTTATAGACGATGTGCTTTCAAAAACAATGAGCAAAGAATCATTAAATAAAAAAAGAAGCAAAAAGCAAAAGTTTATTGCTTTTGCAAAACGAAATATCCCCAAATTTCTAAAAAATATGATTCTATCTAACACACCATTAAATTTAGATTATAATGTTCTCGCATTCCGAATTTACATTATCGTTTATATGAATAGGCTACTAAAATCTGAAACCCAATTCAATTAAACTTTTTAATTCACTGAAAGAAGTTTCGATTATAAGCGAATAACATAAACAATTTGGCATCCTAATGAACGTAACGCTTTTTATATATTCCATGGCCGGTGGTGGAGCCGAACGCGTGGTTTCCTACCTCCTACCCCACCTAAAACGACAGGGGTTTACCGTTCATTTGGTGCTTATGAACGACACGATCAGTTATGACATTCCCAAAGACATTAATATCCATTTTTTAGAAAGGTCAAAGGGCGATGAAAATGGAATAATCAAACTACTAAAACTCCCTTTTTTGGCCTTTAAATATGCTAGACTCCTGAAAAAATTAGATGTTACCCATTCGTTTAGCTTGCTTACGCGGCCAAACTACATTAATACTTTATCTCAATTATTTACTTCGTCGCGCCCCAAAATCATTATTAGCGAACGATCGTTTCCCAGTCTGCAATACGGCTATGGGGATTTTCAGTCAAAAGCGAATAACTGGCTTATCTCCAAATTGTATCCCAAAGCCGATTATATTCTCTGTAATTCCCAGGGGAATGCCAACGACTTAATAAAAAACTACGATATTGATTCGCATATAACCGATGTCATCTATAACCCGGTCGACATTAAGAATATTTCAAAGAGACAAGCGGCTACCTCGTTTTTTGACCCCGACTATTTCAACATGATCACAGTGGGAAGGCTTGATGCCGGTAAGAACCATGAACTTTTGATTCGCGCCTTACCAAGTCTAACTCAAGCCAGGTTATATATTTTGGGCAGCGGAGTTCTATTGGAATATCTGACCGAACTCACAAAAGAATTGAATTTACAAGACCGCATCTTCTTCCTTGGCTTTGACAACAACCCCTATCAGTATTTAAAGGGGGCCGATCTCTTCGTCTTTGGTTCCAATCACGAGGGCTTTCCGAACGTTCTTCTCGAAGCCATGTGTTGCGGCCTGCCCATCTTGACCACAAATTGCAAATCGGGGCCCAGTGAAATCATGGAGCTGAAAGCCCCACTTGATGACGATATTATGAAAACTCCCTACGGAATTTTAACTCCCGTCGGCAATGTTGACCTTATGGCCAAGGGCATGTCTTTCTTCCTCGAAAACCCGGACTACTTAAGCGATTGTAGGGCCCATGTTCTCGAACGGGTAAAGGATTTTGGAAAGGAAGGTATTTTAGAAGCCTATGAAAAAGCCCTTATCAAACAATAATCGACATTTGTACCCCTTGCTTGTCCAACCATAGCACCTAAAGCTTATGAAAAAGAAACTTTTCCGCATTGCCGCCCTTCCCGGCTCCTTGTCGGTTCTTCTTAAAGGACAACTGGCCTTTATCAATTCGGAGTTCGAAGTGGTTGGCCTGGCATCGCCCGGAGCACCGCATCAAACACTACGGCAACAGGAAGGAATAAGAACCATTGAAGTAAAAATCAACCGACGGATCCGACCTTTCGAAGATTTGGCCTCACTGGCAAGACTCTATTGGGTTTTTAAAAAAGAAAAACCCTTTATAATACACTCCATCACCCCAAAAGCCGGTTTACTCAGCATGTTGGCGGGCTGGTTGGCCGGAGTGCCCATAAGAATGCACACCTTTACCGGTCTGGTCTTTCCGACACAAAAAGGATTAATGAAAAAAATGCTCATTTTTATCGATAAGGTAATCTGCTTTTGCGCCACCCATGTCTACCCCGAGGGCCAGGGGGTCAAAAGAGACCTGATCGACTATGGCATTACCAACAAACCCCTTAAAATTATCGGTCACGGCAATGTAAACGGAATAGACCTCGATCATTTCAACCCCGAACTCTACACCAAGGACGATATCGATGGGCTGAAGTCGGACCTAGGGCTGGCCCCCAACGACTTTGTATGGCTCTTTGTAGGCCGGATTACCAACGACAAGGGCATTACTGAGCTTATAACCGCATTCAAGGAGATACAAGAGCAAAATCCATCTTCCAAACTGGTTTTGGTAGGGCCCTATGAAAGGGAGCTAGACCCACTACCAGCGGAAATAGAATCCGAAATGCACAACAACCCCGCTATTCTATCGGTGGGTTGGCAAAAAGACGTACGCCCCTATTTCGCCCTGTGCAATGTTTTTGTCTTCCCCAGTTATAGGGAAGGTTTTCCGAACGTACTCTTGCAAGCCGGAGCTATGGGAAAATACTGTATCGTAACCGATATCAACGGTTCGAACGAAATTATAGAAAACGACATAAACGGCACCATTATCCCCCCTAAGGATGCCTCCCAGCTCATCGATGCCATGCGGAAAACCCTGACCAAGATAGAGGTCTCTACCAGTGCCAACAACCTATACCGCAAAAGGATTGCCGACCGCTATAGCAATACCTTCGTTTGGACGGAACAATTAGAGGAGTATCGACGTTTAAGCCATTTGTATAGCGATAAGTAGAGGTAAAAAAAAGACCATAACCTAATTTACCTGTACTTCGTCTAGGTATATACCAGAATAGAAATATTTATCTTTATTTTGCCCCCATAAGTGATGTAACCCATGTACCAACACTTTCTAAAGCGAGTTTTTGACTTTTTCATCGCGTTTTTCGCCTTGTTAATAGCTTCTCCCATCATTGTATTGGTCATTCTGTTTTTGGCCATCGCCAACAATGGGAAGGTGTTTTTCGCCCAAAAACGCCCCGGAAAAGACGGCAAAATCTTTACCATATGGAAGTTCAAGACCATGAACGACCAAAAAGATGCGAACGGCAAGCTTCTCCCCGATGAAAAAAGGCTTACCCCTGCCGGAAAATTTGTAAGAAAAACATCCTTGGACGAACTTCCCCAACTTTTTAATGTCCTAAAGGGCGATATGAGCCTTATAGGCCCGCGTCCTTTATTGGTCTCCTACCTCCCCCTGTACAACGAATTCCAAAAAAGAAGACACGAGGTTAAGCCGGGTATTACCGGTTGGGCCCAGGTAAACGGCAGGAATGCCATCCCTTGGTCCAAAAAATTCGAATACGATGTTTGGTATGTGGATAATCTTTCGTTTCTTCTGGATGTAAAAATTATCTTCTTGACCCTACTCAAAGTTATAAAAAGTGACGGCATTAGTTCAGACACAAGTGCAACCATGGAAGTTTTTACCGGTAACAACTAAATATGAGGCTAAGTATCGTAATACCCTGTTATAACATGGAGCTATATCTACCCGAATGTGTAGATAGCCTATTGAACCAGAACTTAGCTCCCACATCGTATGAAATTATAATCGTCAACGACGAATCTAAGGACGCCACCCTACAGATCGCCACCAAGTACGCCCAAGAATACGGGAACATCAAGGTAATCGACAAAAAAAACGGGGGGGTCGGTGCCGCGAGAAACTCGGGGTACGATGTCGCACGGGGCAAATACATCTACTTTTTAGACCCCGACGATTACCTGGCCCAAGACACGCTGCCGGTCTTATTGTCGAAACTTGAAGAATCGGACCTCGATATCTTAAGTTTTAACAGTAAATCGGTCTATGAAAAAAAGTATCCTACCTCAGAAAACCTAACCGACGATTTTGGCGACCTTAAGGTCACCGACGGAATTACCTATATCGCCAATAAAAAATACCACAACGAAATATGGTGGTTTATCGTTAAAAGGGAGTTTATGCAAGCTACCGGTATCCGTTTTATAGAAGGCAAATGGATGGAAGATGCCATACTGACCGCAGAACTGTTCTGCGAGGCAAAAAGAATGGCACATATTCCGCTCGACGCGCACAGGTACCGTATTTTACCGACCTCGGCCATGCGCAACAAAAGTCCGGGGCACTACAACAAGGTAATCTACGACAATGCCAATGCGGCCCACGTATACCACGACTTAATGGAGCGGCTCCCTAAAGACCACCCAAACGCCCAAGCCTGTTTGACCCGCCTTAAAACCCGACAGCAATCTTTTGTTTTCTTTTTATTGGTAAGGCTGATGAAGTCCGATATTTCCATATCGGAGATCCCTAAAATGCTGGAAGGTTTTGAAAAAATAGACGCCTATCCGCTTAAAAAGTTTTTAGGACCCGATTACCACGGTTTCAGTTATTCGTTTTTGGTCTTTATCTTTAACCGCAAACCGTTGATCAACCCGTTCATCAAAATATTCAGGTCACTTTACAATCTTATCAAATGAATATTCTCATATCATCAGCAGGTAGACGTGTTTCCTTGGTCAGGGCCTTTCAAAAGGAACTTAAAAAAATATACCCCCATGGCAAGGTATACGCATCGGATGCCAACCCCATACTATCCGCTGCATGCCACGTTGCCGACGGATATTTTAAGGTGCCCTATCTCTCCGAGCCGGATTACTTCGACGTGTTGATCGAAGAATGTAGCGCCCGAAAAATCGATTTGATCGTTCCGACCATCGATACCGAACTGCTTCCCTTGGCACAAAATAGGTCGCTGTTGGAAGGGAAGGGAATTACCCCCTTGGTTGCCTCCGAAAAATTTGTCGGACAATGTCGTGACAAAAGGGAAATTCATAGGTTTTTCGAATCCCACGGGGTGTCGGTAGCCAAGGAATATACCAAGCAAGACTTTCAACTGCCCATGTTCATCAAACCCATTGACGGCAGTAGAAGCGTCGATACCTATTTAATCAGGGACAAAAGCGAATTGACCGAGTATCACTTCGAAAACGACAAATTAATGTTCTTGGAATATTTGGACCATGACGAATTTGACGAGTTCACATGTGACCTGTACTACGGAAAAGACCATGAACTAAAATGCATCGTGCCCCGAAAGCGACTGGAAGTAAGGGACGGTGAAGTATACAAGGCCTTAACGGTAAGCAATAGGCTCGTCCCTTTTTTACAGGAAAAACTGAACAAGGTAGAGGGTGCCGTAGGATGCCTGACCGCCCAATTCTTCCTGAACAATTCGAACGCTTCCATTTATGCCATTGAAATCAACCCTAGGTTCGGTGGAGGCTATCCCCTATCGTATTTGGCCGGTGCCAATTACCCAAAATGGATTATCCAGGAATACGGCGAGAATAAAAAGATAGAAAAAGCCTTTGAATGCTGGGAAAGCAATTTGTTGATGATACGTTACGACGACGAAATTTTGGTCCATGGATATAACGGTTGATCAGCGATCGGTAATCGTCTTTGATTTAGACGACACCCTATACAACGAAATCACCTATCTGCAGTCGGCCTATCGGGAGATCGCGAAAAAAATTGACCCGAAAAAATGGAGGCAACTTTTTGCTACCATGTTCTCCCTATATAGGTGTTCAAAAAACGTTTTTGACTTTCTTGCCCAAGAATACAATTGCGACAAGGACGAATTACTCTCGACCTACAGAAACCATAAGCCGGAGATTGCCCTGTTTCACGGTGCCCTGCCCCTACTAAAAAACATAAGGGAAAAATCGGGCAAAATTGGCCTCATTACGGACGGGAGAAGCCAAACACAACGGGCCAAGCTACAAGCCTTGGGCATTCAAGACCTTTTCGATATCATCATAATTTCAGAGGAATTCGGGTCAGAAAAACCCGATATAAGAAATTATTTGGCGATTGCGGAAGCCTTCCCCGACCACACCTATTGCTATATCGCCGATAACATACGCAAAGATTTTATTGCCCCCAATCAGTTGGGTTGGGAAACCATATGTCTTTTGGACAATGGCCTGAACATACATCACAGCGCCCACCTTTACATGACCCCTAAACATCTTCCCAGTAAATTTGTGACGAGCCTTACCGAACTAAGGGTCGTTTAAGTCCGATTCAATGGCCTAAGGTATCGAAGCCCATTCGATTTCAGGGTTGTGCAGTTCATCGAATAAATTCTTAATATTTCCTTAAAACACGTCCATAAACTGCATTTCGTCGTAGATATTTGCACGTGAACCCCGTAAACAAAATAAAGTGTCAACTTCAACTACCCCCTCAAAGAAATTTCGGTTAAAGCTTTGGCTGGCCCATGTAAAAGAAGATATTATTTTATCGATATATCACCGGTCGCCGGTCATATTCTTGCTGTTTATTAGGTAAATGGGGTATTGAGAACGCTTACAAACCCCCGTTCCATTGGACACCTTAGATAAAAAACTAAACTCCTTGCCTGGTAAAAAGGTCCTGTTTACGGACTTTTTCGACACTTTGGTGCACCGAAGGGTGCACCCCAACTATACGTTGCGCTTATGGGCCAAATATGTTATTAACGAGCTGGGACTCACCATTTCCTCGGAGCAGCTATTCGGTATTAGGCAGAACGCCATATCGTTCGTAAGCACGAAAAATCAAAAAAACCCCTTAGAGATTCCCTATACCTCGGTTATAAAGGAAGTGTTCCTGCGTCTACTTCACAATGATTATTTACCGGATGAGGATTATCCTTCTTTCGAATCGCTCTTTAAACGGGCAGATACCATTGCCGAAACTTCGGTTCAATTTACAAATGACAAACTCGTTCGTAAACTGTACGACCTAAGGAAACAAGGATACCGAATCTACCTCTTGTCCGATTTCTACCTGTCCAAAGAGATCATTTCCAATATCTTGGGGCATCACGGTATTACGGAGCTGTTCAATGAAATATTTGTTTCAAGCGATGAGGGGCACTGCAAGGAAAATGGTTCGCTATACAGGCATGTACTTGAAGAACTGAAAATTGCCCCTTCGGAAGTTATCATGATAGGGGACAATAAAAAAAGTGATGTGATAAACGCACAGGCACTTGGGATGACGGCCATTCATTTAAAACACATGTCCCATAAGCTCAGAAACAAACAGAACCTGTTTGGAAGCAACAAAAGCGACTTTATACGGGCATGCAGGACCATCGAGAAAAAGTGCTCGAGAAGCGAACATCCCTTCAGCGAATACATTTTACACTTTTATTTCTTTACGGAAAGGCTGTACCTGAACGCCAGAAAAAACGGGGTAAAAGACTTGTTCTTCTTGGCACGTGAGGGCCATTACCTCAAACGGCTGTTCGATTCGTACCAAGAACTCAACCTGGTGCCCAAGGAGCATCGCATCAACACACATTACCTAAAAGCATCAAGGCAGTCGGCAACACAATTGGCCTTAAAACCGCTTGAAGAGGAGAATTTTGGCAAACTGATGAAAAAGTTCGGTGCAATGTCGCCCTCCCACTTCCTCGATTGGTTTCCCTTCCCGGCCCGCACAAAACAACAGATACTGGATGAAGTCGATTGCCCTGCGGACCAAGTCTTTCCCCATTTTTCCGATTCGGAGGCCATGCACCTTCTCAGGGAGAACAAGACCTTTCAAAAAGCTTATTCAGAAAATAGGCAACTCCAAAAAACCGCCTTTATTGCTTATTTGAATTCATTTGGGGCCGACTACGAAAAGGACGGACTGGCCCTGGTCGACGTAGGCTGGGGCGGCACCATGCAAGAGGCGCTTTACCGGTTTTTGGACCATAAAGTACCCGTCACCGGATACTATCTGGGCCTAAAGGAGATATACAATATCGAAAAGAACACGAAGCGGTACGGACTCAACTTCTCCATTTACCCGAACAGCACATTTTCAGATAACATCCTAATGGCCAACGGACAGCTGTACGAACAGCTGTTGGCCGCACCCCACGGCAGTACGTTGTACTATAGCTCCGACCCCGGCAAGCCTACGGTCGAATTTCATGAAAAGAACGAAAAACAAAGCTACGAGCAATTGATCGCTCCCGTACAGGATTATATGTTCGAAAGGTTTGAAGAGCTCTTTGCCCTATTGAGAAGCATAGATTACACCCAAGAAATGGTGCAGCACTATTTGACCGATATGGCCTTGCGTGCGGGTATATTTTCAACAAAAAGAAAAATTAGATTCGTCACCCAGCTCTCCAAAGGGTTCTATCAAAATGTAGGCGCCAATAAGGTCGGGATCACATACGACCCCAGCCAGCTCAAGACCAGCAAACTAAGCCTGCTTAAGAAATTCATTATCGCACCTGAAAAAGTGTTCCGATACGTGGTAAAGGTCAAACCCTTTCTATACAACAAGGGTTTTTATTGGGCCTCGAAACCCATCGACCTGACCTACTACTACATCAAACTCAATTGCTGGGCCAAGGATAAATGGTTCAAAAAGGGCTTACTCTCCTAGCCCATATCGCCCACGTATCAAAAGTCCGTGATCACAAATTCCGACCTTCTGTTAATCCGGTGCTTGTCCTCGCTACAATGGGTGTGATCGTCGCATTCGTTCAGCAGCCTTTCCTCCCCATAGGCACCGCTACGTATGCGCGATTCGTCGACACCCTTGCCTATGAGGTAATCCACGGTCCTTTTTGCCCTTCGTTGCGACAGCCACTTATTATAGGTGCTACTGCCCCGCGAATCGGTATGGGCGCTTACCTCTATTTTTAGTTTGGGGTATTTGCGCATAAGCTCCGAAAGGCCGTCAAGTATGAGTTTCGCCTCCTGTGTCAGGTACGAGGAGTTCAAAGGGAAGTGGGCATGGCCCAAGGCCTCTATTTCGTCCGCTATCCGTTGTTTCCTTTCGTTTTCGGCTGCCCATTTCGCCTCTTCGGCCGCCTTTTTTTCGGCCAAGGCCTTTTCCCTGGCCATTTTTTGGGCCAAAGCCTCCGCTTCCTTCGCGCGTTGAACGGCATCCAACGAGTCTTGTTTTCTTTGCCTTTCCTGCTCCAAGGCCTCGATCTGGGCCAGTTTCTCCTCGCCTTTCCTCGACAGCTCCCTTTCGATCCCGAACCTATAGATCACCCCGGCGGCATGCTGTAGGTGATTGGTCCCCGCATCCTTTTTTATACGCCATTTCCCGGACGAACTAAAGTCAAGCCCCCAATGCTCCGTTATCCAGGTCCTGAACCCTATGACGGCATTGTAGGTAGCCCTGGGCTGGTTGTTGGCCTTGGTATAGCCCAATCCCACCCCGACATAGGGATCGAACCAGCTATCGCGGCCAAAAAGCTTCATAATATCATAGCTCAGGCGGGAATCGATCGCATAGTAGTCGGTCTCCTCTTGGTTGACCTCCCCGTCAATATAGGCACCGACCTTATATTTATTGTAACTGGCAATGGCCTCGACCCCGAGTCCGCTCTTAAAATACCTTCCCACATTTATCCGTGAGGGATAGGCCAGGTAATTCCATTGCGTACCGACGGCAAACAGCTCGTCGAAAACATCGCCCGAATCGTCGACAAAGTTGTATCCGAGTCCCACATGCCATGAACGGGCAATAAGGCTATCCTTCGATGTGAGTTGTATTTCGCCCCCTCCCTCTTGGGAAAAAAGAACCTGAAAAGTCAGGCATAGGCCGATTAAGATACCTTTCGTAAAATGTTTCATGCCACTAAGATTTGGGTATTTCCAAGGCAAAGGTATCTTCAAATATAAAATCACAAAAATTTTGGCCACCAATGGCAATAATTGTCGATGGAATACGGAAAAGAGGATGAATTGCTAATCGATACGGGGCTCTACCACTATGGTACCTTCCGATTTCGGCATGAGATAAATAGAAAAGGGGACCAATTTTTCACGACCTCCCCTATGGGACGGACCATTGCCCCTTTCCGCCAAGAACAGGGTGTCCCCCGTTTTTCTTAGCACACTTAGTCGAGGCGGGGTTCCGCTGTCCGACGCTTGGTAAAAATGCACCAGGAGCATGTTTTGCCCGAAATCGACCTTGGGCACCGGAAGGGCCGGTTTTCTGGTTTTGTTCAGCTCCGAATAGAATTT
This sequence comes from Pseudozobellia thermophila, assembly GCF_900141855.1. GTDB lineage: Bacteria > Bacteroidota > Bacteroidia > Flavobacteriales > Flavobacteriaceae > Pseudozobellia > Pseudozobellia thermophila. The sequence continues at coordinate 189,123 of NZ_FQYU01000004.1, forward strand.
TTGAAGCTCTTTCCGGTTCTTAATGACCCAGGTTCGTTCGTTACCCACAACTTGGTGGTAATCACTGACCACTAGGCTTATGGCAGCTTCAGGGTCCGGGCCATTTTCTTGGGTTCCGACCGTACCCTTCCTTTGGCCTTTGCACGACAAAAAGGCCACCATTAAAAAAGACAGTACGGCTGCCTTAGCCAAACGATTTGTCGAACCTGCTTTTATAGGCTTCCTCATAAATATTTTCGTACTGCGGAAGGATTTTATGTATATCGAACCGCTGGGCCGACTCCCCGGCATTCTTTTTAAAGCGCTCCAAGACCTCATCATCGCTTAAAATCTTAAGTGCATTTTTGGCCATGCCGTCGACATCGCCGACATCGTTCAAAAACCCGGTCACCCCGTCGATGTTCACCTCGGGAATGCCTCCGGCATTGCTCGAGACGACGGGCACTTTGTTGATCATGGCCTCCAAGGCCGCCAATCCGAAGCTTTCCGATTCGGAAGGAAGCAGAAACAGGTCGGAGAAACAGAGGATCCTGTCAATTTCATGGCTGTTGCCCAAAAAGATTACCTTGTCGGAAATTCCCAAGGTATCGCACAACCTTTCGGCAACCTCCTTTTGGGGCCCTTCGCCTACCATCACCAATTTTGCGGGCAATTCCCTTTGAATGCGATAAAACACCTCAACGACATCGGGAATACGCTTGACCTTACGAAAGTTGCTGATATGGGTGATGATCTTCTCGTCGTCATCGGCCATTAACGAACGCTGGCAATCGGTAAAGGAAGAACTGTATTTGCCCTTATCTATAAAATTAGGTACCACCTGAATGTCCTTCTTGATGTCAAAAAGCTCCAGGGTCCTTTCCTTTAAGTTTTCGGAAACGGACGTGACCACATCGGACTGGTTGATGCTAAACGTTACGGCCGGTTTATAAAAGGGGTGTTTCCCTACCAGGGTAATATCCGTGCCGTGCAGCGTGGTGATCATCGGCACATAGATACCTTCTTCCTCCAACATCTTTTTGGCCATATAGCCCGCGTAGGCATGTGGAATGGCGTAGTGTACGTGTAACAGGTCTATCTTGTGCAGCTTGATCGTATCGACCAATTTGCTCGAAAGGGCCAATTCGTAAGGCTGATAATGAAAAAGCGGGTATTCGGGCACATGAACTTCATGAAAATGAATGTTGGCATTCAACAAGCTCAAGCGCACAGGCTGGCGGTAGGTTACAAAATGTACTTCGTGCCCCCTGTTGGCCAAAGCTATTCCCAACTCGGTCGCAACCACTCCGCTTCCACCGAAGGTGGGATAACATACTATCGCTATTTTCATTGTTCAAATTTAACCAAAACTACCTTCTAAGTCGTGAATGACCGTCCGTAATTTCAGACCGGGGTAGTTAAGATTTAGTTAAGATAAAAATTTGTTAATCTATGATGGCATCGTAAATGGCCTTTTGAATCCGGGTACGGAGCCCCGATTTGACCAATAGGGTATTGGAGGCCGATGGGTAGGTCCTGTTGGATAAAAACACATAGACCAGCTCTTCCTCGGGGTCGGCCCACGTGTAGGTTCCGGTAAAGCCGCTATGCCCAAAACTCTTTCGCGATACACAACCACAGGTGGGGCCCTTGCCGCTTATCTGAGGCTTATCGAAGCCCACTCCCCTTCTAACATTCTTATCGCAGAAGTAACAGGTATTGAATTTTTTTACGGTTCTTGAGTCCAAAAACCTGGTACCCCCATATATACCGCCCTGAAGGTACATTTGCATGATCTTTCCGACATCCTCGGCATTGCTGAAAAGTCCGGCATGGCCGCCCACGCCCCCTTGCATGGCGGCGCCCATATCGTGTACAAAGCCCTGTACGGTCTCATAGCGGTAATATTTGTCCTCTTCGGTAGGCACGATTCTCTTTTTCTCAAATTTCTCCAAGGGGTTGTAACCGGTATTCAGGGCTCCGATAGGTATGTACAAAAAATCCTCTACCAATTTGTCGAGTGATTTTCCCTTTTTATCCTCTATGTACTTTTTCATTACGTAGTAGGCCACATCGCTATACCGATACCTGTTCGATTTTAAGCTTTGGCGGCCTATTCGGTTGTATATCGAATCTTTGTACGCGTCTGCCAGGTATAGTTTGTCGGTTACCTTTATGGAAAAGCCGTCCGTAGGTTCGCTGCGGTAGAACTCTTTTGAGGGCTTCCGGTTCTTGTCGAGCGTATCTACATAAAAGGCAATCCAAGCGGGTAACCTGCCATAATGCGACAGGGCCTTTAAAACGGTAACGTCCTTTAATTCAGACTCCGCGTATTCGGGAATCAGGTCTTGAAAGGTATCGTTCAGGGCCAACTCCCCGTCCTCCTCCATTTTCATGATCAAGGGAAGGGTTCCCAATATTTTTGTAATCGATGCCAGGTCATAGATATGGTCGGTGGTAATACTGTCTTTCGAATCATAGGTGGGTTTTCCGAAGCCCTTGTTATAAACGATCTTTCCCTTACGGGCGATCAATACCTGTGCCCCGGGGAACATCAATGAGTCCAACCCCTGCCTTACCAGGGTGTCGACCTCTACCAGTTTTTGGGGGTCGAGGCCCACCCGTTCGGGATAGCTATACCCCAGCCTCAGCAACGATTCGAGTTCGACCTGACTGTTTACGGGGAACTCTTCATGGGCCGTAACGGGCAATTTCCCCTTGGCCGGGATGGCCCCGAAAATAACCTCGGCAGCCTTTTTTTGGGCCAACTCGCTATTTTGATAAGCCACCACTACCCCATCGATGTTGTTAAAATCAGTAAGATCGAGCAAGGCATAGGGTTTGGCAAACACCGAAAGAATAAGGTTAGAACTTCTCATTGCAGCGATCTCTTGAAGCCACAACTGCTCTTTCTGCGAGAATTTATACGATTTCCAGGGACTCTCGTTACTTTTATGGTGGCCTACAATTACCAAGTTGTAGTTTTTCAGCTTGGCCTTAAGGGTGGCGATGTCCTTGCCATTTACCTGGGTAACCTTGGCATACTTGTTCAGCGCCTTGAAAAAGGGGTCGCCGTCGGCATCGCCAAATTGTACGTAGGCGATCTTTTTGTTCTCCAAGCGCTTGATCCCCATCAAGAAGAACTTATTCTTTATTACCGTAATCGCATTCTCAATGGCCTCCTCGTATACCAGATCGTCCTTTCTTGAATTCAGGTCGTCGAACAAGTTGTTCAGTTGCACCGGCCGATAGTTGTTCAGGCCTACCTTATATTTGGCCATCAGTATCTTTTTGACCGAATGTGCCAAACGCTCCTCGTCGATCTTTCCCTTTTTGTAAGCCTGTACCAGCTTTTCCTTGGCTTTTTTAACGTCGGTAGGCATAAGCAGTATGTCGTTGCCGGCCATGAAAGCCGCCAGTTCGGCATCGCCGTTCTTACCGTGCTCGGTAACGCCTTTCATATTAAGGGCATCGGTGAACACGAGTCCCTTGAAGTTCATCCGCTCCTTGAGGATGCCCGTAATTATCTGTTCCGACAAGGAGGACGGAAGTCCTTTCTTAAGCTCAAGTGCCGGTACTTCCAAATGGGCTACCATCACACTGCTCAAACCCTCCGCTATCAATCTTCGGAACGGATAGAGTTCGACACTATCGAGCCGGGCCTCGGTAAAGTTGATAACCGGCAAGGTGTGGTGCGAATCGGTCGCCGTATCGCCGTGACCGGGAAAGTGCTTGCCATTTGACAACACCCCTGCCCTTTCCATGCCCTTCATAAAGGCTATGCCCTTTTGCGCCACGTTTTCCCGATCTTCACCGAAGGAACGATTTCCGATAATAGGGTTTTGGGGATTGGTATTGATATCGAGGTCGGGGGCAAAATTGATATGGACCCCCAAACGTTTGGCATGTTCACCTATGCGTTCCCCCACTTTTTCCACGATGGAATTATCGGTAATGGCACCCAATGTCATATTCCAAGGGAAGGCGTAGGTCGAATCGAGGCGCATGGCCAGGCCCCATTCGGCATCCATACCGATCATTAAGGGGATTTTCGACAAGGCCTGAAACTCATTGGTCAATTTCGCCTGCCTTACCGGGCCTCCCGTAGAAAAAATAACCCCGCCGATCTTCTGGTCGCGAATGAGGTTCCTGACCCCATCGATAGCTGTTTTATTTTGGTCGGAAGCGACCATGACCATAAACAACTGACCCAATTTTTCGTCGAGGGTCATCTCGTTGTACTTTGTGTCCACCCACTTTTGTTGGGCCAGGCTATCTTTGGCCAGCAATGGGTTTTTCTGTGCCGAAACACTAAAAAATGCAAGGAAGAATAAGGGGAAAAAAATAAAAAAACGCATAGTGAAGGATAGGTCTATGGCAATAACTTAAAACTAAAAAATATATTGCATTTCATCGGATGTATCTAATGAAACCAATACTTCGTAATGGATAAAGAATCACATAAACCGGGCATGCCAGCTCTCGGCAGCGGGTACCTCCCAATGCTCTTCGTATTCCCTTTTGTTATTGACCAAATTATTGAAGACGATCGTGTTTTTCGAAACGGCCTTTTGCTTCGTCATTTTCTTAAAGTCGCTCAAGGGCTTATAGGCTATGTATTCGCCCTGTTTGTACGACACGTTCATCTTGTCGAGAAGCTCGACCCCATATTTTTTTTCCAGATACTGGATAAACCTGACCGAGGCATCTATGGAGCAGCCCGTGGCCGCCGTTTGGCTTTGGTCCAAGCCAATTACGATAAACCTGTTGTACTTGATCTCGTACCCCGCGTTAAGCGAGCTTCCATGGGCTGTCCACTCGTTTAAAAAATCGGCTACTTCATTCTTGATCTCGACCAGTTCCCCTTCGCTAAACGGTCGGTTGGACTGATAGATCCACACGCGTGAGGTTTCGGGCAATTTTTCAAATTCTACTAACATGTTATCCTTTAATTTGTGGCATTATATCCTTCGTTCATTCTATCAAAAACAATACCAATGGGCATTTATAGGTCTTCGGCGGAAGCAATGAGCTCCGCAATGTCCATTACCGCAATAGACGCTTCCTTCTCCTTGTTTTTCACCCCATCCGTCATCATCGTATTACAAAACGGGCAGGCCGCGGCAATGATCTCCGGCTGGGTTTCCAGGGCCTGTTCGGTTCGTTCGACGTTTATGTCCTTATCCCCTTTTTCGGGTTCCTTGAACATCTGCGCCCCTCCGGCACCACAGCATAGCCCCCGTTGTTTGCAGCTCTTCATTTCCACCAGTTCCGCATCCAACTTTCGAATCAAATCCCTCGGGGCTTCAAAAACATTGTTCGCCCTGCCCAGATAACAGGGATCGTGATAGGTGATCCGCTTGCCCTTGAACTTGCCTCCTTCCAAAGAAATCCGGCCTTCCTCGAACAACTGCCTCAAAAACTGGGTGTGGTGAACGACCTCGTACTTGCCCCCCAATCCCGGATACTCGTTTTTAATGGTGTTAAAGCAATGCGGACAGGCAGTTACGATCTTTTTGACCTCGTAGCCGTTCATCACCTCGATATTGGTCATGGCCTGCATTTGAAAGAGAAATTCGTTGCCCGCCCGTTTCGCCGGGTCCCCGGTACAACTTTCTTCGGTGCCCAACACGGCGAATGGGACCTTGGCCTTGGTAAGGAGTTGAACAAAGGCCTTGGTTATCTTCTTGGCCCTATCGTCAAAACTACCCGCGCAGCCTACCCAAAACAAGACTTCAGGACTTTTACCTGCGGCGGAGAGCTCTGCCATTGTCGGAACTTTCAGTTCGTTTGCCATTCAAAATTCGATTTAATAGGTATTTAATAACTTTTGCTATGGGCAGAAAGTAATCTTTCTACTCTTCATTGGCCCAGTTCAACCTGTCCATTTGGTTAAATGGCCATGGGGCGCCATTGTTTTCTATATTGCCCATCATATTGTTCAGGTCGGTCGGGGCCGCCGACTGTTCCATGACCAGGTATTGGCGCATATCCATAATGATGGACAAGGGGTCGATACTAACGGGACATGCCTGAACACAGGCGTTGCAGGTCGTACAGGCCCATAATTCCTCACGGGTGATATAGTTGTCGAGCAACTGGTTGTTGTCTTCAACAAATTTACCCTTATTGGCCTCTATGTTCTTTCCTACTTGCTCGAGCCTGTCTCGGGTATCCATCATGATCTTTCTGGGGGAAAGCTTTTTCCCGGTCTGGTTGGCCGGGCACTCATCGGTACACCGTCCGCATTCGGTGCAGGTGTAGGCATTCAACAATTGCACCCAAGTCAGGTCCATTACATCGGAGGCGCCAAACTTTTCGGGTTCAGCGGCATCTTCGGCCGGGGCCGCAAAGGGGTCTGCCGACGGGTCGAGCATCAGTTTCACCTCTTCGGTAACCGCATCGAGGTTCTTAAACTGGCCCTTGGGCTTGGTCCTTCCGTAGTAGGTATTGGGAAATGCAAGGAGAATATGCAAATGCTTCGAATAATACAAGTAGTTCAAAAAGAATAAAATACCGGCTATGTGCAGCCACCATGCGGTCCGCTCGATCACGACCAAGGAAGAAATCGACATACCTTCGAACAAGGGGGCTATATACTGACTTACGGGAAAGGCACCTGCCTGGGTATAGTGATCAGCCCCCAGTTGTTGCAACTGGTAATCGGCACCGTTCATGGTCAGGAACAGAACCATCAAGACAAACTCGATATAAAGGATCATGTTTCCATCCTTTTTGGGCCAGCCCTTCATTTCGGGTTTTACGAACCTCCGTAGGCGCAAGATATTTCTTCGTACCCAGAAGATGGTAACCGAAACAATTACAAGTAGGGCCAAGACCTCGAAGGCGGCGATAAGAACGTCGTAAAGGGTTCCCAGCGACCCAAAGACCCGGTGTGTTCCCAAAAGGCCGTCGATAATTATTTCCAGCACTTCGATATTGATGATTATAAAGCCCGCATAAACGATTATATGGAGCAGGCCGGCAATGGGCCTTACCACCATTTTGGTCTGGCCGAGGGCGATCCGGGCCATGTTTTTCCATCGGAGCGACGTGTTGTCGGAGACATCGACGTCCCTTCCCAACTTAATGTTCCTTCTCAGTCTGTTTACGTTTCTAGCGAAGTATCCGATACCCGCGAATAGAATTATGGCAAATACGATGTTCGGTAGGTATTCCATTATTGATTTTCTATGTTAGGTCTGGCTGCCGGGTCTTCTTCGGGAAGCTCGTACTCTTTTTGCTTTTTTCCGAAAACCGATACGTTTACATAGCGTTTGGGGTTTAGGCGAAAATCTTGGAGCAAAAGGTCAAGCTCCCGGGAGGCATTGTTCAGGTTTACATACAGTTCTTCGTCGTTCATCAGCTTGCCCAAGGTACCCTCTCCCTTTTCGATCCTGGCCATCAGGGTGTTCAGGTTGGTCATGGTGGCCTCTAGGTTGGCCAAGGTTCGGCCCAGACCGGCATTGTTCAACGAATCGGAAAGTTGGGTGAAATTGGCCGTCAATTCCTCAAAGTTCTTGAGGGAGCCTTCCAATTTACTTTCGTTGTTGCTCAAAATTCTATTGAGGACCTCGGCGCTTTTCTGAAAACTGGCCACCGTATTGTTCAGGCCGCTCAGCGTTTCCCGCAGATCTCTTCTGGCATTTTCGTCGAGAACGTCGTTTACGTTTCGCAAGAGGGTATCCGCGTTGGTCATGGCCCCCTCTACCTTACGCTGTAAGGGGGCAAGTTGTTTTTGGACCAATTGGGTGAGGCCGGGTTGCGTTTGGCTGGGCAATGTATCCCCCGATTTTGCCATGGGCGAACCGTCGAATACGGGCTTGATCTGTATGCCCTTGCCCCCGATGATACCCGTATCGTACAGCTCGGCATGGCTTTGCTTCGAAAAATCGAAGTCGCTCTTTACAAAGAGCGTCACCAAAAGGCTGCCTTCGCTGTCCTTAAAACCGATATCGGTAACGTTACCTACCGTGAACCCGTTAATGGTTACCGGAGTGCCTACCTGCAGCCCCCCAACATCCTTATACACCGCATACAGGGTTTTGCCGCTTTCGAACAAAGGTGAAGATTTCAAATAGCTAAAACCTAAAATAAACAACAGAATGCCTCCGATGACGATGATACCTGTTTTGATTTCCCTAGATAGTTTCAAAAGAATAATTTTTGGGGTTAATGGAGCCTATTTAAAATCCAAAGGTCCCTAACAAAATTAGAAATAAAATATGGAAGGTTATTATTTATCTTTTCCAAACCTATTTTAAGCTTTCCTTGAAAGGAATGCGCTCTCCATTTTTATATGCCACGATGTACGACGAGGTATACCCCTTTAGGTCGGCATTCGATTTCAACATTTTTGCCTCTTCCAAAGACGGGGTACTTCCATAAACATAGCGGTACAGGTTTTTATAGGGTTCTTTTGCCACCCGGTTCAATCCGTTGAACGATTCGGGCCGCAAAGGGAGGTTCTTGGCACTGGCCATAATCTGGACCTTATAGATAATATTCGCCTTGGTTTCTTTTTTGTCGGGGGCCGGTTTTACCCCGGTCTCGGGCCCATCCTTTTCGACCGTCGTACGGGTCCCCGCCGTTTTTGCCTCCTGATCGGTGTTCCGCCGGGCCTCTTCTATAATTTCCGAGGCCCCCTTTTCGGCCTTACCCGGGGCCGACAGAGGTGTTTCGGGCTCGTTCGATGCGAGCAAATCCTCGGTCTTCCCAATGGGTCGGGAATCGGGATCGGCCTTTACCACTTCCTTTTTCTCCGCAACTTCCTCTTCTTCCTCGGCTTTTTCGACTATCGGTTTTTCGGCCACGGCCGGCTCGGGGTCGGGAACATCCGTTATCCGATTCGTAGCGAAGTCGGCCCTATTGGCCTGCATCATATCCCTATAGGTCGCTATGGCCTCGGCAATGGCCGTACCCATTTCGGACTGTCCCTTTTTGGAATTCAGGTAGGCCCCTTCCTGCTTATTGGTCAAAAAACCGGTTTCGACCAGTACGCTCGGCATCACGGTCTGGTGCAATACGATAAACCCGGCCTGCTTTACCTTTCGGTCGGTTCGTTTGAGTTTGTTTGAAAAATTATCCTGAATGGCCTTGGCCAAGGCTATGCTGTTATCGAGGAACTCTTCTTGCATAATGGTAAGGCCGATGACCGACTCGGGCGAATTGATGTCGTAGTCCGCATAGCGCTTTTGGTAATTATCCTCCAAGTAAATTACGGAGTTCTCCTTTTTGGCCACCTCAAAGTTTTGCTTGTTGGCATGAAGGCCCAGGACAAAAGTACCGGCCCCGTGGGCATTGGAGGTATGGGAATCGCAATGGACCGAAACAAAGACATCGGCATTGGCCTTGTTGGCGATCTGCCCCCTCACGTATAGATCGACGAAAGTATCGTCCTTTCGCGTGTAAACCACTTTGATGTTGGGGTCTTTCTCCAAAATTTCACCCGCCTTTAGGACGATGTTGAGGGCGATATTTTTTTCAAGATAGCCGTTACCGAGATTCCCGGGATCATGTCCACCATGGCCAGCATCAAGAACTACGACAAATTTATCATCGTCATTTTGAAATGTATGAGTACTTTTGCAAAAAGCCAATAATGGTGATGTAAATGTTACTGCAAGAAGCAAGAAAAACTTGATTGCACGCACGTTTACACTGTATTTCAATACTTTCATTATGGTTAAATTTATGGTAACACCCTATCAGGGGAAGAAAAAATATATGTAAGTTTGACCTCCGAAAGCCAAGCCAAACGCTTACAAAAATAGGATATATAGCCTTGCAATCAAACAAACAGCTTTTTCTTTTACTGGCATTGCTATTGGTCGGCGCTCTTTCGGTCTCTGCCCAAGAAGACGGCATTATTGCCCTGCCCGTGAAGGCAGAGGGCGACACCATTGTCGCTCCCCTCTTTCTCGGAAAGACCAACGACACCGTCAAAAACGACTCCACGGCGAAAGATTCGATACGAAAAAAGCCAAGCCTATTGCTTGACAAGATCAAATACAAGGCCAAGGATTATGTCAAGCTGAGCCAAAAAGACCAGAAAATCTACCTCTATAACGAAGCGGAGATCTACTATCAGGATACGGAGCTTAAAGCCGGTATCATCGTTATGGATTACGTAAAGAACGAAGTGTATGCCGGGCGTATAAAGGATTCTTTGGGCAACTATACGCAATTGCCCTACTTCAAACAAGGGGAAAACGAGGTTCGGCCCGATAGCATACGTTTTAACTTCGATACCGAAAAGGCCCTCATCTTCAATTCGCGCACCGAACAGCAGGCCGGATTGGGCCAGCTGGGAAGCGATGCCATGAAAGTGTATGCCGAGACTACAAAAAAGGAGAACGATTCGGTCTATTTTATGAGCGAAGCCAAGATCACCACCTCAACGGATACGGTGAACCCCGATTACTACATACGGGTGCGCAAGGCCAAGTTCGTACCCAAGAAGAAAGTTATCGCGGGCTTCAGCAACTTGTACATCGCCGATGTTCCCACCCCGGTAGCACTGCCCTTCGCCTATTTCCCGTTGACGGTCGGCCGAACGGCAGGATTGATGATGCCTACCTTCGGAAACGATCCCGATCGCGGCTATTTTTTGCAGAACGGGGGCTACTACCTGCCCTTCAGCGATTATGCCGACCTCACCCTTACCGGGGATTTTTACACCAACGGAAGCTATGGGTTTCGAACCACGACCGTGTACACCAAAAGATACAAGTACAGGGGCAACATCAACTTCAGGTACGAAAATTTGGTATCGAGCCAAAAAGGGTTTGACGACTACAGCAACAGCAAGGTCTGGAACCTACAGATATCGCACTCCCAAGACACCAAGGCCAGTCCGAATTCGCAATTTTCGGCCTCGGTCAACCTGGGAAGCAGTTCGTATTACCAGAACTCCCTCAACCAGGTCAACCTTCCCCTGACACAGAACAACACCTTGTCGTCTTCCATTTCGTACTCGAAGACCTTTCCGAGCTATCCATCGGTCAATATGAGCTTAACGGCCACGCACTCGCAAAACACGAGTGCCTACTACAGGGAAAATCCGGACGAAAACAACATCCAAATGACCCTGCCTACCTTTCAGGCCAGCGTAGAGCGTATTTACCCCTTGGCAAAAAACGACGGCGTTAAAAAGGGAGCCTTGCAGAACATCAACTTTCAGTATAATGTAAACGCCCGAAACCAGCTCGAGACGAACGACGCCAATTTTATGACGGCAGCCATGTTCGACGAGGCGCAAGTGGGTGCCAAACACACCATTCCGATAAGCACCAACTTTAAGGTGGCCAAATTTTTTAGCGTTAGCCTTGGGGGCAGCTATGAGGACGTATGGACTTTGGAAACCTACCGCCAACGCTACGAACTAGGGGAAGATGGCGCCCAGGGAGAGGTGGTCCGCGATACCATAAAAGGGTTCGACCGGTACAATAAGTACAACCTAAGTGCCAGTGTAGGTACCACGGTGTACGGAACGTTCAATTTCGGGGAAGACAAAAAAATACAGGCCATTCGACACGTCATGCGCCCATCGTTGAGCTATGGCTATGCCCCGTCATTTGATCAATTTTACGACGAATACCTCAATAACGACACTGGCGAAGTGGTTCAGTACAGCCGTTTTCAGGGAACCCTCAACGGGGCACCGAGCCTGGGCAAATCGAACAGCCTGAGCTTTTCATTGGCCAACACCCTCGAAGCCAAGGTAAGGGACAAAGACTCGACGGCCATGGAGCCCAAGAAAATCTCCATTCTCAACAACTTCAACATCTCGACCGGCTACAATTTCGAATCGGATTCCCTAAAACTCAGTCCGCTGAGCATCAATGGGGGAACCAACATCCTGAACAACAAAATGTCGATCAACTTTTCGGCCGGACTCGACCCCTACGCCATTGACAACAACGGGACACGAATCGACAAGTTCAACATAGACAACGGAGGAAGCCTGTTTCGATTGACCCGTGCCAATATTAACGTCGGCTACTCGATCGACAGCAAAACCTTTGGCAAGAAGGATTCTAAAGAGGAAGAGAAAAAGGACGAGCCCGGTGCCTACGATTACGTCGCCCAAAGTGGCGGTCGCGACGACGACCTTTTCGGCAGGTCGGACAACTACTACAACAACCGGCCCGGGGAGGACGAATACGACGAACGCGATGGGGACGAAGACATAGAAAACCCGCCCTATGCCACCAAAATACCCTGGAATTTCAGATTGGCCTACTCGGCAAGCTACCTAAATTCGGCCCGGCAAAACGAGTTCAGCAGCCACTCCCTCATGTTTTCGGGAGATATCGAGCTCTCGCCCCGTTGGAAGGTGGGGGGATCTTCGGGCTACGACTTTAAAAACAAGGGATTTACCCTTACCCAGCTGCGTTTTGAACGCGACCTGAAAAGCTTTAGGATGAACTTTAACTGGACACCCTTCGGAACCTATACCCGCTGGTATTTCTTTATCGGGATAAAGAGTTCCATTTTGAGCGACCTGAAGTGGGAAAACCGAAGCCAGAACTAAAAAAAGCACTTGGGTTTATTGCCCATTGCCCCCGATACCGGATAAACGTTCAACACCCATTATATTATATAAAGACAAAACCACACAATATGAAAAAGATTATCAATACCTCCAAGGCCCCGGCCCCGATAGGACCTTACAACCAAGCCGTCTTAAGTAAGGACACCCTGTATATTTCAGGACAGATCCCCATCGATCCCGCCACAGGGGAATTGGTTCAAAACGACATCAAGGCCGAAACCCGGCAATCGATGGAGAACCTCAAGGCCATTCTTGCCGAAGCGGAAATGAGCTTCGACAATGTGGTAAAAAGCAGCATCTTTCTAAGCGATATGAACCAGTTTCCGCAAGTGAACGAGGTGTACGCCTCGTATTTCGATACCGACACGGCCCCCGCAAGGGAAACCGTCGAGGTGGCCAACCTGCCCAAATTCGTAAATGTAGAAATTTCAATGATAGCGGTAAAATAGGCCGCATCCCTTTGACATCCCACAAAAAAAGGCCCTCGAAAAGGGGCCTTTTTTTTATCATATAAGCACGATACCATTTTTATATCGTCTCCCTATGGAACTCCATCAAACCTTCGATGGGCCTTTGACGAATAACGCCAACGATAAGGTCGTTGCGCTCAAGAACGGTAATCAACTCATCCTTTAGGTAATGGGCGATACTGCCGACAAAATTGATCGGCACCTTGGTCGCCAATTCGAACTGCATGATGTAGTTATTGACAAACTGCTGAAAGCCCTTGTCAATTACCCCTTTACAATAAGGGTGCTCCTTGTTCTCTATCAAGAAACGGGCAAAGGTGGCCAAATACGTGTTCGGGTTGGGTTGTTTGTACAGGTTTTCCTTGATGACGTCCGGGTCAAGATCATACTCCTTGGCGAACTTGATGGCCAAATCTTGGGGTATCTTATGAAAATAGTAATCCCGGATCAGTTTTCTACCGAAGAAATTTCCGCTACCGTCGTCCATGGGAATATAGCCCAAGGAAGTCACTTTCTGGATCAACTGGTGCCCATCGTAATAGCTACAGTTCGAACCCGTACCCAGAATACACACTATGCCCTGGTGTCCGATCTTCGTTGTGGAAAAGATGGCCGCATAGGTATCTTCCTTGACATCGGCCACGGCATTGGGGAAAAAATCCTTAAAAATATTCTTTAGAAACACCTTCATCCTATCGGTACCGCAACCGGCCCCATAGAAATGCAAACGCGATACGTTCTTTCTGTTTTTAGAAAGCTCAAAATTATTGGCCAATCGGTCTTCAATAACCTCCCGGGTAAGAACTTCCGGACTCAAGCCCAGGGTCTGGGTCAGAAACAACTGTTCCCCGTTCTCATCAAGGGCAATCCAATCCGATTTGGTGGCGCCACTGTCAACAATTAAAATCATATATTCCGTTTAAAAAAGAATCCTGAAAATAAGCAAATTCCGCCCATTTTCAGGATTACATATAACAATACTTTAAAAAAATTACAAACTAGCAACGTGCTGGGCCAAATCTACCATTTTATTGGAAAAACCTGCCTCGTTGTCGTACCAGCTAATTAGTTTAAAGAACCTTGAGTTCAACTCGATTCCCGCGCCGGCGTCAAAGATACTTGTACGCTTGTCGCTGACGAAGTCTTGTGACACGAGGGCTTCTTCGGTGTAGCCCAATACGCCTTTCAATTCACCTTCCGAAGCCGCCTTGAATACCTTTTTGATCTCTTCGTAAGAGGTATCCTTTTCCAATTTCACCGTCAAATCGACAACGGAAACATCGGCTGTGGGTACCCTGAACGCCATACCGGTAAGTTTTCCTTCCAAAGCGGGAATTACCTTGGTAACGGCCTTAGCCGCACCAGTGGATGCGGGTATAATGTTCAACATGGCACTTCTACCGCCCCTCCAGTCTTTTTTAGACGGTCCGTCCACGGTCATTTGCGTAGCGGTAGTGGCGTGAACCGTGGTCATCAAGGCCTCCTCGATACCGAAGTTGTCGTGAAGTACCTTGGCCAAGGGAGCCAAGCAGTTCGTGGTACAGGATGCGTTGGAGACTATGGTGTCGGAAGCCTTCACTTCTTTGTGGTTGACCCCCATGACGAACATCGGCGCATCTTTGGATGGCGCGGAGATAACCACTTTTTTCGCACCGCCGTCGATGTGGTATTGTGCAGTTTCCAAGGTGGTAAAGATACCGGTACATTCGGCCACTATTTCGACCCCTACGGCATCCCACTGGATATTCTTGGGATCACGCTCGGCGGTAATCCTTACTGTTTTTCCGTTGACAACAAGATGACCGTCCTTAACTTCAACGGTACCCTCGAATTTTCCGTGTACCGAATCGTATTTTAAAAGGTATGCAAGGTGTTCAACATCCAACAGATCGTTAATGGCTACAACATCGACTCCTTCCCTTCTAACCGTTTCCCTGAAGACCAATCTTCCGATTCGACCGAATCCGTTAATTCCTATTTTTAAATTTGACATGTGTTCTTGTTTTTAGAATTATAATTACGTTGTCATTATTTCAGAAACCCTAATGAGCTCCTTATCTATCTTTGTATGCCCCTTTATCGCCTTGCTGATCGGGGTGAGTATTATCTTGTTGTTCTGAACGCCCACCATAAAATTCGACTGGCCCTCAAGCAGGCTCTCCACGGCCTTGACCCCCATTCTACTGGCCAACACCCTATCGTAGCACGAGGGCGCCCCGCCACGCTGCATATGGCCCAATACGGAAACCCTTACATCGTAGATCGGCAGGTGTTTCTCTACGTATTCCTTGAGCTCAAAAACGCTTTTACCCGTTTTATCGCCTTCGGCCACCACGACGATACTCGATGATTTTCCAGACTTTTTACTTCGTTTCAACGACTCCAGAAGTCGCTCCAAGCCCCGGTTTTCCTCGGGAATCAATATTTCCTCGGCCCCGGCACCTACACCGGTGTTCAGGGCTATATGCCCTACATCCCTGCCCATGACCTCGACGAAGAATAGTCGGTTATGGGAACTGGCCGTATCCCTGATCTTATCGATTGCCTCTACGACCGTGTTCATGGCCGTATCGTAACCGACCGTATTGGAAGTTCCGAAAATATCGTTGTCTATGGTACCGGGAATGCCAATGATGGGAAAGTTATACTCCTGATTGAAGACCATGGCCCCCGTAAAACTTCCATCGCCCCCGATTACCACAAAGGCATCGACACCTTCGGCCCTCAACTGGTCGTAGGCTTTCTTTCTACCCTCGGGGGTCCTAAAATCGTCGCATCGGGCCGATTTCAATATCGTCCCCCCCTTATTAATAATGTTGTTTACACTTCGAGCATCCATGGGCTTGAAGTCGCCCTCTATCATGCCTTGGTAGCCTCTGTAGATTCCAACGCAATCTACCTTCATATAGGCACAAGTTCGAACGACCGACCGAATGGCTGCGTTCATCCCCGGAGAATCGCCTCCAGATGTCAAAACACCTATCTTCTTTATCTCTGAAACCATTGAAAAAAACTAAGTTGCAATATTAACAAACTTATTTCAAAAATGTAGCCGGATAGGCGTCAAATTTACATCAAAGATTGTTACAAAACCATTCAAAACCGATTCTGGCAAGAAGACGTTCGGCAATCACCGCCCCCCATCAAACCAAAAACGCCTAACCCTTAGCACTTTGCACGTGCCAAAGGGAAGAATCGAGGGCAAAGGCCCGCAAATTGGTCGTTCAAAAGGGCCGAAACTTACCGCAGGCTTTTTTCCTTGGGATAGAAACGAAGCAGACTGTCCCTGCCCATAACAGCGGTAGGAACGGCATTGGGAACGGGAATGTCTTTCTTGGGCGTTTTCTTCCTTTCCTTGCTGAGCAGGCTCCTAAAAAGCTCACGGAAGCTGTCGAAATCGACCTCGTATTGCAGACCTACCCCCTGGGTATAGCCCAGCCTGTCGGCCAAATACTCCTGTATCTCGTTCTCCCTATTGAAAAACTTGGCACTGAGCGTACCTTCTTCGTTCAAAAGCAATTGAATTTCAAAATTACCTGCGACGACCGTCTCGGTAGTACCCCCGACGGGCACCCCTACCTTACCGTTAAAGAGAAGGCGGTCGCTGATCTGGGTGGATACCGTAACACCAATCCTGTTTTCCGTCTGAAAATCGGCGCTGCTGTCGAGAACCCCCTGTTCGTAAGAGAGGCCCAGATTGAACTTGTCGTTCTCCCCCAATACCTGGTTCAGCAGTCCGGAAGCCGATTGCAGCAAATTGCCCGTTACGGCCTGCTGGTTGATTCCCGTCTGGTCATTTACAAAAGACCCTTGGGCCAACAAGAACAGGGCATTCTGCTCCTCTACCGTAGGATCTTGAAGACGGTATTCCAATTCGGACTGAATGATGCTATTGGTACCCGGAAAATCGATGTTAAATTCGATGTCGGGACTTTCGAGCTCATTGGTCAACTTGATGACCACCTCCGTAGGAATTCTACTTGTATACCCCGGATTATCGAGAAGCGGGGCCGGATTGGCATTTAAGGAATAGACCGCCTCGAGGTCCAAGGTCGCCTTTAAGGGTTCGCGATCCCATACGATCGTACCCCCAGGCTTTACCTTGAAGGTCTTATTGATCACGCCCCCGAACTTATAATTGTATTGCCCATTGACCACAACAAAGTCGCCGTACATCTCAAAAGCCCCACGGGTATTGATGCGTATCAAAAGAATGCCCACACCGCTTCCCTTTAAGGAACTACCTGTTTTCGTATCGGTCACTATCTCAACCTCGGCATCGGGCGTCACGTCGAGGTCGAAGGCAAGCTCCAAACCTTGGAACTCGTCGATAACCCTGGTTTCCTCTACGGTATCGTACCCGTTCTTCTCGACAAAGTTGATAAACGAATAGTCTCCGATGGAGGCCACGTCGCTAAGGGGTATCTTAAGGGAGGTCCCTTTGGCCGTACTTCCTTCCACCTTGATGTTCAAGGCCCTGGTAGGGCCGAAAATCCTGCCCTTGCCCTTTAAAAAGCCCGTACCGTAATACAACACCTCTTCCTCAAAATCGGTATTGAGGATCAACAACCTATCGTTTTTTGTATCGACATTTAAATCAAGCCGCCAATTGTCAAAAAAGGAATGGGTGATGGTACCGTCCAATACGGCCTTGGTCTTCTTGTCGACATCGGTAATCTTAATCTGATCAAAATCAAAGGTCTGCCCGGTAAGGTTTACGCGTGAATTTTGGGCAAAGGCATAGTCTACGTTCAGATAAGGTATCCCCAAGCCCGCGTTATCGAGGGTGAGGATCCCACTGAAGCGGGGGTTGTCGACCGGTCCGTCGATACGCGCGTTACCACTCACATCGCCCCGAATGTTACTTATGATATCCTCGCCCAGAGGAGCAAAGGGTTCGAGGTCGAACCCATCGAAATTGACCAGTAATTTGGCTTCGGGCACCTCGGACCTATTGAGAATATTGCCGACTATCCCCAACTTTTCACGACCGTTGTCCACAATTTGGGAGTTGACCACGAAATCGGTCAGGTCTTTGTTGCCTACGATCCCCAAGGCCAAATCGCCGAGGCGTATGCCATTGACAGAGAAGTCGTCGACCCCCAGATTCGATGAAGGCAGGTATACATTGTCTTTCTGCAGTATATTTAGGGTTCCGTTGACCTCGCCCCCCAGCCTAAGGCTATCGATGGCCGGGGTAATCTTGTTAAGCGAAACGATCTTAAACTGCAACTGAAGGTCTTTATAGGTAGAATCGGCCAGCTCTCCCCGTAGGCGTATCTGCTCTTCCTCGTTATTGTTCATCACGATTTCCTGAATATTGATACTATCGAGCGTTCGGTTGACGATAACCTTGTTCTTGTTATCGCCCTCCTTGTTCAACACCCAGGTATTCCCCTTGAAATTGACATCGGAAGTCTTCAGGCCTATGACCGATTTATTGTCTTTGTTAAACGTATGGTAGAAGTTAAGGTTGTAGCTATCGTTGAAGTTGCTCCCCCCTTTAAACTCCGTACGGAAGAACAGGGTATCCTTTAAGGTGGTATTGATAAGCCTGAAATCGTGGACATCGTAATAATTGGTCTTCAGGTCGCTCACCGAAATATAGGTGTTGAAAAGCGGGTTTTTGTTGTCGATCTTCACATCTATACTATCGGCCTCGTTACCAAAGGCCACAATACTCGGCGATTTGAAATTCAACTTAAAGTCGCCCTCGTCGGACACGATATTGCCTCGAATAAAGGTATTGGGGTCGAATTTGACCTCAGGGAAGAACACATCCACGATCTTGTTGTAAATCTTAAAGTTGAAAGCCAGGGTCTGCCCCGGTGAAATATCAAAGGGGCGATAATTGGTATAAATGCTTCCCAATGAGTTCTGGACCAACTTACCCAATTCCTTGACCTTAAAGTTACCCTTCATATATCCCGTAATGATATCGGGCGAATTAATATCGATAATGCGGGTCGAATCGTTCTCAAAGCTCGAAGAGACCTTAAAATCCTCGAAATAATAGGTGTCGTTCTTATTTTCGAATATGGTCTTGGTAAACTTGATATCGCCCACCAGGTTGTCCAGGGAGTTTCCGGTAACATCCATGTTTACGTTACCCTTAAAAATGGAAACACTATCGTTAATAAAATTCAACTTCCTTAGATCGGCGTAGTCTACCGAGGCGATAAAGTTGAAATCGTTCCGGTTTTCCCCAAAGTCGGCCAAGCCCTTAAAATTGAACTTTAGGTTTTCGTCGTTGCTTACCAAGGTACCATCAAAGAGTTGCTCCTTCAAGATACCGGACACCTTTAGGTTGTTGTATTCGTAGCCGTTGAAGGTAACCGAGTATACCTCACCGATTACCTCGGTATTCAAGGTTTCCTGGACAAAACCCTCGCCTTCAACATTGAAATCCAAACTGGTCTTTCCCAACTGCTTGTTCTCGACAAAGTCGCCCAGGTCAAAATCGATCAGCGACACAAACCCCTCGTAAGTGGCATTGTCGATATTGTTGATATTGGTCAGCACCAGATCTGCGTAACTGCTACCGATGGCCGTATTGAGGTTTACCTTGGCATTGATCGAGGTCTCCGTGACAATGGCATCTCCCCGTATGGTAAATTGGCCCAGCTTCTGGAAGGAAGAGGGCAAGGACTTACCCAGGATATTGGGCATCAGCGAACGCAGTTCGTAGTAACTCGAGGTAACGTTCTTCATGTTGGCAAAAAGGGCGAAGGCCTCGGATCGGCTAAAAAGGTTCTTAAAATTAAAGTCGCCCCGGATACCGGTATTGTCCGATTGCAGAAAGAGCCCTTCGGCATTCAAGTCATTGAGAACGCCCGTTACCTTGGTGGTAAAATTAACCTCCTTGCCCTTGCCGAACTGATCGTACAACATATTGATTTCATCAAAGGCAAGGGTAGATTCGTCAAATTCTGCCGTCAGCTTTACCTTGTTCAAAAAATCGGCAAAATGTTCGCGTTCGTAGTTGAAAACCAAATTTCCCTTTAAGCGCGATCCCTTTGTACGAATAAGCAAGGAATCGAAGCCCATTCGCTGTTTGGTGTATTTGAACCTGGTGGCCAACTGCTCTACGTTTATGCCCCGTTGACTTTCAAAGGACATTTCGTTGATCGAGGTAGCCACCTCGGGACCCAAAATCTCAAAATCGCTGGCCTCGATATTCAAGTTTTTGAAATTCAGCATTTCGGGAGTCTCCCGGTTCTCGTCCAGAAGCCGAAACCTACTATGGGTCACCGTTATGCCCGAAGAAGAGAAAAAGAAAGGGGGGGTACCGGGTTTTCGGGGCTGCCCATCATCGAGTTTATCGATAAACACCTCCAGGTTGGTATTCTTGTTGTCGCGATAGGTCTTGAGCTTAAAATCGAGCTTGTCTATATCGATATCCCCAAACTCCAACCTTCCATTGACCAAATTGCGTATGCTGAGCACGGAGGTGGTGAGCCTATCGACGTAGAAAAGCGTATCCTTTTGGTAATCCTCGATATAGATCCCCTCTAGATCGGTATTCCAAGAGATCAAGGAAACACGCAGCCTATCGATATTGATGTTGGTCCCGAACTCCTTGTTTATGGTATCGGTCGCATAGGTGGCAAAACGGGTTTGGACAAAGGGCAAGGAAAGGACCAATGTGCCCAGAACACAGATCAGCAAAAGCACCAGAACGGTTCTAACCAGTATTTTTCTCAGTTTTTTGATAGGCCCAATATGTTTTACCTTTGCGCATTCAACTTTTATTCCAAACTAGGTGCAAAAAGAAACTATTTATATTCTTGCCATAGAATCTTCATGTGACGATACCTCCGCGGCCGTATTGCAAAACAAAAAGGTGTTGAGCAATATCACCGCTACGCAACAAATTCATGAGGAATACGGGGGCGTCGTGCCCGAACTTGCCTCACGGGCACATCAACAAAATATTGTTCCCGTGGTGCACCAAGCCTTGAACAAGGCAAATATCGATAAAAAACTTATATCGGCCATAGCTTTTACGAGGGGACCGGGATTAATGGGATCCTTACTTGTAGGCACTTCGTTCGCCAAATCCCTGGCCCTAGGGTTGAACGTCCCCCTAATAGAGGTCAACCACATGCAGGCACATATTTTGGCCCACTTTATAGAGGGGCAGGGCGATGGGTCGCCCGAGTTCCCCTTCTTGGCCATGACCATTAGCGGGGGCCACACCCAAATTGTCCTGGTAAAGGATTATTTTGACATGGAAATATTAGGGGAGACTTTGGACGATGCCGTTGGCGAGGCCTTTGACAAGAGCGCCAAAATTCTCGGCCTGCCCTACCCTGGGGGGCCTTTGATCGACAAGTACGCCAAAAACGGGAACCCGAAGGCCTTTCCCTTTCCCAAACCGAAGGTCGAAGGCCTGAATTTCAGCTTTAGCGGACTCAAAACCAGCATTCTCTATTTTATTCAAAGGGAAACCGCCAAAAACCCCGACTTCATAGAAGAAAACCTAGCCGACATATGCGCCTCCATACAAAGCACCATCGTGGGGATTTTGATGGACAAGCTAAAAAAAGCGGTAAAGCAGACTGGAATCAAGAGAATTGCCATCGGTGGCGGGGTTTCTGCAAATTCGGAAATTCGAAACAGCTTAAAGGCCGGGGAGCGCAAGTGGGGATGGAAGACCTATATACCCAAGTTTGAATATTGCACCGACAATGCCGCCATGATCGGTATTGTAGGATATTTGAAGTACGAACAAAACGCTTTTACCGATCAAGCGGTCAGCGCCAAGGCCCGTTACGTGCTGGACGACAAAGGCTGATCGGCATGTCCACCTTTGCGACAACCATCGCCCAACAATTCACTTTTACGATCAACTTAGACCTATGCAGCTTTTCTACCACCCCCAACTCGACCAAAGTGTCACACTGTTTACCTTCCCCGAGGAAGAAAGCAAACACATCGTGCGCGTACTTCGAAAAAAAGAGGGCGACCGACTGATGGTCACCAACGGCAAGGGCCATCTTTTCGAGACCGAGATCATATCGGCCGAGCCCAAACGCTGTAAGGCGCAGGTGGTCTCCTGCAAGAAAAAGCACCAAAAGATGCATTGGTTCCACATGGCCGTCGCACCGACAAAGACCAACGACCGGTACGAATGGTTTCTCGAAAAGGCCACCGAAATAGGGGTTAACGAAATCACCCCCATTTTCTGCGAGCATTCGGAACGCAAGACCGTTAAGAAAGAACGCCTGGAGAAGGTAATACAAGCGGCCATGAAACAAAGCCTGCGTACCTATCTGCCCCAACTGAACGACCCCGTTCGCCTTGACGATTTTTTAAAAAAGGAACATAAGGGACTGCTGTTTATCGCGCATTGCGAGGATGACGAAAAGATGGACCTTAAACGCAGGGTTGCCCCCGATAAGGATATCACGATACTTATCGGTCCCGAAGGGGACTTTAGCCACCACGAGATCCAAACGGCCTACGACAAAGGTTTTTTGCCCGTATCCTTGGGCGAAAGCCGGCTGCGTACCGAAACGGCGGCCTTGGTCGCATGCACAACGGTCAACATGATCAACAACGGTTAGGTTTCGCCCCACCCCTTATCGGCCCCAGTGCATTTTTTTTGTGCGCGGCTTTGGCACCCGCCCCTATACCCCAAGGCTTATCGGAAATCAAGAGGCTACAAAAAGGAAACCATACTTGCCCCCCTTATTCCAGAAGCACGACACACGCCCGACGGCCACTCAGTGTGATCAAGGGAATATGAACGGAAGTTATTTTTATAAACCACATAATTCATACATTTGACCTATTGAGCCAATTTTTCGTACACCCATGACAAAAAATGCGATTTCTTTGATCATAGCCTACCTCTACTGCCTGGCACCTGCACCGGCCCAGGAAATTGCGGTTCTCAAATACAAGGGAGGCGGGGATTGGTATGCCAATCCTACCGCACTTCCCAACCTTATCAGGTTCTGCAACGAGAACGCGGGGACGACCATCGACGAAAAACCGGAAACCGTCGAGGTTGGAAGCAGCAGCATTTTTCAATACCCTTTTTTGCATATGACGGGTCACGGCAATGTGGTGTTCTCGGACGAGGAGGCCGAAAACCTGCGAACCTACCTTTACTCAGGCGGGTTCTTGCATATCGATGACAATTACGGAATGGCACCCTACCTCAAGAAGGCCCTTACAAAGGCCTTCCCCGACAAGGAATTGGTCGAATTGGACCGCGAACACCCGATATTCAACCAACTGTTCAAGTTCCCGGACGGACTGCCGAAAATACACGAACACGACGGGAAAAGGCCCCAAGCCTTGGGAATATTCCACGAAAACCGCCTAATACTGCTCTTTACGACCGAAAGTGACCTGGGCGATGGATGGGAAGACCCCAGCGTACACAACGACCCCGAAGAGGTCAGAAAAAAGGCCCTTCAGATGGGCGCCAACATCATTGCCTATGCCTTTAAAAACTAAAGCATGCCCAAACACTCCCCTTTATACAATTACCGGACCTTGACACCACCCCCCCATAAGAAACAAAAACTATGACCGCTAAGACCATTTCACAAGGAATTTTAAGAGCTGTAGGAATTTTAGTGGGCATTGCCCTACTGCTCTATTTTTTATACCAAATACAATCGGTAATAGCCTATCTGGCCATTGCGGCGGTAATCGCCCTGATCGGCCGGCCCATAGTGCGCTTTTTACGCGATCGGCTGAAATTGCCGAACACTTTGGCCGTTATCCTCACCATGGCCTTCATGGTGGCCATACTGGCCGGCATTATCGCCCTGTTCGTTCCCCTGATCTCGGAGCAAGGAAAAAACCTGTCGTTGTTGGACATCGACCAATTGCAACAAAACCTCGACACCCTATATCAAGAAATTACGGACTTTATAGGGGCTTCCCCCGATGTAGTCGGTGAAATCATACAAGAAAGCCATATTGAGGAAACCATCGTAGATCGGCTCGACATAGGCTTTATACCCAATTTCCTCAATTCCTTTGTCAACGTACTCAGTTCGGCCAGTATTGGCCTGTTCTCGGTTTTGTTCATCTCTTTTTTCTTTCTGAAGGACAGCAAACTTTTTGAAAGGGGCATCTTGACCTTTGTCCCCAAAAACAAGGAGACGGGTACGATCAATTCCATCAACAAAATCAATAGTTTACTGTCGCGCTACTTTGTCGGCCTCCTGCTCCAAATTTTTATCCTCTTCGTCATATACACCATAACCTTGCTAATCGTAGGCATTGAAAACGCCATTGTGATCGCCTTCTTGTGCGCCCTTTTCAACATCATTCCCTATGTGGGTCCGATTATCGGTGGGGCCATCATGATCGTACTGACCATGACGAGCAATCTGGGCATGGATTTCAGCACGGTCATCCTGCCCAAAACAGGCTATGTTCTGATCGGTTTGACCATTGGCCAATTGGTCGACAATTTCTTTTCACAGCCCTTTATTTTTTCGAACAGTGTAAAATCGCACCCCCTAGAAATCTTCCTGATCATCATCATCGCCGGCTTGCTCTTCGGGGTGGTCGGAATGATCGTCGCCGTACCCGGATATACGGCCATAAAGGTCATTTTAAAGGAATTTTTAGCGGAATACAAGGTTGTAAAATCCCTAACAAAAAGCTTATAGCCATTCTTTGAATAAAAACATATTAAATACTGGTGTTCAAAATTTTATAACAGAAAAAATCAATACTGACATCGTGTCAGTATTGTTAAAGGGGGCCCTATTCGACGACGTTAGCAACCGCGAGCTAGCCGAACAGCTCGAGTCGCGAAAAAAATGTCAAAAAAAGCTACCGACTTGGTTCCGGACACCGGGCATCTACTACCCCAGGAAGCTCCATATCGAACAAAGCTCATCCGAAACAACGGCCCGGCACAAGGCCTCGATTACCACGGGAAAATCGTTGGTCGACCTCACTGGGGGCTTCGGGGTAGACAGCTACTTTTTTAGCAAAAATTACGACCGCGTACACCATTGCGAAACCAACCCCGAACTCTCCGAAATCGCGGCCCATAACTTCCAAATCTTGGGCGTAGACAACATCACTGCCATAGCACAGGACGGAATCGAATTCCTCAAAACCACTTCGGCCACTTTTGACTGTATTTATTTGGACCCTTCGCGAAGAAGCGAATCGAACCAACGCGTCTTTAGGCTATCGGATTGCAGTCCCGACGTAACGGAACACCTTTCCCTGCTTTTTTCAAAAGCGCCCACAATACTATTAAAAACAGCCCCGTTGTTGGACATTACCATGGGACTCACCGAACTGGACCATGTAAAGGAGATCCATATCGTTGCCATTGAAAACGATGTAAAGGAGTTGGTCTGGGTAATGGAAAGGGAATTCGAGGGAGACATATCGATAAAAACGACCAACTTCACAAAGACCACGGTACAGCAGTTCGATTTTAATCGGGAGGATGAGAAAGTCGCCACCCCCAAGTACTCAAACGCGCAGAACTACCTATACGAACCCAATTCGGCCATTTTAAAGTCCGGTGCATTCAAAACCCTGGCGCAACGGCTGGACTTACCCAAACTACATCGGCACACCCACCTGTATACCTCAGGGACCCCCATTGATTTTCCCGGCAGGGCCTTTAAAGTGAACACCGTCATACCTTATAACAAAAAAGCGATAAAGGAGCTTCAAATCAAAAAAGCCAACATTACCACACGCAACTTTCCTGAAACCGTCGCACAACTCCGAAAGAAATTCAGAATAAGGGACGGAGGCTCCGATTACCTATTTTTTACACGGCAGAACGAGGACGACCTGGTTTTGATCCAATGTGCGAAGGTTTAGAATACTGTCCTAAAAGCATCGTGCAACCTAGAATTTTCCCCCTTCCAAAAATGTAGGTCAAAAGCTACATTAACGCACTGAACATCAACACCATATCTTGTTCAACACCCTCACAACACCCTCCCTGAAAGCCTGTATACACTGGTGTTGTACATATGGACCACACAAGAAAACCCACTTATTTCTTTTTTGCATTTCTTAATAATTACTACTTTTATTTTTGATTTTCTTAGTAGTCCTAACCACAACTAAGAATTTCACAATTTAAAACTAACAAACAACATTTTATCATGGACAAAAAGCGAAAACACCATTCGTTAAGCCCCAAAATCAAGACAAACATGCTTGGAATCGGGCTTTTATCAATGCTTATTTGGGCAGGTCTCCAAAGATCTTTTGCCAACGCAAATCCAAGCCCTAAAACAGTTAATGAAATTAAGGGCATTTTCCAAAGTACCATAACAGGAACAGTGGTCGACTCCTCTGGCCTTCCCTTGCCTGGTGCCAATGTAATCGTCAAAGGAACGACTGTAGGAACCCAAACGGATTTTGACGGTAATTTTACCCTCAATGCGGAAGAGGGGTCGATTTTGGTTTTTAGCTATATCGGTTTCAAAAACCAAGAAATTAAATTGACAGGGCAAACCACCGTCAATGTCACCATGGTAGAAGACGCCGCCGCTTTGGAAGAAGTCGTTGTCGTGGGTTACGGCACACAACGCAAACAAGACTTGACCGGTGCCGTATCGGTCGTTAAGGTGGATGAAATGGCCCAACAACCCTCGGGCCAGGTGACCAGTCAGCTACAAGGTAGGGTTTCAGGGGTTACCATAACCGGCGGCGGACAACCAGGTGAATCCCCGCAAATTAAAATTCGGGGCTCCAACACCTTCGGCAACAACAATCCATTATACATAGTTGACGGAATACCAACCGACAACATTAACGACATCAACCCGAACGACATTGACAGTATGCAAGTACTCAAAGACGCGGCGTCCGCTTCCATTTACGGTTCCAGGGCCGCAAACGGAGTTATAATAATCACCACCAAAAAAGGATCGGGAAAACTGAAGGTCACCTACGATTCCTATTACGGAGTCCAACTTGTCCAAAATGGAAATCCATGGGATATCCTAAATTCACAAGAACAGGCCGAATTAACATTCATGGCCCTAAAAAACACGAATCCCGATGACCCCATCAACCATTCCCAGTACGGCAGTGGATCCTCTCCCGTTCTGCCCAATTACATAGCACCCGTAGGAGCGCAAACGGTAGACGAATCCCTGTATTATGTAAACCCTTATTATACCGACCCAAGTGACTTGGACAGCTTCTACAGAATCGTGGAAGCCAATAAAGAGGGTACCAATTGGTTTCAAGAAATTTTCAGCCCGGCCAGTATAACCAGCCACAATTTATCGGTAAGCAACGGAAACGATCAAGGCAATTACCTGTTTTCCCTGAATTATTTTGACCAACAGGGCAGCATTAACAACACCTATTTAAAACGCTACACCCTTCGTGCCAATTCTGTTTACAACATAACAGAGAACATCCGGATTGGTGAAAATTTGAGTATAGCCATTCGTGAAAACCCACAAATCAGTGCATTGACAGAAGGCAGTGTTATCGGTATGGCCATGCGGGAACAACCTATCATCCCGGTTTACGACATAAAAGGGAACTATGCAGGTTCTTTCGGCTCCGATCTGGGAAATGCAAAAAACCCCGTTGCCATGGCCGACAGGTTAAGAAACAACAGAGGAGTCTCAAATCGAATTTTTGGTAATATTTTTGCCGAAATCGACTTTCTTAAAAATTTTACGTTTAGAACCAGTTTTGGAGGTCAGTATTATTCCAACAGCTTCAATTCCTTTCAGTTTCCCGAATACGAGAATGCCGAAAACCTTTCCGTCAACCAATATACAGAAGGGGCGGCCACTAACTTTAATTGGACATGGACGAATACCGTTAAATACCAAAACACATTTGGGGACAAGCACAACCTAACCGTTTTACTGGGCACCGAGGCCTACCAAAACAAAGGAAGGGAAGTAGGCGGAACCACGCAAAGTTACTTTTCTTTTGACCCCGATTACGTAACCTTGGACACTGGTTCCGGTACACAAACGAATTACAGCTTTAAATACGCGGATGCACTCTCCTCAATAATTAGCCGTATCGATTACAATTATGACGACAGGTACTTATTCAGTGCAACGCTTCGACGGGATGGATCTTCGAAATTTTTAAATGAGCAATACGGCTGGTTCCCCGCAGTAAGTGCCGGCTGGAATATTTTTAATGAAGAATTTATTCCTGAATCAAATTGGCTGAACGATTTAAAAATTAGGGGAGGCTACGGCATAGTAGGTAACCAGATCAACGTTGATTCCGCCAATTCATTTACCACCTTTGGCGGAAACCAATTAAACAGCTATTACGCCATTACCGGCGACAACTCCACGATATCGGAAGGTTTTGGACAAACTAGGATAGGAAATCCGGATGCCAAATGGGAGAAGAACATCAACTTTAATGTCGGTATGGACGCCAGCCTCTTCAACGGCAAAATGCAACTTACCGTCGATTATTATGAAAAAAATGTTGAAGACCTACTCTACAACCCCAACCTACCCGCTACCGTAGGTACCGCCACCGTGCCCTATGTAAACGTGGGCAAGATGACGAACAACGGTCTCGATATAGACCTATCGACTTATTTTCAACTAACCGAAGACCTGAAGTTAAATACCTCGGCCACATTAACCACGTACAACAACGAGATCAAAAAAATCGCTGATGGTGTATACTATTTCGATTTAGAAGGCAGACGATTCAACGGCAGCTCAATTATCAGAAACCAAGTAGGGCACTCCGTAAGCGAGTTTTTTGGTTATCAAATTGAAGGCTTCTGGAACTCCCAAGAAGAAATAGACGCTGCCAACGAGCAAGCCGTTATAGCCACAGGTAATTCAGATGCCACCTATCAACCAGATGTTGCCGTGGGTCGTTTTAGATATGCCGACATAAACGGCGATAACCAGATAACAGCTGAAGACCGTACATTTATAGGTGACCCGAACCCCGACTTCACATACGGTCTTAACATTGAATTACTATATAAAAATTGGGACTTGAGTATGTTCATATACGGATCACAGGGCAATGATATATGGAACAATGTCAAATGGTGGCACGATTTCTATAGTTCCTTTACAGGAGCAAAGAGCAAAACGGCCCTATATGATTCTTGGACACCTGAAAATCAAGACGCTACCGTAGCTATTCAAGAAACTACAGGTTCATTTAGTACTGCCGATGTGCCCAACAGCTATTTTGTAGAAGACGGTTCTTACTTGCGAGCCAAACAAATTCAACTCGGGTATACCTTTCCTTCCGATTTGTTGGAAAAAATAAGTCTTAGCAAACTAAGGCTATATGCACAAGTGGTAAATCCGTTTACAATTACCTCCTATTCAGGAATTGACCCCGAAATATCAGGCGGTTCGGTAAACTTTGGTATAGACGAAGGTGCCTACCCAAACCAAAAGCAGGTCCTTTTGGGCGTTAACGTTATTTTTTAAACAGTCTCAATAAAAATGAAAAAAATGAAACCCATAAATAAAAAACTAAGATTACTGTTAATAGCACCCACCGTACTGATTTTAACATATGCTTGCTCGGATAGCTTTTTAGACCAACCTGCCCTGGGTGCGCTCAGTGAAGATGTGGTTGCCAACGAAGTCGGTATAGAAAATCTTTTGATAGGAGCCTATGCCGCTTTGGATGGACAGCAAGATGCAAACAATGCCTTGGGCGGTGGCGGACCATGGGAGGCCGCTCCTGAAAACTGGGTATACGGCTCCGTTGCCGGTGGCGTTGCCAGCAAGGGCAGTTTTGGAGGTGACCAACCGGCCATTGACCAAATTGTCAAGTTTATTTCCAACCCCTCCAATGGATATTACAACACCAAATGGAAGGCCGTTTATGAAGGTGTTGCCCGATGCAACAACACGCTAAAGCAATTGGCCAGTGATGAAACGATTTCAGATGCCGAACGTAAAAACATAGCCGGTCAAGCACGTTTCTTAAGAGGCCATTATTACTTTGAACTGAAAAAGATGTGGAACATGGTTCCTTGGATCGACGAAAATACAGAAGACCCAAAACAACCTAACACAGAAGACATATGGCCTAATATCGAAGAAGATTTTAAATATGCCTATGAAAACCTTCCGGACACCCAAACTGAATTCGGCAGGGCTAACAAATGGGCTGCCGGCGCATACCTAGGAAAAACCTATCTATACCAACATAAGTATACCGAGGCCAAAGAGATTTTTACTACCGTCATCAATTCGGGAGTCAACTCGGCCGGCACCAAATATGACTTGGTACCATTATTTAAGGATAATTTTGATGCCGCTACCGAAAACAATGCCGAAACAGTGTTCGATATTCAAATGGTAGCCAACGACGGTACGGGAACCATTGCCAATTCAAGCCAGGGAGGGAAATTAAATTTTCCATACAACAGCCCCTTCAGGTGTTGTGGCTTCTTTCAGCCTACCCAAGACTTGGTAAACTCCTATAAGACGGACGAAGCAACAGGTTTGCCTGATTTAGACGACTATAACACCGATCCCGTCAAAAGCGATATGGGTCTTAATTCCACGGACCCTTTTACTCCTTATACGGGATCTCTTGACCCCAGATTGGATTGGACTGTTGGAAGACGAGGTATTCCTTATCACGACTGGGGTTATCACCCCGGTAAGGATTGGATACGTGAGCAGTCCTATGGAGGTCCTTATGCCCCTAAAAAGAACATCTACTACCAAGCTACCGCCGACCAATACTCCGACCAAAGCAGTTGGGCGCCAGGCACGGCCATCAATGTCCATATCATTCGTTTTGCCGATGTTCTCTTAATGGCCGCGGAAGCAGAGGCACAGACCGGGGGGCTAGACCAAGCAATGGAATATGTCAACAGAGTAAGAAACAGGGCTGCCAACCCCAATGGTTTTTTAAAAGACTACATCGACAGCTCCAATCCATTGGCCGGATTCGATGAAAGCACGGATGCGGCCAACTACAATATAGCTCCCTACACTTCCACCCAATTCTCTACAAAGGACAACGCCTTAAAGGCCATCTATTTTGAAAGAAAATTAGAATTGGCCATGGAAGGACATCGTTTCTTCGATTTGGTTAGATGGGGAATTGCGGAAGAAACCTTGAACGCGTATTTTGACTACCAAGGTAACATTACCACTGATGTACGTGGAGGCCGGTTTATTTCAGGCATCCATGAATACTATCCTATACCCCAGGCACAAATTGATTTAAGCGTAGATGAAAGTGGTCTTCCTACTTTGAAACAAAACCCCGGCTATTAAGACTTAAGTACTTAAACCAAAACCATCCTTCCTCATGATCTTGGAGATCCGAGGAAGGATTTTTATTTATTAATGCTTCTTTCTTGAAAAATTGTTTTTAACCTTGACCAATAAAACCAGCTAAGTAGGGCCTCGGCCCTACCCAACCCAAGAAAGAACACCTTGTAAAAACGAAGGAACATCTGCCTGGATCCTCGAAAGGGACATACCAAAAACCAGAAACTCCCAATACAATGTGAAGATACCAACAACTTGGTCCCTAATCTTCCCGCGACTGCCGTACAAACCACTCGTACAACTCCTCAGTGTTATAGGCCTGAACCCATGCATCGTGACCCACATTGGGATATTTCGTAAAGCGAACGTTATACCCCATTTCCTTTAACCTATTTACCATATCTACCGATTCGGAAACGGGAATGGACTCATCCTTTTCGCCATGAAATACCCAAATAGCCGTTTTTTTATCCAACCAAGAGGCATAAGGTACCGGGGCCATACCACATACAACGGCCAAGGCCGCAAATTTCGTGGGGTATTGAACCGCCATTTCCCACGCGGCACCCCCTCCCCGACTGAGTCCCGTCAAATACAACCTCCGCTTGTCCACTCGATTGTTCGCCACGATCGTATCGAGCAACTGGGCCAGTGCCCGGGTGTTCCACCATTTTTTTCGATTTGGATTCTGGGGCGCCAGAATCAAAAAGGGAAATTTTTTTCCTTGGGCAATTAATTTGGGCGGACCATTTCTTTTTACCGTCACCAGACTATCGCCCGACTCCCCGCCCCCATGGAGGAACAACAACAAAGGGTATTCCTTTTCCTCGTTTATATCGTAGTCCTCAGGATAATAGAGGTAATAAGCAAGGCTTTCCTTTATCACCGTTTCCTGCACCGCATCGACCAGTTTGGGCCTTGACTGGGAGGCACAACCTTGAAAGGCGATGAGTACGATGAGCACTAGGGATTTGGGCATACCTTGAAAATAGTTCATTGTCGAAAAATACGAATAAAAGAAGGCAGTAACAAAAAGAAACGGATGCCCTTGGGACATCCGTTCATTGCCTTATAAAAATCCGTTCTTTTAACGATAGAGGGTAAAGTGGCCCACATACCGTATATCGCGATCATCGTTTTGGTTGACGACGTACCAGTAATCCCCGGTAGGCAGCTCCTTGCCGTCATAGGTACCGTCCCATTTGCTTACCTGGTCCAATTCGGCCACTACCCTTCCGTAGCGGTCGTAAATTATGACCTCTATGTTGGGGAAGAATTCCCTGTTGCCCGGGGCCCAGTAATCGTTCTCGTTATCGCCGTTGGGCGAGAAGAAATTGGGTATCTCGAGCATACCGGTGAACTCGAAGGGAATGGTCGCCACGGCTTCACAGCCATTTTGATCGACCACACGTATATCGACCGTTCCACTTTCCGTGGTGGTGTATATGCCTTCGCTGCCATACGACACGCCGTCAAAGAAGAACTCGTAGCCTCCAAAACCTCCTTCGGCCGTGGCCGTAATCTCGTTCGGACCGGTCTTCTCTGCCGTCAAGGTCAAGGGATCATAGGCATCCATGGTAAACTCTACCATATTGGTACAACCATTTTCGTGGTAGATATATGCCGTGTAATCACCGGCGGGCAAATCGCCCCAGGTGTGCTCCGTTGTTGCCATGGCCGTAATCGCATCGGTGGGATCTGCCGGGTTCAAGGCAAACAAGAGTTGGGGCATCAGACCATCTTCGTGCATCTCTATGGTAACCGTACTGTTGGGGAATATCCCCTCACATCCGTATTGTATTATGGGCTCTGCAGTCAAATCGACCCCTATCTCAATAGGAATGGCCACATCCGTACCACAAAGATTGGCATCTTGTACAAATACAATATAGGTTTCGCCACCAATGAGGTTGTCAAAGAACAGGTTGTCATTTCTTTCAAACACTTCCGAACCATCGGAACCAGGTCCGACCAACTTGGTTTCATAATAAGTGGCCATGGTCGTTGGATCGACAAAAGGCGTTCCGCCCGTAACCGTTAGCTGGGCCGTACCATCGGCAAAACCGATACAGGTTTCCGGCGTCGTGGCCACATCGGTCACTTCCAGTTCATCGGGCTCGGTAACCACGATCTCAAACGTCTGCGGACACCCTTCCTCGTCTTGTGCGAGCACGGTATACGACGGATTGCTCGGCGTATTCGCGGGCAAATCGGTAAAGGTATATACCGTTGGGTTATCGGGATCCGAAAAGAACTCGCTCAAGTTCGGTTCGATAGAGAATTTCACCAAGCCCGAAGCGGAACTGGTCACCTCCATGGTTATGGTACCGTCTGACTCGCCATAACACGAGGTCGGGGTACTGCTATAATCTATGGTCACCGGTTGGGGCTCATCGATAACGAAGGGCCCTTGTACCACGCCACAATTTTGCCGGCTGATCACCGAGATCCAATAACTACCGGCCTCGAGGTTCTCAAAGGTACCATAATCCTGCATCGGTAGGTTGTTGTAGGTCGGCAAAGACTCTGCTGCAAAGGCATCGGTACCGGGATCGGTGTCATAGATACGGAACTCATACACACCCGTTCCTCCATTTGCCACGGCTTCGATCCTACCATCGACCTCATAGGCACACGACACATCAAAGGTCGGGGAAGTGGGGTCAAGGGTCAAAGGTTGGGCCGCGGTAATCGTAATACCGTTGGTCTTACGTGCCAGGCACGAACTCAAGCTTCCTACCTTACGTACTTCGTAACGGTACGATTGCCCTATCGTTCCGGGTATTCCCGTTTTAACGGGAAGTCCGTTCGAATCAAGTTCATCGATCGGGAACCAAGGTCCGCCCGAATTATTGACACTGTATTCATAGGCGCCGCCCTGAGGGTTGTTGACCCTGATCATCATCGTAGCATCGTTGCCACAAGCGGGAACCGAAGTCTGAATCAAGACAGGGTTGATCGGCGGTGGCGCCACGACTTCAATGGGATCCGTAACAAAGCTACAGCCGAGTGTAGAAACCACTTCTACCGCATAGAATCCGGCAGGGATGACCCCCGTTCCGGCAGCTCCCACAAACTCGGGATCGCTCTGATAACCGGTCGAAGAGACCACGTCGGTATTGTCATTGCTTCCGAGACTCAACAAGCGATACTGGTATCCTCCAGTGGGCACTCCGCCAATGGCCCCCGGGGTAGTGGTTCCGGGTTCGACGGCCACAATGACCGCATCGTTGCCCAAGGGACACTCAAGTTCACGTGTAATGATGGCCTCTGCCTCGATCGGCGGAACAGGCAACAATTCAAGCTCCGCAGTATGGGTACAGCCCTCGCTGTCCCTGACCGTTACCCGGTAGTTACCGCTTGACAGCCCCGTGAAACGGTTATTGGTTCCGTTGGCCGCAAAGCTGGCATAGGCCGGGTTGCTATGGGGTGCAAAACCACTACCCACGGGATTTTCGTACTCCAACATATATTCATAGGGCAGGTTGTCCCAGCCTCCTTGGGTGGTTACTACAATCTCGCCCAAA
This sequence comes from Pseudozobellia thermophila, assembly GCF_900141855.1. Classification (GTDB taxonomy): domain Bacteria; phylum Bacteroidota; class Bacteroidia; order Flavobacteriales; family Flavobacteriaceae; genus Pseudozobellia; species Pseudozobellia thermophila. The sequence continues at coordinate 223,888 of NZ_FQYU01000004.1, forward strand.
TCTTCGGTACAGCCAACACGCCCAATTTCTTCCATGGTCGTGATCAGCAGTTGCTCGTTGGGCGTCTGAACGGTACTGACGTTACTGAACACATTACATGCGCCCACGGTCTTGCCCTGTTCGCGGATAACGACCCTAAGGCTGCCCCCTTCCAAGCCGGTAATGGTCGCCGGATTATTTAGGGTAGCATCTATCGTTCCCGTGGAGTTACCCCCTACCGGAGTACCGAAGGCACCTCCACTAAAACCTGGGTCCGAAGCCTCGTAAACGGTATACTCGTATACCCCTGAGAAATTGGTCAAACTGGCCAAATTGGTTATTTCTATGTTCAGCACACCATCGGTAGCCCCAAAACAGCCCACTGGTTCGTTCTGGCTGATCGTTACCTCGGGCAGGACCGGTTCGTTCACTACATAGGCTTGAATGGGATAGGTACATCCATTTTGATCGTTTACCTGTAAATTGTACTCCCCGGCCACCATGGGCAGGTCAAATTCCACAAAGGTTCCGCTAGGTTGCGACACGGGGCTGACCGATGCCACCGAGAATCCTTGGTCTTCAATGATGAAATTCGTGGTTCCGGTAACATCGATGCGAATACGCTCCGGATTCTCACAGTCCATCGGCGATAGTTGGGTAATCGTCGCGGTAACCTCGTTAGGGGCCAATACCGTTACCGAATCAATGAACTCACAACCATTGGCATCTATGGCATAAATGGTAATGGTCTGATCCGATCCCGTATCGACAATAACAAAATCAGGACTCGATTGATAACTGTCGGCGGGGTCTATCTTGTAGCCGTACGGCCCCCCGTTACCTACATTTCCGGGAACAATGGACGCACTAACAATCGTCGTACTGTATTGATTGGCAGCCGGGTTACAGGCCAATGTACCTGCGACGGCATCGATTTCAAATGGGGGCGGCTCGTTGATCACCACTTCCTCCCTATCGAAACAATCCCGGTCGGTAACGACCTCTATTACATAGGTACCTGGCGCCAAGGCCGTAAAAGAACCCGATAGATTAGTGTTGATTCTGCTTGAAGTATCCAAGTTTGAGGGTAGCGCCCCTATTGTACCGGAATACAGGTTGTATTCCTGAATACCATCTACGTCGGTACCTGGCGTCAAGGAGGCGGAAATACTTCCGTCATTGGCACCGTTACAGCTTACGTCAGAGGCGCCCGTATCGTCGATAACGGGACTCGTAGGTGCCGATCTTACAATTCCACCCACGGTGATGGTACAATTAGTAAACCCATTGTCAACGATATTATCGGTTATCTCAACTTGGTAATCCCCGGCAGGGATACCTTCAAAAATGCCGTCGCTATTGGGATCGACAATATCTACCGTACCCCAAAAAATATCGGTTCCCGTAAGGTGGTAGCTAAAGTCGCCGCTACCCCCGTCAGCGGTAATGGTAATGACGCCGTCATCGACCTCGCAGCTCGGTTCGCTGGTGAAATCGCCCGAAGCTGTCAAAACCTGGAACACTTCGGCCACGCCGTTGACCTCACAACCGTCGGCATCGATGATGTTAAAATCGTAGGATCCAATATTATTTACTGTAAAGGACGCAGTTGTGTTAATGGCCGGATCGCCCGTATGGGCCACTGTTTGCGATATCCCGTTCAAGGTAAACGTAGGGGTCTCGAAATTGCCCGGCAAACTTAAGACAATATCAAACCCACCTGCACTGGAGGCGGTTACATCACATTGGTTCTCCACTATCGGATCTATAAGCGGAAGGGCAGGATTCTCCTGGATTACCGCGGCAGAAACCCGGTACGAACAATCATTGGCATCCCTAACCCAAATATCGTACTCCGTACCCGGGGCCGGAGATCCAGGTAGAAAAACCGTTGCGGCATCTGAAAAATCGGTCAAAGTGGGCGGTGTTCCAGCAGGCATAAAGGCATATCGATAAGGGGCTCCAGTGCTATAGGGCGTACCTCCACTACCCCTGACCGTCAATTGGCCCATGTCGTTACAGTTGGCATTTTGATTGTCTATAACATCTACCCGGGGCGTCAAAAGAATGGCCTCGTCCTCGTCGCCGTCGCTACAATTGGTGGCCGTATCCTCTACGGAGATACCATAATGCCCGGAAGGAACGGGGAAAGTATCGTTGGTCACGACGGAATTGGTCAAGTTCAATACCACATCTCCGGTATCGAGGTTGGTAATTACCACATTGTACGGTCCGGTACCCGAGGTAATCGTGTATTCAAGACCAACATCGCCGTTGTAACAATTGGCATTGTCGATGGCCAGGGCCACGTCCAAGCTACCGTTATCGGGTAGGGTAATCACTTCCTCATAGGTACAACCGGTACCGAGATCACGTACCTCGACCGTATAGGAAACTCCCCATAACAAGTTACTGAAACAATGGTTGTCAGGTGGGTTGTTAGGAGTTGTCCACCCCGCCAAGGGATCGGGATCGGCCAAACGGATTTCGTAGGGCCCCGTACCGTTGATTATATCGACACATACCGTGGTTCCTCCCGGGGTACAGATTCCCGGGGGTGTGGGGTAATGCGGAACAATGTCCAAACTCGAGGTATCGATGGTAAAAGTTTCCAAATCGTTACATCCCCTGGAATCCAATACGACCACCTGGTAGTTCCCCGGTACAAGACCGGGATCGTTGATCGTCAAAGGAAAATTGGTATCGACGACATTTTCTCGGGTCACAATGGGGTTTCCATAGCTATCCTCCACGATTACGGTATATTCCTCGATCCCAAAGGTAGGCATGCTCACGGTTACCCCGCCCGAAAGATCACCGCCCGAGCACGTGGCATCGATAGGAGTTACCGTAATTTCCGGAGCCGGGTTGGGGTCAGGAGCCACGGTAATAGGTATGACACCCGTAGTACAGTTTCTGGCATCCTTTACCACATATTCGTAATCGCCCGCCGCGAGTCCCGAATAAATGGTTTGTGCCGTAAAATTATAATCGATCGGATCGGGACCAGCGGGATTGTTGGGGTCCAAGGGATCGTTCTGCAATTCGCCTACCGGGGCGAAGACCACCTCAAACGGAGGTACGCCCGACGCAACAACCGGTATTATTTCAACAAAGCCACTATTGTTGTCGCCACAGCTCGGTCCCACGATTCGGTGGTTAGCGGCAATATTGGTCGGTTCGGCAAAGGTCAAAGGTTCCGATACGGCGTTACAGCCATTGCTATCGGATACCTCGACAGTATAATCGCCATAATCGGAATACGACATGGTATAGGTAAACGAAGCGCCCGGGAGTGGGTTTCCGGTATGGCCTGCAACCGGAACACCATCCTTTAATATGGTATAGGAAGTAGCCGACAGATTCGAGATATCGCCACCCGAAACATCGATCTGCATTTCTCCCGTACCCCCGCAGGCAATCTCTTCGTTGATATCGAGACTCACTTGGATCTGGGGCGGGATCCTAATGGTCGAGGTAGAAGCGGTACAACCGTTTCCATCAACGACTTCAATGGTATAATTACCGGGAACCAATCCCGTAAATGTATGGGTTCCGGGCGTGCCAGGGGTTACCAAGGCCCCTCCGTTGATTCGGTACTGATGGCTTCCTATCGGTGCGGTTCCCGCAGTGGAAGAAACCGTTATTTCGGCATCGTTCGTAGTTGAATAACAGTAATCGGCCGAATCGAAGCTAATAGCCGGGGCATCGATTTCTGTAAGCGTGAATGTTGTCGATGCGGTACAGCCTTCCGAATCGATCACGGTCAAGGTATAGGTTCCCTCCTCCGTTAGATTACCGAAAGTGTTTCCTGTTTTTGGCCCATCTGTCCGTCCATCGCTGGGCGGCCAATCCAACTGGTAGCGGTATCCGCCGAAGCCACCTGTGGCACTGGCCACGACCCTACCTATATTGAGGTTCTGGCAACTCATATCGGTTACTGCGGGACTTACGCTTAAAGGGGTGCCGGCCTCTTCCACATCGAAGGAAGCGGTAGAGGTACAGTTGGTATCGTTGTCGGTCACGGTAATTTCGTAGGTACCGGCACCCAAACCGGTGATCGGTATCTCGAGATCGCTACTTGTTCCGCTGGCAACCGGTGTGCCCGGCAATCGGACAATCGTATAGTCGTAATCGGTAGCAAAGCCGTCGACCAAAAAGGCCCCGTTGCCATCGGTGGCCCCTGGACATACCTTGCGGTCGCCTCCCGATTTCACTTGCGCCCGAATGGAGCTTATTCCGCCCGTGGTAAAGCTTGCCGTATAGGTACAGCCGTCGGTATCGGTGATTTCAAATTGGTAGGAAGTGTCCAAATTCAACCCGTTAAAGACGTTGCTGGCCTGTGCAGGAGGCAAGGTCGTCGTTGGATGCGATGAGATTATCTCGTACTGTGCCACCGAAAAACTTGCCGGTTGCACATCGATGGTAACCCTGCTTGTGCCCGTGGCACAATCTAAATTGTCCTGTACAAAATTTATGGATGTGGGCGGCACCGGTTCCGATACCGTTATCGGCGAAAGGGCTTGGTAACATCCGGCGTCGTCCCTGACATAGGGGGTATACGTACCCGGGGCCACTCCCGTAAAAGTGGTACCCGACTGAAAAGTACCATCGATGCTATATTCGTAGCCCGATCCCGACCCCCCGCTGGCCGGGGCAAAATCGATGATCGCACCGCCATTGGCACAGGTATAGTCCTGTGTCAGGGTCCATGAACTGCTCAAACCACCGGCAGAGGTAACCGTTACGGGAGGCAAGGAAAGCACACACGAGAATGCACCTTGCGAATACTGTACCTCAACGATATTATAGGTACCGTCGGCCACCGGAATGGTTGACGAAGAGATAAAGGGATCGCTTGGGTCGTTGGTCGCCCTAAACTCCAGATTGAACCCTTTGGCATCAACAATGTTAAATTCGACCTTTCCGCCCCCATTGGTACATGTACCCACAATGTCCGATGCCGTAATATCGGGCGGGGTCAATTCGGCCACGTATTCCGATTTTTCGGCCGTACACCCTTGATCGTCGGTAATATAGAAAGTATAGGTACCGGGGCTGGTTACCGTATACGAGCTCGTACCCGAGAAAAACCCGCCTGAATCACCGCCATCACTAACCGTATAGCTATACGAGCCAGAACCTCCCGAAGGAGTTACATCTATATCGACACTGGAAATCGTAGAACAGCCAAAACTCATGCCATTGGTATCGGTATCGACCGATATCGGGCTAAGGCCCACGCCCACGGTAATAGGGTCGCCGTTAACATCGGTATACTGTATGGGTGCCGGAATTCCGTTCGGGATATCCTCCTTACATTCATTGGTTTCGACCTTAACGGCATAGGTACCCTCACTTACGGCACCAAAGGTATAGGTGTTGCTCGTTATGGTAGACGTAAACTCTATTTCCACACCGTTCTCGTCCAATAAGGTATATACGTACGGACCGGGCACCTCGGGGTTGACGGTCACGTCGATACTACCGGTTTCGCCACTACAGACGGGATTGGTAAAGCTTACGTCGATTTCCATATCGACCTGCTCGATCTCAATGATTTCGTACAAATACTCACAGACCTGTCCTTCGATATTTAGCCTGGCCTGTACTTGGTAAGATCCGGGGCCGAGATTGTCGAAAATCGATGAAGATTGGTAGGGACCAAAGGGGTTGGCCCCTTCGCGAATACGGAATTGGTAACTATTGGGTAGCCCGGTAATCTCAATTCGGCCCGGGCTGTTGCAAACGTAGTTCTTTTTGGTATAGGTTTGGGTAATGGTACTCTTGACAACTTCGATATAGTAGAATTGGCCCCCATTGACCTGAACCCTAAATTCGGCACCATTGACGGCCGAAATACTACTTGCATCGAGATTGAAGGTATTGCCTATCCCCACTTCGGTATAGGTCGCACTATAATCCGGGCAGGCCAAATTCGTATTCGGGGTGGCTCCCGTAAGCTCTTGCCACGATACACTGCCGTAAGGCCCTCCCGATAAACTTATCGTGCGGTCGTCCGAATCACCACAAAGAATAAACCGGGCAACCGTGGCACCATCGTTGGTACAGGTTTCCACTTGATCATACCCCTGAACAATCGTCATGAACATGGGAGCGCTTGCCGATTTGCCCTCCTTTTTATCCTTAACTGAATTTTTGAGGAAGGCGGAACGGTTGTCTTTAGTTTCGTCCTTTTCAAGGGAGACAGCCTCCTTAACTGCCTCGGCCACCTCGCTGATAAGCGTGTGTACGTTAGCATTGGCCATTGTCGTAGCGCATACTACTGTTACGGACAAGAACAGTAGGGCAACAAGAACATGCCGCATTTTTTTTGGAAACATAGGTTAAGTCTTAGTTAATTAAGGACAAATGCGATTTGGGGGCAATTTATCCTTAAGCGTAATTATTTAAACTTATAAATTCTCTTTATATTTAAGCGCTAGGCATACATTAATACTATCATTTAACGTGAAACCATGAAAAATAGTGTACTTCTTATCTGCTTAACCTTTGTTATCTTTAACTGGTCTTGCGCTCAAGACCCTGAAAACCAGGTAAATAATCCAAAAAACATACCCTTTACCCCCGAATTGATGATCGATAAAATGCAGATTCCCTGGGGAATGGCCTTTCTACCCGACGGAAGCATGCTGGTAACCGAAAAGTCGGGCGAGATCATCCACTTTAAGAACGGCACCAAAACCAAGGTTTCGAACGTACCAAAGGTCTACAATAGAGGGCAGGGCGGACTTTTGGACATAGAGGTGCATCCCGATTACAAAAACAACGGTTGGATCTACATTTCCTATTCTTCCGAAGAGGGTCCGGAAAAAGGTGGTCACACGGCCTTGATGCGTGCCAAATTGAAAAACAACGCCCTAGTAGAGAACGAATTACTGTACAAGGCCACACCCAATACGACCAAGGGCCAACATTTTGGTTCGCGTATCGTTTTTGACAACGACGGTTACTTGTTCCTATCCATCGGGGAACGGGGAGCCCGTGACGAAAACCCACAGGACATTACCCGCGACGGCGGTAAGATATACCGCTTTTACGACGACGGAAGAATACCCGAAGACAACCCGTTTGTAGGCCAGGAAGGCGCCAAAACGGCCATTTATAGTTACGGCCACAGAAATCCGCAAGGTTTGGCCAAACACCCCGTAACCGGTGAAATTTGGGACAACGAGCACGGACCTCGGGGAGGCGACGAGATCAACATCATAAAACCGGGTGCCAATTACGGTTGGCCGGTAATAACCTATGGCATCAATTACAGCGGAACTCCCATTACCGACAAAACCGAAATGGAGGGTATGGAACAGCCTTTGTATTACTGGTTGCCCAGTATCGCGCCAAGTGGAATGGCTTTCGTTACATCGGACAAGTACGGTGATTGGAAGGGCAGCATTCTGGTCGGATCGCTTAAATTTCAATATTTGGAACGTCTTGTCCTGGATGGCGGAAAGGTGGTCAACCGAGAAAAACTTATGGCCGACATCGGCCGTGTACGGGATGTAAAGGAGGGACCTGATGGATTGATATATGTGGCCGTCGAAGGCAAAGGCGTCTATAAACTGCTTCCCAAAAACTAGGTTCCCATTTTCGAAATTCGATGTACCCAAAAAACCGTCTTATATGAGATTGATACCCGTCTTGGCGTTGGCCCTATGGACCTCCTGTGCGGTTTATTCGCAAGAGGCCGATTTGGAAGAAAGCATGTTGCGCGGTAAGGACATCTATATGGATTTTTGTGTTACCTGCCACCTCGAAAACGGTGAAGGTGTGGCGAATACCTTCCCTCCCCTCGCCCAATCGGACTACCTTGCCCAAAACCGGACAGCCAGTATCAGGGGGGTCAAATACGGGCAACAGGGCGAAATCGTCGTCAATGGGGTTACCTACAACAATGCCATGCCGAGCATGGGTCTCGAGCCCGAAGAAATTGCCGATGTCATGAACTACATTATGAACTCTTGGGGCAACTGGTCCGACAAACTCGTGACCACCGACGAAGTAAAGGCCGTGGCCGAATGATTACGCCCCGGCATCCAAGGCCGCTTTGACCGACCCGTGTTTTTTAAGCAGTTTTTCGGCCTCCGCATAAGGAATGTCGAGACCTTCGGCCACATACCGAACCCCCCGATCAACCAACTTGTTGTTGCTCAATTGCATATTGACCATTTTATTGCCCTTCACCCTTCCGATCTTGATCATCAAGGCGGTAGAGATCATGTTCAACGCCAGTTTCTGCGAGGTTCCACTTTTCATTCGCGTACTTCCGGTAACAAATTCGGGGCCCACGTTCATTTCGATGGGGATATCCGCTGCCTTGGCCAAGGGAGAACCAGGGTTATTGGTGATTCCCGCCGTCAACAAACCTCTTTTCCTCGCCTCTGATATGCCGCCCAAAACATAGGGAGTAGTACCCGAAGCCGCAATGCCGACCACCGTATCCAGCTCGTTGATGTTATAAACCATCATATCTTTCCAAGCCTGTTGCTCGTCGTCCTCGGCATGCTCTACCGATTTTCGAATGGCCTGGTCGCCACCGGCAATCAAGCCGATTACCCGTGTATGGGGTAAGCCGTAGGTAGGCGGAATCTCGGAGGCATCCAAAATGCCCAACCTTCCACTGGTTCCCGCACCGATATAGAAAAGCCGGCCACCTTTTTCAAAGCGCTCGGCCAAGGCATCGACCAAACGGGTAATCTGGGGAATGGTCTCGGCAACGGCATCGGCCACCTTTTGGTCTTCCTCGTTCATTTTTTTAAGTATGGAAACCGTATCGAGCTGCTCTAGATTATCGTGGTTCGAAGCCGCTTCGGTTATTTTGGTATAATTCATAATCGTTATAAAATTCTAATATCGTGGTTTCTGAATGAATTTAAAAGTTGGTCGTTCGGATCGAGCTCGGTAATCATGGTATTGATCGCATTGATGTCACAGGTCTTATACCTATGCTGCGAGTTGAGCTTTTCCGAGATGGATAAAAGTACCGTTTTTTTCGAGCATTTTATAACGGCCTTTTTTACCTGCACAATATCCCAATCAAATTCGGTGAGTCCGTAGAACGAATCCACGTAACCGGTACCGATAAAGCTATAGTCCACTTTTATCTCCGATAGGTTATGGATGGCATTCGCCCCGATGGTGGTCTGCGACTCGCTCGACACCTCCCCTCCTATAATAATTACGGTAATATTGGGCTTGCCCAATAATTCGGATGCGACCGGAAGGCTATGGGTGAAGCAGGTCAGGCTCAAATTCTGCGGAATCAAGCGGGCCAACTCGGAACACGTCGTGCCCCCATCGATAAAAATTACCGACCCCGGTCGCAATAGGCTCAGGGCCTTTTGGGCGATTTTGTTTTTCTCTTCGAGCTTATAGACATTATGGTTTCTGGTGCTGTTCATCGTAAAACCCAACGAAATGGCTCCCCCATGCACCTTTCGAAGCTTGTTTTCGGCATCCAGTTCCTTTACATCGCGACGGACCGTATCTATCGAAACGTCGAGGGCCTCGGCTATATCCGTCAGTAGAATACGGTTGTGAAGCTCAACCTCGTTCAAAATCGTTTGTTGTCGTTCTTCCTTTAGCATTTCATCAATGAATTCGTAATTATCAGGCTGCAAATATAGCTAATATTATCACATGCCGTTTTTTACTGCTTTAAAGTTAATAAATCATTAAAAAAGCAAAAAACAGCAAAATAAAAAGCAAAAAACAGCACATCAAAGGCTTTCTTGCCTATATTTGCACGATTCTAAACTTCTACCTAAAGAACGATCTAAAATGAAAAGCACCTTAAACCAAAACGATTGCAGTATTGAATACCGGCCTGTGGGCCAATTCGAAGAGACCCGTTTCGAAAAGATACACAATGTTATCTTTTCCGATTCGAACGAAGCTTCCATCAAGGTCGCCGAAGAAATCGCCGCTTTGATCAGAAAAAAGCAAAAGGAAAACAAAAACTGTGTGCTCGGGCTGGCCACGGGATCTTCCCCCATCAAGGTGTACGAAGAACTGGTGCGCATGCACAAGGAAGAAGGCCTAAGTTTCTCGAACGTGATTACCTTCAATTTGGACGAGTATCTGCCCATGGAGAAAGACAACCGTCAAAGCTATTGGTACTTTATGCACGAACACCTGTTCAACCATATCGATATCCCGGCCGAAAACATCCATATTCCCGACGGGACTATTTTAGGGGGAGATGTAATCAAGTATTGCCTAGCCTACGAAAAAGCGATCAAAAAGGCCGGTGGGATCGATTTTCAATTATTGGGTATTGGCAGAACAGGGCATATTGGTTTCAACGAACCGGGATCCCACTACAATTCGGCAACCCGCGTCATCACCCTCGACCATATTACCCGAGTTGATGCGGCCCCCGCGTTTTTAGGCATCGACAATGTTCCGCGCAAGGCCATAACCATGGGTATCTCCACGGTTAGGAGTGCCAAGCGTATCGTTCTCCTCGGATGGGGCCAAAACAAGGCGGACATTATCAAAAAAACAATCGAAGGTGAAGTGTCGTCGGAAGTACCCGCCACTTATTTGCAACAACACAACAACTGTACCTTTGTCCTCGATACCGGCGCCGGAAGCGAACTTACCCGGAACAAGACCCCCTGGTTGGTCGACGAATCACTACAGTGGACCGATAGCCTGACCTTCAAGGCCATTGTTTGGTTGTGCGACAAAACCAAAAAATCGATTCTCAGCCTTACGGATAAGGATTATAACGACAACGGGATGTCGGGCTTGTTGGCCACCCAAAACTCGTATGACCTGAACATCAAAATGTTCAACAGGCTTCAACACACCATCACGGGTTGGCCCGGCGGCAAGCCCAATGCCGATGACACCCATCGCCCCGAAAGGGCCGAACCTGCCAAGAAGAGAATCATCATATTCAGTCCACACCCCGACGACGATGTAATTTCAATGGGCGGTACCTTCGACCGGTTGATCGAACAGGGGCACGACGTCCATGTCGCCTACCAGACTTCGGGCAATATTGCGGTATCCGATGCCGATGCCCTTCGGTATGCAGGCATCGCCAAACGGATCAGCTACTCCGACGAGGCCCAGAAACTGATCGACGATATCAAGGCCAAAAAAGAAAGCAGCTTTGACACCTTGGAGGTCAGGAAGCTCAAAGGAAACATCAGGCGCGGCGAATCGTATGCGGCTACCCGCTATTTGGGCCTATCCGATGATAAGGTCCATTTCTTGGACCTTCCGTTTTACGAAACGGGAACCATAAAAAAGAACAACCTGTCCGAGGCCGATATCAAGATCATGATAGACCTGATCTCCGAGATAAAGCCACATCAAATTTTCGCAGCGGGCGACCTCGCCGACCCGCACGGCACCCACAAAGTGTGTTTGGATGCCGTCTTCGAAGCGATCGAACGATTAAAACCGGAGCCCTTTATGAAAGATTGTTGGCTCTGGTTGTACCGTGGTGCATGGCACGAGTGGGACATCCACGAAATCGAAATGGCCGTACCCATGAGTCCTGACCAAGTATTGAAAAAACGCCATGCCATATTCTGCCACCAGTCGCAAAAAGACGGTGTCATGTTCCAGGGCGACGATTCGAGGGAATTCTGGATGAGAGCCGAAGAGAGAAACAGGGATACCGCCCAAAAGTACAGGGCCTTGGGACTATCGGACTATGCCGCCATCGAGGCCTTTGTCCGTTATAAATTTGATTAATTGTCCATTTTTTGATTCAAAGGCCTATGCCAATACCATAGGCCTTCTTTTGTATTTATGGTTAAGAAACATTTTTTACTTCTCCTTCTATCGGCCCTATTGGGCTCGTGTTCGGTATTGCAACCCATTTCCGAACCTAGAAGGGAGTTCAGGGGTTTTTGGGTAGCCACGGTGGTCAACATCGACTGGCCCAAAAGCGGCCAGGACCCGATAGAAAAACAAAAAGCCGATTACCTGAAATTATTGGATTTCTACCAAGACCTCAACTTCAATGCCGCCATTGTCCAGGTACGGACGGCCGGGGATGCCTTTTACGAATCGCAGTACGCCCCGTGGTCGCGGTATTTGACCGGCAAGGAAGGCAAGGCCCCCGACCCCAGTGCCTTTGACATGGGCAAAGGCGAGAGTATGCTGGCCTGGATGATCGACCAAACCCACCAACGGGGTATGGAATTTCACGCATGGCTCAACCCGTACAGGGCCACTTTCGACTTAAAAACGGAGACCCTAAGCGCGGACCACGATTTCAACAAGCATCCCGATTGGATGGTCAGATACGGAAAGAAGTACTACTACAACCCCGGTCTCCCCGAAGTGCAGGAACATATGGCCTCGATCGTAGGGGAACTGGTCGACAACTATAACATAGACGCCGTTCACTACGACGACTATTTTTACCCATATACCATCAAAGATGAAGTTTTCAACGACTCCCTGGCCTACAATACCTACCGACTCCCCGGGCAAGACTTAGGGGACTGGAGGCGCGGCAATATGGATTCGCTGATCAAAAAGAGCTACAGGGCCATTAAGCGATCCAAACCGTGGGTCCAATTTGGGGTGAGTCCCTTCGGCGTTTGGAAAAACAAAGCCACCGACCCCAAGGGATCGGATACCCAGGCCGGACAAACCACCTACGAGAACCTGTACGCCGACCCCTTGCTCTGGATGGAAAAAGGTTGGCTCGATTATATTGTCCCACAGATTTACTGGAGCATGGACCTGCCGGTCGCCTCCCACAGGAAACTGCTCGATTGGTGGGCCGAAAATACCAAACGCACCAACCTATACATCGGCAACGGCCCCTATAAGATAAAGAACAACAGCGACGAAGCCTGGAACAAAAAAAAGGAACTGCCCGATCAAATCTCCTATGCCCGGGCAAACGAAAAGGTGCAGGGCAATGTCTTTTTCAGCGCCAAAAGCCTGATGCTGCAAAAAAAGGGCTTTGTAAAATACCTTAGGCGCAACTATTACAAATACCCGGTATTGTCCCCGCTTTCGGCAACCCCTAATTTTACCCCGTTTACAGAACCCGAACTCAAGGGCATTGAAAGAGAGGGCCGATCGGTACAATTGAGGTTCGACCAGCTAGACGATGTACGGTCGGTCGTATTCTATAGGTCAAAAAAGGAGCTGCAGCCTTTCTACCGTCCGAAGAAAATGGTGGCCAAGATCGTTGTTGGCGAAGAAAATACCTTGGTACTTCCACCCGAGGCCCTAAAGGGCACAAAACACCTGGCCTATGCCTTTATTGACAAATATGGCAAGGAAAGTGAGCCAAAAATCCTACATTTAAAGCAAAGCTAAGCAATGATCCAAAAAGATAAGTGGGCCTGGGCCTGGGTGCCCCCTTTGTATTTTGCGGAAGGCCTGCCCAATGTCATAATCGCATCGGTTTCGGTGATCATGTACAAGAAACTGGGCATCAGCAATACCGATATTACCTTGTACACCGGACTCCTATACCTCCCTTGGGTCTTAAAACCCATATGGAGCCCGATCGTAGACCTCAAAAGCACCAAAAGAAACTGGTTCTTGCTCATGCAGCTTTTGATATCGGTCATGTTTTTGGCCGTAGGCCTGACCCTGCCCACCAAAATGTTCTTTATTACCACCCTGGCCTGTTTTTGGGTGGCGGCCTTTGCTTCGGCCACCAACGATATTGCTTCCGACGGTTATTACATGATAGGCCTATCGGAAAAAAAACAATCTTTCTTTGTCGGCATCAGAAGTACCTTTTACAGGCTTGCCATGGTTACCGGAAGCGGTTTGATCGTGGTTTTCGGGGGCTATCTCGAAAGAATTTACGGAGACAACACCAAGGCCTGGAGCATCACCATGATCGCAACAGGTGGCTTAATGCTCTTGCTGACCTTGGTCAATTTCTTCACCACCCCGAAATTCGAAAGGTCCTTGGCCATCGAAACCCAAAAACCCAAGGCCTTTTTGGAGGTTTTCACCACCTTCTTCAAAAAACCGAACATCGTGGTGGCCCTGGCCTTTATTTTGACCTACCGCTTGGGCGAATCGCAATTGGCCAAGGTGGCCCAACTGTTCATGTTGGACGAACGTGCCAAGGGAGGCTTGGCCATTTCTACGGAAAACGTCGGCATTATCTACGGGGTCGTAGGCTTGATCACCCTCTCTGCCGGGGGCATCTTGGGAGGAATCCTCATTTCTAGGGACGGATTGAAAAAATGGATGCTCCCCATGATGCTATCCCTCAACGTACCCAACGTGCTCTATGCGATTTTGGCCGTATCTAAAACATCAAGTTTGCCTTTGGTGATCGGTACGGTCGCCTTTGAACAATTCGGTTATGGCTTTGGTTTCGCCGCCTTCCTGATGTACCTCATCTATATTGCCGAAGGCCAGTCAAAGACCTCACACTACGCCATAGCCACAGGTTTTATGGCCTTAGGGGCCATGTTGCCCGGCATGATCAGCGGGGCCGTACAAAAGTGGCTCGGTTACGATGGCTTTTTCATTTGGGTGGTCGTATCGGCCCTCCCCGCCTTCCTCTTGTTGAAATTTTTAAAGTATCCCCCCGACTTCGGAAAAAAATCAGCCCCGACCGATGCATAGCATAGCCCCCTATCCCATTGCCTCCCAAAAGTTAAGCCTGGCCGAAAAGGCCGGTCAACTCTTTATGCCCGCAGCCTTTATAAACGATAGCGAAGAAGAAATCGAACGACTCGAACGCCTTATTAGCGAGCAGCATGTGGGAAGCATCTGCTTTTTCCACAGCAGGGCCAGCGCCGCCACCAATTTCGAGGGCAAAAGGAAAGTCGTTAAAAACGAAGGGAGTTACGATACCCTCAAAAGCCTGATCCAGCGCTATCAAAATGCGGCCAAATACCCTTTATTGATTGCCATCGATGCCGAATGGGGGCTTGCCATGCGCATCGAGAACACTCCCCAATATCCCTATGCCATTACTTTGGGCGCCCTGAGGGGCAACGACGACCTGATCTTTCGGGTGGGCCGGCAAATTGCCATCGATTGCCTGTCGGCCGGTATACACTGGAACCTTGCGCCGGTGGTGGACATCAACAACAACCCCAACAATCCGGTAATAGGTTACCGCTCGTTTGGCGAAGTAGCCACATCAGTGGTCGAAAAGGCCACTGCCTATATCAAAGGGACACAAGACGCAGGGGTCTTGACCAGCATCAAGCATTTTCCCGGCCATGGCGACACGGCCACCGACTCGCATCTAGGGCTTCCCGTCATAGCCAAGACCAAAACCGAGCTTTTGGAAAAAGAACTTTATCCCTTTAAGAAATTAATCGACCAAGGTGTCGATTCGGTAATGGTCGGACACTTGTCCGTTCCGGCCTTGGCCTATGGCAAGCACACCTCTTCCAGTATTTCAAAAGATATCATCAAAGGGGTCTTAAGACAAGAGATGGGCTTTAAGGGCGTTGTTATTTCCGATGCGCTCAACATGCATGCCGTCTCTAAAAACTACCCGAAAAAGGGAGAGTTGGAGTGGCTGGCCTTTGATGCCGGAAACGATATCCTGTGCTTTACGGAACACACCAAGGAAGGCCTGGCCCGAATTACCGAAAAGGCGCGTAAAGAGCAGATCGAGGAAAGCTTTGAACGCGTCTGGAAACTCAAGCAAAAAGCCTTCGGAAACCAGGTCGTGGTTTCCCCTACTGACGAAAGCGCCCCCCTAAACCTTAAAATTGCGGAAAAATCCCTGACCCTGTACAAGGGTACCGCCCAAGGGGTCAGGCATTTTAGCGAAAAGGACTTTGTGGCCCTGTATAATTCAAGCCATTTCGAAAACCCTTTTTTTCAGGCCATAGGGCGCGAAAAGAAATTCAACAAGGTGCAAGTTACCCCCTCCCTTGAAATAAAAGACCGATCCGTGCTGATGGCCCTGTTTCCTCCCCAGGTCAAACCGAACAACAACTTTGGGTTTTCCGATGAAGAGCTTAAGGCCATCAACACCCTGATAGCGGGGAACAAGGTGCACCTGTACCTCTTCGGCAATCCCTATGTACTCAATCATATCAATACCGAAAAGGCCAAGACCATAGTAATCTGTTATCAGCATTTTCCCGAATTCCAACAGGTGGCCGCAAATCACTTTTTAGGTAATTTAGAAGCCCAGGGCAGACTCCCTGTAACAATCAGAGAACTATGAAAACCCACAAGATTATCGGTTTGATGTCGGGCACGTCGTTGGACGGCCTTGATCTGGCCTATTGCAAAATATGGCAAGAAGACAAGGGCTATAACTTCGAGATCGCAGAGACCCATAGCGTTTCCTATTCCGACGAAATGAAACAGCGCTTGAAAAATTCGATTTACCTCGCGGCCGATGAATTGCTTATTTTTCACAATACGTACGGCACCTGGCTGGGCGAACAGGTGCTGGACTTTATCAACAGCTACGACCTGGAAGTCGATTGCGTAGCGAGCCACGGGCATACCACACACCACCAACCCCAAAACGGACTCACGTTTCAGATCGGTTCGGGGCAGCATTTGGCCAATGCCTGCCACCACAAGGTCGTCTGCGACTTTCGCACCAACGACGTGGCCTTGCACGGCCAAGGGGCCCCTTTGGTACCTATTGGCGACAGGCTCTTTTTCGGGCAATACGACTTTTGTTTGAACCTCGGGGGTATCAGCAACATATCGTTCGAAAAAAACGGGGAAAGGCTGGCCTATGACATCGGCCTTGCCAATATGGTCCTCAACTATATTACCCGAAAGCATGGTCTGGAATTCGACAAGGGAGGCCAGTTGGCCCGCGGGGGCAAGATAAACCCGACCATGCTGGAACAACTCAACGATCTGGGGTTTTACAAACTGCCCTATCCCAAGTCGATCGGTTACGAATGGTTCGTAGACCAGGTAGTGCCCATAGTAGAGGCAACCGATGACAGCATGCCCAATTTATTGCGGACGGCCATTGACCATATTTGCGAACAGATAGCCCTTCAGGTCAAGGCCAATTCCCCGGCCGACCATCGAAGCCTCTTGGTCACCGGTGGCGGTGCCCTCAACGATTTTTTAATAGAGACCCTACAGTCGAAACTAGGACCGACCGCCCAAGTGACGGTGCCCGAAACCATACTGGTAGAATTTAAGGAAGCCCTGGTCTTTGCCTTAATGGGCGCCCTGCGTTTAGAGCAAAAAACCAATGTACTGTGTTCGGTAACGGGTGCCCGATCCGATTCGTCGAGCGGCGTAATCTATTTACCTACCTAAAAATATACTGCAAATCATTATATTAGTAAACTCAACTACTTAAACCTAGATTCCACTATGTCCGAAAAGCAAAAAAAGGCCAGTGCCTACTGGAAGGAAAATGTCAGATATCTCTTTATTCTTCTCGCCATTTGGTTCGCTGTGTCGTACGGTGCGGGCATTTTGTTCAAGGATACGCTCAACGAAATCAAAATGGGAGGTTTTGAGTTGGGTTTCTGGTTTGCCCAACAAGGTTCCATCTATGTTTTTGTCATCCTCATATTCGCCTATGTACGCCTGATGAACAGCCTCGACAAAAAATACGGATACGACGAATAAACCGAAAACCAACCCAGCTCCCTTCTCCGGGGCCCTACAAAACCAAAACTTATGGATGTTCAAACCTGGACGTATCTTTTAGTCGGAATTACATTTTCAATCTACATCGGTATCGCCATCTGGTCGCGGGCCGGATCTACCAACGATTTTTACGTGGCCGGGGGCGGTGTTTCCCCCTTGGCCAACGGTATGGCAACGGCGGCCGATTGGATGTCCGCGGCGTCCTTCATCTCCATGGCCGGCATCATATCCTTTGCCGGCTACGACGGCTCGGTCTACCTTATGGGGTGGACGGGCGGTTATGTGCTGCTGGCCTTGTTGCTCGCCCCCTACCTTAGAAAATTCGGGAAGTTCACCGTCCCCGATTTTATCGGCGACCGGTATTATTCGAAAACCGCCCGTATCGTTGCCGTCATCTGCGCCCTCATCGTCTCGTTCACCTATGTCGCCGGGCAAATGCGGGGTGTTGGCGTCGTTTTCTCGAGATTTCTCGAAGTAGACATCAACACCGGGGTTATAATCGGCATGGTCATCGTTCTTTTTTATGCCGTATTGGGAGGAATGAAGGGCATAACCTATACCCAGGTGGCCCAATACTGCGTACTGATTTTCGCCTTTATGGTTCCCGCCATATTCATCTCCATCCAAATGACCGGAAATCCCATTCCCCAATTGGGCATGGGCTCCCGGTTGAACGACGGTTCGGGAATCTATTTGTTGGACAAACTCAACGGCCTCTCCACCGAACTGGGTTTTGCCGAATACACCGACGGCAAAAAATCGACCATCGATGTCTTTATGATTACCCTGGCCTTGATGGTCGGTACTGCGGGCCTGCCGCACGTAATCGTTCGCTTCTTCACCGTCAAACGGGTAAGGGATGCCCGAAAATCGGCCGGCCTCGCCCTTTTGCTGATCGCCATACTTTATACCACCGCCCCGGCGGTATCGGTATTCGCGCGAACCAATATGATCAATACGGTAAGCAACAAAGAATACACTGCCATGCCCGAATGGTTCAAGAACTGGGAAACCACGGGACTTTTGGCCTTTGACGACAAAAACGGCGACGGCAAGATCCAGTATGTTGCCGATCCATCAAAAAACGAACTTACCGTAGACCGCGATATTATGGTATTGGCCAATCCTGAAATCGCCAACCTCCCTGCCTGGGTCATTGCCTTGGTGGCGGCAGGGGGGCTCGCCGCCGCCCTCTCTACCGCTGCGGGCCTCCTCTTGGTCATATCGGCATCGGTATCGCACGACCTGATCAAAAAAGTATTTGTTCCCTCCATATCGGAAAAGGGCGAGCTATGGGCCGCACGTGGCGCGGCCACCGTAGCCGTAGTGATCGCCGGCTATTTCGGGATCAATCCGCCCGGTTTTGTGGCCGCCGTGGTGGCCCTGGCCTTTGGACTGGCCGCGGCCTCCTTTTTCCCGGCCATCGTACTGGGTATCTTTTATAAAAAAATGAACAAGGAAGGCGCCATCGCCGGTATGGTCGTCGGTATTTCCCTAATGCTTTTCTACATGTTGAAGTTCAAGTTCGGGATATTCGACGGAGGGAAGGAAGCCGTTCCCGGACTGGAAAAGGACTGGTGGTTCGGCATATCGCCCGAAGGCTTTGGCAGTGTGGCCATGTTGGTCAATTTTATCCTATCCATAGCAATTATGAAATTTACGCCTCCTCCTCCCGAAAACGTACAGGAAATCGTGGAGGATATTCGAATACCCAGTGGTGCGGGAGAGGCCACGGGACATTAATTTTTTTTAATTTTAAAGAAACACAAGTAAACAATGAGCAATTACCACATTAAACATTTAGAGGAGTATTTTCAGGTCTACAGAAAATCGGTTCGCAACCCCCCGGCATTTTGGGAAGAAATCGCCGAAGAACATTTTGTATGGAGAAAAAAATGGGACAATGTTTTAAGCTGGGATTTCTCTAAGCCGGAGATCAAATGGTTCGAAGGGGCCAAACTCAATATCACGGAGAACTGTATCGACCGGCATTTGCCGACACGTGGCGACAAAACGGCCATTTTGTTCGAGCCCAACGACCCGAAAGAGGAGGTCCAACATATAACCTACCGACAACTGCACGAAAGGGTGTGCCGGATGGCCAACGTGCTTCTCGACCAAGGCATCAAAAAGGGAGATCGGGTATGCATTTATTTACCGATGATTCCCGAATTGGCCATTTCGCTATTGGCCTGCGCCCGAATAGGGGCCATTCATTCGGTTGTTTTTGCCGGCTTCTCCTCCAGCGCACTCGCGGCACGGATCAACGACTGCGATTGCAAACTTGTAATCACCTCCGACGGTTCGTACCGGGGGGCAAAGACCATCGACCTCAAGGGCATAGTAGACAAGGCCCTTGATAACTGTCCTGGGGTGGAAACGGTCTTGGTGGCCAAGCGGATCGATAGTGATATCGAGATGAAGGATGGCCGTGACAAATGGCTACAGCCCCTTTTGGACGAGGCCTATGCCGATTGCGTCGCCGAAATTATGGATGCCGAAGACCCCCTGTTCATCCTCTACACCTCGGGATCTACCGGAAAGCCCAAAGGTATGGTGCATACGATCGGAGGCTACATGGTCTATACGGCCTATACCTTCAAAAACGTCTTTCAATACCGGGAAGAGGATGTATACTGGTGTACCGCCGATATCGGTTGGATCACGGGCCACTCCTACATCGTTTACGGCCCATTGGCGAACGGGGCGACCACGGTGTTGTTCGAGGGCGTACCCTCCTACCCCGATTACGGGCGCTTTTGGGACGTCGTACAAAAGCACAAGGTGAACCAATTTTATACCGCCCCTACGGCCATTCGCGCTTTGGCCAAGGAAAATTTGGACTTTATAGACAAGCACGACCTCTCTTCGTTAAAGGTCTTGGGTTCTGTAGGGGAGCCCATCAACGAGGAAGCCTGGCACTGGTACAACAACAATGTGGGCAAAAAGCAGAGTCCGATCGTCGATACCTGGTGGCAGACCGAAACCGGGGGTATTATGATTACCCCGATCCCCTACGTAACACCTACCGCCCCTACCTATGCCACTCTGCCCTTTATCGGGGTACAGCCTGCACTGATGGACGAGGAAGGCAATGAAATAAAAGGCAACCAAGTATCGGGAAGACTCTGTATCAAATTCCCCTGGCCCTCGATTGCCAGAACGATATGGGGCAACCACGAACGCTATCGCGACACCTATTTCTCAGCCTACAAAAACATGTACTTTACGGGTGACGGGGCGCTTCGCGATGCCGTGGGATACTATCGCATAACCGGGCGGGTCGACGACGTCGTAATCGTATCGGGCCACAACCTCGGTACGGCACCGATCGAGGATTCGATCAACGAACACCCAGCGGTCGCCGAAAGTGCCATTGTGGGCTTCCCCCATGACATCAAGGGAAATGCCCTCTATGGCTTTGTAATCCTCAAGGAGTTCGGGGAGACCAGAAACCGGGAAAACCTGGCCAAGGAAATCAACCAACAGATAACCGAGCATATCGGCCCGATAGCCAAGTTGGACAAAATTCAATTTGTACCCGGGCTACCCAAAACCAGGAGTGGAAAGATCATGCGAAGAATTCTACGGAAAATCGCTTCCAACGACACCGAGAACCTCGGCGACACCTCCACACTTTTGAACCCCGAAGTGGTAAAACAAATTATGGACGAATCGTTATAACCCAGCGATAAACTTGACAAGGCCTTGGCACCTAAAACGGTACCAGGGCCTTTTTTTTTACCCACCTCCTAGGCACGGGCCAGCGCCCGCCTTCTTGCCGCCATAAGTGCGATACCCAGCGAAAGTAAACCGCAGACGGCCAGGCCGGCAAACATGGGCCAAACCGTATCGGTAACAAAACCTCCGATAAAACTGGCGATCGGAACGGCTATAACCGTAGAGACAAAGCCGTTGATCGCGGAACCGATACCCGCGATGTGCCCAATGGGCTCCATGGCTATCGAGCGGAAATTTCCCCATAAAAACCCCAAACAGAAGAATTGGAAGAAGAGAAAGGCCACCAAGACCACAACGCTCGGATTGGGCTCGTCATAAAAGAGAACAACGTACAGCAAGGCGATACCACAAAAGGCCGTTAGTGACATCAAGGCCAATCTTCGCATACCGAACCGCATCACCAGCGTACCGTTCAAAAAGGTGGACGCCCCAATCGAAACGGCGAGCCCCGCGAAAATAAAGGGAAAGGATTCGACCAACCCATATTGGTCTTCGAACACGTGCTGTGAGGCGCTCAAATACACGAGAAAGGCGCCCGTTATAAAGCCCGAGATAAGGGTAAAGGCCACGGTTTCCCTGTATTTCATAAACTCCCTTAGTCCGTGCAAAAAAGCATTCAGTGAAAACGGTACCTTATATTGAGGTTTCAAGGTCTCGGGCTGGCGCTTCCAGAACCATAGGGCAATAACCAACGAAAAGAACAACTGAACATAGAATATGGCCTGCCAACCGGAGGCATCCATGATCCATTTGCCCGTAGCAGGGGCGATGACGGGCACCAAAATGAAGAAGGCCGTTACGAACGACATGATTCTGGCCATGTAATCGCCCTTATAGGTATCCCTGATTATGGCTATGGCGATACTTCTCGGTGCCGAAAGCCCTACTCCTTGCAATATCCTTCCTACGACCATAAGTTCCAACGAACCCGCAATAAGGCAAACGACACTGCCGACCCCGAACAGCAAAAAGCCCATGTACACAATGGGTTTGCGCCCATAACTATCGGACAAAGGCCCAAAAAACAATTGTCCGAAGCCCAGGCCAAGGAAAATCATGGTAATGAGCATCTGGTTATCGGTAGGGTCGAAACTGTCGATAGACTGTCCGATATGCGAAAGTGCGGGCAAAAGGGCATCCAACGCCAAGGCAACGATCGACATGAGCGAGGCCATTAAGGCGATAAATTCAAAGTTCGGCTTTACATTTTCATTTTGCATTGGGCAAAATTAGGCATATAAGGCGTAAGCCCTGTAACGAAAACTTCATTTTACCGATATGCCTGGTTTTGCATTGCAAATATGTATTTTTGACAAAAATTTATCTCGAATGCTGATTATAGGAATCGCAGGTGGCACCGGCTGTGGAAAAACAACGGTGGTCAACCAGATCATCGATGAGCTTCCCGAGGGGGAAGTAGGCGTACTATCACAAGACTCGTACTACAAAGACCTGTCGCACTTGCCCTTGGAAGAACGTAGAAAGACCAATTTCGACCATCCCCAATCCATCGATTTTGAACTTTTGGAACGACATATCGAGTTACTAAAGGAGGGACACTCGATAAAACAACCGGTCTATTCCTTCCTCGAATGCAACCGCACCAACAAGACCGTGCCCGTGCACCCGACCAAGGTATTGATCGTCGAGGGAATTTTGATATTGACCAATCCAAGGCTCCGCAAAATGATGGACATCAAGATCTTTGTACATGCCGATTCCGACGAGCGATTGATACGAAGGCTCAAGCGCGATGTCAACGAACGCGGTTGGGACCTCGACGAAACCCTCGAAAAGTACCAGACGAACATTAAGCCCATGCATTTGCAGTTTATCGAACCCAGCAAGGAATACGCTGATATTATTATACCGAACAACAAATACAACACGGTAGCCGTTGACATTGTAAAGACGATCATCAACGAAAAACTGGCTTAGACAGATACAATGGGATTAAAAGACTTGCGAAAGAAGAAATGGTTCAGCCTACTTACCAATGTTTACATTTTGGTGCTTACGGTATTCGTTGTCTGGATGCTTTTTTTCGATACCAATTCGCTCTTGATCCACCTCGAACTTAGAAAAGAGATCAACAAACTCGAAAAGCAACAGGAATTTCTAAAAGAGGAAATCGCGAAGGACAAAAAAATATTGGAAAAACTCTCCGATCCCGAAGAGCTCGAGAAATTCGCCCGAGAGAAGTATTTCCTCAAAAAAAAGAACGAGGAAATCTACCTTATCGAATACGAGGACAGCCTGGAATTGCAGGAAAAGGACTAAAACCTTTCATCGATTTTATATACCCACACATTGCCATTGGCCGATAATTTTCGATTATTAACCAACTTTAACGCAGAACATCACGGTTATTCACTTTCTGTTAACAAAATGGTTTCAATAGCATCATAAATAATTGTATTTTTACTCCCTAACATAGACGGATAATGGGCAAGATAATTGCTATTGCAAACCAGAAGGGAGGGGTAGGAAAAACTACCACGACCGTAAACTTAGCGGCCTCTTTAGGGGTCTTGGAAAAGAAGGTGTTGTTGATCGATGCCGATCCCCAGGCAAATGCTACATCCGGATTGGGTATCGAGGTGGATGGCGTGGAACTGGGCACTTACCAGTTACTTGAGCTGACCAAGACCGCCAAGGAAACGATTATAGAAACCGATTCACCGAATTTGGACCTGATTCCCGCCCACATCGACTTGGTCGCCATTGAAATAGAACTGGTCGACAAAGACGATAGGGAATATATGATGAAGAGGGCCATATCGGATCTGCGCGATGCCTACGATTACATCTTGATCGACTGTGCGCCGTCATTGGGGCTGTTGACCCTGAATGCCTTGACCGCCGCAGACTCGGTAATCATCCCCATTCAATGCGAATACTTTGCTTTGGAAGGACTTGGCAAACTTTTGAACACCATTAAGAGCGTACAGAAGGTACACAACCCCAACCTGGATATCGAAGGCATGCTGTTGACGATGTACGACTCCCGTTTGCGGCTTTCAAACCAGGTAGTCGAAGAGGTACGCAAGCATTTTGCCGACATGGTATTCGACACCATTATCCAGCGCAACGTGCGTCTAAGCGAGGCGCCGAGTTACGGGGAAAGCATTATCAAATATGATGCGAGCAGCAAAGGTGCTACCAACTACCTGAACTTGGCCAATGAGGTGGTGAAAAAAAATAAAGAAATAGCTTAATGGCGAAAGCAACAAAAAAACAGGCTTTGGGGCGCGGACTTTCGGCCCTGTTAAAAGACCCGGAAAACGATATACAGTCTGCAAACGACAAAAATGCCGACAAGGTAGTCGGCAATATTGTTGAACTGGATATTGACGCCATTGAGGTCAACCCATTTCAGCCCCGTTCAAATTTTAATGACGAAGCCCTTAACGAACTGGCGACGTCAATCCGGGAATTGGGCGTTATCCAACCCATTACGGTTAGAAAAGTCGATTTCAACAAGTACCAGTTGGTATCGGGAGAGCGCAGGTACAGGGCATCGAAATTGATCGGGCTCGATACCATCCCGGCCTATATCAGGATCGCCAACGACCAGGAATCCTTGGAGATGGCCCTCGTCGAGAACATTCAGCGACAAGACCTAGACCCCATTGAAATCGCCCTTTCGTACCAACGCTTGATGGACGAGATCGAATTGACCCAAGAAAAATTGAGCGAACGAGTCGGAAAAAAACGCTCTACCATTACCAATTACCTGCGCCTTTTGCGTTTAGACCCGATTATACAAACCGGGATGCGCGACGGTTTTTTAAGCATGGGCCACGGCCGTGCCTTGGTCAACATCGAAAAAAAATCGGACCAGATCGCCCTCTACGAGAAAATAATCGAACAAAACCTTTCGGTTCGCGAAACGGAACGCGAGGTAAAGGCCTACCATTCGGGTCCTAAAAATACAAAAGGCAAAAAGCCGTCCGCTTCCGTTCCCGATTTCGCCAAAGAAAATATCGATAAATTCACCGACCATCTTTCCGTCAAGGTAGCCATTTCGGCTTCTGAGAAGGGAAAGGGAAAAATAACCATCCCCTTTCATTCACAAGAAGAGTTCAAAAGAATCAAAAAATTGATCCTAGGTGAGTAAATCCCTAATTACATTGCTCTTTTTGGGCCTATTTACCGTATTTGCACAGGCCCAAAAAGAAACTATAAAAAAGGCCGAGGTAGACTCCCTTCAAACGGAATTGAAGAAAGAGGGTATCGTGGTGGTCGACACCCTAAAATCAAAAAAAAAGGAAATCAACCCCTTGGCTCCCAGCAAGGCCGCATTTTATTCGGCCGTTTTTCCGGGTCTGGGCCAAATCTACAACAAGCGTTATTGGAAAGTACCCATTGTCTATGGGGCCATCGGGGCCGCCATTTACGGCTATACATGGAACGACAAACAGTACGACCGTGTTCGTACGGCATTTAAGCGCAGACAGGCCGGTTTTACCGACGATGAGTTTTACGACCCGAACGGAACAGGAAACGGACCCTTGATCGATTCGGAAGACCTACAGAACGAACAAGAGCGCTTTCAAACCGACCGCGACCTGCTCTTGTTGGTATCCATTGCCCTGTATGCCCTGAACATCGTAGATGCCAACGTAGACGCCCACTTAAAGCAATTTAACGTAGACGACGACCTCAGCTTTGATATGGAACCCTACATACAGGTCGACCCGGTAAGCAATACGCCCCATTATGGCATGGCCATGATCATAAAGTTTTGAGCGGGGTATTGGCGGCAAAATCGAGGTCTCTGGGTCATAAAACTGGATATTTCATCCTTAAACTCATTACCAAACATTATTTTTGGCAATATTTACAGATTAATCTTAATTAGCAAGACGTGAACATAGCACTTTTCGGATACGGGAAAATGGGAAAAATGATAGAGCAAATCGCTCTGGACCGAGGCCATTCGATCGTAGCAAAAATCGATATCGATACCCAACATATCGATTTTGAAAATATGGATGTCGCCATCGATTTCAGTATGCCCAATGCCGCCTTCGGCAACATTACCTCATGTTTTGAGCACGGTGTTCCGGTGATTTCCGGAACGACCGGTTGGTTGGATCGTTTTGACGAGGCCAAGGCCCTTTGCGAAGAAAAAGAAGGCGCCTTTATATACGCCTCAAACTATAGCTTGGGCGTGAACATATTCTTCGAACTCAACCGATACTTGGCCAAGATGATGCGCAACTTGGAACAATATCAGGTATCCATGGAAGAAATCCATCACACCCAAAAACTCGATGCCCCCAGTGGCACTGCGATTACCCTGGCCGAGGGCATTATCGAAAACAGCGATTACCAAGGCTGGAAACTGGACGACGCCGGGGCGAAAGAGATTCCCATTACGGCCAAAAGAATCGGTGATACACCCGGTACGCATACGGTCGATTACACCAGTAAAGTAGATTCGATCGAAATAAAGCACACCGCACATAACCGTGAAGGCTTCGCCCTTGGGGCCGTTATTGCCGCGGAGTGGATTGTTGGAAAAAAGGGCGTTTTTACCATGAAAGATGTGTTAAACCTAGGTTAACCCATGCTTCCTTTAAACCAGAATACGCTTATTTGCATTGAACCATCATCAATAAACTATTTAGAATGAACGCGACACAGTGGTTACTTTTTATTCTTATCGTTCAGGTCATCCATTTTTTAGGCACCTATAAACTTTATGTAAAGGCAGGCAGAAAGGCATGGGAAGCGGCCATACCCGTCTACAATGCCATCGTTTTGATGAAGATCATCAACCGCCCGACCTGGTGGACCGTCCTGTTGTTCATTCCGATCATCAACCTTTTGATGTTCCCGATTATATGGGTGGAGACCATCAGAAGCTTTGGCCGTAATAGCCTATGGGAAACGTGGGTGGTCATACTCACCCTAGGTTTTTACATCTACTATGTAAATTATGCCCTAGACGTCAAATATATTGAAAACAGGAGCCTGCACCCTACAACGGCTACGGGCGAATGGGTCAGTTCGATCGCCTTTGCCGTTATCGCCGCTACCCTGGTACACACCTATTTTATCCAGCCCTATGTCATTCCCACTCCTTCGTTGGAACGTACGCTAAGGGTAGGCGACCTGCTCTTCGTGAGCAAGTTCCACTATGGCGCCCGAACGCCGATGACCACTATCGCGGCCCCAATGGTACACGATACCCTGCCCATTATCAAGACAAAATCATACCTAAACAAGCCCCAGTTGCCCTATTTTAGGTTGCCCGGCTTTACCAAGGTAGACCGCAACGACATTGTGGTCTTCAGCTGGCCCGCCGATACGGTACGCCAGTTTTTTAAGAAGGAAGCAGGGGTCAGGAAACCCATCGACAAAAAATCGAATTATGTCAAACGTTGTGTGGGCATTCCGGGCGATTCCCTCGAAATCATCGACGGCTATGTGTACATCAACGGGAAACAACTCGAATTACCGGATAGGGCAAAACCCCAATACGACTACACGATTTATTCCAGCAAAGGGGTCTCCTCCAAATTGCTTCAGGAAATCGGGGTGATGGACTTTCAACGGAAGTACCTTTCGGGCCCGATCAACCAGACCCAGTTCGACGCCGTCAGAAAATATCTCTTAGGTACCGAAAGGGTAGATAACGGTAAAATCGCCCTGTATACCAAGGCAAGCGGTATCCCCCTAAAGGTAATCCAAAGTCAGCGACTGGCGTTGACCGAGGAAACTCCTAGGGCCCGTGTGGCTGCCCTTACCGATGAAATGGTCGCCCAGCTAAGGCAGGACTCTTCCATCGATTCCGTGGTTCGCCAGGTCGACGAAAAAGGGGTCGCCGGATACAACAACTTCCCCCAAAACCCCATGTACCCTTGGAACTACGACCAAATGGGCCCGATTTATATTCCGGCAAAGGGAGCTACGGTACCCTTAGATTTAAAATCTTTGCCGCTGTACAAAAAGATCATAACCGAGTACGAAGGCAATACCCTCAGCGTATCGGGCAATCAAATAAAGATAAACGGGGAAGTAGCCGATTCGTACACCTTTAAACAAGACTACTACTGGATGATGGGAGACAACCGCGATCACTCCGAAGATAGCCGCGCTTGGGGCTACGTACCGGAAGACCACATTGTCGGAACACCCATTTTTATCTGGTTGAGCGTCGACAATTTCAACGAGGGCATCCTGAATTGGAAGCCGCGCTGGGACCGAATCTTTACCACGGTCAACGGAGAAGGCGAACCTGTTTCGTATTTCAAGTATTTCCTTATCGCCCTTGTAGCCTATTTTGTAGGCAGTTGGCTATGGAAGAAAAGGAAAGCCAAGGCCTAACCCCAAAACGACCGGAATGATCGCTTTTGAAAACGCTTTGGAACAGGTATTGGAACACCCCCTCGATCTCGGTACCGAAAAAGTGGCCCTTTTGAAAAGCGCCGGAAGAATCTTGGCGGAAGATATCGAGGCCGATAGGGACTTCCCTCCTTTCGACCGGTCGACAAAAGACGGGATAGCCATCGCCTTTTCTGCCATTGAAAGTGGATCGGACTCCTTTGAGATCGAAGGGGTTCTTAGTGCAGGCATGCCCCAAGGGACGCTTTCATCGCCCGACCATTGCCTGGAAATTATGACGGGAGCGGTATTGCCGCACAATGCCGATACCATTGTCATGTACGAGCACACCGAAATTAAGGACGGGCGCGCAAAAATCCTTAAAAAACCGGTTCGGGGTCAAAATATCCACGGCCGGGGAAGCGATATTACCGCGGGAGCCATCCTTTTAAAAAAGGGCACCCCCATAACCCCGGCCGTTATCGGGGTTTTGGCCTCGGTGGGCAAGACGGGGGTTTTGGTAAAAAAACTGCCCAAGGTTTGTGTGGTGTCAACAGGCAACGAACTTGTAGAGGTCGAAGAGACCCCCTTGCCACACCAGATCAGAAAATCGAACGTGCTTTCGCTTTCCGCCGAACTGACAAAAAAATCCATCGACCATACGCTCTTGCACCTGCCCGACGACAGGGATTTAATTGCGGGCGCACTCGAAAAAGCCCTATCTACCCATGATGTACTCATGTTGAGCGGAGGAGTGTCAAAAGGCAAGTTCGACTACGTCCCCGAGGTCTTGGATGCTTTGGGGATCGAAAAAATATTCCACAGGGTGGCGCAAAGGCCGGGCAAACCTTTTTGGTTCGGCGTTCAAAAAGAAAGGAACAAGGTCGTTTTCTCCTTTCCGGGGAA
This sequence comes from Pseudozobellia thermophila, assembly GCF_900141855.1. GTDB lineage: Bacteria > Bacteroidota > Bacteroidia > Flavobacteriales > Flavobacteriaceae > Pseudozobellia > Pseudozobellia thermophila. The sequence continues at coordinate 253,432 of NZ_FQYU01000004.1, forward strand.
TCCGGTTTCCACCTTTGCCAACTACCACGTATACTTTTTGGCCTGGTTGGATCGCTTACTCGGACAGAATACAGGAAAAAGCACGGTAATCGTAGACGAACCGGTACCAGCCCATACCGCACTGACCCTTTTTCTACAGGTCGAAACATTTTGGCGAGAGGGCCAATTACACGGCAAACTGGTACAGGGCAACGGATCGGGCGACTTGGTGAATCTGGCCCAGGCCAACGGCTTTATTCAGGTAGCACCGGGCGAACACACTTTTCAAAAAGGTTCCGTATTCCCGTTCATCCCAGTGTAGGCAGACTCCGCTACTTCCCTTCCATTTCCCCTTCGTACTTTTTTGAGTACCGCTTCCAGAGTTCGGTCTGGTGGGTATCGAGCGAGATTTCCCTTCCGTCGATAAAGGCATGGGTCAGCCTATTGCCCCGCATGTCCAAGGCATCGCCCTCTGAAATGAACAAGGTAGCGCTCTTGCCCTGCTCCAAGGTTCCATAATTATCGGCGATACCAAGTATTTGGGCCGTATTGCCCGAAATAAGCTGCAAGGCCTCTTCCCTGTTCAGGCCATGGGCCACCGTTTGACCGGCAAAAAAGGGAAGGTTGCGCGTTTGAAAATTGGAAGTTTCGGAGTTCTGCATCCCGACCAAGAGTCCGCCCTCCATCAAAAGCTTGGGCAACTTATAGGGCTGATCGTAGTCCTCATCGTCGTAAAAGGGTAATTTATGCGTGTGACGCACCAGTACGGGAATATCGTTGCCTTTGAGAAAATCGATCAGTTTATGGGCGCGATATCCACCGACCAAAACGACTTCCTTGGCCCCGAGCCCTTTGGTAATGCGAATACCGTCCAGTATTTCCTTCTCGCCATTGGCATATACATATAATTTTTTTGTCCCCTCGAAAACGCCTTGCATGGCCGCGAACACCGGGTTGACCTCTTGCGCCCTGACTTTACCATAGGCGGCCGCATCCTTAAAGAAGTCCTTTACCTCGCTTACCTGCTCGCCGTACTTCTTGTTGGGCTTGCCCCGTTGAAAACTTTCCGGCCAATGCAGATGGATCCCATCGTCTACCTTTACCGCCGCATCTTCCCAATTCCAGGCATCGAACTGCACAATGGAGGAGGTACCTGATATCCGGCCTCCCTTCGGGGTAATCTGTCCGAGCAAGACCCCATTGGGGCGCATGCTTTCCACCACCTTTGACTCGGCATTGTAGGCGATCAAACTCCGTATATGGGGGATCATCTCCCCCAGTTCGTCCTGGTCCTTCGTGGCCCGTACCGCATCGATCTCAACCAGGCCCAGTGAAGTACTCGGCGCAATAAGGCCCGGGTACACGTGCTTGCCCTGTGCCCTGATGGTCTTGCCCCTGCGGGCAATTTTCGTCATGGCACTGCCCACGAAGGTCAATTTACCGCCTTCGAACATGATCAGCGAATTCTCGATAAGCTCCCCGTTGCCCAAATGGGCCGTGGCACCTTCTATGGTAATCGCCTCCGTTTGGGGCGGCGCCGGGGTTTGTTGCCCCACGGCCATTAACGACAGGAACAGGGCTGAGATAAAAGCTTGTATTTTCATTGACATATCTGTTTTCTTCAATTGTTGTCTAATTCCATCCTTATTGTTCCATTGCCCCCGTATCGCAATGCATCAGTTCCTTCTTGTTTTGTTGGGGCGCTTGGGTCTTATGGCCACTTTCCTTGGCCGTTAGCATTTGGTCGATCAAAAGGTTCCTTTCCCTTTTCACCGCTTCCCGTAATTTTGCGTCCTTTTCCAAATCGAAGAAGACGGCCCCTTCTATCATGGTTATTTCGGCCTTGGCGTATACCGATAGCGGATTGTCGCTCCAAAGGACCAAATCGGCGTCCTTGCCTTCCTTAATACTACCGGTCCTATCATCCAAATGCAACAGTTTCGCCGGATTGATGGTTACCGTCTTCCAGGCTTCATGTTCCGTCATCCCCCCATATTTGACCGTTTTGGCGGCCTCTTGGTTCAACCGGCGTATCATTTCGCGGTCGTCGCTGTTGATGGCCACGGTAATCCCTTGGTCGTGCATAATGGCCGCATTGTAAGGTATGGCGTCGTTTACCTCGAACTTGTAGGCCCACCAATCGCTAAAGGTGCCAGCGCCGACCCCGTGTTGCCTCATTTTGTCGGCCACCTTGTAACCCTCCAGGATATGGGTAAAGGTATTGACCCTGAACCCGAATTTCTCGGCTACCTTCATCAACATATTGATCTCGCTCTGCACATAGCTATGACAGCTGATAAAACGTTCGCCATTTAATATTTCCACCAAGGTTTCCATTTCCTCATCGTGGCGGTAGGCCGCCCCACTTTTCTTTTTGGCCCCGTATTCCTTGGCCCGCTGAAAATAATCGATAAACACCTGCTCTACCCCCATTCGGGTCTGTGGGAAACGGCTGTAACTGCCCCAATTGCTCTGTTTGACATTTTCGCCCAAGGCGAACTTGATAAACTTAGGTGCATTTTCATAGACCATATTTTCAGGACTTTCGCCCCATTTGAGTTTGATGATGGCCGATTGCCCGCCAATGGGGTTGGCCGAACCGTGCAATAATTGTAGCGAGGTAACACCGCCGGCCAGGGCATGATAAATCCCCCTATCCTCATAATCCAACACATCGGTCATTTTAACTTCGGCCGAAGAATTATGGCCGGCCTCGTTAATGGCCAAGGCCGCTATATGACTGTGTTCGTCGATGATTCCCGCGGTTAAGTGCTTTCCTGTCGCATCAACGACCTTGGCAGCACCTGCCTTTATATCCTTTCCTATTTTTGCGATTTTCCCATTTTTCACCAGAACATCGGTGTTTTCAAGAATACCGGCATCCTCACTTGTCCATACGGTAGCATTCTTGAACAAAACCGTTTCCTGCCGGGGAATCGACGCGTACCCATAACCAACATTCGGATAGGTTATGGCGACCATATTTGGCCCTGTAGCCCCTTTTTCCTTTTTCTTTTTGTCGATTGTCCCCGTTTTAACGGCCTCAAATGTAGTTTCCTTTCCATCGGAAAGTACGGCCCGCCCTTTAAGCTTGTCATCGTCAGGGTCTACTAAGGCCGTTAAGCGGTAACTTGTATTCTCCTTGCCATCGACCAATGAGAGTACCAACCATTCGTTGCCGTAATTGAGCTTGGCCTTTAGCTTTACGGTATCGCGTTTTACCTCTGCCTTCGGGCTGGTAGGTTCGCCTTTAATGGACAGGGAGAAGTTTTGTCCGTCAACGACGAGCTTATATTCCCCATGAATATCTTTCAAAAACATATCGTTTACAATGTTTCTCTTTCCCTGAACCCAATTTTCATAGAGTATGGTCCCTTTTTCAAAAATATCGCCCGAGGTGATCAAAAAGTTGGCATAGCGGCCAGGCTGCAACGATCCTATCTCGTCCGATTTTCCCAAAATATCGGAAGGCACAGTGGTAAGTGCCTCCAATGCCTTTGTTTTTGGGAGTCCGTATTGAATGGCCTTTCTTATTTTGTCGTTGAATTCTTGGGGAGATTTTAAATCGTGTAACGTAAGGGAAAAGGGAACTCCGTGTTCAGCCAGTATTTTAGGGTTGGCCGGGGCTTGGTTCCAGTGCCGCATATCCTCCAATGACACATAGGCGGCGGCATAGGGGTCGGAAACATCATAGGCTTCGGGAAAGTTCAGGGGCAAGATCAATTTGGCGTTGGTCGCCTTGATATCGGCCACCCGCTCGTACTCATCCCCTCCACCCAATATGGCGTACTGAATTCCGAACTTGTCGCCAATACCATCGGCCCTTAGCACGTTGCCCTTATCTTCGGCGGCGAAAATCTGAACGAGGTCCTTATTTCGGTTCAAAGCCTCCAAAGAACGGTCTTTGGTGTCTACGTGGCCTTTGGCGTACCAATCGGCGTCGTAATACATTTGTCGCAAAAGGGCCATGGCCCCCATCAACGAGGTAGGGTACGACTGCCTTTTGGCCACACTTCTCTTAAATGAAAAATACTGCGCCGAGCGGTCGTCGAGTATGCGCACGGCATCGTTATCTTCCCTGTTCAGGGCCACCAAGACCCCCGTACCCCGGGCAATACCGTCCTGAATGTGGGTATTGACCACGCCAAACCCTACCTTTCTTAGGCTTTTGGCAACAGAATCGTCGTACGTAAACTTGTCGATTGCATCATTTTCAGGCATGATATGATCGTTCCAATAAAACCCTTCCCGGGAAGGTCCGTACTCCGCCGAACGTCCCTTGGCCGAGAACTTTTTCGGTTTGGCCACGCCAAAACTGGAGAATACATCGATAAAGGAAGGATAGATCCATTTACCTGAAACATCAACGACGACGGTGTTTTTAGGCAAGGTTACCGACTTGCCCGCCTGAACCACTTTTCCTTCGCGGATCAACAAGGTTCCCTTGTCGACCACCTGCACGGGGGTCACGTAGATCTTGGCATTGACAAAGGCCATGTAATTGTTGTTTTTGGCCTTGACCTGGTCGTTTACGGGAAAATAATCCTGGGCGGACATTTGGGCGCAGCCCAAGAAAAAAAGCAATAAATAAACCTGTAGTCTGTTCATATCTGGGTTGGCTTGAAAAAACGTTCTAAAAATAGATAAAGGATGTTATAAAAAGAAATAATAGGGCAAGCCGATGGCCTTTTTCCATACCTTTTAAAAGAGCATCGGATTTTCTGGGAAAATGGAATAAAAAGACCACTTTACCGGTCACCTAGCCAGTTGAGAGGGGATGCTTCTCGTGATAGCCCACCATAAGCTCCACAATTTTACTGTAGCTCTTGATACCGTCTTTCTGTTGGTTGGCCTTCAAGAAGGTATTGAATACCGATTTGAACACGGGCTCGAACGGATTGGCATACTTCGCATTAAATTCGCTAAGTTCTTGGTAATTGGCCCTAACCCCCCCATTGACACGGCCGAGCAGATCGTCGAACTTTGCCTTGTCGCTTCGCCGAACGGCGCTCAGGCAATGGCTAAGGGCATAGGCCGCGGCCGAATATCGAAAATAGATGTCGTCGCTTTTCATGGTGACCAAGTAACCGATGAAATTGGTCTCGTTTTCTTTGGAGTATCCCACCTGATGCCCCACTTCATGTGCACTTACCACCGGAAAACGAAAGACCGGCGTCAGGGCATTTACCTGGGCCTCGTTGGTAAAGGGGTTAAGATAGCCCCCTATTCCCAAATAACTGGAAAGGGTACTGTACATCGATTTTTTAAGGCTGGGACGATTATAGGCCAAAAAAGGGAATTGATCCGACAAGCGATCGTATTCGGCAATGGTCTTTTCAAAGATTTCAGTCCGGTCGTAAGGCACTTCAACCCTTAGGGTGCTATCGCCGGTTATTTGTTCTTGAAGGGCATTGACCTGTACGACCAAACGCTCCGACAGATCGATGACCTCGGCGGTGGTAATGCTATCCCTTATGCCAAAATTATCGGCTAGGGGCTCCCGATAATAATTGAGTCCCCAAACCAAATTAAAGGTAAAGTAAAACACCGACAACACGACGAACACATTTCTAACAAACTCCAAGGGGCGAGCCTTGATGCGCTTTCGGTTTTTGACCATATACCTTAGGGCCAATACCAAGAGCAGGGTATAAATAATTTCCCCGACGGAAAACGGCACCCATCCCCAAAGAAACCTAAAAAAACGGCTAATGACGGGGTAAATGCCCTTGCTGTAGTAGTTTTCGACCACCTCAGGATGGCTCCCAAGCCATACGACGAGAAGAACTTGGGGCACCAAGGCCAAGGCTATGGCATTTTTTAATGTATTGTTCAACTTCTGAAACACTTTGATCGTATTGAAAACGGCCGAAAAGCCCCAACTGTTCGGGGGGACAATATTTTATTTAGACTTCAAAATTAACCAAATATCCGCCATAGCAATTTTCGAGTGCTTATTTTTGCGGTAAAATTTCAGCATATGAACGAAGCAATACGAGAATTGGAGCCGACACGGGTATGGAACAAGTTCGCCGATCTGAACGCCGTACCCCGGCCCTCGAAGAAAGAGGGAAGGGTGATCCAGTTTATGATGGATTTTGGCCAATCGCTCCATTTGGAAACCCTAAGGGACGATGTGGGAAACGTTATCATACGAAAACCGGCATCCAAAGGTTTTGAGGACAGGAAAACGGTTACCCTTCAGTCGCATTTGGACATGGTGCACCAAAAAAACAACGACACCGATTTCGATTTTGACACCCAAGGCATCGAAATGTTCGTGGAAGACGGCTGGGTAAAGGCCAAGGGTACCACGCTCGGGGCCGACAACGGTCTAGGTGTTGCCGCCATCATGGCCCTATTGGAAAGTACGGATATCGAACACCCGCCCATCGAAGCCCTCTTTACCATCGATGAGGAAACGGGAATGACCGGTGCCATGGGACTTAAAGGCGGTGTACTTCAAGGGGAAATTTTATTGAACCTCGATACCGAGGAAGACGACGAACTCGACATAGGCTGTGCCGGGGGCATCGATATTACCGCCACGCGAACATACAATACCAAGCCCGTACCGAGGGCGACCATGGCCTACCAAATAACGGTCAACGGCCTACAGGGCGGGCATAGCGGTATCGATATCCACCGGGGCCTGGGCAATGCGAATAAAATAATGAACCGCATTCTATACAACGGGTCGACCCGGTTTATGATGCGTATTTCGGAAATTGAGGGCGGCGGTCTCCGCAACGCCATCCCCAGGGAAAGTGTCGCCAAGATTGTTCTTTTAAAAAAACAATCGGATGAATTTGAGGCGGCCCTCCAAGAATGGACGGCTACGATAAAAGAAGAGCTCAAGCACCAAGAACCGGGCCTTAACATCGCCATCGAAGAGATAAAATTGCCAAAAACGGTAATGGGTCTTGGGGCCCAAGAGCGTTTGTTGAAGGGAATCTATACGGCGCATAACGGGGTCTATGCCATGAGCGCGGCTATTCCCGACCTGGTAGAGACCTCCAACAACATAGCCCGCGTTCGCGTCAAGGATGGGGAAATCGAGGTGGCCTGCCTTACGCGATCATCGGTCGATTCGGCCAAAATGGACCTTGCCCATGCCCTGAAATCGGCGTTTGAACTGGCGCGATGCGACGTGAGTTTTAGCGGCTCCTACCCTGGGTGGTCGCCCAACCCCAATTCGTCGATACTCAAGGTGGCCGAAAAAAAATACGAACAGATGTTCGATGAAAAACCGAAAGTCGTGGCCTGCCACGCCGGTCTGGAGTGCGGTATCCTGGGGCAGAACTATCCGGATATCGACATGATCAGTTTTGGCCCTACCATACTGGGCGCCCATTCACCGGATGAACGGGCAAGCGTTTCATCGGTGCAAAAATTCTGGAAATTCCTTTTGGAAATTTTAAGGGATACCCCGAAAGCATAAAAAAAAGGGCCGATTTATCGGCCCTTCTCTTTTAGAGGTTGGACTATACCTTTTGCATAGCCGATTCTTTTTCCCCTTTGGGATCGGGCCCGTATTGGTTATCGGTATGCTCCCCTTCCGTACAGGCCAAAACCAGGTTATAGATCGGGACGATAATGTACCAGCCGCTTTTTCCCACATCGTGCATTCGGCGAACTCCTACGGCGATTCCCGGAATCAATACGCCCAAGGAATACAATACATACACCATAACCAAGGCAGGGGTTTCCGTAACCGCCGACAAGATCAGCAAGCCGTACGAAATCAAGATATTGAACAAAAAGAACATCCAATACTCCTTCCGTCTTGCCCTTCCTGAGAAATTTGCATAATTCTGCAATGCTTTTAAGTACCAATTCATAAAAATAAGATTTAGGGTTATAAATTCAAGAACGCTATTTATGGGTGCGTATTATTTATTTTAGACGAACTGCACTTTTGGGGTGTTCCTTAAAGCGTCCCTTCTTTCATTCAACGAGGGCAAGGCATAAAAAAAGACCCGTCTGCGACGGGTCTTTTTGTTAACTGTAATCGGGGCAACTACTACTCCCCTTCGACTATTCCGGTGATTTCAAGGTCGAACACCAAATCGGCATTGGGGGGTATCGGCCCGGTACCTTGTGGACCGTATCCGAGGTGTGACGGAATAAAAATTCGTTTTTTATCACCTACCTTCATGTTCAGAAGTCCCTCTTTAAAGCCGGCGATAAGGCCTGCATCGGGACTATAGGTCATTGGAATCGGTTCATAACCGCCTCCGAGTTTTCTGCGCTCATCGTATTTATTGTACTTGCTTGCCACCTCTTCGTAGTTGCTGTCGAACAAGGAGCCATCTTCCAAATACCCGGCATAACGGACCAAAACGCGTTGGCCGACCTTGGGCTTGGGGCCCTCGCCTTCCTTTAAGGTTTTCATTTTCAGACCGGAAGGAAGTTCCTCGGCCTCTTCCTTTTCTGCGGATAGCACCTTGACGAAATCGCCCTTCATCTTCTCAAAAGCCGCAATTTTAGCCTCTTCCTCGGCAAAATAGTCGGACATAACCTGGACGGCATCGAATTTTTTGGCCTCTTTTCCATTTCTTACTATCTCTACCCTGTTCATTACCACATCGGTGACGGGGCGGTCTTTTGCACCTGGATCTTGTGAGGTCTCTACATTGGCTATCGAATCTACCACATCCAAACCTTCAACCACCTCTCCAAAAACCGCATGTCTGCCGTTCAAGAAAGGAGTGGCCTTATGGGTAATGAAAAATTGGCTTCCGTTCGTGGCCGGTCCGGAATTGGCCATGGACAAAATGCCCTTTTTGTCGTGGACCAAGGAATCGTGTATTTCGTCCTTGAACTTATAGCCCGGATTGCCCCTTCCCGTACCGGTGGGATCCCCTCCTTGGATCATGAAATCCTTGATCACCCTATGAAAGATGACCCCATCGTAGTACCGTTTGCCTTTTAGACTATCGGTGACAAAGGGGTTTTCGCCTTCGGCCAACGAAACAAAGTTCGCTACCGTAACCGGGGTTTTTTCGTATTCGAGTTTTACGATGATATCCCCCTTGGTGGTCTGTATATCGGCGAAAAGTCCGTCCCCCAATTCCGAATATTGACTTTTACAACCCGCCAAAACCGTTCCCAGGCCCAATAAGGCCAAATATATTTTCTTCATTCGTTCAGTATTTGATTAATTTTTATTTGCATCCGCAACAAGTTACTCCGTCACGTCTTCATTTCTTTCGATTTCCAATAAGGTCAACCTTGCCTTCAATGGAACGTTGATTCCTATTTTATTATTATCCCCGTGATAACCATACGCGAGCGAGGAGGGAAACAAAAAAACGGCAGTTTCACCTTCTTTGAGTAGCTTAACGCTATTTCTCAAGCCTGGAAAAAGTTCCTGTTTGTCAACCTTGTACTTTACGATTCCTATTTCTTCACCTGAGTAAATGGTATCGTTGTCAAAGCTCATTAGTTCATAGGTCATGGTCACCAGATCATCGGGCCGAGGGGTATAGACCGCTTCATCGTTCTTTGTTTCGTAGTAATACCAAGAGCCGCTTGAGCTATGTACATATTCGTGCAGGGTATCGTTGTCGATAATTCGCTGTATGGCTTTTTCTTCCTGTTCGAGGAGCTCTTTGTTCCGCTCGATCGATTCCTTAAAGAAACTTCCGGTCTTTACCTCGACCGGTCGGCGCGGTTCGGCCTCGCCACAACTTGCAAATAAGGTTAAAACAAGACTGACAAAAATTAAGGATCTCATGGCTTTAATAGTTCTTGGTAGTTTGGAAGCAAAGACTCAAAGCGGGCGACCGTTTCGGTCAGGGACAAGGAACTTCTCCCCCCGGCGGCATTATTGTGCCCTCCTCCTTCAAAATGCTTCCTCGCGAATTCGTTGACCGAAAAATCACCTATGGAACGGAAGGATATCTTGATGATGCCCTCTTCATGGTTCTCGATAAAAATAACGGCAAACCTAATACCCTCGAGGGTAAGTCCGTAATTCACAAAACCTTCGGTGTCGCCCTTTTGAAAATCGTGGGCATCGAGTTCTTCCTGGCTCAAGGTAATATAGGCCGTGCTGTATTTTTCAAGGATGACCATATTCTTCAGGGCACAGCCCAAAAGATGCAATCTTGCCGGGGTATTCGTATCGTAGACCCGATGGTGTATTTCGGTGTTTTCGGCCCCCTTATCGATAAGATCGGCCACTACCCTGTGCGTTCTGCCGGTCGTAGACCTGAATTTGAACGAACCCGTATCGGTCATTATACCCGTGTAGAGGCAGTTGGCAATTTCCGTTGTGATCCCGTCGGTACCACCGTCAACGGCCTCAATAAAATTATAGACCATTTCGCAGGTAGAACTCATGTTTACATCGGAATACATGATATCGGCATATTCGGAAGGCGCTTGATGGTGATCGATCATGACGAAGGGAACGTTTGCCTCTTCGAGGATTTTCTCCATCTGCCCTATGCGCCCCAAATGGTTAAAATCCAATGTAAATATCAATGTCGCCCCATTTATTTTAGACCTGGCCTGGGCATTTTCCCTTTCGAAATTGAGAATGTCCCCGGACCCCGGCATCCATTTTAAAAATTTAGGATAATCGTTCGGCACCACAACCACGGCATCCTGCCCCATCTTTTTTAGATAATGCCAAAGTCCGAGGGTGGATCCAATGGCATCGCCGTCGGGATTTTTATGTGGAACTATCACTATTTTCTGCGGCTTGGCAAGCAACTTCCTTACCGCGACGATTGTCTCAAAATTCATGGCCCCAAAGATACAATTTAATACCATAGTGGTTAAAGGCAATTCTTTATTTTTGCCGAGACATTATTTGATAACATGACACTTCGTTTTACATTTTTATTCGGCCTAGTGGCTTTTTTATTGGGCTGCAAGGGCCATAGCGATTTACGTCCGACCGCCCCGACACCCATAAATGCTATCGCTTTCAACTCGGATTTCAACCTTGCCTTCGGCTCCTGCAACAAACAGGACGAACCCAATCATTTATGGGACGATATCATCGACACCCGGCCCGATGTATGGGTCTGGGGAGGCGACAATATCTATGCCGATACCGACAACATGAAAAGACTCCGCAAGATGTACGACAAGCAAAAACAGGTCGAGGGTTATGCCCAACTGGTGGCCAGCACCCCTGTTATCGGCACTTGGGACGACCACGACTACGGGCGCAATGACGGGGGTACGGAATTCGCCGCAAAAAAGGAAAGCCAGCGGGAATTTTTGGATTTTATGGGGGTTCCTGAAGATAGTCCCCGCAGACAACAAGAAGGTGTCTATGCCACGCACCTTTTCAGCACCCCGAAGGGCCGCATTAAGGTCATCGTATTGGATACCCGGTATTTTAGAACTGCCCTTACCCCCGACACCGAGACCGAAAAACGCAACAGGCCCAATACGTATGGTGAGGGAACGGTTCTGGGCGAAGCCCAATGGAATTGGTTCGAAAAGGAATTGAATGGCTCCGATGCCGACTTTAACCTTATCGTAAGCAGCATTCAGGTACTCTCCGGGGAACATGGTTTCGAGACCTGGGGCAACTTCCCCCATGAGGTCGACCGATTCAAGGCCCTGGTGGCCGGTTCGAAGGCCAAGGGCGTCATCGTCTTGTCGGGCGACCGCCATATCTCCGAATTTTCAAGGACGAAGATCGAGGGAATGGACTACCCCTTGGTGGATTTTACCAGTAGCGGCCTGACCCATTCTTACGACAAATACAGTGGAGAACCCAATAGATACAGGGTGGGCAAGGTTGTCTCGACCAAGAGTTTCGGCCTCTTGCAGTTCAATTTTACCGAACGAAAGGTCTTGATGCAGATTTTGGGCGATGGCCGTAAGGTTCTGGGCCAATTAGAACAGGGCTATTAAAAGTTGCCCGTTGGGGAATAAAGTTTATTTTTGCACAAAATTTTCGAGATGACTACAAACAGAACGTTTACAATGATTAAGCCGGATGCCGTTGAAAACGGCCATATTGGGGCTATTCTAGAAAAAATAACCTCTGCAGGCTTTAAGATTGTCGCCATGAAATACACCCAGCTGAGCAAAAGGGACGCCGAGGAATTTTATGCCATTCACAAAGAGCGTCCGTTTTTTGGCGAATTGGTCGAATTTATGACCCGCGGGCCCATTGTTGCCGCCATTCTTGAAAAAGACAATGCGGTAGAGGATTTTAGGGCTTTGATAGGTGCCACCAACCCGGCCGAGGCCGCTGAGGGAACAATAAGGAAAATGTTCGCGACCGATATCGCCGAAAATGCGATACACGGTTCTGACAGCGATGAAAATGCGGCCATTGAAGGGGCCTTTCATTTCTCAGGTCGCGAGATTTACTAAAAACGCACCAAAGAACACTTTTAAAAGACCTTTGCCATGTACTTGTCGTGGCAAAGGTCTTTTATCTTAAGACCAGTTTTTTTACCAACTCCTTGCCCAGATCTTCATTGAGCATGGTAATGATCTTGGATTTTCCCAGGGCCAATTCCTCCCGAAGAACCGAAGAGGAAAGGCCTACGAAAAGCGTATCGCCCCTTAGCTCGACGGTATTGGTGTAGTTGTTTACCCCATTGCCCATCAGCTTTCGCCATGCCTCCCGTACATCGACCTTGTCCATACCATGCTGTAGGCGATTCTCCCTTATAAACTCGCTCAAGGCCTCGCCCATACTGAGATTTTCGTTTCTTCGCTTCGCCATTACTGTTTAATTGAAATCGGTTGAAATCGTTTGTAATCGTAACGTATGCCCTCTTCGTTGGTTACCGAAAAGGCATTCTGTTCGAGCCTCTCCAATCTTTCCGACCACTCACTGAGCTCACTTTTGTAGTTGATCCAAAGGGCCCCTCCCTCTTCTTTGATGGTAAAGGCCTCGGCATCGTCCGAGGTCCGGTAGGTACCCGTTAGGTTGGGCTGCATCTTTTTTCGATAGCCCTTCAGGTCTTCCAACATGATAAAGTCAACACTGGTATTGACCGTGTATTCCTTGGTATTGCCGTCGGGGAAGGTAACTTTGGCAATTTCCCAATACCCGTTCAAATGATCCAGGTCTTCTTTGGAAACGGAGCGGGAACACCCCATGCAAAAAATCATTATACCTAAAAATAGTATTAGCCGCCTACGCATTTTGATAGTGTTTTTTGTCTTGGAATCGATTGTGGCTACAAAAGTACTTTTCTTATACCATACCACCCATCATCCGACCTAAAATTACAACTTAAAAAACTTGTACGATTGATGAATTTGCCGCACCACCTCCTCGGTACGGTCGGCATGGGTATCGCTAATGAATATCTGTCCGAAATTATCGTTGTTGACCAAGGCCACAATGTGCGATACACGGTGCTCGTCGAGCTTGTCGAAAATATCGTCGAGCAATAAAAGGGGCGTAGACCTTGACTGTTCCTTTATAAACTGGAACTGGGCAAACTTGAGCGCAATGAGAAAGGATTTTTGCTGCCCTTGGCTTCCGAATTTCTTAATGGGGTGCCCCTCGATCCCGAAACTAAGGTCGTCTTTATGAATACCTACCGAGGTATACTGCAGGGCCCGATCCTTATCGATATGGGACTCCAACAAGACCGAGAGCCTTTCGTCCAACAGCTTGCTCTCATAAGTCAGGGACACCTCCTCGTTATTACCGGTGATCGCCTTGTGCTGCTCTTGAAAAATCGGGACAAAAGCCTCCAAAAACGCAAGTCTTTTTTCGAAAATACCACTGCCGTAGGTCTCAAGCTGATCGTTGTACACCGCAAGCGTCGTGGAATCGAAGGTTCTGTTGACCGCAAAATATTTCAACAAAGAATTGCGCTGGGCCAACACTTTGTTGTACCTCATCAAATCTTGCAGGTACTTTTTGTCGGATTGGGAAATGACCCCATCGATAAATTTTCTCCGCGTATCGCTACCCTCCATGATCAAATCGCGGTCGGATGGCGATATCATGACCAAGGGCAAGAGTCCTATATGGTCCGACAACCGGTCATAGGCCTTGCCATTGCGCTTAATCATTTTTTTGGTGCCCCGTTTAAGGCTACAGACCACCTTCTCTTCCCTGCCCCCCTTTTGAAACTCCCCGTCGATCACAAAGAAATCTTCCCCATGCCTTATGTTCTGCGTAGAGACCGAATTGAAATACCCCTTCCCGAAAGAAAGGTGGTAAACGGCATCGAGCACATTGGTCTTTCCGATACCGTTGGGTCCGACGAAGCAATTGATCTTGTCGTCGAACTCAAAGTCTTGCGAATCGAAATTCTTGTAATTTATAAGGGATAATTTTTTTAAAATCATATAGGGTATCGCCTATTAATCTGCTTTTGGTAATGAAAACATCAAAAATAACGAATAAATACCCTTCTCGTTTTCGATAAAAACTTTATTTTTGCGCGACCTATAAAAAAACAAGATGGCTACATATAAAAAGCGCGGTTTTAAACCAAAGAACAAAGTAGAAGAACAAGAGTTCCAAGAGCAGGAAAGCGCAACGGCCGAGGTATTTAGCACCTTGGACGAAGGCGCGTCAAAGACCGAAGAGTGGGTAGCATCGAACCAAAACTACATCTTGGGCTTCATTGGGGTAATCGCCATTGGGGTTTTAGGGTACCTGGCATACGTTCAGTTTGTCGAAAAGCCCAAAGAGGCCAGCGCAACGAACGAAATGTACTATCCCCAACAGTATTTTGACCAGGCGATCAATAGTACGACGGCCAAGGACTCGTTGTACAATTTGGCCCTGAACGGAGCCGAAGGCAAATACGGTTTTCTTGATATCATCGACGAATATAGCGGCACCAAGGCGGCCAACCTGGCCAATTACTCGGCAGGAATGGCCTATTTGAACATGCAGAAGTACAAGGAGGCCATTGCCCATCTCGAAAATTTCAAATCGGACGACGACATACTTGGAGCCTTGGCCAAAGGAGGCCTTGGAGATGCCTTTATGCAGTTAAACCAACCGGAGCAGGCTTTGGAATACTACGAAAAGGCCCTAAAACATAGCGACAACAGTTTTACTGCGCCTAAGTTTCTTTACAAGGCCGGGGTAACGGCCTTGGAATTGGGAGAAAAGGACAAAGCCCTAAAATACTTTCAGCGCATTAAAAACGAGTACGCCTCTTCCGAAGAAGCCCGTACCATCGATGCATTTATCGGTATGGCCAAAAGCGCTAACTAATGGCGACAGCTAACAAAAACTTATCGGTTTACGACAAAGCCGCCCTTCCGGATGCCAAAGATCTACGCTTTGGCATCGTTGTTTCCGAATGGAACGACGAAATAACCGAAGGCCTGTATTCAGGGGCCATGGAAGCCTTGTTGGATTGTGGCGCCCTGGAGAGCAATATCATACGTTGGAACGTCCCCGGAAGCTTTGAACTGACATTCGGCTGCAAAAAGCTGGCCGCCGAAACCAAGGTCGATGCCATTATCGCCATAGGCAGTGTTATACAAGGCGAAACCAAACACTTTGATTTTGTGTGCAGTGCCACCGCCCAAGGCATCAAAGACCTGAACGTCTTGTTGGACGTACCCGTTATCTTCTGCGTACTTACCGACAATACCATGGAGCAGGCCCGGGAAAGAAGTGGCGGAAAACACGGCAACAAAGGAACCGAAGCCGCCATCGCCGCCATAAAAATGGCTACCCTAGGACGGTAAGGCAGGTGCGAACGCCCCGGCCCCGATCATTTGCAATGCCCCCCTGTTTTAAAAATAGATGGTCCAAACACCTGAAACGGCCATGCCCGTAGGTTGGGACGAATTTCCATTTTAACAAATTTTGGCCTTGTCGATAGGGTGTATTTTTCGATTTTAAGTACCTTTGAAGTTAATGGGAATGCTCAGTAAATTCACGAGGTTAAGAAGAAACAAGAAATTCGAATACTCCCCGCGTTACTTTGACGATAAGGGCAAGGGCAATCCGTTTAAAATCGAGCCAAAATTCGATAAATATCGCAGCACTTTAGAAACGCCCCGAGGTCTTAAAGGAAAGTTCAGTAACGCCATGGCCGATATGCGACGCAAAGGCGATAGGAACCTAAAGATACGCATGATCGTCATTATTGCCATTTTGGTGTTGATCGTCTTGTTCATTCTTGATTTTGACCTCACTATATTCTTTCCGAAATAATGGCGGATATCATAAAACTTTTACCGGACCACGTTGCCAACCAAATCGCGGCGGGTGAAGTGGTACAGCGCCCGGCCTCTGTAGTCAAAGAGTTACTGGAAAATGCCTTGGATGCCGGTGCCACCCAAATAAAGCTTATAATCAAGGATGGCGGCAAAGCCTTGATCCAGGTGGTCGACAACGGCATAGGCATGAGTGCCACCGATGCCCGCCTGAGTTTTGAAAGGCACGCCACCTCCAAAATACAAAAGGCCGAAGACCTTTTCAACCTCAGCACCAAGGGGTTTAGGGGCGAGGCCCTGGCTTCGATCGCGGCCATTGCCCATGTAGAAATGCAGACCAAGCCCGAAGCCGACGAAGTGGGCACCCACCTGAAAATCGAAGGCAGTGAGGTCGTATACCAAGAAGTGGCCGTTACCCCCAAGGGTACTTCGATCGCCGTAAAAAATTTGTTTTTCAACATTCCGGCGCGACGCAATTTTCTAAAATCGAACCAAGTCGAGCTGCGCCATATAACCGATGAATTTCACCGGGTGGCCCTGGCCCACCCCAGTGTGGCCTTTCACTTTTACAACAACGGCAGCGAGCTGTTCAACCTTCCCGCCGACAATTACCGTAAGAGGATCGTGCACGTCTTCGGTTCACGGACCAACGAAAAATTGGTGCCCGTCGAAGAAGAGACGCCCATTGTAAAGATCAAGGGGTTTATTACCAAGCCCGAATTTGCCAAAAAAAGCCGGGGAGAACAGTTTTTCTTCGTCAACGACCGCTTTATAAAGAGTCCCTACTTGCACCATGCTGTGGTAGCGGCCTTTGAAGGCTTGATAAAGCCCGATGCCTTTCCGGGTTATTTTTTGTACTTACAGGTCGATCCGGGGTCGATAGATATTAACATCCACCCGACGAAAACCGAGGTCAAGTTCGACGACGAGCATACACTTTACGCCATCCTACGCTCGACAATAAAACACAGTTTAGGGCAGTTTAACGTGGCCCCCGCCCTCGATTTCGATCACGACCCCAACCTACAGACCCCATACGAGTTTAAGAATAAATCGGCCGTACAGCCCCATATTACCGTAGATGCCGGTTTTAACCCCTTTCAGGAAAGCCAGAACACACGGCAACAGTCGGCTCCCATGCCCAAAAAGCAGCCCAGTAAGAGTTGGGAGGGACTTTACATTGGGATGGAATCAAAAATGGGGAACAGCGATCCGACGAACAGTATTAGTTTTGAATCGGAAACCATAACCGGTTCCATCTTTGATGGGGAAAATGAAGTAAACGAAGTATCGGCCACTACCTTTCAGATACGCAGAAAATATATCGTAACAACGATCAAGTCGGGTATGGTGATCATAGACCAAAGTAGGGCGCACCAACGTATTCTTTATGAAAAATTCTTAAAGAACAGTACGGTAAAGGAGGCGGTAAGCCAACAACTTTTGTTTCCTTTACACCTGAACTTCTCCCGGGCGGAAATCAACACCTTAAGGGAGATAGAGGACATACTGGTCTCTATCGGCTTTATTTTTGAGGAAATTAAGGACGAATCGATTACGATTACCGGAGTGCCCCTCTTAGTGGCGGAAAGCGAGGTCAGTATGATCTTGGACCAATTGATATCCGATTACCAACAGGAGGTCAACGGGGAAAGTTTTTCGCAGACCGATATATTGTCGAAGACCTTGGCCAAAACCTTGGCCGTAAAGACGGGAGAGGTACTTGACAGCAAATCGCAGTTGGCCCTGGTAAACGATTTGTTCGCCTGCACCGACGCCACGGTGAGTCCGTTCAACAAACCCGTGTACATAACTATTACAGAAAACGACATCGATAAAAAATTCATTTAAATGGGAAGACTGACGGAAGCTGTAAAGCACCTACTTATAATCAATATACTGTTCTTCGTAGCCACGCAGCTCTACGGCGACCAGATGTACCTTTGGTTTTCCCTCTGGTACCCCGAAAACCCCAATTTTCAATGGTGGCAGATCCTCTCGCATATGTTCATGCACGGCAGTTTTATGCACATACTTTTTAACATGTATGCGCTGTATGCCTTTGGTACGCCGCTCGAACGCATGTGGGGCCGCAACAAGTTTTTGTTCTTTTACTTCTCGGCAGGTATAGGGGCGGCATTGTTGCATACGGGTGTCAACTATTACCTGTTCGACAAGGGCCTACAGGCCTTGGTCGACAGTGGTGTCAACGGTGACCAGGTATTGGAAATCCTTGCCGGGGGGCAGTACAGTCCGTCTTGGGAAGACCTGGTAGGCGCCGATACCGTTTCCAGCTTTCTAAGCGCGTACAACGTACCGGCCGTAGGGGCATCGGGTGCCATTTACGGTATCTTGGTAGCCTTTGCCTTTACCTATTCCGAGGCCGAATTGATGCTCATATTTTTACCCATCCCCATAAAGGCAAAATACTTTGTACCCCTTTTGATCTTAGGCGACCTGTTCTTCGGATTCACGGGAACCGCAACGGGGGTAGCCCATTTCGCCCATATTGGCGGGGCCCTTTTCGGGTTCTTGATGATGTGGTACTGGAAGAAGAATCAGTTTAACAATAATCGCTGGAATTAATACTATGTCGAACGGAGGATTGAGATATCAATATGCCAGGTTGAGCGTTTCGGAGAAGCTCATCGTCATCAATGTGCTGGTCTTTATAATCATGGGGCTGATTACCGCCTTGATAAGTCCCGCCTTTGAAAATTGGTTTGCCCTTCCCAAGGACTTTTTCGATTTTCTGATGCAGCCTTGGTCCTTGATCACCTATTCCTTTTTACACGCCGGCCTCCTTCATATCCTATGGAACATGTACATCTTGTACGTGGCCGGTCGTATCGTTTTAAACCTTTTCGACGGGCGACGATTCCTGAATATTTATTTTTTGGGGGTCATCTTGGGCGGACTCTTATTTCTCTTAAGCTATAATGTGTTTCCGGCCTTGATGGGCACCAACACTTCGTTGATCGGGGCTTCGGCCGGGGTTATGGCCGTTCTGATATTTGTCTGCACCTATATCCCCAACCACGAGGTAAGGCTTATTTTCTTCAACGTCAAACTTTGGCAAATCGGGGTCTTTGTGGTGTTGATGGACTTGGTACAAATTCCCATGAGCGATAATGTGGGCGGCCATATAGCCCATTTGGGAGGGGCCCTTTTAGGTTATATGTACGCAAGGCAGTTGTACAAGGGAACCGATATCGGTGAAGGGTTTGCCAAAATAATCGATGGCCTGGCCAATCTGTTCAGCAAGAGGGAAAGAAAATCACCCCTAAAAACGGTATATAAGAACAAAAGCGCCCCATCTGCCCACAGAAGTGCCACTTACGACAAAAAGAGCCAACAAAAAAAGATCGATGCGATTTTGGATAAAATTAGCCAATCGGGTTACGAAAGTTTATCAAAGGCTGAAAAGGACTTTCTGTTCAAGGCCGGTAAGGAAGATTGAATACGCCGATGAAGAGACTTTCACTTCTCAATAAACTGATTTTCGCACTAAACCTATTGGTCGTCTTTTTCCTATTGATCGCCTGCGCCATACCCTACCTCAGGGCCGATTTCTTCTCGTTTCTTTCGTTTCTAAGCCTATCGGTACCCTTTCTGGCCATAATCAACTTCCTTTTCTTTCTATATTGGCTGCTCCTTGGAAAACGACAGCTAGTGCCCTCGCTAATCGTTCTGTTGCTAGGTTATTTCATCTTCGACACCTTTGTCAAGATCGATCTGGGCGGAAACGAACAGGATGAAGGCGACCTTAAGGTCATGACCTATAATGTTCGTGGATTCAATGTATGGCATCATCAGGATATCCCGAATACCATGGAAAAAATAAAGGCCCTTATACGAAAGGAAGACCCCGACGTTCTTTGCTTTCAAGAAGTCGGTTACGATATGGATCCCCATTTTATGGATTACCCCTATCATTACCTCAAAAAAATACATACGGGCCATAAGGTACACTTGGGCCTTTTTTCAAAGTACCCCATTATCAACGCCGAGACCATCCACTTTCCCAATAGCATCAACAATGGCTCCTATGCCGATATAGTGGTCAGGGAAGACACCATTCGGGTATATAATGTTCACATGCAGTCACTCGGCGTTACCCCCGGCTCCGGAAATGTAAGGTCCAAACCCGTCGATTTTTTATACAACAAACTGAACCGCCGTTTTAAGAACCAACTTCAACAGGCCAAAATGGTCGAGGCGAATATGGCCGGCTCCCCCTACCCGAAGATATTGTGCGGCGATTTCAACAATACCCAATTTTCATCGACCTACCACATACTCAAGGGCGATATGGCCGACACCTTTATCGAAAAAGGGAAGGGTTTGGGGCGAACCTATGATCTGTTCGGCGTGCCCTTTCGAATCGACTTTATCTTTGCCGACCAGAGCCTAGAGATCAAGTCGCACAAGAACTTCGATGAGAAACTTTCCGACCACTTTCCGGTAACGGCGTCATTTTCCCTGAAGCATTAAATAGCAATCGGTACTATCGGCCAAGATGTGTATCAGAAGGGCCAGACCGTACAGCCTCGTTTTCCTGAAAACGAACAAGAGGGCGTAGACCACCATGGCCCCGTAGCTATGCAGTGGATGAAAACCTATGCTGCAGCGATCGGGATCGAAAACCGGAACGGCCAGCAAATGGTCGATATCAATTACTATTCCGGCCAAAAGCACCAGAATCACCACGAAACGGTCCTTCTTAAAAAAAATCAGGCCAACGGCTATGGGCACTAGAAAATGGATGCCATAGTGCACCATGAACCTCAACATCACTTTTCGGTATTTAACTGCCTCAGGTAAGCCAAGGCGTTCGTCCCCTCGTTGAACAAGAGGTCGAGTATACTCGTATTTTCTATAAAACCATGCCGTTCACCAAAAACCTGGGTATAGGCCGGTTGATCCATTTCGAATGTGCGTTTGGCATTAACCAATTCACGTAAGTCTACCACTCCTTCAGGCTTCAACTCAAAGCCCGTGGTCTTTTCGGTCGGCATATCGACTTGAAGGCATTCGCACACCGTTTCAATGGTCTTCAAATTAAAGTCGAGAAGGTGGGAGAACCTCTTTTCAAAAAGCGGGGCCATATCGTCTTCGTAATACTCAAAAAACGGAGAGGTTCGGTAGGCGGTCTGCAAGGTGCGCCAATGCTGCCTTTGCCAAGAATATGAATTCTCGAGCACGACCTCTTTGTACTTTTGTCTCCCTTGGTCTCCTCCCACATGTTGGATCGGGATACTCAACATATGCCTGCCCTGATCGGTACAGATATAGCAACGGTTGCGATACGTCTGCTTTTGGTAATTATCCTCGACCTCCCAGACAATGTCTTTCTGGACGATGTTGGCAAAAGTTATAATGTTGGGGAAATACCCCGGATGAAGCAATGTTTTCAATTCAAAATTATTTTTACGGGGATGTTTTACGGGCCTTGACCCTCCCCCAACTTAAAGATCAAAACAATTCGGGAGCATACTTGACGAGGATGCGTATCCCCACCACAAACACCAACAAGGCGGTTACCCTTTTTATGCCCTTGGGCGTAAGCCTTTTCAAACTGAGCCTGATGCCCAATTGCCCCCCTATCAACACGGAAACCACCAAGGCCATGGTCTCTTTCCACGGCAAATTTAACATATCTCCCTTAACTAGGCCCGCCAATCCGGAAATCGAATTCACCAAAATAAAAAAACTGGCCAAGGCCGCAATCTTTATCGATTTGTCCCATTTTAAATGGTTGAGTACGGGCGCCAGAAAAATACCCCCTCCAATGCCCACAAGGCCCGATAGCAAGCCGATACTCCCTCCCAGCAGATAACTCATGTACTTCGGGTATACCTTTGGCCGCTCCCCTACATTTCCATCCGAAAAGGTCTGCCAGGCCAAAAAAATGGCCGAAACCACCAAAGACGACCCCAACAACACAAAAAAAACATGTTCCTTCAATCGAAACGAGGCCCCAATAAAGGCCAAGGGAATACTGGTCAGCACAAAGGGGACAAAGTCTTTTAGTTTGGCGTGCCCCTTCTTAAAATACAAATAGGTACTTCCCGACACGACTACCAGGTTGCATATCAAGGCTATGGACCGAATGGCAAAAAAGCCCGTCAAGAAAAGGGTCAACAAAGCCAGGTAGCTCGAACCACCGCCGAATCCGACCGATGAATAAAGCGTGGCGACCACAAAGAAACCCAGACAAAGCAAGACGAGGTTCTCAACACTTAAGAGCATGGGCGGGTATTTGGTTCATTCCTCCAGTAATGTCGATCAGGCGTGCATTTGGATTGGACATTTGCATTTTACGGATCGCCTTTTTGCTGCGGATGCCGGATTGGCAAATGCAATACACCTCACTGCCAAAATCAATTTCCCCCAACCGCGTCTCCAACTCGGCCAAGGGTATGTTCTTTGCCAGGGGCAAATGATTTCTTTTAAATTCCTTTTCGGTACGTACATCTATGAGCTGCAACCGCTGCCGTTCCACCAGTTTTAGGAAATCGAGGGGAGCAATACCGCTGATGTCGGCAGCACAGGCCAGTTCATAACTATCCTTAAGGCGGGTGATCCCGAAATTTTGACGTTGTGCCCTGAACCTTATTTTCCGAAAGGTATTCGTAAGCCCATTGAACAACAACAGGGTACCGGCCAAGACCTCCCCTACCCCGGTGAGGGCCTTTACCGCTTCCAAGGCCTGTAAATTGCCGATAATTCCCGGTAAGATACCCAAAACGCCATGCTCGTTGCAATTGGGCACCTCATCGCTTTTGGGCATATTCGGAAAAAGACAGCGGTACGTAGGCCCATTGTTGTAGTTAAAGACGCTGACCTGCCCTTCGAATCCGTGCAAGGCCCCATATACAAAAGGCTTCCCCTGAATAACACAGGCATCGTTGACAAGGTATCTTGTAGAAAAATTATCGGATGCATCGACTACCAGGTCATAGGGGTCGATAAGCTCCATCGCATTTTCCTTGGTAAGGAACACGGGGTGCTCCACTATGGTCGTGGCGGAGTTTTGTTCCCGTAGTTTCCGGGC
This sequence comes from Pseudozobellia thermophila, assembly GCF_900141855.1. Taxonomy (GTDB): domain Bacteria; phylum Bacteroidota; class Bacteroidia; order Flavobacteriales; family Flavobacteriaceae; genus Pseudozobellia; species Pseudozobellia thermophila. The sequence continues at coordinate 276,605 of NZ_FQYU01000004.1, forward strand.
CAGGACACCAACTTTCGGTTTTTCGACATCCCCTTCTGAAAACAATACCTGGCGGTGCAGGTTCGATACCGAGACACGGTCTTGGTCGACAATGCCCAAGGTGCCGACCCCCATGGCATTGAGGTACATAAGTATCGGTATGCCCAAACCGCCGGCGCCGACCACCAATACCTTGGCGGACATCAATTTTTCCTGTGCTTCACGTCCGAAATCGGACAATTGTATTTGACGCTGATACCTTTCCATACCCTATTTCACGGCCAATTTGTCCATGGCTTCCTTATAATCTTCCTCCGAATTGGCGTTCAGCAGCACATTGGCGTTCTTTGGAAAGACCAGTTTTACCTCATTGTTGATCAAAAACTTCCTGGGGCAGGTGCCGTTTCCGGCCTCCAAATAAGCTATCGAGGCCTTCAGGGCCCTGGGCTCCCATATGGCACATAGGGGCTCGGGAAGCGGATTTTCCCTCTGGGCGAATGTCGTGGCCATTGCCTCGGGATCCCGTTCACGGACCAGCTCCTCCAGCGACCGTAGGTCCAACAAGGGCAGATCACAGGCCAACACCAACCATGCCGCATCGGGGTGTTCCTTATGGGCCGACAAGAGGCCGTTGAACGGCCCCCTAAATTCGTTTTTATCGACAATACGTTCAACACCGTCGGGCAGATCCCCGACCTGGTCGCCACGAACGCCCATAAAGGTTTGCTCACAAACCTGGTCGAGAAGATCATAGAGATGATCCCGCTGGGGTCGACCATGATAGGCGATCAAGCCCTTGTCTTTTCCCATACGCGTGCTTTTGCCGCCTGCAAGCACCAATCCGTACAATTTAGGACCTATAATCATTTTTACCTCCTGTTTTTTCCTTTAATCGTATATCCCCGATATGTATTTCGTGCGAAAGCGCCTTGCACATATCGTAGATCGTCAATGCACTTACCGACACCCCGGTCAAGGCCTCCATCTCCACCCCGGTACGCTCGTTGCATTTTACCGTGCAGCTAATTTCAAGGCTACTTTCGCCGGGGACAATCTCGATATGCACTTTCGACAAATTGATCTGGTGGCATAGGGGAATCAGCTCCGAGGTCTTCTTCACCGCTTGGATGCCTGCTATTACGGCCGTTTGTATAATGCTTCCCTTCTTGCCCAAAAAATCCTGCCCGGCCAAGGTTTCGAACACGGCGGGCGGAAAATGTACCCGGCCCATGGCCACGGCCGTTCGGGCGGTAACCTTTTTTTCCGATACATCTACCATGTTTGCATTCCCTGAGTCGTCTAGATGCGATAGCTTGCCCATAGTCTCTTATGAAATCTGTTTGCTGTTTTGTCTTAATCGGGATTATACCCCCACTTGGTTTTTCTTTAACGTTTCGCGGGAAACGGCCAGAATTACGCACAAGGCCTACCCACCGATCGATGTCATTGAACTATCGAACACCCCTTTATGCCTTTGTTGTGCCTCAAAGCCCGTTTTGGCCCTGTTGCCAATGGCCTTGCATATCTGTTCCTTGACCTCTTCCCCGGAATGGTCGCTTCTCAGCAAATCGCGGATATTCATACTCGGCTTGGCGTACAAACAGGTAATGACATCTCCCGTGGCCGAGATCCGAAGCCTGTTGCACGAACCACAAAAGGTTCGGCTAAACGAAGGTATCACCCCAAAGGTTCCCTTGAATCCGGGAATTTTATAATTCATCGAGGTAGAGGTCTTCGGCGATTCAAGTTCGCGGTAATCGGGGTGGGCTTCCTTGATATGGGCCAGAATGCGCTTATAGTCCCAAACAATGGACTGAAATTTTTTACTCCCGCCGTTAAAGGGCATTTCTTCCAAAAAACGGACCGAGACGTTGTAGTGCTTGGTCAGTTCGAGCATGGGCAGGATGTCTTCGGTATTCTGTTTATCGAGGGCTATAAAATTGATGCGTACGTTAAACCCTTCGGTAATCAAGCGCACCATATTGTTGTATACCGTATCGTATTGGTCGCGGCGCGTAATACGCTCGAAGGTTTCCCTGTTGATGGCATCCATACTGACATTGATGTTCTTGACCCCGAGTTCCTTTAGTTCATCGATGTACGGGCCTATCAAGGTGGCATTGGTGGTTACGGAGATATCCTTGAGCCCCTTCAGGCCCGACAGCCTCCTAAAAAGTACCATCAGGTCTTTGCGAACAAAAGGTTCGCCCCCTGTAATGCGTATTTTATCGACCCCTTGCGACACCAGCATCTCGCTCAACCGCCCCAATTCGTCGATTGTAAAAAGCTTGTCGTTCTTGGCAAAATCGATTCCTTCCGCCGGCATGCAATAATTGCACCGAAGGTTGCACCGATCGGTAACGGCCAATCGCACGTAGTTGATCTTTCTGTTGTGGTTGTCTACCAGCATTGTTTACTGCTCAATTGTTTAGAAACCTTTCGATTCAGGGAGTAGCCGATACCCAAACCGATTTGTTCTTGAAAATCTCCTTTTTCCAAATGGGGACACGCTCCTTTAACGTGTCGATCAAAAACCTGCAGGCCTCGAAGCAGGCGTCCCTGTGGGCAGAAGATGCTCCGACCACGACCACGGGTTCCCCGACCTCCTTTTTTCCGATGGCATGCCGTAGCACCACCCGGTTCAAGGTCCATTTTTGGCTCGCCGCATCGGCAATTTTCGCCATTTCCTTAAGGGCCATGGCCTTATAGGTCTCGAACTCGAGGGCCATTACCTGTTCGTTTTGTGTAAACTCGCGTACCGAACCGACAAACACACAAACACCCCCGCTATGGGGATGCGAGAGTTCGCCGTACACTTGCGACACATCGATCTGGTCTACTATTTCTATGGTTGTTTTTTGTTTCATCAGCCACCACTAACCGGAGGTATAAGGGCTATTTCGTCGCCCTGTTTCAAGCTTTGCCCGTCCTCCGCATATTCACTGTTCACCGCTACCGCCAAGGAGGACAACCTTTCGAGCTCGGGAAAGGCCGCTTTCATCCTTTTCTTCAACTCCGATACCGACGATGGCGGGGCATCTTCCCCTTCAAAACGAAAAGAGGGCTTTCCCACAATATCCTTGGCAATACCAAATAATAATACCTCCATGTTCAACTTTCCATTAAAAGGTACAATTTACTTAAAATATTGAGATCGGTCAGGGCTTTAAGACGACTTTGGCATTTTCCGGTTTTTGGTAAAAGGTATCGGGTTTTGGGGAAACATCCAAGGAAATAGTAACAAACGAGGTTTGTTTTTTAGCTTCCTTGATGGTTCGGCCCTCGTAATCGTACCATGTAATGGATCTTGGCAAAAGGACTCCGCCTATCCCGTCCCAATCGTCATACCTGATCCATTTTACATTTTCCGATTTTTCGTCGCTGCCATAGGTAAAGGTATAGCCCAACCAGGCCATTTGAAAGGTCTCGGGATCGTAATGCAGGTAATAGTCGTCTTTGGAAGAGGCGCCTACCCCGTTATCGTAGCTTATATGGATGCCGGGATATTCCTTGCCCCCGTAGGTTAAGGGTGGCGTCTCGCCGTAGTTTATGCCCGGGTCTGCAAAAACGAAGGGCATGGCAAAGAAATAGAACATAAGGTTGTGATAGACCGCCGGGTTGCCCGTATAGGCCCCTTGATCGTCCTTTAGCCATATATCGGTTCCGTCAAAGCCCATGGATACATCGCCCATATCGATACGGTCTCTTCGGCTATTCAGATCTACCGTATGTACCTCCGAGGCATTCGGCTTTACCAGTTCAAAGGACAAGGTACGTTTTGATCGCCATTGGTTTAAGGTACCGTGGGCGTCGAGTACCTTTGCAAAGTCTTCGGGGTATTGGCTTTCAACTTCCTCCTTTTCGGTTTTCGCGTCCGTGTTTTCAACAGAATCGGCTTTTTCGACCGTTTGCTTGCATCCGAACAACAAAACAAACAGCGTTAATGTCAAGGCTCTTTTCATGATAATTCATTAAGGTTAGGCCAATAAGTCGAAGCAGTTATGTTTTATTTACATTTGCCCCATGCATTATGTCAAACAAATAAGCAGTGCCCAGAATGCCCTTGTCAAAAGAATAGGGCTTTTGATGGAAAAATCGAGGGAGCGAAAAAAAACAGGTCTTTTCGTTTTGGAAGGCCTTCGCGAATTGCAATTGGCCCTAAAAGGAGGTTTTAAATTGGAAACCGTACTGTTTCAACCCGAACTCATTACGGAACGGGAAACCTCAAAATTACTGGAACAATGCGAGGCCCTTGAGCTAGTTTCCGTTTCCAGGGAGGTATACCGAAAGCTGGCCTATCGGGAGACGACGGAGGGCTTGATCGCCGTAGCCCGCTCCAAAACCAATACCCTAGACACCTTTGAGCTCGATTCAAAAAACCCCTTGATCTTGGTGGCCGAGGCCCCCGAAAAACCTGGAAATATCGGGGCCCTCTTGCGCACCGCGGATGCCGCCAACCTGGACGGGGTGATCATTGCCAACCCCAAGACCGACCTGTACAACCCGAACATTATCCGTTCGAGCGTAGGCTGTGTATTTACCACCAACATCGCCACAGGGAGCACCGATGAGATCATTGCCTTTTTAAAGAGCAAGAAGGTTTCCATTTTCTGCGCCGCCCTGTCGGCCTCGATCAAGTACACCGATGCAGATTTTTCCGGACCGTCGGCCTTGGTCGTAGGCACGGAATCTACGGGGCTATCGGACGAGTGGCTGCGGCAATCGCACCAAAACGTCATTATTCCCATGCAGGGCGAGATCGATTCGATGAACGTTTCGGTGTCGGCGGCAATTATTATCTTTGAGGCCAAGAGGCAACGGGGTTTTTAACCCTAAGGCCCCGGCACCAACAAACAAGCCTTTGACCAAAAGCGAAACCAGACCTTAAGACATTTGACCGAATCACCCTGTAAACCATCCCTATTTTGAACACCCTTTTCTATATTATCGTTGCCATACTGGTGGTACAGTTTATCATGGAAACGGTTCTTGACCATCTGAACGCCAAACACTACAACGACCCGATCCCCGAGGGACTGGACGATGTTTTCGACAAGGACGAATACCAAAAATCGCAAGCCTACAAAAAAACCACCTATCGCTTCGGCCTAGCCACCTCTACCTTTTCCCTGGTGTTGACCCTTGCCTTCCTGTTCTTCGGCGGCTTCGAATGGGTAAACCAAATCGCCCGCTCCCTGACCGACAACACCATCGCCATGACTTTGATTTTCTTCGGCATCATCTTTATCGGAAACGATTTGATCACCCTGCCCTTCTCGTACTATGCCACTTTTGTTATCGAGGAAAATTTCGGGTTCAACAAAACGACAAAAAAACTGTTCTTTATGGACAAGCTCAAGGGATGGGCCATGATGCTCGTTGTGGGAGGCCTGATCCTGACCCTGGTCTTGTGGTTTTACGGATGGGCCGGCGACAGTTTTTGGATATACGCCTGGATCCTCGTGGCCGTCTTTACCCTTTTCATGAACCTCTTCTACAGCAAACTGATCGTACCGATGTTCAACAAGCAGACGCCCCTGGAGCAGGGAAGCCTAAAGGCCAAGATCGAAACCTATGCCAAAAATGTAGGTTTCGAACTGCAGCACGTCTTTGTGATCGACGGTTCAAAACGTTCGACCAAGGCGAATGCCTACTTTTCAGGTTTTGGAAAGGAGAAAAGGGTCACCCTTTACGACACTTTGATCAAGGACCTTGAGGAAGAGGAGATAGTGGCCGTCTTGGCCCATGAAGTCGGACATTACAAAAAGAACCACATTATTTACAATTTGATCGCCTCGATCTTGCTTACCGGGGTTACGCTTTTTATTCTTTCCCTGTTCATCAACAATCCCGAGGTCTCATATGCCATAGGCGTTACCACCCCGAGCTTTCATGCCGCCCTAATAGGTTTTGGCATATTGTACAGTCCCATTTCCGAAATTACGGGATTGGCCATGAACCACCTTTCCCGGAAATTCGAATACCAGGCCGATGATTACGCCAAAGATACCTATGCCGCCCTCCCCTTGATCACGGCCCTAAAAAAACTATCGAAGAACAGCCTCAGCAACCTTACCCCCCACCCGGCCTACGTGTTTATGCACTACTCCCATCCGCCGCTGGCGAAGCGCATGGCCAATTTGAAAAAACAATGATAGAACCCATGGGGCCCCTTCTTAAAAGTTCAAATTAAATTTACCCTGCCAAAGTTGAACGGGCACAATTTTTGTTGTATACCAAATCAGATTGTCCTATTTTTATTATAATATGACCCAGGCCGCTATAGAACAGGAAAACAAGGAGATTGCCAAGCAATACAAGGAGTTGCTTCGGCTGAGCTATCAAAACCTGTCGGATGACGACAAGACTTTGATACGTTCGGCTTTCGAGGTAGCCGTAGATGCGCATAAGAACCAACGGAGAAAGTCGGGCGAGGCCTATGTGTTCCACCCCATTGCGGTGGCCAAGATCGTAGCTTCCGAAATCGGCCTGGACGCCATTTCCATTGCCTCGGCCCTATTGCACGATGTTGTCGAGGATACCGAGTACACCCTCGACGATATGGAGCGTATGTTCGGGGAGACGGTAGCCCGTATCGTTGACGGACTGACCAAGATAGCGCACCTCAAAAAGGACATGAGCACCTCGCAACAAGCGGAAAACTTCCGGAAAATGCTGCTTACCCTGAACGACGATGTCCGGGTGATCTTGATCAAGATCGCAGATCGCTACCACAACATGCTTACGATGGATTCCATGCCGGAGCACAAACAGGTAAAAATAGCTTCGGAAACCCTTTATATATATGCCCCCTTGGCGCACCGCATCGGACTTTACAACATTAAGACCGACCTCGAGGACCTGAGCCTAAAATATACCGAACCCGATGTCTATGAAGACATCAAAGGAAAAATAGAGGAATCAAAGGAAGACCAGCAGGCCTATATCGACGCTTTTTCAGAGATCATAGACAATTCGCTCAGGGAAGAAGGCCTCCATTACGAGATCAAGGGCCGAATGAAATCCATTTTTTCCATCCGTAGGAAAATGAAGGCCCAAAACGTGTCTTTCGATGAAATTTACGACAAGTTCGCCATTCGGATCATTTACAAATCGGACCGACAGAACGAGAAGTTTTTGGCCTGGAAGATCTATTCGATAGTCACGGACCATTTTACGCCCAACCCGGTACGGTTGCGCGATTGGATCTCGTCGCCCAAATCGACAGGCTACGAGGCCCTTCACATCACCGTAATGGGGCCCAAGGGCCGCTGGGTCGAAGTGCAGATCCGAAGCGAGCGCATGCACGAAATAGCGGAAAAGGGCTATGCCGCCCATTTTAAGTACAAACACGGGGACCAAAAGGAACAGGGAATCGAGGTGTGGTTGAACCGGCTACAGGAGGCCCTTGAAAACGCAAATTCGAACGCCGTGGATTTTGTGGAGGAATTCAAGCTCAACCTCTACTCAAAGGAAATCTTCGTCTTTACCCCCAAGGGAGAGCTCAAGTCGCTGCCCAAGGGGGCGACGCCCTTGGACTTTGCCTTTCACATCCATACCCAGGTGGGCATGCGCACACGCGGGGCCAAGGTCAACGGCAAGCTCGTTCCCTTGAACACCACCCTGCACAGTGGCGACCAAGTAGAGATCATCACCTCCGATCAGGCCAAGCCCAACCAAAACTGGTTGGATTACGCCACCACGGCCAGGGCGAGGGCCAAGATCAAATCGTCGCTCCGTGAAGAGAAAAAATCGATGGCCGATGAAGGCAAGATAATCCTCCGCCGAAAACTCAAGTCGCAAAAAATCACATTGAACGAGGACATCGTCAATAAAATGGTGGTCTTCTTCAAACTAAAGACCAGTCTCGACCTATTTTATCGGGTGGGCATCGGCGCTATAGACAACCAAATGATCAAGGACTTTGTCTCGTCCTATAGCAATGCGTTTATCAGTTTCTTCAAAAACAAAATACGGCGCAATCCGGTTCCCGACGACATCGACAAGCAAGAGATCACCACCAAATACGATGTGCTCGTGTTCGGCAAGGAAGAGGAAAAGTTGGAATACACCCTCGCAAAATGCTGCAATCCCATCCCCGGCGACGACGTGTTCGGCTTCGTCACCGTTAACGAAGGGATCAAAGTGCACAAAAAAAACTGCCCGAACGCCATTCAATTGCAATCGAATTACGCCTATCGGATCATTAGGGCCAAGTGGATCGATTCGACCCAGGAAGAATTCCAATCGGAGATCCAACTTACGGGCATCGACAACCTCGGCTTGGTAAACGAGATAACCCAGGTCATTTCGGACGATATGCACGTGAACATGCGCAACCTTAACTTCAGTACCGATGGCGGCACCTTTACGGGCCGGATCACGGTAGTGGTCAAGAACAATGGCATTCTCAAGAAGCTTATCGAAAACCTGAAGGAGATCAACGGCATTGATAAAGTAAGCCGATTGTAGACGGGGTATTAAAATATAACTGTACATTTGCAAATCGAAGTACGTAATCTTGTTATGGCTGAAAATAAGAACCAGGAAATAGTAAAAAATGTCTTCACGACGTTTTTGGAGGAAAACGGGCATAGAAAAACACCCGAGCGCTATGCCATTCTCCAGGAAATCTACGACAGTGAAGAGCATTTTGATATCGAATCGCTCTACATCAACATGAAAAACAAGAATTACCGGGTGAGCAGGGCTACCCTCTACAACACCATAGAGCTTCTCCTGGAATGCAAATTGGTCCGAAAACACCAGTTCGGAAAAAGCCAGGCCCAGTACGAAAAATCGTATTTCGACCGTCAACACGACCACGTCATCTTGACCGATACGGGCGAGGTCGTCGAGTTTTGCGACCCGCGCATCCAATCCATCAAAAAGACCATAGAAGAGGTGTTCGACATAAAGATCAACACCCACTCTCTTTATTTTTATGGTACACGAAACAAAAAAGAAAACACAAACAGCTAAGCGAATTTTTTAAATGGCAGTAGATTTATTGTTAGGACTACAATGGGGAGACGAAGGAAAAGGTAAAATTGTAGACGTACTAACCAAAAACTATGATATTATCGCGCGCTTTCAGGGCGGCCCCAATGCAGGGCACACCTTGGAGTTCGATGGTATAAAACATGTTCTCCACACGATCCCTTCGGGTATTTTCCATAAGAACGCTGTAAACGTAGTGGGCAACGGGGTGGTTATCGACCCGGTGATCTTTAAAAAGGAACTCGATGCCTTAAAACAGTTCGACCTCGATATAAAATCAAAATTGCTCATTTCGAGAAAAGCGCATTTGATACTGCCAACGCACCGTTTGCTCGATGCCGCGTCAGAGACGGCAAAAGGCAAGGCAAAGATCGGGTCTACCTTAAAGGGAATCGGACCTACGTATATGGACAAAACGGGCCGAAACGGCATGCGGATAGGCGATTTGGAACTATCGGACTGGAAGGAAAAATACCGCGCCCTGGCCGATAAGCACGAAGGCATGATCAACTATTACAATGTCGATATACAGTACGATCTTGCCGAATTGGAAGCCGAGTTCTTCGCTTCGGTCGAGGAATTGAAAAAACTGACCTTTATCGATAGCGAGGAATACCTGTACCAAGCGCAAAAATCAGGTAAGAAAATATTGGCCGAAGGAGCCCAAGGCTCGCTTCTCGACATAGATTTCGGTACCTATCCCTTTGTAACATCGAGCAACACCACCGCCGCCGGCGCATGTACCGGTTTGGGCGTTGCCCCCAACCAGATCGGCAAGGTACTGGGCATATTCAAGGCGTACACCACCCGGGTAGGGTCCGGCCCCTTTCCCACGGAACTCTTCGACGAAGACGGAGAAACCATGGGACGTGTGGGCAATGAATTTGGCGCTACCACCGGCAGGCCCCGCCGATGTGGCTGGCTAGACCTGGTCGCCCTCAAATATGCCGTCCAGGTAAACGGGGTAACCGAACTGATGATGATGAAGGCCGACGTACTCAGTGGTTTTGACACGATCAAAATATGTACCGCATATAACTACAAAGGAAAAAAAATAGACCACCTTCCTTACAGCCTAGAGGCCGAAAACGTAAGCCCCATCTATAGCGAGGTAAAGGGATGGAAGGAAGATTTGACCCAGTTGGACAAAGCTTCGGAGTTTCCTGCCGCCTTGCAAGGCTATATCGACTTTTTGGAAAAGGAACTCGGAATACCGATCAAAATTGTTTCGGTGGGACCGGACCGGACCCAGACCGTACACAGGTAGGCGATAACCGGGAAGCTGGAAAAACGAAGGGACCCGTACCGGGAACGGCCCGGGACCACAGGGCTTCGGGCACGTCCTAAATCTATGCTAAACCTTATTCGTTTCCACGGGAAAAAACCTATTTTTGGTCAAAATTTGAAGGAATTGAACCCACTTCTGCGTATTCTGATCTTCCTAAGCGGTGTGACGGTATCCGTTGCCCAAGGGCAAGCACCTGTCAAGAACGACAGCGTTCAGAACAAACAGATCAATATCGTTTACGGTGCCAATTTCACCAAGAACGAGGAACAGTTTCCGGGGGCCTCGATCTTCAGTAAGGACAGCCGCCAAGTACAGTTCGAACACCAAGGGGCCGACCTTTGGTGCGATATCGCCATCTACTACCAAAAGGAAAACCGGCTAAGGGCCTTGGGCAACGTGCGCCTCCAGCAGGGCGACTCGATCAAACTGACCAGCGGCAAGATCAATTACGACGGGGAGACCAAATTGGCCAAGGCCTATGAAGACGTCCTCCTCGAGGCACAACAGGCAAGCGGACCGGTAACCCTGCGTACCGACACCCTGTACTTTGATCGCGAAAAACAGGAATCGTATTACAACAGCTCGGGGACCATTGTGGATTCGACCAATACCCTTACCAGCAAAATAGGCCGCTACTTTATGGAGCTGAACAAATACCAGTTCTTGGACAGCGTTCATATTGACAACCCGCAATACACCTTGGACTCGGAGCAACTCGATTACTATACCACCTCAAAAAACGCCTATATGTACGGCCCTTCGACCATTACGGGCGAAACCTATAAAATATACTGCGAAAGAGGTTTTTACGATACAAAGGTAGAAAGTGGCTATGGCATAAAGAACACCCGGATCGATTACAACAACCGAATAATCGAAGGCGACAGCGTCTACTTCGACAAAGCCACCGAATTCGCCTCGGCCACGAACAACATCGTAGTTACCGACACCGTAAACAACGGCGTAATACGGGCACACTACGCGGAGGTCTTCAAGGCCAAGGATTCGGTATTCGCCACAAAACGTGCGGTCTCCATCAGCTTGGTCGAACAAGATTCCCTATACATGCACGGCGACACCCTCATGGTGACCGGCAAGCCCCAAAATCGGATCTCAAGGGCCTTTCACAATGCCAAATTCTACAAAACCGACCTCAGCGGAAAATGCGATTCCATCCATTTTTCGGAAAAAACGGGAATCACCCAGCTTATCAAAGACCCGGTTATCTGGAACGGTGAAAACCAAATGACGGGCGACAGCATCCATCTGATCTCCAACCTGAAGACCGAAAAGCTCGACTCCCTCAAAGTTATCAACAACGCCTTTATCGTTTCGTGGGACAGCATCGGAAAAACCGGGTACAACCAGGCGAAGGGCAAGGACCTTTTCGGCAAGTTTATCGATAACGAACTAAAGATAATCGACTTGGTAAAGAATACCGAGATCATTTATTACATGTACAACGACGATGACGAGCTTATAGGGATCGACAAGACCATTTGCAGCAAGATCCACATCACCATGGCCAACAACGATGTGGAAGACCTCACCTTTATCACCGATCCCGACGGGGATATTTTTCCCGAAAAGGAACTCCCCCCGGAAAGTAGAAAGTTAAAAGGTTTTGTCTGGCGCGGCGATGAGCGGATCAAGACGAAGGAAGATATTTTCGATGAAGACGACAACAATATCGAATTGGCCGTCATACGCGGAATCGACCATCCCATAGATATCGATGCCGAGGAAGCCGAGCGCCGCCGAAACTCCGGAGATCCCGTGAACGGTATTCCCACCGGCAACGACAAGGCCGTTCGACCCGAGGTTAAGGAAAGGCCGAAACAGATAAAGGTTACTTCCGACCCCAATCAGTTTCAATAAGTATAAGCGGTCATGAAAGAAGATTTCTTGAAATATCAGGCGCAGACCTCTGCCCACCCCTTGGCCATGGAAGTTTCCCGCGCCGAAGGAAGCTATATCTACGACACCCAGGGAAGGCCCCATTTGGACTTTGTGGCGGGCGTTTCCGCCTGTAGTCTGGGCCATTGCCACCCCAAGGTCGTCGAGGCGGTACAGAAACAGGCCGAGACCTATATGCATGTCATGGTATATGGTGAGTATGCCCAAGCCCCGGCCGTGGAATACACCAAGCTCTTGGCTTCGCTCTTGCCCGATAACCTAGAGACCACATACCTGGTCAACTCGGGCACCGAAGCGATCGAAGGAGCCCTAAAGCTTGCCCGAAGGGCAACCGGGCGCAGCCAATTGATCGCCGCCAAAAATGCCTACCACGGGAATACCATGGGCAGCCTGAGCATGCTGGGTACCGAAGAGCGGAAAAGTGCCTTTAGGCCCTTATTGCCCGATGTTGCCTTTATTGGGTTCAACCGTAAGGAAGACCTCGACCAAATTACCGGGAAGACAGCGGCCGTATTGCTGGAGACCATACAAGGCGGAGCAGGATTTATCCTGCCTACGGACGATTACCTGAAAGAAGTCAGGAAGCGGTGCGACGAAACCGGAACCTTATTGATCCTTGACGAAATCCAACCCGGTTTCGGACGGACCGGTAGACTCTTCGCCTTTGAACATTACGGTATCAGTCCCGACATCCTGGTCATCGGTAAAGGGATGGCCTCGGGGCTTCCCGCCGGGGCCTTTGTCGCCTCCCACAAGCTCATGTCCCTATTGCAGTACGGCCCCAAACAGGGACATATAACAACTTTTGGCGGAAATTCGGTAATCGCCGCGGCCAGTTTGGCCACCCTTAAACACATTACCACGTCCAATCTCATGGCCGCGTCGCTAAAAAAGGAAAAACGGATCAGAAAACGGCTCAAACATCCGCTTATCAAGGAAATAAGGGGAAAAGGGCTCATGCTTGCCCTAATCATGGAGAGCGCGGAAATTGCAGACCATGTAATATTGGCATGTGCCAAAAGGGGCCTGATATTGTTCTGGTTGCTGTTCGAGCCCCGTGCCATTCGCATTTCGCCGCCTTTGACCATTTCCGATGAGGAAATTGAAAAAGGATGTGGCACGATCCTTGAAGTTTTAACGGAGTACAGGCAATAACTTGTTAACTAATTTGTTAATAATATAGCCTCTAACGGAGAAAAATGTAGCCTGCAAAAGGTTACTTTTAATTCCATAGTTTAACCAAAACGTTCTTATGGCGTTAGAATCTAACGAAAGGCCAGACCGACCCATCGCCAAGTTTGAATCGATGCTCAAGACTGACGACATCTACTTCTTCGATGCCGAGGATTTTGAGGACATTATCCATCATTACCTCAACAACGGCAAAATCAACTTGGCCAAAAAGGCGATTAAAATCGGTCTGCAACAGCACCCCGGATCTATAGAACTCAAACTGCTCGACGTGGAGGTCCTCGTTTTTGAAAACCACCTCGATCTGGCCGAACAGTATTTGGACGAATTGCAATTACTGGACAGCAGCAATGAGGAAATATTCATACAACGGGCCAATATCTATTCGAAAAAAGACAACCACGAGGCAGCGGTAGCCCTGTTGAACAAGGCCTTGGACCTATCCGAGAACAGTTTCGACATTTATTCCTTGCTGGGCATGGAATACCTGTTTATGGACGATTTCAAACTCGCCAAGGAAAGTTTTATGCGCTGCGTCTCCTTCGACGAACAGGATTATTCGTCGCTTTACAACGTAATCTATTGTTTCGAGTTCCTCGAAGATTACGACGGGGCCATTGTATACCTGAACGATTACCTCGAACGCAATCCGTATTGCGAAGTGGCCTGGCACCAACTGGGCAAACAGTACATTGCCAAGAACATGCTCAACGAAGCCCTGGGTGCATTTGACTTTGCCATCATATCCGACGATACCTTTATCGGGGCTTATTTCGAAAAGGGCAAAGTACTCGAAAAACTCGGCAGGTACAACGAGGCCATAGAAAATTACGAGACGACCATCAAGATGGAAGACCCCACCTCGCATGCCTATCTCAGAATAGGCAAGTGCCACGAACGGCTGGGCAACTACGAAATGGCCAAATACTATTACTACCACACCGTACACGAAGACCCCTTGCTTGACAAGGGTTGGTTGGCCATTACCGACTTCTATTACAAAAGGAACAACTACAAGAAGGCCCTGTTCTATGTCAACAAGGCCTTGAATATAGATGGGGAGAATCCACAGTACTGGAAAAAATGTGCCACGATCAATGCCGCCCTGCAGCGTTATGACCAGGCCGACTTTTCGTACAAACAGGCTGTTGACCTGGGCAATTACGAGTTGGGCACATGGCTTGATTGGGCCGATGTCGTGTTCAAGAACAAGGATGTTCGCGGCGCCCTCCAGATATTGGCACAAGGCCAGGAATTTTACCCCGACAATGCCGTCATCAAATATAAGGCCGCCGGTTTTTACCTCGAGATGAACGATAGCATCAACGCCAGGATAAGCCTTATCGATGCCCTAAAGCTCGACATTCAAAAGCTGCCCGTTTTCAACGAAGAATTTCCCCAGTACGCGGCAACCGATTGGGTAAGGAACATTGTCGCCAAGCACGAAAAATCGAAGGGCAAGACCAGCTAATAGCCGAAATTCCCGCCTTAGTACACCCATGGCACCCTTTACTTAAAAGGATAGGCGCCCAAGCTTTGTTCTTTTATTCGGTACTACCACTATAAAAAGCTATTTTTGCTTCCATTGAAAATTTGCCTCATGGAAAACAGAAACCTTGGCCAGTATGTTTTGGTTACCCTCAAAGGAATGGCGATGGGTGCCGCCGATGTCGTCCCCGGCGTATCCGGTGGAACGATCGCCTTTATTTCAGGAATTTACGAAGAGCTCATATCTTCTATAAACAATATCGACATCTCCCTTTTAAAGACCTTAAGGCAACAAGGTGTCAAGGAAGCCTGGACCCGGCTCAACGGAAACTTTTTGCTGGCCCTGTTCGCAGGTATAGGCATCAGTGTACTATCGCTGGCGAAACTGGTAAGCTGGTTGCTTGAGAACAAACCCATCTTGATATGGTCTTTCTTCTTCGGCTTGGTGATCGCCAGTATACTCTTGGTGGGAAAGGAAGTAAGAAAATGGAGCGCCGCCACCCTGCTCGCCTTGGTCGCGGGCGCACTGATAGCCTACTACATCACCACCCTCCCCCCTTCCGGCAGCGTAGACAGCCTGCCTTTTCTTTTTCTATCGGGGGCGGTAGCGGTATGTGCCATGATTCTGCCCGGTATTTCAGGGGCCTTCATTTTGGTGCTTCTGGGATCTTACAAGACCATTATCGACGCGCTTCACAACGTTGACCTTAAAGTAATTGCGGTGGTAGGCTTCGGTGCCGTTTTCGGCCTGTTGAGCTTTGCCCGGTTGCTAAAGTGGATGTTCAACAACTATAAAAACCTAACCTTGGCCCTGTTGACGGGCTTTATCATCGGATCGCTCAACAAGATATGGCCTTGGAAACGGGTTCTGGAAACCAGGAACATCGGTGAGAAGATCATCACCATCGACGAGAATGTATCGCCCTTTGCCTATGAAGGAAACAATCAATTGGCCGTAGCCCTTATTGCCGCTATAATCGGTTTTTTGGTTATTTTTATCCTAGAACGAACAGCTGCAAAAAAATAGTTGCCCCATGTACGAACCGCGCACTATTCTTGATAAGTTCTTTCTATTCATCAAGGGACTCTGTATGGGGGCCGCCAACAAGGTGCCCGGGGTTTCGGGAGGCATAGTGGCCTTTGTTGCCGGTTTCTACGAAGAATTCATCTACTCCCTCCAAAAAGTAAACGGCAAAGCCTTTAAACTTCTTATCAATGGGCGCTTTAAAAGCTTTTACCGCTACATCAACGGCCCGTTTCTGTCACTGCTCCTGTCGGGTATGCTGGTCAGTTACTTCAGTGTTTCAAAGCTGTTGGACTATTTTCTGGAAAAAAAGGAGCTCTTCGTATGGGCAGCCTTTTTTGGAATGATCCTCGGGTCCATTTATTACATATCGAAAGATTTCGAGCATTGGAACCGAAAAACCATAATTGCCGGTATCATAGGTTTACTGGTAGGGGTCTCCATCAGTTTTCTGAATCCCGCAAAGGAAAACGACAACCTGTTTTTTGTCTTTCTCTGTGGAATAATCAGTGTTTCGGGCATGACCCTCCCCGGGTTATCGGGTTCCTTTATCCTCATCCTCTTGGGCAATTATGTATTATTGCTGGTCGATTCGGTAAACGCCCTTTACGACACCTTTGCTGAAATTATCCGTGGCGATTTTGGCTTTGTCGACAACCAAGCGCGTATAGCCACCTTAAAAATACTTGCCGTGTTTACCTTGGGAAGCGCTACCGGACTCGTAAGCCTATCGCATTTATTGAGCTACGTGTTAAAGCACTACAAACATATTACCACGGCCATCATCATCGGGTTCATTACGGGTTCACTGGGCGTGGTATGGCCCTGGAAAAAAACCATCGTAAAGACCGACGAACTAGGAAATAAGATCTTGGATTCCAATGGCGAAGAAATCATCGTCAACTACGAACGCTATTTTCCCGATTTCGGAAACCCCGAAACGTGGTGGGCGCTATTTTTTATCGGCATAGGTATTGCCATTCTATTGGCCCTTGACTGGTATGGAAAAAACAGGAACGACAAAAATGACAAGTAAAACACACAGGTTCGGCCTCGTTGGCAAAGACATCTCGTATTCCTTCTCGAGGGGGTACTTTAAGGAAAAATTCAAATCCCTCGGACTGACGGACCATTCCTATGAAAATTTCGACCTTCAAACGATAACCCAATTTGAATCGGTGGTTAAAGACACCCCTCATTTAAAAGGGCTGAACGTGACCATACCTTATAAGGAAGCCGTTATACCCTATTTGAACGAACTCGACGACGAAGCCAGGCAAATCGGGGCGGTCAATACGATCCAGTTTACCAAAAGCGGCCTTAAGGGCTTCAATACCGATGCCTACGGTTTTAAAAATGCACTGGCCCCCCACCTTAGGCCCCACCATAAAAAAGCCTTGATATTAGGTACGGGAGGAGCGTCAAAAGCCGTTGCCCATGTCTTAAAAAACTTGGATATGGACGTAAATTTCGTTTCCAGAAATCCTTCCCCGGGGCAACTAGGCTATTCCGACCTCGACGAAAGGATACTGGACGAATTTACCGTATTGGTCAATTGCACCCCCTTGGGCACACACCCGAATGTGGAGCAAAGGCCCGATCTGCCCTATGGCGCCTTATCGAAAAAACACCTTCTTTTCGACCTCATCTACAACCCGGACAAAACCGCCTTTCTAAAGGAAGGGGAAATACGGGGCGCCCGTATCTGCAATGGGCGTCGAATGCTCGAATTACAGGCCGACCGGGCCTGGGAAATTTGGCAAGAGTAATTTATTTATTATTTTAACGACATCCGAAGCAAAAGACAGGGCCTTGGCAGGTCTAGGAACAAAATGGGCCGATCTGGCTATTGATTTTTAAAATACGAAAAGAACCTTTGTTCTTTATACGGTTGTTAGTATCTTACCATTTAAATCGATAAGAGATCCGTCTGTTAAAAAATGTAGGGCCAAAGGGCACCGAAACATTTCGGACGGTACGATAAACTATGAGGATTGAACGGGCGCGGACTTATCAATAAACGCAGTTGCGGGCCTGAAAACAAATATAAACGACCATGTCTGAAGATAAGAAACTTCAAGAAAATATCGAAGAGAAAGGCCAAACAACGGAGGATTCGACACCCCAAAACGGGGTAGAAACCCAAGAATCGGCCCAATTGTCCGATGTAAAAGAGGTTGAGAAAGCGGAACCGCCAAAAACCGAGGAGCCGGAAGAAGGAGGCGACCAACCCGTGGCTTCCGATAAAGAGGGCACCGCGGAAGACGGCGATGTTCAAAACCCCGACAACACCGAGGATGTTCTCGAAGAAATTGACGAGAACAATGCCGAAGATGCCGAGGACACCGATAACGAACACCGCCATAACATTCCCATGTTGGACTACCATTCCATGTCTATGGAAAATTTGGTGGGCGAACTTCAACGACTTGTCCGAAATGAAAAGGTACAGGCCATCAAGAAACATGTAGATGGCATAAAAGCGGAGTTCGACCTAAAATTCCAAGATTTTATAGAGCAAAAGAAGGAAGACTTTATTGCCAACGGGGGCAACGAAATCGACTTCAGGTACAACTCGGTTACCAAAAGACAGTTCAATGAGGTCTATGCCGATTATCGCGAAAAGCGAAACCAGTATTACAAAAATCTTGAAAAGGACCTCAAGAACAACCTAAAGAAACGCCTCGAGATCATTGAAGAGCTGAAAGGGCTTGTCAACGTGGAAGAAGATATGAACACCACATACAAGACCTTTAAAGACCTTCAAGAACAATGGCGCAACGCCGGACCCGTTCCACGTACCCACTACAACGATGTATGGCGTACCTACCAGCACCATGTAGAGATCTTTTACGATTTCCTGCACCTGAACAGGGAGCTGCGCGACCTCGATTTCAAACACAATCTGGCCGAAAAGGAAAAACTGATAAAACAAGCCGAAGCCCTGGCCACCGAACCCGACCTGAACAAGGTGTTTCGCGAGCTGCAGATACTCCATAAAATCTGGAAGGAAGACATTGGTCCCGTCGGACAGGAACATCGCGACGAGATATGGGAACGCTTCAGCAATGCCACCAAGGTACTGCACCAACGAAGACAGGACTATTACAAGCAACTCGATGCCGAATACGAAAAAAACTGGGAGAGAAAACAGGTCATCATTGCCGAAATAGCCCATTTGGCGAACAACGTGGCGAACAACCACAAGGGACTGCAACAGCAGATCAAAAAGGTCGAGGAGCTTCGCAACGACTTCTTTGGTGCCGGCAAGGTACCCCGAAGCAAAAACGAAAAGACCTGGGCCGAGTTCAAGGAAGCGGTACGCAGCTTCAACCGCAATAAAAACGCCTACTATAAAAACCTTAAGAAGGAACAACAGGAGAACCTCAACAAAAAGAGGGCCTTGCTCGATCTGGCACTTTCCTTAAAAGACAGTGAGGATTACGACACCACCACCCCCGAAATGAAGCGCATTCAGGCGGAATGGAAAAAGATAGGCCACGTCCCCAGAAAATATTCCGATAAGATCTGGAAAGAGTTCAAAAGCGCCTGTAACCATTACTTCGACCGCCTACATGCCTTAAAAAACAAGGGGCAGCACGAAGAGGAAGAAAACTTGGCGAAGAAAGAAGCCTGCCTTGAAAGGCTAAAGGCCCTGGAACTCTCCGACGATCGCGATGCCGACCTGCAGCGGCTCAAAGATTTTGTTGCCGAATGGAAGTCGTATGGCCGAGTGCCCTTCCGAAAAAAGAACATCGACCAGAAGTTCAATAAAATATTGGATGCCCTGTTCAAAAAGCTCGGGGTCAGCCATCAGGATGCCGAACTCATCAAGTACGGCAACAAGGTACAGGAACTGGCCCAAGCCGAAAACGAACGGGCCATTCAGAACGAACGCAGTTTTATCCGTAAAAAGATAGAAGAATACAAGGGGGAAATCCGACAGCTCGAAACCAACCTGCAGTTTTTCTCCAATGCCTCGGAAGACAACCCCTTGGTCAAGGATGTAATAGACCGTGTCAACAAGCACAAGGAAGCCCTTGCCACCTGGAAAGCGAAATTGAAGAAATTGAACATCTTGGAAAACAGCATGAACCGCGAGGCCGAAGCGACGGAAGACGAAGAAACGGAGGACACCGACGAGGCCACCGAGTAAGGGCCTGCCTCTTCCAAGTCTTTTCCCAAGCCAATTTTATATACACATTTCCCTTTGGCCGCCAAGATCATGGCGGCCCAAATCGAACCCCTATAAATCGGATAACAAAATGAGAGCACAAACCCTAGTATCGATCGTATTTGCCCTATTGACCCTTTCAGCCAATGCCCAGAAGGGAAACGACGGCATTCCAAAAGCGAAAAGGTTCAATAAGCAAAAAGACCTGCTCCTGGCCCAATTCGATTGCAAAACCGACGTAGACGACCTACATACCATTGCCGCTTTCAAGACCCTGGTATCGCAACCCGAATTTTCCGATATCCACTACCATGCCGTGGCCGGCACCTATGGCGTTCAAGAGGGCCTCTATGTACCGCCCAACGAATTGCTCGAATTGGCTTTTGGCCAAAACTGGACGGATGCCCATGAAAACTTTGAGAATGCCGTTGAAAAGGTAAAGAAACTGGTTCTGGCCACATTAAGGGACAACGGCAATATATGGATAGCCGAGGCCGGCCAATCCGACTTTTCGGCGGCCCTTATAAAGGCAGTAAAAAAAGACATGCCCAAACTGAACAGCCTTAAGCGTTTTCACGTGGTACAGCACAGCGATTGGAACGAAAAGGTAACCGACGGCAACAGCTTAACATATGTAAAGGAAAACACCACCTACCACAAAATACAGGACGGCAACGAAGTGGGCAACGGTACCCCCGGCTTCCGTTCGCCGAGCTACAGGCAATGGAAAACCAAAGTTTCCGACAAAAAATTGAACGACGTATGGCAATTGGCCGTTGACCTGGGCCTGAAGTACAACGGTAAGGATGGGCGCTACAATAACGAGGCCGTCGCCAAGGGCGGTCTTGATTTTTCCGACCTGTCGGAAACCTGTTATATCCTTGGAATCGAAGACATTAAAGACGTTTCGGGGTTCTTTGAACGCTATTCCTCAAAATAAGCCCGCACCACCAAGCAATATTACCCTGTCCATAAACGTTTGAATGGTTCTGCATGTACGTTAAAACCCAAAAAAAAGAAGGGTTTGGCCTACATATTAGCTATCGTTCAATAAATGGGCACATGATCAAACCACAAATTCCCCTCAACGAAAAAGAGCGATTGGTTGCTTTGGAAAGCTTTCATATTCTGGATACCACAGAAGAGGAAGCCTATGACGCCATCACCCGAATTGCGGCGGCTATGTTCCATACCCCAATGGCCTTGGTATCACTGATAGACACCGATCGGCAATGGTTCAAGTCGCACCATGGTATCGAGGTTACCGAAACCCCACGTGAACTGGCCTTTTGCGCCCATGCCATAAACGCTCCGCATGACTTGCTCATTGTTGAAGACTCTACCAAGGACGCACGTTTTAAGAACAACCCCTTGGTCATCGACGAGCCCAAGGTGCGATTCTATGCCGGAGCCCCTTTGAACACCAAAGACGGCCTTCCCATAGGAACCCTATGTGTGATAGACACCAAGCCCCGAACCGATTTTACGCCCGAACAGGAAGCCAGTCTAAAGTCCTTGGCCAACCAGGTAATGGCCCAACTGGAACTCCGTCGCCAAAACATCCACCAAAAACTGATCAACGAAGAACTCACCCAGAAAAACGATCAACTCAAACATTTCACCTATCGCCTTGCCCACGATATGAAAACGCCCCTGCACGGTATAAGCACCTTGGTCGGTTTTATAAAGGAAGACTACCTCGATTTCTTAAAGGAGACGGAAATACCCGATTGGCTAAATACCATCGATGACCGCGTCAGCTATATGGAAGCCCTGATCAACGGTATAATCAAGTACACCAACTTTATGAACGGCCAAATACAGTTCAACTCCTTCAACATAGCGGAAGAACTTAAGGGCATCGAAGAAAAAATCGGTCTTACGCCCCATTTGGACCTGGTCTTGACCAACTGCCATCACCAAATAAACCATTCATTAAACGGTTTTGTTCAAATCTTTTCCGAGTTGATGACCAATTCCCTAAAGTTCTCCGAACAAGGCCAAGCCCGGATAGAAATAGCCTTTTGTGAAGAAGACGATTATTACACCTTCACCTATGAGGACGACGGGCCCGGTGTCCCCGAACAGCTGTGGGACAAAGTTTTCCTTATGTTCGAAACGATAAAAAGGACCAACGCCACCGATACCGGTTTGGGTTTGGCCACGGTAAAGGCCATCATAGAAAAATTGGGGGGCACAATAGAACTGGGGCGCCGGAAAGAAAATCGCAGCGGCATCCGTTTTTACTTTACCTTGGCCAAAAAAAAGCCATACACCTCCCGCCTAGCGTAGAAGTCCGGTACCCATAGCGCCGGCAAGCCCAACAACCTAAGGGAGGCTTTTCCTTTCTTGGCCCCGTGGCCCTCAAAAAACGGATTTGGCCTGGATCAGGTACAATTCGGCGGTCAGGCAGGTCCCTTGTCATGTAATCCGTTTTTCAGGAGAAGACCTTCTTCGACAAAACCAGCATCCGGCAACCGATTTTTACCCGAAATTTGGTAGTTTTGGATATGGGACCCTGTACGTATAGGCAACCTTCGGCAAAGAACCCTTATGAAATTCCACACCCTATGAAAACACTCTTTACATCGCTGGCCGCATCGTTACTGTTTTTGGGGTGCGACCTTGAACCCAAGAAGGAGATCAGTTCGTTCAATCCGGAAAATTGGTCGAAAAGAAAGATCGACATTAGCCAAAAGGACAGCCTTGACCACGGCAAGTCGTATCTTTCCATCTATTCACAGATATACAGCCTATCGGAGCACAAGACCCACAACCTGACGGCCATGGTCAGCATGAGGAATACAAGCGATCAGGACACGATCTATTTATTGAAGGCGGAGTATTTCGACACCCACGGCCATCCGATACGGACCTATTTCGATTACCCCCTGTACCTGGCCCCCATGGAAACCACCGAAATCATCATAGATGAGGTGGATATTGAGGGAGGCACCGGCTCCAACTTTATCTTCGAATGGAAAATACCTGCCAACTGCCCCGAACCCATGTTCGAAGGCGTTATGAACTCGACCATGGGACAGCAGGGTATTTCCTTTACCACCCAGGGAAAACGGATAAAATAGACGGACGCCTTGCCCGCCACTATCCCTAGACCGAAGACCTAACAAAAAAGGGCCGCTAAAGCGGCCCCTAAACTTATTTTGATAAAGCGGTCAATCTATTTCGCCACGTTTACCGAACGGGTTTCCCGGATGACGGTTACCTTTACTTGGCCAGGATAGGTCATATCGGTCTGTATTTTTTGCGAGATCTCAAAAGACAACTGTGCGGCTTTATCGTCGCTTACCTTTTCACTTTCGACAATGACCCGCAATTCCCGACCTGCCTGAATGGCATAGGCCTTTTGCACGCCCCCGAATCCGAAAGCGATGTCCTCGAGGTCCTTTAGCCTTTGGATATAGGAATCGAGTACCTGCCTACGGGCGCCGGGCCTCGCACCGCTAATGGCGTCGCAGACCTGTACGATCGGCGAGATCAGCGTATTCATTTCAATCTCGTCGTGGTGGGCGCCGATGGCATTGCATACATCGGGTTTCTCTCCGTATTTTTCGGCCCATTGCATACCCAAAATGGCGTGTGGGGTTTCAACTTCCGCCTCGGTATTCGGCACTTTGCCTATATCGTGCAAAAGTCCCGCCCGCTTGGCCAGTTTCGGATTGAGCCCCAGTTCGGCGGCCATTACCCCACAGAGCTTGGCGACCTCCCTCGAGTGTTGAAGCAGGTTCTGTCCGTACGAAGAACGGTATTTCATACGCCCAACGGCCTTTACAAGTTCGGGGTGCAAGCCGTGGATACCCAAATCGATCACGGCCCTTTTACCGACCTCAACGATTTCCTGTTCGATCTGTTTCTCCGTTTTTTTGACGATCTCTTCGATTCGTGCCGGATGGATTCGCCCATCGGTAACCAATTTATGGAGCGACAAGCGGGCCACTTCGCGGCGGACCGAGTCGAAACAGGACAATATAATGGCCTCGGGGGTATCGTCTACGATGATCTCGACTCCCGTTGCCGCTTCCAAGGCCCGAATGTTACGTCCTTCGCGGCCAATGATACGCCCTTTTACATCGTCCGATTCAAGGTTGAAGACGGAGACGCAGTTCTCGACGGCCTCTTCGGTACCGATCCGCTGAATGGTATTGATAACGATTTTTTTGGCCTCTTGTTGGGCGGTGAGCTTGGCCTCCTCCAAGGTGGTCTGGATGTAGGCCATGGCATCGGTCTTGGCCGTTTCCTTCAGCGATTCCAACAATTGGCCCTTGGCCTCCTCTGCCGAAAGGCCCGAGATAACCTCCAACTGCTGTACCTGGTTTCGATGGAGCTTATCGAGCTCCGCCTGTTTTTTCTCGAAGATAGACTCCTTATGGGCTACCTCCTTGATCTTGGCGCTGAGCTGATCATTGAGCTTTTTGTTCTTTGCAAGCTCACTGCTCACTTGCGATTCCTTGTCACGGGTACGCTTTACGGCCTCATTTATCTTTTTGTCCTTGCTGACGATCACCTTTTCATGCTCGGCCTTAAGTTCAAGAAACTTTTCCTTGGCCTGAAAGATCTTATCCTTTTTGATATTCTCCCCCTCGACCTTGGCATTTTTAATGATGGTATCGGCTTCCCGTTTGGCATTGGCCAGTATTTTCGATGCCTTACCCTTTTCCATGAATTTCGCGATGGCAAAACCTACCGCGATTCCTATGATTGCTACTATTATTAATGTTGCACTATCCATATATTGAAAATTTAATATAAAAAAACCCACATCGGCGAAGTTTTGTACAAACTCCTAAAAACAGGTTTAGGGCTAACAGATTGCTCAAGGATCCTTATACTAGTAAGGCCTGCTTTTACAACCTAAACTCACCCTTTTTAAACAAATTAACGTTGAGTTTGTCAAAAGATAATACCAATGTGGGCAGTAACTTATGCTATTTTAAAGAACGTCTACTTTACACTAAGCTTCGATGTGACCAACTGCTCGAGCGCCTTTAGGCGTTCGGTGGCCTCTTGGTTGTTTTCGGTCTGATCGATACCGCGCTGTTCGATCTTCGATGCGAACTGCAATGCGCACATGGCAAGTACATCCTGTTTATCGCGCACGGCATAACTCTGTTCAAACTTTTTTGCCAATTGTTCGATATTCTTGGCCGCCTTTCTCAGACCTTCCTCTTGGCTGGGATCGATGGTCAAGGGATACACCCTATCGGCAATGGAAAGTTTTATTTTGAGCTTTTCCGACATTTTTTTCCTCTTCTGTTATTCGGCCAGTTGGGTTATACAATGGTCCAACTCCCTTATCAAAGCATTTATCTTAAGCTTAGCTTCAGTCTTATCTGTATTACTGCCAAACATCGTGCCTGCCAATTTAAGCGAATTGTATTTCTCTTCCCAATAGGAAACGGAATCATGAACCTTGTCCCTTTCATTTTTAAGGGCCTCGAGTTCGTTTTCCAATTTGGTATTAGCCTGATGGAGCAATTCCATTTTATGCAATAACTTGCTGATTTTGTTCTCCAAAGAATCGACTACTGTCACCAATTCACTCATAGTTTCAAACGCGATGCATTTTACACAAAGTTAACATACCTTGGGCTTCCTAGCAATTCTTTTTTCAATTATTCTTGAAGTAATACTTTAACTGCCCGTTTAACGTTCATTCCCAGTAGGGAATCTATTTTTATAAGTTTCATTTTTCAGGAATTAGATCCGATTGGCTAATTTCGTAGCTGTAACTATTACTATGGGCAAAAAAATTTTATCGCTTTTACTGTTTAGCTGCGTTTTTGGATTCGCGCAGGAAAAATACCCTACGGACGCATTTCGATCTCCCTTGGATATACCTGTCGTACTGGCCGGGACCTTCGGCGAGCTTCGGTCGAACCACTTTCACTCCGGAATCGACATAAAGACAAAACAAAGGGAGGGACTCCCCGTTTACGCCATTGGCGACGGCAGCGTCACCCGGATAAAAATATCGCATTGGGGCTATGGAAAAGCGCTGTATGTGGCACACCCGAACGGCTACACCTCGGTCTACGGCCACTTGCAAAAATTCTCGCCTACCATTGAGGCCTACATCAAAAAGATCCAGTACAGGAAGAAATCGTACGAGGTCGAAGTTTTTCCCGACTTCGGGGAACTCAAGGTCGAGAAAGGGGAGCTTATCGCCTATAGCGGCAATACCGGAGGCTCATCGGGGCCGCACCTCCATTTCGAAATCAGGAGCAGCATCTCGGAGAAACCTACCAACCCCCTTTTGTACGGCTACGAGGTAAGGGATGCCACCAACCCGACCTTGGAAAAGCTCTATGCCTACCCCCTGTCCGACGATGCCGTGGTCAACCAAAGCAAGCAGGTCATGGAACTTCACTTTAAAAAACAGGAGGACGGCAGCTTTTTGGCCGAGAAGGTCAATGCCGTCGGTACCATCGGCTTCGGCTTTGTCGGCTACGACCGCCAAGATCTAGCGGCCAACCGAAACGGGGTATATTCGGTACAACAACTGGTGAACGGCACCAAATACACGGAATACGACTTTGAAAAGTTTTCGTTCTCCGAAACCCGGTACATCAACACCTTGATCGATTACGAAAGGTATGGCAGGTACCGCCAGCGGATCCAGAAACTCTTTAAGGCCCCCGGCAACAAGCTAAGTATCTACAATACGCTATACAACGACGGCAAGCTGGATGTACGGGAAGGCCTCAGCTACAATGTAGAGCTCTTGATAAAAGATTACGAGGGCAACATTACCAAGGCGGTAATACCCGTGGAGGGCAAGGTCGAACCCGTCATTGTCGACAAGGAAGAGGAAAAGACCGAGAACTACGTTATTGCCAAAAAACCCAACAACTACGACCTGGGAGGGGCCAAGGTCTATTTTCCGGCCAACACCTTCTACGACGATTTTTACATCGATTTGAAAAAGGGCGACGACACGGTCACCATTCACAACAACAGGGTGGCCGCCCATAAAAACTTTACCATTACCTTTGATGTTTCGAAGTACAGCCCCGAAGAAAAAAAACAGCTTTTTATCGCCCGGTTGGACAGCCGGTTAAGGCCGCACCACTCCTCTACCTATAAACGCGGCAATACCTTTACCACCCGTACGCGCAACCTTGGCACCTATACCTTGGCCAAAGACAGCCTAGCCCCCAAAATCAGGCCCAAAAACTTCAAGGATGGACAATGGCTCAACAATTATCGCTACCTAAGCCTGAGGATTACGGACGACCTCAGCGGCATTAAGTCCTATTCGGCAACCTTGAACGGAAAATGGATACTGATGGAGTACGAGCCGAAGACCAATACGCTTACCTATAATTTTGACGATATCATTCTCGATCAAAAGGAATGCAAGTTGGAACTCACCGTAACCGACAACGTCGGAAATTCAAATACGTACACCAGTACCTTTTTCAGAAAATGAACCCTTTTCGTGCATAATCGATTTGTAGGCCTATCTACGAGGCCCTGTTTCCCCTCGACACGGAGACAAGGCGCCGTAGTACAGGGGTGCCGCAAAGGCAAGCCTGCCCCCTATCGCACGGGTCGGCATAAAGCCCCTTAGGTTTACCGGGGTAGATAAAGGGATTATAAGCATGCCGATTTGGGAATTTCCCATATTTTTGCGGAAGGAAAAAGGCACTACCCGAACAACCACTGTCCGATCCGTTTCGACAAACTTGGTGCCGGAGTAGAAAGCTTTGATTTTTTTTAACACCCGAGATCCAATTGCCAATACGGGATCAAGGGATGTTGGGAGCAAAAGAGCATAGGCCGTTCCGATTGATATGACCGGACGGTCAACGAACATTTGATAGCGATTGCGTCTTTAACAATTCAGACCGATGAAAAGAATTTTTTACATTTTGTCCTTTTTGGTCCTGGCACAGGCCAGTGCCCAAAAAAACATTTATGAGAGCAACAGGTTCGACCAACTAAGTGAAGGGCATAAAATTCTGGCCATTATTCCCTTTTTTGCCCACCTCGACCTAAAGGACGAAATTTCCAAAAAGGAATTGCGCTCCTTGGAAGAAAAAGAGGGGTATGCCGTTCAAAATGCCCTTGAAACCTATTTCTCAAAGCGCAAGAAAAAGAAGAAATTTTCCGTAGAGTTTCAAAACATCAAAAATACGAACGCCATTTTGGCCCAGAACAACATCACTTTTGACAACATTGACGTTTACACCATTAAGGAACTCAGTAAAATTTTGGGGGTAGACGGGATCATAAGCGGCAATATCGACCTTAACGTGTTGCTTTCAAAAGGGGTCTCGACCGAGTTCAGCTTTATGGACTATTTTTCGGGAAGTGCCGATTACGGACGTATCGGGGTAAAAATAAGCGATGGCGCCAGCGGAAAACTACTTTGGAAGTACGAAAAGCAGATCAACAAGAAGTCGGGAAAGAACACGAACGACTTCATTGACCGAATGATGAAACTTGCCGCCCGGAAATTTCCTTACGACCGCGAAAAGCGAAAAGACAGAAAAAAGGAAACCGGATAAGCTTCCGGTTTTTACCATCGGCGCGATCAATCCTCGACAAAACCTTTCAATACCTCGACGGTATAGTCGAGCTCTTCCTTGGTGTTGTATTTTGAGAAGGAAAACCTCAACGAAGGTTTTTTCATGTCCCCTTCGTCCAGAATTTCGGAAAGTACATGGGAGGCCGTATCGCTTCCCGATTGGCAGGCGCTTCCCCTTGAGCAGGCAATGCCCTTAATATCCAGATGAAACAAAAGCATGAGGGCCTTTTGGGGATCGATGGGCAAACACACGTTCACCAAGGTATAGGTACTTTTTTCCATATCGCCCGAATGCCCGTTCAATTTGGCCTTCGGTATCCGTTTCTTTATTTGATCGATAAAGTACCGCTTGAGTCCCGCTACATACGCCATTTCATTTTCCAAGTTGTCATAGGCGGAAACAAAGGCCTCTTCAAGTCCCACGATATTGTGGAAAGATTCGGTACCGGCCCGGTATCCACGTTCCTGTGCCCCACCTGAAATCATGGGTTTCAAACCAGAATTTCTCCGTATAAAGGCAAAACCGATACCTTTCGGCCCGTGGAATTTGTGGGCCGCCGCCGCCATAAAATCTATGGGGGTTTCCTGTACGTCCCAAGAATAATGCCCTATCGATTGTACGGTGTCGGAGTGAAAATACGCCCCGGTTTCGCGGCATAGGACGCCCACCGCATTGACATCCGTAATATTGCCGATCTCGTTGTTCACGTGCATCAAACTGACCATTTTCCTTGAATCGTCGGCCTCCAAAAGTTGCTTTAGGTGCTTCAGGTCGGGATTGCCGTATTCGTCAAGGTTTACGAAGCGCAGGTCTATCTTTTCATTTTCCCGCAGGTCCTCCGCGGTATGCAATACGGCATGATGCTCGATCTTCGAGGTAATCAGGGTCGAAACCCCCAAGTCCCTGACCGCACAACGAAGTATCATATTGTCGGCCTCGGTGCCGCCCGAAGTAAAGATAATCTCCGACGGGTGGGCATTCAAATATTTGGCAATGGTCTTTCTCGCACTTTCGATGGCGGTCTTTGCCGTACGCCCGAAGCTATGCGTAGATGAGGGGTTGCCATATACGTTTGAAAGGGCTTCCTGCATTTTTGCTATGACGTTTTCCCTGACCCGGGTCGTGGCGGCATTGTCTAAATACACTTTTTCCATTACGAAAAAATCTATGGGATTTCGATTATCAAGGGCCCAAAATTAGAGGATCTAAAGTTAATTTCTCCCTAATTCCCCATAAACTTGTGCTTAAATTACTTTAAATTTGGGCCATGAAGAAAATCATGTTTTTATGTTTGTCGACGCTCTGGTTCAGTGCCTGCGACGATGGGGACCTACAAATAGAACAAGTTGATTTCGATTCGGTGAGCATAAGTACCTGTGGCGATGTGGACGATGCCACAGAAACTACCTTTTTCTTTAAGATCGATGGTGATGAAGCCTTGCTTTTAAACTTGGAGAGCGGGTTGTTGGCAAACGAGACCTCAAGCCCGGAAAGCATCTCCAGTAGTATTCCCTCTTCATCAAGTTTAATCTACCGGTTCTTTTCGGACGATGTTTCCCAAGATTATTTTTGCGATGTGATACCGTCGGTCGAGCCCGTCGTTTTGGAAGAAAACACGGCCACCGCCGGCGATATCAATATCGACACCCAAGTCGGTTCGGCAACGGAAACCGGTAAAAACTACCGCCATACGATTTCCATTACCGGCCTATCGCTGACCAATTCGCAGGGCGAAAGCATTACCGATGCCTCTACCTTTGAATACGGCACCTTTACCACCAGTACCGACAACAGTGCCCATTTAGACACTCCTTTTTCGAACTACCTCGCCATAGACGCTTATTCGGAATGCTCGGAAAGTCCGTCCGGGTCCGCTGTCCGTTTGTACAAAACAATCAACGACGAGTTCATAAGCCTGGATATCCCTTTGGGGGCATTGGCCGCTTCGGCCACTCCTGATTCCGAACCCCGACAGGTAGATTTGGCCGACGCCCTTTTTAGGTACGTAGTGGTAGACACCTTGGCTACCGACGACATGGCCTGTACAACAGCCCCACTTGGCGAGGAAATCGAAGCCTGGTACTACGAGTCTACCTCGGGAACCCTGAACATAGAAACCGTAGTAGGCGATACCGATGAAAACGGTACGACGACCTACACACACACCTTTACCCTAGACAGTCTTGTCCTGACCCTAAAGGCCAACGATGAAGACGATAGCGATACCACCCTCGACCTGATCGAAAACGTGGAAATGGGCAGCTATACCACCTTTGGCAACTAAACTAATGGTTTTGGAGGATGTACACTTCGGTTGCCCCCATTCCATACTTTTGGTAATCGGCATCGTAGTACCTTACGTTGTCGTACCTTCTAAAAAGGCTGTAGAGCTCTTCCTTTAGCACCCCCTCCCCGACACCATGTATAAACACCATTTTTTGTATACGTTTGCGAATGGCAAACTCAAGCTGCCTTTTGGCGGTGTCGAGTTGTAGATTGAGCATATCGAAATTGGACAGCCCCTTTGTTGATGGAACCAACTGGCCAATATGCAGGTCGACCTCCATTTTGGGCGCGTTCCGCTCTTTGGGCCTAACCGCGGGGCCCCGTCTTTTTTTGGGTGCTTCCTTTTCGGCCTTTACCCTACTGGCCTCAAGATTACTGACCTGAATTTGCCCCTTGTCGACCTTGACCAATTCGTCAGGTGCAAAATTCAATAGAAATCCATCACCGGTTTCTATGGTTATCTCGTTTTCGGCCACTTTGGCCACCCATCCACTGATCACATCGTCCAAGGTCTCAACCTTGTCCCCTATTTGAAAAACGGCCATGTTTTATTTTATATCCACAAAAATAATGGTATTTTTCGTGAACAAATTTTATGAGGTGACCAAAATGTACCTAAGCCATTTTTTTTTAAGCATCGAAAACTATATGCTTCCCTGCTATACCAAAAAATTGTGGGGCTTCGATTGTCCGGGCTGTGGTCTGCAAAGAGCCGTGGTGTTTCTATTAAAGGGCGATTTTTTGTCGGCATTTGAAATGTACCCCGCAATTTACACCATTCTACCCCTGCTTGTTCTTTTGCTACTCGATGGTTTTTCGAGGGTAAAGATCAACAGTCTTCTTATTGTTTCACTGACTATTGCAAGCGTTGCCCTTATCTTGGGCAATTACATACTAAAATTTATATAACTAAACCTTAAAATTATGGAACAACAAAAATTACCCAACGTAACCATAGCCCTCGTTTTGGGCATAGTTTCCTACATCTGCTGTTGCTTTAGCATTGGCATCGGAGGAATTCTACTTTCGGGAATCGCTTTTTTCCTAACCTCCAAAGACGAAAAACTATACAAGGAAAATCCGGGGAACTATTCGAACTACAGCCAATTAAAAACGGCCAAAACGGTCGCCATTATCGGATTGGTATTGGGCGTAATCGCCTTGGTCTGGACCATTGTCTCCATTATGCAGATGGGAGGATGGGCCGCCTATATGGAACAATATCAGGAAATGATGGAGCAATGGGGCATCGAACAATAGCAAGAACGACCGGTTCGCAGTTATCCCAACACCAAGGCACATGAAATCTTTGGGTAACTAGCCGGGCCGTTCGACAACAAAAAATCCCTTCCAAGGAATTCCTTGGAAGGGATTTTTCCATCCGGTCACTTGTCCCGATTACCTTTCGAACCGCTTCAGGGTGGTTGTAATGATCGAAACGCAATCCATCAACTGCGCTTTGTTCATCACCAATGGAGGTGCAAATCGGATAATATTGCCATGGGTAGGTTTGGCCAACAGGCCGTTTTCCTTCAGGGCCACGCAAATATCCCAAGCCGTGGAACTGTCTTCGGTATCGTTGATCAAAATAGCGTTCAACAGGCCCTTGCCGCGCACTTGGCCAACAATGTTGCAAGTAGGGATGAATTGGTTCAATTCGTTTCTAAACACTTCGCCCAAGACCCTTGCGTTCTCGGCGAGGTTTTCATTCTTTACGACTTCCAAAGCCGCCATACCCACCGCGGCAGCTACGGGGTTACCGCCAAAGGTACTACCGTGGTTTCCCGGGCGTATGACGCCCATAATCCCATCATCGGCCAAAACGGCCGAAACGGGATAGGCCCCTCCCGAAAGCGCTTTCCCCAAGATCAAGATATCGGGTTTGACGTTTTCATGGTCTACCGCCAACATCTTACCCGTCCTGGCAATCCCCGTTTGTACTTCGTCCGCTATAAAAAGCACTCCGTGTTTTTCGCACAGGGCCTTGGCCTTGCGCAAATAGCCTTCAGCAGGTACGTAGACCCCGGCTTCGCCCTGGATAGGCTCTACCAAGAACCCGGCAATGTTGTCGTTGGACTTCAAAGCCGATTCCAAGGCCTCAAGATTGTCGTATTCGATCTTAATGAATCCGGCCGTATAGGGCCCGAAATTCTTTCGGGCAACGGGATCGTTGCTAAACGATATGATGGTGGTGGTCCTACCGTGGAAATTATTCTCACAGACAATGATCTGCGCCTCGTTTTCCGGAATCCCTTTTTCTTCGTAAGCCCATTTTCTACAGATTTTCAACGCCGTCTCTACGGCTTCCGCCCCGGTATTCATGGGCAGCAGTTTGTCGTACCCAAAGGTTTTGGTCACATATTTTTCGTAGCGGCCCAACATATCGTTGTAAAAGGCCCTGGAGGTAAGGGTCAATTTTTGGGCCTGATCGGTCATGGCCCGTACAATTTTTGGATGGCAATGCCCTTGGTTTACCGCGGAGTAGGCCGAGAGAAAGTCGTAATATTGCTTTCCTTCAACGTCCCAAACGTACACCCCTTCACCCCTACTCAACACAACGGGCAGGGGGTGATAATTGTGCGCTCCGTACTTGTTTTCTAAATCGATCGCTTGCTGCGATGTTAATTGCTCTAAAACAGCCATTTCATTTTAAATTAAAATTGATAAAACAACCATTCCTACTGTACCTTTATTCTTTCGAAGACTCGAAAAAGCAGCGTGGGAGAGAAATCATCCTTGAAGAACCCCAAAAGTACAAATTATAGTCGTTAAAATAAACTATCATCGGCCTGTGCCCCGATTCATTGTTAATACTATGCTTAACCCTATTCGCATTCCAAAGAAACCGTTTATTTTTGCGGCATGCGAAAAAAGAGAAAACGGCAGGTATTCGAACATGTCGAAGTAGTGGATGCCGGAGCTAAAGGAAAGACCATTGGAAAGGCCCCCGACGGACGGGTCATTTTTTTGACCAATACCGTTCCAGGGGATGTAGTGGACGTTCAGACCACGAAAAAGAGAAAGGCCTATTTTGAAGGGACGGCCATAAGGTTCCACACCTTATCGGACAAGCGGACCACCCCCCAATGCCAACATTTCGGGGTATGTGGTGGCTGCAAATGGCAAAACATGGACTACGGGCACCAGTTGTTCTACAAACAAAGGGAAGTTGAGAACAACCTGAAGCGCATAGGCCATTTAGAGCTTCCGGAAATCAGCCCTATCCTGGGCTCCGAGGCGCCATATTTCTATCGCAACAAAATGGAATTTTCATTTTCCGACAGTCGGTGGCTGACCCAAGAGGAAATCAATTC
This sequence comes from Pseudozobellia thermophila, assembly GCF_900141855.1. Taxonomy (GTDB): domain Bacteria; phylum Bacteroidota; class Bacteroidia; order Flavobacteriales; family Flavobacteriaceae; genus Pseudozobellia; species Pseudozobellia thermophila. The sequence goes on from NZ_FQYU01000004.1 coordinate 310,818, forward strand.
GGATAACGAGATCGAAGATCGAAACGCATTGGGCTTCCATATTCCCGGGATGTGGGACAAAATTCTCGACATCAAGACATGCCACCTGCAGCGCGATCCGTCGAACGCGATAAGGCTGGCCACCCGCGAGTTTGCCATAGCGAACGGATTGTCGTTCTTTAATCCCAGGCACCAGCACGGCCTTCTGCGGACCCTTATGATCCGTACCGCCTCGACAGGGGAGCTGATGGTATTGATCCAGTTCTACGAAGACGACCGGTCAAAACGGGAGCTCTTATTGAACCATCTCAAGGAGGCCTTTCCCGAGATCACCTCCCTGCTCTACGTCATCAATCCCAAGCAGAACGACACCATTTACGACCAGGAAATCGTATGCTTTGCCGGACGTGACCATATTTTCGAGGAAATGGAGGGCCTAAGCTTTAAGATAACGGCCAAATCGTTTTATCAGACCAATTCGGCACAGGCCTACGAACTTTACAAAATTACAAGGCAATTTGCCGACCTTAAGGGAGACGAACTTGTCTACGACCTTTACACCGGTACGGGAACCATCGCCCAATTCGTGGCCCAAAGGGCCAAAAAGGTGGTGGGAATCGAATCGGTGCCCGAAGCCATTGCCGACGCAAAGGCCAATGCCGCCCGCAACAAGATCGACAATGTTGATTTTTATGTGGGCGACATGAGAAACGTGTTCAACGAGCAGTTTATCGCCGAAAACGGAGTACCCGATGTTATCATCACCGACCCGCCCAGGGACGGGATGCACAAGGATGTGGTCCAGCAAATTTTGAACATTTCGCCGAAAAGGGTGGTCTATGTGAGTTGCAACAGCGCTACGCAGGCCAGGGACCTGGCCTTAATGAAAGATGTGTACCATGTAGCAAAAGTACAGCCCGTCGATATGTTTCCGCAAACCCACCATGTTGAAAATGTTGTACTTTTGGAAAAGATATGACCCCATGAACAAAATCAGAATTGCCGTCATCATACTTTTGGGCATCCTTTCTTTTTCCGCATGTGAGAAAGACGACATCTGCATCGATGCCGACACCCCAAGCCTGGTCATACGGTTCTACGATGTTTCCGACCCCACTGAGTTCAAGGATGTCCAGAACTTGATCGTTCGCGGGCTCCTTCCTTCCGGGGCGCAGGACACCATAGACAATGTGGCCCTGGATTCGATCGTCCTTCCCTTGCGCGTCGACTCCAATACCACCTCCTTCACCCTGAGCAGGCAAGTGTCTATCGACGATATCAACATAGACACCTTGACCTTCAACTACGAGACCAAGGAAATCTTTAAGTCAAGGGCCTGCGGCTATATTGTCAATTACGAACAGCTCGAAGCAAGCGTCGTTCCCAGTGACAGCCTGTGGATCCAAGATGTAATTGTAGTAGATTCAACCGTTGAAAACACCGCCTCGGCCCATGTTAAGATTTTTCACTAGTATATTCATTTTGTCAATAGGCACGTTTGGCCAAGCCTACGCCCAAGAGCAACCCGAAGACCAAGGACCGAAGGACAGCACGGTCTACAAACAGCCCTACGGCTTTCGTGGCGGGGTCGACCTAAGCCGTCCCCTAATTTCGGTTTTGGAGGACAATTATACCGGCATCGAATTCGTAGGCGACTATCGCTTGAGCCAAAACCTATACCTAGCGGGCGAACTGGGCAATGAAAAGAAAACGATCGGTACGCCCTTGGGAGCCGAAATCGACAGTGAAGACGGCGACCTGTACAACTTTACGGCCTCGGGCAGCTACCTAAAGCTCGGTATCGACTACAATACCTACGGCAACTGGTACGGAGAGCAAAACATGATCTATGTCGGTGCCCGATATGCCTTTAGCACCTTTAGCCAGACCGTGAACGAGTACAAGATTTTCGATACGGACCGCTATTGGAGCCCCGATGACTTTGCCCAAGGTTCAGGAGAGATCGGGGAGTTTAGCGGACTTACCGCCTCGTGGTTGGAGTTTGTCGTCGGCATCAAGGCCGAAATGTTCAAAAATCTCTATTTCGGGGCCAGTGCCCGCCTAGGCTTTCTGGTGACCAACAAAGAACCCGATAATTTTTCGAACCTCTTTATTCCCGGGTTCAACAAGGTTACCGATGGCAGTAGGTTCGGGGTCGGATACAATTATTCGATTTCCTACCTGATCCCATTGTACAAAAAAGCCAAGAAACCCAAAGAACCAAAAGTCACCGGGCAAGGGCGGCCCGAGCCGCCCCAAGAAGGGAAACAACCCAATAACTGATTTGCCCAAAGCCGTTTTAATCGGCTTTTTGGTACTTGGCCTTCTTACTCCCCTCGTACATCAGGTATTTTACGAATCTCGATTCCAAATGGCTATTGAATACCTTGATCTTACGCGAAGGCCTTAGGCCAACGTATTTGAGCGCCTCGAGGTTGGAGGTAATGAACCAGGCCTCGGTTCCCGGATATTTTTGTTTTAGCGTGTCGCCGATGGCGCTGTAAAACTCCTCCATTTCTAGGTTGAGCCGTTCGCCATAGGGAGGATTGAACACCATATGCAGGCGGTTTTCGGTAAACTTCGCCGTATCGAAGAAATTTTTCCGTTCTACCGTAATGTACTCCGACAGGTTGGCATTGGCCACATTATCGATCGACTTTCTTACGGCCGAAGGTGCCTTGTCGTAGCCCACTATCCGATGGTGGAACTCACGGGTCTTGTTCAGGCACACCATGGTAATCTTCTCGAACAGGGCCTCGTCAAAGTCGTTCCATTTTTCAAAGGCAAATTCCTTCCGATTGATGTTGGCGGGGATGTTACAGGCAATCATGGCCGCTTCGGTCAAAAAAGTGCCACTGCCGCACATGGGATCCAGAAAGTCGCACTGCCCTTCCCATCCACTCATCAACAAAAGTCCAGAAGCCAAGACTTCATTTATGGGCGCAATATTGGTAGCGGTGCGGTAGCCCCTTTGGTGCAACGACCTTCCCGAACTGTCCAATGCAATGTTACAGAATTCCTTGTGAATGTGTACATTGATCTTAACGTCGGGGAATTTCAGGTCGACGCTGGGACGCTTTCCCTCGGTGTCACGAAATTTGTCGACGATGGCATCCTTTACCTTTTGCGACACGTAAAGGGAATGCGTAAAGGTATCGGAATTCACCGTTGAATCGATGGCCAAGGAAGTATCGGCCGAAAGATAGTCCCCCCAGTCCATCGCATAAACCTTACGGTACAGTTCCTTTTCGGTCCTTGCCGAAAAGGAATGGATGGGCTTTATGATCTTAAGGGCCGTTCGCAGACACAGGTTGGCCTTGTACATAAACCCCGTATCGCCTTCAAAGGAAACATTACGGACACCTTGAACGATATTGCCCCCGCCCAGGTTCCTTATTTCCTTTGCCAGAATCTCCTCAAAGCCAAAAAATGTCTTGGCCACCATTTTAAAATTAGCACTCATAGAAATCGTATGAAAGTGGCAAAAATAGGTTAATTTTGCGCCAAACATTAAGATTCCGGTCAATAGTTGGGGATGGTCAAGAATCGTTGTGCCGTTCCGTTCCCACGCTGTTGTGCCGTTTGATTCCCGTTACCGTCCATGACCTACCTTCTTCCCATACTGGCCGTTCTATTCAGTTTTATATTCGTATATACGGTAAAACCCGAAAACAAGAACAACTTTAAATTGGTCTTGGCCTTTAGCGGTGCTTTTTTGCTCGCCCTTACCATATTCGAACTCTTTCCCTCGGTATATGAACACTCCGATTCGAAGACGGTCGGGGTTTTTGTGATGTTGGGTATCCTGTTGCAGATTTTTTTGGAGTTCTTTTCAAAGGGGGCCGAACACGGCCATGTTCATATGAACAGTGAAAAGTCGGGGTTTCCGTGGTCTATTTTTATAAGCCTTTGCATCCATTCCTTTTTGGAAGGTTTTCCCATCGAACACCACGACACCCTTCTTTACGGGGTGTTGATGCACAAAATTCCGATAGCCATTATACTGTCCATCTTTCTTTTGAACTCGAGAATACCGTTTTACAAAGCCCTTTTGTTTACGACCCTTTTTGCCCTGATGACGCCCATGGGCAGCTATATGGCGGCACATGTAGATTGGATGGAGGCCTACTACGCCCCCATTACGGCCTTGGTCATCGGGGTCTTTCTGCACATCTCGACGGTTATTCTTTTTGAAAGTTCGGAAGGTCACTCCTTTAACCTTCGAAAAATTCTGGTTATTATCCTAGGAATCGCAATCGCCTATTTTCTATAAATGTTCAGCAAGGAAGAATCAAAAAAACTACGCCAGGAATTTTGGATCGCCTTTGGGAAATCGTATCCCAGAAAATGGATCCTTTACAACACCAAGATCAAGGGCCTGACCCTTAAGTTCCATTTCGATGTAAAAAAAGCCATGGTGGTCATGGACGTCGAAACGGCCGATTTGGAAAGACGGATTTCGCTCTGGGAAAAAATCCAATCCCTGACATCCATTCTAAGGTCCGATGAATACCTGCCCGAAGCCCGGTTCGAGGACGCCTATATCCTGGAGAACGGCAAGGAGGTCTCACGGGTTTACATCGAGAAAAAGGGAGTATCGATCCACAATAAAAACACCTGGCAGGAAACCATGGTGTTTTTAAGTGAAACGATGATGCGTCTTGAAGCGTTTTTTATCGAATACAGGGATATTTTAAATTCGTGATCCCTATTCTTGCTGGGTCATTTTATAGGCCTCGATGGTCGTATAGTATTTTGAGATCATATTGGGCACTTCCCAATCCGGAAGCTTCCCTTGCCCCAAATACTCAAGAAAGTTCTCGGTTACCTGGGCAAAATGGGCCTCATGGCCAATTTTAAATTCATCGGGTATGTTTACGCGATAGGTACCGTCTTCCATTTTTTCGACCGTAGTTCCGGCAAATGCCTTGGCGACCTCGCCTTGTATGGCATCGTTCAGGGCCGTTTCGAAAGTTTCGTTCTCCTTTGGCTCTATATAGAGTATGGGTTTATACCCCTCTTCTTCGCCTTGTTTGATGATCAGGTTGCTTTTGGTGCCCCGCATAATGCTGTAGTGGGTATCGCCCGTTCCTTCGGGGGCCTGGTAATTCCATATGACCGATACCTTGGCAAACTTGCCATTGATCTTATAGACCATTTCGCCATTGGCGTACACATGAAGTTTTCCATCTTTGATATCTTTATCGAGGTAGGGGGGAAACTCTTCAAGGCCCGTTACCTTTTGAAATTCTTCGGGCGTCAAAACCGTAGGCCAACGACGCGCCTGTACCATATCAACCTTCGACGTGTCGATAACCTGTCCGGGAAAAGCTTCCCATTGCACCAAATCGACCAAATGCGTTGTTACGTCAACGATGCCCTCGCCTTCTTCCTCCACATCGAAAAACCAAGCCGGGCGCACCAAGGGCTGACCGCTGACATACTTGAAGAAATGGTGTACGCTTTCCTTACTGATCGCCGGTTCTTGGGGCGTACCATCGACCAAGGTGCCGAACACCTCGGGCAGGGTCGACAACAATTTTTGCATCATGGTGGTCGATTCGAAGCGTTCGGTCATAATATCATAGATCAGCACCTTGTTCTCCTCGGCTATGGCAAAGGCCTGCCTCAGCTTTTCAAAGCCTTCGGGGTTGATGACCAGGGGTTTGTCGGCATAGACGTTCAAACCTGCTTTCACGGCCGCCAGCACGTAATCTATTTTTTTTGAGTTCTTGCCGGCCACGATCATGACATTGCCCGGTTTATTGGCCAACATTTGCTCGAGATAATCGTTTCCGAACTTACTTTCCACCTTCCAGGCGGTAGGTGCTTCCTCCCTCGAATTATAGGCCTCTATCTTGTCCAAAAAATCGTTTACTTCAGGACCTTCCGGGGCGAACAGATAAATGGTGGAATCTACCTGGGGGTACATGGATTTGTGCACCAGGGCCGCATGGAAGTGGCCTGGGTCCAAGGTCATCAATTTTACTTTGGGCTTCATTTCTTCGGTCGTGCTTTTTTCGCTTTTCTTCTCTTCCCCACAGGAGAACAGCAATACAGCCATTAAAAAAATCAGGTAGTGTTTCATGGGTCGTTTCATTTGTTATCGGTAATCGATGCGTAAGCCATAAAGGTACATTTTCTGCAAAATATAAAACACCCCCGTCTTGCGAATAGGGGTGTTTCAATGGGGGCTCGATCCAAGTTATGCCTTGACATAGTCCGTACCATAAGGTTTGCGTTGCTCCCTGCGAAGCAGGGCATTGGCCTCATCGTCGTTGATGAACTCCTCTTTCTCGGGATCCCATTCGAGCTTGCGGTCAAACTGCATGGCAATATCGCTTATCAGGCATATCACACAAGCCTTATGGCCTTTATCGATATTCGAAATGGGTTGTTTACGGGTTTTTATACACTCCAACCAGTTGCCGTGTTGGTCGTCTATTTTTTCGAGGTGGATTTCGTTCTCACCGATGACGGATTCCAATATTTTGGGATCAGAGGCGTTCAAGGCCTTTGTGCTCTTTTCCTTATCGACAGGGTCGGATGCCGAGGCCTGGTAATCGCCCCGCGAGACAAAGATCCATCCGTCGTCGCCGATGTATTTGATTCCGTTGGTATACCCGCCACTGGTATAGACCGTGATTCCGTTGTCGTATTCATGCTTTACAAAGAAGTCGCCATGCACGTTCCAGAGTCCCGATTTCGGGAATTCGGCCAAGGCCTCCACCGAGGTGGGCCCGGTCAATTCGGTATCCATACCCCACGCGGCCGAATCGTAATGGTGCTGCCCCCAGCCCGTGATCATTCCGGCACCGTAATTTCTAATTCTCAACCATCCCGGTCTTCCGTATCCCTCTTGTGGATGAACCCCGATTTCGGTGTACGGAACTTCGGGCGTAGAGCCCAACCACATATCGAAGTTCAGGTTTTCGGGAACGGGCATGGCCGGAGCATCGGGACCGGCGGGATCACCGGGCAAACCGATCTTAACGGTATGTACCTTGCCTATACGTCCGTTTCTTACCAGCTCGGCGGCTACCCTAAACTGGGGCATGGCCCGTTGCTGTGTTCCTACCTGAAGGATCACCCCGGTCTTTTTTACGGCCTCACGCAACTGCTGTCCCTCCCGTACCGTCAAGGAGGTCGGTTTTTGAAGGTAGATATCCTTTCCGGCATAAGCGGCCTCCATGGCGGGTTGCGAATGCCAATGGTCAGGGGTACTGATCACCACGGCATCAATATCCTTGTTCAACAGCATTTCGCGATAGTCTTCGTACACCTTGGTGCTGTTGTATTTTGTTTTACCGGTCTTTTTTTTGTAGAAGGAATCGACCAAGACCTTGGCATCATCGGCCCGTTTCGAATCAACGTCGCAGACGGCGATGTATTTGGCCTGATCGAACCTAATGGTATCGTGTATGTCGTGCCCTCGGGCGATACGGCCACATCCGATCTGGGCAATATTGATTTTGTTACTGGGGGCATCCTTCCCCAATACGCTGGCCGGTACAATGGTCGGGAAGCCTACCATGGCGGCGGTGCCCAATGCGGTTTTATTGATAAATTTTCTTCGCTGCATTTTACTATCTATTTAATTCTTGGTTATTTTAATTTCCGGGTCGCCCACAAAATGTTGCCAATAGGCCTCGGCCTCATCGGGACCGAGCTCGCCATCAAAAACGATCATTCTATATTTCAGGCTATAATTTTTATTTGGTTCTATTTGCCATTCTTCGTGGCGGATGGGGCAAAACTCAAAAAACATGTCGCCCCTGCCCCCATTGGCATCCAGGGGCCAAATTCGCATGGGTTCGGGATGCTTCCGGTTTTCGGTATGGCTTAAGAACAGAATACCATTTGTTCCCTTCCCATCCGAGGATTTGCCGGCCACAATACACCATCGGGCATTGGTGCCATCGGCAGAGGCCCTATCGTGGCCTTCCGACGTCAATACCGTACAGTTATCCGCCTTCCAGCGCTCATGGAACCGCAAGCCCAATCCCCCTCCATAGCGATATGCTTCAAAGAGAATACCATCTTCTAAGGGCGAATTAAAGTTAGTGATATAATCCAACATATACCTATCGGGTCGGTTCAAGTCCCAAATTTTTACCGTAAGGTATTCGTTTAGTGCTATTTGCGGATTCTCTTGTGTTTTTAGGTCGATATGCTCCTGCAATGCCGTAAAGGAGGTGTACAGGTTACCCGTCCCATTCTCCTTAAACTCCTTAAAAAGTACGGTACCCATACCTTCCCTTAGGTTCCAAAAATCAACCCGCTCCCCGTCTATTTGGGTGTGTGTCCACGGCCCCCAAAGACCGTAATGATGGTAATGGTCGGGTGCCTGTATCCGGGTCAGGGTATCCCCTTTTGGCGTAATAATCGGGTGGATATACCCCGATTTCCGGTAGAGCGAGTCTACCCCTTCGGGCGGATAGGTCATACCGTACCTATAGGTTACCACGGGGTTTCCCCCAAGTCGAAGCTTCAGGTCACCGTTATGCTTTTCCTGTTCAAGCTTCCCTTTTTTGGTTGCTGCGGACGGGTCGTTGAAAAAACTATATGAATCCACATCCCTTTCATGGCCCGGAACAAACCAGATTTTACCCGAGTCCTTGTCCAATTGATAGGGAATCCTTTGTTGGCCGTTTTCCCCATTACCTACAAGTACGAGGGTAGTGTCGATTTGCAGGCCATTGGCCTCGATTACATCGGTATCGACAAAATAAGGTTGGGATAAAATAATTCCATTGCCCCTTTCCATATCAAACACAAGGGAACGTTCTTTTTTGCATGATGCAAAGACAAAAAGAAAAAAAAGCAAAAAATATCTACAGAACATGTTGTACAAATTAAGGCAATGGAATTTAAAAATAAACTAACTCCAAAAAAACTAACAACTAACTTTCTTTCTTGAATACCAATGGGTTTTGCCCCCATCGGCACCTTTAATTATAACCAGGGTTTTGAACCAGTTCCGCCCCACGGTTGCCCTCGATTTCATCTGCCGGGATAGGCCACAGATTAAAATGTTCTTGCATACCGTTTTCGACATAGAACGGATTGTACTTCATAACACGGTCGTATATGGTATTGGTTCGCATCAAGGTAAGCCTACGCTTCTCTTCCAAGCCCAATTCACGTACGCGCTCATCGAGTATATAATCGAGGGTTACATCACCTGCCGCAACTTCCGAGGCATTGGCCCTGTTACGGATGACGTTAAGGTCATCTGCCGCAAGTTGTGGTTGGTTATTGGCCAAATAAGCCTCGGCCCTTAACAGATAGGTCTCGGCCAATCGCACCATATATTGATCGGTATAGGTACCACCTGCCGACGACGTAAGGGCAAACGGCACATCGCCCCCCCTGTATAGGCCATCGGGATGGTTGTACGGTGTAGTTACCTTGGTCGGATAGGCGTAAAACTCCCTGATTCTTGGTTGATTCTCGGTAGACCATACCGTATCGCGGCCAATTTCTTCGGCGATGAGGGCCAAAGCGGAGGAGTTATCACGGTTATAGACCCGAACAAAATTATGGTTGGCGTTTCTTATGTCGTTTGCGAAGTCGGGATCGCTAGCATCCCCGCCCCATACCGTATTGGTGTAGTACTCGGTGGTGATTCCCCAACCGATACCGCGGCCTCCGGTATAATCGCCTACCGGCCAGGAGGTAAACGGTGCGAACCTTAGCAAGGGGGCAAAATGCCTTTCATAAGGATACGAACCACCCCGGCTACCCGACTGCAATCCACCACCTTGAACATCAACTTCGAATTGTATGACCCAAATGGCTTCGGTATTGCCACTGGCCCTATTTTGATTTCCCCTTCTGAACAAATCCCAGAACACATCGCCGGGCTCCTCTGCCGACCGCGTACCAAAGCGTTCTGTCATCAAGCCGGTATTGCCATCATCGATTACCTTCGATAGGGCCGCAATGGCCTCCGTATTGTTCCCGAGGGCCAAGTAAGCTTCGCCTAAATAGTGATAGGCCACCAATTTATTGACACGGCCATCCTGGGCTTCGGCAATACCGGGCAAATGGGCCGCAGCGAAGCTTAAATCGTCTATGACCTGATTTAGCACTTCTTCCCTTGAGTTTCGCACAAAATCTATTTTAGGCTCGGTTATGGCCTCTGTGACGAGAGGAACGCCGCCATACAGGGTTACCAGTACATTGTACGAAAATCCCCTGAAAAAACGGGCTTGCGACACGATATCGTTAATCTCCTCCTCCGACATTTCCGATAAAGGGGCGCGCTCAATAACGGTATTGGCCTCAGCGATGTTTTTGTACAGCAGGTTCCAATGCGTAGTTGTTATATCCCCGGCGGGATCATAGGCCTGGACCATATTACCGTGTCTTTGTGTTCCCCCGGGCTCTCCGTCAAAAACAAGATCGGTACCGTATAGAAAGTCAAAAGGCCTGTTCTCGTCCCTATTGTAAAATTGTCTTCTTACCAGGTAATACATATTATTTACCGATGCGGTAAAATCTTCATACGTATTAAAGGCGTTGGCCGAACTTAGAAAGTCTTCCGGTTTTTCCTCCAAGAAATCCTCGTCGCACGACCAGAAAAAGGAAATTATAGCTAAAAATATAATTGATTTTTTCATCTTGTTGTTGTTTTAGAATGATACGTTAAGCCCCATTGAATATCCTTTTAATACCGGTCTTCCCCCTACGGATAGTCCAACACCATAAACATTGTTACTGGAATCTTGATATTCGGGGTCAAAACCGTTCCAATCGGTCCAGGTCGCCAAGTTCTTTCCGCTAATGAAGATGCTCAATTCCGCCAAACCAATTTTTTCCAAAACTTCCTGGCCAAAACTGTATCGAAGATTTACATCCTGCAACCTGACAAAACTTCTATTCTCATATCGGGTTCCGGCAATACCGGGCCTGTTGGGCGCCATGGCGTTCAACCCATCGGGGTTTTGTGGGGACCAATAGTCGATTCCCGAGACCACATTTTGGTAAAGCGTGTTGGCATTCCTGTATAAGGCGTTATCGTTTCTCGAAATATAATGGCCATCCTTACCTTGTATCGAATTCAAGAAGAAGCTGAACGAAAGGTTCTTGTATTTAAAGGTGTTCAACAACGACACGGCATAGGACGGGTCCCTTGTCCCAATGATTTTTCGGTCATCCGCCTGTGTGATCAATCCATCGCCGTTTTGGTCAACCACCCTATAATTTCCTATTCCGTAACCGTCGGGTATGTCATCACCGATCTGATAGATCCCATCCACTTCATAGTCATAGATGGCATTGATCGATTCGCCGATGAACAATCCGCTTTGGATAAGATCATCCTCGACCCCATCCCCATCGGCATCCTCGCCCGTAAGCGCCAAGATCTTGTTTTTGTTGGTAGCGTAATTGGCCGTTGCGCTCCACGTAAAGTTATCGTTACGAACGATATCACCGTTCAAGGTAACCTCCAAACCTGTATTTTGGATCTTACCTACGTTGGTCTGTATATTACTGAAGCCCGTCAAGTAAGGAATTCGAACGGAGAACAGTAGGTCGTCGGTAATGTTTTTATAGGCATCCACGCTACCGTTCAACCTATTGGCGAAAAGGGAAAAATCGACCCCGACATTTAAGCCGGCGGTTTTCTCCCATCTAAGATTCGGGTTGGCCAAGGAAGTCAATTCTTGACCGAAGGCGGGCCCTCCACCGTCTCCAAACACGTAAGCTGCCCTTGTTCCCAATCTGGCCAAAGAGGTATAACGGCCCGTTTGGTTACCGGCAATACCATAACTGGCCCTGATTTTCAGGTTATCGACCCAGTCGGAGTCTTTAAGGAAGTTTTCATTGGAAGCTATCCAACCTAGGGCTCCAGAGGGGAAGTAAGCCGTTTTTTCATTGGCCGCAAAGCCCGAGAAACCATCCCGTCGAATCGTACCGGTCAAGATATAACGGTTATCAAATTTATAGTTTGCCCGCAACATTTGGTAGTTCAACGTTTCGGTGAAGGCACTGGAACTTATGATCGGTATAGCGCCCACCGACAGATCGTTATACCCCAAAGACAACCTATCGAAGCCCGACGAGTAGGCATTTGTCCTTTCGTCCTTGCGCTCAATGGCCCCGTACAACAGGGTGGCCGAAACATCGTGCTTGCCGAATATCCTGTTGTAATTAAGGAGGTTATCCAAGGTATAGTCCCTGTAAAAACGAATATCCTTTCCGGCGTCACCTGTAAGCCCGGCACCGTAAATACTAGACCCGTAGCGTTTTTCGATCCTGTAGTTATTACCGAAGTTTACCCGGTAGGTAAGTCCCTTTACAAAGGGCAGGTCCACCTCCGAATAAATATTGGCAAAGAAATAATCCTTGCGCTCATAATCTTGCGTGTTTTGGCCCAAGAAGGGATTCGATTCTATGGTACCTGCCGGATTGGGAATTAAATTCCCTTCTTCGTCATAGGGCACCAATAAGGGCGAAAAGTTTCTCAATTGGGACAGGAAGGGCTCATCGCCATCCTGTTTTACAAAGGACCCAAATGTTTGAATCCCCACTTTCCACCCTTTGGACACATCGGTATCGAGGTTCACCCGAATACTCCTACGGGAAAAATCATCATTGTTGATAATCCCCTCTTGTTCGGTCAGGCCCAATGAAATCAAGTAACTCGTGCTTTCCGAAGCCCCCGCTATGCTCACTTCATTTTGCTGCACAAAACCGGTTTGGGTGCCTTCGCCCCACCAATCGTAATCGTTCTCGCTAAATTCACCGGGATTGGTATCGGACTGCAACTCAAAATTGGCATTGATCCCCTGCCCCGGTTCGAAATAACTTACATAGTCAGGGTTCGGGGTAGTGTAATCGGGCGCCAAAAAGCGCAGGTCGTAAAGCTGCATATTGATATGGTCGATGTATTCGGCCCTTCTCAACGGCCTATTGCTTACCGTAGGTTGAAGCGTTGCATAGGAGGAAGAAACCGAGATTCTCGGTTTTTGGTTACGCTTGCCCCCCTTTGAGGTGATCAGTATGACCCCGTTGGCGGCTTGCGCCCCATAGACGGCAGTAGAACTGACGTCCTTTAAGACATCGATCGACTCAATATCGTTCGGGTTGATCGAAGACAAGCTTCCGTTGTACTGAATACCATCGAGAACGATAAGTACGCTCTGGCTCCCATTCAAGGACACCTGCCCGCGAATGGTTATTTCAGGTGTAGATCCGGCCGAGTTGACCTGGCCTACGTTCAAGCCCGGTACGGTACCTTGAAGGCTCTGCCCTATATTGGTATTGGGCGATTCCTCAAAGGCCTCTAGATTGGCGCTGGCAACGGCACCGGTTACATCGGACCGCTTCTGGGAACCATACCCCACCAGCACCACTTCATCCAAATTGGATGCATTGGGTTCCATTTGGGTATTGGCGACCGTCATTCCGTTTAAGGGTATTTCTTGCGTACCGTAGCCAATATAACTGATAAGCAAAACCGCATCAGGACCGGATACCCGTAAGGTGTATTTACCGTCAAAGTCGGTAGAAGTACCGTTCGTTGTCCCCTTTTCGATTACAGAAGCCCCGGGAAGAGGACCATCCAATTCATCGGTTACCTTTCCTGTAACCGTAATTTCTTCCTGTGCATTTACCGCCATACAAAATAGAAGCAAAAGCGGGAAGAGGACCAAATTTCCCTTTATACGTTTAAAACAATGTGATTTTCGTTCCATACATGACATGGATTAAAGTTTAAGTTGATTAATAAGTGTTAAATTGACACCGTTACAAATCTATAAAATTAAATTGTTTACGCAACCGATTACATAAAAATTTAAATAAAAACTTATCAAAAACACAACTTAACCCCCTAAAATAGCCCTATATCGAAATTTTATAGCGCATTAATTACTGTTTACAACGTTCTTTTTAAAACTTTTTGTAATATTGCGTAATATTGTTGCGTACAATTGCACAAGGATTCTTGAAGAAAAAAACGACCATATACGACTTAGCCAAAAAATTGGGGGTTTCCCCCGCTACCATAAGCAGAAGCCTAAACGACCATCCTTCCATCAGCATAAAGACCAAGGAGAAGGTGCTGCAAGCGGCCAAGGAAACAGGGTACAGGATCAACAAATTTGCTTCCAATCTCAGTTTACAAAAATCCAATACCATAGGAGTTATTGTCCCAAGATTGAATTCCGACTTTATGTCTACCGTACTTTCCGGAATCGAAAAAATAGCCAATAATGCGGGGTACAACCTGATCATTAGCCAGTCACTGGAGCAGGAAGCCAAGGAAAAGTTCAATACCAAAACCTTATTTGAGAGCGGTGTGGACGCCCTGCTGGTATCGCTGGCCAACGAAACCAAGAATTACGAGCACTTCGCCACCTTTACCGAAAGAAAAATCCCCCTGCTGTTTTTTGACAGGGTAGTCGATTTGCCCAATTGCCCGACAATAATCATTGACAATGAAGCTGCCGGGTACCAAGCTACCGAACATTTGATCAAACAAGGTTGCGAAAACATCATCCACGTATCCTCAGGACTCAATAGAAGTGTTTACAAACTCCGGTATTCGGGTTACAAAAAAGCGCTCAAGGAGTTTTCGACCTACAATCGGGAACAACTGGTCGAAGTCGGTAATTTTTCCCAAGCCGAGGCCCAGAAGGTCGTAGATTACATCCAATCCTCAAAACAACCCGTTGACGGTGTTTTTGTATCCAATGACAACCTTGCCGTATATATTATCAAGGCACTGTTAAAGGCAGGTTACAAAATCCCCGATCAAATTAAGATCATAGGTTTTAACAACGACCCCGTAACCCAAGTTATTTCCCCGGAACTGTCCACCATCGACTATCCCGGCTATAAAATGGGTAAATTAGCGGGACAAAGCATACTAAGTCATTTGAACGGTTCCATCAACATTGAATCTGCCGATCAAATTATACTGAAACACGAGCTGATTATCAGGGAATCTTCCCAAAAGTAAACTATTCTAAAGCATGCAAATGAGAAGCAAACTAAGTTTTATCTTATTACTCACCTCCTTTACCTTGTTTTCACAAAACTTGGATTCTTTTGAGATTACCGACGAATGGATATCGAAAATGGAGGCCCTTGCCCCATCCGAACCACGGATAAAAGCCACCCCTAAAAAGGTCTTGGTTTTTTCGCAACATACGGGATTCTATCACTGGACGGCTCCACACAATGTGGAAATGTTAAAGATCTTAGGGCGAAAATCGGGTGTTTTCGAGGTTACCAATTCTTACGATATCGACAGTTTCGACAAGGCCAATCTGGCCAAATACGACGCCGTGGTATTCAACAACTGCAACCCAAAAGGCCCCAAAAGGGATTTGTTTTGGGACTTACTGCAGAAGAATTCGAACTTGCCCGACGACAAAATGGAGTCCCTGGCCCGGGAATACGAGCATAATTTTACCGAGTACATTGCCAATGGGGGCGGATTGATGATCCTTCACGGTGCCATAACCGTGCAAAACAATTCCATGGAATTTAGCGAGCTGACCGGGGGAAGCTTTGACTACCACCCCAAGCAGCAGAAAATGCATGTCAAGGAAGTAGACGAAAACCATCCATTGGTCGCCGCTTTTTCCGGTAACGGCTTTACCCACATCGACGAGCCCTATTTCTTTAAAAATGCCTATTTCAACTATAATTTCAGACCGCTTCTGTATATTGAAGTAGACCAATTGGAGGGACTTAAAAAGGAGGCGACCGACAAAATCACCTACGTATCGTGGATCAAAAGACATGGCAAGGGAAGGGTCTTTTACACTTCACCATCACACAATGCCCAAACCCTCGACAACCCTGAATTCCTTCAGTTTCTTTTGGATGGAATGCAATACGTACTGGGAGACCTCAAGTGCGATGACAGCCCCATAGGCAAAAAGAATTAACGAACCTATTTACCATAAGGGGCCCAACCCCGTTATTTTAAGGACTCCATAACCTCGTCAAGCTCTTCAATAGTATACTCCGAACCGCTCTTCGACGGCAGTGCGCGGAGCTCTTTTACCCTCTCGGGGCGCAGCCCCTTGGGATATTTGGAAAAGGCATTGGTCACGTAAGAAATGATGGCCGAAATATCTTTATCGCTAAGGGTTTGATTAGAGTTCAGTCCGGGCATGGAATGGTTCAGATTGTACATAGTGCCATCAACCTCAATAGGCCCCTTCAGGCCGTGCAACACGATCATCGCCAGTTTTTCGGGGGGCAGTATGTGCTCGGAACCTACCAAGGGCGGTGCCAAGCCTTCGACGCCGTTACCGTTCGATTGATGGCACGATGCGCAGATCTGCCTGAACAGTTTCGCCCCCTTCGTACGGGAATCTTGACTCGAACCCTTCCTCACATAGATAGGATTCTTTTTTCCGGCCTTTCTTCGGTCCCTATTTTTCCCTACTTCCTTTTCTAAAAGGGAGTCTTTGGGGTTGCCCTCATCCAGAAGGGCCAACAAATCGTCATCGGACGACGAAAAACCGCTCAACAGGGCCTCTACGTAAACAGGATCGCCCATATGCCGTTCGCGCAAGGTATTCATCATGGGGTAAAAGCTTTCCGAAATACGTGCCCAAGGGCCCAGGGTGGTAGCCAGGTAAAGATCTATGCCCCCATGGTCTTTCTTTATCAGTTCCTGAAAGAGCGAAAGGGCCGCGTCGGCATGGTCATCGTCCGCATACCCCTCGAGCAATACAAGGGCATGGGCGACCACTTCGGGGTCGCTGGTTGCGGCCACCTTTCTTAAAAAATCGAAAGACAAGCCCCTTTCCAATCCCTCCAAGGTGTGCAAGGCGTGTACCTGGGCAATGGGATCGCTTACGTCTTGCGCCATTCGCACCAGTTCGGCCTCGGCTTCAACCAGGTTTTTATAGACCAGGCGATGCTGTGCCTGATCCCTGATATAGCCATTTTCGTCCTTGAGCAGTTTTACCAGTTCCGGGGCCGACAGTTTATCCAAGTCGTACATTTTAGGCGCTTTTGCGGACACCGGCCTGACCCTAAGTATTCGTCCAAAGTTGACCAGGGTATCCAATTGGGCCTCCTGCGCCCTTTTCTTCAAATACGGACTCAGAAAGGCGTGATGCTGTATCACCCCCCTATGCATATCGACGATGTACATACTGCCGTCAGGTCCGGTCGACAAATTTACTGGGCGGAAACCCTCATCGGTACTGGCCAAAAACTCCTTGCCTTCCCAAGCCTGTTCGGCCTCGACCGCGTCTCCCCTAAAGTTTAGGATATTTCGTTTGACGGCATTTATCTCGGGAATACAGACGAACACGTTTTGGTCGTAACCTTCAGGAAAAGCCCCTCCACGGTAAACCAGGGGCCCGCAGGCCGCGGTAACCTCGATCAGCAGGCTATCCTTATCCAATACCCCATCGACATAGCCTCTATTGACCCTAGCGGCATGCAAGGGATAAACGCGTTGGTCTTCGGTCAATTTCTGATTAACCCCTTTGCTCGGAATCAAGAATGGGTTGCGTACCAAGCGGTTGGGCAACACATAGTCGCCCAGCAACTGGGTTGAATTGTTATTGTAGTAAAGCCTGCCAAAATTATCTTGGCTAATGCCCCACTGACCCCGGTATGTCGTAGGTTCTTTTTTCCAAACCCCATTTTTTCGTTGGTACCTGAAGTGCGACCCCGCGTTGTAGATCCAGTTGTCTATATTGAGGCGCAATCCATTGGGCTGGTATTCGGGATTTCCCTCCAAGGCATATAGGGAATCGACCAACACCTTGTTCTTGGGCTTGTCGTTCGCATCGATTTCAACAAAATAAAGGTTAGGAGGCTCAGCATACAACACACCTCCGTAAACCAGGGCCAAGGCCCTGGGCATGACCAAACTATCGAGAAACACCTTGGCGTGGTCCATAACGCCGTCTTCGTCCCTATCTTCAAGGATCTTTATCGCTCCCGAGGGCCTATTTTCATCCGTTCCGTCGACATCCCTCATAAAACCGGACATTTCAACGGCCCAAATGCGTCCTTGGGTATCGAAGTCTATTTGAACGGGGGCATCCAAGAGCGGCTCCGATGCCACCACCTGTAAATCGAAACCTGCCTCAATTTGGTAGTCGTCCAAAGGAATATGGGTCTCTTCGTATGTTTCCTTGCAGGAGACGAACAGAAACAAAAGGGAAAAAAAAGGATAGGATTTGGGGAGTGCTTTTTGTAAAAATGTCATTTTGATATTCGAATATTCAAATTTAACAGTAACCACTTACACCACACTTATAAACATGACCAACCAGTGGCTTATTGCTCCGGCCAATACAAATAAATGCCATATAAAATGATGATAGGGAATTTTTTCAAATGCGTAAAAAAGGATTCCAAAGGTATAAAAGACGCCGCCAAGAAACAACAATCTAACCCCTAAAACGGAAGTATATTCAACAAAATTGTTAAAATCCAAAACAATTAACCACCCCATGCCTACATAGAGTAAAAGGGAGATAAACTCAAACCGACCTGTATAATACAATTTAAATACGGTACCCGCCAAGGCTATCGCCCACACGGCAAAGAAAATGGTCCACCCATTGGCCTTGACCAAGGTGATCAGGCAAATCGGGGTATAGGTTCCGGCAATAAGAAAATAGATGTTGATATGGTCGAGTATCCTTAATTTCCGTTTAAAATTCACCTTTTGTGTATAGTGGTAAAGGGAGGAAACCAAAAACATGGCTATAAGGCTTAGCCCGTAGACGAGAATGCTCGGGGTGGCCCATTCGGACTTACCGGAATTTCGACAAAGCAGCAGTAGGGTACCCGGTACAGCGAGAAAGGCCCCAATTGCGTGGGATACCGTATTTAGACGTTCTTCCTTGTACTTGATATCTTGCTTGCCCATCTAAGGAAACAAAGATAAATGAAGGCCGGCAAAAAAAATAAGCAAGAATTGTGATTATTGTAAACATGGCCCATAAAAAAAGCCCCTGCACGTAAAGTGCGGGGGCTTTCGAAGTAAGGCGGCGACCTACTCTCCCACCTGGTGTGGCAGTACCATCGGCGCTGGCGGGCTTAACTTCCCTGTTCGGAATGGAAAGGGGTGGGCCCCGCCGCCATGGCCACCTAAATTTTCAATATTTTTTGGTGATGACATAATAATGGGACAGTGAAGAAGAAAAAGCAGGTATTTTTTAAGTAGATCCTACACGGTGCGAACGCTTTTGAAAAAGGGGTCGTTGCGCCCCCGAAGGGGCGCATGCGCAAGCCGTACGGGCAATTAGTACCACTCGGCTACCGACATTACTGCCGTTGCACCTATGGCCTATCGACGTGGTCGTCTCCCACGGCCCTTTAAAGAAATCTCATCTTGCGGTTGGTTTCGCGCTTATATGCTTTCAGCGCTTATCCAGTCCCGACATAGCTACCCGGCAATGCCCCTGGCGGGACAACCGGTGCACCAGCGGTCGGTCCGGCCCGGTCCTCTCGTACTAGGGCCAGGTCCGCTCGAATTTCTAACGCCCGCAGTAGATAGAGACCGAACTGTCTCACGACGTTCTGAACCCAGCTCGCGTGCCACTTTAATGGGCGAACAGCCCAACCCTTGGGACCTTCTCCAGCCCCAGGATGTGACGAGCCGACATCGAGGTGCCAAACCCCCCCGTCGATATGAGCTCTTGGGGGAGATCAGCCTGTTATCCCCGGCGTACCTTTTATCCTTTGAGCGATGGCCCTTCCATGCGGAACCACCGGATCACTATGCTCTTGTTTCCAACCTGTTCGACCTGTATGTCTCACAGTCAAGCGCCCTTGTGCCATTGCACTCTACGTACGATTGCCGACCGTACTGAGGGCACCTTTAGAAGCCTCCGTTACTCTTTTGGAGGCGACCACCCCAGTCAAACTACCCACCACGCACTGTTCCCTTTTGCAAGGGTTAGGCCCCGGACAAGCAAAGGCTGGTATTTCAACAATGACTCCACCGCGCCTGGCGACGCGGCTTCGAAGTCTCCCAGCTATCCTACACATTGCTTGACCAAGGTCAATACGAAGCTATAGTAAAGGTGCACGGGGTCTTTTCGTCCCACTGCGGGTAACCGGCATCTTCACCGATACTACAATTTCACCGAGCTCATGGCCGAGACAGTGTCCAGATCGTTGCACCATTCGTGCAGGTCGGAACTTACCCGACAAGGAATTTCGCTACCTTAGGACCGTTATAGTTACGGCCGCCGTTTACCGGGGCTTCAGTTCAACGCTTCCTCCCGAAGGATTTACGTCTCCCCTTAACCTTCCGGCACCGGGCAGGTGTCAGGCCCTATACTTCATCTCTCGATTTCGCAGAGCCCTGTGTTTTTGATAAACAGTCGCCTGGACCTCTTCACTGCGTCCCGACGTTAAGTCGGGAGACCCTTCTCCCGAAGTTACGGGTCTATTTTGCCTAGTTCCTTAGCCATGAATCTCTCGAGCGCCTTAGAATACTCATCCCGACCACCTGTGTCGGTTTACGGTACGGGCCGCACATCTCGCTTTTCTTGGAAGTCGATACGCTGGATTATCGCCTTGGCCGTAGCCTCGGCGTACTATCGGGCAGTTACCTGTCCCTTCAACGTGCAATTCCGTCTGCACGCACCAACCTCTCGCCTCCGTCGCTTTTGTCGATGTGCGGGTAGCGGAATATTAACCGCTTGTCCATCCACTTCCCCCTTCGGGTCCGCGTTAGGTCCCGACTGACCCCCGGCTGATTAGCATAGCCGGGGAAACCTTGGTCTTTCGGCGTGCGGGTTTCTCGCCCGCATTATCGTTACTTATGCCTACATTTTCGTTTGTAGCTCCTCCAGCGCCCCTCGCGGGTACACCTTCGACGGCACTACAATGCTCCCCTACCCCTTGTATAAATACAAAGCCATGGCTTCGGTAATATGCTTATGCCCGATCATTATCCATGCGGAACCGCTCGACCAGTGAGCTGTTACGCACTCTTTAAATGAATGGCTGCTTCCAAGCCAACATCCTGGCTGTCGGTGCAGTTCCACCGCGTTTTGTCAACTTAGCATATATTTGGGGACCTTAGCCGATGGTCCGGGTTCTTTCCCTCTCGGACATGGACCTTAGCACCCATGCCCTCACTGCGCAGAAACGTTTTATAGCATTCGGAGTTTGTCAGGAATTGGTAGGCGGTGAAGCCCCCGCATCCAATCAGTAGCTCTACCTCTATAAAACTATCTACACGCTGCACCTAAATGCATTTCGGGGAGTACGAGCTATTTCCGAGCTTGATTGGCCTTTCACCCCTACCCACAGGTCATCCCAAGACTTTTCAACGTCAACGGGTTCGGTCCTCCACTATGTGTTACCACAGCTTCAACCTGCCCATGGGTAGATCGCACGGTTTCGCGTCTACTACTACTGACTATGGCGCCCTGTTAAGACTCGCTTTCGCTGCGGCTCCGGCCCTGAAGGCCTTAACCTCGCCAGTAAAAGTAACTCGTAGGCTCATTATGCAAAAGGCACGCCGTCATCCCGATAAATCGGGACTCCGACCGCTTGTAGGCGTATGGTTTCAGGATCTTTTTCACTCCCTTGTTCAGGGTTCTTTTCACCTTTCCCTCACGGTACTGGTTCACTATCGGTCTCTCAGGAGTATTTAGTCTTGGCGGATGGTCCCGCCGGGTTCACACAGGGTTTCACGTGCCCCGCGCTACTCAGGATACCGCTATCTAACAGGTCTTTACCTATACCGGGCTATCACCGTCTATGGCCGCTCTTTCCAAAGCGTTCTAGTTCATTACTGCTCGAATATCGCGGTCCTACAACCCCGCACATGCCGGAACATGTACGGTTTGGACTAATCCGGTTTCGCTCGCCGCTACTCCCGGAATCACTTTTGTTTTCTCCTCCTCCGGCTACTTAGATGTTTCAGTTCACCGGGTTCGCCTCCTTGCGGATACTATACCTTCAGTATAGTGGGTTGCCCCATTCGGATACCTGCGGATCATATCGTATGTGCCGATCCCCGCAGCTTTTCGCAGCTTATCGCGTCCTTCATCGCCTCTGAGAGCCTAGGCATTCCCCATACGCCCTTATCCAGCTTGTCGCCGTCCTTTTGTTTCGCTATTCTATTCGCGTACTCTTTACTTAAAAAATTCGTGTTTTTCTTCTTCAAGGCACATCATAAAATGTACCCTGTCCCAATATGTCAATGAACCTTTTGCAATAAACAATTTCCAATAAACAATCAACAATAAATCCTTGATCGTAGATCGGTCATTGCCTATTGACCTGTGGAGAATATCGGAGTCGAACCGATGACCTCCTGCGTGCAAGGCAGGCGCTCTAGCCAGCTGAGCTAATCCCCCAATTACTAGCCGTTAGTAATTAGTAGTCAGTAGTTAGCACTTAACTACCACCCAACTTCTAGAATTTCCTTCAATTTCAACTCAATGAACGTCGTGCCACGGGGCACATCGTAGTCCCGGGCAGACTCGAACTGCCGACCTCTACATTATCAGTGTAGCGCTCTAACCAGCTGAGCTACGGGACTGTCCCGGACCGCACAAGGGCGACCGTTTCCTATATTATCAATACCATAGAGACTTCTTCTTGACCGCTGCCATACGTTTCGGAACACTTTTTTTAGGATACAAATAGGGGACGGGGCGCGGAACGCCTCTATCGGCGAAGGTCGCCCTTGCGCGATACATCGCGCAAAGCTCTAGAAAGGAGGTGTTCCAGCCGCACCTTCCGGTACGGCTACCTTGTTACGACTTAGCCCTAGTTACCGATCTTGCCCTAGGCCGCTCCTTGCGGTGACGGACTTCAGGCACTCCCGGCTTCCATGGCTTGACGGGCGGTGTGTACAAGGCCCGGGAACGTATTCACCGGATCATGGCTGATATCCGATTACTAGCGATTCCAGCTTCACGGGGTCGGGTTGCAGACCCCGATCCGAACTGTGACCGGTTTTGTGGATCCGCTCTGCCTTGCGACATGGCTTCCCGCTGTACCGGCCATTGTAGCACGTGTGTGGCCCAGGACGTAAGGGCCGTGATGATTTGACGTCGTCCCCACCTTCCTCACGGTTTGCACCGGCAGTCCCGTTAGAGTCCCCATCTTGACATGCTGGCAACTAACGGTAGGGGTTGCGCTCGTTATAGGACTTAACCTGACACCTCACGGCACGAGCTGACGACAACCATGCAGCACCTTGCAAATTGCCCGAAGGAAAAGTCATCTCTGACCCTGTCAATATGCATTTAAGCCCTGGTAAGGTTCCTCGCGTATCATCGAATTAAACCACATGCTCCACCGCTTGTGCGGGCCCCCGTCAATTCCTTTGAGTTTCATTCTTGCGAACGTACTCCCCAGGTGGGATACTTATCACTTTCGCTTGGCCGCCCAGGACTCAAGGTCCCGGACAGCTAGTATCCATCGTTTACGGCGTGGACTACCGGGGTATCTAATCCCGTTCGCTCCCCACGCTTTCGTCCATCAGCGTCAGTACATACTTAGTGAGCTGCCTTCGCGATCGGTGTTCTATGTAATATCTATGCATTTCACCGCTACACTACATATTCCGCCCACTCCAATATGACTCAAGACCGCCAGTATCAAGGGCAGTTCTACGGTTGAGCCGCAGACTTTCACCCCTGACTTAACGGCCCGCCTACGGACCCTTTAAACCCAATGATTCCGGATAACGCTCGGACCCTCCGTATTACCGCGGCTGCTGGCACGGAGTTAGCCGGTCCTTATTCTTACGGTACCGTCAGTACCCCACACGTGGGGTGGTTTCTTCCCGTATAAAAGCGGTTTACGACCCATAGGGCCTTCTTCCCGCACGCGGCATGGCTGGATCAGGCTCCCGCCCATTGTCCAATATTCCTCACTGCTGCCTCCCGTAGGAGTCTGGTCCGTGTCTCAGTACCAGTGTGGGGGATCCCCCTCTCAGGGCCCCTAACCATCGTAGCCTTGGTGGGCCGTTACCCCACCAACAAACTAATGGTACGCATGGCCATCCCTGTCCGATAAATCTTTAATCCAATACCCATGCAGGTAATGGATGCCATGGGGCATTAATCCAAATTTCTCTGGGCTATTCCCCGGACAGGGGCAGGTTCCATACGCGTTGCGCACCCGTGCGCCGGTCGCCGGCGGAGTGCAAGCACTCCCCGCTGCCCCTCGACTTGCATGTGTTAGGCCTGCCGCTAGCGTTCATCCTGAGCCAGGATCAAACTCTTCATCGTTGATTCGTATATAATTTCGCGCCAACGCCGATAAAGTCATCCCGGCCCCGTCTCTCTATCTGTGTTCCATTCTTTTTGTTCCAAAATACTTATATGGTAGCTCGCCTGTATATCCCTCAAAACGGATATCGGCTCGCTATCGTCTCTACAGTATGTCAATGAACTTCTTATTCTCTTTTTCAAAGGACCTTCCCGGTCCCCAATCTT
>NZ_FQYU01000030.1 GCF_900141855.1 Pseudozobellia thermophila
AAAATCCAAATCAGTTTTGTTTTTAACTTTTTATCGGAAAGCAGAAGTATAATAATTCCGATTATGAATAGAGGAACTCCGAAAATCAACAGGTACGGATTTAAGCAAACCAAAAAGGCTATAATTATAATTCCGATTCCAATTTTTGCTTTCATTTCAGATTTGGGTCAAATTAGCCACAACGGTTGGGCTATGATTTCGTTGCGGACATTTCCAACGGAAATTGTCCGGGAGAAATCGGGCCTTGTTAATGGTTATTTTGTTTAAAGTCAGTTAGATTGTAGCAATGAATTATAGCCAGTGTTGGCAACAGTTTTTATTTTTCTTTTATTAATTCATTCGGGTCAAATCCGTACATAAATTTATTTAGTTGTCCATTCGAGCTTTCCAGTCCGACAATGTCCATTAATTCCTCAAAGTATGTGCAAACTCTTTCACGGTCTTCGGTGTCCAATTCCATATAAACATCCGCAAACCTTGAAAGTCCGATTTTAATTTTCTCTTGATATTTTTTTTCAGTCGGATTTTCAGATTCCGCTACACTTTTAAAGTCAGACGCAACACTATTAATTTTGTCGGTAAAAATTGGTCGCATTTTTTCGTTGGCAATTCCTGGATAATAATTTTCCTCAACAAACTTTTTCTTTGCTATAAATTCCGCAAACTTTTCAGTTGAGTTTTCAGGTGTTTTCATTTCCATCACATTTTGTCCGCAAGCAGATAAGGTTAAGAACAACACTATTATTTTAATGTATTTTGTCATTTCTTAAATTGTTGGCAACAGTTATTTATATCGGTCTACAAAATCATTTACAAAACAAAGTAGTGAAAATGCCTTGAGACTATTTTCTTTGGTCCCGAAATTAGTATTGTAACCGTGAATCACACCATGCCTATTTAAGTTACTTTCATAATCACCCGATTCTTCAGGGTAAAATGAATCTATCGCACTTTTCTGATTTATGGAATTGAGCAGTAATAAGAATAAACTTCCATATTCGGAAGTCGCCAGATATTTTTTTAATTCTTGTTTTCTACTCCCTCCTTTGAACAAATAACCACCACACATTCCGTCTGCCTGAGATAAGAATAGAATTGTTGAAGCATAATATTTCTCTTCTTTATGGCAATTGATAGCTTCTTTTATAATTTCCAATCTCTCATTATGCTTTAACTTAAAGCTGTTTATTCTTTGTCCAATTGCTGTTTGGTAATAATCAATAAAGAAGTTGTTTAAAAATTCTACATCACCTTCTATAGCCTTTTCCATCAAGCTAGTGGCGTATCCCAAAGAAATGTCAGCATCTACATACCAACCAAAATCAGCTAGTTTCTTAAATCCCACTTCTGATACCGCACCAAACCTCAAAATCCCTTCTGACATCTTTTTAAGAAAAGCCTCGTCTATCTTCAAATGATTAATTTTTACTAATTGTTGCCAACGGCCAGACGGCTATGGCGAGTTGCGAGGTATGCTTTGCATACCTTGGCAAGGGG
>NZ_FQYU01000003.1:0-262547 GCF_900141855.1 Pseudozobellia thermophila
GCGTGGTTTCTTGAGTGTCGTGGAGCCGGAGACGCCCGAGCGTTTAAAAAAGGTCCGGTGGACCTTTTTAGCGAAGGGGCGGGATGGCGCGCAGGCCTTCGAATCCCGTAGGCGGAACGAAAAAGGTTGCACAAAAAGGTGGTTTCTTGAGTATTGTGGAGCCGGAGGATTACCTGCGGTGTTCCCTCCTGACCAATGTTGCAAATAAGAAACCACGAAGCTATCGCTTCCGGTTTTGTGTTTTATTCATTTACAAAACTTCGTTTTGACATTTCATAAAACATAAAACCACGCCCAAAGGCGTGGTTTCTTGAGTGTCGTGGAGCCGGAGGGATTCGAACCCTCGTCCAAACAAGCAACGTCAATGCTTTCTACATGCTTAGTTTCCGCTTGGTTTTCGATGCATGCCCGGCCGGAAACGGCCTAACATACACTTAGCTTCTTAAGGTTTTGGTGGCAACGCCGAAGCTACGCTGCCCTTGTGTTGACTTTTATGGTGCCTCTTAATGAACCGCCGTCAACAAGGGCTGTTCAGAGACATCTCGCTTTCCGACCTTGTCGGAACGAGGCATAACCTTACTGTAATTCGGGTTACGCGGCAAGAGCGTAATTAGATTCGCCAATTAAAAAGTGTGAAGTATGATATTAACGAGCTGTACCTCAGCGCTCGGCATGCTTACATTGCCATTGGTCTCGCTGTCAAAACCAGTCGGCCCCGTAATGAGACAGCAAATCTTCGATTTGCGTAGTCGAACCCTCCTTTTGGGCGGGCAGGTTACGTCCCGACCGCGTATTACGAGTGTCGGGACCCTGAAATAATTTAGTATAACGACAGTCCCGAACACGTATGACCCGTGTCGGAACCCGTTGATCTCACCTTGTTTTCAAAGAACGGTTTGGGCGTTCCCCTTTCGGCCCAAGGCCGAAAGGGTCGGGCTATCCGCTACTACTCCTCGGCCCGGTCGGGCCTGCGGGGTAACCGCTCCTATCCCCGTCCGAAACTTGCGTTCGGAACGGGCGAGCCTAACGCGGGCCCTCCATGGGCCAGATCGTAAAACGACCCCGTCCCCGTATTTTTACAGGGCGACGGCAAAGCTAACAAAAAGTTTGTGCACTGCCACAATTCCCAGTAAATTAGGCAAAATTTATACCAAAACCCCTTTATGAAATTCGGAATCATCCAAGAACGCAAAAACCCGCCCGATAGGCGGGTCGTACTGTCCCCCCGAGCATGTCAAAAAGTCCTGTCCAAGTACAATGGGGCCGAAATCATCGTAGAACCGTCCCCCATTCGCGCCTTTGGCGATGCCGAATACCAAAAAGCCGGTATCGAGGTCGCTTCAAAAATGGACGAATGCGATGTGCTTCTCGGGGTCAAGGAAGTGCCGATCGACCATCTTGTTCCCAATAAAAAATACTTTTTCTTTTCCCATACCATCAAAAAGCAGCCCTACAACCGCAACCTGCTAAGGGCCATACTCGAAAAGAACATCGAGCTCTACGACCACGAGGTCCTTACCGACGAAAAAGGGCAACGCCTGGTGGCCTTTGGCCGCTATGCCGGTATCGTGGGCGCCTATAACGGTTTTCGGGCATTCGGACTCAAATACGGGAGTTTCGACCTGCCGAAGGCCGAAGACCTGCCCGACCAACAGGCCCTGATCGCCGCGCTTAAAAAAATAAGGCTCCCGAACATTAAGATACTGTTGACCGGCAAGGGCAGGGTCGGCAACGGATCCAAGGAAATGCTCGACGCCATGGGCCTTCGAAAGGTCAACGTGGCCGAATACCTAAAAGACGATTTCGACGAGCCGGTCTATTGCCAAATAGACGCCTCCGAATACAACAGGCGAAAGGACGGGGTTCGGGGCAACAAGGCCGATTTTTTTGCCCACCCCGAAGCCTATAGGTCCAACTTCTTCCGTTTCGCCGAGGTCACCGATTTTTATATCGCAGGCCATTTTTACGGTCAGGGCGCGCCCTACCTCTATACCCGCGAAGATGCCAGGCACCCGAATTTCAAGATCAGGGTGGTGGCCGATATCAGTTGCGATATCGATGGCCCCGTGGCTTCCACCATTAGGCCTTCGACCATTGCGGATCCCGTTTACGGCTACGACCCCCTGACCGAGGGGGAAACCGACTTTAGAAACGAATCGGCGATTGCCGTTATGGCGGTCGACAACCTGCCCTGTGAGCTGCCGCGCGATGCCAGCGAAGGCTTTGGCGAGGCTTTTGTAAAAAACGTGATCCCCGCCTTTTTTAACGGCGACAAGAACGGGGTGCTCGAACGGGCCCGGATGACCCAAAACGGAAAACTCACGCCCCGCTACGCCTACCTACAGGCTTACGTGGATGGGGAGGAATAAGGGCCTTACGGGTAGCTAAGGCCCAGGTCGTTTTGGCGTACCTCGGCCAGTTTTTCCTTCAGCTTTTCCCTAAAGAAAGCCACCGTATCGGCCTGATCCGGATCCTCGGACAGGTTGGTGTACTGCTGCGGGTCTTTTTTCATATCGTAGAGTTCCATACCGGCGCCCGCGTCCTCATCGTATTGGATAAAGGCCCAGCCGTCGTTGCGCAAGAGGAAGGAGCGTCCGCCCTGCGAAACCGAAAAGGCCATGTCCCTCACCTTTAGGTCCGGCCGGTCAAGGGTGGGCACCAACGATTTGCCCTGAAGGTGTTGCGAAGCTTCGATTCCCGCCAGTTCGGCCAGCGTGGGGTAGAGGTCCAACAGCTCGGCGAACGAGCGGCACACGGCCGGACGTTTGCCGGGTACCTTTATGATCAGGGGAACCCGGGCCGATTCCTCGTGAAGGCTCACCTTCATCCAAAAATCGTGCTCGTCGAGGTGAAAGCCGTGGTCCGATGTAAAGACGACGATGGTGTTGTCGTCCAGCCCCTCTTCCTTAAGGGCGTCGAGCACCTTGCCCACCTGGGCATCCATATACGATACCGATGCGAAGTAGGCGGCCAGGGCCTTTTTTTGCTGGGCGATGTTCATCTGACCGTTTACAGAGGTCACGTAGTTGATCCCGCGTTCGGGAATATCGTCCCAATCGCCCGCTACTTTTTGGGGCAGCACCATTTGCTCGTAGGGGTAGGGCCCAAAATAGGGGGCGGGGGCCACAAAGGGCACATGGGGCCGTACGAAGCCTACCGCCAGAAAGAAACTCGTATCGCGGTATTTTTTGAGCAGCTCAATGGCCTTCTGGGCGGTTTTGCCATCGGAATGTTCCAAATCGCCGCCTTCGGCCTTTACAATGGTCATTACGTTACCGCCTTTGATGGGCAAGCTACCGTCGGGGTTGCCCTGTACGAGTTCGCCCTCGCCCTTGGCCCGCCATTCGGGACCCTGACTGTTGTATTTCTCGTTCCAAGACGCGGGATCGTCCTTGCCATCGCTGCCTTTTTCGATATCGATGGGTACCCCCATATGGTAAATTTTGCTTACCCGCGCCGATACATAACCGTTTTCCTTAAAGAGTTGGGGCAGCATTTTGCGGTCGGGGCCAATGTTTTCCCTGCCGCTGACATAGCCGTAAGTGGTGGTGGCGTTCGGGTAGTAGCCCGATAAGAACGAGGCCCTTGATGGCCCGCATACCGGATACTGGCAGTAGGCACGCTCGTAGCGGATGCCCTCCTGCGCCAAACGGTCGATATTCGGACTCGTACCGAGGGCATTGCCGTAGCAGGAGAGGGCCGAGGTGGCCAGGTCGTCCGCGATGATGAACAGCACGTTGGGACCTTCGTTACCTGTGGGCCTTTCGGTGTTACAGCCCATCAGGGCGATGGACAATAGGAGGGAAAGGAGGGATACAATTTTCATAGGCCTGTTTTGTCGAAAGTTAGGCAAATCGATGTTTTTTGTACGGCCCTGCGCCCAATTATTTTCGGGGCGGCCTCCAGGCCCCTTGGGCGTAAGGGGGGGCGATTATAGGAGTTTGGGGAGATCGGCGTCCGATTAATGGTACAAAGTGCGTATTTCATCAAAAAAATGAACGGGCAAGTGCATATTTTTTATACATTGTATGACCATTTTTAATCTAAAGTCATGACGATCAACTGGATAGTGGGCGCTGAGGCTGACGAGAACCTAAAGCGGTATTGTGTCGATTTTGAGTACCGCTTACGGCCCAAGATCACCAAATACTTGATTTCCCGGCTCGATCCCGACTACTGCAGCGATTTTTCCTGCTTCCAGTTCGATGTCGATCTTCCGGGGCGTTGCATAAGGCTTTCAGATAAGACTCCTTCCCGATACTACTGCCTGCTCGAACCCGATTTTGAACGGGAAATTGATTTCAACACGATTTGAGGCTTACTCCACCGCGACGTTCCATTCAATGATCGCTTGTTTCTTGGGGGCGTAGAAACACCCCAGGGCCTTCAGTCTTAGGGCTATGGAGGTCTTGGTGTCCAAGGTCTTGATCTTGAGGGTTTTCGTCGTGCCCGCGGGAATCGAAAATACGGGCGAACTGCTGTAAAAGGTATGCTCCATGGCGTTTTCGAAAAGGAGGTCGCTACTGCTGTTGTTCTTAAGCCCCACCTCCAAAATTTGGGTCTTGTCTATGTAATGGGCCTTTGTAATCTCGATACTGGCCTTGAGCAAGGGGCGCAAGAATTCTTCCCTTCCGACCAAAAGATCGTTATAGACCGCGACCGTTCTACCGGCGAACAGGGCTTCTTGAAGGCTTTCGCTACTTTTTTCCTTGGCGAATACCAGGGTAATGGGCCGGTGGTGGCCTTTTTCGGTATAATCCCAATCGATAAGCCCGTGGATATCACTGGTTCCCATAATGGTCAGGTCGTATTCCAGGGCCAGGGCCAACGATTCTTCGGCGTAATCGCCCGTATTGATCACTTCGATGCCGTGAAGTTCGCCCTGTTCGATCCGTTCTTTCTGAAAATCGCTGAGTACGGGATTGCCCTTGGGAGACTGGGCGTACCATGCAGGATGGTTCCAAAACACAAAGGCGCCTTGTTTTTTGGCTTCCGAAAAGGCTTTTTCCGCCTTGTCTACCACCATTTTGTTGGCATCGGAGATAAACACCGCATTGTTATGGCCAATCGGTGCCGAACGGGTAATTTCCGACCCGTGGACGATCATGAGGCCGTGTTCCTCGGCTTCCTGCATGGCCCTGACCAGTTCGTAGGAGCGGTTGCGGTCGGGGTGTGGTATGTCGGCCGAATGGGGCTGGTATTCGAGATGCTCGGTCAACGAAATGGCATCGAGGTTTTCGCGAAGGGCCTCGTGTACCCTAATGGTGGGCCAAACGTAGCCATCGGAGAATACGGTATGCGTGTGCAGGTCTACCTTTAGGGTCTTGAAGCCTGCGATATCGGGATAGTCGAGCGGTCGGGCACCGAGGTGCGAATGGTCTTGGGCCCGAAGGTTGGGGGCCCATAGAAGCAAGGCGAAAAGGAAGAGTAGGTCTTTCATGGCTATGGTTTTTCCAAATGTAGGGAAAAACGGGGCGTGTCGGGGCATACCCATGGTTTTCATAAGGTTAAATAATGGCTAATTGATCAACGATACGCCCAGTCCGACCGTAGTCTGTCGGTGGTTGTAATCGATCAAACTCTCGCCATAACCTTCAAAAACCTGTATGTGGCCACTGAAATTCTTTATGATGGGGAAGGTCCAGTTCAGCTGTAGGCTTCCCCTGCTTTTTTCGCCGAATTTCATCGAGTGGCGGGCTATGGCGTAAAACCGTTGCCGTTTTAGGTCGTAACTGACCTTGGCCTCGGCACGGCCGATATAGTCCGATATCCCGGGATTGTCGTCATTGCTTCCTCCGAGGCGGACCCAATTTTTGAACATGATCTGCCATTGGCCCCGTTCGAAACCGGCATGGAGCCCCAAACGGTTC
This sequence comes from Pseudozobellia thermophila, assembly GCF_900141855.1. Taxonomy (GTDB): domain Bacteria; phylum Bacteroidota; class Bacteroidia; order Flavobacteriales; family Flavobacteriaceae; genus Pseudozobellia; species Pseudozobellia thermophila. The sequence continues at coordinate 5,871 of NZ_FQYU01000003.1, forward strand.
CAGCTTCTTGAAATGGGTTCCGATCGCCCGTTGCTTTCGTGGGTGAATGCCGCCCCGATCATCTTTCCTTCAAATCCGAGGAGGGAAAACTTCACGGGAAAGTTGAGAATGATCTCGGGCTCGTAATTGGTTTCCCGAAAGGGCCTTGAAAGGGCCTCGTTGTAGATCTGCCAATAGGCCCTTTGCGAATAGGCCGCCCAAACATCGGCCCTGCCCCAGAGTACCTTGTGGAATATCTTGGTCTTTAGGCTTAGTTGAAACTTAGATTCGATGACGTTCAGCGCAACAGGTTCGGGCAAGGTGTTTTCAAGCCCTTCACTTTTAGGGTCTTTGTTCGTATCCGACGAATACTTGGCAAGGGTAAAATACACAGGTTTGTACGAGGTGATCAAAAAGGTGCCCCTGTGGTGGGCCTCGTCCAATTCCCAAAGCTCCGACAGGCTCTTACTGTTCTTAAAGACCCAATCTTGGTCGCCATGGTCTTGGGCGAGGGAAAGGGAAACCGGAAACAGGGCCAGGGCAAAAAGAAGGAATAATCTATAAATTGACACGATAGGGGGGCTAAACATAGGCGATGGTCCGCTTTTGGGCAAAAGTAGGCATTTGCCGCGCCCTCTTACCCGTAAGTGCCTAGGTTTGGGATAATTTTAATCCTTGCCTTTGCCATTGGTCGTTTCAGATGGTCTGTATTCGATCGTACAATAGGGCCTTGTACGATTTGCTCAAGGGAATGGTTTTCTTGTCGATGACCAGATGGTCGTCGGCGATGGAGTCGAGACTCTTGATATTGACCATATACGAACGGTGAACCCGGATAAACTGCGATGGGGGTAGGTGTTCTTGAATGGTTTTTAGCGAATGGCACAGGACAAAGTCCCCGGACTTCGTGGTGAGGCAGCAGTAATTGCGGTCTGCCACAATGTAATGAATATGGTCCAACAGCAGCTTTTGCATCCGGCCATGGCGCCTGATGAATATACGGTCGTCCATTACCTTCAATTCGGGGACCGGGGTGGTTGCCGATGGTCTTTCGGTGTTGAGCTGGTCGGCGACCAATTCGACGGTCCGGTGGAGGTTCAATTTGTTAAAAGGCTTGGCGATAAACGCCCGGGGTTTCGTGCTTTTGGCCTTGGCAAAGGTGGCTTCGTCCGTATTGGCGGTCAGATAGATCAAGGGGATATCCTTGGTTTCCTGAATGGCCCTGGCCGTTTCAATGCCGTCCATTTTTCCCTTTAGGTTGATGTCCATCAAAAGAATGTCGGGAGGCGTCCCCACAACGTACTCCAGGGCCGCTTCGCCCCTGGTTACGATGCCCAAAACCTCGTAGCCCAAGGTGTTGAGCTGTAAGGAGATGTTGGCCGCGATGATCATGTCGTCCTCTACTATAAGTATGCTGATCTTGTCCTTCATGTTTAAGCCGCTTTGCCTGGTTGAAATTGAATGGATATGGCGGTGCCCCCATGGGTGTTCAATTCCATGGTGCCGTCCAACTGTTTTGTGAGCAGCGCGATCAATTGGGTCCCGAACCCGCTGCTTTCCCCTTTTGCATGGGTGTTCTTTCCGACCCCGTTATCCCTTACCCGGAGCTGAAACTTTTGGTCGACCTTCCTTAGACTGACACTGATCTTACCTTTTTGGTTTCCTACAAAGGCGTATTTCAGTGAATTGGTCAATAGTTCGTTTACGATGAGTCCGATGGGTATGGCCATATCCACATCCACTTCCAGGGGAGGCATTGGAACCTCGAACTGAATCCGGTCCGTGGCCCCGAAGGCATCGATTATATATTCGCCCAAGGTGGTAAAATAGCTTTTCATCTCAACGGCGGCCAAATTGGCACCGGTATACAGTTTTTGATGGATCATCCCCATACTCTGAACCCTGTGCTGGCTTTCACGCATCTTGGAAAGCATGTTTTCGTCTTCCATTCCGACGGCCTGAAGGGATAGGAGGCTCGATACGATTTCCAGGTTATTTTTGACCCTGTGATGGATTTCCTTGAGCAAGAACTCTTTTTCCTGGTTTTGTTTTTCGAGTATTTTGTTGACCTTGAATTTGTTCCGTATGCTTATATAGGCAAGTAAGAGCAACAACAGCAAGAGCCCCGTTATAACCATGATCAGTTGTTGGGTGGTTTGCTGCTTCGATATTAGGGCTTCCTGTGAGCGTATTTTACCTTCTTTGTCGGCTACCTCGAATTCGGTCCTGAGCAAGGATATCCTGTTGTCCGCCTCGGCGGTAAACACGGTTTCCTTAAGCCTGTCGTACCGCGCAAAGGCGGTATAGGCCTCCTTGTATTGGTGGTTTCCGGCATAGGCCTTGCCCAATGCCTCATAAGCCTGGCTTAAGAAAAAGGCATCGCCAAAATCATCGGTTGCGATGGCAATGGATTTTTCGAGAAAGTCGATGGCCGTACCGTGGTGGCCCTGTAGGTTTTCGATCTTCCCCAGGGCCAGCCAGCTGCGCATCATCAAAAAATTATTGTCCAATAATTCCGCGTATTTAAGGGCGTTGGTACCGGCTTCTTCGGCCTTTTCGAATTCGTTCAAATGGGCGTACACCTCTAGCAGCACCATATAGCCGTCACTTAAATTGTTATAGAAACCGTAGCGTTCGCCAATGGCGATCGTATGCTGTAGGTATTTCAGTGCCTCTTCGTGCTTCCCTAGGGAGAGGTAGTTGTTTCCCACGACAAACAGGGTGAAATCGTAATCGAGGTCGTTGATACCGCGCTCTTCGAAAAGCGCCAGCGATTTAAGTCCGTACTCCAGCCCGGCATCGTACTTTTTCTGTTTCCAAAAAAGGTTGCCCAGATCGCTGTACGCCATGGCAACGGCCCGGATATCCCCTAATTCCTTTCCAAGCTTTAGGGATTGCATGGCATAGTCGGCCGCCTTTCCCAATTTGCCCCTCCTTTCGTAAACGTAGCCCAATTGGGTATAGAGGTGGGCCAGGTCTTTTTCCAACACCTTGTCCATGGCGTTATTTAGTACTTCCTCGGCCAAATCCAGTTGCTCCATCCTCAACAAAATAGCGGCTTCGGTAATTTGAAGGCGTCCTTCCCATAAGACATTGTTGGCGGCCCGGGCCAGTTGGAGTCCCCTTCGGGTAAAATCGAGGGCTTTGCCCAGGTTTCGGGTATGCCAGTAATACGCGAGGTCGTTGAGCATTGAAAACTTTACGGAGTCAGGCCGTACCGAAGGATAGAGGCTTTCGAGAACATCGAGGTACGAGGCCCCAAAATTATCGGTGTCGACGAATACTTTTTTGTACGACTGGTCGGCGTACAGACCTAAATCTTGGGAAAAAAGGAGGCCGCTGTTTGCGATCGAAAAAGCGAAGAGAATAACGGTCTTGTGAAAATTTGTCCCCATGGTTGGCTTGCTGCTCATCGTGGGGGAAATGCGCGAGCACCTAAATGTACAACTTTCCATTGAGTTTTGTTCGGTAAATGGAATTGGGCCTACGGACAGTTAATGGAGGCCTTCGTCCCCTTGGTATACCAGGGCACTTCGGAAATCGATAGTTTCATTTCAAAATAAAGCCCCCAAGTTGATTTAATGGTGCACCTATGTTAGTTGGTTATGAGATTATATGGATTTGTACCGGTTTTTTTCTTGATGCTTTTTTTGTCTTGCAAGGGCGATGGCACATCCGCTTCCGACAAACAAACATCGCAGGGGATACTGGGCCGCGCCAATTTCGAAAGCTATATAGAGGTATCGTGGAATAAGAAGAATATGGATACGCTCCAATCCCTCTTGGTAGAAGATTTTATATGCCGCCATAACGGAATTCGGGTTGTGGACGATCGTAGCGAAATGCAGGCCTTTATGAACGTTTATTTTACCGGTTTTCCCGATGCCAGGATAGAAACGGACACCCTTGTGGTAAACAAGGGACAACTTTCAACGCATTGGACCTTCAACGGTACCCATACGGGTACGTTCAGGCAACTGCGTCCTACGGGCAAGAAAGTAAGGATAAACGGCCATGCTATCGTTTCGTTCGACAGCAAGGGGAAGATCGTACGGGAAGATGTCTATTACAACGAGCTCGAGTTTCTTCAGCAGCTGGGATACACCCTGAATCCGCCTATCCTGAAATAATAACGATAACCAATTGATAATTAAAACCTTTAAAGATGAAAAAAGTATTTGTAACACTCGTATTGATGACCTCGTGCCTTACTTTTGGCCAGAAGAAAAATGGAACCGTTTATTTGGAACACCCCGCCATCGACCTTGTGGCCGAATTCAACGAAGCCTTCGTCAGGGGAGACACGGCTAAGATTGCCAGTATGTTGACCGACGACTTTAAGTCCTTTAACGGGGTTGGCGACAACGTAAGCTCAAAAGGAACCGGAAAGGCACGCTATATTACAAGTGCCTACCGTTGGTCCGATGAGCTCGATTATTTTTCCATAAGTGATTTTCCGGGTTCGTATCCCGATGCCATTGAATACAAAAAGGACAATAAGGACGGTGATGTATGGGTGCAGACGTGGGACTTGCTCAAGGGGGTCCACAAAGAGACCGGGGTAAAATTCACTTCGCCTACCCACGACCTGTTCTTGGTAACCAAAGACGGGAAGATCAAGTCTGTAATACACTATTTCGATCCCAGCATTTTTGATGAAATGGCACAGAGTTTTGCCGACCGTACCAACGGTACGATTTACAATCACCATGAAAACATCAACACGGTGCGCAAGGCGGTCTACGCCTTTGAAAATTCAGACTTGGAAAAAGCTATGGGTTTCTATGGCGACGATGCCATGTTCTACAATATCAACTACGATATAAATGCCCCTGGGAACAAAGATCAGGTTAAGGCGGCAAGGGGGGAGTTTCTCGATAATTTTGAAATAGAGGCCATCGAGATGATCGGATATCCCGATTATTTGGAATATGAAATGGATAACGGTAGGTCGGTACTGTCGTGGTGGAACATGCACCTCGTAAGAAAGGCGGATAAAAAGAAAATTATACTGCCGATGCACATAAACAATGGCTTTGATGAAGAGGGAAAAATCACCGATGAATTTATCTATTACAACGGCGGCCTACTGGAAAAGTAATAGGCTTACCGAAAAGGGGGGCGAACACCGTGCCCCACTAATAATTGTCTCGTCATATAATGGTTTGAATTAGCTGTCTACCATAACTGACCGACTTTTGAAGGGCCCTGAACGAATGTTCGGGGCTTTGTTTTTTTGGCCAGGTTGCCCTATAACTTAAAAACGGTATCTTTTCGGATATTTGAGGTCAAAAGCCAACTGAACAAGTTATGAACCCAGCCGAAGCCTATATCGTCAACCAACCTGAGCCCTATAAAAGCATCTTATTGCATTTGCAGCTTACCGTACAACGGGTGATACCCGATGTGGAAATGAAATACAAATGGCGTATTCCCTGTTTTTATGCGGGAAAAAGCCCTATCTGTTACCTAAACGCCTCCCATAAGAACGGGTATGTCGACATCGCCTTTTGGAATTCAGCCCACCTTACCAGGCATTTGGAAAAGATGAACACCGAAAAGCGAAAGGTCGTCCGGTCACTGCGCTACAGGTCATTGGAAGAGATCGATGACCGCGTATTGCGGGAGGTACTTGCCGAAGCCTATGAACTTAGGGCCAAGGGCTTTTACAGGAAAAAATGATCCGCCGACGGTCCGTATGGTCGCCAAGGTACAAGCTCCTATGTGGTCTACTTTATTCGATCCACCCGTTATCTTTGTAGATTTGGATGTAGCCATTGGTCAGCTCGTCCGAATCTTTGTACTTTTTGCGTAGTTCCTCCAGTTTTTGCTTCATATCGGCCACTACCTGGGCGTATTCGGGATCCTCGTAAACGTTGTTGGTTTCGTTGGGGTCTTTGGCCCGGTCGTACAGTTCCCATTTGTCTACGTCGTAGTAAAAATGAATAAGCTTGTATTCCTTGGTGGCGATTCCGTAATGCCTTTTCACGGCGTGTTCGGCAGGGTATTCGTAGTAATGGTAGTAAACGGCCTCCCGGTCCCACAGTTCTTTTTCTCCCTTTAGTAGGGGAACCAAACTTTCTCCCTGCATTTCTTCGGGGGGCGTTACCCCCGCCACTTCGAGAAAGGTCTGGGCAAAATCGAGGTTTTGTACCATTTCGTCTTCCGTGGTATTAGGGGTAATGACGTTGGGCCATTTGATGAGCAGGGGGGTCTTGAACGATTCGTTGTACATAAAGCGCTTGTCGAACCAACCGTGCTCGCCCAAATAAAAGCCTTGGTCGGAAGTGTACACCACAAGGGTATTTTCCGATAGCTTTTTCTCGTCGAGGTAGTCGAGCAATCGCCCCACGTTTTCGTCCACCCCGGCAATGGTGCCCAAATAGTCCTGCATATAACGTTGGTACTTCCAGACCATAAGGGTGCTGTCGTTCATTTCGGGGAAGCGTCGGGCGAAGTCCTCGGCTATGGGGTCGTAAACGGCATCCCAGGCGGCCCTTTGTTCGGGGTCGAGCCTGCTTACGCGGTTGCCTATGTTGTTCCAGTTTTTAATGTCGAGCGTCTTGGCGATGCTGTCAGGTATTTTGAGGTCGTAGGAAAGCTGCATGTGCCTTAAGATGTTCATTTCGGCACTCCCGGCAGTGGTTTCGCGGCTCTTGTAATCGTCGAAGAGGGTTTCGGGGAGCGGAAAGGTTTTTTGGGTAAAGGCCTTGTAATGGCGCTCGGCGGGCATCCATGAACGGTGCGGGGCCTTGTGCAGGTACATCAATAAAAAAGGCTTGGTCGTATCGCGGCGCTTTTCCATCCAATCCAAGGTCAGGTCGGTAATAATGTCGGTAACATAACCGCTTACGGTCGTATCTCCCTTTTGGGTAATGAACTTGGGGTTGTAATACTCCCCTTGCCCCGGTAAGATCTTAAATTCGTCGAAGCCCTTGGGGTTGTTGCCAAAATGGAGTTTCCCGAACATGGCGGTCTGGTATCCGGCCTTCTGCAGGAGTTGGGGAAACGTAACGTTGGTCGTGTCGAAGGGGGTGCGGTTGTCGACCTTGCCGTTGAGGTGCGAATGTTTTCCGGTCAGGATAACGGCCCGCGATGGGGCACAAATGGAATTGGTGACCGTGGCATTGGTGAAAAGCATGCCCTCTTTGGCGATCCTATCGATATTGGGGGTCTGTATCAACCTATCGTCGTAGGCACTGATGGCCTGGTAGGCGTGGTCGTCCGACATGATAAAAACAATGTTCGGACGTTTGTTTTCCGCTTTTTTGGGGCTCGGGCCGGTACAGGAAAAAAGCAGGGCGCCAACAAGGGCAAGCCCTATAAATTTTGGGGACATATAACTTATTTTTGGGTATAGTTTGTTTGAGCCCGCAAGATATCCATTTTTGGTAAATTATTCTGAAAAACCGCCTGTATTAAGGTGTTTTTGGGATTTTGGCGGACTTGGCCGGCAACCTTAGGAACACCACCCAAAGGGAAATCAGGCCCAAAAGGGCGAAGAGAAGATCGACAAGCAGTATTTGGCCATAGCCTTTCGAAAAACTGACCCAGGGCCACAGCCCCGTTTTAAATCCGTTGGCAAGGGGCACCAAGAGGCTTAAGGCCCCACCGGCAACAAGGCACCACTTGTTGGTAAAACCGATGTCTTTTTTTAAGCTGAAAAGGATGCTGAGCACCAACCAACCTATAAAATAGGTACCGTAAATGAATCCCCGTTCCGAACCGTGGAGCTTTACCGCAATAAAGGTCAGGGCGGTAATGGGAAACATACTGAGGCATATGGCCATATAGATGTTGGCGACCTTGGCATTAAAGCGCCTTTTTTTCTCGGGAACCTTCTTTTTGTCGCGGGCCACCAACCAGATCATAATCCCCGAAAGGATGACGACACACGACATCAGTCCCAAAATAAAGGACAGCACCCGTAGGCCCAAACCGCCATAATCGCCCAAATGCAAGCGGAAGAGCGCGTTTTTTACCCCGTCGAGATAGCGATTGTTTATGCGGGGGATCCGCTCGTCGACGATGGCTTGGTCGCGCCATCGGAAGATACGGTATCCGTAGCCGTTGAATTTTTCACGGTAATCCAGGTTTCCGCTGATCGCCACGTGCATATTGGCATCGCCATAATTGAAAATGTGGACCTCCGTCGGTTTAAAGTCCTCCCAGTCTTCCAGGGTCTTTTTTAAAAGGGTGTTGATTTTGGGAGCCGTCTCCAAGGGGGTATAGGTATATTCATATTCCGGATGGGCATATTCCAAATCCTTGAACAAGGCTTTTTGGTCACCGCCATAAAGGGCCATAACGTTGGGTAGGATGAGTATGCCTTTAAGAAGGAAAAAAGCACCCGTTAGCGCATAGACGAACTGAAAGGGAAAACCGATCAGGCCCAAGGCCGTATGGGCATCGGTCCAAAGGGTCTTTAGTTTCGCCCATGGCCGGAACACATAAAAGTTGCTTACGATCTTGTCCCAATGGATCCAAATGCCCGTAAGCAGGGCGAACAAAAAGAACAGGGCCACAAAGCCCGATAGGTACCTGCCGTATGGCCGGGGAATTTGGTCCAAGAAGTGCAATCGGTAAAGAAATTCGCCCAGGCCGTAATTGGTTTTGTAATCGGACGCGGTAAAGTCTTCGGTGTCCAAATAGAAGAACTTCCTCGCTTTGGCCGCTTCCGGGGCAAGGCTGTCCTTGGAGGCGGAAAGGCTGACGTTGATGTTGCGCTCGTTGTAGTAATGGGAAATCTCGACCTCCCTGCCCTTCAAGTCGTAGTGCCCTTGCAGGTATTCGAGATAAGCGTCGATATCTTCCGGTATCTGGTCCCATATTTCAACATGGTGGCCCCGTTCCCAACTCACGATTTCATCCCTAAAGAACGAAAAAGACCCGGCAAAGAATATCACATAGAGTGCAACGCTGATCACGATACCGCTTACGGTATGGGTGTGGAATAAAATGTTATAGATCCTTCGTTTCATTGGGTCGGTCGATAGTGGGGTTTAATTTATAGGCCCAGGTAGGTGAGCCCTCCGAAAATCAGGGTCAGTGCCAGATAAATGCCCCAAATTTTGAGTCCGCTTCTCGCCATAAAGGCCACCATCATCAATACGACCCATAGTATAAAGGCGCTGTAGGTGCTCGTTATGATGACCGTTGTCTTGTCGAACCAAGCGGCCAGGGCCAGATGGAAGGCGAGGGTCACCAAAAGTCCCCCTAAAATGGCGGCGCTTATCTTGGCTATGCGATGGCCTACACGTGGGTCGAGGTATTTCGAATTCGCGGGCATTAGTAGAGTAGGGTTTCCAGGGTTATAAAGACGAGAAAAAAGGCCAGAATGCCCCACGGCCGTATCAACCGCAACGGGGCCAGCAAAACGATCAGGCTACCTGTGAGCATGAGTAGGGTCAAGTAGATGAAACTACCGGAAACCGGTCCCGTAAAGTTTACGGTATATCCGTAGGCCACGACCAGTAGGAGTAGGCCGGCAGTTCGATATCCCACAACATGGGATGCCGCCGCTTTCTTAGGGGCGGCATCCGCGGGCCCCGCCTTTTTCGAGGAACGGTAGTTGAGATAAAATCCCGAGAATACCAATGCCGTACTAATGCTCCACATACCTGTTTAGGGTTAGGGCTTAAAAGGTATAGGCTATCGTCAACCTGCCATTGATACCCGGCTCCGACTGCCAATAGAGGTAGCTGCCGTAATTGGCCCCGGCGTACAGGTATTCGTCCAATATATTGTTGATGTTGAATTGTACCCTAAAATGGGGGTTTTGCCACGAGAGGGCACCATCCAACCTAAAGTAGTCGGGAAGGTCGGATTGGTTGTCTGCCGCCCAGGCCCAGGTGGAGCGATCGACCTGGTACTGGTAGCCCAGCGAGATACCGAAGCCTTTCAGTTTGCCGAGGGGGTCGAAACCATAGTTGAGCCATCCGTTGGTCACGTGCTTGGAGTGGCCCGCTTGCAAGGTGCCCGATTTGTCCTTTACATTGGTATTGGCGTAATTGAGGATGAGGTTCAGGCCTGTGGCTATTTCCCCTTGAAGGTCGAATTCGATTCCTTTGGATTCGATTTCGCCCGAGTAAATGCTGAAATTGTCATTGGGGTAGGCGGGATCCCCGACCAATATTTTGTCCTTGTTGATCTTGTATACCCCGAGCGAGGTCCGCAACCTTCCGTCAAAAAAGCTTCCTTTCAACCCTCCTTCCAAGTCCTTGCCGTTTACGGGGTCGTTCAGTGCTTCGCCCGAGGCACTTATTCCGCTTTGGGGCAAAAAGGACTGGTCATAGAGGGCGTAGAAGGTCAATGAAGGAATGATATCCGCACTGATACCTATCCTTGGGGTGACCACATCATCGGTTTCCGCCTTGCCCTGGGTGTAGAGATTGGAGTACCTCCCCGCCAAGGTAAGCCTGATCCTTTCGTCAAATAGGCCAATTTCGTCCTGGGCGTAGTACGACCTTAGAATGGAGGCCCCGTAAGGCGTCCCCCCGTTTCTTTCCTGGATCGGGAGGCTTCGGTCGAAATTGGTGGCGGGACTCTCGCCGTAAACGGGATTGTAGATGTTAAAGGGGGTAGCCGTGTCGACTATCGAAAGCTCGTTCCAATCGGCCCAATAGCTCTTGTCGCTATAATCGAATCCGCCCATCACCTTATGGCTCAGCCCAAAGGTGTTGAACTGGCCGTTGACGTAAAGTTGGGCGTATTTGCCAATGGACAGGGCGTCCCATTTGGAAGTATACCTCACCGCATCGCCGTTTTCGGCCATGGAACTCAGCCAGGTAGAATTGCCTACTTGGTCGTACCTTAGGTAGGCCAATTGCCCGTGAAGGCTCCAGTTTTCTGAAAATTCATGGTCTAGGTTGGTAAAAAAGGTCACCTCTTGGATGTCGGTTACGGGGTAGTCGTCGTTGGTAAACTTAAAATCCCTGTCCAAACTGGCATAACCGGCATCGGCAGGCGCAAAGACATAGGCCGATCCTATGTACGATTCGGCTTGCTGTAGGTTCATTTCGGTGGTGATGGAGGTCTTGTCGGAAAACCTGTAGGTCAGCGAGGGGGCGATGCCGTAACGGGTAACGTCCTCGTTGCCCCGATGGGAGTCGCTGGTTTGGTACATGGCATTGAACCTTCCGAGAAGCTTGCCGTTTTCCGATAGCTTTCCGCCCAGGTCTACCGTTCCCCTGTAAAAATCGAAGCTTCCCGCGCTTATCGACGCCCTGGCGATAAATTCTTCGGTGGGCTTTTTGGTGACCACGTTGTAGAATCCGCCGGGTTCTCCCGCGGCCATCATAAATCCTGCCGGGCCCTTGACAAATTCGACGCGTTCGACGGTGTTCATGTCTTCTGACAAGGGCCCCCACGAATCTTGTACGTTGATACCGTTCCTAAAGGCCGGAAGGCGAAAGCCGCGCATGTTGATGCGGGCAAAATGGCCCCAATGTTCGAGCATGGTCACCCCGCTAACGTTTCGGGTCAGCCCGTCCATGATCGAGGTGACCTGCTGGTCCTTTAAGAGGTCGTCGCTTATTACCTGGATGTTCTGGGGCAGTTTGACCAGCTCGGTCTGCAACCTTAGGGACTGTGAAGGTTCCCTTTCGAGGTATTTGTCCTTGTGCCCCTCTACGATGACTTCGTCGAGCAGCTCTTGCTGTTCGGTCATTACGACCGGGGGAACACGGGTTATCCCGGTTTCGGATAGGGTGATGGTCTTTTTCGCCGTTTTCATCCCGATGGACGAAAATACCAGGGTGACCGTATTTTTGGAAATGTTGCGGAACGAATAGGCCCCATTTTCGTCGGTGGTCGTACCCGTATCGGTGTTCGCTATCCTTACGGTAACGTAGGGCAGGGGATTGTTGTCGGTGTCGGTAACCTTTCCCTGTACCGAGGTATTTTGGGCCAGGGCCATAGAGCATATAAGGAGTAGGACCGGAAGTATAATTTGTTTCATGGAATGGATGTTATTTTATATTGGTCTAAATAAAAACTAGGCAAATGTAAAAGGAAAATCGAAACTATAAAATTTATTTAGAATAAATATAAATAAGAAAATCGGACAGGGGAGTCCCGCGCCAAAAATGGAGGGTGAAAAGGGGGTTGTTTTATAGGGAGTTAACGGCAGACCTCAGGGTGGTCAGGTCCGTCAAAAGTTTTTCCAAGTGGTCTAAATGCAACATGTTCGCCCCATCGCTTTTGGCGTTGGCGGGGTCGAAGTGGGTTTCCATAAAAATACCGTCGACACCTGCGGCAATTCCCGCACGGGCGATGGTTCCGATCAATTCGGGGCGGCCTCCCGTCACCCCTGACGATTGGTTGGGCTGCTGTAGCGAGTGGGTAACATCGAGCACAACGGGGGCGTACTGCTGCATGGTGGGAATGCCCCTAAAGTCGACGATCATATCCTGGTAGCCGAACATCGTACCACGGTCGGTGATCCAAACCTGTTCGTTGCCCGAATCGGTAACTTTCTTTACCGCGTGTTTCATGCTTTCGGGACTCATAAACTGCCCTTTTTTCAGATTGACCACCTTTCCCGTTTGGGCAGCGGCCACGACCAAATCGGTCTGACGTACCAAAAAGGCGGGAATCTGCAACACATCGACATAGGCCGCTGCCATGGCGGCATCGGATGGCTCATGGATGTCGGTAATGGTGGGCACCTCAAAGGTTTCCGATACCTTTTTCAATATCTTTAGGGCCTTTTCGTCACCGATACCGGTAAAGGAGTCGACCCGGCTGCGGTTCGCCTTTTTAAAACTCCCTTTAAAGACATAGGGTATCTTGAGCCTGTCGGTTACCGAAACGATCTTCTCGGCAATGCGAAGGGCCATATCTTCCCCTTCAATGGCGCAGGGGCCCGACAAGAGAAAAAAGTTCTTGCTATCGCTATGTTTTATCTGTGGAATCAGGGAAAGGTCCATGTGCTAAATTTTTGGGCAAAGATACTATTTTCATCAGCGTCGTGTTTTAATAAGGTAATATTCCTTTAATCCCGATCTTGAAATGAACCTACTACGACATCTGACCTTGGTTTTATTAGGGTTTTTCGCCTGTCAAATAAATGCGCAGTTCGGCAAGAATTGCGAATTGCGACAGGTGAAGGTCAACCTTCTCAATCCCGGACTTGAATACGAGATGGCCTTGGGCACCAATACGACGCTCGATGTCAAGGCCGGTCTCCAGTTCGCCCTCGATCCCTTGCAACCCGATGTCTATAAAGAATTGGCCTTTCTCCCTGCCATAGCCGGTCAATACCGCTATTACTACAATTTTGGGAGCCGCCAAAGGAACCGAAGGCAGATCTACGGCAACTCGGCCAATTATGTGGCGCCCGCCGCCGCGGTCTTTTTTCCGGGTACCCGTACCGTGGAAAACCGGGAGGTAAAGGGCGCTTTTGGCTATGTGGGTGCGGTTACCGGATTACAGCGCAGTTACAATTCGGGATTCAATTTTTCGGTCGATGTGGGGGCGGCCTATTATACGGGGCAAGTTGACGGGGGCGTCTACCCCGTGGCCAACCTAAGCATAGGTTGGATCATTAGTGAAAAACGCTGGTGCGTCGGACGCTAGTTTCTTAAATTTTCATTAAACCGCAGGGTTGCATGTACGTAACCCCTTATTTTTAACGTGTACTTTCAATCCGAATACATTGAGAAAAATTTGCTTGCTTCTTTTGTTGTTTGCCGTGCATGGGGTACATGCCCAAATAACCGAAAGGGGCTCCGGCCCCATCAACCTCGAAAAGCACCAGTTCAAGTTCAATTTGGTCAATCCCGGTTTAAGTTATGAATTCGCATTGTTCAGAAACCAAAGTATCTCGACCGACCTAGGCCTGGGGCTGGCCACCTATTGTGAGGGGTATGCCTACGGTTTGGCCCTGAACAACCGGTACCGCTACTACCACAATTTCAACAGGCGCCTGCGAATGGATAAGAATGTTTCCGGCAATTCCGGGAACTATATAGCGGCCGCCCAGGCCATTTTCTTTTCCCAGCTACGGATCTGCACCAATATCGAGGGGCCCGACGATTTCAACCTGGGTTTCTACGGCGCGGTATACGGTATCCAACGTAGCTACCCCAAAGGCTTCAACTTTAATGCCGAGTTGGGTGCCGGCTTCTATAAGGGAGACGGGGTTCCCGATGGATACGGACCCTTGGTGAGTTTTAAATTCGGATGGGTGGCCACCAAACGTAAATCGAGAAAGCCTGTTTTCGATTAGTGGAATAATTCTTGTAAGTAAGTCATCCTAATACATCAACTGATCAACCGTAATTATGAAAAAAATCGTATGCTTCGTGGCCATCCTCATGTCTTCCTTGTACAACTATGCACAGTCCGACCCCTTGGTCGAAGACGGCCTGCTCAAGGTAAACGCCTTGTTACCGGGGGTGTCGTACGAACTGGGCGTGGGGAACAGGACATCGTTGAATTTGGAGGGCATTATCGGCTTTGCCCTGCGGGGCGCTTCCGATGTGGAAACCGAATATGGTATTTACCCCGGCCTGGCCGCGGAATTTAGGTACTACAATAACCTGGACAGAAGACTGGGCAAGGGAAAGAACATATCCGGAAATACGGGGAACTACTTTGGCTTTTTGAATCAATATCAATTTGGGACCCCGATTATCGGGGACCTCGACTATGCTTCGAACTTCTACTACAATGCCGGTTTGGTGTACGGATTGCAGCGAACATACACCAAAGGCTTCTATTTCAGTTTGTCCTTCGGGCCCGGTGTTTTTGTCAATGAGTATGAGACAGTTGGGGGGCTTTTATTGGATGCCCGGCTAGGTTGGGTCATCGGGGGCAGGAAAAAGTAACGCTTCCCTAGGAGAACCTTCTCAAAATCAATAGGATAAAAATACGCGGGGATTAAGGGTCGCTAATATTATTTGGAGTATCTTTGCGCGCTCAAAAGGCGGGCCTTTTATAAAATTAAATTATGTCTACAACAAAGAATATTGCGATTATCGCCCACGTTGACCACGGTAAGACCACCTTGGTCGATAAAATTATGTACCATTGCCAGTTGTTCCGTGAGAACGAGAATACCGGCGACTTGATCCTCGATAACAACGACCTCGAGCGCGAAAGGGGAATTACCATTACCTCGAAAAACGTTTCGGTCGTATATAAAGATACCAAGATCAACATCATCGATACCCCGGGTCACGCCGACTTCGGTGGAGAGGTAGAGCGGGTACTTAACATGGCCGATGGCGTGCTATTGTTGGTAGACGCCTTTGAGGGGCCTATGCCGCAGACGCGTTTCGTACTGCAAAAAGCGATCGATCTGGGCTTGAAGCCCTGTGTGGTGATCAACAAGGTCGACAAGGAAAACTGTACGCCCGACGAGGTGCACGAAAAGGTCTTCGACCTGATGTTCGAACTGGGGGCCGAAGAATGGCAGCTCGATTTTCCAGTGGTCTACGGTTCGGCCAAGAACAACTGGATGAGCGACGACTGGCAAAAGGAAACGGATAATATCGAGCCCCTGCTGGATATGGTCATCGAACACATACCTACCTTTAAGCCTACCGAGGGCAATACCCAAATGCTGATCACCTCCTTGGATTTCTCTTCCTTTACCGGAAGGATCGCCATTGGTCGATTGCAAAGGGGCGAGCTAAGGGAGGGACAGCAGATCTCATTGGTCAAAAGGGACGGTAGCATTGTCAAGTCCAAGATCAAGGAGCTTTTCGTCTTCGAAGGCCTGGGCCGTATGAAGGTCCAGTCGGTGGAAGCGGGTGATATCTGCGCCATCGTTGGAATGGACGGCTTCGAGATCGGCGATACCGTGGCCGATTATGAAAATCCCGAGCAACTGCAGACCATATCGATCGACGAGCCTACCATGAGCATGTTGTTTACCATTAACGATAGCCCCTTCTTTGGCAAGGACGGTAAATTTGTTACCTCCAGGCACATTAAGGAGCGTTTGGAAAAGGAATTGGAAAAAAACTTGGCCTTGCGGGTAAAGGAAACCGATAGTGCCGATAAGTTTTTGGTCTTTGGCCGTGGGGTGTTGCACCTTTCGGTATTGATCGAAACCATGCGCAGGGAAGGTTACGAACTGCAGATCGGGCAGCCACAGGTAATCATCAAGGAAATAGACGGGGTGAAATGCGAGCCCGTCGAGCAATTGACGATCGACTTGCCCGAAGAGGTTTCGGGTAAGGCCGTGGAAATGGTTTCCGTCCGAAAAGGGGAAATGGTAAGCATGGAGACGAAAGGTACCCGGATGGTCTGTGAGTTTCTCATTCCATCGCGCGGTATTATCGGCCTGCGTAACCAATTGTTGACCGCTACGGCCGGTGAGGCCATTATGTCGCACCGTTTTATCGAATACCAGCCCCTAAAGGGCGAGATTTCGGGAAGGATCAACGGTTCTTTGGTCTCTATGGAAACGGGTACGGCCATACCGTATTCCATCGATAAGCTACAGGAACGGGGCAAGTTCTTTATCGATCCGGGAGAGAACATCTACGAGGGGCAGGTAATCGGGGAGAATTCCCGTCAAGATGATATGACGGTAAACGTTACCAAGACCAAGAAATTATCGAACGTACGTTCGGCCGGGGCCGACGACAAGGCCAAAATCGTTCCCGCGATCAAGTTTTCGTTGGAAGAGGCCCTGGAGTACATCCAAAAGGACGAATATGTCGAAGTGACCCCGAACCACCTTCGACTCCGAAAGATATTTCTAAAGGAAGTGGACAGAAAGCGAAATAAAATCGCATAAAACTAAAGGCCCCGAAATTTGTTCGGGGCTTTTTTTGTTGTAAAACTGTTAATTGTTCGCTAAATCCTTAAATTCAAACTGTTAAAATTAGAAACTTCACAAATCTTGTTTTTAGGGTATTTTTTTAGTTTTACTTAGGCAAGAATATGCATATCTTCAAGGGGTTAACTCAATAATTAAACTCTATACCATATGCAATTAAAAGGAAAGAAGGTGCTTATCACCGGAGGATCACGAGGTATCGGCAAATGTATGATCGATGAACTGGTAAAGGAAGGGGTTCGCGATATTGCCGTAATAGGTAGGGACAAGGAAAGCCTGAAGGCGCTTCGTCACTCATTTGAATCCGTTAATTTTTTATTTGTGAGGGGTGATGTGGGCGACGTAATCGTACTGCGCGAAATGGCCTCGAAAATCGAGGACGAGTGGGGCGGCTTGGACATTCTTATCAATAATGCCGGGATTGTTTCTGCAGGGCCCTTGGATGAGATTCCCGACGAGGACATTTACGATCAGGTTGCGGTGAACCTCACGGCCGTTATGGTACTTACCAAATATTGCATTCCCTTGTTGAAGGCTTCCGAAGAGGCGGCCATCCTGAACGTTTCTTCCGGCCTGGGCTTGATCGGTATGCCCTTCTACTCGGTCTATTCCAGTGTAAAGGCGGGAGTGCGGCAATTTTCCGATGCCATTAGGCGCGAATTGAAGCCTTTCAATATATCCGTTACCTGTGTCTATCCAACGGCTACCGATACCGATATGATGAAAACTTCGAAAGCAAAGGAGATGGACTCGCCCGAATTCGTGGCCGAAAGATCGATCCAAGGTCTTATGGCAAAAAAGTTACATGTAATCTTTGGCGGTCAACAACGACTTAACGATAGTAAATTAAATTTTGAGTCCCCCGAAAAGCTCGATGAAAAGATCGCCGAAAGTTATGAAGAGCGCCGTGAGGCAAGTCTCTTGCATAAGGCCATGTGATATCTTGCGAAGGGGGGTGACAACATAGGTAAACTAAATATGATGATGCTAAAAAAGCTAAGTGTAACACTCCCCTTGTTGGGACTTGTATGTTTAATAGGATGCAATCCCAACAAAGACAAATCCGCAAAAACGACGACCGAACAGGTACAGGTGCCTTCGAAAACCACCCTGGATATTCCCCAAGCGTGGATCGACAAAAGGGTGGCCAAGGCCAAAGAACGCCTATCCGCCTCGGATGCGGGGAAGGTGGTCTGGGAGGCCATGGAAGCCCACGGTGGATTGGCCAATTGGTTTGGTAAGGGCTCCTTGGCTTTTCGCTTCAGCTATCGTCCCTTGGACGGGAAAACTCCGAGAGACAGTTATCAGACCGTCGATATATGGCGAAACAGGGCCAAGCATACCAGTGTTACCGATAGTACGGCCCGTTTTGGGTGGACCGGCGAAAAGGCCTGGCTCCAGGCCAAGGACAGTACCGCATTTGCCTACGATACCAAGTTTTGGGCCCTGACACCCATTTATTTGATGGGGCACCCCTTTGTGCTCGATGGCGAGGGGGTCAATTTGGAACTCTTGCCGAAAGCCGAATACAAGGGTAGGGTGAACGACGTGGTCAAGGTAACCTTCGCCGCGGGTACGGGCGATGCCCCCGATGACTATTATATCCTGCATTTCGATGCCGACAGCCACTTGCTGACCGCTACGAGGTATATCGTCTCCTATCCCGAATACTTCAAGGACGGTGGGCACAACCCCGAGAAATTTATGGAGGTAGGGGAGCTGGTGAACGTCGATGGGGTGTTGTTGCCAAGTGGTCTAAAGACACATTGGACGGTCAATGGCCTGCCAGGGGAGCATATCACCGACATTGAAATCAGTGGAATGCACTTCGTAAAAGGCCTTCCCGAAGACTACTTTGATATGCCCGAGGGGGCCGAGGAACTATAAGGTCAATTTTTGTTCGGTCGGTAGCATGTGCATGGCCGCCGCCGCAGCCCCTATAATGCCCGCGTGGTTTTGCAATTGGGCAGGAACCACGGGGGTTTCTATTTTGATACAGTCCTTGAATTGGTCAAAATCCTTCGACGCACCACCGCCCAGTAGAATAAGGTCGGGCGAAACGATAAGCTCTACGTACTTTAAGAATTTGTTGAAGCGTTTGCCCCATTTTTTGTACGACAGCTTCTCGCGGTCCTTGGCCGATCCCGCGGCCCAAAGTTCTATTTTCTTGTATTTTTTATAGGGTATTTGTCCCAATTCGAAATTCGGGATCAATTTACCGTCCAAAAAAGCGCCGCTTCCGAGACCGGTGCCAATGGTTATCATAATGACGAGGCCTTTGGCGCCCTTTCCGATTCCATAGGTCATACAGGCATATCCTGCGATATCGGCATCGTTCACCACGGTGAAATCCAATCCGGTCTTCTCTTCCAAAAGCTTTTCCACGTTTACGCCCATCCAGCTGGGGTCTAAATTTCCAGGGGATTTGCAGACCCCCTTTTTGATAACGGTAGGAAAGCCGCAACCCACCTTGCCCTTGTAATCGAAGTGTTCGACAATTTGTGCGATCACATCGGCCATGGCTTCCGGGGTTCGCGATGCGGGGGTCGGGATGCGATGGCGTTTCGAAACCATCTCTCCAGATTCGATATCCACGATGCCGCCTTTTATTCCGGATCCCCCTACATCAATTCCCAATATTTCCATTCTTGATTTTTATGGTTAGGTTGGCAAAATAACAAAAACTTTTCATAGTACGTCAAGTCAGGCCGTACAATGCCGCTTATTGGGGCGTATGGTACAGGCCTGTATTGCCTTCTTCCAGCAGGGGCATCAGTTTCGCGACAATTTCGGGGTGTTCTTGGGCGATGTTCCTGTTTTCAAGATCGTGCTTCGAATGGGCGTACAGCTCGACCGTGGGTTCCGCTTTTCTGTAGTACTTGGTCAGGCGATACTCGGGGGTGCGCATGGTAATGCCCTTTTTGTAATAGCCATAGGCCACTTCGGGGCCGTCGGTACCACTTGAATCCAATAAGGGTACAAGACTGGTGCCGTCCAATTTTTTACGGGGCGACAAACCGCCCATTTCCAAGAGGGTGGGATATAGGTCTACCGTTTCGACGATATGGTCGATCCGTTTGGCCTGCTTTTCCATTTGTGGGTTTTTGATTATAAGGGCGCTTTTGAGTGCGTTTTCGAAGAGCGTGTGTTTTCCCCATACCCGTTGGTCGCCCAAATGCCAGCCATGGTCGCCCCATACGACGACGACGGTGTTCTTGTCGAGGCCCGATGCCTTTAATTGCGACAAGAGCTTCCCTATTTGCGCATCGGAATAGCTAACGGCCGCCAAATAGGCGTGGCGCAGTTTTTTGGCATAGGCCTCGGAAACCGGTCGGTCAAGGCCGGCCTTTTCCTCGCCGAGGGCATATTGGTTGAATTCCCCGCTTTCGTGAAGGCTTGCCAGATGTATGTTTTCCGGAAGGTCGCCGTTCGACGAAACCTCGATACTGTCCCTGTTATAGAGGTCCCAATACTTTTTCGGGGCGTTAAAGGGCAGGTGTGGCTTAAAGAGGCCGACGGCCATAAAAAAGGGCTGGTCGGTATCTTTCAGTTGTTTGAGCCTCTCGACCGCGAGTTGGGTGGTAAGTCCGTCAGGGTAGCCATTGTCATCGGTTTCCCCGGCCTCATAGGGTTTTACCTGCTTTTTCAGGCTCTGCCTGTTTTCGCCATTGGCGTAGGCAAAAAAGGCATTCCATCCGGTCTTCCATTTGCCCGGGTCGAATAGCAGTTCGCTCCAGCTGTGGGGCAGTTCCCTTTGGGCAGAGGGCTCTTCCTCATAGCCGTAGACAAGGCCGTCCGCCGAATGCGAAATTTTACCGATACCTATCGTACGGTAGCCTTCTTGTTTGAACCGGTGGAAAAAGCTTTCGGGGGTATCGGTTTCCGGCCGACCCGAGATCTCGACCTCAATGGCGCGGTTGCTAAGGTGTATGGGCTTATAGGGACGCATACCGGTTATAAGGGCATGCCTCGAAGCCCCACAGGTCGGTACTTGTACGAAATGATGGGTGAATAGGGAGCCCGATCGGGCCAAGGAGTCGAGGTGGGGGGTGATGGCCTGTGAATTGTCGTAAACACCCAATTCGTTGCGCAGGTCGTCAACGGCAATGAACAAAAAATTGGGGCGGTCGGGCTTATCCTCGAGTTTTTCGGTACATCCTGAAAAACCGAGCACGATCGACATAAGGAAAATAAAACGGTACATAGGTGTTTGGTTATGGGCAGTGAAAAGTAATCAAAACTATCCGTACCTCAAATAAGCTCGCCGTTTTCTTGGAGAACGTCGAATATCAGGGCATCCACTTCCGAAACATTTTCGCGGTCCCCATAGCCCAGCCAAGCCATTTCGGCTATCTCCTGACCGAGGGTCAGTTCACCGTTGTACAGGGCGATGTAGCAGGTCTTGCGCATTAAGACCCCTGGTTTTTGGCCGTCGGCCTGGGTCTCGAAAATACCGATGAACTGCAGGGTCGATGGCGCGATCTCTACCCCAAGTCCGGCGTTTATTGAACGCATGAGGGTTTCCGCATCGGATTCCCCCATCTTTCGACGCCCTCCGGGAATTTGAAACTTGTTGCTGTCTTTGGTCCGTACTACCAATATCTTGCCTTCTACGATATAGATCCATGCCAGGTTGTCGATAATGTTCTTTGTGGGCTCTATGTAATAGTCGATGGAATTGAGCGAGTGGCCCGGGTCGATAATATCGAGTATCTTGTCTATGGTCCTGCCTTGCCAGGTAAGCGTTCCCAGTTTTTTGTTTCTCCCGAGGGCACTTGAAATGGTTTCGTCCCTATTGCCGAATTTGTACCCTCCACCCTTCACCCATAGGGTGTTGAGCAGGTGTTGCATCAACACATTGCCCAATTGGTCGACGGAAATGGCTATTTTAAGAAGAAATTCGCCAATGCCCCGAATACCCCTCGAGGCAAAGGAGTAGAACAGGCCATAGATAAAGCCTAGGGGGCCGGTGATGGCTATAAGGACAATGGATATTAAAAAAAGCAGGGCGCCGATAAACGGGTTGACTTTTTTATCGGTGCTGTAGGTTTGCTTTTTTAGTATCATGATGCTGGCCTCAAGGGATTAAACGGCGCGTTGTACCACTTCGAATATCTTGTTTCCATCGCATTTAAGGGTTTTTGAGGGATATTTTAAGATGAGGGCGTAGTCGTGGGTGGCCATAAGGATCGACCGTCCCGATTTGTGTATTTCCTGTAATACCTTCATTACCTCGACACTGGTCTGGGGATCCAGGTTTCCGGTGGGCTCATCGGCGAGGATGAGGTCGGGGTCGTTCAATAGGGCCCTGGCAATGGCCACACGCTGCTGTTCGCCGCCCGAAAGTTCATGGGGAAACTTGAAGCCCTTGGTTTTCATGCCGACCTTGGCCAGTACCTCTTCGATCTTTTGATCCATCTTGTGCCTGTCCTTCCAGCCGGTGGCGCGGAGCACAAAATGCAGGTTGTTGTTGATGGTCCGGTCGGGTAACAGTTTGAAGTCTTGAAAAACGATCCCTATTTTTCGCCTGAGGTAGGGGATGTCCCTTTCGCGAAGCTTTTTAAGGTCGAAGCCGACAATACTTCCGGTTCCCTGCTTTAGGGGAAGGTCGCCGTACAAGGTCTTCATAAAACTGCTCTTGCCGCTTCCCGTCTTTCCGATGAGATAGACAAATTCACCCTTTTGTACATCGAGGCTTACTTCGTTGAGTACAAGGCTGTCCTTTTGAAAAATCGAGGCGTCTTTTAATTCTAGGATGGTTTCCGACATAGCAGGGGCAATACGTTTTTTTAGCTCAATAGTTTTGTCATCGAGTCCTGACAAGCTTTGGTCCGATGGCAGGCTTTGCAAAGGGCAAAGCCTTTTGTTGATATAAAAGTAATAAGTTAAGTGGTAACGGGGTAGCGGGTTTTATAAAAATATTTTTCTTTTGTTAAGCATTATTTTCAAAGACCAAATATACTTTGGTACAATATTCGACGTTATTAAAATTAATAATAAGGTTAGTAGAACGCTATGCTGAAAAAAATTACCGCTTTTATTCCCATCTTCCTGGGAACAGTCGTTATTGGGGTATCCCAAGAAACGAAAATCTATACACACGACAAGAGGGAATATCAAGACGCCCTGGCCCTGTACCATAACGAACAGTACCAGGCGGCCCAAACCATTTTCTCAAAGATCAAGGAAAACACCGACGATCTCGAGGTCAAGGCCAACAGTGCCTACTACGAGGCGAACGCCGCCGTCAGGTTGAACCAATTGGGGGCCGACCGGCTCATGGAGGATTTTGTGGCAAAATACCCCACCTCGACCAAACGAAATTCGGCCTATGTAGACGTGGCCGAGTATTATTTCGAAACGGGAAAATATCCCTACGCCCTAAAATGGTACAACAAGGTAGACCAAAGCGCCCTCTCGCGCCAAGAGATGGACAAGTTCAACTTTAACTATGGCTATTCCCTATTTACCTCGGGAAAGCACAAGGAGGCCGAACGCTATTTGCAGAAAGTGGAAAATTCACCGGTCTACGGTTCGCAGGCCAAATATTACCAAGGCTATATCGCCTATCAGCAAGATGACTACGAAACGGCCAATCGACGCTTCGACGAAATTCAAGATCCCGAGATCTTGGAAGAAAAAATGGACTACTACCAGGCCGATATGAACTTTAAATTGGGCAAGTTCGAACAGGCCCTGGCCTTGGCCAAAAAACAAATGGCCAAGGGCGACCGCAAGGAAAAGTCGGAACTGAGCAAAATTATCGGGGAGAGCTATTTTAACCTGGGGCAGTATGCCAATGCCATTCCCTATCTGGAAGATTACAAGGGAAAGCGGGGCAAATGGAACAACACCGATTATTACCTCTTGGGGTATTCGTACTATAAACAAGGTGATTATGCCAATGCCGTGCAGCAGTTCAACAAGATTATCGACGGAACGAACAGCGTTTCGCAGAATGCCTATTACCACTTGGCCGAATGCTATTTGAAGCTCGATAAAAAGCAAGAGGCCCTGAATGCGTTTCGAAATGCATCGCAAATGGACTTTTCACCGGAGATACAAAAGGACGCCACCCTCAATTACGCACGCCTGAGCTATGAGATCGGCAATGCCTACGAACCGGTGCCAAAGGTTATCAGCGATTATTTGGCAAAGTATCCCAACGATAGTGCCACCGAAGAGATGCAAGCCCTCTTGGTCGATTCTTACATCACCTCCAAAAATTTTGAAGGGGCAATGGAATTACTGGAAAAGAACCGCGGTTACGCCAGTAAGGAAACCTATCAAAAGGTAGCCTACTACCGGGGTGTGGAACTTTTTATGGACGACCAGTACGCCGCGGCCGCGGAAAGTTTTAAAAAATCGTTGGACAATGCCGAAAACCCGGTCTTTAAGGCCCGTGCCAACTACTGGAAGGCGGAGTCGGAATATCGGTTGAACAATTTCGAGACCGCCCTGGCCGATTTTATGGCCTTTAAGCAAAACCCCTCCGCAAAGTCTACGGAAGAATACAAGGACTTCAATTATAATTTGGCCTATACCTATTTCAAGTTGAAAGATTACGCCAACGCCATTACATATTTCTCGGAGTTTACCGGTGCCGGAAACAACGATACACAAAAACTGTACGATGGCTACCTTCGCCTGGGCGACAGCTATTTTGTGACGAGCAAGTACTGGCCGGCCATAGAAACCTATAACAAGGCCTTGGCCCTGACCGGTCCGGAGAAAGACTACGCCGCCTTCCAGAAGGCCTTGAGCTACGGATTTGTAGACCGTCGCGATACCAAGATCGCGGAGTTGCGGTCCTTTGTTTCCTCCTATCCGAGGTCGACCCTAAAAGACGATGCCCTATTCGAATTGGCCAACACCTTGGTCTCGGCGGGGCAAGAACAACAGGGCCTACAGACCTATGACCGTATGATCAACGAATACAGGGCAAGTTCCCTCGTGCCCCAGGCCATGATGCGCCAAGGTCTTGTGCATTACAATGCGAATAGGAACGAAGAGGCCTTAAGCAAGTTCAAGGCGGTGGTTCATAATTTTCCGAATACCCAAGAGGCCATACAGGCCGTGGCCACGGCCAAGCTGATCTACGTAGACCTGGGCCGGGTCGACGAATATGCGGCCTGGGTAAAGAATGTCGATTTTGTCGAAGTGACCGATACCGAACTCGACAATGCCACTTTCGAGTCGGCCGACAAGCAAAACCTTGAAGGAAAGAAGGAGGCGGCCATCCGCGGATATGAAAAATACATACAGCAATTCCCGAACGGTTTGAATGCCGTAAAGGCCAATTTTAATTTGGCGCAACTTTATTTTGCAAAGGGGGATAAGGAAAAGGCCTTGCCCCACTACAAATTCGTGGCCGATAAGGCAGGAAGCGAATATGCGGAACAGGCGTTGACACGGGTCTGTGAAATATACATCGGCCAAGACGACTATGCATCGGCCTTGCCTTATCTAAAACGTTTGGAAGGCCAGGCCGATATTCAACAGAACCGCACTTTTGCCCAGTCTAACCTTATGAAGGGCTATTACCAACAAAAGGATTACGGGCAAACCTTGGCCTATGCCGACAAGGTATTGGCCACCGCCACGATCGACAACCGAATAAAGAGCGATGCCCATATAATGATCGCAAGGTCGGCCATGGCCACCGGCGATGAGGCCAAGGCCAAGGATGCCTATGCCACCGTACTGAAGATCGCCACCGGGGCCACGGCCGCCGAGGCCCTGTACTACGATGCCTATTTTAAGAACAAGGAACAGGATTACGAGGCATCGAACCTATCGGTCCAGAGGCTGGCCAAAGATTATTCGAGCTACAAGGAATGGGGCGGTAAGGGCTTGATAATCATGGCCAAGAACTTCTATGCCCTCGGCGACGCCTACCAGGCCACCTACATCTTGGATAGCGTGGTTTCCAATTTTGGCCAGTTTCCCGAAGTGGTGACCGAGGCGAAAGGTGAACTTTCCATCATCAAGGCCAAGGAAGCCCAAAGTAACTCCTCGGTGAGAACGGATGGAAATTAATAGTTGCGAAAAAATGGTAGAACATACTGAAGAAAAAGCGATTCAGGGCCCTAACGAAAATAGAATGTCAAATAAAGATCACAGCATGCTCAAACATATAAACTTGGTAATTTTCCTGCTTTTGGGGCTGTCCCAAACGCTTACGGCACAAGAAGAAGATGAAAAGGACGATATAGGAACGGAGACCGTAACGGTGACCAAGGCCTATACGCCCACCATTTCCGATGCATTTAAGATTAAATCGAGTCCTAACCTGAACGACTCCATTGTACTTCAAAAGAAAAAAATCGAGTACAATATATTTTCGGTTCCCGTGGCCTCGACATTTACCCCGGCAAAGGGCAAGGCCTCGGCGGTCAAGAAAACACCGCCCCCTGTCCTGTACAACTCCTACGCGTCGGCGGGGGTAGGCAATCCGGCCAACCTAATGGGTAAGTTCTATACCAGTAGGACGATCGATCGCGAGTCGGGCTATACCATAGGCCTGGATCACAATTCGTCAAGGGGAGACATCGACGGGGTGGCCTTGGACAATATCTATTCGAATTCAAAATTAAATGCGACCTACATTAAAAGGGATCGGTATTTCGATTGGGGAGCCGACCTCAACCTACAGCACCGGTTATACAACTGGTACGGTATTCCCGATGGGGTCTTTACCGAAGAAGAGGTCAACGCGATCGACGAGCGTCAAAACTATTTTACGGCCGGGGTAGAAGGCCATATCAATGTACACGATTCCTATTTTGAAAACGCAAAATTAAAATACCGAAGGTTCTGGGACTCGGCTAAATCAGGTGAGAACAGGGTGGCATTCGAATCGGGGTTTGGCTTTCCGGTGGCCGAGGAAAAATTGGAGGTCAAGGCCAATATCGACTATGTAAACGGAAAATTCGAAAACTCGGCCTTGAACAACCCCAGCAACGAACCGGGTATAGACTACAGCAACCTTCAGGTCGGCGTGAGTCCTAATCTGGTAATGAACGTCGACGATTTTTCGCTTAATCTGGGAGTGAAGGTGGTATACGGATTGGATGCGGAAAACAGCGACAGCAATTTCTATATCTACCCGGCCGTCACGGCTTCTTATCGATTGATGGACGATATGGCCATTGCCTATGGTGGCGTCGAGGGCGGCCTTGATCAAAACTCCTACTACGGATACGTTGAAGGGAACCCCTACGTATCGCCGACCCTTGGCATTCTCCCTACCGATAGGCAATACGATGGGTATTTGGGTGTTAAGGGGCAATTGCTTCCCAACCTCAGTTACAATGTAAAAGCCTCCTATACCGCCGAAAACCGCGTGCCGCTCTTCAAGCTAAATCCGCAGAATACCGCCAGGGATGATGACAAGGGATATTTCTATGGGAACTCCTTTGAGGTGTTCTATGACGATATGAAGACCATTGGAGTGTTCGCTGAGCTCAATGTCGACGTCAATAGAAATTTCACCCTGGGTGTAAATGCCGAATATTATAACTACAACACCGAAACCGATAACCCGGCATGGAACCTCCCCGAAATACAGGGCTCCTTGTTTATGGACTATCAAATTGGGAAAAAATGGTACGCAGGGGCCAATCTTTTTTATGTGGGCAGCCGGGAAGACGTGGCCACCATTGCAAATGCCTCGGGCTTGCCCTCGACCTTTAACGCCGAAATCGTGGAACTCGATTCTTATTTCGATGCCAATGCACATGTGGGCTACCGATGGAACGACCGCCTTTCCTTTTTTCTAAGGGTGGCGAATATCGCCAACAACAATTACCAACGATGGGCCAATTACCCCGTTCAGGGACTCCAGGTCATGGCCGGGGCCACTTATAAATTCGATCTGTAGCCGATTTTTGCGTGAACCTGGCATGTAAACCGATTTTTTTGGTGCTCGTCTATCGAAACACCGGTGTTCTTTGATATTGGTTATTTTTGTGATGTACCATTACGAAAAATCTAGTTGCTATGTTGCATTTTTCAAAATCGGCCTATGGCCCAAATAGGGAAGGCCGTTCGCTTTCACGAAGTTTTGTGGCAAGAAGGTTTTTAAGTATCCTATCGGTAGTTGCGGTCCTCGTTTTCTTCGCCTGTAAATCGGATGACGGAGGCGCTGCGTCCGCGGATATCGATACGGACGGTGATGGAATTTCCGACGAACAGGAAGTACTGGACGGTACCAATAAGAACAATCCCTGCGATCCTAAGCCCAGCTCGGGCTATACGGGTTTTGACGCCAACAACAGCATCTGGTTAGGGGCCGATTGCGATACCGACGGTATCACCAACGCCCAAGAATTGGCCGATAATACCGATCCCTTTGTCAACGAGTCAAAAGACTCGGATGGTGACGGTATTCCCGACTTTGAGGAAGAGGCCAACGGAAGCGACAAGAACGACCCCTGCGATCCCGTTCACGACGGGGATTACGACGGTTATAACGCCCAAAACAATACGTGGGCGAATGCGGATTGCGACGCTGACGGGATGACCAACGGGGAGGAAGTGGCGGCCAATACCAATCCCTACGTAGATGATACGGTCTATGCCGTGGCCGAGTTTTTGCCCAAGTTGTCCGATTTACAGCTTTTCAAGGGCGATTTGGCCGATTTGGAAACGCACGTCACGACCCACGAATACAGTTTGAGCACCCCGCTTTATACCGATTATGCCCATAAATTTAGAACAATATCCTTACCCGAAGGAGGGCAAATGACGTACAACGACGACGGGTTGTTGCAGTTTCCCGACGGTACGGTAATTACCAAAACTTTTTATTACCTGAACGATGAAAGAAATCCGGCCGTGGGCAAAAAGCTTATAGAGACCCGGGTGTTGATCAAGAACGAAGGAACCTGGAGTATGGGCAACTACCTCTGGAACGATGAGCAGACCGAGGCCACCCTTTCGAACAGTGCCCCGACCGTCACGGTAAATTGGGTCGATCAACTGGGGGTCGAGCGCACCACGAACTACCAGGTACCCTTTACCATTAACTGTACCCAATGCCACAATATAAACAATGTGACCATGCCTATTGGGCCAAAGGCACGTAACCTGAACTTTGTGTACAACGGCAAGAATCAGTTGCAATACTTTATCGACAAAGGTCTTTTGGCCGGTGTGCCCGAACTGTCGCAGGTCGAACGTTTGCCCGATTGGTCCGATACCTCCTTTTCCTTGGAAGGACGGGCAAGGGCCTATATGGATGTCAACTGTGCCCATTGCCATCAACCTGGGGGCTATCACGATGCGAATGTTACGGGCCGACCCGACATGAGGTATGAGACCCCGTTGGCCGAAAGCCTGATGGTCGATTTTAAGGAAGACATCAAGACCAGGGTGAACACATCCCCGGCCTATGGTCCTTCGATGCCCTTGATCGGTATTACCGAACTACATACCGAGGGGATCGACCTTATCCATCAATATATGGATACCTTGGATTGATGCCCAAGCCAGGGTCGACTTGGCGGCGCTTTCCAATATTTACTATTTTTAGAAGGTGAAGCCCTTTAAGTTCTACCTTGGCCTGCGAGCCCTATGTGTTCAAGTTCTTGTTCTGTGTTCCTGCAATACGGTCATTGTCGGTCAAAACCTGGTTCCGAATCCGAGCTTTGAAGACTATGTCAATTGCCCCGAACGCCTTGGGAATTTTGACAAGGACGTAAAGGAGTGGTCCGCCCCATCCTCGGGATCGACCGATTACTTCAATGCCTGTAGTTCCAAAATGGGCACGCCTGAGAACTTTAACGGGGCCCAAAGGGCAAAATCCGGTACGGGCTATGCAGGCCTATATCTTTACGCTCCCGACGACTACCGCGAATATTTACAGGTCGAATTGGGGGAGCCCTTGGAGCAAGGGAAGAAATACCAAGTTTCATTTTACGTGAGTCTGGCCGAGCGCTCCGATTTCGCCATCAAGGAATTTGGCGTACTGTTTTCCAATGCCGCGCTTCAATTATCGACCAAAAAGGAACTTTCAAAAAAGTTGCTGTACCAACAAAGGGAAAACGACTATAACTACATGGAAATCGGCTATAGCAACTTCTATTCGGATACCAAGGACTGGGTGCCGGTACACACCGAATTCGTAGCCAAGGGAACCGAACGCTTTATGCTGATGGGCAATTTTAAGAATAACAGGCGAACGCGGTTGTTCAAGACCAGAAAAAATGCCAAACAGGGAGCTTACTATTATGTGGATATGTTCGAAGTGAAGGCCGTCGGAACAATCCCAAACGGGCGGGTCGCGGGCAATACTCCATCCGTCAAAAAAATTGAACTTGGTAAAACCCATATATTCGAAGATGTCCTTTTTACCTTCGATGGGGTTGAATTGACCTTAAAAGCGGAAAGGGAACTTCGTGAAATATATAGCTATCTGGCCACGGACGAGCGCCTGTCTATTGCGGTAAAGGGCCATACCGATACCATCGGCTCCGAAAGGTACAACCACTCCCTCTCCCAAAAACGGGCCAAGGTCGTTGCCGATTACCTTATAGGATTGGGCTTGCCCGAAACCCGGATCGCTTACCAAGGGTATGGGGGCAAAAATCCGAGGGCCTCCAATAAAACTTCGAAAGGAAGACAGCGTAACCGTAGGGTAGAGTTTGTAATTACCCAAGATAAGCCTATGGATACCCCGGCCGATCAGTAATCGGAATACCCGGTAGGGTAGAGCAACATGATATCTGCCTTGTTCATATTGTTTTTATAGGTTGGGTCGTTCTTTAACTTGCCCCATTTTTCAGACCCGAAGAAGGCCTCCCATTTGGCATCACGGGTTTTCATATCGGTAAAGGTGGTCATGTACATCAGGTTGGGCATACGGTCGCCCGAGATCACTTCCCCGTAAAAAACGGCATGGAAGCCCAATGACTCAAATAGCTCGACCTCCCCGCCGATATTGAACATATCAACCTTGTTCTGGTAGGTGGCCTCGGTCGGCGATTCGTAGCTTCTTAGTTCGTAGACCCTATCCTTTCTAGGCCCCTCGACGGATGAGGGCCTCATTTGCGGCATTTGGGTAAAGGCCCGCATCAAGGTAGAATTGATACGCTCGTAAGGCGGGTCGTCGTGCTTGGCATGAATGTAATCGGCACCTGTGGAAAGGTAGGTCTTGTCCTGGGCCAGCACATCTTCAAGTTTTAAAAATTCCTCCAGCGATCGAAATGGAATCAAAACGAATAGCTTATTGGCCAATACGTAATTGTCGGGCCGAAATTTAAAAACGCCCACATGTTCGATGTTCGCCCTTTTTAATGCAGGTAAATAGGCGTCTTTTAGGTACGTGTCCATTCTCGATTCTTGCTCCCCGTTTTTGAGGGTATAGGTTTTTAGCTGAAAGATTTGCCTTTTTTCGCTTTGCGCATTTGAGCTAAAGGCAAGGGAGGAGATGATGAGTGCGAAGGCTATCGATTTTAGGGCGGCTTTGGCTTTCATAGGGCGATTTCGGTTTACGCCCAAACTTAGTGAAGTTCGGGCAAATAACCTATTTATAACGGGGCAATGCCAAGGGCCATAAGGCAATTTGCCATTCTTCCAAGGCCATTTTTTTCCTTGGGCCAGCATGGAATGGGACCTGGGCCGGGTACTGAAAATGATGAAGGGCACCTATGGGGAAACCAAGGTTTTTTCCTTAAACTGTAGGGCCGATTCTATCTGCCCCGATGTTTAAAATCACTAACTTTGAAAAAAAGGTAAATATGGATTTAAATCTAGCAGTTCTTATTGACGGGGACAATATTCCATCTGCGTATGTTAAGGAAATGATGGAGGAAATAGCCAAGTACGGTAACCCTACGATCAAGCGTATTTATGGCGATTGGACGAATCCGCGATTAGGCAAGTGGAAGAACATCCTATTGGAAAATGCCATTACCCCCATCCAACAGTACGGGTATACCCAAGGCAAGAATGCCACCGATTCGGCCATGATCATCGATGCCATGGATATCTTGTATTCGGGCAAGGTAAACGGTTTCTGTATTGTGAGCAGCGACAGCGATTTTACCCGCTTGGCCACCCGTTTGCGCGAGGCAGGTATGCAGGTTTTTGGGATAGGGGAAAAGAAAACCCCCAACCCCTTTATCGTGGCCTGCGACAAGTTCATCTATATCGAAATCTTAAAGAACAAGCAAGAGGACGACACCGCGGAGGACACAAAGAGCAAAACCGGAGCCAAGAACAGTGTCGATAGGATAACGGCCAAGGACATCAAATTGATCACCTCGACCATAGACGATGTGGCCGATGACGATGGTTGGGCCTTCTTGGGCGACGTTGGCAGCCTCCTGCAAAAGAAGCAGCCCAATTTCGACTCCCGAAATTACGGTTTTCAAAAACTGACCCCCCTGATCAGTTCGATCGATCAAATCGAAGTCGAGCGTCGTGAAGACAACAAGGGTCGAAAAAAATTGATTTATGTAAAGATAAAGGACACACGCCCTTCCCGTTCAAAAAAATAGAATGCCCTTCAATGCCTTAAAAAGTTTATCTTTAATCCATTAAAACCTCTTTAAAAGATGAAAAAACGAATTAGAAAGGCAATGGTTTTGGGGCTGATCGTCCTAGGGTCGTCCCTCCTTGGCCTGCAGGCCATGGTACATCCCACTTTAAATAGTTGTGAATTTCCGGCGCTGCATGAAGATGCCAAGGTAGGGGAAGGACTTGAGGGCGTATGGCGGTATACGGTAAACAACGCCCCGCCCGAATACAGCAAGGGCAGTATTGCGATCGTGAAAGAAGAAGGGAGCTATGGGGTTGAGGTGCATTTGGCCGAAGGCTCGCTGAAGGGATTCAACGTGGCCATCGAAGGCAATAGTGTTAGTTTTGACCTTACTATCGAGGGGACCGTGGTTTCCGTCAAGCTCAAGGCCGATGGTGATAAGCTTACGGGTACCAGTTCGTCGTCGGAAGGGACTTATACTATTGAGGGGAGCCGGGTCAAGCGACTGTAGGGACTTCCTTCGTAATTCACCGATTTATTTTTACTTCCGTCGCCGGAGCCCTTGTCGACAAGGGCCTCAGGTGGCCTAGCACCGCTCTATATGAAAAAGATGCTTCCCTTGCTTATGTTCTTGCTTTTCGCTTGTAAGGATGCTAAGCACAAGGTCGACTTGGTCGTCGTCAACGCCACCGTTTACACGGTAGATGAAAACTTTTCAACGGCCGGGGCATTTGCCGTAAAAGATGGCAAATTTGTGGCAGCCGGAACCACCGACGAAATCCTTGAAAAATATACATCCGCCGAAGTTCTTGATGCCCAAGGCAAGACCATAACGCCCGGACTCATTGATGCCCACTGTCATTTTTACGGATTGGGCCAAAAACAACAGGTAGTCGATTTGACCGGTACCAAAAGCTATGATGAGGTACTCGAAAAAGTCAAGGCCTTTCAGAAAAGCAGGCCGAGTGATTTTATTCTAGGGGAAGGATGGGACCAAAATGATTGGGAGGTAAAGGAATTTCCGACCAAGGATAAATTGGATTCCCTGTTTCCCGATACCCCGGTAGCCTTGAGCCGAATCGATGGGCACGCACTCCTGGTCAACCAAAAGGCATTGGATCGGGCTGGTATCGGTGTCGATACCAAGGTCGAAGGCGGTGAAATCGTTAAGCAAGACGGAAAGTTGACAGGTGTATTGGTCGATAATCCCATGGATATGGTCTATGCCGTAATCCCCAGTGGAAATCGGGCCGACCAAATTAAGGCCCTTAAGGATGCGGAAGGTATTTGTTTGGACTATGGCCTTACCACAGTGAACGATGCGGGACTTGATCGTTCGACTATAGAACTCATCGACAGTCTTCACCAGACCGGAGACCTGTCCATCCGGGTGTATGCCATGATAGGTGCGTGGGAAAGTAACTTAAAGTATTATCTAAAGCGCAAACCCTATAAGACCGAACGTTTGAACGTACGCTCGGTGAAGGTGTACGCCGATGGGGCCTTGGGGTCACGTGGGGCGGTACTAAAACGGCCTTATTCCGACAAACCGGGCCATTATGGCGCCATGGTCACCCCTGTTGACCTGATAGGGGACTTGGCCGAAAAATTGGCACGTACCGAATTTCAGATGAATACCCATGCAATTGGCGATTCGGCAAACGCCGTGGTCCTTCGCACCTACGATAGGGTGCTGAAAGGCAGGCCCGACCGACGGTGGAAAGTAGAGCATGCACAGGTTATCGATACCCCCGACTTTGACTATTTCGGAAACGGGATCATACCTTCCGCGCAGCCCACACATGCCACTAGCGATATGTACTGGGCCGGGGATAGGTTGGGCGAAGAACGGATGAAGGGGGCCTATGCCTATAAAACCCTGTTGGAAAAAGCCGGGATCATAGCCTTGGGCACCGATTTTCCCGTAGAGCAAGTCAATCCCCTGTTAACTTTTTATGCGGCCATTGCACGGCAAGATGTGGAACACTATCCCGAAGGGGGATTTCATATGGAAGAGGCCTTGTCGCGCGAGGAAGCACTAAGGGGGATGACGATATGGGCGGCCTATTCCAACTTTGAGGAAGACGAAAAAGGAAGTATCGAAGTGGGCAAGTTCGCCGATTTTGTGATCTATGACAAGGATATCATGCAAGTACCGGCCGAAGAGCTACCTACCGTAAAGGTGGAGCGGACCTTTATCGGAGGGGTCTCGAAATAGCTTTTGGGGCGTATTCCAAATAAAAAAGACCGCAGCCGAAGGGCTGCGGTCTTTTTAATAGGCTTATTGCCGGTTCTACATCTTTGTAAAGGTAATGGGCACCAAAACACGTGTTTTGTCCCATCCCATGGCCAATTCGGCGCCTCCGTCAACTTCCTTGAACGCTATGGAGAACTCTTCGAGCGAGCTGCCATTGGTGCTGCTTGGGGCAGATACCCTTAGCACATCGGCACTTTCATCGTAACTATAGGCTCCCCATTGGTTGAGGTTCTTGTTCAAGATTATGGTCCATTCCTTATCGCCGGGAATGGTGAAAAGGGAATAGGTGCCCGCCTTGACCGATTTTCCACCGAAAGTGGCATCGGTGTAAAAGGTGATTTCCGCGGCTTCGTTCGCACCGGTTCTCCAAACCTTTCCGGCTGGGGCAAGTTCCGATAGGGACCTTCCCTTTAATTGGGGCCTGCTGTAAATAACACGAACAGCCTTGTTGGCCACCTTGTAATCGGCAGGGTAGGAGGCCATGTCCATAGGACTCTTGTCCAAGCCGCTGAATTTTTGCGCCATAACCTCAGAGGTAAAAACCATGGCAAACACCGTAAGGGCAATGAGAGATACTTTTTTCATAATCGTGACTTTGTTTTTAATAAAACTAATTAGTATTTGATTTAATCTTAGCTAACAGTCGTCAAAATTAACTCTTCTTACAGAACGAATGAATTTTAATCGAATAAAAGAGTAAATATTATATTTAGAAGCTTATATCGACTTAATAATGTCAATTGATAACTAAAAATCATTTTATATTTTTAAATTGAAATAATAATGTCACCTTTGCTTTCAAATTACAAACAATAGATTATTATGTGTGGAATTGTATGTGCCTTTGATTTAAAGGAAAGTTCGGAGGTTTTGAGGCCCCAACTGCTCGAAATGTCCAAGAAGGTTCGGCACCGTGGTCCGGACTGGAGCGGAATCTATGCCGACGACAAGGCGATTTTGGCCCATGAACGATTGGCCATCGTCGATCCCGCTTCGGGAAAACAACCTTTGTTCAGTGAAGACAATAAATTGGTTTTGGCCGCCAATGGCGAAATCTATAACCATAGGGAGCTGAGAAAACAGTTCGAGGGCACGTATAATTTTAAAACGGAATCCGACTGCGAAGTTATTCTGGCGCTGTACCAAGAAAAAGGAGCGGACTTTTTGGATGAGATGAACGGTATTTTTGGTTTTGCCATCTACGATGTCGAGAACGATTCATATTTCATTGCCCGTGATCACATGGGTATTATTCCGCTGTATATCGGTTGGGACCAAAACGGTACTTTTTATGTGGCTTCGGAATTGAAGGCCTTGGAAGGTACCTGTACCAAAATTGAACTCTTTCCCCCGGGCCACTACCTGCATAGCGATGATGGGGAATTCAAGAGATGGTATACAAGGGATTGGATGGAGTATGATGCGGTAAAGGATAACGAAACCAGTATCAGGGAAATCAGGGAAGCCCTTGAAGCCGCCGTACACCGTCAACTCATGTCCGACGTACCCTATGGGGTATTGCTGTCGGGAGGCCTTGATTCTTCGGTAACATCGGCCATTGCAAAAAAATATGCACAGAAGCGGATCGAATCGGGTGATACCAAGGAGGCTTGGTGGCCCCAGCTCCACTCTTTTTCCGTCGGGCTCGAAGGCTCGCCCGACCTGGCCGCGGCCCAAAAGGTAGCGGACCATATCGGTACCGTGCACCACGAGATTAAATTTACCATTCAAGAAGGGTTGGATGCCATCAAGGATGTTATCTACAACCTCGAAACCTACGATATTACCACCATACGTGCCTCGACCCCCATGTACCTTATGGCCCGTGTCATTAAGTCCATGGGAATCAAAATGGTGCTTTCCGGCGAAGGGGCCGATGAGCTTTTTGGTGGCTATCTGTATTTTCACAAGGCGCCCAACGCCCGCGAATTTCACGAAGAAACCGTAAGAAAGCTCAGCAAGTTGCACATGTACGACTGTTTGAGGGCCAACAAGTCCCTGGCCGCCTGGGGCATTGAAGGTCGTGTTCCGTTTTTGGACAAGGAATTTATCGACGTGGCCATGCGCATCAACCCGCAAGACAAGATGATCAACGGTGAGCGTATGGAAAAATGGGTGGTCCGGAAGGCTTTTGAAGACTATTTGCCGGAAAGCGTGGTTTGGAGACAGAAGGAACAGTTCTCCGATGGCGTGGGGTACAGTTGGATCGATACCTTAAAGGAAATCGTGAACGAGGAGGTGACCGACGAACAATTGGCCAATGCCAAGTTCCGCTTTCCGGTACAGACACCGACCTCAAAAGAGGAGTTCTACTACCGTTCGATATTCGAATCGCACTTCCCTTCCGATGCGGCCGCTTTGAGCGTTCCCCAGGAAGCGTCGGTGGCCTGTAGTACCCAGATCGCCCTGGAGTGGGACGAGGCCTTTAAAAACATGAACGACCCTTCGGGCAGGGCAGTGGCCAAGGTGCACGCCGATGCCTATGAGAAGTAGTCGTAAGGCAATCATCCTAGAATTCACAAAAGCCCTTCCCCTTCAAGGGGGAGGGCTTTTTTTTGGGGCTTGGGAGGGCGTATCCCCAGGTTTTTGCCCTTTTGTCAAGGAATTCGGCAGGGGCGGGCTGCCCGGTTTCCCCTTAGCTCAATTTTCCACAAATTTTGTTGATAACTTAGGGCTTATTATGGGGCTAAAACCCCATATTCTATGGGGTATTCCGTATATTTGCGAGATTGCCAAAAATTAAGTCTAACAACCTGTTAATTTTATGAGCGAAGAAGCGAATAACAAAGACGAAAACAAGAAAAAATATTCGGCGGACAGTATCCAGGCCCTTGAGGGAATGGAACACGTTCGCATGCGTCCCTCAATGTATATTGGTGATGTAGGTGTTCGGGGACTGCACCATTTGGTCTACGAAGTAGTGGACAACTCCATAGATGAAGCTATGGGGGGATATTGCGATACGATAAGCGTAACGATCAACGAAGATAACTCCATCACTACCCGCGACAATGGTCGTGGTATTCCGGTGGATTTGCATAAAAAGGAAGGTGTTTCGGCCCTTGAGGTGGTTATGACCAAAATCGGTGCCGGGGGCAAGTTCGACAAAGATTCCTACAAGGTATCCGGTGGTTTGCACGGGGTAGGGGTCTCGTGTGTGAACGCCCTTTCCAACCACTTGAAGGCAACGGTGCACCGCGATGGCAAAATTTGGGAACAGGAGTACGAAAGGGGCAAGGCCCTATACCCCGTAAAGAGTGTCGGGGAAACCGATGAAACGGGTACGATAGTCACCTTTCGCCCCGATGATACCATCTTTACCCAAACTACCGAATATAGCTACGAAACCTTGGCCAATCGCATGAGGGAGCTTTCCTTTTTGAACAAGGGGGTGACCATAAGCATTACCGATAAGAGGCAAAAGGATGAAAACGGTGAGTACGTCTCGGAAACCTTTTATTCGGACCAAGGGCTTAAGGAGTTCGTCAAGTTTTTGGACGGGAACAGGGAGCCATTGATCCAGAACGTCATTTCCATGGAAGGTGAGAAAAACGGTATTCCCGTCGAAGTGGCCATGATGTACAACACCAGTTATACCGAAAACCTGCATTCGTACGTCAACAATATCAATACCCATGAGGGAGGTACCCACTTGTCGGGCTTTAGACGTGGGTTGACCACTACCTTGAAGAAATATGCGGATGCTTCCGGAATGTTGGACAAGCTCAAGTTCGAGATACAAGGGGATGATTTTAGGGAGGGACTAACGGCAATCGTCTCCGTAAAAGTGGCCGAGCCCCAATTTGAGGGCCAGACGAAGACCAAACTGGGCAACAGGGAAGTGTCTTCGGCGGTAAGCCAATCCGTTTCGGAAATGCTGACCGATTATTTGGAGGAAAATCCCGACGACGCGAAGGTTATCGTGCAAAAGGTAATCCTGGCCGCCCAAGCGCGGCATGCGGCGACCAAGGCAAGGGAAATGGTGCAGCGCAAGACCGTAATGAGTATCGGCGGACTGCCCGGTAAATTGTCCGATTGCTCCGAACAAGACCCGGCGCTTTGCGAGGTGTTTTTGGTCGAGGGTGATTCGGCGGGCGGTACGGCCAAAATGGGCCGCGACCGTAAGTTTCAGGCCATTCTGCCCCTGAGGGGTAAGATTCTTAACGTAGAGAAGGCCATGCAGCACAAGGTCTTCGAAAACGAGGAAATCAAGAATATCTATACCGCACTTGGTGTTACCATTGGTACCGAAGACGATAGCAAGGCCCTGAACTTGGAAAAGCTTCGCTATCATAAGGTGGTAATTATGTGTGATGCCGACGTCGATGGTAGCCATATCGAAACCTTGATCCTTACCTTCTTTTTCCGCTATATGCGCGAACTTATCGAGGGAGGCCATGTTTACATCGCCACCCCGCCCCTGTACTTGGTGAAAAAGGGGTCGAAGAAACGTTACGCCTGGTCCGATGAGGAACGCGACGAAATAGCCAAAAGCTACAACGGCAGTGTAAGCATCCAGCGCTACAAAGGTCTGGGTGAGATGAACGCCGAACAACTTTGGGATACGACAATGAACCCCGAGTTCAGGACCTTGCGTCAGATTACCATCGACAACGCCACGGAAACCGACAGGGTTTTCTCGATGTTGATGGGCGACGAAGTACCCCCAAGGAGGGAATTTATAGAGAAGAATGCCGTCTATGCGAACATTGACGCATAGAAACAGCTACTTTCACAACATTAATTCGTCCGCCCCTTGGCGGACGAACTATTTTAGGGCTATTCAATTTTAATCAAATCCCTAAATCATTTAGTATGAAAGTAAAAGTAGTTTCCCTAATGCTGTTTATGACGGCCGTTACCTGTTTTGCGCAAGACGACCTAAAGGAACGCGAAAAGCAAGCGGCCTTCGATCCCGCGTACACTTCCTATTCAAGGAAAAAACCGGCCTATGTTACCCTTAAGGACGGCACAAAGCTAGAAGGGGATATAAAGGATGTCGACCGTAAAAAGGGCCAGATCTATCGCTTGAAGATCAGTGTCGACGGAGAAAAAAAAGTAGAGATCATGGCAAGCGACATTGCCGATCTATACATGGCGCCATCCGGTCTCGAACAACTCGATAAGCAAGGCAGTTATTTTAACGATGCCACCAAATGGGGCAAAACGGATGCCGCAAAGCATATCAACAAGGGCTATACGATGTATACCAATCAAATGGTTTCCTTGAAGAACAAAAAGAAACCTGCCGAGTATTTGATGCAGGTGGTCAACCCCAAGTTCAGCCAGGTCATTCAGGTTTTTTCCGACCCCTTTGCCAAAGAGACGATGAGCATTGGCGTGGGCTCGTTAAAGCTGGCCGGCGGTATCGCCAAATCGTACTATGTAAAAAAAGGCGAGTCGATCGTATGGTTGACCAAAAGCAATTTCGACGAGCATTTCGAACGCTTGTTTATGGACAATGAGGCCTTCAGGGCCAAATATGCCGACCACAAGTATAAGTGGAGCCTTTTGGGGGTCTATGTTTTGGACTATACGGAGTTCAGCTTGGACGGCGCGGCCGAAGAGAGCAAATAGCGAAGAGCGACGGTAAATAAAAAGCCGTAGTCGTTACGACTACGGCTTTTTTGCGTATTTGAACCTAGTGAAAACTCTATTCTCTTATGGCCACCGTATGGCCAGCGGTATCGGCAAGCGAGGTTACCTCGCCGGACTTGACCAATGAAAGGGTTTGGTCTTGCATATCCGTTCCGGGGTACTTGATGGTGTAAACATCGTTCTCCGCACTCCATTCAAAATCGGTCTTGAACGTAATCGAACCATTGACCTTCTCGTGGTATCTTCCCAAGTAGGCATCATTGAATATCCACTCGTGTTTGACGGTCTGTTCCTTGGCGGTAAGGCTCGAGGGTTGCACATCGACGTTTGACCATATGCCGATTACTTCATCGTTGTTTTCCGGTATTTTGGAACAATTGCTGGCTAGGACAATCGCTATTATGGCAAAAAATGAAAAGACCTTTTTCATTGCTGTAGGGTTTTGATTTGGGGGTTATTTTTGATTTTAGAACGGTCTTCTTTCAGTCTGTATTGCTAAAATTCGACGTATGACGGTATTTGTCATTTTTCTTCGTTGAACGGTGTTAATTTTTAACAATGGGGTAGTTCGTCGATGTTTTTGGCAAATGGAAATTTTATTTCATTTCCCGGGTTTTTCGCCCGGTTTTCTGGTAAGATTGTTTATTTTTGGAAACCCTTTAAAAATCGGGCTTTTATACCCTCGTACGGGGTTGTTTCGGTTTGTTTGGGGAGTTGATAAATCGGTCTTTAATAATCATTTAAAATAAGTATACATGAAAGTTACTGTAGTAGGTGCAGGGGCGGTCGGTGCAAGTTGTGCCGAATACATTGCCATAAAGAATTTTGCCTCGGAAGTAGTATTGTTGGATATCAAGGAAGGTTATGCCGAAGGAAAGGCGATGGATTTGATGCAGACGGCCTCTTTGAACGGTTTCGATACCAAGATCACCGGGGTCACCGGCGATTACTCCAAAACGGCCAATAGCGATATTGCCGTAATTACTTCAGGTATTCCTAGAAAACCCGGTATGACCCGCGAAGAGTTGATCGGAATCAATGCGGGCATAGTGAAGACGGTATCGGCAAGCCTGATCGAGCATTCGCCGAACGTGATCGTGATCGTTGTGAGCAATCCGATGGATACGATGACCTATTTGGTGCATAAGACCACCGGTTTGCCCAAAAACAAGATCATAGGTATGGGCGGGGCCTTGGATAGTGCACGTTTTAAATATCGTTTGGCCGAGGCCCTCGATGCACCCATATCCGACGTTGATGGAATGGTTATCGGTGGGCATAGCGATGTTGGTATGGTTCCCTTGACCTCACATGCGACCCGAAATAGCATCAAGGTTTCCGAATTCTTGTCCGAAGAGCGATTGCAGCAAGTTGCGGAAGATACCAAGGTCGGTGGTGCCACACTTACCAAGCTTTTGGGAACAAGTGCCTGGTACGCCCCGGGAGCGGCCGTTTCCGGATTGGTTCAGGCCATCGCCTGTGACCAAAAGAAAATTTTCCCGTGCTCTACCCTGCTCGAAGGCGAATACGGCCTGGACGATATTTGCATCGGGGTTCCGGTAATCCTCGGAAAGGACGGTATCGAAAAGATAGTGGATGTTCCGCTTAGCGATGCCGAGAAGACCAAAATGCAGGAAAGTGCACAGGGTGTCAGAAAAACCAATGGTTTGTTGGAATTGTAATTGATACATCCCGATGGTTTTATGGAAAATCCGCCCGGTTCTTTCGGGCGGATTTTTTTGGTATAGGTCGGGCCGTAAACCCTGTTTCCGACCCTTTTGCCAAAGGGTTGATAAAATGATGGGTCGACGCTTTGATTATTATAGATTTGTTAAAGAACAATAGTAAAATTTTATAAAATGGGGCTTTGTCCATCTATTTAAAGTTTGGTGGAGATTGATAATAACTCCCAAATATCTTGTTAAATGCTGCTGGAAAATCATATATTTGCAGGCTGTTAGAAAAAGCACCAATTAAATTCTTGTAATCGATGCAAAATAAAGGACTTATAAAGCTCTTCGCCCTTCTGTTCGGGTTGGTGAGCATTTATCAACTCTCCTACACCTTTATCGTCAATAAGGCCGAAAACGATGCAGAAGCATTCGCCATTAGCCGAATTCCCGAGACGGAGGAAGACTATATAGCCAAGCGCGAGGCCCTAGAAGCCCAGTATCTGGATTCCATTGGAGATAATACCATTCTTGGTTATACGACCTTTAACGAGGCGAAGAAAAAAGAGCTGAACAAGGGGCTCGACCTTAAAGGGGGGATCAACGTTACCCTTCAGATTTCCGTCAAGGATATCTTAAAAGGACTGGCCAACAACAGTAAAAACCCTATTTTCAACAAGGCTTTGGCCGATGCCGACGCCGCTTCCAAAAATAGCGACAATACCTATGTGGATCTTTTCTTCGAGGCTTGGGACGAGATCAGTGGCGACACCAAATTGGCATCGCCCGATATTTTTGCCAATAAGGGCCTGAGCGACGAGGTTAATTTTCAAATGAGCGATGATGAGGTGAAACCCATCATCCGAAGAAAGATCGACGAATCGATTGTATCGGCTTTCGAAGTGCTTCGAGAGCGTATCGATGGTTTTGGGGTTACCCAACCCAACATTCAGCGCGAAGGTAATTCGGGCCGGATTTTGGTCGAATTGCCCGGTGCAAGGGATATCGCCCGTGCGCAGGACCTATTGTCGAGTACCGCCCAATTGGAGTTCTGGGAAACCTATCAGCCCAACAACCCCGAGTTACAGGCCTTCTTTTTTCAGGCAAACGAAAAGCTGAAGACCCTTATCGAGCCCGATGGGAAGGAAGAACCGGTCAAGGAAGAGTCCGAACTCGATTCCCTATTGTCCGATGTATCACAAGATTCCCTGGATTTGGCCAGTCAGCGCAACCCGCTGTTCGACAAGTTTCAATTGGGGGCACCGAGTTATGCCGTTGGTGTGGCGTCGGTTAAAGACACCGCGGAAATCAGTGCTTATTTGAGAATGAAGGAGATCCGCCGATTGTTGCCCGCGAGCATGCAGTTTGTGAAGTTTTTATGGGAAAGACCTTCGGAAGATTCTGAAATAGTCGAATTGTTCGCCCTAAAATCGAACAGGGACGGCGTGCCAAGGATCAGTGGCGATGTCGTAAGCGATGCGCGCGACGATTTTGACCTGAGCGGTAAGCCTGCGGTTTCGATGACCATGAATACGAAGGGAGCCAAGGAATGGGAAGAACTCACGGGTGATGCCTACAACAACAGAACGGGTATCGCCATTGTACTCGATAATAAGGTGTATACCGCACCAGGGGTGTCTTCCGGACCCATCTCCGGCGGACGTTCCGAAATTACGGGCGACTTTACCGTGAACGAGACCAAGGATATTGCCAACGTACTCCGTGCCGGTAAACTTCCCGCATCTGCCGAGATTATTCAAGCGACCATTGTGGGACCATCCCTGGGGCAAGAAGCCATTGATAGTGGCTTTACCTCCTTTTTGATCGCCATGCTGATTGTCCTGGCCTGGATGATATTCTACTACGGCCGGGCCGGGGTATTTGCCGATATGGCCTTGTTGTTTAACATTCTCCTGATTTTTGGGGTGTTGACCAGCCTAGGGGCCGTACTTACCCTTCCGGGTATCGCCGGTATTGTATTGACCATCGGTATGTCGGTCGATGCCAACGTGCTTATTTTTGAACGTATTAAAGAGGAAATCGCCAAAGGCAAGGGAAAATCACAGGCCATTGCCGACGGTTTCAGCAATGCGCTTTCCTCAATTTTGGACGCGAACATTACTACGGGGCTAACGGCCATAATACTGTTTATTTTTGGTTCGGGGCCGATCAAAGGTTTCGCGACTACCTTGCTGATCGGTATCGTTACTTCCTTGTTTACCGCCATTTTCATTACCCGACTCCTGGTCGATTGGTATTTGAGCGCAAAGTCGAGAAGATTGGACTTTTCTACGGGTATTACCAAAAACCTTTTTCAAAATATCAATGTAGACTTCCTGTCGAAACGCAAGATGGCCTATATCCTATCCGCAATTTTAGTTGGGGTCAGCATCTTTTCACTGGTGACCAAGGGGCTTCAACAAGGGGTCGACTTTGTCGGTGGGAGGTCTTTCCAAGTACGTTTCGAACAGCCTGTCAGCTCTTCGGAAATCGCTTCGGAACTCAATAATGTTTTCGGAAGCGGAACCAACGTGAAGACTTTCGGAGAGGCGAACCAGATAAAGATCACTACGCCCTATAAAGTGGATGTCGAAGGATTGGAAGTCGACAACGAGATACAGGACAAACTGTATACTTCGTTGCAAAAATACCTTCCCGACGGTATGAGCAAGGAGGATTTTGTTTCCGGCGGAGGGGAAGATTCCATCGGAATATTGCAATCGGTAAAAGTAGGTCCTACCATCGCCGACGATATCAAGAAGAATGCCTTCTTGGCTATTTTGGGATCCTTGGCCGTTGTCTTTCTTTACATCCTGTTCCGTTTCCGTAAATGGCAGTTTTCGCTTGGTGCGGTCGCCGCCGTTTTTCACGATATAATGATCGTATTGGGTATCTTTTCCCTATTCGGAACCATCATGCCCTTCAACATGGAAATCGATCAGGCCTTCATTGCGGCCATACTGACCGTAATCGGATATTCCTTGAACGATACCGTGGTCGTATTTGACCGTATTCGGGAGATAATCGCCGAGAAGGGATGGAAAGGGGGAGTCAACATCAACCTCGCCCTGAACAGTACCTTGAGCAGGACCCTGAATACCTCGATGACCACCTTGGTCGTTCTTTTGGCGATCTTTATCTTTGG
The DNA here is from genome assembly GCF_900141855.1 of Pseudozobellia thermophila. Lineage (GTDB taxonomy): Bacteria > Bacteroidota > Bacteroidia > Flavobacteriales > Flavobacteriaceae > Pseudozobellia > Pseudozobellia thermophila. The sequence continues at coordinate 50,799 of NZ_FQYU01000003.1, forward strand.
CGGTGAATCGCTACGCGGTTTTATGTTCGCCATGATCATTGGGGTCATAGTCGGTACCTATTCTTCGTTGTTCATTGCAACGCCGGTAATGTACGATACTTTGAACAAGAGTGTGACCAAGGGCAACAAAACGGTGCCCGAGACGGTATAGATAGTATTAAGAGTCAATTTGCTAACTCAAACAAAAGGGCCGCTTACTTGTAAGCGGCCCTTTTTTCGTACTTGCTTTCCGATTTGCTTCCTATAAAGGCGGGGAGCTTCAAAGAACCCTTCCCTTTGAGCCATCGGTATCCATTTCGAGCTGGTAGACGAAATCGGGATCCAGACCGGGTTCCTTTCGGTGCGAAACGAATATGGTGGTGGTATCGCTTTCCTTTGCGAACTTGTTGACCAAGGTGACAAAAAGGGCGGCACTGGCATCGTCAAGGCCCGCTGTGGGCTCATCAAGGATCAATAGGGGCGGATGTTTGATCATGGCCCTGGCGCACATGACCAGGCGCTTTTGGCCCATGGTAAGGTCGTGAAAGAGTTCGTCCTTGACATCCCATAGGCCGATGAGCCTTAACCATTCCTGGGCCAATCGCAACTGGATCTCGGTGGGCCTTACGTAAAGCCCGATCGAGTCGGTGAGGCCCGAAATGACCATGTGCTCTACCGAGTGGTACCCGGTAAACTTATCCGTAATGGAGGGGGTGAAGTAGCCTATGAGTTTCTTGATTTCCCAGACACTTTCACCGCTTCCTTTTTTATGGCCGAAGATATGGAGGTCTTGCCCGTATCCCTTGGGGTTGTCTCCGGTAATCATCGATAGAATCGTCGTTTTTCCACTTCCGTTGTTTCCCCGAAGTTCCCAAAACTCCCCTTTTTTGATCGTCCAGTCGATGTTTTGAAGAATGGGTTTTTCACCGTACTTCACGCATACGTCGTTCAATCGGATCAGAACGTCATCTTCAATTTCATACCGGTAGGGCGCTTGGGGAACTTCTCCCATAAGACCCTGCCCATTTGAAGAAGAAAGGGCTTCCGATTTGTTTTTGTAAAAACGGATATGCGACCCCTCCAAACGGGCGAAGGTATCGATAAAGGGCAATACATCGGTTTTTCTACTGACCAGTTGAACGATGCTTATCTCTTCCGAGACCTCCTTCAGCTGGTGCCTGAGTTTTTCCTGGCTACCTATATCGAGGTTGTCGAACGGATTGTCCAATATAAGGAAGTCGGGTTTCGTGCCCAACAGGTGTTTTAACAGGGCTTTTTTTTGTTCGCCGCTCGACATCGATTTTAGGGTTTGGTCCCTATCCGAATTGATGAGTCGGGTGCCGTGGCGATCCTCCTTGTCGATAAAGCGTTCAAGCACGCGTTTCGAAAACAGGGAGCCCTTAAGGCCATTCAAGGCCTCAAAACCCGCCGGTGCTTTTTGTTCCAGTATGGCGTCGACAAGAAGGTCTTTGCGCGATGTGTTGTCGACAAATAGGGCCCAGTGTGCTTTGCTCATAAATGTATTTTATAAATATAAACTTCATTGCCCTTGTAAAAGGTTGTTTGGTCTACTGATTCCGTTGACGATGCTTTTTAAAAAAAAAGATAAATCTGTTATACAAATCAAATAGTAATGAGGTTGGTGTTCTTTTGCATTGCAACCCTGTTTAGCAGTCGTAACAATGAAGCTCATATTTTGAAAGTACAAAATATCAAATTTCATTTTTAATTAAAAAATCGGAAATGGCAGGTGTCGTAACGGTGGACAATTTGTGAAAAACAAAACATTTGGAATTATATAAGTTTAGTAGAATTGATGGAATTTGATGCTTTCTCTAATAGTAATTATTGAGGATGAATATAATTAAAATATTTATTTGAAAATTTGCTTATTCGACATCATTGTTCTCAATTAAGCTGCAAAAGTATTTTACAAAAAGTTAAGCCTAAACAATCATCCTTATGGCCTATCTAGTGAGCACTGATACTTCCGCCATTCCCGCTGCAACCAGCAAAACTACCACTTACCGTATAATTATATTGTCCAGGAGGAAAGGCTTGAGTGTCACTTGAGGTAGCGGACTGTCCATGGGGGGCAGTAACAGAAATTTGGATTCCATCAATGACAGCGGTTATAGAAGTTCCTCCTGACCCACCATAGGCGCCTAACCTAAAAGTCATTGGTCCTCCAACTATGGTTACCGTACCGGATATACCGCTTGATTCACAAGAAATTGATGTGCCATTACTAAAGGTTGCCTTTGGAGTTGGGTTGTTCACTTTCACAATTGTAGTATCGGAATCCGTTGCACCATCGTCATCCGTAACAGTTAGGGTTACAGTGAATTCACCAGGACTTATATATTCATATGTTGGATTTGCCAATGTACTGGTTCGGTTATTTTCCCCAAAATCCCAGTAATACGAGACTATGGAACCATCGTTATCAATAGATTGGTCCCCCGTAAAATCAACACTTAGAGGTGTCGTGCCACTTGTGGCACTGGTAGAAATTACTGCCGTTGGTGGCTCATTCTCTGGTTCACTAACAGTTATCGTTACGGTTTCGGAATCCGTTGCACCATCGTCATCCGTAACAGTTAGGGTTACAGTGAATTCACCAGGACTTATATATTCATATGTTGGATTTGCCAATGTACTGGTTCGGTTATTTTCCCCAAAATCCCAGTAATACGAGACTATGGAACCATCGTTATCAATAGATTGGTCCCGTAAAATCAACACTTAGAGGTGTCGTGCCACTTGTGGCACTGGTAGAAATTACTGCCGTTGGTGGCTCATTCACTGGTTCGCTAACAGTTATCGTTACGGTTTCGGAATCCGTTGCACCATCGTCATCCGTAACAGTTAGGGTTACAGTGAATTCACCAGGACTTATATATTCGTATGTTGGATTTGCCAATGTACTGGTTCGGTTATTTTCCCCAAAATCCCAGTTATATGAGACTATGGAACCATCGTCATCAATAGATTGGTCCCCTTTAAAATTTACGGAAAGTGGTGTTGTACCGCTTACGGTATTACTCTCGATAACCGCCGTGGGATTATTATTTGGATCATCAACACCTGTTACCGTTACGCTAACCGTTGCCGTATTGGAATTAGCGTTTCCATCGGTTGCCCTATATTGAACAGTTGTTGTCTGGCTATCACCATCGTTAAGACCGTCAAATTCGCCATTCGTGTCAAATGTAAGGTTTCCGCCGGCGGTTATGGTAAACAGACCGCCATCTGAACCGCCAATAGATTGTCCAACATTAGCAGAGCTACCCCCGACCCAATGGACTGTTAGGTCATCATCGTCGATATCATTGGTTAAAACAAGCCTGTTCAAACTACCGGATTCAGCTACCGTAAAATTATCATCAACGGCAACGGGAGCTACGTTCTCTGCTTCGTTGACGGTAAATGCAACGGTATTGCTGCCGGTGTCATTGTCGTTGTCAGTGGCTGTAAGCCTAAACACATAGTTTCCAGCTACAAGGTCAGTAGCCGTGGTGGCCGAAGAGGACGGGTCTGTTATAGTTGCAGCGGGACCACTATCCTGCGTCCATGCGTAGTTCACGATCGTACCATCCTCATCGGTAGCACTCCCCACAAGGTCTACTGAATTTGTCGGTAAGGTGATATCGGTAATACCGGTAACATCTACTACGGGCTCAGTGTTCGTATTCGCTTCGATCGTTACGCTCACGGTATAGTCCAGGGTACTGTTATCCTCGGCGGTAACGGTGTAGACCACGTCGTTCGTAAAGTCTGTAGGTGTTCCCGGTGAGGGAGCCACGGATTGTCCAAAAAAATCAATTTCAGGAGACAACGCCGTTACATCCGTTCCAAAAGGCAGGGTCACCGATATATCCGTGCCGTTGATCGTTCCGGATATTCCGTTGATCACAAAACTGTCAATTGATTTTTCGCTGCTGGTTTCTGTGACAACGTTCACGGTCCAGACCTGTGGGTTACCGTTCTCGGCGGTCACCGTATAGTTCACGGGCTGGCTGAAATCCTGTTGCGAGGCCGGGCCGGGTTCGATGTTGGCCCCAGTGGAAATATCTAATTGGGAGGGAACTACGTTCAGGTCCGTTCCGTTCGGTACGTTCACCGTTATGGTATGGTTCACATCGTTTATGGCCACACTGTTCTGAACGGGCAGCGCAAAGCCCGTTATCGCGTTCTGGTCGCTCCCCGTGGACTGGGATACGGTCACGTTTACGGTCCATATCTGTGGCGTTCCCGTCTCTGGACTTACCGTATAGGTAACGGCCCCAGAGAAGTCCTGGACCTGGCCGATGGCCGGTGTCACGGTCGCCCCGGGGGAGATTTCCAATACCTGAGGTGCGACGTTAAGATTTGTTCCGTCGGTTACGTTGACGGTTATCGTATGGTTCTCGGTATCGATGTCGGAACTGTTCTGGCCGGGAAGGGCAAAGGACGTGATGTTGGCATCGCCCGCAACGGGAAGTGCCAGTACGTTGGCCGTTACCGTCCATACCTGTTCGGTACCGTTGCCGGAGGTGACCGTGTATTGCACGGGGGAATTGAAGTCCCGTACCTGTAAAAGGCCCGGTGCCACCGTGGCGCCCTCCGATACTGTCAACATTACGGGGGCGACGTTCAGCGGCGTGCCCTCGGGAACGGTCACCGAAACGGTATGTGCCTCCGTATCTATCGTTGCCGTCTCTATCTGCCCGTTCAGGGCAAAGGTCTCTATATCATTCGCCGATTGTAGCGATACCTCCGTGATTTCGACAAGGACGCTTCCGCTGATCTCTGGATCGGAGACCGAGGTGGCCGTTATCGTGACCGTTCCCGCGGAAAGACCGGTCAGGATACCGTTCCCGTCCACGGTCGCTATGGTATCGTCGCCGGAGGACCAGGTCACGCTGGGATCCGTGGCGTTCTCGGGAAGGACAGTTGCCACCAGTTGGCGCTGCGCTCCCGTGGCACCGGGGGCTGCCTGTGAAACGGAAATGCCCGTTACCGGGACCCTGTCCGGGGGAATCACCTCTACGGTGACCGTATCCCTGGCATCAGGATTGGAAATGGAGGTTACGGTAACCACTGCCGTTCCCAATCCTACGGCGATACAGACATTGTTCTCGTCAATGAAAACCACATCGGGGTCACTGGAAACTACTGTTACTTCCTGATCGGTAGCATTGGGCGGGTCGAAGGTGAATGCAGGGGGTATCTCGTCCCCGAGCTTCATCTTGATCGTATCCTGGCTCGAAAGGGTTATCGATATCACCTCTATAAAATCCACCACATTGAAGTCCACACCGGCCTCGATTTCCTGTCCGTTGCTGTCGCGCAGGGTAAAGACCAGTTGTTGAGGGCCTATCTCCGAAGGCGTGAAGACAAGCGGATAGGTGCCGGGAACGATAGGGCCGTATTCCCCCTTTGGGGCGTAACCGTTCTCCTCCGAAGGTCCGAGGCTCCCGGAACCGGAAGCGAATCCGTACGCCGCTTCATAATCGATATCCTCCGCAGCATCATTGGCTTCGAATAGAAGGGAAAGCTCCACGGGCTTTTCCAGTTCTATTTCCGAGAATTCGCTCGAGGCTTCCCAAACTGCCGGTACATCGCTAAGTTCGTAGGTTACCTCAATCTCGTCCGATAGGCCAAAATTATCGGCCCCCGTAATCTTTATTCGGTGCTCGCCCGTTTCGGAACCCATGTACAAAAGTGGTACGGTGAGGTCTGTTGCTACGGCATGGCCCTTATCACCATCAAGGCGGTTGCCCTCCATATCTTCAAAATAACCGGCGCCGTCCAACACCTCATAGGTGATGCTGTACTCGTAGTTCTCCAGAACTTCTTCCGGTACAATCGTAAAGGTCGTTGGGAGGCCCTGGTTCACATAGCCTTCACGGGTATGCTCTTCCATGAGTTCGAACTTCACCTCTGTGATAAGCCCTACCTCCTTGGTACAGGCAAGAATAACCAAAAAAAGACTAAAACAGCAGACCAGGATACTCGGGTACTTCTTCATTTTATGGTAGGGGAACTTTTAGCTCATTTAAAAAAATACTTCAATATCTTTACGTGTTTTTAAAAGAAAGTCCTACAAGATATGCAATTCGTTCCAACCGTGCATAAACAAGGAACTTTTTTGATTCAAGCTATGGGCCAAATGCAGGATTATTGGATAAGATGGAGTTATTGGATATTGAATTTGTGATTACTTCACCTATCTCTATTGTTCATAATATTCAGTAATCTTATTTGAATAAGTGAAGGCTTATGGAAGGAATGGAGTGCTTCCAATTTATCCCTTAAAAGTAGAAGTATTTGTTTTATATAAAGACTCTAAAAATATGTACGGGGTTGGTATTATAGGTCGTGGTCTTCTCTAGGTGCATACCGTTGTTCAGCGCTACTTTTTGAGATGGTAGGTTAGCTTCATGGATTATGGATGTTAAAGAAGGGGGCAATTGATGCTTTGTGGCATAGGTCTTGCCTCGCCGGGCGGCTTCCGAAGCATAGCCTTGTTACCAGTATTCGGGTAGGATGGAATATGCGATTTCCAGTTCTTCCCTGCCGTCCACGTGTTGCACAAGCAGGCCGGCCAGGCCTATAAGCCTACCGCTTGCTTTTGAACTTAGGGCGTTCATGCCCCCTAAATGGTTTTCGTAGCGTTCAAAAACCCTGTTCAACTGCTGTTGGCAGGCTTCCTTGGGGTCTTTGGGGAGTCCCTTCCAATATTGCGAGCTGCGCGGGTCTTCGTGAAAGGGCAGCCAACTGTCAAAGTCCGATCTACGCACTTTTCTGAACACCAAACGTTCCGTTTCCTGTCCGTCCATGAGCAAGGGATCCAAGACTTATTGCTTTTGGTATGCGATACTATCGCCAATCTGCAGGCCCCATTGGGCCACCAAACCTGCGTTTACCTCAAGTACGAATCTAACGGGTACTTTTGAAGAAAGGCCCGATTCGTCGAAAGGTTGCGCGTCTTCCTGAAAACTGCCTATGGTCCTATCGTCCTTTATAAAGATCAGGTCCAGGGGAAACTCGGTATTTTTCATGTAAAACGAACGCATGGATATATCGGGAAAAACGAAGAGCATCCCTTGGTGGTCTTCCATGCCGTTGCGGTACATGAGTCCGGTCTGGGTCTCGTATTCCGAATCCGCGATCTCAATGTCGAGTTCCGTTAGAAGGGAATCGGTGTCTTTTTTGAAAATTTGTAGCTCGCCTTCCTTTTTAAAGACTACTTTTTCTGTCTTGACCACCTTTTTGGGTTCGTTCTTGCATGATTGAAAGGTGCTGACACCGATACACAGCATCAACAATACGAAAAGAGATCTCATTTCCTAAATAGATTATGGGAAGGGGCCGTGTAAGTGTCCCTTCGGTTGAATTACGATTTTTGCGGTCGGAACATAAAATAAAGGCCGACCAAGATAAAGGGGATGCTCAACCACTGGCCGGTAGATAATAGGCCGAGCGACTCTTCGAATCCGCCTTGGCTTTTCTTGACGTACTCGACAAAGAAACGGATGGTCCAAAGCAACACCAAGAAAACACCGAACAGGTAACCGGTTCTGTCTTTCTTGTCCGTCTTCCAATAGAGGTAATACAAAATGGCGAATACAAAAATATAGGCAACGCCTTCGTAAAGCTGTGCCGGGTGGCGGTAAGGTATCTGGTCTAGGTATTCGGCGAACTTAGGATTGTTCTCAATGGCGTTATATGCGGCATTGACCGTCTTTTCCTTGGTAATGTTCAAGGCTTTTGACGGGTGCATGTCGTCTGAGTCGCGGATAAATTTGGTGGCGAATATAAACGACTCATCGGTAACCTTACCGTTGATCTCCGAATTGAAAAAATTGCCCAGTCTTACACAGAAAGCGCCGATGGCAAACGGGACCACCATACGGTCCAACAGCCATAAGGGTTTCATATCGGGATATTTTTTGGCGTACAGGTAGGTGCCGATCAGCACCCCGATGATGGCCCCGTGGCTCGCAAGCCCGGTAAACCCGGTAAACTCATAGCCGTTTATAAAGCCGAGAAGCGTACCGTTGGCGCTCTCCCTGATAGGCAGTAATATTTCCAACAAGTGATTTTTGTAGTAGGGCCAGTCGTAAAAGAAAACATGTCCCAACCGGGCGCCCAACATGGTGGCCAAGACGGTATGGATGAACAACGAATCGAGCTGTTCGACCGTTTTTTTCTCATTGGTGAAAATCCGCTTCATCAAAAACCACCCCATGCCAAAGGCAATGATCCATAAAAGATTGTAATACTTGATTTGTAGGGGCCCCAGGGAAAAGAGCGTTTCGTTCGGATTCCAGATAATACCTAAATAATGCATGTATTTGGTTTTGGTTCGCTAAGATAAGAATTTCGCTTAGGGCTTGCGTAAAGTTTTGGGCTTTATGTGTGCGAAAAAAATGCCTTGGGCCTTTCTTGGGCTGCCTCCAAACCAGGGGCGAAAAAATTAGGGTACCGGATCGTATCCCTTGCCTCCCCAAGGGTTACAGCTTAGAATTCTCTTGATGGACAACCACCCGCCTTTGAACAGCCCGTGTTTCTTCAAGGCTTCCAGGGTATATTGCGAACAGGTGGGCGAATAGCGGCACGTAGCGGGGGTATAGGGAGAGATGGCAAGTTGGTAAAACCTCACCAAGAATACGAACGGGGCTATCAATATTTTTTTCACCTTCTTTTTTATCGATTTAAAGGGATGGGCCGTAGCCCATGGCCATGGGCTATTGGATACTGAACGTCGTTCCGTCTTTGCCGTCCTTAAGTTGGATGCCCATTTCGGCCAACTGATCGCGTATTTTGTCAGAGGTGGCAAAGTCTTTGTTGTCGCGGGCTTCCTTGCGCATATCGATAAGCAGTTGCACGACCTGGGACAGCTTTTCGGTATCTTGACTTGTGCCCGCATTTTGTTCAAGTCCCAAAATATCGAAAACAAAACTGTTCAGGGCCTCCAGCAACAAGGTCTTGTCGACTTCGGTTATCTGTTCCTTTCCTTCCTTTATAAGATTGATATGCTTGACGGCGTCGAACAGATGGGCGATAAGTATCGGCGTATTGAAATCGTCGTTCATCGCATCGTAGCATTTCTGCTTCCATTCATTTACGTTGAAGTCGCTGGTAGTGCCGGTGTTCAAATTTTTCAGCGCGTTATAGGCGTCCATTAGCCTATTGAAACCTTTTTCAGAGGCCAATAGGGCATCGTTGCTAAGGTCGAGTATGCTGGTGTAGTGCGCCTGCATCATAAAAAACCGGACTACGGAAGGGGCGAAGGCCTTGCTCAAGATATCGTTTTCCCCGGTAAAGATCTCTCCCGGCAGAATGTTGTTGCCGGTCGACTTGGCCATTTTCTTGCCGTTGAGGGTAAGCATATTGGCGTGCATCCAGTATTTTACGGGGGGCTGGCCGTAGCTTGCTTCGGCCTGTGCTATTTCACATTCGTGGTGCGGAAATTTGAGGTCCATTCCGCCTCCATGGATATCAAAGGTCTCGCCAAGGTATTTGGTGCTCATGGCCGTACATTCCAAGTGCCAACCCGGGAAACCGTCTCCCCATGGGGAGGGCCAGCGCATAATATGTTGTGGCTCCGCTTTTTTCCAAAGGGCGAAGTCTTGCGGGTTTCTCTTTTCGTCCTGGGCCGCAAGTTCGCGGGTATTGGCGACCATATCCTCCAACTTTCTACCGCTCAGTTTACCGTACTCGTGGTCTTTGTTGAAGGTGGCCACGTCAAAATAGACCGAACCGTTTACCTCATAGGCATAGCCCTTGGCAAGAATATCCTTTATGATCTCGATTTGCTCGATAATATGCCCCGTTGCGGTGGGCTCGATACTTGGGGGCAAAAAATTGAACTTTTCGAGAATGTTGTGAAAATCTAGGGTGTAACGCTGGACCACCTCCATGGGTTCCAGCTTTTCTATACGCGCCTTTTTGGCGATTTTATCCTCGCCATCCTCGGCATCGTCGACCAAATGCCCCGCATCGGTTATATTGCGAACATACCTTACCTTGTAACCCAAGTGCCTCAGGTACCTAAAGATCATGTCAAATGACATAAAGGTGCGGCAATTGCCCAAGTGAACATTGCTATAAACGGTCGGACCGCACACATACATGCCTACATGCCCTTCGTTTATGGGTTTGAAAATTTCCTTTTTACCGGTAAGGGAGTTGTATATTCGTAAAACCTGGCTTTCGTAAAGTGGCATTTGAATCTAAAAACGATTAGAAGTTGGTGTCAATGTTGATATAGTCCAAAAATTCGCGTCGCACGGCCTCTTGCTTGAATTTGCCGCCATATTCGGCGGTTACCGTGCTACTATCGATATCGCGGATACCCCGCGAGTTTACACAAAGGTGTTTGGCATCGATGACACAGGCGACATCCTCCGTTTTTAAAACCCGTTGGAGTTCCCTGACGATCTGGATGGTCAGGCGCTCCTGTACCTGGGGCCTTTTGGCAAAGTAATCGACAATACGGTTCATTTTGGAGAGGCCGACCACATTGCCGCTCGAGATATAGGCAATATGGGCCTTGCCCACGATGGGCAATAAATGGTGTTCGCAGGTCGAATACAGGGTAATGTTCTTCTCGACCAACATTTCCCCGTATTTGTATTTGTTGCTAAAGGTCGATGATTTTGGTTTTCGGTCAGGATGTAGTCCGCCAAAAATTTCGTTTACGAACATCTTCGCCACCCGGTTGGGGGTTCCCTTGAGGCTATCGTCATCAAGGTCAAGGCCAAGGGTAAGCATAACCTCCCTGATATTCTCCTGTATCCGCTCGATTTTTTCCTTATCACTCAAAACAAAGGCATCACTTCGTAAGGGAGTGTCTTCCGATGTGGAAACGTGGTCGTTTCCCATCTCTTCAAATTGCTTATCCAAAGTACTGTCAATTTTCATCTGCTGAATTCTTTTCCGCCCCAAGTCGTTTAGTACAACGAAGTTACGTCCGGTAAAACGATCCCTTGCCACTTCGAGGGCGACCTGAAACAAAACGGACAGCAAAGATATACATTATATGGCACTTTATATGCCATATGGGGCCATACACAACATAATTTGGTGTTAAGGTTGGATTGGCCTTAAGTTTATACCTCCCTAAAGTTGGACCTACCTATGCGCCGTTGTCAACTTATTCTATTTTGTATATCCATTCTTGGAGTCTCCCGGGCCATGGCCCAGGTTTCGGCAGATTGTTCCAGTGCCATTCGTATTTGCGACGATACCCCTGTTAACGGCGGCACCAATGGTCTGGGGGTCGACGATTTTAGCGGTGCCGAATCGAGCGGATGTTTGGAACAGGCCATAGACGGAACCATAGAATCGAACTCTGCATGGTACCGTTTTAGAACAGGGGCCTCGGGCCAATTGGGCTTTAATATCGGCGTGGATACCAGTGAGGATTGGGACTTTGCCCTGTACAGAAGCGATGATTGCCAGAATTTGGGAGAACCGGTCCGATGCAATTTTTTCGATAACCAAGATCAAAATTCCTTTATCGGGGTAGGGGAAGACCCCTCTGGCGAAGAGACGAACGTACAGTATGAGGAGTGGCTTCAAGTGGAGCCGGGCGAAGACTACTATTTATTGATCAACAATTTTAGCAACAACAATTCGGGGTTTTCAATTCAATTCTCGGGGCATATCTTTGAGACCAATCCCTACGATGCCCTCGATTGTTCGATAATCGACAATCTTCTGGGGCCCCCGATATCGGCTTGTGAAGGGGATACCGTTGTATTGGACGCTACTACCCAAGATGCTACGGCCTATAATTGGTATATGGATCCGGGCAATGGTTACCAAGTGATCAGTGGTGAGAACAACGCTACCTTGCAGGTCGCCGCTTCGGCCAACTACCGCGTTGAAGTGGTAAGGCCCATGGGCGCTATTTACAGTGATGTACAGGTGCATTTTTCGCCCGTTCCGGTCGCCCATCCCGTTTCGGACGATGCTTCTTGCTCGGGGCTTGGCGTGTACGACCTTTCGCAGAAGGATACCGAGGCATTGGGTGCCCAAAGCGATGCCGATTTTATGGTAAGCTACCACCTTTCCCTTTCCGATGCCGTCAGCGGGGCGAACAGCCTGCCCAGGCAATACTCGATGGAAGTGGGCGCGCAGACCCTTTATATTCGGGTAAGTTCGGTCGACAACCCTAGTTGTTTTGATGCTTCGCAAAGTTTTCAACTCATAAATGGGGCATCGCCCTTGTCGGAATTTGCCACGGAAGCGTATTTGTGCGGGTCCCATACGGCCACCATTGGCGAGGATCGGCCCAATACCGATTTTTCCTATCTGTGGAACAACGGTGAAACCACGCCCACAATAACCGTAAGCGAACCCGGTGAATATACCTTGACCGCTACGGACAATCAGTCCGGATTGGGGTGCAGTGATTCGCGAACCGTTACGGTAATCCGATCAAACCCGCCCCAAATATTGGATATTCAGATAGAAGACCTTCAAAACAATAATACGGTAACCGTTGTTGCCAATGAAACGGGCCTTTTTGAGTTTCGTTTGGACGATGGTCCCTTTCAGGAGGGAAACAAGTTTTACGGCGTCAGTCCCGGCCTACATACGGTAACCGTAAATGATCCCGAGGGTTGTGGGTCTGTCAGCGAGGAAATAGTGGTAGTCGGCTTTCCGAGGTTCTTTACGCCAAATGCGGATGGGGCCAACGATTATTGGCATGTCGAGGGTATCGAGACCCTGAAGGCACCGGTTGTGCATATCTTCGATCGTTTTGGCAAGCTGTTGGCCCAACTGGGCGCCGTCGATCAGGGATGGGACGGCCGGTTCAACGGCGAGCCTCTGCCGGAAACCGATTACTGGTTCAAGCTTACTTACACCGACGACGATGGCCAGACCCTTACCGTCAAGTACATCAATAACCACTTCTCCCTAAAACGCTGATCGGTCTTGGAGCTGCGACCATCTGTTTTTTGAATTTGTAAATTTCGACGAACGGCAATCCAGAGGGCTGTTTTTCATCGATAAACGGCTCATTTCTTAGGTTAAAACATACTAAATTGGGTCGTATAGAGTTATTAAGTACAAGTCTATTCATAGCCTCAGATCTTATGCGACTTCTATTTGCCCTAAGTTGTGCGTTTCTCTTCGGATGGGGGATGCACGCCCAAAACTCCCCAGACTGTCGAACCGCCATACCGGTATGTGCCGACGCCCCTATTTTAGGACGGGCCGACGGAGGTGGGTCTATCGACGATTTCGACCCCGAGGTCATCACGGAAACCGGATGTTTGGAAAAGGGGAGCGTAAGTAGTGCCAATATTGAAAACAACACTTCATGGTATGTGTTTCGCGCGGGTACGGGCGGCCAAATAGGTTTTGATATCGAAGCCTTACCGGTTCCGGGCTCTAGCACTATTACCGCTGAATGGGATTTTGCCGTTTATGGGCCCGATGTAGATTGCAGTGCGATCAGTTCGGGGGAGGTACAGCCGATCCGTTGTAACTATGAAGTAAACGGTACCCGGTTTACCGGCTTGGGCGTTAACCCCGAAGACGGGCAGGTAGGCGTGCCCTCGACCACGCAAAACCTGAATACCTACGATGAATATTTAGATGTGCTGCCCGGGGAGGTGTACTACATCCTTATTAATAATTTCAACACCAATTTTGATGACGAGCCCGAAGAATTCATGCTCACGTTTACGGGCAGTGCCGTGGATGCCGATCCGAACAATGCCCTCGATTGTACCTTGAGGGACGAGTTTCTCGGCTTGGACATCACCGCCTGCGAGGGCGACCCCGATATTGTCTTAAGCGCACTGAACTCGCCCGCCGGACCCGATATCGTAAATGTGGCCTGGTCCGTCGACTACGACGACGACGGTACGATCGACCAAACCCTGGGCTCGGGTCCGTCGGCTACCCAATTTACAGTGCCCAGTCCCGAATCGGGAAGGTACTATGTAGAAATTACGACCAGTGACCCCAATAATCCCGTTACCGACGATATCCTGATTACGTTTTACGGTACTCCCGTATTGGATCGGGTCGAATTGTTGAACTCCAACCTGTCCCTTGATCCCGATAGGAACAATATCGAGGTTTTTGTCGATGGTGATGGGGATTACGAATACGCCATCAACGATGGGGAGTTTCAAGACGATCCCGTGTTTAACGATGTCCCCCCGGGCATCAATACGGTGGTCATCAACGATAAGAACGGATGCGGCACATCGGAACCCGAAGAGTTTTTGGTGTTGGGCTATCCCAAATTCTTTACGCCCAATGCCGATGGTGTCAACGACACCTGGAACATTAAGGGAATCGAAAGGTTGGACAACCCTGTGGTTTTTATTTTCGACCGTTATGGCAAGCTCTTGGCCCAATTGGATTCGACAACCGACTGGGACGGTACCTACAACGGAAAGGCCATGCCTTCGTCCGATTACTGGTTCAGGCTCGAATACCAAGAAGACGACAACGGTGTTGTGGTCGCCAAAAACACCAAGGCCAATTTCTCCTTAAAACGGTAAGCTTCCCGCCTTCGGTCAAACCCCGTTCCTTCTTCGAAACAGGGGCCTAGAAGTTGAGGGTATAGCTCAAGGTAACATTGGTGTTCACTTGGGTCAATACGGCTGGTGTGGTAATACCTGTAGAGAAGAAGTACTGCAATACATCCTGCTCTGAACGGTTGACCGCCAAATCGAGTTTACTGGCGCCGAAGTTGATGCCGATACCTCCCGATAGGGCCGTAAGGTCGCCTACGTAGTTACCATCGGCATAGGGACTTTGTTCAAACCTGTATCCGCCCCGTAAGCTGACCCGTTTTATCTTGTATTCGCCACCGACCCTAAAGGAGGATACGCCCCCGAGCGCTTCCGAGATATATAGGTTTTCGTCGGCAAAAGCCGCATCGCTGGTGGGTCTTAGCTCCGCTTTCGACATGTCTTGGTACGAATAATCGAAACTGAGCAGTCCGTTTAGGCCGAACACCGCGGCAATGCTTCCCGTAAGTTTTGAAGGGGTCTTTATTTGATAATCGAACAGGTTAAAATCGTTTAGGCCAAGATAGCTAAAACTGGCGTCCTTGTTCGGGTAATTGGAATCGATGCCCTGCGAGAACGAATCACTAAGCCGATACCATGTAGGTGATTGATAGCTGGCGCCCAATCTTATGGCGTGGTTGATCTTGGCAATGGCCCCTGCGCTAAAGGAGAACCCGGTGCCTTCGGTGCGCAATAGTTCGTCGAAGTAGAGGGTCCGCAATTCGTTATCGGTCGTAAAATAGTCCTCCCTGTACCGGTTCAGCCTATCGTATAGAACGGTATGGAAGTTCAAGGAGGCCCCCATATAAAGATTGTCGCCATACTGCGTTGAACCATTGACCACGAACTTGCTGTTGTAACCGCTTGCGGTCTGACGGAAATCTTGGTTCAATTCGCTATATGAGGCATTGGAATAATACGCCGTATTCTCGTTTTCGTCCGCCACGGGTTCGATAATGCCTGCCTGAAAGCCTAAAAATGCCTGCTGGCCGGCATAGCCGAGGCCGTTGGTGGCCCCGATATCCAAATAAGCGTTGCCTATGGTTTCATTGGCCCGTAACTTGAGGGGTTCAAGGGGTATTCCGTCGGCATAATCCAAGAAGTAATTATCTATGCCTTCGGTTCCCAGACCGCCCGAAATGGAAAAGCCCTCAAAATTTTGGACGAGGTCGTAGTTGACGGCTACGGAGAATTTTCTCCAATTGGAGTCGGTGTTGCTGTTCTTAAAGACCAAGGCTCCCCCGATCTGATTGATGTCGAGGGTATTTGAATCGGCGCTGTTGAGGCTTCCTCGGTAATCGGAATCCGAATTTTCGTGAAAATAGGTTGCGGAAAAGGTAAGTAGGCTGTTGTTGAAAACGGAACTCCCCGCCGGGTTGATGTTCAGCGACGACATGTCGCCCCCCAGTGCGCCGAAGGCACCGCCCATTGCTTGAAACCGTGCGGACCCCTGAAGGTTCTCCGTTCCGTAACGCAATACATCGTCAATGTTTTGGCCATTTGAAAAAAAGCATGCCAATAGCCCCATGAAAGTGAATACTCTTTTCATTTCGAGATATTTAGGTGATAAGAAATAGGTTGCAATAGTTTCGGGCATTAGTTTCTTCTGCTACTTGAAGAACTCGATCTCGAAACACCCCCGCTTGATCTACTTGAGCTGCTGCTTCTACTGGGGCTATAGCTCGATGACCTACTGGTGCTTCCCGAAGATCTGTAAGTACTGGTACGGGGAGTCGAGCTCCTGTAGCTCTGTGAACTTCTTGAGCTCGAACTTCTATAGGTGTTGCTTCGGCTGGTGGCCGAGCTGCTTCGATACGTACTGGTTCGGGGTGTGGAGCTCCTATAGGTAGAGCTGCTTCTCGACGAGCTGTTGTAATTGGGCGTAACCCTACTGCTTCTACTGGTCCTATACGAACGGTTTTGGTCGACACCTACGGTGCGTCTTGAAGTCGTTGTATTGGTACCGCTATACCTTCTGGAGGTGGCGGTTCTGCTTACGCCTGTCCGTGTGGTCCCGGTAGAGCGGGAGGTGGCTACCCTGTTCCGGTTGTTGGCTGTCAGGGAATAACGCGAACTGCTTCCGGCCATGGCATTGGTGTACCCCCTACGCGTACTGTTGTAGGCATAGTTTCTTCGGCCGTATCTATAATGGTTATAGCCATAGGGGGGGTACCAGGTTCCATAGCCTCCCCAGCCATAATATCCGTACAATCCTGCGTATCCGAAGCCGTAATAACCGCCCCAGCCCCAAGGTCTGTATCTATAGCGCCAAGGGCTGTAGTAGCCCCATCCACCGTAGTAGGGGCCCCAGCCCCAGCCGCTGTAAAGCCAAGGGGAACCCCAGCCCCATCCGGCCCAGCCGTAGTTGTAATCGTGGATGTGGATATTGACATCGGTACTGTTGTCGCCCCAAGCGGCATAGCCCGAATAATCGTTTTGGTTGTCGTAGTAGTCGGTCAACTGGCCCTCGGGAATACTATCGTTTTCTACCGAATCGCTGCTGTACGAGTCGATATCGGTAAAAATTTCCCCTTCAAGTAGTTCGGCCTGTTGACCGAAATAATTGGCGTAGACATCGCTACTTTCTTCCTCTTTCTCTTGCGATGGCCGTACAGGTCTCTCGGCACCCACTTGATAATCATTGGAGTAAATACCATCGTTGTCGTAGTACGAGGCCGATTGGTACGAACCGCAAGACGCCAATAGCAGTCCCGAAAGACCGATAAAGGCAAGTGCGCGCAATTTTCGAAGGGGTAACGAATATATCATGGTTGCAATTTTTATTGTTGAACATAGTAAAAATAACTAGTTTTACCCAATTATTTCGATAACATAGACACAAGTTTTGTGCCAAACTACAGAGAATGGGTAAAAAATTGACCAAGCGTAAGGACGACTACTCCAAGTGGTATAACGAATTAGTGGTAGGTGCCGATTTGGCCGAAAATTCCGGTGTCCGGGGCTGTATGGTAATCAAGCCGTATGGTTTCGCCATTTGGGAAAAAATGCAAGCGGCACTTGATAAAATGTTTAAGGATACGGGTCATGAAAATGCCTATTTTCCGTTGTTTATCCCCAAGTCCTATCTCAGCAAGGAAGCAAGCCATGTCGAGGGCTTTGCCAAGGAATGTGCGGTGGTGACCCATTATCGGTTAAAGAATGCCGATGACGGAAGCGGGATTATCGTAGACCCTGATGCCAAGTTGGAAGAGGAACTGATCGTAAGGCCGACCTCCGAAACCATCATTTGGGATACCTATCGTCGATGGATCCAGTCGTATCGCGACTTGCCCCTTTTGATCAACCAATGGGCCAATGTGGTACGATGGGAAATGCGGACCCGTCTTTTTCTTCGCACGGCCGAGTTCCTGTGGCAAGAAGGGCATACCGCCCACGCCACGAAAGAGGAGGCCATCGAGGAAGCCGAGCAGATGATGAACGTTTATGCCGAGTTTGCCGAAAAGCATATGGCCATGCCGGTCATAAGGGGACTGAAGACGGAGACCGAGCGATTTGCCGGGGCCGTTGAAACGTATTGTATAGAAGCCTTGATGCAAGACGGAAAGGCCTTGCAGGCGGGTACCTCGCATTTTCTGGGCCAGAATTTTGCCAAGGCATTCGATGTCAAGTTCGCTAACAAGGAAGGAAAACAAGAATATGTATGGGCCACCTCGTGGGGGGTCTCTACCCGATTGATGGGCGCCTTGATCATGAGCCATAGCGACGATAACGGATTGGTACTGCCTCCCAAACTGGCCCCTATACAAGTGGTAATAGTTCCCATTTACAAGGGCTTGGAGCAACTCGATGCCATATCGGAAAAGGTAGGTCCTTTGGTGAAGGAACTCAGGGCCAAGGGGATTTCGGTAAAATATGACGATCGCGATACCCAGAAGCCGGGCTTTAAATTCAATGAATATGAATTGAAGGGAGTGCCCGTACGATTGGCCATCGGACAACGCGATTTGGCCAATGGTACCTATGAGGTGGCACGGCGCGATACCTTGCAGAAAGAAATTGTACCTATGGACAAGGTGGTGGAAAAAATCGAATTCCTGTTGGAGGATATCCAGAAGAATATTTACCAAAAAGCGTTGGATTTTAAAGCATCGCATATTACCGAAGTAAATTCGTATGACGAGTTTAAGACCGTGCTGGAAGAAAAGGGAGGCTTTATTTCCGCGCATTGGGACGGGACCCCGGAGACCGAAAACAGGATAAAGGAAGAGACCAAGGCAACCATACGGTGCATTCCCATAGATGGAAAAAATGAGGCCGGAACCTGCATGGTAACGGGAAAAACGTCAAATAAAAGGGTATTATTTGCAAAAGCTTATTAAAAAAGAATAATCAGTTGTTGCGATAGTAAAAAATAATTGTATTTTTGCATCCGCAATTGCACAAAGCAATGGCCCGTTCGTCTAGGGGTTAGGACGCCAGGTTTTCATCCTGGTAACAGGGGTTCGATTCCCCTACGGGCTACAAAGTAATTTTAACTAGTGCATTTGGGTTTTTGATAGGGCCGTTATCGGTCTAGTTTCGGAACCTACATTTTGGCCCGTTCGTCTAGGGGTTAGGACGCCAGGTTTTCATCCTGGTAACAGGGGTTCGATTCCCCTACGGGCTACAAGAAGTTCGAAGAGGTTTGGCGAAGTAGGATTTTTAAAAAAACATTATAACAAGTTAAGTAAGATGGCAAATCACAAGTCAGCATTAAAAAGAATCAGAAGAAACGAGGCGGTTCGTCTTCGTAACCGTTACCAGCACAAAACGACTCGTAATGCAATCAAAAAATTGCGTTTGGAGGAGAACAAGAAGGATGCTGAGGCCCTATTGCCCAGTGTGGTTAGTATGATCGACAGGTTGGCCAAGCGAAATATTATACACGATAACAAAGCAGCTAACTTAAAAAGCAAATTGGCTAAACATGTAGCTGCCTTGTAATAAGGTTATTGTTGTTAAAAAAAAGCCCCGGTGAAATTTTCGCCGGGGCTTTTTTTATGGCCTATGGGGCGCGGGGTATCGCTATACCCTTACCTGTCCGTTTCCAAATACGTAGTATTTATTGGTCACCAACTGTTCCAGGCCTAGGGGTCCCCTGTGGTGCAGTTTGTCCGTGCTTATGGCCAATTCTGCACCGACCCCCATTGCCCCTCCGTCCGTAAAACGCGTGGACGCATTATGGTATACGGCGGCGGAATCGACCTGTTCCATAAACCTCAATGCCTTATCGTTATCCTTGGTCATTATGGTAGACGAATGCCCGCCCGAAAAGGTATTTATCTTTTCAATGGCCTCGTCGAGGCTTCCTACGCTTCCTATGCAGCATTTCATGGCCAGGAATTCTTCGTGCCAGATGGCTTCGTCCTTAATTGTTTCCGCGTTTGGTAAGACATCGGCCACCTTATTGTCCACATAGACGAGAACACCTTTCGCCCTTAGTGTGTTGTACAGCTCTTTTAGTTTGTCTTCAAAACCGGGGACGGCCGAATCGATCAAGATTTTATCCAAGGCGTTACAGGCCGATATTTTATGGGTCTTGGCATTTAGGATAACCGCAATGCTTCTTTCCCAATCGGCATCCCTAGCTACATATAAAAAGTTATTTCCCCTTCCACTGACCAGCACGGCGCATTGGGCGTGCTCCCTTGTGAAGGAAATCAATCTTTCACCGCCCCGGGGTACAATTAGATCCAATTTTTCGGGCGGTCTTTTCAAAAACCTTTGCGTTTCCTCCCTGTTCATGTGAAGCAACCGTATCCATCGGGTGTCCAACCCATTTTCCTTCAGGGCCTTGTGCCAACAGGCCTCCAATGCCTTGTTGCTGTTGAATGCTTCCTTGCCGCCTTTCAAAAGAATTTTGTTATTGGCCTTAAAGGCCAGTACGGAGGCTTCTACAGTAACATCCGGCCGGGACTCATAGATGATCATAATGGTTCCAAAAGGTGCCGTTCTGTTTTCAACGAGCAGGCCATTTTCCAAGCTTCTTTTAGACTTGATCTTTGCAATAGGATCTTCTTGTGACCTTACTTCCCTTACGGATGTGATCATGCCATCTATCTTTTTGTTGTCTACCACCAAGCGATCGTACATGGCCCGGTCGTCCTTGGAAAAAAGGCTGCAATCCTTTCTATTGGCCTCCAGTATTTTGTTCCGGTCGTTGTCCAAAATGGAAATCATTGATTCCAAGACCTTGTTTTTAATTTTCGTGTCCAGTAATTTCATGCTGTTGTTTTAATGTTGCGATGTGATTTATGCCGTTACCTGGGTGCCTACGTTTTTGCCCCTTGCGATATCCATGATGACATTCTCTTTTTTGCCATTGGCGATATAGGTAGGTATGTTCTTGGCCGCGGTCTGCTTGGCCACGCTCAATTTGGAGCCCATGCCGCCACGGCCTTCGGCTTCACCCTTTTTAATTTGTTTTACATATTGCTCTACATTTTCGTTTACGGCCACCTTTGATATGACTTCCGAGTCGTCGTCGTCGGGGTGCCCCGTATACAGTCCGTCGATATCGGTTAAGATGATCAGCTTATCCGCTTTTATCAGTTCGGCGACCAAACTGGCCAATTCATCATTGTCCGAAAACATGGAATGGGTTACCGATACGGCGTCGTCTTCATTTGCAATGGGAATAACCCCTTCCGATAATAGGCCTTCATAGCAACTGATCATGTTTTCGCGGTGGATCCCGGGATTGAAATCGCGTTTTGTGGCAAGAACCTGGGCGCATTTCATCCCGTAGTCCCTAAAGATATTATAGTAGAGCCTCATCATACGGGGTTGCCCTATCGACGAATACACTTGCCGTCTCATGGTCTTGTCTTCAATGTGGCTTTCGCCAAGGACTTCCATGCCGGCAATAACGGATCCGGAGGAGACCAAGACGGTCATTACATTGTCTTCATACAAATCGGCTATTTGTCTGACCAATTTTTTGAGAATAGGCCTTACGATCCTATTGTCCTTGTTGGTCATTACGTTGGTGCCCACTTTTACAACTATTCTTTGTTGGTACATATTTATTGTTTTCCTAGTTCGACCGCCCTGTCAAAAGCGGCATATGCGGCTTCTTTGATAAGTTCGTCAACATTGTTGTTTTCCATTGAGTCGAGGGCGGCCCTGGTGGTACCTCCTTTTGAGGCAACCTTGTCCATCCACGATAGGGGTGACAGGTCCGATTGATTGAAAAGTTCAACAGCCCCTTCGAAGGTCTGGCTTACCAAGACTTTTGAATCGTTGGCGGAAAAGCCCATTTTTAATGCTGCTTCCATCATGCTTTGCATAAAATAAAATACATAGGCAGGTCCGCTACCCGAAATTCCGGTACTGGCGTCAATGTAATTCTCCGAACTTACCCGAATCGATTTTCCTGTGGTATCAAGTAAGTTCTGCACCGTTAAAAGTTCAATTCTGCTTACCTCCCCGGAAGGGATAAAAGAAGTAAGTCCCTTGCCTACTTGGGCGGGTAGGTTGGGCATGGCCCTTACTACCTTTTCGATGCCCAAAGCGTTCTGTATGGTCTTGATAGTGACCCCGGCCATAATGCTTATCGCTATTTGTCCCTTGTTGAGCAGGGGCCTCATCTTGGTAAATAGGTCGTTCGAGTGGTAGGGTTTAACGGCTATAAACACCAAATCGGCTTGTGGAAGACAGTCTTCCAAGTTTTCAAAGACGTCAAATTGCGAATTCTTTTTTAGGGAGAGGATTTTTTCGGGCGAGCTGTCAAGGATCATGACATTGCGCTTCTTAAGCTGTTTTGAACGCGACATGGCCTTGGCGTACGTTAGTCCCATGTTTCCCGCTCCAATTACGAGTACTTTCATTTGTTTTAATTTTAAATTATCTATTGCCCCATAGGCGACAAGAACCGTGCGGAATGACAAAAGGTCCTATAGAGTTTGGTTCTTGTAAACAAATAGGTATAGGTAATATCTATTCTTTTGGGGTGAGCGCAACGATAATGGCGATTTGTCCAATGGAAAATGCGGCGGTAGTCCATTTTGAAAAACCCTTGCGTGGGGGCAAGCTGCAAATACGACAGGCAAAACTGTCAGGATGGTTACCTGGGCAACCTTTTTTTCAATTTGACAAAACCTACGGTTATTACGGCGTACATGGCGATGATCAGGCCATAGTGGACCAGTCTTACATATGGGGCCTCCGTTGTTCCGTCGATGGCATTAATGAACCTCGAAACCTTAATGGGCAAATAGCCCGTGTAAAAAATAAACAGGCCAAGGCTTATCCAAACCAGTAAGTGGTTTTTCAACCTGATTGTATTGCCGTGTTTTGCTTGTTCATTTAGGTATAGGCAGATATATGCCAATAAAAAAATGCCTCCAACTACATAGGTGGCCGTTTGCGCGCTCAAGAGAAAGTTTTGAAAAAAAGGATTGGAGAGGGCCACCGCTATAAAGATCATCGTGCCGTAGTCGACGGCCCTTTGATTTGCCTTTTGCCGAATATGATGCTTGTAAATAAAGAAAAAATAGAGATAGAAAATAACATTGTAGATGTTGTAAATGACCATATTTCGGTTGGCTATCGACTCGCGGTCGAAGAAGCCAAACTGCGGCATGTAGGCGGTCATGTATCCCAACACCTCATTGAGCAGCGTATAGCAAAAGACTATGGGCAGATATTTTAGCCGGGTGTCGTAGTATTTGGGGTAGCGGTAAAGCGATGCCATTAGGGCCAGGGCATACATGAACAAGAACAAGTGCTCCAAGATGGATCTCAGCATTTTGTTGCGGATTGGGCCGAGAGGGGTCTAATTTGAAAAGGGGAAAATCATGCGTATTGGCTTTCTATGGTAACTGATCGTTAAGTTAGTTTATTTTAATTTGTTTTTATCGAATCAGGCGTTTTTTCATTCGTAAAAAACCGATGATGATCAAGGAATACATGATCAGGATCAATATCAGGTGTATACGCCTGAGCCATGGGTTCTCCAAAAGTCCCATGATCCCATTGCAATACCGTATGGCCTTTATGGGCAAATAGCAGATATGGTAAATCAACAATCCCGTGCCTATAAAGAAAAGGACGTTCATGGTCTTTAGGCCGGCCTTGATGTTTTTGTAATCCTCATAGAGGTAGCGACTGATGCAGATAATAATGAAAATGGAACCCACAAAAAAGGTCAGGTACTGGTATTCTAGAAAAAAATCTTGAAAAAAGGGATTGATAAGCGACACGATCAAAAAAACCAGGGCCGCATGTTTTATCCATTTTCTAAATCGTCTACTTTCTATATAATTTCTAAATAGGTAGAGAAAATATAGAAAGAAGACGATGTTGTAAATGTTGTAGATGACGAAATAATAATCGTTGTATAGATCGTTGAAGGCCAAGCTAAAAGAGTCGTATCTATAGATCAGGTCGCCCAAAAGATCGTTCAAAAACGTATAGAGCAATAGGATGGGAAAATACCTTAACGAAGTGTCAAAATATTTTGGGTACCTGACCATGGCGACAACCAATGTAATGCCATAGATAGGTACAAAAGAGTTCTCTAAAAATACATCTAGGCTAAGCTTCATTAATCAAATATTGGCTATTTGTGGGATTAAGGGGCTGGCTTTGATTTTTATGAGGGAGGCCTAAGTCCGCCTTCGTTGCCGTAAAGGCTTTGTTGGTTTATGGCGGGCAATGGGGCCTTCAGGGGCTTGGGCATGCTGGTGGGAATCAAGGATGCTTTTTCCTTTTCGCCTCCGCCTACCGCCTCGCCTGTGTCTTCCAGGTCTTCATTGAGCAAAAAGGCTTTTCTACGGCCGTCTTTGGAGTCGTCGGCGGTATAAAAGGCGAAGTCCTTATCCCCTCTTTTGACCGTGGGAACCATCATAACACTGTTCCTCCTCGGATTTTTGACCTTTCTCCCGTCCTTGAACTCTTTCTTATTGGGATAATTGGTCAGGTAGACACGCAGATTGGTAATATCGACATGGGCATCGCCCGCTTCTTGTTCGATAAACTTCATATAGTTTTGGAGTTCTTGGAAATCGAACTCAACATATCGAGTGGGGACAAAGGAAGCGGCTTCCTCGGGCGAGGATTCTTGGGCCTTTTGTCCGTCTTGTTGCCGGTCGTCATAGCCTTTGGGCCTGTTCAACGAGTCTTCGTAGTTCCTTATCAGTCCCACCCGTCTTTTGCCGTAGGTGTCGTAAAGTTCTTTGGCCTCGTCAATGGGGATGATCATTTTTTTGGGTTCTTCGACCCGAACCGTCTCCCGTTTTTCTTTATTGCAGCTCATAATGGTCAGGAAAAGAAAAAGGACGAGGGGCGTTTTAAACGCCGATTGATTTGAATTTTTCATGTCATAAGTGATTTAATTTCTACTTGTTTTCAACACGCAAAATTCGGGGGTCTAAGGTTTTTGCCCTATAAAGATATTTGAAAATACGGATATTTCACCTTTTTTGCCAAAAATTCATTGTTTCCGGTGGATCGGGGGCTTTGGTTGGAAGAAGGCTAGGGAAGGGGGCTGGAACAAAAAAATCCCGAAATCCAGGGCAACTGGATTTCGGGATTTATATCATCGTTTTATAATGGCTTACTGGTTCATCGTAAGCAAAAACTCTTCGTTGTTCTTGGTTTGTTTTATGCGCTGTTCTATAAACTCCATGGCTTCTACCGGGTTCATGTCCGCCAGGTATTTGCGAAGTATCCACATGCGTTGGATCGTGTTTTCGTCCAGTAAAAGATCGTCCCTTCGTGTGCTGGACGACGTAAGGTCGATGGCGGGGAATATTCTTCGGTTGGATATCTTACGGTCTAGTTGAAGCTCCATATTGCCCGTACCCTTGAATTCTTCAAAGATGACCTCGTCCATTTTGGATCCCGTCTCGGTCAAGGCCGTGGCAATGATCGAAAGCGATCCGCCATCCTCGATGTTCCGTGCCGCTCCGAAGAAGCGTTTCGGTTTGTGAAGGGCATTGGCGTCTACACCCCCGCTCAATACTTTTCCGGAGGCGGGCTGTACGGTGTTGTACGCCCTGGCCAAACGGGTTATCGAATCCAATAGGATGACCACATCGTGGCCGCACTCGACGAGTCGTTTTGCCTTTTCAAGAACGATATTGGCCACTCGAACGTGCTCCGATGCCTCCTTGTCAAAGGTAGAGGCCACCACTTCGCCACGTACGTTGCGCTGCATATCGGTAACCTCCTCGGGGCGTTCATCGATCAATAGGATGATCTGGTAAACCTCGGGGTGGTTGGCCGCAATGGCATTTGCCACGGCCTTCAATAGCATGGTTTTACCCGTTTTGGGCTGCGATACGATCATCCCCCTCTGTCCTTTCCCGATCGGGGAGAACAAATCGATGATACGTGTAGATATATTGCTTTGCTTATCGGCAAGGTTGAACTTTTCTTGGGGAAAAAGTGGCGTTAAATGCTCGAACGAAACGCGGTCGCGGACCACTTGGGGGTCTATGCCGTTTATTTTGTTGACCTTGATCAACGGAAAATACTTCTCGCCTTCCTTCGGCGGGCGGACGTTTCCTAGTACCGTATCCCCGGTCTTTAGTCCGAACAAGCGAATTTGCGATTGGGAAACGTATATGTCATCCGGTGACGACAGATAGTTGTAGTCGGAAGAGCGGAGAAAACCGTATCCGTCCTGCATTATGTCGAGTACCCCTTCGCTTTCTATGATACTGTCAAATTCGTACTCGGGTTCCTTGTAGCGGTTTTTGAGGTCTTTGTCAAAATTGCTCTTGTCGTGCCCGTTTTTTTGGTGCCTGTGGCTCTTGTTTTGACTGTTGTTTTGGTTGTTGTTCTGACTCTTGTGGCCTTGGTTTTGGGCCTGATTGCCCTTTTGTTCTTTCTTGGCCGTATTGGCGCTGTTTTGGGGGCGTGGCCTGGGTTTTTTCTGTTCGCTTTCTTTTTTCTCGGGCTCTGTGGGCGTCGGTACCGAAGGTTCGGGTGCGGGTGAGGGTGAAGGTGCTTCCGCTTTCTTGCTCGCTGTGGTAGTTCTTTTTCTCGGAGCTCGGGTTTTGGGTTTTTCCTGGCTTTTTTCTTCGCTCTTCGTTCCGGCTACCTCGGCGACTACCTTGGGGTTGGAGGCTTGTACATCAAGAATTTGGTATACCAAGTCCAATTTTTTAAGGGACTTGTATTTGGGTACGTTAAGGCCCTTGGCAATTTCCTGAAGTTCAGGCAGCTTTTTTGCTTTTAAATCTGAAATCTCAAACATTAAGTATGGTATAAATTATAAGTCTATGTATAATAGTAAGAAGTGTATCGTTATGTGGGTATTACTCGGAACAGATGTTCCTTCAGGTAAGTGCTATAACTAATAACGCGACAATATTACAAATTATTTTCAAAACAACACTGCTTTTTTGCAAAAAGACCCTTATTTTTGCCACTGATTATGCCATTTTGCAATGATTCAGAGGATACAGACCGTTTATTTGTTGATAGTTGTACTAATTTCGGGCCTTTTGCCGTTTTGGGTAAACCTTTGGTCAGATGCCAAGGGAAACGAAATTTACGCTACAAATGAAATTTTAGTGTCTATCGTTTTTTATGCCTCGGCGGTGTTGGCCATGATAGCCATTTTGTTGTTTAAAAATAGAAAGAACCAATTTATATTGAACAGGCTGAACCTGTTATTGAACCTTTTTTTACTAGGATTTTTCGTTTACCGATCGCTAAATTTATCTGGAGGGACCTCGGTCTCGGAGAAGGGTATTGGGATGCTGATTCCTGTAATTTCTATCGTTTTTCTAGTCCTGGCCAACAGGGCAATCAAAAAGGATGAAGATCTTGTAAAATCTGTTGATCGTTTGCGTTAAACCTAACATCTTAGTAGTATTAGTGCGTTAAACCCGGGGTAGTGTCCGGGTTTTTTGCGTTTTGTACCCACCCGTGGCCACTTGGGCGCCCCTATTCCTACGTTTCAAATAATGGTTGGCCGTGGAGGGAAGGGTAGCCTCTAGCGCTTGCCGAGTTCGATAACCTCTAAATCCCTGATGTCGTCGCCGTCAATGACAAACCGCAACATGGTCCTTACCTGATGGAAGCCGTGCTTCCCGCAAGCACCGGGGTTCATGTGGAGCACCTTGAGCTTCTTGTCCATCATCACCTTTAAAATATGCGAATGCCCACAGATGAATAATTTTGGCGGGTTTTCCTGTATTTCTTTTCGGGTTCTCGAATTGTACTTGGGAGGGTATCCGCCAATGTGGGTCATCAGTACATCGACCCCCTCGCAATAAAAGCGGTCGTTCAAGGGGAATTCCTTTTGAATG
Source organism: Pseudozobellia thermophila (assembly GCF_900141855.1). Classification (GTDB taxonomy): domain Bacteria; phylum Bacteroidota; class Bacteroidia; order Flavobacteriales; family Flavobacteriaceae; genus Pseudozobellia; species Pseudozobellia thermophila. The sequence continues at coordinate 78,577 of NZ_FQYU01000003.1, forward strand.
ATATGGTCGTCGATATTGCCATAGACCGCACGCAAGGGCTTTATCTTGCCCAGGGCGTCGGTTACGGCGAGGTCTCCTATGTCGCCCGCATGCCAAATCTCATCGGCTTGGCGGGCGTATTTGAGTATGGCTTCATCGATATGGGAGTGGGTGTCGGAAAGCAACAATATTTTGGTCATACTAACGATTACGTATTATGCGGAATACAAAAATGGCACCATGGCTAAGGCTTATGGCTATCGCCTACGTGCGATAAGGCCGCCTTTTCTTTATTTCGAATTCGTTTTTGGCCAAAGAGGGTTATCTTTGGGCATTACAAAACTAAGGTTTACGATTGAGATATTTCGTTGAGTTTTCATACTTCGGTAAGCGGTACCACGGCTGGCAGAACCAACCCAATGCCCTTACCGTACAGCAGGTGTTGGAAGAAACGTTTTCCACGTTTTTTAGGCGCCCTATAGCCTTGGTCGGTGCGGGGAGGACCGATGCGGGGGTACATGCCAAACAAATGTTCGCCCATTTTGATTGCGATGAAATCGAAAATATCGAAAATGTCGTTTACCGGTTGAACGCCTTTTTGCCCGAAGATATAGCCCTTTGTTCCCTTTTTAAGGTACCCGAAGAGGCCCATGCCCGTTTCGATGCATTGGAACGTACCTATGAATACTGGGTGGTACGGAAAAAAAATCCTTTCTATTCCGATTTTGCCCATCTCGTTAAGCGTCCGTTAAACATCGCAGCGATGAACGAAGCGGCATCGGTTTTGATGCAGTACGAAGATTTCGAGTGTTTCTCCAAATCCAATACCGACGTAAAAACCTATTTGTGCAACATAAGAAGGGCCTTTTGGGAAGTCCGGGAAGATCGTTGGGTATTTACAATAAGCGCGGACCGGTTTTTGAGGAATATGGTCCGTGCCGTGGTCGGAACCCTGCTGGAGGTCGGAACGGGAAAAACGGATGTGGGCCATGTTAAATCGGTCATAAATAGCAGGGACCGCCGTATGGCCGGTCCTTCGGTACCTGCAAAAGGGTTATATTTGACCTCTGTTCTATACCCCGAAAAGATAACTGGAAAAGATGGATAAAAATTCCGGAAAAGCATTTGACATTCGACTTTTCAGACGCCTATTGGCGCATACACGCCCGTACAGGCTTACCTTTTACGGGGTTGCCTTGGCCGCCATACTCTTGTCGGTCTTTGCGGCCATCGGGCCCTATATTCTGCGGATAATCGTCGATGAGGCCATCGTGGTGGCCGATGGGGAGAAGCTATTGAACCTGTCCGTTATCATGCTGGTCGTTCTATTGGCGCAGGTAATCAGTCAATTGCTGTTCAACTATTACGCCAACTGGTTGGGCGAGTCGGTCATTAAGGATGTTCGGATCAACCTTTTCAAACACATGCTGGGCTTTCGTATGAAATACTTCGATAATTCGTCCCTCGGTGTTTTGGTTACCCGCGCAGTGGCCGATATGCAGCGAATCGGTGAGATTTTTAGCCAGGGCTTTTTCGTTATCGTGGCCGATTTGCTCAAGATGATCGCGGCGGCGGGCATGATGCTCTATCTGAATTGGCGACTGGCATTGATCGTTTTTGCCATACTTCCCGTTATTCTATATGCCACACGATTGTTTCAAAAAGCAATGAAGGTGGCCTTTATCGACGTGCGGGCCCAAGTCTCCAACCTGAACTCCTTTGTTCAGGAGCGCATTACGGGTATGAAGGTGGTCCAGCTTTTTACGCGTGAAAGGACGGAGAGCGAAAACTTTAGAAAAATTAACGAAAAACACCAGAATGCCTGGTTGAAAACGGTTTGGTACAACTCCATATTCTTTCCCATTGCCGAAATCGTCTCGTCGGTAGCCATAGGCTTGGTCGTTTGGTACGGCGGACTCCAAAACGTGGCCAATATCAGTGTCGATATTGCCGGGACCATTTTTGCCTTTATTATGTATATCGAAATCCTGTTTCGTCCCCTAAGGCAGATCGCCGATAAGTTCAATACCCTTCAGATGGGTATGGTGGCGGCCAATAGGGTTTTTAAGATATTGGATACCGAGAGCAATATTCAAGATAGGGGTACGGTCGTCAAAGAGGATGTTAGGGGAGACCTCAAGTTCTCCAACGTCCGTTTCGGTTATGTAGAGGATGAGGAGGTGCTGCACGGGATCTCTTTCGAGGTGAAGGCCGGGCAGACCGTGGCCATTGTAGGCGCCACGGGTGCGGGCAAGTCTACGATCATCAATCTGTTGAACCGGTTTTACGAAATCGATTCGGGAAGCATTTTGGTCGACGATGTCGATATAAAGGACTTTAAGTTGGCTTCCTTGAGGTCTAAAATTGCCGTGGTGCTCCAAGATGTCTTTTTGTTTGCCGATACCATTGCAAATAACATTTCGCTAAAAAATCCTTCGGTCACCCTCGATCATATTAAGGCAGCTGCCAAGGAAATCGGTGTAGATGAATTTATTTCGAGTCTTCCCGGGGGCTACCAGTACAACGTGAAGGAAAGGGGGACCATGCTTTCCAGCGGCCAGCGACAACTCGTTGCTTTCTTACGGGCCTATGTCAGCGACCCCAGTATTTTGGTATTGGACGAGGCTACGTCGTCGGTCGATACCTATTCCGAACAATTGATCCAGAAGGCCACCGACAAGATTACGGAGGGGCGTACGTCGATAATTATTGCGCACCGCTTGGCAACCATAAAAAAGGCCGATAAGATCATTGTTATGGATGCCGGCAATATTGTGGAGACGGGCACCCATAAAGAACTTTTGAAACGGGGAGGCTATTACCGCAAGTTGTACGAGGCCCAGTTTATGGCCGAAGAGGTGGCCTAGCCGGTTTGGGGGAAGACGGAACCCGCTTTCCCGGCCGGGCATTTTTTCCCCCACTGATACCAGTAACTAATCGATATCGATAAGGTCGTCCTTGACGGCGGCGGTCAGTTCCTCCAAATCCTTGTAATCGGTAAATTCGCCGTTTTTAATATAGGAAATGTTCCCTGTCTCTTCACTGACCACCAAGGCCAGGGCATCCGTTTTTTCGGTAATTCCGACCGCCGCCCGATGCCTGAGGCCGAATCTCAGGGGAATGTTTCTCTTGTTCGATACCGGTAAGATTACCCGGGTGGCTACCACGTAATTTCCGTCTATGACCACGGCACCGTCGTGCAAGGGGCTGTTCTTGTAGAATATGCTTTCGAGAATGGGTTGGTTGACCTCGGCATTCATCTTGTCGCCGGTAGATTTGATAAAGTCCAGCGAGTTGTTGCGTTCGATTACGATAATGGCCCCTGTTTTGGTCGAGCTCATTTTGTCACAGGCCGAGATGATGGCATCTACATTGGTGTTCGAACTGAGGCCGTCTTCACGCAGAAACTTAAAATGCTTCAGGAACTTCCGCTTGTTCGAAAAGTTGGTTGACCCGATCATCAAAAGAAATTTTCGGATTTCCTGCTGGAACACAATGATCAGGGCGATAAGTCCTACCTGCATAAAAGCACCGACCAAGCTGCTTATCATTTCCATTTCCAAAAGCTCGGTCAATTTCCAAAAACCCCAAACGATCACGATACCGATAAAGATGTTGATGGCTGCAGAGCCCCGAACCAGTTTGTAGACATAATACAGGAGGACGGCCACCAGAATGATGTCGAGTAAATCGGTTACGTTAAATTCCAGAAAGTCGAGAAAATCCAATGGGAAGTGTTTTTGTAAAATTAGGAAAATATTTCACTCTTCATCTGTTCTGCCAGTTTAACGCATTCCATGGCTTCCTTAACGTCGTGAACGCGTAGAATATTGGCTCCCTTTAACAAGGCGGCCATATTTAAGGCGGTAGTACCGTTCAAGGCGTTTTGGGGATCGGTATCCAAAAGCCGATAGATCATCGATTTTCGGCTTAGCCCGACCAGTAAGGGGCGGCCCAGGTTCTTGAACAGCTCGAGATGCGAAAGCAGCCCGTAGTTCTGTTCCAGTGTTTTTGAAAAACCGAATCCCGGGTCTATGATCACGTCTGCCATGCCCAAGGCCTTGGTTTCGGCGATCCGCTCCGAAAAATATTTTAGGACGTCGACGATAAGGTTGTCATAATCCGTACGCCCTTGCATCGTTCTGGGGTTGCCCCGCATATGCATCATCACATAGGGTACCCGAAGTCGGGCCACCGTCGGAAGCATGGTTTCATCGAGCAAGCCGGCCGAAATATCGTTGACCATGGCGGCCCCGGCCTGAACACATTCGCGGGCGACCTTGCCCCTAAAAGTATCAATGGACAGCAATAGGTCGGGAAACCGCCTAAGCAGCGATTCGACTGCCGGCATAATGCGTTGAAGCTCTTGCTCTTCGGATACGTCGTCGGCACCCGGGCGCGAACTGTAGGCCCCTATATCGATAAAGGTGGCGCCTGCCATGAGCATTTTTTCGGTTTGTTCGAGAACTTGTTGCCCACCGGTAAGGTTTCCCCCGTCGTAGAACGAATCGGGGGTAACGTTTAGAATACCCATTACCTTGGGGGATGATAGGTCGACGAGCTGGCCTTTGCAGTTGATTGTCATTTGATGTAAAGTTGATACGGTATCATTTGAAAAACCAAGTTTAAAACACGAACTTTGAGCAATTCAAAATTTTGTGTGAAATTTACGCAAATTAGAAACGATATCCATGCCGGAAACTTCTGAACAATACGATGAGGTAATCAAGATTTGCCGCGAGCTGTTTAAAAATAAAATGAGGGACTACGGTAGTGCATGGAGAATACTGCGGCTTCCTTCATTGACCGATCAAATCTATATAAAGGCACAGCGCATTCGAAGCCTGCAAGAGAATGAGGTACGCAAGGTGGACGAAGGGGAGCGTTCCGAGTTCATCGGTATCATCAATTATTCGATCATGGCCCTTATCCAAATCGAAAAAGGGGTCGCCGAGCAGCCCGATTTGGATACCGAAGAGGCCGTGGCATTGTATGACAAGCATACGGCCGCCACCAAACAGCTTATGGAGAACAAAAACCACGATTACGGCGAAGCTTGGCGCGATATGCGGGTAAGCTCGTTGACCGACCTTATTCTTCAAAAACTGCTCAGGGTAAAACAGATCGAGGACAACCAGGGCAAGACCTTGGTCAGTGAGGGTATCGATGCCAATTATCAGGATATGGTCAATTATGCCGTCTTTGCAATGATCCACCTTAACCAAAATAGCGCATCGTAACATGAAATATCTCGTTGGTCTTAGTCGAATTTTAGTAGGGGTCCTTTTTATTGTCAGTGGCTTTATAAAGCTGAACGATCCGGTAGGCTTTTCGTTTAAACTTGAGGAGTATTTTAGCCAAGGGGTATTGAACCTTCCGATTTTCGAGCCCCATGCCTTGGCCATCAGCATTTTTGTGGTGGTTTTCGAGGTCTTGTTGGGGGTTATGCTCTTGGTAGGGTTTCGGGCAAGGGTGACCGTATGGTCCCTTTTGCTGATGATCATTGGTTTTACCTTCCTGACCTTTTATTCGGCCTACTTCAATAAGGTAACCGACTGCGGATGTTTCGGCGATGCCATTAAACTGACCCCGTGGGAGTCGTTTACCAAAGATGTAATTCTGTTGGTTCTTATCATTGTTCTTTTTGTGGGCCAAAAACATATTAAACCTTTGTTCTACGGTAACGGCAATCGCATTATAGTGGTGGCGACCATACTTTTATGCGGTTTCTATTGCAACCATGTACTCAATCATTTACCGGTGATCGATTTTAGACCCTATAAGATAGGGGCCAATATCATTGAGGGTATGAGTGTGCCGGACGATGCGCCCAAGCCCATTTACGATTATGCGTGGAAGTTCAACATAAACGGTGAGGAAAAAATAATCGTTACCCAGGGCGATTACCCCCAGGTAGACGGTGAGTTTGTCGATGTTGAGACCACCGAGGTACAAAAGGGCTACGAGCCGCCGATACACGATTTTACCATCGAACAGAATGGGGAGGACTTTACACCCACCCTAATGGAAGAGCCCAAATTGCTCATGGTGGTCGCCTATGACTTGAGAAAAACGAGCAAGGAGGCTTATGGTGAATTGAAGACGGTAACCGACCAGGCCATCGAAAAGGGGTATAAGGTAATCGGTATGTCGGCCTCCAATTCGGAGCAGACCGGCGAATTGGTGGCCGACCACCAGTTGAATTTCGACTTTTACTTTACCGACGAGACCACCTTGAAGACCATCGTGCGCTCCAATCCGGGGGCATTGGTCGTGAAAAAAGGAACCATAGAACAAAAAGTACATTATAACGATTTGGAAGACTTAAGACTGTAGGGCCCGATTTTAGGGTCGGGCTTACACAGTGATCTTCTTCCCAACAAATACTAAACAAAAGAGAAAATGAGAAGTAAAATAGTAGCAGGTAACTGGAAAATGAATAAAAATGCCGCCGAAACCGAAGCTTTGTTGACCGAGTTGTCGGCCAAGCTGCCCGATACGCAGGCCGAGGTGATGGTGGCCCCTACCTTCGTGAATTTGTCGAGCGCCGTGCGTACCTTGGAATCGTCGGCCATAGAGGTCATCGCGCAGAACATGCACTTTGCCGAGAGCGGTGCCTATACGGGCGAGATTTCGGCCGATATGCTGCTTAGCATCGGTGTCGATACCGTAATTATAGGCCATTCCGAACGTAGGGCCTATTTTGGCGAGACCGATGAGATCTTGGCCAAAAAGGTAAAGGCGGCCTTGGCGAAAAATATGAGGGTGATGTTCTGCTTTGGCGAAGAACTCGAAGACCGCAAATCGGAAAACCATTTTAAGGTGGTTGAAAGCCAGTTGAAAAATGCCCTTTTCTCGTTGGATGCCTCGGATTGGGGCAAGATCATCTTGGCCTACGAACCGGTTTGGGCCATTGGGACCGGTGAGACCGCATCGCCCGAGCAAGCCCAAGAGATGCATGCCTTTATCCGCAAGACCATCGCCGATGCCTACGACACTTCCGTGGCCAATAAGGTGTCCATTTTATATGGAGGGAGTGTAAAACCCGGAAATGCAAAGGAGATATTCGGTAAGCCGGATGTCGATGGTGGTTTGATCGGGGGCGCATCCTTGGTGGCCGACGACTTTGTGGCCATTATCGAATCTATATAGGCAAAGGTAAAAGGTACCGGAACCTTTTGTATAATGGGCGTCTTTTTTTTAGATGTGTTCCAAAAAATGTTGCAATGGCCAATACCATTTATATCGAATATGATTTTACCGTATCGCCCCTACAGCCCGCGTCGGATATCCTGATCGCCGAGCTGGGGGAAGCGGGCTTTGAAAGTTTCGTGGAGAACGAGACCGGTGTACTGGCCTATGTTCAAAAGGACGAATGGTCGGAAAAATGTATGGATTTCATAGCCATTTTGAAAAATCCCGAATTTACCTTTGAATACAAGGTAAGGGAAATAGAGCAGGAGAACTGGAACGCAACCTGGGAACGGAACTTCAGCCCGATCCAAGTGGGGGATCAATGCGTGGTTCGGGCCCCTTTTCACGAAAAACCCGAGGTAGCGTACGACATTGTCATCGAACCGAAAATGAGCTTTGGCACGGGGCATCACGAAACCACACATATGATGTTACAGTTTGTCCTTGAACACGATTTTAAGGAAAAGACCGTTTTGGATATGGGCAGTGGTACCGGGGTACTCGCCATTTTGGCGGCCATGAAGGGGGCCAAAAAGGTCGATGCCATAGATATCGATAATTGGTGCTACCTGAACGCCAAGGAAAATGTTGAAAGGAACGGGGTAGGGCAGGTATCGGTCTTTGAAGGTGATGCCCAACTTCTGGGCGGTACGGCCTACGACATTATTTTGGCCAATATCAACAGGAACATTTTATTGGAGGATATCCCGAAATATGTCCAAAACCTGGCCCCGAACGGTATACTTTTTGTTAGTGGGTTTTATAAAGACGATATTTCTATCATATCCGAAAAATGTAAGGCCTGTGGATTAAAATTTGAGAAAAATCTGCAGCGAAACGATTGGGTAGCGGTAAAATACGTATTTTAGAAAGACTTGTACGAACCTAAAACGATTAGCTATGGGTACAAAGGAAAAAATTGCTGAAGAGCTGCTTTTAGAGGAAGAGGTCGTAAAACAAAATGAAATCGTCCTGTTCAACGACGATGTAAACACTTTCGACCATGTGATCGAGACCTTGATGGATGTGTGCGACCATACCCCCGAACAGGCAGAGCAATGTTCGATCATCGTGCATTACAAAGGGAAGTGTACGGTTAAAACCGGGGAATACAGCGACTTGGAACCCCGATGCAGCAAACTTCTCCAAGCGGGACTAAGTGCTGAGATTGTCTGATGTCTATGGCCGTTATGGACTTCTAATGGGGCAATCGGGGCTTAAGGAGTCCGTATACGAAAGTGCCCAATAAGGCCCCGCCGATCACGATCAACATGCTGTACACGCCCGTGCCCAGTAAAATGTACATGGGGCCGGGGCAGGCACCCGCCAGTGCCCAGCCCAATCCGAAAATGGAGCCTCCCAACAAATAGCGGACCACACCCTTGTCCTTAGGGGCGAGCTGTACCTCACGTCCTTCGATGGTCTTGGCTTTCGATTTCTTTAAAAACCACAACGAACTTGCGCCAAGAATGACGGCCGAACCGATAATGCCGTACATGTGAAAGGATTGGAACCTGAACATTTCGTAAATACGGTACCATGAGACCGCTTCGGATTTGACAAGAACAATACCGAAAAATATACCGACAAACAAAAACTTTAAAAACTTCATTTTAAAATATTAGGGGTAACACTAAATGGGTCATGATCAAGCCTCCGACAAAGAAACCGATGACGGCTATCAGGGAGGGGAGCTGCAGGTTGCTCAGTCCGGTAATGGCGTGGCCCGAGGTACAGCCACCGGCATAACGGGTGCCGAAACCGACCAAAAAGCCAGCACCGATCAATAGGGCCAAACCTTTTAGGCTAGTGATGCTGTCCCAGCCGTATATTTCTTGGGGCAACAAGGTACTTCCCACATTTTCAAATCCCATTTGGTTCAGTTCGGCCACGGTTTTCGGGTTCAATGCCATTTGCGAACCGTCCGATAGAAAGTGGACGGCGACAAAGCCCCCGATGATGGCCCCAAGTACCACGGTAAGGTTCCACCGCTGGGCCTTCCAGTCAAAACGGAAAAAATCGGCATACTTTCCGGCGCCGCCCATGCTGCACAGGGTCCTGAGGTTGGAAGACATGCCAAAGGTCTTTCCGAAATAAACCAGCAAGACCATCACTAAGGTAATCAAAGGCCCGGATACATACCAAGGCCATGGTTTTAGTATATTTTCCATTGCGTCATTATTTGTGGCAAAGTTAACCCTATTCATCATGTGTTTTGTAATAAAAGTTACAATGCCATACCGCAATTATACAGGCATGGCAAAAAACAGTGTAGGGTTTTGGGCTTATCTTAAAAAGCGGGGTATGCGCCGATCCGGTCGGTTAAATTCCATATTTTTGGAGCCGAACCAAACCACTTGCTTCCTATGCTTGCCAAAACCGTTTTTATCAAAAACCGAAGACAGGGTATGCTCTTACTTGCCTTTTTGCTGTTTGTCTCGTTCGGGGCGGCCCAATCGGCTCCCCGTACTTACGCGGTCCAAAGAACGATCGATACGATCCGCGTCGATGGTTTGGACCGTGAGGCCTCTTGGCGAAAGGCAACATGGAGTGCCGATTACATCGACATTGAGGGAGATAAGGTGCCCAAGTACCGGACGCGTATGAAAATGCTCTACGACGACGTCTATCTGTATTTTTTTGCCCAAATGGAAGAACCCCATGTTTGGGGCGACTTGCAACAGCGGGATACCGTTATCTTCTACAACAACGATTTTGAGATTTTTATCGATCCCGACGGGGATACCCACAATTATTACGAGTTTGAAATGAATGCCCTAAATACGGTGTGGGACCTATTTCTTACCAAGCCGTATCGAAATCACGGAAAGGTGATCGACAGCTGGGACATTCAAGGCCTGAAGACTGCGGTACACATCGATGGCACCCTGAACAGCCCCGACGATACCGATAAAGGATGGAGTGTCGAGATTGCCATACCCTGGAAGGTAATTACCGAAGCGAGCAATGCCAATCGCCTTCCCAAAAACGAGTTTTGGCGGATTAACTTTTCACGGGTCAATTGGGACTACGAACTGAAGAACGGCAAATACGCCCGAAAAAGGGACGAACACGGAAAATTTCTGCCCGAGTACAATTGGGTTTGGTCTCCGCAAGGGGTAATTAATATGCACGAGCCCGAACACTGGGGCTATTTGTACGTGTCCGACACCAAAGTGGGGGAGAAGGTCGATTTTGTAATCCCGAAGGACGAATATATTAAGTGGCATCTTTATGCCCAGTATAGGAGGTTGCTACATGCCGGTGACGCCTTTAAGAAGGTGAAAAATGAAATTGATGGGGCGCAAGCCGAGATATTGGACCGTGTTGTGCAAGTAAGGGTAGTGGAGTGCGGTTACGGATGGTACCTTGCCGCCGAAAGTCCGTTTACGAAAGAAACATTGGTCATTAAGGAAGATGGGAAATTTATGGCCTACGATTCAAAATAAGATCGGTGGCCCCTTTACCCCATACTTTGGCTATTTCTGTGCACCAGTGGGGCCTATAAGGTTAGAACGAGGTGCTGGTGGTGCCCTTGACCATGTCGCCAAAGGCCGGGTGTCGGCTCCATTCCTTTCTTCTTAGCGGGTCGAAGTCGGGATTGTCGGTCGGCATGGCCGCTTTTACCTGTTTTCGCCACTGGCTGAGAAGATGGTACAGTTCGTCCCTCTTTTCGGTTTCCGAATCGGCCAGGTTGCGGGTCTCCCCGATATCGTTTCCAAGATGATAAAGTTCCAATCGGTCGTCATCCATAAAATGGATCAGTTTCCAATCGCCCTGCCTCACCGCACTGGCCGGCTCGGAATGGTGATAAACGGGATAGTGCCAAAAAACCGTCCGGTCTTGGCCTTCTTCGGCGCCCCTCAATTGGGGTACGAAACTCTTACCGTCCACCACCTGGTTTTTCGGTAATTCGGCCTTGGCCATTTGGGCGAAGGTCGGAAACAGGTCTATGCCACAGACAATGGCCTCTGACCGGCTTCCTTTCTTTACGGTTCCGGGCCATTTGACAATGAGGGGCTCTCTAATGCCCCCTTCGTAAACGGTGCCTTTTTCGGCCCGTAAGGGCTTGTTCGAAGAGGCTATGTATTGAAGGCTGTCCCCTTCGTAATAGGTTAACTTGCTTTGGGCCAACAGGGGAATTTCATCAAAACGGCTGACCAGGCCCCCATTGTCGGAAAAAAAGACGATGATGGTATCGTCGTCGAGGCCTAGGGCCTCGAGCTTTGTCATAATTCGTCCCACACTGATATCTATATTTTGGACCATAGCGGCATAAACGGCGTTCGACGGATAGCCTTCTACCTTAGGCTTTTTCATGAACTTTTCGATTTGGTCGTTGTGCGCATCGAGCTGTACGTGTACATCGTAATGTGCCAGGAACAGAAAAAAGGGTTTGTTGCGGTTGGTTTCGATAAAATCGACCCCCATGTCGGTAAGGGCTTCGGAGAGGATTTTATCGTCCGGAAATTCGGTTGTGGGGGCCATGTCATCATTGTAATTGAAAAATTTACCGCCCCGGTGCACTACGCTGGTATCGTATCCCTGGTTTTTCGGATGATGCTTTTCCGTCCTGCCCAGATGCCATTTGCCAAAATACCCCGTGGTATAACCGGCGCGTTTTAGCGTCTCACCGATGGTTTCGTAGCTTAGGGGGAGGAACTGGGTCTTGTTCATGGGTACTTTTAGCTTTTCGTAGGGCCTCCAGTGGCCGGGCAGAAAATCGTTTATTCCTATTCGGGCCGGGTACTGACCCGTTTGTATGCTGGCCCTTGATGGGGAACAGACGGGATTGGCCGCATAGGCGTTTTCGAAGACCATGCCTTGCCGGGCCAGTGCGGTAATGTTTGGGGCCTCGTTGAACCGGTTGCCGTATAGGGGCAGGTCGGCCCATCCAAGGTCGTCGGCAAGAATGAACACGATATTGGGCGGCTGCGAAACGGAGGTTTTGGTTTCTACGGAACGGCAACCTCCAAGGGCAATGAGGGCTAAAGCGTAAAAGGAAATGTACTTCATAGAGGCTGATTCTAACTAAATATATGACTCTTGGGGGTGTTGACCATCCTGTTCTGTGCTGTTGCCCTGTATGTGGTCGGGGATGGTGATGGTGGGGGGAGGCCGGTAGGTAAAACAGAATTAAGTTACCGGTGTAATTTTAGGTAAATTATGGTAATGAAACCTTAAAAATTTATTCCTAAGGCGATGGTCGATCTTTACAAGGTTCTTGATATCCGGTCGTTCGATAGGTGTTTTAATTATCATTGACGGTGGAGACCTAGGAAAATTTCTTAATATACTGGGAAGGCGTCATGTTATACTTCTTTTGAAAACATTTGCTAAAGTATTTTGGGTTGTTGAATCCTACCTTGTAACTGATCTCGGAGATATTCATATTGCTTGTTTCAAAATAGACAGCAGCCTTTTTTAGTCTCAGTTCGTTTATAAATTCATTGGGTGTATGATTGGTCCACGCTTTAATTTTAGTAAATAACATGGTACGGCTTACACCTAATTCTTTGGCAAAACTGTTAATGTCGAATTGATGGTTTCCCAAATTGGTTTCCACAATATGCATTGCTTTGGTGAGCAGTTTTTCATCCAACGAGGTTATGGTAAGTTCGCTGGGTACTACACTGGGCTCTTTAGTGAATTTTTCTCTTAAACGACGGGACGAATCCAATAAGTTCTTAATTCTCAATTTAAACTCCCTTAAGTGAAACGGCTTACTTATATAATCATCCGCGCCACTTTCGAGTCCTTTAAACTTATAAAAAAGAGATGTTCTTGCGGTGAGGAGAATAATGGGAATGTGGCTGGTTTTTAAATTATGCTTTAGTTGGGCGCACAATTCGGTACCTGCCATCTTGGGCATCATTACATCACTGATTACAAGGTCGGGAAGAAATTGTAAAGCCTTACTAAGCCCAATTTCACCGTCTTCGGCTTCCATAATATTGTATTCCCCACTTAATAGGTTTTTAAAGAACGCCCTCAGCTGGTCATTATCTTCAACGATTAAAATTGTGGGCAATTCCTTTTTAATGGTAAAGTTGTCCGTTGTCGTTAAAAGTGTTTTACGCTCAATATCCGTCAGATGATTTGTATATTGGGTAATGTCGTCACTGAATTTAAAGTTGGGTATAATCTCATCAGGTTTAAGATGATTTTTGCCCAAAGGTAAACTTATGGTAAATACCGAACCTTCTGACAGCTTACTACTGACCTTAATGCTGCCTTTATGAAGGTCGATGATATTTTTGACAATCGATAAACCTATTCCGGTTCCTTTATTGTAGACTTCATCAGGGCCGGTTGAATGGGGCACTTCAAAAAAACGATTAAATATTTGTTCTAAATATTCTTTTTTTATGCCAATGCCCGAGTCTTGAATTTTGAAATAAATATTGCTTTGATCTAAATCGATGGTTATAGAAATTTCCCCTCCCTCAGGAGTGTATTTAAACGCGTTGGATAGTAAGTTATAGAAAACCTGCTCTAGTTTTGGGCGATCATAAAACACCAATATTTCATCTCTACTGCTTTTAAAGGTATAGTTATAACCTTTGCCTTTGGCAAATTCCGTAAAAGAGAGGAATATTTCATTTACAAATTTTACAATATTGCCTTCTGCTACCTGCAGCTTCGATTGGTTATCTTCGAGTTTGCGGAATTCCATTAACCTATTGATCAAATGCAGTAAGTGATTGGCACTGCTCTCGATTACCAATAGTTTCTTGTATACAATGCTGCTTCCCTTGTAATTATTAAGTATTTGCTGTAAGGGTCCCAGAATAAGTGTCAATGGAGTACGAAAATCATGACTGATGTTGGTAAAGAACCTCAATTTGGCCTCATGGTTTTCTTCTTTCCTTTTGTTTTCCAGCTGCTCCCATCTTAAATCTTGTTTTAATTTGGCCCTAGATTTTAATATGTTATAGAAATAATACATGGTCACCCCCCCCAATATTCCGTAAAGCATAAATGCCCATATACTTTTCCAAGGTGCCGGAAGAACCGTAATTTTCAATGAGGTAGGGCTTTCGTTCCAGATACCATCATTATTGGCTCCTTTTACTTCAAATAGGTATTCGCCCGGTTTTTGTAGGGTATAATAGGCTTCCGTGTGACTGGTATAGGTCCATGAATCGTCAAGGCCGACCAAGCGATATGCGTATTGGTTATTTTTGGAATTGATGTAGCTGGGCATGGCAAAATGCAAAGAGAAGTTAGCATTGTCATGACTTAGGGTGATTTCATCGGTATATGAAATAGATTTTGACAGAATGTTATTTGCGGCATCGACCGTTACCGAGTTATTTTTAAGTTGCAAATCGGATAGGATAACTGGGGGCGCATCCATATTTTTGACCAGTTTTTTGGGATTAAAAAGTGTTAGGCCTTCGTTACCCCCAAAATAGATGTTACCGTCATCTTGAATAATACCGGCGTTGGGACTAAAATCGTTACTGCTCAGAATATTGCGCTGGTCGTATATCGTGGTTTTGTGCGTGTCTCTGTTATATCTAACTATACCTTTGTCGCTACTTAACCAAATGTGGCCTTCCGCATCTTCCAGTATCGTATGAATGGTAGATATAGGATTTTCTTCATTTAGGTTTACGTGCTCGAACTCACTACCATTAAATCTATATAGCCCCAAGGTTTTTGTTCCGACCCAGATAATTCCATGCCGATCCTCATAAACTGTTTTTATATCGTTACCTGAAAAAGCATCGATAAAAAAATGAAACACCTCATAATCGTCTTTTTCTTCATTACGGAATTTTAATAAGTTCAGACCGCCAAGACCTCCCGCCCAGATATTTCCAAATTGGTCAACACAAATGGTTTTAATAATGTTTGACGAAAGCTTTGGTTTGTTTTCGGTCCATTTGCCATAGACCCGAAATTGTTCAGTGCCGGAATCATAACGAACCAGTCCCTTTCCAAAAGTTCCGATCCAATAAATTCCATGGGCTCCCTGCTTTATAGAAAAGACCCCTGTTGTTTTTAAATACTCCATGAGTTTATGGGGAATGAAATCCTCAACTATCTGATTGGACCTCAGGTCAAATGCTAAAAGGCCATAATTAAGTACTCCTGCCCATAATAAATTGTCATCGACTAGAAATAAGGTTTGAATGCTGTTGGGTATAAGATTCTCTTTATCCGATAAGCTATAGACCTTTGAAGTACTTTTCTTATGGTTAAGTATGGCAACATCGCCTCCTTCCGTGCCATAGATAAGGTTTGAACGTTTGTCCGAAATTATTGCGGTTACCACCGAGTTGGCTAGTTTGGAGTTTTTTAGGTGGTTGAAATTTTCATTGGATGGATCCCAGATATTGACCCCTCCACTATAGGTGCCCAACCAAATAGTACCATGTTTATCTTTATATATGGCTTTGATGAAGTTTTGGCTTAATGAGGATTCATTCGATTTTATATCGAAAATTTCATTTTCGGAACCAATGATTCGAACACCTTGGGTCGTTCCCAGCCAGATAGATTTGTCATTTGCTTGCTGTAATACCCTTACATCGGCCGAAATCGGTAGTACGGAGTTGGGGGATGAAATATACTTTTCTTTTTGGGTATCGAACAGAACGTAACCGTTGTACTTGGTGGCCAGGCCCAAAACGTTGCTAGAGGTTTCTATGATATCTTGAATAAATAGGTCTTCTTCGCTATCTTGAAACGGATACTGTTTGAATATGAAGTCGTTTTTTACCCTTTTTTCCAATTTGGCCAAACCGCCGGCCGTGGCAATCCAAATTTGATTCTTGTGGTCGGAAAAAATTCGTTGAATGTTTCTGAAAGGCAGACCCGTTGAACTACCTTCTTCATAGGGTATGGTCGTAAAGTTATCATGGGCCCTGTGGTAAATGGCAATTCCATTGGCCGTGCCAAACCAAATTTCACCGTTGGGCATTTCCCTGCTGCAAATAATTACATTGTTGCATAATGAATTTGGCTTGTTGTTTTGGTAGTATCTCTTAAAGGAATTTTTGATTGGATCGTATCTATTCAGACCTCTGTACGTACCTACCCAGATATACCCCTCACTATCTTCATTTATGGTTAGTATGTCGTTGTTGCTGAGGCTGGTAGTGTCTCCGGGGATGTGGGTGAAAACCTTAAATTCGGTGCCGTTATAAAGGTTCAGTCCATTTCTGGTACCGAACCACATTTGGCCCAATTTATCCTGCTCGATTGCGATTACCGAGTTGTTGGAGAGACCGTCTTTAACGGATAAATGTCTAAAATTATAGTTCTTTTTCTGCGCAACCGATACCTCCGCAATGAGCAGAAATAATAGAGTCGCCGATGTAAGTCTCGTTTTAAACATTTTTACCGTTTCAGTAGATCGGATGATATACCTACCTTACACTTGGTTGGACAAAGCAAACGTATTTTGTGCGTCTTTTCGATTTGGCCCTTTCCCATATGAGATCAAGATTATCAATTTAAAAAGAACGATAAAAGTCACTTATCCCTTAACTAAATTTAGTGAAATGTAATTAATAGGCTACACGGGTCTTATTGGTAAAGTTAATACGTTCGTATAAAAAGTGTATCGGGACAGTACAGGACACTAACCTTGTTTATGAACTTTATTTTTGAAAACAAGTGCGATCCGTTGGATTGTGTGATAGAATTGCACTACACATTCCCTTTTTGTGTTTGTTAAATGATCTTTAGGGTTAGGTTTTGATTTTTAATGATTTAGGACGGGGCGGATGAGGGCGCCTGTATGTCACATCGTTACTGTGAAAGCCTATAAGCTAATAGTACTTGATCCGGTAAGAAAGCCATATGAAAAAATTCAACTCTACCCTGTTCATGAAGATATCTTTGAGAGGAGGAATATAGCTGATCAAAATCCCGGGACGGTAACGATAATTACTGAAATTATGGGAAACAAGTATTTGAAACCCTAAGTGTTCACCTTAGAAGAAAACGAGTAAATCAATGAGATATATCCTTGGCCTTCTAATAGTGCTTGCTGTATGTATTGGTTCATGTAGTGTAATAGATAAGAAAAAATCTATACCAAATATAATAATCATAAACGTAGACGATCTGGGTTGGAAAGACCTTGGCTTTATGGGTAGCCAATACTATGAAACACCAAATATAGATTATCTCGCTGGCCAAGGTATGGTCTTTACCAATGGTTATGCTTCAGCCTCCAATTGCGCCCCAAGTAGGGCATGCCTTATGACAGGGCAGTGGACACCCCGGCACGGCATATATACGGTATCGCCATCTACCCGCGGAAAATCTGAAGACCGAAAGCTGGTTCCAGTAAAGAACACCCACACCCTGGATAAAAAACATAAGATATTGCCAGCAGTTTTACAAGAAAACGGGTATGTCACCTGTCATGCCGGGAAATGGCATTTGAGTGACAACCCCATGGAATATGGGTTTGATCTGAATATAGGGGGCGGGCATAATGGCCTTCCCAAGAGTTATTATCCGCCTTATAAAAATGTAACCATAGAAAAAGGTAGTGCTGAATACCTCACAGATTTGATCATGGAAAAAGCATTGCAATTTGTAGACACCGTACAAAAGCCGTTTTACTTAAATTACTCGCCCTACGCCGTTCACGTACCCATAATGCCCGTGGATAGTTTATTGGGAAAATATAGGTCTAAAACCCCTTGGAACGGACAAGGCGATCCCGAATATGCTACTATGGTGGAGAATTTGGACAGGAATA
Organism: Pseudozobellia thermophila; assembly: GCF_900141855.1. GTDB lineage: Bacteria > Bacteroidota > Bacteroidia > Flavobacteriales > Flavobacteriaceae > Pseudozobellia > Pseudozobellia thermophila. Next base: position 96,479 of record NZ_FQYU01000003.1, read on the forward strand.
TAGGGTTGTTGCTATCCAAATTAAAAGAACGGAATCTTTTCCACAATACCTTAATTGTTTTTACTTCGGATAATGGAGGTTTATATGGCATAACGAAACAAAAGCCTTTAAGAGCGGGAAAAGGAAGTTATTATGAGGGTGGAATAAGAGTGCCGTTTTTCTTTGTCTTAATGGATCAAATTGATCCAAGTAGTAAAACGGATGTTCCCATAACCAATTTGGATATATTCCCAACGGTATTGGATTATGTTGGGATCAAAGATAGTTCATTGCAATTGGACGGTAATAGTCTAAAACCTTTGCTTGAAAAGAATGTTGGGCATATGGTACGCCCACTATATTGGCATTTTCCCATTTACCTCGAAGCTTATAAGGTCGAGGATAATGAAAATAGGGACCCTTTGTTCAGGACCCGTCCAGGATCCGTTATCAGAAAAGGCGATTGGAAGCTTCATTATTATTTTGAGGATAACGGCATAGAACTATACAGCTTATCGGAAGATATTGGTGAGACAACCGACCTGGTTAAAAGATATCCGGAAAAAACCAATGAGCTTCTGGGGCTTTTGCAAACGTGGTGGACAGAAACGGATGCACCAATACCCACCACGTTTAACCCTGAATATACCAATAAGAATTAAGTTGAAAAGTTTATGTTCAAGACCTTGTGCACTATGGGTGGTTTTGTATCCGATAGAGCCTTATTTAACAGTCCGGGTTAATTGGGAGGGGCTAGGTAACAGTTTCCCAACCGCTATAATCGTCACCTTATAATAGGTATGCTGTGGAGTGTTGGCTGGTTAACCTACGGATTAGGGGGTACCATATAGATAAAAATCTTTGGAGAATTATCCAGTACTGGAATATTCTTGACATTTTGAAGCTGGTCTTATCAGTGGGATTGGAATTTTCCTCGGGGTAGTTTGCAAATTACCTTAAGACAAAACGCGAAAGAAGTTTTGACCACATGGGCCCAATGGGTAAAATTTAAATAAAAATGAAAAAAAAATATGCAATTCTGTTTTTGTTGGCGATTGGTGCGATCAACCTTTTAGGTTGTTTTGGCAATGCCCAAACACACTCCAAAAAGCAGGGGTCTCTTGCTTTAGGGAACAAACGCCCCAATATTATTTTCTATTTGGCAGATGACCAAGATGTTTACGATTACGGATGTTACGGCAATGATAAGGTGACTACGCCCGCTGTAGACCGTTTGGCAAAAGAAGGTATGCTATTTACAAATGCTTTTACGGGACAAGCGATTTGTGCGCCAAGTCGGTCTCAGTTGTTTACAGGAAAATATCCGCTTAAAAATGGCTGTTTTGCCAACCATACGGCAACAAAGCCAAGCATTGAAAGTGTTACGGAACACATGGGGAGATTAGGATATGAAGTCATTCTGGCAGGAAAAAGTCATGTAAAACCTTCTAAGGTATATCAATGGGATAGGGCCTGGGAACCAGTGCCAAAAAAGAATGTTCCCAGAGACTATATTCCGTTGGATAGTATTGAACATTATTTGAAAAACTCAAATAAACCATTTTGTATGTTCATCACATCGAAATATCCACACGGAAAATATTTTGACGTTGATGACCCAAAAGCAGAGAATATTAAGTTTTACCCCTTTAATGAGGATAAAAAGATTGCCCCCGAATATGTAAAAACCAAAGCAGGTTATTATAGAAGTATAGAAGAGGATAATACCCAACTCGAAAGTGTTCTGAAATTAGTGGATACCTATTTAACCGACAATACACTTTTTATCTACAGTGCAGATCATGGTGTTTCCGGAAAATTTACCGTGAAGGATATCGGACTTAAAGTACCCTTTGTAGCACGCTGGCCAACAGTCATAAAGGCTGGATCGGTCTCCGATCAACTTATTCATTATACAGATGTATTGCCTACCTTCTTGGAAATTGCCGGAGGTAAAGCTACACCGGATATGGATGGTAAAAGCTTCCTCCGATTACTTCAAGGTAAAGATGTTGAAATAAACGAATATGTATATGGGGTAAGAACCAATCAGAATATATTGAATTCTGAAATTTTTCCTTCACGGATGATACGTGATAAACGTTACAAGTATATAAGGAACTTTAATGCTTTAGAAGTGGTTGAGCGCAATCTCACGGGAAAACCAAATGTAGATTATTTTATAAAAAGGGGGGCATATGCGTTTAGAAACGAACCTTATGAAGAGTTGTACGACATGCGCAAGGATCCTTTTGAACAACATAATTTGGCCAATGAGCCCGAATTAAGGGCAATTAAAGAAACACTTTCAAAAAAGATGTTTAGTTGGATGAGTCGGCAGGGCGATATTCTTAGTGACATCCCAGGTAGAATACCCATTGTTGCCCCTGGAGGGAATAAAGGATTTAAACTGGACCAAGACACGCCGACACGCCAAATTCCAGATTCTATTAAGAACACCTTGGGCAAAGAAGATTATACCATTATAGAGCATTGGTGAAAAGCAGAAGAATTGAAAAATGAGTAGATTTCTATATATCCTAGTGGTGGTGACGCCCTTATTGTTTTCCTGTAAAGATGAACATGATAAAACTGAAGTACATCAAGAACAAAAGCCAAAAAACATACTGTTCATTGCCGTTGATGATCTGCGCCCGGAGCTTAATTTTTATGGTGCCAAACACATACAATCCCCATATTTGGATAAACTGGCAAGCGAAAGTTTAGTCTTTAACCGTGCGTATTGCAATATTCCGGTCTGCGGTGCATCAAGAGCGAGCCTGCTTACCGGTATTAGACCCACCAGAAAACGTTTTATGGACTATAGTACAAGGGCGGATGTGGATGTTCCCCATGCTATTTCATTGCCCAAGTTTCTTAAACAGAATGGGTATACCACAAGGTCAAATGGTAAAATTTACCATCAAATAGATGATGATAGTTTAGCTTGGGATGTTATTTGGTTCCCCAAGGGGAACATTCGCAATTATCAACTCAAAAAGAATATAGAGGAAAATGGCAATGCCAATTTGGCCGTTGCGGGAGCTGCTGCATTTGAAATGGCCGAAGTGGTCGATACCGCCTATTTTGATGGTAAAATTGCCCAAAGAGGAATAGCCGATCTAAAAAAGTTGAAAAATGGAAAACAGCCTTTTTTCTTGGCTCTAGGTTTTATGAAGCCACACCTTCCTTTTAATGCCCCCAAAAAATACTGGGATCTGTACGATAGAAACCAAATTAAATTACCAAAAAATTACGTTCAACCGAAAACTACCCCAACGGAAGCCTTTCACAATTATGGGGAATTGCGCAATTATGGCAACATCCCCGGAAAGGGAGATATTCCGGACGATTTGGCCAAGGAACTCATACATGGCTATTACGCTTGCGTAAGTTATGTTGATGCGCAAATTGGTCTGGTCTTGGACGAATTGAAACGTTTGGATCTAGAGGATGATACTATAGTTGTTCTTTGGGGTGACCATGGTTGGAATTTGGGCGACCATAAATTATGGTGCAAACACGTCACTTTTGAAACTGCTTTAAGAACGCCTTTAATACTAAAAGTACCTGGAAAGACCAACGGACAAACAACGGATGCTATTACCGAGTATATAGATATTTATCCAAGCTTGGCAGAACTTGTTGGTCTCAAGGGTGTTCCGGAAACCGTGGAGGGTAAAAGTTTTGTGCCGCTCTTAAATGGGGAAAAACCTAAAAAAGATTGGGCCGTAAGTAAGTTCAAGGATGCGGTTACCTTGATCAAGGGCGATCTTTTTTACACAGAATGGACCAAAGATGATGGCGTAGCCTATGCGCGTATGTTGTTTGACCACTCCACAGACCCTCTAGAGCTTGACAATTTGGCGGAGAAACCCGAATATAGGGAAAAGGTGGAGTCGCTTTCAAAAGAGTTGAGGGAAAAATGGGGCAAGGGCTTTTTAAGCGAATGATAGAATAACCGAAGTTTACTAACAATGAAAAATAATACGGTTTTATGTGTTCTATTATTGATGGTAACACTACATAGTATAAAGGCTCAGGAGAAGCAAAATGTGCTCGTTTTTTTAATCGACGATTTAAGAACAGAATTGGGCTGTTACGGAAACGATGTGGTCAAGAGCCCTAATATTGACAAGTTGGCCAGTGAGGGTACACTATTTACCCGTGCCTATAGTCAACAAGGGATTTGTGCTCCATCTCGAATAAGTATCTTAACGGGCTTACGTCCCGAAACCGTTGGTATTTATGATTTGTTTACCCCGCTTAGGTCGGTACATAAGGAGATGTTGACAGTGCCCAAATATTTTAAGGAAAATGGCTATAAAACCATTAGTATTGGTAAAGTTTACCATCATGGGAGGGACGATGTAGAAAGCTGGACCAATTTTTATCAAAAGGAACCCAACTCATGGGTGAGCCAAACCAATCTGGAGCTAATCGAAAAATTTAAAAAGGAAGGCCGTGAAAACACAAGAGGGCCTGCTCTTGAAAGTGCCGATGTGGCGGACGAAGGTTATAAGGATGGCAGGACAACCCAACATGCCATACAAACCTTAAAGGAACTTAAGAACGATAATTTTGTGATGTTCGTAGGGTTTACAAAGCCGCACCTACCGTTTAATGCACCTAAAAAGTATTGGGATCTATACGATAAGGACACGTTCTTGGTGCCATCTAGGAATGAGCCCATAAACATGTACAAGAATGCCCTCACCAACTGGAACGAGCTACGGGCCTATTACGGTATTCCACGGGAAGGCACGTTAGACGATAATCTTACAAGAGATTTAATACATGGCTATTATGCATCAATTAGTTATATGGATGCTCAAGTTGGTAAAATAATGGCAACGCTGGATGATTTGGACCTCAGAAAAAATACCCTTGTTGTTTTTATGAGCGACCACGGTTATAAAATCGGCGAGTATGGTGCTTGGTGTAAGCACACCAATTTTGAGTTGGATGTAAGGGTCCCTCTGATTATAAGTAACAATTACGACAGTAGCGCCCCTAAAGAAAAACAAGTTTCGGAAGCCTTGGTTGAGAATGTTGATTTGTTTCCCACCCTTGTGGAGGCCTGTGGCCTAAAAATGCCGGATTTGGACGGAAAAAGTTTATTGCCATTGCTTCAAGACCCTGATATGGCATGGAGTGATGGCGCCTACAGTTTATATCCAAGAGGTAAAGACACCATGGGGTGCACCGTTACGGACGGCTCATGGCGGTATACCGAATGGCGGGATAGCAAAACGCAGCAGGTCAGGGCAATAGAGCTTTATGACCATAGCAACGACAATCCAATAGCCGTGGAGAATCTTGCAGGTAATGCCCAATATGGGCAGGTTGAAGCGAGAATGAGAGGGTTGCTCATAAAAAAATTCCCTAGAACCACCTATTCGTTTTATAGGCAATAAGCAATTAACGAAAATGGCGAGTCGGTGCGTATGGAACAAAGTGTATTTGACATTGGTACAAAATCAAAGCCCAGGCTTTAAGGTTCGAGCCAAAACAATATATTAATCAAAATAAATCATTTCGAGTATGATTCCGCTGAAGCCGATTTTTAAACTTTTTTCTTTATCCCTTTTTCTTGTAGGAGGCCTACTAATGGTAGGTTGTCAAACGAAGGCGAAACAAGGTACGGGCAAGCCCATGGCAAAGCCCGATTTACAAATGTCCGAACGTCCCAATATTCTATGGTTGGTAACGGAAGATATGGGACCTTACATTCCTCCATTCGGTGATTCTACTATCGTTACTCCCAATTTAAGCCGGTTGGCGGCAGAGGGAGTGGTTTATACCAACCTATTCTCTACCTCCGGGGTATGTGCCCCAAGCCGTGCGGCCATTATTATGGGTATGTACCCTTCAAGTATTGGTGCTAACCACATGCGAACCACGTCGTATACAGAGGTCACCGGCTTACCTGAATATGGTGCCGTTCCTCCACCTGATGCCCGCATGGTAAGTGAACTTTTGCGTATGAACGGGTATTATTGTTCCAATAATTATAAAGAAGATTACCAATTTACGGCTCCCAAAACCGGTTGGGATGAAAGTAGCCCCTATGCCCATTGGCGCAACCGGGACAAAAATCAACCCTTTTTTTCCGTGTTCAATTTTACCGAGACCCACGAGTCGGGTCTCTTTGAACCTTATGGTTTTAGGGAGATTGAAACCAGGCACTACCATTCGGGCAATCGAGATTATAAATGGGAAAATTTTGGAACCTCGCACGCCAAAAACAGAATGGCCGAGGAAGAAACGCCCGTACATCTACCTAAAGACACAAAATTTGATATTCCCCCATATTTGCCCGATACTCCGAAAGTCCGTCGTGATATGTGGAAGCTGTACAATAACATAGCCGAAATGGACGGACAAGTGGGAGCCATACTGAAACAACTTGAGGAAGATGGACTGTTGGAGAATACCATTATTTTCTTTTATGGTGACCACGGAGGCCCTTTACCGAGGGAAAAAAGGTTGATTTACGATTCCGGCTTGAATACCCCCCTTATTATCAGGTTCCCCAATAAACAACACGCCGGAACTAGAAATAATGAATTACTCAGTTTCGTGGATTTTGCGCCCACCTTACTATCATTGATCGGGGCAGAACCTCCCCAATATATGCAAGGCCAAGCTTTTCTAGGCAAGTACAGGTCGAAGAACGAACGCAAATATATACATGCGGCGGCCGACCGTTTCGATGGGTTTACCGATGCCATCCGCGCCGTTCGTGACTCTCGATTCAAGTACATTAGAAACTACCGGCCCGAACAAGGGTACTACCTGCCGGTAGCTTATCGGGAACAAATTCCCACTATGCAAGAATTGTTGCGATTACGTGATGCAGGAAAGTTAAACGAAGCGCAATTGCAATGGTTTCGGCAAAAAAAACCTAAAGAGGAACTCTTCGATTGCACTGTTGATCCCTACGAATTGAACAATCTTGCCGAAAACCCTCAATACCAGGAAAAACTGGTGGAGTTGCGGACCGAGATGGACCGATGGCTGAAGGAAATAGGAGATGTACCCGACCTGCCAGAGAAAAAACTGATAGCAAAGCTTTGGAAGGGGGGGCATACCCAGCCTGTTACCGCAGCACCCGAAATAAACGTTTTAAACGGAAAAGTTGCCATCTCTTGTAATACTGAGGGGGCTTCCATCGGGTATAAGATAATTGATTCCAACGGTAAAATGCCTGACCCTTGGTCCATCTACCGGGAACCCATCGCTCTAGGAGAAAATGAAAAGATAATTTGCCAAGCTTATAGAATCGGATTTTTACCGAGTAAAGTGGTAGGGAAATAATATAGGTTTCATTAATTTTTGTTTCGGTGATTCCCTAGCAGTACAGAGCAGGACACTCTTACATCGAACAATACCTAATTTTGGATGTTCTCTAAGTAGGGTATGCCGGTAATTGCAGTGGGGCAACCAGCTTTCGATGTTTGATAATTAAAAAAAAAGAAAAGAACGGTATGGTTAAAGGACCAAATACGAATACCTTCGACGCTATTGTTGTCGGGACTGGAATTAGTGGAGGTTGGGCGGCAAAGGAACTTTGTGAGAATGGACTGAAGACCTTGGTGTTGGAGCGTGGAAGAATGGTACGGCACGTGGTAGATTATCCAACTATGCATTTGGACCCCTGGGATTTGCCAAATGCTGGTAAGACCTCTGCGAAAATCAAAGAAAAATATCCAAAACAATCCCGTTGGGGCTTTGATGAAACTACACGCCATTTTTTCAACGATGATTCTAAATATGACTATGACGAAGACAAACGTTTTGATTGGATCCGTGGCACCCAAGTAGGCGGTCGGTCGTTGATATGGGGCAAACAGACCTATCGGTGGTCCGATCTCGATTTTGAGGCCAATGCCAAAGAGGGTATAGGGGTAGATTGGCCGATTAGGTACAATGATATAAAACCTTGGTATGAATATGTGGAAAAACATGTAGGAATAAGCGGTGAAGCCCTAGGTTTACCCCATTTGCCTGACAGTATTTTTCTAAAACCTATGGAACTCAACTGTGTTGAAGAGCATTTTAGAAAAGGAATAAGTAAAAAGTATGGAGATCGGGTGCTTACCATAGGTAGGGTGGCCCATATTACCGAAGGCTCAAAGCCCGGTGCCGGTAGAGGTACCTGCCAATACAGAAACCGTTGTAAACGTGGTTGTCCGTATGGAGGGTATTTCAGTTCCAATTCATCTACACTTCCCATGGCGGAGGCTACCGGAAATATGACGCTGAGACCCAACTCTATTGTTTGTGAAGTCTTGTATGACAAGGATAAAAGGAGGGCTACAGGCGTTAAGATTGTAGATGCCGAAACCGAGGAAGTCATCGAGTTCAAATCTAAAATCGTCTTCCTTTGTGCCTCTTCCATGGCATCAACGGCTATTCTAATGCAATCAAAGTCCGATGTCTTCCCTAACGGTATGGGCAACGGTAGTGGTGAGTTGGGACACAATGTAATGGACCACCAATTAGGGGGTGGTGCTACGGGAAAAATTGATGGTTATGACGATAAATATTACAAAGGTAGAAGGCCTAATGGATTTTATATACCGAGATTTAGAAATATTGGTCCTACTTCGGAAAAAGTAGATTTTATTAGAGGCTATGGATACCAGGGAAGCGCGGGACGTAACGATTATAGTACCCTGATTCCGGAATATGCCTATGGCGAAGAGCTTAAAGCTGCCATGTTAAAGCCCGGCGATTGGCGTATCAACCTGCTTGGTTTTGGTGAAGTATTGCCTTATCATGAAAATCGCATGTACCTCAACTATGATAAATTAGATCCTTACGGGTTGCCTACCATTGTTTTTGACGCCGAATTTAAGGAGAATGAACTTCGGATGAGAAAAGATTGGATAGAACAGGCCCAGGAAATGCTTGAAAATGCCGGGTTCAAAGATGTACGCCCCACCTACAGAAAAGCTGTTATGGGAGGCGGGATCCATGAAATGGGCACCGCGAGAATGGGTAAAGACCCAAAAACTTCCGTTTTGAACAAATACAACCAACTGCACGAAGTACCCAATGTGTATGTTACGGACGGAGCCTGTATGACATCTTCAGGTTGCCAAAACCCCTCATTGACCTATATGGCCCTAACGGCAAGAGCCGCGAATCACGCGGTTGGAGAATTGAAAAAAATGAATCTTTAATTAATGGATGTGGAAAGAAGAAAAGCATTAAAGAATATCGGTTTATCATTGGGGGCCATCACCCTATCATCTTCGGTGGTCGCCTTGCTTCAAAGTTGTGCCGAAGAAAGGACCCTGGCGTGGACCCCTCAATTCTTTACCCCGGATGAGGTGTTCATAACTCAAATTACCTTGGATGTCATGATACCGGCAACCCCTAATATCCCTGGGGCAACCGAGCTGAACCTTACACAGTTCATAGACGGTTATTTGTACTCCATTGCCACAGAAAAAGAAAAATCCGCATTCAAGGTAGGTATCGAGCAATATTTGTCATCTACCCTGCAAGAAAGTAATAAGAAGAAAGCCGCCGATTTATCTGAAACCGATATTGACCATAGATTGGCCTATTATTTTAAGGCCGAAAGATCGGAGCAACAAAAATGGGGCCGTGAAGTAGACGTTTCTAAAAAAGACAATGCGGGGTTACCATCGGTAGATGCCGTTAACTTCTCCGTCCTAAAATCACTACGTACAATGGCCATAGAAGCTTTTAAAGTATGTGAATTGATCGGCGAGAAAATATTGGCCTATGACCCCATACCGGGATCACACGCTGGTTGTGTGGATCTTCAAGAACTAACACAGGGTAAAGCTTGGTCTTTGTAAAAACGCAGGTTGTTTGAAGTAATTTAGGCCAGGTGAAAGACTTCGGTCAGTTCTAAAGAGACCGGGCTGTCATCAGGATTTGTTTCCATTAAATCGGCCATATATTTCCACCATTTTTGGCATATTTCGGTCTGTGCGATCGCATTCCATTGATTTTCTGAAACAGTTTCCACATATGCGAAAAGACAATTGCTTTGGGGGTCTATAAAAATGCTGTAATTGTTGGTCCCGTGTTCCTTAAGGGCCGTTTCAAGTTCTGGCCATATAGGATTATGCCGGCGGATGTATTCGGCAACCTGCTCCGAATATACCTTCATTTTAAATGCTTTTCTAATCATGGGTTGAGGTGTTTAATGGTTCAAAACAGAATTTAAATCGCTTACGGGATATGTAAAGGTATAATTACCCGATCCCAACTTAAGTTGAAGCCCATCAACGTTTTTGGTCACATTCTTTTGTTTTATCATTTTTCCCATCTGATTGTCAATCATCAGGTTTTCGGTCTTTGCCCCCGGTAGTGTTACGGTTGCCGTTGTGTTTGGAGGAATGCGGATTTCATATTCAAAAAGGCTGTCTTTAATTTTCCAGTTAGATTGTATTTTTCCATAGAGGGAATTAAATTCTGTATTGGCCAAAGTTAGTCCGCCCCCGGGGTGGGGGTCAAAAATAATGTGTTTATAACCTGGGTTTTCGGGATCTGTACGTAAGCCACCGACATGGGTATAGAGCCACTCGCCAATAGCTCCGTAGGAGTAGTGGTTAAAACTGTTCATGCCTTCGATAATGGTTCCGTCTGGTTTTTGGGTATCCCAACGCTCCCAAATGGTGGTGGCGCCCATGGTAATAGGGTAGAGCCAAGAAGGAAACTCTTTGCGGTTCAATAGCATAAAAGCGAGGTCGTCCCTACCTATTTTTGAAAGTGTCTTACATAGCAAGGGGGTACCTAAAAAGCCTGTGGTCAAATGCCCGAACCTTTTAACGTCCTGGGCAAGATATGATGCCGATTTTTCGATTAAATGTTCGGGTATCAAATCAAAAGAGAGCGCCATGGCGTATGCTGTTTGGGTGTGTGACACCAAACGGCCATTAGGGGTAATATATTCCTGAACGAAGGCCTCTTTGATATTTTTAGCCAGATCAGCATATTTATTGGCATCATCGTATTTGCCCAGTACCGAAGCAATTTTACTGAACAAAGTGGTTGAGTAGTAGGCATAGGCGGTTGCTATTAAATCTTTTTCGGTAACCGATCCATTATAGGCCGGGCTGTTGGCATCGTACGCCAGCCAGTCTCCCCAGTGCCAATGTTTGGAGTTGTTCCAGAGGTAATCCTCTCCAGATTGCCAAGCCATGTAATCGACCCACCCCTTCATACTGCTATACTGTTCTTCCAGTATTCTTTTATCCCCATACGATTGATATACCGTCCAAGGAATAATGACCGCTGCATCGGCCCAACCCGTTGCCCCGCCCTTGGCGGCAACTCCTTTTGCTCTGCTTAAGATGTCTGGTATGACATTGGGTACCAGTCCATTGTCGTGTTGGTCCAAGGCCAAATCCTTTAGCCATTTCGTGTAAAAAGTGGCGACTTCAAAATTAAAGGCGGCTGTCATGCTAAAGACTTGGGCATCACCCGTCCAACCTGCCCGTTCGTCACGTTGAGGGCAATCGGTAGGAATATCTAAAAAGTTGCCGCGTTGCCCCCATTGGATATTGCTCTGTAATTGATTGATCATAGGGTCCGATGTGCTGAAGCTTCCGGTCGGGGCAATGTCGGAATGAACGACTATGCCCGTAATATTTTCAAGCTTGAGGTCTCCAGGAAAATCGATTACCTGAATATATCGGAAGCCATGGAAGGTGAAATGTGGTTCAAAAACTTCTTCGCCCTTCCCTTTTAAAATATAACTGTCGGTAGCTTTCGCGGCACGTAAGTTCTTGGTGTAAAAATTACCATCCTTATCTAGAACTTCGGCAAATTTGAGGGTCACCTTATGTCCCTTGGGGCCTTGGATTTTCATTCGGGCCCATCCAACTATATTTTGGCCCAGGTCCAATACGGTTTCACCCTTAGGGGTAATAATTAATTCTTTGGGTTTGATTTCTTCTATAGCCTTTACAGGTGGCCCTTGGGGAGCTACTAGAATATCTTTTGAATGGTTTAGGATTTCTACTTGTTGCCATGCACTGTCGTCAAATCCGTGCTTTGACCACCCCGTCATTTCCAAACGGGCATCGTACTTCTCACCATTGTACATATCAGATTCTAAGATAGGCCCATAAGAAGCCTTCCAATCTTTATTGGTAATGACGGTTTCACTGGTGCCGTCGATATAGGTGATCTGCAATTGGACCAAGAGGGCCAATTGTTTTCCGTAATGCGCGTAATCACCCATCCAACCGATATTGCCGCGGTACCAACCATCGCCGACAATAGCCCCGATGGCATTGTTGTCTTTTAGCATTTCGGTAACGTCGTAAGTTTGATATTGCAGCCTGTTGTGATATGAGGTAAAACCCGGTGTAAAAAGCTCATCTCCCACTTTTTGTCCGTTGAGATAAAGTTCATACAGACCAAGGGAAGTAGCTTGAACCCGGGCCGATCTGATTGCTTTTTTTGTCTTGAATTCCGTTCTAAAGTACTGGGAAGGATGCGATTTTTTTTCGGAAGTAATATCGTTCATGGCTATGTAGTTAGCGGTCCAAAGGGCCTTATCCAAAATACCCATTTCCCAAAAAGCGGGTTCGCTCCACCTAGATACACGTCTCTTGTGGTCCCAAATGCGTACCTGCCAATATACTCGTGACATGGATTTTAACTCGGGGCCTTCATAGACTACATTGACGGATTGGTCGCTCTCTATCTTTCCGGTACTCCAGATTAAGTTTTTTCCTAATAGTACCTCTTCTTTTGAACCTGCCACGCGAATTTCATAGGCTGTTTGCAGCACGTTCTTTTCATCTGATTGCAATTGCCAGCTTAATCTGGGTTTTTGGATATCAATACCAATTGGATTGGTTTTGTATTCGGTAACCAAATTGCGAACCCCTGTTTCTTTTGATACGAAAGAACTTAATCCGGTACTTAAGACTACCAAGAGTACAATTATTTTTTTTGCTTTCATTTTCAATTTATTTGTTGTTTTAACTAACGGAAGACCTCCGTCTTGTTCATAGTATTGATATTTTCCACTTCACAATTTAGGCGCAATAGCGTTTTAGGCGAACGTGCTTGTTGTTAAATTAAATAGAGCATGGTTTTTATTCGGTAGCTTCAAAATTTCGCAGACCGGGTGTAATCTTTATATGCAATTTAGAGTTGTTGGCAGGCCATTTTAAGACAATCAATTGTTGGTTGTAATCGTCCCAAATGAAATCGTCGGGATTTGCGTTCATGGGTGATTTAAAGACCTCTAGCCCCATTTTTTTCAGTGGGTCGTGGTATAACACGAAATCATCGTTGATCAGAATGGAGAAGCCGTCAGGGTAATGTCGATCGGCACCGACAAAAATTCTGGAAGCTCCTTTATTATTGTCCGATTGAAGTTCCAAATCCAATGTGCGGGTGGCAAAATCAAAAAAGAAAGAATGTATATCGCCCGCTATGACTTGTGGAAAAGGCCTTGCGATTACATCGGTAATGTATTTTCGTTCAACGGTACCGGCATCGGTTTGATCGCTGAAAATGGCCCAGGTCGAGGGGCCGCCCGGAAGAAAATTCTGCATACTTCTATTCCCTAAAAACCAAGCTTTTATAGAACCTACACCCATGCGATCAAAAACTTCGGCCGTTTTTATGTAAAGCTCCCTATACTCTAGTTGACCCAGGCGACCAGATGTAAGGGTGTCTGTTGTTGCAAAGGTGGGGAAGCCCCATTCCCCTATTAAAATCGGGGCTTTCAACAACTCAGATTCAGTGTCGAACCGATCCATAACGGGCTTGATGTAATCGATTTTATTTTGATAGATATGGGGTGCAAAGATGATGTTGTCGCGGTTGATGGGCGTGGCAATCTCTGCATATTGATTGTTGTCAATGGCCTCCCCTTTGTTCATGAATATGGATTGCAGCAAAATCTTTTTATCGGGACCAATTTTTTGACACTCGTCAATTATTTTTTGGTAAAGGGGAATCAAGTAGTTCTTGGTCAATGCATCATAAGAAATATCCATCGTTAATTTCCTTGGCTCGTTTACAACGTCATAGCCAAGCACCCACTTGTTGTGCGCATACCTCTTCCATATCGCCTTCCAAGCATCGATATATGTTTTTTGCTCGTTTTTCCTGTTTTTCCAAAAAGCCTCCCATGAAAAGCCCTTAACCCCATAAACGGTTAATTTAAAAATGGTCTGTATTCCCACGTTTCTTCCCAACATTACGAGCGAGTCTAGTTTTTTTAAGTAGATTGGATCCAAATTCCCGTCGTCGAACGTGCTCAATTTGCCCAATTCCAAGCGTACTACTTGCGTATTTGCACCCATGCGTACCATTCTTTGATAATCATTGGAATTGAAGAAGACTTCGCCTTTATGGTCATTGGTGTTAACAACGAAGCCTCGGGCAATTAGGTGTCTGCCTAACTCGTCTCTAAGGCCGTGTTTTATTTGGGATGTGATACTCGATGAACTTAAGAGCAGTACCCATAGCCAAATTTTGAAATGCATAAATTCGGTTTGCAATTTGTAGGTTTTATTATGGGGTCAAATTACAATACCCAATGTTTGAATCTGTCTGGTACTATCCTGTACTTCGAACAGTTTTATAAATATTTTAAGGCTGTCAAAAGGCGGACAGTAAAAATAGAGCCCCCGAAGTTAGTTAAGAAACAATGGCTCTCCATATTTCATTGTCAATGATTAAATCGGTGAGATGGGAGGTATTTTAAACGTGAAGGCTTGGGTGCCTTGAATTCACATTTCGGTGAGCTTCCTTAATGCGGAAAGAATTTCATTTATTCCCAATCGTTGGGTATAATCGGCTTCTACATGGGCCACTTCTATTTTTCGGTCAGAATTTACAATGAATGTAGCAGGTACCGGAAGCGTTTTGGAACCATCTCCATTTAGCTGGGTCAAGTCTCTTCTGTTGTGGTAATCAATTCCTGGGTCAAACTGAAGACGATAGGCCTTAATGACCTGTTGGTCGATATCGCTCAGCACCGGATACGCCAAGGCGTTCTTTTCCTTGATGGTTAAGGCGTCGTCCGGTTTTTGGGGGCTTATGGCAAGAATCGTAGCCCCATATGATTTAATTTCCGGCAATTTTGCCTGGGTTTCCCGAAGATCTAAATTACAAATGGGGCACCATTCCCCTCTGTAAAACTTAATGATTACCCTACCTTGTTTTAAGGTTTCCGATAGGGTCACGGGCCTACCCAAGGCATCAGGCAAGGTAAAATCAGGTGCTATATCGCCCTTGCGTAACCCTTCTACATGAGAAGCGTTTGTTATTACCAATTTCTGAAAGTCTTTTAATTTGCCCATAATTGTAATTGTTTCTTGTTTCAACTCTGACTCGGCAATCGGATTTAAATACTTGGAGGTGGTCTTTTGGTTTCAGCCTACAGAGGGTTTCGAAAGCATTCCAAACGGTTTACAAAGCTTTCTGCCCCTCTTTACTCGTTAAAGGAGACCGGCCTAGTAGATAGCTTTTCCATTTACAATTTCAAGATGGGCGAAAAAATCGCTCTGGTCATTATGATCGCTTAAAAATACTCATAGCCCGACCATTACTATAGGGCACCACTATCGCAGTACTTAAGTCGGTATTTTCATGGCGTTGCCAATAACTTGTCCACGTATGGCGCTGGTTTACCTTAATTTCTCCGTACTTTATGTAAGGGGCCGCCCAGCAGATATGATACTGGTCTTATTATTGGTATTTCAAATCTCGACAAATTACTTCTAAAATCCAACGAAATACACTTAGGTTCTGAAATATTGGCACCCTTATTGTCCCAATCGATATAAGTTAGAGTAGAGAAGGTAGTCGCGGGCCGGTGCTTTGGGCTTTTCATGTTTTTAATCCATATTATCAATGACGGAATAATTTACCCGCTTTTGCCACGACTCTATAACGCCGGATAAGGGGCCTTGCTTAAAACTTTCTTTTTTTGTGCGGTTGGGCCATAGGTGAGAAAGGCGATCGATCCTATTGTTGTTGGATGGGTTTTTATCGCTACGCCCCGTTACAAAGCGTGAAATAGCAGTCCTTGGCGATACTATCCGTTTATAATGCCGGACCCCTTTTAATATATTTAAATTTCTTGATGTGTCTTTTGGGATTTTTCGGCCACTTCTGGCTGAAAAAGCAAAACGCCCGTAGTTCGATTTCCACTAGTATAACCTTTTGTGAAACTACATTGGCTCCTGTGGATCTATCGCTAAATACTATTTTACACCAATTTGGTATTCAGTAGATACGGCTTCCAATGGTTTGGCAACGGTTTCACAAACCCTTTATATTTTAGGGGAAAATCCCCACCGTTATGGCCACTGAATATTTTTCTTTCTCATATTGGTTTAAATACAAATGGTAGCCTTGCAGAAGATAGTTCAACTACTACATATATACTTGGTTGTTCAATTAGGTAGTATCGCTATCTTAAGTCTTCGATTGAAACGATATCCACATCGTTGTTCTTGCCGGTCGTACTCCATGTAAAACTTTATTTGGAAGTGCCAACGTCTTAAGGGGGTATAGTTTGTCCTGTATTTCAAAAGCCTTTGCTCGTTGG
This sequence comes from Pseudozobellia thermophila, assembly GCF_900141855.1. Classification (GTDB taxonomy): domain Bacteria; phylum Bacteroidota; class Bacteroidia; order Flavobacteriales; family Flavobacteriaceae; genus Pseudozobellia; species Pseudozobellia thermophila. The sequence goes on from NZ_FQYU01000003.1 coordinate 113,034, forward strand.
GTTTGGTAAGAAATACACACCTTTAGCAGTTGTATGAATTTAGCGGTGTCAAAAGGGTCGGTATCTTAAATGGTAAATCGAATAATTACAAAGAATTTCTGTCAATAAGCCTAAACGGATTTTTGATTTTACCTTTAGTCTTCTCTAAGATCATTTTAGCGGCCATTTCACCCATTTCTTGAAAATCGGTCGAAATACAGGTAATGCCCAATAACTGCTTTAAAGGGGTGTCGTTGTAGGAAATCACGCCTATTTCTTCCCCTAATTTAAATTCTTGGTTTCTAATCTGGTTGACCAACACTACCAAATCCGATTCATTGATAGTAATAAATAAATCCCCGCTTTTGAGAATCATGTCATCATAAATCTCGTTAAGAATTTCAAACTCAAGATCAAACTCTACGCAAAACTTTCTGAAGCCGTGCAATATTCGTTTCGGGTAGGGGTATACCGAATTTTGCGGATAGGCGATAAAAAGCTTGTTATATTTGGAAATTTTGGGGAGGCCTTCTTTCAATGCAGAATAGATATCATTTTCAAAATCTTGATATATTTCGATGTAAGGCCCTTCTAATTCCCTAATAGCATTATCCATAATTATTAATTGGTCTTTCGGTATTTTTTGAATGGCCTGGATGACCTTTGGAGTTACCGTGATGTGTTTTAAACTTTCGGTCTTAAAATGGGGCATTATAATATAGTAGTCATAAGCGTTGAGGTTCTTTTCGAGGATATTCAAAAAAAGCTCTTCTTCACAGTGATAGATATGTAAGTGCGTGTGCGACATGCTGGCCATTCTTGCAATGAAAGAGTTATAGACACGCATTTTATAGGAACTGAGTTTATTGATCAAAAACAGGATGTTGACCTTGGATATCAATTTAGTCCGGGAAATATAAAAGCCCTTGCCCCGTATGGATGTAATTATTTTTCGCTCCCTCAATATTCCGTAAGCCTTCTCTACCGTATCGCGTGAAAGGATATACTCTTCGCTAAAACTATTGATGGAAGGGATTTTATCGTCGATTTTTAGGTTTCCTACCGAAATATTATGGATGATCGAATCAACGATTTGTTGGTATTTAGGGATTCTTGAATTTTCATCAATCTTGATATAATCGAATATTTCCATAATTAATTTATTGTTCCAATACTAAATATTGAATAGATGGTTCCCTTTTAGAGAATTGATGGTTAGTGCAACACAGAGACTTTAGACAATTTTAATCTAATATTAACCAGGTTATCACACTAAGAGGGGTATCATCGTACAATAAAGGAGTAAAAAAGTACAAAACCATTGAAAGACAGCACAGTACAGGTAAGTATCGTGCCTAAAGAACATTATAATTGTCTAATGTTAAGAAAATGTAAAAGCGATTTGAATTGGCCTAATCGAATATTGATAATCGGTTGTACTTCTTTCTTATTTAACTCAACTAAATTTTAAGTAATGATTAAACATGATTCGTTAAGATGTTGGAAAGTCTTTATGATTTTCTGTTCAATATTTACAGGTCTGCACAGTGTTTACGGGCAATCGGAGCAAATTACGGGCACGGTGTCAGACGACCAAGGCGTACCCATACCAGGGGTCAACATAGTGCAAAAAAATACTTCCAACGGGGCAGTGACGGACTTTGATGGCAATTTTTCCATTGAACTTGCATCAGGTCAGGATATTCTTGTTTTTACGTATATAGGTTATCAAACGAGAGAGGTAAGATTAGAAGGTCAAACCGTATTGAATATTACCTTACAAGAAGATACACAAGCGCTGGACGAGGTAGTTGTTGTAGGTTATGGAACAACCACAAAATCGGACTTGACGGGTTCTGTTGCCTCTGTAAGTTCCGAGGAAATTACTCAAGTCCCCTCTTCAAGGGTCGACCAGGTATTACAAGGTAGGGCGGCCGGTGTTCAAGTCACCCAAACTAGTGGGGCACCAGGGGCCGGTACCGTGATTCGGGTTAGGGGAGGTAATTCCATAACGGGAAGCAACGAACCTTTATGGGTAATCGATGGAATCGTCGTGGGAACCAACTTCAACCTAAACAATATAAATGCGAACGACATCAAATCGATTGAGATTTTAAAAGATGCCTCATCGATTGCTATTTATGGCTCCCGCGGCGCCAATGGTGTGGTTTTGGTCACCACTAAAAACGGCGTTGGCGCGGGCTATGGGAAGCCTCAAATCAATATAGGGCTTTATACCGGAATGCAATTGGTACCTGAACAACCTGACATGCTAACACAGGCCGAGCAGATTGCATTTACCAATGAAAGTGCCGAGTTCAGGGGGGCGGCCGTTCCCTTTCCCAATGACCCCTCTACTTATCCCAATAACGATTGGTATGACCTTTTAATGGGAGCTTCGCCGATTTACAATGCTGATATTTCCATTGCAGGCTCTTCTGAAAACGGAAATGTAAATTATTACAATTCATTGAACTATTTTAACCAAGATGGTCTAATAATCAGCTCGGGCATAGAAAAATACATATTTAGGTCGAATATCGATATCAAGCTTAACGACAAGTTAAAAACTGGTTTTCGGTTCAACTATTCCAGAATCAATCAAGATAACGGGGTTGTAGGTTTCGGTAATGTATTCGCCAATTTACCAACTCAACCCATTTATAATGAAGATGGTACTTATAACGGTTTTGATGAGGTAATAGGCTCACCGTGGTCGAACCCCATAGCCAATGCAAAATTAAATACCAATGAAACCTTTACAAACAACTTATTGGCCACGGTTTATTTGGAATACAGTCCTTGGCCCCAATGGAACATTAGGTCGACATTCAGCCCTGAGTTCAATAATATAAAACAGAATAGGTTCATTTCAAGCCAAAGTCCCGATTTATTGGTCGTGGGCGATTTGGGAAGGGCAAGTGTACGAACTGTTTCGGGCACCAGTTGGAACAATGAGAATACGATTCAGTACAATGGCGATTTTGGTGAAAACCATAGTTTGACCTTGCTGGCGGGCGCTTCTTTTCAGAAGGTGGCCAACGAAATCGTAGAATCGGAGGCCTTTGGTATTACGAGCGATGCAACGGGCTTTGATAATTTGGGTTTTTCAGATCCCACACGGTCGGTAGTATCAAGTGATTTTAATGGCTTTCAAATCGCTTCTTTTTTTGGAAGGATAAATTATAGTTACAAGGATAAATACCTGCTTACCCTGGTAGGTAGAACAGATGGAAGCTCTGTTTTTTCAGAAGGTAACAAGTACGAGTTCTACCCTTCAATAGCAGGTGCATGGAAGATTAGTGAAGAATCTTTTATGCAGGATCAAAACCTGTTTAAGGAATTGAAACTAAGGGCCAGTTACGGTAAGTCAGGCAACCAGGCCATCGATCCATACAGAACTCTGGGTTTATTGACAGAGGCAAATACTACACTCAATGGTGTTGAGGTACCTGGTTTAACCCTGGGTAGGCCTGCAAACCCGAATTTGAAGTGGGAAACTACCACATCGCTCGATATTGCCTTGGAGGCGTCTATGTTTAACGGAAGGCTTTTTACCGAATTCAACTATTATCATAAAGAAACGAACGACTTGTTGCTAGATGTGACCATACCAAGGCAATCCGGCTTTACCAGTCAATTACAGAATGTAGGTTCATTGGAGAATAAAGGTTGGGAGTTTTTACTTAATTCTACCAATATTGTTAATGACAACTTCAGTTGGAAGTCGACGCTTACCTTATCATCGAACAATAACAAAATCCTTGATCTTGGTGGGGTGGATTTTATCGATGTAACCGTAGACGCCATTTTGGGATCGGGCAATACCCGGCTTATAGTTGGCGAACCGGTACCTGTATTCACTGGGGTTCGCTATTTGGGTACATGGAAAAGCCAAGAAGAAATAGATGCTTCGGGCCTTACCGATCCCCAAGTGGTCGGAGGGGCGCGATTTGAGGACTTAAATGGCGACGGAATTATTTCTACGGAAGATAATGTGGTTTTGGGAGACCCGACACCCGATTTAATTTTTGGTCTTGAAAATACGTTTTCGTACAAGAACCTGGATTTCTCCTTTTATTTTCAAGGTACTGAAGGTAATGAGGTATATAACCTAAGAACGCGTAATCACTATTTTAACAGGGGTGAAACCACAAAATTTGGTGATATCAGAAACCGATGGACGGTGGACAACCAAAATTCGGACATTCCAAGGGCCGGTGGCGATTCGGTAACCAATACCCCAAGTAATTCGGAATATGTTGAAGATGGATCGCACATCCGTTTGAAAACAGCTCGAATCGGGTACAACTTTCCCGTTGAGAAAATAGGTTGGGATGGTGTAAGGAATATGAATATTTACGTGTCGGGTAGTAACCTGCTTCTATTCTCAAACTTCAGGTTGATCGATCCCGAGACTAGTAGTTTCGGTAGAAACGGATTAGGTAATATAGCCCAAGGGTACTCTAATGGTGAGTACCCCAATCCACGTACGATTACCCTAGGTCTAAATGTAACTTTTTAATTTAATTAAGATGAGAACAACACATAAAATTTTTAGCTTCTTATTAATTTTTTCGCTTTTTGGCTGTGAAAAATTCTTAGAGGAGGAACCACGGTCCTTAATTGCACCAGAGAACTTTTTTAAGTCGGAGAATGATGTTAGGCAGGCGGTAAATGGTATTTATGCCATTCTCAAGAACAATTCAATTTACGGGCAAGTAGGTCTTGATCACTTTTACGATAATGGAGCTGATATTATTGAGCCCAACCGATCCGCAAATTTTGTTGAACCCATTGGCAACTATTCAATGAATGAGGCCTTGGCCGATGTATCCGTACAGAAAATGAGTGTTTCCGACACATGGAAAGATTTGTATAGGATCATTTATAATGCGAACATCATTATTGACCAGGTATCGGACAATTCGGCCATAGGTAATGAAGTGCAAACTGAAATTATAGCAGAAACCAGGTTCATAAGGGCACTGTGTTATTGGCATATAACCAACTTATGGGGAGATGCCCCCTATTATGTGGATCCTTTGTCGATTGATGAGGTAAACGTGCTTCCAAGAACTGATAAAGAAACCATTATTGCCGGTGTTTTAAGTGATTTACAGTTTGCCCAGCAACATTTGAAAAGTTCTTATGAAGAAGCTCAACGAGGGCGGGCCACAAAATGGGCAGCTGCCGTGGTTGAGGCTAAAATCCATATGCAAATGCAAAATTGGCGTGAAGGACTTAATAAATGCTTGGAAATAATCGATACTTCCCCTCACACTTTAATGCCAACTTATGCTGAGGTGTTTGATCCCCAAAACGAATACAATGCAGAGATAATTTGGTCATTGGATTTTGCCAAGGACATTCGTGGCCAGTTTGAAGAAGGTACGGTAAGGGCCGATGGTTCACTACCTTCTGTTTTTGGCAATGGCAACTGGAGACCAAGTATGTTCAGTCCTCGTTTGCGGGATGAACCAAAGAATTCCGACGAAAGAAGTGCCCTGGCAGCGGCCTTAAGCGAAAGGGGAGAGGCCTTTAACGGTACCGGTTTACAAGTGGCGTCTAAAGATTTTGCGGAAAAATTCCCTGAGAACGACTTAAGAAGACAATTGAACATTGTAGACAATTATTTGGGCTTCGATTTGAATTTTCCCTATATGGCCAAAATTTGGAATTTGGATGTGGAAAACTCTCCACGCTTCAATCACTCGGATAATCGGATAGTATTCCGGCTGGCGGATGTTTACTTAATGGCCGCAGAATGTGAAAATGAGCTGAACGGTCCTGGTAATGCTTACCGGTATATTCACCCTATTCGTCAACGGGCCTATGAAACACAGGTAGAATGGGAGCTTACCGGTCTTAGTCAGCAAGAGTTTAGGGAAGCAATTTACGACGAAAGAAAATGGGAATTGGCCGGGGAGGCCCATAGAAGATATGATTTGATCAGATGGGGTATTCTTATGGATGTTGTTCAAAACCTTGAATATCGCTTTTGGACACCCAATGAAAATATAAAACCATACCACGTACTGTTGCCAATACCATTGCAAGAGTTGGAATTAAACCCCAATTTGTTGGAGTCCGATCCCACAAATAATGGTTATCGTTAAAAATGTAGTAGTAGTTTAGTTAGATTGGCAAATGGGGTGATTATTATATTCGCCCCATTTTATTTGGGCAGGTCTTACTTTTCTTGGCGAATTAGTAGACTCTCCCTTTCCAAAATTAAAAACGATTGACAATTGTCGGGAATAGTTCTTATACCGCCAAATCGTCTACCTCCATTTTGGACGTGGTATTTTTTTCTTTCAAGTTGGGCAAAGCCAAAGGTCAAAACACCCACGCGACCAACAAACATTAAAAGTATGATCACGGTCTTTCCAAAGAGCGACAGGTTTGCTGTGATTCCCGTACTTAATCCCATAGTGCCAAGTGCCGATGCCACTTCGAACAAAAGAGATTCAAGTTCGAATTCTTCTGAACATGTAAGTAAAAAAGTGGCTAGAAGAATAAACTGGTATAGAGTATGAACGTTGAGGTGCCTACATACATTAAAAACGTAATCAATAACAGGACGAATGGTTTAGTTGCCCAATAGGTATTGTGTTGAAACCTACCGTCGTCATCGATGACATGGTTTGAAAGAAGGCTTCCGTTAACCTAGAACCTTAATTTTTGATACTCGATTCATTGAAATACAGAAAAGTAGTACCAATCAATAACAGGAGGGTGAAGCCAGAAACCACAATTTTTGTAGTAAATGAAATTTCTTTTGACCGGTTCGTAAATCTATACCATAACTCGGTAATCACGATAAATCCGGGAGAAACGGCAATCGCAAGAATGGAAATGATGGTATTGATGAAATCTTTGATTTTTTATCGTTTTTGGCAATGTAATTTCAGTACCGATAACTTTGTGGTGCCAGTGGGTAATCCTATGCGCGGTAAACAAAATATAATAAGTGGTTAAGATCATATATCCGATTCCACTGATTTGAAATAAGGCAATTATGATCAGTTGACCGCCAAAAGTATAGTGGTCGAATATATCAATTGTCACTAGTCCGGTCGTAGATATAGCCGATGTGGCAACGAAAAGGTTGTTGATTAGTTCGATTTCCAATTTATGGAGAAAGGGCATGGTCAAAAGAAACAATCCGATAATGGTATAAAGAAAGAAGCCCCAGACTAAATTCATTTGTGGAGATTTACCCACTTGAAATTTCTTGTACCGAAGAGGTAACTATTTTAATTTTTTAATAATCTATTCATAAGCTATGTTTAAGACGGTCTTCAATGGCGTGTTAAGAATAGTATTATGCCATCGTTTTTCTACTTTCCATAAAAAAGACCTCAGGTATAATTTCGAACGAGATTGGTAGCCAGATGAATACGCAGACCGCATCCAAATCAGTGAATGTTGGCACGCGTGCTTAAACACTCTTGCGGGATGTGAAGGATATTTTCCTTAAAATGGCTTTACCTGTACTTCCCCGGTTCTCTCCGTTATAATCTGGAAATATCCTATCGGCAAAAGTTGTTTAAAGGCAGTTTGTCCAGAATCTTCCTTGAAAAAGTCAAAATTGGAGGTTTGTTTCCGTCCGTTTCAGTTTCCTAAAGTGAAAAATAATCCAACATAGGTACAAAAAAGTACAAAACCCTTTAGTAACAGGACAGTACAGGCAAGTGAATTTTACTTGAATTGGTAATATTGGGCAGTTGTTTTTACCGATGACCTCAATATTTTCCCAATATTTTGCGGTTTCCTAAAAAGGTAGCGGAACAACATTGTAATGCTGCCTTCTACTTCAAAAAAAAATCAACCAATATAAATCTAGCAAAATGAAGAAAAACAGTCATGAACATTTTAAACGTCTTTTGGTGTTCTCATCGTTTCTACTGGTGGGTTATTTGGGCTGGGGACAGCAAGGTCCAACCATTACGGGAACGATCATAGCAGCCGATGGAATGCCGATTCCCGGTGTGAATATTTTGGAAAAGGGAACGGCCAATGGTGTTGTTTCCGACTTTGACGGAAATTATTCCATCACTTTGAGGGGAAACAACAAAACTCTTGTTTTCTCCTATATCGGATATAAAACCGTTGAAAGATCTATTGGCAGTACCAACCTTGTGAACATTACCCTTGAAGAAGATTCACAGAATTTAGACGAAGTTGTGGTTATCGGTTACGCCCCGGTCGAGAGAAAAAAGGTGCTGGGGTCTATCTCTACGGTAAAGGCCGAATCAATTGAACAGGCAACCCCGGTTCAAGCCTTTGATGCCGTTCAGGGTAAACTGGCCGGGGTCCAGATTTTAAGTAACAACGGTCCCGGTCAAGGGTTTGATATTCGCATACGTGGTGTTTCTACCTTTGGAAGCGGCACTTCGCCCTTATATGTGGTTGATGGGCAACAGTTGGATAATATTGATAATATCGATCCGAACGACATTGCATCCTTGGAAGTTTTAAAAGATGGTGCTACGGCGGCCATATACGGTTCAAAAGCTGCCAATGGGGTGGTGCTTATTACCACTAAATCAGGTAAGTCTGGTGGCCTTACAATCGAGCTTTCGCAAACAACCGGTTTTAACACTTTGGTAGGCGATCTTCCAGTGGTCAATACCGAAGAGCGTTTTTTACTGGAAAAGAAAAGGTCGGGAGATTTGGAAAGCTTGCCGCGCCTGGAAAGGGATTCCCTAAGTTTGCTAAGAAGAAACGATTACGACCTGCAAGACCTGCTTACCAGGCCGGGTGTGCGAAATCAAACGAATATTTCGGTAAGTGGGGGCAATGAGAAGGTCACTTTCTTTTGGAATACCGGTTACCTGAACGAGGAGGGAGTAGTTATCAATAGTAATTATAAGCGTATCAATACCCAATTAAAGCTAGATGCAAAGGTATCTAACAAACTAAAATTGGGCACTAGGGTATCGCTGACGCATCAAGACAAATCAGGATTGACTGAGGGGGGTGTTTTTACACATTTGGTGGAGCGCCTTCCATATCTACCCCTTTATCAACCTGACGGAACTTTCACCCCGACCATAGGAGGTCGTAAGAACCCTTTGGCGTTCGCAAATCTCCAGGTACGGGATGATCGCGATTATAGAATACAAACTTTTAATTACGCCCAATTGCAGTTGTTTCCAAACCTGACCCTAAAATCTACCTTGGGTATCAATTGGAGGTTCAGAAAGCAGGATGATTTTGATACAAGACTTATTGCGAACCGATACGATACCGGTTCCAACCAGGCTAGGGTGCGTCAAGATATGACCTACGACATTCAACAAGAAAATTTTATTAATTATAAAAAGAATTGGGGCGATCATGACCTGGGCGCCTTTGCCGGGATGCAAATTCAAAAATACTTTATTGAGAACACCGATTTTAGGTCTAGAATACTTAATAACGAGTATGTACAAACCTTGAACAATGCGTCGCCTGGCTCCATAACCGGAGATAACAATCAAAATGAAAGGCACAATCTTTTTTCTCTTTTTGCCGGGTTTAACTACGATTTTTTAGATAAATACCTGATAGGGGGTACCATTCGTCGTGACGGTTCATCGCGTTTTGGGGATGAAAATGAATACGGAATCTTCCCTTCCGCAACTTTAGGTTGGCGAATAAGCAACGAAAACTTCCTGAAGGGCAGCACATTTTTGAACAACCTTTTGGTTAGGGGAAGTTGGGGTGTTGTTGGAAATGAAAGAATAGGCAATTACCTCTTTACCGGAGCTTTGGAACCTGGGTACGCCTACGATGGTATATCGGGTATTGCAGCCACCCGTTTGGGAAATCCCGAACTTTCTTGGGAAGAAACCGAATCTGTCAACCTGGGTGTTGATATGTCTTTCTTCAAAAACAGATTGGAGATAAATCTTGATTTTTGGGAAAAGAATACCACGGGGCTTTTGGCAACTACCCCATTGCCAGAGGAGTCTGGTTTTACCGGAATTGTAAGAAACGTCGGGGCGGTGGACAACAAGGGTATTGATTTTAACATTTCTGGCACCATAATCGACTCAAAAAACTTTACCTGGAGCAGTAACTTTAATATCGGTTTCCTAGAAAATGAGGTAACCAAATTGGATGGAGGCACCGAGTTTTATCCGCAAGGGAGATATTTGGTCAGGGAAGGAGAACCCATTGGCAATATCTTCGGATACAAAAATCTGGGTGTGTACCAGTATAATGAATCCAATGCCTATTCAGATGACGGTGCCCGATTGACTCCAAACTTCGATTCAGGGGGTAATTTCACCAATTATACCTTAAACGGTTCTGAATATAACGGAAATGTTAATCGGTTAACGGTAGGGGGTAGAACACCCGAAGGGGGTGATATCATCTGGGAAGATGTCGATGGTGATTTCAATATCACAGCCGATGACCGACAAATAATCGGTAATGGTTTGGCGACGACCTACGGTGGCTTTTCCCACGACATTCGCTACAAAAGCCTAAGCCTTAATTTCTTGTTCGACTTTAGCTTGAACCATGACATCTATAGCAGATGGGATGAAGATCGTAACGATTTGGCGGCAGGAGCTGAAAGTCCGGGCCCCGAAAGAGTCTATGGGGCATGGTTTGAACCTGGGGACGAAACCATCTACCCTAGGTTGGACAGGGTGCCACAAAACCGTCTAAAACCAAATAGTTTCTTCGTGTCTGACGGTAGCTTTATTAAATGGCGTTATGTTCGGTTCAATTATAAGTTCGATAAACAAGTGATTGACAAGATTCCGGGGGTTAAGGGAGCATCCTTGAATCTTGCCGTCAACAATTTACTTACTTGGACAAACTATAATGGATATAACCCGGAACTAGGAAACAGGGGGAGTGCCCTAACCCCCAACATGGACCAGCTTCGGTATCCTAATGATAGAGAAATAATTATGGGCGTTAAACTTCAATTTTAAAAGTACTATTATGTTGATATTTAAAAACTTGAATAAGATAAAGGGTTTTGGAATTCTTTTTTATTCCGTGGCCATATCGATAGCGGCCTGGTCATGTGATGATCTGGTCGACGAAGAACCCATCAGTGAAATTGGCCCTGCTTCGTTTTATGAAACCAATGATGACCTGTTAGCCGCGCTCATTGCCGTCTATGATGGAATGCAATCGTTCTACAAGGACCAATATTTTTATTGGGGTGAATTTCGATCGGACAACCACTTGCCTACAGGAGCCAATTCATTTAACGACGAGATTGCCAATAATGTCATATCGGAGGGGAACGGGGCCGCTAGGTGGACAAACCTTTACCTGACCATAAGTAGGGCCAACGAAGTGATCGTAAGCGCCCCCAACATAGCCGGACTTAATAAAAACTACCTGGCGGAAGCACTGGCGATTAGGGCCAAATCATACTTCGATGCCATTAGGGTTTGGGGAGATGTGCCAGTATTCACCGAGCCGGTCAAGGATTTGGACGATGTGACCAGGCCGGTAACCGATGTGAACACCATTGTCAATAATGTAATAATTCCAGATATGCTAAAGGCCCAAGAACTTAGTACGGTTTCATCAGATGAGTTCAGGTTTTCGAAATCGAGTATCTACGCCCTGCAGGCCGAGGTTTACATGTATTTGAAAGAATATGCGAAGGCCAAAACCGCAATTGAAAATTTGATTGTGCTCGGTACCCATGGTTTGGTGACCACGCCTGAGGCATGGAGGGATCTATTCTATAACAGTAATACCGATACCGAACCTTTTGGTAAAGTACAAAAGGGGCCGGAGTTGATTTTTTCCATTCGTTACGATGCGGTCGGAGAGGAAGCAGGAACGGGTAACCCGAACCGTTCGGGAATATCGCAGTTGTTCCGTGGTGGTATACCTTCTTATCTAATGTCTCCAGAAATGGAAATTAAATGGAAGGAAAAGTTTCCTACCGATTCCATTTCATGGGTAGAAAAATACCCTGATACAAATCCCGCCACCACCCGAACGGTAGTTGTGGATAATGGAATGGGGGGTACCTTGGAAGAAGAACGCTTTAACTATGGCGATTGGAGGTTTTTCTATTCTAGGCAAAACGGATACAATGGATTGAGTAGTATTGAACCGGGCGAGGCGAAAACGGGTAAATGGGGAGATACGGTTTACCCTGCAAATGAAGACGAGACCGACGTAGTGGTCTATAGATATGCCGATATGATTCTGTTATTGGCCGAAATTGAAAATGAGTTGAACGCAGATGGTACCAGGGCACTTGAACTGGTAAATCAGATAAGGGCGGCAAGACTTTTGCCCCTTGTGGACGAAGTGGAATTTGGCGCTACCAAAGCCGAAAGACTTGATTTTATTTTAGATGAACGCCATTTTGAACTCTATGGCGAGGCCAAAAGATGGTGGGATTTGGTTAGAAACGACAAGGCTATTGAGGTTATGTCGCCCATTATACAATCCCGAGGTGTTACCACACCCTTGACTGAAGAACGTTTGTTATGGCCGATACATAACGATCATTTATTGGAAAACCCGCTGTTAAGTCAAAATGCAGGCTATTAATTTAAAAAGAACAAGAATGAAAAACATTATAAAAAGTACGGTTCTCTTGTGTTTAGGTATTTTTCTTAGTTCATGCGAACTAGAATTACAAGACACCTTTAATTTTAAAAGTGGAGCGGTATTTTCCGACCCTTATGAAAACAATACAGCATGGGAATTTATTCGCTCCCTAAACGGTGTCAACGAAGATGGTACATTAGACGGTGAACACTTTCAGTATATGGAAGCAGCTATTCGAAAGGCTGATATGATTGACGTTTTCAATCAAACAAAAGATACGCTAAGGACCTATTTATTGCTTAACAATAATGCTTTCACAGGTGAAGGTGATGTTATTGAAATTGTGACTGGACTTACCGGGACCGATAGGGAAGAGGCCGAGCTGAATTTATCGCCTGAAGAGGTAATGGATCTGGTCGATACCCCGGAAAAAATGGAAAGTTTAAGAACACTGCTTAAATATCATATCACACTGGATTATATCCAACAGGTCCCTACCTTGGCCGTATCAGGAACCTTTTACGTGTACCAAACGCTGGTTCCCGGAGATGATGGGTTGATTGCCTATAGAAGGGACGATGATTGGGATATTTCCATTAATGCCAACGGTGCTCCCCTGCCAAAAACGGCAATTGCCAATGATTGGAATGAAAATGTAAGAAATCATAATTATGTCTTTAGTAACGGCATTGGCCATATACTTAACGACCCCGTGAGAAACAAACCTTATCCATCCGTGAATAACTAAACACTAATTTTAACTGTTATGAATACACGGTATCCTCTGGTCTGTTCTATGCGCATCGGAGGATACTATATTCAACCCGAGTGCCTATTATCTTATCAGTTAACAAACGAAATTTCTTCACGGAATATAATCGGATCGCAATTTATAACCTTGCACATCTTAAACGGGCCGGCCTCCAAATCAGACAAAAACCGAAAATGAAATGAAAATAAACTCTAAAGTCAATCTTGCATTCTTCCTGGGTTGCCTCACCTCGCTTAACCTCTTGGCTCAAAATGCAAAGCCTGACCAATCGAAAAAGCCCAATATTATTTTTATTCTAACCGACGACCAACGATTTGATGCTATTGGTTATGCCGGCAACAAATATGTGGAAACACCACAAATGGATATGCTTGCCCAAGAGGGGAGTTATTTTCATTCTGCCATTGTTACCACGCCTATATGTGCGGCGAGTAGGGCGAGTATTTTGACAGGCTTACACGAGCGAGCGCACAACTTTAATTTTCAAACCGGAAACGTACGCGAAGCGTATATGTCTGAGTCGTACCCCAAACTTTTAAAAGATAATGGGTATTACACTGGTTTTTTTGGTAAATATGGCGTTCGCTATGATAATCTGGACAAACAGTTCGACGAGTATGATAGTTATGATCGTAACAACCGATACAACGACAGAAGGGGCTACTATTACAAGACAATCGGCAAAGATACGGTTCATTTAACGCGATACACCGGGCAACAAGCATTGGATTTTATTGAGAAAAATGCTGGGAACGACAAGCCATTTTGCCTGTCATTGAGCTTTAGCGCTCCTCATGCCCACGATGGGGCACCCGATCAGTACTTCTGGCAAAATACTACGGATAGCCTGCTACGGAACACTACAATACCCAATCCGAAGTTGGGAGCGGACAAATATTTCGAAGCACAACCGAAGGCGGTCAGGGATGGATTCAATCGACTGCGTTGGACTTGGCGCTATGACACTCCAGAAAAATACCAACACAGTTTAAAAGGTTACTACAGAATGATTTCCGGAATCGATTTGGAAATCAAAAAAATCAGGGAAAAATTAAAGGAAAAGGGTATAGATGACAATACCGTGATTATTTTGATGGGCGATAACGGTTATTTCTTGGGCGAACGCCAATTGGCGGGTAAGTGGTTGATGTACGATAACTCCATACGCGTACCGCTCATCGTTTTCGACCCCCGAGTAAATAAACACCAAGATATTAAAGACATGGTATTAAATATTGATGTGCCACCGACCATTGCCGATTTGGCGGGTGTTGAGGCTCCTGAATCTTGGCAGGGCAAGAGTTTAATGCCGATTGTGAGGCAAGAAACCGATACCATGGCTAGGGATACCATTCTTATAGAGCATTTATGGGATTTCGAAAATATTCCACCTAGTGAAGGTGTGCGCACCGAAGAGTGGAAGTACTTCCGTTATGTAAACGATAAAACGATGGAAGAACTTTACAATCTTAAGAAAGACCCTCAAGAAATCAATAACTTGATCGGTAAAAAGAAGTATCAGAAGGTAGCCGATAAATTACGTGCGAAATTAGAAGAACTCATCGCAAAAAATAGCAACGCGTTTAGGATGGGTCCGACCGATTTAACGGTCGAGCTGATCAGGGAACCCGAAACAGGAGTTGAAATTTTTGATCTAAAACCAGAATTCGGTTGGACGGTTCCCTTAGGGGCCCAATATCAAACCGCCTATCAAATATTGGTCGCCTCAAACGAAACCAGTATCGATGCCAATAATGGTAATGTCTGGGATAGCGGGCGTGTTGCATCGACAGAGTCTACGAATGTGGAATACGCCGGTGAACCTCTTGACATTGGCAAAACCTACTATTGGAAGGTGCGCATTTGGGATGAGGATAATCGTTTGGTAGATTACTCCCGGACCCAAAAATTCACGACTGGCGAAAGTGATAGCTATATCATTTCAACAGAAAATAAATATCAGGTAGAAAAGGTACATCCCGTTCAATTTGAAAAACGGGGCGATATTTATTTTATCGATTTTGGCAAGGCCGCCTTTGCTACGGTAGACTTTGACTACATGGCCGAAGACCCCCATACACTGACCGTGCGGATAGGAGAAATGCTGGATGAAAATGGCCATGTGAACAGAACGCCACCAAAACATAGTAATATTCGCTTTCAAGAAATAAAGGTTGATGTAAAACCGGGTAAATCGAGATACCGGATTGAAATTGATCCGGTGCCTGATAAGCGCTTTAAAGGACCAAGCAAGGCAATTCCTTTACCTGAGGGCTTTCCGGTCTTATTACCTTTTAGGTATATGGAGGTCGAAGGGGCAAGATTGCCCTTAAAAGCCGAAGATTTTCAGCAGTTAAGACATACCGGTTATTGGGATGATGAGGCAAGTGATTTTGATAGCGACAACGATATCTTGAACCAGGTATGG
Source organism: Pseudozobellia thermophila (assembly GCF_900141855.1). Lineage (GTDB taxonomy): Bacteria > Bacteroidota > Bacteroidia > Flavobacteriales > Flavobacteriaceae > Pseudozobellia > Pseudozobellia thermophila. Next base: position 128,750 of record NZ_FQYU01000003.1, read on the forward strand.
GAGTTGTGTAAATATTCGATTAAGGCAACGACCTTTACCGGTTTATATGTTGACGGCGATAGGGAACGTATTCCGTACGAGGCCGACGCCTATTTAAATCAGTTGAGCCACTATACGACCGATAGGGAATACGCCATAGCTAGACGCACCATAGAATATTTTATGGAACATCCAACATGGCCGACCGAATGGCAGCAACACGTGGCCCTTTTGATATATGCCGACTATATGTATACCGGCAATACCGAACTTATAGAACGGTATTATGAAGACTTAAGGCACAAGACGCTCTATGAACTGTCCAATGAAGAGGGGTTGATAACATCGACGAAGGTAACCGAGGAGTTTATGTACAAACTGGGCTTTAAACCCGGTTACCGCAAAGCCTTGACCGATATAGTAGATTGGCCTAACGCCAATTTTATGAAAAGCGGAAATAAAGGGGAACGTGATGGATTTGTTTTTAAGCCCTACAACACGGTGATAAATTCATTTTTCTATGAAAACATGAAAATTATGGCGGAATTTGCCCGTATCTTGGGGAAGACCGGAGATGCCCTGGATTTTCAGTATCGCGCCGCAAAGGTCAAAAAGGCGGTTAACGAAAGAATGTTCGACAAGAAAAGAGGTGTTTATGTAGATGGAATTGGTGCCGACCATGCATCGTTGCATGCCAATATGATGCCTCTGGCTTTTGGTCTGGTACCTGAGGAACACCTTGAATCCGTGGTGGAATTTGTAAAATCGCGAGGTATGGCCTGTAGCGTATATGGGGCACAATTTTTAATGAACGGGCTTTACAATGCGGGTGAAGCGGACTATGCCTTGGAATTATTGGCCAGTAAAGCGAAAAGGAGTTGGTACAATATGATACGGTCAGGCTCTACCATTACAATGGAAGCTTGGGATTATGAGTATAAAGTCAATTTAGACTGGAACCATGCATGGGGAGCGGTGCCGGCCAATGTAATTCCTAGGGGATTGTGGGGTATTAAGCCTAAAACCCCAGGGTTTGGTATAGCGAGCATCAGGCCCCAAATGGGCCAATTAAAATCCAGCGAAATTAAGGTGCCTACCGTGCGTGGGGCAATAAAGGGAAAATATGTTTTTAATAGCCCGCGCCTGCAGACTTACAAAATCGAAATTCCGGGGAATATGGTCGCCGAATTTAGTTTAAATGATGTGCAAGGTAAAGATTTGATTCACAACGGAAAGAAGGTTCATACGGCATTTGGGAGTATTAGGCTGACACCAGGCAAACACACCCTTCAATTGAAGGTGAACTCATTCTAAATATAGGGCGCAATGGCAATAAGGAGGTATCGATTTATAAGAACCGACAAGTACTTATTGGTAGGGATAATTATAATTCTTTGCCATATTTCGGTTATTGCCCAAATATCAAAAATCGACAAAGCCAATAGTCCCGGTAAGGAAGTTTTTCAGGAAATTGACGGGTATGTGGCCGTGGAAGCGGAAGACTTCTACAAACAGAGTCATACCGGGATACGTCAATGGTACCGGACAACAGAGGGCTATGCACCTCATATCGAAAAAGATAAAGACGAAAACCACAGCCTGACCGCCAGCGGAAGAACCTATATAGAGCTGTTGCCCGATACGCGCATTACCCATGACGACCCACTGATAAAGGGCGAAAATTTTTCCAATGAACCGGGAAAAATGGCCATTGTACATTATAAGGTGAACATAAACAACCCTGGTCGCTATTATGTTTGGGTCAGGGCGTTCAGCACTGGTACCGAAGATAACGGTCTGCATGTAGGCCTAAACGGAACATGGCCGGAGCATGGTCGACGGATGCAATGGTGCGATGGAAAAAAACAATGGACTTGGGCCAGTCGGCAACGAACAAAGGAAGAACATTGTGGTGTACCTAAGGAAATCTATTTGGACATACCCCGAAGTGGTCTCCATGAAATTCAGTTTAGCATGCGGGAGGATGGCTTTGAGTTTGACCGGTTTATTTTAACGAAGGATATTGATTTTATCCCACAAGACACCGTGGTTGCCGCTATTTTGGAGTTGCCCGGTGACAGCGCGTCTTTCAAGCCAAAAATAGCTCCTCCGCTAGGGCGCATGGCCATCGTAGCCGACGGAAATTCACCAGACCCGGACGATTTGGGAGGTACGGCCGTTTCTATTGCCTTATTGCGAGCTGCTGGAGTAGCGGATAGGCTAGTACATTATTCCCATAGTTGTGATTTGGTGAGAGACGAAAGAATTTCCGGGCTAGCCGAAAAGGAAAGGCACGCACTTATGCAGAGCGCTTGTGATGTTACGGCCCGAAGATGGGGTGGCTTTGGGAACCTTACCTTTTATGACGCCAAATGGCAGCGAGATGAAACCATCCAAGATTTGAGCAGGGCCATCAATGAATCCGATGAAGGGAATCCGCTTTGGATTATTGAAGCGGGGGAACCTGATATCATAGGTTTTGCCCTTGAGGCCAGTTCAAAAGCCAAACATCGGTTTGTAAAGATTATTACCCATCACCCGGCAAACGATGATGCCGGCGATTTTTTTACTTGGCAACAGATTTTGGATTTTGGAGTGAAAGAAGTGCGGATTCCGGATCAGAACGCAAAGTTAAAAGTAGATTTGGCACAGTGGGATTGGGCCAAAGACCATCCCGACCCAAGAATACAGTGGGTATGGCTTCAAGGAAAAATAGCTGAACTTGACGATGTGGTAAGGTTTCAAAAGGGGAAATGGGACTGTTCCGATGCAGGGATGGTACTTTACTGGATTACCGGAGCTACCAAAGACGGCCTTAAGCAGGGTACCGTAGATACTATTAGGGAAATCTTAACGGACTTTGTTGATGCCAACCCTTAAAACAGTATGCGCCTTGTTCGTTTAGGTTGGTATTGGAATAGCGATGATTAAGCAAATACAGATAATTATCCATATTATGAAGAACACCTTTTTAGGCTTACTGTGCCTGACCTTCGTTTTTCTTTCCTGTGCGGAAAAAAAAGAAGATTTTAAACCCTTGTTCAACGGTATAAACCTTGAGGGGTGGGAAATAAAAAATGGCACCGCCCCATTTACGGTAGAAGATGGGGCAATCATAGGAACGTACACTTCGGGTACCCCAAATACTTTTCTGTGTACTAAGGAGACCTACGATGATTTTATTCTCACTTTTGAATCGTATTTGGGAGAAGAGACCAATTCAGGAGTTATGTTCAGGGCCCAAAGTACTCCCGAATATAGAGCAGGCAGGGTCCACGGTTACCAAATGGAGATGGATCCCTCGCCTAGAAAGTGGACCGGAGGAATTTTTGACGAAGCACGTAGGGGGTGGATCTATAACCTAGAGCGAAACCCTGAGGCAAAAGATGCCTTTAAATTAAATGAATGGAATTCTTTTCGAATTGAATCCATCGGTAACAGTCTAAAGGTCTGGGTCAACGGCATACAATCAGCGGATGTTATCGACGATATGGATGCTTCCGGTTTTATAGGTTTACAAGTACATTCGTGCCCGGAAAGACTGAACGGCCGCCAGGTAAAGTTCAAGAACATTCAAATCTGCACTACCAACTTGGAGAAGCATAGAAAGGTTTCGGACCAAAAAATCGTTCAATACAGTTACCTGAAAAATACACTTACGGAAAGGGAACAAGCGGAAGGTTGGAAATTACTTTGGGATGGTAAAACCACCAACGGTTGGCGTGGGGCCAAGCTTACCGATTTCCCCACAGAAGGCTGGTCTATAGAAAATGGAGAACTGGTGGTTGCAGATGCCGGAGGGGCCGAATCTGAAAATGGCGGAGATATAGTTACAATAGAAAAATACGGCGATTTTGAATTGGAGGTTGATTTTAAAATTACCAAGGGCGCCAACAGCGGAATCAAATATTTTGTCGATACCGATTTGAACAAGGGTAAGGGTTCTTCCATTGGGTGTGAATACCAAATTCTAGACGACAAATTTCATCCAGATGCCAAAAAGGGTGAAAATGGCAACCGCACCTTGGCTTCGCTTTACGATTTGATTCCCGCCAATGCCCATAATTTTAATCCTTATGAGTCTACCCCAAAAAGAGTTAATAAATACGAATGGAACCGTGCCCGTATTGTGGTCAACGGAGATGATGTTGAGCACTACCTTAACGGTATTTTGGTGGTTAAGTACAAGAGGGGAAATCAACAATGGAGAGACCTAGTGGCATCTAGTAAATATAAAGACTGGCCAAATTTCGGAGAGGTTAAAGAAGGCAATATCCTACTACAGGATCATGGAGATAAAGTATATTTTAAGAATATAAAAATCAAAGAATTACAATAATGAAACAATCTAGGAGAGCTTTTATTCAAAAAACGGCCTTAGGTACTACGGGAGCTATGTTGGGAACAACGGGCCTGTCTGCCAAAAGTTATAGAAAAATATTGGGGGCCAATGATAGGATACAGGTAGCCATTGCCGGCCTAGGGCGGCGTGTGAATGCCATATATAGCCCAGTGGAGTTGAAGGACAACAACGTAGAACTGGTATATCTCTGCGATGTGATGAAAAGTCAACGCGAGAAGGCCGCCAAAGAAATGACCACACGCCTCGGATACACCCCTAAACTGGAAAACGACATTCGAAAGGTTATTGATGACAAGAAGGTAGATGCCCTGTTCAACTTAACGCCCGATCACTGGCATGCCCCCGGGTCTATAATGGCTCTCAAAGAAGGCAAGCATGTGTATGTTGAAAAACCTTGTAGCCACAACATGGCCGAAAACGAGCTGTTGGTCGCCGCACAAAAGAAATACGGTAAAGTTGTACAAATGGGCAATCAACAGCGCTCTGCAGAACATACAATTGAAATCGTAAAAGAAATTCATAATGGTGTCATTGGTACGCCCTATAAGGCCGTCGCCTTTTTCAACAATAAAAGGGGAGAAGTTCCACTTCAAAAAGACGCACCCGTTCCTGAAGGTTTGGATTGGGACCTGTTCCAAGGTCCTGCGGTGCGACGAAATTATACCTCTGAAACATGGAACTATAACTGGCATTGGTACGGTTGGAACTATGGCACGGCAGAGCTTGGCAATAACGGTACCCATGAACTTGATGTTGCACGATGGGCCTTGCAGGTAGATTTTCCCAATCACGTGGAAGCCGATGGTATAAAATCAGCTTTCGTAAATGACGGATGGGAAATGTATGACACCATGGAAGCTACTTTTAAGTTCGACAATAATACCACCATTAAATGGGACGGAAAGAGTAGAAACGGTTACAGTACCTATGGTGGCGGCCGTGGTACGGTCATCTACGGAAGTGAAGGCAGCGTTTTTGTTAACCGTGACCTTTATAAGCTGTATGACCGCGATGGTGATTTGGTAAGGGAGGTAAAATCCAAATCCAAAGAAGGAGGCATAGAACTCGGCGGTGGCGGAGGAATGACCACTATACATGTTGGTAATTTTTTCAATGCCATTAGGGGCAAGGAAGAGTTACAGGCGCCCATAGACGATGCTTCCAAAAGTATGGCTTTGGTTCATTTTGGCAATGTAGCCTACCGAATCGGTAATGGTTTTGATATAGATGTAAAAACCGGGAGAATGTTGGATAGAAAAGCCTTGGCCTTATGGGGAAGGGAATATGCCAAAGGTTGGGAGCCCAAGCTTTAGGTATTTAGTTTTTAACAAGATGAACGGGGCGGTGTGCCATGGGAAAGCTGCCCTGTTTTTTTATGCCTATTGTTTCCATGAACAATTTTAGGGGGAGAGGAGTTATTGTGGGGCCCCTATTACCTTAACATTGTTTTCAGCACCATTGACCCGTGCTTTTTGTTGAACAAAATAGGGCTGAAAAGTATAGGACGAATTGGTATCCCAATGGGCATTCTTGGCCGGGAGATGTTGTTTTAACCTTGTTATCTCATCCTTGTAGTTAGGGTCGTTTGCAAGGTTGATAAATTCGTTGGGGTCGGATTTATGGTCGTAGAATTCTTCCGTACCGTCTTCATATCGGGTGTATCTGTACCGTTCCGATTTAACCGAATGATTGTTCATTCCGTAGGTTGTAAGAGCAATTTGTGGAGCATCGGTATGCTTGTTGAGCATTAAGCTGACAAGGCTTCTTCCCTCGTTTCTCGTATAGGCCGGCAATCCGCATAATTCCAACAGGGTAGGGTATATCGATAAAAGTTCTACCGGTTTATTAATGATTTTTCCCTTAGGTATATTGGGGCCGGTAAAGATAAGGGGAGCGTTGGTGGCCGAGTTCCAAAGTGCGTGCTTGGCAAAGGTGCTCTTTTCTCCAAGGCGATAGCCATGATCGGACCAAAGGACGACGACGGTATTATCTGCATGTTCACTCTCGTCAAGGGCTTTTAAAAGTCTTCCTACTTCATGGTCTACAAAACTAACACATGCCAAGTAGGCTTGAATGATTTTTGGCCACTCTCCACTTTCAATGGCCCAGTCTGTGCTGGGCATCATCGGCAAATCGTTAATTTGTAGGGCAACGGGTGGAACATCCTCTAAATCGTCCGCTAGATAAGGCATGGTTTTTATACTATCTATTGGATGCAGATCAAACCATTTTTGAGGCACGTAAAGGGGCACGTGAGGCCTTAAAAAGCCTATTCCCAAAAAAAAGGGTTTGTCATAGGTCTTTCTTAAACGTTTGTTGGCCCAATCGACCGATTGATGGTCGGGCATCAGGGAATCCACTTCAGGGAAAGCGCCCCAATCCGTACTGGTTCGGCCGTAATTTTTGCGATCGGAAGTGCCAAAACCATCCCAGACAAAACGGTTTTCAGGTAGGGGGCCGAAACCTTTGGACCTACCTCCCGATTCGTGAAAAACACCTTCAGGAGCGTGATTGTGGAAAAGTTTACCAACGCCCATGGTGCGATAACCGTACTTTTTAAAGTATTCCGGTAATAGTATGATGTCTTTGGTGGCAGGATTTTTTTCCGACCTTATGCTATCATCGGGAATCATTCCATAAATACCCGTTGTTGATGGCCGTAGGCCCGTCATCAGTGAAGCCCTGGAAGGACCGCACAAGGGCGTTTGACAATGCGCATCGGGGAATATCACCCCTCTTGCCGCCAAACGGTCAATGTTCGGTGTTTTGGCAGCTGGGTAGTTGTCGAGTATGCTCAGCATATTGTTCAGGTCGTCTACAGCAATAAACAATACGTTAGGGTGTTCTGTAGTGCCGATCTCTACTTGTTTTTTTTCCTCTTTACAAGAGGGTAGCAATAAGGGAAAAAGAACGAAAAGTAAAGAAATTCTGTTATTCATGCGCTGGCTTTAAGGAGACCGTGTTATTCAATTGTAATTACCAGTTCAACTTCATTGGTTTTGTTAAGATAGGCTAGTATGGGTATGGCTTCCGCACCGGGTACCATGTTAAAAATTCTTTCCTTTGGGGTTTCTTTTATGGTTAGCGGCACACTAGATGTAATTTTGACTAGACCATCCGGTTTACGCACACTGATCTCATTTTCCCGTATATGGTAGACCTGCTCTCCTGTAGGGGAAATGATCGGTAAAATAAATGCGGTTTTGGATTTTATTTTTTCACCGGTTTTTGCAGTTATTTTTAAGGAGCCGTCCGTGCAATGGTAAGCAATGGAAAAAGATGAAGCCGTGTCTTTGGCTACTTCGTTGTCCTCGTTTTTTAATTGGCATTGGGCCTTTACCAAGATTTGACCATTGGTATCTTCGGAGGAAATGGTTGCTGCGCGATCAAAAATATTGGAGTATTGTTTTTCGTTGAGCCAGGTTTCTATCCTTGGTGTAAAGGGGAAATCCTCCCCTGGGTTGGGCTGCTGGTTCAGAGACTCCACCAGTTTGTATTGGGCCATACTTGCCGCCAGCAATAGGCCCACTTTGGTATGGTATAGCAAAGATAAAGCGCCTCCCGTGGCTTGGCGATATTCTCCATCTTTATAAATGGCGTCATAGGCGGTTACCGTTCCCCTCCAGTTTCCCCTGGCCATTAACAGCGTATCAATTTCTTTATAGTGTTTGACGCCATCGGCTGTGTACCTGGGCAATGGGGCAGACGTATTTATTTCAGGTAACTTGTTCCAATTGTCCAAAAGATGGGCCAAGGGTTTTGTATGGGCAAAGGTGTGGTGAATACAAGGCTTGATACCGTGAGAGGTATAATGGATTCCGCCATGAAGCAATCCGTTATCAGTACAGCGCTTCAATAACTCGGTATATTTTACGGCTGCTGTACCAAGGGCCGGATTACGGTTGGCCAGCAATGCCAAAGTGGGTTGACTACCGTCACAGGTGCGGCTTCCCCAATAGGTCCATTTGAACATTCGGGTACCCCAGCTGTTATCCCAACCGCCGTCAGGAAGCATAAATTCTAAATGGGTACGTAAAGAACGATCTAAGAGCTCCAAAAGATCTGTATCTTTTTCGTGAACCGCATACAAGGTAATGTTATTCAATGATTCTTCGACATTATATCCCAAATCGATACCCGGTAGGCCTTTGGCACTTTTTTTATGGGCACTTGGTTTAATTTCTCCGTATAAAAAATGGTTGGGTTCGGTGAAATACGATTTGATTGCCGTGGCCAATTCTTTACTGCGTGATAGGTACTCTGGCTTCTTGAGCATTTTGCCTATTAGATTAAGGGCGTATATAGTCGTGGCCCCGTAGTTGACATTGGTCACATCCATAGTGGGGAATTTCTTGTAGACGAAATCGGCGGCTTTAGTCAACCTTTCCGTCCATCGTTTACGCCGCTGCTCTTCTAACAAATCTCCGTGGTAATGCAATGCTTCTGCCAATGAGATGGCGCCAAAAACCGTAATACCGTTCCAAGATTTTGGATTAAGGTCGTTGGACCAGCCCCCATCGGGCAAGGTCACGTTATCTGCCCATTCCATCACTGCAATCCCTGATTTGAGGTACTTTTCCTCGCCCGTATATTTGGCCATGGCCAGGAGAGGATAAACGGCATCCATCATTCGGCCGTGCACTTTATTGCACGCAGGACACTTGAACATTCCATGGGTTTTAGGGTTGCTTTCATCAAATATCTGGGTTCGAATAAGACCATCGCACCAGTCTTTTAAAAGCCCGTAAACCAAATTTTTAAAATCTTTTGAATGTTCAATAGTGCTTTGCTCGGAACATGAATGCAACCAAGGCACCATTGGAAGTAAAAGACCGGCACTGGTAAGGCCTGAAAGTTGTAAAAATTCTTTTCTTTTCATGAATGATCAATTTGAGGTCTAAAAGGTTAATTGCCCTTCACCATTTTGTAGATTTCAAAACCCGCACTTAAGAATGCTCCCAAACCATATACTTCGGTTTTATCCGCACTTGCGTTACCGGGGGCCGCACCAATAGGCTGGACATAACCCAACATTCCATTTTCATGAACATAGCCCGTTATGGTATTCCATCCTTTTACTACCGCCTTTTTATATTTGCTTCCTTTTAAAATTCTGTTGTTGATACCCCACGCCAGTCCGTAAACATATAAGGAAGACCCACTGGTTTCCGGAGTGGGATAAAATTCCTGTCCCAATAAACTCATCGACTAGTGCCCTTTTGGGGTTTGGACTCCAATAAGTTTTTCGGACATCTTCGGGTAAACCTACAAAAAGTAGTCGTACGCTTTACTGTAGGGTTTTGAATTCGATAGAATATCGTCAAGACCTGCGTAAACCCAGCCATTACCTAGGCCCCAGAATATTTTGGTGCCGTTGTCCAATTTATCCTTAAAAAGTTCATCGCGATAATATAGATTTTCGCTTTATCGAATAAAAACTCCGCGGTCGCCTTATATTCTTCAAACATAAAGTCTAAACATTTTTGATCACCGGTAATTTGATAAAGATCGGCCCACACCGGGGGAGACATAAAAAGGGCATTACACCAGTTACTTCTGTCTTGATGATGAGGCGTGCCCCAGTTCAATTGGGTTTTGGCCGGTTGGAGCATAATATAATTGAATTGATCGATGGTCGGTTGCGGCATTTCTTCTTGCCCGTATTTTAGGTACAAGGCTGTGTACATACGGTCAACGGCATGATCGCCTGCATGATACTTCCGTTCGTGAAGCTGCCAATTGTTTTGAACACCGATTCCTTTCAACCAGTTGTAGAACGTCTCGTCTTCTGTAATTTCCGCCCATTTCGCCATGCCGGCATAGAGGGCCGCGTTGGTCCAATATAAAGGGTGATGCGGCTTTTTATTGCTATAACTATCATTGATATTGATATGGTCCATTTGCCAGTCCGCAACTTTCTTCATTACTTTCTTTACATCATCGCCATTTATTTCTTGCGTGTTGGAAATTGGAGAGGAGGCTAGTATAAGAAGGAGTATCAGTTGTATTTTTCCCATGATGATGGTAAATGTATCTCAGCTTACTTTGGTTTCCCTTTGTCGATAAGGTATAACAATGTTAAAGCGTTAATCTTTAAATCGTGTCCTGTTCTATCCTGTAAACGAAGCGAATTATTCGAATAAAACTTATACCGTAGTGTTTCGATTGAGAAGGTGTTTTGACCTAGTACTCCCTTAGCTTATAGCTATGGAATCACGATTTGATCAAAGCGTGTTGGTGCCGGGGGAGCCGTAAGATTGATTATAACTATGTATATGTTATTTGACTATTTATTGCACCCAAAATACTTCATAACAAGGTCCAATTGTATTTTGGAGGTAAATTGTTAATTCGATAAAAAAACAATAATTATTTATTTTATATAAAAATAATAGCCATGCCAATGGAAAGCAAATGACCGTTCCTCATTGTGGGAATATTTTTTAAAAGAGTAAGTAAATCGGTTTAATTATGGGGCAGATAAAAATAATCACGGACCTTTAAAAGGTCTTGTTGTCGCTGATTTTATTGGGCCCAAGGCCCGTGGGCTACCCAAATGTTAGGCGATATGGGTGCGGATATCATTAAAAATGAACATGAAAAGGGCGATTGAATGAGACATTATGCCTACGAAAACCTTTATCCGCATGGAAAAAGTATCTCCTTTCCCAGTCTCAATAGAAATAAGCGAAGTATAGCACTTAACTCAAAAGATCCAGAAGGTATTGAGGTTGCCAAAAGTATAATTGTAAAATCCTTACGCTCGGGGTGGAGCTGTTTCGGTGGGAATGGAAAAGGTTAATAACACCCCGATCCCGATGGTATCTTACCTGAAATCTCTCATGAAGAACTTTGGAAACGTCTTCAATTCTTTCTCGATGAGCTTATACCGATAGCAGAGGAAGCAGGGGTAAAATTGGCAGCCCATCCCGATGACCCGCCAATGCCCTATGTTAGAAATACACCAAGATTGGTTTATCAGCCAGACATGTATCAAAAGTTGATAGATTTGAAGCCAATTCCTTCGAACAATTTGGAATTTTGTTTGGGTTCCATTGCGGAAATGATCGAGGGAGACGTATATGAACCTACCGATACCTATAGTAAACAGGGAAAAATTAATTATATACATTTTAGGAATATCGTTGATAAGGTGCCCAATTATAAAGAGGTTTTTGTTGACGAAGGAGATATGGACATGTTTAATATCCTTGAGATTTTAAAGAAGAATAATTTTGATGGTGTTTTAATACCCGATCATACACCACAAATGATCTGCGATGCTCCTTGGTATGCAGGTATGGCCTATGCCATGGGTTATATGAAAACGGCTTTGTCTTTTTTAAAATCTTTAACGTAAAAGAGATAAGAAGAACAATTTTGTTATCAAAGATGTACTATTCTTTTCAAAAGGAGGCTAAGATGAGGGTTTTGACAAAAAGTTCGTTTAGGTGATATGGGGTATTTTGGGTATTTGGAAGGTCGGTAGATAGGTAAATCTTTCAGCCTGTTCAGTTTTTAACATTTTGCCTCTATATTCGCAGCCTTGGAATGGGGCACTTGGCTTCATGTCCTCGGTGCTGGGCGATGAAAATCGACAAAGAAAAACTTCACTCCCTAAAAAAACAAAAACAAGCTATGTTTTTAGCTTGCTTTTGTTTTTAACCTTTAGTTGGTTTCTTGTGACCTCGGCAGGATTCAAACCTGCAACCTTCTGAGCCGTAATCAGATGCGCTATTCAGTTGCGCCACGAGGCCTTATATTTTGTTTTCTCCAACGTCTTCCGGCAGCCGATTTCAAGTATTTCTCTCTTTTTCTGGCTTCCGGCCGCGTTTCAAAAACTTCACTATGTACAACCTTCCAAGGTACTCCTTTTTTGGTTGAAACGTTTTTTTTCTCGTTGTGTTCCTTAAGCCTTCTTTCCAGATTGCTGGTCAATCCGACATAGAAAGCATCTGCTATAGTGCTGTAAAGAACATAAACATAGAACATTGCCACTATGTTTTTTGCGCCCCGCCCGAACGTGCCGTCCGGTACGGGCGGGCACGAGGCCTTATATTTTGTTTTCTCCAACGTCTTCCGGCAGCCGATTTCAAGTATTTCTCTCTTTTTCTGGCTTCCGGCCGCGTTTCAAAAACTTCACTATGTACAACCTTCCAAGGTACTCCTTTTTTGGTTGAAACGTTTTTTCTCCCGTTGTGTTCCTTAAGCCTTCTTTCCAGATCGCTGGTCAATCCGACATAGGCTGTAAAGAACATAAACCTAGAACATTGCGACTATGTTTTTTGCGCCCCGCCCGATCGTGCCGTCCGGTACGGGCGGGCACCAGGCCTTGCAAATGGGGTGCAAATATATTTCTTTTTACATTTACTGCAAAACCGATGGCTAAAAATATGGATTTTAAATTGTATGTGAGGGATATCGAGGATTTTCCTTCCAAGGGTATTACCTTCAAGGACATTACGCCCCTGTTAAAGGATGCAGGGGCATTGCAGCAAACGACCAAGGCCCTTTTGGAGCTTGTAGGCGATGCCAAGGTCGATAAAGTGGTGGGTATGGAAAGTCGCGGGTTTTTCTTCGCTTCCCTGTTGGCAAGCCAGTTAAATGCCGGTTTCGTTCCGGTCAGAAAGCAGGGAAAGCTTCCGGGCGATACGATCGGGCAGACTTATGCCCTGGAGTACGGTTCGGATACGCTCGAAGTACACAAGGATGCCATACTCGAAGGTGAACGGGTGTTGGTTCACGACGATGTACTGGCCACGGGCGGTACGGCCAAGGCAACATGTGAATTGGTCGAGCGCTTGGGCGGGGTGGTCGTACAATGCAATTTTTTGATCGAGCTCGACTTTTTAAGGGGGAGGGAAAAAATTTCGAACTACCAGGTGAGGTCTTTGTTGAATTATTAGTTCTTTTAAAAAAAAAGGCCCTTTACCGGTCCAAAGCCCTAAGGGTCACAAAATAACGCCAAGCTATGATGGCCAGTTGCCATTTTGATGCCTTGGCAAGATCTAAGCGCCTTTTCGAGAACGAAGGCAATAGCCGCTTGTTTAAGGTGGCCAAAAATTTAAAGAATCCTTTTTTCATTTTTTCGCGTTTAAACAAATATAACTACTTCAAGGTAAGAAAGAAAAAGACCGCCTTGGGGCGGTCTTTTGTAAATAGGCCTATATAATCGATTTAAAATACTATTATGATCAGGGTTATCATAAATAGTAGAAGTATTTTGGCAATTGTGATCATTTAAAAAATTGTTTTTGGGTTAGCCTTCGTGTGAAGGATGAGTAAATAGTACTCTTCAATCGATTGTCTTTTCAAGATATATAAATGACCGGCTATTTACCTAATCTTTTCATATAAATTAATGAAATTGAATGCGCTATTGTAAGTTTAAAAACACTTTTTGTTTGTAATAGTAAATAATAGCCTATGTTATTATTTTGATATGTAACTATAAATATAAATTATTGTTTTAAAATGTAATATTTGTAGGCTGGTTTTTAGGTCTTTTTAAAGTTTGTAGGGGTATAACGTTTTAAAAAGTGTCCTTTTGTTGGGGTTGCGTTCTCTCTCGCCGGATGTAGGTGTTGGAAACTTGTGGCCGAATTGCAAGTGGAAGTTCTAAATCTTGATATATCTTTGCGTAACATCCATTAACCATTTCATGCAAAACCTTCTCTTTATTATCCTTGGCCTCGCACTTTTGATCGCTGGGGGTAATTGGCTTCTAAAGTCGGCCGTGGCCCTTTCCCTTCGTTTGCATATTCCCAAGATCGTGATAGGTATGACCGTGGTCTCCTTTGCGACTTCGGCACCGGAGCTTATCGTGAGCATTAAATCGGCCCTCGATGGTTTTCCCGATTTGGCCTTGGGCAACGTTGTAGGCTCGAATATCGCCAATTTAGGCTTGGTTTTGGGGGTTACCGTCATATTGGGCAGCATCGATGTAAACAAGAGCTTCTATACCACCGATTGGCCCGTGATGATGCTGGCTTCGTTTTTGTTTTTCGGCTTTGTTTATTTCGACGGGGTCATAGAATCGTACGAAGGTATAGTCATGGTGGTTTTCCTGTTTCTCTTCCTGGTCTATCTCCTGCGCTTCCAGAAACCGGCGGTGGTCGATGAAATGCCCGAAGACGATGTGCCCTTGCCCTTGTACAAGACCGTACTGTTTTTAGGGTTGGGGGGCACGGCCTTGTGGGGCGGTTCGGAGCTCTTGATCGATGGTGCGGTCGGCTTTGCGAAAAGCTATGGGGTGAGTGAAAGGGTGGTCGGTGTAACGGTTATATCGGTAGGTACGAGTATACCTGAACTGGCGGCCTCGATAATCGCGGTCATAAAAAAGGAAAAGGCCATATCGTTGGGCAACCTGATCGGGTCGAATATCTTTAATATCTTGGCCGTACTTGGCATTACTTCGATCATAACCCCGATTACCGTGGTGGATCAGGGCTTGGTGGAGAACGATATTTTTTGGATGCTGGGTATTTCCTTCCTCTTGCTGCCCTTGGTGTTTTTTCCAAAAGGCTTACGGCTTGGGTGGCGCGATGGATTGATCCTGGTTGCCGTTTATGCGGCCTTTATATATGTCACCATCGGTTGATGGTCTTAGGGAAAAACCTCTCTATTGGCCTTTAAACATAAAAAAAGCCCCGATCAACATCGGGGCTTTTTAATTGGGTCAACAATTAATTGTTACGATTTAATTACAATTCGGCAGACTTTACGGTCTTGATGATTCTACCTGCAATTTTATAGGGGTCGCCGTTTGAGGCAGGTCTTCTGTCTTCCAGCCAACCTTTCCAACCGCTTTCTACGGTAGCGATGGGAATACGTATCGACGCACCACGGTCGGAGATTCCGTAAGAGAAATCGTTGATCGAGGCCGTTTCATGAAGTCCGGTCAAACGCTGGTCGTTGAACTCACCGTAGACTTCGATGTGCTCTTTGACAACGGGTCTAAAGGCTTCACAGATTTTCTCGTAAACTTCTTTTGAGCCGGCATTTCTTAAGGTGGAGTTCGAGAAGTTGGCGTGCATACCCGAACCGTTCCAGTCCATATCTTTTCCTAGTGGTTTTGGATGGTATTCGATATAGTATCCGTATTGTTCGGTCAATCGGTCCAAAAGGTATCTGGCGACCCACAATTCGTCACCGGCCAATTTGGCTCCCTTGGCGAACAATTGGAATTCCCACTGGCCACAGGCCACTTCTTGGTTGATGCCTTCAAAGTTAAGTCCGGCGGCGATACAAAGGTCGGCGTGCTCTTCTACCAACTGGCGGCCATGGGTGTTCTTACCTCCGACCGAACAGTAGTAAAGGCCTTGTGGGGCCGGGTAGCCACCGACAGGGAAGCCCAAGGGTAGTTGGGTGTGGGTATCCATTATAAAGTACTCCTGCTCAAAACCAAACCAGAAATCATTGTCATCATCGTCAATGGTAGCTCTACCGTTGGAGGGGTGGGGTGTGCCGTCGGCATTCAATACCTCGGTCATGACCAAGTATCCGTCCTTTCTTGCCGGGTCG
This sequence comes from Pseudozobellia thermophila, assembly GCF_900141855.1. Classification (GTDB taxonomy): domain Bacteria; phylum Bacteroidota; class Bacteroidia; order Flavobacteriales; family Flavobacteriaceae; genus Pseudozobellia; species Pseudozobellia thermophila. The sequence goes on from NZ_FQYU01000003.1 coordinate 144,615, forward strand.
GGAAAAATTGCTACGGGTTTTAATATGCAATCCGAATCACCACCTTCAGCTTGTCGTGTTGAACTTCCATCAAAAGACCACATTGGGCAATCTTCCAATTTACCGCTAAAGTCGTTTACGACCTTAGTTTTGCTACGCATGTTCTGCGTTGGGAAATATCCGTCCAACCAGATGTATTCTAATTTTGTTTTGCTCATAATTTAAAGAAAGTTAAAAATTTAATTCTCAGACGAACAAAAATATGTTTTTTGATGATATATCCTATTTTTTAGGGGGGTAAATCTCAAAAAAATACATAAAATTCAGGATACCCCTTTTTTTGGAGGGGTATTTTAAAGTATGTGGAAATTATCTTCTTTTTATTATTAAATCCTTAATTGCTATTTTAGCGGCCAAATTAAACACCGTCACATGTCAATACAACGATTTGATGCCATCTCCGAAAGTCAGAAAAGAACCCCTGTCGTAGTAACCGAAACAGGAAGAAGGTCAGAGCTTTACGCCGCGAATGTCTTTAACGATGAGCGCATGCTCCAGTACCTTACCAAAGATGCCTTGGAGAGTGTTCGCAATGCCATTTTTTCAGGTACGAAGATCAATCGTAAAATCGCCGACCAGGTGGCCGAGGCGATGAAGGGCTGGGCCATTTCCATGGGGGCTACGCACTATACCCATTGGTTTCAACCATTGACGGGTGCCACCGCCGAAAAACACGATGCCTTTTTTGACTTGCTGTCCGATGGCAAGGCCCTTGAAAAATTCGGGGGCGCGCAATTGGTGCAGCAAGAACCGGATGCTTCGAGCTTCCCGAGCGGGGGTATCAGGAATACCTTCGAGGCTAGGGGATATACGGCCTGGGATCCGACAAGTCCAGCTTTTGTTTACGGTACCACCCTCTGTATCCCCACCATTTTCGTGTCCTATACGGGCGAGGCCCTTGATAACAAGACTCCCTTGTTGCGTTCCTTGAACGCCTTGGACGAAGCGGCAACGGGCGTGGCCAAATATTTTGATAAGAATGTGGTAAAGGTCAACGCGACCCTTGGTTGGGAGCAGGAGTACTTTTTGGTGGACAGGGCATTGGCCAACTCGCGTACCGATATAAGTCTTACCGGCCGAACCCTGATAGGCAATGCCGCGGCCAAGGGCCAGCAATTGGATGATCATTATTTTGGCGTGATCCCGGGCAGGGCCATCGCTTTTATGAAAGAATTGGAAAAGGAATGCCTTCTAGTGGGAATTCCCGTAAAGACGCGACATAACGAAGTGGCGCCCAATCAGTTCGAAATAGCCCCGGTCTTTGAAGAGGCCAATTTGGCGGTCGACCACAACCTGCTCCTTATGGACGTAATGGACAAAGTGGCCACAAAACACAATTTTAAGGTGCTCTTCCACGAAAAGCCCTTTGCCGGGATCAACGGTTCGGGCAAGCATAACAACTGGTCGCTTACGACCGACACCGGGGTGAACCTCTTGAGTCCCGGTTCCACACCGATGAAGAACCTGCAGTTCCTGACCTTTTTTATCAATACGATCAAGGCCGTCGACAATTATGAGGAACTTTTGCGTTCTTCGATAGCCTCGGCCAGTAACGACCACAGATTGGGTTCGAACGAGGCTCCTCCCACCGTTTTTTCGATATTTATAGGAAGTCAGTTGAACAACGTGCTCGACGAGCTGGAAGGGGTTACCAAAGGCAGGCTTTCCCCCGAGGAAAAAACCGAGCTCAAACTGAACGTTGTCGGTAAGATTCCCGAAATCTTGCTCGACAATACGGATCGCAACCGAACATCCCCCTTCGCCTTTACCGGAAATAAGTTCGAAATGCGGGGCGTGGGGGCAAAGACCAATTGTGCAAAGCCGATGACGATATTGAACACCATCGTCGCCAAGCAGTTGCAGGATTTTAAAAAGGAGGTCGACACCCTTATCGATAAGAAAAACCTTAAAAAGGACGAGGCGGTATTCAATGTACTGCGCGAGTATATAAAGACCTCAAAGCGGATACGCTTCGATGGCGATGGCTATAGCGACGATTGGGAAAAGGAAGCCAAGCGCAGAAAGCTGAGCAACAACAAGAATACGCCCCAGGCCCTGCAGGTGCTCACCTCAAAAGAGAGTATGGAGCTCTTTAGAAGCATGGGCGTGCTGAGCGAAACCGAGGTCAAGGCCCGACAGGAGGTGGAATTGGAGTCGTATGTCATGCACCTTCAGATCGAGGCCAGGGTATTAAAGGAAATGGTGTACAACCAAGTGATCCCCGCTTCGGTAGACTACCAAAGTTCATTGATCAAAAACGTTCTCGGACTTAAGGAAATTTACGGGGCGGCACATAAGAGCCTGTCCGATGCTACCTCAAGCATCATAGAACAGATCGGCGAAAATATTACCGAGCTCAAAAAAAAGACCGATGCCATGGTTATTGCCGGTGCCAAGGCCGAGAAGATTTCGGATACCCATAAAAAGGCATTTGCCTTTTGCGACAACGTAAAGCCTTATTTTGATGGAATAAGGGAGCATTGCGACAAACTCGAGGAGTTGGTCGACGACCGTTTGTGGCCCTTGACCAAGTATCGCGAGATCTTGTTCATAAAATAATGGGCCTTTCTTGGGCTGAAAGCACCTAACCTGAACTTTTACAAAGTTTGTGGGCCAAGGATAGCATTATAAACGGAATACCTTATTTTTGCGCCAAACCGTCAAAGAAATGAGTTCGTCAACCAGCGAAAGATACAGTAAGCGAGGTGTCAGCGCTTCCAAAGAGGATGTCCACAACGCCATTAAAAACATCGACAAGGGGCTTTATCCCAAGGCCTTTTGTAAAATTGTTCCCGATTATTTGACCAACGATCCCGAGTATTGCTTGGTCATGCATGCCGATGGGGCGGGCACCAAGTCTTCCCTGGCCTATATGTACTGGAAGGAGACCGGCGATATTTCCGTTTGGAAGGGAATTGCCCAAGATGCCCTGGTCATGAACATCGACGATTTGATCTGCGTAGGGGCCACGGACGGGATTATGCTTTCCTCGACCATAGGAAGAAACAAAAATTTGATTCCCGGAGAGGTGATTTCGGCCATTATCAACGGTACCGAGGAACTGATCGCCGACTTGGCCGAACACGGTATAACCATACACTCCACCGGGGGTGAAACGGCCGATGTAGGCGATTTGGTACGTACCATAATCGTCGACTCAACGGTTACGGCCCGCATGAGGAAAAGCCAAGTGATCGACAACGCCAATATACGTCCGGGCGATGTTATCGTCGGGCTGGCCTCCTATGGGCAGGCGACCTATGAAAAGGAATACAACGGCGGGATGGGAAGTAACGGACTCACTTCGGCCAGGCACGATGTGTTCGCCAAATACCTGGCCAAAAAGTATCCTGAAAGTTACGATCCCTCCGTACCCGGGGATCTCGTATACTCGGGTGCCGTAAAGTTGACCGATACCGTCGAAGGGGTGCCCTTGGATGCCGGCAAACTGGTGCTGTCGCCTACGCGTACCTATGCGCCCATCGTTAAGAGGATGCTTGAAAAATACTCCTCCGAAGAAATTCATGGTATGGTGCATTGCAGCGGAGGGGCCCAGACCAAGATCTTACACTTTATAGATAAGGGACTCCATGTGATAAAGGATAATCTTTTCGATGTGCCTCCTTTGTTCCGTATGATCCAAGAACAGTCCCACACCGATTGGAAGGAAATGTACCAGGTCTTTAACTGCGGACATCGATTGGAGGTCTATACCGATCGGACGACCGCCGACGATTTGATCGCGATTGCCGCCGGATTTGGGGTAGAGGCTCAAATAATCGGGCGTGTCGAGGCCTGCGGTGAAAAGAAACTCACAATTGCAAGTGAGTACGGTACCTTTGAATATTAAGGCATACGATTACCATAAATACTGCGTTTTTATTGTATAACGTATTGCTTTTTTATGGAAAGAAAACAATTTTTAAAAAGTATGGGGGCGGCCGCGGCCTTTGCGGTTTCCTTTCCTTGCCTCCACGGTTGCTCCAAGGATGGGGATGGCGGTGAAGGAGGGGATCACGAAGTGCCGACCGGGGTCGATTTTACCTTGGACCTAAATGCTCCTGAGAATGCCGCCTTGGCCAATAATGGGGGCTATGTGCTCAAAAATCTGGTCGTGGTGGCCAAAAACCTTGAAGGGGAGTATGTAGCGGCAAGCCAGGTATGTAGCCACGAAGGGTATGATGAGGTGCGCTTTGTTTCCCAAAACGATGGAATATTCTATTGCGACGTCCACGGATCCCGCTTCGAACAGGACGGAAGCCCGATCAATCAGGTAGATGGGGCGGAAGCCAAGCCCTTGAAAATATTCAAGACCGAACTTTCTGAAAATTTACTCCGCGTTTTTGAATAAATGGCACGGTTTTGAATGTAGGCAGGTAATGCGAGGTTTTCTAATTCTATTGGCCGTATTGTTTACGTCTTCCGGTTTTGCACAAAATTGGGAGGCCGGGTTTGACAGTGCCTTACAGAAGGCCAAGAGTGCCGACAGGCCCTTGGTACTCGTTTTTGCCGGTTCCGACTGGTGCGGCCCCTGTATTAAGCTGGATAGGAACATATGGCAGTCGGAGGCATTTAAGGCTTATGCACGGGAAAACTACGTACTCTACAAGGCCGATTTCCCTAGAAAAAAGGCCAATCGCCTTCCGGACGATTTGCAGGAAGAAAATGACAGGTTGGCCGAAAAGTACAACCCCAAGGGATATTTTCCCTTGGTAGTGGTGTTGAACGGCGAAGGTCGGGTTTTGGGTAAGACCGGGTTCGCCAATGTTTCACCGGAGGAATATATATCAACTTTAAATGCTTTTGTCAAGTGAGGTCCTGGTTGTCCATACTGTGTGTCTTCTTGGTTTGTAGCTTATGGGCGCAAGATCGGCCCTTGGTTACGGTGCACAAGGCTTTGGAGCTGATGGGAAGCCGGTTCGATATAACGGTGGTGGCCCATAATGAGGATGTGGGGTACATCAATATTGATGAGGCGACCGCCGAGATACAGCGTATAGAAAAACTGATATCGGCCTGGGATCCCGATTCGGAGACTTCCCTGATTAACAAAAATGCGGGCATCAGGCCCGTGGTGGTCAGTGCTGAGCTTTTCGCCTTGATCGAACGTTCGAAACAGATTTCCGAATTGACCGATGGGGCCTTTGATATAAGCTATGCCTCGATGGACGGTATTTGGAAGTTCGATGGTTCAATGACCTCGATGCCAAGCCAATCGGAAATCAAAAATTCCATTGCCAAAGTGGGATATAGGAACATTGTCTTAAACCACAAGGAACAAAGCGTATTCTTGGCCAAGAAAGGGATGAAAATTTCGTTCGGCGCCATTGGTAAGGGTTATGCCGCCGATAAGGCGAAAGAATTACTGGTCTCCAAACAAGTGGTCGGGGGCATTATCAATGCCGCGGGCGACCTTACGACATGGGGCACCAAGGCCAATGGGGAAAAATGGTTGATCGGTATCGCCAACCCCTTGAGCGAAGACCGTATTTTTTCTTGGCTGCCCATAGTTGAATCGTCCGTAGCGACATCGGGCAATTACGAAAAACACGTCGTATTGGATGGTGTGAAGTATTCGCATATCATCGATCCGAGAACGGGTTACCCGGCTACCGGGGTCAATAGCGTATCTATTTTCGCCAAAAGTGCCGAAACTTGCGATGCACTGGCCACCGCGGTTTTTATATTGGGCAAGGAAGACGGACTGGCCTTGGTCAACCAACTTGGAGGTATTGAAGTCGTTCTTGTCGATGACCGCAATAAGATACACAAGAGCAGCGGTATTCTGTTGGATGAGGCATCGGAGTAAAGGCCCCCCGTTTTCGAGTGGCCCTTGTTTTTTCCTTTCCTTCTCCTTGGATCGCGGAATACTTGCCGAGAGATGTTCAAATTTGTCGTAAATTCGCAATCCAACCGAGGGTAAGGATATGATAGATAAATTAAATATAGTCAAGCAACGTTTCGATGAGGTTTCCGACCTGATCATACAACCCGATGTCATATCGGACCAAAAGCGCTATGTAGAGCTGACAAAGGAGTATTCCGACCTTAAGGAACTCGTGGCGAAGCGCGATGAATATTTGCGATTGACGGACAATATAAACGAGGCCGAGGAGATTATTGGTGACGGTAGTGATGCCGAAATGGTCGAAATGGCCAAGATGCAGCTCGAAGAGGCCAAGGAGCGGTTGCCCCAATTGGAAGAGGAAATCAAGTTGATGTTGATTCCCAAAGATCCCGAGGATGCCAAGGATGTCGTGGTCGAAATCAGGGCCGGTACCGGGGGTGACGAGGCCAGTATATTTGCCGGCGACCTGTTCAGGATGTACACCAAGTATTGCGAATCGAAAGGCTGGAAGACCAACGTTATCGATTTGAGCGAAGGTACCAGCGGCGGCTATAAGGAAATACAGTTCGAAGTCAACGGAAAGGATGTGTATGGCACCTTAAAGTTCGAGGCCGGTGTGCATCGCGTACAGCGCGTACCGCAGACCGAGACCCAGGGCAGGGTCCATACCAGTGCCGCAACGGTCATGGTGCTTCCCGAGGCCGAGGATTTTGACGTCCAGATCGACCCCAAGGATGTCCGGATCGACTATTTCTGTTCGTCGGGCCCCGGTGGTCAGTCGGTCAACACGACCTATTCCGCCGTGCGCTTAACGCATATTCCTACCGGTCTGGTGGCCCAATGCCAAGACCAAAAATCACAGCACAAGAACAAGGAAAAGGCATTTAAGGTCTTGCGTTCGAGGCTATACGACCTGGAGTTGGCCAAAAAACAGGAGGAAGATGCGGCGAAACGAAACTCGCAGGTGAGCAGCGGCGACCGTTCGGCGAAGATCAGGACCTATAATTATCCGCAGGGAAGGGTGACGGACCATCGTATCGGTCTGACCCTCTACGACCTACAGAACATTATTGACGGCGATATACAAAAAATTATTGATGAGCTTAGCCTGGTAGAGAACACCGAAAAATTGCGGGAGGCCTCGGAAACTTTCTGACGGCCGGCCATTTACAAAAAGGTGCCGATTCGCTGCCCGAACAAGCCAAACTTTTAAACGACTACAGTGACTACCCAACAACTCGTTGACCAAATCCATAAAAAACAATCGTTTCTGTGCATCGGTTTGGATACCGATCTGGAAAAAATACCGGCCCATCTTCTGCAGGAGGAGGATCCCATTTTTGCCTTCAACAAGGCAATTATCGACGCAACGCACCATCTGTGCGTGGCCTATAAGCCCAATACGGCTTTTTACGAGGCCTATGGCTTAAAGGGATGGAAGTCGCTCGAGAAGACCATCGAATACCTTAATTCGAGCTATCCGGAGCTGTTCACGATCGCCGACGCCAAACGTGGCGATATTGGAAATACCTCTACCCGCTACGCCAAGGCCTTTTTTGAGGAGCTGAACTTCGATTCGCTGACCATTGCGCCCTATATGGGAAGGGATTCGGTGGAACCGTTTTTGGAATTTAAGGACAAACACACCATTTTGTTGGCACTGACATCCAATGCAGGGGCCTTTGATTTTCAGACGCAATCGGTCGATGGACAGGAGCTCTATAAAAAAGTGTTGGAAACTTCGAAAACCTATAAAAATTCCGAAAACCTGATGTATGTGGTAGGAGCTACAAAAGCGGAGTTCTTAAAGGAAATCAGGCAAATAATCCCTGAACGTTTTTTGTTGGTGCCCGGAGTGGGGGCCCAAGGAGGAAGCTTGGAAGAGGTATGCCGCTATGGAATGAACGAAAAGGTAGGTCTGCTTATCAATTCTTCAAGGGGAATCATATATGCCTCCGATACCCGCGATTTTGCCGAGAGTGCCGCACAGGAAGCGCAAAAGCTGAAAAACCAAATGGAATTGCTGTTGAAAAACAGATGAGGTTAATGCATCATATTTTCCAATATTTTTTTGATCTTTTGGGCTTTCTGCTCGAAGAACTCTACGAGTCTTGCATCGGTGTATTCCAAACTGCTGGCCTTTTCCAAAAACGATTGGTATTGGTGCTCCAATAGGTTGATAGCGTTTCTATCGGCCGCAATTGAGGTAACTTGTCCAACTTTACAATATTGATTTTCCATAGTACATAAATGATTCTCTCAAATATACGCAGCAATTCTAGTTTTGGATTTTGTTATTCGCCCTATTGGGCCAAATATCGGTTCAATTGATATTAATTTAACATTTAGGCTGTTAAGATCGTAAAATAAGACCCAGTTCGGGTATAATGGGCTTTTCTGGCGAAAAGGTAGCCGTGGGCCTTAAAAGCGTCTTTCGCCCCGGGAAAATGCAAGGTGTTCGATGTGTATCGGGGCTTTTAGGGTCGGTCAGGTTTCGTTTTGAAAAAAAAATGGATAAAAAAAACATGCTAATGTGCTATGGATCAAAAGTTTTAATACATTGCAAAGTTTCCTAACCGGAAATCTAGAGAGAACACTTTGCTTAATTACATTACATATCCACATCGGCAATCGACAGTTTGGGTGACCTTCGTACATGGTGCGGGGGGAAGTTCGTCCATATGGTACAAACAGGTTCGGGAGTTTAGAAAGCATTTTAATGTTCTCCTGTTGGACCTTAGGGGGCATGGCAACTCGAAGCCCGCCCTAAAGGATGCCTTCGACGACAAGTATACCTTCGATTACGTAACCGAGGATATCGTAGAGGTATTGGATTTCCTTAAGATCGAAAAATCACATTTTATAGGTATCTCCTTGGGAACCGTCCTGATCAGGAACCTTGCCGAGACCTACCCCGATAGGGTCGTGAGCATGGTTATGGGCGGGGCCATTATCCGCCTCGACATGCGGTTTCGAATGCTGATGGTTTTTGGTGATATGTTCAAGTCTTTTGTGCCCTATATCTGGTTGTACCGCCTGTTTACCTTTGCCATTATGCCCGATGGCAACCACAAGGAATCGCGAAACCTTTTTGTTCGTGAGGCCAGAAAACTCTATCAAAAGGAATTTATCAGATGGTATAGGATGGGGTCGCAGATCAGTACGCTCTTGCGCCTGTTCAGGGCTACGGATATTAAAATACCTACCTTGTACGTAATGGGAGGGGAAGACTATCTTTTTCTGCCCTCGGTAAAAAAAATGGTGAAAAAGCAAAGCGCGGCCAGTTTGCTGACCATTGAAAATTGCGGCCACGTGGTGAACGTAGAGGAGCCCAAGCTCTTCAACTCCTTTGTGGTTTCCTATATCGCCGACTTCGGCCACTGATTTTTCTTCCCTTGGACAATGACGGGACTTTTCGAACCTTGGTTTATAGCTCAATTACGGAAAGGGAGAATGGCACATGCCCAAAGGGCATAAAATGTAAGGTGCAACCCCGAATTTATATTGATAGCTAATTCAAATAATAAACTCTAAAAAATGAGACCGAAGTATTTTTTTAGATGTGTTCTTCGGAGTTGCCTTACATTGGTTTTAAGATTTATTGGTTTTATGTTGTCCAAATTAATGCATATCGCTACAAAAACGGGGAAGGGCTTATAAACCTTTACCTATCCGACATATATTTACCCGATTTTTTCTACTCTTGGGCGGGTTAGTGTTCGTCTTCCAGTAGACCGTTCCGCTTGTAGCCGATCATGGTATAAATGGTTCCGGGGTCATCTGAAAACTCGACATCGAATGAAATTTGATCGGCGGTATTGCCACCTGTCGTCGTGGCACCGTCCTTGGTTATGGTACCGTTCGATATGCTTACCGTAATGTTGTAATCTTCCACGACACTGGTCAGGTCGCTGCCCGAAAAGGTCAATTGTTGTAGGTCCACGGGCGATTTCACCTTAAAATCCCAAATGTTGCCATGGTCATCCACCCAAATTTCGGTGCCATCGTCGGCAGCGGTATTGTAGGTCGATATTTGTGAATAATCCAACACCAGTACATCACCTACAAAGGTTTGGACGAACCAATCGCCGGACATTTCGACAACCTGGGTTGCTCCGGGATCGAAATCCCCTCCTTCATCACAACTCGAAAGGGCGATCAGGGCGATGGCAACGGTCAATGTCTTAAATAAATCTCTCATAGTGGGTATCGTTTAATTATTGTCTTTCAAAAACTCGGGTAAACGTGCCGTAAAACGCACTTGCATTTAGGTTCCAGGTAAAATTGTCGTTGTCTTGGATGGCCCCGTCCAAACTTTCAACCGTGATTCCCGTTGAAGAAGCATTCTCTTGGTAGGGTATGTACAACAGATCGTCATCAACGTTGTAGAAGGTTACCATAAGTTGGTTTTCGCCCTCAACGCCACCTGCATTGTCGTGGGTGTATACACGGTCGGACAGGCGAACCACGGTTGCGGGACTTCCGTTGTTTCGGGCCCAACTTCCGCTGAGGTCGTATATACTCGGTTCGGTAGACAAGACCACCACCACCCTTCGGGCCGAGGCGGCAAAGCCATCGTCGTTAATGGTCTCGTAGGTAAGGGTGTAGACGCCGGGGGTCGACGTGTCTACGCTTCCCGAAGTGGAATATTCCGCACTGCTTCCGGCAATTTCCGAGGTCGCTCCCGGGTCGACATAGGTGTCGCCGACGTTGATCACGGTAGTGCGTTCGCCAATTATCTCTACTGTGGCATAATTTGTCACGAGGCTGACGTCGTTGGTCTCTTCGCCATCACAGGAGGCAAACAGGGCCAGGCCTACCAATAATAGGGTTCTATATAACTTTTTCATCATCTCTTTGTTTACGATTTTTATTTGTTCCACCAAATGGGGACAGTTATGTCAATAATGGCCGGTGCGTTCGAGTTTCTCGATATTTCCGAGTTGGGGTAGACCAGGCGCTGCGGAAAAATACCTCCGGTCAGGCCTTCTACCGAATAGGCCCATTGGCCGGCGACGTAAGCTTCATTGGATTGGGGTATGGGTGAAATTTCGGGGAAACCCGTTCTGTGCTGTTCGAAAAACGATTCGTAGCCCTGATCGGGGTAACACGATATCCATTTTTGAACGATGATGCTTTTTAGCTTGTCGTCAAAAGTACCTGCCACAGGGTATTCGTAAGGGCCGCCTTCGGCGATAAAGGGAGTGCCGTCATAGGGTTCTGAAAAGATCCAGGTTTGATCGGCCTCCGATTTGGTATTGTCGTAAAAGTTCGGGCTTTTTTCAAATGCCGCCAATACCCCTGCATCGTATAGTTCCTTGGCGCCGGCTCCGCCATTGTACCTTTCCATGGCCTCGGCCTGCATAAAATAACTTTGGGCCGCACTGATAAAATAAACCGGTGATAGGGGGCTGATGTCTGCCAACGAGATCGTCGCGGGCGGGGCCTGACTGTTGTAATCGCCTTGGTCAAGGGGCCCTAGGGGGTCGCCCGATGTATCGACCGTTTGGTAAAAGGCTTCCAGTCTGGGATCCGCATTGGCCGAAAGGAAAGACCACATGGTCGTACTTGCCCTTAGGTTGTTCTGGGTATTCAACTGTCGCCTATCGCTTTCGTACAAGGGGTTGCTAAGACTGGCTTCGTCTTCGAACACATCGCCTCCAAGGCCTATTCCTGCGTTTATGGTCAAGAAAGGGGCCCCCGAATCGAGCATGGCCCTAATGCCCGTTTCGGCAACAGTTGGCCGAGCTTCGGTCTGTCTTAGAAAAATCTTAAGCTTCAAGGTATTGGCGAAGGCTGTCCAATTGTCCATATTGCCGCCAAAGACAAAGTCGTCGCTTCCCGGTGCGGGTAGGGAAGAAGCTTCCAGGTCGCGTCCGAGGGCATCGTCCAAATCGCGGATCATGAAGTCGTATACCTCTTCGCCCGTATTAAAGTTCGGTGTAAAATTGGATGGGTCGTTGGCTTCCTCGTACGGGATATCGCCGTAGAAGTCGGTCAGAATTTGAAAGGCGTATGCCTCAAGACAGGTAGCGATAAGGTAATAGTTCCAGTTTTCGCGTTCAAGGGCAATTTTTTTTGCGTTTCTAATATCGCTCAACGCATCATAGGTATTCGACCAGGCCCTCTCGTAATCATTTGTTCCGATGGTGTAGTTGTCTTCCGTCCTATATTGGCTCGATGAGAGGCTTTGGGACCAAAATTGCGACCAAATTCCCCCTACAAATGATATGGAAGAGGCATGGGCACCCCCGATGCCGATAATTCCGGCGGCAATTTCAGAGGAAATGGCGACTCCCTCGGGGTCCAATAGATCGGGATCCTTATTTATATCAAGTTGTTGGTCGCACGAAACCGCAAGGGCCGTAATGACCATAACACCAATTATCAGTTTTTTCATTTCGCTTAATTTTTATCGGTTAAAAAGAAACTTTTAGTGCAAAGCCATAGGTTCTCTGGGTAGGGTTCCCTGCAAATTCACCAAATTCACTGGCCAGGTCATCCCCGAAAGTGGAAACCTCCGGATCGACGTAGGGGTTGCTGTCCGGTGTCCACAACGCGAGGTTTTTGCCATAAACACTAAAAGCGGCCGTAGTTAGTCCCAGTTTTTCGACAAATGCCAGGGGAAGATTATAGGTCAGACTCATATCCCTGAGCCGTACAAAGGTCTTGTCGATAACATGTGTTTCTTCAATGCTCCCATTATTCGAAGAACTATAAAAACCCGTAACGTCGATATAATTGATGGGTGTGGTATTCTCCGAATAGGTCCCGTCCGCGTTTTCATTGACCGAGTTGGGCACGATAAAGGGCGAACGGTCGTTGTACAAGGTCGGTAGGGAATTGCCCGTAAATCCTAATAACCTGGCCGTATACGAATACATTTCGCCTCCTTCCTTCCAATCGAGGCTGGCGGCCAGGGTGAAATTTTTATAGCTGAATGAGTTTTTCAGGCCCATCACGAAATCTCTTTGCGACGTACCGATTTCTTCTTCATTGTCGACCTGTAAGGGAATGCCCGAAGAAGGGTCGACGATGGTCCGGCCGTCATCCGTGGTTGCGGCGACCCGGGTTTTGTACACGCCCAAGGGCCTTCCCTTTTCGGCATAAAAATTGACAGCAAAGGCACTGTTGATCAATATTTCGGAAAGCCCTTCGGCAATATCGGTTACCTCGTTTTCATTTTTGGTAAAGGTGTAGTTGACGTTCCACCTAAAATTGTCGGTTTGAACGGGTACGATACCCAAGCTAAGTTCGAAGCCCTTGTTATTGAGATCGATAAAATTACCAGTGGTCGAAAGGTATCCCGTACTTCGGGCCAACGGCCGGTTGATGATGACCCCTTCGGTATCTTTGTTGTAGTAGGCGGCGTCTATATTGAGCCTTCTGTTAAAAAGGTTCACTTCGGCGCCAAATTCATATTCCCGGGTGATTTCGGGCTTGAGGTTCGGATTGCCCAATATGCCACTGAGCTCAAAGGCATTTTGCCCGGCGATGGGAAAATTAATCTGCCCGAAATCAAATGTTACCCCTGCTTGGATCAAGGTATTGGCCGTGGCATAGGGGCCCGTGTCCTTGGCAACCTTGGCATAGGAGGCCCTTACCTTGGCAAAAGTATTGTCGTTTTCGATAACGACCCCACTTAGGGCTACCGAGGGGTAAAAATAGGAATTGGCACCAATGGGTAGGGTCGAAGACCAATCGTTACGCCCCGTGAAGGTGAGGAAGACCCTGTCTTTATATCCCAGTTCCGCGGAACCGAAGATACCGTAAATCCTGCGTTTGGAATCGGCCTGGGTAGCTATCTGCCTGCCCGCCGTATTGGTGAGTTCATAAAAATCGGGTACACTTAGGTCGGTAATGGAAACACTCAGGAAATTGGTTGAAATTTCGTTGTACGCCCCCCCGAGTGTTGCGTTAAACGTAAGGTCGGTAGAGAAATCGGTACTGTAATCGAGGGTGATGAAGGAATCGTATTCCTTTCTATCGTTCTTTCCTTCGGTAACCCCACCTGCATTATTGGTCGCGCCGTCGAGGGCGTTGGGCGATCCGGGGGTATAACTGACGATGGCCCCGTAGCTCTTAAGGGTATTGTTGCTGATATCCGCTCCTACTTGGGCGGTAAGTACCAAATTGGGTAAAAGGTCATAGGCCAGGTTGACGTTGCCGAAAAAGCGATTTGTACCATAAAAGGTTTTGTTCTCGTTAATGGTCCACCATGGGTTACGCGAATAAGGGGTATAGAAATTATCATTGTTGTTGAAAGGATTGTTCTCGTAATCCCTTAAATCCAGGACACTGATGTCACGGGGAATTTGAATGATCTCTTGAATAAGGCTTTCTCCCTCCCCGGCGTTATCGCTTTGTCCCGTATTTACAATGTTTTGGTCGCGGGTTATGTAATTGGCTACGGTGCGGGCCCTGAACCTCTTGCCCCGAAGTCCTGCCGATAGGTTGAACACCTTTCGGTCGAGGGCATCGGCCTCGGTAGGTATGACCCCATCGCTATTGGTATCGGTAAAGATGAACGAGAAGTTGGTGGTTTCGCCTCCCCCGCTTAGCCTGACGGAGTTGGTGAACGAAGTTCCCGCTTGAAAAAAATCCTTGATATTGTCCTCAAGGGCTACATAGGGCTTGATTTGTTGCGAATTGTCGACAATATTGCCCCATGTGCGTATTTCACCGTCGAAAGGTGCTCCCCAAGATCCGTTTTCGTTACTGGCATCGGTTCCTCTCGAATAGCTCTGTCCCGCCCATCCCTGGCCAAAGCTGTTTTGGTAATGGGGCAGTCTTCCCACCTCCGAAAAGTCGGTGGCCGTAGAAAGGTCGACCCTAAGTTTTTGTCCTTCAAGTGCCCTCTTGGTTGTGATTATTATCGCGCCGTTTGACGCCCTGGACCCGTAAATGGCGGCAGCGGCCGCCCCTTTGAGTACGTTTATGTTCGCAATGTTGTTCGGGTCGATATCGTTAAGGCCGTTACCCGCATCGTAGGTGCGCGTGGCATCCGTACTTAGGTTGTTTGGATCGCTACCGCGATTGTTTGCGTTGCTGATAGGGGATCCGTCTACAATGTACAATGGCGAATTCGATCCCAAGGAGCTAAAGCCCCTGAGAATGACTTTGGCAGAGGCCCCTGGCTGGGCTGGAACTGTAATGTCTACCCCCGCCACTTTTCCCGAAAGGGATTCGAAGGGGTTGGTGTTGTTTACTTCGGTCAGGTCTTTGGCCGATACGGAAACCGTGGCATAGCCCAGGGATTTTTTCTGTTTCGTTTTGCCAAAGGCGGTCACGACGACCTCTTCGAGGGCCTGTGCATCCTGTTCCATCTGAATATTGATGGTGTTGGCGCCTTCGACCGTACGTTCTACGGTTTTTTGTCCTATGTACGAAAAAACCAGTACTTGCCCTTCGCTTACCTGAATGGAATAATTGCCGTCGAAATCACTTTGTACACCGGTCGTAGTGCCCTTAATTAAGATGCTTACCCCGGGCAGCGGTATGTCGTCTTGGTCGATTACATATCCTGTAACCGTCTTTTCTTGTGAATATGCAAAGTAAATTCCTACAATAAAAAGCATAAACACGTGGATACAGTGTTTTTTCATACGTTGTTTTTAATGAGTTAGATTTTGAATGGCGAAAGCATCAAGCAATTCTGAAATTAGCTTGGTAATAAATGGTAATAGGACCCCCTATGTTCCAATGGGATGGTTTTACTTCGAGTTTAGTAGCCGTCTCAGAGCTGCCGTGCATTTCAATTAGCTGATATGGACAAAATAACAGGCTTTTAACATGGGTTAGGGAAAGGCTTATAAACATTTACTTTGCCGACAAATCTTTCCTTTGCGTTTACTTATTCCTTCAAAAGGATGCACGGGCATTTGACCCAATGTATTGGGGGCTGAGGCTTGATCGGAGGTTGTAACAGGAAAGTGGGTGAAACTGGAAACATAGTGCTCTTGGGCTTTTCGATAAAGCTTGGGGCGGAGCGTAAGGCAATATCCATTATCGGATAGGCCCGTGGGGCATCCCGTTCCCGACACTTGTAGGTAAGGCCGCCCGCCCGATACCCGGTAATGGCAGTAGGGCTCGTTGCCTTATGGAACCTGTTTGTCTTCCTTGTTTATCATGGGAATGTAAGGTTCAAACAGGTATTTCCTGGGGCTTGACCGCTGTTTTTTGGTATTGACTGGGAGTCAGGTTGGTGTCTTTTTTAAAGGCTTTGTTAAAGGTAACCTTATTGTTGTAGCCAACTTCATAGGCTATGTCGATTATATTGAGGTTTTTCCTTATATCGGTCTTAAGCATCGATTTGGCTTCCTGTATGCGGTATTTGTTCACTAATTCATGGAAACTCATATTAAAATGCTCGTTTATGACTTGCGAGGCGTTATGTCGGGTAGTGTCGAGACGTTGGGCCAGTTTGTCGAGGCAGATATCGTTCTCTTTATAGATCTTTTCAATATCGAACAGGCGTCTTAGGTTCTGCATGAGCTCAAGCGATAAGTCTTTGGTCAACCCCGATTTTTCGTATTTGAAGAGTAATTTGCCGGTATTGCGGTAGAAGCCACTGAAAACATCGGGTTGTACACTCGCGAAATACCCCACATAGAGAACCATTAGGGCCATGCACATAATTTGAAAATGAAAGAGATAGAGTCCGTTGCTTATAAAAATGCAATAGAGCAGGTAGGTACCTATATAAAGAAAGTGTATTCTGTATAGGTTTCTCTGCCAAGTCTCGGTATGTCTCTGAAGTTCCTTTTTCCTTTTGCTTTCGAGGTACAATTTTCTAATAAAATACCCATAGGCAAGCAGGGAGGTCAGTTTTAATGACACGAGGGTAAAGTCGGCCAAGGTAAAACCGTCTTCCGCATCCTGAAAAAGCAGCTCCAATTTTTCATCGCCTGAAAGGGAATAAATAGGAACCAGGTAGATGAGAAGCAGCAGGGTGGGGACAAGATGAAATAGGTCCGATGGCCGAAACGAATAGTGTTGTGTGGTCCTTTTAAAATAAAAGTAGAGCAAAGGGCCATATAGGAAGGAAAAGGAGGTGGACATCAAGTAGGAGTGGGGGTAAACGTATTCGTACTTGGTAATCGACAGGCAAATGTGGAATATAAAGAGCGAATGTATGAATATGAAGAGACTTATAAGCAACCTTGCTACCGAATCGATCTTTTTATTGAAATTGATCATTACCGAGATATAAAAACCAATGAGGGCCACGTACAGATAGATCGACGACCAGATGTTGAAAGATGGCGTGTATTTGTCGTCCAGTTGATCAAAAAGAGGGGTATCCCTAATAATGTCGAAACCGTCGTCCGTTAGAACTGTCGGGTCGAAATCGGCACGCAGGGATTCCTCTATGTAGTCCACACACTCGTCCACATGGTCAAGGGCGGCATGGCTAAGTGCCATTTTTTTGAGGATGGGAGCTTTTATAGAGGGCGTCGTTTCCAATGCCAAGGCATATTCGTAATTGTGAAGGGCCGCCTTATAATCGTGCTCATAATAAAGACTGTCGGCCAGGGCAATATAGCTTTGGCCGGTATCGGGTCCGAATGCTGGTTTTAGGGCGTTATGGGGTTCTGGGGGAGGTCCGGCAAAGATAGGGGTTAGCCAGAAGTAACCTAAGGCAATGACTATAGACCATCTCATGATCGATGATTGATGATTGATGATTGATGATTGATGATTGATGAATTAACTCCGTATAAATTACGAAATTAACTTCCCGAAGGTCATAAAAATATCTTAAAAAAAGTAAGCCCCGATAATAATTTACCTTTGGAATTGGTTGAAAGAACCGGGTCTTTGGCCGGTGGTTCGACGATATACCGGGGGTTCCCCGCTATCTTTTTTAATGCTTCCTATTAAGATAGGCGGTTGTGTCGCGAGGGAGGGGAAATTCAATATCGGGCGTCGACATGACCCCTCACGATCGGTCTTGTTTTATGGGAGTGGGGTAAACTAGAACGCTGCAATGCGGTATGGTGATGCCAGGTCCCCGCCACTTTTTACCCTGAACGGCACTGCTTTTTTGCTGCACAAGGTCGTGAATAGGGGGGCATATACCTGCCCCTTTCCATTATAAACGGTAGGATAGGAGTAAGTGGACGAAGTGGCCGGTATTTCGCGGGCAGTTAACATGGGAGCATAAAAAAACCGGCGCTCCCACCGGTTTCTAAACTAACTAACTCAAAAAAAATTCACCAACTCGAAATACATCAATATTCTGCTTGATGACCTACTATTTTTAACGCCCAATAGGTTTTGTTATTGCATGGGGCCGACAATTTTTCGAGGTCAATCCTGAAGGCTGAACACTTTTTTCAAGAGGTCTGACGTTCTCGCCGATATGTTGGTCCTAATTTCCTTTTCTTCTACCGAAATCATGGTGAAGACCCCGTTAAGGGCTTCTTCGGTTACGTAATCGGTCAAATCGGGATTGACCTTATTGGTCAATGGAATGCTATTGTATTTGTTGATGAGGTTGGCCCATATCTTATCGGCCCCGACCTTCCCAAACGAGCTTTTGATAACGGGATTGAATTTACTGTAGAGCTGGCTTCGCGTTGCCGTACTAAGATATTGGGTGGCGGCATCGTCGCTGCCCAACAAAATGCTTTTTGCATCGCTGAAGGTAATGCCCTTGACCGCATCGACAAAAATTGGGGTGGCTTCCCCCACGGCGTCTTCCGCGGCTCTATTCAAAATTTTCAGGCCTTCGTCCGCAAGGTTTCCCAGGCCAACGTCCCGAAGGGTTTTGTCTACTTTTTGCAATTCTTCCGGCAGCATAATTTTTACCAGTTCGTTTTTGAAAAAACCATCCTCCTGGGTCAGTTTGCTTACCTGTTTGTCTATGCCCTTGTCGAGGGCTTCGCGCAATCCTTCCGCAATTTGGGCCGTTCCTATCGAGGTTTCGCCCTGTGGCAGTTGGTTGACGACCTGTTGTAGCTCGGTACATGCCGATAGCTGAAGGGCCAAAAGGCAGAGGCCTATTTTCTTTAACATCTAAATGGTGTTTATGGGTTGTGATAAAAAAACGGGGTGTTCAATACCCTTCCGATTTAGGGAAAACGCATATTTGTTTTAAATCTTGTGCGTCGGTTCCTTTTTAAGAAAAAATTACCGTTTTGTTGTTGTAGACCATGGTTTTGCGTTGCACGTGCAATTTCACGGCCCGGGCCAGTACTATTTTTTCCAAGTCCCTTCCCTTGGCAATAAAATCTTTGATACTATGCGTGTGCGAGACCGTCGTTACATCCTGTTCAATGATCGGGCCGGCGTCAAGTTCCTCGGTTACATAATGACTGGTCGCCCCAATTATCTTTACGCCGCGTTTATAGGCGGCATGGTAAGGTTTGGCACCCGCAAACGCCGGTAGGAAGGAGTGGTGTATGTTGATTATCTTATTGGGGAAGTTATCAATAATCTTAGGGCTTACGATTTGCATGTACCTTGCCAGGACGATGAAATCGATTTGGTGCTCCCGCAAAAGCTCCAACTGGGCATCCTCGGCCTCGGCCTTGGATTGCTTGGTAACGGGAATGTGGTGGAACGGAATACCGAATTGTTGGGCTATAGGCTGCAAGTCGATATGGTTGCTTATGATAAATGGGATATCGACCTCCAGTTCCCCGGAATTAAAACGGCTGAGCAAATCGTACAGACAGTGGTTGTACTTTGATACGAACAAGGCCATTTTCGGTTTGGGGACGGCCTGATGAATGCTCCACACCATGTTATACCTATCGGCCAACTCTTTTTGAAAGCCCTTCTTAAAACTTTCGATGGAGAACTCCTCGTTTTCGAAATCGCTCTCGATCCGCATAAAAAAAACATCCGTTTCTTTGTCGACATGTTGGTCGAGGTATACGACGTTGCCCCGGTTCTTATGAATGTAGCCGGTGACCGCATTGATAATACCGGATTGGTCGTTGCAATGTATGAGTATGGTCGTTTTCAAGGTCAATAGTTTTAAAACGCCAAAATTAGGACATTATCGCCGACCAATTCAATAAATATTTGTGATATGATGACAACGGGCCATAAAACCCGATGAATTGTCGCTTATTCTCCATCCCTAAAGGAAGTACGCCACGATTTGAAGGTTTTTCTAAAACTCCTGATTTCCTGTCTCAAGAGGTTCAGGTATTCTTTTTCCTTTACCCCGTCTTTTTCAAGGCCGTTGCAGTACGACATGAGATTGCGAATCATAATACTGATGTACACGGCACTCTTCTGTCTCTCGGAATGGGTACCCTTGCTTTCGGCCAGGGCGATTTTCTTTGGGATTAGAATCGTATCCGTCAAGAGGGAATCGGCAATAATATCGCGTAGGCTGTTCGACTGGTACAGTTTTAGAAGGTCCTTGTTAAAGGTAACGTAAGATGCTATTTCCCTGCTTATTTTGCAGAGTTCCAGGGCTTTTCTATATACGGGAAGCGCACTTAGGTCCTTGTAAGACATGTTTCTTTTTATAGCAATTGTTACCCATAAAATTACTACCAGATCCGCATATTTGTCTTTGCATTCGATAGTAAATGATTATATTAGCTTTCGAAAGCTAAAAAAAAATAGAAAGTGCCTTTGAAAGTTAATATTGATGAGTTGAATTGGAAAATACTCAAATGCCTACAGGATAATGCACGGGAAAGCTTTGCCAATATAGGGCGTACCGTCGGGCTTACCCCACCGGCCGTGGCGGAGCGTGTCAAGAAGATGGAAGACTTGGGAATCATCGAGGGGTATAGGACCCAGGTCTCCCATGTAATGACCGGCCACCAGCTTAAGGCCATTATTACCCTAAGGGCCTTTATGGGCAAACTCAAGCCTTTTTTGGAGATTGTAAAGACCTTTAAGGAAGTGGTCAATTGTTACCGGATCACGGGCAACGAAAATATTGTTATGGAGGTGGTTTTGTTGGATCAGTTCCATTTGGAAAAGTTTATCGATAAATTGATCCAGTATGGGGAGACCCGGACACATATTGTTCTTTCGAATGTCGTTTCCAATGCCCCTATCGGAAAAAATTTTTGATAGGCCTAACGGCACTTGGGGGCCGGGGGACGATAAAAGATTCATGCCGCCTATCTTTGGGCGCGGGGTATTTAGTAAATTTGTTTTATGGATTGGGACAAACTAGACGAGTATGCACAGATAGCGATCGATAAGGCGGTTTTTTATTTACCGCGGATACTTCTGGCACTACTCATTTTTTGGGTGGGCTTCAAAGTGGTTCACAAGCTGGTCGATCTCTTGAGGAAGGCGCTCGAACGGACCGGGTTTTCAGAAACTTTGCGTCCGTTTATGGCATCGACCGTAGGGGTGCTTTTAAAAGGGGCCGTGCTGTTCGTCATTGCCACGGTATTGGGCGCCGACCTAACTGGTTTGTTCGCTATTTTGGCTGCCGCCGCCTTCGCCATCGGGATGGCCCTGCAGGGGAGTTTGGGCAATTTCGCCTCCGGAATTTTGATTTTGACCTTGAAACCTTTCAAGGTGGGCGATTGGATCGATGTGGACGAGCGATTTGGACGGGTGGTTGAAATCGGTATTTTCAGTACCGATGTACTTACCCCCGGCAATAAGATCTTGATCATACCCAATTCCCTGATTACCGATTCGGTGGTGACCAATTTTACGGAAAAGGGGATGATCCGATTGGAACTGGAGGTAACCATGCCTTACGAAGAGAGTTTTCCCAAGGTTAGGGAGATACTCTACGAGGCCCTCGGGCAGGTCGACCATATATTGCCGGAGCCCAAGCCCGAGGTGGGGATTCTCAATTTCGACTCGCATAACGTACAACTGATTGTTAGGCCCTATGTGAAACCCGATAATTTTTGGGAGGTTACCTTTAAGGCCCATGAGGCCATTAAAAAGGCCTATAACAGAAACGACATAAAGGTTGCTTACTCCGAGGGTGTGGAAATCGGAAAAATTGGGGAGTAGGTCTACCTGGGTTTTGTTAATTTGCATTGATGTCTGGTCTTTGGTTAGGTATAACTTTGGCCAGGTTTTTGATTAATTCCTTTCTATGAAACGATTGTTGACCTTACTTGCCCTGGGCTTTGTAATTACATGTACCGCGCAAGAGATGATATTGAAAAAAGGGGTGATCGTCGACTCCCTTGTGGTAAGGGATACCGTGGCTGAGACTTTCTCGCTCTACCTCCCTACCCGTTTTGAGATGGAGAAAACTTGGCCGATTCTTTTTGTCTTTGATATGGAGGGCAGGTCGAAAAATGCCTTGGGAATGTTCAGGCAGGTCGCCGAGGAACAGGGGTATGTACTGGCGGCCTCCAACCATACATCCGATACCCTGTCCATTTCAAAGAACATTCTCATCGTAAGCCGGATGTTCAATACCGTAGTGTCCATGTTGCCCATTCATCGGGAGCGGGTATACGTAGGGGGCTTTTCCAGTGGAGGTGAGTTTTCCACATTGGTACCCAGCTTTGTCAAGGGGGTAAAGGGGGTGCTGTCCTGTGGGGCGCCCGTGGCCAATACCCAAGTGCTTACGAGCAAAAATCCGTACCATTTTGTAGGCCTAGTGGGCAATTCGGACCATAATTATATCGATATGCTCTCCACCGAAGCGGCCTTAAATAGACTTAAATTTCCGAATCAGCTTTTGGTTTTTGAAGGGGGGCACGAGTGGCCGCCCATCGAGTTTCTTTCAAGGGCGCTCAAAATTTTCACCATGGCTGCCATGGCCCGGGGAGAGGTGACAAGGGATACCGCTTTTGTCGAAGGCAATTACCAAGAGGATTTGGCGCATGTTGGAAGGCTTTACACCGGGGGCAAACCCTTGCTGGCCGATAATCTTTTGGGTGAAATGTTAGAGGTTTTCGGTCCGCTCCGACCTACCGACTCCCTAAAGGAAAATCGAAAGACCCTGAGAAAGGGCACTGCCTTCAGAACCTACAGAAGAAGCCAGAACAACAATTTGTTAAAGGAGCGGTTTCTTAGGGAAGACTATGCCTTTGCCATGGAGGAGGATGTGAATACCTATAACTACAACAACCTGGGCTGGTGGAAATACCAAATGGAGGAACTGGATAAATTTCAGAAAGACTCCGATGTCCTGGTCCGTCAAATGGGCAACAGGCTTGAGGCATACATCGACACCTTGGTCGCCGATAACCTGTATTTGATTCAAGACCAAGACCCCATCGATATCGAAGCCCTTAATTTTCTTTGGATGCTAAAAACCATAATCACCCCGAAAGACTATGGGGCCTATCTCAATGTTATCTCCTTTAGTACCCGGTTAGACGATTACGGAACCGCCCTGTTCTATTTGGAGGAGTTGTTGAAACAAGGGTATACCGATAGGGAAAGGCTGTATTCCATACCGCATACGGCCCTGCTCAGAATTACCCCCGAATTCAATAAAATAGTCGAGCAATACCTGAAGAAGGCCCGGTACAACGTAATTATCGAATAAGGCGATGGGATGTGCGGCCTAAGAGGGCTCCTTTTTCAATGTGCGATTGAGGTAGGCGAGAAGCAATATACCCAACAGGCACACAAAACCTATTCCGTACCAAGTCATTTCAAACCCCACTTTTGCCACCGATTTCATTCCGATATTATGGGCGAATACATGTGAAATGGAAAAGGCAATGGTATATAGGGCCATATATTCGCCTTGGTTTCCCTTCTTTGCCCTATCCATGGCAAATGCATTGGAAAAGGGAAAAGCGATCATCTCCCCGATGGTCATCAACAGCATACCGATTACCAGAATACCTGTCCATTGAAAAAAAACGAGTACCAGAAAACTGGATGCGATCAATACAAGGCCCAGCAGTACATGGGTCAACTTGGACCAAGGCCTGCCTTCCATATATTTGATCAGGGGCATTTCCAAGGCAAAAATGGTAAAGCCGTTCAAGGCCAGGAGCAGGCCGATTTCAAATTCGTTCATGGCATGGGCATCCTTATAAAATAGGGGAATGGTCGAAAAGTATTGAACAAAGGCGAAGCTGAACAATACCATGCTCAGGATGAAGACCAGGTAATGCAGGTCTTTATAGGCCGATTGGGGGCTGTTTTGTTCGATGTTGTCGGTAACCTTGGCCCGCTTTGGGTTCAAGGTCAACAACAATAGGGCACTGGCAATCATGCACGTGCTCCCATCGGCCCAGAAGAGCCCTTTGTACCCCACCGAGGCTATCAGTATTCCTCCCAGGGCGGGGCCTGCGCTAAAGCCCAGGTTGATGGCCAATCGGATCAAGGTCACCGATCGGGTCTTGTTCTCGGGCTTGCTATAGGCGCTTAAGGCAACGAAAGAGGCCGGTCTAAAGGCATCGGCCACGACCATGAGCACGAAGATGCCGATACAGATCGGCCAGAATCGATGTAAAAATTGAACGCCGATAAACAATATTCCGGTCAAAAACAGACTTGTTAGCATTACTTTGTAGTAGCCATAACGGTCGGTGAGTTTACCGCCCAGCCAAGCACCGAGCAAGGAGCCCAGGCCGAAACTGGTCATGATGCTTCCTACGTTTTCCAGGGTAAAACCCAGGTCTTGGGTCAGGTAGAGCGATAAAAAGGGGATGACCATGGTGCCGGCCCTGTTGATGAGGGTGATCAGTGCGAGCCACCAGACCTCTTTCGAGAGGCCCCCAAAGGAAGCTAGGTAGTTAAGGTAAAGTCTCTTCATATTGTTGGCGGGTTTCTGCAAAAAAAAAGCCCGGCGGGTCGGCCAGGCTTTTTCTATGGTTTAAACACTTTTGATTTAGAAATAGGAGGGCCTTGACCGTTTCGGAAAGCGGGTATACACGTAGCTATAAATCGAACGTAAAGGCATGGTTTTTTTCTTGTTTTAACAAAGCTAATTAAAAATATGATATGTTGTATTTTTGGGATGGTTCTAAAATGGTTGCTATGAAAAAATGGATCTTTGTTGTCGTTTGTATTGCCTTGGCCTGCAAACAGGAAAAAAAATATCACGATGTTGTCCAAAAGGAAACCCTTGTCGTGCCTACCGATGCCCTGCAAGGGGTATTGGATTTTCAAAGGGAGCTCAACGAAGAGTTTAAAAATCCAGAGACCTCACCTTTGCCCGATCGGTATCGGAAGAATTTCGAGGGGCTTGACTTCTTCGCTCCCGATACCTCATACGTGGTAAGGGCGAAATTGGTTCGAACACCCGACGCGCTTCCGTTTCTGATGCCCACGACCACCGATAGAAAATCAAGGGAGGTGGTTTATGGAATAGCCCACTTTACCCTTAACGGAGAAGATTGGCAACTTGAGATCTATCGAAATGAGGAGCTGGCACAGCAAGAGGAATATCGCGATTATCTTTTTTTGCCGTTTACGGACGAAACCAACGGAAGGGAAACGTATACGGGAGGCCGGTACATCGACCTGAGCATTCCCCAAGGGGATTCCATTACCATCGACTTTAATAGGGCCTACAACCCCTATTGTGCCTATAACAAAAAGTACTCGTGCCCCATTGTGCCCAGCGTCAATAACCTCGGAACCAAGGTGATGGCCGGTGTAAAGGCCTTTAGGCCCAAAAAGGATTAAAAAAAAAGGCCCCATCTGTGCGATGGGGCCTTGGAACAACTTAAAACTATAAACACTGAATAATTAGGACGGGCTTAGAAAGAATAGATAGCCGCGAGTACGAAAGAGGAAAGGCTCTTTTGTGCCATTAGGTCGCTATCCAAAAAGTTGACGGACTCGTCGGAGGCCGTGTCCAATCTAAGTTCGGGTTTGATCATTAAATTTCCAATGGTCGCACTGCCTGTCAAGGTTACGGCAAACACACTGGCATCGCCTTCCGCATCCGATGCCCCGATCGCTCCGAAAGAATCCGTTTCCGCAAAATATTCGGCCCTTAGGCCAATGGCGAAGTTTTCAGAAGTCGTCAGTTGGGGGTAAATGGCCGCACCGGCAAAGCTTCCAGCCCCGTCGCCATCAAAATAGGCGGCGTTCAAGCCAAGGAAGAAGGTATCGGATAGGTCGAAACCACCTGTGTAGTCGATTTCGAATGGGCCGTTGTCTACCAAAACGTTCAAGTACTGTCCGCTATACCCGAGTTGAAGTCCGTATGCATATTTACCGGTAACGTTGAGCTCGGTAATGTCGGTTTGGTTCATTACCGCCAACATCAGGCTAAAATCATCGGAAAGGGCAAAGTCGGCCTTTAGACCCGTGTGGGAGAAGGGACCGTAAGAGAACAGGTAGGAGGTACTGTAGTTAAAGTTGGCTACAGGGGAAATCACCTCGTAACCTAAAAAGGTGTTGAAGTTACCAAAGGTCAAGGTAACGGCATCGGAAACATTCCAATAGGCATACAACTGGTTGACGATATTTCCTGTTGCCGAGTATATCGGTGAGGCGAAAATGGCGTCGGTTCCCCTGGGTCCGAATACCAAGTCGGCCACGAAACCGGCCTTTTCGCCTTCATATCCGGCAACAAAGTTGGCCATGCCCAAGGCAAATCCGGGTAGGTTGGCAAATGATGATCCGGGTGCCGCGTTGGGCAAGCCCGACGCTTCGTCAAAACTATTGTCCCCGTTTAGGTTGGCCCGGTAGTAGGCATCGATGGAGCCGCTAAATGAGAATTTTGGTGCTTCCTCTTCATCTTCCTGGGCAAAAGTGGCCACTGCGGTAAAGAGTAATGCCGATAAAAAAATATTTTTTATGTATTTTGTGTTTGTAATCGCTTTCATCTGTTTGAATTTTAGTTATCCCCTTGGGGATGAGTTAAGTGAGACCTGATCAAAACCTGTAGGTCTTTGGTTGAAAGTGTTTTTAAACGGAGCGTTCTGCCAAACGCTCCGTTTTCTTTATTTGAGTAAGCTTAGTCGTTTATAAAATCGGGATAGGCATCCATACCGTGCTCGTGAATATCGAGTCCCTCGATTTCTTCTTCCTTGCTCACCCTTAGGCCCATAACGGCTTTGAGTACGCTAAGAATAATAAAGGAACAGATCACGCAGAAGGCGCCGACGATCAGAACGCCGTACAATTGGGTCATGAACTGACCTGCGCCCGCCTTGTCGCCGAAGATACCTACGGCCAATGTTCCCCAGATACCGCAGATCAAGTGAACGGCTACGGCGCCTACGGGGTCATCGAGTTTCAGTTTGTCTACGAGGGCTACGCCAAGGACAATGATCAGACCGGCCAAGAAGCCGATAACCACCGCCTCGTTGGGAGACATCAGGTCGGCACCGGCGGTAATACCTACCAAGCCACCTAGGATACCGTTCAAGAACATGGTAAGGTCAAGGTTTTTGTAAAGGATGCTGGATAGGAGAAAGGCCCCTATTCCCCCTGCTGCGGCCGCCAAGCTTGTGGTCACCAATACCAGGGAGGTCAGTTCGGGGTCGGCCGAAAGAACCGATCCGCCGTTAAAGCCGAACCAGCCCAACCATAGGATCAAGACCCCGGCGGTAGCCATAGGTATGCTGTGTCCGGGAATGGCCTTGGGTTTGCCGGCATCGTCGAACTTTCCGATACGGGATCCCAATAGGAAGATAGCGACCAAGGCGGCCCATCCCCCTACGGAGTGAACAAGTGTAGAACCTGCAAAATCGTAGAAGCCCCATGAATCCAAGAAACCGCCGCCCCATTTCCAAGCGCCCACAATGGGGTATACAAGGCCTACGTAGACCACGGTGAATATCATGAACGAACCTATTTTAATTCGTTCGGCCACGGCCCCGGATACAATGGTGGCCGCCGTTGCGGCGAACATCCCCTGAAACAAAAAGTCGGTCCACCACGTATATCCGCCATCGGCATAATCGGGGGTCATCCCGCCTTCCGGTGCCGCGATACCGAATCCGGCAAAGCCGAAAATTCCCGAAGAACCTTCCTCGAAGCCCGGGTACATCATATTAAAGCCCCATGCGTAGTAAAGCAAAAGGCCTACCGTTATGATAAAAATGTTCTTAAATAAGATGTTGATCGTATTCTTTTGTCTGGTCAAACCAATTTCCAAAAAGGCGAAACCGGTATGCATGAAGAATACCAAGGCCGTAGCCAACATCATCCATACGTTATTTGCTGTAAATAATCCTGCGTCCATTTCTTAAATTTTTAATTATTGGTGGTTTAGTTGATTCCGGCCTGTCCCGATTCCTTGGTCCTTATACGGTATGCCTCTACTATTTCGGAGACGAAGATCTTACCATCACCTACATTCCCGGTATATGCGGTCTCCAAAATCGTATTGACCGTTTTTTCTACAAACTCGTCCGATACCACTATCGAAAGGTATCTGCGCTGGATATCACTGGTACTATAGGAAATACCGCGATAAACGTGGCCCTGTTTTTCATTTCCAACTCCCGTTACATCCCAGTAACTAAAGAAATTGACCTCAATTTCATGAAGTGCTTTTTTGACCTCATCAAATTTGGATTTTCTGATAATTGCCTCGATTTGTTTCATAATTTGATTATTGAATTCGATCCAAATATATGTTAATAAATTTAACACCCTAAAAAAATAGGGGGTGATTTGATAATTTTTATATTTATAGTAAATATACCCCCTAAAATTTTGGGGGTGTTTAATTTAAAAGGTGTATTTATGATTTTTCTTGTTGTAGGATTTCAATAAAAATGGAAGAAAATTGAAAATAGTGCTGTCTGCAACAGGTAACCTTGACGAAAAAGAAAGGTTATGTTGATTTTATTGAATTTTTGTTAAATAAATGGAAAACGCCAGGGTATTGTTGTATTTATAACAATCTGGACACCCATAGCCCGATAGCTATGGCGAGTATCCCGGCGGCGATGCTGCCAAAGGTGTAGATAAAGAAGTGGAGAAGGTCTCCCGATGTCAAAAGGGAATGCTTTTCAAAGGCGAAGGTAGAGAATGTCGTAAAGCCCCCGCAGAAGCCGGTGGCCAATAGCAGTGTTTGGTTTTCCGATAGGTAGTTGCCCTTGGCCGAGAGCCCCAAAACCATTCCGATCAGTAAACAGCCCAATATGTTGGCCAGAAAGGTGCCCAGAAAAAAATGCTGGAAATACCCGTTGAAGGTCTTTGACAAAAGAAACCGGAATAGGCTGCCGATGCCGCCGCCCAAGAAAACAAGTAGAAATTGTTTCATTGGTGCAAAATAAGCAATACACTGGTTTTACACCCTCCCTAAGGGGGTAAAATTTTGAAGTTCGATGTAGGTTTTTCCGGTGGGGATGCGTTCGGGGGCGATTTGAACCGCAACCATTAAAAAAACAACCCGGTCATACCCTATATTATATAAGGTATATATACAAGCTCTCTTAAAAGATTAACCGGCCTTCTTAAATTTGGACGAACTGTCCTGTAATGGGTAGATGTTGGAAGACTTTTGTTCGACCGGGTTCCCGTTCCCTTTTCTTTCTTCGGTGGAAAGCCCGTTCAAGCTCAATACCATTACTACGGCATTGGCTCCGATCAAGATCAATAATATGGTAAAGAATGTCATCATTTGTTTGCCCCTTTTCTTTACAACGTAAAAATACGCCGTTTGGTATGTATACGCTTTAAAATCGTTTTTGGCCCTTGAATGAAACCACTTTTGAGAGCTACGGAATTTAAGTGTTAATTTTTTAGGTAATACTTAAGAAGAAGTAAGATTGCAATGAATAATGCAAAGCCCAGGCCGACCCATGTAACCCCCTTATAGTTTTTTGCATGAAGCTTTTTGTCTTTTTTGTAGGAAACGATAATGACAATAACGAAGGCGATGGCAAAGAGCAAGGCAAAAATGATTTGTCCGGTCGAGAACATATTGTGTATTTTTAGGCGAAATTAAGCTTTAGATCATTTAAAGCAATAACTTCTGAAAATATTATCTATACATGAAAAACAAGATTAGTGCTGTCGAACAGTTTCATAGGTCTTTTGGATTGGGGGTCTCCGATAAAATGCGGGCCGATCTTGGTGCGGCCAAAAACCAGCTTCGTTACAACCTGATGGATGAAGAGAACAAAGAGTATTTGGAGGCGGCCAATAACAACGACCTGGTCGAGGTGGCCGATGCACTTGGCGATATGCTGTATATTTTATGCGGTACCATATTGGAACATGGGATGCAGTACAAGATTGAGGAGGTTTTTAACGAAATCCAACGAAGCAATATGAGTAAATTGGGAGCGGACGGCAAGCCCATTTACCGTGAGGATGGCAAGGTACTCAAGGGGCCTAATTATTTCAAGCCCGATATTTCGGGGGTTTTGGGAAAATAACCTTTTGGCTGCCTAAAATTATACGAAAAGGCCGGGCTGTTGAACAGTCCGGCCTTTTTCTTGATGCGAAAGGCTTCGTTTATAATCCGTACCTCCAACCGAAAGGGTCTTCCGCGCGGTTGAACTGAATGTCGGTAATGCGCTTTTTCAATCGGGTAGCGTAGCTTTCGGCAAGTTCGGGCAAGTCGTAATCCACGTCCCTGAACCCAAAAGTCGAAATGGGCGATACCACCGCGGCGGTACCGGCGCCGAACATTTCTTTGAGGCTGCCATTTTTGGCGGCCTCCACCACTTCGCTTACCGTAATCTTTCTTACTTCGGTCGGGATGCCCTCGTCTTCCGCTATCTGAAGGATGCTTTTCCGGGTAATCCCGTCAAGGATACGGTCGCTGGTAGGGCCGGTGATCAATGTGTCGCCGATGCGGACAAATATGTTCATGGCACCGGCTTCCTCGATATATTCATGGTTGTTGTCGTCCGTCCATATCACTTGGCTATAGCCCTTTTGGGCCGCCAATTGGGTCGGGTAAAACTGGCCGGCATAATTGCCGCCCGCCTTGGCATAGCCCACGCCCCCGTTGGCCGATCGCGAGTATTTTTCCTCGATCAGTACCTTTACTTTTCCCGAGAAGTAGGAGCCCGATGGTGCGAGGCAGATAATAAACTTGTATTCGTCCGCCGGCGAGGCGTGAAATCCTTTGCCCGAGGCAAAAATGAAGGGCCGTATGTATAGCGAGCTTCCGTCTTTTTGCGGAATCCATTTTTCATCGAGTTTCACAAGGGCCTTTAATCCTTCCATAAAAAAGGCTTCCGGTATTTCGGGAATGGCCATACGTTTGGCGGAGATGTTCAGGCGTCGGTGATTGTCCAAGGGCCTAAAGAACCAAATCTTGTTTTCCGTATCCTTATAGGCCTTCATTCCTTCGAAAATCGACTGCCCATAGTGGAATATCTTGGCCGAGGGTTCAAGGCTAATGGGTTGGTACGGTATGATCTTGGGAGTTTCCCATGCCCCGTTCTTATAATCGCACACCAGCATATGGTCGGTAAACACGCTGCCAAAATCCAAGTTGTCAAAATCAACTTGGTCTATTTTTGAGGTCTTAACCTTTTCAATGCTAATTTTTTGCATGGTCGTATTCATAGTTTCGTAATTTAAAGGATTAAAAATACCAATTTATCGCCATGTGTTCTTTATTTTTCCCTCAAAAATGACCAGTTTTGCACGGTTCTCATAAATTTTAGCGGATATGAAACGATTTAACATATTACTTGTGTTTTTAATTGTGTTTTCGGCATGTTCGAACCGGGACAACAAAAAGCAGGCGAACGATAGGGAAACATTGTCCGTTCCATACAGGAGCTATGGTAAGGAGTTCTCCCCGTCCGGGGTTAAATCGCATACCGAAATGGCCCAAATCTATCGCGACATGGAGGTCGCCGATACCCTTGCGGTGCGTTTCAAGGCCACCGTTGCCGATGTATGCCAGGCAAAGGGCTGTTGGATGAAGCTTCAATTGGGGAATGGGCAGGAAACCATGGTGCGTTTTAAGGATTATGGTTTCTTCGTTCCGAAAAACAGCACGGGCAAGGAGGTGGTGGTAAACGGACTTGCCTTTGTCGAGACCATGGGCGTTGAGGATCAAAGGCATTACGCCATGGATGCCGGCCAGTCCGAAGAAGAGGTGGCAAGGATAACGGCGCCCAAACAAATTCCCGGTTTTGAGGCCGATGGCGTTTTGCTGCTTGAATAGCCGGTTTTTTCAGGATGCTTTATTGCCGAAACCTTTAATTTATACAAGTGGAACGAAAAGTCATTACTACGGCCGATGGTTCGCGAACCATTCAAATACCCGATTGGGACGAGCAGTACCATTCGAAGCACGGGGCCATTCAAGAAGCCTATCACGTTTTCGTAAAGAACGGCCTGGCCCTGTTCGAAGAGGGTGGGGTAGCGGTTCTTGAAATCGGTTTCGGTACGGGCCTCAATGCCTTCATTACGTTTTTGGAGGCTCGGAAACGAAACCTGAAAGTCGATTATACCGGCGTGGAAAAGTATCCCGTTTCCCCAGGGGAGATCGAGCAGCTGAACTACGTGTCGCGGTTGAAGGCCGAACGGTTTGAAGAGGTATTCGGCAAAATGCACCGTGTGCCTTGGGACCGGCCCGACGAGGTAGGGGAGGGTTTTAAACTGACCAAGCGGCAAATGGATTTTGCGGAAATAGGGGATCAGGAGGCCTTCGATTTGATCTATTTCGATGCCTTCGGTGCCCGGGTGCAGCCCGAGCTATGGACGGAGGAAATTTTCTCCAAGATGTACCAGGCGCTCAAAAAAGGAGGCGTTTTGGTTACCTACTCGGCAAAGGGGAGCGTGCGAAGGGCCATGCAGTCGGTAGGATTCGGGGTGGAACGCTTGCCCGGCCCTCCAGGTAAACGGGAAATGCTTCGGGCCCGTAAATAGGAAGGCTTCCTTCCAAAAAGTTAATTTTGGACCCTTCGGTGTTCTAAAATTAACAGAGCCTTAGTCTTTTGTGTTAAATCGGAATTAAATACGTACCCCTTGACGGGCCAATACGCTATATTTGATGCATGAAAATACTGATTACAGGTGCAACAGGGCTTGTGGGAAGGGAGATAGTGAAACAGTGCCATAGTCGTGACATTTCAATAAATTATTTGACTACAAGCAGGGATAAGATCGTCTCCCGTACTGGATATCAGGGTTTTTATTGGAACCCCGATTCTGGAGAGATGGATATGGATTGTTTTAAGGATGTTTCGGCCATTGTCAATTTGGCGGGGGCCTCGATATCGAAACGTTGGACCCCGAAATACAAAAAGACCATCCTGTCCAGTAGGATCAATACCCTGCGAACCCTCTACTCAGGCCTTAGAAAGTATAAAGACCACAAGGTTACCTCCTTCGTTTCCGCATCGGCCATCGGTATCTACCCCAATTCGTTGACCCATTACTATACGGAAGATGAAAAGGAGGTCGACGACAGCTTTTTGGGCGAGGTGGTAAAAGCCTGGGAAAAGGAGGCCGATACCTTTAACGATTTTTCTTTTAGCGTGGCCAAGATAAGGATCGGTCTTGTGATGTCCGATAAGGGAGGCGCTTTGCCCGAAATGGCCAAGCCTATTAAAAACTATGTGGGCGCGGCCTTTGGCAGCGGAAACCAATGGCAATCCTGGGTCCATATTTCAGACTTGGCGCGGGTATTTGTCTTCGCCGTCGAAAACCAACTTCAAGGGGTGTACAACGCCGTGGCGCCCAACCCGGTCAACAACAATAAATTGGTCAAGGAAATCGCGGGCGTCCTGAAAAAACCTTTGTTTTTGCCCAATATACCGAAATCCGTCCTACGCCTGGTTTTAGGGCAAATGTCCTACCTTCTTTTTGCCAGTCAGCGGGTGAGCAGTAAAAAAATCGAAAATGAAGGCTTTCAGTTCGGTTTTACCAACGTTTGTGTCGCCCTACGTGAAATTTACGGGACGGGGCATACCGAAAAGGTCCCCGGGGAGGCCTATAAAAATGGTTACATTTCGTAGTTTTTCCTAAAATTTCTTTCCACCATCTTGCTACCATCGTGGCTTTTGCCCCGATCGATCGCATCAAAATTATCGCTTAGAGCCTAGGGCTTTGCCCATCTTCCTTATTTTAATGACATTTTGACATTTTTAAAGAATTGGCAGTACTTTTGCCAACTCAAATGAGGTGAAAACAAAATAGAAGCATTTATGAGCGATAAAGATATAACCGAAGACTTTGAAGAGGTATTGAAGGAAGAACAGGGGCCCGATGTCACTGGCGAAAGCGAAAACGATAAGGAAGAAGAAGGGACGAATGAATCTGGTAAAGAGGAGCTTAGCGAGGAAGACAGGCTAAGGGAAGACCTCGCCAAGGAAAAGGATAAATTTCTTCGTTTGTTCGCCGAATTCGAAAATTTTAAGAAGAGAACGTCCAAGGAACGTATGGAAATGTTCAAGACCGCAGGCCAGGAAATTATGGTCTCGATGCTCCCGGTATTGGATGATTTTGACCGTGCCTTGAAGGAATTGGCCAAATCGGAGGACAAGGAAATGTTCAAGGGCGTGGAGCTTATCAGGGTTAAATTTCGAGAAACCTTGAAGTCCAAAGGCCTGGAAGAAGTGGAGGTAAAGCAGGGGGATGCATTCGATGCCGAGGTGCACGATGCCATTACCCAAATACCGGCACCCAATAAAAAACTCAAGGGCAAGGTCGTTGATGTTGTCGAGAAAGGATACAAATTGGGAGATAGAATCATACGTCACCCCAAGGTGGTCGTTGGAAACTAAAAAAATGGAATGAAGGAAGATTATTACGAAATATTGGGTATTGGTAAAAATGCCAGTGCCGCCGAGATAAAAAAGGCCTACCGCAAGATGGCCCTGAAGTATCATCCGGATAAAAACCCCGGGGATGCGAAGGCCGAGGAGATGTTCAAGAAATCGGCCGAGGCATACGAGGTTTTGAGCGATCCCGATAAAAGGGCCCGGTACGATCAGTTCGGCCATGCCGCTTTCGACGGATCGGGAGGTTTTGGCGGTGGAGGTATGAATATGGACGACATATTCAGCCAGTTTGGTGATATCTTCGGGGGAGCCTTTGGCGGAAGCGGCGGCTTTGGAGGATTTGGTGGTTTTGGCGGAGGCCAGAGAAGGGCCAAGGGCAGTAACCTGCGTATCCGTGTAAAGCTAACCTTGGAAGAGGTGGCCAATGGCGTGGAAAAGAAAGTTAAGGTACGTAGAAAGCTGCAGGCCGATGGCGTTACCTATACCACCTGTGCCACCTGTGGGGGCCGGGGTCAGGTAACCAAGGTGACCAATACCATATTGGGCCGTATGCAAACCGCGACCACCTGTTCTACCTGTGGGGGCAGCGGCCAGGTAATCGGCAAAAAACCGAGCGATGCCGACGCCCAAGGACTCAAGGTCGTCGAAGAGACGGTTTCCATCAAGATACCGGCAGGGGTAGAGGAAGGCATGCAGCTGAAAGTGCCCGGTAAGGGCAACGATGCCCCCGGAAACGGTGTGGCGGGCGATCTTTTGGTGGCCATAGAGACCGAAGACCACGACACCCTCAAACGCGAAGGCGATAACCTGCACTACGACCTGTATATCAGTATTTCAGATGCGGTGTTGGGAACTTCCAAGGAAATTGACGCCGTAGGCGGAAAGGTCCGTATAAAGCTAGAACCGGGTATCCAGTCGGGAAAGATTCTCAGGCTTAGGGGCAAGGGTATTGCCAACCTTAACGGTTATGGAAGCGGGGACCTGCTGGTACACGTAAATGTCTGGACCCCCAAAGAACTCAATAAAGAACAAAAGGAATTTTTTCAGCGTATGCAGGGCAACGAAAATTTTGAGCCCAAACCTGAGAAATCCGACAAATCTTTCTTTGAAAAAGTGAAGGATATGTTCTCCTGATCCAAAAACTTTGGGATTTAAATAAAAAACGTATATTTGGTTTAATATTGGATTTCCAATATAAATTTTCTTTTTCATAGCAATTTTTTTCCCATCCTTAGACATACTTAAGGGTGGGTTTTGTTTTTGGGGAATACCCTCTTCGGGCCATGGTTCCCACCTTTTTAAAAACACTTGTAAACTAGGTAAGGTAACTGAGCGCTCTTTTCTATATCTTTGACAAAATTGCGTACATGAATAACATTTTGGTCGCTAAGGAAGTCACCAAAAAATTTGGAGAGCACACCGCTTTGGACAGGGTTTCCTTGGAAATTCCCAGAAACAGTATATACGGACTTTTAGGCCCCAACGGGGCCGGCAAGACGACGCTCATAAGAATTGTCAACCAAATTACCTATCCCGACCAAGGGGAGGTCTTCTTTGACGGGGAGGCCCTCCAGCCCCACCATATTGCCCAAATTGGCTACCTACCCGAAGAAAGGGGCTTGTACAAGAGCATGAAGGTAGGGGAGCAGGCACTGTACCTGGCCCAATTAAAGGGCTTGGGAAAGTCAGAGGCCAAAAAACGCCTGAAGTACTGGTTCGACCGGCTTGAGATAGGCGATTGGTGGAACAAGAAGATACAGGAACTCTCAAAGGGCATGGCCCAAAAGATACAGTTTATCGTAACGGTGCTTCACGAGCCGAAACTCTTGATCTTTGACGAACCCTTTAGCGGGTTCGATCCCATAAACGCCAATATTATCAAAGACGAAATACTACAGTTGAAAGAACAGGGTACTTCGATTATTTTCTCTACGCACCGCATGGAATCGGTCGAAGAGCTCTGCGAGTACATAGCCCTTATCAATCGTTCCGAAAAGGTGCTCGATGGTAAGCTGTCCGACATAAAAAAAGCCTATAAGAACAATGTTTTTGATGTTGGGGTGGTTACTTCCGATGCCGAATCGATCTTAAGGGAATTGACCGAAAGATTCCATATTAGGTCGTCAAAATACGATGCCGGGGAAAACCAACTCGATTTTACCCTGCAATTGCCCGACAATGATTCGAGCGGTGTATTGGCCTATCTTTCCACCAAGGCCCGGGTAAACCATTTTGTCGAGACCATACCTTCGACCAGTGAAATTTTTATACGTACCGTACAAAGCAAAAGTGTCCATGAATAAATTAGGACTGATCATTAAGCGCGAATACTTGGCAAAGGTCAGGAACAAGTCTTTTGTCGTCATGACCTTTTTGAGTCCGATCCTCATGGTGGGCATGGTTGTTCTGATAGCCTATTTGACCAAGATCAACGACAACGAACAGCGTGTGATCGGTATTCTGAACAATAGCGACTATTTTTCCAACGAGTTTGTCATTACCGAAAATACCTCCTATATCCAGTTTAGGGACATACCCCTGGAGGCCGCCAAGGATTCGGCCGCCCAGATGGGGTTTTATGGGTTGTTGTACATACCGGACGAAGCCAGCCTCGAAAAGGTGTGTGAACGGGCCTTTCTCTACACAAAGGAAGCCCCCAGCACGGCCGTGACCGAAAAGATCGAGGCGGTTTTTCAACAACGACTGCGGCAACAGCGCCTTTTGGATCTTGGCCTTTCCGCTTCCGATTTTGAGGCCTTGGATACCGATTTTGATATTAAGACGGCTACTTTTCAGGGCGAAACGAACGTAAAGGGCATAGCCGAGATAAAGGCTTTTATAGGGGGGGGCTTCGGTTATTTGATCATGATGTTCATTATCATTTACGGAGGCTTTGTTATGCGTAGTGTCATTGAGGAAAAGACCAGCCGGATCATTGAGGTGATCATCTCCTCGGTAAAACCTTTTCAGTTGATGCTCGGAAAAATTTTGGGTACTTCCTTGGCCGGTATTACCCAGTTCGCCATATGGCTGGTTTCTGCATCCTTGCTCCTGTTGGTCGTCTTCGCATTCTTTGACATCGACCCCTCGGCCCTGGGTGCCGGTAGTCGAATACAGACCGAAATGGGGGGGGATATGGTGTCGCCGGTGCCCAATGTCGATCAGACCATGCTGCTCTATGCCCAAGAATTGGTCGATATTCCGTGGGGTATGCTGATTTTTTTCTTTTTGGTCTACTTTTTATTGGGTTACCTCATTTACAGTTCGATCTACGCCGCCATAGGGGCAGCGGTAGACAATGAAACCGATACGCAGCAATTTATATTTCCGGTGATCTTGCCTTTGATGTTGGCCATATACGTCGGTTTCTTTTCGGTTTTTAGCAATCCGCACGGACCAATAGCCGTTGGGTTCTCATTGTTTCCACTGACATCGCCCATTGTTATGCTGATGCGCCTCCCCGGTGGAATCGGTGAGGGGGGCGTTCCGGTCTGGGAACTGGTGGTGTCCATATTACTTTTATTGGGTACCTTTATAGGCATAGTATGGCTGGCCGCAAAAATCTATAGGGTAGGCATTTTGATGTATGGGAAAAAGCCTACTTATAAAGAATTGTACAGGTGGTTAAAATATTAAGGTGATGCAGGAAGAACCGAATAGGGTTGTTGAGATCATTGAAAACGATATTTGGGGTTCTATCAAGGATTTTCTTGAATTGGGTATTTCGTACGGGCAGGGAGAGCAACGTATCGAGATAACCATCGGACTGCTCATAATCCTTACCCTTGCCCTTTTCGGCACTACCTTTGTTTTGGGTTGGTTGCGCAATCTTTTTACCCGTCGCATGAATACTGATGACAAGCTCAAGTTCATCAGTTTTTTCAAGTTTATACGATATGTGGTCTACCTGATCGTGATTTTGATCACCATGAGTGCGGCCGGTATCGATATTACCCTTTTGCTTACGGCTTCGGCGGCCTTGTTTGTCGGGTTGGGATTGGCCTTGCAAGAGCTCTTTCAAGACATTATCGGCGGAATATTGATCATCGTGGACAAGTCCATTCAAGTAGGCGATATTATCAATGTTGATGGCAAGGTGGGGAAAGTCTTTGAAATAAAACTGAGGACGACCAGGGCCATCACCCGCGATGATAAGGTAATCATTATCCCGAACCACCAATTTATTAGCAATATCATTTACAATTATACCCAAAACCATAAGACCACCAGGGAAAAGGTAATAGTGGGCGTGGCCTATGGGAGCGACGTGCAATTGGTGACCAAGATACTTGAGGAGACCGCCGACCTTCACGAAGGGATTTTGAAGAAACCCAAGCCCTTTGTTACGTTCGATGATTTTGGCGATTCGGCATTGATGTTCTCCATCAACTTTTATATTGCCGATAGTTTTAGCGATCCGAAGATCAAGAGCGACATGCGTTACACTATAGACGCCAAGTTCAGGGAAAACAACATATCCATACCCTTCCCGCAACGCGACGTGCACCTTTTTCGACATGGGGGGGCTCAAGACGGGGGCGGTAAACTTGGTGAGGCAGATGACAGGTAGGAATAGGAAAAAGACAGCCTTGGTCTGTGCAATGGGTATGCTGTACGGCATATGCACAGGCTTTTCACAAACGCCCGACGTCGTACGGGCAGAATACATGTTGATGCCCAAGAACAAGTCCGATGCACAGTTGTCGAGGTTCAAGCTCCTGGTTAATTTTCCCATTGGTGTAGGCGACTCGAACAATCTGGTTTTTGGCAGTGAATACAATCGCCTTGCCTATGACCTGCAAAAGGAGCTGCCCTTTAGCAGTGCGGGTTTGAAACAGTTTCATATCCTCGACGTCAACATGGCCTACGTATGGAAGTTTTCACGGCGTTGGCGTTTTATAGGGGTGCTTACGCCACGTTTGGCCTCTACCCTGACGGCTCCCCTTGAAAACGGCGATTTCTCCATCAATGCCACCATAGGTTTTCTTAAGGAGAAAAAGAACGTCGATAAGCCCGAAATGCTCGTCCTCGGTATCGCCTACAATTCTACCGTGGCACTGCGTATCCCCCTGCCCATTGTTTACTATGAAAAGCGTTTTAGACCGGATTGGAGTTTTGTGGTCGGTATACCCAAGACCGGAATCAAGTACCATTTTAAAAAGAAACATCAATTTCAGAGTGAGTTTATTTTCGATGGCTATTATGTCAATCTGCAAAGTAACATAGTGCTGCCCAATACGGTAACGGCCTCTTCGGTCTCGTCTTCCGCCGCTTTGGTAACCTTGGGCTATCAATATAAACTCGCAAAGAACACCTTTTTCTACGGGTATGTTGGCCATACCGTATTTCAGGACGGGGTGTTGAGGGATAGCGATAGAAACGGTATTTTTACCCTTAACGACGACCTCGGCCTTTATTTTAGGACGGGTTTTAGGGTGGGACTATGACCGGGGCATGTTCATATGGGCTGTTGGCAAGACGTAAAAAAAATCAAAGCCCTAAAAACAAGTTAAAACTTTCTTCGTTTTGGTATGTACTTGTAACTTACCCTTGGTTTTATCATTAATAGTAGAAATTCAAAGCATATGTCTAAAATTTTGGTAGTTGAAGATGAGGCGGCTATAAGAAGGGTCTTGGTTAAGATCCTGTCGGAAGAAAACGATTCGTATCAATTGGAGGAGGCCGAAGACGGGATCAAAGGTATGGAGGCCATAAAGAACAACGATTACGATTTGGTGCTCTGCGACATTAAAATGCCCAAAATGGATGGGGTAGAGGTATTGGAAGCGGCCAAAAAGATAAAACCAGAGGTTCCGTTTATCATGATTTCCGGCCACGGCGACCTGGATACGGCCGTGAATACCATGCGGTTGGGTGCCTTCGACTACATTTCAAAACCGCCCGATTTGAATAGGCTTTTGACCACGGTCCGCAATGCACTTGATCGAAAGGAACTTGTCGTTGAAAATAAGATCCTAAAGAAAAAAGTCAGCAAAAATTATGAGATGGTGGGCGAAAGCAAGGAGATAATGGCCGTTAAGGACATTATCGAGAAAGTGGCCCCTACCGATGCCCGTGTGTTGATAACGGGATCGAACGGTACAGGAAAGGAGTTGGTGGCCCACTGGATCCACGAAAAAAGCCAAAGAAGCGCAGCGCCCTTTGTCGAGGTTAACTGTGCGGCCATACCGTCGGAATTGATCGAAAGCGAGCTTTTCGGACATGTAAAGGGGGCCTTTACCTCCGCCGTACGCGATCGGGCGGGTAAATTCGAGGCGGCCAATAAGGGCACGATCTTTCTCGATGAAATCGGGGACATGAGCCTGTCGGCCCAGGCCAAGGTCTTACGCGCCTTGCAGGAAAACAAGATTTCACGGGTGGGGTCCGATAAGGACATCAAGGTAGATGTCAGGGTCATTGCGGCCACGAACAAAGACCTCAAAAAGGAAATTGAGGAGAACAGGTTTCGCGAAGACCTCTACCACAGGTTGGCGGTCATTCTGATCAAGGTGCCGGCCCTGAACGACAGACGGGAGGATATTCCCTTGCTGATCGAACATTTTGCCAAAAAGATCACCGAAGAACAAGGCATCGGCAACAAAACATTTTCCGACAAGGCGGTCAAACTTTTAAAAGGCTACGATTGGACGGGCAACATACGCGAACTTCGCAATGTCGTGGAACGCCTGATCATTCTTGGAGGCAAGGAGGTAACCGAAGAGGATGTAAAGCTTTTTGCCAGTAAATGACCCCGGTCGGGGCGGACTGGTCAAAGGACAAAATACTACCGGCCACACTCCCCGAGCATTTCGAGGGCCTCGGCGGTAATTTCCTTGGTCCTTAAATTGTAATATTTCCTACCCTCGGACAGATGGGGCTTTAACAGTTGTTGTTCGCAATCTTCGTAAATCCGGTCGGCATAGGCCTTGGCCTCCCGGCAATCTACCGTTGATATCACGTGTTCCAGCGATTTTCGGTAGGCGACCAAGGCCGAATCTACCTTTTGCTTCAACGCCTTTTCCCTGTAGGGCGTATAGGTTTGGTGTGCTTTTTTGTCCTTTAAATTTACGGTGTTGAGCACCAGAACATCGTTTCCGTAGGGACTGACGTGTTTGTCGTGGTTTTTCAGGGCCCCTATGGTTTCCGAAGCTTCATTGAGCGCCTTTTTGAGAAAGATGGCCGTACTGGCCAGGTTCGACGTTTTGGTGGCCAATTTTAAATGTTCCGTACCTTCATTTATATTTTCGATTGCATATTCGCAACCGCAGTTTTTCAATTCCTTTTTAGACTTTTCTATGGCATTGATGGCTTTGTAGGTGTGAAAGCGCGCCAATTGTAAATCGGTCATTGACAAGGCCTTTTCAATCTCCGTCTTTACATAACCGATGTTCGAGTTGGCGTATTCACAGGAAGGATCGGGCCTAAAGGAGGTAAACAGCCCTAGGCAAAAGAGAAATATAGGTATGTAGGGTAACTGCTTCATAGCAAGTTGGTCTTCGTAAAATTTGGGATATTCTTACGATGTAAAGTTAGGGCGGGCAGGGCATTGCCTCCCATTCTTTTCGATGGAACACATGGTCTTGTCCGTTTTTTGGACAAAACGGATATTTCTTGGGATGAAA
The DNA here is from genome assembly GCF_900141855.1 of Pseudozobellia thermophila. Lineage (GTDB taxonomy): Bacteria > Bacteroidota > Bacteroidia > Flavobacteriales > Flavobacteriaceae > Pseudozobellia > Pseudozobellia thermophila. The sequence continues at coordinate 186,662 of NZ_FQYU01000003.1, forward strand.
GGCTATTTTTATTAACATTTTTTACCTTTCAACGGGTAAATCTTTTATATTCCAGCTATGGATACATCGAAAATAGATTCATTTAAGGTAACCGAAAAGGTAAAATTGGCCGAATGTCCGACATATGAGGATTTCGGGCTTTCGGATAAGAAGCTGAAAAAGGAACTTGAAAAGGTGCGGGAAGAACTGGGCGACTTTCAAGACACACTTTATGCCCACGGCAAATATGGGGTGTTGGTCTGCCTGCAAGGCATGGATACGGCCGGCAAGGACAGCCTGATCCGCGAGGTCTTCAAAGACTTTAATGCACGGGGCGTAGTGGTGCACAGTTTTAAGGTACCTACCGAACTTGAAAGAAAGCACGATTACCTCTGGCGGCATTATATCGCATTGCCGGCCAGGGGAAAGTTCGGTGTTTTTAACCGGACGCACTACGAGAACGTGTTGGTGACCCGGGTTCACCCCGAATACATTCTAGGCGAACACCTACCCGGGGTGCATTCGGTGGACGATATCGACGAAGCCTTCTGGGACCGGCGCTTCGATCAGATCAACGCCTTTGAAAGACATATTGCCCAAAACGGGACCATCATCTTTAAATTTTTCCTCCACCTTTCCAAGGAGGAACAACGGCAGCGGCTTCTTAGAAGGTTGGCCCTACAACGAAAGAACTGGAAATTTTCTCCCGGTGACCTCGAAGAGCGAAAGTTGTGGGACAATTACCAGGCTTGTTATGAAGATGCCCTGAACCGAACGTCGAAACCACATGCCCCCTGGTACATCATACCTGCGGACAACAAAAAAGCGGCACGGTTGGGCGTGGCGGGTATTTTGCTAAAAGAGTTAAAAAAATACAAAGACATAAAGGAACCTGGCCTTGAAGCAAAAATTAAGGCTAATTTAGAAGCTTACAAGATCCAACTTGAAAACGAAAAGGAATGAAAAAACAGGTATTGTTCATTTTACTGCTGTTGGCTACCTATGTACATGCCCAGACCGACGATGCGAAACAGATAGAAAAAATCTACAGGATGGCCCTGACCGAGGGTAAGGCCTATGATTGGTTGAACCACCTTTCGAACCAGATCGGGGGGCGCCTCTCGGGATCGGTGCAGGCCCAACAGGCCGTCGAGTATACCAAGGCCCAATTGGACTCCCTGGGCCTGGACCGCGTATGGCTACAGCCCGTGATGGTTCCCAAATGGGTTCGTGGAACCCCCGAATTTGCCTATTTCGAGACTAGTCCGGGGCTTTCGACCAATGTTCCTGTCTGTGCCTTGGGAGGTTCGGTGGCCACTCCTTTGGGCGGCCTTAAGGCGGGTTTGATCGAAGTGAAGGGAATCGAGGAGCTCGAAAAATTGGGTACGGAAAAGATCAAGGGGAAAATCGTGTTCTTCAACCGCCCGATGGATCCTACCCTGATCAGCACTTTTCAAGCCTATTCGGGCTGTGTCGACCAACGGTATTCCGGGGCAGCGGAAGCGGCCAAGTACGGGGCGGTAGGGGTAATCGTCCGTTCGATGAACCTGCGTTTGGACGATTATCCGCATACGGGATCTATGGGTTATGGCGATACCCCTGTCGATAAAAGAATACCGGCAGCGGCCATCAGTACCAACGGAGCGGAACTTTTAAGCGCTACGCTCAAACTCAATCCAAACACCCAATTTTACCTAAAACAGAACTGCAAACAGTTTGACGATGTCGAATCGTATAATGTGATCGGCGAGATCAAGGGGAGCGAGTTCCCGGACGAAATAATCGTCGTCGGGGCACATCTCGATTCGTGGGACCTCGGCGACGGTTCGCATGACGATGGCGCAGGGTGCGTGCAAAGCATGGATGTTTTAAGATTGTTGAGGAAAACCGGCTATCGACCTAAACGCACCATTAGGGTCGTACTTTTTATGAACGAGGAAAACGGACTTCGGGGCGGTAACAAATACGCCGACATGGCCAACAACAAAAAGGAAAACCATATTTTCGCCCTGGAGAGCGATGCCGGCGGGTTTACGCCCAGGGGCTTCTCCTTTGATTGCTCGGATGCCAATTTTGAAAGGATACAGGGATGGAAGAAACTTTTTGAACCCTATCTGATCCACCTTTTTGTCAAGGGCTATAGCGGGGCCGACATCAGGCCGTTGAAAAACGACGGAATGGTTTTGGCGGGACTCAGGCCCGATTCGCAAAGGTACTTTGATCACCATCATGCCGAAAACGATACCTTCGAACACGTCAACAAAAGGGAGCTCGAACTAGGGGCCGCCAGTATGGCGAGCTTGGTCTACCTCTTTGACAAATACGGTATCGTACCGCCACAAAAGATCAAGGGGTAGGCCGGGTAGTTTCGATGCTTGGCCGGGCCTCCTTGGGCTTACGTACCCAAAACTAATTCACTACCTTTGCCGCTCATTAATAAAAGTACAAGATGCAAGACGGAATCTACGCAAAATTCAATACCTCCAAAGGGGAGATCCTTGTGAAACTTACACACGATAAAACCCCGGGTACGGTCGGTAACTTCGTTGCCCTGGCCGAGGGAAAACAGGAAAACAAGGTTAAGCCCAAAGGAGAGCCCTACTACGACGGACTAAAATTCCATAGGGTTATTCCCGATTTTATGATACAGGGCGGTTGCCCCCTGGGAACAGGTACCGGAGACGCGGGCTATAAGTTCGACGATGAATTCCATCCGGATCTAAAACACTCCGGACCGGGTGTTCTTTCCATGGCCAATGCGGGGCCCGGCACCAATGGAAGCCAATTCTTCATAACCCATGTACCCACCCCATGGCTCGACAACAAACATACCGTTTTCGGCCATGTTGAAAGTGGCCAGGAAGTGGTCGATAGCGTTGCCCAGGGCGATGTTATCGAAAGCCTAGAGATCCTACGGGTAGGCGAGGAAGCCGAAAATTGGGATGCCGTTGCGGCCTTCAATACCTTCAAAAGTTCAAAAGAACAACGATTGGCCGAAGAAAAGGCCCGACAAGCGGCGGAGCTTGATAAGGTTTCGGCCGGATTCGATCAAACCGAAAGCGGCCTGCGCTACAAATTGATACAAAAAGGCGAGGGTAAAAAGGCCCAGAAGGGCGATAAGGTATCGGTACATTATGAAGGCTCCTTGTTGAACGGCCAAGTATTCGATTCGTCGTACAAGCGCAACCAACCCATAGAGTTTCAACTGGGAGTGGGACAGGTAATTTCGGGATGGGACGAGGGTATCGGCCTATTGCATGTGGGTGACAAGGCCCGTTTTGTCATTCCCTCCGATTTGGCCTACGGAAGTGCCGGCGCCGGAGGTGTTATCCCACCAAACGCCCCTTTGTTGTTCGACGTTGAGCTGATGGACGTTAAATAACGAGAATACGCATTATATTTCTGAAGCCCTGGCCTTGGTCGGGGCTTTTTTTGTGATACCGACTTGCCAATAAATGGATAACATGGGGTGTAGGAGTCCTTTCAAGCCAAAGAATGGCATAGGTAGGGGGGAGAAGCGAATCAAGGATTTGCCCCTCCCGATTACGATTTTTTTGCCCTATCCGTACTTACCAAGAACAGTACGATGTTTACGATGAGCAAAAGAAAAAGGATACCAAAAAAACTAGTCATAATTGGTCATTTTTGATAATGAGGAAATTCATAGTCTAGCCTCTAGATGCAGGGAACGTAAAAAGGTTGCGTTTAAAAAATGCAAATGTATGAAAAATATGACAATTGTTTTGTAGGAATAAAAAAAGGCCCCAACAATTGTCGGGGCCTTGCCTGTATAAAAAGAGTTTATGCGTTTAGTCTACTACTTTCACATTTACCGCGTTCAGTCCTTTTTTACCTTGTTGTAGTTCAAATTCTACAACATCACCTTCACGAATTTCATCGATAAGACCTGAAATGTGTACAAAGTGATCTTCGCTTGAACCATCTTCAGTGATAAAGCCATAGCCTTTAGAATCATTGAAGAATTTTACTGTTCCTTTACTCATAATAAAAAATTAAATTAATTAAAGCGCAAATGTACAGTTTATAATTTTAAATCAGTGACTTTTTGGAAGTTATCTTTGTAGGTTTTTCAAAAAAACCGAGTATCAATCGACAAATTAAAAATAAATCGCCTAGCCGATCATTTTTTTTATCGATGCGGAGATTTGGGTCGTATCCAGGCTTAGGATTGCGGCAGCGATCTTAAGCACCCCTGTGGCCTGGTCTATAACGTTTTGCACTCCTGTTAGGCTCTTGTAGAGCTGTCGGGTTTTGGCGCTGATGGTGTCTATTTGCGCAAGACTGCTTTCAATATCCTCCATGGTCAGGAGGGCGGACTTCGTATAAAGCTCCGTGGTATAGTTTAACATCTGGCCGTGTATTTCCTTTATCTTCTTGTTCTCGTCCTCGGTGAGTTTGTCAAAGTTTTCATACCTATAGTCGCCAAGGGCATTGGTCATATGAAGCATGTTGTCCGCCAATTGTTTAACCTGTTCCGATGTGAGCTTGGGCATTTGTGTCATTTTTGTGATGAAAGAAAGCTTGCTGCTTGGTCAAGACGGTATCTCAGCCGGGCCAGCCTGCCCTTTACTTCGTTGTCGTCCAATCCGTCTAAGTTCGCATATAAGGTTTGGTGGCCTTTGGCAATCTCGTCGAGTACCTCGTCGAAGCGCTGGAGTTGCCTTTGGTTTTCATCGATTTGCGAGATGCGCTTAAAATAATCCTCGGCAAATTTGGTGCGCTCGTAGGTCGAGAGCGATTTGTCGTTTACAAGATCAAAGTACAGGTTTTGGGCCTTGCCCTTCTGTACTTCCAACTTTCCGTTCAGGTTTCCGTTGAGGTTCAGTCGTAGAAAATGGATCAATACCTGAAGGGGGGCATCGGCCTCTTTTATATACTGTTTGATCCTGTTTCTGCGGTATCCATCGCTAAAGGCCCTTAAAACCAAGGTCGCTATTTTTGAATGGGCCTTGACATCCTCTTCCTGTAATTGGACAGGACCAAAATTTCCGGAACCCAGGATGCCCGAAAGATCCGAGGTCTCGTAATAGGTCAGTGTATTGTCGCTGATCTGCATCAGGCCTTCAAAATACTGCATCGAGGTGGTATATATCAAACGGGTGATGCTATCGGCCTTTTCATCCGACGAACAGTCGCACTCGGTACGGTACACGTTAAAATTGGCTATGTGTTCTTGACGGCAATTTTCCCTGCAGGCTTGGGCAAAGGATGTGGGAAGGGTTTCGTAATTGGCCAAGGCCGAAATGGAGCTGTCCGAAAATTCGGAAACATGCTTTAGGTTCACACAACCTATTGCAAATGAGCAGAGTATGACTAAGGTCAATTTTTTTTCCAACGGCGGCATTTGAACGAATTTTCTCCATACAAGGTAAAAAGAAACGGAGGTTTAAACCGAATTTTTATAAAAAAAATGGTTTTTGACTCCCTTTTTTTCTTAAAAACGGGCTCGAAGGTGCGCCTAGGTCATAAAAAAACCTTGCGGTCGCTCCGCAAGGTTCTCCACAACTTAATGGATAGGAAATGTTTTATGCCGTTGGATCGGGGGTCATTCGAAGGTAGGGTTTTACTTCCTTAACGCCTTTGGAGAACATTTCCTTGGCTTCCTCGGTCGGGATGGCAGGGCTTACAACGACTTCTTCCCCTTGCTTCCAGTTGGCAGGGGTGGCCACTTTATGGTAAGCGGTCAACTGCAACGAATCTATAACGCGAAGCAATTCGTAAAAGTTTCTGCCGGTAGACGCGGGATAGGTAAGAATTAATTTTATCGTTTTGTCAGGTCCGATTATAAAGACCGAGCGTACCGTAAGGTTGCTGTCGGCATTGGGGTGGATCATATCGTAAAGCCCCGAAACCTTTTTGTCTTCATCGGCAATGATGGGAAAGTTGACCGTGGTGTTCTCTACCTCGTTGATATCCTTTATCCATTCGATATGCGAATCGGCACCATCGACACTAAGGGCCAGCATCTTTACATTGCGCTTGTCAAATTCATCCTTAAACTTTGCGGCCGTACCGAGTTCGGTGGTACATACGGGAGTAAAGTCGGCAGGATGCGAAAAGAGAATTCCCCATCCGTCTCCCAAATAATCATAGAGATTGATAGTTCCCATTGAGCTATCAGCTGTAAAATCAGGGGCTTTATCGCCCAATCTTAGAGTTGCCATATTCGTAAATTTTTAGGTTTAAAATTGTTATCCTATAAAATTAGTAGATTAAGGCGGTATTGAGGTGGTTTTGGGGTTAAAAATGTATTAAAGTTTTTATTTTTAGCAGATGAAAGATTCCCATTTGGAGCGGTTAAAATACCCCATCGGACATTTCCAGGCCCCGCAGAGCATTACGGAAACCCATATTTCGGAATGGATCGACGTTCTTGCAAGCCTGCCCGATACATTGACCGCTTTGGTCAAACACCTGGACGACGAACAGTTGGATACGCCCTATCGCCCCGGAGGATGGACGCTTAGGCAGACCATACACCATATGGCCGACAGCCATCACAATAGCTACATGCGCTTTAAATGGGCCCTTACCGAAGACGGGCCCTTGATCAAGGCTTATGATGAAAAGGCCTGGGCGGAGCTTTTCGATTCGCAGACCGCCCCGATAGAATTGTCATTGTTGCACCTAAGGGCGGTACATGCCAAGCTGGTGTTCTTGCTTAGGGGCTTACACCGCGATCAGCTTAAACGTATCTTTATACATCCCGAAGACCGTAGCAAGACCCCATTGGATGAAAATATAGGTCGGTATGCCTGGCACAGCCGCCACCATTTGGCCCATATCGGGGGCCTTATGAAAAGAAAGGGCTGGGCCAAGGTTCAATAAGCCATCTTATCGGGCGAACCATTTGATGTTGCAACCGATACTGGGCTTTTGATCGGGACTTATGGCCTTGCCTTCGAGAAGGGCGTTCATGGCATTTTCCAGGTCCTTTCCGGTGACCGGGATGCCGTTTCCCGGGCGCGAATCGTCCAATTGCCCCCTGTAGACCAGGTTGAGACGGGCGTCGAAGAGATAAAAGTCGGGCGTACAGGCGGCGTCATAGGCCCTTGCCACCGTTTGGTCTTCGTCGTACAGATAAGGAAAGCTGTATCCCTCCTTTTTTGCCGTCGCCCTCATGAGGTGTGGCGCATCTTGGGGATAGTTAACTACATCGTTACTGGAAATGGCAATGAAGCCTATGCCCTTTTTTTGATAGGTTTTTCCAAGACTTGCAATGGTAGGGTTCACGTGTTTGACAAAGGGGCAGTGGTTGCATATAAACATGATAAGGGTGCCCTTTTCCCCTCTAAGGTCCTCGAGTTTGAACTTTTTCCCCGAAACGGTGTCCGTTAACTCAAAATCCGGGGCTTTTGTGCCGAGAGGCAGCATGTTGCTGGGTGTATTTGCCATGGTAAACCAATTTTGTGTATAAAATTAAAAAACTAATCGGTGGAACCTTTGCCATCTTCGATACAATTTTTACCTTAACGGTTCTTGTAAAGAGCTTGGGCAAACTTATGAAGGAGCAGATTTCATGGTCCGATTTTGAAAAAATCGATATGCGGGTAGGAACGATCATCGCAGTAGAGGATTTTCCCAAGGCCCGGAATCCGGCGTATCGCGTACAGATTGATTTTGGGCCCGAAATAGGGGTGAAGAAATCATCGGCCCAGATAACCGTAAGGTACGACAAAGGTGATTTGATCGGCAAGCAGGTCGTCGCGGTGGTCAACTTTCCCAAAAAGCAAATTGCCGACTTTATGAGCGAATGTCTTGTTTTGGGGGCCGTTGAAGGGAAAGATGTGACACTCCTGCAACCCGGCTTCACTGTAAGGAACGGCCTTAAAATCTCATGATTCCTTGAATGAACATCTCCTAGATAACGTCATACTCAACTTCGACTCACAGTCCCAGTGGATTTTGAACATCGCCTTGGCCTTGGTCATGTTCGGTATTGCCCTAGAGATTTCCATTAACGATTTTAGGCGGCTTTTTAAAAGTCCGAAGGCCATATACACAGGTATTTTGTGCCAGTTCTTTCTGTTGCCGGCCCTGACCTTTGTCCTCGTCTTTTTTATCGAACCCTTGCCGAGCATTGCCATGGGCATGTTCATGGTGGCGGCATGTCCCGGGGGAAATGTATCCAATTTTATCACCCATTTGGCCGGGGGCAATACGGCACTTTCGATCAGTTTAACGGCCGTATCCACTTTACTGGCCGTATTGATGACTCCCCTGAACCTGCAGTTTTGGGGCGAACTTTACGAACCGACTTCCATTATTCTCAGGGAGGTGGCCGTTTCGCCTTGGGAGATGTTGAAATTGGTTTTGTTGCTATTGGGCATTCCCTTGGTATTGGGGGTTTGGCTCAACCATTTCAATGCGCCCCTGTCGGTCAAGGTGGGTAGGGTGCTAAAGTTGGTTTCCCTGCTCTTTTTCATCGTGTTGATCGTCGTGGCCCTGTACAACAATCGGGCTATTTTCGCCGACTATATCCTTTACGTTTTTTGGCTGGTGGTGTTGCACAATGTTTTGGCCTTTTTTACCGGTTTTTCGGTAGCTAAAATGATAGGTCTGTCTTCCCGCGACGTGCGTTCGATTACCATTGAGACCGGAATTCAAAACTCGGGATTGGGGCTATTGTTGATCTTTACCTTTTTTGACGGTCTGGGGGGCATGGCCCTTTTGGCGGCTTTCTGGGGTGTTTGGCACTTGATTTCAGGCCTGTTACTGGCGGCATTCTGGGGCTATAGGCCCGTTAAAATAGAACGGTTGACTTGAAAAATTTTGGGTATCGCTTATTGAAGGTCTCCATAAAGACCGCCTTACATCTCTACTTCGGCAAGATCCAGGTCCGCGGTCTGGAGCAGGTGCCCAAAAAGGGGCCGGTGCTTTTTTTGCCCAATCATCAGAATGCCTTGATGGATGTATTACTGATAGCCGTAGCCTGTAATCGAAAGCCTTTTTTTCTGACCCGGTCCGATGTTTTTAAGATAACCGTCTTCAAGCGGTTTTTTTCCTTTCTGTTGATGATTCCCATTTATAGGATCCGCGATGGAAGGGCAACCTTAAGGAACAATCAAGCCGTTTTTGATCATTGTGCCGATCTTTTTGGGCAAGGAAATGCCATTGTCATGTTTCCCGAGGCCAACCACAACCTTAAACGCAGGGTCAGGAACTTGAGCAAGGGGTTTACCCGTGTTCTCTTCAATGCCATGGCCAAAGCGCCCGATCGGGATATCTATATGGTTCCTGTCGGACTGAACTACAGGCAGGCCGAGACCTTTCCCGATGAGGCGACGGTGTATTACGGCAGCCCCATTCTGGCAAACGACTTCCTTAAAGACAACGATATACCAGGTTCGGTCATGGCGGCGAAAAAGGTAGTGTCGAATGCCTTAAAGACCTTGACGACCCATATTGAGGATGAAGAAAACTATGGGGCCATTGTCGATGCGTTGCAAAAGGATGGAATCGATTTTATTGACCCGATGGCGGCCAACGCGGCCCAGAAAAATTTGGACATCCATAGAAAAAGAAGCACTGTGCCCAAAAAATCTTCGAAATTGATGAAGTGGGTGTTCTATCTGTTAAATTTTCCGGTACTTATGCTGTGGCGGCTTTGGGCAAAACCCAAGGTTTGGGAAATCGAGTTTATGTCGACACTTCGGTTTGCCTTTGCCATGGCCGTTTATCCCATATACTATACCGTGCTTGCCGGTGTTGCATACCTTTTGTTTGGTTTGATGGGTGCCGTGATATGGGTGTTGGCGACCTTTCTTTTCAATTTGGCCTATGTGAAGTTTTATAGGGGCGGATAGGTTTACATCATTTCCCCAAAAAATATGGCGTTCATCAACAGCTTGTTGGTTCCGTACCAAAAGGCCCTAAAATTCGTATTGTCGGTAAAGACCATCACCCGTCCCTTGCCCAGGCCCTGTACTTGAAACGGAACGCTGTTGTTGAGCATTTTTAGGTTTTCTTCGGATATATAGCCGCTTAACAAGGCATTCGAAGTGTATTGGATGGGGTTGTTGTAACTGTTGGCATGGGGTTCGATGTAGATGTTGGTATTCCTGAAAAGCGGGAGTAGCTCGTGGGAGTAGCCAAAATTGATGGGGTGTGAAAGGTCGATCTTGGCTTCGAAAATGGCCCCTCCGGTCTGCTGGGCTCCCTTAAAATCGTTCTTTTCGCCGAATGAAACGTTCTTGGCCACCAAACTGTCCTTTCTCAATTTGAGGTCGATTAAACCGTTTCTGGTGAAAACCTCGGTGGCCGATCGGTAACCGATCAAAGTGCCTCCTGCCTTGACCCAATTTTTTAATTTGTTGATTCCGGCCTTCGTCAATGCCCTGGGATTGATACTGGGCACGATGATGTCGGTGTATTTGCCCAGGTCTACCGACTCTAAATAAGCAAGGTCCAATTTGGTCAGTTTCATGTGGTACCGGGTATCGAACAAATGCCAAATTTCACCGGCATCATAAGGTCGTGTTCCCTTACCGACCAATAAGGCTGTTTTTTGTCGTTTTACGGGGTCGAAATCGCTGCTTCCCAGGTCGATGCCCTTGGCCAGCCCCGTTTCAACGGCCTTGATGTGTATCTTACATTCCCGGGCGACGGTTTTAAGAAGGCGGTGGATTTCCTCTGGGGGGTGGACTTGGTTTTGTACGGGGATCATTAGGGTGCCGTACCCATAGCTGTGTCCTTCTACGGTGAAACGATCCTTGGCCACCTTGACCCGCAGGTTCCTTTCAAGAATCATGTTGAGGGCCTTGGGAGCGTAATACCCGTTCCATTCGAAGAGATAGGCATATGTACTCGGGTTGTCGATACTGCCTTGGGGCGGGTCAAGTTCGGCAAGTTCATTGCCCAGATAGTGTAAAGAACGCAATTCGCTATAATCCATATTGAAGGCCAGGGGAAAGGTCCACGCCGAAATGTCATAGAATATGCTATCGGTAAACGAGGTGCGTTTTTCGAACATCGCCTTGATCAAGCGGTGGTTTTTTTGGCCAAGGGGAACGATATAGCTATAGCCTTTTTTGTAGTCTTTTCCGTTGTATTTAAAATCGGCCTTGGGCTCGTAGAGTTTTATTTTGTGCCGGTACAGTATTTCGGCAAGGTGCCAGGTTCTCGCGGCATCTTTTGGGTCTCCGAACACTATGGCCTTTGTCCTGCCTATGGCCGATTCGAGTCCGACCTCCTCAAAAAAGCGTTGTTGGTACTTTAAGATCTTTACGCGCATCCCTTCCGCCGCCTTTAAGGTCGAAAGGGCGGCGACCATTTGGTTCTTGATGGTGAACGGAAAGGTGAGGAGTCCGTTTTCCGATTCTTGGGCATGGCCGCGCGAACTGGCCTGTTCGAACAGAATTCCAATCCCTCCGTTGATGTCGGGAAAAGTGGAACCCTTGCCGTAGTAGTAATCGTCGTATTGTTCTTCCGAGAAATAAAGGGATCCGATTTTGTCAAAGGCCTCTGCGTGATAGCTGCCTATTTCGGCCGTTAGTACCTGGTTGGCCTTTGGCGTTAGCGGGTGTACCCTGGAGGGAATACCCGGTTGAAAAAAGAAAGTGGAGTTGGTGCCCATTTCGTGGTGGTCGGTAAGTATGTTGGGCATCCAGGAATGAAAAGTTTCGATACGGGCCCTGCTTTCGGGCAACTGGGCCGGAAGCCAGTCGCGGTTCATGTCGAACCAATAATGGTTGGTGCGGCCCCCGGGCCATACTTCGTGGTATTCCCTGTCATTGCTGTCAGGATTGCGCAGGATGCCTTTATGGGTGTTCGCCCAATGGGCAAAACGTTGGAGTCCGTCGGGGTTCAACGAGGGGTCAAGCAAGATGACCACCTCGTCCAACAATTTTTCAATTTCCGGTCCCTGGGCGGCGGCCAAGTAGTAGGCATAGGCCAGGGCAGCGTTCGAGCCACTGGGTTCGTTGCCGTGAATGGAGAACCCCTGGTATACCACTATGGGCATGTTCGCTACATTTTTTGATGTACCGTCACCTTCGCTGAGCGCAAGGTGGTCCGACCTGATCTGATCGATATTTTGATGGTTCTTTTCCGAGGTGATGGTCAGCAGCAAAAGGGGCCTTCCTTCAGCGGTTTCGCCCCGGTTCGCAAGGTGAATGCGATTGCTGGCCTTTGCGAGCGAGCGCATATAAAAAACCAGCTTGTCGTGTGTTATGTGCCATTCGCCTATTTCATGCCCGATGACTTGCCCAGGGGTAGGGGTCCGAGGATCGTATGTGGTATTGTCGGGTAGATAATAGGCCAGGCCCACAGCTTCTTGGGCAGGCAAATTTTGTAGAACGGCAAGGGTGAAGACCAAGAGTAAGGCTCGCATAGGGTGTGGATTTGCTTATAAATGTAATAAATCCGACCCAATGAAGGCTTGGGAGGGGCACAGATCGACCCGAAGGGGCCTAAAAACAAAAACGGCCCTGGGCGGGCCGTTTTATAAATAGGAGCTTTTTCCCTAAATATCGTCGAAGCTTACATCGGTAAAGCTGTCCGTGGTTTTTACTTCCCCGTTCTGTACGGGTAGTGCCTCTTCCTCTTTCTTAAAGTCTTTTTGATGGCGCTCTGAGATGACTTCGGTACCTTTTTCTGCTATAATGTAGTCCATCATCTCTTCGACATTTTCCCTAAAAGCGGTAAAATCTTCTTTGTAAAGGTAGATCTTGTGCTTTTTATAATGGAAGGAACCATCCTCGTGCGTGAATTTTTTGCTCTCGGTTATGGTTAAATAATAATCACCGGCCTTGGTACTTCTAACATCAAAAAAATAGGTTCTTCTTCCCGCTCGTAAAACTTTGGAATAAATCTCCTCTTGTTCCATTGAATCTTTTTCGCTCATCTCTTATTTTCGTGTATAGTTAATAGTTAATCTACCAAAAATGTAAAAAAAATGGGAATACGGCAACTATTTTCTAATTTTCTTTCTCAGAGAGTTGGGTAGCGTAAAGATTTTTGTAATAGCCGTTTTGGGCATTCAATTGTTCGTGGGTACCTTCTTGTAGAAGCCTGCCATCTTCAAGGACCAAAACCTTGTCGGCATTTTTGGCCGAAGAGACCCGATGGCTTACGATCAAGGTGGTCTTTTGTTGCGAAGCCTTTTTGAGGTTGTTGAGTATTTCTTCCTCGGTTTCGGTATCCACGGCCGATAGGCAGTCGTCGAACAGATAGATTTCGGGGTCTTTCAACAGGGCGCGGGCGATGGAGATCCGTTGCTTTTGGCCACCGCTCAAGGTAATGCCGCGTTCGCCCAAGACCGTGTCGTAGCCTTTGGAAAAGCCCTTGATGTTTTCGTGGACTACGGCATTCGTGGCCGCCTCTACCACTTCTTCGTCGGTAGCGTCTTCCTTGCCGAACTTGATGTTGTTCTTTATGGTGTCGGAAAACAAAAATGCATCTTGGGGGACCGCCCCTATCGCCTTGCGAAGGCTGTTGACGTTGAGTTCCTTGATGGGAACGTCGTCTATCAAAATCTCGCCGGAGCTTACGTCGTAAAGACGGGCCACCAAATCGAGTATCGTTGATTTTCCGGAGCCGGTCTTGCCCAGAATGGCAACCGTTTCACCGGCATTGATGGTAAACGATATGTTTTTCAGGGCCGTTATGTTGGTGTCTTCATAGGTAAAGCTCACGTTCTTGAACTCTATTTTTCCGACTATGGGGGTGTCTTTGTCGACACTGTTCCGTATGTCGGCACTTTCCTGTAAAAACTCATTGATGCGTTTTTGCGAGGCCTCGGCCCGTTGAACGATCGATGTCAGCCATCCGATAATGGCCACGGGCCAGGTGAGCATGTTCACATAGATGATGAATTCGGCAATTACGCCATACGATTCTATTTCGCCGTTCAGATACTGGCGGCCGCCGATATAGATGACAAAAATATTACTGACCCCGATAAGCAGGATCATTAGGGGAAAGAACCAGGCGTTGACCTTGGCCAGGGCCATACTCTTGTTCTTGCCCTCGATCGCCAATTGGGTCAGGTCGCTGTTGGTCTGGGGTTCGAGGGCATAGGCCTTTATGACCGAAACTCCCGAAAAAACCTCTTGGGTAAAGGTCGATAGGGTCGAGAGGTATTGCTGAACGACCGTACTGCGCTGGTGGATTACCTTGCTGATCTTATAAATGAGGACCGATAGGATGGGCAAGGGAATAAGGGTATAGGCCGCCAAGGTAGGGGCCGTCAGAAACATAATGGGTATGATACAGGCAAAAAGGGTGAGCGTATTGATGCCGTACATCAATGCGGGACCGGCATACATACGTACTTGGCTCACATCCTCGCTTATCCGGTTCATCAGGTCGCCGGTGCGGTTTCTCTTGTAGAAATTTAGGCTCAACAGTTGGTAATGGTCGAAAATTTCGTTCTTCAGGTCGTACTCGATATAGCGCGATACATTGATAATCGTCTGTCGCATCAAAAAGGTGAAGACACCCGATAAAAGGGCCGCGCCCACTATGATCAAGATATACTCCATCAACAGTTCCTTGGCCGTCGATTCGGCTATTTTGGAGGCCATAAAATCTTCGATGACCCCTATCGACTGTTTTACGTACGAGGGCATTACCAATTGAAGTATCCGGGCGACTATGGTGATGAATAGACCGATGACAAGTTTCCGCCAGTATTTTTTGAAATATTTGTTGAGGTGCTTGAGTTCCTTCATCTAAATGGGTTGGCTAATGCACAGGGCTGTTTCAGCAATGTGCCAAAGATAGGGCTTTGTACCAAAAGTGAATGTTATAAAATACATAAGGTATCCTATTAAACCGGCAATGGGGATGGGGGCTATACTTACGACCGATGAACAAAGGGGGGCAGGGAAGGGGAATCTTCGTACGCCACCTGGCCCATGGCCAAAAGTTTTCTTTTTTTAAGGAAGATATGCCCGTCGCTTTGTCCTTTTATTGTTATTTTTGCGGCGTGAAAGCCCATACTAACACCAATACAAAAGTTCTTTAACATGCTAACACGTAGGCACATCAGGGTAAAGGTAATGCAGTGTATATATGCCCTGACCCAGTCAAAAGACGATTCCTTGGAAAAGCAGGAGAAATTCTTGCGCTACAGCATCGATAGCATGTACACCCTTTATTTATTGATTTTAAGCTTGTTTATTGAACTCCATCAACGGGCTTCGGAACAGCTTACGCTCTCGTCAAAAAAATATTTGGCCTCCGACTCCGACCAATTTCCGGACCAGGAAAAATTCGTGAACAATAAGGTGCTGCTTCAAATCGCGAACAACGAGGCCCTGAAGGCGGAACTGAAAAAGCGAAAGTTGAATAACTGGTATTTGAACGATGAGTATGTCCGCTTGGTTTATAAGGATATGGTAGAAAGTCCCCAATATAAGTCCTATATGAAAGCCACTTCCCATGACTATGACGGGGACAGGGAGTTTATGATTACCTTGTTCAAGGATATTATCGCCCCCAACGAGAAAATCTACGATTATTTTGAAGACGACAAACTTACTTGGGTAGACGATTTTCCAATAGTCAACACCTTTATCCTTAAGCGCTTAAAAAAGGTAAAGGAAAGCCATCCGTCCAGTTTTTTCCTTCCGCGGTTGCTCAAGGACGACGACGATATGCAATTCGCCCAAAAACTCTTGGGTAAAACCTTGTTGAACGATGCCCAACTGACCAAGGAAATAGAGGGCAAGACCCCGAATTGGGACAAGGACCGTATTGCCGATATCGATGCCATATTGCTGAAGATGGCCATCTGCGAGCTTTTGAATTTTCCTTCCATACCCGAGAAGGTGACCATCAACGAGGCACTCGAAATAGCCAAGGAGTATTCAACCCCTAAAAGCAGCATTTTTATCAACGGTATATTGGATAAACTGGTCAAGGAGTATAAGGCTACCGGCAAGCTTAACAAAATTGGTAGGGGACTAATGTAATTTTTGGCCGAAATCGACGTTGGCATTAAATAAGTCGGAAAAACGTTTTCCCCAGTGTAAAACGTCTTTTCTTTGGCCGTATTGGCCAATGGGATATTAATTAATTCATTAATTTTGCAGGTAAAATAAAATTTCAACCATGAAAAAAGCACTTTTGACTTTAAGTGTATTTTCCATCTTGGCCTTTGTGTCATGTAAAGAAAATGCATCTAGCAAAGTAAAATCCGATAATGTAGCCGAGGCGGCCCAAAGGGACGAGGCCGGCAAACAGGTACCCGTTATGACCTTCGAAAAGGAAGAGCACGACTTTGGTACCATAGAACAGGGCACTCCACAAGAGACCATTTTCAAGTTTACCAATACCGGTAACGCTCCCTTGATCATAACCAGTGCCACAAGCTCATGTGGTTGTACGGTTCCCGACCCTCCAAAAGATCCCATCGCCCCGGGCGAAGAGGGAGAACTATTGGTCAAGTTCAACGGATCGGGCCAAAATCAGGTCACCAAGACCATTACCGTTAACGCCAATACCGAGAAAGGTTCTGAAATATTGCGTATAAAGGCTTTTGTAAATCCTAAAGGAGCCGCTCCCGTAGGGCCGGTATCCAAATAATAAAAGTTAAATAAGATAAAACTATGGGCGATATTGGCCAGTTTCTTCCGATGATATTGATTTTTGTGGTGGCGTATTTTTTTATGATACGCCCCCAAATGAAACGTCAGAAGGACGAAAAGAAATTCATAGCGGAATTAAAACGCGGAGATAGGGTAGTAACGAAAAGCGGACTTCATGGCAAGATAATGGACCTCAATGATAAGGATGCCACCTGCGTCTTGGAGACCATGGCCGGAAAATTGAAGTTTGACCGCTCCGCCATTTCCATGGAAATGAGCAAAAAACTCAATACTCCCGAAAAAAAATAAGCCCTATTCCGATAGGCGAAAAAAGCACCGCTAAAGTTAGCGGTGCTTTTTTTATGCCCCTGTTTTACTTGGGAAATCACTATCTTGTTGGTTCAACTTAAACGAGAAAGGAATGAACCATAATCGACGGAACTTTATTAAAAAAAGCTCGCTGGCATTGGCCGGATCGGGCGCGGCATTTTTATTTCCCATGGAGCTGCTTGCCAGCATCAGAAAGCGGGTGGGCGCGAACGATAGGATCAACGTAGGGCTCATCGGCTGCAAGGGAATGGGGTTCAGCGACCTCAGTTCGATGTTAAAACTCAGTGAAATAGATGTAATAGCCCTTTGCGATGTGGATGAAAACGTCCTTAAGGCCAGGACGGCCGATTTGGGGAAGGCCGGTATTAAAAGGCCAAAATGGTATCGCGATTACAGAAGGCTTCTTGAAAACCAGGACATAGATGTGGTCATTATCGGTACGCCTGACCATTGGCATTGCCTTCAGTTGACCGATGCCCTGCAGGCCGGGAAGGACGTTTATTGTGAAAAGCCGATCGCGAACTCGGTAGAGGAGGCCGATATTATGTTGAATTATGTCGGAGCGAGCGATCGCATGGTCCAAATAGGGCAGTGGCAGAGGAGCCAACCCCATTTCGTCGATGCCATAGATTATGTACATTCGGGTAAGTTGGGGCAGATCAGGCTGGCCAAGGCCTGGGCCTATCAGGGTTGGATGAAGCCTGTACCCGTGGTCCCCGATTCGGCGGTTCCGGAAGGGGTCGACTATAAAATGTGGCTGGGCCCGGCGCCCGAGAGGCCCTTTAACGCCAACCGCTTCCATTTCAACTTTAGGTGGTTTTGGGATTATGCAGGGGGATTGATGACGGATTGGGGCGTGCACTTGATCGATTACGCCCTTTACGGTATGAAGGCCTCCACGCCCAAGTCGGTCATGGCATTGGGGGGTAAGTTCGCCTATCCCGATGATGCCTCCGAAACCCCCGATACGCTCCAGACGGTTTACGAATATGACGGATTTTCAATCCTTTGGGAACACGCCACGGGAATCGACGGGGGCAATTACGGAAGAAACCACGGTATTGCCTTTATCGGCAATAACGGTACCTTGGTGGTCGATCGCAATGGATGGGAGGTAATTCCCGAGGAAGAGTTTCAAGGCTGGGGCAAGGAAGGCAAGCCCAAGTTGGAGGCGCTATCCAAGGGCAAGGGCAACGCTAGCGGACTCGATTTGCATACGGCCAATTTCATCGAAGCGGTAAAAAGTCGCGACGCCTCAAAACTCCATGCGCCGATCAAGGTGGGCTACGATGCCGCATTGGTATCGCATATGGGCAACGTTGCCTTTAAGACCGGGAATCGTATTTACTGGGACGGGGCTTCGAACAAATTCAAGCAAGAAGAGGCCAATCAATATTTAAGGGCCGACTATCGCAATGGTTGGAAATTGCCCATGTTGTAAATCCATTCTTAAAAGATCATAAAGCCCCCGATTTTCTGCGGTGAAAACAGGGGGCTCTTTTAGCGATAGGCATCGTTGAGCCCTTTTCCGGATAGAATCATCGGTGTTATTTTGACCAATCGCGCGCTTTGGGTGCCTGCCCTTTTGGCCTGGGCGATATATTCGGCATATTGCCTCCGCCTGTACGGCGTAAGACGGTCAAAGGCCACTTTTAGTTCTTGGTTTTTCGATAGTGCCTCCTTCAACGGCCCAGGTATGGGCAGGGCCATCGTCTTTTTTCTCTTTTCAGGGGCTGGCTTCATTCCTTTTTTTCCGTTTTCCACGGCTTCGTGCATATAGGCGGAGACCTCTTTGGCGTTTATTTCATCCGCGGAAAAAAACTTCCATTGGCGCATGGCCTTCGTTTTTCCTTCTTGTGCGTTTATGAGCCGGCCCTGCCTATCTTCTAGAAACACCCCGTTGAAGAACCATATGCAAAAGTGGTTCTTGAATTTACAAATGGCCAATATGTTACTGTTGTTAAGGGTGTAGGTAGGAAAGTTCCATTTAAAGGTTTCCCTTAGTTCCGTTTGTAAGGCCAATTTGCGAAGTATTGCTATGGCATGCTTAAACCGGTGTTCTTCATTATAGTACTTTGCGATCTTTTCGGTCTTCTCCATCACACCTAGGCTTGGTTTATAAATGATCAACGCCACTGGTAATTGCCGCTGGCCACCAATTCACAAATCTTTACGATGACCTCCACGGCTTTTTGCATGCTTTGCACGGGTACGTACTCGTACTTACCGTGAAAATTGTGTCCGCCGGCGAATATATTCGGACAGGGCAGGCCCATATAGCTCAATTGGGATCCGTCGGTTCCGCCGCGGATGGGCTTTATGATAGGGGTCACCCCTACGGCTTCCATGGCGTTTTTCGCTATCTCGACAATATGGAAAAGGGGTTCTACTTTTTCCCTCATGTTAAAATATTGGTCCTTGACCTCGATGGTGATGCAATCGCCATAAATACTGTTGAGTTGGGTGGCAATATCGCGGATCAACCGCTTTCTTTTTTCAAAGAGGTTTTTGTCGTGGTCTCGAATGATCAGTTCAAATTCGGCATGTTCGATTTCGCCCTTAAGATGGTGAACGTGAAAAAAACCTTCGCGGCCCTCGGTGTTTTGTGGGGTTTCTTCAGGAGGAAGGATGTTGATAAACTCCGTAGCGATACTTATGGCATTGACCATTTTGTTCTTGGCGTAGCCGGGGTGCACACTTTTTCCCTTAATACTGACCTTGGCACTTGCGGCGTTAAAGTTTTCGTATTCCAATTCACCGATCTGGCTGCCATCCATGGTATAGGCCCAATCGGCACCGAATTTCTTCACATCGAAAAGATGGGCCCCGCGACCAATTTCCTCGTCGGGGGTAAAGCCGACACGTATTTTTCCGTGTTTTATTTCCGGGTGGTCGATCAGGTATTCCATGGCCGTCACGATTTCGGCGATGCCCGCCTTGTCATCGGCCCCCAATAAGGTGGTGCCGTCCGTGGTGATCAGGGTTTGCCCTACATACTGCCTTAAGTCTTCAAAATAGTCGGGGGAAAGGACGATGTTGTCAAGGGCGTTGAGTACAATATCTTTTCCGTCATAGTTTTCTATGATCTGTGGATTGACATTGGCCCCTGAAAAATCGGGAGAAGTATCGAAGTGGGAGATAAATCCAACGGTCGGTACCTCTTTGTCGACCGTACTGGGCAGGGTCGCCATGATATAGGCGTTTTCGTCGATGGTGACCTCCTCCATACCTATTTCTTCGAGTTCCTCGGCCAACAAATCGGCTAAATACCACTGTTTTTCAGTACTCGGCGTAGTCTTGGAACGGGGGTCGCTCTGGGTGTCGATCTTTACATAACCAAGAAAACGGTTAATTATGTTCTGCATTGAAGGTGTTTTTGAAAATTAAAAGTACGAAATACTTGTGTATGCGCGCACGATTCGATATGTCTGATACTGACAGGTATATTTTCTTACAATTTTAGCAAAAATTTAACTATATTGCCTATATCATAACTTAAACAACAACTATATGAAAAATTTATTTTTAACATTTTACTTGCTCGTTTTGGGAGGCCTTGGTTTGGCCAGCGCCCAGATAACGGGGACTGTTTTGGATGAAGACGGGGCTCCTTTGCCAGGGGCTTCTGTAGTGGTCAAGGGTACGACCACCGGCTCTACGACAGATTTTGACGGTAACTTTTCCATCAATGCCGAGGTGGGCGATACCTTGGTGGTATCCTATATCGGCTTTGAATCGAAGGAGGTAGCGGCCGAGGGCGGGGAAATGCGCATAACGCTTACCTCGGGGGTAGCGCTGTCCGAAGTAATCATTGTCGGATCTCGTAACCCCAACCGAACGGCTACCGAGAGTACGGTGCCGGTCGATGTAATCGATATGAAGGAATTGAACAATGTGGCGCCACAGGTCAACCTTAACCAGATCTTGAATTATGTGGCCCCTTCCTTTACCTCAAATACCCAGACCATTTCCGATGGTACGGACCATATCGACCCGGCTTCGTTAAGGGGGTTGGGCCCCGATCAGGTATTGGTATTGATCAATGGCAAACGGCGGCATACCTCTTCCCTGATCAATGTAAACGGAACCTTTGGCCGTGGTAGCGTGGGTACCGATTTAAATGCCATTCCCGCCTCTGCGATCCAGCGCATCGAGGTGCTCCGCGACGGTGCGGCCGCACAATATGGTTCCGATGCCATCGCCGGGGTTATCAATATCGTTTTGAACAAGAGTGTGAACGAATTGAACGCTACGGTGACCACTGGGGCCAATTTTACCAAGAATGCCAATGACCAGACCGGTGGTGTCGATGGGGAAACCACCAATATAGCCGCCAGTTACGGGGTCGCCTTGGGCGAAAAAGGGGGCTTTTTGAACTTCTCGGGCGATTTTGACGTTCGTGAAGACTACAGTAGAATGAAGGAATGGGAAGGTGAGGTTTTCAACCAATACAATGTGGTGGAGCGCGTGGCCTTCAACGATGGTTACGACATTTCCAATTTATTGGACGATGATGTGTCCGATGTCATTCAATATGCCAACCAAGCGGGGATCGACTTGAACGGCGCGACTACCAAAGAGGAGCTTCAACCTATCTTGTCGGCCGATGCCACGGAATCGGAACTTGCCGCCAGAGACCAGGAACGCAGCGATTACAACATGCGCGTAGGACAATCGGCCTTGCGTGGCGGGCGTTTGTTCGCGAATTTTTCCTTGCCCTTGGACGACAACGGAACAGAGGTTTACTCTTTTGCCGGAATTAGCTCGCGAACGGGAAACTCGGCCGGATTTTACCGATTGCCCAACCAAAGCCGTACCTATACCCCGGCCTATATCAACGGCTTTTTGCCCGAGATCAATTCAAATATTAAGGACAAATCGTTATCAGTCGGGATTAAGGGAAAAATCAATGAGTGGGACGTAGATTTAAGCAATACCTACGGAAAAAACTCCTTTTTGTATACCATAGGCAATACCTTCAATGCCTCCATGCAAAATGCATCGCCCACACTTTTTGATGCCGGGGGCTTTTCCTTTGCCCAAAATACCTCGAACTTGGACGTAACCCGCTTTTTCGAAGACGTGATGTCGGGCCTGAACGTGGCCTTTGGTGCCGAGTACCGGGTCGAGAACTACGACATCATAGCCGGGGAAGAGGCCTCTTATGCACAGTATACGGCCGATGGGCAGCGCATTACCCTGGCAACCCAAGAACCGGCACAAGACTTTTTTGGAAACGCACGTCCTGGGGGGTCGCAGGTCTTTCCGGGCTTTAGTCCCAATAACGAGTTGTCGCGCGGAAGAAGCAGTGTTGCGGGCTATGTAGATGTAGAGGCCGATTTTTCGGAAAGGTTTTTGGCCAGTTTTGCCACCCGATTCGAAAATTACAGCGATTTTGGTTCTACCATAAACTTTAAGTTGGCCACCCGTTACAAGGTTTCCGATAATTTGAATCTTCGGGGTGCCGCCAATACGGGGTTTAGGGCTCCTTCTTTGCATCAGATCAACTTTAACTCCACATCGACTATTTTTGATCAGAACGGCGACCCTCAAGAGGTAGGTACCTTTGCCAATGACAGTCGTGCAGCCGAGCTTTTGGGCATACCCAAACTCAAGGAGGAGACTTCCAGTAGTGTCAGCTTGGGGCTAACGGCCAAGATTCCCGATGCCAATTTGACGATTACCGTCGATGGGTACTATGTAGAGATCAACGATAGGGTGGTCTATACGGGGCAATTTCAAGGGCCCGGTACGGGTACGGAATTGGACAATTTGTTGCGGCAGGCCAATGCCACGGCGGCTTCCTTCTTTGCCAATGCGATCAATACCGAATCGCGGGGGTTGGACGTGGTTATTACCCATAATACTTCCCTAGGGGATAAGTGGCGTTTGAAATCGGACTTGGCGGGGACTTTCTCCAAGACCAACCAGATTGGCGATATCAATGCGTCGGAGGTGTTGAGAAATGCCGATGAGGTAGATACCTATTTCCCCGAAGATAGCAGGGTGTACCTCGAAGAGGCCGTGCCCCGTACCAAGATCAACCTCTCCAATAGCCTGACCTCCGACAAACTTGTCTTCTTTTTGAGGAATGTGTATTTTGGCGAGGTAACCGAAGCGACCACCGTAGTGGCGAACCAACAGGTTTTCGGTACCAAACTGGTGACCGACCTGTCCATCGGTTACAAGGCTACCGATGCCTTGACCTTTACCATAGGGGCCAACAATCTTTTCGATATTTATCCCGATAGGGCCGAGGAACAATACAATAACCGCAGTGACGGCCGCTTCGACTGGTCGCGCAGGGCACAGCAGTTCGGTATCGGGGGCAGGTTCCTTTTTGCACGTCTGAACTTGTCGTTGAAATAAAATCACAACCATTAACTATCAGAAAGACCGCCTCCTTTGGTGGTCTTTTTGGTTTCTATCCGCCTACAAATATGGCGAGCACATAATTTTTGGCTAATATTGGTGTTTAATAAAGAGTACATCGCTAACAAGAAATAACATGTTTGGTAAAATCTTTTTTTGGGCATTGGTCTTATTCGGTACGTCCCTCGTTCGCGCACAGGAATGTTTTTTGGGAATAGGGGGCGACGACACCGAGATGATCGTAAGTACATTTCAATTGAACGAATCGCAAATAGCCACCATGGAAACCTTGCGCGGTGAGTTGGAGGTTGGTAGCAAGGGCATTGAAGACCAGATAACAAAACTGCTTGCCGAGCACCCGCAGAGCAAGGAAGAAGATTTGATCACCATGGGCGAAAAGTATAAGGCCCTGCAAGACCAACTAGTGCAATTGGCCCTACAGGCCGACAAAAAGCTCTTGGAGACCTTTAACGCAAGGCAGTACGAACGCTACCTCGAACTTTGCAACGAGGCCGTCCGAAGGCCTATTTTCGTAACTCCAATGGTTTACGAAAAAGAAACGAAGGATTAGGGTGCTGATGGCGGCCTACGGGCTTGCCCATAAAAAATAAGCGGTTCGGGCCAAAACATGGGTTTAGTTCGTATTTTTGCCCAAACCATAGTACACTTCATGTATAAAGCACTTATCCGACCCTTATTGTTTTTAATGGATGCCGAAAAGGCGCATCATTTTACCTTCTCCTTAATACGATTATTGTCCAACATCGGCTTGTCCCCCGTTTTCAGGGCTATCTATACTTGCGAGGACAAAGGTCTTGAAACAGA
This sequence comes from Pseudozobellia thermophila, assembly GCF_900141855.1. Lineage (GTDB taxonomy): Bacteria > Bacteroidota > Bacteroidia > Flavobacteriales > Flavobacteriaceae > Pseudozobellia > Pseudozobellia thermophila. The sequence goes on from NZ_FQYU01000003.1 coordinate 210,721, forward strand.
GGTGTTCGGGATAAAGTTTAAGAATCCCGTGGGCTTGGCGGCCGGCTTCGATAAGGATGCCAAGCTTTTTAACGAACTTTCCAATTTTGGTTTCGGTTTTATCGAAATCGGTACCCTTACACCAAAACCCCAACCGGGAAACCCCAAAAAGAGGTTGTTTCGGTTAAAACAAGACCAGGCCATCGTCAACCGTATGGGGTTTAACAACATGGGGGTGGCCGATGCGGTAGAACGCTTAAAAAAAACGCACAAAGTGCTTGTCGGGGGGAATATCGGAAAGAACAAGGTCACGCCCAACAAAGATGCCGTTTCGGATTACCTGATCTGCTTCAATGCCCTTTTCGATTATGTCGACTATTTTGTGGTGAACGTAAGTTCGCCGAATACGCCCGGCCTTAGGGAACTTCAGGACAAGGAGCCCTTGACCGCCCTCTTGCTCGAACTTAAAAAGGAGAATGCCGATTTAGCCTCGCGAAAGCAACAAAGGGAGAAACCTATTCTCTTAAAAATTGCACCCGACCTTACCGACGACCAATTGATGGATATTATCGCCATTGTGGCCGATACCAAGATCGATGGTGTCATTGCCACCAATACGACCATCGAACGCAGAAACTTAAGGTCGGAAGAAGCGCTTACCAAGGAAACAGGTGGATTGAGCGGAAGACCCTTGACCCAAAGAAGTACCGAGGTCATTCGGTTCTTGGCCGAAAAAAGCAATAAGGCCTTTCCGATAATCGGTGTTGGGGGAATACATTCGGAAGAGGATGCCCTTGAAAAACTGGAGGCAGGTGCAGACTTGGTCCAACTGTACACGGGGTTTATTTACGAAGGGCCCGCCTTGGTCAAAAGAATCAACAAGGCGATTTTGGCGAAACGTAACAATTGAATCCGGTCCGCGAACCAAGGCCTGCTCTCGGGCCTTAATCATCCTTTTTTTTGCTCATCTTATAGGCCAGCCAGACCAGGCCGACGACAAAATGAAGGATAATGATCCCGGCGACTATATATATCAACGTGTTGGAATTGCCTCTCATCTTACATCCGTACGGATTAACACCTGTAAAATTACGCCATGCGGCCGCACGGAAATATGATATTGGTCAATAGCCCCTTTTATGGGAAAACTTTATGGTAAAGCCTCGCCATTGCGCTTTTAAAATCCGGATAAGAATTTATCTGGTCCAATAATCGACCACTAGAACATCGTCTAGGTGGGGGCCTAGGATGGCTCCAAATGCCTTATGGTCGGGATGTGGCAAGTAGATGGCCCGATCGGCCTCACTCTTAAAGGTTAAAAAGAAGCAGTGGGTAAAACCCTTGTCGTGGCCCTCTGGGCTGTTGTTGAGTCCCCATTCGTACGATACAATTTGCGGAATCTTAGAAGGAAGTTCGCTAAAGGCTTTTTCAACTTTTTCAATATCTTCCTTTGAGGTGTTCGGTTTGAATTTGAAAAGCACTACGTGGCGTAGCAAGCTGTCTTGAGGCATAATTATTTCTTGGATTGAATTTTCGATAGTATGGGGTTCATTGGCAAAAACGCTGGTGCAGCACAGTGCTAGAACAAGGGCAAGGTTGATTGGCTTCATCATTTAATTTTTTTCTAAGATATGAAAAAGAATATTTACAAATGGGAAATTGTATTTTGTAAGTTTGGTCCATGAGTTACGATACCCTCTATGCTTTTGTACTGGCTACGTCGGCCCTTGCCGTTTTTCCCGGTCCCGATAACATTTATGTTTTAATGCAAAGCCTGGTCAACGGCGTAAAATACGGACTGGCCACTACGGCTGGTCTAATGGCGGGCTGTTTGGTGCATACCACTTTGTTGGCTTTCGGGGTTTCGGCGATCATCAAACAGAGCGATGCCTTGTTTTTGGGAATCAAGTTGCTTGGGGCGGCCTATCTTTTGTATTTGGCTTTCCAAGTGTACAAAAGTAGTTCATCGGTGGCACTTTCCGATGAAAATGTGCCCAAGAAAGAGGGGTGGGAATTGTTTCGCCAGGGTTTTATCATGAACGTGCTCAACCCTAAAGTGGCCATTTTTTTTCTGGCTTTCTTCCCAGGCTTTCTGTTTAGCCAAACCTTGGATACGGTTGTCCAGTTCTACATCTTGGGCGGGGTGTTCGTGATCGTATCTTCAGTGGTTTTTGGGGCAATTGCCCTTCTGTCGGGGTCTATTTCGAAGTATCTCAACAACAATTCGAAGATCGGGTTTTATTTAAAATGGCTGCAAATTTTGGTGTTTGTGGGTATTGCCCTCTATCTGTTGATATCCGATAAATAATGGTAATTTTGGGAAGGTAACAAGTGGTATGCAGAATAAGGTTAAGATCATAGAATGCCCTAGGGATGCCATGCAAGGCATCAAGGCCTTTATTCCCACCGGGGAGAAGGTAAAGTACATTCAGTCTTTGCTCAACTGTGGTTTCGATACCATTGATTTTGGCAGTTTTGTGTCGCCCAAGGCGATACCGCAAATGGTCGATACGGCCGAAGTGCTGTCGCGATTGGACCTATCCGGGTCGAAGAGCAAACTCTTGTCCATCGTGGCCAATGTACGCGGGGCCAAAGATGCCTGCAGGCATCCCGAAATCGATTATTTGGGCTATCCTTTTTCCATTTCCGAAAACTTTCAAATGCGGAATACGCATAAAACGATCGCCGAATCGGTGCTCATCCTAAAAGAAATATTGGAAAACGCCCGCGATAGTGGAAAAGAGGTGGTTACCTACATATCCATGGGGTTTGGGAACCCCTATGGCGATCCTTGGAACGTGGAAATTGTCGGTGAGTGGACCGAAAAACTGGCGGCCATGGGGGTCAAGATCCTGTCCCTGTCCGATACCGTGGGCACTTCGACGCCCGAAAACATCGATTATCTTTTTTCCAATCTAATACCAAAGTATCCCGAGATCGAGTTTGGCGCACACTTGCATACCACGCCAACCAAATGGCACGAAAAGGTCGACGCCGCATTTAAGGCCGGTTGTCGCAGGTTTGATGGGGCCGTGCAGGGGTTCGGGGGATGCCCCATGGCCAAGGACGAACTTACCGGTAACATGCCCACCGAAAAGATGTTGTCTTACTTTACCGCCGCCAAGGCCGATTCGGGCGTCAATTGGATGGTGTTTGAGGCCGCTTACAACAAGGCTACGGAGCTCTTTTCCGTTTATCATTAAGGCCTTTAGGAAATCAATCTTTAAACAACGAATCGATATAGTTGTCCAAGTTGAGTTGAAACAAGGTGCCTTCGACAAGGTCTTGGACATTCCCCAATTCTTCCGTGTTCATGGCGAAGGTAATTTGTGGAACGGGCGATTCTACGAGAATGGATCGGCACGTTTCCTTTTTGGGGCATGAACCGCACATTTGGTAGTGTTTTATACTTCTTCTTATGTTTTTGGAAAATTGAAGTAGTTCTTCCTTGGTTACAAATAGTCCCGTATCCCTGAAGACCAATTGGACTTTGTTGTGGTTGTGGCCATTGTCCCTTTTCCATTGAAAGGCCAATCCGAAACTATTGTTGTATATGAGGTCGATGTCGTTCATAAGGCGTCGCTGAAAGTTGTAAACCGGTTTCAAAAATAATATTTTTATTTAGATTGATTAAAAATAACATTATATATTTGCATAGGGTGTTGGATGTGATTCCAAACAAAAAAGCATATGGTTTTCATCGAGTTAGTTTGAGTTAGTTTGGCCGGTACCCCTTCTTGATTGGGTTACCGGCTTTTTTGTATAATCTTATCGCAAATTTTATGGAGCTTATATACGGAAACAATTACGGGGCATTTTACAAGGTATTCGAAGCCCCTAATGTCGACTGTACCTTGCAATTGGTGGTAGATACGGTGGGCATCTTTATGTCGGAATCCGATTTGTCCCATTTTTTGGGCATTATTCAAGATTCCGACAAGCCCTGCCTTTGCGCCTCATGCAATGGCGGAAAGTGCAATAAAATCTGGTGCACCAATCCTTTGGTGGATATCTGCCTTAAGGTCGACGATCATATATTGGCGGAAATGGAAGACTTGGTGAAGGGGACCCAATTTGTGCTGGGTATGGACGAGACCTTAAAAAAATATCGAATCAATTGATAAGACCGATACATCATTTCGGACGTAAAGGGGGTTACAGGCAAACACGGGCGGTAGCCATGGGGCTTCGCCAAGGTTTGGTCGCCTTAAGCGATCGGTCGGCAAGGGGTAGTCTGGCCGCTAACGCCCACGGCTTTTTTCGGAATCGGGGTTGCGACCAAGGTCTCCCTTTTTTACCGGGCAATTAAATAGCGTATCGCCCCAAAGCTGTGCCATGCATTGAACGAAACCGAACAGGAAAGGGTCAGGCCCCAATTTGCAAATGCAAGGGCCTTTTATGTCAATTTTAACGGGCGTTTTAGGTTTCGACCATTAATGCTTATATATGCAAACGACCTGGGAGGGATGATGGATAAGGATGCAAAAATAATCGGACCAAAAACGGAAAAATAACTATGATAAAAGGGGAATTCAGAAGGAAATTGTTGATGCTGCACCGCATTTTGGGTATAGCTACAGGTCTGGTGGTCTTTGTCGTGAGTATAACGGGGTGTTGTTGGGTCTTTAGGGACGAAATCGAAGCGTTGTACGTCGACTACGACAAAGTGGAACCCAGGGAGGAAGCTTTCATAACCCCTACCGAAGCGCGTAAGCTGGCCGAAACGGTCTTTCCCGATAAACATGTGCATGGGGTACTCTATGGTAAGCCCGATGAGGCCGTCGAGGTTATTTTCTATGAACCCGAACCCGAGTTTTACCAAAGTGTCTTTCTCGACCCCTATTCGGGTGAAAGGCTACATGTCAAGGACCATTTTAGCGGTTTTTTTGCCTTTGTCCTAAAGGGGCATGTGCGTCTTTGGTTGCCCCCTCGGATTGGGGAGCAGGTCGTTTCGATCTCCGTACTCCTGTTTATGTTCGTTCTGGTTTCCGGACTTATCCTATGGTGGCCGAAAAGGAAATCAAACCTAAAACAACGGCTTTCCTTCCAATGGAAGCCCGGTACGCGTTGGAAACGCAAGAACTTCGATTTGCATTCCATAGTGGGCTTCTACGTCTATAGCCTGGCCTTGGTTCTGGCCTTCACCGGATCGGTCATGGCTTTCAACTGGTTTTACTATGGGGTGTATAAGGCCGTCGGCGGAGAAAAACGGGCCGAGTTCTTTGTTCCGGATAACATCGCCTTGCCCGGGGAAGCGGCCGATAGCGTAATGCCGATCGATAGGCTGCTGCCCTTGTTGAGGAAGGATTCGCCCGATGCCCTGAGTTATGAGATCCATTATCCGGCGACGGATTCTGCCAGCATTTATGTAGAGGTGGCCTATAGTGAGGGACTGTACTACGACAACGACTACCGGTTTTTCGATCGGTACACGCTGGAAGAAATAGAGACCACGGGTATCTATGGTAAATACGGGGATGCCGGGTTTGCCGATAAGTTGATCCGCATGAATTACGATATCCATGTGGGCTCGATAGGAGGCATCGTGGGAAAAATAATTGCTTTTTTGGCCAGCCTCGTCATTGCCAGCCTTCCGGTAACCGGAACCTTACTGTGGTACGGGCGCAAGTATAAAAAACGCAGGAATAGCCCTAAGTGGGCCTCCAGGACCGTGGCTCCATAACAGGGACGGTCAGGGCGTAATCTTAAATAAATCTAAATATAAATAATTGATTTTCAATTATTTATATTGTTTCTAAAGGTAGCTTTCCCTAATTTGATATACGTTTAATCTAAAACAAGGATTATGTCTATACGATTGGGAAACAGCTGTGTCAACTGCGAGAATTTGGTTGAGAACCATATATGCAAGGTACATGGGGTTGAAGTAGGTACCAGTTATACCTGTGACAGCTTTGAAATGAAGGCCATGTTAAAGGATAAGGAGAACTGTGTTAGTTGTGTGAGGTACGAGACCAGCGACTGCGCCAATCCCCAAAAGGCCGCGCCGGGGATGTCTTGTGCACATTGGGCCCCGCAGGGCGCCAGTGCCTAGGAGCAGAAAGCGAATAACATGTAGATGACCGACTTTTTGTAGGTGTATCTCCGTACGGGGACCATCTTTTGCGTCTTTCCTCGGATGGCGTTGGCCATACATGGGAACGGGGTTACGGATGATGGGGAGGCCGGGCCTTCTATTTCTTTGGTCCAGTCCGGTGCTGGTTGATCCAGGCGGACCCTTTCCCGGGGCGAAGGTTGAGACCATACCGTATTGTTTTTCCGAGTTTTTGCAAGGGTCGACCCAGGTGCTGCAACAACGGCCTTTTTGACCATGGGTCTTCCGCTATTTCCCGTTTATTGCCCATGGGTAAATTAGGGGTAAAATCGGGCGATGGCTTTTGGGGAGTGTCGATCTCATTTGTCGTAATAACCCCGGTGCTTATGGCATTTTCTATCTATGTCAAAAGCCTGAAGCCGATTCTATCGGATAACCAATTTATTTCACTACATTTGCACGCAATTAAATCCTTAATTGCCATGCAAGCCCACCAAAACAAAATTCTAGGAGAAGGTCTAACTTATGACGACGTACTCTTGGTGCCGGCATACTCCGAAGTATTGCCCAGGGAAGTAAATATCCAATCCAGGTTTACACGAAACATCACCATTAACGTCCCCATTATTTCGGCGGCCATGGATACCGTCACCGAATCGCGTATGGCCATTGCCATGGCCCAAGAGGGGGGGATCGGTGTGTTGCACAAGAATATGACCATAGAGCAACAGGCCCTAAAGGTTCGTAAGGTGAAGAGGGCGGAGAGCGGAATGATCCTTGATCCCGTCACAATGCCCCTGAACTCCAAGGTAAGGGATGCCAAGGCGAACATGAAAGAGCACAGCATCGGGGGTATTCCGATCGTTGACGAAGAGGGCAAGCTGATAGGTATCGTGACCAATAGGGACCTGCGTTTCGAGAAAAACAACGACAGGCCCATTGCCGAGGTCATGACCTCTGAAAATTTAGTGACCGCGGGTGAGGGCACTTCGCTCTCGGAGGCCGAAGACATTCTGCAGGAACATAAGATAGAAAAGCTTCCGGTTGTGAACGCCGAGAATAAACTGGTGGGACTTATAACTTTTAGGGATATTACCAAGCTTACACAAAAACCGATAGCCAATAAGGACCAATACGGTAGGTTGCGCGTAGCGGCCGCTATCGGTGTAACGGGAGATGCCGTGGATCGGGCCGAGGCCTTGGTCAATGCCGGGGTCGATGCCGTAGTTATCGACACGGCGCATGGCCATACCAAGGGAGTTGTGAACGTATTGAAGGAAGTAAAGAAAAAATTCCCCGGTCTAGATGTCATCGTAGGAAACATTGCCACCGCCGAAGCGGCCAAGTATTTGGTAGAGGCGGGGGCCGATGCGGTGAAAGTAGGGATTGGCCCGGGATCCATCTGTACGACAAGGGTGGTGGCCGGTGTCGGTTTTCCCCAGTTTTCGGCCGTTCTCGAGGTTGCCGCGGCCATAAAGGGATCCGGTGTACCCGTCATAGCCGATGGAGGTATCCGATATACGGGCGACATTCCCAAGGCCATAGCCGCAGGGGCCGATACGGTAATGCTGGGGTCTTTGTTGGCAGGTACCAAGGAGTCTCCGGGCGAAACCATCATCTATGAAGGTAGAAAGTTCAAAAGCTATCGCGGAATGGGATCTGTAGAGGCCATGAAGCAAGGTAGTAAGGACCGTTATTTTCAGGATGTTGAGGACGATATTAAAAAATTGGTTCCAGAAGGCATCGTGGGCCGTGTACCCTACAAAGGAAACTTGTTTGAAAGTATCCATCAATTTATAGGTGGTTTACGGGCAGGTATGGGGTATTGTGGGGCCAAGGATATCGATACCCTTAAAGAAAATGGACGTTTTGTAAAAATAACGGCCAGCGGTATCAACGAAAGCCATCCCCACGATGTGACCATAACCAAGGAATCTCCGAACTATAGCCGATAATTCCTCTTAACGCCTTCTTGGCGATTACCTCGTTTAATAAAACCTGCGGTTCAGGAAAAGGGTGCGGAAGGAAGCCCGTCCAAGGTTTGCCGATTGCCCTTGGTCCTATGCCCTGTCGGTTGTAATGGCGTATTCGAAAAATTCCGTAGGGATGAACGGCAATCGAATTATTTGCTGTCCCCTGCATAGGTGGCCCAATCCTTTTCCTTGTATATGTCATCGCCGAAATACTTGGCAATGTTCAAAAAGGGTTCCGGTTTTTGATATCCCGGAACGGGCGAGAGCATATTCATTTCCTCATCGAGGAAAATAGTAGTAGGGTAACTCAAACGGCCTTGGAGGAGTGCCGCCGCGAACTCGTGGTAGCCCTTTCTGCCCGAAGGTACATATTTATAGGTCTTTCCCCTAAATTCAATGGGTTCCTTTCCCTCGCCGTCCAACTTGACCATATAGAAGTTTTCGGCCATGTAGGCAGCTACCTCCGGGTGTTGAAAGGTGTCTTTGTCCATTTTTTTGCACCATCCGCACCAGTCGGTGTACACATCTACAAAGATTTTCTTAGGGTTTTTTTCGGTCGCGGCCAGTTGGGCGGCCTCGTCCCAGGTCAGCCATTCGACTTCTTGGGCATTGGCCGAAAGGCCCGATAGCAAAAAAAAGATGGCCATATAAAAAAATGAAGCTTTCATGTGGTTCAGGGTTTTTGTTCGAATTGGTCGAACAAGTCTATCAAAGCTAACGAAAAATTATGGCTTTTTATTTTGCCGATACCTTTTCCTTTTTTGCCGAAAAAAGATCGTTTACATCAATTTGATGTTTGATCAAGTCGTCAAAAGTTTCCCTTTCCCTGATCAGAATGGCCTTTCCTTCGTGCCAGAGTACTTCCGCCGGCCTAAATCTGGAGTTGTAATTGCTCGCCATTTGAAAGCAATAGGCACCCGCGTTTTTAAAGCATAGGATATCGCCCTCGGAGATTTCGTTGATCCTGCGGTTACTGGCAAAGGTGTCCGTCTCGCAGATGTATCCTACGACCGAATAGTAGCGCTCCCGGCCTTCGGGGTTCGATATGTTCAGAATGCGGTGCATGGCACCGTAGAACATAGGTCGTATCAAGTGGTTGAAACCGGTGTCGACGCTGGCGAATACGGTAGAGGTGGTCTGCTTGACCACGTTTACCTTGGCCAAAAAATTACCTGCCTCGCTCACCAAAAACTTGCCGGGCTCAAAGGCCAAGGTCAATTCTTTGCCGTATTCCTTGCAAAATTCGTTGAAGCGCGAGCCCAGTTTTTTACCGAGTTCCTCCACGTTGGTCTCGATATCCCCCTCTTTATAGGGTACTTTAAACCCACTTCCGAAATCGATAAATTCTAGGTTCTTGAAATTCTTGGCGGTCTCGAACAGGATCTCGGATGCGTATAAAAACACATCGATATCCAGAATATCGCTGCCGGTGTGCATGTGTATACCGTTGATGTTCATCTTGGTCAATTCCACAATGCGCAGCAAATGGGGTATTTGATGAATGCTGATGCCGAATTTCGAATCGATATGCCCTACGGATATTTTTGAGTTTCCGCCGGCCATTACGTGGGGGTTGATACGAATACAAACCGGAATGTCGGGATGTTTGCTGCCGAACTGCTCCAAAATGGACAGGTTGTCGATGTTGATGCGCACCCCGAGCTTGGCCGCCTCCTCGATTTCCTCCAAAGACACCCCGTTCGGGGTAAAGATGATCGATTCGGGCTTAAACCCTGCCAACAGGCCCAATTGCACCTCTTGTATCGAAACGGTATCGAGACCGCTGCCCAAGCTGTTCATCAACCGGAGTATGGCAAGGTTTGACAGGGCCTTTGCCGCATAGTTAAGCTTTAACTTGGGTACGCTGCTAAAGGCTTTGGTGAGGCGTGTAAACTGGGAAATTATTTTTTCAGAATCATAAACGTATACGGGGTCTCCAAAAGTTTTTGCTATCTTAAGCAAATCGGCATTGTTCATAGTGCTTTCCGGTTTTCGGCAAAGCTAACGTCTTCTTTCGATATGCACAAGAAAACCACTATAGCTTTTAAAAATAAAACAAAATGTTATATTTGAAACATCGTAGTTTTGCTCCTTTTGTTTGTCTGAGGTCGATTTGCGTTGTATTTTTAGATCAAAATCAAGCAAGATGAAGTTGCCCTTTTTTCCATTGCAATCCATATTTTTTCCAGGAGAGACCGTGCCGCTCCATATCTTTGAGGAACGCTATAAGCAGTTGATCAAAGATTGTAGGGACGAAGCCGTGACCTTTGGCATTCCGGTTTATATAAACGATACCATGGTCTACGGCACGGAGGTCCAATTGGTGGAAATAGTGAACACCTACGAAGACGGCGAGATGGACGTCACCTGCGTGGCCCGACAGGTGTTTCGCATTATCAGTTTCAATAGGAATATGGGTGGCAAACTCTATGCCGGGGGCGAGGTCGAGTTTTTGGATAATATCAACGATGGCGACGTCAAACTGAAACAAGAGGTGTTAGATCGCCTGCACGAACTTTATGAGTTGATGGACGTGCCGTTTACACCCTTGCCCGTGGAGAAATTCAACAGTTATGTTTTGGCACATAAAATGGGACTGTCGTTTGAGCAGGAATACCAATTGCTCCAAATGGCCAAGGAGAGTGAGCGTCTAAGCTTTATCAAACGCCATCTTTTGAACACCATTGCCGTTCTCTCTGAGGTGGACAGGACCAAGAAAACCATTAAAATGAACGGCGACTTTCGAAATTTCGATCCCTTGGATTTCAAGGATTTTACGGTGTGATTGCCTCTTGCGCTGCCGGATAGGGGGCGGAGCCTTGTAGGGAGGGGCATAGGGTCGATTCGTCTTGGCCAAAGCCTTGCTCGAAACCTTTCCCCTTGGTTTTTTTTTGAATTTGAGGCTTCTAAATTGGAAAATCAACGTACAGTTGCCTATTTTTGCTGCTGAACCTAAATACACCTTTAATATATGAATCTTCACGAGTACCAAGGAAAGGAAATTTTGGCCAGTTTTGGAGTGCGCATTCAGCGTGGAATTGTAGCCCACAATGCAAAGGAAGCAGTGGAGGCCGCTAAACAGTTAACCGCAGAGACCGGCACGGGATGGCATGTTATCAAGGCCCAAGTACACGCAGGGGGCAGAGGTAAGGGCGGCGGCGTAAAGTTGGCCAAAAACCTAAAGGAGGTAGAAGAGTTGGCGGGCAGTATCATCGGTATGCAACTGGTCACGCCACAAACTTCGGCCGAGGGTAAAAAGGTACATAAGGTGCTTGTGGCCGAAGATGTGTATTACCCGGGAGATAGCGAAACGAGCGAATTTTATATGTCCGTTCTCCTCAACAGGGGAACAGGGCGAAATATGATCATGTATTCTACCGAAGGAGGTATGGATATCGAAGAGGTGGCCGAAAAGACCCCGCATCTTATCTTTACCGAGGAAATCGACCCTGCTACGGGCCTATTGCCCTTTCAGGCTCGAAAAATTGCCTTTAACCTAGGTTTGTCGGGTACCGCCTTCAAGGAAATGACGAAATTCGTTATGTCCCTATACAAGGCTTATGTAGAGAGCGATTCGAGCATGTTCGAGATCAATCCGGTGCTAAAGACTTCCGACGACAAGATCATGGCCGTCGATGCCAAGGTGTCTATCGACGACAATGCCTTGTTCAGAAGAAAGCAATATGCCGAAATGCGCGATTTGCGCGAAGAAAACCCCATTGAGGTAGAAGCCCGTGAAGTGGGCCTTAATTACGTTGACCTCGATGGCAATGTTGGGTGTATGGTCAACGGTGCAGGCTTGGCCATGGCGACGATGGACCTTATCAAGATGGCCGGGGGAGAACCTGCCAACTTTTTGGATGTCGGTGGAACGGCAGATGCCAAAAGGGTAGAGGAAGCGTTCAGGATCATTCTTAAAGATCCGGCGGTAAAGGCTATCCTGATCAACATATTCGGAGGTATCGTACGTTGCGACCGCGTGGCGCAGGGCGTAGTCGATGCCTATAAGAATATGGGAGATGCGATCAAAGTGCCGATCATCGTACGCCTACAGGGTACTAATGCCGAATTGGCCAAGGAAATTATCGATAATTCCGGCTTGGCCGTACATTCAGCGGTACAGTTTCAGGAAGCCGCCGATAAGGTCAAGGAAGTATTGGCCTAGTTCGGTTCGATATAAAAAAAGAAGGGCATTCCATTTTTGGATGCCTTTTTTTATGCCCTGTCCGAAAATGGATGCCTAACGCGAAAACGTTTTAGTAGATACGGGGTGAAAATCTGCATTTTCGTTAGATTTTGACTATTAATTTAATTATTACCATTATAAGGTGTTAAATTTTGGTAAATACATAATTTGAAAGCCTTAAATTGTGTTATCTTTAAGGAAAAATTAGTCAGATAATAGTTTAAATAACCCTTACGATGAAAAAGATTATATTCATGTTGATTGCGACGGTGGCCTTTAACTCCGGTTACCTTATGGCTGCCGATTCAGAATGGAACTATCCCGGTCCTTCCAAGGCGGTAGCGACACAGGTCTACAAAATGTTGGAGGTGCCGAGCATACCGGATGAAATTCGAGGCCATAGGGCCGAGGTCAGGCTTGCGGTCGATAGGGGTAATTATTTGCGAATTCTTACCATCGAGACGGATAGCAAGCCCTTGGAGGATTTTATACGTAAGAACGTCGATTTTCAAAGATTGGCGAAAGGGACGTATGAGCAAGGTGTGGTCTATAGGATACCAGTTGAGGTAAAACAATAACCCCTCCCTGATAGTGGAAGTAAAAAAAACCTCTGAATTTTTCAGAGGTTTTTCTATTTCCATTTGTATCAGGGTTTAACTTTCCTCTCCCGTCTGCGGACCCGTATTGAGTCCGACATACTTTCCGTAGGCCGCCGGATCCAATTCGCCTTCCTTGGTTTTCTTCAACTTGGCCGAGATAAGGGGGATCAACGATATCCCTATCATAAAAATGCCTGATGCCAATATGACCATTGGGTTGACGAAAAACTCGCTGAACGAGAATACGGTAATGATCAATAAGGTGGAGAACGGCAAGGAAAAGGCCAGGATGTTTACTGCGAAATTAATGTCGAAAGTGGGCCTTTTTTGTCCGTCGTTTTCTTCCAGGGAGCTGACCGCGCTCATATGGGCGAACGGCCAAAAACTACAGGAACTTTGGGGAAAAACCACCAATAAGAGGATCAAGGAAGGGGCCAAGGACGGAAAAAGAAAGGCGAACAGGGCCGAAAGACAAAAGGTGATACCGGCCCTGCGGGCCAGCAACGATAGGATAAGGCCGAATTCTCCCGATTTGATGCGTACCGCCATACCGATAAAAAGCAATACCAGGGGCGTCATCAATATTTTGAGTTTCTGAATGGTGTTTTGAAGAAAAACAGGGATCGAATCCATGTTCCAGCCAAGGGCCAATAACAGCAAACCCACGATAATGACCATGTTGATAGGTTCTTTTAACAGGGCTAGGGCCAAGCTTTTTAATTTGCTTGAGGTAGAGGCCTTTAAATCCTTTAAGGATCGCATATGGTACCAATGCATGGCCAGCATATAGAGAAGGATAAGGCCGAATATCTTGTTGCCGACATCGGCCAATGCGGCCAGGGCAAGGGAGTCGTCCCCTAGGTAGACGACGATAAAAGGAAAGCAAGAAAGACCGGGGGCCAAAGAGGGAAGCAACATCATAATGGTCCTCCTTTTCGATTTTTCTTCCTTGGGCAAGGATGCTCCCAGGAGGTATTTTGATGCGAGCAACATGACAAGGTTGAAAGTGAGCGCCAATAGGGGAAATATCAAGAGTGAACTTTCAAGCTTGATCTTCAATAGGGCGACGAATATGACGGCCGGAAGGGCCACACTTAAAATTATAGTTTTTACGCCCTTAAGATCTTGTTTGGCGACCTTTTTTTGAAGCAGCAGGCCAAGACCGATGATCAGCACAAGTTCCAAAGTGTTTTGAAGTGCGAAGTTCATATAGTATCTGAATTTTGTTGTTTACAAGTGATTTCGGATGAGGGAAGGGTCTTAAACCCATACAGGGCCGGGTTTTAACATGTCAAGGCATTTTCACGTAAATCCGGCCCAATGGGCTAACTGAACTTAAACTAGCACTTTTTGAAGGGCGGAAGCAAAAATCTTCATCTCGTCCATGGTGCCCATGCTTACACGGCACCAATTTTTGTCCATAATATCGAATGCGCGAACGCCCACGCCTTGGGCCGTCATCTTTTCGAGAAAGGACTTGCCTTCCATTTCTATCGGGAACAGAATAAAGCTGGTCGACGAGGGAACGTAGGTATATCCCATCTTGTCCAAGGTGGCGTAGACGAATTCCCTACACTCGGCATTGAGCTTCCTCGATTTTTCCTGAAAGGCGATATCGTCCATACTGGCCGAAGCGGCATAGACCGAAGGGTAGGTAATGCCCATGCCTCCCCGGGTAATATCCTGTATCTTGTCCAAGGTGCTTTCCTGCGCAACGATATAGCCCACCCGTAGACCGGCCATACCATGTATTTTGGAGAAGGTACGGGCAATGATCACGTCTTTGCCCTGGGTGACCAATGAAACCATACTTTTTTTGGCGGCATCTTCCAGAAAGTCCAAATACGCTTCATCGACGAAGACGGGTACTTTTTCCGAAACGCGGGAGCAGAAGTCGACCAGCTCGGCGTGATCGGTCATGCTTCCGGTGGGGTTGTTGGGGTTGCATATATAGACCAGTTTGGTGTCTTTGTCAATGGCGGCTTCCATGCCCTTTAGGTCGTGCGACCAATCGTCCTTTAGGGGTACGGGCTTCCAAGAGGCACCCGTAGCTTGGGCCACCTTGATCAGCGACATGTACGATGGGTCGGCCGATACTACATTGCCGCCCTTGGCGAACATGACCATGGCCGTTTTTTCCAATAGGTCGGAAGAACCGGGCCCCATCATAATATTCTCGATTTTTACGCCCTCTTTTACCGCAATCTTGTCCATCAGGTCAAAAAGTTCCTTCCAAGCATAGCGGTTTCCCAGGGTAGTGGCACCTTTAAAGGCCTCGACGGCCATGGGAGAGGGGCCGTATGGGTTTTCGTTGGCGTTGAGTTTGGCCAATAGCTTGGCCGTGTCGGGAAAGGCCTCGGCATTGAACTCCTTAAAGAAAGGGCTGTAGATGGTCCTGCCCTGCGAGTCGAATTTGGGTTGGGCCATAGGTGTTTCCCCAAACGAGAGTTGGGGCAAGACCATTGCTCCTGCAGCGGTCAAAGCGCCCCGCTTCAACCATGCTCTTCTGTTTAATGTTTCCATAGTGCTGTGTATTTAAGTTAAAAAATCAGTTCTCTAGTTGCTTTCCACCGCTTCGGCGTTCGTTCCCAAGCCCCCGGTAGCGACGATGGTATTATCCGATGGGCCCAGGTATATGTTGATGTGGGCGTCCATTTCCAGGATGGAATCGTAAAAGGCGGTATCGCTGATTACGAAAAATTTGCTTGATCCAAATTCTCCCGTATCGCCCGAAACATCGTCCAGTTCCATCATGGTGGTCGTTTCGTCGCCAACGGGGCCGCTGAGGATTACGGCAGGATGCATCTCCCCCTCAATAGTGTTGTACAGGGCGATCTGTACCAAGGTCTGGTCGAGGTTGTTCTTCCAAAAGACAACTCTTCCGTTGACGTTGGCCCCGCCCGGATCGGTAGATTCGACGGAATAGGCAATGTACTGGGTAAGTGTGCCTCCTCCTTCGGCTGTGGTCAATATGGGTTCCAAACGCTCTTGTTCGCACGATAAGAGACCTACCGAGATCAATGCTACGAGTAAAATGTTAGTTATATGTTTTTCCATAATTTTCTTCTTTTAGTTTTGTCGTACCTTATTATAGGGTAAAGCTTAATCGTCCGAAATAGTAGGCTCCCGATGATCCTTGCTGATAGTTCGAATAGAGGTTGAAGGTCCTTAGTTCGTACCTGATGATTTCGGGGTATTCGTTAAAGATGTTGTTGCCTCCTACCGTAAAGCTGATGGAATCGGTAAAATTGTAGGTTATACCTATGTCGGTCGTGAATTCCGGAGTGAAGTACTGGTCGGCATAGCCCACACTTCCGTCGAGCAAGGTGCGTTCTATGCTGTCCCTGGTCTGGACGGAGCCGAACCTGGTTCCTCTCAACATGGCCGAAAACTTGCCTATGGAGTAGTTTAGGGTTCCTATTATCTTGCTACTTGGCGTACCGGTTTCGAACTGGCCGATCAGGCCCCTGTTCACGTAATTGTCCGCCAGCTCTTCGTCGGTCAGGTCGGTGTTGAGGTCGGGCAGGTTAATGTTTTCGAACTTGTTTTCCCTGAAGGTTCCGCTGAGAATGGCACCGAACCTACCTGCGCCGAGATTGGTGTTGTAGTTGACCACCGCTTCGATGCCCTTGGTGCTGATGTCCCCGCCATTGATCCTAAAGCTTGCCAGGCCGCTACCGATGATGGGGGCCAGAACGGGAGCTTGCCCGGCGTCGAATTCACCGGTTTCAAAAATGCGGTCAAAGATGTCGATTTTATAGGCGTCTACGGTTACATCGAACTTGCCGATTTTACTGGTAAAGCCCAAACTGTAGTTTCTTGATCTCTCTTCCTGTAGCTGTCCTATGCCCAGGGCCCTTGCGGCCGAACTGCTATTGGGGTACAAGGTACCGTCAAAGGGTTGGAGCCCCACAAAGAAGGTGTAGCTATGGGAGTAGTTGAGCTCTTGTAGGGAAGGTGCGCGAAAGCCACTGCTAAAAGATCCCCTAAAGGCAAAGTTTTCGCCGATGGAGTACCTTGCGGCAACCTTACCTGTAAGTACATTGCCGAAGTCGGAATAGTTTTCCATGCGCAAGGCCCCGGAGACCAAAAAATCCTCGGTCATATCCAATTCCATGTCCAAATAGGCGGCCATTACGGAACGATAGCTGTTGCTTTCGTTTTCAGGGGCAAAACCCCTAAAGCACTGACAGTTCAAGGCGTAGTTCTTGACCAGTTCTTGGCTGACGCCGGCATAGGGAAGTACGACGGGGGCCCCACTGCCGTCGACGATGGGGGAGCCGCTTAAATCCTCCAGGGGAAACCCGTCGGGACCGACCAACAATTGATTGTCCTCGGTGGCGGTTATAACCCCGGCATCGCCTGCGGTCCAGCTTTCTTCCTGTCCGGCGACGATGGCATAGTTTTCAACCCTTAACTCGCCACCGAAGGCAACGTTGAGGCCTGAAAGAATATCTTCGTAAAAATTAGTGAAATCCAAGTTCAAAGTGTTCTGAAAGAAACTGTGTGTTCCTAGGTCCATTTCTGTCGGGGAGCCGGTTCCGATACTTGCGTTCCATGTATTGAACATGCCGTATTTGGCCGAGTTCATACCGAAGTTGTTGCTGAAATCGAACTCATAGTCGCCGAATTCGCCGGTAATACCGGTTGCGAGGGCCAAGTTGTACTGGTTGGTGTAGATCTGGGGCCTGAAGCCGTTGGGGAAAAGGTCGAAGCTGGTCCTGTCGGCCTGTGCGGCCCTTCTGTAAAAGCAGCTATAGGCATCTGAATATTGATAGCCGAAATCGCCGAAAGCATAAAAATCGGAGGTTTCGGACAATGGATTTTCGAGGTTGAAACCAAAGCCCATGAGGGTCTTGGCCGGAAGGCCGGAGTAGGTGGCGACATCGACCTGCTCTATGCCTCTTGCCGCCATCAGGCCCTCAACGGTGGTCAGCGAGCTTATGGCCGCTGCATCCCCGCTGGCCTGGGCGGCAATCAGCTCTGGGTTGGTTATTATGGGGTTGCCGTTCACCGAGGTGGTCTGGTTGTTCAGGTAGTCCGAGCTGTACAAGGGTGCCCTGTCAATTTCCAAAACGGTCGGTCTAATGGTTCGTTCAGATTGGCTAATTAGGGCGGAAACGTTCAAAAATCCCCCGTTTTCGAAGGAAATTCCATAATTCCCATCGAATTGGAAATTGAACCCGTCCCAATCCCCCGAAGTTCTATTGAGGGCCCTTTCACCCTCCGTAAGGTCCGAATCGCTAAAATCGGGCGATTTGTTGGGGTAGCCTCCCACGGTAAGGGTACCGGTAAACTCGTCGGTACCTTTTTTTGTTACGACGTTTATTACCCCGGCAATCGCATCGGAACCATATTGGGCCGAGGCGCCGTCCCGTAAAATCTCAATATGGTCTATTCCTATGGAAGGAATGAATTTCATATCTACGGCATTGGAAGGTGTGCCCGTTTGCGAAGCGGCAAGAATTGCCGATGTGTGCCTTCTTTTCCCATTGACAAGGACCAACATTTGGTTGGGGGCAAGGCCCCGTAAGCTCGGCGGACTCACAAAAGACGACAGGTCACCGCCACCACTGGTGTAGGCGGTAAACGAAGGGGCCGAGGCGGCAAGCATTTGCGAAAGGTCTTGCTGCGGCATGTTGATGGCGTCCTTTTTGATATCGATGACATCGACGGGCACGGGGGTATTAAGTTTGGTCCTGGGCTGTCCCCGGGAGCCGATGACGATGGTTTCGAGCAATTGTTCGGCGGCAGGGACCAGAATGATATCAATCTCCTTTTTGCCCGCTACCGGTATTTCCTTGGTGGCAAATCCCAAGGAAGAAAATATTAGAACGGCATCGGCTGGCGCATCGATGGTATATTCCCCATCAAAATTGGTCGTAGTGCCCTTAGTGGTGCCCTTAATGATTACATCGGTTCCCGGTAGAACGACACCTTGGTCGTCGAGAACCTTTCCGGTAATCATGATCTCTTGCGCACTGCCTATAGCAACTCGAATCAGGCAAAAGAATAACAGTATTGGAACTTTCTTCATAAGTAAAAGGTTTTGGTTGATACTAGACATTGCATTTGCCCAACCATTTCTTATCCAATATTGAATTGAATGGGGGTCAAATTCAGTGTAAGAAAAGTTCCGGATACTTTACTTTGTTGACTGGTCTTAACTACAGAACAACAAGACAATATTAAGGGGAGTTTTTGATATATGAAAATTCGAAAAATCGGTAAAATGCTTCGATTTAAGGCTTTATTCTGTTGAAAAAATAATTTTTAGGCCATTTATTAACGAATCGGCAGATTATATTTTTTATACCCAATAAAATCTACCAAAACTTAAAAAAACGGGTAAAAAACATTTTTATGGGATTAAAAATTCAAACGTTTGAAAAAAATGCATTTTATATTAAAAACGTCTTTTTATTAGCATATTATTACAGTTTTTTTCAAAACCTTGAATTAATTTTACATAAATCATCTTTTTGATAGATTTAATTGAATATCAAATAGGATGTATGACTGTTAATGGGTGCTGCTTTTACGAGGTAAATGGTATGTCAACCCACCCTTAAATACCATATATGAGAGATAAGCTAGATGCTGTAGACCACACAATATTGACTATTCTTTCGGAAGATGCGCAAATGAACTATACCGATGTAGCGAAACGGGCGGGGGTATCCCCGGGTACGGTTCATATGCGCACAAGGAAGATGAAAAATATGGGGGTGATCAAAGGGGCCACCTTGTCTCTCGATTACAGTAAGTTAGGCTGGAAAATGACCGTTTTTTTGGGTATTTTTTTAAAACAGGCCTCGCTTTATAAGGATGTGATAGATGCCTTGTCAGAGGTTGAGGAGGTCGTTAAAATCCATCACAGTACGGGTAAGTACGATATTTTTGTCAAGATTCACGCAAAGGATAGCCTGCACTATCGCCGGCTTTACCAAGAATCGATATTGGTAATCGAAGGTATTCGCGATATCGAGTCGTTCATATCCCTTGAAGAAAGCATGAACCGGCATATCCACTTCGGGGAGAAATAAAAACAGCTTATTGGGGGCTTCTTTCTTCGATGTCCTTGTGAAAATTATGTTAAAACCATAGGAGTCCTGTAACGGACTCCCCCTTCTCTCGTCTTTTAGGTAATTCATCACATCATCAATCATTTAAAAACAAAAGTCATGAGAAAAATTAGTTTCGTATTTGTAGCTGCCATGTTGTTATCCTTTGGAAACGTTTTGGCAAACGATTTAAATCCCAAAAACCTTTCAGGTCAGATTGCGGAAATGTTGAGGAACAATTCCCTTTCGTCCGACGTGGTCAATTTAAGGGCGCAAGTGCGCTTTACATTGAACAATGAGCAGGAAATCGTTGTTCTTTCGGTAGATACCGAAGACGAGGATTTGGAGAATTTTGTCAAGGCCAAACTCAATTACAAAAAAGTGGAGCTCGATGACTACGAAGAAGGCAAATTGTATACCATTGGCGTTCGCGTAGCCCGATAATCCCTAATCGATTAATCAACGATTGCATCCTGGCTCGCCAACGGCGGGTCAGGATTTTTTTTCTCCCTTTCGTTGATTGGGCTTGTTTTTGTACTTGACGTTCGTGATGTCGCGGTTTATCGACTTGTGCTGTTGGGCCTTAAAGTTCTTCCTTGGTTTTTCCTGGTGGGTGCTCCCTGCCTTTTTCAATACATCACCTGGAAACTTGGGTTCTTCCTTTGTGCCCCTGAGGTAGATTACCAGGCCGTTTAAAAAGTTTCGGAGCACCTGGTCCCCGCATTCCCTATAGTTTGGGTGGTCTTCTTTTCTGAAGAAGGCCCCGAGTTCGCTTTTGCTGATATTGAAATCAACCTGTTTTAAGATGTCCACGATTTCATCGTCCCTGAGCATAAGGGCTACGCGTAGCTTTTTAAAGATGTCGTTGTTGGTCATAACTATTTTTTGGCAAGTTATTACAAATAATACGGAGTACCATGGGCTTATAGTTTTAACATTGGGGTATCGTAGCTTTTTGTAATTTTATATATAACAAGAAACGGACTACACTGTTAATATTATCATTTATGGCTACATACAAGGAAAAATTAAGCATACTTTCCGAAATGATCGAGTTTGCGAAAGTTGATGGCAAGATCAAGGAACCCGAATTTAATTTTCTGTTGGGCGTAGCCGATCAGCTTGGGGTCGACAGGGAAACCTTTAACTCTTTGTTCGTGTCGGAAACCGAACACGTAGTCCCCAAATCCCAGGCCGACCGCATTCTTCAGTTCCATAGGTTGGTGCTTTTAATGAACGTCGATTCCGTTCAGGAGGATTTCGAGGTGACCCGGCTCCATAATATCGGTTTGGGAATGGGCCTTCCTCCGGCCGCTATACAGCAAGTACTCACGGTAATGAAGCAATACCCTGGAGGAGTGGTCCCTCCCAAGGTCCTCATCGATATCTTTAAAGTACATTACAACTGATCGGGCCTTTTCGCTTCTCGCTTAAAAGGCTGATATTGTTTTTTGATTTAGGTACAAGTGTTAATAAAATGTCAAAATGTCATTTAAATAGAAAAACAACATGACACTATGTCCTGTTTTTGCTGTTGGTATATGATTTGCCTTTGCTGATGTGTAATCGAAGTCTAACAGTAAAAAAATAAAGAGATCATGAGTATAGTAAAAAGAAATAATTTGGTGTTTCCTTCTTTGATGAACGAAATTTTCAAACCTGATTGGTTCGGGGGTATGGATGTCTTTAGTTCGGGTGTCCCTGCCGTCAATATTAAGGACAATGAGAAAGAATTTGAGCTCGAGCTTGCCGTTCCGGGCCGAAAGAAGGACGATTTTAATATCGAGGTCGATAACGATGTGTTGACCATTTCGGCGGAAACGAAGCATGAAGACGAGGTGAAGGAAGATAATTACACAAGAAGGGAGTTTGGTTTTACTTCCTTCAAGAGGTCGTTTACCTTGCCTGATACGGTCGATGTCGACAAGATAGGGGCCAAATATGAAGATGGATTGCTGAAGTTTGTGTTGCCCAAGAAGGAAGAGGCCTTGCCAAAACCTAAAAAGTTGATTGAACTTAAGTAAGGAAAATAATAGTCCGCCCTATATCTTTTCGGTGTTGGGCGGCCCCATTTTTAAGTTTAGTTGGTTAGGTCAAAAACACTCCAACAACGTCGTTGTTTTGGGGTGTTTTTTTATGTCTTGAAATTGGGTTTTTTATGGGGAGGTGATTTGTTCTGAAATGTGTTTTTTGTCCAAGGGTTTTAGAGGGGTCTTTTGTAATGGGTTTTGGTTTTTTTTGTGAGGGGGCGGAACAGGAGGCAGGGGGGTTGTCTTGGTTTTTTTAAAGGGGTCGATCGTAGGTGTGGCGAGGTTTTTTTTTGGTGAAGGGATATCGGTGTTTTGGAAGGTTTTTTTGGCCGGGATTCCTAGGGGCCGACCATTGAAAAAAAAGCGAAAAAATGGGACTTTTTCCGGTATTTAATACGTAACTTTAAGATGTGTCAAAAGCGTGTTTTTTTTGGTGAAATAGGGGTGTAGTTCTGTTTTAGTCTTGTCTAAAAATTTTACTTATAAAATTTGTTTTCAGTAAATTACAATATTTTATTTGTTGTTTTTGTTTAATTTTTGTTTTGGTCCCCAAAAAAGCTTGGAAACTACCTCGGATTACTCTTTTTTCTGTAGCATTTTTATCTCGTCACGCAGTTTGGCGGCCTGCATAAAATCCAATTCCTTGGCCGCTTTTTCCATGGCCTTTCTCTTCTGACGAATGAGCTTTTCCTTTTGGTCTTGGGTCAAGTAATCGAGGTCCGGTTCGGCGGCCCGTATTTCTTCCTTTTCGAAATGATAGGTCGAGACCGAGTTTTTCGAGAGCACGTTGTCCAGGTTTTTGTTCAGTGCTTTCGGGGTGATGTTATGGGCTAGGTTATAGGCCGTTTGTTTCTCTCTTCTATAGGTAGTTTCATCGATGGTTTTTTGCATGCTTTCGGTGATCTTGTCGGCGTACATGATGGCCTTTCCGTTGAGGTGTCTTGCCGCCCTTCCGACGGTTTGGGTAAGGGACCGGTTATTCCGTAAAAAACCCTCTTTGTCCGCATCCAAGATGGCCACCAATGAAACTTCCGGTAGGTCCAGTCCTTCCCGAAGCAGGTTAACTCCGATAAGCACATCAAAAATCCCTTTTCTTAGGTCCTGCATGATCTCCACCCGTTCCAAGGTGTCGACATCGCTATGGATGTATCGGCAGCGCACATTGATGCGGGTAAGGTATTTGGCCAGCTCTTCGGCCATCCGTTTGGTGAGGGTGGTAACGAGGGTCCGCTCATCCTTTTCCACCCTGGTCTGGATTTCTTCGACCAAGTCGTCTATCTGGTTCAAACTGGGGCGTACCTCTATAATGGGATCTAGAAGTCCCGTAGGCCGTATTACCTGTTCCACATAAACTCCCTGGCTTTGTTCGAGCTCGTAATCGGCGGGGGTGGCACTTACATAGATGACCTGGTTTTGCAGGGCTTCGAATTCCTCGAACTTTAGGGGACGGTTGTCCATGGCCGCCGGCAGCCTAAAACCGTAGTCCACCAAGTTGACCTTTCGGGAGCGGTCGCCCCCGTACATGGCATGTACCTGGGGTATGGTAACGTGGCTTTCATCCACTACCATCAAATAATCGTCCGGAAAATAGTCCAACAGGCAAAAGGGCCTTGTGCCGGGTTGGCGGCCGTCCAAGTAGCGCGAATAATTTTCAATACCCGAGCAGTAGCCCAGTTCGCGGATCATTTCCAGGTCAAAATTGGTGCGTTCCTCAAGGCGTTTCGCCTCAAGGGGTTTTCCGATTTCCTTAAAGTAGTTGACCTGGGCTACCAGATCGTCCTGAATTTGGTGTATGGCGTTTTGCAGTACGTCCTGTGAGGTAACGAACATGTTGGCGGGGTAGATGTTCAAATTTTCGTAAACCTCGATTACGTTGTTGTTAAAGGGGTCGAAGGCCTCTATTTCCTCTATCTCATCCCCAAAAAAATGGATTCTAAAGGCGTGGTCGGCATAACTGGGAAAAACATCGACCACATCTCCCTTGACCCTGAAATTGCCGTTTCTGAAATCGGCTGTGGTCCGTGAGTACAGGCTTTGCACCAGTTGATGCATAAATTTGGTACGCGCGATGACCTGGTCTTTCTTTATGGATATCACGTTTTTCTGGAATTCGACCGGATTGCCGATACCGTAAAGGCAGGAAACCGAAGCCACGACCAGCACGTCGCGGCGGCCCGAAAGCAAGGAAGAGGTGGCGCTCAGGCGCAACTTTTCTATGTCCTCGTTGATCGAAAGGTCTTTCTCTATATAGAGTCCCGAGGTCGGAATAAAGGCTTCCGGTTGGTAATAATCGTAATACGATACGAAATACTCCACGGCATTTTCGGGAAAGAACTGTTTGAATTCCGAATAGAGTTGGGCCGCAAGGGTCTTGTTATGGGCAAGTACCAAGGTGGGCCGCTGAACCTCCGCTATTACATTGGCTATGGTAAAGGTTTTTCCCGACCCGGTGACCCCCAATAGGGTCTGATGGCGGTCTTGGCCTTCAATGCCTTCCACGAGTTGTTTTATGGCACTCGGTTGGTCGCCCGTGGGCTTGAATTCTGATACGACTTTAAACTTCATCCTCAAAAATACGAAAGATGGACGGTTTAGTTCAACCCAAAAGCGCTATTGTTTGGACAAATAGGGATACGTAAACGCCCTGGCCCTTTACAGGTCCCTTTTCCTTAACAGGGCATAGGAGCCGTATATAAAAATGGCAGTCCACGCCAGTACAATCAGAATCTCGTACCAATGCACGTGATAGTCGAGGGCGAACTTTTCACCCATTTGCGCCGCTACCGATTGTACGGCATTGAGGCGCGAAAAAGGTTCGTCTATAAGGTTCGACATCGATTGCAAGGGGAACAGGTCCTTGATCGCCGCCGCAGTATCCCAAGAGGCCAATATCCATGCCAAAAAACCGAACAGCAGTTGCTCCACGATCATCCACAGGATCAAAAAGCCCAGGGCAAAGGCAGAGCGTTTGACGAGAATCCCCAGAAATAGACATAAGGTAAAAAAGCCTACGAGCTTAACGAAAAAGGCCGCTATAAACTCCAGGTCCGACAACATGATCGCCGGTTCGTTATAATCGGAATAGACCAAGCCCAGTACCAAGGAAACGACAAAGACAAAAAGGGTCGATATCAGGGCGAAGGAGACCACGGTCAAGAACTTGCTGAGAACGAATTCCTTTTTCGAAAGACCGTCGATCAGGTTCTGTTTGATCGTCTTGTTGACGTATTCGTTGGCCATCATCGAAACGATGACGATGGCCAGAAAAAGCTTGAAAAAGGCTGCTATATAGGTCGTAAAGTGCCAGATGTACGGAAAATTGAATATCCCCTGTTCGGCTAGGTGGAATTTAATGGGGCCGATGTCGAATTTTATGGCCGCCACCAGAGCGATCGAGGTGAGCAGGATGAAATACGATAGGATCAAGATCTTGCTGATCCTGTTGTTCCACAGTTTGATGAACTCTATTTGTAACAGTCGTATCATGGGGTCTTGGGATTCGCTTGGTTTTCGGTCAGGGCCAGGAATTGCTCTTCAAGGCTTTCTTTTCTTTTGACGAGGTGCGATAGTACGATACCTTGCGAAACAAGGGATCGATTGAGTTCGGCGGCATCCATTTCTTCTTTGAGGATGGCGGTGACCAAACCGTTTTCCAGCTTTACCTCCCCGAAGCTGGCGCTCCTTTCCAAATAGGCTTTGAGGTGGTCGGGATTGTCGCTTTTGAGCTCAAAAAAACCATGGCTGGCCCGCATACCGTCTACCCGCCCCGAATACAGTTTTTCGCCTTTTCGGAGGATGATGACATGGCTGCATACCTTTTCGACTTCGTCCAATAGGTGGGAGGCCAATAGGATGGTGGTCCCTTGGGCGGCGATCTGTTTTATGATCTCCCGTATTTGGTGGATGCCTTGCGGGTCCAGGCCGTTGGTAGGCTCGTCCAAGATCAGGATCTCGGGATCGTTGAGTAGGGCGGAGGCAATGGCCAGCCGCTGCTTCATGCCTAGGGAGTAGGTCCGGAACTTACTGTCCTTCCGGTCCAACAAGCCGACAATCTCCAATTTTTCCTCTATCTTTTCTTCGCTTACCTCTTTGATCATACAGACCAACTTCAGGTTTTGGGTCGCGGTCATGTAGGGGTAAAAGTTGGGCCTTTCGATAATGGCGCCCACTTTTTTCAAGGCGTCGTGTGTCGAGGTATGGCCGTCGAACCAAAAAAAGTCGCCATGGGTTTTGTTCACTACATTGAGGACAATGCCCAGGGTAGTGGATTTTCCGCTGCCGTTGGGGCCTAGAATCCCATAGACGTTCCCTTTTTCAATGGTGAACGACAGGTTTTTGACCGCTGTCAAATGCCCGAATTTTTTAGTAAGGTTGTTAACCGTGAGAATCGTTTTCAAGGGTCGCCTGTTTTGGGGATATGACGATCCAAGGTGAAATTTGTTACAGGAAAAGGGCGAATAAGGTCAACTCAGTTTTTTTTGACCCTATAGGTAATCTTTCGGTTGGTAATTACGGAGGTGGGACGCTCCCTGGTTACGGTGACCGTTTCGGAAGGGTCGTCCGGAGTTATATTGGAATCGGTTTGGTCTTGGCTGTTGCTGACCGTATTGGTATAGGTTTCCGAGGTGAGGTAGATGTTGTTCAACCGGGCCCGGGTCACCAAGGTCAAGGACTCCAATTCGCCTTGGGCCATGGTGCCGACGGTCCAATCCGGATAGGTAAAGCTTCCTTTCGATACGGACGAGGATACCCATTCCAATCCCGACGGAAGTATATCGGTCAAGACCAGATTGGTCACGTCGTTTTCTCCCAAACTCTCGACGGTAATCGTAAATTCAACTAGGTCGTCTTCGGTTACGTCGTTGGTGTCGGCGGTTTTTTTGACTACGATATCCGGTAGACAATAGTAAGCCGCTATTGGTTGTGAATCGTAGGTGCAGCCCCCTTTGGTCACCCTCGCATAGTAATCACCGGCTTCGGTAGGGGTATAACTCGAAAAAATGGCTCCAGGAACCAAGGTTCCGTTTTGGTACCATTGGTAGGCATCGTAGTTGGCGTCGACCACTTCGATAATGGAACCTGGCAAGCAACCGCCGCCCATGACCTGCAAATCTACCTCGGGTACGGTATCGAATCCCGAGAAATACCCGGCAATACCCCTTGCACCACTATATCCGATAAAACCCACGGCAATAGGTCCGGTAGATTCCACGGAAACGTTGCCCGTAAGGTTGGGTACGTAATATGTCTTCCAATCGGCAGACCCGGCTACCGGGGTAGGGGAAGGTAGTGTTACCGTTCCATTGTCGTCCGTTACTGAAATATTGGCGTCGGGTGTAGTGGTAGAGGCTACTATGGTAACCCCACCGGTCATTGTAATGCCCGCCGCATCCTGAATATTCGGAATGTTATCTACCGTATCGGGCAATAAGCAGTTTACGGGAGCCACAAAGTTGAGCCCTACCGTAACGATGGATGATCCCCCGGCCAATGATTGGTAGGCGTAGGCATCTTTTGAGGTGGTTACGAACATGTTGCCTCCAGCGGACGTACTGGAATAATAGCTGTCGGGAATTTCAAAATAATCCCCATTGTTGATGGTGGCAATGGGCGTCGTGGCACCGTTCACATAAATTTCCGTATTGTTCTGCGTTCCGATTATGATGGGTTTTTCGGTTTCGCTGGTGCCCTTGCCACGAATAAACACATATTCCTTTCCTATTTTATTTTGGGGTACGGGCTGGTCGATGGCGGCATCCCTACTGGCATTTCCCGATCGCACCGCAATGTTCAATCCCCCGTTGCTTATTACAATGTTTTTGTCCGATTCCACGGTAGCGCCGATCCAACCGTCTATATTGGCGGTTGTTTCGGCAACATAGGCCTCAAACACAAAAGATTCGTTGGCATCTAAATTTATGGTATAGGTATCGTCCGTGATTCCGTCACGATCGTTTCCCAACCGAAATTCACAGTCTTGGTCATAACCGTATAGCCGTACGGTGGTATTGTTTTCGGTGGCCATGATCCCCAAGGTATTGGTCAAACTGGCATGGGTTCCCCTATTGGGTATACCACCCCATTTAAACAGGGTTCCCATCGCCTGTCTACCCTTACTGGTAAGCGATGTGGATTGGGAATTGGAACTACCCCTGTAGTTTACATAGAATTTTTCTCCCCCAGGGGCCTCAAAACGCAATCCGCTAGATGAAAGCACTACCCCGGTATTGGCATCGGATACGAGGGTAATGTCGTTATTGCCGTTGGCAAGGGTATACGTTACCGGAGTCGCGTTGGACAATGAAAAGGTCGCTATAGGGGCGGCTATGGCGCCTTGATATACGTTTACGGTAAAAGCCGTGGTTTCGGGAGTTGACAAATAAACGGCTTGTTCCCTGACGGCTTGGTTGTTCCCGCCTTGCTTTAACGGTGGTAAATAATGCAGATCGCTCAATTGGGAGTATCCCTTTACAGCGCATAAAAGAAGAAGGAGTAGAAGAATTCTATTTTTTTGCAAGGACACAGGTTTCAACGTGGCTGATTTTTTTGGAATTTCAAAATAAGGGGTTATATGCCCCTCGAACAAAAATTTGTTGTTTCCCCTAGGTCTATTGTTGTAAAATGCCTATTCGACCATATCAATGCGCTTTTAAGCAACCCCCGTCAGGAACGATGGAATTAAAAAACAGCTACCTTTCAATTAGCTGTCTTTAACAGGTCTTATCGGTACAGTGTGAAGTGGCCTACAAATTCCCTGGTGTCGGCCTGACCGTTTAATTTGATAATATACCAGTAGTCTCCCGAAGGTAGTTCGCTATTCTGGTAAAAGCCGTCCCATCCGTCTTCGTTATCCCTAAAACGATATACGGTACGCCCGTATCTGTCGTAAATGCTGATAAAGATATCGGGGTAGATTTCAATATTCCTTGGTTTCCAAATATCGTTGGCACCATCCCCGTTGGGCGTAAAGAAATTAGGGATTTCGATATCGATGAATTCCATAAAGATACTTGCGGTAGCCTCACAACCGTTTTCATCGACAACGGTCACCAAATAGGTATCGGTTTCGGTAATGTAGAACACGTTGTCCGAACCGTTGTTGGTATCGCCGAAGTAGTAGGTGTAACCTTCCTTGCCACCGTTGACCGTTGCCGTTATCTGATTGATATTGCTCTGTTCTACGGTTAGGGTCAATGGCTCAAAAGACTCGATTTCAAAATCATAGGTGGCCATACAGCCATTCGCATGCGATATGGCGATGTAATGGTTGCCAGGGGCGATGTCCCTAAAGAACGGATTCAGTTGCATTTCCGCGGGATCGCTGGTATCGAGTCCAAAGAGGACTTCGTCACTTATGCTGGTATCATCCAGTACAATGTTGACATAGTTGCTGGGCGTATTGCCGTTGCAACCGTAAACCGGTTCTACCGTGGCGCCTAAATTAACTCCTGCGTCGATCGTGGCGGTAATGGTTTCTTCGCAACCTTGGGCATCCTCGATGTATATGATGTATACTCCCCATGCAAGGTTCTCGAAGCGGGTCCTACCTTCCACAAAATTGGTTTCCGTCGACAATCGCGTACTATAGGGAGCGGTACCTCCGGTAATAACTAGGTCAATTGAGCCGTTTTCCTCGCCCACACATATTTCGGGCGAAGTGGTGGCCGATACTTCCAATACCTCCGGTTCGGTAATGGTAGCTTCGATAACCTCAAAACAACCGTTGGAATCCTGGACGATTAGGGTATAGTCTCCAGGGGAGAGTCTATCGAAGGTGTTATCATCGACAAATTGATTCAAATTTGGGCTTATCGCATACTGATAGACTCCCGTTCCGCCACTTGCATCGATGGTAATGCTTCCGTCATCCGAACCGTTGCAGCTGACATCGGTAACTTGGGGGGTAACCTGGAGGGCCGTTGGCTCTTCAATGGTAATTTGGGCCGAGCTTACTTCACAGTCCTCGCTTTGTACCCTGACGAAATAGTTTCCGACAGGCAAATCAATAAAGATACCCGTAGATTGGTTCGGCCGTATTTCGTTGGTGAGGGCGGCATCGGAGAACAGGGCGTATTGGTAATTGCCCAATCCGCCATCCGCCTCGGCGAATATGGCAGCCGTACTCTGGCCGTTACAGTTGACGGTAGCGGCCGAATCGTCTATGGCAACCTGTAGAGGTTCTATCGGATTGATCGTAATGCTGTTGGTCAGTACCGAAACACAGTTGAAGCTATCCCGTATGTAGTACTGATAAACACCCGGGGTTACATTGGTGAACAAATGGCTATTGGGGCCATTGGTTTCGTTCATGGCATTGAACGTAGTTCCGTCCGTACTCCACATATAGGGTGCGGTACCACCCGAAGCCGTCAATACGAGTTCGGCATCGGAAAGGCAGGTGAGACGTTGTGCCGTTACCAGTTGTCCCTCCACTTCGGTCGGTTCCACAATTTCTTCGATAGGCGTTTCGAAGCTACAGTTCATGTCGTCAAATATGCCTATGCTGTAGAAACCGGACCTTAAATTGTCAAAGGTACTGGTGGTCTGTGTACTTGAGGTCTGCAAGCGGGTAGTACCTGCCGCATCGTCGTACGTATAGAGAACGTACCGGTAATCGGTGGTAACGTTTCTCGGTGTGACAGCAGCCGTTACCGACGCGTCCGTATCACCGATACATAGCAAGGTCGTACTTGAAATGCTGGCCGATATCGGGTCGGGTACGACCAATTCGAATGCATTGGCAAAGGTCGGGTTACAGCCGAGGTTATCGGTCACTTCAACCGTGTACTGCCCCGCACCCAAACCTTGGAACAAGAAACTGTTCACTTGATTGGCCGTATACGTGGTACCGGAACCGTTATGGGTCAAAATAATATCATATGGCGCCTCGCCCCCGGTGGGTACGATATTGGCGCTACCCAGGTCGTTGGTACAGCCAACATCCTCGGTCTCGATGGGAGCCAGGGCAATCGGGGCGCTGGGCGTGGTAATGTTGAATGACCGTACTTGGCTGCAATTGGGCAGGTCATCCTGGGTCACCTCCACCAAATAATTGCCTGCGGGAACATAAATGGCTGGGGTCGGACCAAGGTTGGTCGAACTGCCTGTAATAATTGCGGGTCCATCGTCGGAGCGGTCCGCTGGGGTGCCGTTGGTATCGTAGATATAGTATGAGAATCCTGTGGTATACGCAGTGTCTACGAGGGTCAATCGTATGCTGCCGTTATCGCCATGACAGATTACATCGGACAGCTTTTCAACGATGACATCAAAAGTATTGGGTTCTTCAACCGTATGGGTTCGGGTAATTTCGCATCCTGTGGTGATATTTCGAATACCAAAGGTATGGGTGCCCACGGCCAAATTCAAGAACTGGTTCGAAGCTTGGTATGTGGCGGATGGTAATTGCCTGAACTCATAGTTGCCAGGGTTGGACGTAAAGTCGGTAAAAGTGCTGCTAACATCTATACTGATGTCTTCGCCACTGTTAATACAGCTTATGTCCCTATCTACGGTTATGGTAGCATCTACCAAGGCATCGTAGGCGTTTACGGTAACAGTTTGTTCGGCAGAGCATCCGGCATCATCGAATACACGGACAATGACATTGCCGCCGGCATAATCCGTATAGGTATATGTCGGGCTTAATCCACTTTGTAAAATAGTACCTGTTGCAACATCTTCAAACTCGTAACGGGAATAGGTGCTGCTGCCACCTGACAAGGAAGCCTCGTCCAAGGTGATTAGGGCATTGTTGACCGCATTATCGGAAGTACAGCCAAATTGGTCTACAACCGGCGTATCGAAAGTAATGGCCGGACGTTCGTCAACCACAATAGTACGGGTTGTTGTGCAACCATTTGTTCCTGTTGCAATAACGTCATATGTGCCGGCAGTAAGGCCTTCAAAACTATTTGTCGTAGTATTGAATGTTGCACTGGCGGGACTTAAGGTATATAACAAAGGATTAATGCCATTATTTATTTCGGTAATCGCTATTGCACCGTCAGTACCTCCATTACAAGTAACATCTGTCGCTACTGCCGTAAAGTTGGGTACAACGGCATCTTCTACTTCCAAGGTGAATGTAATTGGATTACATAAAGGAGTGTTGGTATCATAAACGGAAACGGTATACGTTCCTGCGCTTGAAGCCCCATCCCAAACAATGGTATTCGCAGGACCGGGTATTGCCGTTCTTGCTTGGTTGACCGGTCCGGAAACTTCATATTCAAAGGAACCGTATCCGTCAAAAGCGGTAATCGTAATTTCGGCATTCGGACTGCCACTACAATCCAATAATTTGGTAATCTGTGCCGTGGCCTGGAATTTAGGAGCAATCTCAAAAGTTTCAGAATTTCCACATCCATTTACATCGGATATAGCAATCGTTTGTGTTGAAGTCGATGAACTTAATCCGGTAACGGTATAAACACCTCCGACAAAATTGGCACTTTGTAGGGCACCACCGTTCACACTTATATTGTACGAAGCGGTATCGGGGTTGGTCAATGTTACATCTACGGAATAGTTGCCTTCGGCCACACAATAGTCGTTTACGGTAACCGTGTCGATTTCAGGGGCCGTATCAAAGCCTATCGTAACCGAAGTGTGCTGGATACAGTCATGGGCATCTTTAATATAGACGATATAATCACCTGCGGCAACGTTTTTCACGGTACCGGTTTCCCATCCACTTGACGTTGTAGTCGGGGCCGTAGCCGTATCGGGTAAATATTGATATTCATACGGACCAACTCCGTAGCGTCCCGAAGCCGTAATAGTACCATCTTCATTACAGTTGGCATTTTTAGTGGCTGTAGCGGAAACTTCCAATAGGGTAGGGGCCTGTTCGATTACAAAGATGTCCGAAGTGTTTACACAGCCAGCATTTGTCCCGTCCATTTCCGTGAACAGAATATAGAATTCACCAGGAGGTAAATTGTTTGTTATTTCAGTTTCAGGACCTCCGACAGCACCAGGAATAGTCCCGGTTATACCGGTACTTGTATTGGTGGCATAATGGAAGATCTCATAATCAACCGTCGTGGCATCGTAACCCGAGATGGTAAATTCGACCTTGCCATCCGCACTTCCGAAACAAGTAATCGGTGTTGTGCCGTCTATGGTGGAAGTTAAATTGGAACTGGTGGAAACCGGAACCGTGGCCTCTTGCATGTATTCACAATTCGTATCCGTATCGTGTACGATAAAGGTATAGGTAACACCAGGGGTTAAACCTGTAAAATTATAGGTGTTGTCTATTACGGTGTCTTCAGGGAACCATGCCGGATCGCTAGGATCGTACGGAGGTGCCGGAAATATGGCGAAATAGAATGAACCGGCTCCCAATGGGCCTGTAGAAGCTTGGGCCTCCACGAGCATTTCCCCACTTCCGGGCGTACAACCGGAGGCGCCTTGGGTCGTGATCAAAATATCGGGGCCTGTGGCAATCGTAACCGAGCTTACGGTCTCGCAACCATTGAAGTCGGTTACGGTAACGGTGTATTCCCCGAAATTTAATCCGGTAAAGGTATGGTCATTGGTGCCCGTTGAGGTGTCATAGGTTTCAGAGACACTAAAGTCGGCATTGTTGACCCTATAGATGTATGTTGGGGTACCTCCGGAGGCATTGATGGCAATCGTACCCAACTCTGTGCCGGTAGGCGTACATTGCAAATCGGTAGATACAATATTCGGATTTATAATAGTTGGCTCACTAATGGTTGCAGTTCCTGTTACGGAGCAATTTTTACTATCGGTTACCGTAATCGTATAATTACCTGCCGCCAAACTTGAGGTATTCTCGCCATAATCCGTTGAGGTGGTCGTGTTGTATACATTGATGGTATACGGAGCCAATCCTACGGAAGTATCGATAACAATGTCCAAGGCACCGGTATTGTCCCCATTACAGGTTAGGTCTGTCGGGGTAATGCTTGTGATTACCGGGTTAACGGCTTCCGTAACCGTTACGGCATTGGTGACAAAGGTACATGGGGTGGGGACCGAGGTATCGGTGGCCCTGAAATAGTAGGTGCCTGCCGTACCTGTGGAAAAAGTATCCGCAGTAAACCCGGTCGCATTCCACGGGCCGGTCGGAGAAGTGGACCATTCATAGGTATAGCTTCCTGAACCACCCGTAATGTTGAGGTTTATTTCAGCATCGTCCGTACATGTTTTATCGGACTGTAAAGTGGCATTACCGGTCAATTGCGGACTAATGGTAACGCTTTTTTGTACGGGTCCACAACTGTAACCATCCTCTACATCGATGGTGTAGGTGCCATTGGCCAGGCCAGGGAAGGTGTAGGTCGTAGGGGTAGCGGATTCCGGGGTAACCCAGCCGCCACCGTTTATCCTAAAGGTGTAATCGCCATTTCCCGAGGTGACATTAACGGTAATCGTAGCGTTGCTTCCACCATCGTAACATTGGGTATAGGTCATGTCGAAATCCAATGTTTCCGGTGCGTTGACCGTTACAGGTACTGTTGAAAGTACTTCGCAGCCATTGGAGTCCCTAACGCGAATTAGATAATCACCATCGGCAACATTGTTAAAGATAGGGTTGGTTTGATAGCTTGCGACCGCGGTGCCCGAAGTATCCTCCAATTGGTATTCATACCCTGGCGTACCACCCGTAGCGGAAGCCTCTAAAGTGGCACCTGTGTTAAAGCAGGTATACTCGGCCGTTTTTTGTAAGTCGGGAACTATCGTCGCCGGAGCTGTCAAGGTTACCGATGTGGCCGATGTGGCCGTACAGGTATTGTCGCTTACCTTACGAACCATAATGGTATAAGTTCCGTCCGCCAATGTTGAAGGTGTGGTTACGATGGGCGCCGTTTCGACCGTCCAATTTGTACCACCGTCGGTTGAATATTCGTAGCCTGTTGCCGTATCAAAATTTCTTACTTCAAAACGGATACTGCCATCGCTGGAGCCGTTACAGGTCGGATCGGTACCGCCCAATAGGTCGACCTCAAACGCTTTTCCCGTTTCTACGGATACCGTAATGTCTTGGGTCTTTTCACAGGCTTCGGCAACTTGATGGGCTTGGATATCGTCCAAGACCAGGAAGTTTCCATAGTCGCTGTCGAGGTTGGTACGCAATACGACGCCAACGACCGTATTTGCCCCGGGGTTGAAGGTAACTTCCCTTAAGTGCCAATCATTGGCATCATTGTTCTTGGGTATTGCCGTAGTAGCGGTACTGCTGATGACGGTACCCGAAGCATCGACAAGCTCCACAAGAATTTCAGGGTCGTTCCCTAGGGAACCGACTCTTAACAGGTTATAGGCATAGAACGATATGGTAATGTCTTGGCCGGCCAGGGCGTCCAATCCGGATCTCGACCAGATCACGTTGTTACTGCCCGCTAAAGTGCTGACCCCTATGGCCATGAACCTACCATCGGTCAAGCCGGTATGGTCGTTAGGGGTTCTCCACGAGCTATTGGGGTTGGTAACGGCAGCGGTAACCGTATATTCACCGTTGACCAAGATACCGGCAGGGCCAAGGTTACAGGCCATTGTTGTTCCGTTTTGCGGTTCAAAACAGTATCCGGGACCGATTTCACCAATGGCAGTGCTTATGCCCGTGCCAAAATCTTCGAAAAACAAGGTGCTTTGGTTGGGGGCCAAGGTACTTGAGTAGCCAACGGTAACCGTATGCGTACCTGGGGCAATGGCATTGAAAATATTACTGTCGATGGGCGAATTGTCGGTTCCGTTCAGCTGATAGGTATATTCAAAATCGGTGGTGTTCGACGGGGTTATGGTAATGCTACCGTTTCCATCGCAGTTATAGGTGACGTCACTGTCGAAACTGGGGTCGGCTACCGGGTTCGGAACCGTAATTTCCAAATCTGCGGAGCATCCCAAGGCATCCCTGACCACCAGCTGATAGGTTCCGGCTGATAAACGACGGTCGTTGGTCGAACCAAAGGTACTTCCACCGTCAAAACTGTATTCATAAGGGGCCTGTCCGCCGTTGACATTCAGTATTTTGACCAAGGCCGCGCCCGAAGGGTCGCACGAAGCATCCTCGACAATGGAAGCCGATGCGGTGAGCCTAAAGGGTTGGGTAATTTCATAATCTATGGAGGTTACACAGCCGTTGCCCGTAGAACCGCTAGAGTCCATTACCGTAATGGTGTAATGGCCGGCAGGCAGGTTGTTGAAGAAATTCTCGGTCTGGTAGGTGGTGCCCCCGTCCAGGCTATATTGGTAGGGTGCCGTACCACCGGAGGCATTGATGGTCAATACCGAGGTGGAAGAATCGGCACACACGATATCGGAGTTGGAAGCCGTGATGCTTACGGTTCCCAAGTCGTCCATATGTACGGTGTTCGAAAAGGCATAACATCCGTTATCGTCCCTGACAATAAAAACATAGTCACCGTCTTCGTTCGGGTAATAAACGGAGGGGGTGCCCCTATAACCGAACAAAAACTTGGGGTTGGTAGAGAAATCGGCATCGGGTATGCTGCCTTCATCGGTGTAGTTGGGCACACCGTCCTTGCTCCAAACCGCGAATTCGTAGCCGGTCGTGCCTCCTGATGGCGTCAGATTGATTACGCCCGCTGTACAGGTAATATTTTCTTGATTGGCGGCGGTCAATCTCAGCTCGGGAATTTCACCGACCGTAATTGTTTGGCTGTCCCTACAGCCGTCCGTAGTGGTGGTGACCACAATATAGTCGCCCGGGGCGACACCGGTAAAGGTGTGGGTATTGTCGTTGGTGACGGTTTCGGACTGTAAGAAAGTACCGTTTCCGCCATTGCTGCCGTCGTCAATGTACAGCTCATAGCTGTAATCGGGGGAAACATCCAAGGCCTGTACACTTATGGTACCTTGGTCGTCGCAATCAGCGGCGGTAGAGGTAAGGTTTACCTGAAAGTTGCGTTCTTGGATCCCGATGTCCTCGGTCTCGAATACACAGCTATTGGGTATGGGGTCTCCGGTCGATGGGTCTAGTTGTGTTACCTGGACCTTATAGGTGCCGCTCGTAGCAATATCAAAGATTGGGCCTTGGCCTGCGCTAAATGGAACGGCAATGGAGTTGTTTCCCACATCGTACAATTGGTACCCGTATCCCGAGCCCAGGTCGACAACGCGGATCGAACCATCCGTATCGCAAATGATATCGGACGATGTGGGGGTCGGAATGTCAAGTGTATTTTGATAGGCATTGAAATAGAATCGGCTGAAGCAACCGTGCATATAGGAGATAACCACCCTGTACTTTCCGCTTTCGGTAATGGTGAAGTTGTCTTGAACCGCTTCTTCCGTCCAGGTACAGCCACTGTTGGTATTGGCACAATCGTCGGACACGGCGGGGCAGCTGCTTTCATCGAGCTTTTCCCACCTAATGCTTTGCGCGTCGGTAATGCCCAATTCGATAAAGGCGCTGTCGTTGGTGCCACAAAGAAAGATATTCGGTATGGTGTTACCGTCGATGGAACAGGAAACGATTTCTCCCTGAATATCGTTGTCGGGGTTGCTGTCGCTGTTGACCCGGTTAAAGTATTCGATAACCGGATTGGTCTGTGTTTCCCCGTAGCGCAATACGGTAATACGTTCCGTATGGTTGGCACATCCGTTGCTTGCGGTTTTTTCAACAATGTAATTGCCGACGGTGGTAACGAGCAAGGTATTGGGCAAGCCGTCGGGGTCGCCGTCGTCGAGTAGGGTCTCCCCGGCATCGATTTGTCCGTTGTTGTTGGCGTCGATTGCCCAGTTGTACGTATCAAAGCCCGACCCGGCGGTAAGTAGGGCGTTGTCGCCACAGAGCTGTACCGTACGGGCCACATTACAATTGGCCAAGGCATCGGAAACGTTGTTGGTGGCCGTTTGAAGGGTGTTGGTACAGGCCCCGGCGGGGTTGCTTCCGTCCTCGTCGGAGAAGGTATTGGTGTTCAAGGTACCTCGATAGGTCGCAAAAGCCTGGTTTTCCAATACGGAAGCGCAAGCTGCCACAAATTCGGAACAATCGCCCGATATGCTCACGGTAATCTTGATCGTATATTCAGGTTTCCCCACTTCGACCAAATTATTTGGAATGGAGAAATCGATGGTCTTTGTACCGGGGTCGTAGGTATGTGAGGCGCCGGGAGCACCGCTATAGTCGATATGGTCCAAAGAAACATTGTCGGGCAACACGTCCCTTATGGTAAATTGGGTAGCGTTGTCATCTCCCGTATTTTGAAAGCGCAATACATAATTGAGGGTTTCGCCCAGGCTTACATCCTGTCCATTGATATCGGTGCCGCCCAAATCTTCGGAGGTATTGCCCAAGACGATTATTGGTGCATATACTTGGGTGTAGGAAGCGGCATTTACCGTACCGTCGGCCGGGTCTACGACCGGCACGCCCGTACCGTATTCGCCACCATCGCCGCCATCGGCGGTATCGTCCTTATAGAATTCATTGGCATCGCTACAACCGTCGCCATCGCTATCAAGGTCCAAGGAATCGGGATAGCCGTCGCCATCGGTATCGCAACCCGCCGTCAAGAGTACGCCGTTCATATTGGTAGGCCCCCTTACGTCTTGATTTATGGTGACGGTATTGTTGCCCGAGGGATTCCAGGCAATGGTACTGGGGGGGGTGTCCAAGACCATGGGCTCCAAGGCACCACCGGTATTTCTTTTTGAGAACAGTTCGAAGTTGCCGTTTTGGTCGATTACGACCCGAATGACGGGATCACCGTTCGATCCACTTATGGTCCATATGCTTGAGTTGCCATTTTGCCCGTGTATGCTTCCGTCCAAAAAGCGGGCATAATTGCCTCCGGCACCGTTTTCAAACTGAATTTCCCCGGCCACATCGTTGCCGTTGATGTTGAGATAGAACGAATTGTCCAAAGAAAAGATATCGAGTACCAGATAGTTGTTGAGGCTCATCAAGTCGCTGGTAACGGAATTGCCATTGGCAATGTTGTAGGATAAGGTATCGCATTCGTCCTCGTCATAAATACCGTCATTGTCATCGTCAAGGTCGACAATGTCGATAACCCCGTCCTTGTCAAAATCGTTATGTACGATTATACGGGCCGTCGGATTGTCTTCGGTAATATTGGTGTCGGTTTGGTCTTGGGTGTTGTACG
Organism: Pseudozobellia thermophila; assembly: GCF_900141855.1. Classification (GTDB taxonomy): domain Bacteria; phylum Bacteroidota; class Bacteroidia; order Flavobacteriales; family Flavobacteriaceae; genus Pseudozobellia; species Pseudozobellia thermophila. Next base: position 249,715 of record NZ_FQYU01000003.1, read on the forward strand.
CCGTGTTGGTAAGGCTCAATAGGGGGAGGGTATCGATTTCATCGGCCTGGACCTCCAAGTTCAAGAATGCGGTTTCACCCCCGTTCAGGGTTCCGATGTTCCATGTGTTGCCGCTCCAGCTTCCCGTAATCGTCTGGGCATTGATCAAGGTGAGTCCGGCAGGAATATCGTCGGTAATCTGCAAGTTGGTCAATGGGCCAACCCCGAGGTTTCTGACCTTTATGGTGAAGGTGGCGGTTTCACCTTCCACGATTTCCGTTTTGTCCACGGTCTTGTTTACCACGACATCGGGGTCGCAGTAGTAGGCCGATATGGGTTGCGAGTCGTAGGTACACGGTCCTTTGGTACCCCTGACGAAATAGTCGCCCGCTACCGAGGGGGCATAGCTGTCGCCATTGGCGCCCGGTATCAATTCCCCGTCGCCATACCATTGATAGGCATCGAAGTTGCCGGTAGCCTCAAAAATTTCGGAACCTACAAAACAGCCGCTACCGCCCCTGATTCCCAGGTCTACAACAGGAACGGTATCAAAGCCCGAAAAATACCCGGCTACCCCACGTGCACCGTTCAAACCAAAAAAACCGACCGCAATAGGGCCAGTGGATTGTACACTTACGTTTCCGGTAAGGTTGGGTATAAAGATAGTTTTCCAATCGGTCGATCCCGGCACCGGCGATGAAGGGGGTACCGCTACGGGCCCCGAACCGTCGGTGACCGTGATGTTGGCGTCGGGCGTAGTGGTCGAGGCGATTATGGTTACACCGCCATTTACCGTAGTGCCCGCCATATTCTTGATGTCGGGAATGTTGTCCAATACATCGGGCAACAAACAGTTTACCGGGGCCACGAAGTTGAGCCCGTGCGTATACACCGCACTGCCACCTGCCATTGATTGATAGGCATAGGCATCCTTCGAGGTCGTTACCAACATATTGGCCCCTGCCGAACTGCCGGTATAATAGGTTCCGGGAATTTGAAAATATTCGCCGTTGTCTATGGTCGCGATGGGTGTGCTACCCCCGTTGACGAATATTTGGGTGTTATCGGCAATACCGATGATCAGTGGAAATTCAGTGGCATTGGTACCGTTTCCACGGACAAAGACATAATCCTTGCCCAACCTGTTTTCGGGTACGGGTTGGTCAATGGCGGCATCCCTGTTACTGTTGTTCACCTGTCTCCCGGTGTTAAGGCCTCCATTACTTATTACAATGTCTTTGTCCGACTCTATGGATGCACCGATCCAGCCGTCTACATGGGCGGTCGATTGCGATAGTACGGTCTCGAATACAAACGATTCGTTGGCGTCAAGGGTAATGGTATACGAATCGTTGGTAAGGCCGTCGGCATCTCCCTGTAATCGGAATTTACATTGGGGGTCGTAGCCGTACAAGCGTACCGTGGTATTGTCTTCGGTAGCCATAATGCCCAGGGTGTTCGATTTTGAACTGTGTGACCCGAGGTTGGGCAAACCGCCCCATTTAAAACGGGTACCTAGGGCCACCCTGCCCTTTGACGTAAGCGATGCGGCCTGGGCCGACGAAACACCTCGGTAATTTACATAAAAGCGATTGCCGCTAGGGGATTCAAACCTTAGACCGGCATCGTCCAGTACCACACCCGTATGATTGTTGTCGACCAGGGTAATATTGTTGTCGCCGTTGGGCAAACTATAGGTTGCGGGACTCGTATTATTGATATTGAACGTAGCGATGGGCGTACTGCTGGTACCCCTATAGGCGTTCACCGTAAAGGTCGTCGACTCTGGGGTAGATAGATATACCGCCTGTTGCTGTATGGCTTGGTTGTTTTGGCCTTGTTTTAATGGCGGTAGGTAATGAAGGTCACTTAATTGCGCGTATCCGAAGTAAGTAAAGAACATTAATGATACAACTAGAATGTTCTTCAAATTTGGTTTAAAGTAGGTTATCATTAGTTCGGTTTAATTTGGAGACAAAGACAAAGTAAACACCCAAAATCCTATCTTATAAATTTTTGTTGCCAATGGCCCTAAAAATGTTGTTTTGGATTAGAAATGTATTGTTTGGGGCCTTGTTATTGGGTTGAAATGATTATTTTGTAAGTAAAACGGAAAAATGTCAGAAGAACGGTTAATGTCTAAGAAAAAACCGGCCTACCCTGTTATTAAGGAGTTGGACGAGTATTTGGCGCATTACAGCAGAAAGATTGAAATACCTATTTTTTACGACGATTTACTGCGTTTTTCAGGTTCAGTGGCGGTTTACGACGAGAACGATGAAGATACCTTGTGGGTTCGGGTGTTCTACTCGGAATTTGAGAGAAAGGAAATAGACGAGAGCTTAAAAAAGGTCTATTCCATTTTACTTTCCGATGGCAATGAAAGTATTCACCAATACCTGAACGTTGATTCGGTGGATTACTGCACCTTCGGAAACTCAAAACCCTTTAGGGTCAAGGTTAGAAATATCCTGAACGATAACTTTACCAATTTTTACATTAAGAAAACGGATGCCTCCCGTATTTACGGGCTCGAGCTGGAACATATGCTTTCTCCTTATAACCTGAACTTTCTGGTATATAAGGACACCTTGATAGAGGAGCATATTGCGGGCATACCCGGGGATGAGTTTATAAAAAGCAGGCTTCCCATGTGTTCCGAGCGGGAGAAGGCCCAGTTGGCCAAGGAGTTTGTAAAATTCAATGAGCGGTGTATGATCCGGCTGCTCGGCGACATGCGATCTTATAATTATGTCGTTGTAGCCACCCATGATTTCGACCACGTGGAGTATAAAATCCGTCCGATCGATTTTGACCAACAGTGTTATGAGGGAAAGCTAAAGGTCTACCGACCCCAATTTTTTAAGGAGAACCTTAAAATGGTGGAATTGGTTAGGGAGAAACTGCTCAGGGATTCGGTGTACCAATATAAGTTGGAGGAAAGGTCCATGGTGGCGAAACGTATCCTGAGTTCCGGTAACCGGATCAAGAAATTAAGGGCCATTTGTAAAATGGACACGATTTCTACCGAAGAGAACATTAACATGTTAAAGGAGGAAGTTGCCGTGCTCACCTCGGATCCCAATTTCAACAAATGCAAGACCATGGGCGAAGTCTTGGATCTGGCCCTTGATTTCGTGCGCCGAAACTACGAAGACGTCAGTATGCGGCAGATCATAGAGAACAAGATCAAGGTCTAGTTTTTTTCTTCCTTGTTGAAGTAAACCAGGTAATAATACATCTGTCTCTCTTCGTCCCAACCTTTTTCGATAAATTTTTGGGCAGACTCGGGGTTGATAAAGTCCATTTTTATCTGAATGTTGGTATCGAGGTTGATAACGTTCTTGATTTTTTTGCGAACGTCCGATACGGCCTTGTTCGCTATATCGAAATTGGAAACGTCCTCGATACTGTACTTGGGCCCTTTTTCTACCTTATAGTGCTTGAACTCGGGGATAAATTCGGGATTGTCGATTACCTCGTTGAGAAAGTTACTTTCCTCAAAGGCATCGTTCTTGGCAAAATGGTTCACCGCCCGGTTCATAAACAATACTTCCTGCTGCTTGTCCTCGGCGGGCAAGACCACGTCCTTGGCAAAGTTCTGGCAGAACTTGAGGTAGTTTTTGGTATAGAAATTATCATCGGCCAGAGCCTCGACGTCCAAAAAGTTTTCGAGCCAGTATTTGGCGTCGTACCTGTTGCTGTCTACCGATAGTATCTTATAGCCCTCCTCCTTGTTCTCGTTGAATATCAGGCAACCCTTGTCCAATTTGTTGATGTTGATGCCCTGCTGTATGACGATATCGAGGTTGGTGCCCCGCTCTTCAAACTGTAGAAAATCGTGTTTGAGCTCGCTTTTAAAAATGCCCACGGCGTCGATTTTCCGGTTGTCCAACAAAGAACCCGTCAAATAGGTAACATACACCTCGCCACTTTTGATATGTGGGTGGTTCGATTGTTCGAAGAGGTGGGTGGCTATTCTTTTGGAATTCTCGTGGGCGCTGTCGGGGTCGTCGAATATATCGCTCACGATCTTGTAAAGTTCGTTGAACTCGACATCCACGTCGTTGGTAAACCTAAAATAATTCTCTTCCTTTTCCCGAAACGGCTTAAAGAAATATTCCTTTAACAAGCCGGTGGTCTCATCGTTCAACGAGAACGGCTCGGCAGATAAAAATACACCTTCGCTTTTGTTTTTGTTGCCCACACGGTGAAGCGAAATGGTCTCGATTTGGGTAGGATAAAGATTGATCATATATCAGCTAGGTAAATTAATAAGGTTAAGTAAGAATTATGTCGTTGTAGAAAAACTAGTTCCAGTTTTCGTCAAAATCGAGGTCGTCGTAGTTTTCAAAAGTATCGTCAAAGTCAAACGCCGGTTTGGATTCAAAGTTTTTTTCGGGTGGCGTTTCCGGTAGTTCGCCAAAGCTGAACAAGAGGTTCGGATAGGATACGCCCGGTTCGTTCTCGACTATATCGGCGAGTTCCACAAAAAAGGTCCACATGCTTAGAAAGTCGTAGACATAGATCAGCTTGGGGCTGTTTCTTGTCATTACATCTTCCAAAAAGGTTTCGTTCATCAATCGAACATCCGAGCCGTTTTCGCTCATATCGAACAAGGCGATTTCCTCGTCTTGGTTCCATTCGTCGTCACAGGTGTAGAACGAAGCCATTTCATTTCCTAGAAATCCAAAAGACTGGGCAATGGCATTGTGAAATTCCTCCATAGAACTACTGGCATCGATTTCTATATCGCGGAAGATATCCTCTTGGGCATCGAGTATTATACGTATCTTATAAATCATTGTCGCAGCTTTTAGGGCGAGGACAAAGTTACAAAGATTTAGATCGTTTTCTAGAACTTATGGCCTCCAAGACCAAATAAAACTGAACACCGAACAACAACGAGGCCAAGACCAAATGCAAGGGTTGCGATGCAAAGGGAAAGTCGAGGTAGTACATGGCGATTCCGGTAAGCACCTCAAAACCTATCAAGGCCAATACCCAATTGATCTTTGAAAAACCGAGTTTATGCCTGTAAATGCGCAGGGCCAGGACCAAGTTCAGCACGACGACCAAAATGGAAAAAGAGCGATGCAGGTAAAATTCCCATCCGATATTCGACATCCAGAGGTTTTTTGCGGCTTCCCCGACCAAGTCGATGCGGTCGTCGACCAGCTGTCTTACCTGGGTGCCCAGAATGATCTGCACGAGTGTCATGAACAGGGCAAGCGCCATTAGGGGTAAAATATTGAGAGGTGACCTGGGGCCGGCCGACACATTCTTTTTGGTGATATGGATTATGTACAGCAACAAGGCCACAATGACCAAGGCCATGATCATATGCACGGTAATCTTTACCGGTTCAAGTACCGAGTAGACCACGGTGGCCCCCAACCAAGCCTGAAACCCCATGCCGAATACGACCAACCAGGAAAAAAAGGTGATCTTTTTGTTTTGTTTGTAGAAGGATATCGATGCTACGGCAAGCACGAGGGTAGCCAAACCGGCCAAGGCCCCGCAGAGGCGGTTGATGTATTCCGTCCATGTATGGGCGACATTAAATTGGGCGTAATCGTGCTTGGTATACCGTTTCCAGTTCGATTCGTCGTACATGTCTCCCGTACGAAAGTCCTTTGCGGCTACCATCAGGGTTTGATCGACAATAATGATTTGTCCCTTTTTTATTTCGGTATCGGAACGCCATTGCAGTTCGGAAATATCGGTAGGCGGGATGTAGTGCCCAAAGCACTTGGGCCAATCGGGGCAACCCATACCACTACCTGTCATACGTACCACGGCACCGGCAATGATCACCAGATATACCAGTACCAATGAAATTTTTGCGATTTTCCTGAAGTTCTTCTGCATGCCTTGTTCGTATTGCATGCAAAAATAAGCTTACTTAAAGTATTTTTATCTCCCTTGACGGTGTTTCTTGCCTATACGCGGCATTTATTTTTCCATGACGATAAATTCGGAGCGCCGGTTGAGCTGATGTTCGCTTTCCGAACACCAGACCCCGTTCGAACATCGGTTCAACAACTGGGTCTCCCCATAGCCCCTTCCCGTGATTCGCGATGGGGAAATACCTTTGTTTACGATGTATTCAACCGTTCGTTTTGCCCTTCGTTCCGAAAGCCACAGGTTGTATGCATCTCCTTCCCGACTGTCGGTATGGGATCCCACGGCGATTTTGATATCGGGTCTTTTTCGCATGTAATCGACCACCTTGTCGAGCTCGGCGTAGGCATCTTTGCGCAAGTACGAGCTGTTCAGGTCAAAGTAGATGGGTGTAAGCTTCAATACCTTTACCAAATCGGAACCCACTTCGGCCACTTTTGTCGATTGCTCCAATTCGATGCGTACATCCTTGAGCCGTTTTTTGTCTTTATCGGTCTGCATATGCAATTTGCCCGGCTCGTATCCTTCCTTGGTAGCGGCGAGGTGAAAAGCTTGGTCTTGGCAGGGTATGCGAATGATGTAGGTGCCGTTTGATGCGGTCAGGGTCTCGACCAATTTCCGCCCCTCGTGGTCATAGGCCTCGATCAGGGTTTCGGCCAGGGTTTGCCCGGTATCCTTGTCGTGGGCGCTGCCTTCGATAAAGGTAAAGCATTCGGTATCGCTGCGTCTTAGCTTGTAAATATCGTCTTTTCCGAGTCCTCCTTTTCGGTTGGAGGCAAAGTATCCGATGTCTTCGGATGGGTTCATCACGAGCGAAAAATCGTCTTCGGGACTGTTGATGGGGCTACCCAAATTGGAGACCTTGTCGCCTTGGGCAAGGTCCACTTTAAAAATATCGAGCCCTCCCAGGCCCGGATGGCCGTCGGAAGCGAAATATAGGATGCCCGAGTCCGAAATAAAAGGAAACGTTTCCTTGCCCTCCGTATTGATCGGGGCACCTAAGTTTTGAGGTTCCCCAAAACTACCGTCGGGCAGCACGTCCACCACGTAAATGTCCGATGCCCCCATACCTCCCGGCATATCGGAAGCAAAGTAAAGTTTGGTGCCGTCGCCGCTGAGGGAAGGGTGGGCCACCGAATAATCGGTATTGTTGAAGGGGAGGTCCTCGGGCGTTGTCCAAGATGATCCAGAGCGCTGGGCTCTGTAAATTTTTAACCGGCTCACACCTTCCTTATCCCTTTTAAAGGCTTTCTTTGCGAAATTGTTCCGGGTGAAATAAACTGTTTTTCCATCCTTTGAAAAGGAAGTGGAAGATTCGTTGGCCTTGGTGTTCAAGACCTCCGAAAAGCTTGCGATCGAGTCCGCTTTTCCTTCCGGGGAGAGTATCGACCGATACAGGTTGAGGTAGGGCAGTTTATTGTAGCGCTGTACCTCGAGGTCCCTTGACGTCGTAAAGACCAAACTTTCCAGATAGTACGAAGGGGCAAAATCGGATTCCTTGCTGTTGAGGCCGCCCAGGTTTTCGATGGTAAACTGTTCCTTTGGAATTTGAATCTCCTTGAGGTAATCGGTGTTGTTTGCGTACAGGTGGGCACGGGTATCGTTTTCCTTGATCTTTCTAAAGGTCTCCATCCATTTATCCGATTCTTCGTACCTCATTATCGATTTTAACGACAGGGCATAACGGTATAGGTAATCGGGGGAAACGGCGACCGTTTCATTGTTCAACAGTTTTTCGTACCAGAACGTGGCTACGTCGTAGTTGGCGTTGTGGTAATTGGCGTTGCCCAATTTTTTGTATATCGTTATCTCGTCATACCCTTTTTTTAGCAGGGTAGGATAGGACTCAATGGGCTCCATATAGGCGTAGTGGTCAAAGTTTTCGTCTTTGGTTCCCTTCTTTTGATCTTGTGAGAAGCCTTTGGGTATCCAAAGGATCACAAGGAGCGGAAGTAGCCGATATGTATACTTGATGCCCATTTTTAAAAGAATCTAGGGGTTAAGTCGATTTTATTGTTGTTGAGAAATTCGTAGCGTAGAAATACTTCGAACGAACCATCGTTGAATTGCGTACCGCCCAGTGACGATATCTCCCGGTCATAGGCCAGGCCGAGCATAAGCTTTTTACCCATTTGAAAGCCGAAGAGGGCGCTAAAAGCGGCATCCAGGCGGTAGGCGGCCCCCAAGGTCAATTTTTCGTTGATCAGAAAATTGGCCGATAGGTCTACTTGCAGGGGTGCCCCGGCAACGGCCTTGATCAGATAGGCCGGTTTGAACTTTAAGGCAGGGTTCAGATCGAACACATAGCCCGAAATCAAATAAAAGTTCATGCGCTCAGAGGCTATTACCGAACCGCTGTCGTCAGGGTCTTGAAAATGTTCGGTTTCCAAAAGATCGGGGGCCGATAGGCCTAGGTAGAATTTGTCCGAGTAAAAATAGATCCCGGCCCCCATGTTGGGTGAAAACTTCTTGTACAACTCTTCCTCGACCGAGGGGGCCAGACTGGCACTGTAATTGCGCAATTTGTTGAAATCGATGTTCAAAAGATGGGCACCGGCCATCAGGCCGAAGGAAAGCTTGTATTTTTCAGAGGTTTGGATCCTGTACGAGAAGGCAATGTCGAAAAAGGTGTTTTGGTTGGTGTTGTTTCCTATTTCATCGTGTACGATGGATAGTCCCAACCCGATTTTATCGTTGTAGGGCCCTTGAACGTTAAAAGTCTGGGTGCTGGGAGCCCCATCGAGCCCCACCCATTGCGACCGATGCAGTGCGGAAACCCCTAGTACATCCCTAGAACCGGCATAAGCAGGGTTCACCACTAGGGTATTGTACATATATTGGGTGAACTGTGCATCCTGCTGGGCGAAGCAGAACGGCATCGCCAGGATTAAAAACAATATTTTCAGTAATGTGCCTTTCATAGTTTTTTGCACGCTTTAGTCTTGTAGGTAGAGATAACCTTCCTTGATTTTATCCTCTCCTTTGGCAACATATTTTATTTTATAGAAATACACACCTGACGGCAATTTTTGGTTTTCGATGATGGTTATCCTTCCTTGTGACACACCGTCAAAGGCGTTGTTCGTATTGTCGTATTTCGAGGATTCCCAAACCAAGATTCCCCATCGGTTGTATATCTCTACATGATGATCTGGGTATCGGTCAATGTTTATGATCTTAAAGGTGCCGTTTAAGATGTCTCCGTATTTCACCAAATCCAGCTCAACGGACAATTCGCATGAAATAGATGCGGGAGGTGTGCCGCCAATGGAGTCACATGGGTCGAGCGGATCGGTGTTGTCGTTTACTTCTTGGCCATCGTTTATGGTGTCACCATCCGTATCGGGGTTTGTGGGGTCGGTACCTCTGTTTACTTCCTGTCCGTTGGTCAGGTTGTCCATATCACAGTCGGTTTCGTTCCATTCCGCGGTAGGTGTCAGGGTCTGGTTTTCCAAAATAAAATCACAAGGGTCCATGGGGTCGGTGTTATCGGTTACTTCTTGCCCATCGGTTACACCGTCTCCGTCCGTATCCGGATTCGTGGGGTCGGTACCCAAAAGGGCTTCCTCTTCCTCGGTTAGGTCGTCGTTATCGCAATCACTGGTGGGCAATGGGGTACCGCCGATGGAATCGCAGTCGTCAAAGGGGTCGGTTCCGTCCATCACTTCCTGACAATCCAAAATCGTATCGCCGTCCGAATCGAGGTTGGAAATGGTAACGGTTACCGTAGCGATCGAGTCGGCACCACAAACATTGCCTGCAACGGTGTACGTATAGGTTCCCGCACCGGCGCCCTCGGGGTTAGGGCTCCATGTTCCTAGAGGGTTGTCCGTTCCCAAGAGCGAAAGAAGCTGGGCCTGGGTTACCGTCTCGTCGGGACATATGGAGAGGGTGGCATCGGTCCCGGCATTGGGTTGTATATCCTCGGTAACGGTTACGATGGCGGTCGCATCGTCACATACGTTCCCGTCAACGGTATAGGTGTAGGTTCCGGCGCCGGCCAGGGCGGGACTCCATGTTCCCCCGGTATCGGGTGTACCTCCAAGCTGGGCGAAAAGTTGTGTTGCGGTCACTGTCCCGCCCTCACAAATAGAGAGACTTCCATCGGTTCCCGCATTGGGTGCCGCTTGTTCGGTCACTACGACCTGGGAGGTGTCATTTCCCGTACAGGGCGCAGTGGCGGTTACGGTATAGGTATAGGTCCCGGCACCTGCAAGGGCCGGTGACCATGTCCCCCCGATATCGGGCGTACCTCCAAGTTGTGCAAAAAGCTGTGCTGCGGTCACTGTGTTTCCTTCGCAAATCGTCAGGGTTCCATCGCTACCTGCATTGGGTTCTGTTTGTTCGGTGACCACGACCTGGGCAGTGGCATCCAAGGTACAGGGTGCCGTGGCGGGCACGGTATAGGTATAGGTTCCGGCGCCGACCAAGGCGGGACTCCATGTTCCCCCGGTATCGGGTGTACCTCCAAGCTGGGCGAATAGCTGGGCCTCGGTTACGGTACTTCCCTCACAAATGGTAAGGGCCCCGTCGGTACCCGCGTTGGGCGCCGCCTGTTCCGTTACTATGACTTCAGCCGTATCAACAACCGTACACGGTGATGTGGTGCTAATGGTATAAGTGTAGGTGCCGGCACCTGCTAGTGCGGGCGACCATGTCCCCCCGGAATTCGGACTGCCGCCGAGCTGGGCGAATAGCTGTGCCTCCGTTACGGTACTTCCCTCACAAATGGTCAGGGTTCCATCGCTTCCCGCGTTGGGGGCTACCTGTTCGGTTACTACGACTTCCGCCGTGTCGTCCACGGTACAGGGTGAGGTGGCGCTTACGGTATAGGTATAGGTATAGGTTCCGGCACCTGCTAGGGCGGGCGACCATGTCCCTCCTAAATCCGGACTACCGCCGAGTTGGGCAAAAAGCTGTCCCTCGGTCACGATGCTTCCCGCGCAAATGGTGAGTGTTCCATCGCTTCCCGCATTGGGAGCTGCATGCTCGGTCACGACAACCTGCGCCGTGTCGTCCACGGTACATGGGGAAGTGGCCGGTACGGTATAAGTGTAGGTTCCCGCACCTGCAAGGGCGGGGGACCATGTCCCGCCTAAATCCGGACTACCGCCGAGCTGGGCAAAAAGCTGTCCCTCGGTTACGGTACTTCCCTCACAAATGGTAAGGGCCCCGTCGGTACCCGCATTGGGTGCCGCCTGTTCCGTTACTACGACTTCTGCCGTGTCGTCCACGGTACAGGGCGAGGTGGCCGGTACGGTATAGGTGTAGGTTCCGGCACCTGCTAGGGCGGGGGACCATGTCCCTCCCAAATCCGGACTACCGCCGAGCTGGGCGAAAAGTTGTCCCTCCGTTACGGTGCTTCCCGCGCAAATGGTGAGGGTGCCATCGCTTCCCGCGTTGGGCGCCGCCTGTTCCGTTACTACGACTTCCGCCGTGTCGTCCACGGTACAGGGCGAGGTGGCCGGTACGGTATAGGTGTAGGTTCCCGCGCCTGCTAGGGCGGGCGACCATGTCCCTCCTAAATCCGGACTACCGCCGAGCTGGGCAAAAAGCTGGCCCTCGGTCACGGTTGTTCCAGCGCAAATAATCAAGGTTCCATCGGTACCCGCATTGGGTGCCACTTGTTCCGTTACTATGACTTCCGCCGTGTCGTCCACGGTACAGGGCGAGGTGGCCGGTACGGTATAGGTGTAGGTTCCCGCGCCTGCTAGGGCGGGCGACCATGTCCCTCCTAAATCCGGACTACCGCCGAGCTGGGCAAAAAGCTGGCCCTCGGTCACGGTTGTTCCCGCGCAAATAGTCAATGCTCCGTTGGAACCCGCATCAGGCACAAACTGTTCCATTACGGTAACCGTGCTGGTATCGTCTATGGTACAGGGTGAGGTGGCCGGTACGGTATAGGTATGGGTACCATCTCCGTTGTCGGTCCAAGTTCCCCCAGTATCCGGAGACCCTCCCAATTGGGCAAAAAGGTCGGCCTGTGTAAAGGTGTCGATTTCACAAATAATCAAGGTTCCATCGGTTCCCGCGTTGGGCGCCGCCTGTTCCGTTACTACGACTTCCGCCGTATCGTCCACGGTACAGGGCGAGGTGGCCGGTACGGTATAGGTGTAGGTTCCCGCACCTGCTAGGGCTGGGGACCATGTCCCCCCGGAATCCGGACTGCCGCCGAGTTGGGCAAAAAGTTGGCCCTCCGTTACGGTTGTTCCTGCGCAAATGGTGAGGCTTCCATCGGTTCCCGCATTGGGCGCCGCCTGTTCCGTTACTACGACTTCCGCCGTGTCGTCCATGGTACAGGGCGAGGTGGCCGGTACGGTATAGGTGTAGGTTCCGGCACCTGCTAGGGCGGGTGACCATGTCCCTCCTAAATCCGGACTACCGCCGAGTTGGGCAAAAAGCTGGCCCTCGGTCACGGTGCTTCCCGCACAAATGGTGAGGCTTCCATCGCTACCTGCATTAGGTTCTGTTTGTTCGGTGACCACGACCTGGGCGGTGGCATCCAAGGTACAGGGCGAAGTAGCGCTTACGGTATAGGTGTAGGTACCCGCGCCTGCTAGGGCGGGGGACCATGTTCCGCCTAAATCCGGACTACCGCCGAGCTGGGCGAAAAGTTGTCCCTCCGTTACGGTGCTTCCCGCGCAAATGGTGAGGGTGCCATCGGTGCCCGCGTTGGGCGCCGCCTGTTCCGTTACTACGACTTCCGCCGTGTCGTCCACGGTACAGGGCGAAGTAGCGCTTACGGTATAGGTGTAGGTTCCGGCACCTGCTAGGGCAGGGGACCATGTCCCTCCTACATCCGGACTACCCCCGAGCTGGGCAAAAAGCTGGCCCTCGGTCACGGTTGTTCCCGCGCAAATCGTCAGGCTTCCATCGCTACCTGCATTGGGTTCTGTTTGTTCGGTGACCACGACCTGGGCGGTGGCATCCAAGGTACAGGGTGCCGTGGC
>NZ_FQYU01000003.1:263938-434185 GCF_900141855.1 Pseudozobellia thermophila
GTATCGTCCATGGTACAGGGCGAGGTGGCCGGTACGGTATAGGTATAGGTTCCCGCGCCAGCTAGGGCGGGGGACCATGTCCCGCCGGCATCATGGGCGCCCAGCTGTGCAAAAAGTTGTCCCTCCGTTACGGTTGTTCCCGCGCAAATGGTGAGTGTTCCATCGCTACCTGCATTGGGTGCCGCTTGTTCGGTCACTACCACTTCCGCCGTATCGTCCACGGTACAGGGCGAGGTGGCCGGTACGGTATAGGTGTAGGTTCCGGCACCAGCAAGGGCAGGGGACCATGTCCCCCCTGGATTCGCACTACCGCCGAGCTGGGCAAAAAGCTGTCCCTCGGTCACGGTTGTTCCCGCGCAAATGGTGAGTGTTCCATCGCTACCTGCATTGGGTGCCGCTTGATCGGTCACTACCACTTCCGCCGTATCGTCCAGGGTACAGGGCGAGGTGGCCGGTACGGTATAGGTGTAGGTTCCGGCACCTGCTAGGGCGGGGGACCATGTCCCCCCTGGATTCGGACTGCCGCCGAGCTGGGCAAAAAGTTGGCCCTCGGTCACGGTTGTTCCCGCGCAAATGGTGAGTGTTCCATCGCTTCCCGCATTGGGTGGTGCCTGATTGGTTACTACCACTTCCGCGGTATCGTCCACGGTACAGGGCGAGGTGGCCGGTACGGTATAGGTGTAGGTTCCCGCGCCTGCTAGGGCAGGGGACCATGTCCCTCCTAAATCCGGACTACCATCGAGCTGGGCGAATAGCTGAGCCTCCGTTACGGTGCTTCCCGCGCAAATGGTGAGAGTGCCATCGGCTCCCGCGTTGGGAGCTTTCTGCTCCGTAATCGTCACGGTGGCATGTTGGGCATATCCTTTGCTATCACTTATACCATAAACAAAACTATCCGAACCGGTGTAACCGGTAGACGAGGTATAGGTTATATAATCATCCGTCGGGTTAGCAGGGCTACCGTTGTCATTTACGACAGCTGTTCCCCCGCTAGCAGGGCTAATAATAAAGATGCTTCCGGATGAAGGCCCATTTCCCCCAAAATCATCGTTTGAGAGTACATCAATATCGATGCTACCTTCTTCACAGACCGAAGCGGTATCATCTGTGGTGGTGGGAAAATAACTTATCGTAGGGTCATCTTCCGTATTTCCATTACTATCGATACCATCATCCGACAGATCGCTTACATCATTGGTTCCGTAAGGGCTGTCGGCCAAAACGCTAATTTGGTTTACAACGCCTCCCACTTGCAATACCGGATCGGTAAGGGAAAAGCTCGCGGAATAGGTTGCCGTTTCACCGGCTTCGAGGCTGCCTTCGGCAGAGCCCCCGGAGGCACTGACGAACGTAGGTCCGCTTGTTAGGGTTAAAGGGTTTGTGTCTATATCGGAAAAAGTGTCCGTTAGACTTATATTGTCAAGGGTAGTATTTCCTGTGTTCTCTATCGTAATGGTATAATCTACGGTATCTCCGGTACTGACGGGGTCGCTAAAGTTTTCGACCACCGTTTTGGTGGCTTCGATTTTAGGGTCGGCAATGATCAGGTCGGTAAGAACAAACTCTACTTCATCGATGGCTGGAACCAACCCCAGGAGACTCAACAAACCTCCGGTCACGTCAACCTCCATTTCAAGGGAGTTGATAACCTTATCCACCCGTAAGCTGCCTCCGCCTGTTCCGTTATTTATTCCATCTTCGCATTCCCCTCCGATACTGGCCAAAAGGGCATCATCGTCGATATTAAAGCGGGTTGGGGTAGATTGAAAGATAGGCCCGTTGGATTCTAGTTCCGTCCAAGTGCCGTTGGTAATATTAAAATTTCCTGTGGCAGACCCTCCGCCAAGAATGGGAAGAACGGAATAGGTTCCTACTTTATCTACATGTAGGATGGGATTTACAATATAGACCGGGTCACCGGTACTCGCATCGAAGAAGTGGAAACTAATATTTCCAGTAGCAGATGAGCTAGCGGATATTTCCAACGATGGACTACCGAATACATTGGGGTCGCTATAGGTAGCGGCACTGGTACAGCCCATGGTTTCAAGACCGTCAATGGAAGCACCACCCGAAACCCGGGCTTCGACACGTACCCAACCATCATCGGTGACCGACTCCCAAACGGAAGATGATACCGGTGCCCAACCTGTTGTCTGCTGCGCTCTTGCCACTTGGACAAGCATTAATAGTAGTAATGCCCCGAAATGTGTTTTTAGACGATTTGCCAAATGATGACTTATTTTACGAAGCCTTTAAGGGTTAGGCCAACCACTGTAAATAAAGACTTACAACGTTCTGAGGTAAATTTAACAGGGGAGATAGGCTTGGCCAAAAATTATGTTGTATAGGTGGTCAAAGTAGATGTAAATATGCGTTAACATGTGGATTGGTCGATAAAAAATGTCATTTTAACCGAACCTTGGTAGTTGGGGTGCGTGAAAGAAAATAGAAGTCATTGGCCCCATCACCGGAATATCGAGGCGTTCGGGGGTACCTGTCCGGCCACCCCCTTTTAGAAGAAGCGAGGTTCGGACCTTCGTTGGTACCGGGTCAAAAATTCATACCGGAGCATAACTTCAAAAGAACCATCATTGAACCTCGTGCCCCCTAGTTCGGAAACCTCACGGTCGTAGGCAAGACCGATCATCAATTGCTCGTTCAGTTGAAATCCAATCAGGGCGCTTACCGCGGCATCCCAACGATATGCAAGCCCCATGGTAAACTTGTCGTTGTACAAAAAGTTCGCCGATAAATCGATTTGCAAAGGCGCCCCACCCACGGTCTTGACCAGTGCGGCGGGTTTGAATTTCCAAAGCGGATGTATGGGGTAGACATACCCGGCCATAAGGTAAATGTTCATGCGCTTTTCGGCCAAAAACGATGTGCTTGACGAAGCATCGTCAAAATGCTTGGTCTTTAAAAAGTTGGGAACCGAAAGTCCGATATAATAATCCTCGGAATAATAATAGACACCGGCACCGAAATTAGGGGAGAACTTATGGTCGATATTGTTGAGTCCGATATCGGCAGCTTCATTGTTGTAGTTGGCCAGCTTGTTGAAATCAAGGTTGAGTACATGGGCACTTGCCTTGACGCCGAAGGCCAGTCTGGCGGTTCGCGATACGGGAACGGTATAGGAGAAAACGCCATCGAAATAGGTTTCTTGGCTGGTACCGTTTCCTATTTCATCGTTTACAATCGAGAGACCTAAGCCTACCCGGTCCGAAACCGGGGTGTGAAAATTCAGGGTCTGGGTCTTGGGGGCGCCTTCCAACCCTACCCATTGCGAACGGTGAAGACCCGCGATACTGACCACACCCCTTGATCCGGCATAGGCCGGGTTCACCGCCATCGTATTGTACATGTATTGGGTGTATTGCGCATCTTGTTGGGCCATTATGCCCGAGAATATGGCAAGGGTAAAAACAAGGGTTATTACGCGTTTCTTCATTGTCGTTTTTTTACTGTAAGCAAACCGTATTGGGTTGTAACAAATGCTGTAAAGGTATCTATTTTTAACTTTGGGCCTATTATTTTTAAGTTGTGCGACCCGATTAAACCGATGTTTACATCGCCAGGTAGAATGCTTTTCGATTTTACGACGGTTTAATGTACCCGTTTAGTAGTCCTCCCATTGTTTTATTGGTCCACTTGTCTTTGTCGTTGAAAACCGAATTCCTTAAAACGATTTGATAGTATTGGTTTTGAAGATATAATCGCTGTTTTTTTGCGCTGTATTTTTTTAGGGTAGACCGAAATTCGCTAATCTCTTTTTTTTATAAATTTGAGTGTCAGTTGGTTTGCTTTATAATCTATTTATAAACTATAAATCAAAAAAATGAAGAACAATTCAGATTATTCACGTTCATCACCTAAGCGGCAACGCTATTTTTTGCCTCTTTCCAAAAAGGCGATTCCGGTACGGCCCCTGTTGTAGCTTCAGGGTATATCGATGGTAACTGGAATTGGGCTTAGGTTTCTACCCATAAAAAAGACCAACGACCTTCTACAGGCATTCTTGGGTGGGGTCGGTTCTTCTTTTTATGGATTTTTCTAAATACCGATATCGTGCTTGTAAATGGCAAATGGGGTGGGCCCTAGTTTTACCGGTTCGATTATGAAAGAGAAAATGCAGCTTATTCCTGGCGGTTCGATAGTTTTAGTTCTAAAAATATACCTTGAGGTTAAGGGTGTTGACGGTGGCCCATTAGGGGGGAGTTGAATATACCTCCATAAGGGGAAGTCAATTTTGCTTTCTCATTCTACTTGTAAGATTTTATCCGGCAGGTCTTCGGCCGAACTGGATATCGATAAGCACAAGGCTGTATGTGGGTTGTATGGACTCAAAGTATTACGAAGATCACTTAAGTTTAAAATATAACATATCGAATAATGGATTTGAAAAAAATAGGACTATTCCTGTTTGTCTTTGCCCTATGCTTGTTTAACTGTAGTAAAAGGGACGGCAATGATAATTCGGATATGGCGGCGGATTCCCTTACGGTATTTCCCCTTCGTTATTCCGATTTGAAGGGATTGGTGCCTTTGGGAAACCTAAATCCACCCGGGCATACCTTGCCAACGGGACACACCTATCTCTATTTTAAAGACCCTACTATCAAAGTTCCTTTGCTCTCCCCGGGCAATATTCAATTAATTGAGGTAGAGATAAATTTGCGTGAGGTGGGCGACTCCGTTGTCGGACAGGATTATTCCCTGAAATTTGATTTGGGGAAATATTATTTGAATTTTGGGCACGTTACCGACCTGGCCGATGACATTAAAGCTGCTATGGAATCGGCGAGCACTTCGGGAAACAAACGTTGTAAGGAGCCTTATGATCTCAACGGCACCACTTTTACGGACTGTGTGGTCAAAATAGACCATTTTAAGGTAACTGCCGGCCAAGAGATAGGTAAGGGAGGGGGGCAACCCGGGCAGTATGGTCTGGATATGGGTGCCCAAATCAAAGGAGAGGAGCCTCCATTTAACGCCGTGTGCCCCTTTATTTATTATAAAAGGACGGTTTATGAGGATATACGTCAAAAGTTTAGCAATTATGACGGAAGTATTCCCCGGACAACGGAACCTTTATGTGGTGAATATAATTATGAAATACCCAATACGGCAAGCGGTATTTGGAAAAAACAAGGCTTACCGCTTTATCCAGAGGATATGCAGGTAGCGCTGGTAAAGGATAATATTCAACCCGAGTTCCCCGTCTTCTCCATTAGCAATTCCCTTACGGGCTTGTCGAGTGGTGTATACTATTTTGATGTTCAAAATACGGGAGTCGTCAACCGGAAGTTTGAAGACGTTAAGTCGGACGGCAATACCTATTGTTATGACCTAAAATACAAAAATACGTCTACTATTTTGGGCTCTATGATTCTTAAAATGTCCGATGACACTACATTGGATTTAGAGTATCGGCCAGATTACGATTGCAGCGTTAATACGGATTATACCTTTAGCAACAAAAAAGTGAGGTATGTAAAACCGCAGGAAGTACTCGACTGGTTGAAACAATGATACCTTTTAAAGCGGAATTATGGTAAACGGGTTTTTATGCCAATAAAATCTGCACATACATAACTTCTGGTATTATCGTGTTCTTTGGGGGCCGTTGTAAGTTGCCAAAAAAACGGTTGCGGCACATCTTTCCTGCAACCGGCCCTTTACAGACCCTTCTATCTCCCACAAGAATCGTAAAGCGGGTACAATTTTACCTCGCGATAGCGGTATTTCCGGGATGGCCCCCGGACCACTATGGTTTACAGGTTTTTGCCGGTTTAGCGGCATGTATGGGTTGGCGGTATACACCGGATCCGCCCCTCGGGGCATCAAAGAAATAAAGATCAGCTTTGCTGAAGCCTTGGTGCTGGCGGCTATTTCTAATGAGGGGCTTTCGAAAACGTACGGGTCGCTATAAGTGGCAGCGCCGGTACGGCCCATTGTCTCTTTGCAACTTCCCTTTGTTGTTAAAAAAGGAACCCTTTAACAAAAATGGGTTCATATGGATTTTGACAAAATAACGCCGATTTTTTGCTACTGGATAAGGGCAAAGTTATTGGGTGGACTCATCGATGGAGCTTGCACTTTTTTTTTGGAAATCGGAGGGCCATTGGAGCCCGGTTGCCATCACCCTTGGTTGTGCGAGGCGATTGAATTGGCTTTCTAGGGACAGTTTTGAAGGGTAGTAAAAGAGTTCAAGAAAAGGCGAGGCTTTTGATCGGCAATTAGGCCTTGTTGAGTCCTAGTTCCTTCGCCTTTTCCAGCATGAATTTTTGGGCGGCCTCGTATTCGTTGGGTATTTCGCCTTCGAGGATGGCCTCTTTGATCGCGTCCTTTATGATGCCGATTTCCCTGGAAGGTCTTAGGTTAAAGGTCTTCATAATTTCCTCACCGCTGATGGGGGGCTGGAAATTCCGGATATGGTCGCGCTCCTCTACCTCCTTGATCTTTTGGCGCACCAGTTTGAAGTTATTCTTGTATTTTTTCTGTTTTTTGGCATTTTTGGTGGTAATGTCGGCCTCGCAAAGGGTCATAAGGTCGTCGACATGGTCGCCCGCCTCGTATACCAGACGGCGAACGGCCGAATCGGTAACGAAGTCTTCGGAAAGTATTTGGGGCCTTGAGCTCATCAATACCATTTTTTGAACGTATTTCATTTTATCGTTCAAAGGCATCCTGAGGCGTTTGAAAAGTTTGTATACCATTTTCGAGCCTACGAATTCATGACCGTGAAACGTCCATCCGATCCGCTTATGGAATTTTTTGGTCGGGGCCTTTCCGATATCGTGGAGCAAGGCGGCCCAGCGTAACCAAAGGTTATCGGTAGTCTGCGCTATGTTGTCGACTACCTCCAAGGTATGCCAAAAATTGTCCTTGTGGCGCTGCCCCTCGATTTCCTCGATGCCCTGCAGGGCGGTCAGCTCGGGGAGGATGTAGGACAACAGTTCCGTTTTATGGAGAAGGGCCAGGCCTTTTGAGGGTTGGGGACTGGCCAATATCTTATTAAGCTCGTCGACGATGCGTTCTTTTGATATGATCTTGATCCGGTCTTTGTTGGCCGTAATCGCCTGCAGCGATTTGAGTTCAATGGTAAAGTTCAGTTGCGTGGCGAAGCGTATGGCCCGCATCATTCTCAGGGGATCATCGGAATAGGTAATTCCGGGCTCCAAGGGAGTCCTGATTATTTTCCTTTCCAGATCGGAAATCCCGTCGAAGGGATCGAGAAGGTCGCCAAAACCATCCTTGTTCAGCGAAAGGGCCAGGGCGTTGATGGTAAAGTCCCTTCGGTTTTGGTCGTCCTGCAAGGTACCGTCCTCGACAATGGGTTTTCTGCTGTCCCTGTGGTAGCTTTCCTTTCGTGCGCCTACGAATTCGAGCTCGATGCCCTCGTTTTTTACCATGGCCGTACCATAATTCTTGAAAACGGATACCTGGGGTTTTCCGTCGAGCATTGAGGCCACCTTGTTCGCCAGTTCGATACCGCTTCCAACGGCCACGATATCGATATCCTTGGGTGTGTCACGTTTTAGGAGGTAATCCCTAACAAAGCCGCCAATCACATAACAGGAAACACCCAAGGTCTCAGCGGCATCGGAAACGAGTTTGAAAATCGGGTCTTTTAGGGCTTCTTTATAGTTCAAGAGATCGGATTTTGGTTTTGCTGCAATGTGCCATATGCTGAATTTGCATATGGTTTGGATGCGCTGTTGATATTGCTTATGAGTTTTACTCCCGAATGACTTTTACCGTGCCGTCATTGCCCAGTTTGATTATGGCCGAGGGCACTGGGTTTACATGTTCGGGCTGCAAATTTACCACATAGTCGACACCTTTTAAAATGCGATCGGAAATTTCGGCAAAAGTTTTGGGCGTCGGGTGGCCCGATATGTTGGCCGATGTCGAGACAATGGGCTTTTTGAATTTGTTGATCAAATACCTGCAGAATTTGTCGGAGGCCACCCTAATGGCAAGGGTATTGTCGGGGGCTATCAGGTTTTTGGCCACCCCTACGGGCGCGTCGTAAACGATGGTTGTGGGTTTGGTAGAGAGGTCTATAAGGTCAAAGGCCAGTTCGGGTACGTGTTCAACGTGTTTTTCGAGCATGGCATCGTTGGCTACCAAACATATCAGGGCCTTGCTGTCTTCCCTGTTTTTAAGGGCGAAGACCTTGCGAACCGCCGCTTCGTCGGTGGCGTCGCAGCCAATGCCCCAAACCGTATCGGTGGGGTAGAGAATAAGACCGCCTTGCTGTAAGGTTGTACAGGCCTCATTTATTTCTTTTACCATTTTCAATATATAAGCCTATATCATCAATCCGGTTTACGACCGGGATGGATGTGTAGTTTCCGCAAAAATAGCGAATTGTGGGTTAGGAAAAGGCTTGGGTTATAAATCGGTTTTCCGATGGAATTTTGGGAAGGCGGATCAACTTTCCCATATGCTCGTCAAATTCTGGCGGGGTAAAGGGTTGGCGCCCATCCCCGGGGTAAAAGGTCATTTCCCCAAAAATGGTCTTTCCTTCCACATTGTAGAGGTCGACCCGTACAAAGGGAAACCCGACCGATAGCTTGGTCGCAATTTCAATCATGGTGTTAAAATTGGCAGGTTTAGGGCAGATATCCTTCCACTTGTGAAAACATCCCTTGTTAAAAGGCTGTAGCTCCCAATCCATATTATAAAAACTTCGTAGATGTTCCTGTCCTCTGTCCATATCGACCTGAACGTAGGTAGGTGTACCGTTAAAACAATAGAATTTATAGTCGTTTAGTGAGCATTGGTTTTTTTGCTCTATGAACCTTTCGACAATCAATCTGGGTTGGATGTCTTTGTAGGCCCATTCAAGACCCCCGCGGTAGTACTGGTTTCTCGATAGCCATTTTTTGAACAGTAACTTGGCCTTTAGTACATTCAATGTCCGTTTATCGGTTACCACCAAATTTGAATTGCATCCATGGGTCGCCTTTACGACAAATTGATCGGGGAGTTTGTCGAAATCGATTTGGTCCGAACTTGAGGCCAAAGCCAACAGCTCGTTCAAGTATTCTTGCCCGACTTTTTCAGAGACGTAGGACCTAACCTCAAATTTGTCGACCAGCTGGTTTAAGATTTTGGGGCGGTAAAAAACCTTGAGCCATTGTATTTTTTCATTGAAGGTTATCGGGTTATGTAAATCCAATTTCTTGTTAAAGTAATATTCGTAATATATTTTTACATAGAGCTCTGGATCAATAAATTTCATCCTTTTTAAAATTCCAAGATATGCTTTTCTTATCATAGGTTATACTTAATGTAACAATATAGAAATATCTAACCAAACATTGTTATTTTTGCCGCATGAAAGTCAAATCAACTGAATCTCCCAGTATATCGGTAATAATTAGTACCTATAACTCCGAAGAGTGGCTCGAAAAAGTGCTTTATGGGTTCAATTGCCAAATTTTCAAGGATTTTGAAGTGATAATCGCCGATGATGGATCTGGGCCAAAGACCAAGAAGTTGATTGAAGATATCTCCGAGGTCGTGTTCTATAAGATCATACATGTCTGGCAGGAAGATGAGGGTTTTCAGAAATCACGGATTCTCAACAAATCGCTGTTGGCCTGCAGTGCCGAATACATAATAATGACCGATGGCGACTGTATACCGCGGGAAGATTTCGTCCAAGTACATTATATCAACAAAGAACCGGGTTACTTTATATCGGGAGGGTATTACATGCTGCCCATGAATATCTCCAAGGCCATTACCCGGGCGGATATCGAAAATCAGAATTGTTTCGATATCAATTGGCTAAAGGAAAAGGGCATACCAAAGACCTTTAAGAACAACAAGCTTACGGCAAGGGGCTTTGTATCTACCTTGTTCAATACGTTTACGCCGACCAACGCAAGTTGGAACGGGCATAATTCATCAGGTTGGAAAAAGGATATTCTGAACGTCAACGGATTTGATGAAAGAATGCAATATGGGGGACAGGACAGGGAACTCGGCGAACGGCTTTTCAATTACGGCATAAAATCAAAACAATTACGCTACAGTGCCGTATGTGTTCACCTCGACCATAAGCGGGGGTACAAGACACCGGAATCAATTGCCAAAAATGCGGCCATACGAAAGGAGACAAGAAAGAACAAGCATGTATGGACCTATTATGGCATTACCAAATAATAGGCCAATTCGTTTTTCTTTTCGAGTTTTTTGAGCTCACGGTACCTTTCAAAATCGCTTAAGGCATTTAGGTAACAGATGATTATTCCTTTTTTCCCGTCTAAAATACCCAGCCGAATCAAATAGTGGTTTACGAATTTCCAAAGCGGTTTGAATATTTGCGAAAGCACGTTGTACCGATTCTCCCTATAAAAGTCCTCCTTGGCTTTTAACCTGCCATACTTGAGCATTTTAGCCTTGTAGTCGTCGTAGTTCTTGTAGCAATAGTGGATCAGTTTTTCGTTAAGTATCCCTGAGGAGCCATCAACGACCAAGGTCTCGTGTACTATTTTCTTATCGGAGAACCGGGCCTTACTTTTTCTGAACAACCTATAGTTCTTATCGGTCTGCCAGCCACTAAAGTGAAGGGGGCGATCGGTAAACATAAACTTTCGGTAGAACCAAAATGCGGCCAAATCGGTATCGCTGTTCACCGTGTCGATAATTTCCTTCTTCAGTTGTTCGGGAACAACCTCGTCCGCATCCAAAAATAAAACCCAATCGTTCGACGCCTGTTTTAAGGTGAAAGACTTTTGATGGGTGAAGTTTGAGAACGGATGCTGGATCACCTTTACCTTAGGATGGTTTTCGAGGTATTCGTAGGTGCCATCGGTGCTGTACGAGTCGACCACGATTATCTCGTCCGCAAATTCAACGGACTCAATGCATCTTTCAATGTATCCCATTTCATTGTAGGTAATGATCAGGGCCGATAATTTTTGTCTTTCTTTTGGCATTATAATTATTTTGGATTGGTTCGGTCTTTTACTCTGTAGATTAAAAAGTCCAAAAAAGGTTGCGTTTCCGTTCCCAATTAAGATACTACCCTCTTAATAACAATTAAAAAACAAAAAAATTATACTAAACCAAAAAAAATTCCTACAAATTAGACAGCCACATCATATTCCCGTAGGGCATCGTTCAAAGATGTTTTCTTGTTGGTACTCTCTTTTCGGGTACCGATGATCAATGCACAGGGTACTTGAAATTCACCGGCCGCAAACTTTTTCGTGTAACTACCGGGTATAACAACTGAACGTGCCGGAACCCTACCTTTGATTTCTATCGGGCTATCACCGGTTACGTCAATAATTTTAGTAGATGCCGTTAATACGACGTTGGCGCCAAGAACGGCCTCCTTTTCGACCCGTACGCCCTCGACGACGATACAGCGCGAACCGATAAAGGCGTTGTCTTCGATGATAACTGGCGAAGCCTGCAAGGGCTCCAATACCCCGCCGATTCCCACACCCCCACTGAGGTGCACGTTCTTGCCGATCTGGGCACAACTGCCAACCGTTGCCCAAGTATCGACCATGGTGCCCTCATCGACGTAGGCTCCGATGTTCACATAACTTGGCATTAAAATGGTGCCCGATGAAATATAGGCTCCGTGTCTGGCCACGGCATGGGGCACGACGCGGATACCCTTTTCCTTATACCCTTTTTTCAATGGGATTTTATCGTGGTATTCAAAAATACCGGCCTCGAGCGTTTCCATTTTTTGAATGGGAAAGTAGAGAACAACACCTTTTTTGACCCACTCGTTGATCTGCCAGCCGTTCTCCGTGGGTTCGGCACAACGAAGCTCGCCGAGATCCAAAAGGTTGATTACTTGTCGAATGGCATCTTGGGTATCCTTTTCCTTTAACAGCTCCCTGTTGTCCCAGGCGTTTTCAATGGTCTTTCTTAACTCGGTCATAGTACACGTATTTTTTTGAAGTTATTATATTCCGGCCGTGTTGCTGCAATGGCACATTCGTGGTCTTCCGCAAGAGCCGTAAGGTATATCTGAATTTTTGTTCGCTTTTTTAGCTTTGCAAATATAATTGGTCATTTATGATTTTGGGCGGCAATTTTACTCTTATAACAATTTATGGGTTATTTTTGTCAAAAAATTTGAAGGAGTGGGAAGGTTGTTGGCATTGGATTTCGGACAGAAAAGAACGGGAATAGCCGTGACCGACGAATTGCAATTGATCGCTTCCGGGCTGACCACGGTGCCTACCTCCGAACTCTTCGATTTTCTTAAAAACTATATCGAGGCCGAAGATGTCGAGCGGTTTATCGTGGGAGAGCCCAAACAAATGGACAACACGCCCTCGCAATCGGAAGCTTTGATCGCGCCCTTCTTGGTGCAACTGCAAAAACGCTATCCGCAGATACCCATTGAACGCCAAGACGAAAGGTTTACTTCCAAAATGGCGGTGCAGAGCATGGTTGCAGGCGGACTAAAAAAGAAGAAGCGCAGAAATAAGGGTCTGGTCGACGAAATTAGCGCCACCATTATTTTGCAGGACTATTTAAACAAGATTAAATGATTTTACCTATTGTAGCCTACGGAGACCCTGTGCTTCGTAAAATGTGTAAAGACATACCACAGGATTACCCGAAACTGAAGGAACTGTTGAACAACATGTGGGAGACCATGTACAATGCCAGCGGCGTTGGTTTGGCCGCTCCGCAGGTGGGGCTGCCCATACGCATATTTGTTGTCGATACAACCCCTTTTGCCAATGATGAAGACCTGTCAGCAGAGGAAAAAGAGCGTTTGAACGGGTTTAAAAAGGTGTTTATCAATGCACATGTACAGGAAGAAACCGGTGATGAGTGGCCCTTTAACGAAGGATGTTTGAGCATCCCCGACATCAGGGAGGACGTAAAGCGCAAAGAGACCCTTACCCTCACGTATTTTGACGAGGATTTTAAGGAACACACCGAAACCTACGATGGCCTGTTGGCCCGTGTGATTCAGCACGAATACGACCATATCGAGGGCATTTTGTTTACCGATAAGCTTTCGGCGCTTAAGAAACGCATGCTCAAGGGTAGGTTGAACAACATTTCCAAAGGAAAGGTCAGTGTGGAGTACCGCATGCGTTTTCCCCTTATGAAAAAAGCGCGTTAATTTTTATCGTAATCCATCGAAAAGTATAATATTTGCCCTCCTAAAACGTAAATTTCCATATGAGTTTAGACAAAGTTTTATCTATAGGCGGCAAACCTGGCCTTTACAAATTGGTCACACAGACCCGCACAGGTTTTGTAGCCGAATCTTTATTGGACAAAAAACGCATCACGGTCGGTATGCGAAGCAACGTAAGCGTACTGTCGGAGATTGCCATTTATACCCTGGAGGAAGAACTGCCCCTGCGTGAAGTGTTCCAAAGGATCCAGGTCAAGGAAAAAGGGGGCAAGACATCCATTGGCCATAAAGAGGAAAAAATTAAACTGGAAGAGTATTTTTTTGAAGTACTGCCCAATTACGATGAAGACCGGGTGTACGCCAGCGATATCAAGAAGGTAATTCAGTGGTACAATATTCTGCACGATAACGGAATAACGGATTTTTCCGCCAAGGATGACGGAGCTTCCGAAGAAGAGTAAGATATAAGGCCCTCGATAAGAGGGCCTTCTTTTTTAGTTCACCTAATCGGTGACGGGCCCTTGTCCTTTTTCGACATGTGTTTCGGGTTGGCCGGTGGCCTCGAACCTGAATATATCGTTGCGTGCGTAATGCCCGACGACGTCAAAGTCGAGCTTGTTTCGGGCAATTTCGTCGAGATCCAGTTCTGCAATAAGCACACCGGAACGGTCGAATAGGGGGCCGGCCAGCACCTCGCCCCTTGGCGAAACGATTACGCTGCCCCCGCGACAGAGGTTCTCGGGTACTTCACCGAGCCATTTTCCGTACTTTTCGGGGTACATCCCCTTGGTGAAATATTGATTGCATCCCAGTACGAAACAACGTCCTTCGAGGGCGATGTGCCGCATGGTAGCCGTCCACCCGTCGCGGGAATCGGCGGTTGGGGCCAAATAAATTTCGACGCCCTTTTGGTACATGGCCGTTCTGGCCAAGGGCATATAGTTTTCCCAGCATATGAGTCCGCCCAACCTACCGATCTCGGTTTGAAAGGTGACCAGCGATTCCCCGTCGGCTTCGGCCCAAATAACGCGTTCGGCACCCGTAGGCTTAATTTTTCTATGGACGCCCAAAAGGCCTTCTACGGGCGAAATGTAGAGCATGGAGCAGTAAAGGCTGCCATGGTTGTCTTGTTTTTCGGTGATACCCACCACGAGGTAGATGTTCTTTTCGCGCGCCAGTTCTTCCAATCGTTTGACCTCAGGGCCCTTTAGGTCGATGCTGTTGTTGCGGTAATCGGAGTAAAGTTGACGCCCTTGGTCGGTCCTGCTTCCTACCCTTGTGCCGAACGAAAAGCCCCTGGGGTAGCCGGGGATAAACGATTCGGGAAACATGAGCAACCGGCAGCCTTCGTCGGCGTATCGGCGCACAAGAACCTCCATTTTTTCCAAGGTCTTTTCCTTGTCGAAAAATACGGGACTCTCTTGCACCAGGCCAACTTTCAGTTTCATGTAATTAATCTTTTTTGATCTCTTTGTAGGTGTATTTGCTTTTCTTCCAATCGATCAAAGGGGAAGGGTAGTACTTGACATCCATTCGGTCCAGGAACGGGGCTTGGTTGGCCAATCGTACTTTGTAACTTTCCCAATCTCGGTTCTCGGGAGTCGACCAACTCAGTTCGGAATAGCCGATGGCACGGGGAAAGGCGAGATACTCGACTTCATCGATATTGCTCACGGTCTCCGACCACAAAGGGGCCTCTATGCCCAAAATGTTTTCGACAGGGATACCTTCATATTCCTCGGGGGTCCAGATATAGGCCGAATCGGTGGGGATGTAGGCCGCCCAGTGCAAGCCGTGTTTTGATAGCGAATCGTACTGCATATCCAGGTAGGCTTTTTTAGCCGGCGACATTATTATTTTCATTCCCTTCTTAACGGCCAGGTCGGCGTTTTCCTTGCTGGCCCAAAATTGGGCTATCGATTCTGAATCGACATCGGCGGTAACGATCTCGTCCCACCCGATCATACGCTTGCCGTATTTCTTTACTATTTTCTCGACCCGTTCCACAAAATAGATGTAGTCTTCCTTCTTGGTTACATGGCTTTCGTCTCCACCGATATGAAAATAGGGCCCGGGAGTAATGGCCGAAATTTCCCTTACCACATCGTCGATAAAGGCGTAAACGCTATCTTTTCGGGTGTCGAAGGTGCTAAAGCCTACCTGGGTGCCCTCATATAGTTCGACCTTCTTTCCGTTTCCGTTCAAAAAGGGGTAAGAGACCGAGGCGGCATTGGTGTGGCCGGGCATATCGACCTCGGGAATAATGGTTATGTAGCGCTCCGCCGCATAATTGACTATATCGGTGTATTCTTCTTGGGTGAAAAACCCGCCCGATTCGCCGCCCACTTCGGTGCTTCCACCTATTTCGGTGAGTTTTGGCCACGATTTTATTTCTATGCGCCAACCTTGGTCGTCGGTCAAGTGCAAATGAAGCACGTTGTACTTGTAGTAGGCGAGCAGGTCTATATATTTTTTTACGTCCTCTACACTAAAAAAGTGGCGGGCAACATCGAGCATGCTCCCGCGATATTCAAAAACGGGGTTGTCGATGATCTTGCCCGTTGGTATGGGCCAAACCTTATATTCCGCTACGGTGTCAAGGCTTGTTTCGGGAATGATCTGCCTTAAGGTCTGTACCCCTCTAAAGGCACCTTCGGCCGTGTTCGAATTGAGAATGACGGAGTCCGGTGTTACGTACAACTGATAGGCTTCCGGGGCCTTAAGTTCTAAACTGTCCGATTGGCCGATGTAAATAACGCCTTCCATGTTGGGTACTTCGTCTACGTTTACCGGTATGTCCAAACCGGTTTTTCCTTTTAGCTTCTTGGCGAGAAACTGTCCTATTTCCTGAAAACCGTCGGCATTTTCAGAGGTGTAAATGGCCGTAAATTGGTCTAGGGCAAAAGCATTTTCGGTAGCGACTACCTTTTTGGGCATGGGAATCATATTCTCCATGGCCAGATTTGATTTTGGCAGGTTGAGGACGCGTTTCTTTTTTTCGGCTTCGCAAGACAAAAAGGCCACAAGGCCGAGGCAGATGAGAAGGCTTTTGAAAAGGTTTGATTTCATTTGGTCTTTGAATTAGATTTATATTGGGGTGTTGGATACATACGGGGGGCAGACCTTAGTTTTCAACAAACGCCTGCATTACCTTGAACCAGATATCGTAGCCTTTGGTGTTCATATGCAGGCCGTCCTCTATAAAGATATCGCGTTTTAATTTACGCCCGTCCAACATGGGTGTCCAAACATCGGCGTAGTCGAGCAAGCTGTCTTTTTTTGACAAGCGCTTGAATTTTCTATTGAGTCTTTTGTATTTGCCCTTCAATTTCCAACGGGCGATACTGGGCTTGGCCGAAATCAGGACGATTTGGGTCGAGGGATTTTGTGCCCTGACCAAGGCAATGATCTCTTGGGTCGTATCTATGATCTCGTTCGGTCTTTTCTTGGCCGAAATATCATTGTCGCCCTCATAGATAAAAACTTTTTTGGGCCCGTACCGTAAAACTAGGTTTTCTAAAAAATACAATAGGTCCGATGCCTGCGAACCTCCAAAACCCGAGTTGATGATCTGGTGGTTCGGAAAGCGCTCTTGCACGTCCTTCCACATGCGAATACTGGAACTTCCGGTAAATACGATGGTTTCCTTCGATGGGTCCCATAGGGCATCGTACTTCTTTTCAATGGCATCCACTTGTTCCTTAAACCGCAGTGGGTCTTGTGCCGTGCCTAAAAGGGAAACAAAAAAAAGAAGGAAGGGCAGAATGTATTTCATAGGGTATTTTTAAGTGACACAAGTTAGTTTTTATTTATCTGTGTTCAAAGTATTCTTAGGGTAGGGGCCTTGACTTACGTAATAAACTTACCAGTGCTTGATCGCTATGGATGGTAAGCCCAACGGTATATTTTCAACAAACCTAAACCACTTTATATGAAACTGCATTCTAAATTGGCGGTGCTTCTCGCTTTTATGCTGGGCTTTGCACTTGCTGCCACCGCACAACAGATTACCAAGGAAGAACTGATCTTTTTGACGCCCGAATGGAAGGGGGAACGCTTTGGGGACGGTCGCCCCAAGGTACCCGGTTCCATTTTGGAGCGAATGAAGGGCGTTACCCTCGAAGAGGCCTGGGCCGTACTCAAGGGAGAAAATTTCAAGTACCAATATGCCGAAAATTGGCAGACGATCAATCCGGACAGCGTACTGGTCGGTCGGGCGGTAACGGCCGTTTTTGTTCCGGGCAGGCCCGACATCCATCGCGTAATCGACGAAAGGGGGCACAAGGAAGACGGGCGCGTCAAATCGCAAAACGCATGGACGATAGATTTGTTGCAGAAGGGCGATGTGTACGTGGTCGATCAGTTCGGGGCCCATGTAGACGGACCCACTATCGGCGACAACCTTGGCAATTCGATCTACGCCAAGACCGGTAACGGAATAGTTTACGACGGTGCGATCAGGGATATTGACGGCCTTAAGGAAATAGGTGGTTTTACCTCCTTCTTCCGCAGCTATCACCCCTCGCACCACTTGAACGATCCGAATGGCGCGCTCAATACCACCTTGGTGGGGATAAATACACCCACAAGGATAGGAATGGCCACGGTTATGCCGGGCGATGTCGTCTTGGGCCGAGATGGGGGCGTTATCTTCATTCCCCCGCATTTGGCCGAAAAGGTGGTCAAGACCTCCGAAATTGTAAGGCTTCGCGATATGTTCGGGCATCAAAGGCTTCGCGAGCAAAAATATACGCCCGGCCAGATCGATTCGCGGTGGTCGGACGAAATAGAAAAAGACTTTTCAGAGTGGCTGAATGCCCATATCGATGCGTTGCCTGTACCCAAGGAACAAATTAAGGAACTGCTGAAAACCAGAACATGGTAGGTTTTTGGTTTTGATTTCTTAAAAAACAATCGTGTTTTTTAGGGTTATGTCATTTTTACTACGTAGTAAATGTGAACCATCCAAATAAACGTGTCGATTATGAAAAATTCAAGAAGAGCCTTTTTGTCCAAGGCGATGGCCACATCGGCCCTGACCGCCCTGCCTTTTGCCAACTATGGAAAAGCCTATGCCCATGCCATCGAACGGACCCCGAAAATGTCGGCCCCGTCCGATTTGAGGATAACCGACATCAAGTGCGGTTTTATCCGCGGCGGGCACAGTCTCTTTGTAAAAATCTACAGCAATCAAGATATTGTTGGCCACGGCGAAGGGGTAGATGCCA
Organism: Pseudozobellia thermophila; assembly: GCF_900141855.1. Lineage (GTDB taxonomy): Bacteria > Bacteroidota > Bacteroidia > Flavobacteriales > Flavobacteriaceae > Pseudozobellia > Pseudozobellia thermophila. The sequence goes on from NZ_FQYU01000003.1 coordinate 282,317, forward strand.
CCCCAGGCACGTATCACTTGGTAAAAAAATTCGGGGAGCGGTTGAAGGGTAAAAACCCCCTTAATGTACATCGCCTTTTTGAGGATATCCGACGGAGCGGTTTCTTTGAAGGCGCCCAAGCGGGAATGTTCGTCGCGGTTTTGACGGCGGTCGAAACCGCTTTGTGGGATTTGGCCGGAAAGGCTTTAAACCTCCCCGTTTACCAGCTTTTGGGAGGGAAATTTAGGGATAGGATCAGGGTCTATATGGATACCGCCCTGTATCAAAACAAATTGCCCCAACCGGAAGATTTTGCCGCCAGTGCGAAGGAGGCCGTGGATATGGGGTTTACCGCCGTCAAGTTCGATCTCGACCAAGCCAACGACCCCAATAAGTACGATGCCTATAACTGGACGGCCAACCCAGCCGAGATCCAACGGATGTACGATCAGATGGCCGCTACAAGGGAGGCCATTGGCCCTAATATCGACATCTGTGCGGATATGCACGGTAAGTACGACGCCCCTACCGGGGAAAAGGTGGCAAAGATGCTCGAACCCTTGAATATGATGTGGCTCGAAGAACCCATCCCCGCTGAAAATGTGGACGCCTATAAAAAAATTACCGAGTCGACCAGTACACCGATATGTGCTGGGGAGAACCATTATTTGGCCCATGGCTTTAGGCCTTTGTTGGAAAACGGTGCCGTTGATATTATTATGCCCGATTTACAGAAAGCCGGTGGCCTGGGCGAGGCCCAGCGCATCGCCAACTTGGCCAATTTGTACTACGTGCCCTTTGCGCCCCATATGGTAGCCTCTTATTTAGGGGCGATGGCCTCGTGCCACGTATGTGCCTCGGTACCCAATTTTATGATACTGGAGTGGCAGATCTATTTCCACAAAAACCCCATGTACAAGGAAATCATAAGCTTCGATGGGGAAATGGTGGAAAACGGTTTTATCAAACTCTCCGAGAAACCGGGCATAGGGGTCGAGATCAACGAGGAGGGAATGAAAAAATACGCCGACAAAGACGTGCCTTTCTTCAAGTGACCTGGCTATGCCTTGACGAGAAGCCGGACTGTGCCCTAGTTGTTTACGGAAACGATTTTTTCGGTAAGGGCCCACTCATAAAACCTTTGGATCCAATTGTCTGAAGGTAGGCCTTGTGGCTTCATTCCGAATCCGTGTCCACCCTTCGAATACATGTGCAGTTCCGGTAGGTAACCTTTGCCAAGCCACGAATTGTAAAGTTCGATACTGCCCTTGGCGAGGCCCAAGGGGTCGTCACTGGCACAGATTACCAGCATTTTGGGTGCGTTGGTCGGGGCCTCCTGTACCGGTAATGCGGAAGTCCACGGGTAAACGGGCACTATAAAGTCGGGCTTATCGATGTTTTTTGCATAATAGGCCACGCCCATGGTCACGGCGCCGCCCGCTGAGAATCCCATAAAACCGATTTTGGAAGCATCTATTCCATACTTATCGGCGTTTTCCCTTACATAGGCAACGGCCGATAGTCCATCGGCGATGGATAAGGGTAAGACGGGTTTGATGCGCTGTCCTATTTTTGCCGGGTTGTTGGCGCCTTCGTCCGTTATTTCCTTTACGGCATCCTTTCCGGTAGGCACGAGGCGGTATTTTAGAACAAAGGCCGTAATGCCTCTTTGGGCTAGCCATTTGGCCACTAGGTTGCCTTCGCTTTCAATGCTCAGGGCATATAAGCCTCCCCCGGGTGCGATAATAAGGGCCGTACCATTGGGGGTTTTGGGCCTGAAGACTTCCATGGTCGGTGTTGCTACATTGGTTACCACCTCGGTATCCCAAATTTCGGAATGGTATTGCCGTTCGTCGGTTTCCCAGGTTAGGGTTTCCGCTTTCTTATAGGGAACCTCTACGATTTCTTGTGATAGGGCTGGCAGGATTGCGGCCATGGATATCAGTAATGTGGTTAAATATTTCATTTGCTCTATGGTTAAATTCCGATCAAAAGATAAGTGATCGCCGCCAAAAAACCTCCAAGAAAGGGGCCTATTATGGGTATCCAGGCATAGGACCAGTCGCTGCCACCCTTTCCTTTGAGCGGCAAGAGGGCATGCATTAACCTTGGGCCGAAATCACGGGCGGGGTTAATGGCATATCCGGTAGGGCCTCCAAGTCCGAAACCTATCCCCATTACCAACAAGGCCACGGGCAAGGCATCTATCGACCCCAGTGATATGGGTTGGTCGGAGACGGTTCCCCCGGCGATATAGAAAACTGCGAATACCAAGGTGAAAGTACCGATAACTTCGGTTGCCAGGTTCCAGAACGGACTTCGAATGGCGGGCGAGGTGCTAAAGGTGGCAAGGATGGCTGCCTGGTCTTGCGTGGCATCGTAGTGCTTTTTATAGTTAAGCCAAACTAAAAGGTTGCCCATCATAGCGCCCAGTATTTGGGCAACAATATAGCCGGGAACCAAATGCCATGCGAATTTTCCTGCGGTTGCCAAACCTACGGTCACGGCAGGGTTTAAATGGGCGCCGCTAATATCGGCACTAACGAAGACGCCGACAAAAACGGCTATGCCCCAGGCCAACGAAATGCCCACCCAGCCGGTACTGGATCCCTTGGTGTCTTTGAGAACAAGATTGGCGACAACGCCATTGCCCAAAAGGATCAGTAGGCAGGTTCCGATAAATTCAAAGATATAAACGGTCATAGTCGGGTTGGTTTAATTGATTAGTAATGATTATTGCCATTATGTTCGCTACAGGGTTCAAGAAGGTATGAACTCGGGTTTTACTGCGAAAGATACAATTTTAATGGACTTTTTTTGTGAATTGTTTAATATGATGGAATTGGGTGGTGATTGGATCATTTCTGATCGGCTAGGGAAAAATTAAGTGTCCAAGGCAGGGTTTAAGCTAAAGGATACTGCACGGCGGACGGTTGTGGTGGTCGGGAAAGCCCAGCGATTCCGAGGGCTAGGAAGCAAGGGAACATAAACGACCTAATCGATGAAGTCGAAAGCGGAACCGACCGGACAACGCTATGGCCCTAGCTACCAAACTGGCGTAAATGGTGGTCGAGATGCTTGTAAAAAAGAACGTTCCATTCGGAGGTCGTAAGGGGGCCGAAAGCGTGCGATTCTTTATTGTGAAAGTGTGTGGCCCCTAATTTTTGGGTTTTGTCGATATATTGGATCAGCCGTTGTTTTTCAGTTTCAAAGCTTCTTTCATCAGTGATTAAAAACAAGGGGGATGTGCGCATGTTTTTCTTGTATGGTTTTGGGCCGGTAACTACCTTCTTGGCCAATAGTTTTATCATAAATTTTTTAAAACCCTTGGGCTTGGGGTATTTATCGGTATATACCAGGTCGTAGGTCACGTTGCAATGGGCCAACATTTGGCCGACGTTCATCCGGCCCCATTGGTTGGAAGTGTCCGGGGTAAGGGAGTTTATCCGCGAAATGAGTTCTTTGGATACCTCGGGGTCAAATACATTTTTCATAGCCGGTCGGTTATAAACTGTTTACGATCAATAATTATTAATTCCTCTTAAAAATAGTGATAATACCTTGAATTGTATGCTTTTTCAAAGTAATCCAGTTTATGTTGACCGTGGCTCTCCCTTGATATTTGGCCTAAAGGAGGCTCTTTTGCAAAATGGGGCGGTCGGGTCGCTACAAGTGGCTGTAATCGAAGGGAGTAGTGTTATCGATAACACTGCAATTTTACTTAATGTTAACATTTGTTAGTAAGAAAAAGGTGTATTTTAGTTTAGGTATTCTATTATTTTAGTGTTTTGCCCCTCCATAAATAATAGGATTCCAACGTGTTTTTACCAGCCCAAAACTTTATGTGGAAAAAGTATTTCAACAACTTTTTATTGCTTTATATTCCTTTATTGCTCATTTCCCTATTAATGTTAATTGGGCAGCGAAGGGAGAGAATTGCCGATTTTGTAGCTAAGGAGGCCCTTGTTTCAATGCAGAAGACCACTTTTTTGAGCGATGTCTGCCATTATCTGATACATAACATCAACTATTGGTCGGGCATAGTTTATCCCGTGGGTTTCGAAACCAATGAAGGACATGCGGATTTTATTCATCCTTATATAGAGGTAATCAAAAATATCGGCTTTTACGATCAATTTCGGATCATAGACCTGAGTGGAGAAGAACGATTGAGGTATCAGAGCAATTTTGGGCGGAAGATGGAACTTTCTTCCTTGCAGAACAAGGTTGATAGTGATTATGTCCTCCGGGGCTTGAACCTTAAAAAAGGAGAGGTTTACCTGTCGCGCATCAACTTAAATCGCGAGAACAATGAAATAGAGAGACCGTTTAAACCTGTACTTCGCGCGGTGGCCCCTATTTACGATTCCTTGGATACCAAGGTGGGTTTGGTGGTCATCAATTTTAGGGTAAAGGATATACTTGACTATCTGACGAAGTTTCCGCAGTATGGTAAGACCTATTTGGTCGATTCTGAGTTAAACGTCGTTGCCTCGAGCATGGGCGGTGATTTACCGCCTTATGAGGTTAGGGACAACACGGAAGCCCTGCAAAACCTCTCGGATGTCGGGGTGGTCGGGATTCAAAATAGAAGGGATACCACTTTCTATGAAAACGGTAGTGTGTGGAGCTATTCGAATGTTCGAATGAACAACGGATACCTGATACAAAGCGGCCTGTATTCGAAGCCCGATCGTATTGTCAACGAAACCCAATGGGCCATTGTCAGGGAGTTGCCGGCAAATCAGATCCAGATGGGCCTATGGCCTTTGTATCAGAATTTTATCGTGCTTCAATTAATTTCCATTCTTACCCTGGCAGGCATCTCGTATGGCTATGTTAAGTATCAGACCCAGAAAAAAGACCTGTACGGGCAGTTAAAGGAAAAAAACAAGGCCCTGTTGCACAACCAAAAAAGTCTTAAAACCATAAATGAGCTCGTCAGGCGGACCAACCGGCGCCTAAATATCAGAAACGAGCAACTCGAACAATTTAGTTATCTCATCTCCCATAATCTTCGATCACCGGTAACCAGTATGTCGCTTATCGTAGATATCATAAAAAAGGAAAAAGATCCCGAAAACGTAAAAAGCCTCCTTCCCAAACTGCATAAACTCTCCGATAGCATTAGTTGCCTTACGGAAGACATTAAGGAATACATTGCCGTGGTAGACCAAAAAGAGCCCCATCTTCAAGAGGTGAACATCTATGCCCTGCTGCAAGGAATGAAAAACGAATTTCCGGAAATTATGTCGGGCAAGGAAAATTTTGAGATAGTTTACGAGCTGGAGGAATGGAAGACCATCACTTCATCGAGATATTGCCTGCAAAGTATTTTTCACAATTTGATTTCCAATGCCATACGTTTTAGAAGACCCGATGTGGCCTCCTACCTTATTTTTCGAAGCGGCTTCGAAAATGGCCGCAAGGTATTGTTTGTCGAGGACAATGGTTTGGGGATAGATATGGACCGTTATGGGGAAGATGTATTCAAGTTATATAAACGGTTTCATAGAAGTATTTCAGGAAAAGGGATGGGACTTTTTTTGGTAAAAACCCAGCTAGAAGCCATAAATGCTACCATTAGTATTAAAAGTATTGTAGGAAAAGGATCAATATTCCAGATTAATTTTTAACTTAATACTTAATATGTATTGTTTTCTGCTGGGCTAACGATCTGTTTTTTAAGTTATAGGATTATAATCAGCAATTAAAACCAATTAAATAATGAAAAAAGCTAGTATTCTACTTGTAGACGACGATGAGATATATCTCTACTTGACAGAACGTCTAATCGATGGGATATCGGATAATTTGACCGTTAAATCGTTTACCGATGGGGAGCAGGCTCTCAACTATATCGGTGAGTGTATCAAAGAACAGGTGGAAATGCCCGGGGTTATTCTTTTGGACGTAAACATGCCATTCTTGGACGGTTGGGGTTTTTTAAAGGAATTCAGGAAACTGAAGGGCAAGATAACCGACAAGGTGCATATTTACCTGGTTACCTCGTCGGAGCGGGAAAGGGACAAGGAGCGCGCCAAGGAATTTGAAGAACTGACCGGATATGTCGTCAAGCCGGTTTCCGAAGATAAATTGGTCGAAATACTCACGGCCGTCTATGAAAGTCACTGGTAATATGCGCGGAATTTTTACTTGAATACCCTTTTCTGTTTTAAAAGGCCTCGTCGACCTTTCGTGCCAAAATCCACCCAAGGAACGGAAATACCTTCTTGGGCAGGGCTTCTGAGGCCTGAAAAGGCACTGGTCGTACGGTTTTACCAACGGAGGGCTAGGCCCTATTTTCACTTCAGGGCATACGCTTGGTCGTTACCACCGTACTCCGTGCACGGCCATTTCCAAAGTATAGACCGAGTCCATGGCCGTAATGAACAAGATGTTCTGGTCGGGCCCCCCAAAGGTTACGTTGGCCGTCCATTTTTCGGGCACCGGGATATGTTTGACCTTTTCTCCTTTCGGGTTAAAGACGGTTACCCCGTCACCGGTAAGGTAGACATTGCCTAGGTGGTCCAGGGTCATACCGTCGCTTCCCATATCGGCAAATAGTTTTTTATTGCTGAGGTTGCCGTCTTTTTCTATGGTATAGACATAGACCTTTTTTTTGCCGTTATCGGATACGTAGAGGGTCTTGCCATCGGGCGATCCGATAATGCCGTTGGGTTGGTCGTAGTTGTCGTCGATTACAATTCTGGGGGTCGAACTGTTCGGGGCCAAATAGTATACCCGCCTTGCCGGTTGCTGTGGCTCGGTGTGTTCCCACCAAGGACGTTTGTAAAAGGGGTCGGTAAAATAGATTCCGCCCTTGCCGTCGACCCAAAGGTCGTTGGGCCCGTTCAGTTTTTTTTCTTCGAAGTTATCGAGTACCACGGTAACCGTTTTGTCGGGGGCAATGCGCCAAAGTTCATTTTTCTCGTCCGCAGCGGCCAATAGGTTGCCCTGGTGGTCGAAATAAAGTCCGTTAGATCGCCCCGAAGGTTTCATATAGTCGGAAACGGTATTGGTTTTGGCATCCCATTTGACGATTCGGTCGTTGGGCTGGTCGGTGAAATAAACGTCCCCGTTTTTATCGACGGCTGGGCCTTCGGTAAATTTATAGGTATCGGCCACCAAGGTAAGTTCGGCACCTTGGGCAACGATGTCGTCGGGCAATTGCTGGGCCTTGCATAAGGGGTTCGACAAGAGGCCGATGGCAAGTACCCCGGCCCATGTTTTTAAATTGTTTCTCATAGTTTAAGCTTTTCAGAAAATGGGTTATCGCCCTTCTCAAATTCCTTTGAGAAAGCGCATATTGTGTTGCATACTCTCGAGTGGTGTATTGGCATATTCCTCCTGCTCGATAAAAATATGCTCGACCCCCGATTCTTTGCGGTGGGCCAACATGTTTTTGATATCGAGCCCTCCCTTACCGAATTCGGTACTTTCTTTTTCGTGCATGTCCATATCCTTTAAATGCCAAAGCGGAAAGCGCCCGGGATACTTTTCGAAATAATCCAAGGGGTCCTTACCCGCCACGACGACCCAACCGAGGTCGAGCTCCATATGAACAAGTTCGGGGTCGGTTTCATCCATCAACACATCGTAAAGAACCTGCCCGTTTTGCGATTCGAACTCATATCCGTGATTGTGATATCCGAATTTGAGACCCAATTCCTTACAGGCCTTACCCGCTTTGTTAAAGGCTTCGGCCACTTTTTTATAGTTGTCTACGGTTTGGCCCTTACTGGGCAGGGACGAGCAGATAAGGTAGGGTTGCCCCGACGCCAAGGCCTGTTCCATGGTGGTTTCGAAGTCGTCGTCCAAGGCTACATGGCCACTGGTCAATTTCATGCCCAGGTCTTCGCATACCTTCTTCATTTCCTTTGGGGCAAGACCGTAGTAAAGTCCTTTTTTACTGCGTGCCGATTCTATCTTTTTAATGCCCAGGTCGGCGATTTGTTTCAAGGTGGTTCTGGCATCCTTTAGCATGGCGTCCCTAAAGGTGTACAGTTGCACCCCGTACTCGGGGCGGTCCACTTCCTTAAATGAAAAAGAAGGGAGCAGAAGGGTGCCGGTAAGGGCCATGGAACTTTGCCGAACAAATTGTCTTCGTGTGGTCATCCAGAATTCTTTTATGGGATTAAGATAGTGAAATTGAACGAATACCCTTAAGCTCATGGTTAAAGTCTGGTGCCAGTGGAACGGAAGCTCTGCTTTGTTGGTGCCCTTTTGCACGGCCCTCGATTATTTTATGGGGATCTGGTTAGAATAGCCTAGGGGAGATGCTTACTTTTGCACCAAAATTTAGGTAATGAATTCTAGGGAAAAGCAACTTCGGGCCTTCGATCGTCTACTGACCATAATGGACGAACTTCGAGAGCAATGTCCGTGGGATAAAAAACAGACCATGCAGACCTTGCGGCATTTGACCATAGAGGAAACCTATGAACTGGGCGACGCTATATTGGACAACGACCTCGAAGAGGTAAAAAAGGAATTGGGGGATGTGCTGTTACATATCGTTTTCTATTCGAAGATAGGGTCTGAGACCGAAGATTTCGACATTGCCGACGTCTGCAATTCCGTTTGCGAAAAGCTCATTAACCGTCACCCCCACATTTACGGCGATGTTAAGGTCGAAAATGAGGAGGATGTAAAAAGAAATTGGGAGAATATAAAGCTCAAGGAAGGCAAGAAGAGTGTTTTGGAAGGTGTGCCCAAGGGGCTGCCGTCGCTTGTCAAGGCCAACCGAATTCAAGACAAGGTGGCCGGGGTTGGTTTTGATTGGGAAAGGCCCGAGCAGGTTTGGGATAAGGTTCAGGAAGAACTGGCCGAGTTTAGGGATGAGGTAGCTGCGGGGGATAAGCCCAGAATGGAGGAGGAGTTTGGCGACGTGCTATTCGCCATGGTCAATTATGCCCGTTTTTTAAAGATCGACCCTGAAAATGCCTTGGAGCGTACCAATAAAAAATTCATGGCAAGGTTCGGTTACCTTGAAGGGAAAGCCAAGGAGATGGGCAAAAGCTTAAAGGAAATGACATTGGCCGAAATGGACGTGTTTTGGGAGGAGGCCAAAAAGGGACAAGCAAATATCTAGTGTGACCACCTGAAGAATTACTTACGATTTTAAACGACCAACCTTTAAACTTCCTTTTGCAGCCTTGTTAAAAAAATACACCAAAGAGTTCAAGTACAATATAAAACTTTCGGTTCCCGTAATCATGGGTATGCTGGGCCATACCTTTGTGCAGTTGGCCGATAATATCATGGTAGGCCAGTTGGGCACGGCGGAACTGGCCGCCGTATCATTGGGTAACAGTTTTGTCTTTATCGCCATGTCGATAGGTATCGGTTTTTCTACGGCCATCACGCCTTTGGTAGCGGAGGCCGATGGCGCCGGGAACAAAGCCGACGGAAAGAAGGCCCTAAAGCACGGATTGGCCTTGTGTACCGTATTGGGCCTATCGCTTTTCGGGGTCATTCTTTTGGCCAAGCCCTTGATGTATAAAATGGAACAGCCTATCGAAGTGGTGGAGCTGGCCATGCCTTACCTCGATCTGGTCGCCTTCTCCTTGGTGCCCTTGATTGTTTTTCAGGCCTTCAAACAATTTTCGGAAGGACTTTCCCAGACCAGGTATCCCATGTATGCCACGGTAATTGCCAATGTGGTCAACATTTCGTTGAACTACGTCTTTATTTTTGGGGCCTTGGGCTTTCCCAAAATGGGTGTTGTCGGTGCCGCCATCGGTACCTTGGTATCGCGCTTTGTCATGGTCGGCTACCTTTGGTTCCTGTTAAGGAGCAAGAAGAAGTTTCACGATTATGTTACCGGTTTCGATTTTGGCAACTTGGAGCGAAAGGTGGTTAAAAAGATCATAAACCTAGGGTTTCCGTCAGCGTTACAAATGCTCTTCGAAGTGGCTATCTTTACAGCGGCGGTCTGGCTTAGTGGCGTATTGGGAAAAAATGCCCAGGCCGCCAATCAAATTGCGCTCAACCTGAGCAGTATGACCTTTATGTTCGGTATGGGCCTGGGGGTCGCCGCCATGATCCGTGTCGGCAACCAAAAAGGGCTTCGTAATTTTACGGAACTTAGACGCATCGGCCAATCGATATTTTTATTGACCTTCTTGCTCGAAATCGTTTTTGCCCTCCTTTTTTTGGTGGGACGCCATTGGTTTCCGACCCTCTATCTCGATGTTGACGATGCGGCCCATATGGCCGATAACATGCAGGTGGTAGCCTTGGCGGCCCAGTTACTGCTGGTCGCCGCTTTTTTTCAAATATCCGACGGTCTTCAGGTGGTAGTGTTGGGGGCCTTGCGGGGCATGCAAGACGTGAAGATGCCGACCTTGATTACCTTTGTCGCCTATTGGGCTATCGGTTTTCCGATCTCTTTCTATCTGGGTTTGTATACCCGATTGGGAAGTACGGGCATATGGGTGGGTCTGTTGGTGGGGCTGACCGCATCGGGTATTATGTTGTATCTTCGGTTTAATTATCTGACAAAAAAATTGATTGATGGGGCATCGAAACAAACCATGCCCCGAGTACCCTAATTTTTATCAAAGACAAAATGGAGTTTCCAAAATTTTTATTAGGCGACAATACGGATTACCCAACCGCGATATTCATCATCCATACCGAATATCCCAGGTTTATCATTAACCTTGAAAACGATGAGGTAGAGTGGCTGGAAGACTTTTCCAAAGAGGATGAAAAAGAGTTGGAGGTCGAGGCCGAAAACCTTATTGAGCAGGCCAATGCCTTCTATGATAGGGAAATCGCAAGGTACGAAGAGTAAGGTATGTGGGAAGGCTTGATAGAATACGATAAGGAACTTTTTCTTTACCTGAACAACCTGGGTACGCCCGCATGGGACGATTTTTGGATGTTCGTAACGAACAAATTTACCGCCATACCCATCTACCTGACGCTTTTGGTATTGACGTACAGGTACTGGGGCTTTAAAAAGACCTTGCTCGTGGTGGTTACGGTAGCCCTTATGATTTTGGTTACCGACCAATTGTCAAACTTTTTTAAGTATGGGGTTCAGCGCCTCAGACCTTGTTACGATCCGGAGCTGGATGGCCTCGTAAGACTGGTCAAAAATTCGTGCGGAGGTAAATTCGGATATTTTTCGGCCCATGCGGCCAATAATTTTGCCGTAACCCTTTTCTTTACTTTTTTGTTGAAGCCAAAACTGCGTCATATAGGAATTTTCTTGGTATTTTGGGCGTTTTTGGTCTCATATAGCCGCATTTATATCGGCGTCCATTTTCCTCTGGACGTCGTTTCGGGGGCCTTAATTGGATTGGTTTTTAGCTGGTTATTTACAAAGTTGGCTATATTTGCAGTTGACAAAATACCTTTATGATATCTAACTCTAGATATTGGTCTTTAGTTTTTCTGGTTGTTCTGGTGTACCTCGCCGGTATGTTCGTGACCCTTTTTGAAAATGATTCCGCGCAGTTTGCCGTAATGGCCATGCGTATGGTTCAGGAAAATGATTTTTTGAATCTTTTTAAGGGTACCGAAGAATACCTGGATAAGCCACACCTCCACTATTGGTTGGCCGCATTTTCGTACCTGATTTTCGGAATCCAAGACTGGGCATACCGTATACCGGGTATCTTGGCCATCCTACTAGGGGCCTTCAGTACCTACGGCTTGGGGCAGTTGCTGTACAACAAAAATGTAGGCCGGATCGCCGCCCTGATTTTTATGACGGCCCAAACCATTGTTCTCGCGGCAATAGACGTCAGGACCGATGCCGTACTGACGGGCTTTGTCATCCTATCGATTTGGCAACTGGCCACCTATGCGAACACGGGTTCGTTAAAGGCCTTGCTATTGGGGTCCATGGGAGCGGGACTGGCTTTTTCGACCAAGGGACAATTGGCAATTTTGATTATCGGCCTGGCCCTGTTGAGCCATTTGGCCTATCAAAGACGATGGAGGGTATTGTTCAATTGGAAAGTGGTTTGGGGCCTGTTGGTTTTTGCCCTTACCATCGCACCCATGCTTTATGCCTATTACCACCAATTTGATCTTCATCCCGAAAAGGTCATACGGGGCAAGAGCGATAGAAGCGGTATATTCTTTATTTTCTGGGAACAAAGTTTCGAAAGGTTGAGCGGAGAGGGAATGGGCAGTAATAGCAGCGACTACTTTTTCTTTTTCCATACCTATTTATGGGTTTTCCTGCCGTGGACCTTTCTGGGGATAGGGGCCTATGCAAAGCATATCAAGGCCCTTTTCAAATCAAGGTTCAAGTACCAAAGGGGGTACGAGTTTTTAACCTTGGGGGGTATTACCTTCTTTTTTTTGATAGCCAGTTTCTCCCAGTTTAAATTGCCGCATTACTTAAATAGTATAATTCCGCTTTTTGCGGTGTTGACGGCCTCTTATATCTATAAGGTCAATCAAGATAAAACGGTAAAAATACTACTGGGAATCCAGTATTTTGTGTTGAGCGTCATTTTCATTGCTACCGTGCTCATTTGTTTTCTCGTTTTCGAGTTTAGGAACATTTATGGTCTTTTGGTGCTGTTACTCTTTCTATTGGTAATTGTTTATTACTGTTTAAAAAGAGAGGCTTATCAAAGAAAATTAATAACCATTTCGGTGTATAGTTCCCTTCTTTTGAACGGTATGCTCAATCTTCATTTTTATCCTAATCTCCTTACGTATCAGGCGGGATCGAGTATAGCCCAGGTAGTCGACGAAATGGGGATACCGGTAGACAAAATTTATAAATTGGGTGATTACCATACCTGGGCACTCGATTTCTATAACCGAAGGCCGGTGCAGATTACCTCTTACGAGGCCATAAAGAACAAGAGGGATATTTGGGTCTATGCTACCGATGACCAGATTCGCGAACTTCAAAACCGCGATTTTGATTGGGACATCCAGTATACCCGCGCGCAATTTCGAATAACACGTTTGAGCCTTAAGTTTTTAAACCCCACTACACGAAAAAAAACCTTGGGTAAAATGCATTTAGTGCATATCTATTAGGAGTTCTTTTTCAAATCAGGTTTTTTAAAGTGGTAGATGATTCCGCCCAAGGAGGTGAAGGCAGTTATCAAGAAAAAGACCATGCTTATGGTGATGGATATATCTTGTTCGAGTCCGAGCCAAAGTGAAAAGTAATAAAAGGTGACCTCCCTACTTCCGATACCACCTACCGTTAGGGGCAATATCGCTACGATGGAGGAAATCAAAAAAACAAAGAGGTAGGAGGCCCATTGGCCGGGTACGTCCAAGGCCATAAGTATGGACCAAGCACTGATCAATTGGGCCAGTTGTACACCGGCCGAGTACCCGACCGATGACCAGAACACCGGAAAAACAAATCCGAAAAACCGCTTGTTTATCAACCAAAAAACGAGAATGCCAAGCAAGACCAAAGGGGCGATCAACGCCTTGTAGGCATTGAAAACCGGTTGATCTAAGAAAAAGGCCAAAATACAGGCATAAACAAATAGGAGCAGCAATCCGCTCAATCGATCTAATAACAAGACCGATACTATTTTTTTGGTCTTTACTTCAAATTTTTTTTTGATGAGATAGCCCTTATAGGCATCACCCCCAATGCCCCCGGGCAGGAAAAGGTTGTAGAACATTCCCAAAAGGTACAGTCTTAGGTTGCTTCGGTGGCTGAGGAAAATGCCCAACTCATGAAAATAGAGATTCAGGCGATAGGCCGAAAGTATCTTGGAAACGACAAAGAACAGTAGGGCGCACAAAAGAAACAAGGGGTCGATGCCTTTTAAAATGCCCCACACTTCCTTAAAGTCTACCTTGGTGAAGACCAAGTAGACCAAAAGCGCACTAAAGGCGAATTTTAGTGCGGTGGTCCCCTGTTTACGCCGATTTGCCACCTACGGATACTTTTTTTATTCGATAGGGCCTTTTTTGCTGGGACTCATAATAGGTGCGGATTAGAAGCTCCATCACAATGCCGATCGTAAACAATTGTATGCCGGCAAGAATGAACATCAAACCGAAGATCAACAAAGGCCTTGTACCGATATCTTCACCGAACCCGAATTTGACGACTACCAGGTACATGTTGATCAATAGGCCCAAAAGAATCAACAATACCCCAAAAATACCGAACAGGTGAATGGGCCGTTGAAAATATTTCCTGATAAAAAGCAACAGCATCATATCGGCGATTACCTTAAAGACACGCTCCAACCCATACTTCGATACCCCGGCATGGCGGGCATGGTGCTTGACCGGAACCTGTTTGATCTGGGCGCCTTCCAAATAGGCAAGCAAGGTGATAAAGCGGTGCATTTCACCATAGAGGTTAAGGTCTTTGGCAATTTCCTTCGAGAAGACCTTAAGGGCGCATCCGTTGTCCTTTATATCGAGCTTGGTAACCCGTCTGACCAGAAAGTTCGCAATTTTCGAGGGAATCTTTTTTACCAGGGAATCCTTCCTCTTTTGGCGTATACCGGTGACCAGGTCATACTCACCACCAACGGCATATTCCAACATTTTCGGAATATCGCTAGGGTCGTTCTGTAGGTCTCCGTCCATCGTAATAATAAACTCCCCTTCGGCATAGTCGATGCCTGCCGCCAAGGCAAGGCTTTGTCCGTAATTTTTTTTGAGCGAAATCAAATGTACCTTGTCATCGGCCAATCGGTTGACGATTTGACGCGTGCCATCGGTAGAGAAATCGTCCACATAGATGATCTGATAGTTGTAGCCCACCAAGCTTTCATGGATTTTTTGTGTGAGCAATGCAACATTGTCCGCTTCATTGTAAAGGGGCACTACGATAGAGAGCAAGGAGTCGGTAACGGGATTCATGTATTCGTGATGATTTTGCGCAAATTTAGGGTTTTATTGCATAGTGGGGGATTTAAAGCGTAAAGAACGAACTATTGTGCATATCAATACGGTACATCGGAAAGGACCAAATCGGGCGGAGGGTATCGCTTCAGGTATTCTTTGACAGGGCGATAAGTTTTTCAGCGGCCCGATAGGGGGTGATTTCTTGGTTAATCACTTTCTCCGTGTAAAAATCCATCTTTTCAACTACCTTTTGATTATTGAAAAAAGCCGTTTTTAATAGTCCTTCAATACTCTCATAGAGCCAGTTTTTGTTTTGCTCCTTTCTTTTTTGGCTAAAATAGGATGTACGTCTTGCTTCTCCGATATAACTTTCAATGGTCTTCCAAACGCTAAGAACACTGTTGTCGTCAAAAGCGGAACAGATGAGCACCTTGGGTTTCCAGTCATTTTCCTTCGGCGGGTACAAGGCCAAGGCCCTTTTAAATTCGGTGGCCGCCGCTTTGGCGTTTTCCAGGTTGTTCCCATCCGCCTTGTTGATTGCAATGGCATCGGCCATTTCTATAATCCCCCGCTTTATGCCCTGTAGCTCGTCACCGGCTCCGGGTATCTTCAACAAAAGAAAGAAATCGACCATACCGTGTACGGCAACCTCGCTTTGGCCTACGCCCACAGTTTCGACCAGTATTACGTTGTATCCGGCCGCTTCGCAAAGTATGATGCTCTCCCGCGTTTTACGGGCGACCCCGCCCAAAGATTTGCTTGAGGGAGAGGGGCGAACAAAGGCGTTCGCCTCTTTGACAAGTCCCTGCATACGGGTCTTGTCCCCTAAAATACTTCCTTTGTTTCTGCTGCTTGTCGGGTCTATGGCCAAGACGGCCACCTTGTTCCCTTTTTGGGCAAGGAGTTTTCCCAGGGTTTCGATAAAGGTACTCTTTCCGACACCTGGCACCCCGGTAATTCCGATCCGCATGCTGTCGGTCTTTCGTTGCAGGCATTCTTCCAAAACGATGTTCGCTTTTTCAAAATCATCCTTCCGCGTACTTTCTATAAGGGTAATGGCCTTGGCGAGCATGGTCTTGTCGCCGTTGAAAATCCCTTTGAGCAGATCGTCTATACTGTGTTCGGTTTTTCTTCCTCTTCTGATTTTTGAGATGTTGGCGGGGTCGGTATGCTTCTCGATATCCACTTTTTTAATAGGTTGATGGAGGGTTTAACCTTAGCTTTTTTTCCAGGCGAAACATCGTTCCCATTTAAAATATCACCTTGATGCATGTCTTAAAATGTGTTCGACCAAAGGGTTTCGCCCCTTCCATCGAAAATACGAATAAAATTTGGGCCAATTGGGTTTCGAGGAGAGTGAAAAAACGGTGTAAGGCCGGTCGCATAATAGGGTTTGGACAAGAATATCGATGGATCCTCCGCGTTTTTCACACTAATTTAATACTTCGTTTTATGTAATTGAAAATTGCTGGTGTATCTTAATGGTATAATCATAAAAATAAGGAACATGAAGACTATTTTTCAAACCGCTGCCACCAATACCGGGGGTAGAAACGGGCATGTAAAAAGTGAGGACGGGACCATTGATCTCGATATTAAAATGCCGGATGCCGAAGGAAATACCGATGGCAAATCGACCAACCCCGAGCAATTGTTCGCGGCCGCTTATGCTACTTGTTTTGCTGGAGCGCTTCAGGCTGTGGCCCCGGAACACGGGGTAAAAGACCTGGGCGATTTCAACGTAACGGCCGTGGTGGGCTTCAATAAGGATGAAGATGGCTTTTTTATCGATGCCACTTTAGATTGTTGGTTGCCCACTGTCGACAAGCAGATGGGTGAAAAACTCATCAATTCGGCACACGAAATTTGCCCTTATAGCAAGGCTACCAGGGATAATATTACGGTGGAGCTTAATTTGATGATAGAGGCTTAGAGGCCTTCTTCGGTTTAAAGGCTGGTCAAGAGGTTCTGCAACAGAACCTCTTTTTAGTTTTGGCTGAACCGAAATTCGGATATGTTCCGGTATTTTTCCCTTGGCCTTAAGACACTGCTGGGAAAGTGTTCGTGGTTAGGGGCATCCGGTACGTTTTGGGTCTCGAAGCAAATGGCCGGGAAGTCCTTGGGCGTATAAACGACCATGGAAGGTTGGTTCGTGGCCACCTGGATCGAAATGCCCGAATTTGGCGAGTGGCATTCGGCGGCTACCGTAGAAGCAGGGTCGATAACAAATGGGGTATCCAAGCGTACACCGTTAATGGGCTTGACCGTAGTAAAATCGAAAGGCGAGCCTTTGGTCGCCAAGACCCTTCCGGTGGGCAAGAGGTTGGCTTTGGTCTCTAGGTAACGGGGGCAGTTGAGTTTGAGGCGATAGTTCTTTATCGAGTCTTCCGCATCCAATCGAAAATAAGAATGGTTGGTCAGGTTTACGACGGTGGTACGGTCGGTAACTGCTTCGTGTATGATTCTTAATGCCTTGCCCTTTAGCACATAGGTGACCGTTGTCTTAAGGTTACCGGGATAGCCCTCCTCTAAATGCGGGCTTTCGTATGAAAGTCTTACATAAGGGTTTTCACCGTGGTTCACCTCCTCAAATTTCCAATATTTCTTTCCGAAACCCTCTTTGCCACCATGAAGATGAACCCCATTTTCGTTATATAGCGGATAGGTTTCACGGTCTAGTGAAAAACCTTTTGAAATCCGACCGGCATATCGCCCGATACAGGCCCCAAGGGAATAGGTGTCATTTAGATATTGACTGGGGTAATCATAGCCTACTACGACATTGGTATAGCTGCCATCCTCGTTTTTGAGCATTAACTTTTGAATAATGGCACCATAATCCAGTACCATTAAAATAATGTTCCCGTTCTGAATCGTAATCTGTTTCAAGAGTGTTCTATTAAAAATTTGTTCAAAATTACTTGTTTTTTACAACATCTTACTATTTGATAGGGAATTGGAATGGGGAAGATTATCGTTAGGGAATAAAGCCGAAGACAAACGCGCCAAGGAGTCGAATCGATGTCATCGACAATGGGGACTTACAGTAGAAAACCTGTTGGCGACTTGGTAATCGGGCCGTTCAAGATGGTGCCCTTTCAGGTTTATTTTAAGGAAGAGCAATCCCTTGTTGATTGTTTTATGGAGTGGTTTATTTAAGAATCAATGCCTTGCGTCGTCTTTAAGGTAGTCCTTGAAGTTCTCCTTAAACCGGTTCAAACGTGGAATCGATACGGCCTTGATGTAAGGATTGTTCGGGTTTTTTCGTTCGAAATCCTGATGGTACTCCTCGGCTTTATAGAACGAAGCGAATTTTGTCACCTGGGTTGTAATGGTACGACCATTGAAAACATCGTGGTCTTCAAGGGCCTTGATGTAACTTTCAATTATTTTCTTTTCTTCCTCGGTCTTATAGAACGCGATAGACCGATATTGAGGGCCGTGATCGGGACCTTGGCGATTAAGGGTGGTCGGGTCGTGCGAGCCAAAAAATACCTGTACCAAAGCCGTAAAGGAAATTACCGAGGGGTCGTAATACACCTGAACCGTTTCCGCATGCTTGGTTTTTCCTGCGGCCACTTGTTCGTATTTTGGGTTTTTTTGGGTTCCACCGGAATATCCCGAAACCACTTCCTTGACTCCCTTTACACTTTCGAATATGGCCTCTACACACCAAAAACACCCACTGGCAAAATAGGCCGTTTCGTATTTTTGGAGCTCTTGCTCTTCCGGTTTGACAATTTCCTCTTTGTCCGGGGAGTTTCGGGCAGCACGCTCGTTTTTGGTATTCGATTGGCATGAGGTACCCAATAAAAGAGAAAGGATTATGAGAACGGTTTGATGCATAATAGATTTGATTTTCTTCGAATTAGTATGGCTTTTATGCCTTTCCTTACGCCAAAAAGAAAAAAGGCCTTCAGAGCATGCGCTTTGAAGGCCTAAAGTTAAGGGTTTACTAGTTTTATTCGGTAGGATCAATGGTCCCGTTTCCTAAAACCTCTATGGCAGAGACTTTGGGCTTGTTAACCGTGGCTTCGAAGGTAATGGTCAATTCACCATCGGTAACTTCGATATCGTACATACGGGTGCCGGCTTTTCCGGCTCCGAGTTCTTTGTAAAGGTCGTATCCTGTGAAAATTTGGGTGTCCTCCATGGAAACGTTAAAGATTCTGCTTCCTTCTCCACCTTCCAAGCCTTCAGGGTTGTCAACCCCCCAATAGATTTCGGCAAAGTGCAGTTTCACGGTGTAAGTACCGTTGGTAACAGGGATTTTGTACGAAAAAGGTCCTTTAACCTTGGTGTTGTCCGAAATTCTTTCGGTCAAATAGATTACACCAACGTCGGTATCATCTTCGGTAAAAAGAGGATTGGAATAGGATTCGGTAGGTCCATCAAAATATTGATCTTGCAAAAATGTAACCCCGTCAAATTCCACTTCACCACCACCGCAATTGATTCGAAGTAGGGTAGGGCCCACGGGCTCGGTCGATTGCTCGACCTCTTGGGCAGGGTTTGATTCATCCGGGTTAAAGGTAATATCGACAGTGCTGGTGATGGCCTCACCGTTCAAGGTGCCCGAAACCGTTACCGTTTCCTCTACCTCTCCGGTGACGGTCGCGGTATAGGTGCCGTCGCCGTTGTCCGTAACTTCGGAAATTTCAGCCGATCCGTTAACTTCCAAGACCACGGTTCCACCACTCGTACTTAACAAATTGCCATCGGCATCGGCCAATTGAACGGTTACCGTCGAAGTACTTACCCCTTCGGAGTGGGCGGCGGCGGTGGCACTTATGGTCGTGTTCTCATTGGTAGGGTCGGCGACGGGCGCTTCCTCTTCCTCTTCTTCCTCTTCTTGTTCCTCTTCCTGTTCGGTTTCAGGGGTGTCGCCACCATCATCGCTGCTGCACGCTACGGGCACCATAACAAACGATGCCAGAAGAAATGCAAGCAAAGCAAACTTTGTAATCCAATTGCGTTTCATAATTCAGAAGTTTTAAAATTAATTCATTTTCCTGTTCAAAGAATTTGTGCAAATTATTCAAAACGTACCCATAGTACAATAATTTCTTAGTTTTATCGATAAAATGCCCAAGTAATCGTTAGGTTTTATTTTATTAAAATAAAGTGTCGACACCATAGCGATCAAAGTGGGGCCCTTAAGGGAAGATCTCTTTTTGTAGTACGATATCGCTTGCAACCCTTTATCGACTTTCAAACATACGGCATAAGCCTATTTTCCTATTGGAAAGGGATATATAAGTATCCACTTATTGACTTTGTGATGTAAAATATCGATAAAGGGAAGCATTTCTACGACCAACTGTTCTTACAAAATGGGTTGTAGGACTACAAATAGGGTCATTTTGTCGAAGTATTTGTATTTCGTCGTGAATTAGGGGTGTTTTGACGATTTTTACTTCCTACAAGGACGCTTGCCAAGGTTTAATAGGGTGTAAATCTTGTGTGATGAAACTTATAGCCTTAGTGATCTTTCTTTTTTTTAATATTAATGTACAGGCAGGTACAGGTCTATCCGACTCCATTACTATAAAGGGGGAGCAAGGAATGGACCATGTCGATAAGGAGATAGTCCACGGGCCAACTGCCAAGGTCTATAAATTTAAGCGAAACAAGATAAAGGCAGCCTTGCGTTTCACGACAAAGGAAAAAACACCGAAGTACGCTTGATTATTGATCCAATTTAGGCGCCACGAGATGCTCTTCCAGAACCTGCCAAACGTTTTCCATAACAATTTTATGCCCCTCCGCGGTAGGATGTATGCCATCTTCTATGTTCAATTCGGCCCTACCGGCGACATTTTCCAAAAGGAAGGGAATTAAATCGACATTGTTGGCCTCTGCCAGTTCGGGAAACAATCTTCCGAACTCAATGGCATAGGCTTGCCCCATGTTGGGCGGTATTTGCATGCCCGCCAAGATTATTTTGATATCGGGACTTTTCGCCCTGACCAAGTCTATCATCGATTGAAGGTTTTTTTTGGTCTCGACCAAGGAGACTCCCCTGAGACCATCATTGGCTCCCAACTCCAAGACAAAAATGTCAACTTGTTGGTCGAGCACCCATTTTAGTCGGTTAAGGCCACTTGAAGTCGTCTCGCCACTTAATCCTGAATTGATCGCCTTATAATTTAGTCCCAATGAATCTAATCTGGCCTGTATCAGGGCAGGGAAAGCCTCTTCCATATCTATCCCATATCCGGCGGTAAGACTGTTGCCGAAAAATAAAATGACCTTGGCATTGTCCTTAACCTCGGTTTTTGGGTCGCGTGGGGCTTCTTCGGAGGCCTTTGACGCTTCCTTTTTTGAACCCTCACCGCATGAAACCAAGAGGATAACCCATAAAAAATAACTAAACTTTAAGATGTTTCGCATAGTCGAGAAGTCAAAAAATAGAAATCAATTGCTTATTTTTCCATTCGTTCCCTACTTCGATAGGGAATCCTATGAAAAGGAAAAATCCAATTAATGACAAAGATATTAAACGTTCGTCACCTAGGGAAAAGTTACCGTAGTGGAGCCAATAGGTTGAATATTCTGGATGATATATCATTTCAAGTAGACCAAGGCGATACCTTTGCGATCGTGGGCCCCTCGGGAAGTGGAAAAACGACGCTTTTGGGATTGGCAGCCGGTCTTGATTATCCCGATTCGGGTACAATAGAACTATGTGGGATGGACCTGAATACGCTCAATGAAGATCGGCGGGCCTTATTGCGCAACAGTGAAGTGGGCTTTATCTTTCAAAATTTTCAACTCTTGCCTACTTTAACGGCCCTTGAAAACGTAATTGTACCCCTCGAGCTGCAAGGAAGCCCAAATGCCCTTGAAATAGGCAAAGAACTGTTGCGAAAGGTAGGACTTTCGGATCGTATGGGGCATTACCCCTCACAGCTTTCGGGTGGGGAGCAACAACGTGTGGCCTTGGCCCGTGCTTTTTCGAACAAGCCCTCGATATTGTTTGCCGATGAGCCAACGGGAAATTTGGATGAGGAAACCGGGGAAAAGGTGATTCGGTTGTTATTCGATTTAAACAGGGAGGCAGGTACAACCTTGGTGATTGTAACCCATGATCTGGATTTGGCCAAAAAATGCAATCGGGTGTTGCGTTTAAAAGGAGGAAGGGTCATTGCCGATATACCTACTGAACAGTTACGGGTATGAACAAGGGAACTACCTCAAAAACGGGATTCGGTTGGTTGTTGAAAATGGCATGGCGAGATGGCAAGGCCAGTGGAAAAAGACTTCTTTTGTTTATGGCGTCCATTGTTTTGGGCATTGCCGCCGTAGTTGCCATACAGTCTTTCGGCGAAAACCTGAAAGACAATATCGGGCAACAGTCCAAAGCCTTAATGGGAGCCGACTTTATTATCGACAGCAACCGTCCGCCCAATGAACGGGTGGAGCGGATAATAGATTCTTTGGGCGGTGCCGATGCCAAGTCGATAAGTTTTCCCTCCATGGCCACACTGGGAAAAACAGGGGCCACCAAGCTGGTCAGTGTCAAAGGTGTTGAAGGACCCTTCCCTTTTTATGGCGAGTTGGAAACCGACCCCGCCAGGGCGGCCAAAACCTATCAGGCGGATGGGGGAACCTTGGTCGATGCTACCTTGATGCTTCAATACGGATTGGTCTTGGGCGATTCCATTTCCATAGGTAAACTAAGGTTGCCCATCGTCGGTTCATTGATTTCCGCTCCCGGTAACAACGGTCTTACGGCCTCAGTGGCGCCGGCCGTGCTCATGCCCTACAATTTGATCGAATCGACGGGACTGGTTCAGGTGGGCAGTAGAATTGACTATGACTATTATTTCGTGGCCCAACCGGGCCAAGACCTGGAGGATCTTGATGAAATTCTCGATCCCCAACTCGATGCGGAAAATGCCGATCTGGATACGCACCTATCCACAGGTAGGCAATTGGGAAGGCGTTATGACAATTTTGGGAAATTCCTGAACATTGTCGCCTTTATTGCCCTTCTTTTGGGATGTGTGGGGGTTGCCAGTTCGGTACATATATACATCAAGGAGAAGCTACGGTCGGTTGCCGTATTAAAATGTATCGGAGCGACCCGCAGACAGACTTTTTCTATCTTTTTGGTCCAGATCCTTGCCATGGGACTTTTCGGCGGATTGGTCGGTTCCTTGCTGGGGGTGCTGCTGCAACAAGTTTTTCCATTGATGTTAAAGGGCTTCCTCCCCTTTGAAATCGAAATTACCTTTTCTTTTGAACCGATAATTATGGGGCTTTTGCTCGGCGTTTTTATGTCGGGACTGTTTGCCTTATCGCCCCTGTTGACCACTTGGTACGTGTCGCCCTTGCAGGCCTTGCGTATCGGCGACAACGGTGGTAAAAAATCCAGGGGTACCGATCTTTTTGTCGTATTGGCCCTATTGGGCTTCATCTTTGTATTTGCCCAGTTTCTTTTGGATGATTGGAAATACGCCTTGTCGTTCGTTACCGGGGTTCTGGTCGTGTTTGCCATACTCTCGGGGATGGCCCTTTTGGTCATGAACATCGTCAAAAAAAAGTTCCCCCACGCTTGGGGCTTTACCGCCAGGCAAAGCTTGTTGAATCTTTTTAGGCCGAACAACCAGACCTTGGTGCTGGTACTGGCCATTGGTGTAGGCACGTTCTTGGTCAGTACCCTATATTTTACAAAAGATATATTACTGGACAAAACCCATTTGGAAAACAATGAAAAAGCGCCGAATCTTATATTGATGGATGTTCAGACGGACCAAAGGCAAGTAGTAGCCGAAAATATCGAGCAAATGGGACTTCCTGTCTTGAACAATATTCCTATTGTTACCATGCGCGTTCAAAAAATAAAGGACCGTGCCGTAAGTGAAATTCGAAAGGATTCGACATCGACGATCAATACGTGGGTCTTGAACCATGAGTTTCGGGTTACCTATCGCGATTCTCTGATCGCTTCCGAGACCTTGGGTTCGGGATCGTGGCCGGCGCAAGCCTCGGAGGAAGGAGTGGTGCCGATTTCCCTTTCCGATAACGTGGCGCGCGATGCTCAGGTCGATCTTGGGGATAGGCTTGTTTTCAACGTTCAGGGTGTTCCCATGGAAACGGAGGTCGTAGGTATAAGGACGGTAGACTGGGGGCGGATGCAACTGAATTTCAATATCCTTTTTCCTACCGGGGTATTGGAGAATGCGCCCCAATTTCATGTGCTGACGGCCCATGCACCGAACGAAGGGAAGTCGGCAGAGGTACAGCGCGCCTTGGTCTCCGAGTTTCCTACCATATCGATTATCGATTTACGGCAGGTATTGACCGTCGTTGAAGGTATTTTGGACAAAATTTCGTGGGTCATAAACTTTATGGCCTTTTTCAGTATCCTTACGGGCATTATCGTTTTAATAGGTGCGGTTCGCACCAGTAAGTATCAACGTATCAAGGAGAGTGTGCTCTTGCGTACCCTGGGGGCAAAGGGCAAGCAGATTACCCAAATAGCCGTATTTGAATATTTGTATTTGGGGCTCATTGGTACTTTGTCGGGCGTATTCTTGGCATTGTTGGGCAGTGGTTTATTGGCACTGTTCGTGTTTAAGGCCACCTTTGTGCCGTCGGTCGTGCCCTTTGTAATTATTTTGCCGTTTATAACGTTGCTGGTTATGGGCGTCGGGGTATTCAATAATCGAAGTGTCTTGAGCAATGCCCCTTTAAAAGTTCTTAGAAAGGAAGTTTCCTAGGCCGATTCGTCCGTACCTTGACCGATAAGCTTCCAATTATCTTTTACCACTTTTCTGTCGAAGCCCTAAATTGTCCTGTAGCCGAAAAAGGCAAAAGCCTACAATGGTAGGTGTATCGGGTCCGACCCTTTGGCACAAATAGGATTAAGGTGTTTATCCAGCCCCAATACCCAATACCCAATACCCAATATCCAATAAGGTGGCGAGGGATCCGTCAATGAAAAAGGAAATAGCGGGCGATTTATACGGAGGACTGTTTTTTGGGGACGTCCTTTCCGATAAAACCAAGTTGAAATGCACTTAATTTCGATAAGGTGTTTCTAGGCCCTTTTACGGTTATCGATGGTTTTTTACACTTCATCCCAATTTTTGCAACTTATCGAGTATTTAAATGGGTTGAACGAAGCGAAACCCCGTATAATGGGGGCTGTGGAGTTTTATATATATAAAGCTTACAGTCATGAAAACTATCGCAACCCTAATTTTTGTTCTTTTTATCGGAGTTACCGCCCAAGCCCAGAATGCTTCTGAAGAGGTAAAGGTAGAAACCGTTACTATGGCCATAGTGGTAAAAACCGATGTTGAAAAAACAAGTACTGAAAACAAGGTTGAAATTGCCCGTTTGTACAAACGTCCAAATGCACGGGTAAAGAAGGCCCTTACTTTTACGACAAAACGAAACCGACCCAAAATGGCATAAGGTAGCGAAAGTGTATTTCAAGTCCCATATTTAACCAGGCCTCCTTTTTCCAAAAAGGAGGTTTTTTTGTGCGTGTCGATTTTTCGGGCCGGGATAATCGCCAGTCCGTTAAACCGGCTCGAGATAATTTCCATCAAATTCTTTCAAAGCGATATTATGGGCATAATTTGATACGATAAAACGCATATAGTTTCGATATGTTGATTTTGTGGCAAAAACCGTTGTCGATTTTTTCTGCCTTTTAATCGCAACTTTTTACTTCCACCGAAAAATCAAGTCGTTTCGACGAGCAATTACTTCACAAATGCTGGCCTTGAAGTTATTTAGTAGTACCCAAATGTTACCTATGAAAGCTATTGTTACCTTAGTATTCGTCATTTTTTTCGGAGTTGTGGCCCAGGCAAACGACCAGGTCGAGACCAAAGTGGACACCATTGAAATGGAAGTTGTTCCGGTTATCGATTCTGCCTTTTCCGGTAGCACCGTTGAAGTGGTTGCGGTAGGTCCTTCGAAAAGTATCGTACGCTTATATAGGTCAAAGTACTCACGGGTAAAGAAGGCCTTGTCGTTTTCAACCAAATATAGCCGATCTAAACTGGCCTAGGCGATTGCCCTCTACCGGGCTGCTAAAGCAAGTCTCATCTAATCCCAAGAAATTATGCTAACCGTTATGATCCTTACCGTTTTGGCCGTGTGTGTGGCCCATGTACTTATTTTTCCAAAAACTATGGGGGTATTGCGCCCGTTGAAAATTACAGCGAAAAAGTGATTTGCGGGCAGGCGGTTATTTCTAAGATGGACCGCGGCCTGGTAACCGTTGATACTAGCGGGGAACCGGGGCTATTTGATTGCTGATGTTCTTGAATTTTACGATATAATGGGTTCCTTTCTTCGAGAAATCGCGTGTGATCGTACCCTGCAGTTGCCTGACGAGGTTATGAATAAGTTTTAGTCCCAGCGATTGTGTGGTCTTGTAGCTTACCGTTTCAGGAAAGCCCACCCCGTTATCGCCTATATTCAGTAGGTATTCATTGTCCTTATCCTTGGTGAGCTTAATGCGGATCTCACCCTTGTTTTCGTCTACAATGCCATATTTGAGCGCATTTGTGACCGCTTCGTTGATCAACAGGCCCAATGGGATGGCCGTATCGATATTAAGCTTAAGGTCGGGGATGTCGATATCCAAGGTAATATTGCTGCTGGTCCCCTTGATCGATCGAATGAGATATTCGGCCAGTTCCTGCACGTAGGAACGGTACTCGATTTTCGAAAGGTCTTCGCGAAGGTATAGCATTTCGTGGACCATGGCCATCGAAATAACCCTGTTCTGACTGCTTTTTAAAAGGTTCTTGACCTCTTTGTCCGCAATGTTCCTCGATTGAAGGCTCAACAGACTGGAAACGGTCTGCAGATTGTTTTTTACACGGTGGTGTACTTCTTTGATAAGGGTCTCTTTTTCATTGATTTTCTCCTCAAGGGCCGTCTTGGTCTTATATAGGTTGTGATGGGCGTGCAAGAGGTTTTTACCAAAGACACCACCCAGTAGATAGACCGAAAACAATACGCTTAGCAGGGCAAATATATTACGCGATTCTTCGGGCACCACATTGGATACAAAGCTGAAATCGGCAATACTCTGTGAATAGATCAGTACGATAATCAAGAGATTAAGGTTCAGGTAAAGCGTTCCGTACGACTTTGTGGTCACGTAACCGGCCACCACGATCAAAGCCAAGATAAAGATAAAAGGGCTGTTGATACCACCACTGTATAAAGTAATGACACTTGCTCCCGCAAGTGTCATTATCGATACGGTATTATAGGTGAGTAGAAGGTTTTTATGGTATCTATAAAGAAAGGTGTTGATCAGGTTGAGGATGCCGAAGGCCAAAAAGACATAAGGAATGACAATTTTGATGTCCAGAACATAAAGACAGGTGAAGAAGAACAACAATGAAAAGATCGAGGTAAAGTAATTGATCTTGACAATCAATTTAGCCTTGTCTTTAAACCGTTGTTCTTGGGGCCTTTTTGTTTGACGGTTCATAAGGGGAATTTTAATTTAATTAATATTAGGAAAATACCCACAATTTCAATTGAAATTACTTATGTTTTCTTGCAAAATCAATATTTTGCCCAACTATTCTTCATACTAAAAGTTAAATTTTTGCTGTTTTAGCTTCTTTCGATTTTTGGCTTAAGGTCGGTCAAATCCGCAATTTTGATCGGTTTTCCCGTTTCGATGCTTCTTCGGGCACCGATACCTATTAAAATTGACATGGCCCCGTCGCGTACACCTGCGGTTCTCCCATATGGGTCTTTGGTTTCGGGGCTTTTGAATATTTTATCGTGCAAACGTTTATCACCCCCTCCGTGGCCGCTTTTTTCCATCGCTACCTGTATGGTTTCATGTTTATTCCAGAGTTTGTGTAAAATTACAGGTTCGTAGGCGATTTCGTCCTTGCCGGTCTGGGCCATTTCCTTGGCGTGTTTTTCGGCCTCGTCAATCGTGTCGTTTTTAAAATAAGGGATGTCTTGCCAGGCTTCTATCCGCCCTTCGGTACCGTTGATTCCAACGCGCCATCCTTCGTACGGCGAATACGTGGTAAGGGAATAATTAAGAACGGTGTTGTTCGCATATTTTACCTGGGCCGACATTTTATCGTAGATATCGATATCCTCCCTAAAAAGACAGTTGTCCCGTATATAGCCGTCGTGGTGCTCGTGGTTGGCGTACAGGTTCATCATGCGCTCGTCTTTGGTGATGTCCCAATGGAACTTACACTCGTTCTTATGCGTGCAGGTTCTGCATTTGTCCCCCCTAAACGGTCCGTTTTTTCCATAAAACTCCAAATCGCCATAGGCAAAGACCTCGCTTGGTTCAGAGTCTATCCACCAGTTGAGCAGGTCAAAATGATGGGTTGACTTATGTACCCAAAGTGAGCCCCCACTTTCCATTTCACCATGCCAGCGTCTAAAGTACGAGGCACCGTGATAGGTGTTGAGGTACCAGTGAAAGTCAACCGAAACCAATTTGCCGATGGCATTGTTCATTAGCAGCTCCTTGACCTTGGTGGCATAGGGGCTCCAGCGATAGTTGAAACCTACGATCAGTTTTTTGTCCGATTTTCTTTCGGCATCCAAAATGGCTTGGCATTTGTCCTCATCGGTGGTCAATGGTTTTTCGGTAAGTACGTCGCACCCCATTTCCAATCCCTTTATGATAAATTCGTGGTGGGTGGAATCTTTGGTGGTAACGATTACCAGTTCCGGTTTGGTTTTCTTCACCATTTTTTCGAAATCGGTGAAAGTGGGACACGAGGTGCCAATGTACTTTTTCCCGTATTCCAAGCGTCCCGGGTTGATGTCGCAGAGCCCTACGAACTCCAAAATGTCCGAGTACTGGTCGACGAGACGTTTTCCCCAAAACGAAGTTCCCCTGACACCCGTTCCTACGAGAACCACTTTTAGCTTTTTCGTTTTTCCAAAGTCGAAAGCGTGTATGGGCATGGCCGTGGATGCAGCTAACATACTGATTGAAGAAATGAATTTACGTCTTGAGTTTGTCATTGTTTTTTAAAATTTGGTGAGTTATGACTTAAAGATATTGATTTTTTAATAATTGCATTTTACCTCCGAGGGTGTTTGTGATAAAAAGGGTAGGTAGCCACTTTGCACAAAGGCGACATTAGCGGTGTTTTATAGAAGTGAAGCACCGTAGTCCGGTGCCTATCGATGGGCATGATATGAACGGGGCCGGGGTTCGACGTTTTCCGCAAAGGGGCTGGGTAATAGGTTCTTGTTCTTGCCAAGGGGAGGGGGCAAGGGCTGCGCTTGTCCTGACCAATGCCCTATACCTATGTACGGGGTTGAGGAATGTGCTTCAATTTTTTCTCAATATCCTTAAAGGTAATCGAATAGCATGTACCTTTGGCGGCCTTTATCCTTCTTACCGAACCGTGAAGCTGCCTTGCCAAGTTGTGGATGAGTTTTAGGCCCAGGGACTTGGTATTCCTGTAATCGGTATGTTCGGGAAAACCCGCTCCATCATCGCTGACCAATAAGGTATAGGTGTCGTTAGCTTCGTTCCTTTTCAATGAAATGGTAATGCATCCCTTACGGCTTTCGACAAAACCGTACTTTAAGGAATTGGTTACCGTTTCATTTATCAATAGTCCAAGGGGTATGGCCGTGTCTATGCCCAATTGAACGTCAGGTATGTCGAGAACCAGGTCGATATCGTGTTGTTGGTCGTTCAGCGATTTGATCAGGTATTCGGTGAGTTCCTGTACGTATATTTTAAACTCGATTTTAGACAGGTTTTGCCTCAAATAGAGCATCTCATGGATCATTGCCATCGAAAGCACCCGGTTTTGGCTGCCCTTGATCAGCTCCTTTATCTGTTGGTTGTCGCTGTTTTTGGCCTGTAGGTTCAATAGGCTCGATACGGTCTGCAGGTTGTTTTTTACCCTATGGTGTACTTCGCGAAGCAGCATTTCCTGTTCGTCTATGCGTTTTTCGATTTCGCTCTTGGAACGGTAAAGGTTGTGGTGGGTTTCGAGTAGGTTCTTTCCGAAGATCCATCCCAGTAAATAAACCGAGAAGAGTATACTGGCCAAGCTGAAAAGGTCTTGGGCACCACTGGAGACCTCATCGGGAAAGATATTCAGGTCTAGCCAATCAATAAGGTAAATGATAACGATACTGGTAATTACGATGTACATATAGATCTTGCCGAGTAACTGGGTAGATACATAGCCTGCCAGTACGATGATGGCGAGGATGAATATAAAGGAGCTGTTGATGCCACCGCTACAAAGACTGATCACCATTGTGCTGGCCCAGGATAGAATGGAGGTGTATATGGCCATTGCGGTAAGACTACCGTGGTATTTAAAGGCGACCGAATTAAGAAGGTTCAAGGAGGCATAGAGGAAGAAAACGAAGGGAATCGTGCCTTTGACATCGATGATGAAAATGCAAAACAACCCAAACACTATGCTCAGGCCCGAGGAAGTATAATTGAATTTGAGCAGTAACTTGGTCTTATTGCCAAGTCGATCGCTATCTATCTGGGATTTTTTCATATAGGTGCTACGGTCGCATATGGCCTTGATAGGGGTTATGTAGCTTAAATCTTGTTAAAAGATAAGAAATAATCTGAAATTCAACCGCATATAATCGGTTATTGGCAAAAAAGAACGGCAACCTTTGGTTTTAGGTTGCCGTTATCAAGAACTATTTGCTCCTTAATGTCAAAAATATCATTCGTCGGTAAGCACCCATTCGCCTTTTTCGATCAAAGGTTCCGCTTGCTTGTACTTGACGGTCTTGCTTTCGCCGCTCATTACATTTTTTATGGTCACCCGGTCGTTACGGCCTATTTTGGGACGTTCCCTTACAATTGTTTCGGTAACTTGGGGCCTTTGCCCTTGGGTAGCCCCTGCCGCCCTGTTGCGGGCCGCCATTTCGTCGCTGTTGGGGATTTCCTCCTTGGAGGTCTGAAGGTTTTCCTTGGGCCGGCGAACATTTCTGGCCTCCTGTATCTCGTTCGGGTTGCCAGTGGGGAGTTCCCCTTTGAACAAAAACGACACTACTTCTTTGTTGACCTTGTCGATCATGGCCTTGAACAGTTCAAAGGCCTCGAACTTGTATATCAAAAGGGGGTCCTTTTGTTCGTGAACGGCAAGTTGTACCGATTGTTTCAACTCGTCCATCTTGCGCAAATGGGTTTTCCACGAATCGTCTATAATGGCCAGGGTTATATTCTTTTCAAAGTCGTTTACCAACCGCTTGCCTTGGGTTTCGTAGGCCTCTTGTAGGTCGGTTACCACGTTAAGGGTTTTGATGCCGTCGGTAAAGGGGACTACGATACGTTCAAATTTATTGCTGTTGTCTTCGTACACTTTTTTGATTACCGGAAACGCCGTCGCGGCATTGCGCTCCATCTTTTCCTGGTAATGCTTGTAAACATGGTCGTAGACTTTCAGGGTTATGTCCTGCACGCCCATCCTCGAAAAATCGTTTTCCGTAATAGGGGAGGTGAACGAGAAGTATTTGATCAGTTCGAACTCAAAATTCTTATAGTCGTTTGCCGCTTTATTGGTATCTACAATCACCTCGCAGGTGTCGTACACCATATTGGCGATGTCGACCTTCAGGCGCTCGCCCTGTAGTGCGTGTCTTCTTCTTTTATAGACCACCTCGCGCTGGGCGTTCATTACATCGTCGTATTCCAACAATCGCTTACGCACCCCAAAGTTGTTCTCCTCTACTTTTTTCTGGGCCCTTTCGATAGATTTGGTCATCATTGAGTGTTGGATGACCTCTCCTTCTTCCAAGCCCATTTTGTCCATCATCTTGGCCACCCGGTCCGAACCGAAGAGCCGCATGAGGTTGTCTTCCAAAGAAACGTAGAACTGTGAACTACCGGGGTCTCCCTGACGGCCCGAGCGACCTCTCAACTGCCGGTCGACCCGACGCGAATCGTGCCTTTCGGTACCAATAATGGCCAGACCACCCGCTTTTTTGACCTCTTCGGTCAGTTTGATATCGGTACCACGGCCCGCCATGTTGGTGGCAATGGTAACGACCCCGGGTTTGCCCGCCTCGGCCACTACATCGGCCTCTTTTTTATGAAGCTTGGCGTTCAATACGTTGTGCGGAACCTTTCTGATGTGCAACATACGGGAAAGAAGTTCCGATATTTCCACCGATGTCGTACCGATCAAAACGGGACGGCCCGCCTTGGAAAGTTTTGTTACTTCCTCGATGATGGCATTGTATTTTTCGCGTTTGGTCTTGTAGATCAAATCGTTTCTGTCGTCACGGGCTATAGGGCGGTTGGTCGGTATTTCCATCACGTCCAACTTATAGATCTCCCAGAATTCGCCTGCTTCGGTAACCGCCGTACCCGTCATACCCGCCAACTTTTTGTACATTCTGAAGTAATTCTGGAGGGTAACCGTGGCAAAGGTTTGGGTCAGGGCCTCGATCTTGACGTTTTCCTTGGCCTCGATCGCTTGGTGGAGTCCATCGGAATAACGGCGACCGTCCATAATACGGCCGGTCTGTTCGTCAACGATCATTACTTTGTTGTCCATCACCACATATTCCACGTCTTTTTCGAAAAGGGTATAGGCCTTCAACAACTGGGTCATGGTGTGGATGCGTTCACTTTTTACCCCAAATTCCTTAAAGAGTTCTTCCTTGAGTTCGGCTTCTTTTTCGACATCGAGGTTCTGGCTTTCTATTTTTGCGATTTCGGCCCCTATATCGGGCATTACAAAGAAATCGCGGTCCTGTTCTCCCGAAATGTAGTCGACACCTTTATCGGTGAGCTCGATCTGGTTGTTTTTTTCGTCGATCACGAACAATAGGTCTTCATCTACCTTGGGCATTTCCCTATTGTTGTCCTGCATGTAATAGCTTTCGGTCTTTTGGAGCAACTGTTTGATGCCCTCTTCGCTCAAGAACTTGATCAAGGCCTTGTTCTTTGGGAGTCCGCGGTGTACCCTCAACAGTAAAAAACCGCCTTCCTTGGTGTTGCCTTCGGCAATTAACTTTTTGGCTTCGGCCAAGACACCGGTAAGGTGATGGCGTTGTTTGTTGACCAAATCGCTTACCTTGGGCTTGAGTTCGTTGAACTCGTGCCGGTCGCCTTCGGGAACCGGCCCTGAAATGATCAAGGGGGTACGGGCGTCGTCGATCAAAACCGAATCGACCTCATCGACTATGGCGTAGTGGTGTGGGCGTTGAACAAGGTCTTTGGGCGTATGTGCCATATTGTCCCTCAAATAGTCAAAGCCGAATTCGTTATTCGTCCCGTAGGTGATATCGGCATTGTAGGCGGCCCTTCGCCCTTCCGAATTGGGCCTGTGGTGATCGATACAATCGACCGAAAGGCCGTGAAATTCAAATATGGGGGCCATCCAGGCACTGTCCCTTTTGGCCAAATAGTCGTTTACGGTCACCAAATGGGCTCCGTGGCCCGCCAAGGCGTTCAGATAAAGGGGCAGGGTGGCGACCAAGGTCTTTCCTTCACCCGTTTGCATCTCGGCGATCTTGCCCTGGTGCAGTGCAATACCCCCGATGATTTGAACATCGTAGTGAACCATGTCCCAGGTAACTTCTTTTCCGGCCGCGTCCCATGAGTTGCTCCAAATGGCCTTTTCGCCATCCAAAACGACGTAACTTTTGGTGCCCGACAGGTGCCTGTCATACTCAGAGGCGGATACGGTAATGGTTTTGTTGTTGGCGAAACGCTTGGCCGTTTCTTTGACCACGGCAAAGGCCTCGGGAAGTATGTCGTTCAAGGTCTTTTCGGTAATGCCGTAGGCTTCTTCCCTTAACTTGTCTATTTCGGCGTAGATTTCCTCGTTCTTGTCGATGTCGTCGGAAGCCTTTACCTCTTCTTCCAAGGCCTTTATTTTCGCCGTGATATCACTGATGTCTTCGGCAATCCTTTGTTTGAAAGCCCGGGTTTTCGCCCGAAGTTCGTCATGGCTGAGACCTTCCAACTGTTTTTCAAAGGATTTTACCTGTTCTAAAATGGGCTGAAGTGCCTTGACGTCTTTTTCCGATTTGTCGCCAACGAATATCTTTAATACCGAATTTAAAAAACTCATGCTGTTTCTTTAGAATTGAAGCACCACTTGGTGGTGTTATTTTTTCTTTTACTGTTTTGGGCCTTCAAAAGGTGTTCCACTACTACTTTTTGGCCTGAAACGGTTTTCTGACTGCCAAAATTACAGGGAACTTGACCAAGTCGGTCCTTTTACATGGCGAATTTAGCAATTTGTGGGCTAAGAATATCTATTTTTCTTGGGTAATAAAATAGATGGCCAATCTCTTGAAAGCGAACAAAAAAAGCCCCAAGTGGGGCTTTTTTTGCTTTTTTGGGACTTGTATCAATATTCGTCCTCGTTCCAGAGGTAGTCTTCTTCCGTTGGATAATCAGGCCAGATTTCTTCGATAGATTCGTAAATCTCCCCGCCTTCCTCTTCCATGGACTGCAAGTTTTCGACGACCTCTAAAGGCGCACCCGTACGAATGGAATAATCGATCAATTCGTCTTTGGTGGCCGGCCATGGCGCATCACTTAGGTAAGATGCTAGTTCTAATGTCCAATACATTTTTGTAAATCGGTTTTAATTTTTGCAAAAATAATTTTTCTGTTTATATAGCCAAGTAAAATTGGTTAATTTGTCAGCATTATTTTTGTTTTAATAGTTTGATAACGAAGAAATAATCAAATTATTAGAGAATTGCAAATTATTGCTCCCTTTTTATGGCTCAATAACTTCTTGGCGGCACAATCCGACGCTTTTTAGGGCATCCATTTAACCTCTTCGGCCCCTAAATCGTCCGACAATTTTCGTGCCAGTACGAACAGATAGTCGGAAAGTCGATTTAAAAATGTCAAAATCAAGGGGTCAAAAGGTTCTTTTTCGTGAAGCAGGGTACACACTCGTTCGGCCCTTCGGCATACGGTGCGTGCAATATGACAGTATGACACCGCGGTGTGGCCTCCGGGAAGAATGAAATGGGTCATAGGCGAAAGACTGTCGTTCATGGCATCGATTTCACCCTCAAGCAATAGAATGTGCGTATCGGCAAAGTCGGGTATGTCCAATCTTTTCTTGCCCTTTTTTAAAAATGCTTTTTCGGGGTCGGTGGCCAATATGGCCCCTATGACAAATAGTTCCCGTTGTATTTGGGTCAAAAACGTTTGGTGGTGTTGGTCGATGTCTTGATCGCGTACCAGGCCCAGCCAAGAGTTCAGTTCGTCTATCGTGCCGTAGCTTTCGATACGGATATGGTGCTTTTTTACACGGGTGCCCCCGATTAAGGCCGTTGATCCCTTGTCGCCGGTCTTGGTATAGATCTTCATGTGTTTTGCTTATGGCATTGATATTACTTGCTAAGGACCAAATGGAAATCGACTAGGCACGGCTAGTTCGAACCGTCTTCCTTTTCCGGTTTTTTCCTTCTTTGGTAGCCTTCGAGAAATTTTCTGGACTTTCTGTCCTTGGCGCGTCTTCGGTTGGCCATCGAAATAAATAGGTAGATGACTACGACCACGCCCAAAACAATGTAGATGGTGTTTTTGCCCATAACTTTCAAATAAGGTTAAAATTAGGGGTTTAAATTCGAATCTTAAAATGTTCCTTGGCCTGTTCTTTTCTAAAGAAGACGGCCCCACAGTAAAACATATCAATGGTTACGGTAACCCTCCCGTTTTTTTTTAAAGCGTTCCAAAGACTGTTTTTTTCCTTGTCTGCATGAATATTGTCGATCAGGAGCAGGCAATCGTTGCCGATACTGTTTTTCTTGTCGAGAATGGCGTCTATGGTTGTTTTTTTAAAGATATCCATATAAATGATATCCGCCGCTTCATTGACCGTTGCTGTACTGGGGAAATGCTTGGCTATAAGTTCTCGTTCCGGCCCCTTTTCGGGCAATTGGATACGCTTGGCATTGAAATAGCGAATACTTTTTAGGAGTACGTCCATGGTTTTTCGGCCATGGAGTCGGGGCTTGGTATAGAGGCATTGGGTCAAATAGGCAAAGACAAAAGGGGAGTGCACCCCGTGCTGATTGGTTGAGCCTGCCAGAAATCTTAAATATTGCAGAAGCCTGTACAATTGTCTATTGGTTTTGGTCTATTCTTCCAAAAGGGCCGATAGTTCGAACCATCTTTCGGTCTTTGTTTCAATGGTATCTATGGTCTCTTGTAGTTTTATGGATAGGCGGTCTATTTCTTCGCCCGATAAGCTCGTGTCGGCAAATCGTTGTTGTATCTCTATCTTTTGTTTTTCGAGTTTTTCGATTTCCTTCTCCAGGTTGCGATATTCCTTTTGTTCCAAATAAGAGAGTTTCGCTTTTTGGCTTTTTGGGGCTTCGTCTTTCTTTTTGAGTTCTTTTTCGGCCGCTTTCCCTCCGCGCTCCTCAAGGGTCTTACTGTCTTCGTAGGCCCTGAAATCGGAATAGTTGCCCGGAAAATCCTCAATGACCGCATTGCCCCTAAAGACAAAGAGGTGGTCGACGATTTTGTCCATAAAGTACCGGTCGTGCGAAACGACGATCAAACACCCGGGAAAGTCCAACAAAAAACTTTCAAGCACGTTGAGGGTAACGATGTCGAGATCGTTCGTAGGTTCATCGAGAATCAGAAAGTTGGGGTTCTGTATCAAGACCGTACATAGGTACAGCCGTTTGCGTTCGCCGCCACTTAGTTTGTCGACAAAGTCGTACTGTTTTTTACGGTCGAAGAGAAACCGCTCCAAAAGTTGTTGGGCCGAAATTTGCCTGCCTTTTTTTAGGGGGATGAAATCCCCGAAGTCCCTGATAACGTCAATGACCTTCTGGCCTTCCTTGATATCGATGCCTCTTTGGGTGTAATACCCGAACTTGATCGTGTCTCCTACAACGACCTTGCCCCCGTCGGGCTGGTCGTTACCGGATAGGATGTTGAGGAAGGTCGATTTTCCCGTGCCGTTCTTGCCGATAATGCCGACGCGCTCCCCCTTCTTGAAATTGTAATCGAACTTGTCGAGAATGGGCTTTTCGGGGTAGGATTTTGAAATTTTGTGAAGCTCAAGGATTTTGCTGCCCATCCGCTCCATGTTTATTTCGAGTTGTACCTCGTGTTCTTTGCGGCGTTGGCTGGCCTTTTCCTTTATGGCGCTAAAATCGTCGATACGCGATTTTGACTTGGTGGTTCGCGCCTTGGGCTGCCGGCGCATCCATTCGAGCTCCTTTTTGAACAGCCGTTGCGATTTGTGGTGTTCGACCGCCTGTTGCTCCAGCCTGGCCTCCTTTTTTTCCAGGTAATACGAATAACTGCCCTTGTAGGGGTAGAGCCGGCCCTCGTCCAATTCCAAGATCTCATTACATACCCTTTCCAAAAAGTACCGGTCGTGGGTGACCATGAAGAGGGTCATGTTTTCCTTGGTAAAGTAGGCTTCGAGCCACTCGATCATTTCGAGGTCCAAATGGTTCGTTGGTTCGTCCAGCACCAAGAGGTCGGGCTTGTTGATCAGGGCATTGGCCAGGGCCAATCGTTTCTTTTGTCCGCCCGAGAGCATGCCCACCTTGGCGTTTAGGTTGTCGAGCTTGAGTTTGAAGAGGATCTGTTTGTACAGCGTTTCAAAGTCCCAGGCATTGAAGCGCTCCATGGCCTCGAAGGCCTTTTGGTATGCATCGGTATCGTCGGGGTTTTCCAAGGCCTTTTCGTAGGCGTGTATAACGGAGAGGATTTCGTTGTCGGATGCGAAAATGGTCTCTTCTACGGTAAGGCCGGGGTTCAGGTCGGGTTCTTGGTCGAGAAAAGACACCCGAATGCCCTTTCGGTAATTGACTTGGCCCGAATCGGGGGCGTCCTTGCCCGACATGATGTTCAAAATCGAGGTCTTTCCCGTACCGTTCTTGGCGATCAAGGCAATCTTTTGGCCCTTGTTGATGCCAAAGGAAAGGTCTTCGAAAAGCACGCGCTCGCCATATGATTTTGATATGTTTTCTACGGTCAGCAAGTTCATGGGTTAGGCTATTTTTGGTTTTTGGTACGACCAGAATAAAAAGAAGTAGCGTGCGACCAAGGTCAGCCAAACTACGGGAATCAAAGGTGAAAATATTTGAACCCTGATCATCCACATAAGGGCACATACCGTTATCAAGGCTATGGAGAACAGGGCGTAACGGGCGACCCAGTTCGGCCCGCGCTTTCGTGCCACGATAAAGGCCACGAAAAAATGTAGGGGAAAGGCCCAGATCAGGTTAAGGTTTCCGGCTGTTTCGGTATGGTCGGTCAAAAGCCATAAAAACAGGATCATCAAGCCTATCGACCCGGGAACAAGAAACAGGATAAAATCCAACCACCGCCTTCTCGTATTGTTCTTAAAATCGATATAGGTCAGCGCCAGAACGGCCAAAAACACCAAGGCCAGCCAAAAGGCGGGTGTTGATACAAAGCGGTCCGATGGCCTTGTGGGCCTGGGCTCAAAAAGGCTATCGGGCAGGGAGGCAAGGGGCTGGTCGCCCAAGGTAGCCAAATCGAGTTGCCGCATGGTGTATATGGGTAAAAACATGTGCTCCTTCGGGGTGGCCGGGTCGTCTATGACCGATCCCAGGGCGAGGTCGATCCCGAAACCGAGCCAACTGTTGATGGCGACGTTCTGCCTGATTAGTTCGCGATGGGTGTAGTACTCGTCCAAATAGTCTTCTGAAAAATGCAGGTTTTCGCCATAAGTGTCCTTTAGTACGTCCCAGATCTTGGTGGCGCAGTTGTTGTAGAAGAAGTCGTATTTGTAGTCGCGGTTCTCGGGCAGGTAATTGTTTTCGAGGTAATCGAAAAGTTGCTGTTTTTGGTGCAGGTTCAAATTTAACACCTGCTCCTTGACCCAACGGTTTTCCTCTTCGTAGTTTAAGAGAAAATACCGAAAACCCTGTCTGGCCAAGGTATAATCAAGTTTTCCCCTGGCAAATTTCAATGTAAAGTTAGGCGTGGTAAAATCGAAGGTGCCGTAATTGTAGACCACGTCTATGCCCTGGGTACGGTCGTCGACCCGAAAGGCGCTATGTCCGAAGGTGGAATAGATTTGGTCTCCGGGGCCGCAGGTGATAACGCTTATTTTCGATTGCGGGGTCAGCTTTACCTTTTGCGAAAAAGCCAGAAGGCAATTCGCCGCAAATAGAATAAATAGTACCTTTTTCAATAGCCTTGTCAATTGTTACGAGAATTAGCTGCACAAATATCCGAATAAATTATGGTCTGGCATGATTGAAGCCAAATTGTATTATTTTTACTGAAATCTATATGGTCCCATGAGGAAATTCATACCCAATCTGATTACCTTGTTAAATGTTTTTTGTGGATGTATAGCCACGGTATTTGCCGTGTCCAACCAGCTCGAACTTGCCGCAGTGTTTGTTTTCCTAGGTATTTTTTTCGATTTTTTTGATGGCTTGGCCGCCCGTTTGCTCGGGGTGCAGAGCGAGTTGGGCGTGCAATTGGATTCCTTGGCCGACATGATTACCAGCGGCCTGGTGCCCGGTATCGTCATGTTCCAGTTGCTGGGAATGTCGATGACCGGAGGTTGGAACGCAGACAGTCTTACGCAGTCGATTCCATCGGCATGGGGCTTTTCGGGAAGTTTTGGCGCCTTGCCGTTTTTTGGGTTCTTGATCACTTTGGCCTCGGCCTATAGGTTGGCGAAGTTCAATATCGACGAAAACCAGGTTTCGTCCTTTATCGGTTTGCCTACCCCGGCCAATACCTTGTTGATCCTATCCTTGCCCTTGATCTTATTCAATCAGAACAACGACGTGTTGAACGCCATCATTCTCAATCAATGGTTTTTGATCGGACTGACCCTATTGAGCGCCTATCTGCTGAACGCCAAGATAGCGCTGTTCGCTTTGAAATTCAAGAATTGGGGGTTTAAGGACAATGCGGTGCGCTATGTGTTCATTATTGTAAGCCTTGTGCTCTTGACTACCTTGGGCTATCTGGCCGTGCCCTTTATCATCGCCTTTTATGTCTTGCTTTCGTTGGGGGTGAACCTCACTGCCAAGCAGGGTTGATCAAAAATCGAGCTTCTTCTTGCGCAGTTCGAAGTTCTGGCCCAAATACACCTTTCTGACCATTTCATCGGCCGCAAGGTCTTCGGGTATGCCCGATTTTAGGATGCCTCCCTCGAACATCAGGTACGAACGCTCGGTTATGGCCAGGGTCTCCTGTACGTTGTGGTCGGTGATCAAAATACCGATGTTCTTGTTCTTTAATTGGGCCACGATGCGCTGGATGTCTTCTACCGCTACGGGGTCGACTCCGGCAAAGGGTTCGTCCAACAAAATGAACTTGGGGTCGGTGGCCAGGGCACGGGCTATCTCGGTACGACGGCGCTCGCCTCCCGAAAGCAGGTCTCCCCGGTTCTTTCGTATGTGGCCAAGGCCAAACTCTTCGATAAGCGACTCCATCTTCATCAATTGCTCCTTTTTGCTGAGCTTGGTGAGCTGGAGTACGCTCAAGATGTTTTTTTCGATACTGAGCTTTCTAAATACCGAGGCTTCCTGGGCCAAATACCCGATACCGTTTTGCGCCCTTTTGTACATAGGGTAATTGGTGATATCGGTGTCGTCGAGGTAGATTTTGCCGCCATTTGGCTTTACCAGGCCCACGATCATGTAGAAGGAGGTTGTCTTCCCCGCGCCGTTCGGGCCCAAGAGACCGATGATCTCTCCTTGGTTGACCTCGAGCGATATGCCCTTGACCACTTTGCGGCCGCGGTACGATTTCATTATGTTTTCAGCGCGTAACTTCATAGGTTCGGCTCCTTTTGTTGAGCGGACGATTGTATTTTATGATATACCAAAGAAACGGGAAACTTTTGGTATCACCTTAGGTTTGCGTTTTCTTTAACCCTTTTTCCTTTGCTTTTTTCTCTTTTTTGGCTTCCTTTTTAAGTACATATCCCGATATCGAAATACTTATTTGGTACAGGACAAGCACGGGTACGGCCACGATGATCTGGCTGGCCACGTCGGGAGGCGTAATAACCGCGGAAAGTATCAGAACCACCACCAAGGCTATCTTTCGGTACTTCTTCATGATTTCGGGCGTAACCAACCCCACCTTGGTCAGAAAGAATATGATTATGGGCAGCTCAAAAAGAATACCACAGGCGATGACCGCCGATCTTACCGTGCCAATGTACGAGTCGATGTCGAATTCGTTCAAGATATCCGGACTCACCTGGTAGGTGCCCAAGAAATTGATCGAAAGGGGGGCCACTACATAATAGCCGAACAATACCCCCGTAAAAAAAAGAAAGGACGCGATCAAGATGAAACCGCGCGAATGCTTGCGCTCCTTTTCATAGAGTCCGGGACTGATAAATTTCCACAGCTCGTAAAGAATATAGGGAAAGCCTACGATAAAGCCCGCCCAAATGGAGGTCCAGATGTGCATCGAAAACTGGGCCGACATCTGCCTACTCTGAATGGTAAAGGGCAGTTTGTCGGCACAAAAAGCCGAATCGAAACCGAGGTAGGTGGCAATATCGCAAAATAGGCGATAGGTGGGGAAACTCATCTTCGAAGGCCCGAATATGACCGTGTCAAAGACAAACCCCTTCATCAAAAAGGCCACGCTGCCGATTATTACCACGGCAAAGGTTGATCGTATGAGGTGCCACCTGAGTTCCTCGAGGTGGTCAAGAAACGACATTTCGTCGGGAGATTTCTTATTTTTCTTCGCCATTATAGTATGCCTTCGTTTATCAAATTGTGCAAATGTACAACACCGACGTATTTATTTCCATCAACTCCCAACAATTGTGAAATCCCGTTGTTCTGCATCAGTTCCAGGGCTTCTATGGCCAGAACATCCACGGCAATGGTTTTGGGGTTCGACGTCATGATGTCGCGGGCGATGAGTCCGCTGATGTTGTCGTATTTGTTAAGCATCCTTCTGATGTCGCCATCCGTAATAATGCCTACCAACCGGCCCTTATCGGTTACGGCGGTTACACCCAGCATTTTTTGTGAAATTTCAACGATGGCCTCTTTGACCCCGGTATTTACATCTACCACAGGTTTTAGGTTGTTCCGAACAATATCGGAGACGGTTAGGTACAGGCGTTTGCCCAAGGCCCCACCGGGGTGGTATTTTGCAAAATCCTTGCTGGTGAACCCTTTGATCTCGAGGAGCGAAATGGCCAGGGCGTCGCCGATGACCATTTGGGCCGTGGTACTCGTGGTAGGGGCCAGGTTGTTGGGGCAGGCCTCTTTGGCAACGAAGGTGTTGAGCACGAAGTCGGCCTCTGAGGCAAGAAAGGATTCGAGGTTGCCCGTCATGGCTATTAATTTGTTGTCGCCCCTTTTTATGAGGGGCACCAACATTTTGATCTCGGGCGTGTTCCCACTGTTGGAGATACATATGACCACGTCGTTTTCTTGGACGGTCCCCAAATCGCCGTGAATGGCGTCGGCGGCATGCATGAATATGGCCGGGGTACCTGTAGAGTTCAGCGTGGCCACGATCTTGGAGGCAATGATGGCACTCTTTCCCACGCCGCTTACGATTACCCTGCCCTTTGTGGAGGCAATACAGTTAACGGCCTGTGAAAATTCGTCGGTAAGCAAATCTGCGAGATTTGATATTGCGGCACTTTCCGTCTCTATCGTTTTTTTAGCAATGGCAAGAATAACTTTTGTATCGCTCAAATTGTTCTGAATATTAGTAAGGTTATTAACTTTGTGCGCAAAAAGTGCAAAAAGGGATACTTTTCCTAAAACTATCCCAAAACAAGGGAGTTTAGAAAAGATTGTTTTA
Organism: Pseudozobellia thermophila; assembly: GCF_900141855.1. Classification (GTDB taxonomy): domain Bacteria; phylum Bacteroidota; class Bacteroidia; order Flavobacteriales; family Flavobacteriaceae; genus Pseudozobellia; species Pseudozobellia thermophila. The sequence continues at coordinate 324,873 of NZ_FQYU01000003.1, forward strand.
TATTTAAGATTACAAAATTACAAAACTTAATAAAGGGTGATCGATAACACTTTAAAATTTATTTTTTATTAGAATTAGTTCCCCATACCAAGAAAAATGAATTCTCTTAAATTGTTTTTCAACTTTCAACATGTTACGGCGTATTATGGCAAACGATAAAACCGTCATAGATAATACGGAATTGCATGCGGCGCTAAAAAAATATTTTGGCTTCGCCGAGTTCAAGGGTTTGCAGCAGGATGTAGTTGCAAGTATTCTTCAAGGTAAAAACACATTTGCCATAATGCCGACCGGGGGTGGTAAGTCTTTGTGCTACCAACTGCCGGCATTGATGCAAGAAGGCACGGCGATCGTGGTTTCACCGCTTATCGCATTGATGAAGAACCAGGTAGACGCAATTCGCGGTATTTCAGACCAAAACGGCATAGCCCACGTGCTTAATTCATCGCTGACCAAGACCGAGGTCAGGCAGGTAAAGCAAGACATTGTGGACGGCGTTACAAAACTTTTGTACGTTGCCCCCGAATCATTGACCAAGGAAGATTATGTGGAATTCCTGCAGAGCGTGAAGCTGTCCTTTATTGCCGTCGATGAGGCCCACTGTATCTCGGAATGGGGACACGATTTTAGGCCGGAATACAGGAACCTTCGTGCCATTGTCAATAGATTGGACGACGGCATCCCGGTAATAGCCCTTACGGCCACGGCGACGCCTAAGGTCCAAGAAGATATCATCAAGAACTTGGGCATTACGGGGGCCAATACCTTCAAGGCCTCCTTTAACCGACCCAATCTGTTTTATGAGGTAAGGCCCAAAACCGCCAATGTAGACTCCGACATCATTCGTTTTGTAAAGAAAAATGCCGGTAAATCGGGTATTATATATTGTTTGAGCAGAAAAAGGGTCGAGGAATTGGCCCAGGTACTACAGGTCAACGGGGTGAGTGCCGTGCCCTACCACGCCGGCTTCGACGCCAAGACCCGGTCGAAGTACCAAGATATGTTCTTGATGGAAGACGTAGATGTGGTGGTGGCGACCATTGCCTTTGGTATGGGTATCGACAAGCCCGATGTGCGCTTTGTCATCCACCACGATATCCCGAAAAGTATCGAAAGCTATTACCAAGAGACCGGAAGGGCCGGAAGGGACGACGGGGAAGGCCATTGCTTGGCGTTTTATTCCTATAAGGATATAGAAAAACTCGAAAAATTCATGTCCAATAAACCCGTTGCCGAGCAGGAAATAGGCAATGCGCTTTTACAGGAAGTAGTGGCCTATGCCGAAACTTCCATGTCGCGCCGCAAGTTTATGCTCCATTACTTCGGCGAGGAATTTGACGAGGTCAACGGTGACGGTGCCGATATGGACGATAATGCCCGCAACCCGAAGGAAAAGGTAGAGGCCAAGGATGACGTGGTGAAGGTCTTGCAGGTGGTTCAGGGAACCAACGAGAAGTTCAAGTCCAAAGAGGTGGTCAGAACGCTGATCGGAAAGATAAATGCGCTGATATCTTCGCACAAGGCGGACGAGAAGCCGGTTTTCGGTATTGGTTCCGATAAGGACAAGGGGCATTGGATGGCCCTTATCCGCCAAATGCTGGTGGCAGGCCTGATAAAAAAGGAAATAGAGCAGTACGGCATTCTTCATGTGACCGACAAGGGACGTGAATTTTTGGCATCCCCCCAATCGTTTATGATGACCAAAGACCACACCTATACCGATGGGGACGGTGACACCATTGTCAAGGCCGGAAAGACGGGCGTTGCCGACGACAAATTGCTCAAACAGCTCAAGGATCTTAGAAAATCACAGGCGAAGAAATTGGGGGTTCCGCCCTTCGTAGTGTTCCAAGATCCTTCGTTGGAAGACATGGCCATGAAATATCCCATTTCGATAAAGGAACTTACCAACATCAACGGGGTAGGGGAAGGAAAGGCCAAGAAGTACGGCAAGCCCTTTGTTGATTTTATCTCCGCCTATGTTGAAGAGAACGACGTCGTAAGGCCCGATGACCTTGTGGTAAAAAGTACGGGAGCCAATTCGGGGCTGAAACTTTATATTATCCAGAACGTTGATCGAAAGCTTCCCCTAAGCGATATTGCGGATGCGAAAGGGCTTGAGATTCCCGATTTGATCAAGGAGATGGAACAAATCGTCTACAGCGGTACCAAATTGAATTTGGACTATTGGATCGACGAGATTTTGGACGAAGACCAGCAAGAGGAGATCCACGATTATTTCCTCGAGGCGGAAAGCGATAACCTCGATGAGGCCATGAAGGAGTTCGATGGCGATTACGAAGACGAGGAACTGCGTTTGTACCGACTAAAATTTATCAGCGAGGTGGCCAATTAATATGTTTAAGGGTGACGCGCATTGTGGTCCACCACCAAGGGCCTAGCGAACTGCTTTTTCCAAAAGTTCAAGGCTGATGGTACGGGCGTCGAGTTTTGCCTCTATCCCTATGGGAAAGGTAAAATTGTTCTCAATATGGCCAAAGCTCATGCCGTGTACCGCAGGTATGCCCAAGGGCCTTATACGGTCTAAAACAACTTCCTTCAACGAGAACGAAAGCGGGTTGGACGATTCGTTACAACCGGCACATACACCAAATACAATGCCCGCGGCCTTTGTAAAGGTCTTGCCCTCGATCAATTGGGTCAGCATACGGTCGATGCGGTAGGGGGCCTCCTCCACGTCCTCGATACAAACGATGGCATCGGTAAAGTCTATTTCGTGGGGCGTACCGATCAAGGCGTTGATCAGGGTCAGGCTTCCGCCGACCAATTTACCTTGTGCCGTGCCCGGAGTAATCGTATAGCGTTCATATATGGGGTCCGATTTTTTTTCGGCACCCAGTTCAACATTGGGGATGGCGTACTTTTTTTTGGGTCGCATCACCACATTTTGCAGTTGCTCGATGCTGTACGGGTCGTTTATGGTACTGCCGACGGGACCGTGAAAGGTTACCAGTCCGGTTTCTTTATAAATGCCGTTCAAAAGGGCCGTTACATCGCTGAAACCTATGAGGGGCTTGGGATTTTTGCTGATGTTGCCGTAGTCGATTTTGGTCATGATACGGGTGCATCCGTAGCCTCCACGGGCACATAGGATCCCGTCTATTTCCGAATTGGCGAACATTTCGTTCAGGTCTTTGGCGCGCTCCTCATCGGTATTGCTAAAATAACCGTGGTTGCCAATGATGCGTTCCGTATGATAGGTTTTAAACCCCAGGGAGTGCAGTGTGCCTATGGCTTCCTCCAAGATGTCACGTCGAATGGCATATCCCGGGGCGATCAGTCCGATAGTATCTCCTTTTTTCAGTCTCTTGGGGCGTATAACAGGGCGGTCGGTCCTATTGTTTACGGCTTGGGAAAAACCTGTTTGGGACATAAAAAGGGCACCGGTGGCACCCATCGCGCCGGTAATGAATTTTCTTCTACTGTTCATCGAAACGTAATTTGGAGGTGAAATTAAGAAGAAATAAAAAAATCGGCCCGTTGAGGCCGATTTAATGATTTTAAATGGTTATCGGATCTAGGGAATGGATGTTCCCCCGCTCGAATTGGCCCTGCGCAACTGTCGCTGTATTTTTTTGATGGCCGATTCGATCGACTTCTCGGGTTCGATAATGTTGTATTCGCCCCAAAAGTCGGGGTCGGCAAAACCAATGGCCTCATCGCTCAAAATAATGGACGATTTGATCCTGTCGCGCGATTTTGGATAGTCGGTGGCCATATTCTTTTTCCAATCGGTAACGGCCATTTCACAGGTCATCGTATAGACCGAATTGAACAAGCGTCGATCCCAGTCGATCTTAAATTCCAAGAGCACGTTGCTATAGCCGTAATACCACTTGCCGTTCTTTTCGCGATAGTCTACCCGATAGGCCACTTCGTTGGGCCAGACCTTGGCATTTCGGGGCTTTCTGCGAACGAATAGCTTGGAAGCCAGTTCTTTGTCGGTAATATTGAGGCTATAGATGGCGCTGGTAAGAATTTTGTTCTCGGCATCGATGTAGAGTTTGCCTTGGTAAAGGGGATCGCTTATGGTCTCCTTTTGAGAAAAGTTGACCACATAGATCAATCGGTCGTTGACCCGCGTCGAACGGTCGAACTTGAAATTGTAATGGCCGATCGACGTTTCTGAAAAAATGTACTCCGGATACTTCATAATATCGACGAAGAGGGCATTGAAGGGGCCGCCCTGAAGTTTTAGGGCCACCGTATCCAATTTACTGTAATCGGTACTCTTTCGGGCCTTGTACAATTTGACCCCATCCTGTTTGGGCGAGGTGTAGGGGGTTTTGTAGATGTTGACCACGGCTTCGGACAGGGATACGTTTTTCCTTCTCTTTTTAATGGTTTCCCGGTAAAAGGCCGTCATTAGGGTCGGGTCGTCAAAGTAGTTTTGGCCCTTTTTCTTGAGGGTTTCCCGTACCAATGATTCGGCATCCTTCGGAATGCTTATGTTGATTTCGGGGAGTTCCGTAACGGAGACATCCATTAAAATACGGTTCTTGTTGTTTTTTAATTGGTCCAATGAAATGGTTTGGGTCTTGTATCCCAAAAAAGATACCACTATATCGGCGTCCGTTATATCTTCGGGCATCTTTAACGAAAATTCCCCTTCGGTATTGGTAATGGTGCTGATGTTCGATTTCTCGACCATAAGAGAGGCGAAGACCAAGGGTTTCTTGCTTTCCGAATCAATAACCTTTCCCTTGTAGAGGTTGAAATTCTGTTCCGTTTGTCCTTCTTCCTGGAAAAAGGCGTCGGCCCGTTCGGTGCCCAGTACCCAAGTAAACAGCACCATTAAAAGTACCGGTACCAAGGATTTTTTCATGTGTGTTCTGTGTTCCTGTATCATCTTAAGATGCTTGTTTGTAGTTGAGTTATACTTTCTAAGTTAATGATTTTTAACGAGGTAGCATGTTAAAATAAACACATTATTCAGTAAAGTGGGGGGTGGTGGCCAAGGCTTGAAAAAGTAGGTCGGGACCTTAGGGACAGGGCGGGGAGGGAGCAATGGCCATACTCCCTGGGGCTAATGGGTTTTCGATGAGTCTTCGACCAATCGGTTGATCTCGCCCAATTCTTCGGGTGACAGGTTGCGCCATTTACCGGTGGGCACGTCGAGCCTCACGTTCATAATTCGGACCCTCTTGAGCTTTTTTACCCGATACCCGAGGTGTTCGCACATTCGCCGTATCTGCCGGTTAAGGCCTTGGGTCAGAACGATCCTAAATTCGAACCGGTCAGTCTGCTCCACCTTGCATTTGCGCGTAATGGTGTCCAAAATCGGGACGCCGTTTCGCATACGCTGTAAAAAGTCTTCGCTTATGGGCTTGTCGACGGTAACGATATATTCCTTTTCGTGGTGGTTGCGGGCGCGGAGGATTTTGTTTACGATATCGCCGTCATTGGTCAAAAAAATTAGTCCCTCACTGGGTTTGTCAAGGCGGCCGATGGGAAAGATGCGCGTCGGGTAATTGATAAAGTCGACGATATTGTCCTTTTCGACCCTGGTGTCGGTGGTGCACACAATGCCCACGGGTTTGTTAAAGGCGAGATACACCGGTTTTTCTTGGGGAGGCCCGAGCAATTGCCCATCGACCCGAACCTCGTCGCCCTCCGAAATTTTCGTGCCCATTTCGGGTACTTGGCCGTTAATGGTGACACGGCCCTGTTCGATAAGCTTATCGGCCGCCCTACGGGAGCAGTAGCCTACTTCGCTCAGGTATTTGTTTATTCGGGTTTGTTTCGGTTCTTGCACGCCTCTGGGTTTATACGTGCAAATTTAGGGGTTTCTTTTGTATTCGGTGCGCGGGGGAGATGGCAGGCCGTCTTGTAACCTTATTCCCTGTGCAGCATCTTTAGGGTAAACCATCCCAGCATGAGCACCATAAGGCCCGTAACGCCCCATAGCCACCATGGACTCTGGAACAATGGCCCGTCTGAAGGGGGACTTTGCCTGGATATGGTTTCGACCGCACCCAATTGCAATTCGGTCAAATTTTCGGGGATAATGGTAGCGGCCTGTACAATATCGTAATAGGGCTTTTTGGCCTTGTCGTTGCCATAGGTCAAATAGTATTTCGCGGGGGTAACAAAGCGGATCGCCAAGGAATGGACGTAGCCCTTTGCCTCGGCGCTTTCTATTTGTAAAGGCCGGTTGTCGTGATTCGTTATGCTTACCCGGAGCTTTTGGGCCAAGACGGTGTCAAAGTGAAACCCGTCTTGTTCCAATGAGGTCAACGTACCCGAATACAGATTGCCGTATTGGTAGCGCCAGCCCTTATCGGTCTTGACGCTGTCGGAAACGTATTGTACCCGCACGGGGCGGTAGTAGTCTATTTGGTCGCTAACGTGGAGCTTTAGGTAGCTCAGGGGCAGGCGTTTGGTCAGGTCGATGTCGATGACGGTGTTCTTTCCTTTTTTTCCAATGTTCATAAACGTGACCGGAAAATCCATGTAATGGGCATCCATATGGTCGTCAAGCCTGAGTTCGGCGGACAAAATTTCAGGCTTGGTATCGCTTTTGACCAGCAAACGGTAGTATCGGAATTTGGAGACGGGAAAATGCAGATCGGTAAAGGAGTACTCCGATTGTTCGTTCGAAACGGAGAGAATGCGGTAGTCTTCCAAAATGGTAAACCATTCCTTTTGGTCTTGGCTTCCTTCCAGGTCGACCTTCCTGTCAAAATTGGTTTCCTTGAACGCCAGATGTATTAGGTCGATCGATTCTTCGGTGGGGACCTCATAGGTAAAATAATAGCCTTTCGAGTTGGCGACGGCGTTCAATTTGGTAAACGTAATGGCCTTCTGTGTTTGTTTTTCCGCGGCAATCTGTAAAATGTACGGTGCCTCTATGGTGTCGTTGTCGACGAGGCCATAAATTCTTATATCGGATAGGTCCGATCGTAGGTGGTCGAATACGGAACTGGGCAGGGTGATGCCGTGCCATTGTTCGGTAATGCCGTTGAGTTCCTGTTTGTAGGTGTAGTCCGATAATTGGGAAAACAACATCGAGGCGTACAGCAAGGCCGTAATCAGGAGGGTCGTGTTTCTATATCTTGAAATCCTTTTCATTTCTCGATTGCATTTTTTACTGAGGGGTTGAATCTGTTTTTTCATCCGATATAAGGTTCTTGTACTTGTTGTACAAGAAGGAAATGATGAGCAGCAAAACGCCCAATGAAACGAATACGATCGTCTTCGATAGGGTGCTCAGCGAAGCGATGTCGTAGAAGAAGAGCTTTAACAGGGTAAGGCCAAAGAGCCCTATCGCCCCAAAGCGCAGGTATTTTCTTTGCTTCCATATACCGACTACGATCAAGGCCAGGGAGTAGACACCCCACAAAATGCTAAGGCCCAATTTATACATTTGGTTCGATCCCATTATGTCCATCCAATTTAAAAGCTCACTGCTCAATATCCACAAAATGGAAACTTGCATCGCCAGTTCGAAGGGGATTTTAAGATCCATCTTCATAAATGGCTGTTGGACCAGTTTTCTGATCGCGACCAAGAACCCTATAAAGAAGGCAATGGCCACATACCTGATACCCAGGTTGGCAAAGCCTATGTCGTAGTATTCGGCAAGCGAGCGGCTTAAATAACCTTCCCTCAGCTCGCTCAGCGTATAGAGCCCCAGGGACAGAAAAAGCAAACTGGTCAAGAGGCCGGGCAACAAGGTGAAAATGGCAAGGGTCCTATCTTTTATTTTTAAGATGTTGACAAAGGCCAAGGCCATGAGAAAGGCCAGGGCATAATTGAGGGTCCAAATGATACCATGATCCTTTAGGTCGTAGTTGTATACGGTCTTCTCCCCAAGTCCGTCGTCGTTCAAGACAATGGCCGACCCGATAAAGGATTGCCTCCAATAATGCTCTATCTCTAAGTGAAAGGAAAGGTAAAGTACGACCAAGAACATGCCCGGCAGGCCATAGCGGGCCATTTTGGTAAAGTTGGACGGCATCCCTTCGATATTTTTGCGATGCACCCGGTTAATAAGGCCCAGGGCCGTTATAAAGATCAGGGAGGTGAAGAAGTAAATGTTGGCCACGAACCTTGTGGTGGACGGGCTGTCGTATCCGTTAAGGGAATAGCCCTGTGACCAATCATGCACAAGACTGACAAAGGCCAAGAGTATGAGTGGGTAGGCGAGGTATTCGTAAAACCCGATCTTTTGGGTGCGGCCGATCCAAAACAGCAGCACCGCCGTCGTTATCCATAAAAGGGTCACCCAATTTCCGTCAAGTTGAACGGGAATCGCGATCGTGATAAAGACCAGGACCATACCGGCTATGAGATGAAAAAGGTCTCGGTCGGCCAATTTTTTTCGGTATAGCACGAGGCATACGATAAAATGGACCATGGCATTGCCGATCGTGAACAGACCGAGAAACCTTTCGCCGGTTGTGTGGCTGTTCAGCAAACCGTAGCCAATTCCATAAAAAATAAAGGAATTCAAAAGCAGGAGAACCACATCGGATTTTAAGAAGGTTTCCTTGTTTGCCAGCTTGTTCAATAAGAAGGTCAGGTAAAAAACGATATGGAACAAGGCCGAAAAACCTAGGGCGGTACCAAAATGAAGTTCCGGTTCGTAGGAAAACAGGCACCAAGAAACAAAAATAAGCCAGGTAAATACAAAGGCCGAGTAGAACAGGGGTTTCCAGTACCGTTTGATCGAAATGGCCAGGATACCTATGTTGATAATGGCCATATAGCCAAAGAGCACGGAAACTTGGCCCGAACCGTCACTAAGGAGGAAGGGCACGGCATAGGCGCCTACCAGTCCGATATGGGCAATGACCTGTTTGTCGTAATGTAGGGATGCCACGACCCCGAAGACGGTAAACAGGACCATCAGCCCAAAAGAGGTCAGTTGCCCGTAGAGTCCGTAAAAATTATAGGCCGCAAAGGTGATGAAATACAGAATGGCCAAGGCCCCACTGGTAAGTACGGCGCTGTAGTTTTTATAGTTTTTCTTGAGTTTGATGGCGAAGCCAAGGAGGCCCAATCCAAACAAATATCCCAAAATTATGCGGGTCAGTGGACTTATCAAATCGTTGTCGATGGAGTATTTCGCACCGATGGCGACACCTATTACCGTAATGGCGATGCCGATTTTGTTGATGAGGTTCTCGCCAATGAATTTTTCGAGACCCGATTTTCCAAGTGATCTTTTGGGCCTTGTCGGTTCAGGTTTTGGAATCGTTCCCTTGGCCCGGTTTCTTTCTTCCCCTGTGTTCAGTACATCGCTGGTTTGCTGAACGCTTGCGGCAGCGGTTTCGGGTGTTGCTTTCAAAGGGGGTACTTCCGCTTTCGGATTACCGGTGCCCGCCTTTGAACCCTGTTTTTTGAGGTCTTCTATCTCTTTGTACAAGACCATGAGTTCTTCGGCAAAACGTTCTTGCTTGCTTAAAAGCCGTTCTAACTTTTTCTCGAGCTCGGTTATTCGGTTTTGCTGGTCGGGCATAGGGTTCTTTTAAGTGTTCGTCCCTGTTGTTTAAAAGGGACGGGCTATTTATTACAACGAAATTTGAGGGTATTTATTGGTAGGGAGCTGTTTTTTGGAAAGCTGCAACGACGTGGTGGCGTTTGGCTTTCCTGGCCAGGGCGGCGAAGGGTCTTGGGCTGGCGTACGACCATTCCCCGAAGATCGGGCAAGTTGGATGTTTTTACCTGCCTATGGGGTACGACCGACCTCGTAATGGTACAGCTGTCTTCCCAATTCGGCCAAAAACGGAATACCTACTTGCTCATATTCATAGGTATTGTCGTTGAAGATGCCGTTTTTGTTTACCAGTATGGTCGCGGTGATCATAAACTCGACCTTATTTTCCGTATCGACGATATAGGCGCAATCGGTAAGTGTTCCGTAGGCGAAGCCTACCTTGTTGTAAATTTTGACGGTAGGGGGAATGTTTTCCTTTGTATCGCCGTACATAAAGAACTTGACATAGCTGTCGTGGTAGATGGCCGGATCGTAACCGGCCGTTCTAGGTACGGCCTGCATGGCGTTCAACAGGTAGTCGCGTTGATCGGCGGAGAGGTCGAACCGTTCTTCCGGGGCGAACTTTTCAGGAAAAAGGATGCGTTTCAACACTTGGTGCTGGGTGGCTATCGGGTAGTAGTTTTTTAAGCTAAAATCGAAGGCTTCGTCGATGAGCTCCCCATCCTCATAATAGCCCTTTCCCTTTTTTATTCCCTTTAGGTCAAGGGGTTTGGGTGCGGTATTGATGCTTCCTTCAAAAATCGAGGTCGTACTGTCGTTTTCGTAAACGATCAAAGGTTTGGTGGCCAGGTCGTCCGATGGGTCGCCCAGACGGTGGGCGATACGCACCCGACCGACCCCTTTTCGGGCCAGGCCCGAATTGATTCGGTCTTGCCCCAAAAACTCGAAAAGCCGGTTATTGGCCAAGTTGTCACTGACTGCAAAAACCTCGGAAACGGCCTCGGCAAAGGTGGTTTCGACCGAGTCGCCCTCCACATAAAAACGGGTGTTCATGTCTAGGGAGTCGATATGGTTCAGTTTTTCCAAGGCCAAGGCGGCTATGGGAAGCTTTACCGTACTGGCAGGATAAAAGTACTTGCTTTCGTCCGTTTGAAAATCGTAATCGGTAAAGAACACCCCCTCTTCGGTCCGGTCGATCTGCGTGAAGCGTATCTGGACTTCGTGCGCTTCGATATGGTCGGTTACCCTTTTGATATTGGGGTGGGGCGATCGAAGTACGTGCTCCAAGGGATCGGAAACCGATGGGCCGGGGGCGCGGCAATGGAACAGAACGAGAAGGCATAGGCCTAGATAGCTTCGGGTCATGGGGCTTCGTACAGTTCACCGCGATGCGGTTTTAGGGCATCGCGCAATTTTATCATTTCTCTTTCGGTCACGACCATAAAGGCCGAGCTGAGCATGTCGTTTACGTGTTGGCAGCCGGTAATGTTCAGATCCGTTTTTTCCAGTTGTATGTATTCCTTTAAATGTTTTTCGTGGTGCTCGGCCGTTTTTGACGCCGCCGGCCCGCGAAAATCCCAGATCAGCTTAATTTTTTTTTCCATGGTTCCAGTTGTTGGGTCAGCGCTTTTGTGTTTTGCCATCATCCGCCACCGAAGTCCCTTTTTCGGCAAAGGCCTTGAAATCCTGCATGTACTGTAGCGATTGTTTTTTAAAGGCTGCCGGCATTAAAAGGCCCATGGCCTTCATCATAAATCCGGAAAACTGAAATTCGGTTTCCGAAATCCATTCCGTGCTGTGGCCATCGATATCCTCGAAATAATTTTTCTGGATGTTATGCACGTTTTTGGCGTCGTAGCTGGCGTGAAACTCGTGTGGAAAATTGCGTTTGATCACGGTTTCGATCAAGACCATTTCGCGCTTGCCCATTTTATAGTGCAGTTCCATCTTGGATCCTTCCAGGCCGGGCTTCCCCGAAAGAAAGGCAAAGGACTTTAGCCCCCTTTGCCAATGCTTCATGTTCTCGGGGTCGTCCATTTTTTCGATAAACTCTTCCCGCGGAACATTGACCGTTACTTTTGTTGTGTACTTCATATTTTACTGTGTTCTCTGGTTTCTTCGTAATACCTGCCCTTGATTTTCCTTCGAAAAATCCCCGGTTAAAAATTTACCCGACAAAAAGGTAGGTAATCGCTTCGTTAAAGTAACGAATTATCGAAGTGAGCTCCAAAAATCTGTTAAGTAATAGCCTATACCTTTGTGCGCCACTGCGGTTTTGCTATTTTTGCAGGATGAAATTTTTAAAACTCTCGGGACAATACGGCTTAGGTGGGGCGGCAATGCTCCTGTTGTTCGTATGGCTGTCGGGCTGTGGTGATATCTTTAAAAAAGAAGAGCCGCGGTTTTTGGCACGTGTCGGGGAAAACTATCTCTACCGCGAAGATGTGGCCCGCCTGTTGGCCAAGGGCATGTCAAAAGAAGACAGCGCCTCTTTCGTTACCAATTATATCAACAACTGGGCCTCAAAACAGTTGTTGCTCGAAAAGGCAAAGATCAACCTTCCCGAAGAGAAGCTCAAGGAATATGACGCCTTGGTGTCGGACTACAGGGCCGACCTGTACACTAGGGCCTATAAGGAGGCCTTGGTACGCCAGGGGAGCGATACCATCGTAACGGCTTCGCAATTGGAACAGTTCTACGAGGCTGAAAAAGAGAACTTTAAATTGAGGGAAAAAGTGGTTCAGTTGCGATTTGTCGAGCTTCCGAAACAATTTTTGAACAAAAAGGAAGTTACTGAAAGGTTGAAGCGCTTTAAGGACGACGATAAGGTTTACCTCGATTCGATAGGCGTTCAGTTCAGAAAGTTGAATTTTAACGATTCCCTTTGGGTGAGTGCCTCGAGGGTTATCGAAGAGATACCGCCCCTGAGTTTTGAAAATGCCGATAAACACCTAAAAAAATCACAATTTTTTGAATTGGAGGATGCAAACGGGGTATATTTGGCCAAGATAGTGGATGTTAAGGACGAGAACGAAATAGCTCCACTTTCATATATAGAGCCTCGCATCAAACAAGTGCTTCTGAACCGAAGAAAGCTCGATTTTCTACGAAAACTGGAAACCGAGGTCCTCGATGAGGCCATCAAAAAGAAAGAATTCGAAATTTATGCTGAAAATGAATAAAGTACTTAGGTTGTTTTTGTTCGTTTGTTGTCTGGCGACCGTCCATGCACAAGAGGGCGAAGCTAGGCAGGAAACGCAGACAGGGGACGATGTGGCCGATAACATGGTGGCCGAGGTCCCAAAGGATACCGTAAGAAACTTCAAAAGAATCAAGTTGGACGGCATAGCCGCCGTGGTCGGTGACTATGTAATACTGGATTCCGATATCGACAAAACCCTTATCGACCTTAAGAGCCAAGGGGTCTCTACGGCCGATATTACGCGTTGCGGACTTTTGGGCAAGTTGATGGAAGACCGTCTCTACGCCCATCAGGCGGTGCAGGACAGTTTGCTCGTTTCCGACGATGAGGTGGCCGCCACCACCGATAGGCAGATCCAAGGATTCGTGCAGCAGATCGGTTCCATGGAAAAATTGTTGAAGTTCTACAAAAAGGAGGACGAGGCCAGCCTAAGGGAGGATATCAATAAGATCAACAAGCTGCGAATGCTCTCCGAAAAGATGCAGAGCAGTATTATCGAAGAGATAGAGATTACCCCTGAGGAAGTAAGGCAGTTCTTCAATAAGATTCCGGAAGACGAACGTCCCGTATTCGGGGCGGAAATGGAGATCGCCCAAATTACAAAAGAGCCCAAGCCGACCGAGGAGGAAAAACAAAAGGTCATCGATAAATTGAACGCCATAAAGGCCGATGTTGAGGACAACGATGCCAGTTTCAGCGTTAAGGCGATCTTGTATTCCCAGGATCCGGGCTCGAAATCAAAGGGTGGTTTTTACAGTATTACCAAGGATACCGGTTTTGACAAGACCTTTAAGGATGTCGCCTTCAGCTTAAGGGAAGGTGAAATATCGGAACCTTTTGAGACCCCATTCGGGTTTCATATCATTTACATCGAGAAGATCAGGGGCCAGGAGTTGGATCTGCGCCATATTTTGATGCAGCCCGAAATTTCCCAAGAAGCCCTGGATGCCGCAAAGGCGGAATTGGACACGATCCGAAAGCACATCCTCGACGGCAAGTATACCTTTGCCCAAGCGGCTCTTAATTTTTCCGATGAAAAGGAAACGAAGTTCGACGGGGGACTGTTGAGAAACCCGACCACATTCGACTCGCGCTTTGAGTTGACGAAAATGGACCCGACCCTATACAATCAGGTCCGAAACCTGAAGGACGGTGAAATCTCCCATCCCATTTTGGAACAGGACCCAAGGGGAGGTGGCCCCAAATACAAAATTCTGATGGTTACCAACAGGTACGACGAGCACGTGGCCGACTTCGCCAAAGACTACTTGAAAATACAGCAATTGGCCAAGACCGACAAACAGTACAAGGCCATTAAAAAGTGGATGGACGAACATATCGAAGAGACGTACATCAGCGTTAACGAGGCCAACCACGATTGCGATTTTGCGAACAACTGGATCAAAAAGTAGATGCATGTCAGATGTAGCGGCCATTGATAACCTCGTAGAAAAGCACAAAGCACTAAAGCAAGAAATAGCGAAGACCATTGTAGGCCAGAACGAGGTCATCGACCAAATTTTGTTGAGCATATACGCAGGGGGGCACTCGTTGCTGATCGGGGTGCCGGGCCTGGCTAAAACCCTGATGGTAAATACCATTGCCCAGACCTTAGGACTCGATTTTAAGCGAATTCAATTTACCCCCGACCTGATGCCCAGCGATATCTTGGGCAGTGAGGTATTGGACCAAAACCGCAACTTTAAGTTTATCAAGGGGCCGATATTTGCCAATATCATCCTGGCCGATGAAATTAACCGTACACCTCCCAAGACCCAAGCGGCCCTGCTGGAGGCCATGCAGGAGCGGGCGGTGACCATAGCGGGGAAACAGCACAAATTGGGATTGCCCTATTTTGTCCTGGCCACCCAAAACCCGATTGAACAAGAAGGTACCTACCCGCTTCCCGAAGCCCAATTGGATCGGTTTATGTTCGCCATTGAGCTGAAATACCCTTCCGTGGCCGAAGAAATACAAGTGGTGAAGGCGACCACGACCGATGAACACGTTTCGGTCGAACCCCAGTTCAACGCAGGGGAAATCGTTGCGGTCCAACAATTGGTCCGAAGGATACCGGTACCCGACAACGTGATCGCCTATGCGGTCAATTTGGTCAATTCGACAAGGCCCAACCTGGGGACGGCCAGCGACTACGTAAAGCAGTACATCGACTGGGGAGCCGGACCGAGGGCCTCACAGAACCTGATCTTGGGAGCCAAGGCCCATGCCGCCATCAATGGCAAATACTCGCCCGATAGCGAAGACGTGCAGGCCGTGGCAACGGGTATTTTAAGACACAGGATCATTAAAAACTACAAGGCCGAGGCCGAGGGCATATCCGAGGAGGAAATTATTTCAAAACTACTTTGACCCCTAGGGGCTGCGGCCCAGGGTACTTTGGCCGATCTATCCGCGGGTTTCCTGCATCTTTTTTGTGTTAGGGCCATTTGGCGGGCCTAGGCCATAGGCCGTGCGACAATACACCTTTCTGGGCTTTCAAAAATCGTTGCGGCAATATGTAATCTTGTCGATGACAAGCTGGGTTGGGAGTAAAAATCCTCACAGAAAAGACAATAAATTTGAATTTCGCTAAAATCATCGTAATCGTGCCCCAAAAATTTTATTTGCCCCTTGTATTTTATTAATTTTACGGGATTACAATAACTTAAAACATAATAAATAATGGCATTCGATATCGATATGATTAAAGGGGTGTACGCCAATATGGCCGAGCGTGTTGACAAGGCCCGTGAGATAGTTGGCAAACCACTTACCCTTTCGGAGAAAATATTATACTCCCACTTATGGGACGGTAACCCGACCACGGCATTTAAGAGAGGAAAAGACTATGTTGACTTTGCTCCGGATCGTATCGCTTGTCAAGATGCCACGGCGCAAATGGCCCTTTTGCAGTTTATGCAGGCCGGAAAAAAGAAGGTTGCGGTACCTACAACCGTGCACTGCGATCACTTGATCCAGGCCAAAAGCGGGGCTGTCAAGGATTTGAAGGCCGCTAATAGCACCAGTGCCGAGGTTTTTGACTTCTTGGAGTCCGTTTCCAATAAATATGGTATCGGCTTCTGGAAACCGGGTGCGGGTATCATTCACCAAGTGGTCTTGGAAAATTATGCCTTCCCTGGCGGGATGATGATCGGAACGGATTCGCACACGGTAAACGCCGGGGGTCTTGGAATGGTCGCTATCGGTGTTGGTGGGGCCGACGCCGTTGATGTGATGGCCGGTATGGCCTGGGAACTGAAATTCCCCAAACTGATCGGTGTTAAGTTGACCGGAAATATTTCGGGGTGGACATCGGCCAAGGACGTCATCTTGAAAGTTGCGGGGATTCTTACCGTTAAAGGAGGTACCGGTGCAATTATAGAGTACTTCGGCGAAGGGGCCAAAAACCTTTCTTGTACAGGAAAAGGAACCATTTGCAATATGGGTGCCGAAGTAGGGGCAACGACCTCTACCTTTGGGTACGACGATTCGATGGAGCGCTATTTGAGGGCTACCGATAGAAACGAGGTTGCCGATGAGGCCAACAAAATAAGGGAGTACCTCACCGCAGACGACGAGGTATACGCCAATCCCGAACAGTATTTCGACCAGGTGATCGAAATTAATCTGGATGAATTGAAACCCCACTTGAACGGTCCGTTCACTCCCGATTTGGCGACCCCTGTCGGTGAACTGGGTGTCAAGGCCAGGGAAAACGGTTGGCCGATCAATGTCGATTGGGGCTTGATAGGTTCTTGTACCAACTCTTCCTATGAAGATCTGACCCGCGCCGCCTCCATCGCCAAGCAGGCCATTACCAAAAAAATTAAACCGAAGTCCGATTTCGGGATCAACCCGGGCTCGGAGCAGATCCGATATACGGCCGAAAGGGACGGATTGCTACAGATCTTTGAAGATTTGGGCGCGACGGTATTTACCAATGCCTGTGGGCCATGTATCGGCCAATGGGACCGTAGCGATTTGAAAGGCGACGAGAAAAATACGATCGTACACTCCTTTAACCGCAACTTCTCCAAGCGGGCCGATGGTAACCCCAATACGCATGCCTTTGTCGGTTCTCCCGAAATGGTAGCTGCCATCGCTATCTCGGGTAAATTGGATTTCGACCCGATGAACGATACCCTGATCAACGAAGACGGGGAAGAGGTGAAATTGGACGAGCCCATGGGTATCGAATTGCCTATCAAAGGTTTTGAGGTCGAGGATGCGGGATATCTGGAGCCGATAGAGGACGGTTCTGGAGTTGAGGTAAAAGTTTCTCCCGAATCGGAACGGTTGCAGCTGTTGACGCCGTTCGAGCCCATACAGCCGGAGGAGATGCAAGGGGTCAAACTCCTTATCAAGGCATTCGGAAAATGTACTACGGACCATATCTCCATGGCCGGCCCATGGTTGCGTTTCCGCGGACACTTGGACAATATCGCCAACAATACCCTGATCGGTGCGGTAAATGCCTTTAACAAGAAAACGAACTTTATCAAAAACCAGCTTACCGGTGAGTATGGTGGGGTACCCGACGTACAAAGGGAGTACAAGGCCAAAGGTATAAAGACCATCGTTGTGGGCGACCACAATTACGGTGAAGGTTCCTCTAGGGAGCATGCGGCCATGCAGCCCAGACATTTGGGCGTTGCCGCGGTTTTGGTCAAATCCTTTGCGCGTATCCATGAAACCAACCTTAAGAAGCAAGGTATGTTGGCATTGACCTTTGCCAACGAAAGCGATTACGACCTGATCCAGGAGGACGATACCTTCAACTTTGTCGATATCGCCAATTTTGCGCCCGATGTGCCATTGACCATTGAAGTGGTACATGCCGACGGTAGTAAGGATACCATCAAGGCAAACCATACCTACAACGATGCCCAGATCGGCTGGTTCAAGGAAGGTTCTGCCCTAAATGTTATCAAAAGGGAAAACGCGGCATAAGAATGCCGATCGAATTATACCATAAAAACTCTCGCTACTCGGCGAGAGTTTTTTAGTTTTGTCCATACCCATTGATCTATATGAAAAGGAAAACTGTCTATACCCTTGTTCTCATTGCCTTTGTCCTTTCTTTTTTTGTGACCCCCGTAGGATACTGGTCGAAAGTTGCGTTGACCCGCATGTTCGCCCCGGCACCCGAAGTGGTCGACAGTGCGGACCGACAGCAAATCACCGATTACGATTGGCGGTTAAAGGATGCCAATTGGAACTATTTCAATTTTGATAGGTCGCGGGGCAAAGTGGTTTTGGTCCACTTTTGGGCTTCCTGGCACCTGCCCAGTTCGGCGGAGTTAAAGGATATCCAGGAGCTCTACGACGAATATGGACAAGAGGTGGATTTTTATATCGTTACCAACGAGGAAAGGGCGCCGGTAGAGGAGTTCTTGGAAAAAAACAAGTACTCTATGCCCATTACCTACAGAATCGTCGGAGCGCCTTCGCCCCTTGAGATCCCCGACCCATCGGGCACGTATATCATAGATAAATCGGGTCATGTTGTGGTGAAATCCCTAAAGACCAAAGACTGGTACAACGATAAGGTGACCGCCTTGTTCGATAGCTTGCTTCGGGAATAAAAGACCTTAGCTTCTTTTAAAATACTTGAAGGGTACCAAGAGCATTCCGAAACATTCCCCATCTTTTTTGCCCAGATGCTTATGGTGCATTTTGTGTGCCCGTCGTACGCCCCGGGCGTACCAGTTATTGGCGTTCCTCAATAGTTTGAAACGTTGGTGTATAAAGATGTCGTGGACCAAAAAGTAAGCGATACCATAGGCTAGGATGCCAAATCCAAGGGGCCAACCGTACCAAAAGGACGTCTCGGCACCGAGGTAGAACAGCGACATGCTTACCACTGCATAAAAAACGAAAAAGGCATCGTTGCGCTCGAACCAAGAGTCGTGGTCCTTATGGTGGTGGTCTTTGTGCAAGCTCCATAAAAAACCGTGCATAATGTATTTATGGGTAAACCAGGCCATAAACTCCATGAAGCAAAAAGTAGCCAAAAAAAGCAATATCCACAGGGCCGTTTCCATACTACACCAAATTCAATTTATAGTTGAGGTACGATTCGGCGAGCAAGCCGAATTTTTCGTAGTCGGGTACGCGAATGCGTACCTTTCTTATTTCGAGCGAGGGCGTGTTCTGTAATTTTTTCAACAGCCTATAGTAATACCGATATGCCGTATAGACGCCGAATTTGGCCTCGGGCGGCAATCTGACGATACCCGAGTAACCCAATGAAAAATCGGCCTTGATCTCGTTTACGATGTTGGTCTTGGTGCTTTCGTCGAGTTCGGTAAAGTCCGTATTCGGAAAATAGCTTCGGTCGAGTTCCTCGAGATCCATTCGTAGGTCCCTTAAAAAGTTGACTTTTTGAAATGCCGACCCCAAGGCCATGGCGGACACCTTCAGGTCGTTGTACTTTCTTTCGTCGCCCTTTACGAATACTTTTAGGCACATAAGGCCTACGACATCGGCCGAACCGTAAATGTATTCCTTGAACTCTTCGTGCGTGAGGTAATTGGTCTTGTGCAGGTCCATTCGCATACTCTTCATAAACGAGGCCACCAAGTCGTACGGAATACCGTATTTGTGATAGGTGTGCTGAAAGGCATTAAGGATCGGGTTCAGGCTTATTCTTTCGTCCAAGGCCCGTTTTAGATCGATTTCGAAGCGGTCGAGTAGGACTTCCTTGTCATAGTCGTGGAAGGAATCCACAATTTCATCGGCAAAACGCACAAAGCCGTAAATATTGTAAATATCCGAGCGAATGGCCGGGGAAAGCATTTTGGTGGCCAAGGAAAAGGATGTGCTGTACGTTTGTGTGACCGCCTTACTGCACTGATGGGAAACGATGTCGAATAGGGCCTTCATAGTTTTGTATTAACGATTGTTCATAATAAGGTCGGAGACGAGTTTTCCTGAAATCAGTGCCGGGGGTACTCCGGGACCGGGCACGGTCAGTTGTCCTGTAAAATACAGGTTCCTTACTTTTGCACTTTTAAGTTTGGGCCGTAAAAAGGCCGTTTGTGCAAGGGTGTTGGCCAATCCATAGGCATTCCCTTTGTACGAATTGTATTTTTCGGTGAAATCGTCCACACAGAACGATTCCTTAAATTTAATATATTTTCTAACACGCTGGTTCGTAAGTTGTTCGAAGCGGCTTATAATAATATTGAAATATTTGGCCCTTAGCTCGGGCGTATCTTCGAGGCCCGGGGCAATCGGTATGAGAAAAAAACCGGTCTCGCCCCCCTCAGGGGCCATGGAACTATCGGTTACCGAAGGAAAATTGGCATAGAACAAAGGGGCCTTGGGCCATTGTGGGCGGTCGTAAATGGCTTCGGCATGGTCTTTAAAGTCAACATCGAAAAACAGGTTGTGGTGCTCAACGTTGTCCAGTTTTTTTTCGAATCCTATATAAAACAACAGCGACGAGGGGGCAAAGACCTTTTTGTTCCAATATTTTTCGGAGTATTGCCTGAACCGGGGTTTTAAAAGTCTTTCGGAGTGGTGGTAATCGGCACCGCTGATGACGATATCGGCCTTTAGCGTTTTGGTCCTCGTAATTACGCCCGACACAGACTTGTTTTCGACCAGTATGTTGTCGATGGGGCTGTTGGTCACGATCTTGACGCCCAGCTCCTCGGCCAAACTTTTCATGGCGATGATAATCTGGTACATGCCTCCCCTCGGGTGCCAGGTGCCCAGTCCGAAATCGGCAAAATTCATGAAATTGTAGAACAAAGGGGTCTTGTCGGGTTTGGCGCCCAAGAAGAGTACGGGAAACTCCAAGATGGCCACTAACTTCGGGTTGTCGAACTTTTTGCGCACCTCGCCGCTGATGGATTTAAAAAACTGGTCGATCCTTACGATCGTTTCGGGCGTTACCAATTCGAAAGGGGAAAGACCGGGTTTCAAAACCACCTTGTTTATGGCGATATCGTAATTTTTTTCGGCCTTGGAAATGAATTTCCTCAAATGCGGGGCGCTTCCCGGCTCTATACGCTCGAATTCCTGGCAAATTTTGTCAAGGGTATCCGATATGCTTACCGTTTCGTCTTGGAAGAAAACCTTGTAGGCAGGGTTCAATCGGTCAAGTTGATAGTAGTCGGTGGTCGATTTTCCGAAATAATTGAAAAATTTCTCGAAAATATCGGGCATCCAATACCAACTCGGACCCATATCGAAGGTATACCCACTTCTCACCAACTGGCCGGCCCTGCCACCTATCGTCTTGTTTTTTTCGTAAACGGTCACCTTGTACCCGTTTTTGGCCAAGTAGCAAGAAGCCGATAACGACGAAAACCCAGATCCTATTACAATTACGTTTTTGGCCATGTGCGCGCTTTCTTATAGACATGTCGTTACCTCTTCTATAGAAGTAAAGGTTTTGACCATTTTGGGTCGATGGGTTTTATCGATATGCTCCGTCTGCCGTCCCAATAGCCATAATTCGGTTTCGGGGTAGGGTCGGGCCATTTCCTCAAAATCGGCAATATAGTTGTTGATATAATCCTTAGATGGTACTACGGTAAAATAAGAGATAAATCGAATGTTGTCGAAGTAGTTCAGCAATTCGGTCAGGTTTTCCAAGGGTACGGTCTGACCCAGATAAATCGATCGGTATCCCTTTTTGACTATTTCGTAGTTGAGGTAAAGGAGCCCTATTTCATGAATTTCGTTGTCGGGGAGAAAGGGCACGAAGACCCGGTCGGTCTTTGTGGGGGCCTCGCCTTGCAGCTTTTCGGTATTGATGACTATTTTTTGTTTGATGAGGTTGGTGATGAAGTGCTCGTGGGGCGGACTGATCGTATCGGTTTGCCACAAAAGCCCCAATTCGGTCAACAAGGGAATGAGAACCTCCTTGAAAATCTCATCAAACGATTTTTCGAGCCTAAGCTTGTCATAGGTTTTTATGAACAGGGACTGGTCGAAATTCATCATGGCCAGTTTAAATGAATTGATGCTGTGGTGGTCGACCCGGTCTTGGGTTACGATTTTCTGGACCAGCGAGGGAATGTTCTGTTCGGGGATTTTTGCGATCTTGGATATTTTATGGCCGCTTTTGTAGAGCAGGGTAATGTTTAACAGCTTTTGCAGGCTGCTAAGGGAGTAGGTCCTGATATTGGTACTGGTCCGTTCGGGGGTCAACAAGTTGTATCTTTTTTCCCAAATCCTAATGGTATGTGCCTTAATGCCCGAAAGGTTTTCCAAATCCCTGATGCTAAAGCGTTTTTTTATATTGTTCATTTTTTTTATAAAA
The DNA here is from genome assembly GCF_900141855.1 of Pseudozobellia thermophila. Lineage (GTDB taxonomy): Bacteria > Bacteroidota > Bacteroidia > Flavobacteriales > Flavobacteriaceae > Pseudozobellia > Pseudozobellia thermophila. The sequence continues at coordinate 346,815 of NZ_FQYU01000003.1, forward strand.
ATGTTAAACAAATTTACGAATAAAATTGAAAGCTACTTCATGTTCCGTTTCCAGGTTTCTAAAAAGGTAGTCAAAAAAAGAGCGCTATAGAAGTAAATGTTGATGCTGAAGCAAAAAAAAGCCACCGTTGTTCAACAACGGTGGCTTTGGTGCGCACGAGAAGACTCGAACTTCCACGGCCTAATGGCCACCAGCCCCTCAAGCTGGCGCGTCTACCAATTCCGCCACGTGCGCATCATGTGGCCAGTACCTCTTGGCCTATGCCCAACAGGTTATTTTTGGCCCGTAATTTTCATTACGGGCTGCAAATATCTATAAAATAGATTTTCTATGAAAGAATAAAGTTTGAAATATCGGGGTAGGGAAGCCAAACGGGTCAAAAGAATGGGTGGTAGTGGTTGGCGTTATTGTAAACGAAGCCACTTTGATGGTCCGTGTTTATCGATAGTTGTACGCGATTTGCGCCAACTGTCCCACGATCTTGACGGAATCTTTCATCGAGAGCTTGGAGCCGTCGGCATGGATCCAGCGTTTCAGGGGCTGTTCGCAAATCAGGCGTTTGGCTTCTTCCTTGCCATAGAACTTGCGCATGCGCATAAATATCTCGACATCGAACAACCACTTGGTTATAAATTTTTTGGAGAACATGTTCCCAACAATTTCCCGATCCATGATCTTGGCACCGCATTGGGTATCCTTAAAGGGCATGCCCAGTATTTTCTGTATGATCATGTTAATGGTAATACTGATTATCCTACGGGCCGATTCCTTGGTAATATGGGCCCCCATTCTACTGATTCGCGAACCGCTCACTATTTTAAAGTCCGAGTTTTCGAGGGTCTTTACCAAATCGTCAAAATCGCGGAAATCGGTCGATAGGTCGGCGTCCAAGTAACCTATATAATCGTACTGTTCGTCTTGTACCATGTGCAATACCCCCAGTCTAACGGCTTCGGCCTTGCCTCCGTTTTTTTCACAGTTGTAAATACTGATGTTGCCTTCGTTTTCTTTTCGGAGTTCTTCAAGTACACCTAGGGTATTATCGGTACTTCCGTCGTTTACAAAACAAAGGTGATAGCCGAGATTTTGATGTGCGAACTGTTTGAACGCTTCACTCGAAAGACGTTCTTCCTCATTGTAACAGGGAATCACAACCCCCACACAATGTTGCTGCAGCATTTGTGTACTCGATGACATGACCTTGGAGTCTACCGATTCGGGAGCACCTACTATGCGCTTTATGCGAGCGGCCATTTCGTCGAGACTTACGGGTTTCTTCATATAGTCGTTGATGCCCAGGTCAAAGCCGTCGACAATCACTTTTTCGTCGGTATTGCCCGACATGACGATGATGGGAGTTTTCATACCCACATCCTGCCTTATGTGTTGAACAACGTTCAGGCCCGACATTTTGGGCATGTTGATGTCTACAAGAACAAGGTCGGGTTCAAATGAATCAAAGAGTTCGATGCCTTGCCCGCCCGAATTGGCGGTAGCTACCTCGTAGCCCAGTTCGGATAGTCGCTTCTGGACTGACATGAGTATGAGCTGTTGGTCATCAATGGCTAAAATTTTCATAAATCCGGGTTTAGTGGTGTTTTAAGTGTCTATTTTTTTCTTACTCTGTTGAAAATCATACCACTGGGGCTCAGAAAATTTATGGTAAGTAGCTGATTTTACTACTACATAACAATAAAAGTAAAAAATTATTGTTGTTATTTCTTACATTCTTTGTATGATTAAAGAAACTAATGTATTGTTGGTGACGGCCCTGTTCATAGGCTTGGCTTTCCATGGGTCCAGTATCTTTTTTACCTTGGAATCTACCTACGATGCATTGATCCATCTTTTTTTTGCCGAGCATTATGCCACGAGCTGGTTTGAACCCTGGGATTACCGCTGGTACACGGGGTTCACGGTACAGGGCTATCCTCCCTTGGTGCATCAGTTGATCGGTCTTCTCTCTTTTGTCGGCGGCCTCAAGTTTGGTTTGTTCAGTGCCGGTCTTTTGGCGATCTTGCTTTTTGTGACGGGGGCGTACCGCTTTGGTCTCTTAATGACGGGAGATAAAAAAGTGGCCGGCTATACGGCCATTCTGGCCGTTTTTTCATCGACCTTTATCGAAACCCTGCATATTTTTGGACAATTGCCCAGCATCTTGGCCCTTTCGGTGTTAATGCACAGTCTCACCGAAATCTACCTGTGGCTGAAATTGGGTAGGCGCCGCTACCTCTTTACCAGCCTTTCGCTGATTGCGGTCATGGTTACCTCGCATCATGTGACCCCCATATTCGGTATGGTGTTCTTTATATTTCCCCTGATCGGTATGGCGGTTATGGATGTTTCGAGGGACAAGGTAGATTCATACCGCGATTTGCACTTTAAGGTATTTTGGATGTCGTTCAGGCAATTGTTCTGGCGTATTGTAAGTTTTGGGCTTCTATCCTTGGTACTGATCGTTACCTGTATTTTGCCTTATTGGATAAATTCAAAAAAAAATCCGATTACCCAGGTTCCCATTCCCCATGGTTCGCGCGACAACTTTCTTGAAGTAACCTCTTCAGGGCTGGTCTTTTTCATGATTCCATGGGGTATTTTGCTCTTTGTCATCCCCTATATCTTTTATCGCTTTTATAGTAAACGGTATTTGTTTTTCGGTTTGTCGATGACCATGCTCACCGTTTTGGGAACCGGGGGGACGACCCCAATACCCCTTATGCTTTTGGGGGAAACGGCATTTAATATTCTGACCTTGGATCGGTTTACGCTTTGGGCGACCATTATGGCCCTGCCTATTTTTGGCGAATTTGCCTATAGGATGGTAGAGGGCGATATAAAACAGGGGATCCAAAGAAGGATAGGCTCGGTCTACCATAGGCTTTTGGGCGGTTTTTTGGCGGGGGGCATCCTCTTTATGGTCGTTTTTACCATGAGTTTGGGGTATTTTCGACCCTCGCAGCCCCAAAAGATCAATATGCTGCCCATCGTGAATTTCTTGAACCAAGACCAGCACGACCATTGGCGCTACCTCCCATTGGGTTTTGGCGACCAGATGGCCTGGTTGTCGGCCCAGACCAAGGCCATGACCGTTGATGGCAACTACCATTCGGCCAGAAGGTTGCCCGAGTTGACGACCCGGGCCATCGAACGGCTCGAAAATTCCAAGTTTCGGGGCGTAGAGGGAATCGGTTCGCTACAACAGTTTTTGACCATACCGGAGAAGTACAACCTTAAGTACATTTTCAGCAACGATAAGTTTTACGACCCCCTGCTGTACTTCTGTGGGTGGCAGCGATTGCAGCAGCTGGAGAACGGTATTATGGTATGGGAAAAATTGAACGTACCGCCCCTGCCCGCCATCCTTCCAAAGGACGATGTGCCGAAGTGGTCGAAGATCATGTGGGGCGTAATTCCTATCACGACCGTTTTGATTGCCTTTTTTATCAACATACAATTGTTGTGGTTCAGGGTCTTGAGACCGAGAAAAATGCCCTTGGCCGAGTATTTCAGGTATAAGGTGCCCTATGCGAAATTTCCCGGTTCGGTAATCGTGGTCAGTCACATTTGGGCCCTGGTCGTCTTGCTTTGCCTTGGCTTCGGTTTGTATACCTTTTACCTGAACAACGCAAGTCGGCGCTCACCTGAAAATGTGATCACGGCCTATTACAATGCATTGGATTTTAAGGAGTTTGAAACCGCACATTCCTTTCTTGACAAGGAAAATGAAGTGCCGATAGCCCAATACATGTTGGAGGTATCGGTTACCGATGGCATATTGAGTTCCTATGCCAAATTGGATGCCCTGTCCATCGAGATCACCGACCGAACCCCGACCGGGGCCAAAGCGGTAGTGCAAACCCATTGGATCACCCCCCTCGAAAGAATCGACCGGACCTACCTGCACGATTTGGTAAAACGGGAGGGCGATTGGTTTATTATGCCTTCCTACCTCGATACCGATATACCTCCCGACCAGCTTTTCAGCGATACTGCCACCCGGTTTTACAACCACGGCCGAAGAAGGATAACCACCCAACAGACCCATCACGAAGATGTATTGAAACAACCGTTGCTGGAAGTGCTCTCGGCCAAACTCGTCCGATACAAGGGGCAGTATGCGGTAATAGGCGAATTGCAGAATGTCGACAACCTGCCTGCCGACGTGGTGATCAAGGCAACCCTGTACAACGACGATAACAAAGAGTTGGCCAATTACGATGCCAAGTACCACATGAAGCACAAGCTTATGCCCATGGAAACCACGTCATTTAAGATCAACTTTGAGGGGATAGCCTGGTCGAAAACCAAAGACACCATTCCGCCCACCTTCGACCCCGACGAATTTACACCCATAGAACTCGAGGAACAACCGACCAGGTTTAATCTGCAATGTGCGGGTAATATAGCCAATACCGATCTGTACAAGGGCTTGGGCCTTCAGTCTTTGACCATTGAAGGAGACCATGTGTCGGGCGAGCTTTACAATTCGGGAATCCAGGAGGTGACCATACCCCTGTTGCTCGTGTCTTATTACGATGAAGATCGGCAGCTGGTTTGGGTAGACCATACGTTTGTCCAAGAGGGGGTAAGGGTGCAACGAAAACAAGATTTCGAATATGCTTTTTTAAAGGTGTCGGGTCTCGAACTGATCGATAACAGTCTCAAGAATTGTTTTGTAAACGGGCTTCCCAATAGTTCGATAGCCGGCAAGGTGGTCCCGAATAGAATAACGGATCATGTGGGTGAGCAACTTCAACCTATCGAAGGCGATGGTTTTGGCTTTATAAAATTCGAATTGAACAGCTATGTCGGTAATCCGAGGTAATATGGGGCGATACCTACAGCTACTGGTCTTGTTTTTTCTTTTCTCCTGTGGAAAGGAAGGACGGAAGGTGGCCGAGGCGCAAGAAAAAATTGCATTCCGTGGTATCGACATTCCCCACAAAATGGTGGCGGGCGATAGCTTGGCCCTAAAGTTTGAAGTGGATGGTGGATCGGACCTGGTCCTTCTTTTGGAAAAAAGTTTTGGTCCCTCGTTGATCAAGCCAACATTCGTCGGCGATCTGGCCGTATTTTCACTGCCCCCTGAAATGCTTGCCCAGTCGGGCATGTACCACTGGCAGTTGCGAGCCTCGTCACAATTGCTATTGCGGGGGCATTTTGAGGTTTTGCCCAATATCGAAACGACCGCGTCCATAGAAACCTATTTTGGCCCCAGGGGCATCAGGGCCGGGGGCGGCGATTTTTCGATGCTCTTCATGGTTCCGCTCGATGCGTACGACAACCCCCTTCCCGATGGTACCTTGCTTAGGGTCCACCAGCTTATGGACAAGGGGCTTAAAACGATTTCGGTGACGACCAAAAACGGCTATGCCTTCCAAAACCTGTACAGTTCCGATAAGGCGGGTAGGATGTTGGTGAATGCGGCAGTCCACAACGTCCGTTCCAAGGAACTGACCAGTGTGGTCTCGCCCTCCAATTCCGTCGATTTTTCGATTGCCTACCAACGGGTACACGATTTTGCCGATGGCAATCAGGTCGTACTTTTTAAAACATCCCCCCTTCGGGACAGGTATGGTAACCAGGTTGCTGACGGAACTTTGGTGAATTTTTCAATCGTAGACCAAAGGGGAGCCCGGTTGAAAACGCAGGGAACGACCCTGGCCGGGGTGGCAACGGGGCGGATTTTGCATCCTACGGAGGCCAGTGAATGGAAAGTGACCGCTTACGTCACCGGCGAATCGAAAAGCAATACCATGGATCTGGACTTTAAAACCGCCGTGGGTGATTTTAAGGTCGCGTTCTCACAGGGTCACCGTCGTGCCGAGATAGGGCCCATACTCGGCTTTATGGGGCAATTGGTGCCCGATGGTTTGTTGATTACCCTCCATATAAGGGATGCCAATGGCAAGTTGATCGATACCAAAACCACCCATACCTACAAGGGCAAAGCTTCTTTTGACCTTCCGAAACGGTTTTATCCTGGGGCGAATTACCAATTAATCTTTGATACGGCCGACATTAAAAAAGAATTTCAAGTAGCTTTAACCGACAATGGACTGGAATAGACTTTTGATACGTGCGGTACTTATCGCTTCCTTCTTGGGGATGAATGCATTGATCGTGTTCGGCATCAGCTCGGTTTGGTCTTACCTGAATACCGGTGCGGACCGTTCGACCCGCCTTCACTTGAATTTGGAAGAGGTAACGGCCTACCTGCCCAAGGTCGAGTGGGATACTTCCAAAGTAGAAGGGCGGCCCATGGAAGCCCAGACCTTGGCCCAAATAGAGCGCGATTATCTCCACGGGTGGTATGTGAGAAACACCGCCCTGTTCGACAATAACCGCTACGGTATCGCCGATTATTTTACGGAGGGTGCCCGGGCAAAGATATTCGGCTTGCTCGATTTTAACCGAAAGCAAAACGCCTCGTTCAAACAAACCACGCTGAGCCATCGTCCCGAACTGGCCTTTTACAGTGCCGATGGAACACAGGTTTATTTTACCGATCGCAAGGTTGAACTTTACCAAAGGGCATATGAAAACGGCTCCCCCCTTTTTGAGAGCGTGGAGACTACGGGCTATAAGGTAATAATGTTACTGGAAGACGGCTTTTGGCGCACAAGACATTTTACCAAAATACCAAGCTCCGATAAGGTGGTCGGGGCCCCGGTGCGTTTGTCCAATGGCACCCTTGGGGCTATAAGGAACATAAAGGGCGTGAATTACTACCCGCAAGACACCCCGTGGGACGTTTTTGGCAAAAAGTACGACGAAGCCATTATCGCCAAAGATTTCGAACTGATCAGGCATATGGGGTGGAATACGATCCGTATTTTTATTCCTTATGAAGATTTCGGGGCGGTACACGTCGATGGGCAAAAGCTCGCAAAAGTTAGGTCTTTGTTGGATAGGGCCGACCAGAACGGATTAAAGGTAATGGTTACCCTCTTCGATTTTTACGGCAATTACGACGTGCTCGATTGGACCCTGACCCATAGGCATGCCGAGCAGGTGGTCAAGGCCCTTAAAGACCATCCCGCCTTATTGGCGTGGGACCTGAAAAATGAACCGGATCTCGATTTCGGTTCGAGGGGGGAGCAGACGGTCTTGGCCTGGTTAAGGGAAATGAACCGGCAAGTTAGAAACTGGGACCAAGAGAATGCCATTACCGTAGGATGGGCTAGTCCGGAGGCGGCGGTACACCTGAACGACGAACTCGATTTTGTTTCCTTCCACTATTACAGGGAGGTCTCGGAATTCAAAGAAGCCTATAACACCCTCAAGGCATCGGTGGCCGAGGTAGGAAAACCCATTGTACTGCAAGAATACGGTATATCATCGTACGGTGGCATCTGGAATGCCTTTGGCGCTTCCGAAGAAAAACAGGCCGACTACTATAAGGAAATGCAGGGCATACTGAAGGAGGAAGGCCTTCCCTTTTTGTTCTGGACCCTCTACGATTTCAACCAAGTACCGAATTCCGTTGTAGGGTGGAGGCCATGGCGTAAACAGCCCCAGCGTTATTACGGCTGTTTCGACAAAAAGGGGGAGCCCAAGGCCGCTTTGGACTACCTCAGGCAGACCGAATAAAAAAACGGAACGACCTTGGGCCATCCCGTTTTTTCTATGGATAGTTGGAAAATCTTTAATGCGCTACCCGGCTGGGGCCCAGTTGCATGGCGTTTACGTCGATTACCTGTCCTTTTGACTTCTGCACCTGTATGGCCTTGAAATAATCGATGTACATCTTTGTAATTGCCCCCATGGGCAGGGAGCAGGCCGCCTTGTAATTGGCTTCGGCCAATTCGGTACGGTAGGCATCGTCCATAAGGATCATTTGAATGGCATCGGCCAGGGATTCCTTATCTTCGGGAAGGAAGAATTCGCCCCTGTAGCCCTCTTCCTGTACCAATATGCTTAAGTCTCCCAAATCGGGAAGGGCCACTGCCTTGCCGTAGCTTCCGGCCTGGTGCAAGACCCCTGAACTCCCTGTGGTTGAGGTATAGGGGAAAACGACAACGGTACTTTCGCCGAAGATCACGGGTACATCCTCTTCCGCAACATAACCCGTGAACCTTATCTGTTCGACATGGCTGTACCTATCCTTCATTTCATCAAGATAGCCCGGCGTATTGGGGCTGTCGGTACCCGCAATTACGATTTCGATGTTTTCTTGGGTACGCGACCTGATCACTTCCACCGCTTCGATAAGTACCTCTACCTTTTTGTAAGTGCCGAATTTGCCGAAGGCCATTACTTGCTTCGGTCCATCGGGCAACTTAAAATCGGGTCGGGGAGGGGTCTCGAAGGATCCGTGGGGTATCAGGGCTATGTTTTTGGCCCCGTATTTCTTTTCGAGGGTAGAAACGTACTTGCTGATGGTAACGGCCACAATATCCGATGCGAGGATAAAGCGGGTCAGGTTGGTGCCGATAAAATTATAGGCATATTGTAGGAGCTTGTTGTCGGTGAAGCCCGCATTTTCCAAATCGACCTTCTCCAAAATGTTGTGCAACAAGGAGATGGTTGGGATGCCTTTACGCTTGGTCAGGTAGGGCAGCAACAGGCCAAGGGCCGCAGGTATTTTTTTGTCGCCGAATTTTAAAAATTGAAGGTTGAAGAGCACGGCATCGGGCTTGTGCTTTCCGATGGCCTTGTTGACGTCTAGAATGTTCCCATAGCTATTAAAATCCCAACACTCCTCGACGGTGATCGTACATCCCTTTTCGTTGAATGACAGGTCTTTTGGGGCTTCCGTACGGTCGGTCATAAGCACTATTTCGCTTATTTCTTCCTGAAGCCTAAAATGCTTGACAAGGTAATAACCGTATTCGGTTAGGGTGACTTTACTCGGCGGATAGGCCGTTACGATTGCTAATTTCATAGGTTTTTGATTAAGGTAGGCGGGTCTCTTGTACGGTGAGATGCCCATTCTACGGGTTTAAGGGGGCGGTATGGCTCCCCCGGTTAAACTTTTGTCTCGTTCCTTGATTAGGAAATAAAAGACCTGGACTGCGAGCAACAAGGTCATCGCAATGATCTGCATATGCACTACGGTGGCCAAATCGTCGTGGAACACGGCCACCAATACTATTTGCGAAAGCCCCAAGACCCCCGATATAATGACGGGAACGTAGTGATCCAACGACAGAAAATAATAGGCGAATATGTTGGAAACGGCGAATAATGAGGTCGCGAGGGCATACTGCCACAGGAGGCCCGACATGGCCAAGTACGATTTGCCGAACATCAAAGAGATGATCAATTCGGGAAATAGGTAACAGGCCAGTACTATGGCAAGCGACAATAGGGCGATATAGGTAACGTATTTGAACAATACGGGGGCCGTGGGCTCTCCGTCCCTATGTTTTTGGACGACTGCCGGCAACAGCAGCATGACGAACATCCAAGCCACGAAATAGACAACGCGGCCTATCAGGGCCAACGAGGCGTAGAGCCCGGCGTCGAAGGCGTTGAAATAGTGCTTTACCATCAATATATCGCTATTGTTTATAATTATCTGTGTGAGTTCGTAGCACGCCGTAAGTAACAGGAAGCGCGACACTTTCTTGGAGTTATCGGGATGCAGCCTTTCCTTCGGGGCAAGCGACAGGCCCTTTACCTCGGTCGGGAACAAACCGAACAAAAAGGAAAGGAGAATACCAAGGGAGACCACCATACCGGGCAAGGTATCCACAAAGTAGAGCAAGGCCATGGTCAGGAGCAACCGGCTCCACATTTCGGTCTGATAGGTAAGCGATAGCTTGCCGAATTCCTGTTTGCCCTGAAAGGTTCCACGGTTTACGCTCATAAAGAAATAAACGGGTACCCCCAGGCCAAAAACGACGAACATCCAGTGGCTTTGGGCATTGAAGAGCAATTGGAGGTTTTTGGAAAACACGATGATCAAAAAGCCGATCAGGAGGCCTGCTAGGGCCGACTGTTTGTACATATTGCCCCTAAAACGCTCTAATTGACCGCCTGTAAAAAGAACGGAAAACTTGGCGACCGCAAGTTGGAACGTCATTCCCAGAAACGATAGGACCAAGAGCAAGGTGATCAATAGGGCCGCCTCCGAAAAGGCTTCGGGGCCCAGGAGCCTTCCGAGTAAGAGATTGTACAAATAGTTGCCGCCGTTTACCACGAGAACACTCAGCATGAATATCTGCTCTTGGGAAATTTTTTGGATCATGAGTCGAATGGCGGTCATAGGATACTTGCCTTATAGCATCGGCCAGGGATGGGGTTATTTGAAAAAGCGCGGGTATCTGTCCGCGCGTTATTTGCTTCACACATAGTATAGTAACGTTGTTTTTTATAAAAATTGTAAGATTTGTCTGATATAGTTCTGTAAAAAGGGAGCAACGATGGCTCTTTTTTGCCCACAAATCGCGAAATAGCGGTTAAATACTTCGGGGTGAATGTTCAAACAATTGTCTTGCAGGGTTTTATATTCCTTTTATTCAAACGTTATAGTTGAGTTTTACACTTGTTTTTGCCCCTTTTTTTGCAAGCTCCAACATATTTATGCAATTCATCCGTTATATTTTTGTAAATAAAAACTTACATAGGCATGCGTCGACTGATTGGTATCCTGTTTTTGCTCGTTTCATGGAATTCGTTGCTAGGTCAATCGGACATGACCCCGGGTTTCGACCTGTTGGAAAAAGGGGATTTTGAGGCAGCCGAACAGTTTTTTGAAACTTATCTGAACACAGACCCCGATAACAAAACGGCAAAGATCTGCTACGGGAGGGCCGTAGGCCTTAACGGCGATCCCGAACGTGCGACTTTACTTTTTGGAGCACTAAAAGACCGTTTTCCCAACGACTACGAAATTACGGTCAACTATAACGAGTCTTTTTTATGGGGCAAGCAGTACCAGACCGCCAAGCCCTTGTACAAGGATTTGGTGGCCCGATACCCCGACAAGTTCGGGGCCCTTTTGGGTTATGCCAATACCCTATCGAACTTGAAGGAATACGAGGAGGCCCTTTTATGGGTAGACAAGGCCCTGCTTCTTCAGCCTGAAAACCAAAGTGCCAAGGTGTCTAAAAAATATATGCGGTTGGGCTATGCCAACCAGTTTGCCAATGCCCAGGAGTACGCCAAGGCGGAAGCCTTGCTGTTGCCCATCTTCGAAGATTTTCCTGAAGACGATGACGTATTGCTCAATTTGGCGAACCTTTATTTGCTTACAAAATCGACCGAAAAGGCCAAGGCGGTCTATTGGAGGTACGCCACTACGGGCAAGGATTCCATTGCGGCCATGAACGGGATCGCGCTGGCCGAACACATTGCCATGAACGACAAGCAGGCCTTAAAGGTTGCTTCGGTTGCCAAGTCGAACGTAGGCCGGTTCAACGACACCTTGCTTCTCGGGCGCACCTACGAACGGTATGTACAGGCCCTGGTATGGAACCGTAAATATGCATCGGCCAGACAAGAAATAGCCCTTTTGGAGCCTGAATATCACGACCGGAACTGGTTGAGGTCGCTAAAAGCCACGCTGGGCATGTATACGGCCAATTTTAAGATGAGTTTGGAGAATTATGGTGCCATTCTTGAAAAGGACGAAAACTCCTTCGATGGAAATTTGGGCAGGGCAAATGCCCTGTTCGCATCCGACCGTATCGTGCCCGCTTATCGGGCGGCCTTTCAAACCTTGCGCATATTCAAGGACCAGAAGGACGCCCTTGGTTTCATAGAAAAATTGAACGCTGCCTATACCCCGGTGGTAAAAGACCATGCGGCCTACACCTTCGACAATGGCAACAATGTGGCCTTTTCGAACACCTTGGGTGCCGATATTCCGTTTTCTACCCGTTTCAAAACCTCGGTCAGCTATCAATTTCGGACCAGTGAAAACACCGTTACCCTAAACAAGGCCGATTCGCATGTACTTTCCGTAGGGGCCGATTATAAGATAGTGCCCAATGTAGACCTGAAGGGCGTATTCGGAATTAACAACAGTCGGTTCGAAACCTCGTACACCCAACCGGTCATCGACCTGAAATTGGTAACCAAGCCCCTCAGGCTGCAGAATTTGGAAATCGGCTATAAGCGCGAGGTCCAGAATTTCAATGCCGACTTGATCGAACGCGAAATTGTGATGAACCACTACGGACTCAATTACAATTTGGGAACCAACTTTAATCTCGGGTGGTATACCCAGGCCATGCATACCCGACAAACCGATGACAATACCCGTAACCTATTGTTTACCTCCTTGTATTACAGCCTGATGCGCAAACCGGCCTTAAAGGTCGGCCTTAACTATCAATACATTTCGTTTGCCGATCAGTTGCCCACCGTATATTTTAGTCCGGAGGAGTACCAGGCGGTCGAGCTATTTGCCGATATGCGGGGTGAATTTTCTGCCCATACCACATATATGGCCAGTGCGGCGACGGGGTTACAGCAGGTAGAGCAGGATCCCCAAACCGTCATTTTCAGGGCCGAAGCCGGCCTGACCCATCAATTCGGCAAAAGGCTTGTCGCGAACCTGTACGGAAAATACAGCAATATAGCCTCGGCAACCGCAGCGGGCTTCGAGTTTACCGAAGTGGGAATCAAACTAAAATGGATGTTGGCCGAAAAGCCCTTGTTCTACGCTACACTCGATACAAAATGAGTCGTGGTGGCCGTTCGGGCCGAGGCTGCTATCTTCCACGTACGGCAGTAAACCGGCCCTAGAGTTTGGTAATGTAGTCGCCGACCAGGTTCAAGATTTCCTTAAACTCTGTTTCCTTATCGGTGTTTTCAAGTTTGAGGTCCGCTTCGTACTGTTGGGCAAAATGATACGATTCTTCGAGCCCGAGTATATTGAATTTGTGATTTATCTTATGCACGATAAGGGCGGTCTCCTTATAGCGGTCATTTTCTACATGGTCTAGGTATTCTTGATGCTCTATGGGAAATTCATCTTTAAGAATACTTATGAACTGTTGTTCAAATTCAAGATCGTCACCAGCGAGTTGCTTGATATAGTCTATGTTGGGAAGTACTTGCATTATGAAACTTTTTTTAGGGTGAAGTAAAACGTTGTGCCTTGATCAACTGTCGATTCGAGGTCAATGTCACCTTCGTAAAGGTTGATGATTTTCTTTATCAGCGAAAGCCCGATTCCCGTTGCGTTGCTGTCGTTGTCGAGCCTGTTGAACATATCGAATATTTTTGATTGATATTGTTCGGGAATGCCCTTGCCGTTATCGCTTATGCTAAACCGGTAATATTCGGGACAGGGCTTATAGGAAATTTCAATAAGGCCTTTTTTACGATGTTCGGTTGCGGTAATGGCATTGGTTATCAGGTTGGTGAAGAGTTGCTCCAAGTTGTATTTCTGACCAAAGATCACAGGTAAGTTGTCGGAATAATCTATGCGTATGTGGTCGGGTATGAATATCGTGTCCTCTATTTCCTTTAAAAGGTCGTAAATGGATATGTTGGCCTTTTCCTCTTCCAGTGATGATACGGTGGCATGCTTGAGTATACCGTCGATCAAGCGGTCCATTTTTTCCAAATTTTGTCCGATGAGGTGGCCGTGGGCCTTACTTTCTTCGGAGAATTTTTCGTTTTCCGCTTCCAAGATCCAGGTCATTAAGGTGCTGATATTGCGAATGGGCGACTTGAGGTCGTGGGATACGATATGGGCGTAGTTCTTGAGCGATTCGTTCCGGGTTTCCAGTTCTTGCATCAACTTGTTCTGCTCGGAAGTCATTTGGGACAATTGTTCGGCCTGCTCGCCAATCCGTTTCGCCAGTTTTTCTACATCGAGGGTACCATCGGTAGGGCCGTTATCGGTGTTCAGGTTTTCGTTGAGGCTTTCGAGGGCCTTTTCGAGGGAATCGATGATCTTTTTTTGGCGCCGTGCCTCCGACTCCAGTTCCTTGTTCGCCTCATAGAGCTCTTTTGAGCTAATGGCCGTTGCCCGTTGGATCATGGCCACCTTGTCGTCAAAATCACGGTACGATTCTTCAACGGCGCCGAAAAAGGCTTTAAGTTCAGGATGCTCCTTGAAGGATGCCGGAAGGTGTTTTCTTATCTGTCGTGCTAAAAGGGAATGCATTATTCGCTCAAAAGGGTTAAGGTCATTGTCTGGTTGTGTAGTTTGCACTTACCTTGGCCGGCAAATGGCGCCATTTCGCCATAAGAATAAAACCCGGTCACCGCGGCCTGTTTTCCGATGACGTCGATAACTTCTTCCACTTCGTCTTCGGTGCGTTGGTCCATGACCAATTTTCTGCCCACGCAACTGACCAAGAGGGCCAGTTCGGTTTTGGTTTTTCGCAACGATACGGCAAGTTGGGCCGCTTGTCGCGCACCTTCGGCAATATCGTCTACCGTAGACATCATTAGTTGTACCGAGGATCCCTCGGGGACGTTTCCGGCCAGGGTCATCGAGTTTTCCTTTTCGTCGATCGTTAGGATGGTCCTAACCAGGGGTTCGGAACCGTCGTGTACATCTACGTTCAAGGGATAGAACAGGGCCGATTTGGGCAAATCCTTGGCCTTGTCCCCCAAGTATTGCTTGTACAGGTCCAAGGCGGGTTTACCGTCCAGTTCGTAAAGTACGTTCCCCTTTGATCGGGTGGTGGTCCGCAAGGGGCCAAAAACCGACCAACCGCCGAAATTGGCACTTGTAATCTCTAAACTTTCACCGTATAGGCCTATGGCGATTATTTCGCCCTCCTTGGGGTTGGTGTTGTATGAGCATAAAGTTCTTTCGAAGCGCGAGTCGTCGCCGCATAGCCCCCCCGACAAACCAATGCCGTCGTGCTTTGACTTTTCAAGACCGGTGATCAAGGTACTGCCGTTGACCGAGCTTCCTTCGGAAACGATAAAGACATGTTTGAGCTTCTCGGTGGCGAATTCGGCCATAAGCTCTTGGCCCAACAAGGTATCGTCTCCGTTGTAATCGGTGAGGTTTTTGCTTTTGACAATGAACGTACTTCGCTCAAACTCGATGGCGGTAAGTACGGCCGAGTTTTCATAGACGTTCTTTTTGAGGATCTCGCCACTGGTCGATCCAAATACGATATGTCCGTCAGGAAAGAGCTGTAATACTTCTTCGTAGCAGTTTTCGGCTTCCAATTGGTATCGGTCTCCGAACACCAGGACCAAGGGTTTGACCAATTCCGTTTTTGGGGTGGTAAAGTTCCAATCCGAGCCTTTGTGCTTTATCGCCTGTACTATTTTCATATTTGTGTCTTTGCCTGTCCGGTCAGAACCGATTTTTTTAAGGTAAAATGAAATTCGGTTCCTAATCCCATCTCACTTTCTACCCAAACTTCACCCTCGTAACGATCGACGATCTTTTTGACGATCGAAAGGCCGATACCTGTTGACCGCTCTTTGTTGCCGATGGACTGAAAAATCTGAAAAATCTTTTTGTGGTACTCTTCGGGTATGCCCACGCCGTTGTCTTTGATAATAAAGTGATGGTGTTCCTTTTTATCCTTAAAAAGAACTTCGACCAGGCCGACCTCCCTTTCGATATGGGCAACGGCATTGCCGATAATGTTTTGAAAGAGTTGCTGCATTTTGGTCCGATCGGCCTGTATGCAGGGCAGAACCTCGGGAACCTTGACGGATACGTGGTCGGGAATAAATATGGTTTCCTTGATGGTCTCGACAATTTCGTTCAGATCGACCTCACTGCTCTTTAGCTGCGAGCTATTGGCCGTCGAATACTCGAGAATGCCTTGTATCAGCTTGTCCATGGCCGCCACTTTTTCCTGCATTAGGGAAAGCTGCTGTTGACCCGCCTCATCGAGTTTGTCGTGATAATCCTCAATGATCCACGAGGCCAGGGCACTAATGCTCCTAAGGGGCGATTTCAGGTCGTGGGAAACGATATGGGCGTATTCCTGTAGGTTTTTGTTGCTCGATTCCAGTTCGGAAAGTAATTCTTCTTTTTGGTGTTCCAGCTCCTTTTCCTTGGTAATGTCCTCGATCACGATTACCTGTGATTCAATTTGTCCGTTTTCGTCCCTGACCGCACTGATATTCGTCTTGGCCAAAAAGGTGTCCCCGTTCTTTTTAATATATTCCTTGGTCACCGAAACGGTATCTTCCCCTTGGTCGAGCTGGCGCATGAGTTCGTCACATTCCTCTTTGGCATAACAGGTCGAAACATCCTCTATGGAGAACTTTCTAAGCTCATTTTCGGTATAGCCCAATAAATTGACAAAACTCGGGTTGGCCTTGGTGATCTTGCCATCGACGGCAAGGGCAATTCCTAGAGGGGAATTGTCAAAGATGACGTGCAGCTGCTTTTTCTGTTCGCTGAGCAAGTGTTTGATTTCGGTCTCTTGACTGATATCGCGCATAATGCCATGCGAGCCTATCGGCTTTCCTTCGGTGTCGTAGATCAGGCTGCAATTGATCTGTATGTATTTGTGACGATTGCCCTTGACAACGATTTTAGCCCGGTAATTCTTTAAGGTTCCGACATCCTTCAACGATTGAAAGGCCTGTAGGGTGTAGGGGATATAGTCTTTATGGACCAATTTGCCCACGTTCAACCGTTCTTTCCTATGGTCGTAGCCCAGAAAATCGATGGCCGAATTGTTCATGGTAATTACGTTGTAATCCATGTCCATTATAACATAGGGATCGACAATATCCATAAACGAGTCGCCCAAGCTGGAGTGCTCTTTGTTCAGGAGGCCCTCCAATTTGCTGTTGGCCGACTTTAAATGCCTTGCAGTGTCATACAGTTCCTTCGACTTGCTTTCGAGGATCTTTTCGGCCTGTATACGGGCCAATTTTTGTCTTTCCAGGGCTTTTTTGAGTAGTATGACCTCTTTACTATCCATTTTGAACAATGTCGAATTGAACTTCTGTTCCATCTTCTTTTAGTAATTGATAGGTTACTTGGGCCGAGCTGTTGTAATGCTCAAAACATTTTTCTATCAAGCCGTGGGCCAACCTGTACAAACCCCGCGAAGAGGCGTAGACCATGGAAAGCGAGTTGTCGGTCTTCTCGAGAATCTTGAAGGTGGGTAGTTCGGCCTCGGGATAAATTTTTTGAACATGGACGTGGATGTGGTCTTCGATGGAATATAGGAGCCCCAAGGGATTCTTATAATTTTGGATCACTTCGGGATGTGCCTTGCCGAGACTTGTAAAAAGGTAATGCCCAAAGGTATAGATCAGTGTGTCGGCATCGATTTTGACGGTACTGCTCAAATGGGTAATGAGGCTGACCATCTCGTTGAATTCGTAGGTGCCAATAGAGGTATAGATTCCGCTGGAAGGTAGGTTGGCATCCTCTATAATCGAATCGACGACCTCGAGACCAAATTTCTCCTCTACCATTTCGAGAAATTCGGTAAAAACAATTCCCTTCATTTTACAAGTACATTTTAGAGTTGGGTAGTTAGCAAGACACCCAAAAAGATTTCGTATAAATGTAGGAAAAAGACTTCCTGTGTCTAATAAAATGTTGTGAACTGTAAGAAAATTGTTATGCCTTGACCAGCTCACTCACCTCCCAGTACTGGATGACCTTGGTAAGTTTTTCTTCGTAATCCTCGTATTTTAGGGGCTTCAGGATGTATCCCGCAATGCCGATCCTGTAACATTCCAATAAATCGGCCCGATTTTCAGATGTTGTGAGCATTATGGTGGGCAAATACTTAAAACGCTCATCGGCTTTTAAAATTTTTAGAAATTCGATACCGCTCATTCGGGGCATGTTCAGGTCTAGCAGAATAATATCGGGCAATTGGTCGTCAGAGCCCAAAACCTGTAATGCTTCTTCACCATTTTTCGCTTCGGTTATCTTGTGTTGGGTCTGAAGTTTGCCGATCGTACGCTTGAACTTCATCGTCTCTATGAGATCGTCTTCGATAAAAAGTATATTCATGGTGAAAAAGTACTGGTTGCTATAGGGTAAATATACTTAAAAGTTAGGTTCGAAGCATGTTGAACCATGAATATAGGCTGTATTTTTGTAGGGTTTGGACTATTTTATGTCGGGAAATTTTCGAAAGCATCCATCGAAAACTCCCTGCGATGTGTTAGAGGTCGATGGCCTTTCCGGTTTCGGCCGACCTGTAGGCCGCGTCTATTATCCGCATAACGGTCAGACCTTCGTCAATTCCCGGGACTGGCTGGCTGCGGGAAAGGATACAATCGATAAAATACCTCATTTGGGAGGTATAGATCCGTTGGTCGCAGTGCTCGTCCTTTTGTACGGCCTCGGGCCTGATCTCTTCCGATGTTTCGCCTTTTTTAAGCTTTAGGAAGGTGGGAAAAAGGTTGGCATAGCCCTTGGTCCCAAAAAGGGAAGTACTTGCCTCAGGCCCGTCCATATGGGGGTGCCACCATCCACTCTCTATGATGCTTTCCGCTCCGTTGTCCCAAGTAACGACCAAAATACCCGTATCGTCAACCTCATAATCGCCAAAGTGGGTGGCGATGCGTGCGTATACCTTCAGGGGCTTGGGGTCTCCGAGAAGGTAGCGGACCGTATCTATGGCATGTACGCCCATATCGGCCAAGGCGCCTCCCCCGGCAAGTTCCTTTTGGGTAAACCAACCTTCGGGCCCCCAGTTTTCGTGTATTCCGTATCCCTTCGTCTTGATTACCTTGCCCAATTTTTGTGACCGGACACAGGCTTCTATGTATTGGGTCTCCGTGTCAAAACGCCACATATGCCCGATCATGACCAAGCTGTTGTGCTCGCGGGCCACCTGGGCTATCTCCCGGCCCTCCTCGGTATTCATGGCCATGGGTTTTTCGATAAAGACATCTATCCCCTTCCTTAGAAATTCGAGGGCCTGGGGGGCGTGCAGAAAATTGGGGGTGCTTATGACCACGGCATCTATGGAAGGGTCGTTGACCACGGGAGAAATGGAGGTAAAAGCATTTGGTATACCGTATTTTTCTGAAAAATTCCGTGCGCTTTCAGGGGTTTTGGCAACAACGGCGGCCATTTCGACATGGGCGAGCTCCTTAAGTCCCCTGGCATGGTAATCAGCTATGTATCCGGCGCCTATAAGGGCTATTCTAGTTTTTTTCATGGGGTCGTTCTCTTTAATTTTCGGGCATTTTTCGGCCTACCCGGTTTATTTTCGGTTTTTGCCCTTATCGTGGTCAAAGGCCTTTATCAGTCGGTAAAGATTGTCGGTCAGTACAAAATCGATTCCCTTATCAAAAAGCAGCCGCATTTCTTCGGGGGTTTCGGCGGCAACGTAATTGATAAGAACACCATGCTCCTTGAGTCTTTTTATGTCCGAGGGCGAGGCCTGGTCGTCCCTCGATTTTTTGAGTTGGATGAAGGCGTACCTTCTTTTCAGCGTTTCTTCGATGTAGGACGACCTTTTCGGGGTACGCTCCATATTGCATATTTTTAGCGACGGATCAACCTTTTGCACCCCTAATGCCGCCTTTTTTTCACAGGCCAAAACAGCTTGGTGCCCCCGGTTTCCCAAAAGGATGAGCTGGGCCGTTATTTTCCCCAGTTTTTTACCTCCCTTCAAGTGGATGTTAAGCCAAATGTCTTTCGGCATGATCGCCAGTACTTCCTGTAAGGTGGGGATTTTTTCGTCGGAGAATTCAGGTGATTTCCACGAGCCGGCATCCAGTGTCTTGAGTTCGGCCAGGGTCAATGATTTTACGGCCCCGCTTCCGTTGGTGGTCCTGTCGACCGATGGATCGTGAATGACGACGGGGTGCCCATCTTTACTCAGCCTCACATCGAATTCGATCATTTGCGCCCCGAGTCTGATGGCTTCCCTAAAGGCCGCCATCGTATTTTCAGGGTGCTTTTCGTGGGCGCCCCTGTGGGCACAGATACCCTGTTGGGGCAAGGTATTCTCAGGGGCCGATTGGGCGCTAAGACCATGGCTGATCGAAACCGCCAAGACGAGTATAAGGAAGCGTGTTCGTTTCACTGGTCAAGAAGTTCTTCGGCGTTGTCGTAAATCTTTTGGATGGCGGCTGCCATCATATCCATATCCGCTTGGCTGCCCATCAGTACCTTATGGTGCAGGCATACCGATTCATCCGCAAAAAGCCTTTCGCATACGGGCAGGGAGAATCGTTTGGGGTCGATGGCGTCCCAATAGGCCTCGCTCAGTTTGTGCCGGGCCGGCTTGGTATGGGGTACGTATAGCGAACAATTGTTCAAGGGTTCGTAACAGGCGTCCACCACGATGCCCAGTTCGGCTTCGAGGGCACTTCTGAACCTTGAAACGGGCAAATCTTTAAACTGGTCTCTATCGTATCGAAAGGCAAAGTTAAAATAGGCCTTTTGGGTTTCCCTGGGATCTCTTCTTAGGGGTGTGATGCCCGGAATTTCCTTGATCAACCCGTTCAAATAGGCGCCGTTGGCATCCCTTAGGGCATTTTGTTGGGGTAGCCTTTTTAATCCCTCGACCAAGATGGCTGCCTGAAATTCGGTTATCCTTAGGTTGCCCGATTGAATAAAGTTGCCATCGTCGCCATAATCGCCAATGCCCTTATCGCCACTTTGGGCCATCGTACTTTCGGGCCTACGGCCACAGTTTCTGAGGGCGTCAAGCCTTTCCGCCAAAATGGGGTCGTCGGTGGTTACGGCGCCTCCTTCCCCGGCGGTTAGGTGCTTTGACAATTGGAAACTAAAGCTTCCGATATGGCCGATACTTCCGGCCTTTTTGCCCTTCCACTCGCCACCATGCTTATGCGCACAGTCTTCGATCACATATAAATTATGCGCTTTGGCAATTTCCATAATGGCATCCATATCGGCAAAGCCCCCATATAAATGTACGGGTATAATGGCCTTGGTATTTGGGGTGATGGCCCGTTTGATGGCCTCGGGGTCGATACACCAGGTATCATCGAGAACATCTACCAGGATGGGGGTGGCATTGACGTCGATAACCGTTGCTGCCGTGGCCTGCCAGGTTAGGCCTGGGATAATGACCTCGTCACCGATGCCTATTCCCAAGGCCTCTAGGGCGATTTGAAGGGTCACCGTGCCGTTGACGGTACAGATGGAATAGGCCGTTCCGGTAAATTTGGCGAATTCCTTGTTGAATTCGGTTTCCTTGGGTCCGTTATAAGACCATACCCCACTGTTCAAGACATCGATCAGGGCCTTTTCCTCCCCTTTGCCCCAAACGGGCCACTGCGGCCACGGGTTTGTTTTTACATTGCGGATGGGCCTGCCCCCTTGTATCGCTAATTTTTTCATATTGTCGGTTTTCAGATATTGGGAAACCACCTTGTTCATCATAATGGGGTTTCATCGCTAGGTTGTCGTGTTCGAGTCTTTGTATGTTACCGGGGCCACGTTCCATCCCTCCACTTTTAACTCGACGGGGCCGCCTTGATGGAGCGAAGTGCGAACCCTTCGCTTTTCACCGGGAAGGAGGCTGATAAAGTTGTCTTCCCAAAAAACGGGTACGAAGGGTTCTCCCGTCTCTTTATCGAGGAGTTTCAAATTGATCAAAAAGGCAATACGGTCGTTATCGTTGTGGAGGATCGCCTCGGCATGCCTTTGTCCGTTTTCCGTTAGGGTACGAAAGCCTACGCTAAGGTCTACCGTTCGCAGGCTCCCCAATTCCTTTAGGTTCGCATATTGTTTGCTCGGGGTGTGAAATGCGAATTCGCCCAGGTCGGCATCGTAATCGAGAACCTCTTCCTGGGTCGACAGCCAATAGAAATTGTCGCTTACCGAGGTGCCTTTATCGTCGTAAAGGCGTAGGTCTAGAAAATAGCTCGACGAAATAGCATCCGGTACCTTTACCTCTAGCAAGGGAGTGGACGAATCGGGCGGCGCGTGAAACTCACGGTGCTCAGAAAACAGCAGGTCGGAGTTGATATCGAAGACCTTGATGTGGGCGTGCAAATTATCGATCGACCGCAGATGGTCGTTTACGGCATAGACCTTATGGTCGCCGTAATTGTAGATCAATTGCAGGGGGGCACAGGCTTTTCTCGTGGCGTAAAAGGCTCCCGTGGGCAATAGGTAATAGTCGTACAACTGCCAATACATTTTGGGCCATGCGGCGTTGAGCATCCATTGTACGACCCCCGTGGCCTTGCTTTTGTTGACTTGAAAGGCCTCGAACATGGGACGCATGAGCTCGTAGTTCATGGCTTGGGCCTTTTTGTCAAAGTCTTCGATCGAGGAGGGCGTACCGTAGCGTTCGTTAATGGCCGTTACAAAGCGGCCTAGGTCTGAAAACTCATACCTGCCGCAATGGTAGTTCCATACATCGCCGATCGGCCAGAGCTCGTCGTCCGGAATAAACCTTTTCAAACTGTCCAATTGGGGTACCTGGGCCCCGGGTCCGGTTTCGGTGTTAAAGCCATAGGCGCCTCCGAAGCGGGTATCGGTAAACCAATACACGGGCGCGGTGTAGGCGTACGGACCGAGCATCTTTACGCCCGAGGAACCGCTGATTTCACTGATTACGTCCTCGCTTCCGATGACGTGCTGATCGCTTCCGACACCCCCGGTAGAGTTTAGGTAGGGGCGGGTAGGGTCGTATTTGGCAAAGGTTTCGATGTATTTTCGTTCGAGTTCGGTGATGGGAACCTTGTCACTGGCCACTGTCCAAACAAAGATACTGGGGTGGTTGCGCAGCCATAGTACCTGGTCTTCCCAGGCCTGGGCCACCAAGGCGATGTCATCGGGTTTGTATACCCCTCCAAAACGTTCGTCGACGGGCACGCCCATGTGTATTTCGTGTTCCCAGTGGCAGCTCCACCCGGCCATTAGTAAAATTCCCTGTTCATCACATAGGTCGTAAAGCTTTTGGTCGGTACCCCAAAAGCCTTCCAAGCGGATGCAGTTGAGGTTCATGTGCCTTACATAGTTGACCTGGGCCTCGATCTTGTCATGGGTGTCCATTAACAATAGGTCGTCCGTCCAACCGGCACCCTTGATCAAAACGTTTTGGCCATTGATCCTAAAGCCACGGTGGATTTCGTTCAACCAGTAATCGGTAACCTCGCGGATGCCGAACCTGGTTTCGGCGCAACTCCACACCTCTTGTCGGGCGGCGAAGGTCAGTTTAAGAGGGTACAAATGGGGTTCGCCCATACCCACGGGCCACCAAAGCCTAGGGTTTCGTATGCGTAGTTCCGGATGGTCATCGGGACCGATTTCGATGGTCGACTTTGCCTTGGATGGAAGGTTTAAGGGAACCTCGAAACGAATATCCCCAATT
Organism: Pseudozobellia thermophila; assembly: GCF_900141855.1. Classification (GTDB taxonomy): domain Bacteria; phylum Bacteroidota; class Bacteroidia; order Flavobacteriales; family Flavobacteriaceae; genus Pseudozobellia; species Pseudozobellia thermophila. Next base: position 369,989 of record NZ_FQYU01000003.1, read on the forward strand.
TCAACGAGCAAGTCCCCGGCAATCGGACGGTCGTGAAAATTGGTCAGTTCCGCTGAAATGAATAGGTCGGCCTCCGGTTCGGGCTCGTGGCGTATGTGTGATCTAACAAATGGGTTTTTGACCAAAACACCACCGTGAAGCTCTAGGGTAACCGGCCTAAAAACACCCATGTTGCCGTCGGGCGGGGCGGGGTTCCAATCGACGAAGCCTATGCTGAAATCACCGGGTTTGGGCGGAATCACCTCAATGGCCAAGATGTTTTCGCCCTCCTTGGTATACGTGCTAATATCGAAGGCGGTACGTCTATAGGCCCCATTGATGGTGTTGCTATCGGCAACCTGGTGACCGTTGAGCCAAACATTGGCCTTATAGTTGATCCCGTCAAAATTCAAATGGGCAAAGAGCGGGGCCTGTACCTCTGTCAGTTCAAAGGTGGTGAGGTACCACCAAGGGACCTTAAAGGGGTCGGTGGGTATATTTTTTAGATTGTCGGCGTAGTAGGGTCGGTCGTAAACACCGTTGTTGACCAAGGCGGCCAATACGGTAGTGGGCACTTGGGCCGGTAACCCATCATCGAGAATCGAGGCGCGGGTCGAAACCAGGTCGCCTGTCTCCCCGACCTCGGAGGCGGATTTAAGCTTCCATCCCTGGGTGAGGACCCTGCTTGCGTATTTGGTTGTGTATGGCTTACTGTTCATTTTCTGACTCCATTTTTTTAATGGACCTTCTCGATACCCAAATCATGCCACCGCCGATGGAGACGAGTACCAGTCCGGCCACCATATCGGTCAGCAATTGCACCGAGGTTTCGGTATAGGCCATGGCGGCCAATACAATAAGGCCGAAAAGGGCGATAAAGACACCTAAGGCATTATTGATTTTTGCGGTTTTTCTTTTGTTTATAATATCGATTTTGTCCATTGTCGGCGGGTTAGGTTAGAAGAAGTAATAAACCGATGCCAAAATGCCCAGCACCGTCCATGACCAGATTTTTAAATTCTTGTACCAAAAACGTTCGTTTTTGGGGATCCCCTCAAAAATATAGTCCTTGGGCAATAGGGCTACCAAGAGGGCAATAAAAAGGTACAGTCCGAAAAATATCATTTTGGCCGTTTCTTGGGTAATATCCGAGGCCCAATCAAAATTCAACATAGCTAAAGGGATTTGTTTTTTGTTAATATTTTTGAACTGAAGACCAAACCTTTTAAATCGTCTTCCGAATGTTTTTTTGTCATTAAACTGACCACTACATTAATGACAAAGCCTACCAAGAAAGACCACCACGAAATGTACAGGAAGGGATCTTCTATATGAAAGAAATGTTCTTTGAAAACATTCAGGAAAACGGCGAAGGCGATACCGATCACCAAAGCCGAAAGTCCGCCCCACTGCGTGGTTCTTTTCCAAAAGATACCGAGTAGGAGTATGGCGAACAAGGGACCTTGAAAATAGGACATAAAAGTTTGTATGGCCACGTATATACCGGGAAAATCGCTGCTGATGGGCGATGTTGCCACACCGAAAATAAGAAGGACCAAAGTCGTTATTTGTCCCACTTTGAGATAATGTTTGTCGTCTGCGTCCTTTTTGATGAAGGGCTGGTAAATATCCTTGGTAAACAATGTGGCCGTCGAGTTGAGCAGGGAGTCGACGCTCGACATCAGACCTGCAAAAAAGGCGGCGAACATGAGGCCCACCAAACCGGGCGGGAGTATACTCTTTATCATCATGGGCAAGGCCTGGTCGCCGTCGGCCAGGTCGGGGTGCACCACTACGGCCATCAAGCCCGGAAACAGTACCAGTATCGGAATGAACATTTTGAGGGCCGATCCAAAAATCATGCTGGCCTTGGCGTGCCATTCGTTTTTGGCGGTAAGGCAACGCTGTACAATCGATTGGTTCCCTATCATATAGGCATTGGCCATGACAAAGGTAAGGCCGAACAAAATGCCCGTCCACGGGAAGGGGGATTTGGTGTCCGAAGGTTGGATAATATCGAAATGGCTTTGGTACTCGGGCCCCATGGTACTGATTTTTTCAACCATGTTTTCCCATCCCCCAACAGCATGGAGGCCTAGAAAAACGAGGGCAAATCCCCCGATGAACATAATGATCATTTGCACCACATCGGTCATTATTACGGCTGTGATCCCTCCGAAATAGGTATATAGGCCGACCACGCCCGCCGTGGATAAGATCGAGATCCATATCGGCCATCCCATCAATACGTTCAGGAGCACGGCACTGGCCCAGAACAAAACCCCCAGGTCGAGGGCGAAGAACAAGATCCACGTGACCGATGCGATGGTACGCACCGATTTGTTGTACCTGCGCCCTAAGTATTCGGGAATGGTATACATACCGCCCCGCCAGAAATAGGGAATAAAAATAAAGGCGGCCAACAGCATCGCCGGAACGGATCCGACCCAGTCAAAATTGCCTACCGATACCCCATAACGGTAGGCCTGGCCCGAAACCCCGACAAAATCGAGGGCGCCGATATCGGAGACCACGATCGACATTCCTATGGCCCAAAAAGGCAGGCTCTTGCCCCCGAGAAAATAGTCTTCCGATGAATTGACGAATTTTTTAAAGTAAAGGCCAAGTAAGAGCATTCCAATTATGTATGCTATTACTATAAAATAATCGATTCCGGAAAGCATAAAAATCTAATTTGGTGAGCTACAAATTAAATTTAATCCGAAGCAAAACGATTGTTATATCTTGTTTGATTTACATAATAATTTAACCTAATGGTTATTTTATTGTTGAATTGACCGTCTGTAGAGTCAATATATGTATAGTTTTTAGGCGTTGGGTAAAAACATAAGAAATCTTTCAATGACCTGACCGGTCCGCCGGAGGTATAGGTTCCAATGCAAAATCGGCATGGACCTCCCCTTGATTTTCGGAAATTGAAGGTGTGTCCCATTTCAAAAAAGGAGGCCGTCGTGAAGCGGTAGGGGCGATGGTTTTACTTCCGAAATCCTTTGGCAAATTTTTCATCACTTCAAGTTTTTCGCTAAAATTTGATGATATTTTAACCTTTATTTCTTTCTATCTTAAAATAGCAAAAATTGTTGCTAAAAAACCATAGATATTGAACAATATACTATGTGTTTTTAAGAAAGTTTTAAGATAGCTTTGTTGAGACTAATACCAAAAACTGCAAAAAAATCAATCTTAATTAACGACTGTATCAAAAATGAAAAAACAAAAAATTAAACTATTGCTTCTATTGTTTTTGGGTTTGTTTGTTACCGACATGGCAGCCCAGAAACTTGTTGAAGGAACGGTTAGTAGCACGGACGGGGAACTTTTACCAGGGGTTTCGGTAGTCTTAAAAGGAACCATTACCGGTGTAAGTACCGATTTTGATGGTAATTACAGTATCGAGGTGCCCGGCAACGATGCCGTCTTGGTCTTTTCGTATCTAGGGATGGAGACCAAAGAGGTAACGGTCGGCGACCAAACTACCTTAAATGTGCTATTGGAAATGTCTTCCGAGGCATTGGACGAGGTGGTCGTAACGGCCTTGGGAATTTCAAGGGAAAAGAAATCGCTCGGATACTCGGTGGCCGAGGTGGATGGCGATGATGTGACCACGGTAACCCAAGAGAACGCGTTAAACGCCTTGAACGGTAGGGTTGCCGGGGTTCAGATCAATTCGACGGGAGGTACCGGATCGACCGTCAGCGTTGTGCTTCGCGGGGCCTCTTCGTTGACGACCGACAACCAGCCCCTATATGTTATCGATGGGGTGCCGCTTACGAGCGGTCTTACCAATATCGGTACCATGGGTAGCGGTATCGCCGTTGATTATGGGGGCGGTATCGGGGACATCAACCCCGATGACATTGCCAATGTCTCCGTCTTAAAAGGACCTAGCGCCGCGGCACTTTACGGTTCGAGAGGTGCCAATGGGGTAATTATGATCACTACAAAATCGGGCAGTAAGAGCAAAGGCCTGGGTATTACGTTCACTTCCAGCAACGTGTATGAAACACCCTATAAATTTTTGGAGAAGAGTACACGCTTTGCCAACGGTAGTCGCCCCGACCCCAATACTACCCAAATCGATGAAACCTCGTCCGGATGGGTGGGACCCGAACTTGATAAAGGTTTAAGTGCGATACAATGGCCATATACGGATGAGGAAATAGCAAGCGGGGTCGGTATTGCCACCCCCCTAATTTCAAGAGGGGCGAACAATGCCAAAAACTTCTTTGAATCGGCATACACCCTGACCAATACCATTGCGATAGAGAACAATACCGACCGAATGAACTACCGGTTGTCGTATACCAACATGAAGCACGAGGGGTTTATTCCCAATTCCGACTTGCACCGAAATAACTTTGGGATCAATAGCACCTTTGATGTCAACGACAAGTTGAGAATAACATCGAGTTTAAAGTACACGATCTCAGGTGCCGATAACCGGCCATCGACTACAGAAAGAAATGCCAACCCTTTACAGGCATTGTACGATATTAACCCCCACATCGATATACGCGATTTAAGGGATTATTGGTTGGTCGAGGGCCAGACCCAGAATGCCCCTTATAATTTTGGCGACGACCCATCCGACTTTGAATACAATAACCCGTATTTCATGGCCTATGAAATAAACAATGGTTTTGAGAGAAAGCGGTTAATGGGCAACATTCAGGCCGATTATAAGTTTACGGATAAGCTTTCCCTAATGGTGCGCTATGCCTATAACGACTCCCATGAGGAAAGGGAAACCAAGATATCGAGCGGTTTTAGCCGGGAAATGAACGGCGCGTATGGACTGCAGCACCTGAACGGGGTCGAAAGCAACGCCGATTTTTTACTGTCTTATACGGATAGGCTCAGTGATAGCTTTGATTTTGGCTTGTCCGGTGGCGGTAACATAAGAAACGTGTCCAACAGTTTTGTATCTACCCAAACAAAGAACGGGGGGGCTGGTTTGATCATCCCCAACTTATTCTTGCTATCCAATATTGCCTCGGACAACATCGATTATACCGAAACACGCTCGAAAGAACGTGTCAACAGTCTGTATGCCTTGGGTAACATCGGTTATAAGGATATGGTATATGTCGATGCCACGCTTAGAAACGATTGGTCGAGTACCTTGCCCGAGGCCGAAAATAGCTTTCTATATCCCTCTGTATCGACCAGTATCTTGGTAAACAATATGTTCGATATGGGAAATAACGTGTCCTTGTTCAAGCTGCGTGTCGGTTGGGCGCAGGCAGGTAACGATACGAGTCCGCACAACTTATATGCTATCTTGAGCAATTCGGGCGATTGGGGGGCAGCTTCCCAACTGACCGTAAGCGAAGCCTTGAAAAACGACAAGATCAAGGCGGAACTCAATACCTCGACCGAGTACGGGGTCGATCTATCCCTCTTTAAGAACCGCTTGAACATGGATTTCACCTACTATGAGTCCAATAACGAAAACCAAATATTCCAAAAATCGCTTCCCATATCTTCGGGGGCGACCAGTAAACTGTTCAATGCAGGTAATTTGAACAGTAAGGGCTTCGAGGCCAGTTTAGGGGGCGTATTGATCGATGGTCCGGACTTGCGATGGAACATGAACCTGACCTACACCACCAACAAAACCATTATTACCGAGTTGGCCGAAGGAACCGACTACGTCAATTTTTGGAGCCAGGCAAAAGGAGGGGCGTATACCTGGGTAGGGGAAGAAGTAGGCCAAATCGTCGACAGGGCCTTTGTCCGGGTCGAAGACGTCAATTCACCCTATTACGGATGGCCCTTGTTGGATGACGAGGGTTGGGAAAACAGTGACAGCACCTTGTCCGACGAAGACGGCAACAGGGTGGCGCCCGTAATCGGCAATTATAACCCCGATTTTAAAATGGGGCTGCAAACATCCATCCAGTACAAAAATTGGAACCTGTCCATGAATTTTGATTGGAGGAAAGGCGGTCAATTTGTTTCGCAAACCTATAGGTATATGGAATCGGATTTGCAATCCACCAGGTGGCTTGATAAAGTTTACGACTTGAGCGACGTGGGCGATATACCGACCTATATCAAGGAAAATGCCGATGTGTTTTTATCGCCCGACGGGGATTTTTATCCACTCGTCGGAGGCCCAACGGCCGAAGATGGCGGTTTTCCGGTCGACGATTTGAACGATGGGGTGTTTTTACCCGGTGTAATTGGCTATTATGACGAAAATGGAAACTTTATAGCCGAACAAGAGAACATTGGGGGGCCGGGAACGCAGTACCATACCTATGGGGATAATTACGCATGGGACTTTACACGGGCCTCTACCTTCGATGCCGATTACGTGAAGCTTAGGCAGATCTCAATTGGTTACACCTTCCCGGGCAAAGTGTCCGAAAAGTTGGGAATGCGCAACCTATCGCTATCCTTGTTCAGCCGTAATATCATCTTGTGGACAAAGGCCAAAATCAACATTGATCCAGAATCTGCTTTTCAATATTCCAACGGCAATCTCTCCCAAGGGGTAGAACGATATAACATTCAGCCTTGGGCAATACCCGTGGGGATCAAACTAAACGCAAGTTTCTAAAAAATAAAAAATAAGATTATGAAATCGGTTAAAAACATAGTAATACTATTTCTATTAGTCCCATTGGTAATTATTGTTTCTTGTGACGATGGGCTTGTCGAAGTAAACGAAAACCCCAATGGGGTAGAGGCGAGTGTGGTCGATCCCAACCTATTGATCAGCTCGGTAATGACGGGCTTGGCGACAAGTACCACAAGTAGGGGGTATTCCGGCGATACCGGTGCCGCCTCACAATACATTCAAAAAGATTCTTGGTCGAGCAATCGCTACGACTGGGAAACGGGAACGATTTGGAGCTCCAATTACGCACTGTTGAGAACCAACAAGGTGGCTTACGATAGGGCGGTAGAACTAGGCTTGCCTTTTCACGAAGGGGTTACCTTGATCTTAAAATCGATGTTGTTCGGCAATCTGACCGATTACTACGGCGATATTCCTTACTCCGAGGCCTTACAAGCGGGCGATCTGGAAGGGGAACGACCCGCATACGACACCCAAGAGACCGTTTATAAAGGTATTATCGCCGATTTGGAAACCGCTTCAAGCCTTTTGGGGGGCTCCAATTATGAGGGAGTCGTAGCAAAGCAAGATGTATTTTATGGCGGGGATGCCTCAAAGTGGCAGAAATTGGCCAATTCCCTGGCCCTGCGCTACTACATGCGCCTATCGGAGAAATTACCGGCGTTCGCCGAAGCCGGGGTTACCAGTACCCTTGCGAAACCCTTGATCAGTGACATCGAAGACGAACTGGTCTTAAGTTATGTGGGCGGTATTGAAAGCCAATCCTGGCCCAGTAGTGGCCAATTTGGTTCGGCATCCGATTTTTATAGGGTAAAGCCCTGTACAACCTTGACGGATAAGTTAAAGGAACTGGACGATCCGAGAATTTCAGTCTGGTTTGCGCCGGTTGCCGTGCCCACAAAGGTGGTACCTGCCGCAGAAGTACCGGGCGGTGGCGATATGGCCGAAGAGGACGGTATTCGCTATATCAGCGAAGAATCCTTGGATGCCAACGATTATGCGATATACTCGCAGGCAACCTACGCCGCTGACTTGCAGGCAGGTAAAAAATTGATCGATACCAGTAGTGTTTATGTCGGTTTGCCCGTGGCCGTAAGCGCTGTGGATCCTTATGAATACAATTTGAATGCAGAAGGGTCAAGGGGCGGTACCAATGATTATGTATCGCGGATGAACGAGGTTTTTAACCAGAAAGAGGATGGCGGCAACCTGTTAAAGGCAAGGTTGTTTTCTTATGCGGAATTGTCCTTCTTAAAGGCAGAGGCGGCCATAAGGGGCTGGGGCTCCGATGCCGAAGGCAACTATTTGGAAGGAATCAAGGCCTCGCTCGAAGTATGGGGCGTTGGCGATACCTTTTCCGATTATATTACGAATGAAGGCGTCGCTTTCGACGGTACCCTAGAGCAAGTTATGGAGCAAAAGTGGATCGCCAATATGTTCAATGGCGATGAAGCCTATCTGGACTGGAGAAGGACCGGATTGCCCGACCTAAAAGCCGGTCCCTTTGCAAGGGAGGATGTTATGCCGTTAAGGTTCATCTATCCGGAAGACGAAATCAATACGAACACTACCAATTATATCGAGGCGGCATCCTCATTGGAAGAGACCCCTTACAGTACAACAGATCCCAACGACAGCCCCTACGCCAGGCCATGGATCGTACAAGGAGTGCCCACGCCTTGGTAATACCGTTGGAAAATTGGAAGATATTGCCATTTGTTGTTTGAGTTAATTAGCTGAAATTACCTGGGGGAATCCTCAGGTAATTTTTCACGTTTACGAAAGACAGGGCTTGTTGTTGTTTGCAATTTCAGGCCTAGGCCCTATGCCGTAAACCGGCCTATAATCATTGCGTATGAACCATAAATTGAAATATCGTCTCGCTGTTCCGATGGCCCTTTTTGCCCTCTTGCAGCTCCAGTCGCAAAAGGTAAATGAATTTCCAAGCAAATCGGATCCACTTTATAAGAAGGTCGATATGTACGATAAGCTGATGTTGGGCAATCACTGGAACGAAGGGGCCATCATGCAGCACGTGATATTTCCGCCGGCAGGCCTGGACAGGCCGATTATAGGTTCGCAGGCGGATTGTTTGGACCCTACCTCTGAAATGTTGGCGGCCTATTCGCACAAATACGCCATTACAAAAAATGAGGAGGATAGAAAGATAGCGAATCGCATATTCGAGGCCGTTCTGAAACTTGAAAGGGTGACCGGGGTAAGCGGCCTGGTGGCCCGTAGTTTTAATAAAACCGACAAACCCTTGTGGCACGAAAAGGTGATGTGGTACGACGAGTGGCACGAATCATCGTCCATGCCCGGTTACCGTTGGTTGGGCGATTTGAGTGCAGATAAGTTCACTTCTATATTTTACGGGGTCGGTACCTTTTGGGAACTCTGCGCCGATGAAAAGTATAAAAAGAAGGCGGCCGGACTCCTAGACCGGTTTATCGGGCGGGTAGTCGACAACAATTTCAAGCTTACCGACCTGGATGACAAAATGACCTTGTGGGGCAATTTTTGTCCCGACCTTCCCCATCAATCCCTTAATTCGCTGGAAATGCTGGCCGCGCTTAAGGTTACCTACAAGATTACGGGCAAGGAACGCTTTAATGCTGCCTACCATATGTTGATCGATCGCTATCATTACGACGACGACCAGATCAATTCCAAAATTTTATTTCCAGAAGAATGGCGCAATGTAGGCGACGACTACCATGCGGCGCGATCGCTTTACATGCTGATGCGGTTTGAAGACGACCCCGACCTGTTGAACAAATACCGTATGAACTTGAATAGGCACTGGTACGACTGGAAGAATATTGAATTTACCTGGGAAAGCACCATCTGGTTTATTATGGTGTATTACGTCCTTACCGGCGAAGATGTATTTACCGAAGAAAGAATACAGGCTATCAAGGATATGTGGGGATTTGAACGGCGCACAAGGGAGTTTAAGATTCCCCAAGATGACGGAAGCTTCGAACTTGTTAAATCCGAAGAGGAAGGTACGGCGGCAGCGATGATCCGTAACTATTGGTTCGGCCGATATTATGGCATTATTGATGAAAAATGGTAATTTATGCTTATGAATAGGTATATCGGAACAATGTTGGTGCTTTTTGGCACGACCTATATTTTTGCCCAAAACCGACCCCAGCCGCCCGAAGGCATGGTCTATGTGGAAGCCGGTAGCTTTATTATGGGGAGTACGTATGGAGACCCCGACGAACGGCCGCGGCATATCGCCTATACAAAGGCCTTCTTTATCGACAAGTATGAAGTGAGCAATGCCGAGTTTGCCGAATTTGACCCGACCTTTGAATTCCCTACTTCCAAAAAGGACAATGCGGCCATCGTAACCTGGTCGCAGGCCAATGCTTATGCCCAATGGGCCGGAAAGCGGCTTCCTACCGAAAAGGAATGGGAAAAGGCTGCGAGGGGCGTGGATGGACGGATTTTCCCCTGGGGAAATACCTACGACAATACCTATGTGGTATGGGATCAAAAAAGTACAAGGGGAACCTCGATAGCCAAACCTACCAGCCCCTATGGTTGCTATGATATGGCAGGCGGGGTATGGGAATGGACCGCGGATTGGTATAAACCCTACCCGGGTAACGATGTGCCGATGGAACAATATGGCGAAACCTATAAGGTGATGCGGGGCGGTTCCAACTTTAACAACCATTCCTTTATACGCACTTCACATAGGTATTACCTGTTGCCCGAAGATTTAAGGGCCTATCCCGTGGGATTTAGATGTGTTTTAGATGTTAAAAAATGAAACGGAACCCTATTGATATATCGCTTATGTCCAGATTTTTTCTGGTGCTCTTCGCCCTAGGGGCAATGGTGGCATGTACGGGCCCTTCCAACGATAACTTGGATTTGGCCGATGCCCGTTTTATCGTTTCGCCCACCCTTGAAATTCCCTTTAGGGAAACGGTGGCCGAGGTTTTGACCGAAGAAGTTGAAAAACGGACCTCCCTAAAAATGGGGAAATCCCAAAATTGGGAGGGGGCCACATTGATCGTATTGGCCCTACAGGACGACCCCGAGGTATACGGTGTTCCATTGCCCGTGGCGGAAAAAAGGCTAAAGAATGAAGGGTATCGCATTCTTCATGGGAAGCATCAAGGGGGCGATGTACTGTGGGTCATAGGTGCCGACCCGCGCGGACTGCTCTACGGTATCGGTAAACTGCTGCGTTTGGCCCATATGGAGGAAGGAAGACTGCGGGTGCCAAAAGATTTGGATATATCCTCGTCGCCCGAATACGCGCTGCGCGGACATCAATTTGGGTATAGAAATACGGCCAATTCGTGGGATGCTTGGTCCGTTGAACAGTTCGACCAGCATTTTAGGGAGCAGGTATTGTTCGGGGCCAACAGCTTTGAGAATATCCCTTTTCAAGATCCAGAATCGAGCGTGCACTTTAAAATCGACCCTCGCGAGATGGAGGTGCGCATGAGCGAAATTTGTGCCAAATACGATGTAGATTATTGGGTCTGGACCCCCGCACCCGAAGATTTGAGCGAGGATGGGGCGCATGAAGAGGGATTGCGACAACAGGAAGCGTTCTATGCCCGATGCCCCAAACTTAACGGGGTTTTTGTGCCCGGCGGTGATCCAGGGGAAAATCATCCTTCCCGATTGATACCCTACCTCAAGGATTTGTCCGAAGTTCTAAAAAAATACCACCCCGATGCCGGAATATGGGTTTCCTTGCAGGGCTTTGACGAAGAAAAAACGGACTATTTTTTCGATTACTTAAAGACTACTGAGCCCGATTGGCTAAAGGGGCTGGTCAATGGCCCCAGTAGTCCGCCCTTGGAAATTGAACGGCAGCGGCTGCCCAAAAAATATCAATATCGGTTTTACCCCGATATAACACATACCGTTCGCTGCCATTATCCCGTAGAAAGGTGGGACCAGGCCTTTGCCCTGACCCTCGGCCGCGAGCCCTGTAATCCGCAACCCGAACAATACGCCAAGTATTTTCGTAGGGATGTAGGGTATACCGATGGTTTTATTACCTACTCCGATGGGTCGCACGACGATGTCAACAAAGTAATCTGGAGTCAGTTGGGATGGGATTCGGCACAAGATTTACGTCAAATTGTTCTTGAGTATTGCCGGTTCTTCTTCGGTCGGGAGGTGGCCCAAGAGGCTACGGAAGCGATTTTCGCCTTGGAAGATAATTGGGACGGCCCCATTTTGGAGAACGGTGGAATTGCCGAAACCCTGGCGCTTTGGCAAAAACTGGAGGAACAATATCCCGCCCTGTCCGACAATTGGAGGTGGCAACAGCTGGTCATGCGTGCTTACTACGATGCCTACATTAAAGAAAGGCTGGCCTATGAAAAAGGTCTTGAAACGAAAGCCAACGCCGTGCTTGCCCGCGCAAGGGAAATTGGGGCCGAACAGGCCATGGAGGAAGCCCTTGAACACCTCGAAAAAGCACAGACCGAGTTGGTGGCCCAAGATTTAAAACAAAAGGTTTTTGAATATGCCGAAGCCCTTTTCCGGTCCATTGGTGCGCAGACCAGCGTGCCAAAATATAAGGCCCGCAGTGCCGAACGTGGGGCTGTTCTAGACTTTATCGATCATCCCCTGAACAATCGATGGTGGCTCGAAGACGAATTTGAAAAGATCAAAAAGCTCGCTTCCGAAGAGGAAAAATTGGCCAGGCTCGAATTTATTCGAACCTATGAATTTCCGGGGGAAGGGAGTTTTTACGATAACGTTTCGAGTGCCGATGCCCAACATGTAATTTCCGAAACCGATGATGCCATTGATTATCTTTGGGAAAATGAAGGGCTCAGTAGAAAACGCCTGTCTACCCAGCTGTTCCAGTTCTCACCGGTTTTGGTATATGATGGACTCGATGCCGGTTCGGATTACCTGATACGGGTATCGGGCTATGGCGAGGCCCTGCTGAGGGCCAACGGGCAACGGTTGAAACCCACCAAATACGAAAAAGGGTTCGAGCAATTCAAAGAATTTCCCCTTCCGAAAGACCTGATCAAGGAAGGAAAATTAAAAATTACCTTTGATCAACCCGATGAAGCGCATTTAAATTGGAGAAAACAATCCAGGGTAACCGACGTATGGCTTTTAAAACAATAACCATTGGGTTCGCTACCTTTCGGAACGTATCGATCGAGGTTATAAAAACGGAAATAGATGATAGACCAACCCCGCTCTAAAGAACCTTCGGATTTTTATATCGGCCTCGATATCGGGGGCACCAAATGTGCCGTAGTCTTGGGCGACCGTAATTTCAAGATCTACGAAAAAGTGTTTTTCGAAACAAAGGTATCGCGGGGCCCGGCCCTTATCATCGACGAGTTTAAAGGGCATGTCCATAAGCTTGTCGATAAATACGGGCGTGAAAAATTGGTGAAAATCGGAATAAGCTGTGGCGGTCCGCTCGATTCTAAAAAGGGATTGATCAAATCGCCCCCAAACTTACCGGGCTGGGACGCCATTCCCATAGTCGATATCCTCGAGAAAGAGTTTCGGGTAGATGTGGCCATTCAAAACGACGCCAATGCCTGTGCCTTGGCCGAATGGATGATGGGGGCGGGTGTAGGAACCGAGAACATGGTATTCCTGACCTTTGGAACGGGGATGGGGGCGGGACTCATCCTGAACGGCAAAATATACTCGGGAACCAATGACCTTGGGGGCGAGGTAGGCCATCTGCGTTTGGCCGATGACGGCCCTGTAGGCTTTGGAAAGGCGGGCTCCTTTGAAGGGTTTTGCAGTGGAGGGGGGATTGCGAAGTTGGCCAAAACAACCGTTGAACATAAACTTAAAAACGAGATAGCTGTTGGCTTTTGTCCAACAGTGGAGGGTATCGATGCCCTAACGGCCAAATCGGTTTTTACGGCCGCCCATAAGGGAGATGCCACGGCGCTGGAAATCGTAAGGATTTCGGCCTACTACCTCGGTAGGGCATTGGCCATACTGATCGATACCCTAAATCCCGAATGCATCGTTATCGGTAGCATTTACGCCAGAAACGAGGCTTTGTTAAGACCCCTGGTTTACGAAGTGCTCGAAAAAGAGGCCATTCCCGAAGCCCTTGGGGTATGTCGCATCCTACCGGCCAAATTGGGCGATAAAATTGGAGATTACGCCGCCTTGGGCGTGGCCATGCAGTAAATGGTCGAATTCGAAAAAACTGATGATCAATATGAGCATAGAAAAAACCATAGAAAATGTAGTGCAGCGCTATCCAGAGCTTAAGAGCTGTAGTGGGGCAATAAAAAATGCCGGAGAGGCCCTGATTGAATGTTATCGCAACAGGGGCAAGTTATTGGTCTGTGGTAACGGGGGAAGCGCTTCCGATTCAGACCATATCGTGGGCGAGTTGATGAAGAGCTTTTCCAAAAAACGTCCTGTTGGCGATGCGGTCAAGGGAAAGTTGCAAGAGACTTCGGGCGAAAGGGGAGCGGTATTGGCATCACAACTCGAAAGAGGATTGCCGGCCATCTCTTTGAATGCCCATGGCGGATTGATTTCGGCAATTGCCAACGATATTGGGGGCGATTTTGTCTTTGCACAGCAAGTGTTGGGCTACGGCCAAAAAAACGACGTTCTTTTGGCCATCAGTACCTCCGGGAATTCCGTAAATGTTTTGGATGCCTGCATTACGGCCAAGGCCCTGGGGATAAAGGTCATTGGCCTACTTGGTGAAACGGGGGGCAAGATCAAGGGCTTTTGTGATGTGCCGGTATGTGTGCCCGCTACTAATACGGCCGAGGTACAAGAGTTCCATTTGCCCGTATACCATGCCTTGTGCATTATGGTGGAAGAGACTTTCTTTTAATTTAAAAGGATGTATATCCCCCAGGTTCTATGGAACTTAGTAAATAAAAACAGTATAGACGTAAATGTGTACATCGAAAATTTCCGCTTCCTCGTTGATTATCTTATTTTGCCTCCTGATGGCCTGCAAAGAACGTATGGAAACCAAAAGCAAAACAATGGTTGAAAAACAGATTACCTTCAACGCAAAGACCCATGCATTGGACAACAACGACAATTTTTCCCCCGACGGGCGTTTTTTGTGCTACGATACGCGCTATATGGTATTCAATACCAACTTGGCCAATTGCAAATCCATTGAAAAAGTGAACATCGCCACCGGTGAGGAAACCGTGTTGTGGCAGCCGGAATCGGTTTCTGGGGAAAATGGGGCACCCGGAGTGGCCGCGGTTTCATATCACCCTACCGAAAATAAGGTAATCTTTATTCATGGCCCCCGATTGGACGAGGTTGGGGAAAGGGGCTACTACGGCATACGGAACAGAAACGGTGCCATTGTGAGTGCGGATGGAAGCGGAGTGTTTTCATTGGCCGACTTTAGGGATGTGGCCACCGATAGACCCACCACCCCGGGAGCGCACCGTGGGGGTACGCACCGGCACGAATATTCGAGGAACGGTAAACGTATCGGCTTTACCTACGACGATTATTTGCAACAGGAATACGATCGTACCATAGGCTATATGGAAGTAAACAAAAAGGCCCCGGAAGGTTTTGACCATTATTTTGCGGTATTGTTGAAACCGGTCAAAAAAGGCGAATCAAAACCGGGGGAAATCGAAAAGGCCTATGGCGATTCATGGGTCGATTCCTTGGGAACGAAAAGGGCCTTTATCGGTAAGGTACGGGCCGAAAACGGCGTTGATTACCAAACTTCCCTCTTTGTGGCCGAAATACCCGATTCGGTCGATATTACAACGGCCTATTCGGGTGATGCCGATAATTATCCTGAACCTCCAAAAGGCATCAAAATAAAAAGATTGACCCATAGTACCCGTGATGAGGGTATTGTGAGGGGCTCCTACTCGGGCCGACGTATCGCCTACCTATCGGAAGATGAAAGAGGCATATTGCAGGTCTTTGTTATTCCGGTCGATGGTTCCGATCTTCCCGACGATTCAAAAAAAAGACCGGTGCAGGTGAGCCATTATACCGAGGATGCAGGCTATATTAGATGGCATCCTTCCGATCAGTGGTTGTTTTCCATTAGTGGCGGAAAGGTCTATGCCAGTTATGTGGGGGGCAGGGAGGCTTTCGGAAAAACGATTTTATTGACTCCCGATGACCTACAGCGGGAAGCCCTTGTGGTTTCCCCTGACGGAAAAATGCTGGCCTATAACGTCGATATGCCAAATACCAGCGTTTCACGCATTATCGACGGTAAACCGAACAACCTATACAAGCAGATCTTCGTTTTGGGCCTGCAGGATGCCCTGACCTATTAAGCCCATATCGGGCATAGGCCAAAATACAATAACCTAAACCTAGAGAATTGAAAAACCAGACTTCGACCAACCGCTACAGAGGTGCCTTTGCCCTTATGACCACCCTTTTTTTTATCTGGGGGGCCATTGTCTCATTGAATGATATTTTGATTCCCCATTTCAAGGGGCTGTTCAACATGAACTATACGGAGACCATGTTGATCCAGTTCTGTTTTTTCGGCGCCTATTTTTTAATGGCGGTTCCGGCAAGCCTGCTAATTGAGCGTATCGGATATAAAAAGGGAATTTCCGCCGGATTGCTGACCATTGGTTTGGGGGCACTGTTGTTCCTGCCTGCCTCATGGACGGTTTCGTATCCCTTGTTTTTATTCGGACTGTTTACCATGGCTACGGGAAGTGTAATTCTTCAAGTGGTGGCCAATCCCTATGTGATTATCCTAGGTAAACCCGAAACCGCCTCGAGTCGCCTGAATTTGGCCCAGGGCATTAATTCTTTGGCGACTACGCTTGCCCCATTGGCCGGCGGTTTTTTGATATTGGGGCATTACAATACCTCTAAGGAAGCGGCCGCCGCCGTTGAAGGTCCCTATCTGGGCCTTGCTATTTTCGCTTTCTTGATCGCAGTTGTTTTCTTTTTTCTAAAGCTGCCCAAGGTATTGGAAACCGATGGCGTTAAGGTAAGGGGAAACGTGTTGAAATTTAGGCAACTGCGATTGGGTGCCATCGCCTTGATGTTGTACGTGGGGGCCGAGGTGGCCATTGGTAGTTTTATCGTAAACTTTTTGGGGGAGCCGAACATTGCCGGTCTTGCCGAGAAAGAGGCCGCTACCTATATTCCGCTCTATTGGGGCGGGTTGATGATTGGCCGTTTTTTGGGGTCGGCCATCCTGCAAAAGGCCAGTGCGCAAAAGGTATTGTGTGTGTCGGCCCTGGCCTCTGTGTTGCTGCTTGCCGTAACCATACTTACCAACGGTTATGTGGCCATGTGGGCCATGCTGGTCGTGGGCCTGTTCAACTCGATCATGTGGTCCAATATTTTTACATTGGCCGTAAACGGTCTTGGGAAATACACCAATAAGGCCTCGGGTATTTTGGTGATGGCTCCGGTCGGAGGGGCCCTATTGCCGTTATTGCAAGGTGTTCTGGCCGATATGCCGGCCATTGGGCTCCACCTATCCTACATCCTACCGCTTTCGTGCTATGCATTTATCATTTACTATGCGGTAAACGGCCATAAGCCCGGTGCCAATGAATTGGCACAAGTAGAGGCGGGACATTAAGCCGGTAGGGAGAAAGACAAAAAGGGGGCTGCCCTGTCCCTACTCGGCCATAGGTTCGCTTATCACCCCCAAATACCGGCCCATCCAATAGGGGAGAAGCCATATATCGCCTGCGGAGTATTCTGCCGTACCTTCGGGGCCCAGTTTGTCCAACCGGAACATATTGGCGTTATGGCGTTGAACAGGGCGTTCATCGGGGGGCAGCACTTCTTTTATGGTTTGCTTTCGAAAGTTGGGTTCGATAAATTCAATATCCTTTCGATGGCTGTTTTTGATGTTCCAGGTAATCAGGTCCATAGGATGCTCCCTAAGATACCAGGCTGCGTGGTCCAGGTCAAACTCGGGGGTTCCGGTAAGTGCGGTAATAATGTTCCAAGCCCCGTCCCTTTCCGGTCTTTCCGCTTCCCAATGGTCTAAGATCGCTTCTTTGTACTTGGTTTTCAAGGTATCGTTAAAGGCATAACGGTAAAGGCCCCAATAGCCGAGAAAATACATTTCGTCATCGCTGTGGTTCCACGATTCCGATAACATTTTGCTCCATTCGTCGGCATCTTCGGGGGCGCGGCCGATTTCCTTCATGGGGCGCATCAGGTTTTCAAGGTATCCGTGGTTTTCCATGAGGTCGAATGCCTTTTCCTTGTATTTTTCCTTTCCCGTAAAATGATATGCGGTCTGCAGCATGGCGATGATGTTGGAGGAATTGATTTTGCGGTCTCCCACCATTACCGGCCTTGCGTTTACATACTCGGGGTTCCATTTGCCCCAGGTAGTGGGTTTTCCGTCGAAGTCCACCAAATACAGGTCGTTGTCTACGATATGGCCCATTAAGGTATCGATTAGGGTAATGGCCCTTTGCTTGAGGTCGTTCTCCATCAGTTCGGCCATGACCCCATAGGCAAATATATGGCCTATGGCCTCGTCGCTGCTGGTGGTTGACTTCCAGTCCCATTCCGGGTCTTGGGTATGCTGCCACCTATCAGGGTCGTGCAGCTGTTCTATATACCCGCTCCGTTCAAAGGACCGGGATGGAAAACCGGGAACGTCGTTGATATTGAATAAGCGTTCCATGGCATCCATCGATTCGATACAGTTCTGTAAGGCCTCGTCGGACCGGGTCGTGGCATAACGGAAAACTTCCGCTGCGAGGTACATCGAGGTCCATAACCCATCGTTATCTGAATCTGAAAGCCTGCCCGTATCTACATTGCCGTTCTCCATGTCGTCCAAGGAGGCATTGAAGCCGAGGCGTATATGTCTTTTTCTTACCTGTTCTTCGTAGTATTGCGCCTTTTGGTACAGGGTCATTGGCCTAAAAACGATCTGGGCCAGCCCACCATCGGTTGAGATAAGTATTGAATTGTCTTTCCCTTTTGAGATGTGGGTCACATAATTACCGGGCAACCACCTTTTTCCGTAGTAATAGTCGAACTTTCCGTCGTCACGTTTCTTAAAGGCTCCCAGGGGAGAGCCGAACCATACATTGTCGCCTATGGTCTCTACCCAGGTGATTTCCGTTACGGGAAGCTTGTCTTGAATGGCTCCCGGTTGGGCGTCGATATCGGCGTCCATCATAAAATATCCCTTCGGTGTCCCTATGACCAATCGGTCGCCTTGCAGGTCAAAAGCGGTCATGCGCTCCTTCTTTTTCGCCGTTCGAAAGGTGTTCGTGGTAGCATCAAAAGTAGAAATACTGTTCTGTCCCAGTATCCAAAACTTGTTTGTCTCTTTCTGATAACGTATTTGTACGACGGAGTCGGTTTCCAATTCCGCTTTCCAAGGAGCTTTGTCCCTCGACAAAAACTGGAGGGTTTTGCCATCACTGATCAGAAAATCGAAATCCGTTCCGGCCTGGATCAGGTCGGCATGTGGAAGGTCGTGCCCCAGATAAAGGCTTCCGGCCCACGCGTTGCTTAGAACGGCCAGGTCGTCCAAGTATATGAATTGCTCCCTGTACAGGGTCATGGCGGCAATGTTCTTGTCGCCAAGGGGCCTGTAGGAACGGTCGGGGATCAATTGGCCATGATGAAGAAAATAGCCTCCGTTTGGGCGCAAAATACCGTCTTTTGACAACACTTGCACCACCCCGTTCCTGTCTGTAAATGCCATTGTCACGGCCGGACTCCCGAGCTCGTATTTTATACTGTAATCTTGTAGGTACAGGGAGTCTTTGTATACGGGCATCACCGCCGTAAGGTTTTTGTTTTCGACTGGGCCGGAGCAAGAGCCAAGGGCGATGGAAACCAGGGTGAAAAGGAGTATTCTTAGATAGTGCATGGGAGTAAGGTCGATTTGGTTAAAAGTTATTCGTTCAACAATGGCGCCTTGTGACAAGACGTAGGATAGCGATAACAAATAAACTAAATTCGATCACCCGAAGCCTATCATATTTTATGCCCTTTGCATGGAATATTTTCCCTTGGGGGCGATAACCCTATAAACATGGGGTTATGGGGTCATTGAGGGTGGGACACTTGCCGTGCCCCATTTTTTATTGGGGGTTGGTCCCATCTTGAATTCCAAGACGGCGCCTTTTGTAATTTCTTCGTGGGTGATCCAGGTTCTATTAAAAGGCTTTCCATTGAGTCGGGCCGATTGAATGTACACGTTTTCCCTTGAATTGTTCGATGTCCGTACCGTAAAGGTTTTGTTGTTGGGCAACTGCAGGCTCAACTCCTCAAAGAGAGGGCTGCCAATGGTATAGACCGTATTGCCGGGTGCCATAGGGTAAATGCCCATGGCGCTCAGGACGTACCATGAAGACAGGGATCCCATATCGTCGTTGCCGGGTAGGCCGCCGGGACCGATCCTGTAAAACTTGTCCATGACTTGCCTGGCCCTGTATTGCGTTTTCCAGGGTTGGCCGGCGTAGTTGTAGAGGTAGGCTACGTGATGGGAGGGCTGGTTGCCATGTACGTATTGTCCGATGGTTCCTACCACGCCAACATATTTTGGAGGGCTTATGATGGGCGACATTTCAAAGAAGGTATCGAGCTTTTGGACAAACTTTTGTTTGCTCCCGAACAGGTTTATCAAGCCTTTTACATCGTGTTGTACGGACCACAAATACTGCCATGCGTTCGATTCGGTGTAATGCCTATTGGGGCGTCTTCCGACCAACAAAGGGTCGAAGTACTTATAGTAACTGTGTTCCCCTTCCCTTACTATTTCCTGTGTGTTGTTGTCGATAGGAGGTAACCAAGACCCGTCATATTTTCTCGGTCTCATAAATTCGGTCTTGTTGTCCCAAACGTTTTTGTAGTTGTAGGCCCTTTTTTTGAACATTTCATAGTCTTTGTTCTTTCCCAAGGCTTTGGCCAATTGGGCAATACACCAATCGTCGTAGGCCAGTTCGAGGGTATTGGGTACGGCTTCGGTAACCTTGTCTATCGGCGCAAAGCCTTTTTCGAGGTAGTAGGTCAGCCCAGATCGCCCCGCTTCTTTTGGAACTGGTGGCTTGGGCAGCTCCAAGGCTTTTTTTCGCATAGCCTTGTAGAGAAGCTCAATATCAAAATCGCGAAATCCCTTCATATAGGCATCGACAATAATCGGTATCAGGTGATCACCGACCATAGATTCGCCATATACATTTAAAAAGTGTTGTGCCGGTAGCCAGCCGTAATTCTTTACTTTTTCTTCTATGGATTTTATGTAATCGTCTACGTGCTCGGGGGCAATGAGTGTAAGTAGGGGGTGTTGTGTGCGGTAGGTGTCCCAACAGGAAAAGGAGCCGTAAAAGTCAAAGCCTTCGGCTTTATGTATCTTTCCGTCGGAACCAAAATAACGGCCATCGACATCCTGTGAAATATATTGCGAGAGTAGCGAACGGTAAAGGGCCGTGGTAAAAACCTGCTTTTGTTCCTCGGTACCGCCATCTATGGTTATCTTGGAAAGTTCGCGGTTCCATATTTCACTTGCGCTTTGTTTGACCTTATCGAATTCCCAATCGGGTATTTCGGTCTCGAGGTTTTTTCTAGCGCCTTCGATACTGGTGTACGACAAGGCTACCTTAACCAAAATCTGTTCGTTTTCCTCGGTGTGGTACTGTACAAAGGCCCCTATTTTATCGCCTTTTTCGGCATCTTTATACGGAAATATGCTTCCGTCCGATTCAGGGGTCTTGTAACTGGCATCGAAGGTACCGTAGTAGAGAAAGGGCTTGCTGAACTCGGCCACAAAATAAACTTTTCCCAGTCCGGCCGCCTTGGCGCCTTCAATACGGTTGTCGCCCACAATTTTGAGTTCAGAAAGTTTTCCTTGGCTCATGTTCCCTATCTGGTGGCCCACATCGAGGATTATTCGAGAGGTTTTTGATTTGGGAAAAGTGTAGCGATGGAATCCAACCCTTTGGGTAGCCGTCAGTTCGACATTTACGTCGTAGTCTTTCAGTTTTACCGCGTAATAACCGGGGGTGGCCGATTCTTCCGAATGGTCGAAACGGGAACGGTAGCCCGCGTCGGGGTCTTCCAAGGTTCCGGGTACCACTTGCAGCTTTTGGTTGGTGGTCGGCATCAGTAGCACTTCCCCTCCGTTAACCATTCCCACACCGCTCCAGTGGGTGTGGCTGAACCCCATTATGGAACTTTCCGAATAGACGTAGCCTGCGCAATAGGTCCACCCTTCGGTATGTACATCGGGGCTAAGGTGTACCATGGCGTTGGGCAGGGCCGCCCCGGGATAGGTGTGTCCAAAAAAATCCGTCCCGATAAAAGGGTCAACATAGTCCACCGGGTTTTTGGTCTGCGATATTGCTCCTTGCCCGCATGTGAAAAACAGGATTACAAGGAGGCAATTCCAGAAAGTGGGTAGTTTTCCGGTCGTCTTCATGGCCAGGATCGTGAAAGTTTTAGTCGGCATCCAAATAAAGTTATTGAGTTGATTGACAAATATAACGGACACCCTTTTATCGGAGTGTTAAGATATCACGTGAATGAGATAAAATAGCAGAATTGGAAGGTATTTCTTAAGTCTTATATTTGTTTGATAGTGGTGTCAAATAAATTTAATACTCATTTTAGAAGTAATGTATGAATATAGTTGTACTTGATGGATATACCCTTAACCCGGGCGATTTGAGTTGGCGGAAACTTGAAGACTTGGGCACCTTGAAGGTATACGATAGAACCCCGATCGACACGAGCAGTGTCGTTGCTGCGATAGGGGATGCCGAAATTGTTTTTACCAACAAAACCCCCTTGCCGAGGGAAGTGTTGCAGCAGGTGGGGCATGTACGGTATATTGGGGTACTTGCAACGGGTTTTAACGTGGTCGACACCCAGGCGGCCAAGGCAATGGGCATGGTGGTTACCAATGTGCCCACATACGGTACGCAGACCGTGGCCCAGATGACCCTGGCCCTCTTGCTCGAAATGTGCCACCATGTCGGGGAGCACAACAGGGCCGTACATGCGGGGGATTGGATAAAAAGCGAGGATTTTTGTTTTTGGAACTATCCCTTGGTCGAATTGGAAGGAAAGACCATGGGTCTGGTGGGGTTTGGTCAAATAGGACGGGCCACTGCCCGATTGGCCCGCACCTTTGGTATGCGCATCATCACCACAGGGAGCCGCAGCCTACCCGAACCCGAAGGATGTGCCTACGTTTCCTTGGATGAATTGTTGGCCCAGTCCGATGTAATTAGTATGCACTGTCCGCTTACCGATCAGACCGAGGGTATAATCAATAAAAACAGCATAGCAAAAATGAAGGACGGGGTCATGTTCATAAACACTTCCAGGGGGGGCTTGGTGGTAGAGGAAGACCTCAAGGAAGCCCTTCTGGACCAAAAGATCTCGTTCGCTGCCGTGGATGTGGTCTCACAAGAGCCCATGAAAAGCGATAATCCCTTGCTGGGGGTAGAAAATTGCATCATTACGCCCCATATCGCTTGGGCATCCAAGGCGGCACGATCCAGGTTGTTACAAACAGCACTAGACAACCTGAATGCCTTCTTGAAAGGTAATCCGGTCAACGTAGTAAAAGCTTAGCGGTATGATATAAGTTAACCTCATTTAATCGATTTATCATGAAAAAGGACACCACGAACCAGGGAAGAAGATCATTTTTGTTGAAAACCGGACTGGCTGCTGCGGGAGCCTCCCTGATGCCCGTTCCGTCAACGGCTTCCTCCCGGCCCGGACCAAAAAGCAAGAATGCCTTTGAGTTCGTCTTCATGACCGACATCCACATAAAACCGGAAATGAACGCGCCCAAAGGTTTTCAAATGGCCATCGACAAGGCCAATGAAATGAATCCTGATTTTGTAATTACGGGAGGCGATTTGGTATATGATGTGATGCGGGGCAACTTCGAGAAAAGCGATTCGCTTTTTAAACTCTATGCCGACATGGCCAAGGGCTTTAAAATGCCCGTCTACAACTGTATTGGCAATCACGACCTGTTCGGTATTTACGAGGAGAGCCCGGAAGACGAGAGTCACCCCGACTACAAGTATGGTATGTGGGAGCGTTATTTCGGCGATACCTATTACGCCTTTGATCATAAGGGCTGGCATTTTATAACGCTTAATTCCTTGGATGTTACCGACAACAAGCGGTACAAAGGACATTTTCACCAAGAGCAGTTAAAATGGCTTCGCAACCACCTTAAAAATGTAGATCCCAAGACCCCCATTGTGGTAACCACCCATATACCCATGCTCTGTACTTTTTCGCAACTCAACGGTAAAGAGGGAACGCGAACGGTTAAAAATGCCGCCGAGGTCTTTGAAATATTCGAGGGACACAATTTAAAGTTGGTGCTGCAGGGGCATATCCACTGGAAGGAATATGGCTTTGTCAACGATCGGGTCCATTTTCTTACCGGGGGATCTATCGCCGGCAACGGTTGGAAAGGAAGGCGTCATAACACCAAGGAGGGTTTTGTGAGAATCAAAGTGGATGGCGATGAATTTTCATGGGATTATATCGACCACGGATGGGAAAGGGAAAGGTTGAAAATGGGGGTCGGGTCAGCCGACGATTAAGCTGTAGTACACTATTGT
This sequence comes from Pseudozobellia thermophila, assembly GCF_900141855.1. GTDB lineage: Bacteria > Bacteroidota > Bacteroidia > Flavobacteriales > Flavobacteriaceae > Pseudozobellia > Pseudozobellia thermophila. The sequence continues at coordinate 394,139 of NZ_FQYU01000003.1, forward strand.
TCCAATGGCTACCTGAGGTTTTTCAGCATAAACCTTTTAACGTTTCCGCCCATGATCGCCCTTATTTCGTCTTCGGCAAACCCACGGTTTAAAAGTTCCTCGACCAACAAGGGTAGGCCCGTAACATCGAAGGGCATCGTAGCGCTACCGTCAAAATCGGAACCCAGGGCTATGCAATCGATACCTGCAATGGCCTTAACGTGCTCCATGGCATCCACTATCCCCTTTATTTCCGGGGCGGTAACCGCGCCCTTAAAATAGGCGATGCCTATCAAGCCCCCATGGGCCGCTATCCTGCGAATATGGGTGTCGGAAAGGTTGCGGGGGTTGTTTAAGGTGCCGCGAACCCCGGTGTGCGACGATAGTACGGGGCCGGTGCTTTGTGCTAAAATATCATCGATCATGGCGGGTGCCGCATGGGCCAAGTCGATAATCATGCCCAATTCGTTCATTCTTTCGATAACCTTGTGGCCAAAATCGGTCAATCCTCCTTTCGATACGCCATGGGCCGATCCCCCGAGTTCATTGTCAAAGAAATGTGTTGGGCCCAACATGCGTACGCCTGCGTCGTACAACCGGTCCAAGTTTTCAATTTGGCCCTCTAGGCAATGTGCGCCCTCGATACCGAGAAAGCCTCCGATTGCCTTGCGGTTCGATTTTCTTAGGGATATTAGGTTTTTGAAATCCGCCTTGCTTTTAACCACGATAAAATCGCCTTCAAAGGCATCGGCCATTTCATGAAGCTTTTGGCTTTGGTATTTGGCCCTTTCAAACAAACTGAACCAGTGCGAAGGGGGGCGGCCCTGTACAAAACTCAGCAGGCTTATGTTGTCGAAAGCGTCTCCGGTATTTTTAGAAAAGTTTTGGCCGGCCGGGGATTTGGTAACGATGGTAAAGGCTTGGAGGGCCATGTTGGCTTCTTGCATCCTGGGGAAATCTACGTGGCCTACTTCGTTTTTAACGGTTAGGTCGCGGTTCCAGAGCAGGGCATCGCAATGAAGATCGGAAATAAAGTCCAAGGAGTTATAGAGGGCCATGGCTTGGTCGGATACCGTATATGGAGGGGATTTCCTGACCTTGTTGTGCTTTTTGTCCAATAGGGGCGGTACGATGAGCACTGTGCCTATGTAGAGGACGGCAAGCACCGACAAGGCTTTTAGCGCAATTTTGAACGTTTTCATTACCTGCGATTTTTGTTTTTAAACTATACGCCCCGTTGCCACTAGGGCTTCATCATATTCTCCAACAGAATAACGGACGGACTTTCGCCCAACCATCTTTTGCTTAGGCCCGTGGTATCGCCCTTGGCCAAAAAATAAACAAAGGAACCGAGGGCGAGGTCCGTATCGCCATCCCCATCAATATCACCGGCATCCATTACGATCCATCGCCCTTTGGTCGATTCGGGGAAGGAATAGGCCTCGAAGTTGAATTGGCCCTTGTTCTCCAGATAAACAAAACTCTCTTCAGGACTGTTCCGGTAATCTGGAAAAAATGAAATGGAGGCGATGTCGATATCGCCATCGCCGTCAAAATCTTCGGGTATGGCATGGTAGGCCCCGTTGAGGTGAAAAAAATAGGCCTGCTCAAAGTTCATTTGGCCGTCACCGATAAAGATATAGATGCCGTGGTATTTTTTGAGGATGGGGGTCTTGTCGGCATTGTCGCCGCAGACATAGAGTACATCGTCAAGGCCATCTCCGTTAAAATCCAATATTTGAAAATATTGGCTCCCGAACAGGGGCGAAAAGCTCAGAAGGCGCTTTTCGGCAAAACTCCCGTTCCCTTGGTTTTCAAAGTAAAACAGGCCTTCGTCGCCTTGGGCCATAAGGGCCACTATATCGTTGCGACCGTCCTTGTTGAGGTCCTTGACCACCGCCCTAATGGCCCCTGGGGCATTTTTTAAGACCAAGGAGGCGTAGCCTTTGCCTTCTTTCTTTGTATACAGGCTTAGCTTGCCCGTTTGATCGCCGTATTCGCAAACGACCAGGTCTTCAAGTCCGTCGCCCGAAACATCGCCATAGGCCACGTGCACCGGCCGTTGTAGCCTCGAAAGTATCGGGACGGTTTTTAGTTGCCCGTCGCTATTATTGGGTATTTGTAAATTTTCCACCGAACCGTCCAAAAAATCGTTTGGAAAAATATTCTTGCCGACTGCGGTCAAATAGACGGCATCCTTTCTTTCCTCGAATTGAACGGGCGAGCCCAGGGCAAGCATGTTTTTCTGTACATCCAAATGCCGGTCGAGAAAACTGATTACACTGCTATTGGGTTTGCCATCGCTGAAAACGAGCCCCCGATTGTTCTTACGTATTTTGACCATCGTGGTCATCGGAGGGCGATGGGCGAAAGCTACCTCGCGGTATTTGAATTGCTTAAGACTTGGATTTATTTTGGTCGTTCTTCGGGGTTCGGGCAGGCTATCGGGTGCGTTTTGCAGGTAATAGGCTACGATTTTTGACCAGTCTGAACGGGCAAGTAACGGACGGTCGGGGTAAATGTTCGCTTTTTTCAATATCTCGGCGTTCCGGGGAGAACCAAAGATGCTGTCGGGTGGCGCCTTGCCTTCGAAGATGCCCAGGCGGTGGCCCATGGCGGGGAGTACATCGTGCTCCCAAATCGGTTTTGACAGTTCTTCGGGAGGAACATAGCTGTGACAAGCGGCACAATGGATTTTCGCCAATTCCTGGCCGGCCATTCCGGTTGCCCCGGGTTCGGGTATGACAGGGGCCGGGGAGGATTCGTTCTTGCACGAAACAAAGAAGAGGCAGCACAAGCCATAAACAATCAAATATTTCATAGGCGGTAGGGCTTGTGTTCCATTTTATTCAATTTTAACGTTGTCGATTTCTTTCGTCAAGCGATCGGTCTCGGTAAGGGCAACGATGATTTTCTGGTAGTGAAGAATATCCTCGAAGGCCAATGTTTTGCCCCTACGGTCTTTGAGCCATTGTTGGGCTGGTTGGTATTTGCCAATATAAAATTCCCAGGCCGTAAGGGGTACGTTCCCGAAATACTGCCCATCGTTGATCCAAACCCTGCCATGGGTATCATTTATGGCCTCATAAGGGATATCGGTCTTGGTAAGCTTTCGCGTAATGATATGGCTACCATCCTTGGGGTAGCTCGTGATGTACTTCTCTACTTTGGGCGATTGCAAGCAATGAATTTGGCGGAGCTCCCGGCCCAGTTGTACCAATCTCCAAAAGGCTTCGGGGGCTTTGGGGTAGGGCATCTGGCGAAAATCGATCTTTACATCCTCCTTCTGTTGTTTGCGAAAGGACATGGCATAGCCATAATCCAAGAGGTCTATGGCCGTAAAAGCGGTCTTGTAGTCGTCACGGAGTTCCGGACTGTTTACAAAGCAAACATTGCCTTCGGTTTCCCTTTCCGATATGAATGTTAGGCCCATACCTTTTGCGATTTTATCAATAATAGCGGGAGCAAGGTCCGGGATTTTATGATTTCTTTCCTTATTGCCCTGTTGCCCTTGGCCTAAAATATATCGTTGCGCTATGTTGTTGATATATTGCTCTAATATCATTCTCGAATTGCCCTTTTCAAAACATGATTAAAAATAGTTCGAATTAAATAGAAGAGGGGGCAAAATAGTATGGATTTTACACAAAATAGCTTAATAAAATACCCTTAAAGTAACTTAGATTTGACCAAGGGACCGGATTATCGCTGGTCAAAAAATGCCATAACCTATGATTTCGACCGTTATTTTTGATATGAACGGGGTGATTACCGACGATGAGGATTGCCATGAATTGGCCACCCAAAAGGCGTTTGGTGAAGCCGGTTTGCAAATGTCGCCCGAAATGTATAGAACGTACTGCCTGGGAAGAACCGATGCCTCGGCATTTAAGGAGCTAATGGCGGCCTATGCCATCGAAAATACGGAAATAGGCGAATTGATTGCCCGGAAAAAAGCGTATTATTTAGAGTTGGTTCAGGACAACCTTAAGATATTCGATGGGGTTATGGACCTGATCGAAAGGTTAAACCGAAGCTATACCCTGGCCCTGACTACCAGTTCTACCTTCGAGGAGGCCAGTGTTGTTATCGACTTATTGCAACTTCAGGAAGTCTTTAAGGTAAGGGTCACCTCCGAAGACGTAATAAAGGGTAAACCCGATCCCGAACCCTATCTGCTCACGGCAAAAAAGCTCGGTGTTCGGGCCCATGAATGCATGGTGATCGAAGATTCTGAAAATGGGGTAAAATCGGCCAAGGCGGCCGGTATGGCCTGTGTGGCCATAACGAACAGCGAGAAACCGGGGCAATTGATGCTTGCCGACCGGATCGTTTCGTCGTATACGAAAATTACGGATGGTCTTATAGCCTCCCTGTCCCCATAGAAGGGGCCTACTCCAAATCGTTGATAACTTCCAACAGGGCATTGTATATGATGGGCCCGGTTTCCGGCCCTAGGGAATTCTCCTCGCCATAGGTATCGCGTTCATCGAGATAGAGATAGGGTTCCTTGGTGTCCCACTCGCTTTTGGGTATTATATACCCTATTTCATCGTTTGAAAGGCCCAGGTAGAATTTGTACTTGTCCTTTATAAATTCCTGAACGGGTGGGGTTTCCACGGGAGGTATGTCGTATTCGCGTCCTTCGGGTGCCTCGACTCCCCCGTAAATGATCTCGGGATAGATTTCCCCAGGGATACTCAAGAACAGGGCGGGCCCCACCCGTATGGCCCCAACCTCGGTACGGGTCTTGAAATACTCGGGCATTCCCATTTTTATCAAACCGATACCGCTTGCTATCTTAAAGGTAATATTGTCCAAGGGGGGCATTATGGTCTTGGCCCGTAATGCTATAGAGGAATTGGTCAGGGTGTCTCCTCTTTTGCGCAAAGCCTCCAATGAATATAGCGCCAGTTGATTGCCAAGAGCCTTGGCCTTTTCAAAAGAAGGCGTGGCGTAAGGCTCGCCCGTATATGGGTCTTTGATGGAAATGGAGGGGTGGGGGGCCATTAATCCCCCTATGGCTCCCGAAAAATAAAGGGCCACACCGCCCAGGCCTTTTTCCTTCAGCTCGTTTTGGCTGTAAATCCCCTTTTCGATCGCTTCCCGAACGTAATGGGGGAAATCGGAACTGATCAAGAGGTTCTGGCTCCATAGCGTTTCGGGGTGGTTCGCCCAGTTGATAAGGGTGCCCAGGGTTTCGTCGGTATCGGCATCAAGTACTTGCATAAGATGGATGCCGGTAGCCTTGACTATGGGTTTTCGGGTGTCTTTTATCAATACGGAGTCTTTTTCCGACAGGTCTTCGGCAAAGACCAATTTGGCGGGACGCATATTTTTTACCGCATCGGAAATGGCGGCGACCGTTTGTGTCTTTACATATTCCATCATTTTCGGGTCTACTCCCGAGTTCAATGGGTTTTTGCCCCAAATGCCGATCAGGTCGTTGCTCTCATGGGTGTGGGTGGATGCGATCAAGGTATAGTCGATGCCCAACTCCTTGGGGATTCTTTTTCTGATATCGACGACATCGCCATGTAAAAAACCAATGGCGTCCAAAGAGACCATGGCTATACGGCTTTTGCCGTCGTCGAGTACCATTACCCGCGACCATACATCGTCGTGAACCCCTTGGGCGGGCTTGGCATTGCTCATTCCGGCAATCCAAAAGGCATCGAATTTACCATTGTTGTTATTGTCGTTATAGGTATCGCCGTCATCTTCATTGTATTTGTTGTCGCCATTGGCATCGTTCCAGGTATCGATGATTGTTGGGGTGATGGGGCGTTTTGCAAAACCGGCCCTTAGGGGTCCGGGCATTGGGTTTTTAATGGTCAGGTCGATACGGTAATTCGGGTGGCGATCCCGCCAGTTGTAGATAAAGATCCCGCCAATGGTCAGGACGGTCAAAAGGATTAAAAGGCCGAGTATTTTTAAAAATTTCTTCATGCTTGTATGGTTATAGTCGTGAGTTGGTGAGGGTGCCTGCGATCCTATAGTTCAGTTCCATTAGGTAATCGCCCATTGAAGGGCCGTACCATCCCATCAGACGGGGTTCGTAGTTATTGTAATAATAATATTTCTGGGGGACTATGTAACCGAGGTATTGGCCATTAAAACTGGTCAGTGCCGAGTTGTAGCCTTCCAGTTTTAGGGCGTTTTTAAGGTCCAATCCGTATTCGCCGCTCAGTTCGTAGGGCATGGCCAACCAAATAAAGTCGTTGAGCCTAAGGCCCTGTAGGTAAATCGATTTTAGTTCGGGCATCAAAAATCGGTTTATCACAGGCGATAACCTTCGGTTGTCCGACACGTAAAAGGCCTGTAGTTTTGGTGTTTGCAATTGCGGGGCGACAAGGGCCAGGTCCATCACCGAGTCGTGCACTATCCTGTTCAATACCCTTGCTGCCGAGTCGGCCAGGGTGTTGCCGATGTATTCGATTTTTTTGAACTTTTTACCCTTTCCCTTGTTCGAATGGCTTCCTACGGCACCGGCAAAGAACAGGGCATGGTCGATTCCCTTTGCCTCGAGTGACCGTTGAAAGTAACCCGGGTAGTCGGCGCTGAACCTATCGCTCCAAGGGCCGACGGTGGTGGCATGGGCCGAAAAAACGCCTACTGCCGCCTTTTTGCCATTGTCCTGAACGATCGATAACAGGGTGAGTTTGGAATTAAGCCGACCGGTTTCGCCAATGATCCGATTGCGTATCAAATGGGGCATGTCTATGGCCCCCGATCCAAATTGGGAAGGGTGTTTGCTCTCCAAGGACCTTAGAATGAGGGAGGTGAATTTATCGCTGAGCCATTTCACCACCTTGGGGTCATATTCGCCCGCGAAAAGCTCCCCGACAAAACTGGGCATGCAATTGCCTATGCTGGCATGGGTGTGGGTAGCGCCAAAGAAGAGCTGTTTTCGCGATATCCTGTTCTTTAAATTTTGGGCAACCTGGAGAACGACCGGCTCGGGTACCAATACCATATCGGCACTGATCAGTACAATTTCTTGGTTGCCTACCTGAAGTGATATGGCCTTCGCATACAAAGAGTCGTGTACCCCTTTTGCGTATTTTCCGTCGCCGTAGCCGGCCATTTTGACCGAATTGAATTCCCCTTTGGCCGCATCGGCGTTGCCACTGACGATCTTAGGTGTGATGTTGGTCTTAGAAAACCCGGAATAGAGCAGGCCTTCGGCCTTACTCATTTTTTCTACCTCCGCATCTATGTTTTTGATGGTAGTGCGGTAGTATTCGGTTTCGAAATAGGGGGTGGTATCGATGGCCTCGGTCGCAAAGATGAAGAGCAATAGAAGGGCGGCCAGCAGGCCTATAAAAACCCTGATCAGCCGCCTATGCCACCTTTTTGTTTTCATTTATTCGAGTTTTGTGGGGTCTAGTACTACATATTTGACGGTTTTTCGGTTCCATGTGTAGACGATGTGTATTTGGCCATTCCGCGATTGAATGACGGTAGGGTAGGAGTACTCTTCCCTTTCTTTGTCGGTGTTTTCACGTAAGGGCTCCAGGTCCAATACACGCGTCCATTTTTTACCGTCCGTTGAAAGGGCCACGCTTAGGGGAACGCGATCGCCCCAATTTTTGCCGGTGGGATTATAGACCAGCAGATGCCGACCATCTTTGAGGCTCACCCCGTCTATTCCCGAATTCGGATTGGGTAGGTCCGTAGCCTGCATGGCACTCCAGGTTTTGCCATAGTCGTCGGACCAATTCTCGGAAATGACCTCGTTTTCGGTTCTGTTGAGCAATTGAAGCTTTCCGTTTCCGTGGTTGAGTATGACAGGTTGAATGGCCCCGAATTTTTTCGGATCGTTGAGCGGCCCGGTCGTAGTCCATGTTTTTAGGCTATCCGTACTGGTTTCGACATGAACCGTCCACTCGCCCGACAAGGTCTCCATGCTCGAGGGCGAAAGTACGGTTCCGTCTTCGAGTTGTATGGGCTGGTTTTTGATCGGCCCCAAGATGCCCTTGGGCAGTTTGACGGGGTCGGACCAGGTTTTGCCGTCGTCCTCCGAAACCATATACAGGCCCCACCATTCTTGCGGACTCGGGCCCACCTTGTAGAACAGGTAGAGGGGGGCGTTCTCGGGTTTGAACAGTACGGGGTTCCAACAGGCGTATCGGGTAACTCCGTCTTCCTGGACTCCGTTGGCCACTTCCACCGGGGTCGACCATTTGCCGTTTGCCTTTCTGGAAACCCAAATGCCCACGTCGTCATTTTTTTCCTTGGTACCACCAAACCAAGAAGCGACCACTACTCCGTTGCTTTTTTCTACGGTCGATGCATGGGCCTCAAGGGTAGGGGCGTTCTCGATTTCGTAAATAAACTCTTCGGTAATCACGGCAGCATGTTCTATGGGCAGGTTTTTAGGAAGTTCAAACGGTTTCTCTTTACAACATACGATTAAAGATACGGCCATAAATAAGGAAAAATACTTCATCGGTCTAGTGTTAGTGCTTTTTAGTAATAATTGTACGTTAAATCGCCTGTTTAAAAGAACCTCAAACCGAGGTTAGCGGTCTTTATGCCGTTGCATAATTTCCTTCCAGTTGGTAAAGATGATTCCCTCATCCTCAAAAAACTGCTTAAGGTCGGGATCGGAGAACATTTCGGCCTCCCATACGCGCTGTTGCCATGAATTGGTTATGCCCTTAAGGTTCTCCGTTAATACGGATGGATGAAAGATAATCTCGGTCAGTCCCGGTTTTAAGGAAGCTATCAATTCTTTGAAATTGGAAACCTTCTCTTCATAGGTCTTGCCTTTTGGGGCACTGCTGAAATAGTCGAGCTTTGGCATTTTGTAATCGGCCACCATTTGAACAACGGCATCGTTCAAGGGATAGCCCTGGCGGCGGAATTCGCTGACCACTTCTTCGTCGGACAGGTCGATAATGTTCGCCTGAATGCCGTATTCTTCCGCTACTTTTATATACACTTCTACATAGCTTGGATCGGCATATAGGGTTCCCATGTGCGTGTCGATGTGGTCTGGGCGATGCCCCCAGGCCAGCGATTGCTCGATTTGGGCCCTGATTTCCTTTTCTACTTCCTGGGCCGAGGCGTGTTGCACCACTTGCACCACCTTGTGCCACATCATCTGTGTTTCGTCCAGAAGTCCGGGTACCTCCTTGGCATCGGTTACAGTACCCCAGCGATGGGTTTTCCATTCACTGGTCAATGTGAGGTGCAGTCCCACGTCCATTTTCGGGTTTTTCTTGGCCCAGGCGATAAATTCCTCGGCATTGGGACAGGGAACCATAACCGCCGCCGACTGAATGTCGCCATTGACCAGTTGTTTTTCGGCTGCGATATTGGCCTCGGGGCACATACCGATATCGTCGGCATGGAGTATGACGACCTTTTTGCCGGCTGGCCAGCCGAGTTTTTCGGCCCAGGTTTGCGGGGCAGCCTCCTTTTGGTTGGAGGCTATTGCGGTAGCGGCGTCCTTTTTTGCCTCTTTACAGCCCCCAAGCAGGCCCGTTGCCAAAAAACATATGAAGAGCCCCTTGCCCCATATATTTTTTTTGAAAAACTGTGTAAAGGCGTTCGTGTTTATATGCATGTCTTTCTTCTTTTGGGTTGGGTTTTAAAGAACTTCGTCGTCGTCGGCCAGGTACATGCGTGTACTCTTGGTATAGGTGCCTCCGTTGGCGTCCTTATATTCCATATCGATATAAAAAGCTTTGTAACCGGCGTCGGGAAACCTGATTTTTTGGGTGACGGTACCGTCGTCCGATGGTTTTAAAGGGATCGACTTCCATTCTTCGTCCCTAAAATCCCTATCGGTGCTGTTGGTCGACCATAGAAAGGCCGATACCAGGTTATCGGTTTTGGATCCCACCGACAAGGTAGCGGTACTATCGTCGAATTGAAGGTTATAGGTGAGGTCGTCATATGGTTTTTTGGCCAAGGTTTGGCCCCAGAAACCGCTGAGAGCCTTTAGGGCTCTTTCCCCACCATCTAAATTGTGTCCGGCGTTGGGCGTATAGTGAATGTAATTTTCACCGGGGATATCGTCGATGTAATTCTTTATGGCGTCGACGGGCCAGTACTCGTCGTTGGTACCAATAAAAATAATTTTTGGCATGGTGAGGTCGGCCCGGTACGAATAAGGGTCGATCATTTGTGTCAATGCCTGGCCATCTTCGGAATTGACCGTTTGCGGAATTTCCAGTTTGATATAGTCGTTGATCTGTACACTGTATTCGTTCCATGCCTCAATGTGGTAATCGAGGCTTACGGGCATGTTCAGTACGTCGATGACCATGGGGGCAATGGCCTCTACCCGTTGGTCACTGGCACCCGTCAACCAAGTGGTCCAACCTCTTTTGGATGCCCCGGTAACGGTAAAGCGATTGACTTCCTTGTCGATGCCCTTTGAAAATTCCTGTACGGCATCCATGGCCCTTACGGCACTTTTTACCATAGGGAATAGCAGGGGCCATGTATAGTCCTTGTCCTTCTTGAAGTTGTGCAGGGTAAAGGAGATCAATTGGTCTTCGACCAGGTCGCCCTCGTACAGCGGTTGCATGGGCACTTGGCGAATGATGGCCGCAATGGCCTTGTTTTTGGCGGCCATCAAGGCCATGGGCGCTACCTTGTCGTCCTTGTCCAAGGACTTCCATTTCGGTTCCCCGTCCTTGACGCTACCGCCGGTAATAAAGAGTAGGGCGCCGTCGTACGAAACGTTATCGGGCACCAATATGGTAAGTTGGTGTTTCCAGGTATGTTCCCTCCATTTTTGGGAGGTCAACAATAGGTCGTAAGCCATGGTTCCGTCCAGGTCAAAAGAATCCTTTACGGTCCACTCGTAAGCCCCATCTTCGGTATCGAGATAATTTTCGAGGGCCGTTTCGGGGGTAACCTCGGGTACGTTCTCCGATTTAAGGCCCATCGTATCTTTCTTGGCCTGTTTACAGGAAAATAAGCTAGCCCCGACCACTACCAGGCAGAGGAGCAATTTGTTCAATGTAAGGGTTGTTTTCATTTGTTGATTTATTTCTTATTTCTGAGGTTTAGGACTTTTTTCAATCAGGTCTAGGGCTTCCTTGATGAATATTTCCCCGGTCATTTCGCCCAAACTGGTCCTCGACACATACTTGTATCTATCAAAGCTATCAAAGTCTTCCTTGGTAAGTATGTAGCCGAAGGCATCGTTGGTCAGGCCAAAGAGAAAAGGGTGTGGGGTCGGCATGTTTCTTTTCAGGTAGTACCCGATATTGGGTAGGGCCTCGCCCGGTATGGTCAGTATCTGTGCAGTGCCCAGGTTGACGAGGTTGACGGTGGCAACGACCGATTTCCCGTCTTCGGAACCCATGCCCAGGGGGGAATGCTGAAGTATAAAGCGCATCATTTCCGATTCAATGGGAAATTCGACCTCTTTATGCGTACAGTAGAGGCCGGCATTTTTTTGAATGGGGGCATCGGCCACGATCCTTAGGGCCTCGTCGGCCAAAAGATAGCCGATTCTCTGGCATTCCCTCCAATCGTTGGCCTCCTTTCCGTTTTCCAGACGATTGTCCGCAGTGACCATACCGCCTTGGGCGCCGTTCATAAAGAGGGCCATACCTCCGGTTCTGTTTTCTATCCTTTCGTTTAGGGGACCGACGAGGTCGGGACTCAGTATACCCCGTTTGTTGCCGATTACTTCGGGGTGGATCGCGTAGTTGACCAAGGTCGCAATGACCTTGCCCTTCGCTTCACCGGCAGTCCCTATGGCCTGTATAACCCCGCATCTGGGGTCATAAAGTTCGGGAGCGTAGTAATTGTAGGCGATCTTGCCCTTCGCTTCGCCAATGGCGATTTTCAGGTGGGCCGGCTGAAGCTTGGATTGCGCCTCGTTTACGGCTTGGGCTATTTGCCCGGCACACCACTCCAAATATTCGAGGTCGGCGGCGTTCTTGCCCTCCGCATCGGGAAAGGCATAGGCATCCGGGGCACTGTGGGTATGGGTAGCGCCAATGAGGATGTTTTTGGCGGGTATGTCTTTTATCAATTTTCTTGATTTGTCCCCCAAGGCCGCAGGCCAGCCCAAATTGTCAACGGATACGATGGCTACCTTTTCTCCTCCCTTGACGAGGACAAGGACCCTGGCAAACAGGTCCCCTTGTCGGGTGTCGGCGGGTTTAGGCGCTCCCACACCCCCCGATACCGGTAGCAATGGATCGGGTGTGAGCAGGCGTTTGGCCGATCCTGCAAGTAGTTCTTGCGCCCCAAGGTTCAACGAGATCATTAATACCGTCAGAAGGGACAGGATGGTCCGTTCATTTAAACTTAATCGTAGCTTAACCTTCATTTAAATGTTAAAATAATAATGGTTTTGTTAATTTTTGGTATATGAGGCTCACGGGTCATTTTGTAAAAATATGTTTAAAAAAATAAACTGTTGGATAAGATATTATCATTAATTAATAAAATAATTGAAATTTCTTTAATGGCAAAAATATAGATTTGGATGGTGGTTATAGGAATAATTAACAGTTGTTGGTCTGTTGCCCACCTTTTGCGAACTCCCCCCTTGCAATAACTAGTTGGACAGTTTGGTCCTGGATACAATCTAAAATTGACTCGACATGAGATACACGTACCAAAAATCAATTTTAACGGCCTTGTTCTTGGCGCTTTTTCTTTTTGTTTCATGTGATTCGGATGACGATTCCGGCCAAGGGGTTTTTCCCTTATCGGCCGATATTTTCAACTCGGTCAATGGAAAAAGGGTAGCTTTTCAGGGGTTGACCCACAGTGCGGTTTCATGGTTATGGGATTTTGGCGATGGAACCACGAGCACGGAACAAAATCCGGTTCACGTTTACCCCGAGTCCGGGTATTATACGGCTACCCTAACGGCCACCGATGCCAATGGGGCGACGGTGACCAAAGAGGTGAACCTTGCGCTCGACATTACCCCCTACGTGCTACTGACCGGGGGAGCCACGGCCGAGGGAGGAAAGACTTGGCGGCTTTCCAGTGGCCATTCCGATAACGATTACTTTGCCAATGCCGATGCCGATCTTAGCCCTTTCGATGGGGCGCCGAACCCGCTTCCCTCGGGTATCTTCGGTGCGGGTCTGGGCATGGCCGAGGTGTACGAAGACGAATTTACCTTTCATTATGACGGAAGCTATGAAATGGATCTGAAAGGCGATGGGGCCGCTTTTAGCGGGTTGCTGTACCAATTCGTTGCCAACGGAGGAGCGGATATCGTCAATGACGGCGGGGCCGATTTCGGACTTTGTACGGCCTCCTTTACGCCCGGGGCGGAGGCAAGTTTTGTCTATGCGGAAAACGAGGACCTTGAAATCGCATCGGTCTATGGACCCGGTGGGGCATTGACCTTCGAAGGGGTCAGTACCCTGTCCTTCTCCGACAATGCCTTTGTGGGATTGCTGGATTTTGAAAATCGGGTGATCATTCAGGATATCACGGACAGTTCAATGCGTTTGGTCATGTTCTTGGCAGCATCGCAAGATTATATAGGTGTAAACACAAACGCCGTTGTGGTGACCTTCGAGGTCGTACGGTAGTTACGTTTTGCCAATTCCAACATAAAAACCAGACTATAATATCTAATTCTTATGAAAAAGCATACTAAGATAAAAGGGCTTCTTTCACAACTTTTGTTCGCCCAACTATGGATGGTCCTCTTGTTGGGGCCCCAAATGTCCATGGCCCAGGGCAATTCGCTCGTGGTTACCGGTACGGTCAGCTCCGCTGATGACGGTATGCCCCTGCCCGGCGTAAGTATCGTCGTAAAAAATACAACCAAGGGGGTAACGACCGACTTTGATGGGAACTACCGTTTGGAAGTCGATGATGCCAATGCCGTTCTGGTATTTTCCTATTTGGGTTTCGAGACCTATGAGGAAGCGGTCAATGGGCGAACAAGGATCGACGTGTCACTGAATACGAGCACCGAGAACCTCGATGAGGTCGTGGTAACGGCCTTGGGTATAAAAAGGGAAGATAAGTCCCTTGGTTATTCGGTTGAGAACGTGGCGGGTGAAGAATTGACCCGGGTCGCCCAAGAAAACGTACTTAATTCCCTTTCGGGAAAGGTGGCCGGGGTAACCTTGAACAATACCGGTGGGACCGGTTCGTCGGTAAGCATGGTGATCAGGGGTGCCATATCGCTGAGTTCCGATAACCAGCCCCTATTCGTTATCGATGGGGTACCGGTGGCCAATACCTTGAACAATATCGGGGGCTTTGGCGATCGAAACCCGGTGGATTACGGTAATGCCATTTCGGACCTCGATCCCAACAGCATCGAGGACGTAACCATTTTGAAAGGGCCCAGTGCGGCAGCGCTATATGGTTCGCGGGCCGGGAACGGCGTGGTATTGATTACCACCAAGAAAGCCGAGAAAGGACAGCGCATGAAGGTGAACTTTACCTCGAATACGGTCTTTGACATCCCCTACCGCTATATCGATACCCAATCCCGTTTTGGTTCGGGCTACTTTTCGTACTCACCGGCTTCAGAGGGAGGGAGTATGATCATGCCCGATGTTCTCAATACGGGAGGTAACGGTGGCCCCGAACTTGATAAGGGCTATTTTGCCGTGCAATGGAACTCGCCCTTGGATGCAAATGGAAATCCCATCCCCATCGAACTGAAATCGTATCCGAACAACATCAAGGAATTCGTGAGAAACGGTATTACCACGACGAACAGTATGACGGTTTCGAGCAGCAATGAAATTGTGAATTATCGCCTAGGGGTTACGGCCATGGACAATTCGGGGGTTATACCCAATTCCGACCTACAGCGGAACAGTTTTTCCCTTTCGGCCTCGTCCAATATGAGCGACAAATTAACGGTCAGTACCAATATCAACGTGGTTCATAGCTATGCCGATAACCGGCCAGCATCGAACAGGGGTACCAATCCCTTACAGGCGGCCTATAGCATTCCGGCGAATGTTAACATCCTTGATATCAAAGACTATAAACTGCCGGGTACCGATATCTATAATTTTTCGAGCGACTACGAGAATCCGTGGTTCTTGGCCAACGAGGTCAACAACAGTTTTTCGCGGTTTAGGGTTTACGGTAATCTGGCCCTCGACTGGAATGCCTTTCCCGGTTTCAACCTTCGTACCAGCTACAACCTGAACAGTTACAGCCAAACGCAGGAAACCAAGATGGCGCCGGGCTACACCCGCGAATCGAACAACGGGACCTACGGGATAGCCGAAACCGACGGACTGGAGACCAATGTCGATCTTTTGGCGAGCTATAACAAGGCTTGGGGCAAATTTGATATGACCGTTTCGGCCGGGGGAAATCTGATGTACCAAAGGGATAATGGCCTGATCAACTCGGCGGCGACGGGGGCCGGCCTTATAGTGCCCAATCTCTTTACCGTCGATAATATTGCACCGGCAGTACTTCAGTATTCAAGTTATACCACGGAAAGGGCGATAAACAGTGTCTATGCCATGGCCAATTTTGGCATGTGGGATATGCTGTACCTCGATCTTACGGCGAGGAACGACTGGTCGAGTACCCTCCCCGTCGATAACCGCTCTTATTTCTATCCCTCGGCCTCCCTAAGTTTTTTGCTTAGCGAACTCGTAAATATACCCAAGGTCGATCTGTTGAAATTCCGCGGCGGCTGGGCCCAAGTAGGTAACGATACCGATCCCTATCAATTGGGGGCCTATTATAACAACGCGGGCCAATGGGACAACGCTGTTCTTTACACGGCGCAAAGCGGACTCAATACACCAGGTTTGGAGCCGGAAAAGGCCACCTCGCATGAATTTGGAGTGGACCTGACGATGTTCGGCAATAGGTTGCGTTTTGAAGGAACCTATTACACGGTAGAGAACAAAAACCAGATCGTACCGAATATTCCCATTCCCGGTTCTTCGGGGTATAACAGCGTGAGTATCAATGCCGGGGTCTTGGAAAGCAAGGGTTACGAGCTGTCATTGGGCCTAACCCCGATCAGCAGCGAGAACTGGAACTGGGACCTAAACCTCAATTTCACCACCAACGAATCAAAAATATTGGCCTTGGCCGATGGGGTAGACTATATTGAGTTTTGGAGCGACAACAAAAGCGTGTCCCGCGGATATGTCGCCAATCCCGCAACAGGGGAAGACGGTCTCGTAGGCAATATCTATTCGCCACAAATAAAAAGGGTCACCGATGTCAATTCGCCCTATTACAACTACCCTTTACTGGGGCAAGGTGAAGATGCCGAATGGTTGCCCACCGAGGAAAGGGTAAAAGTGGGCAATTATAACCCCGACTTTATTATGGGGCTGCAGTCGAGCCTGTCGTATAAGAACTTTACCCTGAACCTGACCTTCGACTGGCGATCGGGAGGGCAATATATGTCACAGACCTCAAGGTATCTGGTAGAAGATGGGTATGGCCAACAGATTCTCGACAATTTGGTCAATCCGGGAATATCGGAACCGGGTCCGGAACTGAAACAATGGGTGCTTGACAATGCCGATAGGCTGATTTACGGCGAAAATTTCCTTTCCATTGGAGGTCCTCCGGGCGATGGTGGTTTTGCGGAAAGCCTTGGGGGCAGAACCGTCTACGATGGTATTTTCAATGCCGGCGTGGTAGGTACGCACGACGAGGACGGCAATTTTATTCTTGACTATGAGAACCTCGGTGAAGTAGGTACCAATTTTATACCCTTTTCAGTGGCCAACCCATGGGAATTCGGAACCCCCCATATGTTCGATGCCGATTTTATAAAGCTAAGGGAAGTGTCCATTGGCTACGACCTACCGGCCAAGTCTTTGGAGCGTATAGGTATTCAGGGCCTCAATTTCTCGATCTACAGCAGGAATATTATGTTATGGACCAAAGATTCGCAATTTGGTGTAGACCCTGAAAGGGCCTTTCAGGCGGAAACCAGCTCGGGCAACCGGGGAACCCAGTTTAAGCAAGGTATTGAACGCTATAATGTCGAGCCTTGGCTGGTTCCCATAGGAATCAAAATAGGTGTTACTTTTTAATGGAATATAAACCGCAATCATGATGAAAAGGTTAAGAAATAAAATAGCTGTACTGGTATTGGGTCTGTCCCTTATAATCTCGTGCCACGGATTGGAAGAGCTTAATGAGAACCCCAACCAAATAGGTTCGGAGAATGTAGACCCCAATCTATTGGTGCCCACTGTTATCAATGGCGTGGGCAAAACCGTTGTGAGCCTGGGTTTTGGCGATTTGGCCGGGGTTATGCAACACACCCAAAAAGACGGTTGGTCGAGTGGGCATAACGCTTACGATTGGAGTAACGATTCCCATAGTTGGAACGGTTACTACCGCCTATTGACGAACAACAAGACCTTGATCGAAAAGGCGGAAAATGAAAACCTCGATTTTCATCAAGGGGTTGGTTTGGTCATGAAAGCATACATATTCGGGCTCATAGCCGATTTATGGGGCGATGCACCGTATACCCAGGCCTTGAGGGGCGATGAAGGCGCCGAATTCTTCGATGCCCCCTTTGATTCGCAACAGACCATATATGAAGGCATACAGGCCGATTTAAAGGCGGCCAACATTCTGTTGTCAAAGGATCAAGACAGCTATTTCAGCATTCAGGACAACCAAGATATACTGTACGCCGGTGAAGCGGCGAAGTGGCGAAAATTTGCGAATTCGCTATCGCTGCGGTATTATATGCGCTTATCGGAAAAGGAGCCCGAGGTGGCACGACAGGGCATTCGAACCATAGTGTCCGACCCCCAGACCTATCCTTTGATCTTACAGGAATCGGATGATGCCAATATGCCCTATATCGGCAATACCACCAGCGACTCATGGCCAACGAATACCAAATTCGATACCGATTCGCAAGGCGCGTATTTCAGGATAAAGATGGCAAAGACCTTGGTCGATATGCTCCAGGAATTGGAAGACCCCAGGCTGGGGGTATGGGCGAATAAGGTCGATGTTCCCTTGGTATTGGATCCCGGTGCCCCCGATGGTACCGATTATGTAGATGAAAATGACGGTAAGCGCCATGTTTCACAAGATATTGTCGATGCCTACGAAAATACGGTAGGTTTTCCCGTAGATTACGATAGCCTTTATGTGGGCTTGCCCACGGCAATGACCTTTGGGGCCGCCTATAATTTAAGCGAGGATGTTAACCAAGGCACGCTGAACCTTCATGTATCACAACTCAACGATATTTATAAGGAGGTAAGCGGTCCGTTGCTCCAGGCTCGCCTGATGTCGGCTGCGGAGGTTAATTTTATCTTGGCCGAGGCGGCTGCAAAAGGATGGATCACAGGCTCGGCCGAAGCCTATTATAACGAAGGTATCAGGCAATCGTTTAATGCCTGGCAAGTAGAGGGGGCCTACGATGACTATATAAGCGGGCCGGCCGCCTATAGCGCGCCCGAAGATATAATTATCCAAAAATGGATTTCAAGCTGGTCGGCCGCGGCCGAGGCCTGGTTCGATTATAGAAGGACCGGATTACCGGCCCTCGAGACCGGCCAAGCTTCCAAAAGAGCGGCTTTGCCCCTGCGTTTTTACTACCACATCGATGAGATAGATAACAACAGTAATGCTGCCGAGGCAATTGACCGGTTGGAGCCTACCGAATTTAAGGGAGGGGATGCTAGCAATAATAGTGCGTGGTCGAAAACCTGGTTGTTGCAAGGAACCAATAAACCGTATTGAATATCCCCTTATACGGAACTATTTGGTTAAAATATGACAGGTTTCCTACAAAATTGTAGTGGTACATGAACCCACTTTGGTGTTACTTTGAGGGAACCCTAATCCAAAGACTATGACATTGCCACTAAGAGGGGTAATACCTCCTATGATTACTCCGCTGTTGGAAAACCTTGAGTTGGATACCGTCGGACTGGAGCGCTTGATCGAACACCTGATAAAAGGAGGGGTTCACGGTATTTTTCTTTTGGGCACCAATGGGGAAGGGCCCAGTTTGGACTATAGGATACGAAAGCAATTGGTGGCCGAAACCTGTAAGATCGTGGCCCATAGGGTTCCTGTATTGGTAGGGATTACCGATACCTCACTGGCCTGTAGTTTGGAAATGGCCAACTATTCGAAACAAGTGGGAGCCGATATGTTGGTTTTGGCACCGCCATATTATTTCCCCATTTCCCAAGCAGAAATGGTTCGCTATCTAGAGATTATCGTACCCCAACTTGAATTGCCTTTTTTGTTGTACGACATTCCCAGTTGTACCAACCTCCATTTAAACCTATCGACCATTAAAAGGGCCGCCCAGCTCGGGGCCATCGGGGTTAAGGACAGTTCAGGGGATTTAGGGGCCCTGTATTCCATCATTGAAGCGTTCAAGGACGACGGCAATTTTTCGGTAATCGCGGGAGCGGAACTTTTTTTATCGGACGTGGTGATGCATGGTGGACACGGGGTCGTGGCAGGTGGGGCCAACATTTTTCCCAGGTTGTTCGTAGACCTGTACGAGGCTTCGGTACGCAAAGACTTGGGGCAGGTTGCCCGCCTGAGGCAAAAGATTCTACAAATACATGCAACCCTGTACAACCTGGGCGATTCGTCTACGAGAAGTATAATGGCCATAAAGGGTTCACTGTCCCTATTGGGCATTTGTTCCGACTATATGGCTCCTCCCTTACATGCTTTTGAAGCTAAGGACAGGCAAAGGATTTCGGACTACTTGGCAGGGTTTGAATGGGTCGAGGGCGGTATAAGACACTAGTTTGTCCAAATCGGCCAAAACCCCAGAAGGGTCAGAACCCGACGACCAAGTTAAAAATTAAAAACCCATAACAAGCATTGTTTTTCGTATAAGCACAACGAGATGAAAACAGGAAAGAAAAATCAGCAATTAAGTGTATTGTTCGTTGCCCTGGCATTGGCGACCGCTTGGGCGATTAGGGGGCAATTTGGCCATGAACAGGGAGCCGCATGGGCGGGTGCCATTGGCGGACTAGCCTTGGTCTTGGCCTCGGGTAGAAAGGACTGGTACAACAAAGCCGTGATGGTGGCCCTGGCTTCGGCCGTAGGTTGGGGAGCGGGAGGCATGATCAGTTACGGGCAAGTGGTAGGTTACGGTCGTTCCGTAGAGTTTTTTAATGCCTATTACGGTTTCGCGATGTTGTTCGTAATCGGTGCCTTGTTCGGATTGTTGGGAGGCGGTCTGGTAGGCCTGGTGCTCGGATCGACCGAGACGAAAAAAGTGAAATGGGGCGCGCTTCTTTCCGAGATGACGGCCGGTGGTATCTTGTCGTATTACTTTTTGATCGAGCAAATCGGATTCAAGATGACGCCCCCAAGATCAGAAGCCTGGGCCGTGGTGCTCGGATCCGGCTTGGCCATGTTGTGGCATATGGCCAGGGAAGACCGGAATTCGGAGATTCGCGTGGCCATTTATTCGGCCTTGGGCGGCGGTTTCGGATTTTCTTTTGGAAACTTTTTGCACATCGTGGGCGATGTTCTCGATATACCCTTCAATACATGGAACATTATGGAATATTCCATCGGTTTTTTTGGCGGTTTGGGAATGGCCTATGGGGTATTTAGCTCCAAGTGGCCTGTCGAAAGCCTGAAACCCAAGAGATGGATGGGCAGGTCGGGCCTCTTTTTGATCCTGGTGGTCATACCCTTGATCGTTTACCGGGAGTCTTTGGCCTATGGGCATTTGATGAAACGCCTGGGTGATACGCCCAACCTCGAAGCGACCGCTTTTTATAGCACTGTTTTGGCCGCTGTGGCCATGTTGGGCGTGGCCGTTTTCCTTTTTTTCAGACTGAGGGAAAATGAATATACGGCCCGTACCGTGGCCTTGTTCCTGTTCACCTACCTTTCTTCCTATACCCTTATGAGCTATATCGTTAAGGGACTGTTGGGGGGGCGTACCATTTTGAACCATCATCTATATGTTGTCAATATCCTGGTTCTTTATCTACTGTACAAAAAAATTAAGTTTACCACCTTTCAAAAAGTGGTGGAGGGGCTTGAAACCAAAAAGTGGTGGGTTCTGCTTGTTGTAGTGCTGTTGTTCATGGCTTTTTACACTTTTATTGCGATCAACAGCCACGGCGAAATGTCCGGGGCCCACAATCGGTTTTAAAGAAGGAACCGGTTGCCCCTACGGACTAGGCACAAGGATAGGAGGGGAATTGAATGGCTATCTAAAATTTTTACGATAGTCCGATGGGGTCTTGCCCATGCTCGATTTAAAATAATGGTTAAAATTGGCCAGGTTGTTATAACCGCTTTCAAAACATATTTGGGTAATCTGTTTGTCGGTTTCGGCCAGTAGTTTTGCTGCGATACCTACCCTTACATTTTTAACGTATTCCATAAAAGTAAGTCCCGTCTTCTTTTTAAAGAAGCGGCAAAACGAGCTTGGTGCCATATTTAAAACGGCCGAGGCGTCTTCCAATTTAATACCTTCCTGAATATTCTGAAAGACGTACTCGTATACCTTGTTGATCTTTTCGATATTCTTCGAGAATACCGAAGAGTGGTTCATCGGCTTGGCCAGAACCTCACGTTCCTCGATTTTCAGTAAATAGCTAAAAACCTTTAGAAGTCCGATAAAATAATCGAGTCCTGAACTTTCCGATAGTTCTTTCAGGGCCTTGTAAATTTCCTCATCGTTTTCCGTTTTGAACCGAATGCCCCTACTGGCGATTTTTAGAAGATCCACCACCTTTTCCATTTCCGGAATTTTAAAAAAGTTGGAATCGGCCACATTTTCCGAAAAATGGGTGACGATACAAGTGGCAGGTTTCTCGCTTTCGATGTCCAACAATTCCCAGCAATGGGGCAGCTCGGGGCCCAGCAAGACCAAGTCTCCCTTTTCGAAACCCGAAATGTTGTCACCGACGATTCTTCTTCCTTCTCCCGAGGTAATGTAATTAAGCTCAAAGTTTTTGTGGGAGTGTATCCGGGCATTGGAAGATAAGGGGAGTTCCCTGGATATAAAGGAATGATTGTTCGGAACGTAAATTTTTTCGAAAACAAATTCCATATATAAACATATTTAACTCTTCCTTTCAATATTACACAATTATTTTAATATAAAGGGTTAATATTTTATGTAATTTATGTAAAATAATTGTGGTAAGGCAATTCTCTATCGGTTTCCTTTGTAGGATTGAAACTTAATGTATGAAATTAAACTTAAGGGGTATTATTCCACCAATGGTCACCCCCTTGACTGAAAATGGCGAAATCGACGACAAGGGATTGAAGCGTCTGATCGAGCATTTGATAGATGGTGGTGTTCATGGGATTTTTCTATTGGGGACGAACGGTGAGGGACCCAGCCTTTCCTATGAGCTTAGAAGGGAACTGGTTTATAAGGCCTGTGAAATAATCGATAAACGGGTACCGGTGTTGGTCAGTATTACCGATACCGTCTTTGACGAGTCGGTAAAGATGTGCAGGCATTCAAAGCAAGCGGGTGCCGACGCCGTGGTGATAGCGCCCCCGTACTATTTTCCCATCTCAGAGGACGAAATGAAGGACTACCTTCAACATATGGTCGGCGAACTATCATTGCCCTTTGTGCTCTATAATATGCCCAGTTGCACGAAATTGCATTTGTCGATAGATTTTGTAAAGTTCGCCAAAGACTTGGGCGCCCTGGGAATTAAGGACAGCTCGGGGGATTTGGGCTATCTTCACGACCTGATTTTTACCTTTAAGGATTCGTCCGACTTTTCGGTAATCGCCGGTACGGAATCCTTTTTGTCAAGTACTATTTTACATGGAGGTCAGGGAGCAATAGCGGGAGGTGCCAATTTTTTTCCCAAATTATTTGTCGATCTTTACAATGCTTCCCTAAACGGCGATCTTTTGGAAATAGAACAACTGAACGAAAAGGTGGATCATATTTACGAGACCATATACAATGTCGGGCGGCACAGTTCGCGAATTACCAAAGGAACCAAATGCGCCCTGTCCGTTTTGAACATTTGTGACGATTACATGGCTTTGCCCCTGCGAAGGTTCGATATGCGGGAAAGGAATAAAATTGAGGAATACATCCGTCAGTTTCAAAGCTCTTTAACTTGTTAATTATGGACAAATGAATTATCAGCTAGGTACGGTAGACACGGTTATACTCATTATTTATGGCCTGGTAATGGTCGGTATGGGCATATACTTTTTGCGCAAGACAAAAACGTCGCAGGAGTTTATGGTGGCCGGTATGGGCATTCCGTCATGGGCGGCGGGCATTGCGGTAATGAGTGCCTATACGAGCAGTATATCGTACATAGCCGTTCCGGGCAAGGCCTTTGACGACAATTGGCACCCCTTGATTTTCGCCCTCACGGCCCTTCCCGTGGCCTGGTTCGTAACCAAATATGTAATTCCCCATTACCGCAAGCATAAGATCATATCGGTCTACAAATATCTTGAAGAAAAAATAGGCGATTGGGGAAGGGTGTACGCCTCCTTCTCCTTTGTGCTTTTTATGGTGGGGAGAACGGCCGTGATTTTATACCTGTCCTCCCTTCTTTTGACGTCGTTCATAGATGTGGATATAAAGACATTGATCCTTATTATCGGGGTGTTGACCATAGTCTATACCCTTATGGGCGGTATGGAAGCGGTAATCTGGACGGATGTGCTGCAGTCCGTCATCATGATCGGAGGGTTGATTTTCAGTGCCTATATTCTAACTACCGAAGTTTTCTCGAAACCGGATTTCTTGATTCAAAAGGCGATCGATGCCAACAAATTCAGTTTGGGCGATACTTCTCTGTCTTTCAGTAGCCGAACCGTGTGGGTCATGATCATTTATGGGATAACCGAAAATATCAGAAACCTGATGGCCGATCAAAACTACACGCAAAAATACAGTGCGGTGGCTACCGAGAAAAAGGCCAAAAAGTCGGTCTGGGTCGCTATGTTGATCTATCTGCCCCTAACGGCCATGTTCCTGTATATCGGTACGGCCATGTTCGCCTTTTATTCGGGCAGTGGACATGCGTTGGACCCGTCCATTGTTAAAGGAGATGAGGTGTTCCCTTATTTTATAGCGACCGAACTTCCGGTAGGCCTAAAAGGCCTGATTATCGCGGCTATCCTGGCGGCCTCTATGAGTACCGTCGATTCTGCCCTGAATTCATCGGCAACGGTACTTTATTTGGACTATTACAAAAGGTATTTCAATCCCAATGCCTCCGAAAAGAGCAGTATTGGGTTTCTTCGTTGGGTAACCATCGTTTGGGGGGTTCTGGGTATACTCTTCAGCCTCCTGTTGATCAATGCCGAAAGTGCCCTCGATATCTGGTGGCAGATTTCGGGTATTTTCGGTGGCGGTATCCTGGGCTTGTTCCTATTGGCCATCTTTAATGTCGAAATTAAGCGCTGGCAAGGTATTGTCTCCGTTATTTTCAGCGTATTGATCATAGTTTGGGGCACCTTCTTTAGGGATCTGCCCGAAAGTTATAAGTGGTTGGCCTGCACCATGGACCCTATCATTGTGGGGGCGGTGTCTACCGCAGGACTGATTTTGTTGGCCCTGTTGTTCGTTGCCTTCAACAAGAAAAAAGAATAATACTCCGGCTTATGGGCAAAAAAATACGTTGGGGCATATTGGGTACGGCTACGATTGCCATGCAAGAGGTCATACCCGCCTTGGTCAAAAGCCGATTTGGCCAAGTTCTGGCGATTGCATCAAGGGATGGGGAAAAGGCCCAACGGGCGGCCGCCCAATTTGGAATCAAAAAACATTACGGGTCTTATCAGACCTTACTGGACGACAGGGAGGTTGATGCCGTTTACATTCCCCTGCCCAATCACTTGCACGTAAAATGGGCCGTATCGGCCCTTCGGGCAGGGAAACACGTGCTCGTGGAAAAGCCCATTGCCCTAAATGCCCAAGAGGCGCGATCATTAAAGGAAGAGGCTGACAAACATCCCCACCTTAAGGTAATGGAGGCTTTTATGTACAGGTTTCATCCAAGGTGGCAAAAGGTAAGGCAACTCATAGAAGAAGGGGCAATAGGGGACCTGAAAATGGTGCAATCCTCTTTTTCATTTTTTGATGATGACCACAGGAGCATTGTATATAACAGAAAATTTGGAGGGGGCAGTTTAATGGATGTGGGATGCTATCCGGTATCCGTGGCCCGATTCTTATTCGGTGCCGAACCTGTAAAGATCGAAGCCGACCTCGATAATCATCCGGAACATAAAGTGGATATCACTGCGGCCGGTATTATGGAATTCGAAAAGGGAAGGAGTATCTTTTTTTCATCCATACAACTATTTGAGAACCAAGAGGCCAAATGCTTTGGTACCCAAGGGATCATCGAACTTGAACTCCCCTTTAACCCCCATGAAGATGCTTCGAGTAAGATCGTTGTAATCAAGGAAAACGGCAGGGAGGAAATTTTAATAGAGCCGTGTAACCAATACCTGTGCCAAGTAGATGCCTTTTCAAGGGCAATTCTTCAACAAACACCGCTACCGGTCGATTTGTCCGATTCCATCTTAAACATGCAGGCGCTCGATGCCATAAAGGAAAGCGATCGTTTGGGCAAAGCGGTAAGGCTCTAGATGTCGGGAACCACCGATAAAGGGGATCGATCTTAAAGCTTTAAACTTGTACGCCATGAAAAGAATACTATTCTATATAAGCCTGGCCTTGATTTTTTCATGTAAAAAGGAAGGAGGGGAAGACAGGAACCTTTTAGCGACCAAGGGCGAACCTTATGTCGACCGACCCTTTGCCCAAGAATACCATGAAGGTTTCGTAGTCGATCGGTTCGATGACCAAGCCAATGAAGTAAGGGCCATACAGCCCGATCTGGACGGAAATATATGGATCGCCACCAAAAAGGGCATTTTAAGAAAGGAAGCGGGTTCACGGGAATGGCGCCCTATGCTTCCGGCATCCGGCCAAGGACCGGCCTATGATGTCACAATCGATGGCCATACCCTATGGGCCGCTACCTGGAACGGGGTGTATGCACTTGGTTCTGAAAAACTGCAAATAGTTGAAGGCCCCGAACCGCCCATTGCCAAAATCGTTGTAGCCAAAGAGGGGGTATATGCACTGGGCCCAAAAGGCATTTGGCTCTACAGTGGGGGGGAATGGATCCGAAAGGAGTACAAAACGGCCAGAAGTGTCCGTGCCGCCTTGTCCGATGGGGAGGGCGGACTTTGGGTGGGTACCGATGTGGGCCTTTACCATTGTACTGATGAAAAGTCAAGGGTCTATCAAAAAAACGGGGAGTTGATAAGTGCCTATGTGAGGGGAATGGATTTTGACCCGAATGGCCACTTGTGGGTAGGCGGCCTGGGTGGGGTAACCATAAGGGACCAGGTTCGTAGGATCGGGGAAAAACGACCTGAAGATGGAATAACCAATGCCCATGTGAACGTGGTCAAAACCTCGCCCGATGGTAAGGTTTGGGTGGGTACGGATTACGGAATTACAAGATTTGATCCCTTGGCAACGGAATATTCGGTGCGCCTGAGCAAACGTTGGCTGCTCTCTGATGAGGTAAGGGACATCGCCTTTGATAGGCAAGGAAACGCCTGGGTGGCAACGACGAAAGGGGTGAGTGCTATAAAAAGAATGGAGATGACCCTTTCTGAAAAAGCAGCCTATTTTTATCGGCAATTGATCGGACGCCATGTACGGAGTCCGTGGATCGTGGCGCGATCAAAATTGACCGTTCCCGGCGATACCACTTCCATAGCGCCTGATGACGATGACAATGATGGCGAGTTTACGGCCAATTATTTGGCGATGGAATCGTTCAGGTATGCCGTAACCAAAAATCCGGAAGCAAAGGAACGGGCGAAAAAGGCCTTTGATTTTTTATATTATTTGCGGGAGGTTACGGAAAGTGATGGCTTCTTTGCAAGAACGGTCGTACCCGCTTCGTGGCAGCGAACACATGATATGAACCGTAGCTATAGCCCGCAAGAGGTGGCTGAGGAACTGATCAAAAATCCCAGGCAGAAACCGGTCGAGGTTCGTTGGCATCCTTCAAAGGATGGACAGTGGAAATGGAAAGGCGATACGAGCAGCGATGAACTTTGTGGCCATTTGTTCGGTTATTACTGGTACTACAACCTCGTGGCCGACGAAAAGGAAAAACTAAGGGTTGCCGACCATTTTGGCAAGATTATGGATCATTTGATCCGAAACGATTTTAATCTTGTCGATGTTGATGGAACACCGACCAAATGGGGCATTTGGTCTCCCAAAATACTCAACCACGACCCCGAATGGGCACCGGAACGGGCGCTTAACTCGTTAGAGTTACTGGCATTTTTAAAGTTCGCCTACCACACTACCAAGATTGAAAAGTACCAAGAAGAGTACCTAAGGCTGATCAGGGAGGAAGGTTATCTTGAAAATGCGAAAACGATGCACGATACCGATCCGGCGTGGGAAACCTATTTCGATATTTATTTGGCGCTCTACCTCTATCCCGTTTTGATCAATCACGAGGATGATCCCCAATTAAAGGAAGCCTACCAAAACCATATGGAAAAATGGTTCAAGAAGCACAAGGGCGCCAAGAGTCCGTTTATCAATTTTACGTACAACCTACTTTCGGGAGGGACGGACGAACTGGACAGCTCCATCGCTTTTCTAAAGGATACGCCCTTGGACCTGGTCGATTGGTATATCGATAACGGGAAACGGGAAGACCTGACGGTGGTGCGCCGACCCATTCTTGAAGAGTTGCAGGTTCAGTTACGGCCACCTAGCGAGTACCGTACAATTCGTTGGGACCAGAATCCGTATCTGGCAGCCAGTGGAAACCCCGCAGAGGAAAAAGAGCCGGTATTTTGGCTCTTGCCCTATTGGATGGGCCGTTATCTAAACCTTATAGTGGAACAATAATCCGTTTTTGGCAAAGCCGAAAAATGCCAAGACAGACCAAGTCTACGAGGGAAGGAACGGGCTTAATCGTTTTTCCAATAATAGAGATATCCGTCCTCGGCCCCCAAAAGTAAATCGGGTTTTTGGGTTTTGTTCCAGTGCACCAATGTGGGGTCTGTCGAATGTCCGGCAAGTTTCGTGTCCGATAGGTTACCGTTAAATTTTAGTTTTACCTGGTTCGGGGTCTGGCCGACATTTTCCCACAGGGCCGCATTGATCCCATTGACCAGAATATCAATATCCCCGTCACCGTCCCAATCCCCGAAGGCGAGTTTTCTTCTACCGCTGCTACCGTATTTTTTTTCATTGAGCCGCAGCGGACCGTTGCTGCTGTTTACAAAGTTGTTCTTTCGGTCGTAGGTGCCGTTTACCGTATGGAATATGCGTTTTCCGGGTTTAAGTAAAAGCCTTTGGTTTTCCCGGTAGCGCTCATAAAAGCTTAGATAGCCTTCTTGGTCGAGCATCACCAAATCCATTAGGCCGTCTTGGTTCCAGTCGATGGCGGTGGGGGTTGTTCGCCATTGTGTGGCCAAGGTGTTGGGTTCGGGCGTCCACCAATACCATTCGGGTTTTGGGGTCTCCCCGTTCCATTGGACAACGATAGGTTGGGGTTGGCCCAATCGGGGTTCGCCCTTCTTTCCGATATTTTTATACCAAATTACCTTTCCCCATATAGAATTGACGATCAGGTCTTTTAACCCGTCGTTGTCCCAGTCTTCGACAGAGAGGGTGGTGTAGCCCCATTTGGCCTCACAGGGGCCTTGGATCGAACCGTTTTCACCGGCTTGGATGCGTATGGTCTCCCCATTGCTTTTCAGCAGTTGCGGGGCAGCCCATTTTGGGGTGGTGCCACCATCCAAATTTTCTATCAGGGCAATGTATCCGGCCGAGTTGCCACAAATGAGGTCTTCATCGCCGTCATCGTCCCAATCGGTACTGAAAGGCGATACTAGGGCACCGAACTTTACGTGTTCGGCCTTTTGCTTAAAGTATCTCGGGGTGTTGAAAACGGGCATGTGGTCTTCCGTTCTTCCGGTGTTTTCCACCCAGGCCACCCGACCGTCCTCATCGCCCACGATCAGGTCGATGTCGCCGTCCTTGTCCCAATCCACCGAAACGGGTAGGATCATCTCCAGGTCCATTTTTATAATTCCCTTTGAATTTTTCAGGAACCTGCCCTTGGCATACTTGGGCCGTTCGCGGGTACCGATGTTTTCAAACCAGGTAAACCTATCGAGAAACTCGCCGCAGACAATGTCGAGGTCGCCGTCGTTATCGAAGTCCCCAAAATTGGGGGAGGGGGCTCCGTATACGTCGATAGGTGCCCCGCCGGCCTCGATCTTATCGCGAAGTCGGTAGGTGCCGTTTACGTTCTCGATTAGATAGACATAGCCGTGTAGGGGGCCGTTGGTCCATTCTCCCTTGTCGTTAAAGGCATTGTCCCACCCGTAATCTTCCCCGTCCTGTATGCCGACTACGATATCGAGGTCGCCATCGTTTTCATAATCCACGTATTTCCATTGGTTGAACCGTATCTTGTTGTGTAGTTTGTCGAAGGCCTTGCTATCAAAAAGGGAGTCGGGCCGTTGGGTAAATTCTTTCTTAAAATCAAGGAATTCCTTTCCCGGTTCGAGAAACCGGGGTTCTCCATCGACATAGGAAACCTGGATATGCCTAATGGGGTCGCTGACCCGCACTGGAGGCTCAAAAACGGGAAAGGGGCCACCGCCCGTATTTTCAAAGAAAAAAAGTCCGTTGAAAGGCACGTCGTTGCAAGAGACCAGAAGGTCCATGTCACCGTCCCCATCATAGTCCATGGGCAATGGTGACGCCCAAAGTCCAACCCCCAGGTCCACTTGTAGCCCGGGATTGTTATAGGGTAGGCGTTCAAACCTAGGTGTTTTCTGCACCGCCGATCCGCCAGATCGCGTTTTTGCTATGTACAAAAGTACCAAACAAGTTGATAAAAGGGCCAAGGGTCGAGATATGTTAATCATACGGAAGGTTTATTAGGCAGCTAGTAAATATAGTAAAAGGGGGTGCTGGCTTCCTACATATTATTGATTTATTTCAATGGAATATTGATCTCTTTTGAATGTTGTGCCCTTCACTGTTCCGAATGGGGATTCTGATCCTGAATAGATTACCGGCCACTATCGTAAAGTATATGGGGATGCAGTACCGGTTTACGTGGTTTTTCCTCGATTGGGGCCAATGTTAAGATATCATCTGTTTTAATCAATAATGATGAAACAAGCGATATCTTATCGAGCTAATTTTAAGCCAAACAAAAAGTCTTTCAAATATGCGGGAATTTACATTGATGTTAACGTTGTTATTGGGGTTCTATTCGGCGGCCCAGCAGTATGGGGATACCCCGTATCTTCAGGATTATGCCGTAAAATATGAACTCGATAACGCTCTGAAGGACCATGCGCTTATTGGTGTTGGGGCCGATAGGAACCAATTGGTGCAGGTGCTCTCCCATGCCGGTCTGTTGAGCCCGCAGGAAAAGGGATTGTTGCCCAATTTGTTCTATAGGCCGGTAACGGATATGAAGGTAGTGTCGATGAAGGTCTATAACGACCAGTTTTATTATTTGACCGATAAGGAGGTTTTTAGCAACTCGGCCGGGGCCAAGGATGTATTCGATCACCAGATGTCATCGGTGGGGCTTTTCGACATCGGAAGCGACTTCTCGGTGCTGATAGTGGCCGCTGACCGAATTGGCTTGTTTAAGGACCGAAAGCCTGTTTGGGAGTCGAACCTTTCCGGGGTTAGTCCCAAAGCCTTGAAATTTGACAAAGGTGCCCAAAGGTTCTTGTTGCTGGCGGAAGACGGAATTTACGAAGTGCCCCTGGCCGCCCCAAAAATCGCAAAATTGTATTCGGGCACCGGTTTGACTTCGATGGATTTCGATGGCGATACACTGGTCGTGGGCACAAACAAGGGAATACTCCGGTTGTCGGGAACTTCCTTGAAGTCCGGCGGCCTAGACGATAAGTTGCCTAGCCCCGATATTAAGGTGGTAAGGAATATTTCAGGTAGTTTATGGTTCGGAACGGACAAAGGGGCCTTTAAGCTTCGCAGCGATGGCAAATACGATTATTATGCCTCAAAGCGCTGGTTGGTAGACGACGAGGTAATCGATATTGCGCCCGGACCGGAGCGTAGCGTATTGGTTTTGACCTCGAAAGGCCTTTCCCAGATCAATTTTAGGGAGATGACCTTGGCCGAGAAGGCGGACTACTTTCAGAAAATACAAAGGCAGCGGCACATCAGATATGGTTTTACCGCCGATCTAACCCTAAAGGAACCCGGAAATTTGGCTTCGGGCTATTACAAGGATACGGATAACGACGGACTATGGACCTCTATGTATTTGGCTTCGGAACTGTTTCGCTATGCCGTAACCAAAAGCGAGGATGCCAAGCAAAACGCCTACGAGGCCTTTGAGGCCATGGAACGTTTGACCGATATAACGCCCATGCACGGCTTTCCGGCCAGGTCGTACGAAAGGGATGGCTACGAAATGGGACTTCACGCCAACGGTTTTTCGGAAGAATGGTATAAAAAGCACGTAGAGGAGAACGGTAGGATATGGCGGTTGACCGATGATGAAAAATGGCGTTGGAAATCGACCACCAGCAGCGACGAATCGTGCGGACATTTCTTTGTATATGCCTTGTTTGCCGAACTGGCACCGGACAAGGAATGGAGAGATCGGGCCATTCACCAGATCAAGATCCAGATGGACCATATAGTGGACAATAATTGGTATTTGGTCGATTGGAACGGGGAGCCCACGGCATGGGGCCGGTGGAACCCCAAATACGTGAACAGCTTTCCCATAAATGTGGGGGATCGTCGTTTGAACTCTACCCTAATACTTTCTTTCTTGCAGACGGCCTATCACTTTACCCAGGATGAAAAATATAAGAAGGCGGCCAAGAAGTTGATCAAAAGACACGGATACGACGAGAACGCCAATAGGCCCGCAACGGTAATTGGTTATGTAGAGGGGCAGGAGCTAAGCGACGGATGGAACCACTCCGATGACGAGATGTATTTTTTGACCGCACCGGGCTTTGTCAATTATTCATTTTCCGAAGACCAGCGTTCAAAACACTTCGAAGCCGTTAAAAGTCACTGGCAAATCGAACGATCGGAAAAGAACCCGCTCTGGAACTATCTTTACGCCCTTTGTGGGGGCACCCAAATCGATGTAGAGGATTCGGCTTGGTGGCTACGGGAATTTCCGATGGATCTCATCGATTGGAAAGTCGATAACAGCCACCGAAACGATTTGGTCAAGATCGAACCGAATTTCCGGGGACAAACCTATGCCGAGGTGCTACCGCCCGACGAAAGACCCTTGCACAACCATAACGGGGCCTACAGAAACAACGGGGGCAGTGGGGGTAAAAAGGAATATGCGCCGTATTTGTACCTATTGCCCTATTGGGCGGGTAGGTACGTCGATGCCATATCGCCCCCGAAGACTATTGTTCAAAAAACCATAAGATGAAAATGACAAGCGATGGCCTTACCCAGGGGCCACGGGTATTCGGAAAACTATTATTCGTTGCCTTTTTACTGTTCGTAACGGGATGTAAAACGACATCCGCTACCACGGCCTTGCCCAAAATATTGAAGGAATTTCACGATTCCGACGCTAAAACCGTATTGGTGGCCGCACATCGGGGCGCCCACAACGGTAATTTTGAGAATTCCATAGCGTCAACCCTGAGAAGTATCGAATTAGGCGTGGATATTATAGAGGTGGATGTTAGGACCACCAAGGACGGAAAGGTAATTCTCATGCACGATTCGAGCATTGATCGTACCACGACGGGCAAGGGCAAGGTAGAGGACCTGACCTTCGAACAAATTAGAAAATACAGGTTAAAGGCTCCCGATGGTAGGATAAGCGAGGAAAAGGTTCCGACATTTGAAGAATTCCTGGAGGTGGCCAAGGGAAAGATCATGATAGATATCGATATGAAGACCGACAATGTCGAGGGGATATTCGAGGCCCTCAAGAAGACCGGTGCCACCAAGGAGGTTTTTTATTTCGATAACGACTACGAACAATTGGATAGGGTGGCCAAAATTCACAAGGGGGCAAAGATAATGCCCAGGGCCTACAACTTTCAAATGGCCGATTCGGCAATTACCAGGTTTTCACCCGAGGTGGTCC
Organism: Pseudozobellia thermophila; assembly: GCF_900141855.1. GTDB lineage: Bacteria > Bacteroidota > Bacteroidia > Flavobacteriales > Flavobacteriaceae > Pseudozobellia > Pseudozobellia thermophila. Next base: position 427,201 of record NZ_FQYU01000003.1, read on the forward strand.
ATATCGATTCTAAGTTTTATACCCCGGAGCTTACCAAAATGTTGAGGGCCAACAAAGCCCGTATTTGGATCAATACCTTGGGCGATTTGGATGACGAGATCCGCAAGGGAAACGGGCGAAAAGCCCTTAGGGAAGCGACAAAACACGGGGCCAATATCATCCAGACCGACGAACCCGAAACGGTATTGCGCCTTTTAAGGGAAATGGGTCTGAGGGACTAGTCCCAATTCATTCTTTGGAGGCGTACGGCATTTAAGATGGCGAGCAATGCGACGCCGACATCGGCGAAAACGGCTTCCCACATGGTAGCCAGGCCTCCGGCCCCTAAAATAAGTACAAGTGCTTTTACACCAAAGGCGAGGCCAATATTCTGCCATACCACACGTCTGGTCGAGCGGCCAATTCTTATGGCCCTCGAAATCCTGCTGGGTTGGTCGGTCTGTATGACCACGTCGGCCGTTTCAATGGCCACATCGCTTCCGAGACCCCCCATGGCCATACCCACGTCGCTTAAGGCAAGAACGGGTGCGTCGTTTATTCCATCCCCTATATAGGCCACTACGGTATTGGGGCGTGACTTTAATCGTTCCACTTCATCGAGTTTGTCTTCGGGCAATAGCCCTCCCTTGGCCCAATCAATGCCCAACTCGTCGGCGGTTTTTTGGGTAATCGAATCCTTGTCGCCCGAAAGCATACCGATTTGGGAGATACCGGCTTGCCTGATCTGTTGGATGGCTTGGTGGGCATCCGCTTTCAATTCATCGGCAATAACCACGTAGCCCGCAAACTCTTGGTCTATGGCGACCATAACCATAGTTTCCACGATGCCATCGGTTTCCGGCGGCACTTCGATGCCGTTATCGGCCATTAGGCCCTTGTTTCCTACGAGAATGCCTTTGTTGTCGACCTTTCCCTTTAGCCCTTTTCCCGCTATTTCCACGACTTCGGTGGCCTTGAACCGATCATTTTCCTTCTTGTATTCGAGAATGGCTTGGGCGATGGGGTGCGTTGATTGTTCTTCCATGGCAATCAGATACCGCATAAAGTCCGTTTCGGACAAGTTCTTTTGGGCCACGACTATTTTCTTGATTTTAAAGATGCCCTTCGTTACGGTTCCCGTTTTGTCCATGACCACCGTGTTTACCTTGGTTATGGTATCTAAAAAGGAGGCACCCTTGAACAATATGCCGTTGCGCGATGCCGCACCCAATCCGCCAAAATACCCCAAGGGAATGGAAATGACCAGGGCACAGGGACAGGAGATGACCAAAAAGATCAAGGCCCTATAGAGCCAATCGCGAAAGACGTAATCATCGACAAAAAAATAGGGGAGTAGGGTGAGGGCCAAGGCCAAATAGACTACGATCGGCGTATAGACCCGGGCAAACTTCCGAATGAAGAGTTCCGTTTTCGATTTTCGTGCCGTGGCATTCTGTACCATGTCCAAGATCCGGGCAATGGAACTGTCTTTGAAGGCTTTGGTAGCCCTCATTTCGATTACCCCGTCGAGGTTGATGCTCCCGGCGTATAGTTGGTCGCCCCTGTATACGGCATCGGGCCGGCTTTCACCCGTAATGGCCGCGGTATTGAGCGAGGCTTTCTCGGATAGCAATACCCCGTCCAAGGGAATTTTCTCCCCTGTGCGCACTTGTATCCGTTCGCCGATTCGAACCGTTTCCGAAGGGACGTTTACAAAGTTGTCGTTCCTGAACACGAGGGCTTCCCTCGGTCTGGCATCGAGCAAGGCCTGTATGTTTGTCCTGGCTTTTTTTACGGCATCGTGTTGAAAAAGTTCGCCAATCGAGTAAAACACCATAACGGCTACTCCTTCGGGGTATTCCCCAAGGACAAAGGCACCTAAGGTGGCTATCGACATTAGGAGGAACTCGGTAAAAAAATCACCTTTGGCAATTCGCTCCCACGCCTCCCTGAGTACGGGAAGTCCGACCGGAAAATAGGCCAGCAAGAACCAAACAAGCCTTATCCATCCCTTAAAGAAGCCCATTTCGAACCCGTCGAAGAATAGGCCCATGACGAGCATAGCAAAGCTGATGATCGCGGGCAGGTATATTCTTAAGCTTGATTTTGGTCGTGGTTGTGGTTTTTGGGTGCTACAACAGCTGTCCGATGTGTCGTGGATGTGGTCGTCTTCCTTCTTCATGCCTGCAAGTAAGTACAAAATGTACTGCAACGGAAGTGCATTTATGCTCCACTGCATTTATCGCAGGTTCCGGCTACGACCAAATTGGCATCTTCGGCCACAAAACCTGTAGGTAGGCTGATGTGTGGAATTTTGTGTTCGGTCAGGCACATGGTTTCATTGCAGTTTTTACAGTGAAAATGAAGGTGGAGGTCTTGCTCAAGGTCGCAATTGCACCCCGGTTCGCAGAGTGCGTATTTCGATACGCCCGTTCCGTCGTCGATGTGATGGACAACTCCTTTTTCTTCAAAGGTCTTAAGCGTGCGATAGAGGGTAGTGCGGTCGGCTCCGCTGCCCGATGGCCGGGAAGGAAAGGCATGCTCGATATCGGTCAGGGCGACCGCGGTTTCCTTTTGGGCCATATACTTATATACCAAGATTCGCATTGCCGTGGGACGAACTCCTTTGCTCTCCAATGTTTTTTCTATTTCCACCATATTCGGTTCGCCTTTTTGGGTTCCGTAGTCTTGTAATAGACCTTGTCAGGTAGGCGGTCTAGTACAGCCATGGGCTTGCCCGTTTCCCTTGTTCCGTCCCTCTATAATTTCTATAGAAGTATTTGTTTATGTTTTATAACTGTAAAGATAAATCACTTCGCCCAATTTCTTATCCGGTATAAATAAGAATGGCGTCCATTTAACTATTGTTTGAACGCCATTCCTTAAAAATAGGGGTTTATTAAAGCCTTTTTTAGTTTTCGACCACGATAAACTCGGATCGCCTGTTCATCTGGTGCTGCTCTTTGGTACAGGGTACCCCGTTGCTGCAATTGTTCGTCAGTTGTGTTTCCCCGAAGCCTTCAAAGGATATCCGGTTCTTGTCGATGCCCTGGGCGATCAAATAATCGGCCGTTGCCTTGGCCCTATTGGCCGACAACTGCATGTTGTAGGCATCGTTGGCACGCGAATCGGTATGGGAGCGTACCTCTACCTTTACCTCGGGGAACTCCCTCAAATAGGCCAGGACCCTTTCGATGCTTATCTTGGCATCTTCCCTGATAAAGTACTTGTCGAAATCGAAGTAGATCGGTTCGATGTTTAGGTACGTGACCAGATCGGTTCCGATGGGGGCCGATTTTACGGTCTTCGCCAATACCACCTCTATGCCCGTGGCATCTTTTGCGTTTACGGTCGCAAAGGCCTTTTCGCCATCGTCGTAATCGCTCTTTGAGGCCACTACCTTGTAATTTCCCTCCTTGCAGTCGCCTTCCATGGCAAAGGCCCCGTTGGCATCGGTCTCCGATGTGGAAACCACATTGCTTTTGTTGTCATATACCTTAACAGCGGCATGGGCCAACAGTTCACCTGTCTCCCCATCCTTCACCGTTCCGGCGATAAGGGTATGGCATTTAAGGTCCAGGGGCCTGGTCTCCGTAAAGCCGTAAATGTCATCACCGCCTTGTCCCCCGGCCCTGTTCGAGGCAAAGAAGCCCTTTTGGGTTGCTTCGTCCACGATATACGTGAAGTCGTCTTCCTCACTGTTTACGGGCCGGCCCACGTTCACGACCCTGCCCAACCCATTTTCCTTCAGGTCGAAGGCGAATATGTCAAGACCGCCGAGACCGGGATGTCCGTCAGAGGAGAAATACAGAATGCCCGAATCGGTCGCGAAGGGAAAGGTTTCCCGGGCCTCGGTATTAATTTTGGGCCCTAGGTTCCGGGGCGTTCCAAAACTGCCGTCGGCATGGATGTCTACGACAAAAAGATCCGACTCCCCAATGGTTCCTGGCATATCGGAGGCGAAATACAGCTGCCTCTCGTCCGGGCTCAGGGCAGGATGTGCCACCGAGTAGCTATCGTCGTTAAAGGGAAGTTCCTCGATGTTTTCCCATTCGCCGTCCACGAGCGTGGCCCTGTATATCTTCAATCTGCTGACGCCTTCCCCGTCCCTTAAGAACTTGCCGTTGTTGGAGTTGTTCCGGGTAAAGTACATGGTCGTGCCATCCTTGGTAAAGGCCGTGGAGGACTCATGTGTTTTCTTGTTCAACTTTCGGGAAAGTTTATCTACGGTGATGAAATTTCCCTGCCCGTCCTGTGTGGCCTTGTACAGGTTCAAAAAGGAAGCGTTGTTCCATTTATGGATGTTCTTCGATATGAGTCCACTGTCCCTTGCCGTTGAAAAGATCAGGTCCCTTCCGTGGAAGGAGGGGGCAAAATCGGATACCTTGGAATTGAGTCCTAAATTCCGGATCTCGTAGCGCCCCGAATTGGCCTCTATCCGCTCCAAATAATCTGAATTCTTGCTGAACTGTACGGCACGTTGATCATTTGCCTTGGCCTCTTTAAACCTATGCATCCATCTATCGGAGGCATCGTACTTTTCAAGCGATTTAAGGGTCTGGGCATAGCGGTACATGTATTCCGGGTCGATATCCGCCTCGTTCAGTTCGAACAGTCTACCGTACCATTTCGATGCTTCAACGTATTTGGCGTTGTAGTAGTTGGCATTGCCCAGGTTTTTGAATATTTGTTCTTGGGTATAGCCATCCGCTACCAAGTCTTCATAAGACTGTATGGCCGGCGCATAGGCAAAGTCGGAGAACTTTGTTTCGGCCTTTTTGAGTTTTCTTTCCTGAGCCTGGGCCATACAGCCCAATAGGGCCAAACCGCAGAACATATATTTTGCTTTTTTCATGTCTTATGTTTTAAAAGAATCTAGGGGTGATTACCCGTTTGTAGCGGGTCAAGAACTCATACCTGAGAAAGATCTCGAAGGAGCCGTCGTTGAACCTGGCCGCCCCAAGCTCGGTGACCTCCCTGTCATAGGCCAGGCCGAGCATGAGCTGGTCGTTCAATTGGAAGCCGAAAAGACCGCTTAACGCCGCGTCCCAGCGGTAGGCCGCTCCCAAGGAAAACTTCTCGTTGAACAAAAAGCTCGCGCTCAGGTCCACTTGCAAGGGCGCTCCCTTTACGGCCTTTACCAAGGCCGCCGGTTTGAACTTCGTCCGGTAATTCAAGTCGAACACATAGCCGGTGATGAAGTAATAATTCATGCGCTCCTTGGCCACAAAGGAGGAACTGTCGGTATCGGAACCGTCGAAATGTTCGGTCTGCAAAAAGTTCGGAACGGACAGTCCGGCATAGAAACGGTCGGTATGGTAATAGATTCCCGCACCGAAATTGGGGGCAAACTTGTTGTCGATATTGGGCAGGTTGCTCTCCGCACCGTAATTTCTCAATTTTGAGAAATCGATGTTCAAGAGGTGGCCGCCCGCCTTGAGGCCGAAGGAGAGCTTACCTTCGTCGGAGGTATGTACCGTATAGGAAAAAGCGGCATCGATATACGTGTCCTGATTGGTACCGTTTCCTATCTCGTCGTTGACAACCGATAACCCGAGACCTACTGAATTCGATACAGGGGTATGAAAGTTCAGGGTCTGGCTGGTTGGTGCCCCCTCTAGTCCCACCCACTGCGAGCGGTGCAGGGCCGCAATGCTGAACACCCCACGGGAACCGGCATAGGCCGGGTTTACCGATATGGTATTGTACATATATTGTGTATACTGGGCATCTTGCTGGGCCCGGACCGTCACAAGGCCGGCAAAGATGAACAAGACTGCTATAACTCGTTTTTTCATGTTTATTCGTTGTTTTTGAAAGAAAATTACCTGTTGATGTACAAGTAACCTGCTTTGTTCATTCGCTCTCCGTTGTTTTCATATTTGATTATATAGAAGTATACACCAACAGGCAATTTGGAATCCGCTTGAACGGTCGCCCTTGCACTAGATTCTCCCCTAAAGGAATTGGGCCCATTGTCATATCCCGACATCTCGTACACCTGAACGCCCCAGCGGTTGTATATCTGCACCTTGTTATTGGGATAGGATTCGATATTGTCGATTTCGAAGTAATCGTTTACCCCGTCATTGTCGGGTGTGATGATCTCGTTGGTTATCGAAATATCCATATCATCAACGTCTTCATTACAATCGGATTCCGGAGTGGGAACTCCATTTATGGAGTCGCAAGAATCAAGAGGGTCCGTGCCGTCGTCCACTTCCTGGGCGTCGGGGATGGTGTCCCCATCGGTATCGGCTTCATCGGGATCGGTGCCAATGGCCTCTTCCTGTGAAGTGGTCAGGCCGTCTTCGTCACAATCGCTATCGGGTAATGAAGTAGCCCCTACATGGTCGCAATCGTCCAAGGGATTCGTGCCATCCAAGATCTCTTGGCCATCGGGTATACCGTCACCGTCCGTATCGGGGTTGTTCGGGTCGGTGCCCATAATAGCTTCTTCCTCGTTGGTCAATCCGTCATGGTCGCAATCACCCGAAGCCAAGGGGGATCCGCCTACCGAATCGCAAGAATTCAGTGGATCGGTTGCATCGGATACTTCCTGTCCGTCAGGGATACCGTCGCCGTCCGTATCAGGGTTGTTGGGGTCCGTACCCAAAGTCGCCTCGTCACCATTGGAGATTCCGTCGCCATCGCAGTCGCTGGTACTCAAAGGAGTTCCGCCTACGGAATCACAATCGTCTAAAGGATTAGTTCCGTCGGATACTTCCTGTCCGTCAGGGATACCGTCACCGTCCGTATCGGGATCATTGGGGTCGGTGCCCAAGGCAGCTTCATCGCCATTACTGATTCCGTCGCCATCGCAGTCGCTTGCAGCTAGGGGAGTACCGCCTACGGAATCACAATCGTCCAAAGGATCGGTACCGTCGGATACTTCCTGTCCGTCGGGGATACCGTCACCGTCCGTATCGGGATCGTTGGGGTCGGTTCCCAAGGTAGCTTCATCACCATTGCTGATTCCGTCGCCATCGCAGTCGCTTGTAGCTAG
>NZ_FQYU01000003.1:434400-434729 GCF_900141855.1 Pseudozobellia thermophila
CCCAAGGTAGCTTCATCACCATTGCTGATTCCGTCGCCATCGCAGTCGCTTGTAGCTAGGGGAGTTCCGCCTACGGAATCACAGTCATCCAAAGGATTGGTACCGTCAGTGACTTCCTGACCATCTGATATGCCGTCACCATCGGTATCGGTATCGTTGGGATCCGTGCCCAAAGTCGCCTCATCGCCATTACTGATTCCGTCGCCATCGCAGTCGCTGGTGCTCAAAGGAGTACCGCCTACGGAATCACAATCGTCCAAAGGATTGGTACCGTCGGATACTTCCTGTCCGTCGGGGATACCGTCACCGTCCGTATCGGGATCGTTGGG
>NZ_FQYU01000003.1:435112-475669 GCF_900141855.1 Pseudozobellia thermophila
TCCGTATCGGGATCGTTGGGATCCGTACCCAAAGTCGCCTCATCGCCATTGCTGATTCCGTCGCCATCGCAGTCGCTTGTAGCTAGGGGAGTTCCGCCTGTGGAATCACAATCGTCCAAAGGATTGGTACCGTCGGATACTTCCTGTCCGTCGGGGATACCGTCGCCGTCCGTATCAGGGTTGTTGGGATCCGTACCCAAAGTCGCCTCATCACCATTGGATATACCGTCGCCATCGCAGTCGCTTGTAGCTAGGGGAGTTCCGCCTACGGAATCACAGTCATCCAAAGGATTGGTACCGTCCAAGGTCTCTTGGTCGTCAGAAATACCGTCACCGTCCGTGTCCGCAAGCACGTCAATAGAAACAGTGGCCGTATCGCAATATACCGGGGTATCGGTAGTACATACCGAATAGGTAAATTCATCCGTACCTGAATAACCGGCATTTGGAGTATATTCGATCTCTCCGGTTACAGAATCAATGGTTAGGGTTCCATTTGATGGGGCACTTGTTATGGTTACGCTTGAGACATCCAAATCTCCCATATTGCCATCGTTGTCCAATACATCGATCAATACAGGGGCATCCACCAGTGTAGTAGCGGAATCGTCCCCGGCCTTGCACGTGGTGCAGGGAGTTAAACAAAATTCTGTAGGGTCGCCTAAATCCAAGGTATTCGGGTCATCACTCGTTACCGTTGTAGAACCATTGGATATACTAGCTTGATTGGTAAAGCACTCGATAGGAGACGCATTCTCCGAAATTTTAAAGGAAACGGTAAACGAAAAAGGTACGCCACTGGTCGATGCGATGGGGGGAATTGAAATTCCATTGATGTTCAGGGTTTGCCCCGTAATGTTAACCGTACCTCCCCCGGGCGATGTGGGAGTCACGGAATTGGCCACCCAACTGAGGTTTGAGGAAATAAGTGTGTCCTCAAAATCAAAAATTTGTGTCGAGGGAAAATTATTGTAGATGGTAAATTCAACATCTACAATGTCTCCTGCGTGTACCCCTTCCGTTGGTACGTCCACCTCCTTTTCGAAGGAAGTTGGGTAACATGCCGTTGCATCGAAGGTGGAATATGCTGTAGCCCCGACCAAATCTACAAGTTCATTGATGCTTGGGTCGTACCTAAATAACCTATTTTCTGTTTCCGCCGTACTGTTATAATAGAAGTAGACCCTTCCTTGGGAATCGTTCCAGGCACCACCGGCAGAATACAATAATGTGGGGGAACCTGCCGGAAGGCTTACATAGGACTGATGCCCGGTGCCCGGGTTTATTTTTACGATCTTTTCCTGTCCCCTCACGGTTCCATAGAGCATACCGTCATACGAAGAAAATGCCAGGTCGGCCACTAAGGAGGCTACACCAAGGGACAGCTCTTTTGTGGTATAGGTCATGGCAACCAAATCGACGGCTACTAGGTAGGCTTTGGAATCATCGGTACTCGCAAGACAATAGAACAAATTAGCGCTTCCCACAACCCCAGAAGCCATGTTCACGTAACCTCCATTGGCATTTACACTCGGATCGGACGTCCACGAAGGCAGGCCATCACTTTGTCCTGCAACCGGCGTGGGTACGCCCATGTTCACTACGTTTCCCAAGGCGTCTATCTGTACAATGTCGCCGGGGTCGTTGACAGCTGCATCGCCACTAACAATACCGTAGATAAGATTGTCCAGAAAATTGTATCCTATGGCATTGTACCTATCCGGTATGGAAGGAGAAATCGTAGCCAAGACGGTACTAGGGTCCGTAGCCTCCACGATGCTTAAAATCGAAGGGTCTGTTCCCGAAGGAGAGGAAACAAGATAGGCCGAACCATCACATTGAAAAGGTTCTTGTGCATAACTTATCTGTGCGGCAAAAATTAGGAACAGTATGCCTCTTAAATATTTATTGTGCATTATGTATTTACTTTTGGGAATATTCCTGAAAGCTGATTGTAAACAGTAAAAAGTACCCATGGCAATAGTGCACCACTTGCTTAGAATCAACCTTTTCAAATTGAATTTCTGATTAACGGTAAGGGTTTTCCGTGATTTTTTCGATGGATGTGGGTAAATGAAACCCGGGACCCATTTAGGCCGCGTATTGTTCTCGATGCGAGAAATATATAACCGCTTCGCCTATGAAGTCCGTAAACATCAATAAACCAACTTTATAAAGAAAATTATACGCCTAATGTAGATCGACTAGTACGATGGGCTAGCCTCACTTGCATCGGTATTTTACTGGCAACCGACATCGAAATAGCTTTCGAAGGCCAATATCCCGACAGAACTGCCGTAGGTGGCTTGGGCCGTGTGTGGTGTGGTAGGTAATAACTTCAAAATCGGGGAAATAAATTTCGTTCTTTTAAAATTAGGTCTAAAGAAATAATTTAAAGACGAAATTTTTGATAAAAGAATCATGCAGTTTGTATTAAATGGTTAGATGCACAAATAAAATAATTCCTACAATAAGGGTCATATTTTTGTTGTGAATTTGCAATTGTTGTTGGTGAAGGCAGAAAAACCTGATCTTTCTTTTTGGCGGTCGACTTATTGGAAGATTCAAAAAGGAAATGTGCCCTACAATAGCATTTAGGGTCGTCGTTTTTGATTTGGCGGATAGGTATTACCGGAAGTAGGCGATGCTTGGGTTGTTTTTCCAAGGCCTTGTTTTTGGGATAAAGGATGTTGTATTATAACTACTTATTAATTGAACTGTTAAAAGAATTGTTTTATGCCAAAACTTGTCAAAGTTTCTATTATTGTAGGAAACCCAAGGGTGACAAAAGTTAGGTGTCGATTGAACTACAAAGATCAGAACTTGATCGTACTTGAATCCTATGTGCGCCAAGGGTGATATTGCACAAAGGTTAGGCCCTAAACCTAAGTCGGTCCGCTTTCAAGGTTGGTGGGGTGGGAGTGGATGAAAAGCAAGGGACTACAGTCCCCAAATTGAATTCTTTAGGTTTTACGTTGAGGAAATATACGTATTATTGTACATGTTCGATTTTCGCTTAAAAGTTTTTTATACCGTTGCAAGAAGGCTCAACTTTACCAAGGCGGCCGAGGAGCTGCTGATATCGCAACCCGCGGTAACCAAGCATATCAAGGAATTGGAAAGCGGTTTCAACCTGGCGCTTTTTGACCGAAAGGGCAACAAGGTCGTGCTCTCCCCCGCAGGGGAGGTATTGCTGAAACATACCGAGGATATCATGGATATCTACAGGCAAATCGAATTTGACCTGAACCAGTTTAACCAAACCCTTAAGGGGGTATTGCACATAGGTTCAAGTACCTCCATTACCCAATACATCCTCCCGCCCTTGTTGGCCCGGTTCCACAGTATGCATCAAGACGTAAAGGTGGAGTTGCTCAGTGGTAATTCCGAACAGATAGAACAGGCCCTCTTGAACAAGAATATAGAGCTTGGGGTCGTCGAGGGAAAATCCAAAAGGCGTGAAATCCACTATACCCCGTTCTTGAAAGATGAGATCGTTTTGGTGTGCAGTAGCAAGAACCATCTGATCAAAAAAGAGGAGATCCGTCCCGAGGAACTAAAAAACATCCCCTTGCTTCTTAGGGAACCGGGTTCGGGAACCTTGGAAGTGATCGCCAATGCCCTAAAGGAAAAGGGGATTCGTTTGGCCGACCTGAAAATTGAAATGCAACTGGGCAGTACCGAAGCGATCAAGTCGTACCTACAGCATTCCGATTGCATGGCTTTCCTGTCTTTGCATGCCGTCCTCAAGGAGCTTGAGGGCAATGAGCTGAAAATAATAGAAATCAAAAAAATGCCCATTCCCAGACATTTTTACTTTATTACCCCACAGGGTCCCGAAGGCGGCTTACCGGCCTTGTTGATCCAGTTCTTGATCCGAAATCACAAATTGTAAAAGCCCATAGTTGAACCGGGCCTAAGCAAAAGCTTGTCGCGTTCAAGGGCTTCTTCCCTAGATTTTATCATAACTATTTTATTGGAAATCTTGTATTGGTATAACCTAAGGTTATTGTGAATCAAAATTTGCTATGGGCGATTCATCGGGCTGGCGGTTACCTTTGTCTTCACGGAAAGCTAGAACCGATAGGTTCGATGCCTTATTGTATAACCTAATAAAAGTAAAAAGATGAGTTTAAGAATTGGAGACGACGCGCCTAATTTTTCGGCCCAGACCACGCTAGGGGAAATTGATTTTCACCAATGGTTGGGAGATAGCTGGGGAATCATATATTCCCACCCCGCCGACTTTACCCCGGTTTGTACCACCGAGCTTGGCCGTACCGCACAGCTAAAGGACGAATTTGAAAAAAGGGGCACCAAGGTAGCCGCCATAAGTACCGATGATTTGGATTCCCATATCGGTTGGATCGGTGATATCAACGAAACCCAAAATACTCAGGTTGAGTTTCCTATAATTGCCGATGCCGATAAAAAGGTAGCTACGCTCTACAACATGATCCATCCTAATTTTTCCACTACGGCAACCGTACGTTCGGTGTATTTTATAGACCCCGACAAAAAGATACAGGCCGTTATTACCTATCCGGCCTCCACGGGAAGGAACTTTACCGAAATTTTACGCGTACTCGATTCCCTACAGCTTACGGCAGCGCACAGTGTGGCCACACCTGTAGATTGGGAACCAGGGCAAGATGTCATCATTTCCCCTTCGGTAAAACAGGAAGATGTCGAGGCTAAATTCCCAAAAGGACATCGCGTTATAAAGCCTTATTTGAGGTATACGCCCCAGCCTAACAAATAACCTGAAATTATTATAAAGCATGGAACTGAAAAAGGGATTGGAAAGGGGGCCGTTCAACGATCGGCAGGCGGAAAAACTCAGCGAAGCGCTGTCGGGACTCGATACGGAACAGCTTTCTTGGCTTAGCGGATATTTTTCGGGTCTTGGCCAAACCTTGGCGGCAACTGCGGTTTCGGCCGATACGAATGAGGGCATTCCCGCCCAGGCCCTTGCCGAAGCGAAGCCTGAAAAACTGAATATTTTGTTCGGCACCCATACGGGAAACAGTGAGGCCCTGGCCCAAAACCTTGCCCTACAGGCCAAGGAAAGGGGGGTGGAAGTCGAGGTTTCCGATATGGCTTCCTTTAAGACCCGCGAGCTGAAGAAAATCAAAAACCTGGCAGTAATCGTGAGTACCCACGGATTGGGCGAACCACCTGTACAGGCCGAGGACCTTCATAAATACCTCCACGGTAAAAAGGCACCCGATCTTTCCCACCTCAATTTTTCGGTTCTGGCGCTTGGCGATAGCAGTTATGTCGATTTCTGCCAGACCGGTAAGGATTTTGATGCCGTTCTGGAAAAGTTGGGGGCAAAGCGACTCGCACCGCGTCAAGATTGCGATGTAGATTATGGGGAAACGGCGGAGGCGTGGCAAAAAACACTTTTGGACTGCCTTGTCAACTTAACTCCCGAAACGGGCGCCCCAACTGCCCCGAGCAATGAAACCGCAACGGGCGGGGAGGTGAAGTACTCCCGGAAAAACCGCTTTGAGGCGACGGTTTTGGAAAAGATAAACCTTAACGGAAAAGGCTCCTCAAAAGAGACGGTACATATTGAATTGGACCTGGAAGGTTCGGGCCTTAAGTATGAGCCTGGGGATGCTTTGGGCGTATACGGCAGCAATTCCCCTAAACTTGTCCAGTCCGTTTTAGAGGCAACAAAGCTATCGGGCGAAGAACTGGTGGAAAGCCATGCAGGTGAAAAAACCTTGCGCGAAGCCCTGAGCTACGATTATGAGCTCACGCCCTTGTCCAAAACCACCCTATCGAAATATGCCGAGTTGACCGACAGTGCGCGATTAAAGAACATCTTGGCAGACCCTGCCTCGGTTCCTGAATACCTCCAGGGGCGCGATATCTTGGATCTGATAAAGGAGGAAACCCACGGTTTTTCGGCCAAGGAACTGATCTCGGTCTTACGGAAAAATACCCCGCGTATGTATTCGATCGCTTCCTCGCAAGAGGCCGTAGAAGACGAAGTGCACCTATTGGTGTCGGTAGTGCGCTATCAAGCCTATGGGAGGGATAAGGAAGGACTCTGTTCGACTACCATTGCAGACCGCTTGGAAGTGGGCGACAAGGTGGAGGTATTTGTGGACAGGAACACCCGTTTTAAGCTTCCGGAAAACCCCGATGCCCCTATTATAATGGTAGGGCCGGGTACGGGGGTTGCACCTTTTAGGGCCTTTATGCAGCAGCTTGAGGTTTCAGAAAAAAGAAGGCCTTCGTGGCTTTTCTTCGGGGACCGGAATTTTACCACCGACTTCCTCTACCAAACCGAATGGCAACAATACCTGAAGGAAGGGGTGCTGACCAAGGCCGATGTGGCCTTTTCCCGAGATCAGGAACAAAAACAGTACGTACAGCACAGGATGTTGGAAAACAGCAAGGAATTGTTCGATTGGCTGGAAAACGGCGCCCATTTTTACGTTTGTGGCGATGCCCATAAAATGGCCAAGGACGTAGACCTCGCCCTAAAACAGATCATTCAGCGGCAGGGAGGCGTAACCCTTGAAAAAGCGGAGGAGTATGTTAAAAACCTTCAATTGTCAAACCGGTATCAAGCGGATATTTATTAACTCGGTCGGGTATTGCCGGCAACGGCCCGAAAAATTCATATATGGACAAACAATTTGCACAAGATAACCTGTCGGAAGACGAACATATCAAAGATAAAAGTGATTTCCTTAGGGGAAGCATAAAGGAAAGCCTTAAGGATCGTTTGACCGGGGCCCTGGACCCCGACGATGTCAAGCTTATCAAATATCACGGGTCGTACCAACAATACGACAGGGACCTCGAGAGCGAGCGGAAGCAACAAAAGTTGGAACCCCTATACCAGTTCATGGTCCGGGTAAGGGCCGCCGGTGGGATTACCACCCCAGGGCAATGGCTGGCCCTCGACAAACTTTCCGACGAACACGGTAACGGTACCCTGAAATTGACCACAAGGCAATCCTTCCAGTTTCACGGCATATTAAAGCGAGGCCTTAAACCAACGATCCAAGCAGTTAACGAGGTATTGTTGAGCACCCTGGCCACCTGTGGAGACGTGAACCGAAATGTCATGTGCAATCCCAACCCCTACCAATCGGCCATACACCAAGAGGTCTATGCGCTCGCCGGTGAGATAAGCGATTATTTTCTTCCGAAGACCACGGCCTATCACGAAATCTGGCTCGACAAGGAAAAAGTGGCGGGAACGCCCGATTTTGAACCCCTGTACCACCACACCTATTTGCCCCGAAAATTTAAGATCGCCCTGGCCATTCCGCCCCATAACGATATCGACGTTTTCGCCAATGACCTCGGGCTGATTGCCATTGGGGAGGGCGGCAAGCTGAAAGGCTTCAATATTTGTGTCGGAGGCGGACTCGGAAGTACGCTAGGGAATAAGGCTACTTACCCGCGGCTGGCCGATGTCATAGGTTTTGCACCTAAGAACAAGGTTATGGAGGTGGCGGAAACCATAATCGGTATCCAAAGGGATTACGGGAACCGATCCGACCGCAAATTGTCCAGGTTGAAGCACACCATAGACGATCGGGGACTCGAGTGGTTCGTAAACGAGCTGAACACCCGATTGGGGTGGAAGCTCCAGGGTTCGAAACCCTATCGGTTTGTATCGAATGGCGATACGTATGGCTGGCTCAAAGGGGTCAACCAAAAATGGTTCTATACCCTGTTCGTAGAACACGGAAGGGTCAAGAACGAAGAAGGCTATACCTTAAAGGAGGCGCTAAGGGAAATCGCCCACATCCATAAGGGGGACTTCAGGCTGACGGGAAACCAAAACCTGATCATTGGAAACGTCGAAGAAAAAGATAAGGAAGGCATAGAGGCCATCTTGAGGAATCACGGGATCAAAGACCACAGAAAGCTTACCGGCCTCCGAAAAAACTCCATGGCCTGTGTGGCCTTGGGTACGTGCGGACTCGCCTTTGCCGAATCGGAACGCTACCTTCCGTCCTTGATAGACAAGCTCGATGTAATCATGCAAAAACACGGGCTTGGGGAAGACGAGATCAATATTCGAATGACCGGTTGCCCCAATAATTGTGCCCGATCCTCCCTCGGGGAAATCGGTTTCGTGGGCCGTGCCATTGGACGTTATAACCTGTACTTAGGGGCGAGCCACAATGGCGATAGGCTAAATTCGCTCTATAGGGAAATGTTGTCGGAAGAGGATATTCTCAGGGAACTGGAACCTATTATAGCGGCTTATGCCCAGGAACGGGAAGCCGAGGAAACCTTTGGCGATTTTGTGATCCGAAAGGAAATCGTTGAAACCAGCCATCGCCCCTTACAGTTGCTTCAGTAGGGCCGGGACCATACCGGGAGGGCGATGAAATAATGGGATGCCCTAGGGAAGCGACTGGGAAATTCTTTATTCAGATAATTTTGTCCGAAATATAAAAGCGGTTACCTTTGTCCCATCAATAGGTAAAATGCTCTTTAAGACATGGGCCTACGCTATAAGGGGCCGAACCTGTATCGTACTGGGCTCGATGTGTACAGAAGGGCGGGCCTGAGAAGGATTTCCCAAGAAGCCGTTTGTCGTCAGGGGGCTCTTGGGGGCCGTCGGCACTTAAAGGAGGGCCCATAAATATAAGATGGATGAAGACGGAAATTAAACAGCTGGATGATATTCGATTGTTGGTCGATGCTTTTTATGCCAAGGTCAGGCAGGACGATTTGTTGGGACGCATCTTTGATCGGGTGATCCAAGACCGATGGCCCCAGCACCTCGGTAAAATGTACACCTTTTGGCAAACGGTCTTGTTGGGGGAGCATACGTATTATGGCAATCCGTTTGGGCCCCATGCCGAACTTCCCGTAGAAAGAAAACACTTTGAACGATGGCTCGAACTGTTCCACCAAACCTTGGACGAACATTTTGAAGGGGAAAAGGCCGATGAGGCCAAATGGAGGGCTTCGAAAATGGCCGAAATGTTCCAGTTCAAAATCGCCTATTTCAGGGATTCAGGGCAAAAACCACTGGTATGAAGGTCAAACTAAAATATCCCGTAGCCTTGGCATCCGTATTCCTCTGGATCGGTTTTGTAGGGGCCATTAGTTTTATGGAGGCCTGGCTAAAATTCCGTGCCCCGGGGGTTACCATTCCATTGGGACTCGGTATTGGGCGCTTGGTCTTTAATGCGCTGAACAAGGTCGAATGGGTTTTGGCCTTGGCCATACTGGGCAACTTGTTATGGGAGGGCGGCCGGCCTTTCCCGTTTAAGAATATCCTCTTTGTTATTCCCCTCCTGTTGTTGGTCTTGCAAACGTTCTGGCTGCTACCGGGATTGGATGCCCGGGCCGAACAACTGGTTCAGGGCATAGACCCCGGACCTTCATCGCTTCATTTTTATTATGTGGGGTTGGAGGTGGTTAAAACGGTTTGCCTCTTTATCTTTGGCATCAAACTTTTTAAAAGATAGAAAATGTCCGATATCGGCGATAAGATCAAAAGGAAATACGAAGACATGGGTGAGAACCCCGAAGCCTACCTAGAGGGACTTCTGCATGCCAAACCCATCAATTATTGGGATTATATAGAGGTAGACACCTTGCTTTCCCTTCAAAGGCCACGTACCCGGTTTAAGGACGAGACCATCTTTATCATGTACCACCAGGTAACCGAGCTTTTGCTCAAGATGATGCGCCACGAACTGGAACAGATCGTAGAGGAAACGAAGCTTGACGAAGCCTTCTTATTGACCAAGTTGGGCAGAATTAACCGCTATACCACCATGCTGATCACATCCTTCGATATCATGAAAGAGGGCATGGACTATGACGATTACAATCAGTTTCGTAAAACATTGACCCCGGCCAGTGGTTTTCAGAGCGTTCAATTCCGGTATATCGAAATCTATTGTACCCGCTTGGAGAACCTGATCAACGATGAAGGCAAAAAAAGGCTTCCGCCCAAACCCTCGGTAGAGGATTATTTCGAACAGATTTATTGGAAGGATGCGGGACTCGACCGAAAAACGGGCAAGAAGACCTTGACCATGCAGGAGTTTGAGGCAAAATACCTCGAAAGCCTTATGGACTTGGCCAAAAAGGTGCAGGGGCAAACCCTTGAGGACAAGGTAATGCAATTGAAGGACCCTTCCGACGCGTTGACCGAAAAACTAAGGGAGTTCGATAGGCTGTACAACATAGAATGGCCCTTGGTCCACTTGAGAACGGCCGAACACTACCTGAACGGCAAAGGGGAGAACAAGGCGGCGACCGGGGGGTCGGAATGGAAAAAATACCTACATCCCAAATACCAGCAGCGCAAATTTTTTCCAACCTTGTGGTCAGAGGCCGAAAAGAACAATTGGGGCGTCATCTAAGGTGCGGTACAGCCCCTTTCGGAGCTTGTTTATAGATGTCGTTCCTTCACCGAACGAATAGGGGAGAAACGCATCTTTTTCTATCTTTTTGGGTAGCGATGTATTGGCTCGGATCGGTGCAAGGAAAAACCTAAATCCCGTTGCGATCGCCCAGTCACCCCAAAAATCCTTTTTCGATGGCCAAGGCCTGTCAGGCATTCTTTTGGCCGTTCTGTTCCTTCGGTTCGTGTAATCTGCCATGGTCAGGTAGGCGCTTCCGACGTTCAAATACCTGCTTTGTGGGAAGCGGAACCGGGAGAGGGCCTACCCTAACCAATACCCTAACCAAAAAGCATAAAAAAACCCTGACGTCTGTCAGGGCCTGTTTTTACTGGTGACTTGGCTGGGGCTCGAACCCAGGACCCTCTCCTTAAAAGGGAGATGCTCTACCAACTGAGCTACCAAGTCGAATCGCTTTAGATAATTATCCCTTAGCGGCTGCAAATATAAGATCATTAATTAATTTCACAAGCCCTTTTGAAGAGAAATTTAGATTTCTTTTTGAAATCATTTATAATTGCCTGATTTTTACACAAAATAGAAAATGATGAAAATAGTGCTTTTGGGCTATATGGGGAGTGGAAAATCCACAATCGGGAAATTACTGGCCCAAAATATGAAGCTTCAATTCTTGGACTTGGATGATTGCATAGAAGAAGGAGAGGGGATGGATATTCCGGAAATATTTAAAAGTAAGGGTGAGCTCTATTTTAGAAAAAGGGAATTCCATTACCTCGAAGAGGTGCTTAACGGAAAAGATAATTTTGTTCTTTCTACCGGCGGGGGCACTCCTTGTTACGGAAAAAACATGGAAACGATATTGGGGGCGACCAATAATGTGGTCTATCTCAAGGTTTCGATACCGGGACTCGTGGCACGCTTGTCAAAGGAAAAATCGGAAAGGCCCCTTATAAGGGATATTCCCGATGAAGAGTTGCCCGAATTTATCGGCAAGCATCTTTTTGAAAGAAACGCTTTCTACAACCGGGCCCATTGCATTGTGGTCGGCGACAACAAGACCCCGGACGAAATAGCCCTTGAAATCGAAGGCTCAATCCTCTAAATAGACGACGTCGTTCTGGTCCTGAAATTCGACATGAACGTGTTCTTGCAGGGATGTTGACAGCGAAATGCCTTTAAAATCGGCCTTGACGGGATATTTTTTGTGGTTTCGGTTGACGAGCACGGCGGTTTTAAGGCGTTTTAAAGGGGTTTTTAGAAAATGGTGCACCCCATAGATCAACGTCGTGCCCGAGTTGAGGACATCGTCTACCAACACCACGGCCTTGTTCGTGTATTCCGCCTCGTCGAGGGAGGTGCTTACCCCGCTCTTCAACGGGTTTTGCTTGTCCATATACACCGTGCAAAGGGTAATCTTCGCCTCGGTTATTTCCTCGAGCGCCTTTTGTATTTTTTTGGCAAAATTGAGTCCGCCCCCATCGATACCGGCAATTACGATTTCTTCCTCGGCAACGTTGGTTTCGTAGATTTGGTAGGCAATGCGCCTTATTTTGTGTTGTATTTGCTGGTGGCTGAGTATGCTGTTGTTCATTTGTTTCGGGTTTTCATTCCAAATATAAAGAACAAGCCTTTATACAGGGGCATAATTTATATTTCGTTAAACGGCTTTTCGGAAGGATCTTCAGGCTCGTCGAGATAATCTTCGATGGCACGCCTATCTTTTTTGGTGGGGCGTCCGGTTCCTTTTTTGCGGTAATAGTCCTTGCTTTGTTTTAACAGTTCGCTGTGCTCGAAGGCCTCCTTGGGGGTCGTATCCTTTCGATATATATTTACCAACTTCGCCCCGACACGGCTTTCCGGTATATCGAGAACGGTCAGTTGGTAATTGATCTGGTTCTTACGGAGCGATATCCTGTCCATGGGGTAAACTTCCCTAGAGGGCTTTACCACTTGGTCGTTGATCTTTACCTGCCCTTTTTTGCAGGCGGTGGTGGCTATATTCCGGGTCTTGTAATATCGGGTGCTCCAAAGATACTTGTCGATACGCATAATATTAAAAATCTTTGTTAAGTGCTTCTGCAAAAATAGGGGAAAATTGTATCTTGCCGCCCTTAAAGACAGATAGATGATTGTGAACCGATTTGTAGTTCTTTTGGCTTTTGTAGGTGTGTTGGCGTCGTGTAGCGACGACGACAACAGCATAACGATCGAGCCGCCCAGGGCCCTAAGCGAGGTATTGGCCGAGAACGAGGCCGAAATCCAGGAATACCTTAGTACCCATTACTACAATTATATGGACTTTCAGGATCCGCCGGAGGATTTCGACTATAAGGTCGAGGTAAAGGAAATTCCCGAAGACGATACTACGGGGATCAAGCCCTTGGCCGAGTTTGTCGAAGCCTTGGAGATCGATGTGCCCTCAAGCCATTTTTTGATCGAGGAAAAGGAGGAGACCGTTACCCATAAACTGTATTACGTCATAGCCCGACAGGGCGTAGGCGATGCCATTACCGTGGCCGACTCCGCCTTTGTACGTTACCAGGGCCAATTGCTGTCCGGTGATGTTTTTGACGACAGTCGGGTCAATTCGCCCATATGGTTTAACCTACCTAGTCTTCAGGCCTCGGCCACATCCCTTTTTTCCGGAACTCCGGCGAGGGGCTTTGCCGAAGGCGCAAGCCTGTTAAAGGGAGGATCGGAGCCCGTAGATAATGGCGACGGAACCTTTACTGTTGAAGATTATGGGGTGGGGCTCTTCATTTTTCCCTCGGGCCTCGGGTATTACAACAGCTCCCAATCGATTATAGGAGCTTATAGCCCTATGGTCTTTATGATAGATTTGCTGGCCGTTAAGGGTGAAACGGATCATGATGGCGATGGCACCCTTACCATAGATGAGGACACCAATGGCGATGGCTATTTTTACAACGACGATGCCGACGACGACGGCTTGGTCGACTACTTGGATGCCGACAGTAATTAAATTAATGTTATAGTAATAAAAAGACCCCGTACTTAACGAAGTACGGGGTCTTTTTTTGTGGTGTTTGTTGCAAATTATAGTTTCAGCGATACACTTACGATCAATTGATCGGGCCGGGCATCGATCCGGCTGGGCCCGATAGTAGTTATGTTGTCGTTGATAAAGGTGGCTTCGTTGTCGTTAAAGCCCCTTTCGTACCGTATATCCACTCCCAATCTTCCAAAATCGAGTCCGGCCCCGATATTGGCCCCAACACTAAAATCGTTTTCGATATCGTTGATGCCGATGCCGTCGAATTCGGTATCGAGAATGTACTGAAAGGCCGGTCCGGCAAAGACGTGCAGGGGCCCGATTACCTTGACACCGACCAATAAGGGGGCGTCAAGTTTGCTTATGTCGAACTTGTTGCCCTGGTAATCCGATTTGGTCTTGGTGTATACCAGCTCCGGCCTAAAGTAAATCCGGCTCACCGCTATTTTTCCATAGAGTCCGAGATGGTACCCCACATTTCTGTCGGGTTCACGGGCGGCATCGCCGATGGATTCAAAATAATCGCCGTTGGCGCTGTAGTTGAGTCCGGCCTTGATACCTATTCCGGAGTCGTTCTGCGAAAATGCGGCAAGGCCCATAAAGGCCAAGACCGCTGTAAGAAGCGTTTTTTTCATAGTGTCTCGTTTTTAATACGGTGATAGGGTATCAAAAACGATACCACTATCACTTTCTTTTCATTACCCTTAAAACGGCGTTTTCAATCGCTTTATTATTGAGGCCGTATTTCTCCATCAACTGTTCGGGGGTTCCGCTTTCGCCAAAGGTATCTTTGGTGGCTACGAATTCTTGGGGCGTAGGATGCTGACTGGCAAGCAGTCCGGAGATGCTTTCTCCCAATCCTCCCAAATAATTGTGCTCTTCGCAAGTGACGATACAGCCTGTTTTTTTAACGGACTTTAACACAGCTTCCTCGTCTAAGGGTTTGATCGTATGTATGTTGATCACCTCTGCGGAAACGCCTTGTTGTTCAAGGGTCTCGGCGGCTTTCAGGGCTTCCCATACCAAGTGTCCGGTAGCTACAATGGTAACGTCGCTACCTTCGTTGAGCATTAGGGCCTTACCGATTTCGAATTTTTGGTCCACCGGGGTAAAGTTGGCTACTTTTGGCCGCCCGAAGCGCAAATAAACGGGGCCGACATAGTCTGCTATGGCCAAGGTGGCCGCCTTGGTCTGATTGTAATCGCAAGGGTTGATTACCACCATTCCCGGCAACATTTTCATAAGGCCGATATCTTCTAGAATTTGGTGGGTGGCGCCATCCTCACCTAAGGTGATGCCTGCGTGCGAGGCACAAATTTTTACGTTTTTGCCCGAATAGGCGATCGACTGACGGATCTGGTCGTAAACCCGGCCTGTGGCAAAGTTGGCAAAGGTACTGGCAAAGGGTATCTTACCGCCGATCGTAAGTCCGGCCGCTATCCCCATCATGTTTGCCTCGGCGATACCGATTTGAAAGAACCTATCTGGGTTCTCGTCTATAAAAGGCTGGATTTTCAATGATGCTACCAGGTCGGCGCATAGGGCTACAACATTGGGGTTGCTTCTTCCCAATTCGGTCATGGCCGCACCGTAACCGCTTCTCGTATCGTTTTTACCTTGATCTATATATTTTTTCATATTGTTGCCGAAACTCCCTTTGTAGGAAGTCGAATTTTAATTAACGCTGAATTTCAATTGGGTTGAATCCCTCTAATAGTCTCCTAAGGTCTCGGGATTTTGTGATAGGGCAGTAGCCAACTGCTCATCGTTCGGGGCTTTGCCGTGCCACGCATGGGTGTGCATCATAAAATCGACCCCGTGGCCCATAACGGTATCGAGCATGATACAGACCGGTTTGCCCTTTCCTGTCCTGCTCTTGGCTTCCTTTAGGCCGGCGATAACGGCTTCAAGGTCGTTGCCTTCGGCGACTTCGACTACATCCCAGCCAAAGGCCTCGAATTTTTGGGTCAAATCGCCCATAGGCAATACCTTACTGGTAGGGCCGTCGATTTGCTGGCCGTTTCTATCGATAGTAGAGATCAGGTTGTCGACCTTGTTTCCTGCGGCGTACATAATGGCTTCCCAGTTTTGGCCTTCCTGAAGTTCGCCATCACCGTGCAAGGTATATACCAAATGGTCGTCACCGTTCAGTTTTTTGGCCAAGGCGGCACCAATGCCTACCGACATTCCCTGTCCCAGCGAGCCCGAAGCTACCCTGACGCCGGGTAGGCCCTCATGGGTGGTCGGGTGCCCTTGTAAACGGGAGTTGATCAGCCTGAAGGTGCCGAGTTCCTCTACCGGAAAATAGCCCTTTCTGGCAAGTACGCTATAAAACACCGGTGATATGTGCCCGTTTGATAGAAAGAAAAGGTCTTCGCCCTCTCCGTCCATGTTAAATCCTTCTTTCAGCTCCATAACCTCGTTATAGAGTGCGACAAGAAATTCGGTACAGCCCAAAGAACCCCCGGGATGCCCTGAATTTACGTTGTGTACCATACGTAGGATATCCCTTCTGGTCTGTACTACGATATCCTGTAATTCTTCTAGTTTTGCCATTCTTAGACGTTCGTTAATAGTAGGTTTCAAATGTAATCGCAATCTTTTGGCTTTACAAGTTGCACCCAAATTATTTTTGCCTCTTTTTGTGAAACTTTGATGGTTTTATAACGCCAAGGCCCAAGAAGGTGAAAGTGGATGCGGTCGGGCAAGGCAACAACTTTATTTTTTCCTTAAGGCTTTCGTGCCTATGAGATGATTATCTTTGCGGGCATAATTTTTAGTTTGAAGTTTACATTACATCACACCGATCCGAAAAGCAAGGCACGTGCCGGTACCATGGTTACCGACCACGGGGCTATTGAAACACCCATATTTATGCCGGTGGGCACCGTGGCCTCGGTCAAGAGCGTGCACCAGCGCGAATTGAAGGAAGACATCAACCCCGATATCATCTTGGGCAACACCTATCACCTTTTTCTTAGGCCGAAGACCGATATTTTAAAAAAAGCGGGCGGCCTTCACAAGTTTATGGGCTGGGACAGGAACATTCTTACCGATAGTGGGGGCTATCAGGTGTATTCGCTATCCGGCACTAGAAAGATCAAGGAAGAAGGGGTCAAGTTCAAGTCGCACATCGACGGATCTACCCATCTCTTCACACCGGAACGCGTTATGGAGATCCAGCGGGTGATCGGGGCCGACATAATCATGGCCTTTGACGAATGTACGCCCTACCCTTGCGAGTACAAGTACGCCGAACGCTCCATGCATATGACCCATCGTTGGTTGGATCGCTGTATCGCACATTTGGAAAAAACGCCCTATGAGTACGATTATACCCAAAGCTTCTTCCCGATCGTACAAGGTTCTACCTACACCGATTTGAGGAAGCGCTCGGCCGAATACATCGCCGGAGTGGGGGCCGAGGGCAATGCGATCGGCGGATTGTCGGTCGGGGAGCCCGCCGAGGAAATGTACGCGATGACCGAAGTGGTGTGCGACATCCTGCCCGAAGACAAGCCGAGGTACCTGATGGGCGTGGGGACGCCCATAAATATCTTGGAGAACATTGCCCTGGGTATCGATATGTTCGATTGCGTAATGCCGACCCGTAATGCGCGAAACGGGATGCTCTTTACGGCCCACGGTACCATAAATATCAAGAACAAGAAGTGGGAAGACGACTTTTCCCCCATCGACGAAATGGGTATTACCTATGTCGATGTCGAATATTCAAAGGCCTATCTTAGGCACTTGTTCGTGGCCAACGAATATTTGGGAAAGCAAATAGCGACGATACACAACCTCGGTTTCTATATGTGGTTGGTACGTGAGGCCAGAAAGCATATTTTAGCAGGGGATTTTGTGGAGTGGAAAGACCGAATGGTAAAACAAATGGATAAAAGATTGTAGTGCTTACTATACTCGATAAATACATATTAAAGAGGTATCTGGTCACTTTTGCGGTGATGATCCTGTTGTTCATTCCCATTGGCATTATGGCCCATTTGGCCGAACAGATAGGAAAAATGCAGGCCAATGAGGCGCCCTTGGACGAGATCATTGTTTATTTCGGGAACTTTACCATTTATATAGGAAGTCTTTTGTTCCCGATATTCCTGTTCCTTTCCATCATCTTTTTTACCTCCAAATTGGCCGGAAACACCGAAATCGTCGCCATTTTGAGCTCGGGCGTTTCGTATTCCCGCTTTTTGAGGCCGTATTTGATCGGGGCATCGATCATTGCGGTAATCATGTTCGTAATGGGTATGTTCGTGGTGCCATCGGCCAGCAAGGGCTTTAACGAATTCAAGTACAAATACCTGAAAAAAGGTAAGCAAGACCGGGTAACCAATAACATCTTTACCCAGTTGAACAAGAACGACTTTATCTATGTGAGCAGTTTTGACCCCAACAGGCAGATCGGGTATAATTTTACGTTTGAACGCTTCGATGACGACAACCAATTGGAATTTAAGATATCGGCCGCCAATATTAGGTGGATCGAAAAGGACAGTTTGTATCGCTTGACGACCTATAAAAAACGGAGACTGTTGAACGATACGGCCCTTGTGGAGACCAAACGCAGGTTAGATACCCTCTTCAATTTTAAAATAGGCGACCTTACCCCGGTGTCGTACGTGGCCGAGACAAAAAATATCTTTGAGCTCAACAGTTTTATAAGGGATCAAAGGGCGAAGGGGGCTTCGAACATCAACGCCTATGTGCTTGTCAAATACAAACGTTGGGCCCTGCCGATTACGGCCTTTATACTTACCATTATCGCCGTTGCGGTATCTTCGGTAAAGCGTCGGGGCGGTATGGGGGTCAACCTGGCCTTTGGTATTATAGTGGCCTTTGTTTTCGTCTTTTTTGACAAGGTTTTCGGTACCTTGGCCGAACAGTCGGGCCTGTCGCCTTTGTTGGCGGTCTTGTTGCCCAATGCCTTGTTCGGTATTCTAGCAATTGTTCTCTTACAAAAAGCGAAGCGATAGGCTCTCTTCGCACCTGGTTTGCCCTATGGATCCTAAATTGAAAAACTACCTGCACCTACACTTCATTGTCTTTATTTGGGGCTTTACGGCCGTCTTGGGCAAGTTGATTACGCAAGACGCACTTCCTTTGGTCTGGTACCGCATGTTGTTGGCCACCTTGTTCGTTTTTGTATTTGTTGCCTATAAGGGCTATACACTGAAGGTATCAAAACGGATGTTGGCGGAGTTGGTTGTGGCGGGCGTTGTGATTGCCCTGCACTGGTTGACGTTTTTTGGGGCCATCAAGGCATCGAATGTTTCCGTAGCCTTGGCGACCATGTCTACCGGGGCCTTTTTTACCGCCTTGATCGAGCCTTTTTGGTACAAAAGAAAGATGGTGGGGTATGAAATCGCTTTTGGCCTTGTCGTCATTTTTGGACTGTTCCTTATATTTCAGGTAGAGGGCCGTTATGTACAGGGGGTGGTATTGGCCCTCGTGTCCGCCCTGCTGTCCGCCGTCTTTTCGTTGATGAACGGCAAGCTCATACAAAAGGGAAGGCCCTCGGTCATTTCCTTTTACGAACTGTTGGGCGGACTGGCTTTTTTGAGCTTGTACATGGGGTGGAAAGGAGGTTATGTTTCCCAAATATTCGAGGTGACCTGGTCCGATATGCTCTATATCTTTATATTGGCCTCGATTTGTACCGCATACGCCTTTATCGCTTCGGTAAAACTGTTAAAGTATATAAGTCCGTATACGGTAATGTTGACGATCAATCTCGAACCGGTGTACGGTATTGTCTTGGCGTTTTTTATTTTTGGTGAAAGTGAGAAAATGGGGCCCATGTTTTATTTGGGGGGCGCGATCATCGTTTCTACGGTAATTGCCAATGGAATAATGAAAAACAGGAGAAGGATAAAAAAAGGCGCCATCGAATAAGCTTAATGTTTTATATTTGCCCATTAAATCAATCCTACACTACTTATATGGAATATCTCGATTTTGAACTACCGATCAAGGAACTTGAAGAACAGCTCGACAAGTGCATGGTAATCGGTGAAGAAAGTGATGTTGATGTCAGCGAGACCTGTAAGCAGATCGAAAAGAAGTTGGCCGAGACGCGGAAGGAAATTTATAAGAACTTAACGGCCTGGCAAAGGGTCCAGCTCTCCAGGCATCCCAATAGACCGTATACCTTGGATTATATCAATGCCATTTGCGGGGATACCTTTTTGGAGCTTCACGGCGACCGCAATGTCAGGGACGACAAGGCCATGATCGGTGGTTTGGGCAAGATAGGCGACCAGAGTTTTATGTTTATCGGTCAGCAGAAAGGATACAATACCAAGACCCGGCAGTATAGAAATTTCGGTATGGCCAACCCTGAGGGCTACCGAAAGGCACTGCGCCTTATGAAATCGGCCGAAAAGTTCGGTTTGCCCGTGGTCTGTTTCGTAGACACGCCCGGTGCCTACCCGGGGATCGAGGCCGAGGAACGCGGCCAGGGAGAGGCCATTGCCCGTAACATCTTGGAAATGACCCGCCTCAAGGTGCCCATTATCGTGGTCATCATAGGGGAAGGAGCTTCTGGCGGAGCCTTGGGCATAGGCGTCGGAGACCGCGTATTGATGTTGGAAAACACCTGGTACTCGGTTATATCGCCCGAATCGTGCTCGTCGATCCTATGGCGCAGTTGGGAATATAAGGAAGTGGCGGCCGAAGCCTTGAAGCTTACGGCGACCGATATGAAAAAACTCAAATTGATCGATGAAATCGTGCGCGAACCGGCAGGGGGCGCCCACGCGAATCGGGAAAAAACCTTTACAACGGTAAAGAACAAAATAACGGCCCATTTTAAAGAACTCGAAAAGTTATCCCCAAAAGATTTGGTCGCCCGCCGTATGGACAAGTATGCCCAAATGGGGGTTTATAATGGATAATTGACCATTTTATCAAGCTCACGAAAATCTGGAGATTGTTTTCTCCGGATTTTTTTTGTTATCAACACAAAATCGTAACTTATCAACATGCAATTGTTGAATACCTGTGAATTATAGTTGCACGGACGAGACAGTTAATTGTATATTTTCGTAGTCATGGAAAAAATTAACCCGATAGTAGGTCGCAAGATAGATAAGTCCACCCTTATCAACTTGGAGCGTGGGAAAATTCCTCCTCAATCCGTTGATTTAGAGGAGGTTGTGCTTGGTGCTATGATGATCGACAAGAAAGGGGTCGATGAGGTCATCGATATTTTGCATCCCGATGTTTTTTATAAGGATGCCCATAGGTACATCTACGAGGCCATCTTCAAGTTGTTCGAAAGTTCCGAACCGGTAGATTTATTAACCGTTTCGTCCCAGTTGAAGAAGGACGGCAAGCTGGAGGCCGTCGGGGGGGATTTTTACTTGATAAAATTGACCCAGAAAGTAGCCTCTTCGGCCCATATCGAGTTTCACGCCCGGATCATCCTGCAGAAATACATCCAGCGGAGCCTTATCAAAATCTCCAACGAGATCATCGAGGAGGCCTACGACGAGGCTACCGATGTGTTCGACTTGTTGGACAATGCCGAGGCCAAGCTGTACGACGTGACCCAGGGCAACCTAAAACGCTCCGCCGAAACGGCGCAGAACTTGGTGATCCAGGCCAAGAAACGGATCGAGGAGATATCGAACAAGGAAGGGCTCAGCGGTATTCCCTCGGGCTTCGATAAATTGGATAAGTTGACTTCGGGCTGGCAGCCCAGTGATTTGATCATCGTGGCGGCCAGGCCGGGTATGGGTAAAACGGCATTGACCCTGTCCATGGCGCGAAATATAGCGGTCAATTCGGGTATCGCCGTGGCTTTCTTTTCCTTGGAGATGTCCTCCGTTCAGCTGATCACGCGTTTGATATCCTCGGAAACGGGACTCTCTTCCGAAAAGTTGCGTACCGGCAAGTTGGAAAAGCACGAGTGGGAACAGTTGAACGTAAAGGTAAAGGCCTTGGAAAAGGCGCCCCTCTTTATCGACGACACCCCCTCGCTATCGATATTCGACCTTCGGGCCAAGGCCAGGCGCCTTGCTTCCCAACACAATATCCAGATGATCATTATCGATTATTTGCAGTTGATGACGGCCGGGGGAAGCCAAAAAGGAGGGAACAGGGAACAGGAAATCTCTACCATATCGCGTAACCTGAAGGCCTTGGCGAAAGAACTGAACGTACCCGTAATCGCGCTTTCCCAGCTTTCCCGTGCGGTCGAGACCCGTGGAGGAAGCAAACGCCCCGTACTCTCCGATTTGAGGGAATCGGGGGCCATTGAGCAAGATGCGGATATCGTTTCCTTTATCTATAGGCCCGAATATTACAAAATCGATGAATGGGACGACGAGGAACGAAGTCCTACCCAAGGCCAGGCCGAGTTTATTGTGGCCAAACACCGTAACGGTGGCCTCGAGAACATTCGGTTGAAATTTATCGGCCAACTGGGTAAGTTCGACAATCTCGACGATTTCGATTCGCCTTTCGAGTTCCAGTCCAAGATGAACGATAACGACGAAAATCCTTTTATAACCAAAAACTTGCCCAACGCCGATCAGGCCTTTGGCAGTTCGATGAACGACAATCTCCCTCCCGGTGATGACGATGTACCGTTTTGATTTTTTATAATTTTTAATAAAATGTTTAACGTGCCCTAAAATGGGGCACTGCTTGTTTTCCACTATCTTTGAATATGATCAAGGGTATTTTATCGAATAGGTTCTTTTTGTCGGTCTTCCTGGCTTTGTCCATGTTCGTCGAATTATCGGCTTCCGCCATACTTATTCCCATGGATGCCGATAGTCAGGAAAACCACCTCAAGGCCTACGGAATAACGTATTGGGTACTGACCAAGCAACAAAAGGTACAGTGGTTGTTGAACTATCGGGGAGGCTCCTTTCTTTTGCCCGACGGCGATGCCATTCGAAAGGAATGTCAGATCCGGGGCGTATCCTTTGAGATTTTGTCCGACGGCCAGGCCCAGGCCATTTTGGACGAGATCGGCAGTCCGTCACAGAACCAAGAGGCCGTTATTTTGGAGAAGGCCCCGAAAATTGCGGTCTATTCCCCCAAGGGCAACCCACCTTGGGACGATGCGGTGACCATGGTATTGACCTATGCCGAAATTCCTTATGTAACGGTTTACGATGAAGAGGTGTTGGCCGATAAACTGGCCATCTACGATTGGCTGCACTTGCATCACGAGGACTTTACGGGACAATACGGTAAGTTCTACGGGGCCTACCGAACCGCTCCCTGGTACATCGAACAGAAACAGGAAGCGGAAGCCCTGGCCCGTAAACTGGGCTTCTCCAAGGTGTCGGAAGAAAAAAGTGCGGTCGCCCAAAAAATACGCAACTATGTCATTGGCGGCGGCTTTATGTTCGCCATGTGCTCGGCTACCGATAGTTTTGATATTGCCCTGGCGGCCGAAGGGGTCGATATTTGTGAGCCCATGTTCGACGGCGATCCCTCGGATGCCAATTACCAAAGCCAGATCGACTACCAAAAAACATTCGCCTTCACCGATTTCACCTTGGAGCGAAACCCTTTGAAATACGAATTCTCGTCGATCGACATGACGAACAAAAGGGGGAATGTCCCAAAGGAAAACGATTATTTTTCGCTGATGGATTTCTCGGCCAAATGGGATCCCGTCCCTACGATGCTCTGCCAAAACCACACGGCCCTGGTAAAGGGGTTTATGGGGCAGACCACGGCCTTTAACAGGGACGAGGTAAAGCCTACCGTCATGGTTCTGGGCGAAAACAAGATAAACGGGGAGGCACGTTACATCCACGGCATCAAGGGCAAGGGCTTCTTTACCTTTTACGGGGGGCACGATCCCGAAGATTATCAGCACAGGGTAGGGGACCCCAAGACGGAATTGGAGCTGCACCCCAATTCGCCGGGCTACCGTTTGATCTTGAACAACGTGCTCTTTCCGGCCGCCCGAAAGAAGAAGCAAAAGACCTGATCGGTATACTTAGGTGCCCCGATCCATGTCGCGGTCGTTCAGTAACAATCCATTTTAATCTGCTTGCGGTTTTGGTAATGGCTAAGATCTTTGCCGAGATGTTCCTTGCTCAGCACCTGAAGTTCCCGTAAGACTTCCTTCTGCATGGCTATGGAGCCGCAAATCATAATACACCCTTTGCTTTTTAAGACGTCCAAAAACAAGGTTTTGTCTTGGCGAACCAAGTGCTGCACGTATGTTTTTTCCCCATTTTCCCGGGAATAGGCGGTTTTAAAGGCGGTTAGTTTCCCCTCTCGCCGGGCCGTTTCAATATAATCTTTGTATAGATTGAAAGCCTCCCTTTTTCGCGCTCCCCAGTACAAATGGATTTCCCTTTTTTTCACATTCTCCTGTATCATTCCCAAAAAGGGACCAATGCCCGTTCCCGTTGCTATGAACACGGTCTTTTTGGCCTGCTTTGGAAAATGGAAGTTTCTATTGTCTACGACACGGGCGGTGAGTTTTTCGCCCTGTGCCAGCTGGTGAAGATAGTTGGAGCATAATCCTTTTTCGTGTCTTCGGATGCTGATTACCAAGGTGTCGTTGACCTTGCCAATGGAATACAATCGCTCACGGGCACCTTCGGCCGGTATTACGGATAATAGATCCCCGGAAACAGGCCTAGACCCGTTTAGGTTTTTTAGACTTAAAAGGAAGGTGTCGTCTTCGGGAAGTTCGATTTTATCGATTACCTTAAAGGTAGATTCCGGTTTTGGACCTAGGGTCGATTTTGGTTTTTCCAGATGGAGGGTGACTCCCACTTCTTTAGACCATGTATCGGACCAGTTGTTGAAGGCCTCGAAAGATCGGTCGTTGACGGTAAAGACCTCTTGTAGGGCAGTACTGTTCGCAGAGTCGTTCAGGGCCTCGTGGGCTTCGTAGGCAAACTGGCAGAAATTGGGATAGGCGGTAGAGCCAAAACCGACCACACTAAAGTCAAAAGCCTGTCTCTGTCGATGTTTTCCGACCCGTTCGATGAATTTTTCCGCCGACGCAGGGGCTTCCCCTTGTCCATAAGTAGCTGTAACGACTACCAAATGTTCCATTTTTTTAAAATGGCCGTAGGCGTTCATCAGTGCCAAATGGCTTTTTTTTCCGGCCGCCAACAGTTGTTTGTGCAATTCTTGGGCAAATTGTAGGGTCGTACCCCCCTCCGTACCTACCAAGACCATATATTCGCTTTCATGTTTCCCGTATGCATTTTTAATCTTGGTTTTAGGCCTTTTGAAGTATACGATAAAGCCCGTTACGGTTAAAAAAGGGATGGCCAAGCTTCCGAAACCGAGTACGATGGACCAAATGATACTTCCTTCTCCCGTATGCAAAACCCTTGCCCACGAAGTCATGACCTGAAGGGCTGGGTATTTTTCTTCGGCAAGAACTTCCCCGGTAATTTGGTTGAGATATACCTCCCTGTCCTTTAACCGGATGATATAATAGTCTTCTACAAATTCGGAAAAGGGATATTCCAGTTCACGAAGTTCGGATAGGGGCGTGTTTTTGAACAGGTCGAATTGCGTGTATTCTTTTACAGGTTCCTCTTGAATGGAATCAAAATCAACTTGCAACGAAACGTTGGAATTGGGTATAACATCAAACCGGAGCAAGGAAAGGTATACTCCCGTCAGCGCTAATATTAAAAGCGGGATTAGGGCCCATCTTGCGTATACCACATGGTGGTATTGGGAAAAGTTCTCGCGAACAACAGGCGCAAAGAATTGCTTGTAGCCCCCTTGTCTCTTTGCAATGAGCACTATACCCGAAATACTGATGAGAATGAGTAAAAAGGAGGCCAGTCCGATGAGAAAGCGCCCGGTCGATTTCAAGAAGAGCGAACGGTGCAGGTTGGTGGCAAATTGGAAAATCGGTTTTTTATGGATAAGGTCGCCCAATTTTTCACCTGTAAATGGATCGATGTAAAAGGTTTGGTTTTGCCCCTCGACAATGGCCGTAACGCTTACAAAACCGTTTCGGTCACGCATGACTGCCAATACCTCCCCATAGTTCTCGTTGATATGGCCCAAGGTCTGTGCCAATGAAAGTTCATCGGCCCCGGGAACGCTGTAGGGTTCCATTTTGTTGGAAATGGGTTCTACGGCAAGAATAACCCCGGTGATCGATGCGACCAAAAGAAATACAGAGGAGGCAATGGCAAATAATAAATGGCTATACCTCCATACCGATACCATCATAAAACTATCTGTTAGGCACCATTCTTATATAGCGGATGTAACCTTGCCCCTCTACTTTTTCGGTAAGGGTGGCCGAATTCAGTTCGATTTCGGCATCAACGGCATAATATTCCTGGTTCTCTACGGCCGACTCAAAACGAACTTTGTAGCCCGCATCGATATGCGAGGCGCTAAAGCCCAAGGAAATAATGTTTCGTTCCCCGTTGCCAATGGTGGCCCCCGATAATGCATCCACATTCTCACCGGAGCCATTGCTGAACTTCCACCAGTTTTTTAAGTCGGGAAACCATTCCCGATCATCGCCCTGAATGTAAAGCGTCTTTTCGTATTCCCCTTCAGGGTTGATCAAGGAGACCACGACATAGGCCTTTTCGCCCGTGTAGTTGGTCATTTGGATCATGCATTTATAACTGACCTCCGGTTCTTTTACAAAGGAAAACAGGCCTAGGACCAAGGTGGTCAGTACTAGAACGGCAGCTAATTTGAATATTTTGGGTTTCATGGAATATTTAATTTAAAAATTGAAGGTTCACCTTGTTTTTGGCCAACAACTCGTTCTCGCTGGCCAGGTCGTATGCGGTTTCACCAAATTCGGTAGTGGACTTGAGGTCGGCCCCCTCCGCTATCAAATACTTTAAGATTTCCGCGTTTTCCGTCTTCATGGCCGCATAGTGCAAGGGGGTGTTTCCGTCTTTGTCCTTGCCGTTGATATCGGCGCCGAATGCACTCACTTTCTTCAGTACTTCGAGGTTGTTTTTTGAAACGGCCAAATGCCATATCGAGCTATTGTCGGCCTGTAAGCGGGTAAAATCGAAGCCTTTGTCTTTCAATGCGGCCACCTTGGCGTCAAAATCACGTGGTTTTCCCCGGCTGCCCATAAGATAGGAGGCCAGGTTGTTGCCTTTGCCATCCTTGACATGAACATCGGCACCTTTGGAAATCAGGTAAGACACAACGTCGGCGGAGTTGTTTTGGAGGGCTAGGGCCAAGGCCGTTTGCCCTTTGCCGTTCGAATGGTCGATGTCGTTCGACTTTTCGGCAAAATAGCTTACGACTTCAAGATTGTTTCTTTCGGCAGCGATCAACAGGGCCGTATTGCCGTCGGCGTCGACAGCGTTTGGATCGACCCCTTTTTCTACGAAGTAATCAAAGGCTTTCAGGTCTTTCGAGGATCTGGCCAGGTTGTGCAAGGGGGTAAGGCCTTCCTTGGTCCTTACATTGGCGTTCAGCCCCAGGCTTTCCAAGTATTGGTACAATTCGATCGAGATGTCCCTGCCCTTGCTTGCGAAGAAAATGGCATTCTCGCCCGTGGCCTCGTTTTTTTTGGTTGGAATACCGCGTTCGACCAGCTGCTTGAGCACATCGATGTTCCCACCTTGTGAGGCATAGTGGAAAATACCGTTGCCATGGTCGTCCGTGCTATTGATATCCAAACCTTTACCGATAAAGTAATCTATCAATTTAAGGTCTTTGGCCCTTCCTGCAGCTACCAGCAGCGCATTTTTGCCGTGGTGGTCCTTTTCGGTTATATCGGCACCCCCTGCGATAAAGGCATCGTAGATGGCGGTGTCCTGTTGCCCGGTCGCGGCTGCAAAGGAAATTGGACCGTAACCGTGGGAGTCTACCAGGTCTAATTTCGATCCTTTTTCGATCAGGTACCGTACCAAATCAAGATGGCCGCTCGATGCCGCCCAAAAAACATAGGTACGTGAATCGTGGGTCCTTTTGTTGATGTCGTTGCCCTGGTCCAATAAAAATTGAACGGTAGGGATCGGGTTTTTTGCAAAAATGGCAAAGGTAACCGCATCAAACCCGCCCCTGTTGGCTTGGGTTACCGAATGGCCTTCCTTCATGGTGGCCTGAATGGCCTCAAGGCTAGGTTGTTTTTCCCAATAGTCCCTATTCAAAAAAGGATTGGGGTCTCGCGGGGCGTTGCGCTGTGCCATGCCACTTACGGAAACAAGGGCGAGGCCGAGCACCAAGGCAAGGGTTCTGACGATAGTTGTTTTCATGTTCATAGTATTAAGGCTTTAATGGATAAAACCATTACCGGGCCGTAGACCCGATAATGGTTGTGATTATAATGTTGGATCGCATTACCATGTACCGATAAAGTGGCTTCCTTCCGCATTGATCAGTTGGGCCCCCTTGGTCACCTCACCGGTTTCGGTATCCACGATGTAAATGTTTCCATCTTTTCCGACGGGTGCCTGCGTAAGGTAGATTTCGTTTCCGTCCACGGCAAAGCCTTGGTATTGGAACAACTCAAAATCTACTTCATAAGGGATATCGTCTATTTTGGTTGCGGTTTTTGCGTTTAAATCCACTAAGGCAAAAAAGCTTTGTCCCCTACCGGAAATACCTTCTTCCGATCCATCATGGCGATAGGCCAGAACGCCCTTTCCGTTCCCTGCCGGCCTCCAGGCCAATATATAGGCACCTTCGACCCCTAGGGCGTCATCCAAATTGAATACATACGAATCGTCGTATTGGTTGTCCGATCCAATTTTGAGGATATGGGAACCTTCGGGATCGCCCTGGTTGGCTTGGTAAACGCTTCCGTCATATAGAAAAGCATTGATGCTACGGTATCCATTTGTGTTTCCATGGCCTACGGTTGACGTAATTATAGTAGGGTTTAACAAGGAAGGATAATCCAAGACAATGGTTTTTGAACCCAAAATTTCAAAGTCACTATCGCTTTCCAAGGTTTCGGGGTCTACCTTGCTGACACGGGCGCCGATATAGAGTTTGTCCCCGGCTTCATTGAGAACGGGCATATCGATCCTCGATATATAATAACCGGCAGCTGATTCTTCTTCGCTTAGGGTAATAACATGCTCTTGAAAGTTGTTGATTTGAGAATCTACCAAGTCTAAGGTAACCACGCCAATGGTCGAATTTGTATATAGGTAGTTGTCGTCGGTTACATCCTTAGGGGTATCGTTGTCGTCCACTTGATGTTCCGTCGACACATAAACGGCTGCCCCGGTTTTGTCCCCATCGAATAATTTGATCCATCGTGGGGCGGTACCTACGTAAGGGGCGATGCTGATCTCGGAACCGGTCGGTTCGAAATCATTGCCGCCGTTTACCAAGTATTTCGTGTAATTGCCTCCTGTATCGCCTGCATAGCTGATGTTGAAGATGGTATTGCCGTCTTCCGAAGCTTGTAATCTTGCGGTTCTATTGGAAGGGGCCACAAAGCCGTTGTTAAACGGGTCTATTTGTACTGTTGGGTCTTTGGCCTCTTCGCTGGTTACGGAATAAATTAAGGTTCCACCATTTCCATCACCCGGGTTTTCGCCCATTTTGGCCCCGGCAACGGTAATCCATCTTGAATCTGCCGCTTCCTCCTCGTTTCCTTGCTCTTCCTCTTGTTCTGGTTCCGGAGTTACGGAGTTATCATCGCTGCTACAGGCGGTCATTAGACCTATGGCAAATAACGCGGTGGCGTACGATTTTAAGTTGAATAAAGGTCGTTTCATAATAGAATCTATTTTGGATAATTAAAAATTATTTATTGTGTAATTCAGTTTTAGGTAAAAGGCCCTTCCCGGTTTTTGTACCGACAAGTTGTCGTATACGGCTTGGTCAAAAATGTTCTTGACATCAAAGCTCAATACAAAGTTCTTTTTGGGGAAGGTGTAGCTCAATCCAAAGTCGTGGGCAATCTGTTCCGGAATTAGAAATTCCTCTTCCCCTGCAGTATTGGTTCCTGCCGAGAATTTGTAGCTAAACTCATCGGTATAGTAGGCGTTATAGAACAGGTTCAGCTGTGATTTGGCCTGAATAAAGTCATGCAGGCTATATCGCAAGCTGGCGTTCATGGTAAACAAGGGCACATTTGGTACATCGGTTTCTATCCCGGAGTTTACCGTGGTCAGGCTCATTCGGGTAATGTTGAAGTTAAACCCAAGGTTATTGCCGTAGGAATAGTCGAACTCTCCCTCAATTCCCTTCGATTCGGCCGTATTCTCCAAATTGGTATATTGTACAAATTCGTCGCTGTCCCTAAGGGCATCGGCATTGGCGGGCAAGCCAATTCTATTTTCAATGTTTCTCGCAAAGAAGTTGGCACCTAGGGTAAGGCCATGTTTGTTTATGTTGAACTTACCAAGTCGAAATCCTATATTTAGGTTGTCGCTTGTTTCCGGCTTAATGCCCAGGTTGGGAAGCAAGTTGTCCCCCGCATCCCCAAAGACTTCATTTTCACTGGGCAAACGGATGGCCTTTTCGGCCGAGGCCAATAAGGTGACGGTGGGCACAAGGGTGTAGGAAGTGGCAAAGCCATATCCGGTATAATCTACCTTGCTATTGTAAACTTCGTCTATAACCTCGGTGTTGTCTTCGTTGAACACAGGTTGTGTGTTTAGAACCTTTTGGAGGTAGTGTTTGGCAAAGGCATTGAGTTTTAGCTTATCCTCAAAGGCATTGAGTTCGTAGCTTAACGATATGATGTTTTTATACAAATCGC
The DNA here is from genome assembly GCF_900141855.1 of Pseudozobellia thermophila. Taxonomy (GTDB): domain Bacteria; phylum Bacteroidota; class Bacteroidia; order Flavobacteriales; family Flavobacteriaceae; genus Pseudozobellia; species Pseudozobellia thermophila. The sequence continues at coordinate 465,180 of NZ_FQYU01000003.1, forward strand.
TTGTTTGCTGAAAGGTGTTCTCGAGCAAGGAGATCATTTCGTCGCTATCCTCCCGGTCAATACCGCTAAATACGTGGTTTACCAGTATTTTGTGATTGTCGTTGATGGCGTACGATAGACCCGAACGAACCGAGGATACCTTTCTTTCTATTTTGGCGAGTGTCGGGCCGTTTTCATTTTGGGAGTCCCAGATGTAATCGAGGTATTCGCCATCAAACCCGATTCTTCTTTCCCCGGTCCAACTATAGGCCTGGGCAACGGTATCGTTTACGATGCGGTTGCGCTTACCGTACACCCCGTTGATGTTGAGCTCAAGTCCCTTTACAAAAAGATCCTTCTTTCGGTAGGTCAGATTGCCCAGCAGGGCATCCGATTCCAAAAAGCGGCCCTTGTAAGGCAGTTTGGTCACAAAGGTACCGTGTTGTACTTCCTTGTATTCATCGGAGGCAGTAACACCGACCAAGAATTGATCGGCCCACTTGACATCGGTATAGCCGACTTGGGCCATGCCCCCGGTTGACCGGTAGGCATCATAAAACCTTCGCGCCACGATGGGGGTTTCTACGCCATTGGGTGCAATATCGACAATGGTCCTACCTGAAATTTTATAGTCGTTGTCGGAGTAATTGTGAAAGGCGGAGGCCTTTACGGTAAACCCCGATTTCTCCATGCGGTAGGTGGCGTTCAAATGGGTCTGTAAGGTGTTGAACGAACCGTATGAAAGGGAGGCGTTCAAGTTGTTCTCGGCCCCCTTATGAAGCACGATGTTAATGGCCCCGCCTACGGCATCACTGGATAAATGTCCTGGCACAACCCCCTTGTATACCTCGATATTCTTGATCATTGATGGGGGAATGCTGTTTAGGTTAAAGGAGGAGCCGTAAATGGAGATGGGAATGCCGTCTATAAATATACTTACAGATCGACCCGATAGGCCGTTTAAGCTGTATTGTACCTCAGATCCCAGCCCCCCGTTTTGCCGTATTTTTACGCCCACGGTGGTGTTCAGCAATTCGTTGGTTTGGATATTTCGTAAACTGGCTTCTTTGGTGGTTATGGCGTTTACGGCAAAACCTTTGGTCTCCAGTTCCGTTTTGTGCGATTTTCCGTTTACCGTTACCTCGTCGAGGTTTTCAACGTTTTCCTGAAGGGTAAAATCAATTTTGACGGTGCGCGCTTCTTCGCCAAGGTCGACCGTCGTCGAGCGCTTGCCGTAACCTATAAAGGAAACGGCCAAGGTATGTCTGCCAAAAGGCACCTTGTCAATGGTATAAAAGCCACTATCGTCAGTCAGTACTCCCAGATTCAGGCCTTCTATCACTACATTGGCATAGGGGAGGGGATTTCCCGAGGTGTCGCTTACCCTGCCCGATAGGGTGCCAAAAACGTCTTGGCCTTGGACAGAAACGAGCGATATGAGGGTGATAAGCGTAAAAATGTTCTTCATAGTCGTAAAAAAGCCGGTTGTTTTTATTAAGATTTAGTCTAAATAAATAACTTTGCAAATCTAATCTAGGATTTCGGGCTGCAATAACGCAAAAGGAAGTTTTAGCAACGAAAAAGGAACAAATGAAGACAGGCCCAACGAGCACGATCGAACATACCGTAAACGGGGTTGCAAAGACATCGGCTATCGGGTATCGATACGAAACCGAGACCGGGGCCGTAGAGGGGGAGCACTACGAGGTACGGCTAGAGGGGGCTACCGTTTACGTACGGCGACTTCTGCCCGAACACAATGCAAGGATGGCCTTGGTAACCCCCGATGCGTGTTATGGTGTTCATTTTGTTTTGGAAGGTAGCTGTACCTACGTCCGGGAAGGCGGAGGCTACCCGGTGGTTTTGCAAGAGGGTGCCTATAACCTGCTGCAATGGCCGGCCAAAAAGAAGATTCAGACCTTTGGGGAAGACAGGGTCGTCTTGGTAGAGGTGCTGTTTACGAGGTTGTTCGTAGAAGACCTGCTGGGCAAGTCACAGGAATCGGTATATGGACAATTTTTCGAGTTTCCCGGGAAGAGGGCGGATGTGCTGTGGAAAACGAGCCGGTCGATTTCCCGGGAGATGAAGAAGGAACTCTTCGCAATCCTTGACTGCCCGCATCGGGATCGGGCAAAGTGCAATTACCTGGCTTCGAAGACCAAGTTGTTGCTGATCGACCTGTTTCTGGGTAGGGGGAAGGCTGGCGCCGACGAAATGAAGGAACAACTGTCGCCATCGGACCGGGAGGCAATGGAAAGGGTGGTGAAGCATATCAAAAAGCATCTCAAAAAAAAGCTGACGATCAAAGAGTTGTCCGAGATAGCCGGTTTTAATACCACAAAACTAAAAAGTACCTTTAAAAAAGTACATCGGACCACTGTGTTCAAATACATTACCCGAACGCGTATGGAAAAGGCCAGTTCATTGATTCTTGAGAAAGACTATTCGATTGCCCAGGCTTCCTACGAGGTAGGGTATTCGAATCCCCAACATTTTACGGTGGCGTTCAAGAAAACGATGGGCTACCTGCCAAGTGCCTTGCTCTCCTCACAATAACTGGTAGGGCAAGCCCGATGAGGGCTCCTAATGGAGGGCAAAAAGGGCTATAAGATAAAGGCGGCGGGCCCCATCCTTCAATATTTTTATTCCTTTTCCGTTTTTATTGAAAACGGAATTATTTTGAAGAAAAACATCGCTTTTTATCTGTTGCTCTTAATGGGGTCTTTTGCTTCCTTGGGGCAAAACCCCAAACAAAGGGCGATCTACTATTACGCTTGGAACTATCCCTTAATACGTACCGCATCTAATAAAATCGGTTTTTCGATCGATGAGAAACCCCTGACTATATCTGCGGCCTTGATGTATGGGAATGGGGATAAGTTGGTTTTTTTGAAATCGGACAAGGGCAAAATCACCATTCCTTCAGGTTTGGTAAAGGCCCTCGATCTGTGGTCGTATCAAACCGTTCCGATACATGAGGCGGGTATAAAGGTCTTTCTTGCCCCTGAGCCCAGCGTTTTGGAGATTTCGACATTTAGGAGTAAGGAAGGCCCAGGCAGTGAGGAGTACAGGTATAAGGGCGAGTTAAAACTCCATAGCGGTATAAAAATCGAAATTACCGATGCCCGGGGGCGGCTTTTACACGAGAAAATACTGGAAGATTATTACACCTTATATACAATTAACGTCCACAACAATAAATCCATTACAAGTGAAAAAAAGGCTTTGGAATTGACCAAGGCCCATTTTATGGACAATGTGGAGAACTATATGGCCGAAGCGAACGGGGCCGTTTCCGGACCCCTACGCTATAAACTTGTGGCGTATTTGCAGGATGTCCTCGATTTGAGACGTAAAAAGGAGTCGCTCTATGTCTATACCTTCAAGAAGAAAAAAGGTTTTGATTTTAGCGGTATACAAGCTTCGATCGAAGATTTAAAAAGCTTGTCCGATGTAGAATTGGGAGCGGATTATCAGAAGGATATGGAGGACTTGCTGCTTCCAAAAATCGATTTTTGGCGTAAAGAGATATCGAAATACGATCGCCGCGACAAAAGGCAGGTAAAAGTGGTTTGGGGCCTATTGGCCAATATTTGTGGGGCTTACCACGCGCTTGGCGCCTATGAAAAGGCACTTGGCGTATACAAGGAAGTTGAAGGTTTGGACTATAGGGAAAATTACAAATATCTGAAGCAACTTCCCGAAGAAAAAATGGCTGCGCGAAGGGCATTTTTCGGAACCGATACACCTGGGCCCTTGGACGAAGTCGGGTTTCGGGGTACACATAACCCGGATCATGTGCACTACGAAAACTATCGCCCACACCTTCTTGGGACCAATAGGGCGAGAATACCGGAATCCAGTCTTCAATTACGGCAGAACCGCGCCTACCTATTGAGTAAAATTTTGGGGCATTATCAATATTTGGAAGAGCTAAGGCGATTGGGGCATAAGTTTAGTGAAAGGGGCAATGCAGATGTAGGTTTCGAGCGGACGGACGCGTATTACGTAGAGGTATTCAATCGTGCGGCAAAGGAGTCCGAAGAACTCAAATACCTCGATTTGGCCGTACTTCAAGAAGATGAGAAGGTCTTAGCGACAAAAATAGCGCAAGACCTTATCGATTTCTATGATGTGTATAACAAGGAAGTATCGCTGAACAAGGAGTCCTACAACGACTGGGACGAGATGCAGAAGATTTTGGATAAGCTTTTGGTCGTCATGCACAAGTGGCATGGCGATGAAAAGGAAGATAAGAGGGCACTTGACAAGAATATGGATTTGCTCTGCGATAAGATGCTGCTGGTCAATGACGAAACCCTTATAAGCCTTCCTTTGTTGGAAACCTTGCTCGACGAGCTTTCTTCGGGGGACAAGGTGTGTTATGGGGCCAACCCCAAGTTGTTTAAACAGCTCTTCAAGAAATATCAGAAAACCTATATATCCCTCTTTGTTGCCGATACCTCAATAAAACGGCATCTTCATCACAGTGCCCTTCAATCCTTGAATAAGGAGATAAAGGTTTATTATGAACTGTACAGGGCCGATGAAGATGAAATAGGGGCAAGGTACGGTAATTTGCACGATGACCGGAGAGTGGCCAATATTTTGGCCTTGTTTGTCAAATGAGGAGGTTTCGATACATATGGGGCCTATTTTGGGCCGTGGCAATGAATGCTTGCGGGACCTTGGTCTACCAAGGGTATGAGATGTCTCCAACACACCACGACACCCAATCGGTGGACTTTGAATTGGAGGTGGGGGTTTTACACGTACGGGAAGTGCAAGGGGAGACGAATTCAATAAAGGTAGAGTACGAAGTAATGAACCGGGGAGGTGATATCTTTCTGCCATCGGCCCAAACCCATAATGTCTTTTTTATGGTGAAGACCCAAGAAGGTCGCGAAATCGGCCATTACGAACGGATCTATAGGAAAATAGCCCCAAACTCGAGTATAATACTGGAGGAGACCATAAATCTATCCGTCTACAACTATGCGTCCATCGAGGCAAGTATTTTTGTGGAATAACCTGGGTTCGGGCATCAACGGGCATTTATCAGTTGTTCAAGAATGCGTTCCACCCCAAAATTATCGTTGTTTGTGGTAAGGTAATTGGCGGCCTCCTTTACGTTGGGGTGCGCGTTTTCCATGGCAAAACTGAACTTGGCCAAGGCCATCATCTCCAAATCGTTGTTGTAATCGCCGAAAACCATGGTTTCTTCCGGACTTATTCCGTTCAGTTCCTGTACTTTTTTCAGGGCATGGCCCTTATGGGCGTCGGGACTGGAGATGTCGACCCAGTTTTCTCCCGAAACCTTTACCTTTAATTCGCCTTCGAGGTGGGCCACTTTTGGGTAGATGTACTTCTCCGAGCTCTCGTTGTGGTATATGGCTATCTTTAAGATTTCGGCCTGGTGCCCGCTAAGGCTGTCAAGCACCTCGTACTCGGCGTAGTATTCCTTGAGCTTGTTCTCGAATGCCTTCGAGTCGTTTCTGATATAGGCCTTGTCCTTCCCACAGAGGACGGGGTGTATGTTTTCGATCTGGGCCAGTAGGTCGAGCACCCTTTCCTTGGCCCTGTTTTCCAGGGGAGTTGATACCAAGACATTGCCGTTTTGGAGGGCGAAGCCCCCGTTTTCGGCGATGACGACGATCTCGTCCTTAATGGGTTCGAGTTTGTCTATGATGCTGTGGTATTGCCTGCCGCTGGCCGCAACGAACAAGATGTTCCTTTCGCGCAGTTTTTCGAACAGTTCGAAAAAAAGCGCACTTACCTCATGATTGCTGTTTAACAGGGTGCCGTCCATATCGGAGACGACCATTTTTATTTGGGATAGGTCCATTAAATTCAATTTTGAAGCCACAAAGGTATTTTTTATCAGGTGATAATAACGTAGTTTTATGAAGTTTTACGGTTTCTTGATATAAAGAAGGGTTTCGTATGAAGTTTTATCAAAGACAAATTTCGCTTAAGGCCAAGAAACGGGGTTTCCATTTGATTACCCACGAAATATTGGATGCCCTCCCAGAGATCAAAGAGATAGATATGGGGATGTTGCAGGTCTTTATCAAGCATACATCTGCCAGCCTTACCATTAACGAAAACGCAGATCCTTCCGTACGGGTAGATTTTGAAAGCCATATGAACGAAATGGTGCCTGAGAACGCCCCGTATTATATACACACCTATGAAGGTCCCGATGATATGCCGGCCCACATAAAAAGCTCCTTGATGGGGGCTTCGGTGCAAATACCGATAACCAAGGGTAGGTTGAACCTCGGGGTTTGGCAGGGAATTTACCTGTGCGAGCACCGAAATGGGGCCTGGTCGAGAAATTTGGTGATAAGTGCGTATGGGGTATAAAAAAATCCGGCTCGTTTGAACCGGATTTTTAAAGTGAGATAATGTTCTTAAAACTATTTTACCTTGTCTACGATGGCTTTGAACGCTTCCGGGTGGTTCATGGCCAAATCGGCCAAAACCTTACGGTTCAATTCAATTCCATTGGCTTTCACCTTGCCCATGAATTGGGAGTAGGAGAGTCCGTGTTGACGTGCACCCGCATTGATACGTGTGATCCATAGGGCGCGAAAGGTCCTTTTTTTGTTTCTTCTGTCCCGGTAGGCATAAAGCATCGCTTTCTCTACCGCGTTTTTGGCTACTGTCCAAACGTTTTTACGTCTTCCAAAGTAACCTTTGGCTTGCTTCATCACCTTTTTTCTTCTGGCTCTTGAAGCAACTGCATTTACTGATCTTGGCATAATGTTTAAATTTTTGTAGCAGGCGGTGTATTGATTACACACTTTGTATAAGGCCCGACTCCATGGTTAATAAATTACCTGACGAACAATTATTTTAAGCACAATTGTTCTTTGATACTGTTCTCGTCCGATTTATGGACAAGGGTATCGTGTGTTAACTTTAGCTTGCGCTTTTTGGTCTTCTTCGTAAGAATGTGACTTTTAAAAGCGTGCTTTCTTTTGATCTTTCCGGTACCGGTAAGCTTAAAACGCTTTTTGGCACTGGACTTCGTTTTTTGTTTAGGCATTTTTTCCTATTTATTGATTATCTCACTTTTCATGCTAAACGCCGCCCGATGGTTATGGGCAGCGTTCAGTATATGGTCATACGATCGACCGGTCGGGGCCGCTTCGTTATTTCTTTGTCTTTGGGGCGATGAACATCGTCATTCGCTTTCCTTCCAATCGGGGCAATTGTTCTACTTTTCCCAGTTCTTCCAAATCTTGGGCCAACCTTAAAAGCAGGATCTCGCCCTTGTCCTTATAAACTATCGAACGTCCCTTGAAAAAAACATATGCCTTCAATTTTGCACCTTCCGACAAAAACTTCTCGGCATGCTTTTTCTTGAACTCATAGTCGTGGTCGTCCGTATTGGGGCCGAAGCGTATTTCTTTTACGACTACCTTCGAGGCCTTGGCCTTCATGGCCTTTTCCCTTTTTTTCTGTTCGTAGAGAAATTTTTTGTACTCCATGATCTTGCACACGGGGGGTGCAGCCTTGGGGGAAATCTCTACCAAATCCAATCCCATTTCAGTCGCTATATCAAGCGCTTTTCGAATGGGGTAGATGCCAACTTCAACATTGTCGCCCACCAACCTGACCTCGGGAGCGAGTATTTTTTCATTGATATTATGGGGATTCTTGTTCTCCCGTCTAGGTTGGGGCCTAAATCTTTTTCGTATTGCTATGACTTATGCTTTTTTAGTTAAACAATTTTTTTTAAAACGACTTTAAGGTACTATTTATTTCTTTAGTTACCAAGTCGGTAAAGGTTTCAATGGAAATGGAACCCAAATCCTCTCCTCCATGCTTGCGAACCGAAATCGTGTTTGAAAGTTCTTCATTTTCCCCTACGATCAGCATAAACGGTATCTTGTTCATTTCCGCTTCCCGTATTTTCTTTCCAACAGTTTCGTTTCTGTCATCAATGAGGGCGCGAATTTCGTTATTTTCTAAGGAATTTAAAACTTTTTGTGCATATTTTTCATGTTTCTCGCTCACGGGCAATACGATAGCCTGTTCGGGAATGAGCCAAAGCGGGAAATTTCCTCCCGTATGTTCCAATAAAAGGGCGATAAAGCGCTCCATGCTGCCAAAGGGTGCCCGGTGGATCATTACCGGCCTGTGAAGCTCGTTGTCACTGCCCTTATAGGTAAGGTCAAAGCGTTCGGGTAGGTTGTAGTCGACCTGAATGGTACCTAACTGCCATTGCCTTCCAAGGGCGTCCTTGACCATAAAGTCCAATTTGGGCCCGTAAAAGGCCGCTTCGCCTTCTTCGATTATATAGGAAAGGCCCTTTTCCTTGGCCGCATTGATGATGGCGGCCTCCGCCTTTTCCCAGTTATCGACCGAGCCTATATATTTTTCAGGGGTTTTCGGGTCGCGTACCGAAACTTGGGCCGTAAAATCCTCGAAGCCCAAAGATCCCAGAACGTAGAGCGAAAGGTCGATAACGGCCTTGAACTCTTGGTCGAGTTGTTCCGGGGTGCAGAAAATGTGGGCGTCGTCTTGGGTAAAACCGCGAACCCGCGTTAGTCCGTGCAGTTCGCCGCTTTGCTCATACCTATATACGGTGCCGAACTCGGCATAGCGTTTTGGGAGTTCGCGATAACTAAAGGGTTTTGCGTTGTAGATCTCGCAATGGTGCGGACAGTTCATCGGTTTCAACAAAAACTCTTCGTCTTCCTTGGGCGTGTGGATGGGTTGGAAACTGTCTTCGCCGTATTTGGCGTAGTGGCCCGAGGTTACATAAAGTTCCTTTTGGCCTATGTGTGGGGTAACCACCATTTCGTAGCCGGCCTTTTTCTGTGCCTTTTTCAAAAATTGCTCCAAACGTTCGCGCAGGGCGGCTCCCTTGGGCAACCACAGGGGCAAACCTTGTCCCACTTTTTTTGAGAAGGTAAAAAGCTCCAGTTCCTTGCCCAATTTTCTGTGGTCCCTTTTCTTGGCTTCCTCGATCATGGCCAGGTATTCGGTCAGTTCCTTTTGCTTGGGAAAGGATATGCCGTAGACCCGGGTAAGTTGCGTGTTGTTTTCGTCGCCTCTCCAGTAGGCACCGGCAACGTTCAGTATTTTTATGGCCTTTACGATGCCCGTGTTGGGAATGTGGCCGCCCCGGCACAGATCGGTAAAGGTGTCGTGGTCGCAAAAGGTAATGCTTCCGTCTTCGAGGTTCTCTATTAACTCTACCTTGTATTCGTTTCCTTGCTCCTTATATAATGACAGGGCCTCGGCTTTTGAGACGGGCCGCATTTTAAAATCGTGTTTGCCGCGGGCAATTTCCAGGGCTTTTTTTTCGATGGCCGGAAAGTCTTTTTCCGAAATGGTACGGTCGCCAAAATCAACATCGTAGTAGAAACCGTTCTCGATTGCCGGGCCAATGGTCAGCTTGATACCCGGGTATAGTTCTTCGAGTGCCTGGGCGACGATGTGCGACGAAGAGTGCCAGAACGCCTTTTTGCCTTCGGGATCGTTCCAGGTGTACAGGATCAAGTGCCCGTCTTCGGTCAATGGTGTGACGGTTTCCACAATGGTATCGTTGAACTTCGCGGATATTACGTTGCGGGCGAGTCCCTCGCTTATGCTTTTGGCGACATCGATCGGTCTGCTGCCGCTTTCAAATTCCTTGGTTGTGCCGTCGGGCAAGGTAATGTTGATCATGGTGTTTTTGTAAAAATAGGAGGCAAAGATAGTATTCCCTTGTTAGGCGTACAATATGAAGTGCTGTTTTAATGGATTGATTTCGATACTTCTTCCTTTATTATACTGATGTTGCGCTAAAGGTGCGGTATTTAATGGTTTTTCCGATTGGCCGGTAGTCGTTGCGGGCAGGACTTGGATATGCCTTGTTCGGAATGGCCTTGCCTTTGCTTCCTTGGGCGGTATGGGGTACACTGTCGTACACGGATCGGGAGGGGAGGGGGAGTGTGTCCGGACAACTTGGGAACTTCTTGTTGGAAGCATTCCGATAAAATAATTTGCCCAATTGAATTTTTAGAATTATATTTAATGCTCTTTTCGAAAAAAAATAATTTTTATAATTGCCTTATTGATAGTGGGTTGTCGGAAAGGGGGTAAAAAAAGATCAAAAAAAATCGCGTTTGCTATTTTTTATTCAAAAAACCCTCTTATATTTGCACCCGCTTTGAGAGACATACGGCATACAAATGTCGGTCGATCGGGTAAGATTGGGGACCGGGAAGGTCCTTTGAAAAAGAGAATAAGAAGTTCATTGACATACTGTAGAGACGATAGCGAGCCGATATCCGTTTTGAGGGATATACAGGCGAGCTACCATATAAGTATTTTGGAACAAAAAGAATGGAACACAGATAGAGAGACGGGGCCGGGAGGACTTTATCGGCGTTGGCGCGAAATTATATACGAATCAACGATGAAGAGTTTGATCCTGGCTCAGGATGAACGCTAGCGGCAGGCCTAACACATGCAAGTCGAGGGGCAGCGGGGAGTGCTTGCACTCCGCCGGC
>NZ_FQYU01000009.1 GCF_900141855.1 Pseudozobellia thermophila
GCAAGAAGGTCCCGGTTTTTAAAAAGTAGATCATCCCGTGTAAGACGGCATACTTTGTCGGGAACGATTCCCAAATCTTCCAAGGGCACACCGCGATTGAGGCCGTTTCTCAAGGTTCGGCGAACTGCCACCCGGATATCGGCCCCGTAGCCCAAGGGGCGGAAAAAATCGGACCTGCCCGTTTCATCACGGGTCAGGTGGTAGAGCAGCGAATGTGTCCATACATTGGCGCCCCCTGCACCGGTATTTTTGTGCACCCCGATAATCTTGCCCAGATTTTCGTCGCGGAAGCCGGCGGCAAAAATATCACTGGCACTATAGCAAAGGGCATCGGTAATCAGCACTACCTTATAATTGCGTTTGGCCCGCAGACCATCAAGTTCGGCAACCGGAGTAATGGGATAACCGATGGAAAAAGCCGTTCCGGTATATCGAATATCGGCGAGGGTCGTGTTCCAATCGGTCAAATCGAGTCCGTTCAGGGAGGTCGACGGCGAATGGATGCGGCAAATCGCCTCGGTCAGTCCAGAATTGACGAATTGTGCATTTTGCGGAGTTATCGGTTCCTTTTTGAGGGCCTGCAAAACGAATTCCGACGCCCACACATGTCCACCTCCATTGTTGCGGATATCGACGATGACCTTGTCGGTCTTAAACGACTGCAACAACTTTTTAAAGTACAGGGCAAAGGCCTTCGGACGCGTGGTATTAAAACTGTAGATTCTGATATAACCGACATTACCGTCCAGTACCATTGTCTTAAAATGGGCGGAAAATTCGGCTTTGTCAAATGCCTCGCTATTCTTCGACTTTTCCTTACTGGCACTTAGGGCATTTAGGGCCACTTTGGGCGCAAAGAAATGCAACTTCGTCTTATGGATCAGTTCGGTAGTATAATCGTAACCGGCACTGGTGCTGAATTTTGAAATGGCCTGGTCGTTTTCGAGGTCGTCCCAAATGTTGGAATGTACGGAACCCACCAACCACTTAAACGTACGGTACCTGGCCCGCCCCTTACCGTCGATATAGCGCACCGTAACCCAATCTTCCTCGGGTGGCAACATAACGGCCAGGGGACGGAAGGTCAAACTGTCCAATCCACGGGCAAAGCGGGCCTCGTCATTGCTTCCGGCATGTTTTTTGGCATTGTCGAGGATAGCCGTTTCGATGGCCACCCCGTTCCAATGGGTAATCGGGACCCCGGCCGTAAAGGTGGCCGAAGGTGTTCCCAATATTTTGGAAACCATAAACTTGGGGCCTTCGTCATCGTAATACTGCTCGACAAAAAAGGGCAGAAAGGCCACTTTGTCCTTATACGGCATCGGTAATTGATACATGGTATGCAGGTCGCGTAATGAATTGAACACTTCGATAATACGTTCATGAAAACGAAGCTCGCCCTCGTCTTCATAGTTACCCGTCAAGAGTTCCTGTTTGATCACCTCCAAACGCCTGACCGGATTGGAAGCGTATAGGGCCGTCTTTTGATCCAAGTGTACATAGGCCATTTCCAGTACGCCTATGGCCTGGTCGATCACATTGATCTTATCGCCCATGTTCATATAGCCTTGGGTCTCCCTAAAGTCCGACAGGCGTACCACATACTCGAACTGTGAATCGGTATTGAATTTAGGCTGCACCTTATCGCGAACGGCATCGCTGAGCCGGATGTTCTGCCCGTAATAAAGAGGAAGCCCGGTCTTAATGTATTCGGGCAGGTTGCGTTGCCGTGCCAATTGCTTAAAATGCCCCGGATCTTCAAGCACGGTAGCCTTGTCCAGTTTTCGTTTTTCCACAATCAGTTCCGATAAGGGGGTGGCGGCCTCAAATAGGTCACCGGCCGAATCGGCTCCGGCCCACGGTATATGGTGCTGGTTGTCGTGGTCGGCGTGTTCGTGTTCAATAAACCAAGTAGCATGGGTACCATCGGCAGCGGCGGCCCCTGCAAAGATACCCAGAGTTCCATTTTGCTCGAGCTGTCGCGTTAAGGACGGTAAGTTTTCCATACCCTCTTCCAATGTCCTGCGGGCGGTATTGTAATCGAGGTCGACCTCAATCGGGTTTTCCCCCAAGGTATCGGTCAGGTAGAGGTAGCGGGTTACCGTTCCCAAGCTTGTTTTTTCAAGTGCTATATCGAACTTTTGCATAAGACGCCGTTGACCACAACGGGGCACTCCCCCGATTACCGTCCAAATTACACTCGATTCACGGGCCTCGACCAAGCGTTTGTACTCGTCCCCTCCCTTTCCGGCCAAGACGATAAAATCCGCTTTCTTGCCCGGGGCCAAGGAACCCAAATGATCTTGCCATTTCAACATACGGGCGGCGTTTGTATTGGTCATTCGACATAGTTCCTCATCATTGAACACCCCTCCTTTTTCTTCGCTAACGAGTTTGGCGACCTTAAGTTCCTCCAGCATGTTCTTGCTTCCGCTCGGTGTCCAGTCCGACCCCAACCCGATCAGCACACCGTGTTCGTGTGCCGCGGCGATATCGGCGGTAACACCATACAGTAGAAAGTTGGACATGGGCGACCATACCATCCCACCCTTGTGCTGTCCCAAGATCCTAAAATCATCGGGAAACAGGCCCACGGAATGGATGCCCACCAAGGAATCGGTAATGGCATAGCCCATTGAACTGGGCAACTGAAGGGCCCTAAAATGCTTATTGGCCTTTTCTTGGGTGCCCTCGGCGAGGTGCAGCAGGTAGCAGCTGCTTTTCTTTAAGCGCTCCAATAACTTTTCGGCACTGGTTATATCTGCAATTTTGGTCTTGGCAGCGGGCAGGTCCTTGTCAACGGTACGCTCTACATTGCGGACCACCCCTTTGTACAATTTGGTAATGCCCCCATGACTCGCCAAGGTAATTCCCTGGGAAGAAGTTACCCCGGAAAAAAGCAGCCTACACTCCACAAAACGCACAATGGCCTGTAAATACCCATCGATATGCCCCAATACCTTCAGGGGACCGGTAATCGTTTTTCTGTACAGGTCACCGCCCCCCCACTGGCCCCTATGGCCATAGGTTTTCGGAACGTCCCATAAAGGAATGATGTTATAACTAAGATGATTGTGCAGTTCGATCATCCCGGGATATAGGGTGCCCCCGCAGTTGATGGCCTCCGATTTCGAAAAGCCTTCGGGCGAGGGCGCATCATAATCATTAACGGCCACGATGGTGTTACCTTCGATGTACAAAACCCCGTCATCCAAGATCTCGGAGGTCTCATTAAAAGTGACCACCTTGCCCCGTACGGCGTATTTGACATCCGGTCCGAGTTTGATTTTTTCTGCCATACTTATTGCTCTAATTGGTTGAGGAATTCGATTTCTTCAGACGACAGCGGCCGTGGTTTATTTTTGAAAACCCAATCGGGCGCATACCACTTGTAGTAATAGGGCGACCATTCTCCGTCTTCGCGCTTGGCCCTTTTGGCCCGATCCCCACTGGTGCCCTGCCAGCGCAAAAAGCCATAGGGCAGGTCGTAGCGTGGAATTTGGATGCGGTGACCGTCGTATTGAAAACTCGCCTGTGTTTCCTTTGGGTAATCTAATGTTGCCAGTTCGGCCAGTGCCTGCTGCCAACTTTGCAACCCATTTCGTTGGGAATGGTTTTTTAGCCTTACCACGGGAAGGGCGGTAGCGATACCGGCCAGGTCCCAATGGGCCTCCGCCAAGGGCCCCATAAGCAAAACGACGGAGGCATCCTTGTAGTCAAGCACCTTCTTCAAGATGGCCCGATACATTTTTTGTACGTCGGGATGGCGTACCACCTTCATTTGTTCGCTTACCGACATCCCGGTATCGTCTATCGGAAGGCTTCTTAAAATACAGTAGCGGGAGGTGATTCCCGCCGCCTCAAGAAATCCTTGAAAATGCTGTCCGCTATTGCCACAAAGGGCCCGCATGCAAAAGAGGTCGTCTACCGATTGCGGATCGGCCACCACCAAGAAGGTCGTTTTATCGGGCCGGCCGCGGAACAAGGGCATGCCCCCGAAAGAGGGGTGCGCGCCCACCCCCAAGGATACAAAATCAGGCCATTGCAAACCCGTATAACCGCCCATGATCAATTTAAGAAAGGCATCGGGAGGCCCCATATCGTACGCCCCGTAATCGTTCACGGGCGGCTCATAGGGCACATCGCCCTCCCCGTCCCGATAGCCATCGCTACTGCCCGTTGCCAGGCCGCGGTAAAAAGTATCGTGGCGCTCGCCCCTAGGAATGTCGGCGGACAGTTGGATGCTGCGTTGCTCGTCTTGCCGCTGTCCTGCGGAAGTCCCGTTTCCCAAACGCCAGCTGACCCCGGCGGGCAGGTCCCTAAAGGGAATCGGCTTCTTCAGAATTTCAAAGGGAATCGAAAAATCGCGCTCCATCCCCGGGTCGCAGGGCAACCAATCGGGATCCTGGTCGACCCATTCCTCCAGTTGCGCCATCACCCTTTTATAGTCTTCCAATACGCTGTCCCTCATATCGGCTTGGTGCAAGGCCCCTGGGTGGATGATACCTACCACCTTGGCCTTGGGGCCGATTAGGTGGGAATCCGCCGTACTCAAATCGGCGATTCCGTCCGGACATTGGCCGCCCAATCCTTCGATCCAGGTTTGAACGGTCTCCTTGGCGGCGGTACCCACGGCGATAATAAGCCGTAGATCGTTCTTTTTACGCGCATAGTCCAATAGTTCTGTCCGCTGTTTGGCAATGGGCGATGCGGGATTTTGCGCAAGCACTTTTATTTTTCGTTCGGAGTACTGCCCGAAGATGGGGTACAAAAAAGTGTTGAGGAAGAGGTAGCTGTAATCGATACCCAGGTAGTTCACTATATGTTGCATCCGGCCACCGCTACTGCCCACGAATGCCCTATGGGCCAGGCTTTCGTCCATGGCACCCTCTTGACCGATGACGAGCACCTTGACCTGCTTGCTTTTGAGTCGCCCGCGGTAATGCATCGGTCCGAAGTGCCATCGAAACTTCTCCTTACCCATATAGGTTTCGGCCAGTGCCCGATAGTTGGGCGTTTGCGAAAAGAGCCGGGCCCAGCTTGTGTTCTTTGGCGGCCCTGGGTCGTGTTCCCAGGGAAATCCCCTATGCTCCCAATATGCATTCGTTGCCATAGTGCGGTTATTTAATTGGTATTTCGATTTCTGCTGGTTGTTTGGGAGGGAACCGTTGAAGCAGGTGGGCAGGCCATTGCATTTACCCGCAAGCTGTTCTTCGCAATATAAGCTTAGTACTATTTCCACTAAGGCGCAAGCATTTATGTATCAGTGGCAGGAAATCGTGTATAGATTTTAAGTTTTATACTGCTTTTTTATAGGAAAAAAGAGATTTTTTTTGGACTTGACTTATTTGGGTTTATGGAGGCAAAAAATAACATGCACTTCAATCTTACAAGGATAGGACTTCTGCCAGTTGAAACTCAGGGACCCTGTATTTTTAACTGGGTTTCACATTGAATCGTGAATTCGACCACTTAAGTTTGGTGCATTTCGAAACTGATCTACCCTTTAGTACAACTATTACGAGACCATAGAGAGCGAGAAAGACATTTTTATTCTTTTTTTCACAAAGAATGGATTCTACCCTGAGGCATAGAAAGGTAGCGTCTCAATAATTGTTAAGTATTCAGGCCCAAATGTTTAAGAACACTTCCTTGTTCATACATGTTTTGCAAATAATACAAGCGCAGTCATTAGGGATAAATCCAATTCCTCTTTACTATTCAGGTTCCGTGTTCAAAATTTCCAATAAGTCAGGAATGTGCTCCCCTTGGGTATCCGGTGTATTCCTAGCATCTCGTATCTCCCCATTACCTAAAACATGCCGCTGTAAACCTCTCCACCATCTTGATAGCAGATCATGTTCCCTACTAGGTAGCGGCATTAGATTAGAAGGAGCGTTGGTGCCTCCCCAACTCAGCTCAATAATATGATGTACTTCTAGCGGATGGTCATGTGCATCCAAAGGCCACGCCCGCTCAACGCCATCATAATCCCTGAACGTATAACCCATCTCCCTTAATTGGTCCATGCTGTATCGATTCAATGTATCTCGAAGCGCTGCGTCAAAAGAGGCCCTTATGTCCGATGGAAGTAAACCTAGAACATCCATAAATAAACGTCGCATAGTAGAAGTGGATGGCCTATCGGTGGTGGGACGGATTACCAAGGAATCACCCGGACTAATTGGAATGGGAATTGAAACGTCATCATGAGGGTAGGGAACAGCCTCTAACATTCGCCGGGTTACCGTTACAACGACATCACCTCTATCACGTGGACGGCGGCGGCGTCCTCTTTGCGCCCAACCATCACCTAACAGTCTATCTAATATTCGACGAGCCTCTCCTCTTGTCCTTCTTGCCCATTCCTGTGGGGTTACATCTTCTCTACCCGGTCCTTCCTTGTAAGTATCAAAAAGCCTATTCAAATCACTTGAATCTTGGCCATGTCCTTCGAATCTTTCATTGTCCCCTATGAGATCATCCGGAGTTTGAGGTGCTGCATCAACAACTTCTGGTGAAGTATCTGGAGTTGCTTGTGATTCGGTGGTTTCGGTATCAGGGGATTCTGGCTCTGGAGTATCCTCAATTGCATCGGTGTGGTCTGTATTTTCCTCAGTTTCAGATGAACTTTCTTCAGAGGGTTCTGGTTGATTGAGGCGACCTCTTAAAGCATCCCTTATTTCTCGCATGCTATCAATTAAATCATTTGCATTTCCCAAAGCATCCGCACTCTCTGGGTTATTAAAGATTTCTTGCCGTTTAGTCAATGCATCCTGTATATACTGATCAAGTGCCTGGCTCATCTCATCATTACTTTCACCAACTCTCTCCTTCATTCTTTGGAATTGTTCTCGAATTGCATCCAACCTACCAATAATTTGAGCCGCTTCAGGTGGAAGACTTTCAGCATTTGGTATGGTCTCGCCTCCTCCGCCACCATTGACTACCTCCTCATGTTGATTTTCTGTTGTACTTTCTTCTGCAGGAATATTTTCGGAAGGTTCTGGCCCAGATCTTGTTTCTTCCACTGTTACACCATCTTCAGATTCGGAATGAGAACTTTCAGCATCCGGTGTCGCTGTTGAATCACCATCCTGAACTGGGCTTTCCGGCCTTGTTTCAACATTTTGAGGTAAATTATCGCTCTCTATACCTTCAGGAGTCTGGTTAGTTTCAGTAGAATTGCCGTCAGATTCTGAATGATTTTCAACGGTTAATGCTGGGGTATCCGAATCCACTCCTAAAGAAGAATCGGAATCAGGTGGTCGGTTCGGTGCGCCTCTATGATTATAAGCCCTTTCCATTAATGGCTCACCAATTAACATTCCAAAATTGATTAATGCATGACCCAGGATTAGCATTAATTGTGTTCTTTTTTCCCCTAGGGAGGCGTTCGAAGCCTGAACTTGTTCAATTTCATGAAGTGTAACACCTCCCAATATAAGACCTTGTAACCCCATTTGACCTAAACCTAGCACCATTTTGACATTCCTGCCTGGCACCTGAACTATTTTTAATGCGCGACTAACCTCACCAAACCCACCTAAAACGGACACGATGTCTGAAGCCGAATTCCAATCAAGACGAAATGTAGAGTCTTCATATCTGGTTATTAGTCTATAGGCAGCTGGAAACGCCCCAATAACCCCTAAAGGAGCCAATAAACCGAGTGAAGCCCCGGCCGTAAAAGGAGCGGCCGCCAGGGCTGCAAGTTCGATTAGCGTTACTGCATTATCAATTCCTGTTGTTATGATAACCGCTGTATCTGCGGTTACCTCTCTGATGTACCTTTCTCTTTCCCATTCTACCGCGACATGCCCTCGTTGTCCATATCCAGCCGTGCTCCTTAAAAGTCTGACAATTCCCAATACAACAGGCGGGGTATCGGAATCGTCCGTTGCGTCATCCTCTATAGAAGTATCACCGCTATTAGGGGTAGTGATATCTGAAATGTGGTATTCATTTTCGTCCTCATCGTGCACATACTCAATTACGAGACTTATGGTAGCGCCTTCATCACCGATAAACCAAGCTCTTACCCTTTGGGCATTCACAAGCCCTCGACGATCTTGTACTTCCATAACCTGCGTCATTTGAGATAAACTTTGTCGTAGTGGCGCGTAAAACGCACGATCTGTTCTACTTATCTCACTTCTCTCTTCCATTATACTTCGCGCCAAAGTAACTTGGCTATCTGCGAATGCTCGGTTTTGTTCTAGGGCAGTGTTAATTGATGTCAACCTTTCTTGGATTTCCGACCTGCTAGAGCTGCTTAATCTCATTATTCGATCCTTCTCATGTTGAAATATCGCTCGGATAATGGAATCTCGACGAACCGTTAATTCTTCCTCAACATTGAATCCGTTCAAGATTTGAAGATTCCTTAATTCAGCTTGCAGACTACGTCTTTCGGTTGTGGAAAGTTCTCTATTATTATCGAGCTGGTCTTGAATTTCAAGAATTCTATGATGTCTCTGGACAACCTCTGCCTGGGTACTTGCAAGCATAGTTTCAGAGATTGTTTCAGTACCGTTGACGAAAATAGGGAAGGAATAAATAGCAGAACTAGGTACTCTTACCACCGCGTCATTATCATCTCTTGTCATAGAATAGGCTACACAGCTTACAAAATAAACCCCAGGCTCCCTAAAATTAAACCGTTGTTCGTGTCTCGGTCTAACCGCGCGACCAATAAATGGCACTACTGTAGCCCCAAGCAATCCCAAAGCAGAATTCAATTCTACTAATGAGTAGGTGAAGGGCGAAAAAATTCCCAACTCATCATCTACTGTTTCATAATCCTGATCTCGATACCTCAAAGATCTATTTACGCCCGATACTATGGAGTCAAGTACGGTTGGTGAACCGGATACAGGGGTCTCATCTTCGGATTCATTTTCTGATAGGAATGAATTTAAAGGTACTCTGCTAAACTCCCATTGGTAGGTATAGGAGAAATAAGCTCCTAATGCCTCCAAATAATTTCGGTGCACTAGGTTCATCGAGAAATCATAATCAGTTCCAATAACACCGAACGCCAGGGGCAGTTCCTGGGCGAACCCCCTTGGCGGTAATAGGGCGGGATAACTTCTTATATGGGAAGGAAATTCTGGAGTATTATATTCCGAAGGTCTTTCCGAGATTATTTCATCTCCCGATGTGCTCAGTTGCTGAGGCAAAGCAATGTTCATAAATCTATTAATAATCTCGATTCTGGCATCATGTTCGGTAAGAGCTCTTTCCGAAAAATCTGATTGGCTATAACAGAAGAGGAGAAACCTTGAGGCTAACATCTGATCCCTTACTGCGGTTGGAATGCCTTCTTCGGGTACATTCCAGATAAGTTCATAAAACCTCCTCGTTTCTTCCACTACGGAGAGGACAAAATCGTTCCTTATAGCTTCAAGAACATTTATTGATGGGTTCAATTGTGCCAATATTCTATTGTTGAGGCAGCCTTCTCCATAACAAGCCGTTACGCCTATAATTCCTTCCTCTGCCTGTTGTCTTTGTTCTTCCCAATCGGAGGTATACTCTGACAACAAAGCTCCTTGCCTTGACATTAGTCTCTGAAAAATAAAAGTAGTGAGCCACGGTGGTAAATCGCCTTCTAACTCAATGTGCAAATCCCTTGTTACTTCGCCAAGATGGAGAAGTTCTCTTTGATGTGGGGTTAAACCGGTAATATTGTAATCATTTCTTTCCAACCAATCCAATAATTCTGTTCCCGCTTCGCCGTGCAAAGTAATATTGCTCGAGTATTGTTGTGCATTGACCGGCGAAGCATTTGGATCGCTCCAGATTCCGTGGAATTCTCCATTTTGGGGTATATCGTTTTCTAAGCCCTCACTATACTGTGAACCTATAAGCTTTCTTAAAATTGCAGCATGAAACATCTGTCTATAGGTGCGCATTGAACTCAAAGTTGCGTCTTCCAAACGAAAAGTCAGTCCAGATAATGAAGCCCTGACGGTTACTCTTGGAACTTCCCATTCATCCTCATACTTATTTATGAGGTATGGCGTCCTGTTAGCATTTTGTTGAACTACATGTGTCAACTCATGTGCCAATAAGCGTTTTCCTTCGGAACTGTGAGGACTATACTGACCTTGATTGAAGTAGATATCATTGGCATTGGTAAATGCCCTTGCTCCTAAATCTCTATTTAAGGCTGTGGCGTGTGTGCCTGTATGGATGTTAACTTCGCTAAAGTCAGCCCCGATACGTTGTTCCATAAACTCACGAGTCGAGCTAGGTAAGGCTTGTCCCCCTCCTTTTTGTGCATTTAGTCTTGATTCAAAACCCTTGGAGGGACTTACATTGGAATCGGCTTTTGGACTTATCTGGGTGGTAGTCGTGGGCGTACCTATTTCGCGATTGGGTTCGTCGTGGAATCTTGGGTAATTGTGGGTGACATCAGGCAAACTGTAAAGATCTCCGCTTAAGGCGTGACCTATCGCTCCTCCCAAATTGACAAAGGCCTCGAACGGATTTTGGTCAAAAGGTGCCGTAATGGTAAACAATACGGCGGGGTTGTTATGGCCTTCCTCCAAGGGATAGTTAAAGTAACTCACATTGATCATGGTACCAATGTCCATAGGATTGGCTACAATGTTCAGATTGGGTATCCCATTATAGTGCTCAAAATTGTAACTGCTGGGCGCCCCAAAGAGGGTCACATCATCAGCGCTGATATACCCGTAGTGCAATGCATTGCGAATAAAGGAAGTACCGCCACTTAAACCATAGGCACTGTCAAAATGTTGTCCCAAATATTGCCGTGCCCGACCCATATGAAAATGAAAGTAACTTAGGATGGGAATCCCTAGGGACTCCAAAGCAGCCAAAGGGAAGTCGACCAAGCCGTTACCTGTATATGGTGCCAAATCCACGATGCTTCCATTTGGTCCCTGTACCAAAAAAGTCGGGTTCGTAAACATTACCCCATTTGCCCGGAGGATCAGGGGCGAAGGAACCTGCAGTGTGAGATTGGGCAAGGTGTTGTTCGAGGTTACAGGTGCTTCTGTTTCCGGAGATGTTGCTTCGATACTCGTTGGTTCGTCTTCTTTTTGAATGATAGTGTCCGTAGAGATACCCTTCATTTGCAATTCACTCCCGGAACCTGATTGCTTTTGAACAATTGGAGTAATTGAAGTCGCAAGCGGTTTCATCCGTACTTCTTCCTCTTCCTCCTCCTGTTTCTGAAGAACAGGTGTGATGGTTTGGGAAAGCGGCTTCATCTGCACCTCTTCCTCTTCACAAGCTTTGCACTTACGCTGAACTGGTGGAATCTGGGTGGCAGGCATTTTCATCACCTGGTCGGCCACGGCATCCGCCTCTTGCTCGTACCTATCGTTCGGTTGGCCTATAGCAAGTTTACATTGGACCGCCTTTTTCTGATTAACTATATGCGTGGCTCCCGAGTACATTATGGTTTGGTCACTTTAACTTTTGTTAAACCTATTACCGAATGGTAATTGATCTGCCTCATTTTAGCTGCATCTGATACACCTACATGTACACAACCATGGGAGGATTCATTAAGAGGTCCAATGTGTAAGGCTTCTCCTGAATTATAAAAAACAGCATAATGCATATTCGCCGGCTTTCCTGCTTTGCTATATCTTTTCCTCGGTCCTTCTTTATCCGATAGATCCGAATATTTTCCACTGTTGTATCCAAAACCTTCAATGCGATGAACCTTAAACGTTCCTCTATCCGTAGTTCCTACTTGAATCGAGCCTCCCGATATCGAAAAACTAAAATCAGATAATTCGTGTCCGTTTTTTGAATAAACAATATCAATTGTTCCTGCTTGGGTGTCATTACCATCGGAATCCTTTATGGTGGAAGTAAAATTGATATCGATTTGCTTTATCCAAGGTTTAGTGGTTTTATCTCGGGGATTGGCAAATTCTTGCTCTACCCACGTAGGAGGAATGTCCTTTTCTCCAAAATTCCAACTACCGCTATTTCTATACAGTTGAATTGTATTCCTTTGCTGCACCACATGCGTCAATTCATGCGCCAACAAATGCTTTCCTTGCGAACTTTGCGGATTGTACTGCCCTTGGTTAAAATAAATATCGGATCCGTTGGTAAAGGCCTTGGCATTTAACTGACGGTTCATTTGTACGGCGTTGTCGTCGGTGTGGACCTTGACCTGCGAAAAGTCGGCCCCGATACCACGGCCCATAACATTTTGGGTCGATTGTGGCAAGGGTCGCCCTGAGCCCTTGCTTTTAGACAAAGACTGGGATATGTTCGGTGGGGCGACCGAAGCGGTTGAACTTGATTGTTTTTGGACAATGGGACTGATGGTGCGCCCCAAAGGCTTCATCTGCAGTTCTTCTTCCTCACATTCGGCACATTTTCGTTGGATGCCCGAACGATCATTCGAAGGCATCTTTATTACCTGATCGGCCACGGCATCGGCCTCTTGCTCATACTTGTCGTTGGGCCGACCAATAGTCAACTTCGCCTGAACAAAAGGCTGCCTGTTTTCCCTTAAAGCTGTTGCAAAAGCCATATTTTCCGTTTTAGTTGTTCCGTCTACACTGTTCTCCCGTTTTTATGGTATTCCCGTTTTATTCCCTGGACGATATCCGCCATTAGAATTTCCTCGCCCGATCGGTCCAAGGCCATCAAGGAGGCATATTGTACCGCATTGATGATCGATCCGCCGGCCAGTTCGTAGTCGTTGGCGACCTGATAGAGGTCTATGCCCTTTTCAAGTTCGCATTGGTCCGAAAAAGCCATTTGCCACAGCCGGTAGCGTTCCTTGGCCGAGGGAATCGGAAAGCGGATCACCGTTTGAAAACGCCGCAAAAAGGCATCGTCGATATTGCTTTTTAAATTGGAGGCCAAAATGACCAATCCGTTGTACTCTTCGATACGCTGTAACAAGTACGATACCTGCTGGTTGGCATAGCGGTCGTGGGCATCCTTGGTGGCCGTCCGTGCCCCGAACAGGGCATCGGCCTCGTCGAAAAACAGGATCCAATCCTTGCTTTCGGCCTTGTCGAACACCTTGGCGAGGTTCTTTTCGGTCTCCCCTATAAATTTTGATACGGTCTGCGATAGGTCGATCCGATATACATCGAAGCCCAGCTTCTTTCCCAAAAGACTGGCCGTCAATGATTTTCCGGTACCGGGAGGACCGTAGAAAAGGGATTTGTACCCCGGTTTCAGCTTTTTGTCCATCCCCCAAACCGTCATTAAGCGGTGCTGGTGCTGCAGCCATACCTCTATTTCCTTGAGCTGGTTTTGGGTGCCCTGATCCAAGATCAGGTCGTCCCATTCCATCTTGGTCTCCAAAAGGCGGGCCGGAAATACGGTACTGAAGGTGGGTTTTTTGACCTCGCCCGTGGTGATCCGGTCCAGAATTTCCTGTGAGAGCGAGAGCTGACCGTTCAAAAAGCTGGTATTGTTCGAAACCTCCGACAACCAAACCATCTGCTTTTGGGCGAAGACGTGGTCGCCCTCAAAAGGTTTTAGCAGGGCAAACCTTCGGGCCAGGTCGTTGGCGGCCAAAATGAACATCACCGTTTCCCCCGTGGGCAGAAAGCCCGAATGCTGATCGCTTACCCTGCCTCCGAATTCGGTATACAGCTGATTGGTAGTCTTGTTTTTTTGAATAAAAACGTCGAGCAGCTCCGGCTTGATGTAGGGCACTGCCGCGAGAATGAGGATAAAGCGCTCCACGAAGCCGAAGTTATTTTCCTTGACCAGTTGAGCATATCCCGAAGCGCATTCGGAAAGAACAGGGGGGGCGATTTCAAAAACATCGGCGTAGTCCGAAGCTTCGTCGACATTCAAGGCCGACCGGGTCTTCAATATCAGTTTGAGCCAATCGAGTTCCTTGGCAATATCCGTTGCGTTCGCCTTAATTTTTTCCGTTACCATTGTGTCGTGATCAAATATTCGTTCCAGGGCATCTTAATTACCGAAATCGCCCAGGTCAGCCGGTCCAACAAAACGTCGTAGGCCTTTCGTTCGATTTTTAGTTTCCATCCGTTCTCACAGGGTTCCAAAACACCGCTTCTTTGCAAAAAGGTAGTTCGAAGGCTATCGGTACCCGTATTTTTCAAAGCGGACCAATTCGTTATCACCGCTTTGAGCAGGTGTTCGCATTCTTCCTTATCGGACGTCTTCAGGTCAAATTTTTCAGGAACGAATTCCGTAGGTCCCATCCCGCATAACAGCTTGTTCAAAAGCCATTGGGTCTCATTGCCCTCTTCCGTTTTAAAGGCCAAATAGTGGAGCAAATGAACGGCCTTGACCAGGGACTGTTCATCCTTGAAGGCCCGTTCTTCCATAAGTCCCATACCCGTAAAAAAGGCCTGTAAATAGGGCCATAGCAAGATTATCCCGGCATTTTCGATCGTCGTGTCCTCTAGGGACTGTATTTCCCCGGCCGTATCGATTTTGGTCCTTTTTTCTCTATTCCCGAAATCCTTGTCGGCCTTCTTATCCACCTTGGGTTCCGCCTCCGGGGGGAGTGCCATAGGGCCGAGTTCCTCCGGTGCCCCCAGGGCCGCCCATAAGGTCTTTTCCTCTTGGCTAAACCCTTTGCTTTCCCCAGGCCCAACGGCCGACAAAAGTTTTTGCAGACGTCGGCGGAAGGGTATGGGCAGGAAGCGGAACAATCCTTCCACCCTTTGTGCGGGTGCTTCGACCCACTGTAGCAAAAGTGCTTCGACCACAAAGACATAGGTGGTTTCCCCATGCTCCAGGCTCGACCAAAGGGCCTTTGCCTCTTGACGTGGGGCGACGCCGAGGACCGATGTTCGGGCCGCCAGCTTTTGCAAACAGGTTTTTAGCGTCCTTAATTGAAACCAAGGGATTTTTTTATCCGATGGATGGTTTTCCCTTAGAAAAAATCCGTTCCATACCGCTTCATTAAAAAAATGGACGGCTCTTTTCCGGCTTTGCCTTCTTTTAAAAATGGGCAGCAAGTACTCTGTATAATCGATTCCCGCGTTTGAGAACTCCTGTTTTAGTTTTTCGAGGTTTCCTTCGTAGTACCACGGCAATTGCCCCGTGGCCAAGTAGTGCAGCAGCGCTTCGCTCTTGGTCTGCCGTTCCGCCTTCCCCTTTGGGCGCAAGGCGACTTTTTTATCCCGAATTTGGACAAAAAGCGATTCCCTTACCGCTTGTACCAAAGCCTTGGGAAAGTCGTTCGCCAGCCCTTCCAAAGGCAAATGTCCCAAATCTACGGTCAAGGAATCGAAACGAAGCACCTCATCGGGTGGAACCAGGCCTTCACAAATGTCCCCAAAGACCGTGTCCAGGTTTTCCCTACAAATTTTGGAAAGGGCCGTCGTTACCTCTTCGTGGTCATCGGCATTGGAAATGGTGATGTCAAGCACCTGCCGCTTAATGCTATGTTTTGCTATATCGCCCAAGTCCTATGCTTTAAAATTTTTGGTGATTGCCTTTACGATATCCTCCCCTAATACACGGGTCTTGCTTTCTGACCATTCCTTCATCTCGGCCTTCATATTGATGCCCGCTTTCCCTATTTTACTTGACGATTCCTTTAGAACGGCCAGGCTTTCGGCGCTGAAATCGCCTTTCTCGCTCAGGATCAGCCGGTCCATATAACTGTTGGTCAACACCTTGAGCGCAGCGGCCCTATTGGCCATGGTAACCTTGTTTTTGGTCGTTGCGAGTTCTTTGAGCAAGGCATCCCTTTGGGCCACATAAGTCTTGTTCAACACTTCCGTCGGAATATCGTCTTCCTCGTTAAATTTGGAGATGGTCTTCTCGGTCGCTATCAGCGTTTTTACGTTTTCCTTTTCGCGGAGGATAGTACTGGCAATGACCTCCTTGTAGAGGTTTCGGCTGTTTTCGTATTCCTTGGCCATTAAAAGGGCTTCCCTAGAATTCTCGTTTAGGTCTAAATGTTCAACCAGTCCTTTTATCCCACCTTTCAGATCTATGCGGGGAATGAGTTCTATATCACGTGTGGCCATCGCATTTTTGACAACCACTTCGGAGGCTTTGCCTTGATAGAAACCGTTAGCCGTGGCGAACACTTCGTAAGAACCGTTGACAAGGGCATCGTTTACTAGACTGTATCCTCCCCTTTCATCGGCCTGGGAATGGATTTCAAATTTGTTGACATTCGTCCAGACCTGCGCCCCCGGAATCGGAAGTTCCCTGCCCTTGGTATCTTTGTAGTATATACGGCCCTGTATGCCCACGACGGCCTCTCCCCTAGGGATGATCGGGACAATTACGGTAATCTCGGCCGAATCGACCAAGACGGTTTGGGACTGCCCTTCCGTGCCACTACCTTCTACCCGTGATATGGCATACTCGAAAACATCGACGAGATAGGCACTCTGGCTATTGACGGAGGCCGCCAATACCTTTTTGGTATCTGCCGTATATAAAAAAGTTTGCACCTCTTTCTCCTCATCGAAGGGAAAGGGCCTTATGTTCAATTTGGCCTGGCCGTACTTGCCTTCGGTATTTTTAAGGTCGATACGATAGGCTTCGGGGTCGTACATCGAATGGAGTATACGTTCTTCCAAGGGCTCGTATTCGATAGACGCCTGCTTTTCGCCTACGATACGGGTAGGCACTATTTCGCAAATCGGAACGGCCAAGGGGTCTAAGGGGATTTCAACGGAACCTACATCAACGCAGGGGTCACAGCATTTGTAGGGCAGGGTAAAATCGGCCAGTACCGTGCCAAAGACCTCTTTGTTCCATTCGAAAAAATCACCGAGATCCACGTCGATCTTACCAGCATCCTTCAACCATATTTCAGCCTCTTTCATTAATTTTTCCTGGGTCGAATCGCTATATCCGCCTTGGTACAACAACACAAAGGTCTGCCCTTGTTCAACACCGGCCTGATGTTCCAACCCGGTATGGTTTTTAAGAAAATTGGAAAAGCTGTGCTGTTCGCGGTATTGTTCCATGCGGCCGGTAAGGGCGTTGTTGATGATACGGATATCGATATAGGGATAGATAAACAGGTTTCTGACCAATTCTTGCAGGGCCGCGATCAATCGGATCTTCAAATTGACCTCGGTCATGTTGGTATCGTTGGGTATTTGGCCCGACTGCAGTTTGAGGTATTCGACAAAGAGGACCAAGGGGCATCTGTATGCCTCTAGCCAAGGCTCCATTTCGAAGGATGCCAAATCTTCCGGGGTGTTGTTCCTTATCGCCTTCAGGCACTCGGTAATGGCCGCATGAAGGTCGTCGACACTTGCCTTTTGGGTACCTGTGGCCGTTGCCGTTTCCCTTTCCTTTTTGATCCATTCGGCCTTGTTGTCTTCCTTGGTCTTATAATGTACCTCGTCCGCCACCCGCATCCAATTGTCTTTGGTAAGGCTGCGGTTCAAACCATCCACGTTGTTCAATTTTTTGTAGAGGGCAGAGGTGTCATGGGCCGAAGTATAGTTGTTCATATTGGCGGAAGTGTCCTTTCGCTGAAGGAAGCGGGACCCCGTGACCAACCTCGAGAAACTGCCTAAAAAATAAAGCAATTTTCCCCTCCAAATCGAATAATCGACCTGTAGGTCTTGGTAAAGGCATTCGGGAAGGCGGACTCTTTTGTCATCTTCCGGGAAGAGGTCGCCCAGATAAATACCCTTGATGTCAAAATCGATATTGGCCTTGGTCTTAAGGGCCGTCAACCCCGCTACCGTGTCGTGAATGTCCTTTCCCTGATGGCCCTCGATCCGCAAGAAATTATGACGGTCCATCTTAAAACGCAAAGGGGTGGACAAAGGGGTCTTGGCCTCAGGCAACATCGTATTGTTGTCGTAGGAGAGGTTCAGGGCATTCTGTTCTTTCTCGAACAGCTGGCACCGTCTATGTTTTCTGGAAAAATTCCATTCCAATTCAAGGTTTTCCGATGGCCAAAAGCTGCTTTCGCCCTTCGAATCGTAGTAAAAAGGGATGCTTTGAACGGATAGGCTTGATTTTCTTCCACCACCTGGGGTTGCCTTTACAGGCAGTTCGATGGGGTCGTTGAGACTCTCGAAGGAAAATTTTTCCAAGAGCAATACGATTCGTTTATGAAGGGAAATGGTCTTTTCAAGCAAGAGCTGCTGTTTGTTGTATATGGGAGGTTGGGTAAACCCATGCCTGTACCTGTCCGTTTCGCATGGCCCAATTGGGTCCGCAATTACCTCGCCCAGCATGAGATGCCTGGGAAACCTTGTCATATCCGGGCAACACTGCCATATCAAATCATGGGCACACTCCCTGAATTCCTCATAGGCCAAAACAAGGTCATCAAAAAAATCATATACATACTGGATTCCGAGCCATGGGAATTTCACCAAGCCACCCCCCAGGTACTCCTCTATTTCCTTGTATACGTTCTGGATGACGGATGTTTCAAAAGGATTTTCCCCATAAACATTCCCCAAAATGGGTTCATAGGCGGTATAGGTAGTGGACAAGTACTTTTTCAACGGATCGAACACCGTGTTAAGCGCCTCGACATACCTGAAGGCAAAGGGAAAATAATGGACCGTATCCCCACCTTCAAAAAACACACGGGGCAGGGCGATGAATTTATCGGGAAAAAGATCGTCCTGCCTCTCCCCGTTCGTACGTGGGTTCACCTTATCCAGGTCGTCGCGGTCGATCAAGAGCTTCCTTAGGGTGAAAATTCGGTCGATTCCCAATTCGTCGCAGCTTTTTCCCAAGCACGACTTCAGGTCGTTATCGATGCACTCCAAAAACAAGACCACCACCTTATCCTCCAATCCCCCCGGGAGTTCCGATAAGGGTTTGACCTCCTCCTCTTGGTCGTACTCCGCCCCGCTCGAGAGCAACTCGAAAAGGGCTATATCTTGGTGAAAGCCTTCGTCTTGAAAGGGCGTATAGACCACCCCCTCCGGCAAATTGTAATTGCGGTACTGGACCGTGGTACACGAATTGCCTTCAGGACACAATTCTATGAGGTAACCTTCCGAACTGATGCCTAGGCCGCCCGTTATGGTGATGGATGGTTCGTTCCCCGTTACCGTCTTTATTTCCAGTCCGCAGGCAATTCCCATTCCTATGAGACATGAACGGGTCAACCTCGTTTGCTGATCCAAATAGTTGTGCAATTGGTTGAGCTGCCCACTGGTAAGCACCTGGTTATCTTCGAAGATGGGATGATTTTTTATAATGCTCATGATCTTATTTTTTAGGTTCCTAAAACGGAATT
Organism: Pseudozobellia thermophila; assembly: GCF_900141855.1. Taxonomy (GTDB): domain Bacteria; phylum Bacteroidota; class Bacteroidia; order Flavobacteriales; family Flavobacteriaceae; genus Pseudozobellia; species Pseudozobellia thermophila. The sequence continues at coordinate 19,193 of NZ_FQYU01000009.1, forward strand.
GTTCAATACGATGGCCCCTTCAAGCGATTCTTCTTCATCGCAGCTGTGCAAGGTGCCGGTCGGGTATATGTTTCTACTTGCTGTCAAGGCCTCGATGAACTCGTTGAGCGCCTTGGAAAGTTCCGGTTTGTTCCATATCGGCCGGTTAATTTCCATAAGCCAAGTTTTATAGGCCTGTTCAAAGTGCTGCATCTGCCCACAGTCTACCCAACAAACATTGAGCAGTATATGGGCCGGGGTTTCGAGGCGAATGGTTCTTTCGACATACTTTCTAAAATTGATATTTACAAAACGGTCGGCCCAATAGGGCAGGATGACGGTCGCAATGCACGAATACACATCGCTATGCTGGCAGGTATCGCAATCTTGGTCCAGGTAAATGGGCAGCAACCGGTCTTGTACCCGTTGCAATTTCGACAACAATTTTACCTCGTAGGCATCCCCTACCTTTTTTACACCTTGAACCCTATACTCCCCTTCGTTGCCTTCCTTTTCCGAATTGATAAGGATAATGGTATCGCCCTCGGCCATATCCTTGACCCTGACATCATCGGTTACCAAGGTATTGGACGTAGGCTTGATCTTGGTGATCTCGGCTTGGGTCGCGTATCGGATTCTTCCGTTTTCGAACGGGGCTTGCGGTACATCGAATTTGAGGTCCTGCCCCACTTTTAACCTCGATTTGCCCGAAAGGGTATTCACCTTGACCACCTTTAGGCTATGGCCGTCGTACGTCCCTCCCTCCACCAAAATAGTGTCACCCGACAATTCGGTCTTGATATTATCCTCGACCAAGACCGTATCGGCCTGGGCATCCACTTTTACAATTTGGCTGTACCTGTGAAAGACCATCCGGGCACTGCTCCCCTCCAAGGGCACCAAGCTTTTAGGGGCCATGGGAAGAAACAGGTCCTCGTTGATGCGGGGCCTTAACAGCGTATGCTCTATGAGGTGCATGCCTTCGTGGGCCAGAAAGGTATCCGTAACGAAATCGATCAATTTTTGAACGGCCTTTTCATCCTCACCCCCTTTTACGGTTATCGTTTTTCCATCGACGCCCATTATTTGAAAGGCGTGACCGTCGATCAGAACGCCATCGGGTTTGTCCGTCGGAACGGGTTCCCAAAGCCTTAGTACGGTTTTGCCGCCCTCTTCCGAAATCTCCCGTATCGTATAACGGCCGTTGTTGCTCGAGGAATTTCGTATTTCGAAGGTATCCCCTTCCAAAAAATGCGCACCGATATCGGAGCTGGCCTTAAGGTATCTTTCCGCTATGTTGATTTCCTGGATGCCGAAGCGCTCCTCCCACATGGCCTCCCCGTCTAAAATGGCCGATGGCGGGGCCCCGGTCAATTCAATTTCGATGTAGGGCCCCTTTGCCTGGGCATCGCTGATCGTATACTCCCCATCGTTTGCCCCGGAATTCCTGATTTGAAGCGTTGAACCCTCACTGTTCTTTATCTGGTCGGCCAACAGGGCGTTAAAATCCGTACCCGTGCTTTGGCCCAGCACCTCCCCTTTTTTATTGCGAAGTGCAAAGCGATACGGAGACTGTTCCGCATCGAGGTTGTAATTGCGCCTATCACCGGCGCTCGATACGATTTCCCATAATAATTTTCCGATCCGGGCCTCCCCTTTTTTGAGTACCTGCGCTTCGGTCAGGGGCGGGTTTTCGGTTTCTTCGAGTACAACTTCCTCGGTAATGGTACCTTCAATGATTTTATGGTCTTCGGTAAAATTGAAGGCTTCGGAATAGAGCGAATAACTGAAGGAATAGGTGGGCAAGTCGGGCATCGCCGGACTGACATCGGCCGTCAGTGAATAGGTAAAATAGTTTTTATAGGGACAGGCCAGGTTTTTGCGGTTCGATTCAGGATTATCGAGATGTTCCTTTTTCAGGATTTCGATCACTTGCCCGATAGCGGTATCGGCATCGCCGCCGTCGGTATCGGAGGTAAAATCGTTTTTGGCACTCAGGGCCAATACCTGCCCATCGCACCCCAGTTGAAAGGAAAATTTGCCATCCTCCCCTACCACAATGGTATAATTGCTTCTGTAGAGGCCCACTTGAACGAGTTGCTCCAACAATTCCTTTACGGCGACCTCGGTCTCCAAATTCCCATTGTGCCTTAGCAAGGGTGTTGCGTCGTCGGCCGCAATGGTAAAGCCCATGGCAGCGGTGTCGATGGAGAAATTCGGACCGAAGTTTAAACCTTGTATTTCCTTTTCGGCAATTCCCAAGAGAAAGGAAGTCCGTTGTTCTACCCCCGAGACATTATCGACATGCCACGGGCAGCACCACTGTCTGTAATCGAGCGCCTTTCCCCTCTCGGCACTTATGGCCGGATAGCGGTCTAAAAACTGTAGCTTGTCCTCGATCAGGTCGGCCCCGGCATTTTGCTTGTCGATCTTATGGGCCAATAGGGCGTAATCGGTAAAGGTCTCTGCGAACCTGCCCAACAGGTGGTCCAAGAACTTGTTTCTTCTTTCAATGTACACTTTCTCGCTTTCCACTATTTTTTCAAGGCTTGCCAAATGCCCCGCCCGGTCCCTGTACAAGGGGACCCCGTTGGGGATAACATCGTAAAGGGGTTTTGAAAAATAGGTGCGGTCTATGTTGTATTCGCCAAACTCATTTTTTTCGCCGTTCATTGAAAAGAGATCCTTTACCCCATTGAGTTGGGCCAGCTCATTGGCGATCAGTTGATCGAAGAAGGTCAGGAACCCCTTCAATTGTTTTACCTTTCCTTGCCGTTCCGCTTTTTTTAGGCCATCAAGGGAGGACAGATCGGGGATACCCGAAGTACCTACCCCATAGATATCGGGAAACTCTTCCTGTATCGAAACGTAATTTTCTAGGTCTTTGAACTCTCCCACCGGCGGGTCGATATCCATTTTTGGATAGCGAATCTTCTGGGGCCTTTCGGCTTCCTCGAGTTCGTTCAAGAGACTTATAACCTCCCCGTCATTGGCCAAAAAGGGCAATTGGTCTTTGTAATAGGTGATTTTCGACTTATCCCGGCTCAGCCTCGGCACGTAGTTGTGCTCCCAGGCCAGTTCGAGGCACCATTTGACACTTCTTTCGGGTATGGCATCGTCGTTGTCCCGGGGTTTATTGGCTATTTGGATATGGCGGACGGACTTGACACCGGGCACATCCATAATGATCCGGATCAAATCGGAAACGCGGATTACCTTGGTCAGTTGTGCCGCTTCCAATTCCTTTTCATCGATAAACCCGTGCTTCAACCTGGGTCCCTCAAAAATTTCATCAACGGTTCTGCATAAGTTTTCATCCATTCTTCCGACAAACAAGAGGGTCCCCTCGGCAAAGGTATCGGCCTTGATTTCCTCCATCACATAGATGTCGGTAAAGTCCGGGTTAAGTTCGTTCTTCCTTATGCAGCTGACGGTGTATTCGCCAGCGATGCCGTCATCGCCGGAAATGGATACCGTATCCTCGCTACCCACGTCTTCCTTTAGAGGGGAGCCGACGGTCACCTTTTTTTCTCCCTTGTCAATGGCCTGAACGGTATAGGTATTCTTTAACCCGCATTTGTCCATCATTTCCTCAAGGGTATAGAAATACACCGTAGGCGACAAAAAATTGGAGATGGCATAGAACAGGGCCGCTTCGGTCTCCTCCACATCGGCCTGGTTGTCCAGTTCAATATCGGCGCAGACCAGGATTTCTTCGACCTTGAGGGCATTCACCCGAAAAAAATCGTCGCACAAATTGCGGTTTTGATGCAGTTTGGCCTTGACTTCCCCAACAACTTGGTGGACGATCCCGATTTTTTCGATATACTTTACGATCAGTCCCTCATTGGGATCGTAGAGAAAAGCGTTGAGCGCTGCCGTCAGGTCTTCCAAGTGGGGTATAGGCTTTGAGTTGGGCGCCAATGAAAGTACCACCCGCTTGTCGTTGGCCACTTGGTAGTTCAGGCCGTAACCATCGGCTATCTCCAAAACCTTGAGGTCTACGGAACCCACCCCATTGCGCACCGCATCGTAGTCGGACCAGTCGATGGGGTCGTCCCAGCTGGGAAAGGTAATTACGGCGGCGATTTTCAGGCCTTGCAAAACCTTTAGGTCCTGAAATTCGTAGAGTACAAAGTTGCCCGCAATGCTATTCTCGTTAAGGTCGCCATAGGTGGTGTTCTTGTCGAATTCGAGTAGAACGTCATAGAGCGTCTTAACGTAAAAGCCCTCCTGCTTGGTCAGCCCGGGAACCGGGGAAAGTCTTAATTCGCTTCTTTTTCGATCGACGTAAATTTTATGTTCCGCATCGGGAGACTTTGCGATCCATGCATTCCTAACGCCGTAATACTGGGGTTCTTCCCCGCTCTCGTCCACTACCTCGACATCGATCATCACCTCCCTAAAGTCGTTAAAGGTCACGGGACAAACAGGGAGTATCTCCTTGGCGGTGTAGAAATTTTTTATGTCGTAGTAACTTGGGTCTCCCAGTTTTTGGGCAAGGATATCCTTGATGTCATAATCGATTCGGTATCCGATATCCGTCAGTACGTAACCAAGTGCCTCGAGGATGGTCACCCCCGGGTCGTGGGTGTTGTAGTCCGTCCATAATTTCCCCGCCAGCTCCTGAATATGGCGTATGCCCAATTCGCGCAGGGTCTCGTACTGCATGCTCTTTAAGGCAGGTAATTGTTTTGATATGGTTTGCGATTCGCTCATTCCGGCTTTGGTTTTAGCATTTATCGGTTACGGTCAGTTGTTTGGTACTATGGATGACATTGTCTTCACATTGGCATTGGTCGGAGGCATTGGCGGCGATCTCCCTTATCGTATGCCCATCGGCCGAGCCGATGATGGAGACCGAGGTGAGGGCAATGGCCTCATCGACGTCCTTACCGGGGTTGTTATCGGGATCTTCCCTTACGATATGGTACATTTTAAAGCAGGTCACATAATCGACATAAGACCTTTCCTCTACGAAATTCAGGATGACGGACTTATGGATTTTTCCCCCAAAGACGATATCGGAAGCGCAACTGGAAGCCCAAGGCGATAAAAAGTGCTTGATTTCCCCTTGCAGTTTTGAAATGTGGTACCCCACATCGATCCCGTGATGGAACTTGACCTGAAAATCGACCTTGATCTCTTCGTAGAGGGGATTCTTTATATGGATCATCGCACAGGGCGGCTTGATCGTATCGATAAACGAAGCGATCTCGGTCAATTGGTCGAGGCTGGCCCTCGGCCTTAAAGGGTCTACCGCATTTTTATTTTGCACATTGGCCACGATAACCAAGGTTACATGCCCGGGCCTGGTTTCGCTATAATTCGTCAGGCTTCCGTCAAAAAGGGTGTGGTTAATGCATTTGACCTTATATACTTTCGGGAACTTCTCCAAGATCAAATGCTCATAGTCCCATATGGCAATGGCCCTGTTCTTATGCCTTAACCTTTCGCTTACCCGGGTATAGAAGGCTTTTTCCTTTTCCGGGGGCCTACCCTCGGAAGAGGCGTACGGTTGCTCCAACTTCTTGATGGCCGCATCGGCGTTCACCAGCTTGGCGATGGTCTCTTTCGGCAGTGCGTTCTCCAAGAACTTGGGATCGTTACCGGCATCGGCAAAGGAGGCGCTAATGGCCTGTGCCCTGATGGCCACGATATCGCAAACGGCATCCGAATCCTTGCCCACACTGGCCTTTAGCCAATAACGATCGGGAGGCATTCTGCTGTTCCCCAACGCTATGCCCCGGGGAATGTCAAATTTTACGATCCCCGAAGTGAGCAGGCCATTGGTGCCATCGCCCAGCAGCATACCCGCATCGAAGGGCTGCCAGGTTTCTTCGGAGAGATAGCTCCATTTCACCTCTTGCTTGGCCTTTTCAGGATTCGCACTCCCCTCGGCCACCTGGATCAGCAGGGCCAGGGTTTGGGGCGGGTTTAAATTATCCACACCTATGTACAGACTTCCCTCATCGGCCATTTGGGGCAGCAAGGTAGTGGATGCCTTCTTGCGGTCTACTTCGTAATTTCCAAAGGGTTCCAAATGAAAAAATTGCTCCACCGTATCGGGGCCTTCTTCCCCGGTAGACTTACTGTCGAGCTTAAACGAGACACTGGAGCGGTAGTAGAGCGAGAGCTCCTCTATTGTCGGCACATAAGGCGGGTTCGGCAGGGTCCACTCGTCACTTCCCTGCGCGATGGCAAAGGCCTTGGCATCCGCGGTTTTCACAGCTCTTAAGATGTTGGGGTCCGTAGCCTCCCCTCCCTTGTCAGAATCGTTGGCCATGTTGATGGCGTGGTAGGCGTAGGCATTTTGAAATTCGCTATGTCCAAAATCCCTACCCTTCAAGGAAAGGCGCATAAAGCCTTTTGGCAAAGAGGCCTGGTAGGCTTCGAAATCCCCGATTCCCACATGGCGGGGAAGGTTCTTTAAGCTGTCGCCTTCCTCCTCGATCTTGCTAGGGGCCTCTGCCGAGGGCAGTGGTGTACCATCGGCAATGGCCTTCCCTTCCAAATCGGTAAAGAGCGGCCGGTCATCGGCAATTTCGACCCACTTCTTTTTACTGAGTACTTCAATTTTGGTCTTGAACCCCGTATTGTCCCTGTCGTCGGTGGTATTTGCCACGTGATAGTGTTTGTAGTGTCCGCTAAACCCCGAGGAGTTTTGGGGCAGGTCGACCCATTGGAATTTTAGGGCGAGGTAGTCCAGCTTCTTTTGGAAGACCTCGGTGGAGCCTATGTAGAATTTACTCCCCAAATGAGGCTGGCTACCGAAAATCGGCATCGGTTTGGTGGGATCGAGCCTCCCGTTGTCGTTTTGGACGATAATGTTTCGGATTCCGGGACTATCGTTGGTCCCTGAGTCGACCTCAACGGCGAGTTCCGCATGGCTCACGCCGGCATTCTTAAGCGTTTTATAGAGCGATGCATCATCGGGACCATCTTCCACCAACACCTTTAAGACCGGCCACTGCGTTTTTATATGTTCTTGGAGCACCTCGTTGTCGTAGGCGACCACTGCCGGTTGATCGGCTTCCAGGCGGGCAACAATCCTTATCTTCCACCCCGCTTCACCCACCTTTTTCAAAAGCAGTTCCTCAAGGCCTTTTTTGGGATACAATTTCTTTATGTATGCCGCATTTTTTTTGGATAGGGATTGGTAATAGAACAGGGGAGCATCGACATCGTCGACAATTTTCGCTTCGAGCCATTCCTCCTCCCCCGAGAGCAGGATCCTTACCCGGTCTTTAATGTACTGGGCCACCTTGGTCTTGGTCGACCTTAGGTTGAGCGACAGGGTAAGCTCTATTTTTCGTTCCCCTTCCGCCAAATAAAGTATCGGACTGGCGATGGCGAAGCCTACCTGGGTTTGTTGCCTGTCGGCTATTTTGGTACCGGATGCATTGCCTTCGTCGATTACAAAATCGGGGCGTCCGAAAACGCGCCAGTCCTGCTCTTCGGTCTCTATTTCCTGCCCCAGCCCATCGGCGGAATCCGCTATCGGGGAACGGTACATCCTATGATCCGTTCTTGGCAAACCGGCCTGCCCGCGCCATATATCGTGCATGTTGACAAAAAGGGCCTTCAACTCGGCCACTTGGGCCTTGTTGATTACGGTATCCTCGTTGAGTTTGTACCTAACCTCCACCCCGGTATTGTCCTTACCGGCCTTGAGTTCGGTACCGGCCTTTAGCAAATGGCTATCGATATGCTTGGCCAATTCGAACAAGACCGAAACCTTGTCGGGTTCGGCCGGCTTTTCCCTTAATCGCAAGACCTCCTTGTAGTAATAATCGAGGTGTCTTTCGGTAATCGTATTCATGTCATCCTGAACCACCCTGAACATATAGAGAAAACCGAAGAACAGGGCTTCGTGGGGCCTGGTGACCTGATTGAGCTTTAATTGTGCCAAATAATCCTCCAAGGAAAAACTCTTCCATTCCTCAACGGTTATCGCAAAGAAATCTTCCCAATGCGAATCGATTTGGTCCTTATCGTCAAAAAAATTGATCTCTTGCGCAAAACGCTGCACAAAGGCCCATAGGTCTTTCATGCTCCGTTCGTCAACGGCCACATAAGAGGGCAGCAGGGTATTCAACGTACGTTGTTGCTGGCTGGTACCGTCCCTTCTTAAAGGGTTGTTATGAAGACAGTTTTTGCTCATTCCAAGATATTTGTTCCTTCGTTCAGATAGAATGGGAAGACCAGGTTAGATCGGGTGTTGCTGGAAATAATGGTATAATCGATGGTGACTTTCAGGGTTCCGTTAAGGGATTGCTGCAGGGCCTCGACCTTATCGACAAAAACCCTGGGTTCGTGTACCAAAATGGCCTTTTTGATCTCTTCGGAAATGTAGGTGGCCGTATTGGCGTCGAGCGGCTCAAAGATGAGGGTGCGTACACTGGTACCATAGCCGGGGCGCAACAACCTGCTGCCCCTGATGGTGGTCAACAGAATGATAAGGCTTTCCTTTACATCTTGTTCGTGCTGTACCAGGGCGACCCCATTGTTGCCGCGGGCAAAGGTGACGGGGAATTTCCATCCCCTCCCCAAGAAGCCTTTGTTATCTATTCTTTCGTTTTCTTCCTTTGCCATGACCTATCCTATTAGAACTGTAAATTCGCCCAAGATTATGCTTCCGCCGTGCGAGGTCGAATCTCCCAACCTTGCGGCCGGCATGCCTCCTATCATCACCGTACTTGAACCGGCAATGATGGTATCGGGCGGTCCGGTACAGGTAGCCATATCGCCCACCCGGGCGGCCGGCATCCCCCCTATAAGTACCGTGGCCTCGCCCGCCGGCAAGATCGGGCCGCCTACGTGCGGTACCGTACCCGTTACCATGGGACAAACATGCATATCGTTTACTCTTGCGGCCGGTGCTCCCATTTTTCTGTTTTTTAGTTAATTTGAACCAATGATCCCTTTAGTGTGAGGGTGGCGCTTGATGACACCTCGGCCCCTGACGCCCCTTCGGCCTTTAAGGCCGATTGCGCCTTGAGGTTGACGTTTGTGCCCTCTATGTTCACATCGCCCGAGGCTTTTATATTTACATCACCGGCACTATCGAGGGCGATTCCATCGCTGTTCATGGTGACTTGGTTCCCGTTTTCATCTTCCAATTGAATGCCCCCCTCATCTTCCGACAAGAGCAGTTTGTTGCCGTTGGGGGTTTCCAAAAGGATATGGTTTTTATCGTCGTCGAAGACCAATTTCATTTCGCTTCTACTTACATAGCCCTTCTCGTTGTTCTCTTCGGTAGCCTCGAAGGGTGCCGGTCTTGCACTACTGTGTACCATACCTATTACAATTGGGTTTCTTGGGTCTTCGTTGAGAAAGCCGACGATTACTTCGTCATCTACCTCCGGTAAAAAGAAGCTTCCCCTATTGTCTCCCGCATCCAATGTGGTAATGCGCGCCCATGTTCCCTCCTCCTCGGTACTGATTATCGGAAGTTTCACCTTGATCCTGTTTTCTCCACGGGGGTCATCGTGCACAGCGGTTACCTTGCCCACGTGTAGTCCACTGATGGCCGGCAACAAGGCCGAGGAAGGAATGGCCTGTACATCGTCGTAGGTTTCGGTCAGGAATTTGGGATCCAACCCGATCTGTAGGTGGGTATTCCAATTCGAGGCGTACGAATGGCTGACCCCCGACACAAAGGCCGTTCCGTTAAACCGGTCGCCTACCCCTTCCAAATGGACGAGGTCGCCCGGTTTGATTGCGTTGTTTCCGAGAATTTTTATCCTTCCCGTTATTTTCGACAATTGGCTCCTTAACATCCTTGCATTGGTCCACGATTGCAGTTCTTCCGGATCTAAACTACCGGAATGCTGATAGTTGAGCGGATCCACCCCTAGGGTTGCCGATAGGTCGGCCGACGATAGGTTTCCCTGTTCGGTAATCTGCCGGGGCTGGTTGCTGCTTGTGACCACCTCTTGGTTGGCCGTGTCCCAGGCCCGGGTTTCGATGGTCGAAAACTGGTTTCGCGCATCCATCTCAAAATCGAATTCGAGGATATTGTGCCCGTAGGCAAGGTTGGCCACAGGTTCTTGTCCGAAGTCGGGTGCGGCAATTTTTAGGGTGGCATCGTCCGCCATTACCAGTTGCCCGTTGGTTTCTGCCCTTGAGACCATGAAATCCCAATCGGTGCAGTAGTATTGCACCATTTGGGCATGGACCGTGTCCGTGGCCTCGATATCAGGGGTTATATCGGAATAATCCCCCAAAACCGTCTGTATGACATCGCTATCGGTGCTATCGGAAAAGTATCGGTTCTTTCTCCCCACCGTCAGTTTTACGGCCTCTCCCTTGGCCTCGACGATGAGCAACGAGTTGGAATTGGCCCCCGTGGTCTTAATACCGTGCTTGACGATAAGGCCCTTAAAAACGGCTTCTTCCTCCCCGAGGTAGCCCAATTTTATTTCCATCGTTTTGCCGGGTACGAGGGCATCCTCGTTGCTCGACACAAAGTCCGCTTCGGCCACACTGCCATCGACCAGTTCGATCCGGGCCGTCGGTATTTTGTTGATGGCCTTGGTCACGGCCAGGGTTCGCACGGTAAAGGCACCGTCGAGCTCGGTTCCATCGACCAGTATGCGATACGAGGGTCTTTCGGTCCCTTTCGGAATGTGTAGGTCTGCTAATAACATTAGACACTTTGTTTTTCAACCGGGGGCAGAATAATTTCCTGTCCCGGTCTGATATTTCTAAAATTTGACAAATTGTTGGCCTTGGCTATTTCGATATAATAGGAGGAATTGCCATATACCTCATTGGCGATCAAGGGCAGGGTTTCGCCCGCCTTGACAATGTGTACCTTGGTCAGGTCGGACGAGAACAATTTGTTCAGCGCCGCTTGGATCACCCTAAACTCGTGCCCGACGAAGGTGGCGGTAACCGTGGCCCTCAGGGGTCTTCCGATTCCGCTGAACATGGTATAGTTTACCTGGGCACTTTTGAGCTTGCAATTAAAAATAAAAGTGCCCCATACGAGGGTAAGGCTCCTCGGCTTATGCTCCTCGGGATCGACATCACCCGTAAGTTTCAGAAACAGTTCAATTTCCAGATCCACCCCTCCCACAGCCTTCGCGGCCTCTCCGTTGATGGAATTTACCGAGGTTCCCGTGGCATCGAAGAGAAATTCGAAGGTAACCTCGCCACTTTGCACGCTGTGATAGCTTTGCTCCTGGCCGTTATCGCCAGGTATACACTGGGCCTGGTAGTTTACGGCGATATTTTTCGACAGTTTTTCAGGATTGTACATAACGGGATAAGGAATGGGCAAGCCCTTGGGCATACCGTTCTCATCGGCGTGGTACGAAAAAATCATCATCTTTAACAAAACACCGTCCAATACCCCCATTACCTTTCGTTTTGGTTCTTGATCATTTTCAAGACTTCGTCAACCTGCACCTGGCCCGTTTCGGCCGGTGTAGGGTCGGAACAACTTTGCTCCGCTGCTCCCGTATTCGATTTTTTATTCTGCCCATCGACCGTGGTTCGGATGATAAGCTCCTTAATTTCAACCGGCATATCTCATTTTTTTAGCTTACTTCCAATCTTCGGAAATATTGAAAACTCAGTTCTATGGTTTCGATTACGATTTCATTCTGCTGGGCGCCAAAAGTCGATATGGACCATTTGACCGGGTAGGCCTTTATAAAGCTCCAGGATTCCAGTGGCTCGTGGTCGGCATTCAGCAGGGTAACCGTAACATCCTTGGGGTCAAAACTAAAGGACTCGACGGCATCCCTGAACCATGCGATCAGTTTCGAGCCGATCAGGAGGCCGCGTTTCAGCACCAATTTTTCATAGGTAACCCTATCCGCCAATCGATGGACAAACCTGTTCTCGCCCCCTTCGTTATAGGTAAATTCGCCGATATTGGCGTTTAAGCCCGACACTTCCTGAAAGCGGATATCATTTCCGTCGGAGGTGATTCCCTCGATATCGACACGAAAGTGAAAACCGACAGGTGGATAGTAGTTGGCCATGGTCTTTAGACGAATTCAATGTTAAGCCCTTCATGGCATAGTTCGATCGTTTCAACGGCCACTTCGTTGCCCGTCGAGTTAAGGGAAGGCCCCTCTACCTTGCACGGCCAGGCCGATTTTACCTTCCACACCGTAACCGGTTCGTGTTCCTCGTTCAAAAGGCTTATGGTAATGTCGCGTCTTTCGATTTGATTCAAGGAAACCGTATTCAGCCATTGAAAAAATTCGTTGTCGGCCCTGAACATACCTCGCTTTAAGGTGATGTTGGAATATTGTGGAATACCGGGCATTTTGGTCACATGGTATTCGGCGGCATTTCCTTCTCTGTAATCTATTGATTGAAGTTCTACCGACAAGCCGGAAACTTCTGTAAATCCGATACGTGTTCCGCCCCATTCTACTTGAAAATGAAATACCGAAACGGGATAATTGATAGCCATAATGTATTGTTTTAATTATTATTTGTTTATCGATTTCTGGTTAAGACTCCTGAAGTTTGTGGGAGAATTTTAGGATGATGAATTCGGCCGGCCTTACGGCGGCCAGGCCAATTTCGACGTTCATCCTACCTTCCAAAATATCTTGGGCGGTCATGGTTTCCCCCAATCCGACCTTGACAAAAAAGGCATGTTCGGGCTTTGCTCCTGCCAAGGCCCCATCCCTCCAAAGACCGATCAGGAAGTTTTCGATCATGGCCTTGGTCCTTACCCAGGTAAGCTTGCTATTGGGTTCAAAGACCACGAATTCGGTCGCTTTTTTTACCGACTCCTCAATAAAGATGTACAACCTTCTTACCGGAACATAGCGCCATTCGTTATCGTTTCCGGCCAAGGTACGGGCGCCCCATATGAGTATGCCCTTTCCGGAAAAGGCCCGGACCACATTTATCGATTTTCCCGTAGACGGGTCTACGTTCAGGTTGTCTTGCATTTCATTGGTCACCAAAACCTTAGGGGCCAATACGGAATTGAGCCCTACGTTGGCGGGCGCCTTCCAAACGCCCCTGTTCGCATCTACCCGGGCATAGGCCCCTACTATGGCAGGAGAGGGAGGCAACTCTACGTACAACTTCCCTATTTCGGCAATGACCGAGCGGTAGATACTGGGGTTCGCCGCCTCAAGACCCGTCAGGTCGCCACTGAAATCCTCGGCCCCACCGGGCAGGGCCGTACCGCTTCCGCCATCTTCCTGAAGGTGGCTGATGGTAACGGTAGTCTCGGAATATCCGTGGTTGAGGGTGGTTTTTAGGTCGGGACCGTAACTCGCCCCGTATTTCAAATAGTTCATTCCCAGGGCCGTTCGATAGCTTTCGGTCTCGGTGGTATCGGTGATATCGCCCTTGAAATCGGCTACCGTGAACCTGTCCTGTACTTTGTTGCAGAGCGTTAATGCGGCAACTACCACCAAACCATATTCGCCCTGGGTAGCCAATTTGGTAGCTTCGGGAAAGACCAAAAGGGTAGGTTCATCTACCTTTTCGATAGCGTTTAGTCCTCCCGTCAAACCGCCAGCGATCCCGGTAGTAGAGCCATCGCCCACGATAATGGGATCGCCGTAGCCTCCAACGGAAACCACATAACACGGTCCGCCCCCATTGGCAAAATACAGGCTCATACAATGATATAATATGTAATTGGAGGCCGTTGCCGTCAGCTCCGATGCGTAAGTACGCCCTAAAAGAGCACCGGCGGGATCAAAGGTATCCCTTATGTTTACCGTAATATTTTCGTCGACCGCCCCTCCGAACAACTCGATATACTCGAGCATGGAGGTAATTCTTTGCGGCTTGAACTTGAGGTCGGTCCCTTCTTCGTCGACAGTGACGGCCGTATGTCCGATAAAGGCGGGCACGGCAGTGGCAACCGGCGCAATGGAGGCCGGCAAGGTCGAAATTTCTTCAATATATACTCCGGGTGTGTTATACGTGGGCATGATCTATGGTTTTAACTGTTATTTTATGATTCCTGTAGTTTGTGGGAGAATTTGAGAATGATGAATTCGGCAGGTCTTACGGCCGCCACACCGATTTCTATGTTCATCCTACCTTCGAGAATGTCAACGGCGGTCATCGTTTCCCCGAGGCCGATTTTTACAAAAAAGGCATGCTCGGGCTTAGCTCCCGCCAAGGCCCCGTCGCGCCAGAGCTGGGTGAGGAAGTTTTCGATCATCGCCTTGGTCCTTACCCAAGTGGGCTTGCTATTCGGTTCAAAAATGACGAACTCGGTGGCCTTCTTGATCGATTCTTCCATAAAGTTGTAAAAGCGCCTTACCGGAACATAGCGCCATTCGTTATCGTTTCCTGCAAGGGTCCTGGCCCCCCAGACCATGTTCCCCTTTCCGTTAAAGAAGCGGATCGCATTGATCGATTTGCCCGTAGTGGCATCGACGTTTAGATCGGCCTGTTCGGCTTTCGTAATCTGTATCACCGGTTCTTTCACCATTGCCACACTAACATTGGCCGGGGCTTTCCAAACGCCCCGATCACGATCGACGGAGGCATAAATACCGGCCATGGCACCGCAGGGGTACAGCACGACCTTGTGCTTTTGTATTTCTTTTTTGATCCTATTGTATAACTCGGTATCGATATAGCGATCAAGCCCCCCTTCAAAGGTTCTTCCCGATAGGCTAGCGCCCATACCCGACGCGGGGGTATACTCAAGTTCCAAGTCATTGCCCGCAGCTCCGTCGGCCTTCGCGGTAAGCGTAATTACATTGGCCGTTCGTTGGGACGTCGCCTCGGCCGCGGCCAAATTGTTGATGGCCGAATTCAGGTTCTGTGCCGTGCCGTTCGGGGAAGCCCCTAGTTCGAACTCATCATCGGGACCGCCCCCCGCATCGGTGCAGGTAAAGACCTGTGTTCCTATCTGAACCGTATCCCCGGCCACCATATTGGTCGCCTCGATGGTAATGGTTGCAGTCGCCTTCAAGGGGATGTCGTCCCCGGCCAAGGTTTGCCCGGTAATTACCGCACTTAGTCTCTGTCCGTCCCAAATGGCCCCGTTTCCGCCGGTGGTCGTATCGGAAATGCTTACGGTATCATCGGAAAAGGCATATTCGATCTGGGTTTTCAAGGAGGGGTAGTATGCTGCCCCATATTTTAAATAATCAGGCCCCACATTGTCGTTTCTAAAACTGTTGCCATCGTTAAAAACCGTAGACAATGCGCTGGCCTCTACGTCCATCACGGCAAAACGGTCTTGTAGCTTATTGCACTGAACCAGCATGTTGTCGTAAATGGTTTTTCTGTTGGCATCGTCCAGCATAATTGCCTCCGGCACGGTCAGGATCGTTATTTCGTCAATTTCCTCACATGCCGACAAGCCCTCGTTCAGTGCGCCTGAGTCGATATCGGTGGCAGCGGTCGGAATGTCCGCATCGTCGGGAAAGGTCGCCGGGTCGTCATCGCCATTGTTATAGGTACCTACCGATACGACATAACAGGTGCCTCCCCCGTTGGCGTAGAACATCCTTACCTGGTAATAGAGTATATAAGGAGATTCGAGGGGAGTGGTTCCCACACTGCTTACCGCTATTTGGGTTTGGACCTCCCCTTCCGGGGGGTCGGTCAGTTCTACGCTGTAGTACTCCTGAAAGGCTCCCCCAAAATGGGCTTCAAACTCGAGCATGGATGTAATCCGAACAGGTGTTCTCGTTGTTGCCGGGTCAATGGCCACATTATCTACAATGGCCTTTTCAGTATAGCCAATAAAAGCGGGTACCGCCGTAGCCACAGGGGCTACCGATGCTGGGAGCGTACTTATTTCCTCAATATAAACGCCCGGTGTTCTGTAATCTGCCATAATTGTTCTCTCTTTTAAATGAATACGAATATTTCTTTCTCTATATCGCCCCCATTTTCCTTTTCGACCGTATTGGCCGGTGGGTTCGACAGGTGTTCGACCATTACTTGGTCCGACGGTTTCAAGACGAGCTTCACATTCAGCTTCGGTTCTTCAAAACTTGGTATCTTGTCGCTCGATTTAAAAACCACGGTATCGTATCCCTTTACTTTGATACTGGTATGGGGCTCGGTTCCCTCGAGGTTAAAATCGACGTTGGCGTAGGGTGGGCCTCCACCGGAAGGTGAATCCTCTATACTTAAATTGGTCGTTGGATCGGATAGGTTTAGCGATTTTGTCTTATTTACCACCAGGTACTTCCAGAAGGCCGTCTTTCTTTCAAACCTTAAGCGGTAGTACTCGGTGGCCCCGTACATGTGGCCGGTAGCGGTATTGTATTTAATATCCACAATACCCAAAATTCCTTGCCCTGTAGACTGGTCGTCGATAAGCACTGTTTCTTCCCTTAGGATCGTGGCGCCTGAATCATTTGTAATGGTAATCGTATAAACACCGCTGACCTTATTTCTAACATCTACCTGTTGGTGAAATTGCTTGCTGTCGTCCCGGGTAAGGTTTAAGATGGTGGGCAGATCGTTCCCGGCCGCATCCTTCCCTACCGAAACCAGGTTGCCTTCGCTGTCGGCCATCTTAAACTTGGTTTTCGTATGGGTGGTTCCCAAGGAGAAAGAATAGGTGAACAATTTGGTGAACGCCCTGTCCAATAGGGTATGTGTCAACACCTCGGGCGATTCGGGATCGGCACTCGCCTGGGCGGGGTTATTCGTAAAATAAAGTTTGTTGCCGACTACATAGTTGTTGGCCGTATCGAGTTTGGTGATGTTAAAGAAGGCATCACTGCCCTCTGTGGTAAGGTAGAACCTAAAAACGATGTCCGGGCCCAAATCGATAAAGGGGGATGTTCTGTCGCTATCCGCCTTAAATAGGACCACTGCATTGTTGCCCAAGCTTTTGAACAGCATTTTTCCGTTGCCCAATATTCTCTTTGTGTTGGCATCCGGTTTTAGGGCAAGCGCCCTATTAATGCCGTCCTTGAAATATTCGTGCAATAGCGATAATGAAAACAGCCTGTTGTATTTCGTCGTCACGCTTATTTGTTTTTAGCCAGTAAATCAATTTCCTCGATCGGTCGGGCGTCGCTTATCAACTCATCTTCCTGAATGGTGATCATTCTTACCTTGTACAGGACGGAAGGAAGGTACTTGGTGCCCAGTACGCTCCAAAAATTGTACATCTGTTCAAAGGAATAAGAGTAAAGGTCCATGACCAGTTTTTTTATTTTGGGCTCCTCGGCTGCCAGAACCGGCGAGTTATCGTGGGTAAAAACATTTTTCGCCTGGAAAAAGGAGATTACGTGTGACAACTGCTTTAGCCCCTCATAATAGTCATCGGAAGGATCGTCTATATTTTTATTTTGATAATTGGCGGAAATTAGGATGTAGAGGTTCAGCTTTATCTCGGGGTTTCTATATTCTACCGTACCGTCGCCATTGATAAAAGTGGCGCTCTGCTCTTTAAAGACCTTTTCCTCTTCGATATTGACCAATGACAGGCCCAGGGCCTTATCGGGAATGGCCACACCTCCCTCGCCCGAAACATGGGTCAAAAAAACCTTGTCCTCATCCAGGCCGTTCTTGATCTTTAAATAATCGTTGACCGACCGGGTCAAAAACTTTAACGTCGAATGGATCATGGCAAATTCGATTAAGTTCAAAACAATAGAACAGGGGAATATGCTACTTAGGGGAAGTTTTTTTGGGGAAGGGATTTTGAAACGAATGGGTAATACCATTCGCGAATACCTGCAAGGTTCAAAGAAAAAGCCTTCGAAACAATCCCCATAAATGGGGATTTTGCCTTTTTAGTTATACCATTCTATAGAAAGGGCTCCAGGCAGATAAAGTCGGCCGCTTTTTTTACCAGGTGTGCGGTGTTCCTCACCTGAAACTTTTCAATCAAATTTTTACGGTGCGATATGGCCGTATGGTTACTGATGAACAAAATATCGGCAATTTCCTTGGATGAGAAACCATTGGCGATAAGCCGTAGAACCTCCTCTTCCCTAGAAGA
Source organism: Pseudozobellia thermophila (assembly GCF_900141855.1). GTDB lineage: Bacteria > Bacteroidota > Bacteroidia > Flavobacteriales > Flavobacteriaceae > Pseudozobellia > Pseudozobellia thermophila. Next base: position 37,101 of record NZ_FQYU01000009.1, read on the forward strand.
TATGTTCAAAGGGCCTTGGTTTGAAGCCGGGGCACCGTCACCTGGACCCGAGCGTTTCAAATGCCGCTCTATTCTTTCCTTTTCGGTTACATCGTGCCAATAATTTATGGCGATTCTCCGACCATCGACTTGGTGGAAACAAATCTCATGCCTTAAGTACATCCGGTCTCCATTACAATTGGTAATATGGTAACTCAAGACAAGGGGAATCTTGGTATCCGGATTCATAAAAATATTGTGGACCTGGGCTTTAACGGCCAATACCTCTCCAGGATCGATCATTGAAAACCAAAAGTTCCATCCATCTGCCAGTAATTCGAAACCGTTTTCTCCGATACTGTCCCTTAACTTCTTGTTGCAGTAAGAAAAGTTACCTTGTTCCTCCCCACAGATACCGATCATCAACCCGTACGAGCGTTCGCAGGCCTCTTTGATTTTCGCCATCTTCGATACAACGGCATCTTCAAAAACGCTATTGGGACCTAGGCTTGGGTGCAATTCTAAAAAGTTCATTTTCATTGGGGTTATTCATGAATATACCTCCTTTCAGCGAGTCGCCATAACAGAATTGTATAGTTGGTATGGATTGCCTTATAGACTACATCTTTCGGTCGATTCTTCATAACAAAAGGGCTCTTTAACCCCAAAAGTTCCCGATGGCCCACCTCGGGTCCGTGGGCCTGCAAAACAAAATGACCGGGGCGCACCATCACCACCACAAAACGAAACAACGGCACAAAACACTCACAAACAAATACTTAAAAACCAACTAGTCGTACATTATACCGTGCTAGACATACATAAAACGGGGAGCGGTATCCGTTTTATGACTATCTTATCCTTAGCTTCCCCTTTTTAGTTTCACCAAGTTTTGGTAGAGATTCGGTTTCACAACAAAAACTCCAAACAAATGACCTCGAGACTTCACAAAACCATTCTTTCGGGAGCCACTGCGCTAATTGCCATGTCCTTACTCCAATCGTGCTACACCACACGATTGGTAAGCACGCACGGCGTGCCGATGCCCCCGGAAACCATGGAAGGCCAAGATTGGTACCGCGATAAAATGTTCGGGGAATATGTGGCCGTGGTCAAAACCTCTGTACTTACCGACGGTATGATGATCAAGGTACCCAAGGAGAAATGCGAATCGGGACAGCTGTTTTCGGTCGAATTTACCGATACCTTCGGGGGCAACCTACTGTACTTGGCGACCTTTGGAAGCCGAAGAAAAGTGAAGATCAAATATGTATGTATGATTCCTGATATGTAAAAAAACCATGGCCAAGACAAGCGAATTATTAGTTGGAAAATGGGACACCCTTCACGAGAACGGGCTCTTCGACCTAAAACGTCAGTACATCACCCGCCACGAAAGCAAGGCGACCATGCCCAGTAGGGTCGACCGTTACAACGACGGGGCCAAGGAAATACAGGCCCTGATCCAAAAGTGCATAGACGAAGACGAAGGCTTCCGTGCCTACGGCTCGCGATGGTCGATGTCGAACATCGCCCATCAGAAGGACAATATGCACCAAAACAACCTGATGTACCTCGACCTCGAGGTCGTAGAAGACGATATACACCCCGATTCGGAATATGCGCATGAAAACATCTTCTTTTTCGAATGCGGCAACACCATTAAGCGCATTTCACAAAAACTGAACGAATACGGCAAATCCTTAAAGACAACGGGGGCCAGCAACGGCCAGACCATTGCGGGCTGTATTTCGACCGGGGTGCACGGATCGGCCTTCGACGTGGGCGCGGTACAGGATTATGTGGTGGGACTAAATATTATCACGGGGCCGAAGGCTTCGGACAATGTGTACCTTGAGCGGCATACCCGACCCGGCTTAAACGACGCCTTTGCAAACCGAATAAATGCCCGGGTAATCCGAAACGACGAACTGTTCAATGCCGCTTTGGTAGGGCTCGGCAGTTTTGGTTTTATCCATGGGGTAGCCCTCGAAGCCGAGGATCTTTTTTTGCTTGACCGTTATGTTACACGTATCGATAAAAAATTGGCCCTGGCGCTATCGAAAAACCTGGATTTCGAGAACTCCGATTTTAAGATCGCGGGAGAGGTAGGCCCGGACGGCAAACCCAACAGGCCCTATCACTACAAAATTTTTATCAACCCCTATGTCGACGACGACCGGTATGTAGTGGAGGCCATGTACAAGAAAAAATACGAGATGGCCTACCCCGACCCCTTTGGCAAGATCGAAAAATCGATTTACAGGGACCTCATCTATCTGTTGATCAAATTCAGTGAGAAGTTCCCCAAGAGCATTCCCTGGTTTATCAAGAGTTTGCAGAAAAGCATCTTGCCCGAAATTACCAAGGACGAAGAAAAAATCAGGGCCACGCTCTACGAAACCTTTTGGGACGCCGGTTATAAGGGCCCCGCCTTTGCCTGTTCGGTGGGCGTGGCCATCGAGGATTCTGAAAAGGCGCTGAACGCCTTGGTCAAAATGACCAAAAAGCACCCGATACCAGGTATTTTCGCCATGCGCTACGTCGACCAAACGAAGGCTACCTTGGGTTTTACCCGGTTTCACAAGACCTGCGTCATCGAAATAGACGGTATCCAATGGGAAAAATCGAGCAAAATACCGAGCCTTGAAGAATATGCCCGTTTTATGATCGAAGCGCTACAGGCCGAAAACATACCGTTTACCGTGCATTGGGGAAAAAGTATGGACTATGCCTTTCCCGGCCTGGCCGAATACATGTACGGAGACAGGGTTGAAAAATGGAAGAATTGCCGAAGCTGGCTGCTTTCCGAAAAAATGGCCCGGGTATTTTCCAACGACTTTATTGCGACCCTTGGCCTGGATACCTACCACAACGTACCCCACGATTTTATTGAATCGTTGGACAAAAACGGGCAGCCGATACAGTCGATAGTGTAGACGAAAGGCTATCACCAATTGGACTTTACATAAATGACGCAATGCGCTACATAATTCAAACAATTGATTTTCAGATACCTACACAAAGCCAACCACACAGATTCCCATACCATCCATACATTTAACACCTCAGGTAAGGTAAAAACTTAATAAATTAAGTTTTTACCTGTTCGACCAAAGGCAACCCATCTCAATTTTCTTCCCCTGATTTTCCGACGTACAACATAACAGGCATTCATGTTATGGTTCATTAAAACATCACGGATATTGAAATTACAAAATCAAGAACTTAACCCCGCCCAAACTAACCACCATGGCCACTACATCGAAAAAAGGGAGTTCGATAAGCAAGACCTTTACTGCCAGAAAGCGCTTATTTACAATGCTCACCATAGCAGTAGCTATACTCGGCGTGCTGTTCGCCCTATACTATTCCTATATTAAGAATAACGAATACCACTATCAAGAAAGCAGATTGCGTAGTCTTAATGCCAATTTTAAGATAATCAAAAAGCAATTGGACAATGGGTTTCAGAAATTATCCTCAACGAATTACGAAAGTATCTTCTCCAGTAAAAGTATTATTGACAAGGCCATGGAAGAAATCAAGGCCGGAACACCCAATTGGGACGATATACTCAAGGATTTAGACGAAGCTGAATTGGATGGAAACCAACATAGGGCCGACGACAGTGATTTATTAGGTAAAATACGGAAAGCCAAGACCATATATGAAATCGTGCAGATAACCGAGCCAAAGATCGGTAACCGGGGAATTAAAGGCGTATCCCTACGCTTTAACATTGAGAGGCTTGCGGAAAAATATATTGAAGCAAAGCACAGACTCACCGAAGAAAAAACAAATACCAAAAGTGTTTGGAAATTCGTTGAAAGCGATTTCGAGGTACCCAATCAGCTAAGACAGGAGTTTGATGAATATATCCTCATATTCAAGAACAATTCGATTAGCGTCGATAAGGAGACGAAGGTTCCGGACAAGACACCAACATCCTTAAGAAAACCCATTATAAGAACATCATTGGACGGTACCGTTGCCTTACCGGACTCGCTTGAAAAACTTGACCCCTATAACTTGGGGCTGGTTCTCGGCGTTCCTAAGGAAAAGGTCAAATATCAATTTTTCTCTCGAAACTACACTTATAAAACATCTCTTGACCCTACGATTGAGTATGGCATTCAAATAATAGGTTTTGTCGAAACGGAAAAATACAAGGCTGCCAACAGACAACTTGACGCTTGGATCATTACGCTATTGTCCCTCTTTCTTCTTTTGGCCCTTTTTGGGCTGCCTTACTTTAAAATGCTTTTCATTGCCGAAGACGAACGGGTCTTTAGTAATGATGTCATTCTCTCGGGCATATCGATAGTGGTAGGGGCCCCTGTTTTGATCTTGTTTTTTTTGTCGCTGATGAAATACTACAACGATTATGAATTGCACATTCCCGATAAGCTTAAAAATTTGACCCAAGACCTTCGGCTACGGTTCGAAGAGGAAAACGCCTCCATTGTGAAATCACTGTATTCAATGGACCTGAACCGCGAGGACCTTTTGTACGACACAATAGACAATGGGCCCCATATCGATTCAATTTACCCAAGCAAAGATCGATATAACAAGCATTTAAAATTTGTTTCGAAAACTAAGAACAACACTAAGGGAGAGGTCTATTATCACATCAAACTTATTGCCAACAAGGGCATTGAAAACACCAAGAACCTTGGACAAAGACCTTATTTTAAAGCCTTTAAGGATAGTAGCAATATTTGGTCCGTAGCACATAATAAATCGCTTATCAAATATGCCATGCGCCCGGTCGTCTCCATTGAAGACCAAAATGAAGAAGCTGTTTATATTCTTGAGAACCCAAAAGACCCCCTAAGAGGTTACCGAATAGGCTCCTCACAGTTAAAATCATTGCACGAGGCCATTTTGCCTTTTGGTTTTCAATTTGCAGTGATACATAAAGATGGAGGAGTCTGGTTTCATTCAGAAAAAGGAAGGGCTACTTTAGAAAATCTATTCGATGTAACCAGACACAACAACAAGTTTCTGGCCGCCATTGCAGGCAGGATAGATGCCCGCGGCAAGCTAACCTATAGGGACGAGGGAAAACTGTACCATGTTTCCCCAATAAAAGGGACCGATTTAAGTGTTGTTGCATTTTACGATATCGAATTGCTCCGTAGTCGAATTTCAGAGGTATTGACCATGTCGTGTATTATCCTGGCCATAGCTTTGATCGTCATCTTGATTATAACCATACTTTCATTGATTATTAGAAACCCAAAGCTGGGCCTATACCATTACGACCGCTTTCTTTTTGACTTTCTTACCCCGAAAAAGTCCTTGGCCCGCAATTATATGGTACTATCCTCCTCCCTCCTATTGGGACTGTTTTTACTTATAATCGTAGCGCTGTGCGCCCACAACATAAATCCGATCGAGTCCTTCCTTTTTTGTATCCTATTACCCATAAACTCTTATATAATCGTATTCTACGCCTTGCACCCACATGGTTATAAACCGGATATCAAATACTGTATCCGCGATTTCATTCTGTTTACCACTATTGTATTATTAAATTTACTTTTCTTTAAAATTAACGGTCCGAGTACCTATTTTACAATAATATTTTCCCTTCAAACACTCTACATCCTGTACATAGTATGGAGAAAATTCCAGTATGTAAAGAAGCCCAAAAATGCCACGGAGAACAAGACTTGGTTAGGCAAAAAGGAAAAGGCTGTCTTTAAAGCCTTTGCGGACTATTGTAGTCGGCTTAAGCTTCCGTATAAATATTGGTACGCCCTCTTTCTTTTTTCTTGGTTGCTTTTGGCCGTAATATTTCCAACGTTCTTGATATTCACCAACATTGAAACAAAGAACGACGGGGTTTGGCTAAGGATTGATCAGTATTATATGGCCCACAAGTACATGGACAAGGAAAACAACCTTAAAATCAACTTAAGTCCATTTAAATCAGAGCGTAGGGGTTTCGAAAGTCTTTATGAAACTTTTTTAAAAGAAGGCCAATATCACCCAAACCTTTGTTTGGAATTTGTTAAAGGGGAGCAAGGAGATGGCCAAGAACAGGAACCAACTACCGAACTTGACAACTTTCTTTGGTCGATTTGGCCGGCATACGACAATCGTATCAATCTTTTTCAAGGCCTCATCAAAAAAAGAGCGGACGATTTAAGCTGGGCCGCTAGAGGAAGCAACGATGATTCAGAAGCTCCAAGGGACTTTACGTTAACTAACCGGAACCAGGCCAAAATAGTGATTGGTTATGAGGTTCCCCAGCACAAGATAAAAAGGGATTACACATTGCTCTTCGTAAAATCCACAGGGTTTGCAATCATCTTATTGGGATTGTTTTCCTTGATCTTGTTCTTTATCGACCGCTACTTTGCCTTTCGGTTTAGCCATTTAAAGGCGAACGATTTCGACACCAATAAAGAGGCCCAATATGCGGCGAAATTCAGTAGGATAATCAATGATGTGGATTCAAATTCAGGTTTGCTATTGATCGGGCCTCCTTTTTCCGGAAAGCTCAATTTTGCCAAGGAAATCCTGAACAAATCGGTTTTCGAAAAAAGCATGGTGTTATCGATGTTACAGCTAGACGCGGTCAAGGACGATGCCGACCTAAAAGAAATAATGGAGGCGCTCACCATCTCTTCGGAAGATCAAGCAGATGGTGATTGGGAAACTTGTGAAGTTTTTATAATCGACCATTTAGAACACAATATCAAGTCCTATCGGGCCAACCACCTCAAGCTCAAGCTCATTCTATTTCTTATCTCGAAACACAAACGGATTATATTGATATCGGAAGTGTACCCCAGTCAAATTTTTGCGATGTACGAAAACACACCTGAAAGCCCAACCCTCCCCTGGGGAAGCCTGGAAGATGACTTTAACTCCTGGAGAAATATTTTGAGTGCTTTTCCCCAAGTTCTGATAGGCATTACCAAAAACCCCGAAAAGACCAAACTGAGGTGTACTTTTGGTCTTGATAAGAAGGAAATGCCCAGTCTGGAGGATATCAATTTACTTGTAGGGGAACTTGGCTATAGCAAGTTTTTACCAAACTTGGCACCAGTAATAGTGGCCAAGTCGATGAAGGACGAAAAAAAACCTTGCCTTGACATACAACATGTGATTATGCATACCCAAAACCTGGCCCACGGTTATTACAACGATATATGGAATACCTTGCCTACCCGAGAACGCTATTTGCTCTACGACCTGGCAAAAGACGGCTTTATGAACATAAAAAACAGGAACAGCCTCTTTTCCCTGATGAAAAAGGGCCTCATCGTATGGAAAGACGGACCCCGGATATTCAACTATAGTTTTAAAAACTTTGTTGTTACTTCGGTTTCGCTCAACGAAGCCCTCCGTCTCGAGAACAAGAATCGCGGCAACGGCAGTTGGGCAAACACCCGTATATTACTTTACTTGGTAATCGTGGCGATTATCGTATTTATCGGCTTGGGAAATCCCGAATTCATACAGGATTTTGAGGCGCTCATTACCGCCTTAGGTGGATTAGGGGCAATCATTCCTTTAGTAAGTAGGATGTTGGCCTCTGGCGGCCAGAAAACATGAGTATAGCAAGAATTCCTACCTACTTAAACGGACCTTATAAACCAACATGAAGGTAGGGATTGCCCATATGTATCAATACCGATTATCCAACTCGGGATACATCTTTCTCGCCCGGGCGGCCATGCTTGCCGCTGCGGGGTTGCCGACCCCGACCGATTCCATGGCCGTGCCATCGGAGGCATTACGCGGGCTTTCGCCCTGTTCGGCCTGAATGGCCATGGCCCCCAAAATAAGGGCCTTTTTACGTTCTTCGACCGCCTGTTCCCGAGCTGCTTCCTTTAGTTTTTCCTCTTCCTTTTTTCCAATTTCGGCCTGTTCGGCACGCCTTCGGTTCACTTCCTTACCAAACAGAAACCCGACGGCCGCAAAGACAATGGCCTCCACCCCGGAAAACAAATAGATCAACCGGCTCCAGGCCGGGTCGCCACTGTCTACCCTTCCTACCAAATAATAAATAAAGAAGCCGTAGCCTACCAACAAGGCCACCGCAATGATATACTGTAAGGAAGATGTACCGCTGGTAATGGCCGTTTTTTTATTGTGATTCCCTGTACCCATAACCTTCTGCATTGATCATTTTTTGACTTTTGTTCCGACCGGCCTTCGTTTGGGGACCGCATGTTTTCTCTTGTTCAAAAAATCATGCCCGTTATCGTACAAAATGTTCGAGACCACTTCCTTTAGGTCTTCATTCCGTTGAAGAAAGGGAAAAAGGTCCTTTGTTCCCCCGTACACTTTCTGATACCGCTTGGCCGCTACCGGAAGCCATTTCATCAAGCTCGCCTGCAATTCCTTGAACTGCCTACTATCGCTACAAAACTTGACCGATTCGATAAAGCCGTCAAAATTGCTGCCGATACATATAAATTCGTACGATTTTTTCTGTAAGGAGCCCTTTTTAGTCTTTAAATCGATTACCGCCATAATATGGATAATATTAAAACATAGACTGAGCGGATGTACGTCGTTGCGCCGGGGCTCTTGCCACGACTCCCCGCTTTTTATTTCGTCCGTGCTCGCATACTCCAATTTTCTAATACTGGTATAGGGGAAATAATAGGAAAAGTCGGCCGTGGTCAAAAATTCGCAAGTGGACGTGTTTTGTCCAAGGTCGGCACTGCGCCCCAAAATATCTACATCGAGACTGACCCCGATGAGGCCATCGCTTTTGGCAATTTCCACAATATCCTCATCCATCAAGTTGAGGGTGGTCGAATTAAACACATACTCCTTTTTGGTACCATTGCCCCAATACCCTGCCACTTTTGAGGTGTTGCAAATCTTTACCGTTTTAATGCCCTGGTCGACATGGTTGACACATTTTTCAACCACTAAGTTGTCTTTCCAACCCGCAAGGGAATATCCTGTAACCCCAACGTTGGACGCAATTAAGGGGATGTGTTCACACGCGTTGTCCCTTCGGAGCCGGTACAGGTCTTCCCGCGATTTAAGGCTCAGGTGCGTTATGTCGATCAAGACCCCGGTATCCTTTTTGCTTTTCAGGGGATCCTCCAATTGGTATGCCGTCAAGACCACTTCCTTACCCTGTTCGCTTAGGCCATGGCCAAAGGGATAGAAGGAAGGATGCCTTAGTGCCTTCGCCCCAAAGGCATGGGTGGCCAGGTGCTGCTCGGGGATGTAGGTCAAATGGGCCAGACTGAGGTACAACAGGTCCATTTTCGCTCCCTTTATGGTCTCGTAGAGGCGCTTCAACACTTTGGAGGGGTCATGTCTGTCTTTGGAAATGCCATAGATGGAACTAAAATGACCTTTGTTCTGAAACTCCCCAAAATCGTCATAGTCCATGGTATTGCCTATCTTTTTCATGCAGAGGTTGTGGCCGCCCTCAATGGCCAGGACAAGATTGGGTTTGCCCTCTTCCTCCCCTTGCTTAAAAAAACGGCTTATTAAATTTACCCTGCTTTCTTCGGTACTTTTCTGGTCTTTATCCACTTTCCGCAACTCCATGTACCGCAACACCTCCTTAAGGAACAGTTTGAGATAGGACACCTCGCCCTCCCTGATCGCATTAAAATAGGTTCGGTCGATCGGCTTCTTTAATTGGCCCCTTAAGACATCGTCGAAGAAGCCCTTGCTCGATGCCACGCCAAACTCTAGGGCCCCGACGGCGGCGACACCGTTTATACGGCCTTCGGCCAAATAATCGATACAGCATTGGCTTTCGAATTTACGGAGGATGGCTTCATCCGTATAGTCCCTAAACTCCTTTGACATTTCTATCGGCTTGGCCAAATTGTCCGCGCCCATACTGGCGTTGTCATTCAAACTTGACGCCAGGTGCTTTTTGGCCAAGGGGTGCAAATGCAGGTCGAAATACTTGTCCATAATCTTATTTTTTAGTTGAAACTTTCAAAATATACCTTGAGCAATTTTTCGGTCTGGTCCTCATCAAATTGATCATAGCTCTCAAAAACCTTGTTTACGGGTCTTCCCGTCATTGCGGCGACACTGATCCGGGCCCTTTCCGTTAGCGACTCCTGCCCTGTTGTACTTTCAAACCCGGGCGTTAGTTTCTTTCTGGCCGTATTCCACAGAAAATGTACGGTTTCGCGTACTCCCAGGTCCCATTGGGCGGGTTTTTCCTTGTCTTTATAGGCATGGGTTAGTCCGTCTAACAATTTTTTGATTTCCCCGTCTTCCGTAGGCATTTCCAGTTCCAGTAGTTTTTTTACGCTGAGGATACCGGCACCAAAGCGTTCCTCGTCCCATGTACTTCCATTTCCATTGGGGTCTTTTTCGGCCGTTTCCTTTAAATGCTTGCGGAACAGCTCCACGACCTGCCAAGGTTCCTTTACATGGTCTTTGATGAATTTAGAATGCTTGGCCTTCCACAGGGCCGCTGCCGAGGCCACGTGGGGCGTGGCATAGCTGGTTCCCGAGCCGAAGACCATGATATCTTCCTGCCGCTTGTTTTTAAAGGGCACGTAGACGTCTTCCCCGGGTGCCGCGATATCCACGGCCGGTCCATAGGAGGTGTAGCGCCAAGGTTCGTTGTTGGGATTGGTGGCCGCCACGGCAATGGTTCCGGGATATACCGCCGGGGCGATGACGGACTCGACCTTGTTACCTGCGGCACAGACCCAAATGATCCCACGCTCATAGGCCGTTTTGGCAATGCTATAGATCATGGGGCGCGGATAGCTGCCCATACACATAAATATGATATCGGCCTCCGCGTTTATGGCTTGGGAGACCGCATCGAAGAGATTACGGCCCCTACCGATCAAGATGACCGATTTGGAAATGCGGTAAGGGATCACCTTTACCAAGGCCTTGTCTTCCTTGCTGACGACCACCCCTTGGTTGCCGTCGTTCTTTATGGTACCATTGGCTTGTTTTCCCACAACGATACTGGCCGTTCGCGTACCGTGGCCCGGTTGGCGCAATATACCCATGCTCATTTCGTCGCGGGCATCCTCGCCATCGATAAAGTCTTCATCGTACAAGAGGTTGTAGCCGTCCAGAACCTTATTGTGGTCGGTATAACCGGTATCCAGCTGTACCAATTTTATATTGGTATCCGTAGGGATTTTTTGATCCAGGTCGACCTTGTCCAATTGGACGGCCTTCCTGTTCCACCCCCGGTATTCCAGGCTTTTACCTTGTTGAATATAGTCTTTGACCAAGTGGGCATTGGCCCATTTTATTTTAAAATCGCCCTCGCTCTTGTCCCAATCGGCGGTGCCGTCGTCCAAGGATTCCAGGCTTTCGTTTCTCGACCATCTCCCATAGTGGCCCGGCTTGATATCGGTGGCCATTTCAAGGTCGGGCGTACAGGTTTCGATTTGGGGAAGCCCCTCCAGATCGGCGGCTACTTCCCACGGACTTTTTTCCGATTCTACCTCGATGTAGAAGAAATTGCGGTGTGCTTTTTCGGTCGACATGGGATACAAGGGCTCACTCAACACCAGGCCGGGCACCAAGCTCGCGGCGTTCGCTTTCCAGTCTTGCTGCATTTCCTTTACCTCCGACAGTTGGATTTCAAAATATAGGGTGTGGACCTTAGTACTTTCTGAACGGTTCATAATGTATGTTTTGGAGGATGTAGTTCTGTTTTCCACCCGCGAAGGGGCAACCCTTCTTTCGGTATCCATGGTCCCTACCAAGGCCGCCTTGTGTTTTTCCATTGGCTTCGGCACCGGTATTTTTGCGATCATGTTCAGTATACTGCTGACCCGAATGCCCTCGTTCCCCATCCAATCGATCATATTGTCGGGGTCGCCGGGCTGTACTACGGACCCGTCTTTTCGCAACCATTGCCCATGCCTGTTTTTTCGGGGTACCGCAGAGTGGTGCAAGGCTACTACCTCACCCGTACCCAGGCCCAGGACCATGCTTCCGGACGACCCCGGCAGGGTATCCGATTCGTAAATGAGGAAGTCGTCCTTAAGTACCAACATACGAATGTCTTTCATTACTATCTTTTTGTAATCGCCCTTGGGGTGTTGTACGATGGCACAGTTTTCCCCATCGATGATCTTTCCCAATTTTTTGTCCAAACGTGCTGTGGGAAAGGTCGAAATCGGGGTCCCCCCGTTCGAAACCTTCTCCACGGCAACGATGGTAAAATCGAGACCGCTATACGGGTCGCTTGCATCCTTTTTGTAGTGGGATGTCACAAAGAACTCGTCGGGAAGCAGGTTAAAGCTTTCCGATTTGTTAGGGTTGCCTTGCTGGTCCAATTCGTAGTTGAACTGGATGGTGGAATTGGCGGCCACCTCTGCAGTGCCCAAGACGTGGTTATTGGTAAGAACCAGGTTCGGGGCGATCAAAAATCCGGTACCGTAACCTGTATTGCCCAATCGGGAATTGGTCGTTATTCTGCCTACCGCCCTAGAAAGCTCCACAATGCGTTGAATGATACGGATATCCTGAAAATTGGCTTCCCCGTTGATACGTTCCAGGGCCTGCAGCTCGGCTGTGCCCTCACGGGAAATCCGGTTGTGCAACCGCTCTTTATCGGTTTGAATCTCGGACAGTTCCAACTTCCCCTGGCGAACATGGGATATATCCGTTTTTATACGGTCGATATCGACCAGAACACTTGAATAGTTGGAATATGCCTCTTCGGCCAGCTCCCTTAGTTTATCATCCATGGTACTTAATTATAAATGCTTGTCATTGATATTCCTTCCGCTCCAAATCCGCGGTATAATGCTCCAACATCGATTTGTCCAATTCCTTGGGTGTTCCCATAGGGGCAGACTCAAGTTCGGAGTAATCGAGTTCAAAATCCTGGTATTTTAAATAAAGACCGTTTAACATGGCTATGAATTCGGGCTGCGGAAAGCAGTCCGTTTTATCGGTTCGCACGTTACAATGTGTCCAAATGCCCGGCTCACCGTCCATCGCCCCTTCATTTACATCGAACCAAGACCGATCGTATGTCAAATCCTTAATGGGCACATCGAAAATTTTGGCCAAGGTGAGGATCAGCCGTTCACATTCCCCAAGCTGTTTGTCGGTGTATTTTTGAAAATAGCGATGCCCCCTCCACGGGTGGTCCAATTGACAGACTTCGGTTTCGGGCACGGATATTTTCTTCGAGTGGCCCTGAAAATAAAACCGGCCCTCCCCGTCTTTTTTCAAAGGGCCCAATGAACAGATTTCAATCCCGATCGATTTCCGGTTCAGCTGTTGGTTGTTCTTCAATTTGGTGCCCAAATGGTGGGCCCAATACATTTCATTAAAAGCCCTATAGGTTACCCCGTCGAACATGTCGTTTCCCTCCAGGGACCTTCTGCCGATAACAAAGGAGGTGCCCACCCTGTACAGGGTGCCCGGTTCGTTGTCGTTTTCCCACCAGCCTATGGTGTAATCGGGCCTGTGCAGTCCCGCGGTATGATGCAGATAGATGGTATCTTTCTCCGTATATTCGTGCATCCATTCATCGTCTTCCAATAAATAATCCTGTGTTCCCCAACTGAAGTTATAGCCTGTGCGCATTAGTTTTTCCCATGTATTCCTGCCCACAATCCCATCGACAGAAAGCCCGTTTACCTGTTGAAACTGGCGTACCTTATAATGGGTCGTACCATCGAAATCGGGAGAAACGGCCACGGGATACCCGGCCTTCCCCAATAGCTTTTTCAAGAATGGGACGGACGGATCAAAACTGCCTTGGCGCAAGGTTTTCATGTTTTATTTTTTGAAATTGGATGCGTATACCCATCGGGCCTACCAATGGGCCACACCATCGATAAATTCTTGGTACAGGTCCGATGATTTGTTGGGGCAGCCCCCGTAATTGTGAATACCGACCGCGGTGGACCTATTTCTCAAAAGCGGACTCCCGCTTTGCCCCCCGAAGGTATCGGCCTGGTAATAAAAGCGGCCTTCGTTCTTGATCAAGTTATCGGACATGCGGTACTGAAAAATACCGTTGTCCCTATCGGCAGGATAGCCACAAACCTCGGCAACATTAGGGTCTTCGACCGCAGGCGTTATAAATTGGCCATGTACAACCGGTTTGTTCAACTTTATGGCCCCCATGTCGTAGCGCGTGGATGCACTATCGATCCAGGCCCTGACGGCCATTACCTCAACGGCCTCGTACCTGCCATAGGGTTCTGAAAGTCCGCTTTTACCCGGCACTACGATAATCCTCGATTTCCATCCGCCGGAGCCCTGATTGTAAACGCAATGTCCAGCGGTATACAGCCGATCAGGTGCCGTAAGCCATCCCGAACCGACGTAGTTGAGTCCGTTGGGCGCCTGCATATAAAGCTTGCATATGGCCATATAGGGCATTTGCTTTGTGGCCAAAACCTTTTGGCGTTGGTCTATACCGCATACCGTTTCAAAGGTCAGGTCGTCTTCGTGCTCGATCCAGCTCTCGCTGGTAATCTGGTTTTCGTCGATGCTCGATTTTTGACTTCCAAGCGTATGAAAAACCAATTCTTCCTGCCTGACGGCGGTATCCACTTCTTCCATGTCGAATTTGAATTTGGCTGTTTGCCCCTAACCCTGCATATCGTTTTCGATCGAGGTCGGTGGTAAAGGGAAACAGGTATTTGTTCCTTATATAAAGTTGATCCTACGGAGGAGGGCTTCTAGAGGACCCATAATGAGTCTTAGTAAGGGCAATACTACTTAAGCTAAAGGGGAAGAATTTTATTACAAAATACAAAAAAATTATGATCTTACGGCAATCGGCTACCACAAAAAAATGCATTTATTACACTACTAGACAAGACCTTACACCGACAAGGCCAAGCGCATGGACAAGGACCGAAACCCTGCGACGGCCCTGACAGCGATACCCATATAACAATGCCTTGGGGTAGGTGCGGAAAGCCTTGGCCGCTTCAAATTCAATACCTATTTCCAATACGGTTGCCTTACACCGGAATAGGGCTACATGGCATGTAAAACCATCACCCGATCTAAGGGGCCTCGTAGTAAAAAGACCTTGGAACTTGATTCGTACCTACTGCCCCATCTCCGGTATGCAACCTTCTGAGCACCGACAGGGTCAATATATAGGAGCAGGTCTTCAGCGCAACGGTATTCGGTGCACCGGTGATCGACACACTGGAACTATTGGCGTGGTTTACCGAGGGATTGCTGTTGTTGAGAATGGGCAGCCCGCCACCGACCAAGGGCGTATTGATATCGCCATCATTGCTCCTCAGGTGTAGCGATACACTTTCGAGCTCAGGGTGATGGGCGGTATAATTCACGGAAACCTCCCCGTTAACGGCCGAACAATCGGTGGTGCTCAAATGCTGTGAAACGGCCAATTCCTTCACAGCCGCAGTATTGTTCACTACCATACAATTTAGGGTCTGCCCACTGGCCGGCAAGTAATTGAAAACATTGTTGGGTTTGTCGATCACTTCCCTAAGTTCGAATCGAAGGGCTATTTTTTCGACGCCTTTACGGTTAGCCACTGGAACGGCGTCTCCGGCCGATACAGTGGGCATAGAATTCTCGGTAAGCGTCCGTGTATCGATTCCCATCATTCCGTCGAGATCGATCCAATTCCACAGCGGGCCTTCGATAGGGTCCGTCAAATCGGCCACATTGAGTGAAGGATCTTCGGTAAACGTCCGTTCAATGGATTTATTGACATCCAACCATCCCTCGGCATCCAAATCTTCCAATTTGCAAAAAATATTTACCACTTTAAAGGGTGACCCGAAATACATCATCTGGCCTATCTTGATCGATTCAAAAAGTCCGATATCCACACCCACGATTTTATTGAAACTGGATGCCGGTAAAGGGGCCGCCCCGTTGTCGGCCGTAACGGTATCGCTCACTAGGAACCGGTATTCGTAGGGGTTTCCGTCAAAAACCCTGTTGGTCGAACTGATGGCCACCTGGCCCGTGGTCCGTATCTTACCGGTAAAACCATACCTTTTGGTCCCCGCATAGCCCTGTGGGTCAAAATCGTTCAGGTCACTGCCGATGGGAATGGTAAATGCGGTACCTATACCCGTCCATACACTGGCTATTTCGGGTGTATCGATAGTTTCAAAAGGCACGCACAGGTCAAGGCAAAAACAATGGCCCACATCCCGTCTTGCGGAACCCAGCCCTACCGTCCTTGTTTCTTCCATCAACACCGTACCTCCCCCGGAAACCACCTTAAAATAGACATCGGGACCCGATTTCGATGAAAAAGGGGTTTCTACATTGATCAAGGGGGAAAGAAAGGTCTGTTTGAAATCGGCACTGGTATAGTCGATCCTAAAATGTCCGGTCGCATCGGTGGTGGTGCTTCCCAGCACATCGTCGGTCAGCCAATCGGCATCAAAGGCGGTTACCTCAACGGCCACCAAGGGCGTTTTTTTATCCTTACACGAAACCACCTTGCCACAAATGACCCATGCATCGAACAGCGATCTTATATGGCACCAAAAACGGGGCGATAGACAGTAATCCCATCCGTAGAAATAATCATTGTCGCCTTGGCGCCACGCCGGTTGAAGCACGGTAACCGTAAACTGCACCTGCTTGTCCGTTTTCTTTTTTTGTCCCTGTACCTGGGTGACTGCAATATCGACCATCACCGGACCGCCCTCATACGATTTATCGAATTGAATGTTGTAATCCCCCGAAGCATCGGTACTTCCCTCCCCGATCAAGTACTTCTTCCTTTCGGCAATCTCGTCGGGACCCAGAATCTTAAGCGTGTTTTTCGGATCGGAGGCCAAAAGTTCGGTCACGTTTTCCATCTTGGGAGGTTGATATAGTTTTACCGATACCTGACTCAAAGCCTCCTTGCAATCGTGACATAGGTAGCCACAAAAATTCCCTTTTAAATAAAAGCCCATCTTGAAAAATTTTTAAGTTAAACTGACTGAATATGCAATCGAGGGAAGTACATGCGAAGTTGGGAAAGACCATCTATGCCCCAACCTTATAATCTGGTAATCAATTGGTCATACACCGCTATCAAAAAAAACGATGGTTTGGAGTGGATGATAAAGTTAAATCAATTTACCGCCCCCTAAACAAAATTTGTACAAGTGGCCTGTTTCGGTGTGCAAATGGACGTGGGGGCGATAAGGAGGGGGTATAGGCTCAAGTAAACGACACCTTTAACATTCAATGCGAAAGACGTCCTTTATTCCGTACAAAAACCAGCTGATTTATTGCCCTATATTGGTTACCTTAGTATCTCACCTAAATTCCTATACCATGTATACACTAACCTATGAATCCAAGGCGGTACCCAACCTGACCAATGCGCAGGTAGAGGATATCCTTAAAACGGCACGGGCCTTTAACTCCCAAAATGGGATTACGGGTTGCCTTGTATTTTATTTAAACGGCTTTATTCAAATTCTCGAAGGCCCCAAAGAAAAGGTCACGGAACTTTACCGTCGCATCGAAAACGATCCGCGGCATACCCGGGTCAACCTGTTCTCTGAAGATGAGATTACCGAACGCAATTTTCCCGATTGGGGCATGGCCTATTATCCCATTAGCGAGAATTCCCTGGGCCATGCGGAATTTCTGCAATTTAAGCGGAACCTCCGTTTGCTGGCCGACCTTTCAAAACCCACCAACGTCACCGCCATCCTCTTTTGGAAGCGTATGAAATTTTTGATCTCGTCCCCTCCGAAAAGGGTCAAGTAGCGGACCTGGAACCCATGTGCCCTTTATTTTTTGCACTAATTCTTTTTGTGAAAGGACCAAATAATGTGGTAGAATAACCCGAATTTGGTATTATCATAAGTTTGGATGATTGTTTGTGGGGAACAATTGCATCTATAAAAGAGGGCGGTCAAAAAAAACCGCCCTCTTTTCTTATAACAACAACCCTACATAGACTTTTAATCCTGTGGGGGCAACTTAAAGACCCGCTTCATTTGCACCCATTTTTCGCTTGAGGCCGCATTGGGATCGGAAGCCTGGTACTTGGCCATAAGCTCTTCCCACTCCGCTTGGCGGGGCAATTGGGCCAATTTTCCCATTTGTACCTGAAAATCAAAATCGGCCGGTACCGTCAAGATCATGACCAAAAGCGTACCATGCCTGTAAATCTCCGAATCGATCACCCCTACTTCCCTTAGTCCGTCGGTAATCTCCTTCCAAATGTTGTCCGACCGGTGCCACTTCTCGTACTCCGCTATCAATTCGGGATCGTCTTTCAGTTGCAGGGTCTGGCAATAGCGCTTTACGGGCCGGGGCTGTGCCGCCTGCACATAACCATAGTCGGCAGGGGCTTCCTGGGCCTTTACCGGGATAGGAAGGGCCATCGCCACAAGGGCAAACAATAGGGTCGCTTTCAAAATCATTTTCAGTTACTTAAGGATGTTCATATCTAGTCAAACCTAAATATAAACATTCTATCTTTTTCCTTGGTCCCTTGGCCAGGAAGTTTGGCTTTCATGGCCCTATGAACTCCATCCTCCCCCTAGGGCCCTATACATGTGCACCCGGGCTATCATTTGTTCTTTCTTGGTCTCGACGAGTTCCATCTTCGACTCGAGCGCCTCCCTTTGGGTCAACAAGACCTCGATGTATTCGATCCTTGCCGATTGGAAGAGGCGGGTCGACAGCTCGATCGATTCGGTCAAGGCCTTTACCTGTTGGGTCTTTAGTTCATAGTTTTTTCTCAGGTTATCGATGTTCGCCAATTGGTTGCTTACTTCGATATAGCCTTGCAAAATGGCCTTTTCATACTCGTAGACCGCTTGCAACTGTTGTGCGGTGGCCGCGTTGTATTCGGCCTTGATGGCGTTTCTATTGATCAAGGGCCCGACTATGTCGCCCACCGCCGAATATACCAATGATTCGGGGGTAGAGGTCAAAAACTTGGGCTTAAAGGCCTGAAGGCCCACGCCGGCCTTGATGCCGATCGAAGGGTAAAAATTGGCCCGGGCCGCCTTGACGTCCAATTGGGCGGCCTGTAGCTCATACTCGGCCTGCCTGATATCAGGTCGGTTCTGAAGCAATTGGGCCGGCAAGCCCGTATAGAGCGTGTCCGTTTCACTTTCGATAAAGCGATCGGCATGACGTTCGATGTGGTGGGGTTTGCTCCCGATCAGAAAACTAAGCTTGTTTTCGGTTTCGATCTGTTGCTGCCTTACCTCGAACCGATGGCTTTTGTTCTTGAGCACTTCGGCCTCGAACCTTCGCACCGCCAATTCCGTGGCACGGGCGGCCTGCTTTTGCAGCCTGACCATATGAAGGGCGTTTTCTTGGATGGCCAAGTTCTGGTCGATTATGGCCAGCTCGTTGTCGAGGGCCAACAGCTCGTAATAGGTATCGGCAATTTCCGAGATCAGGTTGGTGAGCATAAAGTTCTTGCCCTCTACCGTTGCCAAATACTCCATTACGGCCGCCTTTTTCGAGTTGCGCAGTTTTTTCCACACATCGAGTTCCCACGAGGCCACCAAGGCCGCCGAATAATCGGTGAGGGGTTCGGGAAACTCCTCCCCGTCCTTTATGTCCAGGTTTTTCTCAACGGCCCCGTCACGGGTGTACTCCCCGACCTTTTCGACCTCGGCACCCGCCTGCACGCCGACAAAGGGCAGGTATTCCCCTTTTCGGGCCTTTACCTCACTTCGGGCCACCTCGATCTGCTGTAGCATTACATTCAGCTCCTGATTGTTGACCAAGGCCGTATCGATAAGGGCGACCAAATAGGGATCGGAGAAAAACTCCCTCCAGTTCAGGTCGGCTGAATTGACCGAGTCGGACACCACCGTGCCATCATAGCTGTCAGGTAACGAAGTACTCGGCTCCCTTACCTGTTTGGTCGAAATACACGAATGTAAGGCCAGAACAAGGAGGAAGCCCATGGCGCCCCCCTTGTACTTGTCAATGGATACTTTTATCTTATTTTTCATCTTTCTTTCCTTTGGTCAGTTTTTTTAAAAGTTTCTTGATCTCGTTCAGGCGGGCCATGGTCTTGCTCTCCCCTTCACTGGCCCGCATCAGCTCTTCCGAAATCGGTTCGAAGGATTCGTCCTTGATCAAACTTCGGCCTTCGGCCATTTTGGCAAAAACGAAGTAGAGCCCGGGGATCACCAATACGCCAAAGATGGTTCCGATGAGCATACCGCCCATGGCCGACCCCCCTATGGTTCGGTTGCCTATGGCCCCTGCCCCGGATGCCACCACCAAGGGGACCAAACCGGCGATAAAGGCAAAAGAGGTCATCAAAATAGGCCTGAACCGAGCCTTGGACCCCTCGATGGCCGCTTCGAGAACGGTAGCGCCCTGCCTGTGCTTCTGAACGGCGAACTCCACGATCAGAACGGCATTTTTGCCCAAAAGGCCGACGAGCATGATTACCCCGATCTGCGCGTATACATCATTGGCAAGTCCCATCATTTTCAACAGGGCAAAGGATCCGAAGACCCCAACGGGCAACGAGAGGATCACGGCAAAGGGCAAGAGAAAACTTTCGTACTGGGCGGCCAGCACAAAATAGACAAACACGAGCACGACCATAAAAATGTACAACGATTCGTTCCCCCTATTGGCCTCGTCGTAAGAAAGGCCTTCCCAGGCGATATCATAGCCCCTGGGCAGGGTTTCCTCGGCTACTTCCTTAATGGCCTTGATCGCATCGCCAGTGGTGTAACCCGCAGCGGGGAGACCGTTGATGGCCGCCGAATTGTACAGGTTATAGCGCGTAAGCTCGTTGGGTCCCAAGCGTTTCTCCATGGACATAAAGGCCGAATACGGTACCATTTCACCTTCCTCGTTCTTAACGAACAGCTTATCGAGGTCCGTTGGCAAGGCCCGATATTCGGGAGCGGCCTGGGTATACACCTTAAAAAAGCGTCCGAATTTGATAAAGCCCTGTTCGTAGGTACTACCGATCAAAATGTTGAGGTTCTCCATCGCCTTGCCGATACTGACCCCTTTCTGCATGGCTATCTTGTTATTGATCTTTAGCCTGTACTGTGGATAATTGGCCGAATAGAACGTGAAGAGGCCGGTCAGTTCCTTTCGTTCGCCCAAGGCCTTCATAAAATCGTTGTTTATCTTCTCGAAAGCATGGTAGTCGGTACTGTTCGTCTTGTCCAACAAACGCATGGCAAAACCACCGGAAGACCCAAAGCCCGGAACCGCTGGTGGTTCAAAATATTCGATTACGGCCCCCAGGTCTTTGGTTTCCTCTTCCAGTTCCTCCATGATCTCGTGTACCGAATGATGCCGTTCCGACCAGGGTTTCAGGTTAATTAGGCAGGTACCGGCATTTGAGCCCCGCCCTTCGGTCATGATCTCATATCCCGCCAAGGACGAAACCGACTCCACCCCGTCCATCTCCTCACAAATCCGCTGCAGTTTGCGGGCCACTTCATCGGTTCGCTCCAAGGTCGCTCCCGGGGGCGTTTGGATAACGGCATAGATCATTCCCTGGTCTTCATTGGGTATAAATCCGGCCGGGAGGGATTCGTTGGTCAAGAAGATCCCGACACAAAAGGCGATCAAGGTTCCAAAAGTCACTATTCGCCGCGCCGCTATTTTGTTCAGCACCCCAACGTAATGCCCCGTCAAACGCTCGAACCCCTTGTTGAACCAATCGATAAATCGGTCTATGGGCGTCTTTCGCTTGGGTTTTCCGTGATTGTTTTTGAGCATCATGGCACAAAGCACGGGGGTAAGTGTAAGGGCGACCACCGCCGAAATTACGATCGAACCGGCCATGGTAATGGAAAACTGGCGGTAGAAAACGCCAACGGGCCCCGACATAAAGGAAATAGGTATGAATACCGATACCATGACCAGGGTGATGGCCACGATGGCTCCCCCGATCTCGCCCAATACCTCCGATGAGGCCTTGTACGGGGTCAAGTTTTCCTCTTCCATCTTAACGTGCACCGCCTCGACCACCACTATGGCATTATCAACCACAATACCAATGGCCAAGACCAAGGCAAAGAGGGTTATCAAATTGATCGACAGGCCGAACAGCTGCATGATAAAGAACGACCCGATCAAGGAAACCGGTACGGCAATTATCGGGATCAGGGTAGAGCGCCAATCGCCCAAGAACAGGAAGACCACTATGGCCACGAGTATAAACGCATCCCTGAGCGTATGCAGTACCTGTTCGATGGATGCATCCAAAAAATTGGAAACATCGTAACTCACCTTGTAGTCCATTCCCGGCGGCAAATCGACCTTGAGCTCCTTAAGCTTCGACTTAACGGCATCGATAACATCCTTACCGTTGCTACCGACCGTCTGCTTTAGAACGATGGATGCGGAAGGATGCCCGTCCAAATTGGAATAAATATCGAAGAATTCGCTACCCAACTCCACATCGGCCACATCCTGCAGTTTAAGCAGCTCACCCTCATCATTGGCCCTAATGACAATGTCTTTGTACTGTTCAGGCTCGTTATACCTGCCTTCGTAGGTAAGTACGTACTCCAAGGCCTGGGCCTTCTTGCCCGAGCTGCGCCCGAGCCTACCGGGCCGGGCTATGATACTCTGGTCTTCCATTGCCTCGAGTACCTCTTCGGCAGAAACATTGTAGGCCCGCATACGGTCGGGCTTCAACCAGACCCGCATGGCAAATTTTCGGCTTCCCAAAATCTTGGCACTGGCAATACCGTTGATACGCTGTATTTCAGGGACAATTTTGGTATAGGCATAGTTGTACAGGAACAATTCGTCGTCTTCCGGTCTATCGCTATACAGGTTGACGTACATGAGCATACTGGGCTGGATCGGGGTGATCACGACCCCCTCGCGCTGTACCAGTTCCGGTAGCAAGGGCATCACCTGGTCTACCCGGGTCTTTACCCTGACCACGGCCTGGTTCGGGTCGGTGCCCGGTTCAAAGATCACGCGGATGGTTCCCTCCCCCGCACTTGTGGCATCCGAAGCCACATAGCGCATGCCCTGGACACCGTTGATGGCGGTCTCCAATGGAATCAATGTTGAATTTACCAACACGTCCGAACTGGCCCCGGGGTAGGCTATAAAAATATTTACGGTCGTAGGCGCTATTTCCGGAAACTGGGAAACGGGCAGTTGTTTGATGGCCAATAAGCCTGTAAACACGATAATGACCGATATTACAATAGCCAATACGGGTCGATGTATAAATTTCTTAAACATAGTCTAGGTATTTGGTTATTGTTAATCTGCGTATAGGTTCAGCTCTGAAAACACCTTGGTCGGCGCTACGAATTCGGTCGCTACCTCTTGGCCGTCCTTGACCATTCGAATACCTTCTAGAATGATCTTGTCGCCTTCGTCAAGGCCTTTGCCGACCATGAACAATTGGGGCATCTCGCCCGTGACCGTGATTTCCTTTTGGTGCACTACGTTGTCGGAGCCTACGACAAAGACATATTTCTTGTCCAAGACCTCGAACGTGGCTTTTTGGGGTATGAGCAAGGCGTCCTTAAAGGGCACCTTCATCAGGATACTGCCCGTTTCGCCGTGGCGCAGAATGCCATCGGGATTGGGGAAGGTTGCCCTAAAGGCGATATTACCGGTCTCATTGTTGAATTCGGCCTCGATAATCTCGATCACCCCGGACTGGTCAAATACCTTGTTATTGGCCAACAGCAGGTTCACCTCCTTGTTGTCCCCCTTATCGGAACTGGTGATATAATCGAGATACTCGGCCTCGGGCACGTTGAAATACACCCACATCTTGCTGTTGTCGGACAAGGTGGTCAGAAGTTCCCCCTCGTCCAAAAGGCTTCCCTCCCTGGCGTGCAGGTGGTTCATGATTCCATCGAACGGGGCCCTAATGTCGGTAAAGCCCAAATGGGTCTTGGCCAGTGATACCTCGGCCATGGCCTTTTCAAGGTTGGCCTTGGCCAAGGCCAGTTCGTTCTGCGAAACGACGTTCCCATCGGCCAGTAATTTGGTATTCCGCAACTCTATATCGGCTATTTTGGCCTCGGCCTCGGCCTTCTCCAAATCGGCGCGGTATACATTGGGCATAATGGCGAACATGCGCTGCCCCTTTTTAAGGGACTGACCCTCATCGACGTATATTTCCTTTAAATACCCCTTTTCCAAGGCCCGGATCTCTATATGCCTTATCGAGTGTATCTGGGCGACGTAATCCTTCGTTACGGAAGTGTCCTTTATTATCGGACTGGTGACTAAAAATTTGCTTGTTTCCTTCTCTTTACCGGTTTTGGGTTCACAGCCCGTAAGTGCCAACAGCACATACAAGCCTATGAACATAGAAAATGTCCTCATGGGCTAAATGGTTTAAAATGTTTGGTGTGTAAAAATTATTTATAGCTAGGTCAAGCCAATCGCGAGCCGATTGCCTTGCATAATGAAATTCCTAGAAACTACGTGTGGTACGAATCGACCTGGACGGGGAAACAGGCCGCAAAAAACAAGAATCAGATCCGAAACACCTCGAACCTGATGTACCGCCTAAAGGGCGGATAAAAGGAAAAAATATCTTGGTGGGAAAAGTGCTTTAATTTGCCATGCAGCATGGCCGACAAACGGGCATAAAAAAAGACGGCCAAAAAGCCGCCCGAAGAATATTTCTGTAAAGGGGAATCGTCTGAAACTTCGCCGCTTTCCTCCTTTTTTTGAGGATTGTTGATTTCAGCTATGATATTGTGAAAGATTCGGTCGCATATACCTTCGGAAATCTCTGCATTATGCCCCCTACTCAGATGACCGTGTTCTTGAAATCGGTCTAAGGTAAAAGCGGTGGGCCCGTTTGCTTGGTCAGCGCCAAATGTATTCGGATGCCCTAGGCCTCCCAAATTGAATAAGACGACGAAAAGTAGAACCAGGTATTTTCCGAAGATAGTCCTCATTTGGAGGCCGAAATTATAATATGTTCCCATAGTCCGCAAATGGCATACTGTTAAAAACAGTTAAATAAATGAAGGGAAAACATTCCGGCTGTTCACTTTTTGTGTTCGTCCTACCCCCAATAGCTAAGCCCCTTATTCATAACTTGGATAAACGGTGTCGCGCCTTGCTCCTACGGCCTTCCCGTTGCGACCGCCCAACCCAAAGCCTGCGGTTCCATCCTTTCGCGGCTTTGTTCCCCGTCGAGGTCTTGGGCGCATTCAACAAAAATGCGCGCCCTATCGATCCAGGACAGCCCGAATTTCCATTTACAGTCAAGCTATTCTTCGATTGAGCAAAAACCGATGGTGGCCGGTCCTTACATTTGTCGACATAGATGAAAAGTAGTTTGGTTTGGATGTAAGATGGTCCCGGTTCAACGCCGGGGCCATTTTATCCCTGATCGTATCAAATTCACCAAAAACCAAGGACCATGAACATTTTCGAAGCACTTAGACAAGATCACGATATCCAACGCAAGTTGCTCGATAAACTCGTTGATACGTCGGGCGACACGGCGCAAAGGGATTCCATTTTCAAAGAACTGAAAAAGGAGCTTGAATCCCATGCCGATGCCGAAGAGCGCTATTTCTACAAACCCCTTATAGACAGCGACAAAACACAGGAAAAAGCAAGGCACAGCATAGCCGAGCATCACGAAATCGATGAGCTCATCGAACGCTTGGAAGAAACGGAGTATTCGTCTTCGGCGTGGTTAAAGATCGCCAAGGAATTACAAGAGAAGGTAGAACACCATTTGGACGAGGAAGAGCACGAGGTTTTCCAGATAGCGGGAAAGGTGCTTTCCGAAACAAACAAGGAAAGTTTGGCCAAAGCCTATGAAAGGCACATGGAAAAAGAACGATAGTTCTTACCACGGTGCGATGCCCTAGCCTAGGGCAAAGCAATACATCCTCTGAATATCGGACCAACCCATCAATTTCTTAGTGCCGCTTTTGAACCCGGCACAGACACAGGACCGCACGCGGTACAGGTCCTCAAAAAAAACGTACCGTTAACTTTAAATAAATAGAAACATGAATACGTATACTGAAAAAATCGGAAGTAAACTCAATGACCTTTTGGAAAAGACATACGATGCCGAAAAAGGGTTTAAAAAAGCAGCGGAAAACGTTGAAAGCATAACCCTGAAGGGGTATTTTCAAAGAAAGGCCCAAGAACGCTATGATTTCGGACATGAACTGAAGGCCGAGATCAAACAGTTCGGTCAAGAAATAGACAAGGGCGACAGTTTTACCAGCAAGGTGCACAGGTCGTGGATGGACCTCAAGAATTTCTTCGCCGCCGATTCGGAAGAAGCCATGCTCGAAGAGGCCATTAAGGGAGAAAAGGCCGCTATCAGCGAATATGAAGAGGTCATGCAAGACACGAGCCTACCGAACAGCACCAAAGTTCTACTCGCCCGCCAAAAGCATAAAATCGAAAACGGGCTCGACACCATCGAAAAATTGGAAGATCTCTCGTAAAACAAACGATACCCAAGGTTACGGGCACCGAAATTCCGGTGCCTTTTTCTTTGCGCAATAGCCAGGCTCCCCCTTCTACTTCCCTTCATATCAAGGGTTTGCCCCCAATCGGTTCCTTGCGGCCGAAAAATCACAAGCCCCCTTTAGATGGGTCAATTTTGAATTTGATACGGTCAAGCCGGGGAGGATGCTTTTCGCATCTTTACATCATAGCAATAGCTTGGTCCGCCTCTGGCAAGACCAGGTTTTTATTAACCCAAAAACAGAAAAATTATGTTACGTTGGACAGTTATCTTTGTCATTTTGGCCATTGTGGCCGCAATTTTTGGTTTCGGTGGTATAGCCGCAGGCGCCGCCAGTATAGCCAAAATCTTGTTCTTTATATTTCTTGTATTGTTCGTTATCTCCCTATTTATGGGAAGAAAAAGAATATGAGATGTATCAGGAAACACAAGCAACATCCTTTAATCCCTAACCCTAAAATTGAACAGTATGAAAAAATCAGCCTTTTACCTATTAACCCTATGTGCCCTACTATTTTCCCTAAGCGCTTTTAACAGTTGTAGGGAAGAAAAATCGACCGGTGAAAAAATCGAGGACACCATGGATGAAGTCGGTGACGATATCGAAGAGGGCGCCGAAGACGTTAAGGACGAAGTCGAAGACGCAGTTGACGACAACTAAGATCAAGTCCTTTTTATTACAAGAAGTACGCAAACGGATTTTTTCTAAGAGGAAATCCGTTTTTTCAACCCCTATAAATTAGAAATCATGGAAAATTACGCAAAACACGAAAAAGACCTTATACACCAGTACGAGGCCGAGGGCTTCACCCATCAATTCCGGTACGGTTCGGGAAGCCTTATCGACACGGAGACCAAGAAAAAATACGCGCCCACTGACCTGCGTATCGTCGAAGAACACCGCTATGAAGGTATGAGCAACCCCTCCGACCTTTCCATACTTTACGTACTGCGGACAAACGACGGTATCAAAGGTCTTTTTTTAATGGCCTATGGACCCCATGCGGATACGGATACCGCCGATTTTTTTAAGGAAGTGCCCCAGGTCGACGCGCAATAATGCCAACCTACAGCAAAGGTCCATTGTCATTGGCTTTAAAGGATTCCCCTTGCCCTTCGTTTCTACTTTTCCGATCATTGGTCCATCGCCGTGCCTCGGTCTTCCCAAGACGAGGTATACCTACCTTTCTTTTTATCCGTCCCTTAGATCGGGCAGGGCCATGTCTATTTTCCAAGGCCCATAACCGCCATAATTGTGCCCCCATCGTTATTTGAACAAGTAATCTTTCTATATTTGGGCACAGGGCTCCTACCCGTACCATATGCCATGAAATTTCGTCTCGACTACATTCCCAAGCAAGTATGCCAAAAGGTAGTATCCGAACGGCTTAAGGAAATGCGTATCGCATTTTCATTTAATGCCTTGGGCCATCTCGTGGTCGAAACAGAGGTTTCCCCGGCATTGCTTACGGAAATAAACAAGGCTTTGGCCCCCTATGGCATTAGCCTATCGGAAACAGGCAAGAACGATATAGTCAACGATATAAAAAAGGCGGTCGAAGAGCTCGTTTACTCGGGAGACATGCGCAAGTTTACCACATCGGTTTACCTATCCAAAAAGTTAGGCTATTCCTATTCGTATCTGTCGAACCTATTTTCAGAAGAAACTTATACCTCGATCGAGAATTTCATTATATTGCGTAAAATCGAATATGCCAAACGGCTAATTATCGCTGGGGACATGAGCCTCACCGAGATTGCCTTTAAATTGGATTACAGCAGTGTGGCCCATTTGTCCGGTCAGTTTAAGAAGGTTACCGGATTAACGCCTACCGCCTTTTTGCGCATACTGGAAAAAAGAAACCTCAAAACCAAAAACCTATGAGTACTAAACCCATGAAGGTAGTGCTTGTTGACGACGATGAAGACGATCGAATGTTTTTTTCCGATGCGTTGCAGGAAATCGAACTCGATACCGACTTACAGGAGTTTAACAACGGACAGGAACTGTTGAATTTTTTAAACCGTCCGGAAGCGGAATTGCCCCAATTGATCTTTCTCGATCTGAACATGCCCGTCATGGACGGATTCGAATGCCTAAAAAACATTAGAAGCAATCCGGAACTTGAAAACTTGGTGGTCGCCATTTACTCGACCTCGTCATCGGAAAGGGATATCGAAGAAACCTTTGTGAACGGTGCCAATATCTATATCAACAAGCCCAACAAATTCGAGGAGCTCAAAAAAACCATTGCCCAGGTGGTAAAACGAAATTGGCAGTACGAAGAAAATGAAATGGACAAAGCCAACTTTTTGTTCCGAATTTAACCCCAGCACATGGCTAATTTAGGCAATGTCGGTAAGACCAAGACGGGTATCCTGCCCTACGTTTTGCTTTTATTGGTTGCCGTTATCGTACTATTCTATATTTCCTATGCCTCCTTTCAGCAGAACTCGGCCCTGCGAAAATCGACCGAACTGGTATCCCGTACCCAAAACACGATCAGTGAAATAAACTTATTGTTTGCCAACTACACCAGTACGCAGGCGGCGGGCGTGCAGTATCTGATCACCGGTGACAGCACCTACCTGGCCCCCATAAAAGACTATATATCCGAAAGCAACCTCAACCTGAACAAGCTCAAATTGCTGATGGGCGACAACAAAGAGCAGTTGTCGCGCCTTAAAAAGGTGCCCTTGTTCAGCGAACAGCTTTTTGAACAACTTCAATCGATCGAAGAGGAAACCGCCAGGAACATACTTCAATCAAAGGCGCTCAGCGAAAAAATACACCGGATCGAAAGGGTAAGGGATAGTTTGGAGGCCATACAAAAGGCCATGATCGGAGCGGAGCGGGCCATGCTCAAGACCAGAAGAAGCCAATACGAATCGCACGTTGTACTTACCCCCACCCATATCCTGTACTCCGCCCTCTTCGCCCTGGGGATCCTTATGTTCGCCTTCACCAAAATAAATAGCGACCGCAAACAAATGGATACCACCGGCGGTTTTCTTCGCAACATCCTCGACAACACCGATAACATTATCAATTTCTACGAGCCCATTAGGGATAAGGCACAAAGGATCGTAGACTTCAAAATCGGATATACCAATGCCAAAGATCGGCAAGACCTAAAGGTGGCCCACAAGGAAGCCATAGGCAAGAAATTCTCCGACGTTTTTCCGTTTTTGGCCAAAAAGGAACATGTTGACCTGTTGAGGACCGCCATTGAAGAAAAGCGGACCCTTACCTTGGAAACGGACTACTTCGTAGAGGGTGAAAGAATATGGTTGCATACCACGGCCTCACCCTTAAACAATGGCGTGGCGACCACGGTACGCAATACCACAACCGAAAGAATCGCCGAGCGCAAGCTCTTGGACCTCAACACCCAGCTCGAGGCCCAAAACAAGGAACTCGCCCAGACATCGGGCTTTTTGACCAATCTTGTCTCTTCCTTTCAATACATCATCAGCTATTTTGAGGCGGTAAGAAACGACCAGGGCCAGATCATCGATTTTAAGATTGCCTATACCAATGAGAAAATTATTGAATTGATGGGGCGCCCCTCTACCGAACTTCAAGGAAAACTAATTTCGGAAGTATATCCCTTCTTACTGAAAAACGGCGATTGGGACGTGTACAATAAAGTTATCGAGACCGGGGAACCCATCGAGGTAGAACGGGAATACCATTTGCCCAAAGGCCATTTTATTTTCTGCAACGAAATTGTAAAGTTGGATGATGGCGTTACCATCCTATCGCAAGACATTACACTTCGAAAAGAGGCCGAAAAGGAGTTACAGCGCTCCAAGGATGCCTTGAAGGTACAGAACACCATCCTTAACAATGCCGAAAGAATTGCGGGGATCGGTAGTTTCAATTTAGACATCGACAGTGGTGAAATGGAGTACTCCGATAATGCCTACCGCCTGTTCGGCTACAAACCGGGCGAATTCGAACCCTCGTTCGACAGGTTCCTCTCCTTTTTAAAACCAAGCGAGGCCAAACGCTTAAAAGACATGGACGTTGAAGCCCTGAAACAAAAAAAACAGGTAAAGAGCAAATACAAAATTAAGACCAAGGAGGGCAAGATGCGATATATGGCCTCCATGGTCCATTTTATTGAAAAAGACGGACGCTCGTACATGGTCGGGGTCATTCGCGACATAACCGACAAGACCAAGAACGAGCAAAACCTGAAATTGAAGAACCGGGCCTTAAAAAGAACCAATGCCGAACTGGAATCGTTTAACCGTGTGGCCAGCCACGACCTGCAAGAACCCCTGAGAAAAATCCAAATGTTCATCAGCCGGCTCTCCGAGTTCGACCGGAACAACCTTTCCGATAAAGGACAAAGATACTTGGCCAAAATCGAGGATTCGGCGAACCGCATGCAGCTCTTGATCCGCAACCTACTCTCTTATTCGCGAATATCCGAAGAATTGAGCGCACCCATCAAGGTCAACCTGAACCATGTTTTTCAAAAGGTGCTGGACGATTATTCGGAACGTATTCAAGAGACCGGGGCCGAAATCACCGTACCGGACCTACCTGCCGTACACGGTACCGACTTTCAGCTGGAGCAGTTGTTCAGCAACTTGATATCCAATTCGCTTAAGTACAAAAAGCCAGACGTTGCACCCCAAATACAGGTGACGTACGAAATTGTGGAAGCTAAAAAAATCGACCCCGACCTCAATCTGCCCAAATCGAGGTACCTGCGTTTGAGCGTCAAGGACAATGGTATCGGGTTTGAACAGCAACAAAGCCAAAAAATATTCAAACTCTTTGAACGACTTCACGAAAAACACGCCTATACCGGTACGGGCCTAGGCCTGGCCATCTGTAAAAAAATCGTCGAAAACCACCGGGGCCATATTAGCGCCCAAAGCCACCCGGGCCAAGGTACCACTTTCGAAATATTGCTCCCCTTTAGCTAGGCCGGCCTACTCCCCATCCCACAATTATATAACAGAACCAAAAAATTCTGTAAAGGTCCGGACGGTAGAATATCCCATATTTGTCAACAACCCAAATGGGCATTGCCTTTACCCCGTTGTTAAGGGAACCGGCCGAAAAAACAAGGTTTATCCCTTTTGCACAAGAACAGCGTTTCAATGCCCCTTTGGTTCCCTATACATTCAACCACAAAATAATTGCACATGAGAACACTTACACTACATTCGCTTTCCTTGGAAAAAAATCTAAACACGATCAACCTCTACTTGGGCGGTTCGATTACCGTATCGGGCAACGAACGCGTGCTGCAATTCGATAACGATCACGGTACCGGAACCATTAAGGGCATTACCCTCGAAGGTGGTCTCTCATACCTTCAGTACGATGTGTGCTTTGCGGAAGATTTTCGCATGGCCAACGACCCCAGTCCGCTAAAACCCCTATACTTTATGTACTGCTTGAAAG
Source organism: Pseudozobellia thermophila (assembly GCF_900141855.1). Taxonomy (GTDB): domain Bacteria; phylum Bacteroidota; class Bacteroidia; order Flavobacteriales; family Flavobacteriaceae; genus Pseudozobellia; species Pseudozobellia thermophila. The sequence goes on from NZ_FQYU01000009.1 coordinate 68,882, forward strand.
GTCACCTGTACCAAAGGTTTCAAGACTATAGGGACAAATTGTTCCTAGACGAGTTTCAGACGGCCATAATGGGCGCTACCCAACACACCAACGAACTCATTTTTCCGAGCAATCAAAAGGTAAAACTATGTATTATCAGGGCGGTAGACAGTACTTCGGATATTGAGGGCACACTACCCAAAAGCTTAAAAGAAAGTATGTTCCAACTCTTCTCCCACGGAAAGGAACAAGACACGCCGATCCGATATTTCGGCACCTACAACCTGCGCATCGGCGAGCAATTGGCACAGATAGAAAAAATCAGGCAGGAAGGGCTGGTAAAGAAACTTCTGATAGAAGGCATCTTGAACTTGACCCTGGCCATGGAGATCGAACATATCAAATCTGACCTTGAAAACGAAAAGACTCCCACGGGTTCCCTTACCCAATACGAGCTCAAATGCATCAAGGAAGTCTCCAGAAAAATCGAACAATACCCGGAAATCCAATATTCGATCAAATCGATTTGCACCGAATGCGGACTTTCGGCCAGCAAGCTTCAAGAAGGCTTTAAGCTGTTGCACGGCAAAACGGTTTCCGATTTTATACGCAACGAAAGATTGAACACGGCAGAGCGCCTGATCTCGACCACCGACATGAACATTTCGGAAATTGTGTATACCGTTGGACTATCGAGCAGAAGTTACTTTTCAAAAATTTTTAAAAGAAGGTACAACTGCAGCCCCAAGACCTATCAAGACAGTAAAAAGGCATTGGTCGCCAGCGCCTAGCGGTACCCCCTGCCCGAAAACGAACAGGCCGAGTTAAATCGGCCTTTTTTTTTAGGGGGTCTTTTCTATTTCCGGCCGCCGGGGCTACTCCCTTTCCGAACTGCCATCCGAAAACAGTTCGATAGGGTAAGGTACAACCTCTCCGGTCGTCTTTAAAATGGGCATCTGTGCATCCACGTCCTTTAAATAATCGGAAAGGTTACGTGCCAATTCCTTGGCTTTTATGGTATCGGTTTCCACCAGGTTCTTGGTCTCACCGATATCTTCCTTAAGGTTAAAGAGTTCCATATGTTGATCTAAGTGGTAATAGATCAATTTATAATCGCCCTTGCGTATGGCACTTGTTGCACCAATACCCGGCCCCGAGGGTCCCCATTCATTGGGGTAATGCCATACCAAGGTGCGCATACCATCGTATTCCTTCTCCCCTTTCAGTACGGGAACAAAGCTTTGTCCGTCTATTTTTTGCACCGTATCGAGACTGTCGATTCCGGCCATTTCCAAAATAGTAGGGTAAAAATCCTCGATGATTACCTGATAATCGGATACGCTGGCCGGCTCTACCTTACCGGGCCATTTGACCAGCATGGGTTCCCGAATACCGCCTTCGCGTACGGAACCCTTGCCACTGGATAGGGGGAGGTTATGGGTATGGGGCTCCCCGCCACGGGCGTGGGCACTGAGCCCGCCATTGTCGGACATAAAAAGGATCACCGTATTCCCCGCAATATCCTTCCTTTCCAAGTACTTCATTATATCGCCCAGGCTTTTATCCATGCCCTCGATCATTGAGGCATACTTGGCCTCGGTACTGTCGAGGCCCTTTTCCAAATATTTTTGCACGAAACGCGCATCGCCCATAATGGGCGTGTGTACGGCATAGTGGGCCATGTACAGAAAAAAGGGCTGTTGGGTGGCAACGACCGAATCCAAGGCCTTAAGGGCCTCTTGGGTAAGGGCCTCGGTAAGAAAGACCTCTTTGCCGTGGTAGTCTTCCAACCCGGGTACCGCCCATATTTCCCTATCGGGTTTGCCGTTCCCGAAGTTTTCGGTCCCCAGATAACTTCCCGGAGCCCCGGCCGCATGGCCGGCAATATTGACATCGAACCCCAGGTTCAAGGGATCCTCGCCCGGCGTACCTATGGCCCCAAAATGGGCCTTTCCCGCATGAACGGTATAGTAGCCCATATCGTTCAAGGCCTGGGGCAAGGGCATGGCCTGTACACTTTTCGGGTCCCCTGCCACCGGACTCACCCCATTAACGTTCCACTCCGGAAATTGAAGGGAGTCGTGGTTCTTTTCCATGGGCTGTATCGAGTCTTTTCGAAGTGTCCAATTCGTCACGCGGTGCCGGGCGGCGTTCATACCCGTAATCAAACTCACGCGTGTCGGCGAACATACCGGAGTGGCATAGGCCTGTGTAAATTTCATGCCTTGGGCGGCCAGCTTCTCCATATTCGGGGTATGATAGCGCTCGTTAAGGGCCGTCCGTTCGGAGTAAAAGGGCACCGAGGTGTCTTGCCATCCCATATCATCGACCAAAAACAATACAATATTGGGCGGAAGCTCTTCGACTTCTTCCGATTCGCAGGAGAAAAGCACCAAGGCCAACAACATAAGATACAGGGTTATACACTTGTTCATACCGATGATTATAGCTTAATTAGTGAGTATTGTGTTGGCAAGATGCCAACTTTGCCCCTTAACGTCGAAAGGGAATTTTGCCGCTGTGACCGGACTTACCCCCTACCGCCCCACCGTAAAAAGGGACGGGCATTGGCAAAAAACCCCGGCACGAACGGTAAATGTCTAAAAATACACAAACACCCGTATTTCTCCGATATACATCAACTATTTTTGTAGCGAAAAAACTTTAACCTAACTTTAAACACCGAGTTCAAAAAGCCGCTATTGTACTGTATTGTCGACATAGAAACTACCGGAAACGGCATCAAGGGAAACAAGATTACGGAAATTTCCATTTTCAAGTACGACGGTCATAAGATCGTGGACGAGTTTACCACCTTGGTCGACCCCGGATGTGAAATACCCTACTTTATCACTCGATTAACGGGTATCGATAACGATATGGTTCGAAATGCCCCGACTATCGGCGAGATTGCCCCCGATATTATGCGCATAACCGAAGGGAGTATCTTCGTGGCCCACAGTGTCAATTTCGATTATAACATCATAAAGAACGAGCTTAAGGGAGTCGGGCTGGAGTTTGTAAGGAAAAAGCTGTGCACCGTCCGCCTATCGCGCAAGCTATTGCCCGGTTACCATTCCTATAGCTTGGGCAAACTTTGCTCGGCCCTGAACATTCCGCTTACCGACAGGCACAGGGCACGGGGCGACGCCCATGCCACTACCCTGTTGTTTGAAAAACTATTGCGTACCGAGGGGGCCGAACAGGTATTCAAGGTTTTCTTGAACGCGCGTTCACAAGAAGCTACCTTGCCGGCCGCGTTGCCCCGCGATGCCTTTGAGCGCTTACCCGAAAAGCCCGGGGTTTATTATTTCAAGGACGCCAAAGGGAAGATCATTTATGTGGGCAAGGCCATAAATATCAAAAAAAGGGTGCTTGGCCATTTCTATGACAAATCGGGCAAGGAGGTTCGTTTGTGCGCCGAAACGGCCGATATCGATTTTGAACTTTCGGGCAGCGAGCTCTTGGCCCTTTTGATCGAGTCATCGGCCATCAAACAATACTATCCCATATACAACCGAGCCCAAAAAAGAAAAATACAGGCCTATGGCATCTTTTGCTATGAAGACCGAAAGGGCATAAGGCATTTGGCCTACAATAAGCTTAAGATGGCCCCAAATGCCTTTACCGTTCTCTATAGCCCGACTACTTGTAGGCTGTTCTTGGAGGAAATCTGCAAAAAGTTCCGCTTGTGCCCCAAATACTGCCATCTTCAAGAAAACGTAGCCACCTGTTCGCACTACAGGATCGATGGTTGCGACGGAATTTGCGATGGTTCGGAAAACATCGAATTATACAATGGGAAGGTTTTGGACGCCATTGCACATATGAAAGCGCAAAGGGAAAATTTTATCATCAAGGAAAAAGGAAGAACCTATGGCGAAGAGGCCTTTGTCGTTGTTCGCAACAGTTTGTATATCGGCTATGGGTTTATCGAAAAGGATGCCAGCATACGTAGCCACGAAGACCTCGATGCTTTTTTGGTGCCCCAGGAAAGCACCCTTGAGGCCGAAAGCATTATCAAGTCGTATATGGTAAAAAATTCCCGAAATATGGTGAACTCGGAAGCCGAGCCTTACCACTTCCCTTCTTAGGCCGGCATTTTGGGCAGAAGGCATCCTTCCTTTTACTTTTTCATCTTTTTGTACATCCGGATGACAAGGAACATCCACACCACAAAAATGATGCCTACAAAAATAGAGTATAAAATGATGAAGTCCACTTCGCCTACTATTAGAACATACATTAAACCAAACGTTTCGAACGCCCACAATACGGCCCCGTAGTTTTCGCCAAGAATAAGGGGGGCGTAGAAGCCATAGTATAAAAACCCCTCAACATTCTATTGCCGATTAACGTACTACTTGCAAAGCAAGCGTACCGCGTATTACTTTTCCTACTAAATATAAGTAAAAATAATCTTAAAAAAACCAATTCCATTAAGTTTTCGTTAACATTGATAAAATTGGCAATAAATCGGCTTTTTTACTGGTTTATTCACAAAAAAACGGCCTGTAAAACCATTTACAGACCGTTTAAGCCTTTTAAAACTAATCAGTTACGGCACAAGAAGCTCAATTTCACCTTTGTCCCTAGCCCTTAAAAAACCCTCGTTTACAAGGTGGTCGGGCAAACATAATCGGTTACCTCGACGCCCGAGGCCTTCAGGGCCTCAAAGCCTCCGCCGATATCGAACAAGTTATGAATGCCCCTACTTTTTAGGATGGAAGCCGCAATTACGGATCGATACCCCCCGGCACAATGAACGTAAAAATCCTTGTCTTCGGGAAATTCATCCATGTGGTCGTTAAGGAAATCCAACGGGGTGTTATTGGCGTCCAATACATGTTCCGATCGGTACTCGTTTTCTTTACGCACGTCGAAAACGGGGATTTTTTCGTGTTCCATTCTCTTTTTTACTTCCTCGGCAGAAAGTGAGGTGATCGTATCAAAATCCTTTCCGGCCTTCTTCCACGCTTCAAATCCCCCTTTCAAATAGCCGATGGTACCATCGAAACCTACACGGGAAAGGCGGGTTACGGCCTCTTCCTCCTTACCTTCGGGGCATACCAACAGAAGGGGTTGTTGGGTATCGGCGATAAGGGCGCCCACCCATGGGGCGAAATCGCCGTTAAGGCCGATAAAGATAGACCGTGGCACGTGGCCCGCCACAAAATCATTTTGATGCCTTACGTCCAAGACAATGGCCCCTGTCTCATTGGCCGCTTCCTCGAAGTCCTCGGGATCCAAAGCCGTGGTTCCCCGGCTCAGTACATCGCCAATATCCTCGTATCCCTCTTTGTTCATTTTTACGTTAAGGGGAAAATATTTGGGAGGGGGCATCAGGCCTTCGGTAACCTCGGCGACGAACTCTTCCTTGGTCATATCGGCACGCAAGGCGTAGTTTACTTTTTTCTGATTGCCGAGGGTATCCACCGTTTCCTTCATCATATTCTTACCACAGGCCGACCCGGCCCCGTGCGCCGGATATACAATGACATCGTCGGCCAAGGGCATTATTTTCGTGCGTAGGCTGTCGTATAGTGTGCCCGCAAGCTCCTCTTGGGTCATGTCGGCTGCCTTTTGTGCCAGATCGGGGCGGCCCACATCGCCCAAGAACAAGGTGTCGCCCGAGAAAATCGCATAGTCTTTGCCCTCGGCATCACGTAAAAGGTAGGTGGTACTTTCCATGGTATGTCCCGGGGTATGCAATACCTTGATCGATACGTCGCCAAGTTGAAAAACCTGGCCGTCTTCGGCAATAATCGCATCGAATGCCGGATTGGCATTGGGCCCGTAAACGATGGGAGCCCCCGTTTTCTTTGACAGTGTTACATGGCCGCTTACAAAATCGGCATGGAAATGGGTCTCAAAAATATATTTGATCTTGGCATTGTCCTCCGCTGCCCTTTTCAAATACGGTTGTACTTCGCGCAAGGGATCGATTATGGCCACTTCCCCTTGGCTTTCGACATAATAGGCACCCTGTGCCAAACATCCGGTATATATCTGTTCTATTTTCATGAGTTTTCCTTTTACTGTTTTTTGCCAAGATCGATCCTATCGACCCTAGATCTTCCTACAAAAGTACTTTTTCATATTGAAACCCTCTGTAACAATGGTTACGGCCTTCGCAGGTTCTGATAAGCCACCCTTTCGCCTATGGGCGAAGGTGTTGCCGTATGATCGAAATAATCAACGGCCTCCTTGGTGCTTACGAACAGGTGCTCTTTCGAAAGTACATCGATAATGCGGCTGCTAAAGATCACATCGCGGGCCGGGCCTATGGCGCCGGCGATATAAAACTGCAAATTCCGATCCTGAAGGTCTTCAATTACCCTGACCAACATCTGGGCGGCGCTCGAATCGATGTAATGGATGGCTTCGGCATTTAAAATGATAGCGCTCAGCCCCTCTCCCTTGGAATCGATACAGTCATAGAGCATCTTCTTAAAGTAATTCTTGTTGCCGAAGTACAATTGGGAGTCGAACCTGACGATAAGCAGGTCGTCACGAACCTCAATGGCGTCGCCGAACCTATCGACGTTCCTGTAGTAATCGGAGCCCTTGATCTTGCCCAAAACGGCGAAATGGGGTTTCGAACTTTTATAGACCATTAAAAGTAGCGACAACAGCACCCCTACAAGTATGCCCTCGGTAATGCCCACAAAAAGGGTTATTCCAAAGGTAATCAACAATATGGCCAGCTCATCCTTGCGGTAGGCCCATAAGGCCTTCGGATAAGCGATATCGATCAGCCCCACTACCGAGACCATTATAATACTGGCCAATACGGCATTGGGGAGGTAATAGAACAAGGGGGTCAAAAAGAGAAGCGTCAATACGACCATGACCACGCTGAACAATAGGGCTATCGTAGTTTTGGCGCCTGCCTCCCCGTTAATGGCCGAGCGCGAAAAACTTCCGGTTACCGTATGGGATTGGAACAAGGAACCCAGTAAATTCGATGCGCCGATCGCTATCAGTTCCTGATTGGGATCTATGGTTTCCTCCCCGCTCTTTTCCTCCAGTGATTTTCCTATGGAAATGGCCTCGAGATAACCGATCAAGGCCAGGGTTACGGCAATGGGGGCCATTTCAACGATTTTTTCCAAGGATATTTCAGGCGCCCGAAAATGTGGTAACCCGGTAGGTATTTCACCGACCACCTTGATGCCGTAGGCCTGCAAGTCGAACAGGTAAACGGCCATAATCCCCAAAACGACCACCGCAAGCACCCCGGGAATTTTAGGGATCCATTTTCTCGTGACCAGTATTAGGGCTATCCCGACCAGGCCTATGGCCAGATCCACCCAATTGGTTTCCGACAAGCTGACCGAGGCGTTGTACAACAATTCGTGAAAACGGTTGCTCCCCGCTATAGGGGTACCCAACAGATGTTTCAACTGACTCAGAATAATGATCAGTGCCGCCGCCGAGGTAAATCCGCTGATTACCGGTCTTGAAAGAAAGTTGACCAAGAACCCCATACGGAAAACGCCCAATACCAATTGAATGCTACCCACCATAAAGGCCAATAGCAAGGCCATGGCCACGTAGGCTTCCTCTTCGGCGGCAAGGTATGCCCCAAGACCGGCCGCCACCAAAAGCGAATCCATGGCAACCGGTCCAATGGCCAACTGCCTCGAAGTGCCCAAAAAGGAATAAACCACTATGGGGACCAATGAAGCATAAAGGCCGTATACCGGGGGCAAGCCCGCTATCATGGCATAGGCCATCCCCTGTGGGACCAAGATGATACCCACCGTCAGGCCTGCCATTACATCTTTTGTAAACCAGCGCTTGTTATAGGTGGGCAACCATTGCAAAAACGGGAAAAAGTTTCGCATTTGACAAAGGTACGCTATTTCCAAAACCCTTGTGTGACCAAGGTTACACCCCCGGAAGATTCCGACTGCAACGGTCTATACACTACAAATCGACCACCTTGATATGGCTTCGGTGCATTTCGACCTTGCCTTCCTTCTCCAATTTTTTCAACAGCCTGGAGATTACCACCCTAGAGGTGTTCAGGTCGTAGGCAATCTCTTGGTGGGTGGTAACGATACAATCGTCGTGGTTCACTTTCGCCTTGTCTTGCAGGTGTTTGAGCAGCCGTTCCTCCATGCGCATAAAGGCAAGGGTATCAACGGTTTCGAGCAGCTCGGTCATTCGGGTATGGTAACTGTCGAGAATAAACTGGCGCCAAGATCGGTATTTGCCCATCCACACTTCCATTTGGCCCACAGGCACCATCAACAGTTCCGTGTCCCTTTCGGCCACTGCCCTGATCTCACTTTTCTGATGCCCCATGCAGCATGAAAAGGTCATCGCACAGGTATCGCCCTTTTCCAAAAAGTACAACAACAGCTCGTCGCCCTGGTCGTCTTCTCTCAGAATTTTGATGGCTCCTTCCAACAATAGGGGCATATATGAAATCGGGTCGCCGATATTCATTATAACGCTTCCTTGGGACGCCTTTTTTTGAATCCCGACCTGGGCGATTTCATCCAATAGGGGTCCCTCGAAAATATAGCCGTAGTGTTGTTGTAGTTTATCCCTCATACCAGCGCTGTTATACCTTGTTTATATGCACTTTGAACGTCTTTTCCGAATCTTTTAAAAACTGAAAGCCTTCGTGAAGCCGGTGCTGGTCCACCGCATAGGGATAAAAGGTGATCGGTTCGATACAGACCATGTTCCTCACCTCCGTCCACAGCATAAAATTACCGAAGCCCTCGGTTCGGATCCGAAGTTGTTCCCGATCTTTTAAGACGATTTCCTCGCAATCGGGTACATGAAGGGCCCTACTCCCCACGTCAAGTACTTCTTGTAAAGTAAGACTCTTGTCCTTGACGATGATTTCCGGAGTATCGGTATACAGTTTAAAGGCCGGATGGTAGCCCAGCATAAAGGGCGTATCGCGTTCCCCCTTAACGGTAAAGGCAATGCTTAGCCCCTCCCCACTTAGGTCGAACCTCTTCTCAAAACCGAAATCATAGGTCCAGAACAGATATTTTTTGTTTGATTTTTCGGGATACTTGGAATTCAGTACAGGCGTCCGGGCCTTGTACTCCTTCCTAAAAAGAGCCGTATTCCCGTTCTGTTCGACCAACTCATAGTCCATTTCGCGAAGCAGGCCGTGTTGGTCCTGAACGGCAATATCGCGCGGGGTCTGTACCTGAAACCTGGCTTCGGCGGTCGGCCCTATAATGGGAAACATTTCGGTATCGGCATTTCGCCATCCGGGCTCCCCCTTCTGGTGTATGAACTCAAGGCCATCGACCTGGTACCCTACCAGTTCGCCCGCATCGACCTTAACTTCCTGATTTTCGAATTTTAGTGTTACCATGGTCAAAAAATTATATAAATCCTTGCGCTTTCATCCATTCGTCGTTGAACATTTTGGCTACGTACCGACTACCGTGGTCGTGAAAAAGTACGACAACCACATCGTCTTCGTCAAAATGTTCCTTCAGCTGTAAGACCCCCTTGATGGCGGCACCGGCCGAGTTGCCCAAGAACATGGCCTCTTCCTTGGCCAATCTTTGGGTATACACCGCTGCATCCTTGTCGGTCACTTTGGTAAAGCCGTCGATAACGTCAAAGTCGACATTTTTGGGCAGAATATCCTCGCCAATGCCCTCGGTGATATAGGGGTATATCTCGTTCTGGTCAAAAATTCCGGTTTCGTGGTACTTCTTGAAGACGGAACCGTAGGTATCTACGCCCCAAACCTTGATGTCCGGATTCTTCGATTTTAGATAGGAGCCTACCCCCGAAATGGTTCCACCGGTACCCACCCCCACTACAAAATGGGTCACCTTGCCCTCGGTCTGTTCCCATATTTCGGGACCCGTACTTAAAAAATGGGCCTTCGTGTTCGATGGGTTGTCGTATTGGTTGACGTACCAGGCACCCGGTATTTCTTCGGCCAGTCTTTTAGCGGTCGAATAATAACTTCTGGGGTCTTCGGGAGCGACATCCGTGGGGCATACATGTACCTCACTGCCCATGGCCTTTAGTATATCTACCTTTTCCTTCGATTGCTTGTCGTTCATCACGCAGATCAACCGGTAGCCCTTGATGGTGGCGGCCAGGGCCAGGCCCATACCGGTATTGCCCGAAGTGCCCTCGACAATGGTGCCGCCCGGTTTGAGTATCCCGGCCTCCTCGGCATCCTCGATCATCTGTAGGGCCATACGGTCCTTTACCGAGTTACCGGGGTTGAAGGTTTCGTACTTCGCCAAAACCAAGCAAGGCAGGTCCGCCGTAAGCTTGTTGATCTTGACCAAGGGCGTATTTCCTATGGTCTCAAGTATGTTTTTCGCGTATTTCATTCCAATCGTTCTACTCTGTTTTACATCCTTTTCCAGATCAAAACCAAATGTCCCCTACTCAAATTGAATGGCCTTGACCGGGGTGATCTTGGTAATAATATACGAGGGGACCAACAGCATTAAGAGGCAAAGCACCAGCACCCCTACGTTAAGCAGCAATACAGTGGGCACATCAATGTACACCGGAATATAATCAATATAATATTCCTGTGGATTGGGGAACTTCAGTATCCTGAACCTTTGTTGGAGCAGAATGGCCCCCAAACCGATCAAATTGCCCCAAAAAAGACCGATTCCGATAAGATAGGCCGCATTGTACAAAAACACCTTTCTTATACTCCAGTTCGCCGATCCCAAGGCCTTCAAAACCCCTATCATTTGGGTACGCTCCAAAATTAGCACCAGCAAGGCGGTAATCATATTGAAGCCGCTTACGATAATTACAATACCTATGATCAGAAGAATATTGAAATCGAAAAGATTGATCCATTCGAATATCTTGTAATACTTGTCAACTATGGTTTGGGTATCGAGGGTAGAAAGGGTTTTCCCGTAGATTTCCTTGCTTTTTTCCTGGATGTCGTCAAAGCTGTCCAAGAAAACCTCAAAATTACCGACTTGGTCCTCGTCCCACTTGTTCATGCGCTGTATGTGGCGAATATCGACAAAGAGGTAGACCCCGTCGAATTCCTCAAAACCGCTATCGTACAGACCGGTTATGGTAAAGCGCCTTTGGTTGGGCATTTTTGACACATCGTCGTCCTTGAGAAAAAAGGCGTAGAAGCTGTCCCCCGTTTTCAGGTTCAGCCGGTTGGCCATAAGGCGCGACATCAATACCTGCTCATTGAGTTCGCCACTGTAGTCGGGCAAGGTACCGTCGACGATATACTCTTCAAAAACGTCCCAATTATAGTCTTTGCCCACCCCCTTGGCCAAAATTCCCTCAAAGGTCTCCTCGGTACGGATAATGCCCCCTTTACTGGCTACGGCCTGAACGTGCGAGATGCCGTCTACCCCCTTAAACTCGGGATAGAAATCCTGGTTCAGGGAAACCGGTACCACCGAAACGTCGGAGGCATTGTTATCGTAGTTCGATATTTGGATGTGCCCGTTAAAGGCAGCTACTTTCTCACGTATTTTGTATTTAAGGCCAACACCCGTCCCTACGGCAATAAGCATCATAACAAGCCCCAATGCAATAGCCGTGATCGCTATTTTTATTATCGGGGCGGAAATACTAATTTTATGCGCTGCACCTTTGATGAGCCGCTTGGCCAAAAAATATTCAAAATTCAATCTATGGCGTTTTTATCCTCTTTCAAAAGTACATTTTTCATTTGGTTTTTGCTGTTTTCAACGTGTACAAACCACGGGAAGGACCAGAAAACAAATGCCGAAACCGGTGTAAGGGCGCAGGACTCCGCCATGGTACGGCCGGTAATCGTCGGGGCCGACCGAACCGAACTTTACCTGAACCGGCTGAAAAACAAAAAAGTGGGGGTAGTCGCCAACCAGACCAGCGTAATTTTCAAAAAGCCCCAAACCGATGGTCCGGAGAACTTAGGCCATGTTGCCCATGTGCATTTGGTAGACTCCCTCCTTGCACACCAAGTGAACATAAAGGCTGTTTTTGCGCCCGAACACGGTTTTCGGGGGGCGGCCGATGCCGGCGAAAAGGTCAAGGACGGGGTAGACCCCGAAACGGGCATCCCCTTGATCTCCCTTTACGGCAAAAACCGGAAGCCATCCGCCGAGCAGTTAAAGGACCTTGATATCGTCGTATTCGACATACAGGATGTGGGCGTGCGCTTCTACACCTATATCGCCACCCTTCAATTGGTAATGGAGGCCTGTGCCGAAAACGGAAAGCCCCTTATCGTGCTCGACCGCCCCAACCCCAATGCGCATTATGTAGATGGCCCAACCATGGAGAAAGCCCATACCGGTTTTCTGGGCATGACCGAAATACCCTTGGTCTACGGAATGACCATAGGCGAATACGCCATGATGCTCAATGGCGAAGGCTGGCTGGAGGGTGGAAAAAAGGCCGACCTCGAGGTAATAAAGCTGAAAAACTGGAGCTACGACACCCCGTATTCGCTCCCCATAAGGCCCTCCCCCAACCTGCCCAACGACAAGGCCATCAACCTCTACCCAAGCCTGGGACTCTTCGAAGGCACCAACATCAATGCCGGCCGAGGCACCGAATACCAATTCCAACGGTACGGGGCTTCCTTTTTAGACAGCACAAAATATAGCTTCAGCTATATACCCCAGCCCAATTTTGGCGCCAAAAACCCCAAAGAGAAGGGCAAGAAATGCTTTGGAAAAGACCTGTCGCAAATTCCCGACCAAAATGAAGTATCGCTACGTTGGCTGATTGACGCCTATACCAATGCGTCGGACAAGGGCCGGGTTTTTAATACGAGCGGGTTCACCAAGCACGCCGGGACCGAAAAACTGCAACAACAGATCGAGGCGGGTATCACGGAGGAAGAGATCAAGGCCGGTTGGAAGCCCCAATTGGAACGCTTTAAAAAGATCAGGCAAAAATACTTGATGTACTAAACGATCTTAAGATTGAGTATGGCCTTTCGCACGTTGAACCAAAACAGGTTTACGGTAGCCGAAAGTTTATCTGAAAAATCGGAAAGCATCAACAGGTTTCTCTCAAAGTTCTGTAGATCGGAGGTGTCGATACCCTGCATCGTTGGGTCGAAATAGGCCATGTTCCAATCTGAAAAACTTCGCTTGTCATCGACCTCCTCGCAGACCAAACGCACGTTCGAATGCCTAGTGTCTTGTGCTATACGTTTAAAAACCTTGGTTACATGACTCCGGTCGCCCTCTAGGATCTGCACGAAACAACCGTTGTGGTAGACCAAACAACCTGTTATGTCCATGGCCTTGTTTCGGGTTCGCGCGGCGGACAGAATCTGTTCTACCCCCAATTGATCAAAGGGGGCACTGGCATTCGACTCATAGGTAAGCTTATAGATCATTGAACGTAATTTTGGCCAAGGTACGAAACTATAGCACGGCAAGCCCATAGCCGCCATGGACAAAAATCAGTCTACCGAGAGTGACTCGACTTTTTCGTACCCTGTAGGTTTTCTATACTTGTGAAAAGGTTGCCTGAGCAAGCCCTTGATACTTGCGTTCTCGACCTCATCGGGAAAGGTATCGACACCATAGACGATCTGCTGCCGATCCAACTTCATGTAGGTTCCAAAAAGACGGTCCCATACCGAAAAGATATTTCCGTAGTTCGAGTCGGTATAAGGTAATTTATAATGGTGGTGCACCTTGTGCATATCAGGTGAAACGATTACCCAACTGAGGAGGTCGTCCACTTTTTTGGGCAATTTGATGTTCGCGTGTCCGAATTGCGTAGCGACCAAGGAAAGGGACTGGTACAGCATCACGATACCAATGGGCGTACCGATGACAAATACCCCCGTCAAGGTAAATACAAAACGGATCATACTTTCCAAGGGGTGGTGCCTATTGGCGGTGGTGGTATCGACGTTGTGGTCGGTATGGTGCACCAAGTGGACCATCCAAAGTGGTTTGACCTTATGTTCTACCCAATGTGCAAAATAAGCCCCGACCAAATCCAACAACATTACCCCCAGAACGACATAGGCCCAAAGGGGCATTTCGGGCAACCAATTGATAATACCGAAATCGTGGGCAACGGTCCAATCGGCCGTACCCAGCAACAAAAAGGCGAGGGCGAAATTCACGATGACGGTGGTAAGCGTAAAGAAAAAATTGGGCAAGGCATGCCTCCATTTTCCGTACTTGAAACGAAACAACGGTATAGCTCCTTCGAGCACCCAAAAAAAAGTGATGCCCCCAACTAAAATGAGGGACCGATGCAAGGAAGGTATACGCTCAAAATAAGCAATAAGAGTGTCCATAAAACTGGGTTGAGGCTACGACAAATGCCCGTGGTTCTAAACCAGGCCTTTAGAAATATACAAAATTTGGCAGAATTGCACCTGTTTTTTTTCCGTATCCCCGCTTCAGATTTTTAAGCCGAACAAGTCGCTAGACCCGATACCGTCCAACCTCGTCGGGCAAGGAAGCCGGCAGGCTCTATTTTTTCTTGACCGGCACCCAGACCTCTTCTTCCGAATCGGGGTCGTTGTTCCTGTATTTTTCGCCCAGAAGCTCAAAATGCGGCCTATCGTCCAATTCGTAGGCCGAACTGGGCAGCCATTCCTGAAAAATGAACTCCATGGTTCGGGGAAACCGGTCAGCTCTCCCCTTATGCACAAAGACGGCGTACAATCCGCCGCAAAGGGTCATGGTTTCGAAATCCGCTTCACGGTCCGTAAAATCGGAAACCTCAACGGCGGCCCATTTCGTAAATTCGGTTGTGGGACCGAATTGCGGCATATCGGCATCGGCATAGACCTGTACGGAATACAGATCGGTCCCCACTTTTTTCCCGACCTTTTTCTTGTTCGCCATAAAACCGTTCCACAATTCAAAGGTTCGATCATTGGCCAAGGTCATCCTTAACGAGCGGCCCACCAACTTCTTCGGGGGCAATTCTACCATTCTTGGGCCGAGGGCCATTTGTCCATCTTCCATGGGCGTCATTTAAGCTTTATACGTTCTTTCATCGCCTCTACGATATGGAAGGCAGCGGGACAAATAGCGACATTTTTAAGGGTAAGGTTGCCTATCTGTTGGAATTTTTTCCTATCGGTGTGCGGAAACTCCCGGCAGGCCTTGGGCCGAACATTGTAGATCGAGCAATAATTATCGGCTCCTAAAAAGGCACAGGGTACTTCTTGCAGTACATAATCGTTGTCTTCATCTATCCTCAGATAAGCCGCTATGAACGCCCGGGGCTTCAGGCGCAAATGCTTGGCGATCCGTTCAATATCGGCGTTGGTGAACAGGGGTCCCGTCGTTTTGCAGCAGTTGGCGCACTCCAGGCAATCGGTACGTTCGAACTCTTGGTCGTGCAGGTCTTGCATGACGTAATCGAGGTTTTTCGGCGGGCGTCTTCTGAGTTTCGCAAAGAACTTCTTGTTTTCGGCGTGTTTTTCACCTGCCTTCTGTGGAAGTTGTTCCAATATTTTATCCATCCTCCTAAAAATCTCGTCAAAACTAAGCAAGAAATGTCTAAATAGTCCATTTTTGTAGAACAAACGCATCCACCATGAAAGATATCTTTGGTATGGCCCTGCAAGATTACCAAGGGGGCCGGTATTCGGAAGACATCACCACTTCGTCATCCTTGGACGAAGAAGACTGTATTCCCCTGCCCTACCTGTTCCGGAGCTATGGGGATATGCCGAAACTGGAACAAAGGGCGCTCGAACTTTGTCGGGGGGAAGTCCTCGATATCGGTGCGGGCGCGGGCAGCCATAGCCTCTACCTACAAGGGAAAGGCCTAAAGGTTACCGCCTTGGACACCTCGGCCGGTGCCATAGCAACCTGTTCGAAAAGAGGGGTCGAAGAAACCGTACACAGTGCCCTACTTGATTATAGGGGGCGTACCTTCGATACCTTGCTCATGCTTATGAACGGTATCGGCATTGTGGGCCGCTTAAGCCATATGCACGATTACCTTCTTCATTTTAAGACCTTGCTCAAGCCCGGGGGTCAAATTTTACTGGACTCCAGTGATATTATCTATATGTTCGAAGAAGACGACGACGGAGGGGTTTGGGTACCCAACACCGGGGCTTATTATGGGGAGGTCGAGTTTACCATGGCCTACAAGGGACAAAAAAGTGATTCTTTTTTTTGGCTATATGTAGATTATCGTACCTTGTCGAATGCCGCTATGGCTGTAGGACTACAGTGTGAGCTGGTACAGGAAGGGAAGCATTACGATTATTTGGCACGGTTATGGTGCGCCTAATCCAAATTCTTACTTTCTTTTTACATTATATAAACTAAAAGGCATTTCAATGAAAAAGACAACTAAAGCCTTGCTCGTGCTTTTTTTGGCCTGGTTTTGGGGCTGTTCGAGCGATTCGACCGACACCGATGCGTCCAATGCATCGGGAACCGTGGACAAAACGGCCAACTTGCAAGGGACCGGCGATTCGGCCAGGGACCTGTTGTCGAACGAGAACTTTACCAAACTCAAAATAGAAATTGCCTATGTCGACGGGTATGCGCCCACTGAAGAAGCCATAGACGGTTTTGTAAACTACCTCAAGGAGCGCACCTTTAAGGAAGAAATCGAAATTGTCTACAATACCTTGCCGTCACCCGACGAAGAGAGCCTCACCCTGGATGAAATTGCAGATTTGGAAAGCAAGAACAGAACGGTATACAACGAAGGGAGCACGCTGGCCATTTACATCTATTTTGCCGATGCACCGGCCGATGGCGATGATTTGGAGGAGGGTCTTGTAACCTTGGGGGCGGTCTACCGAAATACCTCGATGATCATTCATGAGGCCACTGTTCGCAAACTGGCCGCCCAAAGTTTCTTTATTTCCGATGCCGATGTCGAAAACACTACATTGAACCATGAATTCGGACACCTCTTCGGGCTCGTGAACCTAGGAACGCCCTCGATCCACAACCACGAAGACACCGAGGCCAACGACGGGGACGACCCGGCGGGCAATAACCACTGTTCGGTCGCGGGCTGTCTGATGCGGGCCGAACTACAGTTTGGCGGAGGCCTGAACAAAGGGCAGTCGCTATTCTCAAAGAATTCAAACGGACTGATAGCCCCTTGTCGGTTAAGCGGGGCCAGCGTAATCAAAATGTTGGAAAACCGGACCGCCAAAGGGGTATTGCCCACCCCGCCCGACCTTGATGCCGAGTGCTTGCTGGATTTGGCATCGAACGGGGGGCGCTAAGGCCACGGTGTCCGTTTAAGGAATGTTCAGGTATTTATGGGTCTGTAAGGAAACCTTCCATTTGGGGTGCTGCATCACATAGTCGACGATTAGGGGCGTAACCTTATCGCGAACGCTCCATTCGGGCTGTAAGTACAGTATACAGTCATCGTTGACCTTTGCCGCTTCCTGCTCTGCAAAAATCAAATCGTGCCTGTTGTAGACAATGACCTTCAACTCATGCGCACGGTCATAGACTTCCTTATGGGGCAGCTTGTTTTTTTTCGGGGATAGGCAGATCCAATCCCAGGTCCCGGTCAAGGGGTAGGCCCCGGAGGTTTCGATATGGATCTGAAGGTTTTTGGCCTTTAAGGCATCGGTCAGGGGCTTCATGTTCCAAGTCAGGGGCTCACCGCCGGTCACCACGATCGTATTCGAATACTTCGCCGCATTTTCGACAATGGCCTCCACAGGTGTCGGCGGATGGGTTGCGGCGTTCCAACTTTCCTTTACATCGCACCAGTGACACCCGACATCGCAACCTCCCACCCGAATAAAATAAGCGGCCGTACCCTTGTGAAAGCCCTCTCCCTGAATGGTATAAAACTCTTCCATTAAGGGCAAAAGCCTGCCCTTATCGACCTCTCTTAAAACTTCATCTTCCAACATTCGGCAAAGATAGGTGTTGCAAGTTCCAAAACCCAAAAAACCGAAACCCAAATTGTCCCCACAAACCACGGGGCAACGCCATCAAAAGGTAAATTGTAGCCTCCATCCCTTCAAAACAGGCAAAATTGCCTTATTTTTACCAAAAATTTGACCATATGGCCAGCAAAGAGGAATTTTTCGAGCATATAGAAAAAGGGTATACCACCAAAGGCGACTACTTGGTAATGGGCGCCGCCATGTTCGAAGGCAAGGCCGTGACCAATGCCCATGTAAAAGTTCCGCTGAAGACCATGAACCGTCACGGACTGATCGCCGGGGCAACGGGAACCGGTAAGACCAAAACCCTTCAGGTTCTGGCCGAAAATCTTTCCGACAAGGGGGTACCGGTACTCTTAATGGACCTCAAGGGCGATTTGAGCGGTATAGCACAACCCAGTCCGGGCCATCCGAAAATCGATGAGCGCCACGCCCAAATAGGCCTACCCTTTGAACCCAAGTCGTTTCCCGTAGAGATACTCTCCCTCTCGGAACAGGACGGGGTAAAATTAAGGGCCACGGTATCGGAATTCGGACCCGTTCTTCTTTCAAGGATACTGGACCTTAGCGTAACCCAAGAGGGCATTGTCGCCGTGGTTTTCAAATATTGCGACGACAACAAGCTTCCACTGCTCGACCTCAAGGATTTCAAGAAGGTACTGCAATATGCCACGGGAGAGGGCAAGGCGGAGTTTACCAAACATTACGGCCGTATATCGACAAGTTCTACGGGCACCATATTGAGAAAGATCATCGAGCTCGAACAACAGGGAGCCGAACGTTTCTTCGGGGAAAAATCGTTCGAGGTCGAAGACCTTACCCGCATCGACGAAAACGGCAGGGGCTACATCAACATTATCCGGTTGACCGACATCCAAGATCGGCCCAAACTGTTTTCGACCTTTATGTTGAGCCTGTTGGCCGAAATATACAGTACCTTCCCGGAGCAGGGCGACAGCGATAGGCCCGAGCTCGTCCTTTTTATCGACGAGGCCCATCTTATTTTCAACGAAGCCTCAAAAGCCTTGTTGGACCAAATCGAAAGCATTGTCAAACTGATCCGCTCGAAGGGTATAGGCCTCTATTTTGTGACACAGAACCCGACCGATGTACCCGATGCGGTACTTTCCCAATTGGGACTGAAGGTACAGCACGCCCTGCGCGCCTTTACCGCCAAAGACCGAAAGGCCATAAAACTGACCGCCGAAAACTACCCCGATTCGGAATTCTACGACACCAAGGAGGTACTGACCTCGTTGGGTATCGGCGAGGCCCTTATCTCCGCCCTTGATGAAAAAGGACGCCCCACACCATTGGCGGCAACCTTGCTCAGGGCCCCGATGAGCCGTATGGACGTACTGACGGAATCCGAACTCAAAACCTTGGTCACAAGATCGGACTTGGTCAAAAAATATAGCGAAGAAATCGATAGGGAGAGCGCCTATGAGATCCTAAACGAAAAAATAGAAAAGGCCGAGGCCGAGGCCGCCAAGGAAAAGGCCAGACCAAAAACCACTGCACGCAAAAGAACCAGTACAAGACAAAACCCGGTCATCAAGGTTTTGACCAGCGCCACCTTTATTCGCGGGGTACTGGGTGTTTTAAAAAAGGTAATTCGATAGCTTATATTTTATTACAAAATTTTATAGCCTAACACATGAGATTTACACTACTATTCAGCTGTTTATTGCTGTGCCTTGCCAGCTGCAAACAAGAAAAGGACACCACCTTTCTCATTACGAAGGACGCCGTGGGCAAATTGGAACGCATAAGCCTGGCCCGCGACATAGAGGTCATCTACGCCAACGATTCGATCGTCAAGGATTCCTCCATCGTCAACAGTGCCAACAACAGTAAAAAGTTCAAGATTTTCGAGCCGGGCGGAAAACACTTGCTGACACTTACCCCCAGTTCGGACAGCATCCCCACCATAGAGAACATCAGGATCGAAGACGAGCGTTTTGTTACCGAAAAAGGGGTCGGCCTTGCCAGTACCTTTAAGGATATAAAGGACAATTACACGATCAGAAAGATAATCACCTCCATGAACAACGTGGTTATCCTCCTGAAAGACAGCGACGTTTATTTTACCATAAGCAAAGAAGAACTACCGTCAAGCCTTAGATACGCCTCAAGCGTTAACATCGAAGCGGTTCAGATACCCGACGACGCCAAGATCAAATACATGATGGTGGCATGGGAATAAAAATGGCAAAAAACATTGTCGGCACATCATCCCGGCATCCTTTTCCATCGGTACCATTTCCCATGTGCCAAGCTTAAAAAAACTCGTTTTTTCACTTTAGCCCCGAAACACAAACCGTGAATAAAATCACCCCAAAACTATATGGGAAGTACTTTAACCTATTGGCCCTTTTCTCCAAAAAAAAGGCGGCACAAAAGGCGTTTGAAGTATTTAGCACTGTACGAAAAGGTCGTGTTTTACCACAGCAACAAGAATACCTGAACCGGGCCAAGGATCAGGTTCTCGAAATCGCAGGACACCGGCTGCAGACCTACCGATGGCCCGGGACCAAGGAAACGGTCTTACTGGTGCACGGCTGGGAAAGCAACAGCTTTCGATGGAGAAATTTAATCGGCTTTCTACAAGAGGCCAATTATGATATCGTCGCCTTCGATGCCCCCGGCCACGGATATTCTTCGGGTAAAAATTTACACCTGCCCCTTTATGGCCAATGCATTCGGAAGGTAATCGAAACGTACGACCCCAAGTATTTGGTAGGCCACTCCCTAGGGGGGATGGCCATACTCTATACCGAATACAATTGGCCCAACAAAAACGTAGAGAAGATAGTGACCATAGGTTCCCCTTCGGAGTTTCATGAAATACTCGACCATTACCAAGAACTGCTCGGGTTCAACGACCGGGTCTTAAAAGCCTTTGAAGCATACGGCCTTGAGCGCTTTGGTTTCGATATTCGCCATTTTTCATCGTCGAAGTTTGTGGCCGACAATCATAAAAAAGGGCTGTTGTTTCACGACGAATTGGATGTACTTGCGCCGTTTCACGCTTCGGAAAAAGTGCACGCCCGTTGGAAAGGAAGTCGATTTGTTCGTACCAAGGGACTGGGCCACTCCATGCATCAACCCGAGATCAACGAACAAATAGTCGCCTTTTTGGAAGAATAAGGCCCGATGTCCCTTTTACAGGCGTCAGGTAACGATCAAGGCCTCCGGTAGATGAGCCCAAAATGATGCCTGCCCCGGTACAACACGGAGGTCCTTTCCCTTGTTCCTGTTTTTTTATTTGCCATTTTTAACTTCCTTTGCCAAGTATGAAATATCGCTTAGCGCTTTATCTTATGTTATGGCTTTGGATCGGCATGGACGCCCAAATCCTAAAAAAGCCCCTTCCCGACAAACTGGTAGTATTGACCTTCGATGATGCTCCGGCCAGCCAGTATTCGATTGTTGCGCCCCTGTTGCGCCAATACGGTTTCGGGGCCACCTTCTTTGTCTGTGAATTTCCCCCCAACTATAGCGATAGTACCCTATACATGACCTGGCGACAGATAAAACAGCTAGACCAAATGGGCTTCGAAATTGCCAACCACACCCGAACCCACCCCAATGTGACCAAATTGAACAAGACCGGGTTTGAAAAAGAATTGTCCTATATTGAAAACACCTGTGATTCTTTGGGCATTACGACACCGAGAAATTTTGCCTATCCGGGTTATGGACTTAATTCGGGGGTATTGGTTTTTTTGGAGGACAAAGGCTATGTTTTTGCCCGTGCGGGCGGAAGCAGGCCCTACGATCCCCAGGTCGACCACCCCTTCCTCATCCCCAGTTGGGCAAGTGATGCAACGAATGAAAAGGAAATTTTAAAAGCCCTTGGGCAGGCCAAAGACGGAAAAATTACGGTCTTGACCTTTCATGGGGTCCCCGATATCGAGCATCCTTGGGTAACCACGCCCCCTGAACTGTTCGAGAACTATCTAAAATACCTCGACCAAAATGGGTATACGGTAATCGCCCTCCGCGATCTGGAGCGGTACATAGATGTAAGGGAGGCCAAGAAAAGAATCGCCCCCGACCTGAACCGACCGCTTAAAAACTAAGTCAACAACGCTATCGAACTAAAACAACAGACCATGCAGAACGTAAGTCCCTTTCATATTGCCATACCCGTTCACAACCTTGACGAATGCCGAAACTTTTATCGCGAAATACTGAATTGTGAAGAGGGCCGCAGCAGTGACCATTGGGTAGATTTTAACCTTTTCGGCCATCAGTTGGTAATTCATTACAAACCCAAAACGGAAACGGACAGCTTGCACTACAACCCCGTTGATGGCCATGACGTACCCGTGCCCCATTACGGGGTGGTCTTGCCTTGGGATATTTTTTGGAGCTTTGCCGAGGAACTTAAGAACAAAAAGGTCCGATTTAAAATCGAACCCTATATCCGTTTTAAGGGCCTGGCCGGCGAACAGGCTACCATGTTCTTTTTAGATCCTGCCGGAAACGCCCTCGAATTCAAGGCCTTTAAAGACCTCTCCCAGCTTTTCGCCAAATAGGCTCATTGCGACCACGAGGTCGGGGTTCTGTCCCACCGATGTTTTTTCAGCTCCCTTAGCAAATCGGCCGGCAGCCCTTTACCGTCGCTGGTGGCGGTATTGGCCAGTACGTTTCGCTGCTTTCGCATACCGGGTATGGTCGTACTTACGGTTTTGTTTTCCAAAATAAAGCGCAGGGCCATTTCGGCCATGGTCATCCCCTCCGGAATCAGGGGCCGCAATGCATCGGCATGCTCAACACTTGCGTTCAGGTTCTCGGGCACAAAATAAGTAGCACGCCAGTCCCCTTCGGGAAAAACGGTTTCCTTGGTAAGGTTGCCGGTCAAGGTTCCCTCGTCGAAGGGCACCCGGGCTATCACGGCAATGTCCCTTTCTTCGCAAAGCGGAAAAAGCCGGTCTTCGGGATTTTGGTCAAAGATATTATAGATGACCTGTACCGCATCGATAAGTCCCGTTTCAAGTGCCTTGATACCGTTTTCAGGTTCCCAGCGATTGACGCTGATACCCATTGCCCTTATCTTTCCGTCCTTTTTCAAGTCTTCTACCGCCCTTTGCCATTCTTCGCGGTGCGACCAAGAATCGTCCCAGGTATGAAACTGCATTAGGTCGATACGTTCCATTCCCAGATTGACCAAGGTCTTCTCGGTGTATTCGACAATGTGGCTGGTCGGATAGGAATCCTCAAAACCATATTCCGGTTTTGCCGGCCATTGAAAGTTCTTGGGCGGTATCTTACTGGCGGTATACAGTTTTTCCCTGGGATGCCGGCGCACGAGTTCGCCCAAGAGCTCTTCGCTATGGCCTTCGCCATAGCCCCAGGCCGTATCAAAAAAATTAACCCCGTTCTCAACGGCCAGGTCCAAGGATTTTGCCGATTGTATATCGTCCGATTCCGTCCATCCGGCCATACCCCACATGCCATAGCCGATCTCACTTACTTGCCAATCGGTTCTTCCGAATCTTCTGTACTTCATTTAAAATAAGGTTTTTGTTAATGGTCGTGTGCCGAGGGCCACATCCCTTCCTGAATCGCCAAAAGGCCGCACAAGGGCATAAAAATAGGCCCGGACTACGTTTCCCAGCTAGGTAATTTACGACTTTTGTACGGGAACACTGCCCATCGGCAACATCCTTTTTATCCCTACAAGAAGCAACCACCGGTTAGTTTGGTTATGGCAAACGCGTTTCGGGCCCAATTTTAATTTTCCCCGATCAAAAATCGCGGTAATCGCCGCCTAGGTACTGATTGGCTTCCTCTTCGGCAAACTTGGCCGCCTCGGCATCCCAATGTAAGGTCCTGTTCGGAAAACGACCGGCAATGACGCCCAAGAGAATGGTCTCGGTCAAACGTGCCGAATAAGAGAAGGGCGCGGTGGTCTTGCCCTTGCCCAAACAGGCATCTACAAATTGATGGTAATGTTTAGGGCCCTCCGATTGATAGTTGCGAACGGGTTGGCCCAAATTATTCGCCTTGGAAACCTCTTCAATTTCCTTTGATATATCTACATATTTACCCTTTACTATTTTCTTGGGCAACTGCATAAAATGGGGCAATAGCAAACGGCCTTTTTTGCCGATGAACATAGCGCCTTGATCCGGAAGTTCACCTTCTCCGGCCGCCTTGGCATCAAGGGACATTTTCTCTTCCATGGTAGCCTCCTTTGCCTGTTTTTTACTCAAAGAGGCCTTACTGCCCGGCAAGATAAGGTCTTCGTGCTCAGGTGGCATTCCAGGTCCGTCGTACCAGACCCATTTTAATGTTTTTGTGGTATATTCCGTACCGGGAAATTCGTAGGTAACCGTGTTGTTTTCAGGATACCCGAATCCGTTAGGTTCCCTGCATTCGTTCTTAATGGTCAACGGAACGTCCAAATTAAGGGCGTTGTAGGGAGTATCGAAGATATGTACGCCCATATCGCCCAAGGTACCGCAGCCATAATCCAAGAGCTTCCGCCAATTACCGGGATGGTAATATCCCTCTTTGTAGGGGCGCTCCTTAGAGGTGCCCAACCACAGGTTCCAGTCCAAATGTGCGGGTACGGGGTCTTCCCCTGCGGGCTCTTCCCCGTTATAGCCCCACGATTTGGGCGACCAGGCCCTTACGGTATGCACCTTGCCAATTATACCCGATTGTATCAAAAGGGTGGCCAAACGGTAATCGTAGAACGAATGTACCTGTATCCCCATTTGCGTGACCAAGTTCTTTTCTTCGGCCATCTTCATCATTTTTCGCGACTCATCGACGTAGTGGGTCAGGGGCTTTTGGCAATATACGGGCTTGTTCATTTCCATGGCCATCAGGGATGCCGGCGCATGGGTATGGTCGGGGGTCGATACGACGACGGCGTCGATTTCATCCCCCATTTCATTGAGCATAACCCGGTAATCGAAAAAGACCCTGGCCCCTGGGTGCAGTTTATGGGCCTTCGCCAAGTTGATCGAATCGACATCGCAAAGTGCCACCACATCGACCGATGGGTGCGATGAAATGGCCTTTAGGTCTTCACCCCCCATGTTACCCACACCAATATGTGCCGTTCGAAGTCGTTTTCCTTGTTGAAAGGCCCATGTAGCATTGGGCAATAGTGCAAACGATGATAGGGCTGCCGCACTTTTTAAAAATTCCCTTTTGTTCATTTTTGAGTAGTTTGGATTTATAGTTTCTTAATTTTCACATTTCTTAGCCATAACGGACTGTCGTGGTCTTGAAAGCCGATATAACCGCTTTTAAAGGTACCGTATTTGGGCGAATTTTTCCATTTCCCCTCGCTCTTGCGCTTTTCCCAGTCTTCGCTCCACGGTACAAAGGACAACAGCTTTTTGCCATTGAGCCAGTGCTCGACCTTTTCCGGGGTAAAAATGACCCTCGAAGTATTCCACTCCCCGGCCGGTTTCACTATTTTTTGCGACTCGTCGGGCACGTGCATGGCATAATCGGCACCCGTCTTCTGCCAATCCTCCAATTTGGCCTTGTTTATTTCTTCCCATTTAAGGTCGTCGAGCATCTGGTATTCGGGAGAGACTTCAGGCATGCCCCAGTCCCCTTCCTTGATATGGTAGAGCATTCCGCTATTGCCTCCTTCGGGTATTTTCCATTCCCAGTACAATTCGAAATTATCGAACTCCTCGGCGGCATAGATAATATCGTGCCCCCCTTTACGGTTCGCCTCCGTCCTTATTTCCGTATCAAAGGTCAATACACCATCCTTTACGACCCATTGCGGCGGAAGGTCTTCCCCGTTGTAGGCCCGCCACCCCTCCGTGGTCGAACCGTCGAACAGGTAGAT
Source organism: Pseudozobellia thermophila (assembly GCF_900141855.1). GTDB lineage: Bacteria > Bacteroidota > Bacteroidia > Flavobacteriales > Flavobacteriaceae > Pseudozobellia > Pseudozobellia thermophila. The sequence goes on from NZ_FQYU01000009.1 coordinate 94,561, forward strand.
CCATTCATCGGTATCGGCGGTAACGATCTCTTCTTTGGGACTCTCTTGTTGTGCGTTGTCCTTTTTCTCCGACTTACAGGAAAAAAGAAGGGCAAAAAGGCAAAAAATGGCAACTGTTTTTTTCATTGGGTTTGTTTATTTGGGTTCTAAGGATATTACAATTTACAAAACCTACTGCGATAACTTGACCGGGCATTGGGGGCATGGCCTTTCGCATTTGATCAAACCACGGACACTGGAAAGCGCCCCGTCATTGGTTTTCGGCCTTCCTTACCCATGAAATTCATCGGCCTGTTTCCGATTATACCCCTAAACCGGTAAAACAACCCGGCAAGCCGTGTTTTGGAATTGTGAAAGTTACTCCCACTTTGCGACAGAACCAACACTTTTCTTGGCAATTAGTAGGCTTATTTTTGCCCAAGGACAAAAAAATGGCCCAAATAGGTGATTTTAATCCTAGAAACGGGCTTGAAACACCTACTGTATTTATCCCAAATTTAACGATTACTGGGGATTATCGGCCTTGATGGACGCCAAGGAAAGGAACAATAAAAAGGCCAGTCCCAAATACCCCATTAAGCGATAGGAGCCAAAGGTCGAAAAGCACAAACTGAAGACCGAGGGGGCCAAGGCGCTGGCCAATATCAAAAAAGACATGACCTTGCCCGTAATGGCCCCCAGATGCGTACGGCCGTAGAAACGGGGCCATACGATGGCGTTGAGTACGGCAAAGAAGCCCCCTAGAATACCGAATCCGGCGATCAAAAAGGGAATGCCTATGGCCGTTGACAAGAACAAAAAGCCTACCGAGGCCAGAATACCCCCAAAAATCATCAAATAGAGATAAAGCTTTAATTTGAGGTAATCGCTCAGAAAGTTAAATACGGTAGAGACCGTAACGGCAACGACCGAGGCGGGCAAAAATATGGATATGGCCTCTTCTTTCGGAAAACCTTCACTGGCAAAGACCGAAACCACATGAAAGGTAAGCCCCGTAATAAAGAAACTATTAAAGGCGAGCATGAGCGCATACATCCAAAACGCGCGCGTTGCCTGTGCCTCCTTTGCCGTGTATTGCCTGGCGACGGGAACGGGTTTCCCCTCATCCTTCGGCCCGGGCACCTTGCCGTCAGGGACAAGTCCGTGTTCCTCGGGCTTGTTCTTATAAAACAAGAGGATGATCAGGCTAAATACCAAAAGACCGACCGCCAAGAACTGCCATGCCATTTGCCAGCTATAACCCTCGATCAGGGCATTGACCCACAAAGGCGAGGAAGAAAAGCCAAAGGAAATGGCCACACTACTGATGGCATTTACCTTGCCCCGGTTCTTATCGAACCATATCATGATCATGTTTCTGGAGGCCATGGTCAGAACCCCTTGCCCCGAAAACCTCAGTACAAAGAACAGAAGCGTCATCAAGGTGAAGGGAACCATCCAAGTACGTACATCCAGCAGCCCCTTTACGGCCTCGCTCATCCGCACCGACCACGAACAAAGCATCAGGGCAAAGGCCAAGGTAAGTGCGGCAAAAAAGGCGACCTGTCTCGCCCCGTACCGATCGAACCAGATTCCGGCCCTACCAATAACCAAAGAGCTACAGATCGTACCGATCATATAGGCATTACTGAATTGGTTTCGCGATAGCCCCAAGGCATCTTTTACGGGATCGGTAAATACCGAAACGCCGATGGTCTGCCCCGGAATACTGCAATAAATACCCACGGTACCGATTACCAAGATCATATAGCCGTAAAAAACCGGACTTTTGGCGGGATCGATGAAAGAAAATCGTTTGGTCGCTGACATTTGTGCAAAGAAAGCGCAAAAGTAAAGTTTTTGTGGGAGGTACCTGGTCTTTGGGCACCTTATGAACAAAAAAAGATACGGAATCCGTTTTTTGAACGTTACTAAAAGACCTATATCCTTTAATCCATTACAATGAAAAAGTTCATTCTTGCCTTTGCTATCCTGTGTACCATAGCGGCTATGGGAAGTTGCAGCACCGACGACAGCAACGACATCGACCTGATCAAGCCCGGGGATACGGTAATTGTCGGAAAGGTCGGATACAGTCCGGACCTAAGGACGAATCAAGCCCTTTGACCGAAGTAACTGCTTCGGGCCGCCAAATTTGAACTGGGCCGACCATCGGGCCGCCCCCTAAGGGATTGGCCCGTGTTATGCTTTCAAACGGGGAATTTTATGGTAAACGTAGTACCTTCGTTCACTGCGCTCTCTACACTGATGCTACCCCCTAGACTCGTTACGTGGTTGTGTACCAAATAAAGCCCTACGCCCTTGCTATCCTTATTCGGATTGGTTTTTTGCTTGAGCGTAAAAATCTGGTGTCCTACTTCATCCATATCGAACCCTATGCCGTTATCGCTATACGTCAATACGATTTCGTCCGTACCCTTGGTGGTTTTAATGGTTATGATCGGCGGAATCCCCGGTTTGGCATACTTGATCGAATTGGTAAAGAGGTTGAGGAATATACTTTCCAGATAAGCGGTATTGTAGTTTACGAAGGCCGCCTCTTCAAAGTCCAGATAAAATGTGGCCCTCGACTTTTTGATCAGCGACCTTACCGATAGGCTGACCCGATCGAATATTTCGGCAAAATAGACCTTCTCCAACTTCTTGTCGGGAACCTCCTTTTGCTTTAGCAGATCCACAAAGGCGTTTAGGGAATTCTTTAAAGTCTGTGCCGAGATTTTGATATAGTTGATGACCTGTAGCGTGTCTTCGTCATTGATCTTGGTCGGGTCGATGAGTTCCGTCATCGATATCAGGTTGTTGACCGGCGACCTCAAATCGTGGGAAGTGAGATAGCTTAGTTTTTTGAGTTCCTCATTGACCTTTGCCAGCTGGCTCAGATGGGAAACCCGCTCGTTTTCCAATCCCTTGTAATAGCTTATATCCCTGGCAATGGCGTAGACCAGTTGTTCTTCGGGCACCGGAATAGAGGTCCAATGCAACCAAACTATTTCACCCGATTTGCTCACGTACCTATTTTCAAAATTGACCAAAGGTACATCTTTGGTCAACTGGTCTCTCATACTAGCCGTGCGCTCCTTATCGTCCTCGTAGATAAACTCATAAATCTTTTTGGATTTCAACTCTTCTTCGGAATAGCCCAATAGCTCCACAAAGGCCGGATTGATTTTCTTGAAGTAACCGTTAAAGTCTGCGATACACAGACAATCCATTGACAAATTGAAAAAAGGATCCAAGGTTATACCCATATATTCTAATATGTATAGCTACGTTAAACCTAATCATTACAATATGGGGGGATCATGTGTTTTTCAAGTCAATACAAACACCTAATAATGATATTGTTACGAAATAACGTAAAATTGCATGTATTTATTCTCGAAACATAATAAAAAAATCGCAATAATACATTAGAATGATGGTCAAAGGCCCCATATTCGCAGAAACGGAAAGAGGAAATACATAGAGGGATACCCCCCTAACGAAACCGGGGGTATGCTGGATCATGGAACAATCCCACCACTATTCCGAAGTACGGATTTATTTTCGAGCCCTGTGCCTTTCCCGCGCCAACAGGGTGTTTTTCAACAGCATGGCTATGGTCATGGGCCCCACCCCACCGGGGACCGGTGTAATATAGGAAGCTTTTTTACTCACGTTTTCGAAATCGACATCTCCGGTAATGTAGTACCCTTTTTCCTTTGACCCATCTTTAACCCGGGTAATGCCCACGTCTATGATTACGGCCCCTTCCTTGACCATGTCGGCCTTCAAAAAACCAGGCACCCCAAGTGCGGAAACGACGATATCGGCCTGAAGGGTAAGGTCTTTGATGTTCTTGGTGCGGCTATGGGTCAAGGTAACCGTACAATTGGCCGTTTTGCCCTTTTGGCTCATCAATATGCTAATGGGCCTGCCAACAATATGGCTTCTCCCGATCACGACCACATGTTTGCCCTCGGTCTCGACCTCGTATCTTTTTAAAAGCTCCATAATTCCAAAGGGAGTTGCAGAGATAAACGCCTCCATATCAAGGGCCATCTTGCCAAAGTTAACGGGGTGAAACCCATCTACATCCTTATCGGGGTCGACGGCCATCAATACTTTTTGCTCATCGATATGTCGGGGCAGGGGAAGTTGTACAATGTATCCGTCGATCTCTTGATCCGCATTGAGCTCACGCACCTTTTCCAACAAGGTTTCCTCGCTTGTCTCCTCGGGAAGCTGGATCAAGGTAGACTCGAAGCCCACTTTTTTACAAGAACGCACCTTACTGCCCACATAGGTCAAACTGGCACCATCGTTGCCAACGAGTACCGCTGCCAAGTGGGGCACCTTTTCTCCGCGTTCCTTCATTTGTGCCACTTCGGCCGCAATTTCATCCTTTATATCGTTGGATACTTTTTTACCGTCTAGAATTTTCATGGTAATCGATTGGTCGTTGTAATTTTGTTAGGTCGTTCCTTAGGTTTTATCGGGCTTCAAGGTCGCGTGCTATCCGCGTCCCAGGGCACCGCCCATCATTTGCATCATTTTTTTGCCTCCGCCCCCTTGCATCATTTTCATCATCTTGCTCATTTGGTCGAACTGTTTTAAGAGCTGGTTCACCTCTTGCACCTGACGCCCGCTTCCCTTGGCGATACGTTTCTTTCTGCTGTGGTTCAATTTTGACGGATTCGCCCTTTCATCGGGGGTCATTGAATAGATGATGGCCTCGATATGCTTAAAGGCGTCGTCGTCTATATCAATTCCCTTAAGCGCCTTTCCCATACCGGGTATCATGCCCATCAGGTCTTTCATATTGCCCATTTTCTTGATCTGTTGGATCTGGGAGAGAAAGTCGTCGAAGCCAAACTTGTTCTTGGCGATCTTCTTTTGGATTTTCCGGGCCTCTTCTTCGTCGAATTGCTCTTGGGCCCGTTCGACAAGCGATACCACATCGCCCATACCCAAAATTCGGTCGGCCATACGCGAAGGGTGAAAAACATCTATGGCTTCCATCTTTTCTCCCGTACCGATAAACTTTATGGGTTTATTTACTACGGACTTAATGGATATGGCCGCACCACCGCGGGTATCACCATCGAGCTTGGTCAGTATAACCCCGTCAAAATTCAGGACATCGTTAAAGGCCTTGGCCGTGTTTACCGCATCTTGACCCGTCATCGCATCGACCACGAACAGGGTTTCCTGGGGCTGAATGGCCGCATGGATGTTCGATATTTCCTTCATCATCATTTCGTCGACGGCCAAACGGCCGGCGGTATCTATGATCACCACATTGAAGCCTTCGGCCTTGGCCTTGGCGATACCGGCTTGGGCTATGGCGACGGGATCGTTGTTCCCCCTATCGGAATATACCTCTACCCCGATCTGTTCGCCCACCACGTGAAGCTGATCGATCGCAGCAGGTCGGTACACGTCACAGGCCACCAATAAAGGCTTCTTTGTCTTTTTGGTCTTTAGGTAATTGGCCAACTTGCCGGAAAAGGTAGTTTTACCCGAACCTTGAAGGCCCGACATCAAAATGACCGATGGCGCACCCGAAAGGTTGATTCCCTCACTTTCGCCCCCCATTAATTGGGTCAACTCGTCCTTTACGATCTTTACCATCAACTGCCCGGGCTGTAGGGTGGTCAACACATCTTGTCCCAAGGCCTTTTCCTTTACCCTATTGGTAAATTCCTTGGCTATCTTGAAGTTGACGTCGGCATCCAAAAGGGCCCGGCGGACTTCCTTGGTGGTCTCGGCAACATTTATTTCAGTAATCTGGCCATGCCCACGCAGGGTATGTAGGGCCTTATCGAGTTTTTCACTTAAATTATCGAACATCGCTCAAGTACTTTTTGAAGGAAGGCAAATTTAATAATAACTAGGGGAAAGACAGGGGTATTCGCCGAAAAAGTTGTCTTTCGTGGCCGGTTGGATAATTATCGGACATCCCCGATTACAAAAGTCCATGAACTTTAGGAACACCCCCCTTATACCGGGGCCCGCCAGGTCAAAAAACAAAAAGCACCCATGCTTGACCATGGGCGCTTTTCTCTCTGTGGGGTAGAAAAATCGGTTAAAGATCCGATAGGTTTTATTTTTCACACTTTATTTTGAACACAATGGTCTCTTCCCTTCTGTCGAGCTCGAACTTGTCGTCGCCACATGCCATTACCTTCCAATCCCCGACATAATTGGCCAAGGTTTCGCTCAATTTCGACAACGTGACCACATTGCCCGAAATTGACCAACTGCCTTCGTCGACCAAGGTTGCATCCGAATTGTATACGTGAAGGGACATTTCTGCGGAAAAATCGAGGTACAGTTCCTCGAAAAAAGAACCGTCTTCGTTCAGTATTTCCCATTTGCACTCCTTTAGGGATTCGATGATATGCTCCTCTGAGCATAAATTGGGCTCGTAATCGCAGGCCATCTCCAAGAGCATACGGTCGCCTTCTTCGTCGGTGAACAATGCGATTTTGCCCTCGCCTAGCCCATATACCCACCAAGACCCGTTAAAATCGGGAGCCTCGGCAAACTCCACCTTGAGGATGACCCGGTAATCGGAAACCCCGGTGCCCCATGTTCCTTCGGTGGCGTACCCATATTCGTCGCCCGCGATGACTTTTCCGCCTTCCTCAAAGGTCAGGAAATAGTAAGGATATTGTTCGGTGTTGTCTTGCTCCGATTTCTTCAATGGCCTGATCGACCATGGGCATTTGCCCAATAGCTTGTCCAACCCATCCTGTGTAAAATCGTCATCGTTATAATCGGCATCATCGTCTTCGTCACAGGTCGTCTTTGCCTCTTCTATAGCCTCGACAAGCTCGCTATTGTTATTGGCCGTAACCTTCTCGCCATTGCCATACCCGAAGGATACCGGAAATTCAAAGCTTATCAGGTCGCTTTCGCCAAGGCCTGCCAAAAACCTTCTGAACTGCATATCGCCGTCCAGTTTCAGGGTATTGAGCAATTGAAAGTCCGGATTGTACGTAAAAACCGTAAGCGGATAGATGACATCGATGCATTCGATGTCGTCGTCATTACCGCCCTCGATGCAAGACTGCGTTATCTCATAAAGCTCGTCCTCGTCGTTAACCGTCAGCTCGCTATAATCCGACAAGGTTACCGTAATGGGATAGACAATCGCCATATTACAGATTTCTTGTGCCAATTCGAGCGCATCCAACTTGGCTTCGACCAACTCGAGGTCTCCCATGGAATCGACCTTGATTTCCAGCCCATTGACCACAACCGTATAAGGGAATTGGATACCCACACAACTGGCACCATCGACAATATTGTCGTACGAACCGTCGTTGTCGACCACCCTTTTTAGCAGCTCCAATTCATCGCCATGTGCGACAAGGGTCTTCTCGCTATCGACATCTTCCTCGAAAGGCTCCTCTTCCTGGCAAGAGACCAAAGCCATCGCAGCACCCAGTAGGAAAGTGCAAAACGAGAGTTTAAAACAGTTTTTCATGCGATTTGGAATTTTGCGTCGTTTCGAAATTAAAACAACGGCCAATTAAAATACCCTACTTGTCCCATTTCGGATTTTTAAAATATCTTTGAACAAAACCGAGCCCATTTGAAAACCGAAGACACAGACAATGTTTGCGAAGAGCAGGTCTTTAGCACCATCTTCAACGCTAATTCCAAAACGGTTTTTAATTATATATATTATAAATTCGGCAATGAGGAAAAAGCTTACGACGCCGTTCAGGAGGCTTTTGTAAAATTATGGGAGAACTGCGGCAAGGTTTCTCCGGCCAAGGCCAAGTCTTTTGTCTATACCGTAGCGAATAATCTGTACCTCAATGTGATAAAAGCCGAAAAAGTACGTTTAAAATATGCCGACCACCGTTTAAAGGCCACCAACGAATCTCCCGAATTTTTGATGGAGGAAAGTGAATTTAAGCAAAAACTGGACCGGGCGCTCAACGGTTTGCCCGAAAACCAACGGACCACATTTTTGCTGAACAGGATCGACGGAAAGAAATATGCCGAGATCGCCGAAATGGAAGGGGTAAGTATCAAGGCCATCGAAAAACGGATGCACTTGGCCCTCAAATCGCTACGCGAACAAATAGACGGTATTTAGTACGGGTAGGGTTTTTACATACATGATTGTTATAGAGCATATAAGCTGAAGGAATGCAAGAGAATTATTTGGCAAAATGGTTGAACGACGAACTTACGGAGTCGGAGCTCTCAGAATTCAAAAAAACTGACGAGTATGCCTCCTATGTTCGGATCTTAAGGGCTTCCGATCAATTGGAAGCTCCGGGTTTCGATGCCGAAAAAGCGCTTATGGCCCTAAAAAACCGTCGTACCTTAAACGAGACCAAGGTGGTTCGCCTGCATCCGTTCAAGAAATTTTTAAGCGTAGCCGCCGCGGTTGCCGTGGTCATGTTGGGCGCCTATTTCTATTCAAACACCCTTGACGAAAATATAGTTACGGGATTTGCCGAGAACAAAGAGATCGTATTGCCCGACAGTTCGGAGGTTATTCTCAATGCCGGATCGCAACTTACCTTCAACGAACACAGCTGGGAAGACAACAGAAATGTCAGGTTGGATGGCGAGGCCTTTTTTAAGGTCGCCAAGGGTGAGCGATTTACCGTGGCCACCGACGCGGGGACCATTACCGTTTTGGGAACCCAATTTAACATCACCCAACGGCAAGGTATTTTTCAGGTCGTCTGCTTTGAAGGCTTGGTCGGCGTCACCTACCAAGGCAAGGAGACCCAACTGCCCGCCGGAAACATTTTTAAGGTTATCGACGGAAAGATAATACCCACCGGGGCACCGACCGGTTCCGAGCCTTCTTGGTTGCACAAAGAGAGTTCCTTCAAAAGTGTGCCCCTTAAGTACGTTCTGGCCGAATTCGAAAGACAACACAACCTTGAGGTCGAGACCCAAAACATCAACGGCGACCAACTGTTCACGGGTACATTTAGCAATACCGATAAGGAACTGGCGTTGAAAAGCATTTGTACGCCTTCGCAAATAAAGTTTAAATTTGAGGGCACCAAAGTGCTCTTCTATGGCGAATAAAATCTACCGTTTTTTTATTGTTTGCCTAGGCCTCGCTTTCTTGACCCTACCTTCCAAAACAAAGGCCCAAGAAGTTTCCGATTACATTCTGTTGACCGAGCTGCTCGGCGACCTCGAACAGGAACACGATATCAAGTTCTCTTATGTGGACCAAAACATCGAACGGTTAAAAATAAAAAAACCGGCTTCGAAGGCCTTGGAATCCATTCTCGCTGAAATAGAGGCACAGACCCAACTGCGCTTCGAAAAGCTAAGCGCACGCTACTATGCCCTTACCCTAAACGAGGCCTTGGATATTTGCGCGACGGTCTTGGACAATTTTAGGCAAAACACGGTAAGTGGCGCCACGGTTGAAGTCTTGAGTAGCGACATAGCCATAGTTACCGATGGCAACGGCCATTTTGCATTACAGGACATCCCCAAGGATGCGGTGTTGCGCATCGCCCATATGGGCTTTAAAAACCTCATCGTCAAGGCCTCCGACCTAACCGGACAATCCCCCTGTAAAACCTTGCTGTTGGCCCAATTCTACCATCAACTGGAAGAAGTCGTGGTCTACGATTACCTGACCAAGGGACTTGTAAAGCAACCCGATGGAAGCATCGAAATGAGCAATGGGGAAATGGGTATCCTTCCGGGTTTGACCGAGCCCGATGTACTCCAGGGAATACAGGCCCTGCCAGGTATAAAAAGCATCGACGAAACCGTATCGGACATCAACATTAGAGGAGGCAGCAACGACCAGAACCTCATTCTTTGGGACGGTATAAAAATGTACCAATCCGGGCATTTTTTCGGACTCATTTCTGCCTTTAACCCCTATTTGACGGAAAAGGTTTCCCTGATCAAAAACGGCACCAGCAGCCAATACGGCGATGGGGTGAGCGGTATTATCGACATGCATACCAAAAACGAAGTGGCCGATCGGTATTACGGCGGCGCCGGTTTTAACCTCATCGGTGGCGATGCCTTTGGCCACATCCCCATAAAGGACAACCTTGCGGTGCAGTTTTCGGCGAGGCGATCCCTTACCGACCTGGTCGACACCCCTACCTACAAAAAATTCTTTACCCGGGCATTCGACGAAAACGAAATGGCACAGGATGGCAATTTCTACTTTTACGATTTTACCGGAAAGGTACTTTACGACATCAACGAAGTACAAAAAATACGCTTGAGCTTTATCAATATCAACAATCTCTTGGATTATTCAGAGCATGGAATGGATGGCGGAACCCCGACCCAGAGTGCACTTGACCAAACCAACCTTTCGTTCGGCACAAGCCTGATAAGCGAATGGGGCGAAAAATTCTCGACCCAAGTCAACGCCTATTACACCCGGTACGACCTCAAGGCCGAAAATAGGGGCTCCAACGCCCAACAAGTTCTCTTCCAGAACAACAGGGTCGAAGAGACCTCGGCCAAACTGAACACCATCTACCGGCCCAATACGAAGCTGAGCTGGCTGAACGGATATCAGTTTAGCGAGACGGGCATTGCGAACGGAACCAATGTCACCCAACCCCCTTTTCAAAGTAACGTACGCGATATAGTACGCAGCCATGCCCTATTTACGGAATTTACCTATACCGCCGACAAACAAAGATTATTCTTGCAAGGAGGCCTGCGGTTCAATATCTTAACGAACCCCGGGTCTTATGAAGAGTTCATTGTCGAACCCCGACTCAGCCTCAACTATAGGTTGACCTCCCAGTTGAAATTAGTGGCCTTAGGAGAATTTAAAAGCCAGGCCACCAATCAAATTTTGGATTTGGAACAAAATTTTTTGGGCATAGAAAAAAGGAGGTGGATCGTTTCAGATGGCGAAACCCTGCCCATCACCAAAAGTAAGCAGGGTTCCCTGGGACTAAACTACGACACCCGGCACCTCTACATCGGGGCCGAGGCATTTTACAAGGAAGTAAACGGCATAAGCACGCTTACCCAAGGCTTTCAGAACCAAGACCAGTTCAATGGGGAGATCGGCAGCTACGAGGTTAAGGGCATTGAATTTCTCATTAACCGCAAAACGGATCATTATAGTATTTGGGCCAGCTATACCTTTAATGTCAACAATTACCATTTTCCCGACCTCATGCCACCCAAATTTCCCAACAACCTGGATATCAAGCACGCTGTCACCTTGGCCGGAACGTATACCTTGGACCATTTCAAAGTGGGGGTCGGACTTAATTACCACACCGGAAGGCCTTTTACCGAGCCAACCGACGACGCTCCCATCGACACTACCTTTTTTCCCTACCGCATCAATTACAAGGAGGCCAACAGTAGTCGGCTTCCCGAATATTTACGCGCCGACTTTTCGGCCACCTACAACTTCGATCTAAGCGAAACCCTTAAGGCCTCGGCCGGCATATCGGTACTGAACCTTACCAACCGAAAGAACACCCTGAACACCTACTATCAACTTAACGAACAAAACGAAATGGAGTCGGTTACCACAACCTCCTTGGGCCTAACACCGAATGTCAGCTTTAGGATCAGGTTCTAAGACAAACACGGTGTAAACCACCCCGCCCTTCGGTCGGAAACGTTTTTTGCACCGGCCCAAGAAAGTGTATTTTTTAGTTTCCGGAATGGCAAGCAAGACCAAAGAAGTCCGGTAGCTCCCGGCCATCCTGCCCTTGGCACATGCCCCACATCAGCTGGTATCGGCCTGTTGACCAAAGCATTCCCATATACAAAACAGTTAGGCCACCATGGCCTGCTTGCCTTTCGCTACCATTCACCTTATCTTATGCCTAAAAGAATGCAAAAAACTATCTCCCAATGAAAAAACAAAGACCCAAAGTTCTATTTTTTGATGTAAACGAAACCTTACTGGACCTCGCCCCCATGAAAAAAAAGATGGCCCATGTATTGGGAGGGAATGGCAATTTATTGTCGTTGTGGTTTACCACGCTGCTCCAATATACCTTGGTTACATCGGCCAGTGGGCGTTATAAGGATTTTGTGGACATCGGGGCGGCTACCCTACAAATGGTCGCTGCCAACCACGGAATGGCACTGACGAAGAAAGAGGCCAGGCAAAGCGTAAGTTCGTCCCTGCTATCCCTGCCCGCGCACCCCGAAGTAAAAGGGGCGTTGACAGCCTTGAAAAAGGCAGGTTACAGGCTCGCGGCCTTTACCAACGGTTCGAACGAAGGGGTCAAGGCCCAATTCGAATTTGCCGGTCTTACCGACCATTTCGAAGAAAGGCTAAGTGTCGAGGACGCGGGAAAGTCCAAGCCCTTCGGTGAAGCCTACGAATGGGCGGCCCGTACGATGAATGTCGATCCGGAAGACTGCATGATGATCGCCGCCCATGGCTGGGACGTTGCCGGAGCCCAATGGGCCGGCTGGCGCGCCGCATTTATCGAACGCCCGGGGCAACAATTGTTTCCACTGGCGCCCCGAGCGGAAATTGTGGAAACGGATCTAATGAAGGTTGCCGACATCCTTATCGAATACCGATAGCAAGCCAACAAGAAAATGGCCTACATGCGCTCGGGCACCCCGATTCCCAATAATTTAAAGGCCGAGGCGATCACCTCGCCCACCTTTTTGGCCAATTTGACCCGAAACGCCTTTTTGGTCCGGTCGGCTTCCCCCAAAATGGAAACCTGCTGATAGAACGAGTTAAACTCCTTCACCAGGTCGTAGGTGTAGTTGGCAATCAGGGCCGGACTGTAATTTTCGGCGGCCAACTGAATGGTTTCGGGATATAACTGCAGTTGCTTGATCAGTTCCTTCTCCTTCGGATGAAGTTCGGTTACACTTGCCGGACCTTCGTCAAAGGCACCGGTTTCTTCCGCCTTTCTTAATATCGACTGGATCCTTGCGTAGGTGTACTGGATAAACGGCCCCGTATTCCCTTGAAAATCCACCGACTCTTCCGGGTCGAACAGGATTCGTTTTTTGGGATCGACTTTCAAAATGTAATATTTTAAGGCCCCGAGCCCGATCATCTTATAAAGTTCTCGCTTCTGCGCTTCGGAGTAATCTTCCAATTTGCCCAGCTCAGCCGCAATATCGGCCGCGGTCTGGGCCATTTCCTGCATCAGGTCGTCGGCGTCGACAACCGTCCCCTCCCTACTCTTCATCTTTCCGCTCGGCAAATCGACCATACCGTAGCTCAAATGGTGTAGTTTTTCCGACCAGGAAAAGCCCAATTTTTTAAGTATCAGGAACAGCACCTTAAAATGATAGTCTTGTTCGTTGCCAACGGTATATACCATACCGTTGACATCGGGGTGGTCCTTTACCCGTTGAATGGCCGTACCGATGTCTTGGGTCATGTACACCGCCGTACCATCGGAACGCAATACGATCTTCTCGTCGAGGCCTTCGTCCGTCAGGTCGATCCAGACACTTCCGTCCTCCTTCCTGTAAAATACCCCTTTCTCAAGGCCTTGGGCCACTACGTCCTTACCCAACAGATAGGTATCGCTTTCGTAGTAGAGCGTGTCAAAATCGACTCCCAGGTTTTTATAGGTTTCTTCGAACCCCTCGTATACCCACCCGTTCATTTTTTTCCACAAGGCTACGACCTCATCGTCTCCGGCTTCCCACTTTCGCAGCATTTCCTGGGCTTCCAAAAGGATCGGGGCCTCCTTTTCGGCCACTTCCTTGTCGACACCTTGGGCCACCATCGCGGCAATTTCCTCCTTATAGGCCTTATCGAAGGCCACGTAATAGTTGCCCACCAATTTATCGCCCTTGAGTCCGGTACTTTCAGGCGTTTCACCGTTCCCGAAGCGCTTCCAGGCCAACATACTCTTACATATATGGATGCCCCGGTCGTTGATGATCTGTGTTTTGTACACCTTATTACCGGAAGCCTTTAGGATCTCGGATACGGAATAGCCCAAAAGATTGTTTCTTATATGCCCCAGGTGCAGGGGTTTGTTGGTATTCGGCGAAGAATACTCCACCATGACGGCACCGCTGTCGTTGCTGGCGGCATATCCGTAGTCGGCCACATCTTGGATCTGTCCGAAAAAATCGATGTAAAACGAATCGTCAATAACGATATTCAAAAAGCCCTTGATCACGTTATAACCCGAAACGGCCTGGACCTGATCTTTCAGATAGGCCCCGATCTGCTCCCCGATCTGGGCCGGATTTCCCTTTACATAACGCAGCATGGGAAAAACCACTACCGTGATGTCCCCTTCAAAATCCTTTCGTGTCGGCTGAAATTCTACTTGAGGTAATTCTACCGAAAACAGTTCGGCCACCGCTTCCTTTACCTTTGCTTCCAAAATCGTCTCAATACCCATGGGTTCTTCTCGTATATAAGGTTGCAAAACTAATCATTTTTGTGCTTTTCCATTGCTGTTGCGTCCAGATTCGTTCGGAAAGGGTCCGAAGGACTTCACGGTTTTCAGTATCTTTATTGAAATAGCGGTCCATCCGATTTTTTCATAAGTCAAGATAGGCCATAAGCCAAGTCATTATGCTGCTCAACGTATCGTATTCCAACAAGGAACTTACCCGAAAAATAGACCGTGCCGTAGGCAAGCCCTTTACACTCAGACAACGTTGGGCCATGGGCGGTATCGGTTCGCCCAGGTTGTTCATCACCGAAACGAGTACCGAAATCAGAAACCTGCTCATTCTCGACAACCATCGGGATCAGTGCAACATTGAAATGCGCCCAAAGGGCATTGTGGTAAGGTTTAGGTCTTTGCTTGAAACTTTTGCCCTGGTGATCCCCTACTACAAATTGGCCGTATACAAAGGCAATTCGGCGACATATACCCTTCACCGCGACCATCATTTTATAAGGATAACGGGCGACACCAAGGCCGTCCAACAGTTTTTCAAAAAGCTTTTGGGTTACAAGGCGGACAATGCCCCAACCCCAATCGAAGACCTATAGGGCCGAACCCCGTAAAACATCCCCATGAAAATTCTACTTACAGGAGCCAATGGATACATAGGAATGCGATTGTTGCCCCAATTGCTGAAAGAAGGCCACAAGGTGGTCTGTGCGGTACGCGACGAAACCCGTTTTTCGATAAGCGGGGAGATGCGCGACCAAATCGAGGTTGTAGAAATCGACTTCTTAAAAAATGTAGAATCGGGTAAGCTTCCCCAAGACATCGAAGCGGCCTACTTCCTCATCCATTCGATGAGCGCCTCTACCGACACCTTCGATAAAATGGAGGCCCAAACCGCCAAGAACTTCAATTCGTACATGGCCAAAACCGGTGTAAAACAGGTTGTTTACCTCAGTGGCATCGTAAACGACGAACAACTATCAAAACACCTTCAATCGCGTAAAAACGTCGAACAGATCTTATACCAGGGCCCCTTCGAGCTTACCGTGCTTCGCGCCGGCATTATAGTCGGATCGGGCAGTTCGAGCTTTGAAATAATTCGCGACCTATGCGAGAAGCTCCCCGTAATGATAACCCCCAAATGGGTCTTGACCAAAACGCAACCGATTGCCATACGCGACGTCATCGCATTTTTGACGGGGGTTCTGGGGCGGCCGGAAACCTATAATGCCTCCTTTGACATTGCAGGTCCGGATGTGTTGAGCTACAAAGAAATGTTGGTTCAATACGCCAAGGCCCGGGGATTTAAAAATTGGATCCTCACGGTTCCCGTAATGACCCCGAAACTATCGAGTTATTGGCTGTATTTTGTTACCTCCACCTCCTACAAGCTGGCCATGAACCTAGTGGACAGCATGAAAATAGAAGTGGTTGCCAAAGACCGGCGGCTTCAGGAAATACTGAACATCGAGCCCCATACCTACCGCGAGGCCATTGACTTGGCCTTTAAAAAAATCGAACAGAACCAGGTTATCAGCAGCTGGAAGGACAGCATGGTCAGCGGCCGTTTTAAAAAAGACCTCGGCCAATTCATCCAGGTACCCAAGTACGGGGTACTGACCGACAAGAAAGCCATCAAAGTAGACCATCCCGAGCAGGTTTTGTCGAACATTTGGAAGATCGGGGGCGAAAACGGATGGTACTACGGCAACCGGCTTTGGAAGATCAGGGGTTTCCTTGACAAACTGTTCGGTGGGGTCGGACTCAGAAGGGGGCGTACCCATGCCCACAAAATCTACGCAGGCGACTCGCTCGACTTTTGGAGGGTACTCTTGGCCGACAGGGAGGGAAAACGCCTATTGCTCTTTGCCGAAATGAAACTCCCCGGCGAAGCGTGGTTGGAATTTAAAATAGACAAAGACCAGGTACTGCACCAAACGGCCACCTTTAGGCCGAGGGGACTTAAGGGAAGATTGTACTGGTACAGCTTGGTTCCCTTTCATTATTTTATATTTGGGGGTATGGTCCGCAACATTGCCAAAACACCCTAAGGGCATCCGGCCTTGGCCAGCGCGGTACGGAAAGCCTTAATACAAGACAATGAACACCTTAAAAAACCCTTTGCTATCGCTTTCCATAGGCCTGATCTTTCTCTTTACCCTGGTGGTGTTCCTTGCCACCGAAGCCAGTTACGAGGGCATCGAACGGGCTTCCTTATGGGTGCGCAACTACTTTGGCCATTTTTACCTCTACCTGGGGCTGGCCTGCGTACTCCTCTTGCTGGGCATCGCCTTTTCGCCCTTGGGAAAAATAAGACTCGGCAAGAAGGGCACCCGACCCGAACATAGCCTTTGGGCCTGGACGGCCATGCTCTACAGCGCCGGTATGGGCGCGGGCATTTTGCTACGTGCCGTTCAGGAACCCGTTTTTATGCAGCAACACCCGCCCTATCTTTCCGACCTTCCCCCAGAAACACTGGCCCTCGAGTTCACTTTTTACCAATGGGGCTTTACCGCCTGGGCCTTTTATGGCCTTTTTGCCATGGTCGTAGGCTACGCCCTCTTCGTACGAAAAAAAAAGGTACGCGTAAGCGCCACGATAGAGGACACCATCAAAAACCCCATGGCTCGAACCGGTATCGATGTAATGACCATAATTACCACGGTATTCGGACTGATTGCCGCGGTGGGCCTGGGCACTACCCAGATCAATGGGGGGCTCAACCACATATTTCAATCCCAATTCGGATTGACCACAACCCTCTCATTGACATTTTTGGTATCGGCAATCGCATTTTACTCGGCATGGCAAGGGGTGGACAAGGGTATAAAGGTGATTTCAAAACTGAACATCCTGGTGACCATGGCTATTTTGCTTTTCGTATTTTTTGCAAGCGATATCGGTGCCATCCTACGCTCCTTTGCCACGGCCACGGGGCATTACCTCATCGACTTTGTTCCGATGAGCCTTGCCTGGGGCGACTACGACCCCGGCATTGCCTTTCTGACGGACTGGACTTTCTATTACTGGGCCTTTTGGCTGGCCTGGGCCCCGTTCACGGGCATATTCATCGCACGGATATCCAAGGGACGAACCTTAAGGCAATTGCTCTTGGGCGTGTTGGTCTTACCTTCGTTGGGTACCTTTTTCTGGTTTTCGGTTTTTGGTACTTCCTCATTTGACATCATTGATTCTTGGGGAAGTTACAGCGGCGAATTCGGTAATGTCTTCTCTTCCATTTTCGTGTTCTTTGAAAATTACCCCATGGCCTCGCTACTAAATTTCACTACGCTTTTTTTGTTGATCAGTTTTTTGGTCACCTCGGTAGATTCGGCGGTTTTTGTACTCAGTATGTTCAGCGACCACGGCAAAAAATCACCGGGCAAACGGCACCGCCTGATCTGGTCGGTCTTTATCTTATTGGCCACAATGGCCATGATCCTATTGGGCCATGCCAAACCTGACATCGACGTGCTCACGGCAGTCCAAAAACTCTTGATCGTAACTTCGCTTCCCTTTGCCCTGTTTATGGTGGTAATGGCCGGGGTATTCTTAGCGGAGGTAGTGAAACGCCCTTAAACCTGCCACCATCCAATGCATTGGCATATAGCTGTTTCGGGCATGCCGCAAGCTTGGCTTAAGGAAGATATGGCGTTGACTTTACATCAAATTGCCGAGTTGGGCCATTCCGCTATCATCGTTGATAAATGCTAATAACTACTGCCTTCCGCTTTTGACCTTGTTAGGGTAAACTTTTATTTTTACCCCTGCGATGAAACAATACCACGATTTACTCAAACATGTACTCGAAAACGGCAACCAAAAAGGCGACCGTACGGGTACCGGTACCAAAAGCGTTTTTGGTTACCAGATGCGTTTTGACCTTAGTGAGGGCTTTCCCATGGTCACTACCAAAAAGCTACATTTAAAATCCATCATTTACGAACTGCTGTGGTTTTTGAAGGGGGATACGAACATCGGTTACCTTCAGGAGCACGGGGTCCGCATCTGGAACGAATGGGCCGATGCGAACGGTGACCTAGGTCCGGTTTACGGCCACCAGTGGCGAAACTGGAACGACGATGAAATCGACCAGATCAAAGAGGTGGTCCATGCCCTGAAGAACAATCCGAACAGCCGGCGCATGCTGGTATCGGCCTGGAACCCCAGTGTACTTCCCGACACCTCCAAATCGTTTGCCGAAAACGTTGCGAACGGTAAGGCGGCCCTGCCCCCCTGTCACGCCTTCTTCCAATTTTACGTGGCCGACGGCAAACTGTCCTGTCAATTGTACCAACGTAGCGCCGATATCTTTTTGGGGGTTCCCTTCAACATCGCTTCCTATGCCCTTTTCACCATGATGATGGCCCAGGTATGCGGTTATCAAGCCGGTGAGTTTATCCACACTTTCGGCGATGCCCATATCTATAACAACCATATGGAACAGGTCAACCTACAGTTGAGCAGGGAGCCCAGGCCCTTGCCCAAAATGATACTGAACCCCGAAATAAAGGATATTTTCGAGTTTAAATTCGAGGACTTCACATTGGTAGACTACGATCCGCATCCGCATATCAAAGGAGTAGTCGCGGTATAACCCAAGGTATAGATCACTAAAAAAAAACCGGATGCAGCAATAATGGCTATGCGGCATCCGGATTGTCTTTTACTGGGCCGAGAAGGCTTCGAACATGGCATTCAGGTCTTGTGGGGCCAATTCGCCATTGGCCACTACAATCCTGTGCTTAAAGGTCGTGCTCTCTCCCTTTTTCAGCTGAAAGTTCAACTCTTCCTTACCGTCGCTGAACACCGCTTGCCCCAAGGGATTGGCGGCAAACAATCCGTAACCGCGGGAGTGCCAGTACGTAGGGTAGCCTACGTTCGATTTATGATCGAGTATGGCCAGTGCTATTTTCTCGTCCCCGATATGCGAGTACAGGTTTACCCAATTGGAGCGCTTGCCCCAGGTATCCAAACCTTCAACACCTTCGGCATTGATGTAGTTTCCGTTGACCCCTTCGTTATCAAGTACGGCCACGGGGGTAGGGTTGCCATTGGCATCGGTAAAAATCGTGGGTTTGTCCGAAGGAAGCTCCAAGGCCCTTGTTACCCGTATACCCAACATGCCTTCTTTATTGTCCTTAAAAAGTACGTCTTCGGCAATTGCGGTCAAGGTGGTCATACGGTCGATGGAATAAACCGAACCCTCTCCCTTAAATACGAAGGTGGTCTTTTCTTCGATCAAGGTCGTACCCCCGGGGGTGTTCCAATCCATTTTTACCCTCAAGACCCCTTGTTCGTCGCCATCTTCAACCGCCTCAATGGTTTTATGTACTATGGTGCCATATTTATCGCGGTCCTCCACTATGATCGAATCGGAATTATTCCAAAAATCAAGTCCGTTCACGTCGCCGTAATTGAACCAGACCCCCACATGGTGCGGGTGGTCTACACGTTCACCGGTAGAAGGTTCCAATGGAAACTTACGGGTGATCTTCGTGCCCGCGGGTGTCACCAAGGGGTAAAGGACCGGCTTTTTAATGTTATCGGGATACCGGTACGATGTAAACAGTTTACCGTCGATCATCACCTCGACCATTTTATCCGCTTCGTTCGATACCAGTTGAATTCTTTTTTCGGTTTCCTGTGGCATGGCTGTAGTTTCTTGCTTTTTGGTCTCACCTTTGCACGAGAAAAATAAGGCTATCAGGCCCATGGCTCCAATTTGCTTCATTGCGGGAAGCCTTAAAATTGTTTTGTTCATTATAATAGGGTTTGGATTTTGAGATTGTAAAGAGATGCGATAACCCGAGCCATTCAGTCGAGTTCCCCAATTCTAATATTTCTAAAGCTGGTGGTCATATCCCTACCCGGATGCAACTGCAATCCGATGGGGCCTTCTTCCGGTACATCGTCGGACGTATAGGTCACGACCTTATGACCGTTCAACCAAACCGTGTACACATTGTCGACGGCCTTTATCTTTATGGTGTTCCATTCGTTGGGCCTGAGAATATCGGCTACCCCTTCGGCCTCTACCGGATACCCTTTACCAACGATGTACGGCGAACCCGTCATATCGCGTTTGAGCGATCCCGATATCCCCATTTGTATCTGCTCCTTTTCCGTGCGGAGAAAAATTCCCGTATCGACGGTACCCTCCCCATATAAAAACTCGGTTTCGATTACGAAATCGTTGTAATTCTTCTTTGTCCATAAGATGGAGCCCGTTTTTTCAGGGTCGCTTTTGGCAAAAAGCACACCCTCCTTAACTGACCACCAAATGTTGTTTTCGGGTACGACCCATCCTTTTAGGTTCTTACCGTTGAAGGCCTTTTTAAGCTTGGCCTGCTGGGCCTGGGCCAATTGGGACACGCCCAAAAAAAGCAGCAGCACAAAACAAGTTTTACGCATCATTTCTAGTAGTTTTGGTTTGAATATCATCGAAAAATAGACAATTATTTATAATAATTAAGCCAACGACCCTATTATTTGCATTAATTTAAAAATTTTACGGGATACTTTTGAAAAATCTATAATCCGTATCTTTATAAACAACAAAAGTTGAGCATGATACTTACCGATTCCCTTCTTGATTTCTTTCTTGAGAC
Organism: Pseudozobellia thermophila; assembly: GCF_900141855.1. Taxonomy (GTDB): domain Bacteria; phylum Bacteroidota; class Bacteroidia; order Flavobacteriales; family Flavobacteriaceae; genus Pseudozobellia; species Pseudozobellia thermophila. The sequence goes on from NZ_FQYU01000009.1 coordinate 115,508, forward strand.
CCGTCGATATACCGAAACCCTTTGCCAACCTCTTGAAATCGAAGACTACGTGGTTCAGCCCGTGGTAGATGTGTCTCCCCCAAAATGGCACTTGGGGCATACCACTTGGTTTTTTGAGGAGTTTATATTGAAACCGCATGCCCGCGACTATCGCATTTTTGACGAGGATTTTTCCTTTGTTTTCAACAGTTATTACGAAACCGTAGGAAGGCGGGTCGTACGTTCTGACCGGGGCAATCTTTCACGACCTTCGGTCGAAAGGGTATACGAATACCGGTCGTATGTCACCGCGGCCATTGAGCATTTGTTTTCCACGCCAAAAGACCAACAATTGAACGACTTGTTGGAAATTGGGATACACCATGAAAAACAGCATCAAGAACTGCTGCTTACCGACATCAAGTATATTTTGGGCAACAACCCCTTGCTCCCCGCCTATTCAAAAAACTTCCTCGGACACCCCTTGGAAGACCACACCCAAGAGTGGATTTCCGTTGACGAAGGCATTTACGAAATCGGACATGACTCCGATGGATTTTGCTATGACAATGAGCTCGGAAGGCATAAGGTGTATCTACATCCCTTCGAAATCTCGAACAAACTGGTGACCAACCAAGAGTTCGAGGAGTTCATCAAGGCGGGCGGCTACAAAAACTTTGAACTATGGCATGCCGAAGGTTGGGACTGGGTCAACCAAAACAAGGTAAGATCGCCCCAGTATTGGCATTCTATCGAAGGGGCATGGCACTGTTATACCCTGGGCGGATTGCGAAAAATAGATCCCCTGGCGCCCGTAACCCATATATCGTACTACGAGGCTTTCGCCTATGCGCAATGGAAAGGCTGCCGACTGCCTACCGAATTCGAATGGGAAGCGGCACAGTCATCCTTTCGTTGGGGGCGCCGCTGGGAATGGACGGAAAGCGCCTACCTTCCCTATCCCTACTACAAAAAGGCCGAAGGCGCATTGGGCGAATACAACGGTAAGTTTATGGTCAATCAAAAAGTACTTCGGGGCGGTTCGGTGGCCACACCTGCCAAACACACCAGGCCTACCTATCGCAATTTTTTCCAACCCTACTTAAGATGGCAGTTTACCGGCCTACGACTGGCCCGATGAGCCGTATGTTTTAGTAAACCATTTCGACTATTAGGCTATGCAAGAAACAATAGTACATACCAACATACAAGCCCAATTTGAAAGAGACGTAAGGCAAGGGCTTACCGATTTTCCCAAGCACTTGTCGTCAAAATATTTTTACGACAAAAAGGGCGACTCGCTTTTTAAGAAGATCATGCATATGCCCGAATACTACCTGACCGATTGCGAGTTCGACATCCTGAGTCGCTACAAAAGCGAAATCGGTGCCCTTTTTGCCTCGGACAAGCAGGCCTTTAAACTGATCGAACTAGGTGCCGGCGATGGAAAAAAGACAAAAATCTTGTTGAAACACTTTACCGAACAAGGCCTCCCATTCAAGTACCAGCCTATCGACATCAGCCAAAACATACTGAACGAACTGGAAAAATCGCTCGCAAAGGAACTACCCAAACTTAAGGTGGTTCCCAAACAGGGCACTTATTTTGAGGCCTTAAAGGAAATTAGCGATGAGAACGGCACCCGAAAGGTAATCCTGTTCCTAGGGTCGAACATCGGCAACCTCCTGCACGACCAGGCCATTGAATTCTTGAAAAGCGTCAACGAACTCATGAAGGGGGACGATTTGTTCTTCTTAGGATGCGACCTCAAAAAAAACCCGCAGACCATTCTCGATGCCTACAACGATCCCGCCGGCATAACCGAGGCCTTTAACAAAAACATACTCGCCCGGATCAATGCGGAGCTGGGAGGCAACTTTGATCTTGACAACTTTTTGCATTGGGAGGTTTATGATCCGGAAAGCGGTACCGCCAAAAGCTTTTTGGTTTCAAAAAAGGCCCAGACCGTCACCATAGCAAAGCTTGACCTCGAGGTATCGTTTTCCCCATGGGAAACCATACATACCGAAATCTCACAAAAGTACGACGACGCCACGGTTAAATGGCTGGCCGAACAGTCGGGCATGGAGGTTTGCGAAGAATTTACCGACAAGAACTCCTTCTACAAAAATTATGTGCTCCGCACCTTAGGGTAAGTTACCCGCTTCATTTACGACCAAAAGGAGTATACACCATTAATCCATACACCTATGAAAGCTATCTGGAACGGTACCGTCATCGCCGAAAGCGACGACACCTTGGTAATCGAGAACAATCATTACTTTCCCCCGGAAAGTGTCAAAAAGGAATTTTTTGAAGAAAGCAAGACGCATAGCACCTGCCCTTGGAAGGGTGTAGCATCGTACTACAACCTTTCGGTCAAAGGCCAGGTCAACAAGGATGCCGCCTGGTACTACCCCGAGGTGAGCGAACTGGCAAAAGGCATCAAAGGGCGCATCGCCTTTTGGAAGGGCGTAAAAATCGAACCCTAAGGCCCTATAAAGCCCCTAAAACGTGTTCCACTTCGATAAAGAAGCCGATTCCTAATAAAGATTCGGCTTCCCCAACATGGTTTACGGTTTCAGCCGATTAAAGTACCAGAAGGGCGTTTTCGCCACCGGCATAGTCGTTCCATTTAAATCCATCCGCTTCGGCCTCGTTGACATAGTTGCCATCGATAATGTATTTAAACTCGAAAGTCGACTCTTTGGGCAACTCCAAGGTTCCCTTGAAGCTTCCGTTCTTAAGTTTTTTCAAGGAGCTCGCCTTATTCGCCTTCCAATTGTTGAAATCACCGACTACGGCCACTTTTTCCGCTTCCTTGGCAGGTACGGTAAAGGTTACCTTGCATACGGGCCTTGTCTTTAAATATTGTTTTGAAATTGCCATGATAATGAGTTTTTTATTGTTTGTCCTGTACTAAGGGTTTCTTCTAAACACATGTCAAAACTAACACTTTAATAAACTCATAACCAAGCCTTAAGACATTTTTATCATTTTCGCAATTATTACCTAACATTTAAATGCCCCATGTAAAAATTACGCTCGGTATTTCTAGTTTAGACAAGATTTAAGTCATTGATCCTAAAATTTTTACCAATTCGTCAATATCCGTTTCGGTGTTGTAAAAATGAAAGCTAAAACGAATGCCGTTTCCCCGCTGCGAACACACGATCCCCCTTTCGGTAAGGGTTTCAAAAAGGGCACGATCGCCCTTGATATTGAAAATGGTACCGGACTCCTTTCTTTGAAGGGCAGTATCGTCCAAAAGTCCCAAATCGGAAAATTCCCTTTTAGCCTTTTTCGACAGCTTGTCCAAGTGTTCTTCTATTTTGGACATGCCCAAACCTTCGAGATACTCCAGTGAAAATTTGAGGCTTCCGAAATTGAGCGTATCCAAATGGCCCGGCTCAAAATGCCTTGTAAAGGATACCGTATCCCTTCCCCCGAGATCGTGGTCAGAGGCATTGAACCCGATGGTATGGAGGTCGAATACCTTATCCATTCCATCCTTGAAGAGCATAAACCCGTTGCCGTATCCGGAAAGCAGCCATTTATAGGCACTGGCGCCCAGAACATCCAATGGGGAATCCTCGAAATTAAAATCGGTAGTCCCGCAAAACTGGGTACCATCGGCAATCAGGATCAATTCGGGAAACTCCTCCTTTATCGCCTTGAGAAAATCCATATCGATCTTCACGCCACTGGCCCATTGCACCAAGCTTAGGGCCAAAATTGAAATCGTTCCGGTTCCCAGCCTTTCGCGAATATTGTTTTCCAGATTCCCGTCAAGGGCGGCATAAAGAATCGTATGCCCCCGATATTCAAAGGGCCAATTGACCGAGGGGTAATCGTTCTCGACCAAGAGGATGTTTGTTCTTTCTTTCAGCCCCTCCAACAAAATATTGAGCCCTAGGGTAAAATTCTGCACCAAGGCTGTATTTTCTACCTTGCTCCCAAAGAAACGGGCCACCGTTTTTCGGGTTTGCGGAATAAGCTCCATCATGGCCTCGTTCTTCATGGTACTGCCCCCTATAAGGTAATCGAGGTCGTGCTCTTGGCGCCAGGTCATCAACTGTTCGCTCAAAAGTCCGGCAGATGCCGTATTGGCATAAATGTATTGGCTCAAGACGGGGAAATGTTTTCTGGTGTATTCCATAGTTGTTATCTAATAAGGGGCAATTACCGTATCTTTGTACAAGTACCTTTTCAAAGATAGCCAATACATGTTTGGAAAACACAAAAACAAATCGGAGGTCGAATTGGAACAACATGTTCTTTTAGAGAACGCACAGGCCCGCATTAAACAGAAAAAGCGGCTATACACCCATTTTGTCATTTTTTTGATCGGCAGTGTCTTTTTGGTGTTCATCAACAAGATATTGAACTACTGGGAAACCTACGATTGGTTTATTTGGGCCATAACCTTTTGGGGTTTTTTGTTCGCCATACACGTATTCAATGTCTTTGTAACACAAAAGTTCATGGGCCCCGAATGGGAGCGCAGCCAACGTGAAAAGCTGGTAGCCAAACAAAAAAAGCGGATTGCCGAGCTACAAAAGGAAATTGAGACCGATTTTCCCCTTTCCAAGGTCAACAAGAAAGAAACCGAACCGTGATCGGACCGGTTTCCGTTCGTTGGCTTTATCAAGTTTAATAAAAGGATTGGCCGAATTGTTTTCGGAACCAAAAGCAAAAAAGACCTTAAGTGAATACCATTTGCCTAATCGCCGCAGCGGCAGAAGACAATGCCCTAGGAAAAGACAACGATTTGTTGTGGCATTTGCCCGATGATTTTAAACGGTTTAAAAAACTGACAACGGGCCACCCCATGATCATGGGCCGAAAGACCTTTGAAAGTTTCCCCAAACCTTTGCCCAACAGAAGGCATATAGTAATCACACGCGATACCTCCTATACCATCGAACACGAGAACTGTATCGTGGTACATTCTATGGAAGCCGCACTGGAAGCGACAAAGGAAAGCCCCCTTACCTTTATCATCGGCGGGGGAGAAATATACAGGCTCGGCGAACCTTTATCGAATAGTATGGAGCTCACCCGGGTGCATGCCACTTTCGAGGACGCCGACACCTTTTTTCCGGAGATCGACGAATCGGTCTGGACACTTACCAACGACGAATTCCACCCCAAGGACGAGCGGCACGAATACGCCTTCACGTATTTGACCTATGAAAGAAAACCTGACCGTTAAAAATCGCCCTTTTCCACCGAATAGTGGAGGCCATCATTTCGAACAAAGCCCTCCAGCACCTTGAGGTCGCCATTGCTATAAAATTCGTGGTGACCCGAGGATCTCGTGGTTCTCAAGGTGCCTTTTTCCCCAAGGATCGATTTGGTCTGCCGTGCCACGGCCTCACCCGAATCGATGATCTGTACCGTGCCGGGCAGCATATCCTTTAAAAGTGGGATCAGATAGGGATAATGCGTACACCCAAGGACCAAATAATCGATGCCCTTTTCCAGCATGGGCCTTATATAGCCCTCCAATAGTTCCTTTATTTCCTTGGAATCGACCTTGCCCTGCTCGATCAGGGGCACCAAGCCCGTTCCTTCACGCTCTATCACGGTTATACCCCGGGCGTGGTTCCCGGAAGTACTATGAAAGAGGCTGCTGGCCAAGGTTCCCTTTGTGGCGAGTACACCGACGATCTTTGACCGCGATTGCAGGGCCGCAGGCTTAATGGCAGGTTCGATGCCGACAAAGGGCACATCGTAGTTTTGGCGCAAGTAACCGATGGCGTTGGTGGTTGCCGTATTACAGGCCACCACGATCAACTTACAGCCTTTCCTTAGAAGCACCTCGGTGTTCTTGATACTCAGCTGCAGGATCTCGTGTTCGCTTTTTTCACCGTACGGGGCATTTTTGCTATCGGCCAGGTAAACGGTATTTTCGTAGGGAAGAAGTTTGTGGATTTCCCTCCAAACGGAAGTACCGCCCACTCCCGAATCAAAAATACCTACTGGGCTATCGCTCATACCGTAATGATTTATTCAATCGCTTCCGACACTGGCGTACCCGTGGCCCCGCTAGGGAAGGATATGCCCAACAACGCCGCAATGGTGGGCGCTATATCGTCTATTTCCGTTCTTTTGACCGTACTTCCCTTTTTAATACCCTTGCCGTACAGCAAGAAAGGCACATGGGTATCGTAGATTTGTGGCGATCCGTGGGTAGAACCCGTTCTGGAATAGCCGATGGTACCGGGGTTCAAAACGACCAGCACGTCTCCCGAACGTTTTAGGTTGTATCCGTTCTGCAAAATATAGGGTATACCGTGGGTATAATCGTTTTGCCACATTTGATAAGCGGTATAGGTTCGGTCTACACCCTCATAGTTCAGTAGTTCCCTGGCCATCGTTTCCTGTACCTCACGCAGATCGAGCCCCAGGTTTTTGATTACCTTGTGATCCAAGAAATATTGGTAATTGGAGAAGTTTTTGATAATATCCCCAGTTCCGTAGGTGAATTCCAAGAACTGGTCGAGCTCCTTTTCGATCTTCTCCCAATCGATGTACCTGGCGGGTATTTTTTGATCGATCAGATAGGCGGGCACCTCAATGGCGGCATGGTCGGCGGTCAAAAAGACGGTGTATTCGTCCTTGCCCACTTTACTGTCGAGTTCCTTGAACAATCGGGCCAGGTCCGCATCCAATCGGATATAGGTGTCCTGTACTTCCTTGGAACTTACCCCGAACCTGTGCCCCACGTAATCGGTGCTCGAGTAACTTACGGCCAAGAAATCGGGTATGGCATCGGTTCCCAGTCCTTCGGCCTCGATGGCCTCGATGGCGAAATCGGTAGTAAGGCTATTTCCAAAGGGCGTCGACTTTAGCAGGTTGTACCCCCCGTTATCATCCCATAGCTTGGGCAGGTCGTGGGGAAAAACGGGAGCCGCCTCCCCTTCGAAGGGCCCTTCATACGCGTTGTTATCGGAAGTACTTTCGACATAATCGTCGATTTTTTTCAATGTCTTCCAGGGCTTTCTATACTTCTCCAATTTATTGGAAGCGTTTAAATCTTGCACCCATTTGGGCAGTTGGTCCATATAATATGAACTTGTTATCCATTTACCGTCATCGAACCAATACGCCGCATTGGCCGTATGGCCACCTGGCAATACCGCCCCCCTATCCTTTAGGGCCACCGCAATGGTCTTGCCCCGCATTTGGGTATGTAGCCGAAGTTCGTCGGTAAGGGTTGTCACCTGCATTCGATGGGGCGACATTCGGCCCGCATCGGAAGAAGTGCCTACCGAATTGTACGAGTCGTCGGAAGCGCAATAAACGCTGGCGTCGAGCTCCTTGTCATACCAATTGTTACCGATTATACCGTGTGTGGCGGGCGTTGTTCCCGTATAGACCGAGGCATGGCCCGGCCCCGTGCTTGTAGGCGCATAATTGTAGTGGTTGTTTTTGCAATTAAAGCCATCCTCTACAAAACGCTTAAAACCGTCGTCGCCGTAGTGGTCCCAAAACCGCGTCAGATAGTCGTACCTCATCTGGTCAACGACAATGCCGACTACGAGTTTCGGATTGGTCTTTAATTGGCCCGATTCTTCCTTGTCCTTTCGTTGCGCATACCCGTCGAATGACAAAAAAGTGGCCGAGAGGCCCCATAACAAAATGGCGAAATACCTTCTTTTCATAGTTTAGTTTTGGTATCGACAAAAGTAAATAAATTCCCCCTTTAAACTTTAAATGCAGGTTAAATCAATTCCTTATTGTTATTTTTACCTTCAGAAACCATTTTACGTCTATGAACTACGTAGCATCGATTGGCAGCTATGCCATTATGATAAAGGAGGTCTTTAAAAAACCTACCAAATGGCGTATCATGAAATCGTTGATCTTAAAGGAAATAGACGAGTTGATCTTCGGTTCTTTGGGCATCTTGGTCTTCATCTCCTTTTTTATCGGAGGTGTCGTGGCCATACAGACCGCCTTGAACATCACCAGTGAGCTGATTCCGAAGAACCTTGTCGGCTTTGCCACCAGGCAATCGATCATTCTTGAATTTGCACCCACTTTCTGTTCGATAATAATGGCCGGAAAAGTGGGCTCGTACATTACCTCAAGCATTGGCACCATGAGGGTTACCGAACAAATCGACGCGCTCGAGGTCATGGGGGTCAATGCCCTGAATTATTTGGTATTCCCTAAAATAGTGGCCCTTATGCTCTATCCGTTTATCATCGTGGTTTCCATGTTCGTGGGTATTCTTGGCGGATGGGTCGCCGCTACGTTTGGCGGTCACAGTACCAGTGCGGACTTCATTCAAGGGATCACGCTCGATTTTATTCCCTTTCACGTAACCTATGCCTTTGTTAAAACCCTGGTCTTTGCATTTATTTTGGCCACCATACCTTCGTTTCACGGCTTTTACATGAAAGGCGGGGCCTTGGACGTGGGCAAGGCCAGTACCACCTCTTTTGTATGGACCAGTATTGTAATCGTGATTCTTAACGGAATTCTCACCCAACTCCTATTAGGCTAATGATAGAGGTAGAAAACATACAAAAATCGTTCGACGGCACCCGTGTTCTAAAGGGTATATCGACTACGTTCAACACAGGACAGACCAATTTGATCATCGGCCAGAGCGGATCGGGAAAAACGGTCTTTTTAAAATGCCTGTTAGGACTCTTTACCCCCGATGAGGGTACGATCTGTTACGACGGAAAGACCTATTCGGATCTGACGGATGACGAAAAACGCAACCTACGGCAGGAAATGGGCATGGTATTTCAGGGCAGTGCGCTCTTTGATTCGATGACCGTTGAAGGGAACGTAAGGTTTCCGCTGGAAATGTTTACCAAACAAAGTGCCTCCGAGATGCAGGACCGTGTCGATTTTGTGCTGAACCGGGTAAACCTGGTAGATGCGCACCACAAGTTTCCCTCGGAAATTTCCGGGGGCATGCAAAAGCGCGTTGCCATTGCCCGGGCCATCGTAATGAACCCCAAGTATCTTTTCTGCGACGAGCCCAATTCGGGCCTCGACCCCAAGACGGCCATCCTGATCGACAATCTGATCCAAGAAATTACGGAAGAGTACGATATTACGACGGTAATCAACACCCACGACATGAACTCGGTCATGGAAATCGGCCAAAAGATTATTTTCTTAAAGAACGGGGTAAAGGAATGGGAGGGCTCCAACAAAGAAATCTTCAAGACCGACAACGAAGCCGTAACCAATTTTGTTTATTCTTCCGACCTCTTCAAAAAGGTGCGCCAAATGTATATCGAGGAAAGAAATTAGGCAATAAAGGCCCCGAAACGGCAAACTCCTTACTCATCCAAAACACGAAGGACCACAGTGGTATCCTTTAACCTCACTCTTAACCATTGTAGCATTTTTTGGTTTTCTTCGGCAATTTTTCTGGAAGAGAGCCCGTCCTTCCATTTTACCTCAAAGACAGAAAGGGTATCCACCTTTTTAAAATCGGTTCTCACCGCATTTCCGTACTCCAAGGCCTCGAGGTTCGCGTAGTTCGCCTTGGCCTCGGCACTGATGTCCAAAAAGGGAATCTTCTTCGACTCGTTAACTTTCAATCGGTTGATCTCGGCCTCCAGAATGGCGATCTGCTCGTCTTTGTTGGTGATCTGGTTCTTTTGTGTTTCGTACAACTCGTTGATATAGCGCAACTGGTCGACCTGATCGTTCTGCCCCCCTTGAATAACATGCAATTCGGTATTTCTCAACCGATAGTAATCCTCGTCTTGTTTCAACATCGCATTCCACGAAGCGATGACATTGTCGGGGATGGTTTCATTTCCCATACACACGACTTCGATCAAGGGCACCTCCCCTTCGTTATATTCGATATTCGTAAAATTTTCAAGAAACCTACCTCCTCCGGAAAACTGGTATTTTGCGATGGTCGCACTGACAAAATCGTTGGCCTGCTTTTTAAACATAGATTCTTGAAACACCTGATAAAAGGTATACCCCGCGGGTATCATGACCAACAGGGCCACTATCGACGCAATTCGGGCGATACGCCTTCTTTTGGCCGAATTGGCGTAACGCACCATCGGGAACTTGAGCAACTTGATGGTCAAGAAGGTGGCCAAGGCAATAAAAATGGTGTTTATGATAAAGAGGTACATGGCCCCAAAGGCATAGCCCAGGTTGCCAATGGCCAATCCGAAACCTACGGTACACAAGGGGGGCATCAAGGCCGTGGCGATGGCGACCCCGAATATGACACTGGCGATCGTCCCTTTCTTCGCCCGGGCGATCACCAGGGCCAGACCACCGAAAAATGCAATAAGTACGTCCCTAATGTCCGGGGCCGTTCGGGCCAGTAGCTCCGACGACTCATCCTGAATGGGGAAAAACTCAAAAAACAGGTAGGCCGTAAGCACGCTCAAGACCACCATGACCCCAAAGTTCTTCAAGGAGCGTTTTAGCGTATCGACATCGTTAATGGCCAGCGACATGCCCAAGCCGAGAATCGGCCCCATTAAGGGAGAAATCAACATCGCTCCGATGACCACGGCGGTCGAGTTGGCGTTGAGTCCGATGGAGGCGATGAATATGGAACATATCAAAATCCACGAAGTATGGCCTTTAAAGGGAATATCGGCAATAATCGCCTCCTTGGTCGCCTCTTGGTCCGTATTGGCCCGAATATCCAAGAGTTCGCGAAGAAACTTGCGTACGCTTTGCCATAGGCCCATGGCGTCCTTTTTTATAGCTTCCGCCGTTTCTTGGGGCTCCTCGGGAGGTACGTTATTACCATGCAGATTTTCACTCATATTACGCGTATGTGTCGCCGAATTTGTCCTTTACCTTGCCCAAGACTTTCTTAATGTCCTGTTCCTTTGATTTGGGGTAGATAAGCAATACCTCTTCCTTATCCACAATAATATAATCATTTAATCCGTCGATTACCACTACCTTGCCTTTGGGCGAACGGATCATATTGCCCGAGGCCTCCTCGGCGATAACCCGGCTATTGACCACGGCATTTTGGTTACCGTCCTTATCCAATTTATCGTAAAGGGAGCCCCAGGTTCCCAAATCGTTCCAGTCAAAAGTGGCCGGAAGCACATAAATCGACTTGGAGTTTTCCAAAATGGCATAATCGATCGATATATTTTCGGCCTTGGGATAGTTCTCGCGGATAAAATCGGCCTCACCGGGAGTATTATAGTGCGACATACCGGCCCCAAACAACCCGTACTGCCCCGGTTGGTATTTTTTAAAAGCGTTGACAATGGTTTTTACGCCCCACATGAAGATTCCGGCATTCCACAAAAAATTTCCTTGCGCCAAGAATTCCTTGGCCGTTTCATAATCGGGCTTTTCCCTGAATTGGTTTACTTTTTTGATCCCCTCCCCACTGTTCTTGTCAAATTCTATATAGCCAAAACCGGTATTGGGAAATGAGGGTTTTATCCCCAAGGTACAAAGTACCTCCTCTTGCGCGCATTTTTCAAAACACGTCGTCACATCGGCGGCAAAGGCCTCTTCATCCTCGATCCAATGGTCACTGGGAGCCACGATCATCACGCCTTCGGGATTCATCTTCTGGATTTTCAGCGCGGCATACAAAATGCACGGGGCGGTATTCCTCATGGCCGGTTCCAAGACGACTTGCTCCTGACCCACCATGGGCAATTGCTCCAATACCAGATCATTGTAACGCTCGTTGGTAAGGATCAATATATTTTCCGTTGGAACGAATTTGTTCAATCGTTTAAAGGTCTTTTGGATCAGTGTATCGCCCGTTCCCAACATGTCGTGAAACTGTTTGGGATACGAAGACGTACTGATGGGCCAAAATCGGGAACCAACCCCTCCGGCCATTAAAACGGCATAGTAGTTCTTGTTCATTTTTCAAATTTGAAGGGAACCGCAAGACTATTGTCCCGTCTCCCCATTACTATTCATTTTCCATACAGCCTCCCAAAACGGACCGTTTGCCGCTCGTCCTCCCTATATCGGACCCTCGGCAATTCGCTAAGGCTCTATCAATTCGACCTCGGCATTGGGTTGAAAAAGGTACATTCTCCCCGTCGACACCTCAACGCACTCGTAACGCTTGACACGTTTGTTTCCCTTTTTAAACAACTTTCCATTATACAGCCGAAAGACACTGCCCAAAGGTAATTCAAAAACGTAGGTTTTATCTGATTGTTGCACATCAAACTGCTGTAGGGCAATCGACAAGCGGGCATCCGTACTACTGCTCGCCCTGGGGTTCTTAAAATGTTCCGCCAGCAAGGGCAACAATTGCGAAGGAAATACCTCGGGCCTGATAAAGGGCAACATCAAATATTGGAAGGTCCGCTTCCACTCCGTTCCATGGGGCTTGATACCCCGCCCATATTTTTCAAAGGCCACCAAATGCGCTATTTCATGCACCAAGGTAATCAAGAACCGGTACTTGTTCAACGAGGCATTGACCGTTATCCGGTGTCGCCCATCAGGCATTCTACGGTAATCGCCGTGCCGGGTTACCCGTTCATTGACAATCTTAAGGTGCACCCCATTTTGCTGAATCAGGTCAAAACAGGGGGCAACCGCCCTTTCTGGCAAGTATTTTGTTAATATCCGACGCACTGATAGCAAAAATACACGAAGTACTTTAATAAATGGTTATTACAGGTAAAGCCTTGGCAAAAAAATTAATAACTTGTAGGTTCAAGGCACTTAGGTAACAATTTTAGGTATGGATAGGATGAGCAGAAAAGACTTTTTAGGCAAAATGGGACTCCTAAGTGCTTCTACGGTCTTATGGCCACAGAACGGCTTGGCGAATGTGGTACAAAGCCCCGAACCCCAAAAGGGGATAGTTATTGGCCCGATAGCGGAAAACGAGACCCTGTTCTCGTACATAGAACGCTCAAAGGGCCATTTTGACCTGACCCTTTACCGACAGATCATCGGTGCCGCCAATGATTTTAAGGAAGGGGACCTGAGCTTAGGTGTCGCCGCCCAAGACGACACCACGCGCTCAAGGGCGCGAAAGCTCTTGTCGAACACCAAAATCGGCGATCTCGACCGCCAATCGGTCTTTACCGACGCCATTGATGAACTTATCAGAAAAACTACCTTCGACAGTGCCAAGGTCAAGAACTGGACCATGGGCGAACTCAAAAATTTTGTATTGGACGAACCCGAGGCTTCGATCAAGAAGATAATGCCTGCCTTGACCAGCGACTGTATCGGCTGTTTGGTCAAGCTGATGTCGAACGACGAACTGATCGCCGTCGGCCAAAAAGTGTTCAACCCATTGGCGGGAAGCAACATTGGAAGCAAAGGATACCTCAGTGCTCGGGTACAGCCCAATTCGCCCACCGACAATACCGAGGATATCGTTTGGCAGGTATTCGATGCCTGGTCGTATGCCGTCGGCGATTTGGTCTTAGGTACGAATCCCGTCTCCAGTGAGGTCGAATCGGTGGCCAAGATCGAGAAGGCCCTCTTCGAGATCCTTACCGTCTTCGGCCTTGAGAAGACCTTGCCCAACTGTGTCCTTTCACATATAGACGTACAGGCCCAGGTAGAACAAATACAGCCCGGCACCACCGGAATTTGGTTTCAGAGCTTGGCAGGTACCGTAGGCGCCAATCAAACCTTCGACCTGAGCATTGAAAAAATGCAGGACCATTTGTCCGGCCGGACAGGCCCGTATGCCCTATATGCAGAAACGGGACAAGGAGCCGACTTCACCAATGGCCATGGGGCCGGTTTTGACATGGTCTTGCACGAAGCGCGCAAATACGGTTTTCTAAGGGCGCTTAATATGGATATCGTAAGCAAGAATGCGGGAAGTGCCCCTTGGGTGCATGTGAACGACGTAGCCGGTTTTATCGGTCCGGAGGTATTCAAGACCAAGGAACAGCTTGTTCGTTGCTGCCTGGAAGATACCGTTATGGGCAAATTACACGGCCTTACCATTGGCCTGGACGTTTGCTCTACCTTGCACATGGATGTAAGCCTCGACGACCTCACTTGGTGCATAGACCAGATCATGCCGGCCAACCCGGCCTATCTCATGGCGCTGCCCACCAAGAACGATCCGATGCTGAGCTACCTCACCACATCGTTCAGCGACCACGTACGCATTCGCGAGAAGTTCGGCTACAAGGTCAACGATGCCATGTGGGACTTCTTCAAAAAGTTGGAGGTTATCGACGGCACTGGGAGACCGACCGATCATTTTGGAGACCCTATCTGGGTTTATTATAAATACTGCCTGGCCAAGGGCGACCAAAGAAGTGAAAAAGAGATCTATGCGGAAGGGAAGAAGGCCATGGCCCGCATTCGCGAAAGGGGCGTTCCCCTTGCCGAAAAGTACGGCGAACACATTTACGACCTTGAACCCCAACTGGAAAAAGAGGTCAAATGGCTTTACGAAGATGCCAAAGTAAGCCTATGGACCGAAATGACGGACGATTTTGTCATGACAATTCCCACGGCCCTGCCGATCATTACCAATTCGACCGACCGAAAAGACTATGTCTACCATCCCGAATCGGGAGAATCCCTATCGAAAAATGCCATTGCCCGTTTGCAGGAACTTCGCAACACCTGGTCGGGAAGGCTACCGGACATCCAATTTGTAATCTCGGACGGACTCAACCCAAGGGCCCTCATGGACGAGGGACACCTAATGCCCTATTTGATGCAGCTAAAGGATAGGCTGACCCAAAAAGGATACACCGTTGGCCAAGAGAACATAGTAATCAAACACGGTAGGGTACGTGCCGGCTATGCCTGTGGAGAACTTTTATTCGGCAAACACAACGACAGCTCGGAGAACAAGGCCATTGTTCACCTTATTGGGGAACGCCCCGGTTCGGGTCATCATAATTTTTCGGCCTACCTTACGGCCGCCCCTGTCAAATACTGGTCGCAGACCGCCTTTATCGACCACAACATCACCAAAGTCGTTTCCGGTATTTCCGATACATCGTTGACCCCCGATCGTGCTTCGCAACAGACCCTGACCATTTTAGACCGCTTGTTCACGGTCATCTGACAAAAGGGTGTTTTAAGGGGTACTGTTGCTTACCTGCAACATTTTTCCATTGTAGAACCTATGGCCCGTTAAGGCGAATTCCTTAATATACCCGGCCATTTCGCGGGCAGTGGTCGGAGCTTGGTATCCGGGAAAAGCTTCTTCCAGCATCTCGGTCTGGACGGCACCCAAGGCCAATACGTTGAACGAAGGACCGGTTTCCTTAAATTCTTCCGCCCAAAGTTCCGTTAGGGTAATTACCGCCCCCTTGCTCGAACTGTAGGCCGAAAGGCCCGGAAACTTCACACTGCCCTGTACCCCGCCCATGGAGCTTATCGTTACGACATGGCCTGTTTTGGGCATAAAGGGCAGAACGGTCTTGGTAATCTCGGCCACCCCGAAAACATTTACCCGGTAAACCCGTTCAAATTCCTCGGCCGAAGTTTCCAAAAAAGGTTTGTTGACCAAACTACCTGCATTGTTGACCAGCACATCGACCTTTTTCCAGTTGTTTTTCAAAAAATTTCCCAACGTTTGAAAATCGTCCGGAACGCCTAGATCAAAAGGAAAGCCGGCGATGTTTTTATGGGCCAGTTTTTCGATGGGCCCGTTATTTCTAGACAAGGCCAAAACCCTGTGGCCTTCATGGGCCAGCAATTGCACCAGTTCATATCCGATACCCCTACTCGCCCCGGTAACTATAATATTTGCCATCAATTGTACTTTATCTCTTTGTAAGCGGCATTGGAAATGCCTTCGACAACGGGAATGCTTTTGTTTACCAAGGCCGCCATATGCCCAAAATCCATCTCAGATACCTCATCGCCCACTTTGTGGTAATGGTCGAAGTTCGTAAAATCAAAGGTACTAAAGGTCTGCGAGGGCACTCCAAAATGTTGGTGAAAGGGATAATTGTCAGAACGTTTGAACAAATTGAACTCCTTGGCCTTGGGCAAAAAACCCGTGAATTTGCCCGAGGCATACCTATTTGCCACCTCTGCCAAATTAGACTCGCCATAGCCCGTCAAATAGGTTAGGTAATCCTTTCCTTGAAGGGGCACCCCGACCATTTCGAAATTCAACATGACATAAAGGTCCAAATTCCCTTCCTTTAGTTTCTTCGCCAAATGCTTCGAGCCCAAGAGCCCTTTTTCCTCGGCACTAAAGAGGGCAAAAAGCAAACTTCGCTTATTGGTCCTGTTTTTTCCGAAGTAGCGCGCAAGCTCCAAAACCGTGGTTGTGCCCGTAGCATTGTCATTGGCGCCGTTGGCAATGGCATCGCCATTTTCTTCCTTGATGATGCCTATATGATCGTAATGCGCACCGATGATGACAAATTCATTTTTTAGGTCGGGGTCGGTTCCTTCCAAGTATCCTACCATATTGTAGGCGGGCTTATCAAAATTGGAAAGGGTATCGCGATAGGATGAGAAGTAGGGGCTTATCCCGTTCCTTTTAAAAACCGTTTCGATAAAGTCGGCCGCCTTGGCGATTCCCTCACTACCACTATCCCTTCCCTCAAGCTCGTCGGAGGCCAGGAAGTTCATGATCGCCGCTATTTCGGGTGCACTGGTAAATGGGTCCTGTGGCGAACCTATGCCTGCTTCTATTCCGTCAAGGTCGCTCGGTTTTTTGGGAACCTCCATCAAACTACGGTCGAACTTGACCGCGTCCTCGCTTTTCAAGGTTACCGATTCGTCTATTTGGGTCGAGCCACATGCCATGACCAGAAGGCCCAGTGACAAGAAGATGCTATTTCTCATAAGTGTTTGTTTGGGTACAATTTAGAAATAAAAAAAGGCATCCCGAAATAAACGGGATGCCTGTATACATATTTCCAAAAAAAATCTAGGCCAACATGGTCACCGGATTTTCCAGGAAGGCCCTAAGGGTAAGCAAGAACTGCGCCCCTGTAGCACCATCCACCGTTCTGTGGTCACAGGCCAAGGTTACCTTCATGGTATTGCCCACCACGATCTGACCGTCTTTGACGACCGGTTTCTGGACAATGGCACCCACTGAAAGTATAGCCGAGTTCGGTTGATTGATAATTGAGGTAAACTCGACTATGCCGAACATTCCCAAATTGGAAACGGTAAAGGTACTGCCCTCCATTTCGGCCGGGGTCAGCTTTTTGTTACGCGCCCTTCCGGCCAGATCCTTGACCGAAGCCCCTATCTGGGATAGGCTCATTTGATCGGTAAACTTAAGTACCGGAACCACCAGGCCTTCATCGACCGCAACCGCCACACCTATATGCACGTGGTGGTTATACCGGGTCGTGTCCCCGTTCCAGGTAGTGTTGACCTGGGGATGTTTTTTCAGGGCCATGGCACAAGCCTTTACGACCATATCGTTAAACGACACCTTGGTTTCGGGAAGCTCGTTGATCTGCTTTCTAGAGGCCATGGCATTGTCCATATCCACCTCAATGGTAAGATAGTAGTGCGGTGCGGTAAACTTCGATTCCGACAGGCGTTTGGCAATTACCTTGCGCATCTGCGAATTCTTTACCTCCTCGATTCGTTCTTCGCCCACCGGCAGAATAACGGGAGCCGCTACCTTGGCAGAAGCCGGGTCGGCCGCTGTCTTGGGCGCTTCGGCCGCTGCCGCAGGCTTGTAATTCTCTATATCTTTTTTGACAATTCTTCCGTTATCGCCTGAACCGGAGACCAAAGACAGGTCGATTCCCTTGTCCGCAGCCATCTTTCTGGCCAGCGGGGAGGCGAAAATTCGACGTCCTTCATTGGCAGCCGGGGCACTTTCCGACTTTTCGGTCTTGGTATCGTCCGAAGCTTCCTTTTTCGGGGCCTCGGCAGAAGTTTTCTTTGCAGCTCCACCGGAGTTGCCCTTAAGTACGGCATCGACATCGGTTCCTTCAGGTCCGATTACGGCAAGTACGGCATCTACTGGTGACGATTCCCCTTCTTGGATACCGATGTGGAGCAAGGTTCCCGAATAAAAGGACTCGAACTCCATGGTGGCCTTGTCGGTTTCGATTTCCGCAAGGATATCGCCTTCCTCGACCTTGTCGCCGACCTTTTTCAGCCAAGACGCTACCGTTCCCTCTTCCATGGTATCGCTAAGGCGGGGCATACGTATTATTTCCACTCCCTCGGGAATATCGGCGGTCTCTCCCCCTTCAAGGGATTCCCCTTGGTCCTCGGTTGTCGTTTCCTCTTTTTCATCGGAACCGGCACCTTCCTCCTTTTGGCCGCCCTTTCCGTCCAACAGGCCCGAAATATCCTCACCTTCCTCACCGATAATGGCCAACAGGGAATCTACAGGAGCACCATCGCCCTCTGCGATACCGATATGGAGCAATGTTCCCTCGTAAAAGGATTCAAACTCCATGGTCGCCTTATCCGTTTCTATTTCCGCAAGTATATCGCCCTCTTCGACCTTGTCTCCAACACTTTTCAACCATTTGGCCACGGTACCTTCTTCCATGGTATCGCTCAACCGGGGCATCTTTATTATCTCAGCCATTTACCTAATTATTTATGTTGTACAAACGGAAAATCTTCTTGCTCATAGACCATATCGTACAATTGCTGTACCGGTGGATAGTCCGATTCGTCCGCAAATTTTTCGCATTCCGCTACCCGTCGTTTCACGTCGTCATCAATCTTTTTGATCTCCTCTTCGGTTGCGTAATTGTTTTCCTTGATGACATCGAGCACCTGGGTTATAGGGTCTATCTTCTGATATTCCTGCACTTCCTCCTTGGTTCGATAGTGTTGGGCGTCGGACATGGAGTGACCGCGATAGCGATAGGTTTTCATCTCCAAGAAAGTAGGTCCGCCACCACTACGGGCACGTTCGATGGCCTTGCTCACCTCTTGCGCCACCGTTTCGGGGTTCATGCCATCGACAGGCCCACAAGGCATTTCATAACCAAGGCCCAATTTCCAGATTTCTGTAGAATGCGATGTTCTCGCCACGGAAGTACCCATGGCGTAACCGTTGTTTTCACAAATAAAGACCACGGGCAATTGCCACAGCATGGCCAGGTTCATCGATTCGTGGAAGGAACCTTGCCTAACCGCACCATCCCCCATATAACAAAGGGTAACATTGTCCCTGCCGAAGTACTTATCACCAAAGGCCATACCTGCGCCCAAAGGAATTTGTCCGCCTACGATACCGTGTCCGCCGTGAAAGCGGTGTTCTTTTGAAAAGATATGCATAGACCCACCCATACCTTTTGAGGTACCGGTCACCTTTCCGTAAAGCTCGGCCATAACCTTTTTGGGATCAACGCCCATACCGATAGGTTGAACGTGGTTTCGATAGGCCGTGATCATACGGTCCTTCGTAAGATCCATGGCATGTAAAGACCCTGCCAGAACGGCTTCTTGACCGTTATACAAGTGCAAAAAACCTCTAACTTTTTGTTGAATGTATACTTGGGCCAGTTTGTCTTCGAACTTGCGCCAAAACAACATATCCTCATACCACTTGAGATATACTTCTTTGGTGATTTTTTTCATTGATTCAATTTAATTAGGATTTCGATACATCTTGTTAGTTCGGCCATCTACCGGAACGGACAAGAGGAGCAAAAATACATATTAAATTATTAGTTAAAAAAAATTGAGGTAAAAGGTTGCCCAGAATTTAAAGACCCGTCCCAACGGCCCTTATTGAACGCCGTCGATCATTGATTCCCCCGATACGATAACGCAGTCGGAATCCATCGAAAAATCCATCGAAAGATTTTAAAAACCGACCTTGTTCCTTCGGGTTTGATCAAACCCATGCTAGCTTTCCACTGATAGGAGGTTGGGGCCCATAGGGCCAAAAGGCAAGAAATCAGGTTGGGTTTTATTACAAATAGGAGCTATCAAAACCCAAGGGGAGTATATCGGCGATAGATCCGCATTCAAAAACCTCGCCGCGCTCTCCCATGAGCAACACCCTTATAGGTGATTTTTGCCTTACCTCATACTCGGACAAGGCTTGCCTACAGTTGCCGCAAGGCGCTGCAGGGGTTTCTACCCGGTACTTTTTTGAAGTCGCCGTAATGGCGACCGATGTAATGGCCACCCCCGGATATTCGGCGCCTGCATAAAAAACGGCCACCCTTTCGGCACACAGTCCCGATGGGTAGGATGCATTTTCTTGGTTATTGCCCGTTACTATTTTGCCGTTCTCCAAGCGTACCGCGGCACCGACCTGAAAATGGGAGTAAGGGGCATATGCCCTTGCCCGGGCCGCTACGGCGTGTTCCATAAGCTGCCTATCGGCTTCGCAAAGTTCGCCCATGGAATCGTAAACCGCCAACTCGAACTCGATCTTTCTTTTTTTCATGGCATCGGATATAGGGGTCAAAATACAAAAACCTGCTTTACGCAGGTCTTTGTACCCATTATCAATCAAATGGTTTAATCGTTGTAATACTCGTCCCCTAAATTGAACGTCAGGGAAAAGCGCAAGGTATTTTCGACCGGATTGGTTATTTGGGAGGTCGAGAACAGGTACGACAAATCGATTTGTGCCGACCTGTACTTGAAACCTGCGCCTAGGGTAAAATACTTTCTATATCCCTTTACATCGCTCTCGTTGAAATACCCGGTCCTGAACATAAATGCATCCTGATAGACGTATTCTGCACCGAGTGCCCAGGTCATTTCCTTTAACTCCTCACTAAAACCATCGGGCGCGTCGCCAAATGATTTAAAAACCCCACTGAGAAAGCCTATGTCTTGATATTCATCGTTATCCGTGGCATCCAGGTCCCCGTCACCATCAAAGTCCTGTGGCGTTGGCACCAAAAGCTTATTGAACTCGGTGGTCAGCCCTATTACGTTGTCTTGGTCGATTATAAAGTCGAAACCGAGGCCCAATCTCAAATTAGTGGGAATAAAGTTTTTCTGGCCGTTCTCGTCGTAGGCTATCTTCCCCCCTAAATTGGAGATATTGAAGCCACCCCTCCAGCGACCGTCAAAACTGTTGTACGCTATTTCGTTGGACCTATAGAAGCCCGATACATCGACCGCAAAGGTACTGCCCGGTTTGGAGTCTACGTTGGCGTCGGGTTGAAACTTGAGATTGGACCTGATATAGCGTCCTCCGACGGACATCGAAAAGGTCGGGCTCAACTTCAAGGAATAGGAACCGTCGATGGCAAACTCATTGGGCTTTACTATGGTACCGACGTCATCGAAAGATTGCCGAAGCTCGATTTCACCCAGGGTAAAATACCTCAGACCCACGGCAAAGGCACTCTGCTCGTTAATTTTATTGAAGAAACTGGCGTTCAACAACCCGATTCCGGAAACGGTATTGCTCAAGTAGGGCGTATAGCCTAGTCCCACGCCCATTTGCCGCTCGGCAAATGCATACTTGGCCGGGTTCCATTGCTGGGAAAAGGCATCGGTAGAAGTAGCCACACCCATATCGCCCATACCGGCCGCCCTCGCATCCGCTGCAATATTGAGAAAAGGTACTGCCGTAGTAATCACCCGATCACTCGCCTCTTGGGCGGACAGCCCGTAAGTAAATGCCAATAAAACAAGAATTGATATCTTTTTCATTTCAAAATGTCTAAAATTTAGTCGGTCAAATATTGCAAATCGAGGGTAAATGCAAAAATATATTAGTTGTACTACATGTAAACGGTCATTTAACGATAATCTTATACGGAAATTTGATTTTTTTAAAATATTCATAGGGGGCTGCCCTAAAAATCGCACAAAAAAGCATATTGTTGCGTATTTTCGTTTTTTTTAAAAACATCTCCCCGAATTGAACGGGAAACCTTAAAAGAAATAATATTCGCAATACTATAACCCTTTTTGCACCGTTATCATCTTGAGAGGCACTGTTTGATTGTGGGCGAGGAGCCCGACGAAGGAGGTAAAATATTTTTTTGGCTATAAAATATTATGCATAAATCATCGTTTTATATGCCGAAAGCGAGGCTAATAATTAATCAAAATACAAATTTCCAACTACATTTTATAAGTAGGCGGACCATTTGAACTCAAGTCCTAATTATGAAAAAACAGTTTATCAAAGTTGTACTTTCTTGTGCAGTGGTTGCAGGGGGTTTTACGGTCACTAGCTGTAAAAACTCCGGATCTTCCAAAAACGTGTCGCGAGCCACAGGATGGAAAATAAACGCCAAAGAAGGTGGTTTTCAATACAATACCGATTTTAAAGAGCAGGAAACGGCTCCCGGATTGGTGTTTATTGAAGGAGGAACTTTTACAAAGGGTAAGGTACAGGACGATGTTATGCACGATTGGAACAACACCCCTACCTCACAACACGTACAGTCTTTTTATATGGACGAAACCGAGGTAACCAATGTGATGTACTTGGAATACCTCGATTATTTAAAAAGCGTCTACCCTCCCGAAAACCCAAAATACACCAACATCTATACAGGTGCCCTACCGGATACCTTGGTATGGAGGAACAGATTGGGTTTCAATGAGACCATGACCAACAACTACTTAAGGCACCCTGCCTATGCAGAGTATCCCGTAGTAGGTGTTAACTGGGTACAGGCCACACAATTTGCGGAATGGCGTACAGACCGTGTCAACGAGATTATGTTGGAACGCGAGGGCTATTTGGCAAAAGATGCCAAGTATCAGGCCGCCACTGGTGAAGTGCCCGGTACTTTCAGCACCGAAGCGTATTTGAACAGACCCGAATCCGTGTACAACGGACAAATCGACTCGTTACAAGGCAAGCAGAAAAAAGACAGTGTAAACGTATATGCCAAAAGAAGTAGCGGGGTTATTATGCCAGAATACCGCCTTCCTACGGAAACCGAGTGGGAATACGCGGCCCAGGCGAATCAAGGTAACCGCGAGTACAACAACTACAGAGGTAGAAAAAAATATCCATGGGACGGCGATTACACCAGAAACGGACAACGTGTAGGTAGAGGTGACCAATTGGCCAACTTTAAGCAAGGCAAAGGCGATTACGGCGGAATAGCCGGATGGTCGGACGACGGCGCCGATATTACCGCCCAGGTAATGTCGTACAAGCCCAACGACCTTGGTCTTTACGACATGGCCGGTAACGTTGCCGAATGGGTCGCCGATGTATACCGCCCCATAGTTGATGACGAAGTGAGCGATTTCAACTACTACCGTGGCAACATCTATATGAAGACGGCCATTGGCGAAGACGGTAAGGTGAACGTACTTAGAGACTCGATTGTCTACGATACCCTGCCCAATGGAAAAATCGTGGCGGTCAACCTTCCCGGTGAGATAGCCATGGTGCCGATCGGCGAAGAAGAGACCTATCTCAGGACCAACTTCTCTTCGAGCGACAACAGGGGATACAGGGACGGTGACCCAGGTTCCTCAAGGTTCTACGACAGATTTAACGACGAGGACGAAGATACCGAGATCAAAATGTACGACGCCCCAAAACACAAGGTTGAGCGCGACTCCACTGGAAAACTGATACGTCAGTACGACAAATCGAACAGCAGGACAAGCTTGATCAACGATGAGGTTCGCGTGTACAAAGGAGGTTCTTGGAGGGACAGGGCCTATTGGCTAGACCCCGCCCAAAGAAGATACTTGCCCCAATATATGGCCACCGACTATATCGGTTTCCGATGTGCCATGTCGAGGGTAGGTTCCAAATCAAAGACCAAGAACAAGACCCCAAGAGGTAAAAAGGTCAGATAAGACCCAACTATAAATTGCAGAAAGTCCCGGTCAACATGCCGGGACTTTTTTTATACTTTTACCGCTATGGAAATAGCACAACTACATCAGCTTTTTTTAGAACACCCTACGGTCTGCACGGACACCCGAAAAATTGAGAAGGACTGTATTTTTTTTGCCCTGAAAGGCGAAAATTTCAATGGCAATTCGTACGCGGCCGAAGCCTTGAAAAAAGGAGCCGCCTTGGCCGTAATAGACGAGCCCGAATATGCAACATCAGACCGATGCCTATTGGTCGAAAATACACTTGAAACACTTCAAAAGCTGGCTACCTTCCACAGGAAGCATTCCCAAGCAAAGGTAATTGCACTTACCGGAAGCAACGGAAAGACCACTACGAAAGAGCTCATAAACGCCGTACTCTCCAAAAAGTACCGCACCATTGCCACCAAAGGCAACCTGAACAACCATATCGGGGTACCCTTGACCCTCCTATCGATCCAACACGACACGGAACTGGCGGTAGTTGAAATGGGCGCCAACCACCTAAAGGAAATAGACTTCCTTTGCCGTTTGGCCCAACCCGATTTCGGCTATGTCACCAATTTTGGAAAGGCCCACCTCGAAGGCTTTGGAAGCAAGGAAGGCATCATAAGGGGAAAAAGTGAACTGTACGATTATTTGACCGCCCACGACAAATCGGTATTTATCAACGCAGATGACGGCGTCCAAATCGAAAAGCTAAAAAGCTATATCAAAAAGTACGGATTCAGCTCAAAAAACCACGAATACTATCCGATAACCCTTGTCGACGCCGACCCCTTCGTAAAACTTAAGGCCGAGGAAACGGTCATTGCATCGCAATTGATAGGAAGCTACAACTTCACCAATTGCGCGGCGGCGGTGCTTATCGGAAAATACTTTAACGTAGCCCTTTCCGATATCAAATCGGCCATTGAAAACTACGTACCGAGCAACAACCGTTCACAGATTATCGAAAAAAACGGACATCGCATCATCTTGGATGCCTACAACGCCAACCCGACAAGCATGAAAGCGGCATTGGACAACTTTGACCAAATGAAGGGCACGAATAAGACCGCCTTTTTGGGCGACATGTTCGAATTGGGCCCAACCGCGGACGAAGAACATCAAAAAATCGCCGACCTCGTTTCGAGCCTCGGCCTGAAACAGGTTTTTCTCATCGGGGAAAATTTCAAGGGTACGGATACATCCATCGAAAAATTCAAAACTTTTGATCTACTACGGGAACACCTGAAAGAAAACCCCTTGAAGGAAGATAGCCTCGTATTGGTCAAGGGCTCAAGAGGTATGGCCCTAGAACGTATTCTTGATCTGCTCTAGGATATTTAGTGGGTTATACTGGATTCGAACCAGTGACCTCTGCCCTGTCAAGGCAGCGCTCTAAACCAACTGAGCTAATAACCCATAAAAGCTGGGCAAAGGTAAAACATATTTCCGATTTGAAAAACTTAAAACCATCAATAAATCGCAATAAAATACCATTACCTTCTACCCCACGGCGTTAAGGCAAGGACAGATAGCCAATTAAAGCGCCCATAAAAAGGGATCTTCCCCTAAAATAGTTTATTTTTAAAACCGCTTATGGTTCGTAGGACCAAGCCCTATACCCGCCGCGAATTACCCTTTCTAGGTAGGGCGGCTACCACATAAGCCATTGCAGTCTAAACCAAAACAACCGCCATGTGCACAAAACAGAATAAACGAAGAGACTTTTTAAAAAAATCGGCCTTGGTGTCCGGCGCCAGCTTAATTGCCCCGGTCGACACCTTTGGCATCATCCACCGAAGGAACAAACAGCGGATCGTGGGCCACGGAAATTTTAAGTATGCCGTTGACCCGGACTGGGGCGTTCAAGACCCATCTAAAATTCCGGTAAACGATTGCCACGAAATGGTAATGGACAGCAAGGGACGTATCTTGATGACCACCACGGGTGCCAACAACAATAATATCATCGTCTACGACAAATCGGGCAAGGTGCTGGAATCATGGGGTACCGCGTTCCCAGGGGCCCACGGCCTTTCGATCATGGGCGAGCACAGCGACCAATGTTTGTTTATTACCGATCCCGATACCCACAAGGTAACCAAAACAACGATTGACGGTAAAATAATCATGACGCTGGAACGCCCCAAAGAAGTTGAGGGGTACACCAGTAACGACCAGTTCAAGCCCACTGAAACGGCCATTATGCCCAATGGCGATTTTTATGTGGCGGACGGATATGGCGAGAACTATATCATTCACTACGACGCCAATGGAAACTACCTTAACCATTTTGGGGGCAAAGGAGAGGGCGACGCCCAGTTCAACTGTTGCCACGGCATTACCCTGGACACAAGAAATCCAGACAACCCGACCCTTCTGATCACCTCACGGGCCAGTCAAGAGTTCAAAAGGTTTACCTTAGACGGAAAACACCTCGAAACCATCCCCCTACCCGGCTGCTCGATTTGCAGGCCGGTCATTGATGGCGAGAACATCTATTTTGCCGTTATCGTCACGAAAACCTGGGACAGCTACGACGGAATGCTCGCCGTGCTCGACAAGAGCAATACCATTGTATCCCTGCCTGGTGGAAGTGCGCCCGATTACAGCAGCGGCACCTTGAGCGAACCTAAATACGACGGCAAAACTTTTAGAAACCCGCACGACGTGCTTGTAGACAACGACGGCAATCTTTATGTTCCCCAATGGAACTCGGGCAAGACTTACCCGATTAAATTAAACAGGGTATAAGCTAAAGTTTTTAAGCCCCCCCTAGGCAGTATCCTGGATGGAACCGACATAGTATCGGTCAAGGGTTGCCGAGTATAGGATGTAGGTAAAAAAGGCCATAAAAAGAAAAATCCCCGAACATCTTAATGCTTGGGGATTCCTGTGGACAATGAGGGATTCGAACCCCCGATGCCCTGAACTAACCGAGCTAGTTCGTTATCAGTTTTTCTATCATCTTGCGGCTCTTCCATTTCTTGATCTGACCTTCTCGCCGCAAGGCCTCCGAACGCGTGGGATGGCTTTCGGTATACTTTACCTCCCAGTCCTTGGCCTTGGAGGTAAAGCCCCTGTGGTTTTTCAAATGCTCCTCCAACCGTACGGACATATCCTGGGTGGAACCGACATAGTATCGGTCCAAGGATTCGGAGTAAAGGATGTAGGTGAAAAAGGCCATAAAAAGAAAAATCCCCGAACATCTTAATGCTTGGGGATTCCTGTGGGCAATGAGGGATTCGAACCCCCGACCCTCCCGAAGTGAATTCGGGATGCCCTGAACTAACCGGGCTAATCCCCAATCAGTCGCTCTATCATCTTGCGGCTCTTCCATTTCTTGATCTGACCTTCCCGCCGCAAGGCCTCCGAACGCGTGGGATGGCTTTCGGTATACTTTACCTCCCAGTCCTTGGCCTTTGAGGTAAAGCCCCTGTGGTTTTTCAAATGCTCCTCCAACCGTACGGACATATCCTGGGTGGAACCGACATAGTATCGGTCAAGGGTTGCCGAGTATAGGATGTAGGCAAAAAAGGCCATAAAAAGAAAAATCCCCGAACATCTTAATGCTTGGGGATTCCTGTGGGCAATGAGGGATTCGAACCCCCGACCCCCTCGGTGTAAACGAGGTGCTCTGAACCAACTGAGCTAATTGCCCGAAAAGGTGTGCAAATATAGAATTCTTTTATTTACTCCCAAAGAAAAAAAAGAATAAAAATTTAAAGGATTTCGGCCACTGTAAACGTGCTTCCACCAACAAACACAAAATCAGTGGGTTTTGCAGCATGGAAGGCAGAACGGTAAGCTTCCGAAACCGTGGAAAAACAATCTCCATTTAACCCAAACGCCCGGGCTTCATCGGCCAATATCCCAACATGTAATCCCCTTTCGATCTTCGGGCTGCAAAAGTAATACGTGGCGTTGGCCGGGAACAGGGGCAATATCCCCTTCAGGTCCTTCCCCTTCACAAAGCCCAAGACGATGTGCAATTTCCTATATTTTTGCCGAAGCAACTGCCCTACTACCAACTCCAGACCCTCTTTGTTATGGGCCGTATCGCAGATTACGGTAGGTTTGGTGTTCAGTTGCTGCCACCTCCCCATCAATCCGGTATTTTCAACGACCTTCTGCAAACCGGAGCGGATATGTGCATCCCCTACATCAAAATTCCCCAAGGCCCTAATGGCGGCTACGACACCTTTTACGTTTTTGAATTGATATAGGCCCAAGAGCGATGTGGTATGCCCATCGGTGGTTTCCCGGTCGGCAAATACCAATGGGGCGCTCTTTTCCTCGGCCACGGACTCAAAAACCCCGGCCGCGCCTTCTTGGTATTCACTGATCACTACGGGAACCTTTGTTTTGATGATTCCTGCCTTTTCAAAAGCGATCTTTTCTATGGTATCGCCTAGCATATCGGTGTGGTCCATGCCAATATTGGTGATCAGGCAAACTTCGGGCTCGATGATATTGGTCGAATCCAATCGGCCTCCCAGTCCCACCTCAACAACGGCGATATCTACCTTTTCCTCGGCAAAACAATCAAAGGCCATACCTACGGTCATTTCAAAAAACGACAGCTGGTTGCGTTCGAAAAACGACCTGTTCTTCGCTATGAAGTCGACCACATG
Source organism: Pseudozobellia thermophila (assembly GCF_900141855.1). Taxonomy (GTDB): domain Bacteria; phylum Bacteroidota; class Bacteroidia; order Flavobacteriales; family Flavobacteriaceae; genus Pseudozobellia; species Pseudozobellia thermophila. Next base: position 143,797 of record NZ_FQYU01000009.1, read on the forward strand.
TCTTTTGGAAACCGGCTTGCCATCGATTTTAATTCGTTCCCTAAAGTCCTTTAGATGGGGTGACGTGTAGAGTCCGACCCTATACCCCGCTTCCTGAAGTATGGAAGCCAGCATATGGCTGCTCGAACCCTTTCCGTTGGTACCGGCCACGTGGATGCTTTTAAACCGTTTATGCGGATTACCGAGATGCCCAACGAATTTTAAGATACCGTTCAACTTGGCATTATAGGCCTTTGAACCTTGTTGCTGATACATTGGAAGTTGCCCGAACATCCAATCCAAAGTCTCTTGATAGGTCACTCGCCCAACTTGAAGTTCACCACTACGAAGCCCACTTGCTGACTGGGCGCATTGGAATCCAGGTTCCATTTGTGCTTAAAGGCGGTTTTTTTGGCAGGTTCCAAAAGGCAAGGGTGATTATTGGTCGTTCCCTTGACCCCGGGCGTGGCCGAAACCACGTTGCCATTTCTATCTACAACGATTTTTACGACTACCCGTCCCTCTTCGTTACACTCCTGCTTTACCTTTCCCTTGCTTACCAAAGAGCGGCCGTTAAGTCCATACCCTCCTGTGCCGCTGCCCGAACCGGGACTACCGTAGTAGCTGGTCGCATAGGGATCTCCGCCAGGTTGGCCCTTGTCGCCGGCCCTATTGTCGTCGCCTTCACTTCCCGAGGCATTGCCTTCGGATTTACTTATTCCGCCAATCAGCTCGTCGAGTTTTTTCTTTTTGGCCTCCTGCTCCTTTCGGGCCTTTTCTTCGGCCAATTTCTTTTCACGGGCGATCCTTTCGGCCTCGGCCCTCTTTTTTTCCTCTGCCTCACGCGCCTTTTTCTGGGCGATTCTTTCGGCTTCCTCCGCCTTGCGCTTGGCCTCTTGTGCCTTCTTTATTTTTATTGCTTCTTCGTTCTCTTGGGTAAGCACCTTTTCGGCCGGGGCCTCCTCGGCCACTACCTCTTCGGGCACTTCCTCGGCAACCTCCTCCACGACTTCCTCTTCGACCACCTCTTCTTGTTTGGACGGTTCGACCGGCGGTGTATCCAAAGGCTCCGAACGAATTTGCTCCTTGGGCTGCACGTTGCCACTACCGAAATCCATAGTGCCAAAATTCACCGATATGCCGTTTTCCTCAGGCGGGTCCATATAGGTAAGCCCAATGTAGAACATGACAAGGAGGAGCACACTTAACAGAAGTGTGGTAAGTGTAAATGACTTTTTCTTGTGTCTCGTATCTAGGAATGACATTAATTCGGTCGCACGGCCAAGATAACCTTATAATTATTTCTGTTGGCAATATCCATAACGTTGACCGCCTCTTTGATGGCCACGCTTTCTTCCGCCCTCAAAATAATCGTGGGTTTATCTTGTCCCTCTAGTGCCTTTTTTAGTTCAATTTCTATATATTCTCCGTTGATTCGCTCGTTATTGACGTAGTACTGTAAATTCTTGTCGATGCTCACCGATACGTTCTGCGTATTGGTAGACTTTCCTTTGGCCTTCGGGAGCAACAGGTCCAAGGCATTGGGCGAGTTGGCCGTAAGCATGAAGAAAATCAATAACAAGAACACGATATCCGTCATTGAGGACATGCTAAAATCGGGACTGACCTTGTTTCTGCCTTTTAATTTCATTTGACCAAATTATAGGGGTTCGTTCAACAAGTCTAAAAATTCCACGGCATTGGCCTCCATTTTGTGTACGACCTTGTCCGTACGGTTTACCAAGTGGTTGTAACCGATATAGGCAATGATACCTACTATAAGTCCGGCCACGGTCGTTGTCATCGCGGTATAGATACCCGAGGCCAAAGATCCCATTTCGGCCTGTCCGCCACTGGTAGCCATTTCATGGAAGGCAAGAATCATACCAATTACCGTTCCCAAAAACCCGATCATGGGAGCTGCCCCGGCCACCGTGGCCAAGACACTTACGTTTTTCTCTAGTTTATAGACCTCCAACGTACCTGCATTTTCGATGGCCGTATTGATATCGTCCAAGGGTTTGCCGATTCGCGAAACCCCTTTTTCGGTCAAGCGCGCCACTGGCGAATCGGTTTGGGCACAGAGCAATTTGGCCGCTTCCAATTTACCGTTCGTAACGTGGTCCCGAATCTGATTCATAAAGTTGCTATCGATCTTTGAGGCCGCCTTAATGGCGAATATGCGTTCAAAGTATATATAGAGCGCTACGAACAGCATAATAAAGAGTACCGTTATGATGAGTACACTACCTGTGCCCCCATTAAATATCAAATCGATAACGGAAAGGGTCTTCTCTTCCGACATAACATCCGCAGCTGCAGGATCTTGCGCCATATCTTGAAATAACATCATATGAATTCTTAGGTATTAGAGTTGCCTCTATAACGGCATTTTATCGATAAAATTATGCATCCAACACTAAATTTCTCAACAAGCCAAACACGACGGCCCCACTCATAAACCCGACAAAGGCCAACCATGCTATTTTCTTAAGGTACCAAAAGAAATCGATCTTTTCCATACCCATGGCTACCACACCGGCCGCGGAACCAATGATCAACATACTACCACCTGTTCCCGCCGAATAGGCGATGAAGTGCCAAACGGGGTCATCGATAGGCACGGAAAACATTCCCATACTGGCCGCGACCAACGGAACGTTGTCGATAACCGCAGACCCAACCCCCAAAATAAGGACCACCAAGTCGGAAACAAGCTCCCCTTCGGATTCGGTACCCAACATAGGCAGGTTACTTTCAAGGCTTTCCGCGAAGTGGAAGAGCATTCCCAACGACTCCAGGGCGGCCACCGCCAAGAGGATCCCCAGGAAGAAGAGGATACTGGGCAATTCTATCTTTGACAGCGAGGCATGTACCGGACTGTGATGCCCAACGGTATCATGGTCGTCGCCATCTACAGCCGACAGACTGAACTTTGAACTACTATAGATTTCAGCAAAAGTAGCTACCACGGCCAACGACAGCATCATACCGACGTACGGAGGCAAATGGGTAATGGTCTTGAAAAACGGAACAAAGACTATGGCTCCAAGGCCCAAGTACAACATTATAGACCCGAACTTCGACTTGGAATCCTCTTCGGAGTCCAGTTCATCTGAAATATTTCCACTGAAGGCCTTAAAGCGACTGGCCAGCAATACGGGAACCACCATACAGACTATAGAGGGTATAAGCACGTGCTCTACAAGCAGCGGGGCAGTTACCTTGTTGCCGATCCACAACATGGTCGTGGTGACGTCACCGATAGGAGACCATGCCCCACCGGCATTCGCCGCGATAATGATAAGGCCGGCAAACCATAACCGGACCTCCCGGTCCCTGATCACTTTTTGCAAGATAGTGACCAACACGATGGTCGCGGTCAGGTTATCGATAATGGCCGAAAGCACAAAGGCCAATATTGAAAACAGCCACAAAAGCTTGCGTTTGCTCCTTGTCTTTATGTACCCTTTGATCGTGGCGAAGCCATCGAAATAATCGATGATCTCAACAATGGTCATCGCCCCTAACAAAAAGACCAATATTTCAGCCGTCTTGCCCAGATGGTGCAACAAAATTTCATCGATATGCGTGGGCTCCAATTCCTTTAGGGCCGTATTCACCTCGAACACATCCATATGGGTCAAGGCGATTATTGCCCAAAGAATGGCCATCATTGCCAATGCAGGTATTAGTTTGTCGATTTTCAGGTTGTGCTCCATGGTTATCGCCAGATAACCCACAATAAATACAATGATGATAATTGTCTCCATTCTCTTATTTGGTTTTATTAATTATATTAGTTGTTTTAGTGCAATTTCAAATGCCGTTCTACTGATATTGTTGGGCGACGGATTTTGGTTAAAGATATTTAAAATAGCCTTCTTAATGGTACGGCTGGTATCATTAAATATCATTTCATCGTCTATAGGCACTCTTTTTTCCATAAAATAGGCGAACACACGTGCCATACCGCAATTGGAAATAAAATCGGGGATCAATCCCACTTTTCCATCGGCATATTCCATGATCGGCCCAAAGAATATTTCCTTATCGGCAAAGGGCACGTTCGCCCCGCAGGAAATAACCTCGAGCCCGGCCTCGATCATACTGCCGACCTGCTCCTTTTCAACCAAACGCGACGCGGCACAAGGCACAAATACCTCGGTGGGCAAATGCCAAATCCGTTCATTGATTTCATCAAAGGGGAGCATATCGCTTCCCCCGACCAAGGCATTTCCCTTTTTACCGAGAAAGAGGGCCTTTATTTCATCGAAGCCATACCCATCCTCATTGATCAAACCGCCCGACCTATCGATAATGCCCACAATCTTTGCACCCATCTGGGCCAAGTAGTAGGCTGCCGCGGCACCCACGTT
>NZ_FQYU01000002.1 GCF_900141855.1 Pseudozobellia thermophila
AGGGAGCCAGTTCACCTCCGATGAATTCTCAAGTACCGTATTGGGCAAAGAGATCAAACTTTCCATGGACGGTAAGGGAAGGGCAACGGACAATGCCTTCATAGAGCGCTTATGGAGAAGCGTGAAGTACGAGAAGATATACCTGAACCCACCAAGTGACGGACTAGACCTGTTCCTGCTATTGGTAGAATACTTTGAATATTACAACAAGGAAAGAAGACATGAATCAATCGATTATGATAGACCAATGGACATATTTAAAAAAGCAGCATAAATTAACCTGGATTTGTAGAAAACCTGTCCTACTAATTGGGGGATGAACATTAAGACTGCTTTGAACTCTTTGAAACATTGAGGAGGTCAACAAACCTAAATACCAGCCCTCTAGAATATGGCCGCTCCCCTCGCCTATTGTTTAGCTAAAATTCTCTTAGGCCATTTACCTCATAGTAAATAGGAGATTTTGGTTACTTGGGCATGAGTTGTAATTCAAAATGATAATTTGCGTCTGCTTTATAGTAATGTTTTATTTGATTCTGAGCATTAATGTAAGCTTCTTCTGCATTGAGACCTTTTATTATAAATGTGTATTTATTGAGCAAGCCTGATCAGCTTGCTTTAGTGCTCCAGCTATATATGCTTTATTCATTGTTACTAGTTTTAGTATTTATCTAGCAATGTTATTTACCTGAACTTCTTCTCTAAGATTGATATTAGATTAATTAAAGTTTCCATTACTGAAATAACTGATTAGATTCTTGTAAATCTTCCATCGTCCCTATAATCGACACCTTCAACAGTCCAGTCTTGAAGGACTTTTTTAATTACAGATATATAATACGATGTTTTAAAATTATGCCATGGAACGTCATATCTGTAGGTTGGATCTATTATCCATATTAAATGCCTTTCAGGCCATATTAACAAAATATCAGGGATGCTGTTGCCTACTTTTTTTAAGCCAACCAATCTTCCTCCCGAAAAATTTATGACATCATCTTGAATTATTCCGCTAGGTAAATCTTCTCTATTGCCAAAAAAATTAGTTGCAATCATTCCTCCGCGGATAGCTTCTTCTCTGTTACTTGTGAAACCTGCAAATAAATGACTATACCACTCACCTAACTTCTGCCTATTCTTAGTTTTGGCTATAATCCTTCTAGTGCGCCCTGAAACCAATTTTGCCTCTTCTTTAAATGTTTCTATATTATAAGACTCTTGAAACTCTCTGTTTACGCCATTGACCAACTGCTCATCATCAGAAAAAAGTCTTTTTCTTTTTGAATCTGAAAGTAATCGTAAAGGATCTTGTTTAAGCCCGTCTATATAGTAAGAATGTGCTCTATAATAACGAGATACAAGTTTTCCTTCAATTGAACTATCCTCATTCATAACATGATGTAAGAAATTATATATATATGCGTCTGAAATATTCAAATCATTTGTATTGTTTAAGTCAATAGTAAAGGCTATTTCCCCGCTATTATAATCCGAATCATATTCATTCTTATAATGATTCAAAATTCCCGGTAATCTATTTAAAATAGTATTAAAATTAACATTTCTTATCATGAAAACCTTTTGACTTCGTTTTTGAAAATCTCTGTTGGATTGACTTCCTAGAGGATATGTTAATGGTGGTTTAAAATATGTGTTAGTTCCATTTTCAAAAGGAACGAGGTAATAATAGTCTTTTAATAATATACTCACTAAAAGCTCCCTCCATTGATACCTTAATGTCGAATATCTTGAAGAATTTTGATTGATTTTATAATTATCATAATTGGAATTCGGATCTTTTTGTTCGTTAAAAATTTCAAGTATTAATTCATCGGATTTATTACGTATACTCCTCGGATTTGCATTTTCTTTTAAGACCTCAAGTCCAATGTTTGTTAAATGTCCTTTGTAAGTCATATATCTGTTTCCAGGTCTTTGACTCAATTGCCTACTAAGACTAAGAAAAATCTCTTTGAGATAATTCTTTTGATAATCATTTAAATCATCATTAGGGTTAGATGATAAAACTCTATTTCTAAGATTTATTAAATTCGCATATCTAGCTGTACCAGGCCTCGGTTTATAGCGTAAAAATTCCAAAGAATAATTATTCCAAAGAGCGATAATGTAATATACGATCCTATCTGGCTGAAAAAAGGAAACTATCCCTAGTGCAATTAGAGCTCTAGGGTCTAGGGGGGCTCGACGTGGACTTCTCGCCTTTGTAATCGCTTCATTAAAAGCTATTTTTCTATCTTCAAATATTCGTGTTTTAATACTATCACGCTGGCCTAAACCATCTAAAGGAATACTTATGTGTTCAATACTATTAATTAACCTAACTGCCCTATTTAGGTTTCGGTTAATGTAAACTGATTTTCTTTCATTTTGCGAACTATCATGTGATATAAATTCATCAAAAATTAACTTTTTATGTGCATCAATTGGGCCTAAATTTTGATTAAACTTAAATATCCATAAATTTCCTACTACATATTTTACAGGAGATTCCACCCATCTTCTAGCAAGATCAGGAACAGGATCATTATAAACTAAATAATGTGCATTTCCGTCTTTTTGTTGTTTTAATTTAATGTCATCAATATTAAATCCATATCTAAGCAATAATATTGACTCCAGATACGAGGCTATCATAGGGGACTGGAAGGTAATTATGTTTTTTACAAATATCCAATTTCTCAAATACGTATACTGTGCATAACAACCCCCTAAGCTATATCCTATTACTATTATCTTACGGCTATATGTTTCACTAATTTCTTGTATAATTTTGCTTATTCTAAACTCGAACTCAATATATTTATCTAGACCTGTACTAACTAAATTTAAATCTGTTTTTATATCAGTTAGTTGCTCTAGTCCAGTTCCGTGAAATGCTAGGACAGGATGAACATTATCCCTATTATCAGCGTTTGGAAGATACACCGCCAATTGTATTTTATTTAAGTCTATACCTACGGTAAATTCCGATTGGTTGGTATCACGCCAATAAAAGGAAGCAACATCTTTTACAAAGTCATAAGGCCATTTTGCCATCATTTCATAATAATGATGTCTTTCTTCTAACATTGCCTTTAATGCCCACCTTTGTGACCTATGTTCCGTTAGAATCATGTGATAGCTAATTAAACAGGGTTCCAGTCCCAGCTTCCCTCTGGGCTTTCTTCCCATTCTGGCAAACTATCATCCTGCTTAAGTTTTATCAAACTTGTTGGCAGTCGCACTTCCCAAGGCTCTCCTTCGGGTATTGGTTCTTTATCAGTAACACCTGATTTCTCTTTGATTTCGGTAATAATAGAGACATACAATGGATCATTGATTTCAGGTGTCCCTTTACCGTTCCAGGGTTCACCAGTTTCCAGATAATGAGCAACTGCTTCTTCAAATTTTAAACGAACAGGTAACACAAGACGAGCCACACTAGCTTGTAGAAACTGCTGATATTCATAATTAGTGTCGTCAGTTTTAAATTTATCCTCCCATTTATCGTAATCAGACCAAAAATACGGGTATAATGCATATTGCATCTGCGACCATTCAAAGGCATTTTCAAAAAATCGAATATGGTCACCGTGTATTTTGGCCTTTTGCCTATCAATTTTTGGTGGCTTCTCTTTTGTGCCAGAAGTTACGGGGCTTTCTGCCATAAAATTTGGACCTTTTTCAAAATTATTGGTAAAAATCGATATCGCATGTTTTTTTAATTCTGTTAACATGACTTGCTTTTGCTTACTTGGAGGGACACCATAATTATTCTTTTCAAAATTATCTTGTGCTTTTCTGTCCGCATTGAATTGGGCCAACTTGCTTTCATATTCCATAAGACGGTCTTGGTAGGCAGTTTGTATAAAATCGTATGTTTCAAGTTGCCATTCTTTTATCAGTTCGTCAGATGGTTTACAGGTAATGTGAAAAGTGATAGTATGATTTCCTGAATCTTGAGAAAAATAGCTCATCTTGAATTTGTTATTATCTTCTAATGAACGCTTCAATAATGATCGATTGTCTTCCTCTAAATTAATGTTTCCGGTATAAGAATATAGATGCCTAGAACCACGATCACCACCAATTTTTAATGCAAAATGATGGTCTTTTAAAGTATACTTTTCATCTTTTTCACTTCCGAAATTTAGAAAAAATTCTAATTCTTCGATATCAGTATTATCCGATAAAGCCGATATGTTCATGTCAATTTCTGTAGGATTATACTTTTTTGGAATATCAATTTCGAATACCGAAGGTGGGTAAAAATACCACCCAGCTTCATCTATTCCACCTTCATGTTCATTTACAAATTCTCTAACGCTGCTGCCACTTTCAGATGCTTCTGCCTCTGGTCTCTCAACTGAAAATGTAACTATTTTTTCTGACGGCGGTGGTTTAACCCCTGTAGCACCATACTTTTTAACAAATTGCGCATAATAGTTGTTGGAACGGCCTCTGAAGGTTATTGGATTGCGAGTTGCCGGATTGACTCCCTGTCTATCCTCCCTCTCTTCATAATCTATATCAAATGGGCTTATATTAAATTTTGGTGGGGCCACCAAGCCATGGTTTGAAATTTCTGAATCATTAACGTTCAAATGATGTAAATAGGAAGCAGGCTCTGGAATCATTAAGTCGAACATTTGTCGTTGACCGTAATTAAATACCTGTGCTTTATAAATCTTATCTACAAATTGATAGATTCCACTAATTTGTTTCGGTTCGATAGGCGGAGAACCTTCGACAGCTACATTAGTAAATGAGTGTAAATCTTTGGTTTCATTTTCTTTAATAATCTTTGTAACACGTTCTGTTCGCACGCGCTCATTCACTTTTTCTAATGAGCGATCCATGATGTCCTTAGCATATTCTGAAGAAGTATTTACCTCATTTGTTTCGGAAACCTGCGAACTAAACGCAAGATTATTGCTAAAGTTAACTACAGGCCCCCATTTACCCGAAATTGATAAATCAGCACTGAATTTTTGATCTTCTTGAATCGTATTTGCTGTTTCCCTATTCATTTCAAAACGTTCGGCAGTTTCAGACTCCTTTTCGGTTTGGACACTTTTTTCATTTTCATACAATAATGTCTCCTCAAATCTATCAAGATGTCGATGTTCGCGCGATCGCGTCTCACCTATCATAACGTTTTCTATGTGGGCAATTTCGGTTTCTTCATACCGTAAAAGATGTTGTTTTACTACCAAGAGATCTGCAACACCAACATTTTTTATAAATGGTGTGTCAGTGCTTTCTAATCCCAAAACTTTACTCAATTTTTTTGCTCTTAATTTATCATTCTCCTTTGCTTTTAATAGAATTTGATATGCCAAATACAGATTAAGATTATCCATCGAGAGGTTTCTGAAATCATCATAATGGGAGAAATAAATGAGTTCGGATAATAATTCTAAATCAGAAACATAATCATCTAATCCAACATCAGTTCCTGCTGAACTCATAAAAGCACTATACAACTGTTCTACTGTTGTTTCTTCGTATTCGATTCCAGTATCCAATTCAGATTTCATTTCTCTGCCATAGTTCAACCCGGAATTCAAATCTTTTAGGCCGCCTAGAAATTTTTTAGCGATTGAAATTTTTTCTGACTTACTTTTTAATCTAGCTGATGCAATTTTATCCGTCTCTATGAGCGGATAAGCCTTCAGAATGTTCGAGGGTTTCAGTTCTACAAATCGAAATACGTCATTTAAAGAAGACTGATTTTTCATAATTGGTGCATTTAGTAAATGAAAGATGATTACCTATTTAAATATTGAGGACATGAATATTTAAACACACTATCCAATAAGTTATATCAATTACTCTTATGGTAATGTTTTGATGTATAAATAGTAAGAAATTATGTGTAAGTTGTAAGAAATACCAATCCACACAAATTGCCTTCCCTCCTGCCGTCAGTCAGTTAATAAGTGTTCCATTACCTTTTTAGAAGAAACTTTTTAGAAGAAAAATTTATAGAAAGTGTAGTGCCAAATACTTTGCTTTACCCAAGCAAAGTGTCATAATGCGCGACATTATAGTACAAACATAGTAAATTGGCGGATAGACCATTTTAGGTCTATTTTACATAGTTGCAGATATCGGCCTTTAGGACTATATCCTCGCCAGCGCACCATCTCGCCGAAAAAAGCGATCACCCACTGGGTAATCACTTTTTATCGCGCTGGAATGTTCATTGCATCAGCCAATCGCTCGTCCCGATTTTACATCGGGATTACCATCGCTTGCCAACGCCATTTAAAAGCTAACCTTTTAGATTGATTTAAAATTCTCGTATTCGAGGAAATGTGTGCCAGATTTTTTTCTAAAGCATTATTCGCGAGATTTTTATTGATTTTTATAGGTGCTTATGAATGCTACGCATTTCTCGTCAGCTTGCCGCACGGCAGTATTTTGGAAGGTCTGGTAGACCTTTTAAAATATGCGCGAGACACAGCGCTGGCATCTGCGAGATAATTCCTAAGCACTTGCTATCATACATATTTTTAAAATAGTTGCTGAACAGTCTTCATAGGTAAAAACATTTTACCACTGTCAGGAAGCTTTATGAAACCATATTTTGAGTAAAAGTTTTCTGCGTCTTCATCGATTGGATCTACAATCACGGCAAATGACCCAATCTCTTTTGAAATCAAATAACTCCTTTTAAGTGCTTCAATTAGAAGTAGTTTCCCAAGACCGTTTCCCTTGAACTTCTTGCCAACTGCCAACCTTCCTAATAAAGTTGTTGGAATTGAAGTGTATGACCTAGGAAGCTTTTTTTTAAAGCTTTCGGGAACATGTTCAAGAGGAATCCCATTATTTGACAAGGTATAATATCCTTGTACTATTTTATCTTCCCCAACAAAAACAAAGCAAGCCGATAATTTTCTTTTGACATCTTGGCTTGCTTGTTTCTGAATATAATTGTCGAGCATTTCTTTTCCGCAAGAAAACTCCTTTTTAATATGAGAACTATCTAAGGCTTCTGTTAGGAAACTCATTTTGAAACTGATTCATTGTAGTGTTTGGCAGCTTCAATTAAACTTTCATTAGGTTTACCCGCATTAACAATAGCATCAAAGAAAATTTCGCTATCTTTTTCACTTTCAATAACTTTTTCCCAATCGCTAACAATTAATTTTGCTTTTTCTTGAGTAGCAGATATAACAAAATCAGTCAGACTGCGAAAGCCTCCTAAACTAGCAGCCCTCTCAAAAAACGCTTTTTGCTTCTTAGGGAGTCTCGTATCGAATCGGGCTTTCTCTTCGTTAGTCGCTTTTGTTTTCATGATTATTTTTTTTAAATGTACGTAGATTTTCCGTACTATACAAATGATTGTACGAATCTTTTCCGTACAAAATATAGCGGCTATTATATAAAACCTATTACCGTATTCTAATAGTATTCATTCTCTTTTCTATTTTTCTTGATACGGCAAAGTATACTTTGAGCGAGATGATGCGGCTGCGAAACACGGCCGAACGTAAATAAAATGTACCCAAAGTACATTTTTAGCGAAGGAGCCAGCAGGCGCGATGGCGCTCAGTCGCTAGATTTTAGGATCCATTGTAACTCTTAAGCCCCCTACTCTATCTATTTTGTGCATAATTTAATGTACTGCTTGAGAGGCAGCCGCATCATCTCGCCGCTAAAATAATTCCTCCACTGGAGCAATCATTTTATCACGTGTTTTGCCAAACCGACGAAGGAGGTTCATGAATACCTTTAAGAAATAATAAGTAAGCTATGAACTAAAATTCTCTTAAGCCCTTTTGAATTTGATATTAAAACTCGGGTAATACCACCTCCTTAATTTTGGCAATAGCTTCACTTACGGGAGTTTCGGATTTTCTGAGATTGATAGCCATATGGTTGACACCTACGTTTTCATATGCTTTTAAGTATTCGGTAAGATGGTTGATGCCCACGGTGCCACCAAAACGTTGTGGTTTAAAAGTCGCATTGTCGTCTTTGGACAGGTTTAAATGTATAGCCGTGATATAAGGCTTTGCGGCTTGGTCTTCATCGTACAAAGCATTACACCAGTATTTTCTGTTTTCCAAGGTTTCTGCTACCGGTCTTGGGTAATTGAACCAAGCTTGTGCGTTTTTGGCGATCCAATTAATACTTTGTCCGGAATGACCGGCTACGACTAGCGGAATGTCTTTTTTCGGTTTAGGATAGACTTCAATACCGCTGCTTAAAAAATCATACTTGGATTTTAAATCGCTATTGGTTTTCCAAGCTTCTTTAATGATGTCAAGGTTATTTCTAAAGATTTCAGGTCTTTTTTTATAATCGATATTGTACATTGGGAACTCCACAGGTCTATCGCCCAAACCTAAGCCTAATAAAAGTCTACCATCACTTAAATTTTCTATGGTCGCAGCGGCTTTTGCCAATTTTATAGGCTGTTGCAATGGCAATACTATGGCTGCCGTACCTAACAAAACGTTTTTGGTAGCTGCCGATAAATAGCCCAAGTAGGGCAAGGTATCGAACAATTGAGCGCCATCGCCAAAATTAGGGTCGTACACAGGAACATCTCGCATCCATAAAGCTGCGAAGCCGGCATCGTCAATTTGTTGTGCCAATGCTAAATGGTTGGAAATGTCTGGCACGCCAAAAGGTCTGTTGTCTTCCAAGCGTTTGCGATTGCCCTCTGATGACCAATCGTTATCTAAGGGGAACTCCATACCAAGTGTCATTTTACCTGGTTGGTATAGTTTATCAAATGGTTTCATGGTGTGTTTTTATTAAATTCATCAGGTATCCGTTAAGACACCTGATGAACAATGTGATTAAGCATTCCAGATACTATCTGCTGTGTATGGTCCGTTGTCAACTTCCCAAAATTTACCATCTATAAAGCGGTGTTCCTGGTCTAAATCCTTCAGCATCGCCATATCTTCTTCGGTAAGCGTATGGTTTAACGTCTCTAGGTTCTGAAGTAATCTAGCCTCATTTATAGATTTAGGAATTACCGCAATGCCTCGTTGCATCGTATACGCCAATGCTACTTGTGCAGGCGACATATGTCTTGCCTCGGCAATGGTTTTTATGGTGTCATTTTCCAACAAACGTAGCGTGCTATTTTCATCTACAAGCGAACCTAAAGGTGCGTAAGCGGTGAGCAGGATATCGTTTTGTACACAGAAGGATTGTAATGCTTCTTGCTGTAAAAACGGATGTATTTCAACCTGATTCATCTCTGGTTGATGTACTGCAGTCGCCATTATTTCCTTAAGATGATTTTCATTGAAATTACTCACGCCAATATGTTTTGTAAGCCCTTCTTCCAGAGCCGCTTCCATCCCTTTCCAAGTATTGGTTAATGGCACTTCTGAAAGTGGAACAAAATCTGATGCTCTTTCGGGCATTTCCGTTCCCTTTTTAAGGGCGACAGGCCAATGAATAAGATACAGGTCTAGATAATTGAGTTGTAAATCTTCTAAAGTTTGATGCAGCGCAGGAATCACATTTTCCTCTCCGTGGGAAGCATTCCATAATTTTGAGGTAACCCATAAATCTTCACGTGTGACCAAACCTTGTTTTATGGCTTCGGCAATGGCCTTACCCACTTCTTTTTCGTTTCCGTAAGCCGCAGCACAATCGATATGTCTGTATCCCATTTTAATTGCGAAAAATACCGCATTGTACACTTCATTAGGTTCAGACCGGAACGTTCCTAAGCCTAAAATTGGCATTTCGTCGTTGTTTCTAAATTTTAATGTAGTCACCATTATATATTTATATTTTTTCTTTTTTGAATAAAACTAGGGTCAACAAGAATCCTACGATGACTAACAAACCTCCTACCCAAGGCGTCGCTTCAATACCTAAGCTCGATTCCACGACCATTCCGCCAACATAAGCACCAATAGCGATACCGACGTTAAAAGCTGCAATGTTTAAGGCAGATGCTACGTCTTCTGTTCCAGGCAGGTATTTTTCAGCCATTTTTACGACGTATAGTTGTAATGCCGGCACGTTTGAAAACGCTAGTATTCCCATAAAAAACAGGGTCACTATGGCAAAAAGCTGACTAGAAGCCGTGAAGTACAACACAAATAACACTAGGGCTTGTAAGGCGAACATGACCAATAAGGCTTTACCTGGTTTGTTGTTGGAGACCTTACCACCAATAATATTTCCTATGGCGATGGCGATACCATAAATTAGAAGGAATACACTGGTCATATCCGAAGAGAAACCGGTTACTTCTTCCAACAAAGGAGTTAAGTAGGTAAAGGTGACAAAGGTACCGCCATAACCAAATGCGGTAATGGCCAATACCAATAAAATAGACGGATTCTTAATCACTTTTAATTGGTCTATAAGGCGTAATGGAGCCGATTGTTTGATGTTTTTAGGCACCAAAGCTAAACTAGCTAATGCACCTATTAATCCTAAAAGGGCAACACCAATAAAAGTGGCTCTCCACCCAAAATTTTGACCGATGTATGTTCCTAAAGGCACACCAGTTACAATAGCTACCGTTAGACCCGCAAACATTATGGAAATGGCAGTTGCTCGCTTATCTTTTGGTACCAAACTAGCTGCAATGGTAGACCCGATAGAGAAAAATACACCGTGAGCAAAACCGGTTACCACTCTTGATAATAGCAACAACTCAAAACTTGGTGAGATAGCTGCCAATCCGTTACCAATAATGAAAAGCAACATAATGCCCATTAGTAATTGTTTTCTAGGGATTTTACCTGTTAAGGCAGTTAAAATGGGTGCACCAATGGCTACACCAATGGCGTACAGACTTACTAATAATCCTGCTGATGTTAATGATGTGCCTAGGTCACTTGCAACGGTAGATAATAAACCTACAATTACAAATTCCGTTGTTCCTATGGCAAATGCACTTATGGTCAATGCCCATAATGCGGCTGGTAGACTTTTCTTTTTTGTTACCGTAGTATCGCTATATATCGTTGATGTTTCCATAATTTCTAATCGTTTATTGTTATTTAATGGCAACCGGGTTTATTTGTACCTGTGTAGAGCCTTCATACAAAGGGTGGCCTAATACAAAAAGGAATTCCCAAGCTTTATCCTCAACCAATTCATCTACAAGAATGTTTTCCAAAACTTGTACACCGTATTCGGTTGCCATCATTTGGTTTACAGGAAAAGAAAGTGCGCTGTTTTCGTGTGGTACCGCTTCAAAAGACCAGTTGTCTGCACCTGCTGCTACAATTCCTTTTTTACCTAAGTAATGTGCAGCTTCCGTACCAATTCCAGGTCCGCCAGCTAGGTAACGTTTGTCATCTTTACCCATTAATTTGGTCCACCCCGTGTAAAACAGCACTACATCACCTTTACGGATTTCAATACCTTGTTTTTTGGCTACTTTTTCAATGTCTTCTACTGTAAAAACAGTGCCTTCTTTTACAATATCTTGATCGTAGTAAGAGCGCATATCCAATACAACACCTCTAGTTACAATCGGAGGTAATTTTTCTAGACCTAATTTTTTTACACCAGAAACGGTTAGAAAATCTTCAACTTTATGTCCGTTATAATGCACATTGTCTCTACCGTAATGTGCCAATCCGTTTATTTGAGACCCAACACCTGTCCAACCAATTAATTGGTCATCTACATAAGTAAATTTGTTAGAACCTGCAGCAGCAGTTTCTGGTTGTAAGGTTTCAATATGAAAGTATCTGTGACGGAAAGCTGCGGTTTGTGCGTTTACCACCATTCCTAGGCGATATACTTTTCCTTTTTTAACCAATTTTACGGCATCCAAAACCGTTTCTTCATTCAAAAGGTTAAGTGCGCCAATTTCATCGTCTGCCCCATAAGGTGACGTTGGTACTTGTTGTGCGTTTGTAGCTACAGCAGTAAAAAGTGTAGCTGCCAATGTCATTTTTTTTAATGTATTTACTATTGTTTTCATTTTAATATGTTTTTAAATTTCTGATACAAATTTCCGTTTAACGTAAGGGGTGTGCGAGGATGTACATCACCATTTTAAAGTGATGTATGTCACATTTAATACTGCTCATACATCACCCATTTTTTTAGAGATACTTACTCTTCAATCTTCATTTTCAACACCAAGTAAGGCGGTTTACTGGCATCTTTTCCTTCATTCAATAAAGGAAGGTTATGAAGCTGGTTTGCTACGATGTACAAGTAGTTTCCGTATATGGCAACACCATCGGGCCAAGACAGGTCCTTTTTAGACTGTGCAATGGTTTTCATTCCAGCAGGCGTACTTTCAACAATGGCTGAATTTTCAACATCCGTTACATACACTTTACCGTTTGCACCGACTTTAAATCCGTCAGATTTTGGTTTGTTGGCATAAAACTCGATGTACTTATTCAGGTCGCTATCTTGCTTACTTTCATCAGCTATAACAGCAGACGGAATGCGGTAAATTTTGGTGTTTCCCATTGCACCATAGTAGATGAAATTGTTTTCGTCATCTATGGAAATTGGGTTTAAAGGATATCTTGGCTGAATGGTAGTGCCGTCTTTTCTTTTGTGGGAAACCAATCTACCGTGAATTTTCACTGGTTCATCAGCAGACAAAAGTGAGGCATTCCCTTCCAGAACTCGTCTTATATAACCTGTTTCTAAGTTAATCACGACAAAAGCAGGTGCAATTGGCGGATTTAAAGCATCGGTCATATCGGCAATGACAGCGGTGTTGTTTTTTACATCGATTACAAAATCCTGTAAAAAAGGTTTTGATGACAATACCG
Source organism: Pseudozobellia thermophila (assembly GCF_900141855.1). Taxonomy (GTDB): domain Bacteria; phylum Bacteroidota; class Bacteroidia; order Flavobacteriales; family Flavobacteriaceae; genus Pseudozobellia; species Pseudozobellia thermophila. The sequence continues at coordinate 12,747 of NZ_FQYU01000002.1, forward strand.
TATTCGGAATAGGAAAAACCTTTGTGACCTTACCGGTTACCAAATCAAAACCAACCAATTTGGGAGCCTGATTTTGTTTCACATTACCCATATCCAACACCCAAAGTATTCCGTTAGCATCGGCTTGAATTCCGATGGTTGAATTGATACCTTTTATACTTCCGTTTTCTGGTTTTACAATCCATTCTTTATCACCAAATGGAATAGCTTCTCCATTAGGCAAAATTTCTTTCACCATATATTTTGAAGCACTTAAGGCGCTCATTGTTACAAATATTCTTCCGTCGTTAGAGACGGTTATATTCCCTGGTCTAGATTCTGGAAATGTTGCTATGGTTTCCAATTGTGCTTGTGCAAGCATTGTAAAATTCACTACAAGTGCGAACAAGACTGTTTTTATAATTGTTATAGTTTTCATTGTTATTGTTTATAAAAAGTAAATGTGATTTGATTAGTTACCTAAGAATTTCTTTTGGGTTGATGGGTCTACCCAGATTACATCGCTTGGGTCTCTGGCAATGGCATCAAAAACGAGCACGTCTAACGGACCTTCTAAAATTTTTCCGTTTCCATGTGCTGTGCCATTGCCCCAAAATAATAGGTCGCCTTTTCCCGCAACAACAGGACCTTTATCGGCTACATAAAATTCTGCTTTGCCATTTAAAATGTAGAGGTAGGCATCAGATTTGGAGTGGTAGTGCATAGGCACTTCGTCATACAACCTAAAGATTCTTACACCTGCGTGTTCACGGTCTATTAATCTGATGTCTTTGATAATACCGCTGTGGTTTTCTGGTAGTAACTTAACGTATTCGTCAATATTGATAATACCGTAAGAGTTACCCATTAAGGGTCTTTTGTCTTCTTGGGCATAGGCGTTAAAACCTATGGCAATTACCGTAAATAATAGAAAAAGTGTTCTTGTAGTTTTCATAGTACATTGTATTTAATTGTTCGATACAAAATTCTATGTAAACCAAGGGGTGTGCGAGGACATACATCACGGATTTTTTGTGATGTATGTCAATCTTGAAAAGTGATGTAGGTCACTTTTAGCTGTTAAAACGGCTTAAGGTCTCTCTGGATACGCCTAAATAGGAAGCGATTAATTTTTTAGGAACGCGTTGAATCAATTTTGGAAGTTTATTTAATAGGTACTCATACCTGCTTTCTGCGGTCATGGTAAGTAAAGAAAGGATTCTTTGTTGCAGATTGATGTAACCGTGGTTGGATTTAATTCTGAAAAAATTGGCGACCGCAGGTACTTCAAAACAAATCTTTTCCCTGTTCTCCAAGGATAAACAGAAAAACTCGGAATCTTCAAGGCAATCCACGAAGATAGTCCCGGGTTTTTGATGTTGAAAAGCGCAATGGTCGCTCACCCAATAGTCTTCCATGGCAAATTGAAGAATGTGCTCCTTGCCTTTTTCGTCTATGGAATACGCTTTTACCAAGCCTTTGATAATCCAATATTCAAAGTCTACAGGTTGCCCCACTTGAATTAAGAATTGATGCTTTTTCAGGCTTTTATATTCAAAGTGCGATTGTACAAAGTCCCACTCCTCATCGGTCAAAGAAACGATTTCTTCAAAATGTTGTCTTAGCAACAGCAACTTATCCTCCATAAAGTAAAAATACTTTTCTTTACTAGATAAGCCAAGAAAAATAATAACGCTCCTAAAGGATAAATAAAGCATAATACAGAGCACTGCCCCCTACCCTTCGACTTCGTTCGGGGCAAGCGGGCGGATGGCCCAATAAGCCCGGGCGTACCGAACCAGGCCGATGGAGAAAAAAGGTTTTGGAAAGAAATCAATAAAGACGGTAATAACTTTGCCCGGACATCATCTAGGCCAAAAAATAACGATCCTCAATCTCTATTTTCTGCCAGAACTATGACCTAACACAGGACGTACCTAACTACCTCCTTAAACATAAATTTTATCATAACCTTTTGATTGTTAACCATGTATAAGTAGTTTTTTTGTAAAAAGCGTCCAATTACACAATTGATTATACTACTCATACAATACTCCACATCCAGAGGGTCCCACTACCTTATATTTGATTCAATAATCGCAATTGAATTGCTACTTATTGGACTCAATTTTTTTCCAAAATCCGGTTTATCCTACTTTCTAAACAGGGGTAAGGTTTAACAACTAATACTATAAAACTATGGACCTAAAAAAAATACTATTTGTAGCTGCCCCATCGTTCTTCTTTTTTTTCATGGCTTATGCGAAAATCCCCTCGAACGGGATGGGCCCTGGGAAATGTACGGGAGCAAGTATCGGGAAAACGGACATTTCAACTGCTGTCTATGTACCTCTTTATAGGTGGTATAGTACAAGTAGAGGTGACAACTTTACAACCACCAACCCGGCATGGCGTGGGACTAGAGGAGACAGGAAGGCACCTGACTATACTTTTAGCCGTATAGAGGGAAGCCTCTTTAACCCAAACAATCCACAGCCGCCAGGTACCGTTGCGGTTTATAGCTGGTATAGCCCAAGCCGAAAAGATAATTTCATGACATCGGATCCGCGTTGGAGAGGTAACCGGGGTGATACCCGAACTCCTGATTATAGATTTGTACGCTTGGAGGGATACGCTTATGATCCCGATGCTCCCCCTCCAACCGGAGCAGCTACGCTATACAGTTGGTACAGTCCGGATCGGGGCGATAATTTTGTAACGACCAGCAGAGCGTGGGCCGGATTCAAAGGTGTCGACAGCAAAGCACCCAATTACAACTATGTTCGTCGTGAAGGATATGTACTGCCTTACTTTAACCATCCGAGCGGAAGCTATAACATAGTCCCTTTATTTTTTCACTTTCAATATGATCACATTGATGCGGATAGCGGACTACCTGCCTACGGGTCAGGTGAAAATATGCAAACCATGGACACCATTGACAAGGCCATTGATAAGTTAAATCAGCTGATGGAAAAGGCCAGAGGCTTGGATACCAGAATTTTGAAATTTGTAAGGGTGGGCGTTCGCTATCAACAATTGGCTATTGATGACCCTGCCCTCCTTCCGTTGTATTCATGGAAAAGTGCCCGTAGAAATGACCAACTGGCATTTGCACATCCTTCATGGCGCATTGACCCAGAGATTGATGGCCAAATGAATCCTCCTGATTATATTCCTCAACGAAAAGAAGGTTCCATTTTTCCGCCCGATGAACCCAAACCCGCCGGGACCGTGGCCCTTTACAGTTGGTATAGTCCCAGTAGAGGGGATAATTTGATTACTACAAACCCTGAATGGGATGGTTCGATTTACGATACGAAAGCTCCTGATTACCATTTAATAAGAAAGGAAGGCTACATTTATGATCCAACCAGGCCACAACCTGAAAACACGGTTGCACTTTATAGTTGGTATAACCCGATAGAAGGAGATAATCTTGCCACTACCGACCACTCTTGGGCCGGTCGGCGAGGCGACACCCGGGATTCCAATTATCGATTCGTCCGAATGGAGGGATATGTTGCAACGCCATCAGGATGCGATTTAAGAAGTTCATCGATTAGTATCCATAGAATGGACAAAACCATAAACATCCTGGCCACGAATGCCTGTAAAGGTATAACTACCTCTCCCTCGACAATAGTGGCAACTGCAGGCTCCTTGGCACATGAAATTGGACATGCCTTAGGATTGTTCCATACATTTGATGGCAATAAGAACACGTCCACCGCAGAACTCCTACATCGAAATTTAGATCCAAACTCCGATGATTCCTGCTACATAAAAGGTGATCGGGTCTGTGATACTCCTCCCGACTACGGCAAGGCTCGACCTGATGGAGACCTAACGGATGTCGTATGTGGCGGAATAGTGCCGGTACCCTGCGAACAACTAGGTCCACCTTGCGATTTACAAGAGTCCATAATCGATGGCAACGGGTTATGCAGGGCCGCAGGAAACCAAGGTTTACGTACTTACGATGCCATTGCTTTAGGACTTCAGGGGGGGACCCCAAATAATATCATGGGCTATTCGTCCCAAGAGGAACTCAGTTACGAGCAATACGTTCGAATGCTATATTATTCGTTGTGGCGTTTTGGCCTAAAATCCCAAGTGCCATCGGACGACAAGAATATTTTTAAGGAGTTTATATTTGCCCCTCCCGCTACAGAATTCTGGAATACGGTACCCTCCTTTAAACATCAGTTAAACAAACCCAAATTGGATAGCAATATTCCGATGTACCGAAGCTCATTATCAAATAACAATCAATGGGCAGCTGGGGTAACTGGAAGTGTTGGGGATAGGTTGTTAAATTTTAGCCTAAGGATTTTGGGAAGTGGCTTGCCCGGCAATGGTACAGAAATACAGGTTTCATTACCCGATGGGAGAATGATCGGCATCTCGGCGGAAAATTTGCACCTAGAAGAGGGAAGTGTTGTTTTTGATGAAATATATGGGCAAAACCTCGATGCCTTGCGCGATTTGCAGCCGCATGGCCAATGGAAAGTAAGTTTATTGAACAGTGGAGGATTTACTCCCAGTGAAGCTCGTTTATCGGTTATAGGACATTAGCCTAAAAATAATCCACAAAGAATAAAAATACATGATTTTAAACGGGAATTCAACCGCCCACTCCAAACCTACAGCCCCCCATCCTAACCATCGGATCGCCCAGGACAAGGGCGTCGGCCCGCCCAATGAGCCATCCTGCGTTAAGGATGGGGAAAAGGCAGTATAAGATAACTTTTATTTTAGAATCCATAGCGACATTTTTTATACTTAAACAACTGAATAACAATACAATGTCCAAACACCTCTATTTTTAAGCATAAATTTTAAAGTAAGGTGGTTAAGGGTCACATCCCCCTACCTCAAAGCCCATTGATTATGGCATAAGCCACCAGACCGCTCGTAGTGCTCATGTTCGCCTTTCGCAGAATATTCTTTCGATGTGTACGTACGGTCTCTTGACTTATAAAAAGTTGTGCTGCGATTTGCTTGCTATTGAGCCCGCTGATCAGCAGACGTATGATTTCCTTTTCGCGTAAACTGAACAAGTCCTTTGTTTTGGTCAGTTCCGGTCGCTCGGGTCGAATATGGAAGGTTTCATTGGTCTTGCGGTTGCACAGAATAGCCTGGGGAAGCTCGGTCGGAGCAAGAAAGGAAACATCCGTAAAGACATTGACAAAAATATAAGGCACCTCGTTGTCGTCGAATGCCAAGGGAATGCTTTGATGCTGAATGGTGACGGGGCTTCCGTCCTTTCGTCCGCACCGGTAAAAATAGGTCACATGAACCCATTTTCGTTCATTATGCGGCCTTTCCAATATATATTCCATGGCGAGTTTGATTACCGAACCCAAATTTCAGATGCCCTGCACGGACTTCCGCTCCCCATTCGTTGAAAAAATCGGCCTTCCGGTACCATTGCAACCCCAGTGGCAAGAGGCCATCGAACATGCCTTGCAAAGCCGGAAACGGCATTTTACCGCCCTCCTACCTACATCCCCATATATCTGAGAACCTGGGGTTTGCCATTGGTCTTATGTAACCAATGTTACTGAAACGCCAACTATAAAGCCCTATATTCATCAAATTCCTAAAATCAGACTACAAATGAGCACACATCATCAAATTCTTATAATCGGTGGCGGTACCGCCGGAATTATGGTAGCCGCACAGTTAATAGAACAAAAAAAGGCCAAGGATGTGGCCGTGATCGAACCGTCGGACACCCACTATTATCAGCCTGCTTGGACCTTGGTAGGGGCCGGTACCTATGACTATGACAAAACAGCCCGACCCATGGCCTCCGTTATGCCGAAAAAGGCCACTTGGATCAAGGACAGGGCAACGGGTTTCGACCCCGAAAACAATACGGTACATACGGCGAACAAAGGTGATTTTACCTATGATTATTTGGTAGTGGCGCCGGGACTCACCTATGATTTCAGCCTCGTCCCCGGTTTGGGGGAGGCCATCGACAAAGGGGTGGTCTGTAGCAATTACACCAATCCGAAGCACACCTGGGAGGTTATTAAAAATTTTAAAGGGGGTACCGCCCTTTTTACGCAGCCAACAACCCCCATTAAATGTGGCGGGGCACCCCAAAAGATCATGTACCTGGCAGAAAGCTATTTTAGAAAGAGCGGTGTACGCAAGAATACGCAAGTGGTATTTGCCACCTCCGGAACGGTAATCTTCGGGGTCAAGCAGGTTGCCGAAACCTTAATGAAGGTGGTCGATAGAAAGGACATCAACCTGAGGTTCCACCATAAGCTGGTCGCCGTGGATGGCGATAAGAAAATAGCCTGGTACGAAATGGGCAAGGATATTACCGCCGGTGGATGCGTTGTAATGTCCGGTGACGACGACAACGAATTTTTGGATGAATCCTTCCAGTACAATTACAAGGATGTAAAGGTAACCCAGGACGGCGATCGCTACGGCATTCACTACGATATGCTGCATACCGCCCCTCCCTCGGTGGCGCCCCAATTCGTAAGGGAGTCCCCCTTGGTAAACGAAGCGGGCTGGGTCGACGTAGATCCCAAGACCATGCAGCACAAGAAATACCCCAATATTTTCAGTTTGGGGGATGTCTCTTCCCTGCCAACGGCCAAAACGGGTGCCGCCATTCGCAAACAGGCACCGATAGTCGTCGACAATATCGATACCTTGATCAAGACCAAGCACAAGGGCAATATGTCTTACAATGGGTATTCTTCATGCCCCTTGGTCACCGACTATGGAAAAATGGTGTTGGCGGAATTTGATTACAAGAACAATTTTACGCCAGACCCAAAGCTCAAAAACCTGTTGATCAACGACAGTTCAAAGGAACATTGGAGGCTTTGGATGCTCAAAAAATACGGTTTGCCCTATTTGTACTGGAACAAGATGATGAAGGGCAAGGATGTCTAACGGCACCCCATTTCTTGGAAAAAAGAACGGACTGGGTTAAAAAATCCCTTGGGGGGCATTGACGAAGCCCTCCATAGGGATTTATGGATGCCCGGCCCGTACCAAAGCAGCCCGATAAATCGTTCCGGCATGAAGGCTAGGTTCGGGCGGGCTGTACTATACCCGATGAAAAACACTAGTCCAAAATTTCATCTATCGTCATGATATTGTCATCAGGAACACGGTCGATCATTTTATTATATGGATCGATCCCCGCTTTAAGGGGCTCCTTATCGGTTATAAAGGTATGCGTTGATTTTCCAGGTTTCACCCATGTTTGTGCTACTACCAAAGGCGATTTAACGGTCATGCCCTGATCGTTTTCAATGTCATTGTCAAACACTGCTATATCGAGCAAATTGGGCCGGTCTCCTGCGGCTAACAATTTGCCATTTCCGTCAAAGTAATTCTTAGCACTTTCTACAGTTATAGTCACTTCATACTTATCATCAACTAGTTTTTTATATTTAGCATCAGTAACCTTATTGGAATACAATGTTATCTTTTCAAAACTGTCTTCCAAATAATATTTGAGCGAATCCGGTGTTACCGATTTCATATAATCATACCATTCCAAGGTCGTCGTAAAGGGGGCTTCAGCCCTAAAACGCGCTGCTTCGGTATAGGCTTTGAACCCTTTGTTTAAGTTGGCCTCACCTATTAAATCTTGAAGTCCGTACAGTATCAATCCTCCTTTTTGATACCAGACATAGGCTTGACTGTCGTTGTCCAAAAGCGTTTTTTCAAATTTACTTTCATTGGCCCTGCCTCTTAAATAGGTATCCAATTCATCTTTAAGAAATTTTTGCATGGCATCATCACCATATGCTTCCTTCATTACCATGAGTGCCGCATATTCCGCCATGGATTCTGAAATTTGATTTGCACCTCGCGTCGCCGATGGAGAAATTTGATGCCCCCACCATTGGTGTGCCACCTCATGGGAGGTGACGAAATAGAGGTAATCGACATCATTGGGGTCATTAAAATCGCCCACCCAGGCGAAACTCTCTGAAAAAGGAACGGTATTGGGAAGCGATTGGGCAAAAAATTGATACCGGGGAAACTCCAGGATACGAAGTTGTTTATATTGATAGGCTCCAAAATTTTCTGAAAAATAATCCAAGGAGTGTTTTACGCTCTTTACAAAGCGATCAATATTGTAGGTATGCGTTGGATGGTGAAATATTTCAATAGTCACTTTCTCTCCGCCTTTACCTGTCCAAACTTCGCGATGTACCTTATACACTGCAGAGGAAATATTATAGAAAAAATTCAATTCTCCCGTCATTTTATACCGGTAATAGTTACGACCGTTTTCTTTCCATTCTTTTTGTAACTGGCCGGGCATTATGGCAATTTGATCGGGAGCGGTACTCACAGTGCCTTCAAAAGTGACATAATCCGCATCATCGCTAAAGAGCAAATTGCTTGTTCCCCATGCATCCGTTTGTTCCGGATACTGATAGTCTTTTATGGGCAAACCATACTTTTTACGATCTTGGTCACTGGTTAATTCCTCTTCCGGACTGTACCCGAATGACGGAAAATAGTCATTATTTAAAAATGTACCATTATAGACAATATCCGAACCGTAACCTTCATTGGGAAAACCTTTGTAAGAGGCCGCTACCTCTAATGTCAATGTAAGGGTGTCCTTAGGTTGCAAGGGGGGATCAAAGGCATAGATTTCATAGCCGTAATCGTCATAACGCTTTCCCAGTTTGGGGACCTTGCCGTTTATGGTAAATGACTTCACTTCTTTCTTAAGCAAGCCTTCCGCCCCCCAGTTTAAGTGGAGCGAGTCAATTACTTCCTCCGTTTTATTTACCATTACATACCTGGTTTTGATGGTGGCAGAACGTTCTTCGGGCACTAAATCCGCATCAACCGTAACATCGACAACTTTGGGTTGCGCTATTTTGTGATATTTACTTAAGGTTTTTTCATAATCGGCTGATTTGATGGTACCTGCCTTATCCGTTCTGTACTTATTGAGCGTTTTGGTATTGTAATTTATAAATGCGCCTGAACCAATAAATACGGCCAACAGGGCCAGGCCCATACCCATAGTCCTTAGGTTTAGGCGTTCCTTTACCAATTGCCACCTCGCTTTTATGCCTGAATCCGTGCCCCGTTTCCAAAAGAGGTAACCAATGACCGTTAAAACGCCCCCACAGGCCAACCAATACATCCTAAACCATAACAAGGCCTCACCAAAATGCCCGAAACCGTTCATATCGGAGACGATATAACGTGGGGCGTAACTATAGAGGTATAGATTATTGTCAACTTCGGCCAAACTATTTAAACCAAAAAGCAAGGCCCATATGGCAATGGCAATGACATGGCCCATAAACTTTTTTGTGACCAATGAATGCACAAAAAAGGCCAGCATGACAAATATGATGTACTTTGGAAATTCTATTAAATACAAGTCGGTGAAGTACTTGTCAAATTCAAAATTGAAGTAGCCCTTTATAACCTGGTTGAGCATTCCACTGACCAAAACCATATTTACAAGAATAAAACCCACCATCACCAATGCCAAGAATTTTGAACCATAAACAATGCGATTGGGTATAGGTAATGAGCCGAAAATTTGATCGTAGTTGACATTGCGTTCCCGATGCAACACCTCGCCGGTCATAAACACGATAAGGATGAATATGAGAATGATATAGGTGAAGTCCTTGACCTCCAACATATAGTAGGTAAGCGGTAAAGAGGGTGTTCCGTAGGTAGGGAAGCCAAACCAAGCATCAAAAAACAAGAATAAAACCGCGGCAATAAGTATGGCCCTAAAAAAATTATCCCTAATGATATTTTTAAACTCTATTCCCGCCAACCGAAACAACAATTTGAAGTTCAATGCTCCGGAAAACACCTTTGCCACACGAGGTATTTTCGTTAATGCAGCTGAGGCTTTGGGCGTATCTAAATTGTCGTCTTTCTTTTTGGAGGTATAATTCTTGTTCAAGAATCGTTGAAAGTCGAATCTAAACAAGGTGTAGAAAAGGGTCATTAATCCTACCCCGACCCAAATGATGCGATTCCATAACAACATTCCATTAAAAGGAACCGTCTGGGTATTTTGTTCTTCAGGCGTCCAATATTGGATGGTATTTTCGTAAGTTCCAAGGCCAAATGGATCTATTAAACTTACCAAATCCTTGTTTTCTATGTCTTGCGTAAGTGTTATGGTAACGAGGTAGACAATAAAAAGAATAGCGCCACCCGCATAGGCTAACATTACTTTTTTGGTTAGACTCACCAGGGCGAAAAAAATACAGCCTGCGAAGAAAAAGTTCGTCCAGTACAAGATCAAGGTAGGTTGCACATAATGCCACAGATTAAAATCGGTAAATCGCTCCGCTTCCTCATAGCCCGCATACGGGCCGATTAAAAAACCGATGATCAGGCCTATGTGCAGCCCGAGACTGACAAAAAAAAGTACGGACATAGAGCCTAAGAAACGACCTAACAAGTACCCCTTTTCGCTTACGGGAAAAGAGAAATAATAATTTTCCGTTTTGTGCTCAATATCCCTATAAACGGGGACTCCCATAATAGCACTTGAAAGCATAATACCAAAAACACTAATAGTGGACAGCACGGTTGCAATGGCCACTGGCGAGTTGACAAAAACCTTTTCCGATGCAGGGCCATTACCTCCGATAGCCACAAAAAGTCCGAAAATTATCAGGATTCCAAAATAGGCCCAAGTTGCCGGGCGACCTAATCTATATTTGATTTCGAATAGAAAAATTTCTTTAAGCATAATTGAATGATTTAAGTGAATGAATGAAGCAATTATGCCGATACAGTCTCCATACGAGATGTAATTTCAGCAAAGTAAACGTCCTCTAAATTGGCCGGACTAGCTTCAAAGGAAGCATCTGGCTTATCATCACTTAAAACATGGATTATAGTTTGCCCCGCCTTAAGATGCGTAGAAATGACCTGCATCCCCGACTGGTAGCTTTCTAGTTCCACTTTCTCTATAGCTTTTTTCCAAACGCGACCTTTAACGGCTTCGGTCAAAACAGCCGGATTGCCCTTTGCAACAACTTCACCAAGACAAATAATTGCCATATTGTTGCATAAATTGGAAATGTCCTCAACAATATGTGTAGAGAGAATTACAATGGTATTTTCACCAATTTCACTTAATAGGTTATGGAATCGAACACGTTCCGCAGGGTCGAGACCGGCCGTGGGTTCATCTACAATAATTAAACGTGGATCACCAATTAGGGCCTGGGCAATACCAAATCGCTGTTTCATACCACCGGAATAGGTGCCTAAGCTTTTGTTCCGCACATGCCAAAGATTGGTTTTTGTCAGTAAGGATTCTACCAAGTCTTTACGCTCACCTTTACTTGACACCCCTTTTAAGGAGGCAATATGGTTTAACATGTTGTACGAACTCACTTTTGGGTATACCCCGAACTCTTGGGGAAGGTATCCAAGAATTTTTCGCACCTCGGACTTATCATTTAAAATGTCTATTTCGCCAAGTGTAACGGAGCCGGAATCCGCTTGTTGTAATGTCGCCAAGGTTCGCATTAAAGACGATTTACCTGCACCATTTGGGCCTAGTAGACCAAACATTCCTTGGGGAATGGTCAAGGTAACGTCTTTTAAGGCTTGAACGCCATTGGAATACGTTTTACTTAAATTCTTGATTTCTAACTCCATGTTTTTCAATATTGGTTGGTTAATTATGGGTACTCGATGCATTGGTTTCAGGGGTTTGAAAAACTCATTCTTCGGTTACAGAATGAATTTTCCAGCATGCACGAAAAAAACTATAAAGGGGAAGCTAAAACTACGTTTACCATTAGTGCTTTTAACCAATGCCAACGCGACTGATTGAATAGTTTTTTTTCTATTCGATTAAAATAGATCTTTTAATTACAATAAACGCAAATGGAATTAAGTTTTTCGCTCCACCGGGAATGATCTTCCGTGGAGCATCGAATATCTATTTCGATATTTTAGGTAATTGTAGGTTTTTACCATGAAGTCAAGGATAATCAACCAGCCTCTTCGATACAAGCAGATTGAATTAGGGGGCGAATAAATGCCAATCCACCCTCCTGCCAAAAAAACGAAACTGCAGTACAATGAATGGCGATAGCCCCAATTATATTTCCCCGTTCCCCCAAAAATTGAGAATATCCTGGGCTACCTTCCCGTTTTGGGCCGCATGGGGTACGCTTGCATCGTATTTGGTATAAAGTTTCAACGCTGCCTTTGCATATGCCCTTGATTTTTTATCGTCAATAGAATATTTCAAATAAAAAACACTCAAATCCAGTTTGGTATCCGCTAGGGGAATTTCATACACCCTTGGATCATATTCGGCCAACTTCCTATTTATGGACAAGGCCTCTTCATAAGATTGTTGGGCCTTATCAAATTTATCATTGTCCCGCTGTAGGTTCGCCAAATTGCACAAAATGCCGGCTACATTGGGCAAATAGGACTGTGGATTGGCTTTTGCAAATTTTCTTGTCATTGCCAAAACTTCTTCATAGGAAAGTTCCGCTTTTCCCAACTCCTTTTTATTCACTTGTAGGTTGGCCAAATTGTTCAAGGTCATGGCAACCTGGGGCAAATAGGTCTGTGGATTGATTTCGGCCAATTTCCTCATTATGTACAAGGCCGTTTCAATGGATCGTTCGGCTTGTTCCAACTCCTTCTTTTTTCTTTGCAAATCGCCTAAATTGTTCAAGATGCCGGCTACATCGGGGAAATAGGTCTGTGGATTGAGTTTGGTCAACTTGCTCATTATAAACAAGGCAGTTTCGAAGCACTGTTCGGCTTTATTGGGCTCATTCTTCTTCCTGTACAAAAGCGCCATGTTGTTCAAGGTAAGCCCAACATCGGGTAAATAGGCCTGTGGGTCGATATCGGCTAATTTTTTTGCAATTGCCAAGGCTTCGTTATAGGATTGTTGGGCTTTGTCAAATTCATTCCTAGTGCTGTGCAAAAGTCCCATATTGTTCTGTATGACACTTATTTTAGGTAAATAGGTCTGTGGATTGACTTCGGCCAGTTTATTTAACAGTGCCAAGGCTTCGTTATAGGATTGTTCGGCTTTCCCATGTTCCTTTTTATCACGTTGCAAATTAGCCAAGCTGTTCAGGGTTGTCAAAACTTGGGGTAAATAGACCAGTGAATCGCCTTCGGCCAATTTTCGTCGTATCACCAAGGCTTCGCCAAAGGATTTTTCCGCTCTCCCATATTCATTTTTATCATGCTGCAAAAGTCCCAAATTGTTCAAGATGGTGGATTTTTGAAACTCGTTCGAAATGTGGTTCAAGGCTTTTTCATATACCCCTTCGGCCTGTAGTATTTGCCTATGCCTTTGAAGGAAGAATGCGTAGTTAAAGGTCGTGTTGTAATTTTCGATGAGTCGCATTGCCTTTGCAAATAGCCGATTGGCTTCTTGAAACCACCCTTCCTCTTTAAGCAATACCGTACTTTGTGCCTTAATGATCAGTTCATTTGCCAACATTGTCCCCTTCGCTTCATATTCGGCAATATCATGGTCTATGTCCGCCTCATTCAGCACCTCGTTGAGCCTCCGGTATTTACCTTCCTTAAATAAGCTTCTGGCATTTTCCAATCTGTCGGAATCTAATTTCGTTGTCCGTTTGAGTTGTTGTGCCAGTTCTATAACATTGCTTACAAACGTGTTAAGGGTGTTTTCGGTTTTGTTTTTTTTATCACTGTTCAGAAGGAGCTGTCTTTTTAGGTTGGCAAGGTTTTGTAATAATAGCGACTTGGTGTTTTCATCCACACTTTCCAATGCGACCTGTACCGCCCATATTTGTGAGTTTATGGAACCTATAGCATCCGAATACTCCTGAATTTTAATAATATACGATTGATATTCTTCTGAGATGGCAAGCTGTCTCGATGTTATGGAGTGGTTTTCAATCCCTTGCAGAACGATTTGAGCCGTTTTCCCGGGCAGATTCCCAAGGTCTTTTTTGACCTCTTCGAGCGTAGCGTGTATTTTACGAAGTAAGGGCAATACATCCTTGTACTCCTCAAAAAAAATATAAAGGGTTTGCGACAGTTCGGCAACGCTTATGTTAACCTCTCCTATTTCCGTTTGTATGCTATCTAAATACTCGGTCTGGATATAGGTGGATAACTCGGGGGTTTCCTTCAACTCCTGGGTAAAGAAAGCACAGGTCAATTTATAAAAATCCATGTTCCTCCCCCCATCTTTCCACCCATCCCTAATACAGGTTTTAACCGTTAGTTCTACCCTTCGGCCATGCCCTTCGAGTTCTTGAATTATGCCCTCCTTAAGGTTGCCAATTAATTCGTCCATTCTATCGGCGGAAGTTTTTTTCTTCGGGAAAAGGATTTCACGATGTGATTCGTCCAATACGGAGCTTTTTACATATTGATTTTCATTGTCCGTTATATCGATTTGCGCTTTGAGATAGCGCTCGAGCTCTTTTATATTATCCCAGCCGGCATTCGATAAGTTGTACCATTTCCTTTGAGGTAAAATATGGTTTACGGCCATTAAGGTGGCTTGTAGGTATGACTTTCTGATCGCCCTTTGAATGTGATGGTTCGCGGGTTCATCAATGGTGTGCTTGATTCGCTGGTAAAGCTTGTTCGCCCCTTGGCAAAGCCAAAAATCTGTTCGATTCCCCAACCATGAACCCAATAAGGTCGATACCATCCAAGCCGTTGTCATAGGTTCCATTTGTCCGTCTTTTTTTGATAAGCGTTAACTGTGCAGCTAGGACCGTAGGGAAATTTTCGTTTCGGTCTTCGGGCGTAGACAAAGCTTTGGTTTGCCTTTAAGCAGTATCCATAGGGTTTAGCGACGTCTTAAATATACCCAGAATTTTAAGTTTCATTTTAAGGTTCGCATTGTTTTTTTGGATTCTCCGCTTGTCCGATTCTTAGGGGTGCAGCGTACTATCCGGTGACAGGTTTCCGTCGAGGGTTTGTAGCACAATCCAATTCCACATCAATTGCCCTTACCGCCTACCACGGCTTCGCCCGTTAGCACTTTGTCCACAAAAAGCACGCCCGTATCTTGCAAGGCCACATGTCGATGGTCGGCGTAATGGCTTGTTTGCCCCTTGTAACAAAGGTTACGCCCCAAAAAAAAGTTGGACGATACCTTTGTCTAAAATTTGGTACTTTTTACAAATTCACTCTTTTTGAACAACACTAAAAAATTTTAAAAATGAAAAAGCTTTTTTTACTCTTTGCCCTATTCGCCTTAAGTTTAACGACTTCGATGTCGGTCAATGCCCAAGTGCAAAGTGTACAAGAGATAGAAAACTCGATCAAAAACGACGGTAAGTATGCCTTGTTGGTCCAAAATTCCAATCATTTTATGGCATCGGTAATGACAGGTGAGGAATATAAGAACAAGAGCAAGGCTATTCAATTTGAAATTGTATTGATCGGAAAGGTCGTAAAGGACCTGGCTACCAACAAGGAGTTAGCGCCTTTGGTCGAAAAAGCCCAAAAACTGGGGATCCGTATTGTAGTCTGTGAATTTGCCATGAATAAATTGGGCGTCAAAAAATCGGACTATCCTTCCTATGTGGAAACCACTTCCAATGGATTTACCTATTTCTTCGGCTTGCAGGAAAATGGGTTTAAAACGATAAGCCTATAAAACAATGGCTGGGAAAGCGTTTTTAAGTCCCCTTTCCCACAGGTTCCAAAAACATATAATCTTCCTCTTATCAAAAAAAGAGGTTTTGAACCCCAAATAGGCATCGCGATATCCGTGATGCTTTTTTGCTTATACCGTTTTGGGAAGAAGGCCTTGAAAAAAATCACTCGTAGCGCAGGGCATCGATGGGATTTAGCCTAGCGGCTTTCCGGCCCGGGAAATAGCCGAAAACGATTCCCACCAAAACGGAGAAACCGAAACCTACCAAGATGGAGTTCAATGCCGTGGGAATGTAAAAACCGGTGAGCTTGTAGATGATTTGGTTGCCCGTAAGGCCCAAAACCCACGGAATTATCCATTTCAGTTTTTTCATAATTCGTTTATTGATGATTTATTTGGTCCCAAAAAGTAATTCGAATAATTTCAACGCACTATGATTTAAGTCAATTCCCGAAAGTGCCCACAGGTATTGCCTCCCTATTGCCCAAGCCGCCCGGGGCCGGTCGGTCGGCCCGATTTTTTGGGTTTGGGTTTCCATTCCGGAAATTGGTCCCGTAGATTTGCGCCGCCCTGAAAGGGCAAGAGTGTAATCAAATACAGGAAGTAGCGACAAAAACAACAGTATGGAAAGCAATACCGCCCCGGAACGGCCCTTTCAATTTGGTGTGCCACGGTATTTGTCCGAAAAAACGTTTACAAAAAACCGTAGCGGTATGTTAAAAAAAATACGAAGGGGCTTACTGCCCTTCATGGTGTTGGCGGCCTTAAATGCCTGCAAGTCCCAGCCAAAACCCGATACCGAAAGAATACCCCTGATCATCGATGCCGATACGGCCAATGAGGTCGACGACCTGTTTGCCCTTGTCCGTGCGGTAAACGAACCCAAGTTCGACCTATTGGCGATTACATCGGCACAGTTTCACACCTCGCCCTACGCAAGCGACAGTACGGTGGCCGAGAGCCAGGAAATCAACGAACACTTGATGGCCTTGTTGGGGCGGACGGACATCCCCCTACCCTTGGGCAGTAACGCCCCGTTGGAGGCAAGTGACGCTCCCCAAGACTCCGAGGCGGCCCGGTTTATCGTAAAAAAGGCCCACGAACTGGAGGAAGGCCGAAAATTGCAGTTGGTGATCCTGGGATCCTGTACCAATGTGGCGTCCGCCATCTTAACCGATTCTACCATTGTACCCAAGATGCAGGTGAACTATTTGGGGTTTTGGCACGACCCCGTGTCCAATCGCTATAATAAAAAGGAGTTCAATTCGGGAAACGACAGTATTGCGGTAAATGTACTCCTGAACCGGCCCGGACTCGATATACGTGTCATGACCGCCACCACGAGCCAGCACCTCGTGTTCCATAAAACAAGGGTGGATGCCCATTTAAAGGGAAAGGGCGGTATGGCCGATTACCTGGTGGACCGATGGGAAAGCTACGAACGGTGGTGGACCCAAAAAGACCCCGAAAAAACCAAATGGACCATGTGGGACGTGGCCCTTATCGAGGCCTTGGTACATCCGGAATGGACAAGGCAAAAAACCTTTGAGACGCCCAAGGAAAATACGCAGCGGCATATTCAAATCTATACCCATATCGATGTGGACCAGATGGAAAAGGACTTTTGGGCACATATCAACCAGTTTGTGGATTAACAGGGGGCTGTTTGCCTTTTACATCGTTGTGGATATAGCGGCAGGCCCTCCCGTCGAAAAATAAAACCTCCCTCGGGGCCTTCCATCCGGCCTTAATAATACAACCTAAAATCGAGCAATTTGCACACGTTGTAATGCCTTTGGTGCAGCTCCTCTACCACATCGAACATATTATCGTCTTCCTTAAAGAGGTTGAAGAAGGCCTTGTCCAAGTTGGCACTGCTTATTCCCTTATAGGCGTTGCCATAGCCGGAAATCGCTTTGGCGTTGGTGATATCCAAGAAATATTGCGCTTCATCTTCGTCCAAGTCCAGAATTTTGGCATTGGAGAAGTGCAAGATCTTTCCGCGCAAACGGCCTTCAAAAAGCTCGGCAATTTCCTGTAAACTGTAGTAGTAGCCGTTTAGGCAAATGCTATTGGCCTCACCGGCCATGACCAGGTAGATGATTTCGTAATCCTTAAAATTATGGTCGTCCAAGACCAAGGCGTTTAGGCTATCTTCGAGCCCTTCAATGGTATCGCATGTTTTATAAATGCTGGCTACCCCGTATTTCATGGCCAGTTGCCCCAGGCTTTCCTGTGTTTCGGTAACCTTGTCCGTTTCTACTTCTTGAACGCCTTCCAAACAATAAATGAAATAATCGGTATCCGTAAATTGTTTTTGGGGCAGCTGACGTCTTTTCTCTAGCAAGTCTTTGAATTTAAATGGGGTATATGGGATACAAAATTAAGGCAAGTCCACTGTTATTAGGGGCGTTTTTGTATTAATTTATGAGTTGACCAATGCCTGCCCCCTACTCACGGTGATGGTCATCGGCCTATAAAAGGGGATTATATATAAAAGGAAGGTCTACCCGACCTCCCCTTTTTTAAAACGGTATTTGGCAAGTGCCTATACCCTGTATGAAAGGCGATATGCCTTGATTGGTATAACCTGAAATAATCCATTTTTATACGATATAGGCAAGCACCCCAAACCAATTACCCAATAAATCCAACTATTCGCTTAACCATACAGGGCGTTCATTGATTCGTTGGATTTCAATGGAAATTTTGCGGTAATCTTGGGTAATATATAAACCAAGGCCTAAGGTAAAGAGGCATTGACAACTATTAAAAATTGAAGATCATGAAAAAATCAGTACTGAAAATCAAGACAAGCAGTATAGGTGTATGGCTACTACTCTTTTCATTAACGACCGTGGTCGCCAGTTGTAGCAGTGACGACAACGAAGAGGCACTAGGGGAAACTACGGACGATGATAGCACAAGCGATGATGACAATGCAATAGACACCAACTCTTACATTTTAGTGGTCGATACCAGAACCGACGGCGTATTCTTAATAGACCATGATGGGAACGAACTCTTTGAGTGGGATTTGGATGGGGATGAGTTAGGCGATGAGGCCCAGCTCTTGGACGATGGCAGTTTGCTCTTGTCCTTAAAATCGTCCAATTCGAGCATTTCGTTTGGAGGCTATGGCGGAACGTTTCGAAAAATAAATGCGGACCAGTCCATTGATTGGGAAGTTAGCTATTCGAGCAACGAGCATAGGGCACATCACGATGTGGATTATTTGTCCAACGGCAATATCATATTCCTGGTTTGGGAAAAGGTCACCGCCGACGAGGCCACTGAAATGGGCTTTTCAGGAAACCATGCGATATATCCGGAAGCTATTGTGGAAATGAATCCCCTTACCGGTGAAATTGCCTGGGAATGGCATGCCAAGGACCATTTTGTTCAAGATTACGACAGTACAAAAGACAATTATGGAGTGGTCGTGGACAACCCCAATAAAATAGACGTCAATTATAACAGCAGCCAATCGGATGGCGACCTTATGCATGCCAATGGCATCACCGTTGATGAAAGCAACGATTTAATTTACGTAACGGTGAACTATTACAGCGAGGTATGGGTCATTGACCACAGTACGACCACCGAGGAAGCGGCCTCAAGCTCTGGGGGCAACTATAATTTAGGTGGAGACCTGGTCTACCGTTTTGGAAACCCGGAAACCTATGACAATGTTGGGGAGGTTACCTTGAACCGTGTGCATTATCCCAACCTTTTGGATACGAACAACATGTTGGTTTTTTCAAACAACAAGTACGACGGCCAGTCGGCGGTTGTGGAGTATGAGCTGAACCTACCCTATGCACTGGTTGCGGGTCAAGATAACGAACCTTCGGTGGTTTGGGAATTCACGGATACCAGTCTATATAGTCTGACCACCAGTAGTGCCGGCCGAATGGGCAATGGAAATACTTTAATTGGGGAAGGAACGGCCGGTACCATCTGGGAAGTAAACGAGAGTGGCGAGGTCTTGTGGAAGTATACCAATTACAGTGAACTTTGGAGAACCTATCCGGTGGAAATCGGCTCTCCGGCCTTGACCGCATTGGGTTTATAGTGCAAATCATTTCATAAAACGTGCAAATGGAATAATAGCGAGGGCATGCCTTCGCTATTTTTATTCGGTCTATTGGGTTATGGGTCTTATGGGGAAGTCCGTATTTATGGATTGGCATCACATGGAACCAATTGGTACCACCCCCTGGGCGAAATCGGTATAGAACCTTGGGTCTAGTTTATTTTGTCCTATAATAGCCAATGAAACGGAAAACAAGCCCTCATCCAACCATGGTTTTTTGGGGTTCGCCTTTGAAAAATCCCTGATTTGGGCTTTTTAAGGATACTTACGTGTCTTTCGTCCAAATTAATTTCTCCTTCCGCAACAATGAAATAGTTTTAAATACCCGAAACCTAAAAACTATGAAACTTGACCTCGTTATTGTGGACGACTCCTCGCTTTGGTTGTCCTTGGCCGAAAACCTGGCCAAAACCCATCCCTTTATAGGCCGTATAACCTCTTTTCTTGATTCTTACGATGCCTGGGTATATATACAGGTGGCCAAACCAAAAGCCGTATTGACCGATATTGAAATGCCCGGTATGAACGGGTTTTCCTTTCTGGAAATGTTCTCGAACCGTATGTCGTTTATATCCAGCTCTACCAAACAAGGTTTTGAAGGTATAGCAAGAGAGCTTGGATGCGCCGATTTTATCAAAAAGCCCTATACAAAAAGTGAGCTTCACGGTTCAATCGATTTGGTTCGCAATCAATTGGAAGGAAAAATACCCCGTTTGATATGATCTTATAACCGGTCGTCTCCAGCACAGTGGCCTGTCCCTGTGCATGGGCGCTTCCCTCCCTATCTGTCTACGAAGTGGGTTCGAGTAAATCTCAATGCTTTGGAGAATGAAGTCTAGAGCACCTGCTCATCGTTTAACCAACGCTGTAAGAGCGTTTCGTTATGGGATATGGGAACAAGGTAAAACGTATCGAATTTTTTAAAGACCCTAGATTCCTTGAGGGCTTCCATACAAACCGACACGGGAGCCAGATAGTTGGAATGGATGAGGAACAACTCCCCTTCCCTTTTTAAAAGATAGCCTACGTGTCCCTCATCAAAACCGATAAAATAGAGTCCCTCTTGGGTCAGCCTATCGATTTCTTCGTGGGCTTCATCAGGGGTATCCTGTTCTACTTTGTCGATGGGCGCACCACAGCTGATCATTTTGGCCTCGTCAATGGGTGATTTTTGGGCCAGTTTATAGCGATTGAGGTTTAGGCCCATATCGCGCAAGGTGGTCGATACGAAATAACCACAGGCGATCTTTCCTTGCTTGGGTACGGTCGTATGCCCTCCCCAACTCCAGGGCGTACCGTACCAATGGGGAATGATCTTGTCTACCAACTGGTCGGTAAAGGCGGTTTTTATTGTTTCTAGGGAAACCGTGCCCTGACGAAGCCCTTCCCTTAAACGCAGACGAAGTTGGCCTGCACTCATTTTGGTATGGGTATACGAGGCGGTGATACTGTCCGAAGCCGGCCTAGGGGTACCGGGCCTCCCCTTGGTAAAACGTTCTGCTCCTACTTTTGTGGAAGCCGTTTCGACAACCGCGACATGGATAGCTTCCCCGTCCGTTTTAGGCGGTACTTCGTTGGTAAGCCCGAAACTAAGAAGTAGGGAAAAAAAGAGCATGTTCTTATATCGATTATAGGGGTTCCGTCTTATTAAGGTAACGTATTAATCGCTTGTACATTACACCGCCGGTGTTAATTTTTTGATTTACTCGATGTACTGCCCTTAGACCCTCAGGTTTACCGCCCACCATACCTCGTAGTCCCTAGGTATTAAGGGCCGATAACTTTGAAAACCTTGATCGGCTATTCGAAGTCCGACAATCTTATTTTTTTCATCGCGTACATAGTTGATAAAAATAAAGGAATGCCCATAGGGATCCAGCTTTTCCACATCCGTACCTTGTACTACCTGTTCGTAATCTTCCCTGTACCGCCATACTTGCAACATGGCCCCGGGCCTTAATTGGCCGCTCCATACCCCGGTAGAATCGACCAAGCTTCCCATTCCTGCATATGCCAAGGCTCCGGCATTGCCCTTGCCCCGATAGGCTTTAGGAAGGCTCTTCCACCCCTCGCTTTCATCGGAGGCCGTAGCGTATAGCAGGTTAAAGACCTGTTTGGGCGTATATAGTTTTGTGGCCATGCTATCGGGAAGGTCTTGGTAGGGCAAATGGCCGTGAACTTCTTTATAGGCCTGGGTAAAACGCCCCTTGCTTACCGTAAGGCAATGCCCCCCGGGTTCTTTGTTTTCACTGTTCAGATAATTCTCCACGATTTTTTGGGCGACGGGACTCGATTTGGCCAAAAAGGCTTCCCAAGATGCATCCTCTTCCTTCTCCATCGGATTGTCCTTTTGGTCCAGGGAGTCGGGTTCCGTGGGTGTCGGGGGCGTTTTGAGGCTGATGTATTCGTGTATGTGGTAACCGTAATCCTGTACGGCATCCGTTCCGGGACTGCCATGTTCCTGTGGCTTGCCTTGTCCCGGTGCTGGCGAAGTGCTTATCTGCCGGTTTTGCTTGGTCGATGTACAGGCCAATACCATAAGGCCGGTAAGTATTGAACATATAGGGTATACACTGAAATTCTTTCGTAAGGTCTTCATGCGTATGTCCTTCATTTTCAAGTGGGTGTTCTCGTTTGCCCTCATCGGGGCGACACAGTTGTGCCGTTCTATTTCGGGCTTGGACTTGTCCGTCGAGACTACAAAGGTACCAAATTTACAGGGGGTGTCCGTATTTATAAGCTTGGAATAACGAGCCGTGGTCAACTTGCCCTATGCTGGCAATTCATGTGATTCCCATTTGATGTTTCCGAAAAGTCCGTGTGTTTTTTCTTATATCCCTGTCACAATCTACAATATTATTTATTTCTACGGCCTGCAATGAAAAACATTAAGCACTTAACTGCCTTGTTTTTTGTAACCTTGATGCTTTTGTTCAAGGTGGCAGGCTTACATGCGCTTGCACATAACGTTGATGATTCCGATGCCCAACATTGTGAGGTGTGTCATATCACATCAGCGCCAAACGTCTCAATCAAATCTTAAAGGAAAAGCTTGATAAAACGGGGGTACAGCTCATTCATAACAGACTTATGTTGGAAGCCAAGCGACAAATTCTACACAGTGAGAATACGATCAAGGAAATAGCGTACAACCTCGGGTTCAAGGATCATTCCCATTTTAGCCGTTTCTTTAAATTGCCCCGGGCAAACCCCGCAAGCGTTTCAGGCCAAGGTGAAGGACCATGTGATTTCGCACCAAAACATCCTGTACAACTAAGGCTTTTTGTTAAAAATCTTCTTTCGGTTGGGTATGAGGTAGAAGAGCCCTCCCAATAGAAAGGAATCAATAAAGTAAGCTCCGGTAAGCTGAAATACTTCCAAATAGGTGAAAATACATATTACCGAACTTAAGCCCCAACTGATCAGGGCCGTTGCTTCCCAAGGTCGGATCTCGTCCAGATGGTACTGTTGGTTTTTCACCCAAAAAAAGTGGATGAAATATATGGAGGAAATAGACGGGGCAAAAATGCCCAAGAACTCCAAAAAGTCGAAAAGATAGGTGGCAAAACCCAGCATGGCGAGTAGGGTTCCGAAGATACTCGATACAATGGTCACCTTCTTGAAGGTCCATTTTTTATGGATGGTCGTAAAGGTGAGGCTGGCCGAATACAAATTGGTGGCATTGGTGCTCCAGGTAGAAATAAACAGCAATAAAAAAGCGGGAATCACCATATGGTATTGTTCCATTATTTTAATGATATCCACTTCCCCGGTCTGTATCGAGGGTGCCGCACTTAATATATAGGCCAAGGGCGTTCCAATGGTCAGGCCAAGAACGGCGCCTAGGCTTTGCTTGTCGGTCTTGATAAACCTTGAGAAATCGGCCATTAAGACCGGAAACAGGATGGAGGCCCCCACCAATATGGAAGTCGCCTCAAAAAGGGTCATGCTATTTTCCGCAGGTACATAATCGAAGAGTTGCCACGGACTCTCCAATTTTTCCAAGGAAAGGTAAAAGACATAGCCCAAAAAGGCGGTTAAAATGGGGATGGAGATATTGGCCACCTTTTCGATACTGCGTATACCATAAACCGTTGTAATGGTGATAAACAAGCTGGTTACGATGATAATGAGCGATTTGGGAATTTCTATGGCAAAAGTGCTGATTGTGGTATCAAAAATGGCAATGGCCAATAATTCCAATGCTACGGCGAACCAGCCGACCAAGGTAACCCCAAAAATAAAGTTGACGATCTTGGCCCCCTTTTCCCCAAAACTAAAATGGAGGATCATATAGGTGGATAACCTTGACCTATTGCCTATCAATGTGGTGGCCATGCACATGAGGGTCAACACCAAGGTCGATACCCCAAAGGCAATAAGGGCCTTTTCGAAGCCGAGGGCCAAGGCAATCTCCGAACCCAAGAACAGGGTGGATACCGACAGGCCGGTACTGGCGATGATAAGGGCAACGACCCAACCCGACACAAAGTCCTTCGGGGCTACTTTACTCGTGCAGTATTGGTTTTCGTGGTCAGACATTGACGGTATTTAACAAGCGCTCTGCCAAAGGTCTTAATTCTTGGTGACAAACTTCGCCATTGTCCGTAATTTGAACGTCATCGAAGTAAATACTGGTCTTGGCCACTACGCCGTCAAAATGCGATTTCGCCATTTGTCCGAAGGGGGGCATATCCATGGCACTGGTATGTCCGAAGCCAAAATCGACCCCGCCCCAAATACGTTCGTCCTCTACCAGTTCGCCCGTAATTTTATGGACCTTGGGATTGAATCCCAGCATATTGTGTGAAATCTTATACATATTCCCATCTTCGAAGGAGGCGAGGTAGTCCTTAAATGCTGCGGCCCCCTCCCCTTCCACTTCGGTGATAATTCCGTCTTTCAATAAAAAGGACAGCTTGTTCGTAGGTTGGGCATGCTGTAAATAATCGAAGACGATACGCCCGTTCATACTGTGCAGTTTGGGTACGATGTTTACAAAGCCCGGTGCCGTACCGAACTTCGGCATGGAAAAATCGCCATCATCGTAGTCAAAGGTATAGTCGGTATCGATGGCATAGGAGACATCGGTACCGTTTTTACTGGTAATGCGAACGGTTTTTGCCTTCATGGCCATATGGGTAAGCCTTTCCAACAACTTTTTTAGGTCAGGTATGCGATAGCCCGTAAAAACACGGTCAAGGGAATCGATACTGCTTTCCGCAATGATCAAATAACGCAGTTTTTTGTTGTTGCGCATGGCGGTTTCCCAAATATCGGAATACAGGATAACGACGGCATTGGCCTCGATCCATACATCCGCTTTCAACAGTGCTGCAGTCAGGGCTTCCGAAGGCCAATCCTTCATTCCGGCCTGACTGTCTTTTTTGGCTTGGGGAATGTACATGACCAAGGGCAGTGCACCGGCCTTTTGCGCCGCTTGCGCCATGGCATCGATGGTTGCCCTTTCCGTTCCGAGATCGGCGGTTATGGCCACGGTCTCCCCAGGCTTTACCTGGAACATTTCTTCAATCAATATTCTAGAAAAACGAGCTCTTTTGGTTTCCATATGTACGTTTAAAAAATAGGATGATAAGGGCATCTTTGGCGATGCCCATGGTATTTTTAGGTAAAATGAATGGGTTTTAGAACTTCACGGAAACGGAGGTTCCAACGGTCAAGGGCTGCCCTCTCCAGGCCACGTCATCGGGACTCCCTACAAACTCTCCGGGGGAGAATTCTTGGTAGTACGCCTTATCGGTCAGGTTTTTGCCCCACAGTTCAAGCTTCCAGTTTTTATAGGAAAGTCCCAAACGGGTATCCAATAAAGAATAGGCATCGGTGGTAAAGGCGTCCCGGTTGCTCTCGTGCCAGTAGGTCTTGCCCGTAGTATCGAGGTTTAGGAAGCCGCTGAACTTTAAATTATCGGTAATATCAAAGGACGATTCGAGTCCAACGCCGAAGGTACTAACGGGAACAAAGGGTGTTTTTTGACCGTTATAGGCGGTATTGTCGGTAAGGGTACCGTCTTCGCCACCGGTGGTTCCACCGTCCACGATCTCGGCATCCGTCAGACCAAAATTGGCAAAGACATCCAAGAAGTTAGACAATCTGGCACGGGATTCGAGTTCAAAGCCGAACACCTCGCTTTTATCATAGTTGTACACACCTGCTATAAAGGTGGTCAGGTCCAGGATATATTGTTGCTGGTTGTTCAAGGTAGAGTAGAATACCGAACCGTTGAAGATAAGGCGGTCGTTCCAAGAACTGGTCTTAAATCCCAATTCGTAGTTGTCGGATGTTTCATCGTCAAAATCGCCATTGAACAAATCGGTAGGCTGTGCGTTATAGCCCCCGTTCCGATAGCCCCGGCCGTAGTTGGCATATAGCAATACATTTTTATTGGCTTGATAGGACAAGGATACCTTGGGCTGAAATTCGCTATTGTCCCTTTCGGAATTCGTCGCAAATAGGAGATCGTCTTGCGTAAAATTATCCATATCCAAACGGAAACCGGCGGATAGCGTGAGTTTGTCCGTCAATTTATAGTCTCCAAAACCGAACAGGGCAATAGTCTGTGTCTCATTGATGTAATCGGCGGTATCATAGGCATCGGGACCGCCAAAATCGACCCCTGTGGTACCGTTTTGATAAAAATCCTTTTTGATTTTCTGATAAAATCCACCTAGGCTCCAATCGAATTTGGTATTCGTTTTGGCATTGGTAAGCCTAATCTCTTGGTTAAAGGTCTTGGTGGTAATTTCCTCGCCCTGTGTCAATCCGTCCAACTCCAGAAAATCCAGATCACCGTTCGTGGAACGATCTACCTTGTTGAACGAGGTTATGGCCTGTAGTTTCACCCCAGATAGGTTATAGTCCATTTTAAGGGTACCGTAGTTGTTGGTCATTTCCGATCTTCCCAAGACATCGGAAAAGATAACGTTGTTACCGTCCGATGGGTTGGGGTCTAGAATGCCACCGGTAAATTCCCCATCTGTTCCCGTTGGGTTGACCGAATAGTAGGTAGCACCGCCATCTATATTAAAATATTGGTAGGAACCGGTTATGGAGAAATTGGAGGACAACCTTGCCTTCAACTGCCCCCTTACATTGATATCCTCCCTAAAGTCTACCTTTTTATCCAGAAACTCGTTAGTCAACAAGCCGTCAAAATCTTTGTACTGTGTAGAAAAACGATAGAACAGTTTGTCTTTGATGATCGCCCCGGAAGAGACAAACTGGGCCAGCTTAAAGCCCCCGTTGCCACCCCCCAGTTTAAGCTGGTTGCCCATTTTGTTGGTGGGGTCCTTGGTGTAAATGTTTACGGCACCGCCAATGGCATTTTTGCCATATAGGGCACCTTGGGGGCCCTTGACTACTTCGACCAATGCCAGGTCGTACAGGTCTTGGCTCAACAAACTGGGATCGGGAACGGTGACCCCATCTATAACGAAGGCCAAGGGGGCATCGCCTCCCCTCACCTGGGGAATACCACGGACGGTAATAAAGTTCAACCCAATTGATTGTGAAGAATTGAATTTTAGGTTGGGGACCAGGCTCGAGAAGGAGCTGATATCGGTAATACCCGCCCTTTCTATACCTTCCGAATTCAGGGCCGTAACCGATTCGGGCGTGGTTTGGATGGATTCCGTTCGCTTACGTGACTTGCCCATTACGCCCGAGAAACCTTGCACGGTAACCCCGCTCAGGGATACGGCCGTTTCCTCCAGCCCTACTTCTATATGGGATTTGCCGGAAACAGGTATTTCCTGGGTTTCAAAACCGATGTAGGAGACGGATAGCACCGCTTCGGTTGAGGAGACCGTGATTTCAAAATTTCCATTGTAGTCGGATATCACCCCGGTCGTTGTTCCTTTTTCGGCGATCGTTGCCCCGGGCAGGGGTTCCCCGTTTTGGTCCGTTACCTTACCGGTGACCAAAGTTTGGGAAAAACCCAAGCTGGAAACCAAAAGAAGAACGAGTGCAATTGAATTTTTCATGTCCTGTTTGAGATTAGTTTACCTGCTAAAAGTATACCCTTGAATATTAATTATGATTCATTCTAAGTATTAAAAATATTTTTCATAATTTTAAATTTAAAATAGGAATTTATGCTAACCGGCTCTGGTTCACTGGTCTTGACCTCGGAATACTTTAAAATACTACTCAATAAGGTACATGAGGAATTTATGGACAGGCACGGGTTGGCACAGCTGCCCAAAACATTTCAACTATACGGCTATGGGGCCTATGATGAAAACAAGCCGAGCCTTAAGAGCGATTTTGAGCAATTGGGCTCGGAGTTTATCAATGGAAAGTACCTCTACGATAAATCGCGGGACCTCGAAAAAGGAAAGCCCCTTATCAAATTGAACCAATACTATAAGAACATTATTCTGTTGTATTTGGGGTATAGCGATTATGAGGCCTTTATAGGGGAATACCGGCTCTCTAAAAGCGAGCACGACAAACAGCTCGACCTGATCCGCAGCAACAACGATGAAATTACCTATTACTACATCAACTACTATTTTGGGGAGGACAATACTATTTTAAAGGGGCAGACCATCATCTCCAAAAATTGGAAAAAAATAAAGCATATTTTTATGTATCCCTTGGCCGATGGCAGTATGAGGGAGTATTACAGCCACGGTAGCATCAAGCGGCAGGGCGATACGCTCACCATAAAAACGAATACCCTTTCGGGCGACCGATACATCGACGGGGCCAGTGAGATCTATTATTTGGGGCACAGGGCCCCTTCGAACATCCAATACCTGATCGGTACCTATTGTACCTTTGATCTGTTTACCAATACCGTTGCAGGACGTTCCATTTTGGAAAAATGTGCCACCAAGGAGGAAATGGAGGAAAAGTCGAAAGACCCGAACATTCCCCCTTATATCGCCATGGAAATAAGGAACAAACGTATCGTAAACCCCAGCGTCGTACCCCGGCATGCCCTTGAACTGTCCAGTAACAGTCCCTATGCCTCCCTATACGGCAAGCTTCCGGGCACCTATGACGTTACCTTTGATTTTGCCGATGGATTCAAGGAAAACCTGAAGTTCAAGATACGCCCTACGAACTACGAAATAGTTACCCTTACCGAGAATGTTTACATCGAAAAAGACCGTATCGAGCTTTTGAACAAGGGATCGGTAATTAATTTCAGGTTTAATTTCTCGGGCATTATCGCCCTGGAGCGGGTGAACATTTATTTTAAAAGTTATTACCTAAAGAATGAAAACAGTACGCAAGAAGGGGTGTTTAGTGGGATAGATAATGAAAATAGGTTGGTGAACGGGTCGTTGATCATAACCTTTACCGAAGCCTGACCCACCCACGCCCAACTTAGTTTCAACATATTGGCGGGAACGGATATGATTAGCCATTTGGGCTTCTTAAAAGAACTGGGCAAGTTTCACGAGAACCTGCGTTTGGGGTTTTACACTAAAATCTTTGAAAACAAACCTGCGGATTCGGTCGATTGGAGCAAATACAAAGTGGCGTATTATACAGCGAAACGCGACATAGACTGGGGTTATTTGGTGCTTCCTACCTTGCTCATTACTTTGGTCTTGGGCGGCTTAGGGGCTTATAAACTTCGAAAGTTATAAGGAAGTTATAAATTGACAGGGCCGGATAAATTTCCGGCCCTTGTTTTTTTGTGGATTGTACATTGATCATTAGAAGCTGCTTTCTTGCCCCAATTTCTTTTTGAGCGCATCAACGTCCAAAGACTCAAGTAGGGTAATCAGATTGGGAAACCTGCCTTGGTGGTAGCCAAAACGGTCTTCGGTAAATTCGGCAATGGCCTGCTTTTTGCTCCAGTTGTCGAAAACCATTCTATAGGCGGCCACAATGGCCCCGGTTCTATCGGAACCGTGCCAGCAGTGCACAAGTACGGGTTTCTCCGCTTGTTGTAATAGGTACAAGGCATTAAAAATATCCGCTTCGTCCAATTTTGAGGCTTTTAAGGGGATACGATCCAAATGCAGTTTACTGTCCTTTAGTTTCTTTTCATCCGTTTTTTGGCGTCTAAGGTTCAGGATCGATTGTATGCCCAGGGCTTCCAACTCCTGCATCCCTTTTTTTGAGGGTTGCTCCGATCGGTATAAGCCATCACTTACCCGGTATAAATTATGAAAGTGATCGGAAGCTATTTTTTCTGACCCGCCCTCTTGAGGCGCTTCGTTGGGCAAGGAAAATGCCAATGATATCAGTGAAAGGAAGATAAAAGCGGATACTTTATGCATGGTACCGTACTATGGAAGGACAAAGATAGGAAAGAGGGATAAATGTAATCGGGGGCTCCTCCCTTTTGGCGGTAAAAAATCCAGCCCCAGTATTCTCTAGGGCCGGATGTTAATAGACTATTTAAATGGCTTCCTTGGCCGTAGGATGCCCTTGCAATGATTTTTCCTTTGGTGATTTTTCCAAGCGTAACCCGAACAAGGGGCGTAAAACCCCAATCCTTCGGATCAAAAACTCGTATAGTATAAAACAGGTCGTAAAGGTAAATACGGTAATGGCTACGAACTGTAAAAAGGGAGGTATGTTTAAGGGGAGGATCAACCAAGCCCCTAAATACAAGGCGAACATATGGATGATATACACCGGGTAGGCCGCCTTGCTCAAATATTCCAACAGTCGGCCGGGCCTGTTAAGGTATTGGAACGCAAGTCCGAAAATACCGAATATCCAACAGGTCGATTCCAAGGCCATTAAATAGCCCGGGGCTTCCATATGGTACGCTATAAGTCGTAGGGTGTACAGCCCTAGCGCCAGTGCCAAATAGGCCCATTTCCATTTTTTCAGGGTATTCCAGAACGGACTACCGATATAGACGAACAGGTATCCGAAAAAGAAAGCCAGGGCTCCCAGAAAAAAGCCGTGCCAGGTTTCGGCATAAAGGGAGTAGATCTGTGGCTTTACCCAAATGGCCTCCAGTACAAAGAACAGGGAAACGGTCAGTGGCCCCGCCACGGTACCCATTAATTTTTCCAATAGCTTTTTAAGCCTTGCCCCGCGATGCTTCAACAGAAGAAAAACAGGAAGAAAAATAAGGACATAGGCAAAAATATTGCCCAAAAACCACAGATGGCCCGTATGGGGATAGTACGTCAACGGCTGCTTGTAGAAGGCTTGAAAAAGATACATGTGCAGGGGCGAAATGGCCACGATACCGAACAGGAAGGGTATAAGTATACGTTGGGTGCGTTCTCCTATCAGTTGTTTCCAGTTGCGCTTTCGCATGGCGAAAAAGAGTCCCATTCCCGATACAAAAAATAGAATCGGAATGCGCCACACATTGAGCATGCTCATGGGTACCCACAATCCCTCAAGGGCGTTTTCGCTGCGTACAAAGCCAACGAACATGGCCCAGGGCTGAAAAACAATGGCTATATGGTAGATCAATAACAAGGCTATGGCGATGACCCTTAGCCAGTCTATATCGTAACGTCGAACGGTTTTCATGACTGTCGTTTTTTGAAGGGTTATATGTTATTGTAGCATCATGGCGATAACGGGACGTGCCTTTTCCAGTTCGGCCAAGTTTAGGTCCAATCCAATAGGCCCCAATTGCTGCTGCATCATTTCATAGATGGGTTTCATGTCCTCAAAAGGTCCGGAGACCGTTTCCCGGGGGGTAGCGCCATAGTTGTTCTTGACGGTTTTGTCGGCCTTGGCGTCCATTAGTAACTGTACCAGTTCTACCCTACCAAAAAACGCGGCCACGTGAAGGGCGGTGGAACCGTCGTTGTTTTTTATTTCAAGATCGGCACCGGCATCGATAAGGGCAGCGGCGATTTCGGTCTTGTCAAAGGTTATGGCCGACATTAAAGGGGTGGCCCCACTTAGGGCATCTTTTTCGTCAAGGTCGGTACCGGCTTCGATATGCTGCTTTACGGCTTCGAGGTTGCCACTTACCACGGCTTGTGTCAGGGGAATATCCGGTGCGCTTACTTCGGTCTTGGCCATGGTTTGGTCATTGCCCTTCTGTTTTTGTTGTCCGCAGGCGGCTAAGCACATGGCTATAATAAGGAGTACATAGCTCATTTGTTTGACGGGACGGTTTTCTTGTTTTTTCATGATTTTACTTTTTTGTGATTTGACTAATAATTTGATATTCCAAAGGTCCCGTATACGCTGATGCAGCACCAATCACCTATGGGGCAATGTGTATAAGCCTTGCGGAAGTGATAAAAATTATGGCGCAGGCATATAAATTATGACGCAACTCCCTTATTTTTATCTTGGCGCGTATTCGATTATATTTGTTTAACCCGTGGCCCGCCACCAAAAAAATACCATGCCGAACCCGTTAAAAGGAAGTCCGTTTACCGAGCAGGCCGAAGCCTTGATCCTAGCCCATTTAAGCGATGAGCATTTTGGGGTATCGGAACTGGCGGCGGCCATGCACATGAGCCGTTCCAACCTTTTGCGGAAATGTAAAAAACAGACCCAACTTTCGGCCAGTCAGTTTATTCGGCAGGTACGCCTACAACAGGCGATGGAGCTGTTGAAGGATTCCGACCTTACGGTTTCCGAGGTTTCCTATCGCGTGGGTTTTGGCAGTACTTCCTATTTTATCAAATGTTTTAGGGAACACTATGGCTATCCCCCCGGGGAAGTGGGCAAACACGCTGTGACGGAAACGATTCTTGATCCCGGGCAGGTCCCCGAAAAACAGCTTCCTTTTTTAAAACGCTTTCAATGGCCTTTGACAGGGGCAATTTTGTTGTTGCTCATAGGGTCCTTTTTTTTGTGGAACCCCTTCTCCCCGGGTTCCGAGGCTTCCCAGAGACCCGATATTGAAAAATCGATTGCGGTGCTTCCCTTTAAAAACGAGAGCAGCGATTCGACCAACCTCTATTTTGTAAATGGTTTGATGGAGGCCGCTTTGGGCAACCTGCAGAAAATCGAGGATCTAAGGGTGGTCAGCCGTACTTCGGTAGAAAAATATCGCAATTCCGACCAGAACATCGGTGAGATAGCCTCCGACCTGGGGGTCAGTTATATTGTGGAGGGCAGCGGGCAGAAAGTGGGCGATCAGGTGCTGCTGAACATACAGTTGATCGATGCCGCTACCGATTCCCGCATCTGGGGACAACAATATACCCACGAAGTGGTAGATATCTTTGCCCTGCAGAACGAAGTGGCCAAAAAGATCGCCAATGCCGTTGAGGCGAACGTGACCCCTTCGGAATGGGAACAGATCGATAAAAAGCCTACCGATAACCTGGTGGCCTATGATTACTACCTCAAGGCCCAAGAGCCTTTTTTATTGAGATCGGAAGCAGGCTTGCAAGAAGCTATTCCCTTGTTTGAAAAAGCCCTGGAAGAAGATCCCGAGTTTGCCCTGGTCTATGCCGATCTGGCCATTGCCTATTACTATTTGGATCTTTATAAAAAGGAAAAGAAGTACACGGAGCAAATTAACAATTATGCCGATAAAGCCCTGCTCTACGATCCCAAGCTTGCCGAAAGTCTTATGGCCAAAGCCCTTTACTACCAGCATACGGGCGATTATCGCTTGGCGGTGCCCCACCTTCAAAAAGCCTTGGAATACAATCCGAATTCTTCGGCGGTGGTACAGATGCTGGCCCTCCTGTATTCCAATTTTATACCCGATACCGGAAAATACCTCGAATATGCCTTGAAGGGAATCCAATTGGATATTGCGGCCAATGATTCCGTAGCTAGGAGTTACATCTATCTAAATTTGGGCAATGCCCTCATTCAATCGGGTTTTACCGAAGAGGCCTTGGATTATATTGAAACGTCCCTGCGGTTCAATCCACAGAATTACTACGCGCCCTACGTAAAGGCCTATATTTTATACGCCAAGGACAGGGATTTGCAACAAACCCTTAACCTTATCAAAACGGAATTGCAAAAAGACACTAACCGCTTGGATATTTTACAGGAAACCGCCAAGTTGCATTATTTTAAAAGGGAATACGACAGTGCCTACCACTATTACAAACGGTTTGATGAAATTAGAACATCAAAAGGGTTGGCCATCTACCCCCAGGAAGATATTAAACTTGCCTTGGTATATGAAAAAATGGGGTTTGCCGAAGAGGCTTCCCGGTTTTTCAAGATGTATGTAGACTATTGTGAACGGGATCGATCCATTTATAAGCCGGCCAGTATGGCGGTCAGATATGCCCACGAGGGAAAGCTCGACCTGGCGATTGCCCAACTCAAGGAATTTGCGACCAAAAACCATTACCAATACTGGATCCTGTTGTTTATGAAATTGGATCCCGCAATAGCACCTTTACAAAAACATCCCGAATTTGAATCGGTAATGCAAAAAATCGAAGATCGGTTTTGGGAGAACCACGACCGGTTGCAGGAAACCTTGCAAGCCAAAAAACTACTCTAAGGAAGCAGGTCCGGGAAATTAACTTTTTTTAAGATAGGCCGATGGTTTTATACCCTACTTTTGCCGGCTTAAATTAATTATCAAGAATCTCAAAAGAGGAGATAGCAACCTGCAATAACAAGCAAGGTGCTCAAGAGATAGGCCAATCCGTTGGAACAAATGTTACCCCATACGTCCTCGTATTTGCCGCTGTTTCCTTTTTGAAATGCATATGGAGCAATGGCAGTTACAAGCAAGGTCACCCCTAAATTTTCGGCGTTAATCCCCCTTTTGGTCTTTGTTTTTACCTTTTTGGGCGTTGGTGTCCACCAAAGCGATTTTTACGCCCTGCCCGCCCCTATGGCGGTTATAGTTGGCGTTGTGGTAGCATTTATAATGTTCGGGGAATCCGTGTCAGCAAAGATTAGCACCTTCTTAAAAGGTTGTGGTGACGAGAAGATATTGACCATGTGCTTGATCTATCTCTTGGCCGGAGCCTTTGCCGCCATTACCACAAAAACCGGAAGTGTGGATGCCATCGTTAATATGGGGTTGGACTTAATCGCCCTTCGTTATATCTATGTGGGAATCTTTGTCATTGCAGGGTTTTTGTCGGTCTCCACGGGTACCTCGGTGGGGTCCATCGTAGCCCTGTCTCCCATTGTAGTCGGGTTTGCCGATGAAAGCGGTGCCGATCTGGCCCTCTTGTGCGGTGCCTTGTTGGGAGGGAGTATGTTCGGGGATAATCTATCCGTAATCTCCGATACCACCATTGCGGCCACCCAATCCCTGGGTTGTAAAATGGGCGATAAGTTCAGACAGAATATTAAAATTGCCTTGCCTGCGGCCCTGCTTACCACGGGTATCCTACTCTTTCAGGGTTGGGACCTTACATATGCCGAAACGGAGGCGGCCACCTATAGCTATTCGGTACTAAAAATACTGCCCTACGTCTTGGTCATTGTTCTCTCCATTCTAGGTGTCAATGTGTTCGTGACTTTGTTGCTGGGAGTTGTTTCAGCGGGACTCCTGGGAATTGTTTCCGGGGATTTTACGCTAATGGAATCGTCCCGGATCGCCTATACCGGGTTTACCAATATGACGGAGATTTTTCTATTGTCATTGCTCACGGGAGGTTTGGCGGCCTTGGTGGAAAGAAATGGAGGGATCGATTATATTCTGGTCAATATAAAAAAACGCATCAAAAGCAAGAAAACGGCCCGGTTGGGCATCGCGACCTTGGTGGGCACGACCAATTTGGCCATAGCCAATAACACCGTATCCATTATCATAGCCGGCCCCATTGCCAAGACCATAAACGATGATTACGGCCTGGATACTAAGGGCACCGCCTCCATTCTTGATATTTTTGCCTGCATTTCACAAGGATTATTGCCCTACGGGGCGCAGGTTTTGATGATCTTAAGCTTTTCAAAGGGAAGGTTGGACTATCCGGATCTGGTGCTCAATACCTGGTACCTCTTGTTCTTGCTTGGCTATACCTTGCTCTTTATCATTTTTAAACCAGCGAAATAGCTATTGGTACGGGATATCACCCGATAACCATGACCAAGGATGGGACATTTTTTGGTGTTAAAACCAAAGGGGATTTTGCAGGAAAATTCTTTTTAAGGGTATCTTTACGGTCTCAATTTGAATTAGGGCTATGTAAAAGTCAAGGGGCATCCCCCATAGGCTTTTCCAGGTCCGTTTTTTTTCACTTTAAACTTTACTTATTAGTATGAGACATTTAATTACAGCATGTACGGCTGTTTTGATCGGTGCAGTATCGTACGGACAGATGGAAGTTTCCGTAAGTACCGGTTATGCCATTGGTAGTGCGACCATGAAACTAGGGGAACGCGTAAGCCTGTCCGAAACCGAAAACGCATATGGGAGCTATGGGGAAGGCGCCAATGTACAGATCAGGGGAACGTATTATTTTGACGATTCGTTCGGTGTGGACCTTGGCGTGGGCTACTTGCAGGGTACGGACCAGGATATATCGGTGGTCAACTTGCCCGACACGGAGGTAGATGCGGTCGCCCGGGCCCGTGCCTTTGGCGCTTCGGCCTCCTTGGTGTATAAATTTACCAATAGCCTGTACGGCCGTTTTGGCGCCTTGATCAAGCTGGGTGGAAAAACAGAGGCGGTCGTGTACCAAAAATCCGTCTTTTCGGAAGCCGAGGCCCAAGCCTTTGGCGTACCGGAAGGCTCGTATTCCGAGACGAATTACAAGGAAGATTATCATGGAAAATTTCCCTTGGGCTTTGTAGGTGCCATGGGTTATAAGTTTAACCTGAATTCCAATTTCAGCCTTTTCGTGGAGGCCGAGTACTACGGCATCAGTTTAAAAAGAAAGGATTCGGAAATTGCCGAGTTCAATACCGATGTGGTACTTCCGGACGGTACGGTAGCGGTAAGCGGACTGTATACCTTGGATAACCTTCCCGAGGGTTATGTACGCAAAACCAACTATGTCGACGAGTTGTCGAATACCAATACCGATACCTCCAAGGAGTTGTCGCAAAAGGTACCCTATTCGTCGTTCGGGCTCAATTTTGGGATTACCTACAAGTTTCAACGTTCCCAGAAGAACAATTAGGCTTTCGACCCTTCAATGGTGCAACGCCCCATGTACGGCCCCGGTAAGATGTTTTGTTTTACCGGGGCCGTTTTCGTTTGTCCATTAAGGAAGAAGGTTTGGGTATTTGAAGCTTTGATGTACTATTCGAACCCTAATCGTTTCACACCCCGAACGGTACAAACCCCAAGGTGAAATTGTGGATATCTATTCGCGTTTTTTTCATTTTGGGCCTCGGCGATACCCTATATTTGGCACCCCAAAAACAAATTATTATGAGTGCAACCTGGTACGAGTGCAAAATTAAATACAAAAAAATCGATGAAACATCGGGCATGCTCAGGGTAAAGACCGAACCTTTTCTGGTCGATGCCATTTCGTATACCGAGGCCGAAAGCAGGATTACCGAAGAGATGTCCGCTTATCTGAGCGATACCGAAGAAATCAAGATCACCAACATCAAGGTAGCCAATTACGCCGAGATCCATCCCTTTGAGAATTCCGACCGATGGTTCAAATCCAAGGTTTCCCTGATCGCCTTTGACGAGGAAAGCGGAAAGGAACGCAAGACCAATATGTACCTATTGGTACAGGCCAACGATGTCAAGGAAGCCTACGACAACACGGTCAGCGTTATGAAGGACACCATGGGCGACTATACCATACCGGCCATTTCGGAATCGCCCATTATGGACGTATTTCCTTATTTTTCGGGCGAGGAGGACGAACTGGACCGCTTGGAAAGGTTCAATGCCCTGAAAGCTTCGGTACCGGCCGATAACGATATGGACGAAGAACTGGAGATGGCCGATGTGCTATCGGACGAGGAGGAATAGCCCGCAGCAGTCCCCAACTATAAAAAAATCCGCTTGCAAACACTTGGCGGATTTTTTTTTTGGCCCCGATCAAGGCGCTTGCCGTAGGGACGAAAAAAAAGGCGCATCCATACGAATGCCCCCAACTGTATAACACTCGGTTTATATATTACAATAGGGAAAGAATCCCCTGTAATTCGCTAAGGTTAAGACTGGAATCGCTGTCGGTATCCAATACATCAAAATTTTCGGCCACGGAACCGATGGCCTCCGTTGAACTGATGGCCTCGTCGTTATTGGTATCCAATAAACTGAAAAGGCTGGCCACTTGCTGAACCGTAGAGTTCGAACTTAAGGATGCCAACAAGGTGGCGGCATCGGAAACATTTGACGTGTTTACGTTCTTGACGCCGTTACAGGCCGTTAGGGCCAATACAAGCGCTAGAGATGAAATTGTTTTCTTCATAGTTAATGACTTTTTGAGCGCGCAAAGGTAGGCCTATCCCCCCTTCGGCATAAAAGGAATAGACGAATACGGGCGATGATCCTACGAATTTGTCAAATTCATAGATGAAGCAGGCCTATTCTTCCCGGCAGCCGGCATGCTTGCCCATTTTTACCTATGGAAAGAAAATCAACAGGAAGGGCAGTTGGTGTGGTTGTCGAGCTTTGGTCCTTTCTGTTGCTGCCGTAGCTTGCGCAGATGGTAAGTATGTATGACACAGAAGATAGCTCCTGAAATAATCAAGGGGCCCGACTCCAAAAACACGCCGTAGATCACATAGAAGAAACTGGAGATCATATGCCATAGCCTAAAGCCGCCCATATCCTTTTTGGTTACGGCATAAAAGCCCGCCAATATGGCCATATAGCCCAAAATTTCAGCATAAAGGTTCATGTTCACAATTTTTTTAAGGTACGTTCCTTATAATTTGCCTCGTTTAATTTCTCTTCGATCCGTGCCAGTTCTTCCATGAAATGGGGACTATCGGCCAAAATATCGCGGGTAACCTCGGTTCCCGCCTCCCAGTAGGGCTTGAATACGGCAATGTGCTTATGTGCCTTTGGGGTCAGGGAGAGTACTTGCTTGCGCTTATCGCTATCGTCTTCTTGGGTAGCGATATATCCGTTCCGCTTCATTTTTTTGACAATCTTTACCACCGCAGGGTGCGAAAATTGCAAGGTGTCGGCCATTTCCGTTATGGTCATGGCCTGGTGTTCCTGCAATAGGCGGAATATCAGGTTCCAATTGGGCTCTATGTCGAGACCCTTGCTCTTGTACAGGTCCTTGGTGCTGTACAGCAAGGCATCGCTTAGGCGTTTGAGCCTACTGGTCAGTCCCTCGTACTCCATATGTATTAGAAAATCTTCCATTAAGCCTAAATTAAGTAACTGGTTACGCAAATGTATGTTATTTTACGTAACTAGTTACGAAGTTTTGATGTTTTTATTTTCAAATTGGAAATCAATCGGTTCATTTTATCCGCCGCACCTCCCCTAATACGTATTCCCTAATGCATGTTTACGGGTTGGCAATTAACTTTTCAAAAAATAGCAAACTTAAATCGGATAAATTTGTCCGTTATTAATTTTAGGTTTAATTTCGCCCCGATAATTAGAAGGATATTGCTTCCCTATTAGTTCGATGTGATCTTCGCACTTTGTATAGCTGTGATGAGGTACATCTTATGAAGCGTACTGTTCTAAAATATATTTATGACGCATAAGAATCTTAAATCGGATAAAAAGACCTTTTTATACTTTTTAATCTAAAAAGGAAGTAAGCTTTCTTGTATAAGCATCGGAACATCAATGCAAATCGCCAATTGTGAACCTAACAGCTTAGGAATATAAACATCGAAAGGCTTAGGACGCTAAGCTTATCACCTATCAATAAATAGAACTATGAATAAAGCATCCTTAATCGAAAACATAAGCTATCAAGACAACCAAAGCCCTACGGTGACGGTCTTACTTAAAACTCCCAGTACCAAGGAACTCAGGATCGTCATGAAGAAGGGACAATTTATGAAGGAGCATAAGGCCCCCTACCCCATAGTCATAGAACTGTTTGAAGGGGAAGTCGACTTCGGCATCGAAGGCGGGAAACAACTTCTTAAACGGGGCGATATGGTCGCACTGGAAGCCAATGTACCCCATGACCTGGATTGTATTTCGAATTGTATCGTACGCCTGTCCATTTCGGTACTTGATACAATAGAACGCGTTAATAAAGTTTCCCAATAAAATTTACACGATGAAAAAAGTTTGGATTGCATTTGCCAGTGTGGTAATACTCTCGTTTATAGTGCTTATATGGGTAGGAACGGAAGTCTATCAAAAACAACCTCCCATACCGGAGTTGGTACGGGTAAAAGGTACGGGAGAGATCGTATATACAAAGGAGGACATTCAAGTCGGACAAAATGTTTGGGAGTCCATCGGCGGGATGGAAGTTGGATCCATTTGGGGACACGGTAGTTATGTCGCCCCCGATTGGACGGCCGATTGGATACACAAAGAGGCGGTATTTTTGCTGGAATACTGGTCCGAAACCGATTTTAACCAAGCCTATAACAGCTTGGATGTCGAGAACAAGGCGGCCATTAAGGCCCGTTTGATCAAAGATATCAAGACCAACACCTTTGATAAGACCAACAATACCCTGACCATATCGAAGGAGCGGTGGGCGGCCATTAAGGCCAATGTGGAGCATTATACCTCTATCTTCTCCGAAGGAAAGGAAGAGTATGCCATCCCGAAAGGGGCCTTGACCGATCCGGTAAAATTGGAGCAATTGAACGCCTTTTTGTTCTGGACCTCCTGGGCGGCAAGTACCAACCGGCCGGGTAAGGATTACACCTATACCTCCAACTGGCCGCACGAACCCTTGATCGACAACCTTATTACCAAGGGCTCCCTGGTCTGGTCGGGGCTGTCCATTGTACTATTGCTCCTGTTCATCGGTATTCTTACCTACTACTATTTAAGAAACCATGAAAAAGGGGAGATCATCACCAAGCCCGACAGTGACCCCTTGACGGGAATGAAGATGTTTCCGTCGCAAAAGGCGGTACTCAAGTACTTTATCGTGGTATCGCTCTTGATCGGCCTACAGGTGCTTCTGGGAATCTTAACCGTGCATTATACGGTAGAGGGACAGGCCTTCTTCGGTTTTGACCTGGCCAATTACCTGCCCTATTCGATTACCCGTACCTGGCATACCCAATTGGCGGTGTTCTGGATTGCGGCTACCTGGTTGGCGACAGGACTGTTTTTGGCCCCGATGATCTCGGGCAAGGAAATGAAATACCAGGTATTCGGTATCAATTTTCTCTTCATCGCCTTACTTGTCATTGTTTTGGGGTCTATGCTGGGCGAATGGCTCGGGGTACACCAATTCCTGAACCTGACCACCAACTTCTTTTTTGGCCACCAAGGCTACGAATACATGGACCTTGGGCGCTTTTGGCAAATATTCTTGGGGATAGGACTGGTGCTTTGGGTCATTATGGTAAGTAGGCATATTGTATATGCCATCCGTAAGAACGACGCCTCAAAACATTTGTTGATCATACTCTTGCTTTCGGTAATGGCCATAGGTATGTTCTTTTTTTCCGGACTTATGTATGGGGAGAACAGCAGCCTACCGGTGATCAACTACTGGAGATGGTGGTTGGTCCACCTTTGGGTAGAAGGATTCTTTGAGGTCTTTGCTACGGTGGTTATCGCCTTTATCTTTTCTAAAATGAAGATCATCTCGGCCAAAACGGCGGGTCGGGTGTCCGTAGCCTCGGCTTCCATTTTCTTGGCGGGAGGTATTATCGGTACCCTACATCACCTCTATTATTCGGGTACGCCTATTCAGGCCATTGCCCTGGGCGCGACCTTTAGTGCGCTCGAGGTGGTTCCCCTAACCCTAATGGGATTTGAAATACGGGAAAACTGGAACATTCTAAAAAGCAGGTCTTGGATGCAAAAATACAAATGGCCCATATTCTTCTTTATCGCCGTGGCCTTTTGGAACTTTATCGGGGCCGGTGTTTTCGGCTTCCTTATCAACCCGCCGATTGCCCTGTACTATATCCAAGGGCTGAATACGACGGCCGTACACGCCCATACCGCCTTGTTCGGCGTATACGGTATGTTGGGCATGGGCTTCATCTTGATCTGCCTGCGGTTTTATTCCGACCGGGCCTGGGAAAGCAAAAAACTGACCCGCGCCTTCTGGCTCCTCAATATTGGATTGGTGGCCATGGTGCTTTTTAGCCTGCTTCCCGTAGGGATCATTCAGGCCTACACATCGATAACCGAGGGCTATTCCTTCGCCCGCGATTCGGAATTGTTGTACTCACCGACCGTACAGACCTTGAAATGGTTACGAATGATCGGCGATATTATTTTCTCCGGGGGTATATTCTATTTCTGTTGGTTTACCATCTCTGAAACCCTATACAGCTTTAGAAGGAAATTGAAAAGCGAATAAGTAGCCCCCCTATGCTATGGTAGGTGTCCCAAAAAAGAAGCAGAAGGTCTTATCGGCCTTCTGCTTTTGTTTTTGCATGTCTTCGGTGGGCCCAAAAGGCTTAATCGACCTTGATGATCTGTTCGGTGACCACCTTTCGACTGCTCATGTCGTGAACCGATACCACGTAGACTCCTGAGGAAAGTTGGCCCATATCGAGTTCGTATACGGTCTTGTCGGTAGTAAGGGTCCTCACCAGTTTTCCGGCCATATCGTTTATTTGAATATGCGATCTATCCGGCAGTCCCTCAATATAGAGCATACCCGAGGTCGGGTTCGGGTACATGGTAAGTTCCAAAGTGCCGATGGGTGTATTGTCGGTAAGCACTTCCCCATTTACATTGTACACCGCAATAACCGGTGGTCGTGCATAAACCCCTTGTTCGGTATCTCCACTCTGTATCGATAAATACAAATTTCCGGTAGCGGAATCGAAACTTCCTCCCCCGATTTTTTTGGAGCCGTTGGCCTGAAAGGGGGTATTAAAGAAACCGTGGTCGTAGGGCCTTACCTCATGGGGCTCCAAACTTCCGTTTTTGACCGCTACCAGGTCGTTCACGTCCCAAAGCCAATAATATTGGTAATTGTCATCGGCTTCCGGGGTGCAATAGCCCCCGCATAGGTTGCCGTTGTCTTGGACACATTTATAACAAACGCCGCTTTCATGACCGCCACTGCTTCCGATGGTCAGATAGGTCCGCGTACCGGGAACGATAAAACCGTAGGTAGCCCTCGACAGGTGCGTCCAGATATCATTGGTCCCCGATTCGTTGCCCAAGTCCTCGTGCAAGGGATGGGAGAGGTTAAAGTCCAATAAGGCCGTAGTCTCGATGGCGTCGGTGGCGTTCAGGGCCTCGTTCATCCCAAAGGCAAAGGCCGAAGGGCCGACACTGCATCGAGATATAATGGGGATTCCACTCGAGTGGCCCGTAATATGCGAGCCCCCAAGGGTTTCTTGCCAAGCTTCGGGGATGGGCGATATCCAGCCCGAGGTATGTGCGGCACCGCCGTCAAACCGAAAATAGCCACTGACCTGGGAGTTTTCAATGTCACTGGCATTATTTATAATCAGGGTACTCAAGGTATTGTCGGCCGGGGCGTCGTAATACTCGAAGGCATTGACGATCAGTTTGGGCTGTCCACCGTGGTTGACGTAATAGAGCCCCCCTACCCTGTCCAATTTTTCAGGGTTTCCGTCCGCCGCCCTGTCCAATACCTGACTGAAGACCTGTATGGGACTTTCTACCATGTTAAGCTCCGATAATTGCTCGCTTTTTACAATATCGGGAATGGCATATTCGGCTATGGCCTGCTGATGGGTGTGGCCCACGATGAACAGGGAATGGTTCTCGTAATTGTAGGCAATGGGCCCTTGTGAATAATTGACATCGGAGACACCGTTCTGACTCGCCCTTATACGAAAACCTCCCTCATAGGTGAGCTGTGATATATCGAACAAGGGAAGGGCCTCGGGACTTTGGGCCGCTATTGGGTAAAGGAATGTACTTGCTATAAGCACCAAAAAAAAACATGCACTTTTCATCTTTTTTAATGGTTTTGAAAAAAAGATTAAAAAAATTTTAAAAAAAAAGAGGTCAAACGAGACGACTAGTTAACTAACGTAAGCAAGGATGGAATGTTGTGTTTTTTGAACCTTGTCAGAATCCTCGGAGCAACAACAATAAACAGGGCGAACCCATCCGGAAATTATTGTGCCCCCCTCGTGCGCTACCCTATCGGGCCTTCAAAAAAGCGTGCAAAAAAAGCTACATGCGGGTAGGTTTTTATGGCGGTACGGGTTCGGATAACTCCCCGGGGCAACATCCACTCCCTTGGAGTACTCCGTACATTCTTAAAAACCCCAAAATAATTAGTACAATATGAA
Source organism: Pseudozobellia thermophila (assembly GCF_900141855.1). Classification (GTDB taxonomy): domain Bacteria; phylum Bacteroidota; class Bacteroidia; order Flavobacteriales; family Flavobacteriaceae; genus Pseudozobellia; species Pseudozobellia thermophila. The sequence continues at coordinate 56,651 of NZ_FQYU01000002.1, forward strand.
AAATTTAAAAATTTATTTAGCAATTTTCTGTTTTGGCTGGACACTTACGTCCTGTACCAGCGACAATTTCCCGATAATCAAGGAAGATAACGGGGAAGAAACGACAGATACCGGAGGGGAGGAAAACAATGAAGGGGAAGACACCACCGAAGAAGATACAAATGAGGAAGATGGGTCCACGACCGTCGACATAGCAACCGAGCTTACCGCCAACGACCTCGAGCCGCACCCTATGCAGGATGTGCCTAGGCCCGGATACTTGGAGACCATAGTAGACCCCTCTTTCGGTACGGTGATCAGAAGAATTACCGATGCCGGTGATGGCGGGGTCATAAAACCGATGTACAGTACCATTCAGGCGTGGAACGCCGATGAGAGCCGAATGATCTTGTACGATCAGACCAACGGCGTTCACCAACTGTTGGACGGCATGGACTATACCTTTATCCGAAACCTTGACGACGTGGCTCCCGACGACATAGAGCAGTTGTTCTGGGATTTTAACGACCCCGATATACTTTACTACCTCGATCGGTCGACCGACGACTTTATCAAGTATTCCGTATCGTCCCGCAACAAGGAGGTTATGGTGAACTTAAGGGAAATTTCCGGTTGTACGGGAAGCATCAGCATGGGCAACGACGTTCAAATGATGTCTTGGGATTCCGATGCCATTGGTTTCCGATGTGATAACGACAAAACCTTTTCCTATAAATTTTCAACACAAAAGCTCACCGCCCTTGACGTTGACGATGTCAACTACGTGGCCACCATGCCCGCCCCCAGTGGCAATTTGTTTTACCACAACGTATCGTCGTACGGCACGGACGGAAAATTGGTTGCCAGGCTTAACAAGCAAAAAATGGAACATTCCTGTTTGGGCAAGATGGCCAACGGAACCGATGCCGATTTTTCCGTAACCTTTGGCGAGGGCCCCAATGGGGGATGCCTAGGCAACATTATCGCCTATGACCTGAATACGGGGGATTGTTTGCCCGTTATTTCCCAAGAACTGGGATACGACTACCCCAAGAGCGGCACCCATATCTCTGCCGTTGCCCATAAAAACCCGGGATGGATCGCCGCTTCGATGATGGGCTATGAGCAAGACGGACAAAAGCTTTTGGACCAAGAGTTGGTGATCGCACGAGTTGAGCCCGGAAACGTGGAAGTATACCGTATCGGCCACCACAGGGCAGACGAGGACGAATTCGATTACTGGGGAGAGCCCCATGCCGTCATCAGTCCGACCGGAACACGAGTGCTTTTTGGTTCGGACTGGAGCGGTGAAGACGATGGAAAATCGGTAGAGTCTTACGTGGTCGAGCTTCCTTCCTTTAATAAGTAAAATGCCAAATCCTAAAAAGGAAAATGGTTTCTTGCGAGACCATTTTCTTAATTGTACATAGCGAAAACATTTTGTTTGTGTAATGCCCTTAGGCTTTCAAAGGCCCATCGACCTATAGCGATGGGCCTTTTTTGGACCCATACCGGTCTTCTCGACCACAAAATAAAAACACGCTAATTCAAATACTTGTCTACCGCCGTGGCCCTTTCCGCCATATGGCCTTTCAATTCGTTGATTGCGGCCTGAAAATTAGCACCGGGGCTCAAGCAGGAGTTGTCCGAATAGTCCTCCCCATAGACTTTGCCGTCGTCGCCAAGTACGGTTTCATTATTTTCCCCGTCAGTAGTCGTACTGGTTAAAATATTCCCGTCCGAACAGGAAGGGGTAAAGACCAAATACATGGCCAATACCATAAAGAGGTATACTTTTTTCATTCCAAACATTGATTGAATGATGTAAGGTTATGGGGCAAAATTGTGGATAAAAAGGGAAGCCGTTTTTAAGGGTCAGCGATCGGCCCCTTGTTTTCTGTGAACAGGGAGAATCGATTCGTAAAGTAAATTCGCCAACCGGGCCTTTTAGGCTTAAACGCTTTGGAAGGAGACGATAAGGGTATTGTAGCAAGCCTTGGCAACCATCAAAATCCCCTTCCTCCTATGGGCAGGTACGGAAGGAGGTTAAAGGGGTGGGCTCTGGGAAGCATCAGGCCTATATAGGAAAAGGCATTTCGGTTAAACGCCCGCACTCCCCCACATTGGTTTTGCGGCCCCTGCTTGCCTGTGTCGAAACGCCTTGGCCAACATTAGGCAAACATAAAGCAATTGTTCGGTTAGGCGTGCAGGGCCAGTACGGGCACGTCCTTATAGAACCCCAGTTGGCCCAAGGTTCGCTTGCCTAGGCCCATCAATTGCCAGAACGAGGGCTTTTTGTCGATATAGCTGATCATTCCGCTCTGCCTTATTTTGACAAAGCAGCTGAGCGCTGTCGCCATCTTTACATTGTGAAGTACGTTAAAGCGATAATCGACATGCTTAAGGTATTTGCGCAGCAACATCTTGTTCTTGATCTGCTTGGGGCTCAATAGGCTGTGGTCTTCAAAGCTGAGAACCTGAATGCTCGCCCCGCTTATTCGGGCGATTTCGGCGAGGTGCTTTATCTGTTCTACCTTAAAGTCGCTGTCGAAGTTGGTCGCCAAAACAATTTCTTCCGGATGTTGGAAGGTTGCGGCCTTCGGTACCACCAAGACCGGACAATCGCGGATGCTCTCGATAACGGAAAGGGTATTTTTGCCGTATCGCCCCTCAGACCTGTCGGTCATGCCCTTGGCCCCCATGACGATCAAATCGATTTTTATCTCATCGGTAAGTTTTTTGATGGTGGCGACAAAAGGGGTTGAACGGGAAAGGACGTAAAAATGATGGAGGGGATTGTCGTTCTCGAAGGTCAGGCGTACCATGATATCGCCCAATCCCGTTTTAGACCTTTTCTCCGCCAATCTGTCGAAGGAGTGGTCGGGATCTAAAAGGGTATGGGTGTCGATAACATGGGTGTCAATGGTATACGTGTTCAGTATATAAAAATCACATTGCTCTTTGCCATAGAGTTTAATGGCATACTGGATGGCGTTCCATGAGTTCTTCGAAAAATCGGTGGGCAATAGAATGTTTTTTTTCATGTCGTTTGTTATTGGGTTCCTCGTTTGGTGCGCAATAGAATTTTCTTGAACACCTTTGTTTTCAGGATGCGGTACCCCTTGATATGGTCGAGGTAGAGATTCCTGTTCTTTTCATGATTGTGTAGGTAGTAGGCATCGCAGGCCGTGGTGTCGCATTCGGCGGCATTTCGGATGGTAGCCTCGTAACGGTACAAGGCCCCCAATTTCAACTGGTTTTCACGGCGTATCATTTGAAGCTGTTGGTACAGGTCAAGGCCATAGGGCACAAGGTCGTATAGCTGCAACAGGTATTCGACCTCTTCGTTCACATGCTCGAGGTCGTCGGTCCAGCCACGTACCTCCAATTTATCCTTTTTCAGCATTATCTTACTGTCGGACTCATGGCTATAAAAGGGTTTTGTCGCATTCATAACACCATGTTTAAATTGATCGGGGCACCTTCCTGTTCTACTTTTTCGATGGTCATCGTCTGTTCGCCCGCAGGGAACTTCCACGTGATGGAATCGCCTTCCGCATAACCGATTACGGCGGCGCCCATGGGCGTCAAAATCGAAATCTTGTCATTTTTCACATCGCCATGGTTGGGCATCACCAACTGGAACTTTTTTTTCCAACCGTTTTGCGCTGCGATGGTTACGGTACTGTTAAAACGGATGACATCCTTTGGCATATCGGCCTCATCGCAAACCGACGCCAATTCCAGTTCGCCCGACAGTTTCTTTATCGATTCGCCCAGCGTATCGTCTTTGTAGTACTTGGACAAGTTCATAAAGCGCTTGAGTAATACAAACTCTCTTTTTTCTATTATCAATTTTTCGTATTTCATCTGTATTTTTTTAAAACAAGGACGAGACCGCTATTGCGGGGGGCTACCCAATTGCAGCCTCGTCCCATTTTTTAATTTCAAATTTCCATCATGGGAATATGCCCCGTTGTACATAGGCCTGTTCCAGCCTTTCGATCGCTATGATAAAGGCTGCCGTACGCATATCCACATTTCTATTCTTGGCGGTATCCACAACGCTGGTAAAGGACTCCTTCAGTTTCTTTTCCAATTTGGCCATTACCTCGTCGAGTTGCCATATCTCCCCATTCCGGTTCTGTAACCACTCGAAATAACTGCCTATTACCCCTCCGGAATTGCACAGGATGTCGGGTATGATATCGACGCCCTTTTTAAGCAGGATTTCTTCGGCCTCGACATCGGTGGGACCGTTGGCCCCCTCGGCAATCAGATAGGCCTTTATCTTTTTGGCATTTTTGGCGGTTATCTGGTTGCCCAGCGCGGCAGGGACGATAATGTCGCAATCCAAACCGAAGAAATCCCCGTTTTCCAAGGAATTGGCGCCTGAAAAGCCATTTATGTTCCTGTTGTTGGCCTCGGAATACGCCCAAAGCTGTTCGGCCGAAATGCCGTTTTCGTTATAGATACTACCTGAGGCATCTTGGACGGCCGTAAGAATGGCTCCTTCCTTCTCCAAAAAATGGGAGGCCCAATACCCTACGTTTCCGAAACCCTGAACGATAAACTTTTTGTCCTTCAAATCGACCTTCTTTTGCTCTGCCCAAAACTTGATGGTCAAAAATACCCCGTAGCCCGTAGCGCGGTCCCGGCCCTCAGAGCCTCCGGCCCCGATAGGCTTACCGGTTACCACATGCATATTGGTCGAACGTTCGGTAGGCGACTTGGTCGACATATAGGTATCCAATATCCACGCCATGGTCTGGGCATTGGTGTTGACATCCGGGGCGGGAATATCGAGTTCGGGACCGATGTTGTCGCCCAAGGCATAGGTAAAGCGTCGGGTTATCCGTTCGAGCTCCGCCTGCGAATACTTTTTAGGGTCCAATTGGATGCCTCCCTTGGCGCCACCATAGGGCAACCGGGCCAACGAGGTCTTCCAGGTCATCCACATGGCCAAGGCGCGTGCGGCATCGATATCGACGGTAGGGTGGTAACGGAGTCCCCCCTTATAAGGCCCTAGGGAATTGTTGTGCTGAACCCGGTAGCCGGTAAACACCTCTACCTCCCCATTGTCCATGCGAACCGGAAAGTGGACGACCAACTCGTTGTTGGTCACCTCCAAAATCTTGCGAATATTGGGGTTCAGGTCGATGATGTCGGCCGCATTGTCGAACTGGCGCATGACGTTGTTCAACATCCCCTGTTTTAGGTTGTTCTTCTTTTTTTGTGTTTTTGCAATCATTATGTTTAGTTTAAAACGAGTTCTTCATGTAAGTTCCGGAACCCTTTCTCTCCCATACTTTGAAGGGTCAGGGTAAACATGGGACCATTGTCCTGCTGTAACCGGTGTACATATTCGCTACACGAACAGACACGGTCCTTGGCACGGGTCAACGTACATCCTGCAACATATTTGCAAGTAGAACAAATGCTTCCGTACAGTTTTTTCATCCTTACAATTTTTTAAAATCCTATAATAGACCTGCCCGTTGGTACATCTAAACTTTGAACATCAAAACATCCCTATCGGACAGGTCTAACATCCAACCCAACTTTATTGTCTTTTGTATTTCCTTGGTTCGCCCATTTCCCCTTCCCTATCCCTTTACGGTACATGCTTTCTTTTTCGGCCTGGCCGATCCTTCCGGTCGGCCAACCTTTCCTTTGAAGGTCGATGGGAAAAAGGCTAACAAGGCCTTGTCCGCTTTTAGATGTAACAAAGTGCATGCCTATTCGTTTGAAATATAACAATACAGTGCAATACACTGATTATCAATTAAATAGATTGTAGTCAAAAATAAGGACCCACTACCCTTGCTGGGGAAAAATTACCCACCTGCGTAGTATTGGGCTATAGTACAGCGAAGAATAGGGCCGTGCATGGTTATGGGGCGACTGCCCCGGATGGGCTGGTCAGAAGGCATAAAAAAAGGGGCTAGACCAGCCCCTTTTGTTCAATGTATGTACTTCCCTTTATTCCTCGGTATTCCACCACAGGGGAGTTGTCAACCTTATATAAGGGTTGTTGTCGGGCATGTTTTCGTAATTGCGATCTTCTTCATTGTATTCGTACATCATGGCTTGGATCCAATCGTCCTCATTGGGGAAGATATCCAGGTTTACGTTTTCGGGACGTTCCAAACCGGGATAGATGTCCGAACTGTAATCGGCCCTTCGCATGTCTACCCAGGTTTCGGGATTGAGCATGTTGGCAATATATTTTTGAACAAAGATATGGGATAGGTTGATGCCCGATGTTCCAATTTCCTCATCAAGTTTTGCCAGGTAATCATTGCCTTCATCGGCACTTACCCCCACCTTTTCCAAATCGGCCCTTACCCCTTCCTTAAAGTCTGCATAGGCGCCTGCGAGGTCTCCCTTTCTGAACCGGGCCTCGGCAGAAATAAACTTGACCTCGCTATACGTCATCATATAGGTCGGTGAGGTGGGACTCGTATAAAATCCACCATTTCCTACCGAGAAGTTGTCCCCGGCGTTTTCATCGGTGGTGGTATCGACTCCACTGCCCGTTACCACACCGCGATAGCCCCCGTTGACCGCCTCGGGGACGATCAAGGGCAGTCTTGGGTCTTCGTAGGGAGTATCCAATTGGAGTGGGTTCTTCAACAATTCAACAAAAAAGTGGGAAAAATAGTCGAAGCGTGTGGAGCCGTATCCATTTTCGCTAAAGGGCTGGTTGTCGTTTTCCATTTCGCCCCCGCCGTAATTCTTTTGGGCGTTAAGGGCGTTGGAGTTGATGGCCATGTCACAGGCCTCTATGATCGCATCGGGGTCATAGGCCATATCACCCGAACTTTTCTTGTTCAAATGGTTCAGGTACCTGGCCTTTATCGCGTAGGCGAACTTGATCCAGTTGTCTTGGTTGCCCTGGTACAGCACATCGCCATCTTCGAGGTTCAGGTCGATCTCACTGGGTTCTTGGAGTTGGGCGATGGCTTCGTCCAACATGGTCAAAATGGTCTGATAGGCCTCTTTTTGGGTGACGAACCCAGGGGTAATGTTCATGGCCGATTCCCCGTCGTAGGTATCCTCGATGACAATATCACCATATTGGTCGGTGGTCATGCCCAAGATGTAGGCCCTGAGGATCTTTCCCACGGCCACATAGTTGGGGGCGTTGTACTTTTCGCCCAGCACGATTAAATCGGCGGTATTCGGAAGGGCGTATACGTAGGCGTTTTGCCATAGTAAATAACGTCCCGTGGTCAATTCCGCACTCCAGGTTTCCGAATAGTAGTCGGCAACGTTTTGCGAGCCGTACTGCATAATTCCCAAAACCTCACGGGTACCTCGGTACTGTGCAGTTCCCGTGGTGTTTTCAATGGCGTATTGGATTCAATCCTTTTTTCATTGGCCGGTTTTAAAATTGAACATTTGATTTAAAAGAAGAGTTACTTTATCCCGAGGGTATACCATTGCCCTTCAAAGATTGAAAGGAAGGATGCAACCGCGAGATATTTCTATCAAAAATATGCAATATGATGCAATTTATTGCAATATTTTGCAGTTTAACACGAATTATTAAGTAATAATCAAATAAAAAGGTATATTGATGTCGTTATATGCAATTAAAACTTGCATTTACAATTTTTTAATAGTTCATATATGTTAAAAGAGGAAAGAAAACAACTCATATTGAACGAGGTGCGAATACACAACCGTGTACTTTTGACCGATATCGCCGAACTGGTCGATGTATCTGTCGATACCGTAAGAAGGGATATAAAGGAGTTACACGATGAAAAAAAACTTAAGAAGGTACACGGGGGTGCCATTTCATTGGGTTTTTACCATTACGATGTTCCCGAAAAGGAAGTGTACTCCATTGAAAAAAAGTCCTTAATAGCCAAAAAGGCCATCCGGCTTCTTAAAAACGGACAAGTGGTCTTGTTCAGCGGAGGAACGACCAATCTGGAATTGGCAAAGGAACTGCCCCATTCCCTGACCATCACCTGTTTTACCCCTTCCCTGGCCATTGCCAACCAATTGGTCAAAAAACACAATGTTGAAGTGATATTGATCGGTGGAAAACTGTCGAAAGATTCGCAGATTGCCGTCGGGGGAACTGCGATAAACATGCTGTCGGACATGAAGGCGGACCTGTGTTTTATGGGAACGAACTCCATCGACCTGGAACACGGGCTGACCGAGTTCGATTGGGAAATCGTTGAAATGAAAAAAGCCATGATCAAAGCGTCGAAAAAGGTGGTCGCCCCGGTTATTTCGGAAAAGATTGCTTCCTTTCAACGGTACAAGATCTGCAATATTGAAGATATTGATGTCTTGGTAACCGAACTTGATCCCGCAGACGGCGTTTTGCAAAAATTCAAGGAAATGAATATATCCTTGCTCTAAAAGCCTACCCTTTCAAGGGATGCAACCTGAAGAAGGAGCGGACCAAACCTCGCAATCCGGATTGACTTTCCATCGGATTGTCCTCAAAAAAAGTGTGAAGCCCTTATGCTAAGAACCTTTGGCAGGAACACGTAACCCGAGGTACGGCCGACCTGTAAGAGTAGCTTGAAACCAAGAGGTATCGGTTACAAATCCCCTAGTGGGCGACAAGGTTTTTGACTACCTCGCCCTTGTTGTCGAGCACTTCGATACGGGGTTGGTCCGTACTATCGACATAAATTCGCAAGCGGTCGGTTCCCTTTTGGTCTTGAATAAAGAGTCCCGCTTGTTTATCCGATGTTTTTCCGATAAACATCCGTTCGGCCGTTATGGGATTTCCTTCCTTTGCGTTTTTGATGATTTCGATTGCCTCGCCCATGCCCTTGCCCTCCTTGGTCAACGAATCGATTTTTTGGGCGATAACGGGCATGGTATAGTCCTCGTCCTTGTCCCAGAACTGTATACCGTACCTCGATTCTCCGTCGGTGTTTCTCAAATACCGCATTTGCATAACTTGGTCGGTCTTGTACTGGTCAACCGACAAAATCCACGAAGAACCGCCTTCCTTGTTTCCTTGGTACATCAAACCTCCCACCTCGTCCTGTTCCTCGTTAAAAAATACAATTCCGGCCGGTCTTTTTCGACCTTCGAAGAGAACTTTCCCATCGAACATTCCCGCATGTTGCCGGTTTTGGTTGCTGATTACCATTTTTAAATCACCGTTGGGCTCAACCACGTTTATTCGTTCCACCGTGATTTCGTCAAATTTACCGGTTGTGTTTTTTTGGGTGAAGGAAGTGAGCACCAATGCCAACAGAATAGCGGTTAACGTGATGGAATACAGTTTGAGGTAGAAAATTTCCTTTGCCTTGTTCATAGCCTGAATAGATAACTTAAATTATTAAAAGGGTTGTCAAAACTTTGGTACAAGGGAAAAGGTAGGGATTGAGCCTATGTGGCAAGCCCTGGGGCAAGCCTCTTCTTCGACGACCACCAACCTTAAGTCCCAATGCACGGGACTAAAATTAAGGTTTTCGGTCAGTAAAACCATACCTATATGGCAAGGGTCTTGCAAATACCTCCAATTTTCGGATGACCACGACCCACGATCCAAACTACCCTCTCATTTATATTCTATAAGGTATTCGTTCCTCGCTTCCTCGAGGAATTTATTATAGACCTCCCCCCTTCTAGTGCCCTTTATCTTTATATTTGCAATAAAAGATAAATGGATAAGACCGGTTATTTAATACTTCGTTTGGCCATTGGCTTAAGCATGTTCGGGCACGGATTGGTGCGCTTGCCCAAATTGTCGGGTTTTAGTAAGTGGATGGTCAAAAGTTTTGAGGGCTCCATGTTGCCCGAAATCATTGTTACCCCCTTTAGTTATGCACTTCCCGTACTTGAACTGTGCGTAGGGCTTCTATTGCTGATAGGCCTTTTTACCAGGCAGGCGATTCTTTTGGGAGCGTTGATCATGCTTATGTTGATCTTTGGGACCACGTTGATAGAGAACTGGGCCATTTTACCGTCACAACTAATCCATGTGGCCTTTTTTGTAGTACTTCTTAATTATGTAAAGGACAATACCTGGGCCTTGGACTTAAAACTAGGAAAGTGATTATGGCTTTTACAGTCTTTTGTCGCCGTAATACAAATAATCATCAATACATGGTATTGGTATTTGCCGATGTTTTGGGTATTTGTTGGATGGCGTCCCAATGTTCACAGATTTTCCCGTTTTCATCGAATCGAAAAAAATCCATGGTAACATATTGGTCGTCATCGGGCCAGATTTGATGCGTGTGCAGGGCCACTAGGTCGCCCTCCGCAATGGTCCGTACAAATTCAATCGATTTTTCAGGGTACTCCCTGTGCATTCTTTCAAAATAGTCGATAAAGCCTTGCGGACCGTCGGCTACATGCGGATTGTGCTGAATATACTGTCCCTCGCAATAGGTTTCAATGGCGGTTTTGGGATTTCCTTCATAGGCCATTCGGTAAAAGGCCATGGCGTTTTTCTTGTTTTTTTCGGTATCTAGCTGTCTCATTTTAGGAAAGAAAAAAAGTCTATTTAGTTTGTAAGGGCAAATGAAATTTTAATTCCCTGTATGACCATATCGGTGCCTATGATCGCAATGATTAATCCCATGATTTTTCCGATAACGGATATGACGTTGTGACCGATTTTTTTAATGAACATTTCGCTGAGCATAAAAGTGAAATAGGTCATCCAGCACAGGAGTCCGAATATGCATATGACGATGCCAATTTTCAGATAACCTGCATTTGAAACAAAGTTCATGCCGGTAACAATGGTACCGGGTCCAGCCAAAATGGGAATGGCGAGGGGTGAAATGGCGATATCCTCATCAATATGGGTTTCCTTTAAATGTTTTACATTCGATTTTTTGGACTGAAGCATATCGAAGCCCACAAAGAAAACCAAGATCCCACCGGCAATTTTAAAGGCGGGTATGGTAATTCCAAAAAGAAGGAATATAAACTTGCCCAGTACCAGAAAGAGGGTAACGATAACAAAGGCCGTAAAAGTCGCTTTTTTACTGATGTTACGCTGGGTCTTCCGATCTGCCCCTCCCACCAACGACAAGAAAATGGGCATGTTCGAAAGTGGGTTCATTATGGCGAAAAAGCCAGTGAACACCGTAATGGAAAAGGTCAGGATGTTATCCATTTAAACTACTGTTTTTCTTTACGGTGCCAGATGAAAAAATTGTGTTACAATTCTGATTCAATAAAATACCGTTAAGGAATTAAAGGCACAAGTTAGCTAAAAAAACTATTCAGGTTTTGATACATGGGGCAGACTTGGCCATAGGTAGACGAAGCTATCTATCAATAGGTTTATTGAGAGTCGTTCACTTTATTGGTATTAGATACTTTGTGCATTAAAACAAAAGGCAGCCAAACGGCTGCCTTTTTACTTCCGAATCATCTTGTTCATTAACGTACACAATGGTCTTCCCTTCATTTTTTCCATCCGCATTGAACTCATTGTTCGCTCCTCGCCCTTAATCCGGAAAATTAAATTTACCATTGGTATTTAGCCTTTCCGCTTCGGGAGCAATCGTTTCTATAACATCCCAGTGTTCGGCTATTTTTCCGTTCTCTACCCGAAAGAGGTCGTAATAAGAGGTGTGTTCCCCTCCAAAATAACCTTCACTGATGCTTAAGACAAAGTTACCTTGTCCCAATACTTTGTGTATTACCGAAAACTCCATAGTAACCCCTTGTTCGGCCATGGCGGCCAAGGCGCTTCCCAAGCCCGACAGACCGTCCGCAATGTTCGGATTGTGCTGAATATAGTGGTCCCCGTCAAAGTAATTCCCAATTTGATCCATATTGCCGTTTACCAAAATATCGCTTATAAAGTTCCTTACCAAGGCCTTGTTTTCTTCGGTTTTGTCTAAATCGGTAATTTCCGTGGCACCGTCGATCATGGTATGGCCACTTGGGTTCGGTTGTTCAGGGGTTACCTGTAGGTTGTCCCAGTGTTCTACGATCAGGCCGTCTTCGAACCTAAAGATATCGAAGCCTATTTTCGGACCAAAAAAGTTGTAGTCTGTTTGTGTAAATATATAATCCCCATCCTCAAAGGCCCTGATCGTATTTACCTTTGCTGAATTTGGGGGCAAGGCCTGCAAAATTTCACCAAAACCGGCCAATCCGTCCGCTACGCCCAAGTTGTGCTGTATGTATTTATCGGGATTGATGTAAGCGGCGGGTTCTTGGTCTCCCGTTTCAATTGATTTGAGCAAGGCAATCACCTTTTCCTCGTTTGAAATTTCAGTGGTCGACACATCGTCATCGTCGCTACACGCGGTTAGGCATAGACCTAAAATTAAAACTGTAAATAAAAATGTCTTTTTCATTGTTTTTTGTTTAATTATATGTGGGGCAAAAATAGATGGAGGTAATAGCCTAGGGCCTATTAAAAAGCGCCCAAAAACTGTAAAAAACGGAAAGTTTCAATACCCCCATAGTTTGTTTTCCACCCTGGAACAAAAAAAGTGCAGACCCTGGCGGACCTGCACCTTGTGTTCTACTTGTTTTTTAGGGCCTCTATGCCAAGGAGTCGGCGATTGCTTTAGACAAAGGGGTTGTGGGCCTACCCAACAATTCCGATAATTGACGGCTATCATTGAACAAGTCCCCTTTTTCGGTGGCGGTATGGGATCCGGCCAAGAACGCCGCAATTGGGGCTGGGAGTCCCGCTTCTTGAAGCGCCTGTGCGTACTCTTCCTCCGAAAGGTTTACATAAGGGATAGGCTTTCCGGTTTGTTTGGATATTTCCTTGGCGTAGTCGTCCATGGTAAAGGCCTCGTCTCCTGCCAGTTCGTATATTTTGCCTTCCTGACCTTCCGAGGTCAATACGATAGCGGCTGCTTCCGCCAAGTCTTCCCGCGTAGCGGATGAGATTTTCCCGTTACCGGATGCACCATATAAGGTACCAAGTTCAACGGTCGCTTTTAATGAGTCGGTATAGTTTTCGGTGTACCACCCGTTTCTTAACAGGGTGTACGGAATTCCGGATTCGGCCAATGCTTTTTCGGTGGCCTTATGCTCGGGTACCAAGGATAATGTAGAGGTCTCGATTTTTAGGAGACTGGTGTAGGCGATCGAACCTACCCCTGTCTTTTTGGCGGCATTGATGATATTGGTATGTTGCTCAATGCGCTGGCCCAATTCACTGCCGGATATGATAAGAAGCTTGTCCACTCCCTCCAAAGATTCGGTCATTTGTGCGACATTGGCATAGTCAAATGCACGTACTTCAACTCCCAGGTCCCTCCCTTTTTCCGGTGTTCTCGCCAATGCGATAATAGTACTGTCGTCGGTTCTTTCCTTTAGTTTTTCAATAACAAGTCTGCCTAATTTTCCGGTGGCTCCGGTTACAGCAATTTTCATATTCCTTATGTTTTAAAAAGTGAATTAAAATCTATAGGACAAAAGTATATCGGACGGTGAGGGACAGGACTATAAAAAAATGCAGATGTACTGTAAAAAAGGGAAAGTTGCTATAAGTGTTGTTGACGGAACATTTCCGGGGTAACCCCGGTATGCTTTTTAAAATACTTGTACATGTTGCTAGGTTCTTCAAAACCAGCCGTATAGGCTATTTCGGTAATAGACATTGTGGTATTGATCAGCAAGCGCTTTATTTGGGTGACCAAGATCTCGTCTATGACCATTTTGGATGATTTATTGACAATGGCCTTGCATACATTATTAAGCGTCTTTGGCGTACAGCCCATTAAATTGGCGTAGTCCAAGGTTTTTTTGGTCTCAAAACAACGTTCCTCTATCAGGTGTTGAAATTGGATAAAATCGCTCACATACTTATGCTGAACCACGGTCGCACCTTGCCTTACCTTTATACGGAACAATCTGTAGATCAATATGTGCAGTGCATTTCGAATGATACCACTTGAGAATTCGTCGTAATTTTTGGTGTATTCCAGTTCAATATCCGCCATTAGGGACGCAATGGGCTTAAAATCTTCATGGTCGACGCTTATTTTTGGTGAGGTCAAGAATTCGTTGAACAGTTCGTGGGAGCGGGCCACTTCTTTATGGCTCAACAGGCTGGCCAAGAAATCTTCGGTAAATATCAATATGAATCCTTTGGTCCGTGGGTTTTTAAAAAAACGGTGTATTTGATCTTTCCTAATGGTAAATATGGTTTGTGGACCGTATTCGTAATCGGTAAAGTCTATGGTGTGCTTGTCCTCCCCTTCCGTAATGATCAAGATTTGATAGAAGGCCACCTTGTGCAGTTGGGTGATATCTTGCTCGATCTCACGCGCCAAAAGGTCTTCCAGCCGAATCAATTCAAAGCCCAGGTCGGGCCTTGTTTCGTTGTTGAATTTAATATTCTGTATCTCGATCACTAACGGTTTTTGTGAAAATAACGCCGTAAAAGAATCAAAAGTAGGATTTTAAACGGGTTACTTATGGGATAAAATGAAATTTCACATTTTCAAGGGGGTAAAGGTTTTTTGTAAATTTAAATAGACAGCAATGTATCTGTAACATCTATCAATCCTTTAATTTTAAGCGGATTATAAGCATGGGGATGTGCATCTGAATAAAAGCCTTTATCGTTGTCAAAATATTTACCAGTTTGGGCCAGGTCGGTCATACTTAAATCGTATAAAATGTCGACTCCCTTTTCCGCTGGGGACCAATGCTGCCCGTAGGCTTCGTTGGCCATTTTGGTATTTAATAAAGAACCCGGATTTACCGCCACTACGGTAATCGAAGGTTCTTGTTCCGCCAAGTAAAAACTCCACATGGTCAGTGCCAGTTTGCTTTGCGCGTAAGCTTCGTTGGCACCCAAACCTGTTTTTCCCCCTAACGCCTGTATATTGATGCTTGTCTGTGCAGCGGAGCTTAAATTTACAATTCGCGGTGCGGCCGATGCCTTTATATTGGATAACAATCCCTTGGTTAATACATAAGGAGCAAAGTAATTTACCAAAAATCGTATATCGGTACTAGTGCTTTTGCCGTTTGCCATCAAAACACCTGCATTGTTGACCAACACATCAATTATCGGCATCTTTTCGGCAACTTCTTTAGCCATTTTTTTCACTGCATTTAAGTCCGAAAAATCCGCTAAAAAGCCCTGTATGTTTTCATTGTTGGACTGCTCTTTGATTTCTTTTATTGTAGCCGCCAATTTGGTTTCACTTCTACCGTGAATGGCTATAAAATGACCTTCTTTTGCTAAACGCAAGGCCAATAATTTGCCTATGCCGTCCGTACTTCCTGTTATCAATATATGTTTCATTTTTGTTTTTTAATGTTGATGAAAACTGGCAACACCAATGTTGCCAGTTTCTTATGTTTTTTTAAAACGGTGCAACGGTATCTTTAGGACCATCAGGTAAACTCCACCGTTGACGAGCCGTTACATTTTCCAGAGCGACATCTTTAATGGTATTGCTACCGATGTTTCCGTAACTACTGGTACTGCCACGTGGTATTTGCATACGGTCTCCGTATAACCAAACTACTAAATTACTGCGTTGCCCACTTTCTATTGGATGTGTGGCGTGTGGTACATTACCTCTATGGATAATAGCTTTACCAGGTTGAAACTTTGTTTGTACCGTTTTACCAGAAGCTTTGTCATAAAAATCTACTACCGAACCTGTAAATTTTTCATCAGGTAAATTGGTATTGATATTTAAGGTTGCTGATGAAGCATCGGTATGTGCGTGTAAATCCTTGTCCTTATCCGGATTGTACTGTATTGAAAATCCGAAAGTTTGATTGTCATAGCCGTAAGTCCCTAATAAAAGTCGAGAAATCGGACGCATATAACGGTCCATAATAGCGTTATAAAATGCTTGGAAACTTGGTGCCGCAAAATGACCTTCGGAACGAGGATCTAACATCATCCCGTAACGATTTAATTGAATACCGTAAGGTGCACGTTTTGGAATTCCTGAATTTACAGCATCCTCTAAATACTTTCTAAAATCTGCCAAACGCTCTAAATCGAAAAATTGCGTTTCATAAACTCCAGGAATAATTTCTTCCCATAAATCGGCTACAGCAGTTTCTTTTTCCGGGTTTTCCCAAGCATCGTTAATGACTTTTCTCAATTTTGGGGCTAGCAAAGATTCATCTGGCAATAGTAAATTGCCTTTGTTTTCTTGTTCCCATTGTACCCAAGCAGTTTCTAACAATTTACGATTGTCATTCCAAAATTTTGAAACCGATGGATCGCGTCTTAATGATAGCTCTCTTGATGGTACTTCTAGAGCACGAGCTTCTGCAAGTGCATTTGTATGTTCCATTGTTTTCATAATATCTATTTTTAAGAATAGCTACTGCTATTGTTTTTATCTATAACAAAATTAAGCACGAAGAGCTGCTTGCCTTTGGTAGTAAAAAGGGTTGTTTTGGTAAAAAATAAGGTTTTGATATCCCTCAAAGAAAAATGCCTCTAAGAAGAGGCATTTAACACAACCAATCAACCATAAGGATACATTACATATCCTTATCACCTTTAATTTTCAACTACTATTTTGCCAATAGCCTTTCCACTTTGTAAGTGGGCATAAGCATCACCCACCTGTTCTAACGAAAACTTGTTTTCATCTACTATTGGAGTTAAATATCCTTCGTTGGAAATTTCAGCTAAACGCTCTAAAATATTACCGTGTACGTCCCTTTTAAAATTGTGCAACATGGGTATCAACATAAATACAACATGCAATGAGGCACCTTTAAAGTGCAATGGCGTTAAGTCTAATTCACATAAGGAAACCGTAGTGGAAATGTGTCCGTTTAAGGCAACCGCCTCAATGGAATTGTTCAGGTTTGCACCACCCACGGTATCAAAAACCACATCAAAACCACCATCGGTATATTTTGCAGTATAATCGGCTACTTTTTCAGTTTTAAAATCGATGAACGTGGCCCCAAATTTTTCAACAATAGCTTTTTGATTATCACCTGTACCTGTAGCAAAAACTTCTGCTCCAAAATACTTTGCCAATTGTACCGCTAAGTGACCAACACCACCGGAACCACCGTGTACCAATACTTTTTGTCCTTCTTGTACGCCTGCCCTTGTCAATCCTTCGTATGCTGTAATGGCCACCAATGGCAAGGCTGCAGTTTCGCGCATAGTTAAGCCTTTTGGTTTGTGCGCTACAAGCTTACTGTCCGCTACAATATATTCCGTTAAGGTTCCTGGTAAATCGGCTAATCCGCCGGCACAACCGTAGACTTCATCGCCTACCTTAAAACCTTCGACCCCATCGCCAACCGACTCCACAGTTCCTGAGAAATCCATTCCCAATAAGGCTGGTGTAGCAGGAGACAAGGGCAAATCGGAGCCCATATTCTTAATCATAGTGTCTATCGTATTTACGCTAGATGCCGCTATTTTTACCAATACGTGATTTGCTTTTACTGCTGGTTTTTCAATTTCAGTTGCCGTAAACGTTGCATTTTCTCCGTAACTGTTCAATAACATTGCTTTCATATCAATCTCTATTTTTATTTAATTGTAATTCTTGTTTTATTAATTTACTTCTTGAATATCCATCACCATTTGCTCCCAGTTCTTTTGGTTGTTATGGTCAAACTGGGCACCATTTTCATCTGCATAGGTGAATCTTTTGATGGCAGGCGTTTTGCTTGTTGCCTGAAACAATTGGTAGGCTTCCTCTTTTAAAGCCTCTTTGATCGGTAAGTCTATAGACGCATAAACCGCACGTTTGCTAGCCGCAATGGAATCTGCTGGAAATTTGGAGATACGTTCCGCCAAGGCATCTACATAAGGTCCGATCTCATCTGCATCCAATGCCTTGTTAATGGTTCCGAATTTTTCTGCCTCGTCCGCATCCCAATCCTTGGCACCCAAAATAATTTCCAGTGCCTTTCCCAAACCGGTTTGTCTTGCCATACGTGAAGCCCCACCACCACAAGGTAAAATGCCCATACCTACTTCCATTTGCATAAATTTGGCTTTTCCCCTCACCGCAAAACGCATATCCAAGGCCAATGCCATTTCGTGTCCGCCACCACGTGCAAAACCTTCAATTTTTGCTATGGTTGCTTGTGGTACCTTGCTCAATCTTTCTAAAACAGACTGTAAATCCAATAGCTGTACTTCGTTTCTTGGCACGGCTTCTGTGGACATGTCCCTAAGTAAATTGGTATCGTAATGACATACCCAATATCCTGGATTTGAAGATTCAAAAACGACTACTTTTACGCTTCTATCCCGCTCTAATCGCAGACAAAGACTGCTTAAGTCTGCCAGCATTTCTTGCCCTTGTACGTTTACAGGCCCAAAGTTGATGGTCACTGTTAAAATTCCTCCTTTTTGTTCTGCCGTAAATGTTTGAAAATTCTTGTATTCCATAATCTTGGGTTTAGGTTATTTAGTCTTCTGTTATTAGTACAGGACAAAGTTACCTGGGTACCCAAGCTTTATTTTGGTAGAAAAACCAGCGGTATTGGTAAAAAATAAGGTTTCTGGCAATGACTTAGGCCAGATTGGCTTTAAATGCCCTCAAACTGATGCCTTTGTAGGTTTTAAAGATCTTGTTTAAATGGCTAGAATCTGTAAAACCAAGATCGATAGCAATTTCCGAATCTTGTGCATCGGTGTACTTTAATCGGGTCTCCACCAATTTTAATTTGTAGTTGATGATGTACTTTTTTAAGGATACATCGGTATGTTTTTTAAAGTATTCGCTGATGTAATTGTCGGCCATGTGAAATTCTTCGGCCAAGCTCTTGGTAGTGAGCAATTCGGAATTGTAAATATTAGTGTGAATGTAGTTGATGATTTGCTGAATCTTGGATGATTTTACTGCTTTTACGGTCTCCGCCGTATTGATAAACTGAATGTTTCGAGCAATAAGATGCAATATGACCGACAGGGAATTTTGAATGATAAAATTATCGAAGGTCTGTTCTCTCATATACTCGGTGGCAACCATATTGATCAAGGATACCAAGTGTAATCTATCCGATTCGGTTTCAAACTGCATTTCACGAAGCTGATGACTTTCACTATTGAGGATTTCCTCGATTTTTCGGAACCAACCGTTTACGGGCAATTTTCCGTTTTGGGAAGATGTGTTTCTGAAGAAGCTCTTTAAGAACTTTATGGCCACGGTAGTCGTAGCGGAATCGGGATTTACGATGTAAATATCATCCGGAATAAAAACAAATATACTATTTGAGGTGTAGGGAACGGTTTTGCCATTTATTTTTATAGTTCCCGTTCCCTTTTCAAAATACAGTATTTCAAAAAAACGAATGGTCGTGTATTTGCAAAATTCAAAGAAAGTCTGTTCTTCGTATTTCGCAATTACAATATTTTCTATAATGGTACGGGCCATATGCGATTTTCTTGTTTCCTTATAGGGCAGTTCTTTAAGTAAGATACTAAAAAACAACCTCTAAGTGGGTTAAGCCCATATTAATTTTCATCGAAAATAAACCCCTTCTACAACCGGTTTGAACCTAAAGATGTAAAACGGTTTTGTTGATTTGTCCTTCCCATTGTTAAATACGGCCCCATGGTTTACCTGGGCGGCGGAAACATACATGTAACCGTCTACATGGTTGTAGCTTACGCCATCGGGCCATACCATATTTTCGTCCTGTATCATGGTTTTTACACTGCGGTCTTTGGCCATGACGACGGCAACACTTTTGGTTTCCAGCGCAGTTAAATAAAGATTTCCCTCTTTGTCGATGGACATTCCTCCATTGTTGGGTTTGTCGGAATACGTTTCTATTCTACTGTCCAAATCGGCATCGGTCAGGGCTTCGTTGACCAAATCCACGGTTTTGATACGGTAGATTTTTGGTCCGTTCAAAGGTCCGTAGTAGATATATTCAAAGTTAGCATCGGCAGTAATTCCGTCATTGCCGATAAACAAATCCTTTCCATTTACTGCCAGATGCTTGCCATTGATTACGGTAGGAGTATTTTCAGGTTTTGTGGTACGCGTACCCTCGAGAACACGACGTGTCTTTCCGGTCTTCATATCAACAATAATAAATGCCGCTTTGCTCCCATCGCCCCCGTTACCGATACCTTCATCGGCGATGATAAAATAACCGTGCTTGGTATCCACTACCATATCGTTGGGTTGTGCAATTGCTGGCACTGCTGATTTTGGCAAGTAGTAAATGCGCTCCAAGGCATCGGTTTTGGTGTTCCAGCCTACAATTTTTGGCGTTACATTGTCGCGTTGGGCCATATCGATCATCCAAACAACCCCGTTTTCATCATTACGGATACCCAAAACATTGCTCAAATAATTATCATCCGTAGCTCTTGGGGTGTTCCATTCCAAATTGGGGAAGGGGGTGGTCGTATTTGTTTTTTTATCGAACTTGACCACTCGAATTTCCGGTGCAAAAAAGGGGTGGTGACTGTATACCAATTGCCCATCGTGGGTAAAGGCAATATTGCCTACCGCTTGGTCTACCGTGGCATAGGTTTCCGCTTCTGCCAAGGTTTTTTGTGCTTGAACGACCATGACCGAAGTAAATAAACTCAATAGTAAACTTGTCTTTTTCATCTTACTTTACCTCAAAATCACCATTACTTCGTATGTAAATAACCGTTTCCTTAGTTGTGGAAATGAAGGCCTTGGCATTTTCTTCAGCCCCGAAATACGAGCCCGGTCGTAATTCGTTTTTAGCTTCTTTTTTAGAAAATTGATGGCCTAAGTTTCCGGAAATAACCACTGCCCTGAAATTCGGACTCAAGTTTTTTATGCTTCCGTTAAAACCGGCCGGTAGTTTTAAAAGTGTCGCACGCAATTGGTTTTCATCGTGACTGCCCCACAAAAAGGCGGTTTCC
The DNA here is from genome assembly GCF_900141855.1 of Pseudozobellia thermophila. Classification (GTDB taxonomy): domain Bacteria; phylum Bacteroidota; class Bacteroidia; order Flavobacteriales; family Flavobacteriaceae; genus Pseudozobellia; species Pseudozobellia thermophila. The sequence continues at coordinate 77,430 of NZ_FQYU01000002.1, forward strand.
ACCTTACTTTTGTCGGACACCCATTGGATATCGTTGGCATGTAACCAAACCATATTCGATTGATCTACATTCACGGGGCGTTCCCCATTGTCAAAAGCTTCTGAAGTCGGTTTTACCAAATAGGGCCCCTCTTGAATGTCTAAGATCGCCATATTCTCCTCCCCATCAGCCGCGGTGATATGTGCTTCGCCTGCAGGTTGTTGCCAATACGAACCCGCTGGCAACCATTGTTTTTCGGCATTTTCATCATCGTTGTGCAACAATCCTTGTATAACCACACCACGATAGGTAATGTTGTGAATGTGCGGTGGCGACGAAAATCCTTTGTTAAATTTTACTAAAAATCCTGCGGGTTCGTTTTTGGTACGGTCGCCCCAAAGTTTTCCTGCGGCCGGACTTTTATCGCCTCGTAGCGGATTTAACCATCCCCATTCTACTTGGCCTGCGGTGACAACTTCGTTTTTAGACTTAATATCGTCTGTCGTTGGCGTTTGTGCGTTTGCATATGCCCCAACAAGTAGTGCGAATGCAACTAAAATATTCTTTTTCATTTTTAAAATCGATTTTTAAAATCCCTCTAAAACAATCTTCCCCTTTGCCTTTCCCGTTTCCAAAAAAGCGTGGGCCTTGCGAAGGTTTTCGGCATTTATGGTCCCGAAATTCTCCCCTAAGGTGGTTTTTATAGTGCCGTTATCAATCAATTCTGAAACTTTATCGAGAATGTGGTGCTGCTCGATCATATCCTCTGTTTGGAACATGGAACGGGTAAACATTAACTCAATGTGAATAGACACGGCCTTACCTTTAAAAGGCATTACGTTCAATGATTTGGGGTCGTCAATAAATCCGAATTTACCTTGGGGTTTGATCAACTTGGCAATTTCATCTACATGTTGTTCCGTTGCATTTAGGCTTACTACATATTCTGGCGCAGGAAGACTGTATTTCTCGAACTCCTCACTTAGTTTATTTCTATGGTTAATAACCGAGTCGGCACCCAATTCCTTTAACCAAGCCGTAGTTTCCTCACGTGAAGCGGTAGCGATAATATTCAATTTGGTCAATTTTTTAGCCAATTGCACTAAAATGGAGCCCACACCACCGGCGGCACCAATGACCAAAATGGACTTACTAGCATCGTTTTTGGCCACTTCCAATCTATCGAACAACATTTCCCAGGCCGTAAGCGAAGTCAAGGGTAAGGCAGCTGCTTCCGCATAAGACAAGCTTTGCGGTTTTTTGCCCACAATGCGCTCATCTACAATTTGATACTCGGCATAACTCCCTTGACGGGTAAAATCGCCGGCATACCAAACTTCATCACCAACATTAAAAAGTGTGACGTCTTCGCCAACTTCCTTTACAATTCCGGTAGCGTCCCAACCGATCACCTTCCAATCATCACCTTCTACGGGCATATTGGCACGGACTTTATAATCGGCGGGATTGACCGAAATGGCCTTTATCTCGACCAGCATATCGTGACCCGTGGCCTTTGGCATGGCCAATTCTACGTCTTGTAATGATTTACTATCTTCTATTGGAAGATTCTCTTTGTATCCTATAGCTTTCATGGTAGTTTTATTTAGGTGGATGCGTTTACTTCCAGGTAACGATATCCTCAAAATTTCTTCTCGATTTCGGAAACTCAGGGTCTGCCTTTCTATGTCCAAAGGCGACCATATAAGCAAGGCCGTATTTATGGGTGTCGATCCCAAATTTTTCCTGTAACAGGGCCTCCGCTTTTTCTTGGTGGAAACCTTCGATTGGGCAACTGTCTATTCCCGTCAAGGCGGCGGCCGTCATCATATTGCCCAAGGCGATATAGGTTTGTTTTGAAGCCCAATCGAATAACTTTTTATCACTGTCAAGATTAAAATCCCGCTCCTGAAATTCCCTATAAAATTTGGAATACGTTTCAATAACTTCTTCGGGCAGTTGTTTTACGTCCTTCATCATGTGCATGATGTATTCCGAATCGTGCTTTACCATGGGGGCCTTCATGGCCAAGCCCAAAACAAAGTGGCTGGCCGTATCCAATTTTATGGGGGCTCCCCAAGCCACCGGCTTTAACGATTCACGTAACGCCTTGTCTTGAACGACAATAAAATGCCAAGGCTCAAAACCAAATGAGCTGGGGGATAAATGAGCGGTTTCCAAGATAAATCTCATATCCTCGTCCGAAATGGTTTTGGTAGGATCAAACTCCTTGGTCGCGTGTCTAAACTTGAATGCGTTGATTATAGCTTCCTTTGCAATGTTAGGTGTATCCATTTGTATGTTTTTTAGTATGAGATTGATAATTGTGGTGCAAATGTAGGCCTGCCACCCAGGATGTTTGTGGTAAAAAAAATGGGTATTTATGTACAAATAAAGGTTTGTACGCCTTTTTTAAGGGATTATAGGCGATTATGGTGTAGATTTGGCCCTAAATTTCCCTAAAATGGAGGTAATAGAAGCTTATAAACCTTTTGAAATACAAGAATTGACGCTGAAGGAGTGGAAGAAACGCCCCGTGAAGAACAATTTTTTTGAACTGGTATGGGTCAGGCAAGGCCAGGGCAAACAGTGTATTAATTACAACGAGCATTCCTATGCCCAGGGGGATATTTTTTTGCATCCCCCACTAAAATGTCACTCTTTTACGATACAGGAACCGAGCACATTCGTTTTCTTAAAGTTTTCCGATACTTTTTTTAAACAGGTAGGTAGATCGGCCATAGATAGAAAGGCCTGGTTCAACGAGGCTTCCTATATACTCTCGAACTACAATCAGCTGCCCGGTAGTATTATAAAGTCGGAGGTAGATCGCCAGCATATGGAGCGTCTGATAGATATGATACTGCAAGAGTCACGAAACCAGACCGAGTCTTTCAACGGACTTATTACAAGTCTGCTCACCGGTATTTTGGAGATTTTGATGCGCAATATCAAGAAGACCATTTATTTTGAATCGATAGAAAACCAGACCGACGACCGTATCGTACGCATTTTGCAATACCTCAATGAAAATATAAGCGACCCCGAAAAACTTAAGATAGAGTCCTTATCGGACCGATTTTCGATGTCGCCCACCTACGTTAGCGAATATTTTAAGAAACAGGTACACATGTCGCTACGGGAATACATTATAAAGGCCCGCTTAAAATTGGTGGAGATACGCCTGTTGAACAGCGATTATTCCCTGGGCGAAATTGCAGACGAGCTGGGCTTTACCGATGTAAGCCATCTAAGTAAAACCTTTAAGCGCTATGTGGGACTTTCCATTCGCGAATTTAAGAACCAGGGCGAGTATCGTATGCTTACCCGTAATGTGTGTACGGCTTAAAAATCAGCTTCCCCGACCCACCCCTTCCAGGAAGGGCGTCGTCGGTCGATAAAGCAAGCTATGTTTTACGGTGTTCTTTATAACCTAATGTACCACCGTGCCGTTTATGGCAATCGTTTTTAGTGCTACCTAAACAAATGGCAACTGAATTACCTTTTAAGCGAAAAATGGCCTGTAATGGTAGTTTTCCCATCCCTTTCCACGAACTTGAACCAATAATCACTGGCAGGTAGCCTACGGCCGTTCAAGGTGCCGTCCCAAGAACCGCTAAGGGCATCAAAGTGAGACAAAAGCTTACCGTAGCGGTCGTAGATGGAAACGGTCCCCTCCAGGGTAAAGAATTCTTGGTCTACCTTCCACCTGTCGTTTACACCATCGTTGTTGGGCGTAAAGAACTTGGGAAACAGCACCCGTTTGGGGTCATTGGGGCCTTCACAGGCAAGCAGGTCGATGTTTACCGTAAAACTGGACTCATCGGAACAGGACCCCGATTCCTTATAAACATAGAGGGTCGTGGTTTCCGTAATGCTGTCCCCCTCGTACAAGGCAATGCCCTGTCCGCCGCTTTCCGTATAATAATTGCCATTGACCAATTCGGGTAGTACGTAGGCCTCGCATTCGGTAACGTCGTTCAGTTGGTCGACCGATAGGGATGGGACTATATTTACCGTAAAACTGGATTCGTTGGAACAGGACCCCGATTCCTTATAAACATAGAGGGTCGTGGTTTCCGTAATGCTGTCCCCTTCGTACAAGGCAATGCCCTGTCCGCCGCTTTCCGTATAATAATTGCCATTGACCAATTCGGGTAGTACGTAGGCCTCGCATTCGGTAACGTCGTTCAGTTGGTCGACGGTGGCCGGGGCATCTATGGTAAGGTTAAAACTAGTTTCATCCCCACAATTTCCTGCCCCGGTGTGGATGTAAATGGTTTGGGAGCTTGTAATTTCATCTCCCGGCTGCAATTGCGTTCCGCTTGCGTTTGTCCCGGTAAAATAACGGTTGCCCGTATTCAGTGCCGGCAATATGTAGCTACCGCAGGCGATTACGTCTTCAAGGCTGTCCGCCGTTATGGGCTGTGTGGCTATAAGGTTAAAAACGCTTTCATTGTAGCAACCTCCCGAATCGGACACCCTAACGGTAATGGCCTCTTGGTCCTGGACGGTATTGGTGTACGGGTCGGTAAGGGCCAGGGGGGTTCCCGAAACATCGAAATACGAAACGGTAACCCCGGTTTGCGTGCCTATGGCCTGTGCTTCGATATCGGCAAGGTCTATAGCGAAGGTAGTGTACCCGTCACCGTCAAGGTCGCAGCTATAAATATCGGCCACCACATTGGCCGTGGGGCCATTGTTGTTAACGGTAATCGTAATGGGGTTGCGCTCAAGGGTAAGACCGGTAACAATGGTACTTGTTATCTCACAGGTATATACCCCGGCATCGGAAACGGACAAGGGGTCCAAGACAAGATCGGCATCCGTTGCACCGGAAATGGGTGCGCCGTCCTTAAACCATTGGTATACATTGGCCGAACCACTAACGACTGTGGACAATGTTAAACTGGACCCGGTACAACGATTAAATGTTTCGGTATCGTTGACCTTGGCTTGGGGACTATAGTGAAAACCAGCAATGCTTTGGTCGTAATAGTCGAACTCGTCCTCAAAATCCCCAAATTGAAAATTGTTACTGCGAATTTCAAGAAAATCAGTACCCGTAAGTACCCCTGTGAAATTTGGCACCGAGCCCTCAAATTGGTTGTGGCCAAAATCAAGGGTCTTGATGTTTAACCAATTACTGAAAGATGGGGATAGCTCCCCGCTGAACTGATTTTTCGATATATTCAAATATTCCAGGTTGACGAAGCTTGAATAGGTTTCCGGAATTTCCCCACTAAAATTATTGAGGAACAAATAAAGACTCTTAATGTTGGTCCATTGTGAAAACGACGGGGATAATTCACCGGAAAAAAGATTATCGGACAACCACAAGCTTTCCAAGTTTACAAAAGAAGCATAACTGTCGGGGATATTTCCGGAGAGCTGATTAGCCGATAAATTGAGCGTTTTTATTTTGGTCCAAGCAGAGAAAGAGGGAAAAAGGGTTCCGGTTAAGGAATTATGCCCTAGGTCAAGATATTCCAGGGTAACAAGTTTATTGAAACTTTCCGGTATTTGCCCCGACAATTGATTGCTTGATAGGCTTAGGCTAACAATGCTTAGCCATTCCCCATATTCAGGAGGAATATTGCCAACCAATCCATTATAGGAGAAATCAATGATTTCCGCATTTATCAATGATCTTAGCTCCACTGGCAATGTACCCGTAAGTTGATTGTGCGATAAATTTAAAATCCTTAAATCGATCAAGGACTGAAGGGTTATGGGAATTTCCCCACTAAGTTGATTGCTTCCGAGTCCGAGTTCCGTGAGATTGGTCAGGTTTCCATATTCCGGGTAAACAGTACCCGTAAATTGATTATTGCCCAAACGAAGAACCCTTAAGTTGATCATATCCGTGATTTCAATAGGTATTTCCCCACTGAGTTTATTGCCCCGAAGGTTAAGGGTTCTTAAGTTCGCTAGCCGGGTAACCGCCAAAGGAATTTCCCCGGTCATTTGGTTGCTCGATATATCTAAATGGATAAGTTTTGTCAAATTATCTATATCGCTGGGAATGGTGCCGGTAAAATTGTTGGCTTTTAATTGAAGCCATTGTAATTCCGTAAGTTCTGTCAATCTATTGGGAATAGTACCATTCAGATTTTGATTGCTCAAATCAAGAGTTTGCAAAAAGGACAGATCCCCTATTTCTTCGGGAATTACTCCCGTTAAATTATTGTTGCCATAACCGTTGTCGGTGGGGTTCATATCCATACCAACAACATGCCCCCCTACTATGGTCAATCCATACCAATCATCGGTAACGGGACCGGTAAAATCCCAATCGTTCGTTGGGTCCCCATCGGTTTCACTATCCCAATTTGGACCGTCGGTAGCGATATAAAAAGCCTGTAGGGCGGCTTTTTCGGCGGGGGTTACTTGGGCGTCAATAAATTGAAAAAAGAAGAGAATCGGGAGTAAGAGATATAATTTCATGCAATGATACATCTAAGCGTTGACCAACAAAATATAACGGTCTCGGATACCACTAATATACAATTATTGAAAATAAGCACTAAAATTTCATGCCTTGGGGAAGCACTGTTCGATATCGCCCAAGGCCTTAGCGCCCGGTCAATTTATAGGTTTTTAGGGCTTCGCCCGCACTTCGATATCCTATCTCGAAGATGGTGTCGATACTTCGCATGTCGAAAGTGGCAAAACGGCTCAACTCCTCGGGGGAAACGACCAAATCACAGTCCTTGAACTTCGCAAGGGAGTCGGAGGCGGACTTTAATTTATAGGCCCGGTCCACCACGTCGTAGGAGTGCTTGAGGTCCTTGGCACCAATGCTTTTAAGCGGACTCACATAACTACCGATAATTTGGTTACAGGGTATTTTAAGCGGCTCTACGGGGAAGTTGTTGAGAACTCCACCATCGACGTAAAAATTTCCGTCGATGTCGATGGGCGAAAACACCCCGGGGAAGGTAGCAGAGGCCAATACCGGACGTATCAATTCGCCCTTGTGAAAGATTTTTAGTTCGCCTTTGATTATATTGGTGGCGGTAACGAACAGGGTTTTGGCCAGGGCTTCAAAGCTGTCGTTGGGAAAGAACTTCTTAAACTCCTCGTAAAACTTTTCAGTGTCGATAAAGCCCGGTTTTCTACGGGCAAACCGCTTGGTGTGAAATATGGGAATGACCTTAAAAAAGTGCAAGATGTCCGACCACGGAACCCCACCTGCGTACAAGGCCCCTACAATGGCACCGGCACTTGTTCCCGAAACATAGGTCGGGTATATATTGTGTTCTTCAAGGGCCTTTATCAGCCCAATATGGGCAACGCCCCTTATACCGCCTCCTGATAACACTAAGCCTATCTCCATATTTATTTATTAGATATAATGCACAATAGCGCCCTCTGTTCTGTTTTACCTATGGGCCACAATATCGAATTTCACCAAGCCCCCATCGATATTTGCCTTTTCAAGATAACCGTTGGAATACGAATAGGTGTTTTCCTTGCCTTTTGAATTGATTTTTTTATACCTGTGGCCGCCCAAGGGCACAAGGCTGTTAAATGTCCCGTCCTGTTCCGAATAGCAGCGGGTGGTATTCACGGGCTCTTCAAAATAAAGCTGTATGGTGGCGTAGTTAATGGGCTCCTCTACCACCCTGTCCTTTTTGTCGTTGATCAAGATTTGATAGCCGTTTCCCTCCCGTTTCGTCGTGGTATTGGCGTGCGTTTTTTGGTTGACTTCAATGGTCACGTAGGCCTGCTCCAAGACCTTGTCCTCAAAGACCACGTCGTAATTGTAATTGACCTCAATATCTGTGATGACCCTTGTTTTTATGGTCGTCGAACTTTGAAAACGCACCTTGCCTTCTTTCTTTTTTCTGATGGCCTCGAGATTTCCGACTACCTTTCCCTTCATTACGATATCAAAACGTAAGGAATCCGTCGCGGTAGTTATATCGGGTGGGGTTTCCCCCGTTCCCATCTGGGTGAGAACAAATAGGAAGAAAATAATTTGGTTAACGGATACCATGGGCGTCGGGGGATGAAGGTTGTAAACTAATTAAGCTCTTTTTGTTTTTTTAGCGCTAAAAAGGCCGTCTGCAATTTTTGGGTCAGAGTGCCTATGGCTTCATTTTTATAAAAATAGTGATTGTTTATTTGTTGGATGGATGCAATTTGGGTAGCCGTACCGGTTAAGAAGGCCTCGTCCATAGTTGCTATGTCCTTTAAGGATATGGCCTCTTCGCGTACCTCAATGTTGAGCTGGCCACAGAGTTCCAACACGATCTGTCGGGTGATGCCGTTCAAGATCAAGGTATTGGCCGGGTGGGTATAGACCCTACTGTCTTTGACAAAAAACACGTTGCTATGCGAGCCTTCGGTAATCTGTCCGTCGCGCACCAACAAGGTTTCGTAGCAATTGTTGGCCATGGCATATTCGTTGGCCATTACATTGCCGAGCAACGAGGTCATCTTTATATCGCAGCGCAACCATCTCAGGTCGTCCGTGGTAACTACCTTGGCGTGTACCGCATTGATGTCGGGCAGCTTTTTGGAAAGGGCGTACATAAGTACCGTGGGCTCTATACCCTCGGGATAGGCGTGCTTTCGAGGGGCCACGCCACGGGTTATCTGAATGTACAGGAGACAGTCATCATGACTTAGGTTCGACGATGCGAGCAATTCGGGAATCTCCCTTTCAAGGGCATCGACATCATAGGCTATACCGATTTTGTTTAAAGAAGCCTGAAGGCGTTCCATGTGGGCCTTTTTGTAAAAAAAACGCTGGTCGATACGAACCATTACCTCATAGACCCCGTCGCCAAAAATAAACCCCCGATCAAAAACCGATATCTTGGCCTCATGCGACTTTATGATCTTTCCGTTTAAATATACTACTTCGGGGTAGTCGGCCATTCTTTCGTTTTTTTCCCTTAAGGACAAAATTAGGCAATTCTGCGATAGAGGGCTATGGAAGCGAATTATTAAACATTCGTTAAAGGCAGATAAAAAATGAACGTTCATTCATTTTCTCTCTATCTTTGTACCAGATTAGAGAACAATGGCACAACTTCAAAAATGTACGGACAAACGGAACGCCTTGGTACAGGCGACCATGGAACTGGTGAACAACAACGGTTTTCACGCGGCCCCCATGTCTAAAATAGCCAAAATGGCGAATGTTTCCCCAGGTACCATTTACTTGTATTTTGAAAACAAACAAGATCTCGTAAACCAGGTGTACCTAGAGGTAAAGTCCGTTTTCACGGCCTATGCCTTTGAGACCTACGACCCAAAAATGCCGGTTGAGCAAGGTTTTGAGGTCATCTGGAAACGCATTGCCGAGTTTAAGCTCAACAAATGCCAAGAGGCCATGTTTTTGGCCCAATGCGACAATACCCCGATTATCGATGAACCTATCAGGCAAGAGGGAATCAAGCATTTACAGCCCTTGCTCGATCTATGGAAACGTGGTAAGGAAGAGGGCAGTATCAAACCCCTATCGGATTATATCTTGTATGCCTACACCGTAAATCCCCTATCCTTTTTAATGCTGATGCAGCAAAGGGGTGTATTTAAAATTGGGAAGAAAGAACTAGAGTCGGCCTACCTGGCCGCCTGGAACAGTATCAAATCAGAATAACACAAACAACATAACAAATAATAAATTACAACAGAATGGAATTACTTGATAAACTAAAATGGAGGTATGCCGCCAAGGCGATGAACGGGGAAAAAGTGCCCCAAGAGAAAGTGGACCGTATTTTGGAAGCGGCACGCCTTGCCCCTACCTCAAGTGGCCTGCAACCTTTTGAGATCATTGTGGTTACCAATCCGGAAATAAAGGAAAAAATAAAGGCCGTGGCCTGGAACCAGTCCGTGGTCACCGATTGTTCGCACCTCTTGGTATTTGCCGCCTGGGACAACTATACCGAGGAGCGCATCAATAAAATGTTCGACCTTACCAACGAGATCCGAGGGTTTAAGAACGAGGGCTGGGAAAACTACAGACAGCAATTGTTGGGCATATACCCACAACGCGATCCGGAGGTAAACTTTCAACATGCGGCCCGACAGGCCTACATCGCCTTTACCGAAGCCCTGACCGCCGCTGCCTTTGAGAAAGTAGACGCCACCCCTATGGAAGGTTTCGACCCCGATGCGGTCGACGAAATCCTAGGTTTGAGGGAAAAAGGGCTGCGTAGCTGTGTTCTGTTGCCCATCGGTTATAGAAATACGGAAGAGGATTGGTTGGTGAACTTGGTAAAAGTAAGAAGGAGCAAGGAAGACCTTGTTACCGTAATCGATTAAGAAGATAAAGATGAACAAGACGATCATATTAAAGAAAAGGCCCGTAGGCAGGCCCACCTTGGAAGATTTTGAATTTCAGGAAACCTCGGTGGCCTCTTCCCTTTCAGATGGCGAACTGCTTTTGGAGGCCAAATACATTTCGGTAGATCCCTATTTAAGGGGGCGCATGAGCGATGCCAAATCCTATGTGCCGCCTTTTGAACTGGGAAAACCCATAAGCTCCGGGGTCGTAGCGGAAGTGATCGCCTCAAAGAACGCCGATTTTAAGGAGGGCGATTTTGTTTCGGGAATGCTCGAATGGAAAACCCAACAGGTAACGGATGGCAAGGGGCTACAGAAGGTATCGAAGGACAAGGCGCCCCTAAGTGCTTATTTGGGCGTTATTGGCATGACGGGCCTTACCGCCTACTTGGGACTCCATGAAATTGGCAAGCCCAAGGCCGGCGAAACCCTGGTCGTATCCGGGGCTGCCGGTGCGGTAGGCAGTGTCGTGGGACAGATCGGAAAGATTTTGGGGCTGAACGTTATCGGTATTGCCGGTAGCGATGAAAAAACCGAAATGCTGATCGAGAAATTCGGTTTCGACCACGCCATCAACTATAAGACCACCGACGATATGAAGGCCGCCATCGAAAAAGCGGCACCCAAGGGGGTGGATATCTATTTTGACAATGTAGGCGGACCCATTTCCGATGCCGTATTGTTCAGCATCAACAAGTTTGCCCGTATCATCATCTGTGGGGCCATATCGGTCTACAACGATACCGAAGCGCCCAAGGGACTGGCAGTACAGCCCTTTTTGGTAAAGAACAGTGCATTGATGCAAGGCTTTATCGTTTCGAACTATGCGGACAAATTCCCGCAGGCAATCGGCCAATTGGCCCAATGGCTGCAAGAGGGTAAATTAACCTACGAAGAGACAATCGTCGAAGGTTTTGAAAATACGCCCCAGGCCTTTATCGATCTGTTCGACGGAAAAAACAAAGGGAAGATGGTGGTTAAAATCTAAGCCCACTCCCATAACCCATAAATAAAAAAGTGATGAATAATTTTGAATATAAAAATCCGACCAAAATCATATTTGGAAAGGATACCATTGAAAAGTTGGCCTCTGAAATTCCTTCGGATGCCAAGGTATTGATGCTCTACGGAGGTGGAAGCATCAAAAAGAACGGTATTTACGATCAGGTAAAGACGGCCCTATCGGCAAGCGATGTGGTGGAGTTCGGCGGTATTCCCGCCAACCCCGAGTACGCCGTGCTTATGGAAGCCCTGAAAGTGATCAAGGAAGAGAATATTACCTACCTACTGGCCGTTGGCGGGGGGTCGGTGATCGACGGTACCAAGTTTTTATCCGCCGCCGCAGTGTACGAAGGCGATGAACCCTGGGATATTGTAAAGAACAAGGTGCGTCCCGAAAAGGCCATGCCCTTTGGTACGGTACTTACCCTACCGGCCACGGGATCTGAAATGAATTCGGGTACCGTTATCTCTAGAAAAGAGACCCAAGAAAAGCTGGCCTTCGGCGGCCCGGCCCTATTTCCCCAATTTTCGGTTCTGGATCCACAGGTCATCCGATCTATTCCAAAAAGGCAACTGGCCAATGGAATCACCGATGCCTTTACCCATGTGTTGGAACAATACATGACCTATCCTGCTGGGGGACTTCTACAGGATCGTTTTGCGGAGAGTATCTTGCAGACCCTGATCGAGGTGGCCCCACGGGTGCTAAAAGACCCAAGTGACTATGAGGCGGCGGCCAACTTTATGTGGAGCTGTACCATGGCGCTGAACGGACTCATTCAACAAGGGGTTCCCGGCGACTGGGCCGTGCATATGATGGGCCACGAGCTTACGGCCCTCTTTGGCATCGACCACGCACGTACCTTGGCCGTTATTGCCCCTAGCCATTACAAGTACAATTTTGAGGCTAAAAAGGAAAAATTGGCCCAGTATGCGGAACGGGTCTGGAACCTTACCGAAGGAAGTATGGACGATAAGGCCTATGCGGCCATTGAAAAGACCGAAGCCTTTTTTAAGGAACTGGGCATCGATACCAAGCTCTCCGATTACACGTCGGACTATGAAGGTACGGCTGAAACCATTGCACAACGCTTTACCGACCGTGGCTGGAAGGGACTTGGCGAACGCCAGGCCCTAAGGCCGCAAGATGCCGAGAAAATCGTAAAAATGGCCTACTAGGTCGCTACTAATTTAAGAGACTAAAAAGATGAAAATATTGTTTGTTTTAACCTCCCACGATCAATTGGGGGATACAGGAAAAAAAACGGGATTCTGGATAGAGGAATTTGCCAATCCCTATTATACCCTATTGGACAAAGGGGCCGAGATTACCTTGGCAACCCCAAAAGGGGGCGCCGCGCCCATTGACCCCAGTAGTGATACGCCCGATGCCAGTACGAAGGACACCGAGCGATTTAACAACGATCCCCTTGCACAGGAAAAGATCAAGAACACCAAGGTCTTGGCCGATATGAGGGCCGATGATTTTGATGCGGTCTTCTATCCCGGTGGACACGGTCCCCTATGGGATCTGGCAACGGATGCCCGTTCCAAGGCCTTGATCGAAAAGTTCAATGAGCAGGACAAGCCCATTGCCTTCGTATGCCACGCCCCAGCCGCTCTAAAAGAGGTAAAGGGAAAGGATGGCGACTTTCTGGTTAAGGGCAAAAAGGTGACGGGATTCACCAATACCGAGGAAGCAGCGGTGCAGCTTACCGACGTAGTGCCTTTTCTGGTAGAGAACGCACTCAAAGAAAACGGAGGCATTTTTTCGAGGGCCGATGATTGGGCCGCCTATGCCGTACAGGACGGTAATTTGATTACGGGCCAAAACCCTGCCTCGTCCGAATTGGTGGCCGAGAAACTGTTGGCCAGTTTAAATTAGGGCAAAATGCACCAAATGATAAAAGCCTGTGAGCATTGGTTCGCAGGCTTTTTTATGGTTTTGGCTCTTATGCACCGTATTGTACTCGGTAGCTGTTAAGCTGTAGACCGCCATCGTGCGATTCGGTTTCCACAAGTTCCAATTGGCAGCCTTGTGTCGATTCCCCAAAAAGGCGTACCCCTTTACCCAGGATCAAGGGATTGACCTTTACCTTTAGCACATCGATCAGTTGTTTGTCAAAGAGCCATCCCGCAAAAACGCCGCCCCCACATACATAAATATCGGTTTTTGAACTTTCTTTCAATTTGTGGATGGTATCCACATCATAATCGGGAACCACATGAACCTTCTCGTGCGTATTGTCAAATTTTAGGGTCTTGGAAAATATGTAGTGGTCCATATGCGCATAGGCGGGTTGCCCAGGCTGCAATCCGTAGGCATACCCAAACTCATAAGTATTCCTACCCATGATGGTGGTCTCGTATTGCTGTAGGTCCGCCATGTATTTGACCACCCCGCTTCCTTCACTTACAAAGCCGCTGATATCGCTATCCGCCCCACAGATAAATCCGTCCAAGGAAACGGCCACATAATACACAAGTTTTTGCATCGTACTGTATTTTAAGTTATGTAAGTTACGCATTTACAGTATAATGCAAACGAATGTACCTAAAAATGGGACACAGATAAGGTCCATTACAAAATAAAAAAGCCTGAAAACCGAGGTTTCCAGGCCTTGTAAACGATCAATATCCTGTTTAAATGGAGACGGACTCCCCTACTTCGAGCAACAGCAGTTCCTTTCCGGCCTTTTTAAACTTTTCCTTGGCCGCTTCGTGGTCTATTTTTATAAAGGGAAAAGAGTCGTAATGCACGCCCATAACCCGGTTGCATTCCACAAAGTCGCTGGCGATAATGGCATCGTCGACGCCCATGGTCACCACGTCGCCTACGGGCAGTACGGCCAGGTCGATCTTGGTCTGCATGGGGATCAGTTTCATATCCATGGTCAATGCGGTATCGCCCGCCACGTAAATGCTCTTTTCTCCGTGGGTAAAGACAAAGCCGCCCGGGTTACCGCCATAGCTGCCATCGGCAAAACTGCTACTGTGTAGGGCGGTAACGTATTTTACCCTTCCGAAATCAAATTCGCGTACCCCACCCAGGTTCATGGGCATGGCATTGAGTCCCTTTTCGGCATAGTGGCTATAGATCTCAAAATTGCTGACAATGGTAGCGCCCGTATTCTTGGCAATGGCCTCGGCATCGAGGGTATGGTCGTAATGGGCGTGGGTAAGGAAAATATAGTCGGCCTTTAGCTGCATAATGTCCACCTTGTCCTTCGCCAGGTCGTTATCGGTAACAAAGGGATCTACGATAATGTTCTTGTTTCCTATTTCTATGGCCAGGCAATTGTGGCCGTAATGTGTGATCTTCATGGGTATCGATTTTAAAACGGGAATGAAATTACTAAGGGAAATGTTTTTTTCCAACCCTGGGGCACTAAATAACAAGGATAGGCCTTAAACAAAACCCCATATAGCTTAGGATTAAGGGGTTATGTTGATTAATCTGTTGATAGGATTTATATACGAATGGCCTATAACAGCCATGGAATTATTAATTTGGGTGGATCGAAAACCCTTTGGGGTATTTGGTCGTTCTCATTAAAGCAAAAACAAAGTACAGATTAAAAAATGTAATTTCTCGAAACAGAACGAATAACAAAAAGAGATTATTCATATCAAAACTAAAAAAATGAAAATAAGAAATGACTTCGTATCGAATAGTAGTTCTGTTAGCTACATTATAACAATGAAAAAAGATATTGTTGAAACGTTTGAAAGATTCTATGGTGATTACCGAGATAAAGAAATTCAAAAAGTAACCGAGTTTTTGAAAAATGACATTTCTGAAAATGGTACGAGAATTTATATGGAAGGGGAAGAAATGTTATTCAAAAAGATTGAATTTGCAACTGATGGAGATACTACTAATAGAGAATGGATTGAAGAAGAAGGAAAAGAAGTTGATGTTGAAAAAATGACTGATGAAGAATTGTGGAGTTACATATTTGGAGAATATATTCTTAAAGGAGAAATTGCTAAAATAGCTGGCTTTGGTTCAACACAAGTAGAAACTTATTAGATATGGCATTAATTAGAAGACATAGTGAAGGGTACAATTTTGTAGCTGACAATGAAACTGGAGTTACGATGAGATGGGGTAAAACTTTTAAAGATGACCCTTATCGAGCACCTCTACCGGAATTAGTAGATATTTCAATTTCAAATCATTGTACCAAAGGGTGTTCCTTTTGTTATCGGGATAGTGTTCCGAACAATGTTTTTATGAGTTTAGAAGATTATGAATTTGCCATTAAATCATTGAATAGCGAAAGATGGGGTAATGTTTTTCAAGTTGCTCTTGGCGGTGGTGAACCATTAGAACATCCTAATTTTATAGAAATATTAAAAATTTCACGTAAATACAATGTAGTACCAAATTTCACTACAAATGCTATGCACATAACCAAAGAATTAGCTGCTGAGATTAAACCTCTCGTAGGAGCTGTTGCTATTTCATTTCCAAATATTAGAAGTATTCCTAAATCAAAAGCTCAGATATTCATTGAAGAAGGTATAAGAACAAATATCCATTTTATTCTGGATAAGAAGAGTATTAAGCAAGGAATTGAAATTTTAGAAGGAAACCACAACGATATTTTAAAAGGTTTTAACTCTCTCATTTTTCTAACATTTAAACCAATGGGAAGAGGTGACGACAGTTTATGTCTTGAACTAAATGACGACTTAAAAAAGTTTTGTCAACTTATTGATAAAAATAAGTGCTCTTTAAATATTGGTTTTGATTCTTGTTTTATGCCAATGCTAATGCACTTTACAAATACTACAATTGATTTTATTGAGCCTTGTGAGTGTGCATTTTTTTCAGCATATATTGATGAAAATCTAGTTGTTAAACCTTGTTCGTTTACTAGTCACAACAGAGATAACCATAGTTTGAAAGATAATTCATTTGATGAAATTTGGAATAACCATTGGGAATCGTATCGAAGTGCTCAAGTAAACACTTGTCAAAGAGAGTGCAAAAACTCAAGCAATTGTAGAGGTGGTTGTCCCTATTACGACCAAATTAATCTTTGCAAAACCAGTGAACCAGCAAAAGCTCTTATATGACAAGTTTTCAATGGAGTCAATTTGAGCAAAATCAACAAGCTAAAGATATTAGTTTTGAATCTTTTTGTTTTCAAGTTGCGTACATAAAATATAAGGATTATGGTTATTTTGAAAACTTCTACAATACACCAGGCTCAGAATATTATCTTACACTTCATTCAGACTGTCCTGAACTGAATCTTAACGCTGGTGATGAGATTGGCTGGCAGGTGAAATGGTGGTTTAATAGTGAAGAAAATACATCACTTACAGCAAATAGGCGTGATGAGTTAGAAAAAGGTTTTACTACAACACTTAAAAGACATCCTAATATAAAATTATGGATTATTTGTACTCCGGGAAGTTTTGTTGAAGATAAATTTATTGAGCTAAAAACAACGTTAGCAAAACTAAAATCAGATATAATAATTTCTCATTGGAACAAAGACTCATTCACCAATTTCCTGACTCAAGAATTTGACAAATTCAATGATGTCTTTAACCATTACTTCAATACGAATTTTATTGGTTTTGAATTTATTAAAAAATATTCCCAAAGGAGAATAGAAGATTTACAAAAGAAATTTGACACAGACTTATATACACCATCACATTATGATGATGAAGTCTTTTTTGTAATGAGCTATAAAGCAATATTTGAAGAGATTGAAATAAAAATCAAATACTTACAAGATGATTTAGATGAAATAGAAAAAGACGACTCATTTAATGCTAAATTCACGGCTTTTGATATAGAATATATAGAAACAGCTCAAGCATTACTAAAGAAGTGTGTTCAAATATCAAAAGAAGCCATCAGCATTATTACATCCGGATTATCAATAGGAAAAGTCGAAATTCTTAAATCCTTATTGCTTTCTTTCGCTAAAGAATATAAAAGTTCAGCAATTATTCTAGATAGGAAAATCAAATCAAAAGAATACATTATTGATGAGAAAAACTGGAATGAAATACATACAAATGAAAGATATCTCGTCCCTTCAATAACAAAACTTAGAGATTATCTTATATCATCAAAAGAAGATGAGGAAAGCTGTCTATTAGATTTTATCAATGATGTAAAAACAAAGGACATTCATATTCTAAGTAGTGCTGGTTACGGTAAAACTAATATAGCTTGTAATATATGTGTAGAAACACTAGAAAAAAATATTCCTTCATTATTAATCTTGGGTTCGTCATTTAGAAAAACTGAATTTCCACAAACAATAATATTAGAGCAATTAGGAATAAGCACTCAATACACCTTCAAACAGTTTTTGCAAGCATTAAATACTCTAGGATTTACAAAAGGTGTTAAAATACCAATTATAGTAGATGGTCTAAATGAAAGTAAACCATTTGACGATATTTGGAAATCTAATATTAAAGATATTATAAGAGATATTAACGAGCTTGAATATGTTTTATTAATTACAACTTGTAGAAATCGTTATGTAGAAGCAATTTTCGAAGAACCTGACATCACTAAAATACCAAATGCAAAAACACTTAGCGGACTTACTGAAAAACAAAGACTTGAAGCAATACCAAAATACTTTAAGAAGTACAATATCATACCAACATCTTGGAATTTTAATCAAGATTTATTTATCAATCCACTTCTATTAAAAATTTTTTCAGAAGTAAATAAAGATTCCGATAATCTCCACATTTCTTTAGAAAACGTATTTGAAAGTATTGATAGCTATATTCATCAAATTGAGGAAAAGTCAAGTATTGTTGACTCTTCAATTGATAAAATTCTAAAGAAAAGAGTAAAAGGCAAAATAAGTGAATACTGTCTTAATTTATGGAAGAATAATACAAGAGAAATATCTCTTGAAGATTTTCATTCTATTGTGGCTCCTGAAAGTCCCACAATTTCGAATAGTCTAACTCAAAAATTATTGGATGAAGGTTTATGTTTTCAAAAAAACTTAGATGACGAAAATGAAACTGTTCAGTTTACTTACGATTTAGTTGCAGGATATGCTATAGCATCAAAAGTCCTTCTAAATAATATAACAAAGTCGGAACAAGTAAAAAACGCATTAATTGGACTTGGTGTGGAGAAGATGCTTTTTAACGAAAAAACTTACCATCCTCTTCGTCAAGATATCTTAATGTCACTTTTGCACTTGTTACCTACCAGATTTGGCATTCAATTATTCGAATTATTTGAAAACGACTCTGTTTTAGAAGAAGCATATAACAACATTGACTATTTTGTTGATAACCCTGAAGGACAAATAAAAATTCTAAAAAATATTCAAAATGAAGCCAAAGACAGTCGGAATATAAAAATATTGTTTGAAAAACTTTTTGAAAATAATTATAAAAAAGAAGTTCACGGCTTAGGTGAATTTACAATTAAAGTTCTTTCTTCTTTATCACAAGTTGAAATAGATATACATTGGAGCGAATTAATTAGAAAAAATAAACATTCTGTTCACCCTTTACTTAGAGAAATAAATCAGATTTATTTAAAAAGTAGTATTATAGAAAGAAATACTGAACAAGATTTGTATTTATCATTTTTATCAACTACTTCAAGTGATAAATCAATCAGAAGTTTAGCAACTGAAAATTTATTTTTAATTGGTAAAAAACATCCTGAAAAATTATTAGAATTAGCAAACATTACAATTTCTTTTCCAGATATAAATAGTCTTGAATCGATTGTTGTTGCAATTTGTGGTACTACCCTGTCAATACGAAGTAAAAATTTCACTCAAAACTGTCTTACATTTTTAGAGACTCAATTCATCCCTAATTTTGACAATACACATATTTGCATTATAGAATACATCTTTACCATTCAAGAATTTGCCAAAACAATCTTCAATCTGGATTTTACAAAAGAAGTATTATTCTCGAAAGAAAATTACAATATTTCGATTGATGAAAAAATCAAAGAAGAAATAGGAAAAAACATTTATCACGATTGGCATTTTGGTCTTGACTTATATGATTTTAATAAATATCAAATAAAAGGTATTGCTTCTGACCATTACGATAAAAGAGATACATTTACATCATCTGAATGTCTTGCTATCATATTAAGTAATGTAAAAATGAAAGGCTATGATGAAAGTAGATTTGAATTAATAAATAAGGATTTCCAAGAAGATAGGAATTACAAATATGGAGGAAGTAGAGGAAATGACAACTTGATTAAATATTCAGAAAAATACTTATGGCAATCATATTTTGAGTTGGTAGGCTATCTCGTTTTAGATGGGCGTTTAAAATCAGAAGATGGAAAAAGATTCAGAAGTAGTGACAATTTTTTTGACCCAACATTTCCTAGATTACCAAGAAAATTTCAGTTAATTACTAGTTGTTTATTTCCTACTAAAGGTGATAATATACAAGATTGGATTAATTCAGAAGACGATAATCTTGTAGACGAATTTCTAATTCACGACTTATATACAGATGATGAATGGGTATTACTTTCTCTAAGTATGACTCAAGAAGGCAATAATGACACAAGAATAAATGTGCATCTCAGTAGTTTTCTAATCCCTGATAATGATATTGAGAATTTAAAAAGTACTATTAATTCCGGAAGATTTCATCATAATTCAACTTCTTTTCATCAAATATACTCAGGAGAAATAAATTGGAGTGATTCTGTAATTCCAAGTGAAGATGACTACTATAATGATGGGTTGAATTTAATCGATGTTATGCGAGAATATTCATGGACTAGTTGGACAACTAATCGTTTTGAAAACCCTCATTTTGAATTTTTAAATCCTGAGCTTTCTAAAATGTTAGACTTGGAATTTAATCCTAATGACTTATGTTTTTACAATAAGAAAAGTGAACAAGTAACTAAAATTGTTTGGACGGAAAATTCAAAACTTTATTATGCTAAAAAAGAGATAATAGAAGGATTGACTGAAAAGTTGAAAAAGGAATATGTTTGGTATCAATTTGTATCTAAGTATGGAGAGTTTGGAAAATATCAAGACAATGAATTGAATCCATCATATAAAGCTTTAAGGAAAATAATACAATATAAAGATACTGTTTAAAAAACTAATTTAACAAGCGCACCTTCCTCCCCCCCACCAATCAAAAAACCGCATTCCCACAAGTCCCTTTTCGGGACTTTTTTTGTATCCCGCTGAAATCGGAAAGCGCAGAAGAAAGCCTTACCGAAACGGGTGTACCAAAAACCACGGTTAAATGGGCATGTCCCCAAAACAAAACCGTTGTCCCTACCCTGTTGTAGGAAATCCAAAAAAATTACGACCAATGGAACATGAACAACATTACAATCGACTTAAAGACCGAGAACAACTTTACCTTCGGTAAATTGTACCGCGACAATTTTGCCAAAATCGCAAAGTTTGTAAAAAACAACAGCGGAAACCAAGCCGATGCCGAAGACCTTTTTCAAGATGCCATGATGGTGCTTGTAGAAAAGCTTAGACAAGACAACTTTCAACTTACGGCATCAATAGACACCTATGTCTATGCCATTTGCAAAAACCTGTGGTTTAAAAAGCTTCGCGACAAAAACTACGAGCTTTCGGTAGACGAAATGCAATCCTTCGATTTTTTAAGCTCCATTAACGATTCCATTGAAGACGAAAAAAACTATTTGGAAAGGCTCAAGGGCTATTTGCTCAAAATTACCGACCATTGCAACAGGCTTATCCACGACATTTTCTTTAAGGAAAAGGCCATTGGGCAAATTCAAAAAGACTATGGCTATTCTTCACGCCATAACGCTCAAAACCAAAAGCATAAGTGTGTAGAGCAAATCAGAAAAGTAAAGGAGAAAGAAGAAAAATTAAAAAAAGTCGGGTGACCTGGGTGATTTTTTGAAACCATTGGTATAAAGGTATGGATAGTTCATTTTGGCTATCGTAACCTTAAAATTAAAATACAATGGTTTCAACAATCAAAACAATGGTTTTCGCAGTAGCCATTACTGCCTTAGGTACACTTTCGGTAAACGCACAAAATGCCTCTATGTGGAAAGTGGACAAGTCGCACACCTCCGTCAATTTTTCCGTAAACCACTTCTTTTCGGCGGTTACCGGAAAATTTACGGACTTTGACGGAACGGTACATTTCGACCCCAACAACCTAAAGGGAAGCAAGGCCGATTTTACGGTAGCGGTCAACAGCATTGATACCGATGACGCCAAACGGGACAAGCACCTGCAATCGGCGGACTTCTTTGACGCGGCGACCTATTCGAAAATAACCTTTACATCTACCAAATTCACAAAAAATTCCGATAAGGAATATGTAATGCACGGAAAATTGACCATTAAGGACAAAACAAAGAATGTAAAGCTTCCCATGAAAATAACGGGAGAAATGGAGCATCCGATGATGAAGGGCACCCTTATTCTAGGGGTAGTGATCGATACGACGATCGACAGAACCGATTACGGCGTTGGTACGGGAGACTGGGCCGCTACCATGGTCGTAGGCGACGAAGTGCGAATTCATATTCCAATGGAGTTAAACCGTAAACAATAAACCGATCAGTTATGAACACAAAAATTAAAAGAAGCGTATGGGCAGGTATTATCGGTACGGCCGTAATGACCGTGGTAATGATGATCGCCCCCATGATGGGCATGCCCAAAATGTCGCCTCCAAAAATGCTTTCGGGAATGTTGGGAATGCCCCTTTTTATAGGCTGGATAATGCATTTTATGATTGGAATAGCCTTTGCCCTCGCCTACACCTATTGGTTCGTTTTTATACACAAAATCGGCAATGTTTGGCTAAAAGGCACCGTATTCGGCATTATCGCCTTTGCCTTTGCCCAATTGATGATGGGAACAATGGGAATGATGATGTCCATGCCCAAAATGGAAGGTCCCATGGTCTTAAATGCCATCGGTAGCTTAGTGGGGCACATCATTTTTGGAATGGCCGTGGCCAAAACCCTTGGCGAGGCGTATTCTGTGAATGGCTCCTGCGCAACGAAAACGGCATAGAACGGTCTACAACAATACGGACCATGGATCCACAAGCCCCTTTACGGGGCTTTTTTTGTGCCCGACACAAAACCAAAACAAAAGGGCGGGGAATTTGAAAACAAGGTTTACCGATAGGCAGCCCCTGTTTTCTTCAGGTCTTTACGGGTCAAACACAACCTTACATAAACAACTGGCTGTCAAAAGAAAACCGTTGTTTTTATAAGCCATAATGATTAACTTTATAAATATTCCAACCCTAACAATAGAACCATGAAAAGCAAAGTACTTACCGTATTGTGTGTCTTATTCGGACTAATGATGATCAATGCCGGATTGAACAAATTCCTTAACTACATGCCCATGCCCGAGGTATCGGAAGCGATGATGCAGGTGATGAACGGGTTTATGGCCGTAAAATGGATTTTTCCACTGGTGGCCCTTGTCGAAATTATCGGGGGCGCCTTGATCGCCATTCCCAAGACCCGTGCCTTGGGAGCCTTGGTCATTCTCCCCGTAATGGTTGGTATCATGGTCCACCACCTGGTACACGACATGGCGGGCCTTGTGATACCCTTGGTCATGTTCGCCATCAACCTTTGGGCCATTGCCGCCAACTGGGACAAATACGCCCCGATCGTTAAGGGCTGACAACGCCGGGTGATATTCGGGTTTCCTCCACCACTGCCCTTCTGCCATAGAATAACCATCATACCCTACATGAGGGTCTAGGTGATTTTTGCCCTTTTCCCGATTCCTTGTAAGGCACTGACACGCCGTGTCTCCATCACATAGCACTTATTCAAATTCATAAAAATATACTGCCGATCCGCCTTGCCTAAAACATCCTTAAACCTTAGATGTACGGGCATATTCTTCCCCGTCACAAAATGATATTTCCCTGAAAATAGGGATAAATCCTCTCGGCCTATATAGCATTTTTGTGGTTCAAAGTAACAACACCTACTCGTATGAACCTCAAAGAACAGTCGTTAAACACATTAACACGCATCTGTGAAGTACTTTTTAAATCACATTTTAACCCCGAATTAAAAGACGAACTGGAAGCTGTTTTCTATCATAGGAAAAAAGTTGACTTCGAAAAGCTGTATCCTGAGAAAAAACTAACACCTCAAGACAGAATCACCCTTTTCATCATCGATAAACTAGACGAATTGGAGTTGATTTATGTGAACGACTATTGTTTTGATATGTATGATGCTTTGGACATTTATAAATTTTTCCATCACATTGAAGTTCCCTATGACCACACCAACGAAGAACTCGAAACCGACGAAGTAGCGAGTTATAATTTCCTTAATGGGCTATTTGAAAAACACCAACAAAAGGTTTTGATTATCGATATCGACGGCGATAACTTGGTGTTCTTGCCAGTAGCATTCAACGACCTTAAAGAATTACAAAAACTATGTTTGAACAATTCTTATTTTAAGGTTTCCGATACCATTGCAGACCCCAGCATACCTATAAAGGATGCTTTTGAACTGCTCCCTTTGCTATACGAGAAAAAAAGACCTGAAACCCCTGTTTGTTTTACAGACCGCTCCATAAATTCCAAGAACTTTTTTAAGATATTGAACAGCGACTTGTTACAGGACCGCACCACTTACTGGCTTTACAATAATCTGGAAGAATATGTAGAGATTCTTAGAGAGAAAAAAGATGAACATAGAAATATCCTTAAACGTCTTTTTGGGAAAAAAACACAAAATTACTTGATAGCAATAAACAACCCCGATGAAGAATGCTCTTTTTTGTGGAACGATTCAGCCCCGGAACAACTTTATATCCATTATAAATCAAAACTACTGAATACCCGTGACTATTTTTTAAATAACAGCACAAACGATACCCTGCTTCTAAAACCCGATGACCCCTTACAGAAGCTATGGGAACGCACCTTGACCAGTATTGAGAACACAATGTTTTATTTCCCACAGATTGACTATAAAAAATTACGTCAAATTGTAAGCGACATGCGTTTTAGTTCTTCTTCTTATGATGACGAGCACCCCTTTCCCGCAAAACCCTTTGTGTACCATGTGCGCCATATAAATCAAGAAAACCTTAAACAGGAGATATTGCCTATGCTTGGTATAAAGGTGGGGCTGGATATGTTTTATTATAAATCGTATCAGAAAGACTACTTGGTCTACTTTTCTAAAGAAAATGAAGAAATGGAACTTATTCTAGGCAATCAGCCCGAACGTTATTTTTGGTCCGTACACCTCTTTAACGAACTGTACAATGGCCTATACCCAGATAATAGTTTATAAAAACGAATACCATTAATACCAACTCCATGAAATTATATACAACGCTACTTTTAATAGCGACTTTTTCCATAAACGCCTTGGCCCAACAAGACACCCTATGGTTTGACCATAATTGGAACAAAACCACCAAAGACAGCGCACATTATTACAGGCCGCCGGTTAAGAAGGAAGCCTCTGGCCTTTATCGCATTAACGACTATTACCTGGACGGTACCCTGCAAATGACCGGTCTTTCCAAATTTAAGGACAGCGTGCTCCTCGAAGGAAAGGCCTCTTGGTACCGTAGGGATGGTAAAGCAATGCAAACCGAAACTTATAAAAACAATAAATTAAACGGCGTTTGTACTTACTATAAGTACGATACATGTAAAAAGAATACCCGTGAAAATGACATCCCCCTAAGCAATGGGGCAGCAAAAGAAAATTGCATCTATCATATACGGGAAGTTACCTACAAGGACAATTCCCCAATAGAGGAAGTTATTTACGATACCGACAAAAAGGGTGCCCGCGAGGAATATTTCTATAAGCAGGGCAGCGTTTACAAAAAGCTGTTCTATGATACCGAAGGAAAGTTATTGGGTACCTACCATGCATTGGACTATGGCAATGACTACGGCACCTCGGTAAGTTATTACAAGATGCCCATGCGCCCTAAGCGAATTGCGAGGATCAAGGACGGCTTTGAATTGTATTCTTACGCCTACTACCCTAACGGAGAACAACGTAGTAGTTTTGATACCATACAAAAGCTTAAAACCTACTTTGACGAAAAGGGGAAGGTTATGGGCTCCTTGCAGTATAAGGGCGAACTCAGTTACTTATCAATATTACAGGGGAAGCGTTTTGAATTTTACCATGACGAAAGAACGGTAAGGCTAATCGAAACCTATGCGAACGAAAAACGGGTCAACAGCAAAGCCTTTAACACCTTTGGTGTTTTAACAAGCGAAAAATTTTATGACGACACCGAAGTGGTAAAAGTCGTTAGCTATACCGATGATGGCAAAAAACTGGGAGAACTTACCAAAATCAACGGGGAGTTGAACGGTACGGTTCGAAATGAAAACAACCAAATAATCACCTATAAAAACGGCGTCGTTATCAAGGCACAGTACCCCTACCCCAACTCCAAAAAGATATTTGCCAAGCTAAAAGATTCTGTAGTAACGTACTACGACACCATAGGAAAACCCATGGGAACACTTAAGATTGCCTTGAGCAAAAACGGAGGCTTACCGGATAAACTGGAGAATGGATCATATCGCCCGATTCCCGTAGAGGGGACCCTGTTTTTTCACGACCATAAAAATAGAATTGTAGAGAAGACCACCTTCAAAGACTATAAAAAGACCCAAAAAACCATACTTGATTATAGAGACGACCATTGTTTTAGGCAAGAGATGGTCTATAACCGAAACGAAAAACCGATAAAGCACAGCTTCTATTTTAGCAACGGAAACAAACGATCCGAGCTGTTCTATAACCCGGAGACCGAAGAGAAGGAAAAAGGCGTATTCTTTAACGAAAAAGGCGAACAAATCTCAGAGTTCGATTATACGACCCAGACGGGTACTTTTTATGAGTATCATTCCCAATCCGATGCAATTAAGGAAATATCAACCCAAAAAAATGGCGAACTCGTAAGCCGTAAAGACTACCGGATGGAGTATGACAGGAGCCTTAAAGGCCATAAGAACATGCTTCGCGAAGTTATCAATGCCAATGGCGAATCGGCGTTTTACTCCAGACAAGGCACCCTGATCGGCAAGGCTGTTTTTAAAAACGGAAAACCGTGGTCTGGTGTAGTTTACAACAACAATACCCATAGAAAATATGAGGTTAAGGAGGGAAAAAGACACGGGAAGTATATACGTTACGCCGGGAATGGAACAACCATTAAGGAAGAAGGACAGTATCTTAACGATAAAAAGCACGGTACCTTCATAAAATGGACGGGCATCCGAACATCCTACGAGGCAAAGAATACCAAGACCTTAGAGGAGAACTACAAAAATGGTGTAAAAGACGGCTATACCATTACATATGACAAAACCGGAAAGGAGATATCGAAAGTCTTGTATAAGGATGGCAAACGCGAAGGCTATGCCACATCTTACGATAAAAATACCGGTAAAACCTATCGCCTGCTATATAAAAACAACGAGCCCTACGACGGTGTTTTGGTCGACTCGTATGGCAACGAAAAAATATATAAAGACGGAAGCATCGTTAAAGACACCAGACTGACCGAAATTAAGTTTCAAGACAATTACCAAAACATTAAAACCGTTACCACCTATCTCGATGAACACACCCAAAAGAAAGAGGTCTATGATCTAGAGGGTAAACGCCTGCTTACCTATACCGAGGCGTACCGCGAATTGCAGGGCGAAGTGGTTCAGTATAGCAACAACAGGCCCAAGTACAAAGCCGTTTTCAAGAATGGTGAGTTGCAAGAAGGCACCGTTTGGCTAAAAACCTCCAGTAGGTTTCCTTCGGAGAAATATGCCCAATTAAGCAAACAGAACGGTACCGTTACCTTAAAAGCCTACAACGAAAATCAAGAACTTTTGTTTGGTGCCGAGATTGTCCCAAAACTGTACAAAGATTATGGCGAACGTATTTTGTCTTATAGACTGGGCTATGATTTAAAAGTAAGGGGAAGTGATCTTCTACAAATTGATCTATTTGATAATCCGTAGTCCGCAAAGCGTCATGGCATCGGGTATTGCCCAAAAAAGCAATATCCCTGTTTTCAGGGAGCTTTGTGCCATACGGCCACATTACATTTGAAAAAACCAAAAACCATAAAAATGACAAAGTCCCTACTTTTACTGGCAACCATCATTACTTTTCTTTCTTGTAATACGGACGATGATGCCACTCCTGAAAGCACCTTTTTAGACGGGGATTTGGAGATTCGTTCCCAAGCGGATTTGGATGACCCCAACATACAGAATTACAAAACAATAGGCGGTAATCTGGTCGTTCATTATACGGAAAATGTTGAAAATTTAAGCGCATTGGCCCATCTGGAAGAAGTACAGGGCAGCATCATTATCAGTTATAACGATATGTTGACTTCCCTTGAGGGGTTGGAGCGTATTGCAAGCCTAAAGAATTTGCAAATAAGCAATAACCCCGAGTTGATCTCTTTAAACGGACTTGAAAATTTAACCGAACTTTCGGAAGCCCTAAACATCAACGACAACCCCACTCTTAATGACCTATCAGGTCTGTTAAATCTAGAAACGGTGGGTGTACAACTGTCTGTAATGAACAACCCTGCGCTGGGGAATTTAGAGGGATTCAACAGCTTAAGTAAAGTCCAGGAGCTCTTACTGACGAACAATAACAGCCTAACGGATATTAGTGCCCTTGAAGGCCTTTCCCATAGTTCTGAAATCAAAATATATCTCAATTCCAATTTAAGCGACTTTTGTGCCTTGGACAATTGCCTTGCCGAAAATGTCGAAACCATTAGTTTTATTACCCAAGGGAACGCATACAATCCCACCCTACAGGATATAATCGATGGTAACTGCACTAATTGAACGGATAGAAAAGCGTATACCCCATACCGCCCATGACAACAAAGAGCCTTATAAAACTATCGGAGGAGATTCCCGACTTCCCCACACTCAGGTTAATTGAAGAGTACAAATACAGCAATAGCCCTCAAGGAAAAAAGGAGCAAGAAGATATGCTCGGTGAATTGAAGGGCTTGCTTTCCGAGGCGTACCTAGAAACAATGCCCACAAGTGAGCAAGCGTTTCAAGTGCCCGAACCCACGGCACTATATTACGATCACGATCTGGTTTTAGAGCAACTGGACCTGTCTTCTATTTCGGAAAACAGCATGGTGGTCAATGGCAACCTTAGCGTAGACCATTTGATCATAGATGCAGAAATAGATATCAACACTTCCTTGGTCGTAATGGGAAACCTAGAGGCGGAAAATTTCATTTGTTCCGGTAGCGACATTTATGTGGCCAAAACCATTCACGTAGCCAATAGCTTTATAGCGCACTACAATCACGGGCGCATAAGGGCCCAAAAACTATTCGCCCATTTGTTGCTTACCCATGATTATTGGGGATTTGAAATACCCGAATATAAAGCGAACAAAAACTGCCATTGGCAAGACCAAAAGGCCTTTCCCTATTCGGAGGTCATTCAACCCGAATTGATAGAAAGCATGACGGATAATGAGGGTAAAGTGCAACAATGGCCAAACTTTGAAAAAATATGCAACTATATAGAGGCTGATAAAGGTATTTTGAGATAATAGTGATTAGAACCCTCGAAAATAACAACTGTGACAAATGACTGGCAACAAAACAATCACCATAGCCGTACTTTTAGTAACACTCTCTAGTTGCATATCTAGACTAGAACAACATGCACTCTATGGAACCGTAGTCAATATGCAAAAACACCCTATCGCAAATTGTACCATTGGGGAAACAACAACGGATAGTAGTGGGTATTTTTATCTTCCAGAAAAACGCTACAACCAATTTTTACTTTCAGAATTATTCATTATGGAAGCTCCTCCTATTGCATATAACATCCCTGTAAAAAAAGAAGGCTATAAAACCACCTATATTTCATTTATCAATCCCCGAGGTGGCGGCACTAAAAAAGGTGCTTCCCGTAATCTTGACACCATATATTTAAAGAAAAAAATAAACTATAGAACTAATGAATAAAGAATCTTTAGAAAACTGGCTTTCATCCTTAAACCTTAAATACAATAAGGAATATTGGGTCATGAAACTCACCATGAGCACGGTAAATATTGAACATTGGTTTTACAGCCGTAACCAATTAAAACCTGAAGATTTAAAACTTACATTAAGCATGGGCATTTCAGGAGATTGGATAGCACAACTAGAACGAAAAGACCGACTTTTTATAGCGCAATGGCGACAAAGTGGACTAACGGTAGAATCACAACAGCTTAAATATCGCAGACTAATACCGTGGCCAAAACTAGCATCTTATACTAAATTTCCGCTTATAATCCCTGCTTTAGAATCAGCACTCGATGTAAAATTTATACGCCATATTGATATAAGCACAATAGGAATAGAACCAAAACAGTATTTAAAAAAGAACTCTAAAATGCAGCAATGGTTAAAACCCTGTGCTGACACTTTTGGCGAACACATGAGTTATGAAAACGACTAACAACCAAGATGAAATAAAGGCATTGTTGCACGCACTTCCTAAAAAACACAGAAGCGCCTTGATTCCAGCTACACAAAAAGAGTTAGAAGCTTTCAAATATCGCGCAGTTGCTTTTGGAGTTAATAAAATGATTATTAACGAATTACTAGATCTATATACTGTAGCTAATAATTTTAGATATGAAGCCGTTTTAGAATTTCATTCCTGTACTGATGAAAGTATTTTTGAGTGGTGGGAAGACGGTGAACTTTGGCTTGGGCAAAACGATTGTAACACCTTACGATGGGTACATGGCAAATTCTGTTTAGGTGATGCTTCAAATATAAGTTATACAAAAATCATGAGTACGCTAGTTTAATTGCACTCATAAAAGGGTGTATAGATGAAATTAACGAATTGAATTATTAAAAACCATGAAAAAACATCCTGTAACCTATCGTAGTCCCAATTACAAACCAAGCAAAGCCGAAGTTTTTGCATTGGAACAATACTACAAAATACATTTACCAACCGATTATTTCAAGTTTTTACTCAACCATAATGGCGGCTATCCTGAACCATGTTTGTTTACTAAAAACCCAGATTTAGGTATTATTGCAATCAATTGGTTGAATGGTTTATTGAAAGGCAAAAATGGACTAGTTTGGAATATTGAAATTTACGACGGTCGCATACCTAAAAGGTTCCTTGCAATTGGAGATGACCCTGGTGGAAACCAAATCTGCTTGGATGTTTCCTCAAATAGTACGAATGGGGCTGTTTACTTTTGGGACCACGAAGAAGAATATGAGTTTGATAATGAGAATGAAATCTTAAACAACATGTATTTTCTTACCAATTCATTCGGAAGTCTTACCACAAACTTGGTAACCGATGAAGAACTATAAAATAAATTTTGATTTATGGGTAAGTTGCTTTCAATAGAAAATTCCATTAAAAAAGAATTTAAATTTCTTAGTTGCCAATATCACTATAAGTTAAAACAATACACAGCTCCTAGCATCAACCAAAACACCTTTTATGTGTTTGAATATGGTAATAAAATATACAATAGACTTATAGAAATACGTTTTCAGATGTTATCCAATGGCAACACAAATTTTTATGGTGTGTTTAAACGAATTATTAATGGCAAAATGCCGTGTTTTAAAGACAATTTTAATTACCTCCCCTTTAAAAGACTTATATCTTACTACAAAGACATTCATACCAACAATGTAATGTTAAATTGGTATCAAAGTAACTGTTTAGAACAAATCAAGGCGTATGCCCAACTTATAAAAACGAATAACGAGTTTCTAAATAGTCACGCTTGGTTTTCTCGTGAGCAACTATTAAAAAACGAAAGGGAACTATATGTTTTTGACCGTGATTGGAAACCCGAACAATGGATCTTAGATACCATTAATACTTTCAAGGAAAAATTCGGTCATAGATTTAGTGTAACCCATAATTCAGACGACATAGAACCCTATGAAATACCAGAAAGCAGCCTAAGCCTTACCGATACCATTACCCAAACCTGCTATACCTTCCACTATGGTTGGGAAAGTCGTGATACGTCCGTCCTCAAAATCCTTATTCAAAACGGAAATGGAACAAGGACCAAAACATTTAAAGATCCAAATATAAAGAACATTGTAGACCACTTACTTTCTGAACTATAAATCAAAAATCCTGTGCTATTAACTTTCATTAAAACTGATGATTTTATAGAGACCGGAAACCAAAAAAACTATTTACAAAGCCGTTTTTAAAGGTACCAAGTACTATAACTCTCTCTCTTTATAATCACCACTTCAACGAAATCCCTGTTTTTGGGGATAAATACCATCTTGTCCGCTCATAATTTTGGCTCTTCACAATTCAAATTAATGACATGAGAACTTTTTCAGAAATTAAAAATGGCATTCCAGAAACCATACCGGTTCCCAAAGCATTAAAACTATTGTGCGACTGGGTCGATGAAAACGATTATCCCATCAGCGGTGGCTTTGAGTTAATGGCAGATGATGGCGAGAGCATAGGTTCGTGGTTCGATTCCGAGGATGTATCCGACCGATTCGGTGTTTTTGGAACAGGACCCGATGGTTCGCTCTACGCCTTATGGATAGATGACGATGGCCATCAAAAAATTGTGCATTTAGGCTCCGAAGGAGATGCCCTCTACATATTGGCCGATTCTTTTGTCGATTTTTTACGCCTACTGGCCATAGGCTATTCGGAAATAGGCAGTGCAGATATGACAAAAACGGCTGAGGAATGGAACAGTGATGACGATGATGAAAGTATAAACCCCGATTTTCAAAAATGGGTAAGCGCTACATTTCATGTCACCATACCCAAAACCGGAAGCGAAATTATGAATGTCAACGATTCGCTCTTTAAAAACTGGGTTCACCAAAAACAAGGATACCATGACAATTAAAAAAATTCCAATAGGCATGTACATCGGCTTTCTGGTGCACTGTGGCATAGTGGCTTCTTTCGCGCTGGACAACGACCCCATGCGCAGAAGCGTGGGCCTTTTTTGCACAATTCCCTTGGCACTGAACCTTATAGGCCTCATGTTGGCCCTGTTTACAAGTAAATCAGCAATAGGTGCCAAGTTGTTTAAATACACCTCTTTTCTATTTATCCCCGCCGGGGTAATCGGAATTTTGGCATCCAATAAACTTATCGAACAAACCACAAATTAAAATGAAAGTATATAAACTCAACCCGAACACCAACAAAATCATACTTGTTGCCATTGTAGTCGTTATAGGCATCTCGTTTATGTTTTTTAAAAAGACCGGAAGCATCAACCCTATACTGATTCCGCCGCTTCTGGTTTTAATCTTCAGATATTTTTGGCAACAGAACCATAAGGCCTTGATTCTGGACGAAGATCATTTAGAATTTAGCCTGAGCCCCATACAGGCCAAGCGTATGGTGCGGTATAGCGATTTAAAGGATACCTATTTTATGGAAAAGGGCAAAAAATTTGTTTTTACTACGAAAACCTCTAAAACAATCAAGCTTCCCCTTAAGGAATTCCATAAAAACGACAGACGCGCCATCAAGGAAGAGCTATTAAAAGCCACTTCCCAAAAAGCATGAAACCCGGCTTCTTATAAAAAAAGGTGCTCTGGCACCCTAATTAATGAACGAATAAAACACCTACACATGAAAATCAAAACCTTTTTCTTCTTTTTTGTTACAACGCTTTCCTTTATCTCATGTAACACCAAGAAACCTTTGGAATGGGACGATGATGTGGCCCAACTTACCAATAAAAACTTAAAAGCGTGGTTGCGAAAAGCGCCTTTTGATAACGAGTGGATTATTGATAACGATGGCGATGCCTATGTTTTTACCAATCTAGACCAAGTTTTTCCCTTTATGGGAAAATTCAAGGGTTTTGAAAAAACAAACAAAGAAAACCCTCCTGTGTACGATGAGCAATCTGTAATATTCAAAGATTCCGTTTGGGGAGAATCCTTTATGTACGGCATGCTATTGTACCAACCCCAGGAATTGTTCTTAAAAGATTATTATAGGGAGAGCGGCAATGTAATTTTCTCCGGTGCCGACGCCTTAAACGAAACCTATAGG
Organism: Pseudozobellia thermophila; assembly: GCF_900141855.1. Taxonomy (GTDB): domain Bacteria; phylum Bacteroidota; class Bacteroidia; order Flavobacteriales; family Flavobacteriaceae; genus Pseudozobellia; species Pseudozobellia thermophila. The sequence continues at coordinate 110,827 of NZ_FQYU01000002.1, forward strand.
GCCTCCTTATATGAAACCTATCTATATGAGGAAAACGACCAATACAAAGCTGTGGTTTACTGGGTAAACTCCAACCACACCATGTACCTCTTTGGGTTTTACCAACAAGGGCAATTGGTATTCGAGACCGGATTTCCTTGCCCTAAGGAGAATCAAATGGAAGGTCTCGAAAAGCTAAAACAAATCAATACCGCTTTAGGCCTCAATATCAAAGCATGGGAAAATGCCACCATCAACGACCTGCAGGTTAACCCCAATGCCAAAAGCTTTAATTAACTTCCCCTTCAGTTTTTCCTATCAGTATAATTAAAAAAGGCTGAATTGAAGTCATTGCCTTGTTTCAGAAGGGGTAATTAAATATCGAGGGTTGTCGCCCTCGGTATTTTTTTGTCCATGTCTTTGTTGAAAGCCGATGACCGGTTATTGTACTTCAATAAGTTGTGAATAATATCGGTGAATGTTCTTTTTTCGTTTTTTAGTATAATTATATCCTATTATGGCCAAGGGCCCATGTATGGCGATTAAGAATAGATTTAAAACGAAGAAGATGCCCGGTACGGACAGAAACACGTCTTCAATAAAGGGAAGACCTTGTTCCCACTCGATCAAGACATAATATCTTGATCTAAGTACCAAGGTCCATACCCCAATAGCGGCTATGATAGCTATTATGGCAATGATACCGTGGCGATACCAAGCTTTTGAAGGAAATTGCTTTTCTTCGTCCCCCAAGGACAAGTGCGGACCAAAACGCATGAGCCGACCATCGATGGTTACATCTACGTCCACAGCCGTATTATCGTCACCCGAGGCCATAAAAGGCAACCATAGACCTTCATATTTTAGCTCCGTCTTTCCGATAAAGGCCTTAACGCCCTTTATGTTTTGGGCGGCATCCAAAATAGCCGTAAAGCTGGGTATGCCCTTCAATACCCTTACATCCTTGGGTTTGGTGTATTTGGGTTTGCGCCAAACAAAATACAAGGCAATTAAAAAGAGTATCCCCCCCGGAATGGCTCCCCATTGCACGTCGACCCCCCATATCGATGTCAAGGCCAAAAAGAACAAGGCCGCAACCATTATAAAGGCACCGAGGGTCCCCTGCCATAATTTTTCGACCGCCTGTATCTCATGCACGGTTTGCTTCCGGTTATGGATTAGTTCTGCCCCACTGCCGGGCATTTTTCCCAATGCCCCGCTTTCCAGTTGTTTTTCGGCTGCGATATGGCCCAAAAGGGAAAAATCATGGTTCAGGCCAATAACTAAGGGGAATTTATCGGTCTTGACCACTTCCGCTATATTGATATCCCTTATATAGTCGAGGGCACGGTCGTCCATCGTCACCTCCAATCCGCCAATTAAATTGTGCCATGTGGTATTGTAGCGTGTTTCGATACCGTGTCTTCTATACCCGCCCTTGATCAAATAGACCTTATCATCTATTCTCCTATGCGTTTTTTTAAGCCCTTTCCTTTTTTGCAACCCATCCAAAAGCCTCTGCTCTTCTTCTGTCAATTCCCGATGGTAAACCATGGCATCAAGGGCTTCTTTAGTGGTTTTTTTATCTTGTAACCTTCGTTTGTTGTATATGATGGCATTGTACAAAGAGTATAGGAGCACTCCGAAAACAAGTACGATATAAAGTGTGTTCATAGATAGGGTTTTAATTGGATATGCGTTTTGACACGTTGCCAAATATCCTGACTTTAGCCAAGGATAAAATACCTGAAAACAGGGATTTTACTTTTTGCGGGCCCACCTACTTTTGTAAAAAACAATCGTATGAAGACAAAGTTTAGATTGGGTATCCCCTGGCTTTTCTCAATTTGCCTCCTCAATTGCTCATGGAGTCAAGACCATCCGCAAACAAAGGAAATGGCCGATATAAATCTGACCATTTCACAGCACCTCGTTGAAAATGAAGCCGTAGGTGATGTGTTTCAAGACTATACGGACTATATCGCAAGGACTAGTAAAAAGCTATCGCTTCAGGGGTTCGAATTTCACACTAAATCCTTTACCCTGTATAGAGCCATAGGCGATGATTATTTACAGGCGTCTATCGATTTATCATTTTCCTTTGTATACGACCCTAAGAAAATAAACGCTTTTTCCAAGGCCCTGCGGTTTGACAAAGCTGCACAATGGGCACTCTCGACACACATATACAAAGACAATTGACCCCTTTTAATGAAAGCAATCAACACAGATCCTTTTGTTCTGTATAACGGTTGTTCTTCTATCCGTAGCCAAAAAGGGAAATTAGCATCCCAAAGCATTTTTAAAAAGTAAAATACATTTGAAAGTACTTCATTTACATATCACGGTTCTCTGCTTCACCTTATTTTCTTCCTGTGAACGATTTTCTTTTCTGCAAGGTCAAAATAAAGTAAATACATCCCATAGGCAAGAAGGCCTTTCTCTCGAACAATATGAAAATCATACAAATGAAAATGACCTGATAAGTCAAATACAAGCGGCGGAAAAACAGATTACGTACACAACATATAACTATATGAAAGGGGCGATAACGCAAATAACATTACACCTCGATAAGAAGGGTACGGGACATATAGAAAATAAATCCACCACGCAGTCTTTTAAGATCCGTTGGGCGGAAAAAGATTCCGTAATACGCCTTGTCCCCTTCTCGACCAACGATACACTACCCTTTACCGAATTACGGCGAATAGACCGCAAAACCCTGCTATATCGACCGGAAAACAAAAAAAACGAAATGCGGTTCTACGGAAAACTCAACCATGAAAACAATTTGGAAATCCTAAACTTGATCGAGGCTATGGAGTGCAACACTTCTACCGCCCATGGAAAAAAGAAGCGTAAAAGTCCTGCTTAAAAAGGCATCCGGCAAAATCGAAATGTCATTCCCCCTTGCCCTACACGGAGAACTTCGACATCGACCGGTCATGAACCGGAGTTTTAGAGTTCCTCAAATAACCAAACAACATTTCCTTTATTTTAGTGTTTTATTTAAAAAAGATGAAATAAAAAAACAACCCTCCCAATTCTTGTTGCCCCGGTATAAAAATATAGGCTTATTTCTTGTTTCCCTTTTTCTTGTACAAATCTGTTGGTCACAAGAACCTGGGGAAGCCTTGCACTTGTTCAAGAAGGGACTAGTGCTGATCGACCGGCAACAAAACTATGACGAGGGAATAAAGGTCCTGGATTCCGCTGCATCGCTACATCCCGCAAAGGAACTGCTCATACAGATCAAGTTTGCAAAAGGAGTTGCCCTGAACAGCCAAGGTAACCTTTCGGAAGCCGTCGCCGTTTTAGAGGAAAACATCCCCTTGATCGAAACCTGCGACGAAAAAACCAAAATTAAATTTCACGCCAATAATTATCGGGTTTTGGGAGACGTCTACAAAGGCAAGGGAAAATCATTGCTCGCCATGAAAAACTATCAAAAGGCCCTGGTTTTTTCCGAAAATTACTCCGCAAGAAGCAAGGCCACCGTACTCCACCAAATAGGCGTCTTATTACTAGACAAAAAGAATTATACGGAGGCTGAAAAATACTTCCACCAGACCACCGATCAATATTTGAACGAGCATTTACAGTTGGGCAAGTACATTAATCTCGGTGAGGTCTACCTAAAGACGAATAGAAGCCAGAAAGCAAAACAAGAATACGATAAGGCCGAAAAGCTGGCCTTAAAAAACAAGGACAACATGGCCTTATGCCATATCTATATCGGTTACGCCAAAATATTCTTTGAAGACGGCAACTACAAAAAGGCCATAGAATATTATGAAAAAACCATAGCCCTTTCAGAGGAAATTGGCGCCCAACTACTTACTACATCATCCTTGTTGCATCTGGCCATCGCCTATAACAAGACTAAGCAAGGCTTTAAGGCCCTGCCCTATTTGGATCAAGCGACCGTTTTTTTAAATAAGGAGCCTTCGATCAACTACCAATTGAACTTATACGACACCTATGCCTCGGTCTATGAAAACATGGGCAATTATGAAAAAAGCCTTACCTACCTAAAAAAAGCCGGGGCCCTTAGGGACAGTGTCTTCAATATCGAAAAAAACAAACAGTTCGAAGAATTAAAGATTGCCTATGAGACCAAGGAGAAACAACGGGAAATCGAATTTCTAAAACTTCAAGGAAAAAAGAACGAATTGGAAATTTCGCAAAAGGAAAAGGCCCTAAAAGCCTTAAACCTTGAAAAGGAGCTTGAGGCCTCACAACACCAAAACACCATTCTTCAACTACAAAAAGACAGAAGTGAGAACGAAAACAAAATAATCCTGTTAAAAAAGAGCAGGGAACTTGCCGAGGCCGAGGCCAGTAAATCGCAACAACTAAAAAATGCCTACCTCATAGGCTTCATCGTGTTCAGTATTCCCTTGGGTATTCTACTCGTAGTGTATTACCAAAAATTAAGGACCCAAAGGGCTTTGGCCAAAAAACAGGAGGAATTGAACGCCAAGCAAATTTCGAACCTCAAAAAGGAACAGGAACTGAAAAGCATAAAAGCCTCGATAGAGGGACAGGAAAAGGAAAGAAAGCGTATCGCCCAAGAATTGCACGATGCCGTTGGAGGAAGTCTGGCCGGGATCAAACTGCAACTGGACCATCTGTCATCGAAAGAACCAAAACTATCAGGTATCGTTCAGCATCTGGACGAGACGTATAACCAAGTGCGCCATATTTCACACGACCTACTTTCCCGAAAAATTGAAAACGGGAAGTTTACAGGGGTAATCAAAAACTACCTTAAAAAGATAGCCGATTCCACGCAGGTAAACATCAATACTTCCTTTTTCAATGAAGGCCTGATCAACGGGGCAAGCAATACGGTTCAGACCAATCTTTATAAAATAATTCAAGAACTGGTCAACAATACCGTTAAACACGCCAAGGCCTCGTCCATTGAAATACAACTAAACGGGCACAGCGACATGGTCAATCTCTTATATGAGGATGACGGAAAGGGATTTGATTATGGGGAAAAAACAGAAGGCATCGGTCTGAGAAATATCAACGAGCGCATCGATAGCCTTGGTGGAGCGGTAACCATAGATGCAAAGCAGAACCACGGCACCCTGGTAAATATTGTCATACCCATTAAAGAACAACTACATGCCACATAAGATAATTATCGTCGACGACCACAAGATGTTCATTGATGGTTTAACGAGTATTTTTGAAGACATCCCCAACATCGACATTGTCCTAAAGACCGACAAGCCGAAAATGGTCCTTCAATTTTTAAGGCATACCAAGGATATCGATTTGATTATTTCCGATATATCCATGCCCGAAATGGACGGCATCGCCTTGAGTACCGGCATTAAGAAGGAATTTCCCCAAGTAAGGATGCTCATGGTAAGTATGCACAGCAACGCCAATATGTTTCATCAATTAAAGCAAAACGGGGTAAATGGCTATGTGCAGAAAAACGCCTCAAAGGCCGAACTGTTGAAAGCCGTAGACACTATCCTATCAGGCAAAAACTATTTCTCCGACACCATACTTAAAGTCTATAAGGATAGCTTTTTTACGGAGCAGGAAACCAAGGAAACGCCCTTGAGCTCACGGGAATTGCAGGTTTTGGAACTCATAGCCCGCGAATACACCACCAAGGAAATTGCCGATAAGCTCTATATAAGCAAGCACACGGTAGAGACCTACCGTAAAAATTTATTGTTGAAACTGGACGCCAAAAACCTTGCAGGCCTTACCAAGCACGCCATTTATCTGGGCTTGATCGATACCGATCCGAAATCGGAATAAATTCTAAGGGGAGCATAGTCTCCTTGTTCCATGTCGGTGTCGAACAATTAAAACAATCGGCAAGGTTTTAATTCGGATTATGGGGCGAATAGCTTGTATTTCCCTTCTTTACCCCCCTTTTTTTACCACATTGTCGATTTATGGCCGCAGTTCTTGGCAAGTCCTCATCTCCCCTCCCCAAAAAACACCGATCAGCCATTAAAACGGGTGTTTTCAGGCCTCTCAAAGCCCTATATAAAAGAACGTTAAAGCTTAAGGGCCTTACCCGGTTTTGTTACTTTTTTTGGTACTTTTGGCGCTTCATTTTCACTATACATCCCTTTGTCCCACACAAAAAACGTATATAACTTATCCTTAAAGACTTATAAGGATGTCTACGATTCATTATATGTTTCCCTGTGTTTATTTGCCCGAAATTATGTCCATGACCTCGACCTGGCAAAAGACTTGGTACAAGAGGTTTTTATAAAGGTTTGGGAAGACAAGGTCGGATTCAGGAACGAGGCCACCGTAAAATCGTATATGTATATGGCGGTTAAGAACAAATGTTTCGACCTGTTAAAGAGCAAACGGTTCCGATCAACGGAAAATATGTCCGTCGAGGATATGGATGAGTTAACCCGCGATTCTTTTTATTTAAAGGAGGTCGTTATCGAAGAGGTTTCTACCCGAATCGAGACGGCCATTGACACCTTGCCCAAAAAGTGCGCCCAGATCATACGCCTAAGTATCGGCGGACTCACCAATCCGGAGATAGCGCAGCACCTAGGCATTTCCCTGAATACCGTTAAGGCCCAAAAGAAAATTGCCTACAAAAAGCTAAGGCCCTTGTTAAAGGATTACTTCGTTTTGATGGCCTTTGTCTTCGATTATACCGCCTGACCCTCCTCCCGATCCGGCCTTTATGGCTCGATAAATTCACGTATTTCGCCTCTGGGTTAAAAAAACATTAATTTTTTTTAACCCCCCCACACGATTTTGTCGTCTTGGATGTAAACGGTAGTTCTTCTATATGCTAAACCTGACTAAAATTTTATCGTTGTCAAAGCAGATCGCTGCTTCATTGCTAAAGGACGAGAAACCAGAGGCTTTGGATTCTTCCGAACTGTTTTCCGATGACGAGAAGGAGGAAATCATCAACAGGCTTACCGACGAATCTGAAATAGCTTCGCGATTACATCTCAAAGCACAGATCGACCGTAAGGCGGATTGGGAAAAAATACAATCAAATCTGGCCCTTCCCCAAAAAACGAACTACTGGCCCTATGCGGCGGCAGCAGCCATTGTATTGGGTATATGTACGACCATTTTTGTTTCAAAAGGCGGTTTTTCGGCGACCGATATGGCCGATCCCATTATTGTAAACAACCAGATAGTACCGGGAGACGACAAGGCCATATTGACCTTGGAAACCGGAGAAGAGGTGAACTTGGACAAGGATGTACCCTATACCGCTGAAAACGTACAATCCGATGGCGAAAATATTGTGTACAACGAGGCTTCTGACCCCGAGTCGACCGTTAAGGAGATCGCCTATAACTTTTTGACAGTCCCACGCGGAGGGCAATTTCAGCTGACCCTATCCGATGGTACGCACGTTTGGTTGAATTCCGACTCGAAGCTTAAATACCCGGTACGGTTCAAGGTAGGCGAACCCCGTGTGGTGGAACTTTTGTATGGGGAAGCCTATTTTGATGTTTCTCCAAGCACGATGCACAAGGGCGCAAAATTTGAAGTGATCAACAGAGCGCAATCGGTGGAGGTCTTGGGTACCGAATTTAATATTAAGGCCTATAAAGACGAGGTTACCGTGTATACTACCCTGGTAGAGGGCCAGGTAAAGGTACGGACCCAAGAACTTGTCCAAGACCTTGTCCCGAACCAACAATCCCAATTGAATACGGCCAACCGTACCATAGATGTAAGCCAGGTAGACGTATATAATGAAATCGCTTGGAAAGAGGGCATCTTCAGTTTTGACGACAAATCATTGAAAGACATCATGACCGTACTCTCGAGGTGGTACGACATCGATGTTGCCTTCGAGGAGAAAAATCTGGAATCGGAAAGGTTTGTCGGAGTATTAAAAAAGAATTACAGCATAGAAACCATACTGTCCATTTTTCAAAAAGCGAACATTATCAATGCATTTGAAATCAACAACAAATCGGTCATCATAAAATAAGGGATGGGAATACCATCCTATAAAAAAAAGGAGAAATAGTTCAAACGGTCAAATTCAACACTATTTCTCCAAAAAGGTATTAATCAAGTTTAATCAATTAATAGGTTACAAATTAATGAAATTTAAATTAATTGGTGCCACCTGGCTATGGACCAAAGGTGTGCTAAACTGTATTATGCGAATATTTATATTCTTGTTTTGTGCAACCTTGTTCAGTTTTGGTCCTGTGCGCTCCCAAAATGCCGAAATAAAGATTGCGGAGGATCAAATCGTTACCGTTGATACGGTCTTTAAGATGATCAAGGAGCAGGCGAGCGACTTTATGTTCATCTACCCTAAAAACCTCTTCGCTTCCTACCCAAAGGTACACTTGCAAAAAGGAAGCATAAAACTGGACAAACTCTTGCACTTGGCCCTCTCGGGCGGGAATGTCGATATCACATTGACCGACGACAACATCATTATCATCAAGGAGAAAGTTGAAGTAAAAAAGGAAAAGGCCGTACGGAAAAGAAAAAATGAAGCGATTGCGATCAGAGGGCGGGTCATTGATGCCGACCAAAATCCCCTATCCTATGTCAACGTCATCGTCAGGGATTTGAATATCGGGACGTTCACGAATATGGATGGCGAGTTCTCCTTGGAGTTGCCCCATACCAACTTTGAGCTAGAGTTGAGCCTTATAGGGTTTAAAACAGAGAAGGTCGATATTTCTACCCTTCCCGACCTATCGAATGTCGTAATAACGTTAAAGGAAGACCTCTTAAATTTAGATGAGATCGTCGTTACTGCCAAAAAGACGGTTAGTAGGGAGGGTACCTCTACCTATAAAATAGGAAGCCAGGCCATAAAGCAGGTACAGGCCATGAACTTATCGGATGTCCTTAGTTTGTTACCGGGCAATAAAATTGAAGCAACAGACCTGACATCGACAAAACAAGCTAACCTGCGTAGTGCAACCGCCTCCAAGGTAAATGCCTTTGGTACGGCCATTATTTTGGACGGTGCGGCAATTAGTACCGATGCGAATATGCAAGCACAGAATTCGGGGTCTTTATATGGTGGAAAATCGGTCGTTGCCGGGGGTGTCGATTTAAGAAGTGTCTCCTTGGCCAATGTCGAATCGGTGGAGGTCATTTCGGGTGTCGCGTCCCCTAAATATGGGAATATATCTTCCGGGGGCATATTAGTGAAAAGCAAGGTCGGTAAATCTCCCTACCTCGTTTCTGCGAACGTTTCCTCTACGAACTACCAGGCATCCCTTGCAAAAGGATATGAGCTTAACAAGTACGGCATCTTAAATTCCGATTTTTCATATGCCTATTCATCGGGCTCCCCAACCGAGCGCAAATTGTTCTACCAAAGCTTCAATCTGGGTCTGCGATGGAAGTTGCCCGTTTTCGAAAACCTGGACTGGAACCATTTTACATCCATAAGAATCAATCATTCCGATGACGGTAACCGCCACGAACCGGAAGAGGTTTATAAGAATGAGGCCGATGTAAAAAGTACCTCTTATCAGGCAACGCTCTCAGGGAACTTTAAATCGTCCTTGCTGGGAAAAGTAGACTATAACCTGAACGGTAGCATCGTAAACCAACATTCTTATTACGATACTTTTGTGACCAACGGCCCCTTTCCTATTATAGAATCTTTGGAAAGTGGCACATATACCACCACCTTTTCCCCCTCTACCTTTAACCAGACCAGGGACATCAAGGGAAGACCGGTAAATTTAAATGCCAGGCTCGACGCTACCCAAAACCTAAGCCTTCAAAATTTGGATTTTAATTTTGAGACCGGTTTGCAGTATACCTTTGATGATAATACGGGCAGTGGCAGGGTTGCAACGGGTAATATCGCCCATACCCAGGATGTAGTGGGTAGTAGGTCTGCCTCTTTTGAGAAAATACCCGCATCGAAGACCTTTTCGGCCTACCATCAAACCATTATCAAAAGAAAGGCCGAAAATTCCAACCAGCAACTAAATCTAGGATTGAGGTACGACAATATGCTGGAGCGTTACAATTTGGTATCGCCACGAATGTCTTTTTCTACCAAACACAACACGATTACGGGTAGGGCTGCCTGGGGCGTTTCTTATAAGGCCCCGGCCATGATCCAGTTATATCCCGGTCGATCTTACATCGATTATATCAACTACCAATACTACGCGGAAAATCCGGACGAACGTTTGGCCGTGGTTACCACTTATATCTACCAACCGACGAACGAGCATTTAAAACCCAATTATTCGGATGTAAAAGAAATTGGTTTCGACTGGTCCCCTTCTTTTATGAATTTGAACGTCACCTATTTCAAAAAAGACCTACGCAGAGGTATAAATGTAACGGATGAGCTGTTATTGTTGCCAAAGGCCCTTTATGAAGTAGTAGATGCACCCGCAGGACAGCAGCCAACGGTAGAACCCACGGGCGAAGTTTATAACATTCCCAGAACGATCAGTGTTATGAAAAACAACTACTACGAGTCTACCGATGGTATTGAGGTCACCCTGAATCCGGAACGGATAAAAGCGACCAATACAGAGTTCAATTTTAGGTATAGTTATTTAAAAAGCTTGGTAACCGATAAGGGGTATAATATTAACAAATCGGCCTATGTCGTCGGAGACAATTCGGTGCGTTATGGGGTTTACGAAAATGCAATGATCGAAGCCGTAAGAAGCTTTGGTACGTTGACCTTGATCCAGCATATACCCTCTTTGCGATTTGTATTAACGCTTTCGGCCGAATTGAATTTTAAGGAAAACAGCAAATATATCGGAGCAAGCCTATACCCATTTGCCTACTACGATGCGGATGGAAATTACATTGAGATCCCTAAAGAAAACAGGGCCGACCCCGAGTTTGCCGATCTAAAAAAAGACGACAATACCTATACCACTGTCGGCACACCCTTCTACAGCAATTTTAACCTGCAAATTCGAAAAGAAACCAAACAGGGACATTCGTTCAGCTTTTTTGCGATCAATGCTCCCTGGTACAATCCCACATACGATTACCTGGGCAATAGAGCAACTTTGAACAGCAAATTATCGGTGGGGTTCAATGCCACGATACTAATCCATAATAAATCCAACAAATAACATGAAATCAAACATTTTAAGAAAAACAGGTGTGACAAAATCAATAATAGCAATCGTATTGTTCGCAGCAACCTTGGTGGGTTGTAGTAGTGATGATGACAGTGTAGCGAATTTAGGTAACCTACAAGTACAATTGGAATTGGCGGCCGGCCTTAGCGATATCTCCCTAGAAGGGGTCGATGTCAGTATTACGAATACGGTGGATAATGCAACCTTGAACCTAACGACCGATGCAACCGGTGCTGTGACATTTTCAAATATTTCCGTAGGCACTTATAACATAGTCGCTACCAGTACCACTGACGATTATCAATTAAGCGGTACGGCCAATAATGTTTCCGTTGCCATCCAAGAAACAACGCAGACCACTTTAGAAGTTAATGCAACCAACTTTAACGCAGGTCTGGTAATCAAGGAAGTATACACCGCCGGATCGGGGTATATCACCTTACTGAAGGATTCGTTTATAGAAATTTTCAATAACTCATCCGAAACATTATATGCCGATGGAATGTACATTGCCAACGTATTCGGAGGTTCGGGTGCATCGGGCGATACGCCGTTATATAGCATCTTGACAGATACCGACTATGTATATACCGATGTAATGAGCCAAATACCCGGTTCAGGTACAGACTACCCCGTGGCTTCCGGACAGAGCATCGTAATAGCCTTGAACGCCATTAACTTTAAGGAGGGAAGTGCAAATCCGGATGGTGAATTGGACAATACGGACGCTACCTTGGAGCATTATTCCATCGATTGGTTGGAAGCCCAAGGCCGTACCGGAAATTCATTTTTCGAATTGGACAACCCATCGGTACCGAACATGACCAATACCTATATGTTCGAAGGAACCAATTTCTTTAGGCTGTCCTTACCCGCAAGTGTGGTTTTGGTCAGTAGCGAGGCCAGTTTTGGTGATTCTGAAATTGTGGATTATACAGCAACAGGGTCTACAACAACCTATAAATTGATGAAAATCTCTGTTGATTTGGTTGTAGATGGTGTCGATATTTTAGACAACTCCGCTTCCGCCGAGTTTAAACGTATTCCCAATGCTATAGATGCCGGTTTTACCTTTTTAACGGAAGATGGCGCCATTTCTTATACCGGCTTAAGCAATAGAAGAAAAATAGACGAGACCGCAACAGCCCGTTTTGGGAGAACCATTTTATTGGATACCAACAATTCAACGGTAGATTTTGAAGCTATAAATTTTCCAGATAAATATGGGTACAACAACTAATAGCGGTTATTCAATGGTAAAGGGAATGTTTATGACATTCTCTTTACTATTTTTAATCTCAAGTACATATTCCCAATCAAAAAAAAGCACCGATAGCCTATCGGTCTTGGAACGGGATTTTCACTTACAATTGTTTGAGGATAGGTTCTTCGATACCCCTTCTCTGATCGCCCATGAAAATGTTTACCATTTCTCATATGGGGAAGGGAGATTTCAGTATTCAGAAGGCTCATTGAGACATCCACAAGACTACAAGAAACAAAACGGTCTGTATTTGGAAACGGCCTCCCTGACCGCTTTGAAAAATACCAATTGGACCCTGTACGGTAGTTTGGAATACCTCAATACCCGAAAAGAGGACATAGAGAACAACTTGACCTATGGTATTGTGGATTATGGTTCGCCTTACTATTTTTTTCAACAAACAAGTGGTTTGTGGAACCATCAAAACTATAATTTTAAAGTGGCCGGAGCCAATAAGGTGAACTCCAAACTTACTTTAGGGGCTTACCTAAACTACGACACCAATTTTTATTTCAGAAAAAACGACACCAGAAATGAGCTGACAGCCTTAAAAATTCTCGGAAAGTTGTCCGCCAGCTATCAATTTAACGACAAGCACTTATTTAGTGTTGTTGTAAGCAATGAGTTCTATAAGGCAAACTCTGAATTATCGAACAAGTTTCCCGAAAACAACACGGAACTGACCGCCGATTATTATCTCAATACCGGTTTGGGTTCTTATATAAAAAACTTGGATAGGGGTTTTGACACCAAAAGAAGCATACCCGAAGTACAATTGCAATGGTTTTTAAAACAAGGTAATTGGGACCTGTCAATAGAAAGTGATACAAAATTGGGTACAGAACGCTGGATAGACAAGAATATCCTTCATGTCGAAGAGAACGACGAGAGAACAAGATATCGTTTTATGGACCAAAATTTTACAGTCTTCTATAATCGGTATAAGGCCAATAGCCTTTTCTCCCTTAATTTAAATGCCGGTTATTTAAAGGGAGACGGCAAGGTATGGCAAGAAACAAGTGCTATTTATGCCAAAAATTTTACGACCACCAGCTACAGGCTTGCAACGGGTGCTACCCTGTTGTTCTATAACCGTTTTCTTAACAAGGTTAGTTTCGGCCTTACTTATCACAATAAGGAACAGTACGATTTAAATTACGCCTATACCTTTGATTATCAGTATATAGACCCACAGTTAACTCTAGGTTTAAACAAGGGTATTTCTAAAAAAGCGGCATTTTTCGCGGATATCTCCGCTTTATATCACCATGTGCTCGATGTTGAACACGATCCATTTGCGGCTAACAACATTTTTGTGGATTGGATAGGAAACAAAATTGCCGATTACACAGGGATAAGTACCATCAATTATGGCATAAAACTAGGCACCGATTTTAAACTTAAAAACCAGAACAGGTTAGAGCTGTCAGTATCTTCCAATTATTTAAAAGTTGCAAAACTATCGGAAAACAGCTCGAACTACTATTCTAAAAATGATGATTACCTAAATCTGACCACCGGTCTAAAATTACATTTCTAGCCTTTTTTATTCCATTTTACACCGTTTGTAAATCTTATTTAATGAAGAGATTATTTTTTTCAATAGTCTTTTTGGTTCCCTTTTGTACCTGGAGTCAAAAGATAGATAACGTGCATATAGAAGAATACGATTTGCCCAACGGCTTGCATGTGATCCTTCACAAGGATGTCAATGAGCCCAACGTAATCGTGGGTACAAAGTACCATGTGGGTTCTAAAAACGAAGATGTCGACAAAACCGGGTTTGCCCATTTTTTTGAGCACCTTTTGTTTCATGGGACCAAAAATATACCGCAGGGCGAGTTGGAAAATATCATCTTTAATGCAGGCGGATATTGTAATGCCTATACCAATTACGATGTCACATACTATTACCAGTTACTTCCCGCCCATGAATATAAACTAGGGCTATGGGTAGAATCTGAACGTATGCTTCATCCTATCATCACCCAAAAAGGGATAGATCGCGAACGGGAAATTGTCAAGGAGGAAAAACGTATGCGGTACGACAACAAACCTTTGGGCAATTCTTATTTTGAGGTAATGTCCGAGCTGTTTACCTACGATACTTACGGGCATAATATTATTGGATCTATGGAAGATTTGGATAGGGCTTCCCTAGAAGATTTTGACGGATTTTTTAAAAGGTTTTACGTGCCCAACAATGCCTGCTTGGTCGTATCGGGCAACATCAATATAGAAGATACCAAAAAATGGGTGAGTCTCTATTTTAAGGATATTCCGAAGGGAGAAAAAATTAAAAGACCCAAAAAATTTAAAAAGCCTTCGATATCGGACCCCCATACGGATATAACGGTTAAGGGATTACAGAACGAATCTATAGAGATTGCCTACCCTATAATGTCCCAAAGCAGTGCAGATGCCCCTGTTATGCAAATAATAACCTCCATTTTATCGGGAAACAGTGATTTTTCCTATTTCGAGAACAATCTAAAAACAAAACAAGATACCGTTATTGATCGTTTACGTGCTTCTGCAAGTTTTTGGGAAAAAGTAGGAACCTTGAACGTTAAGGCCGAAGTAAAAACAAGAGAAAGCGGGGCTTATGCATTGCAAAGGATAAACGAACAATTTGAACTGTTAAAGACAAGACCTGTAGACCCTATGGTGTTGGAGCGGGCCAAAAAACAATTCATTGCTACCTATATCGATATTTTTTACGATGCACAGACCTTTGCGGACAAGGTGACCAACTATTATCATTTACATAAAAACACTTCAGATATAAGAGCCCTTATAAGTGATATTGAAAAAGTGACAAGCAGTGATATACAACGTGTGGCAAAAAAATATCTTGATACCGATAGGCGCATTGTCATGAGTTATCATCCCGAATGATTCCATAAAATGAAAAAATTACATCTATTTATATTATTTGTTTGTTGCGGTTTTTTGGGCCATGCCCAAGTAAACCGAACCGTACCCCCAGAAGCGGATACACCCCAACAATTGAATATAGGAAAATTAATTCCTATAGTATTGGATAACGGACTTCGAGTGTATTTGGCCCCTGTAAAAGACTATCCGAAATTTACGATGTCCGTCAATATCGAATCACCGAGCTTGGATGAAGAAACACGATTGGCCGAGAAACGGGTTTTGGGATCGGCCTATTCGAACAAGCTATCTAAAAAATATCCAAACCATGAGATAGATTCCATGGAGAACACCTACCCTGCCATGATCAATGTAAATACCTATGGTGGCACGGTCAAAGGGATGAAGAAAGATATAGACGATTTACTGGATGCGTATAGAGACCTCATGTTGCACCCTATTATCGCGAAAGAAACTATCAGTGAAAGACATAAGGAATTTTTAGACCGTAAAAAAAAGACCAAAAAGCCATTGTCACGGCCATTGCGTAAATTCTCTTTGGATGCCCTTGTCGATTCATTGCTTTTTGGGGCCAAAAAAGAGGAAGGGAAAACCAAAACTAGGCTAGACCCCAATTTTAAGGGACTGACCGTTCAGGATGTTTATGATTATAAGAACGACCGGATTTTGTCAAACAATTCATTAGTGGTGATCGTAGGCGATTTTTCAGAATCGGAATGCCGTGCGCTGATGACACGTTATTTTGGGGATTGGAAAGCGGGTGCCGAGTACGTGAAAAAAAATACCGTGGAACAGAAAGTGTCAATTATTAAAAGCAGAAAAATAGTGGTGAAGGATGTGCCCGACGCCGTACAGTCCAAAATTTCGTTCAAATGGCACTTGGGAGACGCTTATACCTATTTCGAAGACGATATAAAGCTGCAAGTTCTAAATAAAATTTTTGGGGAAAGCCAATTGTCCTATTTATACAAAAACCTGAGAGAAGATAAGGGACTTTGCTATTACATAAGATCTTCGGTGGGCAGTTCGGTAGCCGGGGGTACGGGATCGGTAGCTACCGATGTACGCAATGAGCAAACGGCCTATGCCGTAGAAAATATTATTTTGGAAATGCTGCGGCTAAGAAACGAAGATGTCAGCGTATCGGACCTGAAAATTGCCAAAAACAGTTTAATTGGGGAATATACGAGGTCTTTAAGCCCCATTGCCCCAATATCGTATATAACTTTTGCCATGCAGAAAGACGTTTATGGCCTACCTGACGATTATCTACAGAATAAGGTAAGGCAATACTACGATGTAAGCATCGAAGATGTTAAGGCAATGGCCCAGAAGTACATCGATCCCTTTAAGTGCGTAATAACCATATCCGGCAAGGTGTCGGAACTAAAGGGAAAGCTCGAAAAATTCGGAGAGGTATTGTACTACGATCAAAACGGGAATAGAATATAAATTAAATACATAACAACTATGAGATATATAATAACGTTAGCGCTCTTATTGGCCCTATTTTTTGTGGAAAAAGGATCAGCACAAGGCAAGCCGGCCTACCAATTGTATAAAAATACTGGGGAGGTCGTAAATTATGACCATATGATCTCAGATCTGGCCACCGGCGATATGGTCTTTTTTGGGGAATATCATTTTAACCCTATTTCGCATTGGTTGGAACTGGAGGTCGGTAAAAGTTTGTTCGATATAAAAGGAACAAAATTGTTTTTGGGGGCCGAAATGTTCGAGAGCGGAAACCAATTGGTGCTCGATGAATACCTACAGGGCTTCTATGCAGAATCTAAAATGATTCCGGAAATAACCCAATTGTGGAGTAATTATAATACCGATTACAGACCTTTGGTGGAATTCGCCAAGGAGAATGCTTTGCGGTTCATTGCCACGAACATACCCAGGCGCTATGCATCCATGATAAGTAAGAAGGGATTCGATGCCCTTGAAATACTAAGTCCCGAAGCAAAGGCACTCATCGGGCCGGATCTAAAAAAACACTTCGACCCGACGGTCAAGGCCTATGCGGAAATGGCCAGTAATATGGGGGGGCATGTGCCGCCCAATATGTTAAACATGCAAATGGCCCAAGCGGCCAAAGATGCCACGATGGCCCATTTTTCACTTAAGAATTTTAACAAGGGCGATCTCTTATTGCATTTTCAGGGATCCTACCATTCCAATTATGATCAAGGCATTATATGGTGGATCAATAAAATTCAGCCGGGTTTGGAGATTAAGTCCATTACGACCGTTTCTCAGTCCGAATGGGAAAAACTTTCTGTTGAGGATAGAGCGGATATTGCAGATTATATAATTGTAGTGGTAAACACCATGACAAGCACCCAAGGCTAATCTTAAAAGGGACCAAACCGTTTTATTGGACATGGGCCCATACCAAAAGCAGTGTTGCCCTTGCGCCCCAAAACTCACCTGGGACCTAAATCCCCAGACATGCGCCGAAATCCGGACACATACGGGGTAGGATGATCCAAACATGGATAAAGAACAGGACGATAAAAAGCAGCCCGACCCACAGGGCGTGGGTAATATATATCGCATCGCCAGTGGGTTTGATCTTGGGCCATAACAAACCGAAAATCCCGGCAACAAACAACAAAAAGGGAATGCCCGATAAAAAGACAAGGCTTTGTACACTAAATTCGTCTTTTAAAACGACGAAGAGCAGGTATCCTACAAGTACGGATACGAGTATTAAAATCCAGTAGGTTTTTGGGGGCGTTTTGCTATTGATTTTGTCCATTTTATCAGTTTTTAGATGGATTTACATCTAAAGCTACTGAAAGTCAAGGGTATACCCTATGACATATATCATTCCCATTAGGGCACCCCATCCCGGCACATCGCGGAGACTTGATCTCCAACTACCAAAATCGCTTCCCAAACATCCCAAAATCCATTACATTAGTCCTCGCCATAACATAAAAATGCACACAGGTGTATTTGAAACGCTATGCGATTTGAAAAGGGAAACGGATATAGAAACCATTTCGGAACTCGAAAAGTGGCTAAAGGATAACTGCTACCCCATGCATGGGTATAGCATTAGTGGAAATGCGATTTACGAAGGCTATGGACTCGAAAAAAACGGCGGCCGTTTTCAATGGTTTTATACGGAGCGTGGCCATAAACAGGTATTGGAAATTTTTGCCACCGAAAAGGAAGCCGTTGCACATGCCCTACATCAGATCAAATCCGACGAGCATGCGAACAGAAATTATATCGGCATGTACAAATGCGACAAGGAAGTCGAAGAAATAGTAAGCGAACTAAAAAAACGTGGTGTTGCCTACGTGACCGACAAAATTCCCTATGGCGGAAGCCAAGACCGGCGAACCCGTATTTTTGTACTAGGCTGCGGGATTAAAAAGGTAAAGGATTTAATCCAAAACGCATAACACCGATGGCAATAGGATCAATATAGACGAATAAAACCAACTACTGCAAATGGGCAACCCAATGAACAGGATTTTAAAAATACTACCCGTTTTTATGCTGATAATTCTTGGGGGCAGAGCACAGGAGAGCGGGCCAAAGGACTTTATTCCGAAAGGATATATGGAGTTTGAAACCTATTTTGGGGACCTGAATAAAGACGGACAGGAGGATCTTGTGCTACTCATCAAAAAAACGGACACGAATAATGTGGTTAAAAACCGCTTCGACAAAATGGTCGACAGAAATAGACGGGGAATAATTGTATTGTTTAAAAGCAAAGATGGGTATAGGCTTGCCGATAAAAATTACGACTGTTTTTCGTCTGAAAATGAGGATGGCGGGGTTTATTTTCCTCCCGAATTATCAATTGACATCAGGGACGGAAAAATGTTCATCCACTATGCACACGGCAGGTATGGCTATTGGACCTACACCTTCCGCTATCAAAATGAAAATTTTGAATTGATCGGATTCGATGCCAGCAGCAATCGCGGACCGATCATAACGAAAGAAACCAGTATCAATTTTGTAGCAAAAAAGAAATTGACCAAAGAGAACACCAATGAAAACGCTGAAGGCGGTGATGAAATTTTTAAGGAAACCTGGAATACGATTGAAATAGAAAAGCTGCTAAAACTTTCTGAAATAAAGGACTTTGATGAGTTGGGCATGTACCATTATTAAATATAAACCTGTCCAAAACATAGACCTATGGTAAAAAAACAACTAAATTCTTCGTTCACCTAAGGCCACTACGCATATCCTAACAAGTTGGCAACAACCATAACTATGAAAAAAATTCCGCTCATAATATTAATAGGTATTTCTAATTTGACTTTTGCTCAAATTGGAACAAATTTGAGCGGAAAAATAGTGGATGAAAAACTGACTTGTTTATTCGGAGTAAAAATTACAAATCTAAATAGTGGAGCGGAGTCTATATCAGACCGAAATGGTCGTTATGAAATAAGCGCAACGGAAAACGACACTTTGAAATTTCAAATGATTGGACTGACAACTGACAAAATAAAAATTGAAAAACCGACTCGGACCCTGAATTTGATAATGATTGATAAAGATGTGAATTGTCTGGGAGCCGAATGGACCGAAAAACAATATCGCAAAGCATATCGGGAAATTGAAAAACGACTAAAAAAATTATATAAAAAAGCGGAAAAACGGAACGCGTGGAAAAATAGCAGTTGCTAACAATACATAACTGGAAATTGCTTGCGCCAGTTCGCTCCGCTCGTATCGACGGATTTGATTATCCCGAAGCAAGTCGGGGAAATCCGCCCCGCCAGAATGACTTGCCCGGCTGGCCGGAATTGCTAAATTAAAGGGGTATAGGAAGAAAAAAAGCTTAAAATAAGTAACACTTTAAAGGTAAAACGTATTGGAAAAAATAAGGGGGTTGATAACCATCATACCAGAACAAGAACCTTATAATGCCAAATGAATATTAGATTGACTTTACCGATTTTTGCTTCAAATTAGATGAAGTTCATACCAAGAATAATACCAATACACAAAATGTCCTTATCAAATATCTCAGATAAAATTGAAATGGTCCTTCTTGCGCTTTTAATTACTTCTCCTATCTGGTGCCTTGTCTTTTTTCATTACTTACCGGACAAAGCAATGGAAAACAGACTGTTTGATAAAGGAATAAGAACCACTGCCAAGGTTGAATTCTACAGCATGGAAAAAAAATCTGGTAGCGGAAAACTGGGCGTTTTTAATAAGCATAATGTTACCATGGCCAATTATATATATTACGATGACCAAAACAATGCGTACAAAGGAAAAGTGAAATTTGGTGAATTTAGAATCAATAACGATAGTACCTTTCTGGTGTTGTATCTAAAAACTAATCCAAGGGAACATTTGGTAATAAAAACCGAAGGAAAGGGAATATTGGGTCAAACCCGATGGTGAGACCTTGAACGGCGAAAGTCGTCCAAGTCCATAGTTAACGACCTCTACACCCGCTTTTTGGATCTTTTTTCGAAAGGTCAAGGTGCTTTTTCAGCATCTGGCCCATAGTCCCAACGGCACGTGGGCGAATCGTTTTTCTGGGTACCCCTATTTCCGGGAATACCCCAAATCGCTATCCAAAATCCGATCGGCCATGGCCCACCCCCTTTTTTTTATAACTTGTGCTACCAGCGCAACGGCTCTAAGTAACTGCTTATTCCAGTCCGCTTCTAAAAATCCGCAAGGGTTTTCTAATGGGTATGTAGCTGACCAAGTTGCGCTCTGCCCCCAACTACCCATGGTCGTGGCCCATAGTTGTCGTTAAAAAATGAAAGCAATTGAAATACCATATAATTCAAAAAGATTGTCGGCAACGTTGTTCGACGCCCATGGCAGTGAGACCGTTTTAATTATTGCCTCGGCTACAGGAGTAAAGCAGGAGTACTATTTTAAATTCGCCAAATATGCCCAGCATAATGGGATTACGGTTATCACCTTCGATTATACGGGTATCGGTCGTTCCTTGAAAAAACCGATCCAAGAAGTAAAAACCAATGCCGCCGATTGGGGCAGCAATGATTTGGAACGCATCATACAATACGTTATAAACAACTACCCAAAATCAAGGAAGGCCATACTTGGGCATAGTATTGGAGGCCAATTGATCGGACTTGCCCAATCGTCATGTCAATTGGACAAAATAGTTTTGGTGGCAGCGCAATCAGGTTATTGGAAGCACTGGAAAGGGATGGCAAGGATAAAAATGTGGTTGAACTGGTATGTTCTTTTTCCATTCCTGATCGCGACCTTTGGTTATCTAAAGTCAAAGAAAATCAGCGGAATGGAAGACCTGCCCAAAAATGTCGCCAACCAATGGCGGAATTGGGGCAAGAATAGCGACTATATTTTTAGCGACAAGTCGATAAAAAACACATTCTACGAAGCCATAGAGGCTGACATGACCGCCTATAGCATCGACGATGATGATTTTGCACCCAAAGCTGCGGTCGAATGGATGACCGGGAAATATAAGAATGCAAGAAGAAAATCGGTACATTTAGCCCCAGCCGATTTCCAAGCCGATACCATCGGACATTTTGGAATATTCAAGGAGCGTTTTAAAAATACCATTTGGACGCAATTTTTGAAGGATATACATAACGGGTAAGCGACCCCGTATACCATAAAATCAAAACACCCCTGCGGGAGTCCCCTCTTACCCCTACCTTTTTTCGGAAATTTCCTATTTTTAGGCAAGGAAAGCGCAGGGCAAAACGGTGCCAGCGGCATTGTATAGGACGGGTCGGCCCAAAAAGCCCGAAGTCCCCTTCCCTTGGGCTATCCGTTTTACGCCTTTGCCATGGGGCATATCATAAGATCAATGAACCGAAACACCAGTAGACTACATATTAGGCCCCTGTGCATCGATGACAAGGAATCGGTTTTCAGCTATCGCAGCGACCCGGACACCTACAAGTACTTAAGCCTGGTCCCAAAGTCGGTAGACGATATTGAAAACTTTATAGTCCACTCCTCGCCCCTTGTCAATGTTCCCGGCACATGGTTTCAGCTGGGTATCATAGAAAGGGCAACAAATCGGTTGATCGGCGATATTGGAATCCATTTTCCGGCCAATGACCCCCAACATGGACAGGCGGAAATCGGTTACACGCTCCATAAAGCCTTTCGCGGGAGAGGATACGCTACCGAAGCCTTGTCGGCCGTAGTGGACTATTTGTTCAACACCTTGGGCAAGCACCGGATTACCGCCCACATTGACCCGAACAATCCAAGTTCCATCAAACTCATCGAACGATTGGGCTTTAGAAAGGAGGCCCATTTTGTCGAAGGCTTTTTTTTTCACGAAGAATGGGTCGACGACTTGGTCTATGCCCTACTGGCAAGGGAGTGGAATGCACGAAAAAGTCGGACCCAAAATAAATAAAGTTAAAGGTTATGAAAAAAGAGGACATTACGGCAAACGAAAAGACGGTAATTGAATTTTTGAAAATGTTGGAGAACCGCAAGTCATCAAATGAGCTTGACCGTTTTTACCATCCCGAAGCGCAACAGATCGAGTTTCCCAATGCCTTGACGAAACAAACTACCACCCGAAGCTTGCAGGAGTTAAAAGAGGCTTCGGAGAAAGGGGCCAAAATACTTTCAAAGGAAAGCTACGAAATAAAAAACCTACTCCCATCGGGCCATACGGTAGTACTCGAATGCGTATGGCGCGGGACATTGGCCGTACCTGTGGGAGCGATCAAGGCCGGCGGACAGATGGTGGCCTACTTCGCCCAAGTTTTTGAGTTTAAGGAAGGTAAGATTTTCAGGCAACGTAACTACGATTGCTTTGAACCCTTTTCTTGAATTATATTACCTTGCCAACCGGAATCACCTGTAGCCTAGGTCCGGCATTTTAGGACTTGGGATAACAATTAATTGAACCGATTATGAACGACGCTTCACAGGCAAATGAAAATCAAAAAGATAAGCAAGGGCAAACCATTATAATAACCCGGCAAGAAAGCAAGTCGAACGGCACGGGGACCGCGGGCTTCGTGTTGGCCCTGATCGCCCTGTTCTTGGGATGGATCCCGTTTTTAGGATGGATCCTATGGCTCCTTGGGGTTATCCTTTCGATTATCGGACTATTCAAAAAGCCGCGTGGACTCGCCATTGCCGGAGTTATCATTTCCTTTCTGGGACTTATTTTGCTCTTGCTTGTTTTTGCCGGATTGGCGGTATTGGGAACGGCTGCGTCGCTCTAAGGCAACGACGATGGCTTGGCGACAAGGCAAGGCACTTGTATAAATTGCGATTTTTGATCGGGCTGTGTAAATTGAACTAAAAATAACAGAGCATGCTTTCTAAGGATGAACTTGGGTTTCTCGAAGAGAACGGCTATCTGGATCTCGGCCAACTACTGACCGATGAAGAGGTAGGCGCCATAAACAACAGAATTGACGAACTGCTGGTCGAAGAGGGTGAAAATGCGGGATCCGAACTGGCCGAATCGAAGTACATACGCCACCCCAAGGAAGAAGGCGCCCATCGCTTGGCCGATTTGGTCAACAAAGGGGCCGTGTTCGACGTGTTCTACACCCACCCCAAGGTATTGGCCGGTATAGCCGCCGTGTTGGGCAACGATTACAAGCTGTCTTCGTTGAACTACCGGGCCGCCAAACCGGGCAAGGGTTTGCAAAAGCTGCACGTAGATTACAAAAACGCAGTAGTAGACCAAGCCTACAAGGTGTGCAACTCCATTTGGTTGCTCGATGACTTTACCCCTGAAAACGGGGCCACGCGCATCGTTCCGGGCACGCACAAATCGGACAGGTTGCCCGATGAGGTTCTGAAAGATCCCTACCTACCCCACCCCGAGGAGATCTTGATCAATGCCCCGGCCGGGTCGGTGTTTATTTTCAATTCCCACGTATGGCATGGCGGTACAACCAATACGACATCCAAGACCCGGCGCAGCATACACAGTTACTTTTGTGCGGCCGACCAGCCCCAGCAGATCGATCAGAAAAAATACATTACCCAGGAAACACGGAACCGGATCAGCAATCGGGCCAAGGAGATACTCGATGTGTAATACCCCGATAGCGCCCGACAGCGCCCACAGCCATTACCGACTCTACAAACCTTTCGGAATGTTGAGCCAATTGAGCTCCAATGACCCGGTCCAATTGCGCAAAAAGCGCTTTTTGAGCGCACTTTTCGACTTCCCTCCCAACAGTATGCCCATTGGCCGCCTCGATGAAAAGTCGGAAGGCCTATTGTTGGTGACCACCGACGGAAAACTTAGCGATACCATCAACCGCTCAGGTATCGAAAAGGAGTATTACGCCCAAGTCGACGGACCCATCACCGATGAGGCCCTAAACCAAATGCGCAAGGGTATTGAAATAGGTCTTTTTGGAAAAAAACACATTACCCGACCCTGTGCGATAACACGGATCGAAGCCCCGCACTTGCCCGAGGCGAGTCCGAAATTGCGCATAGGCGCGCACCGCCCCTCTTCATGGATAAGCATCACCTTAACCGAGGGTAAATTTCGCCAAGTACGCAAGATGACGGCAGCCGTAGGATTTCCCACCCTACGCTTGGTCCGCATCAGGGTAGGAACAATCGTGCTCGAAGGACTTCAGCCCGGACAGGTCGAAAAGCTTCAAGGTTTTAATGTGAAGTAATAAGGTTTGGTAAGTGTACGCTATCCGTAAGGTATTCGGAACTAGATCTTCTTTACCCGAACGGCATTCATGCCCTTCATGCCCTTCTCAAGCTCGAAAGAGACCTTGTCGTCAATATCGATTTCATCGATCAACCCGCTGACATGTACAAAATATTTCTCTTGGTCTTCCGAGTCGATGATAAAACCAAAGCCTTTTGAGAAATCGAAATACGACACCTTGCCCTTGTGAACGGGATCGAATTCCTCTTCGTCTCCCTCTTCTTTTTTGGGAATACCGATTACAATGCTTTCCGCATCGATTTTGACCTTTTCGGACGGGTCGGGCGGAGTGTCCACCAAATTGCCGTTATGGTCTACATAGGCAAAGGGAATTCCACTACCCTCCTTGGCCTCGGCCTTTCTGGCCTCTTTTTTCTTCTGTTTTTCCTCTCTTTTTTTAAGACGCTTTTTTTCTTTTTCCGTCTTGTTATAAGTCTGTTGCGATCTTGCCATTCTTTAATTTTGCTTTATGCCTATAAGGTATGCAAATTATTTGATCCTTTAATGGATTTTAGGCAAAGAAATATCGCAAAGGGCATTGACCGGGAGAATAATGCCCTGTTGGCTTCGATCCCTAATGATCGCGGAAAAAAAATAAGTTGTTGATGGTCTAGAAGTTAGCCGATATCGGGCAATTGCCCAACTACAATTTGGCGTTCAAACGCTTTTCAATTTTTCTTTTTATTGCGGTAAGCCTTTTCATTACGTCCATAAGCGATTCATCCTTGGTGGTCTTATAAACTTCGTTGATCGAAAGAATGAGTTCCTTGGCTTCACGAGATGCATTGATCCTGTCGCTTGTGGTCATTCCCGACCATTTTCTGTTTTCAAAATCAGCAGCTCTATGTAGTAAGTCCATATTGTTTGAGATTAAGGTTAACACTCCATTCATTATTTTTTTGGGAGCGCTGCGTTTTAAAAACGCAAGGTACAAATTGTGTTATTTCCGATTATGGGCTTTAACAAATGTTTAAATTATGTGGAATAAAATAGCCGGATTCGGACCGGAACGTTCCCCTTGGTCGGGGCAAAGGGCCATTAATCGAAGAAAGTGGGTATAATAGAGGCATTGGTGCCATTGCTAAAATTAATTTGTAGATTTGGTTTAAACAATTGGTTTTCAAATTAATAAATTTAAAACAACATTTTGAACCGTTTTCGTACATTATTTGTCGTATTAGCCTTTTCAACGACCTTCCTTTCGTGCTCAAGCGATGGCGATGGGCCCCTTGCGCCCGATACCGAAACGCCTACTCCCGATCCGGTGCCAGATCCCGATCCCGATACCATATTGGAGGTAGATGCCATACCGCCTTCCACCCAGCGCCAGGGCGACCCAAGTACAGGTTACCAGTATTTGGTATCGGGGGAATACATGAGCAGTGGTGTGCCTTACAACGCCTATATCGCGGCCAATGGCGAATCTTCCGACAACCTGTTGGGCAGAACGGGAGACAATGCCGTCATCGTCTACGATTACACGACCGCCACCGCCTCGAACGGCACAAGGGTCGTTTCGCCCAATTGCATGGCCTGCCACGCCGACTTCCTGAACGACGAACTCATAATCGGACTGGGCAACCATTCCTCCGATTACACTTCGAACAGGGCCAATACCATTGCTACGGCAAGCTCCGTTATCGCCTTGATATACGGGGAAGACAGTAAGGAATGGGAAGCCTACGACCAGTTTCGCAAGGGTATTTTGGCCATCGGCCCCAAGACCATGACCGAAACAAGGGGGGCCAATCCCGCCGATAAGATTACCCAAGTCCTTATTTCCCACCGTGATAAAAATACCTTGGAGTGGTCCGACGATCCCCTTGTCGAGGTCGGCGACGAGGTTATCCCCACCGATGTGCCTGCCTGGTGGTTGCTAAAGAAAAAGAACGCCCTGTTCTACACCGGACTGGGCAGGAAGGATTTTTGCAAATCGTTCATCGGCTCTTCGCTGCTCACCATGACAGAAATTGAAAAGGCCCAGGAAGTGGATGAAAAAATGCCCGATATGCTCGCCTATATCTATAGTCTGGAGCCCCCTCCCTATCCGTATGACATCGATACCGGGCTAAGCGCCCAAGGAAAGGTAATCTTTGGGGACAATTGCGTAAAGTGCCACGGCACCTATGGTGAAGACGAAAGTTATCCGAACCTTTTGGTTGCGTTGAATACGATAGGTACCGATCCCGAACTCTCCCTGCACTATACGGCCCCATCGGAAATCAACGATTATTTTATCGATTGGTTCAACAACGGCTGGTTCGGCAGCTACTCCGAACCTTTGGAAGTCTTGGCAGAAGGAGGTTACGTCGCCCCCCCGCTCGACGGCATTTGGGCGACCGCACCCTATTTTCACAACGGTTCCGTACCTACCCTTGCGGAGGTGCTCAACAGTTCCGAAAGACCCACGTACTGGAGGAGAAGTTTTGATAGTAAGGACTACGATACCCAAAACCTGGGTTGGAAGTACACCATTGAAAACCAAAAAACGGACAAAAACACCTACGATACGACCCAAAAGGGTTATGGCAATGGGGGACATACCTTTGCCGACCACCTTACCGAAGCCGAACGCACGGCCCTGCTCGAATACTTAAAGACCTTGTAAGCCTTGGCGATTCGAACGTACGGGCCATAGGGAAGAAGTGCAGCGTACCTGGTCAACTGCCACAAAAAAAGCGGAACAAATACATGTTCCGCCCAGTATATTAAATGATAAAGGAGCCTTAATCCTCAAGGGAAACTTCCTCCTCGGTGCCATCGGGATATATTACGGTGGCTATGGCATCGCAATCGCCATCCCCAAAATCGACATCGACTTCGAGTCCGTTTTTGGTGAGGGCCATAACGCCCTTACCGATATAATCACATCCGAATTGGGCTTCCAATAGCTCGGTAATGTCGACCGAATAGGTATTCCCGTCGATTTTCAATACCCATTTGCCGTCTACGGTCAACACACTTTCACTAAAGTCGTCGTTAAATACGATCGACATGGTTTTCGTCCCTTCTTCATCGACCTCGGTTCCATCCTCCAAGGTAACCATCAAGTCACTATCAACGATCCAGCTAACAGATTGGCTTTCTTCCTCACTATAGATTTTAAATTTCCTTGTACCGTCGACATAAGACTTACCTACCCGCAACTCGTCATAAGTAACCGAAAAGGCATATTCGTCGTCATCGCCACCGTAGACCACGGTCATCGAGCCACTTAGCTGCTCTCCCCCGTCCTCAATGGTACAATCGTCAAAGCTTAAGGTATAGCCGGTTTCCGAATAGGAAACGGTGTAACATCCTTCATCGGTTTTTCCGGTTTTTCCACTTTTACCGGAAGACCCGTACAACTCGGAAACCAATTGATCCGTAGCGCCGGTAACGCTCTCGGTTTCAAGAATGGTCTTCAATTCGGTCGAGGTAACTTTTCCCTCGTTGTCGAAATCGTTGCCTTCATCGGCGTCGTCCGAACAACTAAAAACAACAAAGGCCCCGGTCGTCAGGACCAAAAATCGTTTCACATTAAGAATCAAGTTATGCATATTCAATATTTTAGGGTTATGCGGTATGAACGGAAGGGCTGCCCATTTAGTATTTGGAAACAAGGAAATTGGACAAACTCCCCCTTAAAAAGGATTAATCCCATAAGAAAGTACGAATAACATTACTTTTTTGGATCATACAAAATCGGAAACAATGTCACTTCCATACCGATTGATATACTTTTTTTGACTTTCTTTACGTTGTGAATCGTATACGATATAATTAATAAGGGGCAACTATGATCTATAGGGACAAGGTAAGGGAGTATTTGTTGAAAGAGATGCAAAAAGGGAGTTTGCAGCCCGGACAGAACATCAACCTGGCCGCGGTATCAAGGGTCATCGGCGTTAGTGTAACCCCTATCAGGGAGGCCCTGACCCAATTACAGCAATCGCATATCGTAAAGGCCATACCCAACCGCGGATTCATCATCGCCAAGGTCAGTCCCGAAGAGGCCAAAAACCTTTACGAATTGGTCGCCCACCTCGAGGTATTGGCCCTTGAGGAGTCGCAATTCGATGCCACGACCATAGCGCAGCTCAAAAGACAGCGCGATGTGGTTGCCGGTGCACGCACCGCCCTCGAACGCCTGACCGCCTATATGGAGTTCCATCGCCTGCTTACCAAAAATTACAAAAACGAGGTCTTTCAACAAATCTTGAAGGATTTAAAGACCCGCATCTTTTTCTACGAAAGGGCCTTTATGGCCAACGACTCCTTTCATTACAATTCCAACGACCAGCACGACGCCATCATCTCGGCCATCGAAGATGACAACATTCCCTCGGCCGCCCTGGTCTTAAAGATGAACTGGATGATGGTACAGAGCTATATAGAAAAGCAATTGGTGGTTTTATAGGTACGCCTTCCTCACCCGGTTCGACCGTAAATCCGCAGGTATTTAAACCCAGCGCTAAAGAATCACAAAATTTTTGTAAAGTGTTACATTATAAACCGTTTCTGCCCTAAATTTGTCCTATAATTTGAACAGCATATCGAATTGCCACAACAAAACGATATGTCGAGCGTTTAACAAGAGTCATTAAAAAAAACAGGATTATGGGCTATTTATCACCTGAAATCGAAGTATTGGCCAAAAAAAAGAAGCAAGAAAAAAAATCGCTTATCAAAAAGGAATATTCTTGCGGAATTTTTCAGGATTACGGCAAGTTGGAAAACGGTGCCTCCCGCAAGGAGCACTAGGTTCGACCACAACCTGACGGACCTTTTTCGATCCGTACCACAAGCTCAACCGGATACGATAAGTCGGTCTATCAGCTCCCTTAATTCGCGAGGTAGGCTATGCTCTGCGAAGGCCGCAGCGTAGGTTTTGTCGCCGTCCTCGAACGATAGGCTGTAATGTTGCCCGTCGCGAAGTGCTTCGTTGCCGACCGAAGGTGACCGTAAGGTACGGAGCAGTTCTTTCTTTTCCGCCCCCTTCAGGGGCAATTCACCTTCATAAGACTTCGGAATGCCCGTAAACCCGCCCGTTATTTCTATCTTATATTTCATCTAAACTACCGTTCGAGTTAGGCCCACTTGGGCAAAACTGGCCGTTACGGCCTCGACCGCATTTTCGGCGACCCGCGACTCGTCCGCCAAGCTTTGGGCCGTATTGACCAAGGTCTCGAGCATATCGTTAAAATTGGCCGTTCTCCATAGCGCCCTTAAGGTTTCGAACCAGATTAGGGCACAGTCGTCGATACCGATTTCCATACAACTTAGGTAAAAAGCCTTGTTGGGTATGCCCGAATTGATATGCACGCCCTGATTGTCGGCCGTTCCGTTGTAGTAGTTGTCCATATGGTCGGGCTGGGTATCGAAATCATTGGCCGTACCCGGTGCCTTCATCGAACGTATGGCCACTCCGGGAAAGGCCTCGGTCACCACGCTATCGCCGATCAACCAATCGGCCTCCGATACATCTTGCCCCAAGTACTTTTGCTTGACGACCGTTCCGAAGACATCGGAAAAATGCTCGTTCAGGGCACCGGGTTGGCTTTGGTACTCCAAATTGGCCAAAAACTGGGTTACCCCATGCGCCAATTCGTGGGCCACAACATCAATGGCACCCGCAAAATTGGTAAATTCCCGACCATCCCCATCGCCATAGGTCATCTCGTCCCCGTCCCAATAAGCATTGTTATAGGCCACCCCATAGTGAATGTTCGAAATAATATCGAGGCCGTTGTCGTCGATCGAGTTCAGTCCAAAGGTATTCCTGAAGTAATCGCGTACAAAGCCCGAGGTATCGTAAGCCTTATTGGCCGCTTCATCGGCCACGGGGTCTTCCCCTTCTTGGCGTACCAAGGCGACCCGTTGTTCGTACTGCGTTTTGCAATCGTATACGAAACGCTTTCCTTCACCCGCTTCCTGGGCCCTCGACAATAAATAGTTCAAGGCGTTCTGACGGCGCTCGCGTATCCTACCGGTATCGTTAAGCGTTCTTTTGCAACTCAAACTGCCCCTTTTGGCAAGTTCTTCGAGAATATGGGGCGGTACAATATGACATTTGGCGGTACACATACTTAAGATTTTAGGGAATTATCCCTACAAGTTCGAATCTTTTGAAAGTTCTACCAAAAAAACTTCGTTAAGCCTTTACTAAATTCGAAGGCCCCCTACCCTTTGGGAAAGCGCGAGGGATCTAAGCCCGGAACGAGCTTCAGGGCGTTTTTGTAGTAGACTTTCCTCAGCACTTCGTCGGGCAGGCCAAGGCCGTACATGGCCCAAAAGGCGTGGTATTTCTTGTAATAAGGGAAGTATTCGTCCTCGGTTTCCAAGACCCTAAAATAGGTCGGAAATTCGTCGGGGTTCCAACTGTCCTTTCCAAAAAGGATACGGTCTTGGTACTTGATAAAAAACTCCCGTGCATTTTTGGGCTGTCTACCCAGTTCGGCGATTACGGCCGCGATGCCCACGCTCATATTGGGTATTTCATCCAACAGCCTGCCCAACTCTTGCAGGTTGTTGGCATACCAGCCCATATGGGCATTGATAAACTGGGTATTCGGGTGTTTCTTGAACATGCGGTGCTGCTCATCGATGATCTGCTGCCAAGGGGCGGGATCCGTATCGGAACGCTTTCGTCGCGGATGGGTTTTAAGCTCGAGCCATCTTTCGTTCTTTGCATCCATAGGGTCCCAAAACGATCTGGGGTCGGCCGAATGGATCAAAACGGGAATACCCAATGCTCCGCACTTCGCCCAGATAGGGTCGAGTCTTTCGTCATCGACCGCCACCCTTTTGCCCTGGTTATCGGTATAGCGGAGTCCCAAACTCTTAAAGACCTTCAAGCCTTTCGCCCCGTTCTCGACATCCTTTTCCAACTGGGCCACCGCCTTTTCGGTCCACCCCGGGCTACCGATGCCATCGAAATCGACATTGGCAAAGACAACGATGCGACCCGGACAGTTTTCTTCGATATTTTGCACCATTTGGACCAAACCTGCACCGGACCCACCGCTGAGGTTCACCATAATGGCCTCGTTCAGCCTGTCCATATCCCCGACCAATTCCTTTAGCCGCCCGGGCGACATATTGCGTTGATGGCTGTGGATATCAACAAAGGGAAATTTGGCCCTTGTCACCTTGTTTTCCGGAACCACCAAAGTCGATTCAGGGTTGTATTCCTCAAAGCCCATTTCCTGTGCCCCAGCTGGGTAAACCAACAAAAAGGCAAGAACACAAAACATACATATATTATTGAAATTCATCAAATTAACTGGTTTTATCTAATTGATTGCTTAATTTTATATATTCCGATTCCGTGTCTATATCGATGGCCGTTCCCCCAGGGTCGGCCGCCAAGACCTTATACTTGTGGTTCCTAATGATCGCCTTGGCCCCACTATCTTCATTCAACCCCATCAATTCCTTAAAATGCATTTTTCCGAACAAGGCCGGAACACCTGTACCGCCCTTGTATCGGGTACCCACAATCGTGCTGGTATCACCGTCGTACAGATCGATCAAGGTATTCAGGTATTTCGAATCGATAAGCGGTTGGTCGGCCAAGATAATCAGGACCCCGTCCATATCGTTTTTTTGTTCCACCAGGTATTCCATTCCATAGGCTATGGAACTTCCCAAGCCTTTTTTCCAATGGGTATTTACCACAATTTCGAAACCGTTTTGGTCCAATCCGGCCCTTATGGCCTTGTAGTTGGCCCCTAAGACCACAACCACGTCGCTGCATCTACTGGCTTGGGCATTTTTTATGGCATGCCCCAACAAGGTCGTGTCTTTCCAAGAAAGTAGTTGCTTGGGCCGGCCCATACGCGATGATGCACCTGCCGCCAAAATTAGAACGGGAAATTGTTTTGTTGAATGCGGCATTAACTGTGAATTCTACCCGATTTGTCCTTAAGCATCATAGGTTCGGTTTTTCGGGTAACGGAAAGGATTTCCGATATGATGGATATGGCGATTTCCTGTGCCGTTTCGGCCCCGATGTTCAAGCCGGCGGGGCCATAGACCCGATCGAAGAAACTGTCCGACACCTCGGGATAATATTCGATGAATTCGTCCAAAAGCCTTTCGCGCCTGGTGGCCGGACCGAGAAGTCCGAAATAAACAGGTTCGGTCTCCTTAATGGCCAACAGGTATTTAAGGTCGCGTACGTAACTATGCGTCATCAATACCACGGCGGTCTGTCCGTCGATTATGTCCACGGGCATCGTTTCAGGTTCAACGGAGAAAAAATGGTCCGCTCCGGGGAAGTCGCCAATGTTCTTTTCTTCGTTGGCCGAGGCGACAATGGTCACCTCCCATCCCGCAAGGGAAGCGAAGGAACAAAGTTGAACGGCATCGTGCTCCGCACCGATGATCACCAGTTTGAAGCACGGCGGCAATAGCTGTTCGAACAACTGGACACCATCGGCCCTTTTTAGGGACGGTCGGGCGCCAAACTCCTGATTTTCAAAAATAAAGAAGGAACCTAGACCGGCATTTTCGCCTTCCTCCTTTGCAAAGGCGGATACGATCTTAAAACGCTTTCGATCGCGTATAACGCCATCAAAGGCCCTTACAAACGCTTCATCGGGGGCAAAGGGCTCTATTAAAATGTACAAGATACCTTCACAGCCCAATCGGTAACGGCCATCGTACGTCATCATTTTCGGCACCTGGCTTGCAAAAACACCCTGGGCCTGCCTGGCTATCTCCTTTTCCACACAGCCCCCGCTTACGGCACCTATCATGGTACCGTCATCAGTAATAAGCATGCGAACGCCCGGTCTTCGGTACGAAGAGCCTTCCAAGGCGACCACGGTGGCCAAAACCGTCTTTTTTCCCTGCTCCTTGGCGTTCCGATAGGCCTTGATAATTTTTTTTAATTCATGGGTCATTCCTCAACAACTTAGATGAACCGTACGGGCAGGTATGCTAGGCATCCATCCCGATTAAGGAGAGCCCTCTCCCCTGCCATCGATTCCGTTACAAGGCTTAAGTTAAAAAAATAAATCCGTTCCCTAACCCAAAACAGGTTTCTCCGCCACTTTCCAGATTTCGTCGTACTGGATAAAGGGCTGTTTGTATACCCGCTTCCCGGTTGCCGCCTTAATGGCATTGGCCACGGCTCCGCCCGCAGGCGGCAAGGTAGGTTCGCCCAATCCCGTGGGAGAGAGTTCGTTTTCCATAAAATAGGTCTCCACCTTGGGCGCTTCCTTCATGCGGATCAAACGGTACCTGTCGTAGTTCTTGGCTTCCGGCATGCCTTCCTTGAAAGCGTAGTTTCCGTACATACTATGGCCTATACCGTCGATAATACCCCCTTCGATTTGGTTTAGGGCCCCCAAGGGATTGACCACAATTCCGCAGTCGACCACACAGGTTACCTTTTTAACGACGGGGACGCCGTTTTCCAACTGTACATCGGCGACTTCGGCCACATGGGTGTTATGGCAATAATAGGCCACAAAACCCTGATAGGTTCCTTCGGGCTGTTTGCCCCACCCCGATTTTTCGACCACTTTTTTAATGACCCCTTGCATACGCTCGGGGGAGTATTGGATCCTTTCGTCGGTCGTTCCCTTCACCTTTTCCAACAGATCGAGGCGCAATTGTACCTTATCGGCGCCCATCTCCTCGGCCAATTCATCGAAGAAGCTCTGTTCGGCATAGGCCAGGAAGTTGGTATAGGGAGCGCGCCAGGCCCCTGTGGTAATATTACTGTCGTATTTGGCGACATCGACCTGATAATTCTCCACGGCGCCCGCCGGAAAGAAATTGGGAATGAGTCCGTACATATTCCCATTAATGGCCGCCTCTTTCAGGTAGTATCCCGTTAATTCGCCGTTCTTGATCGCCGCCTTGATGCGGTATTTGATGGCAGGCCGGTATACCCCGGTTGTCATATCGTCTTCACGGGAAGATACCATTTTTACCGGTTTTCGCAGGGTATCGGCTATCTCCGCGGCTTCATAGACAAAATCGCCATAAAGCCTTCTGCCGAAACCACCTCCCATTCGGGTCATTTCCAAATGGATGTCCGCGACGTCCCTGCCCAATAGCTCCGCCACCGTATTGGCCGCATCCTCGGGGGTTTGAACAGGACCTACCAGGTGTATTTTTTCATCGGTGACATGGGCGAAAAAGTTCATGGGCTCCATACAGTTATGGGGCAAAAACGGGGATTCGTAGGTGCGTTCGATCACCTTGTCGGCCTGGGCAAAGGCCTTTTGGACATCACCGTCCTTTCTCAAGGTCGTAAATTCCTTACCGTCCAATAACTCCGTCAATTTTTTATCGTGGAATTCGGTACTTTCGGGCGGAGAGGCAAATTTCCATTGGGCCTTGACCGCCTTCTTCCCTTCCATGGCCGCCCACGTATTTTCGGCAATGACCACGACCTTGGCACTGGGACTCAGCTGGGCGGTCCAATTTACTTTTTCCCCGGCCAAAAGCTTCTTGGCCTTGTCCCCTATCTCGATCACGTCGATAACACCAGGTACGGCCTTGGCATCGCTGGCGTCGTAAGACTCGAGTTCTTGGCCGAAAGCCGGTGGCCTCAACACCGAGGCATATACCATCCCTTCAGTCTTGTAATCGATGCCGAAGAGGGGTTTTCCGGTAGTGATCTTGTCAATATCGACGTTCTTTCGGTCCGTACCGATGATCTTATAATCCTTGGGGTCTTTGAGGGTAACCTCCCCAGGCACCTCGAGCAGGGCGGCCTCTTCGACCACATCGCCATAGCCAAGGGTCTCCCCGGCCTTATTGCTTATGATTCCCTCACTTACGGAAAGTTCGTTTACATCGACGCCCCATTTCGCGGCCGCCGCATTGAGCAGCATTTGTTTGGCCGTGGCCCCGGTCTGGCGTAGGGCATCCCACCCAAATCGAATGGATTGGCTACCGCCGGCCACCTGTCGCGTATAGTTTTCGGTATCCAGGTCGCCCTGCTGCACATACACATTGTCCCAGGCCACGTCGAGCTCCTCGGCTATGATCATGGGCATGGAGGTCTTGACCCCTTGGCCGATTTCCGGATTCGGCGAAAAAATGGTCACCGCCCCGTTCTTGGCAATTTTTATAAAGGCGTTGAAATCCTTATAGTTCAGGTCGGCCAAATCTACGGGCGGCTTTGCGTTGGGCTTACAGGCCGTAAACAGGTTAAAACCGATAAGCAGGCCGCCTCCGGCCAAGGAGGATGTCCGTAGGAAATCCCTTCTGTTGAACTTTATATTGGAAGTTGTTGAAGACATGGTTGAAAGATTTTAGTTGAATTAGCGAAAACGGATAAATAGTGGTTGGGTAGGCCTAGGCCATTTTTTTGGCAGCCAGGGCCACGGCCTTTTGGATCCGGTTGTAGGTGGCGCACCTACATATATTGCCATGCATGGCGTTTTTGATCTCTTCCTCCGAAGGATCGGGGTTTTTCGCCAAAAAGGCCGAGGCGGTCATTATCTGCCCGGCCTGGCAGTAGCCGCACTGGGGCACATCGATTTCCTTCCAGGCCACTTGAACCGGATGGGAACCGTCTTTCGAAAGGCCTTCGATGGTGGTTATGGACTTTTCCCCTACGGCAGATACGGGAAGGGAGCAGCTTCGTACCGCATTTCCATCCAAATGAACGGTACAGGCGCCACATTGGGCAATACCACAACCGAATTTGGTTCCGACCATATCCAAATGGTCGCGTAATACCCAGAGCAAGGGCGTATTTTCACAGGCTTCGACAGCATGCGATTCTCCGTTGATTTTTAGATGATAGCTTGGCATATTGAGCTTGTTTTTAGGATAACACAGGATTAGTTTACAACAAGTTACCAAAAAACGGCAGTACCATGGCCTTTTTAACAATTTGTTAAATATAATTTATGGCTTCCCAAGTCGGTTATTCCCACATGGAAACAATACAACAATTTTACCAATTGTACGGCAAGGGATACAGGTTGCGAAATCGTTTTCATGGCATTAACAATGTTTAACATATTTTTTTTTGAGGGCCATACTTTTAAGCCGATTTTGCCGTTGTGAAGGTTGAACCATAAAATTTAGAAAATGAAATTTTCCTCGCATCTTATTCTTTTGTTTCTATCGGCCCTAACCCTGTTTTCTTGTGGAAATGCTGACGACGACGTAAATTTCGCCCTAAACACCGGAGACGGATTGGGAGAGGGCAAGCCGGTCGACGAATGTCTTGACCTGGGCGAAAACGATTTGATTTTATCCATTCAGGACCAATACACGACCCTGCCCGGCAAGGTTTCCATTTTTTTCAAGGTTTCCGATAGCGAGGGCAACCCCGTTCCGGGATTGAGTGCCGACCAATTTACGATCTATGAGCAGGGACGGAACGACGAGTGCTTCAACACCATCTCGACTTCCGAATCGGCAGCCCGCATATCGCCCAACTCGCAAATATTCAGCAACAATACGCTCTTGGTACTCGATTTGAGCGCCAGTGTACTCGAGTCGAGCCTTGAGGAGCTCAAATCGGCGAGCATCAGTTTTGTCAACAACGTAATGCCCGAGGTTACCCAAGAATCCTTTAAAATGGCCATCTATTGGTTCGACGGGGAAGACGGCCTGCACGAACTGAATCCGTTGACGGCATCTAAGGAAGAGCTGACCGCATCGATAGAGGGAATTACCGACGATATTAGCCAAGATCCTTCTACCGATCTTTACGGTGCCGTAATCGAATCGACCGAGATTGCCTCCGACCTCTTGGTGGAAAGCACGAAGGGCGACAAGATCGGTGCGGCCTCGGTCGTCATCTTTACCGATGGAACCGATCAGGCCTCGAGATATACGCAAGACGACGCACAGGAAAAAGTGGACAAGGCCGATGCCAACATCTCCTTCTTTACTATTGGCCTTGGTTCCGAAATCGACGAACAGGTTCTTTCCGACCTGGGAAAAACCTCAAGTGTGTTCGCCGTTAACAAAGACGAACTGGAGACCACCTTCAACGACATTTCCGATTTGGTCTCCCAGCGTGCCAACAGCTTTTACCTATTTGAGTATTGCAGTCCGAAGCGCGATGGCAGTGGCGACAACAACTTGGCCATCCAGGTAAAAAACGGCAACCTCCAAGGGGCCGTACAGACCAAATTTAGCGCCGACGGCTTTACGGGAGGCTGCGAATAAGTGCAAAAACATATCCGTTTAAAAGAAAAGTGCCCACCTTAGGGCACTTTTTTTGTGCTGTAAACAAAGGTTTTAAGCATTC
The DNA here is from genome assembly GCF_900141855.1 of Pseudozobellia thermophila. GTDB lineage: Bacteria > Bacteroidota > Bacteroidia > Flavobacteriales > Flavobacteriaceae > Pseudozobellia > Pseudozobellia thermophila. The sequence goes on from NZ_FQYU01000002.1 coordinate 148,962, forward strand.
ATTTACAGTTCATTGCAATCGACAAAGGGCCTGGCAACAAGAAAAACCCGCTGCTCCTAAAGCCTTCCTGACATCCGAAACGTCGGATGCTGCGTATTTTATTCCGAGACAGAACCTTTTAAATCATTAAAAACTATACAATGAAGAAATCGATTATCGCAAGTACACTTTCCATAGCCTTCTTGGCCTCCTGTGTTTCAAAAAAGAAATACACCGCTTTGGAAACCAATCTCTCGGAAACCCAAAGTGCCCTGACCAAAACACAGGTAGAGAAAGAAGAACTCGAGGGTAAAATGGCAAAGATCGAAGCCAGGGTTGCCGAATACAATGAGAAGATAAGCTCCCTAAAGGAAATCAACGACAGCCAGTATTCAAGTGTCGACGATGTTGCCGTGATGAGCAACAATACCAAGGAAAAAATGAGGGCTACCTTGTCGAAGGTGGATGCCGATAAATTGGCAGGGGCCAAAACCTTGCAAGATTCGATGAACCTCGCCATCTCCTACAACCTTAAAAAGTCCATTTCCGACGAAGACGACGATATTGACGTAAACATCGATAAAACCGTGGTCATGATCAATATTTCCGACAAATTGCTTTTTAACAGTGGTAGCTACAAAGTGAGCAGCAAGGCCGATAAGATCTTGTCAAAACTCGCCGAAGTAATCAATTCGGAGCCCAGCATGGAGGTAATGGTCGAAGGCCACACCGATTCGAGAAGCATCAGCACCCCAATGTTCCGCAACAACTGGGACCTTAGTGTAAAGCGGGCAACCTCTGTCGTTGACATCCTTCAGAACAAATACAATGTAGATCCAACCAAGATGATCGCTGCCGGTAGAAGTAGCTATATGCCCTTGGTAGAGAACGATTCAAAAGAGAATATGGCCAAAAATAGACGTACTCGAATCGTACTTATTCCAAATTTAGACAAATTTTTTGCGCTTTTAGACGCAGAAACCTTATAATTGCACTATCAGGAGTTTGGTACCTGGTTAATAATCTGAGAAAAGGGAGGACTTTATGGTTCTCCCTTTTTTGTTGCACTTCATCGAAAACCTTCATTTTCCATTAGGGAATGTGTGTTGTCAGTTGTTCTTAAGGCAAGGGTCCCCATCTTCCCTAAACGTCCTACACCGCTAAAGAAGCACCTTGTATCACCTTAAACTCCCTAGGTTATGGATGTATGGAACACTATTATTGAAAACAGCGCCCTGAACGGCATGCCCAAGTGGTATCGGGCCCTTACCCTAAGCCTATTCGGGCTTATTGCCGCAATTGTCTTGTATAGCTACTATGTGTTGCTGGTCCATGGGCCGGACATGATCGTTCGTTTCTCGTACTAAAGGCCGACACCGGGTCTTAGCGGTAGATCATGGCATTTTTAAAGTTGCCGGTTTTACCTTCCGATAGGTTGATCAAAAAACCGTTGATCACGGCATACCCAACCTTTCCGTTCTTTTCGAGAAGAAAGGTGGGGTTTACCCCTACTTCCATAGCGAGGTCGGGAATCTTGTAGTTTTTGCCCACAATGTGGAGGGCTACGGGAGACGAAAGCTTTTCCTTGGGAATGTTCTGCATCCGTACATAGGTATACCCTGCCCGCAGCAGGGCAAAGGTATCGAGCCCTTCGAGCCCGGCCATGTTGTTCACCGGGGTCGGATAAACTTTGCCCGGCCTGATGACGTACCCCGTGGCATCGAGGGTTTCATAACCGTAATAGGTCGAAAGGTCTCCGATGTCCCATACCCGGCTACTGTACCAAAAATCGTTATAGCCCTCTTTGTTTACCTCTAGGCGGTTAATGCCCAGGTCTATTTGGTAGTTCTTACCCAACAGCGGAAAGGTAGCGTTTACAATCTTCAGGTCGAACAACTTTCGGTCGTTTTCGGGGATTTCGTTGTAACGTTCCAGTGGAATGTCCTTATAGGAACCTTGGGCAATGGTATAGAGGGCAGAGAGTATGGAAACGTAGTTCAGCTTCCTTATTTCCTGTTTCTCCACATCGCCCGGATAACCGCCCGACTCTATCAAAATGGCGCTTGTACCCCACTTTTGGATGTTATCGCCAAAAGCCCTCGGCTCAAAATCATCGTTGTACCTGCCCACTTGTCCCGGAGCGTATTTCTGTATAATATTGTTCATAAAGACAATGACCTTCATGGCATTGGCCCGCACTTCGTTGATGTCCTTTTCATAGTTATAGGCGGGTGCCAGATAGGAAATCGTCGCCGGTTTTTCGGTACGTTCGGCATTGTAGTAGGTGCTTTGGTCGTGCAGGTTGAAACCAAAGTCGGCCTCCAGGCTATCGCGAACCCTTTTCAGGGTTTGCCCTTCGGGCGATTGCAGGCGCAGTGCATCGCGGTTGACATCGATGCCCAAACGGTTTCTTCTCTGGAACACTTCCGCCCCATCGGGGTTGAGCATCGGGAGGAAGTGCAGCGTACAGTTTTCAAGAATGGCCCGCTTTTCGTTCTTGAAATCGTCACTTTTCAAAAAATTGAGGATATCAAAAATGGCCTGTGTTGCGGTAGGCTCGTCACCGTGCATCTGCGACCAAAGAAAAACCGAGATATCGCCCTTTCCGATACTGACCAAGGACAGTTCCCGGCCTTCTATGGACTCCCCGACCTTGTTGACCCTAAAGTCGGGATGTTTTCGATAGGCATCGATAAGGGGCTGCAATTGGCTGTGTTTGATACGCCTTTTGTCAAGTGTCGCCTCTTTGTATTTGTCGTAGGTCTCGTAGAGCGAGGAGGTCAAATCGGAAGTTTGGGCCTGAGCTAGTGAAAATAATAAGAATAGGGGCAGTAAAAATTTCATATGCATTGGAATCATCGGTTTTTGGCTTTTGGTACCGGTTTGAAGTTAAGGTGCCTGGTCGCTTCCCTTACTTTTTTCATAAAATCGGTGCCGGGATCGGTTTTTTGGGTTCTGTAGCCATCATCCTTTTCCAACCAAAGGGGGTGTCCTTCAAAGTTGGTATACTCGTAATGGCCGATAAGGTATTCGATATCGTATTTTTTGGCCAGGTATTCGACCAACCAAATATTGGCCTTCAACTGGGCCTCGGTCAAGGGCGTGTCTTCAGTACCGCCAACGTTCTCAACGCCCAGGGCGGTATGGTTCAGCCCGATGACATGGCGTCCCATCATAGTTTCGGGCATCAACCTGTAAATGGTCCCGTCTTGGTCTATCAGGAAATGGGTCGATACATTCAGGCCACTCACCCCTTTGATGTCGGGCCGATAATTGGGTAACGTTGGTCGCTCAAAGGCTTCAAAGGAGCCTTCAAGGGTCGGGATGGCCGTCCAATGGAGCACGATCATCTTGGGGTCGATAACCGGTTCGTCCCGTTCAATACCGTAGCGTTCCTTCATGTATTCGGAAGTCAACTGTATCCGGGTCTCGTCGAAAACGATCGGTCTGTCGATAATAGGTTTGGAAGAGCCGCAAGAACTAAGGGCCATACCCAGAACTAGGGTCCATAAGTAAACTTTCATAGGTTAATTCGTGTTTGGTATAGTGTCTTTCTTTATCCTGTATTTAATTTTCACCCTTTTTCGCCCCCACTCCTTGGCCCTGGCGACATCCAGTCCCATATAGACATCGATTGTATTGCGCCAGCGACCGTGCGTCTTGTCCCTGACCCTATAAATACCATCCAAGCCCTTGATTTTTACCTGGGTGTCGTAGTCAAGGCCAAGCTCGATCAAATCCCTCGAAACCGCGACCACCTTGGCACCAGGTTTCAGGGTATCGCCCCAGGCACCGATATCAGGTCGACGATCGGTTTGCGCAGGGGTGGAGTTATAGGCCGATACGGTTACTTCCTTTTCCTTCCAAATATACTCCTGTTCGGCCGAGCCACAAGCGGAAAGAAGGAAAAAGAGCTGTAAAAACAAAGCCTGTTTTAGTGCCATAAACTATTTCGTAAGGTTCTCCAAAAGCAATAGATCTAAACTTTCTGCATCCCACTTTTCCTGCAAATCTTCGGGAACAGGACTGTAAGCATATGTCAATGAGCTTATTATTATATCTTCATCGCCATCGGAATCCATATCTCCCGAAACCATTAAAAACCATCTGCCGGCGTTTGGATCGGGCAAGGCATATCCCGTGAAATCAAAATCTCGAATACCGTTGTTTTCTAGGTAAACAAAGGTTTCATTCGGGTGACTTTCGTAATCGGGAAATGTTGACAGAAGGGCAATATCCACATCGCCGTCCCCATCAAAGTCTTGGACTATAAGCCGGGTACAACCGTGCATCGGATAAAAGAAAGCTTCCTTAAAGTCGTTGTTTCCGTCGTTCAAATGAATACGCATGCCATGATAGGGCTTCATTATATTTCGATTATTTTTGTCCATAAATTTACAAATCAACTACCTACACATTTTATGAAAATAGCAAAGAGAATCGTATTGGCCCTTTTGGTTCTTCTGGCCATCGTCATTTATACCCAATACCCCAAGCTAAACATCATTTCAGGTTATGCCGCAAAGAATATGGCTTCCACTGTATTTTTAACAGGTAGAAACGCCGAATCGGTAAAGCAACACGACAACGATGTACCTTTGATCAAACTTGCGGATGTTGAAACCGATGGTTCCAGTGCGGCGGCCACCGTTTTCGGACTCATGGAGCGCAAATCGGTCTGTTTCGATGGCTTGGGTTGTATTTTAACCAATGACGATTACGACCCCAACACCGTAATCCCCCGGCCAAAAAGAACATTTACCCAATCCGATTTACCGTTTCCCTACGGGGATGCCCCAGGCAAGGACACCTTATTTGAAAACATCGATTACCGGATGCTGGAATCGGCCCTTGACAAAGCCTTCGAATCGCCCGACATCCAAAGAACGAGATCGGTCCTTGTCGTCTATAAAGACCATATCGTTGCCGAACGCTATGCCAATGGCTTTACCAAAGATACGCCTATCTTGGGATGGAGCATGACCAAAAGTGTATTGGCCACCCTGTACGGTATCCTCGAATACCAAGGAAAAATAGACCTGAACGATCCGGCCCCCATAGCGGAATGGCAAAGGGACGATAGAAAAAATATTACCCTGAACCACCTCTTGCGAATGCAGAGCGGACTGGCCTGGGAAGAAGATTATACCTCAATCTCGGATGTGACCAAGATGTTGTTTCTCGATTCGGACATGACCAAGGGACAGGCCGAAAAGAAAGCCATTGCCCCGCCCACGGAAATATGGAACTATTCTTCGGGAACCACCAACCTGCTGTCGGGTATTCTAAGAAGTCGCTTCGACAGCCATCAGGCCTACCTGAATTTTCCCTACGCCGCACTGATCGACAAAATAGGAATGCATTCAATGCTCATCGAGACCGATCAGGCCGGAAACTATGTGGGCTCTTCGTACGGATGGGCCAGCACGAGGGACTGGGCCAAATTCGGTATCCTCTACCTAAACGAGGGAGAATGGAACGGTGAGCGTCTTTTTGACAAAAAGTGGGTCGATTATGTTACAAAACCTACGGCACATTCCGATGGCACCTATGGAGGTCATTTCTGGCTCAATGCCCATGGCAAGTTTCCCGATGCACCGCGAGACATGTACTCGGCCAACGGCTACCAAGGGCAACGGGTGTTTATTATTCCCTCAAAGGAATTGGTGATCGTACGCACCGGACTGGCCGAGGAACCGGATTTCAACATCAACGAATTTTTAAGGAATATTTTAAAGGCGATTCCATAAGCCAAGCCTGCCCTCACTCGCAATTACATAAGGGGGCAATTTGGTTTTTCTTGCCATTTTTACAACAACTCCCCTATATCTTGCAACAATTTTTTTTGTTTGGGCAACACTGTGCCTAAGTTTGACCTGTAATTCAAATAGAGTGAATTTTCATTTTCGTAAAGTATGTTGTCAAAAAGGGCCTTCAACAATTGAAGGCCCTTTTTTGTATACACTGTGTACCAACAGGTATTAAACCCCTTTTAAGGTATCCATTTGTTCTTCCCAAAATTGGGTTTTCGCTTTTCGAGGAAGGCGTTACGTCCTTCCTTGGCCTCTTCGGTCCCATAGGCCAATCGGGTGGCCTCACCGGCAAATACCTGCTGGCCCACCATACCATCATCGGTAAGGTTCATCGCAAATTTTAGCATTTTTATAGAGGTGGGCGATTTTTGTAAAATTTCCTGGGCCCATTGGTAGGCCGTATCCTCGAGCTCGTCGTGGGGTACCACGGCGTTCACCATTCCCATTTCAAAAGCCTCTTGGGCCGAATAGTTACGGCCTAGAAAAAAAATCTCTCGGGCCTTTTTCTGACCGACCATTTTGGCCAAGTAGGCCGAGCCGTACCCCGCGTCAAAACTGGTAACATCGGCATCGGTTTGTTTGAATATGGCGTGCTCCTTGCTCGCCAAGGTCAAATCGCAGACCACATGCAGGCTATGGCCTCCGCCTACGGCCCACCCGGGCACCACGGCAATAACCACCTTGGGCATAAAACGGATCTGGCGCTGAACCTCCAAAATATTTAATCGATGCATGCCGTCCTCACCGACATATCCTTGCTCCCCCCTCGCCTTTTGGTCGCCACCACTGCAAAAGGAGTAGACCCCGTCCTTGGTCGATGGCCCTTCTGCCGATAACAATACCACGCCAATGGAAGTATCTTCCTGGGCATCGTAAAAAGCCTTGTAAAGCTCGCTGGTCGTTTTGGGGCGAAACGCATTGCGTACGTTCGGTCTATTGAATGCGATACGTGCCACCCCATTACATTTTTTATAGGTTATGTCTTCAAATTGAATAGCTGTTTTCCAATCGGGTCGTTCCATCATTGAGTCTACTTTTAATGAAAGTGCAAAATAGTACAATTACCAGAGATAGTAAATACCATACCCACCCAAAATACGGGACAGGCTCCTTTACGTGGTTCCCAAATACCCATAAAATGGGTGTCAACTCCGAAATCATTGCCGAAAGGCGTTACGTTGGGCGAGAAATAAGACTTAAGTTCCTGTATTAGATATATTTAGTTTACCTTAGTAAGGGTATCGGCCACGATGTATAAAATTTGTCAGGAGATTATCGGCGTAGCCCATATCCTTCCCTTTATATCAACATTACCTATAGTGAAAAGCAATAACAACGAAAATCATACCCCGTATGGTGACTTATATGCCCAGGCGAAAATCGGCCATTGGGAATTTGATGTAAGCTCCCAAATATTCACCCTTGACGATATTAGCTGCAGTATCCTTGGGCTACCCCAGGGAAGCCGCTTGGCCAAAGGCGAAGCCCCCCCCTACTTTGTATCGGACACAGAAAAGGACAGCACGGACCACCTTATGGCCAACCTAATCGAAAATGGCGAACCCTTCAATACCGAAATACAATTGAAAAGACCCGATGGACAGCTCATTTGGGTTATGGTGGCGGCATCGGCTTATATCGTTAAGGAGAAGTGCTTAAAGGTTTCGGGACTAACCCAAGACTTGACCCGGCTAAAGGCCCTCGAGGAAAACTTGCACCGTAAAAACCAATTATTGAACGTTGCGCAAGTAAAGGCGGGGCTGGCCCATTGGCAATGGGACCACAGAACCAATATGGTACGTTGTTCCGAAAACATGTCACGTCTGCTAAAAACGGAAAAGGAATCCCCCGTACCCCTCAGCACCATATTGAAGCACATACCTTCGGAAGACGTGGAAACCGTGCGCCGGTCGTTGGAGAAAAGTGTAATGCATAAAAGATATCAAAGTTTTATACATCGCCTGATTCTAAATGGGAGTATGCGCTACATTAAGGTAATCGGGAAGGTAAATACCGATGCCGATGGCAACATTACCAATATCCTCGGTATTTCACAGGACGTAACCGACCAACAGGAGTTCCAAGCCAGGCTTATTAAAAAAAACCACCTTCTCAACCTTGCGGAAGAAAAGGCCTCCATGGGGCACTGGTACTGGAAAACCGGCACAAAAACACTTTTGGCATCCAAAAACCTGTTGCGCTTGTTCGGCCAGGACTTTGACAGGGAAGACGTTCGGATCAAACACCTACTGAAGTTTGTACATCCCGAAGATGCCACGGCGGTAAGGCAGTATACTTCCCATGCCCTCTCAAAAAAACGACTTGACCGTTTTGAATTCCGCATCGTCCTAAATAACGGTCATATAAAAATACTTAGGACCAGTGGGGAGGTATATCTCGACGGCAATAATGAAATCGAGGAAATTCTCGGTATTTTTCAAGACGTTACCGAACAGAAGGATTACGAAAGCCACATCCTTAAAAACAACTACCTTTTAAACCTTGCGGAAGAAAAGGCCTCCATGGGACACTGGCATACCAAAAGTGACAGCCCCGTTGTTACCATGTCGCAAAACTTGGAGAATATTTTTGGTATCAAAGGGAATGGTGACGGTATAACTTTGGACGAAATGTTACAACGTATCCATCCCGAGGACAGGGAACAGGTAAGGTCTGAATTCGGCCTCATCAAAAAAAACAAGGCTTTTAAGGAATTTATGTTTCGCATAGTGCTGAACGATGGCCGCGTCAAAACCCTGTTTGTACCAAATGAAGTACAGATCGACCATAAGGAGGGGGTATCCGAAATTTTGGGCGTGTGCCAGGATATCACCCGGCAACGAGCCGAGGAATTGAAATTCAGGAACCTCTTGGATTCCGCTCCCAATCCGACATTCATCATCAATTACGACCGAAGTATCGTAATGGCCAACAAACAGGCCCAGCATCTGTTCGGTTATACGTCAAAGGAACTCCTGGGCCAATCGATAAGAAAACTGTTTCCAAAAAGATTCTACCCTGTTGGCGATATGTTGCAAGATGCTTTTTTTTCAAATCCGACGGTACAGAAAGTCGACCTAAAGGAAAGTCTATATATGCGCAACAAGCAAGGAGAAGAAATTCCCGTACATATCACCTTGGGCCCTGTCCAAACTGAAAGCGGACTATTGGTTTCTTGGGTAGCGAGGGACATTACCCAAGAAAAATTGGCCGAAAGCCTAATTTTACAGGCAAAGGAAAATCTTGAACGACTTACCAAGGAGTTAAGGTCGCAAAACCATCAACTTGAAGATTTTTCATATATAACCACCCATAACCTTAGGGCGCCCGTCAATAATTTGAACGCCCTTTTAAAGCTGTACAAAACAGCAAGCACCGAAGCGGAAAAATCACTTCTCTTCGAAAAATTGGAACGGGTAACGGGGCATCTGACCCTAACCCTCGATACCTTGGTCGATTCATTGAAGGTGCAGACGAACCAGTCGATGTTACTTGAAAAATTAAGCCTGAACAAGGTATTGGCCAAGACCAAGGAAATTCTTATGGCCGAAATTGAGCATACCGGGGCATCGCTCCACTGCGATTTTTCGGAAGTCGACCACGTAATTTATGTAAGGCTCTATTTAGAAAGCCTCTTCCAAAACCTTATCAACAACTCCTTAAAATACCGAGATCCCGAACGCAGTCCCGTAATTACCATTTCCTCGAAACTATCCAACGGAACCGTCACCTTGTTGTTCTCCGATAACGGCCTGGGTATGGACCTACAGAAATATGGCCACAACCTGTTTCGCTTGAACAAGGTATTCCACAATCACCCCGAAGCCAAGGGTGTCGGCCTTTACATGACCAAAACCCAGATCGAATCGGTAGGAGGCGATATCCGTGCCGATAGCGAGGTAGGCAAAGGCACTACCTTCAAAATTGTACTTAAAAATCAATTACCCGATTTGAGATAGTCGCAGGACAATCCGCTTAGTTCGGTTCTGAACCGTTTGGAAACAGGCCCTGATAAGGTCCGCCTACTTCCCCGAAGCCTTCTTTTCCTCGATCCACTTGGCCATGTACTTGGTCGCATTCAGGGTGTGGTGCTGCAGCAAGGAGCCGGTCAAATTGCGAAGCCTGTGTTCTTCGAGTCCCTCTGACAAGGCCTGGATCCTGTCCTTAAAAAGGGCCTCATGTCTTTCTTTGCCATAAAGGCCGTTGACCAGGGCAACGCCTTTTTCTTGGGCCTTTTTCCATTCGCATTCATTTTCGTACAAATGGATGGCCGCCCGGGCAAAGCCTTCGGCGTCGTCTTCGATTTTACCGTTCCACGCCAGGGTGCCGCACATGCCTTCCGCTCCTATCGAAGTGGTGACACTGGGCGTTCCGCATGTCATGCCCAAAAGCAGTTTGCCCTTGATTCCCGCACCGAAGCGCAAGGGTGCCAAGTTCAATCGGGCCATTTTCATAACGGAATCGGCATCCTCGACCCATCCCTTGACCAAAAAACCTTCCCTGGCATGGTGCATCTGCATGATCGACTGGGGTAGATAGGCACCGTAAACATTCAGTTTGGCCTCGGGAAGGCCTTTTTTGATCCTGGGCCAAATTTGGGATTTCAACCACCGTAGCGCATCGATGTTGGGCTGGTGTTTTCCATTGCCGATACAAACAAAGCCGCTTCTGTCGGAGTACGAAGGCCATTGTTCGGTGTCGGCGTCCGTGAGGGTCTCGACCATAAAGGGCAGGTGCAGCAACAAACGGTCATCGATGTTCAGGACGGACAATAATTCCATTTCATAACTGGATATGATCAACGACAGGTCGCTGCGATAAATGCTCGCGAGTTCCCGCTTGGCCACATCGCTTTTCAGCCACTCCGATAGGGAAAAGTCAATTCCCTTTTTGTGGTTCCTTTCCCGTATGGCCCGTAACGAATGTAGGTCTTCGGTATCCAGTATACGCAATGCGCCCGGAGCGAATTCGGCCACCCGCCAACCAAATTGCTCTTCGGTCAAAAAACGGTCGAACAGCACCACTTCGGGTTGCAGGCGGGCAACGTAACGGTCGAAACCCGGATCGTTCAAAAGTATCGCCTTGGTTTCGATACCCATGTCGGCCAGGGCAAGGGAGCGTTCGGAAGCCTTGGCGGTGCTGGCAAAAACAATCTTATAATCGAGCGAGAGAAAGAAAAGGAGAAGCTGGTGCATACGGTTTCCGGCGGCCGTCGATTCCGGTTCGGGCCAAGTGTAACCAATGATCAAAAGGCAACTTTCTCGCATGAAACTAAATATCAAGTGGATGACTACCGACGTTCGGCCCTCTATCACAAACGGGCCTGACCTACATCTTTTCGGCGAACCGCCGGGAGATACTCGAACGAAGTTTGCGCTCGTAGTCTTCCTCCAGCCATTCCTTGTAATTTTTGGTATTGTTCATAATACAATAAGAGTATTGCCTGACGCGATAGGCTATTTCGTCCTTCAGTTCCTTGGCCAACATCCGGGCATCGAAAACATCCTCGGCATTTTCGACACATATTTTGGCGTGTTGTTCGATACTCCGTTCCAGTACGACCTTCGATTTTAGGCCTTGGGCGAAAACCTTTTTGTATTCTTCCTTAATATTATACTCGATATCGGACGATTTACTGAACTTCTTTCGCAGTTCGGGGGGCATTTCGTATACGAACTCGCGTTCAATTTCCTCGTCGTTCTTGATGTTTTCCAAGTAGAAATCGGGAAAGTGGAAAATCTCCTGCCAATCGATGGGCGCGTCCCACATTCCGAAACGGGCGACGTTGTTGCCCAGATCGACTACGGTAAACTCCTCTTTGTTGGGCAAGATACGGCTACCACGTCCGATCATTTGAAAATAGAGGGTCAGCGATCGCGTGGCCCGGTTCAATATTATGGTCTCTACCGAAGGCTCGTCGAAGCCCGTGGTCAAAATACTCACCGAAGTCAAAATGGCATCGGGCGTATTCGAAAACCATTCCAAGATCTCCTTGCGTTCGGAAGCGGTGTTTTTGTTATCGAGATGGCGAACGTTGTAACCTGCCTTTTTAAAGGTTTCGTAAACGTACAGCGAGGTATTGATCCCGTTGTTGAAAATCAAGGTTTTGGTACCTTCGGCGATTTCCTTGTATGCAGAGAGCAACTTGCCCAACATGCTGTGGTTGCCATAGAGCTCGTCGGATGACTTTACGGTGTAATCGCCGTTAATCCCCAACTTCAGCCCTTGAAGGCTGACATCGTAGTTATAAACGTTGGCCTTGGCCAAAAACTTCTTCTTGATCAGCGAAGAGATCGATTCGCCCACGATCAACTTTTGGTAGTTGTCCTTCATGGGCAATTTAATGTTCGAACTCAAGGGAGTTGCGGTAACCCCGAGAATGGTCGACTTGCTAAAGTACTTGAAGAGCTTGCGGAAGGAGTTGTAGTGGGCCTCGTCGATGATGACCAGGCCGATATTGTTGATTTCCACCTTTTCTTCCTGCAGGCGGTTGTTCAGCGTTTCGACCATGGCGACGAAACACATGAACTCGTCTTGGTCGGTAAGCTCCTTGACCTCACTGTTGATAATTTTGTTGCGTACCCCGAACCCCTTGAGCATCTTTGAGGTTTGGACACTCAATTCGATTCGGTGGGTCAGTACGACCACCTTCTTACCGGTTTTTTCGATATAGCGGCGCGCAATTTCTGAAAAGACCACCGTTTTACCCCCACCCGTCGGCAACTGATACAAAAGATTGCCGCTTTCGGTATCGCTTTCGAGATACTCGAAAATCTTATGCAGATCCTTGATCTGATAGTCGTAAAGTTTTTTGTCGGATTTGTCTGTTCGCACTTCCAAGTAGGTGGTGGTATTTTAGATTTGTGTACTTAGTGATTTTTCAAGATTTGTACAAAACCTCAATTTGCAAAACTAAAGGAAAATTGTACCAGGATGAAATTTATCTCCCGGAAAAGCGTTAAAATCGCAGAACATCCGACTAATCAACCACTTAGAAAAGTCCCTGCCCCCAGGCCTTTTGACCGGGGCAACGGCCCTCGGGTTTCCCACCCGGTTATTGCCTTCAACCGCCTTGAAACCAGATTTTTACATATGCGTATACCGTACCCTTCCCCTATTAAAAAGGGCTACTAAATGGAAAAGACTCAATCGATAATATCGAGTGCCCTGGAAAAACCTTCGGTATAAGGCCAATCTTGTTCTTGGGTCTCGGTATAAATTTTCACGATACGTTCCTTAAAATCGGGCAATAAACCGTGTACCGAAATAAAGCGAACCGCCTCGTTGAAGGAGTTCAGCATACTTTTGTAAAAAGAATCGGGTACGTTTCGCTCCCTGGCAAACAGTTGTGCTATTTCCAAATTGTATAGCATAACGTCGATTACCAGGTCGGGGGCCACCCCGAGCTTGATAAAGTGCTTGATGTACTTTTGCGCGACCGACCTTCTGGCCCTCGCCCGTCGGCGTTTGACGGGAAAGTACTCATTGCCGATTTTTGCCTTTGCATTCTGTACAAGCTTGTCTTCCTTGGGGTTGAAAATAAAGTCGTAATACTCCTTCACCATGGGAAAGCGCTCATAAAGGTCGATCATCTGTTCTTCCAAAGCCTCTTTCGGCAATTCGGCAATATATTTTTTTAGGGCCCTTTTGCTCATAAATTCTCCATTACCGCGTAAAAATATGGGAAAGCCTGAAATTTCAGGTGTTTTCGGAAAGTAAATCTTAAACTTCTCATAAATTATGTATAAGTATACTGACAAGTCTTTGGAAAAGACGTAATAAAAATGTATAATGAGAACTTGTAGCAATTATAAACATAAGCAATATATATGAGGCAACTTAAGATTATCAAGCAGGTAACCAATCGCGAATCGAAATCATTGGACAAATACCTGCAAGATATCAGCAAAATAGACCTGATCAATGCGGCGGAAGAAGTCGAACTGGCCCAAAGGATCCGAGCTGGAGACCAAGTCGCCCTTGAAAGGTTGACTACCGCCAATCTAAGATTTGTGGTCTCCGTTGCAAAACAATACCAGAACCAAGGTCTAAAACTTCCCGATTTGATCAACGAAGGCAATTTGGGCTTGGTCAAGGCCGCCAAACGCTTTGATGAGACCCGTGGTTTTAAGTTTATCTCCTACGCCGTATGGTGGATACGCCAATCGATCTTACAGGCCTTGGCCGAACAATCGCGGGTCGTAAGACTTCCCTTGAACAAAATAGGTTCGATCAACAAGATCAAAAAGACCTTTTCTTACTTGGAACAGGCCCATGAACGCCCACCCTCGGCAGAAGAAATAGCCAAGGAACTTGAAATGACCGTAAGCGAGGTGAAACAATCCATCAAAAATTCGGGAAGGCACGTTTCCATGGACGCCCCCTTAAGGGAAGGCGAAGACTCCAATCTGTACGATGTCTTGAGGTCGGGCGAATCGCCAAGACCCGATAAGACCCTTATGCAACAGTCTTTGAACACGGAGATCAACCGCGCCCTCGAAACCTTGTCCCCACGTGAGGCGGACGTGGTTAAATTATACTACGGTATTGGCGACCAACAGTCGATGACCTTGGCCGAAATCGGCCAGACCTTTGACCTTACGCGCGAACGGGTAAGGCAAATTCGGGAAAAGGCCATTCGCAAGCTTCGCCATAACTCAAGAAGTAAATTGTTAAAGACCTATTTGGGATAGAACAATCGATACAAGCAAAAAAAGGCTTCCACGAACATGGAAGCCTTTTTTGATATAACTAACTAGATCAACAACTAAAACATTAAGAATAATTTAGTTTGTTTATTTCTTGGCTCTTTAAGATTTCGTTGAGGCTCTCAATAAAGCTCATGTAAGCGGTATTGTCTGGATTTTGATTTGCCATAGGTGTAGGTTTTAAAGATTAAGAATCAGGACTTGGTGGCGGATTACATATAATCCAATTCCACCAATTCGTTTACACTTAAAATTTCGTTCAACTCTTGCAAGAAAGAAAGGTATTCTTCTCCGTAGGTATCGTAAAGCATAGGATATAGGTTAAGTTTGACTTTTTACCGTAACGCGATTTGGGTCGCATTATTTATATAGTAAAACTATCAATATACCTTCGACCGAACAACAAAATGTGGTGAAGACGGCATTTTTTGTTGTAAAACGCGGAAATTGTATATAGTTGGTTTGTCGGTTCGCCCCAAAAGTCGATACGTGTCCGATATCCTTGACCAACCTTGCCGTCCAATCCTCCCCTGCTGCCGGTATCGACTTGGTACACCAGGGCCGCACCTTAGGGGCCAGGCCGATGGCACCATACAAGACCTATAGGAACAAGTGCGCCAAATCGCTAACAATAAGGGCCTTCATTAACCGTTTTGTTATAGGCCCGGAGTGGTTGTACATAGCCAGGGCCAAAACCCGATATGCCATGATACATAGCCCATTGACAAACAAAAAAAGAAAGACACTGGGTTTGGCCCTGTTGCTCGCCTTCGTCCTTTGGTCGGATCTGTTCGCCCTACAGGACGTCCAGAACGATCACCATCCCTCCCATGACATAGAATTGAACAGCTTTGGCTTTAACGCGAAGAAAAGAAGTGGATTCGTAGTTGCGGGACATACGGAGCATGTAGAAAGGGGATTGACCCTTGTTCATTTCAACTCAGGGGAAAAATACGAGTTCAAGACCTTCGATACCTATGCCAGTGCCGAAGCCTGCCAAGAATTCATTGCCATCTTAAGACAACTGACCGAAAAAAAAGCGGTATTTGCCATTTTGGCGCACGATTCGGCCGCCAATGCCATCATAAGCCACTCGAGCGAACTAAAGGCGCTCGGCTACCCCAAATTGGTGAACATAAAAGGCCGACAGGCCTATGCGATGCACAATTTTCAAGGCCACGTTTACGAACAGGTCGACGACCTGCAGGTCAGGCTTCACCTTGAACCTCCCAATAGACTATCGGATGCCAACATCTACTTTCCCAAAATAAAATACGAGTTCGAACCGGGTAACGATCGGTATATCGCCCATGCCGCAGGGGAAATCGAAGGTGTAAAATCGACAAACTCAAAAGAGGCCCTCGATTTGAACTACCGTAAGGGCTTTCGGTTTTTTGAGCTCGATATCATCAAAACCTCGGATGGTAAGTTCGTCGCCGCCCACGATTGGAACATGTGGTCCCGTTTTACCGACTATAAGGGTTCCCTGCCCCCTACCCATGAGGAATTTGTCAAACACAAGATTTATGGGGCATACCACACATTGGATATGGAGGGCATCAATTCGTGGTTCAAGGCCCACCCCGATGCCGTTTTGGTAACCGATAAGATAAACGACCCGATGGCCTTTGCCAGTGCCTTTGTCGACAAACAACGATTGATCATGGAACTTTTTAGTCCCATGGCCATCGAACAAGCCTCCAAACAGGGCATAAAGGCCATGATCTCGCAAGAACCCTTGCTGGCGTTGAAGGGCGACAGGCTAGATTATCTGGCCCTTAACCAGGTAGAATACGCGGCCGTATCGCGCAGGATCATTGCCCGTAACACCAAGCTGATGCAACAGCTTAAAGACCAAGGGGTAAAGGTTTACGTATACCATGTCAACTTTGATCCGGGCAAGGACGAAAAATACGTGTACGATAACGAATTGGGACTGGTATATGGGATGTATGCCGACCAATGGGCCTTTGGCCCGCTCGACGCCCCCAAGGTTTCCAAATAAGCGGTCGCAGGCCCTTTGGCGGTCAAAAGAAATCGCCCGAAGGTCGGAAAAGGGACGGACGGACCTAGAATTTTACCTGATAGGTAATGCCCCCGGAAATACCATAGAAAAATTCGCCGGGCGCATAGGCCAACTCCTGCCGTGTTGCCCCGATATTGGCCCGATAGGAATTTCGGTCGTTTTTTCCCGTAAACTGATATTCGAGACTCAAACGCTGCGATTCGACATAGAGCAAGGTTTCCGCCAGTAGCTCTTCCCCTGAAATAATTTGTCGCAATTCGGGCGAATAGCCCATGCCCGCGTTAATGCCAAAATAGTTCTCGGCATCCTTAAGGTATTTCCGCACCAAAAGATTGCCCGAAAACCGGGTCAACTTATCGGGTTGCGGGGTAATGTACGAACGCAATGAAAAATAATAGTTGCCCCTATAATGACCTAGGGAATTGGTAATTACCGTAACGTCATTGGTGTCGTACAGAATATGCCTTCCCCCAGCCGAGAACTCAAACGCTCCGGGAAGGTTCACATAAAGGTCCCCTCCTAGCTTGTGCTTGGGATAGATACTCGAATTTGAATACCCGTAGTTTAAATAGGCGTAAAACCGTTTTGAAAATTTGGGATAAAGATCCAGGTCGTATTGCAGCCCGTTTTTTCCCAAGCGGTTGCTATAATTGATCCTCGGGATAAGGCTTCCGACCTTGGTTTGGTGCTTTAGGGAAACACTGGAGTAGACCATGGGGTCGTAGCGCTGGTCAAATACCGTTACCGCATTGCCAAAATCGAGCCTGTTCCTGGGCTCCTTCTCGGCCTCGGCCACCATTTCAGGGCGCCTTTCTTCCTCGGCATTGGCCGCATCCGCCCCTTGGTCCCCCATTGACAGGTCCCCTCCTCGACCATCTCCTTCTTCGGTGGTATATGCCTTTTGTTCAAGCCGCTGTCGGGCAATGTCCCTCAACCTAAGAATCGCGACCGTATCCCTTTTTAGGTAGAAAAGGGCCTTGTTGGCCAGCCCCAAGGCGGTGGCGTTGTTCTTGGCGTATAGCTCGTTTTTGATGGCCGCTTCCCATATATCCGCATTTTCCCTACTTCTGGAGGTAACCACATTAAACTGTTGCCTTGCCAAACGATATTGGCCCTGCCAGCTATAGGTACTCGCCAAAAGGTTCCTCGCCTTTATATTTTCGGGATCTTCTTTAACAATGCCCTCCAGTAGTTGCCTTGCCGAAGCGTGCCTGCCTTCAAAGGCAAGATCGTAGGCCTGTTGAAAGCCAGGGTCGGCCGTTTCGCCAAGGGCACTGTCTTGGCCCTTGCCGGCATAGGCAAAAAACCAAATGAGAAGCACGGTATATATTTTTTTGGTATACATTAGTTTTCGCTTGCCGCCAACTTGGCGTCCGTATTTTTGGCAAAGGCAATGCCTTTTTTTCTTGCCTGTCTTTTGGCCCGGTCAATCTTATCGGTTATTTCATGGACACTGGAACTGTTCGCCTCGACCAATTTTATAAGCTCTAAGGCCTCTGTTGTCCTATCCGACCAGTAATACACATCAAAAAGGGCGGAATAGGAATCAATGTAATTGGGGTTCATCTTTATACATTCCTTCAAAATCCGTATAGAGGCCCCATAATCCCCGTTCCACACACTCACCCTTCCCATAAGGACCTTGGTATCGATATGACTTGGCGATTCGGAAAGTATGTAACGGCATAGCAACAGGGCCTTGTCGTACTCCTTTTTAAAGGCCAAGGCCCGTGCCTTCAAATAGACCTTATCAAAGTTTTCCCCGTTATAGACGCTGTTGATCCACACGATCTCACTATCGGTAAATTGTTCTTTCGGTACGCTGAAAAGGGCCAGGCTATCGGGTATGATCTTATCGTTCGCGGTAACATAGGCATTCAGCGATTTAAACGCCTTTAGCCTTGCCTCAAGGTCGGAACCACCGAAACTTCCACCAAGGTCCATGTTTTCGTCAATGGTGTACACCTTGCCTTCCGTATATAGTTTTTCCCCGCTTATGAATTCCTTCAATTCGTTCTTATTGCGCATGAGGGGAATGTCCTTTACCCCCCTAAACCCGATGTTCATATCGAGGGAATTGCCCATCCACGCCACTTTTTTGGGCATTTTTATGGCATATTTTCCTTGGAGCAAAGCCGTAATACTCGGGGCTACATCGAAATGGGAGTTAATGGCGCCCATCTTTCTAGGAGACTTGAGCATCGGGCTGTAGATGATCAAGGGCACATGAAAGCGGCTTAAATTGTTTCGTTGGGGTATGGGAATAAGCCTGTGGTCGCCTGTGACAATGAAAATGGTATTATCGTAACCGGGCTGTTCCTTATAGGCTTCGAACACGTAGCGCAGGGCTTCATCGGTGTACAATAGGGAGGCAAAAACGTTGGCGTTTTTTTCGATTATTTTTCGGGTCTTTCCCTCGTAGCCCCCATTGGCCAGTATCTGCCCCACTTGGCTTTCATATACCTCGGGGCGGGGCGGAACAAAAGGTTCGTGCGTGCTTATGGTCATATATACCTCCATTCTGGGCTGTTCGGAATTTCGGGGCAAGCTCATGCTTTTTTTAAACAATTCCTTGTCTGGGTAACCCCATGACGAACCGGCGGCATCTTCGGCCTGCATCGTATATTGGGAGCCAAAGCCCGATTTATCGAGGACAAAGTCGACGTTTTCGCTGTTCAGGAAGCGATCGACATTATCAAATGCACTATTGGTCCCCTGATAGTAGGAAGTATGGTAACCGTTGTTCTTTAATATGCCGAAAAGGGTTAGCTTGTTGGGGTATTGCTCCAGTTCCATAAAACCGCTTTTGCCAAAGGGCAGTGAGCCGATCAAGGAAGGGAGCACGCCAAAGGTCCTTCCCGTATTACTAAGGCAATTCTCCCAATAAAGCGATTTGGTCGTCAGATCGTCTAAAAATGGGGTAAAGCCCCCAAATTCGGCGCCCTCGCCCACAAAATCCCTTCCCAAACCTTCGACCATTATAAAAACGAGATTCGGTTTTTCATCCTTAAGGTCAAAATACGGACCAAGGACGTTTTTGGTCTTTTGGGTTTTGATCAAAGGAAACTCCACACTCGAATCGTAGGAGGTGTCTTCGGTCGAGGAGTCGTAAATATTCAGCACCAGATACTGGGTCTTGTTCTGGTCTATGGGCTTGCCCGCGATGAACATGGCCATAACGAACATACTGACCAGGATGATGGTAAAAGGGTACATTTTGCTGATGTGGTGGTAGTATTTGGAGCTCAACCTATAGAGACCGAAATAAACCGCGATGATTGTGAAAAAACCGATAGCCCCGGTAAAAGACACCCCTCCCGAATTGCCTATGGTGGTCGTTATATCGGCAAGACTATAGCCCAATAGATCGGAACCCAGGGGTACCAAGGCGGTACAGAAATAGCTGATGAGCATGGCTTCGACAAGCAAGAGCAGGGCCAAAATAACGGCAATGGGGCCGAAGCCGTACCCAGGCCTCAGGTTTTCAAGAAAATTGAAGGGAAAGACCAAGGTCAAGCCGACCAATGAGGCATAGCCGATCTGGTGTACCACCGCTATAAAAAAACTAGTCCCGAAGATAAGGTCGACGACCCCTTTGAAATATAGGGTGGTATACTGATAGATGGTAAGCACGAGCAGCCCTCCGAAGAAGGAAAGGATCAACCGGGTATAATGCTTAAGGCCATATCTGTCGCGTGTACTGGTATTCATCTTACATTTAAGCGGCTTTTGCAAATCCTTTTCTGACCTGTGAGCCCCAACCGGACTTAATTCTGAACAGTTTTTTGTAATTGCCCCTGACCGCCGACCATACCACGATCGGGTGAAATGCCAAGGGTTCGATAAGGGCACAGCCCATTAAGATCAAGATGTCCTTGGTTTTGCGATACTCGTTGTAGCTGTATACGTCCCAAAGAATGGCATAGAACGAGAACATCACTGAAAACACGTAGACCATGGCGGTTATGGCAATGAAAAAGCCCCAATTCAAAATACCCAGGTACAAAAACACCAAAATGGTGAAAAAACCGAAAAACTCGAGCAAGGGGGCCAACCACTCATAAAAGAACCAATAGGGGTAACTCAAAAGGCCCAGCCGCCCATATTTGGAGTTAAAGAACATGTCCTTATGCTTAAACAAGGTCTCTAAATTGCCCCTGGCCCACCGATCCCGTTGATTGACCAGTATCCGAAAATCCTCGGGCACCTCGGTCCAACATAGGGGATCGGGAATATATTCTATGGTATAGGGCTCGCGACGATCGTGCATATAACGTCTCATTTTAAAGACAATTTCCATGTCTTCGCCCACGGTATCGGTATCGTAGCCACCAACCGCCATGGCAATTTCCCGGTCGAAGAAGCCGAATGCCCCTGAGATGATCAAAAGGCTGTCTATGCGTCCCCAGGCCATACGCCCTAAAATAAAGGACCGGGTATACTCGAGCAATTGAAAACGGGCCAACCAGTTTTTCGGCAGTCGTATCTCTTCCAACTGCCCGCCCTCTATGACACATGAATTGGCTATTCTGATCACGCCTCCCACGGCGATTACCCTTTTTGCCGAACGTTGGTAAAAGGACTTGACCACGTGCAACAGTGCATCGGGCAACAGGAGGCAATCGACATCGATACAGCCGACATAGCGACTGTTCGACAAGGCCATTCCGGTGTTAAGGGCATCGGATTTGCCGCCGTTTTCCTTGTCGACCACCGTCAGTCTCGCAAAGGCCCGCTGTCGCGATTTATATACGCCCCTTATAGGTTTGTACTTCCCATGGGGGTCGACCTCAAAATCGATTTTTTCGAGCTCATACGCATCGATCAACTTTTGCAGGGTATCGTCTTTGCTACCGTCGTTGACCACCATGACCTCATAGTTTACATAACGCAACGACAGCAAAGACCTGATGTTCTCAACAATGGTAAGGGCTTCGTTATACGCCGGGGCGATAATGGTAATACTGGGCGATAAGGGAGACGCCATTATTTTCGACAGGTCGCCAAAACTGTTTTTTTTACGATAATGGATCGAATTTCGGGTAGATAGGTACCCCATAAAGGTGAAGAGGGCGAACAATACCACCGTAAACACAAGAAAAACGGTGTTTATATATTCGAGGATAATATGGAACAGGGTACTATCCATTCAACTTGCACATAAAATTCCTTTGCAATCTGTACAGTTGAAATAGAAAAGAGGCCCCGTTGTGTGATACTTCGGTAGCAACTACGGGCATATCCAATATTTCTTTGGAATGGCACCGATCAAGCGCTTCCTCAGGTTCAAAATCGATTTCAAAAACTTCGGGATCCGCCGAGGGTTCGATCTCCATTTCGTCGAGAAGTTGATGGAATTCGTCCTCGGTATAGTCGACCTCAGGGTTTTCCTCGGCCATCTGGCGATCAAAGAGGGCTTTGGTCTCCCTAGCCTCACTTTCTTTTTTTTTATCCTTTTCGGATTGTTTTTCACGGGCCATCTTATCCACCAACAATTTCAACACCTGGTGGGCCTTGTCCCTGATTTCGGTATCGGGATGTTCGAGAAGGCCGTCAAGGAATTTAATTTCCTTTTCATCGCCCACGGCCACCACCTCATCGAGCAATATAAGTTTGGCTTCGCGGTCAATGTTCTTGAACAAATCGGCGAAGACACTGAAAAAAGGAAGGTTCAACTCTTCTACATAGTTCTTTTTTGTGGTCGTGTGACCATCGTGCTGTCTACTGAATAACTTTATCATACGTACGATTCTATCTTTTATAAAATTTTTCTTCTCGGCCGCCAATAGCTCTTCCAATAACGGGATTTCCCTATGGTCGCCCATTTCCTCCAAATCGTCCAATAGCCCCATCATATAGGTCTCATGATGGTCGTAATAGACGGGTTCCGGTATCAGGTGCCCCCATTGGTCATCAAGGGGAAGGTCTGTGGTGACCTCTTCGTATTCGACTTCGATTTCGTTCAATTCGTTTTGAAGCAATAGCCAGGTCAATACATCGTCTTGATCCCCCTCGTCCTCGACGGAATAAGGTGCTTCTTCCAATTCAAAACCAATGTCCTCGATAGGTCCCCTATCTTCGGCCTTCACGAATTCGACCTCAAAATCGGACAGGCCGTAGCCCTCAATCCCATCGGACATGTCCACGGGCCCGGGCACAAAACCAGGGTCGTCAACAGCGTTCGAAAAACCTTGTGCGACAAGGTCGTTTTCCGTTTTTCCCTCCTCTTCATTACCTGCTGTCGGTGGTAAAAAGTCGATATCATCGCTATGGATTTGTGGTTGATCGGTCCTATCCGGTCTTCCGGGCATTGCCCGTATTTCTTCATAGCATACCTCAAGATTGAGAATGTCTGGACCATGGTTTGTGGCGTCTTTCATGCTATTTGTTTTATCGAACGATGGGTAAGGTGATGGATCGGATGGGGTTACAGGGGGCAAGAAAATTATATTCGCGGGAGGTCCCAATCCAGGGGAAACCGACCGCAGACCCTTGCCTCCGGAAACGGACGGGGGAACGTGTTCTTGTGCCGTCCCGCACTGACCTTTTTTTCCGGTTTCCCTCGAGGCCGTCGCTCCGACGAGTCCCTTTCCAAGGCCCGTGGCCGCTTCGGATGTCACGACGGAAAGTGCCGTGGACATGTCGCTTGCCCCCAAGCCTGCCTCGACGGCCGATTGGTCTTCCTTTCCCGAAATCGTAAGGTCTGCCAAGGGCTCTTGGGGACGGACCCCCTCTTCCATGTTTTCGTCCGTTTTATACGTTGAATCCAAGATTTCCCGCTCCACGGGTTCCACTTCGAAGTGATCGATACCTTCGGTAGGCATAACCGTTTCGGGAGCGATCATGTTGATGGCCGCCAAGGCCTTGCTCTTCACCGAAAAATGGCCTTCCCTTTGGGCGACGGCATGCAAGAACCCGGTATCCGCCTGTCCCCCCAACTCCCCGATAGTGCCTAAAATGGCAATCTTGATATCGGTATTGCTTTTGTAAAAGACCTTTTTTAAGACGGGCAGGGCCTCAACCACATTAAACTCCTTGATGCATTCAATGGCCTCCAACCTTATTAGAGCCGTCTTGTGTTTTAACAATTCGACCAACGATGAATTCGCATCATTTTGATTGTAGTATTTGATAAGCCGAAGCGCAAAAAGTACCACGTGCCTATTGGTCGATGTAAGCCATAACTTGAACCTGGGCGGATCAAAAGTCTCCCGGTTTCTTAGTACATCCAATAATTTTAACTGTTGCCACTCCGATATTTTATAACGTGTCGTGTCTAAAAAATAATTGATTCCCTCGGGTTTAAGGGTTACAATGGCTATTTCGGCCTGTTTCCGTACTGTAGACCGGCGGTCGTTGATAAATTTTGAAATAAAACTGTAGGCCGATTCGACCTGCATCTCGGTCAGTTGCGATATGCCCTTGGCTATCACCTCCCACCGCCAACTATGCAGTTTTGCAAAGGCGTCGTTGTGAAGACCAAGATCTTGGTACAACTGTAACAGGCGCATTCGGGTATCCCCTGAAACGTCCTTTTTTAAGTCTAAAAGTACTTCCGTAAGGAGTTGTCGGTTAAACCTGTCCTTCAACAGTTCGCGCACTTGGATCTTTAAGTCGATATAGTGCGACTTCTCCGACTTAGCGACATCGTCCTCATAAAAGAGAAATTCGCTTATCATGGGAGATAGCTCTTTCTTGAGTTTTTTGGTCTTTTCCGAAGTGGACGAAATTCGATTTCTAAAAACAAAGACCGAAACCAGGTATACCGCCGACAACCCCATAAAGACCAAGGTCAATACCCATAGCCATTCGGTATCGATCTCGGGTGCGGTTATCAAATGGTGATTCCAAAATAGCGATCTTGTCTTTAGCACCTTAGTTTTTGTTTAACTCCCTGGCCACCCTGACCAATAGTTCAGAGGGACTTACCGGTTTTGAGATAAAATCGTTGGCGCCCAGTTCAAAGGCGTTAAGAACGTTCTCTTCGTTACCGGCGGAAGAAATTATGATTATCGGTACGGCCGATTTAAGCTCGTTGCGTACATAACCGATAAGCTCGATGCCCGAGAAATAGGGCATCATGATGTCGCTTACAATAATATCGGGCATGGTCTGCCCCAAAAATTCCTTTACCTGCTTGCCGTTGCTGCTATGAATTACCTCATACCCGCCCTTGTTCAGTCGAAAATTCAACAAGGAGGCCAATAGCTCATCGTCCTCTGCCAGCAATAGCTTTTTTCTCACCATTACCCTATTTTAATGCTTGTTGTTTTTTCTCAGGTCGCTCAAGGCCTCTTGCAAACTTTCTATGACCAAGGGTAGCTCTTCTACAAAACAATTGTATAGAAAATGCAGGTATTTATCGTCTTTGTTGGTTTCGCAAACGTGCTCCATCTGGGAAACGATCAAATAAAGGTCGTTTGTCTTTAACATGGCCAGTCCTGCCTTGATTTTATGGGCAGCCATTTTTAGGTTTTGGTAGTCGGCATTTTGAAGATGGATCTTGGCCAAGCCTATAAACTCCATGGCGTTTTTTTCATAGAGCTTGAGAAGCTCTTCCAAAAGTTCCATTTCGCCCATGCAGTCATCGAGAAGTGGCATCAGGTCGACCGATTCTCTTTTCTCCAGGACGGATTTGCCGTTGTTGTTATAGATGAACGAACTGTATATTTCTGTTTTCATGGGAGGTTCGATATTTAAAGATTTGAGGACGGTATCGTAGGTCTTGAAATGGTTGACAATGGCATCGTAGGTACGTATATCAATGTGGTCTTCCGTTTTGTTTTCAGCGCAGGGCGATCGCAGCGGATCGAACGAGGTCTTTTCCTTGGCACCCGTGGGTCCCGAATGGTACATACCCGTTGAGGAAATACTATGCACCAGCGTCTTTTTGAAGAAAAGAAATACTTGTTTTAGGTTCTCCGCCTGGTCGATACGCAATTGCCCTTGGGAGAAATCGTTCAAAAGGACTTCTAAATCACTAACTCGTTTAAGTAGGTCGTCAGCTTTCAATTTTTACTGTAGATTTGGTTAATAGCTTTGGGACAAAACGGATGCCCGGGCCGAACGCAACGTGTTGCAACTGCCATGTTTACCGTTTTACATGTATAAAATTCCCCTTTTCACGGGGTCTAGGCAATTAAATGTTACCTATGCTTCCAATTATGTTGTCAAAGGGCCTTATTTGTAGGTATAAATCTTACATTATGAGGTATTTCACCTATATTTTGTCCCTGATGACCACTATGTCATGTACCGAATCCAACAAAAAAAGAACCTGCCGCTATTCAAAAAGCTAGACGGATACCTGAAATTGCTATTGCAATGATCATCCCTATCGACATCAATATCAACAACTTCACTTCCGAAATAAAAAAGGAAAAATACGAATAGGACTTCGAAGCCCGGGCACATGGCATAGTGGCGAGAACCGACCCAACTTCGGTCGAGGTGCGTTAAGGTGGAAGCAATCGGCCTGGCGATTGGCCAACCGATATAGGGAGCGAGAAATTATTCAATTTACAAATAAGGCAACCCGAAACAAACAATTGTTATACAAGCACATACGCCAAATAAAAAGTAGGGGACCCTGATGCAAAGGAAATTGTTGCGAATGCCTCGCCAATGCCCTCTCCCCTCTTCGGCCGGGGCTGTACGAGCGCAATGATAACCTCGGGAAGGATCAGCCGATAATCTTGAACCAAAACGGGGATGCCTTATAACCGGAGTCCGTGGTCCGGATGACCCAAAAGAACTGGTCCGAACCGCCCTATGGACGTGTTCTGCAAGAAAACCGTCTTTCGGTTACGTATCAAAAGGTTTGAAGGTTCCTGAATGGTAGGCTCTGCCGCGATATCAATTCCCCTCGCTAGAAGCCAGGCGATCTCTTACGTATTCCACCTTTTTCTTGCCATGGGGCTTAGGTTTGCCGTCGTCACCCAAATTGACCATGATAATGTTGTCTACCGTGACAATGGTTTCCCTTGTCATTTTATTGCGTACCTCACAATTCAAGGTCAACGAAGATACACCGAACTTCACCACCTCAATACCGATTTCAATGATATCGCCCTGTTTTGCCGTACTCATAAAATTGATTTCCGACATATATTTGGTGACCACCTTCTTGTTCTCCAACTGTATTATGCTGTACAAAGCCGCTTCTTCATCGATCCAAGCTAAAACACGGCCCCCGAATAGGGTTTCGTTGGCGTTCAAATCTTCAGGTTTAACCCATTTTCTTGTATGAAATCTCATAATACTTTTTTTTTGGAGCTCCTTTTTAGGTGCAAAATTAAATAAGATAACGGCGTTAGAATAGCTTACCGTCTATTTTGTGCAAGGTTTTTGGAATAATTAAATCCGTTTCCAATTTTCCGTTCAACTTCTCAATAAATCGTGCGGAAATCAACGGAGACTCCAATTCCAAGTTCTGGTGTACAAAAAAGTGGATGTTTTCCAAGCCCTTTCCTTTCCAATCGTCCAGCCGTTCGACCCACTGGTCGATACGGTCGTAATCGCTCGGGTGGTTGGCGCCCACATACCTGACAAAGGCCTCGTTATTGGTCAAGCGCATATGCATCAGGTCCCTTCTACCGGCCGTATCGACCAAAACGTTGGCAATACCGTTTTCCTCCAGCAAGTGAAAGAGTTCTTGGGCTACCGTTTCCTCGTTGAACCAATCGGTATGCCTAAATTCAACGGCCAGTGAAAACTCCTTGGGCCAATATTCGACAAAGCGGACTACCCTGTCCCAATTTTTGGGCCCGAAATTATTGTGCATCTGAAGAAATATCGTTCCCAGTTTGTCCTTCAGGTTCGATGTGGCCTCAAGATACCGGTCGACCGTAGGGTAAACGGCGTCGTTCAGCCTTCTGAGATGACTCACCTCATTGGTCATCTTGGGGAAAAACCTAAAATTATCAGGTGTTTTGTCGTACCATTTTTGGTATTGTTCCGCCGGGAATATGCGATAGAAGGTAGCATTCATTTCTATGCAATTGAACTGGGTCGAATAATAGGCCAGTTCGTCCTTGGTGCCCCGGGGATAGAAATTCTTAAGATCTTGACGGTTCCATTTGGCACAGCCTACATAAACCTTTAAGGGTTGCTTGGTCTGGGTATGGGCCAATACCACGGCCGTATCCGGATGATCGGCGGGAATGGTAAAATCTATATGTTCGGGATTATCAACTTTTCCGAATTTCATTGCCTGCGCTATTTGTGGTCAAAATCAATGGCCAAAAGGCCCTACATGTCAATAAAGACCGTTTTTCTATTCATGAACTCCCGTATGCCGTGGGCTGAAAGTTCCCTGCCGTAGCCTGAGATCTTAACGCCCCCAAAAGGAAGCCTCGGATCGCTTTTGACCAGTTCGTTTACGAATACGGCCCCTTCTTCGAACCTCGGCACCAGTTTTTTGGCCCGTTCGATATTTTTGGTAAATAGCGAAACGCCCAAGCCAAAACTTGATGTGTTTGAAAGGGCCACAGCCTCTTCATCGGTTTTGAACGTGGTAAGCCCGATGGCCGGTCCGAACGTCTCTTCTTTGAATATCGGCATCTCGGGCGTTACATCGCCAAGTAGGGTCGGCTCGTAATACGTACCCTTTCTTCGACCTCCCAAAAGGAGCTTTGCCCCCATTTCAACCGACTTGTCGACCTGTTCCTCTATGCCTTTGGCAAGGTCTTCCCTGGCCAGGACACCGATAAACGTTGCTTCGTCCATGGGGTCGCCGCTCTTAAGCTTCCCCACCCGGTCGGTGAATTTTTGGAGAAACTCGTCCGCCACATCCTCATGCACCAGCAAACGCTTCCCGGCAATACAGCTTTGTCCGGTATTTTGAAAGCGGGCCTGCACACAGGTTGTCACGCTTTTATCGATATCGGCATCGTCAAAAACGACCAGGGCGTTGCTGCCCCCGAGTTCGAGAACGCTTTTTTTAATATTCTTTCCGGCGATGGAGGCCACCGAAGCCCCCGCGGGGGTACTGCCCGTTAAAGTTACGGCCTTCACCGATGGATGCCCTATTACCGATTCGACCTTTTCACTTCCTATGACCAGGTTTTGGAAGCAGCCTTTGGGAAAACCGGCCCTTGTGAATACCTGCTCTATAAGCTCTGCCGATTTCATAACATTCGAAGCATGTTTTAAAATGCCCACATTACCGGCCATTAAATTGGGGGCGGCAAATCGGAACACCTGCCAAAACGGATAGTTCCACGGCATAACGGCGAGAACGACCCCTAGGGGTTCGTAAGCGACGTAGCTTTTTTGGGCCTCGGTTTCCACAAGCTCATCGGCCAATTGCCCCTCTGCATTTTGCGCATAGTACCCACAGACCCAGGCACACTTTTCAACCTCGGCGATCGCCTGGCTTATGGGCTTCCCCATTTCAAGCGTAATCACCTCGGCATAACTCCTTTTGTTCGTTTTCAACTCTTCCGCAGCCTTCCGCATCATCACCGAACGCTCCGCAAACGACGTGTGCTTCCATTTTGAAAAACAGGCATCGGCAAGCCCTATCTTAGCTTCCAATCCCCTTTGATCCAACTCTTTAAAACTAAACAACTTTTCCCCGGAATAAGGATTTATCGATTCTTTCATCTTAAAAAATTCGTTTCAATAAAACTACGCATATATGGGTAGAGCAAAAAATGAAGATAGGGAATAAATCGCATTGGGTTACCTTTTCGACCTATAGGGACCAAGAAGGCCTGTTTCCAAAAACTGTTCATAACCCCGTTAAAAACTAATGTTCGCGCCCAAGACCAAGGATGGGGTTAATCACTACCTTTATAAAAACCAGTAAGATGAGCGATCGATCCCAAAGTCTCCTCCGCATTCGCCCTGAAATTGCTTCTGCCTTGATCCATAACGACATGAGTGACGAAGAACGTTTTCAAAATCGTACGCTTCGCCCCATTATCAAGATGCAGGACGAGCTATTTGTCGCGGCGTTCAGGAACTATGCTTCCAAACACAAAAATTCGTTCTACGAACTTTCCTTGCCCAAACGTTTCGAGTATATAGAGAATGCGGTGCAAAGGGACATAAAATTCAGAAATGCCTTAAAAGGTATGGTCATAGGCCAGTTCACCCTTGAGGAGTTCCAAGAGTACATTCAAAACTCCTCGGCCTTGAACAAGCGCATGATGAACATGGTAATCAATAGGCTAAAGGACCAAGTCCAGCTTTTTGAATCGTCCGTCCTAGTCTAAGATCGATTCGCCGTTGAGATTGGTCGTGAGCACATCGCTCATGTAATCAAAGAAAGGCCTTATGGCCTTAAAGGCACGGTCGACATCGTCAATAAATTGACGCGACAACACCTCTTCGTCGCTAAACTTGCGCAAAAAGATGAACTGTTTGCGCTTGATCAAGTCGATGTTTTCGTGGTTTTTGTCAAAACCCTTGGGCGCCGTTTTTACGGCGTCGCCCTGTAAGCTTCCCCAAATGTCCTTAAATTTTGGGGCGTTCATAATCTCCCTGAGGTCGGATGCATCTTGTTCAAACTCCTTTCTGATACGAAACAGGTCATCCTTATTGGGATTCCAAAAACCTGTAGCGGCAAAGGATTCCCCGGGTTGTAAGTGTAGGTAGTAGCCGCCCCTAAGATGGGCGCCCAGTCGCGAAAACGACCCCGCAAAATGGGTTTTGTAAGGTGTCTTGTCGTGGGAAAATCGAACGTCGCGATAGATCCGAAACAACTTGGACCGCTCTATGTCGTCATGGCTCTCCAAGCGCTCCCTAAGGGCCTCGAAAAAGTCTTTGACCTCGGCTTCACGGGCCTTGAACTCCGCTTTATACCCATTAAACCACTCCCTATTGTTGTTTTTTTCAAGCGCTTTTAAAAAATCGAAGGTCTCCTTCGTAATTGTAGATTGTAACATACGACCAAAAGGTTGTTATTTATGCTAAAGTTAACCTTTTTCACAAATCAGACTTTTGCAATAATCAGTATTTTTGACCAATAGTAGCTTCTTTATGGACAGGAAATCGATAATCGATCAAATCAAAAAACACAAAAAGCAACCCAATTTAAGGTATACGTTAAAGGAAAAAACAGAAGTCTTTACCGACCTGCTGTTCTATACCTTGTTCGACAGCGACACCGCGGTTGCGAAGAACTTGGACAAACTCGAGGAGCAGTTCGACGGACTGGTCGACCTGGCCTGTTGGGACGTCGACAAATCGTGCAAGGCCGTATGGAACAACTACGTTTCGAAATTGCCCCATATCTTGGAGCGCCTGAACCTGGATGCCGAGGCAACGCTTAACTGCGATCCCGCTTCCTTGTCCATCGAAGAGGTCTACATGGCCTACCCCGGTTTTTATGCCATAGCCATTTACCGTTTGTCGCACGAACTGTATTTGGAAGGTTTTCCCCTGGTACCGAGATTAATGACCGAATACGCCCATAGGCAGACCGGTGTGGACATCAACCCCGGGGCCGAGATCGGCAATTCCTTCCATATCGATCACGGTACGGGTGTCGTCATCGGCGAAACGGCCATTATCAAAGACCATGTAAAAATTTACCAAGGGGTTACCTTGGGCGGACTCTATGTTGCCAAACATTTGCAAAAAACGAAAAGGCACCCGACGATAGAAAACAACGTAACCATATATGCCAATGCGACCATTTTAGGCGGGGAAACCGTCATTGGAGAAAATTCCATAATCGGGGGCAACGCTTGGATCACCGCATCGGTACCCCCAAACTCTACGGTCTTTCACACACCAGAAATAAAAATAAAAACATTACCGCATGTCTCATAACCTGCTCGATTTAGTAGGCCATACGCCTTTGGTCGAATCCCGTGTATTGAACACCAACCCCAATGTCAAGCTTTATTTTAAGTTGGAAGGGCACAACCCTGGCGGTAGTGTAAAAGACCGGGCCGCATTGAACATGATCAAAAGTGCCCTCGATCGGGGCGATTTTACGACCGAATCGAAATTGATAGAGGCCACCAGCGGAAACACGGGTATCGCCTTGGCCATGATCGCCGGCGTTTACGGCCTCGACATTGAACTGGTGATGCCCGAGAACGCCACCAAGGAACGCGTACAGACCATGAAGGCCTATGGGGCAAAGGTAACCCTCACCCCCAAGGACGTGGGTATCGAAGGGGCACGCGACTACGCCGAGGCCAAGGTTAGGGACGAAGGCTATATTATGATCAACCAGTTTGCCAATGACGATAACTGGAAAGCCCATTACAAAACGACCGGTCCTGAAATCTGGAAGGACACGGATAAAGCGGTAACCCATTTTGTATCGGCCATGGGTACCACGGGTACGATCATGGGCACATCGACCTACTTAAAGGAGCAAGACGACACGATTCAAATTGTAGGGGTACAGCCTACCGATAATTCGAGCATACCCGGCATTCGAAAATGGCCGAAAGCATATTTGCCCAAAATTTTCGATGCCAGCAAGGTCGACCAGGTGATCGAAGTAAGCGAGGACGAAGCCAAGGCTATGGCCCGCAGACTGGCCAAGGAAGAAGGCATTTTTGCGGGAATGAGCAGCGGAGGGGCGGCAGCGGCCGCCTTGCGATTGGCCGAAACCCTCGACAGCGGTGTCATTGTGTCTATCGTTTGTGATCGTGGGGACCGGTATCTTTCGTCAAGCCTCTTCGATGAATGACCATTTTCTTACTTCAGGGCTTCTCGTAGGCCCTTTTTAAAGACATCGAAATCCTGTAGGTAATTGTGACCTGCATCCTTGACCATTATTAAATGCTTATTGGTACCCGGAATGCACTCGTACAACCGCTTCGCCGAGGTATAGGGAATGACCGAATCTTCCTTTCCGTGAAAAAGATAAATGGCACAGGTGACGTCTTTGATATATTCATTCGACGGAAACCGGAATTTCGACAACCAGTCAATGGGCAGAAAAGGAAACCTATGCTTCCCTAGGTCGACCGCGCTGAAAAAGGGCGATTCCAAGATCAATCTGCCCGGATGGTGTTCGGAGGCCAACCAAGTGGCCACTCCCGTTCCGAAAGAGCGTCCGTACAGTATAATATTATTTTCATCGTAATGTTCAAGGGCGTAATCATAGAATTTTTCGGCATCGCTATACAAGGCTTCCTCGCTTAGTTCGCCAGAGCTTTTCCCATAGGTTCTATAATCGACCAGAATGGACTCATACCCGTTTCTCGAAAATCTATTGGCTACATGGTTCAAGTGGGAGATGTTTCCCGAATTGCCGTGAAAATAGAGAATCACCCCCTTGGCATCTTCTTGTTTTATATGTACCGCATTTAACCGGGCCCCGTCTTCCGTATCGATAAAGAACTCCTTATAGGGTTGGCAAAAATCGTAGGTGTGGTTCATGGGCATTTTCGAAGGAAAGAAGATCAGGCGTTCCTGATAAAAATAAGCCAGGGCCGTTATCAATAAATATCCTACCGATAAAACAATTGCAATTTTCTTGAGTCTGCGCATTCGATAAACGGTTAAAAAATTCAAGTCTTCTTTACCTTCTTCCCTTCAACCGATCCCACGGACCTCATAGGATCAAGCTTTCTTCATTGCCACCCGACAAACAGGAAGGCATGGCGACGGAGGGAGGAACACATGGCCCTACAACCATTTTTTTCTTTTAAAATAGATCAACAGGGCAATAAAAAGAAGGATCATAAAGCCCCAGGCCATGGGATACCCATATTTCCAATGAAGTTCGGGCATATGGTCGAAATTCATTCCATAAATACCCGCTATAAAGGTCAATGGGATAAAGATGGAGGCCATAATGGTCAGCACCTTCATTACCTCGTTCATCTTGTTGCTCATATTGCTCATGTACATTTCCATTAGGCTCATCGACATTTCGCGATAGATCTGTAGGCTCTCGTTAATTTCGATGGAGTGGTCGAGTACGTCTCTCAAAAACACCTTCGTGTCCTTTGAAATCAAGGGATGTTCAGAATCTATAAGTCGGCTTACCAGTTCCCTGACCGGGGATATCCATCTTCGCACTTTGAGCACCTCCTTTTTAAGAATCTGTATTTCTTGGGCCACCTCGTTCGTGGGGTTGGCGTAGACCAGTTCCTCCAAATGTTCGATCCGTTCGTTGAGGTGTTCCAAGACGACAAAATAATTGTCTACGATGGCATCCAAAAGGGCAAAGAACAAATAATCAGCCCCCCTCGAACGAATTCGGCCCGACTTGTTTCGTACCCTGGACCTCACGCCGGCAAACACATCGTCTTCCAACTCCTGAAAAACAAGTACCCGGTTATCGAGAAGGATCAGGGCCACATGCTCACATACGATTTCCTGGCTTTCGCCATCGATATACAACATCTTGAAAACCCCGAAGATATAGTCTTCGTACTCATCTATCTTGGGACGCTGATGGGTGTTTACGGTATCTTCAAGTACCAAGGGGTTCAGGCCGAAACCTTTGCCCACCTGCTCTATAAAGGCTTCGTCGCTGATTCCAATAATATCGACCCAGGTAGTATATGAATCCCCTTTTTGGGCAAGGACGGATTCAATCGTTGTCCGTTCGTAGGTATGGAGCACTTCGCCATTGTACTCGAACACGTTGACGATGCTTTCACCGCCTTCCCTGCGCCCCATATAGGTAACGGTTCCCGGGGCCTTGCCCATTTTTCCCTCGAACTTCGACTTCCTTTGGGGCCTAAGCTTGCCCAAGCCTTTCCTTTTTTTTGGTCTTCCCATGGATGGAGCTATTTGTATAAATATAGTAAGAAGTACGCGCTCTTTACGATTCTATTGAAAATTCAATTGATTCAGAAACAAACCGGATGCCGGTGCCACATAGGTAAGTTTTATTCCGCCATCGCCCTGTAACGATTTCTCGAGGTCGCCAAATGAGAGCTCCCCCTTGCCCAACAGGATCAACGCGCCCATTATCATACGCACCTGATAGCGCATAAACCCCGCGGCACTGATGTAAAGGGCATAGCTCTTCTCCGGGAAAAAATTGGCTTGTAAAAGTTCGTTGTCCCTAAGTTCGCAGGAGGCAACGGTCCTAAGCGTTTGGGTTCCTTCGCGCAACCGTGCCGTATACGAAGAAAAATCGTGGGTTCCCTCAAACAGCCTAGCCGCGTTTTTCATGGCCTTAATATCGAGGGGGGCAATGATATTGGCCAAAAAAGGGGCCGCGAACGGATGGTTCTTCTCGCCACAAGAGAAAAGATAGACATACTCCTTCAGCTTTGCATCTTTGATGATATTAAATGCCCCATCGACTTGCCTTACATCCAAGGCCCTGATATCAGGTGGCAAGTTAAGGTTGAGGGTAGTTAGAAAAACATCGGGTTCCGCCAATGGGACATCTTCAATGAACAATTCGAACGTCATATCCAAGGCCGAGACCTTGGCATCTGTACGGCCGGCACCCAGAACCTTGAATTTTTTATCGGGCAATACGAATTTCAAGGTCTTTACCAACATCGATTCAATGGTCTTCTGCCCCGGTTGGTTTTGCCAACCACTGTATCGGAAGCCCAAATACTGCACGCGTACCAGATAATAAAAACGCTGTCTTTGCATAAAACTCCTTTAAGGCCAAGCTAGCATTTTTTTTGTATTTTGTAAAGACAACCATAAAATATAAACCTTATGAAAACCAATCTAAAAAAGCCGCCCGCCTGGTTTTGGGTGGTAAGTATCGTTGCCCTACTCTGGAATATTATCGGGGTTATGGCCTATTTGGCCGATGCCTTTATGAGTGCCGAGGCCTTGGCCGCACTTAGCCAAGAACAACAAAACCTCTACGAATCAAGGCCGGCCTGGGTCACGGCAGCCTTTGCCTTTGCCGTATGGGGCGGCCTGTTGGGTTCCCTGGCCCTCTTGCTCCGAAAGGATTGGGCCCTTCCCTTGTTCATCGTTTCCTTGGTAGGTGTCCTTGCCCAGAATGTGTACCAATTCTTTTTGAGCAACACCTTCGAGGTACTGGGTAGGGAGGCGATGGCCTTTCCCCTGTTGATCATAACGACAGGCATTTTGTTGATCATTTTCGCGAAATGGGCCAAAAAGAACGCATTTTTAGGATAATGAACGATAAAATTTTTATCCCTTGGGTTTAAATCTATACTTTGTCGCGTGCAAAATGCTTAATTATCAATAGTTCCCCCGCTTTTTCAAAGGAAACTTGAAAGTGCGGTTTGTCGAATTTTTTAAATAAACCAAATTCCCGGGCCGTTTGTACGGTTGAGCCAATAAGCCCGGTATGCATGTTACGTATGAAAACTTTTGAAACCCTTCTTCCGTGGAAAAGAACCATTCACTTTTCGATCGCCATTATCGTTCTGCTGACCTTTTTTAATTTCTATGGGCTTTACACCAATAGTTTTCCGGTGCTGAAACCAGAGAATTTTGTTTTTCCATTGGTAAGTATCATCCATTTTATATTTCTCTACGTGCTTTGGTTCAAGATAAGGGAAGATGAGACTACCGACCCCCAGATGCGCACTATCGAGTATCTATTGTATGGGGTAATAGTACTCTATGTACTCTATACCGTCAACACCGTGGTAACCTTATTCAGTTTTACCGAATTTTCGAACCATGTGATTCCCGCTACCTTTTTCCCGGTAGGTATTTTTACCCTGTTACTTCAACTGTCCCTCTTACTCCTTTCTATATTGGCCATTAACTATAGGATAAAAATGGTAGGCAATTACAATTTTGAAGACCTGAACGAGCATATCGATTCGTGGGAACAATAAAGAAAGAAACCCCGTATTTAACGAGGTTATCCTTTAATACGCTGGCGCAATCCAACTATCTGCTTACACTTCCCGAAGGAAAACTTGCCTGTACATTATCCCCGATTTCCTGTATGCCCATTCCGTCTTCGGAAATCATTCCGGCCAGGGGTTTTAGGGCAAACGGTGCGGGATCGTTATCGGGATAAGGTTCAATACTGATCACTGCGACTTTGCCCCTTATATCGGTGGGGAAGGTCAAGGAAGAGGGGGCATTGACCAAGAAATCCTCACCCGGGTAGTTGGGCCCTGGGTTTGTTCCGCTAAACGGCGCTTGTTCATCGGAGGCGTTGACATCGGTAAAAGTACCCGTAGTAACAGGCACGCCATCGATAACTACCCAACCTTCGTATTTCCATCCGGCTTCAAGTTCGGGCAATTCCAGACCGGGCATCATACTGCCCGTACTGTTGTCCAAAAACCAAATTCCACTGTATTTCTCTTCTTCCGCACCTG
Source organism: Pseudozobellia thermophila (assembly GCF_900141855.1). Lineage (GTDB taxonomy): Bacteria > Bacteroidota > Bacteroidia > Flavobacteriales > Flavobacteriaceae > Pseudozobellia > Pseudozobellia thermophila. Next base: position 185,704 of record NZ_FQYU01000002.1, read on the forward strand.
TTCCCGTGGGAGCGGCCACTATAAACTTCCCCGCAATGGCATCAAATGAAGGTGCTACCGTACCTGTGCTTAAATTGGCCGTGCTTCCATTAAAATCACCGACAAAAAGCTTGGTGTCGGCCGGGTCTGGCGAGGGGTCCGGATTGGGCTCGATGGACAGCACAAAGGCCGTGGCACTGGCCAAGGTTTCGGCGTCCATAGCGAATTCAGTGGCCGAGGGTTCACCGGAATCGTTTACCGAAAAAGTACCGGTCGACACAGGTGCCCCGTCCACTATCACCCATCCCTCATAGAGAAAATCATCCCCTAAGTTCCCAAGTCCACTTAAGTTTAAGCTCAATGATGCCACTTCGGGCATTTCCGTTTGATCGTCGTTATCACTGCATGAAGCTAGCATCAGTCCCATGCAGGCCAAGGCAAATCCTGTTTTAATTGTAATGTTTGTCATTTTCTAAGGGTTTTGAATTATATGACAAACTACGGCCTACCATATCATGGCAAAATCACGAAATATTCAATTTTTACTTAATTTTTGTTATCATTTTGTGAGTTCTTAACATTTTTAACGACCTAATTGCAATAAAAACCGCTACCGACATACCATTGGGCGGGTTTTTGAGAGGATACGACCCAACCGTGATACTTGTGTGATACTTTTTATATTCATTCGTATACAGAATTATGAAAGAAATTTTAATAATAGAAGATGATCCGGAAATCATCAAACTTTTAGAGATCCACCTGACCGACCTTATTTATCAAACCGCTGTGGCAGCGGATGGTGCCCTAGGGTTAAAAATGGCCTTGGAAAAGGACTATGACTTGATTTTGCTCGATTTGACCCTGCCTTCCATGGACGGGGTGGAAATATGCAAGCGCCTAAGGGCCCAAAAGGGAACTCCTGTGATCATGCTCACGGCCAAGTCGGAGGAAATAGACCGGGTCTTGGGTTTGGAGATCGGCGCGGACGATTACATCACCAAACCTTTTAGTATCAGGGAGCTATTGGCCCGTATCAAAGCTGTGCTACGAAGAAGCGATAATCGAAAGGAAACGAGGGAAGAATCTACCGCCATGACGTTTGAGGGCTTACAGATCGATGTGGAGAAAAGAAAGGTTTTGCTCGGCGGTACCAAGGTAGAGCTGTCGCCCAAAGAATTTGAATTGTTGGTATTGATGGCCTCCAATCCGGGAAGGAACTATTCGAGAACCGAACTGTTGAACATAATCTGGGGCTATAATTTTGACGGTTACGAGCACACCGTCAATTCGCACATCAATCGGTTACGGGCAAAAATTGAATCGGACATGGCCAATCCGAATTATATCTTGACCACTTGGGGCGTTGGCTATAAATTCAATGAGGATATATCGATATGAACAAGAGCGAAAAAACCCTAACCCCAAAGCTCGTAAAAAAATTATGGGTGGCCTTCATCTGTCTGGTTTTGCTAATGGGGGCCTCTTACATTTTTATTACCGGCTATTTCGCAAATAAACATAGCCTGGAGACCACCCAACGGCTAAATGCCGATGTGGCCAATCACGTAATAGCCGAAAAGTTCAACGGGGCCTCCCCTTTTCTTGAAGATGGCTCGGTCAATAAGGCCTTGTTTGGCGATCTAATGCACGATATGATGGCGGTCAACCAGAGTATTGAAGTGTATTTGCTTGACCAAGAAGGTAAGATCTTATATTCGGTGGTGTTAGATCACTCCGATAAGGCACCGGCCAAAAAAGTGGATTTGGCTCCCATTAATTCCTTCATTGCCGATAAGGGAAATAATTTTATACTTGGCGATGACCCAAGAAACCCGGGGGAAAAGAAGATATTCTCCGCCGCCCCGTACCATGTCGACGGACATTCGGGCTACATCTATATCATACTGGCGGGAAAGAAATTCGAGGAAGTAAGCGCTACGCTTATGAGCCAGTATTTTACAAGGTTGGGTATCGGGGCGACCTTGCTAACGATGCTATTTTCAGCGATTATCGGCCTGTTGGCCATCTGGTTCCTGACCAAAAACTTGCGACTAATCACCCAAACGGTTAGAAAGTTCCATGAAGGGGACCTACAGGCCCGAATCTCCAATCCCGAGAAATCCGATATCGAGGTTTTCGCCAAATCGTTCAACAATATGGCGGATAGCATTGTAAGCAATATGGACAAAATGCAGTCGGTAGACCAATTAAGAAGGGAATTGATAGCCAATGTTTCGCATGATCTAAGAACGCCCCTGGCGGTATTAAAAGGTTATATTGAGACCTTGCAGATCAAGCATGACACCTTATCGGAAAAAGAAAAAGAGGAGTACTTGCAAATTACCCACGACAATGTAGATAAGCTTTCAAACCTTATCCATCAACTTTTTGAGTATTCAAAACTTGAAGCCGAACAGGTGGTCCCCGTAAAGGAGCCTTTTTCGATTACTGAACTGTCACACGATCTGATCGCCAAGTTCAGGGTCTTGGCCGAGAAGAAAGACATTGTTCTGGAACTCGACAACCCCGAAGAGAATTGCCTGGTCTATGCCGATGTAAGCCTGGTCGAAAGGGCCTTGCAAAACTTGATCGAAAATGCCATCAAGTATACCGAATCCGGGGGCAAGGTCACCCTTTCCCTACAAAAAAAGGGCAGTAACGTAGAGATCAACATTACCGATACGGGCACGGGCATACCTGTAAACGAACAACCCTTTATATTTGATCGCTACAAGCAGGTAGACGGCAATACAACGGTAAAAAAACAAGGCTATGGTCTTGGCTTGGCCATTGTAAAGAAAATCATGGACCTGCACGATACCACGATAACGGTACTTAGCCAACCGAGGAAGGGAAGTACCTTTATTTTTAAGCTTCCGGCGTACCAGGTTTAGGACCAGTACCTCCAAGTCCCTCAAGGTCCTTACCCCCTAATAGGTTGTACCTGCCGCCCACAAAGGGTCACTTCATTGCAAGGGTACTGAAACAATGGTTAAGCGGGGAGTAGGGCATGGATACACCGTAAAGAAAAAGGCATTTCAAAAACGAAATGCCTTTTTCCCATATAACAACAATCCTTATAATCCACTGATAAAGCTACCGTATAGGTCTTTGAATTGATAGCCTTCCGAAAACCGGCTCTTGCTCAACTTTTTGTACGATACGAGTCCCCAAAGCACCAATTCCTTTAAAAAATAAACGTCCTGTTCGGGAAATCCGGGCTGATACTCCTTTACCAATTGGTTTAAGGGGGGAATGCTATCCAAGGCCCTTTTATACTCTTCGTCGGTAAAGTCGTCTAGCAGTTCGAAGCCTTCTCCCTGAAAGAACCAAGATACCAGCTCGTCGTATGGCGTTGCTACACCTTTTTTTTCAAGTTTGTTTATTTTGGGGAAATACTCCGGAAACAGGGATTTGACCGCATCATCGATCAATATTTCGGCGACGGCATCGGCCCCCTCCTGCTCGCCTTCATAAACGAGTTCGATTTTTCCGGTAATGGCGGGAATCACCCCAAGAAAATCGCTCAAGCGTACCATGGTACTTTCTGCCCCGGTTTGAAGCGCCCTGCGTTCCGCGGTACTCAGCAGGTTTTCGTAAGCGGTGATACTGGTTCGGGCACTCACGCCACTCTTGGCATCCACATATTCACTGTTCCTGGCTTCAAAACCGATCTGCTCTAGTAAATCCTTGGCCAGGTCGGGAACGTATACCGACTCGGACTGGCGTTCGTCTAGATCGGCCTCTTGGGCGGTAATCATTCGGGCAATTTCTATGGATTCGGGGTAATGGGTCAAAATTTGCGATCCGATCCGATCTTTTAGCGGGGTTACGATGCTTCCGCGGTTGGTATAATCTTCGGGGTTTGCCGTAAATACAAATTGAATATCCAAGGGCAGCCTCAATTTAAAACCTCGGATCTGGATATCCCCTTCCTCCAAAATATTGAATAGCGATACCTGAATTCGTGCCTGCAGATCGGGCAACTCGTTGATTACAAAAATACAGCGGTTGGCCCTGGGTATCATACCAAAATGGATGACCCTGTCATCGGCGTACGAAAGTTTGAGGTTGGCGGCCTTGATGGGATCGACATCACCGATCAAATCGGCCACGGTTACATCGGGGGTCGCCAGTTTTTCGGCAAAACGTTCGCTACGGTGCAGCCAGGTAATCGGGGTACCGTCCCCCTTTTCCTTTATCAGTTCGGTCGCATACCGCGACATGGGCCTCAGGGGGTCGTCGTTGATCTCGGAGCCTTCCACTACCGGAACATACTCATCCAACAAATTGACCATCAACCGGGCCAACCTTGTTTTTGCCTGCCCGCGAAGGCCCAGCAGATTAATGTTATGGCGCGAAAGGATGGCCCTCTCCAATTCGGGGATTACCGAATTCTCATAGCCCCACACCCCGGGAAAAGTCTCCTCCCCCTTTTTTATCTTATCCCTAAGGTTGTCCCTTAGTTCGTCTTTTATGCTTTTGGTCTTATATCCGCTCTGCTTCAATGCGCCGAGACTTGTAATTTTTTTGTGGTCTATACTCATAGTTCTTTTTCGCTTTGATCTATTTAAGTCTTTTTCTTCGATTGGCCTCGTAGTCTTCGAAAATCATTTCTCCCAAGCCTTGTAATCCCGTAAAAAAGGCCTTGCCCCTGTTCGCTTCGGTAAAATGCCTTATAAAGCGCATGAGGTAAGGGTCTTGTGCAATCATGAATGTGGTAATGGGAATGTGTAGCTTTCGCGCCTGCCGGGCCATATTGTAGCATTTCTCGACAATATAATCGTCGAGGCCCACGCTGTTTTTGTAATAATTTCCATCAGGAAGCCTTAGGCAACTGGGCTTACCGTCGGTAATCATAAAAATCTGCTTGTTCGTATTTCGCTTTCGCCGCAGCATATCCATGGCCAACCTTAAACCCGCCACGGTGTTCGTGTGGTAAGGACCAACTTTTAAATAGGGCAATTCTTTGATCGATATGGGCCATGCATCATTGCCGAATACCAGAATATCGAGCGTGTCTTTCGGATAGCGCGTGGTGATCAATTCCGCCAGTGCCATCGCTACCTTTTTGGCCGGCGTTATTCTGTCTTCACCGTACAAGATCATACTATGGCTTATATCGATCATAAGCACCGTGCTCATTTGGGCCTTGTGCTGTGTATCTTCTACCACCAAATCTTCCTCGCTCAACGAGAAACTGCCGATACCGTGGTTGATTTGGGCGTTTTTAAGGCTTTCGGTCATCGAAATATGTTCCAGGCCATCGCCGTAACGGTACTCCCTGAAATCACCTGTATGTTCGTCGCCCTGACCGGACTTTCCCGTCTTGTGGTTGCCCGAACCGCTGCGTTTGAGCTTGCCGAAAATTTGGTCGAGGGCACGTTGCCTAATGATCCGTTCCATCTTTGCGGTAATGGAGATCGTTCCCTTTCGGTCTCCATCGCCCTCCTCTCCTTCGTCTGCAGTTCCCCCACCATCCTCAAATTCCTCTCGAATATAGCCTTTGGCCTTTAACTCTTCGATAAAATCGTCTATGGTATAATCGTCGTCGGTAAGTTCGTACTCCTTGTCCAATTCCCGAAGCCAATCGATGGCCTCGTCAAAGTCGCCCGAAGTATGCGTAATAAGTTCTTGAAAAATATCAAAAAGTTTTTCAAAGGGAGTTTGTTCGGGTGCCTCGTACTGCGAAAAGCGAAATCCGGTTCTTGTATTCATAGCCATTACATAAATTTAGTACATTTAGCTGTGAACACCTCTATTTTTAGGAAATGTTAACGGTGCAATCAAAAAAAACGGGCGTAAACCGATTACGCCCGTTCCCAATCTAAGCACATTTTTTATTGGACGATAGCCAAGGCCTCGGTATCCTTCCAAGCTCCTCGGGTAAAGTCGGGGAACTCTTGTGGCGCGCCATTGGCCGCTACCGATGCCTCGCTCAAGGGGCCGACCGCACTCCACAGGCAACCTTCGTAAAGGTTCTGATCTAGAGGTTCCCCGTTTCTTAGGCATTCGACAATGCGGTAAAGCATCATAAAATCCATGCCCCCATGACCGCCCATCTTAACGGCAAGCTGCCCTAGTCGCTTGTACAATGGATGTTCGTATTTCTCGTAGACCTGGGCCAATTTTTCGCCCTCGGCCCATTCGTGATGGTTTTCGGTGGCGCCTTCTACCCCACCTTCCAAAGCAACCCGTGTCGGGAATCCGGCCAAGGTACCTTTAGTTCCCTGAATAAGGTTATGGCGGCTATAGGGGCGCGGACTCGTCTCGTCCCATTGGACCATAACGGTCCTTCCCATCGTGGTCTTGATGATCGAGGTATTTATATCTCCCCCCTTAAAATCGAGCTGGTTCCACTGATGATTGGCCGGAAAGTTTTTTTCGGCGTAAAGCTGTCTTCCCTTTGCCGGCGACGAGAATGAATTGATAAACTTAAAATTGTCTTCCCCTCGTGCTATGTTCATATATTGGGCCACGGGTCCAAGACCATGTGTGGGATAAAGGTTTCCGTTTCTACGGGCATAGTGGTATGTACGCCATGATCCCGTACCCCGTTCCACTTCGTTCATCTGCCCGCGAAGTTCGTGTATGTAGGCCGCTTCCCCATGAAGCAATTCGCCGATTACGCCTTGTCTACACATGTTGAGGTATAAAAGTTCTTCCCGGCCATAGTTGACGTTCTCCATCATCATGCAGTGCTTCCGGGTTTTCTCGGAAGTATCCACCAACTGCCACATTTCTTCAATGGTAAGGGCTAGCGGAACCTCGACAAAGGCATGGGCACCGGCGTTCATGGCACCGATCGCCATGGGCGCATGCAATCGCCACGGGGTAGCGATTATTACGGCGTCGGGCTTCTGCTCCTTCAACATCTTTTTCCAATCGTCCTCGCCCCCGGTATACATCTTTATCTTTTTGTGCCGTTCTCCTTTGCCCTGTTCCCTACAGGCATCGGCCGATCGCTTGGCCAAGTCTTCGTACAAATCACAGATGGCGACCACTTCGGTACCCTCAATGGCGGCAATTTGCTTCGCATGGCCCGAACCCCTTGCCCCTACCCCGATAAAGGCAAACCGCACCTTGTCAAGTTTCGGGGCCGAAAAACCACCCATATAGGTTGCATAGGACGGGCGTGGATCCCCAAAAAGGGAAGCTTGGGTAATTGTGGGGGCCAAGGTTATGCCGGCTCCTACCATTGACGTTTTTTTGATAAAATTTCTTCTGTTCGGATTCATACGGGTGTTCAATTAAATTTTGGTGTAGTTCGGATTAAATATAGTGTACAAGATATGGAAATTTAACCAAAAACTTAAGTCTGGAACAATATTACGGGCGCGGCGCTTTGATGTTGCCCCTTTACCCCATACTTTAGCGGATATGCCAATAGAACAGTGTAAAGGATTTTACCATACCCCGCCACTTTGGATAAACGAGACATTCGGTATCCGCCAATTTGTATTTCCCGAGATCGAGCTAGAAAGCCTTCCCCTTCGGGAGGTACCTGACAATCTCCGACTGGGGCATCAAATGGAACATGTGTTCCATCAACTGATATCGCACTCCAAGCAGTATCGGGTCGTTCTGCGAAACCTTCTTGTAAAGGAAGACAAAAGAACCGTAGGCGAAATCGACTTCATTCTTAAAAACCGCGATACCGAACAACTTGTACATGTTGAACTGACCTATAAATTCTATATCGTCGACCTTTCGGTTTCAGCGCCCGTACATCGGCTAATGGGTCCGAACCGGAGGGATAGGTTCTTTGCCAAAATGGAAAAAATAAAAAAACGCCAGTTCAACATGCTACACAGCGATGCCGGTAAAAGGGCATTGGAATCCGTGGGGGTCGACACGGCGGGTATTCGGAACGAATGTTGTTTCAAGGCGCAACTTTTCATGCCCCATGCCGAACGCAAATTCGACCTTCACCCCTTTAACAACCGTTGCAAGGCCGGGTATTGGATCCATTACGACGGTTTTGATTCCGAAGAGTTCAGACAACACAGGTATTACATCCCCCCTAAACCTGAATGGGTAATAGCTGCCCACGATAAGGTATCCTATATCCCGCACGGCAATATCCTGCCGGATGTCATCCAAAGAATACACACGAAGAACTCCCCAATGCTGTGGATGAAAAAGGAGGACGGAACACTTGAAAAACTCTTTGTGGTTTGATGGTAGTCCTTGGTTTTTAGAAGTAAATGGGTGCACCTTTAGTCAATTGCATTTCGTCGTTCGGTTATTTACCCCGTACCATACCTCAGGCCGCTGGGCGTGCCGACACCCGGCACCGGTAACGATTCACTCAAAGGTATAGCTGGCCTTCACCATCTGTGTTACCCTAAAATAACCATGCGCATAATTTTCGGGGTCGGTAAGGTTGATGCAGTTGCCTTTGACGGAAACGGGTGTGGAGTCGAAAATACCCATTCCCCCTATTTGATTGATCAAAATCTGTAGGTAATCGTGATAAGCGGGAGATATGGCATAGAACTCTATAAAAACGGTATCTCCGGGCTTAAAGGCTTCCATTTCATCGGTATCGTCGTCTTCATCGCTCTCGTAGTACCAATCGATTTTGTTCCCATTTACAAATTCATCGTCCAACTCTTCAAACACGGGCAAAAGCGCCCCTTCCTTCTGAAACTTGAAAAAATAGCTGTTTCCCTCCTCTTGCGGGTCGACAAATTGCATATTCACTTCAAGGTCATCCTCGCTAAAACCATCATCCCTCGACTGTCCGACCACGGTAAGGTCGGGCACAGGGTACAGGGTTTCTTCGGCATAATAGTTTTCCCCGTTGTAGTTGACCTCCAATGCATACGTATCTCCCACAATAGGTTCAAACGTTGTGGTGGTATAACTCCCGTCGTCTTGGTCGGCAAAACTGAATTCGCTACCCTTGTCCATGTTCGTGACCTTGACCACCGCACCCGTCACGGCAGTATTCGAGGCCGTATCGAAGAAGTCGGTGGAAGTGCGTAGGTAAATGGTCTGCCCGTTGCCCGACGTACCCTTTTCCCAATCCAAGGAAGCTTCGATGGTCAACCTTTTGGGGGCCGATTGCACGTCTACATCGATCACGTCTTCGCAGGCAAAGACCACCAGCGCCAAGAATAGAAGTCCGAAATTCTGTATGTAATTTTTCATTTTGTCTAGAATTTAAAGTTGTAGGTAATTGAGGGTACAATGCCGAAAATGGCGGTACGGGTAGCTTCATTGGCACCGGTCTCCCGATTTTGACCAAAGGATATGGAAGCCGCGTTTTTGCGGTTGTACACATTGTATATGCCAAGCACCCATTCGCCCTTCCATCGATTTTCGGGTCTCCTGTTGGGCTTGTAATTTAGCGAAAGGTCCAAACGGTGATACGCCGGTAGGCGGTCCGAATTTCTGGGAGCATAGCTGGCCACCGAAATCCCTTCGTACATATACTGCCCGTTGGGATAGGTTACCGGCCTTCCGGTCTGAAAGACGAGGTTGGCCCCAAAACTTAATTTCTCGTTCAGTTGGTACGCCCCCGCCAATGAGATATCGTGCGTACGGTCGTAGGGCGTATGGTACCATTCCCCGTTGTTAATGCCCGATCCCCCTGCCCTGCCTCCGGGGGTTCTTTGTTCCGATTTCGACAGGGTATAGGCCAACCATCCGGTAAGCCTACCTTCGTTTTTTCGCAACAAGACTTCCAAGCCGTAGGCCCTGCTCTCGCCATTTAAAATTTCGGTCTCTATCGTATTCTGCCCGATAAGGTCGGAGCCGTCTATGTAATCGATCCGATTGTCGACGGTTTTATAGTAGGTTTCAATTTCCATGGAATAGGCCTGACCGTCAAAATTTCTAAAATAGCCCAATGCATATTGGTTGGAAAGCTGGGGCTCGATATATTCCCCACTTGGCGTCCAGACATCAACGGGAGTCACCGCCGCCGTGTTGGAAAGCAAGTGGACATACTGGGCGAAACGCGAGAACCCCGCCTTTACCGAAGAAGCGTCGTTCAATTGATAGGCCAATGCCACCCGAGGTTCAAAATTCCCAAAGGTTTTAATGGTCTCCCCCTTGCCGTAATCCGTTTCGCCAATGGCCGTTCCGCTTTCATAAATACCCAGGTCGGCATTGTATACCACCGGTAGGTCATTCCCGTAATTCGATATGGGCTGCCCCCCCAGCCTACTAAAGTTACTGTACCGCAATCCGTACTGGGCCGACAACTTATCCGTCAACCTATGCTCGGCGTTGATGTAGACCCCTGCTTCAAAGGCCCTTTTCTTATCAAGAGCCAGACGGTTTATGGAAGAGGTGTCGGATGTTGGCCTGATCTGCCCCGGGTCAAAATCATAAAGCAGTCCGCTAGCCCCGAAGTCGAGTTTAAACCTATCGTTGAAGTAATACTTCAGGTCGTATTTCAAATTGTAATTGGTGATGGAGGCCACCCACACAAAATCTTCCATGGTAAAACCCAGGTCGTAATCGTATTTACTGATAATGCCCGACATGTTGGAAAACAACCGGTCGTTAAATATGTGGTTCCATCGCAAGTTTCCCGAGGTATTGCCGTAGCTGCTGTCGAAAATGTTTCCGAACTTCAATACATCGCGGCCAAAATAACCGGAAAGATATACCTTGTTCTTGTCGTTTATACTGTAGTTCGTCTTCAGGTTCAGGTCGTAAAAACTGGCGGTATTGTCCTCTCCCGCGGCCTTCAACAAGAGATGTGCGTATGAGGTTCGGCCGGCGATCAAAAAAGACCCCTTGTCCTTAAGGATGGGCCCCTCCACCGAAAGCCTGCTCGAAATAAGTCCGATTCCCCCTGTCATCGCAAAATTCTTGTTGTTTCCATCCTTTTGACGTACATCGAGTACCGACGATACCCTTCCGCCGAACCTAGCGGGAATCCCTCCCTTATAAAGCTTCATGTCTTTGATGGCATCCGCATTGAAGACGGAAAAAAAGCCAAACAGATGCGACGTGTTATAGATTATGGCCTCGTCGAGCAAAATAAGGTTTTGGTCTTGGGCGCCCCCCCTTACGTGAAATCCGCCCGTTCCTTCGGCATTGTTGGTCACCCCCGGCAGCATCTGCAGCGATTTTAGAATATCTACCTCGCCCAGCACCACGGGCATTTGTTTAACGGTCGCTATGTTCATTTTGGCAACGCTCATTTCCGGTTTTCGCAAGACGGCCCTTTCGGGTTCTTCGGCGGTAACCACCACTTCGTTCAATTCGGTCGACTGTTCCGATATCTCAAAGTTTATTTTCAGGTTCCTATCCAAAACGACCTCCTCGTACTTGCCCGTATAGCCCATAAAAGAGATCAATAAGCGGTATTCTCCCTTGGGGGCGGTTATCGAGTAGAAGCCATATTCATTCGAAATGGCACCGATCGAGGTGCCCTCCAAGAATACCGAGGCACCAAAGAGGGTTTCCCCGTCGTTCTGGTCGGTGATCTTGCCGCTAATGGTGAATTTTTCCTGCGCCCCTAGGTTGAGGCCAAAAAACAGGGCCAACAACAGTGTGCTTGCCCATAGGGGTCCCGGGATTTTCCCTTTCCTTTGATTTATCATAATGCTCGTTGGTATTTTGATTGTTGAACAAAGCTATTGACAAGCAAAATCGGAATAGGTTGCACCCCCTTTGCTTTTTTTTCCAAAAAAGTGCCTTGCCATCGATAGTATAAATAACTTGCAGGGGAAGCTTTTTAGGTTTGCACAAAACAAATACCCGAAATGCAACCCTGTCGATTTTTTATTGTCATTGTTTTAGAAATGTGATTTAATACACCAATAACCATCCCATTTTAATTGGAAACCCATATCCGTTATACCCATAAGGCACTTGTCGAAAAAAGCAAGTCGGGCGATCGCAACGCACAGTATCAACTGTACGAGCTTTATGTCGATGCCATGTATAACATTGGGATGCGATTTTTACGGGTAAAGGAAGAGGCCGAGGACATAGTACAGGATAGCTTTGTAGACGCCTTTAAGAACCTGGACGGCTTTAAATACGAAAGTACCTTCGGCGCATGGCTAAAGCGTATAGTGATCAATAAATGCATCAACCACCTGAAAACAAAACGCTTGAACTTGACCACTATCGCCGACCATGAGTATCACCTGACGGAAGAGGTTAAGGAAGAGGCCTATGAACCGGCCGATATCCGAAAAGTAAGGAAGGGGATCGAAGAATTGCCCCCGGGATACAGGGAGATCCTTAACCTATACCTGATCGAAGGTTATGACCATATTGAAATTGGGGGGATTCTAGGAATCAGCGCCTCTACCTCAAAATCGCAATACCACAGGGCGAAAAAGAAATTAGTTGAAATTATACAACATATATAATGGACAATTTTGAAAAACACATCCGACAGAACAGGGCAGCCTTCGACGTCCATAAGGCCGACCGGGCCAAACTGTGGGCAAATATAGAAGGCCAGCTCGAACCGGTAAAACCCAAGTCGATACCGCTTTGGCGGCTTCCGTTGCTACGTGCCGCGGCCGTGGCATTGCTATTACTCGGCGTTACCGGCCTTATCGGCATCCCCTTCATTACCGAAGACCGCAATGCCGACTTTGTTTCCCAAGAATTGCAAGATATCGATATGCACTACCAAGGCCTGGTATCCTATCACGTGAAATTGGTAGAGTCGAATCAACAATTGTCGGAAGAAGACAAGCAAGAGTTCCTGTCCTTTATGGATGAACTCGATAAGGAATACGAGGAGCTTCGTTTGGAAATGCGGAACAATTTGGACAATCAATTGGTGTTACAGGCCATTGTAAACAACTATAAGAAACGGATCGAACTTATAGAAAATCTATTAGAGCAGTTAAACGAACAGAAAATCGATAATGATGACGACTATGGGTACACATTGTAGAAGGCTATTTCTTGTCATCGTGGCCTTGGGTTTGTCCCTGCCCCTTATGGCCCAGGAAAAACGGAGCAAAAAATTGGCCAAAAGCTATCGATTGACCAATGCGGGGGAACTGCATTTGGACAATAAGTACGGGAACGTGAATATCTACGGATGGGACAAGGAAGAACTCTCACTTACCGTAACCATTACGGTTACCCATAAAAAGAAGGACAATGCCCAGGAATTATTGGACCGTATAAGGCCCGTACTGAGAAACAGCGATAATTTTGTATCGCTCAGCTATGAGATCGGAGAGAGCAGTTCGGGCTTTTTCTCACAACTTTTTGAAAAAGCAAATCCCTTCGATTTCGATCGCAGTAACATTCAGATCGATTACGAGGTGTTCCTGCCCGAAAAGGCCGAATTGGAATTGGCCAACAAATTCGGCGACGTATTCATTGAAGATTGGAACGGGGCCCTACAGGCCCAGGTACAACATGGGGACATATGGATAAGCGAGAATTTGAACAAGGCCGATATAAGCCTCGAATTCGGCGAGCTTAGGGCGAAAAATATCAGCTATGGAAACCTTGAGCTCAAAAATGGGGGGGTAGACATGCACGACTCCAAAAACCTGAGAATCAATAGTAGCGGAAGCGATATTGAAATCGGGCAGGTTACCTCGCTGGAATTCTATTCGAACAAGGACGAGGTTACCATAGATGAGGCAGGCAGTATTTACGGAAGCCTGAAATTCACCAGTTTACGCTTGAACCGCTTGGGTCTCGACGTGGATATGGGCATGAAGATAGCCGATTTTAGGATAGACCGTATTACCAATGCCAAGACGACCATCACGATAGACCAAGAATCATCGGAAATCAGCATCAACATATCCGATTTCCCCCATAAGTTTAGCGCCATACTCGAAGAAGGCCTCGTTCGTTTGCCAAAATCCTTTCAAAATGTCAATTCAGAACTTCTGGACAAAGGCAAAAAACGAAGGGAAATCAAGGCTACTTACGGCAAGCAGGGCCAAGGGAAAATTTCGATTACCGGAAAAAAAGGCTTGGTGCTATTGAAGGAACTTTGATTTTAGGGCCTAAGGTCCAGTACCGCTATATCAACGTCCTTGATAAATCTTAAAGACAGGCCGAATATACCACAGGGCGGAAAGAAGCAAGTGGACCGTTTGGACACGCGCCACCTATGCGCCACGCCCTCGTTTTCCCTCCTTTTATTTTTGTTACCGGCGCCGCGGAGAGCTAAAAATTACCCCCGGTTATGGACGTCATGGGCAGTAGCCTAAAATCTTCCAAGGCGGCCGTTCTGTGGCCTAAATTTTCCAGATAAACGGGAGACTGGGCCAATTTCATGAAGGTATCGACGGATGCATGCTCGACCAAAAGGGCCCTATCCCATTTTTCCGCCTCGGGACCTACAACAAATGCGCCGCATTCGCCGTAAAACAATACCTTGCCATCAGCTGCCTCAAGAACCGGCCTGATAGCCGCAATGTATTCCTCGTAGGCGGCCCTTCCACTCTTCGCCCCGGACTTTTTTAAATGGGGGGCATGTGAATAATCGGCAGTTCTCTTGAACCGGACCAGATTGAGCATTACCAGGCGTCCCTTTCCCTTAAATTCCTGATAGAATTCCCTGCCCGCTTCCGGAGTAGGATCTAAATAGTTCATATCTCTACTTTTGAAAAGACAAGATACGGCAATGTAAAATAACTTGCCATCCCTTGCCTACTCCCTCCTTAACGGGTGAAAATTTACATCATCCAATCCTTACCTCCCTAACCGATCAAAAAAAAAATCGTTTTTCGTGCAACTTTTTTCCTCTTCGGCTGTCTATTAGGTAATCAATCAAAAAACAAACAGTCATGAAGTTATTTTCAACCCCTCTTCTTGTTTTGTGTTTGGCAATCCCCTTCTTGGGATTTGGGCAAGATGAAGGTGACGAATACCTCGAGTTTAACGACCGAAACAATGTAGTACACGGGGTGTACCTCGGCCTAACCATGGGCGTGGGCGAAATCGATGGCGATCCGGCCTATATGGGCGGACTTAAAATAGCCTATGTGGCCAATCGCCAGTTTGAGGTCGGTTTTGCGGGTAATTTTCTCTATTCCGAACAAGATATTTATAACAATAGCCTAGGACGTTATGAGGATTTGATCGGGGCCTATGGCGGCCTCCACCTAGAACCTATATTCTTCAGCAAAAAACGGGTCAACCTTTCTTTCCCCCTTTTACTGGGGGGCGGGGGCGTTGGGTATATCGACCATCGCTTTCACGATGATGCCGTTTACGAAGAAGAACTTACCGAAGATGATTTTGACGTGGTCTTTGTGGCCGAACCCGGCATCAGCGCACTTTTTAACATTTCGCGCTACCTACAACTCGAAGCGGGGTTAAAGTACCGATTTTCGAGTAGAATAGAACTTCCCCCGACCCGTACCACCCGCATAAACGGCTTCTCCGCCGGTATAGGAATCAAGGTGGGCATCTTCAATATGGGCCGTAACCGATATAAAAAGAACATACAATGAAAGCAGAAGTAAAAACGCGCTGTGCCTTTTGTCATGACGTTATCGAAACACAACATGTGTTTTGCGAAGGCGATCAGGTCTATTTAAAGGGAGGCAACGAAAATCCCCTGACGGAAGAGGAATGGTATCCCATTAATTTTCAGTGGATTTCCGTTGTTCGACTGGAAGAACACTTAAGGTAGCATCCCTGCCTAAACAAAGTACAATTCATCAACCGGCCTGTTGGACAACAGGCCTAAAATCAATCAAAATGCGAACAAAAACCCTATTTGTCGCCACGGCCGTGGCATGTACGATCCTAAGCTCCTGTGACTACGAACATATAAAAGCCTCGGGAGAAATTACGAACAAGGACTTTACCGTTTCCGATTTCGACCGGCTCAAGGTTTCCCATGCCTTCGATGTATATGTCACCTTTTCTGAAGATGAAGAGAACATACGCATAGAGGCGAACGACAACCTGCACAAACGTATTGTCGTGGCCCGCGAAGGCAACGGACTTGTCGTCAAGCTTAAAAAGTATACCACCGTAAGGGGCAATCCCACCTTAAAAGCCTTTATAAACGCCCGGGATATTTCCGAAATCGACCTTTCCGGAGCGGCCAGCCTTACCCTCGAAACCCCATGGGACACGGATAGGGCCCGAATCGAGCTTTCAGGGGCTTCCGACCTGAACGGGGAAATCATCGCCGACTACCTCGATATCGATATGCACGGCGCCTCGGAAGGGGATATTTACGGCGAGGTAAAATCGGTACATGCCAAGCTTTCGGGAAGCAGCGACCTCAGGGACTACGATATGCAGGTCGAGCGCCTGAACATAGACCTTTCGGGAGCGAGCGAGGCCTTTCTTACCGCAACGGAGTCGATAGATGTCGAAGCAAGCGGGGCGAGTACCTTGAACTACAAAGGGCCTGCGGACATAGGGCACCAACGTATTACCGGTGCCTCCCAGCTAAAAAACAGAAATTAGCCATCGGCTATTTATGACGTTTTTTTAACTCGGCTTCGATATCCTTTAGCGAAAAACCCTTGGCCTGAAGCAATATCAGATAGTGGAACAACAGATCGGCACTTTCGTATAGGAAGAGATCGTCGTTATCGTCTTTGGCCTCTATAACGGTCTCGACCGCTTCCTCCCCTACTTTCTGGGCAATTTTATTGATCCCTTTTTCAAATAGGGAGGCTACATACGATTTACTGGAATCAGCGGACGTCCTCCGTTGTTCGATAACCTTCTCAAGCTCCGACAGAAAGCCAAAATGGGGGTCGTTCCCCTCGCCCCAGCAGGTATCGGTGCCTTTATGGCACGTAGGCCCGACGGGATGTACCAAGACCAAAAGCGTATCGCTGTCGCAATCGGACTGTACGGACACGAGGTTGAGAAAATTACCGCTTTCCTCCCCTTTGGTCCATAGTCTTTTCTTGGTACGACTGTAAAAAGTTACCTTTTTGGTTTCCTGGGTTGTTTCGAGTGCTTCCTGGTTCATATAACCCAGCATCAAAACCTTCCTTGTCAGGGCGTCTTGTACGATCGCCGGTACGAGTCCATCGTTATTCTTATCGAAATTTACCTTCATTTTTACGCTTCTTTTGATTAGATGGATTTTTCGGGCACCCCGTTCATTCGCATCAGATAGATAGGAAAACCCAGACCTTTTTCCGTGTTAAATATCTTTAACCCAAATTTCTGGTACAGCTTTACATTGTGCTGGCTGGCCGCATCGACAATAACGGGCAATTTGGTGTCCCTGTATTCCTCATAGACCTGTAAAATGAGCCTTGGGGCCGTAACCCCGCCCCTGTACTCGTTCTTTACCGCAAAAATCATAGGCCGTATATGATCGGTTTTCGGATAATTGCGTTTTACGATTTTCTGCCGCTTCAATACCTTGGCCACCCGTTCTATGCCTATACATTTGAAGGCCAGGCGCAAGGTAGAGTATATTTTACCGAAAGTCAGCCGGTCCCTGTTCGAATAGGTGAGAAGCAGACAACTGGCCCTGTTATCGGAAAGACAGACCACGCCCGTTCGCATGGCCGTATCGAAAAGGTACTCCATTAACACGCGCATGCGCTTGCTTCGCTTATGATCCTGTTTAACTACAAAATTGATGGAGTTGTCTTCCTTAAGGGGCTCGAAGGCCTCTACCAATATGTCCACCACTAAATCCCTATCCGCTTTGGTTGCCTTTATCAATGCTTTAAAATCTTTACTATACTATATTCTTACAGGAATCCCATTTTCCCGTAACTCTTGTTTTAAGTTTCCTATACCGATTTCCTTAAAGTGAAAAACACTGGCCGCCAAGGCCGCATCGGCTTTTCCCTCCTTAAAGGTATCGATAAAATGACTTGTTGTTCCCGCTCCTCCCGAAGCAATGACCGGAATGTTCAATTCTCCCGACAAGCGGGCCAATGCCCCATTGGCAAAACCGTCTTTGGTACCATCATGGTCCATAGAGGTAAAAAGAATCTCCCCTGCCCCCCGTTCCTCGACTTCCTTGGCCCATTCGAACAACTTGCGTTCCGTGGGCACCTTGCCCCCTACCAGATGAACGATCCATTCACCTTCTATCTGTTTGGCATCAATAGCCACCACAATGCATTGCGAGCCAAATTTCGATACCAGGTCGTTGATCAATTGCGGGTTTTTAACCGCGGAAGAATTAATGGAAACCTTGTCGGCACCATTGTGGAGCAAAACGTCCACATCTTCTATCGAAGAGATACCGCCCCCTACCGTAAACGGGATATTGACCTTTTCGGCTACGCGGTATACCAAATCGGCCAAGGTCTTTCGTTTTTGTTCCGTTGCCGAAATATCGAGAAAGACCAGTTCGTCCGCCCCCTCCCTGCTGTATATTTCGGCCAGTTCGACCGGATCTCCGGCATCGCGCAAATCCACAAAGTTCACTCCCTTAACGGTGCGCCCGTCCTTAATATCCAAACATGGTATTATTCTCTTTGCTAACATACTTTAAGCTAAAACCTGATGTTGGGATAGGAGTGCACGTGGATTCGTTGCTTATTTAGGCTCAAACAACCCAAAAATAAAAACAAATTTTACATTAGACTCCCCCGTCCCTTATTTTTTAGTTCTTAATACGATTTTGTCGGGCCTACGACCCATATTGCAACACAAAGCCTTCCAGCTGCTTTATGCTTATCCGGTTTTCGTAAATGGCCTTGCCGATTATGGTGCCCTCGCATCCCATTTCGGCTAGCCTTGGCAGCTCATCGTAGGTCGAAATGCCCCCGGAAGCTATCAATTTTACACCCTTGCATTCTTCTATAATACGTTGGTACAGGTCGAAAGACGGGCCTTGCAGCATACCGTCCCTTGAAATATCCGTACAGATGACATAGGCGATCCCCTTTTCTTGGTACCCCTTGATAAAGGGTATCAGCTCTTCGGTAGATTCCTCTTGCCAACCTGAAACGGCTATCTTTTCGTCCATGGCATCGGCGCCCAAAATAATCTTATCGGGGCCATACGTTGTAATCCACCCCGAAAAAGTTTCCTTGTCCTTGACCGCAATGCTACCACCGGTAATCTGATGGGCCCCGCTATCAAAAGCGATCCGCAGGTCCCGGTCGGTCTTGAGTCCCCCGCCAAAATCAATTTTCAAAGAGGTTTTTGAAGCGATCCGCTCCAATACATGGTAGTTGACGATATGCTTCGATTTGGCCCCATCCAAATCTACGAGGTGCAGGTATTGTATACCGTGGTCCTCAAATGCCTTGGCGACCTCCAAGGGGTTTTCATTGTAAATTTTCTTGGTATCGTAATCGCCTTTCGACAGGCGAACGCACTTACCTTCTATAATATCTATTGCCGGTATTATTCTCATGGTCCTATTCGTTGTCCGTACTACTGTATTTCTCCGTTTTCGTTCCTGTTC
This sequence comes from Pseudozobellia thermophila, assembly GCF_900141855.1. Lineage (GTDB taxonomy): Bacteria > Bacteroidota > Bacteroidia > Flavobacteriales > Flavobacteriaceae > Pseudozobellia > Pseudozobellia thermophila. Next base: position 205,013 of record NZ_FQYU01000002.1, read on the forward strand.
TTGGCTTCAACACGCCTCTCCCCTATATCAAACACTCCCCAAAAAATTCCCGAGGATCCGCTCCCCTACATCGCTGCTCTTTTCGGGGTGAAACTGGGTACCGTAAAAATTGTCCTTTTTCAATGCGGCACTGTAGTTGATACCGTATTCCGTTTCGGCGATGGTTTCACCACATATGGGGGCATAAAAACTGTGTACGAGGTATATATGCGAGTTTTCCTCGACATTTTCAAAAAGATCGGACTTCAGCTTAGCGATCTGGTTCCAACCGATCTGGGGTACCTTAACCCCCGGCGAAAACTTGACGACATCCACATCAAAAATTCCCAGGCCCTTGGTATGGCCTTCCTCGGAAGAGTTGCACATTAACTGCATGCCCAAACAAATGCCCAAAACGGGCTGTGTCAATTGTGGGATAAGACTATCAAGACCGCTTTCGCGTAGCTTTTTCATGGCGCTGCTGGCCTCTCCCACCCCGGGAAATATCACCTTGTCAGCAGTCTTGATTTCGTCGGCATCGTGACTCAGGACGGCCTTGTAGCCCAAACGTTCGATGGCAAACTTGATACTCTGGATATTGCCCGCCCCGTAATTTATAATTACTATTTTCATTTTAATTCGTCTTGAATACAACGAAGGTAACCGGTGCAAGACGTATTGACGATATACTGCCTTGTACCCTTACTTCGTAAAGTTTTAAAGAACCCCTTTCGTACTTGGTAACACCATTTTTTCGGCATCGCGCTTTACCGCCATTTTAATGGCCTTGGCAAAGGCCTTGAAAATGGCCTCGATCTTATGGTGCTCGTTGGTGCCTTCGGCCTTTACGTTTAGATTGGCCTTGGCCCCGTCGGTAAACGATTTGAAAAAGTGGTGGAACATCTCGGTAGGCATATCCCCTACCATTTCACGGTTGAATTCTGCCTCCCAGACCAGCCAATTGCGACCTCCGAAATCAATGGCCACTTGCGCCAGGCAATCGTCCATGGGCAGGCAAAAACCGTAACGTTCAATTCCCAGCTTCTGGCCCAAGGCCGTTCCGAATACTTCACCCAGGGCAATGCCCGTATCCTCTATGGTATGGTGTTCGTCTACCTCCAGATCGCCCTTTACCTTGATTTCAAGGTCCATTTGGCCGTGACGGGCCAGCTGATCCAACATGTGGTCAAAAAAGGCCAATCCCGTTTTAATGTCGCTCTGTCCCGTACCGTCGAGGTTCAACCTGATAAAAATATCGGTTTCGTTCGTCTTTCTACGGGTCTCGGCGGTTCTGTCCTTTAGTTTTAGGAACTCGTAAATTTTTTCCCAATCATTGCTTTCAAGGGCGATAAAATCGTTCAATTCCTCCTTTTTGACCGTAATTTCACCTGCTCCCAAATGGGTTTCGTCATTGATGAAAATACCCTTGGCCCCAAGGTTTTTGGCCAGTTCAACATCGGTAAGCCGATCACCGATAACAAAGGAATTCGAAAGATCGTAGGCCTCGGAAAAATAATCGTTCAACAAGCCGGTTCCGGGTTTTCGGGTATCGGCATTCTCGTGCGGAAAGGTTCTGTCGATAAAAACCTTGTCGAATACGACGCCCTCGTTCTCGAAGGCCTGCATAATAAAATTATGTACCGGCCAAAAGGTAGCTTCGGGAAAACTTTCGGTACCCAATCCGTCTTGATTGGTGATCATGACCAGTTCGTAATCGAGCTCCTTGGCGATTTTTCCCAAATAGGTGAATACCTTGGGGTAGAACACCATTTTTTCAAAGGCATCTATCTGCTCGTCTACCGTTTCTTTGATGATGGTGCCATCGCGATCAATAAACAGTACTTTTTTCTTCATCAGCTCAAGCTTTTTAAAGCGGTAACAAGTTTAATGTTTTCGTACTTGGTACCAATGGTTAAACGGAGTGTGTTCCCACATAGCGGCTGCGAACTTCTATTTCTGACCACTACCCCCATCTTTAAAAGTTCATTATAACGTTTGTTCGCATCGTCTACCCGTACCAATATAAAATTGGCATCGGACGGGTAGATTTTTTCGATACATTCGATCTTGGGCAACACTTTTAGGAGCAAGTCCTTTTGTTCCAGAATCTCACGTACCTCAGACTCGATACGCGATGCATTCGAAACCCTCCGCAAGGCCCGCGACTGGGTCAGTTCGTTTACGTTGTAAGGGGGTTTGATCTTATTGAGAACCTCTATGATCTCTTCGGATGCCATACAGATTCCCAAACGTATACCGGCCATACCATAGGCCTTCGACAGGGTTTGGGTCACCACCAGATTCGGAAATTCGGATAGGCGCGAAACCCACGACGCCCCGTTGGCGAAATCGATATACGCTTCATCGACCACCACCAATCCGTCGAAGCCTTTTAAAAGCGCAACGATGCCCTCCGCTTGAAAACTGTTGCCGGTGGGGTTGTTGGGCGAACAGACAAAGATAAGTTTCGTCCGTTGGTCGACGGTCTTTAAGATTCCCGCTACATCCGGTTCAAAACCCTCGGTCAAGAGCACCTCCCTGTTTTCTATTGCATTGATATCGGCCAAGACCTTGTACATACCGTAGGTAGGCGGCATGGTGATGATATTGTCGACCCGGGGTTCGCAAAACCCCCGATACAAAAGGTCGAGCACCTCGTCGCTACCGTTGCCCAACAGCATATTTTTTGGCCCTATACCTTTCTGATCGGCCAGCACCGCCTTCAAACTCCGCTGCTGTGGATCGGGGTAACGGTTGACCCCGTTTTCGAAGGGATTCTCGTTGGCATCGAGAAAAACCATTCCCGACCCATCGGACACATATTCGTCCCGTGCCGAGGAATAAGGCTTTAGGCCTTTTACATTTTCCCGGATAATGTTATCTAGACTAAACCCCATATTACATTCTTTGGTTCCTTAAACTATTCAATCGCAGGGTAACGGCATTTTTATGGGCCTGCAAGCCTTCGGCCTCGGCCATAATCTCAATGGCTTGCCCAATTTCCTGTATCCCCGTTTCCGAAATTTTTTGAAAGGTCATGCTTTTCATAAAACTGTCCAAGTTCACCCCACTGTACTGCTTGGCGTAACCGTTGGTCGGCAGGGTGTGATTGGTGCCCGAGGCGTAATCGCCTGCACTCTCGGGCGTATAGTTGCCGATAAAGACGGAACCCGCGTTTTTAATATTGTCAACAAAGAAGTCCTCGTTTTTAACACAAACAATATAATGTTCGGGGCCGTAGGCATTGATCAGGTCGTTGGCCGTCCGGTCGTCTTCCACATAAATCAATTTGCTATTGGCAATGGCCTTTTCGGCAATATCCTTTCTTGGCAGCCGTGGGAGCTGTTTTTCGACTTCCTTTTCCACGGCATCGACCATATCCTTTGAAGTTGAAACCAGGATAACCTGACTATCGACACCGTGCTCGGCCTGACTCAACAAATCGGAGGCCACAAAGGCGGGATTGGCGGAATCATCGGCCAGCACCAACAGTTCACTGGGGCCGGCGGGCATATCGATGGCAATACCGTATTTGGTGGCGATCTGTTTGGCCACGGTCACGTATTGGTTTCCCGGGCCGAAAACCTTATACACCTGGGGAACGCTTTCCGTACCAAAGGTCATGGAGGCTATGGCCTGGATCCCCCCTACTTTGAATATTTTACCTACCCCGCACAGGTGGGCCGTATAAAGAATGGCCGGATTGATTTTGCCCTCCTTGTCGGGCGGTGAACACAGCACCAATTCCTCACACCCGGCAATGGTAGCCGGTACGGCGAGCATTAAAATCGTTGAGAACAAGGGCGCCGTACCCCCGGGAATATAGAGTCCCACTTTTTGAATGGCCCTTTTTTCCTGCCAGCAGTGCACACCATTGGCGGTCTCCACCGAAACCCTTTCGGTTTTCTGGGCCTTATGGAATACCTCGATATTGTTCTTGGCCAATTGAACGGCTTTCTTAAGTTCGGGGGCAACCCGGTCGGCGGCTTCCCTTATTTCGGCTTCGGAGACGACGAGGTCTTCCAGTACAATACCATCAAACTTTTCGGTATACTTTCTTAAGGAGGCATCGCCGTGATCCCTTACTTCCTTGAATATGGCCTCTACGGTCTGTTCGATATCCGCCACGGTCTGTGTCGGACGCCTTAAAATGGCCTTCCACTCCGATCGGTCGGGATTATATATCTTTCTCATTGCTTTACTCTAAATTCTTGATCATATGGAAGCCCAAGGGTTCAAACCCATGACGTTTCCAAAACTCGACTCCCTTTTCGTTATTTACATAGGAATTGAGCTCTATGCTGTTACAATCCCTACTTTTTGCGTAATCATCCAGCCACTCCATCATGCGTCGGCCTATTCCCCGACTTCGGTATTCCTCCCTCACGAACACATTATCAAGCTCCAAATGCTTTCCTTTATACAGCTTATGCAGCAACCAAATACCACAGCAGCCGATCAACCTTTCGTTATCGTAAACGCCCAAACATTGGTATCCGCCCATGGACAGCATCGGCTTCAAGCGGCTTTTCAACACCGAAACGGAAAACTTCCCCTTATTCAATTCGTAAACCAGGGGCAGAATACGCTCCATTTCTCCATAGGGAATCAATTCCAATCTTAAATTGTCCATCATTCCCAATCAAAGCACCATTTTCTCGATAGGGCAAACCAAGATGCCCTCGGCACCTGCAGCCTTTAACTCGTCGATTACCTCCCAGAACTTATCCTTATTGATTACCGTATGGACAGAACTCCAACCTTCTTCGGCCAAGGGAAGAACGGTGGGGCTGCGCATACCCGGCAACAACCTTAATATGGCGTCCAATTTTTCGTTCGGAGCGTTCAAAAGGACATACTTCGATTGCCTGGCCTGTAAAACGGACTGGATCCTGAACTGTAGTTTTTTCAATATTTCGCGGCGTTCCTCTGAAATTTTGGGCGAAACCGCCAGAACCGCCTCACTGGTCAACATAACCTCTACCTCTTTCAGGTTGTTCTTAAAAAGGGTGCTCCCGCTGGAAACAATATCACAAATGGCATCGGCCAGACCAATGTTGGGAGCAATTTCAACGGAACCGTTGATAATGTGCAAATCGGCCTTTACCCCGTGTTTGTCCAAGTACATTTGAACGGTATTGGGGTAGGATGTCGCGATTTTTTTTCCCTCAAAGTCATGTACCGATGTATATTTTACCGATTTGGGCACGGCCAAGGATACCTTGCACTTTGAGAAGCCCAGTTTCTCGGCGATGGAAATATCCTCGCCCTTTTCGATCAATACGTTCTCGCCGATAATGGCTATATCAACCACGCCATCCCTCAAATATTGGGGTATATCGCCGTTTCGCAAATAAAAGACCTCCAAGGGAAAATTACGGGCCGAGGCCTTTAACTGATCCTTGCCATTGTCAATGGAAATACCACAATTTTTTAGAATCATTAGCGAGTCTTCGTTCAGGCGTCCCGATTTTTGAATAGCAATCCTAATCTTTGTCATTTTCGTTTGGGTGTTCGATTGATTATATGAGTTCTAAAAACAAAGCCCGTTTGATTTCTCAAACGGGCCGTAAATATGTTGCAACACTACAATACATTTCTACCTCGCTTGAGAGCCAGTGTAAAAATGATGGTGATGTGTGTTTCTGTTTTTCATTACGTTCGTAAAATTAAAACTAAATTTTAACCGTACAAATTTATTTTAATTATTTCCCAAAATCAATGGTAGTCCCGATTCGCCGCTACCGACCACCACTACTTTTGTATTGGGCGATTTTGCGAGTTCGATGGTCGCATCGATTCCCTTGTCCTGTAGAATTTTATCGGTAAGCGATGCACTTAGTATCTTATTCGCATCGGCCTTACCTTGAGCCTCGATACGCACCTTATCCGCCTCCTTGGCGGCCGTTACCAAACGAAATTCGTATTCCAACGACTCTTGTTCTTGTTTGAGCTTGCGCTCAATGGCCTCTTTAATGGTAGCCGGCAAGGTGACATCGCGCACCAAGACTTCGTTCAATTGAATGTATTGGCCATCGACAATTTTTTCCGTCTCCTCGAATATCTCCTGTTGTATGGCATCGCGCTTGCTCGAATACAACTGTTCAGGTGTATAGCGGCCCACTACGCTTCTAGCGGCCGAACGTATGGTCGGCAAGAGTACGCGCTGAATGTATTCGGCACCCTTTTCTTGGTGAAGTTTTCCCAAAAATTCGATTTTAGGCTGAAACCAAACCGAAGATTCCAATTTAATTTCCAAGCCATTCGATGAAAGCACTTGCATTTTTTCAAGTACCTCTTGCTGCCTAACCTCATAGACAAAAACCTTGTTCCAAGGGGCCACAATATGGAATCCTTCCCCCAACGGGGGCTCATCGGTAACGACCCCGCCACCGAAGGTCTTATAAAGCACCCCTGCCTCTCCCGAACCGATCGTAACGGCCGACTTTGAGATTAAAATAACGAGTAAGACAAAACCGAATATGACCGGCAATGCTATTTTTGGCAATTTATCCATGTAGTATATGATTTTAAGTTAGTCCGCTATATTTGCGGATGAACCATTCAGCAGCCAACGAAAAGACGATAATTGCCAATAGCATCCGGAAATCTATCAAAGATACGATATTTTGGTCGCTTACCTGCACAGGTACAAACCGCTGGTCGGAAACCAAACTATCTACCAAGGCCGTAACCCCTGAAGGATAGAACAGAACACCATCGGTATTCTGCGCCAGACGTTCCATTTTTGGGTAGTCGGTGGACAGGAACTGTTTTTCCACATCAAAGTCAAGAATGGTAAACCGCCCCGATTTTGAAATCCCATCCCCCTTTTCGGTAACCGTAAAAGTGTACTTGCCCGGTTTTAAATTGCTCAAATCGGCCTCGTAGTATCTTCCTTTCAACAACATGGGGATTTCCATGCTCCCAGTTATGGTGCCGCCTTCGAGCCTTAGCGAAAGATCCGCCTCGGGATCAAAGACAAAGGTATTGTCGAAATAGGTAGCCTGGATTTTGGCATCCCGGCTGCCCGAAAAAATAGCTTCGTACTCCAAGGTCAAGCGCTCGCGCGACTGGTTGCTGGTGAGCAGCAGGACCAATTTGCCGATCAAATCGTCAAAATTTTTGAAATTCCGGTCCCTCCGATACGATTGCATCCGCCATTTCCAGATGTCTTCCCCGAAGAAGACCGCCTCTTTTTGCACGTCACCGTTGAAAACCGCCAACAAGGGCTGTTTAACGTCAACGCCCTTAATGCGCTGGCCCAACAACACTTCGGCCTGCTCCCTTAGCCGTATTTCCCCGAGGCTTCCCGTTACCGGGGGCAAATCGGCCACCGAAAAATCCTTGGTATCGAAGAGGGTAAAGCCTTCGTTGAGCAGGGCCCCTATCGCTTCGGACTGTTGGGAGCTGTTTTTGGCAAATGCGCTTTGGACTTGGTTCAAAAAAGTCCAGTTCGTTCGGCTTCCGGCAAGGGTCAAGACCCCCGTCTTACTGTTATCGATATAATCGTAGACCGCCTTGAACGAATGATCGGGCTGATAGAGAATAAAGAGGTCGGTATCTTCCCATGCCTTCGCATCGGCCTTGGGCCTGGCAATGGAGACCGACCGTTGGCCGTTGCTTTCTATGGCCTTTTTTAACGCGGCTATATCAGGATGCACCCAATTGGAAACGAGGGTAACATTTGTTTTTTCATCAATGACCTCTACGGCGATTTCCTTTAAATTATTGGCAGTGTTACGTTCGTCGGGCAAGGCCTCTATGGAAACCGTTATATTTTTAAGGCCCACGGACCCAGCGTCGAACAAAGCGTTGATCACCCTTACGTTGTCGCTGCCATTGAGGCTCAAGGTTTCCCTGTAGACCTGTTTGCCGTCTTCAAGAACGACAAGCCGGGATCTTGTATCCGACGAACCAAAGTAAGAGACAAAAATCTCGATGGGATACTTGTTCTTTAAAAAAGCATAGCGATTGGCGTTTACCTGGGTAATGGCCAGATCTTCATAACGGGTAGTATCGCCTATGGCCACTGGATAGATGGGCATCTCTTGGTTTTTCCCGTAAAAACCATAATCTTGTCCCAAGGTCTGATTGCCATCGGTAATCATGACAATCGCGGCATTGGACCTGGAATAGGCCTCTTGTACCGTTTTCAAGGCCGTCGTAATATCGGTTTGCCCCCCGGCAAAGGTCAGACTGTCGTTGCCTAGGGTACGATCAAAGCTATAGGGGCGTATTTCGAACCGTTCCGATATTTTGGCATCATCCCGTATGGCGTCCAACACCGACTCGATATCGTCTTGATAGGGTGCGACCGATGAACTGTTGTCGGTCAATAAAATGAGATTGGCCTTTTCGGTGGAATAGACCTTCTTCGAAAACTTAGGGTTGACAAGGAGAAGCAAAAGCCCGAACAAGGTCGTAAAACGAAGAAAAGAGAGCAATATAGCGATGCGCCCTCTTTTCCTTGTTTTGTAATAATATTGAAACAGTGCGATTACCAAGGCTATTATGGCGGCTAGGATAATCAAAATAACTGTTTGAATATGCATTAATTGAAATCAGTTTCAGGTTTAAGCCTATAGATCTTGGTATTCGGACAAGTCAATCTTCCCACGGGAAGCAATCCCCTCCTCTTCGAACCTTAGGTAAGCATGCCCCCGTCTACGTTAAGCACCTGCCCGGTAACATAGTCGGAAAGGTCGGAAGCGAAGAACAGACAGGCATTGGCGATATCCTTTGGAGTGCCCCCGCGCTTTAGGGGAATCCCATCACGCCATCCCTGTACGGTTTTCTCGTCGAGTTTTTCGGTCATTTCGGTTTCGATAAAACCTGGTGCAATGGCATTGCAACGTATGTTGCGCGACCCCAGTTCGAGGGCCACCGATTTGGTAAACCCGATCATTCCGGCCTTTGAGGCCGCATAATTGGTCTGACCCGCATTGCCCTTTACACCGACGACACTGCTCATATTGATGATGGACCCTTTGCGCTGCTTTAACATGGTGCGCTGTACGGCCTTGGTCATATTAAAGACCGATTTCAAGTTGATCTCGATAACTTTGTCAAAATCGTCTTCTGACATCCGCATCAACAGATTGTCCTTTGTTATTCCGGCATTATTGACCAAAATATCGATACCGCCAAAATCTTCCAATACCTGGGCGACCAATTTTTCAGATTCCTCAAAACTCGCAGCATTACTCTTATAGGCCTTAGCCTTTACCCCCAAAGCATTCAACTCTTTTTCAAGGGCCAATGCAGGCGCTTCACTTGAACTGTAGGTAAAGGCCACATTGGCCCCTTGTTCGGCAAAGACTTGGGCTATACCGGTACCTATTCCCCTGCTGGCCCCCGTAATGATTGCAATTTTTCCGTCTAACAATTTCATGCTTTAAAGTTTTTCTTAAGTCTTACTTTCAAATATAAGTTTTGTTTTACACAACAACGATAAAAAAATCCCGTTTCCGAAAAGTCGAAAACGGGATCAATATATGTTTTCGGGCATTAGCCCATAACCTCTTTTACCTTTAAGCCGATTTCGGCAGGGGAGTCGACCACGTGAATGCCGTGTTCCCTCATGATCTTTTTCTTGGCCTGTGCGGTATCGTCGCTTCCGCCCACAATGGCCCCGGCGTGTCCCATTGTTCTACCGGCAGGTGCGGTTTCTCCGGCAATGAACCCAACAATGGGTTTTTTGCTACCGCTTTCTTTATACCACTTGGCCGCATCCGCTTCCAACTGGCCCCCGATCTCACCGATCATAACCACACACTCGGTCTCCGGGTCGTTGATCAAAAGCTCAACGGCTTCCTTGGTAGTGGTTCCGATGATCGGGTCGCCACCGATTCCTATGGCCGTGGTGATGCCCAAACCTTGGCGAACCACTTGATCGGCCGCCTCGTAGGTAAGTGTTCCCGATTTGGAGACAATACCGACATTGCCCTTTTTGAAAACAAAGCCCGGCATGATGCCTACCTTGGCTTCACCTGGGGTAATCACCCCCGGACAGTTGGGCCCTACCAAACGACAGTCCCTATCCTTTATATAGTTCGACGCCTTTACCATATCGGCAACAGGAATACCTTCGGTAATGGTAATGATCACCTTTATTCCGGCTTCGGCGGCCTCCATAATGGCATCAGCGGCAAACGCGGGCGGAACAAAAATGATGGAGGTATCGGCCCCCACCTTTTCAACAGCCTCGGCCACCGTATTGAAAACAGGTTTGCCCAAATGTTCTTGTCCTCCTTTTCCAGGGGTTACCCCTCCGACTACGTTCGTACCGTAGTCGATCATTTGTCCTGCGTGAAAAGTACCTTCGCTACCGGTAAAACCCTGTACTATGATCTTGGAATCCTTATTTACTAAGACGCTCATGCTTTATGATATTCGTTAACGTTATTTTATATTGTATCACTGTTTATACGGTGGGCAACAAAAATATGGGATTGCCATCGATTTCTAAAGAATTTGCCCCGTAATTATTCTTCTAATTTTTTCAATATGCCCGGAATTTTTTTAACGTAGGCCAATTGCTTCAACTTTTCCCTCGATTCCTCTATGGGCGTACCGAAGTAGCTTTTTCCGCCTGCTACGGACTTGGTCACCCCGGTCTGCCCCATAATGACGGCCTTCTTGCCAATGGTTATACCGCTGTTCGTGCCCACTTGTCCCCATATGGTCACCTCGTCCTCGATTACCACACAGCCCGCTATGCCCGTCTGCGAGGCTATCAGGCATTTTTCACCGATTACCGTATCATGGCCCACGTGCACCTGGTTGTCCAGTTTTGTTCCCTTTTTTATGGTCGTATCGCCCGAAACCCCTTTATCAATGGTACACAGCGAACCGATCTCGACATCGTCCTCGAGAACGACCCTTCCTCCGGAGACCAACTTATCGAAACCCGTATCCCGCTTTTTGTAATAAAAGGCATCGGAGCCCAATACAGAGCCCGAATGGATGATCACATTATCGCCGATAATACAGTTGTCGTAAATGGATACGTTTGAATGGATCAAGCAATTATCGCCGATCTTTACATTGTTGCCAATAAATACATTGGGTTGAACCACCGTATTTTTACCGATTTTGGCCGAAGTGGCGATGCGCTTCCCCGCTTTTTCGAAGGGCTTGAAATAGTTGGTCAGCTTATTAAAATCGGTAAAGGGGTCTTCTGATATCAGCAAGGCCTTGCCATCCGGGCAGGCCACCTCCTTATTGATCAAGACAATGGTCGCCTTGCTCGCCAAGGCCTTGTCGTAGTACTTGGGGTGGTCGACAAAAACGATATCGCCCGCCTCGACCACATGAATTTCGTTCATGCCGAGTACGGGAAAATCATCGGCCCCCACAAATCGACAATCGATCAATGTCGCAATTTGCTTTAGGGTATGGGGTACAGGAAATTTCAAGAAAAATAGTTAAAGTGCTTATTAAAGTATGCCTTTCCCAACGAAAGTCTATTCCTTGACCCGTTCCATATACGAACTGCTGGAAGTATCGATTTTTATTTTATCGCCCTCGTTTATAAAAAGAGGCACGTTTACCTCGGCGCCCGTTTCCACCTTGGCCGGTTTGGTGGCATTGGTAGCGGTATTGCCCTTTACCCCAGGTTCGGTATAGGTGACCTCCAAGACGACGCTGGCGGGCATATCTACCGATAGGGGCATACTATCCTCCGTATTGAAAAGAATGGTTACCACCTCGCCCTCCTTTAAAAGGCCCGGGGTGTCCAGTGCACTTTCTTGTAGCGTAATTTGGTTGTAATCATCCGTGTTCATAAAGTGATAGGTTTCCCCTTCGGCATAAAGAAATTGGTAGGATCGGGTCTCGACGCGGACATCATCGATTTTGTGGCCCGCAGAAAAGGTGTTGTCCAAAACCTTGCCGTTGGATAAACTCTTTAGCTTGGTACGTACAAAGGCCGGACCTTTACCGGGCTTGACGTGTAAAAACTCAATGATCTTGTAGATGTCGTTGTTGTAGCGAATGCACAACCCTTTTCTAATGTCGGATGTTGATGCCATATATGTATTATTCGAATAAAGTTAACAATTAAATCGGGGAATAAATATACTAGCTATTGCTGAAATAGCCCTTCATGATACCCCGTTGGGAATCTCTGATGAACTGTAAAATTTCATCCCTTTCGGGAGTAGCTTCCATTTCGGCCTCGATGATCTGTGTGGCCTGGGTGTTGTTGTAATGCTTTTGATACAGGATGCGGTAAATGTTCTGTATTTCGCGAATTTTTTCGGAGGCGAAGCCCCTTCTTCTCAAGCCCACGGAATTGATACCCACGTATGACAGGGGCTCGCGGGCCGCCTTTACGAACGGAGGTACGTCCTTGCGTACCAGGGACCCTCCCGTTACAAAGGCGTGCTGCCCTACCGATACAAATTGATGCACGGCGACCAGACCGGCCAAAATCACGTTGTCGCCTATCGTAACATGGCCCGCCAAAGTGGAGTTATTGCTAAAAATACAGTTGTCGCCGACAATGCAATCGTGGGCCACGTGGCAGTAGGCCATGATCAAGCAGTTTTTTCCGATTACGGTTTTATTGCGGTCGGAGGTACCTTTGTGGATCGTGGCGCATTCGCGGATCGTGGTTCCGTTACCGATGGTCACGGTCGTCTCCTCTCCCTCGTACTTCAGGTCTTGCGGCGGTGCCGAAATTACCGCTCCGGGAAAAATATTACAGTTTTTACCGATCCGGGCGCCTTCCATGATGGTAACGTTGGATCCGATCCACGTACCTTCGCCAATGGTAACGTTGTTGTGTATGGTCGTAAAGGGTTCGACCACTACGTTTTTGGCAATTTTTGCGCCTGGATGTATATAGGCAAGGGGTTGGTTCATGTTATTTGCTTTTAACGATTTGGGCCATCAATTCTGCCTCGCAGACCAATTTATTATTGGCATAGGCATAGGCCTGCATGTGACATATCCCTCTTCGTATGGGCGATATCAAGCTGCAATTGAATATTAGGGTATCTCCCGGAAGTACCTTTTGCTTGAACTTGACATTGTCCATTTTCATAAAGAAGGTCAGGTAATTTTCGGGGTCGGGCACGGTGCTCAGCACCAAGATACCCCCTGTTTGGGCCATAGCCTCTACCTGAAGTACCCCGGGCATTACGGGCGCTCCCGGAAAATGCCCCTCGAAAAAGGGTTCGTTCATGGTCACGTTCTTCATGCCCACCACATGGGTATCGGAAAGCTCTAAAATACGGTCGACCAACAAGAATGGGGGACGGTGGGGCAACATGGCCATAATCTGGTTGATATCCATCAATGGCGGTTGGTCCAAGTCGTATTTCGGTACGCGGTTGCGCCTTTCGAGCTTGATGATCTTGGCCAATTTTTTGGCGAACTGCGTATTGACGTAATGTCCGGGTTTATTGGCGATTACCTTGCCCCGGATACGGGTTCCGGTAAGGGCCAGGTCCCCGATCACGTCCAACAGCTTGTGCCTAGCGGCCTCGTTGGGCTGGTGCAGGGTCAGGTTGTCCAGAATTCCATTGGGTTTGACCGACAATTTCTTTTTGTTGAAGGCCTTTTCCAGTTTTTGCATGGTCTCCTCCGAGATCTCCTTGTCCACATAAACGATGGCATTGTTCAGGTCGCCCCCCTTGATCAGTCCGTTTTCCAATAGCATTTCCAGTTCGTGCAAAAAGCTAAAGGTCCGTGCATCGGCAATTTCATCCTTAAAATCCGATAGCTTTTCCAGGGTGGCATTTTGGGTTCCCAAGACCTTGGTCCCAAAATCGACCATGGTGGTTACCTGATAGGTATCGGAAGGGATAACGGTTATTTCACTGCCCGTTGCCTCGTCCTTATAGGAGATTACGTGCTTAATGACATATTCTTCGCGCTCGGCGTCCTGCTCCTCGGCTCCGACAATTTCAAGGGCCTCGACAAAATATTTTGCGGAACCATCCATTATCGGTGGTTCGGGAGCATCCAATTCGATCAAGACATTGTCGATTTCCATACCCACCAAGGCCGCCAGAACATGTTCGGAAGTATGGATCTTAACGCCCCGTTTTTCGAGATTTGTACCCCTTTGGGTGTTAACTACATAATTCGAATCTGCCTCGACGATAGGTTCTCCTTCCAAGTCTACCCGCTTAAACGCATAACCGTGGTTTACGGGTGCCGGGACAAACTTCATGGTCACCTCGGCGCCCGTATGTAATCCGACACCTTTGAGGATCACCTCCTTTTTAATTGTTCTCTGTTTCATTCTTGTATTGCTCGCTGTATTTTTTTTCCAGTTCGTCAATTCTATTTGAAATTTTCGGTAATTTCTTAAAGTAAACGTACGACTTGTTGTAATCGCCGTAGTTCAATGCCGGGGACCCCTGTAAAACCTCATCGTTCTGAACGTTTCTGCCAATACCCGATTGCGCCTGGATCTTTACGTTGTCGCCGATCGTAATATGGCCCACGATACCTACCTGCCCCCCTATCATGCAATGCTTACCGATCTTGGTAGAACCCGCTATGCCCGTTTGGGCGGCGATCACGGTATGCTCACCGATCTCAACGTTATGGGCGATTTGAATTTGATTGTCGAGCTTTACCCCTTTTCGCAGTATGGTGGAGCCCAAAGTAGCCCGGTCGATGGTCGTACCCGCACCCACGTCCACATTATCTTCCAAGACGACGTTTCCGGTCTGCGGGACTTTTTGGAACTCGCCGTCCTTATTCGGACTAAAACCGAAGCCGTCGGCCCCGATTACCACCCCGCTGTGTATGACACAGTTTTTACCGATAACCGTTTCGGAGTACACCTTGGCACCTGCAAAAATAACGACGTTATCGTCGATCTTCACATTATCGCCAATGTAAACGTTCGGATATATCTTTACGTTGTCGCCGATGGTAACATTGCTTCCCAAATACGAAAAGGCCCCCAAGTAAAAGTTTTCACCGTACGTCGTGGTATCAGGTAAAAAAACCGGTTCCTCAATGCCGACTTTATTCTTCTTTACCTCGTTGTATACCTTCAGCACTTTCGAAAAGGCCTCGTAGGCATCATCTACCTTTATAAGGGTGGTCTCTAATTTTTGTTCTGGCACAAAGTCCCTATTTACAATGGTTACCGAAGCCTTTGTAGTATAGATGTACGATGTGTATTTTGGATTTGCCAAGAAGGTCAACGATCCCGTTTCCCCTTCTTCTATCTTAGCGAGTTTATAAACGGCTATCTCTGGATTTCCATCGAGTTCGCCCTCTAAAATTCCCGCAATTTGACCTGCCGTGAATATCATGAGCACAAAAGTAAGAAAAATTGTCAAACGGAATCTTTGGGAAAACAGATATAATATTTGGTCACCGTATTTGAAAGGGCCCTTAGGTTAAGCTGATCGGAGGCCTTGGCCACATCGACCAATTTGCCGTTCTTCCTCAATATATTGATATGTTGTTTGCCCAGGTCGTAAGCCTTGTTTTCGATCTCGCCGGTAAAGACAAAGTACGCGGCCTCTTGTTCGCTGAGCGCATATTTTTCCCGTATTCTTTTAAAATGCTTGTCGATCTTGGCCTTGGCTATGGGCTTGTTTTTCAACTTTACCTTGAGCAACCTTCGGTTCAACAACATGGTAGAAAGTGTCGATAGTACAAAGTCTTCACTTTTTTGCCAAACCTTGATGGCCGATAGTATATCGATGTCGTCGAGTTGGGCAAAGGTATCCAGCACATTTTTGTCAAAGTCTTTTCGGGCTATCTTGTTTTCCATAAAAAAACGAAGCGGTTCGCTACAAAGCCGTAATTGGTCGCCCTTTAAGGTTTCCTTGGCCCTTTTCAGTATGCGTATCAACAGTTGTTCGGCGACTATGCCCGTTTTATGCAGGTACACCTGCCAATACATAAACCTTCGCGCGATCAAGAATTTCTCGACGCTGTAAATGGCCTTTTCCTCTACGACCAAGTTTCCGCCGACCACGTTCAACATCGATATAAGCCGTTCGGAATTGATATTGCCCTCGGCGACGCCCGTGTAAAAACTATCGCGCTTCAAGTAATCCAAACGATCCATGTCCAATTGACTGGAGACCAATTGGACCAAGAAGTTTTTTTTATGCCGTCCCTTAAAAATGGAGATGGCGGTAGTTAAACTTCCGTTAAAAGTTCGGTTCAGGGTTTCCATAAATTGAAGCGAGATATACTCGTGGTCGGTATCTTCGACTATGCTGTGCTCCATGGCATGGGAGAAAGGTCCGTGGCCGATATCGTGCAGTAGAATGGCGCAGTAGAGCCCCTTTTCCTCGTCGTCGGTAATCTCCACCCCTTTTAAACGCAATACCTGCACGGCCTTTTGCATCAAATGCATACTTCCGAGCGCATGGTGAAACCGGGTATGATGTGCCCCCGGATATACCAGGTACGACAGTCCCATTTGGGAAATTCTTCGCAACCTTTGAAAGTAAGGGTGCGCTATAAGATCAAAGATAAGGGGATTGGGAATTGTAATAAATCCGTAAATTGGATCATTGAAGATCTTCAGCTTTGTGGTCGTTGTCAAAATAAAATCGTTTGCCATATTCTATTTGTCAAAGTTAACCAAAAGCTGATGCAATCTACTTTTGGAACCCGTCATTTTTAATGGTGGGCCCTATAGGTATCCGACGCCAAAGGGGATCGGGGCCAAAGCAGAACGATATAAACACTAAAAAAGCAAGACACTATAATGAACAATATCTCCATACTTTGGGTAGATGACGAAATAGACCTTCTCAAACCGCATATCATATTCCTAGAGAACAAAAATTACAAAGTTATTACCTGTAGAAGTGGGCAGGAGGCCCTGGAGGAATTACAAAAAACCAATGTAGACATCGTTTTTTTGGACGAGAACATGCCGGGCATTTCAGGATTGGAGACCTTGAACGAAATCAAGGTCATCGATTCTTCCCTCCCCGTCGTAATGATTACCAAAAGCGAGGAAGAGTTTATAATGGAAGAGGCCATTGGCGCCAAAATCGCCGACTACCTGATCAAACCGGTCAACCCCAACCAAATCCTTCTTTCCCTTAAAAAGAACCTGGACCATTCCCGCCTGGTTTCCGAAAAGACCACGGCCAACTACCAGCAAGAGTTCCGAAAGATCGCCATGGACCTTTCGATGGTCAATTCGGTAGACGAATGGATCGACCTGTACAAAAGACTGATATATTGGGAAATGAGGCTCGAGGATATCGAGGACAACGGGATGTTCGAAATACTTGAATCGCAAAAAACGGAAGCCAACAACCATTTTGGAAAGTTTGTCGACAGAAACTATCTCGATTGGTTCGGTGGCGACGGCCCGGTAATGTCGCACACCTTGTTCAAGGAGTGGATCCAACCGGAAATCGAAGACGCCCCCACCCTCTTGGTCGTTATTGACAATTTGCGCTACGACCAGTGGTATGCCTTTGAAGATACCGTGGGCACTTACTACAAAAAGAACAAGGAAAATTCATATCTGAGTATTCTCCCAACGGCCACGCAGTATGCCCGAAACGCCATCTTTTCGGGACTCATGCCCCTTGAGATGCAAAGGAAACACCCCGACTGGTGGAAAAACGACAATGAAGAAGGGGGCAAAAATTTACACGAAGCCGATTTTCTGGGGGCCCAGATCGCACGTTTGGGCCTTGATCTCAAATGGGAATACCATAAAATAAGCAGCTTAAGGCAGGGCAAGCAGCTATCGCAAAATTTCCGCACGCAAAAGGACAACGACCTAACGGTAATCGTTTATAATTTTGTCGATATGCTTTCGCATGCCAAGACCGAGATGGAAGTAATCAAGGAACTGGCCAGCAACGACAAGGCCTATCGCAGCCTGACCCAGAGCTGGTTCAAGAATTCCCCCCTTGTCGAAATCATTCAACAGGCCCAGCAGTTGGGCATGAAGCTGATCATCACCACCGACCATGGCACCATTAACGTAAAACAGCCCAGCAAGGTTATAGGAGATAAGGAAACCAGCCTTAACCTCAGGTATAAGACCGGTCGAAGCCTGACTTACGAAGACAAGGATGTACTTGCGGCCAAAAACCCCGAAAAAATTCACTTGCCCCGCATCAATGTGAGCAGTTCCTTTATTTTCGCCAAGAACGACCTGTTCTTTGCCTATCCGAACAACTACAACCACTATGTTAGTTACTACAGGAACACATACCAGCACGGCGGGGTGTCATTGGAGGAAATGATCATTCCGTTTGTAGTACTTTCGCCAAAATAATTAGGATTTGAACATGGACATAACTTACAAAGAACAGGAGCTCGACCAAGTTGCCAAGCAACTACTGGGCAAATCAAATTCAAAAACCCTGGCCTTTCACGCCCCGATGGGTGCCGGCAAGACCACTTTGATCAAAGCCATGCTAAGGGAACTGGGCGCCATTGACACCGGAAGCAGCCCCACGTTCGGTATCGTTAACGAATACCATAACGAGCATGGAGGCCTTTTGGCCTATCATTTCGATTTTTATCGCTTAAACGACGAAATGGAAGCATTGGACATGGGCCTGGAAGACTATCTGGACAAAGACTGCTATATTTTTATGGAATGGCCCGAAAAAATACCTTCGCTGGTACCGCCCGATACCCAAAAGATCACCATAGACATCATTGACCCGCACAGAAGGAAAGTGACCCTTTGAGGGCGGGGTATTTTCTTTTGACCGTGAAAGCGGCCCAACACATCGTTTTCTCGAAACTTTTATTGTCTTATCCGTGTTAAAATCGACCAAATACCATTTTTTTACGTTAAAATGTCAAATTTCTTCGATTTATAACAAAAACTTAGTGGTTTTTTTCCTACATTTGAATCGTAAAAACCTAATTATTTAACCAAAAAACCCTCGAAAATGAGAAAAATCGTATTTGGCCTTTTGGCATGTGTAACCCTGTTAGCCGTATCTTGTGAAACCAGTTCTACCGCTGATGACGACAGTGTTTACGAGACACATTCAATAGACAAGAAAACAGCTCAAACAGAAGATGATGCACGAAAAGGGCGAGGATAAAACAGACCTCTTTATCCGATTATCATTAAAAGCGCATTAGTTTGCGCTTTTTTTGTACAATAAAATTTAGTTTTGGCAGTTAGGTAGAATAGTATGTCAGACAAAGGAAAAATAAGGACGAGGTTGATTATAGAAGGGGTTATTGCGTTTCTGATTGTTATTTCCCCCATTCTATTCTATTTCTATAAGTATATACCTAAAACCGAAGAAAATTGGGAGTTCCTCCATATTACCTTCACAAATAACGGCTACAGGGATGTTGGTACCGCCTTTTATTATTATTTAACAAAAATTGTTCCATTAACCCTTTTAACCATTTGGTTTATCACATGTAAGCGTTGGTGGTACCATGCCATTCTTATTCCAATCGCAATGTATAGCTTTCAACTATATAGTGTCCTAAGTGAGGATATTACCAAAATAGATGAAAATGAAATACTATACTTGCTAGGGGTTTGTATGTTAGTTGTTCCGGTTGTATATCTAATCCGTATCAAACTGGTAGACAAATATGTACACGGCATCGACTTGGAGGCCATGGAACAAGAGCTGCAGGAACTAAAGGAAAAACAGGCCAGGGAAAAGGCCAGGCAAATGGCCAAGATAAACAAACAGATCGAAGGTGCATCCCCTGCGCCAAACGATGCCGACCTGATGGAGGAAGTAGTCCCAAGCCCCCATAGCCCATCAAAAATCAAGCAGTTTCAAGGTCAGCTTAGCAATTGGATAAATTTTAAGTTTTGACCGATCCATCATTTTATAAACAACTGCCTTTCATTTTGGCTTTCCAATTTCGTAAATTGTCGTATTTTTACTGTTAATCGAAATTATTGCGATTGCAGCATCTACTATGAACCAACCAGCCTCTCCGTTCAGCAAACAGCAACTACTCCCCCAGGAAGAAACCCTTGAGGTCTTACGTCAAAAAAGAGAACTCTATATCGGTATCCCTAAGGAAAACCAGTATCAAGAACAGCGCATTTGCCTTACACCCGATGCCGTTAACGCCATAACCTCCAACGGCCACAAAGTACTGATAGAATCGGGCGCCGGTGAAGGCGCCGATTATACCGACCTGGATTTTGTCAATGCAGGTGCCGAAATTACGAGGGATACCAAGAAAGTGTTCTCATGTCCTTTGCTGTTAAAGGTAGAGCCCCCCACCCTGTCGGAAATTGAAATGCTCAATCCGCAGACCACGATCATTTCGGCCTTGCAGCTAAAGACCCAATCCAAGACCTATTTCGAGAAACTGGCCAAAAAACGGGTTACCGCCATCGCCTTCGAGTACATTCGCGACGACGACGGAAAATATCCGGCCGTTCGCTCCCTCAGTGAGATTGCCGGTATTTCATCGGTGCTTATCGCCTCTGAGATTATGGCGGCCACCAACGACGGCAACGGTCTAATGTTCGGGAACATAAGCGGGGTGCCACCCGTCGAGGTGGTCATTATCGGTGCGGGGACCGTGGGCGAATTCGCGGCGCGGTCGGCCATAGGCCTTGGGGCCAACGTTAAAATATTCGATAACTCGATCACCAAATTACGCAATATACAGGCCAACCTGAAACAAACGGTCTACACCTCCACCATTCAACCCAAGAACCTGATGAAGTCGCTAAAAAGGTGCGATGTGGCCATCGGGGCCACACGGGGAAAGGACCGGACCCCGGTAGTGGTATCGAGCGACATGGTCGAGAACATGAAAAAAGGGGCCGTGATCATTGATGTAAGCATCGATATGGGCGGTTGTTTCGAAACCAGCGAGGTAACCAACCACGCCAAACCTACCATTGAAAAATTCGGGGTCATCCACTACGGGGTACCGAACATTCCCTCGCGCTATCCGAAAACCGCGACACTTTCCATAAGCAATATTTTTACCCCCTACTTATTGGAACTTGGGGAAAATGGCGGTATGGAAAACTCCTTGCGCTTCAATAAGGGCTTGAGGAACGGACTTTACATGTATCACGGTATCCTAACCAACAAATCGGTTGGCGAATGGTTCGACTTACAGTACAGCGACATTAATTTCCTGATTTTCTAGTATCGAAATATCCCAATAAGCATTTTAGGTTTCAAGCCGATTATTAAAGGCGTATTTGTATTTTTGCAGCCTTAATGCTCAAAGCAATTCATTTATATGGCCTTTTTAAAACGTTTGGGTTTTTATTTGATCGGATTATCGATCGGTATTGTCTTTCTCACCCTCTTCCTGAAAAAAAAATCAGAGGAAACAGGTACCGAGTTTTGTTATTTTCCCAACTGTAGGGTGCTAAAGGACCTTCGTTCAAAGCCCATCACCTTCTCCGATCAAGTAAACCAACAGCTTAAAGCAAAGGACATCGATACATTGGACATCACCCTGTTCCTAAAGAATGGCGACGTCGATTTTGGAAGGAGCGACACCAAGGCCAAACCCTGTAAGATCTACTGGATAGAGGGTGATTTGAAAGGAGATCGACAAACCCTAAAATTCAAAAACTGTTCGAACAAGGTAGTTCTCGACGAGATACCGAACTAGCCCTATATCTTTCTGCGTTTCCGCTCCTTTTTCAACAAGTCCAATTCCCGCGTCGTCTGTCCCGCCACCGAAGTATTTTCCTCGGCCCGACGTATGAGGTAGGGCATAACGTCCCTTACGGGGCCAAAGGGCAAGTACTTGGCCACATTATAGCCCCGCGCGGCCAGGTTAAACGAAATATGGTCGCTCATACCGTAAAGCTGGCCGAACCAAACCCGGTTATCCCCATTCCCAATCCCTTTTTGCCGCATCAGTTCCATTAAACGATAGCTGCTGTTTTCGTTGTGGGTTCCCGCGAAAACCTCAATGGTGTCCAGGTGTTCGATGATATAGGCAATGGCCTTGTCGAAATTGGCATCGGTCTCCTGCTTTGAGGCACATATTGGCGTCGGATAGCCTTTTTCTTCGGCCCTCTCGTTTTCCTTTTCCATATAGGCTCCGCGAACGACCTTCAGCCCGATTTTAAAATTCTCCTTACCCGCTTTTTCGTGCAGTTTTTTCAGGTAATCCATACGGTCCCAGCGGTACATTTGCAGGGTATTGTACACAATGGCCTTTTCTTTGTTGTATTTGCGCATCATATCCTCTACCAAGGCATCGGCCGCATCTTGGATCCAGCTTTCCTCTGCGTCTATCAACAACGAAACCCCCAACTCGTGGGCGCGTTTGCAGGTTTTGTCGAAACGGTCGACAACCCTTTTCCATTCGGCCTGTTCTTTTTTGGTAAGCGATTTGCCCTCGTTCACTTTATGGAACAATGAAAAACGACCGTAGCCCGTAGGCTTGAAAACGGCAAAAGGTATAGCCTCTTTCTCCTTGACAAAATCGAGTACCTTCAGAATCATTTCCAAGGCATCGTCCAAGGGGTCCTCGGTATCCTTTCCCTCCACGGAATAGTCCAAAACCGAGCACACTTTCTTTCCGTACATCTTGTCTACGGTAGGCAGGCAATCGAACTCGTTCACCCCGCCACAAAAATGGTCGAACACCGTGGCCCTGATCAGTTTTTCTACCGGCAAATGGGTCTTTATCGCAAAGTTGGTCATAACCTTGCCGATACGCACCAAGGGTTCGTTGGCGATCATCTTGAACAAAAAGTAGGCACGTTCCAATTCAGAGTCCGTTTTCAAGGCGAAGGCCGTTTCGGTATCTTCAAAAATTCGCTCCATTTCTTCCATGTTAAAAACGGGGTCAAATATAAAGACACAAATTGTATTCCCACGACAAAAAATATCCTTTATTTTGCATTTGACTTTTTATACGATTTGGCCCTGTGCCCTATTTAATATAAACCGAATGCAATCTATTTCCTCTTCTTCGTACGCCGTACATTTTAATCAAAGAGCCTACGACGCCCTAAACGGGCATCTTTCTGAAAAATCGTACTCCAAAATTTTCATCGTTGTTGACGAAAACACCCACGAACACTGCCTCGCCCCCTTTATGGGGCGAATTCAGGGGACCTATGATTTTGAGATCATCGAACTCGAATCGGGGGAAGAAAACAAGAACATCGATACCTGTACCCAGGTATGGAACGTGCTTTCGGAATTGGACGGAGACCGAAAAAGCCTGATGATCAACCTTGGAGGCGGGGTGATTACCGATTTGGGGGGATTTGTGGCATCGACCTTTAAAAGGGGAATCGACTTTATCAATGTACCCACCACCCTACTTTCTATGGTAGACGCTTCGGTGGGAGGCAAAACCGGGGTAGACCTCGGACCTTTAAAGAACCAGATCGGGGTGATCAACCAACCCGAAATGGTCTTGATCGTCACCGACTTTCTAAAAACCCTCGAAGAACGGCAGCTGCAAAGCGGTTTTGCCGAAATGCTAAAACACGGGCTCATACAAAATGCCGGTTACTGGGAGGAGCTCAAGGAAGTTTCGCACTTTAAGCTGATGGACGACCTTATATACGAATCGGTACAGATCAAGAACAAGGTGGTGCTCGAAGATCCCACGGAACAAGATCTGAGGAAAATCCTGAACTATGGCCACACGCTGGGCCATGCCATAGAATCGTATTTTTTGGAAAACGTCGAAAAAAAAGCCTTGTTGCACGGTGAGGCCATCGCCGTTGGAATGGTTCTGGAAGGCTATCTTTCAAAAGACCTGGTCGGCCTGCCCGAAGCACAATTGGCCGACATCAAAAACACATTTTTAGGTCGATACCCTAAGGTCGATTTTACCGAAGACGACATCAAGGCCATTCTTGCCCTGTTGAAGTTCGACAAAAAAAACTCACACGGCAACATCAACTTTGTCCTGCTAAAAAGCATCGGCGATCCCGTAATCGATATACAGGTTCCCGATGAGCTGTACAAAAAAGCTTTTGCTTACTACGCCGAAAACTAACTTTATATACTTAAATTTACGGTTGACAACTCTTTGGCTTTTAGTTGAATAAAATTATATAGTTTAGGTAAAGGATTTTTTACCATCCCAAAACTGTATTGATTATTATCGATTAAACCCCACTTAGTTATGTTACGAAAATTAGTTGACTACAAAAAGCTCGACCATTCGTTGGCGACACTTTTAATTGAGACCTACCCGGACGGGTACGGAGACGACGACATCATCGTTTTTAAGAACACCAAAGGAGAAACCGTTGAAGCGGTGGAACTGCGAACGGACGATACGATTTACCTTGTCAAGATAAGCAAAAGCCTTGCCGACTTTATTTCCAATTTCGAAGACCATATGGACAAGGAACTGGATGTCGAACCTGAATCCGTCTTGGAAGAAAGCCAATCACAAAAATTCGACGTCGAATTGGAGCGGGACATGGAACTCGAAGACGATATGGAATAGGGGCGTTATTTGGGCGTTTTGGATTCTGTTGGTTCTTAAGGCCCGAACCCGATTCCCCCATTTTAACGTCGGCCGCCCTCGGCACGCCCCTAGGCTCGGAGATAGCGCTCACGCAGTATATTTCTGTGATGCCTTTGGTGCCCACAGATCACAAGGCCCAATGCCCCTACGCTCCAGTTTAAATTACTGGCGACACCGCTGTAGCCCAATACCTCTTCCTCGAGGTTTCCGAACAGTGCGATCGTCGATTGGCGAACCGCCCGATATTCTTCCAAAATACTTTCCTTCGAACGATTCCCGGCCTTGGACAAGGGCACATATTCATCTTGATCAAAGCCAGGCAAAACCGTTTTATCCCCTCTGGCAAATCGAAGCGCCCGGTACTGAAAGACCCTTTCGGAGTCGATGATATGCACTAAAACCTCCGCCACCGTCCATTTACCCGTGGCATACGCGTAACCCATCTTACCTTCGGGAATACTCCTTATAAATTGCGGGAAATTTTTCAGCTGGCGTTCCAATAACTCCACAAGGTCAACATCGTCCAATAGGTCGATGTAGGTCTTATAAAAGGGATACGGGCGCGTAAATTCCAGGTCGGATACTTTCATGATATACGAAGCTATAAAAAAAATCCCGGGCAGTGACACCCGGGATTTAATATTTGAACAAGATTTGAATTATCTACAATTCATTGAATATGGTATGCATCAAACGCTTTTTATCATTGATGCTTTCCTCCAAGGAAATCATGGTTTCCGTTCTACTGATACCATCTATATCATCGATCTTAAAAATGATGTTTTTGGCATGATTGGTATCTTTAGCCCTGATTTTACAGAAAATATTGAATTTGCCTGTCGTGATATGCGCAACGGTAACGTTCGGTATTTCGTCCAATCGTTCGAGCACGAATTTTGTTTGGTGCGTTTTCTCCAAAAAGATTCCCACATATGCAATGAAGGCATACCCCAATTTGACATAGTCCAATGTCAGTGAAGAACCTTTTATAATACCGGCCTCTTCCATTTTTTTAACCCTTACATGTACAGTACCTGCCGATATCAACAATTTTTTGGCTATGTCAGTAAATGGCGTTCTGGTATTATCGATTAACATATCCAGAATCTGGTGATCAATTTCGTCTAATTTAACTTTTCCCATAATGGTTAGAATTTCAGCAAAAATAAAAAATTACAAAATAATATGCACTAAAACTTATCTTTTTATAACAAAAATGTAACAAAAGTGATTTTTAGAGATAAACTCCTAAAAATCAAAATTTAAGCATTGGATAGTACGATTGCGTTTTAAGCTTTTGTAAATCACTCGGTATCGAACAATCAAAATACTGGTGTGCAAAATAACTACGACCCGGTTCGATTTCGACCATTTTGGGCACAAACCGGATGGCTCCACCCTCCAATACTTCTTGATACAAAAAGGCAAAAGTACCTTTTTCTTTCAATTTTTCATTTATAATCCCCGCATTTCTGACCATGATATCTACAAATTGCTTTCGATTCTCGGGAATTTCGGAATATTTGTCAAGGGCATAGCCCTCAAGGGCACCTTCCGTTATTACCGTTAAGGCCTTCAGAAGGGAGATGAAAATATACTTTCTGGTATCTTCCCGTTGATAGTCGTTGGGCGAATGGCCCGACTCGAACAGAACGGTCGGGGTTCCCAACATTTGAAAGGTATCGCCCACGCAATTCGCATTGAAACTGTCGTCGTACCGACCTACCCTGCCCGGTATGATCTGCTGCAAGGCCTCATTCATTGCCACGATAAGCTTCATGCCCAAGGCCCTTGAACCCGAAATACTTCGCTCCTCGTCATGTGCCGGGGCCAGAAAGGATACCGTGGCCGGTCGGGCCGTCTCGCCCACATTAAAGATGGTCCGCTGATCATGAAGGTTAAAACAGAAATCGGGGGCCAAGTTTTCGAACTCCTGCCTCAGAACGACACTCTCGGGCTGACTTCTTTCTTGGGCGTCGCGGTTCAAATCGACCCCGTTGGCATTTACCCGGGTATATACTTCGGCCCCGTCGGGGTTCAGCATGGGTATTATCGTAATCGTACATTTTTCAAGAATATCCGCTACCTTATCGGGGCGCTCCCTTACAAGTCCCATGAGATCGAACACCGCCTTTGTGGTGGTCGACTCGTTACCGTGCATCTGCGACCACATCAGTATTTTAGTATCGCCGCTACCAAACGTAATGCTCTCGATCGATCGGCCTTGGACCGATTCCCCGATTTTCCTGACCGAAAACAGGGCCGGCAATTTCCGCAATACTTCTTGAATTTGGCCATGGGTCACATACCTACCTTGCAAGGCGTTTTCCTTGATCGATATATGGTCGTCTAATAAAAAGTCCATCAGATTATTTTTAGTCCACAAAAGTAACAGCTTAATATTTTACAATTGTAACATGTTGTTGTTTACAACAATATACAACCCTTTTCGTGCCTCCCTTTGGTTTATATACATTTGTAACCCTTTTGGGGCCTAACAATTTACAAACATAAATATCGAATTACATATTGTTGTTTTTCAGTTATTTAACCATTTTTATATGTAGTGATAGGTTACTTTTTATAGCCTTTTTCAGGCTATATCGATTGCCAAATTCGCTTTGAAAGTATTATATTTAACCCAAATAGATTACAATGGTAAACACAGCCGAATTTATTCAGCGACTCGAGTATTTGTTGAAGTACTACGGTTTATCGGCCTCAGGTTTTGCCGATAAAGTCAAGGTGCAGCGTTCCAGTATTTCCCACTTGCTATCGGGCAGGAACAAACCCAGCCTGGAATTTGTACTAAAGGTCGTCAAGGCCTTTCCCGAGGTCAACCTCTATTGGCTGCTCAACGGCAAGGGTGCGTTTCCCGGCGGAGGCCAAAAGAACGAAGCCCCGGCTCCAAAGGCCAAAGGCCCGAACGAAGAAGCGACAGAAGGTCTTCCCCAAAAATCGGTTTCGGCTTCCCCGTCCCTTCCCGAAGCCCCGGAAAAGACCATAGACAAAATTGTAATCTTTTATTCCGATGGCACATTTAGGGCCTACTCCGACCCGACCTAAAAGGAAATCGCCCAAGTTCGATAAAATCGCTCCCTTCCCGTTTCAATCCCAAGCCATATTTCTTTAATTTTGTGCAAATGATACGAAGAACAGTTTTCGGCACATGCCTATTGTTGTCAATGACATCGTGCTATCAGCCAGAAAGAAATTGCAAACAGTTTAAAAACGGAAGATTTTCGTTCACCACAACAATCGACGGAGAGGAAAAAACCACCATTTTCGTTAGGGAAGACGATATGGAAATCGATTATTTCGAGGGGAAGGCCGACACTTCTTCGGTACGCTGGATCAACGATTGCGAGTATATCGTAAAAAAACTGAACCCGAAAAGCAAGGCAGAGGAAAAGTCCATTCACATGAAAATATTGTCCACGACGGATAATTCCTATACATTTGAGTACAGCATAGTGGGCCAGAGCGCAAAATCGCGTGGCGAAGCTATAAAAACCGACTAAATCCAGATAAGTATGTTTGAAATATTCACAAGCCCCGATGCTTGGATAGCCCTACTCACCCTTACTTTTTTAGAAATTGTCTTAGGTATAGACAATATTATCTTTATTTCCATTGCGGCGGGCAAGCTCGACCCGAAACAACGAAAAAAAGCCACGAATATCGGACTGGTACTGGCCATGGTCATGCGGATCGTCCTTCTCTTCGGTATTACCTTGCTTACCGCCATGAAAAAACCCTTTTGGGTCTTTGAAAGCAGCTGGATTTCGGGCGGTATCAGCGGCCAGGCCCTTATTCTTTTTGCAGGAGGCCTGTTCCTACTTTACAAAAGCACGCGTGAAATACACGAAAAGGTAGAACACCGGGGCCACGACGAGGCCGAGGTTAGAAAGGGACAAGCCACGACCCTGACCAAGGCGATTATACAGATCACCTTGATCAATATTGTATTTTCCTTCGATTCGATATTGACCGCCATCGGGATGACGAACGGCATTTCGCCCGACCCGAACGACGCCTTGATCTTAATGATCGTCGCCGTAGTGATATCGGTCGTCATTATGATGCTCTTTGCCAACCCGGTCGGGGAATTCGTGAACAAGCACCCTTCCATTCAAATACTGGGACTTTCGTTTTTGATACTGATCGGCTTTATGCTGATTGCCGAGGCGGCGCACATCGGACACCTGATCGTCTTTGGTAACGAGGTCGGCACCATACCGAAGGGCTACCTGTACTTTTCGATCGCCTTCTCCCTATTGGTCGAGTTCTTGGATTTACGGATGAAGAAAAACACCCGCTCTGAAATCAAGGAAGTCAATTAAAGGATAATCCATATATAAAAAACAATCCCCGCACTTTCAAGTCCGGGGATTGCTCTTTTTACTTCTACTTATCTTAAACGCCCCACCTAATTAGGCCTGCTAAAGACCGCTTCGGGGTTTCTCATTTTTTCTTCCTTGAACAAGCGCTGCTGTTGCTTGACCGTCATGGTACTTCCGTCGTGGCTCCATCCCGGAGGCCCGAATATATACATCAGTTTATGGCTAAATTTTTTGGCCTTCTTTACATCGGCCCAGATATCCTTGAACTCGTGGGTCAATATAACTATGGGGTTATAGGAATTCGGCGCGTGTATGACCCCGAATTTCACCTCGACATCATCGTCCAGTTCCTTCCAAGTACCGAACATCTTATCGAAGATGTTCAGGAAGCCGCCGTGGTTTTTGTCCAAATATTCAACATTCTGCGAATGGTGTACCTGGTGCATGGTATGGGTATTGAATATCTTTTCGATCCAACCCATTTTGGGCACGTACAATGAGTGCAGTTGGAATTGCCAAAACGATTCGATGGCCAAGCAGACGACGACCATTTCCACCGGAAACCCTATGGCCGGCATCCACATGTAAAAGAAAGGCTTGTACAGCAAGGTAAACCAACCGTTGCGAACGGCGGTACCCAGGTTAAAGTTGTCCGAGGAATGGTGAACGATATGTGCCGCCCATAAAATACGCACTTCGTGGTTGGCCCGATGAAACCAATAGTAGGTAAAATCGTCTGCCAATTGGCACAACAACCAGACATACCAAGCATAGCCGAAAGACTTATAGCCCATAATATTGGTTCGAACCCCATCGACTACGGGGTTAAAAAATTCATAGGTAAACTCAAAGACCACAATAAGTACGGTAACCTTGATCAAAGGCCCCAAAATGGCCGACCCAATACCCATGATGCCACTGGCCATTAGGTCTTTCCAAACATAAAGGTCGTCGTGACCATGCGTTTTGCTATATGTCAACTCCAGTAAAATGAAGGCAATAAAACAGGGGACTCCGTATACCAGAGGATTCGTAAACTCCATAGATTAGTGTTTGTGCTAAGATAATGATATTAAAAGTTCGTAAACCATATGTTTAATAATAAGCTCGATAATACGATAATTAAAATCGATAATTGAAGATATCCTTACTTTTGTGAAGCCCTTAACAAGTCGTTCTGCTCTTTCATCAGTTGTTCCAAGTTGGACAAAAGCTCAATGTTTTTTGGCGTTTCCACCTCTTGGTCGTGGGGGTCCTCAGCCTTGGATTTAAACCGATTGATACCCCTGAGCACTATAAAGATAGTAAATGCGACGATAAAAAAATCGATCATAACCTCGAACATTTCGCCATAACCAATGGCAACCTCGCCCATTTCCCCAGTGCCCTCCCTGAGCACGTATTTCCTATCGGACAGATTGACATCGGCCGTAAGAAGGGATAGGGGCGGCAAAATCACTTTTTTTACCAATGTATTGATAACGTTATTAAAGGCCGAACCGATGATAATGCCGATGGCCATATCGATCATATTGCCCTTGATGGCAAAGTTTTTGAATTCTTGGTAAAAATTTTTCATTTTCTCAATCGAATAAGGTAGGTTGGCCCTCATCGTCGCCATTTTCGAATGCCGTATTCTTTCCCGAAGTTTCCCCGTCCTTGCTCTTTTCGTTTGACGACGGCCCTTCGACCCTTTGTTCGTCGACCACTTCCATTTCCTCGGCCTTGGGTGCCTCGGGCGGTTCGTAGGGCAAGGGCTCCAATCTGTTGATTTCAAGAACTTTTTCCTTGGTCAATTGGTTGCCCATGGCCGTAATGCCCTTAACGGCAATAAATTCTTCGAGGTTGACCTCCCAATTCTCCTTTCGTTCCTGCCCTCTTTTTTTGGCAAAAACCACCTCTACCCTTGGCCTGTAATCCGTGGCAACCGTCTCTAGATGCGATTTGGGATGGTCGGTAAGTATATTTTCTTCCTTATCGGGATTCTCTATCAAAAACCGTTTTACATAGTAAAGCTCTTTTTCCCCTTCCCAATAGATCAGGGAAATGGGCTTGTCGGGCACCCACTTTTCCAAAACGACGATATCGTCGTCAAAATGGAGGGTCAATTCGGGTATTACGGCCTTTACCTGCCCCTTTTGGTTAATGATAAGCAGTCGGTCCTCACTGGTAAATTCACCCAGGAACTCCCCCCTACCATCAATGTTCAAACGCTGCACGGCATCGTCGAACCACAATTTTCGAGGCTTGAGTGTAGAAAGCCCCTTTTCCTTAAGGTCTACCCTTTTAACCGAATACTTGGTTACGATGTTGCCCCTACTGCCCCGTCCCTTGATGCGTACATCGGCAAAATCGACGTCCCATTTCAGTTTTTTGATACTGCCCACATGTCTTAGGTTAATGGTCACCACTTCGGCCTCTCCGTTCGGGTTGCCCGAAAAATAGTAGACCAGGGTGCCGGGCTTGCCCAGGCCGATATCGTACATCCTGTCCCTCGTGACACTGGTAACGTTAAAGCGTTTGATATAGGTAGCCCCTCCCTTACCATCCCTGTAGATCATATTGTAGATGGTACGTTTATCCTTCTTCTTGAAAACGGCCACATAGATGATTCCCTTGCCCACAAAGGTTTTGGAGTCGACCTTAAAGACCATCATCTTGCCGTCTTTGGTAAAGGCGATGATATCGTCTATATCGCTACAATCCGTAACATATTCATCGCGCTTCAGGGAAGTACCCACGAAGCCCTCTTCACGGTTAACGTAAAGCTTCGTATTACGTATCACAACTTTCGTAGCCTCAATATCTTCGAACAACCTTATCTCCGATTTTCTTTCCCTGCCCTTACCGTATTTTTCCTTAAGGCCCTTAAAGTAATCGATGGCGTATTCCACGAGATGCTCGAGATGATGCTGTACCTCGGCTATCTTTTTTTCAAGGTTATCCAGATTCTCTTGGGCCTTGTCCAAATCAAACTTGGATATACGCTTGATACGGATTTCGGTCAGGCGAACGATATCCTCTTCCGTTACCGCCCTCTTCAAATGTTTGGTAAACGGCTTAAGTCCTTCGTCAATGGCCTTGATCACACCTTCCCAGGTTTCCTCTTCCTCGATATCCCTATAGATACGGTTTTCGATAAAGATGCGCTCCAATGAGGCAAAATGCCATTGCTCCTCGAGTTCGCCCAATTGAATTTCGAGCTCTTGCCTGAGCAAATCGACCGTGGCGTCGGTCGAACGCCTTAGCATTTCCGTCACCCCGATAAACAAGGGTTTATTGTCTTCGATGATGCAACCCAAAGGCGAAATGGAGGTCTCGCAAGCGGTAAAGGCGTAAAGGGCATCGATGGTCTTGTCGGGTGAGATGCCCGCAGGCAGATGAACCAATATCTCGACCTCGGCCGCCGTATTGTCCTCTATTTTTTTGATTTTGATCTTACCCTTGTCGTTGGCCTTCAGTATCGAATCGATCAAAGAAGAGGTGTTCGTCCCATAAGGTATCTCGGTGATGACCAATGTAGATTTGCTATGCTGGGATATCTTGGCCCTGACCCGGATCCTACCGCCCCGCATACCATCGTTGTAATTGGTGACATCGATGATGCCCGCCGTAGGGAAGTCGGGAAACAACTTGAACCTCTTGCCCTCGAGATGCTTTATAGAGGCATCGATCAATTCGTTAAAGTTGTGCGGCAATATTTTTGTGGAAAGGCCCACGGCGATACCTTCGGCCCCTTGGGCCAGCAACAACGGAAATTTGACCGGCAGGTTGACGGGCTCTTTCTTTCTGCCGTCGTACGACAACTGCCATTCGGTGATTTTCGGACTAAAGACCACCTCCAGGGCAAATTTTGAAAGTCGCGCCTCAATATATCGGGGCGCCGCCGCACTATCGCCGGTAAGTATGTTGCCCCAGTTGCCCTGGGTGTCGATCAACAGGTCTTTCTGGCCAATTTGCACCATGGCGTCGGCAATACTGGCGTCGCCATGGGGGTGGTACTGCATGGTATGCCCCACTACGTTGGCCACCTTGTTGTAGCGGCCGTCGTCCAAATCCTTCAAGGAATGCATAATACGCCGCTGAACAGGCTTGAAGCCATCTTCGATAGCCGGTACGGCACGTTCAAGAATTACGTACGAAGCATAATCAAGAAACCAATCTTTGTACATTCCCGATACCCGGGTAAGGGCGCTGTCCTGCGCCTGTTCCCCATCGTCGGACTGCGATGTTTCTCCATTGTTCTGTTCCTGTCCATTTCCAGAATGACCCTGCCCTTCTTCAGGCTGGTTTTGGCCATTGGTTTCGTTCAAGTCGTCATTTTCTTCCATTCAGAAATATACGTATCTCTATGGTTTATAATTGGTTTTCCTCTACTAAATCAACTTCCACTTTAAGGTTCTCGATAATAAATTCCTGGCGGTCGGGCGTATTTTTCCCCATGTAAAACTTAAGTAATTGCTCTATTGACATGGCCTTGTCCAACATAACGGGCTCCAACCGGATATCCCCCCCGATAAAATGCTTGAACTCATCGGGCGAAATTTCACCCAACCCCTTAAAGCGGGTAATCTCAGGTTTGCCCGAAAGTTTTCTGATCGCCATTTGGCGTTCCTCGTCGCTATAGCAATAAATGGTCTCCTTTTTGTTGCGTACCCTAAAGAGCGGGGTCTGCAAAATATACAGATGCCCCTCTTTGATCAGTTCGGGAAAAAACTGCAAAAAGAAGGTGATCAAGAGCAGGCGGATATGCATACCGTCCACATCGGCATCCGTGGCTATTACAATATTGTTGTAGCGCAGGTCCTCCATCGATTCCTCGATATTGAGGGCGGCCTGCAACAAGTTGAACTCCTCGTTCTCGTAAACGATCTTTTTGCTCATGCCGTAGGAGTTCAAGGGCTTTCCCCGTAGGCTGAAAACGGCCTGGGTGTTTACATCCCTCGATTTTGTGATCGATCCCGAAGCGGAATCCCCCTCGGTAATGAACAAGGTGCTCTCCAAACGCCGGTCGTTCTTCATGTCGCCCAGGTGCACCCTGCAATCGCGCAGTTTTTTGTTGTGCAGACTGGCCTTTTTGGCCCGATCGCGCGCCAACTTGCGAATACCCGACAATTCCTTTCGCTCCTTTTCGGCCATAATTATCTTACGCTGGAGCTTATCGGCCGTTTCAGGGTTTTTGTGCAGGTAATTATCGAGGTGCTTTCCGATAAAATCGTTGATATAGGTACGTACCGTAGGGAAATCCCCTCCCATTTCGGTAGAGCCCAGCTTGGTCTTGGTCTGGCTCTCAAAGACCGGTTCCATTACCTTGATCGATATGGCCGAAATTATCGACTTTCTAATATCGGAGGCATCGTAGTTCTTACCGTAGAAATCGCGGACGGTTTTGACCACCGCCTCCCTAAATGCCGCTTGGTGCGTCCCTCCTTGGGTGGTGTGCTGGCCGTTCACGAAAGAATGGTACTCTTCGCTGTATTGGGTCTTACTGTGGGTCAGGGCCACTTCGATATCCTCCCCTTTCAAATGGATGACCGGATACAGCAGGTCTTCGGCATTGTTGTTGTCCTCCAGCAGGTCCTTCAACCCGTTATCGGAGTGGAATTTTTCCCCATTGAAGATTATGGTCAGGCCCGGGTTGAGATACACATAGTTTTTGAGCATTCGCTCGATATACTCATGGCGAAACTTATACTTTTTAAAGATAGTCTCGTCGGGTATGAAGGTTACCTTGGTCCCACGCCTGCGCGTAGTCTCCTCAAGAAACTCCTCGTTGACCAGCTCGCCGGTCTTAAACTCGGCCGATTTTGATTTTCCGTCACGGGTACTCTCAACCCGAAAGTAGCTCGAAAGGGCGTTCACCGCCTTTGTACCTACCCCGTTCAGACCTACCGATTTCTTAAAGGCGCGCGAATCGTACTTGCCTCCGGTATTCATTTTCGAAACCACATCCACCACCTTTCCCAACGGAATACCGCGACCGTAATCGCGTACAATGACACGTTCGCCCTGCACCGATATCTCAATGGTCTTACCGGCACCCATTACGAACTCGTCGATACAGTTGTCGATCGTTTCCTTCAGAAGGATATAGATACCGTCGTCGGCCGAGGAACCGTCACCCAATTTACCTATGTACATACCCGGCCTTAGCCTGATATGTTCCTTCCAATCCAATGAGCGGATATTTTCTTCGGTATATTGAGAATTAGCGGACATAGAATGGGGTTTGAAATGTATAGTAACGCTAAAGATAATACGACATTTAAAAAGATAAAACCCCTATCCGCTAAAGTAATTAACAATTAATTCCGCGTTTTTGTTGATATACCTATGGTTCAACGGGTTAGGCCCTTCGATTTTTTTCAACAGATCTAAGTCTCAACACGTTAACTTTTTGGTGTAATTTATCGGCCATTTTGTATGCCATAACAAAAAAAACAAAGATCTTTGAATAGAATTTAGCCTA
Source organism: Pseudozobellia thermophila (assembly GCF_900141855.1). Classification (GTDB taxonomy): domain Bacteria; phylum Bacteroidota; class Bacteroidia; order Flavobacteriales; family Flavobacteriaceae; genus Pseudozobellia; species Pseudozobellia thermophila. Next base: position 240,206 of record NZ_FQYU01000002.1, read on the forward strand.
AATACCTCTTAGAATTTAGACAAAAAAAGAACCAGTCTGCATGGAGTTTATAGATTACTACAAAATTCTGGAAGTCGGAAAGAACGCTTCGGAGGCCGAAATAAAGAAGGCATACCGAAAGTTGGCCAGAAAATACCACCCAGACCTAAATCCCGACGACAAGGACGCACAACGCAAGTTTCAACGGATCAATGAAGCCCACGAAGTATTGAGCGATCCCGAAAAAAGAAAAAAGTACGATAAGTATGGAAAGGACTGGGAGCACGCCGAGGCCTTTGAAGAAGCGCAAAAACGTCGAAAATCATCCGGTGGCTTTACCGGTGGCCGATCGCATTCGGGTGGTGGTGGCTATACCGAAAGCGAGTTCTCCGATTTTTTCGAATCGATGTTCGGCGGAGCTTCCTCAGGTTTTAGCAGAGGTAGAGGCAGAAGCGCCTATCAGTTTAAGGGACAGGACTATAACGCAACGTTAAGATTGCATTTGACGGACATATTGACCAGCCAAAAACAGACCATAGACCTCGGCGACAAGAAAATACGGATCACCATTCCCGCAGGTGTGGAAGACGGGCAGACCATAAAAATTGCCGGATATGGCGGTGAAGGGATGAACGGAGGCCCGAAAGGAGATCTTTACATCACTTTTGAAATCGTGAACAACACCCCGTTTCAACGCGTGGGCGACGACCTTTACAAAATCGAGGAAATCGATCTGTACAAAGCCATCTTGGGCGGCGACTTGCAGCTGGACACCCTTAACGGAAAGGTAAAATTGAAGGTCAAGCCCGAAACCCAAAACAACGACAAGATCAAACTAAGTGGAAAAGGCATGCCCAAATACAAGAAAGACGGGCAGTTTGGCGACCTCTACATCACCTACAAGGTAAAACTCCCCAAGAACTTAACGGCCAAGGAAAAGGAACTTTTCGCGCAGCTAGCAAAACTAAGGTAATTATGGAACAGGAAAACTATATTTTGGTCAAGCATTACTGCGAGCAAACGAAGATCAGCGACTCGTTTATCGATTCATTGCACGAATACGGGCTCATCGAATATAAAAAAATAGAAACCGAGACTTATATCTCAAGTGACGACATCAATGAAATCGAACGAATAGACCGCCTGCACCACGAGCTGGGGATCAATTTGGAGGGCATCGATGCCCTGAACCACATGTTGTCGCGGCTGCGCGAAATGGAGAGCGAGCTTCGCCTACTGCGGAACAGGCTGGCTATTTACGAAAAGTAAGGGGTGCCTACCCAGGCACTACACGTTGAAGCGGAAATGCATTACATCGCCATCCTTGACGATATACTCCTTTCCCTCGACCCGCATTTTCCCCGCCTCCTTCACCTTGGCCTCACTGCCGTAGGCAACGTAGTCGTCATAAGAAATGACCTCGGCGCGGATAAAGCCCTTCTCAAAGTCGGTATGTATGACACCGGCCGCTTGGGGGGCCGTGGCCCCTACGGGAATGGTCCATGCCCGAACCTCCTTTACCCCTGCGGTAAAATAGGTTTCCAGATTCAATAAGCGATAGGCCCCGCGGATCAATTTGGCCGATCCGGGTTCGTTCAGCCCCAGGTCTTCCAAGAACATTTGACGTTCTTCATAGGTTTCCAGTTCGGTAATATCGGCCTCGGTCCCGACGGCCAGTACGATAACCTCCGCATTTTCATCGGCCACCGCCGCCTTGACCCTATCGACATATGCATTGCCCGTTGCCGCGGCACCTTCGTCCACATTGCACACGTACATTACGGGTTTGTCGGTAATAAACTGCAAGGGCTTGATGTATTCGAGCCGATCTTCCTTTGCTACGGACACCGACCTAACGGATTTACCGGCTTCCAAGGCATCCTTAACGGCCAGCAACACCGCTTCCTCCTTTTGGGCCTCCTTGTTACCTGTCTTTGCCGCCCTTTTGACCTTGTCGAGCTTTTTCTCGACGGTCTCCAAATCCTTGAGCTGCAGCTCCATATCGATGGTCTCCTTGTCCCTGATCGGATCGACACTTCCGTCTACGTGCACGATATTGTCGTTGTCAAAGCAGCGCAATACGTGCAAAATGGCATCGGTTTCCCTAATATTGCCCAAAAACTGGTTGCCGAGCCCCTCCCCCTTGCTGGCTCCTTTTACAAGCCCCGCAATATCGACGATTTCAACCGTGGCAGGCAAGACCCTCTCAGGCTTCACTATTTCCTCCAATTTTTGCAACCTCGGGTCGGGTACGTTCACTACACCGATGTTCGGCTCGATCGTACAAAAGGGAAAATTGGCACTTTGCGCCTTGGCATTGGAAAGACAATTAAAGAGTGTTGATTTTCCAACATTGGGCAATCCTACGATACCTGCTTTCATAATAAAATATTAGAGACTTTTTCAATTTGGGCGCAAAGATAGCATTTATAAGTTTTTAAATCCCCAATGTTAAATTTAACATGAATAGTATTACCTTAGACTACGAACCCTAAACCCATTATTATGAAAACAAAATTCGTTTTGACCTTTCTTTTACTGGTCAGTTATTCTTTTACCTACTCCCAAACCACCGTAAGTGGAACGGTCAGGGACGGCTCGGGCGAACCTTTGCCCGGGGTGAACATTTTGGAAAAAGGTACCACCAACGGGACGGTCACCGACTTTGACGGCAACTACTCCATTGATGTTGCCGCAGGCGCCGTTCTTGTTTTTAGTTACATTGGTTTCAACACCCAGGAAGTGAACACGACCGGGCAGGGCACGATCGACGTCACCCTATCCGAAGGTGTTCTACTGGACGAAGTGATGCTGGTAGGCTCCAGAAGCCCAAAACGCACCTCTACCGACACCGCCGTACCCGTCGATGTGATCGACATTGCAGAGGTGGCTACCCAGAGCGGCAAACTAGAGGTGAACGAACTTTTGCAGTATGCCGCCCCCTCCTTCAATGCCAATAAGCAGTCCGGTTCCGACGGGGCCGACCATATTACCCCTGCCACCCTACGCGGCCTTGGTCCCGACCAAACCCTGGTGCTCATCAATGGAAAAAGGCGGCACCAATCGTCGCTGATCAATATTTTCGGCACCAAAGGGCGGGGCAATACGGGTACCGACCTGAATACCATACCGGTGGCCGCCATCAAAAGAATCGAAATCTTGCGCGATGGGGCGGCCGCCCAGTACGGTTCCGATGCCATTGCCGGGGTAATCAACATCGTCTTAAAGGACAAAACCGACGGGGTGACCGGAACCCTTAGCTATGGTGCCTATAGCACGAACGCCCAAGGCGATTTTCCCGAAGGTACCCCCAATACCGACGGCTACCGTCTGGACACCGATAAAGACGGTAACCAGATCGGCGACGACCAAAATTTTGACGGCGGGTCGGTAAAGGCGGCCATCAACTACGGTATCGGCCTGGGAGAAACAGGTTACGTAAATTTCACTACCGAATACATCAACAAGAACAAAACCCTGAGACCGGGATTCGATTTTAGAAGGGGCTTCGGCGAAGCGGCCGTCGAGGGCTTTAACCTTATGGTCAATGCCGCCTACCCCATTACCGACAAAGCCGAAATCTATGCCTTTGGGGGCCGAAACTACAGGGATACCGATGCCTATGCCTTTACAAGGAACGGGGGCGAACGTGTGGTGACTTCCATTTATCCGGATGGATTCAACCCGAGGATCACCTCGAACATCATCGACAATTCCATCTCTGCCGGATTTCGCACGGAAATGGACAGCGGCTGGAAGGTAGACATTAGCAATACCTACGGAAAGAACTTCTTTCACTATTTCATCAAGGGCACCTTGAACGCCTCGTTGGAAGAAGCCTCCCCGACCGATTTTGACGCCGGGGGCCACAGCCTGAGCCAGAACACGGTAAACTTGGACTTTTCCAAATACTACGATGACGTACTCGAGGGAATGAACCTGGCCTTCGGTGCCGAATATCGCACGGAAAACTTTGTCATTTTTGCCGGGGAACCCGGATCGTACGGCACCTTTGATGAAAACGGCCTCTTGATTACCGATCCATCGACCCAATCGCAACCTACGGTTCTCATTGACGGCGAGGAGGTTCCCAGGCCTGGCGGGTCCCAGGGCTTTCCCGGATATGGTCCCTCGAACGAAGTAGACCGCAGCCGAAGCAACTTTTCACTCTATGCCGATGGCGAACTCGATATTTCGGAAGCCTTCCTGTTGAGTGCCGCCGCGCGATTTGAAAACTACAGTGATTTCGGGGAGACCCTAAACGGTAAACTGGCAGCCCGGCTCAAGGCCTCCGACAACATCAACATCAGGGGGTCGGTAAGTACAGGTTTTAGGGCCCCCTCCTTGGCACAGATCTATTACAATTTGCGGTTTACCAATTTTATCGGTGGCGACGCCATAGACCAACTGCTCAGCCCGAACAACAGTCCCGTAACCGCCTCCTTCGGCATCGATCAGCTCAACGAGGAAAAAGCGGTGAATGCCGGGCTGGGCTTTACCGGCACCTTTGGCAATTTTACGACGACCATCGACGGATACTACATCCATATCAAGGACAGGATCGTATTGACGGGGAATTTTGAGACCGACACCCCCGGTGTTTCCGCGGCACAGTTCTTTGTCAACGGGGTAGATACCGAAACGACGGGTCTCGACATTATCCTTGCCTGGAAAAAGAACATCGATGACGGCCGCCTGTCCGCCACCTTTACCGGCAACCTTAACAAGATGGATATTACCGACGTACACAACGGCAATTTAGACGCCGAAACCTTTTTCGGGGAAAGGGACAAAGCCTTTTTATTGGCCTCGGCCCCCGAAAGCAAGCTTTCACTGAACCTGAACTACGCCAAAAACAAATTTGATTCAGGGTTGGCCTTTACCCGATTTAGCAGTATAGCGCTTTTGGATTTTCAAATGCTGGAACCTACGGCGGATTACGGCAGCTTCGCCAACAAAGTGGCTGCAGCCACCGATAGCTACAACCCGAAAATCGTAACGGACATAGTGTTGGGCTATCAATTGTCGGAAAGCCTCAAACTGAACATTGGGGCCAACAACATCTTCAACGAATACCCCGACCAGCAAGACGACTGGGTCGAAGGCGGGGGTTACTGGGATGCGGTACAAATGGGCTTCGGGGGCGCGTATTACTACGCCCGCCTCGGCTTTACATTCTAAAAAAGCACTTATAAAAGAAAAACCGGACGAGAAGTCCGGTTTTTTTTCTATCCTATCCTTACCTATTTGTTTTACCCCTTTATCCCTCAGGGTGCATAAAGGCCTGCTTGGCCAATAAGGTTTCCTCGCTCTCAACGTGGTCCTCATCCGGTATACAACAGTCAACGGGACAAACGGCCGCACATTGCGGTTCTTCGTGAAAGCCCATACATTCGGTACACTTGTCAGGTGAAATATAATAGATTTCATCGCTAATGGGCTCTTGCGGCTCATCGGCATTGACGGCCTTTCCGCTAGGCAAGACAACGTCTCCTTCCAACGATGTACCATCGGAATATCGCCACTCATCGGCCCCTTCATAAATTGCGGTATTCGGGCATTCCGGCTCACAGGCCCCACAATTGATACATTCATCGGTTATAACTATAGCCATATTTTCTTCTTCTACGGGTTAATTTCCGCATACCTCTCTTTAGCGCAGTATGCTTACTTTTGCAATCAATTTGAATACAAAGGTACATTGTAGACCTATTTATCGCAAATAATATGAACGACCATCACAAAACATTTATTGCTTTCGTTAAACTTGGCGGTTTTTTACGTGATTATTGCAATTTACAACAATCCGTCGACCCCTGGTCAAAGAAATTGGACGAGGCCGTAGCACTTGCCAAACACAAGAATGGCTGGTTTACATCGGAAAATGTTCTGCACGCCCTTCAAAACTGGGGAGAACTTTTAACCGAAGAGCAACTTTCAGCATGGCTCGGCGAATATGATTTAAACCAAAACCGACCCAAAACGGTGGCCTTGATCCTCGCAGGAAATATTCCCTTGGTGGGTTTCCACGATTTTTTATCGGTGCTGATCACCGGTAACCGGGCCTTGGTCAAACTTTCCTCAAATGACGATGTACTGTTATCCTTTATAGGGGAATACCTGATACATATTGAAGCATCACTTGAACCAAAAATTCGCTTCGAAAAGGAAAGATTGCAAAATTTTGATGCCGTTATAGCCACTGGGAGCAACAACACCTCGCGTTATTTCGAGCACTATTTTGGCAAAGGCCCCAACATCATCAGAAAGAACCGGAATTCGGTCGCGGTTTTGACAGGGAACGAGTCCGAGGCGCAATTAAAGGCCCTTGGAGAGGATATTTTCAGGTACTACGGCCTGGGATGCCGGAGCGTTTCAAAGGTATTTGTCCCCAAAGACTATGATTTCGACCTCTTGTTTAAGTCCCTTTATGCCTATGCCGATATAATCGACCACAAGAAATACGCCAACAACTACGACTACAACAAGGCGGTTTATCTGATGTCGGACTTCAACATATTGGACAACGGCTTTTTGATCCTTAAGGAAGACCAAGGCTACGCCTCCCCCATTGCCTCCTTATTTTACGAACGTTACGACAGCACCGCCGAATTGAAAAACCGGCTCGAAAACGAAAGGGAACAACTGCAATGTATCGTTTCAGAAGGTTTTTATCCGACGGAGACCGGCTTCGGAAAAACCCAAAAACCCTCGCTCCCGGATTATGCCGATGATATCGACACTGTTGATTTCCTGTTAAAAACCTAGCTGTTTTTTTTGGTGTTCGATGGTTCTAAATCGCATATAATTCAAGACCTTTAACCTCCTAATCCAAACCGGATCGTTTTTTGGCCCTTGCCTGTGAAAAATCCGGCAAAACAATCTTAAATAGACCCTATGAAAAAACATAATTTCAGTGCAGGCCCTTGTGTATTGCCCCAAGAAGTACTCTTAAAAGCCTCTGAGGCGGTAATGGACTTTAACGGTTCGGGGCTTTCACTTATCGAGATCTCACACCGGAGCAAAGATTTTGTGGAAGTAATGGAAAAGGCCCGGAGCCTTGCCCTTGAATTGTTGGGACTGGAGAACAAAGGGTACCAAGCCCTGTTCCTACAGGGAGGTGCAAGCACGCAGTTTTTGATGACCGCATACAACCTGCTTGAGACAAAGGCGGGTTATTTGAATACCGGCACCTGGAGTTCAAAGGCGATCAAGGAAGCCCAATTTTTCGGGGAGGTCGTAGAGGTAGGCTCCTCGAAGGACGGAAACTTCAATTACGTTCCAAAAGACTACACCGTTCCCGAAGGCCTGGATTACCTACACCTAACCTCGAACAACACCATTTTCGGAACCCAGATCAAGCAGTTCCCCAAAACGGACGCCCCCTTGGTCTGCGACATGAGCTCCGACATTTTTTCAAGACAGTTGGATTTCTCCCAATTCGATTTAATATATGCCGGTGCCCAAAAAAATATGGGCCCTGCCGGAGCCACACTGGTCGTTATCAAAGAAGACATCCTAGGTAAAGTTTCCCGACAGATCCCTTCCATGCTCGACTATCAAGTGCATATCTCAAAAGACAGTATGTTCAACACACCACCGGTCTTTGCGGTATACACCTCGATGCTTACCCTGGAGTGGCTGAAAAACCTGGGCGGAATTTCGGCAATCGAGGAAATCAACGAGAAGAAGGCGCAGTTGGTGTACTCCGAAATTGACCTGAATCCCATGTTCAAAGGTTTCGCCAACAAAGAAGACCGTTCGACCATGAACGCCACCTTTAACCTTGTCGACGAAAAGCTGAAAGACACCTTTGACACCATGGTAAAGGAAGCCGGTATCAACGGAATAAACGGCCATAGGTCGGTGGGCGGTTACCGCGCCTCCATGTACAATGCCCTGAGCCTCGAAAGTGTCGGGGTCTTGGTAGATGTCATGAGCGAACTCGAACGAAAGGGATAAGACCGGCACGCATCCAACAACAACTGGCAGATTAATCAAAACAACTAGATCGCAATGAAAATTCTAGCGAACGACGGAATAGCCCAATCGGGCATCGACCTACTTGAAAAATCAGGTTTTGAGGTGCTGACCACGACCGTGGCCCAACAGCAGCTTGTGAATTTCATCAACGAAAACAGCATTGACGGTCTTTTGGTGCGCAGCGCCACCAAGGTACGAAAAGAGCTGATAGACGCCTGCCCCGACCTCAAACTTATCGGACGTGGCGGAGTGGGCATGGACAATATCGACGTCGAATACGCCAAGAAAAAAGGCCTACACGTAATCAACACCCCAGCCGCCTCCTCGGGATCGGTAGCCGAATTGGTTTTCGCGCATTTGTTCGGAGGGGTGCGCTTTCTGTACGATGCCAACCGCAATATGCCCCTCGAAGGCGACAGTAGGTTCAAGGAACTGAAAAAAAGCTACGCCAAGGGCACTGAGTTGCGCGGCAAGACCCTAGGCATCATCGGTTTCGGCCGCATCGGCAGGGCAACCGCAAAAATTGCCCTCGGTACGGGAATGAAGGTTGTTTTCTTCGACCCGTTTTTGAAGGAGGCCCAGGTGGAGGTCGATTTTTACGACGGACAGTCGGTAAGCTTCGACCTAAAATCACAGACCAAGGACGAAGTGATTTCTTCCGCCGACTTCATAACCCTGCACGTTCCCGCCCAAAAGGAGTACGTCATCGGCAAAAAGGAATTTGAACAGATGAAAGACGGCGTAGGGATAGTGAACGCGGCACGCGGAGGCGTTATGGACGAGGTAGCCCTGGTCGAAGCCTTGGAAAAGGGAAAGGTCGGTTTTGCGGGCCTCGATGTCTTCGAATCGGAACCCAAGCCGGAAATAAAGATACTCATGCACCCGAACATTTCGCTTACACCGCATATCGGGGCGGCCACCACGGAAGCCCAAGATCGCATCGGCATCGAACTGGCGGAACAAATTATCAGTCTGCTCAAATAGAAAAAGCGTTAAACACAGGCTTTTTGGCACTGGTAAATGGCCCTACACCTGTTAATCAGGCGAGTTTTTGCGCCATTTCCCCAAGGCTCGTCAATCTTTTTTGTACATTGGGGACCAACATTAATTATAAAATACTAAACACATGTCAGGATTATTAGACTTACTCAGCAGCCCTATGGGCCAACAATTGATCAGCGGGGCAGCTTCCCAAACCGGCCAGTCGACCGACCAAACCGGCAGCGTATTGAGCATGGCCTTGCCCGTACTTATGGGGGCAATGAAAAAGAACGCCGCTACGCCCGAGGGGGCACAAGGCTTGATGAACGCCTTGTCGAGCAAACACGACGGCAGCATCTTGGATAACTTGGGAGGACTCTTTAACGGTGGTGTGGACGAATCCGTCATGAACGATGGCGCAGGCATCCTTGGCCACGTACTTGGCGGCAAGCAAGCCCAAGTAGAATCTGCCCTGAGCGCCAAATCGGGAATGGATGCCGGCTCGGTCAGCTCCATACTTAAAATGGCCGCCCCTATCTTGTTGGGCTTCTTGGGTAAACAGACCCAACAACAGAACATTAGCGATTCCAATGGCATCGGCAACCTGCTGGGAAGCCTTATGGGAGGCAACCAAGAACAATCGCTTATCGAATCGTTTTTGGATTCCGACGGCGACGGAAGCATCCTCGACGACGTTGCATCCATGGCCCTTGGAGGCAAAAAAGGTGGCATCGGAGGTCTTCTAGGCGGACTTTTTGGCAAATAAGACACAAAAACATATCCAACAAAGGCCGCTTGTAGATTCAAGCGGCTTTTTTGTATCTTATATGGTACGAAATTTGCTCTATTCTACACAAAAAAACAAGGTACTATGAAAAAGATATGTTTGGCCCTTTCCGTCTGCGCGGTTTTTCTTTTGCTGTCCATCGCCAGCTGCTCGGGAACCAAGGAAACGGTGCGTATCACCGACGAGGAAAAACAGGCCTTTAGCCAACAAGTAGGCGACACGGTAAAGATCGCCAGCGACAGTACGGAATACGAAATCATCATTATAGAGCCCGGTTTCAACTTTTGGTTGCAAAGCGTTGCCAAACCAAGGGGCTACTACTCGCAATCATTTTTGGAAAACAGAAACCAGATCTACGTAATCAATTACAACCAAAGGGTACTGCAGCCGCAGCGCTACGACCCCAACTTATACGAGTTCCAAATCAACTACGACCCGAACATCGACTATGGTTACGAGGTCAACTATAAACTTTACAACTATTTCATCTATTTCCAGCGCAAATACAATCAACGCCTTGGGCCCTTTGTCCCGAGAATTTGATTACCTATATTTGCCCTATTAAGGGATCTATGGAAAAACTGAAAAAACGTTGGGGGCTCGATTCCAACTATCAAATTGTGGTCATTTTAATCGTCTTTGCGGTAACAGGCTCAACCGCGGCCCAATTGGCACAACCGGTAACCGAATTGATCGGCTTGGATAGGGAGACCACCTCCGCTTGGCTGTATTGGACCATAAGAATTCTATTGATTTTTCCCCTATACCAAGTGCTCCTCGTATGTTTTGGCTGGCTTTTTGGTCAATTCCGTTTTTTCTGGAACTTCGAAAAAAAGATGCTGCACCGCATCGGCCTGGGCTTTTTGTTCAAGGAATGATCGTTTCCCGAGCCCACCCCCAACCCTTACCGCACTTTTTAAGTTTGACCGAACCCCACAAAGCTTTACTATTCTTAAAAATTAAGTATTTTTGAGGCATGCGGAGGCAACACAGTGTACTGGTTTCTTTTATTTGTGTCTTGGTGGCACTGTGCATATGGGCACCATCACTTACCAAATTGGGTCACGCCCTCTATGAACACCAGCGATTGGATTGTGACCAGACCAATGCGCTCCATATACACGAAGCGCAATTGGATTGCGATTTTCAAAAGTTTCAATTATCACCACAAGTCTTAGCCGCCCTTTTTTCCTATACAAAACTCCTACCTCCGACCATAGCGCGATCGGACTTTAATTTCTACTTCTTTTTAAACAAGTACCAAAAACTTCAATTTGTATTAAGAGGACCTCCTTATATTTCATATTTATAGCGATTTAAACGTATTTATAAAAAGTTATACTTTAATCAATATATTATATGAAATGCATCTATACCGCATTGCTTTTTACAATGCTATTTACCTATGGGCAAGCCCAAAACACACTGGAAGGAACCATTACAAGCAGCGACAGGAACGAAGCCTTACCAATGGTCCAAATCTATTTTCCCCAACTTGAAAAAGGTGCTGTTTCGGACGATGACGGCAAGTTTACGATGAGCGGACTGCCTAGTGGAAGCTACAAGATCGTAGCCAGCTACATAGGCTATACCACCTATTCAAAAACCATTTCCATAGCCCAAGGAAAAAATTTCCTGAACATCGAACTCTTACCAAGCGCCATTGAGATGGAAGAGGTAATCGTCTCAACCCCCTTTCACAAGCTACAACGGGAAAACGTCATGAAAGTCGAACGCGCCGATGTGACCGACCTTAAAGCCAAGGGTGCCATCACCCTATCGGACGGGATCACCAACGTGCCCGGCGTCGAAAGCCTCTCCACCGGCCTTGGAATTGGAAAACCGGTCATCAGGGGGCTTAGCGCCAATCGTGTTTTGGTGTACACCCAAGGGGTCCGACTAGAGAACCAACAGTTTGGCGACGAGCACGGCCTAGGGGTGAGCGATGCGGGAATTGAAAGCATCGAGATCATCAAAGGCCCAGCCTCGCTATTATACGGTTCCGATGCCCTGGGCGGGGTACTCTACCTGAACCCGGAAAAATTCGCCATAGCAGGAGAAACAGAGGGCGACGTAAACCTCAATTACTTTTCCAACACCAATGGATTAGCCGCCAATGCGGGTATAAAATCTTCAGGCGAGAAATTCAAATATTTGGTAAGGGGAAGCGTGGCCAGTCATACCGACTACCATACCGGAGACGATGTGAGCGTTACCAATTCGCGGTTCGGCGAATACGACCTCAAGGCCGGCATAGGCTACCAGACCGTAAAATTCAAAACGGATCTGCGCTACAACTACAACAATCTCGAACTGGGCATACCCGAAGAGCTGGGCGAACGCACCAACGAGCGTTCCCCCGAATCGCCCTACCAAGAAATCAACAACCACATCCTCAGTTCAAAGACCAACCTTTTCTTCGGACGTACAAGCCTCGAGGCCATTTTGGGCTACACCTTTAACAACCGCAAGGAATTCGAGGAGGGCGAAGAAGGGGCCGCCCTCGACATGGACCTGGAAACGTTCAATTACAACCTGCAGTACCACTTGCCCAAATGGGGCGGCCTGGAGAGTATCGTTGGCGTACAAGGCATGCACCAAACCAATAACAACTATGGTGAGGAATTGTTGATTCCCGACGCCACTACGTCCGATTTCGGTATTTTCGGCACTTCGCACCTGCATTTTCAAAACAATAGCGATTTGCAACTCGGCCTGCGTTACGACAGAAGATCGATCGAAGGCAAGGAACACGGGGAAGTCGGGGAAGAAGGTTATATCGAAGCCCTGGACCGGGACTTTAACAGCTTTAATGCCGCGTTGGGCTACAAGTGGGAGCTCCTGCATCGAATTACCGGACGGCTCAACCTCGCTTCGGGCTTTCGCGCCCCCAACTTGGCCGAGCTGACCTCAAACGGCGTGCACGAGGGCACCAACCGTTACGAAATCGGGAACGGCGACCTGAGAAACGAACAGAACGTACAGACCGACCTGTCTTTGGAATACAAGAACGAACACATTGAAATATTTGTAAATGGTTTCTACAATCGCGTAAACGACTATATCTTTATCGAACCCAACGGAGAAACCATAGAAAGCGATGCGGTCTTTGCCTACCAGCAAGACGACGCCAAATTGTACGGTGGGGAAATAGGGTTGCACATCCACCCCCACCCCTTGGATTGGCTGCACCTCGAAAGTAGCTTTGAGACCGTAACGGGAAAATTGGACGATGACTCCTACCTTCCCCTTATTCCGGCAAACAGCTGGACCAACACGTTGCGTACCGAGTTTTCCGAACCGAGCAGATGGTTCGAATCCAGCTACGCCTATATCACCCTAAAATCGGTCTTCAAACAAGGCAACATCAGCACCTTCGAAACCGAGACCGACGGATATGCCCTGCTTAATTTGGGACTTGGGGCGCAACTCCCCCTGTTCAATCAAAAGGTCGATGTTAGGATAAGTGGCAACAACATCCTGAATACCGATTACGTTTCACACTTATCGCGGTTGAAAACCGACGGTATATCCAATATCGGAAGAAATATCAACCTAGGGATCAGCGTACCCTTTTAAACCTGCCTGCAATACAAAAAAACGGACACCCAAAGTGCCCGTTTTTTTTTGTTCCCTATTTCTTAGACCTGTGTTTTCGGAAACCGTACAGGAGCTGTCCCCAAAAATGTTTGGGCACTTCATCGTCCCCTTCAAAGCCCAAAGGCACTTTTCCGCTATCCTCAGGAATAAAGTCCGTTTTGAACAAATAGTCCCACAAGCTCAGGCTGATACCGAAATTGACCCCATAGCGATGGTTTTCGGGCAAGGCATAGGCATGATGGTACAGGTGCATGACCGAATTGTTCAAAAGATACTTTAACGGCCCCCAGGTAATTTTAATATTGGCATGGTTCAAATGGCCAATGGCAATTGCCGAAAAATGAACGATATAGGCCTGCTCAGGCTCAAAGCCTCCAAGTATCATCACCCCAAAGGTCTTTAGCGGCTTGTAGAGCACATTCTCCATCCAATGGTAGCGCATATGCGCCGCAAACCCCATTTCCTTTACACTGTGATGGATCTTATGAAATTGCCACAGAAACTCGTAGCGGTGGAGAAGTACATGGGTAAACCACTGCACAAAATCCAAGACCAGAAAGAAGATGAGCAATTGCGCCCAAGACGGTAAGGAGGTCAAATCGACAATCGCTAAACCATCCATTGAAATACCTACATCCAAAAACAATGTTTCGAGCAGTTTATAAAAACCACTAATAACTATAGCAAATATGAAGAAATTAAAAAAGATATAGAAGGCATCCAACCAAAAATCCTTTCTGAAAACCGCTTGGTCCTTGCGCCAGGGAAACAGGATCTCCAATAGCCACACCGCAACGGACAGCACAACGATACCCCAAAAGTAATTGGTATACCATGGCACCTCAAAGATTATGGATTTCCACGTCCAACTGGCGGTTCCCTCAATAGCCCTTAAAAAAGAATCCATGTATTTTTCCACAACCTAATTGATTTAGGGCAAATTGGTCGAAAATGTTCGTCAATCCTTAAGCTCGTACCATTCAATATTCGTCAAGGCTTCCCTTCTACCCTTCTTTTTGGGCGGGTAATTGGTCACCAAATAGTCGATGATGATATCTTCGTTTTTACCCAGGTCCCATAGGTTTTGGGTTTCTTGCATCCATTTAATGGTAGCCTTCCAGCGTTCCTTGTTCATACGGTTTTGCATCACCAGCTTGGCCGAATGGCAGTTGGTACAATTTTGAACGGTTTCCATCATTCCCGGCGCATCGATAAAACCGGTACGTACATGGATACCGTTCTCGACCTTGTCAAAGTCGTCGTCATCGGCCCCAACGGCAACCACTTCCGTATCAGGTTTGGACCCCTGAAAGAGCGATAGGTCGGGATTACCCAACAAATACACCATCGCCACCGAAAAAAGCGCCACTACAACACAGGCCAGAATCAAAATCCGATAGACCCCCTGAAAACCTTTTTTTAATTTATCGTGATCTTGGTCTTTCATTTACACAATCTTTACGGCTATTCTATGACAAGCATTGTTCAAATATCCCTTGGGGTTCCATCCGGGCAATAACATGGGTTGCGAAACGCCCTTGGAGTCGGTGGCCTTGGCCCAAACCTCATAGTAACCTTCCTGAGGAAAATCGACCTCGGCCGAGAAATGCTGCCACGCCAGCCGGTTAACGGGTTTTTCGAGCTTGCAGGTCTTCCATGTAGCCCCAAAGTCTATGGAATATTCCATTTTGGCCACTTCCAGTTCCCCGGCCCAGGCATGCCCCCTGATCGCCAACTTTTTGCCCTTAGCAAGGGTAGCCCCCGATTTGGGGTAGGTTATCAACGATTTTACGGGCATGGATTCGATGATGCACATATCTTCATCGGCCACTTTTTCCCCGGGTGCAACGGGTTTGCAAGGTACCCGATATGCGCTTCCGGTCATTTTGGTACCGTCGTGCACTATATTTCTAATGCTGATACGCTGCAACCATTTTCCGGA
Source organism: Pseudozobellia thermophila (assembly GCF_900141855.1). GTDB lineage: Bacteria > Bacteroidota > Bacteroidia > Flavobacteriales > Flavobacteriaceae > Pseudozobellia > Pseudozobellia thermophila. The sequence goes on from NZ_FQYU01000002.1 coordinate 255,478, forward strand.
AACCGAGGCAGGCCAGCCACCGGCGATAACCCGCAGGGGATAACCGTGTACCAAGGGTATGTCCTTGCCGTTCATTTTAAAGGCCAATAGGGTTTCGTCCTGCATGGCCTTGGCCATGGGCGCCCCTCTTGATATCGGCTCTTTTTTAGGATCGCGACTCAAATGAATATCCGCGGCATGGTAACCAAAATACACCGCATCGTCCTTAATTCCCACATCTTCCAATACATCGCGTAGGCGAACGCCCGTCCATTCCGCGCAATAGACGGCCCCGACGGTCCATTGGTTCCCCTTTGCCGGAGGGTCGAACTCACTTCTTCCGTTACCCCCGCACTCCAAGGTCAATTGATAGGTATGGTGCTTGAATTTGCTCTTAAGCTCTTCGAGCGTATAGGTTTTCTCCTGCCTTACGGACTCCCCATCGATGGTAAGCGTCCAATTTGCCGCATCTATCCCTTCGGGAACAAGACCGTTGTTCCGGATAAAGATAGCTTCGTTGGGGGTAACCTTGTCATCCAAAAGATGGGCCCTGGCCTCCATGTTCCAGGGTTTGTCGTTCAACACGACCATTTCGGTGTTTTTGTCGAACATCTTAAAGGGATCCGGCTCTTGAAGCGCCAGGGGCACATAGCCCGAGGGCATTTTTAAACCGTAAACAATTTCGGCCCCAATAACTCCTGCAAAGGATGCCAAAGTAGCCCCTTTGATAAACTTTCTTCGCTGCATAAAAAAATCATTAGAAGGTAAAGTTATAAATAATCGAAGTTTTCGTAAGTAACCTTGGATACCAAATTACACCTATTTAACAATAAAAAACAAAGGCCCTCCAAAAGGAAAGGCGCCCTAAATCAAGACGCCTCCCCCTTTAAAATTGACTACCAGGCAACTACACCTCGATTGTCGTTTTCTGTGTCGATTTTTTAAATACATAGGTATACAACCACATTATGGTAAAGGTCGGTATCACATCGAGTCCGGGAATTATTTCTTCCAAAAACGTAACGATTCCCGCCCCCTTTCCTATGTTCCCCTTGTACATTCGCGTCATCAGCCAGGCCGCCAAGGGCGCCCAAACGATATCGGAAAAATCCCCGATCAAGGGTATGGCAAACGAAAGCATTCCTATCGCATCGAAAAGAAGTCCCAAAAAGAGCTTTTTATACTTATTGTCTTTTGATTGTGACATGATCAGTGTTTAAAGTTACGCCTATACCCAAGCAATAAAAGTGCCAAAGTATCCCGCAAAGTCAATACATACGGCATTTAAGCCCCAAACTTAAGCAACGGGAACCTAAGACAAATCTGAACTTATCAGCTTCAAAAATTCGTTCCGGGTCTCGATTTTCTCAAATTGCCCCCGAAATCCCGAGGTTGTGGTAACCGAATTTTGTTTTTGTACGCCGCGCATCATCATGCACATATGGGAAGCTTCGATCACGACCGCCACTCCCTGGGGCTTTAGGGTATTGTTGATACACTCGAGAATGTCGTGCGTCAATCGTTCCTGAACCTGTAACCTTCTGGCAAAAACGTCGACCACGCGGGGTATTTTGCTCAAGCCGACAATATGGCCGTTGGGTATGTAGGCCACGTGCGCTTTGCCAAAAAAGGGCAACATGTGGTGTTCGCAAAGCGAATAAAGCTCGATATCCTTAATGATGACCATGTCGTCGTAATCTTCCTTGAACATGGCACTCTTTAAAATTTCAACGGCATCCTGCTTATACCCTTGGGTCAAGAACAACATTGCCTTTGCCGCCCGCTCCGGCGTTTTTATAAGTCCGTCGCGACTTACATCCTCCCCTATTTCACTTATTATCTTGGAATAACGGTCTTTAACTTCTGAAGTAACCTCTAAATTGTACTCTTCTAAATTTCTATATGGAGCCATTAAAATGGATTTGTTTTTACGTTTAAATTTTTCGGTTAACGGGAACAAGGACATAAAAAACCGAAGGTCCCGCCAACTTTATCCTGCAAATTTAGGGTTTTAATATGCTTGGTCCGGCAAATATCAAATTTCCTTACTTTTGTGGGATGAAATGCCACAATGGTCGTTTCAAAAACGGACCCTATGATCAAAGCCACCAATATACAAAAGTTTTACGGCGACTTACAGGTACTCAAAGGAGTGGACCTCCATATCAAGAAAGAGGAAATCATTTCAATCGTAGGTGCCTCTGGGGCCGGAAAGACGACGCTCCTGCAAATTTTGGGCACCCTTGACACCCAAAGCAACCCAAATGAAAGCGAACTGTTAATCAACGGAACGGAGGTCACCCGATTATCGGAAAAGCAATTGGCCAAATTTCGCAACGAGCACATTGGTTTTATTTTCCAGTTTCACCAATTGCTTCCCGAGTTTACGGCTTTGGAAAACGTCTGTATTCCCGCTTTCATCAAAAACACCCCGAAAGTCCAAGCCGAAAAAAGGGCCAAGGAACTGCTAGATTTTTTAGGCCTGTCGGCCCGAAGCAAGCACAAGCCCAATGAACTCTCGGGCGGGGAACAGCAACGGGTGGCCGTGGCCAGGGCCTTGATCAACGAACCCTCGATCGTCTTTGCCGACGAACCCAGTGGCAACCTGGATTCTGAAAGTGCCGATAACCTACACAGGCTCTTTTTTGAACTTCGCGATGAATTCGGACAAACTTTCGTAATCGTTACCCATAACCAACAATTGGCCGACATGGCCGATCGAAAACTGACCATGGTCGACGGACGCATAGTAAGTAAGGAGGTAGTCGCTTGAACACAAAGGGAGCCATACTCGGTCAAATTTTGTCGTTTTTAAAAAACCCTGTATATCAAGAAGATAAACAAAGTGACTTTAACGACAAGTACAGGGTTTTTATCCAGCTTTTATTCTATGCCCTGATCTTAAGTTATGGACTGGGACTTTTAAACCAAAGCCTGGAAACCTTCCTTAATTTAGACATCGGAAAACACGCCAGTGAAGATTTTATAAAAGACGCTCCGTGGCTGCTTTTTCTAATGGCGGTGGTATTGGCACCCCTCTTAGAGGAGCTTTTCTTTAGGGGACCGCTCTTTTTTTTCAAAGACAGCCCCCTATTCCCCTATATCTTTTACCTTCTTACCCTTATATTCGGTTTTTACCATATTCTAAATTTCGAATTTACCTCCACTACCCTCTGGCTTTCGCCCCTCTTGGTAGCCCCCCAACTATCCGTTGGCGTTTTTTTGGGCTTTATTCGGGTTCGGTTCGGACTGCCTTGGTCCATAGCCCTACATGCGGCATACAACCTTATATTGATAGGACCTTTTATACTATTACAAATTTTTGACCTCCCAGTGGAATGAAGCAAGCGGAACTCAAGGAATTTTTAGATGCCAAGGTACAGCAATACGAGCACCCCAAATTCTTGGAAACGGATCCCATACAAGTTCCCCATCAATTCTCGCGAAAGGAAGATATTGAAATAAGCGCCTTTCTAACGGCGACCATTGCCTGGGGCAATCGCAAGAGCATCATCAACAACGCCCAAAAACTTATGGAACTAATGGGCGGTTCGCCCTACGACTACGTGCTTCAGTACGCCGAGGAAGACAGGGAAGAACTCGCATCCTTTGTCCACCGAACCTTTAACGGCGAAGATTTAAAATACTTTATAAAAAGCCTAAGGAACATTTATTTAAATCACGGCGGATTGGAGGCGGTCTTTGCCGAACATGCCAAAGAAGACTCGATGCAAATGGCCATTTCTGCCTTTAAAAGGACTTTTTTTGAGCTCCCCCATCCATTGCGGACCCAAAAACACGTAAGCGACCCCTTAAAAGGCTCCGCCGCCAAACGGATCAATATGTTTTTACGGTGGATGGTTCGCTCAAACGCCACTTCGGTAGATTTTGGAATATGGAAGCGCATTTCCCCCAGTCAATTGTCCTGCCCCTTGGATGTTCATTCGGGAAACGTCGCCCGAAAGCTAAAATTGCTCACCCGGAAACAGAACGATGCCAAGGCCTTGGCCGAACTCGATAAAAACCTACGTAAACTAGACCCTACCGATCCGGTAAAATACGACTTCGCCCTTTTCGGATTGGGTGTTTTTGAAAAATTCTAGGAAACTAAGCCACCGCTTATTGATACCGCTTTTTAAACTCCAAAGGTGTAATCTGTGTCTTCGCCTTAAATACCCTTGAAAAATAGGCGTAATCTTCGTAGCCCAATTGTTCGGCCACATGGGCCAAGGAAGTCCGGGAATGCACGATCAACCGTTTGGCTTCCAAAAGAATACGGTCGTTAATCAATTCGGTGGTGGTCTTGCCCAAGGTACTCTTGGTAACGCGGTTTAGGTGTTTTGTGGTGATATGCAGTTGGTCCGCATAAAAACGGGCCTGCTTTTCGCTTCTGTAAAATCGCTCCACCGTTTGCTCCAATTCTGAAAGTATTTTTAAATAGGTGGGCGACAACACATGTTCTGTAGTGTCAAAAGCGGCGTAATATCGACTAAGGTCAATGTAGGTCAAGTTGATCAGACTTGCCAATTTCTGTTTTTTATAGACCACATTAGCATGATATTCTCGGTTGATTTCATTGAAGCGCTGGGCTATACCTTGAAGCCCTTCCGGTGACAAGGTGAGGTTAGGGGGATTTTTATAGGAATAGTAAAATGGAAATTGGTGCAACTTAATACCCGAAATATTCAACTCGAAAAAAGATTGGGTATGAAAAAAGATATACCCTTCGACTGCCGAGTCAAACTTCCAACTATGGGTTTGCCCGGGTTTTAAGAAGAACAGGCTTCCCTTTTCAATGCGATAGGAACTAAAATCGATTTCGTGAACACCACTACCCTTCAAAAAGAGCACACAAAGAAAAAAATCGTGCTGGTGTGGCCGGTGTACGATGGTTTCGTTCTTTTTGAGGTGGGCGTCCAAGGCGTTACTATAAAAATCGACCGAAGAATGCTCTTCTTCGAATTGTTCTATATGCAGGACAGGTACAATCTTCACGGAATCTAAATATGTCTTAAAAGTACAAAAATTGGCGATAAAGCTATAAGGACCAGCACTGGAATAACTACTAGTTTTGAACCATAACAAAAGCACATCAAAATATACAGATGTTACCTTGGTTCAAAAAGTGCAAGGAAGGTCTGTATGTGGCATCAGTCCATAAGGGGATGTTCCTGTAATTGAAATAGAAAAGAGCATATGAAACTTTTTAAAGGCACCAAGATTTACAGCATTTTTACGGGCACTTGCCCCGTTTGCCAAAACGAAAGTATGTACACCACAGCAAATCCGTATAAACTTTCAAGCACCCTAAAAATGAAAGAACGCTGCAGCCACTGCCATACCAAGTACAAAATAGAACCTTCTTTTTTCTACGGTGCCATGTATGTAAGTTATCCTGTGGGACTCTTTTTTGCGGGCTTTGCTTTTTTCCTTTGTTATCTGATGATCGGCCTCGGCTTGATAACCACCTATGCCATTATCGTAGTGGAAATGGTATTGGTCTTGCCCATAGTGCTTCGTCTTTCGCGAAACATTTGGATCAATTTCTTCATGCACTACGGCAAATCCCTTAAAGGCAAGCAAAGGACTTAGGGGTACTTGCCAAAATCGAATCAAGAAGCGATAAGTCCGTCTAAAATCGTTCTGATCTTTTCGGCATTCCAATCCGTGGCACCGGTCTCCTTTACAACTATCTTCCCGGTTTTGTCGATGACAAAGTTGGCCGGGATGCTCTTTTCGTACAGTTCTTCGGGCGCCTGCATTTTAGGGAAGTAAACCGGTAGGCTGAACTTCTTTCGCTCCAAAAAGTTTCTGACCACCTCGGGATCTTCATGGGTCAGAAGCACAAAATCGACCGAATCGCCGTAATCGTCGTACAAGCTTTGGATACTTGGCATCTCGGCAATACAGGGCGGACACCAAGTGGCCCAATATCCGATAAAGCTTACCTTGCCGTTTCCCACCGTTATCGACACATCGGCGCCGTTCAAGTCAGTTACCCGGTATTCAAAAGGCGTTACGGTCACCTGCGCTTCGGCGTCGAGTACCGAGGGCGAAAAAAGCTGTACTTTAATGCCGTTGAGGAACACTTGGATCGGTTTCCGTGTTTGCGGTATGATTACCAACAGTACAAAGACCAAGAGCAAGACGTCGCCTATTCTTATTTTTCCCTTTCTCATCGGTGCAAAAATACGCAGTCCAATGAAAAACTCGCCCCTTTGGGACTAATCTAAAAAAACCGGTCTATTTTTCCTTGCCAAACTTTTGGAACTGTTTGTAGATCCATTGCTTTTCCTCCAAGGTAAACTCCTTGTTCTCGAACCATTCGTAGGCCGCTATCTTTTCATTTTCGATCTGGGCCTTGCGTATGGCCTCTATCGATACCAAGTGCCAGTGTACCCCTTTTTGTCGGTTAACGGAGTAACCAATGTCTTCGGTTATATAGGATCTTCTGGGCCGGTTGATCAACCTGACCCCGTTTTTTAAAACGGCCAGCGTTTTGGTAAGCCTGACCACTTCCGAAAAGGAATACCTTACAAAATCGTCAAAGCCATCTTGCTTGGCGTTGTACAGTTTATCTCCTACTTTTAATTCTCGCATGGTCTTAAAAGCGGGCAAAATTAATGGCTTCGGATGCGATTCAAAAAATCGGCATGAAGAAATTATCAACAAAATACGCTTATCGGGCATAAGGCCCCGACACCTAGGCAAATACAAAAAAGGATGTGCATGCATGGTCGGGCCGCGGAAACCTGCCACACACCGGAACCGAAGGCTCAAGCCCTTTCCAGCCTTGGCGCCTTTCCCTTGTTCCGCTTTCTTTTTTTCTGCAGTTTGTTCCACCAGATCAAGGTGCCGGTAATGGGCAGGCTGGTAGCTATCAGACAGGCCAAAAAGTATAGTATTTTTGAGAAGGTCCCGTAGATATCGCCCATATGAAGGGGCTTTATAAGTGCGGCAATTCTAACATTGAGCGGTTTTTCGCTAAAAATTTCCTTCTTCAACACCGTGCCGTCTTGGTCAAGCACCAATTTATCGGTAATAACGGGTGAAAATCCCGATGCATCGTTCTTGGAAACGGTATACACCCCTTTTTTCGTTTTTGGAAGCGAAAGACTTATGGCTCCGGTATAGGGAAGTTCTTTATTGACAACACCCAAAATTTCGGCCACGGACAATACTTTCGCACCTTCTTCAAGTCCGGATTCCATTTTGGGCCCACCTCCCCTATTACCGAATATTTTGGCGCCAAGGACGGCACTTCCCGCATCGCGGTACCATTGAAAGGACCAACACAGGCCGGTAAGCGACATGACGACCAGAAATATACAGGCATAAAAGCCCAAGGTGTTGTGCAAATCGTGGTTGACACGTTTCCAATTGGCCGAGAACTTGATCTTAAAACCGGTTTTTATATGTTTCCATCTTAGCTTTTTCGGAAACCACAGCACGAGTCCGCTTATCGACAAAACAAGAAAAATCAGCGTGGCGATCCCCACTATGGGCCTACCGACCTCCATATCCAGCAACAGCCAACGGTGCAGGCGGAACATAGCCATAAAAAAACCATCGAGCGATGATTTCAGTTCCTTTTGAAACCGCCCCGTATAGGGGTCGACAAAAAAAGTGCTTCCCCTACGCTGCTTGGGATCGGTCTTAATCGAGAACAAGTAAGGGGCATCGGCCTCGGCGGGAATCGTAATGCCGTTTATTTGTCCCTCTCCCTTCAACTTTTCGGCAAGTGTTTCCACCGACATTTTATCGGCCGTCGATACGGCTACCGTAAAATCTTCCTTAAACAGGTCTTTTATCTCGTGTTCGAAAACCAAGAGGGTACCGCTTAAACAAACAAGAAACAAGATAATACCACTTGCAAGGCCAAGCCACAAGTGTATATCGTTGATCAATTCCCTTAGACCGTACTTTTTCATATTATCGGTTTATCGTTAAATCGTTTAGGTAGCCTTCTTCAAATTTAGAAACTATTAGAAACTATAGGTAAGTACCCCATAAAAACTTCTAGGATCGGTTTGGTTGATATAGGCCGTGCGATAGGCATTATAACCTATTTCGTCGAAAACGTTGTTCATCAAGAGGCGTACCCCCCAATTATCGTTTATGCGATACGCCACTTGCGCATTTACCAGGGTATAGGCGTCTACGTCAAATGGTTTTTGGTTCGGAACAATGCCCTCGTGGGTAACGGCACCCGCGCTCCAGTCGTTGATGGGCCGCTCTCCGGTGTAATAGGCCCCGGCACCCAACGATAAGCCTTTCAACTTATTTTTGAACGCGTAGTTCCCGTACACGTTAAAGGTATGTTTCGGGGTGTTCAACGGGGCGGAACCGTAAACATAAGAGGTGTGCTCCTTGTACTGGGCGTCGATATACGAGTACCCGGTAATAACCTCGAAATTATCGAGAATACGCCCGGTAAGCTCAACCTCAACCCCCTGTCGCTGGTCGTTGCCCCCTTTTTGGTAATATCCGGTGGCGATCCAGTTTTCATCGTAGACCGGCAGGTTGATGTTCTTGTTGTTGATCTTAAAATACGTCAAGTTGAAACGCAAACGGCTATCGAGCCAGTTGGTCTTTATGCCCGCTTCGAGCTGGTCAAACCGCTCATTGCCGAGCTCCCTGCCATCTTCCCCCAAACGGGTTCCGGTACGTGGGTACGAGCTGTTGGTGTACGAGGCAAAGACATTCAGGTTTTCCATTGGGGTGATGATCAAGCCTGCCAAGGGATTGAATGCATCGCTACTACTCGTCTCCGTATCCGTACTGGTTTCAGTCGTACTGTAACGGAAGCCCAAGAACGATTTCAACCAGGGGTTAAAGGTAATGACGTCCTGTGCGACAAAACCGAGGGACCTCGATTTGGAACCGGCCAAGGTGGGATCGCTCATGGCAATGTCACCGGGCAATTGATTCGATATGGTACCGAATACGTCCAAGGTATCCACTACCGAGGCGGTACTACTGGAAGTATTGTAGGTCGATGTCCGATAGTCCATACCCACCTGAAACGTGTGTGCGATCGATCCGGTATACATGTCGTCACCGATAAGGTCTACCTGAAAAACACTGTTTTCGTCTTCCCGGGTCGATATCGAATAGCCCCTGGTCCTCATGTTATATGCGGTGTTACCGTCAACATCGCTGATCGCACTGCCTAAACTGGCCGTTTTGACATCGAGATCCAGACTGGAGGCAAAAAAGGCCGCGTTTATACTGAGTTTATCGTTGATCTCCTTTTTGAATCGGGCCGAATAATTAAGGTTTTGGGTCAATGCCTTATCGTTTTCAAAGCCCAGGAACTGGTCATAGGGCAAATCATAAATGGCATTGGTATCGTTTTCTGCCAGGTTGACCGTTCCGAGGTCGGGGGTCCTGCTGTCGTCAAAATAATCCATTTCAAGGGTCAGGGTCGTACCCTCGTCAATTCGCCATTCAAAGGAGGGGTTGATATAAAACCGTTGCGACGATATGGTAGCGCGATAGCTGTCGGCACGCTCCAAGGCCCCGTTGATCCTAAAGGCCGTATTCTTTTTGTCGTTCAACGGACCGTATACGTCGAAAGTCGGTCTGGCCTGTCCGAAACTACCGGCGCGCATTGAGGCCTGTCCGCCAAATTGGAATTTGGGCGTCTTGGTAACGATATTGATCACCCCGCCCGGACTCCCCAAATCGGTAGCCACCCCTTGAGTGATGGAAGCGGCGCCTTTCAGCACCTGAATATTGTCGACGCCCTGCATATCGGTAAGAATACCGGTACCCCTAAAATCGGAATGCACGCGCACCCCGTTCTTTAGAATCGGAATTCCCCTAAATCCCCGTGAAGACATACTCTCACTTCGGTTGCCATAGGTGGCGAAAGAATAGACCCCAGGTACGTTTTTGGTTGCATCGGCTATGGTGAGGTTCCCTTGGTTTTCGATAACTTTTTCCGAAATAACCGATATACTCTGAATCTGCTCATAGGTAGCCAAGGGCAAACGGGTCAAGGCCTCGATTTTATCGGGGTGCTCGTAACGGGATCCAAATACTTCCACTTCGTCAAGCTCCGAATCCATACGGACCTTAAAATTTAGGGTTACATCACCATCCGAAACGGTAACCGCCTTTTTAAGGGTCCTATAGCCAACGGCACTTACCTGCAGCTCGTAGGCGCCCGAAGGAACACCCGTAATCTCGTACTCCCCGTTTTCATTTGCCGCCGCACCCTTTGCGCTCTTTACAATGGCGACATGGGCATAGGCCACGGGCTCCCCGTCGTTCGAAGTTACTTTTCCGTGAATGGTATGGACCTGTTCTTGTGCATGGGCCAGGAACAGACCGAACATAAATAGGGGCAACACTAAAAGTCTCATTGATATTTATTTAGACTTGATATAAATTATTTGGATTTTGCCGCGAATTTATAGGTCCATTGCCTTCTACACAAATTTATTTGAACCAAATCTAAATAAGCCTGATTAATTGCTTGATTCACAATTCCTAAATTCAAAAATTTTAACATTTGCAAGCTATCATTATTAGTGGGACATCTCCCCTCAAAACAATGGTACCAGGGGGGCTCGCAATGTCGGGTACAGGGAAGCCCGTGTTTTAACCATTCAAATGCCTGGATACCATATCCTTTTTAAGGCACAGGAATGGAATTTGGCTTCATATACCGTGTATTTGGTTCAATTAATGCCCTCTTTTTTTTGGACATTTACCCCAATTAAAACTTTATAAGTATGGCAAAGACAAAAATTGCATTGATCACCGGGGCAAGCAGGGGGCTTGGTCGGGAAATGGCCCTTAGGGTAGCCGAGAAGGGAATAGACCTGGTCATCACCTACCATTCGAACCAAAAGGCGGCGGAAGAGGTCGTCGAGGCCATAGAAACCTCAGGCCAAAAGGCCAAGGCTTTTAGGCTGGACACCAGCAATGTCGATGAATTCGACAGATTTTACGAAGGCCTCTCCAAGTACCTAATCGAAGAATACGGCAGTGCCCACTTTGATTTTCTGGTAAACAACGCAGGTACCGGTATTTACAAACCCTTTCTCGACACCACCGAAGCCGATTTTGATGAAATGCTCGACATTCACCTGAAAGGGGTTTATTTCTTAACCCAAAAAGCGGTACCTTTTCTTAACGATGGCGCCCGAATCATCAATATTTCGTCGGGACTGGCCCGGTTTTCGTTTCCCAATTCGTCGGCCTATGCCTCGGCAAAAGGGGGCGTGGAGGTGTTCACCCGATATCTGGCCAAGGAGTTGTCACACAAGAAAATAAGGGCCAACGTTGTCGCCCCGGGAGCGGTGGGAACCGACTTTGGCGGAGGGGAAAACAAGACCAACCAACAAAAGATCAAGGCCGTTTCGAGTCTGACCGCCTTGGGAAGGGTCGGCGAACCGGAAGACCTGGGAGGCGTGGTCGCCTTTTTGTGTACGGATGATGCGCGTTGGATCAACGGCCAACGCATCGAGGTGTCCGGAGGTATAATTTTATAGACAGGAAAATATGAAAAAAGGAATCCGAAAAATTGAATCCATTCACGATTTTCATAGGTTAAGGGGGCTCGATAGTCCCCTCCATCCTTTGGTGAGCTTGATCGACTACGGAAAAACCACGATTACCAATCGGCACATTGGGGAACAATGGCTTTTTACATTTTACTCCATAGGCGTCAAACGCAACGTGGGCACCTTGCGCTATGGCCAACAGCATTATGATTTTAACGAAGGGCTAATGTCCTTTATCGCCCCAGGGCAGCTTTTGGGCATACGGCCGAATGAAAAACCCGGCCAGAAGCCGTCGGGTTGGCTGCTTTTACTACATCCCGATTTTATATGGAACACCTCCTTGGCCAAATCGATCAAAAAATACGACTTCTTTGATTATTCCATTAACGAAGCCCTTTTTATGTCGCCTAAGGAAGAGTCGATAATCGAAGGGATTTTCAAGAATATCCAAGGCGAAATAGAAGCGAACCTCGACCGGTTCAGCCAAAACATCATCATTGCCCAAATAGAGCTCCTTCTTCAATACTCCGAACGTTTTTACCAGAGGCAGTTTATCACGCGCAAGAAAAGCAACCACGAAGTGCTCGCTCGGCTCGAAAAATTGTTGAACGACTATTTCAACGATGAAGAATCTTCCAAGACGGGCATCCCTTCGGTAAAATTCGTCGCCGAAAAACTGAACTTAAGTCCCAATTACCTGAGCAGCTTGCTCAAGACCCTTACCGGTCAAAACACCCAGCAATACATTCATGAAAAGCTTATAGAAAAAGCTAAGGAAAAGCTATCGACCTCCGAACTATCGATCAGTGAAATTGCCTATGACCTAGGTTTCGAACACTCCCAGTCCTTCAGTAAACTGTTCCGATCAAAAACCAGCCTCTCCCCTTCCGAGTTCAGGGATTCCTTTGCTTAAAAGGCCGGGCGATCAAGAATTTGGCCGGCTCCTTCCCTGCCAAGGCCCAATTACGGCCTAAATCCATTACCTTTGGCCTGAGGTAAGATTAGGTAGCGTACCCAATGAAAATAGCCCTTGCACAGATACATCCGACAAAAGGCAATTATAAAGAAAACATTGCTTTGCACACCTGTGCCATCCGGGCGGCCATTGAAGAAAACACGAATGCCATTTTCTTTCCCGAACTTTCCTTGACGGGATACGAGCCCGCCCTGGCGGAAGGTTTAAAGATCGGAATCGGCGACGAAAGCCTCCAAGCTTTTGGGCAAATCGGCAGCTCGAACAATATCGTCATTGCCCTCGGCGTCCCGCTCCAAGAAAAGGGCGGCGTTTCCATTTCAATGCTGCTGTTTCAACCCCAACGGCCTGTGGCCCGTTATAGCAAACAGTTTTTGCACGACGATGAACGACCTTACTTTACAGCAGGGGATGCCCCCGGAATTTTGAGGCTACAGGACAAAAAGATCGCCCTGGCCATCTGCTACGAGAGCCTTCAGGAAAGGCACTTGGAGCAAAATATAAGCCTAGGGGCCGATATGTATTTGGCCAGTGTGGCCAAGTCGCAAAAAGGAATCGATAGGGCCTGTTCCTATTTTCCCGAAAAATCACGACTCCACCAACTTCCTATTTTGATGGTAAACGCCGTTGGACCTTGCGATAATTTTGAAAGTGCGGGGCAAAGCTCCGTGTGGAATTCCGAAGGCAGGCTCGTGGGGCAACTCACGCCAAAAGAACAAAGCCTGTTGATCTACGATACATCCCGTGGTTCCACAACGGTTAAACCCCTACCCTTGACATGAACTACAACGACAAAACCTTCAGGCCCCTAAGCAACACCCTTAACGGGGAAACTTCCCATGAAACCCTTTTTCATTACCAACAGCGGGGCAACCTACTTTATTGCACCTATTCGGGCGGGCAAATAGTAAAAGGCCATTTGATAGGCAAGGTCGATCCGGATGGAAACATAGACATGCGGTACCATCAGATCAACACCAAGGGAGAACTTATGACCGGCACCTGCCTTTCGTCCCCCGAAATTCTGCCCAACGGAACGATCAGGCTACATGAAAAATGGCAGTGGACCTCGGGTGACCGAAGCCAGGGCGAATCGGTACTCGAAGAAGTTTGACCCTGACCCTTGGTGGTTCTATTTCTTCGTAAAACGGTAATTTCCCCGTAACTACCTATTAATTTCAATTGATAAGAATTCTTATCTTAGACCGGAAAAGGCCCGAATAACCCAACCTAAAACCCAGCCGAGAAATGGACTCCAAACCCGCTAATTTTTTAAAGACCCTAACGGTCATCCATATGGCGCTTTTAGCCAGTCTGATTGGATTCGCCCTATTCGTCTATTCAAGCAACGGTGGTTTCCAGGCCGGGATGGATTCCGAAGACCCCTTTATCTACATCGTTCCGGTCGCCGCCGCAATAGGCTATTTTTTAAGTCAGTATCTTTTTAAAAAGCAATTGTCGACCATTACCAGGGAAGAAGCGTTAAACTTCAAACTGTCGAGGTACCAAAGCGCTTCGATACAAAAATATGCCCTGCTCGAGGGACCGGCCTTAATGGCCCTCTTCGCCTATTCATCCAGTGGCAATGCCCTGCATCTGGTCATCGTCCTTTTATTGGTGGCCTACCTCTTTGCGCAAAGGCCCACCGCGGCCAAACTTATCGACCAACTGCCCCTTACCCGGGAGGAAGAAAATCAATTTAAACTTTAAACCTTCAACAATGAACCCATTTAAAACATTGATTGCCACTCTTTTTTTATCGGCCGCACCAGTAACCTTTCAGGCACAGGACTGGCCCAACCTAAAACAGTTTCAAGAAGAGAATGCACAATTGAGTGCACCGGCACCGGATGAAGACCGGGTCGTCTTCATGGGGAACTCGATTACCATTGGCTGGTTGAAAAAAAGACCTGAATTCTTTGCAGGAAAGCCCTATATCAACCGCGGTATCAGCGGTCAGACCACTCCCCAGATGCTCTTGCGCTTCCGACAAGATGTCATCGAACTCAAGCCCAAGGTAGTCGTCATTCTTGCGGGCACCAACGATATCGCCGGAAACACAGGTCCGTCGACCTTGGATATGATCATGGACAACATCAAGTCGATGGCCGAACTGGCCGAGGCCAACAATATAAAAGTTATACTCTCGTCTACCCTGCCTGCCTTTAAATATTCGTGGAGGCCCGAGGTTAAGCCCGCGGAAAAGATCGTGGCCCTGAACAAGAAGATAAAGGCCTATGCCGAAGAGGCCGGTCACATTTACCTCGATTATTTCTCGGCCATGGCCGATGAACGCAAGGGCCTGCCCAAAAAATACGCAAAAGACGAAGTACACCCTACCCCGGAAGGATACATGGTCATGGAGCCCATGGTAGAAAAAGCGATTGCCGAGGCCCTTAAAAAACCTTAAGGCCATGAGGTACTTTCTCGTTTTTACGGCCTTGTTTTTTCAGCTTTCGAAGACCTCAGGGCAAAGCGATACACAACAACCTCCCCTAAGGGTCGGTGTAGTGGGACTGGTTCATGGCCATGTGCATTGGATTCTGGAAAACGCAAAGAAAAGCAACATCGAAATCGTGGGCATCGCCGAGCCCGACCGCGACCTTGCCGAAAGATTGACCCGTCGCTATGGCCTTTCGATGGATATCGTTTTTGACACCCTCGACGAAATGGTCAAGGCTACGCGACCCGAGGCCGTAAATGCCTTCAACAGTACCTACGACCATCTTGAAACGGTACGCTACTGTGCCCCAAAGGGCATTCATGTAATGGTAGAAAAACCTTTGGCCGTAAGTTGGGCCCACGCCAGGGAAATGGCGGCCCTCGCCAGAAAGCACAAGATCCACCTACTGACCAATTACGAAACCTCTTGGTACGGCAGCAATAAGAAGGCCTATGAACTCATCCACGACGAAAAGACCATTGGCCCCGTGCGGAGAATCGTTTTTCATACGGGACATATGGGGCCAGTGGAAATCGGTTGCAGCCAAGAGTTTTTGGAGTGGTTGACAGATCCCGTTCTGAACGGCGGCGGGGCCTTGACCGATTTTGGTTGCTATGGCGCCAATTTATCGACTTGGCTGATGAAGGGCCAGACCCCCGAATCGGTAACCTGTATAACGCAACAACTAAAACCCGGACTTTATCCGAAGGTCGATGACGATGCCACCATTATTCTCAAGTATGCGCAAACCGAAGTGATCATCCAAGCCTCATGGAACTGGCCCCACCATATAAAAGATATGGAAGTATTTGGCACCACAGGATTCATAAAATGTAAAAACGCGGAGAAAATGGAAGTTATGTTCAACGAAACGGATGCACCCCGAAGTATAAAGGCCGAACCTTTGCCCAAAGGCGACGACGACCCCTTTGAACTCCTTCGAAAGGTAGTACACGATTCGTATCGACTCCCTCCCTACGACCCTTCGTCCCTCGAGAACGCCGAAATTGTGGTTCAAATTCTCGAGGCCGCCAAGCTTTCGGCCCAATCGGGGGCGACGGTACACTGGAAAGAGCTGTTTCCCCCAACCGACAATTGATGGCCTGCAGGCCACGATCTACAAATAATAAATCCCATACGGGGAAATACGAATAAAACTTCCCCTATCTTTGATAGTATGCAAGAATCTGTCCCGCACCGGTCAACGGAAACATCCAACGACACCATTGGTCCCGAAAAGTACGACACCATCATAATCGGTTCGGGTGCGGGTGGCCTGGCCTGTGCCATCTGCTTGGCCGAAAGGGGCCAAAAGGTTCTGGTGCTTGAACAGCACGACGTGCCCGGCGGATGGTGTCACAGCTTTTACCTGAACGGCCACCGGTTTACCCCTGGGGTCCATTACGTCGGCCTTTTGGGGGAAGGTGAAACGACAAGCGACCTTTACAAGGGCCTAGGCATTGCCAACGAGCTTGTATTTTTTCGGATGAACCCCGATGCCTACGAACACGTGCGTATTGGAGACACAAAATTTGACTTTCCCGCCAATTTCGACCAACTGGTCGCGCGCTTGTCGGAACGTTTCCCAAAAGAAAAAAAGAACATCTCAGCATACCTGAACATGACCCAAAGGGTCAGTCGCGAACTCTACAGCATTCCCAATTTCAAGGGTTTTTGGCAAAAATTGATCATGCCCTACAAAACACGGTATTTTGGCAAATACTCGCTATTTACCCTAAGTAGGGTCATCGGTTGGTTTATCAAAGACCCGCTTTTAAAGAAAATACTGAACATTCAATGTGGCGATCATGGGGTGGCACCCAACAAGGTCCCCTTTCTCTTGCACAGTGCCTTGATGTACCACTATTACAAGGGAGGCTACTACCCCATGGGGGGCGGTGGCGCCCTTATAAAATCGATGACCAACGTGATCAAGAAACACAACGGGGAAGTACGCACCTCGGCCGGAGTGGCCAAAATCATATTGGAAGGCGACCGAAAGAAAAAAGCCGTAGGGGTCGTATTGGAAGACGGCCAAAAATTATATGCCTCCCAGATCGTTTCCAATGCCGATGTAGGCATTACCTATAACCAATTGGTCGGCCTTGAAAACTTGAGCAAAAGACTGCAGCGAAAACTAGCGAAAACAAAATACTCGTGCACTTCGCTAATGTTGTTCTTAACGGTGGATATGGACCTAAAAAAAGCCGGTGTGGATTCAGGTAATATTTGGTTGATGCCCGATAGGGGCGCCAATGACTTCTATGAAGAGATCTTTGCCGGGAACATTGACGAAGGCCATGCCTTTGAGGGCATGTTCATTAGTTGCACCACCTTAAAAGACCCCTCCAGTTTCGACGGCAAACACCACAGTATCGAGGCCATAACCTTTGTGGATTATAAAACTTTCGAGGAATTTGAAAATACCGACCGAGAACGTTCACAGAAATACCTTAAGCTTAAGGAACGCCTAACGAAAAAAATGATCAATGGGGTAGACAGGGCCATACCCGGCATTCGCAAACACATTGTACACCGGGAACTGGGCACGCCCCTGACCAATAAATACTATATTAACACGACCAAGGGCAATGTTTACGGCACCGAAAAAAGCCTGTTCCATATCGGCCCCTTCGCCTTTCGTGCCAAAAGTGAAATTAAGAACCTCTTCCTCTGCGGCTCGAGCATTCTCTCACACGGGGTGGCGGGGGCGTCCCATTCGGGAGTCGATACGGCCGCCCGTATCCTGGGCTGTACGCCCGACGAGCTAAAAGAGCCCAAGGAGGATCAGGAACTCCGCATTTACGAAGCCGAAGACCCATCGACATACCCCGATTGGCTCAAAAGGAAAATAAAGCTTCGAAAGGCAAGGGCCCATGCCAAATCGGAAAAGACCTCGGCCTAAGGGCAACCCATTTTGCCCAGAACAAAGAAAGGATGCCGATAAGTCCAATCTGGGATTCGTACCTAAAAGGGAACCATATGACGAAGCACTTCCCACCGTTTGCCGGGGCAATGAAAAAAACAGGTTTATAGTCGATCCGACGATCACGGCTTAAAAAGGAGGGGAAAAAATCGACCTTCCATTTTTTTGCCCTTGGGTATAATCGGCACGCCCTGTAAAAGTTCATCATCGGTATTGCTCAACGTTCCATCGGCAAACACATTGAGTACAAAGGCCCGCCGACTAACATCGGACCTGTTCCCATACGAACCATGTACCATCAGCGGGTGGTGAAAGGTAGCCTCTCCCCTTTTTAATTCAATGGCTACCGGCTTTTTAAACTGTTCCTTTTGTTCGGCGTTCAAATACCTCATTAGACCGTTCATGTCCCCGGCCAGGGAGGGGGCGTCCAAAAGTCCCCATTTATGGCTCTTGGGTATATAGTGCAGGCATCCGTTTTCGACGGTAGCATCATCCAACCCCGTCCAACAGGTCAAATGTTGCATGGCCACGGTTCTGGTCCAATACGAATAATCCTGATGCCACGCCACGACCCCACCGTGTCGTGCAGGCTTGCAAAAGAGTTGGTCGTGCCAAAAACGCACCGGCTTTTCCCCCAGCAACTGATAAGCCGCCATAACGAATGCCGGGTTGAACAAAACGTCGTGAAAGCCTGGGGCAATGCGCCAATGTCCCAAGGAGTGGAAAAGAACCGAATCTGGGTCTTCCGACTCATTGCCGTGAAATTCATAGAACAAATGATGTGCGGGGTGTTCCGGGTTTACCAGTTCCTCTAATTCCTTTCTCAAAATAGTGATCTGTTCATCGTTCAATAGACGAATTCCAGACACATAGCCCTCTTCATGAAAATGGTTTACCTGTTCTTCGCTTAGCCGATAGGGCTGCCACTCTTCTTCCGATTCGGGCCATTTGAACATATCGGAGATCAAGTGGTGCACTTCGGCCAGGTCTTTTACCTTGCTTGTCGACATAACTACATCTTGGCCTTAAAAATTACAAAAACCTTAAATTACTTTATAATCCTCTAAAAGGGGAAGGGTTGAAGTAGTTTTTTCCTAAATTAGATCCCTATATCAAAATTATAGGGACCAAATGAAATATATCGTCTGCGAAAAGCCCGGAACGTTTTTAATGAAGGAAAAGGAAGAACCGCAAAGAAACCCTGGTGAAGCCCTTTTAAAAATCACAAAAGTAGGTATCTGTGGCACCGACCTACACGCCTATGCGGGCAATCAGGCCTTTTTTACCTATCCTCGGATATTGGGCCACGAACTTGCCGCCGAAGTCGTTGAAATAGACGACAACCCCAAAGGCATTCGATCGGGCGACAAAGTCGTATTAATGCCTTATCTAAGTTGCGGGAAATGTGTGGCCTGTAGGGCCGGAAAGACGAATTGCTGCACCGATATTGCCGTATTGGGCGTGCATACCGACGGCGGTATGCAAGAGCGTATCGTCGTTCCCTCCGATATATTGTTACCGGCCAACCCTCTATCGGACAGCGAAATAGCCATCGTCGAATGTTTGTCGATTGGCGCCCATGCGATCAGACGGTCGAAGGTCAAAGCCGGGGAAACCGTGGTCGTTGTCGGTTGTGGCCCCATAGGGATCGGCATCATGAAATTCGCCCAAATAGAAGGTGCAAACGTTATTGCCGTCGATATGAACCCGCGGCGACTGGACTACGTAAAAAAGGAAATCGGGATCGAGCATACCGTTCTAGGTGGGCCCCAGGCCGTTGAAGAAGTGTCAAAGCTCACCCATGGCGATATGGCAACGGCCGTATACGACGCCACGGGACACAAAGGCGCCCTAGAGGCGGGAATCGACTTTATGGCGCACGGCGGACGGTATATATTGGTCGGCCTTTCCAAGGGCGACCTGGTGTTCGCCCATCCCAAGATACACGCCAAGGAAACATCGATCTTGTGCAGCCGAAACGCGACCCTTGCCGATTTCGAATACGTCATGAAGGTAATGGAACAGGGGAAATTCCCGACCGCTTCCTTTATCACCCACACCGTACCCTACACCGAGATGATTTCGAATTTCGACAGTTGGCTGGACCCCGCCAACGGCGTCATCAAAGCAACCGTTACTTTTTAAAAAAACTACCGTACAATGACAATCGATAGCCATCAACATTTTTGGATCTACGATGAAAAAAGACATGCCTGGATAGACGATACCATGACCGACATCAGGCAAAACTTCCTGCCCTCCGACCTTAAACCCATTTATGGGGCCAACGGAATCGACGGCTGTGTGGCCGTTCAGGCCGACCAAACCCTGGAAGAGACCGACTTTTTGCTCAAGCTTGCGGCCGCGAACGATTTTATAAAAGGCGTGGTAGGCTGGGCCGATTTAAGATCGGAAAACCTATCCGAGGTTCTGGGTCGCTACGCCGACCAAAAAAAACTAAAGGGATGGCGGCATGTGGTGCAAGACGAAGCGGACCATAATTTTATATTGCGTCCCGATTTTTTAAGCGGTATTTCACAACTCGCCGATTACGGCCATACCTACGATATTTTGGTTTTTCCGCACCAGTTGGGAGCGGTATTGGAATTCGTCAAAAAATTTCCCGATCAGAAATTCGTTATCGACCACATTGCCAAACCTTATATCAAAGATGGCTTTTATGATGGATGGGCACTGTTGATGAGGGAAATCGGCAAACACGAAAACGTGTATTGCAAACTGTCGGGAATGATTACCGAGGCCGATCATGGAACATGGACAAGCGGGCAACTCCGACCCTACATGGACTTGGTCTTGGAAGCCTTTGGCAGCCACCGTCTAATGTTCGGCTCCGATTGGCCGGTCTGTCTGCTTGCGGGCAGTTATGACCGGATGAAGAAGGCCGTCGACGATTTTGTTTCGACCTTGGGCGATGACGAACAAAAAAGAATAATGGGCGAAAACGCAATCGCGTTCTACGACCTGTAAACGCAAGGCTAATATAGCCCCTCCCTAAAATTTCAATAAAATGACCCGAACAAAGCGCTTCTGCTATTCGTGCGACTTAAAGAACGACCCCGAACTGATCGAGGAATACAAGGCCCACCATGCACCGGGCGCCGTTCCCGAGGCCATCGTAAAAAGCATCAAGGATGCGGGAATAGAGAACATGGAGATTTACCTGACCGGCAACCGGATGTTTATGATCATGGAGGTCAACGAAAGCTTCGACCCGGCCAAAAAGGCCGAAATGGACGCCAACAACCCCGCCGTCCAAAAGTGGGAAGAACTCATGTGGAAATTCCAGCAAAGTCTGCCATGGGCCGAAAAGGACGAAAAATGGATTGCCTTGGAGAAGATATTTCAACTTTAGGCTTCGCCCTGGTCAATCGCCTCGTGATTAAAAGGTACTAGCCGACGAAATTTACCAAGGTCCCGATATGATCGATACTTATCCGTATTTCATCGCCCGGCTTAAGTGTAAATTCGTCCGGGGGTATAATTCCGGTACCCGTCATCAAAAAACAGCCGTTGGGAAAATGGCATTCCCTGAACAGATAGGCCACCAAATCGGTATGCTTTCGCTTCATCTGGTTGATCTGAATTTTATCGTTAAAGACCTGATCGCCCCCTCTTATAATTTCAAGTTCTATGGTCGTATCGGGTGAAATGGGTTCGCCCGGCACATAAATACAAGGTCCTAAGGCGGCACACCCATCGTAGGTCTTGGCCTGGGGCAGGTACAAGGGATTTTCCCCCTCGATGCTTCTAGAACTCATATCGTTTCCGATGGTGTAACCTTCAATAGAGCCCTTAGAACTTATGAGCAAGGTCAATTCGGGTTCGGGTACGTCCCAGCCCGAATCCTTCCTGATCCGAACGGTTCCCCCCTGGCCTACCGTTCGCTGGGGCGTGGCCTTAAAAAACAGTTCCGGGCGATCGGCGTCGTACACCCGATCGTAAAAGGTACCGCCCCCGGCCTTTTTCGATTCCTCCATACGGGCGGTCTTACTGCGCATATAGGTAACTCCCGATGCCCATACCTCTTGGTTCCCCATAGGCTTTTCGATATCGGCATCCCCAATAGTCCCCTTAAAATCGTCAAAACTCCCCAAATCGGATTCCAAGGCCTGGAACAGATGCTCGCGATTAAGAAAAACATCCCAGTCCCCAATTTTCTTAACGTACATTTTTTCGTTGTGCTCTATAACAGCTCCGTGTGAAGTCTTGTAAATTTTCATAAGTTCGGTTTGATCGTTTTGTTTCTCTAAAAGTAAAGTTTTTTTGTTGCTTTTTTAAGGAGAATCAACACACTTTTAGTTTTTAAGGGATATTGTTTTATCTTCGGCCCTCAAACCAGATAAACTACATAAATTATGTTCGGCATCAAAGACAAGATTGCCATTATTACCGGCGCCAGTGGATCCCTGGCAGGTAGCATTGCCAAAAGCTTTGCCGAGGCCGGTGTAAAGTTGGCCCTGCTCACCCGCAAAGAATCGTCCCTTGCCGGTTTAATGGCCGAAATTGATTCAGTGGGCGGATATGCCAAGGCTTACGAGGCGGATATTTTGGATGAAAAATCCCTAGGGGAGGTAAAAGACCAAATACTATCCGATTTTGGGCGAATAGACATTCTTCTGAATATTGCGGGAGGCAACCTTCCCGGTGCGACCATCGGGGTCGACAAAACCATTTTCGACCTTTCGATCGACGCCTTTAGAAAGGTTACCGACCTGAACCTTAACGGTACGGTTATCCCTTCCATTGTTTTTGGGAAGGTGATGTCGGAGCAAAAGGAAGGGGTCATCATCAATTATTCCTCTATGGCCGTAGATCGTGTCATTACCAGGGTTGCCGGATATTCCGCATCCAAGGCCGCCATGGAGAACTTTACCCGATGGATGGCCGTGGAAATGGCCTCGAAGTTCGGTGAGGGCATTCGTGTGAACGCCGTGGCACCTGGTTTCTTCATCGGAAAACAGAACAGGGCCCTTTTGACCAATGAAGACGGATCCTATACCCAAAGGGGCGAGGATATCATCAGGAACACGCCCATGGGCAGGTTCGGGGAAATCGAAGAGCTGAACGGTGCCGTACAATTTTTATGCAGTGATGCCGCCAAGTTCATTACGGGAATCGTATTGCCCGTAGACGGCGGGTTTAGTGCATTTAGCGGGGTATAAACCTTTTATCGAACCCTCCATTAATTTTCTGGGAACAACTTATATAACTACAGTATGGAACAAACATGGCGATGGTACGGGCCAAGCGATCCCGTAAGCCTTCAAGACATCAGACAAGCCGGTGCAACGGGTATCGTTACGGCCTTACATCATATCGCGAACGGGGAAGTCTGGCCCATTTCAGAAATCGAGAAGCGAAAAAAGCATTTAGAGGACAACGGACTGGTATGGTCGGTGGTCGAATCACTGCCCATCCACGAAAACATCAAGACCCAACAAGGCGAATACAAAAAATACATCGAAAATTACAAGGAGAGCCTAAGGAACCTGGCCGCCTGCGGTGTAAAAACGGTATGCTACAATTTTATGCCCGTATTGGATTGGACGCGTACCAGCCTCGATTTTGAAGTCGAAGATGGCTCAAAGGCCCTTTCCTTTGAATTTGCCGCCTTGGCCGCCTTTGACCTCTTTATCCTAAAAAGGCCAAATGCCGAGGCCACCTATACCGAGGCCCAAATCGCGGAGGCCAAAAAACGTTATTCGGCCATGTCGGAAGAAGACATCTGGCAGCTGGTAAAAACCATTATTGCGGGGCTTCCCGGTTCTTCGGAGGGCTATCCCGTGCCTGAGAAGGGCTTCGACCTGAGCAAGTTCCAAACCATTTTGGATACCTATAATTCCATTGGCGAAGACGAAATGAGGGACAGCCTGGTTTACTTTTTACAGGAAGTAGTCCCGGTCGCCGAGGAAACCGGGGTACGGCTCTGCATCCACCCCGACGACCCTCCGTTTTCTATCTTGGGACTCCCACGTATTATGGGTACCGAAGCCGATTACGCCTATATTTTCGATAAGGTAAAATCGCTACATAACGGAATTACGTTTTGTACGGGATCCTTGGGAGCGCGTGAAGACAATAATATTCCGCAAATGTTCAAAAGGTTCGCCGACCGCGTACATTTTCTTCATTTGAGAAGCACCAAACGCGATGGCAAGGGCAACTTCTACGAGGCCAACCACCTAGAAGGCGACGTACCGATGTACGAATTGGTCAAACTGATTCTGGCCGAGGAAAAAAGAAGGAAGGAAGAGGGCCGGGAAGACAGTCAGATTCCGATGCGGCCCGACCACGGCCATCAAATGCTCGACGACCTCCATAAAAAAACCAATCCCGGTTATTCCGCCATTGGCCGCTTGCGCGGGTTGGCAGAATTACGGGGATTGGAATTGGGTATTCGAAAGTCGTATTTCGAATAAACGGTTTAACTTCTAATACGCTTGATCAAGGCCAAGGTATCTTTTACCTTGGCTTCAAGACCGGCATAATCCTTATTGGCAAGTATTTCCTTGCTTATCAACTGTGAGCCCATGCCCACGCAGGTTACACCGGCACCGAACCAGCCTTTCAAGTTTTCCTCTTCGGTACTGACACCTCCCGTCGGCATTATGCTCGTCCATGGTTGCGGACCTTTAATGGCCTTTACAAAACCCGGACCATAGGTAGAGCCCGGGAACAATTTGATGATCTCGCATCCCAGCTCCTCGGCCCTGTTGATTTCGGTAAGCGTACCACAACCCGGGGACCAAAGCACCTTCCTTCGGTTACAGGCGATCGCGATGTCTTCGCGCAAGGTAGGGGTAACGATAAAGTTAGCCCCCATTTGCATAAACATACTGGCCGCACCCGCATCGGTAATGGATCCGACCCCCATGATCATTCCGGGCAGTTCCTTTAGGGCAAACTTGTTCAGTTCCAGAAATACCTCAAAAGCAAAATCGCCGCGGGCGGTAAACTCGATCAATCGCGCCCCCCCGTCATAGCATGCTTTCAAAACTTTCTTGCCCAATTCGATATCGGGATGATAAAACAGAGGTACCATTCCGGTCTCCTCCATCACCTGGGCTACTTCAATTCTTGAATACTTGGCCATAATTGTCAGTGAATAGTTATAAGTGAATAGTTAAAAGTTTATAGTTATAAGTTAATAGGGTTGGGACCTTTATCTCGCCACCCTTCCGGAAGCATCGCCCCCCATAAGTTTTTCAACCTCGGCCACGGTTACCAGGTTGGCGTCGCCCTTGATGGTGTGTTTTAGACAAGATGCGGCAACCGCAAAGTCGAGGGCGTTCTGGTCGTCGTCCGGATACTTCAGCAAGCCGTAGATCAAGCCTCCCATAAACGAATCGCCACCGCCGACCCTGTCTACAATATCGGTAATTTGGTATTGACGGGTCTCGTACATTTTCTCCCCGTCGTACAATACGCCCGCCCAGGTATTGTGCGATGCGGATATGGAGCCCCTTAAAGTAGTGATTACTTTCTTGGCCTTGGGGAATTTTTTCATCATTTGCTTACATACCGACAAAAAGGCCTCCGCCTTCACATCGTGCCCGTGCTTGTGAACATCGAGTCCTTCGGGGTGAATGCCAAAATGCTTTTCGGCATCTTCTTCATTGCCCAGAATAATATCGCAATACGAAGTAAGTTCGGTCATAATGGCCTCCCTATCCCCGCCATAGTTCCAAAGTTTGGCCCTGTAGTTCAGGTCGGTCGAAATGGTGATGCCCTTTTCGCTTGCCTTTTTTACGGCCTCGAGACAGACGTCGGCGGCACCTTGCGAAATGGCCGGTGTGATACCGGTCCAGTGGAACCATTCGACCCCTTCAAAAACGGCATCCCAATCGATCATTCCCTTTTCGATTTCGGCAATGGCGGAGTGGGCCCTATCGTAAACGACCTTACTGCCACGGCTTACGGCGCCGGTTTCCAAAAAGTAGATGCCCAGGCGATCGCCCCCATAAATTATCTTATCGGTACCGACCCCTCTTTTTCTCATTTCCATGAGGGCACATTCACCGATATCGTTTTTGGGCAATCGGGTAACAAAATCAACGGGCACGCCATAATTGGCCAATGAAACCGCCACGTTGCTCTCGCCACCACCGTACACCACGTCGAAACTATTGGTTTGCGAAAATCTTAAAAACCCTGGAGGGGACAATCGTAACATAATTTCCCCAAAAGTCACTACTTTTTTCATTATCTATTAATTATTTATGTTCGCTTTTCACGAAGATAAAGGTTATTTTTTGATAGGCCGAAAATAAAGATTTACTCTAAAATATCAGAAGGAAAGATTTACAAATACGGCAATCGATATTCCTATAACAATAATTCATGGAATTGAGATATTTTTTCCCTTCATGAGGGATTAACCCCGCCCAAAAGATGAAGAAGTGTCCACTTATTGTTCGTCGACGAGGGGTTTTACCCGTACTTCAGGGGGTCTTTTGTGCCAGTAGGAAGCCAGGATGGAACCGGTGATGTTCATCAGCGGACCGAAAACGGCCGGTGCGAGGCCCATGGTGGCGATTTTGCCCAAAGAATTGGCAATTCCCGAGGCAAGTCCGCCGTTCTGCATACCGACTTCGATCGCTATGGTACGGGAATCCTGCTCCGACATCCTAAAAAGTTTGGCGAAGCCATAGCCCAAACTATAGCCAAATACATTGTGGACCAATACCAATACCATCAAAAGCCCCCCAATATCCAGCAGGCTATCCCTGCCAGCGGCAGTTATAATCGTGATAATTATGCCTATGGCCAACATGGAAACAATGGGCATGGCCCTATCGAGCCATTTGGTCTTGAACAATTTATTAAAGAGGAGTCCGGCCCCGATCGGCAGTATGATCATTTTGGTGATGCTCCACATCATATCCAATACATCGATTTCGATAAACTCCCCGGCCAATAATTTCATCAAAAGCGGGGTCAGAAAGGGGGCCAATAAGGTGGCGATGGACGTAATGGTAATCGAAAGGGCCAAATTGGCCTTGGCGAGATAGGCCATAACATTCGATGCCACACCACTTGGCGAACATCCGATCAGCACGATACCGGCGGCGATCTCGGGCGGAAAATCACTTATTTTGGCCAAGGCAAAACCGACAATGGGCATGATCAACAATTGGGCCGCCACCCCGATCATTACGCCTTTCGGGGTCTTAAATACCGAGGCAAAATCCTTGATGCTCATCGAGGTACCCATACCGAACATTATGATCTGTATCAAGGGTATGATCAGGGCCGTTAGCTTAAAGCCCCCTACCACGGTGAAGAAATGGGGGTAATACAATGCGGCGGAGACCCCGGCAAAAATCATGGTGGTAAATACGAGTCCGTTCAAGGTTTTATAACCGCTGAAGCCCAAGGCCAGAAGGGCAAAAAACAGTAAAAACGGTAGGCCTCCCTGTTCAAGTCTGCCTGAAAGCAACAAGCCGATTATAGAGACCAACAAGACCGCTGCAATGCCCAAGCTAATGGAATAGAGATTGATTTTTTTCAAGATAGGAATGTTTTTACATGAGTTTATAGGCTTGTCGGGCCAGTAGGCGCCACTCGTTGTTCTTCTTCTGCCAGGTCATCATTACCCCGATGCGCACATCGGCATCCTTGCCGTCGTTGGTACCTTTGGCCACGAAAATGTGCCTAACGATACCCACGTCGCCAGATATGGCTATGGTCTGGTCTTCGGGCAGGATCGAAAAAAAATCAAAGGGGCCCTTCAACACCGCTTCGATATATTCTTCCTTATTTTCCAGTGTCCCACTCGAATGACCATAGGTGAGTTTATCGTCGGTCAATTTTTGAAGTGCGGCCCCATCCCTGGCGACCATGGCCGCATAGAGGGCCCCTACCCCTGTTTCTATGTTCTTTTTATCGGTATTTGACTGGGCTTGGACACATGCGGTAAACAGGCCAAGAAAAGCGTATAGGTAAATTGTTTTTTTCATTGTCAAATGGTGTGTTTATACTGGGCCAATATTTATCAATAGCCCGCATTTTTTATATAATCGTCGAGTTCCTTCCGTGTCATCGGCAGCTGGTTGTCGGGATAGTTCTTCAACCACTGTACGAAATCGGCCTTAATGGCGTCGGTCCATTTGGTATCGATTTGTCCCGGAGTATAGGTTTTCTCACGGAGCCGCTGAAACCCGAACTGGTCCCTAAGTCCGACAACCTCGGAGGAGAGCACCAGTTCCGCAACCAAGTGCGAGGGTATAAAGATGGTCCCGTGCCGATTGGCCAATACCACATCGCCCGGCAATACGATGGCCCTTCCGATCCGTATCGGTGTGTTGATCTCGGTAAGCATTTGTTCGGCGAGGTACGATGGATCATCACCCCGGTACCAGCCGTTAAAGCCCTCGATATCGAGAAGTCCGGCCACATCGCGCACCCCACCGTCAAAGATGAAACCGTTTTGCGAATTCGCGTAAATGGCATTGCCCAAGTTCGATCCGATCAATGTCCCGTCTATGATCCGGCCATATCCGTCCGCTACATAGACATCACCGGGCTGTAGAATTTCGATCGGCCAGGAGTTGCTCCCTCCAATGGTATCGCGATTTTCCGCGCCCCCCTTTACCTTGATCAGTTGCTGATAATCGGGGCGCAAGGGGGTGTATTGGGCGGTAAGGACGCGGCCCGTCATCACCTGTCCGGGATGCAATATTTTCCAATTGCCATCGTACTGGTTGTTATACCCCTTGCGGCGCAAATAGCCCCAGGCCTCCTCGATCTGAATGTTCTTGAGACGCTTTAATAGGGCATCGGACACTTTGGGCCTTCCGTCAGGAAAACGCTCCCCTTGCCAATCGGCGGTCAACTCCTTGATATATCCAGGGGTTGCAGCAACACCTTGGGCAGAGACCGAGAATGTCATAAAAGCAAAAACCATCCCTAAAAATAACTTTATTTTCATTTGTAGTGTATTTATACTGTTAATCTAAACTGTTTTTAACGATTTTAGCGGACAACGCAATATTTTTTAATGGTAGAAGGCCAAGGTAGTTGAACATCCCCGATTAAGATTAAATAATCGGGGTGCTCAACGGCAACCAAACCAACTCAAACAAAATTCTAAGATCTAATTTGCTATGGTTTGCTCTTCTATACCTCAATTGGTTCAACTATAGGTGCGGTCGTGCGATTGCAGTGCATTCCATTGATCGGTAGGGGCAAAATAACTCTTGTCTTTCGGATGTACGTGCTTTTTCAGCACCTCCTCGTTCAGTTCGATGCCCAGGCCAGGAGCCGTTAGCGGCACGGTGGCAAAGCCCTTGTCGATCATTTTAAAGCCGCCTACGGTAGTAACCAGGTCTTCCCACCAGGGCAGGTCGACCGAATGGTGCTCAAGGGCCAAGAAATTCTGTGAGGCCGCGGCACAATGTACGTTAGCCATAAAGGAAACGGGAGTACCCGCTTGGTGCATGGCCATGGCGATACCAAATTCCTCGGCATAATCGGCAATTCGCTTGGTCTCCAAAAGACCGCCCGAAGAGGCCAGGTCGGGGTGCACGATATCTACGGCCCGCTCATGAATAAGCGGTAAAAAGTCTTTTAACAAATAGATATCCTCCCCGGTAGTGGTCGGGGTTTCGATAGACCGGGTTATTTCCTTCCATTGTTCGGTGTATTGCCAGGGTACCATATCTTCAAACCATGCCAAACGATATTTTTCGAGGGCCTTGGCCAAACGAATGTTATTGTTCATATCGAAATGTCCGTAATGGTCGGTAGAAATAGGAATCTCATATCCTACCATATTCCTGACGTCCTCTACCACTTGCTGCAAATGCTCAAGGCCTTTTTCGGTAATCTGTATTTGGGTAAACGGATGCATGGTATTGCCATAGGACATAAAGTTTCTACGATCCCCCCACTGGTTGAGGTTGCCTTTCGAATCTTCCCAAAACTTGCCGTTGACAACCGTATCCTTCATTCCCTTCAACTCGGCTATCGACACATCCATCTTTAACCAGGTATACCCCTGTTCCTTTACCCTGAAATTGATCAGGCGCTGCTGTTCCTCGGGAGAGCTGGCCTCCGGGGTGTCGGCGTAGAGTCTAACCTTGTCCCTGTACCTACCTCCCAAAAGTTGCCATGCGGGCACATTGTAGGCCTTGCCGCATAAATCCCACAAGGCCATTTCAACGGCGCAGACCCCCCCGGCCTGTCGGGCCGGGCCACCAAATTGTTTTATACTTTTAAAGATCTTTTCAACATTGCAGGGGTTTTTACCCAAAATCCGACTTTTAAGCATCAGGGCATACCTAACATCACCGGCATCCCGCACTTCTCCCAGACCGTGAATACCTTGATTGGTCTCGATCTTTATGATGGGCGTACCCCCCATCACATTGGTCACCACATAGCGCATATCGGTAATCTTCAATTCGGAGGGGGCCGATGCCCTGTTTACCTTTGAAGTGGTTTCGGCCACCCGGTCTTCGAAGGAATAGCCCATAAAACTCGATAGTGCTATACCCCCCAAGGCGGTTTTCTTTAAAAAATTTCTTCGGTCGTCACCGGTTTTTGGGTCTTTTATCTCCGCCTGCAGCGAATCGGCATAGGCTTTTTCCTCTTTCTTGCTTTTAGCTATGAGCTCTTGTAACGTGTTCTTCATTTTTAGTAGTGTTTTTTTGGTTATATCGATTCCGTTATTGATCCCACCATACCTTGGTCTCGAGGTTATCGGGGCCCATTCGGGATACTGCGGCGCTTAGGTTTTCGTTGTTGGTCGCCACCTCTGAATTGGGGTAGGTCAACCGATTTATAAATGGTGTGCCGATATCCTGGGCAGGATATGGGTTGCTATCAAGGTCGGGAAACCCGCTTCGGCGAAAGTTGGCAAAGGCCTCGGGTCCGTTTAAAAAACACGATACCCAATATTGGTTGTTTATTTGTTCAATGGCATTGCCCGCATCAAAGGGATTGTCGGCCAGATACGTTTGAATGTCCACATCGGCTATCGCAACCTCCTCGTCGTACTCGGCCATCAGCTGCATATGTGCCGTAACCCCTTGGTTGTAGTAATCCTCGGGATTGCCCGTAACCCATCCGCGAACGGCGGCCTCGGCCAACAAGAGTTGGGTTTGGCTGTAGGTTAGCACATAAATTGGGGCCGTTTGCTTGGCCACCCTAAAGCGGTCTATTTGCGTAAAATCGTAAAAACTGGCCAAACCGAGGTCGTCGACTACCGTTCCGATGGTACCGTTGTCGTAGCCCAAGGGCATGCCCACTTGCTCCGCGGGATCTTTGGACCCTGTTTCTATGACCTGTTCGGGTCCCGAGGTAGCCCCGGTAAACCTCAAGGCCAACGACATAAGCCTGGGATCGTTCGTATCCCGTAGAAATTCGACAAAGGTATCGACCATATAAAAGTTGTTGGCCTCGGTAGAATTCAGCAAAGACCCCGCATTATTGGTATAATTGCTATCGTGCCTGATGGCGTAATTATCTTCATTGGATTGCATAAGTCCGCCACCAAAGGCCTCTGCCACGGTCTGTTCCGCCAATGAGGGATCGACCTCCGACAGGCGCATGCCCAATCGCAATAACAAGGAATACCCAAAACGTTTCCATTTGCCAATATCGCCCGAGTACAATACTTCGCCCTTTTCGGCGGGAGCACTTTCGCTGAGGCCGGCACTGGCCTCCCTCACCTCTTTGATAAGGTCTGCGTAAATGGCTTCTTGGGAATCGTACCGGGGCAATACGATCTGTTCGGTAACCCCTTTACCCGCTTCAAAATAAGGGATATCGCCATATTCATCGGTCAAGATCATAAAGGTCAGGGCCTGGATCAATCGGGTCATGTGGAGTAAATTGGGTCTATCGGGAGCATCTTCGGCCTGTAACTGGCCTATGATGTCGCCCGTATTCTTAATCACGTTCTCGTAATACTTCACCCAATGGTCGTCGGTAACATCGCGGTTATCCTGATTGTAATTGGCACCGGTAAGCACACCTGAGTTGGGAGAAATGACCTGTTGCACCACACCCATGTCAAAAATGATCTGCGCATTTGAAAACGAGGTGTTGACAATCGCGTTGTTCAATAAAAATATGGGATCTACACTATCGCTGGTCGGGTCGACCACATTGGTGTTTATTTCGTCGAAGTTCTTATCACATGAGATGACGAGGAAGAGGACTCCTAACGTCAAAAATCTATTTATTGTGTTTTTCATGATGCTCTCCTTTAAAATTTGCAGTTAAGGTTCAAACCAATGCTTCTTGTCGTCGGAACACCGGTAGATTCGAGGCCCGATACATTGTCAGAACTGTAGCCGAACGAATCGGGGTCGATATTGGGAACCCATTTTTTAATGATGAAAACATTGTTTGCGAACAAGCTGAGGCTTACGCCCTTAAAGAAGGTTTGGTCCCTTAAAAGATTCGAGAAATCGTACCCTAGGGTCAGTTGCCTGAATTTCCAATAACCGCTGTCGTATACAATGGGCTCTATAAGCTGCTGTGACCTTACCACCTCCCAATAGGTTTGGGCCGGTGTACTGGCCGTATTGGGTTCCCCGGCTTGGTTGACGCCATCTCCGGTAACACCGCCTTCCCTACCTTCGAGGGTCATTTTATGGAGTCCGTGACGGGTAGCGTTGAAATTCGTTCCCGAGATCATTTTGCCCCCCAACTTAAAATCGATCAAGAACGATGCGTTGAAATTCTTGTACCTGAAGGCATTGGTTATACCCCCGACCCACTTGGGCAGGGCACTTCCGAAGAAAACGATATCGTCGGAGCGAAGGGGCCGACCATCATCGGCAAAAATCTGCCGTCCTTGGTCATCAAATTTGTAGCCGAAGCCCGCCAACTGGCCGATCTCCTCACCGACGACTTGGTACAAAAATCCATTGAAGGCATGGGTACCGACCACTATACTTTCACCCGGGGTATCGGTAAGCAGGCTAATGACCTCGGTCTTGTTGTAAGAGGTGTTCAGGGTCAGTTCCCACTGAAAATCCTCGTTTCTGACCGGTATCAGGCTTAAGAGGGCCTCAACCCCGTCGCTTCGGCTCTCCCCGCTATTGATCAAGGTGCTTATAAAGCCGGAGGCATTTGAGATTTGTGCGGGTATGATCTGGTCGAAGGTCGATTTACGGTAAACACTCAGGTCGAGATTTACCCGCGAATCGAACATGCGCAGATCGATACCGATTTCCGTTTCCTTGACCCGCATCGGCCTTAGGTTCGGATTGGGCAAGGTACTGGTGTTCGGTGCCGCCACAGGCTGTAATTGCCCGTCTGAATTGGCGAAAAGGTTCGAATTGATATTGTAGAACAATGCGTCGGAATACGGCGGCACATCGGTATCGCTGCCCACTTCGGCATAGGCTGCCCGCAACTTCCCGAAAGTCAGCCACTCCGAATCTTCGAAGGCGTTGGAAAACACGTAGCTGGCAGAGACCGAAGGGTATAGGATGCTCCTGTTGTCGGGGGCCAAGGTCGTAAACCAATCGTTCCTTAAGGTCCCACTCAAATAATAGGTGTCTTTGTAGGAAAGGTCCATTGAACCGTACAAGGAGTTTACCCCTCTCTCCGATAGGCTATAGATCGGGTCTTTGACCCTGCCGTTCTGTACCGTGTAAAGATCCCGGATAATGAAGTCGGTGACGTTCACCCGATTG
This sequence comes from Pseudozobellia thermophila, assembly GCF_900141855.1. Taxonomy (GTDB): domain Bacteria; phylum Bacteroidota; class Bacteroidia; order Flavobacteriales; family Flavobacteriaceae; genus Pseudozobellia; species Pseudozobellia thermophila. Next base: position 288,989 of record NZ_FQYU01000002.1, read on the forward strand.
AGCTTCGAAACCCTTCTCATTTTGTTGCCCCCAAAGTTGACTCCCAGGCCGAAATCGTCGCCGAATTCCTTGTTGGCCGAAATCAGGAAGTCTACATTGGTTTCCCTAAACCTACGCACCTCTTGGGTATAGGTACCGTTCACGAAACCTTCCGGGGCCGGAGGCCTGGACGCCTGTCCGGTAGGATAGCCGTTATAATCCTGGTCCCTCGACCAGTAATCTTGGCCCACCCTAATCTGGCCAAATAGCCATGGTAAAAAATTGTACTTCAGGGAGGCATTGCCAAAAATGCGATCGCGCTCGATGTGGTTGAATTGCTCGCTAAGGGTAAAATAGGGGTTGGTCCTATTTCTAAAGCGCGAATACACGAATTCATTTCCGTTCTCGTCGAACTTCTTCTCGTCCAAAAGGTCCAAGGGCATGGAATTGGCCATATTGTACAAGGCCACCGATATGGTATTGTCTTGTTGGCCTACATTGGGCGGATTGGTGTTCTTTTCGTTGGAATAATTGATATTGGTGGTAAAGGACAAGCTTTCGGTCAGTTCGTAACTCGCCCCCAATCCCACATTGATGCGTTTGAACTCGTTGTTGGGGGTAATGCCCTTACTTTCGAGGTTGGACAGGGATAGATTAAAGCCCCCTTTTTCCCCGTTGCCCGAAAGGCCGATGGAGTTGGTAATGTCCAAGCCGTGTCGGTAGAACTTTTTGATCCTGTCGTACACGGGAACATAGGGTACCTCGACCCCATCGAACAATACTTGGGTCATTCCGGGTTCAAATTTTTCACCAAATGACCATTGGCCCGAGGTAGGGTTGGCCGTGGTGGGTCGTACCCCATTTTCGCCCTGTCCGTACTCGTATTGGTAGTCGGTAAAGTCCAAAGGAGTATGATCGGCCACGCTGAGGTTGTAGGTGACCCCGATACCTTGGCCGGTGCCCCTTGTTTTGGTAGTGATCATAATTACCCCGTCTTTGGCCCTAGACCCATAGAGGGCAGCGCCCGTGGCTCCTTTTAGAATGGTCATGCTTTCGATATCATCGGGATTGATACTTGAAAAGCCGTCACCCCCGTCGGAGTATACCCCTCCGCTGCTAGTGCCCAGTTCGCCACTTCCGCCCGAACTACCGATATTGGTTCCAAAGCTGGTATTGTCGATGGGCACACCGTTTACCACGATCAAGGGATTATTGGTGCCCGAAATGGACGATTGCCCCCTGATCCGCACTTTGGAAGAACCTCCGGGCCCGGTGCCCAAGGCCGAGACATTTACCCCTGCCACCTTGCCTTGCAGGGTGTTCATGAAATTTGACGAGCGGTTGACATTTACATCCTCGGCATCGACCTTGGCCACGGAATAGCCCAACTTTCGGGTTTCTTGCTTGATTCCCAATGCGGTGACCACCACTTCGTCGAGGGACTCCGAATCTTCGGCAAGTTGGACATCGATCTTGGTCGATTCGCCCACCGGAACTTCCTTGGTGGCAAAGCCCAAGGAACTGAAGACCAATGTGGCATTGGCACCCCGTGTGGTAATCGAATAATTTCCGTTGAAGTCGGTAGCCGTGCCATTGGTCGTACCTTTTTCCACCACCGAAACACTAGGCAAGGGCATGCCTTGGGCGTCGGTAACAATCCCCGATATCTCTTGTTGTATGTCGCCGGCCCCCAAGGTTTTGGCCCGAATTCCCAAAGTACCTTGTGTCAGGATAATTTGGGTATCCAAAATCTCGAATGTTATGGGCGTGCCCTTGAACAAATCGGAGAGTACCCCGATCAACGGGGCCTTTACATAGCTTACGCTAACCTTTCTGTTGTAGTTTACCTGGTTATCGTTGTACAACACCTTAAAATCGGTCAGTGACTCAATTTCTTGCAAAACCTTTTCTATGGTTACGTTCTGCAGTTGAAGGGTGATTTCAATATCAGCCGAAGACGGGTTTCCTAGCGCTTGATAGAATATGATCGCAATAAGGCCGATGCTAAGTTTCATTTTTCGCTGTAACGGTATTGGATAGGCAATATTCCCCCTTATCCAAGTGACTGGGTTTTTCATATCTTTGTTCGAATTTAGATGGTTATCATTAGTGTATATCACTCTAAATCGCAATCGGGAAATGTGCCAGCATTTTCCGATTTTTTTTGATTTGAAGTGTTGGTTTTACAGCATCTTCATATCATAGGCATCTCTTTTTAAGGTTGGTAAATAATGATCCTGTCCCCATTTATCGTAAAGGTCATGGGGTAGTTTTTGCTAAAGGCCTCAAATACCTGGGTAATGGTCTCGGTGTCGAAACTGGCATTGAAGCGTATCGGGTTCAAGGCTTCGTACTGGTTGTCTATGCTGACATTATAGTTGCGCTCAAGCTTTTTGACGATGTCTTCGAAGGGCATATGGCTAAAAATAATCTTGCCGTTCATCCACCCGGTATGCAGGTCGGTGTCTACCTCCTTGAACACGAGTTTTTGGTCTTGTTTGCCCCATACCGCCATTTGTCCGGGAACCAAGCGCTTTGAATCTTCATCGAAGTCCGAAGATGTCGTAAAAAAGCCCACCGACCCTTCGACCAATACCGTTTTTACGCTATCGTCTTCGGGATATGCCGATAGGTTGAACTTGGTGCCCAAAACCTGAATGTTCAATTCGTTGGCATTGATAATAAAGGGGCTGGTTTCGTCCTTGGCCACGTTAAAATAGCCCTCCCCCTTCAAATAGACCTTTCGCTCCCTGCCCCTGACAAATTCGACCGGATATCTTAAGGTGCTTCCTGCATTGAGATGGGCCTTGGTACCATCGGACAGGATCAGGACGAACCTTTTGCCATAGGGCACGTTTACCGTATTGTAGAGAATTTCCTTGGCCTTGCCGCCTTTGTGGTAAACCAGTTGGTTGCCTTGCAACAGACCTACCCGGTCGCCCTTCCTGTTATAAACCGATGCATTGCCCAGCTCTGAAATTGTTTTTACGGTTCCATCGGACAGTTCCAAGGTAATTTGGTCGCCCTTGTCCACATTTCCCACGGTGCCCTGTCTAAAGTTGTGGTCCCAGTAGAAATACCCTAGGCCGAGAAATGTCAGTAGTACTGCGGCATACCTTGTCAATCGGAACAGGTTCGACCTTCTGGCCGAGCGTTTATCGCGGCGGATCTTGTCCAACAATATTCTTTTGGCTTTATCCGCATTATATCTACCCATAATATATCTTGTCGTGTAATCTATCTCTATATGCGACCGAAAGAGCTTGTGATAACGGCCCCGCGTTAGGCACAGGTTCAAATCGTCCAACTCTTCCGAAGCGATGGAATGCGACAAAAACTTAGCTAGGGAAATTTTAAAATCACACTTGTCCATATTGTGTTTTCTACAACTATTACGTACAATTATTAAACAACCCTAAATTTTTTTACCTTTTTTTTATACATTTAAACCCAAAAGCCCCATTTAAGAACCATTTTATCAATCATGAACATTGATTACAACAACAACGGGATTTTAATCCAGCACCTAAAAAACGGCCAAGAAAAAGCCTACGAATATTTGGTGGAGACTTACCACCATAGGCTCTGCGTCTATGCCAACAGCCTGGTCAACGACAAGGACCAAGCCGAGGATATCGTACAGAATGTTTTTATCCGCACCTGGGAAAGAAGGTATAACCTTAAGCCCACTTTTACCATTAAGAGCTTTCTCTACAAATCGGTGCATAACGAGTTTATCGACCAATACCGGAAACAAAAATCGGTTACCGCCCTTGAAAAAAAATACATCGAGGAGCTGGAAAGGTTTTCGGAAAAGGATGAAGTGTTTTTTGAACGGTTATTGTCAATCGTTCAGGAAGAAATTCAAAACCTGCCCCCGAAATGCAGAAAAATTTTCTTGATGAGCAAGCAGGAAGGGTTTAGCAACATCGAGATCGCCGAACATCTGAATCTTTCCCAAAAGACCATAGAATATCATATTACCAAGGCCTTTGCCATACTCAGGCAGAAGGCCAGCCGCGATTTGGAACCGGTCTTGTTCCTCTTGTTCGGTTTCAACAAGAATAGGAAAATGGCATCTCCAACGGCTTAAGGGCCCTTGTCCTAAACATTTATCCGCACCCTGCCCAATAACACGCCCGGTGTGAAATTTTTGGACCGCACTTTTTTATAAAGCCGTAAACTATTCTTATTTTGGGCAACATCGACCCTTAGGGTCCCAACCCATCAAAAACCACGTCACATGAAAACCTTTGTAGTTCAGCTTCTTTTCTTAGGGCTAGGCCTTGTTTTTTCAACCTCCCTTTGCGCACAGGACACCGATCAAAGTGCCATACGGTCTATACTGGACAAACAGGCAAGCGCTTGGTCGAACGGTGATTTGGAAGCTTTTATGCAAGACTATTGGAAATCCGATTCGCTTACGTATTTTAGCAGGGGCAGCATTACCAAGGGATGGGAGACCACCTTGAACAAGTATAAAAAGGGCTATCCTTCCAAAGCCCATACGGGCCAACTTACCTTCAAGATAGCCCAATTAACACAAATATCGGAAAATGCCTATTATGTAATGGGCGAATACTTTTTGACCAGAAAGGTGGGCAATGCCCATGGCACCTTCATGATCATTTTCAAGAAAATCGACGGCGAGTGGAAGATTATTGCCGATTCGTCGTGTTAGCTTGTCATTCTTCCCCTTCGACCTTAGGCTTTGGGTAGTATTTGATCTTACGGGTTTTATAGGTATTATCGGGAGTAATAATCTCCTTGACCCAATTGTTGGCTTCGCTTCCATCGAATTGATAGATGTACTCCTTGGTTGAGGTAAACCCGTTTTTTTTGGTCTTTTTCCGACTCAAGATTCCTTCTTCGTCATAAATATAGGTCACCTCCTCCTGCAAGATCCATTTTCCGGTCGGGGCATCGTAAAGGGCCAAACTATGGAACAAGGGCCTTTCGTTGCCGTCTACGATCTCCAGGGTTTTGGTGCTAAGCTCCCCGTCAAGGTATTCATGTGTCAAAACAGTCTTCTGCAACGAATCCGTTTCTACATAGGCAAGGGATGTTTGGACGGTCTTCGCCAAAACACCGTTCAACCTTTGGGAAACTAACTCCAGGCTATCGCTTTTTTCATAGGAAAACGTCCTTTGGTCGATTCCATCGGTATCGATATGTTCGATACTTTCCAGTCTTCCCTCATCGCCATATCGATAGATATTCTTCTCCAAAAGCTTTTTTTCGTAAGAGACGATCTTCTCGGTCAACCTATGTTCGGGAAGGCTGTCGTACCCATAGAAATTGGCAATGGAGGTTGCCTTATCAAAGGCATTGTCGAGATAGTTCTCAACACGTCTTTCTCTAAGGCGCCCGTTTTTGTACTTATAGTATGTCGTCTCGTAATCGGTATCGTTGAAACGGGTAATCGATTTGGTCAGCCTGCCCGATTCGTCGAAATAATATTCCTCCTTACCGTAATCGGTAATAACCGTACATGATTTGACCCTTCCCCTCAAATCAAAGTCCTCTACCCTAAAAGTCTCTACTTCTTGGGCGGACAGCGAAATGGAAAGGAGTACGAAAAGGTTTAAAAAAAGAAGTTGGTGCTTTCTTGACATACTACAAATTTAGCTGTAATTACTTCAACTAAAAACAAAAGCCGTACCATTTCGACAAATCGAAGAGGCCCACTCGGTATAATACCAAGTGGGCCTCGCCTATACTTAAACTAAAATCAAACTTTACTTGACCTCTTCGAAGTCTACATCTTCGACATTGTCACTTTCGCCCGCATTGGAGCTCGCCGTATCCTCACCATTGGCCGAGGGGCCACCTGCTTGCTCGGCCTGTGCCTTGTACATTTCTTCGGAGGCTGCTTTCCAAGCCTCGTTGATTTTGTCCAAAGCCGGTGTTATCAGGGCCAAATCCTTGCTCGCATGCGCTTTTTTCAATTCTTCAAGCGCATCTTCGATAGGCTTTTTCTTATCGGCGGACAACTTATCGCCGAATTCCTTCAACTGTTTCTCTGTCTGGAAGACCATACTATCGGCCTCGTTCAACTTATCCGCAGTTTCCTTGGCTTTTTTATCCGCTTCGGCGTTGGCTTCCGCCTCTGCCTTCATTTTCTTGATTTCTTCTTCTGTAAGTCCGGAAGAAGCTTCAATTCGAATATCCTGTGATTTACCTGTCGCCTTATCGGTTGCCGAAACCTTTATGATCCCGTTTGCATCGATATCGAAGGTTACTTCGATTTGAGGTGTACCCCTTGGCGCAGGTGGAATACCGTCCAAATGGAACCTACCGATCGTTTTGTTGTCGGCCGCCATGGGGCGCTCACCTTGCAACACATGGATCTCTACCGATGGCTGATTGTCGGCAGCGGTCGAGAACACCTGCGATTTCTTGGTAGGGATGGTCGTATTCGCCTCGATCAATTTGGTCATGACCCCGCCCATGGTCTCGATACCCAGCGACAATGGGGTTACGTCTAACAGCAATACATCCTTTACATCTCCCGTAAGTACACCACCTTGGATGGCGGCACCGATGGCCACGACCTCATCGGGGTTCACCCCTTTTGACGGTTTTTTACCGAAGAATTTTTCAACGGCTTCCTGTACTGCCGGAATCCTTGTAGAACCACCGACCAAGATAATCTCATCGATATCGCTCTTTGAAAGTCCGGCTGCTTTTAAGGCAGACTCACAGGGTGCGATCGTTCTTTTCACCAAATCCTCTATCAATTGCTCGAACTTCGAACGGGTCAACGAACGCACCAAGTGTTTGGGGCCCGAAGCGGTTGCGGTTACGTAAGGCAGGTTGATTTCGGTTTGTGCCGAGGAAGACAATTCGATTTTTGCCTTTTCGGCAGCTTCCCTAAGGCGTTGAAGCGCCATGGCATCTTCCCTAAGGTCGATTCCCTCGTCTTTTTTAAACTCCTCGGCCAACCAGTTGATGATCTTCTGGTCGACGTCGTCACCGCCCAAGTGGGTATCGCCATCGGTAGACAATACTTCAAAAACCCCATCTCCCAATTCGAGGATGGAGACATCGTGCGTACCGCCACCAAAGTCGAAGACCACGATTTTTTGGTCTGTATCTTTCTTGTCAAGACCGTAGGCCAATGAAGCGGCTGTCGGTTCGTTGATAATTCGCTCTACGGTAAGTCCGGCGATTTCACCGGCCTCTTTGGTCGCTTGGCGCTGCGCGTCGTTAAAATAGGCCGGTACGGTAATTACGGCACGGCTTACGTCTTGCCCCAAATAATCCTCTGCCGTCTTCTTCATTTTTTGAAGAACCATGGCCGAAAGTTCCTGGGGTGTATATAAACGTCCTTCAATATCTACTCGTGGCGTATCGTTGTCTCCCTTAACCACTTTATAAGGAACCCTCTCCGCTTCCTTTTGGGATTCGGAATACTTGTTACCCATAAAACGTTTGATCGAGTATATGGTTTTGTTGGGGTTGGTCACCGCTTGCCTTTTGGCCGGGTCGCCAACTTTAATCTCGCCACCATCTACGAAAGCGATAACGGACGGAGTAGTTCGTTTTCCTTCTGCATTTGGAATTACGACGGGCTCATTACCCTCCATTACGGAGACGCAGGAGTTGGTCGTACCCAAATCTATTCCTATAATTTTGCTCATTCTATATATGTTATTAAATATTAGTGCTTGTTTTTTAAACCAATTCCTAAATGTCAAACAATATGCCAAGCCCCGGCAACATGACATGATGTCATTTGTAGCGTTTTCCCCTACCTCCCCTTCCCCACCCATTTCGTTTATTTACAAAGCCAAAGTCGGTTAAACCGACTAATTTTTCTATTTTGCAGCATATGACAATTCAACACTACTATGGAATTCAATAGACGAAGTTTTTTAAGAAAAAGTGCGGTTTCGGCCGCTGGTTTGGCCGCTACATCGATGCTTCCGTTCGACGTGTATGCCAACGACCACAATACAAAAAGGATAAGGGAGATTCGGGTGCCGGCCTCCCAAAGGCCCAAAATAGAGAACAAGATACGTTTTTCGGTCATTGGCATCAACCACGGGCATATTTACGGCATGGTCAATTCGCTGCTTTCGGGCGGGGGAACCTTGGTAGCCGTTTATGCCAAAGAAGCCGACCTATTGAAGAACTTTACCAAAAGATACCCCGAGGTGAAAATTGTCAAAAGCGAGGACGAAATCATTCAAGACGACTCGATACAATTGGTTGCGAGTGCCGCCATACCGGTTGAACGCGCACCGATAGGGATACGCGTCATGAAGTCGGGAAAGGACTATATGACCGACAAACCCGGCATTCTCACCTTCAACCAATTCAACGAGGTAAAAAAGGTTCAGAAAGAAACGGGGCGTATCTATTCGATCGTCTATAGCGAACGCTTGGCCAACCCCGCATCGGTCATGGCCAGTAAATTGGTTCAGGAAGGAGCCATCGGAAAAGTGGTCCAGCTCATCGGCCTCGGTCCCCACCGCATGCGCCCCGAAAGCCGGCCCGATTGGTTTTTCTATCCTGAAAAGGCAGGGGGCATCCTTTGCGACATCGGATCCCATCAATGCGACCAGTTTCTCCATTACACCAATTCAAAGGAAGCCGAGGTCAGCGTCTCGCAAGTAGGCAACTTTGGCATGCCCGACTATCCCGACTACCAAGATTTTGGCGATATGATGGTACGGAGCGGCCACGCCACCGGTTATATACGTATCGATTGGTTTACACCCGAGGGGCTGGGCACCTGGGGCGACGGCAGAACTTTTATCCTGGGCACCGAAGGTTATATCGAAATGCGCAAATACATCGATATTGCAGGAAGGCCCAAGGGCAACCACCTGTTTTTAGTCGACCAAAAGGAGACCAAGTATTTCGATTGCAGCAATGTCCATATGCCCTTTGGGGAACAGCTGGTCAACGATGTGGTCAACCGCACCGAGACCGCCATGCCCCAAGACCATTGTTTTTTGGCCACCGAACTGGCTCTCACGGCACAGGAGAAAGCGTTCAGGCTGAACATGGGGTGATATTTACCATTTCCCATACCCCAAATGTACCCTACTTTTAACGATTTTTATTAACCTATCGGCGGATAAACTAAACGAAGCAGTACCGAAAAAATATTTTTGTTTTTCACTAGTCCCGAAAAACTATGAAAAATTATTTCTTGGCTATCGCCCTAACCCTTGTGGGTTTCGAAACCCTTGCCCAGTTCGATTATAGGGAAGGGTACATCATCAACAATTTAAACGATACGATTTACGGCTACATCGATTATCGGGGAAATCAATCAAACGCCAAGAAATGTGTCTTTAAAAAAACGAAGAATAGTGACAGTAGGTCGTACTCCCCAAAAGAATTAAAGGCGTACAGCTACGAAAATGGAAGGTATTATTTATCGAAACCCCTCAACCTCGATGGCAAGGAAGATACTTTTTTTCTTGAATATTTATTTGAGGGGGCGGTTGACTTTTTCTACCTGAATCTCAATGGCAGGGATCATTACCTAGCCAGTGATGAAAGCGGAACCCTTTCTTTGCTCAAAAACGAAGAAAGGGAAATTGTTAAAAACGGTAAGAAGTACGTACTTGAAACCAAAGAGTTCCGTACGACGCTAAGCCTGATTTTTCACAAGAGTGCAATTATTCAAAAAGAAGTAAGAACCCTTTCCTTAAACCGAAATTCCCTAGTAAAAATTGCGAAAAAGTACCACAAGGAAGTTGCCGGGCAAGAACCCTATTACGTTCATGGTGAAAAAGCATCAACCCCCGTTTATTCTTACGGACCCCTGATCGGAATAAACATGGTCAATATTTCCCATGGCGATAATCTTCAGGACCGGTTTTATTATTTTAGGGGAAGTTTGTCCAGTCCTTCCTTTTCACCCAGTATCGGATTTTTCTTCAAAACCAATTTCCCAAGGATCAATGAAAAAATAAACCTGCAGTGGTTTGCCAATTTTTATTACGAAAATTTGGAATGGGCCCACGATAGGCAAGAAACACTATATCATTTTACCGAAATCAACAACATCAGTTCAAAAAGATGGTTTTGGTCCAATAATCTATCGATAAAATATGAATTCCCAAGAGGAAAAGTCAAGCCGACATTTCAAATTGGCGCATTCAATAATTTAGAACTGTCCTCTAGCTATAAGCAAGAATACGAATTAAGGAACACCAATGGAATAACCACAAGAACGGATGAAAGTACCACGAGTCCATTTTCCAAGTTAAATTTGGGATTCTCATTGGGGGCAGGCATAAAGACCATGGTCTTGAAAAAGGAAATCTACCTCGACCTTGTTTATAATAGATCCGGTATCCTCGATAAATTTGAAGGCCTTAACCAAAATATGTTGGCCCTAAATATTGGCATCCCCTTACAAAAAGGCAGCTAGCATCCCTTGCCGTTTACATGCTTCCTGTTTTTAAGTATATCTTTGTCTTAAACTAATTTTTGCCATGGAGTGCATCAGTGTTTTCGACATGCTTAAAATCGGCATCGGCCCTTCGAGTTCCCATACCTTAGGCCCTTGGCGGGCCGCCGAACGTTGGATCGAGGAGCTGAGATCGGCCGGCCTGTTCAACGAAGTGGAAACGATCGACGTCCATATGTACGGTTCGCTTTCGTTGACCGGCAAGGGCCACGCCACCGATTATGCCGTAATGCTCGGCCTCTCTGGCAAAGATCCCGTAACCATACCCATAGCGCAGATCCATACCACGGTCGAACGCATTCAAGAAAACAAGACCATCAATTTCGGGGGAGAACGCCGATTGCCCTTTGACCCCGACCGCCATATCCATTTTCATCGAAAATTTCTCGACTTCCATGCAAACGGAATCAAATTCGAGGCGCATTTAAGATCGGGAAGCAAAAAATCGAAAACCTACTACTCCATCGGGGGCGGTTTTGTGGTGGTAAAGGAACGGAAAAACGCCAAGCGAAAGATAGCGGACTTTCACCGTTTTCCCTGCCCGATTGAAAATGGCGAACAATTGCTCGGTTATTGCAGAGAGGAAAACAAATCCATTTCGCAGATCGTTCTCAAGAACGAACTGTCGTTACGGAACAAAAAGGAAATTGAACGCGAAGCCCAAAAGGTGTGGAACACAATGTTAGAATGCATGTATACGGGCTGCCACACCGATGGCATACTACCTGGCGGGCTGAACGTCCATCGACGCGCATCCGGCCTAAACAAGGGGCTGCTGGGGGCGAATTACAACACCTATGCCACGCCGCAAGAATGGCTGCAAACGATTCGAAAAACCAAGGTCAAATTCCGTCAAATCTTTAAATGGGTAAGCTGTTTCGCCCTGGCCGTGAACGAGGTAAATGCCTCCTTGGGCCGTGTGGTCACCGCCCCTACAAACGGCAGTGCAGGGGTTATTCCCGCTGTATTGATGTATTACTTGACCATAGAAGACCACAAGGCCGGTTTTGAGCAGATCCGGCAATTCCTGTTCGTAGCCGGCGAAATAGGCAGCATTTTTAAGAAAGGGGCAACCATTTCAGCGGCCATGGGCGGTTGCCAAGCCGAGATCGGAGTGTCGTCGGCCATGGCGGCAGGGGGACTGACCGAGCTTTTGGGTGGAAGTCCCGAACAAGTCTTGATGGCGGCCGAAATCGCCATGGAGCATCATTTGGGACTTACCTGCGACCCTGTAGGCGGCTTGGTTCAAATACCCTGTATCGAACGCAATTCGATGGGGGCCATCAAGGCCATCAACGCGGCCGAACTGGCCTTGGACAGTAATCCCAAAGACGCCAAGGTACCTCTCGACAAGGTAGTGGAAACCATGTGGGCCACGGCCAAGGATATGAGCTCCAAATACAAAGAGACCTCCAAAGGAGGTCTCGCTGTCGGTATCAACATGAGCGATTGTTAGATCGCCCATACCTATTTCGTACTTACGTCTTTCTTTAGTCTATACGAGGGGTAACGGTGAACTTTCTGAACATAATGGGGCCGTGGTCACCTTGAATATAGAAAGGTCCGGGTTCGCCCTCCTTGCTATCCAAAGCACCACCGGTAATTCCCGGTATGTTCTGCCCACTAATAATGGTCTTGCCGTTGGCCACGACCGTTACGCGCCTTCCGATCAAGGTAATGTCGTAGGTCTGCCATTCGCTGGCCGGGTTGGCCGCCATTTCGTTGGGGGTCAAAAAGCCATAGATCCCGCCAAAGAGAACGTTGCTGGGTTCGCTTCCGTGGTCGTCGGTGATCTGCACCTCATAGCGTCCGCGAAGGTAAACGCCACTATTGCTTCCGGGGGGTACCTTAAATTCGACGTGCAGTTTAAAATCCTGGAATTTCTCTTCGGTCACCAAATTGGCTCCCGATTTCGGACTTTTAAGAATCCCGTCTTCGACGACCCATTGGTTTTTGCCCAAGGCCTTCCATCCCGATAAATCCTTGCCATTGAAAAGTTCGATGGGCTGTCCCCATTTCGGGTTCTCAACGTAGGTCAATTTGGGGGCGCGAACCGCCGTCCAATCATAGGTTTCCCCATGGGCAAAGGCCAGGGTTCCCTTTAGGCCCTCACCGTCTTTTGCCCCTTTTATGGTAAGGTCACCCAGATCAGGGGCCCACTGTGGTGGTATCGTAAAGGAGAACTTGCCATCCTTGGCCTTTACCTCGGATATGGGCCGGGCACTACCCGACCAGGAAACAAAACGGCCTACCAAGGTCTTGGAACCGGAATGTTTGATTTCCAACCAAGACGGTAGTTGCTTACCGTCCTTTTCAACAACCATATCCCACTTGCCCTCAAAAAATTTACTGTCCTGGGCATAAGCGTTGGAGCCCAAACACAAGGCTACGAAATAAAAGAAAATTGTAATTTTTTTCATTATAGAGTTTTATTAAAATAAGATATCAAAGATAGGTATTACGCCCAAAAATGAACAAATATGACCGCGGAGTTTGGAAATTGATTATTAAAGACGGGATTTATTACAATTTTGACATATTTTATTAACTTTAGAAGCTAATTCTAATCCTTACTATATCCAAAAAGACATGAAAAACAAGAAGACTAAATCTTCAACCAACTCCAGGCGTTCCTTTATTAAGAAGGGGGCTGCGGCATCTTCCATATTTATAGTGCCGCGCCATGTTCTGGGCGGAGTCGGCTACCTGGCCCCCAGCGACAAGTTGAACCTTGCCGCGATCGGTGCCGGTGGCAAAGGTGCCAGCGATATTGCCAATGCCTCCGTAAACGGCCGCGAAAACGTTGTAGCCCTCTGTGATGTGGACTTTGGCGGTTCCGCCAAAAAATCGGTCGAAAGATTCCCGAAGGCCAAATTGTACGCCGATTACCGTGAAATGCTGGACAAGGAGAAGGGCATCGATGCCGTTACCATCTCAACTCCCGACCATGTGCACGGACCTGCGGCCTCCTACGCCATGAACAGGGGCGTCCACGTCTACGTACAAAAACCAATGACCCACAATATTCGCGAGGCCCGGATGCTTACCCAAATGGCCCGTGATAAAAAAATAGTAACCCAAATGGGTAACCAAGGGGGGTCGAACCCCTTACTGGGAATGGTCCAGAAATGGATCGACGACGATGCCATCGGGGCGGTTTCAAAGGTTCAGATTTGGACCAACAGACCCGTATGGCCGCAGGGCGGGGCCATGCCCGAGCCCAACCCTTCCTTGAAGCCCGATAGCTTAAACTGGGACCTTTGGCTCGGGCCCGCACCCGAAAAACCCTATACGCCCAATCTACACCCGTTTAGCTGGAGGGGCTGGTGGGATTATGGTACAGGGGCCCTTGGTGATGTCGGATGCCACTTGATCGATATCCCTTTCAGGACCTTAGGGCTAAAATATCCTACGGATGCCGAGTGTAGCGTCGGTTCGGTATACTCCCAGATGTGGAACGCCGACTACCACCCCGAAGGTTGTCCGGCCTCATCGTTCATTACACTTCATTTCGGCGCTACCGAGAAATCGAAATCTCCGATAGAAATGACCTGGAGCGATGGTGGAATCAGACCTGCCCATCCTGAAATCATACCTGCCAACAACGATATAGGAGGACCTGGAAGCAACAACGGCGTCCTTATCATTGGAGAAAAGGGTATTATCTCTACCAATATCAACGACAGTAGCCCCTTGACCCCAAAACTATACCTTAACGACGGCACCACTGAATTTGGACCGGAAACGGAGCCAAACGACGAGCCGGAATACGGTCACCAACGTCTATGGGTCGATGCCTGTAAAGCCGGTTTCGGCAGTAAAGAGCACAAGGGACTGACCTCTTCGTTCGATTACGCAGGGCCCATGACCGAAACAGTTCTTATGGGCAATTTGGCCATTCGAAGCTATCTGTTGAGAAAGGAAGACAGTAAAGGAAAAATGGACTTCTACGCCCGTAAAAAGTTGCTGTGGGACGGAGAGAACATGCGGATCACCAACCTGGAGGAAGCCAACCAATACGTCGGCCGTACCTACAGAAAAGGCTGGGAACTATAATTCCGTTCCAAAAACCTATATACAACGGGAAACCCAAAAGGTTTCCCGTTTTTTATTTGCAATCGGTCTTTCTACGGGTGTCGATCAGGTAAATGATCTGCCACCCCTTTTCGGCATCTTTTACCAACTGAAACGAATTTACCCCACAATGGTGAAAAGCATCGTCGACCTTAAATTCATAGTCCGTCCAGGCATGGGCCATGGGACCATCGATTTGTATCGACCAATCGGTAATGACCTCTTGAAACTTCGTGGTTTTGGGTATGCCCACCAGGGACTTTAAAAAAGCGCTGAACTCCTGGCTTTTTACCAAGGCCTCCCCTTGTTCGTTATTGGCTATGGTCTGCAAGACTATCGATTCCGATACCGTTTCCTTTATGATAAGGGAGTCTTGTTTGTGAAATCCGTCAAAGAACCTATCGATAGTTCTACGCACTTCCGTTTCTTCCCCGTTTTGCCCAACGGCATCAAAGCAAATCAGCAAAAACATTGCCATTACCAAGTTTTTCATAATCGTTTACCATTTAAACAGTTCGGTTAGCGCCCCCCCAAGGTAAGGATTTTTGAAAAAAACGCGGTCAACAGGAAACGGTACGGGCATTATTTTCCCCAAAACAAAATTCTTACTTTTATCCTTTCTAAACCAAAAGTAAATGTCGACTGTCAAAAAAGAATACAAACGAGTAACGGTAAAGTCCCTAGTGGACATGAAGAAAAACGGCGAAAAGATATCTATGCTTACGGCATACGACTACTCAATGGCCAAAATTGTAGATTCTGCCAATGTAGACGTCATTCTTGTCGGAGACTCGGCCAGTAATGTTATGGCGGGCCACGAGACCACCTTACCCATCACCTTGGACCAGATGATTTATCACGCCACTTCGGTAATCCGGGCCGTTCAAAGAGCCTTGGTCGTGGTCGACATTCCTTTCGGAAGCTATCAAAGCGATCCCAAGGAAGCCTTGCGTTCCGCCATTCGGATCATGAAGGAAAGCGGTGCCCATGCCGTAAAATTGGAAGGGGGCGAGGAAATCAAGGAATCGGTTAAAAGGATATTGAATGCCGGTATACCCGTTATGGGCCATTTGGGCCTTACCCCACAATCGATTTACAAATTCGGTACCTATACCGTAAGGGCCAAAGAGGAGCAGGAAGCGGAAAAACTTATACAAGATGCCAAGTTGCTCGAAAAACTGGGATGTTTTAGTATCGTATTGGAAAAAATTCCTGCCGAGCTTACCAAAAAAGTCTCGGAGAGCATCAGCATACCCACTATTGGGATCGGTGGCGGAAAACATGCCGACGGGCAAGTTCTGGTGATCCACGACCTATTGGGAATGACCCACGAGTTCAACCCCAGGTTCTTACGCCGGTATATGAACCTTTATGAGGATATGGGCAATGCCATATCGCAATACGTAAACGACGTAAAAAACAGGGACTTCCCCAACGACCAAGAACAGTATTAGGATTCGAACGATAAAGGAATGGGCTCCACAGGACTACGGAGGTTGGGCATAATTGTACTCGTATTACTGAATTTTGGGTGCGACCAAATATCAAAGGATGTGGTACGCCAACGCGTTGTTCCCAACGATTACATACAAGTGGTGGGCGACAATTTTATTCTCACCAATGTTGAAAACACGGGTGCCATGCTCGGTTTCGGGCAAGACTTCCCCCCTATCCTAAAGATTGTCCTTTTTCAGGTATTGCCCGTTCTGGTCCTCTTGGTCTTATTGATCCGGATTCTCGGAAAAAAGGAGCTGGGCCTATGGGCCATCATCGGCTTTGCCTTTGTCATCGGTGGCGGGATCGGCAATTTGGTCGATCGTATCGCCTATGGTTCGGTAACCGACTTTTTTCAGATTAAGCTCGGCTTTTTAAAAACCGGTATCTTCAATATGGCCGACGTTTCGGTAACCACGGGGGTACTCCTTCTTTTGGCCTTATCCTTCCGAACAGAAAAACCCGCGGCATAGTGGCTAACAAGATCCTTACTACCCCCAAGAACCTACAGGTGCTTTACGAAGACAACCACCTGATAATCGTCAACAAACGGCCCGGCGATATCGTCCAGGGCGACAAGACGGGCGATATGCCCTTGAGCGAGGTCGTAAAACTATACCTCAAGGAAAAATACAACAAACCCGGAAATGTATATTTGGGGGTGGCCCACCGACTGGACAGGCCGACCTCGGGAATCGTGGTCTTTGCCAAAACCTCAAAGGCACTGCCGAGGCTCAACAAGCTTTTTGCCGAAAAAAACGCAAAAAAAAGCTATTGGGCCGTAGTAAAAAACGCGCCCAAAAAACCGGAAGCATCCCTGCAGCACTGGCTAAAGCGCAATAGCCAACAAAACAAATCGTACGCACACGACAAAGAAGTAAAGGACAGTAAAAAAGCGGTTCTCGACTATCGCGTCCTTAAAAAACTAGACCGTTATTATCTTTTGGAAATCGATTTGAAGACCGGTCGCCATCACCAGATACGTGCCCAATTGGCTGCCATCGGTTGCCCCATAAAAGGGGACCTCAAATACGGTTTTGACCGTAGCAACAAAGACGCCAGTATCCATTTACACGCCCGAAGGCTTTCTTTCGTACACCCGGTCAAAAAAGAGCCCGTCAACCTAGTGGCCCCTCCCCCTAAGGATCCTGTTTGGAACGCTTGTTGTTAAATACCTTATATTTAACGACAAACACTACACCATGATCAAAAGAACACTTTTCATTTGCACCATGATCAAAAGAACACTTTTCATTTGCACCATGATCAAAAGAACACTTTTCATTTGCAGCCTCGTGATACTCGCCAATTGCGGGTCTTACAATTCCATCGATTCATTCTACAATGCCCACAAGGAAGACGACCAGGTAACTGCGGTACGCATACCGCGTTTTATGTTGTCGATGATCGGCAATATTTCGCCCGAAATGAAAACGCTAGTAGGCAATACCAAAGACCTGCGCTATATGCAGTTTCCCAGTGCCACCCCTGAACGTACTTCCTTCCTCAACAAGCAAATGAACGGTATTACGGGGAATTCGTTTATCGAGGTCTATCGAAAAAACGACAACCTTAAACGAAATATCATATCTATTAGGGAAAGGGGGAATGCGGTCAAGGAAATCCTGATATACAACAATAACAACCTCAATGGCTCCTTCCTTTATTTCAACGGCAATTTCGACCCGGTAAAAGTAAGGCAAATGGCCCAAAACGAGGAATTTCAAAACCTGGGTGCCAATTTGATCGATCAATATCAAATGAGCCCGCCGCAAAACTGAACCCATTCCTTCTTCCATGAAAGAGCAATTCCGGCATAACAAGGAAGACGTTTACCTAACACATTAACTCCACGGTCGGTATCGCCCCTGCCGTAGCATACCCTCGGCCCCATTGCCAAATTGCGCCTGCAATATCCAAAGACAAAGTTTAAGGGCACCAGCGATAATTCAGGGCATGTGCAAACCTTTATCCCAAATGAAGCCATTGATTTTAGAATCACCCTTGCTCCCTTTAATTGATTTCTTATTGTATTGAAGGGCAATGGTATATAAGAAATAGCCAAAAGGGGTACAGCCCCTTAGCTTCTTTGGGAACCCGACCCGGCAAGGAAAATCACATATATATCATTTGTAGATTTTCTGTTCGGTCTGCATTTATTAAATTAGCCCGCTTGTTAGCCCGGCTAGTAACTTAAACACTTAATTATGGTGCTTATCCCTATCACTTAACACTCACATGCAACCCTACCTTAACATCAGTAATTAAGGGGGCACCATTTGACACATCAACTTAACTCATGGACACTACTACAGATTATCAGCAATTTGAAGATTTAAACGAAGAGCAACTACCCGTCGCCAAACATAAATTACACGATTGGACCCATTTTGCCGGACTCTATGCCGCAGAGCACGTAGCAGCCACCGAATTTGTCATAGGGGCTACATTTGTCGCGCTCGGGGCCAAAACCATGGATATTCTCCTGGGCCTGTTGATCGGTAATATCCTGGCCGTTCTCAGCTGGACGTTTATTACCTCGCCCATTGCCGTAGACACTAGGCTTAGCCTATATACCTACCTGAACAAAATTGCCGGCGACTCTATGACCAAGCTTTATAATTGGGCCAATGTAATTATATTTTCGGTCATTTCCGCCGCCATGATCACCGTATCGGCCACGGCGGTGCGTTTTGCTTTTGACGTGCCGGCCCAGTTAAACTGGTACCCTACCAACCTGTGGTTTGTATTGATCGTATTTTGCGTAGGTGCCGTCGTGGTATCCATCGCCATTTATGGCTTTAATGCCGTTTCGGAATTTTCGGGCATATGCGCCCCTTGGCTCTTCGTTATGTTCACCAGTGGCGCCATGGTACTTTTACCCGCCCTCTCATTGGACGTTCTGGGGAAGACCCTGCCTGCCGGATGGAACGATTTTATTGCCCTGGGCGACCAGTCCATTTGGACGGGACTTGACAGCAACGGCGAGCCCGGTATAGGCCTCATAGAGGTCATCGGCTTTGCCTGGGCGGCCAATACGATTACCCATTTTGGACTCATAGACATGGCGCTTTTGCGTTTTGCCAAAAAGAAAATTTATGGCCTATCGACCAGTACGGGAATGATGTTCGGGCACTACGTCGCCTGGATCGCAGCAGGTATCATGGGTGCCGGTGCGGCCGTAATCATAGGGAAATCGATCGTGGAGCTAGATCCAGGGGATGTCGCCTATTACGCCTTGGGCTGGTCGGGCTTCGTCATCGTCATAGTGGCCGGGTGGACGACCGCTATCACCAACCTGTACCGCGCAGGCCTGGCGGCACAAGCTATTTTCCATAACCACTCGAGAAAGAAAACCACCATAGTGGTAGGATTGATAACCGTTGCCATCGCATGTTTCCCCTTCGTTTTTTCACAAATACTACCGCTGCTTACCTATGCCGGCCTATTGGTCGTTCCCGTAGGGGCCATCGTATTTGCCGAACACCAGATATTCCCTAGAATAGGTTATACCCGCTATTGGTCTTCGTACAGCCAACTGACTTTTAGCACCCCGGCAGTAGCCTCATGGGCATTGGGACTCTTGTTTGGTTTTGGCCTCAACGCCTTTAACGTCATGTCTTTCTTTTACCTGTTTATTCCCACATGGATATTTACGATCCTTGTCTATACCCTTATGGCGGGCCGATATGGAGCCAAGAAAGCCTATCCAGAAGCCCAGAAACAAGAGGAAATACGTCTCCAGAACATTGAAAAATTTCATGAACACAAGGCCAAATCGCAACCCTTGACCGTAAAGGACAATTCCTTTCTTACGCGGACACTACAGGTCATCTCGCTTATTACCTTGGTAATTACCCTTATTTTGGCCGCCATTACGCTATTCGGTAGTTCTGACGAGACCTTTTATGTGGAAAATCGCGAGGTATTTTACAAATACGCATTTATCTGCACCCTACTCTATTTTATAACAGCCTATTGGGCCCTTAAACGCGGAAAACAAAAAAAAGCAGCATTGTAATGAAAAACACCCTAACTCTGGAACAAAAGAACGTAGCGGAATTGGCAGGACGCATTCCTTGTCCTTCCTATGATAGAAACAACCTGGTATCGGGCATGGTGCATATTGGCGTGGGCGGTTTCCATCGTTCGCACCAAGCCTTTTACACCAATGCCCTTCAAGAGAAATACGGCGCACCCGAATGGGGCATCTGCGGTATCGGCCTGAGGGAGGGCGACCGCAAAATATACGACGTGCTGACCAAGCAAAACGGACTTTACACCTTGATCGTAAAGCACCCCGATGGCAAGGTAGCACCCAAGGTCATAGGTTCTATATGCGATTTTTTACTAGGCGTCGACGATGCCAAAAAAGTAATCGACCGCATGGCGGACCCGGCCACAAGAATTGTTTCCCTCACCATTACCGAGGGCGGCTATAATTTTAATCCATCTACGGGAGAATTCGACTTTGAAAACCGAGATATCCAGCACGACCTACAACATCCCGACGCACCTAAGACGGTTTACGGATTTTTGACCGCCTCCCTAAAAAAACGACGTGATAAAAACCTGCCGGCATTCACCCTAATGTCTTGCGACAATATTCAGCACAATGGCGATATGGCCCGTAAAATGTTGCTTGCCTTTGCCAAAAGGCAAGACACCGCCTTGGCCGACTGGATCGAACGCGAAGTTTGTTTTCCCAATAGTATGGTGGATCGTATAACACCGGTGACCACGGCCGCGGATATCGCCTATCTCGAAGAGAATTACGGTATTAAGGACGAATGGCCCGTAACCTGCGAACCCTTTATACAATGGGTGGTAGAGGACAATTTTTCGAACGGCCGACCTGAATTTGAAAAGGTTGGCGTACAATTTGTACCCGATGTAAAGCCCTACGAAAAAATGAAACTTCGTTTATTGAACGCAGGCCATTCGGTCTTGGGCATATTGGGAGCCTTACACGGCCACCCTACCATTAATGCCTGTATGGAAGACCCGACCTTCGTTACCTATTTAAGAACCTTTATGGACCGTGAGGCCACCCCTACCCTCGACGAGGTAAAGGGAATCGACCTTAACGCCTACAAGGATAGCCTACAGGAGCGTTTTGCCAACCCCAATATAAAGGATAGTGTAAGCCGCATCTGTTCTGAAAGTTCTGCCAAATTGCCCAAGTTCTTGTTTGAGACCCTTCAAGAGAATCTATCGGCGGAAAGAAGCATCGAGTTTATAACTCTGATCATTGCCGCTTGGTGCTATTACAGCGACAAACAGGCCGATAAGAACGGGCAGCCCCTGGAGATTATCGATGCCATGCAAGAGGAGCTTCACCAAGCCGCAAAGCAAACCGCAACGGATCCCTTGGCCTTTATTAAACAAGAATCCCTTTTCGGAAACCTTGCGAAAAACGAGCGTTTTGCAAAATCATATGTAAATATGGTAGGGAAAATTTACAAGGATGCCGATGTTAAAAAATATATGGAAACCATGATATAAGTTCATCTTTTCAAGATACGGACGAACATCCCTGAAAATAAAAAGAGCGGCCATAAGCCGCTCTTTTTGTATCTATTTCATCTGAGTTTAAACCAGCTCTACCTTAACGGCGTTCAGACCTTTTTGGCCTTGTTGCGTTTCGTAGCGTACTTGGTCGTTCTCCTCGATTTCATCGATAAGGCCCGATACGTGTACGAAAACATCTTCACTTGAATCGGTCGGTGTTATAAAACCAAAACCTTTGTCATTGTTAAAAAACTTTACTGTTCCTTCTTGCATAATTGTAATATATTAATTTTTAAAATTTATCTGCTATTCATTGGCGAATGTGCGGGCCTACATTAAGGTTAACACCTATGTTACCTACCCATTCCATTGGATATAGCTATCCATTTTTATATTGTTTTAAGTGCTTTGGACGGGAATCATATCCGTGCGTCCCAAGTCTTTGAGCATTTGAAAATGCTTGATTACCGCTGTTAAAAAAGAGCCATTGGTGTGATAGGGCAATCCGAATTCCTCCGCCGTCCGTTTTACGATCGGGGCTATTTTTCTATAGTGGACATGTGATATGTTCGGAAAAAGGTGATGCTCTATCTGATGTGTAAGCCCTCCTACCAACCAAGACAGGACCACGCTTTTTTGAGCAAAATTACAGGTCGTCTCCAACTGATGTGCCAAGCGACCGGAATCTAAGTTTCCGTTTTCATCCGGTAGCGGAAAAGCGGCGTCGGGAGATACATGGGCCGTTTGAAAGACCAAGGATATACTTAACCCGGTTACAAAGTGCATTGCCAAAAAGGCCAGTACTACCGTCCATGGGGCAAAAGCCGTTAAAACGATCGGCAATACCAAGGCGTAGGAATAATACACCACTTTCCAAGCCGCGATCTTGAACAAACCTTTTATATAGGTCTTGCGGTCCTTGATCAGTCCTAATTTATAATACCTCTTGTACCTGATAAAATCTTTGGAAGTGACCCACGAAATCGTCGACAAACCGTAAAAGAACCATGCATACCAATGTTGGTACCTGTGCAGTTTGTTTCTTTTTGCATGGGGCGAAAACCGAAGAAAGAACGGGGCGTTTATATCATCGTCGTGTTCTTCGATGTTGGTAAAACTGTGGTGCAGCACATTGTGCTGTAACCGCCATACCTTATCATTGGCCCCAATTAAATTTATGGTATAGCCCATGAGTTTGTTAACGATCTTGTTTTTTGAGTAAGATCCGTGTATGGCATCGTGCATTACACCCATGCCAATACCCGCCATACCCAATCCACTTAGAATATACAATCCGAACAATAAGGGAATACTGGTTATAGGGGCGAAAATGATAAATGCCAATGGCGTAAAAAACAGCAAGAGCATAAAAATGGTCTTTATAACCATGCGTTTGTTGCCGTACCTACTTTTTTTGGCGGTCTTGAAATATTCGGATACCCGAAGCTTCAATGTCTTTGAAAAATCAGAACTAACTGATTTTGAAAATCTTAATGTTTTGATATGAAAAGAAATTAGTTAAACAAAAATTACTTCGAAAAAAGGGTAAAAATGGTATTTGATCTTGTAATCAAATGAAAACGTTGAAGTAAACTCTAAGGAAAATTGCTTAACGAAGAACTACTAAAAAGCAGGGTATTTTTACTGTTTTAATCTTGTCCACAAAACAATGCTTTGTTTCATGAATTGGTTACAAATGTACTGAAATTATCGGGCCAACCCTAAGAATTGGGCCACAATTACCACAGAGCCGTTTTCCCCACACCCCATAAAAAAGGCCCGTAGCGCCCCGTATCATTACCACAAGCGACCAAGTACCTTCCCCAATTAATTAACTGTTTTTAACTTTTGAAACCTAAGCCCTATTCATCGACAAAGCGAATATTACCGAAATACGGGGAACAAAAAACCGATGTATTTGCCAATAAACCCAACCATCGCAAGAAAAACATTCCCCCTTCTATACTTTTTTTTTTGCTACGTACCCCCATCGGGTGAATTATTGTTCCCTAAATTAGTATTTTCCCATCCCATTTAAATGGTGCCTTCGGGTTGGGCCAGAAAAAGCAAGGCATTGACGACCTGTTAGCTGGACGCAAAAACAAGATTTCGCACTTTGAACCAAATACCCGACATATCATTCCAAGGAAAGGACGATGCTACGGACATCGAATTTTTAAAGGTTTCCGAATTATTTGAAAGAATCAAAGACCATCCCACCCATGATCCAAGGCAACCCCATCGAATAAGCTTTTTTGCCTTA
Source organism: Pseudozobellia thermophila (assembly GCF_900141855.1). Taxonomy (GTDB): domain Bacteria; phylum Bacteroidota; class Bacteroidia; order Flavobacteriales; family Flavobacteriaceae; genus Pseudozobellia; species Pseudozobellia thermophila. The sequence continues at coordinate 312,745 of NZ_FQYU01000002.1, forward strand.
TTGTTCATTACCGAAGGTTGGGGCAGGCATCTAATAGACCTCAAAACGTTTACCTTAAAAAAGGGATGTGTCCTAAAGATAGCCAAAGGTCAGGTTCATGCCTTTCAAGGGCCCCTGGATTATGATGGTTATCTGGTAATCTTTACCGAAGATTTTGTTTTAAAATACTTTTCAAAATCGTCAATTGACTCCATCTCCCACCTGTACAACTACCACATTTCCGAGCCCTTGGTCGCGAAATGCCCCTTTAACGAAACATTTATCAAAGAGAGCGAACAGGAACTTGCAACAGGAACCTCGGACACCCAAAAGAATATTGTCGCCAAATTGCTCGAGTTGTACTTGTTGAGATTGGAACGCCTATCACAGAGCTACGTCTCCGTCCCCACGAACAAAAAGCATTATCCACTTTTCTTTCTGTTCAAGACCCTGGTCGAAAAAAACTATAAGGAAATGCGCAACGTAAAAGACTATGCCGAAACCATGTCAATCACCCCCAAACACCTGAACCATATCGTCCAGACCTTTACTTTAAACACCGCCAAGAGTTTCATTGACCAATATGTCGTCCTCGAGCTGAAGAGAACCATGCTCAGTACCGACCTAAGCATTAAGGAAATTGCCTATACCCACGGATTCGACGAGGTCACCAACTTTACAAAATTCTTTAAAAAGCATACGAACCTGACCCCAAAACAATACAAGATGGGCCTATAGCCCCTTGGTTTCAGATTTACCATTCTTGGCCCTCATTTACCTTTATATGGCCTACAGGCATCCCTACCTTTGCCCTTTACATTGATGCGCGTTTCATTACCTTTATTGGAAATAGGGTGGAGCGAAAAGCTCCCTATACGTCCAAGAGCAACCGAAAACAGCGCCCAATACGATGTAATGAATTTAAACAAAGAATTATGAGTCAAGTTGCAATATGCCCTACCTGTGGCGCCAAATCGAAAATCAAGGAAAAAAACGGAAACATTTCGTACCAAGCGGTTCAAGACGATGAAGTGTTTAAAAAAGTAGGCCAGCTCAAGAAGGCCATGGAAAAATTCAAGGAAAAGGCCGAAAAACTTGAGAAGGAATTGGAACGGCTTAAATCGGAAAAACAATCTTAATCCTTACGAAAAACATGAAAATAGCGGTAACATCGGCAAGCGGACAATTAGGGTCGGCCATAACAAGGCAATTGATCGAGGAAATTGGGGAAGCGCATGTAATCGGCATCGCCCGTACCCCAAAAAAGGCCGAACACCTGGGGGTTGAGATACGAAAAGGGGATTACAACAACCGGGGCGAATTTGAAGCGGCCCTAAAGGGTGTCGACAAAGTACTCTTGGTCTCGGGTATGGACGATCCCCAAAAAAGGATCGGACAGCACAGAAACGTTATTGGGGCGGCCAAGTCGAACGGGGTAAAAAAGATCGTGTACACGAGCATCATAGGCGACGAAAACCAAACGGCATTTCAACCGATCGTAAAAAGTAACCGGCAAACCGAAGAAGACCTTAGGAATTCGGGACTGGAATGGGCAATCGGCAGAAACGGTATTTATATAGAACCCGACCTGGAGTATTTAGACCATTATGTGGCGGCCGGGGAAATCAGCAATTGCGCGGGTGACGGCAAGTGCGCCTACACCAGCAGAAATGAATTGGCCCAAGCCTATACGCAGATGCTTTTGGGCGACGAACACAACGGACAGACCTATAATTTGGCCGGGGAACCCATTACCCAGGCCGAATTGGCCCGGTTGATCAATCAGGTATACGGGACCAAACTGGTATACAGGCCCGTATCGGTAGCCGCGTATGAACAGGACAGAAAGGCCGAGCTTGGCGAGTTTATGGGAACCATCATAGCCGGCATTTACGAAGGCATTTTGAACGGTGCCAACGATGTGCCCTCCGATTACGAAAAAGCGGCCGGCAGGCCCCATCTGTCCCCGTTGGAGCTCATAGAGAACTTCAAACTCGGATAGGAAGAACAACAAGGGTTAAGGCATTCCTTTGTTACCGGGGGATGCCCTGCCCCCTAGCCGATTCTGGCCCAAAGGCAAAGAAAGACGCCCCTCCTTTACCAAATTACTACCGATACGACCTTCGGCTTTCGAGGATGACGGAGGCCAATATCAAAAAACCGCCAAAAATGGTCCTCCATCCGGGCAATTCGGAAAGAAAGATCGCCCCGATGATTATGCCGTACACCGGTTGTATACAACTCAAAATACTCACCGTTGTCAACGAAAAATGCTTAAAACAATTGATGAACATGGTATGGCCGACCACCGTTGTTATCAAGGCGAGGCCCAATAACGCCGGGGCGTAACTTATAACCTCTTCCGTGGCATAAAAGTAGTATGTAGGCAGTAACAAAACGGCCAACACACCCATTTGATAAGTCATCAACACAGAGCCCTCATAGCGGTCGACCTTGGTCTTGAGTATCAGGTTCCTGACCGCATAGGCCAAGGCCGAAAACAGGCCGAAGCCAATGGCGACGGTACTCGAGTTTTCCAAGTTAAAATCGGGTACCAATAGGTAAATCCCGATAAGCACCATCAGCCCCAAAAGCAGGTGTAGTTTTTGAAACCGGGTCTTTAAGAACAAAGGTTCGAGAAAGGCGGTCATGACGGGATAGGTAAACAAAGACAACATACCGATGGCCACATTCGACAGCTGCAGGGCATGAAAATAACTGATCAAGTGGACCCCCATCAATAGGCAACAAATAAAGATAGGCCACCTGTCCCGCGCGTTCAATCGAAACGAAACGCCCCTTATCTTGCAATAGACGACCAAGAACACAAAGGCCAGAAGGGCCCTCACCTCTATGGTCAATGGGGCGGGCAGGACTATAAATTTTCCAAAAGGACCCGAAGTCGACATAAAAAGCATGGCCAAATTTATCTCGAGGAAATTACGGGCGTGGTTCCGTTCTGTCATCCGCTCCTATCTTCTAACAGCCAAGGCCTTTTCCCGAATTATTTCGGCCACCGGACGGTTCTCTAGATGGCTTTCCAACCAAGAAATAATATCCAAATACAAAAAGGCCCTTTTTTCGTAGGGGTGGTCTTCGTACTTTTTGAGTTCGGTGTACAATTTTTGAAATTCGTTTCTCAGTTCGCTGGGGTATATGTTGCCCAAATTGCGCAAGAACTTGATCATTTCCTTTTGCACGGCATGTAGGTCGTTCATCTTTAAAAGGAACTTATAGGTACTTTTTAACTGCACCTCCAAATGATAGTCCATTCCCGCCTCGTAATGGGCGACAAGACTAAGTACCCGGGCAAAGCACATTAAGTCTTCGCGCATCTTCAGGTTTTTGTTGTTGATGATTTTCTTTAGGTATTGGATACAGGTCTTGTTATCGCCAATGCCAAAATACAGGCAGGCTATCTTGTAATACAACACCATAATATGGTGTACATCTATACGGTCTTTGTGCTTGTTGATGCCGTATTCGACAATCTTTACCAAATAGAGCCCCTGCTGAAAGGTTCCCTCCAAAAAATGAAAGTTCAACCTGTTGGCATTTATATACAAAAAAGCCAGTGAGGCTATGTTGTCGTTCTTTGGAAAGCCCTTGCTCTCTACCACCTCTTCCAAGCGGTCTAAGGTGGTCTTGAACTGGGAACTGTACTTTACGTAGAAAAGCGACTCCAACAAATAGTGGTTGCCCTTTAAAAAGAAGACCGGGTTCAATGCGATTTGCTCCTCGTGCTCGTAGAAAAGATCGACCCATTTACTCGCATATTTGTACGAGGAAAGAAAATCCTGTATTAAAAAACTGTACCAAAGATGGGCCTTGTACAGCCATAGCTTTTCACGAAAGCCCAACCTTTCGATCTGGTACTTTGGCAAATGCTTTTCGAAATAGTTCCTTACCCGTTGATAATCCTCATCGCTGCGCACATACCCAACCTTGAGCATCATTCCATAAAGCTGAAGGGACAGGTTCGACAACTTGCTGGTAATCACGTTTTGGGCGGAGAGTTCCTTGGCCTGCACGGCCAGTTCATTGGCCCTATCGGGTATACTTCGGGTAATGTACTGGGTCTCGATAATCTTTTCGAACTCTACGATTTCATAGGCTATGTTCTTCTCCTCGTTATCGATGGCCATAGACTTGGCCTTTTCCAATATTTTAAGACTCTGCTTGTACAGCCCCTTTTGATAAAGAATGGTGGCAAAATCCAACTGCTCCCGAATTTGGATCCGAATGGTTTGGTTTACGGGGTTAAGGCGAAGGCTCACCAAAATTTGTTTGTACAAATGGGCCTTTAGGTTGGAAAGTTGGGCCTTTTTTACGATCCCCGATTCCAAAATAGCCTTTTCATCATATTTTTTTAGACGGTCAAGAAGATTGAAAAGGGCCAAAAACTTGGCATCGGTATTCACTCCCAAACGTCCAACATACAATTTGAATTGTCGCTTTTCTGATTTTGATAGTGATTTCACGAGCACGAACAACGCATCCCTGTGCACATTTGTCATCGTAAAAAGTATAGTTTAGATTATTGTTTATCAACGTTTTAAGCACTTTGAAAACTTATTAAACGTTGTACATTTTTTTTTAAAACCTTAGGTGTTTTAACCTATTGGTTATATATTCGTAATGGTTAGCTAAACTACATAAATATAATGAGTAAAGATAAGGTACAGATTTTTGATACTACGCTAAGAGATGGGGAGCAGGTGCCCGGCTGCAAATTGGATGCCGAGCAAAAATTGGTCATTGCGGAACGATTGGATGAACTAGGTGTGGATATAATCGAGGCGGGTTTTCCTATTTCAAGTCCTGGCGACTTTAAATCTGTTGCCGAAATTTCCGACTTGGTCAAAAATGCTTCGGTATGCGGACTTACCCGGGCGGTGAAAAAAGATATCGAAGTTGCGGCAGAAGCACTTAAGACCGCAAAAAAACCTAGAATACATACCGGTATCGGGACTTCGGACTCGCATATTAAATACAAGTTCAACTCCACCAGGGAAGAAATCATCGAACGCGCCATCAGTGCCGTAAGCTATGCAAAGACCTTTGTTGAAGATGTGGAGTTCTATGCCGAGGATGCCGGTCGAACCGACAACGAGTTTTTGGCCAGGGTCTGTGAGGCCGTCGTAAAGGCCGGAGCAACGGTGCTCAACATTCCGGATACCACGGGATATTGCCTACCCGAGGAATACGGGGCAAAAATCAAGTACCTAAAGGAAAACGTAAAAGGCATACACAAGGCCACCCTCTCCTGCCATTGCCACAACGACCTCGGACTCGCCACCGCCAACTCCATTGCCGGGGTGATCAACGGGGCCAGACAAATAGAGTGTACCATAAACGGGATAGGCGAACGTGCGGGCAACACCTCCTTGGAGGAAGTGGTGATGATCATGCGCCAGCACCCCAGCCTGAACCTTGATACCAATATCAACAGCAAATTACTTTACGATACCAGCCGGATGGTTTCCGAGAAAATGGGAATGATCGTCCAGCCCAACAAGGCCATTGTCGGTGCAAATGCCTTTGCTCATAGTTCGGGCATTCACCAAGACGGCGTCATAAAGAACAGGGAAACCTATGAAATTATCGATCCGGCCGATGTCGGCGTCAACGAGTCGTCGATCGTGCTCACCGCGCGAAGCGGAAGGGCCGCCCTGGCCTATCGCGCCAAGATCGTGGGCTACGAATTGACAAAAGTGCAACTAGACCACGCGTACCAAGAGTTTCTGAAATTTGCCGATTTGCACAAGGAAATTACGGACGAGGATATTCCCAAAATCATGGAGGCGGCCAATCTCGACCTGGCCAGTTTCTCTTGATGGCCGGCTGTCATTTTACCGATCCGACGTAATTTTAGTCCCTTTTTTGCTAATTTGTCATCATTTTTTTTGACCTTAGCCACATGCCAAATTAAAACTTTTGTTTGTAAGGCCACTGATAATGGGAGGCAAGCAGTGAAAAAGAACTACGTATGCAGCTAAAAATCGCTCTTCTTGGTGGAGACGGAATCGGACCCGAAGTTTTGGCCCAGTCCGTCAAGTGCCTCAAGGCCATCGAGGAAACCTTCAACCATAGTTTTGAATATGTTGAAGCTTCCGTCGGGGCCGTAGCTATTTCCAATACCGGAAAGCCCTTGCCCGACGCCACCCTAAAACTGTGCCGGGAAGCCGATGCCATTCTTTTTGGGGCCATCGGTTCCCTCGAATACGACAACAACCCCGACGCCCAAGTACGACCCGAACAAGGGCTCTTGGGGCTACGAAAGGAATTGGGCCTCTTCGCCAACATTAGGCCCGTTAAAATGTTCGATTCGCTCATTGCCAATTCACCTCTAAAAGAGCACATTGTACGAGGAACCGATTTGGTGATTTTTCGCGAACTGACCGGAGGTATATACTTTGGCAAAAAGAGCATCAGTGAAGACGGTACCCGGGCTTCCGATGTATGCGAATACACCGAGGACGAGATTGGCAGGGTAACCCACCTTGCCTTCAAGGCGGCCAAAAAACGCAGAAAAAAATTGACTTTGGTCGACAAGGCCAACGTCCTCGAATCGTCACGCCTTTGGCGAAAAACCGTATCCGAGATCGCAAAATCCTACCCCGACGTCGAACTGCAGACCATGTTCATCGACAATGCCGCAGTGCAGATGATGATGAACCCCACGCAATTCGATGTCATTTTGACCGATAACATGTTCGGCGATATCCTCTCCGACCAGGGCAGTGTAATCATTGGTTCCGTAGGCCTGTTGCCATCGGCCTCGATAGGAAGGGAAAACGCCATGTTCGAACCCTTTCACGGGTCGTACCCACAGGCCAAGGGAAAAAACATTGCCAATCCGGTCGCCTCCATATTGAGTACCGCCATGCTGTTGCAACATTATGGCCTAAACGAGGAGGCCAATGCCATCGTATCGGCCGTAAACGAATCGTTTATCAAAAAAGTAGTGACCTTGGATGTCTTGGGAAGCAGCAAATACGGCACCGATTACGTCGGCGACTTTATTTCAGAGCATATCGTCGATCCGGACGAAAACCTGAATATCAACGACGAAAATATCGGACTCGGCAAATCAACCATCATCTAAGTTGAAGCACAATATTTTGACCCGTCACCCCAAACGCCCGTTGCGAAGTGGTAAAATTCTTTTTAAATTCGACAGGTCGTAACCCTGTAAGGGGAAGGCTAAAAATCCCCCTTTGAACCCCGCAATCCGTTTACTCCCCCGCTAAAAATCAAATGCCATTGTGCCAAAATCGAGCCTAAAACTTACGACAAAAAAATAAATAATTCAGCTATGCACCTTGTTGAATGTCTTACCGCAATGTTTTACCTTTGCGCCCAATAAAATTAGCCGATGCAGATTTCATACAACTGGTTGAAACAATTTCTTAAGCTGGACTGGGAAGCCGATAAAACAGCTGAATTACTTACCGACCTAGGTCTTGAAGTTGAAGGGATTAGCCCCTTCGAATCGATAAAGGGAGGTTTAAAGGGCATTGTTGTGGGCGAGGTCCTCACATGTGAGAAACACCCGAATGCGGACAAATTGAAAATTACCACGGTCGATATTGGACAAGACACCCCCCTAAACATTGTTTGCGGGGCCCCAAACGTGGCCGCAGGGCAAAAAGTACCCGTAGCGACCATCGGCACGACACTTTATACTCCCGAAGGGGAAGCATGGAAAATCAAGAAAGGGAAGATACGCGGCGAAATAAGCGAAGGCATGATCTGTGCCGAGGATGAGCTCGGCCTGGGCAACAATCACGAGGGCATCATGGTATTAAACGACGACCTGTTGCCCGGCACCCCGTGTTCGGAGGTCTTTTCGATAGAAAACGATGAGGTCTTCGACATAGGCCTTACCCCCAACCGCGCCGACGCCATGAGCCATTTCGGCGTGGCGAGGGACCTGAAGGCCGGGTTGAGACAAAAGGAAATCAATAAGGAATTGATCACCCCCTCGATCAGCAACTTTAACGTCGATAATCGCTCGTTGAAAATGCAAGTCGAGGTCGAAAACAGCAAATTGGCCCCTAGGTATTGTGGGGTAACGATGAGCAACCTTATCGTACAACCTTCACCCGATTGGTTGAAAAACAGGTTGCGGTCCATAGGACTAAAGCCCATAAACAACGTGGTCGACGCCACAAATTACGTGCTCCATGAGCTAGGACAACCCTTGCACGCCTTCGATGCCGACCGAATTCACGGAAAAAAGGTCATCGTAAAGACCTTGCCCGCCGGCACCAAGTTTATGACCCTCGATGGCGAGGAACGGGAATTGCACGAAGACGACCTCATGATCTGCGATTCGGAAAAGCCCATGTGCATAGCGGGCGTCTTCGGGGGAATCAATACCGGGGTAACGGAATCGACCACCTCGATATTTTTGGAAAGCGCCTACTTCGATCCCGTTTCCATACGCAAAACCGCCAAAAGACACGGACTCAACACCGACGCTTCCTTTAGGTTCGAAAGGGGCATCGATATAGAAAATGTCGAATACGCCCTTAAGAGAGCGGCCCTGCTGATCAAAGAGATCGCCGGAGGGGACATCACTTCGGATGTAGAGGACTTCTACCCCAAAAAAATCGAAGAGCACCAGGTTTTTCTGACCTTCGAAAAAACCTACTCGCTTATCGGCCAAAAAATACCGCAAGACACCATAAAGTCGATACTGGCTTCGTTGGACATTAAGGTAAAAAGCGTTACCGAAGCCGGACTCGGCCTATCGATACCCTCCTACAGGGTCGATGTGCAGCGCGAAGTAGATGTTATCGAAGAAATACTCAGGGTCTACGGCTATAACAATATCGGTGTAAAGAACAAGATAAATGCCTCCGTGGCACCCGTTTCGAAATTCGACGACCACAAACTGCAATCGAAAATCGGGGACCAACTGGCCTCGACGGGCTTCTACGAGATCATGACCAATAGTTTGAGCTCACCCAACTACAGTTCGTTGTTGAACGATGAAAAGGAAGGAGCCCCCATTACCATGCTCAACCCATTGAGCAATGAATTATCGGTAATGAGGCAATCCATGCTCTTTTCGGGCTTGGAGGCCCTGGCCTACAACATCAACAGAAAAAAGCAGAACCTCAAGTTCTTCGAATTCGGAAAGACCTACCATCAAAACGCGGCCGAAAGAATAGAGAATAAGCACCTGAGCCTCTTTGTGACCGGAAACCGAAATAACGGCAGTTGGATCGGCGGGGACACGAAATCGGACTTCTTTTTCGTAAAGGCCGTTGTAGAAAACATACTCGAGCGCTTGGGCATCGCCCAAAGCGTGCCATCTCCTACCGAAAATACGGTTTTATCGGAAGGCATCACGTTATCCTTAAAGTCAAAACCCCTTGTATCCCTAGGCTTGGTCAAAAAGGATATATTAAACGCATTGGGCATAAAGCAGGAAGTAATCCATGCCGATTTCAATTGGGACAACGTCATAGCCCTTGCCAGCAAGAACAGCATACTTTACCGAGAAATCCCCAAACACCCCGAGGTGAAACGCGATTTCGCCCTATTGTTGGACGAGGGCGTTTCCTTTCAACAGGTGTATGAACTTGGCCTTAAAACGGAACGGAAGCTATTGAAACAAATCAGCCTTTTTGACGTCTATACAGGTAAAAACCTTCCGGAAGGCAAAAAATCCTATGCCGTTAGTTTTACACTGCAAGACACCCAACGTACGTTGACCGATAAGCAAATCGACAAAATAATGGACAAGTTGCAGAAGCGTTATGAGCAGGAGCTCGGCGCCGAACTGCGCTAAGACCTGACTTTTTGGGGTAGAATGACACTGTCGATCTCGTGTATGACGCCGTTCAACTGATTGGAGTCGGCCACGACTATCTTGGCCTGGTTGCCATAACCATCGGTCAGTACGATGTCAAGGCCTTCCATGGTTGCGGTGATATCATCACCGTTAACGGTGGTAAAGGTCGCCTTGCCCCGGCCCCGGCACATGGCCTTTAAGATTTTCGAAGCCGATAGATTGCCGGCCACGATATGGTAGGTCAACAAATCCTTCAATTCCTTTTTGTTCTCAGGGTCCATCAAATCCTCAACGGACTTTCCCGATAGCTTTTCAAAGGCCGAATCGGAAGGTGCAAAAACGGTAAAAGGCCCGGATTGATCGAGAAGCTCTTCCAAATCGGTGGCCTTCATGACGGCCAACAGGGTTTTATGACGCTCCGAATGCGCCGTAGTGTTGATTATGGAATTTTTGCCCCCATTTGAGAAGTTCTCCTGGGCAGAAGTAATACCGGTTACGGCGAGAAAAAGAAATACGAGGAATCTTGTATGTAATTTCATTCGAATTGGTTAAATATTTTAACTAAAAACCCGATGAACGGCAACTTTTGTCGACAAATAACGATCAATGCAGGGGGTTTACAAAAAAAATTAATGATATTTTTTAATTTTTAACATATTATTAACATTTGAATTCGCGGGGCCAAGCTCAATCGCAGGGTGAAATCGCTAATTTTGAGTATAATGCAAAAAAAAGAAGGAGATGCTGAGAAAGACCAACATTAAGGATAAACTGGACCGTGAACGGACCCTTAGGGAATCTTCGGCCCATTTACTCGATGAAGTCCGAAGGATTTTACAGGAAAACGAAGCTGAGCGCAAAAGAATAAGCAACACCATCGCCGATGGTACGCCCCAAGCCGCCAACCGCTTCGACTTTGATTTATTGGAAACGGACAAGATATACCATATCGACCATATCCGTAAGATTTGCATCGACTACCGACTGCGCTTTTTAGCCTCTTCCTATTTTAAGGGAAGAATACCCCCGGAAGCCATTACAAAAATCAGGGAACTCGAACGAATCCATCAAACCGAGGTCAATGGACTAAAAATACTGGCCCCTTCCAAACTCTTTAAACTTGAGGACAAGGACGACCCACTGTTGTTTGCGCCCATAGGCAACGATTACTTCTATTTGATCCACAAATGGGGCAACGACCTCCACCCTCTGAGAAAATGGCTTATGTGGCCCTTCAAGAGCATCGTAAACCTAACGCTGGTGGTTGCGCTACTGAGTTACTTGCTCACCCTGATGATTCCCGAAGGCTTGTTTTCGAGGAACAACAGCAGCGCCGAGTTTTGGATCATTTTCCTGTTTATGTTCAAGTGCATGGCATCGGTCGTAATTTTTTACGGCTTCGCCCTCGGAAAAAACTTTAGTCCTGCCATATGGGACAGCAAATACTACAACACATAGGAATCGATTCTCAAACAACCCCAAGAAAGAAAGAAAGAAAGAAAGAAAGAAAAGGGCCGCACCTAATCGATAAAAATGGCATAGGGTACCCCTTCGGTATCCAGGTTATCGATAAGCTTGGGGTCGGGCGCCGGCTTGATCCTTAGGAGTCCCCCTTTATCGCTGCTCCCTGTCTTCTTATACCCTATCAGTATGTAGTTGTTATTTTCATCAAAAGACACCATGGTGGTACTCTCTATCGCGTATTCAAATTTTCGCTGTGTTTCGGTAAGAAAGTTTTCATAGGCGTATAGTACGGCAGCGTTGTTCGAAAAGTCATACACGGCGGAAATTACCGGATAAACACTGTGGTTATCCGCTATCATATCGTAGTACATTTTACCGCTGTCGTCGAATGTTTTTGTCAAGGCCTGGGCAAAGTTGGGTTCGCTTCCTTCTTGGTACATTGTGCTAGTGATAGCCAAGGTAGTGCCATCTATGGTCAAGTGCAGGCCGTCGTAACCTACGATTATATTCCCTTCGCCCCCCGTAAAGATCGTCCTTGCGCCTGTTGACAGCACCTCGCTATGGATAACGGCCTTCGTGTTGGAGTCGATAACGGCCAATCCATTTTTGCCCGTATCGTCCTCATCCAAGGTCAGAACAAAGAGCCGCTTGTTGGCAAAGGCCATTTGAAGGGGTTTTTCATCAAGAAGCACATCGATGCCCCCATTCTCGTCCGAAGTGGCATCAAGTACCCTTACATAGTATTTTTTCTTCTTTGGCGATACTTCCGTTTCGTAAGCGATATAAATTTCCGTCGCCGTTGTCAAAATGGAATTTGCGGTGAGCCCACAAGGCTCCAAATCGTCGAAGACCGAATAGGTGTGCGCGCGCCCCTCGTTAAAATCGTGAACGGTAATCTCGCCTCGGCAATCTCCTCTCGTATAATACAAACCCAATACACCGTCGCCTTGAAAACGCAACTGTGGTTCTTCGGCAACCTCAAAAGAGCTTTCCGTTTCACTCACGGAAAGTTCTTCGCCTTGCACCAAAAGATCAAGGCCCGATAGGGTGCCCTTATTGTTCAAAATCAAGGAATACGAAGCTTTTACTCCTTTGTTATTGTCGGTGGGATTACTGCCATCATCAGATTTTGTACAACCAATGATAGCCAGTGCCAATAAGGCACAGAACAGATTGTAGGTTTTCATGATGTAAGAATTTAGGACGATAAAGCATCTTAGAAAGACCCGGCGTACATTTTCTCGCGCTGCTCTTTCAATACTTTATCCGACATATATTCTTCAAACGACAAATACCTGTCAATGTTGCCCTTGGGCGTCAATTCTACAATTCTATTGGCAACCGTCTGGGCAAACTCGTGGTCGTGGGTAGTAAACAAGACCGTACCCTTGAAGTTTTTGAGCGAATTGTTAAAGGCGGTTATACTCTCAAGGTCCAAATGGTTGGTGGGCTCATCGAGCATCAGCACATTGGCCCTCATCATCATCATCCTACTCAACATACACCTTACCTTTTCCCCTCCTGAGAGTACGGTGCATTTTTTCAAAGCCTCTTCCCCGCTGAACAACATTTTTCCCAAGAAGCCCCTTATGTACACCTCTTCGCGCTCTTCCTCGGTTTTCGCCCACTGCCTGAGCCAATCGACCAAACTGATGGGTTCGGTAAAGAACCCGGAGTTATCGGCAGGCAAATAGGATTGGGTGGTGGTTACCCCCCATTGGAATTCTCCTTGGTCGGCTTTTCGCTGACCGTTGATTATATCGTAAAAGGCGGTGGTCGCCCTCGAATCCTTTGAAATGACCGCCACTTTATCTCCCTTTGCCAAATTCAGGTTGACGTTTTGGAAGAGCACATCGCCATCCTCGGTCGTGGCCGACAATCCCTCAACATTTAAAATTTGGTCTCCTGCCTCCCTTTCCCTCTCAAAAATTATGGCCGGGTATCGACGGCTCGATGGTTTGATGTCCTCGACCTTAAGCTTCGACAGCATCTTTTTTCGCGAGGTGGCCTGTTTGCTCTTGGCCACGTTGGCACTGAAACGGGCGATAAATTCTTGAAGCTCCTTGGCTTTTTCCTCGGCCTTTCTATTTTGTTGCGCCCGCTGCCTTGCGGCAAGCTGGCTGCTCTCGTACCAAAAGGTATAGTTGCCCGAATACAGGTTCATCTTGCCAAAATCGATATCCGCGATATGGGTACATACGGTATCCAAAAAGTGTCTGTCGTGGGAGACGACTATCACCGTATTCTCATAGTCGGCCAAGAAGTTTTCCAACCAACTGATCGTTTCGTAATCGAGGTCGTTGGTAGGCTCATCCATAATCAAAACGTCAGGATTGCCAAAAAGGGCCTGGGCCAACAATACCCTTACTTTCAGTTTTGAGTCCATGTCGGCCATGGTGGTAAAGTGCAGGTCTTCCGAAATGCCTAGGTTGGAGAGGAGGGCCGCAGCATCGCTGTCGGCGTTCCAACCGTTCATTTCCTCGAACTGTACCTGTAACTCCCCTATCTTATCGGCATTCTCGTCGCTGTAATCGGCGTATAGGGCATCAATTTCGGTCTTAATGGCAAAAAGAGGCTTATTACCCATTACCACGGCCTCCAAGACGGTTGCCTCATCGTAGGCATTGTGGTTCTGTTCCAAGATCGACATCCGCTTACCAGGTTCAAGCGACACACGCCCCGAGGTAGGTTCCACTTGACCTGAAAGTATTTTAAGAAAAGTCGATTTTCCGGCTCCGTTTGCGCCGATGACCCCATAACAGTTTCCTTCCGTAAACGTTACGTTGACCTCGTCGAACAAAACTCTCTTACCAAACTGAACGGATAAATTCGATACTGATAACATAGGGCTCCCTTTTTAAAATCCGTGCAAAAATACAGAAATTTATATGCCTGCACCAATAATCTTTGTTTCTAAACCATTCGTCCAAAATCATTAACTTAACCCCCTAACTTTTAACTCACTATTAACAGCCTAGCCCCTAGGGTTGTTTAATTTTGTTAGGCATACGGCAGATATATGACATATGAATAAACATTTACTCTTTCTTTTTCTCTTGGTATTGGTTGGTTGTGGTAAGGGAAAGGAAGTTTCCCAAAAAGTTTATTTTGCAGGCGAAATAGTAAACCCCACAGATAACTATGTGGTTCTTTTTAAGGGGGATGAAGTCATAGATTCTGCAAGGCTGGACGAAACGAACCGTTTTTCTTTTGACCTGGATTCCCTTTCCGAGGGGTTGTACCACTTCAACCACGAACCGGAGGTTCAATACATCTACCTTCAACAGGGCGACAGTATCGTTATACGGCTCAACACCGTCGATTTTGACGAGTCCCTTATCTTTAGTGGCCGAGGCGAGGAAATCAACAATTTTCTTCTCGAACTGTTTTTGGCCAATGAGGAGGAAGCCAACGTAATACGCTCTTACTACTTTCTCGAAGCCGAGGAATTTGCAGGAAAAATCGATTCCTTAAAAGACGAGAAACTACAAGCCCTGGCCGATTTGATGATGGACGCCAACTTATCGGAAAAGGAGGAAAAGATAGCCAGGACCAGTGTTTTTTACAATTACAACATGTATAAGGAGGTCTACCCCTTTCGACACAAAGGGCGAACCAAAAACGACGTCATCAACGAGTTGCCCGCCGGGTTCTACGATTACCGGACCCAGCTTACCTTTAACGATAAAGACCTGACCTATCTGCGTCCTTATTACAACTTTGTTAAGAACCATATAGGCAACCTGAGCTATACGACGTGCGCCCGTGCCTGTGACATAGAGCAAAAAATCGTCCGCAACCAATTGCACTTCAACCAGCACAAGCTGCATATAATAGACAGCCTGGTACAGGAAAAGGAACTCAAGGACAACCTTTTTAGGAATGTGGCCTTTGACTACCTGCTCAAAGTACACGATTCGGAGAAAAACAATGACGAATTCATCCGGGGCTTCCATCAATTGTCGAGCAACAACCGGCATATCGAGGAAATCAATGCCCTCTATGAAGGGATCAAGAACATTCAACCCAATAAAAAGATACCCGCCGTACAGGTTTTGGATGTCGATGGCAAAAAAGTTTCATTGCCCGAAATAGCAAAGGACAAGAATGCCGTCTTTTATTTTTGGTCGGGTATCGACCGGGCCCATTTCGAGAACATCAAGCGGAGGATCGCCAAACTCTCTGTCGAAAAACCCAAATACACCTATATCGGCATCAATATCAAAACCGAGGAAGGCCAGTGGAAGGCCCTTATGGAGAGTTCAAACCTCGATCCCACAAAGCAGTTTAGGGCCCCCAACTTCGAAGAGTTGACCAAAGCCCTGATCATTTACCCGCTCAACAAATGCATCGTTACCAAAGACGACGTCATCGTCGATGCCTTTGCCAATTTGTACGGGCCCTTATAAACGCAAAAAAGGGAGGACAAATCCTCCCTTTTCATTTTCATGCAAGCGTTTAAGACTACTGATTGCCTTTCTTGTAATCGGCCAAGAATTTCTCCAAACCACTATCGGTCAAGGGGTGCTTCAAAAGACCTGTAATGGAAGAAAGTCCCCCCGTCATTACATCGGCACCGATTTTTGCGCATTCCAGTACGTGCATGGTATGGCGGATCGATGCGGCCAAAATTTGGGTATCGAAACCATAGTTGTCGTAAATAAGACGGATCTCGGCAATTAAATTTAGGCCGTCGGTAGAGATATCGTCCAGTCTACCGATAAAAGGCGATACGTAGGTGGCTCCTGCCTTAGCTGCCAAAAGGGCCTGTCCGGCCGAGAAAACCAAGGTGCAATTGGTACGTATTCCCTTATCCGAGAAGTATTTAAGGGCTTTTACCCCATCTTTGATCATGGGGACCTTAACGACAATCTGCTCGTGAAGCTCGGCCAATTCTTCGCCCTCTTTGATAATTTCATCGAATTCGGTAGAAATTACTTCAGCGGAAACATCACCATCCACGATATTACAGATATCCACATAGTGCTTCAATATATTGTTTCTAC
The DNA here is from genome assembly GCF_900141855.1 of Pseudozobellia thermophila. Classification (GTDB taxonomy): domain Bacteria; phylum Bacteroidota; class Bacteroidia; order Flavobacteriales; family Flavobacteriaceae; genus Pseudozobellia; species Pseudozobellia thermophila. The sequence continues at coordinate 329,002 of NZ_FQYU01000002.1, forward strand.
CAGTAATACCTTCCTTGGCCATCAAAGATGGGTTGGTGGTAACCCCGTCAAGCACTCCCAATTGTTGCGCCTCACGAATCTGGTCCAAATTTGCTGTGTCTATAAAAAATTTCATTCGTACTGTTTTATTAGGTTTAGAATTAGATTAAAGTTTGAACAAGGGTCTATTTTGCCCGAAACCACGAATTTACAATTTATAATGCTTAAGTAAGAGTTTCTCGTAGAGTTTATCAGGCAAGAGCCCCTTGAGCAGGGTCGAAAATTTTTGCAAGGGCTCCCCTACTTTGTAATGAACCTTGGGATGCTTGGTTTCAATGATCTCCCATACTTTTTTTGCCACTGCAATGGGGTCGCCGCTGCTATCGACATCATCATCTATCATCTTAAGGGTTGCCATGTAAGCTTCCTTATAAGGAGAGTCGTCTTTGACCGGGGCATGATACCTACCTGCGGCGATATTGGTCCTAAAATCCCCGGGAGCAAGTGTACAGACCTTGACGCCAAAGCCCCTGACCTCCATCCTCAGGGCCTCGGTAGCAAGGCCCAAGGCCCCTTTTGTAGCCGAGTAGATCCCCCGAAAGGGCAGCCCCATATACCCCGCTATCGAGGTGATATTGATGATCAAGCCACTTTGTTGGGCCCTCATCTGCGGAAGTACCGCATGGGACACATTTATCGGACCATACAGGTTGGTATTGAAAACCCGTTGTATTTCACTGTTCGGCGTTTCTTCGATGGCACCTGTAATGCCCATTCCGGCGTTGTTCACCAATATATCTATACGTTGCTCCAAATCGATTACCTGACGCACCGCCCTATCGATGCTTTCCCGATCGGTCACATCGAGCTCGAGCAGATCGAACACTTCAAAATCGGGGTGCTTGTTCAAATCCCGGGTTGTTCCGTAAACCTTAAACCCTTTCGATTTTAAAAAAAGACCTATTGACTTTCCGATACCCGAAGATCCTCCGGTAATAAGTACCACCTTTTTTTCCATATGCGTGCAAAGTAACAAATAAAATAGGGAGATGTGAAGTAAAAATTGAGAGGCAAAACCGTGGGCCTACCACCTTGGGGATACCTAAGGCACCTATAGGCCGGCCTTAAAAAAAAGACACAAAAAAAAGGCAAGCTACCTACATCGCACCGCTACAACCATATACCCTTGCTGCGTTCCCGCCCTGGGGGATTCTACAGGAGCTGGTCGTGTAGGACTTGCCCGGCCGCAAATATACAACCTTTTGCGGTTTACACAATCGTTTCGCCCCTTATTTTATATTCAAATATTGACGGGAGTTCGTTATTTTTGTCCATTATATCCGGTCGCCAACGACTTTAAAATACAATCCAATGAATACCCTAAAATTTTTCTCAACGAGCTTGCTGTTTCTTTTTATGGCCTGTGGCGGAGACCCCTCCCCCGCCGATCTGTTCGAAATAGACCTGGCTTCCAACAGCAAAAAATTTCAACAAAACCAAAGCGTTGCCGTATCCATAAAAAACAAGAAGAACATAGATATAGGGGAGGTTACCTATTTTCTTGAGGGAAACCCACTTGAACTAAGGGACGGCAAACTGACCTTGGAAGCCCCCACCTTGGGCGACAAGACCCTAAAGGCCGAGATCAAATACGAAGACCAAACGGTAGCGGTTACCAAGGATATAAAACTGCTTTCACCAAAAGCACCGGAAATCTACACCTACAAAATACTCAACGAGTACCCCCACGACAACAAGGCCTACACCCAAGGTTTGGAGTTTCACAACGACACCCTGTACGAAAGCACCGGTAAAAAGGGCCGGTCTTCTTTGAGAAAGGTAGATTGGAAGACCGGGGAACCTATTCAACAGGTCGATTTGGAAGACAATTACTTTGGCGAGGGCATTACCATCATGAACAACAAAATTTATATGTTGACATGGCGGAGCGGGATAGGTTTTATCTACGATTTAAACAATTTGGAGCGAATAGACAGTTTCCGATACGGCAAAAGCAAGGAAGGCTGGGGCTTGACCAACGACGGAAAGAGCTTGTTCAAAAGTGACGGTACCGAAAAAATATGGATCCTAAATCCCGACACCTTGGTAGAGGAAGGGGCCATTGAAACCGTTACCCACAAATCAATTAACGACAGCGCCAACGAATTGGAGTACGTAGACGGCAAAATTTACGCCAATGTATACCAAAAACCGAGCGTCATGATCATCGACGCCAAAAGTGGGGCCATCGAAGGCGTAATCAACTTCAGCGGCTTAAGCGCAAAGGTCACCCACCACGCGACATGGAGCGACACCGACAACGTACTCAATGGAATAGCCTACCATCCTGGGCGTAAAACCTTCTTCGTTACCGGAAAGGAATGGGACAAAATGTTCGAGGTCATTATTGAAAAAAAGTAAATGCAAAAATACCAAAAGACCTTAGTTGTAGAAAAGGACGACCTCGATGAGCTAGACCACGTAAACAATGTACGTTATGTACAATGGATACAGGATATTTCCAAGGAACATTGGCTCAAGGTCTGTCCCGAGGAAATTCGAAATACCAGTATTTGGGTCGTTATGACCCATCACATCACCTATAAGTTTGCCGCCAAATTGGGGGATGTCATCAACATTGAGACCTATATCTCAAAAAGCAAGGGAGCCAGATCTGAACGGATCGTTGAAATGCACGACGCCCGAACGGGACAGCTTTTATTGCATTCCAAGACCGAATGGTGCCTGTTGAACTCAAAAAGTTTAAAACCGGTGCGCATTCCCGAAGAAGTAAAAAAAATGTTTCATCCATAGTCCCTGCCCCAGCCCTATGGCCCTTCCATACCGTGCGCAACATTGCCTGGGAGCGCGGGCACTTTATGCGATTGACCGTATCGCGCCAAGTATTTCCCCAAAGGCAACCGGAACATTTCGGGTAGGGACGGAAGCCAATTACCCCACCTCGGGCCTTTAAATTTTGAAAAATCCATATCCGGAAAAAGGGCACACTCATTTTATCAAATTTCCCCGGCTTCACCCGAATGCCTCCTCCCTTTTTTTTGCCGACTTGCCCTAAAGTAAAGGGCATAAAAAGGGCATAAAAAACCTTGAATTTCGACACTTGTAAGATTTTCTTACAAATAATCTGTCATTTTGAAGGTTTTTTCTTTCAAACTTCTTAATTTTCAGGCTTTTAAGAGAAAAATCCCCAAATATTCTGGGGAATTACTTGGTTCGCCTCTAACTTACTATAACTAATTTGCACAAAAATCGTATCGTACAGATGGAGTATAAATATACTATAATCGATTCTGATGCAACTTCTAATTTGCAATTGCAACATTATTTGGAAGAATACGGCGATTTTATTTGCACTTCGCAGGCCCGTAACAGCGATGAAGGGATCAACGCTATACTTAAATTCTCTCCCCATATTGTCTTTATCCACCTAAACGGGCAGGCCTATGAATATTTCAAAATGGTTATGGAGTTGCACCAATACTTGGACGATTTACCGATAATCATAGGACTGGCCAAGGGGAAACAATATGCCTACGACGCCATCAAAAACGGTTTTTTCGATTATTGGCTGATACCTTATAACGAGTTTGAAATTCGGAAATCGATATTTCGGCTCAAAAAACAGGTTCCGGTCACCCCAGAGCCCCAAACCTTGTGCCTAAGTTCATATCGCGACTTTCAATATATCGACACCGATGATATCCTTTATCTGAAAGCCGATAACAACGCTACGGAATTCATTATGAAAGACGGAGCAATAATCAATGCCTTTAAAACGTTAAAGACCTTTGAAAATCAATTACCCAGAAATTTTGTACGCATCCATCAAAGTTATATCGTAAATACCAATTGCATCTCGCGAATAAGTTATGGCAAATCTGTATGCACATTGAAACACGGTAAAAAACAATTGCCCTTCTCAAAATCTTACCGCAAGAACATCGATCAATTGAAGCAATTACTGTCAAAAAACGCCATTTCTTCCTTAAATTGATCAAATACTCACAGAATTAAGCCATTAACTCATAAACTGGGGACGTTTACTATTGTCTTACATTTCTACTCTTTGTCTTCTGCCCGCTGGCAGTAGTTTAGCAGCAAGAAAAAAACAAATAACCCCTAAAATTTTTAATTATGAAAAGAGTAGCAAGTATTTTCGCAGTAGTAGTAATGGCAATCGGAATGTTCTCTTGTGAAGCCGAAACCAATTTGGAAGAGACTGACGCCGTATACGAGTTGAACATCGATGCTGCGACCGACGGCGATGATGTACGCCCAGACGAAAGAGACAACGGATAGTATCATTCCATATAGTTTAAAAAGAGCCTTAATGTTTATTTAAGGCTTTTTTTATACCTTGTACCTAACAAACCCGAATGCTCCCAAGATTTTCTACATATCAAATTGTTTGTTTGACCGTATTCCTTGGGCTTTTGGCCTCAAACTGTGGGCAAAGCAGAACCGACGCACCTTACCATAGCGGTAAAAATGAGACCGTTGACTCCATATTCCGATGGATCGACCAAGGCCGGAACAGCCATCTGGATCGCAATGCACGGATCGACTACCTTACAAAGGCCGAGAAAAGTGTGGACAAGCTCTATAACGATTCCGTACAAACGGTGTTGACATCCAAAATTTCATACTCCTACCTCAAGCTCAAGGATTCTTTAAGGTTTAACAGGCTCAACCTAAAAACGATTAGCCTGGCCCAAAAAAGGCAGGATTCCGTGATTTGGGCCGAAGCCCTTTGGGACAGGGCCATCTTCTTTAACAACCGGGCGCTTCCCGACAGTGCCTTTTACAACTATTCAAAGGCACAAAAAATATACGAAAGGCTCGACCGCGACTTCGAAAGTGCCAGAATGCTATACAACATGGCCATAACACAGGCGGCGGTCAGGGACTATACCGGAAGCGAAATCAATACCATTCGGGCCATTGAAATCTTAAAACCGCTGAAAAAGGCCAAACAACTGTATTTATGTTACAACAATTTGGGTTCGGTCACAAAGGAACTTAAGGAATTTGAACGGGCCATAGAGTATTACAAGACCGCATTTGAATACCAAGAACAAATCGAAACCGAAAACCACTTTGATTCCAGCTTGAACAACAACATCGGCGTGGTCTATCAAGAACAGGGTCGATACGAAGAGTCCCTGCCCTATTTTGAAAAGGTATTGGAAAAAAAATCGTTTCGACAAAGCGACCCAAAACTTTATGCCTTGGCCCTAAACCACTGGGCGTACAGTAAGTTTAAATCAGACCCCAAGGTCGATGTGGCCGACGATATCGAAAGGTCTATCAGGTTATTGGACAGCATTAACAATATTCCCGGGCTGGCCAGGGCCTATTACAACCTTGCCGAGTTCAATTTGACCCAAAAAGACACCTTACAGGCCCTTGCCTTCGCCAAAAAATCCAAGGAGTACGCCAAGCAGGCCAACAACAACGAAAGGATACTTCTCGACCTGCAGCTCATGGCCAAATTGGAGCCCGAAAAATCAAGCGCCTATACCAAGGAATACATTACCCTTAACGACAGCCTACAGCAGGTAGAAAGGCAGGTACGCAACAAATTTGCCCGCATTCGTTTTGAAACCGACGAATTTATTGCCGAAAACCTGCTCTTGGCCCGACAGAAACAGTTGTGGACGGGTATTGCCGTTGCCGTACTTTTATTGGGTATAATGTCTTACTTTATACTTGACCAACGCGTAAAAAACCAAAAATTGCGCTTTCAACAAGAACAGCAGGCCGCCAACCAAGAGATCTTTAACCTGATGCTTGCCCAAAACCAAAAGGTAGAGGAAGGAAAAAAACTTGAACAAAAACGGATTTCGGAAGAATTGCACGACGGTGTTTTGGGCCGCATGCTAGGCGCCCGTATGGTATTGACCGGGTTGAACAAAAAGCAAGACGAGGCGTCCGAGCTTCAGCGGAAAAAGGCCATTGATGCCTTACAGGACGTTGAAAAGGAAATACGTGCCATTTCGCACGAATTGAGTCACGCCGCTTACCAAAAAATAAATAATTTTATACGTTCGATCGAAGATTTGTTGGAAACCGTACAGGTAAGTGGAAAATTCAACTATACCTTTGACTACAACAAGGATTTTGATTGGGACGGCATTAAAGGGGTAACAAAAATCAATATCTACCGTTTGATACAAGAAAGCTTGCAGAATTGTGTCAAACACGCCCAATGCGAGAATGTTTGGCTTAATTTAGACGCCGGGGGCAACGAACTAAGGGTTACCGTTACCGATGACGGCAAGGGATTCGCCAAAAAAAAGGGAAAGAAGGGAATCGGAATGCGAAACATGGCTTCCCGAATCGAAAAACTAAATGGCCAATGGCATATTGAAAGCGCCCCGGGAAAAGGCACCAAGGTCTGGTTCAAGGTACCCATTGCTACACCCCAAAACACCAAAGTTGAACGACCCAAGGAGGAAGAACTAACCTAATACCCAAGAAATAGAACGATGAATGACGATTTAGTACGCATATTGGCAGTCGACGACCACGAAATGATAGTGCTGGGTTACAAATATACCCTTGAAGCCACCGAATTCGATGATTTCAAGGTAGTCGTCAATACGGCCGCAAGTTACGAAAAGGGAAAGGCAGAAATAGAGAGCTCCTCAAAACGACTGCCTTACGACATTATATTGCTCGACATCTCGATGTTTCCGGAAAGTGCGAAGGAAAACAGGAGTGGTGAGGACCTAGGGCTGTTGGCCAAACAAATCTCCCCCACTTCCAAGATTGTTTTTCTTTCCTCGTTCAGCGACAGCTACCGGATCAACAACATTCTCAAGGTCATTAACCCCGACGGGTATATGGTAAAATCGGAAGTTGATGAAAAAACCTTGCAGGACATGGTAAAGACCGTGCTTGCCAAACCTCCTTACTATACCGCCGCCGCCCTTCAGGCCATACGGCGAAAAATGGCAAACGAGGATCAAATCGACGAACGCGATAAAAAAATTCTATACCAATTGTCCATCGGAACCAAAACCAAGGACATTTCTTCCATCGTGGCCGCGGCCAGTACCACCGTTGAAAACAGAAAAAGACAATTAAAGGTCATTTTCGGGGTCGAGAACGGCAATGATTTTGCCCTGATCGAAGAAGCTCGAAAGAGAGGATTTATTTAGTTCCCACCCGCGTAGAAATTGCACGCAAAACACTACAAACCAACACATTATAACCACAAGGGCCTGGCTTAAAGAAAAACCCCATTTTTTTTGGGGTTTTTCTTTGTACCAATAGCAACATATCAATTTACTTTTGGTAGTCAATTGTATTACACTATATGTTTATGCCTTCATTTCCAGATAATTTCGAAAACAATTCATCCGGAGGTTTCAATATTGATTTGAAACTGGAAGGAATTGAGTCCTTTAGAAAAAGCTTAGAGAAGTATTTCTTTTCAGAAGCCACGGTGCGCAATTGGGCTTCAAGTACCATGGGCATAAACTTGGCCGTTGAGCTGGAATGCAACCTTAGCCTGGTCGAAATGCTTTTCCATTTCAATCGGGGTACCTGGGGAAATTTTTCCCAAGGAAGCTCTTCCTTTGTCTCCGTACTGGACAAATTCAGAAGGGAGAATCCGGTTTCCATAGATATCGAGGAGTTGTCCATTCTATTTAAGGATACCAGGATCATCATCAATAAGATCTACGAAAGAAGTGTCGCCGAACAGCTTGATAATATTTTGAGCGAAATGGGCAAGCACTATGTCCATATCAGCAAGGGCCTATCGGAAACACCCTACGAAATTTACGTGCCCGTTTTCGAGGAAGACCAATCGGAAGAGAATATTCTCCTCAGGACCATTGAGGCCAGCCACACCAAGAAAGATTATTTCAATTATTGGGGTCTGTATTTCGAATCTGAGGACGATGCCATAATCTACGACCTTCGTGCCTCCCATTTGGAGAACGGCGATTTGTTGATGCTCAACACCGAATGAAAATTTTTGCCTTTTTATATCCACCTTTGATGCAATGGCCCAAAAGGTATGCATCAAAACAAAAAATCCGCTAGTCATACGACATAGCGGATTTTTTTGTAGTGGGGTTACCCTACCGATAATCGGCCTTAAAAGTTGAAAAGTTCACGGTCTTTCATCAAATCGTTCACCTTTTTCTTCACATTGTTGATTTTGGATAGGTCATCGGCATTGGTCAATGCCTCGTCGATGAGGTCAACAATGGTTGCCATGTCCTTTTCCTTTAGGCCCCTAGTGGTAATGGCCGCCGTACCAAAGCGGATACCCGAGGTGACAAAGGGCGATTTATCGTCAAAAGGCACCATGTTCTTATTCGCCGTGATATCGGCCTGTACCAATACTTTTTCGGCATCCTTCCCTGTAATATCCTTGTTTCTAAGGTCGATAAGCATCATATGGTTGTCGGTGCCTCCCGAAATTATATGATAATCCTTGGCCACAAATGCGGCGGCCATAGCCTCGGCATTCTTCTTTACCTGTAGCATATAATGCAGAAAGTTATCGGTCAAGGCTTCCCCGAAGGCAATGGCCTTGGCAGCGATAATATGTTCCAATGGCCCTCCTTGGTTACCGGGAAAAACGGCCAAATCCAACAGGGCCGACATTTTTCTAAGCTTACCGTTTTTCAATTTGATTCCGAACGGATTGTCAAAATCCTCCCCCATTAAGATGAGTCCACCCCTCGGACCGCGCAAGGTCTTGTGCGTAGTCGTGGTAACGATATGACAGTGTGGAATGGGGTCGTTTAAAATACCCTTGGCGATCAAGCCCGCCGGGTGTGAGATATCGGCCATGAGCAATGCTCCCACGCTATCCGCAATTTCCCGGAAACGTTTAAAGTCCATATCCCTCGAATAGGCCGAAGCCCCGGCAACAATCAACTTGGGCCTTTCCCTTTCGGCGATCTCTTGGATCTTGTCGTAGTTCAATACGCCCGTTTCCTTGTCCACTCCGTAAAAAACGGGGTTGTACAAGCGACCTGAAAAATTCACCGGAGAACCATGGGTCAAATGTCCCCCATGGGAAAGGTCGAAGCCCAAAATGGTATCGCCCGGCTTTAGACAGGCGTGATACACGGAGGCATTCGCCTGGGACCCCGAATGGGGCTGAACATTGGCGTAGGCAGCACCGAAAAGTTCCTTTGCTCGGTCTATGGCCAATTGCTCGATCTTATCCACGACCTCGCACCCACCGTAATAGCGCTTGCCCGGGTAGCCTTCGGCATATTTATTGGTCAATACCGAGCCTGCAGCTTCCATTACTTGCGGACTGGTAAAATTCTCTGAAGCTATAAGCTCGATACCACTTTTTTGCCGTTCTTTCTCTTCGGCTATCAAATCAAAAATTCGGTTGTCGCGTTGCATACGTCAATATTGTGTTAAATGAGCTGCAAAAGTACGAATTGATCCTCGTTAATACCTATAAAATAATATATTTGGTTAGCATTTTATCAAATAAAAATTAACAATTGCCCATGCCTATACTAGCGAACGACCCTACGAAAAAAACTTGGTTGAAGGTACCCAAGGATTCCGATTTTCCGATTCAGAACATACCTTTCGGCGTATTTCTCACACGGGACGATATCATCACCATCGGTACCCGCATAGGCGATTACGCCATAGACCTGGGTGCCCTGCACCAACTTGGCTATTTTAAGGATATCCCGCTCACCGACGATATCTTTTTACAGGATACGCTGAACGATTTTATCTCGGACGGACAGAAAACCTGGAGGGCCGTACGAAACCGGATAAGTGAAATTTTCGATGTTTCGAACGATGAACTAAAAAACAACGACAGCCATAAAGAGGCGGTCTTGTTCTCGATGGACGAGGTTGAAATGCAACTTCCGGTCCAAATAGGCGATTATACCGATTTTTATTCCAGCAAGGAGCACGCCACCAATGTTGGCCGAATGTTCAGGGACCCCGAGAACGCACTGCTTCCCAACTGGCTCCACATTCCGGTCGGTTACCACGGGCGCAGTTCGACCATAGTGCCGAGCGGGACCCCGGTGCGCAGGCCCCTAGGGCAAACGATACCCAAAAATTCGGACCAACCCGTTTTCGGGCCGTCAAGACTGGTGGACTTCGAACTCGAAATGGCCTTTATCACCACCGATGCCAACCTAATGGGGGAACCCATTCCCGTGTCAGAGGCGGAAGATTACATCTTTGGTATGGTATTGTTCAACGATTGGAGCGCCAGGGACATCCAGAAATGGGAATATGTACCCCTTGGCCCCTTTTTGGCCAAGAACTTTGCCTCGTCGATCTCGCCATGGATAGTAACCATGGACGCCCTAGAACCCTTTCGGGTAGATAGCCCTATTCAAGTACCCGAACCACTGCCTTACTTGAGGCTTAACGGCAAACATAGCTTCGATATCAATCTCGAGGTAGACATCCTGACCGAGGCCGGCATACCCACTACCGTTACCAAATCGAACTTTAAGTATATGTACTGGACCATGGCCCAGCAGCTCGCGCACCACACGATAAACGGGTGCAAGGTAAACAGCGGCGATATGATGGGCAGCGGCACGATCTCGGGTCCCACGCCCGACGCCTACGGTTCTATGCTCGAACTATCGTGGCAGGGAACCAAGCCGGTAAAGCTCAATGACGGAAGTGAACGAAAATTTATACAGGATAACGACACCGTAGTTTTAAGGGGCTACTGTGCCCATAAAGATGTCCGGATCGGGTTTGGCGAAGTTTCCACCAAGCTGCTCCCCGCCCTCGAAACCATTAAATAGCGACACAGTTACATACGGTTCCGGGCCAAGGCCGGGCCTGCCCAAGGAAGAAAAAACTGCCCCCGACCTTTCTTTTTTTTGGGGCCTTCATTCCTTGTTACACAAAGGTGTCCAATTGCAGATCGGTAATGGCCCCATGCGAATCGTGGGCGACGACCGTTCCGTTCTTGACAACCAACAATTGGGGAGATTGATGCACGATTCCGAACCGGGTGGCCACCCCGTCCGACACATCCCGAAATTGATGCAGGTCTAAAAAATAAAAATCCATTTGGCCTTCCGAAAGCCCATAATTGCGATTGAACATGTTCAAGACCATCCTACTTATTCCACAGGTAGTGGAGTGCTTAAAAATCACCTGTGGTCTCGAATGCGATTTTTCGACGATATCGTCCAGTTGTTCGAGGCGTGAAAGGGCAAGCCACGGCACCTTGGAACCCGATTCGCCGCCCTCTTTTCCACTTCCTCCGAAAAATCCACTAAAAAGTCCCATTTCCTTCTATTTTTAAAACAAAAATTGATAAAACCAAAATACCCCGACCTGCCGAAATGTCTTGTATTTATTGGGATAAGCAGACATTTTGTCTTGCGGGATACATTGGTAAGATTCTTGACCTATCCACCTCAAAAGTAAACAATAAGCTAAAGATATAAGAATATGAATTTTAATAATTACACCATAAAATCGCAAGAGGCGATACAACAGGCCCAGCAAATTGCACAGGGTTTGGGCCACCAACAGATCGAGAACGAGCATATTTTCAAGGCGATTTGGGAAGTAGATGAGAATGTACTCCCCTTTATTCTCAAAAAACTGAACATCAACGTCGGTATGCTCAAGCAGATTCTCGACAAAGAGCTCGAGAGCTTCCCCAAGGTTTCCGGGGGCGACATCATGCTATCCAGGGAAGCCGGCAAGACCGTTACCGAGGCCAGTATCATCGCCAAAAAAATGGGTGACGAATACGTGTCCATAGAACATCTGCTTTTGGCCATATTGAAGTCGAAAAGCAAGATCGCCCAGATACTAAAAGACCAAGGGGCCACCGAAAAAGACCTGAAGGCGGCCATAACGGAACTTCGGGGTGGTAGCAAGGTTACCTCGCAAAGTGCGGAGGAGACTTACAACGCGCTGGACAAATATGCACGTAACCTGAACCAATTGGCCGATAGCGGCAAGCTAGATCCGGTCATCGGCCGCGACGAGGAAATTCGGAGAATTCTTCAGATCCTCTCGAGAAGGACCAAGAACAACCCTATGTTGGTCGGTGAGCCCGGTACCGGTAAAACGGCGATTGCCGAGGGCCTGGCACACCGTATAGTGCAGGGCGACGTACCCGAAAACTTAAAGGACAAGGTTATCTATTCCCTAGACATGGGGGCCCTGATCGCGGGTGCCAAGTACAAGGGAGAGTTCGAAGAGCGCTTAAAGTCGGTCATTAAGGAGGTTACCTCTTCCGATGGCAACATCGTCCTGTTCATTGACGAAATCCACACCTTGGTCGGCGCAGGTGGCGGTCAAGGTGCCATGGACGCGGCCAACATACTGAAACCCGCCTTGGCAAGGGGCGAATTGCGTGCCATCGGGGCCACTACGTTGGACGAATACCAAAAGTACTTTGAAAAGGACAAAGCCTTGGAGAGAAGGTTCCAAAAGGTGACGGTCGACGAACCCGATACCGAGAGCGCCATATCCATATTGCGGGGTATCAAGGAGAAGTACGAGGCACACCACAAGGTACGCATCAAGGACGATGCCGTCATTGCAGCCGTAGAATTGTCGCAACGCTACATCACCAATCGCTTCTTGCCGGACAAGGCCATTGACCTCATGGACGAAGCGGCCTCGAAACTACGGATGGAAATCAATTCGAAACCTGAAGAGCTCGACGTACTCGACCGCAAAATAATGCAATTGGAGATCGAGATTGAGGCCATCAAGCGCGAAAACGACAAGGCAAAACTAAAATTACTCAACGTAGACCTGGCCAACCTCAAGGAAGAACGAAACGAGATCTATGCGAAATGGGAGAGCGAAAAATCGGTAGTGGACAACATCCAGAAAACCAAGCAGGATATCGAGGAGTATAAAACGGAAGCCGAACGGGCCGAGCGCAACGGCGATTACGGTAAAGTGGCCGAACTTCGCTACGGCAAGATAAAGGAAGCCCAAGAGCAATTGGACAAACTGCAGAAAGAGCTTCAGGAACAACAAGAAAACGAGACCCTGATCAAAGAGGAGGTCACCAGTGAGGATATTGCCGAGGTAGTGGCCAAGTGGACGGGGATACCCGTAACCAAAATGCTCCAAAGCGAACGGGAAAAACTCTTAAAACTGGAAGATGTACTGCACAAGAGGGTCGTCGGCCAGGAAGAGGCCATCCAGGCCGTTTCCGATGCCATTCGCCGCAGTAGGGCCGGTTTACAGGACACCAAGCGTCCTATAGGGTCCTTTCTCTTCTTGGGTACCACGGGTGTCGGTAAGACCGAATTGGCCAAGACATTGGCCGCCTACCTGTTCGACGACGAAAACGCCATGACCCGGATCGACATGAGCGAATACCAAGAAAGGCATTCGGTAAGCCGTTTGGTAGGTGCTCCTCCAGGATACGTAGGTTATGACGAAGGGGGCCAGTTGACCGAAGCGGTAAGAAGACGGCCCTACTCCGTGGTCTTGCTGGACGAGATCGAAAAAGCGCACCCCGATACATTCAATATCCTGTTACAGGTTTTGGACGAAGGCAGGCTGACCGACAACAAAGGCCGGGTGGCCGATTTTAAGAACACGATCATTATCATGACCAGTAATATGGGAAGCCATATTATTCAAGAGAAATTTGAAAACAACGACGATATCTATAGCGCTTCGGAAGCCGCAAGGGTCGAAGTACTCGGATTGTTGAAGAAAACGGTCAGACCTGAATTCTTGAATCGAATAGACGATATAATCATGTTCACCCCGCTCAACAGGGAGGATATTACCAAAATTGTCAGATTGCAGCTCGACCAGTTGAAGAAAGTCGTGGCCAAGCAGCACATTACCATAGACGCAACCGATGAGGCCGTCGAATATCTGGCAGAAAGGGGATACGACCCACAATTTGGGGCCAGGCCCATAAAACGGGTCATTCAAAAAGAAGTGCTCAACAAGCTCTCGAAAGAATTGCTGAAAGGCAGTATTTCACCCGAAAGTATCGTACTTATCGATGCGTTTGAAGACCAACTCGTATTCAGAAACCAAGCGGAACTCGTCAAGTAGGAATTAACGGATATATTTGATCAAGGCATCTTTAATAAAGGTGCCTTTTTTTTGACATAATAAGATACCATACAGTATATAATTTTTCTATCTTCGTATAAAACTGCACAACCATGACCACCAAAGCTGAAAGAACCACGGCCTATATTATCGAGACCGTAGCGCCGATATTTAATAAACTAGGGTATGTCGGCACGAGCATGAGCGACCTGACCAAAGCTACGGGCCTGACCAAAGGGGCCTTGTACGGTAATTTTGAAAACAAGGAAGCCCTGGCCCTTTCGGCATTTGAATACAGCAGTAAAAAGTTATTGTCCAAGATCGATGAAGTATTGGCGACCGAAGGTACGTCGTTGGACAAGATTTTTGCCCTTACCGACTTTTATCGGCACTACGATGTCTTTACGGCCGACCTGGGAGGTTGTCCGGTTTTGAACACGGGGGTCGACGCCCAGCACAACAACAAGCCGCTCGCCGATGCAAGCCGTGAAACGATCAAGGAAATCGAACGTAAGATCGCCTCGGTATTGGAAAAGGGTGTTGAAAACAAGGAGTTAAAGATAGCCGTTCCTCCCCTGCAATTTGCCAAACAGTTTTATACCATGATCCAAGGGGCCGTGGCCATGTCCACGATAACAAGGGACAGAAAATACCTCGTGAACACCATTGCCTATCTCGACCTGTTGGTCAAGAAAGAAATCAAAAGGTAGGTTGCCGGTACTTATACTTACATCGGGCTTGTTCTTATAAGCCCCCTAAGCTTTCTATTTCCTACCGAAGCCTGATTCCCCGTTATTTTCCGACGACCCGGAATATCCAGGTTTTTCCGGTGTATTTTCCTCCAAAGTTGCTGTCCCTTGCCGCCCTTGCCGCCTGCATGGTATCGAATCGCCCGAGGTAGGCATAGTGGTAGTTGTTTTTACTTCGTACAAAGAATCCGGGATCCATACCCTTGCTCCTTAAGTCGGACATAAAGGCCTCAAAATACTTTTTGGTGCCAAATACATTGGCAATCAAGTAATAGCCGGGTTCCAAGCCGTCTTCCGTTTGGACCTCTTCGTATTTTTCTCCTTGTTTGGGCTTATCGGCCTCTTGCTGTTTGGCACGTTCGGCCAAACGACGTGCCGCCTCGACCTTCGCTATCGAATCTTGTTTCCGCTTTTCGGCCAGGCTCCGGGCCTCAGCCAATGCCCGTTCTTCCCTGGCCTTGTTGATCGAATCGAGTTGACGTGCCTGTTCTTGCTGTTTACGGGCCAGCAACTCGGCCTCTCGTGCCTCCTCGTCCTTGCCCTGTGCTTCCTTCGCTATTTTCTTCGCCTCCCTATCCTGTTCCTTTTGGAGTGCCTTGGCGGCCAAGGCGGCTTCCTTCTCCACTCTTGCTATCGAATCGCGTACGAATTTCTCCCGCTTACGCCTTTCCTTTTCTTCGATTTTGGCAACCTTTTTGGCTTGTTTCGCTTCCTCCTTATCCGTTTGTGCCGACTCTTCGGCTTTTTCGGGTACTTCGACCTCCGCCGTTTTCTTTTGCCCATCGGGATTCAGTTCCATCACAATGTCGGTATCGCTCTCGAGATCAAAGCCCACTACCTTGTTCCGTTGATCGGGCTTGCCCAAAAGATAAGCTGCCATTAGTTCAAAGGAAGTGTCCTTTGTGATCGACGCCCCGGTACCAAGTTCGACCAGGGCACCGAGGGATAGGTGCTTGAAAAAGGTGGCCCCTGCACCGATTCCGTAGCCGTAAAAATTGTTATATCCTACCTGCCCCCAATACTTGTCGGTGTTCAAGAGGGTATAGAAGCCTACTTGGTTGGATTGCCCGGGAATGGTACGCAGGTACATCGATGGCCGCAAAAAGGCATTCGTCGCCGAGCCCAGCATCAAAGGAAAATCATAGGAAAGCAAAGACATAAATATTTTGTCTTCCTTCGCCGTATTTCCCTCTTTCTCGTTGAAATTATAATCGATTAAATTTTCCGAGGCCAAACTTAGGCTTAGCCTTTCGACCGAAATGTTGACCCCGGGGGCCATCTGCACGATAAAATCAGTGCCCACGGTCGATGTCAAGGGCAATGGAAGATTGGGGTCGGTCTGAAAGCGATCGTCCGCCAATTCTTGTTGAAAGGCAAATACATTGAGCCCTACGGATAGCCTGACCAGCTCGTTGAATTGAAATTGATAGGCATAGTTGAGGGCGCCGCCCGTGTTGAAGAACACCCCCGTATTTTGTTGAAAAAAGGCCAACCCGGCCGCCGACCTGCCATTAAGCTTTCGCGTATAGTTCAAAAAAACAGTGGTGGGGTCGCCATCTATGGCCTGCCACTGCCATCTCGACCAAAAAGCGACCGATTCCGCATTGTTTCTGTCGAAAGAAAACGCGGGGTTGAACAGACTGGCATTGTAGGTGGTCAAATTGTGCTGTCTCAGATCGGCAGGCAATCGCTCTTCCTTTTGCCCATAGGCCAATAAGGAAAAAGATAGGATAATAAGAAGGGGCAGTGTTCTCAACATACACAAAAAAACAAAAACAAGCTCTTTAACATACTTTTTTAGGCTAAATTTAGTTAACATTTATGCAATAGTTTTCAACCAAAAAAGAGTCTTCGACCATGAAAAGAATACAACTTATTTATATTGTAGTATTTTTCCTATGTTTTGTAGGCTGTAAAGATAATGAAAAAAACGAGGTTCCGCCTACATCGGAGCCCTCGGTATCAACTTTCTATTTTATCCGCCATGCCGAGAAGGACCGTTCCAACCCCGAGGACCCCGATCCCGAACTGAACCAAAGCGGACTGGGCAGGGCCATGCATTGGGCAGAGATTCTCGATGAAGTAGAGCTCGATGCGATCTACTCGACCGACTACCAAAGGACATCGATGACAGCGGCCCCCACATCGGTAAAACGGGATATTGATGTCATATACTACGAACCCCAGACCATCGATGTGGAACAATTCAAGAAAGACAACTTGAACAAAACCGTTTTGGTGGTAGGCCATAGCAATACCACGCCCCAATTCGTCAACCATATGATCGGTGAGGACAAGTATTTCGAGATGGACGACACCGACAACGGCAGTCTCTTCATCGTTACCATTGTCAACGATATAGCCACGTCCCAACGGCTTCATTTTAATTGCAATTGCCCAAAGGAGCGGGATTGAGCGCATTTTCAAGTGTGCCCCCTCGAACTGTTGCAATAAATAGTTGAAATTTCCCCTACTTCCTTTATTTTTGTAGGATGGTTCAAAAGAACATCAACATAAAAAACAAGAGGGCCAAGTTCGAGTATGAATTTTTGGATACCTATGTGGCCGGTATTGTTTTGGCCGGTACCGAAATAAAATCGATTCGCGAAGGGAAGGCCTCGATTACACAGAGCTTTTGCGAATTCAACGACAAGGGCGAATTGTTCGTTGTCAACATGCAAGTCGACGAATATTCCCATGCATCGTACTTCAACCACAAACCGAAGGCCGAACGAAAGCTGCTGCTGAATCGCGGGGAACTCAAAAAACTTAGAAAAGAGGTAACGACCAGTGGATTGACCATAGTGCCCCTTTCCCTTTTTATCAACGACCGGGGGCTCGCAAAAGTCAAGATTGCCTTGGCCAAGGGTAAGAAACTGTACGACAAAAGGGAGACCATTAAGGATCGTGACAACAAAAGAAACCTGGCCCGGATTAAAAAAAGCTTCAACAACTAGCCCCGGGCGGTCAAATTACCCACATCAATTTTTGTTTTCCAAGAGCGGAACAAACCGAAAGGAGCCGAATTCCTTCTTCTCGAATTCCTTTTCCGATTTTCGTATATATAGGGTCATGACCTGTTCATTGACCCCAACGGGAATCACCAATCGGCCACCGACCTTCAACTGGGCCATTAGGGCTTTGGGCACCTCGGGCGCCCCTGCCGTAACGATGATGGAATCGAAGGGCGCATCGGCGGGAAGACCTTTGTAGCCGTCACCGAAAACGGTCTTTTTGGGCCGGTATCCCATTTTCCCAAAAAAGAGCTTGGTCTTTTTAAACAGCTCTTGCTGCCTTTCAATGGTATATACCTTGGCCTTTAAGTGCAACAATACCGCGGTCTGATACCCGCTTCCCGTGCCGATTTCCAACACCTTGTGTCCCGGCCGCACCTGAAGCAACTGGGTCTGGAAGGCAACCGTGTAGGGTTGCGAAATGGTCTGATCGGCCGCAATGGGAAAGGCCTTGTCTTGATAGGCATGCCCTTCAAAGCTGCTGTCCATAAACAAATGTCGCGGTATGGTCTTGATGGCGCCAAGCACCTTGGTATCGGCAATACCCTTGCCTACCAACACTTCGGCGAGCTTGTTGCGCATTCCCTTATGTTTAAAGGTATCTTTCAATGGTTTGGTTTTTGAAAGGTAAAGTTAGGTCGTAATTAATCAAATCACAAGTGCACCTCTCATATTCGAAAACGGCAAAACGGATAAGTTTTTGATTTTGACTCAAATTAGATTGAAAAGATTAAACCCAAAAATATCCTTATTTTTGAAGCAAATATAATTAGATGCTAAAAGTTGGGGTTTTAGGAGCAGGCCATTTGGGAAAAATCCATTTACGGTTGCTCCACGAATCGAAAAAATACGAGTTGATCGGTTTTTACGATGCCGATGCCATTAACGGCAAGAAGGTGGCCGATGAATTTGGCTATCGCTATTTTGACAACATTAACAAACTGATCGACGAGGTGGAGGTCGTGGATATTGTCACCCCTACCCTTTCCCACTTTGATTGTGCCAAAAAGGCCATTGAAAGGGGCAAGCACATATTTATCGAAAAGCCGATCACCCACACCATCGAGGAAGCCAACGAACTGCTTGAACTCGAAAAAAAGTATGGCGTAAAGGGTCAGGTGGGCCATGTAGAACGTTATAACCCGGCCTTCATGGCGGTTAAACGGCAAATCAAAAATCCGATGTTCATCGAGACCCATCGGTTGGCCGAGTTCAACCCCAGGGGAACGGATGTTCCCGTTGTTTTGGATTTGATGATACACGACATCGACGCCATATTGAGTGTCGTTGATTCGGAAGTGAGGCAGATCAATGCCAGCGGGGTATCGGTAATCAGTAAATCGCCCGATATCGCCAATGCCCGAATAGAATTCGCCAACGGCTGCGTAGCCAACCTTACCTCGAGTCGTATTTCGTTGAAGAACATGCGGAAATCGCGTTTTTTTCAAAAGGACGCCTATATTTCGGTAGACTTTTTGGAAAAGAAAGTGGAAGTTGTCAAAATGAAGGACGCGCCTGAGAGTCCCGGGGATTTTGACATGATATTGCAAAATGCCGAAGGTGAGAAAAAGCAGATCTATTTTGAGAATCCGGATGTGGGGCAAAACAATGCCATTTTGGACGAATTGGAGACCTTTGCCGACGCCATTACCAATGGCACCGAACCCATAGTCAGCCTCGAGCAGGGGACCAAGGCCCTTAAAGTGGCCCTGCAGATAATCGCGTCTTTCGATACCCGGACGAGCGTTGTTTGACCTGCACCTTCCATCGAGGGAGGCAATGCCTAAACCGGCCCAAATGGCCAAGGTTGGTGAACCTGTAAAACCTTATCGATCATATCCGCTGAACTTAAATACTTACATCTAAAAATGTCCGTAAAAGAGAACCTACAGGAAATACTGAAAACCCTGCCCGACCACGTAACCTTGGTCGCCGTTTCAAAGACCAAGCCGATAGAACTTCTCATGGAAGCCTACGATTCGGGCCATCGCATTTTTGGCGAGAACAAGGTACAGGAAATGGTCGATAAATGGGAACAGTTGCCAAAGGATATCGAATGGCATATGATCGGCCACCTCCAACGAAACAAGGTCAAGTACATGGCGAAGTTCGTATCGCTGGTACATGGGGTCGACAGCTTTAGGTTGCTCAAGGAAATCAACAAAAGGGCCATGGACCAAAACAGGACCATCGATTGCTTGTTACAAATGCATATCGCCGAAGAGGAGACCAAATTTGGTTTGGACGAACAAGAACTTGTGAACATTGTACAATCGCCGGAATTCAAATCCCTTGAAAACATAAACATCAGGGGACTTATGGGCATGGCCACCTTTACCGACGACGAAAAACAAATACGCAGGGAGTTCAGGCAACTCAAATCGGTTTTTGACGGACTTAAGACCGAACTTCCCGACATAGACATTCTCTCTATGGGCATGAGCGGCGATTACAGGATCGCCATTGAAGAAGGCAGCACCATGGTACGCATTGGCAGTAGTATCTTCGGAGCCAGAAATTACTAGCTTTTTGGCGATTCGTCCCTTGCCGGCAAAACCTATAATGTATCTTTACACGACTAAACCCTTTTAATGTACGCAATACTCGACATAGAGACCACAGGAGGAAAATTCAATGAGGAAGGCATTACCGAAATAGCGATTCACAAATTCGATGGTCACAAGGTTGTCGATACGTTTATCAGCTTGGTCAATCCCGAGAAAGAAATACAGCCCTTCGTAGTTAATTTAACAGGGATAAACAACAAGATGCTCCGTACGGCGCCCAAGTTCCACGAAGTAGCCAAGCGCATCGTAGAGATTACCGATTCGACGGTACTGGTGGCCCATAATGCACAGTTCGATTACAGGATTCTGCGAACCGAATTCAGGAGACTGGGATACAACTTTGAAAGAAAGACCCTTTGTACGGTCGATCTCTCGAAAAAATTGATCCCCGAAGCCGAATCGCACAGCTTGGGCAAGCTGGTACGATCCCTGGGCATTCCCGTCAGCGACCGACATCGCGCCAACGGAGACGCACTGGCCACACTTAAACTGTTCAAGATCTTGCTGTCAAAAGACTCCGACAAAACCATAATCAAGGGTATAATCAGGGAAAAGGAGCACGGCGAACTTTCCGACCGCCAACTCGACATCGTAGAATCGCTCCCATCCGAAACGGGGGTATATTATATGCACGACAAAGACGGCGATGTATTGTTTTTGGGAAAGAGCTCCAATATGAAAAAAAGGGTCAACCAGCATTTCACCAACAATGGCAGGCGATCCAGACTGCTTCAAAAAGCCACCAAGAAGGTGACGTACGAAAAAACGGGTAGTGAACTGGTCGCCCTCTTGAAAGAGAACGAAGAACTTAACCGAAACCGTCCGAAATTCAACCAAAATCCCCCCAAATCACTTTTTTCCTATACCGTAGCCCTAAACAGCAACAGCGATGGCTACCATACCCTGGTCGTTGAAAAGACCAATGAAAGAAACGGCGCCTTCGCCACATTTAACAGCTTGGCCGGTGCAAAGAATTTTATTTTCAAGCTTACCAAAGACTTCGAACTGTGCCCCAAACTAAACGGCATATCGGAAGCCCGTGAAAACTGTTCCAGTGTTGAATCGGGCGAATGCCATGGCGCCTGTATAAAAAAGGAGGCTTCCGAAACCTATAACGAAAGGGTTTTGGCGAGCGTAGAAAAGTATTCGCTCAATAATAAGAACATAGTTATTGTCGATAAGGGCCGCGAAGTAGGTGAATACAGTGCGATACTCATTAAAAATGGAAGTTTTAAGGGGCTGGGCTATTACGACCTGAACCATCAAATTAATAATATTCATATCTTAGAATCGATTATCGTTCCCATGGAGGGCAATGAAAACACCACGCACATCATTGAAACTTACCTGCGAAAAAGACGCGTAGTAAAGATTTTGGAGTTAAGAAACTAAGTCTTGAAAGAAAGAAAACCTGAAAAGGGCTGGAAAAACAAAGTCCATGAAATTATTTACGAGGCCGACACCCCTATGGGTAAGTGGTTCGATATTCTATTGTTCATTCTGATCATCATTAGCGTATTGCTCGTTATGCTCGAAAGCGTAAAGGGTATCGATGCGGAGTACCACAAAACCCTTTTCATTTTGGAGTGGGTCGTTACCATTTTTTTCACCATTGAATATATTGCCCGTATAGTTAGCATAAAGAAACCTTTGAAGTACGTTTTGAGCTTCTATGGAATCATAGACCTAATGGCCACCATACCGCTTTATCTTTCATACATATTTGCCGGGTCGCAAGCACTTTTGGCCATACGTTCCTTAAGGCTTTTGCGGATCTTCAGGATATTAAAGCTGGTGCGTTTTTTGGGCGAGGCCTCGCAATTAAAAAAGGCCCTGAAGGCCAGCAGGGCCAAGATTACCGTGTTTTTGTTCGCCGTATTGATCCTATCGGTAATCTTGGGTACGGTAATGTATCTCATAGAAGGTGACGAGGCCGGTTTTACAAGTATTCCCACAAGTATTTATTGGACCATTGTTACCCTCACCACCGTGGGCTACGGGGATATTGCCCCCATTACACCGGAGGGGCAGTTTATCGCGACCCTCATCATGCTTGTGGGCTATGGTGTCATCGCCGTTCCTACGGGTATCGTTACCGTAGAATTCGGAAGACAGGGCCAGGGGAAAAAAAGTCCGGGCGACAAGGGCTACGTGCACCTGAACACCCAAGCCTGCCCCGCTTGTGCCAAAGAAGGCCATAGGGACGACGCTATTTACTGCTACAATTGTGGAAGCAAGCTATAATGGAAAAAACCTTGATATCCGTCATAGGACCTACCGCCATTGGCAAAACAAAGCTTGCCATAGAACTGGCCCGCCACTTCGATACCGAGATCATCTCTTCCGACTCCCGACAGTTTTATAAGGAAATGGGAATAGGA
The DNA here is from genome assembly GCF_900141855.1 of Pseudozobellia thermophila. GTDB lineage: Bacteria > Bacteroidota > Bacteroidia > Flavobacteriales > Flavobacteriaceae > Pseudozobellia > Pseudozobellia thermophila. The sequence continues at coordinate 351,753 of NZ_FQYU01000002.1, forward strand.
ACGGCCGTACCCTCCCGAGAGGAACTGGCTATGGCCAAGCACCATTTCATACAGCACAAAAGCATTCACGAAGCCTATTCCGTAGGCGATTTTGAGCGCGATGCCCTTTCCCTGCTGGACCGTCTTTTTGAAAAAAAGGACATCGTTATCATGGTAGGTGGCAGTGGATTGTACGTCGATGCCGTTACCAAGGGGCTGAACCACTTTCCAAAAATAGACAAGGATATTCGAACCGGGCTCAACAGGCAACTGCGGGAGAAGGGTATTGAAAGCCTTCAGGAAGAACTAAGGACAAAGGACCCGGTATACTACAAAAAAGTAGACCTGGCCAATCCCCACCGTCTTATCCGGGCCCTGGAGGTCTGTATCGGCACCGGCCTCCCCTATTCTTCCTTTCTCAATAAGGAAACCGACCCGCGACCGTTCAAGACCATATCGATTGGCCTGACTTCGGAGCGGGAAACCCTATACCACAGGATCAACAAGCGGGTAGATATGATGGTAGACGGGGGACTCATCGAAGAGGCAAGGGGTTTGATCCCGTACCAAAACCTCAATGCCCTTCAAACGGTCGGATACAGGGAGCTTTTCAACTATTTTAAAGGCGAATGGTCCCTTGATTTTGCCCTCTCCGAAATCAAGAAGAACACCAGGCGGTTTGCCAAAAGGCAAATAACGTGGTTCAAAAAAAACGAACAAACGCATTGGTACGGGTATAAAACACCGACGCTTCAAATTATAACCGATTTAGATCCAGTATTATGAAAAAGCCGCCTATTTTATTTGTTATGGGAGTTTCAGGTTCGGGGAAGAGTACCATCGGCAAACTCTTGGCCAAGGAATTGAAGCTCCGTTTTTTTGATGGTGATGACTTCCATCCGAAGGAAAACGTGGACAAAATGGCGCAAGGCCATCCGCTGAACGATAATGATCGCGAGGGATGGTTGAAAGAATTGAACCAATTGGCCAAAAACCATCGCGAATCAGGCGCCGTAGTGGCCTGTTCGGCCCTAAAGCACAAGTATCGAAACCTGCTCAAGGAAGGAATCGAAGGGCAACTTCAATTTGTCTTTCTCGAAGGTTCCTTCGATTTGGTCTCGGAACGCCTGCGACAGAGGAAAGGCCATTTTATGCCTCCTGAACTCTTGCGCTCCCAATTCGAGGCCTTGGAAGTACCCCGATCGGCCCTATCGGTCTCTATCGAGGACGATCCCGAGGTTATCGTGGCCCATATTGTCAAGGCCTTGAACAAGACCTAACAAAAAAGGGGAACTTCGACAGTTCCCCCTTTTTTGTATTCGTCAATAGCAGTAAATCAGCTTTCCTCTTCCTTTACCACCAAGCGGAATCCTTCCCCATGGATGTTCAAAATCTCCACGGTATCGTCGCGTTTGAGGTACTTCCGCAATTTTGCGATGTACACGTCCATACTCCTTGAGGTAAAATAATTGTCGTCTCTCCAAATCTTGGTGAGGGCCAACTCCCTAGGCATCAAATCATTTTCATGAAGGGCCAAAAGACGAAGCAATTCATTTTCCTTCGGGGAGAGTTTGATGGCCTCCTCATCTTTATATTTCAAGAACCGAAGCTTTGAATTCAAATGAAAATTACCGATTTGAAATTCAAATTTCTTGCTATCGGCCAATGTATTGGATGCCTTTCTTTGAAGAATGGCCTTGAGTTTCATCAACAATACCTCGGAGTCAAACGGTTTGTTCAGGTAATCGTCGGCCCCGGCCTTATACCCCTTCAACACATCTTCCTTCATCGTTTTGGCGGTAAGAAATACGATTGGCACATTTTCGTTCTTTTCGCGAATTTCCTTGGCCAAGGTAAACCCATCCTTATAGGGCATCATGACATCCAGGATGCAGATATCATAATTATCTTTCTTGAACTTTTCAAAGCCCTCCATTCCATTCTTGGCCAATGTCACATCAAACTCGTTCATAGAAAGATAATCCTTCAGCACAATTCCGAAATTCGGATCATCTTCAACCAATAGTATTTTCTTATTTATTGTTTCCATAATTTTAAATTAAATTAAAGGCAATTTTATATAGAACGTACTTCCCTTTCCTTTTTCACTTTCTGCATAGACCTCTCCTTGGTGGTCTTCTACAATATTTTTCACATACGCCAGTCCCAGACCGTGGCCCTTAACGTTATGCAGGTCTCCGGTGTGTTCCCTATAGAATTTTTCGAAGACCTTTTTTAAAACAGCTTTGCTCATACCAGCACCTTGGTCTTGAATTTTAAGGATGATAAAATTCTTGGCCACCTCGGTCGATATTCTTACCTGGGGCGCCTCCGGGGAATACTTGATCGCATTGTCGAGAATATTGACGACAACGTTGGTAAAATGCATTTCGTTGGCAAGGACTTCGCTCCGAGCCGCGTCCAAATGCGCCTCTATGGAGCCTCCTCGATCGGCTATGATCAACTCTACGTGGGCTATGGCATCTTGGATTATGTCGTGCAGGTCTACCCTGTCCTTACTTATATCCAATTGGTTTTTCTCGAGTTTGGATATTCGCAGCACATTTTCAACCTGGGCGTGCATACGTTTGTTCTCATCCCGGATCATTCCCAAATAACGCTGTACTTTTTCCTTATCGCCGATTATTTTCGGATTTTTGATCGCTTCTACGGCGAGGTTTATGGTTGCTATCGGCGTCTTGAACTCGTGCGTCATGTTATTGATAAAATCCGATTTGATCTCGGAAATCTGCTTTTGTCGTATCAATTGGTAAATAGCTCCTGAATAGGAAGCGACAATGACCAGAATGAACAGGAGCGACAAAAACGCCATTCCCATAATGGAACTGATCAAAAAACGTTTCTTTTTGGGAAAATTGATAAGCAGTGAAAAATTCGTCTCGCCTTCACTATCCTTAAAAATGGGGGCTTCATAGATAGTACTTTCGGCAAACTTGAATTTTCGCGACTTAACCTTGGTGGGCAAGCCCCTACTGTAAATGCCGTACTCGTACTCGATATCCATGCCCCGATTTTTGAGCTCACGATCCAAAAGAAGTTCGATTTCCTGTTTTGAAACCCTTTTGTGAATAGGTACTTTTTTAGCGTACTCCATGAACATATCGTCGAAGGCAGCCTTTTCAAGGGAGGTAAGTCCCCCGATCTTTTCGATTTTTTGAATGGGCGTCAACGATATATTCTTACCATCCAGATCAAAGTTTTCCTTAAAAACCATGCTGGTCCGCTTACTGGTATAATTTTTTATCGTGGTCGTATCACCACTATCGCTATTGTCAAAGAACGTCGATGCTATATTGTAATCTTCTTCGAGTATTCCGTGGGAATAGGTACGTATCTCGTTCGAATTCAAGTCTTTATCAATAAACAAAAAGTTGCGTATCGGAGTGGTTTTCGGTTCTACCCCTATGCTGTCGATTTGGCTCAAATACCTTTCGGAATAGTCCCGTCTCTCCCGTCTTTCGATTTTATCGGTAACCTCGTTCAAAATGTCGATTACCGCATTCGAAAACTGCTCTTCCTTATCGTCTACGGACTGTTTGATCCAAAAACTCTGAACGAAAATGATTCCGATCAACGAGAGGCTCATCAAAATCACCAAAAGAACAAACAACCTCTTATTCATTTCAATATAAAATTAAAGATTTAACAAATAGCAAAATGTACGTTTAACCAAACCTTAACAAAAATGTTAAAACCCAATATTTACGGATGTTTCAAAAGGAGTTGTTCATGTATTTGCCCTACCCTGGCCCTAGTCCGTTCCAAATCAAGGTTTTCGATTACAAAATGGGAAGTTGCCTTTTTTTCGTCATCGCCGAGTTGGTTTTCGATGCGTGCCTTTACATCGGCTTCGGAAACCCCGGCATCCCTAGACATGACCCGTCTTACCCTGACATTTTCCGGTGCGGTCACCAAGATTATCACATCGTACAGATCCTGGGCCTTGTTCTCAAAGATCAAAGCCGTCTCCTGTATCACATAGGGGGCTTTTTGCCTTTGCTTCCAGTCCAAAAAATCGGCCCTGACCGCCGGGTGTACGATGGCGTTTATTTGTGCCAACAGGCCTTCGTCGTTGAATATGCGTTCGGCGATATACGCCCTGTTCAATTGGTCGCCGGCATAGGCCCCATCGCCCAGCAATCGTACGATGGCCTCTTTTACGGCCGGGGACGACCGCATCAGGTTCTTGGCTTCCTTGTCCGAATTATACACGGGTACCCCCAGATCCTCGAACATACCTGCCACGGTGGTCTTGCCACTTCCTATACCTCCTGTCAACCCTACTACGATCATTCGCGCTTTAGTATAAATTCAACCTCCTTGTCCAAAAGGCTCGCCGCATGAATCCTATCGGGACTTTTGGCCAATTTTAAGGGCAATGTGTTCGCATCGGAACTTTCAAGATCGTTGTAATCTACGGTTACCTCGAAATCAGAGGGCCTTAATTGCTTCAACCTTTCTATCTTGGCCTTGCACAAGACCTGTACTTCTTCGGGAAAGGTCCGCACTTCGGTTCCCTTCGGGAAATTGACCTTTTTTATGCGCGTTTTGAAAACCTTTTCGGAAAAACGCGCGATTTCGCCCGTTATCGTAACCCGGTACCTGGAGTAGGTCGTATTTTCGAGTTCGGGAGATTGGATCAAATCTACCTCTTCGGAGAAACTGGAAGCCATATCCGGTAAGCTTATCCTTTCGCTACGCACCCATCGAAGGGTATCTATCTCCTCCATCGGTCCCGTAACCACAATCGAATCGGGTACCACCTTCATTTCGCCATCGAGCAGGTAATTTTTGGCCAAATTCAACTCTACTTTTGGCTTTACCGGTACTTTTTTCGATTCGACCGCCAACATTTTAAAAAAGAGGGTATCGTTATCGATATCGAGCAGCGACATGGTACCCGGTAGCTGTTGCTCAATTTGCTTCCGATAGGTCGAGGGCGCCGCAAAAAAGCCCTTGTCGTTTTTCTCTAGGGACGAAAGGTCTATAAAAACCTTCTTATGTATAAAATTAAAGCGCAAAAACTGAAAGCCGCCCGCCTGCAACTTCACGTCGACCTCCGATTTGGAAGCACTCTCGAACAAATAGCCTTCGGGCACGTTAACGTACTCCAAATCGAAGACCACATCATCTACGTACGACCTCGATAAATTATTGATAAACCAAATAAGGGCCGAGCAAAGAAAAAATATCAGGAATATTTTGACCTTGCGCTTTTTCAGCCCGCTTTTAATTTTTTGTACTATCAACATTCCCAGGTTTAAAAAATAGTTCAGGAAACAATTCCTCCGGTCTCCTCTTGCTAAAGTTAACCAAGATACTCGACTTTAAAAAACCAAGTCCATAGCCCAAAAACTGTATACTTACCGCCAAGATCGACCACAGGGCTATGGCCAAATTTCCATTTTTCACCAAGGCATCGACACCTATGAGGAGATAATACACGGCGTAGAGGTACATGGGCAATTTGATGCCGGCAACGAAGAGCGGGACGGACACTATAAACCCCAAGACGAACAAGGTAGGGAACCAATACGTTATCTTGGCCGTATGCGGGTGCCAACTATTCAGTATGGGCCTAACCTTCCCGAATTTGTTCACCTGCCTGTAGAATTTCTTCCAATCGATCCGCCTTTTGTGGTACACGAAGGCTGTTTCGATCAGCCTAGAATCGTAGCCCTTCGCCCAAATGCGGAAGGTCAGGTCGGGATCTTCGCCTGGATGGATCAGGCCAAAGCCCCCGGTACTTTCAAAAGCCTCTTTTGAGATCCCCATGTTGAAGCTACGCGGTTGAAACTTTCCGACCGCCTTTTTGTGGCCCCGGATGCCGCCAGTGGTCAAAACGGAGGTCATCGCATAATTGATCGCCTTTTGTATCAAGGTAAAGGAGGGGTGTGCCGCGTCGGGTCCGCCATAACAGTGCACAAAGTTTGACCGTAGGCTCTTGTCCACTTCCTGCAAATAACCTTCGGGAACGATACAATCGGAATCGAGGATGATAAAATAATTGCCCTTGGCCCGTTTCATACCGAAATTGCGCGAGTCGCCCGGACCCGAGTTCGGTTTTTCGTAATAGGAAAGGCGTATCGAAGTCCCGGCCCGGTCCCTAAAACCGTCCACTTTCTCCTTCGCCCCGACCGTCGAACCGTCTTCGACGATAACCACCTCAAAAGGCGACCGGTATGTTTGAACCATTAGACTGGCCAATAGTTCTTCTATTTCATCCGGTCGGTTATAGACGGGAACGATAAAGGAAAATGATAAATCCATTAAACTAAGTATGGTTCAGTATCCCATAATCCCCTTCCACGGGGAGGCATATTGAATACGGGAGGGAGCGCAAGGCCAAGGGCACCTTCGCCCTATGAAAACTGCTCGATTACTTCTTGGCTAACCCCGGTATTGGAAAAACCGCCGTCGTGAAACAGGTTCTGCATGGTCACCTTTTTGGTGAGGTCGGAGAACAGGGTCACCGTATAATCGGCACATTCAAGGGCCGTCGCATTGCCCAAGGGCGACATTTTTTCGGCATAGCTGATAAAGCCGTCGAAACCTTTCACCCCTTGTCCGGCCGTTGTCGGCGTCGGCGATTGCGATATGGTGTTTACCCTCACTTTTTTCTCCTTTCCGAAGAAGTAACCAAAACTTCTGGCCACCGATTCCAAATAAGCCTTGTTGTCGGCCATGTCGTTATAATCGGGAAAAACGCGCTGTGCCGCCATGTAGGTCAGGGCCACGATGCTTCCCCATTCGTTCATGGCATCGGCCTTATAAAGGCTTTGCAATACCTTGTGAAACGACAAAGCCGAAACGTCCCAACCCTTGGTGGTAAAATCGTATTTTTCGTCGGTATAGGCACGTCCTTTCCTAACATTGATCGACATTCCTATGGCGTGAAGGACAAAGTCGATCTTACCTCCTAGAATTTCCATGGACCGGCTGACCAAATTTGCCAAATCTTCTTCACTTGTGGCATCGGCCGGTATGATCTCGGAACCCGTTTTTTTGGCCAGTTCCTTTATTTGCCCCAAACGCATGGCGACGGGGGCATTGGTAAGCACAAATTCTCCACCTTCCTCATGCACTCTTTCGGCCGTTTTCCATGCGATGGAATTCTCGTCCAACGCTCCAAAAATAATTCCTTTCTTTCCTTTTAGTAAGTTGTATGACATGTGTAATCAGATTTGACTGGGTTAAGGGTTCAAAGATATTTAAATGTTAACAAAGGTAATTAAATCGAGGCATCAAATTTTAAAATCGGTTTCCGCACCTGCCTTCTATGTCGATTCACGGGGTTTTATCAATTCAACAACTGTCGGGCATGGGCAATGGCCGAATCCGAAATATCCTTTCCTCCCAACATTTCGGCCAGTTCGACCACCCTTTCCTCCGCATCCAATTTTTTCATCTTGGTATGGGTGACCGAGGCTTCCTCTACCTTGTACACCTTGTAGTGATGGTCTCCCTTTGAGGCCACTTGGGGCAAATGGGTAATGGAAAAGACCTGCATGGTCTTGCTCATGGCCTGCATGATTTCCCCCATTCGGTTCGAAATCTCTCCCGAAACCCCTGTATCGATCTCGTCGAACATCATGGTGGGCAAATTTTCATACTTGGCCAAGATCGACTTGATGGTCAGCATAATCCGCGACAGTTCGCCCCCGGAAGCCACTTTTTTAAGCTCGCCATAGCTTCCGCCCTTGTTCGCCGAGAAGAGAAAGGTCAACTCGTCCGTACCATTGCTCTTGAAATCATCTGCCGGACTTAGGCCTATCTTGAACGAGGCACTGGCCATACCCAAGGTCTTTAAGCTGTCCTCCAACTGCTTTTTGAGCTGGGGCACCACCTTTTGTCGCCGTTCGCTCAATTTTTTGGCCAGGTTCGACAGTTCCGATCTTTCCTTGGCGACCTCCTTTTCCTTGGCCTGGATATCGGAATCGATATTCGCTACCGCCTCCACTTTTTGGGCCAGATCCGCCTTGATCTCGAGCAATTCCGGAATCTCTTGGACACCATGTTTTTTCTGGAGGTCGTACAGCTGCTGAAGTTTGGCATTAATTTCTTCCAAGGCCCGGGGATCGGCCTCCGTCCCCTCTTGTTGCCGTTGAAATTCGCCGGAAATGTCATCGGCTTCGATGAACAGGGACTGTATGCGCCCGTTCAACTCGACGTACTGTGTACCGTAGGCCGAAAGCTTGTTCGACACCTGTTTCAGTTCGGCCAGGAGGTTGACCACGCCCACCTGCTCATCATTGAGCAATTGATATCCATTGGCCAAGAGCTCCAATATGTTTTCCACGTTGTTGAGCTGTTCGTACTGCTCTTCGAGCTCTTCGAGGATACCCGGTTTGAGCGGGGCCGCCTCGAGCTCCTGCAATAAAAAACTATTGTAATCGTGTTCCTTTATGGCGTTTTTCTGAAAATCGACCAAGGCATCCAGTTCTTTTACAACCTGCTTGAACTTGGCAAGACGGGCGCCATATTCCTCCAAAAGTACCCCGTTATCGGCCAAGGCATCGATTACCTTGAGCTGAAAGGCGCTATCGGTCAAACGCATGGTCTGATGCTGCGAATGGACATCGATCAAGCTATCGCCCAACTTGGTCAATACATCCAAGGTTACCGGGGAATCGTTAATAAAGGCCCTCGACTTGCCACTGGGCTGGATTTCGCGCCTCACGATGGTCAGATCGTCATAATCGAGGTCGTTCTTTTCAAAAAAGGGCCTTAGCTTGTACTTCCCTATTTGAAACTCGGCCTCGATAATACATTTCTTGTTTTTGTCGCGCAGCGAAGACAAATCGGCCCGCTTGCCCAATACGAGGGACAGGCCACCCAAGAGAATGGATTTTCCCGCACCTGTTTCGCCCGTAATACAGGTAAACCCATCGTAGAAGGGCACGTTCAAATTGTCTATTAGGGCGTAATTTTTTATGGAAAGGTTTGTAAGCACGTATTATCGATTCTTTGCGTTCGGCAAAGATAATCCATAAATGCATACTGAAGGAATTAGTATTCAATATCGTTCCAGGTACTCGAATACAAAGGAGCTACGCGGTTAAGGGTTTCTTTAAGCTTTACGATATCCACCTTGGGGCCATCGGAAAAAATGTTTCGTATTTCCTCGGATTTGGCATCAAAGAAGGTTTGGATCAAAAAGGCATTCGGACGCCTCTTGATCATGGTTTCAAACAGTCTCATGGTTCCGGCGATCACCTGTTTGCCCGTACTATTATTGTCTCCCAGTATATCCAATCCCTTTCTGTGGTAGTTGTACATGGCGATACGGTATTCGCGATAGGTATTTGACAACAGGTTGTCGACCAGCTCGAAACGGCTTCTGTCGTTACTTTGGTCCCAACCCGAGTAACTGGTGCCTTGGGCCTGGGTGGTAATGGCCTGTGCCTTTCTGAAATATTCGGTACCCCCTTCCAAGGAAAAAGTATCGGCATCAAGTCCCAATATCACGTACACGTAGTATGCAACAACACCTACCAAATTGGAATCGAACACATTTTCATTGAAAATCAAGGGTTGAAATTCGATATATTCAAAATTGAACTGGGCGTCCTTATAATTGAATACCGGGGTTTCGTAAGAGGTGTTGAAGACCGGCCGCGAAGACTGGATCTGAATGTTCCCTTCAAAGCGGTTCGACTCGTAGTTGGTTATGGTAATGAACATCTGGGCGTTGATCCTTTCGTTCTCCTTGTAAATGCGGTTGGTCCACTTGGTCTTGTTCACAAAATCGTTGAGGGAGCGCTCCAGGGTCTTAAAGATCTGTTGATTGGTCTGCGATACCTGATCGGCATTTACCGTTACTGTACAATTGAGTTCCTGTGCCCGGACAAAGCATCCAAAAAAGGTAAAAACTATAAGTAGAACTACACTACGCATGATATCGTTTCAAGATTTCGGCAAAAATATCCTCGGCTACCGCCGCCTTGCTCTTAAGTTCAAACGGATTAATGGCGTAATTCTTATCTATGAAGGTAATTTTATTGGTAGCGTGGCCAAATCCCGCCCCCTTATCGTTCAAGGAGTTGAGCACGATGGCATCGAGGTTTTTCCTTTCCAGCTTGGCCTTGGCGTTTTCGATCTCGTTCTCGGTCTCGAGGGCAAAACCGACCAAATACTGCTTTTTTTTCCGTTCGCCCAGAGACAACAAAATATCTTTTGTCTTGACGAGTTCCAAGGTCAATTCGGCCGTTTTTTTCTTTATTTTTTGGTCCGCTATCCGCTTGGGCCGGTAATCGGCCACGGCAGCGGCACAAATCACGACGTCCATATCCTTATAATACGAATGTACGGCATCGTACATTTCTTCGGAAGATACCACCTTTACCACCTGTACCGAATCGTGCTTCAGACTTAAATGGGTAGGACCGGAGACCAAGACAACCCTCGCCCCCAGACCCGCCGCGACCTTGGCAAGCTCGTAACCCATACGGCCCGAGGCATGGTTGCCCACAAACCTGACGGGGTCTATGGCCTCATAGGTAGGACCTGCCGTAATCAAGACGTTTTTACCGCTAAGGGGCAAGCCTTGGGCAAGGTGTTTTTTTATAAAATCGACGATAGCCTCAGGTTCGGCCATTCGGCCCTCTCCGTATAGTCCACTGGCCAGTTCGCCCGAAGTGGCCGGAATCATAACATTGCCATAGGCCTGTAATTTTTCAAAGGACGATTTGGAGGAAGGATGCCGGTACATATCGAGGTCCATGGCCGGGGCAAAGAAGACAGGGCATTTGGCCGACAAATAGGCCGCCAGTAAAAGGTTGTCGCAAGTGCCATTCGCCATTTTCGACAAGGTATTCGCCGTAGCGGGGGCAATAAGCATGATGTCGGCCCACAGGCCCAACTCCACGTGGTTGTTCCAATCGACTTCCCCACCTTCTTCATTGACGAAGGAGGAAAGAACGGGATTCTTGGAGAGGGTGGCAAGGGTAAGGGGAGAAACAAAAGAGCCGGCACTTTCCGTTAAAATCACTTTAACATTGGCGCCAGCCTTTATCAATAAACGAACGAGAAAGGTAGTTTTGTAAGCGGCAATCCCCCCGGTAATGCCTAAAAGGATGTTTTTACCGCCCAACATAGCATCTTACTTCTCTTTCTCCGTATTTCTGTAGTAAATTTTGTCGTTCAACCACTCCTCTACGGCAAGGGCATGCGGTTTAGGCAGTTTTTCATAGAATTTTGAAACCTCGATCTGCTCCTTGTTCTCAAAAACCTCCTCAAGACTATCGCTGTACGTAGCGAATTCTTCCAATTTTTCCAACAACTCCTTCTTGATCTCCGAATTGATTTGAATCGCACGTTTGGCGGCTATGGAGATCGCTTCATAAATATTGCCCGTTTTGGCATCAAACTCGTTTCTGTTGATGGTTACGGTAGAAACGGGCGCTTTGGAATTTTTCAAGTCGTTCATATTCATAGTTACAGTGATTTATTTAGCCTCTCCCTGTGGCGAGAAGCCCTCTAATTCTTCATTAACTTTTTCTAATAATTTATCGGCCTCCTCCATAAATTTGGTTTCGGGAAACTGCTTCTTCAATGCCGCATAATGCTCCTTTGCCACCGCCAACCTCGGCTTTTGCAAAACCTCAAAGCTGTTAAGGGCATAGTGCGAAGCCGACTCAAACCGATAGAACATGGCCTCTTCCCTATAGATAGAGCCCGGGAAATCGGAAATAAAATTATCGAACGCGGCTACGGCCGGGGTCAGGAACGTAAAGTCAAATTTCCCCAACTTATTGAATTGTTTGGCGATTTCAAAAGCCTTTTTTTCCTTTTTTCGGGTGAGTTCCTTGGCCATGGCATTGGCCTCGTCAAAATATTCGGAATCGGGATAGGCATTGATAAAGTTCTGTAATTTGATCAAGGCCTTATCGGTATCGGTCTGGTCGAGCGAGTAGTTGGGCGACAGCTCAAAATAGCTTTTGGCCCCAAAGAAGGAGGCTTCGACCACCTTTTCACTCTTGGGGTACGACTTTACAAAGCGCTCGAACTGGTAACCCGCCATATTAAAGTCCTTTCTCTTAAAATAGGTATCTGCCAGAAAGAACATGACCCTTTCCCCCTGGGGTTTACCGATATACTTGGGCGCAATTTGCTCAAAGAGGCGGTTGGCCCTTTTCATATCACCTTCCTCATAGAACTTCTGGGCCATGTCATATTTGGCCTTAACATCCTCGTTCTTAAGTACTTTTTGGTATTCGCTGCACGATTGTGACAAAACGGCGAATACTAAAATAGGGGCTAACAGTCTCATTCTAAAAAACATTTTGCAAAATTACGGATTCCCTTCGGATATAAAAAACAAAAAATAAAACTCCTAATTTAGTTCAATAGGAACTTTGCACCAATGCTTTTGTGGAAGATTTAACACCGGGGAACCGAAATTACCGGAATTGGCATGTCGCCCAAGGGCCTAGGAAGACCAAAGGAAAGCCCCGTATCAACTTGTAGCCACCTTGACGAAAGGTTTTACAAAGGCTTCGATCTTGCCCTTAAGTGCCGCGGAAGCCTCGACCAAGGGCAAGCGTACCGTGGCCCTGGCCAATCCCAAGATCTCAAAGATGGCTTTGATTCCCGCCGGGTTTCCTTCCTCAAAGATCAACTGCATGCCTTCCTGCATGGCATAGTGGTACTTGTAGGCCTCTTCCACCTGTTGGTTGAGACCGGCACGGATCATTTGCGAAAATTCGGAAGGCAATCCCTGCCCCAGTACCGAAATGACACCTGCCCCCCCGGCCAATACGGTTGGCAAGGCCGTGGCGTCATCGCCCGAAATGACCTGAAAATCGCCAGGACAGGTCTTGATCAATTCCTGTACTTGCACCATATTGCCGGAAGCCTCCTTAATGGCAACGATATTGCGCGACTCGCGGGCCAGCCGTACCACGGTGGCGGGCAATACATTGCTTCCCGTCCTGCCCGGTACATTATAGAGTATGATCGGTTTTGGGGAGGCTTCGGCGATTGCCTTGAAATGTTGGAAAATCCCTTCCTGGGTCGGTTTATTGTAGTAGGGCGAAACGGAAAGCACCGCCTCGAAATGGGTAAGGTCGAGCTTTTTGAGTTCCTCGATAACGGCATGGGTATTGTTGCCCCCCACCCCAACGACCAAGGGCAATCGCCCCGCATTGGCCAGGGTAACCGTATCCATAACCAATTGCTTTTCTTCCTTAGTCAAGGTAACCGATTCCCCGGTGGTCCCCAACACCACCAAATAGTCCACACCTCCGTCGATACAGTAATCGACCACTTTGCGCAGTGCATCGACATCTATGGTCAAATCTTCCTTAAAGGGCGTTATCAACGCAACCCCCGTCCCGATTAGCTCTTTCATCATTCTAGTTCATTTAATACTCCAAGGTATTTCTTTAATTCCTTTTTAAACGTCTTAAAGTCGTTTAGGGGCGCATCGAGTATCAAATCGTTGTAAACCTTGTCCACATCCTTGAACCCTGCCCTAAAACGCGCCTTTGTCTTAATGCTCATGAGCTGTACCAAAAGGTTCTCTTTGGTATAGTAATTGACCAAAAGGTCGTATTCGCGGCTTAAGAATTCCAAAGCATAACTGTTCTCTATGTTGCCGTTCCACCCCAGGTCCTTATCCGAAAAAACGGGGGTCGAATAGGGCGAATTTTTGTCGTAAAAGCTTTTATAACCGATAATTTTAACGGCGTTTGGCCTTAAATTGTAGTCTTCCACAAACTCGTAGAAAACATTGGCATCATCAAAACTGTCCAAATCAACGATACACCCTACCGATGTAATACCTCTGCTTCGGTCAACCGTCGGTAGCTCTTTCGCCAATTCCTGCTTCAAAAATTTTACGCCCGAATTGTACTTAAGCTTATCTTTTATTCCCTTAAACATGTACTTTTACATTTTAGAACACAACGACTATTACTAGGCGCGAAGTGTCTTACAAATGTAAAGAATCTCATTGCATATTATTGCGCTAAGATAAAATGAAATATGATTTTAAAAATAAAACATTTTGTTGCATTTATAACAATTATAGGTGCGTGTTCATGCCGGGACAGCACCATAGGACTCTCAAAAATAGAGGGACGGCAGCTTAGCATCGATGCGGATATTGCGGATTCGAAGGAGATAGATTCCTTTGTCGCCCCTTACCGCGATCGGGTTGACGAAGTATTGGACAGTACCTTGGCCTATGCCCCAAACCCTATATCAAAGACGGATGGAACCTACAACACCACGGCCGGCAACCTAATGGCCGACATTGTCCTTTCTGAGGCCAACCCCATTTATAAGGCCCGTACCGGCCATGAAATCGACTTCGTCCTGCTCAATCACGGCGGAATACGGTCCGGTATCTCAAAAGGAAGCATTACATCAAGAACGGCCTACGAGGTCATGCCTTTTGAAAATTCGATCGTCGTGGCCGAACTGGGCGGAAAATCCGTTCTTAAATTGGTCGATTATTTGCGCGATTCGGGAAGGGCCCACCCTATTTCCGGACTTCAAATTGTTTTGGACCGGGACCATCAGGTCAAGACCGTTAAAATACAGGGGCAAGATTTCGACGAGGACAAAACCTATAGGGTGGCGACCTCGAACTACCTCCTTTCGGGGGGCGACAGCATGTTCTTTTTTAAGGACGCGACAGAGGTTGTCGATACCGACTACCTTATCCGGAATGCCATGATCGATTATTTCAAAAAAGTTGATACGGTGGCCCCCACGGTCGACGACAGATTTATAAAATTGACGGAACAGTAGCCATGAAACGAAGACAATTTATACACGAAGCGGGTGCCGCTGCCACCTTATTGGGCCTTGGTGGCCTTTCACTGGGTTCTTGCTCCAGTGCGATGAAGAAACACATCACCATACTACACACCAACGATGTCCACAGCCACATCGATACTTTTCCCGCGTCGCATTCGCGATATGCCAACCTCGGAGGGGTAGCCCGGCGGGCCTCTTTGGTAGCGTCGATCCGAAAAGAAAATCCGAATACCCTTTTGCTCGACGCGGGCGATATTTTTCAGGGAACCCCATATTTTAATTTTTACGGGGGCGAGTTGGAGTTCAAATTGATGAGCATGCTCAAGTACGATGCGGCCACCATAGGCAACCACGATTTCGACAATGGTATCGACGGTCTTTTGGCCCAAATGCCCCATGCCAATTTTCAATTGCTTTCCGCCAACTACGATTTTAAGAATACGATTATGGACGGCCATGTGCAGGCCTATAAGATTTTTGAGGTAGACGACATCAAGATCGGAGTCTATGGCCTCGGCATCGAATTGGAGGGGCTGGTGACGAAAAAGCTATATATGGAAACCGAATACTTGGACCCCTTCGAGGTCGCCCAAGACACGGAAACCAATTTAAAGGAGTACCACAATTGCGATTTGATCATATGTTTATCACACTTGGGCTATGATTACCAAAACAAGAAGAAACCGAGTGACCTGAACCTGGCCCAACACACCCGGCACACCGATTTGATCATTGGCGGCCATACACACACGTTTCTCGATAAGCCCACCGTGGTTCCCAACAAGGACGGGCGTAACATTCTGGTCAACCAAGTAGGCTGTTTCGGTATTAACCTGGGCCGTATCGATTTTTACTTCGACGGGGCGAAGAACCAGCTTTCAAAGGGCGTCTCGATTACCGTTTAAGGGCAGAAACGGATCACAGGGAGAGCACGAATACGGTGATTTCCCGGCGTTCCTCCTCCAAAGTGGCATTGCAGTAGGGGCGCCCGGCCTTTCGATACCAATATCCCGCATTGAAGCGATCGCCCTCTTCCCTGTGCAGATGGGCATGGATCCAGCTACCCACATCGGTATATATTTCCTGGGCTATGTCGTGGGCCGCTTCCCAATTACCATTGGCCGCATACCACATGGCCTTTAAGGCTTCGGGCCAATCGGAAGACGGTTTCCCCTGCCCCAATGTCGATTGAAATTCCTGATAGTTGCCTGGCGTGCTCATTTAAGTCTTCTTTGCTTTGCAATTCGATTCTAAAATTACCTATTTTCACTTAGAATTAAACCGCCGTTGACCAGAAACATGTTCTACCGATTTTTTTCGCACAGGTTCCTCCCCTATTGGGTCGCCATATCGGCCACCTTATCCATACTCTGCATTCACATGCTCCCGGCGGTAGACAGTATGTTGAATGAAAACAACGTAAAAATATCCCATGTTTTTCTTCAATCCCAAATCGACTACCACAAAGAACTCCCGCCTTTCGCCCGGCGCCCCTTCACGACCCTATTGATTGACGGTGCCACAAAAAACCTGGGCATAAGGGCCGGCCATTCCTTTATCTTGATCAACTTTCTATTGATGTTCGCATCGGGAATTCTCCTTTACCTGCTTTCAATACAGCTCAAAGCCTCAAGAAAAACGGCCTTGGCCAATATGCTCCTTTATTTTTCGTCCTTTTCCATCCTCTTTGCCTTTTTCCCACCCGTCTTTTCCTATGACGAACCTTTGCAGTACTGTTTGATATTTGCCTCGCTGACCCTGTTCTTCAAGCAACGTTGGAAATGGTTCGCGATCCTCTTCACCCTTTCGGCCATTACAAGGGAAACCAGCCTTATCTTGCTGCCCGCCTTGGCCTATTTGGCCTTCAATGACCAGGTTTTCAACAATGGGGAACCGGGAAGAAAAAAGGCAAAAAAACTGGCTTACCTACTGGTACCGGTATTGGCCTACCTCGTTTATCTCGGTATTTTTCTATGGACGAACAAGCTGGTAGGACATGCCCAGAACGAAATGGCGAGCAGGTATTCGTGCTTTCTCGAAAATTTTGAAAACCGAAAAAACACCATAGAATCGATTACCTCCTTATATGCGGTACTTGCCCTCCCTGTCTATCTGACTCTTTTTCACTATAAGGAAAAGGGGGCAAAGAAGAGGGACAAAGACTTCATCAAGGCCTTTTGGATAACCGCCATGATCAACACCCCGATTGTCATTTTAACGGCATTTGCACGGGAATCGCGGCTTTTTGCACTTCCGCTGCTGCTGCTCTGGCCCGTTTTCTTCCAGTTGTTCGCAAACGACCTGACCCCCTTGTTTTCCAAAAACTCCCTACGAAATTGGATAAAAAGCAAGACCTCCCTGTTGGTCTTCGCGGGCCTGACCTTGGGCAATTTCCTTTTCTGCTTTAAACTCTATGCCGACCTAGGCCTGGGGGCCAACAATTTCTACCAAGAATACCTCTTTGTCCTCAACCTCGTCCTTAGCTATCACGTATCGTACGTACTCCCAAAACGGAAGGCCCCGGAAAAGTGAATTGGTCCGCGGGCCCATTACAGGAAAGCCTATTGCAACATCCCCAAAAACTCGTCCTCTGAAATAATGGGTACCGAAAGCGCTTCGGCCTTGGCCCGTTTACTGGGGCCCATCTTATCACCGGCGACCAAATACGACGTTTTTGACGAAATGCTCGACCCCACCTTTCCCCCGTTGTTTTCGATCAGCTTTTTGAGTTCTGCCCTACCCACCTTTTCAAAAACGCCCGATACAACGATGGTCAAGCCCTTAAGCCGTTCCGACTGGTTTTCCAGTTGCTCTTCGGAAAGACTGAATTGTACCCCGTAAGTTTTTAACCGGGCTATTATTTCACGATTGGTTTCATCACCGAAAAACTCGACGACGGAATGGGCGATACGCTGTCCGATCTCATCGATGCCCATTAGGTCTTCTTCCGAAGCGGCCATCAAGGCATCAATATTCTTGTAGGCCCTGGCCAGTTTTTTTGCGACCGTTTCGCCAACATAACGGATTCCCAAGGCGAAAAGCACCCGTTCAAAAGGAATGCCCAACGAAGCCTGCACCCCCTTTACCAAGTTCTCGGCCGACTTTTCGGCCATGCGTTCCAAGGGCAGCAACTGCTCTTTGGTCAGGGTATACAGGTCGGCATAATTGGTTATGAGTCCCTCTTTATACAACTGTTCGACGGTCTCACTTCCCAATCCTTCGATATCCATGGCCTTTCTCGAAATATAATGTTGGATACGGCCGGTAATTTGGGGCGGACACCCGTAATAGTTGGTACAAAAATGCTTGGCATCGCCTTCGGCCCGCACGAGTGGTGTTCCGCATTCGGGGCATGTATCTATATATTGGGTGGGCTTGGAATCCTTGGGACGTTTGGAGAAATCGACCCCTACGATTTTCGGGATAATTTCGCCCCCCTTCTCGACAAAGACCGTATCCCCTTCCCGAATATCGAACTTGGCGATCTGATCGGCATTGTGCAACGAAGCCCTTTTAACCGTAGTACCCGCCAAAAGGACCGGCTCCAAATTGGCAACCGGGGTTATAGAACCCGTCCTACCCACCTGATAGGTAATCTCGTTAAGCACGGTTGCCACCTGTTCCGCCTTGAACTTATAGGCCATGGCCCATCTTGGGGACTTGGAGGTAAACCCCAGTTCTTCCTGCTGCTGCAGGCTATTGACCTTTACCACTACCCCATCGGTTTCGTAAGGCAGGTTGTGCCTATGGGTATCCCAGTAGTTGATATAGGCCAAAACTTCATCCGTAGACTGGCACAACTTGGCCTCCGTAGGCACCTTAAAGCCCCACGACCTCGCTTTTTCGAGCATTTCCCACTGCGAACTTATTCCCGTATCCCGACCGACGATACCGTACAACAGGCAATCTAGCGGGCGTTTTGCGACCAAAGCACTGTCTTGCAACTTCAAACTTCCCGAGGCCGTGTTCCTTGGGTTCATATAGGGCTCTTCCCCGATTTCCATCCGTTCGGCGTTCATTTGGGCAAAGCCTTCGAACGGAAGCACGATTTCGCCGCGAACATCGAAGCGTTCCGGAAAATCGCCCTTTAACCGTAGGGGTACCGATTTGATCGTTTTTACATTGGTCGTAACATCATCGCCCTGAAAACCATCGCCCCGGGTAACGGCGCGGACCAACCTTCCCCCTTCATAGGTTAGGCTTATGGAGGCCCCGTCGTATTTGAGCTCGCATGTAAACTCTACTTTTTCATTGCCGAGAATACGCTGAATGCGCTTTTCCCAATCTTCGAGATCCTCCTTTGAATACGAGTTGTCGAGCGAATACATACGTTCGTTATGTACCACCGTATCGAAGTTTTTGGTTACCGAACCGCCTACCCTTAAGGTTGGCGACGAGGGGTCGTACATCTCGGGGTGCTTGGCCTCAAGCTCCTGTAACCGCTTTAATTTCTGATCGAAATCGTAATCGGAAATCGTAGGGTTGTCCAAAACGTAATAATTGTAATTGTGTTCGCGCAGTTCTTGGCGAAGTGCCTCTATTTGTTCTTTTTCGGTCATTAGCTCTTATTAAATCGGGGTATGGCCAAATGGTTCCATACACATACAAACATCTACAGTCTTAAAAACACGCCCGAATCATGCGATCGTTTTCAAACATGTCTTTTCGCAGCTCAATTTCTGAAAAATTATGCTCTTTGAGAAGTTCTTGGGTCTCCTTTCCCAAATATTGGTTGATCTCTAGGTACAGCCTGCCCTCTTTTTTCAGTCCGCCTTTCGAAAACCGGGCTATGGCGCGATAAAAGAGCAAAGGATCCCCATCACTGACGAAAAGGGCCATATCGGGTTCGTTGTCCAGCACATTGGCATGCATTTCCGCTTTCTCCTTCTCCCTGACGTAGGGTGGGTTCGACACGATAACATCAAAGGCATCGGGTAGCTCGGGCCCTTTCAAAATGTCGACTTCGAGAAATTGGATATCAACGGCGTTCCTTACGGCATTTTTCCGCGCCACCTCCAGGGCCAACCCCGAAACATCGAGGGCATGTACCTCGGCCTTCGGCAGGTTTTTCGCCAAGGCAACGGCTATGCATCCGCTTCCGGTACCGATATCCAAGATTTTAAGTTCCCCGACGCCCCCTTTGCCCCTACCGTCATTCACATCGTCCAAAATCCAGCGCACCAATTCCTCGGTTTCGGGCCTAGGGATCAACACCTTGTCGTTTACCAAAAACTCCAAGTCCATAAAATCGGCTTGCCCTATTACATACTGTATGGGCCGCCCCAAACGCAATTGGGACAAAGCCTCGAAAAGGGGTTGCTCCTCATCCTTCGAAACCGTTAAATTGGGTTGAAGGGCGAGCACAAAACGCTCCATGCCCAAATAATGCTCGATCAAGAGATAAAAAAAGCTGTTCACTTCCTCGGGCGGATAAAGGCTGCCCAATTCTTTATGAAATATATTTTTGATTTCCTTTAGCTGCATTGAAACGGTGCGGGTTGATGGTTTTGGAGGCTGGTCCCCAAGAAATAATATCCTATTTTTACGGCGTGAATATACACAGAAAATACATGCTTAGGTGCCTTCAGATCGCAAAGAACGGCTTGGGCACCACCGCCCCCAATCCGATGGTCGGATGCCTCATCGTGCACAATTCAAAAATCATCGGCGAAGGCTACACCAGTCCCTACGGCGGGCCCCACGCCGAGGTGAACGCCATAAATTCGGTGGCGGACAAGTCGCTGTTAAAGGACGCCACCCTTTACGTTACCCTCGAACCTTGCTCCCATTTTGGAAAAACCCCGCCCTGTGCCGACCTGATCGTCGCACACCAGGTCGGCAAGGTGGTCATCGGCCTGTTGGACCCCCATGTTAAGGTAGCGGGCAAGGGCATACAAAAGCTAAGGGACGCGGGCATATCGGTCGAATATGGAATCATGGAGGCCGAATGCCGCGAACACCACCGACGTTTTTTGTGCTTCCACGAAAAAGGGCGGCCGTACATCATCCTCAAATGGGCACAAACAACCGATGGTTTTATAGCGCCGGAACGGAACCTAAGGAAATCAAACCCCGAACCGTATTGGATCACCAACACGTATTCGAGGCAGTTGGTACACAAATGGCGAAGTGAAGAGCAGGCCATTTTGGTGGGCACCCATACGGTTACCGAAGACAACCCGAAATTGGATGTCAGGTCGTGGACAGGCAAAAACCCGTTGCGGGTCGTACTCGACAGGGAAATGCGATTAGATACGGGATACCACGTCATGGACGGAAAGACGCCCACATTGATGGTCTCCGACCCCAAACACCGGGGAAAGGGACCTAAAACGGTCACATATGCCTTTATCGATTTTTCAAAAAATGTGGTCGGTCAATTATGTGACGTCTTGCACGAACACAACATAACCAGTATTATCGTAGAGGGAGGGGCAAAAACCCTCCAAAGCTTTATCGCTACCGGCCTTTGGGACGAGGCACGTGTCTTTACGGGAACAACTTCCTTCAAAAAAGGCCTACGGGCCCCAACATTATCGGGCCGTTTGGTCCACACAAAACGGGTGGCAACCGACACTTTGAACATATACCGCAATGATTAAGAACATAATTTTCGATTTTGGAGACGTTTTCATCAATTTGGACAAGGAGATTATTTTTAGGGAAATGATCCAATTAGGGGCTAGCGAACACCTGGGACCGGAATTGATCGACCTGAACAACCGTTATGAGGTAGGGCAGATTTCTACCGAACATTTTATCTCAAGGCTGTCGGCGATCTACCCTTCGGCCAGCCCTACCCGAATCGTGGACATTTGGAACGGCATGTTGCTCGACTTCCCCGATGAACGATTGCACTTTATCGAAGATTTGGCCCGGCAACAAAGGTACCGTCTGTTTCTTTTGAGCAATACCAATGAACTCCACATCGAACATGTGCAAAAAATCATGGGCAAGGCTAAGTTCGACAGGTTTAAAAACGCTTTTGAAAAATTCTACCTTTCACACGAGATCAAACTGCGCAAGCCCTCCTCGGCCATCTACCAATTCGTACTTGAAGAGAACGGTCTGAAGGCCGAAGAGACCTTTTTTATCGACGATACCCAAGAAAACACCAGGGCGGCCGAAAAGCTCGGCATTCGATGCTGGAACCTTCGAGTTGGCAAAGACGACATCGTTCAACTAAAATCAAGACTTTAGATGCTCTACCTGTGCCTTAGCGTACTCGCCTCAAGTTTGATATTCGTGGTCTTTAAATTGTTCGATCGGTTTAAGGTCGAAACCCTGTACGCCATCGTCACCAATTATGTGGTAGCCTGCCTAGTGGGCCTTCTTTTTTATACGGGCGATGTGCCCTATAGCGAAATTGCCCGAAAACCTTGGTTTTGGGGCACGCTGGCCCTAGGCCTGTTGTTTATTGTGGTATTCAACCTTATAGCCGCTACGGCGCAACGCATTGGGGTAAGCGTGGCATCGGTGGCCACCAAGATGTCATTGGTCATTCCCGTCGTCTTCGGTATGGTCGTTTACGGTGAAGAATTGGGCATAGGCAAGCAAATAGGCATACTCTTGGCCTTGGCCGCAGTGTACTTTGCCTCCATAAAGGGAAAATCGATAAGGGTACGAAGACCGTCCCTTCTACTGCCCTTAGGCGTTTTTTTGGGCTCGGGAATTATCGACACCAGCATAAAGTACATACAGGAAGTCTATATCCACGAAAACGAATACCCCCTTTTTTCGGCAACCGTTTTTGGTGCCGCGGCGCTGACCGGCATTCTTTTTGCCATTGGTAAAAGCAGGCACACACCCTTAAGAATGGACGTAAGGAATATTTTGGGCGGGGTCGCCCTGGGCATCCCCAATTACTTTTCGATATACTTTCTCTTAAAGGCCCTCCAAAACGACACGCTCAACAGTGCTTCGATATTTACCATAAACAATGTGGCCATCGTTATGTTCTCTACCCTATTGGGCATCGTGCTCTTTAAGGAAGAGATCAGTGGAAAGAATTGGTTCGGAATCGGCCTCGCCGTCATAAGTATATTACTGGTCGCCCTTTTTTGATGGAAGAATGGAAGAAATGAACGACACATATCAAACTATTGCCGCCCCCTCACAGGAAGCGCTCTACAAAGACCGAAAGAGCAAGTTTTATGCATATGCCTATCCTATTGAATCGGAAGAAGAGGTAAAACCGATTATCGAGGAGTTAAGAAAAAAGCATTCGGGGGCCAACCACGTTTGCTATGCTTGGCAAATAGGGGTCGAATCGCCCACTTACCGGGCCAATGATGACGGGGAGCCCAACAATTCGGCAGGAATGCCCATTTACGGACAGCTTCAATCCTTCGGGGTTACCAACGTACTGATAGCGGTAGCCCGGATTTTCGGAGGGACCAAACTGGGCGTAGGGGGCCTGATATCTGCCTACAGGACGGCGGCCCAAATGGCCCTGGAGCAGTCGAAGATCGTAACCCGGACCGTAAAGACCCTGTTCAAGCTCAATTTTGAATACGCCCAAATGGACATTGTGATGCGCACCATCAAACAAAGGGACCTCGAAATTGTTTCCCAAAAGATGGAACTGGACTGCGAACTGATAATTGCCGTAAGGGCGAAACAGGCCAAGGAAACCGAGGAAATTTTTGAAGCCCTACATCAGGTAAGGTTAACGCCGATTTAAGTTCGCCCCGCCCCTTCGTCCCCTATTTTTTCCAAAATGTAATCGGGGCACTTTATGGGCCTTTTGGTCTTGCTATCGAGAAAGGCCAAGACCGTATTGGCCAAAACCAAAACCTCCTTTTTTTCGTTATAAATAGTGTAATCAAATTCGATCTTGACCCCAGGCTTTTTCTTTAGTTTGGTCTCAACGGTTATAAGGTCGTCATATACCGCAGATTTTTTAAAATGTATATTTAAGGATATAACTGGCAATATAATGCCGTTTTCTTCCATCTCTTTGTAGGAAATACCCAATGACCTTAACCATTCCACCCTTCCTATCTCCAAATATTGCGCATAATTGCCGTGGTAGACAACGCCCATTTGATCGGTTTCGCCGTATCTGACCCGGAAAGAAATTTTGTTAAAGTTCATTGAATTTCGTGTAAAAACTATATATTTAAATGATTTCAAGCTAGGCAATGAACATGCGAAAAAAAAAGGGCAAATTCAATAGACTTTCGATTTTTTTTTTAGCTTTTTTGTTCACATATTTGCCCCACTAAGAAAGTAGGTATCCCCTCATGCTTTCGCCCGACTTACGAAATCACTAACCGACAAAATAGATAAACTTTAAAATGGGTGTTACTGCTAATTCCGTATGGAAAAATTGTTTGGCTTTTATTCAAGATAATATCCAACCGCAGGCATTCAAAACATGGTTTGAGCCTATAAAGCCGATTAAGCTTTCGGAAAATGCTTTAAGCATCCAAGTTCCCAGTAAATTCTTTTACGAGTGGTTGGAGGAGCACTATGTGAAATTGCTCAAAGTGGCCCTTACAAAGGAGTTGGGGGAAACCGCCAAATTGGTCTATATCATCCGTATGGAGAACACATACGGCAACAAGGAACCCTTTACCGAAAAGATTCCGAGTTCGAACCGGGGCAATATGGGGCCACAGGAAATGGATGTGCCCATCAAGTCAAAAAACCCCGAACTAAAGAACCCCTTTGTCATACCGGGAATTCGAAACATCAAGATCGAGTCACAGTTAAACCCGAATTACAATTTCGATAATTTTCTGGAAGGCGATTCGAACCGTTTGGCCCGTTCGGCGGGTATGGCGGTCGCCAATAAGCCCGGAGGCACTTCCTTTAATCCGCTTTTGGTCTTTGGCGGTGTCGGTTTGGGAAAAACCCACTTGGCCCACGCCATTGGGGTAGAGATCAAGGACAAATATCCCGAACGCACCGTGCTCTATATTTCTGCCGAGAAATTTACACAGCAATACATAGAGTCGGTCAAAAAGAACACCCGAAACGATTTTATCCATTTCTATCAATTGATAGACGTTCTCATTATCGACGACGTTCAGTTCTTGTCGGGCAAATCAGGTACCCAAGATGTGTTTTTCCACATCTTCAACCACCTGCACCAAAACGGCAAACAGGTGATCTTGACTTCCGACAAGGCACCCGTTGACATGCAGGATATCGAACAGCGTTTGCTGTCTAGGTTCAAATGGGGCCTCTCGGCCGAACTTCAAAGTCCGGACTACGAAACCCGTGTATCCATTGTAAAGAACAAGTTGTACCGAGATGGGGTTGAAATGCCCGATGAAATCGTCGACTACGTTGCCAAGCACATAAAAACGAACATTCGCGAACTGGAGGGCGCCATTATCTCGTTGATCGCACAATCATCGTTCAACAAAAAGGAAGTTACCTTGGAGCTTGCACAGCAAGTTGTTGAAAAGTTCGTAAAAAACACCAAACGCGAAGTCTCCATAGATTATATTCAAAAAGTAGTTTCCGATTACTTCGAGATGGATGTGGCCACCTTACAATCCAAGACCCGTAAGCGCCATATCGTACAAGCAAGGCAATTGGCCATGTTCTTTGCCAAAAAGTTCACCAAGGCCTCTTTGGCCAGTATCGGTTCACAGATAGGCAAAAGGGACCATGCGACCGTTTTGCATGCCTGCAAAACGGTGGACAATCTTGCCGAGACCGACAAGCAGTTCAGAAAGTACATCGAAGACTTGACCAAAAAATTCACATGATTCCCGCATGAGAACCAAGGTTTTAATGGTATGCCTCGGCAATATATGCAGGTCGCCATTGGCAGAAGGCATCCTTCAAAACAAGGTCGATCCCGACAGGGTATTTGTCGATTCCGCCGGTACAGGGGGCTACCATATAGGCAACCCGCCCGACCCACGCTCCATTGCCGTCGCCAAAAAATACGGAATCCATATCGAAGACCAACGCTGTAGGCAGTTCGGGCCGGCCGATTTCAGTGAATTCGACCTCATTTACGCGATGGACCAAAGCAATTACAACAATATTATCGCCTTGGCCTCCTCGCAGGCCGAAATAGAAAAGGTAAAGCTTCTTCTCGACGAAGTCGATAGGTACGGCAGGGAAGTACCCGATCCCTATTGGAACGACAATGGTTTCGAAGAGGTGTTCGAAATGATCGATGCCGCTTGTGAGGCCATTGCCAAAAAGCTTTGAAAACAGGGCCCCAGAACATATGAAAAACAACGAACGCCAAACCGGAAGCCTATATCTAATTCCAACGACCTTGGGCAACACAGCTCCTTTGGAAGTACTGCCCATTTCGATTAAACAGGCCATAGAGGACATTGACCATTACATCGTCGAAAACGAAAAATCGGCGCGGCATTTTATCAAAAAAATCAGTCCGAGAAAATCGCAACCCGGTTTAACTATTTCGGTACTCAACAAATACACCGAACCCGAAGAGGTTCCCGTTATGCTTGAGCCTTGCTTGCAGGGCAATGACATCGCCATTCTTTCAGAGGCAGGCTGCCCCGGAATTGCGGACCCAGGTTCGGAAGTTGTTCGGCTGGCCCATGGAAAAAATATCCGTGTAATCCCCCTGGTCGGACCATCCTCCATCGTATTGGCCCTAATGGCCAGTGGCATGAACGGGCAGAGCTTTGCCTTCAACGGTTATTTGCCCATAGACAACGCCGAACGGAAAAGCTCCATTAAACGATTGGAAAAGCTTTCCAAAGAATATGGACAATCGCAATTGTTCATTGAAACCCCCTATAGAAACGACAAACTTTTTGCCGAGTTGCTCAAAACCCTACACCCCAACACACGGGTATGTATCGCTTGCGACTTAACCCTTCCCACAGAATACATCCTGACCAAAACCATAGCCGACTGGAAACGCACCAAAATAGAATCCCTTCATAAGCGTCCCGCCATCTTTATTATTCAGGGATAAGCATTATTTTTTTCTTCAATAGCTGAAAATCAGCATCTTGCCCCCCCCTGTAAAATTACAAGCATAGTCGCTTCAACAGGACACAAGTACATACTACTTACCCGGGCAATGTCGAAAAATCAAGCTATCAAAATGAAAAGAATCGTTTTATTAATTCTCATAGGGCAGTTCGTAGCTTGTCAAAGCCGACAAAAAGAGCTCAACCTTTCCCAAGGGCTTCACATCCCAAACGCAACCATAATATCTACGGAAGACGGCACCTACACCCCGTTCATCGGCCATGTAGTGGTAGAAAAGGACAAAATTCTTTACGTAGACGAAAAAGAACCCCGTATTACCGGCACCTTTGAGCGAATTGATGGCTCCGGAAAATTTGTGGTACCCGGCTTGATCGACAGTCATGTCCACATAACCGAGGTACAGGGAATGCTTCCACACCATATGGAAAAGTATCCCGAAATTACCGAAGAGTTTAACCGGCAAATGCCAAAAAGTTATTTATACCATGGGTTTACCACGCTCGTCAACCTTGGAGGCATCTCCCAAGAACAGATCGACGATTTCAATTCGCAACCCCTTAGGCCGGACCTATACCATACCGGACGTTCGGGGGCTTCGGTTGCCAATGGCTATCCCATGAATTTTGCACCTGAACACCATCGCTTTGAAGCGACCCCGAACTTCATTTATTTGGAAAGTGAAGCCGAGCGCATACCCCATAAATTCGAACCCGCCGACCACACTCCCATGGCCGTTGTGGGACGGATCAAGCGGTCAGGCGCCATAGCCGTAAAGTCGTATTACGAATCCGGTTTTAGGGGCATGCCCAAGTTACCTGTACCAACAAGGGAAATCATGGAAGAATTGCTCGAGGAGTCCCATGCCAACGGACTGGTTTTAACCGTTCACGGAAACTCACTTGAAGCACATTCCTTTTTGGCCGGTGTAGGGGTAGATGTCTTGGCGCACGGGTTATGGAATTGGGAAAGATACAAAGATGTACCAAAGGATTCGCTGCCCCTGGAAGTTAAGCAAACCTTGGACCTAATTATTCAAAAACAAATAGGTTACACCCCTACCCTCACCGTTATTGCCGGGGAAGAAGCCTTGGCCGATGATAGGTTCCTCAATCAGCCCGGGTTAAAAAAGGTAGTTCCCCAAAAGCTTCTCGACTGGTATCGAACGGAAGAAGGCCAATGGTTTGCCAACGAACTTTTTGGCGAATATGGGGTCGACCAAGTCCATACCATCTACGAAAACATTCAAGCCCACGCCATGCTTGCCCTAAAATACCTATCCGACAATAACGGACTCATTTTATTCGGAACGGACACCCCGTCATCGCCGACCTATGGAAACCAACCCGGCCATAACGGATATTGGGAGTTTAAATTGATGGAAGAAGCCGGTGTTCCCCTACACCAAATTCTTTCTTCGGCCACCATCAACAATGCAAAGGCATTTCATCTAGACGCCCAACTAGGCTCAATAACTACCGGCAAAAAGGCCAATTTAGTGCTGCTCTCCAAAAACCCCTTAAAAGAAATAGAGGCCTACAATACCATTGAACAGGTAATCGTTGGTGGTAAACGCATTGAAAGGAAGAAGCTGGAAATCAGCGAATAACCCCAAACAAATTGAGATAACACTGCATGATGAAGAGGATTGGAACCTACCGGGCCAACGAACAAATACTTGCATACTTATTCCCTACCCATACGAAAGGGCACGACGCCCAGAACACGCTTGGTAGGGTACACATAGCCTCACCTGAACGACAGAAAAAAAAACAAGCCCCAATAGTTCTATTGGGGCCCGTCCACTTTCATATGTACATTGTACCTTAACTAGACGTTTTTAAAACTTTAGGGTTTCGTTTCGGAACGATATCCGAAACATCGTAGCCCGAAAACTTGCGCATATACTGCGCAATACTCGTACCATAGCTGTCTGCCACATCGAGGGCACCCCAAGAGCGCAGGTATTTTTTGACATTTCCCGCTCCGGCCAAATGCGCCGCTGCGAGAATACCCGACTCGGTAACCACCGTACCGTTGATTGTCTTACCCGTAAAACGCGGAATATCCCTTCTAAGGATCCACTTGTTGCGGGCAATATTGGTATGAAAGGCCCTTTCTTGCAACACGGGGTCATTGAGAAAACGGGTCGCATTGTAGACGCCCATCAGCTGCAAGGTGCCAATACCAAATTGGTACTTGCCCAAATACCCCAAGGTATTTGTCGTAAAATAATTGCCCTGAGATTCCTTGAACGCCAGGGCCTCCTTAAAACCAATATAAGAGCTTCCTAAAAAAGGCGGAGCCATTAACATGGTTTTCGAAACGGTCTTGTTTTTGGGGAACAAAACCAAAGTAGGTTGATTCACTTTAAGGGTTTCAGGCACTTTAACCTTGACAGGTTTAAAGGCAAAACTCATTAAAATGCCGGTAATGATAAGGGGGCTTGTAAAAATTAGCCACTTTCTCATACACTGTTTTTCCTATGACTTACGGTAAAAAACACCTGCATAGATTTCACAAGCCGCAAATATACGCCCGATTTAGGCTTACTTTAAAAAAGCTTTGTTAAAAGATACCCGATTTAGTTAAGAAGTCATAAAGTTTGGACAAACTGCCTATCGATTGATTTTTTTGGCGTTTATCCACTGGATATACTGCACCTTATTCCTGTTGTGCTGCGCCAGGGTTTTGGCAAACTTATGATAGCCGAAATTCTCTACATCGGCCACAAAATAAAGATAGTCGTGTTCTTCGGGGTTGAGCACGGCGTCAATGGCCGATATATCGGGCATGGCTATCGGCCCGGGTGGCAGCCCGGCATACTTGTAGGTGTTATAGGGGGAATCTATCTCCAAATCCTTATAAAGCACCCTTTTAATCACCAAACTATAATCATTCGCCTTCTTTTTAAGCGCATAGATCACCGTGGGATCGGCCTGCAACAGCATCCCCCTCCTCAGGCGGTTGAGGTATAGTCCGGCTACCTTGGGCCGTTCATCGACCTTGGCGGTTTCCTTGTGCACCAAGGAAGCCAAGGTTATTACTTCAACGGGACTCAAACCGAGTGCCTTGGCCTTCCCTAAGCGTTCCCCGTTCCAAAAACGATCATACTCCTTGACCATACGATCCCTGAACCCCTCTCCCGAGGTATTCCAAAAAAATTCATAACTATTGGGAATATACATCGCCAACTTGGTTTCTTCGTCAAGTCCCATTTTCTTAAGAAAATCCCGGTCGTTAAATGCGTTCAGGAGCGAAACGCTATCGGCCTCGATTTGTTCCGCAATCCTTCCCGCCAGGTCGGCCAAAGTCTCTTGGTTGTTAAAGGAGACCTTTATGGGAATGTTGTTCGCCCTGAGCGAATTGATGATATCGTTGTTGTTCATGCCCTTCTTGATGGCATACTTCCCCCCTTTTATATTTGTCGTATACCCTTTACGCTTGGCCACTTGTTCGAAAGTCCCCAAGTTTT
Source organism: Pseudozobellia thermophila (assembly GCF_900141855.1). Lineage (GTDB taxonomy): Bacteria > Bacteroidota > Bacteroidia > Flavobacteriales > Flavobacteriaceae > Pseudozobellia > Pseudozobellia thermophila. Next base: position 381,934 of record NZ_FQYU01000002.1, read on the forward strand.
CGAGAAGGGGCTCGACCAATTGTTTAACCTCGTTGAAATCGGCGTCCGACGGTATGTAAACAAAGGCCTCGTCGTTATTGAAGGCCGTATTGGGGGCAAAGATGGCACGGTATACCATATAAGAGAATATTCCGCCCACCACCAGACCGGCCAATACGATAAACAGTAAAATTCTTTTGATATACATTACGTTTGGAGCTTTTGAAATAAGATTTCGTTTTTATAATTTCCTTCCGACAGGATCCAATCTTTCTTAATGCCGACTTGTTCGAATCCCAGTTTCTTGAACAGGTGGATACTTCTGAGGTTTTCTTCCAAGACATTGGCATAAACCTGCCTGAGGTCCAAGACCTTAAAGGCATAATCGAGGACCACTTGAACGGCCTCGCTACCGATTCCCTTATTGCGCCGTTCTTCGTCGAGCACCACAATTCCGAGTCCGGCCCGTCGATTTTTGGGATCGAACTCGAACAGGTCGACAAGTCCCAGGGCCGTACCATCTTGATCGCAAATACAGAGTCGAAGCTGTTTCACCTCATAAATATCCCTATGGGCGTTCTCCAAATATTGCTTTAAGAGGAACCTGGAATAGGGGGCGGTGGTACCGCTGATTTCCCAAACCTCGGGATTGTTCTCCAATTCGTAAAGGAAATCGAGATCATCGGGCTCGAGGGCCCTCAAGTTGATATGTTCGCCCCTTAAGGTCAGCATTCGATTTCGCCTTTAAAGACCTGTTCGGCCGGGCCGATAAGGTAAATGTCTCTGTAAACCCCGTCTTTCTTATTGAATTTCACCTTCAGCTGGCCTCCTTGTACCCGCAGCTTAACCTGGTTCGCCTTGATCCTTCCCTGGCTGTGCATGGCCAGGGCAACGGCGGTAACCCCGGTCCCACATGAAAGTGTTTCGTCTTCTACTCCCCTCTCATAGGTGCGTACCGCAAAGCAATCGTCGTCCAAGGGCTCCACAAAATTGACATTGCTCCCCCTTTTACCGTAAAGTCCATACCGTATCTTCCTTCCTTCATTATAGACATCAAAGTCTTCAATGCCCTTTACCAATTGCACATGGTGCGGGGAGCCCGTATTTAAAAAGGCATAGTTCGATTTCTCCCTGATTTCCGTCAGGTCTTGCATTTGCAGGCTCACCGTCCCGTCATCGTCAATAGTGGCCCTATGCCCACCATCGGCTGCATTGAACCGGGTGTCCTTATCGATAATACCCAGGAATTTGGCAAAGGCAACCGTACACCTGCCACCGTTGCCACAAAGGCTTCCCTCGTGGCCATCGGCATTGTAATAGACCATTCGAAAATCGGCCGCATCGTCATCCTCCAAAAGAATGAGTCCGTCCGCCCCAATGCCAAACCTACGATCGCACAGGTTGGCCACCAATTCGGTATTTTCCTTTGGAAAGGACAAGGAACGGTTATCGATCATAACGAAATCGTTGCCCGTACCCTGATATTTATAAAACTTAAGTTGCATAACAATAAAATCGAGCGACAAATATAAGGTTTTAAAGCTATCGCCCCCCTTTCGTGAAGCGCATCGCCATTATTGATTGTCCAATAATCTGATTAAGATTATTTTAGCAGTTAAAATGGCGTTAAAGCCATTATAACCCTAGTCAAATGGAGTAATTTTAACACTTGTAAGGAAACTAAATTTTTCAACAGTATTATGAAAAAAATCGCAAGCACATTTTTTACGGCCCTTTTTGCAGGAGCCATTACTTTAGGCGCGTATAAATTGTTCTTCGAGAAACCGAACTACGCTATCGTGACAGAGAGTGAGGGCCGTCCTGTTTTCAATACCAGTTACACACCTACCTCGCCCAAGGGCGCAGGCATCAATGAGGCCGATTTTACCACGGCGGCAGAAATGACGGTAAATGCCGTGGTACACGTAAAGAACGTTTCGATTACCCGTGACCGGGGCAGTTACTTGGACTTCTTCTACGGCCATGGCAGTAGTGCCCGGCCCCAAGTAGGAACGGGATCTGGGGTAATTATTTCGCAAGACGGCTACATTGTTACGAACAACCACGTTATTGAAAACGCGAGCCAACTGCAGGTAATGCTGAACAACAACAAGGTTTACGATGCGGAAATTATCGGTACGGACCCCAATTCGGATATTGCACTGATCAAAATCGATGCCGACAGAAAGCTCCCCTACCTCGCTTTTGGGGATTCGGACCACGTTAAGGTGGGCGAATGGGTCTTGGCCGTCGGCAACCCCTTTAGCCTGACTTCGACCGTTACCGCCGGTATCGTAAGCGCAAAGGCAAGAAACCTCGGAAAGGCCGACCAATCGTTTATTCAGACCGACGCGGCCGTCAACCCCGGAAACAGCGGTGGTGCCTTGGTGAATACCAACGGCGACCTTATTGGAATCAATACGGCGATTACATCGCAAACCGGATCATATGTCGGTTATTCTTTCGCGGTACCCAGCAACATCGCAAAGAAAGTCGTCGACGACATTTTGGAATACGGCAACGTTCAAAAAGGAATATTAGGCGTTGATATCGTCAGGGCCAATACGCCCTACGCCATCCAGAAAGGCATCAACCAAATCGAAGGGGTATACATTGCCGGTATCGAGGAAGATACAGGGGCCGAAGAGGCCGACCTCCGCGAAGGGGACATCATCAAAGAGATAGACGACATCAAAATAAGGAAGTACGCCGACCTTACCGGCTACCTTTCCTCGAAGAGACCGGAAGACACGGTGCAAGTGACCATCGAAAGGGACAAGGAAATTTTTACGGTCCCCGTAGTCTTAAAAAGAAGGCAGGTCATTACCGTGCCCAATATGGGACTCGAGATCAAGAACCTCACCAAGGAAGACATGAAAAAGTTCAAGACGAAGAAAGGGGTCAAGGTCGTAGGCGTTCCTGAAATCTATCGGGGCTACGGCCTCGAGGGAAAGGTAATCCTATCGTTGGATGACCAGGAAATAAACGACATCGAAGAGGCCAAGGTGCTTTTTGGCCGCATATCGCGTCGGGGCAGGACGATCATGACCATGATCAACCAAAAAGGAGAGCGGGAGCGGCTTATTTTTCAGTAAGACGTCGAAAAAACGAATGGAGAAACGCCCTTTTTCGGGGCGTTTTTCTTTTTTTATTCCTACCTTTAGAAAAAACACTATGTTTTGATGCTGTATTAAAATCCATACGGCTATTTTTCTACGTATCTATTCAAATTTTTAGTGTTTGCCCTTGGGCTTGGAAGATAAGCTTATTGGCAATTTTTTTTATTAATTGATAATATTGGATTACTTTAGCCCCCTCTAATCGATTAACCCCAAAGAATCATTTGAACATATGAAAGGTTTTAGACTACTGTTACTTATAACGGCCTTATTTACTTTCAACCTTCAATTTGCCCAAGAAGAGGAGCCTCAGGAAGACCTGTCATTGGAAAAGGGCACCATAGACAGCCAATTCGAATTTGTTTATAAAAAATCGGGCAATTACCGTGCCGACGGCAAGCGCTATGAGGTCGTGCGCACCCTGTCGCTCGACAAACTAAGGCAGAACGTATTGGATACATTAGGGGCGTACAACAAGAGGGCCGCCGAACTGAAGGCGACCATAGCGGGCCACGAATCGACCATAGCCTCGCTTAACGCCAAACTCGAGGAGACCACCAACAACCTGGCCGCCGTAACGGAAGAAAAGGACAGCATGTCGTTTTTGGGAATCATGGTTTCCAAGAGCACCTACAACGGCATTTTGTGGACGGTTATCGCCTGTCTATTGGCCTTGCTGTTGTTTTTTATCTATAAATTCAGAAACAGCAACATCCTGACACAGGAAGCCAAGTCGAACCTGGCCGAACTGGAAACCGAATACGAAGACCACAGACGTAGGGCCTTGGAAAGGGAGCAAAAAATAAGCAGGCAGCTGCAAGACGAGATCAACAAGTACAAAAAACAGAAATAACCAAAAAGGCTCCTTCCCGGGAGCCTTTTTTGTTTCCGGTTCAAAATTGTCGTACGGGCATATTGAGGCAAGGCCCCTCCTTTGGTGCCACGAAACGCTGCGGGGCGTAATCGCCTATTTTTGAATGCGACCCGCTCCCTCTAGGTTCCGTTCAATTCCCATAATACCCTAAAAATCGGGCCAAGGGAGATTCGATCAACTTTCACTACATTTGACGGCCCATAGGGTCTTTAAACAAATTATACTTTCATGCGAATAGATATAATCACGGTCTTGCCCGAGCTATTGGAGAGTCCGTTCAATGCCTCGATCTTAAAAAGGGCCATTGAAAAGGAACTTGTTGAAGTACACTTTCACAACCTAAGGGATTACACCGACAAATCGTACAATCAGGTAGACGACTATCAATACGGGGGCGGTGCCGGTATGGTGCTGATGATAGAGCCCATCGACAAATGCATTACGTCATTGACGAGCGAGCGCCAATACGACGAAATCATCTATATGACGCCCGACGGCCAGACCCTTGACCAAAAAATGGCCAATGGCCTTTCGCTTCTCAACAACATCATCGTGCTATGCGGGCATTACAAGGGAGTTGACCAGCGGGTTCGCGACCGTTTTATCACCAAGGAAATATCGATCGGAGACTACGTTCTCTCGGGCGGTGAACTAGGTGCCGCCGTACTCTGTGACGCCGTTATCAGACTCATACCAGGTGTATTGAACAACGAAACCTCGGCCCTTACCGACACGTTCCAGGACAATCTTTTGGCCCCTCCGGTCTATACCAGACCTGCGGAGTACAAGGGAATGAAGGTGCCGGAGGTACTGCTTACCGGCGACTTTCCCAAAATTGAAAAATGGCGGGAAGACCAAGCCCAGGCCAGAACGGAGAAACTAAGGCCCGACCTCTTGGAGGAATAGAAAAAAGGTAAAAAAACCCTTGTGGATTCTATTATATAGACTATTTTTGCATCCTGTTAAATCAACCTCTGACGAAAATCGTGAATGTTGCTTTAAGATTAACGATAAATTTATATCATGGAAGCATTGTTAAAATTCGTACAAGACGAATTTGTTGCGAAAAAAGAATTTCCTGAGTTTTCCGCTGGGGATACCATTACCGTTTATTACGAAATCAAGGAAGGGGAAAAAACACGTACCCAGTTTTTTAGGGGCGTTGTCATCCAAAGAAGAGGTAGCGGAGCCACCGAGACCTTCACCATTCGCAAGATGTCGGGTACTGTGGGCGTAGAGCGTATCTTCCCTATCAACATGCCGGCCCTTCAGAAAATCGAGGTCAATAAGCGAGGTAAGGTACGTAGGGCAAGAATTTTCTACTTCAGAGGCCTAACCGGCAAAAAAGCACGTATCAAGGAAATCCGTTCGTAAGGGCACATATTTCTTAGAAAATAGCATCCCTTACCGGTCGACGACCGGTAAGGGATTTTTTTATGAACAATTGTTAATTACCCATGTTTATAAAATGTTGATTTTAAATGTGTTAAAAAACAAGAAGTAACGCCTTTTCTTTGTATATTTATTTCACGGTTAAAGTAAAAGCCTGTCGATGGTGGATATGGAGGCCGTTATAAAGTTAACGTTCTTTATATTGTTGTTTAGTTTATTTCGGTAGTTTGGAGCAATTCAAAATACATTAACGAAATAGCGAGCATAAGGCCAAAAAGCGGTTGTTTTTTGGAAAAACATTATGTGGATGTACTTAACGGACATAAGGGCCTAGAGTTTGCATGGACGATTTAAGGCATTAAGACGACAAGAAGAAAAGTACTTTTGTTTTTGGGAGAAATCCCTAATGGAACAAAAGGGTTTTCAAACGTGGAAATAGTGATGCGAACGCAATCAATGGTTGCCGGCCTGTTTTATAATGGGTACGAAAGTTCGACAACTAGTTCCAGAAAGCCATGTCAATGTATTCATACAATGATATGGCTTTTGTTTTTGCCCCCGCGCTTCACCGATCGGCACACCTTCCCGGCCCCACTTTTTACAAAAAACACAAGCTTTCGGCCCGTTTATTACAAAGAAACCCGTATTGCCCCCGATCTATAAAATTCTTGTCACAGAATGCCCCCTTCTTTTGGCCTTAACACAACATAAAATTGTATATTTGCTCCGCTTTAAATTAAACTACATCTATTCATGTCGAAGATTTTTTATACAAAGACCGACGAGGCCCCGGCTTTGGCGACCCAATCGTTTTTGCCCATAGTAAAGGCTTTTTCGAAAACAGCGAACGTAACTATTGAAACCAAAGATATTTCCCTCGCCGGTAGAATTATTGCGAATTTTCCCGATTTTCTAACCCCGGACCAACAAATTTCAAACGATTTAGAAGAATTGGGAGCCTTGGTCAAAAAGCCTGAGGCGAACATCATCAAACTTCCCAATATCAGTGCCTCGATTCCGCAATTAAAGGAGGCCATCAGCGAGCTGCAAGGCAAGGGTTATGCCCTACCTGACTATCCCGACAACCCTGGCAACGATAAGGAGCAGGAAATTAAATCGAGGTACGACAAAATTAAAGGGAGCGCCGTAAACCCGGTATTGCGCGAAGGTAATTCGGATAGGCGGGCCCCCCGTGCGGTAAAAAACTACGCCAAACAAAACCCGCACACCATGGGCGCATGGAGTCCCGATAGCAAGACCCACGTAGCCACTATGCAGCATGGCGATTTTAAGGGCAACGAAAAGTCGTTGACCGTCAAAGATGCCACCAAAATAAAAATAGAACTGGTCCGCAACGATGGTACGACCAAAGTGTTCAAGGAGGCCATGCCCCTTTTGGCCGGCGAAATTATCGACGCCACGGTAATGAACAAAGCGGCCCTGACCACTTTTCTAAAGGAGCAGATCAAAGATGCAAAGGACAAGGGCGTACTCTTTTCCCTTCACATGAAAGCCACAATGATGAAGGTTTCCGACCCCATCATTTTTGGCCACGCGGTAGAAGCCTACTTTGCCGATGTTTTTGAAAAACACCAAAAAACTTTTGAAGAGCTGGGAATCAGTGCCAACGACGGACTAGAAAGTCTCTTTTCAAAACTTGACCAACTACCCGCCGACAAAAGGCAGGAAATCGAGGGCGATATCGAGCAAGCCATCGAGAACGGCCCCGACCTGGCCATGGTGAACTCCGATAAAGGGATCACCAACCTCCATGTGCCCAGTGACGTAATCATCGATGCATCGATGCCGGCCATGATCCGTAATTCAGGTAAAATGTGGAATGCCGAAGGCAAGCCCCAAGATACCAAGGCCGTTATACCCGATAGCAGCTATGCCGATATCTATTCGGCCACTATCGACTTCTGTAAAAAACATGGCGCCTTTGACCCTACCACTATGGGTACCGTTCCCAACGTGGGCCTTATGGCACAAAAGGCCGAAGAATACGGCTCGCACGACAAAACCTTTGAAATCGATGCACCAGGTACCGTTAAGGTCATCGATCTAAACACCAACGAGACCGTACTCGAACACGCGGTGGAAGCGGGTGATATCTGGCGGATGTGCCAGGTAAAGGACGCCCCGATCCAAGATTGGGTCAAGTTGGCCGTATCGCGGGCAAAGGCCACCCAGTGGCCGGCCGTTTTCTGGTTGGACGAGAACAGGGCCCACGACGTAGAATTGATCAAAAAGGTAACCACCTATCTAAAGGGTCACGATACGACCGGACTCGACATAAAGATAATGTCGCCTAAGGAAGCTACCGAATACACCCTCAAACGGATGAAAGACGGCAAAGACACCATTTCCGTTTCCGGCAACGTATTACGCGATTATTTGACCGACCTCTTCCCTATCTTGGAAGTAGGCACCAGTGCCAAAATGCTTTCTATCGTTCCCTTGATGAACGGTGGCGGACTTTTCGAGACCGGTGCGGGAGGCTCGGCCCCCAAGCACGTGGAGCAATTTTTGGAGGAAGGCCACCTGAGATGGGATTCTTTAGGGGAATTCCTGGCCTTGGGCGTTTCCCTTGATTTCTATGGGGAGAAGAACGACAACCCCAAAGCCCGCATACTGGGCGATGCCCTGGACAGCGCTACCGAAAAATTCCTGGTCAACGACAAATCCCCATCGCGAAAGGTAATGGAAATAGATACCAGGGGAAGCCACTTCTATTTGGCCTTATACTGGGCCGAGGCATTGGCCTCCCAGGACAAGGACCAAGAACTCAAGGGCGTATTTGGAAAAGTTTACCAACAATTGAGCGAAAAGGAGGAGCAAATCGTCAAGGAACTGATCGAGTGCCAGGGAAGCCCGAAAGATATTGGAGGTTACTACCTGCCCGATGCGCAAAAAGTAAGCAGCGCCATGAGACCTAGTTCAACCTTAAATTCGATTTTAGACACTATCTAACAGGTAGGCAATAAATTTTAGAGGCCCTCTTTCTACGGATAGAGGGCTTTTTTATTAACGATTACTATTTCCCTACTTGTCATTTCTGGCTACTTTTATAAAAATTAATTATTGATGGCCCAATTCATAAAGCTTGTCCTTGCCTCCCTACTTTTTTTTCCACAATTTGCCTTGGCACAGCAGCGCTTCACGCTAAGCGGCACGGTGTCGGAGGCTGCAAGCAACGAAACCCTGATCGGGGTCACCATTGCCTTTCCTGACCTAAAGACCGGTGTAACCACCAATGAATACGGATTCTATTCCATAACCCTTCCGGAAGGGGAGTATCGCATACAGGTAAGTTACCTGGGGTTTCAAGACATCGTTCAAACGGTCTCGCTTACCGAAAACCGAAAAATGAACTTTCAAATGGAAGAGTCGGCCGAGCTTCTCGAGGAGGTGGTGGTTACCGAGGATGTGGAAAAAATGGATATCCGAAAACCGCAAATGAGCGTAAACGCCATGTCGGTCGAAACCATCAAGAAAATTCCCGTCATCCTGGGCGAAGCCGATGTCATTAAATCCATTTTATTGCTCCCCGGCGTTACCAATGCGGGTGAAGGTGCCTCGGGCTTTAATGTCCGCGGCGGCGCAGTCGACCAAAACCTTATTCTGTTGGACGAGGCCGTCATATTTAACTCTTCGCACCTTTTTGGCTTTTTCTCGGTATTCAATCCGGATGCCATAAAGGATTTGAAACTGTACAAAGGAGGGATTCCCGCAAGGTATGGGGGCAGGGTATCATCGGTGCTCGATATATTTCAAAAAGAGGGCAACAGCAAACAGTTTAAGGTCAACGGGGGCATCGGTGCCGTGGCCAGCCGCTTGTTGGCCGAAGGACCGATAGTGAAGGACAAGGCCGCTTTTTTGGTCGGTGGCCGGGCCTCATATGCCCACCTTTTCCTGCCCTTGTTCGATGTGGACAATACCGCCTACTTTTATGACCTGAACACCAAATTGAATTACAACATCAACGACAAAAACAGTATATACCTTTCGGGGTATTTTGGGCGTGATGTCTTTGGGATAAGCGATAGTTTTGTCAACACTTACGGCAATGCGGTCGGAAATTTCAGGTGGAACCACTTGTTCTCCGATAAGCTTTTTTCGAACCTGTCCTTGATTTATTCGGACTATTACTACGGTCTTAAACTCGATTTTGTGGGCTTTAACTGGAATTCGGGCATCCAGAACTTTAACCTTAAGTACGACCTAAAACACTACGTTAGCGACAAATTACAGGTCAACTACGGTATAAATGACATCTATTATCGGTTCAATCCCGGAAAAATTGAGCCCAGCAATTCGAATTCAGGTATCGTTGAAGAGCAATTGATCCAAAAATACGCCAACGAATTTGCGGCTTATATCGATATAGAGCACGACATTACCGAAAATCTCAGCCTAAATTATGGCCTTCGGTTCAGCAATTTCACCCGGTTGGGCCAAGATGAGCTCAATGTTTACGAGAACGACAACCCCGTAAGCTTCGACCCCTCGCTATTGATATACCAAGAAGCTGAACCCATAGGGGTCGTCAACCCAAAGAGAAGTGCCAGCCTGGCCTCTTTCAACAACTTTGAGCCCCGGTTCTCCCTGGCCTACACCCTTAACGACAACAGTTCGCTCAAGGGCAGCTATACCCGTTTGGCCCAATACCTGCACCTGCTCTCTAACACCAGCTCACCTACTCCCTTGGACGTGTGGACCCCCAGTGGCCCTTTTATAGAGCCCCAGTTGCTGGACCAATATGCATTGGGCTATTTTCGAACCATGGACTCCGGGCGCTATTCGTTTGAAACCGAAGTGTTTTATAAAGACATACAAAACCGCATCGACTACATCGACGGGGCCAACCTTATTGCCAACGATGCCATTGAACAGACCATACTGACAGGCGAGGCACGGGCCTATGGCCTTGAGCTCCTGTTGCGAAAAAACGAAGGCCGGTTTCAAGGATGGTTGGCCTATACCCTTTCAAAATCGGAACAGCGCACCCCGGGAAGGACATCGACCCCAAGCAACGGCATTTCGCCCAACGAAACGGGGATCAATTTTGGGGAATGGTACAACACCCCATACGATAAGACCCACGACCTATCCCTATACGGCAGTTACGAACTAAGTCCCAAATGGAGTTTTAATTCGAATTTCGTTTTCCAGACCGGGCAACCTACCAATTACCCGATCGGGCAATTCAACATTCAAGGACTTTCGGTTCCCTATTATGGGCAGAGAAATGCCGAGCGCCTGCCCGCCTATCACCGTTTGGATCTATCGGCCACCTTAACCCCATCCAAAAACAAAAACAGAAAATGGCAGGCCGAATGGGTATTCAGCATTTACAACGCGTACAATCGAAGAAATGCGGCGTCCATTTCGTTCAGGCGCAACACCGAAACCAGGAACAACGAGGCGGTACGTACCTCGATTTTTGGAATCGTGCCCGCCGTAACCTACAATTTCAAATTTTAAGACCATGAAGAAATACCTTATCCCCCTTTTAAGCCTTCTGTTTCTATCGGCCTGTGAGGATGTGGTGGAAATAGATACCCCGACCGAGGCACCCAGGTTATTCGTTGACGGAGTTATACGGATAGATGCCGCCATGCCGAGCACGACCGTTTCGATAAAGGTCGGACTCACCAGTAGCTTTTTCGAATCGACCGAGTCAGCTGCCGGGGCCGAAGTCATAATCCGCAATGAAAGCTACACCGGTACCGATGTATCCGATGAAAACTTTATGGTACTCAGTGAAAATTTTCCCGGGGTCTACGAAGGCACGAAAAACACCGACTTTTTTACAACGGGCGAGCTGCAACTGACCATTGGTTACGACGACCAGGTTTACTCGGCCACGACCAGCTACGTTCCGGCAGTACCCATAGATAAACTGGAACAAGGCGATGGAAGTCTGTTCACGGGCGATGAAATTGAAATTGTGGTCGCCTTTACCGATGCCCCTGAACGGGACGACTACTACCTGTTCGACTTCGATTTTAACGAGTATCTGGTAACGGAGGATGCGTTTTACCAAGGCCAAACCTTCGAGTTTTCCTATTTTTATGACGATGGGGTTGATTCGGGCAGGGAAATAAGCATTAGCCTTATCGGGGTCGACCACTCCCTTTTCAATTACATGAACCAGGTAATTGTGCAGGCAGGGGCCGAACAGGGGCCATTTCAAACGCCTTCGGCCACCGTTCGCGGAAATATCATAAACATTACCGACCCCGAGAACATAGATGGCCAAAACAATTTTGCCCTAGGCTATTTTGCCGTATGCCAGACCTACACCAAAACCATTACGATAGAATAAAAAACACCGTATAAAATTTAGGTACCTATTGCTATGAGAACCGATAAAGAAATGCTTGTCAAGGGAATCAAGTCCCTCGCCTATACCGTACTCCTCATGTTTTTGGCTCCCATCGTTTTGTACCAGGCCTTTAAGAACCAAGAGAACATTCTCTTTTGGCCCGTACTTATCGTGGGCCTCATATTGGCCGTGGCCGCGGTGGCCATGGGATTCTATAGCATAAAGATTGTAGTAGACTCCATGTTCGGCCCCAAAAAAAGGAAAAAGTAGGCCATCACTTATTCTCCCGTTTGCCGCTCAGGGTCCATTTATTGCTCAATTGGGCGTAATCGTAATCCAAGACCGATTCTTGGCGTTCCAACCGATAGGAGGCAAAGGCCCTTTGAAGGATGTCCTCGATCAGATAATCTTCGTGTACCATGTCTGGGTGAAACTCCTCCTTTAAGTTGATATCGAACATGCTGGCCGTGGTATTGTACCAAAAGGCACGCCACCCGCTTCGCAGCTCCTTTACCAGGTTAAAGGCCGTCTCCCCGGTTTGGCGGTAGATGAGTTTTACGAGTATTTGCCCTTCGGTACGGGTCAGCTTTTTAAGTTCTTCCGAAAATTCTTCCTCGATAAACTTCTGTACTTTTTTGGTATATCTTTTTTGATGTCTTTTTTTCTTGATCTTGGAAATACTGTCATTGAGTTCAACCAACCTTTCGGCCGCCAATTTGGCATAGGGGTACACTTTTATGGTCTTTCGGCGCAGAATATAATAACGCAGTTTTTCTTTATAAGAGCCAAATTTGAGTTTCCCGAAAAGATAGACTTCATCGAGGTCGATCGAACTTCTGAAGATGGAGTCCCCTTCGACTATGATCATCTTCTCCGCCACCGAATCGAGTGGCTGTTCCGCTACCTGGGCAAAACCCAAGGCGCAGTATGCTGCGAAAAAGAAAAAGAAAATATTTTTTTTCATGGCGGAATCAAATGCAAAAGCCTTGCCAAAATTAACGATAAATACCCCGCCTTATTATTAATTAAAAGTGAATATTGCTAAGTTTGCAGATAAATCGAATTTAAATGGCTAACAAGAAAATTATTACAAAAAAGTCGCTAGCGTTTTTTGAAAAATATTTGAACAATGCCTCCCCTACGGGTTACGAATGGGAAGGTCAAAAAATATGGATGGAATACCTTAAACCGTATGTTGACACCTTCATTACCGACACCTACGGTTCTGCGGTTGGGGTTATCAATCCGGATGCAAAATACAAGGTGGTGATCGAAGGGCATTCCGATGAAATCGCCTGGTATGTCAACTACATCACCGACAATGGTCTGCTCTATGTAATTAGAAACGGTGGAAGCGACCATCAGATAGCCCCGTCAAAATGGGTAAACATCCACACCAAGAAGGGGGTCGTCAAAGGGGTCTTCGGATGGCCGGCCATACATACGCGCGACAAGGGTAAGGAAACCCCTCCGAAACTGGATAATATCTTTATCGATATAGGGGCCAAGGACAAGGAGGAAGTGGAAAAAATGGGCGTTCACGTAGGATGCGTCATCACCTATCCTGACGAGTTCCAAATATTGAACGGCGACAAATTTGTCTGTCGGGCCATCGACAACCGCGCCGGTGGTTTCATGGTGGCGGAAGTGGCACGCCTTCTGCATGAAAACAAGAAAAAACTGCCTTTCGGCCTTTATATCACCAATGCCGTCCAGGAAGAAATAGGCCTTCGGGGCGCCGAAATGATCACGCAGACCATAAAGCCGAACGTAGCCATTATCACCGATGTCTGCCACGATACCACGACCCCGATGATCGACAAAAAGACCCAAGGTCATACCGAAATCGGTGCGGGTCCCGTAATTTCCTACGCCCCGGCGGTACAGAACAAATTGCGCGAACGCATCTTGGAAACGGCGGAAGCCAACAAAATCCCCTTTCAACGCATGGCCGCCTCGAGGTCTACGGGAACCGATACCGATGCCTTTGCCTACAGCAATGGCGGTGTGGCCTCGGCATTGATCTCATTACCCCTGCGCTATATGCACACCACGGTAGAAATGGTGCATAAAGACGATGTTGAAAACGTAATCAGGTTGATTTACGAGACCCTTTTGAACATTAAGGACGGGGAAACGTTCAGCTATTTCGATTAGACATACCACAGCCCTCCTGTTCAAGGAGGGTTTAATTTTTTTTTTGGGTTATGGATGAGTTGATAGATATTCTTGATTCCGAGGGAAATCCTACGGGCAAGACGGCCATGAAATCGGAGGCCCATAGATACGGATGGTACCACCAATCGGTACATATTTGGTTCTATACGGCCAACGGCAAGGTACTTATACAGCAACGGGCCGCGAACAAGGATACCCATCCCCTTTTATGGGACGTTTCGGTAGCCGGGCATATCGGTGCGGGCGAAGCCGTCAAGACATCCGCCCTGCGCGAAATCGAGGAAGAAATCGGCCTCAAGGTCGAAGAAGGCGATTTGCAAAAAATAGGTTGCTACCCGTCCTTTCATGAACATTCGCCCGAATTGATCGACCGGGAATTTCACCATACCTTTTTATGTGAGCTCAAAGTGCCCCTCCATCGACTGAAAAAGCAAGAGAGCGAAGTTGCAGACCTCAAACTGATTTCCTTGATCCAATTTTCACAGGAAACCTGGGGACTGGCCAACTTGGGCAAATACGTCCCCCATGGTATTGAGTACTACAAAACGGTTGTAAAGGAAATCAAAAAACGCCTATAGGCCCGCAATAAAATTGCCCACGGCATCAAGGGCATAGGTTTGCTGTTCCCCGCTTTCCATATGCTTGACAACAAATGAATTTTCCTCCAACTCCTTTTCCCCTATCAAGACGACATAAGGTACGTTGCGGTTGTTGGCGTATTTGAACTGTTTCTGGATTTTCGCCTTCGACGGATACACATCGGCCTTTACCCCTTCCCTTCTTAAGGCGGTCACCAATTTTAGGGCCGCAAAAGATTCCTTTTCCCCAAAATTCAAGCAAAGTACCTGTAACGACCGGTCGATGCTCTCGGGGAAAAGTCCCAATTCCTCCAACACCAAATAAATGCGGTCGAGACCAAAGGAGATACCGACACCGCTGACATCCTTGAGCCCAAAAATTCCGGTAAGGTCGTCGTAGCGGCCACCGCCACCGATGGATCCCATTTTAACGCCTTCGGGAGCGGCCACTTCAAAAATGGCCCCGGTGTAATAGTTAAGTCCGCGCGCCAAGGTAACGTCAATGGAAAGTTGGGCCGACTGCAGCCCCATTTCCTCTACGGCACTGACAATAAAGGTAAGCTCTTCCACCCCTTTGCTTCCGGTTTCCGAATCTTTCAAGAGTTCTTTCAAGGCTTGAAGTTGTTCGGTATTACTTCCTGAAAGGGAAAAAAGTGGCTCGACCTTGGCTATGGCCTCGGGCGTGAGCCCCCGTTCGGCCATTTCCTTCTTTACCCCTTCTTCCCCTATCTTATCGAGCTTGTCCAAGGCCACGGTAAAATCGATCAACAGGTCTTGGGCCCCGATCACCTCGGCGATGCCCGAAAGGATTTTTCTATTGTTCAATTTGATATTGACTCCCCCTAACTTCAATTCGGTAAAAACGGCATCGTAGAGCTGTACCAGTTCGATTTCCTGCAAGAGGGAATCGGAGCCCACCACATCGGCATCGCACTGGTAAAACTCGCGAAAACGGCCTTTTTGGGGCCTATCGGCACGCCAGACCGGCTGTATCTGGTACCTTTTGAACGGAAAATCGATTTCGTTCTGGTGCATGACCACATAGCGGGCAAAGGGCACGGTAAGATCGTAGCGAAGGGCTTTTTCAGAAATTTTAGGCGTCAGCAAGCTGGAATTCCTTGACGTATAAATCGCGTCGTCGACCTTGTTGAGATAATCCCCCGAATTCAAGATCTTAAAGATCAAACGGTCCCCCTCGTCGCCGTATTTGCCCATCAAGGTTTCGGAATTCTCGAAAGAGGGCGTTTCGATGGGCTGAAAGCCAAAGGTTTGAAAATGCTTCTTTACGACTTCGAAGATATAGTTCCGCTTAATGACTTCGGAAGGGGTAAAATCCCTGGTTCCCTTGGGTATGCTCGGTTTTTTGGCCATGAAAATAGTTTAATGTGGCAATACCGGATCGGGGTGTTAACCGGCCCCGGTACATGAAGTAAACAATCGGGCAAATATCGATTTAATTAATGATTTTATCAAACCACTGGTACAATTCGCCCTTGGTGATCACGGCCCCTTGTTCGATCAGTTTAAATTTATCCAAATTTTTATCTTCGCCATAGGCCTTGGAGGCCGTTAGGTATTCGACAAAATCGGATTGCCAATTCTTTTTGAACCAAGCGAAGCCCGTTTTTGTGGTCAGGTCCACGTCGGGGTTCATTACCTTGACCGACAGCAACTTCATCTCTTTGTCGGTCAGGTGAAAAAGGTGCATTTGATGGGCCGAAATGTTCTCCAAGTATTCTACCTTGCCCAGTACCCCTTCCCAGACCAGATCGCTGAAAATATCGATTTCCTCTTCGGCCACCTCGGGTTTGTTGGCCTTGATGTCCTGCCACTCTTCGGCGGTAATGGACTGCGTTGCCAAAAAGTTGATGAACTCCTGATGCAGTTCTTCCAGTTGTTGTTTTGTGAGCCTTGAATATTTCATTCGGCAAAAATAAAAAGGCCATGCGAAATGCATGGCCTTATTTTTATAAATATTAACGCTTATCAGAAAATATAGCGCAGTCCGAATTGCACTTGCCATCTCGAAAGCAAGCTCGCATCGTAGCCGAAGGTTTCGGTCAGGTCGGTATTAAAGGTATAGGTCGGCACGTTGTTGGCATCGACCGATACCGATAGGGGGTTGATGGTATTGGGCTGTTGGATCACGCCCCAATCGCTGTTCAATAGATTGCCGAAGTTTAGGATATCGACGCTGAACTGAATGGTGTGCACCTTGTCTTCGGCGACCGAAAGACGGTAGTCTTGCAACAATTTAACGTCCCACTTGCCCCTCCATGGGGCCAAGGCTCCGTACCTATCGAAATATTCGCCCCTGTGATCGGCCATATAGTCGTCTTGCTGGATGAACCGCTCAAAAGCTTCGGCCTGGCCGGGACCCGAGAATTGCATTTGCTGTACCTCTGCCGTGGTCGGAATGTAGAGCAAATCGTTGTTCTGAAAAGAGCTATCGTTGTTGATATTGCCCCCATAGGTGTAGTTGAACCTGCCTCCCTGGGCATATTCAAAAAATGTGGAAATGGTAGTCGACCATTTGTCGTTGCCGTAATTGAACTGCTTCGATCCTACCCCGATAAAGCGGTGGGTATCGCCGTATTTGGAAAACGACAGCACATCGTCGTTCGCATTGCCGTAGTTGGGGTTAAAATCAAAGGCATCGCCGGTAATCTCGGCCTCAATGGAGTTGACATCCTTGGCGTTCAAATAGTTGTATGCCAAACTGGCATAAAGACCGTTATCCCAGCTCTTTTGTGCCTTTAGGGAAGCGTTCCATATTCTTCCCTTGTCGGAATTCGTAAAGACATAGGCGTTGTTGCCCTTGTCGGCATCGGCATAAATGGGCCGGTTATCCCCCGGTGCATCGAGGGTTTCCGATGGATTTCTCAATCCCCAGTTCTGGACATGGGCCCCGTTGATATCTTTGGTGTAGGATAGGTCGGCGGTCAATATCAATCCGTTTTCGAATCGGTGGTCGCCCCCTATATTCGTTCGCCATACCTGTGGCCATTTAAAATCGGGATCGACGATCTGGTAGAAGAAGGAGTCAAGCCCCTGAACCTGGTTGCCCAACCACACAAAGGGAAAACGACCGGTGAACACCCCACTTCCCCCACGTATCTGGGTGGTTTGGTTGCCCTTCACGTCCCAATTGAAACCTACCCTGGGAGAGACCAAGAAATCGTTGCTCGGCAAGGTTTTTGAATCCAATAGGGTTTCCTGGTTCGTCTGTGGGTTAAAATAGGAGATGCTCGGATCGAAGGTAAAGGGCTTTCTTTCGATGTTCTCCTGAATTTTATCCTCCGTATCAAAATAGAGCGGCTTATCGAAGCGCACCCCATAGGTAAGTTTAAAATCGGGGGTGATGCTCCAATCGTCCTGCAGGTAGAAGGAAAACTGGCCCACATTGGTTTCGGCCAAGGTCCATCCGCCCACGCTACCTACACCGGCCGCATTGTTGTTCGCAAAAATATTTTGGGCATTGGCCAAGGCTGCGGCCAGGGTTCCATCGGCCACATCGGTTTGAAAGGCGGCCAGATCGGGATAGGAGGCAAAAGCACCGACTTCTTGGACAAAGTCGCCGTTTTCATCGTAGCCATAGGCCCCCAGGTTAAAGGAATTGTCAAATTCAAACTTCTCAAAGGACGCCCCTATGGTAAAGGTGTGGTTTCCTAGAAAATAGTTGAAGTTATTGGTTACCTGAAACACCTTTTGATCCAATTCGTTGTTGATCGAAAAGGGTTCGTGGCCGGCGATAATGTAATTGCTTCCCGCCCCATCTTGGATGGTAATGGCCGGTATGGGGGCCGACAAGGGATTTCGATAATCATCGAAATGGGTATAGCCTACCTGCAATTTATTGGTGGCATTGTCCCCAAAGGTCGAATTAAGTTCGACCTGGACCGATTGAATGTTGTTGTTGATCTCGTATCCCGAATTCTCAAATTGCAGCACCTGAAAATTAGGCCCCCTGGTTCCCAAGGCCGTAGGATGGGCCGGTTTTTCCTTTGAGGCGCTCAAAAAGTTGTAGATCACGGCCAACCGATGGTTGTCGTTTACGTTCCAATCCAGTTTGACAATACCCTTTGTAGATTCGGCCCCGTACGTAAAACCTTGGTAACGGCCCGTATCGTAACCCAGTCCGGAAAGAGCCGACTGAACGGCAATAAGGTCGCTTTCAAGGACGCGTGATTCGTTGATCGCCCCCGAACCCGTATTGGGCACCCAGCCATTGGAGCCCAAATCGTCTCTTTGGTCGCGCTCAAAATTGGCGAAGAAGAAAAGTTTGTTCTTTACGATGGGCCCGCCAATGCTCAGTCCGTATTGATTTTGTTTCAAATCGGGCTTGACCACTTTTTCCCCTTTGATCTTACCCCCTGTAAGGCTTTCGTTTCTAAAGAAACCGTACACGGTACCATGAAATTCGTTCGTCCCGCTTTTCGTAACCGCATTGACGGTAGCCCCTGTAAAACCCGACTGGGTAACGTCGTAGGGAGCCAATGACACTTGGATCTGGTCGATGGCATCTAGGGAAATGGGTTGCGAATCGGTCTGGCCGCCCGGTGTCGGGGCGTCCAGTCCGAAGGGGTTGTTGAAAATGGCCCCGTCGAGCGAAAAATTATTGTACTGGTCGTTTCGTCCCCCAAAGGAGTTTCCGGTGGAAGAAGGCTCCAATCGCGTAAAATCCTGCGCAGACCTTGAGATGGTGGGCAATCGGGTAAGTTCCCGTCTACCGACACTGGTTTCGGCCCCGGTACGGTCACTTCCGAAGGTACCGCCCCGATCGGAGACCACGACCACCTCGTCGAGGGCCTGGCTTTCGGTTTGCATTACCACATCCAGCGTAAAGGTCTTGCCCAAGGACAAATAGGCATCGTTGATGGTCTGCTCCTTAAATCCGATATAGGAGACGGTAACCTCATACGGTCCGCCGACCCTCATATTCAATATTTTAAAGAGTCCGTTTTCGTTGGTAATCGAGCCGTACTTGGTTCCCGTTGGGGTGTGTACGGCAACCACGTTGGCCCCAAGCAGGGGTTGGTTCTGGTCATCGAAGACCGTTCCCGACATATTTGAAGTGGTGACCTGCCCCGATGCGGCAATCCCTACCAGCATCAAAAATGCGAATAAGTAAACTTTTTTCATAATAAAGGGTTTGAGTTAATTCGCGTTAAAATTAACCCAAAAAAAAAGAGCTATGCACGCATAGCTCTTAAAAGTTATCAGTGATTATCAACCGTTTACTTTTTCTCGGCGACAACTTCAAAATTAAATTGAACCTTCACCTCACGGTGCAAACGTATGTCTGCGGTATACGGACCAGATCTTTTAATAGATCCACCCTTGATACTGATGAATTTTTTGTCGATTTCATGACCTTCCTTGGCAAGTACCTCTGCCAAATCAGCTGCAGTTACCGATCCAAAAAGCTTATCGCCGGCACCTACCTTGGCAGGTATCTTAACCTCCAGTTGAGCCAATTTATCGGCGGTACTCTTGGCCGCGTCAACGATTTTCTTCTCTTTATGGGCCCTCTGCCTCAAGTTCTCTTCAAGTACCTTTTTCGCCGAAGGAGTAGCCATGGTGGCCATACCCCTGGGAATAAGGTAATTTCTACCATAACCATTCTTAACGGTTACCACATCGTCTTTAAAGCCCAAATGCTCTACGTCTTGTTTTAGTATAAGTTCCATCTTGCCTTAAATTTATTTTAGTAGATCGCCTACGTACGGCATTAAAGCCAAGTGACGTGCCCTTTTTACCGCTTGGGCCACTTTGCGTTGGTACTTCAAAGAAGTTCCGGTAAGTCTCCTAGGTAACAATTTACCTTGTTCGTTTACCAATTTCATCAAGAAATCAGGATCTTTATAATCCACATATTTGATACCTGATTTTTTAAAACGGCAATACTTCTTTTTAGTATTGGTTTCGATGTTCAATGGGGTCAAATAACGAATTTCCCCGTCTTTTTTTCCTTTTGCCTGCTGTTGTAACGTTGCCATAATACTTACGCTTTAGCTTTTAACCTTGTTCTTCTCTTTTCTGCCCACGCGATGGCGTGCTTATCCAATTTTACGGTCAAAAACCGCATTACCCGCTCATCTCTCTTGAATTCTTGCTCGTAAGGAGCAATTACTTCACCGGGAGCGGTAAACTCGAACAAATGGTAAAAACCACTTTTCTTGTGCTGTATGGCATAGGCCAATTTCTTCAGTCCCCAGTTTTCCTTAGAGACCATCTTGGCGCCATTGTTAATTAAGAAATCCTCAAATTTCTTAACTGTTTCCGCTATCTGATCATCAGAAAGCACGGGATTCAAAATGAAAACAGTTTCGTAATGGTTCATAAATGTATATTTTTTAGGAGCGCAAAAGTAAGAATATTTATTACACTTTACAAGAAAACCGAAATTTCTTCGTTATAGATGGGTAACCTAAAAAATTGAGCTTAACCAAATCTTAACCTATGGTCATTACAAAATACACACAAAACATGGCGATCTTTACAAGATTAATTGCTGTTTAACGTCATTTTTTAGTATTTTGTCGATGATTTAACCCCACAAATCGACCCGTTTATGAAATTAAGAAGTATTATCGTCGACGACTCGTCAATGCAACGTATGGCCGTTGCAAAGTTGGTCAACAGTCACCCAAACCTAGCTATGGTGGCGGAATACAGCAATGCGATCGAGGCTAAAAATGGAATCAAGAACAATGAGATCGACCTTATTTTTCTCGATGTTGAAATGCCAATCATCAGTGGTTTCGACCTACTCGAATCACTGGAAAACAGTCCGCAGGTGATCCTGATCACCGGTAAACCCGATTATGCCCTGAAGGCTTTCGATTACGATGTTACCGATTACTTGCACAAACCGATTACCATGGCCCGCTTTGATGCCTCCGTAAAAAGAGCCGTCGCCAAGTACGAGCAGATGCACAAGGTTCAAGAAGACGAAGAGCACATCTTCGTTAAGAGCAACCTCAAAAAGAGAAAGGTAATCTTAAACGACATCAAATGGATAGAGGCCTTGGGCGACTACATCAAATTGGTCACCGATGAGGCGAACATTGTTATCCTATCCACCATGAAATCGTTCGAAAAGCAATTGCCCGAAGACAAGTTTCTAAGAATTCACAAATCGTATATCGTGAACCTGGAAAAAATAGAAAAGTTCAACAGTAAGAACGTTGAAGTAAGTGGACGGTCCATTCCCTTAAGCAGGAACAAGAAGTCGGAGCTGGCCGAAGCGCTGAGCAACGTCTAAACCTCTACTTTAAAGCGATAAACAAGCCCTGTCTACAAACAGGGCTTTTTTTATGCCAGGATTCATTGGCAAACCTCAAATATGGTCTACATTGTATATGACCCGGACACTCCTGAACTGGGCCACGGCATTGAACGACCTTTCAATTCTTTTGATTCCCGTCTTTACCCCACCCACCGATTTGCCGGAGGGAATCTTTACCAACAGATTTTTCAAATACTGGTTTCGTATACGGGCCACCGGTGGGTATTCGGGGCCCAATACGCTGGCCCCCGAACTGTTTCTAAGGGCCTTGGCGAACCATTCGGCCGCCTCGTTCAACCGATTGAACTCCTTATGCTTAAAGGTGATCCGTATGATCCTGTTCTTGGGGGGGTATTTGAACTGTTCCCGCTCGTACAGCTGCTCCTTGAACATCTCGAGATAATCGTTGGTCGACACCTGTTTTAAGATCTGATGGTAGGGATTGTAGCTCTGTATGATGACCCTGCCCCTCTTTTGGGTCCGCCCCGCCCTTCCGGCCACTTGGGTCAATAGTTGAAAACATCTTTCGTGGGCCCGGTAATCGGGAAAGTTCAACAGCGAATCGGCGTTCATGATGCCCACTAGGCCCACATTCCTAAAGTCGAGGCCTTTGGTAAGCATTTGTGTACCTACCAAAATATCGATATCGTGCTGTTCAAAGGCCGTAATGATCTTTTCGAAACCGTGTTTTCCGCGCGTGGTATCGAGGTCCATCCGCCAGGTCTTTGCATCCGGAAAAAGGGTTTCCAGCTCTTTCTCGACCTGTTCGGTACCGAAGCCCTTGGTATCCAGCGTAGGGCTTCCACAGGCCTGGCAGCTTTCGGGCAGGGCCATGTGGTAACCGCAGTAATGGCAGCGCAATTGTTTTTTATATTGATGGAAGGTAAGGCTCACATCGCAATTGGGGCATTGGGGCGAGTGGCCACAGGTGGTACATTCAACGATCGGTGCATACCCGCGCCGGTTTTGGAAAAGGATGACCTGCTCCCCCTCTTTCAGGGCCGCTTCGATCTCAAGGAACAAACGCTCGGAAAAATGGCCTTTCATACGCTTCTTTCGCGCCTCTTCCTTCAAGTCTACCAATTCGATCTCGGGCATCAGCACATTGCCGTACCTTCTTGTTATTTCGGCATAGCCGTACTTCCCCGTCTTGGCATTAAAATAACTTTCGATACTGGGTGTGGCCGACCCCAGTAGAATATGGCTGTTGTGCAAGTTGCCCAAGACGATGGCCGCATCGCGGGCGTGGTAGCGCGGAGCGGGGTCGAATTGCTTGAACGAGCTTTCGTGTTCCTCATCCACAATAACCAGCCCCAGATCTGAAAACGGCAGGAACAAGGCCGACCTTGCCCCGATAATGATCTGTGCCTTCGTCTTTTGGGCCAGGACATTGTTCCATACCTCTACCCTTTCCTGAACGTTGTATTTGGAATGATAAACGGATACCTTGTCCCCAAAATACTCCTGTAAACGCGAAATAAGCTGGGTGGTAAGGGCTATTTCGGGAAGCAGATACAGGGCTTGCCTACCGCTTTGGATACATTCGTCGATAAGCTTAACGTAGACCTCCGTTTTTCCCGAAGAGGTTACCCCATGCAGGAGCACTGCCCGGTTTTCCTTGAAATTGTTTCGAATATCGGCCAATGCCTTTTCCTGATATTCGTTAAGCCTTTTTAAATCGCTGTTCTCCCCGTCGCCCTCGTAGTTCACGCGGTCCGTCCTAATAAAATACTCCTCTAAAATCCCTTTTTCCACCAAGGATTTGATGACCGCCTTTGAGGCCCCGCTCGCCTCTTCGAGCTCGGATACCTTTATCGGCTTTTTGTTGACGGCCTGCAATTGGAACAGGGATAGGACAACCTGACTTTGTTTGGGGGCCCTGGTCAAGGTTTTCAACAAGGCTTCCAATTTCTCCTCGGCCTGGTACTCCCCGCCCAGTTTTACGAATTTTACGAGCTTCGGTTTGTACTGTTCGTAGATTTCCTCCTTCAGGAGAATGACCTTTTTTTGAAGCAGGCGGTCCAAAATGGGAAGCACGTTCTTGCGGTCTACGATCGCCCCTACCTCCTGTACCTTTAAAGAACTCTGGTGCTGCAGGGCCTCGAACACCAAAAACTCGTCGTCCTCCAGGTCCGATTCATCAATATCGGCCTCCCCGTTTCGAAGCACCAAGGTTTCGCTTTCGAGCAAAAAGGCACCGGGTACCGCACTTCGAAAGACCTCTCCCACCGAACACATGTAGTAATCGGCGATCCATTTCCAGTGTTTCAATTGAAATTCGTTGGCAATGGGCTTCTCGTCCAACACCTTATGAACGGGCTTGGCCTCATAGATTTGGGGCGGTTCGTTATGCACCCTGTAGACCAGGGCCGTATAGACCTTCGATTTACCGAAGGGGACCCCTACGCGCATACCTGGGGAAACGACCTCTGCTTCGGCCCCACTAATGCTATAGGTAAAAAGTTTCTCTAAGGGAATCGGCAAGATAACATCGACAAAGTACTCCATAAACGCCTTTCGTTCTATCCTTCAACACGCAGCCAGGTCTGTGTACGGTAAATAAAGGCCAGGTAGCCCCTTACCTTCAATTCATCCGTGTTATCGGGGTTCAACCATATTTTACACCGAAAGGTCATGGCCTGTTGGGGATCAAAAAGGGTATCTCCCTTGTATACGCCATCGCCTACATGTTCGGCCCCTTCTATAATGGTCATTCCCAAGACCGGTTTCCCCTTTAGCTCGCCCTTACATTTATCACAGATAAAGTTTTCCTTTCCTTCCTCGACAATCTGGACCACCTTGCCGTACATAAGCCCTTCTTTCTCGTAGATATCGATAATGGCTTTGGGCTTGCCGGTACGATCGTCTATCGTCTTCCATTTTCCAAAGACACTTTGGGCCTGAACCAGCTGTATGCTGCAGACCAACAATCCCACTAAAACTATCTTACCCGACTTTATCATTCTTTATTATAGGTTTTGCGTAAGGAGTTCAAAGAGGCGTTCAATTCAAACCCAAGTAGCAATATATTGGAATTTAACCAGATATAAACCATTAAAATCAATAAACCGCCCAGTGCACCATATAATTCGTTGTATCTGGCGAATTTTTCAACATACACGCCAAAAAGGTAGGAAGTAAGCATAAATAGCAGGGTCGTCATCAAGGCGCCGACCGAAAAGAATTTGGCCTGCTTGCCTTCGGTGGTCCCAAAATAGTAGAGAATGGCCGTGGTCAGGTACGACAGCAAAACAAAGAACAGCACCTTTCCGACCTGGGCCCCTACGATATCACTTTCGGTAAGGTCGTAACCTCGCGTCTTTGCCGCCCATACGCTTAAATAATCAAGAATATAGAATTCTACGTACACATAGGCAACGGCCCCCACAATAAGCAATATGGAAAGGATCAAGCCTACCATGAGGGCGTATAGATATTGGCGAAAGAAGTTTCGGGTCAGCGAGACATGGTAGGAGTTCTCAAATCCACCAAAAATGGCGTTGACCCCATTGGCCATTAAAAAAATGGATATAAAAAAGGCCGAAGACAGGAGTCCGCCCTGTTTCTGGTCCTTGATCTGCTGATAGATTTCACCAAAATAATCGCTGGTCGCCGACGGAAGGAAGGATTCGAGGAACATTAAAAATTGGGAATCGAAATTCTCATTGCCCACGCTTACATACGGTATGATAAAAGGCACGAGGGTTATCAAAAAAATGAGGAGGGGAAACAGGGCCAGGAACAAACTAAAGGCAATGGCGCTCGCCCTGGTCGAAATGGCCCCTTTAAAGATACCCAGGATGTACATTTCGATCAAATCGTAAAGGGACAGCCCCTCAAAGGCGGGAAGCCTGATTCCTTTAAGGAACTTGGCCAATCCGTTCAGAATTGGAATTTTATCGATTTTCTCCTCTATTTCCTTCGACATTTAGACCGCTTTTAGGCTTAAGTCCATATTGTACACGGAGTGGGTCAAGGCGCCCGACGAAATATAATCAACGCCACACTCGGCATACTTTCGAATGGTTTTCTCGTTTATGCCGCCCGATGACTCGGTCAGGCATTTATCACCGATAAGTTCGACCGCCGTGCGGGTATCCTCATAATCAAAATTGTCGATGAGGATGCGGTACACCCCGTCGGATTCAAGTATTTCACGGATTTCGTCGAGGTTTCGCGCCTCGACAATAATTTTCAGGTCCCGGCCCGTTTCCTCCAAATAGGCCTTGGTCTTTGCTATGGCCTGGGTGATTCCGCCCGCAAAATCGATGTGATTGTCCTTGAGCATGATCATATCGTACAGGGCAAAACGGTGGTTTTCGCCTCCCCCTATTTTCACCGCCCACTTTTCGAGGGCCCTGATACCCGGGGTGGTCTTGCGCGTATCGAGAATTTTTGTTCCCGTACCTTCCAACAAGCGCACAAAGGAACGGGTTTTGGTGGCAATGGCGCTCATGCGCTGCATGGCGTTCAGCACCAGACGCTCGGCCTTAAGGATACTCTGGGAACTTCCAGAGACATAAAAGGCAATATCGCCGTACGCAACGGCCGCCCCATCCTCGATGAGGGTCTCCACCTTCAAGTCGGTATCGACGTAACCGAAAACCTGTTTGGCAAAATCGATTCCTGCGATAATCCCATCGTCCTTTACCAACAATTTCGCCTTCCCCGTCGCCTCCTTTGGAATACAGGCCAATGAGCTGTGGTCGCCATCCCCGACATCCTCGCGGATGGCATTTGCTATTATATAATCTATTTCTTTCTGAAACTGTTCTTGGGAAATCATAAACGGGATTTAGCTTTGGGCTAAATTAAGAAATGTTCGCGTTTTAAATGGATGCGATGGGCTTATTTGATAACCGTACCCGAACGGCCACCCCGGATTTTGTAAAATCAATCTATATTTGTGCATGACCATAAAATTACTCGCCATAGGCAAAACGGACAGTAAACCGCTACAGCTTCTTATTTCGGAGTACGAAAACCGCCTAAAGCATTATATAAGGTTCTCCATGGAGGTGATTCCCGACATTAAGAACGCCAAAAATTTATCGGAAGCCCAACAAAAGGAAAAGGAAGGGGAAATGATCCTAAAAAAATTGGCCCCCACCGATATCTTGATCCTTTTGGACGAAAATGGCAAGCAATACACATCGGTAGACTTTTCAAACTACCTCCAAAAGAAAATGAATTCGGGAATCAAGCAATTGGTATTCGTCATCGGGGGACCTTACGGATTTAGCGATGCCGTTTACCAAAAGGCACAAGGCAAAATAAGCCTGTCAAAAATGACCTTCTCCCATCAAATGGTCCGGCTTTTTTTCGTAGAACAGGTTTACCGGGCCTTTACCATCCTAAAAAACGAGCCCTATCATCATCGATAGGGCCCTTGTTTTATTTGGATATACTATGTGATGTCCCGACTAGTACAACACCCTGAATTTTATGGTGTTTTCCACCTTTTTCAAGGCCTTGATCACATCTTTGTCGTATTTCTTATCGACATCGGTAATCACATAGCCCACCTCGCTATCGGTGGAAAGGTACTGCCCTACGATGTTCAATTCGTACTTGGCCAAGACCTCGTTGATCTTTGCCATGATGCCGGGAACGTTCTTATGGATGTGCAGGAACCTATGGGCATTCTGTTGCTTGGGCAGCCTGATATTCGGGAAATTAACGGCATCGACGGAATTTCCGGTGTTGATGTAATCCATAATCTTATTGGGCACAAAATCGGCAATATCGCGTTGAGCCTCTTCGGTACTACCGCCTACATGGGGCGTAAGGATTACGTTGGGAATGCCTTGCAAGGGCGTTGTAAACGCTCCATTGCTCCGCGGTTCCTCTGGATAGACATCTATGGCCGCACCCGCAAGTTTTCCGCTTTTCAAGGCATTGGCCAAGGCATCTATATCGACCACAAAACCCCGCGACAGATTGATCAACATGGCACCGTCGCGCATTTGGTTGATCTCGCGCTCGCCGATAAAGTTTTTATTGGCCTTGTTATCGTCGATGTGAAGGGTGACCACATCGGATACGTTCAACAGGTCTTCGAGACTATTGCACTTTCGGGCATTACCCAGCGACAGCTTGTCTTCCACATCGTAGTAGTAAACGCGCATGCCTATGGCCTCGGCCAGAATGGACAACTGCTTGCCTATGTTCCCATATCCGACAATTCCCAGGTTTTTGCCCCTTACCTCACGGGAGCCTTGGGCCGTTTTTTGCCATTGCCCGCCGTGTATTTCGGTACTTCGCGCAAACACGCTCCTCATCAGCATAATGATTTCCCCGATAGCCAGCTCCACTACCGAGCGGGTATTGCTATAGGGGGCATTGAACACGGCCACGCCGCGTTTGCGCGCATAATCGAGGTCGATTTGGGTCGTACCGATACAAAATGCCCCGACCACCAACAGTTTATTGGCGGCGTCAAGTACCTTTTGGGTCACCTGGGTCTTTGAACGTATGCCCAGCACATGAACCCCCTTTATCCGCTCTATCAACTCTTCCTCGGGCAGGCTGTGCTTAACCAGCTCAACGGAAAATCCGTCTTTTGAAAGGTTCTCCAGGGCGGCCGGATGTACGTTCTCCAACAACAATATTTTGATACGGTTCTTGGGATAGGAGATATTTCGGGGCAAGTCGTTTACAAAGAGGAACTCATCCAAATTGGGAGCTACAAAGTCGGCCTTGCTTGTGGCCTTTTCGCGATGTACGTTTTCGGTATAGGCGAAAAACTTGTCGGCAATACCCGCCTCTTTCATTACGTAATCGCTATACCCGTCACCGATTACCTGTACCTCGCCCTCGAGGTTCATCTGGCGCAAACACTCGATTTTTCCATTGTGTTGCGAAAGCACGTTCTTTTCGTCGAAGCCGACGATATTGCCCTCCTCGTCAAAAACAAAGGTATTCGCATAAACACGGTCGGAAGGGATATTGTATTCCTTTACAATGGGATCGATAAACTCCTTGAAACCACATGAAATGATATAAATATCGTCTGAAAATTTTTCAAAAAATTCCTTATTGGCGGCAATGGACTTGGAAATCTTTTGACGTAACTCCTCTACCAAGGGCCCCAGGTCGTCCTTATGGGCATTGAGCAATTTTATACGTTGCTCCAAAGACTCGGTAAAAGAAATATCGCCATCGATGCCCAAATTGGTGATCTCTTGTATTTGGTTAACGATTTCCTCTCTATTCGATTTGTCCTTCAAGGTCATTTCGGCCAAAACGTCCAATGCCTCTACCCGGGTTAGTGTACTGTCAAAATCGAATACGTATTTCCTATTTGTTGCTACCATGTTTATAGTGAAAAATTAGGGCACAAAAATAAAGATTAATTCGGTGTGATTCGGGGTAATATTATGAAAAGTTACTCCTGTAACTAATCCGATTAATTTTGGCAAGTAATTTAAAAGGGAATAGGTACCGGAGGCATTGGCCTTAATGGGCTCGGCCGCCATACCATTGACCGACAAACCCGCGTTCAGTACGCCACATAGACGATTCCCGTCAAAATGGCCAGCCCGAAACTCAGCAAGGTTCCTATTAGGATGTACTCCGTCAGTTTTCGGTTGTTGCTTTCCTTAAGGTCGTTGAACCGAAAAACCGATTTGGCTCCGATCAAAAGGCCGATGGCCTCCCAACGTCCCATTATAATGAACATCAAAACAAACAAGCGTTCTATTATACCTATATACTTTCCGGCATTGGGCAGCGATTTATGATCGAGTTCTATTTTGTCGGACATCGCTTCCAACAATTTCCCCATGATAATGGCCGATGGAAAGCTTACAAAAACGATGGCCGTTATCAGGCCCCAGTTCAAATTTTCGATGATTTGGGCGGTGTGTTCCCATAAGTTTCCGTAGTAGGCGCAGGCGTACAGCACAAGGACATGCAAAAATTGATCGATAAAGAAGGGGATGCTCTTCAACCTAAAATACGGGGTGGCATATAGTTTGGCCAGGTCGATCAGGTAATGTGAGACCGCAATCACCGCGACGACCTTCCAATACCTTAGGTCCCACAACAGCACGAGGGCCACCACAAAATGCAAGGCGACGTGGAAATACAGGTATTTGGAGGTTGCCTTATGCACCTCCTTATGAAGGACCCACCGGTTGGGCTGCAAGAGGAAATCGCCTATCAAGTGGGCCAGCAACAGCTTTGTAAACAAGATCATCCGTTTATTTCTTTTAAGGTTTTGGTATAATAATCGAGCAGTTGCAAGACCAAATCCAGGCGGGCCCTTTTTTGGCGTTGGCTCACTGCCGACTGTTGAATATTGAGCCATTGCGCCATTTCGGTCTGCGAGGCATGCGGATTGTCTAGGGCCAAGACCACTATTTCGGCCGAAACGGGACTCCAGTCATCCATAAAATCAAGGGCGAGCCTCAACATCAAATTCAAGGTATCGTCAAAAAACACCTTCCCCGAGGCGAGGGCCAGGTTTACCTTGGCCTCCTTCAGGCCCTCAAATACCCTGCCCGACCGTTGGTAGGCGGGGCCATTGGATTCGCTTATGCCGGTTCCCGTAAAGGTCTCGTCACCCAAGCCTATGCCCATACGCGCGTCGAGGCCCTTGATCGATCTTAAAAGGGCCTTGATATAAATAGCCGTACGCAACGCCTGTTCCGACGGAATCTTCAATTGAAACTCATCGCCTCGGTATACTTCCCAATCGTGGGGGGCATCGCCCAAATTGGAAAAATAAGTCTTAAGGATGGGCAACCAAGTGCCGGAGCTATAATTGCCCGAACCTATAATGTCCCCGGTTAGAATCGCTATCATATTTATCAGCTAAACAACTACTATACACAAATATAAGCAAAAATACTAATAATCAAAATTATAAGTAAAAAAACTAATAAATTAAAATATAAGCCAAAAAGCTTATTTTTTTAAAACCATCTTCGGGTTTTGATACAGTACTGCCGGTACTGCTTTCCAAAAATGGCGGTCAAGGCCTCCTCCTCGGCCTTGATCTGAAAGCGGTTCATATACCCGACAAAGCCCGCCGCCAATAAGGTGTTAAAGGCATTGCCCAATCCGATGCCCCAGGCCAAAAGCACCATCAGCAGGGCCAGGTACATCGGATTGCGCGAATAAGCGTAAATACCGTTATCGACCAACTTGGCTGCCTTTTCGGGACGAACGGGGTCTACCGTTGTCCCGCTTCGCGCAAATTGCACCAATGCAAGGGCCGCAACCAAGGCCGCACCGCCCAAGAGTCCCCACATCAAGTAGTGCCGGCCAAAAAAATCGAACTGTCCAAAAGGCAAGAATTCCGCCAATAAGTACATCAACAAGGCAAAAAGCAAGAAAACAACTACAGGTGGTATTTTTAATTTCATACAAAAGCTTTAACATTAAACAAAATTAACCCATTTTCAATCCGTTCTAGGGTTCACGCCCGTATATATTAAAGTATATCCCACACCCCCGTAAATGAAACTTGTCTTCGCCACCCATAACCAAAACAAATTTCTAGAGGTCAAAAAACTGATGCCCGACCCTATAACCCTGCTATCCCTCAACGACATTTCTTGTTTTGACGAAATTCCGGAAACGGGCCATACTTTGGAGGAAAATGCCAAGATAAAGGCCGATCATGTAACCGAAAAATACAACATCCCTTGCTTTGCCGATGATACCGGCTTGCTCGTCGATGCCCTCGATGGCCGTCCGGGCGTACATTCCGCACGCTATGCGGGCCCCCAAAAAAAAGATGGTGACAACATTGCCAAATTACTTTTGGAGTTAAAAGGCCAAGCGGACCGAAGAGCCCATTTCAAAACGGTAATAGCCCTCAACCTAGGCAACGAAAAACTACTGTTCAAGGGCAAGGTAGAAGGCCATATCACCAACGAGCCCCAAGGCACGGGAGGTTTTGGCTACGACCCCATATTCAGGCCGGTGGGCTACCCCGAAACCTTCGCCCAACTACCGATCAATATAAAAAATAAAATCGGCCACCGCGGCAAGGCCATCGAACAACTTATAAATTATTTACAAACCAACCAACATGTCACAAAATAAAAAAATAGAAGAGCGCGGCGGAGTACTGATCATTTTCTTTGTTGCACTCCTGGCCATAATGAAAGTAATCAACGGCTCCTTTGAAAAGAAGATCGTCAACGCCAACAACAACGAGGTAAGCTATTCGGACTGGTACAATGCCAAAAGTATCAAGCAGATAATGAAGGAAAGCGAACGCGACCACCTATCGGCCCTGCTCAGCGCCGGCGTATTCGACAAGGACAAATCGTCTAAAGTCAAAGAAAAGATAGAGGACACCAAATCGCTCATTTACAAATACGAAGCCGAAAAGACCGAAATTTTGATGGGATCGGCCAACATCCCCCCCAGTGCCTGGGTTCAAGACCTGGATGGCGAGATGGGCAAGATCGTCGGCCTCAGGGAATGGCGCGACATATCGAGACAACTAACGGAAACGGTGGCAAAAATAGACCTGGGTATCTTATTTCTACAGATAAGCCTAGTATTCGGAGTCGTCGGACTCATCATCCACGAGAACCCCAGGCTTCAAAATATGTTTACTTGGTTGATGATAGGTTCAGGTTTTATGGGCATTGCGCTCTCCCTATACGGCTATGTCCTATCACTATAAACCGACATCTCTGGCAAAAGACCGTGTTTTATCAATAAATAAGCTTACCTTTGCCGCTTATTTTTAACGCCGCCGGTATGGCAGGTGTTGCATTGAGTATAAGGGTTATATACGATAATCGCTCTACGCAACACACCTATTAGCGATTAAGTAATAACTTATTATGACAAAATTTGAAGCATTGGGGCTCGACAAGGCCCTATTGGATGCTGTTGCCGATATGGGCTTTGAGAGCCCTTCGGAAGTACAGGAAAAAGCAATCCCCATTCTATTGGAAAGCGAGGTCGATCTAGTGGCCCTCGCACAAACAGGAACCGGTAAAACCGCCGCCTTCGGTTTTCCCCTTATCCAAAAATTGGATAGCAACAGCCGCACCACACAGGGGTTGATACTCTCCCCTACCCGTGAACTCTGTTTACAGATCACCAACGAAATACAGGCCTACTCGAAGTATGTAAAAGGTTTAAGCACGGTAGCCATTTATGGTGGGGCCAGCATAACCGATCAAGCCAGACAAATAAAGCGCGGGGCACAGATTGTTGTGGCCACCCCTGGCCGTATGAAGGATATGATAGGCCGCGGGTTGGTCGACATTTCCAAGATCGATTATTGCGTACTCGACGAAGCCGATGAAATGTTGAACATGGGCTTCTATGAAGACATCAAGGACATTCTTTCGAACACCCCTAAGGACAAGTCGACCTGGCTGTTCTCGGCGACGATGCCCAAGGAAGTTGCGGTAATCGCCAAAAAGTTCATGCACAGTCCCGTCGAGATTACGGTAGGTGCCAAGAACGCGGGTACTTCCAATGTACAGCACGAATACTATGTCGTAGGCGGCAGGGACAGGTACCCGGCCCTTAAAAGACTGGCCGACGCCAATCCAGACATTTTTTCCGTGGTCTTTTGCAGGACCAAAAGGGATACCCAAAGGGTGGCCGAAAAATTGATCGAAGACGGCTACAATGCCGGTGCCCTGCACGGCGACCTCAGCCAAAACCAGCGCGATTTGGTCATGAACGCCTTTCGCAAAAAACAAATTCAAATGTTGGTTGCCACCGATGTGGCCGCCCGGGGCATTGATGTTGACGATATAACCCACGTTATCAACTACCAACTTCCCGACGAAATCGAGACCTATACCCACCGTAGCGGCCGTACCGGTCGGGCCGGCAAGTCGGGTATATCAATGGTCATCGTCACCAAAAGCGAAATGCGCAAAATCCACTCGATCGAGAAAAAGATCCAGCAGGACTTTATCAACAAAAAAATTCCTACCGGAATCGAAATTTGCGAAATTCAGCTTTACCACCTCGCCAACAAGATCAAGGACACCAAGATCAACAAAGACGTTGAAAACTATCTACCGGCCATAAACGACGTACTCGACGGCATCGACCGCGACGAACTGATCAAAAAGATAGTGTCGGTCGAATTTACCAGGTTCTCCAATTACTACAACAAGACCAAGGACATCAACAGTTCGGCCGGCGACGACCGCTCGGGCAGAAACGGCCACGCCCCCTCCGACGGTTCCGTACGTTATTTTATCAATGTGGGCGAAAAGGACGGTTACGACTGGATGACCCTCAAGGACTTTTTGCGGGACACCCTTAACCTGGGCAAAGAGGATGTTTACAAGGTGGATACCAAGGATACCTTTTCCTTTTTCAACACCGACAAGCAGCACGAAGAACAGATATTACAGTTTTTTACGGATTTTAAGCTAGATGGACGTTTTATCAATGTCGAGGTTTCCAAAAGCCCTGGAGGCGACGGGGGCCGCGGTAGAAAGAACCGATCCAAACGGCGCGGAAAGGACACCAATGAGCGCTTTCGCGGAAAAAAGAAGGACAGGTCTTCCTTTGGCGGTTCCGCAAGCCATTCGGGTAAGCGAAGAAGCAAAAAGAACAGAAGCGACTTCTTTTAGATAATTAGTTAATCATATATTAAAAAATACGCTAAGGCGTATTTTTTCGTTTTGTTTGTTACTTTTATTCCAGCATTATTAAGTTTAATGAGAGCACTCCTTATAATTTTTACACTCTGTTGCGGCATAAGCCTGTTTGCTCAAGAAAACGCACAGGACGACCAGCGGTTTAGTGCGGTGGTCATCAATGCACAAACGGAAAAGCCGATGGGGAGTGTTCACGTTGTCAACTTAAACCAAGTGGTGGGAACCATCACCAACGACAATGGCGAATTTTCCATTGCCGCAGCGGTAAACGACACCCTCTATTTTTCCTTTCTAGGCTTTAAATCGCAAAAAATCAGGGTAACCAACGATATGTTCAAGTTCAAGGACACCAAGATTGCCCTTACCGAACTTGCCTATGCCCTCGAAGAAGTAATCGTGCGCCCCTATCAGTTGACGGGGTATCTCGAAATCGATGTTAAGAACTTTCCCATCAACAATGCGTACCAGTATAGTATTTCAGGGCTTTCGGTAAGTTATGAGGGAGGAAACAAGAACCCCAGTGCCGTCACCAAGGTACTAGGGGCCATTCTCAACCCCGCCGATCTACTGCGCAATCTTTTCGGGAAACAGCCGAACCAAATGAAGAAATTGCGCAAGATGAAGGAAGACGACCAGATCCGCGATTTATTGGCGTCGAAATTCGACCGTGAGACCCTTACCGAACTTTTGCAAATTGAAAAGGTCGACATCGAGGACATATTGAACAATTGCAACTATTCAAAATCGTTTATCACCACCGCGAACGACCTTCAGATCCTAGACGCCATCAGCAGCTGTTACGAAGAATTCAAGGTGCTTAACCGAAAAAAATAATTCTTTGATTTCCCCGATGCATTTTATAGCTTTAGACAAAATAGAAGTCTATGAAAAAACTGTTCGCTGCGGTAAGTTTCTTATTCTTGGTCGCCGGATGTGTCGAACAGAAAAAAGAACCGGTCGAGGATAATACAACAACCGTAAACGAGTCGGGAATAGACACCCTAAAAAAGGTTCCCTTTGCTTGGGAAGCGGCCAACATTTACTTCCTACTTACCGATCGTTTCAACAACGGGAATACCCACAACGACGTGAATTTCGAAAGAAGTGGCCCCACAGGCCCCTTACGGGGGTTTATGGGCGGCGACCTTGCGGGGATCACCCAGAAGATAAAGGAAGGCTACTTTAACGACCTAGGGGTTAACGTCATTTGGTTTTCCCCCGTTGTGGAACAAATTCACGGGGCGACCGACGAAGGCACGGGCAACACTTACGGCTATCACGGTTATTGGGCCAAGGATTGGACCACCTTAGACCCCAATTTTGGCACCAAAAAAGAACTTGCCACCATGGTCAAAACCGCCCACGAAAACGGTATTCGCGTGCTGATGGACGTGGTTATGAACCATACCGGACCGGTAACCCCCCAAGATCCCGTCTGGCCCGAAGAATGGGTTCGGACCTCCCCGACATGCGATTTTACGAATTACGGAAACACCACCAAATGCACCTTGGTGGAGAACCTGCCCGACATCCGTACGGAATCGGACCAGCCCGTTGAACTGCCCGATGCCTTGTTGGCGAAATGGAAAAGCGAAGGCAGGCTTAGCCAGGAGCTCGACGAGCTACAGTTGTTTTTTGAACGTACCGGTTACCCGAGGGCGCCGCGATATTACCTGATAAAATGGCTAACCGACTATGTAAGCCACCTAGGTATTGACGGTTTTAGGGTCGATACGGCCAAACACGTAGAGGAAAACGTATGGTCAGAACTGTACAGGCAGGCCAACTATGCCTTTCAGACTTGGAAAAAAATGCATCCGGACAGAGTACTGGACGACCAAGATTTCTTTATGGTCGGAGAGGTATACGGCTACGGCATCTCGAACGGAAGGACCTATGATTTCGGGGATAAGAAAGTAGAT
Source organism: Pseudozobellia thermophila (assembly GCF_900141855.1). Classification (GTDB taxonomy): domain Bacteria; phylum Bacteroidota; class Bacteroidia; order Flavobacteriales; family Flavobacteriaceae; genus Pseudozobellia; species Pseudozobellia thermophila. The sequence goes on from NZ_FQYU01000002.1 coordinate 418,203, forward strand.
TATTTTGCCCATGGGTTCAAAAGCCTGATCAATTTCGACCTCAAAACAGATGCCCGGAAAGGATATGAACAGGTTTTCGACAACTACTACAAAAAGCTATATTCCGACCTCAAAGGGAAGAGTGTCGTCAACTATCTTACCTCGCACGACGACGCCAATTCCTTTGACATGGAACGTACCGACCCCAGAAGGGCCGCCAACATTCTTTTGCTCGCACCAGGGGCCTCACAGATTTATTATGGCGACGAAACGGCCCGCGACCTGACCGTAAAGGGCTCCGTCGACCACCCCGTTCAGGGCGATGCCTCCCTTCGTTCCTTTATGAATTGGGACGAACTCGACAGCATTCCGCAAAAGCAGGAAATTCTCAAGCATTGGCAAAAACTGGGAAGCTTTAGAAAAAACCATTTGGCCATTGGCGCCGGAAGGCATAAAAAGCTTTCCTCGGAGCCCTATGTGTTCAGCAGGACCTATGTGAAGGAGGGATACAAGGACAAAGTGGTCGTGGGCTTGGATCTGCCCAAGGGAAAGAAATCACTATCGGTAAAAGGTTTCTTTGGGGATGGCACCCAACTCTTCGACACCTACTCCGAAACAAGGGTTACCGTGGAAAAAGGCCGTGTGGTGCTCGAAAACGATTTTGACACGGCCCTACTTGAGCTCGTGCCATAACCCCGGGGCATTGCGAACAAGGCCTTTTTCCATATAAGGATCGAGAGGGACCTATGCCCGGCTTTCCATTACGGCTTTCAAATTCGCCAGGCCCGATTCAAAGTCCTTTCCCACCGCCTTGTCCATGCTCATAAAAAGCATCATAATATTCATAGGAAACTTATGCTTTCCCGCAAAGCCCCAAGTAACCCTTGTTTTGTTGTCGTCCACCTCGTCCAACTGTAAAAAACAATCAGAGGTAGACTCCCATGGTTTTAAAAACCGCAGCTCGGTCTCGATGCGTTCGCCTTCGATTATGTCGGTAATCTCCTGCTCCCCCTCCCCTACATCCTTGTTACCTTTCCAATAGCTTACGGCACCTACCTCACCGTCGGTCCCGCTGAATTTCTTTTCCATCTTCGGGTCTTTTTTGGCCCATGGCGACCATTCATCCATTCTTTTCAGCGACCTTAGATAATCGAAGACCTCCGATTTTGGCCTCGATATGTCAATGGATCTTGATACCATATAGGTTTTGGGGGCAATACTATAGAGCAGTATAAATAGGACAACAAGTCCTAAGACGATGTAGAGGGCTATATACATGTTATCAAAGGGATTGGCGACTACTTATAAATGTACAAAAAATTCAGTTAGCTTCGCCGTTTCTTCCCGGGAAATACCCTGTCTATACCTCCTGCAACCGTGCAAGTATCTTATCGATGCTCTTGATCGATTTCTTGGTCCAATCCAGCCTTTTTTCAAGCTTTTCCCCTTCGGTGAGCCTCCAATCGAAGGGAGTTTTTCTGAGTTCGGTGGTCAGGTGCTGCAAAATAATGGCGGCGGATACCGAAATATTGAGGCTTTCGGTAAAGCCCAACATGGGTATTTTGAGAAATCCGTCGCTTTTTTGCAGGGCCTCCTCGCTCAAGCCTTCCTTTTCGGTTCCGAACAAGAAGGCGGTTTTGCCCTGGATCTTGAAATCCTCCAGATAGCACGAATCGTTATGGGGTGAAGTGGCGACGACCCTGTACCCCTTCGCCTTAAGGCTATCGATGCACTGCGATGTCGTCCCGTAGCGGTGTACATCGACCCATTGCTGGGCCCCCATGGCAATGTTCTTATCGAGACGCTTACCAAAACGGTTCTCGATGACATGGGCCTCTTGAATGCCAAAGACATCACAGCTCCTTATAACGGCACTGGTATTGTGCATTTGGTAGACGTCTTCCATGGCCACAGTCAAGAACTTGGTGCGCTCCTGAAGGATTTCCGAAAATCGGAGTTTGCGTTCTTCGGTAATAAATCCCTCTAAATAGTCAAGAAGTTGTTTATCATCCATGCGCCTAAATTAATAAAAACTCTATTTTTATGGTCATGAAGAAAAAGGTTACGGTTTTGACGGGTGCCGGGGTAAGTGCCGAAAGTGGCATCAATACCTTCAGGGATGCAGGCGGACTCTGGGAAGGCCATGATGTTATGGAGGTTGCCTCACCACAAGGTTTTTACCGCAATCCCGGACTGGTGCTCGAATTCTACAACCAAAGGCGCCGTCAACTGCACCAAGTACGGCCCAACAAAGCCCATTTGGCCTTGGCGGAACTGGAAAGGGAATACGATGTCACCATTATAACCCAAAATGTGGACGATTTGCACGAACGCGCCGGAAGCACCAAGGTGGTGCATTTGCACGGAGAATTACTTAAAGTCCGCAGTACCGGCGACGATTCGATCGTGCTGGAGTGGAAAAACGACCTCAAACTAGGGGATCTATGTGAAAAGGGCCATCAACTGCGTCCCCACATCGTTTGGTTCGGTGAAGAGGTGCCCATGCTCGAAAAAGCGGTGCAAATCACCTCCACCTCCGACATTTTGATCATCATAGGTACCTCTATGCAGGTATACCCTGCGGCAGGTTTGGTCAATTACGCCCCTAGCGGAACCCCCATTTACTTTATCGACCCGAGACCCAGTGTATCTGGCAACGATTTTAACGACCTGACCATACTGCCCCAAAAAGCGGCCGAGGGCGTTCCCGAACTCGTTCGTAAATTACTGAACGGCCAATAATAATCAGTGGTGGGGAAGGAAGAACTTTACCAAGTATTGGACCACGTGGACCATTCGCGAGAAAAACGCGCCGAAATGTCCTCGCTGATCTTGTCACGACCCGATTTGGTCGCCCCCTTGATGGAGATAGCCTTTACTTTTGACGATCCCATATCGAGCCGGGCAAGCTGGGTGCTCGAATTCACCGCCAAGGAAAACCTCGACTGTATCATCCCCCATTTAGACCTTTTTACGGCCCACATCGGTCAGGTGCGTTTCGATTCGGCCGTAAGGCCCATGGCCAAAATTTGCGAGTACCTGACCAAGGCCTATTTTTCGAACTCCGAAAACAAAATTCAAAAAGCACTGACCGACCGGCACCTCGAACTGATTACAAACACCTGCTTCGACTGGCTGATCGGGGAGCACAAGGTGGCAGCCAAGGCCTATTCGATGACCAGCCTATTGCTCTTGGGTTCAAAATATGCCTGGATATGGCCCGAATTGAAAATGGTTATCGAGCAGAACTACGCAAATGGAAGTGCCGCCTACAAAGCCCGGGCCAGGCACACCTTGGCCCAACTCAAATAATCGTCGTTTTTCTGACCCAAATCGCCCCTAAAATCCACATCTTATGATATCTTTGCCTTTTTCAAATTTCAATACCTTATCAAAAGTATGTCGCTAAATGTCTTGAACGCTATTTCACCCATTGATGGGCGGTACCGAAGTAAAACAGAATCCCTTTCCCCCTATTTTTCAGAGCAGGCCCTTATCAGGTACAGGGTACGTGTAGAAATCGAGTACTTTATCGCCCTGTGCGAAGTGCCCTTGCCACAATTGGTCGATTTCGACAAGGACAAGTTTGGGGCCCTAAGGGAAATCTACCAAAACTTCGACGCCAAGGACGCCCAAGAGATCAAGGAAATCGAAAAGGTGACCAACCACGATGTCAAGGCGGTGGAATACTTCATAAAACAGGCTTTCGACAAACTCGGACTATCCGATTTCAAGGAATTTATCCATTTCGGACTCACCTCGCAAGACATCAACAATACGGCCATTCCCCTTTCCATTAAGGAGGCCATGAACGAGGTATACGTACCCGCCTATCTCGAGGTATTGGACAAACTGAGGGAACTCGCCTCGGAATGGGCCGATATACCCATGTTGGCCCGAACCCATGGGCAACCAGCATCCCCTACCCGATTGGGCAAGGAGGTAGAGGTCTTTATCGAACGCCTTAAAGAGCAGTTCAACCTATTGAACGATATACCCAGTGCCGCCAAATTTGGGGGAGCCACGGGAAATTACAATGCCCACAAAGTGGCCTATCCCGACATAGATTGGAAGGCTTTCGGTAAAAATTTCGTTCAACAAAAACTAGGCCTGCACCATTCCTTTCCGACGACGCAAATTGAGCACTACGACCATATGGCCGCACTGTTCGATACCTTGAAGCGGATCAATACCATTATCCTTGATCTCGATAGGGATTTTTGGACCTACGTTTCCATGGATTACTTCAAGCAAAAAATCAAAAAGGGGGAAGTCGGATCCTCGGCCATGCCGCACAAGGTCAACCCGATAGATTTTGAAAATTCAGAAGGAAATCTGGGCATAGCCAATGCCATCTTCGAGCACTTGTCGGCAAAGCTACCCGTTTCGCGACTTCAGCGCGACCTTACCGATAGTACGGTACTAAGAAATGTCGGCGTGCCCTTCGCCCACACGGTAATCGCCTTTCAATCGACCCTAAAAGGGTTGAACAAACTATTGCTGAACAAGGAAAAGTTCGAAAAGGATCTTGAGAACAATTGGGCCGTTGTCGCCGAGGCCATTCAAACCATCCTGAGGCGCGAGGGCTATCCCAACCCCTACGAGGCCCTCAAGGGCTTGACCCGTACCAATGAGGCCATCAACCGGTCGTCTATTGCCAGTTTTATCGATACCCTTGAGGTAGCGGATACCATAAAAAAAGAATTAAAGGCCATTACCCCAAGCAATTACACGGGTATTTGACCCCTATTGAAAGGCTTCGACAAAAGCCAAGCCTTGTGCCTTAACAAAAAAAGCTTCCCTAGGGAAGCTTTTTCTTTTCGTTCGTCCAAAAAGGAAATCAGCCCTTTCTTTGGATTTCCACTTGATGTGGGTAAGGAATTTCGATTCCGGCCTTATCAAGGGCAAGCTTGCATCCCTCTATCGTACCAAAATAAACATCCCAATAATCTTCAGGTTTGCAATAGGGCCTTACGGCAAAGTTGACCGAGCTGTCGCCCAACTCCGATACGTTGACCGATGGGGCGGGATCTTTTAAGACCTTGGGGTTCGAGGTGAGTACTTCAAGGAGTACTTCCTTGGTCTTTTTGATATCCTCATCATAGCCTACTCCCACGGTGGTATCGACCCTCATTTTTCCCTCGGCGGTATAATTGACGATATTGCCATTGGCCATGGCCCCGTTGGGCACGATCGCCAATTTGTTCTGAGGCGTGATCAACTTGGTGGTAAAAATCTCAATTTCCTTCACCGAACCCAAAACTCCCTGGGCCTCGATCAAGTCCCCTATTCGATAGGGCTTAAAGATCATGATCAATACCCCTCCGGCAAAATTGGCCAAAGAGCCCTGAAGCGCAAGCCCCACGGCCAAACCGGCCGCACCGATAATCGCCGCGAAGGTAGTTACGTTCACCCCTAAGGTAGAGATGACCACGATTACCAACAGCACCTTTAACGCCCACGAAAGCATATTCGCCAAAAACCGCTGCAACGATTCGTCGTAACTGCCCTTGGCCATAACTTTCCGCACTCCCTTGAGTACACTTTTAATGACCCAAGAACCGATAATGTATATTAAAATGGCCCCAAGTACCTTAGGGCCGTATTCAACGGCAAAATCGATTCCTTTGTTCATCCAAACTTCTGCTTGTTCCATAGTTAAATAATTTTAGTTAGTGTTAAGGCCCTAAGTTAAAAAATTCATTCTTAAGCCCCCTATACCAATACAGATTATTACTGGGATATGTCGTCTTGGAAGGATAATTGGGGCCAGCCCGTCCGAAAAAGGCATAAAGAAACCCGTTCCGACAATGTTGTCGAAACGGGTTTTATAATCGTAACCAAGGCCTTAGCCCTTGAGCAACTCACCCAATGGGCCCAAACCTTCTCCCTTGTAATCGGATTTTTCCAAGGCCTGCAGAAACTGGATCATTTTGGCCGGATTCATGTTCTCTCCCAAAACCCGGACCAAAAGAAAGCCCTTGTCATCGTTATCCCCGTAGATGACCACCTCATCTATCGCATTTTCATCGCCTAGGTACTTTATGGTGGCCTTGCCGTAACCCGTATTGATCTTCATGAGCTCGACAAACTTGCTATCGCGTAAAATCGACTTGACCTTGGTCTTTTCCGTTAGGAACTCGGCCTGGTTGTCAGGCGTCTTTTTAAAGGCCAGTACATTGAGCTTTCTCAATGCCCCCAAAGCCTCCCTTTCGGCCTCGGTCAGACCTGCCCTCTCGATGTTCAACAGGCTTACCGGTAAATCCAAGGCCATAAAATTGGGGTTCTCCGAATTATCGACATAGTATTCCTGCAAACTCCGGGTCGGGGAACATGCGCTTGCAAGGGCCAAAACAATTAGGCAGGCCGTGAATTTTATTGTTTTCATTGTTCCTGGTTTTATAGGGTCTGTGATCGGCGGGCTACTTGCCGGCCTTGTTCAATTCCTCGGGAAGGTCCATACCCTTGGTAAGGGCCGCTATTTTCTTTAAATCGATATCGCCGGTCAAGGACACCAGAACACTTTCAAACTTTCTGTTTCCGATTTCAAGGTCTTCATTGTTGATGTCGGATACGAAAAGAAGCAACTCGTTTACATGGTCTTCATCCCGCCCTTGCCTGATATAAAATTTGACGTTGGCCTCCTTGTCCTTGACCCGCATCAGCTCTTCCATCGAAGATGATTTCAGGTACTTGTCCACCGTTCTCTGCATATCCCGCGAGATACTTGCGTCTTCGGTGATAAACACCTTAATACCGTCAAGTCCCTTTGATATTTCGGCAAAATCCTGGGCCTCTTGATTATCCCGGTCAAAGGCGGCCACATTGCCCGCCAACCTGATCAAGCTTCGATTTACGGTAACCGAAGCCACGTGGTCCATGTCCTCATATTTTTCAAAAATGGATTGAGACCTACCCAATAAGGGCATTAAAACAATGGCTAATACTACACTTAGTTTTCTCATGACTGTTGATTTAATTGATTGATGAATAAAATATTATGATCGTATCGTTTTGAACGCAAGCGTTCCTTACTTACCTGTTACCCCTTTTTCCCGCTTCGTTCAGTTCTTCGGGAAGGTTCATTTTTTTGGTCAAGGACCCTATTTTGTTCAGGTCGATATCGCCCGTTAGCGATAAAAGAACGGTCTCCAACTTTCGACCGTTAACGTCGATATCGGCATTCTGTATCCCGGTAACGAACATGAGCAGTTCGCTGACGTGGTCGTCGTCTTTACCGCTGCGTATATAAAACTTGACGTTGGCGTCTTTGTCCTTAACGCGCATCAGCTCCTCTAGGTTGCTCGATTTCAAATACTTCTCTACCGAGACTTTCATGTCGGCGGCAACGGCCCTATCTTCGGTGATAAACACCTTTAGGTTGTTAAGGCTTTTGGCAATATCCATAAAGTCTTGGGCTTCGGGGTCGTCTACCTCTACATCGATCTTGGTAAGCAGGTTGAACATGCTTTTGTTGACCACAACCGCACTCACGTTATCCAAATCTTCATACTTATCGAACAAGGACTGCGAGGTCCCCACTACAGGCATGGCCGCCATAAGCATTACAAATAGTATCTTTTTCATTTTTTCGGGTTTTGATTTAATTCTTGTTATAAATTTTTTCCTTCGCTTCAACGAATTCGTTCAAATAAGCCACTTTCTCCGTACCTCTACTAAAATTATCGGCCAGTAGCGAAAGGGCCTTTTTCGTTTCCTGATAGGCATATTGGGCTTTTTCCTTTTCCAGCTGTTGTTGGTCGTAACGTTTTTTGCCAAAATAGACCCCGATCATCAGGACGGTTACGGCCGCGACCGAAAGCCAGGGATAGAGGCGTCTAAAAAGCCCCTTGGAGGTCTCCTTTAAGGGCAATTCCTTTGTAAACTGTTCGGTTTTCCCTTGGGAAAAATATCCGAACATGGGCCTGTACACCTCCAAATGGGCCGCCACCTTCTCTTGCGAAAAATAGGCTCGCAAGACTTTTTCTTCCGCGACCGTGGTCTTGGCCTCAAAATACTTTTCCAATAACCGTTCTATATTATCCAATTCCATAATTATGTTTTTCCATTAACTTTTCACGTACCGCTTTTCGGGCCCTCGACAGGGCCACACGTACCGCCGTTGGTTTCATTTCCAACATTTCCGCTATTTCATCATAGTCGTACTCCTCGATATCCCTGAGCTGCAAGACCATTTTCTGTTGCTCGGGCAACTCCTCCATTATTTTCCGCACCCAGTCTACACTGTCCACGGCCTCCACTTGTTTTTGAAGCGAAGTACCGCCTTCTTGATAATTACTGTGTACCAGTTTTAAATTCCCGGCCTGTTTCGACTTGAGCCGGTCCAGACAGAAATTTTTCGTCATGGTCATGGCAAAGGCCTCAATGTTCCTATACGAGCCTATGGTTTTTTTTTTCGACCATAGTTTCAAGAGAACCTCTTGGGTGGCGTCTTCGGCCTCTTCGCGCGAAACCAATAGCCGCTTGGCCATCCGATACAGTTTATCCTGAAAGGGTGTCACCATTTTTAAAAAATCCGACTGTTGCATTTTTTTGATCGACTTGTTTATCGCACACCTGATGAACGGTCTACACAAGGAAGACGAACCTCCATCATATTTGTTACATTATACTTTTATATTTTTTATAATGTAAGTAATTTGGTCAACCATAAGCAAAGTTTTTTGCGTATGTATGCACATAATCAATAGTAACCCCCGAAAAATCCCTTCGTTTTTATGGAACAATAATTGATTGATGTTTCATATCTCAAAAAAAAGTCTATGAAAAAGTTCTTTATACCCCTATACATTGGTACAATCCTGTTTTTTGTCGCTTGTTCGTCCGATGACAACATCATTCCGGATATTGAGGAGCCACAGGAAGAACAGGCCGCTGCAACGGCCGAAGACTATCCCACCCAATATTTTATGTGGCAGGTGATGAACACCTTCTATTTTTGGCAGGGCGACGTGGCCAACCTGGCCGACAATAAGTTTAGCGGGCCTAACGACCCAGATTTCATCGATTTTTTGGCCTCAGGCAGCGACCCGTCCGACTTTTTCTACAATTCGCTCTGCAACAATCACGTTAATTCCGTGGGCGAGGAAAGTGCCATCGACCGGTTTAGCGGGGCTGTTGCCGACTATCGCGACTTGCTTAATTCCCTTCAGGGCATTTCGAGCAGCAACGGCGTGGAATTCAACCTATATTTGGCAAACGACCTCTCCAGTGTTTACGGGGTGGTTACTTACATAATGCCCGATTCGGACGCCTCCGATAAGGATATCGAGCGCGGTGATGTTTTTACCGGGGTAAACGGCCAAGCGTTGAACATTAATAACTATATCGACTTACTTTTCGGGGAAGACACCTCCTACACCCTGAACATGGCCGAATTCGACAACAACAATATTGTGAACAACGGCAACGAGGTTACCTTGACCAAGGTCGAAAACTTTTCGGAAAACCCCATTTTGATCAATAAAATCATTGAACAGAACGGCCTCAAGATCGGCTACCTAATGTACAACAGCTTTTTAGCCGCCTACGACGACCAGTTAAACGAAGTGTTCGGCACGTTCAAATCCGAGAACATCGATGAGCTGATCTTGGATTTTCGATACAATCCGGGCGGAAGAGTCTCTTCGGCCATTCAAATAGCCAGTTCGATATACGGGGCCCATACCGATGAAGTTTTCATCAGGCCACGCTTTAACGACAAACTGCAGGAGCAATTCGGAACGCCCGATAATTTTACCGACACTACCTTTGATAGCAATACGCCCATAAACGTACTGGGACTTTCAAGGGTTTATGTGATTACCAGCGACAATACCGCTTCGGCGAGCGAGTTGGTGATCAACGGTCTTGAGCCCTATATCGATGTTGTTCAGATCGGTGGCACCACGGTAGGCAAAAACGAATTCTCAAACACATTTGTCGACGACCCCGAAGGGGCCTTCATATACAACGCCGAAAGGGAGAGCCAGATCAACCCCGACAATCTTTGGGGACTACAGCCCCTTTTGGGAAGAAACGAGAACGCCGATGGCTTCTCCGATTATACCGACGGACTCGTTCCCGATTACCTCTTAGACGAGGACATTGAGAATTTAGGCATCCTAGGCGATGAGAACGAACCCCTCTTGGCCCTTACCCTATCCGTAATATCGGGTGAAACGGCCAAGCGTAGCCTATCGCAGCCCTATCCGGCCAATTACTTGACGAATTCAAAAATGTTCCGCCCGACGAAAGACAATATGTTTATGGACGGATTGTTAAAAAACTTTAACTAAGCCACTGAGAATAATACGGTTGGTTTTACGTTGGACAATATGGAGGCGATTTATCTTCTTACTCAAGTACTTTGTATTATAAAACTTAATTGATGAAAAAATTCTCAACGGGAATACTACTGTCCCTACTACTTTTTGTGTCGTGTGTATCCGATGATGATTTTTCCATCCCGGACACGGTTGATCCCGATCCCGAAGCAGGCGTGCACGTACAGGATTTTATGTGGAAGGCCATGAATTTTTGGTATTTCTGGCAAGCCGATGTCGAAAACCTTTCCGACACCAAGTTTCCAGATACCGAGGAAGGCTCCCGGGCCTACACCGAATTTTTGGCCTCGGAGAGCGACCCGGGCAAATTCTTCGACAATCAATTGCTATATAGCGAAGACCGGTTTAGCTTCTACTCCGACGATTACGTTACCCTGACCCAGTCATTGTCGGGCATATCAAAGAGCAACGGATTGATATTCGGTCTTGTACGGATAAAAAACAGCAGTGATATTTTTGGTTACGTGCAGTACATCGTACCCGGTTCCGATGCCTCGGAAAAGGACATCGAACGCGGTGATATCTTTATCGGGGTCGATGGTACCTCGTTGACCGATACCAACTATGTTTCCCTTCTCTTCGGTGATAGCGATAGCTATACGCTGAACATGGCCGATATAATAGACGGCCAATTGGTCGCCAATGATAAGGAAGTAAGCCTGGTCAAGGAAGTAGGGCTACAGGAAAACCCCATCCTTCTCGATGAAATTATAGAAATCGGCGGTGCCAAAGTCGGCTACCTCGTGTATACGGGCTTTACCGACGAGTTTGACGAAGAGCTCAACAAGGTGTTCGGCAGGTTCAAGTCGGGTGGGGTAACAGACCTGGTACTCGATTTAAGATACAACCCGGGAGGCTCGGTCAATACGGCCATATTGCTCTCGAGCATGATCTATGGCACCAATACCAAAGAGGTTTTTCTTAAGGCCAGGTACAACGATAAATATCAAAAAATCTTGGAGGACAACGATACCGACCTTAGGCGTTTCTTTGCCGACAAGACCGGGGATGGCACCCAAATCAACACTTTGAACCTCAGCAAGGTATACATTTTGACCACTTCGGGCACGGCCTCGGCAAGCGAACTGGTAATCAATGGCCTAACCCCGTATATCGATGTTGTCCAAATCGGCGAAACAACACGGGGCAAGAACGAGTTCTCAACAACCATGGTCGACGATAGGGACAATAATTACCTGTACAGTCCCGATAGGACCGGTAAAATAAACGACAACAACAAGTGGGCGATACAGCCCCTCTTGGGCAGAAACGAGAACGCCGACGGTTTTTCCGATTTTACCTCGGGACTCGTTCCCGATATTGAAATGGAGGAAGACCTTACCAATCTGGGCATTCTCGGCGATTTAAACGAGCCCTTGTTGGCACGGGCCCTGGACGAAATTACCGGAAACTCCGCAAAGAGACAATTTACAACGGCCATGCCCGCCAGGACCTTGACCACTTCAAAGATGTTCGCTCCACTCAAGGACAATATGTACGTAAAGGATTTGCCGGTCGTGTGGTAAGTTCACGGTAACCGATATATCAAAAAAAGGCCGGCAAATATGCCGGCCTTTTTTGTGCTTTCAATACTCGTAAAACCTCAGGTATTTCGGTTTTAGCCGCTCGGGTATCGACACGGCCTCTTCGTGAAAAATACCGGCCAAAAGCTCTATACCGTCGACCAAGGTACTGGCCGAAGATTGGGTGAACAAATCAAAGTCGGCAATAAAGACATTTTTTTCCTTTACGGCCTTTAATGAGGGCCATCCGTTTTTGTCCAACAAAGGGTACATTTCCTTTACCGCCCTTTTCGTGTTAAAACCGCAGGGGGCAACTACGATAATCTCGGGATCGTATTGCCTTATTTTCTCCCAAGGGGTAACGACACTGTTTCCTGATGGGTTCGAAAGCATGTCAACCCCTCCGGCATATCCGATTTGGTGTGGAATCCAATGCCCGCAATTGTATATCGGGTCGACCCATTCGAGCAACGACACCCTTTTCGGGCGCACCTTGGCCGCCCTTAAACGGTCTACGATAGCATCGATACGCTGGTTTAGGCCGGCCAAGTACCGGTAGGCGGCCTCTTCCTTGCCCAAGGCCTTTGCTATGGTTACGGCATTGTCAAAAACATCGGCCAACCCGTTGGGACTTATAGATATAAGCTGCGGTTGCTTATCCAGGTTGGCCACTGCGGCGGCCGTACATTCGGTATCGATTTGACATACATCGCACATGTCTTGGGTAAAAATGATATCGGGAGCTATTTCGGCCAGTAGGGCCTCATCGACGTAGTAGAGTTTTTTTCCTTGTTTCTTGCTTTCGGTAAAGAACCTGTCGATTTGTTTACTGCTGTATTCCTTTCCTTCGAGAATGCACCGCACCACCGGCTTTTTCTCCTCCAAGGCCCTGGGAGGGCATTCAAAAGTAATTCCATGCAAATGATCTTCCAAGCCCATGTCGTACAACATTTGGGTGACCGCCGGCAAAAAGGAACATACTTTTAACATTTTCAATCCTATAAATTTAAATTAAACCCTAGCATAATATTGCGTCCCCTAGTCGTAAAGCCCAAGACCTCGGTATACTCCTCATTGAGTATATTGGACGCGTTCAAGAAAATTCTCAACTTGTTGTCGATGCATTCGTGCGACAAATAAAGGTCTACCAACGAAAAACTGTCCAAGGGCACATCGACCGTTGGATAGGATGCAAAATCGGTATCCGTCCTGCTGCCCGTAAGGCTATAGCCCAACGATGCAAAGGTTTTCGGCGAAAGGGCATAGCCCACATTGGCATTGACCTTATGCTTGGGGATGCGAATGGCGTTATCGCCCTTTCGTTCGGTAAAGGTATAATTGGCCCCGAAATTCAATTTTTTGGAAGCCTTCCACCCCAGCTCTACCTCTACCCCTTGGGCATCGATGGTGTTCTCGGCATTGGCATAGCCGTTACCGACCAAATCCCAATAAACGAAGTTCTCTTCCTTTCTGTTAAAATAAAGGGCACTGACCCTAAGGTTGGCATCGTCGTGGGCGAATTCGATTCCGCCTTCCAAGGTACGGTCATCCTCCGGCTTCAAGTCGGGATTGGCCCCAAAATTGCCGAACAGCTGCGTTAACGACGGGGTTATGTACGAAGTCGCATACGAGGTCAGCAGCTTCAAGTAGCTGCCATCCATCTTAAGCGTAAAGGAGGGGTTGATATTGTAAACAAAATTACTGCCGTACTCCGTATGGTTGTTCAAGCGCCCCCCGACGTTTAGGTTCAAACCGAAATCGGTGACGTAGACCACGTTGACGTACGGATCGGTAATCTCGAATTTCTGCTTGGACGAAAAATCGGTTTCATCGGCCAAGTAGTTCAGACCGACAATACTATAAAACTTATCGTTGAAATTGTATTTGTGGTATACGTCAACCACATAGTTGTTTCCTTTATAGCTCGACGGAAAGGCCGATTGGCTGTCGGAGTCGTAACTGCTATATGCCGCATTGGCCTGTAACGAACCTTTACCGTAATCATAGATGGCTGCAAGTCCTACCCGTTCTTGCTTGCTTATAAACCGATAGGGGGCATCCAAAAAACCGAAGGACTCGTCGAAGTCGGTCCGGGCCTTGGTCTGGTTTCCATAGACGGATAAATTCAGTTTATCGGAAAACCTATACCCCAATCGCAGGTCCGTTGCAAAATGCGAAAAACCATCCTTTTCGTTGGTAGCGGTAATGATATCCGACAATCCTTCGGCATATCGGTTTGAAAAACTGCCCGAATAGTCAAATTTGTCCAAGGTACCGCTTACCTGCACGCTATTCGACGACCTCGATATATTGTAATTTTGGTCGTCAGCCGTTTGATTGGTACCCATACTTGACATCACCGTGGCCGCAATGGCCTTTTTCGAGGCCTTTTTGGTGGTAATGTTGATTACCGCCGTAGCCGCATTGGTACCGTATAGGGTACTGGCGGCTCCCTTGATTATTTCAATCGATTCGATACTGGCCGCGGAAAGTAGGCGCAAATCGTAGTCGGCCGATAAGGAGGATGGGTCAGAAACCCGGATCCCATCGATGAGGATAAGGACCTGACGTCCCCTTCCGCCGCGCGCATAAACCCCGAATACGGAACCTTCGCGCCCCCGGCTTCCCGAAATTTCGATACCGCTTATCGTATTTATGATCTCGGTAACGTTTTTTCCTTGATACCGTTGCAATTGGGCGGAATCGATTTTAACGACGGTTTTTCCCGAATTTTCACGTTTTAACTCAAAACGCGAATCACTTACTACCACCTCTTGCAATTGGGTAACCTGGGTAGCATCTTTTTGGCCTTGTTGGGCAACGCCATTGGCGCACACCAAAATAGAGGCGTAAAGCCCCAAAACATTTTTATTCATTTAAAAAATCTCTGTTCGAGCGATCAGTACGTGTGTAACCCATACGTAAACCTTTATCCCGAAAGTTTAACACTTTGTTGTTTGAATTTGGCAGGTCTCCTGACTTGCGTATTACCATTGACCTTCCCGCACGACGACAGATCATCGTTGCAGTGGCATTCGAAGAAAATGGCAACCGCCCCTAAGGGGCTAAGCTTACAGTTGCGGGAACAGCTCTGGATTCTCACCAGATTCCCTTTTAATCCTACCGCCCAAACAGCGGTAGAAACCAAATTTCAGGGCGAAAATAAACATTTTGTTTAATCTTTTAGTTCAAAGATCAAATAATACTACTTTTGAAAACATTAAATCCTTTACCTTGAACAAAGCACTCGTCATTGTCCTTCTCTTAGTCCTTTTCTCTTGCAAGACCGAGAAGAAGGAACAATTGCCCCGGTTACAAACCGAAGGCCCCTCCTTAATTGCGCACGCCAAGGGCTTTAGCATTCGAAAGTCGGGCCATATTACCTTACTCAAGGTTACGTCCCCTTGGCCAGGTGCCGATAAGGGTTATACCTACGCCTTGGTACCAAAAGACAAAATGGCCCAGACGACCCTCGATCGCGATGCCTACGATGCCATAGTTACCGTTCCGGTCGAAAAGATAGTGGTTACCTCTACCACCCATATTCCGTCACTTGAAGTTTTGGGGGTCGGCGACCGGTTGGTGGGTTTTCCGAACACCGCACTTATTTCGTCAAAGGCCACCCGAAAACGCATCGAATCAGGGCAGGTCAAGGAACTGGGCAACAACGAATCGATAAACACCGAAATGCTGATCGAATTGAATCCGGATGTGGTCGTAGGTTTCGCGATCAATGACCAAAACAAGGCCTACCAGACCGTTAAAAGATCCAATATTCCGGTGGTGTACAACGGGGATTGGGCCGAGGAATCCCCCTTGGGAAAGGCCGAATGGATCAAGTTTTTCGCTCCCTTTTTCGGCTTGGAAAAAAAGGCGGATAGCTTGTTCGCCGGTATCGAAAAAGAATATGCCCAAGCCAAGGAATTGGCCGCGAACGCCACCGAAAAACCGACGGTCTTGACCGGTGGACTTTACAAGGATGTCTGGCATGTTTCGGGCGGAAAAAGCTGGATGGCCCAATTTCTCGAAGATGCCCAAGCTGCCTATCTATGGGCCGGCAACAATGAAACCGGAGGTGTTGCCGTAAGCCTGGAATCGGTATTGGCCAAGGCCGAAAAGGCCGATTTTTGGTTAAACCCCTCCATGCTGACCTCCTATGCCGATATGCAAGACGCCAACCGGCACTACACGCGCTTTGAAGCCTTTAAGAAGAGGAAAATCTACTCCAATGTAATAGCAAAGGGAGACACTGGCGGACTGTTGTATTACGAGCTTGCCCCCAATCGGCCAGATCTGGTGTTAAAGGACCTTATCCATATTTTCCACCCCGGGCTACTCCCCGATTATACCCCCCATTTCTTTAAGCCCTTGCAATAATGAACAACTTCGGAACATATCGCAGGCCCTTTACCTTTCTCGCTTTGGCACTGCTAGGTTCGTTTTTGTTGAATATTGGCCTGGGATCCATACATATTCCCTTTTCAGATACCTTAAACGTTATTTTCGGTGGTACCGCCTCCAATAGCTCTTGGGATTACATTATATGGAATTACAGAATGCCCAAGGCCTTTACAGCCTTGTTGGCCGGTAGTGCCCTGGCCTTAAGCGGGCTATTGATGCAGACCCTTTTCAGGAATCCCCTGGCCGGACCCTTTGTACTGGGCATCAGTTCGGGGGCAAGCCTGGGGGCCGCCCTTTTGATCATGGGTTCTTCCCTGCTTTCGGGCATCCTCTCATTCGGGTTCCTGAACGATGCGGCCCTCGCCGTTGCCGCCAGCCTGGGCAGTTTTTTGGTATTGCTCGCCGTAGTAACGGTTGCCTCGCGGGTAAAGGACACCATGGCCCTGTTGATCATCGGGTTGATGTTCGGAAGTATGACCGGCGCCATCGTTGGCATACTTTCCTATTTTACCGAGGCCGAAAAGCTGCAACAGTTCGTTTATTGGTCGTTTGGAAGCATAGGAAACCTGTCGTGGCCCCAGTTGGCGCTTTTGGCCACAAGTGTCCTTATCGGCATCCTTTTGAGCGTTTTTGCCATAAAAAGCCTGAACACCCTACTTTTGGGCGAGAACTACGCGCAAAGCTTGGGCATCAACTTAAAGCGATCGCGTTATCTTATTATCGTGGCCACGGGCTTGCTTGCCGGCAGTGTAACCGCATTTGCAGGCCCCATTGCCTTTATCGGTTTGGCCGTTCCCCATCTGACCCGGCAGGTATTCCGTACCACGGAACACAAAATCCTCGTTCCGGCCGTATTGGTTTACGGGGCCATCCTGCTCTTACTTTGTGATGTCGTGGCCCAATTGCCCCGGTCGGAAAACGTCTTGCCCATCAATGCCATTACCAGTATCTTGGGTGCGCCCGTGGTCATCTGGCTCTTAGTGCGAAAAAAGCGAATGATTTTCTAATGAAGGAAGACACAAGTCGACATACCGTCCTTTCTGCGACCGACCTTGCCATAGGTTATAAAAAAAACAAGGTCGCCAGGCACATCAACTTTGCCTTGAATGGCGGGGAACTGACCGCCATTGTAGGAATCAACGGTATAGGCAAGTCCACATTGCTGCGAACCATGGCCCACATGCAGCCCCCGCTTTCGGGGAGCATCGAAGTGGACCGAAAACCGCTTGACACGTACACGCCCCAAAAGCTTTCCTCAAAGATAAGTATGGTGCTTACCGAGCCCCTGGCATCGAAGAACCTTTCGGTAGCCGAACTGGTGGCCCTGGGCAGACAGCCCTACACCAATTGGATCGGTACCTTGACCGAAGACGACCGGCAAAAGACCGAAGAGGCCCTGGCCGCATTGGGGCTTGCCTCCATACGGAAAAAAAAATGCTACGAACTGAGCGACGGACAACTGCAACGGGCCATGATAGCACGGGCCCTGGCACAAGACACGGCGATCATCCTGCTCGACGAACCTACCACCCATCTCGACCTTTATCACAAAGTTCAGATTCTAAAGCTTCTGAAATCCATCGCCCACGAGACCCAAAAAACCGTGGTCTTTACCACGCATGAAATAGAGATGGCCATACAGTTATGCGATAAAATGCTGTTGTTGAACGGTACCGACAATCCCTTTGGCCAGCCCTGCCAACTGATCGAACAAGGAGCCTTTGAAGCCATCTTTCCCGACGACACCGTTACCTTCGACGGCGAAACCGGTACGTTTCGGATAAAAAAGTAAGGCCACAAGCCTATCGCCATTTATTACCGATCCCGTATCTTTACTTCGAACATCCTATTACAAAAATGAACGAATACTTGACATACCTATCCATCGCATTGATTTGCCTTGCCATAGGCTATTTTTTGGGCAATTACATACAAAACCTCAAGACAAAATCGAGGCAGAGTGCCCTCGAGGAACGCGGGCAACAACTGCACGCCAATATCGCCGGACTGGAACAGCGGCTACGCGATGCCGAAGAGCATAAAATGCACTTGCAGGAAGAAAAAGAGCAACTGAGCAACCAGATCGTTCGCTACCAGGCCGATTTGGAAAACTTGGACGCCAAAAACCGCGAACAGAAACTCGAGGTCGAAAAACTGCAGGAAAAATTTACCAAGGAATTTGAAAACCTGGCCAACAAGATCCTAGAGGAAAAAAGCCTGAAGTTTACCGAACGTAACGAAAAGAACATCAAGGATATACTTAGCCCACTTAACGAAAAGATCCAGCTCTTCGAAAAAAAGGTCGAGGAAAGCCAAAAGGAAAACATCAGCATACATTCGGCGCTTAAGGAGCAGTTGTTGAACCTTCAGACCCAAAACCTGAAAATAACACAGGAAGCCGAAAACCTGACGAGGGCCTTGAAGGGCGACAGTAAAATGCAAGGAAATTGGGGCGAACTGGTACTCGAACGCGTACTTGAGAAATCGGGACTCGAAAAAGACCGGGAATATTCGGTGCAACAGAGCTTTACCAGGGAAGACGGCAGCCGCGTGCTCCCCGATGTGATCATCAACCTGCCCGATGGCAAGAAAATGATCGTCGACTCCAAGGTTTCCCTAACCGACTACGAGCGTTTCGTAAATGCCGAGGACGACCTCAAGGAAAAGTTTCTCAAAGACCATATCAACAGCTTGAGAAAGCACGTCGACCAATTGTCGTCCAAAAAATACGAAGACCTGTACGAGATGGAGAGTCCTGATTTCGTTCTGATGTTCGTCCCTATCGAACCGGCGTTCGCCATAGCGATCAACAACGACAACACCCTGTACAATAAGTCCTTTGAGAAGAACATCGTTATCGTCACCCCCTCTACCCTACTGGCCACCTTGCGTACCATCGATAGTATGTGGAACAACGAGAAACAGCAGCGCAATGCCATAGAAATCGCCCGGCAGGCCGGTGCACTCTACGATAAATTCGAAGGATTCGTGACCGACCTCACCAAGGTGGGCAAAAAAATGGATGAAGCCAAAAACGAATATAAAGGCGCCATGAACAAACTTTTCGAGGGCCGGGGCAATATTGTCACCAGTATCGAAAAACTGAAAAAAATGGGGGCCAAGGCCAAAAAATCACTTCCCGACCCCATTTTAAAACGGGCCCGGGAAAACGATTTTGAGGAAATTGAAAACGATTCGAACACCACGGGAAAACTCAACCTATAAAGTCGACCCGATCGCCTACCGATTAATAACTTGACACCCCAATTATGAAAAAACCGTTGTTCATTACGCTGGCCCTGATCGCGGCCTTGTTCGCCCTGGTCTATGCCTTCATCTATTTTGTTCCCTATAGCAGCGGTATCCGTTCGGGGGAACTTATCAAAATAAGCCATAAGGGCGTCATTGTAAAAACCTGGGAAGGAGAGATCAGCCAAGGAATCTCAGGGGCCCAAATCTTTTCCTTTTCCATTCTTGACAAGGACAAAGAGGTCATCGAAAAGCTGCAAGACTACCAAGGACAATACGTAAAACTGCATTATGTAGAACGTTTTGCCACCTTTTTCTGGTTGGGCGACTCCAAATATTTTGTCACCAAGGTAGAACAAGAACAATCACCTCATTTAAGAAATCAATGAAAAAGTACAAAAGCGCTACCGAATCGCGGGTTTCGATTACCGAACTCATGCTGCCCTCGCACTCCAATTTCGGGGGCAAGGTCCACGGCGGGCATATTCTCAACCTCATGGACCAAATTGCATTTGCCTGTGCCTCAAAGCATTCACAATGCTATTGCGTAACCGCCTCCGTCAACCGGGTAGATTTTCTCCATCCTGTCGAGGTGGGCGAATTGTTGACCCTAAGGGCCTCCATCAACTATACCGGACGCACCTCTATGGTGGTAGGTGTTCGGGTCGAGTCGGAGAATATTACCGAAGGCACCAAACGCCATTGCAATTCTTCCTATTTTACCATGGTGGCCAAGGATGAAAAAGGAAACAGCATACCCGTTCCGGGCCTCCTCTTAGAAAACGAACAGGGCGTAAGGCGCTTCGCCCGAAGCAAAAAGCGCAAAGAAGAGGCTTTTATTCGCGATACCGAATTCGAAAGCTCATACTTTAAGATGGAAAAGTACCTGGCCGATCTCGAAAACGAAAACGTTAAGATTGCCCTGAAGTAGTCAACGCCGCCGCCGGCTCATCTAAAAACCACAGGAGCTTGCCCGATTTTGGCGCCACCAAATTTGCGGGATATTCCCGATAGCCCCCTTTTTGCCCTAGTATCTCGGCGACCTTTTCGGCCTTGCCCCCACCGGTTACCAAAAACGCAACGGTTTCGGCATTGTTGATCACCGAGCCTGTTATGGTTACCCGTTTTTGTCCGCTATCGGGGTGTACGGCAACCTCACAAAGTTTTTCGGAGTGCCATAGATCCAATTCATGCGGAAAGATAGAGGCGGTATGGCCATCGTCGCCCATACCCAAGATTACGAGATCAAATTGGGGGAGGCCATTTGATTTGGGCAGGTTTGTTTCCAAAACCCCGGCATAGCGGTCGGCCTCGTCCTTTGGGGCATTCTCGCCCTTAATACGATGGATGTTTCCTTCGGGGACCTCAATTTTGGAAAAAAGGTGGTCGACCGTCATTTTATAATTGCTCTGATCGTCGCTAGGGGCTACACAACGCTCGTCTCCCCAGTAAAAATGGACCTTACGCCAATCGATGGAAGCACCAAACTCCCGGGCGAGTACGTCAAAGACGATCTTGGGGGTGCTCCCCCCCGAAAGGGCTACATGAAATTCATTCGAACCGTTTACCTGCTTTGAAAAAAAGCTGGAAAAGGCTTCGGCTACCTCGTTTTTATCTTTGTAAATTTTCAATTCCATTAGGTATCAACTTTAATTTTGGACCGTGTTTTAAGGTGACGGGGGTTAGCAAATGACACAAAAACCGGGATCATCGGTCAAATTGGCGCCCGGGTTTCGCCATCCGGCCACCCCTTCGATCAGGTCATCGGCGTTCTCGGGCCCCCATACGCCCGCGGCATAACCGTACATTCTAACGTCTTTGCCACTTTCCCAGTATTTTAGGATAGGATCGACAAACTCCCAAGCGGCCTCTACTTCATCGGCCCGGGCATAGAGGGTCGCGTCACCTTGCATGGCATCCAACAAAAGCCTTTCGTAGGCATCCATGACACGCGTCTCGGCCAAACTCGAATAATAAAAATCCAAATTGGCCCGCTCTACCTTAAAGCCCTGGCCCGGAACCTTTACCCCGAACTTGATCAAAATACCCTCGTCGGGCTGGATGCGAATGATGAGTTTATTGTCCTTATCATGAACCCCCGAATCTTTAAAGATCTGGTGGTGCGGCGTTTTAAAGTGTATGACCACTTCGGTAACCTTGGTCGGCATACGTTTGGCCGTTCGCACGTAGAAGGGGGTATCTTTCCACCTCCAGTTGTCTACAAAAAATTTAATGGCCGCATAGGTCTCGGTCGTCGAATTACTATCGACGCCCTCTTCTTCCCTATATCCTTTGACCGGCTTACCGTCGATGACCGAACCGGTGTATTGCGCCCTGATCGTATTATTGAACAGGTCTTTCTCGTCTTTCATGATCCGCAAAGACTTGAGTGCCTTCACCTTTTCGTTCCGAATGTCTTCGGGTGCATCGCTAATGGGCGGTTCCATGACCACTAAGGAAACGATCTGCAACAAGTGGTTTTGGAACATATCCCTAAGTGCTCCGGATTTATCGTAGTAGCCTCCCCGTTTTTCGACGCCCACCTGTTCGGCATTGGTTATTTCGACATGGTGAATGTAGTTTCGGTTCCAGAGCGGTTCGAATATGCTGTTGGCAAAACGGGTAACCAGAAGGTTCTGCACGGTCTCCTTGCCCAAATAATGGTCGATACGGTATATCTGGTGCTCCTTAAAAAATTGTTGCAACCCCTTGTTGAGCCTTTTGGCGGTCTCTAAGCTGTAACCGAAGGGTTTTTCGACGATCAGACGTTTCCAGCCGTGGTTTTGGGTACTCATGCCCGCATCTGCCAAGCGTTGTGCAATGGTCTCGTACAGCGTCGGGGGCGTCGACAGGTAGTAAATGATATTTCCCGACGTCCTGTATTTATTTTTCAGGTCCTCGACCCGGCTTCTTAACTTGCTGTAATCGGTATCGTAACTTCCCCCTAAATCCTCGTAAAAAAACTTATCGGCGAATGTATTGACAAACTCCTGGTCCTCACCCTTTATCTTATCCTTTAGATATGCGCTCTCCAACACCACCTTTTTCCGAAACTCGCCATCGGTCATATCGCTGCGACTGGTACCAAGAACAACAAAATTTTCGCCCAGCTGCTTCCCCACGTAAAGGTTGAACAACGCCGGGACAAGCTTTCTGGCCGTCAAGTCGCCCGAAGCGCCAAATATCACAAGAATCTGATTTTCTGTCTTATTCATAGCCATTGAAAAATTTAAGCGGTAAAAGTATCGAAAAGTAAAGGTATTAGCAACGAGTTTACCCTAACTTAATCAATTGTTACAATATTTTCATTTAATTTTGGTGCGCGTTCCATCAAAAGAGTTTTGGGCGTTGCGATTAACAGAATTACACAATTATGGAAGGAAAATATGATTTTGGATTGGTCGGTCTCGGGGTTATGGGACGCAATTTTATATTAAATGTCGCCGATAACGGTTTTTCGGCCTTTGGCCACGACCTCGATCCCGAAAAGGTCAAGGCCCTTAAGGAAGAAGGGGGCCATGAAGCCTCTGTAAACGCCTCGACAAGTATCAAGACCTTTGTACAGGCCCTAAAACAACCCCGCAAGATCATGTTGTTGGTACCCGCGGGGAAAATTGTCGATTCCGTAATTGAAAGCCTATTGACGCATATCGACAAAGGCGATATTATTATCGATGGCGGCAATTCCTTTTTTACCGATACCGACAGACGCGAAGCCTACCTTCAAGGAAGGGGCATTAACTTTTTTGGGGCCGGGGTTTCGGGAGGTGCCAAAGGCGCCCGTTTGGGCCCCAGCATTATGCCGGGAGGTTCAAAATCGGCCTACGCACACATCAAACCCATTTTCGAGGCGGTTGCGGCAAAATACAACGGGGAGCCCTGTGTTGCCTACCTAGGCCCCAAATCATCGGGCAATTACGTAAAAATGGTGCACAACGGCATTGAATATGGCCTTATGCAGTTGACTTCCGAAGTATACGACCTTTTAAGAAAGGCCGGGAAATTTTCGAACGCAGAGCTTCACGACACCTTTACCAAATGGAACGAAGGCCGGCTGCAATCGTTCTTGATCGAGATCACCTCTAAAATATTCAAGCAAAAGGACGACCTCGACCCGGGCAAGGGCGATTTATTGGACCAGATACTTGACAAGGCCAAACAAAAAGGCACCGGTAAATGGACAAGCCAGAACGCCATGGACCTGGGTATTCCCGTTCCCTCTATCGACATTGCGGTGAGTATGCGCGAAATATCGGCCCTGAAAGCCGAACGTACAGCTGCCGAGCAACTGTACGACAAGCCCGAGGTCGAGGTATTGGACAAGGCCGGGTTGGAAAAGATGGCCGAAGAGGCCCTGTACTTTTCGTTTATTATCACCTATGCCCAAGGCTTGCACCAATTGGCCGACGCCTCAAAGGAATACGACTACAACCTGAACATCGCCACCATAGCCAAAATATGGCGGGCAGGATGTATCATAAGGGCCGGACTCTTGGCCGACATCAGCGAGGCATTTGAGGAAAACCCCGACCTCCCCAACTTATTGGTTTCGCCACATTTCGTGGAAAAGGTCAAGGGAAGCGTGGCCTCTGCCCGAAGCTTGGTGGCCCATGCGGCCAAAAACGGCATTCCCTTGCCCGGATTGACAAATTCACTGACCTATTTCGACGCCTACACCGCTTCGCGACTGCCCTTGAACCTCATTCAGGCGCAACGCGATTACTTTGGCTCGCACACCTATGAAAGGCTCGACCAAGAAGGTATTTTTCATACCGAATGGGAATAAGACCATAAAGGGCCGCACGATGGAGCGGCCCTTGTTTTTTAGTACGGAGATAATAAATTACAGAAACACAGCACCACAAGATGAACTACGGCCGCTTTTTTTCAATTTGTATGATTCTTTTATTGGCCCAAAGTCTGTGCTCGTGCAAAAAAAACCAGGGCAAGGAGGTTCCGATTGAAATACTTGACGACCACACACTCGACGAGAGCCCGGATATCAATGCCATGGCCTCCCGTATACACGAGGTCTATGTTCCCATTTACTCCGACATCTACAATCAGACACGGGACACCCGTACCTTGCTTACCGCTACCCTAAGCATAAGAAACACCAGTATTCGCGACAGTCTGTTCATAAACAAAATCGATTACTACAATACCCAGGGCGACCTGGTCCGAAGTTATATCGATCAAAGCATCTACCTCCGCCCGATGGAGACCATAGACTATGTCATCGAACAAAAGGATACTTCGGGAGGCAGTGGTGCCAACTTCATTATCCATTGGTATGCCAAAAGGCCCCTTTCCCCTTTATTCCAGGCTGTTATGGTCGGCGGACTCGGAGCCCAGGCCTTTTCCTTCACCACGGAAGGCGTGGAAGTAGAACCCGAATAAGCGTTTAAAACCGGCCGAAAAAGTGTGCCGGCCATCGATCTCTCGGCCTTCTTCGGAGCATTTCTATTTCATTTTCCTATATTAGTCGTCCAAAGGGCTTTCCCCGTTAATCCTATACCGCCCTATATCCTTATGAAAAAATTCAAGCAATCGACTTTGGTTGGTTTTTTGTTATGCACCACTTTTGCCTTTGCCCAAAGTGATTCCCTATGGCAAAGGGACACCTTGGAATCTTTCTTAAACAAGTCAAATGCCGCCTACGACCTCTATCGCTATAAAGACGCCATTGAGTATGCCTCGGCCTTGGTAGAGAAAGGACAGGAATACAATCAAAAAGACTACGAATTTCTGGGATACGATCTTTTAGGGGCCATTTATGCCGAAACCAAAGATAGTGTACAGGGTAGGAAATACGCCGAAAAGGCCCTTGAGCTGGCCCGAAAATCGGGGCAGGACAGCCTGATTGCCTGGGGCGCCCTAAACCTGGGCATTCTGTATTCGGACAACAAAAACACCTTGGACATAGCCGTTCGCTATTTCGAGGAAAGCATCGCCGTCAACCAAAAACTAAAGGATTTCGATGAAGTCTACCTCACCTACATCAATCTGATATGGACGTATTTGGACAATGACCAGCCCAACAAGGCCTACAAGTATCTTCAAAAGGCCTCGGCCCTGCCTGCCGAAAAAATCGACAGCCTAAACAAGGTTTACCTCAACCTGTTGTACGGAAGGTACCACCTCTATCAAAAAAACTACGAAACGGCCGCATTGCAACTCGAGAATGCCGCCCTTTATGCCGATAGGGAAAACCATATCGACATCGCCATGGAGGCCTATGAATACCTATCACAACTATACAAGGAAACCGCCAACTTTGAGGAAGCCTACAACAAACTGGACAAGTACCACGACTATAGGGAAAAGGCCTATACCCTTAAAAAGCTGGAAGAAACGGAGAAAGCCAGGGCCAAATTCGAGCTCGAGCAAGCCCAAAAAGACCTAGAGGCCGCCCTAAAGGAACAACAATATTCCGAAGAGCTTATTTCAAAATCAAGGTCGCTGACCACCTTGCTCTTTACCGTGGTCACCATATTGCTTCTCTCCCTTTTAGGGGTCTATATTTTCTTTAGGACCCGAAAAAAGTACATCGACAACCTACAAATAAAAAACAAGGAGCTGGATACGGCCCGCGAAAAGGCCGAAAAGCTTTCCAAGATAAAAACCAAATTTCTTTCTACCGTTAGCCATGAACTGCGCACCCCATTGTACGGTGTCATCGGTATAGCAACGCTATTAAAGGAAGACAAGAACCTCAAGGCCTATGCCGAAGACCTCGATTCCCTGAAATTCTCTGCCGACTATCTGCTCTCGTTGATCAACGATGTGCTGTTGCTCAGCAAAATGGACGCCAACGCCATTTCCTTGTCCAAGGTGCCCTATAAGCTCGATATTTTGTTGAAAAATATTGTGCACTCCTTCGAATCGACCCTTAAAAAGAACGGTAACCGCCTACACCTTAACATTGACGATAACATACCCAACAACCTTATCGGCGATCCGGTCCGCTTATCACAGGTACTCATCAATTTGGTAGGAAACGCGATCAAATTTACCGAGAAGGGAAACATTTGGCTCGAGCTTCAACTTTTATCGAACGATGGCAACACCTATGAGACCCGATTTACCATTAAGGACGACGGGCCAGGAATTCCCCAAGAGTTGCAAAGCACCATATTCCATGAGTTTACCCAGGTTGAGAACAACAACCACAGCTACCAAGGAACGGGTCTCGGCCTTACCATAGTAAAGAAAATACTGAAACTGTACGGAAGCAAGATCTACCTCGACAGCCGACCCAACGAAGGTGCCGAGTTCAGCTTCACCTTAAATCTAAAAGCGCTCGACGAAGGGCCCTCGCCCGACAAGGAAGCCGACCAAACACTTGTGCCCCAAAATTTTGAACCGTCGGAACAAAAGGAAGTGCTGATCGTGGACGACAACAAAATCAACCAGAAGGTGACCCAGAAAACCTTGCAAAAACACAATATTGCATCGCGTCTGGCCGATGACGGTGCCCAAGCCATAGACCTATGTAAAAAACACGATTTCGACCTGATCCTGATGGATATCAACATGCCCAAAATGAACGGTATGGAAGCCTCGAAACACATTCGGAAGTTCAATAAAGAAGTGCCCATAATAGCGCTTACGGCGGTAGAACTCGAAGAAAACAGAATCGAAATACTAAATTCGGGTATCGACGCGATTGTCCATAAGCCCTATAACCTCACTAAATTTCTAGAGACGGTGACAAGCTACCTGAGCAAGAAAGAATGTGAGGAATCCGTTAAGGTCGACCAAAACCATCAACAAGACCAAGGGGGGTAAAAAACAATGTCAAAAGTACGCTACCATATCTACGTCGTAGAGCTTTCAAAGAAGGTCTTTACCGAAAACAGAAGGTTTCGCGAGGCCAACCCACAATTTAACGGGGTTCTCGAATGCCTCTATGTGGGCATGACCAGCAAAACCCCGAAGGAACGCTTCGAACAGCACAAAAAGGGAAGCTTAAGCAAAAAGGGACACAACCTATCTTCTTCTATCGTAAAGAAATATGGCCAATACCTGCGGGGAAGCCTTTACAACCACATCGCGCCGATCTCGTCAAGGGCCGAAGCCCTAAAACGGGAAGAAGCCCTGGCCCTTGAGCTTAGGAGAAAACGATATGCGGTCTGGTACAACTAAAAAAAGCACCTTCTTCAGGTGCTTTTTTTATCGAAACGCATTGTTCTATTTGCTCAAATACATTTTCCTTCGGGCATAAAGGTTATAAAACTCATCGTCCTTTAAATTCTCTATAAACAGGATGCTCTCCCCGGTACTCTTCATTTCAGGGCCTAGGTTCTTGTTGACGTTCGGAAATTTATTGAACGAGAAAACCGGTTGTTTGATGGCAAAGCCCTCAAGCTGCGGATTAAAGTTGAAATCCTTGATCTTCTTTTCGCCCAACATCACCTTGGTCGCATAATTGACATAGGGTTCCTTATAGGCCTTGGCGATAAAGGGTACGGTTCTCGAAGCCCTAGGGTTGGCCTCGATAATATAGACCATATCGTCCTTTATGGCGAATTGGATATTGATGAGTCCGACCGTGTTCAAGGCCAGGGCGATTTTCTTCGTATGGTCCTTTATCTGCTGTATTACAAACTCACCCAAGTTAAAGGGCGGCAAGGTGGCGTTCGAATCCCCGGAATGGATGCCACAAGGTTCGATATGCTCCATAATACCAATGATATAGACATCTTCCCCATCACAGATAGCGTCGGCCTCCGCTTCGATGGCACCGTCGAGGTAATGGTCCAAGAGGAGTTTGTTATTGGGTATTTTTCGCAAGAGATCGACCACATGTTCTTCAAGCTCCTCCTTGTTGATGACGATCTTCATCCCTTGTCCACCAAGCACGTAAGAGGGTCGCACCAGCAACGGGAAATCCAGCTCATCGGCCAATTGCAAGGCTTCATCGGCCGTTTCGGCAACGCCGAATCGGGGAAAGGGAATGTCGTTTTCCTTTAAAAGTTCCGAAAAACTGCCCCTGTCCTCTGCCAAATCGAGGGACTCAAAACTGGTTCCCAAAATCTTAATACCATACTTGGAGAGTTTCTCGGCCAGTTTCAAGGCCGTTTGCCCCCCTAGCTGAACAATTACACCTTCCGGTTTTTCGTGACGGATGATATCATAGATATGCTCCCAGAAAACCGGTTCGAAATACAATTTGTCGGCGGTGTCAAAATCGGTAGAAACCGTTTCGGGGTTACAATTGATCATAATGGTCTCGTAACCGCACTCGGACGCGGCCAATACACCGTGTACGCAACAATAATCGAACTCAATTCCCTGACCGATACGGTTAGGTCCAGACCCCAATACTATGATTTTCTTTTTGTCGCTGACCACGCTATCGTTCTCGACATACCTAGTTCCGTCAGGCTTTTCTATCTCCTCCTCGAAACTGGAATAATAATAAGGGGTCATGGCCTTGAATTCGGCCGCACAGGTATCTACGAGTTTATAGACCCTGTTGATGTTCATTTCCTCGGTACGTTTTTTGTGCACCTCGCTTTCGTAACAATCCAGCATATGGGCGATCTGGCGATCGGCAAAACCCTTTTGTTTGGCCTCGAGCATCAATTCCTTGGTCAAGGTGGCTATGGTATATGTTGAAATTTCCTTTTCGAGCAGGTAGAGTTCCTCGTATTGCTTTAAGAACCACATATCGATTTTCGTTATCTCATGGATCCTACTTAAGGGGATACCCATTTGAATGGCGTCGTAGATAACAAAGACCCGGTCCCAACTGGGAACGGTGAGTTTTTGGATGATCTGGTCGTAATTGGTATAGCCCTTGCCGTCGGCACCCAATCCGTTTCGTTTGATCTCGAGGGACTGTGTCGCCTTGTGCAGGGCTTCTTGGAAGGAGCGGCCGATACCCATCACTTCACCGACCGACTTCATCTGTAGGCCCAAGGTTCTGTCGGAGCCTTCGAACTTGTCAAAATTCCATCTTGGAATTTTTACGATTACGTAATCCAAGGTAGGTTCGAACAAGGCCGAGGTCGATTGGGTAATCTGGTTGTCCAGTTCGTCCAAATGGTAGCCTATGGCCAGTTTTGAGGCTATTTTCGCAATGGGGTAGCCCGTTGCCTTAGAAGCCAAGGCCGACGAACGCGACACCCTTGGGTTGATCTCGATGGCGATAATATCTTCCTGGTCATCGGGACTCACGGCAAACTGAACGTTACATCCCCCGGCGAAGTCGCCGATACTGCGCATCATATGGATGGCCATATCGCGCATTTTTTGGAAGGTACGGTCGGAGAGCGTCATTGCCGGGGCCACCGTGATGGAGTCTCCCGTATGTATCCCCATGGGATCCATATTTTCAATGGTACATATGATCACCACGTTGTCGTTCTTATCGCGAAGCAGCTCCAGCTCGTATTCCTTCCAACCCATCAAGGCCTTGTCGATCATCACCTCGTGAATGGGCGATATCTCGAGGCCACGGCTCAACAACTCGTCAAAATCCTCGGGCCTGTAGACGATGGAAGCCCCGGCCCCACCCAGTGTGTAAGAAGCCCTGATCACCAATGGAAAGCCGAACTCCTGGGCAATTTCCTTTCCCTTCAAGAAAGAAGTTGCCGTAGCCTGCGGGGCCATTCCTACCCCAATTTTCAGCATCAGTTCCCTAAATTTTTCCCTGTCCTCCGTAATATTGATGGCATTGATATCCACCCCGATGATCTCTACATCGAAGTCTTTCCAGATTCCCTTCTCATCCGCCTCTATACAAAGATTCAAGGCCGTTTGCCCACCCATTGTGGGAAGAACGGCATCGATTTGCGGATGTTCCCTTAAGATTTCCAAAATCGACTTGGTGGTGAGGGGTTTCAAATACACATGATCGGCCATGGTAGGGTCGGTCATGATCGTGGCCGGATTACTGTTGATCAAAATGGTCTCTATGCCATCTTCCCTCAAGCTTCGCAGCGCCTGCGATCCTGAATAATCAAACTCGCAAGCTTGACCAATAATTATTGGGCCTGAACCTATTATTAATATCGATTTTAAGTCTTCTCTTTTGGGCATTTCTCGTGTTCTTTTAAGCTTGGGTAATAAGTGATAAGATAGTGGATAATTTCCTGATTGGCCAAAAAAAAGGTGCTACTTAAAAAAAGTAACACCTATATTTCCTTATAAAAAATAGAATCATTATTTCTTATGTCTCGGCTCAGAGGATACAGACAATTTTTTTCTTCCTTTCGCCCGTCTACGAGCCAATACTTTTCTACCGTTTACAGAGGCCATTCGCTCTCTAAAACCGTGTTTGTTCCTTCTTTTACGCTTTGATGGCTGATATGTTCTTTTCTGTCCGGGCATTGTATTATCCTTTTCGTGGTTGAAAATCTGCGAAACCCTTCGCAAAATCTGGGCGCAAATATACGAAGAGTTTTTTCTTTGGCAAATAGATTTAAAAAAATATTTTTCGGGATTGCCTGCCCGCCTGCAATTGGTTTTTATTACATTTGCCGAAATCTGATTTTAGTAACAAAATCGACCTATGAGACACTTTTTCAGCCTCTTATTTCCCGTGCTTTTCGGAACGTTCAGCTTTGGGCAGACCACATTGGAGTACAATTTGGAAAAAGATGCTGTTTATACCATAAAACAGGAGGCCAAGCAGGTCATTACCCAAGAACTTGACGGGGCCACCCACGAATTGACCAACCTTATCGACGGGATCCTCGAGTTTAGGGTTTTGGGCCAACGTGACAGTATTTACGACATATCACTGACCTTTAGGGACCTAAACCTAAAAATGACCTCAAGCATTCAGGGAGAGCTTATGAACGTCAGCGCCAGGGAGGTAGACGAAACCAATATGCAATCGCAAATATTCCACAGCCTGTTAGACAAACCGGTCAATATCGCCCTGGCCAAGAACGGCGATATTCTGGAGGTAAAGGGAGGAAATGCCCTCGTTGCCGAAATGGCCGAGGCTTCGGGACTGGAAGACGAATTTTCGTTAAACATGATGAAAAAGTCCCTTGAAAAGGAATTTGGATCGGAAGCCCTTTCGAACAGCTACAAGCAAATGACCTTTATCTACCCTAAGAAAAAAGTGAAGATAGGCAGCCAGTGGAAAAACGAATATACCGGAAAACTACAGGCCAAAAACGTTTGGACCCTTGAGAACCTATCTTCGGAAACGGCATCGATCAGTGGTTTGGCCGACATAACCATGGACGTTACGGAAATGACCACGACCATGAAATTGTCCGGCTCCCAAAAAACAAGGATCACGACCGACCTGAACTCGGGATTCATCCGAAAAATGAGTGTGGAAGGTTTATCGAAAGGCGCCTCTACCATGGCGCAGATGGGAGACCAGGAAATACCCACCACCATCGAATCTACCATTAGCTACGAACTTATAGCCCCTGAAGTACAAACCAATTAATTATTACTTAAAATGTTCCACAAAAATATTAAGCTAGCCATAGCCGGACTCATCATCGCATATGCGGTCTATCAATTTATCGAAGGCAATATTGGAAACGGAATTTTTTTGATCTTACTCTCACTCATCTTTATCTTTCTATATTACAGAAACGAAATTATCCTGTTGGCCTTTTTGCGCATGAGGAAACAAGACCTGGAGGGCACCGAAAAATGGTTGCAAAAAATAAAAAACCCCGAAGCCGCCCTAATCACGAAGCAACAAGGTTACTACAACTACCTTTACGGGATCATTCACTCGCAAAAAAACCTGACCCAGGCCGAGAAATTTTTTAGAAAGGCCTTAAAATTGGGCCTTACCATGGATTACGATGTCGCAATGGCCAAGCTAAGCCTAGCGGGAATCGCCATGCAGAAAAGACGCAAACGGGAGGCCACTACCCTGTTGAACGAAGCCAAGAAACTTGACAAGAACAATATGCTCACCGAGCAAATAAAGATGATGCAGCAACAGATGAAGCGCATTTAAGGAAGGGCTTATCCCTTTTAAAAAGCCCCGGACCGCAAAGTCCGGGGCTTTTTGATTCCATTTTCGCTAGAGCAAGGGCGCCCATAGGCGACTGAACGATTCCTTAAGCTTACGCCGAACCCCCCGGTTTTTCCAACGCTCCGGTTCCACCCGGTCACAATCGTCCAGATCGGCCCTAAAAATATCGGCCATTCGTCTATTGCAAGCTTCGTCGTAGATCAAAGCGTTGATCTCGAAATTCAAGGCAAAGCTCCTATAATCGAGGTTGGCGGTACCCACCGACGCGAACCGGTCGTCGACCACCATGGTCTTGGCATGTACAAAGCCCTTGCGGTACCGATAGATCGCGATGCCCGATTCGAGGCACTCCCCGATATAGGAGTCCGAAGCGTACTGTGCGGCCCAGGAATCCGACGCATAGGGAAGGATGACGCGCACATCGACGCCACTCCTTGCAGCCGTGGCCAGGGCGGTTAGAATAGCCTCGTTGGGCATAAAGTAGGGCGTAGTGATATAAATGTGTTTCGTGGCGGAGTTGATGGCACAAAAATAGGCCTCCATGATATTGGCCCAGTCCGTATCGGGTCCGCTTGCCGCCACCTGAACGGCCACCGACCTTTGCGTATCGGGCTTGATGCCCGGAAAAAAGTGCTGCTCGATAGGCAGTTCACTTTTGGAGACAAAATTATAACTGAGCAAAAAGGAAGACTGAAGTGCCCCCACGGCCCCTCCCCGCAGCCTTAAGTGCATGTCGCGCCAATACCGCTCATTGTCGTACGAGTTGTCGTATTTACGATCGAGGTTGATTCCCCCGACATAGCCGATGGTACCGTCTATGACCACTATCTTCCTGTGATCCCGGTAATTGAGTTTACTGGTCGAATTGGAAAACAAGACCGGCATAAAGGGGTAATGCCGTACCCCCGCTTCGGTCATTTTACGCTTGTATTTTTTCGAGATGCTGCTCCCCACATCGTCGTAAATAAGCCTGACCCCTATTCCTTCACGGGCTTTTTCGCAGAGTATATCCATAAGCTCCTTTCCGAGCTCATCGTCGAAAACCACGAAATACTCCATATGGATATGGTGTTGGGCGGCCCTTAGGTCCTTTCTCAGCCGGGCGAACTTAACTTCCCCGTTAATGAGTATATCGACCTCGTTATCAAAGGTCAGCACGGCCTTTTCATTGTTTTTCAACAACTTGTAGATTTTGAATATCCCCTCGCCAAAAGCCTCTTCAAAATCTTCGCGTTCCCCTTGGTCCAAGCGAAATTTTTTTCGCCATTCCCGTATACGGTCATTGTCGAGAATGTACTTTTTTTCAAAAATCTTTGACTTTCTGTAATCCTGTCCGAAGAAGTAATAAACGACCAACCCCAGGACGGGCAAAATGGCCAGGGCAAAGAGAAAGGAAAGGGTTTTGACCGGGTTTTTGTTCTTAAGCATGATGACAAGGCAGAGAACAAAAACCAATATGTAGTTGATGGCCAATACAATGGGCACCAGGTTTTCCTTACCAAAACGCAGAAGAGTTTCCATCCTTTATAGTCGCACCATGGCATACGGATTTATATGCCAAGGCTTATAAAGGTGGTAAAATATGGGCTAAAAAACTACTACATTCGGCACCAATGTGGACGCAAATTTACTTGGAGGTTTTATAGTACCCCTTGTACGGGATCTCAATGATGTATTTTTTACCCGAACTGTTGTTAAGATGGGGTTCGCGCAACCAGGGATTGTGCCGTTTCAAGATCTTGTAGTTGATCTCGTATTGCTTGGCGAAATCGGCAAAGCTCAAAATAGGTTCGTCGACCTCTACCTTAAAGGTAGGCACCGCTTTGTACATATCCTCTTCGTCTATGTCGAAACCGTATTTTTCAGGATGGCTTAAAATTTCCTTTATGGCCATGATCCTGAACACGTACCTTCCGGTTTCCTGCCCCAGTAGAAGGTCGTAATAATCGTCGACCTGCTGAATGCCCAGGTATTTGTTGATGGCCCCCGCCCCCGCATTATAGGAAGCCGCGGTCAAGGTCCAATTGCCATACTTCTCCTTGTACTTTTTTAGGTAGGCACAGGCCACCTCTGTCGATTTCTCAAGGTGGTAGCGCTCATCGACATTGCTGTTGATCTCCAGGCCATACTCGCGACCGGTCGCCTTCATGATCTGCCAAAACCCGGTGGCACCGGCATGCGACACCACATTTTGCAAGCCGCTTTCGGCCACTGCCAGGTATTTAAAATCATCGGGGACCCCGTTTTTGGCCAAAATAGGTTCGATGATAGGAAAATATTTATGGGCCCTTTTTATCAAGAGTACGGCATTCGACTGCCAATAGGTGTTCACCAAAAACTCACGATCGATACGCTCCATGATCTCCGGATCGTCCAAGGGTACTTTTTCCCCGGCAAAATTCAAGTCTTCAGGAATATCGATTGCCGAAATGCGATACGTATCGGCCACGTTTTTCTCTACATCGTTTTCAGCGACGTCCTCGGTGCCGCCATCAGTGGCGTCGGCCTCGCCCTGTACCGCAAAAATTAGGGTGCTCACTACAAAAAAGACACCCAACAGCATTAAAATATTCTTTAGAATCTTCATTTTTTTTTGGATTGATCGTTTATCAAAGTTAATACTACAACTCACTTATTGCAAAATAATTGTCGGTAAGTTCTCATTAAACCATTTTGCCCTATGGATTATCATGGCATGGGTGCCGTTTTTGACCCTTATACAGTCCTTTATGTATCGGATCGGGAAAACGGTGTCTTTCTCTCCCTGTATATGGACCAAATCGGCCCGGCATCCGC
The DNA here is from genome assembly GCF_900141855.1 of Pseudozobellia thermophila. Classification (GTDB taxonomy): domain Bacteria; phylum Bacteroidota; class Bacteroidia; order Flavobacteriales; family Flavobacteriaceae; genus Pseudozobellia; species Pseudozobellia thermophila. The sequence continues at coordinate 453,464 of NZ_FQYU01000002.1, forward strand.
TTGACCGCCAATTTACGATCTGGTCGATCGACCAGTCCAGGTAATGTTTGTCGCGTATCGATAGGTACTCTTCGTAAAGGGCCAGGCGTTTCGGCACCGTTTCCCCAAAGGCATACTTGGCCAAAAGCTCCATATTGTTTACCAATCCCGTAGGCAAGAGCTTGTGCACCTTGGTGTATTTGGCAAAGATCATCCGTTTGGGCAATTCGGCCTCACTTTTTACGCTCGATACCACGACAACCTTTCGTACCGGCATCTGGTTGGCCATTTCCTGTACCAACATCCCCCCAAAGGAAACCCCCAACAAGACGGGGTCGGGGTGCTCTATTCGCTCGATCATTTTTTGGGCATAGGCTTCAATGCCCATATTTTTTTCAGGCAAGAACCAATCCAAGAGATGGGTCTCAAAAATAGCTTCGGGCAAATTGATGTGCTTGAAGATCGAAGGATTGGCCGCCATGCCCGGCATAAAATAAACATGGACCTTATTTCTCGACATAAGTATTAACCCAAGGATTATTAGGAATTTAACAATTTTTTCACTACTTTTGTTGCGGACTTTGGGGGAAATCCATCGTTTACTTAACAAGAGCAAAAGTATAGAAAATTACGATTGGGGAGCATCGTAATTTTTTTGTCCAATGCAACTACAAAAATCAATCTATATGAATGAAGTCGAAATTAAGGACAACAGTTTCTTGCGCCAATTTGAAACTAAGGTCGAAGGTAAATTGGCCAAAATCGAATACTCTTCGCAAGAAAGAAAGGTGTTTTTAACCAAATTGGTCATTCCCGAAGGAATTACCACAGAAGGATTCAAAGAGGATTTCATCAAATCCGTTCTTCATCACATTCAGGAGCAAAACCAAAGAGTTGTTCCAACAAGCCCACAAATTGCAGGATTCTTACGGAAGAACAGACAGTACAAAGAGATGCTGCCCGTAGGTATCCGAATCTAAAAGTATGCTCTAGTATTAGTTTGAAAAAATAGTCCCTTACATCGGGACTATTTTTTTTGCCCCTGTTCTATGCCCGGACCGGGGTCTCCAAAAACTCAAGGCGCACCAGGCCGGTTTCATCGATTTCGGTGAGTTTCACGCGATGCAGGGTATTCACAAGGCCCGGATCCCACGGCGCCATCACCTTGACGTAGTTTTCGGTAAACCCGTGAATATAGCCTTCCTTGTTTTCCCCTTCGAAAAGTACGGTGCGCGTACTGTTCAATTGGCTCTCATAAAAAGCCCTTCGCTTCTTGGCCGATAGGCCGCGCAACATTTTGCTTCTTTTATGGCGTATGTTTTTCGGCACGGCACCTTCCATGGTCGAGGCGGGTGTATTTTCCCTTTCGGAATAGGTAAAAACATGCAGGTAGGAAATGTCGAGCTCGTTCAAAAAGTGATAGGTTTCCAAAAAGTGTTCATCGGTCTCCCCGGGAAAACCGACAATAACATCCACACCTATACAGGCATGGGGCATTACCTCCTTAATTTGACGGACCCTGTCGACATATAATTTGCTCATGTACCTGCGGCGCATTTTCTTTAAAATGGCATCGCTTCCACTTTGCAGGGGGATATGAAAATGGGGAACGAAAGACCTGCTTTCGGCCACAAAATTTATGGTCTCGTTTTTTAACAGGTTGGGCTCTATAGACGAAATGCGCAGGCGGTGAATACCCTCTACCTTGTCCAAGGCCCTCACCAGGTCAAGAAAAGTGTGCTCGTGCTTCTTGTTCCCGAATTCCCCCTTGCCGTAATCTCCGATATTGACCCCGGTCAAGACGATTTCCTTGATGCCCTGTGCCGAGATTTCCGCCGCATTTTTCAGGACATTGTCCAAGGTATCGCTCCTCGAAATTCCGCGGGCCAACGGAATGGTACAATAGGTGCATTTGTAGTCGCACCCGTCCTGTACCTTCAAAAAGGCCCTTGTACGGTCTCCAATGGCGTAACTGCCCACATAAAAATCGGCATCCTCTATTTCGCAGGAGTGCACCTCACCAAAATCATTTTTGGTCAGGTCGTTGATATAATCGGTTATTTTGAACTTTTCGGTGGCCCCGAGCACAAGGTCGACCCCATCGACAGCCGCCAGTTCCTCGGGCTTTAGTTGCGCATAACAGCCAATGGCGGCAATAAAGGCCTGGGGATTCACTTTCTGGGCCTGCTTGACGATCGTCTTAAAGCGCTTATCGGCATTTTCGGTTACCGAACAGGTATTGATAACGTACATATCGGCCTTTTCGGAAAAGTCTACGCGCTGAAAGCCTTCCTCTTGAAAACCCCTGGCAATGGTAGACGTTTCGGAAAAGTTCAGCTTACAGCCCAAGGTATAAAAAGCGACTTTCTTTTTCATGCGGCCCAATTACGTTTTCGGGCTGCAAATATACGAACTTAGAACCATATCAGGGTATTGCAAAGGCAAGAACGGAAAAAGCGTATGCATCAAAGGCGAACCAGCCCGGTTGCCAAACGATGGCAGGGTACAAAGCACTTTGCGACGAACGCATCCCGGAAAGAAAAAACGAGGGCTCACCGCCCGGAACAGGGATACGTACCTTCCCTTAATAATTACGCCATTTTTTGGTCAGTTCGAATACGTGTTCCAATATCTTGGCATCCTGTTCGCCGAACTCCACTCCCCTTCTGGCCATCATTACCTTGGCGGCGTCGAAAGCCTTTGCCGGCGCATAGGTCGAAAACCCCGAAGCCCCTCCCCAGCTAAAACTGGGAACGAAGTTCCTCGGAAAACCCGGCACATAGATATTGCAGTTGACCCCTATGACCGTACCCGTATTGAACATGGTATTGATGGCCGTTTTGCTATGATCGCCCATCATCAAGCCACAAAACTGGAGTCCCGTTTGCTCAAAACGTTCGGTCGCATAATTCCACAGCCTTACCTTGGCGTAGTTGTTCTTGAGGTTGGAGTTGTTCGAATCGGCACCGATATTGCACCATTCGCCCAAGACGGCATTGCCCAAATAACCTTCATGGCCTTTGCTCGAATAGCCAAAAATTACCGAATTGCTTATCTCACCGCAAACCTTGCCATAGGGCCCGACCGTAGTGGCCCCGTATATTTTGGCCCCCATTTTTACAACGGCATTGTTGCAAAGGGCGAAGGCTCCACGTATGAGGTTACCTTCCCAAACCTGGGAATCCCTTCCCAGATAAATGGGTCCGTCCGTGGCGTTCAGGATACTGTGCTCGACCTGGGCCCCCTCTTCGGCAAAAATGCGTTCTGGGTGGATTAGGGTATTTGTATTTGAAATGGGAGCGCTTTCCCGTCCTTCGGTCAAAAGGTCGAAATCTTCCTGAAGGGCCCGATCGTTCTTCGAAAAGATATCCCATGTATTGACAACGCGTAGCGCCTCTCCTTCATACTCTATATGCCTATAGCTAGAAAAGTCGACCTCTTCCTGGGTTTCCCGGGCGTAAAAGGCTATGACCTCCTCCCCTTGAAATATGGCCTCGTTTTCCCTTAGCCCGGTGACCATCTCGACGAGGGTCCGGTTCGGAAGAAAGGATGCGTTTATAAGTACGTTTTCCTCCATTTCGACCATAGGATATTTTTCGGAAAGGTAGTCTTCGGTAATCGTAGTGGTCGTATAGCCCAGATACTTTTCCCATTTTTCGCGAATGGTAAGGATCCCTATTCGTATATCGGCCACGGGGCGGGTAAAGGTAAAGGGCAAGAGGTTTTCCCTTACCGTACCGTCAAAAAGTATATAGTTCATTAGTTAGTCAACTTTCGATAAAATTACGTAATCTAAAGACGATAAAAGCCTTGAAATATTGCCAACTGGTCAGGGAAACAAAAAATAAAGTCCAAATAGAACAACTTCCTCATTGTCAAATACCCCCAACAAAAAACGCCTTCGGTGTATCGAAGGCGTCTTATATATATTAAAAACCGGCTTATTTTTTATCCGCTTCGGCATCTTCAGCCTTGGCAGCAGGTTTCTTCTTAAATTTCTCGTACTTGCTCTTGAACTTGTCGATACGTCCTGCCGTATCCAAGAATTTGGCTTTTCCTGTGTAAAAGGGATGCGAGGTTCTCGAGATTTCAAGTTTTACCAAAGGATACTCAACACCATCCACTTCGATAGTTTCCTTGGTTTCCGCGGTAGATTTAGTCAAAAACACATCGTCGTTCGACATGTCCTTAAAGGCGACCAACCTATAATTTTCTGGGTGTATATTCTTTTTCATTCTTCTAAAATTTAACGCACCCATTCCAACAGGCACTCATTTTAAGGCTGCAAATTTAGCCTTTTTTCCTTAACCTACAATCTTAAAGCCAAAAAAAAGAGCCCTAGTATCCAAAAAAAATTATCAAGTTCATCAAACAAGGGCGAGCCGACCTTTGCGATAACAAAAAGGGCAAGGTATACGGGTTTGCGCCAACAGCTTAGCAACTGTACCGCTTCCGAATCCCAAAAACACCAACAAACCTTGGGCCGAAGATGCCTCCACCCCAAGACAAACAACCGGTAGGGCTTTAAACCTCCGCTTTACTCACAATCATAGGTGATAGCCACATCCGCCTCATATTCCAATATCAGCCTCTCAAAAATATTGTTGATATCAAATTTTTCCTTATCGCTACAACGGGAATCGGTGTTAAAGTCTTCTTCCTCTTGTTCCACTTCCTCCAAAAAAGCCTGGGCAAGTCGCAATTGGGCCTCACACTGTTCCAAGGTATAATAGGTACCGTCGGGATTTCTGATTTTCGCAATTTGTTGATCGTAGCTTTCGTCATAACCTTCCAAGAATTCGATCCATTCCTTGGCACATTCCGATTGTTCTTCTTCCCCATCGTCTTCGATACACCCCATATTTATAATTATCAATAGTAATGGGAATAATAGTCTCGTTTTCATTTTTAAAATTTATAACATTAATACATATTTGAACTCTAATTCTTACTCATTTTTCTTCTACCCGTACCACAAAAAAGCAGACCGCTACCTCTTTCCCAACTCCCTTTGCCCTTATCAGGTCGGTTCGGCGACATCCCCAACCTTGGTATGCCCTACGCCTATCGGTATTACGGGCCGCCCCGATCACATCCAAAAGGAACCGTTCGGGCTATATGGCCGATAGAGCGATTACGGGGAGTAGCACCCCTAAAGGGCCCTTCACGGAATTCGACTCCAATTTAAACCCTATCTAGGGCCTACAGAATAACACATTGAAGATTTACGGTCGGGGGAACCGTTGAAGAAAATCCCCATTTTGTTTACGTAATAGAAGGAACAATTTCCGTTTCTATCCTATCTTTGCCGAGCAAAGCATTCATAAGCGATTGTTTTTAAGACGATTACACCTTATGGCACAGATACGCAAAACCCTATATTTCAATCCAAATTAAGATTTTAATCACCGCAATGTAACAAAAAGATGATTTAAATCACTCATACAACTGTACAACAACAACCTAAATATACTAAAATGGAAGACAATCAACCCAAAACGGGGAAAATCGCACTAAAATATGGGCTAATTATAGGGATTATCGGCATTGTGTTCAACCTCATGCTGTATTCCCAAGACCTTCATTACCAGATTGACATAAAACGCATATTGTTTACCATAGGCCTTGGCTTGATCTTTATAGTTGTGGGGTCGATCATTGGGATCAAGGAATTCAAAAAACAAAACAACGGATACGTCAGTTTTGGCGAAGGAATGAAAATCGGTATAGGAATGGCCTTGATATCGGGTATTATCGGCATAATTTTCAGTTTTGTACTGACCAAGGTCATCGATCCCGAAATGGAACAGAAGGCCATAGAATATGCAACGAACATGATGTTGGAATCGGGAATGGATCCGGAAGCCATAGACAAGCAAATGGAAAGCCAAAAAAACCCCAATGTACTTTGGAAGGTTGCGGGAGGACTTATTTTTAATCTTTTCATTGGGTTTGTCGGCTCCTTGTTTCCCGCCTTGATCCTAAAAAAACAAAAACCCGAGTATTGATTGCAAAGTTGTATTTTTGGGCAGACCTATAGCATAACTCAATGGATCTTTCCATCGTAATACCCCTTCTTAACGAAGAAGAATCCCTCATCGAATTGCACGATTGGATCGTTGGCGTAATGGATTCCAACGGTTATTCGTACGAGATTATTTTCATAGACGACGGTAGTACCGACGGCTCTTGGAAACGGATAGACCGTTTGGCAAGTCAGAACAAGCACGTAAAGGGTATTCGTTTCGTTAAGAATTTTGGAAAGTCCCAAGCCTTGCACGCCGGCTTCAAGGCCGCACAGGGCGATGTGGTGATTACCATGGATGCCGACCTGCAAGACAACCCCGAGGAAATTCCGGAACTTTACCGCCTGATCAAGGAAGATAAATTCGATATGGTCTCCGGGTGGAAAAAGAAAAGGTACGATTCGGTCATCTCCAAGAACCTTCCCTCCAAATTGTTCAATTGGGCCGCCCGCACGACCTCGGGCGTAAAACTGCACGACTTTAATTGCGGACTGAAGGCCTTTGACCATAAAGTGATCAAGAACATAGAGGTTTCGGGCGAAATGCACAGGTACATTCCCGTGCTGGCCAAAAATGCGGGCTTTGGCAAAATCGGGGAAAAGGTGGTGCGCCACCAGGCCCGAAAATACGGCAGCACCAAATTTGGCATGGAACGTTTTATCAACGGTTTTCTCGATCTGTTGACCATTTGGTTCGTCTCGAAGTTCGGCCGCCAACCCATGCACTTGTTCGGGGCCTTGGGCGTCCTCATGTTCATCATCGGCTTTGGTTTCGCCCTCTATTTGGGCATCGACAAACTATTTATCAACCCCTACGGCCGGTTGATTACCGACAGGCCCCAGTTTTTTATCTCGCTCACTGCCATGATCATAGGAACCCAGTTGTTTTTGGCCGGATTTTTAGGTGAGATTTTGATACGTTCCCGAAAAAACGAGGCCCGGTATACCGTTTCGGAAGAAATCAATGTCGACCCACTTAAACAACAATATTCTTCTTAAATTTAAAAACTAAAATATACCACCATAAACTATGGATACGATTCTAAACACTGCCAAGACCTGGTTGACCGATTTTTTCGACCCGGAAGTAAAAAAGGAAATTGAATACCTGATCGCCAATGATACCGACGAACTGAAAGACCGCTTCTACAAAAACATGGAGTTCGGTACCGGAGGCATGCGTGGCGTTATGGGCGTAGGCACCAACAGAATCAACAAATATACCTTGGGCAAAAGCACCCAGGGCCTGAGCAACTACCTAAAAAAGGCATATGACGGGGAAGACCTAAAGGTCGTCATCGCCTTTGATTGCCGGAACAACAGCGACACCTTGGCCCGAACAGTGGCCGAAGTGCTTTCCGCCAACGGCATAAACGTATACCTGTTCTCCAGCCTGAGGACCACGCCCGAGCTTTCCTTCGCCGTGCGCCACTTGAACTGCCATGCCGGCATTGTCCTTACAGCTTCGCACAACCCGCCGGAATACAACGGTTACAAAGTGTATTGGACCGATGGCGGACAGATCGTGCCGCCCCAGGACGGGGAAATTATCGCCGAAATCAATGCGCTTTCCTACGAAGACATCAATTTTACGGCCAACGAAGATTTGATCCAACTTATCGATACCGAGGTAGACGAGGCCTTTTTTGAAGCCTCGGTGGCCAATGGAAACTTTAATGCCCCGGGCAAAGACGATTTTAAGATCGTCTTCACATCGTTACACGGTACGTCTATTACCGCTATCCCCGAAGTGTTAAAAAGGGCCGGTTATAAGAACGTGACCATCATAGAGGAACAGGCCGAACCCGACGGAAATTTCCCGACGGTAAAGTCGCCCAACCCCGAAGAGTCCGAAGCCCTGTCCATGGCCGTTGCCAAAGCGGAAGAAATCGGTGCCGACATGGTGGTAGGTACCGACCCCGACAGCGACCGTTTAGGTATTGCAGTTCGAAACCTCGACGGAAAAATGGAAATCGTAAATGGCAACCAGGCCATGATATTGATGACCAAGTTCCTCTTGGAAAAACAAAAACAAAAAGGCTTTAAAGGCAACGAATTTATAGCCACTACCATTGTCTCAACCCCCATGATGGAGGCCATGGCCAAGGCCTATGGTGTCGAGTTCAAGACTTCACTTACCGGGTTCAAATGGATCGGTAAAATGATCAAGGACTTCCCCGAATCGAAATTTATCGGTGGCGGAGAGGAGAGTTTTGGCTATATGGTGGGCGACTTCGTACGCGACAAGGATGCCGTTACCTCTACCCTGCTCGCCTGTGAAATCGCTTCCCAGGCAAAAGCGAACGGAAGTTCCTTTTACAAAGATTTGATCGATTGCTACGTCGATTACGGATTTTATAAGGAGAAACTGATCTCCATCACCAAAAAAGGCATGAGCGGTGCCGAGGAAATCAAGCAAATGCTGAAGGACTTCAAGGAAAACCCGGTTTCCTCGGTGGCCGGTTCAAAGGTAAAATGGATAGAGGATTACAACACGTCCATAGCCAAGAACGTACTTACCGGTGAAGAGAAGGCTATCGATATCCCAAAATCGAACGTTCTCATCTACGAAACCGAAGACGGTACGCGTATCGCCGCAAGGCCAAGTGGAACCGAACCCAAGGTAAAGTTTTACATCAGCACGAACGCAAAACTTGACAAGGCGGACGACTTCAAGAAAGTATCGGCCGAACTCGATAAAAAAATCCAAACTATTTTGGACGAACTCAACTTGGGTTAATGGAGTACTTTAAGAAAATTCTACAGTTTGCCAAACCTTATAGCAAATACGGATACCTCAACATTTTTTTCAACATACTCTACGCCTTGTTCAGCGCCCTTTCGTTTGCGGCACTGATTCCGATGCTCGACGTATTGTTCAAACCCGAAAACCGGGTTTTTGAAGCGCCCGTATATACCGGTTTCGGTAATCTAAAGGACTATCTTCAGGCCTTGATCAACTTCAAGGTCACCGAATATTCGGGCGATGATGAAATGAAGGGACTTATATTGGTCATCGGTCTGGTATTGGTACTTTTCCTTCTGAAGAATTTCTTCAACTACTTGGCCATGTACTTCATTACCTTTCTCCGGAACGGCGTACTGAAGGACATTCGGAACAAGATGTACCAAAAAATCGTGGAGCTTCCCATATCCTTTTATTCCGAAAAAAGAAAGGGTGACGTTATCGCACGCATCACCTCCGATGTGCTCGAAATCCAACATTCCTTTCTTTCCATCCTCGAATTGATCGTACGCGAACCCTTAACGATCTTGTTTACGATCATTATCATGTTCGGTATAAGCACCAAGCTCACCATTTTCGTATTTGTATTTATCCCCATTGCAGGTACGATCATCTCAAGGATCGGTAAATCGTTGAAGAAAAAATCCGATCGCGTACAAAGGGAACAGGGCGAGTTTCTTTCGATCGTCGAGGAGACCTTGGGCGGCCTGCGCGTCATAAAGGCCTTTAATTCAGAATCGTACTTTTCCCGGCTATTCGAAAAATCGACCCTCCGCTTCTTTAAGTTTTCGAACTCCTTGCTCAACCGCCAGAACCTGGCTTCGCCAACGGGCGAGTTCCTGGGCATTCTGGTGATAGGCGTACTGCTGTGGTTCGGCGGTAAAATGGTCTTGGTCGACAAAACCCTCGACCCCTCATCGTTCATCGCCTATATGGGACTGGCCTACAACATCCTCACCCCGGCAAAATCGATCAGCAAGGCCTCTTACGGGGTAAAAAAAGGCAATGCCGCGGCCGAACGGGTTTTGGAAATACTGGAGACCGAGAACCCCATTGTCGACAAGGCCGGTGCTGTAGAGAAATCCAGTTTTGACCAAGGCATAGAACTGGAGAACATCTCGTTCAAATACGAAGACGAATACGTATTAAAAAACTTTAGCCTTAGCGTACCCAAAGGCAACACAGTGGCCCTGGTAGGCCAATCGGGCAGCGGTAAAAGCACCATAGCCAATCTAGTAACCCGTTTCTACGATGTGAACGAAGGGGAAATTTCCATTGACGGGCGTAATATTAAGGACATTTCCAAAAAATCGCTGCGCGGCCTTATGGGGCTCGTTACCCAAGATTCCATTTTATTCAATGACACCGTAGCCAACAATATTGCTTTAGGAAAGGAAAACGCTACCCAAGAAGAAATTATGGCGGCCGCCAAAATCGCCAATGCCCACGACTTTATTACCCAGCTGCCCAAGGGGTACGACACCAACATAGGGGATAGCGGCAACAAACTCAGCGGCGGTCAAAAGCAGCGTCTATCCATTGCCAGGGCCGTACTGAAGAATCCACCCATCATGATACTCGACGAGGCCACCTCGGCCCTCGATACCGAGAGCGAACGCTTGGTACAGGACGCCCTGGAGAAAATGATGCAAAACCGCACCTCAATTGTTATTGCCCACCGACTTTCGACCATTCAAAACGCCAATACCATAGTCGTACTCCAAAAAGGGGAAATCGTCGAGCAAGGCACACATTCGGAACTGCTTGCAAAAAACGGCACCTACAGCAAACTGGTGGCCATGCAATCTTTGGGATAGACATCATTTTTCCAAACATAGACATCATTTTCTTATTCCCGACTAAACCTTTGCGTAACTTTAGAGTCTTATTGTTAAACCTAAAGCAGACGTATTGATTGCAGAGGAAACCTTGGTAAGGCAATTAAAACAAAGGGATAGCCAGGCTGATGCCTTTGAAGTGTTGGTGAACACCTACAAAGAGCCCTTGTACTGGCATATTCGAAGAATCGTCCTAAACCACGATGATGCCGACGATGTGTTGCAGAATACCTTCATCAAGGTCTACAGGAACATTGCCAATTTTAAAGGGGAGAGCAAGCTCTATACTTGGATGTACCGCATCGCGACCAACGAAGCGCTTTCGTTCTTGAAAAAAAAGGCCAAACACAGCGGTATAGGCGATTCGGAAACACAGGAACGCTTGGTCCAAAACCTCGAGGCCGACGTATATTTTGAAGGGGACGAGATACAGTTAAAACTACAAAAGGCCATAGCCTCCCTGCCCGAAAAGCAAAAACTGGTCTTTAACATGAAGTATTTTCAGGAAATGAAATATGAGGAAATTTCAGAAATCCTGGAAACTTCCGTAGGCGGACTAAAGGCTTCCTACCATTTAGCGGTAAAAAAAATAGAAGCCTTTTTAAAAGAAGATTAAACCTTTTAATTATTTGAGTGTCAAATAATAGCTATGAACAAAATGAACAAAAAAAATCCGTTCAAAACTCCCGAAAACTATTTCGAAAGTTTTGAATCCAGGTTAAGGGCCAAATTATCCGAAGGGATATCCGACATCCCAAAGGATGAAGGTTTCTCGGTTCCCGAAGGGTATTTCGACTCCGTTCACGAGAGCATTCTCAAAAAACTTGAAACCGACGAACCCAAGGTCATTAAACTGAATCCCTATAAAAAATTCTACTATGTAGCGGCCTCAATTGCGGCTATACTACTGGTTGCCATCGTTATAAACTTAAAATCGGACACGGAACCCTCGTTCGAAAGTCTGGCCGTTTCGGATATCGACCGTTATTTTGAGAACAACGAAATAGAATTGAGCACATACGAACTGGCCGAAGTTATACCTGTAGACGAATTGGAGGTGTACGATATTATGGAGAACCGTTTCGCCGAAGAGCAAATGGTAGATTACCTTACCGAGAATATCGAAGACTTTGAAGCCTTAAACCTTGATTACAATGAATAGGACAAGAACAATACTACTGGTCGCATTTCTATTTGCCACCAGTCTCTTCCATGCACAGGACAAACATAAGAAGGACAAGATTAGATCCTTAAAAATAGCTTTTATCACAGAGCGCTTAGACCTCTCCAGTAAGGAAGCCCAGGCATTCTGGCCCCTTTACAACAAATATGAGGAAGACAGGGAGGCCTTGCGCCGAAGGGAGGTTTCCGAAATCCGTTCGAAGATCAGGGACACCGATGTCCTATCCGAGGACGAGGCCAAAAGTATCCTAAAAAAATACCTCAGCTTTGAAGAAAAGGAAGAGGAAATCGAACGCGACTACCTCAATGCGGTCAGCAAAGTGATCACGGCCAAAAAAACCTTGTTGCTGCTGCGTTCCGAAGAGGAGTTCAAAAAGCACCTGATCAAACAATATCGCGAAAGACGGGGCAACCGTTGACCACTGAAACTTTTCGATAAAATACACTAAAAGAGGCCTTTCGGCCTCTTTTTCTCATTAAACCTTTTGCTTTCTGCACCATCAAAAAAGTATAAACCCTTAAAATTAAAGACTATGAAAAATCTTAAAGTTTTACTTGTCGTTCTCGCGTTGATGGGTGCCAGTTCCGCTTTTGCCAAAGCAACTCCCACTTCAGACAAAATTGCCATAGAAACTAACACAACTGTCCGCAGGGCAGCCACCAAAACAGTCGTATTCAAGGGCCGTACCTACCATTTTAGGAATGGAAAATGGTACATTACCCGCGGAAGAAGGTTGGTCGTCGTCCGCCCGCCCGTAGGTCTTGCCGTAAGAAGCCTGCCCAGGGGCAATAAAGTGGTCGTCGTCAAAGGACGTAAATTCTATAAGTTCAATGGCGTACATTACCAAAAAAGGGGCGGTACCTATGTGGTCGTACGTCTATAGGCCTTAAGCAAACCGATTATATCATCCGGACAATGCGCCCTCCCGTATTTGTCCGGATTTTTTTTATTGAAAGACCAAGCTCGAAATCCGGTTCTTCCCAGCCGCATAGGCGACCGAATCGTTGAGAAACCGAAGGGTGTAGAAAGGCTCACCACTAAGCTCTTTCCACGTGTTCCCTTGGTCGGCGGAGTACGCTATCCCCGTAAAGCCCAAAGCCACCATTTCCTTTCCGCCCGAATTTGGTACAAATTGAATACAGCTCTTATATGCCGGGGTTTGCCCATCGGCGATCAATTGCCAGGTGGCCCCGCCATCCCTGGTGATGGCCTTGTTCGCCGTATTCGCTTCGGGCCGGGTGTAATCGCCTCCTATCGCCACGCCAAGATTTTCATCGTAAAAGTCTATGGAATAAATGCCCTGGGTGGGTTCTTTGCTCACCATGGGCGTATTTTGAACTTCCCACGATTTTCCCTTGTCAGGCGAAAAATAAATACGTCCGGCGGTTGTGGCCACCCAAGTCTTATCGCCCATTACCTCGATGTTCGTATTACTGGCCGCAAAGGCCCCTTCCCCTTCCACGGCCTTAGGTAGGTCGGCACACTCTACCTTATTCCAGGTACGTCCCCCGTCCCTTGTTATAACGATGCCCATACAGCCTTCGATGCTGTCGCCGATGGCAATGCCCTCCTGGTCGTTCCAAAAGGTCATGGCGTCGTAGAAAACGGCCTCACCCTCCTCTTTGTAAACCAGTTCCATCCGGCCCTTCCCCCCTGTTTTGTACAACAGGGCGGGGGTGGCCACCGACAACATAAAAAAATCGTTCGAGGTGTGGGCAACGGCCCTAAATTCGGGTGTAATGGAATCGAATTGCTGAACATTCGTCCGCACTTGCCCCGTTCTTAGGTCAATGCTCCCGAAAACACCGTTGTTGCCCGCAAAGGCCAAGCTGCCTCCCATAAGTTCAATGGCCCTGATACTCAGCGAGTCTTCGTACAAGGTATTGACCGTAACTTTCGAAAAGGCTTGTTTGGTCTCTTTTTCGTTACACGATAACAGGCAAACGCCAAGAGCTAGGAAGATAATAAGACGCATACGTATAAAGTTTGTCAAAAATACAGCGATTCAAACCGAATGCAATACCTTTGCAAGCATCTTTTTTTTAGCACCTTATTCTATGAAATTACATCGCAACCTGGTCTTTGCCGTTATAGACGCCCTTAACCTCATCTTCAACGAAGGCGAATATGCCGATAAGGTGGTACAAAAAGTGTTGAAGTTCGACAAGAGGTGGGGGTCGCGCGACCGTGGTTTTATTGCGGAGACCACATACGAGATGGTCCGCTACAAAAGGTTGTATGCCGAAATTGCCGAGGTAAAGGCCCCTTTCAGCAGGCAAGACCTTTTTAGGATGTGGGCCGTTTGGGCGGTTTTGAAAGGAATCAAACTACCCGACTGGAAACAGATCGAACCCACTCCCGAACGAAGGATCAAAGGCCGGTTCGACGAGCTCTCAAAAATCAGGAAATACCGTGAAGCCCTACCCGACTGGATCGACGAACTATGCGCCAAGGCCCTGGGCGAAAAGCTATGGACGAAAGAAATAGCCGCCCTGAACCAGCAGGCCGAAGTTATATTGCGTACCAACACCCTAAAAACGACGAAGGAAAAATTAAGGAAAGCCTTGTTGGACGAGGGCATCGTGGCCGAACCCATAAAAGGGTACCCCCTGGCCCTACGCCTTCCCGAACGTGCCAATGTTTTCGTTACCGATGCCTTCAAAAACGGCCTTTTTGAAGTACAGGACGCCTCTTCGCAGCTGGTCGCCGAGTTGTTGGACGTAAAACCGGGCCAGCGTGTAGTGGACACTTGCGCCGGTGCCGGGGGAAAATCGCTGCACTTGGCCGCCCTGATGCAAAACAAGGGCCATCTGATCTCGATGGATGTTTATGGCAGCAAGCTCAAGGAATTAAAACGAAGGGCGCGTAGAAACGGTGCCCATAACATCGAAACACGGGAAATCGACTCTACCAAGGTTTTTAAGAAACTCTACGGAACGGCCGACCGGGTGCTTATCGATGCCCCTTGTACGGGACTTGGGGTCATCAGAAGAAATCCCGACACCAAATGGAAGCTACGGCCCGACTTTCTTGAAAAGATCATCAATACCCAACAAGAGATCCTGCGCAGCTACAGCAAAATTGTAAAACCGGGGGGCAAAATGGTCTATGCCACCTGCTCCATACTGCCCCAGGAGAACGCCGATCAGGTACAATCGTTCTTGGCCGCCGAAGAGGGCAAGGACTTTAGTTTGGTCGAAGAAAGGAAGATCTTTGCCTCTAAAAGTGGTTTCGATGGATTTTATATGGCCTTGCTACAGAAGAAGTAATCAACAATTTCGCCGAAAAACTGTTAACTTTTCTTGGAAATGGATTGGGTTAAAAGCTGTAAATTTGTGCTTTCTTAAATCCAACAATTCATAAATTCAATGGTCTTTTTTTTCGGTGATGCCAGTACCAAAGTTTTCGCTGTACAAACTACAGGCGAACTTTCCCAAGAAGATACAAACAAACTTATATGGTTGTTCGGCAACCGACCTAAACTGAACGCGGCGTCACTCGACGCCTTTTTTGTTGGCCCCCGGGCCGCAATGATTACGCCGTGGAGTACCAATGCAACCGAAATCACCCAAAATATGGGTATTTCAGGAATTGTCCGTATCGAAGAGTTTCAAGCGGTTACGGAAGATTTTATCGATTTCGACCCCATGTTGTCGCAAAAGTTCAAAGGTCTGGACCAAAAGATCTTCCATATCGATGTTAATCCCGAACCTATTTTGGAAATCGCCGACATTGCGGCCTACAACGAGAAAGAAGGGCTTGCCCTAAGCGACGAGGAAGTCGATTATTTGAATAAGCTGGCGGAAAAAATGGGCCGCAAATTGACCGACTCCGAGGTGTTCGGGTTCAGTCAGGTAAATTCCGAGCACTGCCGCCATAAAATATTCAACGGCACTTTTGTGATCGATGGCGAGGAAATGCCGAGTTCGCTTTTCAAACTCATAAAGAAGACCTCGGAAAAAAATCCGAACGACATCGTTTCGGCCTATAAAGACAATGTTGCCTTTATAAAGGGGCCCAAAGCGGTACAATTCGCCCCGAAAAGGGCCGACGTTCCCGATTTTTACGAAGAAAAGGAATTTGAATCGGTCATATCCCTAAAGGCGGAGACCCACAACTTCCCGACTACGGTAGAGCCCTTTAACGGGGCAGCGACCGGATCGGGCGGTGAAATTCGCGATCGCCTTGCCGGCGGAAAGGGGTCTTTGCCCTTGGCCGGTACCGCCGTCTATATGACGGCTTATTCCCGCCTCGTAAAAGACCGCCCTTGGGAGCAGGCCATGCCCGAGCGCGATTGGCTTTACCAAACCCCGATGGACATCCTGATCAAGGCCTCCAACGGGGCCTCCGACTTCGGAAACAAATTCGGACAACCGCTTATCGCGGGCTCCGTATTGACCTTCGAGCACGATGAAAACAAAGACCAGGCCGCCGATAAGGCGAGAAGATTGGGTTACGACAAGGTAATCATGCAGGCCGGGGGCGTTGGCTATGGCAAGGCCGAACAGGCCCTGAAGGAAACGCCGCAAGTCGGTGATAAGATTGTGATCCTCGGAGGCGATAACTACCGAATTGGAATGGGCGGGGCGGCCGTATCGAGTGCAGACACGGGCGAGTTCAGCTCGGCCATTGAACTGAACGCCGTTCAGCGTTCCAATCCCGAAATGCAGAAAAGGGCGGCAAATGCGGTCAGGGGCATGGTAGAGAGCGACGAAAACCCCATCGTTTCCATTCACGATCACGGTGCCGGTGGCCACTTGAACTGCCTTTCTGAATTGGTGGAAGATACAGGCGGAAAAATCGATTTGGACAAGCTTCCGGTCGGCGACCCCACATTATCGGCAAAAGAAATTATCGGAAACGAGTCGCAAGAACGTATGGGACTGGTAATCGGCGAGAAAAATATCGATCTACTTCAACGGATCGCGGAACGGGAACGCTCCCCGATGTACGAAGTGGGCGATGTAACCGGCGACGACCGCTTTACCTTTGAATCGAAGACCACCGGTGAAAAACCCATGGACGTCAACCTATCGGACATCTTCGGAAGCTCCCCGAAAACCACCATGGAGGATACCCGTATCGCACGCAACTATAAAGAACCCGAATATTCCCTGGAATTCTTTCACGATTACCTCGAGCAGGTCTTACAATTGGAAGCGGTAGCCTGTAAAGATTGGCTAACGAACAAGGTAGACCGTTGCGTCGGCGGCCGGGTGGCAAAACAACAATGCGCAGGCCCCTTGCAACTTCCCTTGAACGACTGCGCCGTAATGGCCTTGGATTTTAAGGGTAAGGAAGGAATCGCCACGAGTATAGGCCACTCCCCCGTTTCGGCACTTATCGCTCCCGCCGCCGGTAGCAAGAACAGTATCGCCGAAGCCTTGACGAACCTTGTTTGGGCCCCCTTGAAAGAGGGCCTGAAATCAGTGTCGCTGTCGGCCAACTGGATGTGGCCCTGCAAAAACGAAGGGGAAGATGCACGGTTGTACGAAGCGGTCCAGGCCGTTTCCGATTTCGCCATCGAGCTGGGCATCAACGTGCCCACGGGAAAAGACTCCCTTTCGATGAAGCAAAAATATAAGGACGGAGAAGTCATCGCCCCGGGTACCGTTATCATTTCGGCCGCGGCCCATTGCGACGACATCACCAAGGTAGTGGAACCCGTTTTTCAAAAAGAAGGGGGACCCATTTACTACATCAACCTATCAAAAGACGCTTATAAACTGGGCGGCTCTTCCTTCGCACAGGTACGTAACGCCATTGGGAGCGAGGCTCCGACCATTGTCGACGCCCCCTATTTCAAAACGGTATTCAATACCGTTCAAAAACTGATCCGCAAGGGCGATATAATCGCCGGTCACGATGTGGCCTCGGGCGGTTTGATCACCACCCTTCTCGAAATGTGCTTTGCCGATACCGATTTGGGGGCCGCCCTAGACCTGTCGGACCTTAAGGAGGAGGATACTATAAAGCTACTGTTTTCAGAAAATGCGAGTATTGTTTTTCAAGCCAAGGATGCCCGTGTGGAAACCTATCTTTCCGAACAGAACATCGATTACAGGAAAATCGGGGAAGTTACTTCGGAAAGCAAGCTGACCCTTAAGAACAACGGTATGGAAATGGGCCTAAACATTGATTCTTTGCGCGATGTATGGTTCAAGACCTCCTATTTATTGGACGACAGGCAGACGGCAAACAACCTGGCCAAAGCCCGGTACGACAATTACAAGGTTCAGCCCCTCTCCTATTCCTTTCCCTCAAAACCGCGAATAGATTTGGAGAATTTTAAACTCACTTCCTCCTCCAGGCCAAAGGCGGCCATTTTGAGGGAAAAGGGAAGCAACTCCGAAAGGGAAATGGCCCATGCCATGTACTTGGCCGGTTTTGACGTGAAGGACGTGCATATGACCGACCTGATCTCGGGCCGCGAAACACTTGAAGACATTCAATTTATCGGGGCCGTTGGGGGTTTTTCCAACTCCGATGTATTGGGAAGCGCCAAAGGCTGGGCGGGGGCCATCAAATACAATGAAAAGGCCAATACGGCGATAAGGAACTTCTTCGCCAGGCCCGATACCCTATCCATTGGTATCTGTAACGGATGCCAATTGTTTATGGAACTCGATTTGATCAATCCCGACCACGAGACCCACGGTCGAATGACCTATAACGATTCGCACAAACACGAAAGCAATTTTACCTCGGTAAAAATACAGGAGAACAACTCGGTGATGCTTTCCAGTTTGGCCGGAACTACCTTAGGCGTATGGATTTCCCACGGGGAAGGCAAATTTAGCCTGCCCCTACCGGAAAGCCACTACGAGATCGTCGCCAAATACGGCTACGAGGGCTATCCCTCCAATCCCAACGGAAGCGATTTCAACACGGCCATGTTGTGTGACAAAACCGGAAGGCATTTGGTAACCATGCCCCATATCGAACGCTCCATCTTCCCATGGAATTGGGCCTACTATCCGAAAGACCGAAACGACAAGGTCTCCCCTTGGCTCGAGGCCTTTGTCAATGCGAGGGAGTGGATAGAAAAGAAATAAGGAACACCTTATTTCAACATAAAAAACCATCAAAGAGGCTGCCTTTTCGGGCAGCCTCTTTTCGTAACCGAACCGAAGATCCGTTAATTGATCAAATCACAACCGGCGGATACAAAGTCCATTCGCCTTTCGTTCAAAGTACCGTTCGAAAAGGAAACACCGATCGAGATTCCCAATCCCCAATACACATAGGGCTTATGGGCCACACCAAATTTTTTGAACCAGTTATCGCCGGACAGGCTTAGGTTATTGTGTGCGGCTATCTTGCTATAACCGTCATAAATATGGACATGGTCGACCATCGCCTTGGTCGAAAAGGTTCTGAAACGCAAAATGGCACAGACCACTTTTAACCGTTTTTGGTCCTTTATAACCGGTGTCGGCAAGGCAAAATGAAACCAGTTGGTGGTATTGGGCTTGCCGTACAGGTAGGTGTAAAATCCGGCCCTGGTAATACGCTCCAAGCGCTCAGGGTATTCGACCTGAATACTGGTTCCGTGGATCCAAGGGGCGTTTTCAATGGAGTATCCCCCATAAATGGTCCTGATACCTGCGATATCGTCGGCATGCAGGTAGCGCATGGGGCCCGCATAGGTGGGAAACATCAACGAACCGTTCACGTTGGAGTGGCGTAGCCCCAAAGAATGTCCAAATTCATGGGCCGCCACCGTTACCAAATCGACTTTGCCGCTCCCAGTAGGTATATTGATGGTCCACGATTCGGCGCCATCAAAATGGGCGTCACCTGCCAAGGCTCCGGAATTTGGGGGTGGGTAGTAGGCATGGGCCAATACGCCTCCTTTCCCGTCAAAGGCCGATCCATCGCCATGGGCTCCCGAAACGAACTTGATCCGTATATCGGCACTTGCACTATTGTTGACCCTTCTAAAGCTCAGCGGTGTTTCGGCCGCCCACATCGCAAAGGCCTGTGCTATGGCTTCGTGAATTTTTGCCGGCGTAAGTCCATTATCGGTGGTATAGTTATCGAAACCATAGGTCAGACTGGTCGTCGACCACTTATTGCCATGGGTAGAGAACTCACCCAAATCGGGCATACCACAACGCTTTTGATCCAGTTCGTCGAGGGTTTTCCTGTCCAACTTCCCCGTAACGTCAAGCCCATGAAACTCTTGATACTTCTTCAGTGCCTCCACTGTCGCCTTGTCCATTTTTCCAGGTTCGATAAAGGAGGTTTTCAAGCTTTCCAGCGCAGATTCCTCAGGCTGAGGAGGCCTGTTTTCCTCTACCCCAAAAGCGGCATCTTCGGGATTTAGGTACCCGAACAACTGCAAATGCTTTTGCAATTCCTTTACATCCGATGACTTTTGCGGAACATATTCCGCCTTTTTGAGTTTTTTCGAACTCTTTTTTTCTACAACTTCACTCATAACCCATTGTTTTTGAAGATTAAGTACTATTCTATGCTTCTTAGCTCCGCTAGAAGATAAACCTGCTCTCCCCCCATTCTGGGCGGCGGCAAGGTAGGATCCTTTACAAGTACCCCCGTAAAAACCACTTTGGTTCCCGGTTTTTGCAAGTTTTGGGGGATCATTCCCGAATCGGGAACGATACAGGTGAATTGCGAGTCGATGGTGTTTTTTTGATGGAACGAAATGCTGAATTTTTGGATATCCTCCCGAAAATTTATAATTCCGGGCTGGTTCTCTACCGTGTTTTGTTTCATAGCCATTTCTTTTTGGTGGGGTGAAACCGTTGAACTATTGGTCCTTTTTGGGGCACAAGAACTTCCGATCACTATCGACATAAGCAAAACAGTACATATTCTCATTGCTAAAAATTGATGGGTCAGGCGGGTCTTGCCCTGTGAGAGTCCCAAACAGAAAAGGACCTATAACACACAAAAAGGCCGTTGGGCCTTATATGCCAACATCAGATTGACATCCAAGCAGATTAAAGCTACACTTTAATCCATAAAAAAAACAGCTAAACTTCACAAATCGTAAGAATAGACTTATAACTTGTAAGAAATATTGTATAATATGCAGTTTAAAAAACTAAAAAACAATATATTACAAAAAACAATCCTATTAGTATCCAAGGTATAGGGCACGATAAGAATTACATGCCCATTGTCGACACGCACCTATGCCCTATTGCCAAAATTTTAGATCAGGGGGGCGGATATCGTATACGCATTTGGGCCAACTGGTGTACTTAATGCCCCCCACCCTGCATTATGGGCCAGGTTTTTAGGTGGTTCTTAACCTCAATTCATACCTAATTTATGGGCGTTTATCGAAAATTCATAAATTAATCCATTGACAACTCGTTGAAAATTTGCAATTTGACATCAAAGCAGTATCGATTTTATGAATCCTATTTTAAAATACCGCTTGCTTTTCATATTTTGCAAGTAGTTATTAATACCAGTTATGACAGAAATCACTCGACTTTTTGATTTTCCCTACTACCAACTTGAAAGTTGCCCGCTGGAGGAGGCCTTGGTCACCAAGCGCGACGGAAAATGGCTTGCCCTTTCCACACAAGAATATATAGACCAGGCCAATGCGATCAGCCGGGCCTTGTTGCGCATGGGCGTAGGCACAAATGACAAAATAGCGGTAATTTCAATGACCAACCGTACCGAATGGAACGTGATGGACATAGGCATACTGCAATTGGGAGCGCAAAATGTGCCCATTTATCCGACCATTTCGGCCGAAGAATACGTTTACGTGCTCAATCATTCGGAAGCCAAATATTGTTTTGTCTCCTGTCAAGAGGTGTACGACAAGGTCAATTCGATCAGGGACCAGGTTCCGAACCTTGAAGAAGTGTATTCCTTCGACGAGATCGACTCCTGTAAAAATTGGAAGGAAGTCTTGGAACTAGGGGCCGACGTTTCGAACCAAGGGGAAGTAGACAAGCTAAAGGATAGTGTAAAGCCTTCCGATCTGGCCACCCTAATCTACACTTCGGGAACAACCGGAAAGCCCAAGGGCGTCATGCTCTCCCATTCCAATCTGGTGAGCAATGCCCTCGAGAGCTCCAAACGCCTTCCCATTACGGACGGAAAAACCAAGGCGCTCAGTTTTCTGCCCTTGTGCCATGTCTACGAGCGTATGTTGATCTACCTATACCAATACCGCAGTGTAAGCATTTACTATGCCGAATCGCTCGACAAAATCAGCGAAAACCTAAAAGAAGTGGGCCCGCACGTGATGACGGCCGTTCCGCGTTTGCTCGAAAAGGTATACGATAAGATTATCGCCAAGGGGGCCGAGCTGACGGGCATCAAAAAGAAACTCTTCTTTTGGGCCGTAGGGGTCGGCCTCAAGTTTGAGCCCTATGGACAAAACGGTTGGTGGTACGAAAAAAAACTGGCCCTTGCCCGAAAGTTGATTTTCAGCAAATGGAAAGAAGGCCTAGGCGGAAACCTGAGCCTTATCGCCTCGGGTAGTGCCGCCCTACAACCCCGACTGGCCCGGATCTTCAATGCGGCCGAATTCGGACTGATGGAGGGCTACGGACTAACGGAGACCTCGCCGGTAATTGCCGTAAACGATATGCGCAATGGAGGATTCCGTATCGGCACGGTTGGAAAGCCCATTGACAAAACCGAGGTCAAGATCGCCGAAGACGGCGAAATATGCATTAAGGGGCCCCAAGTAATGATGGGGTATTACAAAGACCCCGAAAAAACGTCCGAAGCTATAATTGACGGTTATTTCCATACGGGCGATATCGGCGAAATAGACCAGGACGGCTTCTTAAAGATTACCGATCGTAAAAAAGAGATGTTCAAGACCTCCGGTGGCAAGTACGTGGCCCCACAACTTTTGGAGAACCGGTTCAAACAATCGCGGTTCATCGAACAGATCATGGTCGTAGGAGAAGGCGAAAAAATGCCGGCCGCCCTCATCCAGCCCGACTTTGAATACTTGCACGAATGGGCCCAAAGACACAACATTACCATTCCCGAGAATTCGGATATCATCTTGAACGAAAAAGTGTTGGAACGCTATCAATTGGAAGTGGACAAGGCTAACGAGAAATTCGCCAAATGGGAGAAGGTCAAACAATTTCGCCTTACCCCCGATGTCTGGAGCATTAACGAAGGCCACCTCACCCCGACCTTGAAACTGAGAAGAAAAATTATAAAAGAAAAATACATCGACCTTTACAACGACATCTACGGCCATTGACCCCCATCGGCCGGCCGTCGTTTACCTACCGTCATATGCTTTGGCAAGCTGGCGAAAGAGGCTAGACCTTTGTAGTAGAAACTCCCATTGAACGTCCCAAACCGGGGTTTTGGCACCATTATTTTTTTGTGATTTTATTATGCATGCATAATAAATTTTTCATATCTTTGGTAGACCTAAATCCGACCGATGAAAGAAATTACGATTGACTACGCACTTCGTGCCACGTGGCAGGCCGTTGCCAGGATGTACAACGAAGAGGCGAAAAAATTCGGTTCTACAATGGCCGTGGGCTTCACCTTGTTGAGTATCGACCCCAAAACGGGTACGCCCTCGACATCATTGGGCCCCAAAATGGGAATGGAGGCCACAAGCCTATCGCGTATCTTAAAGAGAATGGAGGAGCAGGGCTTGATCGAAAGAAAGCCCAACCCCCAAGACGGGCGGGGGGTGCTTATACACCTTACCGATTTCGGTCTTGAAAAAAGGAACGATTCGAAAAATGTGGTGCTCCGCTTCAACGAAACCGTTAGGTCAAGGGTCTCACAAGAAAGTCTGGATGGCTTTTTTGAAGTGATGAACTCGATCAATGAAATGATTTCGGAAAAGATCATTCAAACGAACGATAATACGATCAATGGTCAAAAAACAGATTGACCACTTAACCTATAAATAATATTTAACAGTGAACAAACACATAAGTAAAGTAGCGGTTATAGGATCCGGTATTATGGGAAGCGGTATCGCTTGCCATTTTGCCAATATCGGAGTAGAGGTTCTCCTTCTGGATATCGTTCCAAGGGAACTGAACGACAAAGAGAAAAAAAAGGGATTGAGCCTTGACGACAAGGTGGTTCGCAACCGGTTGGTAAACGAGTCGCTCGCTTCCGCCTTAAAGTCGAAGCCCTCGCCCATCTATCATCAAAAATTCGCTTCGCGGATTACCACGGGCAATCTGGAGGACGATATTTCCAAAGTGTCCGAAGTGGATTGGATCATCGAGGTCGTCGTTGAGCGGCTCGACATTAAAAAGCAGGTTTTCGAAAACCTGGAAAAACACCGTACCCCAGGTACCCTCATAACCTCAAACACCTCGGGTATTCCGATCAAGTTCATGTCGGAAGGCCGTAGCGAGGATTTCCAAAAACACTTTTGCGGCACCCACTTTTTTAATCCGGCCCGTTACCTCAAACTTTTCGAAATCATTCCCGGGCCAAAGACCTCCCCTGAGGTTTTGGAGTTCTTGAACGGTTATGGCGAAAAGTTCTTGGGAAAAACCTCGGTAGTCGCCAAAGACACACCTGCCTTTATTGGCAACAGGATCGGTATTTTCAGTATCCAGAGCCTATTTCATATGGTAAAGGAATTGGGTATGACCGTCGAGGAGGTCGACAAACTTACCGGCCCCGTTATCGGTAGGCCCAAGTCGGCCACCTTCCGCACCGTCGACGTCGTCGGCCTCGACACCTTGGTACATGTGGCCAACGGAATTTATGAAAATTGCCCCGACGATGAGCGGCACGAACTGTTCAAATTGCCCGATTTCATCGATACCCTAATGGAGAACAAATGGTTGGGAAGTAAAACGGGACAAGGGTTTTATAAAAAATCGAAAGACAAGGACGGAAAGACTGAAATCCTCACCCTGGACCTCGATACCATGGAGTACCGGTCAAAGAAAAGTGCCAAGTTCGCCACGCTCGAACTGACCAAGACCATCGACAAGGTCATCGATCGCTTTCCTGTACTTACGGCCGGGAAAGACAAGGCCGGGGAGTTCTACAGAAAGAGTTTCGGACAGCTTTTCGCCTACGTATCGCACAGAATTCCCGAAATATCGGATGAGCTGTATAAAATAGACGATGCCATGAAGGCCGGTTTCGGTTGGGAACACGGCCCTTTCCAGATTTGGGACGCCGTAGGCCTTGAAAAAGGTCTCGAGTTCATAAAATCGGAAAACCAGGAAGCCGCGGCTTGGGTCGAGGAAATGAAGGCTTCCGGAGTGGATTCGTTCTATACGGTAAAGGACGGTGCGACCTATTTCTATGACATTTCGAAAAAAGCCATGGAAAAGGTGCCCGGACAAGATGCCTTTATCATTCTAGACAACATCCGAAAGACCAAGAAAGTTTTCAAAAACAAAGGGGTCGTCGTTGAAGACCTGGGCGATGGCATACTCAACGTAGAATTCCAGTCCAAAATGAACACCATCGGCGGCGATGTGCTCGCCGGCCTGAACAAGGCCTTGGATATGGCCGAAAAAGACTACCAAGGCTTGGTCGTGGGCAACCAAGCGGCGAACTTTTCGGTCGGCGCCAATATCGGAATGATCTTTATGATGGCCGTCGAACAGGAGTACGACGAATTGAACATGGCCATCAAAATGTTCCAGGATACGATGATGCGCATGCGCTACTCCTCCATTCCAACCATTTCCGCACCCCATGGAATGACCCTTGGCGGAGGCTGCGAACTCTCCTTGCATGCCGACAAGGTCGTTGCCGCTGCTGAGACGTATATCGGTCTGGTAGAATTTGGTGTCGGTGTGATACCCGGAGGGGGCGGTTCCAAGGAATTTGCCGTCCGTGCCCAAGATACCTTTAAGAAAAACGACGTTGAGCTAAACGTATTGCAGGAGTATTTCTTGACCATAGGAATGGCCAAGGTATCCACATCGGCCTACGAGGCCTACGACTTGGGTATTTTACAACCCGGAAAGGATATTGTCGTGGTGAACAAAGACCGCCAGATTGCGACGGCAAAGGCCCATGCCCTGCTTATGGCGGAGGCCGGATACACCAAACCTATTAAAAGGAAGGACATCAAGGTTCTGGGCAAACAGGCCCTGGGCATGTTCTTGGTCGGTACCGATTCGATGGAAGCCAGCCACTACATCAGCGAACACGACAAGAAAATTGCCAATAAACTGGCCTATGTGATGGCGGGTGGCGATCTATCGGAACCTGCCCTGGTCGACGAGCAATACCTGCTCGACCTGGAGCGCGAAGCGTTTTTATCGCTTTGTACCGAAAGAAAGACGCTGGAAAGAATACAGCACATGTTGAAAACCGGTAAACCACTAAGAAATTAAAAAATGAAAACAGCATATATAGTAAAAGGATATAGAACCGCCGTTGGAAAATCGGGTAAAGGGGTGTTTCGGTTTAAAAGGGCCGATGAGTTGGCCGCCGAGACCATTCAGTACGTGATGGGGCAATTCCCAGGTTTTGACAAAAAGAGAATTGACGACGTTGTGGTCGGAAACGCCATGCCCGAAGGCTCCCAAGGTCTGAACATGGGCAGGTTGATATCGCTAATGGGGCTCGACATTGTCGATGTTCCCGGGGTTACCGTCAACCGGTTCTGCTCGTCGGGCCTGGAAACCATCGCTATCGCCACGGCCAAGATCCAGTCGGGAATGGCCGATTGCATCATTGCGGGCGGCGTCGAAAGTATGAGCTCGGTACCCATGACAGGTTTTAGGACGGAACTCAACTACGACCTCGTCAAGGCCGGCCATGAAGATTATTATTGGGGAATGGGAAATACCGCCGAAGCCGTGGCCCAGGAATTCAAGGTTTCACGCGAAGATCAGGACGAATTTGCCTACCATTCGCACCAAAAGGCCTTAAAGGCACAGGCCGAAGACCGTTTCCAAGACCAGATCGTTCCCATACAGGTAGAACAGACCTATATTGACGAAAAGGGCAAAAAAGCGACAAAAACGTACACCGTAACAAAGGACGAAGGCCCGAGAGCCGATACGTCATTGGAGGCATTGGCCAGGCTTAGGCCGGTTTTTGCCGCCAACGGAAGCGTTACGGCGGGCAATTCCTCGCAGACCAGCGATGGTGCCGCCTTCGTAATGATCATGAGCGAAGACATGGTGAAGGAATTGAACCTGGAACCCGAGGCACGCCTGGTGAGCTATGCCGCTGCCGGGGTAGAACCGAGAATTATGGGCATCGGACCGGTAAAGGCCGTTCCCAAAGCCCTGAAACAGGCCGGCCTTAAGCTGAACGACATTGAGCTGATCGAATTGAACGAGGCCTTTGCATCACAATCCCTCGCTGTTATCCGCGAACTCGGACTCAACAACGACATTGTCAACGTAAACGGGGGCGCCATTGCCCTTGGTCATCCCCTCGGGTGCACCGGCGGAAAACTTTCGGTCCAACTGTTCGACGAAATGCGCAAGCGCAACTTACAGGGCAAGCATGGCTTGGTTACCATGTGTGTGGGAACAGGACAGGGGGCCGCAGGCATTTTTGAATTCCTGAAATAGGAACACAAAAAGGTTTCCATAAGGGTTTTGCTACCCATATTCAGTATCGATAGTATTGTCTAAACACTTAAAATCAACAACATGAGTACCGATAAAATAGAAAAGGACATCTTACGAGGTGGTCAATTTTTGGTCAAGGAAACCCCTTGTGACGAGGTTTTCACCTTGGAAGACCTAAACGAAGAGCAACGCATGATGCGTGAAAGTACCAAAGAGTTCGTCGACCGGGAACTTTGGGCCGAATGGGAGCGTTTCGAGAAGAAGGATTACGCCTATACCGAAGCGTGCATGCGCAAGGCCGGTGAATTGGGCCTTTTAAGCGTGGCCGTGCCCGAGGCCTATGGCGGAATGGGCATGGGCTTCGTTTCGACCATGTTGGTCTGCGACTATATCTCGGGGGCCACAGGTTCGTTCAGTACGGCCTTCGGCGCCCATACGGGAATCGGCACAATGCCCATTACCTTATACGGCACCGAAGAGCAAAAGCGCAAATACGTCCCCAAACTGGCCTCGGGCGAATGGTTCGGCGCCTATTGCCTTACCGAACCGGGAGCCGGCTCGGATGCCAATTCGGGCAAGACCAAGGCCGTTTTATCTGAAGACGGAAAATACTATAGTATTTCAGGCCAGAAAATGTGGATTTCGAATGCCGGTTTCTGCAACCTGTTCATCGTTTTCGCCCGAATAGAAGACGACAAGAACATTACCGGATTTATTGTGGAAAATGATCCGGATAACGGTATCAGTTTAGGGGAGGAAGAGAAAAAACTAGGTATACACTCCTCCTCTACCCGCCAGGTTTTCTTCAACGAAACCAAGGTACCCGTAGAAAACATGCTTTCAGAGCGCGGCAATGGCTTTAAAATTGCCATGAACGCACTTAACATCGGCCGGATCAAATTGGCCGCCGCCTGTTTGGAAGCGCAGCGCAGAATCGTTACCGAAGGGGTCAAATACGCCAATGAAAGGGTTCAATTTAAAACCCCCATCATCAACTTTGGGGCCATCAAGGCCAAAATCGCCGATATGGCGGTAAATGCCTATGCCGGTGAGTCTGCCTGTTACAGGGCCGCCAAAAACATTGAAGATAGGATCGCCATTCGCCAATCGGAAGGAAACTCCCACCAAGAGGCCGAACTCAAGGGAGTGGAGGAATACGCCATTGAGTGCTCCATCTTGAAGGTTGCCGTTTCGGAAGACGTACAACAGACCACCGACGAAGGAATACAGATCTTTGGAGGTATGGGCTTTAGTGCCGACGCCCCTATGGAAAAGGCATGGCGCGATGCACGTATTGCACGTATCTACGAAGGCACCAATGAAATCAATAGGATGTTGGCCGTAGGAATGTTGGTCAAAAAGGCCATGAAAGGCCATGTCGACCTTCTGGGGCCCGCCACCGCCGTGGCCGACGAACTGATGGGCATACCTTCGTTTGACACACCCGATTTTTCCGAGGTGCTTTCCGAGGAAAAAGACTTGATAGCACGTTTGAAAAAGGTATTTCTGATGGTTGCCGGAAGCGCCGTTCAGAAATTCGGTCCCGAATTGGAAAAACACCAACAACTGATGCTTGCCGCGGCCGATATTCTTATTGAAATCTACATGGCGGAAAGCACTATCCTAAGAACGGAGAAAAACGTCAAACGCTTTGGCGAAGAGGCCCAGGCCACCCAAATAGCCATGGCCCAGCTCTACCTGTACAACGCCACAGAAACGGTCATCAAAAAGGGCAAGGAAGCCATTATTTCCTTTGCCGAAGGCGATGAGCAACGAATGATGTTAATGGGACTTAAACGTTTTACGAAATACACGAACAACCCCAATGTAGCGGCCTTGCGCATTCAAATAGCCGACAAGGTTGCAGCCGACAATGCTTATACTTTTGACTAATTCAAATACCTATCGTGTGTTTACACACAGAAAAACCGCCCATACGGGCGGTTTTTTGTTTTATACCTATCTAAAACGATCCTTACTCCCGCATAGATTCCAATATTTTTTCCTCGCTGTTCTTGTTCGAAAAATTAATGGCACATTCGATCAAGGCAAGGTGCGAATAGGCCTGCGGAAAATTGCCCAGCAGTCTTTTGCTCTTAAAGTCGATATCTTCACTAAACAGGCCCAAATGATTGCTGTAGCCCAACAAGCGGTCGAAATATTCCATTGCCTTTTCCTCCTGCCCGATCTTGAACAAGCTGTTGACGAACCAAAAGGTACATACGGTAAACGACGAGGAGGGCAGGCCAAAATCATCTTCGTTCTTATAGCGGTACAACAATCCATCGTTACTGAGCTCCCTTTCAATGGCCTCGACCGTACGCACGAACTTTTCGTGCTTGGCATCGATATACCCGTACGATTCCATCAAGAGTACCGAGGCGTCCAGGTGTTTCGACCCATAGGACTGGGTAAATGCCCCTACCTCCTCGTTCCAAGCGTTTTCGTAGATATCTTGCCAAATGGTATCGCGCAAGGGCTTCCATTTTGCGATCTTGTGGTGCTTGTTAAAAATTTTGGCCACCTTGATGGCCCGGTCAATGGCCGTCCAACAGAGCACCTTGGAAAAGGTAAAGTGCCTATCTTCCGAACGAAACTCCCATATGCCCTTGTCGGCTTCCTGCCAGTGTTTTTCAACAATCCAGACTATTCCTTTGGTAATCGTCCATATTTCCTCCCCGTTTTCGATATCGGTATTGAATTGAACCAATTGTTCGTAAATGACATCCATTAAAATGCCATAAATATCGTTTTGGCGCTGTATGTAGGCGGCATTTCCGACCCGAACCGGCTTCGACCCCTTATAACCACTGAGATGGTCCAAGGTTTCCTCCGTCAATATTTTTTCCTTGTTGATACCGTACATGATCTGCAACTTCTCGTCCTTGTCGGGAATCAGGTCGATTATAAATTGCAAATAGCGTCGGGCCACATTTTTATGCCCAAGTTCGGACACCACCTTGACCACCATCGAGGCATCGCGTATCCAGCAGAACCGATAGTCCCAATTTCTTACCTCGCCGATCGTTTCGGGCAAAGAGGTAGTGGCCGCCGCCAAGACGGCCCCCGTTTTATCGTAGCTCAAAAGCTTTAGGGTTATGGCACTACGGCTGATCTCTGCGTTGTATTTCTTGTATGTCGGGGTATTGTTGCTCCAATTAAGCCAATACACCTTGGTACGCTCCATTTCAAGGTATATTTTTTCGGTATTGGGCATTAGGATCTTTTCGTTGTACCCCATTAAGAAATAACCGTCCTCGGTAATTTCGATTTCACGTCCCTCGACTACCGCATTCTTATTGAACGAGGTGTACAAAAAAACCGTATCGAATTTCACGGCATGGGTAAGGCTTGCCAAAAAATTATGCTTTACGTAAGTTTCGGTCGCTCCCAGGGCATATTCGAGTTTGGGGTCGTAATGCACCCTGAACTTGGGCCTTCCCGATACCAGTTTTATATACCGGACAATTTCGGGTGGCGAGTGGTAACCGCCCGAAACCTTATGGTAACGCGGCATAAAATCGTAGACCTCAAAGGCATTTTCGCCATCGGAAAACGAGGTGCGCAACAAGGCCGTATGTTCGATGTAGCTTTGGTCTATGCGGTAACTTTCGTCTACGATAAAACCAAAACTCCCCCCGATCTCCTCATCCAGGAGTTTTGCAAATACGGATGACGAATCAAATTCGGGCAGGCAGCACCAGTCGATACTTCCCGTTTTGGATATAAGGGCCGCACTTCGGCAATTTCCTATAATTCCATAATCTAAATTATCCATTCAATAAAATTATTGATTCATAAGGGTATCGAATTGTTATTACCCTTCTTTTTCACGAAATTTAGAGAAATAAACTTCAAAACAAAGTAAAACTTGCAATTTATGGGCAAAACTATCATAATCTCAAATAGACTTCCTGTTCAATTACAAATCAGCAACGGAGACATTACAGCCATTCCCAGTGTGGGCGGCCTGGCAACCGGAATGAAATCGGTACACTCCGGGGGCGATAGTCTATGGATCGGGTGGAGCGGACTCACCGATGAGGAAATACCCAAGGCCCTGGCGCCCAAGATAGACAAGGCCCTAAGCGAGCATGGCTCGTCAAAGGTCAATTTGACGGCCGACGAAGTCGACGGCTTCTATTTCGGCTTCAGCAACCGTACCATATGGCCCCTCTTCCACTACTTTCTGGAGTACTCCGAATTTGAACTTGACAATTGGAACATATACAAACAGGTCAACCAAAAGTTTGCGGATGCCATTCTCAAGGTTGCGAACGACGATGACATTATTTGGGTACACGACTACCAATTAATGCTGGTCCCGCAAATGGTCAGGGAAAAGAAACCCAATATTTCCATTGGCTTCTTTTTACACATTCCCTTTCCTTCCTTCGAAATATTCAGGACCCTTCCGTGGCGTGAAGAAATCCTCGAAGGCCTTTTGGGTTCCGACCTAATAGGGTTTCACACCTACGATTACGAAAGGCATTTTTTAAGTTCGGTCAGAAGGTTGTTGGGCCTCGAAGTGAGCTTCAACGATATTCATATGGACGAAAGGGTGATCAAGGTCGATTCCTTCCCCATGGGTATCGATTACAAGAAGTTCAGTGAAGCGGCGCTTAAAAACCAAAATACCCCGCCCGGGGAGCAATCGGAACTTCAAAGGCGTCTGTACAAACACAAAAAGACCGATCCCGATGCCAAATTTTTTCTTTCCATCGATAGGCTCGACTATACAAAGGGCATTGCCAAGCGATTGAACGCATTTGAGTATTTTCTCAACAAATACCCCCAATACAAAGAAAAGGTACGCCTTATTATCCTCGCCGTGCCCTCCCGGTCGAACGTCCCCCAGTACCAATTGCTAAAAAGGGAAATAGACGAACTTGTGGGCCGCATTAACGGCGAATTCTCTACCGTAAGCTGGACCCCGATATGGTATTTCTATCGATCCATGCCCTTTGAAAACCTTATCGACCTGTACACCACCTGCGACATTGCCTGGCTAACCCCCATCCGCGACGGGATGAACCTCGTGGCCAAGGAATATATCGCTACGAGAACCGACCGCACCGGGGTTCTTATTCTCAGTGAAATGGCCGGTTCGGCCAATGAAATGAACGAGGCCATCTTGATCAACCCCAATAATTTTGAACAAACGGCCGATGCCCTGAACCAGGCCATTACCATGCCCGTTGAAGAGCAACAGGAACGAAACCGGGTACTTCAGAAGCGACTCGAACGTTACAATGTCGAAAAATGGGCAAACGATTTTATGGGGTCGTTATTAGACCAAAAAGAAAAGGATTTCAGCCATGTGGCCAGAAAACTATCGGTAGATTTAATGAATACCATCGTCAAGGACTATAAATCGGCCCGTAAAAGGCTTTTGTTCATCGATTACGACGGAACCTTGGCCGGTTTTTACAAAGACCCCCAAAAAGCGGGGCCCGACCCAGAGCTCTACGAACTGCTCGACCTTATTTCGTCGCAAGAAAACACTGAAATGTTCTTAATAAGCGGACGCGATAAGGAAACGTTCACCAAATGGTTCTTGCCCAAAAAATACAATATGATCGTCGAACACGGGGTTTGGCTTTCAAGGAATGGGGAAGAATTTAAAATGATCGAAAACGTCAAAAAAGACTGGATGGAAAAAATACTTCCGGTACTCGAATCCTTTGTCGATCGGACACCGGGTAGCTTTATCGAGGAAAAAAACTACTCCTTGGCCTGGCATTACAGAAACACCGACCCCGATTTTGGCCAAAAAAGGGCCAGTGAGCTCAATACCGTACTTACCAGCCTGATCGGAACCGACGACCTCAGCGTCTTAAACGGCAATAAGGTAATGGAAATCAAGAGCAGCAACGTCAATAAAGGCCGTGCCGCCATGCGTATGTATGCCGAAGACGATTACGATTTTGTGTTTTCGATCGGTGACGACTGGACCGACGAATTTATGTTTATGGAATTGCCCGAAGATTCGATTACCGTTAAGGTAGGCCGTCAAAAAACAAATGCCCGCTACTATGTCGAAAGTGTAAAGAACGTAAGGTCTTTGTTGAAACGCTTTGTATACTAACTCGGCGATAGCGGTAGATCGACGTGTATAAAGGCACATGGGGCAAGCCCGATCGGCCTTAAAGAACATCCCGAAAAACGGGGGCCAAGCCAATTGGTCCCCGTTTTTTCGTTTCGCCTAAGCGGATAGATAGGTGGTATTAGGTCAATATAAAAAACGGCCCGTTTTGTAATTCGACAGAATATCAGCGACAAAACAGCACAGCCTAGTGCCCCGTTGTCCCCGCTTGAGGTAATTTAGCCAATCGAGCGGGTAAAGTTGCCCTTGATTTAATAGATAGAAAAACTGATTGAAGCCCAAACCCCACATACTCCCTGTAATTATCGCCTCGCAATTCGCCTGTACCTCGTTGTGGTTTGCCGGCAACGCCATCGTGGGGGAGCTTGCCACCAAAACGGGACTAGGCCCCGAAATTATCGGATATGTACTTTCATCCGTACAATTCGGGTTTATCATAGGTACCTTGGCATTCGGTCTTTTTATGGTGGCCGACCGGTTTTCGCCTTCCCGGGTATTTTTGGTCTGTTCGGTTTTGGCGGCCCTGTGCAACTTTTGCCTGCTTGCTGAAAACTTGTCCAAATGGACGCTCCTCCTTGCCCGTTTCGGTACGGGTTTTTTCCTTGCCGGCATCTATCCCGTAGGCATGAAGATAGCCGCCGATTATTATCGGGAAGGCTTGGGCAGGGCCTTGGGCTATCTGGTAGGCGCCCTGGTTCTGGGAACCGCATTCCCCTACTTCGTCGGGGGAACAAGCACGGGCGGCGATTTTACCCGGGTAATCCAAACAACCTCGGTACTTTCCCTGACCGGCGGTTTTGCGCTCTGGGCCTTGGTGCCCAACGGACCGTATCGCAAACCCAGTGCCCGGCTTAACCTGGGCGCAGGCCCCTTGCTCTTTAAGCTCCCTGCTTATCGGCAAGCCGCTTTCGGCTACTTTGGCCATATGTGGGAGCTATATGCCTTTTGGGCCTTTACCCCGCTGGCCGTAACAACCTATAACAACCTAAGTGGTTCCGGAATGCCCGTGTCATTGGTTACCGGAACCGTCATCGCCTTGGGCGGACTCTCCTGTGTATTGGGCGGATGGGTCTCTTTGCGGGCGGGAAGCCGCAACGTGGCCGTCGTATCCCTTGCCGTATCCGGGCTCCTATGCATACTATCGCCCCTACTCTTCGCATTTCCCCTACCCCTGTTTTTGATGGGATGGCTACTTTGGGGCATGGCGGTAACGGCCGATTCGCCCCAGTTCTCCAACTTGATAGCCGCTTCCGTCCCTCCCGAACTCAAAGGCACCGCCCTCACCCTGGTCAATTGTATCGGTTTTGCCATTAGCATCCTTAGCATAGAAACCGTATCGGTTTTAGTACAAAATTATAATCCGTCCTACGCTTTTATTATCTTGGCCCTCGGACCGCTATTTGGCCTTCTCCATATAGGAAGAAAACACGTATCGGACAAGCCGAGCAAACCTGATTAAAACTTTTAGCAAATGAAACATTTTACGACATTTCTGGTCCTTCTGGCCTTTACCGGTGCCATGGGACAGGAATTCACCGAACAAGACACCCTACGGGGAAGTATCACCCCCGAACGCGAGTGGTGGGACCTCAACTATTACCACCTCGATGTCGCCGTAGACCCCGACAAAAAGTTCATTTCGGGAAGCAATACCATCCGCTACAAGGTGCTGAAGAAAAACCAAGTGATGCAAATCGACCTTCAGCCCCCCATGAAAATAGAAAGAGTGACCCAAGAGGGCAAGGAACTCGAGGTGGTCCATAAGGGCAACGCCCACTTCGTTCACCTGATAAAAAAACAGAAAAAGGGCGACTACAACGAAATCAAGGTGTTCTATTCCGGCCACCCCAGGGAAGCCGTCCGTGCCCCATGGGACGGTGGGTTTTCATGGAAAAAAGACAAGAACGGCAAGGATTTTATCGCAACCTCCAACCAAGGTTTGGGGGCGAGCGTCTGGTGGCCGAACAAAGACCATATGTACGACGAGGTAGACAGTATGCTGATCAGTGTGAAGGCACCAAAGGGATTGATGGACGTCTCCAACGGCAGGTTGCGAAAGGTGGACAGGGACACCAATACCTACCACTGGTTCGTTTCGAACCCCATCAACAATTACGGGGTAAACATCAATATCGGCGACTACGTACATTTTGGCGAAAAGTACGAAGGGGAAAAAGGCACCCTCGACATGGATTACTACGTACTCCGCGATAACTTGGAAAAGGCCAAGGAACACTTTAAGGATGCCCCTAGAATGATGAAGGCCTTTGAACATTGGTTCGGTCCCTATCCCTTTTACGAAGACAGCTTTAAACTGGTTGAAGTGCCTTACCTCGGTATGGAACACCAAAGTTCGGTAACCTATGGCAACCAATATATGAAAGGCTACCTCGGCAGGGACCTGTCCGGTACCGGGTGGGGACTCAA
Organism: Pseudozobellia thermophila; assembly: GCF_900141855.1. Taxonomy (GTDB): domain Bacteria; phylum Bacteroidota; class Bacteroidia; order Flavobacteriales; family Flavobacteriaceae; genus Pseudozobellia; species Pseudozobellia thermophila. Next base: position 489,274 of record NZ_FQYU01000002.1, read on the forward strand.
ATTCGATTTTATCATCATCCACGAAGCGGGGCACGAATGGTTCGCCAACAACATTACTTATAAGGACATTGCCGACATGTGGGTACACGAAGGGTTTACCGCCTATTCGGAAAATTTGTTTATCGACTACTATTACGGCAAGGAAGCTTCGGCCGATTACGTCGTCGGTACACGGTCGAACATTCAAAACGACAAGCCCATAATCGGCCCCTACGGTGTAAACACCGAAGGCTCGGGCGATATGTACTACAAAGGGGCCAACATGCTGCATACGATCAGGCAATTGGCGGGCGACGACGAGAAATGGCGGCAAATCCTTAGGGGACTCAACAAGGAATTTTACCACCAAACGGTAACTACCCAACAAATAGAGGACTATATTTCGACCCAATCGGGCATCGACCTTTCAAAAGTGTTCGACCAGTACCTCCGTACGGCCATGATCCCCGTTTTTGAATATAAGGTCGACGGCAAGCAATTGAAGTACCGCTATACCAATACCGTCGATGGCTTTCAGATGCCGCTCGATATTTGGGTCGATGGAAAGTCCCATACCCTTACCCCTACCGCCGAATGGAAAACACGGGAGCTAAGGGGCGACCTTTCCACCTTGCAAGTAGACCGCAATTATTACGTAGACCACAAGCAAGTAAAATAAACGCCTAGACATAAAAAAGCGGCCCACATTGGCATGTGGACCGCTTTTCTTGTTTTTAAGGAAATACGTTTACTCGGATGCTTCGGCTTCCTTGGCCTTCAAAACGACCGTTTTCATTCCCGTAAGCGGAATGGTCCCTTCCTGGCCTTGGTCGGTATAGCTTGCCGTAATCACCATTACCTTGTCGTCTTTGCTGGGTTGCGGCACAATGCTTCCGGAAGCCGGAAGTGATTCGGTCTTTTTGCCCGTATCGGCCAAAGACATGATGTAGGCAACGATCTGCCTCGTCTCATCCGGGGTAATGTTCGGGTGCGCAGGCATGACCACCTCGCCCCAAACACCGCCACCACCGGCAACGATTTTCTTTTGTAGGTACGATTGGGCCTTCTTGACGTTTTTATACTTTTCGGCAACGGACTTGTAATCGGGCCCTATGGACGAACTGGCCTCCTTATGGCAGGTTTTACAGTCCATTCCCTGTGTCAAGGCCTTGCCCATAACAGCCGCGGAAACCTGTTGGTGGCCCAAGGACATATTCTGTTCGTCAAAGCTTTCCAAGTAATCGACCGAAACAAAAATATTCTTTGGGTCGATCTCGTCGCCATCGGCATCGGTGGCCTTGACCTCATAGGCCACGGGCACCCCTTTCTCAAAGACCTCCGGGTTACCTTTTAGGGAAATGGCCACCTCGGGCCTTGAATTTCCGGCAACCACGGAAATGACATCACTCGTTACGGCATCGCCTTGGGCGTCCTTCACTTCGACATAGACCCGGAACTGACCGGCCGTATCGAAGGTATGGCTGATCTCGGCCTCTGTGCTTTCCTTACTTGTATCACCCAAATGCCAAACATAAGAAATGGCATCGTTCTCGCGATCGTGTGCCTCTACTTTGGCAGTAACCGTAAGCGGCAATTTTCCCGAGGTATGGTCGACCACCAAATTATCGATTACCGGTGGGCGGTTACCTCCGTTGTACTCGATATAACTTAAAGCCGAATTGTCGTTCTGGGTAAACCAACCGCTTCCATATTCCAACAAATAAACCCTTCCGTTCGGTCCCATTTCCATATCGATCAGGTTGTTCAACTTGATATCGGAAGCAAAGGGTTCCATTTTATAGAGGGTTCCGTCCTCAAAGAAGGAAACGGCCTTCATCCATCCGCGCATCCAATCGTAGATAAGGGTCTTGCCGTCAAAATAATCGGGAAGCCCGCCTCCGTTTGGATACATATCGGAATAATAGGTCGGCCCGGCCATGGCATTTCTACCGCCCGTACCTACTTCCGGAAATTCGGTCGAGGCCACATAGGGATAATAGATATAGGCAGGTTGGGCCGGGGGAAGCTCCCTGAGTCCCGTGTTGTTCTTGGAGTCGTTGATGGGCTTTTGCGGATCAAAGGTGATACCGCTTTCACCGGTTGCGTAATCATAATCAACATAAGGCTTGTTGTCCGCAATAAACAAGGGCCAACCAAAGTTACCGGCTTTCGTGGTCCGGTTCATTTCGTCGTAACCCTTGGGCCCGCGTGTTTTAAACTGGTCTTTTCTCGCGTCCGGACCGACCTCGCCCCAATACAGGGTGCTGTTTTTGGGGTCGACCGAAATGCGATAGGGGTTTCTGTGGCCCATGGTATAGATTTCCGGCCTGGTTTTCTCCGTTCCTACCGGAAAGAGGTTGCCTTCGGGAATGTCGTAACTACCGTCTTCATTAACCTTTATGCGAAGGATCTTCCCCCGTAAATCGTTGGTGTTGCCCGAAGACCTGCGCGCGTCGTACTGCTGTCGCCCCGGAAGGTCGTTCAAGGGGGCATACCCGTTGTTTACGTACTTGGCTCCCTTTTCGTTGAAGGGAGTGGAGTTGTCGCCCGTGGAGAGGTACAACAACTTATCGGGGCCAAAGGCTATGGAGCCGCCGGTATGGCAGCAAATTTCTCGTTGCGAATCGACTTCGAGGATCACCTGTTCCGATGCCAGATCGAAAACACCGTCCCTATACTTAAAACGGGATAGGCGGTTCACCCATTTATCCCCCGTAGGGGCATAGTAGAGATAAATCCAGTGGTTGGTGGCAAAATCGGGGTCTTTTTGGAGTCCCATCAAGCCTTCCTCGGCGTTGACACCGGGCGTATTGAGCGTCTTGTAATAAACGTCCAGCGAGGCTACCTCCTTAAGTTCTTGTGTAGCATCGCTATACAGGAGCACTTGTCCCCTTCGCTGGGCGATCAACACGTCGTTATTGGGCAAAACCGCCATTTCGGTAGGTTCAAAAAACTCGCCCACGCTTAACTGTTTTTTTGTAAAGCGGTCGACATCGGGCGGTATTTGTGTTGTGGCCTTTGAGTAGTCCAAAACCTCGTTTTTTCCAATGGCGTATTGAATGCCCCCTAGCAAATGCTTTAGGAACAAAGGTTCGGAATAACTTTCCGAAGTGTGGCCCGCTCCCGTATAGAAGGCCCGTCCGCCGTCGAATTCGTGATACCAGGCAAAGGGATGGTAATCGCCGTTCTTGCCCCCTTCATATGAAGACTCGTCAACGGTCATCACCACGTTTACGTCTGGATTCAACTTTTTAAAGTTGTAAATTTCATCGCTTCTGTGCCAAACCGAATCGGTAAAGTGTTGGGTGGCGATAAAGTTTCGGTCCTTTATCTTAAAATCGGCCTCGGGGGTACCTGCCGGATGGTCTAAGAATTGGGCTCCTACCAATTTCGTATACCAGCCCCAGTCATATTCGGTATCGGTTGCCGCATGGACCCCCACAAAGCCGCCACCCGCCTGGATATATCTTTCGAATGCCGCTTCTTGCCTATGGTCAAGAACGTTCATCGTGGTGCTGAGAAAGATGATGGCCGAATACTGTTTGAGGTTCTCATCGTTGAAGAGTTCGGCATTCTTTGTGGTATCTACCGCAAACCCATGCTCCAATCCCAATTTTTGAATTGCTGCAATTCCGTCGGGAATAGAGGCGTGTTTGTAGCCCATGGTTTTAGAAAAGACCAAAACTTTGGGTTTCCCCTCCCTTTTGTTTCCACAACTAAATAGAAGCAGACCCACTATCGCCATTAAGGCAACTGTCATTTTTCTCATGTATCGTTTGATTTGAATAATGGTTGAACAGAAGCGCCAAAAATAGGAATTCAGGGTCTAAACCGCCAAAATTTTTAAAGTAAAACTGTATTTTTAATCCCATATTAAGAATTTATCAATAGATGGAGGAGGTTACCGAATATTATTTTAAGAATAGCGAGGAATGGCGTACTTGGCTAGAGGCCCATTTTCACCAAGAGAAAGGCATCTACCTGATATTTTATGCCGTTGACCACCCAAAGGAAAGCATGCGATGGGAAGAGGCCGTAAGGGTTTCACTGTGTTACGGGTGGATCGACAGTACCGTAAAGAGTCTGGGGGACGGAAAGCGGCGCCAATACTTCTGTCGTAGGAAGCCCAAAAGCACATGGAGCAAACGCAATAAGGAGCACATTAGGTCGCTCAAGGCCGAGGGCCTAATGCACCATAGTGGACTTGCCTCCATAAAAACGGCCAAGAAAAACGGTTCGTGGGATGCCATGGACCAAGTGGAAAAGGGAATACTGCCCGTTGACCTGCGCAAGGAATTTGAACAAAACCCCGACGCTTATGCCAATTTCAAAAAATTCACCTTCGGGCAAAGGAAAAGTTACCTCTATTGGCTTCATCAAGCCAAACGTGAAGGAACGCGCCAAAAGCGAATTGCCGAAATCATCCGGTTAAGTTCGCTCAACATCAAATCGAGAAACCCCTATTTAACCTAAAGTACCCGTCCAAAGCCTACCGGAACTTTTCCGGACCGTCCAGCGATGGTCATTTGATTTAAAATTTTGGGTTAGCCTTAACAGATATAAGGCCACTGCACTCATTAAATTTTTTATTTTTAGGCCCCAAAACTAAGTCCACCTCGAAATGCACAAACAAATCCTCTTCCTTTTGGCCCTATTGTTAACGGTACAGCTCAGCGCGCAGGAACGTGGCGACAAGCACCTTGGTTCTTGGCATATGTATTTCGGTACCAATAAAATTTCGGACCGGCTCAGCCTACATACCGAGGCCCAGCTCCGGTATTACGAAAATGGCAAAAACTTCAACCAGCTATTGCTGCGCACGGGCCTCAACTACCATATAGCCGGCAACGCCATAGCCACCCTGGGCTACGGGCACATTACCACCGACGGTACCTTTGAGGATTTTGAAGGGGAGACCGACACAAGGGAACATCGCATTTTCGAGCAGTTTATCTTAAAAAACAAGGTCTGGGAACTGAACTTTGAACACCGTTACCGGCTTGAACAGCGTTTTATAGATTTCGGCGACCGAAAAGATACCCAACACCGGGCCCGGTACCGCATTCAGGTCACCTTGCCACTTACCGATATCTTTTTTCTTAACTTTTATGATGAAATCTTTCTGAACCTGCAAGACGAAGTATTTGGCCAAAACCGGCTGTACGGTGCGATAGGCGTGAACATCACCGACAATTTAAGCACCCAGATAGGCTACCTTAAGAATCATTTTCCCTCGGCAAATTTCGACCGATTGCAGATAGGAGTTTTCTACAATCCCGACCTGAGAAATTTGTTTAAGGGAAACAGGGAAAAAAGTTAGGTTCTACCCTACTTTCTTTTTTTAGTGGGCCAAACAACTAGAATTTAATCTATCTATAAGTATCTTTACTCTAAAATTTCAACATTCATCTAAATACCGAGTACAACATGAAGAAAATTACATTTATCGCTGTCGGACTCTTGCTCATAGGCTCTTTCAGTTGTAAGGAAACAAAAAAGAACCCATCCGAGGGTAGCGCAACGGAAACTACCGAGATGGCAGAACAATTTGCTTTGGTAAAAGATTCGACCAAGGTAAGCTTTACGGCCTATAAGACTACCGGAAAAGTACCTGTTGGAGGAGAATTTAAGGAAATCAACATATCAAATGACAAAAAAGGGGCCACTCCCCTTGAAACCCTCGACGGGGTAGCCTTCAGCATACCTGTCAGCAGCCTCTTTACCAATGACGCCACAGGAACCAGGGATCCCAAGATCCTCGAGTTCTTTTTTGGCGTGATGAAAGACACCGAGTTGATATCCGGGGTTTTTAAAGTAGGCGAAGGCGATGCCTGTTCCATCGATGTGACCTTGAACGGGGAGACCTCCAACATACCCTTGACCCACAAGATGGTTTCGGAGACCAAACTATCCTTTGACGGTACCATGGAGCTTGAAAACTGGAAGGCCCTCGATGCCGTGGCGTCGATCAACAAGGCATGTGAAGCCCTACACACCGGGGAAGACGGCGTAAGCAAAACCTGGAGCGAGGTAGCCGTGCATGCCGAGGTTCTTTTGGAAAAAACCGAATAAGCTTCGATAAAAAATTCTTTATAAGTTTATTGGCCTATCCCTATCTGGGATAGGCTTTTTTTTGGGGTGGATTTTTAACCCAAAAGAAAAAGATGATGCCCCCTTCGACAAAGTCCCTTGCCCAGTCTTCCCATTCCCGTTAACTTCAGGTATAACGCTAAAAACTTAGATCTTATGAAGTACGCAAAATTGATCCTTATTTCCACTTTTCTATTTTCGATAGCGTCCTGTAAGGATGTCAAGCGGAATAGTGACAAAACCAAGGAGCCCATAAACAAGGAGAACGACCAGGAAAAGAGCGAAGCGAACGAAACCGACAACAACACGGGACACGCCGACATGGCCCTCTTGCTGAAAGGCACCAGCGACAGCGATGTGAAGGGCCGGGTATGGTTTACCGAAGCAGACGGCAAGGTAGAAATGAAGGTCGTGCTCAGCGGTTTGACGCAAGGCCCCCATGCCATTCACCTTCACGAAAATGCCGACTGCTCGGCCCCTGACGGGAAATCCGCGGGCGGACATTGGAACCCCACCGAGGAGCCACATGGCCAATGGGGCGACGAAAATGGATACCACAAGGGAGACATAGGCAATTTTACCGCCGATTCCGAAGGGCATGCCTCCCTCGACTTTAGCACCGACCAATGGTGTTTGGACTGTGACGATGAAAAAAAGAACATTATTGGAAAGGCGGTTATCGTCCATGAAGGAATCGATGATTACACCTCGCAACCCAGTGGCAATGCAGGGGAAAGAGTAGCTTGCTCGGCAATCGCCCGATAGCCCGGTCCATTGAAAAACGGTCGCCTTCTGTTCCAGCGGGCCCAACATACCTAACGGATTTTAATTCTCGGAAGGAGGACACATAGGCCCCATTCCGAACATCTAAAAAGCGGGACAAGGACTTCAAAGGTTCGGGTCAATGGGCATACGGGGCCAAGACCGGCCCGCAATCGAGGGAAGATCCCGGAAAACAGGTGTAACAGACGCAAGCGATCTTCAAAAGGCCTCCTTAATGGTAAAATAAAAGTTTCCTCCCTCGCCTGACATCCCGTAATCGGCCCGAATACGCACACCATCCCTTTTGTTGATGATATAGCGTAGGCCCACTCCCCCCGCCATCTTGAACGAAGACGAAACACTCTTGGCCAAATCGGGTGCGACCGTTCCGGTCGAGCCAAAGGCCGCCGCCCCGAACCTACCGGCTATCGGAAAGCGGTATTCCAAGGCAAAACTGAGTTCGGCGTTGTCTTGGAACCTCCGGTTGTTGATTCCCCTCGAACGTTTCGAACCCAGGTAGTACAGGTCGTAAAAGGGGGTATTCTTGGTACTATGGCCCAAAAAGCCATTCGTCGCCAAGACTTGTTTATCGCCTAATTTTAAGTAGTAACGGGCATCGATCTCAAACTTCGAATAGCCGAAGGTTGCGCCCAAAAGTTTTGAGGAAGTAAAAAAATTACCTTGCACATAAACCCCTTTCGTCGGAAAAAATCGATTGTCCCTCGTATCGTAGAAGGCCCGAACCCCTATGTTCGAAATGGTCCCATCCGTTTTACCCGGTACATTGGAAGCTTCCAATACCCCGCCCTCCTTAATTTTTAAACTTCCGAAACGATCTAGTTCGTACCCCAAGCCTACGTAAAAATCGGGGAAGACTTCGCGAAGCAGGGACAGCCTGACCCTTGGAAAGGTTACCTCGTAGGTCTCCTCGTTTTCTTCGGGGGATTCAATACCCAGGCCATAAAAATTGTAGAAATATTTGTAATACCCTATCTCCCCCAAAAACCGCCATCTTTCCCCGTCGCGATAAAACTCAAACGGGGCATAGACCAACAGCTGGCTTTTTGTCGTATAGCTCACGCCCAATTGAATCGACGAGGGCCGGGTCGTTCGACCTTCGTCCTTAAGCCAAAAGGTAGCTATCCCCAAACCGCCGAAACCAAAGGCCGTTTCCGGTGTATAAAAGGCTACGGGAAAGGCGGCTATTTTTAAATTCTTATGGAGCGAATCTTTCTTGACCTTACTCTCATCCTGCCCTTGCAAAAAGTGGGACAACAGTACTAGAAAAATTAGGCAAATACTTTTTCCCGATCGATTTATGGTGCAGATAAGAGACTTTCCGGTCATTAAAGACTGTTATTAGGGTGAACAAGGCAAATAAAGCCCTAATAAGCACAACCGGTGTACCCTATGCATAAAATTCTTGCCCTAATGCCTCCCTTGGAACGATTTGCAAGGGTGGGCGGCCAATGCTTGGCCCCTTCCACAGTTCACGTTGATAACGGGGAACACGATATAATACATATAAGATCTGGGCTTTTCTTGGGCATGTACAATACATCCATGCCTACTTGGTGACACAGGAAATTTTGGATAAAACCAAAGCCCTTACAAGGGCCCCGATGCAATGGACCGAAGCAAACAACCGGAATAAACGTTTGGTCCAGGGGCGTGAACGTCGGGATATTTAGCGGGTTCAAAACCCGGCACATAGGCACAAATTGACAAGTCAAAATAGGGCGTACCAATCTTGGGAGACCGCAAAAAAAATCCTTATAAGCCTTTGCTACCGACCCGTGAATGCAAAAAATGGACACAATAAAGACACTCTTGAGTCCGGTCTAATTAAAACAAAGACCCAAATCCATTTATAAACCGTCTATGCGGTTTATCAGCGAAGAAAAAATCAATCAACCCTTCAGTTGACTTGACAAATCAAAAGTTCTATTTTTTTGCTTTAAGAACTTTACGAAGACCTTTTCGGGCGTATAGCACTTTCAAACACAACAACAACATGAAAGTAAGCCATACTGCAAAAAGAACGTACTCCATAAGACTACTAATTTAGGGAACTATTAAGGTTTAAGTTTGGCAAACCCAATAAAAATCAATACCCTATAAGTGGTAAAGATCTTTTTTGGAGTATAAACATAATAAAGATCATTGTAATTTCCTACACAAAAGTTAAAAATTTCATAATCCCCTTTGTAGATCAAAAAGAAAAATTTTAGATGGACGCACAAATTTACCCGGCTATTTAAGTTTGTCATCAAACTCCTTAACCCATTTTGTAGTATTTTGGCTCTCTAAAAAATGTAGTTTATGAACCCTTCCGCTCCTGGATGGATCGATAAATTCGGTTCGCTTGTCGACAATGACCAAAACTACCATACCGACTACGAAGTACTTTATGCCACCCTTAAGCATATGGGCTTTGTTTACGGTATAAATACCTATACACCCGATTTTACGATGTCGGAACTTGACCTATCGGAAGACGAAAAGGCCAAGATCAATTTATTGACGGCCCTCTATGGTACTTTTACCTTGGAATTGGGCCGCAAGGATTTCCCGTTGTTTTTACAAACGGTCTTTAAGTTCTATCAGGATCTAGAAGTGGGAAACGGCTCCTTGTTCAACAGGATCCTGTCGGGGACCAAAACCTCGGCCCAACTCGAAAAACTAATAAACAGTAGGGTATACCTGGAAGACAACCCCATCAGCAAGACCTTTAGCAGCTTTATCACCAACTCCCTGCTATTTATAGATGTCCTCCTCTTCAGAAGGTACACCAAAAACCCAAAAAACATTAGGGAGCACGCCAAACGCCTCGAATACTTGACCATAAACATTACCTACCACGCGCTCAACTCAAAGAAAAAGAACAAAAGCGATGAGCGATTGGCCCAACTTTTTGCGTCATCATTGACCTTTATTGATAGCCAGGCCAACAAATTCGACGGCCTGTATCGCGACCACCTACTTAAAAACGAATCGATTTGGGAAAACCGCTACTTCCTTGATATTGCCTGCTTGACCGTTTGGGAAGATCAATCGCTGGAGTACCGTGAATCGGAGTTTATCTGTGCCCTAGGAAGGGATTTGGGTTTCGATGAAACGCACATAAAAAAATCGATTCGCGAAGTTCAAGATTTCTTCAGCGCCCACATGCAGGCCGTTCCTTTCTTAAAGGACACCAACTTGGCCCTGCAACTGCACGATAGCATGTCGAAAATAGTCAACAAGCTTATATTGAGAAACAGCAAACGCCTGCAGAAGGAATTGACAGAAAGCAAGGAGCTGGTGTTTCTCATTTCAAAGGCGACGGTAAAGGACCTTACCCCGGAGGAAAGAAAAAAAGTACAGAACCAACTTATCGATATCTTTAAGAGCATACCCTCCCTGGCCATATTTATGCTGCCGGGCGGTGCGGTCTTACTACCTCTTTTTATCAAATTGATCCCGAAGCTTCTGCCTTCGTCTTTTGATGAAAATCGAATCGAAAAATAGGGCCATTTTACCCGATTGAACACTATAAGAAATATCTATATAAAAATACAATTTACTATATTTCAATTATTTAAACATATTTACTCCAACCATAACTTAAAGTCTTTTACACGCTCCCTGCTCACGATAATATCTTGCCCCGAAAAGCGGTTCAACTTGACCTGAAGGCGCGAATTGGTATACGAGACAATGTCTTTTATATGATTGATATTGATGTAGAATTTACGACTGGCCCGAAAAAAATACCGGGGATCCAATTCGCTCTCCAAATGCTCAAGGGTAGTATCCAAAAGGTAATTTCTTCCTTCGGAGGTGGCCGCATAGGTACCCTTGTTCTCACTGTAAAAACATTCAACATCCTCGGCATTGATAATTTTGAGGTGTTGCCCCACCCTGGCCGTAAACCTCTTTTTGTACTCCCGCTCCAAAGGGTTGACCAGAAGCTTTTTGATATCATCGAAATCCAAGGCCATTTTTTGGGGCCTGGGCACCAAGGATCGATATTTGGTAACCGCCGCTTGCAGCTCCTCCTCATCAATGGGCTTCAACAGATAATCTATACTATTCAACTTGAAAGCCTGAAGGGCGTATTCGTCATAGGCCGTAGTAAATATTATGGCACTGCGCACCTCGATTTGCTCAAAAATCTCAAAGGAAAGTCCGTCCGACAATTGAATATCCAAAAAGATAAGGTCGGGATGCCCATTGTTACCGAACCATTCGATGGATTCCCTAACCGAATGAAGCAAGGTAGTGACCTCTACACCCATGCCCGCCAACAATCTAGACAACCTTCTTGCCGATGGTTTTTCGTCCTCTATGATCAGGGTCTTCATTTTTCTAGGCGGTTTATCGGTTCGTTCGTTAAGCGAATATACCCCTTCAACCATTCCATTGCAGTCCCGCTCCCCATTTTTTAAAAATTTCCGTAAGTGTTTTCAAACATAACCTATTTTCTATTGGTCCCGGTATTTTTCCGCTTCGCGCCTGTCCTCCTCCATAAACTTTCGGATTTGGCGCTCTTCCCACTCCTTACCAAAAATCGGGCTCAACGAGAACACCTTCAAGGCATGAAAGGCGAGCCCCAGGCCCCAGAAAAAGGGCGTAACCAGTATCCCAAGATTAAAAAAGGCCTCCGCGAACGACTCCCCTTCGTTCATCCTCACGACCACCGACACCACCATAATAAACAAATTGACCACCACATACACGGCGGAATGTATATAGAAGCCCTTTAACTCTTCCACCCTCTTTTTGGCCCTGGCCTTTTTATCGTTCTGTTCCGTTACCATAGCACCACTTATTATTCCCATCGATTAAAGCGCTCCTCTTCCTGCATAAACTCCTTAATCTTGCGCTCTTCCCAGTTTCTCCCGAAGAAGGGGTTTTTCCCAAAGGCCTTTACCCCCTGAAAAACCAAGCCTATTCCCCAGCCCATCGCCGCCCACAGGAACCAAGGGTAACTCCATCGATCGATATAATAGTTGAGACCGGCCAAAAAGCCAATGAAGACCACATAGGACAGCAAGCTCATGTAAAACTTTTTTACCTCTTGAACACGCTCCTTGGCCCGTAGGTACTTACTTTCTTTTTCAATATTTTCCATAATTTCCAGTATCCGTTATTTGTTTCCCCAAATTTCCATAAAACCGGGTGCTCCACCCAATCTTGATTCCCCAACTGTCGAATTCGCGGGATGAACCGGCCTCACCACCCCCAAGGTATTCAAAAACTATCGTCCTCCATATACTCCCTCATCTTTTTCTCTTCCCACTTCTTTCCCCACAAAGGATTGAACCCAAAGGCCATCATTCCGTGCATGGTCACGCCAAAACCCCAACCAAACAAAGGAAACAAGGCCCAAGGAAAGGAAGTTGTCTTAAAATTGAGAAAAACCAAGAACGGAACGACGATCACGTAGGCCAAAAGGTTCCCGTAGAAGGCCTTGATGTTCTCTACCCGCTCCTTGGCCTTTTCGTATCGCTTATGGTCAATATAATCCTGTTGTTTTCCCATTACCGAAACCTGCCGGGTCAGTATCGGAAGGCGAACCCTGAATTCGGTCGCCGATCGTTCGATAACCAAGGTCTTATTGGTCAATACGGCATAACGCTGCTTAATGTTCTGAAGGCCAACACCCGTACTTCGCCTCACTACATGCCTTTCTTGAAGGTTGTTGGCCACCACCAACATTCCATTCTCCTTATAAACCCTTATGACCAAGGGCCTGTCGGAAGTTACCATATTATGCTTTACCGCGTTTTCGAGCAACAGCTGCAGGGAAAGGGGCACTATTTTCTCCTCTTCCTCCCCTATATCGTCAGGAATTTCAAAAACGATACTGTCCTCAAACCTCATCTTCAACAACTCCACATAAGTCTTGGCAAAACGAAGCTCTTCGGCGACCGAAACCAAGTCTTTATTTTTTTGTTCAAGTACATATCGATAAACCTTTGAAAGCGAAGTTGTAAATTTTTGCGCTTGGCGCGGATTTTCCTCGATCAAGCTCGTTAAAACATTTAAGCTGTTAAACAGGAAATGGGGGTCTAATTGGTTCTTTAGCGCATCGAATTGGGCCGACGCCGTACCCGCTATGATCTTTTGTTCCTTGACCTTGGTCTCTTGGCGATATTTGTAGTAATAAAAACCGTAGAATGCGGCCAGCACCACAACCGAAATAAGAAGGGAATAGTAATAATGCCCTATACCTTCGTTACCCAGAAAATCGGGTACCGATTGACCGTACAAGCCCACCATAAGAATCGCCCTCGCAACGAATATCCCGAACAACGAGGCTACCAGGTTACCGCCCAACCCCAAGGCCAGTCGCCTAAAAGACCTAAAATTACTACCGAACCTACCCTGTAAAAAACGCCAGGTATGGATATTGACCAAGTAAAGGACGATGGAGAACAACATGTTCTCGTAATATTCCCTCCATGCCTCGTAAAAACGAAACCCCGTATTAAACCTACCTGTTAGGTAAAAGGCCGTAAGAATCACAAAATAAATTATCGTACCTATCAACAAGGCCCTGCCAATATCCTTTATAAACTGTTGCATATTCATCGTTATAAGACCCAAACACCCTTGACTTTTTACCAGCAATGCCCGCCATCGCCTAAAGTTAGCAAAAGTTAAGCGACAACCGGGCGAAGGAGCGAGACCCCGAAGGTTACACCTTCACCTAGATGCTATGTATTACCCGACGAATATCGCCATGAAACGATTTCTTTCCAATAAAGAGGTTCCGACTTGTCAATAATCCCTCCCCAATTGTTTTATCGTACACCCCGAAAAAAACAATTCGCTTTTTGGCTATATTCGTATACTTTCAAAAAAAGAGCACCCATGAAACCCTCCATTGTTAAGACCCTGTTTCTAGTACTTACCATCGGCCTTTTCCCTGATACGTGGGCCCAACAAGCGTACAAAGACCAATTTGCCCACACCTTCTCCATTGTCGCCCGCGACAAAAACACAGGCGATATGGCCGTTGGTGTGCAAAGCCATTGGTTTTCGGTTGGCACCTCTGTTGCCTGGGGAAAATCGGGCGTAGGGGTCGTAGCCACACAATCCTTTATCAATCCCGCATACGGCCCCCAAGGGCTGAAACTCATGGAAGAAGGAAAAAGTGCCGGCGAAGCCCTAAGGATTTTGGTCGCCAATGACGAAGGAAAAGACTTCAGGCAGGTGGGTTTTCTCGATGCCTACGGAAACGCCGCTAGCCATACGGGTAAGAACTGCGTGCAATCGGCCGGTCACTACATAGGCGACAACTTTGCCGTACAGGCCAATATGATGCTCAACGACGGCGTGGTACCTGCCATGGTAGAGGCCTTCGAGAGCAATGGCCATCTTCCATTGGCCGAACGTGTCGTTCAGGTGCTTTTGGCCGCACAAAAGGCGGGAGGCGATATACGCGGCAGACAGTCGGCCGCCTTGTTGGTTGTAAACGCAAAACCGGTCGAGCATATCTGGCAAGACAAAAAGGTGGATCTACGGGTAGACGACAGTCCCACACCCGTCGCAGAACTAGAACGGCTTTTAAAGGTACACCGGGCCTATGAACACATGAACAAAGGCGATTTGGCAATCGAGGCCAACGATATGGATACCGCATTAAGGGAATACGGGGCCGCGGAAAAAATGTTTCCCGAGAACCTTGAAATGAAGTATTGGACGGCCATTGCCCTTGCCAACAACCAAAGGCTGGATGAAGCCTTGCCCATCTTCAAAACCGTTTTCTCAAAAGACCCCAATTGGAAAACCTTGACAAAACGCCTTCCCAAATCGGGTCTGTTGACCGTTTCGGAAGGCGATTTAAAAAAGATCTTAAGTCTTTGAATTTATTCTAGGACAAGGTAAACCCGGGAAGCTTGATAATCTCCCCTCCCTTTAAGGCCGACTCATGGGCCAAAATGCCCACACAGGTAATATTGGCCGACTGCCGTGCATTGGGATAAGGGGATTTGCCCTGTACCAAAGCATCTACAAAGGCATGGACCAAATGGGGGTGCGAGCCCCCATGCCCGGCCCCTTGGGTAAACGACAAGTGCTGGTTTTCATCGGTATCGTAAACCCCCTGGGTGGTAAAAGGCTGTATCTCCTTGGGCAATAGCTTTGCAAAATCGGGACTATCAACCTCTTCCGGTATTTCCGGTTCGGGTTTCTTGGCCGTATGCACCACCAAAGGCCTTCCTTCGATCAAGGGCCATTCCACAGACTTTTTTGAACCATAAACCTCAAAGCTCTCACGGTATTGACGGGCCACATCGAACAACGAACGGTAGACCTGGGCACTCAAGTCGGAATCCTTAAACTTGATATGCGTGGTCTCTACGGCAAACGGCGAGTTGTAGTGGCCTATCAATTCTTCCCGAATGGTTCCCGAACCAAAACAGGAAACATATTCGGCCTGCCCCCGGGTCAAGGCCAGGACCGGCCCTACGCAATGGGTGGCATAGTGCATGGGCGGCAAGCCCGGCCAGTAGTTCGGCCAACCGTCCATGTCTTGTTGGTGACTGGCCTTTAAAAACTGCACCTTGCCCAATTCGCCATTATCATACAGTTCTTTCATATACAGAAACTCCCGGGCATAGACCACGGTTTCCATCATCATATAGGTCAGCCCCGTTTCTTCGGTAAGCCTTACAATTTCGCGACACTCATCGACCGTCGTGGCCATGGGAACCGTACAAGCTACATGCTTGCCCGCCTTTAAGGCCCTGATCGACTGAATGCCGTGGTCGGGAATAGGTGTATTGATATGAACCGCGTCGATCTCGGGATCCTTCAAAAGCTCATCGTAATCGGTATACCTTTTATCGATACCAAAGGCATCCGCCAAATCGTTTAACTTTTTTTCGTTTCGTTGCGAGATCGCAATAAGATTGGCATTGGGATGCTTCTGGTAAATCGGGATAAATTCCGCCCCGAATCCCAGTCCTACAATGGCCACGTTTATTTTCTTTGTTTCCATTTATCTAACTTTTGAATGTTTCCTTTAAAAATTTTATTCCTTCCCTGGCGAATTCGTCTTGACTATCGGCCAAGTTTTTCCAGATACAGACCGCACCGGCGAGTTCCTGTATTTCGGGGGTAAAACTTTCAATAACGATATCCCCTGTATAATTTATATCCTTTAAACCTTGATGAAAATCGTCCCATGGGGTCAGACCCGTCCCGGGTATCCCCCTATGGTTTTCCGACACCTGGACATGGATCAATTTATCGCCCACCGTATGGATCGCCTCCCTAATATTTTCCTCCTCAATGGTCATATGAAAACCATCAAGCAAAACTTTGGCATTAGGCTCGTTTATATCATCAATCAGGCACCTTACGTCTTCTGCCGTATTTATTAAATCGGACTCGAAACGGTTCAGGGGTTCCAAGGCAATGGATTGGCCAAAACCCTTGGCCAGGGCACAGACCTTTCTCAGGTTTTTGACCGCGAGCTCCCATTCGGCCCGGCGTTGTTCGTCGGGTACCATTCTTGCCTTACCGACCGACGAATACATAGGGCCTGCTAAAAAATCAACACCCAGGGCGGCACAAAGCTCAAAACACTTTTCCACGTAATCGAAACAATTCTTGTGCAGTTGGACATCGTCACTGGTCAGGTCTTTGGTAGGGCCGAACACCCCGCACACCGAAGCCGATAGACCATTTTTGGCCAATGCGTCCTTTACCACTTTAGCATCGATAAGCTTTGGGTCCTCGACAGGAATTTCGACCAAATCGAAGCCCAAGGCTTTTATTTTGGGAAAAAGGGATACCGATTCATTAGTAAAGGGAGACTGCCACAACCAGGTACTCACCCCAAGTTTTATGGAATTCAACATAATATATTCAGTTTCTGGTCAATTATTATTTAGCGGGAACGACTTTCATAACCCCTTGCATGATGCGCCAGTGCCCTGGAAAAGTGCACAGAAAGGGATACTCGCCCGGTTCCATAGGCGCCGTAAAACTTAGGGTAACGCCCTCTTCGGGATTTACAATGGCAGTCGCAAAAAGGACTTCCGGTATTTCCGGGACATAGTTCATTTCGGGTCCCATGGGATCAACGGCCAACCTATCGGCCTCCGCCCCTACTTTTTCCTTTTGTCCCTTTTGTACGATGACCAGGTTGTGCTGCATAAAATCGGTGTTCGAAAAAACAATGGTCACCTTTTTTCCCGCTTCGACAACAAATTCGGAAACATCGAATTTCATTTCATTGGTCACCGTTCCAATATTGATTACGGATCCGGACCCTGCTTCATCGGCAGATGCACCCACACCAGTGGTACCTACCCTGTCTATATAATTTTCCACAAAGGTCTCCGCCAGCCTGGCTCCCTCCAAAACCTTTTTATTACCCTCACCCCGCAAAGGCTTTGTCCTATACTCCATATGATGCCTTTTAAATTCACCTATAAAGCCATCGATATGCTTTGACGCCGCCACATAAACGGCTTGGGACAGCCATTTGTCTTCTTGCACGGCCTTATCTTGACTGAGCGAATAAAGGGCCTCACCTATTTCCTTAGAAGGACTTCGTTGCGAAAAATACAACAAGGCCTCCAATTGGACCGACGGATCCCTGTCATTCAGCACTCCCGCCAGCTTTAGGGCCCCATCGGCCCCATTGCTTTTTGGAAGGATCTGTATGGCGGCCTTGCGCACCGGGGCCGCAGGGTGAAACAAAGCCCCCCTGACCACGGCAGCGGCATTCTTATCGCCTTGCACCGCCCCCAGGCCATCAATCGTCCACAAGGCATGTAAGGCAGCGGCATTCTGCCCAAGACGGTCTACCGCATTGTTGTTGACCAGCTTATAGAGATCGTTAAGAACGTCGTCGTTACCCCGTTCCACCAATAGACGTTGGGCGGTCATACGCCAAAACATATTGGTATGTCCCAGGGCATGCACCAGTGCATCGGGGTCGTCTATATCAAGTTCGAAAATGTCGGGATTGTCGTATTCCTTGGGGACCACCCTCCATATACGCCCGTGCGATTTGTCGCGCAATGGATTGACGTAGGCATTTCCCGGTCCGTTTTCCGCATTAAAACCACCGCGTTCCACCTTGGGAGTAGGATTGTGCTGAACGATGAAGTTATACCAGTCGGCCACCCAAACCACCCCATCGGGACCTACCTTTGCCTCAACAGGCGAAACCCATTCATCGGCCCCCGCAAAGAGGTTTCCACCATCCTTTTCAACATATCCAGCACCGTCTTTTTCGATTTGGGCGATATGTACCAGTCCCCCGGTCGGTTCGCATACGAAGGCCGTTTTGTTCCAATACCGGCTTGGATACGTTCGGGCGGTATAGAAATGGTGGCCGGCCGCAGCGGTAAATCCGCCAAAAACATCGACCTGCCTGTAGTTCGGGGTAATGGGCTGCATGTCGTAATGTCCGTCTATTTTTAAGCTTCCTTGGATCTCAACCCCTTCTATATGGGCAAAATTATTGTTCGGAATGCCCAAAAACACACTATGGGTATTATTGGCCGTAGAAGCGAAAATGGAATTATCCTCGGTAAACCCTAGGCCCCAGGTATTGTTGCTGGTACTGGTCAAAAATTCAAAGTCGCCGTACCCCTTATCGAACCGGTAGATACCTTGCCTGAACTTAAAGTCCTTACCGAAAATTTTTCCTTCGAAACCCGAGTAACCCAGCACCCCGTATATGTGGTTATCAATACCGTATTGCAGGTTTGAGGGACCAGCGTGCGTATCGAAAGTCCCCCAACCATCAATGATGGTTTCCCTCACATCGGCCCTATCGTCGCCATCCGTATCTTTCAGGAACAAAAAAACAGGGGCTTGGGAAACGATGATGCCACCGTTGACAAAGGCAAAACTTGTGGGTATGTTCAAATTTTCGGCAAAAACGGTAACCTTATCGGCCTTCCCATCGCCATCGGTATCTTCCAATATCTTCACCTTGTCGTCCCCGACCCCTTGATCATTGCGCACGGTATTGGGATAATCTACGGTTTCAATGACCCATAGCCGCCCCTTTTCGTCCCAGTTCATGGCTATCGGATTGATTATGTCGGGCTCCGAGGCAAATAGCTCCAACTTGAAACCGGCGGGTACCTGGATCAACTTGGCCGATTCTTCGGGCGAGAGTGGAAATTGATATTTGGGGGCAGGGTCGCGTTTCTCGTAGTTGGGAATATTCGGCACCTCCTTATAGGTCAACTCGGGCATGTCTTTCATAAAAGCCTCCCAGTTTTTTTTCACATGATCCGAAACCGCCCATAATATGCCTTTTTCGATCAGGTTATGGAAATTGGGGTTGCGCCAAGTTCTTTCATCATGGCCATAGGCCGTATAAAAAACCTTGCCAGCGCCAAAATTCTTCACCCATGTCCACGGTTCCCTATGCGCTCCCTCTACCCGTTCCATCAAAACCGTTATATCGTCGGCCATCTTATCATGGACATAGGTTTCGTCCCATGTAGAAAACGCCTCGACCCCTTGCATTGCAGGATGGTCGTTCGCCACAATATCGGCGGTAAAGGTTCCCGTTTCGTGCGTCATAAACTGCCCCCCGACCAGATCGATATAAGCGGGGGAGTTTTTAAAACAGAAGCTTGCCGAGTGAACGGGAATAAAGGCATGTCCTTCGGATACATAATCAAGAAGTGCTTTTTCTTGCTTAGGGGAAATTTGTTCATGATTGGCATAAACCATTAACCCATCGTATTTAGAAAGGTTTGCCTTATTGATATCGTTTTGATTTTCGGTATAGGTGATATTGATCCCATCCTTGGCCAAGGCCGAAGCCAAGATCGGGAAATAGGCCCTGGAGTTGTGGTGTTCCTGCGAATGACCCAAAAACAAAATCTCGATGCGACGGGGTTCATCATCCAAGTGTTCCGCAAGTTGTTTTTCTTCGGGGCCACAGGCCATAATCAAGAACAAAAAGAGCAGTGGGCAGCCGGTTGATAAGTTGAGTTTCATAAGACCTTTGATTTTCAGCATTCAATGATAAGAATAATCCACATCAAAAAATCACTCTGAAATATCACATACTGACTGTTTTATATCATAATTCAACTTCTTAATTAATATATTTGATATATAAGTGCTTAAATTTTCAAGAATAGACCTTTAAAAAAACCTTACGAAAGTGAAGACCGCACTTCAAAAATCACCTATTCCAGAATCGAGGGCCTACGTCGCCAAACTTTTGAACGACCCCATTTTCGACCCTCATTGGCATTTTCATTCAGAGTACCAAATATTCCTAGTCTTAAAGGGAAACGGCACCCGCTTTATCGGGGATAGCGTAAAACCGTTCAAGGTAGGCGACATCACCTTTACAGGGCCCAACCTGCCCCATCTCTGGAGAAGCGACCAAGAACAGGGGGAAACCGAGAACAGTCCCTGGGCACAAGGAGTCGTCATTTACTTCAAGGAAGATTTTTTGGGAAACAATTTCCTACATACCGATGAGGCCATTCGATTGCGAAGGGTGTTTCGCAAAAGTTTAA
This sequence comes from Pseudozobellia thermophila, assembly GCF_900141855.1. Taxonomy (GTDB): domain Bacteria; phylum Bacteroidota; class Bacteroidia; order Flavobacteriales; family Flavobacteriaceae; genus Pseudozobellia; species Pseudozobellia thermophila. The sequence continues at coordinate 509,613 of NZ_FQYU01000002.1, forward strand.
GGGGAATGGAATTTACCGGGGACACGGCCAAGAAGCTCAAAAAAATGATTATGCAATTGGTTGGTCTCGAAGGGCTCGATGGCATCCTGCACTTGCTTAAAATTCTGAACTGTATCAGCCATACCGACAACTATCACCTTTTGGCGAGTTCGGGCTATACCAACACCCTACGGGAAGCGGATACCGAAAGAATGTACAAGGTCTATTCGTATGTAATGAAAAACTTTAAGAACAAACTGGCCATTTCAGACCTCGCCGAGATGACCAATATGACCCCTACTTCCTTCAGCAGGTATTTTAAGGTACACGCCAATAAGTCGTTCACCCAATTCGTCAGTGAAATACGGATCGGCCACGCCTGTAAACTGCTCATCGAACAAAAGAAAAATGTATCTACCGCCTGTTACGAAAGCGGCTTTCAGACCCTTTCCAACTTCAATCGCCAGTTTAAGGCCATCACCAACAGAACGCCCTTGGCCTACAAAAAGGAATACGGCAGATAGGGCCACGGGCCAAGAAGGATTATAGGGCCATAAAGTAAATTCCTGGGCCAAATTCCCCTAATTTTGCACCATGGTAAAAAACCTACAGATACGTTTATCCCTTGAAGAGGAAGCCCAACCGGGGCAATTGAAACATAGGGCGGCCAAGTACTTGGGACTTCCCGAATCGGCCTTTGCCTTGAAAATAATCAGAAAATCGATCGACGCGCGCAAGCCCCAGATCGTTTTCAATTACAAGCTGGCAGCGTATATCGGGGAAGCTATACCTGCCCAAGACCCTTCTTTTGATTACAAGGATGTGTCACGGTCCCACCCCATACACATCGTCGGTTTCGGTCCGGCAGGCATGTGGGCGGCCCTCAGATGCCTGGAACTCGGATTTAAACCCGTGGTCTTTGAACGTGGTAAGGACGTACGGGAACGCCGGCGCGACCTGAGAGCCATTAACCAAGAACACTTGGTAAACGAAGACTCCAATTATTGCTTTGGTGAAGGCGGGGCAGGGACTTATTCCGACGGCAAGCTCTACACCCGAAGCCTAAAGCGCGGCGACGTAAAACGCATTTTTCACAGTTTGGTACACCATGGCGCTACCGAAGAAATACTGATCGACGCCCATCCGCATATCGGCACAAACAAACTTCCCAAAATCGTTAAAAATATTCGCGAAACCATACTGAACCATGGCGGGGAAGTGCATTTCAATACTAAACTAACGGATATCACGACCCAGGGCAACAAACTCAAATCCATCACCCTGAACAACGATAGGGAAATAGAGGTCAAACGCCTCATATTGGCCACGGGGCATTCGGCAAGGGATATCTTTTACCTGCTTGAAAAGAAGAAAATAGCACTTAAGGCAAAGTCCTTCGCCATGGGGGTGAGGGTCGAGCATCCCCAACACATCATCGATTCGATACAATACCATTGTTCGGGGAAGCGCAACGAGCTTTTACCGGCCGCGGCCTACAGTCTAGTGCAGCAGGTCAAGGGGCGCGGCGTCTATTCGTTCTGTATGTGTCCCGGAGGTTTTATCGTCCCCGCTGCCACCGCTCCGGGCGAGGTTGTCGTAAACGGCATGTCGCCCTCCAAAAGAAACAACCAATTTGCCAATTCGGGAATTGTGGTAGAAATTGATGTCGAACGCGATATCAGGAAGTACGAACCCTTTGGCAACTTGAAGGGACTGGAATTTCAAAAAGATTTGGAGCGTCTAGCCTTTACTTCGGGTGGAAGAACGCAAATGGCTCCCTCACAGCGATTAACGGATTTCGTTGAAGGACGGATCTCAACGGCCCTCAACCCTACATCGTATCAGCCCGGATTGAAATCGGCCCCTTTGCATTCGCTCTTGCCCAAACTGATAGGGAGCCGTTTGCGAAAGGGGTTCGAGGAATTCGGAAAAAAGATGAAGGGGTACTATACGGCCGAGGCCAACATCGTCGGTGTAGAATCGCGCACCTCTTCCCCGGTCACCATCCCTAGGGACGAAAAACTGGAGCATCCTGAAGTCGAGGGCCTTTTTCCCTGTGGTGAAGGAGGCGGATACGCCGGTGGAATCGTTTCCGCGGCCATGGATGGCGAACGGTGTGCCGAGGCGGCCATCATGGGCTTAGGAGGGTAAATTCCCCGACCGGCAATAACCCGGAAAAAGCAGAGTTTTAACACTATTTACCCAGTCCATTAAATAAAACGTACCTTTGCAACTTATTTATTTATATGACATTTAAAGACCTCGGCCTCGCCGAACCCATTCTTAAAGCAGTTGAAGCCGAAGGCTACACCTCCCCAACCCCAATTCAACAACAAGCCATACCGATCTTACTCAAAGGGAAAGACCTTTTGGGAGTGGCCCAGACCGGAACCGGAAAAACGGCCGCATTCGGCATTCCCATACTCCATCATCTATACCGTTCGCAGAACGGCCAACAGGGCAAAAGAAAAATTAAGGCCCTTATCGTAACCCCTACGCGGGAGTTGGCCATTCAAATCGGCGAGAGCCTGACCGCCTACGGGAAGCATACGGGACTCAGAAACACCGTCATCTTCGGCGGCGTCAAACAGGGCAAGCAAGTGAACACACTAAGAAACGGCGTCGACATACTGATCGCCACCCCCGGTCGCCTATTGGATTTAATGGGACAAGGCTTTATTACCTTTCGCGACCTCGAATTCGTGGTGCTTGACGAGGCCGACCAAATGCTCGATATGGGCTTTATTCACGACATCAAAAAAATTATCGCGCAATTGCCGCCCAAACGGCAATCGTTGTTTTTCTCGGCCACAATGCCCAAGACCATTGTAGAGCTTTCACAAAAAATGCTGGGCGACTTCGAAAGGGTTACCATAAAACCACAGCAGGCCACGGCCGAAAAAGTGGACCAAGGGGTATATTTCGTGAGCAAAAGGAACAAACCCAAGTTACTGATCCACCTGCTAAAAGAGCGGCCAAAAGACTCGGTACTCGTCTTTTCGAGAACCAAGCACGGGGCGAACAAAATCGTTAAAAAATTGTCCCAAGCCGACATCCGTTCGGCGGCCATCCACGGGAACAAGTCGCAGACCGCCAGGCAAAAGGCCTTGGGCGACTTCAAAGATGGAAAACTAAGGGTTTTGATCGCTACCGATATCGCCGCCAGGGGAATCGACGTGGAAGACCTGGCCTTGGTCATCAACTACGACTTGCCCAACGTACCCGAGACCTATGTTCACCGTATTGGACGGACCGGACGGGCCAATGCCAGCGGCATAGCCCTATCCTTTTGCGATAAGGACGAAAGGCCCTATTTGCGGGACATTGAAAAATTGATCAAACAGGAGGTTCCGCGTATGCCCGAACACCAGTTCGTCGATGACGAGGAGAGCGGGGAAGAGTCGCAACATACACCTGCCCCATCGAAAAACAACAACCCTTCGCGGAACCGCAACCGCAACCGCGGCCGCTCGAGAAATTCCAATTACAGAGGCAGGAACAATCGCAATCGAAACAAGGGGCAAGGCAATACCAAGGAAAGGGACAATTAGCCCTTTTGAGGAGTCATATCTTCGGGCATCTTACAAATTCCCTTCCTTACCGAAGCTCCCTTGCCCGTATTCCTTTTTGTAGATGCGGACCACAATCAGAAAAAGACTGATAAGCAAGGGACCGAATATCAGCCCGATAAACCCGAAGAGCGGTACGCCCACGATAACCCCTATCAAGGTTATCAGGGGATGTACGTTGTCCAGTTTTTGAAGCACGTAGAGCCGTATTAGATTATCGGTAGAGCCTACGACCACCAGCCCGTACAAAAGTATGCCCCAGGCCTGAACCTGGTTACCGTTGGCCATGGCCAGTATAAAAACCGGAAGAATACCTACCAGTGTCCCAACAAAGGGAATCATTGAACCGATGGCCACGATGACGAACCAAAAGAACGGATTGTCGATTCCGAATATAAAAAAACCAATCAGGGCCACCACTCCTTGGGCCACGGCGACCAAAGGTATGCCCAGCGCATTGGACCGCACCATTGCCTGGACCTCATTCCCGATGAGTTTCAAGTTCTCCTTGCTGATGGGGATGTACCCGAACAACGACTCCTTTAACTGCCTTCTGTTGGTCAGCATATAATAGAGTAGAAAATACATGATCGCGATAGCGATGAACATGGTGAACGTCCCACCGGCAAAGGTAGAGGCCCTTTCGGTCAACCATGTAGAGGCCCCCGAAGCATCGATTTTTGAAGTAAGGTCGTAATCAACGGCTTTCTCTACGATGAAGAGTTGATTCTTTATGGCCTCCACCACACTTTCCGATTTCTCGATGGCCCTTCCTATTTTGCTTCCGAGCATGGCGACCAAACCACTTACGGGCAGTAAAATGCCAATAAAAGAGATCGACATGATCAAGGCCGCCGCGATGTTGGGGTTCCACCCCTTTCGGACCAACCTGACCATCCATTTGCGAAAAAGTACGTAAAGGGTAATGGCTCCCAGCACGCCGGAGAGATAAGGTACAATTTCCCAAAAAATGAGTCCGCCTATCCATACGATAAGAAGCAGTATGAAAATCTGTCGGATAATATTGGGATGTATCGATTTCATAGAGGAACATATAGTTAAATGCCACGGGCAACCCATGGCGAATGTATATCGAAAACCGTGCAAAGGGTAGCCTTTACGCTTCATTTTTTGACCGGTTTGGATTAAAAGCGCGAAAGGCAAAAAAAAATTCGCTCCGGTTATCTAATTTTGGGCGTAAAATGCATTGGAAATGGCTAAATTGAACCCCTAAACAACCTTCATGATGCGTTTAAAGTATTTTGCCCCTGCGATTTTATTCTTCCTTGCCTTTACCCTACAAGGCCAGGACGTCAAGGTCATGACCTACAACATCAAATACGACAACGTAAGCGATACCGTGAACAACTGGAACGACAGGAAACACCCCATGGTCGACCTTATCAACAAGTTCGATCCCGGAGTGATCGGCATGCAAGAGGTTCTGTTCAGGCAGTTGCAGTTTTTGAACGAATCGATGCCCCATCTGGATTATGTAGGGGTGGGAAGGGAAGACGGCAAGGAAAAGGGTGAATTTTCCCCTATTTTCTACAACACGCAAAAGTTCGAGCTCTTAAAATCGGGTACGTTCTGGCTTTCGACCACCCCGGATGAAGTTTCCATCGGGTGGGATGCCGCACTGGAGCGCATTTGCACCTATGCCCTTTTCAAGACCAAGGACGACGACAAAAGGTTTTGGGTATTCAATACACACTTTGACCACCGCGGGGTCAAGGCCCGAAAAAAATCGGTCAAACTCATTCTAAAAAAGATAAAGGCGATCAACCGCGAAAAGCTGCCCGTGGTACTTATGGGCGACCTTAACCTACAGCCCGAACAACAGCCCATCGAACTGTTGGCCAAAAAAATGACCGATGGACTCTTGGTCGCAGAAAAACCGAACAAGGGCCCCATAGGCACCTTTAACGGCTTTAATCTTGAAGAACCCATCAACCGAAGGATCGATTATATATTTACCGAGGGTTTTACTGTGAGGTCCTATTCGCATATCGATGAACGATTGCCGAACGGCAAGCACGTTTCAGACCATTTGCCCGTAATTGCGGAGCTGAGCCATTAGGAGACCTGTTGGGTTTATAAAGGGGTGCAAGGCCGGGTAGAATCGAATTCCCGGATCCCCTAGAAAATAGTGCCCCTATCGTGCAAAACACATAGGCAATGAACAAAAAATGTTTTAGGGCAGCATAAGCGAACCAAATACCCGTAACGACCCATGTACATTCCTGATTATCACAAAAATGGGAATCCCGAAGAAGTAAGGCAGTTTATCAAGGCCAACAGTTTTGGCGTCTTGGTCACCCATTCGGAAGGAAAGACCTTGGCCACACATATTCCGTTGGAATTGGAGTACGACACAAACGGGAAGGAATTCCTGACCGGCCATATTGCGAAAGCCAACGAACAAGCAAAGCATTTTTTACGAACAGAGGAAGTGCTCTGCATTTTCAATGGTCCGAACGCCTACATTTCATCGTCTTGGTACCAAGAGGAAGAAGTACCCACATGGAACTACATCGCCGTCCATGTCTACGGAAAACTCAAAATTCTGGACGAAGCGGAAACCATGGCTTCCCTACACCGGCTTGTAGACACCTATGAAGCCCATTCGAAACACCCCGTTTCCTTGAAAAATATGTCGCCCCAAACCTTAAAACAGGTAAAGGGCATTGTCGGTTTCCAAATCGAAATTACCGATATCCAGGCCCGGTACAAATTATCACAGAACAGGGAACACGACCATGGCAAGATCATCGAAGAACTGGAAGACCGGGACGATCCGGGAAGCCATGCCATTGCCAAGGCAATGAAAAAGGGAAACTGATATATTTGCTTTCGCTCCCCCCTACCAAAAACAAGGAAACCATGGCATACGATGAATATTTGGCCGACAGGATCAGGCAAATCTTAAAACAGAGATCAATAGCCTTTGAGGAAAAAAAAATGATGGGCGGCCTGTGCTATATGGTCGATGACAAAATGTGTTTTGGGTTGAATACCGATAAAAAAACGGATTCGGCAAGGCTCATGTGCCGCGTCGGCCCCGAAAATTACGGCATGGCCATGAGCCAAGACCACTGCTCCGAAATGAACTTTACGGGCCGGCCAATGAAAGGCTATGTTTTCGTCAGTGCCGAGGGTTTCGATACCGATGCCGATTTGGAATTTTGGATCCAACTTTGCCTCGATTACAATCCCTTGGCCCAAAGCAGTAAAAAAAGGAAATAAAAAACCCCGACAAAACGTCGGGGCTTGGGTTATTTCGTATTGATCACATCAGGCCTCCAAGGCCCTTTTCACCATTACCTTGGCCAGATGGGCCCTGTATTCGGAATCGGCAAAATGGTCGCTCATCACCTCTACGCCATCTACGGCATGTTCGGCGGCATCGCTGTTGCCATTATACGCCTTTTCTACCTCGGTTGCCCTATACGGCGTATCGGCCACTCCGGTAATTCCCACTTTTACACCGCTTCCCTCGTGAACGACGGCCACCCCGACCACCGCGAACCGCGAGGCCGATTGGTAAAACTTCAAATACGTGCCATGGGCTATTTTCGGGAACCGTACCGCGGTTATGATCTCATCGTCTTCCAAGGCCGTTGTAAATATGCCCTCAAAAAATTCGGTAGCCGCAATGCTCCGTTTTCCGTTCTTTCCCTCTACTTCTATATTTGCCTCACAGGCCAGTACTACGGCCGGATAATCGGCCGACGGATCGGCATGGGCCAAACTCCCGCCTATGGTTCCGCGGTTCCTGACCTGCACGTCGCCCAAGGTCTGCACCGCTTGGTGCATAATGTTGAGATTTTTGTACACCACTTCGGAATTCAATATTTGGGTATGCGTGCAGTTGGCGCCGATAATTACCTCATCACCTGTTTCCTCAATAGTGTCCATTCCTGGGATCCCATGGATATCGATCACTATTTCGGGCCGGTTGAGCCTTAGCTTCATAGCCGGAAGCAGACTTTGCCCCCCGGACAATATTTTCGCATCATAACCGTGTTTGTCCAGGAGGTTGACGGCCTCGCTAATTGAAGATGCCTTTATATAGTCGAATTTTGCTGGTATCATTTTTTCAGTTTTTTGATTAGTTCTGCATCGCTTTCCAAACCGTCTGTGGTTTTAGGGGCATTTGAATATCGGTGACCCCTAAATGTGCCAAGGCATCGACAACGGCGTTCACCACGGCGGGAGTGGACCCAATGGCCCCGGCCTCACCCGCCCCTTTTACGCCCAAGGGGTTATGGGGGCACGGGGTAACCGTATTGTCCGTCTCGATCATGGGCAGGTCATCGGCACGTGGCATGGCATAATCCATATAGGAACCGGTAATCATCTGCCCCCCCTCGTCGTATACGACCTCTTCCAACAGGGCCTGCCCCACGCCTTGGGCCACGCCGCCGTGAATTTGACCGTCGACGATCATCGGGTTCATTATATTGCCCACATCATCAACGGCTACGAAACGTTGCAGCTCCACCTTGCCGGTATCCTTGTCTACCTCAACAACGGCGATGTGCGTACCGAAGGGATAGGTAAAATTGCCCGGGTCGTAGAAACTTGAAAAGTCAAGTCCCGGTTCCAGTCCTTCCGGATAGTTATGCGGCACATAGGCCGTCAATGCCACATCGCCGAAGGACACGGATTTTTCCGTTCCCTTCACCGTCCATTTCCCATTGGCGTATTCGAGGTCATCCTCGGCGGCCTCCAGTTTATGGGCGGCAATCTTGGCCCCTTTCTCCAAAATTTTGTCTATACTCTTGATAATGGCACTGCCTCCGACGGACAAACTTCTTGACCCGTACGTACCCATTCCGAAGGCTACTTGGTCGGTATCGCCGTGCTCAATCTCAACATCGGCCATATCGATACCCAATTTATCGGCCACGAACTGTGCAAAAACGGTTTCGTGTCCCTGGCCGTGCGAATGGGAGCCGGTAAAGACCGATACCTTGCCCGTTGGCTGCACCCTGACCTGCCCCACCTCGTACAGGCCGGCCCTGGCCCCCAAGGCCCCGACAACGGCGGAAGGGGCGATACCACAACCCTCGATGTAGGTCGAAATGCCCACGCCCAACAGGCGGCCTTCCTCACGGGCCTTTTTCTGTTCCTTTCTAAAATCTTCATAGCCGAGCTTATCGAGTGCCTTTTTAAGCGCCCTTTCGTAATTGCCACTATCGTATTGTAGGGCTACCTGGGTCTGGTAACCTTCCTGCTCTACCCCGTCAAAGGGCGGTATAAAGTTCTTAAGCCGGATTTCCACCGGATCCATACCCATTTCCTGGGCTCCCTTTGATATGATGCGCTCCAACAGATATGTGGCTTCGGGTCTTCCGGCCCCGCGATACGCATCGACGGGAACGGTATGCGTAAAAGGCGCCGTTACGTTCAGATGGATCAAGGGCGTTGTATAGACCCCTTGAAACAAGGTACCGTGCAAATAGGTCGGCACGGCCGGGGCAAAGGTAGAAAGGTAAGCACCCATGCCACAATACTCATCGGTAAGGTGGGCCACAATTTTACCGTCCTTGTCGAAGCCCATTTTCGATTTTACCACATGGTCGCGGCCATGGGCATCGGTCAAAAAGGCCTCACTGCGATCGGAGGTCCATTTTACCGGTCGTCCGATTTCCTTGGATGCCCAGGTCAAGAGGGCCTCTTCGGTATAATGATAAATCTTGCTTCCGAAGCCGCCACCCACATCGCGCGAGACGATGCGCACCTTATGTTCGGGAATACCCAATGCAAAGGCACACAACAACAAGCGTATCAGGTGCGGGTTTTGGGTACTCGTATATAAGGTATAGCGGTCTCCGTTGACATCGTAGTCGGCGATATAACTTCTTGGCTCCATGGCGTTCGGGGCCAACCTTTGGTTGCGGTATTCCATCACGGTCACGTGGTGGGCCTTTTCCAGGGCCGCTTCCACTTCGGCCCTATCGTTCCCGATGCACCAATCGAAGGCCGCGTTGTCCTCCCATTCGTCATGGACCAAGGGCGCATCCTTTTCCATGGCCTTTAGGGGATTGGTCACGGCCGGCAGCTCCTCGTAGTCCACTTCGACGAGTTCGGCGGCATCCCGGGCCTGTTCGAGGGTTTCGGCAATCACAATGGCCACGGCCTCGCCCAGATGCTTGACCTTGTCCTTGGCCAAAAGGGGGTGTTTGGGCTCCCTCATGGTTTCCCCGTTCTTGAAATCGACCTGCCATCCGCAGGGTACGCCGTAATCGCCACAGGGGTCCTTACCCGTAAAAATAGCCACGACGCCGTCCGCTTTTTCCGCTTCGGTAATGTCGATGCTTAATATCTTGGCATGGGCGTAGGGACTCCTTACAAATGCCGATTGGGTCATTTTTGGAAGTTTGATATCGTCGGTATAGGTTCCCGCCCCTTTTAAAAATCGAGCGTCTTCGCGTCTTTTAACTGCTTTTCCAATGAAATTACCCATGATTTATTCGTTTAAGGTTTCAGCAGCCAGCTGAATAGATTTAACAATATTGTGATACCCGGTACATCTGCAGAAATTGCCCTTTAGGCCGTGCCTAATTTCCTCTTCGGAAGGGTTCGGATGGTTTTTTAAAATATCCGCGGCGACCATAACCATGCCCGGGGTACAGAAACCACATTGCAGGCCGTGTTTTTCCTTGAAAGCCGCCTGAATGGGATGCATTTCCCCGTTTTGGGCCATGCCCTCGATCGTTGTAACCTCACAACCATCGGCCTGGACGGCCAGCATGGTACATGATTTGACCGCTTCACCGTTAACGGAAACGGTACAGGCGCCACAGCCACTGGTATCGCATCCTATATGGGTTCCCGTCAAGTCCAAGGTTTCACGTAAGTATTGAACAAGGCTGATCCGTGGTTCTATGTCATGGGTATAGGTTTTCCCATTGACCGTGATGGTTACATTCATATTCTTGTATTTAAAGTTATTATTAAACCTATGCTTTTCGTGCGGCGATCTCGGCCTCCATCGACTTAAAGAACTGCTTGGACAGGGTACTGACCACCCCGCTCATGATCCGCTGCCCCATACTGGCCAGGGTACCCGACATCTTTGCCTCACCGGTGTATTCGACCTTGGTCTGCCCCTCCCCTTCCGGGGCGAGGGTCATGACGATTTCCGCTATTACATTGCCCATTTTGCTTTTTTGGTCGATGACCAGGGTACAACCTTCTTGTTCTACCTTATCCTTTATCGACAGGTTTCCCTTAAAGTTTCCCCGTACCGGGCCTACCTTTACCTCGGATAGGGCCTCGTAGTTATCCGGGGAAAGCGCTTTTAGTTCCTTGATTCCCGGGGTAACCTTTTCGAGTACATCGGGATCCATCACCATTTGCCAAAAAATTTCAGGGGTCGTGCTAAGGGTATAGTTTCCTTTGATCTTCATATTTCTTCATTGAGCTTATGAATATAAAAAATCATGTCGTAAATCGTAAATATTTTAATTAGTTTTTTAACATATTGCCATAAAACATAACACAACATTAAGACATACATAAAGTATCTCTTACAAAGCGATTCTTTTCGAAATATTCCGGCGTTGGCGCAGCTGATGAAGAACTTGCCTTAAACTCTCCAAGTTATGGGCAGAGACCAGGGCATCGATATAGGGAAGGGCCGTCTTCATGCCCATGGTATCGGGAGCAAAACCGGGGCTTCCGGCCAAGGGGTTCAACCATATGACCTTCTTCGATTTTTTATAGATAGTCTTCATGGCGTTTTCAATGGTTTCGGGCCCACCGGTATCCCAACCATCGCTCATCACCAAAACAATGGTCTTTTTATCCAACATCCCATATCCGAAATCATCCACAAAATCTTGCAAACACCCGCCAATGGTAGTTCCGCCGGACCAATCGGGCACCCTGTCCGATATGATATCAAAGGCCTTGTCGAGCCCATTGTTCTCCAAAATGGAGGTCACCCGGTGCAGGGCAGTGCTAAAGACAAAGGTTTCCAGTTGATCGTATACATTTTGAAAGGCATAGATCATATGGACGAGAAAGCGGCTGTAGAGGTCCATCGACTGGCTCACGTCGCATAAGAGCACCAATTTGAGCTTTTTGTTTTTTCGCTCGCTGTAGACCAGGTTATGCAAGCTTCCCCCGCTTCGCATACTGCCACGCACGGTGTGTCTTAGATCGAGCTGGCGTGCCCGCTTGGAAATTTTTCGAAGCCGGCTCTTTCGGTGTGCTACCTTCCTTGCCAGAATCTTGAGCAATCGCATCATCAATTTGATCTCGTCCTCGCTCAAATCGGAAAAATGCTTTTTGCCCAATACTTCCATATCGCTATAGGAGGCCACTTGCTTTTCTTCTTCGGACGGATTTAGGTTCAACCAATTTTTCAGGGCATCGAAACGCGCCTGCTCCCTTTCGGCCTTCGATTTTTTATCTTTCTTTTTGGGAGTTTCCTTAATTTTTGAATCGGACGCCTTGGCCAGTTGGCGCTTGAATTCGTCGTACTGCCCGTCAAAGTTGAGATACTGATGGCTGTTTTTGGCCAATACCGCCTTTAAGGCCATGACAAAGTTCTGTTCCTTATCGATAGGAAGTCTTTCAAGGGCCTTCATGGCATCGGCTTCCTCGGCGACCCCAAGGGAGTACCCTTCCTTTCTCAAATAACGGCACAGCAGGACCACGTGGGCCGAAATTTCAGTTTGGTGCCGTATCAAGGGTGTTTTCATAGAGGGAGGATAAAATTACCCGATTCGGGAGGTTACACCGGTCTTTTCCAGAAGTTCCGATAGCGCGTCTTGGGTATGGCGCATGTCTTGCCAATCCTTAAGTACAACCCCCAGGGTGTTTTCGACCACTTCCCTGTCCAAATGGCCCAGGTGCATACCGGCCAAGGCCCTGGCCCAATCGATGGTTTCCGATATGCCGGGCGTTTTCTCCAGTTTCAATTGACGCAGTTCCTTCATAAAGGTACAGATCTGCTCGCCCAATCTTGCATCGATCTCGGGTACCTTCGCCTTGACGATGGCCAGCTCCTTTTCAAAGTCGGGATAGTCTATCCACAGGTACAGGCATCTTCTGCGCAGGGCCTCCGACAGTTCGCGGGTACGATTGCCGGTAAGAATTATTTGGGGCTTTTGGGCCGCTTTAATGGTTCCTATCTCGGGGATGGTCACCTGCCAGTCGGACAGCACCTCGAGCAGGAAGCTCTCGAACTCCTCATCGGCCCGGTCGATCTCGTCGATCAGCAACACCGGTTTCCTTTTCTGCGATATGGCCTGCAAAACGGGTCGCTTCAACAAAAACCTATCCGAAAATATGGTTTCCTCTAGCATTTTCGGGTCGTGGCCCGAGGCTTCCTGCATTTTTAGGAAGAGGAGCTGGTGCTGGTAGTTCCATTCGTATAGGGCATGGGTACTGTCGAGTCCCTCATAGCACTGAAGGCGGATCAAGTTGGTGTCCAAGGCCTTGGCCATCACCTTGGCGATCTCGGTCTTTCCTACGCCGGCCGGGCCTTCGATGAGCAAGGGCTTTTCCAATTGCATGGCCAAGAAAATGGACATGGCGATCGAACCGTTACTTATATACCCCTGTTTTTCTAGCATGTTGCCTATCTCGGAAAGCTCTGGTGTTTTCATAAAAGCGGAATAATGTGAGTGTAGGTAAAGTTAATTATAATACGCATACCAACTTCGGGGCCGAAATATTCAATTCGCCCGCCCTTTTCGACACTTGGGTAAGTTAGGTTGTCTTTATCCGATGCTTTGGTCGACCTTTACTTCATTAACCACAAAAACTTTAAATATGAAACGATCCGCTCTAGTCCTCGTGCTCCTTTTGGCTCTATTCGGTGCCGGTGTCCAAGCGCAAGAAGGTGCCCATATAACCCTGAAGATCGAGAACGTACTCTCGGACCAGGGTTCTATCTTGGCCTCACTCCATACCGAAGCTACCTTTATGAAGGGTGTCGGGGTGGCCCATGCCGAAAGTCCGGCCAAGAAGGGCGATGTTAGCCTTAGGTTCGAGAATGTCAAGCCCGGAACGTATGCCGTGCTCCTCATTCACGACAGTAACGATAACAAGAGAATGGACTTTGACGTATCGGGTATGCCCGTTGAAAGTTACGGACAAACCGGGGATATCAACCTTTACGGTCCTCCGGTTTTTGCCGATGCCAAGTTTGAGGTTGCCGATGAAGACCTGGAATTCAACATTCGGTTTTAAGCAAAAAAAGGCCCCGCTTATCGGCGGGGCCTTCAAATCAGTTTTACCGGTTATTAAATCTCCTCGGCCAACCAGGCTTTCATCATCCAAACCGTTTTCTCCTGTTCGGTGATAAAATCGCTCATCATGGCATTGGTACCTTCATCGCCAGACTCGTCGGAGGCATTTAAAATGCGTCTTTCGATGACCAAAAGGTCTTTTAGGGAATCTACAATGAGTCGAATGGCATCCTCGTCCTTGGAAATGTTCCGACCTACCGGGACCTTTGCATTTTCGATATAGTCCTCGAAAGTGTGCAGCGGCACGCCCCCCAGGGTCAGTATTCTTTCGGCGATCTCGTCTACCTTCATATTGGCATCGTCATAGAGTTCCTCGAATTTGGGATGCAGTTCAAAAAATCGCTTTCCCTTAATATTCCAGTGAATACCCCTTAGGTTTTGGTAATACCGCTGAAAGTTGGCCAAAAGTTCGTTAAGATCGTCGCTGATCGTTTTTGAATCCTTTTCGCTTAGTCCTATACTATTTAGTTTCATAATGTATTCTATTTAAATCCACCATAAAATTAAAAAATATAAAGCGTAAATCTCCATAAGGTTTATTGATACTTTTTATAATTTTATCGCTTTAATTTATGTGCTATGACGATTACCCAATTACAGTATGTACTGGCGGTTGCCGAGTACCAAAATTTTACCTTGGCGGCCCAAAAAAGTTTTGTCACCCAACCTACTTTGAGCATGCAGGTCCAAAAACTCGAAGACGAGCTCGACGTGCTGATCTTTGACCGCAGCAAAAAGCCCATAACCATTACCGAAGTGGGCAAAAAAATAGTGAAGCAGGCCAAAAATATCGTAAACGAGGCCAATCGTATACAGGATATCGTCGACCAGGAAAAAGGCTTTATCGGAGGGGATTATGTTTTGGGCATCATCCCTACGGTAATGCCCACGCTCCTGCCCATGTTCCTAAAGACCTTTATCAACCGGTATCCAAAAGTCAACCTAATCATCAAGGAGCAGAGTACGGAAAACCTTATTCGCAACCTACAGGACGGGCATCTTGATGCCGGTATTGCGGCCACACCCCTAGAAATAGAGTTCATCAAGGAACGCCCGCTTTATTACGAGCCCTTTGTTGGCTATGTCCCCCAGAACCATCGACTCAACAAGTTGCCGAAACTAAGGCCCGAAGACCTCAGTATAAGCGATGTACTCCTGTTGCAGGACGGACATTGCTTTAGGGACGGCGTCATCAACCTGTGCAAGGCATCGCGCAGTCTTGACGATGAGCGTTTCAGCCTACAGAGCGGCAGTTTCGAGACCTTGATAAATTTGGCGGACGAAGGTTTGGGCATGACCTTGTTGCCCTATCTAAATACCTTGGAGCTCGATGAAGGCAAAAAGGAAAAACTCAAGTTTTTTGAAAGTCCCTCCCCGGCCAGGGAAGTTAGCCTAATTTACCACAAAAGCGAATTAAAGATCCAAATTACAGAGGCGCTGCGCGATGTCATTTTGGGTATAGTCAGGGGTGCCATCGCCTTTCAGGACGTACAGATCGTGAGCCCCTTGAACAAATAGTATCGCAAAAGGGGTTTATCTTGTCGCCCCATCCATGGAAAACAAAAAGCCCTCTTTTTCAGAGGGCTTTATAATCGTTGTAAGTTATACTTTCAAATAAATTAAACTTTGTTGAAGTTCCGGTTTGTCGGTCGTAAACTGTTGTAACCAGAGTTTAAGTTCTTCGATTTCTTCGGGGAGCAATCTATTTACCGCTTTTTTTAGTTCTTTTAAAAACAGTTTTGAATCGAAACTAACTTTTTTCAGCACTGTTTTACTGTACTCAAGCATAGCTCTTGCCATATTTCAATATGTTTAGTTAATTGTTTCTCTTATAGTAATCATTCACGTATAAAGTTAAACATTAATGTATTTCCATTATTGTTCCTTTGCTGTTAAAAGTTAGCCAAATTCTTGTTAAATGCCCTATTTTTGGGGCTAAAACCAATGGTAAAAATGATCAGGTTCCTCTTTGCATTCATACTGGCCCTCGTACTAACGGGTTGTGCGGGCGGCTCGAGAATCGTTAAAAAAAATACTGAAAGCATCCTAGGTTCAAGCTTTTACCAAAACCAGTTCACGGGTTTTGTCCTCTTCGATCCCGGGTCTGGCGATACCCTGGTCTCATACAACGGCCAAAAGTATTTTACACCGGCGAGCAATACCAAAATCTTCACCTTGTACGCGGCGCTTCATATGTTGCCCGATAGTATCCCGGCCCTAAAGTATGTCTTTGAGAACGACACCCTTTTTATAGAAGGTACCGGAAACCCCACCTTGCTCCACCCCTATTTTGAAGACAAGGGGCTTATGCGTTTCCTTAAGTCGCAGGCCCATATCGCCCTGTTCCTAGACAACCTCGAAGACGAAAAATACGGTCCCGGTTGGTCGTGGGGAGACTATCAATATTACTATCAGGCCGAACGCTCGTCCCTGCCTTTGTACGGCAACGTACTTACCCTACGCAACGACCAGGGGCTACAGGCGAGCCCGATCTATTTCAAGGATAGTGTGGTCATGGTCCGTACCTCCAAAAACAGGGAAATCGAAAGGAACATTTTTTACTTCGACCCTTCGCGGCAAGACACCCTTGAAATTCCCTATAGGGGCAGCAAAGAGCTTACGAGGCATTTGCTTGAACGGGAATTGGGAAAGGAGCTAAGGCTTGTCGACAAAATGCCCATAGGTGAAAAAAAGGTTTTCTACGGCATCGCTTCGGACACGGTCTACAAAAGAATGATGCACCAAAGTGACAATTTTCTTGCGGAACAACTCCTAATACTTGCCTCTTCCACCCTATCGGATACGCTAAGCAGTGAGCGGGCCCGCGAACATGTGCTAGGCACCTTATTGCCCGGATTAAGACAGGAGCCCCGTTGGGTAGACGGTTCGGGACTTTCGAGATACAATCTGTTCACCCCCGAATCTATGGTGCACGTGCTGCACAGGATGTATTTGGAAGTGCCACGCGCGCAGCTGTTCGGTTATTTTCCCATCGGAGGGGAATCGGGCACCCTCAAAAATTGGTACCCAGGCGACCCCGAGCCCTATATTTATGCAAAAACGGGCAGCTTGGGCAACAACCACTGCCTGAGCGGTTACCTGATCACAAAATCGGGAAAGACCCTTATTTTCAGTTTTATGAACAACCATTTTAGGCACCCTTCGTCGGAAGTAAAGAAAAGGATGCAGTCGATCTTGGAAAAGGTCAGGGATACGTACTAGGCCTTTTCAGACCAGTTTGTGGATCTGGGCATACTGGAGCAGCAAAATGGTCTTCGCGTCCTTGATCTCGCCGGTCGTTACCATATGGAGGGCGTCTTCCAGCTTATACTCCAAGACCTCGATATTCTCGGTCTCGTCGTCGGCTCCTCCCCCTTCGCCCACTTTCATTTTTTCTTCGTAGGCCCCGATAAAATAATGAAGTATTTCCGTTACGGAACCGGGCGACATGTAGGATTCGAAAACCTTTTCTACCTTGTCTATACGGTAGCCCGTTTCTTCCTCCACTTCTTTTTTGATGCAATCTTCGGGATGATCCCCATCGAGCAATCCGGCACACACCTCGATCATCATGCCATCGGCATTGCCATTGATGTAGGTCGGCATCCTGAACTGGCGGGTCAGTACTACCGTTCCCTTTTCGCGATTGTAAAGCAATATGGCGGCGCCATTGCCGCGATCGTAGGCTTCCCTTTGCTGGGTTTCCCACGTACCATCGTCCCTTTGGTACTCAAAGGTAAATTTGTTGAGGGTGTACCAATTATCCGAAAGTACCTCCTTCTTAATATTTCTAACTCTACTATTTTCCATTGGGTCATAAGATTATAGGCTCCAACGATTGCCCACTTCAGAAAGCGGCTTACAAGGTTCGTAGCCACCGGGTATGGGATCGTAGTTCAATACTTTTTCCCCTATTTCCTCGGATGTGGTATAGGCCCATAGGGCCATGGACTTAAAGGCCCGGTAAAAACCTATCGGTTCTTGTTCGCCCACTGCGGTTCCCCATACCCCCCGGCTGAACTTGCCCGAATTAGCTTCGGCCGTTTTCAGCGCCTCGTTTTTTTCGGCTTCACCAAGGTCACTGAAATTACTTCCGTGTTTTTTTACACATTGCGCATTGAATTCCGCTATTTGGTCGCGCATCCCCTGCTGTTCCTTTTCATCGTAGGTGTGCGCAATCACCTTATCGATAAACATATCGGCCTTTACATCCAAGGCTCCCGGTGTTTCGGTACGAGGCAGTATGGCATCCAATAGGGCCGCTATGGTAAGCGCTTCCTCCTCGGTAAAAAATTCAGGCTTCCAATCCAATCGCGGCTCTTCCCTGCACGATTGCAACAATGAAAAGAGGGAGGGGCCGAAAACAGTGGCCCCTGCCAATAGTCCGGTTTGCTTTAATACTTTTCTCCTGTCCATAACTATAGGTTTCGTTTTTTCAATTCCGATACGGCATGGTCGGCGGCCCTTGCCGTCAGGGCCATATAGGTAAGCGAAGGATTGACACATGATGAAGACGTCATACAGGCGCCATCGGTAACAAATACATTCTCTGCCCCGTGTACCTGATTGAACTTGTTCAACACCGAAGTCTTGGGGTCTTTACCCATTCGGGCCGTTCCCATTTCATGTACGCCGTACCCCGGTGGATGCTCGTTGTCGAATCCGACAATATCTTTCAGCCCTGCCTTATCGAGCATTTCCACGGCATCTTCCTGGATCTGCTTATTGAGCGCCTTTTCGTTTTCCTTGAATTCGGCGTCTATGGACAAGGTAGGTTGCCCCCATTTGTCCAATACCTCTTTGTTGAGCGAAACTTTGTTGTCGTGATAGGGCAGGCACTCCGCAAAGCCGGTTATAAAGAACTCCCAGGGTCCCGGTTTTAGGATACTGTCCTTATATTCGGCACCGAAGGATTCTATATTGGCGGCATTACCTCCTCGAAAACCTCCGCCTTGGTAGCCAAACCCACGTAAGAACTTATCGGACTTCGTCTTTTCGTCGAGGTTGACGTATCGGGGAATGTAAATTCCGTTCGGCCTTCTTCCCTTGTAATATTTGTCGTCAAAACCATCGACGATACCGGAGGCTCCGACCCTATAGGTATGGTCCATTAAATTGTGCCCCAATTCACCACTGTCGTTACCCAAACCGTTCTCAAAGCGATTCGAGACCGAGTTCATTAATATCTGTGTCGTACTGAGCGTCGAGGCGTTTACGAAGATTATTTTTGCCGAATATTCCAAATCTTCATTGGTTTCGGCATCGATAATTCGGACCCCCGTGGCCTTGCCCTTTTTATCGTCATAAACAACCGATTGAACTATGGAATAGGGCCTAATGGTAAGCTTGCCCGTAGCGTTTGCGGCAGGGAGGGTAACGGCATTGCTACTAAAATAGGCCCCGTAAGGACATCCCCTGCTGCACCGGTTCCGGTATTGGCACTGGCCCCTGCCGTTTAGGGGGCGGGTAAGGTGGGCCACACGGCCGATGATCATATTTCTACCGGGAAAGTTCTTTTCGATCCTACCCTTGATGTGTTTTTCGACACAGTTCAATTCCATGGGCGGTAAAAAATGGCTGTCAGGAAGCTGGGGCAGGCCGAGGGCCTCGCCACTGATACCCGCAAATTTTTCGACATAGGTATACCACGGTTCGATATCCTTGTAACGAATGGGCCAATCGACCCCATGGCCGTCCTTCGCATTGGCCTCGAAGTCGAGGTCGCTCCAGCGGTAGGTCTGTTTTCCCCACAACAAGGATTTTCCTCCCATTTGATGGCCGCGAAGCCAGAGAAAAGGCTTGACCTCCGTATAGGGATTGGCCTCATCATCGGCCCAGAAATGCTCGGTATCGGCCCCTACCCAACCTGAACGTATATTTTTGTAGTGCTTTTTTCTTTGTTCCGGGGTTAACCTGCCTCGATAATCCATATCCCAGGGATCCAGGTTCATTGTCGGATAGTCGGTCACGTGCTCTACGATCCTTCCCCGCTCGAGTACCAAGGTGTTCAAGCCCTTTTCGCACAGCTCCTTGGCCGCCCAACCCCCACTGATCCCGGAGCCGATTACTATGGCATCGTAGGTCATGTCCTTTTTTGCGTCGATATTATAGTTCGCCATAAATTCCATTATTTCATCCTCCCAAGATAGGGAATATTCAACCGGACGGCAAAAATTTGCGGCCTTCAAAAAACGCCTTTCCTAGCGACCGGGAAGGCGGCAACCCTTTTTAAACGGAACGTATTTTCGCATTGCCGGATCCGGAAGGAAAACCGGGCAAAACAGGTTGACGATCTGGTTTAAGAGTAATTTTTGGTGAAGACCTCCTCCAAGAGGTGTTTCGACAAGGGCTTGTCAAAATGTCCCTTTACCGATGGGTGCTCCTTGGCCCTCTTGCGGTCCTTGGAGTTTGTAAAGGCCGAAAGAATATAGACGTCGGTGCCCGAGGTCCCATCGTACATTTCCTCAAATTTGGAAAGAAAGGTCCAGCCGTCCATATCGGGCATTATCAGATCCAGGAGAATGACATCCGGTTTTTCGCCCCCTTCCTCCAAGGTATCGGAAAAAATTTTCAAGGCCGTTTCGGCATTGTCAAAATCGACTACCCTGCATTTTCTGTTCCACTGTTCAATTCCGTAACGCGTAGCAAAAAGGGAAACAAAATCGTCGTCTATGACCCAAACGACAAGTTCAGAATGGACAGTGGGCTTCATACGAAAAATTTAGGGTAGAAAAATCAAAATGTACAACAGGACCAAATCTAGGGTTTTCGACAGGAACAATCCAAACTTTTTTTGTTATTAAATTGTTTTCAAGGCCCTTAAAACCTATTGTCCCCGCCCACAATGTCGCCCAGCGTACCTAAGATACTACCTTCTCCCTTGTCTTTTCCCCCACGGGGCACCGAGGCCAAAACCCGTCCGGCCAATCGGCTAAAGGGAAGGGATTGCACGTATACCGTTCCCGGACCCCGCAGGGTGGCGAAAAAGAGGCCTTCGCCTCCGAACACCGTATTTCTTATTCCTCCGACGAATTCAATATCGTAGTCCACATCCTTGGTAAAACCAACGATGCAGCCCGTGTCGACCTTAAGCACTTCGCCCGGAGCCAATACTTTTTTGGCCATGGTGCCCCCGGCATGGACAAAGGCCATTCCGTCGCCTTCCAATTTCTGCATGATAAAGCCTTCGCCACCGAACAGGCCCCGGCCCAATTTCTTCGAAAACTCGATACCCACCGAAACCCCTTTGGCAGCACAGAGGAAAGCGTCCTTTTGACAAATGAACTTGCCTTGTTTCTCTGACAGGTCAATGGGCAAGATCTTGCCGGGGTACGGTGATGCGAAACTCACTTGCTTTTTCCCTTGGCCAATGTTCAAAAAAGCGGTCATAAAGAGGCTCTCCCCCGTCAGGATGCGTTTTCCGGCGGAGAAAATCTTTCCCAACACCCCGGTGTCCTGATTGGAGCCATCGCCGAAAATAGTATCCATTTTTATATCGGCATCCATCATCATAAAGCTACCGGCCTCGGCCACTACGGCTTCTTGCGGGTCGAGTTCGATTTCGACATATTGCATTTCCTCCCCGTAAATCTGGTAATCTATTTCGTGTGCGTTCATAGTTGCGATTCCTATTTTTAGTTTACCGTATACGTAGCCAAGTTTTTCCTTTTGTTACAAAAACACCTTGGCCCATCCAATAAATATAACAAGAATGACGGGAAAAATAAAGCCTTACCGCACCATGGGCACCAAGAACAATGGCGTTCGTCCCACACCTTGGGACCGTTGGCCTAGGATCAGTACACCCTATTGACCCGGGCCTTGCTGTCAAAGGTGTATTTCAGGCCGACGTTTAAATAGAAGCTATTGGGCATTTCAAAATCGTAGATCAGCTCATTGTCATAATCGCGCACCTGCATCTGGTTGTACGCCGTATACCCCCCTTCTAGCGTCGCCTTAAAACGGTCCCAGAAACGCAGCGTATACCCCAAGCCCAAGAGGACATTGGTTTGCCTTAGCGTACCCGTATACTCTTGCTTGTATATGTCAATATCGTCGTTGATGTTACCGGTAAAGCCCGTAAGTGTGGCAAAGCCCTCAAACTCGTGGTTGCCCCCCACGGAATATTTGACCCGGCTATCGGGCACCCCCAATTTATAGGCCCAGGCCTCGTCCATTCTTTTGGTATAGGCCAGTACCGGAATCGGATAGTACAGGCCATACCTAATGTCGTAGGCCGCACCAAAGGTCCACATCGAATTGTTTTCGTCGTTATACCTGTCGAAGGTAAGCAGACCGTTAAAAAATATGTCATCGGTCTTTATTTCGTTCTCATCGAAATTGGAAGCGATCTGGGTTTCGCCCATCAAGTTCAGGGCCCAGGTATCGCTTAAATTTCTTTGGTAGGTGAATTTTATGCCAAAGGAATTGAAGTTTTCAATCTGATCGGTTTCGAAGGGCACATCCTTGTCGACAAAATCGAAAGCCGTTTGTTGGACCTTGCCTCCGAGGGTCAACTTTTCCTTGGCGGTATTGATTAGGGGAACGGTTAGGCCGGCTTCCAGTTTCAAGACGCTTCCTACGTCGGAACCGGGCAGTAATTGTGCATCAACATAAACACCATCGGTCTCTTGGGCATAAGCCATACCCGATGCAAGTACAGATAAAAAAATCAAGGCTTTCTTCATAGTTCAATGCTACTTTATTAAAGTTATAAAATGGGTAGCCCCATTTCAAGCCCCGTAAAAGTGCCCAAAATAGAAAGGAAAGCCAATCTTAATAGATGCCCCCGAACACTGTCTAGAGCAAAAAGGGAATTGTATCTACCAACCCTGTTTTTTAATTAAAAATTGGCAAGACATAGTAGCTCGACCGGGATCCGTTTGTTCCCGGCACATGGGATTACACGCTTTTTCAATGTCTTTTGGTATTCGGAAAGTTATTGTTTCAGTTTGATCGTCCACTCAAAGTGAAAGGTCGATACCACCACCCCCTCTTCGTTCACCCCGACGGACTTCATCCAAAACGCCTGGCCTTCGCCCGTGGCCACGGTCTTGTCTATGGCCTCTTGGATCAAATGACCGTCTTCGCAGGTAAAGGTGATCCTTCCCGTGGCCTTTTTGGAAAAATTGGCCTTGTTGTTGGCCACCAGCATACTAATTTTTTTTCCGCTTTGCTGTATTCTATCGATGACCATGGCACCCGTACTCAGTTCGGCGGCCATACCCTGTACTGCCCAAAACATCGATTTGAAAGGGTTTTGGTTTCGCCAACCGTATTTAACGGTTACCACGCATTTTTGGTCGCTAATCGATTTTACCCGTACCCCGGTCCACCAAGCGGCAGGCAATTTAAAAAAAGTGAATTTATTGAATTTTCCTGCGGAAACGCCCATTATACTTTCGATTTTGTGTAAAAATAGAGAAAATAACCGGGTTTATAAATGTTAATTATTTCTTAAATTTCAGTACTTTGTTTTACATAGTACCTTTTTTTAGCCATATATTTGCATAAGAAATTACTAAGCCATGGAAAGTACACTCACCAAACACGAAAGAAATTTATCGGCCTTGATACATGCGTCGACCTTTTCAAAGTTCGTGGTTCCGTTCGGGAATTTTATCATCCCCTTGGTACTCTGGACGGCCAACAAGAACGAATACGCCTTTGTGGACCACAATGGAAAGCAGGCCCTGAACTTTCAAATGAGCCTACTGCTCTATTCCATTGTACTCGGTGCGATCAGCATTCCGTTCTTGGTAGGTTTTTTTCCCGAAATATTGAATTTCAGCTTTTTGGGCCTCGACCAATTATCGAATTACAACAGTTTTTCGATCAACCTGAACACCGACGATTTCAAGTTTGGTTCGTGGTTAATCCCCTTAAGTCTGGCGGGCTTGGCAAAGGCCGCCCTTTTTATTGTGAACGTCGTGTACACCATATTGGCCACCATAAAAACCAACGAAGGGCAGTATTTCGAATACCCTTTGACCATAAAATTCATCAAGTAGCAACAACAGGTCTTCATCACACCTGAATCTATAGGAGTCTATTCATCAATCGCAATCAAAATGTTTATTCATCGATCAAAAAACGAACAGTCAATTCATGCAGGCCACATTTTTAAGATCATCGCGTTCCCCGAACGGAAAGGAACTGCATAAAAAGCAAAATGAAATTATGAACGTAGAAAATACAAAAGCACAAATGCGCAAAGGTGTTCTGGAATACTGCATCCTGTCCATTCTAAACGGAAAGGACAAGTATGCCTCCGAGATTCTGGAAACCCTTAAAGATGCCAAAATGCTGGTGGTCGAGGGCACCATATACCCGCTCCTCACCCGCCTTAAAAATGCAGGTCTCTTAAGCTACCGATGGGAAGAGTCTACCTCGGGCCCACCAAGAAAATACTATGCCCTCACCGAGACCGGGAAACTCTTTTTAAAGGAACTCGATGCCACGTGGGACGAGCTAAGAACGGCAACAAACCTAGTGACCAATAACAAATAACCCTAAAGAACGCCCCTTGTACCCCTTAAAACGGAGAAGTGCAGGGTAAAAAATAAAGACAATGAACAAAACTGTAAATATTAACCTCGCCAACATGCTTTTTCACATCGATGAGGAAGCATTCAACAAAATGCAGCGTTACCTGGAGTCGGTAAAACGTTCGTTCGCCAACACCCCGGGCAGTGAAGAGATTTTGGCCGATATCGAGGCCCGCATCGCCGAGCTCTTTCACGAAAAGCTCGAAAACGAAAGACAGGTGATCACCCTCAAGGAAGTGGACGAAGTCATTACCATTATGGGGCAGCCCGAAGATTACATGGTCGATGAGGATATTTTTGAGGACGAGCCCGTACCCGGTAAAAAAGCAGCCGGACGCAAAAGGGCCAAAAAGTTCTATCGCGACACGGAGCACAAATATGTCGCCGGCGTTTCTTCGGGGCTGGGCCACTATTTTAACATCGACCCCCTATGGATCCGATTGCTGTGGATCATACTTACCGTGGGATCTACCGGTGCCTTTATCATCATCTACGGACTGCTATGGTTGCTTATCCCCGAGGCCAAAACGACCTCGGAGAAATTGGACATGCGGGGGGAGGACATCAACATCAGCAATATAGAACGCAAGGTCAAGGAAGGCTTTGATGATGTTGCCCAAAAAATCAAGAGCGTCGATTACGAAGGTGTGACCAACAAGGTTAAGAACGGTGGAAAATCGTTCTTCGATACCCTGGGGGATATTATTATGTTTCTCTTCAAGGTATTCGGAAAATTTATCGGCATCATACTCGTAATTATCGGTGCGGCGGCCATAATAGGCATGTTCATCGGCATGCTTACCGTCGGCACCCTGGATTGGATCAGCCTGCCCGGCGTTCATGGGGTCATAGACAACATAACCGGCGCGCCCGTTTGGTTTCTGTCCCTGTTGTTTTTCTTTGTCATAGGCATTCCTTTCTTCTTCCTGCTCTATCTAGGGCTCAAGATCCTGGTCAACAATTTAAAGTCGATCGGCCCTATTGCCAAGTTCTCACTTTTGGGCCTATGGCTGATCTGCCTGATCTCACTTATCGTAATGGGCGTACGGGAAGCGGCCTCCCACGCCTTTACCGGCAGTGTTACCGACGAAAACCCGATCTACCTCAAAAGCCGCCAAGACACCCTTAACATCCAATTGGTCTCCTCCGAATTTTACGACGATGGGGAGCACGTGCGCATGAACGATATGATAATGGTCTACGATGACGAAGGAAACCCTATGTTGCAATCGGAAGATGTTCGGCTCAACATCAAAAAATCGAACGATACCTTGGCCCGAATATCCATTCGCAAGGAAGCGAACGGTCCGTCGTTCCACGAAGCCCGAAATACCGCCGAACAGATCGTATACGAATACGAACAAAGAGGCAACACCCTCATGTTCAACAATTACCTGACTACGGCCGACCAAAGCAAGTTCAACGACCAGGAAGTAAGGGTCAATCTCTACCTGCCCGCCGGACAACTTCTCAAATACGACCCTTCCAACCGGCGCAATTGGACGATACGATCGGAGAGGGACGTAGCTATCGACACTCCCGAAGATTATATATGGAAGATGGGCAGGGACGGCGAACTGAAATGCCAAAATTGTCCGGAGGAAATTGGGCAGGAAGAAGAAAATCGGATCCAAATCGACAAAAACGGGGTAGACATCCATATCAAGGACGAGAACGGGGAATCCTTTCAGATGAAAATTGACAAGGACGAAGTTCGGATCAAGGCAAAGGACCACGAAGACAACGTCGACATCAATATTAACGGAAAGGAAGAAGGTCATGAAATCGACGAGTAGGGCACATAACGGTTCGGTCTTTAAATTGTACGATTCGGTAACAACTTTTAAGGTAATTCGTCTATAATGAACAACTTTACCGGGTCGGTTGAACAAGCGACCATCAAAAACAATCAAAATCAATCAAAAAACGAACAGTCATGACAACTCTAGTACGAATAGCAATTGCTTTTATAGTAGCCGTTTTTCTGTCTTCTTGCGGATTCGACATTAATATCGGCGATTTTGGCACCGGTAAACCGGGCAACGGCCATGTAGTGAAGGAAAGCCGTAAGGTTACGGCCGATTTTACGGAAGTCTCGGCCTCCGAAGGCCTAGCCGTCTATGTAAGTCCGGGCGACCTCTATAAAATCGAGGTTGAAGGCGACGAAAACATTATCGACCTGATCGCTACCGATATCAAGGATGGTAAATTGCGCATACACGCCGAGGAGAATATCGGTAGGGCCACAAAAAACGTTTATGTATCGCTACCTAAAATAACCGCACTGAAGGCGTCAAGCGGTTCCCACCTAAAAACGACGGCCCCCATCGAAGGCAATGCTTTGGAAATCGACGGAAGTAGCGGCGCTTTGCTACACGTCGACGTGACCTCCCAGGCCTTGGAAGTCGATGCCAGTAGCGGGGCGAACCTCACGATTTCAGGGCAGGCGGACCACGTGGACGTAGACGTCAGTTCGGGAGGTAACGTCAATGCCAAAGGCTTACAGGCCAAAACCTGCAATGCGGATGCCAGTAGCGGGGGCAACGTGCAGATCAGGGTATCGGAATCATTGACCGCCGATGCCACCAGCGGCGGAAACATATCCTACTCGGGCGATCCCAATGTATCGACCAAAAAATCGGTTTCGGGAAGCGTTCACCAATATTGACCGAATCATCTCCGGCTTACCAAGGCCCGGTGGTTCCCCATCGGGCCTTTTTCTTTAAAAATTTGTGTTCTGGGCCCCGTCTTCAACCAAGGTCTTTTTATCTTCGTACCCATAAAACCCTAAGTATGCAATTATCCCTCAAAAAATACGTACTTGAACTAAAACACACATTCAGTATATCGCGCGAGTCACACGACTATCAGGACACCCTTGTCGTCGCCCTTGGGTTGAACGGCCAGACAGGCTATGGCGAAAGTACCTCGAACCCCTACTACAAGATTACCGTTGAAAGCATGACCGAGGAAATCAACGCGATCCGCAGTGAGATCGAGTCGTACGACTTTGACCGTCCCGAGGCCTTCCACCAATTTTTGACCGATAAGAACCTATCGAACTTTGCCATATGCGCATTGGATCTGGCCGCGTGGGACCTATTCGGCAAACTAAAGGGCAAGCCCCTATATGAATTATGGGGGACATCGAACGAAAACTACCCGATAACCAATTATACGATCGGCATTGCCCCCATCGATAAAATGGTGGCGAAAATGAAGGAAATGCCCTGGCCCATCTACAAGATAAAACTAGGAACCGACAACGATGTGGCCATCGTCGAAGAATTGCGAAAGCATACCGATGCCATTTTCAGGATCGACGCGAATTGCGCGTGGTCGGCCGAGGAAACCATTGCCAACGCCCCCTTGCTTAAGGATCTAGGCGTCGAGTTTCTCGAACAGCCCCTACGTGCCGACGACTGGGACGGCATGAAAAAAGTACACGAATCCAGTGTTTTGCCCGTCATAGCGGACGAGAGCTGTATCGTTGAGGAAGATGTTGAAAAATGCGGAAGGTACTTCAACGGTATCAATATAAAACTTACCAAGTGCAGCGGCCTTACCCCGGCCCTCCGCATGATAAAGAAGGCCAAGGAAATGGGCCTAAAGGTAATGGTGGGCTGTATGACCGAATCTACCGTGGGTATTTCGGCCATTGCCCAAATGCTGCCCCAACTCGATTATGTGGATATGGACGGTTCCCTATTGCTTAAGAAGGATATAGCGAATGGAATCGGGATAAAGGAAGGCGGGAAACTTGTTTTTCCCCAATTAGGCGGATCTGGCGTAACTTTGAAGTGATGGCCTATTCTATAAATTCGTTTCCGGGAAGGGTAATCAATATTAAGGGGGATGCCCACCTCTATTTTGGAGGCACGGCCTATTTGGGACTTCAGACCGATGCCGAATTTCAGGAAATGTTCATTAAGAACGTCAAACGGTACGGCACCAATTATGGGGCATCCCGAAAATCGAATGTACAGGTAGACATCTTTGACAAGGCCGAAGCCTATCTGGCCGACTTGGTCGGATGCCCTAAGGCCCTGACCCTTTCTTCGGGATACCTTGCCGGACAACTTATCTCGCAGACCTTTCGCAATAAAAAGCACCCGCTTTTCTACGCTCCCAATACCCATGCCGCCCTTTACCAGACCGAAACGAAGACCTATACCACCTTTACCGCGCTCAACATAGCCGTAAGGGAGCAGTTAAGCACCGCCAAGCAAAGTGAACCCCCCGTGGTCTTCTTGGATGCCATTGACTTTTCGGGCTGTAACCATCCCGACTTTGAAGCGTTGCGTACCCTGCCCCTGGGCGAGCTGATCCTTGTTGTCGACGACTCGCACGGTATCGGTATCGTGGGTGAAAACGGCGGCGGCGTATATAAAACCCTTAGGGCCCTGCAACCCAAGGAACTGGTGGTCTGTTGTTCCTTGGGCAAGGGATTTGCCATTCAGGCGGGGGCGATATTCGCCACACAACGGCGCATCGACCTATTAAAGGCGACCGCTTTCTTCGGAGGTGCGAGTCCGGCCAGCCCGGCGGCCATGGCCACCTTACTCGACGCCCATGACCTCTATGCCAAAAAAAGAAGGCTGTTGAGGGAAAACATCGACTACTTTACCAAGGGCCTGGTCCATAAGAAAAAGTTTCACTTTATGCCCGACCACCCTGCATTTACCTTTTCAGATGTACAGTTGAGCGAATATTTGGAAGCCCACCATATCGTGGTGACCAATTTCGCCTACCCCGACGAAGACTCCCAAATTATGAGCCGTATCGTCTTAAGTGCCGCCCATGAAAAAAAGGACATCGACCATTTGTTAAACTGCATCAACGTCCTCCCAAAAATCTAGGGCGGTCCTCTCCCCTACCGAAGGTATGATTCTACCAAGGCCACTGCCTCGGCAGTACGTTGTCCAACAGCTTTTTCCATATAAAAACATTCCAATTTATGAGGAAAATATTTACGAAATATTCAAAAATAATCGTATCTTATTAAGGCAATTTGATTTCACACCCTTTAAAAACACTATATCATGAAAAAGCTATTCGGATTGGTTTTTTTGATGTTATTCTTGGTCTCGGCCACCCTGTATACATCTACAAAACCTCAAAAAGCCCCCTCCCTGGAGGGCACTTGGGAACTCATTAACCGTTACAATTGGGAAGACGGGAACGTATCGGACACCATACCCAATACCAACGGGTACCAACAGGTCAAAATCTATAGTAAGGGCAAAGTAATGTGGACCCGCTACTCGCCCGACGATCCGAACGAATGGTTCGGATACGGTTCATATACCAACACGGACGATTACTTGGAAGAGCGCTTGGAATACGGCTCAAAAGTAATGATGAGCATTCAGGATACCGTTGAAGTATTCCGATTCGAGCTTCAGCTCGACAAGAACAGTTATAGTCAAATTTCCGTGGATGAAAACGGCAATCGAACATTTTCGGAGAACTACAGGCGTATCGATTGAGTGCCGACAGATGTACAAAAAAAATCCGGTAAACAGCATTTACCGGATTTTTTATGTTTCCTTATTAAATATAGCTATCAAACCATCTCCTGCGGAGTTTCGACGGTCGCTAAATATCTTTCCGCATCAAGGGCGGCCATACAACCCGTACCGGCGGCCGTTATCGCCTGACGGTATTCCTTGTCCTGGGCATCGCCACTGGCGAAGACCCCGGGCCTGTTGGTCTTGGTCGATTTGCCCTGGGTTATGATGTACCCGGTCTCGTCCATATCCAACTGTCCCTTGAATATATCGGTATTGGGTTTGTGGCCAATGGCGATGAAGAGGCCGGTAACGGCTATCTCTTCCTTCTCCCCGGTTTGGTTGTTCACCACGCGAATTCCCTCGACCACTTGGTCGCCCAGAACCTCATCCACTTCGGTATTGTATCTAATTTCAATATTCTCCAGGCTGTTGACGCGATGCTGCATGGCCTTTGAAGCCCTCATATAATCCTTGCGCACCAACATGGTTACCTTGTTGCAAATATTGGCCAGGTACGAAGCCTCTTCGGCCGCGGTATCGCCCGCTCCAACGATGGCCACATCCTGCCCCTTATAAAAGAAGCCGTCACAGACCGCACATGCGGATACGCCTCCGCCCCTTAAGCGCTGTTCACTGGGGATATTCAGATACTTGGCAGATGCCCCAGTGGAAATAATTATGGTCTCGGCCTCTATCTCCTTGCTATCGTCGACGGTCACCTTATGGATTCCGCCCACCTGATCGCTTAATTCGACGGCGGTAACCATTCCTATACGTACATCGGTGCCAAAGCGTTCGGCCTGCTGCTGCAACTGTACCATCATTGTCGGGCCATCAATGCCTTCGGGGTATCCGGGAAAGTTATCGACCTCTGTGGTCGTGGTCAACTGTCCGCCCGGCTCCATACCCGTATACAAAACAGGCTTTAAATCGGCGCGCGCCGCATAAATTGCCGCCGTATAACCCGCAGGGCCCGAACCAATAATCAACGTTTTTACCCTTTCTATCTTCTCTGCCATAGTACAATACTCATTTAAAATAATTAACGAACAAATGTAGTTTTTTTCAAAAAAACATCCCTTTAAAGTTATTAAAAGTTATAGCTATCTGTCGGTTATCAAGCCGTTAACTTACTCTATGGCAAAGGATGCCCCTTTCGGGACGTCGTTACCGCCATAAATTGTTTCGCCCAAGAACCTTCCCCTGACCCGAATAGGCAAATTTCACTTTTAAAAGCGTAAATCTCCAGGGTATTACCCTAGCGCGAGTACAGCGCAGATCCCTTTTTTTCGACGGACCGCAAAAACCAAAATCGTACCGACTCCGCCAATAAAGACCGGTATATCCTTAAAATCCAAACGTTTTGTCCAAAAAACGGAGCTGAATTACGGATAAACGAAACAACGCCCTTAACCGGTTAAAAAATTTTCAATCGCCACAAGTAGCGCATTACCAACTCGATAAAAATAAGGTACAATTCGCCAGTTAAGTAACCTCGGTTACATTATAAATGGTTATTATATCTATCTTTGTGTTAGAGCGGGCGAACTTCAAGTGATAACCTTCAGGGTTAACACTCCCTTTGCGTGCACTCTTTTTGAGATTACAAATTT
Source organism: Pseudozobellia thermophila (assembly GCF_900141855.1). Classification (GTDB taxonomy): domain Bacteria; phylum Bacteroidota; class Bacteroidia; order Flavobacteriales; family Flavobacteriaceae; genus Pseudozobellia; species Pseudozobellia thermophila. The sequence goes on from NZ_FQYU01000002.1 coordinate 541,105, forward strand.
AAAAATTCACTTCCCCCAATCAAAGTAATGAACCATGAGTACATCTATATTGAAATGCGTAATTATAGACGATTCCAAGACTCAGCGAACGGCAGTATCCAAACTTATAAAAGACCACAAAAACCTCATTTTGATCGATGATTACGAAAATGGGATCAAGGCACAAAAGGGGCTTACGGACAAGCACGTGGACATCGTTTTCCTAGACATTGAAATGCCGGTTATCAACGGTTTCCAGTTTATAGAATCACTCGAAGAAAGGCCACAGATCATTTTGATCACATCGAAGCCCCAATATGCCATGCAGGCCTTTGACTACGATGTTACCGATTATCTCATGAAGCCCATAACTTCCGAACGTTTTAACAAATCGATCCAAAAGGCCCTGTTGAGAAGCCGTGGGGCCACCGACGAGGAAGAAGAGCATATCTTTGTCAACAGCAAACTGAAGAAGGTAAAAATATTCTTGAAGGATATTCGTTGGATCGAAGGCTTGGGAGATTACTTGAAAATCATTACCGACAGCGAAACCTATTTGGTGCTCAGTACAATGAAAAACTTTATGAACCAGCTTCCCGCCGAAGACTTTTTACGCATCCATAAGTCGTATATCGTCAACCTGAACCGGGTCGAAAGGTACAACAGCCAGCATGTAGAGCTGTGCGGAAATCAAATTCCCTTAAGCCGTCACAAGAAATTGGAGCTCGAAGAGGCCCTTTTGAACGCTTCGGTACATTAAGGCACAAAACTTCCGGTTCCTCCGCAGGGCTCCACCTCGTAAGGTTCGAGCACGATACCGAATTTTTCCTCGTAGGCATGCGTGGCCGCTTCGACAAATTCGGCCACCGCATCGCGATGTACGATATTCAAGGTACAGCCACCGAAACCTCCCCCTGTCTGTCGGGCTCCCAAAACCGATGGATAGGATTTGGAAAAATCGACCAAAAAGTCAGATTCGGCACAACTCACTTCATAGAGCTCACTTATTCCCTGATGGGCTTCATAGAGAAGCTGGCCTACCTTGGCATGGTCCCCGGCCTTAAACGCATCGGCCATTTGCAATACGCGTGCATTTTCAGCAACGATAAAGGCACACCTTTTAAAAATTTTGTCGGGCATACCATCCTTGCAGGCCTTCAACATATCTCCGGTTACATCCCTTAGCGAATCGACCTCGGGGAACTTCTCCTTGACCAATGACACCCCCTGTTCGCATTCGCGCTTACGAACGTTGTATTCGCTCGTGGCCAAATTATGGGAGACCTTGGTATTCAAAAGAATGATCTTGTAGGGATCCAGATCAATAGGTATGTATTGGGCCTCCAGGGTCAAACAATCCAACAAAATAAGGTGGTTTTCCCTGCTCATTACGGAAGCGTATTGATCCATGATACCACATTGGGTACCGGCATAGGTATGTTCGGCCGTCTGTGAGAGTTGTACCAGCTCAAGTTTTGTAAGTCCCAGATCGAAAAGCTCGTTCAAGCCGTAGGCCAGTCCACACTCCAAGGCCGCGGAAGAACTTAGTCCCGAACCTGTGGGGAGGTTGCTTTCCAAAATACAATCGAAGCCCCTGAGCTTGTCGGTACGTTTCGAAATCTCGTTCAATACGCCAAGAATATAGTTCTCCCATTCGACCCCACTACGGGCAATCCCGTTCAGGTCGATTTCAAAACCCGTATCAAAGGTTTTGCTATAAACACCGCATTTGGTATCGGATCCGTTTTTCCGAAAACCGAAGGTAATATTCTTTTCGATGGCGGTAGGAAGCACGTAGCCCATGTTGTAGTCGGTGTGCTCACCAATCAGATTGATCCTACCGGGCGACACCACCTTTAACTCGGGTATAAAATCGATCGTAAATTGCATAGGATAAAGTTAATTATTGCCCTGAGACCATATCGACGGTGGCGACGGTTCGAAAACCCAGGTGTTCGAGGGACGAATCCAAACTTGTGGCCATACGCGATGAAACGCGATAGCTTGAACAATAGGAGGCGTTGCACAGAAAAGAGCCCCCCTTCATTACCTTCTCCCTGGCATACGGGTCTCTCTCATTGTAGGGAGAACTTGCCCCTTGGGGATTTTTTAAAATCGTATGTTGTGCGGCCACCTCACGATAGTAATTGGTATTGTACCAGTCCGAGGTCCACTCCCACACGTTACCGGCCATGTCGTACAGTCCCAGGTCGTTGGGCGGGTACGACTTGACGGGGGCCCTGCGCTCAAAGCCGTCCTGCTTTGTATTGGTAACCGGAAACTCACCTTCCCATGTATTGCCCTTTTGGCTGAGCACATCCATATCATCTCCCCAGAAGTAAATGGTACCGAGATGGTTACCCCTCGCCGCCAGTTCCCATTCGGCCTCGGTGGGGAGGCGTCGGTTCGCCCATTCGCAATAGGCCAGGGCATCCTCATAGGCTATATGTACGACCGGGTGGTCGTCTTTGCCCTTAATATCGCTTCCCGGCCCGTTGGGATGTTTCCAACTGGCACCAATCGTCCACCTCCACCACTGTGAAAAATCATAAAGGTTGGGCACCGAACCCTTGGTTTTTTTGAAGGTAAGGGAGCCCGGTTGCAATATGGAATCGTGGGGCTTGGCGGTGCCTTCCGGCAGCTGTTTCTTCATCTCCTCCCAATCGATTTCGCGTTCGGCCACGGTTACGTAGCCCGTCTCGTCAACAAATTTTTTGAACTGGGCATTGGTCACTTCGGTAACATCCATAAAAAACCCATCAACGGCAACCTTATGGGCCGGTTTCTCATGGTCCATGGCCACCTTGTCCTGGGCTACCGCCCCCTGTTCGAATACCTTTCCCGGTACCCACACCATGCCTTCGGGTGCTTCGATTCCCTCGGGTATTGTCGTGATGACGGTGGTATCTACCACCACCTCCTTTACTTTTTCAAGCCTTTCATTGCCGTTATCGGTTTCAGCTGTTTTCTTATTGGTGTCTTTACAGGCCACGGTCAGTGAAATGATCGTCGTGGCCAGAAAAAATCGGGAAATGCTATGCATGTTTCTATTTAAGTTGTAGAATGACAAAGTTAATCCTTATTTTCAGGAATCAAACCATTTTCAATGGCAGGTATCTTAAAATGTGCCAGTTCAGGTGTTTCGCGCTCCCTTTCGAAAATCTCCGCTGCCTTTTGAACGATTTCGGGATGTTGCGCGGCAACATTGTGTTGCTCCCTAGGATCATTTTCCAGGTCATAGACCTCAAGGGTTTCGGGTTCGTCGTTTATTAGGTTGCGGCGCAGTACTTTCCAATTCCCGATACGCAATGCCACTTGCCCCCCGTAACTGGGAAATTCCCAATACATGAACCCGTGTTGCCTTTGTTCGCCATCGGCCAACAGTGTGGGCAATAGGCTGATACCATCGGTATCTTTTGGAAGGGGGTAGCCCGCCACCTCGGCAAAGGTTGCCACCATATCATAATGGGCCGAAACAAGGTCGCTTTTCGTTCCTGCGGGTATTTTATTGGGCCAGGCGGCGATCATCGGTACGCGGATCCCCCCTTCGTACAGGTAGCCCTTGCCCCTACCCCAACTGCCCTCAAAGGGCTTGGCACTCTCGAAAAAACTGGGATCGGCACCCCCGGCGTAACTCGGACCGTTATCGGAAGTAAATACGATAAGGGTATTTTCATAGATACCTTCGTCTTTCAATTGCCGTACCAACTTTCCGATGTTCTCGTCGAGATAGGAAACCATGGCCGCATAGGCCGCATGCGGATTCTTATGCGGGAAATAGCCCCTTTCGCCCAAGTAGGGTTCCTCTTCGCCGAACTTCTCGATATAATAATCTACCCAACGCTTGGGGGCCTGTAGGGCCACATGGGGTATCGGGGTGGCCCAGTAAAGAAAAAAGGGCTTCTGCCCATTGTCGCTTATAAAATTGCCCAGTTCCCTGAACATCAGGTCGGGGGCATAATCCGTTAGGGTGTAGTTGGAATAACTGGCAGGGTCGTTCGGGTCGGCCCCTTCGGGCAAACGCGTGTTGGGTGCAATGGTGTCGTTGGACAGATGAACGCGTTCTTTGTTCTTATAAAGGTGCAATGGGTAATAGGTATGGGCCTGCCTTTGACAGTTAAATCCGAAGAAAAAATCGAACCCCATGGTATTCGGTATCGAATGGGTATGCGGCGCCCCCAAACCCCATTTACCGACCATTCCGGTGACATACCCGGCATCCTTCAGCCGGTGCGCCAAAGTAACCGTAGATTTCGGCATGGGTCCTTGCCCCTCCAGGGTCGAGTCTTTGGCCATTGCCCTGTAGTTCCAAACATCGCCGCGTTCCTTCCATTCCGAATTGCTTCGAATATAGGCGTGGCCCGCATGTTTTCCCGTGAGCAACATATACCGTGCCGGGGCACAGACCGGGGCACTGCTGTAATGCTGGGTAAACAACATTCCCGAGCTTGCCAGGGCATCGATATTGGGCGTTTCTATTTTTTCCTGGCCATAGGCCCCTACTTCCGCATAACCGAGGTCATCGGCCAAAATATAGATGATGTTAGGCCGGGGGCTTGTCGGTTGATCGGCCTGGGCGTTGCTGCCATCCCTACACGACCAAAAAAGTGTCCCTGCCATAAGCAGGGACACAGTTGATTTAATCGATATCTTCATATGCGCGGTTTATAGTACAACTGTCTTGCCCGGAGTAGGTATCTCGTATGTTCCATCGGCCTTGGGCTGAACGGGTGCCGGCGAATCCCAGGTAAGGGTATCGGGCACCAGTTTCAAGTTGGACTGCATGGCTTCGTCCCATTTTATAACCTTGCCCGAATAGGTGGCCATTCTGCCTATTATCGCACTCATTGTACTTTTGGCACCGTTTTCGGCATCGGCTATCACCCCTCCGTTACGGATGGATTCGAACAATTTGATATGTTCTACCTGGTAGGGATTGGGATCGTCCTTACCGCGATGATCAAAAAGGATTTGTCCGTCATGGGATTTCAGTCTGGCCTTATTGCCTTCGGTTGAAACCGTACCCTTGGTACCCTGAAAAAATTCGGACACCCTGCTCATGGTTTCCGGTTGATGGCGGCATTGGCTGGCAATAACGGCCCCGCTAGGATAGGTGTATTCCACAAAATGATGGTCAAAGATCTCGCCGTGGTCCTTCCCTGTCCTTACTTGTCTTCCTCCCATTCCCTGGGCCGATATGGGGTATTCCCCGATGAACCAGTTGGCCACATCGATATTGTGTATATGTTGTTCGAGGATGTGGTCTCCACAGAGCCAATTAAAGTAGTACCAATTTCGCATTTGATATTCGAGCTCGGTCTGGTTCGGTTGGCGTTCGCGCACCCATACCCCGGCACTGTTCCAATATACCTGGCCCGATACGATATCGCCGATGGCCCCGTTTTTCAATTGTTCGAGAGCTGCCAAGTAACTATCTTGGTAATGGCGTTGGAGGCCCACCACCACGTTCAGCTTTTTATCCTTGGCCAGTTTGGCCGCCGCCAATACCTTTCTGACGCCGGGCACATCGGTAGCCACGGGTTTCTCCATAAATACATGCTTGCCATTATTTATGGCATATTCAAAATGTTGTGGACGAAAACCCGGTGGGGTGGCCAAAATTACCACATCGGCCAGGTCCATTGCCTTTTGGGCCGCATCGAAGCCCACAAATTGGTTCTTCTCCTTAACGTTGACCTTTTTGGTCTCGCCCATGGCCTTGGAAATATTGGCTAGGCTATTCTTCAAACGGTCTTCAAAGGCATCCGCCATGGCCACCAGCTCAACATTCTCGTCGGCGTTCAATGCCTGTACGGCGGCACCGGTACCGCGACCGCCACAGCCGACTAGGGCCAGTTTCAATTTTTTATTGCCCAAGACATTGACCATACCGCTCATTTGCATATTGGGCAAAAGCATCGCCCCACCTGCCAACAGAGCACTGTTCTTTACAAACCCCCTTCTCGAATGGGTGGCTTTATGGGCATTCTCAATTTTTTTGGATGATTTTTCCATTTTATTATAGTTTTATTGGTTGAATTTGGTGATTATCCAGTAAAGTTATCAATATATAAATAATATCCTACTCAATCGTTTTCGTAATTTCAGATTTTAACGAAATTGCCCCCTGACCCAATAGTTTTGGGCAAAGACAGGAAGCCCTTAATGCTTGCTGTAGAGTTTTTTACAAAGTTCAAGGGGTGTTTTTTGTCACACCATCCCGCTGTTGCTTTAACATATTCACCGAATTATTTTGTTGGTTAAAGCGCAATTTTTTTATCAATTACGGATTTTTGGATTATCTTTCGTTGCAATTTTCGAAAAAAAAGGCACCTAAACCATAAGATTCTAAACCACAACCTAAAAACAATAAACCAAATAATAACGTATGGAAACATCAGCAAATGTATCGGCTCCTAACGCCAACAGACTTTTTTATGCAAGTTGTTTTGCATTGATAACCACCGCCTTTTCGTTCAGTATCAGGGCGGGTATTTTACCGCAACTCGGGGAAGAACTTAGCTTAACGGCCGAGCAATTGGGATTCATCAATTCGATGTGGTTCCTTGGCTTTCCCATTTCCATGGTCATAGGCGGATTGATCTACCACAAAGTAGGCGGAAAGGCCATTATGCAATTTGCCTTTTTTGCCCATGCCGTAGGTATAATCCTTACCATTTATTCAGGCAGCTATGTTGGCCTTTTAATCTCGACCTTGCTAATCGGTTTGGGCAACGGATGTACCGAAGCCGCCTGTAACCCTATGATCGCCGATGCCTACCAAGGCACCCGAATGAGCAAGATGCTCAACCGTTTTCACATGTGGTTCCCTGGGGGCATTGTAGTCGGAAGTTTGATTTCCAAGTTCATAACCGACCTGGGAATGAGCTGGGAGACCCAGATTTGGATCATTATGATCCCGACCCTTATTTACGCCTATCTATTCTTCGGACAATCTTGGCCCAAGGCCAAAGTTGAGGAAGGTGCCACACTTACAGGTAATTTAAAGGCCATGGTCTCGCCTCTGTTCCTCTTTATGGTCGTATGTATGGCCTTGACGGCGGCATCTGAATTTATTCCACAACAGTGGTCAAGTATCATCCTTGCCAAAAGTGGCGCCCAACCCATGCTCATCCTAGCCCTTGTTACGGGTATCATGGCGGTTGCCCGCTATTTTGGTGGCGAGATGGTGCACAAGTTCGACCAAACGGGAGTTTTATTGGGGTCTGCGGTTTTGGCGGCCATCGGCATCTACCTCTTTAGTACACAAACGGGGGCAATGGCTTATATAGCCGCTGTTTTCTTTGCATTGGGCGTTGCCTATTTCTGGCCCAACATGATCGGCTTCGTTGCCGATAAGATTCCAAAAAGTGGTGCATTGGGCCTATCTATCATGGGAGCCGTCGGTATGTTCTCGCAAACCATCTTTCAACCCATAACAGGTAGATGGATCGATAGCGACCTGGAAAAAGTGGCCGCTAGGGGGTTGACCGGTGACGAGCTCGAATTGGTGGCCGGGCAGGAAACCATGCGCACCATAACCATTTTCCCGATCATTCTCATCGTATTGTTTACCATACTTTATTTTTGGGTACGTAACAATAAGGCCAAGGCACAGGCCGAATCGGCTTCCGCATAAGTGGCAGGCTTGATATTTATAGCAAACGGCCCAATATGGGCCGTTTTTTTGTTTGTCATATCCTGATTTCGGTCAGTTCGAACCCTGCCTTCGAGGTCTCACAAACGGGGCAGGTATAGCTTTCGGGTATTTCGGAAAAAGGAATGCCCGGGGGAATGTTCGAACCTACATCGCCATAGTGCTCGTCGTAGACCGTTAGACAGGCGGTACATTGATAGACCTTGCGAACAGGTTGTTCCTTCATTGGGCTTGCCGGGGTAGAAGCCACGACCTTCGGTTCGGAACCCAGTTGGTCGAAATATTTTTTACTGAGTTCCATAAGCAGGCCTGGGAGCTCAATTTTATCCACATCTTGGGCGAATGGACGATATTTTTGGTTGTTCGGGTCAAAGTTCTCTGCATGAAGAACGTTGTAGGTAGGCCTTACGTCAAAATCTTTTATAATCGAGGGCGGGGCGTTTTTTTCGATTATAACCGAGGCGAAATGGGAACGCTTGCCTACGTCGTTGCTTATTCCAAAGGTCAGTCCGTAGGTGCTGATGTCATTCTGGTCAAAACTGCGCACCAAAAACTTCTTAAGCTCAAGGGCTTCCCGATCATCAACGGGCAGGTGCCAATTCATTTCCAACTGCGAATGCCTTACGTTGATTCCCCTTTGGCCCAAAAAGCGCTCCAGCCCGTCGCGGCCCGATTTTTTTATCCCCTTTACAATAAAGGATTTCCAGGGGGTTATACAAATCTTGCCGATACTGTTGTCCAAACAAAAACCACACAGCTCCTTTAAGAACCCCAGGTCGTACCTATTGTTGCGCCAATAGAGCCCCAACCAATATTGGTCAAGCCCCATTCTGTTCATGCCCTCGTAGTATGGAAACTTGATATAGGGAACCTTCAACACCCTATCCATCGTTCGGCTGTTGGTATTCAGCCTTTTGTTCAAGATGAACGAGAGCTCATCGACGTTGTCCACATCTTCATAAAGGTCTTCGATGGCCTTGGCAACGGCGGTGATGTCCCAACTGTAGATCAGTACCGGATAGTAGGCTGCCTTTTCCCAGCCCGGCAGTTTTATGTTCAGGTACCAATAATCTTCGTTTTCAGAGGCGATAAAGTTGAGATTGCCATTGAACAGGGGCACCAAACGCTGTTTTGGGTCGGTAATGTTTATTTTCAGCCTGGGACCGTAATCGAAGCCCTCAAGGATATAGAGGTAGGTCGAGCCTTTCAACCAATGGGTCATTTCAAAAATATCGGCGGCGACATAGGACGATACGATATTCTGTACGCTTCTATCGGATTCGACATCGATATCAAATTTTGAGATATTATCGAGAAAGGTATCACCTCCCCCTTCCAAGGGGAACAACAAATCCTGTCTCGAACCAAAAAACACTTCCTTCAGTCCCACGGCCTCGAGCATGGCAATGCCATCTTTGAGTTCCCCTGGCGAAGTAACGCCCCCCTTGATCATTATCCTATGTAAGTTTTTGCCCATGACAATATCGTATTTCATTCGCTATTCTTCGCATATCGTTCCCTCCACCCCGTTTTCAACGGGTCGCTCCCTGCAATTGTGCGGTCAGGATTTCCTGAATCTCCGGTTTGCAGCTCCCGCATCCCAGTCCGGCACCGGTCTGAGAACAAACAGCGGCAAACTCATGGCAGCCGTTGGTTATGGTTTCGATCAAATTGCCTTCGCCAACCTGACTACACGAACAGACCAATTTACCCTTTAGGGGTACCGATGCGCTGTTTCCCCTCAGAAGTTCATCGCGCTTTTCCGACAGTTCGATTTCGTCTTCGATAAGCCGTTTAAATTCGGCGAATTCATTTTTATCTCCCATCAAAATGGCCCCCACCAAGATGTCGTCCTTCACGATGCATTTCTTGTAATACCGTTTACTGGTATCCATAAAAATAATCTCTTCGTAATCCGGATCATTGCCAGGCGTGTTCACCATGCCCAAACTGCACAGGTCGAGGTCTTCGAACTTTAAAATATTCATCAATACCGATCCCCTGTACCTACTGCCATAATCGCCTAAAATGTACTTGGCCGCAATATCGGCCTGTTGCTCGGCGGCCGAGGTAATACCGAACAAGGCATTGTTGTACTCGGCTATTTCGCCCAGGGCAAAAATATCAGGGGCACTGGTCTGCAAATAATCGTTGACCACCACTCCCCTACTGGTATCGATATCGGCCATTTTGGCCAGCTCGATGTTCGGCCTTGTACCAATGGCATATACAACGGCATTGCAGGCAATGGTGCGCCCCGTTTTAAGGGTTACCGACAAAATATGGTCTTGTTTCCTTTCCTCAAATACCGTACTCACCTCATTATCGAAATAAAGGGCGATCCCCCGTTCCGATACGTCTTCGGCCAGCAGCCTGCTGGCCACGGGATCGAGCTGCCTTTCCATCAACCTCGGCGCCCGCTGGATAATACTAATGTTGATGTTTCTTTTTTTGAGGGCCGCTGCCAGCTCAAGCCCCAACAGTCCGCCCCCCACAATAACCACATGCTGTTCCTCGGCGGGGAGGCCCGTTTCCCTTAAATACCTTCGCAAACTATCGGCATCACCGCGTTCGCGCATGGTGAACCGACCGGGGAGCTTGATCTGGACGCCACTGGGCACAAAGGCCCGGCTTCCGGTGGCCAAAATCAAGATATCATAGCTGTGTACCTTGCCACAATCGTCGACGATTTTTTTGTTTACCTTGTCTATTTCGGTAATTCCCAACCCCGAATGCAAGTTTAGGCCGAGCTTTTTAACCTCTCCCTTTTTTAGTTTTTCCAAGGCCGGCCATGTGAGTTCCTCGCTTACGTATTCGGGCAGCAGTACCCGATTGTAGAAGGGGTGCTCCTCCCTTGAAAAAACGTGTACCTCGTCTACCTTGTTGGTAGCCCGGTACGTTTGTACAAAACGATAGGCCGCCGCCCCGGCCCCAATGACCACTACCTTCTGTTTGGGTTTTACGAACTTCCCCACCTGAACCGCGCAATATTTAAAATCAGGCTCCTTTGATATGGGGTCGACCAAATCGTTTGTTATGTTATTGGCCCGGCCAAAATCGTTGTTTAAAACCTTGCCCCAGTGCATGGGTAAAAAGACCACGCGCTCCCGAATATCAAAGTTCACCTTTACCTTCACCTGAACCTGCCCCCTACGGCTTTTTACGATCGCCACATCGCCATCCTTCAAGTCCCTAAGGTAGGCATCTACCTTGTTCATCTCAAGATAGGGTTCGGGGATATGGGCAAGCAGGCGTTTTACCTTGCCGGTCTTGGTGCGCGTGTGCCACTGATCTCGTACCCTTCCGGTATTCAATATCAAGGGAAACGTTGAATCGGTTTCCTCGGATTGGTTGTAAAGTTTGGGAGGGACATTGAAATGGGATTTTTGATCGTTCGTATAAAACCGCAAATCGGTAAACAACCTGGGGGTGCCCATGTGTTTTGGATCTGGCACCGGCCATTGAAAACTGCCTTCGTCCTTCAGGCGGCGATGCGACAATCCGGAAATATCGATATGGGTTCCCTTTGTCAACAGGCAGTGCTCGTCGTAAACTTCCCCCGCGTTTTTATAATCAAAGCCCTTGAACCCCATATGTTGGGCAAAACGCCATAGAATCTCGGCATCGGGAAGCGCTTCCCCCGGAGGGTCGATCACTTGGGGCAAATAGCTGATCCGCCGTTCCGAATTCGTCATCGTCCCTTCCTTCTCCAACCAACCGGCGGCCGGCAAGAGCAAGTCGGCAAATTGGGTCGTCTCCGACCTGTGCGAAATGTCCTGGACCACGACGAAGCTGGCTTTTTTCAACGCCCGTTCGACCTTGTGCGAGTTCGGCAGACTTACAACGGGGTTGGTACAGATGATCCATATGGCCTTCAATTTACCGCGGTCCAGTGCATCGAACATCTCGGTTGCCGTATAGCCGGCTTCGCCCGATATGGCCTTACAGCCCCAAAATTCGGCCACTTCCTTTCTATGTTTCGGGTTTCCGAGGTCTTTGTGGGCCGCAAGCAGGCTTGCCATCCCCCCTACCTCACGACCGCCCATGGCATTGGGTTGGCCCGTAAGTGAAAAAGGTCCGGACCCTGGTTTGCCGATCTGGCCGGTCAACAAGGACAGGTTGAGCAGGGCCATGTTCTTAGCCACCCCGATGACACTCTGGTTGAGTCCCATCGTCCACATCGAAATAAAAGCTTTGGCATTGCCTATAAAGCCCGCGGCCTTTCGAATATCGTCAACCGCAATACCACATAGCTCGGCCGCCCTTTTAAGGGATAGCTCAAAGGCCGTCTTTTTGCAGGCTTCAAAATTGGAGGTGTGCTGCTTTATAAATTTTTTGTCAATTTTCCTTTTTTCGATCAACCATCGGGCCAAGGCATTGAAAAGGATGACATCGGTACCGGGCAGGATCTGGAGGTGAAGGTCGGCTATGGCACAAGTCTGTGTCTTTCTAGGATCTACCACGATAATTTTCACGTTCGGGTTTTCGGCCTTGTGTTTTTCTATCCTGCGGAAGAGTATGGGGTGGCACCACGCCGGGTTGGCCCCGGCAATCAGAAAGCAGTCCGACAGTTCGATATCGTCATAGGAAATTGGGACGGAATCCTCGCCCAACATTTTCTTATAGCCTACCACCGCCGAACTCATACAAAGCCTGGAATTCGTATCTATGTTATTCGTGCCAATAAAGCCTTTGGCGAGTTTATTGACCAGGTAATATTCTTCGGTCAGGCATTGCCCCGAGACATAAAACCCGACACTGTCGGGACCGTGCCTATCTATAATACTCTTGAAAACCGCCGCGGCCCTTTCAAAAGCCGAATCCCAAGATACCCGCTGCATAGGATGGTTGCGGCTCCAACGCATTTGGGGAAACAAAATGCGGTCCGTTGTGTCTTGGGCCACATAATTTAAGTTTTTACCCTTTGAACACAACATGCCCTTGTTTACGGGGTAGGATACGTCGCCCTCTACGGTGATGGTACCTTTCGAATCAACTGAAACATCCATACCGCAGCCCACCCCGCAATACGAACAAATGGTCTTATTCACTTTCTTTTTCAACATCGTCAGGCTTTGATAACTATTACTGTGACATTTACGTATGCAAATTAAGAATATACGTATATATACGTAGTAATTATATCGTAAAAGTTGGGCGATATTCTAAGAGTACCGTAAAAAATGGCCCCTTTATTCAAAAAATCCATCTTGGGCGGACTTTTAAGCCCCTTTCGGGGTATGTGGCATACAGTAAGGATTGTGCCCCTACTTCCTCCGATGGCCGCTATCGTCATTTTTCGTTCACACATCGCGAAAGGAAAATTCCTTTGGGTGCCAAGGAAATCCGTGGCACAAGGCCTATGGGATTATATATCCTAAAAAAAACCGCCCCTAAATTCAATACCCGGTAAAATGTCCCAAAAAAATACCGATATGTATAAGAAATAATGCAATTCATCCGTTATTTAAGTATTTCATCTTATATTCACACTACATAACCCCAAAAGGCAAACTCTTTTACTACCTATGAGGACATTTAAATTTTTGGCCGTATCTGTTTTTTTGACCCTTTCCCTTATTTATGCCACTTCAAGTAGCCCCTCATCAAAACCACATTCGGATACGGAGCAAACCGATCCTCCATCGGTTAAAAAAGACCTTGCCAAAAACGGCCTCGATGCCGAAAAGTATGAGAGGAACAAGCTAAGGCTAAGCGCCGCATTAAGCTCCTATTTTCAAAAAGCGATCGCCTCGGGAGAAATCGTGGGAGCAGGGGTAAGTATCGTTCAGGGCGACAGTATAGTACTTGCCGAAGGTTTTGGAAAACGCAAACACAACGAAAACGATTTAGTGAACGGGGAAACCGTTTTTAGGCTCGGCTCGCTCTCCAAGGGATTTGCGGGTGTGCTCGCCGCCGATTTAAAAAACGAGGGGTATATCGAATGGAAGGATCGTGTTATCGATTATCTGCCCCAGTTTCAACTAGGCGACCAAGACAACACCTCCCAGATTACCTTGGCCAATATTCTTTCGCACACTTCGGGAACCCCCTACCACAGTTTTACCAATCTTGTCGAAGCCGGTCTTCCCATGGAAACCATTGCCTCCCGATTCAAGGAAGTAGCCCCTATCAGTAAACCGGGTGCCATGTACAGTTACCAAAATGCCATTTTTGCTTTGTGCGGGGAAGTTATGCGCAAGGCAACGGGCAACGAGATCAGCGCTTCGTTGAAGAACCGTTTTTTTACCCCTCTTGGTATGTGCAGTACCTCAATGGACTACAACACCCTAAACCAAACCGTGAATGTGGCCCTGCCCCATGCCAAAAGGGGCAAAGGATGGAGAAGCCTTAAACTGACCGACAACTATTACAATGCCATTGCGGCCGGTGGTATTAATGCCAGTGCCCACGATATGGCCAAGTGGATGCGTTTTTTACTCGGCCACAACCCCGAGGTAATGGACAAATCGGCCTTGGCGGAAGCCTTTACCCCATTTATCGAAATTACCGGGCACCATAAGTATTATCACAAATGGCCCGGCCATAAAAAGTCTTATTACGGCTTCGGATGGCGCATACACAAGTTTGAAGAGGACGGTAGCGAAAAGACGATCTGGCACCACGGGGGCAGTGTAAACAACTACAGAAACGAGATAGCCGTATACCCAGAAGCCGATTTGGGCATTTGTGTCCTCTTGAGCAACAACTCAAAAATTGCCCGTACCGTTATCCCCGACCTCTATCAGATCGTCAAAGGGATCTACCGGCCGAATACCCGTGAAATTGCCCAGCACCACACGTCTGAAATGAACACGCCCCTCTAGGTCCTTCCTACTCCCGGTAGAACATATCGACATTCTCGAACCTGACGTTCCGCCCCTCGATAATCTCGATGGATTGGTCCTTGCTTCTGATCACCGAGTTTTTGATCACAAAGTCCTTTACATCGCTCAGGTAAATGTTTTGTCCCGAGGTAATATCCAGGTTTTCCATAACCACATTGGTCAAGGGTACCTCAGGTATGCCCTTTCCCTTAATGAAGTTCTCTTCGGTATGTATAACGACATTGCGGAAGAACAGGTTACGGTAGCGCGGGGTAAGTTCGGTTATAGGGCGTTTGGGCAGGCGATCGGCCAACTCGCCGACATAGGTTCTGCTCCCCAACAAATCCCACTCCAAAGCATGTCTTTTAATGTTCATCCTCACCCTTTCGTAATAGATGTTCTCCACACCGCCGCCACGTGGTCTTCGGGTCTTAAACCGGAAACCCCTGTCCGTGCCATCAAAAATGCAATCGTGCAGGTAAACGTTACGAATCCAACCGGCCGTTTCGCTGCCGGTGGTAATGGCTCCGTGGCCTGCTTCCGATAGGCAATACCGCACCACTATATTCTCGGTAGGGCGGTTGACCCGGATTCCGTCCTTGTCTCGTCCCGATTTCATGGTAAAACAATCGTCGCCATTGTTCAACGTGGCATATTCGATCAAGACGTTTCGGGAAGATTCGATATCTATACCATCACCGGTCGGGATTCCCACGGAATTAACGGTAATGCCCCGAATAATAACGCCATCACAATAAATCGGGGTTACGTTCCAGGTAACGCTCTTCTCAATGGTAATACCTTCTATAAGAACGTTCTTGCATTCAACCAAACAAATCGATTTGGGCTTGTAGAAAAACCTTCCTTTGTGACCGTCATACACCCTTTCCCTTACCGGAGCGCTTTGATCAATGGCATTTTCCACAACACCCTTGGGGCCGGGGGCCGTTCTAACGGGGGCATCCCGATCGGGGCCAATGATCTTGCCCTTACCGGTTATACCGATATTATCGGCCTTGTGGGCATAAATAAACCCACCGCTGGACATCACCTCAATACCTTCGACCCTTGTAAATACCGCTGGAAGAAAATCTTCTATTTCACCCCCGACCCGAAGCTCGGCCCCTTCCTGTATTTCGAGGTTAACATTGCCCTTTAGTTCGATTCGGGACGTGTACCACACCCCCGAAGGTACAACGACCGTCCCCCCTCCCCGTTTATGTACCCGATCGATCGCCCTTTGGATACTCTTGGTCACCTTTTGACCCGGTTTTGCCCCTAGTTGCATAATATTCAAGCTATAAGCCGCGAATTTCGGCCTATTTAGTTGGGGCATCGCGAAAGGGGCCTTGATCGGGGCAATATCGGCGGGCAAGGCATGCGCACCTACCTCTTCCTTGGTTACAAGTGGCTCTTCCGACGCCGGTGTACTGAACTGTGCACGGACCACTTGGGCCAAAAAGAACATCAAGGCGATTGTTGTTATATTCTTCATAAGGTAACTTGGCTTTTATGATGGTAGACGGACTTGGCAAACAGCATACGGCCACTAGGGAACGATGGTTACGATAACCCTTTTGTAACGGCTCAATCGAGGGCTCCCCTTGTCGGTAACCTTTACAATGAAGTGGGCGGTCTGTTTCTTATTTACCTTAGGGGCCGTAAAATTGGCCAAATGCACGTTTTCAGCTCCGTTCACTTTAATCAATTTCCTGTATGTGCCCGCCTCGGGATAGTTGAACCACAAAAAACTTAGGTTGTCACCGTCGGGATCGGTGCTTTCAAAGGCGTCTAAGGTAAAGCTCTCGCCCGCTTTAACGGTAATCTTGTCTGCATGGCCCAGTTTGGGCACAGGAGGGTGATTGGCCTCTTCGACGGGCAGGATACACCAGTCCATCCGTGCCGCAAAATCATTTTGAAAATCATCGCGCCAGCGCCATAAGCTGGCTTTATCGCTTTTGTGGGAAACGCTGTCGGGCTGTACGGTCCTACCGTATGCCTTGGGTACATAACGAGGCAAACTATCAATGGCATTGGTCCATATAGGCCGGGTTTCGGGTTGGATCCGAACAATCGAGCTCCCCTCCTTGGTTTTTGAAAAATCGGGCTTGTACAATTCGTATCGGCCGCCCCAACCGCCCCATTCCGGATGCTCCGAAACATTGAGTCCATTGGGAATCAAGGAGAGAAAGGCCGGGGTATCGCCCTCCATACCCCAGGCCACGTCGGGATATACCGCCCCAAGCGGACCGTGGTCCTGTTGTATGTTTTCGGCAAGCCACGCGTTACTGATCGTGCTATTGTCAATCCCCTTGACGAAGGCATTGATTCCCGTCCATGTCGCATGGGCGTAATAATCGCCCGGGGAAACGATATAGAAGAGATCGGGAAAGTTGTTGCGGATCCAAATACCGCTATCGTCTTGGTCGGATATGGTATAGACCCTAAGTTTTGCCACCAACTTTTTGACCTCCCGCGGCGACTTGGTCTCCTTGATCGTATATAATGCCTGGGCCAAGGTATTTACACCCCCCCAGACCGAGATCCACAAAGGCCTGTCGTCGTCCTTTTCCAACTCGGCAATGATCCAATCGGAACCCTCGGTATCCATCCCTTTGCCCACTGCGGTCATACCGTACTTGGCGGGACCCGTTTTGACCAGGCGCATAAGTTCTTCGGCCTTGGGATAGCCCTCGGCATGTTTCGACAAATTGGGCCATACCTCGGCGTAGGCCTTGATCACTTTTTCGATGGATTCGGGATGGACGGACGATTGCATCCAACATGAGGTCGTAGCCACTAAGCCCCTAATCTCGATTTCATTGGCATATAGAAACAAACGCACCAAGGATTGGGTATCGTCGGGATCGGCCTCAATATCGGTCAAGACGATCACCCTATTTTTTGTAATCGATTGCGCGTTGCCAAAAGTTAAAAACAAAATCATTAACAAGGTGGTAGTATATGTTCTCATATCAGGGCGTTTTTAAAACAATCCGCAATATAAAGCTATTTTTTTTACCACAACAACAAGCCTGGCGGCACAAACTTAAATATTTCCCTTTTTACCGAATTAGGGTAGCCCCCTATCCAAGGCCTTCGCCATCAAAAAAAAGGCCCTTTCGCTTTTTTTCAAAAGAGACCAAGGCAGGACCCGATCTGAAAACCCTGGTTCGGTTGTAAGGAAGCGCTTGTTCTTCACACCAAATTATACTCCTGTGCCTTTTTGGACAGGTCGATCAAATTTTTGACCTCCATCTTGCGCATCAGGTTAAAGCGGTGGGTTTCGATGGTCCGTTTGCTGTTCTGTAGTTTTTCGGAAATCTGCTTATTGGTAAGTCCTGACAACACCAACTTCAAGACCTGAAGTTCCTTGTTGGTCAGATCAAAGGGATTGTCGGCAGCCTTGTTCCTTTTCGGGCCTTCGATTCCCTCCTTGGCGGGATTCAACAAATGGTTTACCAAAACGTTCGAAATATCGCCGCTATAGTATTTACCGCCATCGCGAACGGTATGAATGGCTTTGATGAACTCTGCCTTGCCCGTATCCTTGAGCAGGTAGCCCATGGCCCCGGCGCCCACGGATTGCAATATATACTCCTCCGAGTCGTGCATGGAAAGGATGATGGATTTGACGGGTGAATTTCTTGATTTCAATTCCTTTACGGCCTCTATTCCCGTCATTACGGGCATTCGAATGTCGATGATCAGCACATCGGGCTCTTTTTCATCTACCAGGGCAAGGGCTTCCTTGCCACTGGCCCCTTCCCCTATGACCTCAAGGTCTTCCTCACTTTCAAGCAAGGCACGAATTCCGTCGCGCACCAAGGAATGGTCGTCTACTAAAACAATTTTTGTGGTTTGATTCAATTTATAGGTATTTGTACGTACAAATATAATTGAATTTTATGATGAAGGGCATCAAATTAAAACCATCGGTACAATCTATCCTCAAATTTAAGTTAAGGAGGAAGGCCGAAAAACAAAAGGACCGCCCCGACCCCAATGGTCGAGACGGCCCAATCGAAGCATCGTTGGAACGGGCTTATTGGCCACTTGCTTTTATAAACTTCGGTTTGATGACGAGCATGGCCCAAACCCAATTTTGACTATCGGCGGCGGCACCTTCTGAAATGCCCTTCAATTCGTACATACCGTCAGCGGCAAAAAGTTGGGAATATCCGATCTTAAAGCCGAAACCGTCCAAGTTTTGGGAGAAAACCACATCGACTTCCGTACCCAAGGAGCTTTCCCCGCTGGGCAGGTCCTGCTCGCCATTAAATTTCAAGACCTTTAGGAGCAGGCTCGATTTTTTTCCCAGTTTAAGATCGGCACTGGCGTGAAGGTCGAACAGGCCGATGGAATTGGCATGGTTGCCGACGTAAAAATAATCCATAAAGCCGTTGAATTTGTGGTTCGTCCCGTATAGGGGGAAAAAGGCTTCGGTTTTATCGGCCGTACCGGACTTGTCGCCACTGATCATTTCGGCACCGATACCCAGGCCTATTTTCGGGGAGGCCCTATAGGTCAGATCCAGCCCCAAGAGATAGGCACTTCCCACCTCGACCCTATTTTGCCGTTCGCCGGTTTGAAAAAAGGCATTGAAGGTCGCCTTTACCTTTCCCTTTGAATAATTGAGATGGCTTCCAAAAGTCTGCAAGTTACTGACCCCGTCGGCCACAAGATCTTCCCCTTCTTCCGTAAAGTCCTGAAACCCATTGTTGAGCAGTAACAGGCTTCCCGAAAAATCGGTCCATTGCTGTTTTAAATACAGGTACTGCATGGTTTTATAGGAGAAAAAGCCTGAAGTGTTGTAGGCCGTACCAACGGATTGAAACCCCGAGGGGTTGCTAAAGTCTTGGTTGAAGGCCAGGCCCAGATCGACCATGAAGCGGTCTTTTCCGTAGCTGACCAAAGCGGCATCGTGGTTACGCCCCTGCTGGGCCCAATCGAGTCCCCCAAAAATACGTTGATCGTCGTAGGCAATTACCTGTCGTCCCAATTTGGCGCTTAGGTCTTTGGCCAGCTTTAATTTGGCCCAGGCCTGAAAAACGGCAAAGGAATTGTTCTGGTCGTAAGGCAGTATCTGTCTATTCTCCCCCCAGACCATGACATCCTGCAGGCTTAAATAAAATTCATACGAACTGAACTTGTATCCAGCGTTCAAACGGGTCCGTGTCGAAATGGCGAAACCGGGGTCGGCCCCATCGGCGATAATATTCCCGAATCCGTGCCGGTATTCGGTACGGGGCCTAAACTCACCGTCGAGGGTGAACTGGCAGAAAGCGATTTGAAAGGAGCATAGGCAAATAAAGAGGAAAACGGAAGGGCGATTATTCATACTTAAAAATTTACAGGTTGTTAGTCAAGCGCGGGAGGTCTGCGACCGGTCAAGGCCAACGCCCCCCTATGCCGTCTTTTAAAAAATTAATCGGTCGATCGGGAGAGTGTTAACTCGGCCTTCATCTCTTCCTCCACCGCCCTTTCGTCGGCCATGGAGAACCTGATCGCAAGGGTGGTCAGGGCACTAATGACAACAAAAATGCCTATGACAAAGTACCCACCCGACACCGCAGTCGCCGCGGCGGTCGATTGGGCCGCTTTTACGGCTTCTTCGCCCAAGGCCGAATTTACGGAAATTGCATGTGTTTCGGCCATGGCGGACTTCGATTTTAGAAAAAGGGCGGCCAAAAAAGCCCCTACGTTTCCTCCGGCCCCGACAATACCCGAAATGGAGCCGATGGCCTTTTTGTTGATAAAGGGAACGACGGAGAACGTGGCCCCTTCCGCCATTTGTACCGTTAGGCTGAAGGCGATCAAGAAGACCAGACCAAAGGCCAAGCTGGTGGTCATGGAAAAGGCCGAAAGCATTAGGCCTTCCGCGGCCAAGATCAGGGTCAGGAAAACCACCCGCCCCCTCAGGCCTTTCATCTTTCCGAACCTATCCCCGAAAAAACCGCCCAAGGTGCGCGCGAAGATATTCATCAAGGCAAAGGAGAGGACCAGGTTTCCGGCAGTAGACCGGGTAAGCCCAAAGTTGTTCTGAAGATAATCGTCCATAGTACCGTAGACGGTAAGCTCCATACCGAAACAGGCGGCATATACAACGA
Organism: Pseudozobellia thermophila; assembly: GCF_900141855.1. Taxonomy (GTDB): domain Bacteria; phylum Bacteroidota; class Bacteroidia; order Flavobacteriales; family Flavobacteriaceae; genus Pseudozobellia; species Pseudozobellia thermophila. The sequence continues at coordinate 561,678 of NZ_FQYU01000002.1, forward strand.
ACAATATCCAGACCCGATAATCCTTTAAAACCTCCAAAAAGCTTTCCTCATCCTTTTTCAAGGCGGGCATTTTGCCGGCTGCCTTAAGTTCGGAAAAATTGCCCTCGGGCGTGTCGGTGGTAAAAAAGAAATACACCAGCCCCATCAACATGGCTATGATACCGGCGATGACCATCGAATAACGCCATGCCATTTCATCGGCCACGCCAAAGCTTACCACCGCGGCGGCAATCAAGGGCATCCCCAAGCGGTTCGCCCCTCCGCCCAAATTGCCCCAACCGGCCGATGTCGCGTTGGCCGTACCGACAATGTTGGGAGCAAACATAATGGAGGTGTGGAACTGCGTGATAACAAAAGAGGCCCCTATAAAGCCGATAAAGAGCCTACATACCAAGAACTGCGTGGGGGTCTGCACAAAGCCGAGCAAAATTACGGGTATCGCCCCCAGTATCAACAAATAGGTATAGCAAAGTCGGGGACCGAAACGATCGCACAGTTTTCCTATCAACAATCGGGCAAAAACGGTTCCTGTTACGGCCAGGATAATGGAATTCCACTTCTGTTCGGGCGTCAGCCCCAAATCCTTTACCACATCGGGCATAAAGGGCACGATTCCGAACCAGGCAAAGAAACAGATAAAGAACGCAATGGAGGTAATCCAAAACGTACGGATGGGCATACTTTTCAAATTAGTAAGCTTCAGGGCGGTGGCCTTCTTTGACACTTGGGTTTTCATGATCTCAATTTTTTAGGATGGATAATTTACTTAGTTGTTCCTTACAATATTACGTATAAATACGTACTTACACGTATTTATACCTTGTTTTTAAGTTTCAACTATGTCATTTTATCAAGAAGGGCGATTTTATCCGATAAAAATCAGGAAATGGAAATTACAGGTGTTAAAAAATGCGTATTTCCCAAGCCCATGGCCCTTGATATGTTTTCTTGGCCTAGGTTCGGTAGAGCTTATACCTTAATATATAGGTCGGCCTTAAAGGTTTGAATAAAGTACGCGTTGCACCTCTTCCTGAAAAAAGGAGGGATGCTCAGCCACCACATCGCCGATAACAATAATACCGGGCAAGCCCGTATCGATGCGATTCACGCAATCGGGGACTTTCCCCAAAGTCGTTAGCACACACGATTCATTGGGCAGGGTACCGTTTTGAATAAGGGCCATAGGGGTTGCCGGCCCTCGGTACTTAAGTACCTCCCCCACAATTGCGTCCAATTTTCGCATCCCCATCAAAATGACCATGGTGGCCTGGGAACGGGCGGCAAACATCAGGTCCTCCGAAAAAGTCCCGTCCCTCTTCGTAGCCGTCATGACCCAGAAGCTACTGCTCACCCCCCGGGCCGTTACGGGTATTCCTTGGCTGGCCGGGACGGAAATGGCACTTGTTACCCCGGGAACCACGGTTACGGGAATCCCAAAAGACTCGGCATAGGTGATTTCTTCCGTCGCCCGCCCGAATACAAAGGGGTCTCCCCCCTTCAAGCGTACCACATGGCCATAGTTCATGGCGCATTCGACCAACAACCTGTTGATATCGTCTTGACCATACGAATGTTTCCCACAACGTTTCCCTACGTATATACTTTGGGCCGATTCACTTACTTCTTCCAAAAGCTTCTTCCCCACCAAGGCGTCGTATAGGACGACATCGGCGCTTCGCAAGGCCCTCAAGCCCCGCACGGTTATTAGGTCCTCACAGCCGGGGCCGGCCCCTACCAAGGTTATTCTTGATTCCTTCCTCCCTTTCATATTCTTGAATTTACGGTATGTGATTATGAATTTCCCAACAAAACTACGTAATTATTCATATAAAATTACTTTAAAATTACGTATAAATACTTATTTTTGTTTTCAAGTTATAAATCGAAGCGGTATGAAAACAGTAATTGTGGTCGGCAACGGAATGGTAGGATATAAGTTCTGTGAGAAGTTCATGGCCCATGAAAATAGTTCAAACTTTAAGCTGATCGTCTTCGGCGAAGAGCCCCGGGCCGCCTACGACCGGGTACATCTCAGTGAATTTTTCTCCAATCGCGATGCGCAGGCCCTTCAACTGGCCCCTTTGGAATGGTACAGTGCGCACAACATCGACCTGATCATCAATGAGCGGGTAACCGATATACACCGGGACCACAAAACCATTTCCACGGCGAGCGACAAGGAATACAGCTATGACTACCTGGTACTTGCCACGGGGTCGGCTCCCTTTGTCCCGCCCATCAACGGGGTCGAAAAAAAGGGGGTCTTCGTCTATCGGACCATTGAGGACCTCGAGGGCATGTTGGCCTATGCCGAAAAAATAAAAAGCAGGAAAGACAATGGAAAGGCGGCCATACTGGGGGGCGGACTTCTGGGCCTGGAGGCGGGAAAGGCGGTTATGGACATGGGGCTCGAGCCCCATGTAGTGGAATATGCCCCCAAATTAATGCCGAGGCAACTCGATTCGAGGAGCAGCAACGTACTGCAACTCACCCTAGAATCGATCGGCATTCAAATACATACGGGAAAAGCCACCAACAAAATCTTGGGGAACGGGGCCATAACGGGAATGGACTTTGGGGAAGACGACACCTTGGAGGTAGACATGCTCGTCGTCTCGGCCGGTATACGCCCCAGGGACGAACTGGCCAAAACCTGTGATCTTAAAACGGGCGTTCGTGGCGGAATCGTTGTCAACGATAGGATGCAAACCTCCGACCCCTGCATTTTCGCCATTGGCGAGGTCGCCCTCTACAATCAAATGATATACGGACTGGTAGCCCCTGGCTACGAAATGGCCGAAGTGGCCGTCAACCAAATTTTGGACAATCGCGAAGCGGCCATGAAAAAAGAAATCGACATGTCGACCAAACTGAAGTTGATCGGAGTCGACGTAGCCAGCTTCGGGGTTCCCTACATGCCCGCCGACAAGGGCCTATCGATTATCTACGAGAACAAGACCAAGGGCATTTATAAGCGGATCAATGTCAGCCACGACGGAAAGACGCTCCTCGGCGGAATCATGGTAGGCGATGCGGCCGATTACAGCATCTTGCACCAAATGTACCTCAACAACATACCCTTGCCCGACAATGCGGAAGAATTGATCGTGGGGGCACGCGGCGAAGGAGGTTCGGCCTTCGGCAGCGCCATGGACCTGCCCGATACGGCGGTCATTTGTTCTTGTGAGGCCGTTACCAAGGGCCAGATCTGTTGCAGTGTACTCGACGACGGTAACGAAAGCGTAAAAGCGGTTGCCAAGGCGACCAAGGCAGGTACGGGATGCGGAGGCTGCAAGCCCATGCTCAACGACCTGGTGGCGGAGAGCCTTAAAACGATCGGTAAAACGGTAAAAAACAGCATCTGCGAACATTTCAATTTTTCGAGGCAGGAACTCTACGATATCGTAAAGGCCCGCGGAATCAAAGATTACAACGAATTGTTGGACAGTGCCGGATCCGGCGGTTACGGTTGCGAGGTCTGCAAGCCGGTGGCCGCCAGTATTTTTGCCAGCATATACAACGAAACCGCCAACCGGCAGGAAACCATACAGGACAGCAACGATCGCTACTTGGCCAATATCCAGCGCAACGGCACCTATTCCGTGGTTCCGCGTGTGGCGGGAGGCGAAATTACCCCCAAACAGCTTATGGCCCTGGGCAGGATTGCCCAAAAATTCGACCTGTATACAAAGATTACCGGCGGACAGCGCATCGATATGTTCGGCGCGAAACTTCACGAACTTCCATTGATATGGGAAGAGCTCCTGGCCGAAGGTTTCGAGACGGGACAGGCCTATGGAAAATCGCTCCGTACCGTAAAGAGCTGCGTCGGTTCCACTTGGTGCCGCTACGGCATGGATGAAAGTGTAAGCCTCGCCATTGAAATAGAGCACCGCTACAAGGGCATCCGTTCGCCCCATAAATTTAAGGGTGGGGTTTCGGGCTGTATCAGGGAATGTGCCGAGGCGCGATGCAAAGACTTTGGCCTTATAGCCGTCGAGGGAGGTTGGAACGTCTATGTGGGGGGAAATGGTGGCGCCAACCCGAAACACGCCGAACTCCTGGCCGAAAAGGTGGACAAAAAGACCGCCATTACCTATATCGACCGCTTTGTCATGTTCTATATAAAAACCGCCCAGCCCCTACAACGGACAGCGGCATGGTTGGACAAGCTCGAGGGAGGCATTACCTATTTGAAAAACGTGGTGATCAACGACTCCTTGGGCATAGCCGACGAATTGGACGCCGAGATGCAGGCCTATATAGACACGTACCAATGTGAATGGAAAGAAGCTGTAGAAAACCCGGAAATACGTTCGCGGTATACCCATTTCGTGAATTCCGACGCCGAGGACGACAACATAGAGTTCGTATCGCTCAGGGAACAAAAAATGCCCAAGGAATGGGCCTGACACCCCTTATTCAAGGCGAACAGTGTAAACACAACGATATAAAAACACCAATTATGAAAGCAACCCTATTGCATCAGTATCACACCATAGCCCCCGAGGAAGTTACCCTGTGGTTCAAGGCGGCACCGGTCTCAAAATTTCCCAAGAACGGCGGGGCGTGCATAAAGTATAAAGACCAGCAAATTGCGGTGTTCAACTTCGCCAAGGAGAATATCTGGTACGCCTGCCAGAACCTTTGCCCGCACAAAATGGAAATGGTGCTCTCAAGAGGTATGATCGGCGATGAAAACCTGGAACCCAAGGTGGCCTGCCCCCTGCACAAAAATACCTTTTCATTGAAAACCGGCGCGCATCTGAACGGCAACCTCAATGCCATTGCGACCTATCCCGTACGGATCATTGAGGGCTTTGTGCACATCGGTTTTACCGAATAGCCTTCAAATCGACCGGCCCCATAAACGGCCCGGGTTGATAAAAAGGAAAGTTATTTGCTATCTTTCCTAAAAAATTGAAGCACATGCCTACTGATAATAAATTGGCCGAAGCATACGAACGGTTCGATGCGGCCAACAGCGAAGACCCAAATACCGAAACGTACCAAGGGAAGACCTACCCCAAGGAAGTTCTTTACGCCATGAGAATGACCGAAAAACTGGGGCAATTTGCACCCGATGCTTCGGATGCCCTTAAGCTAACGGCCCGGTGTCAACACATACGAAGGTGGGAGATACCCCGCAAGTCGTACGAAATGAACCGGGCGGGTTACCTCAGGTGGCGGCAAGAGCTCAAGAGGTTTCACGCCCAAACGGCCACCGACATATTGAAGGAAGTCGGTTATGATGCGGAAACGATCGAAAAAGTCGCTTTTTTGCTGCAAAAAAAACAGCTCAAGAAAAACGAGGAAACCCAAACCCTTGAAGATGTCATCTGCCTGGTGTTTTTGGAGCATTATTTTGAGGACTTCGCGCAAAGGCATCCCGAGGACAAACTGATCGACATTCTAAAAAAAACATGGCAAAAGATGTCCAAAAAGGGCCAGGAGGCCGCATTGCAGTTGCCCTTATCGGAAGATACGGTCCGTTTGGTCACCAAGGCCATCGAGACGGCTTAACCTCATAAACAACGGTTTGTGGACCCAACAAAGTACCAACACTCACTCGACAATACGACCTTTCTACGGATCCGTAAATGGTACCTATTGGCCTTGGCCGGCATAGCCCTGACCATTATCATCGCACAGATCCTCATTCAAATCCACCTCAACTCACAGCTGAACGACTCGAGGGTCATCAATGTGGCGGGACGGCAAAGGGCCTACAGCCAGAAGTTGGCCAAAGAGGCCCTCCTCATCAAAGATGGCTACCCGGGCGGCAACATAGCCACGATCGTCCCCGAACTCCAAAAGACGCTCACGGTCTGGAAAAGCTCCCACAGGGCCCTGCAGGAAGGCAGTGATACCTTAAACCTGCCCGTGGAGGAGCACGTTGAGATTTTGGCCCTGTTCAAAAAATTGGAGCCCTACCACGAAGCCATGGTAGGGGCGGCCGAAACCCTTATCGCATCCTTTAACGACCAAAGGCTAAACCAAGACCAGCTCGCCGTGCTGACCAATAGTATTTTAAAGAACGAAAGCAGGTTCCTACAAGTGATGGACACCATCGTCAACCAGTACGATAAAAGGAGTAAGGCCAAACTGGAAAACCTAAAACGAAAGGAATACCTTCTGTTGGCCATCTCGCTTTGCATCCTGCTGTTGGAAATCGCCTTTATATTCAGGCCGCTGTCGATCCAGATCCGCAAGACCATTGCCAGTTTAATGCAGAGCCGGGCCGAATCGGAAAGGCAGGCCATGGAAACACAGCGTCTGTTCATAGAAAAGGAAAAGTCGTTAAAGGAACTTCAAGAGCTCAACTTTGTAATCGACAATGCGGCCCTATTCGCAAGTGTGCGCCATGACGGCAGCGTCGTTTTTATCAGCAAGAAGTTCCTCGACTTGCTCAATATCAAATCGGGAGACCTGAACAGGCCCCTATCGGAAATACTCACAACCGACGAAGGGCAACAACAATACCTAAAGAAGGTGCTTCGGAACAATCGAAAAAACGTCATACGCACCGAGGAAATACGCATTACGACGGTTTCGGGCGAAAACCATTGGTTGGACATGTCGATTGTTCCCATGCACCCGTCCAGTGAACAACAAAGCGTACTGATCCTCTGTTCCGATATTACCGAAAGAAAGAGGAACGCCCTAAAGCTGGAACAATTAAAACTGCAGAATTTTGAGGAGCGCATGCTCCAAAAAAGAATCCAGGCCAGCCAAATTGTCGAGTCGCAGGAAGAGGAACGCAAGCGCATTGCCAAGGACATCCATGACGGAATCGGCCAAATGCTTACCGCCCTCAAATTCAATATTGAATCCATCGACCTTGAAAACAAGGTAAAAGCCGCCGAGAAAATAGATTACCTCAAGGCCTTGGCCTCCGATTTGATAAAGGGGGTCCGTACGGCCACCTTCAACCTGACACCGCCCGAGTTAAGCGACCACGGAATTTTTCCGGCCCTGCAAAAAATGACCGTCGAGCTTTCTAAGCTTACGGGAAAAAATATACTTTTCGAAAACAAAACAGAGGGCCCCATTCGATTCGATTCCTTGGCCGAAACGAACATTTACAGGGTTACCCAAGAGGCGGTGAACAATGCCATCAAATATGCCGATGCCAATTACATCCTGGTTACCATCAACTATTCGGAGGGCATCCTTAGCGTAGTTATCGATGATGATGGCAAGGGCTTCGATACCTCAGTGGTAAATAGGCCCCCACAAAACAACAGCGAAGGGGGGATGGGCCTGTTCTTTATGAAAGAGCGTATCAGTTACATCAACGGACGCCTATTCATTACCTCTGAACCGGGAAAGGGCACCCGGGTCACCATCAATTATAATACAGAACAGAACGAACTTATAAAAACATAGTCAGATGAAGATAAGGATCAGGGGAAATTCGGTACGGTACCGACTGACCAAGACCGAAGTAGCGACTTTCTGCCAAACGGGACATTACACCGAAACCACACTTTTCAATACCCAAAAACTGGTCTACGAACTGCGTTCAAAAAAGAACATTGCGGGACTTCAGGCCGACTTTGTCGATAATACGATTACCGTATTCGTCCCCGAAAAGGAAGCCGACACTTGGGCCGATAGCCCCAAGGTGGGCTTTAAAAACGAGTATAAACTCGATACGGGAGGGGTTTTGTCCCTCTTGGTCGAGAAGGATTTTGTTTGTTTGGACGAAAGGGACGAGGACGAATCGGACAATTATCCGAACCCCTTGGCCGAATAAGGTCCACCTAAACAAGGGAACCGTTCGTCTACAGTAAACTCCCATCCGTCGACAAGGGCGTTCTTTTTCGACCTTATAGTGCGAAGTTTGTCCTTCACTCAATTACAAAAGCCATGAAGATCCTTTTTATAGAAGACGACCAAGTGGAGACCATGAAGATGAAACGAACGGTTGCGAGACTAAAATCCAAACACGAGCTCGTTATGGCCGGCAACGGTCAGGAGGCCCTCGACCTATTGGAATCAAGTACCCGCTTGCCCGACCTCATCCTCTTGGACCTGAACATGCCCCGAATGAACGGGAACGAGTTCTTAAAAATCATTAAGCAAAACGATACCCTTAAGTACATACCTGTGGTCGTACTTACCACCTCACAGAACCGGGACGACCTGGTCGAATGTTATTGTTCGGGAATAGCGGGTTATGTAATAAAACCATTGAAGTACGAAGATTACGTAAAAAAGATGGAGAAGATATTCGGTTATTGGGAGGCCATCGACCTGATTCCCGCCTAACCGGCCCCTCCTTTGCCCAAATGGCGGCCCACCACCGCTTCCCCTATATCGACACCAACATCCTTTACCTCCATTGAACCTTGTACCCTCCCCTCACCCCTTCGAGCCGTTTTGGGCAAGACGGAAGCCACTTCAAAAGGGACAAATAATTCGCTTCGCACACAATTACCGTAGCCCGTATTCCGTTATCAAAGGGCCCGCCGTTGTAACTATTGTCCGATTTGTAGAATATTATAGTTAACTTAATAGGGTATTTTCGAAAAGATAATTCGCTATTATGAACTGTATTATTGTCGACGACGAGGCTTCCTCAAGGGCTATAGTAAGCCATCTTTGTGCCAAGATTCCCGATTTGGATGTCATAGAACTGTTTGAAAACGCCATTGACGCCATTAAATTTCTTAATCAAAACGAAGTCGACATTGTCTTCTTGGATATTCACATGCCCGGGTTTACCGGGGTAGATTTTATCCAGACCCTCAAAAACCCACCCCATATAGTCTTGACCACCTCCAATACGGAATTCGCCATAGAAGCATACGAATACGAGGCCATTGTCGATTATTTGGTAAAGCCCATTACCCACGATCGTTTCCAAAAATCCGTTCAGAAACTAAAAAAAGTAATGTCGAGGGAGCCCCTGCCCGCCGACAAGGACGAAAAGGCCACTTATGGGGCCGACGAGCTTTACATCAACATCGACCGCCGATTAATAAAGCTCAAATGCAACGAAATCCTGGTTGTGGAAGCCAAGGGCGACTATATTGAGATAAAGCTTGAAAAGGATACGCATCGCGTTCATACGACCTTAAAGAAGATAAAGGGCAAACTCCCCGAAAAGACCTTTTTACAGATCCATCGGTCGTTTATCATAAACTTCAACAAGATCATCGATATCGAAGACAACAGCGTCTTGATCGGAAAAAACGTAGTGCCCATCAGCCGTTCCAACCGCCCCGAACTGATGCGCCGCCTGAACCTGGTATAGTTCTTCCCCGCCTTGCTTCCATTGGATAATTTGGCATGCCCACTTGGCACCGTCCAAGGCCATCGGCCCATGACCTGCCCCTATCTATCTTGCGGCATCATCCCAATAATTCCCCCAACCGTCTACACAAACTTTCCGTTTGTCGATTCCCCTCCCCTTAATGCTATGGAATGGGCGACATTTGCCCTTCACCATTTGGGCCATGCCCGGTAAACAATATGGGTTAATTCATCGGTTGTACACTTAATGTTTTGGTTCGGAGCGTGCAACCGCCCCTAGGACAATCAAGCTACTTGGCTTGGTTGTCCTTTTTTTATGGTCCGCCTATTAGGGAAACACCTTCCTCCACAGACAGTCCAAAACCATGTCTTACAATTACTTACAGTACAAAAATTACCGTTCGTCTACAGCAAATGCCCATTTACCTAGATGCGGCCGTCCATCTACCTTCATCTAGGGATATTTGCATGGATTCGATACACGGTTCATTCGATCCACCAGCAGTCAACACTATTTATCCGAAAAAAAGAAGTATGAGCCTTGCCCCCATAAAAATCAAAGAAACGACCCCAGAAAGTTTAATCATAGGCAGTGTGCTTTTGGCCAGTGGGGCCAGCTACCTTTACAACCTGCTGCTCGGGCAGGTATTGGGTCCCGAATCCTTTGCCGAGGGTGCCCAGCCCATAACCCTTCTGATCGCCGTGGCCTTTGCCGGGATGGTACTGCAAGTATTCGCGATACGCTTCGGTTCGTTTTTTGAAAAAAACAGGCCCTTTAGCAATTTTAAGGTCCCCTATACCTGCGGTGTGGCCCTGGGCCTAATTCTCCTCACCTCAGGTCTGTTCTACCTGACCGAGCTTAAGGATTTTTTTCCTTCGACGAGCTGGGGCTCCCTTATGGTTCTCAGTGCCTCCTTGCCCGTTTGCCTTGTTAAGCGGCTCATGCCCGGTAGTTTCCTCAGCCCCTTTAAAGGCTCCGTTGACAACAACTCCAAAGAGCAGGCCAAAAAAATACTATATCTAGTACTTCTGGCCACAGGGTACGAATTCGTTCAAATAATCATCAAGAACAGCGATATCGTACTGGTGAGCCATTTCTTTAACCAGGCCGATACGGCCCTTTATACGTCCATGGCCCTGATTGGAAGGGCGATTTATGCGGTGGCCTGGGTTTTTCTTCTGTTGTTTTCCCTTACCGTGGTGATCAAGCACAAAAAAGGAATACCCACGATTCCCTTGGTCAAGAAATTCATCGGATACCTTGGTTCGCTACTGGCCCTTATCGTATATGCGTGTTACCTATTTCCCGAGAGTATTATCGAGCTCTTCTTCGACGAAACCTACCTATCTGCCTCGCAGTTGCTTTGGCAATTGGGACTTGCCGTTTCCCTTTTCGTCCTATCCAATATTTTTACCTACTATTTTTTAGTTACGGGAGAATACCTCCCCGCCTTTTTTTCCACCGTGGTCGGAGTCATCCAGATGCTGCTCATTCTCGTTTTTAACGATAGTATCAGTTTGGTCGTACAGCTTCAAATAATTTCAATGATGGCCTTGTTAAGTGCGCAAATCCTGTTCTTTTACAGCAAGACGACGAGCTTCGTAAAACCCGGTCTACACCTGAACCAAAATTGATCGGCACAAAAAAAGGGAACGGTGTTTTTTTCGTTCCCCTTGTACTTTTACCATGGTAGGCCTTATTGAAGGCTATACGTAAAACTGACCTCGGTCTGCACGATATTGCCGCTAACGTCGGTTACATTAAAATTTTCCTTGAAAACAAATTCCGTATTATCCTCGTTCAGTTCAATAACCAGGTACTGTTCGGTACAAGAGCCCACCAAGCCCAATGTCGAACCGGCGAGTTGCCAGGTGCCGCTCAAATCGACGGTTCTTTCACAATCGGTAGCTTTGAGACTTTGTTTGAAGCTATAGGTCCGGTCTGTAGCAAAGGTATAGGCCCCATCCCTTTGGCAATCGGAATACTGATCAAAAATGTTGGTCGAGGGGTTGTCTTCCCCATCATCGGTGAGATCGACCTCGGTATCGGCCATTATGTCGGTGAGCAGCCATTCCCCTACCATTTTCTCCTCACTGGAAGCTAGGGGTCCGCTATAATTTTCGGGGCACTCCACACTATTGTCCGTGTTACATGCCGTCAAGGTAGCCAACGAGGCCGCAAGGCCCAATATACAAACTCGTACTTTCATAAAATTACAGTTAAGATTAGGTTCTTATAAAAGATGATGATTTGGCCAATTGGTTGCTTCAACTACCCCTACTTTGCCCCCAAACATGAACAAAAACCTAACCCACGCCCCCAAAGGCCCATATAACCATGTTCTTTTTGGGGGACTCATCTTTGAAAAGGTGCCCTACCACCTCCTTAAGGTATAGGCACTGTGCCAAAATTCGTATTCCAATCGACTGGCGGTAATAAAGGCTTCGGTCATGGCCTGTCGTTGTTTAGGGGTACACCCTAGGGCTATGCGGTCGCTGATGGCTACCGCCCGTTGGGTAATTAGACCGAATTCCTCACCCGCATAGGTATCGATCCACTTTTGGTAGGGGTTGTTGTCCGACACTTGGTTCGAATAGATATGGTCGCCCACCTCCTTATAGATCCAGAAACAGGGCAGTACCGCCGCAATGGCCACCTCAACGGGTTGCAAGGCCGCCGTACTTTTCAAAAAATGCCCATAGTGGTGACAGGTAGGTTGAATGCTGCCCCTTTCCTTTAGGCCATAACCCTCAAAATACGATTCGTGCAGGGCTTTTTCGACGACCACGGCCCCCTCGGCAAATTTGATGAAGGCCAAGGAGTCTTCAAGGTCATGGGTCCTTGCAGCGATTATGGCCAGGGCCCTTCCGAACTGATCCAAATAATGTGCATCTTGAACCATGTAGAACTGAAATTTTTCCAAGGGAAGAGATCCCTTCATGAGTTCTTCGATAAAGGGCATTTCGATAATCTTTTGATAGATGGGCCCGATTTCTTGCCATGCTTTAGTGCTCCAATTCATTTTTTTTCAATTCCAGTGGGTTATAAAAATGGTTGAGTGGCCCGTTGCCCTTACCTACCTTAACGTCCTTGCCAAACCCGATCGCCTTGTCTACATAATCCTGGGCTTTGGCTATGGCCCCGAGCAACGTTTCCCCCCGGGCGATGTAACTGGCAATCGCCGATGATAGGGTACAGCCTGAACCGTGGGTGTTCGCGGTCACATATTTTTCGAAGTGAAATTCGTGCACCTGTCCATCTTCCGCAAAATACAGCGATGTTAGCCTTTCCGTCTTTAAATGACCTCCTTTTAAAAGTAAGGAACGTGCACCCCGTTTTTTAATTTGTTCGCCCGCGACGTACATGTCGTCCACGCTTTCAATTTGCATTTCGGCCAAAATGGACGCCTCATCGAGATTCGGGGTAATGACATCGGCCAGGGGAATCAGTTTTTCCACTATGGTAGCGATGGTATCGTCCTCGATCAATTTATCCCCGCTCGTCGCAACCATTACCGGGTCGAAAACCAAAGGGGTTCGCCGGTATTTACCCAAGGAGGCCACAATGGTTTCTACCAGTTCTTGGGTATGTACCATGCCGATTTTTACGGCATCGGGAAAAATATCGTCAAAAATGGACTCTATCTGTTCCGCTATGGCCTTATGGGGAATGGGATAAATGGCCTTGACCCCTGTGGTATTTTGAACGGGCAGTGCGGTCAGTACCGAAGTCGAATAACAACCGAGTGCCGATGCCGTCTTGATATCGGCTTGAATTCCCGCCCCCCCGCTCCCGTCAAAGCCGGCAATGCTCAAAACGGATGGATAGCTATATTTTTTCATAGTGCTTTTTCTATTTCGTTTCTTAGTCCCTCTGCCGCCTTGGCCGGATCTTGGGCTTGGCAAATGGCCGATACCACGGCGAGGCAATCGGCCCCCGCCCTGACCACCTCAAAGGCGTTGTCAACGTTAATGCTCCCGATCGCCACCAAAGGCTTATCGGTCAGGGCCCGAATCCGGGCGAGCCCCCCAAGGCCCCATTCCGTAACCGTATCCGTTTTGGTGGCCGTACTGAAAACGGGGCTCACCCCCAAATAGTCGGAGGCCTTGGTTTGATCGGTCTGCAGTTGCTCGAGGTATTCGATGGAATAGCCCAAGCAATGCGGGGCACCCCACGTAGCCCGTATGCCGGTCGGAGGGGTATCGTTGTTGCCCACATGGATACCAAGGGCACCGACCTTCATCGCCACCTCAAGATTGTCGTTAATGATCAAGGGCACATTGTGTTTATCGAGAACGTCCTTTAGGAGCATGGCCCTTTCGACGAACACTTCGGTCGGTATGTTCTTCTCACGAAGTTGTACGATGTCGACGCCACCGGCAATGGCCTGTTCGGCCACCTCGATAATGCTCCGGCCGGCACAACTTTCCTGCGAAACCACCAAATAAAGTCGGTATGGAAATTCAATGCCCATTATTTGACCACAAGTTGTAGGTGTGCCGAAAATTCCTCCTCGGTAATATTGTAAAGTTTGTCGAGCAAATGCATCTGTAGGCTACCGGGGCCGGCCGCCTGTTTCGAAGCAAGTTCACCTGCCAGTCCCATCAGGGCCATGGCGGCGGTTACCGCCTCAAACTTATCGTCAACGACGGCAATAAAGGCACCGATTAGGGCCGTGGCGGAACACCCGAGGCCCGTTACCTTGGTCATCAGGCCGCTCCCGTTTTTGACATAGCTGCGCCTGTCTCCCGAAACCACGATGTCGGTTTGCCCCGAAATACACACCACCGCGCCGAATTGCCGGTGTAAATCGATGGCCGCCCCTATGGCCTCATCGCTTTCGGCCGTACTGTCGACCCCTTTGGTCGTGGCGGTATTCTGTTTTGCCAACGCCATAATTTCCGATGCGTTACCCCGTATTACGGTCGGTCTTGTTGCCAAAAGTTTTGACAAGGTATCGTTTCTAAAAGAGGTGGCACCCGCACCAACGGGATCGATTACGAACGGCTTTTTCAGTTCGGCCGCCTTGGTCGAGGCCTGTAGCATCGCTTTTACCCAGTACTCATCCAAGGTGCCGATATTTACCACCAACGATTGGCAAATACCTACCATTTCGTCAATTTCGGCATGGGCATGGGCCATTATGGGCGAGGCCCCGACTGCCAAAAGTGCATTTGCGGTATTGTTCATCACCACATAGTTGGTGATATTATGTACTAAGGGAGATTGTGCCCTGACTTGTAAAACGTGATTCCAAAGATTGTGTTCCATAACAAAGGTTTAAAAATTTTAGGGCTATAGGAATCCTCGAGAAGAGATTAAAAAGAAGGCCGAAGACACGGTGCGAACTTTTCCCTACGTTGGTATCAACCAAATCAGGTTCAAAGGGACTCTCTCAATTCTACAATAGAATACCCCTAAAGCCGTACCAAAAGTAACATTTTTCGATCATACATCGAACGGACCCGGATTTTATTGTGCGGGATTTTAAAGAAATTCTGCCCTTTATGGCTTGGGGCAAAACCAAATATTACCCAATAAGGAGGTTGTTTTTTACATTTTAAGGTATTTTAGTACAAAATATTCCATTGAAGGTACTTCCGTTTAAAATACCCAAACCCAAAAATGAAGCCTTGGTTTTTCAGATAGACCAAGGTCCCTTGTTTTATGATTTGCTCCACCAGCATGCCGAAATTCAAATCAGCTATGTTTTAAAAGGTTCGGGGAGCTTGATTGTCGGCGATTCGATAAATGAATACAAATCGGGGGATGTTCTGGTCATCGGCGGCAACCACCCCCATGTGTTCAAAAGCGATGCAACCACCTCCGAGGAATCGATCATGTATACGCTTTTTTTTAGCCCGAATTCATTTGGGGAGAAGTTCTTCGCCCTACCCGATTTGGCCCTGACCCATTCTTTCTTTGAAAAATGTCGGTACGGCATGAAACTGGTCTCCAACGGGAAAAAAGTGCGGGACCTGTTCGAGAACCTGCGTGGGCAGAATAAGGTAGAGCAGATTTCGACATTGCTCCTGATCATAAACCTCATCGGAAAAAGCGAAACCAAACCCCTATCATCCTTTGTATACAAAAAAGACTATTCCGACAAGGAGGGAAAGCGCATGGGGAAGGTTATCCAATATGTGATGGAAAATTTTCATGACCAGATTACCTTGGAAAGCGTGTCGGAAAAGGCCAACATGAGCAAAAATGCCTTCTGCAGGTATTTTAAAAAACGTACGAACAAGACCTTTTTTCAGTTTTTGATCGAAGTAAGGATAGAACACGCCTGCAAACTCTTGCTCAATGAGCACGACCTTTCCATCTCGCAAATTGCAGAAAGCTGCGGTTTTAACAACATTGCCAATTTTAACCGAAAATTCAAGGCCTTAAAAGACTGTGCCCCATCCCGGTACAGGCGGCAATTTTAGTCGTTACCCATCGAAACGATCAGAAAGTTATTGAAGTTCCCGGCCTTTTTGGGTCTCGAAGAAATAAAAACGCACCGCGTTCGGACAACTTTTGTCTTGCATTCCATATATCTAAGCATTACATTAGTTACGACAACTCAATTCAACTCCTTATATGAAAACTACAATCACAAAATCGCTTTTTTCACTCTGCATCGCCGCATCCCTTTTTTCCTGTAAGGACAGCAAGGAGAAAAAACAGGAGGTGGCCGCCGACGCCCCAAGGGAAACCACTGTTGAAAATTTTGGTGGACTTGCCCTATATACCGTGCGCGACGATATGGGCGAAAATGCCAAGGAAACCCTTAAAAAGGTGGCCGAGGCGGGTTATGCGTACATAGAAGCCGCCGGTTATGAAGACGGAAAATTTTACGACATGTCCCCCGAGGATTTCAGGGCCTATGTGTCTGAATTGGGCCTATCTCCCATAAGCAGCCATCAAAGCTCCGTGACCTTGGAGAACGCCGAACAAATGATGGCCGATGTAAAGGCCGCAGGTTTTGAGTACTTCGTTATCCCCATTCCCCCCATGGGACTGTTCAAGTTCGACGAAGCGACGAAGACCATGGGCATGACCTGTACGCCCGCCGAACTTTCGGAAATTGTCAATGAACTCGGAAAGAAAGCCCACGAGGCGGGTTTGAAGCTCTTGTACCACAACCACGATTTCGAATTTATGGAAGACGAAAACGGTGTGGTTCCCATCGATTACTTATTGCAGAACAGCGACCCCCGGTATGTCAACTTTCAAATGGACCTGTACTGGGTGACGAAGGCAAACGCCGACCCCTTGGCCTATTTCGAAAAATATCCTGGCCGATTTAAGATATGGCATGTAAAGGATATGGACGAACAAGGCCGGTTTGCCCCCGTTGGAAGGGGTAAGATCGATTTCGAGGAAATACTGGCCCAAAAGGAGCTTTCGGGAATGGAGTACTATATGGTCGAACAGGACATGACCTTTGACGGACTAAAACCTTTGGAGGCCATACAGATCAGTCACGAAGGCCTGAAAACATTTGGCTTCGACTAATTCGGGAAATACAAATCGGTAGCCCAGGGCTATCGGACAACTAATCCCGGCCCGTTTTCGAAGCAACTTCATCAACGGCCCCGACTATGGCATCGGCAATCCCCGGATAATTCCATTCGAGGGTATTTCGGTTGAAGATACCAAACTCGTCGACATTCCCGTTATCCCACCAAATGGGGCAAATGCCCCGTTCGGCACAGGCCTTTGCATAAAATTCGGCGTGGGCCGTACGGTCGTCTACATTGTTGCTGTGCGTTGAGCCCCACTCGCCCATGACCACCGCCCTTCCCTTGACGATAAAGGTCTCGGCGATCTTGTCGAGCTCGGCGAGCAATTCGGACTTATCGGATTCGGTGCCCCAGGTGGGGTCGGAACCCTCAAGGCTGAACAGGTAAGGAAAATAACTATGTACGGATACGATTACATTCTCGTCGTCATTCGGAACCACATAGTCGTCCAAGGCGTCTAAACCGGTGCTGGCAGCATAGGTAGATACCATAATTTTTCGCTGGGCATTGTTACCTCCAGTGGCCCGAATGGCCTCTACGCCCACCTTGTGGTATTGGTTGACCACGTCGCGCCCTTCGGCCGTGCCCCCTTTCCATTCTTCGGGACTACCTTCATACCGTGGTTCGTTGAGCGTTTCAAAAATGAGGCGGTCACCATACGGTTTGAACCTTTCCGCAATCTGTGTCCATACCTTTGACAACCGGGCCTTGACCGCGGGTGCCCTTTCGTAGGTAGGAATGATCCAAGTGTCATCGTGATGGATATTGACAATGACGTACATATCGTTATCGAGGGCAAAATTGGCAATGGCCTCTACCTTATCGAGCCATTCCCTTTCGATCGTATAGTCAGGAGCGGGCCCCATATGAAACCTCCAGGTTACAGGCAAACGAAGTGTTTTAAAGCCTTTTTGGGCGATTTCGTCAATCATTTCCCGTGTGGTCACGGGGTTTCCCCAGGCCGTTTCATCACTGTTCTCGGTATCCATGGCATTTCCGAGGTTCCAGCCTGCCCCCATGTCCAACACGAAATCCTGCGGTGTTATCTCGCGCATATCCCCATCGATATCTTGTTCGGGAACCTCGACATCTTCAACCCTCCCGTCGTCTGCGGGACTTGTTTCGGGGTCGATACTTTTGGTCTGGGCACAGGCCGTAAAAACAACTGGTCCCAGAATAAGGAGAACTAAAATCAGGTCTATTTTTCTCATTTGCTATTAATTTTTGGGTATTTGTTGCAATTTTCCGCAAAGGAAGCCCCTTGTGTAAGGTCCAAATTCCGGTTAAGAGCCGGTGGTCTTGAACCCGATCAGGCTTGAGCGCGGCATTTAAAAAAAAGACCAATTGACCTTAACGACCAATTGGCCTTATACCGATACACAACATAAATATCGGTTGGTAAGAAACTACCAATTAAAACTCAACAACTCAAAGCTTTATAATTTTTCCAGTTTGACGTACTGTACCATTATGCCATTGGTCTGGTTGCCTATATCAAACAGGATTCGCGCCCCATTGGTGGTCGCCTGTCCCATGACAAATTCCTTTTCATAGGTCTGATATTCGGTATCTCCGGCCAGCCAAATACCGCCACCGCCATCATAGGCCTGCCAGCCGTCCCTTCCGGTACCGTCTCCAACGGATAGGGAGAACCAGAAATCACCTTGTCCGGGATAGGCCTTCACGACCGTTGTCAGCTTGTATTTGCCCCCTTCTTCGAGGGTAATGGAGCTTTTGAACAGCTGCACGTCCCATGGGTTGGCCCCTACCACAATGTCCTTGGCGATCAAGATACCCTCTTCGGCATAGTAGTTAACCGAGCCGCCACCATTTTGGTTGGCCCCCCAACCGTCTTCCCCACCTGAGAAATCGGATTCGTAAATAATCTCGGAGCCCAGGGGTATGGCCACCGTCTCGCTAAAATCGGGGTAGGCAATTTCAATTTCGGAAGTACCCGCGACATAGGCCTCGCCTTGGGCGGGAGTCGATACGATTCCATAGATATCAAAATCTTCACTGGGTACGATAAGGTCTTCCTTATCATCGAACGAAAGCCTAAGGGAAAGTCCCTTGAGGTCGATGGTCTCCCCTTCTTCGTACAAGGTTTTCTCGGGTTTTGTCTCAATGGCCATCCCGGCAACCACGAGGGTATTGACCGTAATCGGCACGACAACGGCAACCCCCTCGGGATGCGAAATTTCAACCTGGGTTTCGGTAGCCTTTAGTTTTATCTCATTGGCCGGACTGGCCGTAAGTCCGAATGCCCCAAAATCCTCAAAGGCCACCGTAACTTCTTGGCCGTCGGCCATACTGAACGATAGAACGGTACCGTCGAGTTCCAACCTTTCGCCGATTTCATATTCGCTCTTTACCGGTGGATTTACCACCGTACCGCTTACCGGGGAGAACGGAACAACCTCGATTTCCTGTGCCACCTTCGCCAGGGTAGAAATATAGGTTACCCTTACCTCGGAGTGGTCTACCGAAAGTACGTCGCCGTTCATTGGGGCCGTTTCGATTTCGGTACCAAAATCTTCGAAGGCAACGTCTGCCTTGGAACCGTCTTCCATGATCAGGGTAACGACCATATCGCTCAGGTCCAATTTCTGCCCGGCCACATAGTCGGCCATGGCTTGGGTCTTCACTTCAAGCTCGACCACATCGTTCGTAACGCTAATGGGCTGTATCAAACCCGCACCCGATTCGCCGATGCTTATGTTGACCTGTTCGTGGGAAAAATCAAGTACGGTACCATGGGGCGGGTCCACCGTTATGTTTTCCGAAGCAAAGGAAGAAAAAGGAATATCGACCACCCCCCCGTCCCTTTCAATGGAAATGACCATGTCAGAAAGGTCCAGTTCCTCACCGAGCACATAGGCCACCTTGGGCAGGGTCTTCATGTGCACACTCGATGCCTCCATTGTCCCATCGTCGTCGCTATTGCACGAACCGCATACAACGATGGCGAGCAACACCCCTAGGCGCATCAATTTACTATGTGTAAAATTTAGAATACTTTCCATTTTCCAGGTTTATTTTAATTCAATTTCAAACTCTTCAAAAACAGCGGTCCTGTCCCGTATGACCAAGGTATCCTTAACGGCATGTGTTTCGGAGTTGTCGGTATCGGTATAGGTATAATCGAGATAAATGACATCCCTCGGTTTTCCGCCCCAGGTATCGCCTCCTTCGACAAACTGCCCCGTACCGCTTACATTATAGGGATCGTCCTTATAGCTGGAGATGGTACAGGCATCGCCATCAAAGGACAGTTCGATGGCCACGTTACCGGGACTCGAATTCTCTCCCCTTCCTATGATATTTTCCAAATGGACCTTGTTGAAACCGCTGGTCTCCACGAAAACCACTTCATCGTCTACCGTGAATTCGGCGTTGTATTCCCTACCCAATGTAGGTGTGCCGCTGGTGATCATATCCTGGCCCCTGCGCAGGTAGTTGCCGTGGAACCTGTTCATGTACTTAATGCCGAACAGGGTGTAGTCCTTAGGCTGAATATCCCAATGGGCGGCATTGACCCGATCTGGGTTATCAACGGCGGCGAAACTGCGTCCCGTCAAGACACTATCGATATTTTCCGCCCTCGTGATCCGAAGGGGAATCACATAGTTGGTCGTGTTCACCTTTCCAAACGACAGGGTATCGTTGAAAAAATCGTCGTACAACTGTACCTGTATGCGGGCCTTTGTGTCCCCTGAAGGGATGCTGACCGGGCTCAGGGTCTCGAACGTATAGTACTCCGCGGGCAATGCCTTTACGTTGGCCACGTTTGCCAATAACCCGTTGTCTACCTCAAAGTGCACCTTTCTTTCCTCCTCATTGGAATACACCCCGGTCATCAACGCCGTTATCTCGAAACGGTGGGCATTGTCGTTATCGTTGAAGCCTTGGTCGTAATTGCCCAGAACCAGGGTCCTTGCCGGGGTTTGGTAAGGAAAGTAAACGGTCTGGATATCGAAGTCGTCGAATTCAGGTTCTGTATTGCTGCACGATACCAAAACGAGGGCTGCGAGTATCGAAATAAAATATTTTGTGTTCATAAAATGAAAAATTAGATTAACATCTTGGCCTAAGCCTAATTTTATAAAAACCTTTACCAGCCTTGGTTCTGCTCAATGGCATCGAATTTTACCACCTCACTTTGCGGTATCGGGCCATAGTTGGCATTGGACCCGTACAACCTGGGCTCTACCAAAAACTCCCCATAACTGTTTCCGTCGAATTTCAAGCCCATGGCGTCGGGCGTTTCGTCGAACAGCCCCCACCTTCTTAGGTCGTACAGACGGTGGCCTTCGAAACAAAGCTCTAGGCGCCGTTCGTTACGGATCAATTGCCGCATATCTTCCTGCGAGCTGATCGTGCCCAAATAGGCATCCGAATTGTCAAGACCGATACCGGCCCTTTGTCTTATCGCCGCAATTATGTTTCTAGCCGACATACCGCCTATGGCCTGGTCGGGACCGCCCAACTCGTTGGCCGCTTCGGCCAGCATTAAGAACAAATCGGTATAGCGAACGTACACATTGATCTTTTCCGACCCCGATATGTTTCCGTCGGCACTGATGATAATTTTGGGGTCCAACAATTTCTTCAAGTAATATCCCGACCGCGTAGACCGTTGGGACACTTGATCAATTCCGTCGATTCCCCCTTCATCACTGATCGTAATGGGCCTTCCGTTCAGGTCGTTCCCATTGTAAAGTATGTATCTTTTTAATCTTGGGTCCCTATTTTCAAAGGGATTGTCGGGGTCGAATTCGGAATGTGCCTCCGTGGCCGGAAAACCGTCTAGCATAGGAAAGGCCTCCACCAGGTTTTGGGAAGGGTTCAGTCGGCCCTCACCATTTAGGGATGGGGGAAATTGTTGGCTTTCGACCCAGGTTTGGTAGGTAGACACATTACTACGCCAAAGTACTTCAGGAAAGTTTCGGGTGCCTATCGGGAAATCATAAAAATCGTAATGCCCGTTGGGGTCAAGACCACCGATTCCCCCGATATCGTTCAAAAGTTCGGCGAGGATAGTCGCGGCATCCTGATAGTAGCTGCCCTGGCCGTCCATAAAGGCGGGACTGGCCGCCAAAAGAAACAATTTGGCCTTAAAGGCCTTGATTACCCTGCCGCTTATGCGCAGGTCCTGGTCTTTTCCGAACACGAACTGGTATTTTTCGTCGTTCGAACCGTTATACCGCGCCGGTCTTTTTGCCAGGTCCCCATCGTAATCCATCGGCAGGTATTCCAAAGCTTCGTCAAAATCGGCGGCAATTCGGGCCACCGTTTCCTCAAAGCCCAACCTCGGGGTATTGAAGTCGGCGTTGAATTCGTAGAATTCGGTGATGTAAGGTATGCCCAAAAGCTGTCCCGAACGCCCTATACCCCCGTGTTCCTGAAGAATCCAAAAATGTCTAAGGGCACGTAGGGCCACAGCCTCACCGTAAAGTCGTTCTTTGAACAGTTCGTTGGTTTCCTCGTCGCGTTTCCAGACCACCTCGTCCAACAGGCTGATAAACTTGTTCAGGTACAGTACCTGTTCGTAGTGCCCCCACCGGCTGGTAAACGGATTCTGCGCATTCCATTCACCGATGGCCATCCTTCGGTAACTGCTCAAAAAGTTGTTAACCGCATCGTCGGTACCCGCATCGTTAAAGGAGAGCTGGGTTACCATGCCCTCATAGGCGTTCAGCAGGACCCCCTCGGCAAAGGCTGGATCGAAATTCAACCGGTCCTCACCGAGCAGGTTTTCATCTACGGGCTCCACCAGACTGCAGCCCACCAATGACAGAAACAAAATGTAAAGGGCTATATTTTTATGTATATTCTTCATGTCAAACGTATTTTCACATTAAAACTTCATTCGTGCCCCGAAGGAGTAATACCTAAACAAGGGGTTGTAACCAAGTTGCAGCTCCCTAATTTTCCGGTTCTTTGAAAATTCAGCCAGATTCGATACCGAGGTAAACAGACTGATATCCTTCATCTTCAGTTTTGAGATCAACTGTGAGGGCAGGTCGTAGGTCAATTGTACCCTTTGAATCCTAAAATTATCATTGCTGTACAGCCAATAGGTAGAGGTCTTTTCAAAATTGTTGGCACTACCTATGGAGGAAAGCCGGGGAAACGTGGCGCTTTCGGCCGTTGCTTCCGTCCATCTCCCCTTCACTACTTCAGAATACTTGGCATCGCCCTGTGGCCTGTAATAATCTCCCGACAATACCCCGTCGCCACCTACTTGGGCCGTAAGGAGGGCAAAAAGGGTAAACGCCTTGTACGACCAGGTAATGTCGGAGCCAAAACTCCACGGGGCCCCGTAGCGTCCGATTTGCACCATGTCTTGATCGTTGACGACCCCGTCGCCATTTTGATCCTTGTATTTGATGTCGCCCGGCCTTACCGTACCGTACTGTGTCGGCAAACCGTTTTTTAAGGACCCATCGGGGTTAAATTCATCTACTTGGAACAGGCCTAAGGACTCCAAGCCCCAAATGGCATCGACCGGAGTACCTTTTCTGTATTGGTAGTCGTCTTGGTATACCTCGTCTACCTTTGTCCGTTCCGATCGCGTATACAGCATCCGGGCGCCGATATCAAAGGTAGAGTTCCCTGCTTTCGAGTAATAGTTGACACCAAGCTCAAAGCCCGAATATTGGTCTTTGTTGTAATTGGTGTAGGGCCTGAACGAATCGTAATATTCGGGGTATAGGGTAGACGCCCTGATTACCTTATCGCCCATAATGGATTGAAAGACGTTGCCCTCTAACCAAAACTTTTTAAACAGCAGCGATTCGAAACCCAGGGTAAAATCCGTCCGTTTCTCAAAATCGAGGCCGGTATTCTCTCCCCTTAAGATTTTGGTCGATGCATTGTAATAGCCCGATCCATTCGTATCGCCCCAATTATAGCCTCCCCCGTTCTGCTCGTATATGGCATCGTATAGAAAATAGTCTTGGATGCCCAGGTCGGAATAAATGACCCCGATCGACGACCTTAGCTTAAAATAGTTGAGCCAAGACGAGCCTTTTAAGGAAGGCTCCTCGCTGAGCACATAGGCGAAGCCGACCGAAGGGGCAAATTTACCCCTGTGGCCCTCGGCCAATTTGACCGAGTTGACATAGGCGCCACTAAAATTCGCCAAGAGCCTGTCTTTGTAATTGTAATTGAGGCTCAAGGCCACATGGCTGTTTTTCGCCGATTGTTTTTCTGACCGTACGTAGGTATTATTGGCGAACCCGACCAATGAGGCATTGATCCCGTGATCTTCGTTCCACTTTTTGTCGTAGTTGACCAAACCGTAAAAGCCATATCGGATGGCAAAGAAATCGGTGTTTACATTCTCGACCTGGTCTTTAAGATCGGTATCCTTTACATTGACCAAATCGACGATTCTGCCCTCGTCGTTCCAAGTGGGCTCGTAAACCGCAAATTTATTCTGCACACTTAAATTGTAGATGTTGTAAAAGTCGAAGCTGACATAGCTTTTGGCCGACAATCCCTCGGTAATGGCATTCAGGTCAAAATCTATGGAATTGTTGACTTGGCTGACCCGGGTCATATTCGTTTGGTAGCCGCCCGCAAAAATATTGGCAATGGGCACATTGTCGCTATAGGCTTGATTTCCGCCCAGAAGAAAGCCGTCGTACTGATGGGCGGCATCGACGATACCGCGTAGTTGTGGATTGGCGGAGAAATCGATACTACTGATCGGGATCAAGGGCGAATACAGGTTGGGCTTGAAGGTACTCCCGTCTTGATAGACGTTACTGAGGGAGCCTTTGTTCTTATCGATTATCGCTACGACATCCAAGCTACTTTTGATCCAATCGTTAACCCTAAAGTCGATATTTCCACGAACGTTAAAGCGTTTGGCCCCCTTTTCGTTCTCCGGATTGATCGATTGAAAACTGCCATCGGACTTAAACCCTAGGTTAATATAAAACTTGGTGTTTTCGGATCCCCCGGCAAAATCGGCCGTTACGTTGGCATACGGGGTAAGCGGGCTAAAGTTGGCCTTATCGTAAAAATCGACGTCGGGGTACCGGTACGGATTGGTGCCGCTCCTATGGTTTTCCATCTGCTCGGCAGAATATAGTTCACCGAGGCCATCGTTGACCCTGGCCTCATTAAAGTACTGCATGTACTCGGCCGAATTAAGGTAGTTGGGCATTCTAATGGGCAACCTTACCCCCGTGCTCGCACTAATATTGAACTCCCTTTTCGTGGAACCCCGCTTGGTCGTGACCACGATAACCCCATCGCGGGCCATCGATCCGTAAAGGGCGGACACGTTGGCATCCTTTAAAATGGTTATTTCCTCGATCTCTTCCATATTCAAGATATTTATATCGCGACCGGGAATACCATCGACCACGATCAAGGCATTGCCCAGGCCCCTGATATTCGAACTTCCCTGTAGCCCCGTCATGCGGCCGGAAAGCGCATCCTGAACCCATTGCGTGGTATCGAACTTTAGAAAATCATCGGGTTTTACGGTTGATGACGCCCCGACGATATCACGCCTCGTCCCCACCTCGAAACCCAGGTTTACCTCTTCCTCCAGGTTTGATTCCAACCGGTTCAATGGGTCGGACAATACGATCGTATCCGTTGAGTCTATAGTTTGGGCCTTTATCGATAAACACCATACCATACAGAAACATCCGCAAAGCAAAAGTTTTGAAAGTGTGTTCAATTGTATCATAAAATATAGTATTGACTAATTGTAAAACAGTTTTGGTTACCAACCGGGGTTTTGCGGAAAACCTTCGTATATCTCGGTGTCGTTCTTCGGAAAGGGCAACCAGTAATGTTTGTCCTCAAAAACCTTGGTACGCAAGACCTTCTCGACAAAGTTGATAGGTTTGCCTTCTGCATTTCGGTCAAAGACAATCTCCGTTTTGAGTTTGTACTTTAGTTCGGTTCCCAGTTTCCATCTTCTTACATCCATCCATCTGTGGGACTCATACGACAATTCAACCGCACGTTCGCGCCTTATCTCGTCCATAAAGGCCTCTTCGCTAACGAGGTATTCGGGCCTGACGTTCAAGCTGCCGTCGGGTACGGCCCTTTCGCGGATCCTGTTGATGGCGTCCAAGGCCGAAAGGTCGAAACCATTTGGTTTTCCGTTGATGCCATAGGCCACCAAGGCCGCCTCGGCGTACATCAGGTACACGTCGGTAAGCCTTACGTGAACGCGCCAGGCGAATACACCTTGATTGTCAAAATTGTTGAACGAAATCGGGAACCACTTTTTCGCCACATAGCCGGTTCTGGTGCCGTTGCCCTTATTCGGGTAGCGGTGTGCCCCATCGGTGTAAAACTGGGCATACCTGTGCACCTCGTTCTCGCCGGTGGCCGCCCCTAGGTTCTCGACCATCTGGTCGCCATCCAAGACGATCCATTTGTACAGGCGGGGATCTCTATTTTCCCACGGATTGGCGGGATCGTAAAGGGGGCTGTCGTCGCAGGCCAGGCCATCGTTCATGCCAAAATAATTGTGAATGTAATTGTGGGTAGGAAACGAAGCGAGGTTGTTCTGGCCAATGGCGCCCAACTGCCAATTGGTAGGCAAAAAGGTATGGAACCAGCCCACATCGCCCGCTTGGCTGAAAATAAACTCCGAGGTATAGGGGTAGCGCCCTTGGGTCGAATAGAAAACACTTTCGTAATCTTCCCATGGCACCAAGCTATACCTGGGCATTTTAATGACCTCGGCGAAGGTATCCGCCGCACGTTTGGCCAATTCCACATCGTAATCGTAAGTATTACTGCTGTTCTGCATCAAGGGGCTTGCGGCGTAAAGCAGGTTTTTTGCCTTTAGGGACAGGGCGGCCCCCTTTGTGATCCTGAACATGTTCTGCCCCCTTGATTTTTCACCGGGCGCATAATCGGGGTCGTCCCAGTCTACGGGCAACAGATCGACCGCCCTTTGAAAGTCTTCGTCGATCTTTAGGGCCGTTTCGGACCATTCCGCGGGCCTTGGAATTCTCCAATCGTCTTCCAACACCCTGTCGATATAGGGAATACTGCCCCAAAACTTCATGATCTCGTGATGAAAGAACGCCCTGAAAAAATACGCTTGGCCCAATATGGCATTCTTCTCTTCCTGCGTGGCATCGGCCATTAGGTTATCGGCATCGGCAATAACGATGTTGGCCTTTCTTATACCCGCCCAGCTACTGGGCCACAGTTTGGCCCTGTCGAAGGGAAGATCGGCATTGGTATTGGTGGGGCCGTCGAACATACTGCCCGGACCATTGGTCTGCCATGCCCAATACCTACCTTCATCAATGGCGTAATCAAACTGCCAGGTATCGATACCGACGGCATCTTCGCCGTAACAGTGAAAATGTTGCCAGTGGGCGGCCGTACTGTAGTCTACGATCATCGCATACATCTCTTCGACAAAGCCCTGGGCACTGTCGAAGTTTTTAAATACTTCCTCCTTGGTCAGTTCGGTCTCTATGGATTTGTCCAGATAATCTTCACAGGAGGCCAGCAGTCCCAAAAAACATATAGCTATTAATAATTTGAATACTCTAAGCATTGTATACCGTATTAAAAGTTAATGTTCAACCCTAGATTGAATCGTTTAAACGTTGGATAATCACCCCGATAGACAGAGGCGGTCTCACCTGTGTTGTCCTGTCTGTCGTCGGGCAGGTCGGACCAATAGGCCAGGTCATTGCCACTGACATAGACCCTATAGCTACTTCCCGCTTTTGACTTAAAGGTATAGGCCAGTTCGATATTCTTAAGCCTTACAAATGAGGCGTCGTACCAGTTGCGATAGGGATCGGTGGCCCCGGAGGTACCCAGCCAAGCCGGTAGGATTTCTTCCCCGTCCGGATTGTCGACGCTCCAATAATCCGATTTGAAATCGAAGAACAGGGGCGTCTCGAGCATAAAGGTCCTATCCGTATAGTTTTTGGTGGCGTTGTTCACCCCGTAGAACTGTACCATAAAGGATAGGTTCTTAAAACCGGTTCCCAGGGTAAGGTTATAGGTATTCTGGGGGCGTACCGTATACCCATAGGGAACGGCATCATCGCTATTTACCACACCATCGCCGTTAAAATCGATCTCGTCGTAATAACCGGGCCGCCTTGTTTCCTGACCGTTGTCCTGTGGGGTGGCCCCGTAGACATCGTCCCAGGAGGTTAACATATCGCCCCGGATGTTGACCCTCGGCTGACCGATGGCATACCCTTCTTCCTTTTGATAACTCTGCTTCAGCAAGGGGTCTTCCTTGTATATGATTTCGTCCTTGGCCTTGGTAAAGGCGAAATTTGCCCATACATCCCAGTTTTGGGTCAATTGCTTTTTATAGTCCAATGAGATTTCGATGCCCTCTACCTTGGTTTCCCCAATGTTTACATCGGCCGGTTGAAACCCATAAAAGCTGGGGACGCTTCGGGAATCGGCAGGAACGATGATATCGTGGCGGTCTTCCTTAAAAAGGTCGAGTTCCAACGAAAGGCTGTTCTCAAGAACGGACAGTTCGAAGCCTATATTCGCTTTTTCGGAGGTTTCCCATTGCAGGTCGGGATTTCCTATGATGCTTTCCATTCTAAAGGTATAGGGCGATCGGGTACCGTAGGGCTCCACATTGTTCATATAGGCGCTACCGCCACTGGCCCATTGCGAAAGATAGGCCCATCGCTCGCCCGCGCTGTCGTCTCCGACCACGCCGTACGAGCCTCTTATTTTGAGTTTATCCAACCAGGTAGCCCCTTCCATAAACGCTTCGTTACTCACCATCCACCCCAAGGCGACGGAAGGAAACAGTTCAAATTTATAGCCAGGCCCATATTTTTCGGATCCATTGTAAGCCCCGTTTACATCGATAAAATAGCGCCCGTCGTAGTTGTAGGTAGCCCGGGCCACCCAATCTTCGCGATACCGGGGAAACATACTTCCAATGGCGTACTCTTCGCGGTTCATCAGCATTAATATGGTGGTGTTGTGCCTTTCGGCAAACGTTCTATTGTAGTTAAGGGAAAGTTGGTAGAAGAGGCGTCTGCTCGTCATCCAATCCTGAATGGTCAGGCCCTGGCGTTCCCATGGGTTAAGTACGAAATCGAATTGGTTGGTTCCCACGGGCGAGACCAATTGTTCCGAACCGTCCTGATCGTAAATTCGATAGACCACATTGTCCATTCCGGTCGGGTTTTCCTCGGCGATTCCGCCTTCCCCCCTAAAGTTGTTGTCGTAGGAAAGCCTACCGGTAAAGCTTAGGCCCTGCAATAGAAAATCCAGTTTTTGGTCCAATATAAAATCGCTGTTTACCTGTACCCGATGGTTTTTGGTAAAGCCTTTAGCCGTTAGTATGACGGCCGGATTGCTCAATTCGAAGTTTTCGGTTATGGCCCTGCCATAGACACCATCGTCGTATATGGGCGTATAGAGGTTTGGTGCCAGCGAGTAAATGCTGCTGTACAGGAGCTGCGGGTCGGCCTGGTTCGTATTCTGTAGGCCGTAATACCCCGAAAGATTGACCGAGAGGCGGGTGGTAGGGGTAATGTCGAAATCGATATTGCTGCGGTAATTGAAGCGATTGTAGTTAAAGTTGGCCTTGTAATCCCTGCCGTTATTAAAACTTTCGGCGTCAAAGATATCGCCCACGTGCTGATACGACAGGGCCCCGAAATATTTGACCGACTTTGTACCCCCGGCGACCGAAAGGTTGACCCTGTAATCCGTCGCAAAATCCTTTTGCATGACATCCACCCAGTCGACGTCCGGATAAATATAGCGTTCCTGCTCGTTGGCCGGGTTGCGGTACTTTTCGATGATATCGATGGGCGTATAGCTCCTCCAAGCCTCCTCCCTGACCGGAACGGTCCGTTCAATGGCCTCGTTGGCCACCAGCAAACTGTTGTAGGAATCGTACTTTTCGGGTATTCTAGACAAGGTTTTTATTGCCGAACTTGCCGTAAGTGAAAGTTGTGCCTTGCCTTCCTTTCCCCTTTTTGTGGTGATCAGAATTACCCCATTGGCGCCCTTTACCCCGAAAACCGCGGTGGCCGAGGCATCCTTAAGAACCGAAAGGCTTTCAATGTCGCCGGCATCGATATCGTTCATGCTCCGTTCAATACCGTCGACCAATATTAGGGGCTGCCCTCCGCCGTTCCAAGAACTTTGTCCCCTGATGAATATCTGGGGCGATTCGTCACCGGGCCTACCCGTGGAAGACACCGTAGTGACCCCTGGGATACGGCCGGTCAAGGCTTGGCCTACTGTCGAAACCCCTCCCGACTGCATGAGGTCGGCACCCGTTACCTGTGAAATGGACCCGACCACACTCTCCTTGGTCTGGGTACCATAACCCACGACGACCACTTCGTCCAATTCAGAGGCCTCGACCTGCATTACGATATCGATTTCGGTCCTTGAGGCCACTTTAATCGTTTGTTTTGCATAACCGATATAACTTACTATCAAACTGGCATCCTCGGGAACCTCTATGGTAAAATTGCCGTCGAAATCGGACATTACCCCGTTGGCCGTACCCTGCTCCAGTATGCTTGCGCCGATAATCGGCAGACCGCTGCCCTCTTCCGAAATGTTTCCACTTACCTTTATCAGCCTTTGCGGATAATCGCTTGCAGCCAGTACCATGGGAAAAAGAAGAATAAGTGCCGTAAATAGCCCCATATCCTTAAAAAGAGTAAAACAAAATACAGACCGTTGTGTACAAGAAATCCTTTTTTTCATACCGCTATAATGTGGGTTGATAATTTTTGATTAAGCCTTCCTTCGTAATTTTTAATACATCGCAAATTCCCCGATTTACATACCGTCCATATCCTATGGATCCTTGCGATCTTTATAAGGCGGAAAAGCCGTTCGAGAATCATAAATAAAACTTAACAGATTTACATATTCTGTTTTATGCTCTTTTTATTTATGAATTTCATTTTGTAAATGTTAAAAAAAAACCAAATAAACAAAAATAGGAATGATGCCGCCCCACTTCTATTTGTTGCAACATTTACCCAAATGGCGCATATTGCAACATTTATAAGTTCAGGTGCAACATTCGTTGTTGAAGGCCTGTCCCTTAGGCCGAACCAGGCCTTGTACTGCAACGGAACGAGCAAACCGCAATTTTGTGCGCAGGGGAACGGGAACGGGCATTTCAATTGATATAAAGCGATGGGTGGGCCTACCCGGCCCAAGTGGACCAGGACAAGATATTCGGTAGGCCCGTCACAGGTACTTTGACGGGAATAGATGGGTTAACGACCAAGGGAACCGTGCGATTTGCTAGGCCTCCCCTCTTCCCTTAAAGGCCAATTAGGTCTTTTTTTCCTTCACTTCCGTAGGCAGCATGCCGAAGTATTCCTTAAAGCGCTGTGAAAAATAGGTGGTAGACGAAAAACCAACCTTGGTACAGATATCGGCCAAATCGGTATTTCCGCTCTCGATAAGCTTCCTCGCCATTTGAAGCCTTTGGTTCCTGATGAACTCATTGGCCGTTTGATTGGTGAGTGCCTTTATTTTTCTATACAACTGGCTCCTGCTCAAATGCAAGTGACCGGCCAGGGACTCGACCCCCAGGTTGGTGTTGGCGATGTTTTTGTGGATATAATCTATGGCCCTTTCGACAAAGGCCTTGTCCAACGAGGTTATACTGGCATTATCGGGCATTTCGCCCATTGATTTAAAGTATTTTTTATAGATGACCTCCCTACTGTGAATGAGCTGATTGAGGTGCAACCTTACCAGCTTCATGTCAAAGGGTTTGGCCAAATACACATCGGCCCCCTTTCCTATTCCTGAAATTCTATGATCTTCCTGGGTTTTGGCCGTAAGCATCATTATCGGTATATGGCTTGTCCTTATGTCCGTTCGGACGGCTTCGCAAAGCTCGTAGCCGTCTTTTTCGGGCATTACGACATCGGTTATGATGACGTCGGGAAGCACTTCCAGGGCCAGGCCCAAGCCTTCGTTGCCATTTTTAGCGACAAGGATCTTGTAGTCTTTTTTAAACTCGGCCTTCAGATAGTTTCGCAGTTCCGCATCGTCCTCGACGATAAGCAAGGTCTTGTCCAACCTCCGGTTGCTCTCGGGAAATTCCGCCTCCTGAACCGGACCGATCTTGGTCAAGGCCGGTTTGACCGAAGCCAGTTTACCGCCCTCGTCGACAAGCTCCGAATCGCTAAAATGTTTATTTCCGGAGGGCAGCAACACCGTAAAGACAGTGCCCTTGCCCCGCGTACTTTCCACATCGACGCGGCCCTTGTGGAGCCTTACAAAGCTATGGACCAGTTCGAGGCCTATCCCGGCCCCGTTGTAGTAACTGTTCTTGAGCGAATCGACCTGGTAGAACCTCTCAAACAGTTTCTTCAATTCCCCTTCTTCCAGACCAGGTCCCGTATCGGAGACCCTAAATTCCACATACGCACCGTTTTGCCTCACCTCAACGCCAATGGTTCCGCCCTGGGGGGTTACCTTGAACGCATTCGAAAGCAAATTGAATATGATTTTCTCAAGCATGCCCTCATCTGCCCAAAGCCCTAGTACTTCTTCATCAAAATCGAGTTTTAGGTCGATGTGGTTCGAATAGGCCTCTTCGTTAAAATGGTCGGCAATTGCCTTTACAAAGGGCACAAGGTTCAATCGCTTTGCCCGTACTTTCTGCTTGTTCGACTCCAGTTTACTAAAGTCGAGCAATTCGTTTATAAGCCGAATAAGGCGTTCGGTGTTCTTATAGATGGTCAGGTATTTGACCTTAAGCCGGTAGGAGGCCTTGTCTACCTCCTCGTTCAAGATATCCCTTATAGGATTTAGAATCAAGGTAAGGGGCGAACTGAACTCGTGGGCCACATTGGTAAAGAATTGGATTCTTTCTTTATGCAATTCTTCCTCCCTCAATCTTTTCTGACGTTCGATTTCGACCTGCTGCCGGTCTATGATCCGCTTCTTTTCGAAATTCCGTATCAAATAAAGGAACAGCAGAACGAGCAATGCATAGCCCAGTATGGCCCAATTGGACTTCCACCACGGGGGCAATACCTTGATGTGCAGCGAAACGGGGGCCTGGCTCCACACCCCATCGTTATTCGCGGCCTTTACCTTAAAGACATAATCGCCCGCATCCAAATTGGTATAGGTGGCGCTCCGATCCTTGTCCACATAGTTCCAATCGCGTTCATAGCCCTCGAGGTAATAGGCGTAACGGTTTTCCTCGGGCCTCGTAAAATTAATGCCCGAATAGTCAATGGTGAAAACGGACTGTTTGTTGGTCAAAACAATACTATCGGTTTGCGAAAGCACCTTGTCAAGCGTAGATCCATTGTCGGCCGGATCGATGTTCTTGTTGAATACCTTCAAGTTCTTGAGATAAACCTTGGGCGGGGTATTCAGTACGTATATTTTATTCGGGTCGAAATAATCGATTCCCTGGTTGCCCCCAAAATAGAGCCTATCCTCCCTGTCCTTGTAAACCGCGTTATTGTTATAGTGACTGGAAACCAATCCGTCCCGCTTGGTATAATTGATGTGCTCCTTGCTTTCGGTATCGAACTTGATAACCCCCGTGTCCCCGTCCAACCATAAATTTCCTTGGGCATCTTCGATAATTCCGTTTACGTTGAGCATGTGCAGACCGCTTGATAAATTGTGCCACGTAGTTCGGTTTTTGGAAATATCGAACTCCAATAGGCCTAGGCCACGGGTACCGAGCCACAAATGGTCCTTGGTATCGGCATACATCGAGACAATGTCGTAATGATTGTAACCCGGGGTCTCGTCCGTTGCCAAAAAACCGTTCATCAACAGGTTCTCGAAGGTGTCGTCCTGATGGCGTACCACCTTGATCAAGCCATTGGTCGTGGCGACCCATACCCGATCAAGGGGATCGACTACAATTTTGTTTATATAGCTCCCCGCCAGGTCGTGCGAGGTAAACGATGAGGCATCAAAACGGTAGTTCCCGTCATCGGGAAGCCGATACGAATAGAGCCCTTGGTTAAAGGTTCCGATCCATACGGTTCCCTTGGTGTCTTCGGCAAAAGTCATCACCGCACTCGATCCTTTTCGCTCATGGACCACGGGGAATTTATAGGGGATAAAGCTTTTGCCTCCCTTTTTCAGAAAAAACAGGCCTTTGTCCCAACTACCTACCCAAATATTCTGGCGACTATCGATGAACAAAGACTGAATATAATCGCTTGTCAACCCCTTATAATAAGAAGTGCTGCCCGTATTGATATGGGTAAAGGTATCGGTGGCCCTGTCGAGGATATCGATCCCACCGCCGTCCATGGCTATCCATAAACGATCCTCGTTATCGCCGACAATTGAGGTGACCGAACTTATCTGCAAGGAATTGTCTTTGTTATAGAGGCTCTGTATTTTTCTAAATTTATTGTAGAATTTGTCGTGGACGACCACGCCCCGATTGTAGTAGCCCATCCAAATTCTTTCATCCTTGTCCCTATAGAGCGACCATACCGAATTCGATAAGATACTGTTTTCGTCGTTTTTATCGAACAAATAATGGTGCTCGACCGCTCCGTTCTTATCCAAACTATAGAGCCCGTCGTTCTCCGTACCACATAGAATGCTTCCGTAGGGCGATTCTATGATCGAAAAAATGTTGTTCGAGGTAAACCTATAATTTTGTACCGAGGGCATTTGACGCTCGGTGGGCGGTTGTATTTTGTACACCCCGTCGAAAATCGAACCGCCCCAAATAGCATTTTCCGAATCGACGAACAGGGACTGCATAGGCGCTGTTATCGTCATGGCGTCGTCGCCGTTTCTAAAGAGGGCATAATCGACCTGTTTCGTTTTGGGGTCTATTTCTAGAATTCCCTTGCTGGATGCCGCATACAGCACCCCATGCTCTAGAATTCGAATATCGTTGACCGCAAGGAATTTATCGGGATTCGGATTGTTAAAAGGCAGCTTTTCAATCTTAAAGCTATCGAGATGCATTAAAAATATACCCTGTTCGCTCGTGCCCATGTACAGGTTTCCCTTCGCATCGCCCTGCAGGCTTATTATTCCGACGTTTCCCAAGTTCTCTCCCCTTGTCGACCGCAAAGGAATGTGCGTGAACTCGTCCTTTTGCCTATCGTAAAGGGCCAGGCCGACATTCGTTCCGACCCATAGGCGGTTTTCATGGTCTAAATAGGTGCAGTATACAAAACTACTGGTAAGGGTCTTGTGGTTATGGGCCTTTGGTCTATAGGATACATAGTCCATTCCATCATATCGATAAATACCTGACCCATGGGTGCCTATCCATATAAAACCCTTGTCGTCTTGGGAAATCGTGTGAATACCTACCTGCGAAATACCGTCCTTGATGGTATAAAAATCCAATTTCTCCGCTACTTCCTGGGCCCTAATATGCCAGCAAAGCGTGCTAAAAATGGCCAAATACACTAGCTGTAGGTTTCTCATATAAAACGCATCCTTTCTTTTTAACCTTCGAAAATAAAACTTGTTTTTTTGAAACAAACGTATTTTTGACTACAAAAAAGTCAATATAACAAAAAAGCGTGCTTGGTGGGTAGGGCAATCCTTAATTCCGTCCTACGTTAAGCTTTTGGGGAGGATCGGTATGAATTATACCCTGCGGGGGTGTCAATGTCATAATGACAAAGGGACAATATACACGATTTGGGATGAGATATCCGGTCCCTTCTAGAAAAAAAGAACCCACCCTCTACCCCAACTTTTTAGTTCCAAGCCTTGTATACAAATTGGAGTAATTGCCTAACTTTGACAATTGCTTTATGAAATTTGTTCGCAAACATATCAATCTACGGCTGTTTTGGTTTTTGATGGCACTGAACATCCTCAACCTTAGTGTAGATCCGCCCGATACCCAACCCAATTATATTCCAGAGGACTTGAGTTACAACGATATGGAAAGTATCGTAGAGATAGTGCTGGAGGAACTGTTGGGTATTGAAAACGCCGTTCCGGAACAGGAAGATGACGATACCAACAATAGTTTGATGGTAAAATTGAACTTTCAACCTGTTTTGTGTCAAGAGAGGTCGCTATCCGAATTTATGTTCGCTTCTGACGATATCGCTGTTCGGCACTCCATATTCTTCTATCACGATGCCTATGCCGAACAATTTCATCCCGAAATAATACCCCCACCGCCCAAGGTGTAATTCTTCATTTTTATTTGCATTAAACCTGGTTCGCAGACCAAAGCTTCCCTTTGCTTTTATCAAGTGATGTAGTAGTCCATTGTTTTGCCGTACCGGGTCCGATATTTCCGTTACGGGAGTTTTATCCTCCCCTATTTTAATTTAAAATCTAAAAACAATGAAGAATTATATATGGTTTTTGGGGGTGTTCGCTATGATGTTAGCCGCCTCATGTACATCTAAAAAAGAACAATCAAAAAAAGAGGAACATTTTAAAGTGGTTCGGCCCTTGGTAAAGGATACCGTATCTACCAACGATTATGTAGCTGACATAAACGCTTTTCAACATGTAGAGATCCGTGCACGTGTCGGCGGATTTATAGAGTCTATTTTGGTCGACGAGGGACAGGAAGTCCGCAAGGGGCAGGTGCTTTTTACCATCAACACCAGCGTGTATCAACAAAACCTGCAAAAGGCCAAGGCTGCCACCAAGAGTGTTTCGGCCGAACTCAATGCGGCAAAAATAGAGTTGCAAGGCTCAAAAAAGTTATTGGACAAAAATTTCATCTCTCGATCGGAGTACGATTTGGCAGCGGCCAAATTGGAGGCATTGGAGGCAAAATATAAGGAAGCCCTAGCGGAAGAGGCCGAAGCGGAGCTCAATCTTTCCTTTGCCCAGATAAAGGCTCCTTATGATGGTATTATCAACCGCATTCCCCAAAAGGAAGGGAGTTTGGTCGAAGAGGGTACCTTGCTCACCACTATTTCCAACAACAAGGCCATGTTCGCCTACTTCAATATTTCAGAGGTCGATTATTTAAAATATATGTCTTCTATGGATGTCAATGAATTAAAGGAAGTTTCCTTGATTCTGGCAGATGGCAATCGCTACCCGTTTAAGGGTGTTATAGAGACTACTGAAAGTGAATTTGACCGTAATACCGGAACCATTGCCTTTCGTGCCAAGTTTCCCAACCCCGATAATGTATTAAAACATGGGGAAACGGGAAAGGTGCGGATCAGAAATAAGGTAAGGAATGCCTTGTTCATACCCCAAAAAGCCACTTTCAATCGCCAAGAACACTTGTGTGTTTTTGTTGTGGGCGATGACCATACGTTAGAAGTACGGAAAATATCTCCCTCATTGCGAATGCCCCATCTTTTTGTCGTTGAAACGGGACTGGGTCCAAAAGACCGTATTCTTCTAGAAGGGGTGCAGCATGTAAAAGAGGGGGATAAGATCATTCCTGAAACAGTTTCATTTTCTCAAGTTTTTAACCATTAATCATTAAAAACCATGAAAGTGAATATTATAAATCGCCCTGTGTTGGCGATAGTCATCTCGTTGATTATTTTGTTTCTGGGCATCTTGTCCATCTTTCAATTGCCTATGGCCCTTTTTCCCTCGGTGGCCCCTCCAGAGGTGAACGTAGAGGTAGAGTACCAAGGAGCCAATGCCGAGACGGTTGCCAAATCTGCCATAGAACCCTTGGAGCGCGCCATTAACGGTGTGCCCGATATGAAGTATATGAGCAGCAATGTGGGCAGTGACGGTGTGGGTGTGGTTCAAGTCATCTTTGAAACCGGAACCGATATCAACGATGCCGCCGTGAACGTACAGAACCGGATTACCGACGTAATGGGTGAACTTCCACCCGAAGTAATAGAGCGTGGTGTCTTAATAGGCAAGGAGACAAATGCCATTTTAATGTACATCAACCTGTTCAGTGACGACCCTGAAATGACCGAGAAGTTCATCCATAATTTTGCCGATTTAAATGTGCTGTCCGAATTAAAACGGGTCAAAGGCGTCGGGTATGCGAATATCTTGGGAGCCAAGGAGTACGCCATGCGTATTTGGTTGAAGCCGGACAGGATGTTGGCCTATGATATTACGACACAAGACGTGCTGAACGCCTTGGAGGAACAAAACCTAGAGGCTTCCCCAGGTATTATCGGAGAGAATTCGGAAAGGACCAAAAACGCTATCCTACAATATATTTTGAGCTACGCCGGAAGGTTCAACTCTGAGGAAGAGTATGCAAACATCCCTATAAAAGCTACTGCTCAAGGGCAGATATTACGAATAAAGGACATTGCGGAAGTAGAGTTCGGTACCGAATATTTTGATGTGGAGGCCAAGTTCAACGAAAGGCCGGCGGCTTCCATTATTTTAAAACAACTACCGGGAACCAATGCCAAAGAGGTAATCGATAATGTTAAGAAACGTATGGAAGAACTTAAGGAATCTATGTTTCTTGAGGGTATGGATTATGAGGTTAGTTATGATATATCACGTTTTATGGACGCCTCTATCCATGAAGTCATCAAAACCTTTATCGAGGCCTTACTTTTGGTAACCTTGGTCGTTTTCGTATTTCTTCAAAACTGGCGTGCTACCTTAATTCCGGCCCTGGCGGTACCCGTATCCATTGTAGGTACGTTTTTCTTTATGCAGTTCTTTGGATTTTCACTTAACCTGATTACACTTTTTGCCTTGGTGATCGTAATTGGTATTGTGGTAGATGATTCCATTGTTGTGGTAGAGGCCGTTCATGCGAAAATGGAACGCCATAACCTGAATGCGAAAGAAGCCACACAGGCGGCCATGAAAGAAATTAGCGGGGCCATTGTCGCCATTACCTTGGTGATGTCGGCCGTATTCGTTCCGGTAGCCTTTATGAGTGGGCCTTCGGGGATTTTCTTCCGACAGTTTGCCCTCACCATGGCCATTGCCATTGTCTTATCGGGGCTTGTGGCCCTTACCTTGGCGCCCGCTTTGTGCTCCTTGCTGTTGAAACATCCCGATAAGGAGAAAAGAACTTTTCTCGACCCCTTCTTTTCGCGCTTCAATTGTTGGTACGAAAATTTGGAAGACCGGTATAAAAACCTGTTGAACCGTATTGTTAACAGAAAGGTGGTGACATGGGGTATCTTGGTGGCCTTTGTAATAGGTACGGGTATTTTTAGCAAGGTTTTACGTACCGGTTTTATTCCGAATGAAGATCAGGGCATGTTCTATGTAAACGTGTTGACGCCCCCGGGTTCTACCTTGGAAAGGACCAAGACGGTAGTAGATGCTTTTGCCGCGGAAATTCGAGATATGAAAGATGTGGAAAGTATTTCATCCCTAGCGGGGACCAATATACTTTCTGACGGTACTGGAGCTACTTATGGCAGTTTTTTGGTGAACCTAAAGGAATGGAGCGAGCGCAATGCCACGGTAGAGGATGTTATAGCGGAAATGAAGGAGCGGACGGCCCATATCAAGGATGCCGAGATAGAGTTTTTTCCTCCACCCCCCGTTCCGGGTTACGGAAATGCCAGTGGGTTCGAAGTAAAACTATTGGACAAATCGGGCCATGGTGATTTAAAGACTTTGGAATCCGTTACCTATACCTTTATCAAGGCCTTGGAAGACCGTCCCGAAATAGGCTATTGTTTTACCACCTTTAACGCCAACATACCACAGTATATTTTAAAGGTAGATTACGACAAGGCCGCACAAAAGGGCGTAACGGTCAACAATGCCATGGGTACCCTTTCTACCTTGGTAGGAAGTGAATATGCCTCTAACTTTATCAAGTTCGGAAAGACCTACAAGGTAATGGTGCAGGCCTTACCGGAATACAGGGCCGACCCAGAGGATATCTTGCAGTTCAGGGTAAAAAACGACAGGGGCGAAATGGTTCCTATTTCCACCTTCATCACTCTAGAAAAATCGTACGGAGTGGACCAAATAGAGCGCTACAATATGTACAACGCCGTAGCCCTTAACGGAGAGGAAGCACCGGGCTATAGTAGTGGCGACGCCCTAAAGGCGATAAGGGAGGTAGCAAGGGAAAAACTACCTAAGGGCTATGATATCGCCTGGTCGGGAATATCGTATGATGAAGCCAATGCCGGAAACGAGGGTACTGTTATTTTCTTTATTTGTCTTTTGTTCATCTATCTCATCCTGTCCGGACAATATGAAAGTTTCCTGTTACCCCTACCCGTGATTCTTTCGTTGCCCACAGGAATTTTCGGTGCCTTTATGTTCCTAACGGTCCTAGGGCTTGAGAACAACATTTATGCCCAGATCGCCATGGTGATGCTTATTGGGCTGTTGGGCAAAAATGCCATTCTAATCGTTGAGTTCGCTACCCAAAAGCACAGGGAAGGTAAAACGGCCCTAGAGGCCACCATCGAAGGGGCCCGATTGCGCCTTAGGCCAATACTTATGACATCTTTTGCCTTTATAGCGGGACTCTTGCCGTTGGTCTTCGCCTCGGGCGCGGGAGCCGTGGGCAGTAAGACCATTGGTGCCGCCGCCTTTGGGGGAATGTTCGTGGGAACCCTTGTCGGGGTCGTCATCATACCCGGACTCTACTTCGTGTTTGCCCTATTGACGGAGAAATACGGACGAAACCCAAAAAATGAAATACCTATTCTCGAAAAAGTATAAAATGAAAAAGTATAAAACCGTATATGTGCTGTTCCTTATCTTGATTTTGGGCAGCTGTAAAACAATGAAAACCGATATTTCGGCCAAGCACAAACCGCTGCCCGAAAAATACGGTACCGCCCAGGGCGATACTACGACCGTTGCACGTATCGACTGGAAAGAATTTTTTGCCGATGACTATTTGATACAACTTATCGATACGGCCCTTGCCAATAATCTCGACCTACAAATGGCGCTGCAGCGCATTGAGGCGGCCCGTTCGGGACTTCGCTTTGCCAATGGCGAACTGTTTCCGAAAATAGAAGGGTCTTTTACGGCCGCGACTACCAAGTACGCCAAGTACACCGAGGGCTTTGCAGGGAATTCCACTACCGAATTCGAGGGAAGGACAATACCCAATCCCGTACAGGATTATTTTGCTGGATTGACAGCTACATGGGAAATCGATATTTGGGGAAAACTGCGAAATAGCCGTAAGGCGGCCCTTTCTAGATATTTGGCTAGTATTGAAGGGAAGAATTTTGTGGTGTCGAACCTAGTGGCCGATATTGCAGCCTCGTATTACGACCTGCTGGCCTTGGACAATGAGTTGGACATTGTACGGCAGACCCTGCGAAAACAGCAGGAAGCGTTTGAGGTGGTAGAGTTGCAAAAGGAAGTGGGCAAGGCGAACGAATTGGCCGTGCAACAGTTTCTTGCCCAATTGCTGAATACCCGCGCACATGAAAAGGAAACCCTGCAACAGATCGTGGAAACCGAAAACAAGATCAATTTTCTGATGGGCAGGTTTCCACAACCCATACCAAGGGAAAAGAGGTCTTTGTTCAAAGAACTGCCCCGGCAGATAGCATCGGGCGTTCCGGCACAGTTGCTTGCGTACCGCCCCGATATACGGGAAGCCGAACTAGAGCTACGTGCCAGTAAGTTTGATGTTAAAACGGCTAAAGCGGCCTTTTTTCCGAGTCTTGCTATCGAAGCTACTGGGGGGTATCAAGCTTTCGATTCAAAGTTTTTGTTCCGTTCGCCCACCTCTATAGGCTATTCGGCCATAGGCGGACTCGTGGCGCCCTTGATCAACAGAAAGGCTTTAAAAGCGGAATTCCATAATGCGAAGGCCCAACAATTAACGGCCATGTACCAGTACCAAAAAACCGTTTTAAACGGGTATATGGAAGTGGCCAATGGGCTTTCGAACCTTCGGAACCTGCAAGAGACCAAGGAAATAAAGGAACAGCAAAACCAAGTATTGGAAAATGCCATAGAGGCATCCGCGGAATTCTATAGAATGGCCAAGGCCGATTACTTGGAGGTGTTGATGGCGCAGCAAAATTCGCTACAGGCCCAACTGGAACTGATTGCCCTAAATAAACGCCAGCAATTGGCTACCGTATCTATTTACAAAGCCCTAGGTGGCGGTTGGCAATAATACAGGTAAAACAAGCATACACTCCCCGAGAAATCGGGGAGTTTCTTTAGAATTGTATGGAAGGGTTAAAAGATGATAATTCCGTTCTTATCCCCGAAACCTGCTCATTTTATTAATGTGCAACATACTCGATATTTCCAAGTGCTGTAATTGTGGTTTTTATAATAATAGGTCAAATATGAAAAAGATTTCCAGAGAAAGCACCCCACTTGATTCATTAAAAAAATCACTAACTTTCGTTTTAACAAACAACAATCCGCTGTAAATCATTTTAGTACGGTAGGGTGCGAAAGATAAAAACCTTCCTGTGAAATTTAAGAGTAAGAAAGATGCCTTTTTCAGCACGGTGATGTTGGGGTCGTGCGCCCTTATACTGGGCCTAACCGTCATAGGCCTCCTAAAAGGGGAAATGGATTCCGGCGAATATTGGACCTTACCCATTGTGATAGGTGTTTGCCTGGCCTTGCTGTGGTTTTATTTTGGCACCTATTACGAACTAGGTAAAGAGGGCCTTTTTTATCGATGGGGCCCTATTAGCGGAAAAATCCGTTTAGACCGTATTACCGAAATTGTAAAGGGGAAGACCCTCTATATAGGTTTTAGGCCGGCAACCGCGAGAAAAGGACTCATTGTTAAGTACGATACCTATAACGAAA
Organism: Pseudozobellia thermophila; assembly: GCF_900141855.1. Lineage (GTDB taxonomy): Bacteria > Bacteroidota > Bacteroidia > Flavobacteriales > Flavobacteriaceae > Pseudozobellia > Pseudozobellia thermophila. The sequence continues at coordinate 604,110 of NZ_FQYU01000002.1, forward strand.
TCTATATAAGTCCGCAAACCAATGAATCCTTTATCAGAAAACTATTGGAGTTGAAAAGCGATATCAAAATAAGTGAATAAGCGGTACCGGGTTTTTGGTCCACCCTCCATTGGGGCTTGCCCATATAAGGTTTAAGGCCAACCTTTGTTTGCTTCCACCCCTCCTATTTTCCCCTTAAGCGTTTAAATTGTTTATAGGCTTTGTCGATGTCTTCGGGCGAAGCTTTTTCAAACTCCTTGTCGGTTATTTTGTAAACCTTTTGCACGGAATCCAGTTTACGGTGCATATTCGCTACAATTCCGCTATAGCCCCTATCCGAATACACATTGTGAAGTTCGTGCGGATCTCTTTTTAAGTCGTAGAGCTCCCAAGTGTCTATATCGTCATAAAAATGCATCAGCTTAAAGCGTTTCGTACGGATACCATAGTGTTTTTTCACCATGTGAAAGGCGGGGTAGTCGTAATAGTGATAATACACAACATCCCTAAAATCGGCTTCGTCCATACTACCGTCCAAAAGCCCCTTAAAGGATTGGCCCTGCATGTCTTTCCCTAAATCGTTCAACCCGGCAAAATCAAGAAAGGTCTGGGCAAAATCGAGGTTTTGTACCATGGCATCTACCTTTGTTCCGGGTGCTATGGTTCCCGGCAACTGCATCAGCAAGGGCGAACTAAAGGATTCTTCGTACATAAAACGTTTGTCGAACCATCCTTTCTCCCCTAGGTAAAAACCCTGATCAGAGGTATAGACCACCAAGGTATTTTCATCGAGGCCGCTTTCTTCCAAATAATCCAAAATACTCCCCACACCTTCGTCCACTGCGGCAATGGTGGCCATGTAATCCTGTAAATAGCGTTGCCCTTTCCATTCGGCCAATTGCCTGCCCGACATGTTGGCCTTGTGAAAGGCATTGTTCTTTGGTAAATAGGCCGCATCCCATTGCTTGCGCTGCTCCGGGGTCATTCTCTCAAAATCGGTGGTCCAAGGGTTATGTGCCAATTCGGTACTCCCATATGCCTTGGTCATCTTAAGATCATGCCCTTCGTACATGTCATCGTAAATGGTCTGCAATTGTTCTTCCGCCGCCCGTTGGTTTTTAAAGGTCGGAAAATAGGACTCGGGCAAGGGAAATTGTACGGAGTCATATTTGTTGACATGGCGCAAAGCGGGCATCCAGTTGCGGTGCGGGGCCTTGTGATGTACCATTAAAAAGAAGGGCACGGTGTCGTTTCGTTTGTGTTGCAGCCAGTCGAGGGCATCGTGGGTAATGATATCGGTGGCGTATCCTTCGATACGGGTGGTATCGCCATTTTCTATAAAATCGGGATTGTAATAATTGCCCTGGTCGACAATGATTTTCCAATGATCAAATCCTTGGGGATATCCGTGTAAATGCCATTTACCTACAATAGCGGTTTGATAGCCCGCTTTTTTCAACAGTTTGGGCAAGGTGGGCTGATTGCCATCAAAATGGTCGCCGTTCTGCCTAAACCCGTTGATATGGCTGTGTTTTCCGGTTAGAATTACGGCCCTACTGGGCCCACAGATGGCATTGGTCACAAAATTATGGCGAAACAAGGCCCCGTTGGTCGCCAAACGGTCTATGTTGGGCGTAGGCGCCACCTTACCGATGGGGTGACCATAGGCACTTATGGCCTGTGAAGCATGGTCGTCCGACATGATAAAGATGATATTGGGTCTTTTCTTTTCCGGAGTTTCCGATGCTTTTTCCGTTTTACAGGAAAGGACCATGCTTCCTACACAAGCCCATATCAGTATGACTTTGTATCTCATAATTATTTATGGATAGGTTTTTTCGTTGATCGTTATCAAGCTTTATTTAAGGGTGAAGCCCAGCTTTTGTTCCGTGCTGGAATCACCGCCTACAAAGACCTCGAAATCTCCGGGCTCGGCGACAAAGTCAAGATCATAATTGTAAAACTTGAGGTCGTCAATGGTCAGGTTAAAACTTACCGTCTTGGTTTCCCCTTTTTTCAAGGCCACTTTTTGAAAGCCCTTCAACTCCTTGACCGGTCTGGTAACCGAGCCCACAAGGTCTCGAATGTACAACTGTACCACTTCCTTACCATCGTAATCGCCCGTATTGGTCACATCTACGCTTACCGTCAACGTATCACCTTCACGCATGGTATCGGAGCTTAGTTTTAGGTTTTCGTATGTGAACGTCGTATAGCTGAGACCGTAACCGAAAGGATAGACAGGTTCATTTCGTTCATCGATATAATTGGAAGTAAACTTTTCAAATTTACCTTCTTTGTTCTTTAGCGGACGGCCCGTATTCTTATGGTTATAAAAAATAGGTACCTGTCCCACGTTTTGGGGGAAGGTGGCCGTGAGTTTACCTGAAGGGTTCACATCCCCGAAAAGCACATCGGAAATGGCCAGGCCGGCCTCGCTTCCCGGAAACCACACATTGAGTATGGCCGGAACCGTTTTGCTTTCTTCCTTCAACACCAAAGGTCTTCCCGTAAACAGAACCAACACCACAGGTTTGCCTGTTTTTAACAGGGCGTTCAACAAGTCTTTTTGCACTTGTGGTATTTCAATATTCGTTCGACTGCTGCTCTCCCCACTAAATTCTGCCGCTTCGCCAAGTGCCGCCACGATTACATCGGCATTCTCCGCTACCTCCAAGGCCTCTTTTAGCAACTCGGCATCGGACCTTTGATCCCTGTTAAGGCTCTTTCCGAACATCGTCGCCCTTGCTTCCAGTTCGGGATCGTAGGTCAGGTTGCTTCCCTTGGCATAAAGTATGTCAACCTTTTTACCGGCCACTTCCTTTATTCCCTCCAACAAAGCGATCGATTTACTTTGTTCGGTAGATACGCTCCACGTACCCGCCATGTTCTCGCTGGTATTGGCCAAAGGCCCTACCAAGGCAATGGTACCGGTTCTTTTTAAGGGCAGTAATTGGTTTTCGTTCTTCAGCAATACCATGGATTGCGCAGCGACCTCCCTGGCAAAATCCCTGTTTTCTTGGGTATAAATCTCTTTTTGGGCCCTTTTCACCTCGCAATATTTGTAGGGGTCATCAAAAAGACCCAGGTCATATTTGGCCTTTAAGATCCTTCGAACGGCATTATCGATCTGTTCCATCGTTACCTTACCTTCTTCCAATGATTTGGGAAGGGTGTTCAAAAGGCCTTCCCCTACCATATCCATATCTACCCCGGCATTTAGGGCCAAGGCCGAGCTGGTCTGCAAATCGCCCATACCGTGCGCCACCATTTCATTGATTCCTGTATAATCGGTGACCACAAAGCCTTCAAAGCCCCATTGTTTCCTTAACAGATCGGTGAGCAACCATTTGTTTCCCGTAGCGGGAATTCCGTCAATTTCATTGAACGATGCCATTACGCTCCCCACACCTTCGTCGATTGCGGCCTTATAGGGTGGCAGATATTCATTATACATGCGGATCCGGCTCATATCCACTGTATTATAGTCGCGCCCCGCTTCTGAAGCCCCATAAAGGGCAAAATGCTTCACGCAGGCCATGATGGTATTGTTCTTGGTAAGGTCATCGCCCTGGTATCCGCGGACCATGGCCTTTGCGATTTCACTTCCCAAATAAGGGTCTTCCCCATTTCCTTCGGATACCCTTCCCCAACGTGGATCCCTAGATATATCCACCATGGGCGAGAAGGTCCAGTTGATCCCATCGGCACTGGCTTCTTGTGCCGCTATGCGGGCCGTTTTTTCTATGAGGGACATATCCCATGAAGTTGAGAGCCCTAAAGGAATGGGGAAGGTTGTTTTGTAGCCATGGATGACATCGAGACCAAATAACAAGGGAATTTTTAAGCGGCTTTTTTCGACCGCTATCTTTTGTACTTCCCTAATTTTCTCTACCGAGGTAAGGTTGAGCAAGCCCCCTACCTTTCCTTCTTCGATTTTCTTTGCAATATCGGAGTTTTGGGCCTGTCCGGTAACCACATCCCCGGCGCCGGGCAAATTCAACTGACCTATTTTTTCTTCCAAGGTCATTCTCTGTAAAAGGTCTTCTACAAAGGGCACACTCTCTTGCGCCCTTACCTTGGCAAAAACCAAGCAAAAAAATATTACGGACAAGTACGAAATAGATCTCCTATTTTTCATATGATGAATTTAATTGTACGAATGTTGGGGCATAGAAAAGCCTTATCACCGAAGGTTTCCCTTCAAATGAAAAAATCTGATCTACATTCCTGTAGTTTATTTTTTAAGTTGATGTGAAAAGAGCCACGATAGCAAATCGGGTTCCGAGAATGCGGGATCCCAACTGTTGTGGTTCGCATGATCATAAAGCGTAAATCTAGGAAAGGCCCCCGCTTTGAGCAATGCACTTACCATTTCAAAAGAATGCAATGGAGCCACCACATTGTCCTTCGCCCCGTGAAAGGCCCATATCGGTGTATTTAAGGCATATTTTTTTATTTGTTCGGGGTCGCCGGCCCCACAAATGGGAATGGCCGCCGCAAACGTATGGGGTTTTCTGGCCAAGAGTTCATAGGTACCCATACCTCCCATGGACAGGCCCATCACATAAACCTGATGTTGGTTGACATACTTTTTTTGTTGAAACTCTTCCAATAAGGACATGACCTGTCCCATGGCCTTGGTCGGTCCTTTTTCGAACTGAAAATCGAGTTCGATGGGATAATTGCTGCGATCCACGTTTACCTGGGCCCAGTAATCATCTTGGGGGCATTGTGGCATCACCACGATCGCCGGGTAATTAGACCGGTTTTCATCATTGGTAAACAAGGTCGTTCCGTGGGTCAGTTGCTTTTCGTTGTCATTGCCCCTTTCGCCTGCCCCGTGTAAAAAGAGCACCAAAGGATAGGATGCATTTTTGTCAAAATCCTTGGGATACAATACACGATATAAAAGCGTGTCCCCGTTTTTAATCCACTTTTCCTTTTCAAAAAGGGAAGTGTCCTGGGCATGCCCTAAATAGACTATGCCCCACAAAAGAAGCGAACAAATAATATAGTTACGAACCCTCATCAATACGTAAAATTAAGTTTTTCAAGTCCCGATTGCACGTCCTCGTTTTGCATAAACAAATTCCAAAGCAAACCGGTCCTATAATTCTCGATCATTATAATCTGCGGACCTTGGTCTATGGCCAAATAAGCCTCGGCCACCCAAAAACCGTACTCCGGACTAAAGGCATCATAAAAGCCTGCCTCGCCCAGTAATTTATCCTTGTTTTTATAAAAATACCGTAAAGCCGCCAAAGATTCTTCCGGCGTATAGGGAATGGAACTTATGGCCGCCGTTGGTGAAATAACCCCAAGGTCGTTTTCCGGGTGATGGGCCGCATACCCTATGCTACCGTCCGAATTTCTGGAATAACTGGCCGTAAGCCCCCAACAATCCTCACCATAGTCTTCAAAGTTCTTCGGATTCTCCACACAATACTTATAATTGATCTTGGAATGGTTTACATTGACATCCCAGTAATTTACGTACTCATCCGAAAGTCCGTTCGGATCAAGTCCCAAGTACGAATAATGTGCCCAGAACAAGGGTCCCCCGTAGTTTTCCGCCCCATTGTGTTTTACCAAAAGCGGATAGCCATAAGCCGTATTGGAGGACAAAATACCCCCGTTGCTTGCCCAACCAGCGGTATAAACCTCTTTTTCTATACCATAATCTGGGGAGGCGGCCGCCATTATATAAGCGATCAACACCTCGTTATACCCCGAGAGCTTCAGGTTTATGTTAAAACCGTAATTAGGACTCCAATGCCAGTAAAGTGCATTATCACCTTGCGTATACCAGTCCCACTCCACCCCTTTCCAAAGGGTATCGGCCTTTTCGGCCAAAGTTTTTTCGGTATCGGAACCTTCCTTAAAATATTCCTTAACACAGATAAGCCCTTGGGCCAAAAAAGCCGTTTCTACCAAATCGCCGCCATCATCCTCGGTACTAAAGGGAATTACGTCACCAGAGCTACCATCTATCCAATGCGGCCAAGCCCCGTGAAAACGATCGGCCGATTCTAAAAAAGTCAGTATTTTTTCCAATCGTTCTACGCCTTCATCCCTAGAAATAAATCCTCTTTCGATACCTACAAGAAGAGCCATTAGCCCAAAACCGGTTCCTCCGGTAGTCACCACATGGGCACTGTTTGAGGTATCGTCGGGGTGATAACGTTCGCGGGCACCCCCTGAGTTGGCCTCGGCAAAATCCCAAAAATACTTAAAGGTCGCTTCTTGTGTCAGATCCAACAATTCATCGTCGGTAATTTCCGGTTCGTCGTCAACGGTCTCCTCCGATTCACCAGGAATTTCAGAAGGAACATAGGTATAATCATCGCCCCCCGAACACGACCACAATAGCGCGCCCATTAAAAATATATACACCTTGGTCTTTATCATACTAATTTAAATAGGGAGAGTTGAATCCCAGCTTACGTAATCCTGCTTGGACCTCCTCATTTTTCATGAACAACTTCCAGAATAGTCCTGTTCTATAATTCTCTATCATTACAGGAATGGGGCCTTGATCTATGGCCAAATATCTGGGCAGGTACCATTTCTTTTCGAGACTAAAGGCATCAAAAGGTCCGTATTTACCGATCAAGGAATCCTGTTCCTTATACATATACCTTAAGAACTGCATACTCTCCTTGGGCGTATACGGCATGGATGAAAGCGCCGCTGTTGGAGAAATTACACTTAAATCGTTATCGGGCCTATGACCGGCATAACCATCAATGGAATAGCTAGAGGTCAGTCCCCAACAATTTTCACCATAACCCTTATATCCCTTGGGATTGTCAACAGCATATTTGTACTGTATCAAGGCGTGGTTGACATTCAGCTTTTCGTAATCGCCATATTGATCAACAAGTCCGTTGGGATCTAGTCCAAGATACGAATAATGAGCCCAGAACATGGGACCGACCGGCGAGGCATCGTGCTCGTAATGATCAAGGATGGTGGGCAGTCCATAAAAAACAGTGTCCTTTTTGATTGCCCCGTTTCTTGCCCAACCTTGTTCATACACTTCCTTCTTGATGGGGTGGGTAGGTGAGGCAGCTGCCAATATGTACATTATCAAGGCCTCGTTATAGCCACCGACGGGAAAGTTCATGTCCCAGCCAAAGTTGGGCGACCAATGCCAATACAGGACATTTTGTCCTCCTTGGGTATACCAGTCCCATTCCACTTCTTCCCAAAGTTTTTGAATTTTATTGGCCAGTGCTTTTTCCCTCTCGTTCCCTTCCTTAAAATATTCCTGAACGGTAAGCATTCCCTGAACCAAAAAGGCCGTTTCAACCAGGTCTCCCCCGTCGTCCTTGGCACTAAAGGGCGTCACTTTTCCCGAGGGCAGCAACCAATGGGGCCATGCCCCGTGAAAACGGTCCGCCTTTTCCAAAAAGTCGATCGCCTTTTCATAGCGCTCCAAGGCTTGTTCGCGGGTTATAAAACCCCGCTCTACCCCTACAAGAATAGCCATAAGTCCGAAACCCGAACCGCCAATAGTGATAATATCCTTGTCATGGGCCGGATAAATACTGTCTAAATGAATACGTTCGCGAGCAAGGCCCGAAACGGGTTCGGCCCCTTCCCAAAAGTAGTCGAAGGTCTGTTTTTGTACCGTATCCATCAACTGTTCGTTATTGGACAGGTATGAGGTATCGGCCTTCGTTTCCGACTCTACCATTTTCTTTTTAGAAGAATGGCCGTTACAACCGACTAACAAACTTGTAACGGCCATTGCAATGAAGATAAATCTCATAAATACCATTAACTTAAATCCTTCAACAAGCTATTAATCCATTAGGGCCTGGATCTCTTCAGGGGTCAATGCTTTATTGTATATATACAATTCATCCATTTGCCCTTTCTCCGTTTTATGGCTCCATCCAGAGAAGTTGGGATTACCCGACATTATAACCAAGTCCCCTACACCTGTCCAATCTATTCCGGGAAAATCGCTTTCCCCTACCAATGCACCGTTCATATAGAGGGCGGCATTAGTTTCGGAAATGGAGATTCCGAAGTGTACCCATTGATCCTCGGTAGGATCGATAGTGGCAGGGTCTCCCGGGTTTATCCATGTAGCATTGGTTCCGTTACCCACGAGAAGTATAAACTTTTGGGAGGTCTCGCTGCCTTCGCGGATCAATCCGAACCCACTCGGTTTATCGGACGGACTTGAAGGGTCTGCCGGGGCTATATTGATTATGCCCGCCCGGGTATCGGAGGCGTCTATCTTTAGCCAGAACGTAGCACTGAATTCATTTCCCAAAAGGCCAGCGGACGGGAACGTTAGATAAGAATCCGCGGCACCCTTATAGGCTTGCCCTACAACCCCGGTATCAAATCCGGGGGCGCCTACCGCCGTAGCATCATTTCCGCTTACCCCATCTTGGTAACCCGTATTAAAATCCATAGAAAAAACGGCTTGGTCTTTAAGCACAACCGCCTGTATCTCGTTTTTGGTCAATGCTTTATTAAATATCCTTAATTCATCAATCTGCCCTTTCTCCGTTTTATGGCTCCATCCAGAGAAGTTGGGATCACCCGACATTATAACCAAGTCCTCTACACCTGTCCAATCTATTCCGGGAAAATCACTTTCCCCTACCAATTCACCGTTCATATAGAGGGCGGCATTAGTTTCGGAAATGGAGATTCCGAAGTGTACCCATTGATCTTCGGTAGGATCGATAGTGGCAGGGTCTCCCGGGTTTATCCATGTAGCATTGGTTCCGTTACCCACGAGAAGTATAAACTTTTGGGAGGTCTCGCTGCCTTCGCGGATCAATCCGAACCCGCTCGGTTTATCGGACGGACTTGAAGGGTCTGCCGGGGCTATATTGATTATGCCCGCCCGGGTATCGGAGGCGTCTATCTTTAGCCAGAACGTAGCACTGAATTCATTTCCCAAAAGGCCAGCGGACGGGAACGTTAGATGAGAATCCGCGCCACCCTTATAGGCTTGCCCTACAACCCCGGTATCAAATCCGGGGGAGCCTACCGCCGTAGCATCACTTCCGCTTATTGCTTCAGAATAATTGCCATCAAAAGCCATGTAAAACATTTCTCCGTCGAACATTGGAGTGTAAGGAGGCACCTCAATTTTTTCGAACGTTGTTGTTTCGGTCACCACAACATCATCAATATCGGTAGCCGTAATTGTCAATGTATGGCTTCCTGTACTTACATCTTGTGTCAAGTCATCAATATTGAACAATTTATTATCTGAAAATTCATTTATGTTTAGAATTTCCTGCCCATCCAAGTCTACCGTAATATTCGCTATACCGAGGTCGTCTTCAACCTGAAAACTAATGGTTATTGGGGCCACCTCCTCTACCGAACTGATAATCGTAGACCCTTCGGGACTAGGTGATGACAGTGTGATCACAGGTCCGTCATAGAGAAAATCACTAAACTCGGGCCGATCCAAATCTTGGCAATTGAAAAACAATATGCCCACGACCAGCATGCCTATATACTTTAAATATGTATTTTTCATTTTTTCTATATTAATATTAATGGTCAGGTATTAATAGTCGGAATTTTGGGTAATAACCCCTCCCGATTGATCAATTGCCTCTTGAGGAATTGGATACAGTGCGTGTTTGGGCAGATAGCCTAAACCACCAAGTACTTCGGAAGCATCTCCCCAACGCACTAAATCGTAAAATCTAGACTCTTCCATAGCCAATTCAACACGTCTTTCCTGTTTAATGGCATCCCTAAGTTCGCTTCGAGTAGAAGCGGTAGTATTGGGAAGACCGGCCCTAGACCTAATTTGGTTTATCAAATCGGCCACATCGGCCGATGAGATTGCACCGGATTCATTACCTGCTTCGGCCGCCATAAGCAAAACATCGGCATATCTGAAAATTTTAATGTTTTCCCATCTGTTTCCGTTTACACCATACTCTTGACGCATATCGGCCATGGTATAAGCTTTTTTGTTCCAATATTTTTGTGCCAATGGGGGAGACTCTGGTAATATTCCCCCGCCAAAGCCACCATCTTCTTCACCCGATACCAGTATGGTATTTGTTTTTCTTAAGTCTCCGGGTTCAAAGGCATCGACAAGATCCTGGGTCGGAACATTGAATCCCCAACCAAGGTTCCATTCTCCTGTACCCCTAACCCCCTGGCTAACAAAGTATATGTTGGCATATTGCTCTCCATTTTCAGTAATGGTTTGCTGAATTTCAAAAATTGACTCGACACCGTTATTACCTCCCTTTTCAAATAAATTGATCAAACTGGGATCTAATGCGTATACCTGGGAATCGATAACTTCCTTCAATTTATCGTAGGCATTGTTCCAATCTTCTTGATATAGGTACAATTTGCCCAAAAGGGATTTGGCAAAGCCTGAGGTCGCCCTTCCTGGAAAACCTGGCCAGGTAAGGGGCAGGTTTTCTTCGGCTATCTTTAAATCATCGATAATAAACTGATCAACATCGGCTACGGACGATTTTGGGGCAAAGGCGTCGGAAGGGACGTCGATGGTGGCCGTAATTATCGGCACTTCGCCATAATCCCTCCTTAGTTCGAAGTACATCAATGCCCTAATCGCCCTTGCTTCGGCATCATTAATAAGGCTTCCCTCATCCGTTAAACCTTGGCTTTCTATATTATTGATTACTTCATTACAAGCAAAAATAACTTCGTAATGTCCATTCCACCACTCTGTATTTAAGCCATTGGTAGCGACATACTGAAAATCATTAAAGGCATTACCATTAGCCGCTGCATCCGATGCCGTACTTCCCTTTTCCGCATCGTCTGATCGGATACTGCCAAACCACAATCGGCTCCATCCCCCTACACTTGTAGTCCTTGTTTTTGAATAAATACCAAAAACCGCGGCTTCTTGACCTCCCACGCCCAATTCTTCATTTGTCGCAACCTCGCCCAAAGGCAACTTATCCAATAGATCGTCATCGCAAGAAACGACTACGAACAGTAGACCTGCCAAAAAATACAGGTTATATTTTTTTATGAGTTTTATGTAGTCCATAGTATATTTTTTTTAAAATGTTAAGCTGAGTCCAAGCGTAGATATTACCGGTAGGGGATATCCTCCAGAGTCTACACCAAAAGATGTTGGCGATCCGCCCGCTTCCGGTGAAAAACCAGAAGTATTCTTCCATGTATAGAGGTTCTGAAAATTAGCAGATAGCTTTACTTGCTGTACTTTTAATTTTTCCAGGATTTGATGATCAAATGAATAGCCCAATTGAACGTTCCGAATCCTAAAGTAACTACCATCCTCGATCATATATGTGGAAGGAAATCTATTATAATCCGTAGAATACAATCTGGGCTCCCAATTCGATGATCCCGAACCATTCCATCCATTAACCCTATCCGTTCTGTAGTTAAATTGGGCAAATGAATTTCCATTGCCCCAATTACGATAGACTTCGTTACCATAAACACCTTGAAAATCAAGGTTCAAGTAAAAATTCTTATAATCTAAATTCACATATAGGCCATAAGTAAAATCGGGCGTTGGATTACCTATGGTAGTTCTATCATCCGGGGTAATCTCCCCATCACCATTAACATCCCTATACTTAAAATCGCCCGGGGCATAGGTTCCCAAGGTGCTTGTAGGCAATGAAGCGATGTCTGCGTTTGATTGATAGATCCCGTCTACGATATAACCGTAGAAACTACCAATGGGTTCTCCGGTAATGGTTCTTGATGCAGTTCCATTGGCATAAATAGGGGCATCTTCAAAGGTTGACAACACCTCATTGTCAATAGTTGTTACATTTCCACCAACAGAATAGCTGAAATCATCCGAAAGATTATCGCTCCACGAAGTTTCAAACTCAAAACCCTTATTGCTGATCTCTCCAAAATTGTCGAAAAATGTCTGGACACCAGTATTTACATACACTAACAAATCCTCTGTTTTTCTATTGTAGTAGTTGGCATTTAATGTAAATCTGTTATCAAGCCATCTTGTTTCAAGGCCGAGTTCCCACATTTTAACGGTCTCCCATTTTAAATCTGGGTTTTCTTCAAATCGTTGAACAAAACCTGCGATAACTTGATCTCCAAATATGGCCGTAGCTCCTTCGTCTACCCCTGGGTAGTATGGATAGTTTGTGCCTCCGGGCAATACTTGGTTCCCCAATTCACCCATAGAGCCCTTTACCTTTAAGTAACTCAAGGGTCCTAAATCATTCATAAAGCCTTCTTGGGTAGCCACCCAACCCGCTCCCAAAGACCAAAAGTCCTGTGCCCTGTTGTCAGGTGCCAATTGTGAAGTGGCATCCCTACGATAAGAGGCGTTCAATAAATATTTGCTGTCGTAATTGTACAAGGCCCTTGCCAAAAACGAAGAAGTGGCCCTATCGTATTCATCCGAATCCGAGACCCTTGTAGACGAATCGCCGTAAGGATACACATCTAAATACCAAAACCTTTCATCGTCGGGAATTATACCCACTGTCGAACTAGGATCATGTGCCACGCTTCCCGAGATACCTTCATAGTAAATATCGGTACTTGTAAAACCAACAACTGTATTTAGATTGTGTTTTCCGAAATCATTTTTATAGGAAAGCAGGTAGTCTTGTTGAAAATTAAATGCAACACTACTGGACTGGTTTACCCTCGTTAATTGGTTTCCATTAAAGTTGGCTATTTCATCTGTTTCCGATACATAAATAGGTACAATCGGAGTATAAGACCTTGACCGGTAATTATTATAGTCTCCGTATACGCTTGCCTTAAAGGTAAAGCGTTTTAGAAAATCCACTTCGGCAAATACGCTGCCAACAAAACGATACCGCTCAGCGATGGCCTTATTTTTTGTCACTTCCGCGACCAAGGCCGGGTTACCAATTTGCGGACCTCCAATTTCGGTAGGTAACTGGTTAAACAGACCATCGTATTCTGGACGGGAATCATAATGTATGGGATCAACTATAGGAGTAGCGTTTAAGGCCGAACTGTATGAACCTGTATTAGGAAGCTTGTCCCGTAATCCGTTTATGGTAATTCCCATCCTAAAGTTATCCGACAAATCGTATTGGTTGTTCAGGTTTAGGGTTATTCTTTTCATCTCCTCGTTTTTGATCAGGCCCTCTTCTGAACGATAGCCCAAGCCAAACGACAGTTTATTCTTTTCGGTTGCGTTTTGTAGACTTAAATTATAGGTCTGTATCATTGCCGATTTATTCGTAATACGCTTTACCCAATCCGTGTCCCCGGTAAACACATCGTAATACGAAAAGGGCGCTGCCCCTTCATTTGCCAACTGTTCGTTATAAAGCTCTTTAAAAAGTGTGGCATCGGCCATATCGGGTACATCGGAAATCCGTTTAACACCCGTTGAAGAATTAAGATTTATGGTAAATTCCCCATTTTTTGCTTTTTTGGTGGTGACAATAATTACACCATTTGCGCCTCTTACCCCAAAAATGGCCAAAGAAGAAGCATCTTTTAAAACCTCGATCGATTCAATATCATTGGGGTTAACGAAGTTGATATTGTCGGCAAAAATTCCATCGACTACATACAGAGGACTTACATTGTAGCGACTACTTGTTCCTCTAATTCTAACATCGGGAGTCCCGCCAAGCGTACCAGTATTTACCACTGTTAGGCCAGAAACCTTACCTTGCAGGGAAGCAACAGGGTTTGCCGCCGGTTTATCTGCGACCTCTCCTCCCTTAACACTTACAATAGATCCCGTCAAGTCCCTTTTTTGAGCCGTACCATACCCCACGACCACTACTTCGTCCAACGTTTGGGTATCCTCTTCCATGGTCACCGATACGGACGTTCTTCCATCAAGAGCTACTTCCTGGGTAACAAATCCTATGTAGCTTACCGATATCACGTCATCGGAAGCAACGTTTTGCAAGGTAAAATTACCGTCAAAATCGGTCTGTGTCCCCGTAGTGGTTCCCTTAACGACCACACTGGCACCTGGCAAGGGCTGCCCACCGGTATCGACCACAGAGCCCCTCACCGTCACACCATCCTGTGCATAAATTGCCATTTGAAACAAAAAAAGCAGCATTGCCAATAATGTGTTCTTCATTTTGAATAATGTTTAAGTTTAAGTTTGAATTTTTGCCAAAGTACCAATAAGCACATGATAAGAAGACTTAACGAAGTACATAAAAATTACATCATTCACCTGTCCTCCCAAACGCCCCATATAAAGGGTGCCTGCAGTAATCGTGATGTTAAGCCAACATTAAGTTTTAACATAATGATGTAGTAATGATGTAGTCTGTGCCATGAAGCATCACTACCAATACCGCAAAAAAAGGTCAGTTAAATTTGATTAAGAAGTTCGAAAGGTTCTGTGAACTGTCAATTCCTAATTTTTTTCGAAGCCGATAGCGATGAATCTCCACCCCCCGATTCGAAATTGCCATAAGGGGAGCTATCTCTTTTGATGTAAGGTTCATTTTTAGATAAGCACATAATTTGAGGTCTTTGGGCGTTAGCTTCGGATACATCTTCAGCAGGTTTTCAAAAAAGTCTTCATGAAGCTCCTTAAAGTTCACTTCAAAATGTTTCCAATCCTCATCGTCATTGATGGAATTATCCAGTTTTTTAATAATGGAAGTAAAACGTTTTTGATTGGAAAACTGGCCTTTGTTTACCAGTAGCATTTCCTTTAATTCGAGAATCACCTTGTTCTTTTCCGCCATGCTCATGGTAATACGGGCCAGTTCCTTTTGTTTTTTCTTGATTTCCTTTTCCAGCTCCTCCTTTTCCTTTTTGGCCAACCGTTCTTCTTGGTCTTTGAGCAACTTTGCCTTTAATTCCCTATGCCGTTTCTCCATTTTTGACCTGTTGTACTTTCTTCTTAAAAGGAGGGCTGCAATAAAAACCAAGATATAGAGGCCGATACTGAATTTGGAAAAATACCACGGCGGTGCAATCTCAAAAAACAGGCTATGGGCCTCGGAACGCTCATTGTCTATGCCCACACTATAAATATGGAGCTCATAGGAACCAAAGGGTAGGTTTTGTAAATGGATCTCGCCATTGCCCAAATAGGCCCCTTGGTCTAAGGGCCCTTTCAAATCGTAATAATACTTGGCGTCGAGCAAGGCGGGCGACGCAAAGTTTACCGTGATGTCACTTGCAAGTTTGTATGGAATTTCAAAGGTATTGTTATCCAAAGAATAGGTATTTCCCTTGGCCTCAAACGACACCAACTTCGGTTGCTGGAGTCCAAAATTCTCAAAATGCTTCCGAAATTCAGATATGTTCAGTTTTCCAAAACCGTCGTTTAGGGTGAAACAATAGGTAGAATCGTTCAGTTTGACGATTTTTTCCGACTCGGGGGTCAATCGTTTTTGCAATTGCAAATCGTCCAAGATATAATGGGCCTCCTTTAGATCGGAGAAGAGCACTTTTTTAACACCTTCGTTCTCAATAAACCAAAAAGACGCATCGTCATGGTATACCAGGTTTTTATGGTTATAGGCCTGAAACTCGTCGAACAGTTCTATTTTTTTCAGAATGGGGTCATACCGATGCCACACCCCTTCAATGTCCAATGCGATCTGGTTTCTAATATTGAAGACCTTAACATTGTAATTGGTAGGTATGTCCTCTTTCGTAAATTCGATTTTTTCGACCACCTCGTCGTAGGTGTCGTTCAGTACGAGCCGATACAGTCCTTTATAAGGGTGGGCCATCCAGAGCGTATGGGCGTCTTCGAAACAAATGTATTTGGCAGGTTTGTTGATTCCGGCAATCGGGGTAACGATCCAATTACCGGTATCGTCCTTTTCGTATTTGGACAAGCCGATATAGGTACCCTGAATAAAAGAGGCGGCGGATTCGGGGACCTTCACGATCTGATATCCACCGGAAATATCCGATATCTTTTCAAAACTATTTTCTTTTACTTTATAGGTACCCGTGTTATGACCGCAAAAAAGATCGCCATCGGTAATATTCAAATCCCACACATGACCTTGTGATCCTTCCACAAAATGCAAGCCATCGTTCTTAAAATAATAGACCCCCGTATTACTGGCCATATATAGAATATTGTCATGAACGGCCAGATCGTACACCGTACCCACGGCTCCCGTATAATCGGTATAATAGGTCAGCGGATAGTTTAACTGTATCCTATCGATCCCATTGTCCAATCCTACCCATAATTGGTCTTTATACTGTGTCATGGCCAACACGGTATTGTTTTGCAATCCTACTTGACGGTTTACCTCTTGGCCGCTCCCTTTATCCTTATCATAAAGGTATATACCGTTCTTTATGGTACCGAAGGCAATCATGCTTTCCGAAAGCGGCAAGATCTGATTGAGCTGATGTTGGCTTAACTGGTCATCGATGGGGGTCTTAAAATGCCTTAGCCCTTGATCGTTCAGAAGAAAACAGGCGTTGCGTCTAGTGCCTATCAAAAGACCTTCTTCGATCTCGGTCATCCCAACGATCACCTTATCGGTAAACAGCTCATGCTCCTCCAAGGGTACCAACACATCATCTACCAGTTCGTATAATTTGTGATGTCCGGCAGCAACCATGACCCTGCCCCGGTATTCGGCAACATAATTGACCACAACGTCGGGGGCGATTACCTTGACCTCATTATCCCTAAGGATGTATATGCCGTTAAAGGACCGGAAAAGCACGTCATCGCCATAGGGTATAATTTGCCAAAACTCCTCGTTGGTAAAGGTGTGGTCCCTTATGAGGTGTGTTAGGGAAGTATATTCCAGAAGGCCGTAGGCATTCTTCTCCCAATACCCCAGCTCTTCATAAGATCCCGTATATATTTTTCCCTTGATCTGGGCCACGGAACGGATGGTTGTGTTGTCCGGAAGCTTATAAAGCCGCCATTTCTCCCCGTTGAAGTGAAGTAACCCACTATTGTTGGCCGCAAACAATTCTCCCGCCCCGTTGGTCGACAAGCCCCAGTTTTTGCTATCGGCCCTATACTCGAAAATCTTGTAATTGTGTATCGGCGGCAAAAGATGTTGCCCACTTAACCGCGACAATGCGGCGAATATGGTTAGAAGCAGGACGAAAAACAATCTCATGTAAACACCTATTTTTCCCTTTGAGGGGTAAAGATAAGTAGAAGTAACGTCATAGTATGGGCCGTGGACGTGAAGTATAGCAAGAGGCAGGCCAGGATATCCCCATTTCAGGAGGTCTTATATCATCCACATAGAAATGGCTATCTTTACATCACCCGATACCTAGTCCTCGTTTCCGCATTAGGGCAAGGAGGTTTTTGTTGTCGGGACGACCACTCTCGACACATCATTACGCTATCAAAGACAGTATAAACAAGAGATTAAAAATATAGGCATTTCCACCAACCCACCAATGAATTAATTCCTATTTCGTCCATCATTTTTTGCCCCGGTCCCCTTCTTCCTTTAGTTTTCATAAAGAAAAA
This sequence comes from Pseudozobellia thermophila, assembly GCF_900141855.1. Classification (GTDB taxonomy): domain Bacteria; phylum Bacteroidota; class Bacteroidia; order Flavobacteriales; family Flavobacteriaceae; genus Pseudozobellia; species Pseudozobellia thermophila. Next base: position 621,526 of record NZ_FQYU01000002.1, read on the forward strand.
ATCCAACCACCTTCGTGATTGGATTTTTTTGGTCAGGATGACAGATTACACCCACACCCCAAAACACAACTCATTATCAATTAGTTATAAAAACAAAAAATTAAACTGTTAACTGAATTGTTGACGTTATTCTTGTAACCTTAAAGTAAGGTGCTTTATTTCTGATAATTAAATATAGATAGGCAAATTTAGTAGAGCCTTAGAATAAGACATGGGCATTTTTAGAAAACAATGGAGTAGGTTGCGCCCTATCATGTTCTTGCTTTACGCTTATCTGCCGGAACGCTACAAAAACCCGATAGGATCCATGCTCAAAAGTTAGGGATAAGGTTTGGGTAAGTTCCAAAATTTATTGATTTCATGTTACGAAACAAATAAACATCCTGCCCTTGCAAATATTTATTCAAACATTACGCATATAAATTGATAGTAGTATACCACCAAGAAAATTACGCTTATATTTTCTGAAGGAGATTAAAAACCCGTATTTTGTTTTAAGTCAAGCCTCTCAGCCAATAAGCAAATGAGTAAACCAGCCGTATCAATTTTTTTATTTTAATTATGCATTTCTTATGTAAAATAGCCAACATAGGGGTCAATAGAATTACGTCGATTTTTTGGAATCAAAATTCTCCTATTCAAATTTTTATTCTCATTTTTTTGTTAATCACAAGCGCAATAAGAGCCCAGGAAATCAAAATAGACAGCTTAAAGAAAGAATTGGCACTTCATACCAAAAAAGACACTGTAAAAGTTAATTTATTAATCGAGCTTTCTAAAAGTTATTCTACAGCAGATATAAACCGATCCAACGAAAAGGCTCAAGAGGCCTATGATTTGGCCAAAGCGCTTAATTACAAAAAGGGAACTGCAAATAGTCTACTAAGATTAAGCAACAATGCCTTAAGAAACAGTGAACGAGATAATGCCGAAAACTATACGCTTAAAGCCTTCGAAATATGTAAGGAACTGAAGGACCCGGATTGTATTTATGCTTCCTACACATCTTTGGGAAAAATAGCATACTTAAACGGTAAATTTGATAAGGCCACCGACTTTTATAAGAAAGCACTTGAACTAAGCATTAAAAATGGTGACTCATTAGTTCAAGCAAAAATGTATAATCATATTGGAACCTCCAGGTACAGAAAAGGAAATTTTGATGAAGCTATCGACCTGTTTAAAAAAGCAGCTGATATAAGTGAACAATTAGGTGAGGAAAAATTAAACCTGGACATTTTAAATAACATTGGTGCTATTTGCCTTAATCAAGGTAGATATACAGAAGCTCTAACTTATTTTAATAAGTGTTTGAGCATACATATTACAAATGATGAAAAGGAAGATATTGCCGTTTCTTCTTATAACATAAGTGCGGTTTATTATGAATTGAAACAGTACGACAAAACTCTTGACCATCTAGATATTGCACTAAATATTTATAGGGAATTAGATGATAAGAAACAGATTTCCAGAACATTGATCAACAAGGGTGCGGTCTATGCAGATTTAAAAGATTTTGAAAACGCCTTGTCGTATATGACAAAATCCATAAACCTTAGCAAAGAAATCAATGATAAAACAGAATTAAGTGGGGGTAATTTTCAACTTGGGGATTTATACTTTTTAATGGATCAACCTAAAAACGCTTTGAAACATTATAAAGCTTGTTTAGAGATAAGTGAATCTATTGAGGATAAGATTTATAGTTGCCATGCCCATATTGGATTGGCAAAAACTTATGCTTCGCTCAAAAATTATTCCAATGCCCTAATACACGCCGAGAACGGAAAAAAAATAGCAAATGAACTAGAACTTCTGCCTCAGCAAATATTGGTATACAAAACATTGGCAACCATATATAGCGCAAAGGGGAACTATAAAAAAGCCCTTGAAAGTCATCAGCAATTCAAATTATTGAACGACAGCCTTTTTAATAAAGAAAATATCGAAAAAATTGCCCAGTTGGAATACGAATACAAATACAGGCAGGCATTGGATTCGGCTAGTATTCGCGAATTAAAACTTACCAAAACGGTAATGAGCACTTCACAAGACCTTGCAAAGACCAAACAAAATTACCTTTGGGCCGTTATCGGCATTTTGGTTATCTCTATCCTGTCAGGTTCTTTGGTATTCTATCAAAAATACAAGAACGTTAAAGTAAAAAACCAAAATATTATTACCGAACAAAGGTTATTGCGCTCACAAATGACGCCACATTTTATATTTAATTCGCTTTCAGTCTTGCAGGGCATGATCTTGAACAAAGAAGAGAAAAAATCAATTACCTATCTATCAAAGTTCTCAAAACTACTGCGACTTGTTCTAGAAAATTCAAGGGACAAAATAGTTCCCCTCATTCAAGAATTGGATGCCATAGACAATTATATGATCTTACAAAATATGGACGCCAATTCACCTTATGACTATAGTTTGGTGGTGGATGAAAACATAAATATCAATCTCTTTTTGGTTCCTCCCATGCTCATTCAGCCCTTTATTGAAAATGCTATAGAACATGCATTTTCTATTAATCAAGAACATCGGGAAATAGAGGTTCACCTTAGTTTCAACAATCAAAAGTTAAGCTGTACCATAACGGACAATGGTGTTGGAATAGATGCCATGCTCCAAAAAACAAATACAAAAAAGAAGTCGTTGGCCACCACCATTACCAGTGAGCGGCTAAACCTTTTGTCCAAAGATTTCAACATGCCTGGATCTGTATTTGTCGAGGATAGAAAAAAATATAATGAGCAAGGAACCAAAGTTACTTTGATCATTCCCTATAAAATAATAAAGAATTCATGAAGGCACTTATCGTTGAGGACAAAGCCTATATTAGAAAAGGCTTGATAAATCTTTTGGAAACGGTTGAAACCAATATAGAAATCATAGGTGAATGTGCTACGGTCAAGGAGGCCGTTGTGGTCTCGAATGCCTGTAAACCAGAATTGATATTTCTGGATATCAATCTCACAGACGGTACTGGATTCGACTTTCTCGACCAAACCGAGCATCTAAGCTTCAAAACCATATTCATTACCGCCTATGAAGAATATGCTTTGAAGGCACTTAAGGCTGGTGCCGTAGATTATCTTTTAAAACCTGTTGACGTTGAAGAATTGGATTTGGCCTTAAAAAAGATAAAGGCCTTACCTATTACCGAACAAAAAGAGCAAATAAATACGGTAAAAAAGGTTTGGTATCAAGATGATGCCACCTTGGTTCTTTCGCTTAGCGACAGTTTTCAGGTCATAAACCTGCAAGAATTATTGTACTGTGAATCCGACAAAGGGTATACGACATTCTACTTGGCCAATAATAAAAAATACGTGGCTTCCAAACCATTAAAGGAATACGAGGAGAAACTTCAAAAAGTCAATTTCACTAGGCCCCACCAGTCTTTCATGGTAAACTTGAAATTCATAGACAAATACGATAAGTCGGGCATCATCTATTTAAAAGATGGTCAAAAAATTCCTGTTTCCTCCCGAAAAAAGGAAGCTTTTATAACCACTTTTTTGAATTACAATAGTCATTGAGAACTATTGCCCCAATGATCAGTATCACCGGAAATAGCTATCTCTCCAAAAACGCATATTTCCTTACTTCGCACGAATAATGATTCCCGGCTCACGAAAATAGATTGGCTATTTCATAGGAAATGCCATTGCCCCATCTTTACCCTGACCAAACCATTTCTTACTTAAGTCCTCTTTGAAAATCACACTTTTCCAATGGTGCTTATCAAGAAATATTAATATCAAATATTAATGGAAAACATCAAATCCAAACTAGGCCAAGGAGGCCTTGTACTTGCAGCTATGGGCCTAATTTCTGCCCTTTTGTCAATTTTTAATTACAACATCAGATTACTTGCTTGGATAGATGGCTGGGGCAGTACCATGGGATGGGGGCTCAGGGCAGTATTGATTCTAGCAGGTGGCGCGCTGTTTTTCCTATTTGGAAGAGTAGAAGAGGAATAATCAATCAATTTAAAGAATCATATCAATGAAAACACAGCTAGTAATTTTAATGATAGCGATAACGCTGGTTTCCTGCGGAGAAAACACGGCAAAACTACCTGCCAACGCCGATGGCTTTGCGGGTATTGAGAAAGAACTGAAAAGTGAATTTGGGGATAGTGCTTACTATACCGAATTGACTATCATATACAATGAATCGATCGGTAATAGCATTTCGACCACGGTAACCGATGCCCCTGAATCTTTAAAAATGGGGCAATGGACCTACTCGTTGGGCAACTGGAACCAAACTTCCGAAGTAACCTTAGAAATACCAGAGGGTACCAAGGCGGCCGATTTTATGTTTCAATTGGGTGAAAAAATCAGTCTTGGGAAATTAGGAGAACTCGTTGAAAAATCGAGTGAGCAATTAAAGGCCGAGAAAGACATCGAGAACCCCCGACTTGAAATGGCCTTTGTCAAATACCCAAAGAACGGTGATGTGAGTGATGCCCAATACATAGTAAAACTACAGCCTGAAAACGGGGGGACTTCTTTTACTTTTTCATACAAAATAGACGGTTCATTAATTGAAATGGACTACTAAAATTCCGAACCTATTCCTTCATTAAATTAATTTATTTAACCCAAACAATCATGAACAATAAACTTAAAACTATTTACTTAACCGTAAGTCTACTTTTTCTATGTGTTGCCTGCAACAATGATGATGATGATGGAGCCGTAACCGTAACACTGTCAGATTTAGAGGTAACCCTAGATGAAAATCCCCAAGAAGGTGATCCCGTGGGCACCGTAAAAACCGATGTTTCTACCACAAATTTTAGTATCGTCTCGCAAGCACCTACGGGAGCTTTGAATATTGACGGTTCTACTGGAGAACTTACTGTAGCCAATGCGGCCTTATTCGATTTTGAGACGCATCCTACGATTACGGCAACCGTTACCGCGGACAATGCTGAAAATTCGGCAAGCATTACCATAAACCTGAATAATGTGAATGAGGTTTCCGGTCAGAATTTAGAGGTGACCGTAGATGAAAATCCTGCCGAAGGGCAAGTTATCGGTAGTCTACAGACCATTGGCAATGCTTCGGGCTTTGCCATTACGTCCCAGACACCGAGCGGCGCTATGGATATTGATTTCAATTCGGGCGAACTTACCGTATTGGATGCTTCGCTATTCGATTTTGAAACCAATCCTGTATTGACAGCGACCGTTTCTATTGAAGATGCAGATAATCCGGTAACCGTTACGGTGAACCTTGAGAATGTAATTGAAGTAACGGCCCAAGACCTTACGGTCTCCATTGATGAAAATCCAACGGACGGACAGGTTTTAGGAACGGTACAGGCCAACAGCAATAGTACTTTAGCGTTTTCATTTACCTCGCAATCACCCATGGGCGCCATGGCCATTGATGCCGCTACAGGAGAATTAACGGTAATTGACCCCAACCTATTCGATTTTGAGACCAACCCCGTGATTACAGCTGAGATTTCAGTGACAGATGGTGCGGAAACAGCTACGGCCACGGCCACCATCAATCTAAACGATGTAGACGAAGTATCTGCCACAAATACGGATTTGACCATTGATGAAAACCCTTCCAATGGCGATGTTGTGGGAACCATACAGGCCAGTGGCTCAAATCTAACCTATACCATTACGTTCCAAAATCCGGCTGGTGCATTTACGATAGATCAAAATACAGGTGAATTGTCCGTAGCGGATGAAACCCTTTTCGATTTTGAAACTAACCCCAATATGTTGGCCACCATTTCGGTAAGCAATGGTACTGAAACAGTTTCCGCCAATGCGTTCGTAGAACTTAATGACTTGAACGAGATTGGGGAATTCAAGTATGGTGGTGTTATTTTTTGGATAGACCCTACAAGTAACAATAGTGAAGGCTTGGTTTGTGCAATTTCAGGTCTAACCGTTAACGCCTGGGGTTGTTCAGGTATACTAACAGGGGCTTCTGGAAGTGGTATCGGAACAGGAGAAACCAATTCTGAGGCAATTATTGCCGCAGGTTGTATTCCATCTGCCGCATTAACTATTTCCAATTTGGATTGGAATGGTTATGATGATTGGTTTTTACCAAGTGTGGATGAATTCAATGAAATAGCGATAAACTACGACGATTACATTGCACCGACGATACTCGCCAATGGAGGAAGCGCCCTTTTTAGTACAGTATGGACTTCTACAGAAGTTAATGCAAATGATGCTTATATAGCTTTTTTAGGGGGTAGTGCTCCCATAGCCCTTCCTAAAAACACTGCAAATTTCACCGTATTGCCAATCCGGTCTTTTACCGACTTTTAAAAACAATCTACCGCCACAGATGGTTTTGACCATCTGTGGCTTTTCATTTATAACCAAAATCATACAACCAATGGAGAACTTAATTCAAATAAAACAACCATACAATTCTTTAGACGAACTCTGTAAAGTCTTAAAAAAAGAATCCGGTTTTGAGTGTTCAAAAGAATATGATGTTTGGGAACATCGCACGGACACCAGCGGACAAATGGCACCATGTATTGTACTTAAAAAAAGTGGCATGCACGCTGTTAAGTTACTTTTTGTGAATGAAAACACGGTGAAAGTAAACCATATCATTCCCAATAAACTAATGCATGCCTATTTCGGAAAAAGTGTAAAGGTTCGCAGAAGCATCTTAGAAGTGATTACTGGAGCCATAAAACAGGCCGTCTTGGTAAAATCGCAACAGCAAGCCTTTGAGGAATTGGAGGGCAAAATTAAAAGTTTAGCGGCCTAAAATAAATAATGTAATCCAATTAATTACGTAACAATAATGGACAAAAACAACAAGTATTTTCCACCAATACATCCTAAAAAATCATCGACAAGGCAGGATGAAAAATGGGACGAGGCAGTAGCTCTTTTTAACAGTAAACAATATAACGAGGTAGTGCCTACCCTATTGGATTATGTCGGGAATCATCTTTCCGGTAAAAAAAAAGGTGACACCTACGAAATACCCCATGGGTCGGTAGTGGTATCCATTACCCAAACAACTGATGAACTGTTGATCAAATGTCCTTTTTTGAACATAAAAAATGCCAAAAAAGTACCCATGATGCGAAAATTGGCAGAACTCAGAATGTATCCGCTCAATTTGACCAATATAGTCTTGGATAATCATTTGGTGTATTTTTCCTTTTCATGTCCAATAAGTCTTTGTGAGCCGTACAAAATCTATGGGGTGCTTCGGGAAATATGCTATTACGCAGATAGCTATGACGACGAGTTTATAGAAAAATTTGGTGCAGCCCACATACAAGAGCCAAAAACAAGCCCTTTTCCAGAAAACAGCAAACAGGAAGCTTACGATAATTATCTAAAAATTTTGGCGGATGGCCTTCAACGATTTGACCGGTACATGGAAAAACGGCATGGAAACAATGCATGGTACATGTTGAACATCACCTTGAAAAAGATAGAGTTTCATGCAGAGCCCCAAGGGTATGTACGTACCCTATTGGAAAAGGCGATAGACGGACTTTTTGATGGTAGGCTACCATTTCATGACCGGTTGCTGAATGGAAAATCGGCCTTGGAAAAATTGAAAGAACTCCCTAAGGAGCAATTCATGGCCGACCTCTATCAGACAGAAACCTTTATTCCCTATAAATACAGCGGAAAAAAGGAAAACATCAGAGAAAATTGGCAAGAAAATTATGAAGAAGCGCAGGAAATGATCGCCAACTCCAGATTCGAGGATGCTTCCAATCTTATACAGTCCTGTTTTTACAATATGTTCTTTTACAATTTGGTGAACGAAGAAATCAACAAACCCATCACCGACGCCCTATCACAGGCCAGTGATTTGCCATGGAGCCAAGCGGCCCCCATCCTTTTAAAGGGCATGCAAGCCATCATGGAAGATACCTTTATGGATGCCGATTACGGTATGGACCTTACAAAACTTATGGGCGAACAAATGCAGCAATCTATGGCGGCCATGCAAAAGATCATGGCAAACCTTAAAACCAATTAAGCAAGGAATCATGAAGAATATAGAAAGTTCGGTATTTAAGATAAATACTGCAAACGGAACGGGCACTGGGTTTTACAACAAAGAAAATGACCTTATCATCACAAACTACCACGTTGTGGCGGGTTGTCATACCGTTAGTTTGGAAGGGAAAGATAAAAACAGGTACTTGACCCAAGTGCTTTATGTAAATCCGGGAAAGGACATTGCCTTTTTGCGAGCTAACGACCTTCCAAAACCTATTGAAACGGTGGTAATTGAACATCAGACAGAATCAAAATCAAGAGACAAGGTAATCGTCTTGGGCTATCCTTACGGTATGCCATTTACAGTTACCGAAGGTATTGTTTCAAATCCACGCCAAAGTATAGGAGGCAACTATTATATTCAAACGGACGCAGCCATCAATCCAGGAAATAGCGGTGGGCCGGTAATCAATGAAAAAGGGGAGTTAGTGGGGATTGCGACCTCAAAATTTTCCGATGCCGACAACATGGGTTTTGCCATTCCCATGGAAACCCTTCGGGAAGAATTAACGATAGTCAATGATATGACGGATGCCTTTACCCTTGGTTGTTCCAACTGTGGGGGACTTATTGAAGAAAAGACCGATTACTGCCCCAATTGTGGCACACTTGTAGACGAAAAGTTATTCGAAGAAATGGAACTATCCGATTTCAGTCTAAAGGTGGAGGAAGCCATATCCAAACTGGATATCAATCCCATTTTGGCAAGGTCGGGCAGGGAGCGTTGGTATTTTCACCAAGGCAGTGCAGAGATACGCATATTCGTTTATGACAACAATTATCTATTCGCTACCTCTCCCCTAAACGACTTGCCCCGTAAAAATTTGGCCGAGATTTATGAGTACATCCTAACCGCGGATATGGGCCCGCATCGATTGTCCATTTCCGATAATCAGATCTACTTATCGTATCGCATCCATATCAGCGATTTGTATTCCGATCATAAGGACGAAATACTGGAATGTCTGGCCCAGCTTGCAACCAAAGCCGATGAACTGGACAATACATTTGTAAACGATTTTGGAGCGGAAATGACGCATTATAGCAAATAGTGCTTCCTAAGTCTAAAATATCACATGAAGCAGGTAAACTTAAAAGGATCAATGGTTCCACAATATAATATTTCACAGCATGGCACATTCTTAATAAAGTTTAGTGCTATGCTGTTCATTGCCCTGTTATTTGTTTCATGTAAAGCATTAGTACATACTTCTAGAGGAAAAGTGGTTTTTAAGACATCGGATTCCGTAATGTATCCATTTCAAGAAATCACGAATGAAAATGTTTCCAAATCGTTTTCTGATTTGCTTGAAGAAAAAGAAATCGTGCTTTTAGACGATTGGAGAGAGTCAACATCAATTTTAGCAAATTTTATTCGAGCGGAATGCGCAGGCTGCTCCAACCGAACAGCAGACCTAAAACCCCTTTATAAAGTAGAAAAAGGAAAGTTTATCCATTTTGGAATTCAAACCGAGATGGGTGTTGAAAATTGGGTTTTTAAGAAAAACGGACGATTTATGACCCGTTTTTATATGTTTCAAGGCGAAACACAAGAAAAAATCAACGAAGAACTAAAAGACTTTCGAAATATAGACTACGTGTTGGAAGGAGTTTATCCAATCGAAATCAATACTAAAAATGCTTACCTAGAACATGTATCATATGCTCATGGTTTAGATGCCGACAATCAATGGTACAAAACCATATATCCAACAAAAATCAGCTATGCTATAGACTTAAAGAAAAAAAATCCCGTTTTAAGATTTATGTTCAAAGGTGGACTCTACTCGTATCAAACACCTAGTAAAAATGGGCGAAATCAAATCATCAACTTTGTGGAGCCCTCTTTTTACGGCAATGCTGTAACTATTGATGAGACTCAATCCTATTCTTCCTATACCGACGCCTTTTATGCCAATGCCACATTTTTCTTGTTCTTTTTGGAGGAAGATGCCGAAGTTTCAGTCCGTATGAAGTCAAAGATAAAGGGTGTGGATTTCCGTTTCTCCGTGCTAGAAAACAATGGTTTTTATACCATGGAAGAATACCTCAACAAAAAGGGGAAATTGCATGGTCAATATCGAGAAAAATTAAGGAAGGGAGAGTACTTGATCCGGGTTGCACATGAGAATGCAGATTTTATGCAAAATCCATTGTATACCGTTGAGATAGATAAAGAAAACGTGCATTAACCCGAAGCTATGAAATCATTTGACCATTAAAAATAAACCAACGTTGTGTTCATACTAGTCATTACCATACTGGTTATTGTAGCAATTCTGCTGTTGATTCTTGCCTTCAGGTTTTTCAAGTGGACCTTAAAAAGCAAAAGACGGGTTCAGACAGCTTTGGTCGTGTTGGTATTTGGTGCGACGGGACTGGTAATCCACCACTTCTTTTTTAAGGATATGCGGTTTATTCAGTCAAACGTATATCCCAATTTGTATTTGGTAAAATATCCGGATAAAGATTATTCCGTAGTACAGAATGCCATACAAGAAAAAATAAAGGCGCACCTAAAGACCGAGCATAAAACCGGAAAACCACTTTCGTATACCGGCGAAAATGGGATTCATTTTTATGAATACGGGGGAATGACCTTTGGTTTTATTGGGGAAGCTGGCACAGGCTATTTTATTGACCATGAAGAGGATTTAGGGGGCTTTGTAAGCGAAGAACTGGGTATGTACCGAGATTACCGCTTGGCAGAGTTTTATTATGACCCATGCCTAAATGATTCAACCTTATACTGTGGTGAAATCAATTATTTTAAAGAAGGTGAATTCTTCAAAGCCGATAGCCTAAAGAATATTTTTTCAAATGGTATTTATCCTAAAACAAAACGTGTAAAATGAAGTTTCAAGTTGTCATTATAGCACTCTTATTACTGTCTTGTGGCCAGGAGAACAAGCGCGTTGAAAAAGAGCAAAAAGCTAAAGATTCGGTGAATGCCCTTCTTATGGAAGCTTCAGAAAACTTAAACGCGGACGAATGGGAAGCTCCAGTCGAGAAAAGTACCCAAGAGCCCAAGGACATCAGCATCCATAACCTATATATTGCTATGGCAGATAAAGACGAGGAAGAATTTCTACGGCAGTTCCCTAAGGATTTTAAACAATTCCAAAGTTATTTTGGCTGGGATACGCCAAATGACGCTCCCCATAAACTTTACGAACACAGTGTACATTATATCGAATACTTGTTTCATCTGTTGCGAACCAACAAATACCCTAGTTATGAAAAAAACATTATCCGTATTTGTGAGAACGGACAATGGGAAGCAGATGGGGTCAACTACTTTCAACATCATGTGCTAAACTATGTAAGGGAACACAAAAAATATTACCTGATAAACGAGTTAAGTAACGAAAAGGCAAAATCAGTGCTATTCTTTCTCTTTGACGGGCCACATCCAAAATTTGATGCTGATTTTGCATCCCATTTAAATACTTCGAAAAAACAGATTTTAGAAGATTTATTTGAAACAGCGTTTTTTGATGACAATGAAAATCCGGACCCATTTCCAGATGACCAAACCAATAGCACCTACTCCTTATCGGATTACATGGAAAACGAGCACTTTTTTATCAGGGATATTGACATCAACAACGATGGTGTACTTGATAAAATAGTAAGTGCAGGGCCTTATCAAGGAGACGAACTATTGCTCTTTACAAATGAAGGGGAAGCATACCAATTCGCTTTAAAAACCACCAATTTTTCTGAAGATGGAGGCAATCAAATTGTTGATGTGGTCGCAGAACCCGATGGTTTTTTCATTAAAACCGCCTTTCCTGATGGCGGACTAAACGAGGCCTACCATCACATAGCCTTTAACAAGAATAGTTGGATACTGACCAATTCGGTCTACAGAACCCGAAGCAGCAATCAAAAAGATGCTTTTATCTATGTATGCGATGTAGCGCAAGGACTAAATATGGCCGGCACCCATTTTTTTGAGAAACTAAAGGGAATGCCCGATGAAGTTGAAAAAGACACTGTTTGCACGAAAGAAATGTTATAGATGCGAATTTTAAGATACATATTGGCCTATCTATTTTGGACGCTGTTGTGCCTGTTCATAGGCATTGGCTACATGCGTTTGGTTTTAGGAGCCAATACGGTAAGCGAAGAAGGATTGGGCTATTTGCTACATCTATTTTATGATATAGGGATGATTCAAGTTGGTCTGTGGGTTGGGAGCGCCATTGCATTATGCTTCGTGTTGTTAGATATTTTTTACCTACGAAAGAAACTAAAAAACAACCCGAAAAGGACGGTTATCCGTTTGGCGGTATTGCTAATGATTACTGTACTCGTTGCCATAGTGCATTATTTACTCGAAAAAGTCATTGACGTAATATAGCATAAGAAACTAAAAACAGTGGATTTATATAAACCATAATCGGCATTAAATGAAAATTCAATATCACATAGCCTTACTAGTACTTACAATCTCCTGTGGCCAAGGCTCCAAAACGGATAAAGAACGGGAGATCGAAACCCAAGGCGCCGTTGAAATCATTGAAACGGCTTTGGACACCTTACCTAAGAGCGTGCATTTAGATTTTGCCGAAGTAATTGCCAACAGCCAAACCAAAAAATTGCCACACATCGAAGACACAAATTTTGACAGTTTTATCGATGAAGACGATTATGATGAGGTAGATGCCAAAGCTTTGAAATTGAATCAAATCTATCCTGATTTTAATTCGGAAGGTCATAATTACAGGGCAATCACCATCTATAAGCTACCTGTGAATACAAATTTTCACACCATTGTAACAACCATTCAACACGGGGACCATGAAATGGAGACGATTATAATCAATTATGATACGGAGGGGAACATCATAGATCACAAACAAGTAGCTTTCGATGAAATAGCCGAAAGTATGTCCAGGACAGTCTCCCGAATTAGCGAAAGCAAACTAACGGTAAACAAAATATTTTGGGGCAACACCAAAGAAGTGGAAGAAATTGAATATGAAATTAGGGGTAATGGCACCATTGAAAAAATAGATGCCAAAAGATTGAACGATTCCTTTAAAAATTTTGCGCTGATCAATGGCGTTTTAACGGACCTGAATTTGGATTGGGTGCAAACAAAGACCGATTTGATTACTACTCTGGAACACCCAGACAATCCCAACGAAAGCATTGTGGTCATCCCAGAAGTCGTGGATGAAGGCGAACAGTATTTTGACCTCAACAGCCACATTGTTATTGCGGACAACCGTTCTGGAAAAATAATGAACAAGTACTTTGAAAGTCACCAGACCAACCAATGGATTTCTGATGCCATTGAGTTAAATGAAATTCAGATTGCCCCAAATTTATTTGAGATTACTGAAAACAAAGTGGCTTTCGGTTTGTACGTTTCGTACTTCGGACACTCAAGGGTTAATCCATACCAAAATAAAACCCTGTCCCTTTTCATGAAATCAAAAGATAGTTTGATCAAGGTGCTTGCCAATTATACCGTTGCCATGAATCGTGGAGAATGGGATGGGGATTGTGACGGAAGATTTAAAGATGAAGAAAAAGCGGTGGTGATGAGCACTAAGAAGACCAATGACCATCTTGATATTCTGATAAACAACAAGATAACCGAAACCAAGATGTTTAAAGATAATGATGGGGAATGCCAAACAGAAAAATCGTTTCAAGTTAAAAACAATGTCTTGAAATTTAATGGAAGTACGTATACCGAACATGATTCTGGGGCTATTTTGTTTTCCGAGTACGATCCAGAAAAATTGGAGGACATTCACATAGACAGGTTTGATGTAGATTACGCCTATCAGTTGGAGGCATTCAAAATAGCAGCAGGAAACTATAAACCAGAAGACGGACGAACCGTAGCCCCAGATACCGAAACGGATTGGGGCGATAGACTTTTAATGTTGGATGCATCCAACAAAATAGTATACCAATCAAAAGGTATAGATGACGCCTATCTATTTGAGCCCCATTTTTATAAAAGCAACGCATCGGACAAAGTCATTATTATTTGTCAAATGGCATTTGAATATCCATTTGGAGGTGAGGCTTTTATTCTTGAAAACGGAACCCTGAAGTCTATGGGAACCCTTGAAATTGAGCCCTATGGTGAAAATTTGGATAATTATTTGACAGATGTTTTAGAGATAAATGAAATAGAAGGTAGCCTTGTTTTCACCCTCAAATCTGAAGAAGTGATTCTTAAGCCTGGTTCAGAAGACACGCTTAAGACCAACAACAATGTCACTTACGTGTATCAAAACAATGAATTGGCGTTGAAAACAAATTAGAAATGAATTTTAGGAACATCCCATTTTTGATAGCATTCTTTTTGGTTCAGGTGTTTTACGCCCAAAGTGAACCTATGCTGCCTGAGCTGCCCGCCAAGGGAAGGTCAATGCAAAATATAATCCCGACCCATTGGAAAATTTTGTCAAAAGCTTCAGGAAATCTAAACGGAGACGGTTATAAAGACATCGTATTTGCAATCGAAAGTCCCATAGAGAAAAAATATGTCTACAAGGACGGTTCTGATAGCGATACGCTACACATTAACCCGAGGGTATTGGGTATCTACTTTGGCAAACGCAATGGAAAATTCAAGAAAGTGCTTCAATCCAACGCGTTTATCATCAACCAAAATACACCCACGATGGAAGAACCTTTTAAAGGGCTTCAAATTCTACAAAATGGTGAATTACAGATAGATTTCTATATATGGCCATGTCGCGAATGTACAACATGGTCTTCCCACGAATATATTTTCAGGTTTCAAAATAGAGTTTTTGAATTGATTGAATATAAGAAAAGTGCAGCCCAAAGGGTGTCGGGCGATGAAATGAATTATAGCATCGATTTTCAAAATAAAACACTGAAAATCACAACCGAAACCCGCAATGAGGACGATGAGCGAGAATATAAAGAGACCTTACAAAAATTTGAGTTAGATCACCTAAAAACAATCCAGTCTTTGGGCAAACCTTTTGAGTGGGAATTTCAACAGTTACGTATATAACCATTTAAAAAAAGTAATATGAAAATCATTATCGCCATTGCAATTCTAGCGCTTATCGGGCTTACTGGCATTATTGTCAACAACCGGATAATTGGTAAAAAAAATCAAATCAAACAGGCCTTTGGCAGCATTGAGATTTATCTTAAAAAAAGGTTTGATTTGATTCCGAACCTTATCGCCATGCTCAACAAATATCTGGCGCATGAAAAGGAAACCTTGCTAAAGATCACAGAACTACGCCGTGCTGTTGAAAAAGCCTCTGGGGCGAACGAAAAAATAAAGGCTTCAAACGAGCTAACGCATATTATTAGCGGGTTGAACATCAACGTGGAAAACTACCCTGGTTTAAAGGCCGACAAGCAATTCACGAACATCGAACATGAACTTTCTGATATTGAAGACCAGATATCCGCGGCACGCCGTGCCTACAATGCGGCGGTCACCAGCTATAACAATACCATAGAAATGTTTCCCGCAAGTATTATCGCGGGTATTCGAAAAGACCAACCCGGTACGCTATTGGAAATTCCTAAAGCGGAACAAAAAGAAATCAACGTTAATCAATTTTTAAATTCATAAATCATGCAAATGTTCGAAAACTTACCCTGGTACGGTTATGTGATACTGGCCATCGCTATTGCTTCTTATGCCATTCGTTATTTTAAATTTGGAAAGAAAGAATACGATGCCCCGGTCAAGACGAAGGCAAAATTTAGGAAGTCGCCAAACAGTGACCTCAATCACGATCAATTATTTGGCTTAGCCTTGTATACGCCCATAGCCGAATGGTGGAAAGCCAACACCAACACCCTATCATTTCTCACTGCCAAAGATGTTAAACCCTATCTGGAAGGTTGGGGCATTGATACCGTGGAAGGGTATTGGGATTTGACCGAGTATTTTATGAAAGATGGTCGCCGATGGTACTTTGATTTTATCCAAGGAATGATTGAAAACGAACCTCAAGAAAAATGGGGCGAACTAATGGATCAAAAATTCGGCAGTAATGAGCGGGCCCATCGTTATTTGAAAACGTTAAGTTCTGGAGAAGCCCTAAACAGTTTAAAGCAAAAAGGCATCATCCTTTTTGATTCCGAAGTAAAGCTTGGTGTGGCAGGTTATGATGCGGCAGTATTGGTCGGGCAGGCACGTAAAGCCTATACCGGCAATCTTATTTCTGAGGAAGAAGCCTGGAAGGTCATGAATTTTGCCAAAGCATTGGCCTTGCAACATTTTTCTTCTTGGGAAGATTTTGGAAAAAGCTTTGCCCTTGGTTTTGCCATAGATATGAGTGCCAATTCCAATACGTACAAAGAAGAAGTATTCCACCTTTACAAACAGGTTTTGGAAAGCCCAGACAGTCCGTGGAACAACATAAAATGGCCCTAAGTAAGATAATGCAAGAACGCATAGTGACGGCCTATTCCGAAACCAGCAAAGTGTTGGATACGCTTTATAAAAAAAAGAAGCACACCCTTTTTTTGCAAAGAGTCATGTGGGGCATTACCGGTGTGTACCTCATATTTATGCTTGCATTGTTGGGCATACAATACATACCAATGCTCCAAAATACTTCTTTGGCTTTTTTGGATGTATTTAAGCCTACACCCGCCAATCCCTACGCATCCCTCTATCCAATAATGGGGCTGATGGTCCTTTTGTATCCGACCACCATCTTTTTTACCAGGACATTTCAAAAATTCAAAACCATTGAACAGAAAACCATTGCTAAAATGGTCAAAATGCTGTTTCCACAAGTTGAGTTTACCCAAGGTGCAATGGCCCCATCCAATGAAGTGGTAAAAAGCAAATTATTCCCTTGGATAAAGGAAGAAGCACCAGTTTATAGTTACGGACAGATTAGACGGAGAACCAATAATACAGAAATAAACATAGCGGACTTGGGCATTGTGGAAAACAATGTAGCCAACAAGTTTTGGAGTATATTAATGCGTATTCCCGTTTTAAATATGTTAGGCGTTATGTACCAGACCGTATTCAAGAATATGGTAACCAAAAAATTGGTAGATAACACCAACTATTCTTTTCGAGGTATGTTCTGTTGGTTGCAGTTTAAAAAGAAATTGAACGGCCATACGGTGGTATTGTCCAAAAACCAAATGACAAAATTGGACCGATTGGCCAGTTTTAATTTTAAGGAAGAACAGGAAATACATTTGGAAGATCCAAGGTTTACCAGCAAGTTTATGGTGTACGGTACCGACCAAGTGGAGGCCCGTTATGTTCTATCTGCTTCAATCATGGAAAAAATTGTTGCTTTAAAAGAAGAATTTGACCGCCCCATATCGATGTCTTTTCAAAATAGACAAATGTATGTGGCCGTAAAAAATGAGAATGGGCTGTTTTCATTTCCATCAGGAAAGCTGGACAGTATGAAGCTAGTGGAAGAATTGGCCAATGACATTGAAACTGCCTTGGAGATTTTCGAAGAATTAAAATTGTAGATTATGTATTCATCTGATAATATGGGAATTTCTTGGTGAAACCGTCGCTTTAAGATTAGCTCCAATAAGCTAATTATTATTAATGTTACTTTGCGAAACACCCATAAGTTTCGCCACTGAATGTCCTTATTTTTCACTAAAACTTGTACAGTCTTGACAAGTTCCATAAGTGCATTAGCAATTCTTTTAAAGCCAGTTGCTCCCCGAGTGTACGGGAAGTTAAGCGAGGTGAGCGGCTGGCTTTGATATAGAATTGGTTATGTACTGCCTGTTTTTCGATGACCCGAAAAACAACAAAGGCTTTATCCATTATAGACCCCTTAAAATTTGTAAGACAACGGTTCGGCTTTTAGGGATGCCCGCGCAAGGACACAGGAAGTCCTTGCGATAAATCCCGTTAAGAAACCGAGACGTTGGCTTTCCGATCAAGAAAGCGGACTTATCCGTTTTTTGTAACGAATTGAAGTGTCCCACACCAGCACAGCGGTGAGGGAAAACGAAATGAAGGAAGCAAAACAACGGATAGGTCCAAGACTTCCTAAGCGAAGCTCTTTTCCCGGAATGGAGAAAAACGGAATGTAGGGGAATGTGCTGAGCGGTATATTAATAAATATTGTTTATTTCAACCTTTGATTCTATTCTGTTTTGCCGAAAAAGTGTCATAACCTATTATTTAGCTACCCCACAATGGGCCACTCCACATACTGCCCTTCGGCTTGTTCTATGACTTCTTTTAGTAACTTGTCCAATTCGGAGAAAGGCACCTTGCCCCGTAGTTCTTTTTTGACCGCCAAGCGAATAGCTGCTTTGGCTTCTTCTTCCTTCGTCCTGTCGAGTTGTAAGTCCAATTGGTTTCACAAAAGCAAAATGACTCAGGAGATAAAAATAAAATGGAAAAAACAACAGGTAGACAATCCTAGCCACAATTTTATTTACGGTTGATTAGATACAGCTACGTAGCTATTCCTTCCTGATTCATTTAATCTTCGCAGTTTACACTTTAAATCTTGAATATCACCGCTAATTTTTTGCTCTAGAACCCGTGCATAGACCTGAGTGGTAGAAATTTTGGCATGCCCAAGCAATTTTGAAACCGTTTCAATAGGAACACCGTTTGAAAGTGTAACCGTTGTCGCAAAAGTATGCCTTGCGATATGAAAAGTCAGATTCTTCCGTATGCCGCAAACATCGGCGATTTCCTTTAGATAAGAATTCAGTTTTTGATTGGACATCTTGGGAAAAACCCGTCCCCGTGAAATAGACTTCGTATGGTTCTTATACTTTTCTATAATGAATAAGGCCTTCGGAAGTAATGGTATATGGATAGGTTTTGAGGTTTTCATGATTTTCGTCTTTTTGTTTAACCCTTAGTTACCATCAGACGAAAGCCAAATCACTTTAAAGTTACATCTATTTAGTCAAATCACGGTCTTTTTAACAATTCGGTCAACACAAATGTTAAAATTGTTTTGTTGACCGAATTGTTGACTTTTGTTTCCCTATCAATTGACTGCAATTGACGCCCTTAAAAAACACAAAAACCTGTTAATCATACGATTAACAGGTTTTTGATAGTAATTGATATTACAATTCGTCGGGATGACAGGATTTGAACCTGCGACCACACGGCCCCCAGCCGTGTGCGCTACCGGACTGCGCCACATCCCGAATTCGGATGGCAAAAATATAAAACTTTCTCAAAAAAATAACACAAAATTTAATTCTTATTTTACGGTAGCCCAAAAAGGCATATACCAAAAATATATTAACTTACTGACTAACAGCCATCACAGCAAAAAAAATCACAATGAAAAATTATTCTAGGAGGCAGGCCATTAAGTCAATATCTTCCCTTACCGCCGGCACTTTGGTATGGCCCCAATATGCCCTTGAGGCCAAGAAAGAAATGGGCCACAGAAAAATTCCCTCTACAGGTGAGCTTTTGCCCCTTGTCGGCCTGGGCACCTGGCAGTCGTTCGATGCCGGTAACGATCAAGACCTGCGAAAACAACTTACCAAAGTCCTGTTGGAAATGTATAAAAAAGGGGGGCGCTTGATCGACAGCTCGCCCATGTACGGCAGTTCGGAAAAAGTGGTGGGAGACCTTACCTCAAAACTTAGGGTACAGGACTCCTTTTTTTATGCCACCAAGGTGTGGACATCGGGAAAGCAGGCCGGAGTTGATCAGATCGCGCAGTCAATGCAAAAAATGAAACGATCCAAAATGGATCTGATCCAAATACACAACCTGGTCGATTGGAAGACACACCTTGCCACCTTAAAGGAGATGAAGGCCCAAGGCCAAATAGGGTATTGGGGTGTTACCCATTATACCGATTCTTCCCACGCCGCATTGGCCAAGGTCATTAAAGACGAAAGGCCCGATTTTGTCCAATTCAATTATTCCATCATGGGGCGTCATGCCGAGAAGTTTTTGTTGAATACCGCAAAAGAACAGGGCACCGCCGTAATTATCAACAGACCGTTCGAAGGCGGTTCGCTTTTTCGCAAGACCAAGGGCAAGGCGCTTCCCCCATGGTGCGCCGAACTGGAAATTGCCTCGTGGGCCCAATACTTTTTAAAGTATATCCTTTCCGAGGAGGCAGTGAACTGTGTCATCCCCGGAACCTCAAAACCGCACCACGTGGTCGACAACATGATGGCCGGCCATGGCAAGCTTCCAAATCTATCGGAACGCAAAAAAATGTTGGCTTATATCAAGAGTATTTAATCGGCCTGTTCCAAGCTCTCCATCCATTCGAACAACCTTTCCGTCCATGTTCTTAGATGGCGGTCTCCACGGGCCAGGGAAAATCCGTGCCCGCCTTTTGGATAAATGTGCATGGTGGCCGAGACCCCATGGTCTTTCAAAGCCTGAAAGAACATTAAACTGTTCTCTACCGGTACCGATTTATCATCTGCGGCATGTACAAGAAGCGTAGGCGGTGTATCGGCCGTTACGTGCAACTCGTTGGAAAAGTGTTTTAGCATTTCCTCCGATTCGTTTCCTTTTAACAATGCCTTTTGGGAACCGGAGTGCTTCGTGGTTTGGGTGAAGGTCACCACAGGATAGACCAAATTCATAAAGTCGGGCCGGGCACTCAAGGCATCGGCCCCATCAACGGCTTCATATACCTTTTCGTTGTAATGGGTGCCCAAGGTCGAAGCCAAGTGCCCCCCTGCAGAAAAGCCCATTATTCCGATCTTGTTCGGTGAAATATTAAATTTATCGGCATTCGACCTTACCAATCTCATCGCCCGTTGGGCATCGATTAAAGGAACATTATGTTTTTCTTTTAGCGATTCGGAGGTAGGCAAACGGTATTTGACCACTATGCCCGCAATGCCTTTTCCGTTCAAGAATTTGGCAATATCGGTACCTTCCCAATCGTAGGCCAAAATATGATACCCTCCGCCCGGAAATATAAGCATAGCCTGTCCGGTAGCGTTTTGTTTGGCCGGCAGATACACTTCTATAGTCGGTTCTTGAACCTTGCTTATACGCAAAATTCCCTCCTTTTCATGAATTTCCCTTTCACCTGACGGCACGCGATTGGGAATTTGACCTTCGGGCCATAAGGGAATAATGGTATCTTGTGCAAATGTGTTCATTGATATGGAAAATAGAAGTAATAGAATCGCTTTTTTCATGTTTAGTCGTTTGTTTATAATTATTCGCAGGGCCATTTAAAATCGGCCACCTTATCATTTGAACCTGCTGCCAGGTTGTAGTGCCACCATTCGGTCCGAATAGACCAAAAGCCATGTTTCTCCATGGTTTCCTTTAGTAATTTTCGGTTGTCTAAAATGTTCTTGGGTAAATCGAGGTTGTCGTGATATGCCCGTTTTCCGAAGAAATCGAAATCGGTTCCCATATCGAGTTCTTCACCGTCCAAGGTTTCCAAGGTAATATCTACGGCACCTCCCTTATTGTGTATAGAGCCTTTTTTAGGATTGGCCACATACTGGGGGTTGGGTACAATTTCCCACATCTTGTATTGCACCGAATTCGGCCTATAGCAATCAAAGAACTTAATACGGACACCCTTTTTGCGAAAGTCGGAATTTGCCGCCAGCAAGGCCTTGGCCGTTTTTACACGGGTGTAGCATTCGGCGCACTCGTACACCTTTTCCTTTAGAAAATTATTTTCGGTAGCATAGCGCAGGTCGTAGGCAAAACCGTCGCTAAAATCTGCCAATCGAACAAAGGTGGTATCGGCCAGGCCTTCAAAACTTCGGAAGGTTTTTGGGGTTTCCCCAATTTTCAAATCATTGGTATCGACCACCACTTTTTTTATTTCTTCTTTTATTTCTTCCTCCACTTTACCCTCGTGCTGTTTCGGAGTTTCTTTACAGGACAACAAAAGAAAACCTAGGGAAAGGAATACATTGCTATACTTCATTAAACCAAATATTATTACGCTTTAAAACATTTACTTACTTCTGGCAATCACTATCACCCAATCTTTATGGTCTTGGCCGTTGAAGGCCGAAAGCTCTACACTATTGGGCTTGGTAATTTTCCAACCTTCGTTCTGCTTATCGTAGAGCTTGCCGCCCTCTACGGGGTCATAAAATGCTATTGAGAAGGCCCCATCGCTTATCTGCAGGTCGGTTCGCTCACCTTTAGGCAAATAAACCACATAAATTTCATCTTTTTTAGCAAAGCAAAAGGCTTTGTCGTTGCTCAGGAGTTCATCGTGCCCCTGCATTTCCCAAAACGGAAGGTGATTCCTAAAGAACTGCGTGGCATTATTGCAAATATCCCACCATTTGTCCCTGGCCCTAAAATCTTCGGCGGCCATATCGCCATTGGCAACATCTTGCCCTCCGAAATACCATGAAGCACCGGCCGCACCCGACATCAAGCTGCCCCACAAGGCGCTGCGCATTACCATGGGGTGGTTATTGTTTGCCGCGGTATCGGTGGTTACCCCGATATTCCAATGTCCGATTTCGTCGAGATAAACGACCCATGGTTTTTTCTTTTTCTTGGACAGGTCTACCCATTTCCTTACCTCTGCATGAATTTCGGTCGTATCGAACATTTGCAGCGAAGGTATTTCAAAATCTTTGTACCCCAACATCGGGGCAAAGGTCTCCTTGATGGGATCCAAAGGCCTCCCTTCTACCCTTTTTCCCGTAACCCTAATGTGATTGTGTACCGCAATAGGATGGTCGTAGGGGTCGATACTGCGAATGTACGAAGCATAGATTTTTAATTGCTCGGGGGTGTGATTGGTTTCCTCCCCCAGATTCCATACCACCCCCAAATGATGGCCGAACCTGGCCACCAGCTCCCTATAGTACAGCATTCGCTCCCGACCGAGCTTCCCTCGGTTCAAAATTGAATCGTTTTCGGTCTCTTGGGTAAACACGTTCATGGCCATACCAAGTTGGTCCATATGGGTAAATACCTTTTCCCATTGGGCCAGTTTGCTCACGTCATATCTTGTTTGTTCTTCAGGACCAATCCATGGCCACACATTATCCCCGTCCCCGTGCACGTTCATGGTCATAAAATACAGGCTGTTCATCCCCTTTTCGGCAAGGTAGTTCAGGGCTCCCATTATTGCCTTTCCCTTACCGTCTCCCCATGTGGCATCATCATCCTCCCAAATGGACCCACGGTCGTCCCAATCGTCGGTATGGGCCCGATATTCGTGTAAGCCCTCGTTCAATGTTGGGGTGTCGATCCCTCCGTTATCATAGGTAGCATCAAATTCGTGGAAGGCCAGAAAGGTTTCGGGACTACCGACACCATTTTTTAAAAAGGCCTTTTGGGTTTCACTTTCGATCAGGTAACGACTTCCGTTATAAACCAAGCGACCCGTCTTGTAAAACCCCTTGGCCAAGGAATCTACCGGTTGAATTTGAAAACTCCCGGAAATGTTCCAGATCTTATCGTTCTCTTTGGGAAGGGAGTATTGCGTAACCGCAATATCCTTGCCCTCCATCAGGTACGCGGTAAATTCCCATACCCCTTCTTTGTCGGGCGAGAACTTTACCTGCCATTTATCACCGCTATCGGCACTCGAATCGGCCGCATTGCCATCGGCAGCAAAATAGCCGTTAACGGTATACGAATTGTCGCCATTAACAAAGTTCACCACCAAACTGTAATCTAAAAATGGATTACGGTCATCCCTTTCAGAAGTTTGGGGGCCGTCAAAGGTTATGGTTATCGGCTGCCACTTCCTCAAGCTACCTTCGAGCACATATTGCCGTTGTTTTGGGTTTTTAGAGCATCCCCATAATACGGTTACAAGTCCGCAAAGGAAAAAGATTGATCTACAAGATCGCATTTGGTGGTAGTTTGTTTTAGCGGGCATAAGATAACGATATTTTCCGGAGTCAAAATCCAATTCAACCTAAAACCCCATCGCAAACGATAGTATCTTACATTATCGGAAAAAACCTTTATCTTCATTTTCATTCCACCAGAAAAAAAGCCCACTATGCCGACCAAAGCCATAACCCAAGTACTTTTCAACACAAGTCGAACACGGGCCGTATTTTTGATGCTCCTGCCCATCATCTTTTCGTGTAAAGAGGATAAACAACCACAAGCCTCTTCGGGCCCTAGGGAAGGGAAAAATCCCAATATCGTATTGATCCTTGCCGACGACCAAGGGTGGGGCGACCTATCCAGTAGCGGAAACGCCAACCTCAGCACGCCGAATATCGATGCGCTGGCACTAAATGGGGCGTCTTTTGAAAATTTTTACGTACAGCCGGTATGCTCCCCTACCCGGGCCGAACTGCTTACGGGAAGGCATTTTCCACGAACCGGGGTGTACAGCACATCATCGGGGGGAGAACGAATGGATTATAACGAAACCACCCTTGCCGAAATACTTAAGGGTTCGGGCTATAGAACGGCAGCCTACGGCAAGTGGCACAACGGAATGCAAGCCCCATACCACCCCAACTCACAAGGTTTTGATGACTTTTACGGATTTGCTTCGGGACATTGGGGCAATTACTTTAGCCCCATGCTCGAACATAATGGCGAAATAGTTAAGGGCAACGGTTTTCTGGCAGATGACCTTACCGATCACGGGTTGGACTTTATAGAAAAATCAAAATCGGAACCTTTTTTTCTGTATTTGCCCCTTAACACGCCCCACAGCCCGATGCAGGTTCCCGAAGCCTACTGGAACCGTTTTAAAAACAAGGAACTCCGGAAGTTTTCGGACGACGGGAACAAGGAAGACCCTGACTTTACCCGGGCCGCCCTGGCCATGGTCGAGAATATAGATTACAATGTTGGGCGCATAATAGAGCGGCTAAGAAAGTTACATCTAGAGGACCAAACTATTGTCGTTTACCTTTCCGACAATGGCCCCAACAGCTTTCGATGGAACGGGGGCATGCGCGGCAAAAAGGGCAGTACCGACGAGGGCGGGGTACGCAGCCCCCTTTATATACAGTGGACAAATGTCATCCGTCCCGGAACAAAAATCGAAACAACGGCCAGTGCCATAGACCTTTTGCCCACCTTGACGCATATGGCCGAACTACAGCCTAGGACCAACAAACCCATTGACGGCAAAGACCTGAGTCCCTTGCTATTTGATACGGACAAAGCATGGCCCGACCGGATCATATACAACCATTGGAACGGAAAAACCAGCCTGCGTACCCAGAACTACCGTTTGGATAATGGGAATCGACTCTACGATATGCAAAAAGACCGTTCCCAAAAAAACGATATCTCAAGTCAGTTCCCCAAGCTGGTCGATTCGTTGGTAAAGGCAAAAAAAGAATGGTTGGATGCCGTTGACCCCTTGACCCGCGATACCGACGACCGATTCTTTACCTTGGGGCACCCGGATTATACATTTACCCAATTGCCCGCGCGCGATGCCATGGGCCACGGCAACATAAAGCGCAGCAACAAATATCCCAACGATAGCTTTTTGACCAATTGGAAGAGCGTGCAGGACAGCATTACGTGGCATGTTGAAGTCCTTGCCGATGGCCGGTTTGAAGTAGATCTTTTTTATACCTGCCCAGAGGAGAGCGTGGGTTCGATCGTTGAGCTCAGTTTAGGAAGCAGTAAGATTGCCCAAAAAATTTCGGAAGCCCACGACCCGCCCTTATCCGGCCAGGAAAACGACCGTGTACCCCGCATGGAATCTTACGTCAAGGATTTCAAGCCCATGGGATTGGGAACCATGACACTACGAAAAGGCCGGGGCACCCTCACCCTAAAAACTACGAAAGTTGCCGACGGGGAGGTGGCCGATGTGCGTATGCTCTATTTCAAGCGCATCGACTAATCTACCTTATACTCCAAAAGTTCACTGTCCGAATACCCGATGCGTTCAGCCTTTGCCACAAACGAAACGTCTTTGGGCAAGGGCTTGGCGTAGACTTTCCAGATAGAATCCTTTACCCCCTTCCAAACGATGGTAGCATCCGGTTTGGGAGAAATCAGTTCCACCCCCGATTCCGATTCTTCGAGCTGCAAGGGCTTCAATCGGGGCTGTTCACCGTCGACCAACCACCTGGCCATTAAGTCCCTTTCATCGATTCCGCCCAAATCCTTGGTCTCGACCATCCAATCCTTGAGTAATTTTCTATAGTGTACCAAGGTGTCCTGCATCCCCGGCACTTCAGCCAAGTTGTTCAGCTCGTAGGGGTCCTTCGCCAAGTCGTACAGTTCTTCCTTTGGTTTGGTCGGATGCAACCATAACGCTTGTTCCCTGTTCAAGCGTCCATCGGCGTACAACCTCCGCAGTTCCCTCATCATGGGCATCTGCTCACGGTACGAGACGGGCAGGGCGTGACCGATTTCGGTATTAAAACTCCTTATGTACTTAAACCTTGGCGATCGCACGGCCCGAAGACGGTCGTAAATCTCATCAAATCGGTCGGAAGTATGATAGGTATACTGCGGCTTCCGTTCGGCCTCAAAACGACCGAACTGGGCGGTGCCCTGCATTACCTTTGGGGGTTTGATCCCTGCCAGCGAGAGTACCGTAGGCGCATAATCGATAAAGCTGATCTGCCGATCGTCGCGAGTGCCCGCCTTTTGGTTCTTCGGGAATTTTATAACCAAGGGTACCTTTACCCCGGTATCGTACAGGGCCCTTTTATGCCTTGGGAACGGCCCTCCATGGTCTCCGTAAAAAAAGATGATACTGTTTTCGTAAAGACCGTCTTCCTTAAGGTCGGCAATAACCTCGCCGATTTGGTCGTCCAAGCGTTTTAGGTTGCTATAGTTAACCGCCAAATCGTGGCGAATCGTATCGTTATCGGGAAAATATGGCGGCACGGGAACCTTTTGGGGATCGACGAACAAGGAATCCTTCCCCCTGGCCCATATTTGGGATTCGTGGGTTACCGTAAAATTGAAAACGGCAAAAAAAGGCTGGCCCTCGCCCCGCTTTCTAAAATGCCTTTTTCCACTACTTTCATCCCAAGCGCCATCGGTTTTTTCAAAATTATAGTCCTCTTTGGGGCCGTTCACCGCATAGTAGCCCTCCTTTCGCAGATACTCCGTAAACATCTTAACCCCCTCGGGCACTACGGGGGAATAACTGGGCAAACTATCCAATAAGGGTTCGTTGATTTTACGCCATGCGGCATAGGTTCTCATATTGTGCGTCCCCAGCGTAGAGGGATACATCCCCGTAATCAGTGAACTTCGGGCCGGGGCACAGACAGGAACGGGGGCCACGGCATTGTCAAAGGTAACCCCGTCGTTGGCCAGCCCCTCTAGATTGGGTAGCGAGATGGTGCTGTCGCCGTACATGGGGAACCATTCGGGCGACTGGTCCTCGGCCACCAACCAAACAATATTTGGTCGATTTTCGGTAGGGTCATCGCCATCTTTTTTTTGGCTTTCGGTACAACCCCATAAAAGGGTTATTACCGCAATAATCAATAAGCTCTTGGTTTTCATTTTTGGTCGGTTTGTATTCTTTATAAATATACTTGTTTTTGCCACAAAAAAAAGAAACCCCTTGCCTGTTGGGGCAAGGGGTTTCTTAATGGGTACTTATAAATTATTCGAGTGTTTTCAAATACTCCAAGCTTTGGGGTACCTGCTCGACCACCCTGGAGGACTCGTCTTCGATGAACATATATTCAATGCCCAATTTTTTGGCTTCCGCCACGGTACCGGCGATATCTACCTGCCCTTGTCCGAGTACCACATTGGTCTCCACGTCTTCGTGACCGGTATTGTTGCCCTTTACCCCGTGTCGCATGTCCTTCAAGTGCATCAAGGTAAATTTCTTGGGATATTTCTTCATCAAGGCCAAGGGGTCGGCACCTCCGTGATGCGCCCAAAATACATCGAGCTCAAAGGTAAAGTGTTTCGCATGCTCGGCCATATAGTCGAAGAGGGTACCGTCTTTATACGGCCTAAATTCGTAACCGTGCGCATGGTAGGCCAAGGTAATTCCGTGTTTTTTAAGTTCCTTCCCCGACTTGTTAAATACCTCGGTGGCATGTTGGGTCTCTTCCAAGTCCCATTTATTGTCATCGTGCGGTACCCAGGCACACATGACATATTTGGCGCCAAAGGCCTTTGCATTGTCGATTACCTTTTGCACGTTGTTCTCAAGGTCTTCGAATCCGGCACCGACACTTACAACGTCTAGGTTATTACTTTGCAGCAAGGCCTTAAACTCATCCATAGAAAGGCCGTAGGTACCGCCCCCTTCAATTTTTGTTATGCCCCAGCCTTTGATTATTTTAAGCGTGCCGGGCACATCTTCCTTAAATTGGTTTCTAAGGCTATACAACTGCAAGCCTACTTCTTGGGCCTCTAGGGTAACCATGCCGGCAAGGGCCATGAACAGGGTCAATACTTTTTTCATCATACTGTTTTTTTTGGTGGCATACGAATATGCCAAGTTATGCAATTTCAAAAACAAAACACCTCCCAAATTGCAAAGGGAGGTGTTTTTGGACAATACCTTCAAAGGGTGCACCTTACATACGCCCCGGCAAACGGTACTAAGTCAAAAGATTGCCGTCCTCATCCCACTCGGCAATAACGTTTCGCTTGCTCTGGTCTACGCATTTGGCGATCCATTCCGGGTCGTATTCCACCCCGTGTTTTTTAAGTACCTCATCGGGTACCCCGTCCCAAACGTTGGGACTATTGCCCTTATAGCCGAGATCGGCAATTCCTACCTTTGAGGTGTAATAACCGGTAACGACCAGGTTGCGCATAAGGGCAAAGAACTGGATTTCCAAGGGTTGGTCGTCCAAGGGGACGTCCAGGTCAGGATGGCAGATCGTGTCCAAAATCTGCTGTTGCTGTTCCAAGGTAGCCGATTTAAACTCGACCCCAAATTCGGTATTCGATTTATGGTCCAACCACATCAAGCCCCCTAAAAGCGTGTTTTGCATTTGGGGCATATCTTTACCGATAAATTCAATAAACTCGGGTACTTCGGCCTCTATCGGACCTCCGAAAGGCTCCTTGGGTGGAAGGATTACCGTACTCAGTACGGAAATGGTCTCCATTTCATGCTCATTGAACAACTGCTCCGCATTCAACTTTTCGATGCGTTCCAGTTCCTTGGGGGTTCTCCCAAAATAGTTGGTATCGGTGTTAACGGCAGTTTCTGGAGCCGGGGCCTCACCTCCTTCGGGCTTACACCCGTGAAATGCAAGTGCAGAGGCACCCACACCCAAAATCATCGTTTGTATACTCTTTCTTCTGTCCATCATTTAGATATTTTGTTTTTTCAATTGATCGATAATATAATCGGATGCTCTCCAAGACAGGGCCAAAATGGTCCACGTACAGTTTTTATCCGCTTGCGACACGAACGGTCCCGCATCAACGATAAAGACATTATCGACATCGTGCAATTGATTGAACTTGTTGGTTACCGATGTTTTCGGGTCATCGCCCATACGGGTGGTACCCACTTCGTGAATGATCTCACCGGGGGCATGGAGCCCGTAGTCCTTGTCCTTGCCCGGTTTGTTGAGATAAATACCTCCCATGTTATGGGTAATTTCCTCAAAAGTATCTTGCATATGTTTCGCCTGGCGTACTTCTATATCGGACCATTTGTAGTTGAACTTCAATACGGGAATACCGTAGTCGTCAACTGTGGTCGGGTCTATTTCGCAATAGTTTTCCTTTCTGGCGAGGCCTTCCCCCCTACCACCAAAGCCGATTACGGCCCCGTAGTACCTTTTTACCTCTTCGCGAAGCTTGTCTCCGTACCCTCCGGTAGGAAAGCCCATCAGTTTGTTGAAGTTGTCCATATCGAAGCCGAAACCGTAGTTGGGTTGGCTCATACCTCCCCAAACCTCGATGTGATAGCCCCGGGGAAAATCGAGCTTACTGTGGTCGCCCCACCAAGGTGAATACACGTGCATACCGCCAACGCCGTCTTCGTTGTACGTAACGTCCCGGTTCATAAGATCGGGGATAAATGCCGCACCGCTACTTCCGGTGGAATCGTGTAGGTATTTCCCGACCAGGTCGCTGCTGTTGCCCAACCCGTTCGGATGTTGCTTGCTTTTACTGTTCAATAGGATGCGCGCCGAACTACAGGCCGAGGCCGCAAGTACGACTACCCTTCCCCTTAACTTGTATTCCTTTCGGTCTTCTTTGTTGACATACGAGACGCCCGTTGCCCTTCCTTCCTCATCGGTGGTTACCTCGCGCACCATGGCGTTGACGTATAGCCTTACCTTACCCCCGTTTTTCTGGGCAGGGAATATCAAACAACTACCTGACGAGAAATCGGCGTACACTTGGCAAGAACGGTTGCATTGCCCGCAGTAAAAACAAACGCCACGTTCGTTGTTGATACGCTTGGTCAACATCGAGAGCCGGCCCGGTATAACGGGAATACCCGATTTTTTCGCCCCTTTTATATAAAAAAGTTCGTGCAACCTGGGTTTTGGAGGGGGAAGAAAGAAACCGTCGGGATCGTTCTCCCTGCCTTCCTTCGTCCCAAATACCCCGATCAACTTATCGACCTTGTCGTAATAGGGTTTTACATCCTCATAACCGATCGGCCAATCCTCGCCATAGCCATCACGGGTTTTTCCTTTAAAATCCTTCGGCCCGAAACGCAATGAAATGCGCCCCCAGTGGTTGGTACGGCCACCGAGCATTCGGGCACGCCACCATTTAAAGGTGGTTCCTTCTTCCGTGGTGTAAGGTTCACCATCTACATGCCAATCGCCCCAAGATTGGTCCCATTCACCAAACGCACGGGTGGTACCCGCTCCACGTCGGGGCGAATCATAAGGGTTCTTTAATTGGGTCATGGTCTTGGGGTCGGCCGGATCGAAAAACGGACCTGCCTCTACAACGGCAACGTTGTACCCGGCGTCGGCCAATTGTTTGGTAGCCATACCACCACCGGCACCGGAACCGACAATGATAACATCATACACTTCAGGAGATTCCTTAATCTGCATAGTTAGTTTAGTTTTTATTAGGCCACAATTTAAAAATTAAAAATGAAATTATGGGGTTTTACACACTGCATATGGCATATTGGTACAATATGTACCCCAATGCGACAAAATGGTGCGCACCTATTTTTTTTTGATTGTCCAAGGGCCCGTTCAACGGTCTTTTCCGGTAGTTTACATGTAGTATTCTGGCATACATGGATATACGTTCGGCCGTCAAAATAAGGGTCGTACATAAAAGATGGCACACCCCATATCTTACCGCCGACTACCGATGTGTTTGAGCGATCTTTCTTTGGGCAAAAACATGGCGTAACCGCCAAAAAACCTATTCACTGGTAAAGGCCGAAGCGGGAAGCCCGGCCCCGTTGAACAAATTGGGTTCGGCCACGTTGTCCCATGCAAACCTTACGTTGACCGGTAGGGGTACTTCTTTCGACGATACAATAACCTTGTCGTTCTTGATCACGGCCTTTGCGGGGTAATATTTACCATCGGCCCCGGCCACCTCAAAATGGGTAAGTTTTTTTCCTTTGGCCATCAGTCCCTCCGCATGGTCAAAAACAACCTCTATTTTCTTTCCGACTACCTTGTGCGCCTTAAAAAGGGGGCCGTTTACTTCCCCGTCATAACTATTATAGGCTTTCTTCAAGGCGAGATTGGCCAATCGCAACCCCACGTCCTGTTTATTGGGCGGATGAATGTTATCGACCGTGGCAATGTCGCTGACCACGACCATACCCGATCGGGGGATTACCTTCAGGGCTTCCCTTTGGGCATTCCTTAAATACACTCCCTCTTCGGGATTTTTATACTTATACGGCGCAATTTGCACATAATAAAACGGGAAATCGTAGCCCCAGGCATTACGCCACGATCCGACCATTTCGGCAAACAATTTTTTATAGCGGGCATGACGGCTTACGTTCGACTCGCCTTGGTACCAGATAACACCCGCGATCTTAAAGGGGGTAAGTCCGTGCACCAATCCGTTGTACAGGGACGATGGGGCAACCGGGCTCCAAGGGGTCTCCTTAAGGCCCAAGGCATCTTCCTTCAGGTCCGGATTTTGGTCGAAAACCGATTTTGTGGCCCAGACCTCGGCCGGGGATCCTCCCCAGGCATTGTCGATCAGGCCTATGGGTATGTTTAACTGTTCGTGAAGCCTTCTTCCGAAAAAATAGGCGACCGCACTAAAGTCTTTCATGGTTTCAGGAGTGCAGACCTCCCACGAGCCGGGTACATTCTCCTGCGGGTATTCGGCCGTTCTTCTTGGGACCGAAAAAAATCGGATATTGGGATAGTTCGCATTTTTTACTTCCTCCTCGCCATTAACTATACCGGTGGAGGTAGAGGCGCTCCACTGCATGTTCGACTGGCCGGAACAAACCCAGACCTCACCGATCAATACATCGCCCAAAACGATTTCATTGTCCCTCCCTTTAAAGGATATGGTATAAGGTCCTCCCGCTTCAGGGGTGGAAACCTCCACCTCCCACTTGGCGGTGATGGGGGTCTTGATTTGGTAATGCTTATCGTCCCACCCCGTGACAATGGTAATTTCCTCCCCGGTATCGGCCCAGCCCCAGAGTTTAACACTTTGGTTGCGCTGCAGGACCATTCCTTCCGAAAGAACATTTGGCAGGGTAATTTCGGCCGTGGCGATTTGAAACGAAAACAGAAACAATAAACTAAAAAAACAGTACTTGACTTTCATGGTTATATGGGTTGGTTCTATGCCTTAAATATATCACATTTAGCACAGAAAAGCATCCCGTCGTATGTTTATACCTTATGGACCGAAGCCATTCCTTTGAAGTCGGGTCATGATACTGAAGGAATAGGACATAAAAAAGGCGGAGTCCACAAGTGGTTCCGCCTTTTTACTATCCCTATAAAAGCTTAGTGCCGGATCAAAAGGCGTTCGTTTATTTCCTTTCCATCCACGTCTTTCGTCCTCATAATATACATTCCGGCAGACAATCCCGCTACTTCGACCTCGTAGGTACTACTGGCAGATGTGCCCGGGTTTTCTATGTAGAGTACCAAATTACTTCCCATATCGAATATCGAAATGGTCTCAAGCCGTACCGGGGCCCCAAACCCTATGGTCACCCTTACCGAAGCCGGATTCGGGAACAAGCGGAATTCATCCTCATCGATATCCGGTGAATTGGAAACCGTAATGGTGAGTGAGTCTTGGCCAATTTCACCTTCTCCGTCCTCTACCGACAAAGTGACCGTATACGAGCCGGGCTGGTTATAGGTATGGGAGGCAAGCGCACCGTTTACGGGATCCGAACCATCCCCAAAATCCCAAGTATAGCTAACGATTCCACTGTCATCGGTTGAATCTTCGCCATTGAAGTTAACCAACAGGGGCGCATAACCCGATACAATATCGGCCAGGGCAACCGCCGTAGGGGCACTGTTCGACCTTTCGAAGACAACCTCCATCGTATGGTCCGAACCCACATGGGCAAAGGTGTATTCCTGCACAATATCGACTTCCTCGTTGTCCACTAAAATCCGGGCTATACGGAAACCGTCATCAGGGCTAATACCAATAACTTGGTCTTCTCCCTTGTCGACCGTAATCGTACCGTTGGGATCTACCGTTCCCCCTTCCGAGTAAGTTACCGTTATCGTGTAGGTATCCCGATCTGATTTTTCCTTAAAGACAGCCTTAATGGTATGGGGTTCGGTTACGTTTTC
Source organism: Pseudozobellia thermophila (assembly GCF_900141855.1). Classification (GTDB taxonomy): domain Bacteria; phylum Bacteroidota; class Bacteroidia; order Flavobacteriales; family Flavobacteriaceae; genus Pseudozobellia; species Pseudozobellia thermophila. Next base: position 655,182 of record NZ_FQYU01000002.1, read on the forward strand.
AAAGGTATATTCCGTTATGTCCTTCACCACTTCACCATCCACCTCGAAATAGTCGAACTCGTAACCGGCACTGGCCGTAACCGAAAAGCTCAGGCTTTCGGACTCCACTACCAAGTTCTCGCCTATAGGTGTAATAGTACCTCCATAGCCGGCCGATGCGATGATCAAATAGCTGGGCTTTTCGACCTCGGTAAATACCGCCTTAATGGAGTGTTTCCCGGTGATATCCTCAAAGAGGTATGAAGGTTCGTGAACAATAAACTGATTGTCCACAATAAAATAATCAAATTCGTAGCCTTCATCCGCAGTAGCGGTAAAGACCTGATCTTCCCCTCCATCGAAGAAGAGTGCCCCCTCGGGGGAAATGCTACCTCCATCACCGGCGGTAGCTGTTATGGAGTTCGGTATCTCGACGAATACGGCTTCAATCGTATGGTCTTCGGAAACCTCGTTGAAGGTGTAGCTTTCAAGGGCACCTTGGGAAACGCCGTCAACAAGTACATTTTGGATCGCATACCCTAGATCGGGCGTGATGAGGAACACTTGGCTTTCGCCCTCGACGACCTTGACATCCCCGCTGGGACTTATGGTTCCGTTGGCCGCCGACACCACCGATATCGTATATTCCACCGCTGGTGTTACCGAAATTTCCACGGTATCGCTATCCGTCTTACCGTCGCCATCGGTTACCCGTAACAGCACGGTATAGGTACCGGGTTGCGTAAAGGTAAAGCTTGGGTCCGCTTCGTCCGAAGTCGAAGAAAGCGCATCGCCGAACTCCCAGCTATAATCGACTATACCCACATCGTCCGCTGATCGACTACCGGTAAAATTGACCGTGAGGGGTGCACTTCCCGATAGGGGATCGGCTCCCACGACTGCAAAGGGATTACCCGAATTATCGACCACCCATTGAAATTCGACGGAAGAGGAAATTCCAGTGTTTTGGGCGGTTACCACCACGCTGTACGGACTATTGTCAGCCGCGCCTTGGGTCGTGCCCCCGCTTCGTTCGGATTCGCCCAAGGCGGTCAATTGCCCATCTGAATAGGATGTCCCGTCAAGTTTGTACAGGGCCATCTTATCAATCGTATGGCCTGCCGACCTTTCCGATATTTCCATGGTATACGTACCCGGGTTAACAAACCAGACATACACATTGTGCGCGTCTTCATCACTTGTTTTGGCTTGCCAATCATAGGTTTCCGACGTTCCACCACTTCGCCATATCTTGAAGTACCCGTTACTTCCGCTCCCCTCCGGTGTCGTTTCGGAAGTTACCCTTGAGCTGCCTTTCGGGAAGACTACGTTTTCTTGTTCCCCCGTTAGATTCGCAATTAAGCTCGCTTCATCGGCAGGGGTACCTTTGTAACCAAAGAACCAAACGTTTTCGTTGTTAGGGAACCTGAGCCAGCTATCGTTTTCATCCGTTGAACTATCTCCCGAATAAAAACTTCGCCAGTTAAAACGATAAACGCCCGGGTTGGTAATTTGTATCTGATATGGGATGGTGCCCTTGCTTTGTGAATTAAAACTGTCGTTCGTAGCTATTATACCGACCGCACCACCAGTGGTGGTCTCCGTCCACCCCGGCGTGAGCGTACCCGATTCGGCTTCTATGACCACCAGACCGTTGTCCTCTATAAACGCCCCGTCGGAATCGCCGGAACCTATAATACCGCTGATCAATCCGGTAGCCTCGTCAATTTCGAGTCCGGGAGGAAGCCCTTCGGCAGAAAAGGTTAGGTTACTGCCCATATTCTCGGCGACCAGCTGCAGGTTAACACTTTCACCTTCTGCATTGTATTGGGTACCGGGATCGACGATACCCGCATTGTATTCCCCATTTTTTAGAACAATATCAACTGCCGAACCAGCACCGTATTCAATGGTAAGAATCGCATGGGTATCCGCACCTGATTCGTCCAATGCGATAGCCAGTTCGTACAGACTATTCGCTTTAAGCAAGATGTTTTCCGTTTCGGTCGAAGTAATGGTGTAATGTGAGCTATCATCACCCGACAGCTTCATCGACCGAATAAATATACCGTTGTTTCCGTCGGTCACCTGCAAATTGACATGGCCTGTTTTACCCACTTCAAAATCAACGATATCGGGAACGGAAAGCGCACTTGCCGCGATGGCTTCGCCCACAGGGGCGTCGACGCCATAGTATTCCATGTTCTTTTGGTTTCCGCCTCCTTTGACGGGTGAACCGGCCAAGACATAGACCCCGTTTCCGGAAACAATGGCCTGGGTACCATGTCGCGCATGGTTCAGGTCGGGCAATCTCGACCAAGACTGGCTTTCCGGGTCGTATTCCTCGGTAACCGCCAAGGCTCCCGAAGTTACCTCACCGTAAACTTCCTGGTCTTCGACTTCGCCACCTGCCACTATAAGTTTTCCGTTGAAACCGGCTACCGCGGCGGCGGCCCTCGGCGTAGGTATATTTTGATCGGAGGGAAGTGTACTCCAGGTACCCGTACTGAAATCATACACGTCTACCTCGGCGACCGTAGGTTTGAAAACCCCTTCATCGCCTCCGGAAAGACGGCCTCCGACCAAGTACATTTTGTTTTCCAAAACCGCAGCATGGAAATGATCTCTGGCCCTCGGGGCATCGTCTAAAACAGTCCACTGCCCTGTTGCCGGATCATACTGGTCGAACCAGTTTACATATCCTCCATCATGGCCATCGGTGTTTCCTCCGGAAATATAGAATTTATCGTTGTACACTACCAATCCGGTAGACCCACGCCTTCTGTTCTCGGGTATTTCGGGCCCTTTTATCCATTCTTCGTTCGCCGGATCAAATGCCCAGATATATTCGGCAGGTGCTTCATTGGGAAAGCTATTGGTCTTAAAGGCCCCGATTACCCAAATGAGACCTTGGTATTCAACAGCTTGAAAATGATTGAACTCCTCCGGGGACGAGTTCGATATTTGGGTCCACGTATCGGAGGCGTAGTCGTAGACATCAATGGTTTTGGCATTCTCCCGCCCCCCCATCAAATAGAACTTATCGCCCGCTTGTACCAAAGAACACTCATGGCGCGCCGTATAATTCCCATCCTCATCCTTATCGGTCCAATAACGATTGTCAACCGTCCACGTAAAGACTGTGCTTTTGCTGACCGATCCAGGTTTGCTGACCTTAACGGTTACCGTGTGGATACCGTCATTATTGGTTCCCCCGGTAAGTGCTGAGCTTGCAATGGTTCCGTAAATATGGCCATTGGTAGGTTCTATATTGATACCATCGGGCTGGCCTGCAATGGCATAGGTAAAGTTCTGGTTGGCGTCGCCACCGCTTGCCGACACCGCCAAATCGATATGGTCGTCAACAAAACTGAACTGATCTTCGATGGGCACAAGCGTAACGGGAGCGCTCCCTTCGATAACCTTCAACACCTCTATGCCCTGCAATACAGGGTTTTCAACGCCTGTATGACCGAACAGCACATTAAGTTCGCCATCGGAAACGGAAACTTCGTACGAAAGCATACCGGCGTAAAAATCGGTTCCTCCGCCGCCGAACAAGGCTACCACGTCAATATCGTCTCCCTTTAGTTCCGACTCTATGAAGATATCGAAAATTCGGTCCCCTATATGATTTGCCGGGCCATAGCCATTACCTGTATAGATATTTACAATGTAATCGCCATTTTCCACGGGAAACTTGAATTCCATGTCCGCCCCACTGGAACTGTCGTACCTTTCCTTGGAATAGATGGCATTAAAGGTAGCCTCATCAATATAGGAAGGAACGGAGATATGCCTGTTCTCGTAAAGGAAGGTATTCTCGGCCGACGGTATAGACCCTGTATTCACTGAATACTTATCCCCTGTTACGGCCCCACTGGCGGCATTCGCTTCCCAATCGAGTTCACCGTCCGTTGCGGGCACCGCCGGACCACCGGCATTGACGCGGGCCACCACCTCATAGGACGGTTCTATTTTAACCTCCAAGGTTGAGACCAAGGGAACAATATAGGGTGAGTTTTCGCCACTGTGAACAAATTCCAAGTTAGCTGTTTTGACACCTTCCACGTTATCGGGAAAAAAGTTCAACTGTATGGTTTTATTGGCCCCGGGACCTAAGATCAAGGGCAATTCGACGTTGTAATCGAACAAATCGGCATTTGCGCCTGTAATCCGAACATCGGTAATTTCGATGGCTCCGGATGCCGGCCCTCCCCCGTTTTCGAGTGTGGGAACAAGCTGCACTTGGCCCGATCCCGTATACAGGGTACCAAAGTCAATGGGGCTGTCAGAAAGGGCCAATTCCGTATTCCCATCAACTTTCACATTAATATAATCCCACGTCGCGGTAAAAGGAGTACCTCCGTTCGAAGTTGCGATAAGGCCCACGGCCATACCTTGGTCATCATTGGGGTCTAAAAGGGCCGCCGGCAAAGCGACGGGCTCGCCCAAGGGATAAACATTTTCCCCTCCATCTACCGAATAATAGGGTTGTGCCGTATTCGCTTGGGGATCTACACTAATATAGACATAGGCCGCGGACGCCCCTTGCAGTCCCACCACATCGTACTTTTGTGAATAAACGGTCGATGTGCCGTCCTCACGTACAACCTCGAAGCCCAAAACCCCATCATCCGGAAGGGTTCCATCCATAAGGGCCAACTTAAGATAATGGTCTTGGTCTCCGTTACCGATAAAAATTCCGTATGAATTGTTCTCGGTCGAAGAAACATTGGCAAAGGGGGTTTCAATTTTCGAATGAACCGTGAACGGCGGGGAATTGGTATCGACATTTACCCCAAATTGAAAGCCGTTGTTTTGTGTATTAGTGAGGGCATCGCCTTGGTCTACGAGGTCGATCGTAGCCTTGCCCCCTGCCCCTCCAAAGGAGAGGTTGTCCCCATCAAATTGGTCTAAATAATCGGTCGTACCGTCCAAGGGCAGCATCAGACCGGTAAAACCCAAGCCGAAAAAACCCGTTCCTGGATCATTGCTCCAAAAGGGGTACTCAACGGGAAGGTTGGTCGCCAAGCCATTGGATGCATCGATCGCGAAGGGGTCGTTGACATCGGGGATGCCATCATTGTCATCATCGGGGTCGTTCAGGTCGGAAATAAAATCCCCGTCGTTATCGGTGGGTTTGCTTCCGCCCGAGCAGATATCCGTTCCGTTGGCCAATTCGTCATCATTGGTATAGCGATCATAATCGTAGTCGGCCGTACCATCGTATTCGGGGTCCGAGGGTTCTACACAATTACCAAAATCGGTAGGCTCGAATACGGAAATGCTGTTCGACTGATAGTTTGCGACCCATATGGTACCTGGAAAAAGATCCAAGTCCCCTTGGGCGATAACATCGAGCGGGATTGAACCAAAGCCCGATAGAAAATTATTGTTCTTCCCGTTTAGGCCGTCGCCACTTTCATTTAAGATGTAGCGGTTGATTTTTCCGTTGTGCGAGGCCGTTAGGATATTTCCCTTCATCGCCCCGTCGAAATTGCTCGCCGTGTACTCACATATACCGTTGGTGGAAGAGTTGACGATATCCAAAATCCTCATTCTCGGATCGTCATCTACGTTGGACAAATAGGCTCCCTGTATCGGGTCATCAGGAAAATCCGATAGATCAAAGGCTGGATTGTAGTAGCCCGAAACCCCGGTAAGCAGCTCGCCTAAATTATATTCCTCCTCAATTATCCAATTCTTGCCGTCAAACTCGTAAACTTTTAGACCGGCCCTTGAGGGAAAAGCCCTGATCGGTACCGGGTGCCCGGCATAATAGCTTCCGTTGGCATCCGTTACTTGCCCTACATAATGCAAGGGATCGCCATGCCCTAAATGTCCCGATTCATTCAACTCATTGGTAATATAATCGCCATTGTCAGGGTCGTAGACCGTGGTGCTCTCGTCCCCTTTACGTTGGCCGTCGGCGGTGTAAATGACCGGTAGGCCTCCCCAAGTTTTATTAGGTCCGTTGTCTACCGAGTATACCCTACCATCTGCGGTTATCATCACATCGTAGCCATTTCGCCACCCCGGGGAAAAGATCTGGACGGGTCCGCCCTCTTCGTGAAATGCTTGGTTCAAGCCATTATTCCCCCCAAAGGGATCCCCTTTGTCAATGGTAGCATTGTACATGGGATGACCGACAGGGTAAGGAAATTCGGGATCGGTATTGTCAATATCGGGCCTACTGGGGTCGTTCAATGTAGGTAAGTCGTAAATAAACTTTGTATTTCCCTGTCTGGTATCGACAAAGGGCCCGCCGTTCGCAGCCTCGATCTCTTCCAACTGCGTAAGGTCAATAATCAACATGGCACCCGACAAAAAGGTTTCGGGGGTACCGGCAAAGTTATTGCTTGGTGCCCCCTTGTTGGCATTTCCCCCTTGTTGCAACAGCAGATAGGTATTCCCATTGCGTTCAAATATCTCCATCCCGTTCGTGGAATGGTTTTCCTCACAGCGGGGCAAGCCCCTGACCAGGTCCACCTTGTCCCAAGTCGTACCGTTATAGGTAAGCCTGGAGAGCACACCCGAATTGGTATCGAGGTTTTTATCGTTGCCACTTCCCCCTCCTCCGATCCTGGAGTCGGAAGAACTGACATAAAGCACAGGTACCGTGGCCGTTCCTGCGGCCAACAAACCCGTTATCTGACGTACGTTTTCCGTATTGATGGTACCGTCATCATTGTGGTTGGGCACCTCGTTACGAACAATGTCTATGGTTTTTGTATCGACGGCGGTATAGGTGCCCTGCCCCGGATCGGCATCATCGCGTAAAATGCTATATTCCTTGATCGTTCCGTCTTGTTGGGCCACATAGAGCTTTCCATTGGGACCGAAATCCAAGGATGTAGGCTTTAAGATTTCGGCATCGACAAGGTTGGTCGCATTAAAGCTTTGGGCGCGCCCCGCCCCAATAAACAACAAACAAAACAAAGATGTAAGAAACACCGAGTATACAGTGTAGTGTTTTTTCATGTTTTAAAAATTTGGGTCACCCGAAAGAGTGGTTAAACATCTTAAGTTCACCATCGAAATTACGTGTAGGAAACAAGCCTCAAAAATTAGTTTTAGATTAATCGTCGATATTGGGTTTCAGTACGATGAACGACTGCCCTTTTTAACATATCGCCCCAAACCCCCATGCACCTCCGTATCCATTAATCGAGTAAATCCACTCTTTGTCGACTCCCAATATTTTCAGTGCCCAAGGCCAAAAGCCAAGAACAGCAAACACACCATAACGCCTTGGCCATCCCACGCCCCCAAAACGGGCAAGCACAAATTAATTGCGGGGAAATAACGTAAATTACATAACTTTAAAAACCAACTAAATTTTTATCTACAAATGCAAGGCAAAAACTTTTATATCAACCGACGAAATTTTTTAAAGGGCACTTCGGCAGCAATAGCACTTTCTTCCTTTGGGGCATACGGCATCGATTTAATGCACCGCGAAAAACCGCTACGGGTAGGCCTTATCGGAACAGGTTGGTATGGCAAAAGCGATCTTTTCCGACTGATCCAGGTAGCGAATATAGAAGTGGTATCCCTTTGTGATGTAGACCAAAAAATGCTGGCCGGGGCCGCTACTTTGGTGAGTCAACGACAAAAATCGGGCAAAAGACCAAAAACCTTTAGCGATTATAAAAAAATGTTGGCCTATAAGGACTTGGACATCGTTCTAGTAGGGTCGCCCGACCATTGGCATGCATTGCAGGGCATCGAGGCCATGAAAGCGGGTGCCCACGTGTATTTACAAAAGCCTATCAGTGTCGACGTTATCGAAGGGGAGGCCTTGGTCGCCGCCGCCGCTAAATACAATAAGGTAATTCAGGTAGGCACCCAGCGAAAGAGTACCCCCCACTTGGTCGAAGCCAAAAAGAATATCGTTGATGCCGGACTATTAGGAAAGGTATCGCATGTCGAAATCTGCTGTTACTATCACATGCGCGACACCAAAAACCGCCCCGTGGTACCCGTTCCCGATTTCTTTGATTACGATATGTGGACAGGGCCCGCACCCCTTCGGGAGTTTGACGGGCTTCCCCATCGTAGGTGGCGTGCGTTTATGGAATACGGTAACGGTATCGTCGGCGACATGTGCGTGCATATGTTGGATACGGTTAGATGGATGCTAGACCTGGGGTGGCCCAAACGCATCAGTTCAACGGGCGGTATTTATGTGCAAAAGGATGCCAAGGCCAATATTACCGATACCCAGAATGCCGTTTTCGAGTTTGATGAAATGGAGTGCATCTGGAAACACAGGACATGGGGCACGGCACCGGACCCCGAATACCCTTGGGCCTTTAAAATTTTCGGGGAGAAGGGCACCCTTGCCGGAAGCGTAAAGCAATACGACTTCATACCTGTGGGAAAAGGCCAAAAGATCCATAAGGATGTGATCTACGAACGGGAGGAATACCCCGAGGACTTAACAGAAAAAGACATAGAATTGCACGCGGCCCCGGCGACCAGGGCACATATGCTGGATTTTCTTGCCGCCATCGACAAGGGTAGCCAGCCGGTCGCCAACATTCAGGAAGGGCATATATCCACCGCCAGCTGCATATTGGCGAACATGGCCCTCGAACTGCAAAGGCCCCTATCGTACGATCAGGACAAACAGATCGTTTTGAACGACCCCGAGGCGACCCGATTGTTGCAACGAAGCTATCGTGAGGGCTGGAGTCACCCCCTGCCCGATATGTTTAAGGGATAGGGGCCTGCCAATTCCCTGACTGAGTTCTTATCACCGAAAAAACATCCGGCTTGGCAAAAATGAACGTGGTGCATCCTTTCTATGCAGGCATGCATACTTTCTACATCGAATCTTAGGGAAATACTTAAAAAAAAGCACTTATTATTTGATATCGTGTAATTTATCAAAAATTTGACAGCATCCTTCTTTGTTAAAAATATATTTCTCCATCTTTGTGGAGTTATTTTTGAACTACCAATTTTTATCAAATGAAAAAGTGTTTAATTACAGGTATAACCGGCCAAGACGGGGCTTATTTAGCCGAGTTTTTATTAAAAAAGGGATATCAAGTGCACGGCCTCAAGCGAAGGTCATCACTTTTTAATACCGATAGGATCGACCATCTCTATCAAGATCCCCATGTAGAAAACCGGAACCTGCATCTACATTATGGCGATATGACCGATAGTACCAACCTCATTCGCCTGATCCAAGAAATACAACCCGATGAGATTTACAACCTGGCGGCCATGAGCCATGTGGCCGTATCGTTTGAAACTCCCGAATATACGGCCAATGCCGATGGAATAGGAACACTTAGGATACTAGATGCCGTGCGCCTTCTCGGGCTTGAAAAAAAGACCCGTATCTATCAGGCCTCGACCTCTGAGCTATACGGCAAGGTTCAAGAAGTACCCCAATCGGAAACTACCCCGTTCTACCCAAGGAGTCCGTATGCCGTGGCTAAAATGTACGCCTACTGGATTACGGTAAACTACCGTGAAGCCTACGGCATGTTCGCCTGTAACGGTATTCTTTTCAACCACGAATCGCCCATACGCGGAGAGACCTTCGTTACCCGAAAAATTACAAGGGCCGCCTCTAGGATCGCCTTGGGACTACAAGACAAGGTGTATTTGGGGAATTTGGATGCCAAGAGGGACTGGGGCCATGCCAAGGATTATGTCCGTATGATGTGGATGATCCTTCAAGCCGATGAACCCGAGGATTGGGTCATTGCCACGGGAAAGACCACTACGGTCAGGGACTTCGTCAAAATGAGTTTTGCCGAGGCCGGTATCGAAGTAGAGTTCAAGGGTGAGGGCGTTGACGAAAAAGGCTATGTAAAAGCCTGTAACGACCCCAAGTACCAATTGGAAATAGGTACCGAAGTGGTGGCGGTAGACTCCCGCTATTTCAGGCCTACGGAGGTCGACCTATTGATCGGCGACCCCACCAAGGCGAACACCAAGTTAGGGTGGACCCCCAAATATCAACTGGAAGACTTGGTCAAGGATATGATGCAGAGCGATTTGAAATTGATGAAGAAGGATACCTATCTAAAAGAAGGGGGTTACCGCATCATGAACTATTTCGAATAGAGGGCATGGACAAAGATTCAAAAATTTATATCGCAGGGCACAGGGGCCTTGTGGGCAGTGCCATTTTAAAACAGCTTAAAGCGCAGGGGTTTACCAACTTCGTTTTAAGGACGCATTCAGAGCTTGATCTGGTCGATGCAAGGGCGGTCGGCGATTTCTTCGCCCAAGAAAAACCGGAATATGTTTTCTTGGCAGCGGCGAAGGTAGGGGGCATCGTAGCCAACAATACCTACCGCGGCGATTTTATCTACGCCAACCTGATGATCCAGAACAATGTGGTTCACCACAGTTATCTCAACGGGGTCAAAAAACTCCTCTTTCTGGGAAGCACCTGTATCTACCCGAAGGAGTGCCCACAGCCCATGAAGGAAGACTATTTGTTGACCGATACCTTGGAATATACCAACGAACCCTATGCCATCGCCAAAATTGCGGGCATCAAGCTTTGTGAGAGCTATAACCTGCAATACGGTACCAATTTCATTTCGGTAATGCCCACCAACCTATACGGACCCAATGACAATTTCGATCTTGAAAAGTCGCACGTACTGCCCGCTTTGATCCGAAAAATGCACTTGGGAAAGGCCTTGGAAAACCAAGATTGGGAGACCGTGAAAAGGGACTTGAACGCCAGGCCCATAGAATCGATCGACGGCAACGCCGACGAATCGAAGATCATCGAAGTGCTCAACAAATACGGGATCGTGAAATCGGAAGATGGCATCGCGGTCGAGATATGGGGAAGTGGAAGGCCCATGCGCGAGTTCCTCTGGTCGGAAGATATGGCCGAAGCCTGTATATTTATTATGCAAAACCGAAACTTCGAGGATACCTACGAGGCCGGGCAAAAAGAGATCAGGAACACCCATATCAACATAGGTACGGGCAAGGATGTTTCCATTAAGGAACTGGCCGAAATGATCAAGGCCATGGTCGGCTTCGAGGGCAAACTCCAGTTCAACGCCGACAAACCCGACGGCACCATGAAAAAACTTACGGATGTCAGTAAGCTTCACGGCCTGGGCTGGAAACACAATATCGAACTTGAGGAAGGGCTGGAGAAAATGTACAAATGGTACAATAGTTAGAAAGTCCGAACCCGATAAAGGAAAAAGGCACCGTTAAGGGTGCCTTTTTTGGTTTGGCCTAGCTGTATTTTCTATTTTTTCGCTTGCGCATCTTATTGGCTTCCCCATCGCCTTTGAACTTTTCCTTCACGGGATCCCATTCCAAGGGCCTGCCCAGTTCGTAGGCTATGTTCGCCACATTGCATACCGTGGCCGAACGGTGGCCGGTCTCCACGTCGCAGATCGTCTCTCCCCTATCTCTGATGGCCGTCAACCAATTTTCGTAGTGGTTGCCCTGGTCCTTGAACAACTGGGAAGGATCTCCGCCCTGGGGCATCAAAATATTGGCCGGGGTGGTTTCCAAAAAGCCCCTGCTTACATCCATAGTACCTTCGGTTCCGATAAAGCGTACGGCCCATCCCCTACCGAAATCCTCGTGCACCATTTCAATGCCGTTTTCATAGAACATACGCAAGCCGCGAACGGCCTTCGGATCTTTTGGCGGAATATAGCGTACCGGACCTGTACGGTCCATTCCCAAGCACCATTGCGCAATGTCGAACATATGGGCGCCCCAATCGGAGAGAATGCCTCCCCCGGTTTCCTTGAAATCCCTCCAGCGGGGATATTTTTTGACTATGGCCGGTGCAACGGTATGGTGGTAGGTCAACAGGGGCGCCGGGCCGCACCACAGATTCCAGTCGATTCCTTCGGGGGTCGGTTCAGCCGGCAGGTCGTAGGGCCTTGCCGGATCGCCCACGTTTACCAATACCTTGGTTATTTCGCCAAGTTGGCCCGAACTTACCAATTCTTGCGCCTTTTTAAACCGTTCCCAAGACCGTTGCATACTCCCCACCTGAAATACGGTCTTGTTCTTGGTAGCCGCATCGACCATCATCCTGCCTTCGACAATGGTATTGGTCAATGGCTTTTCGCAGTATACGTCCTTGCCCGCCTCCATGGCATCTATCGATTGTATCGCATGCCAATGGTCGGGCGTCGCGACCACGACCCCATCGATGCCCTTGTCTTCCAACAGTTCCTTGTAGTGGAGGTAGGTCTTTACCCCCTTGTAACTGCTTACCCCCCGGCTTTTGGCATAGTAGCCCTCGACGAGCTTTTTAAAGGCATCGCGCTTGGTATTCCAGACATCGCTGCCCGCGACCACTTGGGCCCCGGTTTGGGCAACAAACCTGTTCGACAGGATACCGCCCTGTTTTCCCAGACCGATATACCCCAGGTTAATTTTGTCGTTAGGTGCCGTATACCCCCTTCCGAGGACATGTCTGGGCAAAATGGTCACCAAACCCGCCGCCAAGGAAGTATTGCGGATAAAGCTTCTTCTAGATATCGAATGGTCCGGCTTCAAGTCTTTCCCCATTCTGTTTTTTTCCTCTTTTTTCATCATTTGCTTTTCGATCGTATTATTTGTCCATCTTTAAAATTTCACTTCCCGCCAACAAGAAAGCCCCCGTTCCGAAATTTTGCCAACTATCGGCCGAGGCCGGCTCCGGACTGGCCCCTATGTCTTGTACCCAGCCGACCATACCGTTCTCTTTTTGGCATTTCTGCAGGGCCGTCCATGCTTTTTTCACCACCGGGACGTACTCCTTTGCGTTCAACAGGCCCTGATTAACGCCCCAAGCCAGAGCAAAGGTATAGAACCCGCTGCCACTGACCTCACCGTGGTCGTACGACTCGGGGGACAAGAGGCTTGTGCGCCACAATCCGTCCGCGTGCTGCACCTCCTTAATCTTTTGGGCCATTTCTTTGTACAAGTTTACATAAAATTCGCGATGTTCATAATCTTCGGGCATATCCTCCAAGACCAGGGCAAGGCCTCCCAGCACCCATCCGTTGCCCCGTGACCAAAAAATCTTTTTCCCGTTTTTCTCCTTCAGATCATCGGGACTTCCCGTCCAAAGGAACCTAATGTCCCTGGCAAAAAGATGCTCTTCCTTGTCGTACAACAGGTCATAGGTTTCCATATAGAGCTTGTGCATTTCGTCGAGATACCTGTCTTCACCCGTAAGCTTGGCATAAGCTGTAAGTACCGGAGGAGCCATAAAAAGGGCATCGCACCACCACCACAATATCTTCTGGTCTTTTCCCTCTACGCCTTCGCGCCAGGGATGGGGCTTGTACAAATGGTCCAAAATAAATTGTTCGGTAGGTTCGAGATCGACCATGCCTTTGCGGATTTCATTGACATAGAGGTAGGAGTACGAGATAATAATATCATCGGCATGATAGAAACGTTTCCAAGGCTTCCAGTGGTTTCTGTAGCCCATGGTCTTGAGGGCTGCGGAAAAAATCGGGTTGTTGGTCGCCTCGTGCGCTTTGGAAACCCCTACATAATAGGCACCGTTCGTCCAATCCGTCGGGGCCGAGGTAAAAATAGGATGCTGCTCCTGCCATTCCATGGCCTTGACCATGGACGCCTCAACCGATTGTTTATCAATTTTTTGGGCCTTTACCATCGTCAGCGACAGTATAATCGTTAAAACGGTCGGGATATTCAGCAACTTCATGTGTTTTAGCATAATGTTCAAGTTATAGTTTGTATTTCAAAAGTGTTTTTACCCAGTTCTATTCTACGGGACGGCTTTCGGCATATCGCACTCGGCACCAACCTTGTCCGCCCGCCATTCCTTCGTCCTTTTCCGGTCTCGATGACAATACCGTCAAGACAACCACCGAACTTAACCATTTTTCACTCTACCCCTATCCTGTACTATCCTGAATGTCCGTCAAGGGCTTCCAATCGACAAAAGACCAACGCGAGTGCCTAAATGACCGACACTCGCAACTGCCCGCCCCACCACGGCCCATGGATTCCAGAACCCAATTCACGAAGGGAGGCCCTTCATTCTTTCACGAAATTCATCGCCTAAATGCTCGGCAAGGCCGGTTATTTTTTTGACCACTTTGTTCGGTTTGTTTTTCACAAAAAATAACGGTCAATAAAAATCCCGGGAAGGCACCGAACATCATCAATGCTGCCATCTTTATTCCTATGGGCCCTATATCGCCATACCGACTGCCCAAGACACCTATTAAGAAAGAAAAACAACATCGTCCGCCTTACCATGTAAGTACTAAGGCAAACCATAAGGAGGCCTCGAACGGACTTGAAGCCGCCCTGGCATTCCAAAAAGGGCCTAGCCGAAGGAAATCACTTCAAACCAACATTAAATCCCCTACATTCGCAGGCGAAGTTCGATACGTATTGTCGGTCCGTTCTTTTTTAACAAAAATTAAGGAGTAAAGCAGTACAGTACAGGATGGTAATGCCCAAACTTTGTACTAATATAGTAATCGAAAGGAGTGATACCCTTTTGAGTTGTTTGAGTTAGTTTAATTTAAAGGGGCGAATGTTGTTTTTTGCCCCTTTTCTGACTAAACAATGGAAAGGATTCCCTTAAAGAAGAAACCGACCAACCTTTATATTTAAAAAATCCCGATTCCGAAACGAGAACATCGCTTTCAGATCGGGATTTTTTTCATTAGGGAAACCGATTTTACAAACCGGTATCCTGCCAGCTTTTGGAATTGGCCGAATTGATGACCGCTTCACAAACCTTTTGGGTCATCATCGCATTTTTAAAAGTCGGTTCGCATGGCACGCCATCCTCTAGGCTCTTGAGGAAATCGGCCACCTGATGAACGAAGGAATGCTCATAGCCTATGGATGTACCGGGAATCCACCAACGATCCATATAGGGCTGATCGCTATCGGTAATCAATACTTTCTTCCATCCTCTTGTTACGGGCTCATCGGCATGGTCGAACATTTCCACGTAGTTCATGTTGTGCAGGTCCCACCTCAAGGAAGCGTGCTCCCCGTTGATTTCCAAGGTGTACAAGGCCTTATGGCCCCTGGCGTATCGTGTGGCCTCAAAAAGCCCCAACGACCCATTTTCGAAATGGCAGTGAAAAATACAGGCATCGTCGATACCTACTTTTTGCTTTTGCCCGGTGCCCTGGTGCACACGCTCCTTAACAAAGGTTTCGGTTACGGCCGATACATCCTTGATCGCCCCGTTCAACCACATGGCCCCATCGATACAGTGCGCCAACAAATCGCCGGTTACGCCCGATCCGGCAGCATCGACATCGAGCCTCCATAAGGCTTCGCCACCTTGGGGAAGTTCTGGGTTAATGGTCCAATCTTGCAGGAAGTTCGCCCGGTAGTGGAATATTTTACCCAGTTTGCCCGAATCTATAATTTGCTTTATCAAGGTAACTGCGGGTATTCTGCGATAATTATAAAAAACCGTATTGGGCACACCTGCCTTTTCAATGGCATCTACCATTGGTTGTGCCTCGGCCACGGAACGTGCCAAAGGTTTTTCGCACAGTACCATTTTTCCGGCCTCGGCCGCGGCAATCGCTATTTCAGCGTGCATATCGTTGGGCGTACAGATATCGACGGCATCGATATCGTCCCTGTCTATTACTTTTCTCCAATCGGTTTCATACGAATCGTAGCCCCATTGTTCGGCAAAGGCCTTTACCTTTTCCTCGGTACGGGAGCATACCGTTTTCAGTACGGGCCTATATTCCAATTCCGGGAAAAAATCACGGATCCGATTATAGCCATTGCTATGGGTCCTTGCCATTAAACCGGTGCCTATCATTCCGATACGTAGTTCTTTTTTATTTGCCATTTTTCATAAATTTTAATTCCTTGATTCTATTATTCGTTTACAATAGAGGCCTTAAGACCTCATCAATATAAACCCCGTCCTTTTCGGTTACACCGTCGGGGTCGGTAATCGCCTCGTCGCATTCGTCCTCGACGATGATCCACCCTTCAAAATCGCTCTCCTTCAGGTATCGGGTAATTCCCTCGAAGTCGATAATCCCTTTGCCCATTTGGGCCCAACGGCCGTCTTCGTACATATCCTTATAGTGTACGCAATTGACGATATCACGGTATTCCTTGATCACTTTCAGCGGATCCATGCCACCTTTGGCCATGTGCCCGACGTCAGGGGTATACTTAATGACCCGACTGTCCAGGCCGTTCAGCAAGATTTTATAGTCTTCCTCGGTTCGGTAAATCGACCCCATGGGCGAATTCGGGTGATAGGAGCATACGATACCCTGGTCGGCAGCCCTGGTCGCGATAGCGTTTACACAGCTCAACAAATTTTGCTGACGTTCCTTTAAATTTTCGCGATCCGCACCGGGCATTTGCACCAGCAATAAAATAGCCTCCGGGAAGTGCTTCATAAACTCGATCCATTGATCGGCATTCTTCCGTTCGGCATCGGTTTCCTTGGGGTTTCTCCAATCTTCGACATGGCACAGCACCGATAGTTCCATTTGGTTACGCTCCAATGCCTCCTTGAATACCCGAGGATCGGTAAAACCGTTCATAAAACCCGTATCGGGCTCTATACTTTTAAAACCAGACCTCGACATTACGCCAAGAATATGCTCCAATTTGTCCTTGTATGCATCACCCGACATGGCCCAGGTATAGGTCTCACATCCTATTCTTATTTTCTTCATTTTTACTTCTTTTTACTTAAAATTCAATACTTGGCCTTTAACCAATTCAACACCCTAGGGTTGAAATCTTCCAGTTTTTCCCAGTGGAAGGCATGGCCCGCATTTTCATAAAGGTGGATTTCGCTATCGGGAATACCGTTGGCCACCTCCAGTGCCATCCATTCGGGGATAAACTGATCTTCCTTGCCTCCGATAACCAGGCTCGGGACCTTAATTTCGGGTAGTTGACCGACCACGTTGTGCGAAATACAGGCATGGGCCTGCCCTTCCAACCCGTGCAAGGGCTGGGGCGTTTCACCCAAAGCGGCCTCTTTTTGGCCGGCAATCAGGCCTTCGTATTCGGTATCGTCATCCCAAGTGGATTTATGAAAAATGAGTTGCTGTACAAAATTGCTGAAATGTTCGGGACGCAAGTGGGCCTTGGCATGCATCATATGGGTAAAAACGGCCTTGGTCTTGCGGTCACAGCTTGCCCAAGGACACATAAGCACCAACGACGCCACAGATGCCTGGTGCCTGATGGCCAATTGAAGGGCGATGGCACCCCCCATTGAAACCCCCACTACGGC
This sequence comes from Pseudozobellia thermophila, assembly GCF_900141855.1. GTDB lineage: Bacteria > Bacteroidota > Bacteroidia > Flavobacteriales > Flavobacteriaceae > Pseudozobellia > Pseudozobellia thermophila. Next base: position 672,409 of record NZ_FQYU01000002.1, read on the forward strand.
CGCTTTGGAAATACCCAAGGCGTCCAGCAGGGCGGCACTGTCATCGGCCATCTGGGCCGTCGTATAAGGCCCTTCGGGCTTTTCGGACAAACCGACGCCCCTATTGTCGAAGAGGATACAGCGGTAGTGCTTCTCCCAATACGAAACGTGTTTCTCCCAAACCGATAGGTCGGCCGTTATGCCCATTATCAACAACAGAGGCTTGCCCGATCCACGTTCTTCGTAATGGAGTCGTATCCCGTTTGCTTGTATATATGGCATTGTAGTAGTTTAAATTGTAGTTGACGTTTGATTTATTCGCTCCAACCGTGCAAATCGCGAACCTCGACCAATTTGGCCAGGATATCGTTCCACGTTTGTTGTTTCATCATAACATCGTTATCGAACATACATCCATCCCAGCAGATATGCTTAAAGGCCTTGGTCAGGTTGCCGTTGCCATCGCGCAACCAATAGCCGGCGTCCTTGGCTACGTCCAACTTACCGTTGGGATCGGTGGCCAAGCAATGCCTTCCGGTCTTATCGTGGGATCCGGTACCGTGAACGGTACCATCGTTTTGCGCCACGTGAAAATCGATGGTCCAAGGTCTGAGGGCATCGGTTACCGTTTTCAATCCGGCTTCCAAAACGCTTCTATCCGACCAATCGAAATCTTTGGGGAGTATCCTGTGCTCCGGGGCATTATAGCCCAGCAAATATAACAGGGTATGCGACATATCAGCCTGAAAACCAATGTTCGGCCTATCGACGGCCTCCAAGGTATCGACCATGATCTTCCAGCTGTGCATACCGCCCCAGCAAATTTCACCTTCAGCGGCCAGTTTCTCGTCGTACTCGGCAGCCACGTCGCAGGCCGCCCTAAAGGTCTCGACGATCAGTTCCTTGCTCTTTTCCGGGTCTTTGGACCATTGTTCGGGACTTGAGGCCGAATCTATACGGATGACGCCGTATTGCCGTATCCCATGTTCGCGAAGCACCTTGCCAAAGTGGCAGGCCTTGCGTACCATCTCGACAAAGGTTTTTCTATCCTCATCGGACCCCAAGGTGGGGCCGCCCCAGATGGGGGCCACCAAACTGCCGACATTGAGGCCATAGCCCGCGATCTTGTCGGCCAATCTCTTTATTTCATCGTCTGAACTATCGATATTGATGTGCGGATCTAAAAGTCCGAGGTCAACACCGTCGAATTTATTTCCGTTAACCTCTGCGGCCGCCGTCATTTCAAGCATTTTGTCTAGAGGAATGGGAGGTTGTGAATCGGGTCCTTTACCCACTATTCCCGGCCATGTGGCATTATGTAGTTTTGGAAAATTATTTTTCATGATCTCTGTATTTAAAATTAGACTTCATTTTCACTGGCTAGAGTTTCAAATCGGGGTTATCGGGACCAAAATGTTTGAGCATGACGATAGGATCGGTCGGGCTCAAGTTGGTTATCGTAACCCCTTCCTTAGCGGCCTTTTCGGTAACAAAGTACTCATCGTGGGTCAATTGCCCGTAGCGTATCAACGAAGGGGTCTCAATAGGCCAGTCGCCCATTTTACCATGGCCCTGCATCATGATCATACCGTAGCAGGCACTGTCTTTGATGGTTACGGTCTTACCGGGCAGTACGGTCAGCTCTTTGGCACTAAAGGCATCGGACCGGTAACAGATCCATTTATCGATATAGCCCTTGGCTTCCATTTCTTCCATTGGTTCTACGGGAATGGGCCTCATAAACCTTGTTTCCAACATGTTGGGGTCGGTATTCAATTCCCAATCGATCACCTCCATCAATTGGTCGTAATCGCCCATGCGGTCTTTAGGCGTACCGTTCCACAACAGTTCCTCGGGAATAATGGCCTCGTTAACCAAAGATTGGTACATGGCGAAAACGTCAGAGGCTTTTTGTGGCTCATAGGTACACATGCTTCCCGGTGCATGGAGCATTCCCGGTGGTACGTCCCAACCTGTACCGGGTTCCAAACGGAACGCAGAGGAATAATTGGTGATTTTGTTATCGCCCTTGGTAAAGTTCATCAGGCATTCCTTGATCTGTTCCTTTGTGGTACCCGGCGTTATACCGAAAAAGGTATAGGGAAAATCTCCGCCGTGATTGTTTACCTGTGGTGGAAAATAGTAGGCTTCGGGTTTCCCCTTTTGGCCGATTTTTGCCGCATGCTCGTCGTTATGGTGGATGTGGTGCGGCAAGGGGCCCATATTATCGAAGAACTTGGAGTACATCGGCCAGCTCTTATATTCGTTCCAAAGGCGATCCCCGATGATCTCTCCCTTCAATTCATCGATCACATCCTTGAGAAGAATTTGAACCTCCTTGCCCCCATCTTCGAGCACAACGTGGCTCAATCCTTCGTTCTTGCCGGTAAGGGGACCGTTTTCAGCCGGTGTCGTGGAAGAGAACCAACGTTCGTCGATTCCTCCCCTTTCCCCTCCCAACACGTAATAATCGTCGGGGTGCAGTTTGATTCTTCTTCCGGGCACACAAAAAGAACGTGGTACCCAAGTTGGCGATAAGCGCAAAATTCCTTTGCCCTGTTCGAGTGCTTTTTCAGCCAATGTTGCCATATTACTCTGGTTTTATAGTTTAAATTGATTTATAAATTCTGATAAATTTTCCTTTTCCAACACCTGCAATTGCAAGGCATACTCCTTGCGTTCGCCCGGATTTAGGTACGTCAATGTATTTTCTTCCCTGGCCGCCTTTTGCCCTATGGGCGGATGAGTGGCCGGTTCGAGGGCCGTAACGTATTCGTGTTCCCCCCAATGCTGCCAGTTGACCAACCAGGGCAATTGTTTTTTGGAAAAGCGCATCGAAAGGGCCATATGCAACTTTTCATTGTAGAGCCCGCAGGTTGAAATGCCTTTGTCGTCGGCCTCGATGTCGATAAAGGCGACATCTTCCCCTGTTCCCGAATGCGATTTCATCGGGGACTGGCAGGTCTTAAAGGGGTTTCCTTCCTTAAAAATTTTCTTGTCGGAATCGGGCGTCGGGGAATGCCAGTCGCCCTTCCACAGTAATTTTGTGCCCTCATCGACCAAGGGCCATCCGAAGTTCACATGGTACAACAACATGTGCGGAACTTTTTGGTTGCCCCTGTTGACCACCTCGTCCTTTATCACAATCTTGGCCTCGCCAAGTTTTCCTGAAATCGTACGCTCCAATTGTAGGGAAGGGCCAAAAACCTGGGTTTCACGGATTATTCCCGTAATACTCATTTCCATGATGCCCTTGATCGGATCGGGCTGGATTACCGATACGATTTCGGCCGGGGTATTGCTTATTCGGCCATGCAGGCCTCTATGCCCATTCGCATCCTCTTCCGGGCCGCCAACATGTGAAAGTCCGCATGTAGTCAAGAGTCCGCCCCCAAAATTTCGTATCCATCCCATACCCTGATCCGAAAAACGATCGGGCGGCATGGCCCCTGCGTGGCTCAACCAAGCCAGGCTATACTGGTTGTAAAAGGCATCGGAAATATCCATGGCACGGTCCAACAACACCTTGTACCGCAGGCCCGTACCCGTATTGATCCAAGCTATACGAGATCCCCGTCCCAAACCATTGTCTAAAATAGAGGTCTCTATACCGCCCACTTGGGCCGAATTGCCCACTTTGTTCCTTCCCATAAGAATCCTAGCTGTATCCGGCATCATCTCTTGCATAAAATTTTACTATAACTGTTTTAAACGAATGTTCCTGTATTCGACCTTCATCGGGGGCCCCACATGTACTTGTACCCCCAGGTATCCCGAAGCCTTACGGTTGACCGTATCCTCATCGACCACATCGCTCATGAGAACGCCATTGACATAATGCTGCAAATGGTTGCCCTTGATGATAAGGTGTACCTCGTTCCAGTCTTCGTGTTTAATTTTTGTTTTCAAGGCATCCGATTCGCCCAAGGAGCCTACTACCTCCCTGCTCTGCCAGCAATTGCGCTGAACATTGGCCCTGAGGGATCCCGGCTCGTCCGGATGGTCTTGGGTATGGATGACGACCTTTTCGCCGCGATAGGCCAAGGTGGCCCTTTTTTTCTCCTCATAATTCTGGCCCGTATACCTGATTTTCCCGTCAATATCGGCCTGATAGCCCCTCAAAGCGTAGGGAATCGTATCGATTTTATCGCTGCGATAGTTGATTCCACTGTTTCCGGCATCGGCGATCCTAAACTCCAACTTCAGTTCGAAATCGCTAGGCTGGCCTCCTTGCCAAATAATGAAGGTATTGTTGTCAAGCAGGGTTTCGGGAGTAACCTCCCCGGTTAAATTACCGTTTTGCACACTCCAGTATTTGGGGTCTCCTTCCCATCCGTCGAGGGTCTTACCATCAAAGATAGGTACAAATCCATCCGCATCCGCCACCACTTCTTCCGCAAGTCCTTTGCCTTCTTTTTTTTCTTGTTTTTCCTTACAGGCGTTTAGGCCTAAACTTAGGACCATGAAAACGACCAGTCCGTTATTTCCAATTTTTTTTATCATAGTATAATTTTCTAACAATCCGTTAATTTAGTTGGTTTTCAACTCTTTGTTAAGAAAGACGACCAGTCCGTCTTTCCCTGCCACGACGACATCCTTCCTATGGTCGTTGTTTACATCGGACACGGCAAAATAAACTCCGGTGCCCTTGCCTTTGCCATAGGTTCCATAATCGATTACCTGTTTGCTAAAATTCTCCCCCGTCCATTTGAAATAATACAGGCCAACGGGATCAAATCCTCCGGGATCCTTTCCATTGTGCGCCTTATAGCGTTTGCCCGTAACCAATTCGTTTTGGCCATCCCCATCAAGATCTTCCCACTCCATTGTGTGGTATTGGGAATTAAAGGGGTCGATTACATGTTTCTTCCACCGCAAGCCTTTCCCTTTTTTTAGGGGTATTTGTTCGTACCAGTGCAAGCCGTAGCCGTGCCCCTGTCCCGCGATAAGATCGCTCAGGCCGTCGTGGTTTACATCGGCCACTATAATGGGTACGCTGGTGGTTCCAAGGTCAAACTCTTGGTGAAACGGCCAGGCGTCCTGAAGGGGTCGTTCGGGCGCTTCGAGCCATCCGTTGGGCACAACGATGTCTACCCGCCCATCTCCGTTGATATCGCCAAAACCCAGACCGTGGCCTTGTTTATCGGCAATGGCATGCGATAAGAACCTTACGCCTTCCTTACCGCTTTCACCGCGTACCAATTTATGTATGCGCAGCGAATCGTTGGGTGTGTTGGGAACGATCTCCAATACCCCGTCTCCATCAATGTCCCACGCCCGGGTCGTTTCAATGTTTCCGATTTCGGCTATCAAATGTTCAGGCCAAGGGCCTTTTTTGCCCGTATTTTTCTTCCAGACCAAGCGTCCATCGAACCATCCCCCGGTAACAAAATCGGTTTTTCCGTCACCGTCGACATCCAAGGGAATCGTCGAAAAATGATCGTAGTACTCACCGAAGCGTTTGGGGCCGCCTATATCGTGTCTTTTTTCGAAGGAGGGTCCCTCGTACCAGAACGCCCCGGAAACGATATCCACATTTCCGTCGTTGTCGACATCAAAGACATCGACCGATTCGTAGCTTTCGGAAGCTATCGGCCATTTTTCAAAATGGATACTCCTGACAACCTGGGAATCTGCCTGCCCGTATAGCGGCCCGTTTGCCATAAAAGCAAACATGCCAATGGCATAAAACCTGTACGCTTGGCGTACAGGTTTTATGTTTTGCAACACCCTCAAATCGAAGCGTCTAGTAAAAAAAGCTATGTTAGACATCTTGGAATAGGCAATTAAAGTTTCGTTCATGCTTACTGCCCGGCCTGCGCTTCATCTTCCCCCGAAAAAATGGGGTTGTCCTTATTTCCACCGGCTATCAAATACGCCAAGAGGTCTTTCACCTCATCAGGGCCCAATCGGTTTATGGTTCCGGGAGGCATCAGCGAAATGGTCGACATTCTCGTACCCGTCACCTGTTCTTTTGGAATACTCCTGATAACATCGGGCGCGTATGGGTTTTGGCTTATTTTATATTCGTCCCCCTCTTCACTGATCAAGCGTCCCACTACCGAATTCCCGTCCTTTAGGGTAAAAACCGTCGAGTTGTATTGGTCGGAAATCACCTCGCTGGGATCGATAATGGCCTTGAGCATATCGGCCGGAGAGAACCGGGTTCCTATTTGTGTAAGATCGGGTCCGATATTCTGTCCTTCGCCCCGCATGCTATGGCAAGTGATACAGTTGGTGGCCAGGAACATGTTCCTGCCCTGCTCGAAATCCCTGTTTTGGAGCCCGTCCGCCAACAAGGGCTCGATATCCTCCACTGCCCAATTCTTTCTAGGTCCCTTGGGTTGCACCGCGTTCGAGACCAGATCGTTGCCCGAACTGCTCAATAGGGAATCGCCTGACATTTCGTTATAGAGATCAAACTTGCTTTTAGAAACGTTGGCCAAGGCACTTTGCCTTGCTTTTTCTATAAAACCGATATAGCTTCTTCCCGCTTTGTACGAAAAGGCCTTGTAGAACCATTTAAAGTATTTCTCCCTGAGTTCGGGCGTCCATCCATTGGTCGCCTCGCTAAGTACCGTACCGTAATAGGTGCTTTGGGCCGGGGGCATATTCTTCAAGGTCTCGGCAATGTCCATTCCGTACTGCGGATTTCTCAAGATAAGGTCGGCGGCCTCGGTAGCCGTATTGGCCATTACCGATGCGTTCTCCCCTTTTGGCGATTCCAACAAGGCCAAGGTTTTGGAAACCACGGTTGGCTCGCCCACATAAACCAATGTCTTGCTCAACAACTGATTGAGCACATCGGATTCGGCGGGATAGTGCGATGCCAGGTAATCGCGTACCCGCTTCTGTGCAGCCGTACCCGGTTTGCCCATGCGTGCCAAGGTCAGTTCGATGGCCCGTACCAAATCTACTTGTTGGGCCGTGCTTAGATTGATGTAGTCGATTTCCGTTAATGCGTTCAACAATTTATCCTGCTGGCCGCTGTCGCCCTGTCGGGCCAAGGCAATGGCCGCTTGGATCTTTTTAACGGCGTCGGTTTCGGCATACACCTTATCTTGCCACAAACGAACAGGTTGATGTTCTATGGCCACCCTTGCAGCATATTGCAAAAAGCGGTCTTCACTGTCCAAATAGGGCCAAGCTGCCTCTACCGCCCCATCTTTAGGACCGAGGTGATAGCTTTCCAGCTCCTTTCGTAATTTGTTTTCCTCGGTCTGTTCCAGGGCCAAGGCCGTGTTCCCAGCCTCGTCCAAATCCCCATCGTAATACACACGATATAGGTCGGAATCGAGCCTTCTCCCCCCTGTCATGAAATACATCGCCCCATCGGGTCCGATAACGCCGTCGGTCAAGGGCAAGGGCAGACCCGACAAAAATTCTTCCTTGGTTCCCGTATAGGAAGACCCCTTGGTTTCCAGTTCAATGGCATAGACGATACCGAAACTCCAGTCAAAGGCAAAAACGCTGCGCTTGTATTTGTCAGGAAACTTGGCATTGATGCCATACATGACATTGGTCGGTGATCCCTGGCCGATGTTCATCAGGGGCGGAAGGTTGTCCGGGTAGGCCGGCGACCATTTTCCATTACCCGTTCTCCAACCGAATTCGGCACCGCTTGTCACATGGCAAATTCTAGTGGGCCGGTACCAGGGCATCCCCAGGTCCCATTCCATATCGGAATCGTAAACGAACATATCGCCCAATTCGTTAAAGGCGAGGTCGTAAGGGTTTCTAAACCCGGCGGCCACCAACTCCCAATTCTTACCGTCGGGGTCGAGCTTGGCCACCCATCCACCTGGAGCCCCCCTATCGTTGGCGTGGCCACGGGGATCTTTGATCTGAGGGAAAAGGTTATCGTCTTTCCAATTGTTGGGCAAACGATAGGTATCCATTTCAGGAAGATCGGTGTGGTTCCCGGCAATGACATACAAAGACTTGCCATCGGGGGAAAGCACAATACTGTGCGGACCGTGTTCGCCCGCTCCCTTGAGTTCTTGCAACAGGGTTATCTTGTCGTATTGGTCGTTATTGTCGGTATCTTGAAGCCGGTAAAGACCACTGCTTTTCTCGAATTCTTCGTTACCCCAATGATTGACCATCACATACAGACTGTTGAAGGCATGCAGCAAGCCCTGGGCATAGCCCATTTGGATAATCGAATCGGGCACCTGACCTCCGGTCTCGATCTTTAATTTTTCGATTTTCGGGGTCAGATTATCAGATCCGATAGGAGCCACTTCCATTCGATAAAGCGAACCGTACTGATCGGAAGTGATCAAACGTCCTTTGTCATCAAAGGTCATGGCCACCCATGATCCCGTACCCGCCTCGCTCGGACTATATAAATGCTCGGCCTCAAACCCGGGTTGAAGCTTTAACTTGGCTATTTTAGGGTCTTGATTTTCAGGGGCATCCGCCTTGCTTCCTTTATCCGGTCCACAAGAGACCAGTAAAAGGACCATAGCGGCAGCCAAAAGTGAAATTCTGTTCATGTACTTTTTTTTAGTTATTTGGTTTGTCCCTTGAAGGTACTAAAAATTTGGGTTTAGAGACGATTCGGAAGCTGGAAGCCCAAATGTTAGGCTAATATTGGTAAAAGCATTGCTTCTGGGCTCCGCCCCTTCCGGGTAATAATAATCGTTCGGATTTGATTTGATCCGGTTCCCATAAGCGGTAATCACATCTACCGCACGCCCCGTTCTGACCAAATCCAACCAACGTTTGTTCTCAAAGGCCAATTCTACCCTACGCTCCCTAAAAATGGCTTCGCCCAGGTCGCCGACCGGATCTCCCAGACCCGCACGTGCGCGCACTTGGTTCAAAAATGGCAGGGCCTCTCCCGATTTTCCTTGCTCCTCAAGGGCTTCCGCCAAGAAAAGCAATACCTCGGAGTAGCGATAGACCGGAAAGTTCATACCGTGGTTGCCGTGCAATGAATGCGGCTCGACATACTTTTTTATGATCGGATAGGTACCATCCCTCCAGAAGCTTTCGCTGAGGGTTACATATTGTATCGATGCATCCTTTCTTAGGTCACCATCCTCATAGGCGGCGATAATGTCGGGAGTGGGAATGTTGTTCCCTTCCCCGTTCAAGGGCTGGGGGTTTGAAGTTTGGGTAATGGCCCCCACCTCTTCGGCCGTAATCGGCCTGGGCAAGAAGTTATAGAGGAAGCTTCCGTTCAGGCCTTCGGCCCCTTCTTTGTACTGCACTTCGAAAACCGACTCCATGTTGTTCTTGTTATCGCTGTTTCCTGAAAAGGCATCTTCGTAATTGGGCATCAGCTCGTATTCGTTGCTGTTGACCACGGCCCTTAACTGGGTTTCCGCCTCGGCCCATTGTTGGCGTACGATGTACATATTGGCCAAAAGCGTTCGGGCCGCCCCGGAGGTTACCCGACCGGCCTGTTGTTGCGATTTTGGGGGCAACAAGGTAATGGCCGTCTGTACATCGCCGATGATCTGTGCATAGATCTCATCGGGACTTGATAGTGGCAAAGCCGCATCTTCCCTTGAGAGAACGGGTACCAAGTGCATAGGCACGCTACCAAAAAACTGAACCAGGTCAAAGTAGGAGAAGGCCCTCAAGAACAAGGCCTGCCCTTTGATGTTGTTTTTTTCGGCCTCGTCAAATTCGGCCTCATCTATCGTAACCAGGATTTGGTTGGCGCGGGCAATGATCTTGTAGTGCTCTACATAGATATTGGTTACATGGTTATTGGTCGTAATACCATTATCGGTAGGAATGGCAAAATCGGCCACATCTTCCTGTTGTTCGGTAGCCCCGAACGCCGTGTTACGGGCGTAATAGGTATTATCGGAGTGCATTTCGCCCAAATACGCCTTTGATTGGTTGTATATGGTTCGCAACGGCACGTAAGTACCATTGATCGCCTGCTCAAAATCGACCTGGGTTTGGTAGAAGGTAGGAACACTTAACGAATCTTCGGGGAAGATGGTGAGTTCGTCTTCGCAACCCGTGGCCAAGACCCCTAGCATTACGAGAAATAAATATATTTTTTTCATCTTTTTATTTTTTTACGGATAGTCAGATTCATTTAAAATGAAATGACGATTGATTAGAAGTTAAAGTTTAATCCAAGACTAAATATGCGTGGTACCGGATAACCCGATATATCAACTCCAGAGGCCAAGTTGCCCCCATCGCCGTTACCGTCGTTCTGAACACTGATCTCGGGGTTAGGTCCGCCCCAGTACTTCGTAAATATATAGGCGTTTTGTACGGATGCATAGATTCTGGCCGACTTAAAGAAGCGGTCTACCCCATCCAATGTATAGCCCAAGGTAATATTGCGAATGTTGAAGTAGGATGCATCGGCCACAAAACGATCGTTGATCCAATCCCTTTCGATACCGGTAACGTTACCGCCACCTACAGTGGTACCGTAAAAGCCCCTACCCGGGTTCTCTTCGGACCTAAATCGATATTTTACATCCGACAGCAGGTTGAATACGCCGTCCAAGTTGGTGGTACTGTACAAGTGGCGCACCAACAGCTCGTTGCCCTGTGATCCCGTACCCACTATTGAGAAATCCCAATTGCCGTACTTGATGTTATTGGTTATACCATAGGTAAAATCCGGAAACGGATTGCCCATAATGGCGCGATCGTCGTCGTCACCTCCACGGGTAATTACCCCGTCGCCATTAACGTCGATCAATTTAATACTTCCGACGGTAGACCGGCCGGGCACCTGTGGGGAGTTGTCCAAATCTTCTTGGTTCAAATAAACCCCGTCGGACAAGTGGCCGTAAAACTGGCCAAAGGGCTCACCTACCTTGGTGATGTGCCAGCCACCGGGACCGTAGACCCTGTCGATACCTTCTGCCAGTGCCACTACCTCATTTCGGTTAAAGGAAATGTTGGCATTGGTGGTCCACTTGAACTTACCCGTAGTATTTACGGTATTTACGGCAAATTCGTGGCCCCAGAACTTAATTTCACCAATGTTGTCACTAAAGTTGGTAAAGCCCGACTCACGGGGAACCTGTACATTGTACAATAAGTTGGTCGTGTTCTTGGTATAGAAGTCATAGACAAAGGCCACCCGATCGTTGAAAAGGCTTAGATCAAGACCTACATCGAACTGCTTGGTCGTCTCCCAGCCCAAGTTTGAGTTGGAAAGCGAGCTTACCGCCGATCCCGGTGCAAATTCGTTGTCGAATACGGCGTTTACCGTGTTGTCGATCAAGGCGTACTGGGTATAGTTACCTATATTGTTGTTACCCGTTACCCCGTAACTGGCCCTTAACTTCAGCATGGAAATGGCTTCTTGGTTTTCCATAAAGGTTTCATCGGACATGATCCAACCGGCGGATACGGATGGGAAATTACCCCAACGGTTATCGGCCCCGAAACGGGACGAACCGTCCCTACGTATGGCTGCCGTAAGCAAGTATTTTCCCTTGTAGTTATAGGTCAACCGCGAAAGAAAGGAAACCAAGCTCCATTCCTGTACCCGATCGTAGGTACCGCCCCTGTTGATATTGGCCGCCCCCTGAATGGTGGGCAAACGGTCGTCGGCAAAAGTATCGGCGGCGACCCGGCTAAAGTCCCTTCTGAATTTTTGATAGGTGAACCCGCCCAATAGGGAAAAGTCGTGGTCCCCGAAATTTTTGGTGTAGGTCACCAGGTTCTCGTTCAAGTAAGAGAAGTCGTTTTCGTCTTCCCAAATGGCCTCGGCCGTAGTCGGAATAGGTACATTTATACGATAGGTCGCCGTAGACGGACTGAAAAACTCGTACTTGCTATTGTAGAATTCGGCATTGATGCTCGATTTAATACTAAGTCCCTCTATCGGCTTGTATTCTATAAAGGCGTTCGACAGGATATTCACTTCCTTGGTCTCGTTTTTGATCTGCTCCGCCGATGTCAACCAGTTGGCGTAAGAGAATATATTACCCGTATCGGCAGGGAAGCGATTAAAGGTGGTTCGGGTACCGTCTTCGTTGTAAATAGGCATGATCGGCCATGTGTGCAAGGCATTAAAAAGTATTCCCGTACCACGGCTACCATCGGTTCTTGGCACGTTGTCGATTATATGGTTGGGGGCTACGTTAAAGCCCACCCTTACCTTATCGGAAATGGCATAATCCAAGTTGACGCGAAGGGAATATCGCTCATAGTCGGAGTTCAGCACGACCCCATCCTGCAAGAACACACCGGCAACGACCGAGGTTTTGAGCTTATCCTTGTTGGATGTAATGGTCAAGTTGTAATTCTGCATGGGAGCCGTTCGCAACAGGGCGTCGTACCAGTCGTTGGTCTTTCCTTCATATTGCGAGGGATCTTGGAAAATTTCAGGGACGGGATCGCCCTGGTCTTCGTAGTACTCCTTTTTGAACTGGGCGAACTCCACGGCATCCATCATATCTATCCTTCCCCGTTCGGGCACATATTGTATACCCGTAGACGTATTGAAGCTCACATTGGTCTCACCGGCCTTTCCGGTTTTGGTGGTAATCAAAACCACCCCATTTGCCGCACGGGAACCGTAAAGCGATGTGGAGGCCGCATCCTTGAGAATGGTAATGTCTTCGATTTCATCGGGATTGATGGCGTTTATTCCCCCTGAGATAGGGAAACCGTCGATTACATATAAGGGATCACTACCGCCCGATACGGAAAGTTGCCCCCTAATACGCACCGACATGCCCTGACCCGGTTTACCCGTAGTCTGATTGATCTGAACACCGGCCAACCTACCTTGGATCTTTTGGGTGACCTGGGAGACCGGAATATCGGCCAATTCTTGTGCATCGATGGTCTGTACGGATCCGGTAACCTGTCTTTTGATCTGGGTACCGTAACCGACGAGCACCACTTCCTCCAGGGCCGTTGCGTCTTCGGTCATGGTGGCGTTGATTACGCTCTGACCATTAACTGGAATTTCTTGTGTCGTAAAGCCAATGTAGGAGAAGACCAGTGTGGCATTCGCATCCTGCACATTAAGGCTGTACTTTCCGTCAAAATCTGTAACGGTACCGTTTGTAGTTCCTTTAACGATAACGTTGACCCCTGGTAAACCGAAACCATCGTCAGCCGAGGTTACGGTGCCGCTCACAGTAGTACTCTGGGCGTGGGCCGTAAATGTTAATAACAGGGCAAAACCAAAATACAAGGTTTTTAACCCAAATAGGATTTTTGTCATAGTAGTTTTCATTAAACAAGTTAGCGATTAGTTGAGTCGAGGGAGCTGGCGACTCCACCGATTACTTCCAAATGTATTGTACTAAAAGGTTTTCGCTATCCTGTACTATCCTGCTGAAATGACAATATTGGTTATGGATTTTTCAACAACACACCAAAATATCATTGTTTAATTATAAAAAATACACCCTACATAAGATTATGTTGAGAAAACTTAAACCAAATTTGACAAAAGGGAAGAAAAAAAGCGGAAATAGAACAATAGCAAGCGCCACGACGGAAAACGCAAAATCTTAAGTAAATCAAACGGATCAATATTCCATCATAAATATTCAAATTTCCACAAGCCCTTTAAGCGATAAAACATACCGGAAGCGCCCAAATAAAACTAATAGCTTCCAATGAAAGCCCGGAGCCCTTTTCCATTTAAACAGGTACCGCAAAACACTTCATTTGAGGAAGAAATGGGTTTATCCGATTCCTATATTTCCTTGAACGGCTTTGCCACACACCCCATATGGCCCCTACCTGTGATACAACGTAAACGTTATAGTCATTTCTTGACATTTCAATTGGTAATTGACCATTATCATAAAGTTTAGGCAATTCTAGCATATTTTAGAAAAAATAATCTTTTTCCTATTCTATTTTAAGTTACCTTTATAATATGTAAGAATTTTACTTCAAAATATTTTAAGGATGACACCACTTATAATGTTAATCGATGATGATTTGGTCTCACAATTTGATATGCGTATCAAACTCAAACGGCATGGGCTAACCTCGGAAATAATTTCGTACGACTGCCCTATAGAAGCCTTGAGGTGGTTTGAGAAATGGAAGGAGTCAAACGGCGTTTTTCGCTTGCCCAGCGTTTTGTTGTTAGACTGGCAAATGCCAAAGATGAACGGTTTCGAATTTTTGGAAGAGGCCATTGCGCGGGCCATCCCCCTAAATGAGATGGACATATACATGGCATCGTCCTATAGCAATTGCCTCGATGAGGCTCCGGATGAAATCAAGTCGAGGGTCAAAAAGCGGTTTATCAAACCCCTCAGCATATCGAACATTAAATTACTTTACACAAATCTATGCGTAAAGGAGAAGCTTTAAATACAGTAACATCCTTTCCTTTGACTCCCCTATCACTTGATCAACTTACTGGGCGGATAACCAAACTGTTTCTTAAAACAGCGACTAAAATACAAAGGGTCGTTGAATCCGGTCAGGGCCGTCACTTCAGAAACATTGTACTTTTTGGATTTTAATAGGCCGGCTGCTTTTTTTAGCCTTACCGTCCTTATAAATTCCTTTGGGGCCAAATCTGTAAGCTCCTTTATTTTTTGATAGAGTTTTGACGAGCTCATGCCGAGCTCTTGGCATAAAAAGGTGGTCGAAAGATCGGCCTTGTCGAGGTTCCTATCGATCAATTCGGTGACCTTTTGCATCAATTGCCGGTCGACAGGGGAATGGGTCAAAAGCCCTACTTCACTTTCCGTTTCCCCCGAAAACTTTGCCTTGAGATCTAAACGCGACCTTATAATGTTCTCGATCATCATTTTTAATAACGAAGGGTCGAAAGGTTTTACCAGATACCCGTCCGCACCCGTACCATAGCCCTTGACCTTATCTTTATTGTCGGACAAGGCCGTTAGGAGTACTACGGGGATATGGCTGATAAATTGGTCGTTCTTTAAGCGTTCGCAAAACTCCAGGCCGCTCATTACCGGCATCATAATATCGCATATACAGACCGTTGGCTTTATCTTTCTGCACATTTTAAGGGCCACTTCCCCGTTCTCGGCTTCATATACCTTGTAAAAGCCCGATAGATAGTCTACCAAGTACTTGCGCAGCTCAATATTGTCATCGACCACAAGGATCTTTTGTTTCAGCTCGGTGTTGTGGATCGTTTTCTTGGGCAGCCCCTTTAAGGTACCGTCTTCCTCGGCCGAAGGAGGGAGCAAAAACTCGAACACCTCGTCATGGGTGTAAAAATGCCTTTCGATGGGAATTTCTAAAGTGAAGGCACTTCCCTTGTTGGGTGCACTTTTTACTTTTATGCTCCCCTTGTGCAGTTTGACCAGGGACCGTACCAAGGAAAGCCCGATACCCGAACCGGTATTGTTCTGTTTGCTCGTGGTGGCCTGATAAAAGCGGTCAAAAATCTTTTTTTGGCTTTTTATCGGAATGCCGATTCCATCGTCGCTCACCTCAACGGTAAGATAGCCCGTTTGCTCGTCGTATCTCAGGTACAGGTCCACGTGCCCAAAGTCGGGCGTGAATTTCAAGGCATTGGACAGGAGGTTATAAAGTATTTTATCGTACTTGTCATTATCTACCCAACCTATAATGCTTTCATTTTCGGCAATAAACTCGAGGGTAATGTTTTTGTTGTGGGCGAGTTCCTTGTACGAATCGAAGATATTTTTGGAGTAGGCCAAAATATCGGTTTTGGTTGTTTTCAGTTGCAGTTCGCCACTTTGGGCCTTTCTAAAGTCGAGCACTTGGTTGACCAGTGAGAACAACCGATTGGCATTCTGGTAAATTAGTTCGTACCTACTTTTTCGATAATCGCTTATTTCTTCCGATCCCTCTTCCATCAATTGTTTTACGGGGCCCAAAATCAGTGTCAATGGGGTGCGCAACTCGTGCGAAATATTCGTAAAGAAGCGCAACTTTTCGTTGTTCAATTTTATGTCGTGCTCCCGATTCACTTTTTCGGTCAACAGTTCCCTTCTCAACTTTATGCGCTTGTCCAACTCCTTGCGAACGAGGTAGAAAACAAGCCCTAAAACCGCCAATGCGAAAACAAAGGCTTCGGGGGTAAGCCAAAAGGGACGTAAGATCTTTATGTTGTAAGCAACCGTATCGCTCCACTGCCCATCCCCGTTACGCGAGCGAATTTTAAATACATAGTCGTTGGGGTAAAGGTTGGTGTACTGCACGGTTCTGGAGTAACCGTCGGTGGTGATCCATTCCTTATCGAAACCTTCGAGCATGTATTGAAATTTATTCAATTTTTCGTTGGCAAAGGAAGGTTCGGAGAATTGTATGGAAAAATTCCGGTTGTCATAATTCAACTCTGCGGATTTGCTGAAATTAATGTCCTTTTTCAAGGGTACTTGACCGTTGACCACCATACCGGGAAACACTTCGCGGTTGGCTATTCTAAACTCGGAGATAACCGGTTTGGAGGTAATTAAATTCTGCTCCAATGTTTCTGTAGAAAAATGGATAATTCCGTTCTTAGCACCCAAATAGATATGGGTTCCGTCCGCAGTGTAAAATCCCTTTGAACTAAATATATCCAGCCTGTTGCCACTGGTAACGTGGTAGATATTGACCTCTTCCCCTTCCGCATTGAGCTTGGCCACACTGTTGTTGTTCATGTTCAACCAAAGGTCGCCGACTTTATCGACCAAGATATCGGTGACCCACCTGCCCGAAAGCTCGGTAGGTTTTGTCAAAACCACAAAATCGTTCAAATCGGCATCGTAATGACCAAGTCCGAAGCGCGAAGAGGCCCAAACCCGCCCTTTTCCGTCAATGGCCACATCGCTGATATCGGCGGCATCCTCGTTGTTCAGAACGTGCTCAGCCCTTATGTCATAGGCCACATGTGCCTTCGATTCGATATCAAACTTTACGACACCATTTTCGGTGGCCAGCCAAATATGGCCCTTACCGTCAGAGGTCATGGCATTGATCTCGTACCCCTCCAAAACCCGGGATACCCCGGATACCGGAAGGTCTTTACGGGTGTCGAACAAGACCGCCCCCTCACCAAAGGACCCGATCAACAGTTGGTGGGTAGCGGCATTGGCAAAGGCGGTGACCGGGGCACCCTCGAAGCCCACGTCGATTTTGCGGCCCTTATTCTTCAGGTAGTCGTAGACGAGGACCTTGCCATTCCACAAGCCACAATAAAAAACCTTGCCATCGTTTGAAAATACACTGGCAATCTCAAGTTGGTCGTGAAAGAGGGGCCTAAAATCTTCCCCTTCGGATATAAAAAGTCCGTGATGCTTAGTCGCCACCAACACCTCACCATCGTAGGTTTTTGAAAAGCCCCTTATTCTGGGGACTTTCCCTCCAATGTATTGGGAGATATCCTTATTGAGGCTGAACTGGTTTTCAAAGGGGTCGTACTTGTCGAGTCCGTCCTCGGTGCCGATCCACAATACCCCAGAGGCGTCGAAATAGAGGGCGGAAACCAAGTTGTCTACAAGCGAATTGCCGTCGGACAGGATGGAGTGATAATGCGTGAATTTTCCTTGATCGATATCTTCGAGCTTATCACAAACCAAAAGTCCTCCCAGGGTACCGACCCAGTACTTTCCATCGGGCGCCCGGGCGACGGACAAAAAATAGGGCCCTAGGTTGTTTCTGAGCTCATTATCGGCAATATAGAGGTTTTCAAAATTGTCAGCTTCCTTGTCCAATTTATAAAGGCCTTCGCGGGTACCGATAAAAACATCCTCCTTATGGTCTTCGTAGATAAAGTTCAGATAGGGATTCTTTTCGGATGAATTCGGTATTGGTAAATCGTAGGTAGCTATTTTATCTATGTTTCCCTTGTTGTCTAGGGTTATTTTCGCAATGCCGCCCGTGCCAAAACTTCCTACCCAAATATTCCCTTTGCTATCTTCAACTATCTGTTTAACGTATTCGAAACCTTCAATTTCAACCCTCTTGAAACTTTCCTCATCGGGATGAAAAATGGTAAGGCCCTTGGTTCTTGTGCCCACCCAGATCCTTTTAAATTTATCGACATAGACCGAACGTATCTCCTGTTCAGGAAGGGCATCATCTTTATTGGAATCGGGAAGAAAGGTCTTGAAACTATGTGTATCGGTATGCAAAAGCGTCAAACCACCACGGGTACCGATCCATAGGTGGTTCGATTCCTCATCTATTGCCAGAGCGGTAATATCATTATTGAGAATAGACTTAAGCCCTGTTGATGTACTGAGGTAGGACTTGAATTGATAGCCATCGAAACGGTTCAGTCCGGAAAACGTTCCGAACCACAGAAAACCGTATTTGTCCTGTACTATATGCCTTACCGAATTATGGGAGAGTCCATTGCCATCATTGTAATGGCCGAATTTAATATCTTGGGCAAAGCCCTTTCCCCCCATGAACAAGATGATAAAAATGGTACAATAATATCTCATAGGGCTTGGTTACGAAATTCGAGACCTACTTATTAACCAACTAAAATATAAAATTAAGGACCCACCCTGGTTTTTATCATCTGTGCCCAAGGTTTATCCCTTTCATTTAATCGCGCCGACCGAGCATACATCGGTAGGTATACCCTGCAGATCCACCAATTGCTGTCCGTCCAGGGCAACTGGCCATACATATTACACGGCAGATTCCCCAGAACCGCAAGGTAAGAATTTGGTTGCCAACTAATTTGGCGATTCGACCATGTTAAGCAGCAGTTCCCCGCCATTTACTATATCGTTGTGCTTGATGGCGTAATCGTTCAAAACTTCACCTTTAAACACAGGCTTCCCTGAATAAAAATGGTTCTCTCCGTTGTTGTTTGCAGTAATCACGAACTGCCCCCCTGGATAAAATTCGGGATTCAGGCGGATGGTTACCTTATCGAAAATAGGGCTCCCTATTTGGTATTCAGGATTTTCCTCGGTTCCTCCGTTCATTTGAAAAAGTCCAATCTTGTACAGTACGTTCAAACTCCCCATCAGGCCCTGGTCTTCATCACCGTTATATCCGGTATTCGGGGCAAGGCCACTAAATGTCCTTTTTACCACGGTCCGCGTCCAATACTGGGTTAGGTCGGGCCTGCCCAGTTTGTTGAAAACGAAGGGGGTTTGTATAGAGGGCTGGTTGCCGAGATTGATCGGTATACGCCGGTACTCGGGATGCAATTCGCTCTCGTGGGAGCTGCCCGAGGTAAAATTCAATTCTTCGGCCTTTTTGAACTGTTGGTCCAACTTTTCAACGGCCTTCCCCTTGCCTCCCATCAATTCGCCCAAACCATCGAGGTCGTGCGGTACGAACCATGTAGACTGTGCGGCGTTCGATTCTACAAAACCATTTTCATAGGCATAGGGATCAAAGTCTTTTTTCCATTGGCCCGATGCTTCTTTGGGAGCCATCCAACCCTCTTCGCCATTGAAAACGTTTCTGTAGTTTTTAGAGCGCTTCATAAAATAATCATAGTCTTCGTGCTTGTTCAGTTTTTGGGCCAACTGGGCAAGGGTATAATCTTGGTAGGCATATTCAAGTGTTTGGCCTGAACCGTCTAGGTGAATGCCATGCCTGCCTTCGGGCAATGGGTACGGCACATAGCCTTTTTCGAGATAGTGGGCCATTCCCCCACCGATATCGGTATTGTGCTCATAGCCCGCCTTGCCCATAATGCCCCCGGGCATATGGTTCTTTCTCAGGGCTTTGTAAATCCCATCCAAATCTTCTTCGATAAGCCCTTTCTGAATGGCCGAGACAATGAAGGGTGTTGACGAGGCCCCGGTCATTACATAGGTATAATTGCCCCCTGACGGACCGCGGGGTACCAGTCCCCCGTCTTGGTAATACTGCATCATGGAGAGGCTGAATTCTTTCATGATTTCAGGATATACCAAGCCCCATAAGGTATTAATGGTCCAC
The DNA here is from genome assembly GCF_900141855.1 of Pseudozobellia thermophila. GTDB lineage: Bacteria > Bacteroidota > Bacteroidia > Flavobacteriales > Flavobacteriaceae > Pseudozobellia > Pseudozobellia thermophila. The sequence goes on from NZ_FQYU01000002.1 coordinate 692,209, forward strand.
TGCGCGCCCCAAAACGAATCGGAATTGTAATGGTTGAACTTGGGATTTCCGTCGGCGTTCAACGGCAGCTGGCCTATGCGAAATTGATCTCCCGTATTGTCGGGGTAGGCCCCGTTTACATCACTTATGATACGGCGGCCCTGAAGGGCATGCCAAAGATCTGTATAAAACCTGCGCCGATCGTTCTCGGAAGCCCCCTCGACCTGTATTCTCGACAACATTTCGTTCCATTCGTCCTTGGACGACTTTACAACATCCTCGAAATTCCAATGGGGAAGTTCCTTTTCCATATTCAGGGCGGCGTTGGCTACCGAGGTATAGGAAATGGCGACTTTCATCAATACGGGCCGGGTAGGTTTGTCTAGGTACAAAAGATAGTTTTTGGTCTTATCGTCCCGTTCTATGGAAGCGACAGGCACATTCAATCTTACCTTAAAATAAGTGGTCAACGGTTTGGGCCTCCTTCTGGTAGGCTGCATTACAAAACTTCCGGAAAGCTCCATATTGCCGTCTTTTTGCAAATGCCCATCACTTATTTCACAAGGCCCCAACTGGGTATTCAAATTAAAAAGAATAGAGGATTGTATATTTTCCGATTCCGGAAATGCATATTTATGGAACCCTACCCGTTTGGTACTTGTCAGCTCTACGGCAATGTTATACCTATCCAATTCCAAATAATGGTACCCTGGGGACACTTTCTCGGTGTCGTGGCTAAAACCCGAATAAAAATCCCCAAAAACAGCACTATTGGCTTCTTTGGGCTTGGCAATGGGCATTACCGAAAGTCCGCTCATCTGCCAAGCATGGATGTGGCTAAAGCCCTTAACGGTATCTACTTTGTATCGATAGCCACTGCCCCAGGCCCCATGGATTTCGGTATCGGGACTTAGGTTGACCATACCGAAGGGCCGGTTGGCCGAAGAAAAGAAAAACCAACGCGAATTTTCGGTATCCAATTGGGGATAAACAAGGTCGACCCAATCGCGGGCCGCATCATTTGTCTCTACGGACGTAGTTGTGTTTTCTTCGCAAGAGGTAAAGGTCAAGATTAGGGAAATTATCCCAAGAATAACCCATAGCGGAGTTTTTCCTGTCATTTTAGTTCGGTTTATTGATTGTTTTTAAATTTTGGTCTATGGCTTCGAGCATTTCAAAGGTGGGGAAACCGTTATTGGGCCTCCTGATTTCAGGGGCGTACCAATGTTCCCACTTTTTGGCCTTATCGCCGCGTTTACGATGCTTATAAATTTCCTTCAGTTGTTTCTTTGCGCGGGGCAGCATTTTTTCGATAGCCTTGACCATTTCGGGGTCCCCCGTTTCTTCATATTGCCGTTTCCATATCGACATCCTGTGCAAGGTTCGCTCAAAACGAATCAGGTCTTGATACAGGACGGCAGGCAGATATACATAATCGTGATAAAAAACTTTACCGGATGTGGCTTTCCTCATTCCCATCGAGGCTTCCCTAACCGCACTATCAATGAATTTTTCGGTCTCTTTCACATGTTCAAGATCGTTTTCTACCCTTTTGTAATCGTGGGGTACGGGCGACTTGCCCGGACGCTCAATGGGACTGTCGGACAAGTATGAAATCGCCTCCCCAATCTCCCAAAGGTGTTGCACATAACCGATCCGACCGGCCTGGGCCTTGTGCAAGTATTTCATCGATGCTACGGCATGCCTGGCGCTTTCAACATTAAAATAACGTTCGGTCCATGCTTTGTAAAAACCGTCGGCATCAAAACTTTCAGGATCGGCACATACTTGCGAATAGGCTTCCAAGTTAAGCAAAAAAGGGCGAAAATTTTGCCCGTTGACCAAGCAGAACTTATCGGCATCATACGTAGCGAACATGTTTTTCATTACCGATTCCACTTTGCCGGGGTATGGATTGTGCACGGTGTGGTTCAACCAAAACCCTGCGTGCATATAGGTTCCGAAACTGTAATTGTCGGTTGTATTCGGCAGGTGCTCAAAATCCCCGAAGCCGTGATCCGACCAAGCGACCGTCCAATCATTTGGTGGTCTGAAGCCGTTATTCCACATTTCCATCCCATCGGAATAACAAACCAAAACTTTGTCGGCTCCGGGCCTATATTCGTCTACCAAATCCCCGAAAGCCTTATAAACCTCATTAAAAACAGCAATCTTATTTTCCCCACAACTACTTTCATATTCCCAATCCCAGACCTGGTGACGTGGGCGCAAGATAAAAATATCGGTTTTATGCAGCGGTGTTTTCTCCAAATAAAAACGCCAGGCCGTAAGCCAATCTTGCTTATAGTCTTTCCAACAAGTGGCCTTATCGGCAGACATGGGGTGTATCTGGTAGCCCAGCGCAAAGTCTATGGCCACCTTCATCCCTTTCTTTTGGGCGTAGTCGATCATCTTTTCAAGATAGGCAACATCTACCTGATAATCGGTCATTTTTTTATATTCCGGACGAATAAAAAACTCGGGGCGCCCAAGCATGTCAAAAAACTGAATGGCATTATACCTGAGCCTTACCAGTGCGTTTATCATTTCGGTATAGCTCTCCCAATCGTATTGTAACAATTTGCCCCTATAATTGGCCAATTCGTCCACATCGTTTTCAAAATAACAGAGTATCGGAACCTTTGGCGGTGCAATACGCCTATTCTCAAAGGCAAAAAGGTCTTCGGGCTTTTTGCCAACTATTTCCTTTCCCGTCCAATATTCCAACGGATCAACCCCCAATACTTCTTTTGAATAGTCGTAAATTGCATACTGCAGTCCCTGCACATCGGAACCCGCTATTACAATTACATCTCTTTTATCGGCCCAATCAATTTTGGCCCATATACCGCCCCTCGGCCCCGGGTCGGCATCGGTAAGCCGTATTTTGTTGGATTTGTGCAAGGAAGCGATTACAGGGTTTGACCGAGGGGTTCCCAATATAATGATCGTTCCCTGGCCGGTTACATCGTTCATATCGGTAACCACCTCAACGTTTACCGACAATGTTTTTCCCAAATCGGCCTGAAGGTCTCGAACTGCGTCCAGTTCGACCGCATCGGCTTTCTTTCCGATCACTAGGAAGCAAGACGGTACCAGTTCGGTTGAAAAGGAATGGACCGAAACCGTTGCCATCATTATAAATGGCAATAAAATTTTGTGTATTCGAAATGGTTTAGCCATAGTATTTGCAATTTAAGCCACTATCCCAGGGTATTCCAAAAAATATGGACAGGAGTAGCCCTCCCGTCCATATTTAGCCAGCCCAACACCCTAATTAATACCCTGGATTTTGTTCAATATTGTTATCGGATAAAATAATCTCAGTAGCAGGAATCGGTCTTAATAAATGAATGGATGCGTCAAAAGAACCGTGATCGATAATATGTGGATTGTACATTTTTATACGCTCTTCCAGTTTTCCGGTTCTTTTTAGATCGTTCCACCTGCTGGTTTCACCGGCAAGCTCCAAGGCCCTCTCATCCAAAATATCGTCCAAATCAACAGTGGTATAATAATCGGCGATTCCGGTTGCCCGCTCCCTGACTACGTTCATATGTGCAGTTGCCTGGGCCATGTTACCAGCTCCCAAATAGGCTTCGGCCGCGATCAAATGCGACTCCGCCACCCGAAAAACGAAGGTGTCCCTATAACCACCTTCCGCCTCATCAAAACCTACATCGTCAAATTTTTTGAAGATGGGAAAATTGGTGGTGTTCGTATTGTTCGAATATTTATAATTAACACCAGGCACGTCTACCGGAGAATCGTTGTAATAATATTGATTTGGTTGGTATACGTAGTAGCGATCGAGTTTATCGGCAAGTTCATCGGCCGTCAGGGCTTTCTTCGGAAAATAGATAACCGTATCCCCAACCGCAATTTTATCGGTACCCACCGAATCTTCTACATTGGCAAACAAAACCCTATGCATCGTGGCGGCCTCCCTCGTATCGTTATCGTCGAACAACGAATAAAAGAATTCGGTCGGCATTGCACTATTGTCCTTAAAACCATACGGGTTTTGCCTGTTCATTCCGGGCAATTGATCAACACTGAACATGAGTATGGAATGTTTGTTGTTGTTGCGGTCTTCATAATCCCCACCTGCACCATACTGAACTGCAAACAATACCTCATCGTTTACCTGATTGTCGTAATCGAATACCTGGGCATATGTTTGCGACTTGATATCGTAGCCATCAATCGCACTTTCGGCCAGGGCGGCAGCCTTCTCAAAATCATCGGTTCCGGCAAAGGAAGTATAGGCCCTTGTCAGGTATACCTTTGCCAACAAATGCTGGGCTGCCCTTTTCGAAAACCGACCGGTTTCGGGGTAGGCCTCCAAATCGGGAATCGCCTCTTCGAGGTCGGCAATGATCTGGTTATAGGTCTCCTCTTCGGTCGAACGGGCATAATCGGCACTAATTTCCTGGATTTCATCCAGGGAAATTACCACCCCACCAAACTGTTGCACCAGATTGAAATAGGCCAAGGCCCTCAACCCCTTTGCCTGGGCAATACCATTGTCGCGTGCAGACAGGTTCGAATCGGTCCAGGAGATTTCGTTGGTAAACCGGTTTACAACAATGTTGGCCTTACTGATCACACTGTAGTTTCGGTCCCATTCGGAAGAGAAGCTGCCGTTGCTGCTGTTAAGGTTAAAATAAACGTTCAGCGAGCTTAAGTCGGTGCCAATGTTTCCTTGCGTGGTAAAGATATCGGTACCTAGCATAGTTACATCATACCCCTTATATACGGGCCTTAAGGCATTGTAAATACCTACCACCAATCTATCCGCATTATCTTCCGAAATGAAGTCCTCTCCCGTTAGGTTGGTGTAGTTCTCTTCCTCTAAGTAGTCGTTACAGGAATACGCGGTAAAGCTTAGGGCCATACCCAATAGCAACCTTCCGATGTTCTTTATATATCTATTCATTTTCTTAAAATTTTATCTTTAGAATGCAACTTTTAAACCTATCAACGTAGTGCGTGTCTGAAAGCTCATATTGTATGAGTTTTGCAGCCCTGTTTCAGGATCTGGCCCTTCATAATCGGTAAAGGTGAAAGGGTTTTGAACGTCGAGCGACAAACGTGCACTCGACATATTCAGCCTATCCAATAGGTCACTTGGGAAATTATACCCTACTCCGATATTTCCTACCTTGACGAAGGACATGTCTTCGAACCAGTACTCACCTACCTTGGGCGTAATACCTGGTAAGGGGTTTTCAGCATTTGGGTTATCGGGGGTCCAGTACGAAGTATTTATTTTGTTGAACTGGGTTTCACTTGCATTGACATCGTGGTGCTGATGAAATTCCGAATGACCAAAGACTCCCTGTCTGGTGTACATCATAACCGACAGATCAAGGTTTTTATAGGTAAAGGTGTTGGTCATGCCCCCTGTCCAATCGGGTGCCGTTGTACCGATAACGACTTTGTCGTTTACGGCATCCAGTACCCCGTCATTGTTTTGGTCCTTGAACTTATACTCGCCGGGTACCGCTCCGTATACCGCTGCCTCGGCGGCCTCATCGATCTGCCAAATACCCACCTTTTCGTACGAATAAATAGCGTCGGAGGGTTGCCCTACGATCAGTGCACTATGGGTTCCGAAAACCTGTAAATCCAAATCGCCATCAAGTTTTAGAATCTCATTGTTGTTTTTGGCAAAGTTCAAACTGGTACTCCAGCTAAAATTGTCGGTTTGGATGTTCTTGGTATTCAGGGTAAATTCGACACCACTGTTTTTCATGGAGCCAAAATTACCTACCGCACTATCAAAACCTGTCAACATCAATAGGTTTCTCGAAAAGATGGCTCCTTCAGTCCTTTTGTCATACAATTCCAAGGAAAAGTTGATTCTATTGTTAAGCATCCCAAAATCGAGGCCGATATTGACTTCTTCAGATTCCTCCCAGGTCAATTCACTGTTAGACAATCCGCTAACAACGTTTCCATTGGTTAGGTTATCGCCAAAAAAGTAATTGGCTTCATTCAAAAAGGCGAAAGATTGGTAGGGCCCAACGGTGTTGTAGTTGCCCGACTTACCGTAGCTCAGTCTCAGCTTAAGGTTGCTCAGCCAATCGGCCTTTTGCAAAAAGGGTTCTTCACTTGCCCTCCATGCCAATGCCGCGGATGGGAAGAAATTCCACTTGTTTCCTTCGGCCAATTTGGAAGCGCCATCGTAGCGACCCGTAAAGGTGAGAAGATACTTATCATTGATGTTATAGTTTAAACGACCGGCGAAGGATGCCGTGGTTTCCTTTTGATAGTACGAACTGTTCTCCCTGATATCGGTACCGGCACCTGTATTATAATAGCCGTGAAAATCGGGAACATTCCTCGTTTCGATGTTGTTACCTTCCAATTGGTTGTAATAGACCGAAGCAATTAAGGTGGTGCTTAATTTTTGATTATCGGTAATATCGAAGTTAAAATCCGCGGTATTGTCCCAAGTATATGAGTTTTTCCAATCAACACCATAGTACGCCCTGGTTCTCGAGGGGTCGTTTCTTGCCGCCTTGGTCAGCAAGCCCCTATGTTCACCATTTCTTGTGGTCGACAAATTGGGCGAGAAAGTCGTTTTCAAGTTTAGCCAATCGTTGGCTTCATACGTAAGGTAAAAATTTGAGATCACGTTCAATATCCTTTGGTTGACCTTCCATGCCCCATTAATCTCGTAATAAGGGTTCATAAAGCGGGGATCCTCTTCATCGGGAACCAGTAGGATTTCACCGTTGTCGTCGTATGGATCCGTGGTAACCGGCAACCTGTAGGCACTTCTAAAAAGTTCCCTACTGCCCGATTCTTGTTCGGAATACGAAAGATATGCCCTTAGGCCAATCGTTAATCTGTTTATTTTCTTTGACAACGACACCGACGATGTATATCTTTCATAAGCTTGATCGTTACCTACGACCCCCTCATCTTTCAAATAGCCGATAGACCCACTATAGACCAAACCATTCTGCCCGCCCGACATAGAAACGGTATGGCTGGTCTGCATTGCCATCCGGGTAATGTAATCGACCCAGTCAAAGTACCTCCCATTGGCAATGTTGTCGGTTTCCCCATTGTTAAAAAATTCGGTAGACCTGTTGATGCTATAATTATAAAAATCGTCCGCGCTAGGGTTCGGGGTAGAACTGTTCAACCATTGGGCCGCCCATTGTTCGGCCCTTAAGCTATCATCAATAAAATCGACGTATTGATCGCCCGACATGGTATCAACTAGATTGCTGGCCGTACTGATACCGAAAGAGGCATCGTAGGTAAACTGGGTCTTGCCCTCGATTCCGTTTTTGGTAGTAATGATCACCACCCCGTTAGCCCCTCTAGATCCGTAAATAGCGGTCGCCGATGCATCCTTTAAAATATCCATTTGCTGAATATCCGCAGGGTTAAGCAGGTTGATATTGTCCATAAAAATGCCATCGACCACATACAGGGGCCTGGACAAATCTTCCGTTACATCATCGCTTTGACCGTCCTTATTGGCCTGATTGCTGTTTGTAATCACCGTATTCCCCCTTATTCGTATGGACAAAGGCGATCCGGGCTTTGAGTTCAGCCTTCTTACATCTACCCCCGCTACGGTACCTCGCACAGCTTGGCCCAAGTCGGTTTTGCGCTGCTCGGTCAATTGCTCCGTACCAATTGAAGCCACGGCTCCCGTTAAATCGCTCTTTTTTACCGATCCGTAACCGATGACCACCACCTCATCGAGCTGGGCGGTATCTTCTTCCAATACCACGTCTATGGTACCTTGACCTTCATAGGTAATTTCTTTGTTCTTAAACCCAATGTAGGAGAAAACCAAAACTTGGCCCTTCTCAACATCAATTTCATAATTTCCGTCAAAATCGGTTGCCGTACCTGTAGAGGTACCCTTGATTACGACGTTTACACCCGGTATGGGCATATTGGTGGCATCATTTACCACACCCGATACCTGCTGTTGGGCCATGAGAGTTGAGGTCAGACCCATGCATAAGACCCACACAATTTGTTTTAGTCTTTTCATAGTTGCTTGTTTAGTAGTTTACCGTACTAAACTATCGCAGGTCTGTCCGTGGGATATGGACAAATCGTTCCGATTTATGGATTTTAACAAATTTATCCCTCACCAAGAAAACACAAACAACTAAAAAACAAGAACTTACATATACTTAAAATATTTAAGTTTCTTTTAAGATTTGACCAGGTCAATCCTCTTAAAATCCATTTTGCAACAACATTTCGGTCCACTTTTGACAATTTTGGATCTTAAAACCAAAGGCCTTATCAACAAAACCAAGAATCGATATGGGGAGCTTTTACCTTCCTTTGTTAAAATGGGGATGCCGCGAAAAAGAAGAATGGCCGTTGAAAGGATTTTAGAAAACAAGCATCCCGCCCTGAAAATCGACCCGACGTTTTACCTCCACCAATAAAGGCCTTGTACCCCTTATCTTGCGGGCCTTGTTAAGAAAAGCTCCTTACCTATCGGGAGCCTATCCATTTTTAGAGGTCATCACGAGTACCCAGTCATTGCCGTCCCGAGGTTCCCCGGGGGGGTCGAACTCGCGTACCCCCGTATTTTCAACGGTTCCGATGTCGATGCTTTTACCCGTACGCGGATCATACCACCTAGCTTCAATTGCATCGCCCGAAATTTTGCCCATGTTTATTTTTAGCAACCTTCCGTTATAGGTATAGATTAAGGCATACCCCTTTCCCCGCGTGGCTACCAGATAGTTGTATTTTTCTCCTTGGTCGGCGACCAACGATTGGTCGGGTATACGTTCAAGGTAGGGATAATGCAACATCAGGTTCTTCAAGTGTATCATTTGACCGGAACCGGTGCTATGTAGGGCATCGTACCACAACTCCTTGTTGCCATAGGCGGCTTTGTCATTTGTCCTGTACATTTGCATTACCGCACTATGGCCATAGGTAAATCCGGCCGCTCCCGCAAAGACCGACCAATAGCCATATCGCCTTAAATCATCGGCTGTCCAAAGCGGCTGTAGCGTGTCGTGAAGGCCTTGGGGAATTCCCTCATAGGAAGGCTCCCCGTCCAAGGTAGGCCTAATGGGACTTAAGCCGTACCCTTCTTCGATATACCGCCACGTGTCTTGTCCGTAGCCACGCGGACTATCGTCTTGATCGTATCGCCTATGCCCCCCTTGAAACATGTTAAAATCCAACCACGACGCTTCATTGAACCAATCAATGGATTGCATACGGCCAAATGGATGAAACGTCATCAACTTATCTGGATCACCCGCTTTTAGGGTATTGCCGATGGTATGCCACACCTCGGTTTTTTGGTCGCCGTGCGTATCACCGCCGTTCAACCAAATGATATTGTTTTTCGACCTATACCGATCGGCCAAAAAACGGGCATATGCCTCGGCTTCGTCTTGGCTTACCCCTCCTCCCTTGACATTGGTTCCCCATACCGGTACCAAGGCCATATACAGGCCTTTTTTCTCAGCCAGGTCAACGGTATAATCCACATGGTCCCAAAAATCATAGGCTGCTTGATCACTGGGGTCGTTGCCCGGTGTAACCAAGGGTTTTGAAACGTTCTGGCCCACCAAGGCCGAATCACCGTATACATTGGCCATGTCCAAAGAATGCAAGGTCATTACCTGAATTACGTTAAACCCCTTTTGTTTTCGGTCTTCCAAATAGGTTTCGATTTCCTCCCTGTTCAATTTTTTAAAAAGCAGCCATGCCGTATCGCCCAACCAAAAGAAGGGTTCGTTTTTCCCGGTTATAAAATACCGGTTGTTTTCCGATATTTTAAGTTTAGGAAGCCCTTCTTCCTTTTGGCCCGTAGGTTGCCGGGTCTCCTCGCGTGATGTCTTACATGCCCAAACCACACAAACCGCGACCACGGTGCTTAGAAGTAATTTTATCCTCTTGTACGATAGTTCCATCTTAGCTGTATTTAAATTTGTTTTTTTGCCCCAATGGGGCCCTAATATTCTCCTAATGCGTTTAAGCCGCCATCATTTTACGGCCTTATATGAGATTTGATAATTGATGCCCGCTTCCAAGTCTATTTGATATGCGTTGACGTCCAGCTTTTTTATTGTACCCTTATTGGTCTTTGGCGTCGTCCTACTCTTTATGATCAATTTTCCCCTGCCTTCATCGGATTTCACGTGAATTTCCCGTTCGGTACACCTCAGTGAAATTTCACCATTGGGAGTAGGCACTTTACCTTCCATCCATTTTAACCCTCCCAGGTTTGGCTCTATTATATAATCGCCATAGCCGGGGGATATGGGCTTGACCCCTAGATAGTATTTTCCGAAGAGGTAAACGGGACTGGCTCCCCAAGCGTGGCACAGGCTTTTGCCATAGGGTCGGCCATACATGGCGAGATGTTCTTTCCCCTGTTCGGTCGGGTCGTATTTCTCCCAAAACGATGTGGCGCCCAAATCGAGCATCCCGCCCCAATAGTCGCGTATTTCATCAAGTACAAACTCTTGTTCCCCCAAGGCACATAGGGCCTCCAACTCGTAAAAGCGCATATAGGGGGTAGTGATTTTAAGAATATTGTCGTTGAGCAATACATTCTGTTTGACACTTTGCTTCTGTTCCCCATCGAAATAGTCGAAGAATATACCGAACATATTGGCATAGCGGGTTATGTCGTCCACTACCTTGCCATCCAAACGCTGGTGCATCATTACGTTTTTTGTATCGGACCAAAAGACATCGAAGAGTTTTTCCTTTGTTTTGTCCGCAAGCGACCGATAGCGCTCCCTACCTTCGGTATCACCAGCTATTTCCGCACTCAATGCCATTGCCTCCAGGCTTCTGGCCAGCAACATTTGCTCAAAGCTGATTTCGCCGGTCTTTGTCAGGCCATCGGCCCAATCTATAAAGACCCAATCTCCCGCAAGTGGTTCCAAAAACCCGTCTTCATTGCGTCGGCCGAGACAGTATTCCATCAAACTCTTCATTCGAGGATAAAAGTCTTGGATAAAACTCTCGTCGCCGGTATATAGGTAGTAATCGTAGATACCCACAAACCAATACAGCGAATAATCCATAATGGTATTGATGTGGGCGGTAACGGGATCCTTGCCCCGCAATGCCAATAAGGTTCTGCGTACAGAGGGCGAATCGAAGAAAAGGTAATAGTTCATCAGGTAGCTTTGGTGGGCGTCGCCGGACCACACCCAACGGTCGCGCTTGATCCCATCGAGAAAAAATTCCCGGGTGTTCAGATGCAGGGTATAGGCCGATACATCCCAGATCTCGTTCAGCAAATCGTCTGAACAGCGGAATTGCCCCCGATATTCAACAGGCAAATATTCGTATAACATCGATATGGAATCGTAGGCTACGCTCGCATCGGATTGGACCTGCACATACCGGAAGGCCTTCGATTGCCCAACCGTATAATCGGATGCTTCGGCCTGATCGAAACTGAGATGGTCAAGTGTTTCGCATCTCAGGGAATCCAAGGCCTCTTCGCGGGATTCCCCATAGTACAGTGCAATTTTTCCCTTGCCCTTGACCCCATGGAGCTTGACATACCCGAAGGTTTCCTTACCAAAGTCCACAAGATGTCCGGAACCTACCGCTTCGGTTTTTTTTGCTCCCATAGGCTCGGTAGGCAAACGGAATTCAGAGGGTTTGTTATCGGGCGCGTCAAAATTCCACATCCCGGCCGGGATCCAAGGCGTTCCCGATTGATGGGGAATTCCATTTTCATCGATCCATTGCTTGTCCTCATGGGTCGTCAGCCATGTATTGTCGGAGTTCAAGTAGGTACCGTCAACATAAATGGCCGGTAGGGTTTCTTGATTGTATACCCTTAAAACGATCTTGTGCTTGCCAGCCGGAACTGTAAACTTCTTGGGTCGGCCATGCACCAAGACATCGTCTATCAAAAGCATAAACCGTCCTTCGGTATAAAGGGTCACTTCATCGGGCTCGGGCAGTTCCAGCTCTTTTTGAAAGGTTACCAAGGCATAGGGACTGTAATACCGCCACAGGGGAGGAAGTACGGCTTCCCGTTCGGTTCTTCGGGCCTGCATTTTATTGCTAAGCCATATTTCATAATCGCCCGGATACCAAATCCATGTGGCTTCTTGATCGGTATTCTGGGATGAAACCCTCCCCGGCACCAAAAAGACAACGAACAGCGCCAAGAAACATAACATACGAAGAAGCCTCAAATTCAATTGGTAAAACATAGCACCCTATTTTAGTGGTTATCCTATTCCGTTTCGTTGTTTTTTACATCCTTCCCTTATCGATTACTTCCGACAAGACGAGGCGGCAAAGTAGCACGGGCAGACATCGGTCATTTTTAAACCGGTCAAGGCGCCCCCATATCGGTACCTGAACACTTCTTGCTCTACGCAAGATACCCTACAAACAGAAACAATAATAAAAATTAATAAAAAAACAAAAATATAAAAAGATAATAGTAAAGAAAGGATTGACCAAGGATTTTTTACAGGGAAGCTCCCAAAGCCGTACCGGGTGTCATTTTCCATGATGGCCAACCGCAAAGGAACCCTTGCCATCGGTCGCCAGCATGTACACCCACCGATGATGTTGGTCTTAATAGGTATAGCATCAAAACTTAAACCATTAGAAGCAACACCCGTGATGGTATTCCCCTACCTTCGGACAAGTCAATAGGATGAAAGTGATTTTTTGTTTACCCAAGGAAAAAAAACGCCGTATGGATTCGATAAGCCCAAATGTTCAGACCGTATATTTAGTAGACGATGACCGTGAAGACCAAGAACTGTTTTCCGAAGCCTTGGAATTGGCCGATTCACATGTCGACCTAAAGATATTCGATAATGGGGTTGACCTAATGGCGGACCTGTATTCGGGCCGTCCTTTGCCCGACTTGGTGTTTTTGGACCTCTACATGCCCCTGATGAACGGGGAAGAATGCCTTCGGGATATTCGCGAAAACGAGAAATTCGACAAGGTTCCCCTAATTATTTATTCCACCCTTCTCGATAGGGCAAAAATAGAACATTTGTTCTCCATCGGCGCCAATCGCTACCTCCATAAACCGTCTTCGTTCAAATCACTGGTCTACGCCTTGGAGCGTACCATGAACTCTGTTCGCAGGAATAAACTTGGGGGTACGGCCATCATCAACATTGTCGGTTAAACGAAATGTCCATTCCCTCATATTTAAGCTTTCAATAGTGTTTTATCAGGAAGCGAAATTCCGTTCTCCTATTCCAGACCATAGGTCTTGTATGCCCTATAGCCATAAAAGGCCACTACAAAAAAGCAGAGCATCGGAAGAATAAACGAGAAGTTCACCTCAGGAACCCCCCATATGAGAACATCGCTATAGCCCGTTCCCCCAATGTCGAGGATAAGTCCTTGCAGCATGGGCATAAAGGCTCCCCCAACAATGGCCATTACCAAGAATGCCGAAGCCGACTTGGCATCGTCGCCCAATCCGGACAGGGCTATTCCGTAAATCGTGGGGAACATCAATGACATACAGAAGGAAACCATCACCAAAGAATACAGGCCGCCCATTCCCTCAATAAAGATGGTGCCGGCACAGAAAAGGATGGCCAGAATCGACAAGATCATCAACAGCTTTCCCGAATTGATGAATTTTAAAAGGTAGGTACACAGAAACCGGCTCAATAGAAAGATCACCAAGGCGGCATAGGCATAGTTTACGGCATCCCTATTGTTGATCCCCAAGTTCTCGGCATACTGGTAGATGTAGGTCCAGCACATGATCTGCGCCCCTACATAGAACATTTGGGTCAACATGCCCCCTACGAAGCGTTCCTTTTTAAAAATCCGTTTGATCGACTCCCCCAGCCCCACCTGGTTTTCCTTTTTTCCCTCGGGCATCTTAACCAGGGCGATCAGCACAAACATCAGAATAACGAACAGCCCTAGGCCTACATAGGGGTTTCGTATGACCATCAGATCGGAAGTCTTGACCACGGCCTTTGCCGATTCGGACAGGGTCTCATATATATACGTGCCGTCGGCAGCGACATCGTCGGACTGCAAGGCCCCCAAAATAAACACCTGGGCCACAAAGAGTCCGGAAAGGGCCCCCAGTGGATTAAAGGCCTGGGCAAGGTTCAAACGCTGTGTGGCCGTTTCTTCGGGTCCCATGGCCAAAATATAGGGATTGGCCGTAGTTTCCAAAAAGGCAAGGCCAAAGGTGAGCACATAGAGGGCCAAAAGAAAGAACAGGTAATTCTCCAATTCGGCGGCCGGATAAAACATCAGTGCCCCTATGGCGTATAGGGCAAGCCCTACCAGGATACCGACCTTGTAACTGAATTTCTTCACGACATAGGCCGCGGGCAAGGCCATGGTAAAATACCCCCCATAGAAGGCCGCCTGAACCCAGGAAGCCTGGGTATTGTTCAACTCCAGTACTCTTTTGAAGGCCGCCACCATGGGATTGGTGATGTCGTTGGCAAAGCCCCAAAGGGCAAACAGGGAAGTAATCAATAAAAAAGGTATAAACAGTTCCTTGGGAACTACTGCAGGTTTTTGGTTGTTTTTCATGGTAGGTAGTAGTTTAAGTTGTGAGTGCCTGGTTGAGTTGGGGGCACCCGGTTAAGTTGTGAGTGCCCGATCCAAATGCGTGTATCCTCCGTCTACAAAAATCAACTGCCCTGTGGTATGGCTTGACAGGTCGGATAGGAGAAATACTACCGTATTGGCTATTTCGGATGCCTCCGTCATGCGCTTGCCCAATGGTATCTTATCGGTAATGGACTTCAGTTTTTTCTCCGGTTCGGGAAAAGTACTGATCCACCTTTCGTAAAGCGGGGTATAGCACTCGGCAACGATGACGGCGTTTACCCTGATGTCATAGGGCAAAAGCTCTACGGCCCACTCCCGGGTCAAGGCGTTTCTGCCCCCGTTGGAAGCCGCATAGCCCGATGTGCCCCCTTGGCCCGTAACCGAGGTCTTTGAGCCTATATTGACAATGGCCCCCTTGCTCTTTTTAAGTTCGGGAAGGGCATAATGCGCCATGAGGTAATAATGGACCAAACTTTTGTGGAGGGAGGCGATAAAGTCTTCATAGCTTCCGTTTTCAAGTCCGACCCCATCGTTGACCCCGGCGTTGTTAACCAGGCCGTCTATTCTTCCGAATCGGTCAACGACCTGTTCAACGGCCTTTTTGCATTGTTCCGGATCCGTCAACTCGGCAAAGGCAAAGCCCACTTGGCCACCGTTCTTTTCAATTTCCTTGGCAACCCCGATAATGTTCGGTTTGTTCCGTCCGATAATATAGGGTATGGCCCCTTCGTTCGATAAGGCCTGGCTGATCGCAAGGCCAATGCCCTTTGAACCACCGGTAACGATGATGACTTTGTCTTTTAAGTTTAAATCCATTTTCCTCTATTTATTGATATGCCTTTACATGTTGTTTTGAGCTGCCCAATCCCTCGATACCCAGCTCAACGACATCGCCGGCCTTAAGGTATTTTGGCGGGTCAAAGCCCAAGCCTACCCCTGAGGGTGTTCCGGTAGAAATAATATCCCCGGGCAATAAGGTCATAAACTGACTGATATAGCTGACCACTTCCTGAATGTTGAAGATAAAGTCGGAAGTGTTGCTGTCTTGAAGGGTCTCCCCGTTCAACTTGAGCCATAGGTCCAGGTTGTTCGGGTCCTCGATCTCGTCCGCCGTAGCGATAAACGGCCCTATAGGGGCGAAGGTATCACATCCTTTTCCCTTGCACCATTGGCCTTCCCGCTCTATTTGAAAGGCGCGCTCGCTATAGTCGTTGTGCAGTACATAACCGGCGACATGGGCCAAAGCGTCTTTTTCCTCTACATAGGAGGCCTTTTTGCCGATAACGACGGCCAGCTCAACCTCCCAATCGGTCTTTTGGCTATTCTTGGGTATGACAAGGTCGTCATTGGGGCCGACAATGGCCGAGGTCGATTTAAAGAAGAGTACGGGTTCTTTCGGGATCGCCATACCGCTTTCTGCCGCGTGTTTGGCATAATTGAGACCTACACAGACGATTTTGGACGGACGCGCCAAAGGGGGACCTAAACGTACATCGTTCGACACGACGGGGCAATTTTCCTGGTTCTTACCGAGCCATTCCTTTAAGCGGGCAATGCCATCGCCTCCAAAAAATTCCTCGGTGTAATCCGATATAAACTCCGAAACATCCAATCGGGTCCCGTTTTCCAATTGAACCCCGGGCTTTTCAGCACCTGTACTTCCAAATCTGATTAACTTCATATATGTCTTTTATATTTTAATTCGCTTGTATGTTTATTTTTTGGGCCCCGGTTATTCTACGAGCCGTTTAAGTTAATAAATCCTCCGTCTATGGGAAAATTGCTTCCCGTAACAAAGGAGGCCTCATCCGAACAGAGGTAGACGGCCAAATTAGCCACCTCTTCCGGTTTGGCCATACGGCCGATGGGCTGGGTCTTCGACAGCTTTTCGAACATTTCCTTTTCCTTGCCGGGATAATTTTTACTTATAAACCCATCCACAAATGGCGTATGTACCCGGGCCGGGGAAATGCAATTGCACCTGATACCGTCCGCCAAATAATCCTTGGCCACGGAATAGGTCATGGTCAGAACGGCCCCCTTGGTCATCGAGTAGGCAAACCTATCGTTGATCCCCACCGACGATGCGATCGAGGCCATATTGACGATTACCCCCTTGGTTTTCTTTAACGATGCGATACCGGCTTGCATACAATTATAGACTCCCTTGATATTCACATTGTACAGGCGGTCCAAGTCTTCCTCGGTACATTTTTCCAAATTTCCCACGTGGGCGATGCCGGCATTGTTGATCAGGATGTCGATTGGCCTTTCAGCGGTTATCGCCGTAAAAGCGGCCTTCACCTCTTCCTGTACGGCCACATTGCATCCATAAGTAAATGCGCTACCCCCCATATCCTTTATATGGGCCGCGGTATCCTCTGCATTTTCCTCGCTCATTTCCAAGATGTGGACAACGGCACCTTGTTCGGCAAGGGCCAGGCTAATGGCCTTACCGATACCGCTACCTCCACCGGTAACCACTGCCTGTTTGTTATTTAAACTAAACTTCATAGCTATTTACGATTGTTGTATCTCTAATTCCTTTTGCCAATAACTTCCATTGGGATAAGTATATTCCGCCAAAGATCCAGGTTTCATCGTTATGCTATAGCCTGGCATACTAGGTGGCATATAGGCCCCGTCCTTTATGACCACCGGATCAAAAAAATGCTCATGCAAGTGGTCTACATATTCAATAATACGATTTTCCAGCGAACCGCTTATGGCAATATAGTCGATCATTGACAAATGTTGTACATATTCGCAGAGTCCCACCCCACCGGCATGTGGACAAACGGGAATATTGAACTTTGCCGCCATGAGCAAGATGGCCAATATTTCATTGACGCCCCCTACCCTACAGCTATCGATCTGGCATATTCCTATGGCGTTGGCCTGCATCAATTGCTTGAACATTACCCTGTTCTGGCAGTGCTCGCCGGTAGCGACCTTGATAGGCGCCACCGCCCTGGCGATCTTGGCATGGCCCAAAACATCATCGGGACTCGTTGGTTCCTCGATCCAATAGGGGTCGAACTTTTTCAGCTCGCCCATATTTTCGATGGCCTCATCAACATCCCATTTTTGGTTGGCATCCATCATCAACCTTAGATCGGGCCCTATTTCTTCGCGGATGATCGCGGCACGGCGCATATCGTCCTGCAAATCGGAGCCCACCTTGATCTTCATATGGTCGAATCCGGCCTCCTTCGCCTCCCTGCAAAGCCTGCGCATCTTTTCGTCGGAATACCCCAGCCAACCTGCGGAAGTGGTATAGGCCGGATAACCCGATTCTTTCAAACGGGCAATTCGTTCTTGCTTGGTACCGGCCTTTTCCCTTAACATGGCAAGTGCCTCGGCAGGAGTGATGGCATCGGTGATGTATGTAAAGTCGACGCACTTTACCAGCTCTTCGGGGCCCATATCGGCCAATAATTTCCACAAGGGCTTCCCCTCGGCCTTGGCGTACAGATCCCAAACGGCATTTACCATGGCACCCGTGGCCAAATGAATCACGCCCTTCTCGGGCCCCAACCATCGCAGTTGACTATCGCCCGTAATCATCTTCCAAAAGGCACCCATGTCGGCGGTAAAGCTTTCAAGTGTCTTTCCCAAGACCAAGGGAGCCAACGATTGGATCGCGGCGGCACACAGTTCATTGCCCCTACCAATGGTAAAGGTTAAACCGTGGCCTTCCCAACCGTCTTCCGAATCGGTCTTTAAGATCACATAGGCGGCTGAATAATCGGGATCGGGGTTCATCGCATCGGAACCGTCCAAGGATTTACTTGTAGGGAAACGGACGTCTTTTACCTCAACATCCGTAATCGTTATTTTTTTTGACATATGTTCTATAATTAACAAGGCGAAATTAAGACCCCGCTTTTTTTAAAGCCACTATATAATGTGCCCAATTCAATACTTTTTTTACCCAAAAGACCCTTTCCATGCCGTATTGACCACAAAATGGTCACAAAAAAACGGGTGCTATCGGGCTATCGATAATTCCTAGCCGTTCATGACCTTTTTCCCTTCGGCCCCTCCCGAGCCATTGCCTACCGGATCCTTTGCCGGAGCTCTTTTAACAACTTTAAGGATTCGCTGGATACCGATCCATCTTCGTACATTTCGAGGTTGATGGAAAGGGGATATCGGTTTTCTTGGGCATGCTTTACGTAGCCGACCAATTCGTCAATTGAGTATTTGGGCTTTTTAATAGGCCTGTTAAAATCAATGTGCCCCCATCTTTCTTCAAGGGGGAAACAGGTATGGGCCATCAGCCCTTTGTGCTTACCTTCGACAAAGCGCCCCCCGTCCAAATTTGTAAATTGCTGTAGCCCTTCACCCGCGTAATAATCTTGAAACTCCGTTACCCGCGGCAAAATCCATGAATTGTAGGTCAATATCCTCCTGGCATTGCCTGTTCTGGCCGCCTCGCCCATCTTCTTGAACGAAGCGCTGAGCGGCCCGCCCTGTGAATTATCGAAACGGGAATCGTAGTAACGTTGTGCCCCGTCAAAGAACCATCCGTTCAATTTATCCCCGTACCTTCTCCCCACTTCGGCGATAATATCGTTTACATTTTTATACAATCTGCTTTTGTCCGCTTCATACCCCCCTGCAACCTCCATCCATTCAGGGTCTTTGGAATGGTAGCAATCATAGCCATAATGGTAATAGAAAATCAGCTTAATGCCCTTGGCGTGGAGCAGATCGGCCATTTCACCCAGCAAATCGCGTTCGGTAGTACGGCCCCCAATCAATTTATCAAGAGCAGCTATGGGTGCGGAAATATACTGCTGGCCCCAGGTAATCGACCAAATAACATAGGCCGCCCCGGTTTCTTCGACCCTATTGACAAACCGTTGGACATCAAAATCGTTTACTTTTTGCTCCCAATCCTTAAGGGTATCCCCTTCTTTGGGCGTTGCCCTATTGGTCCATTGAAACATAAGTCCGTATCCAGCATCCTTAAACCAGTCGGGGTCTTGCCTGACCGACATGGCCTGATCGACAATCGCCTGCCCGACGCCGGGTCTTGTAAGCTCCAAGGCCGAAACCTTGACAACTTCGTCCGAACGAATTTTCAACACCAACTTATTCCTCCCTTTTTGAAGTCGAACATTTCCTAAATCCAATCTGCCCCAGTCATCCGATCGTACCTCGATGTTTCTTTTTTCACCATTACAGTGTAGTTCCATAAGGGCATCCTTACCCAGTATTTCCCCAGTTACCTTATAAACCCCGGAGGAAGGCGCCTGTACCTGCCACGACAGGGTGTGCGTCCCGGAGGCCGTGGATTCTACCCATAGAAACATAAAGTTCAATACCTTGGAGCCCAGGTCGCCGCTTTTCAGTGCACTTCCCGCCGAAAGCACATTAATAGCTTCAGGATCGATAGGGATAGCCACTGGTTCGCCATTCACAAGCCCGCCATCCGTTTCCGCATAGGGGTCCGGAACAAGCTGTGCGACCATGGAAAAATTTACCGCGAACAAAAAAAGCAAGCACCACAGCCTTGTGGCACTTGCTATGTGATCATACTCTTTTATATGCTTAAGCTTGTACATTGATCGCCTTTATAACAGCCCTGTCAATTACAGCTTTTCAATATACACGTAGTAAGCGGGGTGCACCCTTTTGTCCCTATCGATCAATTGGGCCTCCATATTATATTTACCGGCCGGAATATTGGCGGTAAAGGAGACCTCTTTCTGGTCTTCGGCAATTTTCGCCGTTTTTTCGAGGTCGGCTATAAAAATATAGGCACTTTCGAAATCGGATTTGGTACTGGCCGGCATGGTACGGTCCAATTCGATCCTTTTTTTCTCCGCTGGAAAGGTTTCGTTTATAGCCAATCCGCTTTCGCGGGGAAACCTTCTCAAACTTATCTTGTACTCCCCGTCCTCAACAAATTCGATCTTCCATTTTCCGGTGGCCTGAACCGCAGTGGCCGCCCCATATTGGTGCCACATATGGGTAAACTTACCGGTTAACATATCGTGGGAAGAGATACGACTGGGGTTCTCTTGGGGCGAACCGACCTTGATATAGGCATAGCGTTCGTTGGCTTTTTCATCCAATAGGGACTGCCACCATTTTTCATAGCCCAAGGCCAATTTTTCGACCACTTCGGGATGTTGGTCGTACACGTTCGTAGTTTGGCCCCGATCCTTGTTCATGTCGTAGAGTTCGGTACCGTTTACCAAGCGCCAGTTGTCGTCCATAACCGTGTATTTCCTATACTTTACCAAATCTTGCAATCGTTGGGTATCCATGTACAACACCCGGTTCGGCCACTCTTCCCCGTTGCCGTAAAGCAAGGGTTTCAGGCTTTTGCCGTCCAAGGGTTTTACGGGGTTGAAATCCAATCCCAGCAAATCGACGAAAGTGGGCAAAAGGTCGTAATGCGCCACCAGTTTATCGATATCCTTTCCTCCGGTAAGCTTTCCATCGGGCCAACGAATAAAGAAGGGTACGCGGTGGCCTCCTTCATATTCGCTTCCTTTCCCTCCCCTAAGTCCGGCATCAAAAACCTTGTTGCCTCCTGCGGTACCGTTGTCGGTCGTAAAGATCAGGATGGTGTTATCGGCAATATCGAGTTCATCCAACTTTTGCTCCAACAACTTAAAGTTGTCGTCTATGTTGGTGATCATCCCATAAAAGCGCTGGAACCTCTCTTCCAGGCCTTTGATCCCCTTGTACATATCCAAATAATCTTTGGGCACATTCAAGGGCCCATGGGGTGCATTGGTCGCGATATAGCAGAAAAAAGGCTTGTCTTTGTTGGTCTCTATAAAATCCATGGCTTCGGAAAAGAACACATCGGTACAGTAGCCTTCGTACTTTTCCGTTTTACCGTTGTGCCAATAGGTATCGTCGAAGTAATCGTTGCCCCAGTAATCGGGTCCTTGGGTAATGCCTCCGCCCCCATGGCGTACCACTTCGTGAAAGCCCCTATCCTCTGGACGGAAAGGGTAGTTATCGCCCAAGTGCCATTTACCGAACATCCCATTGGTATACCCGTTTTGGGCAAAGATCTGGGGTAGGATCACCTCATCCTCAAAAAGCAGGGAGCGCCCCGCTATGGTATGAAATACATTGAGGCGATTGGTATGCCTTCCGGTCATGATCGCCCCCCTACTTGGTGCGCAGGTAGTCGACACGTGATAATTCGTAAAGCGCACCGCATCTTTATAGAACTTGTCTATGTTAGGGGTTTTTACATAGGGATTGCCGTAGCATCCCAAATCGCCCATACCCTGATCGTCGGTAATTACCACGATTACGTTCGGTTTTTTCCGAGCCGCATCCTGTGCCCTTAGGGCGGGAGCCATCCCCAAGGTCAAGACCAAAAATGCCAAAAGTCCTTTTGTCGTAAAATGGTGATGGGGAGGTATGGCGCCGGCCATAACTTCTACTAATTTATACATCTTCATAATCATAATTAATACGTGATTTAGGTTTGCTCTTTTTAAACAAGGGGCGCCGGTTTTCTTCGACGTTCAAGGTATTAATAACCCGGGTTCTGTACAAGGTTCACATTGTTGCGCAACTCGTCCGTTGGAATGGGAAACAACAATTCCCGTTCGGTAAGGGTCGGGCCATAGGCGAATTCGTGGCCCACAAAATCCTCAAAATCCCCGGTCGATACATTAAGGGCCTTTCGCAAGCGTACCATATCGAACCAGGTTACGTTCTCATAACTTAGTTCATGCCACTTCTCTTTCCAAACGGCTTCCCTAAACTGGTCCTTGCCCAGTCCGGATAACTCAGGAAGTTCAGCCCGCGTCCTAATACTGTTTATCGCATTATAGGCTTCCGGTGTCGGCCCTGACACTTCGTTCGAGGCCTCGGCATAGATCAAAAGCACCTCGGCATATCGGATCAAATCCCAGTTCAGGTCACTACTCGCCGTTTCGAGGTTGGCCACAATATCAAAATGCTTGTACAAGAAATGCCCCCCTAGGACAATAGTATCGGTCCTGTCGAACTTTGAGGTGTACGTGGTGTAATAAAATTCCTTTTCGGCCACCCTCTTGTCGTCGGGGTCATAGGAGTTGATAAATTCCTGGTTGGCATATATGGCCCCCGTCTGTTCCGAATACGCCGAAATATTCATGTTATAGGGTATAATCAGGGGCTGCCAATTCGACGGATCGACAAAGGCCTCATACTGTACCATAAAAATGTTCTCGCCAATATTGTTTTTTTCGGGGTCGTGCAAATCTCCATAGGACGGAAACAAATCGTATTCTCCCGAATCGATGACCTCCTTGGCCTTTTCCGCCGCTTTCTGGTAATATTCATCCCCTTTTTGCAAGGGATAGCCCGCCATGGTCAGGTATACGCTGGACAACAATGATTTTACGGCGCCCAGGGTAACCTTTCCAGTTGCATCGTTAAATGGCAGTCCGGAAGATTCAGCTTCGACAAGGTCCTCTACTATCTGCGAATAAATGTTCTCTACCTTTGCCTGGGGCGCATACAGGTCTTCCGAACTTAGATCGATGGGATCGGTCAATAACGGAACGCTTCCAAATATCCTAACCAGGTTGTAATAATAGTAGGCCCTTAAAAAACGGGCTTCTCCCAAGAGTTGATTTTTTTCATTCGCATCCATCTCGATGCCCGGTATGTTCGCAATGGCCAAATTGGCATTGGCGATACCTTGGTAGCTACTATCCCAGTAGGCCTTGCCATAGGCGTTGTCGGAGGTATTGGTCAAATTGCGTATGATATTGCTATTATCGGCCTGGCCCAGGTCGCTATCTGCCAACCCTGTGGCAAATTCGAGCATAAGCCACGGGCTTCCCCCGTAGGAGCCTCCACGTACGTCCCTAAGGCTTGAGTAGATGGAATATACGGCTGACTCCGCATGTTCGGCGGTCTTGAAATAACTATCTGCGGTAATGTTGGAGGGGTCGGCTTCTTCTAGAAAGTCGGAACATCCTACGGCCATGATCATGGGAAAGGCCATCAACACTGGGTAAACTTTGGTTTTTATCAAATTTTTCATGTTTGTCGTTTTTTGTTTAGAAAGTGGCGTTCAAGCCGATCATGAATACCCTGGGCTTTGGATATTGGTCAAAATTCACCTCACCTTGTCCGAAGGTGGTATCACTGGTCTGCACTTCCGGGTCATAGCCCTGATACTTGGTACTTACAAAAAAGTTCTGGGCCGATGTGTATATCTTAAGCCTGCTCAGCTTGAGTTTTTCGGCTATATCGGTAGAAAAATTATAGCTCAGCAATAGGTTTCTGCCCCTAATAAAAGATCCGTCCTGTATCATGTGCGAGGTATCCAAATTGTCATAGCCTGCAGACACGGGTCTCCATTGGGCGATCGGGGTATCCTGATTTTCAGGTGTCCATGCATCCAATACCGTGGCAAGGCTATTGGCTATACCCTGACGGTTTTCTTGCGGACGTGTAGTAATGTACATGATATCGTTGCCGTATTGAAATTGCAGGTCTACCAACAACTCGAAGTTTTTATAACGGAACGTATTGATCAAACTCCCATAGCCATCGGGAATACCTTTACCTATAATTGTTCTATCCGCTTGGTTTATAACCCCGTCATTGTTCCTGTCCTCAATTTTAACATCGCCCGGCAGTCTAAAGTACTTTGCGGCCTCATCGGCCTCGTCGGTTCCCCATGTGCCTAAATGGACCAAGCCAAAGAAGGAACCGACGGGTTCACCTTCCCTAATAATGGTACGCCCCGAAAAGATATCGCTTCCTCCGGAAAGGGCAATTACCTCGTTCTTGTTGATCGCAATGTTGAAGTCGGTGCTCCAAGAAAAGTCGGTATTCACGATATTCTTGGTGGCCAAGGAAAACTCGATTCCCTTGTTTTCCATACTGCCAATGTTCCGAAACACGGAGGCATAACCACTGCTTGTAGGAACGGGCGAGTTCAGCAGCATGTCTTCGGTCAACTTACGGTAAACATCGGCCTCGAATGCGATTCGTCCGTCAAACAGGCCTACTTCGATTCCGGCATCTACCTGCTTCGTTTTTTCCCATTTTAAATCGGGATTGGCCAGGCGGTCGATACCGATACCGTTTACGACGGCGTCATTGACCACGTAGGCATAGTTGCCCAACCCGGGCAATGCACCGTACGCCGGTATTTCAGAGTTACCGGTTACCCCGTAACTGGCCCTTAGCTTAAGATTTGAAATCGTGGAGGATTCCTTCAGAAAATTTTCTTCCGAGACTTTCCACGCCAAGGCGGTTGATGGAAAAAATGCATACCTGTTCGTTTCCCCGAATTTTGAAGACCCGTCAACACGGCCCGTAACCGTCAACAAATATTTGTTTTGCAGTCCGTAATTGATCCTTCCAAAATACGAATTCAGACCGTAGGCAAATGCGCTCGAGCTTGGGGTGCCCACTACGGACCCCGCTCCCAAATTGTTGAAACCAAAAAAATCGTCGGAAAAATTCTCGGCACGGGCACTGAAGCCGGTATTGTTTATATGTTGCCAAGAAAGGCCCAAAAGACCGGTAATCGAGTGTACATCGGCAATTTCCTTTGTATAGGTAAGGTAGTTTTCAAATTGCCAGGAGGTATATTCGTTGGTGGCCCTGGTGGCATAGCCATTGGTGGCCGTGCCGATAAAGTTCAGTTCGCGCCCGGCATACTCATCGGTTTTTTGCTCTACGTTGTTTACACCTATGGAAGTTCTGAAATCCAGTCCCTTGGCCAGGGTGATGTTGGCAAAAATATTGCCGAGTACGGTATTGGTACGTAAGTATTTTTTGTACTCCTCGCCGACCCGAACCGGATTGGGACCACCCTCCATTCCCGGATAATCGGCATTACTGGCCCAACTGCCATCGGGATATTTGACCGGGATTATCGGAATGTTCTCGATCATATTCCTACCGACCCACGAATCGTGTATGATGCGTTCCTTTTGATTGTTATAACTGAGACTACCGCCTACTTTGAGCCAATCCCTAATACTGGAATCGAAGACAAAACGGCCGGAATACCGCTTTAACCACGAATCCTTCATGATGCCCTCCTCGTCCATGTATCCTAGAAAGGCACCGTAACTGCCTTTTTCGCCGCCCCCGGTAAAGGAAAGCTGATGGTTCTGGGTAAATGCCGCACGGGTTACCTCGTCTTGCCAGTCCGTATCGTACAGCGGGTTTCCGTCGGCATCGAACAGTCTTGGATCATTTCTTTTTAGGGTGGGATCGGTATACTTTCCATTGGCAAATCCTACCGCATCGTATTTTTCGGCATTTTGATAGGCGACTTCCTCGATCATCAAAAATTCCGCTGAGTTTAGCACGTCGACCTTTTTAGCCAGGTTACCAAGACTGTAATAGCTGTCATAACTGATTCGCCCCCCTGTCTGGCTTCCCCTTTTGGTAGAGATCAAAACAACCCCGTTGGCTCCCCTCGAACCGTAGATTGCCGTGGCCGAGGCGTCTTTTAGCACTTCTATCGATTGGATATCGTTGGGATTGATGTAATCGATGGGCGAGCTATTGTTGGCCAATCCCGTGGAGACCAAGATAATGCCATCGACCACGAACAAAGGGTCGTTGGAAAGACTAACCGACGAATTCCCCCTAATCCTAATGTTCGATTTCCCGCCCGGCCTACCGGAATTGATGGAAACACTTACACCTGGCATTTTACCCGACAAGGATTGCGTTAACGATGCCGCCGGACGCTCTTGAAGCTCATCTGCCGAGACAGAGCCCACGGCCCCGGTAAGGTCACTTTTCTTCTGCGAACCGTAGCCTATGACCACCACCTCGTCCAAACTCGCAGCATCTTCCTCCATGGTAACATCGATAGTGCCCGACGTACCTACCGCAATCGACTGCGTTTTCATTCCTATATACGAAAAGACCAGCACATCGCCACTACCCGCGGTAATGGTATAGTTTCCATCAAAGTCGGTCTGTGTTCCCGTCGTGGTACCGTCAAGCAGTACGTTCACCCCTGCCAAGGGTATTCCCGAACTATCCAGTACAGTACCCGTAATTTGCTGTTGCACATCGTAAAACCTTGCGGTTGGCGATTCCAGGGGAATGGTAGCCGCATGGGCCTGGAAAATAAACGTAGGTATAAGGAAGGCATAGAAGCACACCTTATACAGTTCCTTTGCTCCCAGTACAAAGGAAGAAGTCTTGGTTTTGCGTTTTTTCATATTCTTAGTAATTAAAGTGGTTGGATCAGTATGTCAATCGTTTTTATAAATTACTTCTAAACACCCCTAAATATTTTCAAATCGCTAAATATTCAGTGAATAATTTATCAAAACAACAAATCCAAAACTAAGGATGTGGAAAACAGCAAACCACCAAAAAAAATACCTGATTCAATATTTTTTTTGCCTTATGCAGGTTCTATAGCCTACTTTGGCAATCAATCTCCAATAAACTGACATTCCCCCTACTCGAAAATATCGTGGATAACTTGCCCTATGGCATTCGCCATTTTCATTTAGGGCGGATATAAAACCCAAAAAGCTCCCGCAGGGGAGCTTTTTTTGGCTTTGGGGCATTGTGGCCAATCGTTAAACGACCGTATTTCCTTATTTTTTTTCGGATAGGGCATGCCGTGCTTTTGAGAAGCAATCGGCAGGTGGATTTTTGGGCAGGGACCTTTCAAAGGCCTTGAACTTTTCCATCAGCTCCTTTACTTTTTCGGGATTTTCTGCGGAGACATCCTTCTGCTCCGCCCAATCGGAAGAAATATCATAGAGCTCCACCCTTCCCGATTCCTCGTTTGCCAACAACTTCCAATTCCCTTCCTGTATACCCGCGCCCGGCCAAAAATCGGGCCGCTCGCTGGGATAACGCCAATCCCAGAAAATCGGTTTTTTCCGCTCGAAGGGTTGTCCCTTGATAGCCGATACGATGCTCACCCCATCAGGCTCATAATTTTCGGGATAGGTCGCCTTTGCCAACTCCAAAAAGGTCGGCAGTAGATCGACGGTAGCCAATTCGGTAGTTTTGTCCACTACGCCCGAAGGTGTTTTACCCGGCCAACGCACTAGAAAGGGGATACGCACCCCGCCTGCGAACAAAGACCGTTTTTCCCCCTTGAGTCCCGCCGTTTCGCCCACGGAGTAATAGGTGCCCATACCCGGACCTGTGGAATTGTCCTCTATAATCTTTTTTTCACCCGTGATCTCGGGTCCGTTGTCCGAAGAGAAAACGACCAAGGTATTTTCATCCAAGTCCAAGTTTTTCAAGGTTTCGAACAACTCCCCGATTCGGGCGTCATATTCGGCGACCACGGCCGCATAAACCTGTTGCTGCCCGTTTAAATGGGCAAATTGCCGCATGTACTTTTCCTTGGGATAATGCGGGGTATGGGTGGCGTGGATCCAAGCGTTTACAAAAAACGGCTTCTCCTTGTTTCGTTTTACAAAATCAATCGTTTTATACAGCGTCGAGTCGGCCTGCATTTGATGCAGCTTGCTCGGCAGGTTAAACGCCCCGTATTCGTCATAGCCATATTCGAGTGGACTCGGTGCATCTTCTACATGGGTATTGGAAAGATGCCATTTCCCAAAATGGGCCGTGGCATAGCCCGCTTCCTTTAGCATTCTTGGAAGCATGGGAGCCTGGGGGTTTAGCCAATCGGGCATTCCCCTTTTCATATGGGATTCTACAGATGCAAAATGCCCGTGTACACTATGGCGGGCCGGAAACTGCCCCGTCATGACCCCGACCCTACTGGGCGAACAGACAGGATTGACCACGGAGAAGTTTTGAAAATCGATGCCCTCCGCGGCCATTTTATCAAGGTTGGGGGTCTTGCAAAAGGTACTGCCATGAACACCCAGGTCGCCGTAGCCCCAATCATCGGCAAAAATGAATATGATGTTGGGACGACCATCCTGGCCCACCTCTTCGGCCTTCTTGGTCTTGGAAGCCCGTTGGCACGAAAGCACTAAGAAACATGCTAAAAGCGTTATCGTCATTCTCGATTTCATAATTGTTTTTTTAGGTTAGCTATATGCCCGATTGAATTGGCCAAGGACTTAATTCACCCATTCGGGCAAGTTCCAGCCCTCGGTTATATAGGGTTGCGGATTTCCGGGCGTGGTCCGCCCCTCTTTAATAATCTTGGTCAGTTGTTGCGTAAGCCTTTCTACTTGATCGGGATAATCAAAATAAAGATTGGTGGTCTCCCCTGGATCTTCCTCTATGTTATAAAGTTCGAATAGAGCCTCGCCTTCCTTGGGTTTTATAAATTTTGGTTTTAGCGATCCCCCCGATCCCCGAAGCATATTCAATTTCCATTTTCCGTTGCGAATGGCAAAATGGCCCGATACCGAATGGTGTACCACGGGGCCCCTCAGCGTTTGGTCATACGCATTTCCTTTTAAAATCGGCAAGAGGCTGTAACTGTCCTCTCCGGCATTATCGGGGAGTTCGGCACCGACGATATCGGCAATGGTGGCCAAATAATCGGTCTGGCAAACCGGTAGGTCCGACCGGGTTCCCGCTTGTACGACCTTGGGCCATCGCATGATAAAGGGTACTCGGTGTCCTCCTTCGTAAATATCCCTTTTGCCTCCTTTAAAATTCAAACTGCTATGGTGTCCGTATTTTTCCCTCTGATAGACATAGTTGGTTTCGGCGCCGTTGTCGGATGAAAATATCACCAAGGTATTGTCTTCTATCCCGTTTGTCTTTAAGGCCTCAAGTACTTGGCCGATCCTATAATCGGTTTCCTCCATAAAATCGCCATAATTGCCGCAGTTACTGCGTCCTTGAAAATCGGGATGGGTGCAATGTGGTAAATGTGGACTCGTCAATGGCAGGTATAAAAAGAAGGGCTTACCGGTTTTGGCCTCCGCGGCCGATTCGTTAATATAGTCAACCGCCTTCTCCGCAAAGGTCTTTAAGACCAATTCATCGTTGAACGAGGGCGCCACTTCTACCCAGCCCCCTGTGCCTTTTATGCGGGTGCTTCTATAGGGCGGTGTCATTCGATACCCTTTCGGATTAATACTATCACTAAATGCCCTTGGTCTTTTGTCGGCCTTCTTTTTTGTCCATAAGACAGGTGGGTCCAAGACCCTATCATTTTCCAAATACGTGAGAATACCGTAGTTCATGGAAGCCGGGATACCAAAAAAATAATCGAATCCCCTCTCGATCGGTCCGTCGGTAAAAGGCTTCGACCAGTCGCGGTCCTTGCCCAAACTCCCTTCAAACTCCATTTGAAGATGCCATTTTCCTATCATGGCCGTTTTGTAGCCATTCGCCTTGAGCAGGGAAGCTATGGTCATCCTGTCCTTTTCTATCAAGCAAGGCCCGTCGGCTTCCAAAACTCCCTTTTTCAAAGAGGTACGCCAGCTATAGCGCCCCGTTAACAGCGAGTACCTAGACGGTGAGCAAACCGCATCACTGCTATGCCCATCGGTAAAGATGATGCCCTCATTGGCCAATTTATCCATATTGGGCGTATTGAATTTAGCATCCGGATTAAGGGCACTTACATCCCCATACCCTTGGTCATCGGTATAAATTATAACGATATTGGGTTTTTGGCTCTTTTGCGATTGTACGGCTATCGCAAACAAGCTGAATAAAACTATGGCGATGTTTTGTTTCGATAATTTCATTATTTCACTTTTTAAGATCCCGATTTTTTACCTCTTATTTTGTCGCCTCGAAATACAACTTTAACCTAAGCCTATTCCATACTTTCAAAGGGAGTAAAACGTATTTCTTTTAGGCTGGCGTTCTTTCTTTTTCCGCCTACCAAAGAAACCGTTATGGTATGCTTTCCGGGCTTGTTAAACTTTATGAGTCCCATTTCATAGTAATTATACACCGCCGAGGAATTCTGCTGGTTCTGGACGACCACTCCCTCGTCTGAAGTAATGTTCCAAACCAAGCGGCCTTCGCCCGCATAATTCAATTCGGTTTGATAATAGCCCAGATCTTTCACCTCTATCTCCCAAGTCACTTTACTTCCTTCCTTCCAATCTTGGGCCTGTTCGATATGCTTCCATTCCCCAAACTTCTCCATCCATCTTTTCTCGGTAATGGCACATTTCTCGGCCGAAGCAAAGTCAACCGGAAGCACCGTGGAGAAAACAGGGTCTAGGGCATTGGAAACGGCCACCTCGGGGCTTCCCTCCATTTCAAGCTCAACGACCGAGACCAATTTATCGACCCTTCTTGCCGGCAAGGAAATGGCCAGCCAACCCTTATGCGTCGTAGTTTCCAAGGCTTGACGCTTTCCGTCTACCCATAAATCGGCGGACTTAACCTTGTTCTTCAGCCCTGGAAGCCATAGTTTGCCATCTAGGGGCCATTGGTAAACACAAAGGTTCAACTTGCCGTCTTCCGCTACGGTTACATCGCCCCATGGCAGGGCACGGCCCCATGGCGAAGCTCCCGCGTTGTATATGACCTGGGAATACCTAGCGATCCATTCGCCGGATGCCCTGAGCGATTGTTGGGCCTCTACTGGAATTGTTCCGTCCGGTGCCGGCCCTACGTTTAACATGTAAGTCCCACCACGGGCCACGGTCGAAATGATGCTTTTTAAGATCCGCTTTGGACTTTTCCAGTTTTGGTCGTACCAGGCGTAGCCCCAAGAATCGTTGGTAACGTCTACGGTTTCCCAGAGCCCTTCAATATTTTTTCTGGGGATGTTCATATCGCCCAAAGACTTATAATCGCCCAAACCGTGGCCCGCCCGGCCTGAAATCATGGCATTGGGCTGGTGCTTGCGCACGACCTCTACCAATTCTTCCACGTATTTTTTCTCCATATTGCCGGGCGTATCGAACCAGACCATGGCGATATCGCCATATTGGGTTACGATTTCCTTGACCTGTGGAAGGCATTTTTTCTTGAAGTAGTAATCGAACCCGACCGCTTTCCCCTTTTCGTTTACCTTCGGCCCTCCGTTACCCCCGGGAAAGGTCCAATCTTGATTGTGCGAATAGTAAAAGCCAAACCCCAGCCCCAGTTCCTTGCAGGCCTGTGACAATTCCTTCATCGGGTCACGGGCAAAGGGCGTGGCCTTTACGATATTGAAGTCGTTGCTTTTTGAATCGTACATGGCAAAGCCATCGTGGTGCTTGCTGGTAACCACGATATACTTCATCCCGGCATCCTTGGCCAACTGGGCAATGGCCATGGCATCAAAATTGACCGGATCAAAGGTTTTTGCCTCGGCCCTATACTCCGCTACGGGAATATTGGCCCGTCGGGGGTTCATTATCCATTCGCTAATACCGTAATAGGTACTGTCTTTCCACTTATTCGCAATCTTTGAATAGATGCCCCAGTGAATGAACATGGCATAATTGCCCTCGTCAAAGAGTTTTGTTCTAGAGGCGGGCGCGTTCGCCCCCAATGTATTTTGGTGGCCCCACATTTCGTCCATATTTTTTTCCTTTTTTTGGCCGAACAAGGGGGAGGCATTCTGTAGGATGAGCATTACCAACAGTATCGATAATGCGCTGATGCCGGTATTTTTCTGTTTCATGGGCTTGGTTCTTAGGTTTTGAATCGCAAAGTTTTTTAATGAGTTACAAAGTCGTTGGTTTTTGGGCTTACTCAGCCCCTGGCATTTTCATCGGCGAACTGTACATGATACCATCCGAATTGATGACATTTACAAAGTAGGCCACGGCCTTTTCGGGAAGCTTTGCCGAAATTGTTTTTTGGGTATCCGATACCTGGGCCGGGGTTTCTACCCATTGGTAATTGTCCTTGCCCCAATCGCCCGTATCGGTGGTATAATAGAGAAAGGCAGCGTCGATATCGCCTTGGTAACGGCAGCGCAGCCGCTTTCTTCCTTTCTTCAACATTTCTTTCGGAAGATCTGGCGGGGTCGTGTTTTTTGTAATATAATCGGCAAAGGCATAGATCGATTCGGGCGTCCATCCTGCTTGGTGCCCATGCTTCATATTATGTTCAATGTACAAATATTTTTCGTTGGGGGAGGCTTCAAAGGTCTTGGTAAAACTGTTCATGGTAAAGTGAAAATCGTTGGTTCCGTTGACGAACAGCGTAGGTTGTCTTTGATGCGGCACGTATAGCGAAGGTTCCCAATTCCGAAGATAAAAATCCCGTTGTTCTTTGTCCAACTTGCTTAACAAGCGACTATAATTGGGGGTTTCCTGTAAAAAGCCGCAACCGTACACCGGTATGGCAAAGGCATAGCGGTTATCTACCCCGGTTATCACATTGGTAAGGATACCTCCCCAAGAAATTCCGGTAATGCCAATTTTATCCCCGTCGACATTGGGCAGGTCCTTCAACAGGCTTGTGGCCAACATTGCATCGGCCACTGCATGAAAAAACCATTGGTCTTCCAATTCCGTCACTACGACATCCTCAAAGAAACCTTGACGCCTAGGCCCGGAATGTTCAAAGGTCCGATACTGTTTTTTGCCATTTTCGCCCTCTATCTTCGCTCCGGGAATCTGTCCTTCCAAGGCAATGGACATGGCAATATACCCCCGATCGGTCCATTTCTTGACCCAAGGGACAAACGCGGTACCCCCGCCACCATGTACCAAAACCACGGCCGGTACCTTTGCTCCCTTCTCCAGGTTCTCAGGTTCCCCGTACCAAGCAAAAACCTTGGTCGGTTTTCCTTTGTAAGCCAGTCCGTCGAAGAAGAGTCCCTTTATATTAGCCCCTGATCTTTCGTCATCAAATTCCCTTGTAAAATAATACTCCGGCGTTTGCAGTGCCCCGTTTTGGATCAGTCGGTCCTTGACCCACATGGGGCCTTGGCCGGTATTTGTATAAAACCTTTGGCCATCGCCATCAGAGGTGGCATTGCCCTGTGCGCCCAAGGGACGGGTGCCGACAACAATTCCCATGCCCAAAAGCAAGACAGCTAGGGCCGGCGGTGCAAAATGTCTAAGTTGAGGTAAGCGCATTTTTTAGGTTTTGAGTAACGACAAATTCTTAAATTATATCCACATGGCGCAAAGCTGCCGATCGATCTTCCCGCCCCCCTGTCTTTTAGGTGCTATGGGAAATTCAAAAAAATACCATTTAGGAATAGGTCGAAAACCACGATCCCGAATCAAAAAAACCGATAATCGGAACCTAGGCCCCCGTTACAAGGCTTTTAAAAGCCTTTAAGGCAGGCTAAAACTAACAATCATCCGCCGGTCCGACCACCACAAAAAATACCGGTTTCAATACTTTTTTTGCAATTACAAAAACCCTTTGTCAGCCTTTGGACAAATGGTATTTTAAATACTCGGAAGGGGACATGCCGCTAATTACCTTAAACTGCCGGTTAAAATTTGAAATATTGTTAAAGCCCGAGAGGTAGGCTATTGAGGTAATGCTTTCCTTGTTTTCCAAAAGAAGTTTGCAGGCGTAGCCTACCTTGATTTCGTTAAGATACCGGGTAAACGACTTTCTATGTGCTTTTTTAAAGAACCTACTAAACGCCGATTTGTTCATGCCCGACATTCGGGCCACGTCACTGGCACTGATCCCGCTATTAAAATTTTCGAACACGTAGGCATATATTTTGTCCATGCGTGAATTACCGGTCTTTTGAAAGCTGCTCAAAAAGCTCGTACTCGCCAACAGGTCATACTCCCCATGCTTGGCCAGGTCGTGGAGCACCTCGATAATTCTATATACCCGGGTGGTAAAATCGCAATCGATAAGGTCGATTATCCTACGCACCTGTGCCGTTGTGAGCCCATTGAACCTTATCCCCCTGTTCGCCCGGTCCAAAAGTTCCGATATCTGCTTCATTTCGGGGATATTGAAAAAGTCCTTTCCCAAAAAATCCCTTGTAAAATGTACGGCAAAGGCCTCGGCCTCAAGGGTACTGTCGGGCTGAAAGTACACTTCGTCGTTCAACCACATATGGGGCACGTTTTTCCCTATGAGGACCACCTCCCCCTCTTGAAACTTTTCGATACTGTCGCCAATGAAGCGCGTTCCCGTACTCTTAAGGATGACGACCAGTTCTATTTCGGGATGATAATGCCAGACCCTTAAAAAATTGGGGTACACATTATGGTTAATCGAGAACGAGCGATCGGATACAGAGGTTCTATTTAAAAAGTGAAGTTTCATTTGCCGCTAGTGTGTTTTCGCCAATTGTGTTTCTTAGGATTTTCATCAAGACAAGGCCCCTGTGCAATCAATCGATCCCAACCTTGAACGTTTTCTCCCTATAATTGCGCACCGCCTTTATTTGTAGTGTTTTTCCTTGGGCATTCCCGAGCAAGCGCTTCAAGTCGCCGGTATCGATTACCTCTTCCCCATTCACCGCTTGCACGACCCAACCGATCCCTAGGCCCGAAGCCTTCCACATACCTTTGGGGTCTTCATATATGGTCTTTATAAAGCATCCCGTATTGTACCCGCCCGAAGCATCTATTAGGTCGGGGTCATCGGCCATATTGACAAATGCTGCCCCGTAAATTACGACCGCATCGTCTTTTTGCAATTCTTTTTGCCCCATCGAGCCTACATAACTGCCCGAAAGCAGGGTAGCGAGCCAGCTCGGGTATTCCAATTTGTCGACCCGGGTATACCTTACCGAATTAACAAAACCCAAGCCATGGCCCTTCCCATCGAACGAACGGAATTTTAGGTCGGTAGACTTTTCGAATACCAAGGGTACCGTATACACCTTGGAAGCCACCGTAGGCTCCGTACCGTCGGTGGTATACCGGATACTGCCCGAACCGTCCATTCTTTTATCGGGAAGGAGCCTTACCTCGATTTCCTTTTCGAACTCCCTTGAAAAAGGTACGGCCTTGGTCATTTGATGGCCAAATTCGTCCATGGGAAAATTTTTAAAGCCCAGGTCAAGGGCCGGCGAACCCTCCCTTACCCTATAATCGCCATTTTCGGGGTCTACGAACAAGGGGTCGGCCATTTTCGAATTGAGGTCGTAGCCCTCGGCACGCCATTGCCTTAGGTTCTTTTCCTTGATTATCCTATCAGAGGTCGGGAAGTTTACGTTCCAATAAAGGTTATGATCGTAATGGTTGCTCCACTTGGCATCTTCGGGCAGTCGAATCGGCCTGATAAAAATGTCGGTAGGGGCCTCCTTTCCGGGCACACTTCCCGAGATAACGAAAATATTCTGGTACACCTCATCCTCGGAAGCCTTGGGCCACACGTGCCAGCCCAGGGGCACGGCGCTTACACTGATATTGTTGAACACCTTTCGGAACATGCCATCGCGTAATTTTATGGTAGAGCCCAGGTTAAGGTTGTTGTATATCTCATAAAAACTGGATCCGTCGTCGAGATCGATCGTCCAGTTGCCCGCACTGATCGATTTTCTATAGTTGGCGATCCGGTTGTTCCTGACGATTACGGGATCCAAGGCATCCAATTTCACATATTCCTTTATAAAGTCGGTATCGGCACTGCCGCCGGCGCCCAGCCACTGGCGTTCGCGCCCCCAGGAGTTGAACGGACCGTGTTCGCCCGTTTCGCGAACCGTCTCCCAGATATCGTTGTACTCTATTAGATGGCCGCCCCAGGTGCCATCGTTAATACAGATACCCGCCCGGGGACAGTTGTAGATGGTATTGTGCGCGACGGTTATTTTGTGGCTCATCGAAATATAAACTCCGGCAACCTGTTTTCCATAATCCCCAAAGTCGTGCATCATGTTATTTTCGACAATACAGTTTTTAGGATAATTATCGGATTTAGGTCCGGGCCTTAAGTCCATATTCTTTCGCATTTCGTTCCAGTCCTTTCCGTATATCTCCCGGTCGTCCCAGGTTTGGTAAAAGCGAACGGCATCGAGTGAACCTACCAAGGCCACCGCACTTTCACCAAGGTGGTAAAAACGGCAATCGCTTACCGTATTGTTCCTGTTGTAAGCGCTCATAAAAACACCATTGCCCCCCAAAAACTCAAAGTTACAGTCGCTGATCGTACAGTTTTCGGCCCCTTCGAGAAATAGGGCCCCTCCTCTATGAATGGCCCAATCCCCTCTGGCCAAGGGTTCGTATGCCTCCATAAAGGTGGTTCTACTTTGTGTAAAATCGATGCCATTTATAGTAATATATTTTACGGGATTCCTACTTGTTCCTTTAATTTGAATTAAATCTTTGGCCACAGGCACTTCGATAACCGCATTGTTCAAATCGACACCTTCTTCAGGGTAGTAATACAGTAATTTTTTTTCTTCATCCAAGAACCACTCGCCGGCCACATTGAGTTCCTCGAAGATGTTCTCGATAAAGAACCACGAGGCATTCTTGCCCTTGCCCCCGATACCGTGAACCCTTTGCAATTGCCATCCGCCTTCGCCCAGAAAAATTTTGTTTTGTTCCTTATCGACCCCCTTGATGCGGTATTGCATGTTGCCCCAGTTATGGCTCTGAAAAGCATGAACGATGCCGGTCGAAGGCCGCTTCCAATCCTTATCCTTAAAATCTTCCGGTTTCAGCTGGATCCATTCGTCGTACCTGCGGTCGGTACCACCGGCGACTTGCAGGTAGCCCTTTCCTCCGCGTAGGGGGTTGTCGTAATCGTAATTGGGATAGCGGGCGCGCACCTGGCGCTTTCCGTTGACGAAGAGTTGGTCGAAGGATAGCTTCGGGGGAAGTTCGGCCACGTAGACGTCTTCGGTATGCCTTTTCCATTCAAGTCCTTCAAGTAATTTTGACCCCTTAATTTTGACCGTTGCTCCCGGAAAAGCGGAAATCGAGAGGGGAAATTCCCTTGTTCCGGAGTGCTCGGGTCCTATTACAAGGGTTTTTTCGAGGTAATAATGTCCTTCGAGCAACCAAATGTTCACCTCTTCCCTGCCGGCGTAGGTTTTGCTTTCGGCGAGCGCCCTTTTCAAGGAATAAAAAGGAGCTTCCCTTGAACCTTCGGAAGCATCGTTGCCCAATGGGGAAACATAGATATCCATGGCCATAAGTGCTTGGCCCCACAACAGGGCAAATAAAAACAAACCGACCGATACTCCTTTCCTAAACATCCTGAATATTTTTTTATTTATTTTCCGATTGGGCATGCAAGCCCTTGGGCAGGGGCGGTACATTTAAAACCTCTTTTTCATCCGGAACCCGGTTCGAGGTGGTTTGACCATCCCCGTACCAGTAGACCCCGACACCGTAGCCCATTTCACAATCCGTCCAACTCCAAATTTCCATATCCAATTTCAACGATGTTTCGAAAGGCATAACATCCAAAGCGCGGGTCCTTGTTTCGGTACTATAGCCCGAAGTATTTTTTTCCTTGCTTTTTTTTCGGTTCAATTTATTGTACACATAACTTCGGGGTTGGGCATGAAAGGGGTGCTCATAAAAATCGGTGCTTCTTCCTCCCCAGGAATAACCGTAATAATCTTCGGTACCGGTTCCAAAAAGGGATGGAAAATCCTCTCCATCAACCCATATTTTTTCATCGCCCTCGCCCCACCATCTTTCAACAGGGTTCATTACCGTTAGCGCATCCCCCACATATACCCCACGGCCCTTAAGGGTAACGTAGTTCCAATCGGAAAACGGACGGGTGGGCACGGGATATTGCCCACGCCATGCCGCGTTGAAATACATGCTTTCGGCATCCCACTCCCATGTTCCCACGGTAGACCTTAAATCTACATGTACCGGTGCATCCCCTAAATTGAGTACGGATATTTTACCCGAATCCCGATAGGGCATAACCCATCTAGAGGTCATGGTACCCGCTTCGCTTACCGTTCCGTACCACCCTTGATACGGGTTCAACCCTATACCGCTACCAAAAAAATCGCCGATCGGGCACCACACCGTTGGCCTGCCATCGAATTCCATTTTCAGGACCACCGATCGGGTTACCCGGGGATTGTTATAATCGTCGAGTTTTATACTAAGCTCCCTGACCGCGCCATTTCCCTTGGGCAGTTCTACGGACCGTTCCTCCTTGGGACCGAGGCCCATAGCCAATGAGATTTGCTCCCCCCCTTGGGGCGATGGGGGATCCAACAACAATTTTCCCACATTTCGTGCCAAGGGCAAGGCTTTGTTGAAATCATCCAGGGCAAAGGTTTTTACAGGGGTGCCTTCGTTGTAGGCCCGGTAGGTAAATTGATAAAAAAATGGCCTTGCCGTAGTGGTTATTTTGCACCTTTTGGCATACGGAATCGGAAAAAAGGATACCGCCGAACGCAGCGATTGGTGTGCCAAGGGATAGGGAATCAACCCCGTTCCATCCAACAAGCCGAGCATGTTGCCTTCCAAAACGGGCTCGGCACTTCCGTCTAAATAAATTTTAATTTGGATATCGGTATCGGGTTTATCCGGACTCAAAAAGGGCATCCAGGTACGCACGATCGCCCCCGGCCCCTCATGATCCATCAACACCCATTCCTTTTGTCCGTTTTTCTCCTCTATCCTAATGAAGTTATGGTCTTTATCTCCGCTGTTAAAATCCTTGTTCGTAAACCAACCCACAGAATCCGCAGGAGTTTTGGAGGCCCTATTATAGCTGCTTTCCTGTTTTAACCTAAAACCGGTTTTCGGGAAACGGGCAATGGCATCGCGATCGACCATGTCCTTCAACAGCGATTCTATGGACACTACCCCATCTTCGGTTTGGGCAAAAGCCATACCGGCAGATGCCATAAAGACCAGGCTTAGGATGATTTCTACTGGTTTCATTTTTTTAAATCTGCTTTTTCCTTTTGATCGATGTGATTTACTCGGTATGTTGCGGTTGGTCCCAAAGCCTATAGGGGTCGTCGTGCGATTCCATCTCGACCAATAGCAAGGCTTCCATCTCGGCCAATTTATCGGCGTATTTCGGGTTGTCGGCCAAATTGGTCAACATCCCCCCCTCTTTTTGATGCTCTTTTAAATATTCGTTCGGATTTTCGGCCAGGTTAAACAGTTGTGTTTCGCGTACCGCACCATCCATTACATCGTATTTGATCAATTTCCAATCGCCTTTTTTTACCGACCGCATGCCAGGTTTGGTGCCTCCGCAGTACACTCCGTACATAACATCCCTAACGGTTTCCTTTTCGCCTTCCAAAACAGGCTTAAAGCTTGTTCCCTCTACTGTTTTCGGAGTCTCGATTCCGGCCAAGTCGCAAAAGGTTGGTAAAAGGTCCAACAAGTAAACATTTCCTTTAACACGCTTTCCCGATGGGAGTCCCGGCCCTTTGATGATCATGGGTACGCGCCAGGTATGCTCGTATAAATTTTGTTTTCCCATAAGTCCGTGCCTACCAATGGCAATACCGTGATCCGAAGTATAAACGATATAGGTGTTGTCGAGTTCGCCCATGGCTTCCAACTTTTTAAGCACCTTGCCCAGCTGGATGTCTATGTTTTCGGAACAGGCATATTCCCTTCCCAACTCGTTGCGAACGGTCTGCTCGTCCCTATTCTTCCAAACCCCACTTACGCGCTCTTCGTCGCGAAGCTCCGGGTGTCCGTGAAAGAAGGGATGTGCTTCCAAATAATTGTCTTGAAGCTGCGGTTGCCTATCGTTGGCCGGAGGAAGACTGTTCTCATCGGTATGGTTTACGGCCCCGTATTTCTCGAGCAACTCGGGCGTTCCATCCCGCTTATCGTGCGGATGGGAGAATCCGAAATAGATAAAGAACGGATTTTCGTCTTGGGTACTTTCCCTGTTCTCTAAATACTCCAGAACCTGTTTCGCGTGCCATGCGCTGCCCGTTTCTTCGGTACCGCCCCTTTTTGTGGCATCTTTGACCACCGTAAACTGCCTATTGGCCCCGGGATAGGAATTGCCCTTTTTACAGGTACGCATGGTACTATAGCCGGCCCTGTTAAAGACCGCCCCGATCGACTGTTCGTCCAATTCATGGGGGGCGGTATTTTTTTGAAATTCGGCACTGGGCGGCAAATGCCACAGGGTTCGCCCCGTCATGATCATATGTCTGGAGGGCGTACATACCGCTCCGTTCATAGAACCCATGTGGTGCGCCGTTTCCACAACGGTGCCTTCCGATGCCAATTTTGAAATGACCGGGGTTTCCAATACCGATTCCGGGTCGTACACCTGTAAATCGAAGGGCGATTGGTCGTCGACCAGGACGAACAAAAAATTCGGGCGTTTTTTACCTTCCGGCCTGTTCTCCTTGTTTTTGCAGGAAGCCAAACCAAATATTAGCATCAATACAAACAAAAAGCCTTTGTACGCTGTTTTCATTTCAAGGTAGTTAGGTTGGTTATGTCTTTATTATCTGCCCATCCATCCGCCATCGACCAACATTACCGAACCGGTCATGTAGTCGGAAGCCGGGGAGGCCAAGAATACGATAGGGCCCTTAAAATCTTCGGGTTGGCCCCATCTACCGGCAGGAATCCGCTCCAAGATCGATTTGCTTCGGCCTTCGTCGTTTCGCAAAGCCTCGGTATTATCGGTAGCGATATATCCGGGCGCTATGGCATTTACCTGAACGCCTTTTGAGGCCCACTCGTTCGACAAGGCCATGGTCAACTGCCCGATGGCCCCTTTTGAGGCCGCATAGCCGGGCACGGTAATTCCTCCTTGGAAAGTCAATAAAGAAGCCGTGAAAATAATCTTCCCGCTTCCTCTTTTAATCATTTCCTTGCCTATTTCCCTAGAAAGTATAAACTGGGCGTTTTGGTTTATCTCGATTACCTTGTCCCAATACGCATCGCTATGTTCGGCAGCGGGCTGCCTTAATATCGTACCCGCGTTGTTGACCAGAATATCGATGGTCGGGTTCTCCGCCTTTACCTTTTCTATAAAGGCGTAAAGGGACTTTCGATCGCTAAAATCGCATTGATAGGCCTTAAAGCTCTTATTCAATTCGGTGATCCGCTTTTCTATTTTAGAGCCCGAAAGCTCCAAGGATGCCGATACACCGATTATGTCGGCCCCTGCCTCGGCCAAAGCCTCGGCCATGGCAAAACCTATACCTCGTTTGCACCCCGTTACAAGTGCTGTTTTTCCCTCTAAACTAAACTTATCCAATATCATGTTGTTATGCTTTGATTTAATATTTTATTTTAAAGTACATCCTGTAATGAAGCCCCGTCCATGTCGGTAAAGGCCTTGTTCTCTCCGGCCATGCCCCAAATAAAGCGGTAATTGCTGGTACCCGAACCGGCGTGAATGGACCATGGCGGGGATACTACGGCCTCGTAGTTTTTCATGGCGATATGACGCGTTTCATGGGGCTGGCCCATATAGTGCATTACCATATTATCGCCTGGTATATCAAAGTAAAAATAGACCTCCATTCTGCGTTCGTGGGTGTGTGGCGGAAAGGTGTTCCAAACGCTACCTTTTTTCAGTTCGGTATAGCCCATGACCAACTGGCAACTTTGAATGCCGTCTTCGTGAATATACTGGTACAGCGTTCTTTCGTTACTGGTTTCAACCGCACCGAGCTCTACCACATTGGCATCGGAACGCGTAGCTTTTTTCGTTGGGTATTCCTTATGTGCCGGGGCCGAATTCAAATAGAATTTTGCGGCATCGGAACCATCCGAACTGGCAAACACCACTTCCTTTGAACCTTTGCCTACGTATAGGGCCTCCAAATTATCAAGCTCGAATACTTCGCCGTCTACGCTAACCGTACCCTTGCCCCCAACGTTGATGATTCCCAATTCCCTTCGCTGTAAAAAGTAATCGGCCTTCAACTCGTCGTAGGTAGGCAATGAAAGGCTTTTTGATTTTGGAAAGGCCGTACCGTAAATAAAGCGGTCGTAATGCGTATAGACCATGGTGACCTTGTCTTCGCCCATGAGGTCGGAACTGTGAAACTCCTTTCGTATTCGCTGTGTATCATATTGTTTGGCATCCTCGGGATGCACGGCGTACTTAACTTCCATTTTTTGATTTTAGATTAATTTATTTTGTCACGATTTTTTGAAGTTCTTCAAGTGTTTTGCCCTTGGTTTCCGGCATCATAAAGATGACGAACAATAGTTGCAGGACCATCATCCCGCTAAAAAAGAAAAATACGATACCGGGATTGGCAAAACTACCCAGGGCAATGGGCATAAACAAGGTGATCAAGGCTGCCAATACCCAATGGGTAGAACTGCCGAACGATTGCCCCTGTGCCCGTAATTTCGTTGGAAATATCTCGGAGATGAACACCCAGATCACGGCTCCCTGTCCAATGGCATGCGAGGCTATAAACAAAAACAGGAAAATGGGCACCATGAGTCCCTCCCACTCCAAGAAAAAGGCGAGCCCCACCATGGTCAAGGATACGATATAACCGATGGACCCTATGTACATAAGCACCTTACGCCCCACCTTGTCGATCAAGTAGAGTCCCAAAAGGGTGAACACCAGGTTGGTCACACCGATGCCGATACTGCTCAACAGGGCCGAACTTTCGCCGAGACCTGCGGAGCTGAATATGCGCGGCGCATAATATAAAAAGGCATTGATGCCCGACAACTGATTGAAGAAGGCGATCAAAAAGGCCAACATGATGGGGAATTTGTATTTTTTAACGAACAGGGAGGCCTTCTCGGTCTGTTCGGCCTTCAATTCGTCGATTACCGATAGATCGAGCTCGGTACCGGTGAGCTCCAATTGTATTCTTTTGGCCCCTTCGAGATCGTTCTTTTTTTCAAGCAACCATCTGGGACTTTTAGGAACCCCCAGCATGGCCAAGGTATAGATCAATGCGGGCAAGGCCTCGATACCGATCATCCAACGCCAAGGTTCCGAACCGAAATCCTTCAACAGGTAATTGGAGACAAAGGCAATGAGAATACCGAAGACGATATTGAACTGGTACAGGGCCACCAAGCGTCCGCGGCTTTTTGCCGGTGCAATTTCGGAAACGTAGGTGGGTGCGGCCACGGTGGAAGCCCCTACTCCCAATCCGCCCAAGAAACGGAAAAACGAGAACATATAGGGGTCGGTGGCGAGTCCCGATCCCAAGGCCGAAACAAAATAGAAAATACCGATCCAGAGCAGGGTATTCTTCCTTCCCATCCGATCACATGGAATATAGGCAAAAATAGCTCCTATTACCGTACCCCATAAGGCCATCGACATAATGAAGGTACCGTGAAACAGGTCGGAGGTTCCCCATAAAGTTTGCAACTGTTGATCGGCCCCGGAGATCACTACGGTATCGAAACCGAACAAGAATCCGGCCAGGGCCACAACAAAGGAGGTAAGTATAAGTTTGGTCTTCATTAGGATTTATTTAGAGGCTTTAATGGTTACGGACAAGGGGCTGGACATGATCTGCGCCTGTTGGCTAAGCAGCGTTTCCCAATCTTCAACGGAAGCAACCTGACCGCTTTTTTCCCAGGCAAACCCGGCGTAATAGCTCAATGTACCCTGAGGTTCCGTAACGATCAGCAAGTTGCTTTGATCGGGCACTTCCGACTTATATGCGATGGCATCCGTTACGGTCTTCGGATCGATGACGACCCCTTCGCCCACTTTAGCGCCATCAATGGTTTCCCAATGGCGGAACCATCCTTCTTCCTTATTGATGGCAACTTCCCCTTCATTGTTGTGCAGGGTAATGCCCACCGTATAATTGGGGACTTGCCTATCGGAAGAAAGGGAGATATCGAATTTTGAGAAGTTAGAGCCCAGATCGAGGGTAATCCTCTTGGTTTCCCTTACCCCATATTCGCTCCACGGTGCATAGTCCAGCTCAAAAACGGTTCGAAGCGGACCTGCGGCCAAGGTACGCGAGGCGGTAAAATTATTCGACACCAGTAAACTGTCGTTTTCCCAAATACCGATACCACCGGTACCCCTACTGGCCCCGACATGATAGGGGTCGTAGCCCTCGCCGTGATCGGTATGGTAATAGCCCGGTTGGGTCTCGTGCGCCTTGTACCATT
The DNA here is from genome assembly GCF_900141855.1 of Pseudozobellia thermophila. GTDB lineage: Bacteria > Bacteroidota > Bacteroidia > Flavobacteriales > Flavobacteriaceae > Pseudozobellia > Pseudozobellia thermophila. Next base: position 736,557 of record NZ_FQYU01000002.1, read on the forward strand.
TGTTGATTATGGATTTGTCGGTTCTTTTTAACCACAGGTCGATCCCACTCGAAAGCGTACTTCCGGGCACTCCCGCCAGGGCCTCCCTCTCGCCCGTTGGCCCATAGGTTCTAAAGGCAACCTTGTCGTTCTCCCAGGTGTAGTCGTCGGTTCTTTCAGGAACGAGCCGGGAATAGGCCACCACATCGCTTTCCGGAGCTGCTTTTGTGCTATCGATAAGAATGGTATACTCCGAACTGCCATTGGCCGCTACCTCGGCCTGAAAAAGCAGTTCGTCGTTCGTGCCGTCCTGATCGTAATCGATCCATTGGGTACGCAGGTATCCTTGATCGTCATTTCGCTTTATCCGGATATGACCTTCGGATGTACCGTTTAAGACGGTCTTTAGATCTTGGACATCGAGCCCTACCACCTCGTTACGGGCAAAACCGAGGTCGTTCTTAACTTCTATCAAAAGTGTTTGGTCCTTTTCGGCGGGTGCGCATGCGGTAGCCAAACAAAGTAGGCCCAGAAAGGCCAAGTGAACCGGAGATCTATGGTCTGTTTTCATGGTTGCTTAATTTATTGTTTTGAAGTTACTTTTTGCTTCTCTAGGCTAAACACCTTGAAATTGTCAAGGGTCATGTGGTTGTTGACCGTCCTAAAGCCAAAATGGCCCGATGTATAGGGATCGGGGTCGTAGAAATCGATGATCCGTTTGCCGTCGCGGTAATATTGGATAATTCCGTTATAGGCTATGATCTTGATCTGTGTAACCTCGTTGGGCTTTATCAGGTATTCTTCTTGCGACAGGTCATGTTCCGGCAGCAGGGGCCTTTCGCCGTTACCGGTATACCTGCGAAAACGGGTTTTCGAATTATCGTGCCCCCCCACACCCATATAATACAGTCGCAGGCTGTCGTAGTTGGAAAACTTGCCCCCTCTTTTTCTTGAATTTACAAATAGGTCTTCGGGATGTTCCATATCCTGGGCCATCCAAAAACAATTGAGGTCCGAGACACGGTCTTGCGGACCGCCCTTATCTATTACATGGGCATCGTACGTAATCATAATCGGCCCCTCCAATTTCTTGGTCAGCCAAACGGTACACCCGGCAACATCGATGATTTCCATTTTCCCATTGTTTACCGTTACAGTACCGCCGGGCATCTGCTCTACCTTCCAATTTTGAAAGCCCAGCTCAAAGGCATCCAAATACACTAATCTCGCTTTTGCAGTGAGGGTATCGTTAATTTTTACGGATTCTTCCTGGCCGGTAATCGTATGTGAAATGGCCCCTACCAGCAACAAGGTGCCTATTAGTTTACTTTTTATTCTTCTATTCATATAAATTTTAATCGTCTACAAGGTCGGTCGCCCAACATTTTTTAATTCTTAATCCCCAAGTTCAAAATGTGCGTCAACCATGGCTACCAGCTTTCAACCCTTGTGAAATATATGCGCGCCCAATGGTTGTGGGCCTCTTCTACCAAAAGTCGTTCTCTTTTTCGGCCTTCATTTTTTTATAGATGTCGATGTACTTTTGGTCGAGCTCGGGCGAGTCTTTGTATTTTTTTCTGAGTTCCTTTAGTTTCTGCTTTAACTCCTCAACCACCTCGGCATAATCGGGATGGTCATAGACGTTGTTCAATTCATGTGGGTCGTTCAAGCGGTCGTACAGTTCCCATTCGTCAACGTCGAAATAAAAGTGGGCCAGCTTGTATTCCTTGGTAACGATCCCGTAATGGCGCTTTACCATGTGTACGCTCGGATACTCGTAGTAATGGTAGTATACGGCATCCCGGTTCCATTTTTCCTTTTCACCCTTCAATAAGGGCATTAGACTTTCTCCTTGCATATCGGAAGGGACCTCAATACCGGCCGCTTCGAGAAAGGTCGGTGCAAAATCGAGGTTCTGTACCATTTCGTTCTCTACCGACCCCGGTTCGATCGTATTTGGCCATTTAATGATCAAAGGCGTCTTAAAGGATTGGTCGTAGATAAACCTTTTATCGAACCAACCATGCTCCCCGAGATAAAAGCCTTGGTCGGAGGTGTATACCACAATGGTATTTTCGGCGAGTCCGCTTTCCTCCAAATAATCCAGGACTCGACCGACATTATCGTCGACCGAAGAAATACAGGCCAGGTAATCTTGCATGTAGCGTTGGTATTTCCAGCGCATTTTTTCCTCATCGGTCATCGTGGGCCAATTCTTTTCAAACTCGGCATTGATCTCATCCAACACCTCATCGTACTTTGCTTTCTGCTCCCTATTGGCACGTCCGTAGGGGCCGTAAAACCCATTCTTGAACTCCTCTACCTTCGGGGTCACCTTATCGCCCATTTTTTCGAGCAGTTCGGGTCTGATCTTGCTATCGTGGCTGTACATCATATGGGTGAACAAGTTCATCTCGGCCGTTTTGGCGGCGGTTCCGCGATTGCTATAATCGTCGAACAAGGTCTCCGGCTCCGGAAACTCTTTCTTGGTAAATTCCTTGAATTTTTCGGGAGTTGGCCACCATGGCCTATGCGGCGCTTTATGGAGGTACATCATCATAAAGGGCTTGTCCTCGTCCCGTTCCTCCTTAAGCCAATTTAGGGTAACGTCGGTAATGATATCGGTAACATAACCGGTAATCGTGGTGTCTCCCTTAGAGGTAATAAAATCCGGATTGATATAAAAACCCTGGCCGGGCAGGATCATAAAATCGTCTACCCCCTTCGGATTGTTCCCAAAATGCAACTTGCCGAACATGGCCGTCTGATAGCCGTTTTTTTGAAAAATTTGGGGAAAGGTGACCTGTGTGGTATCGAAGGGCATCAGGTTGTCGATCTTCCCGTTTATGTGGGTATGTTTTCCCGTAAGGATGGTCGCCCTAGACGGTGCACAGATCGAATTGGTGACACTGGCATTGGTAAACAACATCCCTTCCTTGGCCAACCGGTCTATATTGGGGGTCTTTATCAATTTACTGCCATAGGCACTTATCGCCTGATAGGCGTGATCATCGGACATGATGAACAGAATATTCGGCTTCTGCGTTTTTTTTGGCTTCTTGGCTTCCGGTTTTTCGTTACAGCCCAAAAATGCAAGGGCACTTATAATTGCCACTACAAAAAACCTAGCCCCCTTTGTTTTAACCTCAAGTATTTTCATACCCTATATTTATAATTATTCTTCGTTTTGCCATACGTGGCTCCCTTTTAAAAGAAGGCCGTATTCCTTTTCAAGTAGGCGCTTCATTTGCCCGAACACGACGGGGGAATCGACAGAAAGGTCGGTGGTCTCCCTAGGGTCGTCCTTTAGGTTGTACAACTCAAAATCGGTCAGCTCACTGGTTTTAACCAGGGCTTCGTTACCGCTATGTATATTGTTCAGCCGGGGAAGGTAGTCTCCCTTGTATTTCAATCTGGCCAATATTTTATAATCGCCATGGCGCATAGCTACCTGATGTTCGTTCAGGGCATTATAAAACCCCCAAATTAGCGGTTTTTTTCTAAAAAACTGTCCGTTTTTTAGAAGAGATACAAAAGATTCGCCATCAAGTTCCTTATTTGGTAATTCGGCACCCGTAATTTCACAAAGCGTAGGCAAGATATCGAGCGCCGAAACCACGGCATCGGTCGTACCGCTATAGGTATCCCTTCCCATCCACTTTACGATACCGGGAACATGGAAACCCGCTTCGGTCGTCCATAATTTTCTTCCTTTCAAGCCCCCTGTTCGGCCAAAGCTCCTTTGGGCCCTTGAATACCTGTTCAAGGTTTCGGGTCCGTTATCGGAGGTAAAGATTACAATGGTATTGTCGGCTCCTTTCCTTTTCAAATAATCCAGCAAGCGCCCTACGGCCTTGTCAACATTGGCGACATTGGCAAAAAATTGGGCCTCTGCTTCATTATTGGCGTAGGGAAGGTATTCTTTTACCAAATCTTCGGGAGAAGCGATCGGTTCATGGGGCTCATGAAAGGTTACCTGCAGGTAGAAGGGGGCATCATCATCTTTTTTGTCCAGCCAATCGATGGCCTCATCCACGACGATTTGACAACTAAAGCCTTCCATGGGCCCCACGTCTTTGCCGTTCCTGACAAAGTTTTTGGGGTTTTCATGACTGGGCGATGCATTGTTGTGCGTAGCGAACCAATAGTCGAACCCAAAGGCATCGGGTTGGGGTTGCGCCGGGTGGTTAAAAAGCGAACTGCAGTGCCATTTGCCCACCAGGGCCGTGGAATAGCCTACGGTCTTTAAGCGCTGGGGGATGGTCTCCTCCCCCTTTTGAAGGTGTACCAAATGCCTAAGGTCCTCGCTCTTTTTGGGGCCGGGAATAAAGTCATAGACGCCTGCCCTATTCGGACTACGACCGGTCAATAAACCTACACGGGAAGGGGAACAAACGGGAGCGGCCGAATAAAAATTCGTCATTTTTATACCCGTCTCGGCCAGTTGGTCAATGTTCGGGGTCTTGATCGTCGGATGTCCAAAAGACGACAGGTCGCCATAGCCCAGGTCGTCGCATAGAAACACTACTATGTTCGGCCTATTTTGTTGTTGCCGGCCTTGAGATCGGCCCAATGCGAAATTTAGCCCAAAGGCAACTAAAACAAGTACATGAAAAGTATTCTTTAACATCCTTACATTTATGTTTTTGCAATTACACTCCAGTTCTTCAACTACTGTTTTCCCAGGGCCGGACCAAGCCGGGCTATAGCCCCTCCCCTTGTTCGAACCCTATTCTTCCGGTGACCTGTACTCCAAAACCTGCCCATCTGCCAAAAGTTTTTCCCTTAGGGTCGGGTACGGGATTTCATGGATATCCTTGTCCTTTTCGAGGGCCAAAGCCGCCAAGGTTCCCGCACTTTGCCCCAATATCATAAATACGGGCTCCATACGAATAGAACCAAAGGCGATGTGCGAACTGGAAACCGCTGCGGTAACCAATAAATTTTTGCACTCCTCCTTTTTGGGCAAGATCGTTCCCAAATGGATTTGATAAGGCCCTGGAGGCTCTACCCCCAAATCCCCTTCGTTTTGTACGTAACCTTCCTCGGTAATATAGCGTTGTACATTGTGGGAGTCCATCGTGTACGACCCCATACCGATAGGCTTTGTTACTTTTTTCCTTCCCATGATTTCATTCTCGGTCATTACATAATCGCCGATCATTCTTCGGGCCTCCCGCACGTAGATTTGGTAGGGCCAATGGCCATTGTCTACAAATTCGTCTTTTGCAAGTCCCCATTTACGGATGTTTTCCCTCAACCTTTCGGGAACGCTTTCATCGTGACCCCAGAAATACAATAATCCTTTATGGTAGTTAATGTGCTCTTCCAGGATCTCTTTTCGTTTTTCATAAGGTGCCTCGGGGTACTCATAGTTCATCCCAATATTGTCGGAACTAAACGGACCAACATTGTTTACATCCCGCTTTTTATTCGGTATTTTGCCTCCGCCGAACATCGAATACCTGCCCGACTTGAAAACCCTTCTGAGCAATTCATATTGGGCCGGGTCGTAGTTTTCCGGCTTCTCAAAAGGCACGATATTTCCTTCGGCATTGGTGGTGCACAGCCTATAGTTATAGGCTTGTACACGTTTGTCTCCCGACCCCTGCTCTCCGGGGGGTTCGGTCGATATACGTGGCAACACCCCACTGGTGGGGTCTCCTGGAATTACATACGGACTGATTTTTCGGTCCCCAAAATTATGGCTGTGGTGAAATTGTTCTTTTTGTACCCCGTTCCATTGTTCGTTATACACGCTATTCGCCTCGCGGCCCACGTGATAATTGATCCCGGCCGCAGCCATTAGGTCGCCTTCATAAGTGGCATCGACAAAAATGTTTGCTTTGTAGGTAGTGCCGTCCAACATGGTTATCGCCGTTATTTTGCCGTCCTCTACCTCTACCCCATTTTCACGGTCAAGCCATTTATCCCTAAGAATGGTTATGTTGTGGCCTTTTACGAACTTTTCAAAGGTCTGTTCCGCCACGTGCGGCTCAAAAGTCCACATGGTCTTATACTCATCGTCTATGGCCGTGGTTCCTTGGCCGACGTTGTCATATTCGTCTCGCGGTTGCCACCTCCAGGCATCATCGTTCTGATAATGTTTATAGATTTCTTGGTAAAACTCTTTCGATATCCCCCCTATCACCTGCTTGTTGCCCAAATCGGTAAAGCCCAATCCGCTCGCCGAAAGTCCCCCGATATGTTTTTCGGGGCAGACGATAATAAGGGATTTGTTCATTCGGGCCAATTGTACGGCTGTTGCGATTGCCGCCGATGTACCGCCATAAATAACTACTTCGGCATCGATATCGGACGCCTCCTTATTCGAAGTACATCCCAAATAATACAAGGCAAGGGCGGTTAAAATGGTACTTTTTAATACTTTGATCAATCGTTTCATAAGCTTGGTCTTACATTGGTTATTTAAGAAGAATCGATATGTAATTACCGATTTCCTTTTGTTGTTCTTTTCTATTATGCTAAGGTTACCCAACTTCAATAGACCATACGAGCTGTTCGCCTTTTTGCCTTGGGACCACGTTACCTATTTCCCCTCATCCCCGTTCTGTCCGTTTGTGGGCACCCTATAGACAGCACCGATAATCTGTGGTAGCTGTTTTCCAATATCTTAATGCCACGTAATTTTCGCTTTTCGCGCCTCCGTATCAACCCAAACACTTGCATGCTCAAATTCACGTGTAAACACCCATCCCTCCGGGTTTTCGCGTTTAAAGGCCCCCTTGGGTTTCCCTAGCGGTTTTCGCAATGCCGGGTAATCGACCAGGTTGCCATCCTCCAGGTTCCACCCCCAATTCCACTGAAAATACGAATATGGCTGGGCTCCAATAAGGTAACAGGCATGGTAAAATTCTAATTGCTCCTTCGACCGTTGTTCTATACCGCCTGTTTTCGTAGCCCCCATGGTGATATCGTTTCGCCCCTTTCCCTTGGCGCCGAAACGATAGATGGAGATCTTACCCGCCTTGGCAATGCGAACCATATCGTTCCATTCTTTGAGTAAGTTCTCCTTATTGGTAACCGTCGCGTTATAATGCTCGAACATAAAGGCATCGCAATGGGGGAAGACCTCCTTGGTGCGGGCGGCATTATTACCGACCAATATTTTATCGGGTATCCCTTCCTTTAGCGCGGCCATCATTTCCCCTTTGGCCCTTGCCAATTCGGCCAAGTCATCTACATGATAACCTGCCTTTTCGTCCACATTCATCCGGTCGACAAAAATACCATCGGCACCCGAAATTTTAATGCCTTCAAGGGCCGAGGCCACCCACCATTTGCGAAATTCCGGGTTTAAGGCATCGAAATAGTACGAAAATGCCGGACCGTTTGTTTTTTCAAGCAACTTGCCGGTCTTGGGATCGATCGCCAAGAATTTGGCCAGTTCCTTGTTCTTGGCGATGCCCTTAGGGGTGAGGTCTTTATTGAACCGTGTAAAGGGCCATGCCACATAGGAATTGTAGTAGAACAGGACTTTAGCCTCCGGCTTTACCTTGTGAAATGCCTCCACTTCGTGCTTTGTTCCGAGCACGGCATCGCCGAGCGAGTTAAACGCATGCGATTTTTCGATACAGACAAAATCCGTTCTGTTGGCTATAAAATCAACCTCTTGGGGCTCCAAGACCCGGTCAATATCCCCAAAGTGATAGTACATTGGTGTAGTGTCCCAACTAAATTTTGGAAAATAGCCCTTTGCCTTAAAACTAGGACCATCACTTACAAACAGCGATGATGCTTCTTGGGCATATGAACCCCAGTTTAGTGCGATGAAACCACAAACGACACCTAAGGTTTTTGGGAACCGAATTCGAAATAGCGCTTTATTCTTCATTTTCCTTTAATTATTCCAGTACAATTTTTCGCAATGCCCCGGCACTAAATTTCTTTTCTGAATTATTACGGCCTACGGTAACAGGCACTTCGTTGTGCAGGAGCAGCTCACCGTTTTTATGTTCCAATACCATATTGCCTATATCGGAAGCCCTAATAGTATAGCCATTGGCCCTTACCTCTTTTCCGTTTCCGACAAAAACCACCCAATCCCCGTTCTTTTCATAGGCCACCAAGGTATAGGTGGCATCGGTCGCCATGTCTTTATAATGGACCCTATTATGGTTGGCGGAAGAAAAGACCACATCTTCACGGCCCGATTTATGGATTATGTTCAAGCCCACGAACTCCGGATTGCCGTTTTCATCGTCAAAGCTTGAAATCTTTTCGATGCTTTTTCCCTCACTGGAGGTAAAAGGTTCATACACCGCTACGAAGGGCTTTTCCCAAGCCGGACCATGCTGCCTGGCCGCCAAGGTCAGGTAAGGTGCCTTATCGACTTCGTAGGGCAGGCCGTGGTCACCCTTAAAGGCCTTGTTGGGCGGTGATTTGATGGCGAACACTTCACGGCCTTCGGTTCCCTTCATCCATAAATTCATAAAAACATCTTCCTTTTCATCGGGGAAATCGATTTTCCATTCTACTTGATAGTCTTCTTCATACCTCGCCGCTTTTTTGTCCCACATATAATCCAAGGCATACAAGTGTCCGCCCGCAAAGCCCATCTCTTCACTGGGCGTCAGCTCCAAGGGATTTCCGGCCGCATCCATGACTTTCATACCCTGCCCCAGGTTGTGGTAGTAATAATCGTGGAATTTATCGCCCTTCCGCTGCTTTTTGGAGCGGAACACATCGATGTAATACCCCGTTTCCGCACCCGTTTTTACAATGCTTACGAGGCGCGATTGGTCACTGCGTGTCTCAGGTTCCAGAAAATAGACATCGGAATACGTGATGTTAGGGTAAAATCCTTCTTTCTGTCCCGATTTTGGATATTCTCCCATCAAGTCAAAAGCGTGGTAACTCAGCATTTCGGTATAGGACGACACCCCGTCTACCATCACTGTATTATGCGCAGGAAACTGTGAGTAATATTCCAAATAGATAGGCTGCAAATATCCTGCGCCCTTTCCGGGGTCGGCGCCTTGCACAAAGCCCTTGCCGTACAGTTCCAAATTGATGCCGTTGGCGTGCATATGGTTGCCCAGGGATCCGTTTAGGGAGACCATCATACCGTGCTTACCCGTCCCCATGCGTTGTACGTGCCAACTGACATTGGGGGCGTTAAAGGTTTGGGTGATGTAATCTTTAATATCGCCCTTGCCGTACTTGGCATTGAGTTCTACCGGCTTGCTGGCAAAGAAGGAGCTGATATCGGCCTTCGGCTTTCGGTTCGAATTCGATGTTTTGACCTCCTCCGGGGCGAACAAGCGGTACATTTCGGTAAATTCCTTCTCCAGTTCCTTGTCCTTATTTTTCTGTGCCGTACGGATCATATCGCTAATGGCCTCCATTTTCAGTCCCCCGTAATAACTGTCGCCAAAAGCCACCGTTTGCCCATTGGGGAACAAATACTGCGGCAGCACCTTTACCGCCTTTTTCATAACCGGCATATAGGGCAGGATGTTGTGGTCAAAGGTATTGTCAAAATCGTTGATAAAATGGGTCAAATCGCCCGTAACCCCAAAGGAGTACCCGGGACACTCGGCCCAAACGCCGTTGTTTTTGTCGTAACCGTAATCCATAAACTTGGTCAAGGACCATTGGCGGGCGGAGGTTACGTTCAAAATATAATCGATATAATATTCGCGTCCCTTTTTGTCGTCGTAAAACGCATTGTCGCGCAACACCATGGCCGCCTTTAAAATGATCTTGGCCTGATGCAGGTTCCAATTGTTTTGGGGCACGCCATTTTTAATGATCTGGTCGTTCCATTTTTTAATGGTCGCATCGTAGATCTTGATTTTTTCAGGATGGTTTTTTTCGATGTATCGGTGTAGAAAATCGTAAAGTTCCGAGGCGTAGACCAAGGTGTTCTCATGAATGACCTGGAAACACTCCAGGCCGACCAGGGTTTGGATGTGCCCGTTCAGCAAATCGATGGGCTCGTCGCGGTAGTACATTCCCGTCATGTAGGTATCAAAGATATCGAAGGCGAACTTGGCAAAGGAAGCATCGTTTTCCAACCAGTACACAAAAGCGGCATCGCGGGCCAAGCCCATGATCTTTTGGTTGTGCCTATGGATGATCCCTCCTGTTTTGGATGGCTCTACCCACTCCAAGGGATTTCCCGCCTTGGTCTTGTTCCGCAGATAAAGTCCGCGTTCATCGTCCATATACGGAAGGATGTCCTCCAAGTCGGGCATAGCGTAATTTGTGGTATAGTCGCGGGAGCCCGTAAAGCGTACCGTGGGCACCGGGGCCTCGCCATCGGCGTGCGAGTAGTAAATACCATTGATATACACCTTGGTCGCCTTGGTTTTCCAATACATCATCAACCGGGAAACCATCCATTCGGGGTCGTTTATATGGCGTTCCACATGTTCATCGATACGATTGTGAATCCCCTTGAGCACCTCCTGTGCCCAGGCTTCCCTTTTTATGGTCTTTTCGAGGGCCTTCTTTTCCTGTTGGGTAATGTACAGCCTAGGGTAGCCTTGCTCCATATGGCCAGGCAGGGGAATTTTGTCAACGCTTTGCGCATTTGCCGCCAAGGTATACATCAACAAACCGGCTACCCAAGCATAGGTCTTGGCGACCGTTCTTCCCATTTTGTATTTTTTCACATGCATTTTTAATGTCCGTTTACGTCACAAGTCGGTTCAGGGCAAACGTAAAAGACAATTCGCCCAGTTTTGGTTTCGGTACCACGGGAGACTAAAAAACACAAAGTCATTAAGATCAAGGTCATTCCAAAAATCATAAGTACGTTTTTAATTGGTTCTTTTTATTAAGTCGTCGGCATTTCATTCATTTGGGCTTGTCGCTTCCTTCACGGCTCCTTTACTTTTAATTTTCGGGTTCGTGGTACCCAGATATAGGATGACATTGGCCGCTGTCCGGTTATCCAATTTGATATCGGTCGCATGCATTTTTGCCTTTTTGTTGAAGTTGCCATAACCTTCCCAAACGGATAGTTTGATATCCAAATTCCCGGGAATATGCCCGGGGTCGGAAGTGGTGATGATCACTTCATGCCCTGTACCATTTATTTTTGCCAGCAGATCGTTGGCCATGCCCCCCCTGCTATCCAATATTTCCATTTCTACATATGCGCCCTTGGCGTTGGTATAGGGAATACAGAATGCTTCCGAATATTTGGCGTCCGCACTACAATTGATCAAAGTGTCCCGATTGCCCACATTAAAACCTGTTGCCACACAATCGCGCACCACACAATCGATGATCTTATCCCCAGATGTACTCAAACCTGTGCAAATACCTCTTCGCATTTGGGTGACCGTGCAGTTTTTGACGGTTGTATTCTTGGTTTTGTGTCCGTTGTATTCGGGGTACATCCGAATTCCGTCCTCGCTTAGCGAAATGATTTCCCCCGGTAGGATTTTGCCATCCTCCCCGATCATGGTTCCTTCTACATACCCTCCCTTGCCTGCATAAAAGTTTTTATCGAAGGCATAGCCCGAAGTTTCCGAGAGAATGGCATCCGTGGTCTTAAGCAGTCCATCCACATGACAATCTTCTATTAGGGTGTTCTCCGCCCCTTGTAAAAAGATGGCATGTCCCATGGCCCGCATGTGCACCTGGCATCCTATCAGTTTGGCATTCTTTGCCGGGTAGCCTACGCGGATCCCGTTCATTTTTCGCACATCACCACCACCTAGGCCATATAGACTTCCATAGCCCCAAGGACTGGAACCTGCCGTACGGATTTCAATGTTTTTAAGGGTCACATCCTCCCCCACCACATTAAAAATCTTGTTTTTGCTCTGTCTTCCCGGTGTATCCCCATAGGTTTCAATGTACAGCCCTTCGAGGGTTACATTATTACCGGAAATCTCAATGGCACAATACATACCGTTGCCATCATCGCTCAATTCCAGATCATCGCGGCCAAATAGTTTTGTATCGACCATGAACCGTACCCCGCTGAGGTCGAAATGGGTGTTATTGCCCGTAAACTCCATGAATCTTATTTTCCGGGCTTCATCAATTTGATAATTGCCCGGTGCCAATTTGACCTTTACCCCATCCTGGTTTAGATATGTCTTAAATTCGGATAGGGTAGCGACCTCGATAAGTTCCTGTGGATCCTCCTTAAGGGCCTTTCCCTTAAATGATGTTGCCAGTACAAATACGCAAACAATCGCTAAAATCAGTTTACCATACTTCATTTGAATGCCATTTCCTTTTATTATTCAATTCACCCCAGACCCTTTGCATCCTTTGTATAGGCCAGGGGATCTTTATTTTATTCCCCATAAATACCAAGCTCGGAACGTACAAGAACCCTCCTATGGTAGCCATCCTATAAAACCGTCTTCATCGCCTCACCAATGCGGATCTTAAACCGCTCAAAACTTCTTGGCAGGGATCTGGGATTCATTGCCTTATTCAGTCCCGTACCGAACTTTTGGTCCATGGGCACCATTGACCCGGTCTTTCCAACAGCTTCACTGGGCGGAACACGTAGAGCCCAAAGTCGTAAACGGAAAAGGCGCAACGTACCTACCCCGTTTTTGTCTTACTGCAGCTGCCATAGACTTGTCCTTGATGTTCATCGATAAAAAAATAACATCGCCCGTCTTTTTAAAGGGATAGCAATGTTACTTTTTTTGATCAAAGTTTGATTAAATCATAGTTCATTCTCTATAAACTATGATGCTTTAACTTGATTTTGACCTGGGGCATAGGGATTTATGTTCGAATCCACGTTCATGGTTTACCACAAGAGCTCAATACCCCACCATGCTAAAGTGACAACTTCACCACCGTAACGCTTTCGTCGGGAGCCGACCCCGGCAATTGCAAAACCGGGCCATCCGATGTCTTGTCTACCTTAATCTCGGTATTCGGACTTGCCAATAGGGAGGCTTTTTTTAGTTTGATGTTTTTGTTCAGCTTTAATTTTCCGTCTTCGGGCCAATTAAAAACATGGGCGTAGATTACACCGTCCTTACTGGTGTACCGGCCCCATTCGGGCATATCGTAGGGACTCGCCTTGGCCCCGTAGATCGCCTCGGCGTTGGCCTTGGTCCATTCGCCCATGGCCTTTAACCTGCGTATGCTTTGGGCCGGAAACCTACCGTAGCCATCGGGACCGATGTTCAACAGAAAATTACCCCCTTTCGATACGATATCGACCAGTTTTTGAATGAGGTCTTCGCTGCTCTTCCAATTGGTATCATCGGGTTTGTAGCCCCAGGTACCGTTCATGGTCATGCACGATTCCCAGTCCTCATCGATGCCCGTAGCGGGAATTTCTTGTTCCGGGGTACCGAAATCACCGGCAAAATTTCCTTCCCTATCCATACCTTCCATACCCTTTCTGCCCTTGTCGACCCGGTTGTTGATAATGGTATTCGGCTGGATTTCACGAATGAAATCGTACATCTCCTTACCCATTTCGGTAGTGTAGTCGGCGATCCAATCGCCATCGAACCAAACCACGTCGATATCGCCGTAATGGGTCAACAACTCTTTTACCTGGGGCTTTAGGTAGTTCTTGTAATACTCTGGAAACTCAGGATTTACGACCGTTTGATCTTTCTGCCCCGCATTGTAATTGGGGTATAGGTTGCCCTGGGCCTGTGGATGGTGCCAATCGACTATGGAATGGTAAACCCCGAACCTGATGCCTTGCTTTCTCGAGGCTTCGGCCAGTTCTTTTATGATGTCGCGCTTAAACGGGGCGGTATCCATAATATCGTAATCGGTTACTTTTGAATCCCACAGGCAAAACCCGTCGTGGTGCTTTGAGGTAATTACAATGTATTTCATGCCTGCATCCTTGGCCATTTTAACCCAGTCATCGGCATTAAAGAGCTGCGGATTGAACATTCGCGGAAATTTCTCATATTCCTCGATGGTATAATCCAATTTATCCATGGCCCATTCCGCGCCGCCACCTGCTATTTGCTCTCCGCGTTCACCCCCTATTATAGAGTAGGCGCCCCAATGGATGAACATGCCAAATTTGGCATCGCGCCACCATGCCATACGTTCGTCGTCAGACAGTTTTTTTACTTCCTTATCTTGGGCCAGGCCCTGGCCCAAGGTCGATATCGCAACACATGCGAACAAAATAGATTTTACTATTCCTTTCATTTTCTCTTGATTAAGATTACTTGGTTCTAATGGATAATTGTATTTCCGATTGATTTCTAACTACGGTAAGGTCCAATTTTTCTTGGGTCTTCGTTTCCATAACCACATTGAAGAAGTCCCTTATCCCTTTTAGCTTTTTTCCATTGGCCTGTACGATTACATCCCCCGCTTTTAGGCCTTTGTTCAGTACGGCCGGACTTTGCTCCCAAACACTTAAGACGATGACACCTTCGGCCGTGTTTAGACCGTAGGCCGACTGCTCTTCCTTTGAGGAGACATTTTTCAGCTTGTTTCGCAACCAGGTCATAACCGGTGCCGTTTCGGCCCCCTCCTTCGTTTTTTCATTCAAATTAGGGACTTCAGGTGTTTTGGCAAGCGCTTTCAATTCGGGCTTTTGCACGCCAAATTTGTCCATCGGGAAATTTTTAAATCCGATTTTGAAAGCAGGCGAATTTTCGAGAACGGAAAAATCGAGATGTGCGGGATCCTTGAACAAGGGGTCTCCATAAACACTGTTCAAATCACGGTCGTACACCCTCGATTTCATCATACTTACCTCATTGGGGAACAAGTTATGGTCCAGTTCCTTTCCCCAACCGTCTAGCCTTATATCTTGATAGGCCTTTTGTACAATGTTGTGCCGGAATACATCTTGGCTGTTTTTAAACCATACATGGGGATGCAGGGAGTTGTTGACCATAATGTTGTTCTCTGCGACCCTGGCAAATCCTTCCCTTAATTTTAGGCCATTGTTCAACAACAGGTTGTTGTAGATGTGGTAATTGGATGAGCCGTCATCGAGGTCGATATCCCACCCGTGGTCGCAGCGGAATCGGTTGTTTCTTATAATCGTGGTGTGAATGGCGTCCCATTTCCACATATTGGGGTTCGCATCGGTCAAACTGTCCATCACCGCTCTATTGGGGTGCCAAAACCTATCCCTTCCCCACGAATTGAAAGACCCGTGGTCACTGGTTTCCAAAACGGTATTGAATACATCGTTGTATTCCAAAATGTGTCCCCCCCAGGTACCGTCGCCGATATTGATGCCCGCCCTAGGTACATCGTAGATACTGTTGTGGCGAACCGTAATATCCATGGCCATGGCGATCTGTACGCCTGCCGTCTGTTTCTCCAACCGACCGGTCTTATGTATAAGGTTGTTTTCTACCAAGCACTCCCGTGGATATGCCTCGTTTTTCGGTCCCGCCACGGTATCCATTTCGGCCACGGGCACAAACTCCGAATAATTAAAGGAGGGTGACCGCACGGCGGAAGGGTCGCCTATGAACGATACCCCACTTGCGCCACAGTCGTATATGTGGTTGCCGGTTACAATAAGGCCCTTGTTGTACTTGCTGGCCATGATTACATTACCGCCCAGATGGGTAAACACGCTATTTTCAACCGTACAGTTTTCGGTGTTTTCAAAGAAGACGGCAGCCCCTCTGTAAATGGTCCAATCGCTGCGCAAAAGCGGCTCAAAATCTTCCATAAACGTACGCTGGGTGTTCTTAAAGGTAATTCCACTAAGGGTGACATTTTTCACGGGAGATTGCAAAGTGCCCACGGCCCGGACCAAATCCTTTAAGACGGAGACCTCAAAGCGGGCCGACCCCATATCTACGTTCGCAGGTGGCCAGTAGTACAGTTTGTTGTTGCTTGGGTCTAGAAACCATTCCCCGGCAGTGTCCAACTCCTCAAAGACATTTTCCACCATACGGAATTCCCCGTGGGGTTTCGAGGCCCGGTTGTTTTGGTGGCCCCCCTCCAAAATCGGTGTTCCGTCTTCGTCGACCCCCGTTACCCGAAAATGAAACCCGCCCCATCGACCGTTGTGCATGGCATGGAAATAGGCCCCTACGGGATTTTCCCACGAGGCAACGCGCTCTTTGGACAGGGCATCCGCGGCATACCCCTGCCAATAGCCCCCTTCTTCGTTATAATTGGGGTATCGGGCCAAAATTTGGGGCTTTCCGTCCACAAGAAACTGGTCGAAATCGGCAGTTTCCGATACCTCGGCAACATAGATGCTTTCATTGTACTTTTGCCAATCCAATTGCAGTGGCCTGCCCCCTGTTATCGTAACCTTTGAGGCATCTGTGCCCCTAATGGTAAGCTTGCTCAACGAAGGTGGTATTTCAATGGTTTTTTCGAGATGGTACTCCCCCGGGGCGAGGGTTATGACCACTTCGGCCCCCGGCCTGTCCTTTTTCAGTTCAGCGGCCTTGGCCACGGCCTCTTCCAAGGAGCCATACTGAAGAGGGGCCTGGTCGTCGCCATTCGTCGCGGCCGTATGCGAGACGAAGATCTCAATGGGGCCTTCTTCCGGTCCGCAGGAAAGACACAGAGTCATCAATCCCAAAAGAAAAACTACTATTTTACCTCTTTTCATGCTGTTTGTCTTACTATGTGATTCGGTCCTACCCAGGCCTTGGCCCATGCGGACGGTACTTGATCTCCGTCTTTACTATTCACCCTCCCCTTTGGTGATGTGAATGGCAAATCCGTTGTTTTTATCTATTTGCAACGTCATCAAACTGTTACTGGTCAAATCTTTCTCTTCGATTCTAACATGGGTACGGGTCGGCACCGATATATCGTCGGTGTACAGCCTTGCCCTATAGGGGATATCCCCTTCCAAAAAGTCAAAATCAAGTTCGACCGTTCTGGCCTGATCTCCATTAATTCCACCTATAAACCACTCACTCCCCTTACGGCGGGCAATGACTCCTATTTTTCCGATTTCGGCCTGTAAGACCTTGGTTTCGTCCCAAGTGGTGGGCACGGCATCAAAAAACTCCAGTTCCGGTTCGTTCCCGATATGTTTCGTGTCTCCCCAGAGGCCATCCAATTTCTCCGGGGAAGCGGGAGGTTTGTCGTACCAATACAAAAATTGCAATGGGCTAAAAAGGCAAACGGTCTTGGCCAACTGTGAGGCATGGGATCCCATTTCATTTATCCTCTTGTTGTAATAACAGACCGTATTGTCTGCCGCACCTGCCAGCATCCTGGTAAACATGCTTACCAAGGTATGCGCATTGGGCACGGTCTCCTCATCGCCACGAATACCTTCTTGGGTCAACAAATTCGGGTATGTCCTCGAAAACCCGGTAGGCCTGTACTCATCGTGAACATCGAGAACCATGCCGTAGGATGCCGCTTTCTTAACCGCTTCATGTAACCAAGCCGTGGCCTCTTGGTCGCCAACCCTTACGAAACCGTATTTAATACCGGCAACGCCCCACTCTTTGAACAAGGGCAATATTTCGTCAAGCTGTTTTTCCAAAGCCCGGCGGTTAACGTATAAAATGACACCGACTCCCTTTTTCTTGGCATAATTGCATATGGCCTCTATATCAAAAGGCCCTTTGGAGCGTTTCGGGTCTAGGGTCACCGTGGTCGCATCGGATGCATCGTCCATTTCGTTACCGTACCAACCGGCATCGAACAGCACATACTGCATGTTGTGGTCGGCTACAAAATCGATGGCCGCAAAACCACCTTCTGTCGTCAACGTAGTCTCTCGAAGTGCCTTGCCCGGCCTTATCCAAGACGTATCCTCAATTTCGGAAGGATCGTTCAGGTTTTGGATGATATAGTTGTTCTCCAAGAGTTCGCCTTCGTCCTTTCCCATCATAACTACCCGCCATGGCGACTGAAATGGCAACTTCTTGTACACTTTGGGCCCTTGTTCTTCCTTGGTCGAAATAAGTGCCCCCGTAACGGTATCCTGTTTTTGTTCGCCCATCCTTCCATCAAGCGATGAAAGGATGCTGTATTTGGATTCGGTGCCCCTGTCAAAACTTAACCTGGCATAATCTACCAACCTGGCTTCGGCAAGGGCAATCTTTAAACTATCATTTATTTCAACAAGCAAGGGACGCTCACAGCCCTTTTCCAACCGGGACAGGGGAATTTTTCTATACTCTCCTTGTGCCGTTAAGACCCCTGCTTCCCGTTTTGGCGTGGACCAAACATCGTGATCGGCCTTAAAATTATAATGGATTTTTTCATCCAGACCCATTTCCAAAACCCCTGCTTGTTCCGGTATTTCATAAGCGATCGCAATCCCTTCATCGTAAGCCCTGCATATCAAGTTGACCTTGGCACCACCTTGGTCCAAAAAAACCTTTAACTGATTATAATTATTGACGATGGTACTTTTTTCAAGAAAGTCGGAATTCCATGTACTTGATTCCGAAGTATATTCCGTATCCAGTACGGAAACGGTACCGTTAAAATCCAACCGGTCAGCGCTAATTTCAAGGGTCGACGGCAATAAAATTTGGGTTTCCTTATCGAAGACCGTGAACCGAATTTGATTGTCCGTCATCAGAAAGTTGATGCGCTTGGTTCCGTCAGGTGATGTTAGGCCAAGTTCCCTTACCTTATTACAGCCCAAAAGTGTTGTAACAAGTACAAAAAAAAGGGCAGTGCATTTAAAGAAACTCATTTGGGACCCGCTCATATCTTTCATATCTTAAAGTTTTTTAATGGTCGGTTTGCCTTTTATATACCCGAGGGATTCCAAGAAGACATCGGCTTCATATACCGTTTTTCTGTAATACGTTTCATCCTTTTTCGTCCTATTGAAAAAGCCATGGGGCTGGTCTTCATATAGAAATAGGTCGCACCTACTACCTACAGCCTCCATTTTGGCCTTATATTTTTCCATAGTGGCCACCGGTATCAACCTGTCTTTGGTGCCCAGAAAAACAATCGTAGGCGGAACGCCCTTTTTCAGGTTGTGCATGGGTGAAAATTCTGGGTATCGCTCCCCTATTCTCTCGTACCCATAACCTTCCTTACCGTTATCGATCACGGGGTTAAAAAGCACTAGGGCATTCGGCTTGGGGCTTACGGACAAATCGTCACCAGTATCGTCCAAGCCATTCAGGGTGGCCGTTGCGGCTGCCAGGTGCCCTCCGGCAGAGCCCCCGGACGCTATTATTTTATCGGGGTCTATTTGAAATTTTTCGGCGTTGCCCCTTACAAACCGCATCGCTGATTTGGCATCACTGACCGCTTCAAACGGAGTGGTACCATGCCTCGATTTTACGCGGTAATCGACCAAAATCCCTATCATGCCCCTTGAAGCGAAATATTTGGCCTGATCTTCAAATTGCTTGGTAGTGCCCCCGTTCCAGCCTCCGCCAAAAAAGAAAACTATGGCAGGATAGGCCTTCTTTCGCTTGACCTTTTCGGGGTATACGAACTCCATGTTCAAGGTATCGCCCTGAACAACCTTATAAATGGCCTCGTGGGGCAAGGACACGGCCTGCTTGTGTTTTTTTTGCGCCAGGGCCATGGTTCCCACAGTCAACATCAAGATGCCCCATACGTTCTTAAAATCTTTCATTTCACCTTATTTTTCGATTCGAAATTTTCGCTAAATTTAACAGCTATTGGCTTAAATGTATACGCATCTGTCAAAAAAGTATCGCAAATACCCCATTCCATAGCATGGGTTTCCCCTATTTTCTTGTAGCCCGGTCATCAATCCCTATAAAAAGGATAGGCCTTACTACCGCCTCCTTCAAGACGATTTGCGCTATCGCGCCCTCCCTTCGGCGGTGGTACGACCTAGCATCGAAAGGAGGCTGGCTTCGTACCGGGCCAGGAAACCCTTTTTGGGGTCGGCCAAATTGCCCGAACGGTATAAGGAATGTTGTTCCGCCTCCCATATCAAAATTCCGCATTCACCTATTCGGAAGCCTCCTGTTTCTTTAGGCGCAGCAAGGCCTCCATATAATAATAGTCGGCATAGACAATGGGCATATCTATTTCGGAATTGTTCGGGTGATGGCCCGTTGAATGGAGCAATAGCGCTTGGTTGGTATCGCCGCTCCAATAGGGTTCTTCCGATAATTTTTCAATCAAGTGCTTGGCGGCATCGACGTACTTTTGCGCCAAGTCCGGATCATCGACCAAGCCGGACAGTTCCAACATGCCACAGGCGGCTATGGCCGCGGCCGATGCATCCTTGGGCGCATTCGGAATCTTGGGGTCGTCAAAATCCCAATACGGGATACCGTCTTCCGGCAAACGCTCCAAAAAGTGATCGGTAAGCCGGATCGAGGTCTTTAAAAAATCCTTGTTGCCCGTTTCCCTATAGGCGATGGCGAAACCGTATATGCCCCAGGTCTGCCCCCTGGCCCACATCGAATCGTCGGCATAGCCCTGATGGGTCGCACCCTTTAAAAACTTGCCCGTATCGCTGTCGAAGGAGCCCAAGTGGAACATGGAGGCATCGTCTCGAACGAGATAGTCCATGGTAATGCGGGCATGGCTTTCCGATAGGTCGTACAGATGTTTGTCGCCCCCGTTCTTGGCCGCCCAAAAAAGCAATTCGAGGTTCATCATATTATCGACTATGGTATTGTGTTGGTATTCCTCCACCTTAACGGGCCACGACAGGATGCTACCCACATTGGGGTTGTACAGGGTGGCCAAGGTATCGGCCGCGGCCAACAACACCTCTTTATAGGCCTCGTTGCCCGTTAACCGGTATCCGTTACCGTAACTACAGTACAGCATAAAACCGATATCGTGGTTTTCGGCGGGACTATAGGCGATTTGCCTTAAGGCTTCCGTAGATTTCATGGCGCTATTTTTTAAATCGGCATCTTTGGAGTGTTCATAGGCATACCAAAGGATTCCCGGCCAAAATCCGCTGCACCAGTCCCGGGCCCCTACGGTTTCCCATTGGGTCTGCCCTTGCGGAATGTTTCTAGGAAATCGATCGGCGCCCGGAACCGTTTCCTGGGCCTTTTTAATTTTTTCAACGCTTTGGCCGAGTACCTTGTCTACTGAAAATTCGGTAAGCTCTTCTTTCTTGGATGCACATGAAAACAGTAAAAACGAAACAACTAAAATAAAGGGAAGCTTTATGCTCATCTGATTTTTTTTGCGACCCGCTCTGGATCATTAAAAGTGAAAACTAATTGTACGGCGAACGAAATAGACCCGTAAACTGGTGGAATCCCTCTTAGGGGTTCCCATCTAAATTTCGTTCCCTGCAATTTTACCCATAAAGCGGGGAAAGCCCCATAAATTATGATTCATAAGCTATAAAATAATGGCCTTTTAAGAGAATAGTGGGGCACTTTAGGCCTAGTTCAGGGGAAGCGAAATCAATGAAAGCCCTTTTTTACGCCTCCCCTTTTCCAGGAAGCCAAGACCTTTGAACCCCTTATAAATTACCGCCCCTTTTTGATCTCCGACCGATTGTTGGCACGGAACGGTCCATTCGATCATTGTACCATATACCCGTCAACCCGCAGCAAGCCCGTATTTATGGCATTTTCAGGCTTATAAAAGACCGATTAGTGCCCTCTCCTTCGACCGGCCTACCCATAAATCGGTTTTAGCCCTTGTTATTTTCGGTGGACCGGACCGGGTTTGAACACCCTCTTTTTTACCAATATCCCAATTACCGGCCCTTCGAACTGATAATGAACAATAATTTATACCCTATGGATTATAATTTATCGATACTGCCTCTAATTCTATTTAACATTGGCTTAACAATTTTTACCGAATCCATATGCATCGCTATGGATTGAAAAATTCAATTCAACGAAAACTTTTAAATAACACTTTTATGACCAATTTAAAAACATTTCGAGCCCAGCTTAAGTGTATTGCCGGTCTATTGGGAATCCTAGGGTTTCTGACAAGCGGTTTAGACACTAAATTGTACGCCTTTGCGGGTGGTGATTATCCCGGCGAACCGCCTACCGATGCCAGGGCCGTACAAGACCTTACCATCACCGGTACCGTCACGGCTGCCGAGGACGGTATGCCCATCCCGGGGGCCAATGTTATCGTAAAAGGTACCACTACCGGTACCACCACCGATTTTGACGGTAATTATACCATTGAGGTCCCTTCATCGAGCAGTGTACTCGTTTTCTCCTCCATCGGGTTTGCCACAAAGGAGATTACCGTTGGTGGCAACACAACGATCAATGTTATCATGGATACCGACGTGGCCACCCTTGAAGAGGTAGTCGTGGTCGGTTTCGGAACCCAGAAAAAGGCGACGCTTACGGGTTCGGTCACCCAAGTAAAGGGAGAGGATATTATGAAGGGCAAAGGCACCTCCAATGCCGCATTGGCCTTGCAGGGCGAAGTACCCGGGGTAGTAGTAACCCGTACCTCTTCCCGGCCCGGTAACGAGGGTACCGACATTAAAATTCGTGGCGATATCTCGGTAAACAATATTGGTCCGCTCATTTTATTGGACGGTCTTGAAATTCCCGAATGGCAGCTGGCCACCCTGAACGCCAACGATATAGAATCCTATTCCGTATTAAAGGACGGTGCGGCTGCGATCTATGGTACGAAGGCGGCCGGGGGTGTTATTTTGGTTACGACCAAAAAAGGCAAGCAAGGGAAAATGCAGGTGAATTACAAAGGGGAGACCCAAATGAACATCCCCCACGACTTCCCGGTTGCCAACTTACAGGAATGGGCCCAAATGTGGCTACGGGCCGGCGACAACGACGGTATCAGCTACGTAGATGCGGACGGCGTTACCCAACAGGCCGCTTCGAACTACCGCTTTTTCACTAGGGATGAATTGGTATCTATCATCGATGGTACCCTCCCCATGGCCCCCGATTCGTATTTCTGGCTTGGCAAGGAACACAGGTTCGACGATGTCAACCAGTTCGATGCGGTTTACGGTTCCACCCTATCGCAACGTCACGACCTTTCGGTTTCCGGCGGTAGTGAAAATGCCACTTATAGAAGTTCCATTGGTTATGCCAACGAACGTTCACCGATTGCCTTTGTGTACGATGGGGCCAAAAAATACAACTTTAGGACCAACCTGACCTACCGCATGAGCGACATGGTAAAAACCGAACTAACGGTTTCATACGACAACCGATTGGTAGATGAACCGACCCAAGGGGTGGGCCACGGGGTGCAAGACATGTACCTCTTCCCCCTGTACAACCCACAGGGGCAGTACTACGACATCTTCGGTGCCAACAACCTGCTGGCCAAACTGGACGAAGGCGGACGCACCAAGACCCAGGAGGAGATCTTTCGACTTGGGGGGGTAATTACATTGGACCTCGATAAGTATATAAAAGGCCTGTCCTTTAAATACAACGGTAACTTCAGTTCGCGCAACGGACTAAGGACGGAAAGAACCACATCGGTTACCATGTACGACTGGGACGGCAACATCAGCTATACCCCGACTACGCTGTTAACCTCGGGCGTAAAACTCTACGAAACCGATGTCATGTTCCAAAACCACGTGTTGCAAGCCAATTACCAACGTTCGTTCGGCAAACACAACCTAGGCCTTTTGGCCGGACTCACCGCCGAAGAGGAGCAGACCAACAAATATTACCAATCGCGAACCAACATGGCCTCGGACGAATTGGACGACATCAATACCGGTGATGTGACCACCCAGATTAACGGGGGATCCCATAAAAATTCCAATGGAAATTGGTTTTACTCAGGGAGCAGTGCCGTAGGTCTCGTGTCCTACATTGGCAAGCTGAATTACGACTATGACGGAATCTACCTATTGGAGGCCTTGGGCCGAAGGGACGGATCTTCGCGGCTTCACCCCGATTACCGATGGAAAAATTTCTTCAGTGCCTCGGCAGGTATTCGTTTATCGGAAATGGAGTTTATGAAGGATGGCTTTTTCGACAATCTAAAACTAAGGGCTTCCTACGGTGAAACAGGCTCCGTAACCGGTATCGGTGCCTACGACTACATTTCGAACATATCCGTAGGTACCACCATTTTCGGGGCTACCCCTGCCTTGGCCAACACGGCCTACATAGCCTCGCTTACCTCGACCGAAAGGACATGGGAACGCGTGGCCACGACCAACTTCGGTATCGATTACGCCATGCTCAACAACCGTTTGAGCGGTAGTGCGGAATACTTTATCAGGGAGAACAACGATATGCTTATCCCTATTACCTACCCCCAAGTACTGGGAGCTTCGGCCCCAAAGACCAATAGTGGCGACTTTAAGACCAACGGTTGGGAGGTTTCTTTGAACTGGAGGGACCAAGTTGGGGAACTCAACTACAATTTTGGAGTAATGGTCTGGGACAGCGAAAGCGAGGTGACCCGAATGGAAGGGGCCACGGCCATAGCACTGGGCGTAAACGACCCCATAGAAGGCAAGCCCCTGAACGCCATCTACACCTACAAGACCGATGGCTATCTACAAACCGAGGAAGAGGTGCTCGCCTACTACAACCAATACGGTTTTGTCGATCCATCGAACCAACTTGAAATGAAGCCCGGTACGGTCTTGCCCAACTATAGGAGTGCCGACCGCTTGGTTCCCGGTACGGTAAACCGCATCGATGTAAGCGGGGACGGACTCATCAATGAAGACGACCTGGTATATTTTGGCGATGCCAATCCCCATATGAGTTATGGCATCAACCTCGGCCTCGAATACAAAGGCTTTGATTTCAGTGCCTTCTTTCAAGGCGTTGGAAAGCAGAACATTGTTCGCGAAGGGGCCCTGGCCTACCCGTTCAGAAGTTGGTGGACCAACCAAAACCCGTCCTTCCTTGGCAAAACATGGACGGAGGATACCCCCAATGCAGCGTATCCTGCCAGTTTTTACAACGGCCAAAGAAAAAACTGGAACTACGGCCATATCAACGACATCAACGTTATTAAGGCCTCCTACCTACGCGCCAAGGTACTGACCTTGGGCTACTCATTGCCCCAGGATGTCCTGGCCCAATCAGGACTCGAAAGGGTGCGCCTATCGGTTACCGGAAACGACCTCTTCGTAATCTCGAACGTTAAGGATGGCATGGACCCCGAAATGGGCAGTAGTGCCAACCAGGGCAATACCGTACCCTACACCTCTACCGTGTTATTGGGTATCGAAGTAACTTTTTAACAGTAACTAAACAACGACAAAATGAAAAATATTAAATTGAATTCAAGAACGACATACCTCGCCATGCTGCTCTCTGCGGTATTTTTGGGAGGATGTGAAGATTATTTGGAACAGCTTCCGCAAGACTCGCTCAGCGAAGCGGTCTACTTTGAAACCCCCGAGCAATTTACCAATGCCGCCAACCACTTCTATACCCGTTTGGGGTTCGATTACGGGGATGAATCCTCCGACCTGTCGGGAAACATTTCCGGTGATCCCCTGTATGGACAGGGAAATACCATTACCCCGACAACCGACGATATTTGGGAAGACAACTATTCGTACCTACGGGCACCCAACCAACTTATCGAAAAAGCGGCCGCCTATACCGGCGACCCTTCTGAAATTGCCGAACCTGTCGCAACCGCTTACTTCTTCAGGGCCTGGCATCATTTTGCCTTACTCAAGCGTTTTGGGGGGGTACCTTTGGCCACGCAAG
The DNA here is from genome assembly GCF_900141855.1 of Pseudozobellia thermophila. Lineage (GTDB taxonomy): Bacteria > Bacteroidota > Bacteroidia > Flavobacteriales > Flavobacteriaceae > Pseudozobellia > Pseudozobellia thermophila. The sequence continues at coordinate 762,065 of NZ_FQYU01000002.1, forward strand.
CCTTTAGTCTCGACTCGGAAGAGGAAATCATGAAATTCTACGGTCCGAGAAACAGCCGCTACGAGGTAATCGACCAAATTATAAAAGACCTCGATATGGCCATCGCCGACCTTCCTTCCCAAAACGAACTGGGCGACGACAAGCAAGGCAAAGTAACCCTTGAAGCGGCCAAATCGTTCAAGGCGCGCGTATTGTTATACGAGGCCACCTGGGAAAAGTACGTAGGTACGGCAACGGACGGCGATGGCACCAATTCTGGCGCCGGATCCAACAAACCCAGCGGCTATCCCAGCGTAACCGAAATGCTCGCCGAGGCCAAAAAGTCGGCCAAGGAGGTTATGGACAGCGGGGCATTCGAATTATGGGACCATCGCGACGCCATAGGCGAAGAACACCTGTTTTACCTCTTTAACCTGGAGGACGCCGCTTCCAACCCGGCAGGACTCACCAAAGCCGATAACAAGGAGTTTATCTTTCAAACGGTATATGATTTTACCCTGCGAAAGATCAACCAAAACCTTACCCACGCCAAACCTGTTTGCCCTTCCCGGAAATTGATGGACATGTACCTGTGCAGCGATGGTCTGCCCGTACAACATTCCAAGGTTTTTAAGGGGTACGACACCATGACCTCGGAGTTCGAAAACAGGGACTACCGTTTAAAAAGTTTTGTAAACATACCTTTGAAGCAGTACTGGGGCTGGGGCTCCAACACCAATGGCGGTGGTGCACAATACGGTGTGGCCTTTGAGGATAGTGGTATTGACTATGACTACCGATACGTTCCACAATTGACATCGCCTGGCGGAGCCAGAAATGTAGGGTACCAAGGACGAAAGTTCACTACCGAGCACAAACTGCGCGAAACAAGGGAAGAATCGTACAACTACCCACAAATTCGACTGGCCGAGGTATTGCTGATCTACGCCGAGGCCACTTGCGAACTGAACGACGGCGCCATTTCCGACAGCGACCTCGACATATCGATCAATAAAATCAGGGAGCGTTCGGGCGTTGCCCCGTTGACGAACGCCTTGATCGCCCCCTATCCCGATTTGAACATGCTGGGCGAAATACGCAGGGAACGTGCCATAGAGTTGAACGGTGAAAATTTCAGGTTTGACGATTTGAAACGTTGGAACATTGCCATAGAGACCCTTAACAAAGATGTATGCCTGACCTATATCGAAGGGACGGAATACGAGACGGCGGAAAACCCAAAAGATCCAGGAAACCCGATATATGTGGCCGATGCCTTCCCTTATGGACTGACCCAAACAGAAAAAAGCACGTCTACCTATTCGGGCATTGCAACGACCAAAGCAGGGGCCTTAATTTTAGACCCTTCGGGCAATCGCAACTGGACCATCAAAAATTATGTCGACCCCATACCGACCAACCAAATAGAACTCAACCCGGCCTTGGTTCAAAATCCGGGATGGTAAAAAGATGTTCTTCCTATTGGCAAGGAAGGATTGTTTTAGCAGTTAGTTTGTTTAGTTGAGAGACGGCTGTACCTGTGGTACAGCTGTCTTTTTTTTAGATGCCCCTCGGTAGCACGATCCCGGCAATCATACCTTTTGTTATTCCTCCATCTCCATAAATTGGGTCGGCGTAACCCCAAAAAGCTCCCTAAAGGTCTTACTAAAGTAAGCGGTGGAATTGAAGCCGGTCATGTACGAGATTTCCTTTATCGAATACTTGTTCTCCTTCAACAGTTCGGAGGCGTACCTAAGGCGTACCGTGCGGATGTAGTGGCTGGGGTTCTTGCCCGTCAGGGCATTTATTTTTCGGTACAGTTGGGAACGTCCGATGCCCAGCTCCCTAAGCAGGTCTTCCTGCTTAAAATCCATGTCGCCCACATGTTCGAGAATAGTCTTGGTCACCTTGTCCAAAAACACCTCGTCCATGTTATTGGAAGTGACCTCACTGGCCGGAAAGATGCCCCCTATTTCCGAAAAGCGTTGCCTCAACCGTTTTTTGGCCTCGAGAAGGTTATTGATACGGGCGATCAAAAGGCGGGTTACGAAGGGCTTTGAAAGATAGGCATCGGCCCCGCTGTCGTAGCCTTCGACCCGATCGTCGTCCAAGCTTTTGGCCGTTAGCAACAAGACGGGAATATGGCAGGTCTCAAATTCGGCCTTGATTCTTTTGCAAAGTTCCAACCCGTCCATTACGGGCATCATTACATCGCTTATAATGATGTCGGGCAGGTGCTTTTTGGCCATTCGCAGTCCCTTTTCCCCATTGGCCGCCTGCTTTATTTGGTAATATTCACTCAGATCATGGGTGAGGTGGGTTCTCAATTCCTTATTATCCTCGACAAGAAGAACCGTTGGCCGGTCTTCCTTATCGCGCGATTCCTTCGGTTCTTTGTTTACGACCAGTTCGCTGGTGGTGAGCATTTCATACTCCACCGCCTTCATGGAATTGATCCTGAACTCGTTTTTGATGTTCTTGGTTTCGACGGCCTTTTTATCGAGGTTGAGGGGCAACCGTACTATAAACTTGCTTCCTTTTTTGGGTTGACTTTCCACCGAAATATCGCCCCCGTGCATTTCGACCAGGGCCTTTGAGAAATTTAGTCCGATGCCCGTTCCTGTCTTTGACGGATCGAGGTTATAAAATCGCGAAAAGATATTCTTCAATTGTACCTTGTCGAGTCCCTTGCCACTGTCCTTAACGGCAATTTCAACATAATCGCCCATTTTCTCCTTGGTAAAAAAGATCGAATCGTAAGTTTTTACCCTTTTGGCCACCTTGCTGATCGATACTTCGATACTGCCTTCGGACGGGGTGAACTTAATGGCATTGGAGATAAGGTTGGTAATTATTTTTTCGACCTTGTCGAGATCGAAATGGGCCATGATCTTTTTGGGGTGGGCGGTAAAGGTGTAGTCGAGTTCCTTTTGTTCGGCCAAACCTTTGAAAAGCTCAAAGATATCTTCGCAAAACTCAACGATATTTCCCTTTTCGAGCTGCAGGGGCATCATGCCCACATCCATCTTCCTATAGTCGAGCAACTGGTTTACCAAGTGAAGCAACCTTCGGGCACTGCGTTGAATGGTCTGTGCCGAGGTCATCATGGGGCTCGATTCGTTGATGCTCGAGAGTATCTTGTCTACCGGGTTCAAGATCAGGGTCAGCGGTGTTCTGAACTCATGCGAAACGTTTACAAAGAACTGCAGTTTCATCTGATCCAGCTCGTGTTTTTGCCCTTCCCTTACCTTTTGGGTGTAATAGGACATAATGCCCCAAAACAGCAAGCCTCCGGCAATGGCGTAAATGAGGTACATCCACCAGGTCTTCCAAAAGGGGGGCAGGATTTCGATGTTGAGTTTGGCCGAACCCGCATCGGCCCACTTGCCATCTAGCGATGCCTTCACCTCAAATACATAGTTTCCGGGTTGAAGGTTGGAGTGGTTGACCACCCTATTGCTTCCTATGTTGACAAAATCATCATCGATGCCGTGCATCTTATAGGCGTATTGTACCTGTTCGGGATTCTCCAAATACAGGCCCACAAACTCAAAGGAGATATAGTTTTCGTCGTATTTCAATTGAATTTTGTCAATAGTGTCCAATGCACCGTTGATCAAGACCCGTCCATTGACCGAGTCGCCCTTGACCACTTTTTTGTTGTTGAGCTTGAAGCTGGTAATCTGGGGATTGAGCTTGACCTCCACAGGGAAAGTGATATGATCCGGATGAAAGATATTGAAACCGTTGATGCCCCCGGCCAAGATCCGGCCGTCTTTGGTCTTGTCGATGGATTTGGTTTGGAATTCGGCCCCTTGTACCCCGTCGTGGGCATTGAAGTTCCTAATTTCATCGGTTTCCGGGTTCAGGAATGAAAGTCCACTTTTACTGGTCACCCAAAAATGGTGGTTGTCGTCTTCCTCGAGGCCCACGACCAAGTTGTTTGCGAGTCCGTCGAGGGAGGAATACGATTTTAATCGCTCCAGGTTTTGGTCAAGAACATAGATTCCCGAATCGGTACCCAGCCATATATTGCCCTTGTGGTCTTCGGTAATATAGTTGATCCGGTTGCCGTCGACCCCTTTTTCGTTTACCCGCTTAAAATCGATTTCCTTTGGGGCGAACTCCTGAAGCTGATCGAGTTCGACCACGTTGAGCCCCAAGGTAGTTCCGATCAGCAAACGTTTTTGGGAATCGACATACAAATACAATACAATATTACTGGTAAGCCCAATGTCATTTAAGGCCGTGTTCTTGTATTTATGGAAGGTTCCCGTTTTGGGGTCGAGCAGGTTCAGTCCCTCGGTACGCAGGGCGACCCAAATTCTTTGTTCAAAATCCTCGACTCCCGCCCAAACCGAGTTTTGGTCAATCGAGCTAGGGTCCGACACGTCATTTTCGTACCGCGTAAACGTTTCTGTCTCGGGATCAAAGCTGTTGAGGCCGCCATCCAGGGTACAGATCCAAATTTTACCGTCGGACGATTCGAAGGTATATAAGATCTTGTTCGAAGAAAGGGAGTTTTTGTTTCCGGGAATATGGCTATAATGCTTATACGATTGGTTATCCTCGTCGAAGAGGTTGAGTCCCCCGTTATAGGCCCCTAACCAAATCCGCCCCTTTTCGTCCTCGAGTACCGATTGTACGATTTTTTCACTAAGTCCCTCTTTATTGTCGGGCTGATAGTAATAATGGCCAAAGGAATACTTTGAGGGGTCCAGTTTGCTGACCCCCTTATCGTAGCTGCCTATCCATAGAATACCGTTACGGTCTTCATAAATGATTGCGGGTTTGTCGTTGGCCAGTGAAAAGGGATCAAAGAGGTTGTTGACGATCTGCTGCCTTACCTTGCCCTCCTTTTTGTCGTACAGATAAATGCCGTGTCCATCGGTCGACAACCAGAATATTCCCTCCCCATCTTGGTAGATATTGCTCAACGGAACATGGGAATCAACTATCGAAAAATGAATAAATTCGTTGGTTTCCCGCGTCCAAAAAATCAGGTCGGACAGGTCGTTGCCGATCAAGAAGTCCCCATCGTCGTCTATAAATACGAGCTTGGGAATATGGGTAAGTTCGTAGGGCTTTCCACTGTCGATATAAACCCTGTCGAAATCGTCTCTTTCCCGGTTGTATTTATTCAGGTGCTGGCCATCGGTGGTCATCCACAATTCCTTGTCCTTATCGATCCGAATGGCGTTGACATTGTTGTTGTCGATCGATCGGTCGTCGGCCGCGTCGTGCAAGTAATACGAAAACCCCAAGTTTTGAAGATCGCCGGTATCGCCAAGCTCGATTTTTATTACCCCATTTTGGGTTGCCACCCATATGGCGTTGCCCTTCTCGTCAAAGACCACATCGTTGATTATCTTTCTCGGGCTGCCCGACAGCGACAAAGGCCCATAAAGGTCGATCAGGGTAAAGGTATCGCTAGCCTTGTCGTAGACGTTCAAGCCGTTGTTGGTTCCCACCCACAACTTGCCGAAACCGTCTTCGGTTATCGTATTGATCCGGTTGTTGCTTATGGAGGTAGAATCGTTCAAGACCGGCCTGAATATTTCAAACCCATAACCATCGTACCGGTTGAGCCCGTCAATGGTACCAAACCAAAGAAATCCCTCCCTATCTTGAAATATCTCGGTACAGGTGCTGCTCGATAGGCCCTCGGGCGTCTCGAAATTCTCGAACTTCAGGGTATTGAACTGGGCACTCAACGAGGTTGAAAGAAAAAATAGAAAAAAACAGATATGTTTGGCTGCAACCATAAAAGGATCAGGTTTTATTTCTTTGGCAAATGACATAGTCAATCAACCTGCAAAATCTACAAAAAGATGTGATAGGACAACAGTAAAATCAACACTATTTTTTGGCCCGGGCCGGCGGCGCCCTTTATTTTCCAATCCATCCCATAATTATAACAAAAAAACCGTGAAACCCGCTGCCACGGTATTATATCAGTTGGGTCGTCATTGGCCCATTTTCAAGGTGCCTATGTATTGGATGATGGGCGGGGAAACGTACCATTGGAATGGATACCAATGAACGGTGGCCCGACGGGTATAAGGAAAAACGCGCCCCGTTACGATCCAGTACGGGCTTGGGTTTCGAAGGATGGAGGGCGACGCCCGGTTCGCCCGGTTAAGGACTCACCTAAATTTTAAGCATGCGGGTTGGGGAACCCCTATTTGATGACCGGTAAACGTTAAAAGCCCGGTTTCGCCATTTCGACTGAAGACCGAAATATTATCTGATTTGCGATTCGCGACCAACAAATATCGATCGTCCGGCGACAGAACAAAATTTCTTGGCCAATCGCCCTGTACCGGCTCGGTGGCCAGAAGGTGTAGTCGCCCCTTTCCACTTACCTCAAAAACGGCAATGCTGTTATGGCCCCGGTTGCTGGCATATAAAAATTTACCGTCACGACTCAAGTGGATATCGGCACAGGCATTGGGCCCCTGGTAATCTTCAGGGAGCGTACTTTTTTTGTCTATTTTGGTAAAGGTTCCGGTTTGGGGATCGACTTCCGCCGAAACTACCGAACTCCCCAGTTCATTAATGACAAAGGCCCTGTTCTTACCGGGCTGAAAAATAAGGTGCCTAGGGCCGTCGCCCGGATCGAGGTCCATGGCGGTATGTTCCTTTTCGAGTTTTCCGCCCTCGCCTATAGGATAGGCCAAGACCTTGTCGATCCCGAGATCCACGGCATATAGAAAGGCCCCGTCATCACTGAATTCAACGCAGTGGGCATGGGCCGATTTTTGGTTTTTGTGCGGACCGCTACCTTGGTGTTGCCTGGCCTGGGGAACTTCCGTGATCCTTCCGTTTTTGTCGAGATGATAAAGTACAATTCCCCCAGACCCGTAGTTGGCGGCGGCAATAAGGTCTTCTTCGGGGCTCAACGCGATATAACATGCGCCATTGCCTTCACTTGGAACGTTTTGGGTCCGTTGAAGTTTATCCTTCCCCACATTCCACGTAAAGGTCGATATACTTCCGGGAGCCGTACCGTTGGATGCGTAAACCCTTTCACCGTCTTTTGAGAGCGCCAGGTAACCGGGTTTGTTTTCCTTGACCAAATGGCCCCGGTTGGTCAATTCCCCGGTTTGGGCATTGAATTCCAATTGGTAAATGCCCTGCCCCTCCCCTTCCGCAAAGGTGCCTACCAAAAGCTTTAAGTTTTTGTCCATAGGGAGAGGGGCTTCATTTTTAACTGTTTCCTTTTTAGGTGTTTCAACGCAGGAAGCGAATACCGTCAAAAGCGTTACGATCAGTAAAGGGGCCGATAAGTATTTCATGGGCAAAGGGGTGTCGACTTTAGTGTTGTATGTTCAACATGAGCGATTTTTCAAAACCTAAGAAGCCGTAAGATACTTGTAAAAAATCGGATTTCACATTTTTAGGGATTATGAATGTGCTGCGGAACCATCCTGTATTGGCACCGGTTTCGGTGAGTGTAAGCTTCTGGGTGCCTTCATCAATACCTACAACGACCCATCCCTTGTCCCTTTTACTGCGATCGAGGTTCAGGGCGGCCTTGAGTTCAATGCTTATCCCGTCCCCGGGCCTTACCTCTGTGATTTCCTTGTTATGGTCGGCGTCGTATACCTTTAGCTCTTGGCTGTCGAAGGTGGCAAAGGTCACCGTGGCCTGCCATCCCCGGTTGGAGATGCCCCAACCCTCGGTGGCATAGGCATTCTTGCCAAAATCCCGCCCTTCGTTCGTTCCGTCTATTTTTTCTACATGCCCGGCAATGGGAAATTGCCCGTCCAAGGGGGAACCGTCCAAGGTTCCCCTTACCTTTCCAAGTTCCCCGAACCCATGTGGGTGCGATTGCGGCCAGCCTTTTTCCACGCCTTCCCAGTAGCCGTTGATGGCCACCCGCTCTTCGCTTTTGTTGCTCAGGTGCGTTCCTACGGGGTTCACCCCGAAAACGAAATCGGTCTGTGCCCGGGCAAGGCTTCGCAAGTTGGAATCGTCCAATAGGTGTGCAACGGCAAAAAGAGACCCGCCAAGGGCAGGGGCGCCTCCGAGTTCCTTGGTCTTGGGGTGGGCCCATTCGGTTTCGCTATGCCTGCGGTACTTCCAAAAGTTATTTGATTTTTGCCTGATATGCAGGCCCCAGGCCCTAAGTTTGTCCTTGGTGCCCCTGGGAGCATGTTCGGGGGCCAACATTAAAAAATAGGCCAATGCCTGTGGGGTAATGTGTTCGGCATTGCGTATCCACCACATATGCCTGGGGTTGTCAAAATTCCAGTTGGCAATAATGTCGGCAGCCCCTGATTGCGCCCATTTCAAAAATTTTTCCGGTGTGCCGTTTTCTTCGTTTTTCTCACACCAGTACATAAACAGGTTCCGAAAGACCGATTGTCCATAGGCGTTGCCCATCTCGTTAAATTCTTGAAAGCCCCGATCCACCCACTTGGTGCTATAGGTCCAGAACCTCACTACTTTATGGCGGTCGTAGGCTTCCCAGTTGTCCAGGCAGGCCTTTCTGTATTTTTGATATTTTTCCTCGGATAGATAAGGTTTGAGAAAGGAGTGGTAGGCGGCACATACGGCGGCCAGTTGGTCTAGGGTGTTCCAATAATCATAGCTCATTCTTGCCGCTCCCTCATAGCCTAGGGTACCGTGCCTTTTTTTAACAGGGCCGTTGTAGTCGATATGCCTATAGGCAAATTCGGCATGCCAAAGAATAAGGTCTATCAAATCGGGAACATTGTTATCGCCAATTTCCGTTTTCCAATGGTCGTACAGGGCGGGGTTACTCGAATATTGCAGGATTTCAAATACGGTTTCGAGCCCGTAGGCACCTCCGTCCCGGGTGGGGCCTCCACCGTAAACGGCGCTCATGTCATAGGTGTCCAAATCGGCAAATCCCCTGGCATCGACAAAAAAGTCATAGGCCAGTTTGGAAGAAGCCAATTCGAGGAGGTGGTCTGCGACAAGGAAGGGAACTGAGCGTCCATGCCCTTCGACCTCTATCACGTATTCATGGGTAGACCCCTCGGGGTCGAAATCGGTAAACCAACCTTCGTAATTGAGCAGGCTGCCCGTAAAGACGACTTTTTCGCTTTGGGTATCGATGATCTTAAACGGGGTATCGTCCGGTGCGCCGTAGCATACAAAACGTTTCGATTCGCCCAAGTTATACCCCAGTTGGTTGACATAGGGACCGTATTTTTTTGGTTCAATGTCCAGCTTTTGTGCATTGCCGCAAAGGGCGGTAAAAAAAGCCACTGCGAGCATAATTCGTTTCATGGTCAAGGTTTCCGAGCTTAGGTTTTTCATTTCAACAAGCTTATTTTTTCTTATTTCTTATTCGTAGTTGTTCCATTTTCAATGTTACCGGGGCCCAAAAAAGTGACATAGGTGTAATACACCCCGTACTTTTCGCCTTTTTCAATAAATTCGTTTATCAAAAATGTCTTTCCTTCTTCCAGATATAGATCAAAGGCTACTTCCTCCGCTTTCTGTGTTATATCCTTTTCAAGGATTTGGTTGGCAATTTGGATCTTGACCTTGTCCGGGGAAATGGCTTGGTATTTGAACCAGTTTTTGGGATTTTCCCTCGGAACCCCGCGGATGGGGCCCGAACATTCCCTGGGCCACCTTCTGCACGATATACGGTAATGGCCTTCTTGTTCCACGATGATGGAGTGGGTGTTGTTTTTGTTCCTTAATCCTTCGGCTACCTGTTCACTTTTCCAAATGGGGCGATCGTCCCCAATGGCGTGTTGGATGGTGAGCTTAATTTCCTTTTGATGGGTATTGCCCACAATGGCCGAAGGCATTTCACGGTATTCGGAATTGGTCTTGGCCCTATCTAAAAAGACACCGTTGTCCACAAGGAGTCTCTGTACGATCTCTGGATGCCGCTTGGCAATATCCCGCTCTTGTTTGGGGTCGTTTTCAATATCGTAGAGGGCTGTCCCGTCGACCAAGCGCCATTTGTCCCTTATCAAACAGGTTTCCGACACATCATGGGGCGGCCGCCAATCTTGTCGGCTATGTACGAACAGGGTCCGTTCTCCGAGGTCCATGTCTTTCCCTAGAAGGAGGGGCGAGAGATCGAGTCCGTCTAGCGGCTGGTTTTCGGGTAGGGCAATATTACAAAGGCCCGCAAGGGTAGGAATCAGGTCTACATGTGCGGCGGTTTCGTCGATATCCCATCCGCCATATACCTTTCCGTCCTTCCATCGGACAAAGAAGGGCACGCGGTGCCCTCCTTCGAGTTCGTCGCCCTTGCGCCCCCTTAGGCCCATGTTATACCCTAGTTTTTTGTGGCTGTCATAGCCGGCGGTGGCGCCGTTATCGGTCATGAAAATTAAAATGGTATTATCGGCCAGTTTTCGTTGCTTAAGAAACTTCTCGAGCCTTCCGAAATTTTCGTCGATGTTGGCAATCATTCCATAAAACTCGGCATTCGGTATTTGACTGCCTACCAAGGACTTGTAGGGGGCGGCATATTCCTTGGCCACGTAATGCGGACTATGGGGCGCATTGGTGGCCAAATAAACAAAGAAGGGTTCTTCGGTGTCTTCGATGAACTTCATGGCCTCATCAAACCAAATATCGGTGCAGTAACCCTCGAAGGGTTTAGGCTGTTCGTTTACAAAATAGGTGTCGTTGAAGTAGGTATTTCCCCAATAATCGGACAATTCCCCAACGCCTCCGCTTTTATGGCGCACCGAAACCTCAAAACCGAGGTCTATGGGCCTTACGGGATAATTGTCGCCCAGGTGCCATTTGCCGAACATGGCCGTTTTGTAACCGTTTTGCCGAAATACCTGGGCCATGGTGGTCGCACCCTTCGAAAGGGCATCGCGGCCCTTGTAGGTGGCCCAGGCCCCGTTGTTGATCGGGTACCTGCCCGTTATTATGGCCCCACGGGTGGGGGTGCATACGGGACTCACATGAAAGTCGGTCATACGCACCGCTTGCTTGTAAAAGGCATCGATATTGGGGGTCTTGAGCCAAGGATTGCCATGGCAGCCGAGATCCCCTATCCCTTGGTCATCGGTAAGTATTAGGATTACATTGGGCTTTTTGTACTGTGAAAAAGCAGGCTGCATCCACCCAAGAAGGACAAGGATACCGATAAGGGTTCTAAAGTAAGGTAATGCAATCATGCCGTCTTGGTTTTGTTCCTTATTTTACAGTGCTTATCTTCCTTCGGGATTGCCGTTGTGGTCGGGTGCCTGCGCAAAATAAACTTCGGGTTTGTGCCATACCCCGGTTTTTTTATAGGAAGGAATGTCAACATCGAGACTAAGGTCGCAATCGAACCGGGCCATGATCGAATAGCCTTTTTTAGGGGTACCGGCATTGGTGAAGTGGCAAAGTCCCCAAGTAATGCCCCTTCCGTTACCCGAATCGGTAAAGGCATCCGGTGCATAGGGAGCCGCTGCAGTTGGGGCCAATGACACCACTGAGGCTATTTTAAAATTGACACCGTCTTCGGCATATTGCATGGTATATCGTTCGTTTCCATCCTTTATGGCCAATGTGGCCATTCCTTCCTTAAAGGGGAAATAGGTGGTTTCGTGGCCAGAGGTCATTACCGGATTCAAAGGGTGCTTCTCAAATGGGCCCAAGGGGTCTTCGGCAATGGCCAATCCATGGCCTACCGCGTACTTGTCCCTAATATCGGGCCATTTGTTGTAGGCGGCCTTGTAATAGAGGTAAATTTTTCCCTTGTAGACTATAGGCTGTGGATCGTGTGTGGCATCTTGGTCCCATTCCCCTTTCTTTCCGAAAGGGATTACGGAGTCGCCACCGTGGATCCACGGGCCATCAGGGGAATCGGCATAGGAAACCGAAACAGGGCACCAATCGCCCCGTAATCCACTTGGTTCGTTAAATGCCTGGTAATAGAGGTAGTATTTTCCCTTCCAGACCAAAATATCGGGTGTGGCCACGGAGCGCCAGCCGGCTTTTGGTTTTTCGGGTCTTTTAATAGCGACTCCCTCTTCCTTCCAGGTAATCCCATCGGTGCTTGTTGCGTACCAAATATCACAGAGGTCCCAATCGGTAGAGGGAATTTCATCGGTAGCTTCCTTGGCCCGGTTCCAACCAATGGGGGGCACTTTGGTATCCCTTTTTGTGTAGTAGATATAGTATTTACCGTCTACCAAAATGGGTCTTGAAGGATCACGTCGCGATACCGTACCGTCTCCGTTACGGTAGTCAAAACCCTTAAGACGGGTATACTTGAACTGTGAAAAAAGCTCGTTGTCCTGTACCCTGGGTGCGGGATAGCTGAACATGCGTTCCGCGGCGGCACTTAAAGGCATATCCGGTTTTTCGGAAGGCATTTTATGGGGAAATACTTTGTGTTCCGTTTTTGCTGAATCTTCTGTTGGGGCCGACTTGGTTTCCGTTTTTTGTTCGGAACAAGCGATAAGCGATAGGGCCATTAGAAGACCAAAGGTCGATTGCTTGAGAAAAAGATTGACTTGCATAGGTATTGTTTTAGAGTTTGAACAGCTTTTGCATTGAGTCCTATTTAGGGGGCTATTTTTTCTATTTTTAAGGGAATCTGAATGTTGAACGACTCTCGAATTCCCTTGGCATCAAGGGTGTCGGCCGCACATAAGAGCGCCATAGGTTCGCCGTTCTCCATGTATACTTGCGGGCGTTCCAAATGTTCGAATTGCTGTACCCTCCCATTTTCCCATTGAACGATACGTTTGGAGATTTCAAAATTTTTGGCCTTGTCCCAATGGATGCCGTCTTCCGAATCGTAATGAACCAAGGAAAACTCACGGATTTTTCCTTGGTGCCTTATGCGTTTTACAATGGCCCTGAATTTTCCGTCTTGGTACCAGATGTAGGGATCTTCGGCAGGAAAGCGCTCCCCTTCAAACGTAAAAACGGGCTCAGGGTATTTTTTGAAGGGGCCCGTGGGCGAGTCGCCAATGGCGACCATATGTACTACGGGCCCACCTCCCGGCAAGGGATCTTTTTTGCCCACGGCCTTGTAGACCATGAGAATTTTGCCATCCGGCATTTGGCATACCGAAGGGTTGGAAGTCATTAAGGCATCGTGTGCATCCTCATTGGGCGATACGTCAATAATGGGTTTGTCAAAGCGTTTCCACGGTCCGTTGGGCGAATCGGCCACGGCCACGCCTATGCGTTGGTTGTTTCGGTGTACCCAATTGATCTTCGGTTTCCCGGGAACGCTGACGATTCGTTTATCGCCCGTATTGCCCATATAATAGAGGTAGTATTTTCCGTTGAACTTGTGGACGGTGGGGTTGTGCGTGGTCGACCCGTCCCAAAACTCCGGTCCGCGGTCGGGCAAGGCTACATCCTTATGTTCAAAGGGGCCGAAGGGACTCTCGGAGACGGCATGGGCTATTTCGGAGTAATTGACCCATTCCCAACCAATTTTTTTGGGCCATCGGGAATAGAACATATGGTAAAGTCCATCTTCCCCTTTTACCAATGACCCGCCCCAAATACTCAGGCTGTCGTTTCTAAATATGGATTTTGGCGAGACCTTTCCGAATTCTATTTTAAAATCGGGCGATTGCGCTACTACCGATGCCCCTTTCTTTTCTTCCTTGCAGGAAGATAGGGCGGCCATCGCCAAGGAACAGGCTAGTAGCGATGTTTGAAAAAGCTTGATAGCTTGGTTAAAAGAGCTCATTTTCTCGTTTTTTTCGGTTTTTAATAATTACTCTTTACAAAGGGATGTTTTACCTTCGCTTTGGGTTTTCGAAACACCCAAGGCTTCCAGGCCTCATAGCGTTCCTTCCACTCTTCCAAGGTTCGTGTCGGGTACTTTGACGATAGTCCGCCTTCCCTGAATTCCCGCGAAACGCCCTTGTCGTGTATCGACCTTCTCCATACGTACAGCGCTTCCAAAAGCTGGTCCTTGACGGCACCAAAATAAGGGTCGTCGGCGAGATTGTTCAGTTCATATGGGTCATTCTTTATGTCATAAAGTTCAAATTCGGGTTTGGTCGGGGCAAAGAACTTGGCTTGGTCTTCGTTGAGCCGGCCTTCCATATACATGACGTTCATTTCGGCCAACATGGGGTACATGTCCTCCTTGTAACCGCTGTACTGCAACCACGCCCGCTCCGGCATCAAATTATGGATCAATTTGTATCTTTTTGAACGTATCGCCCGCATGGCATCGTGGGTGCCGCCCATTCGGTCCCTGGCGGCATATATGTATTTTCTGTTCTTATACCCGTCCTTAAAAAGACTTTTTCCGTGCAGGGGCTTTTCGGTTTGCACGCCCGCCACATCCAAAATCGTCGCCGTAATATCAATGGTCTGTACCAAATCGTCATTGACTTGGCCGGGAGCTATTTTTCCTGGCCATTCAATGATCAAGGGTACTTGCAGACCGGGATCGTAAAGAAATTGCTTGCCCCGGATATGGCAGCGACCGTTATCGCCTATAAGGAAAATCAAGGTGTTTTCGGCAAGGCCCTCTTTTTCCAATCGATTGAGGATATCACCAATTTCCCGATCGCAAATTTGCATTTGTTCCAGGCCATTGGCCCAATCGCGCCTTGCGAACGGGGTATCGACGTAATAAGGGGGAAGCTCTACGGTGGCCGGGTCTATGGGGTTTATGGGGTCTCTCTTCCAAGCCCTATGGGTTCCGCCCAGCGTAATTTGGGCAAAGAAGGGTTGTCCTTTTTTGCGTTCCTTCCAATCCTTCCCCATAAAACCCAGGTCACCGCTAAAATTGGCGTCCGTTTTATTGTAAAGCATCAATGCCGTAAAGTAGCCCGCCTCTTTTAAAAGCAAGGGCATGGGTTTGATACCGTAGGGCAAGGGCTTTTTGTCCTCTTTTGCCGTGCGGTGCTGTTCCGCCCCGATATAATTTTGATGGTAGCCCGTGATCATGGCCGATCGCGAGGTAGAGCATACCGGTGACGTACAGAACGCATTGGTATAGCGCACGCCCTCGGATGCCAATTGGTCGGTTACCGGGGTTTCGATTCCCTTGGTGCCGTAGCATCCCAAATCGAGGCCCCAGTCCTCGAGCATGATCCAAACAATGTTGGGACGGTCGGTAGAGTTGCCCTGTGCCACGGTTGTACAGGGGATAAAAATAAGTGCCAGATAGAGTATTTTGATCCGTTTCATGTGAAATTGTCCATTCGTTTTAGTTTGTTCGTACGCGTATTTGGATTACTCAAGTTCTTTTACCGCCGACCACTCCGATGCATTCGATCTTATTTTGGCAAAGAACGGTTCCGTTGGGGGCCATGCCACTTTAAAGGCCCCTTTTAACGTGGTGGTCTTTTCTTCGGAGAGATTCGTGCTACCGTTTCCGTATTTTAGGATAAACACGGAATCTTTTTCGCCCACGGTGTAACCTACCCCAATGTGTTCGCCCTCACGCCCCAAAAATTCGATAATTGGGGTATTGGATGCCTTGACCGCCTGTTTTTGGGTCTCCCTTGAAGAGGCGGTTCTTACCTGAATTTGCATAGGCGACCAGAGACCAAGGTCTATTCGGGCCGCATTTTTGTCGTTTTTTAAATTGAAAACCAATTCATCGTCTCCAGGGTTTATCGTTGGGAGCTCCATTTGTTCTTTAGCGATCGATTTTCCCATGGTGTCAAAAAGTTCATATTTCAGAACATATCCTTCCATCCTAAAGGCAGGAATATCTAGTTTGTTCCTAGGGCTTAGCGTAATCGTAATGGATCGCCCGTCTATGGTGGCCGCCAAATTTTGTACGGGCGCATAGATATCTTGAATCTGCTTATAGGCATTCTTCTTGTTCCGCCATACATCGACCACGCCCCATGCCCTGTTTTCGGAGGGAGGCGTAGCTTTGTAATCGCTTCGGTAATCGTTGTAGGTCCACAAGGCGGAACCGACCACGTAGGGCAATGTCCTTATCTTGTCTAGTTGCTCGATGAGTCCCGCACTCAATTCGGCATCCGGGGCAAGCCCTATCTGTTTGTCCCCTATCTCCGATATAAAAATGGGTTTCCCCGGAAATTTTGCATGGGCCCTACCCACCTTTTCAAAGGTTTCCCCGTAGGAGTTCATGCACAACAGATCGAGTTTTTCATAGGGTTCGTTACCCGGTCGGGCCAAGGGTAGGTGCGAGGTAAAGCTTACGACGGTCTTTAAACGTGTGGAATCGAGGGAGGCCACATGGTCTATCATATCGTTTACATAGTTGTACTGATCAGGGGTCATGGTCATATCCTGCCATTCGCCATCGGGGTTTCCGATTTCGTTGCCCATACTCCAACCGACCACACTCGGATGGTTAAAATCGCGTTCGATCATTTCACCCAACCATTTTTTTGTCCTTGGGTTGTTCGGAATGGCATTGGGCGCGCCACGGCCCCAAACGGGAATTTCTTCAATAAGCATGTAGCCGATACTATCACAGAATTTCAAGAGATTCTCCGATGCAGGTGCGTGCATGATCCTTGAAAAATTGCCCCCAAGGGCCTTAATGTCCATAATATCGCGCTTGATAAGTTCCTCGGGTTCGGTATTACCGTACAGGCGGTGGTCGTGTACCCGGTTGAAGCCATTCAGGCGAACAGCCTCGTTGTTGAGAAATAATTGCTCGCCAATGGCCTCCATTTTACGGATACCGAAGGTATCGGAAAGGGTATCGACTTCTTGGTCGTTAGAAACGAGGCTACTATTTAAAACGTAAAGATGTGGTCGGTCAAAATGCCATAATTCTACTTCCTTCAACTCCTTTTTAAAGGTCAAGACCTTTTCGATAGTCTCGTTTGCGGCTACGGTCACTTCAAGGGTTTCCGGTTGCCACGATTTATGGTCGGGCCCAAGGATTTCTGGATCGATGTTCAGGTTTTGTAGGGTATCGGAATTATTTTCAATTTTATATGAAATGGCAAAGTCCACTACGCCGTTGTCAAAATCGGGCACGGCGGAAATATGTTGACGAACCAAGCGAACATCGTTATGGGCTAGTAAGGATACATCTCGGCTTATACCGCCCCAGGCCCACCAAGCGCCCCTTCTAAACGTATTGTCGGCCATGACCAAAATCGAATTCGGTCGATCGGTGCGCACCTGATCGGTTATATTGAATTCAAAAGGGGTGTAGCCACCTTCGTGTATTCCCAACAACTTACCGTTCAACCACACTTTGGAGGTTTCGTAAACGGCATCGAACCTTAGGCGGACCTGTTTGTTTTGCCAATTCTTGGGAAGGGTAAAATGGCGTTGGTAATACCCTTTGCCCTTAAAATGGGCATATCTGTTCTCCGTATCCCAGTTCCCGGGAACGGCCAGGCTGTCCCATTGCGTGTAGTCGGCCGTCAACAGGGATTCTTCGCTTTCGTCTCCGGAAGCAAAAAAGCGCCATACCCCATTGAGGGACAAGGTATCGTTTTCAAGCACGTTTTCCTTTTTTTGAGGTGAACACGCGCTTAGAAATACAATCGTAAAAAGTGTTATGGAAGCGAAATTTCTCATGGATATTCTATTATTGTTCGATAAACTTGATGGCAGCCCCCCCGTGTTCCGCCAGATGAACCGTAATCGTTTTTTCATAGGAAACCCTTTCGATCGATTTTTTAAAGGGTACGGCCGTATTCCATTGCCATAGGTTGGCTTCTTTGTTAAGTCCTTCCAAATTAATACGCCCGGCCTCGGTATCGTCGGCAAGGATTTCGGCGAGGTATTCGCCATCCCCTAAAAAACTACAGTCGATTTGTATTTCTTGAGCCGCTCCACTTCGCAAGATACCCAAGTACCAGTCGTTATCTTTACGTCGGGCTATGGCCGCCAATTCCCCGATCTTACTTTGGGGCAAGACAAAGGTTTCGTCCCAAATCGAAGGGACGGTCTTAATAAAATCCAATGCAGGTTGGACGTTCTTGGAGCTTAACAGAAACCGGGTATTCTCCGCAATGCAGTTAAAGGGCGAATAAAAAGTGACCAAAGTAGCCAATTGATGCGCCCAAGTAGTCTCTCCCGGTTCGGTAAGCCCAAGGGGGGTGTAATCGGCATGGCCGGTTACGTACCGGGTAAAGGGCAAGGCCGCATTGTGGGAAGCGGGTAAGGGCCCCTCCTTCATATGGTTCACCTCCAATCCCCGTATGCCTTCGCGCGTAACCTCATTGAGGTAGGTACGAAATTCGCCCGAACTCTGTTGGCAGCCATGAAAATTGACTTTTAACCCAACGGCACCGGTCTGCTTTACGCTGTCTAAAAAATGCCTCATTACCACATAATCGTTTTTGGGAAAATTGATTTCCTTGGAGTGCTTCCAAACAAAAATGCCGACCCCTTTTTCCTTGGCATAATCGCAAAGCTTGGCAAGCGATGCCCATTTATCGGGCCACCTTTCCCAACCTTCGTCTACCATGGAATATAGAAAACCAAGGTCATGGGCATCATCGACCATATCGTGCTCTTCTTTATAGTTGACGTATTTTCCGGACCACCAATGCCAAACGGACTTTCCGGGTTTGATCCAGTCGGTATCAGCAAATAATTGGGGGGCGGGAGCCGGGTTAAGGGATGCGACCATGGTGTTATTGACCAAATCATTTAGCGTATCGGCCAAAAGAACACACCGCCAAGGTGTAGTTACATTGCCCTTAACATCAAAACCGGTATTCGCACATGCCATGAACAAAAGAAAAAGACTTAGCACCTGATGTAATCGAAATCTTATTTTTTTCATACTGCCAATGGAAAATTTTATTCGAAAACGGAAATTTTAAAAACGGAAACAGGAATATTATCCTCTCTTTTGCTAAACTCAAAGACCAGCCCATCGGTAGAAACCACATGGCCAAGATCAATGGTATTGATGGCCTGATAGTTCCCGTTTATCTCTTTAAGTACGTTCCCGGAGCTGTCCTTTATTCGGTAATCGGCCACCACAAAGGGAATGACCTCTTCGGGATGCCCCATAAGGGTGGTTTCCAAAGCGTGGTCATAGTCGCAATCAAAAAAGAGTTTAATGGTCTTGATGTTGACTTTCCCGTCCCACTTTAGGTAAAGTGTGGGTTTTTTGTCCTCAATTTTGGCTACCCAGGCATTGGTATTTCCGTTCGGGGTGGGCCGAACTTCGCCGTTTTTGATATTCGCGGCTTCAAAAATGGGTAAGGCCTTCGTTATTTGAAGGGCTATATTCTTACCTTTTGGGCGGCGTTCGGGTGTCCAAAACTCAAAACTGTCAATGTTGATTCCGGCCGGAGGGTCTTGTCTGCCGTAATTGGACACCGCTTTGTTTATTTTATTCTCAACGGTCAACAAACCTGTTATCCGGTCATCGGAAAGCCGCACCCTTACCTGTTCGTTTTTCATAAGACAAAAGAAGGAATAGCCGTCTTGTTCTTGTGGTTTAGTTGTTTCAAAGGCAATTTTTTGCCTTCCTTTCCGTAATTCGATTACCGTTTTATCAAGAATTACATCCGGCGTGAAATGGATCGGGGCCGAACAGCCTTTAAGCTGAAGCTCTAGGTTCGTTGCCTCCAAAGCATCCACCTCAAGTACAAATCTATAGTTCCCATGGGCCCTTAACGGAAGCATTTGGGCCAATCCGAACTTTAGGGGCTTCCAGTCCCCCCCTTCTGAAAAACCGGAGAACCTTAAGGTAGAGCTCGCTTCAACATGGGCTTGTTTCACCAAGTCGTCGGGATCCTTCAAGGCGATACGCGGAATGCTCTGTCCGTTTCTATTCAAAGCCAATTGCAGCTTTCCGATATGTTCTTCGGAAGCCACGTCGCGGGGAAGCAGGTCCTCTTGCCTGCACAAGACTGCTGCCTCTCCAACCGCCTGCGCCCCATGTGCACAGGTAAGCATGACCCTTGAGGATCCAAAGGCCACGTGACTGGCACTAATGATCCGGCCCGCCAGGAAGAGGTTTTTTATGTTTTTGGAATAATAGCAACGATAGGGAATGGTATAAACACCTTTGCCATGCCATTGGGTACAGGAATTGTGCTCGCTGTAGATACCATCGGCCGGATGCAAATCCATGGCCCACCCCCCAAAGGCAACGGCGTCGTAATAATCACGTTGTTCAACAATATCTTTTTGGGTCAGCATAAAGTCGCCCTCAAAACGACGGCTTTCCCTTTTGCCGGGTATGGTGCCCACCCATTCCAAGGTCAGGTTTTCCGCTTCAGGGAACTTACCGCTGTTCTTTACGTAATCCCAGATCCCATAGACCACTTTCCACAGTTCGAATTTTATCTCTTCCGATTGGTGAACGGTATCGAGTCGTCCGCCGTATTCCACCCACCACAGTTTACAACCGTGGTCGCCCAATTGAAAGTTTTTGATCCTCGGCAGTTCTTCGGCGTTCTTTAGGGCAAAAGAGGGAGGCGTATAGGGAATAGGTTTGCCTGCATCTTTGGTATAAAAGTAAAGCGAGTGCCCCAAAAGGTTACCATAGTCGTCGATATTGGGCGCAAAGCCTTCATCGAATTCCTCCCTTGTTTCCGCCCCCATACGGAAAGAGGCTCCGGCCATAAAGGCGACAATGCCATCTCCGGAAGCATCGCAGAAAAGGGGCGCGCTGGCAATATAGGTCGTTGAGTTCTGGCTGCAAAAGGCGGTAACGTTCTTTACGTGGTCGTCATTCCCTTTTTCGACCCCATAAACCGCCGTGTTGAGCAGAAGGGTGATGTTTTCCTCTTCATATACTTTTTCAAGCAGTACGGTATCGAACAACAAGGGGTTCCCTTCCTTGTTCCGTTTAAGGTTATCCAAAAGGATTTCGTTGATCAATCCCCCTTCCCGGCTCCATCGGTTGTTGTTGCCCATGTGGGAGGTGGCCCCGAGGCTCCAGAGCCGAACTTCTGAGGAAGCATTTCCCCCCAGTACGGGACGGTCTTGGACAAGAACGACTTTTAGGCCGGATCGGGCGGCGGTTATGGAGGCACAGACACCTGAAAGACCTCCACCGACGACAACAAGGTCGGCCTGTAGTCTTACGGTCTTGGTATTTCTGGTTCGGGGGCTATATGGTTCTGATATCATACAATGTGATTTGAGCTTAGTAATTCGATTTGGTGTGTTTAATGTACTAATCGGGCACAAGGCCTTAATTGGTCGTTTTTTTACCTGATCTATAGATGACAAAGCAACCCAGCACTAGGACAAAACCGCCCATTCCGCCGACAAGTGCGGCCCCGTTATCGGCCAAGAACGATAAAACAACAATCAACAGACCGGTAAGGGCCACCCCGATGCCTATGACCCGGGTCCCTTTTCGGTTGCCGGAAGAGGGTCCTTCCCCGGTCACCGCATTTTTTCCGGCTACCTTAAGCCGGTAGTCGTCGTATGCCAAGGTCGGTATTTTGCGGGTTCGGGCATATATTTCAAATGCGGTCAAAAGCAGTACGGGAATCCCCATTCCAAATCCCATTTCTTGGGCCCGGTCGAAGGAAAAATCGAACAATGTAGGTGCCAAGAATTTAAAAAAGGCGTTGATGGCCAAGGTAATTACGGTAACGACCAAGGCACTCTTACCGGTTTGGTATTTACTGAACAGGGCCCACATCGGCGGCAAGAACATGGCCCCACCGGTTATGGCCGCCAAACTCATGACCACTTCCACTATTCCGCCCATATACGGAACCAGCAGGGCAATGATAATGGTAAGTATGCCCAAACCTATGGTTGCCATTCTACCGACCTTGACCAATTGATCGTTGCCGGCATCGGGCCTAAAATGCCTGTAAAGGTCGTTGGACAGGACACCTGCCGAGATGTTCAAGGTGGTATTGACCGAACTGGACGTGGCGAAGATCATTCCGCCCAACATCAGGCCCAACATTCCAACGGGCAGTACTTCCTTGCACATTAAGAGATAGGCCCCTTCGTCGGCCAAGCCGCCCAGACCAGGGTTGAGCACCCTATAGATCATTGGGGGGAGCATCCAGACCAAGGGACTAACCAGATAGAGGCCGCCGAAGAGCCATCCTACTTTTTTGGCATCTTTTGGGGTGGCCACACTGGTATAGCGTTGTACATAGGCCCAATTGCCCGCAATGAAAAAAAGGTTGTACAATCCAAAGGCGACCATAAACCCCCAGGTGTACTCCTCGTTTACCCAATTGAAAAAATTATCGGGCGCTTGGGAGACAAAGTTCCCAAGGCCCCCGACCTTGTTCAGGGAAAGCGGGACTACGATCAAAACCGCCGCGGTGAGGACAACGAACTGAAGGACATCGGTAACGACTACGGCCCAAAGGCCACCTACCGCCGTGTAGATCAGAATTAGGATGCCCAGTACGATAATGCTGGTACTGATAGGAAAACCTGTCGACACCTCTACGATCTTGGCCACGGGATATAAAAATGCACCCGTGGTAAAAATGGATATCAACAGAAACAGGTAGGTATAAATCTTTTGGGTGTTGTAGCCCAAACGGTCCGTAATAAATTCGGCCGCGGTGAGCGCCTTGGTTTTTTGCCATTTCGGGGCAATGAAGAAGCCGATAAGCACGCCGGCTATGCACATGGTGGTTTGAATGGTGATGGCCACCCAGCCGCTGGAATAGGCTATGGAGCCCCATACCACAAAGGTACCCGCGGAAAAGAAACTCATAAAGAGCGAAAGTCCGCTCATCCACCAGGGCAGCGCCCCGCCTGCTGCAAAAAACGACTTCATGTTTTTACCGGACTTGGAAAAACTCAATCCGCATACAAACACGAGCAGCGTAAAAACCAGTATTACCGTAATATCTATCGAACCCATTCCTGCTTATGAATATACTATAATATTATTGCCTGCAAAGTGAAGGAATAGGGGATACATCCATATCCCCTATTTCAATAAAAACTAACAAAAACTAACTCAAAAATCATCTAATAACCCGGATTTTGTGTGACTACATTGTCCGTAGCATCAATTTCTGCCTGGGGTATGGGCCATAAATAGTGTTTAGCGGGATCAAAGACCCTTTGTTCGAGTTCACGGTAGTCTAGGTTGCCCAGTTCAACCCTTGGTTGTGTGGGCGCACCGGTATAATCGATATGGCCGTCATCATCGATATTGGGAACAAAACCTAGGTCGCCAATCTTGCCGAACCCGTTTGCTGGTCCGCCCAAAAGGGTGGTGTTCATCACTTTTTCGGCAATTCCCCATCGTTTGATATCAAATAATCGCAGACCTTCATCGGCAAATTCTACTTTGCGCTCCCTTCGAACTATTTTTCTAAGCTCCGATCGGTCGGTTGTGACTACCTCCGGAAAGGGAAGGCCGCTATTGTTGTAGGCCCTTTCCCGTACGGCGTTTATGGCGTTGAGAACGCTGCCGTCTATGGTGCCCGCCTCAATTTTGGCCTCGGCGTAATTCAGCAATACCTCGGCATATCGGATCAAATAAATGGTCTGTTCCGATTGCAGGGGACTCGGACCGCCGGATAGGGATCCCAATAACCTGGGTTCGTCAGAGAATTTTTTCCAGAAATAACCACTAAAGGAAGTAAAACGGTTGGCGCCGCCGGTAACATATTCGGTACCGTCGTATGGGTCCACTATGGCCCGTCCGGCAGGGTTGGCCGCATTGGGGTTGAACACCCTTTCTACCTTGAGGCCATCCTCTATGCGCCATGTGGCAATACTATCGCTGTGCTGTTGAATGATATGCCCGGTCCAAACACTATTGGGCAGGGCAATGGTAGCGGCCAATCGTGGATCCCTGTTCTCAAAGGGCCTGGCAGGGTCGAACGAAGGGTCTTCATCGATGGGCAGGCCATTGATGGTTTCGTAGCTATCCACGGTTTGTTGCGCCGGCACCAATTGGCACCAACCGCCAAACCTGCTGCCCTGCACCTGTGAAAGGCTATGTGTCTTTGTTCCGTTAATGTAGGAAAGGTCTAGCAAAACTTCGGACGACCCTACTCCGGCATCTGTAAACAGCTCCTCGTAATCTGGGTATAACGAAGGGGTTTCGGGGGAGTTCATCACCTTAAGGGCGGCGCTTTCCGCTAATTCATAGTCTTGGTTGTATAAGGCGATACGCGAGATAAGTGCGTTTGCCGCATTTGCGGAAGCACGGCCTCTCTCGGTAGCCGGTTGGGTCGGAGGCAATATGGCCGCGGCCTCCTGTAAATCGGATATGATGCTCGATACAATTTCAGATTTTGGTGTTCTGGCCACTATTTCAAGTTCTTCCAAGGAAGTTACCTCGGTTCTAAAAGGGACATCTCCATACAGTTCCGTTAGGTAACTATAGAACAGGGCACGAAGAAACAGGGCCTCCGCCTTTATTTGCTCAAAACGATCGGGATCTGATGCATCGGCCGCCTTGTCCATATTGGTCAATAGGTTATTGGCCCGCTGAACCCCGGTATAGAAATTGTTCCAAAAACCATTTATCAGGCCCTCGGTAGAAGTAAGTCCCCCCGTTGTTGCCGCAATGGTTCCACCTACGTTGCCCCGGTTAAAGGCGTAATCGGTGGTGTGATCCAATAATTGCGGAAAAGGAACGGCGCTTACATAATTTAATTGTTCGTAAATACCGGTTAAGGCTACCTCTAGTTGTGCTTCCGTTCTAAAGAAAGTGGCATCGGTAGGGCTTCCGGGATCTTCAATATTGAGAACATTGTCTTCGCACGACCCCAAGATCAATAGGCCCACGCTCAAGATGATGATATGTTGTAAAGTTTTCATTGTATTGTAGTTATACGGTTAGAATGTTACGTTAAGCCCCATGGTAAACACCTTGGTCACTGGGTAAAAGGCGCCTTGGGAAAACTGTGGGGTCAATGGGTCGATACCTTCAGGCATGTGGTCCCAGGTAGCCAAATTTTGCCCCGAGACATATATTCTGGCGTTGCTAATCCTAAATCGGTCGATCAAATCCCCAGGAAGCTGGTAACCAAGGGTAATGTTCCGTAACCTGACGTAGGATGCATCGTGCATCCAGGTTTCGTTCACGCGCCAGTTCGGGTGTGAGCTTCCAGGCGTTAATCTCGGGTATGCCGCATCCGTATTGTCCGGAGTCCAGTAATCGCCCTGCCATTCCTGTATTTTGCCGGCGTTGTAGAATGCCCATCCCGCATCGCCCTCCAACACTACATCACGTCCTCCTGCACCTAAGAGGGAAACGGAAAGATCAATGCCCTTATAAGCTGAGAAAAGTTCAAGTCCCCAGTTTTCGGTAGTGATATTACTCCCAATAATCGTACGGTCGTCATTGGTAATCACTCCATCGGGAATACCGTCAGGACCCGATATATCGGCATATTTTATATCACCGGCCTGAATGGCCCCAAAACCGGGAACAGGTAGACCCGCGTTCAAATTTCCATCTACATCGAAATCACTTTCTTGGTAGAGTCCGTCTACCTTAAGTCCGTATATAGCACCTATTTCCTCGCCAACACGGTTGATCGTATTTCCTGGAGGCAATTGCTCGAGTCCGCCCAAATCCTTAATTTCATTATCAAAGGCCGAATAGTTGAGATTGACGCCGTATCTAAAGTCCTCGCCGATCATATCGTTCCAGCCTACGGAAATATCGTAGCCTGTGTTCCACACCTCACCGGCATTTTGAACCGGCGCGTCAAGGCCCACGGAGGTAGGGATGGTAACCCCCAGCAAAATATCCTTGGTTTTACGTATGTAGTACTCCCCGGTTACCGAAAGTTTGCTGTTAAAGAGTTTGGCGTCAAAACCTATATTCTGGGTCTCTCCGGTTTCCCAGCGCAATTGCGAGTTGGCCAGTACGGTCTGGGCGCCCCCAACAACCGGCGAACCGCCTATTACGGCATTGGCGTTGCCCAGGCCGAACAAGGAGGTGTACGGAAAGTTGACTTCTTGGGCCACGGCGGAACCATCGGCACCTTGAATTACATCGCCATTGTTGTCCGTCTGATTGCTGGAATAGATGAACTGGTTGCCCAACTGCCCCCAAGAAGCCCGGAATTTTAAAAAGTTAAGGGTTTCGCTGTCTTGTAAAAATGGCTCTTCCGTAACTACCCATCCCAATGAAAACGAAGGGAAGGTAGCCGAGCGGTAGCCTTTTGCAAAACGCGAGGAAGCATCCCTTCTCACATTGGCCTCAAGGAGGTATTTGTCTTTGTAGGCGTAGTTGACCCTACCGAAAACGGACTCCAGTCCGTTAAGGGTAGAGCTACCGCTGTTCAGTTGGGTATCCGGTAAACCGTTATCCAGTCCGCGGAACTCATCCAGGACAAAGCCTCTTCTGCTCGCCGTCCATATTTCCGATTTGAATTTTAAAAATTCATATCCCGCCAAAACGGATACATTGTGGTTGCCGAATTCCTTTCCCCAATTGGCCACGGCATTGAAATTGTCTTGAAAGGTGGTAAAGGTCTCCTTGAAGAGCGAACTTTCGGAGATACTGGCACCGGCGGTACTCTGGGCAGGTCCGCCCGAACCTTCGTAATAGGTGTATCGTGCCCTGAAATCATCCCGATCTTTATCAAAAAATTGCGGGGCGTAGGTCGCTGAGATTGAAAAGTTGTTAAAAGGTCGGTACGTGACCTTGGCCAAAGCCCTAAAATAATTGGATATGGTCTCATCCTTGGCCGTGGAATTGGCCAGGGCAATGGGATTGCTGCCCCCGAACCCGGAACCATAGGTGCCGTCATCGTTAAATGCTATAAACAGGGGTTGTAGGCGATAGGCCGAACGGGTAAGGTCGTTCAAACGCGCCGGCTGGCTCTTTACCTCCCTTCTAAAGTTAAGGTCGAAGGCAAGGTCCAATTTTTTACTAAGGGCGTAATCGAGATTGAACCTACCGTTGTACCTTTTAAAGTTAAAGTTCGCAATATTACCCTCTTGATCGGTATAAGATATGGAACTGGCCACTTTCAGTTTTTCCGAACCTCCACGCACCGATAGACTGTGGTATTGCTGTAGGGCGGCCGAACTGAACAGAAGGTCTACCCAATCGGTATCGGGCAAGGCTTCGGATCCTACCCCAACACCTGATCGGTATTGGTCGAGGATATCCTCGGAAAAAGCACCGGGCTCGGCCGAATTAAAAGCCTCCATATAGCCCAAGGCATCCATGAACTTCAAGTTCTGCGCCACGCTTTGTATACCCACATAGGTATTATAGGCGGTGGAAATCTTTCCTTCCCTTCCCCTTTTTGTGGTAATTAGGATAACCCCATTGGCCGCACGCGATCCATATATGGCCGAAGCCGATGCATCTTTAAGTACGGAAATGGACTCAATGTCGCTAGGATCCAATCCGTTGATATCGTCAGGGATGCCATCGACCAGGATCAGGGGATTGTTCTTGGCACCATTGCCCAAGGTACCTACCCCACGAATTCTGATTGCGGCACCATCGGCACCGGGTTGACCGCTGGACTGGGTAGCGGTAAGGCCGGGAACAAGACCTGCCAGTGCCTGGGAGGCTTGGGCCACGGGTTGCCTTGAAATCTCCTCGGCCTTTACGGTCTCTACCGATCCCGTGAGGTTGACCGCCTTTTGTGTTCCATAACCTACCACGACCACCTCATCCAACTGTGAGGCCTCTTCCTCCATGGTAATGTTAAGGGGTGTTGGGTCGTTTACGACCTGTTCAACGGTTGCATAGCCGATCGAACTGAAAATAAGGGTCGCCCCTTCTTGAATTTCAATTTCGAAGTTCCCATCGAAGTCGGCAACAACCCCGTTGGTCGTTCCCTTTTCAATGACGTTGACCGCGGGTATGGGAATACCCTCTTTATCGCTTACGGTACCCGAGACCGTAATTTGTGCCGATATATTGCACAGTGCACATATCGCTAGAAGAAAAAATAAGACCGCTTTTTTCATAAGCCAAAGTTTAAGTTGAGAATAGTTGGTTGATCCAAAACTTTTCCAGAAATTGGTCTGGTCTAGTCTGGTTTGCTGACAAATAAATAACATTTATCTTAACCGGCCAAATCTTTTTTTACAAAATGTTGATTTTAAACAGGAAATAATTGTCATAATCTTATTTCACACGCGCCCTAGCGGAAGTATCTGCAGCCCCAAAAAAATGAAGTCCATAAGGGGATGGTCTGGAATGCTATTTGAAGATGGCCCCCGACCTTTTACTTAAAGACCATTTCTTTATAAATTTCCCTAGAAAGACCTATATAGGCCCGAGTGTTTTTAGTTTTGAGTATTTTTGTCCTTATTCCATTCCTCCAAGAAACAATAAATGGTAAAACTCAGTATCGAAAAGAACTCGAAGAAGCCCAAATACCTATTGCTTGCCGATAGCATTACCTCCCAAATTGAACAGAAGCAGTTGGTTCTTGGGCAAAGGTTACCATCGGTTAACAAGCTCTCGGCCCATTTTAATTTTAGCAGGGAAACGGTATTTAAGGCATTGAACCACTTGAGCGAAAAGGGTATCGTCAGGGCGGTAGACAAAATCGGTTATTTTGTCAACGACCTTTCGGTAGAGACCAAGTACAAGGTGTTCTTCATGTTGGATAAGTTTACCCCTTTTAAGGAAGACTTGTACAATTCGCTGATCTCAAACTTGGGTGAGAACGTAAAGGTCCGACTTTATTTTCATCACCAAAACATCGAGATCTTTGCCCCTTTGATCTTGGACAACCTGAAGAACTACACCCACTTTGTAGTAACTACCTATATCAAAGATTCCAAATCGGTTCAAAAGGTACTCAATCAAATACCACCTGAAAAATTGATCATTCTCGACAAGTACGAGCCCAATGTCAAAAAAGGCTGTGGTATGGTCTTCCAAGATTTTGAAAACGATATTTTTAATCTATTGGCGGAACACATCGATTTGGTCAAAAAATACCGAAAACTGGTACTTTTCAATCGTAAAAATGCCCCTCATGGCGATTTTGTCCAAAAAGGCTTCGAACGATTTGGTACCGAGTACAATTTTACCTCGGAGGTATACGATACCTTTTCTCCCGATTATTTTGAAAAGGGCGCCCTGTATATCACCATTGACGCATACGACAGGGATATGGTCGAAATTATAAAGCTGGCCCGTAAATCGAATTGGAAATTGGGCAAAGATATCGGGCTGATAAGTTATAACGATACCAGTACCAAGGAGATTTTAGATGGAGGTATTTCGGTCATCAGTACCGATTTTAAGAAAATGGGAGCGGAGGCCGCCAAAATGATCTTGGAAGGCCATAGGGAAAGAAAGAGCAATGAGACGAAATTGATTTTAAGGAATTCGCTCTAATATCAAGCCCATATCAAGTGCGCAAATACCTTCTTTCGCTGCGGGGCAATATACCGGAAAGGCAATGAGATCGCCAAGGTAAGGATACCATCCAAGCCATTGTCGAACCCAAAGCCTTCCGGGGCCATAAGGATGTAGGTGGTGCTTAGCATGATTATAAAAAGACCGGTATCAGGGTAATCGCCGATAAACAGGCAAATACAAAACCTAGGCCCATCAATAACATGGCCATACCGAAAACCGGGTAGGGCTTGCCTATCATTTTGTCAATGGGCAGGAGCGTCGATAGGATGTAATAGGCGGTAATTATACCGATATATACCCAAAGATTCCATAGGTTGCCCGTCCCATCAAATAAACGCATGGGAAGTTTCATTCCAGGCCCCAGGTAAATCCCCACGATTTCACTTATGCTCCGTCCGTTATGGCGAAGGGAGAGCATCCCCAAAAAAATAATCGTGGACGACTCCGGCAAAAATACTTCCCAGCGCCATCCCTAAAAATACGGCCCATGCGAACAGGGCACCCGCAATGTTCAAAAATTGGATAAGAAATATGCGCCAGGCAGGGGCATAAAGTCTACATCGTCACGTAATCGCAGGACCGCCCCCCCTTTGTATCGATACCGAAGACATTTTCTACCCATTTCCCATAGGTGTAATACCCTGAAATCAAAATGATACCGGCAATAGCAAAGGATATCATAGGGCGGGGTTTAAGCGAGGGGTCAGCTATGATCTTCTAGAAACTGAACAACGATATAGGCGTTCTTCTCTTTGGATGAAGCGGCAAAACGCCGTAGGTTTTCCCATATTTCACCGGATACGGATTTCCTGTCCTCCAAATGCGATAAAAACTGGATAAGCTGATTCTTGGTCAACACCCCCAATTGCGTCGAGATGGCGGTTACCGTGGCATCCGGGGCACTATCGATATGTTGCAGGAGCAGGCTCCGGGTATTGATATCAATATGGGGCAGGGCTTCCCAAAAGGGTTGCATGATAGACGGGGATCGGGCGAACGCATCGGCCAAGTTTTTAATGATGAACGAACGTACCAAGGGGATACCCGATCTAAAAAGCTCGGTAATTCTGGGGAAATGGGCCTCGTACCCCTCCTCGCCAAGGTTTTCCAGGGCGTACATCTGGTAGTTGGTATTTGCACTGTTGAGCATACGAAGCAACATATCCTGGTTTTGGCGCGCCACCGTATATGCCCTTAGTTCTTCCTTGATCTTGCCATGCACCAAGTGCCAGGCCACGTAACACGAATAGAGGGCGCCCGACACAACGGATTCTTTTACCTCCTTTACCGTAGCGCCCGACAAGGCGTCGACACCTTCCATTTCCGAGGGCTTCGGTCGTGTGACCAGTTCATCTATTCTCCTTCGCTTTAATATGGAATTATGGTCTTGAAGCAATTCGTGCAGCTTCCAGTAATCGGCGTACAGGAACTCGTCATGGTCATGTTTGGTCAAGGGCTCCTTTACGGAACGGTCAAAACCGGCATAATCGCCCAAAAGGGTCCAATACAGGGTAATGTGCATTAATTTACAATCGCCATCGGCACAGACGGGGGTAACGATGTTGGAGGAATACAGTACGGGCTCCCGTTTTTTGTTTTGGAGCAGGTTTATTTTTTGCGTACCGACCGAATCTACCATTATGGTCATAGGCGTTTCCACAATATCGAGGACGGTCCCTTTTTTCCAGTCAAGGACAAAAAACTCCGGACGGACATCGAGGCTTGTCTTTTGGGCACCGTCGGAAAATGCCGTTACCGGCCCTAATTGTGCTTGGCAAAGAAGGGGAACAAGAAAAAAAAGGCCTAAGGCAATGCGTATCATTTTTTTGAAGGGGGAATTTTTTCGTATTTCTGTTCCTCGATCAGGTTTAAATATTCATCCAAGTAAGCCGTGTATATATCGCGGGGCATCACCTCGTATTTTTTGCACAGTGAGGCCGCGTAGCCAACTGCGGCACCCATTTGTCCGGTGGTCAACATTACCCTTGGTCCCCCGAGTCCCGCATGCGAACAACTGAAATTGCGGCCGGCCATAAACAGGTTTCTAATATTTTTTGAGTACAGGCTTCGGTATGGAATATAATATTTCGGCGCCCTATAGAAAAGGGCTTCGGAAATAAAATCCGGGTTTTTCTCATCTTCCAGAACGGTTTGGTAATGTACGTCAACCGCGCGTTTTTCCATAACCACGCCGTCTGGAAATTTACGCCCCTGCTTGGCATCGTTGAAGGTAAAGATATGGTCGCCGACCAATCGCCTCGATTCGCGTTTCCCGACCAAATAAGAAACCCATTCAAGCTTTCGGTTTTTGTTGGCCGGGTCCTTTTTGGCATTGTAAAACGAACCATAAATGGCACGTAGCATATGGTCGCGTATTTCTTCGGCATCATCGATTTGGCTCAAATCGTTTCGGCTAAACTCCCATTGCCATTCGCCATTGATCTCCGCATAATCCTTGGCTACCGGTAGGGCCCACGGCACTTCGGGAAAGCTCTGGGGGGAATCGGTATCCGTCGAGCCCCAAAGTACGGAAGAGCCCATGACGGCATTGTCGGCTT
Organism: Pseudozobellia thermophila; assembly: GCF_900141855.1. Taxonomy (GTDB): domain Bacteria; phylum Bacteroidota; class Bacteroidia; order Flavobacteriales; family Flavobacteriaceae; genus Pseudozobellia; species Pseudozobellia thermophila. Next base: position 793,757 of record NZ_FQYU01000002.1, read on the forward strand.
CCTTTGGGCTCCAGAGCTCACCGTGTTCTTCCCAGTATTCCCCATAGGTATCGACACTTTCACGGCCGTAGGAGAATTCGGCCCCGGCCCAAAACCCGATCCAACCATCGCCCGTTGAATCTACGAAGTATGGGGCGATAAAGCGCTTTCTTTCCCCCGTCATGGTCTGCCTGGCATCTACGTATTGTATACTATTGTTTTCAGAAACTGCGTCATAGGCGCGCCAGTTGAGAAACAGGTCTATATTGTCGTAGCTTTTGACGTTGTTGTCCCTTTTTTGTTGGTCAAGTTTGGCCTCGGCAGATCCGTTGGGGTAATGCTTGGTATCGATTTTCTTTAGGATACGCTCGAAGTTTCCATAAATCCCCTCGGTGTGTACGCGGATTTCCTCGCTCGCATTGCCCCCCAAAACGGGACGGTCGTGTATCAAGGCGACCTTTAGGCCCTGTTCGGCTGCCGCTATCGAGGCCGCACAACCTGCGAGTCCGCCCCCAACGACTACCAGGTCATAGGCCTTTACCTCTTCGGGGGCATTGGGTTCGGCCGTAACTGCCTGGCGCCATGCCGCCAATTTTTTTAATGAGGAGGGAGGTGCGCCTTTTTTGGTCGAAAAGTAAATGGCATCGCAGCGCCCGTTAAAGCCCGTAAGGTCTTGTAGTTCTATAGCGAGCGCCTGCTTTTTGCCGATCTTCACCTGTCCGGCATATTGCCACCCCCACCCCGAACGGGTTCCCAAAACCGTATCGAGCACGGTCTGGCCTACCTTCAATTGAAACCTTCCCGGGGCCTCCCATTCGCCCGGGACCCAATTCATGGTACGTACCCAAACATGGTAGGTACCCGATTTTTTGAAACTCACCCTTGTAGAGGCATTTTCCACCGGTTGGCCCATGCCATGGGCATTGAGGTAGGGCGAGCCCATTTGCTCTACGAACTGCGGGTCTACCACCCAACCGCCAGGGTTGTCAAAACTCTCGGCTTCGATAAGAAGGTCTTGGGCTAAAAGACAAAACGAACTAAAGACAATACATACAAAGGTCAAAACATGTTTCATAACAAAATATTAAATCAGGTAGGGCACTATCTTAAGGAAAACTAGTACGGTCTGGTATGGTTTTGGTAAATATATAAAATTATTCCCAATACGTATTTTTATTTTGACCGGGAAAAGGAAGCCGTTCAACACACTGAACAGCAACAATTTGAAACGACGACCGAGCAAACACTAGGCGCGGCTTCGACGAAGCTTCGGAAGGAGTGGTCACCCCCCTTAAGGAACCCTAGGGCCCAGGCCCTTTTTTGAGGAGGGGGCGCGGATGGAAAGCTATGGAAATCCATCGGTCTTTTCCCGTTCCCCTCCGGCTTCCGCCCCACTTTAATGCCCATTAGCCGCCCCCCTATCTCCGCTATGTGACTTTTGTCACTTTCCAAACCAAAACCAGCCCTTAAATTTGCCAAGATGAAGCCCTATCAGCTCACTATAGCGATACTGTTTTTGGTCATTACCTTGGCAAGCACATTAAAGATTGCGGGGACCTTGGGCTATTACATGCTCTTTACCGAAAACTTTATCGAAACGCTTTGCGAAAACAAGGACAGGCCCGAATTGCACTGCGATGGAAAATGTGCGCTCTCCCAAATGATCGCCAGCGAAAACGATAAAAACGACGGCATCAACCTCGATTTCCTAAAAATCGAAACGGTACTCTTTCTACATACCGTTTCCGAGATCCAATTTCCCTTTACCCCGCTTACCCCTACTTTTGATGTGGCCTATACCGACAACTACCGTTTTCATTTGACGGACCGCATCAAGCATCCACCTAGGGTCTAAAATGATACCCCACTCCTATTCCGGAGGCTTCAAGGCTTCCGAAAACATCATTATACATCATTTTAAAGCATTAAACTATGGATTTTAAATATCTATTGGTATCCCTATTGTTTTCCATTGGGCAGTTCAGCATGGCCCAAAATTTCACTGGAACGGTATGGGATAGCCAAAACAACCGTCCCCTCCCCGAAGCACACGTCATACCACGGCACGGCAAGGCCACCTACACCGACGCCAACGGAAATTTTCAACTTTCCGTTCCCAAAGAAGGAACGACCCTCACCATTTCCTATATGGGTTACAAGCCCATAGAACAGTGGGTAAGCCCCACGGACACCCCTGCCCGATTCCTCATGCAAGAAGCACCCATTGAGGTAGGCGCCGTCATGGTCACCGGCAACGCCCATACAGACCCCGTGTTCGCCGAGGCGACCAACGACTATGTCAAAAAGATCGTACAGCCCCGAAACGTGGCCGACCTCTTTGACGACCTCAACGGCTTTTCCCTCATCAAACGGGGCAACTATGCCATTGACCCTTCGTTCAGGGCTTCGCAGTACGAACAGCTCAACGTACAGTTCGATGGCGGTACCAAGGCCATGCACGCCTGTCCCAACCGCATGGACCCCATTACCACCCACGTCATTCCCGAGGAAATAGAAAAAATTGAGATCATTAAGGGCCCCTATACCGTTCGCTACGGCGCCACCTTTGGCGGTATCGTAAATTTGGTCACCCAAAAACCCGGGGCCGATGACTATGGCCTGGGCGGAAGCGTTCAAGGGGGCTATGAGAGCAACGGCAATTCGTGGGTCACAATGGCCCGCTTGCAACAGGCCACGGAGCAATACGATATTGCGGGCAATTTCGGTCTTAGGGATTTTGGCAACTATGAGGACGGCGACGGCGTTGAGATCCCTTCCTCCTTCAGAAGCTTGGATTACGGCCTACGCCTCGGCTATAACTTTACCGAAAACCAGCGCCTACAGGCCCATTGGCGGCAATCGTACGGAAGGGACGTGCTCCATGCCGGACTCCCCATGGATACGGAAAAGGACAATAGCTCCGTCTTTTCCTTGGATTATACCCTGAACGGCCGCAACGGCCTTATCAAGGCATTGGACGCCAAGGCCTATTACAGCTATGTCGACCACTTGATGACCAATGCCCAACGCCCCACTTTTATGATGGTCGATGCCGTTTCGGCCGTAGATGCGGTTACCGCCGGGGGAAAGGTAGAATTGGAACTCAAACCTACGGAAAACCTGAACCTGTTCACCGGGGTCGACTTGCTCCATATTGCCAGGGACGGCCAACGTACCAGATTGGTAAAACGAAATGCCATGGGCCCCTTGGCCACGCCCATGGAATTTACCGATAAGGTCTGGCAAGATTCCTACATCGACGATTATGGGGTCTTTGTGGAAGGGAACTATCCCATCAACCCCAAAACCCTTGTAACGGCGGGGTTACGCTATGACGGGGTCGTATCGGAAACCCAGGATCCCGAAGCCGATTTTGCCGCGCTCTACACCGACTTAGATCGACGCACGGAGCACAACATCAGCGGTACGGCTTCGATAAAATACGCCCCTTCGAGTCGGTTTTTAATGGAAGTGGCCTATGGCAGGGGCGTCCGATCGGCCAATATGATCGAACGCTTTATCAACCACTTGAGCGTAGGGCAAGACCCCTACGAATACGTGGGCAACCCCAATCTCGATGCGGAGGTCAACAACCAATTTGAAGTCGGTTTTAAAGGAAAAATTCCTTTGGAAGGCAAGGGGCTTGACCAATTCAATTACGGCAGTTCCTTCTACTATTCCTTCTATGAAAACTACATTGTAGCCCTTATCGATCCCAGCCAAAACCGAAAGTTTATGCCCATGCAAGAACCCACAAGCGTCAAGGTCTTTCGGAATTTAAACGATGCCTATAAAACCGGGGTTGAAGTCAACGCAGGGGTCGATTTCCTAAACGATTTCAATTTTACCACCGAGCTGTCCTATGTCTATGCCAAGAACAAAGACCTGGGCGAGTCCCTGCCCTTGGTACCGCCTTTGACGACCCGCTTCAAGCTGGGCTTTGAGAAGGAAAAATTCTGGGCCAATGCCACTTATACCTTAACCTCAAAACAAGACCATATCGCTTCGTCCTTTGGCGAAACCGAAACCGAGGGCTACGATATCCTCGATATCCGATTGGGCTTTGTTCCCATCAAAAACCTGACCCTAGGCCTTGCCGCCTTGAACCTATTCGATAAAACCTATCACAACCACCTCAACTTCGCCTTCAACAACCAAGCGGATTTCGACAGCGTGCCGATCAATGACCCGGGCAGAAACCTATCGGCCTTTGTCCAGTACAATTTCTAATCTAAATTTTGCAAATTAAAAGTCCCGTCACACGCAGGGTGCGACGGGACCTATTTTGACCTCTGCCCTAACGGGGAAGCGCTTACACCTTGCACCCCCCACCTTCCTTTTTGATTCCCAATTTCATGAGTATAACCTCTAACAGGCACCATTTTGTAAAGGCCGACTGTATCATGTTCACCCCTATAAAAACGGTAAACCACAACCAATTGATGTTTACGTATACGGCCAATACCACACTCAACAAGATGAATGTACCTACGATTACTCTAAAATATGTGTTCAGCATTTGATTATTTTTTTATTGGTTAAATCGATTTTTCTATAGGCACCACCACCGCCTTTATGGGGTTGTTGGTCTCCAAGTGTTCGTTAAACGTTTTGATCAGGGCGAACAGGGCATCGATCTTGTCCTCTTCGGTAAAGGAGAAGAACATGCTCGACTCCACGCCCCCTTTTTCACTGGGGAACCAGCTTGCGGTACGCAACATGGAGGCCCCATTTTTATACCCATCGATATCGGAACCGCTATAGTTCTCGATATTCGCTTTTTTAAAGAGCCGTAGGATCTCCTTTTCGTATTCCTCTACGACGGTTACTATCAGTAGTTTCATTTTTTTCTTTTTTAGTCTTCGATCTTACTTACTGTTTCTTCACTTCCCTTTTCGGGATAGTTCTTGCGCTCTATCATAAAATATACCAAGGGCACTACCAACAAGGTGAGTACGGTGGATACGATGGTACCGCCCATCAAGGAAATCGCCAGCCCCTGAAAAATGGGGTCGAACAAGATCACGAAGGCACCGATCACCACCGTTCCGGCGGTCAACAAAATGGGGGTGGTACGCACGGCACCGGCCTCAATGGCCGCTTGCTTTAAGGGAATGCCCTCCGCCAATCGCAGGTTGATAAAGTCGATAAGCAATACCGAGTTTCGTACCATAATACCCGCCAAGGCGATCATACCTATAAAGGAGGTAGCGGTAAAGAATGCACCCATGATCCAGTGCCCCAATACAATACCGATCAACGACAGCGGTATGGCCACCATCATGACCACAGGGGCCTTAAAGTTCTGGAACCATCCTACGATCAAAATGTAGATCAAGATAATGGCGCCCATAAAGGCGATTCCCAAATCGCGGAACACCTCTAAGGTAATTTGCCATTCGCCGTCCCACTTCACGGTGTAGTCGTCCTCAAATTCGGGCTGGTTCAAATAGGTCTCGCTAATCGAGTACCCCTGTGGTAAGGGAATTTCCTTCAGCTTTTCCTCCATCCCCAGAATCGCGTAGGCAGGACTCTCCAATTCCCCGGCCATGTCGGCCATCACGTACACCACGCGTTTTTGGTTCTTACGGTAGATGCTCTTATCGCTGGTCGTTTCCTCAATATCCACCAAATCGGCAATAGGCACCATGTTCCCGTGTTTGGAGGCAATCTTTAATTGCGCGATATCGGTAACGGTCGATTTTTCCTTTTCGTCCAAGGCCAAGACCACGCCAACCTGATCGCTGGCATCCTCGTCGTATAAATTCGTAATGGCCCTGTTCGACAATGCCATGTTCATGGTATAGGCGATCTGTTGGGGTGCCACGCCATAGAGCATCGCTTTTTCCTTATCGATATTAAATCGGTATTCGGTCTGGTCCGCTTCTACCATCCAATCCACATCCACCACATCCTGTGTATTTTTCAAGATATCCTGTACGTTGTTGGCGATCCGCATCTGCTCCTCGTAATCGGGTCCGTAGACCTCGGCCACGATCGTAGAAAGCACTGGAGGTCCGGGCGGTACTTCCACCAATTTTACGTTCGCATTGTACTTGGCGGCTATCTTTTGAATATCGGGGCGGAGCAGTTTGGCAATATCGTGGCTCTGTGCCGAACGTTCGCCCTTGTCGATCAGGTTCACCTGAATATCGGCCATATTGCTACCTCCGCGAAGGTCGTAATGGCGTACCAGGCCGTTAAAGGTTATCGGTGCCGAGGTACCTATATAATTCTGGTAGCTCACCACTTCGGGCCGGGTGGCCAAATACTGTCCGATCTCACGTGCCACCACTCCCGTACGCTCCAGGGTGGTACCCTCGGGCATGTCGATCACTACCTGAAACTCGTTCTTGTTATCAAAGGGCAGCATTTTTACGGCTACCGATTTGGTAAAGAACAAGACCATGGAGCCCATAAGCAATAAGAAGGTCAAGCCTAAGAACAACCAACGTTTTGCCTTGCTCTCGATCAAGGGGCGTTCAAATTTTTGGTACACCCTGTATATGACCGTATCCTCCAAGGGCTTCTCCTTTTTCTCTTCCACGCCTTTTTTCTTGTCCTTTTCACGTAAGAACACATAGCCCAAGTAGGGGGTAATGGTCAGGGCCACGAACAAGGACAGGATCATGGCAATGGAGGCCCCAATGGGCATTGGTGCCATATAAGGACCCATTAATCCCGATACAAAGGCCATCGGCAATACTGAGGCGATTACGGTAAAGGTTGCCAAAATCGTGGGGTTCCCCACCTCGTTAATGGCGTATAGTGCCGCCTGTTTAAAAGGCAGGCGCTTCATCTTAAAATGCCGGTGCATGTTCTCGGCGATGATGATGGAATCGTCCACCACGATACCCGTAACAAAGACCAGGGCAAAAAGGGTGATCCGGTTCAGGGTATAGTCCAGCATGTAATAGCTGAGCAAGGTCAGGGCAAAGGTTATCGGAACCGATAAAAACACGACCAGACCACCGCGCCATCCCATGGCCAGCATCACCACAATGGTAACGGCAATGATAGAACCGATAAGGTGCAACAACAGTTCCGACACCTTATGGGAAGCCGTTTCCCCGTAGTTTCTTGTAATTTCCACATGTACGTCATCGGGGATCAAGGTAGTGCGCAAATGGTCTACCTTATCGATTACGATATCGGCGATCTTCATCGCATCGGCACCCTTCCTTTTCGCCACCGAAATCGTTACCGCGGGGTATTCCGACCTATAGTCGGACACTTTTTCGCTTCCCTGCCCAAAACCGAGCGACACGTAACTCTGGGGCACCTCGGGACCATCTATGATACTGGCCACCTGTTTTAGGTAAATGGGGCGGTTCTGTTGCACGCCCACCACCAGGTTTTCCACATCGGCCACCGATGCCAAAAAATTGCCCGTGTTCACCAAAAACTCGGTATCGTTCTTATCAAAACTACCGGAGTTCAACTGGGCGTTGTTCGCCTTGATCATTTCAGAGACCGTTAAAAAATCCAATCCACTGGCCGCCAGTTTATCCTTGTCCAGCACCACCCGCAACTGTCGGTCTTGGTTCCCGATCTTATGGGTAATGGCCACATCGTTCACCTTCTTGATCTCGCTCTCCAGTTCCTGCGCCATTTGGCTAAGTTGGTAACCGTCGTAGTTTTCGCTCCACAGGGTAAGCCCTAACATGGGCACATCGTCAATGGCCCGCGTTTTTACCAAGGGGAAGGTAACGCCCTGGGGCATAATATCCATATGCTTGTTGATCTCGTTGTAGAGTTTTACGAACGAGCGCTCAATATCCTCGCCCACGTAAAACTGTACGATCACCATCCCCTGCTCCTTCATCGAGGTCGAATACACGTACTCCACCCCTTTGATGTTCGATATCAGTTTCTCCAGGGGTTTGATCACCCGCGATTCCACCTCGGTGGGACTCGCACCTGGGTAGCCCACAAAAATATCGGCCATCGGCACGTCTATCTGGGGCTCTTCCTCCCTCGGGATCAAAAACGAGCTGTACACCCCAATGACCATAAATACGATCATCAGCAGCACCGTCAACTTGCTCCCTATAAACATTTTGGCAATCTTGCCAGCTAAACCTTCCTTCATTCTTTCTAGTATTTTGTTTGGGCGTTCGGGCGGGCTTTTCACTCCTACTCCTCGTGTTCTTTGATCTCAAATGCGATCAAAAACACTGTGGGGTATCCGTTGCAATCCCTAACGCAACTTGTTTATTGGTTCGCTATTTTTACTCCGTTGAACAATTTCCCCTCGGCAGAGACGATATATTGCTCATCTGCCGAAAGTCCCGACAATACCTCTACCTTATCGCCGATGGTTCTTCCCAATCGCAACCAGCGCAATAGGGCCGTATTGCTTTGACTTACCGTATATACCCCGGTCAGCTGCCCATTGTGCACAACGGCCTCTACGGGTATCATTACCGCAGCACTTTGGGTCTTTGGCGCAACGGGAAACTGCACCGTGGCATACATACCTGACAAAATGGGGGCATCGGTCTTGTCCAAGATCACTTTCACCAAGTATTGCCCCCCGGTGTTCTTGGCAGAAGTACTTACCTCTGTTATCTTGCCCTTTACGGTTTTGTTCAAGGCCTTTATCAATACGTCTACTTCCGTATGGTTTTTGATCTGCATGATCTCCGATTCGGGCACCATGGCCAGTACTTGGTACTCGCCTGGCGATTCCACTTCCAACAAGGGCATGCCCGGGTTGGCCATGTCGCCCGCACTTATAAATTTGTTGGTAACGACGCCGCTAAAAGGGGCGCGTATATTGGCGTAGCCCATTTGGGCATTTACCTCGTTCTTCATTTGCTTGGCACTCTCCAATCGTGCCTTGGCCATGTTGTAATGGGCGGTGATATCGTCCAGCTCTTTTTGCGAGGCACTGTTTTCATTAAAGAGGGCCGTAAACCGGTTGTAGTCTTTCTCGGCATTGGCAAAGGCGGCCTCCGCTTCCGCGATACCGGCATTTACCTGGGCCAGCTTGGCCGATACATCGGCGTTGTTCACGCTGAGCAACAACTGCCCCTTGCGCACCTTGTCGCCCACATTTACATAGATCTTGTCCACATACCCCATCATACGGGTACTGATGTTGGCACTCTTGGCCGCCTCTACCTTTCCGCTGGCCGTTAAGAATCCATTGTCATTGTCCTCCGAAACGGTTTGCACCACCACCTTCACGGCCGGTGCATCGTTGGCCATCGGTTTTTTATCTTCACTACCACAACTGGCCAATAACAAGGTTGCCCCAAGGGTCGCCGCGAGTATGTATTTTCTGTTTTTCATGTGTAACGTTTTTTATTTGTCCCTTCCGTTCGTACGAAAAGCTGATTGTTATGTATAATTGAACCTTCTTTCTTTGCCTTAACCTTTTATTCCTTCGTTAAAAATTGAACATAGGCCAGGGCGTAGTTGTATTGAAAAATGGTTGCGAAGTATTCCAGTTGCTTTTGAGAGAACTGCGTCTCGGCCATCAACAGGTCGGTCGTTTTCTCCAAACCTTGTTCAAACCTGTTGGTGCGTATGCGCAAGGACTCCTCCGATTGCTCCAAGGCCAATTGGGTAAGTTTCAGTTTGTTCTTGGCATCTTGCAAGCCCCGCTTCGCTTTGTTCAGCTCCAGCTCGCTTTCCGACATGTATTGGGCCAGTTCCAGTTTCGACTTGTTGTATTCCGCCTTGCTCTTTTGCGATTTTCCGAAACGCTTGCTACCCTCAAAAAGGTTCCATTTAAGTTCCGCACCAAAGAGGTATCCGTTGGCATCGCCCTGAAAAACCTCATCGTCGTGAAGTTCGTAGGTACCAAAGGCGTTCAACCTAGGCAAAAAAGCCATTTGGTCCGCTTTGTGCATTTGCCGGTAGGCTTCGGTAGCGGCGTTCATCGCCCTAATATCCTTTCTGTTTTCCGACAGGTCTACCTCGGGTATCGTTTCCTGAAAAACAACCAAGGAATCGGTAGGTTGCAACACCCCGTTGGTATCGTCGTTCATCAATACCGATAAATAGTTACTGGCATTCAGCACATTGCTTTTGGCATATTGCAATTGGTTCTCTATCTCGGTAACCCGCACTTGTACGGCCAGCACGTCCGATTTTTGCAGGTAGCCCTGTGCAAAGCTGTTATCGGCAATACGTTTGTTCTCCTGGGCGGTTTCCAAGGCCTTCTCCAACACCTCTACCGTTTTATAGGCGAGCTGCAATTGCATGTAGGCCTTTTCCACTTCCAAGGCCAGGTAGTCTTGCATCCGTTCGGACTGTAGCTCGGTGGCCGTCCATTTGGCCTTGGCCGCCTTGCGCTGAAAAATACCGTCAAAATTCAATAAGGGCTGCTGCACCTCTACACGGGTGGCATAATCCTCGATCTGACGGGGATCGTTCAACAGGTCGGGGTTAAAATCGGCCGCCGTTAAAATTTCTTGGTTCAATTTAGAACCAAAGGCCATTAGGGGGTTGGTCGTGGCGATACCCGTATGCGAAACACTTATATTGGGCAGTAGCACCGCATTCGTCTGGTTGTAATCGCCTTTTGCCGCCAACACCTCTTGTTGGGCAATTTTTAGTGTATTGTTGTTTTCATTGACCTTGGCCAGCACCTCGTCCTTTGAAACGAGTACGGGTTCTTGTGCTTCCGCCCCAAAAGCCCCTGCCAAGAAAGTCAGTATCAATAAAATATGCTTCATCATTAATTTGTTTTCCACAAAATTACGGTCAGGCTCCGGCCTCCACAGTAACCATTGTTACCATTCAGGGAAGGGACCCTGGCCTCATCGTCCGCCATAAAAAAAGACACCCCGTTTACCGAAGTGCCTTTTTTGAACCCACTTAACAAGCATCCTATTTTTTGTTTGACCCCACGAAGCTGCCAAAGAACAAACCTCCCATCAGGACCCCGTACAAGGTACTGTTCAGGGGTTTGGAGGTAATGGGGCAGCTACCGTCCAAACAGCCTATCTCGGCGTAGTACAGATAGCCTGCCGCCCCACCGGCAAGCACACCGATCACTATGATCACCATTGTTTTTAACGTCATAGTCCTTTTACGTTTCTGGTGCCCCCATGCCCTCCGGCCACGATCACCAAAATTTTAAGGCTCAACCAAATGAACTTAAAAAATTGGATGATGGGGTTCTGCATAAAAAACCGCTTTGTTCTTGATATTCTACGTGTCATTTCTTTAGATTTTTGGGTTTATCCTTTCGCTCCTATACTGTAGTCCTAATTATTCCGGTATCAACCACCAGAAGGGTTTCATCTTCGCCTTGTAAATAAAGGCGTAGTGCAGGGCCAGTTTTAACCAGTGTCCTGCCAAGCCGATGGAACCAAAGGTCTTGCCCAATTTTCGGCCTTGGGTATCGGGGTATTTGTGATAGTCGGGCACAATGGGGAAGGTGGTAATGCTCACCCCGCTGCCCTGGGTCATCCCATAACCGGCAGAGGCGATACAGGCCGCGCCCATATTCCCCATAGAGCCTTTGTGGTGCAGGTCTTTTTTGCCCTTGATCATATCTATGATATTATCGGCCACCAACTTGGCGGTAATACCCGAGGGCATTCCCGTACGTGGCGGTGCCGGGGAAATGGGCGTTCCGTTCTTGCTCGTCCGGGGTCTGGAAATGGCATGGGGCGGCGCAAAGGCAATACCCGGTGCAAATATATTTTTGTAGGTAGGGTTCTGATAGGTCTCTGGCCAATCTTGCACGCTCCATTCCTCATAAGGTTTGGGGGTGTAATCGGCATCGACGATCATAAAGCCCCTAAAGAGCTTATCGGTAATATCCTTGTTGTCCTTGTCATACGCCTTGAAGCCATGCCCCGAAAAAGCGGGAATCAACATGGCAAAATCGTAGGTCTCGGTGTGGAACTCGCCATCAAGGGTCTCGTAATGCGCCACGCCGTCCTCGATCTTGTTCACCCCGGCGCCGATGATCCATTTGATGCCCCGGTCTTCGAAGACCATTTCTACCATCTCGCTCGATTTCATGATGTTGTTGCCGTAGCTCATGAGCATACCGTCCATGCCAAAATCGCCCAATTGGTGTTCGTTGGCGATCCAAGTGATCTCGGCCCTATCGCGCACCCCATGTCGGCGCAGCTCTTTCTCCACATTGAGGATGTATTCGAAGGCAGCCCCTTGGCAAGTGGATTTGGCGTGGCCCGTTCCTATCAATATTTTGGACTTTTTGCCCTGTTTCATTTCTTGGATCAAGGTGTTAAGGGCCTGCCAGGCATGTTCGGCATGGGTATAGGTACAGACCGAATAGGCCTTGTTGGTACCCGGGTTGAGGCCCTCGGTCATATCAAAGGCCAGTTTGGGGCCCGTGGCATTGATCAGGTAGTCGTAGGTCACCTTTTCGGTCTGGCCCTTAAGGTCGCCCGTCACATATTCGACCTTTACAAAGGGTTTTGGGGTTTCGGCATCGCCCTCGGGGTGAAAGGTAGTTACCTTGGCCTGTTTATAACCGATGCCCTTCTTTTTGTAGAGGGGAGGCAAGGGAAACAAGATCTGTTCCGATTTCATTCTTCCGATCCCTACCCAGATGTTGGAAGGGATCCATTGGTAGTTGCTGTTGGGGGAAACCACCAAGACCTCATGTTCCTTGGGGAGTTTCCTTCGCAGGTGTGCCGCCGCTACGTGACCGGCGATACCTGCACCGAGTATAACTATTTTAGCCATTTTGTTTGGTTTTAAGATCAAGCCGGTTCCTTAAGGACAACAGGACATCTGTTTGCCCTTGTGGGAATCCGTAACTCCGATACCGTAAATTTCAGGATTTGGCGCAGCGCCTACAGCAACAATTGTTACAGAAAACGCAGGCATAAAACCACGGCCCCTACCGAAGCCGTAGGGCAAAAGTTTTTAGGCCGATTACGCTTTTACGTAAGAATGGAATTGTAGGAATTTTTATATTGTAGGAGCGTTTTACCCAGCCACAATCATTTTTAAAACAAGATAGCGAGAAACGACATTCTCCAATCAATATAAGAACAGATGGAATTAAAAAACGAATACCTTGATGAGAAAGAAGCAAGAACTTTTTTAAAACAATTTACTGGTTGTGACTATGTTTTTGCTCAAGGAGCTAATAGAAAATGGGGTAAATCTGATGATATAAAATTAGAAAGCAATGCACCTTATTTTCAAATAATGCCTTATACTTTTGATGATGGATTTTTTATTTGGTATGTAAAAGAGAGACCAGATAGACAATTTTTTGAATTGCGTGAAACTTGTATCATACATTTTTTACATTATAGGAAAAGATGGTTAGAATTAAAGGTGGAATAACCAGACACTTCGCGCTAACCCGCAAGCGTCATGCTCGCATCACATCAAGGAAGCAAGGCTTTTGGATATAAAATAAACAACGCTGAAAATGGGTAGAAAATGCCAAAACGTAAAATGTATTTATGCCTAAAATCTGGGAGGTATAGTCATTAAAACACTTGTGCTACTAACAAATTTAATAAAACAAAAAATGGCAGACACTCTAGTTTCTGAAAAAATAGGACTTCGTGAAAAAATAACAATTGAAATTGATGGGAAATGGAAAGCAAGAAATGTTATTGACTTCTTTAGTTCCATACAGAATTTGTATGACTATTACAGCTGTTTCTTAATACTGTCTGATTTTAAAGAATATTCTAAATCCGAAAAGGAAAAATGGTATGAAGACCAAATCATTTGTATTGGACATATAAATCAAACTTTTGTTGGCAAATCTACAACCTTCATAGATAGAAAAAACAAATTTTACTTTTTCGACAAAGATATGGACGACTCTCATGATCTTAAACTAGCCTTAATTGAGCCACTCTTTTTGAAGAAGTTTAGCTATGCTTCCCCTGGCTTTAAAGATCTCATTGGGGCAGGAGAAGTTATTGGACATCTGAAAGACTTTTGTTTTAAAATAATAGACATTTTTATCACGAAAAACAAAAGAAAAAATGAAGACAGAAAGGAAAAACTAGAGAATGAAATACTTGAAATAGAGAGAAATAGACAGTTTGCAAAATTGCTTGAAGAAGTCGGATTCGAAAAAGAAGAAATTAAAAAAGTAATCCTTAGTGAATATAAAAATGCCCTTCCTATAGTAAAACTAATCCAGGAAGGAAAGATTACTGGTATAAAATAAAAAAACACTAGCGCAATCATCATACTTGTGCTGTAAAAAAGCAAACAGGGACACGAACAACAATACACAAAGATCAAATGCCCATTTGCAAGCCTCACCGGAGCACGCAGCGGAGAAATTCCCCCTTCGAAGGGGGTGCCCGAAGGGCGGGGGATGTTCTTTCGAAGCGAATAGACAAAACCGAGGGCAAAGTTGCCTCCACTAGCACGAGCATAACGCCCGTGCCGTTCACCTATTACCCCAATCCTCAAACTCACGGGCATGGTAGCAACAAAATATTGAACCCAAACACAGCGTTATAATACGTAATTAAAAACCATTTAAACGGTATCCATAGCCGCTGGCGCGAGCCCCACGCCCGCGCTGTGGCACCCATAACACCAACAAACATTTAGAAAGAAAACAATGAAGACGAATAGCCTCACCCTAATAGCCTTATTGCTTTGTACCGCGGCCTTTTCGCAACTGCAAAGCATAAAAGCCGAACACTTGAATTTTAAAATTAAAAACGACTTTACCCTATCGGATACGGACGGCATGCCCATACAACTAACGGATACGGTAAGCATTGGAAACGAAACCATCATCAAAACCGTTTCTGTAAGCCCACAGGCCATGAACCCCATCACCAACAACATCAAGGATATTTCCGATATTTTAAATTTAGAGACCCTGTCGGTCATACAGGATAATTTTGTGAAAGAGAAAGAAATTGATGGCACCACGGAAATAAATGGGCGGAAAATTCTGTTCCGGGAAAATTTCACGGAAATCTATAAGGATTATAATCTTACCGAGCTGATAGGCTATGAATACTCGAACGTTTATTATTTTTTCTCCTCAAAGGACTGGATATCGTCAATAGAATACGTAGTGCGCACCGATATCAAGGATGAAAAAATTCCCGACCCCTATGTGGTCGCCAAACAAATGGCCAAGCATATCAATCTTGGGGACATCAATGTGATCATCAATAGCCTGGAGCAATAAGGTGTGCCCCCCTCCTAACGCGAGCGTCACGCTCGTTCCCTGTTCAAAACACCCCTGCAAAGAAGTGAGAACACAGTTTCGCCAACGCGCCATCTCGACGCAAAAACACCCCTGAAAAGCAGCTCTTGAGGTGCTTTGCCAGCGCGCCGTTTCGCCCACTGCTGTCGCAGACGGCGTCCTCAAGGGGACAGTTAATTCCCCCACTTCGGCAGGCTCAGTGCCGCGCTTCGAAGGGGGTGCCCGAAGGGCGGGGGGATGTATTTCCCTACCCCAACAAAAACCCAACACACCGACCAAAAAAGAAAAAATTATAAATTAAGGTCTGAAAAATCATAATTCGATATGGAATTTATCTTACCTGTGCCCCACCCCACAAATAGTTCGGGCCATGGCCTTTTCAAAGCGACAGTTTATATCGGCCCCCATAAGAATCCCTCACCGGCGGGGGACATCCCATTGCCCGTTCTAGCCGGACCATGGCGGCCCAACTATCCCACCAGAAGCCGACGAACCAAATACTTATAATAATCATGGAATCATTTTGGTGGAGTCCCAGGATCCTCTTTATAAAAGGCGCTTTTCTCCTTTTGCTACTACTTGTATACCAACTTTTTAAAAAACCCTTTCTATCCGACTTTGATATTTCAAGTGGCGAGCTCAAAAAATATGAGATGAAAAGGTCTAGAGGAATGGAGAATAAAAGGATTCTGTACCTATGGCTTAACGATACCATATCCCAACCCTTTACGACCGAATACAAAGAGCCACAGAAGAATATAAATACGAACATAGGCTTTATTGAAAAATACGGCCTGACCATATGGCATGATAAAAGAAGGGAGATAAAGCAATTGCAATCCAACAAAACGCTAATCGTAGATTACGACTGGTTTTGGTGGCCATCACTCCTGTTTTACCTATACTCCCTTGCGATACACTTTGGCATGTTTCTATTGGTCAAGAAAGATTCGATCAATATCAATTCCTACGCCGATATGTGGAGTTACACCATAGGTGAACGGGAAATCATCGAAAAGCACAATTATAGAAAATACGAACGGGGAGGTATACTTCCTTTTATGTTATATAATCCCATGTTCCGATCAAAAAAGAACAGGGAATCAATCTACGAGGCCGAAATAACCTTTTGGCGTCAATTCTTCAACATTTGCAATGCACGCGCAATGAAGCCCGCGGTAAGGGAATGGATGGAACAAACCCCAAAAGGGAGGGCGTTCTTACAAGGTTACGATTTCTATGAAAAACTGATCAGAAGTGAAATTCCCCCTTGGAAACTGACGAGGACTACCGATTCCATATTTGAATTTATCTCGTTGCGCCTGGATTTCGGCCGTGAGCATTACGAGGATTTTGGGCGCTTGTTTCGTGAAGAATTTCCAAGGGAGTATTTTAAAATGCTAAAGGAACTGGACAAGATAAGGTAAGCCCTCCCCCCTATCTCGTCCCCCGCTAGCGCGAGCGTCACGCTCGTGCCTGCAACAGACAATGAATCCCCCTTCGAAGGGGGTGCCCGAAGGGCGGGGGATGTAACTGCAACACCAACGAAAGCCGAACACTTACACCAAAAGAAAAATTTTAAATTGAACACCCCTAAAAAGTAGTCTAAGACTACTTTGCCAGCGCGCCAACTCGCCCGCTGCTAACGCAGACGGCGTCCTCAAGGGAGCAATTCCCCCACTTCGGCAGGCTCAGTGCCGCGCTTCGAAGGGGGTGCCCGAAGGGCGGGGGATGTATCTGTTTTACAAACGAAAGCCGAACACCTTGGCTAAAAGAAAAATTTTAAATTGAACACCCCTGAAAAGTAGTCTAAGACTACTTTGCCAGCGCGCCAACTCGCCCGCTGCTAACGCAGACGGCGTCCTCAAGGGGACAATTAATTCCCCCACTTCGGCAGGCTCAGTGCAAGGCTTTGAAGGGGGTGCCCGAAGGGCGGGGGATGTAACTGCAACACCAACGAAAGCCGAACACCTTAGCCAAAAGAAAAATTTTAAATTGAACACCCCTGAAAAGTAGTCTAAGACTACTTTGCCAGCGCGCCGTTTCGACGAAAGAACACCCCTGAAAAGCACCTCAAGAGGTGCTTTTCTGTCCCCTCAAGGGGACATTACGCTATGCGTCCTCAAGGGAGCAATTCCCCCTTCGAAGGGGGTGCCCGAAGGGCGGGGGATATTCTTTCAAAAACGAATAGACAAAACCGAGGGCAAAGTTGCCCTCCACTAGCGCGAGCGTCACGCCGTGCCAAGCAGGGTTGCGCTTAGGCCTTTCTATAGGAGAATCATTGCAAGAATTTTCATCTTGGGAGGGATTTGGGTAGTCTAAACTATGGTTTTACACCCGAATAAAGGGATATAGGCGTGTAAGGGTATGCTAATACGATTGTTGTAGCTAATTAAATTATACCTGAATGGATATAGTTCTTTCTTAAACACCCTTAACTATACCCGAACAGGTATAATGTATAATGATTTTACCTTTTTTATACCTTAACGGGTATAGTTTTGATTATTATTACTACATTTATACCCGAACAGGTATAATATTAACATGAAAAAGTTAAGCAAATTCGTAAAAGAACGTCGCAAAAGACTAGGGCTAACGCAAGAAGACCTTTCGTTTAAAGCCGGGGTTGGATTGCGATTTGTTCGTGACCTAGAACAAGGAAAAGAATCTTTAATGATGGACAAAGTCAACCAAGTATTATCATTATTTGGCCATGAACTTGGTCCGCTACCCATAGAAAGAGATGAAAACAGCTAAAGTTTACATGCATGACAAGTGGGCCGGAATATTGACAGAAGATGAAGATGGATACCATTTTCAATATGAAGAATCATACCTGAAACAAACAGGTTCAGAGGCAATAAGTGTAACACTCCCACTGTCAAGGGAGCCCTATGACAGTAAAATTTTATTTCCATTTTTTGACGGATTAATCCCAGAAGGTTGGTTATTGGATATAGCGCAAAAAAACTGGAAATTAAATCCGAGAGATAGAATGAGCATACTATTAAAAACCTGTCAGGATTGTATAGGAGCGGTATCAATCCAAGCACAAGAAGAAAATGGAAAATAAATGTCTTTATTGCTATAGGGAAATTGAATCCGATGAATTGATCACAGAAGCTGGTTCAAAAGGATATCATGAAAAATGTAGTAAGAAGTTTTTTGGAAAAATTAATCCCCCAGAATTAAATTTTACAGAAGACCAAATTTTAGAGTTAGCCGAACAAGTGATCAAAAGCCATAAAACAGTAACAGGGGTTCAACCTAAACTATCCCTTGGACTTTCGGAAAACTCATTAGAACATGAAAGGTTCACCATTGTCGGTCTTTGGGGCGAATATATATTAAAGCCCCAAACCAAAATATATGCAAGCTTACCAGAGATCGAAGACCTAACCATGCATTTAGCGGAGCTTAGCAAATTAAAAACAGTGGCGCATTCACTTATTCGATTGAAATCAGGTGAATTGGCTTACATAACAAAACGAATTGATAGAAATAAGGGAAGTAAGCTTCATATGGAAGACATGTGCCAAATAACAGAACGATTGACAGAGCACAAGTACAAGGGATCGTATGAACAAATAGCAAAGGCTATAAAAAAATATAGCGCAAATTCGGGCTTGAACGTTATCGATTTCTTTGAATTGGTACTATTTAGTTTTTTAACCGGAAATAATGATATGCACCTTAAGAACTTTTCCCTGTTAAAAAGAAATTCTGAATATGATTTATGCCCTGCTTATGACTTGGTCGCCTCTGCACTAGTAGTCGAAGGAGATGATGATGATTTGGCTTTAAACTTAAATGGCAAGAAGAAAAACATCAAAAAAGAAGATTTTGAAATCGCAATGAGAGCTGCTGGTATAGACCTAAAGGTAATAGAAAACATTTTTAAAAAGTATAAAAAATTGATTCCTAAATGGTCTAAATTTATTGAAGAAAGTTTCCTGAGCGAATCATTGAAAAGAGCATACAAGTCGTTAATTGATCACAAATCAAAACAAATTGAACTCTAAAACACTGGTTAAAGTTAAAAATAAAACTGGGGTAAAAAACAAACAAATTCATCCTAAATCCGACATATTATAATTCCGCCCTCTATCAACCCACCATCTCTCCCGTAGCTTTCGATATGGCGTCCTCAAGGGGCCAAAAATCCCCCACTTCGGCAGGCTCAGTGCAGCGCTTCGAAGAGGGTGCCCGAAGGGCGGGGGATGTAACTGCAACACCAGGCTGGCGCGCCAACCCCATAAAAAACTGTAAATTCGTCCAAACAAAACACCCCGATAAGCAGCAAAAATGCTACTTTGTCAACACACCCAAACATGGCCCAAAGAAAAAAAGCGGTATTTAATTGGAGCGGCGGAAAAGATTCCGCCTTGGCACTCTTAACGATTTTACAGGAAGCCGAATTTGAAGTGGTCTCCCTCTTGACCACCATCGACGAAAAAACAGCTACCTCTTCCATTCACGACATCCCCCTGAACCTTTTACGACAACAAGCCGATAGCATCGGAATTCCCCTCTACCCGGTTACCCTATCCAAGGAAAAATCCTATACAGAAGGAATGACCGAGGCAGCCACCCATTTCAAAGACCAAGGCGTAAAGCATTTTATTTTTGGGGATATCTTTTTGTCCGATGTACGGGCATACAGGGAAAAGATATTGCATCCCTTGGGAATAACACTGGTCGAACCCCTTTGGGGCAAGACCTCGAAGCAAGTAATGGCCGACTTTTTACAATCGGGGATCAAGACAAAAATAATCCTTACCCAAGCGGACCAACTGGACGAGAACTTTATTGGCAGGGAAATCGATGGGGACTTTGCCCGATCCCTACCCTCCGGGGTAGACCTGTGCGGGGAAAAGGGCGAATACCATACCTTTTCTTACGACGGGGGCCCCTTTAAAAACCGTATCGACTTTACAATTACGAAAGTCAACTTAATATCGCACGAGTTTAAATTGGACGACGGAAGCGTAAAACACCATGAATATTGGCAAGCCGTGATATCCGGATAAAAACCGCCCCAATAGAAAGGAGGGGTATGTTACAGATCCTCCAGTTTCCACACCCTTACCCAATCGAATTTGGTATACCTGTCTTCCAAGGGCCTGTTAAAGCCCATTTCCTCCGCCGTGGTTTCCTCGATCCAATCGTAAAAATTACTGGACATGATCAAGCGCAAGGCCCCTTTGAACGGGATTACGGGAACAACCGACTTTTCCAATCTACCATCGATATAGAAGTCGATTTTGCCGCCATCCGCATGCCAATAGGCCGCATAAACATGAAATTCTTCGGAGTTTTTTTTCTCAAAGTTCATTTTTCCCCCCTTGGTCTGCCTTTCCCCAATAGTGTTGCAGGGACTGTTGTGCCTATGGGTGTTGTAATGAAATATTCGGTCCCAATTGGCTTTTACCGCCCAATCGTCCTTGGTCCATTCGTCGCCCAATTCCCCGGTAAAAACCCCGACACATTCCTGTATGTCTATCTCCAGGTTTTCCCCCTGGTTCAGGTTGACCTCACAAGGTACTGTTTCGGTTTTCAACCAAAATGCGGCAGACATGGCGGTTTTGCTGGCCCGCATCCTGGCCTCTATGTAATATCCGGGTTCCGACAGGGTCTTGCCATACACATAGGCGCCCCCATAGCGGCGTTGTGGAGCTTCATCGGTATTGTCCTTAGGGGAATATTTGGGGCTATCGAACTTCTCTCCCTCAAGTCGGAGAAAGCCGTCACCGACACTTACATTGTCCGCTTCAAAAAGGGACCTGCTCCCCCCGTACCAACCTCTATCCTGGCCCTTATAAATAAATTCAGGGCTCGGGTTCCACTTGGCAGGATCCAGTCCACTGCCCTCGAACTCGTCCGAGAGCCCCTCTACCCTTACCCATTTTTTATCTTCGGGTTTCGGGTCTTGACCTTCCAAAAAAGTGGGTTCCAGCGTTTCCCTTCCCTTTTCCGCCTCACGATTTCCTCCATCTTCCTTTTCAGCCGGCTGCCCTTGTTCTTGTTCCGGGGCCTTCCTTTTATCGGTATCCCCCGAATGCCCACAGGCCAATATGGCTCCGCATAAGACCCAGGGTAGAAGTTGAAATACTCTGACCATTATTTTTTGATTTTCCCCAAAAGTAAGGGCACACGATAAAAATGGCTTGTTCCCACGTTCCGAAGGCTAGCAGATATGTTTTTTGTCCCCGGTCCCCTAGCCCGACAGGGTCCGGTTGGAGGTGTGGCCAGACCTATGCCCCCACGGCGATTGGAAACAAAAAATCAAAACCCCACGACCCTTTCCAATTTTAGATCCGTATCCACCCTGTGCCGTCCCTTGACCTTGAACAGGGCCGTAAAGTACTTTTTACCCTTTAGGTAATCGCTCTCGAACTTCTGCAGACTGTCCCTATCCGTAAAATATTCGACGGTGGCGCTCACGCCTATATCGTGCTGGGAGAAAAACACAAAATGTTCCGTATGGCCCAGGCTCGGATATTTTGAGACGATCGCATATTCCTCGTCCACCAAGTTGTCCCCCATGCTCCATAGCGTGTCGTTCAAGCTGGGATGGCCCGAAAGGGTCAAGGTTCGCGATGTCAGTTTAAAATAGGGGTTCGCATCGTTAAAAAAACCTATGAACGGGTTCTCGTTTTTCAACGGTCCCGCATAAATGGCATTCCCCTCCTTGATTTCGGGCAAGGTCGTCCGGGTCGAGAACCTGATAGAAAAGACCTTGTCGTGGTCTTGAAAAAATTGCTGAAGCCTTTGGGTAGCCAGGGCGGCCATTCGGGTGGTATAACTGTAACTTGCAGGATGGAGCACCTCCTTTAGTTCGGGCTTTCTTTCGAGGAAACCGTAAAATTCATCGACGCTATTGATCTCAAAATCCCGGGTCCAGCCACTGCCCCCGGTAATGGTCTTTCCCATAGCCCCGAAATGATCGCCCAGAACCAGGTTGAACGAGGTAGCGGATTCGAAAAAGGACTTCCATAGCGAGGGTATTTTAGGAGGCAAACGGGTCACCAGCAAGGCGGCCAGTGCCCCAAACAATAGTCCATACGGAAGCATGCGTTTCCAGCTTATTTTTTGGACCCACCCGACAGGCCCTTGTTTCTTGACGAACCGTACCTTGTACTGCCCCTTATCTATTTTCAACTGCCAACCGTCGGCATTACCTTCGGTTTCGTAATAGGCGGCCAGCTTTTTCCTCAGGTTGTATATATTGACCCTGACCCTGGGATTGTTCTTCGCCCCGGTTTGGTCGTCCTTGAAAAATTCAAGTTCGATTACGGCCTCCTTTAAGTGAACCCCTTTCTTCGTCGCCTCATAGAGATATTGAAGCAATCCCCTACTCGTAGGGGCGTTTTTAAAGGTGTCGCTGTCCTTTATCTTAGAAACGATTTCTTGTTCAAGCCTTTCCGTCAGTTGCATGGGACATACAATTAAATAGGGTTTTCACTACGCTTTTAACCGTTATAGCTACCGTTAAAGAGGGGTTAAAGTACTAAGAAAAAAACGTAACGGCTACATTTAGCCCATCGATTTCAAGGGCCATCCCTCCCCGAAGTCCTGTTTGAAGCGGACGGGGCAATCGATAAAAAGCAATCAGGAAATACATAAGCCTTAAATACATACTACTCATGAAGATCAACACCAACTGCTACGCATTATTATGCTCCTTGCTCTGCATGTTCAGCTTAAACGCCATGCAATCGAAGGGGGACGACGAGGAGGTCGAAACCGAAAAAATCTACCTATCGGGCACGGGGAAGGACGATATGGTCGACTGGGAATTCTTTTGTTCCGATGGGATGAACAGCGGCAAATGGACCAGCATCGGTGTCCCCTCTTGCTGGGAATTGCAAGGTTTCGGCTCCTACAATTACGGCAGGGACGACTTTGCGGACCGAAAGAACGAATACGGACGTTACAAACATCGGTTCGACGTGCCCAAGGAGTGGGCCGATAGAACGGTGAAAATCGTATTCGAGGGCGTCATGACCGATGCCGAGGTCAAAATAAACGGAAAGCTGGCGGGCGAAATCCATCAAGGGGCCTTCTACGAGTTCAAATACGAGATCGGGAAATTGTTGAAATACGGCCAAAAGAACCTGCTAGAGGTCAAGGTCAACAAGGCTTCCTCCAACATGTCCATCAATTATGCCGAACGCCAAGCCGATTTCTGGGTTTTCGGCGGAATTTTCAGACCGGTCTACCTGCAGGCCTTCCCCAAAGAGCACATCGAACGCGTCGCCATCGATGCCAAAGCCGACGGAAGCCTGAAAGCCGACATCTTTACCACATCGAAAAAGGCACAATCGCTCCGTCTTTCCCTGATGGACCTCGACCATCATAAACTGCAGGAACTCCCCATTGCCGAAATGGGCAAGAAAAAGGGCAAATGGCACGTATCGACAAAGGCCGAGGCCATAAAGCCATGGAATCCCGAATCGCCCCAACTGTATTTACTTAACATAGAGCTATTGGACAAAAAAGGTAAGGTACTCCACAAAATTGGGGAACGCATAGGCTTTAGGACCGTTGAAGTTCTCGGGGGCGATGGCATCTACGTCAACGGGCAACGCATTAAGTTCAAGGGGGTGAACCGGCATTCGTTTTACCCCTCCTCCGGGCGCACCACCTCCAAGGAGCTCAGCATAGAACACGTAAAAATGATGAAGGACATGAACATGAACGCCGTCCGCATGTCGCACTACCCCCCGGACACCCACTTTTTGGACGTGGCCGACTCCCTGGGGCTTTTTGTCATAGACGAAGTGTGTACCTGGCATTCGCCCCACTTAGATACCGAAGTAGGCCGCAAAATCGTGAAGGAAGCCGTCGTCCGCGACGTCAACCATCCGTCCATCCTCCTTTGGGCCAATGGAAACGAAACGGGATGGAACAGGGAGCTCGACGACGATTATGCCAAATGGGACATCCAACAAAGGGAGGTCATCCACCCATGGAACATCTTCAGAAAGACGAACACCATGCACTACCCGAGCTATCATATTTTTGCCTACGATACCTATGCCAAGGACAAAATTTACTTCCCGACGGAATTTCTGCACGGCCTGTACGACGGGGGCCATGGTGCCGGACTCGACGATTACTGGAAACAAATGTGGAACATGCCCTTGTCAGCGGGCGGTTTTTTATGGGATTTTGCCGATGAGGCCGTCGTCCGTACCGACAAGGGCCATGATCTGGATACGGACGGAAACCATGCCGCGGACGGGATCGTGGGCCCCTATGGCGAAAAAGAAGGCAGTTATTTTACGGTGAAGGAAGTCTGGTCTCCGATCTATATCGAAGACCGCTATATCAAGCCCGATTTCAATGGCATTTTCAGGGTGGAAAACAGATATCACTTTACCGATCTGAAGCAGTGAGAAATGACGGCCAAATGGGTGCGGTTCGAGGGTCCTGGAGGAAGCGCAAAAACAAGCATCATTTCAAGTCAGAACATCGAACTGCCCAATTTAAAGCCTGGCGACAAAGGAAGCTTCGTGATTAGCCCACCCGACAATTGGAAATCGGCAGATGCCCTCTACCTCACGGCAAGGGACCCGTTCGACAATGAAATTTTCACTTGGAGCTATCCGGTAAGGACGCCTAAGGAAGTAAACAAAGGTTTCTTGTCGCCTAAGCCCAAAAGCCCTATCAAAACCGAAACCAAGGCGGGTTCCATAACCGTTGACGCCAATGGGCGACATTACACTTTTTCCGGAACTACCGGGCTGCTGACGGCGGTCAAAAAAAATGGTAGAGTCATCCCCTTCAACAACGGACCCATCATTTTTGACCATAAGGACAAGATCGAATCGTTGGACGTAAACACCTTGGAAGACCGGACCGAGATCCTTACGGTATTTGAGGCCACGGACAAATCGCCCAATTGGGCCAGCTATAAGGAATACAGCTCCGATGTCGTCAAATGGACGGTACACGCCAACGGTCTGTTGGACCTCCACGTCGAGATCAAGGGCAAAAAAATAGTGACCGGGTTCAAGGGCATTACCTTTTCCTTTCCCGAATCGGAAGTTAGCGGTATGAAATGGCTGGGTGACGGCCCCTACCGCGTTTGGCGGAACAGAATGAAGGGCACCAGGTTTCAGGTATGGGAAAACGATTACAACAATACCGTCACCGGTGAATCCGGTTTTGTATACCCCGAATTCAAGGGATTCTTTTCGAGCCTGTACTGGGCAAGGGTAAAGGGAAAAAACAACAAGGGTTTTACGGTATACTGCCATTCAGAAAACACCTTTTTGCGCATGCTTACACCCCAGCAACCCAAGGAAGACCCCAAGCACAGGGTTTCGGTAGATTTTCCGGAAGGCGATATTTCCTTCGTAAAAAACATTCCCGCAATTGGAACCAAATTTCAAACAGGAGACAAAATGGGTCCCCAGGGAAATTCGGAAAATTACCTTGGAAACGACGATGACCCCATAAGCATCGACCTGACCTTTGAATTTTAGCTTGATGTTGGGCCATCGAGCATCCTGCCCTACGACAAAAGTCCTGCCTACCGCAGGGCTTTTTGTTGTATGGCCGTCATTCGTCCTATAAGAAGTTGACCTAAGGATCGATGGGTCTGAAAATGCCTTGCGGTAAGAAAGCCTACCCCCTGGGACCATAACCAACAACCGGCCTGCCATCATATGGGCATCAATGCGATTCGAGGCCTAAAACGAGGTCGTCCATGGTTCGGGCAATGGTGTCGGGATCTACATTCTCCTTGATCGAAACATAGGCGTGGTGCTTCCCCCTTACCGACTTCCCCCCATGCCACTGGTTATACCCATTTTTCGATACCGAAACATAGCCCCCTTCATTGATCCTAAAGTACCGCGAGGCCAGGGCTTCGTCCAAAAGCAGTACGGCTACTTGATCCCAAGCCGGCCTTCCCGCAAATTGATTGTACAATTCATAACTGCGATATACGGGACTGGAACTACTCAATTTCGATTTCAAATAATCCCCGCCCGTGATAATTTGATTCCCCACTTCCCAACCACAAAAGATCACTTCCTTCTCCCATTGATCAAGACAATACACCGTGGAGGCCGGATCTGGTCGGTGAAAATTAGCTTCCAATCCATCCGGGAATCGCCCCCCCATGCACAGCCATTTTTTTACTTTCCTGTTCACCAACTCCTTTCCGCTCAGGGGCGAGATCTCATCACCTTCAGATTGTAGCAGATCCCGAAGACTGGACAAGTGGCCTATGGTCACTATGATTACCGAATCATCCCCGCTTTGCGCAAGGAGCTTCCTATACAGTTCGGCCGACATTACGGTATGTTCGACCGAGGTTAGGGCATGCGGAAATTCCTGACTGACTCTTCGGGTATATTTTGAAAAACTCCCCCAATCCCCCGGTCCTTGTAAACATCCTATCGGGATATCCGGATGGCCGTAATAGGTATTGATGGCGTCGGCACAACGATAGGCGTAGCTATCCGGACTGGTGACGATTACGCCCAACAAATCTATTTTTCCCATCTTTTGATAGGCGTGGAGCATGGCCAAGGCCTGGACATCGTCTACATCTGAATCGATGTCGGTATCAAGTATCACCTTGGTTTGAGCTGAACAACAAACCGAACAGAACCACAGGAGATAGAGGGAAAGGGTTTTCATGGGGATTTTTTTGCTTACTTCCTTTTTTATTTTCACTTTGAAAGTTAACAAATACATCCTCCCGGGCAAAGTATTCAACATCGGCAATTAATGAACATTCCTTTACCCCCGTAGGGCTCCCTAATTTGGCCATGTAACCATTAAAGGTTTAAAATGGTAAAACAATATTATAGGTGCCTCTTCGGGAATGGGGAAATCGGCCGCCAAAATTTTACATAGTCAAGGCCCCCAAGTTTGTGGTGCCGCGAGGCGCTTGGAGCAAATGCAGGATCTTTAAAAAGAAAACCTCCTTGAGTCCGAATGAATCTAGGCGCAGCCTGAAGCAATCGCTCAAATACTGTCAAAAATTCATTTCTTTCTGTCAAAATTTCACGGCGCCCATCTGGCATTTGAATTGATAGGCTATTTTTAATTGGGCACAGGGCCCAGGTCGATCTTTGACTTGGGGACCGCTACACATTTGCCCGCTTTTTCCTCTGATCGAAACGGACTTTTTTTTTACATATAAAATAAAACCAAGAGCAGATGAACGAGCAAGAGACATACACGATTCCCTTCCCTCCTACCTGAAAGGACCCCCAAACCTATTCCTTAACACCTGTATTTCGAAATAAACTAAAATAACATTTATGGATAAATACTAGAAGTCATGAAAATAGCGCAGATATCACCCTTATACGAATCGGTACCACCGAAGTTATATGGTGGTACTGAAAGAGTTGTTTCCTACCTAACGGAAGAATTGGTACGACAGGGGCACGACGTCACCCTATTCGCCTCGGGAGATTCCCGGACCCATGCCCGATTGGTCAGCCCGACGGAAAGTGCCCTACGCCTGCGGGACGTACAGGACCCCTTGGCCCACCATATCGCACATTTACAAGAGGTCATTGAGCGCTCCGATGAATTTGACGTCATGCATTTTCATACCGATTACCTCCACTTCCCCATGGCCCGTTTGCTCAAAAAACCTTCCTTGACCACCCTTCACGGGCGTTTAGACCTCCCGGACCTGGTCTACGTCTACAAGAAATTCAAGCACCATCCCTTGGTATCCATTTCAAATGCCCAGCGCAAGGGACTGCCCCTACCGGTAAACTGGATCGGTACCGTCTACCACGGATTGCCAAGGGACCTGTACGAAGCGGGCAAGGGCGATGGCGACTACCTCGCCTTTATCGGCCGTATTTCACCCGAAAAACGTCCGGACAGGGCCATTCAGATCGCCAAGGAGGCCGGTATCAAAATAAAGATCGCGGCCAAAATCGACAAGGCCGATGCAAGCTACTACGAAAAAGAAATCAAGCCCTTGCTGGAGCAGCCCCATGTCGAGTTCATCGGGGAAATCGGCGAGGACAGAAAGGGCGAATTTTTAGGCCGGGCCAAGGCCCTCTTGTTCCCCATCGACTGGCCCGAACCTTTTGGCATGGTCATGATCGAGGCCATGGCCTGTGGAACCCCCGTGATCGCCTTTGGCCACGGTTCGGTTCCCGAGGTCATCGACGAGGGCAAAACCGGATTTGTGGTCCACAGCATCAAAGAATCGCTCCAAGCCGTTGAAAACCTGGACCAATTGGACAGGGACCAGGTGAGAAGCCTATTCGAGCAACGGTTCAGCGTAGAGGTAATGACCCGTAACTATCTGCGGCTCTACGAGTCATTGTGCCCGCCTCTCAAAAAATACAGCCCCAGGGCCCAAGCATCGAAAAAACGTACCACACCGATCAGTTTAGTTTAAAAACAGGATAAATTATTGGGATGGAAAAACACAACATAGCAACCGACGCCAGCTACGTGGACGACCGTACCCACGTACTCAACCACCGGGATACCTTTGGTATCATGAACCGATCCGGTGACATCCTTCCCCTAGGAAAGGAAGTCCACGGAATTTATCACAAAGATACCCGCTTTGTCAACCAACTGCGATTAAGGATCAACCAACAGCTTCCGGTACTATTGAGTTCGAACATCAAGGAAGCCAACGAAATCCTATCTGTCGATTTGACCAACCCGGGCCATCCCTTGCCCGATGGCCGGCAAATGGAGCAGGGCAGCATCCATATACACAGAAGCCAGCTGGTGCGCAACGGAAATTTTCACGAAAAGATTGAGCTCAAAAACTACCAGAACGAAACCCTCCCGATCAACTTGTCCCTCCATTTTGATGGGGATTTCAAGGATATATTCGAGATAAGGGGGACCAGGCGCGACCATCGGGGAAGCGACCGGGGCCACGAACGCATCGACGACCATACCGTGGTGTTCTCGAACCAAGGACTCGATGGGGCCATTCGTAAATGCAAGATCGTCTTCAACCAGCCCTTTTCCGATTTCCAAACCCCGGGAAAGGTATGCTTCGACCTCCCCTTGGCCCCCAAGGAGTTGAAATGCATTGAGTACTCGTGCCATTTCACCGTTGATGAAGTCGATCCGTCAAAGGAAAACTATTGGGATAGCCGCAGTGCCAATGCGAACGACCTTGGCCGTAGCAACGACTACTTCCCCGACATCCGTACTGCGAACGAACACTTTACGCATTGGATCCATCGTTCCAAGGCCGACCTGGTTTCCCTGATGGCCGATACCCCTACCGGTAAGTATCCCTACGCAGGGGTGCCCTGGTACAATACCGCCTTCGGTCGCGACGGTATCATCACGGCCCTACAGACCCTTTGGGTGGCCCCAAGGTTATCGAAAGACGTCCTCTTGTTTCTTGCCGACCAACAGGCCACCTCGTTGAATGAATCCATCGATGCCGAACCGGGGAAAATCCTACACGAAATCCGCGGGGGCGAAATGGCGGCCATGGCCGAACTTCCCTTTAAAAAATACTACGGCACGGTCGATGCCACCCCGCTCTTCGTCATGCTCGCCGGGGAATACCACAAACGCACCGGGGACCTAAAGACCATAAAGCGCATCTGGAAGCCGATCGAAAAAGCCCTGGACTGGATCGATCGCTACGGGGATATCGACCAAGATGGATATGTAGAGTACCAGGCCAAATCGAAAAACGGCCTCACCAATCAAGGGTGGAAGGACAGTCACGATTCGATCTTTCATGCGAACGGCCAATTGGCAGGGGGAAGTATCGCCCTTTGTGAGGTACAGGGCTATGTATACAGCGCAAAGAGGCACGGCGCCAGGCTCGCCAAGCTTTTCGGATACGATGAAAAATCGGCCCGATGGGAAGCGGACGCCATTCGTCTCAAGGAACGGTTCAATAGGGATTTTTGGGACGATACGCTCAACTCCTACGTCCTTGCCCTTGACGGCAACAAAGAAGCCTGCAAGGTAAAGTCTTCCAATGCGGGACAGGTCTTGTTTACGGGAATTGCCGACCCAGAGAAGGCCGACAAACTCGTCAAGACCCTTTTGCAGCCCGATATGTTCTCGGGTTGGGGCCTCCGGACGCTCTCATCCGATGAGATACGATACAACCCCATGTCTTACCACAATGGATCGGTCTGGCCCCACGATGTGGCCTTGGTGGCCGATGGCATGGGAAAATACGGGTATCAAGAACAGGCACTGCGACTAATGACCGGACTCTTCGATGCCTCCCTCTTTACCCCCCTACAACGCATGCCCGAGCTGTTTTGCGGCTTTGGGAAACGCACGGGGGAAGGCCCTACCGCCTATCCGGTGGCCTGCTCGCCCCAGGCCTGGTCGGTGGCCGCGGTATTCCTCCTCCTCAAATCCATCCTTCAAATCGATATCGACCATGGCAAGAAGGAACTGTGTTTCTTTAAACCTATCCTGCCCGAATACCTTAGGCGGATCAGGATCAAAGACATGGAACTAGGCGGAAAAAAAGTGGATATCGAGGTCATCCGCCACGACAAAAACAACATGGTGGGCGTCAACTGGAACCTTGACGATCCCAATTGGCGATTAAAAATCATTAAATAAAGCCTTGCCCTATGCCATTCCCAACACGCTAGCGCAAGCGTTGTACTCGTGCCAAAATTCCCCACTTCGGCAGGCTCAATGCACTGCTTCGAAGGTGGGGCACAGGGCGGGGGATGTTCTACAACACCAACGAAAGCCCCTCTTCTACCCTACATAAAACCTGCCTATCTCAGACAACTTACGCTTTTCTGTAAGAATCGAAGTGCAGGAATTTTTATATTAGTGCTGATTTTGGGCAAGCTATAGTCTTGTTTATATCCGAACAGAGAGAGATGTAATTGTGCACAGATACGATTGTTGTACTTCATTCAAAAACAAAAAATAGCATATTCCATTATGTAGATACATAAGCCTACAAAAAAAGAGCTGCTTTTTGCTATGCTCTAAAGTAGTTTAAAAAGAAATTGAACCATGTACCTATCAAACCTCAAACTATGGAACTTTAGAAAATTTGGTACAAATTCTCCAGTTGACTTGGAGAAGCCAAATTTAGATTTGAATTTCACTACGGGAATAAATGTTCTAATTGGCGAAAACGACTCTGGTAAAAGTGCAATTATCGATTCAATAAAACTAACCCTAAAAACTCACAGTTACGAATGGTTCAGGTTAGATTGGGATGATTTTTATGATGGTTCAGATAGATTACGAATTGAATTAAGGTTTGATAATCTTTCAGATGAAGAAGCAAAGAATTTTACAGAATGGTTGGGATGGATTGGTAAAGGAGATGAAGCAAAGCCATTTTTACGGTTGATTTATGATGCTTCAAGAAATCTAGATGATAAATACATCTATCCGTCTGAAGTTAGAGCTGGAGTTGATGAATCTGGGTATCAGCTAACAGCGGAAGCAAGAGAGTATTTAAAAACGACCTATCTCAAACCCTTACGAGATGCTAAATCAGAATTAATTCCTCGTAAGAATTCAAGATTAACACAAATCCTTCAAGGTCATGATGCTTTTAAGGGCAAGGGTGAAGACCATAGATTGGTAAGCTTATTTAGAGATTTTAATGAAGAGGTGAAAAATTATTTTATTGGAAAGAATAAGGAAGGTGAAGACCTCGAAGGTGAAGATTTAAAAGGTTGTGAATTAAAGAAAGAAATAGATAGGTTTATTGAGGCATTTTATGAAGCGAATAAAGAATCCAATTTTGGCGTCCTCGGTAATAATCTTAAAAACATCTTAGAGAAACTCGAGCTATCTATTAAGGATGAACTAAACCCTGGTTTAGGAACTCTAAATAGATTGTTTATGGCTTCAGAATTGCTTCATCTTCAAAAGAAAAATTGGAGTGGTTTAAGATTAGGGTTAATTGAAGAACTAGAAGCTCACCTCCACCCCCAAGCCCAAATGCAAATCATTGAAGCATTGCAAAACGAAGAAAACATTCAATTAATATTAACTACGCATAGTCCTAATTTGGCATCAAAACTAAAACTTGAAAATTTAATTATTTGTAATGACAATAATGCTTTCCCAATGGGAGCGGCCTACACAAAATTAGAGTCTGACAACTATAAGTTTCTCGAAAAATTTCTTGATACAACAAAAGCGAACCTGTTTTTTGCTAAAGGAGTTATTCTGGTAGAAGGTTGGGCTGAAGAAATATTAATTCCCAGCATAGCAAAGGCTATAGGGATAAATCTTACTGAAAAAGGAATTTCAATAGTAAATATTGGAAACACGGGGTTCGACCATTACTCGAAGATATATCTGAGGAAAGAAGAGCCATATATGAAAATTCCGGTAGCGGTAATCACAGATTCGGACATTAGAGATTATGAGAAAGATGGAGATGATTTTGTAAAAAGAGATGATACTACAGTCCAAGTTGAAACACAAGGAGCTATTGATGCGAACAATGCGAAATCTGAACAATCGATAAAATATTATACTGCAAAAAACTGGACTCTGGAGTATTCTTTGTTTAAATCGACTAGCCTAACATCTATTCTGCAAAGCGTGTGCAAGACAATTCATTCAGGAACGGATTGGGATACCGATTTTGAAAAAGCTCTTGCTACAAAATTGATTAATAAAGTATTGAAAAAGACGGAAATTGCATATCAAATAGCCAATAAATTAGACGAAGATTTAAGTAAACCGGCAGAAGATAGAACCATAAACATTGACTCAGAAGATGAAAAAGACAGCATTTTTTATCTAATCCAAGCCATAAGATATGCCGCAAGAAATTAATATAACTAAAGCGGATATTGAATACGCAGAAAAAGTTCTTTTACCTGAAGGAAAAGAGTTTGACGAAGAAAGAAGATTGTTTATCCGTAACTTAGAAACCCTTGACCTACAAGCTGTACCTGGAAGTGGAAAAACAACCGCTCTTCTAGCAAAACTGCTTATCTTGGAAAGGTATATGCCATTAAAAAGTGGGCGTGGTGTATTGGTTATTTCTCATACTAATGCGGCCGTAGATGAGATAAAGGAGCGAATAGGTAAACATTGCCCTAAACTTTTCGCATACCCGAATTTTGTTGGAACCATTCAAAGTTTCGTTGACACATTTCTAGCAATTCCCTTCTATACAAACAAATTCAAGAAAAAACCTTCAAGAATAGATTCTGAAATCTACGATGAGAGATTATCCCAAATTCTTTCTAATCCATGGCATTGTAAATTTGGTCTTTCAAACAATATTTTAAAAAAAATTTTTTATCTCAAGAATGTAAATGAATCCATTTTCTACAAGTATCGATTTGACATAAGTGAAGACGAGATTATTTTAATTAAAGCCTTGAATGGTGAAAAGCTAGAGATTAAAAAACCAAGAAGGGGGCGTAATTATCAAGATTATTCTATAGAAGAGAAATTAAGCTTGTATAATTGGTTTAAAAACCTGAAAATCCACCTGTTAAAGAATAAAGAAGTATTGCATTATGATGATGCATATTTTCTGGCCAATTTATCTTTTAAAAATAACCCCGCTGTCATTACCCTATTACAGAAGCGATTCAAATTCGTTTTTGTAGATGAAATGCAAGACATGGATATCCACCAACATGATTTAATTGAAGCTGTTTTTCATCCTGACGAATCCACTCAATCAATAATTCAAAGAATTGGTGATAAAAACCAAGCTATTTACAATGGAGGATCAGTACATCTTGAAAATATCTGGTCTATTCGAGAAAACATGATGTACATCAATGGAAGTCACAGGCTAAGTCCTAGAATTGCCGAGTTAGTGCAAAATCTTGCACTAACACCAAATCCAGTAGAAGGAAGAAACCTTAATCCTGATGGATCTGCTATTGACATTAAACCTATAATCTTTGTTTACAACGATAATACAATAGAACAAGTTATTCCTTCATTTGCTGAGCAAATAAAAGAATTACAAGTTTCTGGATTAATACCCGAGAACCCAACTAATAAGTTTATGGCAGTTGCTTGGGTAAAAGAGAATGATGATTCCAACAAAATAGCCCTACGCGATTACTGGCCTCATTTTGCAAAAGCCAGTTCTGGCCAACAAATAGATTTCAAAGTCCTTGAAGACTATATCATGTACTTTGATAAAGAGAAAAAAACTTTAGAATCTGTTCGTAAGAACATTTTAAATGCACTTTTAAAGATTCTTCGCTTAGAAAATGTCTCGCATGAAAATGATAGAGTTTACACGAAAAGAAAATTAATTAATTTCTTTAAAACTCTTGAAAACAAGGAATATGAAACATTGAAATTAAATCTTTATAAATGGTCTATCGAATGCATAAGAGGGAAAAGCTTAGAAACTATTACCGCCATTAGAGAGTATATTCCAACTTTTCTTTCTGTGTTTCAAAAAGAGGTTGTTTCTTCAGCAAATTTCATAAATGGAGAATCTGAAATCAATGTAGATGCGCATAAAGATGAGCCTAAAGTAAACAAATTCGATTCTGATGGAATAAATATTGAGATTGGAACTATACACTCAGCAAAAGGACAAACTCACACTGCAACCTTATACCTTGAAACTTTTTACAATAAAGGTTATGGTAACTACGAATCAGAAAGATTACGCAATCAGCTAAAAGGTAAAAACATTGTTGATACACTTAAGAGCAATGTTGGTGGAAAAGATAAAATTCGTCAGACAACCAAAATGGCTTATGTTGGTTTTTCACGACCAACTCACTTGTTATGCATTGCTATTCACAAAGACAGGTTTGATTCGGTTCTATCTGATTTAAATGATGATGATTGGGATATAATTGAAATTGAGACCGTGGATTAACATACACATTGACAGGTCGCATAACACCAACAGGACAAGACAAACTTGCCAAAGAGTATGTTTTTAATATGAACACACAAAAGTACAAAAGAATGTATAGTTCCCCCCCACCAACACAAACGTCACGCTCGTAACAAAATCCCCACTTCGGCCGGCACTTCGACGGGGGGCTATCCCCCACCTTTAAAAGAAAAAAGCCATATGTAAAATAAGGATGCGGGTACAATCGTTTACTTCCTAACGAAAGCTAATCATCTAAAGCAAAACACCTTATCATCCATTCGATCAAACCTTGCTCGTTTTTTTAAGTCCAACCCCATAAACCGATACAAAAACCGATATAACATGAAAAACTTCCTTTTACTACTTGTGATCATGGCATCGTTTACCATCGGCTGTTCCAGCGACGATGACAACAACAACGACAACGACCCGAGCGGGGAGACCGATAGTACTTTTAGCGCCGAACAGCTTTCAAGTGCGGCCCAATACTCCGAGGAAAAAGGCGGAAGTGCCGTTTTGGTGATGGTAGACGGGGAGACCATTTTTGAAGACTACCACAATGGCGCCGATGAACATACCGCGCCCCATATCTATAGTGCCACCAAGCTATACTGGTCGGCCATTGCCGCACTGGCCAAACAGCAAGGCCTTATCGACTACGAGGAAAACGTTTCGAACACCATAACCGAATGGCAGGACACCGGTCTGCATCCCGGAAAAAATGAAATCAAGATCAAACACCTGTTGACCCTTTCTTCCGGACTTTCCCAAAATTTTATGACGATATCCGATGAAAGCGATAGGTACCAATACGCCATTGATGAATTGGACATGGTTAGCGCCCCCGGCGAAAAATTCTCTTACGGACCGAGCAACTATTATATATTCGGGGTTCTTTTGGAGCGAAAATTACAGGAGAAGGGCATTTCCCAAAACCCATTGGAATACCTTGAATCTGAAATTTTCGATAAAATCGGATTGGAGTATGAGAGCTGGACCCATGACGAGGCCGGAAACCCCAATATTCCCAACGGTTGCTACCTGACCCCAAGAAACTGGGTCAAGTTCGGACAGTTTATGATCGACAAGGGCAACTATAACGGCACGCAAATCGTCGAATCTTCGCTGTTGGAAGACATGTTCGTCCCAACGGGACCCAACCCGGGACACGGCAATTTTTGCTGGTTGAACACCAAGAACGGCTATGGCCTCAACCCCCTTGATTCGGCGCCCGACGGGTCAGAGGGCGGCATCATGTATTACGATGGATATACCGAGATCATTGGCGGCCTGGGGGCCGGTAAAAACAGGATGTACCTGATACCTTCGCTCAAAACGGTGATTATA
The DNA here is from genome assembly GCF_900141855.1 of Pseudozobellia thermophila. Classification (GTDB taxonomy): domain Bacteria; phylum Bacteroidota; class Bacteroidia; order Flavobacteriales; family Flavobacteriaceae; genus Pseudozobellia; species Pseudozobellia thermophila. The sequence goes on from NZ_FQYU01000002.1 coordinate 830,050, forward strand.
CGGCAGACGCAGCTTGGGGAAGATACCTTTGAAGACCATGAGTTTCTCGAACTCCTGTTGAAGGAGTAAATGCCCCGGTGCCCCTTGCCACTGCAAGCTACGGCAACCCTATAGGCCTATGAGCTGTATTTGGTACCGATGAAGCCTTACCTTGCCCATGTTCTCGAGCTTTTTAAGCAGCCGTGAGACAACGACACGGGAGGTGTGCAGCTCATAGGCAATTTCTTGGTGGGTACTTTTAATAGCGGTACTGCCCGTCACCCGCGACTTGTCCTTCAGGTATTTCAAGAGGCGCTCGTCCATCTTTAAAAATGCGATACTGTCTATGGTTTCGAGCAATTCGTTCAGGCGGTCGTTGTAACTCCCGAGAATAAAATTGCGCCAGCTCGGGTACTTGGCCATCCACTCTTCCATCTTGCCCACGGGCACCATGATCAATTTAGCCTCGGTTTCGGCCACGGCCCGTATTTCGCTTCTTTTATGGCTTACGCAGCAACTCAGGGTCATGGCACAGGTTTCACCGTGTTCCAGAAAATAGAGCAGCAACTCGTCGCCCTTGCCATCTTCGCGCATCACCTTTATGACCCCCGATACCAACAGCGGCATCGATTTGATGAACTCCCCTATCTCGATCAGCTTGAACCCTTCGGGCACCTCCTTGTAGGTGGCCACTTGGTTGATCTCACGAAGAAGGGCATCTTCGAAAATATGTGCGTAGTTGTCCTTTAAATATTGGTTCATGGTAAAAATTCTAATCCCGGGTCGTCTCGGTCCGCCTACCGTCCGTTTCCCTTTCGGTCCAAGGGGCTTTCCCCCGGTCGTTCTCTTTAATGCCTATCGTGCCAAGGCGGATGGTCGGTACGGGCCGTGGACGGACAAATCAGGGAATAGGCAAGGCCATAGGCAAAACACAAGGGCCATTTGCCCACATAAGATATAAAATTTGGTCCGTTTCGGTACCTGTTACCGGGCTAATTTTACGCTTGACCCGCCTGCCTAAGCCCCATGCCCGGCCCCTTGGTCAGTGGCGCCTTACGATTTGGCCATTTTTCCGGTAGCGCAGCTCACCAACGAAACGGCCTTTGCCGCTATCGAATTGGCCTCTTCCACGGAGGGATACCCCAGGGCCTTCAGTCGCTCCTTTACGGCCTTTACGTCGTTCGCGGCTTCGTGGTCAAAAGACACCGATGCCGATGCCACGTCGACCGAAAGTTCCGAAATACCGTCCAATTGCGAAATCTTGGAGGTGATGGTCTTGGCACAACCGCCACATTTTAGGTTTTGCACTATAATAGTCGTTTTCATTAGCTTCGTTTATTGGGTTTTACAAAAGGTAGGGCGTATTGATTCCGTGTAAATCACGACCATCTGGCGTAGCCGCCCCTTAGGTCGAAAATTTGTTCAAAGCCCATGTCCACCAGTTTTCTGGCCGCCTTTTGGCTCCGCGCCCCCGAACGGCAATAGATATAGACCGGCTTGGTCTTGTCCAGGGCCTCAAAGGCCTGTTTGAATTTTGTCGGATTGAAAAAATCGATGTTCTTGGCGTTCTTAATGTGTCCGCCATGATATTCGTTGGCGGTCCGCACATCGACCAATTGTACAGGTCGCCCCGAGATGGCCTTGGCGTATTCGTTTTTGTCCAAGACCTTGATTTTATCGGAAGCCTCACTTTTGCTACCGAACAGTGTACTTAAAAATGACATATGTTGTTTTTTAAAAAATGGATAAAAAAGGGAAACGGTCGAAAAGAGCCGTGACCGTTTCCCCCTTCAATAATCAACCAAATCAAATAATTGTTTCAACTCTCCTTTTCGGACCCTTGGGCCGCGATCGGATGGTCTTTGCCCTAGCCCAATTACAGCATTGTGGTCGGGCAGACATACTCCGATGTCTTGATTCCGGTGTTTTTGATCTCGTCGAACCCACCGACCACATCGACAAAATTGTTCCACCCCCGCTGCTTTAAGATCGAAGCGGCGATCATGCTGCGATATCCGCCGGCACAATAGACCACAAAGGGTTTTTCCTTGGGAAACTGTGCCAAGTGCTGGTTGATCTCGTTGAGCGGAATGTTGATCGAGCCTATAACGTGCTCCGAATCGAACTCGCTTTTCTTGCGCACGTCGATAAGCAGGGGTTTCTCGGAAACATAGGCCTTCTCTAGTTCTTCGGGGGCAATACGGTTCAGGGTTTCATATTCCCGCTTGGCCTCCTTCCAGGCATCGAAGCCTCCCTTTAAGTAGCCTATGGTATGGTCATAACCTACACGCGACAATCGGGTAATGGCCTCTTCTTGCCTATCGGGATAGGTAATGAGAAGGATTTCCTGCCTTACATCGGGAATCATTTCGCCCACCCATTGGGCAAAGTTTCCGTCCAAGCCGATATTGATGCTATTGGGAACGAATCCCTTGGCAAAATCGGCGGCATCCCTTGTATCCAACATCAGGGCCCCGGTTTCGTTGGCCACCGCTTCGAAGGCCTCGGGCGACAGGGGCTTTTGGGCACGGTCCATAACCATATCGAGGCTATCGTAGCCCTTAATGTTCATCAATACGTTCTGGGGGAAGTAGCCGGGGGGCGTGGTAAGTCCGGTCAACAGGGCCTCGATAAACTCTTCCTTGCCCATATCGGCCCTTAGGGCGTAATTGGTTTTCTTTTGATGGCCCAAGGTATCGGTAGTTTCACTGCTCATCATCTTACCGCAGGCCGAACCGGCCCCGTGGTTGGGATATACGATCAGGTCGTCGGCCAAGGGCATTATTTTGTTGCGCAAAGAATCGTACAGATGGCCGGCCAACTTCTCTTGGGTCAGGTCTTCCACTACGTGTTGCGCCAAATCGGGCCTACCCACATCGCCGATAAACAAGGTATCTCCGGTGATGATTCCGTGCTCCTTCCCGTTTTCATCGATCAACAGGTAGGTCGTACTCTCCATGGTATGCCCCGGGGTGTGAATGGCCTTTACCTTGTAATCGCCCACATTGAAAATTTGGCCGTCTTTGGCGATGATCGCCTCGTAACCCGGTTTTGCCGTAGGGCCGAAAACGATATCGGCACCTGTCTTCTTTTTTAAATCGAGATGACCACTGACAAAATCGGCGTGAAAATGGGTCTCGAAAACGTATTTGATCTTGGCATTGTCCTTTCTTGCCCTATCGATATAGGGTTGCACCTCGCGGAGCGGGTCAAAAATGGCGGCCTCCCCCTTGCTTTCAAGGTAATAGGCGGCATGCGCCAAACATCCTGTATAAATTTGTTCTATCTTCATGATAATCTGCTTTACTTTTTTTGATTCAGGTAAAACTACAATGACCTAAAAACCTGTGCAGTAACTTTGGTTACAAAGCTGCTGGTTTTTGCCCAAGTCCGGAATGACTTTTGTCAGCTCAAAAAATTTAAGGCACTTTCTTATTTGGACCCGTATGTAAAATTTAAACATCGATTTCCCATCGACAAGAAAATTCCATAGGTGTAGACTTTTACGTATTTTGCACTTTTTTTATATAAGATGCCGCGACCGATATCCCAGGCCGAACAAACACCGATATATAATCGGCAGGCGGCCTTATCATCGACCAGGGATTTTATATAAAGGGCGAAGTTTGACAAACGGTCGCCATGGGCCCTTGGGCCATAATTTACTTCCATAATGCTTAAAATTTTAAAGAAGATAGTTATGTGGACAACCCTATCCGTCGTATCGGTAATCGTTCTATTGATCGGTGCCGTGGCCATTTTTGTAAATACGAGTCCGCAAATGGGCCAACCGCCCAAGGGTTCCGATCTGGAGCGCATCCGGAAATCGGGGAACTACGAAGGGGGCAGTTTTATCAACCCGATGGAAACGAGCACCGGCGATATCTGGGCGGCCCTTAAGGAAATGCCCAAGATGCTTTTCGACGATTCGAACAACCCGCACCGGCCCTTGCCCGTGGCCTTTGTCGACGAAGCCCTGCGCAAGGCCGATAGCGCAACACACCTCACTTGGTTCGGCCATTCGGCCTTTCTGCTCGAATTGCAGGGCCAACGCATCCTGATCGATCCCATGCTGGGCGACGTCGCATCGCCCGTACCCTTTGGCACCAAGCGCTTTGCCTACCAAAGAAATATTCCCCTTGAACAATTAAGGGATATCGACGTAGTCGTCATTTCGCACGACCATTACGATCATTTGGATTACCCCAGCATCATAGGCTTAAAAAACGAAATAAAGCATTTCATCACTCCCTTGGGGGTGGGATCCCACCTTAAATCGTGGGGAGTTCCTTCCGAAAAAATTACCGAGCTCGATTGGTGGGAAAGTGTCCGGATGGGCGGAATAGATTACACGTCGGCGCCTTCCCGACATTTTTCGGGCCGTGGACTTACCGACCGAGATGCCACCCAATGGGCCAGTTGGATACTTAAGGCCCGCGACCAAAACATCTATTTTAGCGGTGACAGTGGCTATGGCCCCCATTTTCGGGAAATCGGGGAGAAATACGGCCCCTTTGACCTTGCCATGATGGAATGCGGGCAATACAATAAGGCTTGGAGCAACATTCACATGATGCCCGAAGAAACCGTACAGGCGGCCATGGATGTTAATGCCAAGGTAACCCTGCCCATACACTGGGGCGCTTTTCGACTGGCACCGCACGGCTGGACGGAATCGGTCGAACGCTTTACCCAAGCCGCCGATAAAAACGAATTGCCCTACCTCCTTCCCGAAATCGGGGAACGCTTTCGACTGGGCAACGATTTTCCAAAAAGGACCTGGTGGACACAGGCCCTATGATCCCTTGAAATCGGGATGCCCTGCCAGTAAAACCTACCCCACCCGGCCTTTCTTTGCGAGGCCATTCAGGTGTTCTAGGGCATGTAAAACACCTGCTCCAAGTCTTTCGAGACCGGACTATCGTCTTCGTTCGTTTCCATAAGGTCGGCCATGTACCCCCACCATTTTCTACATATTTCGGTATCGGCGATCGCATCCCACTTTTCTTCGGATTCCACCTCGGCATATCCGAATAGAATATCGGTCTCGGCATCTAAAAATATACTGTAATTATGCACCCCGTGCTCCTTTAGCACCGCTTCCAGCTCGGGCCAAATGGGGTTGTGCCTTTGGGTATACACGTCGATTTTATCGCGATATACCTTCATTTTAAACGCTTTTCGAATCATATACATCGGTTTTTGCCCCCTTTTTCCGCCAGGGTATCCCAAAAATAAGATGGGTTCGGGGCTTATCCGTCCTGTACCGTGCTGCAGCCCGGTCTTGATCGGAGTATCGGCATACGGCATAGTACAGGACGGATATCCGCGCAAACCCCTTTATCTTGCCTTGACAAACATTGACCCTAAACCACAAACACCCCAACCCGTTTTATGAAAAAAAAGACAACAAACCGTTTCTACCAGCACCTATTGTTTTTTTGTCTGATAGGTATCGCACTGTCATGTAAGGAAAAGGAAACCGCATCGCAGGAAAGAGCGCGGCCCAATGTACTGGTAGTCTTGACCGACCAATGGCGGGCCCAGGCAACCGGTTATGCCGGGGACCCCAATATCAGCACCCCCCACCTCGACCGGCTGGCCGCCGAGAGCGTCAACTTTAAAAATGCCGTATCGGGCATGCCGGTCTGTTCCCCCTTTCGGGCATCGCTATTGACCGGACAACGACCCTTGACCCACGGCGTGTTTATGAACGATGTTCAGCTCGACACCAATGCGGTGACCCTTGCCAAAGTGTTCAACAAGGCCGGATACGACACAGGCTATATCGGCAAATGGCATTTGGACGGCCATGGCCGGCTTCAAAACGTTGCCCCGGGCAAGAGAAGGCAGGGCTTTCAATTCTGGAAGGGCAACGAATGTACCCACAACTACAACCATTCGGTGTATTACGACAACGATGATCCCGAACGAAAAATTTGGGAGGGCTACGATACCTTTGGGCAGACCGATGCCGCCATCGAATATATTTCGGAACGGAAACCGTCGAAAAACCCCTTTATGATAATCCTTTCCTACGGCACCCCACATGCCCCCTACCATACGGCGCCAGAGGAATACCGAAGGCGTTTCGACCCCGAAAAGATCCAGCTTCGCGACAATGTGCCCGACAGTCTCAAGGCACGGGCAAGAAAAGATCTGGCCGGATACTACGCCCATATTGCGGCCATCGACGATATGATCGGCAAGATCATAGCGAACCTCAAAGAAAGCGGTCAATACGAAAACACCCTGATCCTCTTTACTTCGGACCACGGGGACCTGCTAGGTTCCCACGGGGCCTATAAAAAACAGCAACCCTACGAAGAAGCGGCCCGGGTACCCATGTTGTTCCGTATTCCCGAAAGCCTAAAAATCGCCCCAGGGGAACGAAATGCCCTGATGAACTCCGAAGACCTGATGCCGACCCTTTTAGGCCTGTGCGATATTGCCATACCCAATACCGTTGAGGGAATCAACTACCGCCCCTATATGGAAGGGAAGGAAGAAATAGGCGATGCCACCTTACTGACCTGCGTACAACCTTTCGGACAGTGGAACAAGGTACAGCACGGAGGTAGGGAATACAGGGCCCTAAAAACACGACAATACACCTATGCTAGGGACCTGGAAGGGCCATGGCTGCTTTTCGACAACCAAAAAGACCCCTACCAATTGAACAATCTTGTGGGCAATGAGGCCTATGCCGATCTACAGGAAGAATTGGACAGGCAGTTGACCGCACGGCTTAAGGAAACGGGCGACGAGTTTCTTCCCGGTATGACCTATATCGAAAAATGGGGATATCCCGTGGATGAAACGGGCACGGTACCCTATACCCATTAAACCCAATACGACAAAGAAAATGAACAAGGCAGGTGTAAAAACCTGCCTTGTTCCGTTTAAGCTACAATGTACAAGGGGCCTAAAAAGAATTGACCACCAATTTTATTTCGTGCTTACCGGGCCCTAAACGCACCGAACCGAAGGCGGCGTTTACCTTCTTTCCATTGTGCATAAGTACTTTTTGGGGCGACGGTACGATTTCGAACTCCGCCACCATATTGGCCGGAATCTCTATCCCGTAAACCTGGAGCCTGGGGCTTAGGTAGGTATATTTGGCCTTTATGCTTCCCTTTATGGTAGGTACCTCGATACTGCTATTTTTCAAGTCGCCCATTTGCGGTTTTATGGAGGCGATGCCAAAACCGGGGGTTTTGGGCTTAATGCCCCAAAGTCCGCGCGGAATGATATTGGCCGGTACGGCGCCCCATGCGTGGTTCCAATCCAGGTTGTTCTTATACTTTAGGTCCCAAGCTTCGAGGGTCATCGTAGAACCGATACGGATCATATTGTACCAGCTGCGGTCGCTGGTATCGGTCAAGAGGTCCAAGGCGTAATCCGCCGCCCCGGCATTGTAGAGTCCGTCCATCAAATATTGCGAACCATAGACGCTACAGGCCATACCCCGCGACTTTATATGTTCGACCACCGAAGGGATATGCTCTTCGGGCACCATATTGAAGGCCAGGGGCAGCATGTTGGCATGCAGTGCCGCATGGTCGGTTCCGATACCATCGACATAAACACCCCTTTTGGGGTCGAACATCTTTTCGTTGACCGCCTTTTTGGCCTTCAGGGCCCGAAGTTCAAAATCCAAAGCTTCCTGGGTCTTGCCCAGTACTTTGGCAAATTCGGACATAATGACCATGTTCTGGTAATAAAAGGCGTTCACCACCGTGTTGTAATCCTTGAAGACATAGCCATCGCGCTCCCCTTTGTTCGAAGGGTCTCCTCCCCATCCGGCCGAGGGCCAATCAACGATATCCCTGAAGGTCTCTTTCATCTGCTTGGGGAAGCCCAGCTTGGCCATCAGTTCGGGGGTCATTTTCTTTGAGGTTATCAAGCCGTCTTCATTGGCCAGCTCATACAAGGTCTTGTATTTTAGGCGATCGTAATACGTTTCGATAAGTTCGGTATTGCCCGTATACATATAATCGGCATAAAACATAAGCGCCACGTGCTGTTGCCACTCCGTAGGCCAGGTAGGGTGTTCCATAAAATACTCTATGGTCTGTCGGGCTATGGCGTATTCCCGATCCATGGTATAGTGGCTCAATTGGTTCAAATAGGCATCGGCCTCATAGGGAATGCGCTCGCGGTCACCATCGACGTACAAGCCGTTAAAGGTAGTGGCCTTAATGGTGTACTTGCACAGGTCCGACACCTGGTTCAAGATATCATCGGAACTCGAAAAACTACTCGTGTCGTCTTCCCAGTAGCTGTGGTGCGCCAATTGGGTAAAGTTTTCGGCGGTCACCGGTTCCTTGGCCCCCTCGACCTCGAGGTACCTAAAGGGCATCAAGACCGGAAAGCCCTTGGGCAAGGGCAAGGCCTTACCGGGCAGCGTATTGCGCTTGTCGGGCCTTATTTGCAATTGGTATTCGGTCTGATCGGGTCCTACCTCCACTTTGATTTCCTGGTGCCTGATGTGGCTTTTTTCAAAGGGCTTTCTGTTGATCCGTTCCCCATCCAACTGCTCCCCTATCCGAAAAACAAGCGTTTCCTTGGATTTGGCCCGATAGGTAAAATCGAGCGTCGCGAAGGCCGCCTTTCCGAAATCGGCGAAATAGGTGTTCCCTCTTTTTTCAAACCGCACCGGTTTTATCTTATCGACCTGAAAACGGTTCGGTGTGGTTAGGGTCGCCTTGGGATTCCCCATGGTAAACGACTGCGGTTCGGAATACCTTGAAAGCCGGTTGTCGATATCCCAGATACGTACCTTCCAATAGTAGGTTTCCCCGGCCTTTAGTTTTTCGCCCCCGTGTTCTATTTCCGACGAGGCATTGGTTCGCACTTGGCCGCTATCCCAAACATCGCCGATATTGTTATCGATATTTTCCTTGGACGATGCCACCAATAGTTGATAGGCCGATTGCGAAACGGCCCCCTTCGGAACTACCCAGCCGTATTCGGGCTTGGGGTCGATTACGGTAACCCCTTCGGTATTTCGTATCCACTCCACTATCAAATCACTGGGCCCCTGTGAATACGCATCGGAATATTGCAGGATCAATTGATCGGTCTTTTTTCGGAAGGCCTTCAACTTATCGGCGTATTTTGGATTTTTGGCCAGGTTATGTACCTCCTTGGGGTCGTCCTTTAGATAGTACAGCTCTTCAAAAGACTTATCGTTCACGTAGCGGAAGTACTTCCAGTCCTTGGTGCGCACCCCCTCGCTTGGCGGAATATGCTCAAACTCCCATAGGTGCTCGATCAAAACCGTATCGCGCCCCAGGTCTTTGGTCGATTTTTCAACGATGGGCACAAGGCTTTTGCCCTGCCATGTATCGGGCCAGTCAACCCCGGCGAGGTCAAGAATGGTTGGGGCCACATCGACGTTCAAGGCAAAGGCTTCGCTGTCTTTCTGGTTCTTCACCCTGGGGTCATAGACCACCAAGGGCACGCGAACGGAATTATCGTACAGTAGCCATTTGCCTGCCAGCTGCCGTTCGCCCAAGAAGTAACCGTTGTCGCCCATTAAGATAATAACCGTGTTTTTATCGAGTCCCTTTTTCTTCAATTCGGACCTGATTTTTGCGATCTCGCGATCAATGCCCGCGATCATCCGGTAATAGCCCTTTACACTGTGCTGGTATTTCTCGGGGGTATCGTAGCGCCAGGTCCAGCGCAAACGGTTAAACCCGTCGCGAACAAACTGTGGCTGGGCCTCAAAATACTTGTCCTCGGCCAGATCCGGACCAGGCATGTCCATATCCTGGAACAGGGCATCGGACTCGGGCTGCCAAAAATACTGGTCCTTGGCCGAGTCGTGGGCATGGGGAGCGCTAAAGCTCAAAGACAGGCAAAAAGGTTGCGAACCATCGAAGGAATCGATAAAGTCCAAGGCCTTTTGGCCCGTATAGCGGGTAAGGTGTACGGTATCCTTTCCCAAAGTCTTATAGTAGTAGCCCCGTTCATCGTTGTACCTCGTATTACGGTCGTACGATTCGTATTCGTCGAACTGCCGGTCGAGGTGATCGTAGCGAACCCCGTATTTGCCATAAAAGGCCGTATAGTATCCGTTTTCCCTTAGGATGGAAGGATAGGATTCGGCCATGTACGAATCCCGAATATTCCCTGTCTGAAAGTTAAAGCTATGCGTGCGTTCGTAGAGTCCCGTTAAGATACTGGCCCTACTGGCCGCACAGATCGGCGTGGTGACCATGGCATTCTTAAAATAGGTGCCTTCCTTGGCCAGCTTGTCCATTTCGGGCGTGGCGATGTGTTTGTTGCCCGCGTAGCCCAAGGCATCGAAGCGCTGGTCGTCGGTCAAAACAAAGATGATATTCGGCTTTTCCCCTGGCCCGGGGGACGCTTTTTGTGCCCTTGCCGGAAGAAGGCAGGCACAAAGACAGATGGCGGTCAAAATTCGTATTCCCATAAATAAATGTTCTATTGGTATCGTTTACTGCAAGTTGGCTTTCAGGTCGAAAGCAAGCTACTGAAAAATCTCCTTCAAACTTAGGTTTTATAGCGATACGCCCCATCCTGTGCTATCCTGAACAGGAATACATGCCGCCCTAGTACCGGTTTCCCCAAAACGGTGGGCTTCGACCTTTGGCATCGAGATACCGGTGCCGTTTTAGGGCATAAGGAAGGAAATCGGCACAATCGGGAAAAACCACCCCGAAAGGGCAGTATACATACGGCCAAACGGACTTGCCAAGGCCCCATCCCCATGCATGAAACCAACTTTAAAAAACGAAAAAATCGTTTTGATAAAAGAATTCTCGCGAAAAGGCCATGGTTTGTGATAATTTCATGAATTTTGCACCCCTTAAAAAGGATGATCCCAAGAAGACTACCTCTGCACATTTTTGACCTATAAGGTTGGCGGTAGGGTGTCCGACCAATGAAGAATTAAACACGATGGAACTACTCTTCGCCATAAAATTGATCGTTGCCATTGCCCTTGTTATCGGCCTATCGCTTCTGGCCGAAAATGTGAGCCCCAAGGTGGCCGGGATACTATCGGGATACCCCACGGGTTCCGCCATCACCCTGTTCTTCTTCGGACTGGAGGTCAACCCCGATTATGCCGCCAAAAGTGCCGTTTACAACATGATCGGCCTTACGGCCGCCCTAAGCTTTGTGTATATCTATTACATCGCCTCAAAACATTTTGCCAAATTCAACATCCTCCTTTCTTCCCTATCGGCGATCCTGGGGTATTTTGCCGTGGTTTGGCTATTGCACCTTGTCGATATCAACCTGATCATGGCCATAACCCTGCCCATTGCCTTTGCCTTTCTGTACCTCTATCTGTTCAAGGACATTAAGAACATCACCATAGGGACCAAGGCAAGGCTCAATTTTAAGATTCTTTTTGTCCGTGCGTTTTTTGCCTCCCTGATCATTTTGGGGATCACCAGCGTACCCAAATTCGTGGGACCGAGCTGGGCGGGACTTTTTTCGGCCTTCCCAACGACCCTCTTCCCCTTGATACTGATCATCCATTATACCTACTCGAAAGAACACGTACATACCCTTATCAAAAATGTCCCTGTGGGTATGTTTTCCCTGATCATTTACTCCTTGACCATATCGATCGTATACCCCTTGTTCGGTATCTATCTTGGTACCCTGATGTCCTTTGGCACCGCGACGCTCTACCTTCTGGTCTATACGAAGGTCAAAGGTTGGGTGAACCAGCGCAAACGCGTGACGGGGTTAAGGAAAAGAAGCTTTTAAAACACCCCTTAATAGAACACCCCTGAAAAGTAGCCGTAGCTACTTTGCCAGCGCGCCATCTCGATAGAACACCCCTGTAAAGTAGTGTTCCACTACTTTGCCAGCGCGCCATCTCGCCCGCTGCTAACGCAGACGGCGTCCTCAAGGGGACATTAAGCCATAGCACCTCAAAGGGGACAATTAATTCCCCACTTCGACAAGCGCCGTGCAGGCTTTGAAGGGGGTGCCCGAAGGGCGGGGGATGTATTCTAAAACACCTAAAGGACACAACAAAAAACCAACTATCAAGCCCTCTGAACCACTATGAAAAACAAAATAATACCCTACGACCCCAAACTAAAGGAACTGGCCCGACAATTGCGAAAAAACAGCACCCTGTCAGAGGTATTATTATGGCAAAACATAAAAAACAGGGCCTATACCGTACAGTTCCACCGCCAAGTTCCCCTGCTCGATTACATTGTCGATTTTTATTGCCACGAACTAATGCTCGCCATTGAAATAGACGGGAACAGCCACGATTACAAATACGAATACGATAGCACAAGACAGGGCCGGCTGGAAAAGGAAGGTGTACGGTTCTTGCGATTAACCGATGAAGAGGTAAAACAGGAAATGTTCAGCGTATTGTTAAAAATTGAGGAAACCATAAAGCAATTGAAAGAAAAAATGGAATAAGCTATTCAACAAAATTTTGCATCACCCCCGCTGGCGTGAGCGTCACGCCCGTACCATGTTTAAAAACACCCCTGAAAAGCAGACGTAGGCAGCTTCGCCAGCGCGCCATCTCGCCCGCTGCTAACGCAGACGGCGTCCTCAAGGGGACATTACTTTAAGACACCCTCAAGGAATCAATTCCCCCACTTCGACAAGCGCCGTGCAGGCTTCGAAGGGGGTGCCCGAAGGGCGGGGGATGGTTACGACACCAACAGGCCCCTTTGCTAGCCCTATACCCTTACCGACAAGGCCTTCCAGAAAAAAATTCTATATTTGAAGAGGCAAAAATGTTAACCCCTTTCCGTCATTTTCATTAAAGGGCGTATCACATTAAAAAAAAAACGATGAAATCACTTCAACCTTTTTTTGCCCCGATTTTTTTGTCGCTTCTAATTTTAACGGCTTGTAGCAATGACGACGACGCACCGCAAGCAGAACCCACCCCCGAAGAACTGCTTACCGAAACCGGAAAATGGTATATTGAGTATATGGAAAACGAAATCATGGATGATTGTGACAAAAGAACTTCCTATGAGTTTAAGGGCAATACGAATACCGAAATCTGGTATTATACCGATGACACGAGTAGCGATTGTCAGATAGCATATACCAAGACGAACAACTTCGAATGGCTAAGTGACACCCAACTTAGGGTGCTCGACGACGACTATCCCTATGAATTGACCATCAAATCGATATCGGAAACCGAAATGACGGCAGATTTCTATTCCATAGTCAATGACGAAACAAAAGAAATGGTTTTTGACAAAAACCCTGGCGAAGGATAGACCGTTGCCACCCTAAAAGCCAGCCCGCTACCACCTTCGTACGACCGGCCGGCTAAGGACCGTACAAGCCTTGGAAATACAAAACAGCACATTACCTGTGCCATGATCAAAACACCCCTGAAAAGGGACTTTCAGTCCCTTGGCCAATGCGCCATCTCGATAGAACACCCCTGAAAAGTAGCCGTAGCTACTTTGCCAGCGCGCCATCTCGCCACAACACCCCTGTAAAGTAGTGTTCCACTACTTTACCGTCCCCTCAAGGGGACATTAGGCCATAGCACCTCAAAGGGACAAAATCCCCCTTCGAAGGGGGTGCCCGAAGGGCGGGGGATGTTGGAGCTAGGCGTAAAGGCCTGTATCGGACCTAAACAACGGCAAGCCGATAAAATTCCTCCAATTGTGAATGGCAGTTAAAATTGACCTTTAGGTCTTTTACAATGCCCGTTCCTACGCCGTAGACCCACCCGTGAAGGTTAAGGTCTTGCCCCCTTTCCCATGCATTTTGTACAATCGATGTCTTTGCCAGGTTATACACCTGCTCCATGGTGTTGTACTCGACAAAGCGATCAAAAAGTTCGGAATCGTCATTTATCCCGCTTAAAACATCTTGGTGCTGTCGGTAGACTTCCCTGATATGACGGATCCAATTGTCTACCAGCCCATAGGATTTGCTGCCCATGGCGGCCTTTACGCCACCGCAACCATAGTGGCCGCAGACGATGACATGCCTTATCTTAAGCACGTTGACGGCATAGTCGAGCACACTGAGCATGTTCATGTCGGAATGCACTACCATATTGGCAATATTCCGGTGTACGAAGACCTCCCCCGGCTGCGCACCGATAATCTCATTGGCCGGCACACGGCTATCGGAACAACCGATCCAAAGCAGTGGGGGTTGCTGGCCCTTTTCGAGTTTTTTGAAAAATTCGGGATCGCCCTCCAGTTTAGACTGCACCCATTTTCTATTATTGTTTATTAAGCTTTTATAAAAGTCCGGTTTCATAGTCCTAAGGGTTAATGTTGCATTTGAAAAACTTGGTGACCAAAGTATTTTCTAAAACTTTCGGGGTTGTCCAAGGTTTCTTTTTCCGCAATGATTTTAATATGGATGTTGTTGTTTTTCGCCTTAACGGCAAACTCGTCGAGGTATTCCAAGATATCATAGTCCAACACCTTGGTTTTTCTGAAGTCCAGTTCCAAAAAGGAATTCTTTGCCAATCCATCCAATTCCTTGATAATTCGCCCCTTGTTGATAAAGGTCACCTCTTCGGCAAAATTGATATGGAAAAGGTTCTTTTTTCCTTTGTACTCCTTTAAGAGCAACTGGTGCGAGTTGTAGTACGACTTTAAGAGAACGGTGATCAGCCCCACGGTCAGTCCGATCATTATTCCCTTCAATAAATCCGTGGACACAATGCCCACCACCGTTACGATAAAGGGAACAAATTGCGTCTTTCCCAATCGGTACATCTGGACAAAGGCCTGGGGATTGGCCAATTTATAGCCGATGACCAAAAGAACACTGGCCAAAACGGCCTGCGGTATCAGGTTCAACAAGGTGGGGATGGCGATAACGCTCAATAAGATCAAGAAACCGTGCATAATGGCGGACAATTTGGTCACGGCCCCGCTCATAACATTGGCCGTACTGCGCACGACCACCTGGGTGACGGGAATACCGCCGATCAAGCCCGAAACCGCGTTTCCGACCCCTTGGGCTATCAGTTCCCTGTTGGTAGGTGTCTGCCGCTTAAGCGGGTCCAGTTTGTCGGAGGCCTCAACGCTCAACAAGGTCTCCAGACTGGCCACGATGGCTATGGTAAATGCCGTTATGTACACATCCTTATTGGCCAGGGCCGAAAAATCGGGAAAGGTAAACTGTCCCATAAAAGACCCTATGTCCTGTGGAACGGGCACTCGGACCAGCTGACTTTCATGAAGGGCGAAGAAGCCCGACTGCCCCAAGGTGACATAGATAACTATGCCTACGACCACGGCGAGCAAAGGGGCCGGAACAAGTTTGTAAATTTTGTTCCTCTTGGCCAATACACCGTCCCAGAGCAATAAGATGGCCAAGGATATAAAGGTAACGAACAGGGCCCCGGGCGTAATCTGGTCCTGAAGAACGCTGAAATCTATCCGATCCGTGTTCACATCCCCGCTAAAACCAAAGGCCAGGGGGATCTGTTGTACAAAAATCATGATCCCGATGGCACTGAGCATGCCCTTGATTACCGCCGAAGGAAAGTAATAACCAATGACACCGGCCCGAAAAATGCCCAGTGCTATTTGAATAATCCCGGCCAAGATTACCGAAGTGAGAAAGAGCTCATAACCACCCAGATCGGTTATGGCGTTAAAGACGATGACGACCAGGCCGGCCGCCGGCCCGCTTACGCCGATGGAGGATCCCGATAGGTAGCCGACTACGACCCCTCCGACCACACCGGCAATAAGACCGGCAAACGGCGGCGCTCCACTGGCAAGGGCCACACCAAGACATAGAGGTAACGCAACAAAGAAAACAACAAGACTTGCCGGCAAGTCTTTTCTCCAGTGTTTAAATAAATTCATGAAAGTATAAGTTTGGAATATAAAGTCAATAGGCCACCTGTACCCCATTCGGCGTGCCGATGGCGTTTTGACCGCTAATTAGTAATGATTGAAGGTGTCGTATACCGCCGAATGCGGTATGGAGGTAAAATATTAGCCTAAATATTCTGGAGGTGGGGTGGGCCGAGATGATTTCAAGGCCTGAAAATCGGAGTCTATATACGAAACCATACCCTGTCTACTCCCCTTTAGCGCATTCTTGGGCAGCTGGGCTTCCTGCATGAACATATCAAAGTCCAGGGCATCTTCGTCCATATCGGGTTCAGAATCGTTGGGGTTGTCGTGGTGCTCCAACTCCATGGCCATGGAAGTATCATCGCCTTGGGTTACCACGATTTCCTGAACCAGTCCCGCCATAAAGACGAAGACCAAAAGAACCGATGCAACACACTTAGACCCAATTAACATATTTTTACCAAATTAACTATTTTAATAAATTATTTCTAGTAAAAATACAATTATGCAAAATAATCTACACCAAAATAGTGTTAAACAGAATGTTAATTGAAAAATCCTCAAAACAAGGTTTTTACTTTTGACGGACCGCAAGAATAAGGGGCCATAAAATGGAATTCCATCATTTCTACGACCATACCGAAGCCCGGCTGCCTAAACTTCACGGCCAGCTGACGCCATCTCGCCACAACACCCCTGTAAAGCAGTGTTCCACTACTTTGCCAGCGCGCCATCTCGCCCGCTGCTAACGCAGACGGCGTCCTCAAGGGGACATTAGGCCATAGCACCTCAAAGGGACAAAATCCCCCACTTCGACAAGCGCCGTGCAGGCTTTGAAGGGGGTGCCCGAAGGGCGGGGGATGTTTAGCAACACCAACACAATCTCCTCTCCTACCCAACATAAAACCAACTCATTTCAGACGGATTGGGCTTTTATAGAGAAATTGCCTTTTTAAAAATCACCCCTTCTTTTCTATACACCAGCATGTAAACCATTTCATTTTCCATAGCGTAGTATTCGGGGGTACTTTGCAATGGCCATTCGTCTCTTCTTATCCGAATTAATTTATCGGGCCATTCTTCAAAACTTTCGGAAGGGTTCACTTTTTCGAACCCTTTTAACCATTTATCGATGTCTTCGGGATTAAGCTTTATCACGTATCTGTAATCCCTATATTCGGGCAAATAAAAGGTGTTTACATGAAAGGTAAATCCTTTTGAATTGTACAACAGAAACTCTGCGTTCTCAAAATCACTATGTACTTCAATTTCTTTTTTAAGGGTAGCTACCCGCTCCGCCTTGGTTCCATAATTTAGGCTGTACAGTTCTTTCTTTATTTCTTCATCGGAACAACTACATAGCATTATACAACAGACAGAAACGGTAAAAAACAGTCTATTCATTCCATGGGTGTATTTCTAGTGCAAAAGTAACAAAATCGGTTTTTTGCCTATGCGCCCATACCCTGCGTTATGGCACCCTAAAAAGAGTAATTCCCCTATGAAGGGGGTGCCCACAGGGCGGGGGATGTTTTGTGATACTTACATAACCCCTCTTCTACCCACACCAAAACCACTTATTTTTAATGGATTACGCTTTTCTGTAAGAACGAGATTGTAAGAATTTTTAAATTCGTGTGGGCTTGAACAAACTAAACCCTTGTTTTATAGTCGAAAATAAATGTTTAGACACAGTGGTACGCATGTACCAATGTTAACTTCAGGCTAATGAAACTTATAGATAACATAGAACAATTGGAACAAAACCTGGAAACAGTTGAATTGTATCTAACGGAAGGAACAGGTTTTGAAAATGACACCGCAATCGGACTTATTCGTGCCGGAGCTTGTTTTGTAGCCTATGAAATTAACAATGAACTGAGGTTTGCACCAAGTAGATTTGTTGGCTATAAAAATAATAATTTAGACCAACATCTAAATTCACATAAAGATGGACGAGAAACAAATGCTGTAATCGCAAGAATACTGGACAACAAACTCGGACCAAATCAAAAGTTAGAAAAAGCATTTCTAAAATATTGCAGAAACCTAGGAATTGAACCTTATAACAAAAAGAGAAAATATTGGAAATTTAATCTGACAAAAGAATTTAAAGCAAATTTAGAATTGGACGGGGAGTTTCCTGAAGGAAAAATATCTGAACGAAAACATAAGTTTCGTGAACGAAATTTAAAAGTTGTTCAACTTGCCAAACAAAATTTTAAAGACAAAAATGGTCGCTTATTTTGTCAAGTTTGTGAATTTGACTTTGAAAAAGAGTATGGAGAAATTGGAAAGGATTTTATTGAAGCGCATCATACAATTCCAGTAAGCGAAATGAAAGCTGGGCACAAAACCAAAATTGAGGACATTGCAATGCTATGTCCCAACTGTCACAGAATGGCACATATAAAAAGACCTTGGTTAAAAATGGCGGAATTAAAACAATTACGAAAAAAACAAGTGGGCAAGTTTGAATAAACGCAAAAATTAATACCCTGACCATTAAAGACAATCAAGACTATAATTATAACTATGAAGAAAGAAGAAGAAAACGATAAGAATATAGAATCTTCTGATAGCAATGTCGATAAAAAAATTGAAAAGGAAAAGAGTGAATTACTGAATAAGGTTTTGAGTGGAAATCTCATAACCAAACGTGACAAAGTTGGATTTATTCTCAACAACAATACATCAGCCAGAAACTCAGATATTGAATTAGCTTGGAGTTATTGGAAGACATTTGAAAACCATGTATTTAATGGAATTTCAATTACAAAAGAAGAACTTAAAAAATTGACCTCTATTAATTCTTTGACTCGTTCTAGAGCTAGAATTCAAAATGAATACAAATTATTTCAAGCTAATCATGCCGTAAAAAAACATAGAGGCGTGTTAGCTGATGAGATGAAAAAAATAGCTGTAGAGGAAAAACCTGAAGGTTTAGAAACATATTCTGTTTATATAGATGAGACAGGTAAAACTCAAAGTTATTTATCTGTAGGAAGCTTATGGGTTGTAGATGGCTTTAAAGCATACCAAGCATATAATGAAATTAAAAATTGGAAGGATAAAAACAATATTAATTATGAATTTCACTTTTCAAATTTAAGTAAAAACAGACTTGAAAAATATAAAGAATTCTTTTTGAACTTTTTAAAACTAAATCCAACCGTCGGTTTTAAAGTTATAATATTAAACAGAAAGGGTATAACTAATATAAATTCCGCAATAACAGATTTAACATTCCACTTACTTCATAAAGGTGTCAATCATGAGCATACTACCGGAAGAGCACCTTTACCAAGATTACTACAAGTATGGATTGATGATGAAGAAAAAGGAAGTGATCAACTAAAACTAGAAAACATAAAAGAAAGACTTACACGTCAATCTATTTCTGATCTATATCTTGGTGATTTTCATGCCGTAGATTCTCAAGAAAACTTTGGAATTCAGATTGTCGATATTTTTACAGCGTCAATAAATAGAAAAATTCACAATCCTGAAAGTACTGGGAACCATAAAGATGAACTAGCAAATTTTGTTTTGGAGCTTCTTAAATTTGATTTAAAAAGCATTAATCTTGAAAACAATGAGACTGATAAATCAACTATATTTAACCTGAACTATTAATAAAACTGTTTATTCTATTATATATAAAGTTATAATAGACAGTTAATTAGCCCCCACTGCCGCCCCCCCGCTCGTGCCCAAAAAACACCCCTGAAAATCAGCAATAACGCTGCTTGGCCAGCGCGCCATCTCGCCCGCTGCTAACGCAGACGGCGTCCTCAAGGGGACAATTAATTCCCCCACTTCGACAGGCTCAGTGCAGGCATTGAAGGGGGTACCCGAAGGGCGGGGGATGTATTTTAAAAACACCAACAAAAGCCAAACACCTTGACCAAAAAGAAAAACTTCAAAATGTACTCCCCTGTAAATCGAATATCCCCATTAATGATAGATCGATTCCGCCGGAATTGTTTCTCGGGAAAAACCCGGTCCACTCCATTCCAGATTGAATTGCGCTTTTCCCTTTTTACCTTTTCTGTAATACAAGGAAATAGGGTGCAATCCGGCCTTGAGTCTATATTGCCCGCCCATTTTTGAATTTTTTATGTATCCGAAATCCGCATCAATAACGGTAGATTGGTGAATACGCAGCATTCCGCCGGCATTGGCGCTTAGGTAAAAGGTATAGGTCCCATCCGCAGGCACCTTTAAATAGCCTTCAAAATAAAGCACCTTGCTGTTTTCCGAAACTGGGATTTGGGGCGATATTTGCATAGACACCCCGGTTTCGGCCGGTGTTAGTCCCGCAACGGAAGGAACCCAAGGGAAGTTCCCCTCGTAGGATTTCCAGGTCACGCCTTTTTTCAAATGCTTCACCGATAGGCCTGGAACCAGGGCCTGGTCATAAGGCCGGACCGCCGAAGCGTTGGGCATGCGCTGTTGCAGTACACTCGCTTTCATTTCTTCCTGAAGTGCCGAAAAATCAGCCGATTCCGCCAAGTTTTTCGATTGCTCCCTATCCTCGATTACATTGTAAATTTCAAAATCATCGTCCTCCGACTTAATATCATATCGGACGCCGACAAAATTGCCCTTACGTACCATCTGCATTTGATTACGACGACGGCCTCTCAAATCAGCGCTAAAATCATCATAACCCGGAGTTTTTCCGTTCTGAAAATATTCCACATAAACAGAACTGGGCGGCTGTTGCCCTATTCCCGTTAAGGAAGGCAACAACGAGGTTCCGTTGGATACCGCCGGAGCAGGAACACCGGCCACTTCGGCAAAGGTGGGCATCCAATCATACGAGATACTGGGACTGGAAATTACCGTTCCCGGTTTAATAGCTTCAGGCCACCTAGCAATGGTCGGCATACGCAGTCCTCCCTCCCAACAGTCCCTTTTGATTCCCGTAAAAGGTCCGTAACTCCCAAAGAAAGTAGGTACGATGGGCTGGTCCTTCAAATACGATTCTACCGAGGGGCCATTATCCGAAGTAAAAATGACCAAGGTATTACCATCAATTTTAAGGTCTTTTAAAAGTTGAAGGATATCGCCCACGGCGGAGTCTATCCTACGGGTACTGGTAGCGTACCTTTTGTAGACATCGGTCCACGGTACCGGCTTTTTACCGTTCTCCGGAATGTACGTAGCATCGGCATAATCGGGGTGGATCCAAGAATCCACTTCGCCACTGGCCGTGTTTATCATTCTCCCCGGTTCCCCAAGCCATTGCAGACCGCCGTTAAGTCCGCCCCCCTCAGGATAGGCCTGCGTGGGCAGTTCCAAAACGGCATGCGGCGTGTCATAGGCCAAGTACATAAAAAAAGGTTTGTTACCTTCCTCGCTCTTTTTATGGTCTACAATCCATTTTTTAGCGGCAGCGGTCCAAAGATCTGCGGTATAACATTTGTCGAGGTCAGGGGTTATGTTGGTCCGGTTTTCGTACACCTCTTTGGTGCCCCGGTATATCCCTTCCTTGGGGTAATGCTCATGTCCATCGCCATGCCTCATATATCCGAAGTAATAATCGAATCCTTGGTTTAAGGGATGGGAGGGCCAGTTGGGAGCCTTGCCCCTGCCTTGTAAGCCCCATTTGCCTATGGCCGCCGTCTTATAATCCGCCTTTTGTAAAACAGACCCCAAGGTGTGGTTGTAAGCCAAGGCCTTATCAAACTGATTGTCCCTGACATTGGCATGCCCTTGGCTTTGACCCAACAACAAGGATGCCCTAGAAGGTGCGCATACAGGCGCCGCGGAGTAATGCTGCGGCATTAACGCTCCTTCATTGGCCATACGGTCTAGATTGGGCGTAAATGCCTGCGGTGCCCGCTTTCCTTTTTTGGCGGCCCTTTGCTTTTGGAAAAGAACCCCTAAATCGCCAAAACCCAAATCATCCGTTAAGATGAAAATTATATTGGGTTGGGTGTCCGGCTTTTGGCCCAACGCGATTGCCGACAATGACATGGCCAATCCGAGCAACACTAAATTTTTCATTTTCTATTTTTATTCATTAAGATTTAAGACCTTCTTTATAGGACAGAAATAACGAGGGTAGTCACTGATTTCGGCAATACCCGAATCTGACCATCGGTCATTGGGTAATCGTGTTTTTTTTGTAAGTTATAGGATTCATTGGTGATGTAAGCCTCTACTCTATTTGCCGTATAATGTGCCATGTTCAGCTTTAAATGGCCCACTTGGTCGTTTTGATTGACAATGACGACCACAATACCATCATCCTTATTTTTGTAGGCGGATAGCAGCAATCCTTCCCTTAAGTTTTCAACCGTGTTCAACCCTTCGTACGCTACCGAGATACGCTTGGCCCCGGGGCGGATGAACCTCGAATAATTTCCTAAGGCCCACAGTAATTTTGAATCATGGATAGCACCATCTTCCCTGTTTTTATCGTGATAGATCAAACCGTCCTTAAAGTCATACGGACTCATGGCCAGCCACCAGTGCCACGCGCTGGCATTGGCCATCGTTAGATCGGCATGAATAAGGCGGGCTACATACAGGGCCGTTTGCATACCCAATCCCCTGCCCTTTCCCTTGATCTCCTCATTGTTTTCCAAGATGCAGTACTCGCTCATCCAATATTCCAAGGAAGGATATTTTGCTAGTTTCTCCGCAATGCGTTCCCGCTCCCTTTTCAGCTTTTCAACAGGCCAAGTAGTAAAATAACTGTGTGCGGCTACTTTAGGTGCCAGGGTACCCAAGTTTCCCAAATAATCCGGACTTGAAGGACTGAAGAAGGTTTCAATTTGGTCGCTTCTATTATGGTGTTTCTTTTTGGTCCCTGTGAGATAATCGATCGCCCCGGCCTCGGTAATTTCCAATTGCGCAGCAATGTTTTCAACCCTAAAAACGGAATCGATAACCCTAGTGGCCGCGGCCAATTCCTTATTGTTCCAAGGCGAGCCTTCCTGTCCGCCTTTCCATTCCCATTGCGGCTCGTTGAACGGACTCACATAATCAAAGTACACTCCTACACTGTCCCTAAAGTGAAGCCATACATCTGCCAGAAAGTTAGCATATGCGGCATAATTCGCATGTGATATATTGGCGGCCAATCCATCTTCCGAATGTCCCTTTCCATTTTTTGTAAGCTGAATAGGCGGACTGTTCACAAAAGCGATAAACTGCCCTACGCCCCTTTCTTTTGCGGCCTTTAAAAACCACTGTTGCCCAGCTTGTCTTTGCCAGTCGTAAGTGCCATTGCTTTGCATGAAACCTTCCGTTCTGCGCCAAGGATCCTTGATGCCGCTTTCTTCCCCCTGGGGGGCACTTCCGGCCCCGATATTGAAACGCCAGGCCGATAGGCCGATCCCCTTGGGCGAACCTTGGGCATCCGTTTCCATACTGAACAGCCAATCGGCCATTTGCTTCCTCTTTTCATCGGGCCACAGTCCCGTAAACTGGGCCGCCCATGCATCGGAAGCGCCAAAGTTGTGAAGGGTCTGAAAGGCCATGGCAGTATCGATTTCGACCTCGACCAGCCTGTTTTGGGCCCTTGCGAACCAGCACATACTGAATGCCAATGCCCATAGGAAGCATCTACCTTTCCACTTTACCCCCGAATCCGATTGCCTTGCTCTTGCCTTTTCCATTTCCTTTCTTCCGATGTTATACCTCCTTACCGTTCAAATGACAATTTTAGGATACTGCCCCCATTTGTAAAATGGCCGTTGTCGAGGTTTCCCTCGCAGGCCTCCAATAGTCTCCTTTTAAGTTCTTCGAGCTTGTAAGGATGTGTTTCGGACAAGTCGTTCGCCTCCTTGAAATCGTCGGGCAAATAGAACAGTTCGAACACCCCATGGTCAAGATCCGTCCTAATCTTCCATCCCTCTTTGGTAATCAGCGTAGGCCCCGTGTACGAAGAATAGACTACGGATTCGTGACCTGCCCCCGTATGTTGGCCGATCAATTCGTCGTAAAAGGATATCCCATCGGAATCAAAGGGTTTTCCGAACCCCGTGATCTCGGCCACCGTGGCCAATAGGTCGTAATTGGCGACAAGCCTGTCGCTCGTCCTACCCGCCTTTATCTTACCGGGCCACCTAAGGATCAAAGGAACCTGAATGCCTCCTTGGAGGTTACTTCTTTTCATTCCTGCACGGCCCCCATTTCCATCGAAAACGTCGCCCGACAGATCACTGTAGTATTTATGCCCTAGGTTGTCGAACCGGTTTCCCGTTTGGATATTGGTATAGGGCTTCTCTACCCGCCCCTCCTGGGCATAGTAGATTTCATGGCCGTTGTCGGAAGTAAATACGACCAGGGTATTGTCATCGATCTTAAGTTCCTTGAGTTTTTCCATAATCTGTCCCACGTTGTCGTCCAACATTTTGACCATGGAAGCATATTCCTTTTCAATGGGCGTCAACCGATCATCGGCTACAAAATCAGGATGTATTTTAGGAATGGCAACCGGCCCATGGGGCAATTGCGTGGGAAAATAAAGAAAAAAGGGCCTGTCTTTGTTCGTCGTTATAAAATCGAGGGCCTTGTCCATAAACAGATCTTGGGAATACCGGGCCTTACCTTCCCGATTTCTCCGCTCCTTAAAGTTTTCCAAGGTTTCAGGCTCTCCCGATTTTCCACAATTGGCTAGGGTGTTGCCCGCTATTGGCACCAAATTGCCCGTTTCGAACAAAAATGGGGGATAAAACCCATGGGCCCTTACGTGGTCGAGGTAGCCATAATAATAATCCCAACCGTGCCGTTTCATTTGATGATCGGTGGTTGAAAAACCCCACTCCAATTTCCCGATCTGGGCGGTGGCATAGCCCGCTTCTTGCGCCACTTGCCCCAAAAAGACCTGGTCGTCAGGTATAGGGGCCAAGGCTTTGTTGAGTATTTCCTCGATCTGCGCCTGATCGTACCCGTCCGTACTGATTTTTTTGTACAAAGCCCCGGGGGTGATCTCGAAGCCCTGTTCATGGCAGTCGTGGAGACCAGTGATCAACGATGCGCGGGCCGGGGCGCATAACATATTGCCGTAAGCGTTGGTAAAACGGAGCCCTTCCCTCGCCAGTTGGTCGATATGGGGCGTCTTTATAATCTTTTGCCCCTCGTGGCCCAAGAGTCCCATCCCCAGATCATCCGCATAGATCAGGACAATATTGGGCCCATTGGCTTCCTTTTCCGCCGGCACCCCCGAATTTTGCCGGCAGGCGGTAAACGCGATCAGCAAACCACACAGGGCCAGGGGCCAAAAACGACTTTCTATCCTTCCCAAAAACAACATACCTCTTTTTAATCGAATCTATAAATATCGGATGGGGTCCTGGCCTCCTTTAAGATGCCCTCTATTTTCTCCACAATATCCGGGTGCTTATCGGCTACGTTGTTGTTCTCCCCGATATCGGAAGGGAGGTGATAAAGCTCCAAGGGGGCATCGGGGTCCTTTTTTACATTGTACTTCACTCCCTTCCACTCTCCCATTCGTACGGCCTGCCGCCCCCCTTTCTCAAAGAACTCCCAATACAGGTAGTCGTGGGTGCGCTGGGCCCCTTCATCGCCCAAAAGCGTGGGCAAGAAGGAAATACCGTCGACCTCATCGGGCACGGTGGCACCGATAAGTTCGCCAACAGTGGGCAGCACGTCCCAGAAGGCGGATATATGGTCCGTTGTGCTCCCCGCCTTTACCCGGCCCGGCCATGTTAGGATCATGGGCACGTGGATGCCTCCCTCGTACAAATCCCTTTTGATCCCTTTAAAGGGTCCGTTGCTATTGAAATACCCGGGGTCCGCCCCACCTTCCTGATGGGGTCCGTTGTCGGAAGTGAACACCATTACGGTGTTCTCCGCAATGCCCAGTTCGTCCAATTTGGCCATGATCTCGCCCACCTGGTCGTCGAGCACGGTCACCATGGCCACAAAGGCCGCGTGCGGGTGTTCCTGCGAGGCGTAGGGGCCCTTCCGATATCGGGGACCATCATCGACGCCCTTATAGGGTTTTTCCGGCCCGAACTTCCCCTTGAACCGATTCATGTAAGCCGTAGGCGCCACCAGTTCGGCATGCGGCAAGATGGAAGGGTAATAGAGAAAAAAAGGACCGTCCTTGTTTTCTTCGATAAACTCAAGGGCCTTTCGGTGGATCAGTTCCGGGGCGTATTGCCCGGTAGACCTTCCTTGGTTTCCTTCCAAGCTTATCTTTTGCCGATCGTCCCACAAATGGTAGGGATAATAGTTATGTGCCAAGGATTGGTTATTGTAGCCATAAAAACGGTCAAAACCTTGGTTGAGGGGATCTCCCTCGGAACCTACCTCGCCCAGCCCCCATTTTCCGAAGGCCCCCGTTACATAGCCGTTTTTCTTTAAAATTTCGGCCAGGGTCACACTTTCCGCAGGCAAGGGCACCTTATTGTTTCCCCTTACGGGCGTATGGCCCGTGTGCTGCCCCGTCATCAATACAGACCGTGAAGGGGCACATACCGTCGACCCCGCATAATGTTGGGTAAAGAGCATGCCCCGTTCGGCGAGTTTATCGATGTTGGGCGTAGCAAACTTATCCTGCCCCAAGCAGCCCAAGTCGCCATAGCCGAGGTCATCGGCCAAAATATAGACAATGTTGGGCCTTTGCCCGTCGAGCTTCCCTTCCTTTTCCTGGGCGGCCCCATAGAGGCACAGCCAAAGCAAGGCTAAACAGACCATTGTTTTTTTCATCATACTTTTCGAGCGTTCCATATATCAATCGAATTGGGTTATTGCGAACAGATCAAAGGGGGGGGGGGCGTCGAAACTCAAGGGGCCTCCAAACTTCTTCTTATCTTTTTGATCACCGGTTGGGCCAGCAAACGATACCCTTCTTTGGTATAGTGCACATCTCCCGGACCGGCGGCATGTTTCCTATGTATTTTTCTTGACAAAGGGTTCAAGCGGTTTACGGCCACCCCGTGTTTCTTCATGATGGCC
Organism: Pseudozobellia thermophila; assembly: GCF_900141855.1. Taxonomy (GTDB): domain Bacteria; phylum Bacteroidota; class Bacteroidia; order Flavobacteriales; family Flavobacteriaceae; genus Pseudozobellia; species Pseudozobellia thermophila. Next base: position 856,803 of record NZ_FQYU01000002.1, read on the forward strand.
ATGGCCACCTTGTTGTAGGTTACGTCCGAACCAACAAATCGCCCCACTTCGTTTTCGGGTACATAGGTCGTAGTGGCAAAAATCAACCGGGCGCCCGTTTGCTTTAATCGGAGGACCAGCTTTTCAAGGTTGGCCCCATACGCTTCGGGCGTATAGGTAAGCGTCCCGTTTATTTTATCCCTATTCCCCACTTCCTTGGAGTCGGGGTGCCGGTAACACAGGTCCCAGAGGCCCCAATTGAAGTGGATGACGTCCCACTGGGTATCGCCCAGCCACTCGTCCAATTTCTCGAGTCCCGTACCCGTATGTTGGGCATTTCCCTTGTTGTGGACCACCTTGGCACGGTCTTGTAGGGCCTGTTTGACATAGGGGGTATAACCTAGGGATATCGAATCGCCGATAATGAGCACATTGGGCCGGTCATCTTGGTCGAAACCGACCAAAATGGCACATAGCGATATCGTAAGAATAAGGAAGAGTCGTTTTTTCATATGTCATTTTCTTGATACACCACACAACCTGTTTTCGCTTCCAAACGCCCCACACATTTAAAAGCACTACTAAAGTATTCAAATAAACCAAATAAAGAGGCCCCTCCGCCGAGGTGCCCCTTTACAACTAAACTAACTCAAACTATGTGTTTTCATTCTACGTTCAGGTAGGTTCCTTGATCGAAGGTAAACACCTCCGAGGGGGTACGCGCCTCACTGAACAAGGCCTTCATTTCTTCCACGATCTCGGGGTGTTTGTCAGCCACATCGTTCTGTTCGGAAAGATCGGCCCCTAGGTCGTAAAGCTGTATTTTGTTGTTGGATGCGTCAAACACATTGTACTTGACCGCCTTCCAATTGCCTTTTCGAATGGCCTGCCTTCCCCCTTTTTCATGAAACTCCCAATAGAGGTAGTCGTGCTCCCTTTGCCCCACGGTATCGCCCAAAAGTTCGGGCAAAAAGGATATGCCGTCGATTCCCTTGGGAGCATCGATACCTGCGATATCGGAGAATGTAGGAAAGACATCCCAGAAGGCCGATACGTGATCACTTTTCGTACCCGGTTGGATCCTACCCGGCCATTTGGCTATCATCGGAACCCTGATGCCCCCTTCGTATAAATCCCTTTTCGTTCCTCGAAACGGTCCGTTGCTGTCAAAATACTCGGGATCGGCGCCCCCTTCGGTGTGCGGGCCGTTGTCGGAGGTAAAAATGACCATCGTATTGTCGGCGATTCCCAGTTTTTCCAACTTTTCGACGATCTCCCCTACCTGAATATCGAGAAGGTGGACCATTGCGGCGAAGGCCGCGTGGGTTTCTTTCTGTGATTCGTAGGGGCCCGTGCGATACTCGGGGCCGTCGTCAACACCCTCATATTCCTTTTCAGGAAGAAGCTTGCCCCTGTACTTCTCCATGAGCTCTTCCGGGGCCGCCAGCTCGGCATGGGGTATTATGGATGCGACATATAGAAAGAACGGATTGTCTTTGTTCAATTCGATAAACTCCAAGGTCTTCTTATGTATCAGTGCCGGCGCATAGGTTTCCTTCTTTTTCCCTGCATTTCCCTCGAGGACGAGCGAATCTTTGTTGGCCCATAGATGCCTTGGGTAATAGTTATGCCCCAAACGCTGGCAATTGTAGCCAAAGAAGGTGTCGAAGCCCTGGTTGAGGGGATCCCCTTCCGACCCGGGAAAACCGAGTCCCCATTTGCCAAAGGCCCCTGTGGTATAGCCTGCTTCCTTCATGGCCTCGGCCAAGGTAAAGGTATTGTCGGGCATGGGATACTGGCCTTCGGGCATAATTTCCTTGTTTCCCCGTACCACCGTATGCCCGGTATGCATACCGGTCAACAGGGCCGACCTTGAAGGGGCGCATACCGTACTGCCCGAATAGTGCTGGGTAAAAAGCATTCCTTCCTTGGCGAGCTTATCGATATTGGGGGTAGAAAACTTCTCCTGTCCGTATACGCTTAGGTCGCCATAGCCCAGGTCATCGGCCAAGATATAGACGATATTCGGCTTGGTGCCGTTCCGGGTCGTTTCGCTGTCGCCATGGCCGGTATTTTGGGCTTTATCCTTGCACGAAAAAAGAACGGCGGTCAAGGCAAATAAAAAAAGAAAGTGTTTCATAGGCTGCTTAAAGAAAACCACGGGGCCTTTTCCTCGGCCCCACGGCAAATTATTCAATTTTTTAGGATTACCTGTACCCGTTATTGGTCGGGTCCGATTCCAATAGGTTGGGGTTCAGTTCAAGTTGTTGTTGCGGTATGGGCAATAACACGTGATAAGGTTGGATATTGGCCCCGGGGTTGTTCCATGCGCGATGCTGTACCGATTTTACCCTTTCCAATAGTATTCCCCAACGTATCAAATCCATACGGCGGTGGCCTTCGGCACTGAGTTCGAACTTGCGTTCTTCGTACATGGCCTCCCTGAACTGCTCTTGTGACATACCGCTCCACGGCTGGTCGGGTTCAAAGGCGCGTTCCCTGACTTTGTTGACGTAGGCGTAGGCATTGCCGGGCCCGTTCATTTCGTTTTCGGCCTCGGCCGCCATCAGGTATACATCGGCCAAGCGGAAAACGATAAAGTTTTCGGGGTGATTGCCCCGTAAGGAATTCTCTTGATCGAGATTCCAGTTCTTTCTAAAGTACGGAAACGACAATTTCCATCCCAAATATTCGGTTACTATGGTGGCGTCGTACCTCAGGTCGCCCTCCTGCCAATTTTCCCTCAAGGCAAATTCAGGCAGGGGAACCGACCAACCGTAGCCGGTCATATCCTCGTTTCTGGGCCTTAGCACCTGGTTTTGAAAATAATCGACCCGCTGGTAGGTCTGTCCGTTGATCAGGGTATCGCCGTTTCTGTTAAAAGGTTCATCGCGAATACGCGGATTGTAGTCGTCCGTTCTGGTGGTGTTCAAAGGTCCGCCGTAATCGGCTTCAAAATCGACAACAAAAATATGCTCGTCGTTGTATTGGGCACTGGGATCGGATTGATCGAAGACATCGGCATAATTGTCGAGAAGCCGGTGCGGACTTTGATCGATCACGATATCGCATTCCGCCTTCGCCTCGGCCCATTCCCTGTCGAAAAGATGGTATTTGGCCTTTAGGGTGGCCGCCGCCCATTTTGTGGCCCTTCCCAAATCGTTGCCCGAATACGAGCCGGGAAGCAAATCAAAGGCCCTGGCCAGGTCGGCCTTCATGGCACTTCGTATCTCTGCCTTGGGATGCCTGCCGAGTACCGACCTTTCCAAGACGGGCAGGGGTTCGGTATAAAAGGGGACATCGCCCCAAAGATTCGTCAGGTGAAAATAGGCCAAGGCCCTTAAGAACAACAGTTCGCCCAATCGATGGTCGATTACCTCTTGCGAGAGGTTCTCGTTGTTCTCTATATTGAAAATAAACTCGGTGGTGTTATTGACCACACGGTAGAGCTGTATCCATGTTCCGTTGCCGTCGGCCGTGCCTTCTTGGATCAGGTAGTTGTGTATGGATCCGTTGACGTCCCTGTTGGCCGCCTGGATATCGGCCCCACTGGTGTAGTAGTTGTCGAGTCCGCGCTGCCTGTACAGGTTGTTATCGTGATACAATCGGTAAACCCCGTTGACGGCCAGTTCGGCCTCCTTGTCATTGGTAAAGAAGGCGTCGGGCGTAATTTGGTCCCGAAGGTCTTCTTCCAAGAACTCGTCACATGAGCCCAACACGAGAAGGCCCAAGAGCAGTATTAGAAATTTGTTCGTTATTATAGTTTTCATATCGGTTTTTTTAAAATTCTACTTTTACGCCTAGGGTTATGGTTTTCGCATACGGATATTGCCCGGAGGCAAAGCCTTGGGAAACCGAATTCAGACCGCTTCCGGCGGTAAAGTTGTTCACTTCGGGATCGCCCAGTGTAAAGTCGGAAAAAAGTAACAGGTTGGTTCCGGTCACGTAGACGTTCAAAGCGCTGAATACATCGCTGAGTCCGCCCGATTCCAAGGGAACGTTGTAATTTAAGGTCATTGTTTTCAACCTGAGGTACGACCCGTCTTCAATATTCAAACTGCTGTTCGGGTTAAACAGGCTGTTTGATGGTCCGGCCCTAGGGATATCGGAAGTTTCATTTACCCCCGCTTGCCATCGGTCAAGTACGACCGGATCTACATTTTGCTCGCCCCGTCCGAAATAGGCCGTTTGCGTTCTCACGTTAAAGATTTCGGCCCCATAGCTTCCGTGGAAAAACACGTCCAGCGAAAGGTTCTTATAGGTAAAGGTGTTTCTAAAACCTCCGTAAAAATCGGGTATGGGGCTTCCCAGCACCTGAAAATCCTCGTCATTGATGTTCGAATCGCCATTGACATCCTCGTACCTTGGCCCCCCGATAAAGGAACGGCCCTCCCTTCCATCGGCAATGATCTCCTCTGCCGACTTATAGGTGCCCAAGTATCGCGCCCCAACAAAGGTCGGCAAGGCCTCCCCTACGATCAAACGGGCCGAATTCCCGCCTTGGTTTCCGGTAGACTGAAGGGAGATGTACTCTTGGTCGTCGAGCTCCAATATCTCGCTCTTGTTGGAGGATATGCTGATATTGGACTCCCAGGAAAAGTTATCGTTCTGTACGTTAATGGTATTGAGGCCCAGTTCAAATCCCCTGTTTTCCACGGAACCCAAGTTCTGTAACTGGGTAGTTGAGTTGGCCCCCACCTGCCCCGATAAGGCTACCGATAAGAGCAGGTCTTCAGTCGTTTTTTTATAATAATCGGCCTCGAAGGTAATCCTATTGCCCAAGAAGCCCAGTTCCAGTCCGAGATCCAATTGCTTCGTCGTTTCCCAGGTCAGGCCACTACTGGGCACCTTTCCGACAAGCACCCCGTTTACCAAGGAACCGTTAAAGACGGTCGTGGTATTGGCGTAAGTCGAAATGGAATTGTAAGCTTCCACCCCTTGTTCGCCGACAATACCGTAACTGCCCCTTAGTTTAAAGCGGTCGATCACGTCCGAATCGATCATAAAATCCTCTTCGTCGACATTCCATGCCACACCGACCGAGGGGAAGAAGGCATATTTGTTTCCGGTCTCGAACACCGAAGACCCATCGTACCTCCCCACCAAGGTGAGCAAATACTTGCTTTTATAGCCATAGTTGACCCTGCCCAAGAAGGAGGTCAAGGTTCGTTGACCGTAACCCGAACCCACTGTTGCAGTCTCCGAATCGCCCAAGGCCAAGTTGTTAAAAAGCACTACATCGTTCGGAAAGTTTTCGGCCTCGGAAAAGGTACTCTCGTTGTTGTCCTTCTGCCAGGTAAAGCCCCCGAGCAATTTGATCGAATGGTCTTCGAGATCTAAATTGTAATTGAAGGTGTTTTCATTCAATATACTCTTCGAAAAATTGGTGTTGATCCTACCATAGCCACCGTTAACGCGCTCCGGTAAGATCCCGGGGAGGTAATTGTTCTGTTTTACGTAGTTCAACTGTGCCCCGAAGGTAGATTTGAACGAAAGGTTTTTGGCAATCTCGTATTCCACATAGGCATTGGTGATCAATTGGGTAACCAGGTCATGGTCTACGCGCAATTGTATATCGGCTTCCGGATTACGCTCCAAACCTGCGCTAATAGGATTTTCAAAGGAAAAGCTTCCATCCTCAAGGTAAACGGGCCTGATGGGCAATACATTGGCAACGATGCCGCTGTAATCCACTTTGTTGTTTTCTATCTTATAATGGGTCATATTGGCCCGGATACCGGCCTTGAAGCGGTCCGACACCTTGACATCCAAATTGGTCCGGAAATTTACCCGTTCCAAACCGGACCCTCTCAACAGCCCCTTCTGGTTAAAGTAGTTGGCCGAAATAAAGTAGTTGGCGTTTTCCGAATTACCGGTAATGGAAACATCGGTATTGGAAATGGCACCCGGCTGCTCCACCAAATCCAACCAATCGGTCGTAGTGGTGTTTTCGGGATCTAATACCAGGGGCAACGAAGTGTCGGTATACCCAAAACCATCGGGTCCGGGCACAAACTGGTACGACTCGTTTTTATAATCGATAAAATCCTGCCCCCCAAGAATATCGATCCGATTGGCCGTTTCCTGTAGACTGTAATAATGGTTGATCGTAACAACGGGTTTACCGGGGGCCATGCCCCTACCGTTCTTGGTCGTGATCAGAATAACCCCCGACGCCCCACGGGTACCGTAAATGGACAGGGCGGTGGCATCCTTTAATATTTCAATCGACTCGATATCGTTTACGTTGATCGTATTGAGGTTAAAGCCCGTACCGGCAATGAACCCATCGACAACGTAGAGCGGGTCGTTGTTTCCGTTGATCGAACTGTTGCCCCGAATACGAATAGTGGCGCCCGCACCCGGTGTACCGCTGTTCGACGTGACCTCAACGCCCGTGGCACGGCCTTGAAGGGCCTGGTCTACCCTTGCCACCGGTTGGTTCTCAAGCACATCCGATTTTACCGAGGCCACCGAAGACACCAGGTCTTTCTTACTGGAAGTACCGTAGCCGATGACCACCACTTCTTCCAACAGTGCAACGTCTTCGGCCATGACCACGTTTATAGTGGTGCGACCGGACACCTGCACACTTTGGGTCACAAAGCCCAAATAACTAAACTCCAAGGCGGCCCCTTCCGGAGCCTCGATAGCATATTTTCCATCAAAATCGGCTACGGTTCCCACCGTGCTTCCCTTAACCAATACGTTCACGCCCGGGAGCGGTTGACCCGACTCGTCCGTAATGGTTCCCGTCACATTTTGCTGTGCCTGAAGCGATACCGTGCCCAGAAACAGCAATAGCAATAACATTCTTTTTAAAGTCATAATAATAGTTGATGTTGGTTAAATTTATTGGCCTTAGGTGTTGAGCTGCCTAAGGCTTGGCGTAAATATAGGGGGCAGACCCGCCCCAAGCGTCTCATATGGGTGCACAAATGTTGCGCACGGCGCTTTTACTCCCGTTTAACCTCCTATTTGCAACATTTATACCCTATATTTAAATCGTATAAAGATGATCGATACACCCAAAAAGGGGATGTATAAGCCCAAAATGGGGTTCCAAAACCTTTGAGCCTGAGCGAAAAAGGTTGGTAGCCCTGCCTTTGGTCAGTAAAGAATTGCCACAACCAAGCCAACCCTTATGAAGCTGATAACCCCGTTATTGATACTGCTGTTTCTTTGGAGTCCGTCCCAGGCCCAGGATACCAATGCCTATTTCCATTCGCTACATATCGCCGATAGCCGGTTCAATAAAAAAACAAATGTGATCTACGAAGACCATTTGGGCTATTTATGGCTAGGTACCGATAGTGGCCTATACCGATACGACGGCCATTCGCTGGTAGAAAACCAATACGATGTTTTTGATGACACGTCGATACCCAATAACAGTATCAACTCGGTGGTCGAAGACGACCATGGCAACCTGTGGATAGGGAGCGAAAGTTATCTTATAAGGTACGATCGTGCGGCCAATAGCTTTAAAGGCTTTTACAAGAACAACAGGACCACCGTTCTGGGGAAGTCAAAAGACGGTACGGTCTGGGCCAACCTTCGCAATACGGGCATAGTGAGAATCCTGCCCCATAACGAACTGGCAAAGGTCGAGTTCAAGACCGAATTGAACTATCGGCAAAAAGGCGCAATATGGGATCCCGAAAAGAAGGTAAACGATTTTTGCGAAGACCTTTTTGGCCGAAGTTGGTTCGCCACTCCCAAGGGTATTTTGGCCCTTGACCCCCAACACATGCTGGTCGATACGGGCTTCGCCATGAACACCTTCTTTCTTCGACACGCCGAAAACAACACCCTATTGGCCGCTACCGACAAGGGGCTGTATCTTCTTGAGTACTCCAAAAGCGCCCCTATCCTAAAAATCATCGATAAGATAGACGGCTTTGGCGCAAGCGACCAAGGCCCCACCACTTTCACTTCCCTATCCATCGACAGAAATTCCAATACCGTATGGGCCAGCACCCAATCGGGCCTGTACAAGGGAGAAAAAACCAACTCCTCCTACGCCTTTACCCATGTGGGCGACAGCCGAAAACACGATAACACCCCCTACGAAAACCAAATCAATGCCTCTATAGTGGATCGGTACAACAACCTCTGGGTAGCGACCAATAAAGGGGTCAAAAAACACAGCGACAGAAATTCAATTTTCGAGTACACGGTTATCGACGACAAATTCAATAACCACTTTACCCAAAACCTTTTGCTCACCCCAGAAAACGACCTCCTCGCAACCATCGACCGTAAAGGCCTTTACCGCTATAATACGGAGACCAAGAGCGCACAGCAGCTATTGCCAAGCGATGAAGGGTACAGCTTGGTAAAAACGGATTTTACACAAAGGCAGCTACTGTATGCCACGGGAAAGCACCTTTTGATCTCAAAAAACTATCGCCAGGGAGCCGCACAGGTTCAATTCGACACCTTGGGCACATTCAACTACACCATTCGCGACATCGTTACGCCCAACAGCCATGAAATATGGTTGGGCCTATGGGGCGGAGGCATCAAGGTCGTCTCTCCCGAAGGGACCATGGACTACTTTAGGCGAAAGGTGGTTTCGGTGCTTTCGGGGAAAAACGTTTCGGTGATGCATCTCGACCAAAAACAAAACCTATGGATCGGCACCCGTGGTGACGGACTCTTTAAGGTCAACCTGATCAAGGAAGACATAAAGGTGTTCAGCCCCACATCGGACAACGGCCTGAGCTCCAATGCCATTCTATGCCTCGTCGAAGATGGAAAAAGCAATATTTGGATCGGCACAAGGGGCGGTGGACTGAATTTTTACCATGCGGAACATGAAACCATAAAAAGTTACAGCAAGAACAAAGGCCTACTATCGACGACCATCGCCAGTATCGCCAAAGATGCTTCGGGCAACCTATGGTTGAGCACGAGGGACGGCATTTCGCTATTCGATACCAAGGAAGAAAAATTTGTAAACTTCGGAATCGAAGACGGGGTTACCGAAAGTCATTTTATGTTCAACTCCCATGCGGTCGCCCCCAATGGAAAAATCTATTTTGGATGCCCGGGCGGTTTCTTTTCGGTAAATCCACAAAACTACAAAAAGACCTCTTTGGTACCCACTACGATAATTACCAGTTACACTATTTTTGAAGACTTTAACCAAGCGAACAGGGCCGACGGTGAATTCGGCTCGAAAAAATACCTGAACACCACGGGCAGCCTCCAACTAAAACACAACAGGAACAACATTGCCTTTGAATTTTCGACTTTGGACTTTACGGCCCCCAATAAAAATGAATTCGCGTACATGCTCGAGGGCATAAACGATTTTTGGCATTACACCAAGGCCTCGAACCGAAACGCGAATTACAACGACCTGCCCCCCGGCGACTACACCTTCAAAGTAAAAAGTACAAACAGCGACGGGATTTGGAACGACCGGCCGGCCACGTTCAAATTTACCATTACCCCGCCCTTTTACAAGAGCAACTTGGCCTATGTGATCTATTTTTTGCTCTTGACCACCTGCGTCTACATTACGTGGATGCTCGTGCGGCGATGGTACAAGCTAAAAAAGAAGTTGGTGGCCGAAACCGTCAGCCGCGAAAAGGACAATGAGATCAACCGCATGAAAATGGTGTTTTTTACCGATATATCGCACGAACTTCGCACCCCCTTGGCCCTCATACTCGGCACCATAGAAAAGGTGGTGAAGGACAAAAAGTTTACCTTAAGCCCCGTTACCTCGCAAAGGATTTACAACAATAGCCTGCGCATGCACCGTCTGATCAATCAATTGATGGATATCCGAAAGTTTGACGAGGGGAAGTTTAAGCTCCAAATTTCAAAAAACGACATTGTAAAGGATATCGAGATCATTAAAAATGCCTTCAACGATTTTGCCAAAATCAATGAAATCGACTACCAATTTACTGTCGAAGAAGGCAAGATCGTCGGTTGGTACGATGTAGACATTCTTGAAAAAATACTTTTCAACCTGCTGTCCAATGCCTTTAAGTACACCCCAAAAAAAGGAAGGATCAAAGTTTCCTTGGGGCTGGCCCCAAAGCGAGAAACCCATGGTCTTGACAAGCAATCGGGCAATTGTACCTATGTTAAGTGCAGTGTACGCGACAATGGCATAGGCATTCCGCCAAAAGACCTTCCCCGTATTTTCGATCGCTACTACCAAGCCACCAAAAAATACAGCAACCAAATACCGGGAACCGGTATAGGAATGGAACTCGTCCAGAAACTGACCGAACGGCATTACGGAAAGATCGAGGTAAAAAGCGAAGAGAATATCTTTACCGAGTTTACCTTTTACCTGCCAATAAGTAAGAACAGGTACCACAAAAAGGAGCGGATTAACAAAGGCACCCCGCTGACCAAGAACTTTATCAAGAACTCCGAGTTTCAGGTAATGAAGGAGATTACCTCGGAACTGGAAAGTCCATCGACCACACACCTCCCTAGCAAACCGGTGGTTTTACTGGTCGAGGACAACGACGATCTAAGAACCATGGTAAAGGAAGAGCTTACATCCGACTTTCATATCATCGAGGCGCGCAACGGACAGGAAGGCTACACCAAATGTATCGAAGAAAGGCCCGACCTGGTTATTTGCGATATTCTCATGCCCATCGAAGATGGTATGTCGCTGCTGCGCAGGCTAAGGAACACTGCCGAAACCAAGGCCATCCCCATTTTTATGTTGACGGCAAAGAATGCCGAGGACACCAAAATCGAATGCCTTAGCCTGGGGGCCGACGACTATATCGAAAAGCCTTTCAGCCTGGAGTTTTTAAAGTGGAAGGTAATCAACACCTTCAAGTCGCGCAAGGAGCTCAAAGACAGGTATAGCAAAATAATCACTCCTGAGCCCAGTGCGGTAAAGGTCGACTCCAACGACGAAAAATTCATCAGAAAACTGATCTGTATCATCGAGGAGCATATTGACGACAAGGCCTTGAATGTCGAATTCCTGGCCAGCGAGGTGGGAATGAGCCGGGCCAACCTCTACCGAAAACTACAGGCCATAAACAACGACACCCCGGTAAACTTTATCAAGGACATTCGCCTCAAACGTGCGTCACAACTGTTAAGGTCGACCAAATTGTACATTTCGGAAGTAGCCTATATGACAGGCTTCAGCAACCAAAAGTATTTCAGCAAATGTTTCAGCAAGAAATACGGCCTAAGCCCCTCGGAGTATGTCAAGCGCTACTTTGGCCATAAGGCCGAGACCGTGGAGGCGAGTGCTTAAAAGGCCGTTTATGACCTTTTCGCAACATTCAGCCCCCCTTTGCGATTCGTAAGGCCCCTTATAATTGTGCAAGATCACCATAGTTTTATTCGAGTCAAAAACGATAATGATGCAACACCCTATAAAAGCCCCATCCCCAAAAATTGTTCGAACGGCCGTCCTCCTTCCCCTGCTCCTGTCATGCATATCGGTTTTTACTTCATGTCGGGGGAACAAAGAAAAACCTAGGGATAAAAAGCCGAACATCGTCCTGATAAATATCGATGACCTGGGCTATAAGGACCTTGGCTTTATGGGCAGTACCTATTACGAAACACCCCATTTGGACGCCTTGGCGAAGGAAGGGATGGTCTTTTTACGGGCCTATGCCGGCGCCTCCAACTGTGCGCCCAGTAGGGCCTGCCTCCTATCGGGACTCAATACGCCCAGGCACGGTGTATATACCGTCAGTCCATCCGATCGCGGGAATGCAAAAACCCGTAAGCTCATTCCGATCAAAAACACGCCCCACCTCAACGACACCCTTTACACCCTGCCCCAAATGCTCAAGTCGGCCGGCTATGTCACGGGAAGTTTCGGCAAATGGCATGTAGGCCATGACCCCAAGCCCCAGGGCATCGACGTCAATGTAGGCGGGAGTTCCAAAGGGAATCCGGGCAGGAACGGCTACTTTTCCCCTTACAACATCGATAACATTACGGATGGAAAAAGGGGGGAATACCTGACCGATAGGCTTACCCAAGAGGCCCTATCCTTTATAGAGACCCACAAAGACACTACGTTTTTTCTCTACATGCCCTATTATACCGTGCATACCCCTATCATGGGAAAAAAGGAGCTTGTGGAAAGGTTTAGGGGCAAAAAAGGGGAAAAGGGCCAGAACAGACCGGATTATGCCGCCATGGTATATGCCATGGACCAAAATGTAGGTAGGCTCATGCACGCCCTAAGGCAATACGGCCTGGAAGAGAACACCTTGGTCATATTCACTTCAGACAACGGCGGTATCAGGGCCATTTCGGGGCAAGACCCCCTAAGGGCGGGTAAAGGATCCTATTATGAAGGGGGCATTCGGGTACCCCTAGTTATCAAGTGGCCCAAAAAGATCGAACCGCAATCGGTCTGTTCCGTCCCGGTAAGCAACCTCGACTTTTACCCTACCCTACAACATATCGCACAACCTCGAAAAAAGGCGGATTTTCTCGATGGCGTAGACCTGGCACCCCTGTTCACGACGGGATCGATAGCCGACCGTGAACTGTATTTTCATTTCCCCATTTATCTACAGCAGTACGATGGGATCAAGGACCAAGGGCGTGACCCGCTCTTTAGGACACGTCCGGGGTCGGTGATCATCTCCGGGCATTGGAAGCTTCACGAATACTTTGAAGACGGGGCCCTCGAACTATACGACCTAAGCGAGGATATTGGCGAAACCAGCAACCTGGCCCAAGAAAACCCTGAAAAAACGAAGGAACTTTACGAAAAACTAAAAAAATGGCGTGCCCGTACCCAAGCCCCGGTACCAACGGAACCGAACAGTGCCTATGACGCCGACTTCAGGCCTTACCCTTAACGGGCGTCCAGGGTTTTACTTTCCCTTCCCGGGCAAGTCCTTACCTCCTTCGCCATTCCTTGGTCCATCCCTACCAAAAAACCTTGGCAAAACTTTAAAAACCAGCCCTTCCCTCCCCATCGGGGCCACGTTTCACCTATGGATCTCGGGCATTCGCTGAAAACCCGCCTCCATTGGCTTAAAATGCCCATTCCGTATAAAGGCATTGCCCATCTTTGCTACCAGAAAACGGAATGTTTACGATATGGCATTTCCGTTTACCATTAAAAACATAAACACAATAAAGATGACGACAAAAGCAATTTTATTAGGTATTTCGGCCAGCGCATTATTTGCACTTTCAAGCAACGCCCAATCGGACCATAGAAACCAAGAGCCCCCTTCCGTTGACGAGATCTTCGAAAAAATGGACAAGGATGAGGACGGCCTTCTTTCCGAAAAGGAAGTTGAAGGTCCACTGAAGGACATGTTCTCCAAAATCGACTCCGATGAAGACGGCTTTCTTTCCAAGGAAGAGGTAGAAAAGGCCCCAAAACCTTCGGGCAAGCGTCCTAAGAGACAATAGGGACTTATTCACTCGTTCAGTTTAGGGGGAACACCGTGAAAAAAAACTCGTTTCTTGCCTGTTGATCGTATTGACGGCCAAAGTGCCTACGCCCTCCCCCCTATTGACCTCGTATTTTCTCGAGGTCAAGGGCGTATTGGGTACAGTGAACATCGGCCTAAACCGGCCCGGTTTTCACGAGGCCCTGACCAAGCACTACCTGGCCGTCGATTACGTTAGAGACAATTGTTTTCTTAACAATCAACGGCAACGGGGCTGTCCTTTTGAAAGGCGGACCGATACCGGGCAACCATCAAACGGACTCAAGGTTATTACTTCCGAACTCCCGGAAAGTTTCGACAACTTAGTCCTCCCATAAATGCCTTCAAGGAAAACGACGAACACAGCACCCCGTATCTTTCGGAAATAGGCCAAGGGTAGCACAAAAAGCGGATTGCCTTAGCAAATTCCTATGGTTTTTTAGGGCGGTGCCCCTTTTTCCTGTCGATAGATATCAGTGTCTGCATCGAAGAACAGAATTTAAATCGCTTTGGCAATGGCTATGACCGTACCCTGAAATTGGAACAATAGATATGAAGGTATTTCGAAAAATAAGACGAAAATTATTGGATGCCGGAAAGTTGAAGAACTATCTGGCATACGCCCTTGGTGAAATATTGCTGATCGTTATCGGTATACTGATTGCCTGGAAAATAAATGATTTAAACGAGATCCGAAAAAATAAAATCGTCGAGCTTAAAATCTACGACAGCCTCTACGAAGAATTGAACCTTAATTTAGTAACCCTGAACAGTAGTATCGAACACTATTCGGACGATATCGAGAGGCTTGAGGCTACCATCAATTACGTGGGACTGGCGCCCGACGAAATCACCCTAGGAGCCAAAGATACGATTGCCCTCTTGAACTTTAAGGAGGTAAACCTGCTCGATGGGGCCTTGAATTCGGTTATCAGCACCACCAAATTGGAAATGATCGAAAGCGATTCCCTAAAAAAACTGATCACCAATTACCCTACCGAGTTGGGGGAATTTGAGATGGAGGTAGCTGAAATCAAGGAAATAGTGGACAACAACATAAAACCGGTTTTGGAAGAACACCTTTCGCTAAGCGATATTCTGCCCAAGGACGACCCGAAGTACTACACTATCAAAAATTTTGGGGCCGAATCAAATTATTACAAACTGTTACAGGACAAGGAATATCAAAACAGTGTTATTTCGAGGTTGATACATACCGAAAAGCTTTTGACCCTGGCCAAGAAATTAAGGAGCAGAACGCAAGTCATTGCCATCAAACTAAGCCATGAACTGGGCTATCCCGTAAATAGTTGACCTTATAGGGCAATCCGGTTCCTTTCGCTATCTATGCCTCCCGTTTTTTCAAAATCTATGTTAGCAAACGACGTTTCGCGGGATAGCGCCAAAGTCCCTTAAAGTTCCGACTCCATCTGCCTAAAGGCCCTCCCCTTGCCCCCTATCCCCGGCCAAACCTCCTGTCCATAGACCAAGCGGCCCTGTATAAGGAAACCTGCGTGTACATAAGGAAATTATAAACTAACTTTACGCCCGTTCAGGCCATGCCGACCTGATAAGGCAAGCCGGTTTTCAGAACTCAAGTGTGAAGGAAAATTTAAGGTATTTCTACGGACTGCTAGGACAAACCCTAGTATTTTGGGCAACGGCCATGGGCCTTTTTGCCCTTTTTAGGTTTTATGGCCTGACCCATATCGAATCGATTCGCATGGCGGACGACATAGCCCATTTATCGATGGGGGAAATAATGGGTTATTATATCCTTACCGGCCTTTCCTTGGGGCTGCTCTATGCCCTCGTCGAATTTGCATTCGAAAAATACAGCTCAAAGCGACTGGCCATCGGTCCTTCGATAGCCATAAGGACCATTACCTACTTTCTTTCGACAATTGCCGTCTTTACCCTGCTCGTCGGATTGATTTCCGACTTAAGCGGAATCAACATCGATAATGGAAAGGGCTGGTGGCTCAAAAACAGAATCCTACACGCCACCCTTTTGTATATTTTTATTGCTTCCCTCGTTTTTTCCTTTTTAAAAATAGCCCGGGAAAAATTTGGCAGGGGGCTTTTTATAAAAATGCTGTTGGGCACCTACAAAAAACCCAAGGAGGAAAAGCGCATTTTTATGTTTTTAGACCTCAAGGACTCCACGGCAATAGCCGAAAAATTGGGACACCTGAAATACAGTCAGTTCATTCAAGACTTTTTTTACGACCTCAACGAGGTGGTACCCCGGTTCGATGCCGAAATTTATCAATATGTAGGAGACGAAGCGGTCCTATCGTGGTCTTATAACAAAGGAGTGGCCAAAGCCAACTGCGTCAAGGTCTTTTTTGCCTTTGAACACCACATAAAAAAGAGGGGCGCCTACTACAGGGAAAGGTACGGCCTAATACCCAGGTTCAAAGCGGGCCTACACGGAGGTTTTCTAATGGTGGCGGAAGTGGGAAGCGTAAAAAAGGAACTGGCCTACCACGGCGATGTGATCAATACCGCTGCCCGCATCCAGGAGGAATGCAACAACCACAAGGCCTCCCTTTTAATTTCCGAAACGCTTTTAAACGAACTGGACCTCGGTTCGACATATTTGCCCACTTCCTTGGGAAGCATCCTGCTCAAGGGAAAGCACAGTGAGATCAACGTTTATACCATTGAGGAAAACCGATAGCCCCTGGTTTCCATCCCGGTCAAATCCCCAGACAATAAGGGTTATCTCCGGTCCTTCGATTATTGGTATGCAACCACCACATCGCCTACATAAAATTTACCTTGTCTTTGTTCGACAGGACTCCCGGCAGGAATCTCCACAATCAAGTTGGCTTCTTTTGGGGGAATGGCGATACTACTATCGTTATCGACTCCTTTGGCTATTACCCGGTGCCGTATAGCATCGTACAAGTCGACCTTACCTTCACTTTTGCTTACGTATTTCACTGTTTTACCCTCTTCATGCGGGTTATAGAGCAAAAAAGTGGGAAAGGATTCCTTCCTGTAAAAATCCGTGGCCAAACAATCCAACTTCAATATTCCCGGCACATTGGTTTTTTCTATTATGGCCCCGGCTATTCCAACATGGCCGCTACCATATACGCTGAATTGCGAAACCTCGGGATTGTCGGGTGTCCAATGCGGCCCATCGCCAATGGCTATGGGAGCTTGGAGATGGGAGTACCCTTCGAGATGGGCCTTTTTGATCAAGCCTTCGTAGGCTATCACGCCCTTTGTGACCTCCTTTTTATCGGGCAAGGTCTGATGCTCATCGGCCATCTCATAGGGGTAGAAAAACTTAGAGGCGTTGGCGGCATTCAACATCCATTTTCCGATTGCGGTGGCATACCTAGGGTCGTACCTGACCAATGGCACCAAGGGCCACATGGTGTCGTAGGTATTCATCAAAAAGGCAAATCCGCCGTGATCAATGGTACTGCCCACCAATCCTGAAACATCGTACCCGTTCCAATTGTCCAATAGTACGCCCCAACCTTCGCGACATACCGATGTACCGTTAAAGGTCCAATCCAGAATTTTATGGTAATCGTAGGAGGTGCCCTCTTCGGCGTTCAATCGGGCTGCCACATAGGCGCCGAAAGGCATAAGTATTTCGTAAAAACGGTTTTCCTTTTGGGAAAGAAGCGCCTCTATGGAAGACTTTGCCGCCTTTAGATATTTCAAATCGCCAAACCTCTGATAGGCCGCATATAAAACATAAGCATGGCCCGCGGCGGCATCTTCTTGGTGGCAAATCCAATTGTCCTTGGCTTCCAACGCCCCATAATCAAAAAACGTATGGTGGTAATTTCCGGCCAATACCGAATCGGCCTTTTGAAAACGGTCGGCAACGGAACGTTGAATATACTCAAAGTCGGGTTGGTCTGGGTAAAAATTGGCCACGCCGTAGAAAAGAAGGTTCGGGTACACATCGTACCACCAATCCCTTCCATAACCACCTCCCAACAAGGCCACTTCAGGACAGGTATTGTTCATTACGATGTCCCACCCCGTTTCGGAGTTAAAATAGTTCTTCAACATGCCCACGTAATTCTCGCCATTCTGGTCTGATTTATCGAGGCCCACCAAAGAGGCCCCAAGAACCGAACTAATGGTGTTCAACGATTCGTGAAACATCCCCTGGTGCTTGTCGGGGCCCTGTCTCGTATCTCCCAATGCCGTATAAATGCCAAAGGTTTCCTGGTCAAAGTTTTTCTTTGTCCCGTCCTTCCATATCAAGGGCCAATACTCCCCGGTCTGGGAACCGTCGTATACAATACTGTCATAGGCCAGGGCCAACTCCTTAAAATCCAAAATCTTAAAGGGTTCGGGCATAAAGGGCATACTATCGACACGGCCGATGTTCTTTTGGACCACGGGCGGGGTTTGTGTTTTTTCCTTTTTTTGGCAACCGGCCAACAGCACTAAAGCGGTGCCCAAAACTGCACACTTATTCCATTTCATGTTCTAATTCTTTTTGTTGTTTCAAAAGTTGTTTGGCTATTTTTATTGAAAGTAACTGTAATGTCCCAATAATCAAAAGAGCATATCTGAGGGCTATTTCAGTACTGCCCAGGTATGCCAGTCCCAAAAAGGTCATGGCTCCCAAAAATCGTCCGACATACAAACCGAATTCGTGGTTGAGTATGTAGGCAAATTCATTTCTTTCCTCAAATTTGGACAAAACATCTATCAATTTCAATTGTATCGGAAAATAGGCAATATCGAGTACAGGCCTCGCAATCAACAAAAAAAACATAAAGAGAATGACTCCCGTAGTACTGAACAACATCCCATTAAACAGTGCTGCAAGAAAAAAACAGATCAGCCCTATACTAAAAATGGCCAATCGATGTTTCGGCTTGGAATATTTTCCCAGAAGGAGCATAACAAAGGCCGCTACCAAGGCCCCGATGGACTGTGCCGTTCCCAGTGCGCCCTCAGAGTCGAAAAAGGTCATCATCAACATGGCCGGAGCGGTGACAATAAACCCTTGGGCCAGGCCCTTGAGGAACGATAGTTGGATCATTTTTTTCCAGGCCTTGTGAAATTTGAAGTAGAGAAATTTTTCGCTCTTGGGCTTTTCATAGGTTCCCATGTGAAAGATTACCGATGCCACAATAGTAACGATAAAGACAATTATCGTTACCGTCTGATATCTTAGGTTGATCCCTTCCATGGCCGGTGATTGGCCATTTACAAGGTACCATCCTACAATTATCGGAACCAGAACACCTGTTACCGTATAAAAAAAGGTATCCAATCCGTAGTAAAAATTACGGGTCCTGTCCGTAGTAGTGGTCAACACCAAATAATCCCTATTTGACCAGTAGAGTCCAAAAGACATTCCCATGATCAGGCCGGCCACCGTTAACCCAATGTAGCTAATTTCATCCAAAGACATCATAACAACCATAGAGACCCCGCTCAATAGCATGCCCAATGAAAAAAGCTTTTTAATGTTTACCAGGTTCAGTAGATATCCATTTACCAAAAAGGTCAAGGGAATACCCGAATAAATGGCCAATTGATATAACATTACCTTGGCGGGATCGTTGGAGTTTCTCATAATATAAGATGCCACAAAAATATCGACCACTGGCAATACAAAGGCATAAACGAGATTGGTAATAATAAGTACCTTGGCACTTTTAGAGAAATCTCCCCACCCTACTCCATGTGATTTTTTCATTGGTTTTAATCTAAGGTTTTCAAAATTTCCGAAATAGATAGTGTCGCCAGGGCCACATGCTCATCCGATGCACCGTAGTACATGTAAATATCGTCTCCATTTACCACATGCCCGTTCGTAAAGATGACCTCGCCAAAAAAACCGACTTTTTCGTACGGTTCCTCGGGTTCCATGATAGGAAATTCTGAACGCGAAACCACTTTGGAAGGATCGTCAAGATCCAATAACAAGGCCCCTAAACAATACCTGTGCCCATAATCGGCTCCGTGATAAATGGCAAGCCACCCCCGCTCCGTCTTTATCGGTGCAGCACCGGCCCCAAGCCTAGCGCTGTCGAACCGATCGGGGCGCGTACGGGCAATGCACTTATGGTTGCCCCAATGTATACCATCCATAGACTCGGCAATCCACATATAATTGCCTCCCAATTCCGGACTGCTAGGGCGATGAAAGGCATAAAAGCGCCCGTTTACAGTCTCTTCAAAAATGGCACAGTCTTTATTATGCGGACTAAAAACCATACCGTGCGATTTGAAAGTTTTCCAGTCCGTTGTTGTTTTTAAACCCACGCCTACCCCATTGGAAGAAACCATGGTATAGGTAAGGTAATAGGTATCCTTGATCTGCGACACCCTACAATCTTCAATACCATAGGTTTCATATGCTCCTTGACCGAATATTGGGGGAAACTCCTCGGACTCCTCAAAAGTGAACCCGTCGGCACTGAACAATATTCTAAGGTGGGAAATAGTGGTTAGATACTGTTTTCCGTCATAACTAATCACCCTCGCATCAGAATTGTCGAGTTTTGGATCCCCAAGGGAAAAATCCAATATTTTTAATTCGCCCTTTTCGTCGTATATGGGCACTGATACCATTCCTTCCTTTTGCTGGGTACGCTCCGCTACCCTTAAGACAATGCCTGTTTTTCCCTTGTATTTAAATGCCCCGGGGTTGAGCAAACATTCGATTACCATACCGGGTCGACTCGGTTTGAGGTCTTTTGGGGACAATAGGGGGTTCTGCCCATGTCGGGCCACTATCTTTTTCATGAATTTAAATCTTAATGTGTTTAACAACCTTGGGCCAATTGGAAAGCGGCGCACGCACCGCTTTCCATATCATCTTTGGACCCTTTGAACTTAGTATCCCGGGTTTTGGGTTATGGTGCCCCCCGATTTATCGATATCCGTTTGTGGAATAGGATATAGCTTGTTATGTGCTTGAAAGTTTTTTCCAAGTCCCTGCAACACTGTTTCGGCAATGCCCCAACGCTTTAAATCGTTAAACCGATGCGATTCGAAGCCGAGTTCTACCCTTCGCTCCGACTGGATCCATGTTCGTACCTGGGCCTGGTCTCCGGTTTCTTCCCTTGGGGCCAATGTGGCTTCGGGCACAACCGTTCCGTCGGCCGTAGGCGTATTCTTGGCCCTTTCCCGAATTTGGTTGATAATTGGTATTGCCTCGGTGGGCTTGCCACTTTCATTCAAGGCCTCCGCCTTCCAAAGCAGTACATCCGCATAGCGTATATACACCTTGTTTCCTGGAGAATCGTCGTTTCCCTTATAATCGTCGATCGCCCCCATAATCTTTGGCGAATGTTGCCCGGCTACATTTATGGTGTAGGCCAAACGGGGGTCATTGGGCTCAAATGCGGCCAAGAAATCCTCGGTTGGCGCAAAAAATCCCCAGCCTGCCACCGCGGCCAGACCGTTACCGTTGACCGGATTTTCTCCTGAGCGATGGTCGTAGGCAAAAATCACTTCTTGATCATTGAATTCCTTACTTGCATCAAAGGCATCGAAATAATTATCGTTCAAACCGTAAAACCCTAAATTATCCAACTCTGCTATCAGGCTCAAAACTTCCGACCAATTTTCATTGTAAAGTGCAATCTTGGCCTGAAGGGCAATAACAGCCCCAATAGAGACCCTCCATGGATCCGTTGCATCGTTCTTTACCCGAGGGGCCAATTCTTTGGCAGATTGTAAATCGATTGCTATTTGATCCAGTACTTCGGAGCGAGGCGCCCGTACAGATACCGAAAAGGCTTCTTCAAAAGAATCAGGTGACTTTAGTATTAAGGGAACATCCCCAAAATTATTTACGAGGTCAAAGTAGTAATAGGCCCTTAAAAAATACACCTCGGACAAGAGTTGGTTTCTTCTCGACTCCGAAATACCTGTTTTGCCAACTATCCCTTCATCGGTCAAAAAGCCAATGGCGAGATTACTTCGGCTTACCCCTTCATAATCATAGGTCCAAATACCATTAAAGGCTTGGTTTTCGGGCGTAAAATTGAAGTTACCTATTTCATCCATCCACGCTTGGTCCCCATCGGGGTTCCATTTTTTATTCATGTCGTTTGCGGCCATGTCCTGCAAGATGATATCGTTCCGGAACACCGTTCCAAGATCCCATCTCCAGTCCGGTATCAAGCCATTGAGTGTGTTTCTCAACGGTTGATAGGCAGACTCTACGGCAGATTCCACCGTTTCTAAAGTGGGGTCGGTATCTACTTGGTCCAAGGTAAGCAGCCCGATCGGGTCGTTGTCCAATTCACTGGTACAGGAAACCGTCGCAACAAACGGGATAAGGAACAGAAGGTTTTTATATAGCTTTTTCATTTTGATTTCTTTTGGGATTAGAATTTTGCATTTAAGCCGAACAACAGCGAAGCGGAACTGGGGTAAGTTCCCTTGTCTATTAAATCTGTCGTTTCGGGGTCAAGGCCTGTATAGTCTGTTATTGTCAAAAGATTCTGACCGGACAAATAAAGCCTTAGGCTATTGATCCACTTGATGTCATCCAGGGTATAGCCCAATTCGATATTCTTGAGCCTTACATAGGATGCATCTTCAACGAAGATGCTGGAAGTTTTACTGCTTCCATTATCCTCAAAAGCTACCCGGGGAATACTGTTGGTGCTGTTTTCGCCATCCCATGCATTCAATATGGCGGTAGTATAGTTAAATGGGCGCGTATCATAATCAACTATTTTCTTTCCATCATTGTAGCGGTCAACCCCTTCGACCCCTTGGAACATAAATGAAAAATCCCATTTTTTGTAAGACGACGTAAATGACAGTCCGAATGTAAGGTCTGGGATGGGCGATCCGATAAATTCCCGGTCATTGTCCGCACTAATGATTCCGTCTCCATTAAGGTCCTTAAACCTGATGTCTCCGGGCTTTGCACTAGGGTTTACGGTTCCGC
Organism: Pseudozobellia thermophila; assembly: GCF_900141855.1. GTDB lineage: Bacteria > Bacteroidota > Bacteroidia > Flavobacteriales > Flavobacteriaceae > Pseudozobellia > Pseudozobellia thermophila. The sequence continues at coordinate 879,111 of NZ_FQYU01000002.1, forward strand.
TCAAATGCTGGTCAATTTCGGCCTGGTTCTGGTAAATGCCTTCCATTCGGTACCCATAGTAGGCATTTAGGGGCTGGCCGACCGTTGTACGGGTTACCTCCCCTACTATATTGGGCAGGTTAGGGTGTAGTTTTTCTACTTTATTGTCTAGTGTGGCCAAGTTGGCATTGATGCCATATTTGAACTCCCTTTCCGAATTTTGATAACCGACCGAAAATTCAAGGCCCTTGTTCCTCACCTCCCCGGCATTGAGAATGGTAGGCTCCACATTCCCCACAATGGAAGGCAGGCTTATGGGCAATAGGATATCACTTGTATATTTGTTGAAATACTCGGCCGTTAGGTTCAGTTTGTTTTGGAAAAATCCGGCATCAATCCCAAAATTGACCTGTTCCGAACTTTCCCATTTTAAATCGGGGTTTCCGAAACGATTGGTTTTAACAATACCGTTCTCTTGACTGATTAGGGTAAGGTAGGTATAATTGTCAATTTCTTGGTTCCCAAGAATACCCCAACTGGCCCTTAGCTTTAAATTGGATAGCCAATCCACGTCCTCTAGGAAGGACTCATCTGAAATCATCCACCCTGCGGATAGCGAAGGAAAATATCCCCACTGGTTATTCTCGGCAAATCTCGAAGAGGCATCGGCCCTTAGATTGGCCGTAATCATGTACCTATCGTCATAAGAATAGGAAGCCGAACCAAAATATGAGAAAAGAGCCCATTCAGAGGCGGAGCCACTGTTCCACAGATCGAGCTCGGTCCCCCCATAATCAAGGTAGCGGAATTCCTGATCGGTATAGGGGAACCTCGCCCTACTGGCCCCTATAGATGAGGAATAATTGGAAATATACTCCATACCCACCAAGGCGGAGAGGCTATGCTTGTCATTCAACAAGGTCTTATAGTTCAAAGTATTGTTGACCGTTAAGGTAAAGGCCTCCCCTCTTGATTCATTTAAGCTATTGGGGCGGTTCTGCCTTCCCAACCCTGCATCGATCGCGTTACCCCCACCATCGTCGTCTCCAAAGTTTTCGTTGAATACCTTATTGTGAAAGAAAGATAGATCTACCCCAATATTGGTCCTAAATGTCAAGTTCTTGTCCTTTAAAAAACGGTATTCCCCAAACACATTTCCAAAGGTTCTGTATGTTTTTTCGGTATTATCGGTAAAGTAGGCCATAGCTATTGGGTTGCCTACCATTTCGTACATACTTCGCTGCAAGCCCGCATCGTAACCTGTTTCGGTATAGAAGGGCATATCGGTAAAAGGGTCCCCTGTAGAATAGGTAGGGTCGTTTACATCCTTATAAACAGGAATTACGGGAGCGCGTAGCAAAGCAAAACGAATCAAACTTTCCCCTTTTGACGCCACCAAGTCTTGCTTATCGTACGAAAGCTGCAAGTTGGTGCCTATTTTCAGGCGGTCGGTCAAATCAGCGCTTATGTTGGTGCGGTAATTGATCCTTTGGTACTTGTCGTTGTCGTAAACCACTATACCATCTTGACCGTAGTATCCCAATGACATCAGGTATTGCAATTTTTCGTTGCCACCACTGGCGGTCAGTTGCAAGTTCTGCGAGCGTCCGGTCTTAAAGAGCTCATCCAACCAATCGGTATCGGCAAAATCGGATCGGCCGCGATCGGCCGTATAGGGATTGTTACCGGTATAGGTATTGTTCCACGCCCTTTCCAAGGTATTGATATATTGTTCGGAATTGAGCAAATTCGGCAAATTCACGGCCTTGTCAAAACTATTGAAGTAATCAATATTGAATGATATTTTTCCTTTGGTCCCCTGCTTTGTGGTAACCAAAACAACACCCCCGGAGGCCCTGGATCCATAGATGGCCGCTGCCGCAGCATCCTTTAATACGGAAATGGATTTAATATCGGCCTGGTTCAAAAACGAGATATCACGTGATGGTATACCGTCTACAACATAAAGGGGGTCGTTGTTGCCTATGGTACCCTCGCCGCGGATACGTATTTCAACCGGGTCGCCCGGCGCCCCGGTACTCGCTGTTACCTGAACCCCGGCCACTTGCCCCTGAAGTGCCTGGGAAACATTGGGCACCCTGGTTTTTTCCAAATTCCCAAGGTCGACAACAGCGACCGCCCCGGTAAGGTCGGCTTTCTTTTGGGTGGTATACCCAACCAAAACGACCTCGTCAAGTTTTTGGGTATCTTCTACCAATACCACTTCAATATGGGTTTGGTCTCCAACGGGTATTTCTTGCGATACAAAGCCAATGCTGCTGATCACCAGCACATTATTCGGACTTATATTATTCAAGGAAAAATTCCCATCAAAATCGGAGGCAACTCCCTTTGAGGTTCCCTTTACCACAATACTGGCACCAGGTATGGGAACCTTTCCATCCGACACATAACCAGTAATATCTTTTTGGGCATATAAGCCAACCACCCCCATAAATAGCAAAAAGGTAGTGGTCATTACTTTTAAGAACGGGCTAAATTTCATTTTTCTTTAATATTAGTTCGTTTGAAATTGTTAATATTCATTTTAGTTATCGATATTTTACAATATTCTCAACCCCACCAAATATATGGATGTCGCCATTCAAGGGTGTACACAATAATTTCAAAAGTGTACACTATTTCACATCCATCTGTAATACAACACATTACACATAAGGATGTATGAAACAACCATAGTGTCAAGTATATGTATATGGAGGTACGGCACCCTTGCAAAACACAAGGTTTAAGGAAGCTGTTTGCGTTTTATTCATCGGCCTATCCGAACAACAGGTATCTTTAGGAAGTGTTCTTTTTATGGTCTAATTGATAATCTTTTGGTGTCTTATAGTATAGTTTCTTGAACTCCCTATAAAAATAAGACCGATTGTTAAATCCTGAACGGAAGCATACTTCGGAGACCGTTAAATTGGTCTTTTTAAGCAATTGCGAAGCATGGCGTAAACGCATGGTTCTAATAAGGTCACCCGGGGAAAAACCCAACAATTCTTTGGTCTTTCTATAGAGTTGGGAAGCGCTTAGGCCCAGTTCCTGTTCCAAAAAACTGCTCTGTAGCCTATCACTGTCCAAGTTATTGTTTACCAAATCGATGAGCTGTTCTATAAAAACACGGTCTTTATCGGCTGTGTCCTCCCCTATCAAATCTTCAAATGGCGACTCTTGGGAAAAATGCTTTTGGATGTACTCCCTTTCTTCCAACAGCTTTTGGATCCTCAACAAGAGGTAATCTGGGTAAAAAGGCTTTGAAATGTAATCGTTGGCACCGCTCTCGATACCTTCCAACTTATGCTCGATAGAATCCTTTGCGGTAAGCATGATAAATGGAATATGGCACGTATCGAGGTTTTCCTTGATCCGTTTACAGAGTTCCACTCCATCCATTACCGGCATCATAACATCGCTTATAATCAAATCCGGCTCCCTGATCTTGATTTTTTCGAGGGCATCGTCGCCATTGGTGGCCATACGCAAATAATACCTATCGCCCAGCAATTCGACCAAAAGCTCTTGTACCTCGGGATCGTCCTCGACCAAAAGAATATACTTATGCCCCGAAACTGTATGTTGGTCCAACGCATCCAGTTTATGGTTTACAAGCCCGACCTCGTTTTCTTCCTTGGCCTGGCCCGCCATATTTTTGAGCGGTGGAGAGAGCGTGAACGATTTGGCAACCATATCCGTATGGTTCGCACCCCCATGACCACAAGGAAAATTTACCCGAAAAGTGGTGGCTTTATGCGGACTGCTCGCTACGGAAATGTTACCCTCCAACAGCTCTACCATTTTTTTGGTATAGGCAAGGCCTATCCCGGTTCTAAACATGTTGGCCCCTACCTCCTTGTCGCGGTCCAAGAGATAGAACTTTTCAAAAATCCGATTTAATTTCTCTTTGGGAATTCCTTCTCCCGAATTAGTAATGTTCAGTTCAAGGCTTTTCTCTCCCTTAAGCCCTACGATTTTTACATCCAAGGCTATAAACCCTTTTACAGGAGTATATTTAAATGCATTGGAAAGCAGGTTGAAAATGATTTTTTCCACTAAGTCCTTATCAAACCACCCCATTAGATTTTCGGGAAGCTCCACCTTGTAGTCGATGTTCTTTTTAAGGGCCAGTTCATCAAATAGTTCTGCGATCTGTTCGACCAAACTGACCAGGTCAAAATATTCCTTTTCTACGTTTAAATGACCGTCTTCCGCCTTGCGAAATTCCAAGATTTGATGGGTTAGAAAAAGCAGCCTGGAAGTGTTTTTCTTTACCATCTCAAAATACTTTCTTGTTTTGGCATCAAAGAAGCCCGATTCCCCAAGCCTTTGAACAGGAGCTACCATTAATGTCAAAGGCGTTTGAAGCTCATGGGCCACATTGGTAAAAAAATCAAGTTTGTTCTCATGGGCCTTTTCCTCCTGTTTCCTGATTAAGATACTACGCTGTAAGGATTGTTTTTTCTGGTAATACCCATAGACAAAAAGAACAAAAAGGGTAAAAAGCAGTGCATAAAGCATCAATGCAAGGCCCGATCTCCAAAATATCGGGGCTATTTTGAATTGTGCCGCCTCCACCGGTTCACTCCACACCCCATCTCCATTGGTCCACTTAAGCCACAGTGAGTAACTCCCTGCCGGTATATTGGTAAACGATAGGTTGGTACGCGCCCCTATTTGGTTCCACTCCGGATCAAATTGTTTCAATTGATAGGCATAACTACATTTCTTGTTGTTGATAAAGGTCAGGGCCGAAAACTCAACATTGAGAAAATTTTGGTTATGCTTCAATTCAATAACGGGAGCGGAAGCCTGATGTGGACTAATGACCAGGTTTTGATAATAAGGCTCACTTCCATCTTGGCCAATGATCCTGTCAATAAAAAGGTTGGGTACCTTATCCGAAAACCTTATTTCATTCGGAATAAAGTAGTTGAATCCTTTTCTGCCGCCCATAAAAATGTAGTTGAGACCCGTATACGCCGCCCCGTCCCCAAACTCATTGTCTTGCAGCCCTTCCTCTTTGGTATAGTTATAAAAGCGTTGCTCTTCTACATCCAATTTTGACAATCCGTAGTTCGTACTTACCCATAGGTTTCCCGAAGTATCGGAGGTAATCCCATGAATGGTGTTACTGGGCAGCCCCTCATTTACCGTGTAGCGGACAAAATTGCCTTCTTCCCTATACACATTGAGGCCAAAGCTTGTACCTATCCACAAATCGCCGTTGCTTGCTTTGTGCATGCACAAAATATCGTTGTTCGAAAGACTGTTCTTATTGCCTTCCTCATGTCTGTACACTTCAAAAGAGCCCTTTTGCTTATCGAAAAGGTTCAGGCCGCCCAACCGTGTTCCTACCCATAACGATCGATCATCGCGTGGTATAATGGCATAAATTATATTGCTGCTAATTTCACCCTGCCTTCCCAGGTTACCTACATATTGGCCAAAACTATCCAATGCAATTCCATTATCGGTCCGTTTCAATTTTATCCGAACAAGTCCATATCCGCTGGTACCTGCCCATATAAGGCCATCCTTGTCTTGATATAGTGCGTACACCGATTTGAATCGAGGTTGTCGTGGAACTCCCTGTACTTCACCCCACCCCATCAACCTTTCTTTTTTTAGGTCGTACAATGAAATTCCGGGCCCATCGCTTCCTATGAGCAATAGACTGTCCTTGGTAAGCAAAAGAGAGTAAACCGCATTGTCAATTGCACTGTTACTTTGGTTAAAGTTCCTATATCGTCGCCCGTTGTCCTCTTTGTCAAAAAAATTAGACGGGAAGCGGAACAGGCCCTTTCCCTTGGTTCCTACCCAAAGGGAGCTATCGGGCATTTGAAGGAAGGCACGAACAATGGTGCCCTCAAAATCGGGAACTTGACTACTTGACACCCCTTTAAAATGTTTGTTGTTCGGATGAACCATAAAAACCCCTTTGCCATCGGTTGCCGCCCAATAAATGTCCTCGGAACCGTGAAACAGGGACGTTAGTTTATTTCCTTTCAACCTCTCGAGCCATTTGGGCACAAAGGGCTTATTGTCGCGCCCCACCAAATAATGATCGACCCCAGTGGATACGACCACTCCCCTTTGTACGCGACCAATTATAGAACAGGGTCTATCTATGTCCAATTTTTGCGATCCCTTATGGTCGATTGATAAAATAGATGGCCTTCCCTCAACATCGACAACAAGCACCGCCCCGTTCCCCAAGATTTCAAAATCGTCAACTCCCCCAACAAGTCGGGAATACCCCATGGCCCTGATTATTCCCGTCTCTTCCTGTAGCTGAAGCCTTGAAAGTTGGCCCGAGGTATCCAAAACAAGAAGGGTATTCTTATCCAAAAACCTCATCTGAACAATAGGCATACCCAATAAGGAATCTTCCCAAATTTTTTGAAAAGTACTCCCATCGTACACACCTATCCCCCATTCCCTGGCATAGGCAAAAAGCCTCTTGTTCGGCGACAAAGCCATATTGAACTCGGTATCGGTCAGCGCAACCTTGTCTTTTTTTGAAAAATAGAAACGGTCAAATTTGCCCAAATGTTTATCATAGCGGTTTATGCCATGCATGGTCAGTACCCATATATTGCCTTGCTCATCCTCGGTTACCTTTAATATGACCTGATTGCTCAAAGAGGATGGATTGTTGAGCTCGGGCCTAAAGATCTTGAAGGTACGCCCGTCATACCTATTCAACCCGTCCCAAGTTCCCAACCAAAGCAGGTTGTCGGAGTCTTGAAAAACGGTATTCACCGAACTATGTGAAATACCGGATGCATTGTCCATCTGTTCAAGAATATATTCCGGTTGGGAAGGGGCTCTTTTTGTCGATGTCTGAAATTGTTCATGGACGGTATAACCTGAATAACTTTTACCGTACAAATCGGAGTTAAGAAGCAAAGTATACGCCACCAGGACAACAATCGTAATATATTTATTGTACCGCATGGAATAAAATTATTAAATAACCGTCTTTAAAATTTATCACCAAGCTAAAATGTTTCAAATTCAAGACCGCCCATCATACCAATGATTGAACAAAGAGAGGTATGCCCATTTCCCACAAAGGTTTGCAGAAGATGGGCATAAACGGGAATCATACGGATTACGGAAGAAATTAGGCGGTATGGCAGGCTCCAAGCCCCACTGTTCAAGAATCAGGGGAACGGAATACCTTGACCTATCGATTTCGACAAAACGCGACAAAATGAAAGCGATAAAGCGGCCTGAAAGACAAAGGATGGCCATAACACCAAGATGCGGTACAAGTTTTCCCCTTTATTTACCATATACTTTTGGGCTCCCTGTATTTTATGGAAACCGGAAAGTATGCTATAACATTCCACCAAAAAACACATGGCAGGCGATAAAGGCCAACACCGACATGATCACACCTAAGAGGAAAACATCAAAGGATTTTCTCAAAAGTCCGTGTTTTCTATCAATGGATTTTCCGAGGTAATAAGTATCCTTGGCTATTGACCTGTAAAGGTCGTCGCCCTTGTAAATTAAGTCGGTCAATTGGTCGGAGTATTCCTCTTCCCCCATATCGCGGAAATTACCAAAATACAATAAATTGGAAGTTTTGGCCGTACCGTGTTTGACCTCGGGACGCGTGGCCAACACTGCAAAATAGATTGAAATTAAATTGGTGAGCAGCAGCATCACCGCAGGAAAGATCAGATGCGGGTCTTTGTCCAATTGGCTTAACACCGTACCGATAATTATGGACAAAATAATGGCATTGATGGAAATTAGAATATTCGATTTTCGGTCGATCATTACGTTCAAGGTATAGTGGTTTTTCGATACCAATCGAAAAAGCGTCTCGGCACCACGCTCGGAACGCGGTTCTACTTTGGCCAACTTTTTCTTTAAGTACCTTAGCTTGTCCTTATCGATATTCAATTCGCCCGACAGGTATTCATCAATACATTTTTTCTTTTTTTTATCACTCATTGGATGGGGTCGATTGGGTGTTCAACTGTAATTAGAGGCTTCTATACTCTGCGATGCTTTCGTTAAAGAAGGCAGTGGCCCTTGCTTCGTCGACTTTCTCCATAGGCAGCACAGCTCCCTTAAAACCATCGTTCCTCCATTCCCCATTGCTTAGTGCGGAAAACTTGGAGGTGTCGATACCTTCATGCCCCCTATAGCCCGAAGCATAGAGGTAGAAATCGTCGATCATTGTATCGGGAATGGCCATACCAAAACCAACCCCTATATTTTTTCCCGAGTTAATGGTTTCATAGCCTCCTATGTCAAAATGGTGGGGCCAAACGCGAATTGGGGTACTTAAATTCATGGCATACACGACATTTTGCATAGCGTGCAAAGCAATTCTTCGATAGCCCAGCATCTTGCCCAACTGCTCTTGTGAGGGTTTCGAAAAGACAAAATCATCGGTAATTCGATCATAGGGAAGGTCGTAATGAAGGTCGTACTTATACACCCTATCGGGCGAGAGGCCCTTTGTGAGCTCCGTTAACCAATTTACAATTTCGCCGTGGGTCTTTCCGTCGAGTAGCAAGGTTGTCCGTACGGCATCATTAGATACCCAATGCAACGAAAATTGCAAATAGTCGAGTACTATTTTGTTTCCCTCTTCATTGAGGGGCCAAGTTTCCAAAAATCCCTTTTGGGCATCGAATCCCAAATTGGTATGGCTGTCATCATCCTTTTTATCCAAGAAACTAATTCCGGCGGTAGCCAAATATTGGGCCGCCAAGTGTATCATTTTTGTCATATTCGTTTGCTGTTATGGGTTAATACCGGCATAGTTGATTCCCGTGAGTCTATGTATATCGTAATCGAAGGTTGACAGGTCGTTAAAATTGAACTTCGATATATCGTCGTGACCACAGGCCCTTGCGATTACCTTGATCAGCTTGTTGGTGGCATCAAAGAAATTATGCAGTTGTTTTGCGGAAGCATCAATGATCAGCCGACTCCGCAAAGACTCTTTTTGTGTGGCTATCCCGACCGGGCAATTATTGCTTCCACAGGCACGCATTCCCAAACAGCCAATGGCCTGTAGGGCCGAATTCGAAACCGCTATGGCATCGGCCCCCATCATCAAGGCCTTGCTAAAATCCTCTGCAATTCGCAGTCCTCCCGTAATAACCAGGGTCACATCCTTCGCACCTACCTTATCCAAATATTTTCTGGCACGGGCCAAGGCGGGAATGGTGGGTACATTAATGTTGTCCCTTAAAATAGTTGGGGCCGATCCCGTACCTCCTCCACGACCATCCAAAATAATATAATCTACCCCGACATCGAGAGCGAATTGCATGTCTTTTTCGATGTGGCTGGCCGCTATCTTAAAACCTATGGGGATTCCACCCGTACGTTCCCTTACTTTCGCGGCAAAGGCTTTAAAATCGTCCACCCCGTGAAATTCGGGAAAGGTTGCCGGCGATATGGCCGTTTCCCCCTGCTTTAAGCCCCTTACCTCTGCAATCTCCCCGCTTACCTTGGTTCCCGGCAAATGGCCTCCCGTTCCTGTTTTTGCTCCCTGTCCCCCTTTGAAATGAAAGGCTTGGACCTTGTCCAGTTTATCCCAGGAAAAACCGAACTGTGCCGAAGCAAGTTCATAAAAATAACGGCTGTTGTTTTCCTGTTCCTGGGGCAGCATACCGCCTTCACCGGAACAAATTCCCGTTCCGGCCAGTTCGGCCCCTTTTGACAAGGCAATTTTAGCTTCCCGGGACAAGGCACCAAAACTCATATCGCTAACAAACAATGGAATATCCAAGATCAGCGGTTTTTTTGCCTTGGGCCCGATAACCACCTTAGTGGCAACATCCATATCATCGAGCAAGGGCCTGCTGGCAAGTTGGGCCGGCAAAAACTGTATATCGCTCCATTTGGGCAGTGTATTTCTATCGACCCCCATTGATGCCGAGGCCCCATGGTGACCGAGGTTCCTTAATCCGTTTTTGGCCAATTCCTTGATATACCCCGTATACGGTTCGGTTTCCTCGGGGTGGGTATCTGCATAAGCGCCCAAATAGGCATCGCGATCGAAGGGCTGCGCATGTTTTTCCAAATAGGCATCAATCTCAATGGCATCGACAAATAACTGGCCATCGTTAACTTTAGTGGCAAATTTGTGAAGTACCTCATCGTTGTTATATTCCGAAACGCCCGTATCGTACCTATAGTCCCATCCGTGCACCCCGCAAATAAGATTATGGCCGTCTATATGGCCATCGGCCATTAAAGCCCCCCGGTGCAAACACCTGCCATACAGTACGGAGAAATTATCATCAAATTTAACAACGACCAAATCAAGACCATTGACCAGGGCGTGCTTGGGTTTTTTATTTTCGATCGATGCTATATCGGCGATTGCGATTGGTTTTTTCATATAAACTTATTTGATTCGTATGGATTCTATAAGATACCCCTTTTATTTTTTATAATAATTTTCCTACTCATTTCAAAAGTCAGGGCGGCCTCTCCCCCAAACTTTCTATACCGCCCTTACCGATGCCTACATTCCCGTTTCGGTGATGGGAGCACTTGCCCATAGACCGGGACACCACTTATAAAAGCAAGTACCAGCAAGCCTTTTTGTAAGACAGGAAGGGTTCTCCGCCTTTGTACGTATCGATTGAGGTTCAGTTTAAATATCGTTTTAATACAAGCGTACGATATCGGAATATCTAAAACCATTGGTCGGATCCAATCCAAGGCTTTTTTCACGATAAAGTTCAATCGGCACCCCGATATCGCCGAGATACAGTTCACCTACCACAGCTTTCACCCCCTCAACGAACAGTCCCTTTTTGGGCATGGCCAAGGTCAAGGTAGCTGCGGCATCTATAGTGGCCCCGAAACGCCTTCCACTGGTCAGATCCAATCCCGATGGAGTGTCCAGTGCTATAATCGGCACCTTTTGTCCGTTTGCCCAATGAATCATCGCAGCTGCATTACCACGCGGCTTGCCCTTTAAACTATAGCCTATGATTCCGTCGATGATGGCATCGGGCGACTTTTGGCCATTGATTTCACTTGCCAATTGAATGGAACCCCCCATCCTCCGTAAAATTTTATATTGATGTAAGGGGATGGGCGTAAACTTTTTAGCTTCAGCGGTAACAAACACCTTTACGTTGGCGCCCCAATTGTGTAAACGCCTTGCCGCCACCAATGCACCCCCGCCATTGCCGCCGGTTCCTGCCAATACCACAATATTCTTTCCTTCTACGTCGCCGTTAAAAAATCGTTCCTTCGTAAGAATGGCCAAACATCGTCCCGCATTTTCCATCATTTGGATCAACCCAATATGATACTCATCCACCATCAGGCGATCTACTTCGATCATTTGAAGGGTGTCGATCTTTGGAAAATCGGTGTGGCTATTTTTTATATATGTACCCATTGCAAAAGTTTAGCGCTGTTCCGTCGTTTTTAATTTTATAGGATAATTAAAGGGAGCGTTTTTTCAATTTACCACTCCCCTTTCGCCTCCACATTTGAAAAAAACATAGAAAAACGTACCCGTACCTCCCAAGGCAAAAACCATTGTTGACCGTTTCCTCGGATATTTAGGTCGCACAAGCTTGGGTTTCCTTAACAAAAACCTGTTCAACGAACCCTATTAGGTGTTTTTTCAAGCCCCACGGAACACAGGTACCGATAAAAAGGGCGTTGAAAATTTCGGTTTTCACCATTGGAAAAATAACGAAGCTATTATTGAAGTATATACCCCCTATCGATACTTCTCGATCCTTTTATTGGACTATTATGGTATTTTTATATGGATATGGGTACTACAGCCAATAACGGTCCACAAAAATTTTACCATTCATTTACAAGGCCTTTTTATAAAAACATTCATTAAAAAATAAAAAAAAGCAGCTGGTTTTGTTAGGAACCGTTATAAATACGTCTCTTTCTTTAAAGAAACCCAGAAAAAAGTGAAATCTAGAATCCATATATCGATGAAGAAAATACTGATTATATACGGAACCCTCTTATTGGCCGGGGTGGTTTATGTAAACGATCGTTACGGACTCATGGCTATGGCCGGCTTAAAAGGTATGGGGCTTCCTGCCAAAACCGTACGGACCAGTTTGGAATTGCGCCATCAAAATACAAATTTGGTTGTCGATCATTCGCAGTGGACCGCATTGCTAAAAAAATATGTCGATGACAATGGACAGGTGGATTATAAGGGTTTTTTAAAGGATAAAGAGCAATTAAACGATTACCTGACCGCCTTGTCGAAGCAGGTACCATCGAACAACTGGTCGGTTCAAGAACAATTGGCCTATTATATCAACCTATACAACGCGCAGACCGTAGCCTTGATCTTAAGGCATTATCCCTTGCGAAGCATTAAGGATATTGACGGCCCATGGACCACGGATTTTGTAAAAATCGGCGACAAAGAACTATCGCTCGGTGCTTTGGAGCACAGTATCCTCAGAAAAATGAACGAACCCCGCATCCATTTTGCCATTAACTGTGCTTCGGCCTCCTGTCCAAAATTGCTGAACGAGGCCTTTGTCCCCGAGAAATTGGAAAAACAGTTGGAAGAAGTGACCCGGGGTTTTATCAATTCCGAAAACAATACCATTACCCGCGATAACTTAGAGCTATCCCGGATCTTTAAATGGTACAAAGGTGATTTTGCGAACGGAAAACTCGTGTCGTACATCAACCCATATACGGAAATAGAAATTGCGCCCAAGGCAAAGATCAAATACAAGGAATACGATTGGAGCTTGAACGAAAACAAGTGATTTTCGCTTCGCCTTGTCCGTTTTTTTAAGTGATGTTCCTTTTTCCTGAACGCCCCGATAAAGCCTTTAAGGCCCTTGTTCAGGTTGCCTTAAGCCCTACCTATTATTTACGGAACCCACATGACCAATAAAGTCCCTGAACTGTCTTGTCATGGCCATAAACGACAAATCCCCATATTTGATGGCCCATGGGGATTGGGTTTATTTATCCGGTTGGGTTACGGGCAAGCCCCTTAAAGACAGAGCAACCCATCGATAGCTGATTTCCCTTGGGATCAAGGCCCTACGATCAACTTTATCCGCATAGTGCTTGCATGCCCCGGGAAGGTACAGACGATCCAGTATTCCCCGGCCGAATTCGGCACCTCAAAATAAATGGTTTCTTGGGACCCTGGTTGAACGATTCCGGTATGGCCCAAGACCAGCTTCGAATCGGGTACATAGTTCACATCGGCACCATCAAGGCCCAGATTCAAGGCCAATTGGGCCACTTTGTCCACTGATTCCACTCCCTTTTGCGTGATGACCAGATTGTGCAACATGTCGTCGTTGTTCGTAAAGGTTATTTCCAACTTCGCCCCGCCTTTTACACGAAGTTCCTTTACATCATAGCGGAGTCCGGGCTCCGTGCCGATAACCAATTTCCGATCCGGGCCCTTCGTCCATGTTAGGGGCATTTCATTCCTTCTTTTGGGTTGGTGGACCCCTTTTGCATCGGAACCGTTATCCAAGGGTTTTGATTTCAAGGTACCACCCGGGACTTCGTTAAGGGTATAATAGCCCGTAGGGTGAAGCAACTTTTCACCGCTTTGCGAACCCAGTAAAGGTATTTTTACCTGATGGATAAACCCAAGCCGCATCCCATTTATCCTTAAACGGACCGAAAGACCATCGTCGGCGACTTCGGCAGCTACCACTTCCGCCTTTCTCTGGTCGACAATCGGACTCCCGTAAGTATTGTGATACAGGTAATTGAACGTGGTCACCTTATATTGTGAGACGTCCTCGCCCGCCTTTTTGTCGATCGGCTTGGTAAAGGTTATCAAAAAACCGTCGTCCTGGGCCTTTATGGTCTTCATTTCAAAGGGCGTCTTCCCCTTCCAGACCAGTCTTTGCAGGCCGAACATTTTTTTGCCGGTCGAGGCCCATCCCCTACTGGTCATCCCCACAAACATACTGTTGTCACTGCCCCAAAGCATGCGCAAGATACCCGAAGAGAAGCCTTCCACAAAAGGAAAAACGGCACCTTGGTATACGCCGTTTACCTTTTCCATAAAAACCCTCATGATCTTACTATGGCCTTGATCACCTACGAACATCTGACCTTCAAAGGGCCCGAATTTGCCCTGGGTGTTATCAAATACCATATCGGAAGTCGAGATGCCCAAAATGGTATGGGGCAACCAAATGGCGGGCACTTTTAATTCAGGAACCTTCTTGGCATACTCGTACATGGTGAGGCCGGATTGTTCCTCGATATCCTCCATTTTCAGGTCTAAGGGCGAATTCGGTTCGCCCGACCATACCAGGCCTTCGGGGTTACCGGCAAAATCGCCTTTTTCCAGATGGGTAATGCGTCCCGACCCTACCCAATCGCCTTGATTTTCGGAGTAAAATACATCGCCCGCATCATTGATCACAAAGCCGGAGGGCGAGCGCAGTCCCGTAGCTATCGGGGTCATTTCCCCCTCGGGCGTAATCTTGAGCATCCAGCCCCGCCACTTGACCAAACTAGCCCCGTGTCCGATCCACGAGAGGTTCAAGGTAACGAGCATGTCACCGTTCTCCGTAAATTTGGGGCCATAGGAATAATCGTGGTAATTGCCGGACAAAGGCCAGGCATAGATTGTCTTATAGCTATCGGCGGTGCCGTCATTGTCCTTGTCGGTAATCTTGGTCAGCTCGCCCCGTTGGGCCAGATAAAAGCTGTTGCCCCTATAGTTAAGGCCGAGCGGCTCGTGCATGCCATGGGCAAAAAGCGAGTATTGGGGATCCTTGCCATACGGTTTGTCTATTACCCAAAGTTCGCCCCTACGGGTGCAGACCGCAAGCTGGTCTTTGTCGGTAAGCGTCATGCCCCCTACCTCCAATACAATATCCTCGGGAATGGGCACGTCTTCAATGCCATAATATGCCGCCTCTTTCCTTGCCATTTCGGTCTGTGCCACTGCTGCCTGCACAAAACCGAAACATGTTACGATTAAAATAAACCTATATCCGATTTTCATATGCTTCGTTTACCAAATGATATTATATTCCAAGCCCTGTGCGCCGGAAGGCAGCCTTACCAGCAATTCCTCCTTATACCCGTTGGATCGGATTTCGGGAGGCGTTCCCTCCGTTGCAATAGCCATAAAATAATTGGCTCCATCAATGCGATACGAACCATCGGGAAGCTTTACGACGGAATCTCCAACGGCCAGCTTATGCCAGATTTCCTTATTGCCCTCTATTTCTATTTTTCTTTTTAGACCACGTTCTTGGTCCAAGGGCAGCAACTTGTCCTTGATATGCACTCCCGAAACATTCCTTAAAAAAACGGGGAAGCCTTCCCCATCGATCTCATAGCCGTCATAATCTTGTGGAGAGGCCCCGTAATCGTGAACGGGCCAGGGCGACTCTTTCGATTCCAGATGGGCAAACTGGGGCCCTCCCGAAAACCAGACCGTAAACCCCAACGGTTTGCCGAGTTGCTCTATGCCCCTACCCAACCACATTTCCGTGGCATCGAAAAAGTCTCCGCTCCAACCGGCCAACACAGATCCGGCGGCCAAATCGTAAGCAAAGTGGACCTTATCGGGCGACCCTACGGAAATACAATGGGTCCTCTTGCTACCGTTATGCATCAAAAATCCGCGTTGCATTACCACTTTATCCCCTACCTCGACCAATATCTTGTTGGCCTCGGATTCCTTCTTTTCCAACAAGGATCCGGGGGAACTCAAAGGCCGACGTTCCATATTGGGTCCCTCATAACTTAAGGTAAAGCCCTGTCGCCATTGGTTGTGCTTGTTATAAACGAAGCGAAAAGGAAGCTCGCCCTTTTCAAGTTCCACCATGCCGGTCTTCGGTTCGTCGAGTTCATACTTCCCATCTTGGTCGATAATCGTGTCATTGCCTATGATCAGCAGGCTCCCCCCACTGTTGATCCGCGTATCGAACAAATAGGTACCGCTGACCGGTACCTCTAGGATACCGTTAAAGTCTAAAAGCCGAGAAACCCTGTTCTCCGTTATAAGCGCCGACGAAATGCTGTCGGTTTCAAATTTTCGTATCGGTTGCAGGGTATCCAAATCGGGAATTTTCACCCCCCTATAATCATACTCCCCGACCGATATCTTGCTTAAAGCGATTTTATCGGGACCGTAAAGCTTATATTTCAGGTTCTTTAAGGCAACGGGGCCGTGGTCGCCCTGGATCATCAGCGGGGCCTTTGCCACTTCATCGTTTGCCATACTTGACCGGGTAGGTGCGGAGACTTCTTGGTCTTTATGGATAAGCTCCCCGTTCAACCACACTTCCCTAAATTGGGCGTTTTTTGTTTTTTTGCCGGATGCGTCGAACCGGGGGGCGTGGAAGACAATTTTCAGGCGCTGCCACAGTCCGGGAGCCTTGGCCGCGTTCAATTTGGGAGGATATCCCTCTTCGCCGTTATCGCGCTGGTAGATCCCCCCCATATCGCCGTAGGTGGGTTCGGACGTCTCCCAGCTATCGAAAAGCTGGACCTCATACCTGCCTTGGAAGTACAATCCTGAATTGGAACCCTTCGGCATCATTACGTCGACCTCCAACTCGATATCGCCATGCTCGAAATCCGTAAGCAAGTGGCCCTTTTCCGTTTCCGTAGGGATATTCAACAAAACGCCGCTTCCCTCCGTTGACTCGATGGCCTTATCCTTCGACCTATCCACAAACACCCCCCGTACGACCTTCCAGTTGGACGAAGTAGCTCGAAACGCACTTAAATCGTGAAGCGATACTTCGGTAAAGGGCAGTACGTCCGGCTCGGGGGAAATTTCGGCACTCTCGGTTTCCTTTACATCCTTACACGAAAGAAACAGGAAAACCAGGGCAATAATGGGTATGCTATTTTTCATAAGCTTGGTTTGCCATTAAAAATATTATATAAGGCCGAATAAGGCCAGTTAAATTTGTTTATTTTATAAAATGAAGGACGTATGTTACAAAATCCATTCCATGGGAAAAGTCCAAAACATGCAACTGGCCCCAAAGGAAGGCAAACCTTCCCGTCGGGCCGAACTACGAACCCGCGGACTGCCTGAACGCCTCTATTTCACCGGAAGTAGTGGGCAACCCCGGCCCCAATAGTTGGGCGCCGTCGGAAGTTATATAAAAAACATCCTCTATACGTATGCCCCCGAAGTGCCTATACGCTTCCAAGCTCTCGTAATCCACGAAATCGAGGTAGGCCTTTTGACCCTTTCTCAAATCGATGAGCTCGGGTATAAGATATATTCCCGGCTCAACGGTAAGTACCATTCCTTCTTGTAAAATACGGCCCAGGCGCAGGGACTTAAATCCAAACTCGGTGCTCTGCCTCAACTCGTCGGTATAGCCCACATAGGCCTCGCCCAGATTTTCCATATCGTGTACGTCCATACCCAACATATGCCCTAGGCCACATTGAAAAAACAAGGTATGTGCCCCTGCCGAAACGGCCTCGTCCGGGTCGCCCTTCATCAGGCCCAGTTCCTTCAAGCCCTCAACGATCTTTACGCAAGCGGCCCAATGGACCTTGTAAAATTCAATACCGGGCCTTAGCATTTCCTTTGCCGTTTTATAGGCCGCATAAACGATATCGTACACCTGTTTTTGCCTTGTCGTAAATTTTTTGTCGACCGGAAAAGTTCGGGTCAAATCGCCCGCATATCCCGAATGGGCCTCGGCGCCACAATCGCAAAGCACCATATCGCCCGATTTGAGTTCGTTGCCCCGATAATGGTTGTGCAAAATTTGGCCGTTTACCGTCATGATGGTCGGAAAGGAAGTCCCCGCCCCATGGGTCAGGGCAATGCGCTCGACCTCGGCATATAGATCGCGCTCCGTAATACCCGGCCGGGCCATTTCCATGGCCTTTTTCTGCATCTCGACGGTCGTGGCTATCGCCCCTTCTATCTCGGCCAGCTCATCGGCGGATTTAATGGAACGCAGAGCAACAATGGCCTTGATAAGATCTATGGAGACCTTCCCTTCAATTTCTTCCAAGGGAATTTCAAGAAGCCTGGCCAGCTTTAAACGATGCTCCGATCGATAGGGAGGTAAATAGTGGATCTTGTTTTTTCGTTGCAAAGCTTCCTTTAGGTCGCCTTGCAGGTTTGCGCTATCCGCTACGTGCCTAACGCCCACCGAGGCCGCCTTGTCTTCAAGGCTTTGGTGGCTCCCCGAAAAAATAACGTGGTCGATCGATAGGGCCGGACCGTACAGCTTCTCCGTATTCCCATCAATATCGATCACGGCACTAAGGCCGGGCATCGAAATTCCAAAAAAATAGGCAAAGGTGCTGTCTTGACGAAAGGGGTAAACGTTGTCTTCAAAATTGCTACCCACCTCGTCGTTCCCCAAGAAAAGGATTACTCCGCTTCCTACGGCCTCCTTTAACTTCTTCCTTCGATTGACATATACTTCTTTAGCAAACATTCGTTTTTATTTAATTGTTATCGACCATGGCCTGAAAGACCTTCGCCCGTGCGCCTCTTGGACCTATTTTCCACCCGCAGGCAGTTTTTCAAGCCAGAAATTTTCCATCGTCCTTCTCAAATGGTACGAGGTATTTTTCCGCTCACGAATGGAATGCGACCGCATCGGATAGGTCATCATATCAAAGATCTTATCTTTTTCTATCAAACGGTCTACCAGCATTTCAAAGCTTTGATAGTGCACATTATCATCTGCGGTACCGTGAATAATCATAAGATTGCCTTCTAAATTCTGGGCGAAGTTAATGGGCGATCCGTTGTAATACCCTTGCCCATTGTCGGGCAATAGCCCCATATAGCGTTCTTGATAGGTGGCATCGTACAACCTTTGGTCGGAGACGAAGGCCAATGCCAGTCCGGACTTATAGATTTCGGGGTACCGAAACATGCAATTCAGGGTCATCTGGCCACCGCCGCTCCAGCCCCAGATTCCGACCCGCTCCGGGTCTAAAAATGGGTAATCGGCCAAAATTTTCTTGGCCGCCTTGCTTTGGTCTTCGGAAGCCAGAATCCCTATTTGTCCGTAGATCGATTTTCGCCACTCCCTGCCCCTGGGCGTTTTGGTACCGCGGTTATCGACGCTCATGACCACATAGCCCTGCTGGGCCATGTACTGGTCCCACAGGCTGCCTCCGTTCCAGTTGTCCTGTACCGTGGCCCCGGCCGGTTCGCCATAGACGTAGAACAGTAAGGGGTACTTTTTGGAAGGGTCGAAATCGACAGGTTTTATCATATAGGCATCGAGCACATCATCGCCGATATCGACCTTTACAAATTCCTTGGGCCTTAAGCCCAGGGCATCGTATTTCTGTTTGAGCTCCTTGTTGTCCTCGAGTATCCTGACCTGTTTGTGACGGGGCAAGCTCACCAATGAATACCGTGGCGGGGTAAGCGAGTTTTGAAATGTTTGTACGGCCCACTTTGCGTTGCCCGATATGAGGTAGTCGCTTTGGCCGGAATCGGAAACCGGGGTAATGCGCTCGGCTTCCCCCTTGCCATCGATACGGCTCCGGTACAGGTAGCGCTGGGTATAGTTGTCGGGGGATGCGATATAATAGACATAGCCGCCCCGGGTATCGATGCAGTTGATTTTCACCACATCGAACTCACCTTTGGTAATCGGCTCGATCTCCTTGCCATCCCTGGAAACCTTGTACAAGTGCAGCCAACCGTCGCGCTCGCTCGACCAGGTAAAATATTTTTCGCCTTCCAACCAGCGGATATCTTCGTGGATATCTAAAAACGCCTCGTCCTTTTCGGTCAAGATATTGGTCAGTTTCAGGTTTTCTATATTGGCGATATAGACCTTATTAGTGTTTTGGGGTCGGTTCAATTGTTGGATCATCAATTCGTTGGAATTGGGAATGAAATCCATTCGCGCCAAGTAGTTGTTTCGCGGGTCGCCAGGAATATCGAACCACTTGGTCTTGCCCCCGTTTGAAGGTATAACGCCCACTTTTACGGCGGAGAGCGTGGTACCAACTTTAGGGTATGGCATAGGTATGGGCCTGGAATAGATGGAGTCGATATTGTTGATCATATAAAAGGTACCCACGCCTTCGGTATCGGACTGCCAATAGGCAATATGCTCGCCATCGGGACTCCATCGGAAGCCGTCCCTGCAACTGAGCTCCTCTTCATAGACCCAATCGAAGGTACCGTTGATGATATTCCCTCCCCCATCGTAGGTCAATTGCTTCATCTCATGGCTTTCGACATCCTCGACATAGATATTCAAATGGCTTACAAAACCTACCCGCGAGCCATCGGGCGAAAATTTGGCGAACATAAGCGAGGCCTCCGGCAAAGTTTTACCCAATTGCCCCAGTTTTTTCGTCTTGAGGTCGAGCACCCAATAATCGCCCCGGGTATGATAGCGCCACACTTTTCTGGTATTGGTAAAGATCAAGAGCTTGCTGTTATCGTCGGACCAGGTATAATCTTTTACAACAAGCGGTTTATCCTTTTGGGGCGGAACCAAGTCAGCGGCAGACACCAAGAGCGACCTTTTGCCTGTTTTGGCATCGTATTTGACGATGTCGTTTCCACCAATCGCCGTATTCCTTTCGAGGGTGGAATACCCCTTGTTGTCCTTCATCCAACGGACGGGACCAAAACCTTTCTGTTGAAATTTTCCGTTTTTGTAAATATCCGCCAAGGTCAATTTTTCGGAAGTTTGGGAAAGCCCGGTACCTACACTGCACAAGGTCAAAAAAAGACCCAACCATATCATTTTTTTAGTGCCCATCATTTTTTAATCAGCTATATTTTAAACATTTACAAACCACCCACCCATAGAAGAATCGGCAAGTGTCAAGTTTTTACAATAATAAAGCGATTTGCGCGAAGCATCAATATACATATTAGCCAAAACCAATACTATATTAATTATTTGATCCTTCCCCGGCCGTCGACGGTATATTTTCCTCTTCAAATGTCCATATTTTTTTATGAAACCGCATTGACGATGCCCATTTCCCTGCCCCAACAAAAAAGTCCGGCCAAAAGGGCCGGACTTTTAACTATTTCTCTATGTGCGATTAAGCTTCGCAGCTGGCACAATCTTTCTTTTGCTTGAATTTTTGTGCCGCATTCATACTGTGTTGGTAGTAAAGCGACTTTAATCCCAACTTCCATGCGGTGACGTGGATCTTATTGATCTCTTTGACCGGCATGTCCGGATGTATGATAATATTAACGGACTGACCTTGGTCAATATGGTTTTGTCGGTTGGCCGCCTGATAGATAATATCCATCTGGTCGATTTCGGAGTAGGTCTTGAATACATCCTTTTCCTCGTCCGTCAAGAAGTCCAAGTGCTGTACCGAACCGTCAAAATCGCGGATACTTCTCCATACTTCAGTGGTGTTCTTTCCTTTTTTCTCTAAAAGCTCTTCCAAATAAGGGTTTCTGATCGTCGTTTTTACCTTGGCGATATCCTTGACGTAGGTATTGGACCAAATGGGTTCGATACCCTGTGATACCTGCCCTAAGATAAATGCCGATGATGTGGTCGGTGCAATGGCGTTCAAGGTAGCATTGCGTCTTCCGTATCCCTTTAAAACTTCCGGCTCCCCGAAACGCTTCGCCAAATCTTCGGAAGCACTGTACGATTTTTCCTTGATTACCCTGAAAATTTCACTGTTCAGGTTATAGGCTTCCTGGCTGTCAAAAGGCAACATTTTCGACTGTAGCAAGGAGTGCCATCCCAAGACGCCCAAGCCTAAGGCACGATTGTCTTTCGCAAAGTTATAGGCGCGCTCCATGAACAGGAAGGTCTGACGGTCTTCACGGCTGTCGGAATCGCGGTAGGCCTCCAATTTCTCACAGAACTCCGTAATTACGGCATCGAGAAAGAAAACCATGGTCTCTACGGCATCCGTGTCCTTCCATTTATCGTAGTGCAATAGGTTGACGGAAGACAACACACATACGAAGGACCAGTTGTCGTTGGACGGCAACATGATTTCCGTACAAAGGTTACTGGCATATATGGGAAGGTCCTTATCCCTATACACATCGGCGGCACCGTTGTTCGCGTTGTCCTTAAAGAAGATATACGGATAGCCCATTTCTCCCCTACGCTGCAATATCTTGGCCCAGATAGAGCGTTTTTTGACATCGCCGTCCACCATTTCCTGCATCCATTCATTGGTTACGGTTACCCCGTGGGTAAGCTCTTGTATCGGGTTACCTTCGGTACCGATTTCCAAGAATTCCTCAATATCCTGATGCTCTACGGGCAAGTAGGGAGAAAAACGCCCACGACGTACAGACCCTTGGCTTACGACATCTACCATCGACTCAAAAAGCTGCATGATGTGAACGGCCCCTGATGCCTGTCCGTTATTCTTTACCTCTGCGCCCCGGTGTCTTATCTTGCCGAAATACCCCGAGGTACCCCCACCTAGCTTGGACATCATACCGACTTCCGACTGGGTAAAGAGAATATTCCCCATATCATCGTCTATGTGCGACCCAAAACAGCTAATGGGCAGTCCTCTTTCCTTTCCGAAATTGGACCATACCGGTGAAGCCAGCGAATAAAACCCCTCACTCATATAACCGTAAAACTTGTCCGAAAATCCGGGGATCTTTAAAATCTGCTCCGCCCTATCGGCAATTTCGCGAATACGTTCCTCTGGGGTAACCCCTTCGGTCAGGTAGCCCGAAGCCAAGAAGTTACGGCTGTGGTCGTTCAACCATTTGAAGCCCTGCTCCTTTTCGTTGGCCAAGTTTTTAAGGGTCTCTTTTCTGGCCTGTACCAGTTGTTCCGTACCCTTCAATACGGTTTCTTTCTGCAGGTTGTTTTCTAGATTTAATTTCGAATCGTTCATTTAAAATAAGTCGTCGCTGGTTATACTTTGTGTTCGTTTACTATAATTGATAGAGCGTTTTACGAAGAAATCGCCATGTTTTGTCCCGATGATCTCGTCATCGAACCATTCGGTCTGGGCCAATAGTTCGTCATCGACCTCGAATACCTTATCGATACCTATGCTGTTCAACGAATCGTTGAACCGTTTTTTGATAAACTCTTTCACCAATACCTTGGGCAAGAAGTCGAGCTCGCCTGCCTCGAATATCCAATCGATGATGTCGCTCTCGGAAGAAAAGGCCTCTTTGCACATATCCTGGATCATGTTGTGGTATTCCGCATCGAACCAATCCGGATTTTCCTCCTTAATGATATTGATGATGTCGATGCCAAAATCGCCGTGGATCTGCTCTTCCTTTGATGTGGCCTCGACCACATTCGAAATGCCCTTCAACATGTTCTTGTACTTGTTGAAGGCCATGATGATCAAGAACTGGGAAAACAGCGATACGTGCTCTATGAACAAAGAGAACAACAAAATGGATTCCGAATATTCCTGGTTGTCCTCGCTCTTGGCATTTTTAAGGGCCGTTTCCAAGTAGTGCACCCTTTTCATGATCACGGGCTTCTTCTTCAAGGTCTTGAACTCCTCGTTCAGCCCCAAGATCTCCAAGAGGTGGGAGTACGCATCGTGGTGCCTTACCTCGCTCTCGGCAAAAGTAGCCCCCACCGAACCTATTTCGGGTTTGGGCATCTTGTGGTAGATATCTCCCCAAAAGCTTTTTACGGCCACCTCTATTTGCGATATGGCCAACATCGTATTTTTGATGGCACTGCGCTCGGTATCGGTCAATCGCGTCCTAAAGTCCTGGATATCACTGGTAAAGTTGAATTCCGTATGGATCCAGTAAGAATGTCTTATGGCAGGGACATATTCGTATAGGGCCGGGTATTCGTACGGTTTCAGGTTGACACGCTTTTCAAAGATGTTCGGCTTTCTTTTTTGTGCCTGTTCGTTACGATACAGTATATAGGCCTTTGCGACGTCGAAAAAACCACCTTCCATCAACTTGTTCTCCACAAAATCCTGCACTTCCTCCACGGTAGGTTTATAGGCGTCATCCTCCTTCTTTCTTTCCAAAAGGGCCGCATACACGTTTTTGGAAATCGATTCCGCTTCCGGTAGTCCCCCGTGTTCCACCGCGGTCATGGCCTTAAGAATTGCATTGGTGATTTTATGTAAATGAAAGGGTTTTGTGGTAAAGTCCCTTTTGATGACTTCCGTAATTTCCATGTTAAAAAAAAGTTAATGACGTTCTTACTAAGAGAGCTGTAAAGGTCCGACACAATAGCTTTCAATCTTCGGTCATCGCCCAAAGTTTTTCAACGCTTTTATCAACAATTCTGGATAACTTCAAAAAAAAATCCAAGCACATATCAAAAAGAAACACCTGCAAAATGCTTGTAATCAATAAATTATACACAACCACATAAAGACATAGATTACACAAAAGAAAGAACGCCGCCTTACCCCTTCCTCAAGAAAATTCTTTTTTAATCCGACGACAGATCGACCTGAAATATTTTAACATTTTATCAACCATAGGCGAAACAAGCCACTTTCTTTACATTGGCATCAACGGCCCGAAGCCCATGCCCGGCTTTCGGCCCGTACTCGAACCTAAATCTGATGATACCCGCCTTTTTGGGGGAGTAAGGAACGGTAAAACCGGCTATCACAAGTCGATAAAAGCGGTACAAGTCTTAATGTATTTTAATATGATTTAGGTCATAGTATTTA
The DNA here is from genome assembly GCF_900141855.1 of Pseudozobellia thermophila. GTDB lineage: Bacteria > Bacteroidota > Bacteroidia > Flavobacteriales > Flavobacteriaceae > Pseudozobellia > Pseudozobellia thermophila. The sequence continues at coordinate 903,699 of NZ_FQYU01000002.1, forward strand.
TTTGGTCGCCCGACTACCTTTATCCCCACAAATTCACAATGACATGAGCACGTTTAGAAACAGGCCCAAAGACGGGTACATTCATGAAGCCGATTGGCAAGACCTTTATTCCCTTACCGAACATTGGCAATCGGATCTGGAATTTTATAGCGATGACCTAAAATTTTTACGCGGTTTGATCGACAGGTTCTTTCTGTATATCTCCAAAAAGGAGAACATAGATAGGGTCCAGGAAATTGAACAGAGCCTACTTGAAATGGACAAGCGAGCTGCGGCCTTGCTCGAAAAAACGAAGAAGCACCTGCATCATTTGGCCGAATTGATCGACAATCCCTTCACCTACGACTCCCATGCCTTTAGAACGGAGCACGAACACTTGGAAGATGAGATACAAACCTTTGTAAAGGACTTTAGGAAGAACCGAAGAGGGGTCTTTAAGGTCACGGAATACACGATCGATGCCGAGGAAACGGTGCGCCGACTTCATTTGACCTCATAGGAAGGGGCCACCCATACCGGATTTAAGATAACCCAAGTTTAAAAACCTACTACAATAATGAAAAAAATTATAATCCCCACCGATTTTTCGGAGAATGCACAAAAGGCCATCGACTATGCCCTTCATCTTTTCAAAAACGAAGTATGTAGGTTTTACATCCTACATGCCTACCACAGCGTACCTTCTTCGGAAAAGACGAAGGGAGACATGCAAGAAGACCTCAACCAACTGGTAAAAAGGCTGCAAGCACAGAATACGGCAAGCGAGCACCGTTTTGAGGGAATTATGGAATCCGATACCGTTCTTGGTTTAACGAGCCGTACCGTAAAAGATACGGGTGCCGATTATATTTTTATGGGAACCAAAGGCTTATCGGCCCTTCGTGAAATCTTTGTGGGCAGTAATACCCTCGACCTGATTAAGTATATAGACAATTGTTCCATTGTGATGGTACCCGTGGCCTACGAATACACCGATCTGAAAAAACTAGTTTTTGCCACCGATTTCAAACATGCCTTTTCCCCTATTGAGCTCCTACCCCTGATCGACATCGCCAAACTATGGAACGCTACCCTGAACGTCGTTCACATAAAGACCGAAGAATCCCTGAGCGAGGAGCAAGAAACGAACAAGGCCATCCTAAGAAATGTTTTAAAGGGAAGCAAGCATTTGTTTTTTGAGATCAAACAACGTGATTCGGTGGCCAATACCCTGATTGAAATCGAAAAGACGAACAAGAGTATGGGCATGATGGCCCTTTTGATGACGGACCATGGTTTCTTTCAAAAATTAGTGAGACCGAACATCATCAAAAGCGTCGCTTTTAAGACCGAGAAGCCCTTGATCGTATTGCCCCAGGTCAAATAACGCCTATACTCGGAAAGATTCGGGACAAGCATACGGAAAGCGCAACCTAAAAAACAATTAAGATGAAAGACTTACAGCGAATACTCAACGAGATCACACAACTCACCACACATATCGAAACCGATTACCCCGAACTCTACCGCTCTTTGGACGAAAACCCCATGACCTTGCCCGTAAGCAAGTATCCGCATATGGACAAAGTGGTCATGCAAGAATACCTCGAAAGCCTAAAGCAGTTGTTGGAGCATTATCTAGACGAACATAAAACACAAAATTCATAAGGGCGGTACAAACGTGGGCCCTACCCGACTTGAAGGGCCACCTGATCGGATCGACAACGGCCTTTGATCCCCAAGGCCCAGAACCACCTGTATAGGTTTTTCCCTTATTCCACGAAGGTATAAACCCTTGGCGAAACGACATCTTAAAAATGATGCGGCCCGTCCTATTTTATGTACCGCAAGAATGTGCAAATTACCCCGGTTTACTGATTTTAATCATATGTCAACTCCGCGGTTTAAAATAGTTTTGAACTGTATTTAGCAATACATCAAGGTTAGTACAAAAACAGTCCACCCCTTAAAGCAATGCGCCATGATCAAAGACTATTCCAAACACTATAACGACCTTACAAGATTGATAAAGGAACTGGGGGCCGACATACCCGAAACCATTGGTAGTTTCAACAAGCTGCACAAGGCCAGTACCGCCGAGGGGGCACTTTCCTCAAAAACAAAGGAACTTATTGCATTGGGCATTGCCATTACGGTACGATGCGATGGTTGTATCGCCTTTCACGTCCACGATGCCATAAAATCGGGCGCCAGCTCCGCAGAGATATTAGAGACCATTAGCGTAGCCGTAATGATGGGCGGTGGACCCGCCCTCATTTACGGTTGTGAGGCCCTGGAGGCGTTGAACCAATTTACGGTATTGGAGTAGTATGGAACAGAAAAGGAACAACGATACACCAAAGGACCAAAAACAAAGATTTCCTTCGGGAGGGTTCAATTACAGTTGGATCTACTTGTTGTTTTTTGGATTTTTACTGGCATTTTCATTTTTTTCAAGTCCGATTTCGGGAGCGAAAGAAGTCAGTTGGACCTTTCTTCAAGATTCCCTTCTGACGCAAAACAAGATTTCAAAAATAATAGTCGTCAATAGGGAGTTTGCCGAGATTTACCTTAAGAAAAGTACCGACGACGCCCAGAATTCCGAAGATACGGCTACCAATCTTTTCAGTACTATTGAAAGCCCCCAATACCGAATGACCATCGGTTCCATAGAGAACTTTGAAAGCAAGTTGGAAAAGGCACAAAGCAACTTTCTTCCATCCGAAAAAATAGATATACGTTACCAAAACCGCACCAATTGGTTCACGGCCCTCTCGTGGATCCTGCCCATAGCCATCTTGATCTTGTTCTGGCTCTATATGTTCAAACGAATGGGAAATGGCGGGGGCATGGGCGGTTCCATGATGAATATCGGCAAGTCTACCGCCAAGTTGGTGGACAAGGGTACTACAAGTGCCGTTACCTTCGATGATGTAGCAGGTTTAAAGGAAGCCAAGACCGAGGTTATGGAGGTCGTCGATTTTCTAAAACATCCGGAGACCTACACCAAATTGGGTGCCAAAATACCAAAAGGGGTCATGCTCGTAGGCCCTCCGGGCACGGGAAAGACCCTGATCGCCAAGGCCGTGGCCGGCGAAGCACAGGTGCCTTTCTTTACCATGTCGGGATCCGAATTTGTTGAAATGTTCGTAGGTGTCGGTGCCTCAAGGGTACGCGACCTGTTCAAACGTGCCAAAGAAAAGACGCCCAGTATCGTCTTTATCGATGAAATAGATGCCATAGGCCGCTCCCGTGGCAAGGGCAACTCATTCCAGACCAACGACGAACGCGAAAGCACCTTAAACCAGCTGTTGACCGAATTGGATGGTTTTGGTCCCAATACGGGCGTTATCGTATTGGCCGCCACCAACCGGCCCGATATATTGGACAAAGCCCTTTTAAGACCCGGTAGGTTCGACCGCCATATTTACCTCGAACTGCCTACCAAGGAAGAGCGCGAAGAAATATTCAAGGTCCACCTCAAGCCCCTTAAACTTGCCAAGGATGTAGATGTTACGGCCTTGGCCAAGTTGAGTCCCGGTTTTTCAGGGGCCGATATCGCCAACATCTGTAACGAAGCGGCCTTGATAGCGGCCCGAAAGAAAAAAGACCTTGTACATTTTCGTGATTTTATGGCGGCCCGGGACCGTATCGTGGGAGGCATGGAGCGGAAGAGCAAAATCATATCCCAAAAGGAAAAAGAAACCGTCGCCCATCATGAAGCCGGACATGCCGTGGTAAGCTGGTACCTGAAAAATGTCGATTCATTGGTTAAGGTCTCCATTATTCCACGGGGCAAATCGCTCGGTGCCGCCTGGTATTTGCCCGAAGAAAGGCAAATTGTGACCAAATCACAGTTTATGGACCAAATGTGTGCTTCGCTGGGCGGGCGGGCCGCAGAGGAAATCGTATTTAACGAGATTTCTTCCGGAGCCTTGGACGACCTTGAGAAAACGACCAAGCAGGCCTACGCCATGGTATCGTACTACGGACTGAACAAAAAGGTTGGCCCGCTTAGTTTTTATGACTCTTCGGGACAAAACGACCGGATCATAGGCAAGCCCTACAGCGAATCTATGGCCCAGTTGATCGATACCCAAGTACAGGCTACCATTAACGGGGCTTATGAAAGGACCAAGGCGCTGTTGCAAGAACACAGGGAAGAACTGGAAGAGCTGGCCCAACATCTATTGCAACATGAAGTGGCCGAAAAAGAAGATTTGGAAAGGATTTTGGGAAAACGAGGGACACATACGACCGAGAAAAACAACAAGCATGACGACCCCCAATTATCCATCATCAACAACGAAGTATAGTTTCGCCCGTTCATCGGGCACCGGGCAATAAAATTAATAGTAACCCTAATAAATAGTCATATTATGGAAACAACGGTTATCAACAATTCCGATTTACATTTTGAGCATAAACTATGGGAGTCTGAACTTGCTTTTTGGAACGATGAACTCAAGTCTTTTAAAAACAGGTTAAGCGAACTCGTGACACGGTGGACCGACAAGGAGGTTCTCGCCCAATTGGAGCGTTTCCAAAACCAGTTTATGATCCATGGCAATGTCATCGCTGAAATACAGGAAACCATCAACAAGCACGAAATGAACATTTCGCGGCACAGCGAATCTATGGATGTTCCCATGGTAAAAACCCATACGGATATTCGTGAAAAAATGGAGACCCAAAGACAGATTTATGCCGACCTGAAGAAGGATTTCTTTCAGTTTCTGTCCAAATACATGTAACGACACCCTCGCCTATGGCCGCATTTAAGATTCCGAAGCAAAAAGAGATCAAAAGGTATGCAACCGTGTTCAACGTCCTCGCCAAATATGGTTTTGAGGACGTTTTGGTAAATAGCGGCATCGCCAAGATGATTCCGAAAAGTTACTTGGGCGGGCATCCGGATACTAAAAAGAACCTTTCCCTATCTACCTACGAACGCATTCGTATGGTGCTCGAAGAACTGGGTCCGAGCTATGTAAAACTGGGGCAAATCTTTAGCAACAGGGAAGACATGCTTCCCCCCGAACTCGTAAAGGAACTTGAAAAGTTGCAAGACCATGCCCCCAACCTAAAAAACTTTGATGTGCAAAAGGCCATCGAGACGGAACTGAACAGAGCCCCGTCCGATTGTTTTCTGTCCATCGAGCCCGAACCCTTGGCCGCAGCCTCCTTGGCACAGGTACACCGGGCACGATTGTTAAATGGGGATGACGTAGTGCTCAAGATCCAACGTCCCAACATCGAAGAAGTCATCGAAAGTGACCTGATGATCATGAAACAGGTAGCCAAGGCCCTCGAGAAACACAGCACACAGGCCCAAGCCTTTCAACCCGTACGCATCATCGACTCCTTTGAGCAAAGCATCGGCGAAGAACTTCAGTTTTTGCGGGAAATGGACAATACGGAAAAATTCGCCAAGAACTTTGAGGGCAACGAAATGATCCATGTCCCCAAGGTTTACCGACAGTTTTCTACGAACCGCCTGATCTGTATGGAATATATCGATGGCATCAAAGTATCGGAAACCGATCGCCTCAAGGCCGCCAACATTTCCCCTTCTGCCGTGGCCAAAGTGGGGGTAGACCTATATCTGGAGCAAATTCTGGAACATGGCTTCTTTCATGCCGATCCGCACCCGGGAAACATTTTTGTGCTTCCCGACGAGGCCCAGATCTGTTTTTTGGATTTCGGGATGATGGGTACCGTACTGCCGAGCGACAAAGAGGCCCTGGGCGACCTCCTACTCCATTTTATGCGCAAGGATGTCAAAAAAACAATCCATTTGCTTGAGAAAATTGCCGTAAAAACGGATATCCCCGATCAAAAAAAATTGGAGCAAGACCTATACGGGCTGATTGAGGGCGTTAGCAACACGGCCATTCAAAACATAAAAGTGGGCCCTATACTCAATCGCTTCAAAACCGTACTGTACGAGAACAGAATTATTCTGCCCCACTATATGTATATGTTGATCAGGGGCATTATAATCATAGAAGGCGTAGGAAGAAGACTGGATCCGGAATTCAACATAACAGCGAACCTAGAGCCCTATACCTCAAAGATTATCAGTAAAAGATTCAGCCTGAAACGGCTGTTCAAAAAGAACCTTAACCGGCTTCAGGACTTTAATAATCTGGTGGACACCCTGCCCGAAGACATTAACAGCATCCTTAAAAAAATAAAGGACGGCAAGCTGGTCGTGGTACACGAGCACAAGGGACTCAAAGAGTTTCATAACGCCACGAGCAAATCGGTCAACCGCTTGGTATTTGCCGTTATCATCGCGGCCCTGTCCATTGGATCATCGATCTTGGTCATGGCCCAGATGCCGCCCTTGATCAACGGTATTCCCTTATTGGGCGCCATCGGTTTTGTATTGTCGGCCATCTTGGGGTTTTACATTGTAATATCCATTTTTAGAAACGATCAATTTTAGAAATCATTTACCATTAACCCGGCGAGCAGATGATAAATTTCGAAGGCATCAACGATCTTAACGATAGTTATATTCTCGGCATACTTATAAGTATGGGCATAGGTTTGATCATCGGCCTTGAGAGGGAATACGACCGGTTAAAGGGCCAAGGATTTGCCGGCATCCGCACCTTTCCGATCGTAGCCATTTTAGGATTTACCTTGGAAAACCTAACGGATAAATTTACCGTTTGGTTGTTGATAATCGGTTTGGCCGCCTTTATCCTTTTTTTGGCCCTTAACCCCAGTTACCAAAAACAAGAGGAATATGGCCAGGGCCTCACCACCAACCTGGCCCTGATCGCCACTTTTGTCTTGGGAGCTATGGTTTCGGCAGAATATTACAGGGATGCCGTTGCCACATCGGTGATCATTGTTACCCTACTTTCGTTGAAGACCAGGTTCCGCTCCGTGATCAGCAACATCACCTCTGAGGAGCTTTTTGCCTTTATCAAGTTTTCGATCATTGCACTTTTGATATTGCCCTTTCTTCCAAATAAGAACTACGGTCCCAATGACCTGCTGAACCCGTTCGAGATCGGCTCCATAGTGGTGATCGTTTCCTTTTTGAACTTCATAGGCTATTTTTTGGTCAAGTACGTCGGCTCCAAGCGGGGCATTTTGTTGACCGCCGTTCTTGGTGGCCTCATCTCCAGTACCGCCGTGGCCTGGAGCTATGCCTCCCGAAGCGAGGAATCGCCCGAACTATCAAAAAAATATGCCGCCGGTATCGTTATGGCCTCGGCCATTATGTTCCCCAGATTGGCCCTTTTGGTATATATTTTCAATAGTTCCCTTTTAACCTATTTGGCGCTTCCCTTTTCGCTACTGACCCTAATTTGTTTGGTGGTATCCCTGATCTTGATCCAAAGGGACTCGAAAGAAACGGACACCAACATAAAGATCGGAAACCCTTTGAACATATTGAGTGCCCTAGGTTTTGGGGCCATTTATATCGTTATTCTGTTTGCCGTTTTCTACAGCAACCAATTTTTTGGCGAAAGCGGATTGTACTACTCGGCCCTTATTTCCGGATTGGCCGATACGGATGCCATTACCATAAGCATGGCCAAATTTTCCCTGGATCCCGAAAAACTAAAAACGGCCTCATCGGTCATCATTGCCGCCGTTTTGAGCAACATGCTCGTAAAACTGGGTATCAGTGTTTTCAAAGGTTCCAAAACTACCGGAAAGTTTGTAGGATATTCCTTTGGTGCCATTATCGTGGTCGGTGTTTTGTTCATCCTTATAAACCATGTGTAAGACCAAGACCGGTTACACGTTGCTCCCTTTGCCTATAAACCAAGGTGCCCTTGCATCAAATCGGGAAGGCATCGCAATAAATGGGTAAGGCCTTTTACGGGCAAAGTAGCCCAAACCTTAAATTCTTCCTAAAAAAAGGTTTCCTGACGTATGTCATGCTAATTCCTTTGCGACCGGAATACCTTTATATCGTAATCTTTAAAACAGTAAAAAATGAAGACACCCAACATCGGAATTCCAGCAGAAAACAGACAAGCCATTGCCGATCAATTGGCCAAGATCTTGGCCGACGAATTTGTGCTCTATTCCAAAACCCTGAATTTTCACTGGAACGTTGAAGGTCCTGATTTTCATACCGTCCACGTTTATTTAGAGACCCTCTACAATGAGCAACAGGAGATTGTCGACACCCTTGCCGAAAAAATACGCGCGATAGGCCATTATGTGCCCGCAACCTTAAAACAATATTTGGAATTAACGCATCTTACCGAAAAGACAAAAGGCAAGAACGACAGCCAAAGCCTATTTGCCGAACTGTTGGCAGACCATGAGAGCATTATTATTTTCTTAAGGGAAGAAATTAAGCCCATTGCGGATAAATGGCAAGCCGAAGGCATCACCGATTATATTACCGGACTGATGGAACAACACGAGAAAACCGCTTGGATGCTACGCTCGCATCTACAATAAAATGATTCATCACCCCTCCTTACAGCGATTAGAAAGACAAGGAGGAACAATTAAAAAGCTTCGACATGAACTATAAAAATGTTACCATCGCCGGAAGCGGTGTTTTAGGCTATCAGATTGCCTTTCAAACCGCGTTTCACGGATTTAATGTAACCGTTTACGATATTAACGACGATGTTCTGGAAAAGGCGAAGGCCAAATTTGACACCCTTTCAAAGGCCTATAAAAACGATCTAAACGCCACACAGGAGCAAATCGCCAAAACAGGTCAAAACTTAAGTTACACCTCCGATTTGGCAGAAGCGGTCAAAAATGCCGACCTGCTTATCGAAGCCGTACCCGAAAATCCGGCCATAAAAACGGATTTTTATAAAAAATTGGCCAAGGTGGCTCCCGAAAAAACCGTATTCGCCACAAACTCCTCTACCCTATTACCGAGTCAATTTGCGGAAGCTACGGGCAGGCCTTCAAAATTTTTGGCCTTGCATTTCGCCAATACCATATGGCTTCACAATACCGCGGAAATTATGGGGCATGCAACGACCGACCCCAAGGTTTTTGAGGACGTTGTAGAATTTGCCAAAGCCATCGGTATGCTTCCCCTGCCCCTGCACAAAGAGCAGCCCGGGTATATCCTAAACTCGTTGTTGGTGCCCTTGTTAAGTGCCGCCACCCGTTTATTGGTCACCGAAGTGGCCGATCCCCAAACCATAGACAAAACCTGGATGAAGGCAACGGGAGCCCCCGTGGGGCCTTTCGGTATTCTCGATGTGGTAGGTATTACGACCGCTTATAACATTGATAAAATGGCCGCGGAAAAAACCCAGGACAAGATAAAACTAAAAACGGTAAAATACCTAAAAGAAAACTATATCGATAAAAATAAACTAGGTGTTTCTACAGGCGAGGGATTTTACAAATACCCGAACCCGGCTTATAAGGACCCCGGTTTTTTACAGTAAGCGGAAGCCATTGTAAAATAGGGAAACAAGAACTGGTCCTGTTTTTTAACACGGACACTTGGTATGAAAGAGCTTGGCATAGCCTATGCACATCATTCAGCTCAAAAACTTTGAAATAATAGAAACATGGCAACAATTTTAGAATCGGCCCAAAGAGCCATAAAAAATTGGTGGATATCCATCTTAATCGGGCTACTGTACATCGTTGCAGGGGTATGGGTCATGCGAACCCCTTTGGAAAGCTATATATCGCTGAGTATTCTCTTTAGCGCCTTCATTTTTGTATCCGGAATATTCCAAATCGTATTTTCCATTTCCAATAAAAACCAAATGACGGATTGGGGCTGGTACCTAGCCGGAGGTATCCTAGACTTGATTATCGGCATTTTGCTCCTGGCCCATCCTTTGATGACCATGGCCATCTTACCGCTTTATGTAGGTTTTTGGCTGCTGTTCCAAAGCATATTGTCGATAGGCCTGTCCTTTCAATTAAAATCGGCGGGAATACCCCAATGGGGCTGGTTGTTGTTTTGGAGCATCACAACCCTGTTGTTTTCCTTTTTGCTCTTGGCTAATCCGTTGTTTGCCGGTCTCAGTATTGTATATATGACGGCCTTTGCCCTTATAACCGCCGGAATTTTCAGGATTTTCCTGGGTATCAACCTTAAGAAACTGGGCAACATCTTTTAGGCCGATCAAGAAATATAAAAGTGGGGAAGCCAAACCGTGTTCGAACACCAAGGAAAATGAACCAGGTTGGGGGCTGCCCTTTCCTGGAACGGCCGGTAAGCGTTCCATCCCCAATACAAATGGATCCTTGCGAAATCTTGATCAATGATAATTGGCAATAGCATCGTCTCCGGGAAAATAGGGTTGCGCATTTTTATGCTTTTGTTTGTCGTGGTATGGTCCAATTCCCTAATTGGAACGACAGATGTTTACAATTGGCTCATCGAAAATACCCTGACGGTCGTTTCCTTACTTTTTTTGATATTTTCGTTTAAGAGATACAGGTTCAGCAACTTTAGTTATTTGCTGATCTGTATTTTTTTATGCCTACACGTATATGGTTCAAAATACTCCTATGCCGAAAACACCTTTGGATTTTGGCTGCAGGATTTTTTGGCTTCCCGAAGAAACCCGTACGACAGATTGGTACATTTCTGCTTCGGTTTTTTACTCTATTACCCCTTGCAGGAATGCTTCTCACAATGGTTGAAATTCCCCAAACGTTTGGCCTTCGTACTGCCCATCATGGTATGCCTTTCGGTCAGTGGCCTATATGAAATCATCGAATGGTTGGTGGCCGATGTCTTCTTTGTGGAACAAGGGATTTCCTATTTGGGTACCCAAGGCGATGTTTGGGACGCCCAAAAGGATATGGCCATGGCCTTTCTTGGTGCGGTTTCGGCCTTTTCCGTTTTTCACGCCCTTTATCGATACCCCTACAAAACTTAGAAAGCAAAGGGTGCCGAAAGCCTAATTCGGGTTTTGCCTTCCTGCTACGGGCACCCCGACCACAGTGAAACCATAGCCTTTTTTAAAAATACATGAATCCCATTCCTTGGCCGCCCCAAAGGCTGTCCAGACTACTTGTCGGAGGCGTACCTATTGAAGAAACTAAGCTCGATACTTTTTTTGGCCGTGTCCAAGAGCCTACGTACCTGATCTAAGCTCTCGTTTCGGATCACGGCGATTTCCTCTAGGGAAAATTCGTATTCGGTCGCCAGTTCAAAAACCGTCCGCATGGGCAAGGGCAGGTTGTGCAATACCATTTTCGTGTGTTTTGCCATCTCCTCTTCGCCTAGTTCCCGGTCCAGTTTGTCTTGAAGCTTCTGTTTGTTGTTTTCAATAAAAGCACGGTTCAGCACATAGTCGTTCTTGGGATAGGAGCTATCGTCGAGTTCCTCGATCATCACTAGGTCGCCATCGCCATCGGTACTGAATTTTTCTTCCATGGCATCCCATTCGGCCTTTGAGTAGTCGTCGATGTTCTTTAAGAAATAATCATCGAATTCCTCGTCCACAATGGTTTCCTCCAAAAGCTCGTCCGCTTTTTTGAACAGCCAAGGATGCAATTCGTTTTCATTCGTCACCTCATCGAAATGGTCGTAGGCTTCGATAAAAAGTTGATCGATAAAATCATCGGTCTTGTATTTCCCATGGGGCAGGTTGCCCTTGGTCAAGGCCGTGCCAATTCTACTGGAGATGTAGCGCCGTACCTGATGCAGCGTTTTCAGCAACAAGTCGTTGAATGCCGATTTGTCGTTTTCTTTTTTTAACCGCTTTAAATCGACAAAGGTACTGGCTACAAATACATTGAATCCCTTTTTGCTTTCGTAATATTTTAGCGTTTCCATCCTTACTGTTTTTAAATATCATATACCCAAAATTGCAGACTAGTGGGCAGTAATACTATGACCAAGATCAGTAAGCGAAATAATATCCGGGTGTTTTGAACCCGTCCTTCAAGGCGGCTTGGATACCGAACTAACCTTGGGAGGTTGTGACAAGACCCTTGCCCAAGTGCTTGACGGCCTGTGCGGCCACCAAGCCCCCCAAGGCGAACAGTACGACCAAACCCAATTGCACTGCCGACAATGGCATAAGGTTGAGTGCCTTTGCAGCAGTCGGGATAAGGACGATTCCGAAGGCAATCAACAAGGAGAGGACGATGGCGCCCCATACCCAGGGATTGACCGTGACTTCGTTTTTAAAAAAAGATTCCCTGCTTTTGGGCATATTGAAAACGTTGAGCAGTTGGGCCAATACCAAGGTATAGAAGGCCATATTGTTCGTAATTTGGGCCGAAAGCCCCAAACTGTAATGGGAATATACCACCATACCAAGTACCGCGGCACTGATGCAAAGACCGTAGGCAAGGGTTTCGTACCAGTCCGAACGGCCCAAAATGGGTTCCTTTGGTTTTTTGGGCGGCTGCCTCATAATGTCCTTTTCCCCCTTTCCCAGCCCCAGGGCCAAGGCCGGAAAGATATCGGTGACCAAATTCAGGAACAAGATCTGTAAGGGCAGCAAGGGGGAAGTAAGATCAAACAGGGCCGCCACGGCGACCGACACGATCTCCGCCAGATTACATGATAAAAGGTATACCACGAATTGACGGATATTCTGAAAGATGACCCTACCTTGCCGAATGGCCAGTTCTATGGCGGTGAACTTATCGTTCTTTAAAATAACATCGGCCGCTTCGCGGGCGGCTTCGGTACCGCGTATGCCCATGGCAATGCCGATATCCGCTTTTTTGAGGGCGGGTACGTCGTTGATACCATCGCCGATCATGCCCACGATATGGTTGTTCCTTTGATAGAATTTGACCAAGTTCAGTTTCTGCTCTGGGGTTACCCTGGCAAAGACTACGGCTTCCCGCAATTTGGAGCCCTTATCGGTCTGGAAGTCCCCTTTTACAAGGTCTATGCCCCGCAATACGGCCATGGGGGAGGCTCCGTCTTGTACCAGGCCCACTTCTTCCGCAATTTTTTTGGCGGTTCCCGGATGGTCTCCGGTCGCCATGACCACTTTTATACCCGCTTTTTTATAAATGGCGATGGTCGTTTTTACATCTTCCCTAGCAGGATCGATAAAGCCCACTACCCCCAAGAAGGTAAGTTGTTGAAGTAGGGTTTCCCTTTTGGGCATTTCCTTCACCCTTTTATGGGCGAACGCCAGGGTACGCAAGCCTTGGAAGGCCAAACGATCTACCTTTTCCTCCCATTCGCCCTTATTGTTGAATGCCGCAGTTCCATCGGACCCCATAATGCTATCGCAACGGCCGACAAGGTTCTCATAAGCTCCCTTAACATAGACATCGAAGTATTCACTGTCTCTATGGGCCGTTGCCATAAGCTTTCGTTCGGCATCGAAAGGGAGCTCGAGTATTTCGGGGTTGTTCTTTTTAAGGGTAGCCACCCCATATTCCATATATTCCGCAAATTCCACTAGGGCCAGCTCTATGGAATCGCCCCGTTTTTGCTTCGCCTTGAAATCCACATTGTTACAGAGTATGCCGGTCCTCATCATTTCTTCGAAAACCCTGTTTCCCTTGAGGCCCTTGAGCAAGGTCTCGTCGGCTTGGTACACATCCGGTATAAATGTCTCCCCGAAAACTAGCGCATGTACCTTCATCCTGTCCTCGGTGAGGGTCCCGGTCTTATCCGTGCAGATTACCGTGGTGGCCCCCAAGGTCTGAACCGCTTCCATTTTCTTGATCACCACCTTTTTTTGGGCCAGTTTGAGCATACCTTGGGCCAAGGCCACCGTTGCCACTATCGGCAAGCCTTCGGGTATGGCCGCTACCGCAAGCGCCACACCCGTTTCGATCATCAACAGGAGGTCTTTGCCCCTAATCGCGCCAATAAGCACAATTAAGGCCGCAAGGAACAAGACCAAGCCAATAAGCGCCCTGCTCAGGCGGTTCAGTTTTTTCTCCAGGGGCGTGCTCTCCTTTTGGGCATCGATACCCATTTGCTGTATATGTCCCAATTGGGTGTCCTTACCTGTTGCCGTAACGATGGCGCTGCACGATCCGGCCACCACGACCGTTCCCCTGAACACCATATTGCCCTGGTCGGAAATTGGGGTTCCGTCGGCCACCACATCCGTGAACTTGGCAACGGGAATACTCTCCCCGGTAAGGGCGGATTCTTTTACGGTAAGGTTATCGACTTGGATCAAGCGGGCATCTGCGGGGACCACGTCGCCCGGCCCCAACAGAATGAGATCTCCGGGGACCAGTTCCGAAGCCGCGATGGCCATCTGATGGCCGCCCCTTACCACCACGACCGTGGTTTGGCCCATTTTTCGAAGGGCCTCCAGCGAACGCACCGCCTGCAACTCCATAAAAAAACCGATGGATACGGAAATCACGATAACGACGAGGATGGCAAAGCCTTCCAAGGGATCGTTGAACATAAAGGCCAGCAAGGCGGCCACCGCCAAGATGTAAATGATGGGATCCAATACTTGGTCGGCCAGGATGCGCCATCGTTTTTTGGGGGCCTGCCCCGGAACCTCATTGGGGCCATAAGATTCAAGACGTCGCCGTACCTTGTCTTCGTCCAAGCCCATTTCTTTGTTACTGCCCAGGCTTGCAATTGTTTCTTCTACGGAAATAGCAAAGGGATTTCGGAGCATTTGTAACGTTTTTAGGAATCCGGACAAGCGATCAAGCCCTTCAAAGGAACTGGGATTCCCCCGCTGCCCGAAGTGCCTTTTTCTACATGTACCGGAGACATGGCTTTGTCATTTTTGAACACTTTACGCGGGTAAAATTAAAAAGAGTATGCAGTACAATTGATGACCTAGGTCATGATGGCCTCCCTTGACGGGCCGAAAGTTGAATTTGTCCCAAGCTCCACGAAGCTGCCTTTATGGGTTCTAAAACAAAACGTCCCTCCCATTCGTACCAGATCTATGGAATTTTCGATTGAGGCCCCTAAATAGTAAGAAAGCCATCCAATCATATCAGCCCTTCCTTTGCAGCATCACAAATAGCTATAAAACAATAACTTAAAAAAGACCGACACATTCTTTAGTTAAGGTAAAAGAGAACATCGCACAACAATAAAATAAGAATATTTAAGTATGTTCATACATTTAAACATATAATTTATATATTAGCGATTTGTAAAAGTAAAATTCGACAAACAATGCAAAGGAACACCAGTCAATATTTAATGCCTGCTGAAAAAAAATCCGTCAAAAATGTATCCTACGACCTCTATCCTGCTTTCCCCCTTGCGCAAGATAAAATCAACTTGGGCTATGATGGTCTAGCGGATGTAATCGCCAAGGAAAAGGTGATATTGCTAGACGGTTATATTGGCGTTGACTGGGAAGAGGTAAGCACCTCGTTAAAAGACCGATTAAGGGCCAAAGGGCTATCGGTACAGGTTTTGAACATTCAAGACTGCTTAAAAAATGAAGGTGAAATCGAAAAAATGACGGCGCCTTTCTTAAAAGATTCCCATTCCATCTTTGGCTATAAAACCACCCTTTCACTTACCGACTTCTTTGATAAGGATAAACTTGCCGGGGTATGCCGCGATAACAACTTCGACCTTACCCTTATCTACGGTACCGGGGCGGCCCAAGCCCAGATCAAAGGAATGCTGGTGTATTTCGATTTGCCGAAAAACGAAATCCAATACAGAATGCGGGCAGGTTCGGTTACCAATTTTGGTGCTACCACTGCCAAGGCCCCTAAACAAATATACAAGCAATTTTATTTTGTCGATTGGGTCGTGCTGAACAAGGAAAAGAAACGGTTACTTCCTGAAATCTCGATTGTGGTCGATCAACAAAGGCCTTTAAATCCTACTTGGACCACTGGAATCGCCCTAAGACAAAGCCTCTCAAAAATGGCCAAAAGCTATTTTAGGGTACGCCCTTGGTTCGAACCAGGGGTTTGGGGCGGCCAATGGATAAAAGAGCGATTTACGGACCTCAACCCCGACGTACCCAATTACGCGTGGTCTTTTGAAATGATCGTTCCCGAAAATGGAATCGTCTTTGAAAGTAATGGAAGGTTATTGGAAGTATCCTTCGATATGCTCATGTTTCAAGAATCTGAAAACGTATTGGGAAAGGCCGCTAAACGATTTCAAGATGAATTCCCGATTCGGTTCGATTTTTTGGATACGTTCGACGGAGGAAACCTATCGGTGCAATGCCACCCCAAGCCCGACTACATAAAAAAGGAGTTCGGCGAAAACTTCACCCAAGATGAAACCTACTACATCATGGACGCCGGTGAAAATGCAGAGGTATATCTAGGCTTTCAGGAGGATATCGACCCACAGGAATTCCGACATGCACTGGAGCACAGCTTTAAGAGCAAAGAAGTTCTCGATGTTGAAAAATATGTACAAAAACTTCCGGCCAAAAAACACGATTTGTTTTTAATACCCAACGGCACCGTTCACTGTTCAGGTATTAACAACATGGTTCTAGAGATCAGTGCCACCCCATACATTTTCACCTTCAAAATGTACGATTGGCAGCGACTGGATCTAGATGGTCAGCCACGTCCCTTGAACATAGAACATGCCTTTAACAATCTAAATTTTGAAAGAAAAGGTGCAAACGTACGTGAAACCCTCGTTTCAAAACCTCATATAGAAAGTAGCGGCAAAGATTGGAAAAAGGTTCATTTGCCTACCCATCAAGAACATTTCTACGATATCTATCGCTACGAATTCGACACTGAAATTGAAATAGACACAAACGGGCAATGCCATATTTTAATGCTGGTAGAAGGCACTTCGATCAATCTAGTACCCGATAATAAATGTGCCCCACAAATGTTCAGGTACGCAGAAACCTTTGCCGTGCCCGCAGCGGCAAAAAGTTATAGACTGGTAAATAATGGCGATACAACAGCAAAGGTCATTGTTTCATTTGTAAAGGACGAAGCCTGTTAAAATTAACGATATGAACAAAAACTCAATACTACCGATACTTGTTACGCTAACTACATTGTTTGCGTGTTACTCACAAAATTCGACTGTTTGGCAAATTGGCAAGGCCGACAATAGCAGTTCCGAATTCGCCTTGGCAGCAGGAGACTACCAAAAATTCCTCGAAAACGACTTTGGTTGGGAAGACCGCTATTACTTAATCGGAAGTTCCCATGAGAAAACGGATTTTCCCTTTGTATTGCCCGGTGCCTACGACTATTGGGGTGGTACCTCCGGATTGGCAGGTATACGTCCGCACGAGATCAATATCTTGTTCGGTATCACATCAAAACCCCGTTCGGGTAATTACCATCTAATCGTAGATGTTCTCGATTGCAATCCGGAGACCCCACCCTACCTTAAAATTTCGGTCAATGGCAAATCCTGGAAATTTAAACTTGAAAACGGGCGTAATGCGAAAGCCCTTGAGGGCGAGGTTGCAAATACCAAAGAACAAAAAATAAGCATTCCGATTGCCCCCGACCTAATAAAAAAAGGTGGAAACCACATTCAATTGACCATTTTAGAAGGGAGTTGGTTGGTTTTTGACCAGATTCGTCTAGAAGGGCCCAAAGAAGTGGATTTGTTAAAACCTACCACTGCCTTTATTAGGGACGTTTCCCCTGCACGATATGAAGTAAAGGAACAAGGCATTCGGTCACAACCCTTATTGCTTGACGTTCAACACCTGCAAGGCAGCCCCAAGATAAGGGTAACCATAGACGGTACATCTGTTTTCGAAGAGGTTGTAGAGCATGGCAGAAACATCTACGAAGTACCCATGCCCGCGGTAAACCGTCGAAAACAAAGCGGTTACTCCATCTATCTCGACGGGAAAATAGTCGAAAAGGGAGAGGTCGAAAGAAGTCCACAAAAGCTCAATACGCTTTCAGACTATGTCGACACAAAGATAGGCACGGGACATTCCAGATGGATGATAGCCCCAGGCCCCTGGATGCCTTTCGGAATGGTAAAAATAAGTCCGGATAACCAAAAATCAGGTTGGCAAGCAGGATACCAACCTTCTTTTGAAAGTGTGGGCACTTTTAGCCATATCCACGAATGGACCATGGCCGGTTTGGGGACCTTCCCCACCAATGGCCCCTTGATTACGGAAGTCGGAGATCCCGGGGACCCCGATTCGGGTTACCGTTCACGTGTTGACAAAAACACAGAACAAGCCCCGCTGGGTTATTATTCGGTTTTCTTGAGCGATTATAAGATAAAAGCGGAGCTTACCGCCACGACCCGTGCCAGTTTTCAACGCTATACCTACCCTAAAGACAAACCCAACTCCAGAATACTTGTAGACCTACAAATACCATCGGAATACAGCTATCAAATCGAAAAAGCCCATTTCAAAAAAGTAAGCGACTATAAAATAGAAGGCTATAGCAAACAAATATCGCCCTCTGTATGGGGCGAAGGCTATTATAGAAAGCAATTTATAGAAGACGGCGACAAGCCCAAGGAATGGGATGATATCGCACAGGAATACACCGTTCATTTTGTAATGGAATTTGATCGGCCCATAAAAGATTTCGGGATTTGGGTAAACGGAGACCAGAAAGGGGAGCACGATACGGCGATTTCAAAAAACACCGAACTAACGGTTGAAAACCCCGAGGATGTGGTTGCCTTTGTTGAATTTGACACCAATAACAACCAAACGGTACAAACGCGAACGGGCATTTCGTATGTAAGCATCGAAAATGCGGCCCTCAACTTAGAAAGGGAAATAACCCAACCTTTCGGTTGGAGTTTTGATAAAGTAGGGGACAACCAAGAAAAGGCCTGGAACAGTTTGTTCAAAAGAGTTTTGATCACATCGAACGACCGGCTGGAGAAAACCAGGTTTTATACCAACATGTACCGTGCCTTGGTAAGCAGAAATATTTTTAGCGATTTCGATGGCCGATGGGTCGATGCCGAAGAGAACGTTCAAAAAATACAAGACCCCAATGGAGTAGCCTTGGGCTGCGATGCCTTCTGGAACACCTTTTGGAACCTAAATCAATTTTGGAATTTGGTAACCCCCGATTGGTCCTCAAAATGGGTGAATTCGCAATTGGCCATGTACGATGCCAATGGTTGGCTGGCCAAAGGACCGGCAGGCATGGAATATATTCCGGTTATGGTGGCAGAACACGAAATCCCACTGATTGTCAGCGCATTTCAAATGGGGGTCGGCAATATCAACGCCGAAAAAGCATTCGAAGCCGTTTATAAAATGCAGACCACCGAGGGGCAAAAGGTAGGCAATGGTTATGCGGGAAACAGGGATTTACTTCCTTATTTAAAATACAATTACGTACCCTACAACAAAGGACGCTTTTCAAATACATTGGAATACTCCTTTGACGACTTTGCCGTTTCGCAACTGGCAAAGGCCTTAGGCAAGGACAAGGAATACAAGGAATTCATCAAAAGGGGGTATTGGTGGAAAAATGCCATCAATCCCGATAACGGTTTTGCCCATCTCCGACATTCCGACGGAACTTGGTTCCCCGATTTTGACCCTATCAAAACAGCGGGCAACTTTCAATACGTCGAAGGCAATGCATGGCAATTAACATTCTTCGTCCCACAAGATGTACCCGCACTTGCTGCCATAGTCGGCGAAGAAGAATTTGCAAAACGCTTGGACAACGGTTTTAAGACAAGTAGCCCATGGAGGTACAATGCACCCAACGAGCTGTACTGGGATTTTCCGGTAACACAGGGCAACCAACAATCCATGCACTTTTCATTTCTCTTCAATTGGGTAAAAAAACCGTGGCTAACACAAAAGTGGAGCAGGGATATCATCAATCGTTATTACGGTTATGGCATATCAAATGCTTATTTGGGCGATGAAGACCAAGGCCAAATGAGCGCATGGTTCATAATGGCCTCCTTAGGACTTTTTCAAACGGACGGCGGAGTTCGCGTAGACCCCATTTATGAGATAGGAAGTCCCCTTTTTGAAAAGATCGAAATAGATTTAGGAAACTTGTACGAAAGAGGAAAAACCTTTGTAATCGAAGCAAAAAATACGTCTTTCAACAATAAGTATGTGCAAAGCGCAACCCTGAACGGGAAGAAATTGGAGAATTTCTGGTTTCCTAGCAGTGAATTGTTAAAAGGAGGAAAACTAGAATTGGAAATGGGACCCGAGCCCAATAAAAAATGGGGAACAAAAGTATTACCTCCATCACCATCAAACTAAAGACAAGATGAACAGGCTCTTTTTTTATATTACCGCATGCCTATTGGCCGCATGCACCACAAACAAAGAAAACAAAATATTGGCCGATAAAATACTAAACGACAAAAGCCTCCAAGAGGTCAGGGCGAAAGCGATTGAAGTGGTGAAAACCGGTTTTAATGCAGGGGATGGTTATGGCGAGGTATGGATAAGGGACTACAATACCTTTATTGAGCTTTCGGCCCAAGTTTTTGACCCAAAAGAACTGGAGAAAAACCTCTTGGTCTTTTTTAAGCTGCAAGGGCAAGACGGAAATATCGTCGACGGATTTATTCCAAAAGAAAAAGCCGTTGCAACGGAAGGGGGCTACGAATATATCCATACCGATCTCGAGCCAAATTATGCAGGACATAAAAACACCGTTGAAACCGACCACGAAAGTTCATTGGTACAGGCCGTATACAAGTATGTAAAAAAAACAGGCAACAAAGATTTTTTAAACAAGGAAGTTGGCGGAAAAACCGTGGCCGAGCGTATGGAAATGGCCATGCAATTTCTTGTAGACCACAGGTGGGCGGAACAGTTCGGGTTGATTTACGGGGCAACGACCGCTGACTGGGGCGACGTTCAGCACGCCCACCCATGGGGCGTCTACATTACCGAAGACACCAAGTATTGTGTCGATATTTACGACAATGCCATGATGCTCATAGCCCTCGACAATATGATCGAACTTGTCCCCAAAACAAAATCAAAATGGCAGGAAATACGCGATACTATCGCCAAAAACACGATGGAAGTGTTGTGGGACGAAAAAAAGCAGAAATTCATTCCCCATGTTTATCTCGATGGTTCGCCCTACCCCGACGATTTTGACGAAAACAAAATCTACTACCACGGAGGCACGGCGGTCGCCATCGAGGCCGGGCTGCTGAACAAAGAACAGATCAAAACATCACTAAATAAAATGATAGACAACGTGGAAGCCTCGGGCGCCGGTTCGATCGGACTTACCTTATACCCTCCCTATCCGGAATGGGCCTTTGAAAACAAGGGGATGTACCCCTACGGATACCAAAACGGGGGCGACTGGACCTGGTTTGGAGGTCGAATGGTACAACAACTCATTCGATACGGCTTTGTTAAAGAAGCCTATGAACAACTGTTGCCCATGACCGACCGCGTTATTAAGAACAACGGCTTTTACGAATGGTATACGGTAGATAACAAACCTGAGGGATCGGGCACCTTCAGGGGTTCTGCCGGAGTATTGGACAAGGCTATTGAAATGTTGGAAATTTGGGCACATAAGCAATAAGCCCAAATTCTTTTGAAGATAGCAACACGACAAACTTGACACATAAATGGTATATTAGAATAATAATTCTTTGATGATTACCGAATATATTTGACCATGGATTTCAAGTTAGACCAAAACAGCCCCGTACCGTTACATGCCCAAATAGAAGAGTACCTCCGAAACTTGATCGTTAGCAAGGATTACAAAAACGGAGACAAGCTTTTGCCAAAGGAAGTAACCATGTCCAAGAAACTTGGGGTCTCAAGAAATACGATCAGGCAGGCCATTAACAAACTGGTTCATGAAGGCCTGATAGAACGAAAAAAAGGGGTCGGGACCAAAGTCGCCACCAAAAAAATATCGACTCGACTCGACAACTGGATCAGTTTCACCAAAGAGATGAGAAACCAAGGGATAGAAGTCGTGAATTACTTGGTCAATGTTGCCTTAGTGGACGCAGACGACGAAGTCTATAAAGCCCTGGGAGTCCCCGACACAAAAAAGATCTGGAAACTAGAAAAGATACGGGGCTCAAAAGAAGCAAAATACCTGTATTCCATTTCGTATTTTCATCCCAGGGTGGGCATAACCGGCAACGAAAACTTTATGACGCCCCTCTATGAGTTGTTGGAAGAAGAGCACGATACCATAGTCTCGACATCCAAGGAAAAATTAAGGGCCGTAATGCCCGATGAAAAAATTGCATCCATGCTGGATATCGAAAAAAACGTGGCACTATTAAAAAGGGAACGTTTGGTTACCGATATCGGCGACCGTCCCGTAGAGTACAACATCGTTTATTACCATACCGATTATTTCACCTACGACATCGACATCAAAAGGGAACTGTAGAAAACAGTGCAGCCCCATTAAAAACCCATAAAAGTTGAAAGAAAGTCAAATAGCCATAGGAATCGATATTGGCGGAAGCCATATAACCAGTGCCGCCGTAGCCCTAGATGGACCAAAAATTTTACCCCATACTACATTTTCGGCCAAAGTGGACAACAAAGCCCCCAAGGACCGGATACTTAAAAATTGGAGTTCGGCCATCAATAAGACCTTGGAGTGCGTATCCATGGCGGGGACGGTCAGGCTGGGTTTTGCCATGCCCGGGGCCTTCAATTACAGAACCGGACTGGCCAAGTTCGAGGGCAATGCCAAATACGAAAGCCTTTACAACGTATCGATACCGAATGAGCTGCCAAAGTTCATTGAGACCCACAAAGTGGATATGCGATTTTTAAACGACGCAACGGCCTTTGGTGTCGGGGTCTCCACCTTGGGCAAGGCCAAAAATTTCAGTCAGATCATATCGATTACCCTGGGCACGGGTTTTGGATCCGCCTTTATAAAAGACGGGGTACCGCAGGTGTCGTCGAAAGGGGTGCCGGCCGGAGGCTGTCTTTGGGACAAGCCCTATAAGGACGGAATGGCCGACGATTATTTTTCGACCCGCTGGTGCCTTGGGCGGTATTACGAACTTTCGGGCCAAAAAGTAGGGGGCGTCAAGGAAATTGCCCAATCCAACGACGGCCACAGCCAAACACTTTTTGAGGAGTTCGGAAGCCATATGGCCGAATTCATGATACCCTATTTAAGGCAATACTGTCCGGAACTAATCATCTTGGGGGGCAACGTCTCCAAGGCCAGTCCTTTGTTTCTTCCCGTTTTAAGGCGCAAGGTCAAAGCGGCGGGAATCCGTACCGATTTCGAGGTTTCCGACCTTATGGAAGACGCCGCCATCATGGGAAGCGCCAAACTCTTCGATTCCCATTTTTGGGAGCAGGTCAAGGATGACCTGCCCGAACTTTAAGATAGGCCGGTACCGGGACGATACCGACCTGCTTCCCGTTCACTTGTCTATTGATCCGATACGCCCCATGCCTTGTTCGGCTCAGGGCCCATTTCAAGAACCAGTTCCCCTCCCCCTACAACGGCATCGTGGTGTATATAACTTAGGTTATAGGGCTTGCCGTTAAAGGTGGCCGATTGGATGTAGGCATTTTCCTTGGAGTTGTTACGGGCGATGACCCTAAACACCTTTCCCTGGCCAACGTTCATTTTGACCTTGTCGAAAATAGGGCTGCAAAGTTGATAGACGGGGTCGCCCGGCAAGGCCGGATAAAATCCCATGGCCCCGAAAACGTACCAAGAGGACACTTGTCCGCAATCATCGTTGCCCGGCAATCCCCCGACATCGTTAAAAAAATACTTGGCCAACATATCGCGGACCACTTTTTGTGTTTTCCACGGAGCGCCCAGGCTATTGTAGATATAGGGGGCGTGCATTGAAAACTCGTCGCCCACATAGTACATATCGTTTTCAAAAAAATGGTCAAGATAGGCTATCAACCCATCCTTCCCTCCCATAAAGTCGGCCAAGCCGGGAATATCGTGGGGTACCAACAAGGTGTGGTTCCTGTAATACAACTCGGTATCATGTGCCGTTCCCTGGGCCCAGACACTGATGCTTTTATCGAAGGGGGGAAGCCATTCCCCATTGGCCTTTTTGCCCCGAACCAGGCCGGTTTCCTTATCCAACACATTGATATAGCGCTTTGAACGCTCCATGTAGGTAGCGTACACATCGTCCTTGCCCAAGGCCTTGGCCATTTGGGCTATGCAATAGTCGTCGTAGGAAAACTCCAAAGTTCTTGCCACGGGTTCACCGTAAAACCCGAAGACCTCGGCAGGCACGTAACCGATCTCATTGAAGTAGTCGATGCCCACGCGACCTGAAAAACCGCGATCCCCCTTTTGGTTCGCATTTTTAAGCATGGCCTCCATGGCCAGGTCGGCATCGAAGCCCCGTATTCCCTTTACATAGGCGTCGGCAATGACCGCATCGGCATGGGTGCCCATCATGATGCTTCGGTACCACGGATTCGGCCATTTGGGCAGCCACCCGCCTTGCTGGTAGGCATTCAGCATCCCGTTAATAACGTCTTTGCTCTCTTCCGGTTTGACCAAGACCCAAAGCGGGTGTAAAGACCTGAAGGTATCCCAAAGGGAAAGATCGGTATACATCTGGCCCTCGTGCACCTCAAAATCAAAGGGACTAAAATACCTTCCGTCTTCATTGAGGTTGCGGGGATTGACAAAGCACTTGGTCAAGGCGGTGTAAAAAATGGCCTTGTCGTCCTCCTTCCCTTCGACCTGGATCATATTTAACTCCTTTTCCCAGACCTCGGCACTTTTGGCCACCGCCTTGTCAAAATCGAAATCCGGGAATTCTTCCTCCATATTGGCCCGGGCCTGTGCCAGATCGATCAAGGAGGTAGCGACCTTCATCCTTACTTTTTCCTTGTCGGCAGTCGAAAAAGTCACATAAACCGCATGGGCATCCACTCCCTTAAGGGCCATTTTGGCGCCCAGTCCGGGATCCATTTCAACGGGCTCCGAACAACGGAACTGCATGGAGGTCGCCCCTGAACCGTCGTAATATTCGATTCGGATCTTATAGCTCCTTCCCTCGGTCAGGTCCATGGTATAAGTTTCGGTGCCCGCGGCCCGGTACTTCCACTGATCGATCACCAGTTTATCGTCGATATACATCCTGGTACCATCATCGGTGGTCAGGGTAAAGGTATGCTCCCCGCTGTGTTTCGCTATCAGGGTGCCCGTATACCTTGCGGAAAAGAAATCGTCCTTGACGCCTTCGACGGGCGCCTTCAACCATTCGTAATCCAGTTGTGAATAATGCTTCCTTACGGCGGGTTCGCCTTCCAACTTGTCGTTATTGAAATAAGTCGCCTCGAAGCCTTCGGGAACCAAACTGGCATCGACCACCTTTGGAAGCATATCGACATCGTAGCTTTCGAATTTTTTGTCGAACCGAGCCACAAAATAGTTCTTAAAATGACCGGCGATTACCGTATACCCCTCAATTTCATTTTTTTCGGGAATCACTTTATAATGCCCCGGAACGTATACCCCGTCGAAGATTACCGAGGAAGACCCGGATTCGGGATAGGTAAATTGAAAAAAGGCGGTCTTTGCCCCTGCCGTAAACTCGGCCTTGATATCGTAGTCATCCAATTGTACCGAGTAATAGTGCGGTTTGGCCACTTCAGAAGCGTGACTGAATTTCGAGGCGCGTTCCTCGGCATCGATCGCGACCTTTCCGGTCATGGGCATGAGCGACATGGCCCCCCAGTCACCGACAACCGCCCCATTGGGGTAGCGTGTACCCCGAAAACCTTGGATCTTTTCCTGGTCGTACCAATAAGGTACGGGTACCGTGATCACGCGCTCCGTCCACTTCGCGGTCTGGGGCGTCCAGTGGGTCAGGGCCGAGGGCTTGCCCACTATGGGCGAAACATAGCCCATGGGCTCTTCGACCTCGGTAACGGTAATATCGGCAATACTGGCCGCCGTACCCACCCGGGTATCCACATAGCCCAAATAGTCCTTTTGCGGCAGTGGGCCTTCATCCGTTGCCCCCTCTCCTTTGGGGGATGGATCTTGACAGCTAAAACATCCTAACGCCAAGGCGCCTAGGGTCAATCCCTTTTTAAAACAATAAGTCATTTACTTGATTTTTTCAATACTGATTACGTTTTCGGAAAGCAATTTGTCAATGGTTTCGGCATCATAGCCTATTTCCTCCAAAATCTCTGCCCCATGCTCCCCGATCATTGGGGACGGTCTTTTGATCTGGCCGGGGGTCTCGCTCATCTTAAAGGGGATGTTGGTCACTTTAACCTTGCCCGCCTTGGGATGCTCTATATCGACAAAGGTCTGGTTGTGCACGACCTGGGGATCCTTCTCCACATCCTTTTGATCGTTTACCTTGGCCACCCAAAGGTCGAGTCCCAACATAATTTCCAGCCACTCGTCGGTGGTTTTTGTCAAGGTAATCTTTTCTATGATCCCGTGTATTTTGTCCCTTTCATCAAAAAGTACCTGTAGATCGTTGTACCGCATGAGCGAAGGATCCCCCAAGGCCTCGACAAGGGTTGGCCAGGGACTCATGGCAATGGTCAAATAACCGTCTTTCGTTTGGTACGTTCCAAAGGGGGCGCCGTTACCGGGGTGGCCTATCTTTGATTCCGGACGTTCGAAGGTCCGTCCCAAATTCTGGATGGTAAAGTAATCCTGCATTTGAAAGGCAATGGCAGAGGACAGCAAATTCGTCTTTATCTCTTGCCCCTTACCCGTTTTTTCGCGGTAGTACAGGGCTGCCAAAATTGCGTACACCGAATTCAGGGCGTTGACCTGATCGCACAAGGCCGTGCCAATGGCAACGGGACCATCGGACTTTTTGCCACTGGTCATAAGGGCACCGCTTACGCTCTGCACCAATAAGTCCTGGCCCGGTCGGGTCAGGTAAGGCCCATCGTCACCCCAACCACTTGCGGAACAATAGATAATACCCGGGTTTATCTTTTTTAAGTCTTCATAGCCGTAGCCCAAGCGGGCCATGACCCCTGGGCGAAAATTTTCGACGACGACGTCGGCTTCCTCGACCAATTTGTAGATGATTTTTTTGCCTTCTTCCGATTTGATATTGATGGCCAGGGAGCGTTTGTTTCTGTTCCAGGCCATAAAGCAGGGCGATTCGTCCCCGGCTATCCATTGGTTGAAAAAGGTCATTTTTCTAAAAATATCGCCACTGCCGTTTCTTTCGACCTTGATTACGTCGGCTCCGAGGTCGCCCATCATTTGTGTGGCATACGGACCTTGTAACAATTGCGAGAAATCCAATACTCTTACACCTTCCAGCGCTTGTTTCATTTTCTTTGATTTATTTGTTTATATATATCTGGGCAGGCTTGTCAGCCCCCCGTCTATGACAATATCCTCCCCCGTAATGAATGTCGATTCGTCCGAGGCCAGAAAGACGGCCGTCATGGCCACTTCCTCGGATCGCCCCAAACGGAGCATGGCGGCCTGGTTCATACTGCTTTTTAGAAACTGTTCCCCTTCCGCGGCGACCCGTTGTTCGTTCATGGGGGTTAAAATGGCCCCGGGGGAAATGGTATTAAAACGCACGTTACGGTTTCCGAATTGGCCTGCCAATTGGTTGCTCATGGAAATAATGCCCCCTTTGGCCGTCGCATAGGCCGTCCAATCGTCCCAACTTCTATAGGCCTGGGTCGACGACAGGGTAATTACGCTGCCCGAGCGCTGCCTGACCATGTGGGGCAGGACCAATTTTATGCCCCGAAAGACTCCTTTGAGGTTAATGTTCATCAGGGCATCCCAATCGGCTTCCGGCATCTCCCTGATATCCCCCGAAATGGCCACTGCGGCATTGTTGACCAGCACATCGATCCTCCCAAACTCGGCCATGGTCCCCTCCACTACCTTGCGAAGGTCTTCGGTACTGCCGACATCACAGGGGTACCATCGGGCAATCCCTCCCTTTTCTATGATGTTTTCCGATTCGTCCCTACATTTTTTTCCATCGATGTCGCACATTACGACAGTGGCCCCTTGATTGGCAAAGGCCGTACTGATCGCCAGTCCGATACCGTTGGCAGCCCCCGTAATCACCGTTATCTTTCCCTTTAAACGTTCCATATTACCATTATTTCGTCAACCAATAATTTTCTATTTGCTCCAAGGTCTTTCCCTTGGTTTCGGGCAAGACTTTTACCACTAGGTAAAATGCCGGTACCATACAGGCGGCAAAAAGCCAAAAAGTACCATAGGGTTTTAGGTTCTCCAAAAACCAAGGGGTCATTTGCCCCACAAAGGTCGTCCCGACCCACACCGCCATGGTAGCCACCGACATGGCCGCCCCCCGCATCTTCAAAGGGTATATCTCGGCAAGCAATACCCACAGTACCGGTCCGAAAGAGAAGGCAAAGCAGGCGATGAAGGTGAGTACGAATATCATGAGCAGCAAAGCGTTGTCTACCTCAAAATAGAAGAGTCCCCCTATGGTTATCAAAGAGATCATGATACCGAGGACCCCATATACCAGCAAGGGTTTCCGTCCTAAATCGTCGATTTTCCACAGGGCGAGGAAGGTAAACAGTACGTTGACGACCCCAATGACGACCTGGCCCCCAAGGGCCTCCCCCAATTGGAGTCCCCCTTCTTCCAATATCCTTGGTCCGTAGTAGATGATGGCGTTGATACCGCTGACCTGGCTTAAGACCGCCAAGGAAACCCCTAGGAGCATGGCCAACTTGAAAGGCCCCGATAAGACGGTAGCGATACCGCCCGATTTTTTCCGGAGTACTTCTTGAACATTTCCAATTTCCCTATTGGCTTCCTCCCGGCCCATAAAGCGCAACAAAATACTCCTTGCCTCTTCGCTTTTCCCTTTCATGGTCAACCATTTCGGACTTTTCGGAATCAGCAGCAACAAGAAGAGAAACAGCAGGGCAGGTATGGTTTCGCTGCCCAGCATGGCCCGCCATACCTCGGTCACAACTATTTTATTGAGCACGGCCGACATGTCGGCTCCCTTGCCCGATACGGACAGGGACAACAAAAAGGAATTGGCGAAATAGGCCACCAAAATACCCAAGGTAATGGCCAATTGATAAAGGGCGACCAAGCGACCGCGGCTTTTGGCCGGGGCGATTTCGGAAATGTACAAGGGAGACAGCATCGACGCCACCCCCACGCCGATCCCGCCGATGAGCCTATAGGCCACCAGGGCCGTAAAGGATCCCGACAAGGCACAGCCTATGGCCGAAAGGGCGAAAAACAGGGCGGATACGATCAAGATATTCTTTCGGCCGTAGGCATCGCTCAATACGCCCGCAAACGACACCCCCAATATGGTGCCCACGAGGGCAGAGCTTACGTACCAGCCCTCCATTAGGGTACCCAAATCAAACTGTGTCTTTACAAAACCTATGGTACCCGAAATTATAGCGGTATCGTAACCGAACAAAAAACCTCCTAAAGCGGCTATCAGCGCCAAGAAAGTGACATTATTTTTCATTAATTTTTTTTAGTTTTTAATCTTCTTGCCCCAAAGTAGCCATTATTCCTTTGATATAGCCTATGGTGAAGGCCCTTCCCCGTTCTTCCCACGAGCCATCGCCGATGACCTTGGGTACGTGCCCGGGCATGATCATACCTTTATAGCCGACTTCCTTTAATTTTCGCAATACCTTGACGGGATCGTAATAGCCCGGCATGTCGACAAAAACCTCGTTGAACCTCGAACTGCCGTTGGACAAGGAATTCGAAACCGTTTGAAAATGGACATAAACCAACTTGTCCTGTTTTCCGAAATACTCGGTTACCTCATCGATATCGGCGCCCATTTCGGAAAAATTACCCAAACAGTACTGCAGGCCGTGATTTTCGCTTTTGACCATTTCCATGGCCTTTTTGTAGGCCTCAAAACTCCGGAACAATTGGGGGACCCCGGCCAGGCTCGGCACAGGGGGGTCGTTGGGATGCAGGGCAAGGGTTACCCCGGCCTCTTCGGCAACGGGCAAGACACCTTCCAAGAAGTATTGGTAGTAGTCCCACATTTCTTCTTCTGAATAAATGCGTCCGTGGGAAAGTGGGGCCGTCTTAAAATCGTCAAGGTCGACACTCATGGCCTGGGCACCGCCCCTGATCCTATAGGTTGTCGATGACCGCCATACGCCCGTGGGGGTCCATCCGTAGCCCAATACGGGAATTCCGGCCCTACCCATATTGGAAATGGTTTCCTGCACGTGTTTGAGTTGTTCTTCCCTGCCCGCTTGCCCCATCATTATCTTGTCATAGAACGAGAAGGGCATATTCTCCAAGGCGAGCAATCGAATACCCGCATTCTCTACGGTATTGCGTAACATCAATAGATCTTTATACTCCCATTGATGGTCGCCCGGCAGGGGCAAGGAATCGAAATTCGTGTCGATAAGGTTGTTCCTGTACATGTTCAGAATAATCTCATCAACCCCCAATTGCTTAATAAGTGTCAGTTTTTCTTCCGTTGGGTGCATAAATGAGCCAAACCCGGGGCGCATGGGCAAATCGGCCCATTTGCCCAATTTTAGTAGTCTTTGCATATTTCGTCGAAGTTTGTAAATCTTAGTTTTATTCTTTAAGGATCAATCAATTAAAACAGATTCTCCATAAAACTTGGTAGCGATCAATTTTTCACCTTCGTATACGGAGAAGGTCTTGCGGGTCAATTGTACACCGAACTTTCTGCCTTTCCATACGATGTCGGTCAAGGTGGCCTCTCCGATATCTTCGTGGTTAAAAGGTCTTATGGTCAGTGAGTCTTCCCCCATATCCACTCCAAAGGTGCCGAAGACAATGGCCTCCAAACCTGCTCCTGCCGCAATTTGAACGGGCATGGAAGAGCGGTCTTGCTCAGGAGTATCGATTCGTGGGTTTTGGGGCAGGTAGGGAAAATGGTCGATGTATCTCATATTGCGCTTCAAGACATCCCAGCCTTTCCCTGCAAATCCTTTTTGGTACAGGTTACGGGATATACGCCCTGGCATTCCCGCATATTGGCCTCCACCTCCCCAATCGGAGTCGATCAAATCCCAATGTACGGTATCCCTTCTAGCGATGGAATACACCCCGTATTTACCGAGGAACTCACCTTCCTGCAAATGGCTTACCAAACGGTAGGTTTGCTTATCGGACAGGTAATCGGCACCCAGTAGGTCGAACAAGTGGTAGGTCCATATCGTCCCTTTTGTGCCATCGGGGTAGCGGTTGTCGAACCATCCCAGTTCTTCGTTCCAAAGGTATTTATCGACCAGGCCCTTAAGTTTTTCGGCCTCCTTGAAATAGGTTTTCCCCAATTTCTGTTCGTTTCTCTTTTTAGCCCAATCGGCCATGGTGTACAAGAGATCGATGGTCAAGGTATTGGTGATCGGTACGGCATGGTTATAGCCATCGGTACGGATCTCTATAATCTTTTCGGTATTGTACCCGACATTGATCAAGCCCAGGTCATCGGTGTAATTGGTCTGTAGTTCGGTAACCCAACGCTGCATCCATTCCCATACGGTAGTCCCGGCCGCCTTTTCGTCAAAAATGGAATAGTCGCCCGTATGCCGAATGTAGGCCTCTATCATAAGCTGCAAGGCGAAAGGCTCTTGGATATAGAGGTTGTCCCAGTGGGCTCCGTTCCAGCCCACATAGGTCCTTTTCATCCTTACATTTTCAAAATCGGTCAATATGGCTCCTTTCAGGCTTTCGGGGTCGAGCATGGCGATCAGGTCGGATGCATAGGAATTGTCCCAACTAATGGTGAATTGCCAGGTGCCTACGGCCCAAAACACATCGGATATATAATTCGGGTTTTCGTAACGGCTCATGAGGACGGACAACAAACAGCGGTAGTAATAATCTTGGAGTTGTTGGTTGCTACTCGTGAATTTGGGAAGCTTGTTGTAGGCCCAGGCCAACATATCGCGGGTCTTTTGATCGGCCCGCTCCATGCGCTCCTTTATGTTCGATTGGGTAATTGCCGGAGGGGTGCTCCCCGCCTTATAGAACTTGACCGCAAAATAATAGGTTTCGGATTGGCCGGGTGCAATGCTTATCTCAAAACCCTTTTCGCTGGTTTCCCGAATGGATGAGGAAACCCGGGCATGGCCCACTTCGCTTCCTAAGGTAAAGGCATCGATTCCGTCCGCCTTCGTCGAGCCCTCCTTACCGTGTACGACGATATGGTCGGCCACCTGATTGGGCATTATCGTCATATTCAACTCTTTTGTATTGCGGTTGGTGAGGGTCAGCTTAATGAAGACCTCATCGTCTTCGAAGGAGACGTTCGTCCAACTCTTTGCGGAAAAGCTGACCCACTTATGATCGTATTCCTTATGGAAAGTGGCCGTTCTTTCATATTGGTTGGGTTGCCATTTTTCATCCTGGGTGACCATAATGGAGGGCGAATTGGGGCGGAAGTTGGAGCCCAAGGGGTCGTAACTCCCCCCGTCGTCGACCCACGACTTCCATTTCGTCGGCACGTCATCCTCGATCAAGCGGCCCGTAGCCTTATCGTAAAAATTCAGGTTGAATTCGTAACGTGATGCAGAAATGGGCATAAACGATACATTGGTGAATTGTGTTACACTATACTGGCGGGGGGATACAAACCCACGATAGTTCACAAGGAGTACCTGCTCATCGTCAAAGGTGATATCTTCCCGATCCATGGCATAATATTCGGGATCGGCCGGCCCGGGTGTTTTCTGAGCCTGCGTCACCGGGAAGAAGGAAAGAAAAAGGAGAAGGACAAACGTGTGTTTCATAAGATGGCATTTAAAAGGTTAAATTTGATTCGTGTGTTTTTATATTCTTTATGCTTCAGGCCGCAATAGCCTTATTCCAATCCTAAAGTCGGCGGCCGGGGACCGCTGCGACCTCGGTTTTTCATTCCATTGGAAAGGAAGGGGTTTACGGCCCATTATCATCAATTTCAATGTTTGGCCTGCCTAAGGGCGGCGGCCAGAAAATCGAGGCCCACCGATTGGCAAACCCCATTCTTGTTTTTCTCCTTCATGGTTGAGATATCCCATTTATGGACATCGTCGGCCAAGCCCCATAGGGCTTTGAACTGTTCCGCATACTGTTGATCGTTCCCCGCACTGGTAAATTCAGGTTGTACTTGGTTGGTGGCCCGATCACGGGTTTGCCAAATAGCCTGTACCGTCTTTTCAATATTTTCGGTCAGATCGACCCCCAATAGTTTTTTTTCTTCTTCATTTCCCAAATAGCGCATCATTATTCCACGACCGGCGAGATAGTCCCTACCGTGTTCCGGGCCAAAACTCGAAAGACAGGGGGCTTCGCGGATAATACCATCGACATCGGAGACCAATGCATTTTTTACCCCCAGACCAATTAGCTTGATCAAATGCCTCAATCGGGCCTCAAAGGCCATGCTATCAAAACTTACATCCCTTGAGCCAAGAAACTGTGCCAGTTCTTCCTTAAGGGCCAACATATCGGTCAAGGCGGCGACCAACATCCCTTGGTCCCCCGTCCAAACCCAACCTTCCGCCCATGGCGGGTGTATTTTATCCTGATAGGTCGATCCTTCAAAAAATGCCATGGGGCGCTCTTGCACCAGGGCACCCGAAGTTGATAATTCCTTTAGATATCGATATTCACCTAATTTGAACCACTCATCAAACCAAATCCATTGGCGGTAGGCCATATCGAGGTATTTTTCATTATCGGGCAGACCTTCCTCCAATGAAAGGCGGTAAATACGTGAGGAGAGCAAAAAGAGCAACACATTGGTCACTGTATTTTTGACACCCAGGTTCTCCCCATTGGCATCGCCATTTCTACACCCATGTAGTACAGGATTGGCCAAATCGGTATGGTCGTAGGCCGTTTTCTTTTTGTATTCCCA
The DNA here is from genome assembly GCF_900141855.1 of Pseudozobellia thermophila. GTDB lineage: Bacteria > Bacteroidota > Bacteroidia > Flavobacteriales > Flavobacteriaceae > Pseudozobellia > Pseudozobellia thermophila. Next base: position 937,339 of record NZ_FQYU01000002.1, read on the forward strand.
ACAGAGGTCGGTCGAAAGTTTGAGGTACTTATCGGCAAGCTCCTTATTTCCCAATCGCAAAAGGTGCTTGCGCGCATTGAGGGCCATAAGTCCCCACCAACCAAAGTCATCGGCCCAAAGGCTACCCGGATCATAGCTGTTGAAGAAAACCAGGTTTTTCTTTAGCATCTTGCCTACTTTTTCCTGGATGGCGATTACCTGCTTATCGTCGGGCCAACGTTGATGCAAGGCGTCCGCAAAAACAAGACAGGCATCGAAGGTATTACCCCGTTTCCAGAAGTCCTGAAAATCCCAAACTTCCCCAAACCTTTCAAAAGTGAGGATGGCTTGTTCCTTTAAAACCTCATCTGTGGGGTTGGATTCACTACAGCCCCATGTTAATAAAGGTGATACTCCTGTAATGGCAATAGCTGAAACACTTGATACTGTTAGAAACTTTCTTCTTTTCATCTTACAATTCGTAATCTATTATTCGACTCTTATCGTTTCAATGGCGTGGTGGCCCAGCTCTAATATCACCTGTGATTCGCCCTTCTTCAGTTCCTCCAGAGGCTCTTCTATTAAACTAGCCCGTTCCGCCTTTTTGACGGAGGTAAACATGTTGATGGCCGCCGTTACATCTTGGCCATTGGTCTCGTAAGCCCTGATAACCGTAGCCTGCCCATCTTCAGCCTTCTTTACGGTGGAAATGACAACGTTTTCTTTATCGGTATTAAAAAAGCTGAGCTGTTCAGGCAACATGGTGTCTTTATAAGTGTCGGGGTCTACCACTACATCGGGCTTTTCGTTGGCCTGTTTACCGAACCGTTGTCCATTTTCCCAACCTTTGGCATGTGAGGTTATACTAAAAGTGAAATGATGATCCCCAGTCTGGTGGTAGGTGTTTCCTTCCCAATGGCAACTTTTACGTGAGGCCAAAAGAATGGGCTGTAAAATGGTCTGTTGACTCAGAGAATCAATAGGGTTGGTCCAGTCGGCGGTAACCACACTCGAACTTAAGGTTACCCCAAACGCCGCATTACTTGCGGATATCCAATTTTCTATCGCCCTCGGATGAATATCACGTACCGGGGTGTTATAGAATTCACCTCCCGAGCCCCTTAATTCATCCTTACCAACAGTAACTGTTCCAAACGGAACTTCATAGGTTACCTCTCCATTGTCCATATTCAAAGGCATGGCCATTCTAAACTCCCTGTATACAACACCATCCCAGTTTAACAAGTCAATATCAAAATCTATTTTCTTGATTGAATTATGGAACGTAATTCTCATTTCAACAACGGCTTCCTTCATATTCTGGCGCATCTTATAGGTAGTATACAATGGTCCACTCTCTTCGATCTGCCATTTGGTTTGGCCCGTAGCCAGCCGGTCAAAAAAGCGCGTGTCCGGTTGCTGTACCTCGGCAAATTCCCCAGCCCCATTACCTTCAGAATGCATTGCGAAGATCTCACCTGCCATGAAGCTTTTGGTATCGACGAGTTCTTTTTTCAGCACCTTATCATAAATGCCCTCTAAGCCTCCATTACCGAACTTTACTTTGTAATAAGCGTTTTCAAAGGTGTCGGTAGTATTTGTAACCGTATTTTGTTGAAACGCCGCAGGTTTCAAATAGAACGTTCTGTAGCCAATGGGCGGAAGTCTTTCCGCCACAAAATGCACTTCTGCAGATTGTATAAATCCGTTGGGATAATATTTCAATTCCGATAATTGTATAGGTACATTTTCGCCCTTATCTGTATCCAGTTGCAGGTATCGGGCTTCATTTGGCTGTAAATTGATTGTGAAATTTACCGGATCTGTACGCTCCCAACTTAAACTGTTAAAAACAGCTATTGGGGTCCCATTTTCTTTTTTGAACGAAATCTTGCCCGCAATGGCTTTTAAGGATGCCTCCAATATCTTTTCAGCCTCCGTTTTGGCGAAAAGGAATTTTTGTAGAAACAGGTTGTCGGTAACATCGCCTCCCTTACCTCCCCAGCCATGGTCTGGATAAATCTTGGACTCCCAGGCATCGTAAAGTTCCCGTTCCGGATATTTCTTGAATGAACCATCAATAAGTGCATTGGCCGTCGCAAATTTTTCTGCCTTGGTCATTAGAATATCGCCTTCCCGACTTGCCTTCAACGCCTTATGATGACCTGCCCCATGAATATAGACCCAAGTGTTGGGGCGTTCTCCCTTTATCGTCTTTTCAACGGTTGTGGTTTTCATGGCCTCTTCAAAGAATTCTTCCGCGGTCGCATAGTGAAAATTCGGTAAATTCACCTTGATCCGTTTTTTGCCATCAGCTTCGATATGGGTTATTGCATTCCATTTGTTCGTAAAAGGAACCTGATTCAACACAGGTTTTTGGTCCCAGATAAATTCATAGTTCAGCATGGCGGGCATCACTCCATTTTTTGGGGATTTGTTGTTGTATATGGTATACCAATCCACCGCATCCTTCGCCATGGTCTTTACTGCGGCAGAATCAGTTTGCCCCAATAGATTGTAGAACTCCATATAATGGTTGCCGGGACTATAACACAGTACCCTGGAACCGTCCGGCGATTCCCAATGGAACAATCCTTTGATGTGTCGGGCAAAAACAAAATTGTTGACCCCGGCCTTGCGAGCCAGTTGTGGCATTTGCATTGTACGCGCAGGCACATCGTTATTAAAGTATACATTGGACTCATACCCCCCTAAATGGTCCTTCATCCATTTTTTGCCGAAATAGAACTGACGGGCCAAAGATTCCCCAGAGTACATCCCTTCATAGGTCTGGACATAGGTTCCCCCAATAGAGATCCTGCCCGCTTTCAAAAAAGTAATGAAGTTTTCCTTTTCTTCAGGATGCCTATGTAAATACTCCATGACGATGGATGACTGTTCAATATCCATTTTAAAATCAGGTTCTGCCTTCAGCCGATCCATATAGGGTGTCAACCACAATTTATCGCGATCAATTTTACATATTTCCGGCTCGTTCAACCAGGCAATATCCTCGTGGGTAGTAGTGAACAAAAGTACCTTACCATCCGCTAATGTTGATTTTGATAGGTCTTTTAATAGTTCGTAAGTTTCCGTATCGCCCTCAAAGGTTTCTTGGGCTGTCACAAACCAGACCCCTAGCATAAGAACATATGCTAGCGATACCGCGTTTTTTATTTTCAACAGTATTCTCATTTTCAAGTTATTGGTAATAGTTTATTTTTATAGACGGAGTAAACCCATTCGATTTTCAAGAGTCATGGCGAATTACCAAACCACATATAGCGTTACAAAATCCATGGCCGGTATCATAAGGGAATCATCAATCTTATCCTTAATCGTGTTATCATTTATATCGTAGATACTTACAGATGATGGTTTATTTTCGTGCCAATTTAATTTTACCAATTCATCCTTTTTGGAAATCGATCTAATTCTTAAGAGCGCTGATTTTCCATCTGAACTTGGTTTTAAAACACTAGCCGTAACAGCGGTATTTCCCTCAATGCTCAATATTTGTTGGGGACGGAAATCATCCTTGAGGGAAGAAACCACCAAGGGTCTAAATTGTTCCAGTCCGAATCGATTGCTTGAGGCCAAATCTCCCATGGTATTGTATGGAAGGATAGCATATCTAAACACAATAGAGCCCTCTTGGCTTAATGGGAAATTAGTAAACCAATGGTTGTTCAAGGCCCAAGAATATATTGTTCCGTTAGGTTCCAAGCTTGATATCCATTGGTTAGAACCACTGGCCGACCCAAGAATATTCGCAGTAATATCATTTACCTCAAAAAGCGGTGCATCCAATGATGTCCACGCAACACCGGATTTATCATTGGAAATATCCACCCAACGTTGTGTCGTTATCCAATTTTTATTGGCCCCTGGAATTTGATCTTTCTCGATCTCCATGGTACCCCAAGGAATATCCGATACCATCTTTGGATTTTCAATATCAAAAGCAAACCCAAAGTGAACACCTTCTTTATCGGTAATGGCTATTTTATCGACAGTATTTTTAATTTCAATATGAGCCTGATCTTTGTACAATGTTATTTCACGCAATAAACTATTGCAGCCTTCGGCTTCCGAGTCAACAGCTATTTTTGCCATAAGGGGTCCATTTTCCAAAATGTGGTACTTAACACTTGTTGTACTCGTTGCTTTATCTGGACTATCATCACCATGAAGATATTTGTAAGTATTTACTTTACTATTTCCATGTAGCTTAACAAATTCCTTTCCACCGCGAATTATACTGCCTATATCGCCCGTAATTGTATCGATACTCACCCGCACTAGCCCATTATCCAAAACATTTTCTTTGGCAATTTTTAGCTTGACCCTATTCTTTTTGTGGCTCAATTTGTACTTTTTTGATCCAAATGCCGGAACGTCATTAGCCAGAAAAATTAATTCTCCATTCGATAGTTTTTGTGAACTTATACTATTTCCATCCTCATCCAATACGCTATTGAAACCCTTGGCTTGTTCTTTAGGAATCTTGACTATACCTGAACGATTCCAAGATAGCGTATTAAAAACCCCAAAGTTGGAACTTTGCGCTTTCCCTACTGTTGCCAAAGCTTTATTTAATAAATCATGACTAAGTTTTTCCGCAGATGTGAAATAATCCAGCTTAACTTTCAATATTTCATCGGACAACGGTTGTTCGTTAGGTGCCATATAGGCCCATGTATGCTCTGTTCCTAAAATCACATTCCTCCATGCTTCATTAAAAATACTGCTTGGCGCCGGTTTTCCCGGTTGTAGCATAGACCATAGCGTTTCTGCTTGTACCAATCTTTCTTTTGTGGTTCTGTTCATTGCAGTATATTTGGCGGCTGTTCCCAATCCATCCGTCCAGTATTCCGTAAAATCACCCTTCACAATCGGAATTTCATTACCATATTTATCATCAAACGCCTTCATAAAATCTGTTGCACCAGCAATAATCAGATGTGGATAAGCATATTCCGAATTCCAACTTTTTACCGCTTCTGGGAGATCGGCATCAATAGGCGTGTTATCTGCCATAGCCCATGACATTGCAAAAATATCAAATGGATAATCAGTAGAATCCTCTAATTCTGGCAGTATTTTGTTGATATAACCGTCGATAAAATTTTCCCTGGGGTTTTCGGTCTTCACAATATCAAGAAGTTTTGAAGGGTCTGTTTGACCAGCCATAGCAGGCCAAAACTGATGCCCTTTAATCAATGCCCCTGGATTATAGCTGCCCGCCTGATAAAAAAGTACTTTATTCTTTCCGCTTTCGTCGGCCCACCAAAAAGGCTTAAAGCTTTGTTTTATGGATTGACCTACTCTACCTGTGCCATTGTTGAATGAAAATATATATTTAATCCCTTTTTTAACAGCTACAGGAATAATTCCCCATGACATCCCAGGAACATCCACTTGTACTAGGGTTTCAATCGGTTTATCCGTAAGTTTCTCGTAATGGGTCTTGAACCGAAAAAACTCTATTAGTTCCTCATCACTTGCGGCACTTGTCATAATATTGGCATATCCTGCGTCCAATCGAATATATCCTTTCCTTACACCATCTATTATCTCCCTTTTTTCCTCCGGGGTCGCATTGCCCAGATACCTTTCAATAGGCCAAAGCACTTCAGGATTCCATAAATAACCTGCACCTTCGGGATAGTTGGCAGTTTCTTCGGCCAATTCTATACCATTGACAAGATTACGTGAATGAATTATTTCTGCATTTTTCTGGGTATTTGTATACCCGATATCAACATGCGAATGAGGATACAAATAAATAGTCCATTGTCGTTTTTTGGGAATTGTAATGGTTTTGGAAACATTCAAGCCTGATCCTGAAATTGTTACATCAACTTTGTCATCTGTTGTCACCCCAATTCCAGCCGGCAGTAAAAATTTATATTCGGTAATATCCTCGCTTAAATTGAATGTAAAACTCTCCTTTTGACCTAAGGCTTCCAACTCAATCTTAACTTTACCTGATTTCCCCTTCTCGTTAAGCACCAGGTTTATCTCCCTGCCTGGATCGCCATTTTTCAAATACCCATAATAGGGTTGTACAATTAACCTCAACGCGGCGCTTAACTCAATATCAATCCTACTCTTATCTTGCATTGCCGCAAAATCAGTGTATACCTTTCCCGTAAGATTATTTTCTACCTTGGTTACATCGACCTGGGATTGTATTGAGTTAGTTGACACCAGTAATATTAGAGCAACTTTTAACCTGAGAATACTTTTCATGTTTTTTATAGAAACCATATTATTTGTTTTTATTTTTTTGCCTATGCCAAGGGTTACTAATATTGGCTGTATCCTTATACAACATGATGATGGTATATTCTCCCGAGGCAATCTCAATTTCTTCCTTATTACTCGTCATTAGGAAAACAAGTCAAACTTGTTTGATAGAACTATGGTTATAACTAGACCAATCTTATAAATTTCATTTCTCATTTTGTTTGTTTTAATTATATATATGCTCAAATCCCATGTTGAAAAATCATTTTTTTGAAGAGAGTAGTAGTGAACAATAAAATGCCTCCATCTGCTAACTTAGAGGTTGACAAACTCAAAGGAAGCTCAAACGTTTCAGGTGTAGTATCAAAAATTTCTTGTCCTTTTAATTGGTTCATTGAAAGAAAACAGACTACAATTGAAAGCCTATTTAAATGTTTGTTCATGATATCTCGTTCAATTATTGATTCTTATTTAATTTATTCCATACACTGTTCTATCCAATCAGTTGAAAATGCCATAGAAAGATCATTTCTATTTTTTTGTACATCCTTATTCTCAAACCTTGATCTTCTTCTGGTGCTTTACATTTGAAATGAACACATTATTGTTGGCAATGATTTATCAATTTGCCTCAAATACTTGAATTTCCGATACACCCAATCTCATTCCAGGAAGCCACCCAGTAGACGTTTCTGCAATTCCATCTGTGATGGTGAACTTTACCCACTTCACCTTTTTTGGCGTGAACTTAATCTCTGTTGGGGTTTTAGCACTGTTTGAAGGGGCTGCGTACATCCATTCCATAGAACCATCACTGAATACAAAATATCCTTCTTTGGTCCACCGGTCTCCAGCCGGACTATCATATACCCGTATCCAGTCGATTATTTTTTCCTCATCCCACTCTAATTTGATCATGGCTCCTTTTCCTTCATTGGAAATCCACTCTTTTGTTTTGTCTTTGTCCCCTATATCAATAATGCCATCGATAACGGCCTCGGGCTTGCTATCCTCTTCAGATGAAGTTGCCCACACTTTTGCTAGCGGTGCTATGTTTTTTAATTCAAGCTTTATTTCTTGAAATGGTTCATCCTTTAAAACAAAAGCAAGCTCATGCATCGATGCCGCATAGCGATTTTGATGGGGATTGATGTTCTGAACGCTGTAATTACTTGCAACGGTCATCCATGCACTGGTTCCATCATCATTGATGAACTGGGGTGTTATGTTTGGAAAGTAAGTTTGAGCCCCCCAATCTTTCATATAATGTATTATTTTATAAGGACCCGTTATCTCATCTGCCTCCCAAAAAATAGTAACATTATAAGGTAGGTTTTCTTCCGACTCCTTTAATCTACAAGTCATTAGGATATACTTATCCATCTTCGGGAAGTACGTAATACTTTCACTGCCCAGGTGATTGGGCCAATCTACAATCGGTTTGGCGTTGGCTACCCCCTTCGCCCAGATTGGTTTGCCATTCTTAGTATGCCCTGCAAAAAATTCATAGCTTTCCGCTGTTGTGATACTCTCGGGATTTGCATCGGTTCTACATAAATAGATGGCATCTCCTTTATCCCAGTTGTTTTGACCCTTTCCCGAACTATATCCATGTGCGCTCAAATAAATGCGTCCATCTTCAGCCTTGTTATTCTTTGCAAAATTTACCGCATGGACGGTACGAAATTTGGCCTTCCCCTTTTCATTGAAGAAGTTACCATCGGGATCAATAGCATTAATCCAATATTGATTTCTCCAATTGGGCTCTGTATTGGCGGTAAAATGGTTCCAGTTTTTCGAATATCTAAACCCATTGAAGTAACCTTCATGATTAAAGGCATTATAGGTGCCTATATAGAACACATCATCGACAATAAGACTTACACAAGGGTAATAATTGGCACCACCTGCCCACATCCTTCCCAGATTTTCAAATTTAAGATTAACGGGATCCTTACCAATCACTTTTGCCTGCCCGACTGCATTAGAACGGATATTTGAATTGGTTGAAAAGCCTTCTATCTGTCCATCCGTCCAAGTGGAATACAAGTTTCCGTCAGTTGAAGATTGTAGATACCATGTATCAGCAGCGGTATAATTAGCATATCGGCCTGTGAACATGACTTTGGTGATATCCTTAGACCGTTCGAAGGGACAATCATCCGGAATTTCGTTTTCCCATTCATAATACGCATAGATTGGACTAATTGCGGGATCCGCTTTATCCCCTTCACGTTTCGTGTTATCTGTTAATTGGGCAAATGATGCACCTTGAAACACTAAAACAAAAAAGAGTGAGAATAACGAGGTCTTCATATTTTTGATTATAAGCTATTAGTTCAAATGATATTATGTTTATTATGTTCCAAAATACTTTTGAGAACAGTATTGTGTAGTCAAGGCCTATCAAGTAATGCCAAGGCCGCTTTCATATACCCCATTGCATAAGCCATACCCGCATACCAGGGGGCGTCACAGGTCATTTGTGGGGTGTGATCTGGAATCAATACGCCATCAAAATTGTTCTTCTTTAAGATCTTTAAAATCTTGAACATATCAATATCTCCTTCATCCACAAAAACCTCTTTATAGTTAGGTACCTTGCCTTTTACATTTCTAAAATGGATATATCCAATTTTACCTTGCTCACTATAACTATCAGTAGCATCATATACATTGCCCTCGGTCATTTCAGCAATTGAACCTAAACAGAATTCCAGGTTGTTGGCTGGACTCGGTTTCATGTCGATCAGTTTCTGGTACATATCGGGTTGGTACACCAGTCTTGGAGTGTTTCTGACATAAGGCATGGGGGGATCATCGGGGTGGGCCGCCATTTTCACCCCTGCTTCCTCGGCAACGGGCAGGATCCCGTCAAGAAAATACTGCAAGCGATCCCAAAGTTCCCCGTGGTCGATTTTGGGCAAGGTCCCCTCCGGTGCATTTTCATCGTAGACCATGTTCCAGACCATACCATTGGGAATGGGGGTATCGTCGCCGCCATCCATACCTACGGAAACGGCTTCTCCCCGGGCATAGGGCCCTTGGTTTCTTGCCGCCACCCCGGCCAATGAAAAATTATAACCAAAGGTGGGGATGCCCGCCTTGCCCACATTGCGAATCAATTGCTTCAAGTTTTCCATTTGAAGCTCCTTCTTCGGGCCATCCAACAAAATATCGTGCCAATGGGCGGGATCGAAGTTCTCGATGGCCTCCAGTTCCAAGCCATGGTCGTTGATTTCCCTTTTTATTCGAAGGAGCTCTTCCAACGACCAGATATCATTGGGGTTACCGGCCCTTCCCCAACCCTCTTGCCCCCCAATGGGCTGGTCGGCGTTGTCTTTGTTATGGCCAAAATAATCGACCAAATGAATGACAAGGTGGGTAGCCCCGCATTGTTTGGCAAAATTGTAGTGCTTCGTATCCAACATGTGTTTGTACAGACCAAATCCTAATTTCATTACTGCTATGTTTTAATTGTTATGCGGATCCATTGCAAGACCCTTGTAATTATCTATTTTGTGTACCTACTTTGCCCCAACCACTAAATCGGTTTAGCGTCCTATTATAATTTTTAGAACACCACACAGACCGGTGATAAGATCTCTTGGGTACGATACTTTTCATGCAAACGCCCATCCTGGCCTATGCGATAGACGACGGTGTCGTGCGAATTCTGGTGACAGGCTATCAACCATTGCCCGTCGGGGGTAATGTTGAACTCCCGTAACTCCTCGCCCCCCGTATAAGTATGGCCCATAGATTGCAAACTGCCTTTGTCGACCTTGAACAGGCTTATGGCCTCCAACTTTCTATTGGCCACGTATAAATACCTTCCATCGGGATGTAGGCGTATGGCGGATGCGCTGGGGTTTCCGTCGTAACCCTCGGGCAGGGTGTCATAGGTACCCAACTCCTTGAACACACCCTTGTTGCTTTGCAAAACAGATATCGTACCCGACAGCTCGCCGATAACAAAGGCGTACTTCCCTTCGCGGTCAAAAACCATATGTCGTGGCCCGTTTCCTTTTGAAATGTCACAGTCCTTTGCGGGGTTGGGCACCAGTTCATCGCCTTCAAAACGGTAAGCCTTGATCCTGTCGATTCCCAAATCGCAGACATAAACATCCCTTTTATTGGGGTGCACCGCAACTTGGTGGGCATGGGGCCCCTCTTGCCGCCCCTTATCAACACTAAACCCCTCATGGTCGTAGCGGTTGGGCTTGGGCATCAGTTGGCCCGAAGCGCCTGTCCGATACTGAAAAACATTGCCCGAGGCATAGCAGGCGAGCAGAACACTGTTGCCTTGGGTGGCGATATGGCAGGGATATCCGCCCACAATGGGGCGTTCGTTGATGAATTCCAGGGAATAATCGTTTCTTACCCTGTAGGCCCTTACCTTTGGCCCCTCTTTTTCGTCCAGTTCGGTACTTGTGTACAAATACCGGTTATCGCCGCTAAGCGCCAAGTAACTCGGGTTGCGCGCGGGCTCCGAAAAAAGTACCCGGAGGGCTCCCGTTCCCGTATCGAGTTGAACGGTATAGATCCCATGGCCAATGCCCCCAAACCCGGGAATGGGGTATTCGGTATAGCTACCGATAAAGAATACCAATATTTCCATGACTTATGATTTATTTGTAAAATTTTGAATGGCCTTTTTTGCATCGGCCCCATGGAACAGTTTGCTTACCGTCTTGCCTTCCTCTTCTATTTTTTCGTCAAAAGGAATCGGGGAAAGGCTCAGCTGTGCCAGCCTTTTTAATTCTTTGATGGCGGATGGCGACCTCCGTGTCAGTTTTTCCGCAAATTTCAAAACTTCTTCGTCGAACCTATCTTGGGCGACCACCTGATTTACGATTCCCCAATCGTAGAGTTTTTGGGCAGAATATTGCCCCCCAAGGAACAACATTTCCTTGGCACGGTTGATCCCTACTTTTTGAACAAGGCGTTGGGTTCCCCCGCCTCCGGGCACCAAACTCAAGAACACTTCGGGCAGCCCCATCTTGGCGGTATCGCTGGCCAGTATCATATCGCAGGCAAGAGCGATTTCAAAACCGCCGCCAAGAGCATAACCGTTGACGGCCGCCACCCATGGTTTCGGGGCATTTTCAAGGGCCTCGTATAACTCGATACCGCAATCTTGGAAGGCCTTGAACTCCTCCGGGGTCTGACTCGCGTATTCCTTAATGTCAGCACCGGCCATAAAGGCCCGTCCTTCCCCACGGATCAGGCCCACTTGTGCTTGGTCGTTCCCGTTGATGGCCCCAATAGCGGCTATGATCTCGTCCATCATTTTCCGGTTCATGGCATTGAGCTGGTCGGGGCGGTTAAAACCCAGTACGGCAATCCTCTTCTTTACCTTTACGGTGATATGCTTATAGTTCGTTTCCATAATCAGGCTATCGATTCATATAATTGGTTGAGCTTACGCATCATTTCTTCTGAAGGGGTATCGTACCGCAACCCTTGGTGCAATATATGGGCCCCTTCTTCCTGAAATCTATTCCACCCCCTGTGTCGAGGGCGCACATAGGCTTTTTCAAGGGTCTCTAGGGTATGGTCGAAAAAACCGTTGCAAAGTCTATTGTTGGCCCTGCTTTGCCAAGCGTCCAAATTTGCCGGCTGTCCTCCGTTTTCGGTATAGATTCCTTCCTGTACTTCAGGGCTGGCCACATAACCGATATAAGCTGCGGCCAGGTCGCAATGTTCGCAATGGACCGATATGGCAAGGCCCACCCCTCCCAAAAGGGTAGAGACATCCGTACGGGGGTTGGTAGGGCTGTTTGTAAAGTCGACCCTGTTCTTGGTATATCCCGTCCTTGAATAATTGGTGTACCCGAACAAGAAGGGCGAATAAATGATTTCATCCCCATCACCCATCCGGTCCAAGATCTGGATGGGATTCCAGTTTATAGACATGGGATGAAGAAAATCCATATGTCGCTTCAGTTCGTCCAAGACACGCACCCCCACCTTTTCTTCAATGGATTTATCCTTTATAAAAGCCCTACCCGCATCCTGGGCGCAAAGAGTCAGAAAGGTACACCAAAGATCGGTGGCGCATAGGGGCCAGGCCACTTTATGGCCGTGCGGTACCTGCCCATAAAAATCGAAAAGTTCTGCCCTTGTTTTAGGAAGCTCTAGCTTCAAATGGTGTATGAGATCATTCCTGTAGGCGGCAACAAGGGCCGCCGCATCGACCGGCAAGGCATATTGATGCCCTTCATAGGCATAGGACGCAAAACTCGGCCCTACCGACCGCCCCCGCAAACAGTCCATACTCTTTTTTGAAATCAATCCTTCCAAAGGAACAAGAAGTTTATCGGCATGGGCCTGCCCCATATAGGGGTGGTCTATGGTAATGATATCGTAGGCACCAATAAGGTTTTCTATCGGCATGTCGCCAAATTCCTTAAGCGAACGGATATCCCATTGAATAGTAACCTCGGGACGTATTTTAGAAAACGCAGTAGAAGTTGCCCGAAGGGGTTCGTAGCCCCTGGGATGGTCCCATGCCATCCCTTTTAATCTGATCGAAGGAGTTGTTCCCATGGTCATTTCTTTTTTCTTTCGGGCCTAGGGTCGTATTGCACGGTATGGTTCATATAGGCCCCGTCAACATAAATATCGGCCCCGTTGATATAGCCGGCCAAGTCGCTTGCCAAAAAGACTACGGTATGGGCCACGTCCGACACATGGCCCAAGCGTCCTTGGGGAATCCATTGTTCAAACTTATCCTTTCCGAACTTTTCTATTTCCGCCCTGTTCATATTGGTCTCTATGGCCCCTGGGGCAACGGAGACTACCCTTATCCCTTTGTCGGCAAGTTCGAGGGACAAGCATTTTGAGAGCATCTTAAGACCGGCCTTTGCCGAACAGTAATGGACCAGTCCCTTTCTCGGTACCGTATCGTGTATCGACGATATGTTGATAATTATCCCGCCACCGCCGTTTTCCATTTGCAACGCCGCTTGTTGCGAACAAAGAAACGGGCCTTTTAGATTTACGTTCAGCACCTTGTCCCATGCGTCTTCCTCAAGATCCAATATATGTTGTACGGTCTCACAACCGGCGTTGTTCACCAATATATCGATGCCCCCCAATTCCCGGTCTACTTGAAGGAACATTTCCCTTACCTGACCGGAATCGGCGACGTTGGCCTTAATGCCGATCGCCTTTACGCCGTACCGTGCCCCAATTTCTTTTGCCAATGCCTCAGCTGCGGCCCGACTATCGTTATAATTGATAACCACATCCGCACCACAGCCCGCAAGCTGCCTACAGATTTCGGCACCGATGCCTGTACTTCCCCCGGTCACCAGGGCTCTCTTTCCTTTTAGATTTATTTCTTTCATTTTATCGTCTGTCTCAACTAGTCTATTTCTGATTGCAGTTCGCTACTTACCAAAATCCGCAATTCCTCTATTTTATCATTGTCCAAGGGGAAATGCTCAAAATCGGACACATGGGTATCCGCCTTTTCAGCAATAAAGACCTCGCTGCCCTCTTCCATGGCGATGTTGTGCCATACCCCTTTGGGTATATTGTATATCTGGTTGACCTTCATCAGTTCAATTTCGAACTTGGGTTCATTTTCTATGATCTCTGCCGCTATCAATACCGCCTTACCGGTAATGGCAACAAAGATTTCGTCCGTTTTCAAGTGAACATCCAGTTGGGTTATTTGACTTATATGTTGTTCTTTGGTATAATTAAGCTTGGCCAGTTGCCATCCTTTTTTTATTATAAAAGGGTGGTAGCCTTCTTCGTTTATCGTAAATTCTTCGACCATAATTTGTATTGCAAAATCCCCCGATATGGATCAATAGGATAACCTATGCGGGATTTTTAATTCGTATTCCAATTATCGTTTTAATCCTTCTCTCCAGTACATCTCAATTTCCTCCAACGTCTTACCTTTTGTTTCCGGAACATATTTATAGATAAAGCCTATAGCGGGCAGGGTCAGTACCGCATAGACTAAAAAGGTGCCCGAGGGCTTGATGTTCTCTATGAGGATGGGATTGGTCAAGGTTATCACAAATCCCGTTACCATCAAGGCGAAACTGCCCAGGGATACTGCCAATCCGCGTATGCGGGTAGGAAATATTTCGCTAATGACCACCCATACTATGGGGCCGAACGAAAATGCGAAACTGGCCACGTACATCAGCAGGGGAACGATTACATACGATGAACCCAAGGCAAACAAAACGGCTATTCCGGTCAAGGAAACAAAGGCCCCGACGACCCCAATAAGCAAGAGTTTTCTACGTCCGAATTTTTCGATATTCAAAATAGCCACAAAGGTAAAGGCGCTATTGACCACCCCGACCAATACGGCCCCCAAAAATGCACTTTCTACACTTTCGACGGATTGGTTGATAATATTGGGGGCGAAATACATAATGGCCGCTATACCGCTCAAATGCGAAAACATAGGAAGTAGTACTCCAATCATCAAGGGTACCCTCAAGAAGGGCTTCAACAATTCCTTTATGCCACCGGTTTCCTCATTGACCACCTCCTTTATTTCGACCATTTGCCTTTGTGCATACTCCCTACCGTTTGTTTTGACCATAATGGCCTCGGCCTCTTTTAACCTACCCTTGGCAATGAGCCATCTCGGTGTCTCCGGCACAAAGAACAGCAATACCAAGAACGACAAGGCTATGGGTATTTCGGTACCCAGCATGCCGCGCCAAAGTTCCTCAACGAACAACCATTGCCAAAAACCAACCGATCCACCCGAAATTACGCCCGCCCTGTCACCTGCATGGGTCAGTACCATCCAATCGACCAAAAAGGCCAAAAGTATTCCCAGGGTAATCGAGAGCTGATATAAGGAGACCATCCTACCCCGGTTCTGCGGCAGGGAGAGCTCTGAAATATATATCGGGGCCACCACCGAGGTCATACCGACACCGATTCCACCGATAATGCGTACGCAAATCAGAAAAACAAAGGCAAAATCGGGACTCGAGACAAACCATAGCGCCTGCTTCGGATCTCCTAAAAATTGTGGAGGCAACATGGATCCAAATGCCGATAAGGTCAAACAGACCGCGGCGATTATCAAGGCCTTCTTGCGCCCTAGGCCATCGGTCACCCATCCCGCTACGATACACCCTAGAATGGTGCCCAACAAAGCCGACGACACCAACCATCCAAGAGCGGCGGCCGACAGATCGAAATGTTGTTCAAGAAAGGTATTGCAACCCGATATTATGGCCGTATCATATCCGAAGAGAAATCCCCCTATAGTCGAAACAAAGCTGATTCCCAACAAGAAGTTGGACTTTTTAGTTTTCATATCCTGTTTTTTTGTGGTTGGACCACGATTAATACCGGTCTACATAATTCCGAACTTGTTAAAGGCATCTACTGTGCTCATGCCTTCTTCCAATGCCTTTTTTACCAGTTGTTCGCCCCGGGCCTTTTCTATGGCCCCCATGAACGCCTGTGTCTCCACTTCCTTCGGTATAATCAATACGCCGTCCCTGTCCCCATAGACAATATCCCCAGGGCAGATTTTCGTCCCCTTGATCTCAATAGGCACCCTATAGTCGATTACCTTACCCCTCGGCCCTTGATCCTGGGCATAGCCCCCGAAGGAGAACGCGGGAAAATTTAAGTTCAACACTTCATTGGTATCCCTTGAATACCCATCGAGAACGGCGCCCGCCGCTCCCAATTTAATGGCCCTGGTACTCATCAGGCCACCCCAAAGCGCATATCTTGGGGAAGAACCCGAACAGATATACACTTCGTTCCTTTTAAGGTCGTCCAATGCCTCGAACATCAACCCGAAGGGCTTGGCCATTAATGGGTTGTTCGTCTTTTCCGCTGCCTCTTCAAATACGTCGGCCTCCAAGACCGGCATGGCCCTTCCGATCAATACGAAATCCTCTCGAAGCGGCTTGATATTGGGGGGCAAAAATTGATGGTGGTACCCAAGGGTATCCAAAATATCACCAACGAGGGCCACAAACAGTTCTTCCTTGGCTATTTTGAACAGCTCGTCATCGTCTTTCCACAAAGGGATTCTCTTATCCATTTTTAATTTTTTAATTCTTTATTTACCTTTTTTTTTATTCTTTCTATTTCCTTTCCGTCCAAAGTTTTTGCGTCCATTTCAATCGCGGATACATCGGGGCTCCCAACACCGAACAGTTCGCTCCCCTCCTCCATTACAATGTGGTAGGCCACGTTTTCGGTAAGGTAATAGGAAGTACCGCGGACCATGCGAACCATTTTTAGGGAGGTGGAAGCCCCCTTCCCATCATCGACTATCAGCAAAGCCCTGCCCAGCAATAGCGAAATGGCCAAGCCACCGTTTTTGTTTATATAAAGCGACCTAAGGTTATCGATATTATTTGCTTCGGATGAATTGAGCTTGACCACCTGCCAGCTGTCTTTGACCAATACGCAATGGGTTCCCGGCTCCTTGCACGAAATTTTCTCTATTAGTTCCATACCTCTTATTCTGAAAAGATGAGTTTATAGGTCTCAATGGCATTATGCCCCAGTTCAACATTGATTTGCCTCCCCGTACCTTTCAATTCTTTCTCTTCTTTCTCTATCAAATTGGTCTTGACCAATTTTTGAAGAGGAAAGGCGAGTTCTACCGTAGGGTCCTTATCCCTGCCTTCCATTTCCACCAATCGAACAATTACGTCATCACCTTCTTCACTTTTCTTAACCGTACTTATCCTTACCATTGGATCAGAAGTGCTGAAAAAACTCAATTCTTGGGGCAACTCCGCGTCTTTGTCCCTCGCTTCTTTCCGGACGGTTCTTAACGGTTGATTGGCCGATGTGCCGAAATGATATGACCTACTGTCGCTCGGTCTGTGCGATACCATGGAGAACTGAAAATGATGGTCGCCGGTTTGGTGATACCAGTTCCCCTCGCCGTGGCAGCTTTTATGGGATGCCAATAAGACCCCTTGAAGAACCGGATATTCCACAGCTTCGCGTGTGGGATCTATCCAATCGGCCAAAGCTACGTCCGTGGCCATGGTAACGGCAAAATCATCGTTCTCCGATGAAATAAAATTCATAACCTCACGTGGATGAACGGTTTCGGGTTTTTGGTCATAGGTGCCTCCCCATGCCCAGCCCCTTGGGGCTTCCTTCATTTCACTCTTACCTACTTCGGCAATAGCCAAGGGAACTTCGTACTTAATTCTTGAATTGTCCATGTTTAGTGGAAGGGCAAACCTGAATTCGCGGTTATGGGTTCCGTCCCAGTCCAATAAATCAATAAAAAAGTCTATTTTCTTTTCTTGGTGATACACCCGAATCCTTTGCGCGACCTTGGTATGCTTAAATTTTGCGGACGTTCCGTATTCAGAGAATACCGGACCATCTACAATCAAACTCCAATTTGCCTCGTGGTTTCCCAGTTTATCGTAATCGGCCATATTTGGTTCGGTCATCTGGGTAAATTCACCCGCGCCATTACCATCATAGCCCAAGGTTATGACTTCGCCCCCCGAGAAACGGGTAGATTTAATTACTTCCTTGTTTAAATCCTTATCAAATAGATAGGTGAGCCCACCATTGCCAAAATGGATTTTATAAAACTCGTTGATCAAGGAATTGGGAGTAACTTCCTTTGCTACCTTAACCTGTTTGTTTCCCTTTTTCAGGTAAAAGGTCTTATAGCCCAAGGAGGGGATATTCGGTGCAAAAAAGTGCAATTGGTCTTTATTGGTAGCGCTTACTTGTGAAGCTACCTTGTTTCCTTCAGCGTCAACAACGTAATATGATCGTGCCCCTTTGATATCTACCGTTGCCAATCCGTTTCTCACCCATGACAAATCGTTGAATACCAATACGGCATTGTCCTTTTCGGTCCGTACTTTCGACGAAATCGATCTTATTGAATTTCGCAACATCTTATTGGCCTCCGACGCCGCAAACTCCAGTTTGTCCTTAAAAATACTGTCGGTAATATGACCATTCTTTCCTCCCCAGCCATGGTCGGGGTAGATCGATTCTTCAAATGCCTTTGAAAGGCGATCCGTTGGATATTCACTAAAATCTTTGGAAAGCAAGGCATCTACGGCACTAAAGATTTCTGCGGAAGGCAAAATTCTCCCCGCTTCCCTAGAAGCGTCAATGGCTTTGTGGTGGCCCGGACCGTGGATATAAGACCAGATATTGGGCCTACTCCCTTCCAAATACTCCAATTTGGCATCGGACCTTTTGATTTCGGCAAGAAAACCAGGTACGGTCGAGTGCCTTAATTTTGGGAACTTGGCCCCGGTTTTAGACAATATTGAATTCCACTCCTTAACAATATGTCCATAATCGACGGGCCCCGAGGCATCATTGCTCAGAACAATTGCAAAATGAGGAGGTAGATTGTGTTTTCTATAATAATCGCTCCACATCTTCACCCTGTTCTGGATCTTCACCAATGCCTCAATAGCATCTTCATCGAACAATTTGTAGAACATGGCTGCCCAACCGTAATTACCCGGTGAATAAGTAACAACTGACGAGCCATCAGGTGAATGCCAATCGTAAAAACCTTCGCGCATACGGCTAACGAACAAATTTTCGGTACCCGATTTTGCCAATATCTGGGGAAACTGGAGCGTTCTTCCCGGAACATCGGTGTTGTAGGCCGTAATTTCCTCGATTCCGTCAAAATTCTTTTCTATCCATAGCTTGCCAAAATACATTTCACGAATGAGCTGTTCGCCCATTTGCATGCCTTCATAGGGCTGATTGTAGGTTGCCCCCCAAGTAAAGCGACCTTCTTTGTACCTTTTTATAACCTCGTCCTTTCTTTCTGGATGCTCCTCTATGAACTCCTTTAAGTTCAAGGCCTGCTCCATACCAAAGTGGTAGGCCTTATCGGTTTCCATAATATCCAAAGCGGGTGCAATAATCTCATTGATCCGGTCATGGCGACACGCTTGTGGCGTATCCATCCAGGCAATATCTTGATGGGAAGAGGATATGATATGAAAGGTACCGTCCTTAAAGTAATCCCAATCCGATGTTACCAATGGCGTAAAGAGTTGGGTTCGGTTGTGATTTTTTCCCGAACCTTTAATTTCCATCATTTGGGGAAGTCCTATGACCGGAAGCCACACGGCCGCTTTTCCCTCTATATGCTCTATTTTTGTTTGGCTGCCGTCTTCAAAGGTCACCTTTCGATAGGCGGCAACATTTTCCAAATCCAAATAGGCCTTGGCCAATAGGTTGTTTTCGGTAACGACATACTCGTAGGGTCGAACGTATTCTATCGCTACGACCTGCTTTTCTTGGGCCGAGAGCACAAAAGAAAAGGTGGGTGCCAAAATCAAGGACCATAATTGTAAAAACTTTTTCATCATCGCTATTTTTTGGGTAGTTGGCCCGGGTTATAAAACCCTTATATCGCCGACCACCCGTTATTTATCAATTCAATTGATCAAGTACTTTCTAATTACCATTACACATTTATATACCATTAAGAAAAAAGGTCCGCCTAAAGCAAAACGCAAATTGAAATAGACAAGGGCGGTCGGGGGTACCACCCCTGTCCAAGAATACACTATCGCATCGACCAATTTTTCAGGGTACAATCACCTTTAGTCGGCCAAATTTGGGTTGAGTATCACTTCGTTCTGGGGTATCGGAAAAAAGATATGATCGTTCTCCAGTATTTTTCCGTTGGGCAAGGTACTTCCTACCAAGTCGCCAAACGCGCTTCCGTCAAAAACCTTACCGATTCTTCTTTGATCGAACCAGTTGAGGCCGGCTTCCGCAGGAAATTCCCAAAACCTTTGCTTCCATACTTCTTCGCGGAAGGCTTCCTTGCCAAGACCGGAAACCTCGGGCAATCCTGCCCTTGACCGAATGGCGTTCAATGCCCCGTATGCCGATGCATCTGCACCGGCCGCCTCGTTTTGGGCTTCGGCATAGGTCAATAGCACATCGGCATATCTCATCAACGGAACATTTTTACCCGAAAGTCCGTTACCCGTTCTGTACTCTTCATAAAAATATTTATAAACCGAATTGTTAAAGCTAACCCCGTCCATTTCATTGAAAAAGAAACCTTGGTTCTGCCCCCTTAAGTCGTTGATATCATATGAATCGATAAAGTCTGGTTCGGGTTCCATCCCTCCAAAGTGCAGGGTGAGGGGACTGATGGCCTCTCCTCCTATCGGGGTGAAATAAACGGTAATCGACGATCCTACGGCCTCGTTGTTGTATTGGACCATAAAGATATGTTCTTCTTGGTTGTCATAGGCGGGATTGTTCAGCTTATTGAACCAAGTGGATGTTGCATCCGATTGGAACAAACTGTACCATCCGGCATCGATGACCTCCTTGGCCTTGTCCCTGGCCAGTGCGTATTTGTCCGTTTGGTTCAATGGGTTACCGGCCATGGTCAAATAGACCTTGGCCAAAAGCGATTTTACCGCCCCCAAGGAGATACGTCCACTCGTATCGGTATTCGGAAGACCTGCGCTCTCGGCAAACTGTAAGTCGGGAAGAATTACGGTTTCGTAAACTTCCTGTACACTTGACTTTGGCAATTGGCCATCTTCAAAAGACGACGAAGGTGTAAGGTTCAACGGAACATCCCCGAAGATCTGCACCAATTGAAAGTAGTAATATGCCCTTAAAAAATGGGCTTCCCCGAGAAGGGCCTTGGCCTTCGCTTCGGTCAGTTCCGGATCGGTAATCGTCGGAATGGACGCTATGGCAACATTGGCGGCCTCTATACCTCCAAAATAGGTTCGCCAGAAGGTTTCTGCACTTGCATTGCTCGAACTGTATATCAGCGCATAGGCATCTTCCATATCGGTATCCTGTGTACCAACGGCAGGTTTCAGTGCCCCGGTACTTACTTCGAGGATGGAAAACCCCATTTTGGCATAGGCCGTTTTGTTATAAGGTGCCCTTAAAAAGGCATAAATACCATTTACCGATTCCTGGGCATCCATCAAGGATGTCCCTACAATGGTTTTCTGAGACTTCGGCGTTTCGTCCAAGTAATCCTCACAGGAGAAGAACAGGCAACAAACTATGAATAATAAGCTATATTTTGTCATGACTTTTGTTTTAAGGTTAGAGAGTTAGCATGAATCCCAAATTCATGGTAGTCGGTCTGGGATACCCGTTCAGTTCGATTCCTTCCGTAAACTGTCCTCCGAAAGAACTTACCTCGGGATCGTAACCGTGATAATCGGTGCTTAAAAAGAAATTCTGTAGGTTGAGATATATTTTGGCCGACTGCAGTCCAATTTTATCCAGTACCAACTCGTCAAAATTGTAGGCCAGGCTCAAATTTTGCCCCCTTATAAAACTGCCGTCGAATACTTGACCCGAATCGGCCCCGTCAAACTTTCGTAGGTCTTTTCGAACCCGGGGGTACATGGTGTTCTGGTTTTCGGGGGTCCACATTTGATCAAAGAATTTTTTGTACGTATTGCCATAACCCACCCGGTCGACATTTAAGATAATCGAATGGTCAAGTATATCGTTGCCTTGGTTGATAAGTATGTCTACACTAAGGTCCCAGTTCTTGTAGGAAAAAGTATTTCCAATGTTCATGGTATAATCGGGCAGGCCGCTACCGATTATCTGCTGATCCTCAAAATTCAGTATACCATCGTCGTTCTTATCCTCCAACTTAATATCTCCGGGTATTCTTCCGTATCGGGCTGCCTGATCGACCTCATCGGTACCCCAGGTTCCCAAACGATTGTATCCCCAAAAAGAGCCTGCCGCTTCACCGACCCTGAAAATTTGCTGGTTCCACCAAATGGGAGCGGTAAAAATGTCCGCATCCTGATTGCCAAGCGATAGGATTTCGTTGTTGTTTTTGGTAAAGTTTATAGAAGTGCTCCATGAAAAATTGTTGGTTTGAACATTGAGGGTGTTCACCAACAGTTCAATACCGCTGTTACGTATGGAACCCGCATTTGAAAGAATGGAGGAATAACCGCTAAACGAGGCCATGGGCACATTGAACAAGAGATCCTTGGTCGTTCTCTGGTAATAATCGGCCGTTATGTTTACCCTGTTGGCAATTCCCAAGTCCAATCCCACATTAAATTCCTCGGTCGTTTCCCATTTAAGGTCATTATTCCCTATTGTACCTTGGGAAGAACCGGTGACCCTTTCGTTGTTGAAGATTACCGTTTGCGCACCGGGACTCGCAATTCTTGCGTAATTACCGATAGCGTCGTTACCGGTTTCCCCATAGCTCGCCCTTAGCTTAAGATTGGTGAACGTACTAGAATTCTCCATAAAGGGTTCGTTGGAGACCCTCCAACCTAGGGCCGCTGAAGGAAAAAAGGAATATTTATTGTTTTCGCCAAATCGGGAAGAACCGTCATAGCGTCCCGTAACGGTCAGTAAATATTTGCCTTTATAACCGTAATCGACACGACCAAAATACGAGTCGATCGTATAACGCCCGAATTCGCTGTTCACGGTAGGTTCCGCGGTGCCCTGGCCTACATTGTAATAACTGTAGAAATCGTCAAAGTCCTGGACGGTAAGGCCAAAGCCAAAAGCCTCGGTTTCCTGTCTTGTGGTACCCAAAATAACCCCGAGATTATGGTCTTCGTCGAATATCGTATTGTATCTCAAGGTATTTTCGAAGATTACCTGTTGGCTGTTCGAATTGCTCAAGGAGGCCGAATTTCTGTTGACGAAGGTATCTAACCTACGGGCTGTAAATACGTTGCCTTCTATGTTGTTGTCTTGAACCGAATAGGAGGTCCTCAGCGTCAGATTGTTGAGAAAGTCGATCTCGGTAAAGATATTGCGCACCACCTGGCGGTTTTTGGTAAGACGGTCCAGAAGCTCAAGCCTGTCTTTTGGGGTTGCCCCGTACCAAACGTCCCAACCTCCATTGGCGGTTTTAAGGTCATCGGCATTGACGGGGGTTCCGTCGGGGTACTCCGTGGGATATATGGGCAGGTAGAACAACATGGCATAAGTAAGTCCATCGGCACCGATTCTATAGTCATCGACTATATTCGTCTCCGAATCGCTATAGGCCAGGCTGCCCCCGATCTTTAGCCAATCGTTAACCTGAAAGTCCCCATTGAAGCGCATGGTATTCTTTTTAAAAAAGGTACTGTTTAAAATACCCTCGTCATCCTGGGTTCCGGCCGAAAACGAAAAACTCGATTTCTCCCCACCTCCCCTGACATTCACAAAATACTGCTGTGAAAAAGTGGTCCGTGTCGTCTCGTCGAACCAATCCGTGTCGTAAATGGGATTCCCAGCACGGGTACCATCGGGAGTAAAGAGTCTTGGATATTCGTTGGGATAGTTGTCCACGAAGGAACCATCGCCCGCCCCAAGGGCCCGTTGATCGGCATCGAGCCTTACCTTAAGGTCGTTCCAATATTCATCGCTGTTCAATACTTCGGGTTGATTTGCGGGCCTTCCTACCTGAAGGTTCGAAAGCACATCTACCGTAAACCTTCCCGACTTTCCTTTTTTGGTGGTAACCAAAATCACTCCATTTGCCCCTCTTGCCCCGTAGATTGCGGTAGCCGACGCATCTTTAAGGACCGTGATAGTCTCAATATCGTTGGTGTTGATCAATTCAATATCGACCCCTATGATACCATCTACCACATATAGGGGTTCGTTATCGGCATTCAATGAGCCCTTTCCCCTAATCGTGACCTGAAAACCGCCACCCGGGCGTCCGGAACTGTTGAAAACATTCAAACCGGCCACTTTTCCCTGAAGGTTGTCAAGGGCGTTAATCGATATCCTTTCTTGGATCTTCTCGGAACCGACCGTGGCCACGGCCCCGGTTAAATCGGACTTTTTCTGAGACCCGTAGCCGATTACGACCACCTCGTCGAGCTCCGATGCATCTTGTTGCAGAACGACGTCGATATGGGATTTCCCCTTCAACGTGATTTCTTGGGCCTTATACCCTATATAGGAAACCAACAAGACCGCATCCGAATCGGTAGGCCGTATGGAAAAATTACCGTCGAAATCGGTCTGTACCCCGTTGGCCGTACCTTTTTCAACGATGCTTGCCCCAGGCAAGGGGGTACCGGTTTCATCCTTAACGGTTCCCGAAACCGTACTTTGTTGCCAATATCCGACTTCAGAAACCGACGGGGATACATCTGCCCTCGCCTCATAGAGCGTACAGAAAAATGCCAAAGCGAAGAAGGCGATCGTCCCCCTTCTTAGGAGTTGTTTCTTTTTTCTCATAATTCATAGTTTTAGTTAAGTTGATTATAATTAAGTGAGTGAACTACATGACCAGCTCCTTCCAACCGATTTCCACATACAATCTTCTGGTGCTGTTTTCTTCAATATTTTAATTACTAAATCGATTTATTTATACACTGTTCCGAATAAAAAAATTCGGCTTTACCATTTTTTAATCAAGATTCAAACTAAAAGTCTCAATGGCATATTTGCCTATCTTAAGTTGAGGGGGAACCAACTGGGGAAATTCTTCGATAATATTGGTTTTTTTATACGCTTTGATATTGAAATAAGACGAAACATTAACCGTCTCCTCCTTACCTGTTAGGTTGTACATACGTGCGATGATCTCATCGGTATCCTCGGCCTTTTTTAGTGTCGTTATGATCACGTTATCCGAATCGATGGCGTAAAAGCTCGCTGTTTCGGGCAAAAATGCGTTGGTAGATGTATCGGGGTATACCACGACCTGGAGGGGTTCATTTTTCTGTTTGGCGATTTTTTGCCCCATTACGCTTGCTGCCCCATTGGATGTAAGCACACTGTGAAAGTCGTGGTTACCCGCCTGCGAGTACTCATTTCCTTCCCAATGACAGGAAGTCCTGCTCGCCAAAAGCAAGTGTTGCAAAACCGATTTATCCGAATCAGGGGCGGTGGGATTGATCCAATCTGCGGCGGATACCGAAGAACTTAAGGTTATGGCCACTTCGTCGTCGGTAGCCGATATCCAGTCGATAATCGCCCTAGGATGGACATCCTTACAGAGGGGCGTATACCGCTCCCCGGCCGTCTTGATTTCGTCCTTTCCGACGCGAACGCTTCCGAAGGGAACTTCATGGGCGATTTCGGGGTTCTCCATTTTTACGGGGAATGCGGTTCTGAATTCGCGGTACAATTCCCCCGACCAATTGCGTAGACTGGTATCAAAATAGATTCGTTTCAACTTATGGTATAGTGTAACATCCTGCCTTACTATGGTATGCAATATCGGTTGTTCCAATCTGTACTTGGTATATACCGGGCCATCTTCCAAAATCTTCCATTCGGGGTCGTGGGCACTTACTTGGTCAAAATCGACCATGCTCGGTTGTTGTACGTCGCCAAACTCACCCGCACCATTACCAATGGACTGCATGGTAAACACCTCACCGACCTTAAAATGCCCCGGTAAAAAAAGATCTCTTTTAAAATCCTTGTCATACACCTGGGCTATCCCCCCTTTGGCAAAGCTTACCTTGTAGTAGGGATTCTCGTAGGATGAGGCACTTGTCTTTGGCGCCTCTTTTTTACAAGTGTCCTTTTTATCGTCAAAGACATAATAAGTCGCGTAGCCAATAGGGGGAATATCTTCGGCGATAAATGTGATTTCGGCACTTTTCAAACTTCCATCATTGTAATATGACTCGCTGCTTGTCTGTACGGTAACCGGGTTCTTATCGCTCCCCATTATCCCGACACGACTGACCTGACCTTTCTCAAAATCGACCTTGGTCGTAACGGGATCGGTACGCTTCCACGAAAGGCTATTGAACAACAGGACGGGTATACCCAACTTTTCCTTTTTCTTGACCCTCCGTGAGATAAAACCGAGCCCTTGGTTCAGTAGGTCTTGTCCCATGTTACGGGCCTTCACCAAGTTTTCCTTGAACAAGTTATCGGTTATATCGCCATCGTGCCCGCCCCAACCATGGTCGGGGTATATTTTGGCCTGCCAAGCCTCATCGAGGGCCTCAAAGGGGTATTTCATCATTTTGGGGTCCAGGGTATGGGCTATGGAAAGGAATTTTTCGGCAGCGGGGAGCAATTTTGACGCCTCCCGACTAGCGGTCAGGGCATCGTGATGCCCTGGACCATGGATATATACCCAAACATTGGGCCGTTCCCCCATAATCGTATCGACGTTTATGGCATTTTTTTCGGCCAAGGGCATAAACTCGTCCATAGTCTTCAACTCCATTTTGGGCAAGAACAATTTCTTTTTGGCACCACCTTCGTACTTGAGGTCGTCAAACGAGTTCCACGTATCGATAAGGCCCGAATAATCAATAGCGGGTAGCATATCCTGGCTCGACAACAAGGGAGTTTGTATCTCTCCTCCCTTAAAGGTATCCTCCCAGTACAAGGTCTGGTCCGCCGCGTATTTCAATTTATTGTTCATGTCCCTGGAGAGGTAGAGCAAGTCGTTGCCATAGTGCCCCGGGGAGTAGGTAAATACGGAACTGCCATCGGGACTCGCCCAGTGAAACATACCTTTGGCATGACGGCTTATCACCATATAGTCGACCCCGGCCTTTTTTAAGATTTGTGGGGTCTGCAATGATTTTCCGGGTACATCCACATTCCAATACACCTTTGAATCATAGCCACCAAAATTCTTTTTTACCCATTTTTTACCCAAATACAGTTGGCGTACTTGGTCTTCGGCGTCGTACATATCCTCATAGGGACAATTATAGGTAGCGCCTACGGAAATAAGGTTTCTTTTTAACAAGGTCGTCAACTGTTCCCTTGATTCGGGATGCCTTTCGAGGTACTCGCGTAGCATGAGCCCATCTTCAATATCAAAACCATAATCGTCCCTTATGAAGGCATCTTTCAGAACAGGGGCCAACAACAGGGTATCCCTTAGGATGATACACACCTCAGGGCGGTCTACCCATGCGATATCCTGATGGCTGGAATTCATGATGGATACCAATCCGTTTTCATACTTTCTGTCAAAAAAATCATCAAAGGTTTCATTGAACTCCGGCTTGTACAGTTTCGACAAGGAAGCGAACCAACCACTGCCGCGATTATAGGTTTCGTGATGTAGCAAATAATTGCCTACAATATCGGTCGTAGAGATCGTTCCATCGCCTTTTTCAAAAGATAGGGCCATTTCAACACCGTCATAGACCAGGGCAAAACTCTTTTTGGGCGAGGGTGTATCGAACGAGGTTTTCGAAAGGTCGCCCTGGGCCTTGAGCGATTTCACCTTGCTCCGTTTACCGTCACTTACGACATACACCTTCTTGCCATTGAAATAAGCCGGGGCGTCTACGAAAAGTACCCCATTATTTTCCTTGATGACGAAGGCCGCCTCACTTTTGACCGATTCCTTGAGCCGGGCGAGGGCATCGTCCGCCTTAAAGATCATTACCCAGCAATTGGAATTCTTTTTACGGCCGTTAAACCTGACTTTCGAACTCTTCCCCTTTTCAACAAAAGAAGAAGGGACGGTCAACCGAAAAGCCCCAATCCCGTCGCCATTCCCGTCCCTTCTTATCAAAATATATTGGGCATTGCCCTTACCTGGGTTCTCGACAATGGTAAGGCTTCCGTCTTCATTCGTATGAAAGGTCAACAAAAGCCTGTCGTTCACATAAATATCAAAAGGTTCGTTGAGGTTTAGGTCGATATCGCTCAGCATAAAAAAGGTTACCGTGTCCGAAGAATGGTCCAAAGGAACCTCGCCCGTAAGAAACTCGAAGCCCATTTGTCCCGTTGTGGCCCTTGCTATCATGGAGACGTTAACATCTTCGCGAAGCGAGGGGTATAAAAAGAATTCAGAGCCCGAAAGCATCTTTTTATAGCCTTCGACATCGTTCTTGGCCAATTCGTACAAACGGTAATTTGTATTTAATTCCTGAATATGGCCGTTTCCATTGCCTTCGTGCATAGGTTTGGCGAACTCCGCTCTCTTACTTGTACCTCCCTCATTTCCGAAAAAATGCGATGCGCCCGCCTGGTTCAAAACGAAAAAAAGCGACATACAAGTCCATATCCTTACTCCGCACTTTCTATTGTATACTATTGCTTCCCTAAACATTTCTTGGTGTTCTTTTTATTTTCTACAACTAAAATATCTATACTAAACCGATTTAGTTATTAGGCATAGCTAAAAAAATCTCTTTAAAACGTTCCGCACGACTTTCTGATTACCAGTTTCGACCCCAGGGTCTCTTTGACCATCACAGGGTTTTTATTTCCTTCTATTTCGTTGATCAAGATCTCGACGGCATGCTCGGCTATATCCTTGACCGGCTGGATTACTGATGTTATGGGGGGATCGACCAGATCGAAGGCGGCCAGTTGATCAAAACTCACAATGGCCACCTCTTGGGGCACCCGTATCTTTTTGTTTTTTAGCTCCCTTAATCCGATTGCGGTCAGGTAATGGGTAGAAAACACTATAGAGTCGACAGAATTGGGAAATTTCAAGAGTTCACCGACCGCCTCCCCGATCATATTTTCATAATTCAAGGGATCCAACTCCTTGACAAGATCGTCGTTATACTCCAAACCAAAACCTTCCAAGGCGGCCCGATAACCTAACAACCGTTGCCTTATAGCCTCCAGCTTGGGCTTCAAGGTAATAAAACCAATTTTTCGGCGGCCTAGGCGCAATAGGTGCTCCGTCGCCGTCTTTATTCCATCATAATTATCAACGACCACATAATTGGTATCGATTTCAGGATAATGCCTATCGATCAGGACAAAGGGATATTTATCTTGTTTTAACGATTCGATTTCTTTTAGGTTTTGTTGGGTCGAGGCAATTATTAAGCCTTCTACCTGGCGATTGAGCATCGAACGAATCAGCTCGCCTTCCTTTTTGGGATCTTCGTTCGAACTGCTAAAAAGTACGGTATAGCCCGACCCCTTTAACTTTAACTCAATATAACCCGCTATCTTCGAATAAAAGGTATCCGATATATTGGGAATGATCAAGCCAATGGTCTCGCTTTTGCCCCGACTTAGGCTACGGGCCAATTGGTTGGGCACATAATTGTGCTTTTTAGCGTAATCGAGAATCCGTTTCTGGGTCTCTTGGCTAATTTTGTTTTCATCGCCCTTGTTGTTCAAAACCAAGGAAACGGCCGTTTTTGAAACCTTCAATTCTTCCGCGATATCCTTTAAAAAAACCTTTTTCATGAACCTTTTAACTAAAACGGTTTAGTATTTTTTAGCCTAGCTTGCAATAAATTTAAATCGACTCTGATAATATTACGTTCTCAATATTTACCTAAATCGGTTTAGGGAATTCAATATTACGTGTTTTTTTTGTTCTACAAAATAATTTGGTCACTTTTTTTTACGAAATAGTTAAATTTCACTTCACAATACGACCGAATTAATAATTTAACCCTGTAATTACAAAGATATCCCCAAGTCTATTCGAAAAAGGGTCCCGCTTTGAATTTTTTGCGTCCACCTCGGGACAACACCTGAGAATTATACCATTATTTGGCTTTCACATCCTCTAGTATCCAATTTACCCTCAGGGCATGGCATTGCCCAAGATTTGGACCCCAAAAAGTGAAGCAGTTCCTTGACCACCCAAGCATCAAAATAGATCCTGGTCCTTTAAGGATACAGTCAAATACAAAACCTTTCGAGTTACGCTTTGCGCATCGCCTTGGTTAGCTTTATTCGAGTTTAATATAAAAGAACAACCATGGCAAATAAAGGACAACAATCCAAAAAAACGGAACAACTAAAAAAGTACACCGACGACCCCCAAGGCCAACCTTTGACCACGCGTCAAGGCCTAAAGGTCAACGATACCAACAATTCGCTAAAAGCCGGCCCGCGGGGCTCTACCCTTTTGGAAGATTTTCTGCTTCGGGAAAAGATAACGAGCTTTGATCACGAACGGATACCGGAAAGAATAGTACATGCCCGTGGTAGTGGCGCACATGGCTATTTCGAGTTGTACGAAGGCCAAGAAGCATATACCAAGGCCGGAATTTTCAATGATACCGCCCGCAAGACCCCGGTCTTTGCCAGGTTTTCGACGGTGGCAGGTTCCAAGGGTTCTCCCGACCTGGCCAGGGATGTCAGGGGCTTTGCCGTAAAGTTTTACACCGAGGAAGGCACGTGGGACCTTGTCGGCAACAATATGCCCATCTTTTTCATACAGGATGCGATGAAGTTTCCCGACCTGATCCATTCGGTAAAACCGGAACCCAATAACGAAATTCCACAAGCGGCCTCGGCCCATGATACGTTCTATGATTTTGTCTCGCTCACGCCCGAAACCCTGCACAACCATATCTGGGCAATGAGCGACAGGGCGATTCCCCGAAGTTTACGAATGATGGAGGGCTTCGGTATCCACACCTATCGACTGATCAATGCACAAGGAGAGTCACACTTTGTAAAATTCCATTGGAAACCGATTCTCGGGGTTCATTCGGTAACCTGGGACGAGGCCGTTAAGATAAACGGGGCCGATGCCGATTTTCACCGACGCGATCTTTGGGAAGCCATTGAAGCGGGGCAGTATCCCGAATGGGAACTCGGGTTTCAGATCGTACCGGAAGCGGACGAGCACAAATACGAATTCGACCTGTTGGACCCCACGAAACTGATTCCCGAAGAAATGGTGCCTGTAACCCCTGTAGGAAAGATGACCCTAAACCGGAATCCCGAAAATTTCTTCGCCGAGACCGAGCAGGTAGCCTTTCTTCCCGGAAACATCATACCTGGAATCGATTTCAGCAACGACCCCTTGCTTCAAGGTCGTCTATTCTCGTATCGCGACACCCAGTTATCCCGATTGGGAAGTCCCAATTTCCATCAGATTCCTATCAACCAACCGCTTGTAGACCCCCATAACAACCAACGTGACGGACATATGCAAACCCGGATACCCAAGGGCCGGACGGCCTATTTCCCCAATACCTTGGGCGGTGGATGCCCGCATCTGTCAAAAATAGCCGAAGGGGCATTTTCTTCCTATGAGGAACGGATAGACGCCAAAAAAATCCGCACACGGAGCGAGAGCTTTGTCGACTTCTTTTCGCAACCTGCCTTGTTTTATAGAAGTTTGGCCCCATGGGAAAAGCAACATGTTACCGATGCCTACTCCTTTGAATTGGGAAAATGCAAGCAGGATCACATAAAGGGCCGAATGCTATGGATGATCGAGCAGATCGACGCCGACTTGGCACAAAAAGTGGCCGATAATTTGGGCATGGATATTCCGAAAAGCATTGAAAAGCCCATTAATCAGGCCATTGGTGCCGATAGCACGGTCGATGACTTTCAACCCGGAAAGGCCAAGAATTATTTGGACACATCCCCGGCCCTAAGTCAGTCGAATACCAAATTTGACAGCATCGCCACCCGACAAATCGCCGTCCTCGTGGCCGACGGGTTTTCCATGCATGATTTTAAGGCCATGAAAAAGGCCTTGGAACACGGAAAGGCCATGGTCAAATTGATCGGGCCACATGGGGGAACCGTCAAATGCGATACCGATATGGAGCATCAAGTCGATGCCCCCATCCATACTACCGAGAGCGTTCTTTTCGATGCCGTCTATGTTCCCGGCGGAAAAAAGTCAATTGCCACTTTAATGAAGAATGGCAAATACATCAAGTTTCTCAACGAGGCCTTAAAACATTGCAAGGCCATTGCTGCTGACAATGAAGGGGAAGACCTACTTGAAAAAACCTATGTAAGGGATTTTAAGGAAGACAAGGCTATTTGTATCAATACGGCCCCGGACGAATTTGTCAACGCCGTGGCCCGGCATAGGAACTGGGAACGCATGGAAAAAACAGGGGCAATCCCGGTATAATAATTCGAATAGGGCCTCCAAGACCTGATTCCTTGGATGGGCCGTACGTCAACTGACGGTACCCCCTTATGAAATGGCCAATAGGCCCGTCTGCATTACCCCGAGCAGACGGTCTTTGGCCATACTTATTTTTAGGGTCGGCAGCCTATAGGTGCCCCTGCTGCCTTGATATGAAAAATCACCTACCCCCGGGGATCTTTTTCCGATCGCCTGTACCGATCCATACGGTCCATGGCCTTCACCTCGTACTCCCTTTTCAGTTGCCATAGCGGACGTTCCAGTTGCCCTTCCCAAGCGAATAACTTTTTATACAGGTCGCGTACCTTTTCAGGGTATTCCGACGCCAGATCATGTTCTTCGCGCTCATCTTCGGCTATATGGTACAATTCGGCCGGCCGGTCGGGATAGCGCAATAATTTCCAATCGCCTTCGCGTACCACGCCCCTATTTTCCTTTTTCCAGTACAGAAGCTTATGGGGCCTTCCCCGCTTTTCCCCTGTGATATAGGGCAATAGATCAACCCCGTCCAATCCCTCGATACGGTCGGCATCACCACCAGCGGCATTTACGAAGGTAGGCAGGAGGTCCAAGGTGGAAATAGGCGGTTCGAACCGGCTTCCCGGTCGCGTAACCTTGGGCCATCGCATTAGAAAGGGGACCCTTAACCCGCCTTCGAGGTGGTTGGCCTTGGTACCGCCCAAAGGAAAATTGGAAGAGGCATTGGTATCGGTAGGCCCACCGTTGTCATTGGTATAAATGACAATGGTATTTTCATCAAGTCCCAATTCCTTTAATTTGGCCAAGACCCGGCCACAGGCCCGATCCAGGGCCAGCGTAATGGCCGCAAGGGTCTTTCGCTTTCCCGACAAACCCGGAAACTCCCTTACATCCTCGGGCTTGGCTTCCATGGGGGTGTGTACCCCGTTAAAGGAGAGGTACAAAAAGAAAGGTTGGTTCTTATTCCCTTCTATAAATTGTACGGCCTTTTCGGCCAAGACATCGGTGAGGTATCCCTTGTGTTCCTTAAAGTGGCCTAAATTTTCTTCGAGTCTTTTCTCCGGATACAGGTCTGCGAGTTCATTCTTAGAATAAGGCCAATAACTTCTAGCGCCTCCCCTAAATCCATAGAAGTAGTCGAACCCCCTTTTGAGCGGATGGAATTTATCCTCGCCGCCCATATGCCACTTCCCGAGGATGGCATTTTTGTAACCGAGTTCCTTCAAATGATCCGCCATGGTGGGAATTTGGGTCGGTAGGCCCATGGCCTCGTTGTCAAGTCCGGAAGCGCTCATATAACCGGGCACATTGTTTTCTTCAAAGCCAAAGCGTTGTTGGTATCTTCCCGTCAGCAATCCTGCCCTTGACGGACCACAGACCGCCGCGGTGACATAGGCCTGGCCGAATTGCATTCCCTCGGAGGCGAACTTGTCAAGTTCTGGTGTCTTAAAAACCTCGCTTCCCTGAAAACCGAAATCGCCATATCCGGCATCGTCGGAAAACAGTAGGACAATATTGGGCTTTTCGGTCCTTTTGGTAGCAGGAACCTCGGCGATCTGCCCTTGGGACCCAGGCTCCCCACCCTTATTATCCCATTTGCCTATGAAACCCAAGGTCGATAGGGCGAATAGCACAAAAAAGAATTGGTTATACTTAAACATGGGTCCTGCTCTTATACGACGGAATTGCCAACTGCGATAATCACGATTCCTATGACCATACAGGCCAAGCCACCATAGAGCAACTTTTTGGCCTTGGGCGATGCCATGACCCATTCCTTGGTCACGATGCCGCTCACAATGGCCGTCAATACCGAGGCGGTATTGAATATGGCATAACCTACCGTATTGCCCGAGGCCCCCAGCTTATAGGCGGCATAGGCAAAAAGGGCCGAAGCGGCATAGTGAAAAATGGCCATGATGAGGATCAGGACAAAGTTTTTTCCGAAGGCAGGGGATTTAAATCCGCCCCAGGCCTTTTTTTGGGTCAGTTGCCAAATGAAATAGGCCGTCATTACCACGCCCCCGCTTATAAAGATGGGGAACATGACGGCTACGGCCGTGATCCATTCCGCATTGCCCGCATTTTGACTGGCCTCGTGCAAATAGGGCCTGCCCACGGCATTGGCATAGCTAAAGCCCGTTGCCAGTAATCCACCGACCACGGCGATAAGAATACCTGTGGTCATGGAACCTTTTCCCCTGGAAGCTTCCTCGTTTTCCTTTTCGTCCCTTTCCCGTAAAATACCGGCACGTCCATTGGCCACAATTCCCAATAGAACAACGGCCAGTCCCGCCGATATTAAGGCCAGGGCGTTGGCGGGAGGCAATCCGTCCACCAAGAACGGTAAGAGGGAGCCCACCAGAATAACGGTACCGATAAAAATGGAAAAACCCAACGATAGCCCGATGTGGTTGATGGCCTTGCCCCACATCATGACGCCGGTTCCCCACAGAAAGCTCGAAAGGGCCATTTTTATCCAAATATCCTTGGGCATATTCGAAAAAATATCCACAAAGCCGTCGATAAGGCCTATGGAAGCAACAATGGGGACCACGAACATGGTCAGGATAAAGAAGAGGCTCCAGGTGTTTTCATACTTAAAATCCGCCGTAAACTTTTCGGGCAGGGCGTAAAGCCCCAGCATAACCCCGGCGAAAATGGCTAAAACAATTCCTTCTATCATAGTTTTCGAAATAAGTGGTTGATCGTTATACTATTCAATACTACCAGTCAAAAGAGAAGGTAGTCGTACTTGTAAATTCTTCGTCGGCCTTGAGAAAGGATTTCGGTGCATCTTTCAGGTTGGGGCCGTTGGGCCACCGGTGGGTCTCACAACAAAATCCCCTGTATTTTCCGTATGGCAGTCCGCTTTCCCGCCTCAGTTCGTCCGAGGTATATTTTCCCGTATAAAAGAGCATACCGGGCTCGGTAGTGGCCACTTTCATGGAAATACCGGTCAGGGGACTTCTGAGCGAGGCGACCTCTTTCAGTTCGCCCATGGTATGGTCAAACAGGTAGTAGTGTTCAAAACCATCTCCCATGGCCTTATGTACGTCGCCAATCCTTTTTTCATGCCGCAGATCTTCGGGACTCCCGTCGAGCGACACAATTTCGCCCGTGGCGGCCCCGGAGGAATCCCAGACCTGTTTTTTATCGGAGTCGATCTGGACCCAGTGTTCCTCGACGGTATCCTCAAATCCATTTAAGTTAAAATAGGCGTGATTGGTCATCGAAAAAGGCGTCTCTTGGTCCGACTTTGCCCAATAATCTATGGTAAGCCTGTTGGCATTGTTCAAGGAAAAAGTGACTTGTACATCGACGTTACCGGGGAAGCCTTCCTCCAAATGGCCGCTTTTCAGTTTCATTTGGACGTAAGCCGAGTTCTCCCCCTCTCCCATCTTGGCCTTCCACAACCGCTTATCGAATCCCTTGGTGCCCCCGTGCAGGTTATTGGCGCCGCAGTTCGGGGCCAATTGGTACAAGGTATCGTTCAGATAAAATCGGGCGTCCTTAATTTGGGAGGTGTACCTGCCGATCGTACCTCCGAAATAGGGTGCGTTTTCTGTATATTCCCTTGAAAAATAAGTTTCGAAAGAATCGAATCCACAGGTAATTTCCAAGGGTTTTCCCTCGCCTACCGGAATTCGAATGGACTGGACCGTCGCCCCGTAGTTCAATACGGTAACCGTCATGCCCTTATCATTTTCCAAGGTAAATGCATGAACGGGTTGATCATCCAAAAGGCCAAAATCGGTTTGATACGCTCTCATACGAATAAAATTATTGAAGATAGGGTTCTAATTTTTCCCAATTAAAGGTAACGCCCACCCCAGGTGTATCGGGGGCAACCGCCCTGTGGTTTTCGACCACCAAGGGCCTTAGGGTATATTCGTCGATCGGAAAGCTGTGCACCTCCAACCATCCGGCATTGGGCTGTGCCGAGACCAAGCTCACGTGCAGTTCCTGCATCCCATGGGAACAGGCCGGAATACCGTGCTTATCCGCCATTTGGGCCGCTTTCAACCATCCCGTCACCCCACCGCAATTGGAGGCATCGGGCTGTATATAGGACAGTTTGGATTGTTCGAAGGCATACTCAAATTCGTGGATGGTATGCAAGTTTTCGCCCATGGCCAACGGGAAACCCGTCCGGTCGACTATTTCGGCATAGCCCTTATAGTTATCGGGAATGATGGGCTCCTCGAACCAAGTAATATCGTAGGGCCTAAACCCTTCGATGGCCGCAATGGCCTTTTCTACGGTCATGGAGTAGTTGGCATCTACCATAAAGGTGATATCGGGACCGATAAACTCGCGGACCGCCTTGATGCGTTCGAGGTCTTCGTTCAAATTTTCGCGGCCAATCTTAATTTTTACCGCATTGAACCCCTTGTTCAGGTAGCCCTCCATATTTTTCAGCAATTTCCCGATAGGGAACTGCAGATCGATACCACCGCAGTAGGCCTTACAGGTATTCGAACTCCCACCGGCCATTTTCCACAGGGGCTGACCGGCCCTTTTGCATCGGATATCCCAAAGGGCGATATCTATGGTCGAAATGGCAAAGGAGGCAATGCCTCCCCTGCCAACATAGTGGATATGCCATTCCATAAAATCGTAGAGGCCCTCGATGTCGGAACCGTCCTTGCCAATCAATGCCGGTGCCAGGTCAAACTCCACCATGGCCTTGATGGCATGGCCGCCCTTGCCCCCGGTATAGGTATACCCGGTACCTTCACTACCGTCTTCGAGCTTAATAGTGGTGGTCACCAGTTCAAAATGGGTGTGATCACCGTGTTTGGCATCGTTCATCACTTCGGGCAAAGGCACCCTAAACAAGCGGCAGTCTATAGTTTTTATCGTGTTTCCCATAACGATCAAGGTGTATGTCTTACGTAAAAGGTCTTTTTTTCGAGATACTGTTCGAATCCGTATTTTCCATCCTCGCCTCCCGAACCGCTCAGTTTATACCCGTTGTGAAACCCTTGATGTTGTTCGCCATGCCCTCGATTTACATAGATTTCGCCATATTCGAGTGCCTCGTTGCACTTCATGATGGTATTCATGTCGTTGGTAAAAATCATGGCGGCAAGTCCGTATTCACAATCGTTGGCATAGCCAATGACCTCGTCAAAGGTCTTGAACTTAAGCACGGGCAGGATGGGACCGAAGGACTCTTCGTGTACAATGGTCATGTCTTGCGTTACATTGGTCAGTACGGTAGGTTCGAACCAAAAACCCTTTTCAAACATTTCTCCTTCGGGCCGTTTGCCTCCTACTGCAACCGTAGCCCCCTCCTTGATACTGGTTGCCACCAAGTGCTCGATATGTTCCAGTTCGGACCTGTTGACCTTGGGGCCCATTTCCGTTTCGTCAAGCATGGGATCCCCAACCTTTAAGGCCTTGGTCCTTGCCAAAAATTTCTCCATAAAAGTGTCGTAGACATCCTCATGTACGTACATCCGCTCATTACAGGTACACACTTGTCCGCAGTTGTCGAACCTGGAATGCAGGGCCGCTTCGACAGCCGCATCGATATGGGCATCGGCAAAGACGATGAAAGGGGCCTTTCCCCCGAGTTCCAATTGTACATGGGTAAGGTTCTGTGCGGCCAACTTGGCGATCTGTTGGCCCACAGGGGTCGACCCGGTCATGGTGACCATCTTGGTAATGGGGCTCCCTACCAAGGCCGAGCCCATTTCCCTGCCCGGTCCGGTCAAAATATTGATGACCCCATTGGGAATACCCACCTTTTGGGCAATATGGCCCAATTCCAGGGTAGCCAGGGGCGTTTCTGAAGTAGGTTTTATAACCACGGTATTTCCGGCGATCAAGGCAGGCCCCAATTTACGGCCGGCCAAGGCCAACGGGAAATTCCATGCGGTAATGGCCACCACTACCCCCCGGGGAATCTTTTGGATCCAGATCTGCTCGTTAGGCTCATCGGAAGGAACAATATCCCCCTCGATCCTTCGTGCCCATTCGCAGGCGTATTCTATAAATGAAGCCGTAACGGCCACCTCCGATTTGGCCACTCTTAAAAGTTTGCCCTGTTCCTGGACTAAAAGCTTGGCCAGGTAATCGGATTGTGCCTTGATTTCCTGGGCAAATCGGTAAAGCAGCTCGGCTCTTTTCCTGGCCGGAAGCAACTTCCACGACTTCTGTGCCCGGTCTGCGGCTTCCAGGGCTTGTTCGGCTTCGCCGATGGTGCCGTTTTGAACCTTGGCGACCAGTTCCTCGGTGGTGGGGTTGATTACATCTATGGTTTCCCCGGAGGAGGACGTACGCCACTCCCCATCTATAAACAGTTGATATTCCTTTACTTCTGACATTTTAAAATTTTCAATCGGTTAGTGTTTATTTTATCTTCCCATCCATCCGCCGTCTACCAGCATAATACTGCCATGCATATAGTCCGATGCGCTTGAGGCCAAAAAGACGGCCGGCCCGGCAAAATCTTCCGGTTCGCCCCATCTTCCCGCAGGAATACGGCTCAATATCGAATTGGCCCTATCGGGGTCGTTTCGAAGGGCTTCGGTATTATCGGTACTTATATAGCCCGGTGCTATGGCGTTGACGTTGACCCCGCTTCCGGCCCATTCGTTTGCGAATGCCATGGTCAATTGCCCCACGGCGCCCTTACTTGCCGCATAGCCCGGAACGGTAATGCCCCCTTGAAAAGTGAGCAGGGATGCCGTAAAGATTATTTTTCCTGATTTGCGTTTTACCATTTCCTTTCCCAATTCGCGGGTCAAAATGAATTGTGCATTTTGATTGACCTCGATCACCTTGTCCCAGTATTCGTCCGGATGCTCAACGGCCGGGGCCCTTAATATGGTTCCCGCGTTATTGACCAAGATGTCTATCTGCGGATGGTCTTGTTTTAATTCCTTGATAAATGCATATAGTTCATCCCTCTTACTAAAATCGCAGGTATAGGCATTGAACTTGCCCCCAAGGGCCTGTATTTCCTTTTCTACCTCGCTCCCCGATTTTTCAAGGGTGGCACTGACGCCGATAACATGGGCCCCAGCTTCGGCCAGGCCAATGGCCATGGCTTTTCCGATTCCCCTTTTGGCGCCCGTAACCAAGGCGGTCTTTCCCTTTAAACTAAATTTTTCGAGTATTCCCATAGTATTCCAATCTACAATTGACAGTCCATTAACACTTTGAGCCCGTCAGGGTTCCCATCTATCTTTTTGAAGACCTCCTGAATCTGGGTCAGGGGCTGTACATCGGTAATCATATCTTCCAAGGGCAGTTCTTTTTTGGTTACCAAATCGATGGCCCTGTCGTAGTCTTCCCGTTCGTAAACACGTGCTCCGATAAGTTCCAGCTCCTTCCAAAAAAACTTAAAAAGGTCTACCGGTTTTTTCTCGCCGTGAATGGCGACCATTACGATCCTTCCCCTAATTCCGGCCACCTCCGTCATAACATCGAGGGCCGGTTGAACCCCTGCCACCTCAAAAACCACATCGGCCCTTCGGTCGGCGGTCTTCGACTTTACATACTCGACCAAATCGGTCTGGGTGGGGTCGACAACCTGCAGGCCCAATTGCTTGGCCTTCGCTATCCTGTTTGCGTTGACCTCGGAAACAATGACCTGGGCCCCGCCACTTTTGGCAACCAAGGCGACCAAAAGGCCTATAGGCCCTCCACCGAGAACGACGGCGGTCTCATCCGGTCGCAATCGGCTCCTTCGGACGTCGTGTACGGCCACGGCCAAGGGCTCAACCAGGGCCGCCAATTTTAAATCGGTCGTTGGGTCCAATTTATGGAGCACAAAGGCGGGCACGTTCCAATACTGTTGCATGGCGCCCGGGCTATCGATCCCTATGAACTTCAATTCTTCGCAAATATGGTTGTACCCCTTGTCGGACGGTTTGGCCATTCGGTCATCCAAAGGACGGACGACCACCTTCTCCCCCACAGAGAACCCCTCCACGCCATCGCCAACGGCATCGATTACCCCTGACATTTCATGACCAATGGTTTCAGGAATGCGAACCCTCTTGTCCATCATTCCGTGGTAGATGTGGACGTCGGTTCCACAAACCCCCACATAGGCCACTTTTATACGCACCTCCCCCTTGGCAGGCGCACTCATTTCCTTATCAATAACCGAAAATGTGCGGTTACCCACGTACTGTGTTGCTTTCATATGTGTATTGAAATCTAGTTTTTAATCCTCTACCTTGACCCCTTTTGCCAGGTGTCTTCTAATTTTTCGCGATGAAAACCTCATGATGCTCTGGTAATCACCGTTGTTATAGATATGGGTCAGGCCCCAATCCA
The DNA here is from genome assembly GCF_900141855.1 of Pseudozobellia thermophila. Classification (GTDB taxonomy): domain Bacteria; phylum Bacteroidota; class Bacteroidia; order Flavobacteriales; family Flavobacteriaceae; genus Pseudozobellia; species Pseudozobellia thermophila. The sequence goes on from NZ_FQYU01000002.1 coordinate 977,648, forward strand.
ATATTTTTATCGGGTCTTCATCACTGGTCAACGACCTATTCAGGCCTATGGCGTGGGGTGCGCTTTTAATGGAGGCCACGATTTCAAAATTGATGCCGTCGGGGGCATACTGTATGGTGTTTTTTTCGGGCCCATCGGTAGTGATCAGGGAAGCGATACCGTCTTTGTAAGGCCACACACAAATTTCATGGCCGCTATTGCTAATGGGATTGTAGGGCGATTTTACATAGGGGCCCAGGGGATTGTCGGCTATCGCCACCCCATGGCGTATCTGCCTGCCCCCAAATGTTATCTGTTCGCCCATTTGCTCCCCTTTGTAATAGAGATAGAACTTGCCCTTATAAGGAATGATACAAGGGTCGTGCACCTTATGGCTATCGAAGTCGCCTTTCTTTTCAACGGCGAACCTATTCTGCTCGGTACCTTTCCACACCCCATTGTCAGCCGGACTTAAAATGGGCTTGTCCAGTTTGGTCCAAGGTCCATCGGGCGAATCGGCCCAAGCCAGTCCAATTTGATTTTTAACGCGGACGTTATAGGGCGATTTTACGGTCTGGTAGCACAAATAATATTTTCCATCATACTCCATGATCTCTACCGTAAAGACGGAACGATCGTCGTAAGACCCCTTTTCGCCCCGGGGCACGGCCATACCTTCTTCCTTCCATGTCCACCCGTCCTCGGAAGTGGCGTACCAAATATCGCATCGGTCCCAAGGGAATACCTTATCATTCTCGATATCGCCCCCAAAACCCTGGGTAGGCCCTACGCTCTTGCTGTACCACACATAGTACTTTCCATTGTGCTTGAGCAAGGCACTTGGGTCTCTGCGCACCACACCTTCCTCATAGGCCAGATCACCCTTTAAAGGTTCGTATCCGTTAAACTCCAAAAACCATTCGTTCCCTATTTTGGGCCATTGCAAGGCCCTCTTACTGGCCGCGCTTAGGTATTCCCTATTGGTTATACCCAGATGATCCATCTGTTCATCGGAGACCTCGATTTTTTGACCGTTATCACCTTCGTCACAGGGTTCACCCTTTTCCCTAGGGGCCGTATTGCAACCGAAACCGAGCACGAGTAACCCGACCGGTATACATTTGAAAAATTTGCTTGTTGTCATTTTTATATGGTAAAATTTATATGGTTAGCTTATTTACATGTAAAAGGCGCTTATTATATGGCCATTTGCAATCCCGATACCGGGGCGCATTCCTCAATAAATGTGGAGGGCGATTTTCCAAAGAATTTCCTAAAGCATTTACTGAAATAATTGGGGTCGGAAAACCCTACCTGATAGGCGACATCCGAAATTCGCGAGGGTCCTTGTTCCAACAGCCCGGCGGCGCATTTCAGTCGTTCGGTCCTCATAAATTCTTGGGGAGACATGCCCGTAAGGCCCTTTAACTTACGAAACAGGGTCGATCGGCTAACATGCATATCACAGGCCAGGTCATCGACCCAGTAGCTATCGTCGGAAAGGTTCTCCTTCATCAACCGAACCACCCTTTTCATAAATTCTTGGTCATAGCTTCCCTTTTCGGTATTCAAAACCATTGCCCCATCCATATTTTCAACACTTTTTAAAAGGCCACTCGCCTTGAACAGCCCATCGATCTCATTTTTTGAAAGATCCACCTTTACCTGCTCCGGGAATTTGATCCTTGAACGCAGGGTGCACATTTGGCGAAAGCCCTTGATACGCGAAATAATGGCACTGGGCAAACTATCCGAACCAGCCAAAACCCCACAACTAATATTGACATGGTTACCTCCTTCATCAATATATTTCAGCTGAAGCTCCAAGGTACCCAATTCCATATTGAAATCGTTCCCCTCTTCAACAGCGGCCGCTTTTTTCTGGTATTTTAACTTTTCAATTAGTTTCATATAGGAAACTTATTTCATATATGAACCAAATATATAAAAATTTTGAAACCCCATTGCCGATAGGGCTGTTTTTTTTAGTTAAAATTTCACATCCCCTAAAAAATGATTGCCTAAATCGACAAAAACAAAATGAGACAAAAAGACCACGAACAATCAAAACACACGATTATCCGTGGTAGAACCAAGGTCAATGTAATGGAAAAAGGGTTATCAGGAAGACTTCCTGCAGCTTGTTTACAAGGTCGGTAACGGGTGGGAAAGAAGCACCATCAAAGGTCGCCCTGTTTTAAATACCCCAGTTTTTTGGAAATCTCCATGGCGTATTTTTTGACGATTTCGCCCTTGTTCCCAAATTCGGAAGAAGGCAGCCTACCGTCGGGGCCGGTAATCCAAATAGCGGCGACGGGAGACCCCGACTCGTCAAAGATGGGTGCCCCTACACAATTGATTCCCTGAATATCCTCGCTGTGGTCTATCGCATAGCCCTTGGCCTTGACTTCTTTCAAGGACTTGATGTAGTCTTTTTTCGAGACGATGGTGTTTTCCGTGAATTTTTCGAGCTTTACGTTCTCCAAAATCCGGTTTCTTTCGTCTTCCTCCATATAGGCCAGGATGCTTTTGCCCCCAACCGAGCTATGAAGGCTGAACTGGGTTCCCTGTTCGACAAAAAGTTTTACGGGGTAAGAAGAGGGTACCTGCTCCAAAATGGTTCCCTTATCCCCAAGGAGAATACCCAACATGACGGACTCCTTGGTCTCGTCCCTAAGCGCCCTCATGGCGTCGATCGAGTTTTCGACTATGCTTTGCTCGCTCAAGGATGATATCCCCAAACTTAAGATCTTGCGGGTCAAGGTGAGTTTTTTGGTCGTTTCGTTCTTTTGAAGGTAATTTCTAAAGATAAGGGTGCTGGTGATCCTGAACGCGCTCGACTTTGCGATATCCAGCTCGTCCATTATTTCGGCCAAGCTTAATCCTTTGGGTTTGGAAGACAACAATTCGATAATCATCAAGGCCCTTTCCAAATTGGGAACGTTGTAATTGGACTTTAATTCTTCCTTCTTTTTCGCCATGGGGTTACAAATATGTCGCTAATATAAAGTTTCTGGTCAAAATTGTCTTTTACCGCCTAAGGTTTGCCCAAGATTTTGGACAGAGCCTACCAATTCGTAAGCGAACCGTCGCCCCTTTTAAGCCTAGGTATTTCGATAGGTTCAAATTTATGTTGCAAGGCATGTGATTCATCAAAATCGACTCCTAGGCCCGGCGTATCGGGTACCGGATATCTGGCTCCTTCCAACCTAGGTTGTACGGGATAAAATTGGGTATCGTTGGTACCCATTTGTTGTGCCGGGGTGTTTATTTCCTCCATCCAACCAAAGTTGGGCACTGCCGCTGCCAAGTGTATGGTAGCCGCCGTACAGATGGGCCCCAAGGGATTGTGCGGCATTAAATCGATATAATGCGTCTCGGCCATGGCGGCAACCTTCATACTTTCCGTAAGCCCGCCCACATTACATACATCGATTCTGGCGTATTGGGTCAGGTTCCTTTCCAAAAAAGGCTGAAACTGCCACTTACTACTAAACTCCTCGCCAATGGCAAAGGGCACATCGACCAGTGTTCGCAAGCTCTCATAGGCCACTGGGCTTTCGTCCCTAATGGGTTCCTCCAAAAAATCCAGGGTACCCTTGGGCATCCGGTTCATAAAATAGCTGGTTTCTGGAGGCGATAAGCGGGTATGATAGTCCAAACCAATGATAACCGACGGCCCCAATTCCTTCCTTAATTCAATCAACCAGCCACTGAGCAAGGTGATGGATTCAAGGGGCTCAAAGGTATCGCGGTCCGGCTTTGATTCAAATTCGGCCGGGGCAAGTCTCAAGACCTTCCAACCTTCGGCCACGCAGGTTTTACAGAATTGAAAGAGTTCCTCTTTGTCGGTAAACCTTACCGAGGCAAAGCAGTCTACATAATCCCTTTGCCGGCCCCCGAGCAATTCGTAAACGGGTACCCCCAAGGCCTTTCCCTTAATATCGTAAAGGGCTATGTCTATGGCCGAAATGGCGGCGGAAAGGACCCTGCCCCCTTCAAAGTATTGACCTCGGTACATGGCCTGCCAGTGGGCCCCTATCTTAAAAACATCCGCGCCCACCAGTAGTTTTTTGTAGTGTTCAATGGCCCCTACAACGGCCAGTTCCCTTCCCGAGAGGCCCGAAGCGCCCCATCCGTAAATTCCGTTGTCGGTTTCGACCTTGACGACCAGTTGGCTTCCATTCGCCACGTTGATGGGGAAAGTCTTTATGTCCTTTATTTTCATACTTTCTTTATTTTTTACTTTTTTTCCGTGTTCCGTTCGGGTTTTATCGCAGGTTATTCCAACCTTTTTACCTTTCCTACCATAAAGGTATAGAAGAGAAATCCTAAAAGTGCCAATACCCCTACAAAGAACAAGGCCGGCGAAAAGTCCCCGTCCTTTACGAGATATCCGATTATGACCGGAACCACGATAGCCGATAATCCACCGATAAAATTAAAGGCCCCGCCCGTTAGTCCCATCAAATTTTTCGGTGCCATAAGCGAAATAAAGACCCAGGCAATACTGGCCAGACCGTTACCAAAAAATGCGATGGACAAAAACAGGATAACCAGTGCCGTATTGTCGGTGTAATTGGCGCCGACAATGGCCGTAGACAAAAGCAGCCCGAGCAAAACGGGAGCTTTTCGGGAGACTTCGGGTGAAAATCCCTTTCTTACCATAAGGTCGGAACCAAACCCCGACATCAATACCCCCACAAAAGCGGCCAAATAAGGAAGGGAGGCCAGAAAACCCGATTGGATAAAGTCGAGCCCCCGGTACTTTACCAAGTAGGTCGGGAACCAGGTCAGGAAAAAGATCGAGGTCGCCCCCAAGCAAAACTGCCCCAAGTAAACGCCCCACAGCTTACGGTAGGAAAACACCTTTTTGATATCGGACAGGTTAAAATCCGGTACCATTCCCGACTTGGTCCCATCTTCAAAAACCCCACCTCCCTTTTTTATCATTTCAAGTTCGTCCTTACTTACGGTTTTATGGTTTTGCGGATCGCGATAGCGGAGGTACCAGACCAGGGCCCACAGCAAACCAACGGCGCCCGACACATAAAAAAGTCCACGCCATCCCAAATGGCTTTGTATAATGGCAAGTATGGGAAGCAGAAAGGCCATTCCCAAGAACTGCCCGGAAGTATAGATACCAATGGCCGAGGCCCGCTCGCTTTCGGGAAACCACCGACTGACCACCAAATTGTTGATGGGATAGGAGGGCGCCTCAAAAACACCGATAGAGGCCCTTAGCCCCAACAAGGCCGCAAAGGAGTTGACCATTCCCTGAACGAGGGTCGCTATGGACCACAATGCCAGCAATAGGGCATATAGCAACCTGGAGTTTAAACGATCGGCCACAAAGCCTCCCGGAATTTGCAGAATGGCATAGGTCCATGCAAAAGCCGAAAAGATGTAACCCAGTTGCACCGAGTCCAATCCCAAATCATTTTGCAGTGCCGATGCCGCAATCGAAATATTGGTTCTATCCAAATAATTAATGACCACGGTTATAAAAACCATGGCCAAAACAGAATATCTTTTTTTTGTCATTTTTGGCATATCTTCCATCTAAACCCTTTTTATTCCAAATTCCAACTTTGAAGAACCAAAAGAAAATTACGAAGTAAATTTTGGTTTTCGGATAATTAAACGGTGGCCGAACGAATCGGCCACCGTTTCACTAAACTAACAACAACTCTATATCCCCTGTTTTTGGGCTATAATCTTCAAGCTCTAATATCCATTTGGTATCAATACCCCTTCTTGTAGGTCTAATTGAACTTGGGGAATGGGCCAATACTCATTCTTACCGGCCGCAAAAGAACTTCCCTTCAACCAAGGCAACTTGTCGTCTTTGAGCTCACTGGCCAAATAGGTATTAAGCGTATTTTCGGCAATGCCCCATCGTACCAAATCGAAAAACCGCATTCCTTCAAGGGCAAATTCGAGTCTCATTTCGTGGCGAACCGCCTTTCTGGCAAATTCCTCATCGGGAAAAGAGGGATAGAGCCCCAGTTTATAATTGGCCGCCGGCTGCGATTCATCGACCACAATGGGGTCGTCGGCACTAAAGCGGGTATTGGCCACTTTGCCCATTACGATGTCGTCCATTGAACGGCTCCTTATCTGGTTGACCAAGGTCAAGGCCGTGGCCAGGTCCCCTTCCTCTACGGCTACCTCGGCCCTCCAGAGTATGACATGGCCCAAGCGCAACAACCTGAAGTTATTGCCATTGACCCCCGGGGCCCAATAGCTCGACTCGGTAGAAATAACGCCTAAATTGCGCTTGTAGAACATATTTTTCTTGTTCAGGAAGGGTCCCATATTAAGTTGGTCCTGCATCCAATCGCTGCCGCTCATGGGGCCCCAATCCAAGAAGGGTATCCCGCGCCTGCCTATGGTCCAATCGACCCGGGGGTCCAATAGATGATCGGTCGGGGTAAAATCCTCGGTATCCAGTACTTTGTAATCCTCGACCAACAGATCGTCCTGAAAGGTGTCCAGCATAGGCAATCCGTCCGCATCTACCTTAAAGGCATTGAACAAGTCAAAGGAAGGCGCACTGTAGGCACAGCATAGGCCCACATCCTGCCCCCTTGGATACAAGGTTTGATGGTCTATACCGGAATTGGCCACCCCGGCACCGTCATTTACCGAGTATTGAATTTCGAATATGCTCTCCCCGTTGTTCTGGTGCTCTTCGTCGAAGTTGTTGTAAAAATGGTCTTCAAGTTGAAACGGGCCGTTATCGATGATGTTGTCCAAAAGGGGCTTGGCGGCCGCGAATTCTTTTTGGAACAGGTGCACCCTTGCCTTTAGGGCCATGGCCGCCCAACTGGAGGCCCGCCCCACCTCGGAGGGCGAAGGGTCTAAATTGTCGATACCGAACTGCAGGTCGTTTTCTATATCGTCCCATACCTCACGGTCGTTGGTAACGGTAAGTGGATCATCGTTTTCGGTGATGTAGGGTATTTTTTCAAACTTGATCCGCAATTGAAAATGGAACCAGGCCCTTAAAAACCGGGCTTCGGCCGCAAGTTGACTTGCAGTAGCCGCAGAAATTTCAGAATCGGCCTTTTGTAGCACCCTCAAGACATCGTTGGCACGGGCCACCCCGTCGTAATTGATCCCCCAGGCCCCGCTGAGCCATTCGTTATCGGACCTCACCTCGTATCTTTCAATATCGTTGATTTGGGACCAGCCCCCATTGGCATCGCCCCTGTGCATATCATCAGAGGGCACATCGCCCCAGATCCAGTTGGTTCCCGAGGCCTCGCCCGTTCCGCCATTGGGGCTGCCCGTACTACTATACCCATCGATCATTGAATAGGCCCCGATGAGTAGGGCATTGACCCCATCTTCATTGACCAAGGTGTTCTCGTTTACCGTACCCATCGGTTCCTCGTTTAAAAAATCGTCGCTACAAGATCCGGCCAAGACTAAAAGGACAATAGCCAGATTTCTAATACATACTATATTTTTCATGATTCTATTATTTTTTCGTTTACAGTGAAATGTTCAAACCCAACATAATCTGTTTCGCGATGGGCCAGGTACCCACATCGACCCCGCGGTCGATCTCTTGCGCCACGCCGTTTTCACGTTTGGCAGTAATCTCGGGATCGAGTCCCGAATACTTGGTAAAGGTGAACAGGTTGGCGCCTTGCACGTACAATTTCAGGTGCTTGATATGCAGGTCTTCGACCAGCTTTTCGGGAAAGGTATAACCAAGTTGTAAATTCTGTACCCTTAAGAAAGAACCATCTTCGATGTATTCGGTAGATGCATTTTGTTCAAAGGAGGTAGATGTCGAAGCCTTGGGCAAAATCGCATCGTTATTATCGGCCAGGTACGGACTTCCCCAAGAACGGTACAATCGATCTTCACTGTTGGGCCCGGTGAAAAGTCCGTACCGGATAAAGCGATTCGTATAGTTCGCCAAATCGTTGCCGACGCTGGCATACAGGGTTGCCGAAAAATCAACATTGCCAAATTCCATGCCCAGGCGCAGCCCCGTCGTAAAATCGGGGTGCGGGTTACCGATGTAGGTACGGTCGTCCGGGGTAATTTCCCCATCGCCGTCAACATCCCTGATGATCAAGTTTCCGGGCTGGTTATAATCCCCGTTCACGGCATGGGCATCGGCCTCGGCCTGTGTCTGAAAAATACCATCGACCACATAGCCGTAGTACTCGGGAAAGGAATGGCCCGCCTCGGTACGTGTATAGATTTGCTGACGGGTCGGAAAGCCTTGCAAAAACTCGTTTTCGTTGTTCGAAAGCTTGGTCACCTCGTTTTTATAGGCGGTAAAGGTACCCGATACGTTGAGTTTGAACCAATCGTCCCACGCCGAGGTACGGTACGAAAGGGAAATATCGACTCCTTTGTTCGACATCGACCCTATATTTACCGAAGGCTCAACGACATCACCCGCTACTTGGGGAATGGCCACCGGAAACAGCATGTCTTCCGTATCCTTTTTCCAGAAATCAACCGATAGGTCGAATTTTCTGAAGAAGGTGGCGTCAAAAGCGATATTGGTAGAAGTGGTTGTCTCCCATTTCGCATCGGGATTGCCCAAGTTCAGGGATTCGTAGCCCAGGGTAATGTTGTTGTCAGACCCTGAAATGGCATAGAAGGAAGCCCCCGGATTCGAGCCGAAAGTGGTATAACTGTTGTAGTTTCCGATTTGGTCGTTACCCGATTGCCCCCAGCTGGCACGAAGCTTAAAATAGCTCAGCCAATCCTCGGCGCCGCTCAGGAAGTTTTCCTTGGAAACTACCCATCCGACCGATGCCGCGGGAAATACCCCGTACCTATTGCTTTCCCCAAAGCGCGACGATCCATCCCTACGAACGGTCAGGTCTACCATATACTTTTGGGCATAGTCGTAGTTCAGCCTCGAGAAAAAGGAAAAAAGCGACGAGGCATAACCACTGCCATTGTTCAACTGGTTGCTGGCACCGGCGTCCAACACGAGAAAATTGAGGTCATCGCTAAAATAGTCCTGTCTCGAAGCCGACATATACCTGTAGGTTTGCTTCGAAGCCTCGATACCTACAAGAACATCAAGGTTGTGGTCTTCCGCAAAGGTCTTCTTATAGTTGACGGTATTGGTCCAGTTCCATCGCGAGGCGTTGGAACTATTTTCATAAAGCGTGGTGCCCCTTGCCCCATTGGTCTGCTCCCAGGCGGCAAAAGTGGGACTAAAGCCGTTCAACAACTGTACATCATAGCCCAATAAGGTTTTTATCGTCAAATTCCCAATGGGCTCTACGGCAGCGTAAATGTTACCGGTAATGTTGTACTTTTTGTTGTAGTTGTTCTTTAATCGATCCAAATAGCCTACCGGGTTGGGGCCATCGTATATGCTTCCACCTACCACGCCCCCGGCCCAGTTACCGGCCTCGTCCCTCACGGGAATCAAGGGACTTGCCAAGTATATTTGGTTGAACAGGTTATTGTGGGAGTTATTACCTCCCCACCCCTTGGTCTCCCCATAGGTAACCCCTAGGCGCTGTCCAATATTCAGCCACTCCAAAGGCCTTGAATCTACGTTGGACCGAAAGGATATTCTATTGAACGAGGTATTCTTGAGAATACCGTTCTCCTCGAGAAAGCCTCCTTGAAACGAGTACGATGTCTTTTCCGAACCACCGGTCACCGACAGGTTATAATCTTGCAAGAGACCGTGTTGGTATATCTCGTCCAACCAATCCGTTCCTTGGGCATTGGCTTTGGTAATCGGATAGCTTTGCTGATCGTAGAGCGCCATATTCACATTGGCCGATCCGGAAACGCCGCCATTCGGAAAAAGGTATTCGTTCAAGACAGGAACGGCCCCATTGCCATAGTGGGTGTGTGCCTGGGGCAGGCCGTCATTGCCGAGCTCGAGCCACATCAGCTCTCCGAGCAACTGTGGATCGGTCATAATATCATATTTGGCAGTGGAAAAACTCATCCCGGTCTTCACGCTCATGTCGATCTGTACCGCCTGGTTTTTCCTACCGCTCTTGGTCGTTACCAAGATAACCCCATTGGCACCCCGTGCCCCATAAATGGCCGTAGACGAGGCATCCTTCAATACCTGAATGGACTCGATCTGTCCCGGAGGGGGAGACGGGGCTCCCTGTACCCCATCGACCACCCAAAGCGGACCGTTGTTATTGATGGTTCCCATACCCCTAATACGCACTTCGGCATCGCCACCGGGTGTCGAGGCACTGATGGTAGTTACCCCCGAGGCACTACCCTGCAGCGCCTTACTTACGTTCGATACAGGCTGTTGCTCCAGATAGTTATTGTCTACCGTGGCCACGGCACTGGTCAAAGACCCCTTTCTTCGGGTACCGTAACCAATGACGACTACCTCTTCCAACTGCTGCTGGTCGGCTTGGAGGCGGATATCTATGCTGGTCCTGTTTCCCACGGTTATGTTCTGGGTGGCGTATCCTATATAGGACACGACCAGAACATCATCAGGCGATGCCTGGATGCTAAAGTTTCCGTCAAAATCGGTCGTAACGCCCCTGGAGGTCCCTTTAACTAAAATGTTGGCCCCTGGGATAGGCCCCTGTTCATCGGCAACCGTCCCAACTACCGTTTGTTCTTGGGCATAGGCCTGCACGGTACAAAGGAGCATGCCAAAAAACATACCCCAAAACACCTTTAACAAAGTTTGTTTTACGTTTTTTTTCTTCATAATGATACTAGTTTAAGTTAGTTATGAACCCTCGAGATTTTCAGTCTATGCCCTTGGAAAGTGCTTGGACAAATTGACTGTGAAGTTCATAATCCAAAGAAACCCATTCAGTACATCATCGAGTGGTAATAACTGCTCAATAAGGGGTAATAGGGTTTCAATAGCCGTTAACAATCAACCATTTAAAAGAAAAACCAAGAAAACCGGCTGCGACCAAACCCCGGAAACGGGCCTCAACCTGCATTCCATTCGACCTTTGTTTATTAATGGAATCCGGTCAACTTTTTCTAGTGCCAACCCAACGTCCAACCCAAAAGGCCGGTTATTACCACAGGGCCGATGACCAATGAAGGGACTATCCCTAAGTATACGGTATCATTTGTCCCTTTCTCCCCCCAATATTTGATCGATCGAACTTTATGTTCTACATATTGAAACATTTTTACCCCTATAATCCCTTAGGTTAATTTAACTTGTCGACCAAGTCGGTTTCCGTTCCCGCCAAACCGTAAAAACAATCGAAAAGGTAGGGCCAGGGTTTAGAGGCAATGACGCCGGAGCGATGACCGATTCAGAAAAACACAGTACAACGGAGCCATAGGGCTTCGGGTAACAAAAGCGTTCCTATTAGGTATAGACAACTTTAGAAAACCCATTTTCCAAACCACATTCATAGCATCATGAACTACAAGTATTTGCTTATTTTTCCACTGGTCGCCTCCTTGCTTTCCATTTCCTGCAAGGAAAGGCAAACCGCACCCGAGGCCGATACCCGGCCCAATATTTTATGGATAACCATTGAGGATTGGAGTCCCGATCTCTCGTGCTACGGCACCAAGGGCATACACACGCCCAATGTCGACCAGTTGGCGGCGGAGGGCGTACGCTATGAAAATGCCTTTACCACCGCCCCCGTTTGCTCGGCCTCACGCTCGGCCATGATGACGGGATATCATCAAAACTACATCAATGCCCACCAACACAGGACCAAGGACAAACACCCCCTTCCGTATGGCATCAAGCCCATTCCCAAATTGATGGAAGAGGCCGGATACTATACCACCCTGATGAGCCACAAGGTAGACGTCAACTTTCTCCCCGATACCAGGGAAGAACTTTTTATGGATACGAAAGACTGGACAGGTCGCCAACCCGGTCAACCCTTTTTTGCCAGAATTACCTTTGCCGGAACGCACCGGGCGTGGAAACGCGATTCCATCCGCCCCATTCCCACCAAGGATGTGGAAATCCCCCCGTATTACGCCGATACCGAATTCATCCGCCGCGATTGGGCCAACGGACTCGAACAAATGCAATTGGTCGACCGCGAGGTTGGCGAAATCCTCGACCGGCTTAAAGAGGAAAACCTCGAGGACAATACCGTTGTCTTTTTTATTGCAGACCACGGAAGATGCCATATCAGGGGCAAACAATTTCTATACGACGGCGGTATACACGTTCCCCTGATTGTCAAGTATCCGGGCCATACAACGCCCGGCGGGGTCAATTCGGAGCTGGTTTCGGCCATTGACGTACCCGCAACGGTTTTGGATATTGCCGGAGTTGAATTGGGCCAACCCTTGCACGGCAGGAGTTTGTTCGAAAAGGATGGGGAACCAAGAAAATACATCTTTGCCGCCCGCGACAAGATGGACGAGACCCACGATGCCATGCGGGCCATACGCTCCAAGGAGTATAAGCTCATACAGAACCTTATGCCCGAAAGGCCCTATCTTCAATACAATTGGTACAAAGAACAATCGTACCCCGCACTTGCCGAAATGAACGTACTCTATTTGAAAGGCCAATTGAACAAGGCCCAATCTGCTTTCTTCGCCCCCACAAAGCCGGAAATCGAGCTCTATGACCTCAAAAACGACCCCTACGAATTGAACAATTTAAGCGAAGACCCTGACTACGCCGAAATAAAGGACCAACTCTTGCAGGAACTTGAAGCCTGGAGAACCCATGTGATCAAAGACCAAGGGGTAAGCAAGGAATTTGCGGCGGTAGATGTATTTCCGGAAAAGAACCCCATGGCGACCGTAGACCAGTGGGTCGAAGAAAACGAAGCCAATTACGACTTCGAGGTCAACGGATGGCCCAGCTGGTACCCAACCCGCACCTTGGAGGAATGGGAAATCGCCCGCAAAAAATGGGAGCCCTATGTTTTTAGGGAGCCCACCTCTTCCCTACCGAGGCCCAAAATCAACGTTCCAAAAGCGAAAAAATAAACAATCGAACACGAAATGAAAAACCCTAGAATCCCTTCAATTTTACTGATGGCCATCACCATGGCCCTTGGCGGATGCCAGGGGAAGAAAACCGAAATTGCCCCTACCGCCGACAAGGCGGAAGTGGACCGTGCCTTTCCCTTTGTCTTACCGGAAGAAAAGCCCGATAGGCCCCTGAGTGCGGCCATGGAACGCATTTACACCGATTACGAGGCCACGCAACCCCAGCACAACGAACTCTTCAGTCAATTTAAGTATACCGAACTCAAGGGCTTTGACTATAACAACGGCGACGGGACCATTTCGCGACGGGATCCTTCCAAGATACTCCTGCACAATGGCACCTACTATGTCTGGTACACCTATAGAAATACCAAGGTGCCTCCCAGGGGAGCGGCCATGAGCAACGACAGTATTCCTTCGACGGATTGGGACCTTTCCGAAATTTGGTATGCCACCAGTAAGGATGGCTTTACCTGGGAAGAACAGGGCGTGGCCATCAAAAGGCCCGAAAAACCCTTGGTCGGCTGGAGATCGGTTACCACGACCGATATCCTGGAATGGAAGGGCAAATACTACCTGTATTACCAAGGCTTTATGGAAGCGAGCGGTAAAAGAGGCGATGATTGCCCCGTTACCGTTTCCTATGCCGATTCACCCGATGGTCCGTGGACGCCCTACAATAAAGTTGTCATTCCCAACGGGGAAGCCGGTTCTTGGGACCAATACTCCATCCACGATCCCTATCCCCTGGTACACAACGGGAAAATTTACGTGTATTACAAATCCGATTTTGGCGAACAACCCGATAAGGTACGCATGCAAGGCCTGGCCATCGCCGACGACCCTTTGGGCCCCTTCGAAAAACACCCCCTAAATCCGGTAATAACCTCTGGGCACGAAACTTCCCTATTCCCATTCAGGAAAGGGGTAGCCGCCCTGGTCTATAAAGACGGACCGGAACACAATACCATTCAATATGCCGAAGACTGGGTAAATTTTGAAATCGCCTCGATAACGGAACTAATGCCCTATGCAGCGGCGCCCTACGTGCCCGATGCCTTTACCGATACCAAGGATGGGCGGGGAATTACTTGGGGACTGGCCCATTTTATCAACCAAGGGGGGCGGGGAAAAATCCATAGCAAACTGGTTCGCTTTGATTGCGACCTGAGTTTGGATGTGGACGACCCCCAAATGAAACAGCATCGGGTAAACCATCGTCCCGATGTCTATTACCGACAAGGCCTAAGCCCGGAACAACTTAAAAGGATCAAAGCGGCCCATACGCTCAAGTGAACAGGCCGCTTTTTCTTTCCTTCTTAAGAAAGGAGCGGTCAAAAAAGATAAAGGTCTTGCGTACATGCCTTTGCCAATACCCCCATTGATGACCACCTTCGAACTCCTCGTAGGTATGGGACACATTGATGTCCTTCAGCTGTCGGTGCAACAAACGGTTGCCCTCGATCAGCTCGTCGTCCCTCCCGCAATCGAAGCGGATCGGGGGTAGTTTTGTTCGGTTCTCCCGTATGACATCGATAACATCGGGGTGTTCCTGTCCTGTGGAATAGTCCGATACGGGTTCTTCGACAAAAAGCTCCATTTCACTTAGACGGGTGATGGCACTATGTGCGGCAATGGCGCTGAACTTTTCGGGATGGCCGGCCCCTAAGCGAAGGGCCCCGTACCCGCCCATGGACAAGCCACCGATGCACAAGGAACTTTGGGCACCGGCCTCGGGAATATTCTCCCTGATGGCCAAGGGCACATCGTTTACGATCCATTGGGCAAAATCTTTTTGATGATGCGCCAAATAGGCCGATCCCCCGCCCCAGAGGCCGTCGGAGGGCATAGCTATGATGGCCGGTTTTATAATGCCCTCTTGCATCATTTCATGGGCCGTCTTGTGCGCACCTCCCTTTAGGGCCCACACCCAAGCACTCCCGTAAACACCGTGAAGCAGTATATAAATGGGCAAATCGGATAGCGAAACCTCCATTTTGGGCACAAAGAGACAGATATCGCCCCTTCCCTTTAGGTTGGACGTCTGTACCGTTAAAAACCGAAGCCCGTCAAACTCGTACGGCGCGTCGGACAATTCGATCGTTCTAAAAGACCCTTGCATAACTTCTTAATCAAAAACAATTACTCCCTTCGCGTTCCTTCCCTTCAACATATCGTCAAAGGCCTCGTCCAATTGATCCAATCGATACTCCTTGGTAATCATCTGGTCCAAGAGCAAATCCCCTTTTTTGTAGAGGTCCATCAATTTTGGAAAGTCGATTTGCGGGCGGCATTTTCCGTAGAGGGGATTGATATAGACCTTGTCCCATTCGAACAAGCGCATATCTATGGCAATCTCTTCCTCGATACCACTCACCTGCACTGCCGTACCGGCATTTCTGACCATGGCCAAGGGTGCCGCGCCCAGGGCGGGAATGGCCGTACATTCAAAGGCATAATCGGCCAGAACACCTCCCAATAGCTCCTTGACCTCCTGGGCGGCCGTGATCAAGCCCTTATCCTCTTTTTGGGCCAAGACCACATCGGTGGCCCCAAATTGCCTTGCCAACTCCAGTTTGTTCGGGTTGATGTCGACCGCAATGATCCTACGTGCCCCCGAAATCCGGCAGGCATTGACCACATTGAGTCCGACCCCGCCACAACCCAGGACAACGGCAGTAGTGCCCGCTGCCAGTTTTGCCGCGTTCACCACAGATCCGTAGCCCGTCATTACACCACAGCTTACAATGGCCGCCGCCGAAAAGTTCAATGGTCCCGAACCTACCTTGACCAAGGCCGAGGTCTTCACCAAGGCATACTCGCCCAAGGTACCTAGGTTAAAGGAACGTTCAATGGGCCTTCCCTGCCATTGGGAGCCCTCCAAATGGGCATGGCCCGGGGTGTACCCGTTGCCCCCTGCCACTACGGGCGAGTTGTTCTCACAAATATGTTGGTTCCCTTCCTGGCATTGAAAACAATGCATACAGGGCGTCGCCCAATTCAAGATAACCTGGTCCCCGGGTGTAAAATCGGTAACATCCTCCCCGACCGTTTCCACGATTCCCGCACCTTCGTGGCCCATAACCACGGGTTTTCCCCAAGAAAGGGAATCATAATCGGTATGGCACAGGCCCGCGGCCTTGATCTTTACCAATACCTCATCGGCCTTTGGGGCCGACAATTCCACAGTATCCAATACAAACTTTCCGTCGCCCGTGGCAACCGCAGATTTAGCTTTAATCGACATTTGATTCCTTTTTCATAAGTACGTTCGGTTTAAAGGGAATCGTACTATCCCCCAATTTTTTCTTATCGACCAGGGTTTTGTTCTTTACGAACTTGGTACCCAGTACAAAGGCCTTTCCATTGTTTACCGCATCCACGGCGAGAAGTTCATTGTTCTTAAAATACCAGATGGAGAAGCAATCTTCCCTATCCGTTTCGGTACGGACGACCAAATCGGTATAGCCCGCCGACAGTCCCACCATTTGTAATTTTACATGGAATTGGTCCGACCAAAACCAGGGCAGCGCATCGTAGACCTTGGGACTTCCCGTGATATTCGAAGCTACCACCTTTGCCTGGTCAACCGCATTTTGAACGCTTTCCAAGCGCATCCATTTTTTGTACCGGGGATGATAAAACTGTGCCACATCACCTATGGCCCATACACCTTCTACCGCGGTTTGCAGTTGGTCGTTTACCTTGATCCCGTTTTCTAGGTCAGCCCCCATTTGTTCCGCCAAGAAGACATTGGGCCTCACCCCTGTCCCGACCAATATAAAATCGGCCTTATAGGTACTTCCATCGGTACAAATGACCGTTATGCCCTCGCTTGTTTCCCGTACTTTACGGACCGATACACCGGTGTGGATCCTCACCCCGTTTTCGGTATGTAGTTTTTGAAAAAACTGGGCCAATTCCCTTGGGGCCACACGGGCCAAAATACGTTCTTCCCGTTCCAATACCCTTACATCGCCGCCCATTTTTTTTAGCGATGCCGCGGTTTCCAAACCGATATAGCCCCCGCCGATCACCACTACCCTTTTGTTCTTGGCAGCCTTAAAATCGGACTGGATGGCCTTGGCGTCCGCGGCATTCCGCAATACCCTCACCTTATCGCAAGCCGATAAACCCTCGATAGGCGGGATAAGGGCCGAAGCCCCCGTGGCGAGGACCAAGGCATCGTAGCTTATGGAGGTGCCGTCATCCAAGATTATCGACCTGCTCCCCGAATCGACCGAAGTGACGGTATGGCCCAGTTTTAGGGTGATGTCCTCTTCCCTATACCGCTCCTTGTCGAAAAGCGGATTAAAATCGGCCCCATCGTCCATTGACAGATAGGCTTTGGACAGGGGCGGTCGGTGGTAGGGAATATGGGCATCGGCATCAATAAGGATGATCCGCCCCTGCCACCCTTGCTTTCTGAGTTCCATGACGCAATTGGCACCGGCATGGCTGGCCCCGATAATTACGCAGGTTTTGTCCGAGGTCCGCTTTTCCATTTAGTTGGCCACTTCCACCTTAATGCCGTCCACAAGATCGGAAACGGGTATTTGACAGCACAAACGGCTGTATTCCGATACGTTGTCATCAAATTCCAGCATATCGGATTCGATCTCCGAAGGTGCATCCAGTTTCCCGTAAAATTCGGGTGCTACGTGCACGTGGCAGGTAGCACAGGAACATACCCCGCCACAATCGCCATCTATTCCCGGTACCTTGTTCTTTACCGCCAACTCCATTAAATTGCCCGAAGTCGCTTCGTACTCAAAGGTTTCGCCACTTTTTGTAATGTATGTAATCTTTGCCATTATTTTTTTGGATTTAATTCAATTTGCAAGCTATCAAAACCAACTTTACGTTGGTGGGCGCCCCAGTCTTCAATATTTTCCTGGGCATCGATTATTTCAATACTTTCCACTTTTTTGGTCAGAACCCGTAAAAACACCTTCATCAGTTGGCGGGCGTGGGTTGCGCCCAGGCACTTATGCGTACCGAAACCAAAGGCTATGTGCGGATTCATCTTACGGTCCAACACCACTTCGTTCGGGTTCTCGAAAACCCCTTCGTCGCGGTTGGCCGATGCCCAACACAGGGATATCCGTGTATCTTCTTTGGCGGTATGGCCACACACCTCTTTCTCCTTGGCCACTACCCGCCCCATATGGGTCAAGGGCGAAAAGTAGCGCACCAATTCCTCGATGGCCGTGTTTACCAGTTCCGGATTGTCCTCCAACTGCCGTAAAGCTTCCGGATGTTCGGCCAAATAGGCCAAGGTATTGGTCAGGTAATTGATTACGGTATCCCTTCCCCCGGCAAAGGTGAGTATCAATACGCCCTTAACTTCCTCCTTGGTCATTTTTCGACCTTGGTACTCCGAGTTGAGCAAAACCCCGTATAGGCTGTCGTCGGGGTTTTCGATCACCTTATCAATTTCCGCATCGATATAATCGTATAGAATGGCCGCCTTCTCGCCGTCGAGGTCGCTGTCCTCGCTCCTAAACACGTGGACACCCCAGGATATCCAGGTTTTCGCCTCTTCCATAGGAATGTTCAAAAGCAGGGTCAATGCCTTGGACTGGATAGGCAGGGACAATTCGGAAATGACCTCTATACTTCCCTTCCGTAACACACGTTCCAGTTCCGATTCAACGATTCTCTCCAGTCCCGCTTCGTATTCGGGCTGCAAGGGCCTTTTGAACCAATCTTCGACCAAGGCCCGGTATTCGGTGTGCTCCGGCGGGTCTACCTCAAAAGGTATTTGCCGCGTTTCCCTGATATTTACTTCGGACGGAACAACGATCCTCCCCGGTTTTGCCCCGGAGATAAACGATTTGTAATCGTGTGCCGCCTTTCTGACATCCTTGAAGCGCAGCAACATGGCCACCGGATCGTTCTGGTCGTTGAACGGACACACCCCTTTGGTTTCCCTTGTTCCTTTAAATGCATCCGGAAAATCGCTAATTCCCATAAAATATACTTTTTTTTTGATGGATTCCTTCGTAATGACAATCCTTTTCCCTCGATTCTTGGAATTCAAGAGCAGATCCTTACAAAAATCAAAAACTTAAGGCGTGAACTATTAGCCTATATTCGCATTTTAATAATCTATTCTGTCTAATTAGAATATAATATGGTAAATTACCAAACAGAATAGAAAACTAAATTACTCATGAAACCCCAATTGGAAGCCGTTCCGTTTTCCGACAACAGCAACATCCTGGCCTATTGTTACGAAGACGATCACTTTGATGCCCCTTGGCACATTCACCCCCAATGCGAGCTTACCTACATCGCTTCGAGCAAGGGAACCAAATTTATTGGAGATCATGTAAGCCCATACGAACCGGGAGAACTGGTTTTGCTAAACGCCAACCTGCCGCATTGTTGGAAGAATTACACCGACACCGATGTCAAGAGCACTTCGCTGGTGGTCCAATGGAATACCGGGATCTTTAGCCCCATTCCCGAACTGCAATCCGTAAAAAACCTGATACACTCGGCCAGCCACGGTTTACTTTTTAGCCGTGAGGCTACAAAAAGGGTAATCAAAAAGGTAAAAATGCTCCCTCGATTACGGGGAGCAAGCCAGTACTTGGCCCTTCTTGATGTTCTTAATGATTTAAGTACTGAAGATTACACCCTCTTATCCACCTCAAAGTTTATCAAGGAATTGCCTTGGGAACACAATGACCGTATGGCCAAAATACATGATTTTGTGGCCGCCCATTACCAGAACCGGATACAGCTGAAAACCGTATCGGATATGGTGAACCTTTCAGAGCAGGCCTTTTCCCGTTTTTTTAAAAAAATGATGGGGCGTTCGTTTTTTAATTATCTCAACGAATACCGCATCAACCTTGCGGCCAAAATGCTCATCGATACCGACATGGCCATTGCCGATGTCGCCTATGCATCCGGATTTGAGACCTTACCCTTTTTCTTTAAAAAGTTCAAGGCCCGGTACGGCACCAGTCCAAAGACCTACCGCAAAAAATACTGCACATCTTGACTGTGGGCCGCCTAAACTCCGGATATAAGCTCCAACTTGGTATCCGTACCTAAGCCCTTGATGTCATCTTCCGTAATCTTTGTACGCCATACGTAAACCTTTTTTAGCTTTGGCATTTCGGCCAGGGCCGGCACGATGTGGTCGCTGACCTGTGTATTGTATAGGTTTAAGGACTCTAAGTTTTTTAAATTGACCAGATTGGCGATACCCTCATCGGTGATATCGGTATTGTCCAACACCAGTTTTCTCAGGTTGCCAAATTCAGAAACCTTACGTAATAGGTTGTCGTTTATGGCATTTCCCCCTAGATCCATCCAAAGAATTTGGTCTTTTAAAGGCAATAACAATTCGAAATGTTTTTCCCATTCCGATATATTTGCCTTCGAAATACTATGATCGGGCAGGGTAATTTCCACTAGGCCGGAGCCATCGACCAACTCGCGCACACCAAAGCCAAGGGCCACAACTTGGTTTACCGCCTCCATGTTCAAAGGGACCGCCGCGGGCAATTCATCACCTGCACCTTCGGCTGTACCTCCCTCGGCCGCAAAGCCCAGTTGGGCCGCGGCAAACTGCCGTACCTCATCCGGAACTTCGATATCGCCCAACCTTGCTTCTTGATTTCCCTGTGCCTGTTCGATCCAAAACTTTACCAAGGCCGTTTCCTGCTCGGTCAACGGGGTTTTGCCTTCAGGAGGCATAACGTCGTCGTGATCTTGGGGCAGACTGATCCTTCTAACCAGTTCTGAATTCCCAAGGTCACCAGGGGTTACCACGCTACCTCCTTCGCCCCCGGCGATCAAAGCATCAAAAGTGTGCATGGCCAAGCCCCCTTTTTTCTTGGAAGCATTATGGCAACCCGTGCATTTTGCCTCAAATACAGGCTGTACCAGATACGGGTAGACCGTGGCATCCTCCAATTTCGCCAGTTTTGGCAGGGGTTCCGCTTTTTCCCTAAAAGGGGCGTACTTTACCAAATAATCTTCACCGTGGGTCAGATTTCCCCCGTAGTGCCCGGTAATACCCAACAAAACGACCATGACGGTCAAAAGGGCCATGTTTGGCCTTGCCTTTTGCAAGAACTTGACGGAAAGCCTATCGCTTTTGACCAGCCATGCAAAAAAGGCCGTCAATGTAGTAAACACCCCGAACCAAAGGTGGCCGTTGAGCATATCTTCGTCATAACCGCCCCCCAAGGAAAGCATATACCCAAGAATACAGGCAAGAAAGGCACTTATTGCCCCCGACAACAGCGCTATGGGTACGGCTGCCGACAAGGCCCCGTTTTTGGTCACCCGTTCGGCGACCTCGAGAATCAAGGCAAATAATAAAAAACCTATGGGCAAATGCACCACCAACGGGTGAAATCGGCCTAGGAATAGAACAAAATCGGACACTTCTTGCATTTTGGTAGTATGACTTGGTTAAACACGTTCCAGTTTAAGCGGCGGGGTTTTATTGGCGTTCCATTGGCAGATGTAGAGGTTTTTGTCTTCATCGACGCACACATCATGCCCGTGCAAAATGGGTTTTTCGGGCAGCTGATATGCTTTTTGCAATTCGCCGTGACGGTATTCCGGAGCCGTCCCCCCAGGATTTGACACCATGGTATCCCCTTCCAGAATGGTAACAAACCCGGTATGGTCCCGCCAATCGGTCTTCCCTTCTTTGGGCTGCGACCAGCATACCCCCGCATATAGGTTGTTATCGTCAAAAACAGGTCGACACACCTGCAAATTGGGCAGATGCAAGGTTCGTACATACTTACCGTCCAAAGTAAAGAACTTAAAACTTTGTTCATTTCTGGAAGTACATACCACCATGGGATTGTCCTTATCGCGATAATCGATGGCGACCCCATGGGCATTGCTCAGATTGTAATTTTCGTCGGCATTGTCCTTACCCCCCCAATGCCTTATGTATTGTCCCCTGCTATCGTATTGAATGATGTAATCCATACCGTAGCCATCGGCCACATAAATATCCCCATTCGGACCGATGGCGGTCTCCGTGGGGCAAAAATGGTCACCCGGTTGGTAAATGCCTATGGTTTGCGGGTGACCGATATCGAAGAGCACCCTCCCGTCGGTGGTTGTTTTGGTAACACGTCCGTTGTGGCGCACCCATTTTCCATTTTTATCCAAAAACCAGCCCGAATCGGTCAAAAAGAGGAAATCTTCGCCTCCTTCCTTCGATAGGGTTAGTCCGTGCCCTCCCGGATAGGCGGTGCCCCAATAGTCCAATACCTTACCGGACTTATCAAAGATGATAATGTTATTTCGGGGATCGTCGCCGATCATAATCAATCGCCCCTTGCTATCCATTACCATCTCGTGGCAATTCAGCAAGGGTGTCCTGAGGCTACTGATTTGTGCCCAATCCCTGTCCAATCGATACTTATAATCGCCATGGCCCAATACAAGGTCGTTGCTTTTCGTCTTTTTTACGATATGAAAGCCAAAGGAAGGCGCCGTGGTCAACGCCGCGCCGCCCAAAAGGGTTTGTTTTATAAAATTTCTTCGGTTCGCCATAATGTGTTTTGGGAGGATTACGCCAGTAGATCTTTGACGACGTTGCCATGAACATCGGTCAATCTAAATCTACGTCCTTGGTGTTTAAAGGTCAGTCTTTCGTGGTCAATACCGAATAGATGCAATAAGGTGGCATGGAAATCGTGCACATGTACCGGGTCTTTGACAACATTGTAACTAAAGTCGTCGGTTTCGCCGTAGGTGATTCCCTTTTTCACCCCTGCCCCGGCCATCCACATGGTAAAGGCCTTGGGATGGTGGTCCCTACCGTAATTGTCCTTGGTCAATTGCCCTTGGGAATAGACCGTACGGCCGAATTCACCGCCCCAGACCACCAAGGTATCTTCGAGCATTCCCCTTTGTTTTAAGTCTTGGAGCAAGGCCGCCGTTCCTTGGTCGGTCTGCTTGCACTTATTTCGCACCCCACCCGGACAGGCGATATGTTGATCCCATCCTTGATGGTACAACTGAACGAACTTCACCCCCTTCTCCAAGAGTTTTCGGGCCATCAAACAGTTGGCGGCATAGGTTCCGGGCTCCCGACTGTCTTCGCCGTACATATCAAAAATGTAATCCGGTTCATCGGACATATCGGTTACCTCCGGTACGGAAGTCTGCATGCGGAAGGCCATTTCATACTGCTTCATTCGCGCTACGATTTCCGGGTCTCCGTAGGCATCGTTCTGCAAGGTGTTCAGTTTTCCGAGGTAATCGAGCATTTTTCTACGGTCGTTCCCATCGTAGTTCTCCGGGTCGCTCAAATACAGGACGGGGTCCTTGCCCGACCTAAACTGTACGCCCTGATGTTCGGTGGGCAGGAATCCGTTGCCCCAAAGCCGGGAATACAAGGGCTGCCCTCCCTGTCCTTTCGTAATCAAGGTAATGAAGGTCGGCAGGTTTTCGTTATCGCTGCCCAGGCCGTAGCTTAACCACGCGCCGATGGACGGCCTCCCGGGCAACTGGTTTCCCGTCTGCATAAAGGTAATGGCGGGATCGTGGTTGATCTGCTCGGTTTGCATGGATTTGATAAAGCAGATATCGTCCACCACCTTCGAGGTATGTGGCAAAAGTTCACTTACCCACGCCCTCGATTCACCATATTGCTTAAAGTCCATAATGGACGGTGCTATAGGGAAGGACGATTGTTGGGCGCTCATGCCCGTTAGGCGTTGTCCCTGTCTTACCGATGGCGGCAGATCCTGACCGAACATGTCCTTGAGCTTAGGCTTGTAATCGAACATATCCAATTGGGAGGGCCCACCACTCTGGAAGAGGTAAACAATGCGTTTTGCCTTTGGCATGTGGTGGGGCAGCCCCAATTTATTTCGAGTAAAACTTCCCACCGGGTCATTGTTCGCCAATACATCACCGGCCTTGGCAAAGGCCTTTTCGGTCTTTAAGAGAGACCCCAATGCCAAGGCCCCGATACCCAAAGAGGTTTTGGTCAAGAAGTGTCTCCTGTCCCAATGCTTTTCCACTTCCTGTAAATCTTTGTTGTTCGATCTTAAAGTGTCATGTCCGTCGCACATAAGAAACTGTTTTTATTATCTTTTTGTTATGGTGGCATCCAAATTCATGATGGTACTGGCCACTACGGCATTTGCCGCTACCAAGGCCTTATCGGCATCGTCAGTGACCCTAAACTCGCCCGTATTGAGCCATCCTTCGGTCTTGGCCCCGTTTTCCTTGAACTTTTGGTATTCCTCGTCCCTAAGTTCCAAGAGCAATTTCATCTCCGCTGCCTTCGGCTTTCTACCGGTCAGTCGTAGAAAAGTGTCCTCGATCGCTTTCGGGGCTTCGTCAAAGGCCAGCATATTCTTGCCTATGACCCTTGAAGCCTCGATATAGGTAGGATCGTTGAGCAGCACCAAGGCCTGGAGGGGCGTATTGGTCTTTTGCCTTCTCGTCGTACAGACCGATCGATCCGGTGCATCGAAAGTGGCGATGGTAGGGTGTGGAACAGATCGCTTCCAGATGGTGTACATACTTCTTCGGTACAGTTTGTCACCCGTATCGGGGGTGTATTCCGTTCCATTGATCTTCCATAATCCCTTGGGCTGATAAGGCCGAACACTGGGGCCTCCGATGGAATCGTTCAACAACCCCGATGCTACCAGGGCATTGTCCCTTAGCATTTCCCCGGTCAATCTTCTGGCCGGTCCCCTGGCCAACAAACGGTTCTCCCCATCGATCTCGAGCAGCTCGTCGCTCGCCAAGGACGATTGCCTATAGGTGGCCGACATTACTATTTTTTTGTGCAGGGCCTTCACGTCCCATCCGCTTTCCATAAAGTCGACCGCCAACCAATCCAATAATTTGGGATGCGATGGCAACTCGCCCTGATTGCCGAAATCTTCCACGGTCTTTACGAGGCCCGTTCCGAAGAGCTTCGACCAATACCGGTTTACGGCGACACGGGCCGTAAGCGGATTGTCCTTATGGGTGATCCATTTGGCCAGCCCCAGTCGGTTTTTGGGCAAACTATCGGGAAACGGCAACACCGCTTCAGGGGTATTCGGATATACCCGCTCGCCGTAGGCGTCGTACTGGCCGCGTTCAAGGACAAAGGTTTCCCTAGGCTCGGGCATTTCCTTCATTACCATTACCTCCTTTATTTTTTCCACGCTGTCGTTCTTGGTGGCCCGGATCTCGGCCAACTCCGATAGGTATTTTTTGTAGCGATCCGACTTACGCGACAAATAGTACGCCCTTAGACCTTCTTTCTCTTCAGGCGATAAGCGATCGGGCATTTTTGCCAAAATGGATTTAAGGCTGGCGGGATTTGCCACTTGAAGAACCTCAAGGGGCGAGAGTTCCTTTTCGAAGACCACCAGGTCGTCGACCGTGGCGCCACCGATACCCTTTCCACGCCATCGAGCACCGATTTTTAGCCCGGGCTCTTGTGGGCCCTTGTATATTTTATCCGTGTAATTGTTAAAGATAATGTCCTTGTACAGGTTATCGTGCACTACCTTGGTTTTCATTTCGGCCCCGTCCAGGTAGACCTTAAAACCATCGGCCTTGCTGGAGCCATCGTAGGTCATTGTCAATTGCACCCATTTCTCCTTGGGCACCTCTTCCAAACTTTCCTTCACAATGGCATTGTCGGGCCAGACATGGGCCATAAGGATCTCGATTTTATTGTCTTTGATGTTCAGGTGATAGCCCCGGTAACTATGCAACCTTGTTCCGAGCATCTTGTGAAAGACGACGCCCTCTTCCAGGTCTTTGGGTATAAAGACACGTATACCGATGCTAAAGGGATCGTGGCGCCTGTAGATCCCCAATTTGTCCAAATCCAAGAAGACGTCACCATCCATTTTCAAGCCCTTGCCCGAATAGCCCTCCGTGAACACAGGTTGCTCGTTACGTGTAAAATTGGTACGCATCTCACCTTTTTGGGCGGGATTTACCTTATTGTAAAGCCGGCCGTCGTCAAAATCGTAGTGCACCTTCAATTTTTCAGGCTTGTCATCGGCATTTATGTTCCGGTATGCGGCCGAAGCGATCCACGCTTCCGCCTGTTTGGACTCCTCCGCCACCACATCGGCCATCTCCTCTTGCTTTTTACCCAAAATACCGTCGATATAGGCCAAGAATTGCTCTTCCTCTTCGGTAGGAAGCATCAAGGTGGGTACCGGCATGGAGAAATCCCACGGAATCTGCCCCGTTTCGTTTACATTGTTGAAAAAACTGTACATCTCGAAATAGTTCTTCTGGGAAATCGGGTCGTATTTGTGGTCGTGACATTTGGCACAGGCTACCGTAAGTCCCAAAAGCCCCTGGCCCATAACATTGGTACGGTCGGAAACGTATTCAGAACGGAATTCCTCATCTACGATCCCTCCTTCCAGGTTTTGTGGGTGCAGGCGGTTGAAGGTGGTGGCCAGAATTTGCTCGCGAGTGGCATTGGGGAACATATCGCCGGCCATCTGCCATTCGACAAACTGATCATAGGGCATGTTCTCGTTGAAGGATTTGATCACCCAGTCCCTCCACACCGAAACATCCCTGTACCTGTCTACCGTATATCCATGGGTATCGGCATAGCGTGCGAGGTCCATCCAATCGAGGGCCATGTGCTCGCCGTAGTGCTCGGACGCCAACAATCTGTCGACCTCCTCTTCGTATGCATTGCCGGAATCGTTGTTGACAAAGCGCTCAATGTCCTCGGGTGTGGGCGGCAGGCCCGTAAGGTCGAAGGACACCCGGCGCAATAGGGTTTCCTTGTCGGCCTCCCCATTCTGTTCCAGACCTTCCTGCTCCAATTTGGCCAACACAAAACGGTCTATCTCGTTGACGACCCTCCCTGATTTTACCGTGGGCGGCGCCACTTTTTCGGGTTTGATAAAGGCCCAATGGTCTTTGTATTCCGCCCCTTCCTCTATCCATTTGATCAGTATGGCCTTTTCTTTATTGGTAAGGGACAAATGGGAATCGGGGGATGGCATTACTACATTGGGATCCTCCGACAAAATACGGTAAAACAGCTCGCTCTTTTCGGGTTTCCCAGGAACAATGGCGTACTTACCGGGCGATTCGGGCAATTCGGAATAGGCAAAATCCGCCTCGTGCAGCTGCAGCCCCGCTTCAATCTTTCCCTTGTCGGGCCCGTGGCACAGATAGCACTTGTCCGACAAAATAGGTTTAATGTCTTGGTTAAAATCCAATGTTGGGGGCAAAGCTTCGTATTCCTGGGCCACCTCTTCGGGCAAGTCCGGTCCGCCACAAGCCACCGCCAACATGACGAATAAAAGCGTAAAACAAATATTCTGCCTATAATACATGGTATAAGGTTTGGTCTTTAATTTGTTCAAATCTAGGGATACGCATCATTTTACACCATGCCCAAAAAAGACAAAAAAATGTGTGTTTCCGACTTTTAACATAAATCAGGCGAATTTTCTATCCTTTCTGGACCTCAGTTTATTGGCTTCGCCGTCCTTTATAAACTTTTCCTTTTGCGGGTCCCATTCCAACCTACGGTTCAACCGATAGGCTATATTGGCCAAGTGGCATATCGTGGCCGACCTATGACCGGTTTCCACATCGCAAATCGGTTTTTTTCGCGACCGCATCGACTCCAGCCAATTCAGGGTATGGTTAATGGACTTGTACAAGTTGACGTCGGTACCCGACAATGGGGTCTTCGCCAAGGCTTCCGGGGTGGTCTCAAAATAACTTCGACTGATATCCATTTTACCCTCACTGCCAAAAAAGCGCACGCCCCAGCCGCGGCCGAAGTCCTTGTGCTCCACCTCGATACCGTTGGCGTAGTACATTTTCAATCCACGAACGGCACCGGCATCCGAAGGAGGGAGCAATTCAACGGGGCCCGTATGGTCGGTGCCCAGGGCCCATTGTACAATATCGAACATATGTGCGCCCCAATCGGAAAGGATTCCACCCCCTGTCTCCTGGAACAGGCGCCAGTCGGGCCAAAATTTCACATCGTTGGAAGCGGGTGACAATCGGTGATTGTATGCCAGCAAGGGGGCCGGGCCGCACCAATGGTTCCAGTTCACTTCGGCAGGTATGTCCTCACCTTTCAAATCGTAAGGTCTGGCGGGATCGCCGACATTGACCTCTACCTTTTGTATAGTACCCAAGTACCCATTGCGGACCAACTCACAGGCCCGCCTGAAGTTTTCCCAAGACCGCTGCATGCTGCCCACCTGTAAAACGGCCTGAGCTTTATTGACCGCCTTTACCATTTTTCGGCCTTCCACAATGTTGTGCGACAAGGGCTTTTCGCAGTACACATCCTTGTCGGCCCGCAAACTGTCCATAACATGCCTTGCATGCCAGTGGTCGGGAGAGGCGATAACCACCCCGTCTATGGCCTCCAGCTCGAGCATTTCGAGATAGTTGTGAAAACTTTGCACTCCATTTTTCCTGGCCGTACCCCAGATTTCACCGTGGGTTTTGGCCACGTGGTCTTTGAACCACTCGTTTTTGGTGGTCCAAACATCGGAACAGGCGATAATTTCAGCATTGTTCTTAATGAGGTTTACCGCCAATCCCCGACTTTGTTTGCCAAGACCGATAAAGGCAAGGTTGACCTTATCGCTGGGAGCCACAAAACCCCTGCCCAACACATGTCGAGGCACAAGGCTTACCGCCCCAAGGGCCAGTGCCGTGCCCCTTATAAACTTTCGTCGGCCATTCCCTGGATTTTTTTTGTTCAATTCCGACTTTTTCATCAACTTAGCTTTCCCTTTGTCTCTTTTCATTTCCGCAATAGGCTTAGAATCTCTTAAAGGTATGGCGAATTGCCGTTTTAAGGTGATACAAATAGTTAGGATAGTACAACAAATGTTTTATCATGCTCGAATTACTTCAAAACCTTCAAGTTACCTTACTGCACACGGGCTACGCCAAATTGGGCCCAGAATGGGATTTCGACAATGTTATCAGCCCTTTTATCCGGCTTTTTTATGTAACCAAGGGGTCGGCAACGGTACACCATTCAAATAAAACCTTTCATACCAAAGAAGGGCACATGTACCTCATTCCCAGTTATACATACAACCGCTACAAGAGCACCCCATACCACGAACAGTATTACATCAGTATATTTGAGGAAGTTCTGTCGGGGCCATCGATATTTAACATGAGAACCTTTGCCTATGAGGTACCCTTACAGGAAGGCGACGAACTGCTCTTTAAACGCTTGGTAAAAATGTATCCGGAACGCAAAATCGTCAATTCCGATCCGAAGTCCTATGTACACCGCCCCCAAGAACTTATGGCCCAAAACAGGCAGAACGCACAAACGAATACCTCGCGTTTTTTGGAAACGCAGGGCATCCTTTATGTACTCCTGTCCCGATTCGTAAAAAACGTGGTCCCGAACCGGACCGACCAATCCAACGATTATAGGTTCGCAAATGTCCTTCGCTACATCTCGGAGAACCTCCACACCCAACTTCGGGTGCAAGACCTGGCCCGTCTATGCCATTTAAACACCGATCATTTTTCCCGTTTGTTTTTGCAAGAGTGCGGTATAAGGCCCCTAAAATATATCCAGACCCGACGGATCGAACGGGCCCAATTGCTACTTTGGACGACCAACCAGACACTGGAAGAAATTGCCCATAAAGTAGGAATGGGCAATTTTTCATACTTCTCCAAGACCTTTAAAAAGATTACGGGCACAACCCCCGGAAAGTATAGGAAGCAACAAAAAATTACGCCCTGACACCTAAGTCTTCTTTGAATTCAAAAATTTCGGAAAACCCCAAAAACGCAGGATTGGAGCCATTGCCTAACCATTTGTTTCAGTATTTGGGATGCTTCCCTCCCATTCGCCCCTCCTTGGAGACGGACTACCCCATAAATATCCCTTATCTTAGTGAAAACCAAAAAAAATCAACATAACAATGACATCATTATTTTACCAGGGGAACCGCCTCAAGGGCCAATTCAAGACCCCTTCAAGACCTAATTGCGGACTAGGAAGCAATCGACTATGGCAGAAGACACAAATGCTGTTTTTTTTGCTTTTGGCGGCAGCAACGACAACCGTATACGGGCAAGCACCGCAGATAACGGGAGAACTGAAAAAGTGGCACAAGGTCACCCTCACCTTTGAAGGACCGGAGAGCTCCGAAGATGCCGAGTACAACCCGTTTATGAATTACAGGCTCAACATCTTGTTCGTGCATCCGGAAAGCGGAAAGGAATACCTTGTCCCGGGCTATTTTGCAGCGGACGGAAATGCCGCGGAGACCTCGGCAATAGGTGGCAACAAATGGCGGGCCCATTTTGCCCCTGACGAAGTAGGCCGATGGGAATTTAAGGTCGATTTCAGAAAGGGAAGCTACTGCGCCGTCAGTTCTAAGCCCGACACAGGGGTCAGCGGCGGTTTTATGGATGCTTACCAAGGCGAATTTACCATTGCGCCTACCGATAAGACAGGCCGTGATTTTAGGGCCAAAGGCAGGTTGCAATACGTGGGCGAACGCTATTTAAAATTTGCCGAGACAGGGGAATACTTTCTAAAACAAGGTGCCGATGCGCCCGAAAACTTTCTCGCCTATGCGGATTTTGATGGCACCTTTCACAATGATGGCCATAAGGATGACCTGGTAAAGACATGGGAAAGCCATCTACAGGATTGGAAAAACGGCGACCCCACTTGGAAAAACGGCAAGGGAAAAGCCATGATAGGCGCCCTGAATTACTTGGCCGGCAAGGGCCTTAACGCCTTTTCCTTTTTGACCAACAATATTGAAGGCGACGACCAGAACGTATTCCCCTATGTGGATTACGATACCTGGGACCGCATTGATGTCTCTAAAATGGACCAATGGGAAATCGTCTTTGGGCACGCCCAAAAAATGGGCCTGTTCCTGCATTTTAAGACCTTGGAAGTCGAAAACCAAGGGCTATTGGACAATGGTGGCGTAGGGGCCAACAGCAAATTATACTATCGGGAACTCATAGCGCGCTTCGGCCACCATTTGGCCCTGAACTGGAACCTATGTGAAGAGAACGGGGAATGGGTCAAGAACCCGAAGACACCGCCACAGGACACTCCCGAACGTTTGGCCATGGCCCATTATTTTAAGCAAAACGACCCCTACCACCACCACTTGGTCATCCACAACGGGAAAAAGTTCGACGACCTTCTTGGTCCCGAATCGGGTATTACGGGTCCTTCGGTGCAAACCCATAGAAAAGATTTCGCCAGCATTCACAAAGAGGTATTGCACTGGTTGGAAGCCTCGGAAAACGCCGGTTATCCGTGGGCCGTTGCCGTTGACGAACCCGGGGACGCACAACATTCGCTTTTGCCGGATGCAGAAGACCCCGATCACGACCTGGCCCGTAGGAATGGTCTTTGGGGGACCCTTATGGCCGGTGGATGGGGCAATGAATGGTATTTTGGCTATGCCCATGAGCACTCCGACCTTACCTGTGAAGATTACCGAAGCCGGGACCTATTTTGGGACCAGGCCAATAACGCATTGACCTTTTTTAAAGACAATCGAATTCCCTTTTACGAGATGGAAAACCGTAATGAACTGGTCGGAAACCCCGAAAATGAAAATACGGTTTACTGTCTGGCCAAGGAAGGCGAGGTCTATGTCATTTATATAAACGACGCCGACAAGGTGGAGTTGGATCTTACACATACATCCAATTCATTTGAAGTGCAGTGGTACAACCCCAAAAAAGGCGGAAAATTAATACAGGGCAAAACAAAAAAAGTAGACGGCGGCCAAAATGTCGATTTAGGAAAAACCCCAAGTAAAAAGCAGAAAGATTGGGTCATCTTGTTGACCAAAATTTAGCCGAAGGCAATTTTATCCCAACACAAAAAAAAATTGGCGGCCTAAGGCCGCCAATTTCATACTAAAAAACTAAACTATCAATATCCGGGATTCTGCACAAAGTTGGGATTCCCGTCGATTTCGTTTTGGGGAATGGCAATGTATTCCCTCCCTGGCTTATAGGCGCTGGTCCCTGCACTTTCAGATTTCAATTCGGGATGGTTCACGATGCGCTCGACCACCTTGCCCCAACGCAAAAGGTCGAAGTAACGGGTACGCTCAAAGGTAAGCTCCTTGACCCGCTCATCTTCGATATCCTGCATGGTTATACTTGTAAACAAAGGCATATCGGCCCTAGCGCGTACCTGGTTGATCGCATCGACCGCGGCAGGTGTCGAACCATTGAGCATAAACTCGGCCTCGGCGAACATCAAAAGAACATCGGCATACCTTAAAATTCTCAGATTATTGCCCGAGCCGTACCAACCTAGCTCTTGTGATTGGGCAAACCCGTTATATTCCCAGTCCAAATACTTATTGGCGAAGATCTGTGTACCATCTTCAGAAAAGGCCTCGGCATAGCTTTGATTACCATAGGTCCTTGATTTTAAATACCTGCCCCGATATTCGGTAGAATCGTTCGAGTTAAAAAACAAGGTAGCGAAGGCCCTAGGGTCAATTTCCCCATTGACCGTGGTCTCATCCTTATACAGATCCAAAACCCAATCGTTCACCCGAAAGCCATCTTGGTTGGTAAATACCGGAGGTGGGGCCAAGTCAGCTTGAAAGGCAGCTCCCTTACCTAACCCGGGAGCATCCCCTCCCCATCCGGAGTTACCATCGGCAATCAACTGAATTTCAAATAAGGATTCGGCGTTGTTCTCGTAAGCTTCGGTAAAGTTATGGGTGTAATCCTCCATCAATTGGTAGCGACCGTCCATCACCTTTTCAAATTCGGCCTTGGCCTCGGCGTATTTCTGTTGGTATAGGAATACTTTTCCCAACATTCCCGTAGCCGCCCCACTGGTAACCCTTCCGACATTGTCTTCCGACCAAGAATCGGGCAATAAGGACTGGGCCTGCTTAAGGTCGGCCTCTATCTGGGCCCAAACATCGGCCGGATCGGCCTGCTCGATCAAATTGGGTTGTTCTATTTCTGATATCGGTGTGGTGATCAAGGGTACGTTGAGCCAGTTGTTGACCAAATTGAAATAGTTGAACGCCCTGATAAAATAGGCTTCGCCAAGGATATTGTCCCTATAATCGGCATCCATTTCGACGTCGGGAACATTGGCCAAGACCTCGTTGGCCCTGGTAACACATTGATACATCGCACTCCATACCCAAAAGGTGGCATTGCTCTCGGAGGTACCGTTAAAATAACCTACGGCCGTTCTTTCCGAGGTATTGAACCCGTTTACTACATCGTCGCGGTAATCGGAGGTAAAGATCTCGAACCTCGTGTAGTACCATATATTGGTAAACGGACTATACGCTCCCATGATTCCCTTTTCCGCATCGTCCTCATTTCTCCAGAAGGAATTTGGGGTAATTACATTCGGGTTGGTCTGATCGAGAATCTCATCGCTACAGCCGATTGCGTAGAACAACATGCCGATAAAGACGATCAACACCCACTTTGATATTTTTATTTTGTACATAGCTTAACTTTTTTTGTTTAAAATGATACTTGCAACCCTAATCTAAACTCCCTAGGTGTAGGGTAGGTACCTTCGTCGACCCCTGAGTTGAAAATACTGTTGTTTCCAGAGGCCCCCCTACCGTTTCTACCCACCTCTGGGTAGTAACCCGTATAATCGGTAATGGTAAACAGGTTGGTGGCCGAAACATACAGCCTCAATTTTTTGATCTTCATTTTGTCGAGTACCCCGTCATTGAACGAATACCCCAATTGGGCATTGCGAAGCCTGAAGTAATCACCGGGCTCCAAATAAAATGTAGACATTCGTCTGTTGAACCCTAGGTCGGCCTTGGTATTCTTAGGGATATTGGATGAAGTATTGGTCGGGGACCATGCGTTCAAGGCATCCGCAAAATAGTTCCCTTCCAAATCAAAGTAGCCTCTGTACTTGGTACCGTTGAGGATCTCGTTGCCCGCGACACCGTTAAAAAAGAGGTTCAGGTCGAACTTTTTGTATTCGGCCGATATGTTAAGGCCGTATTCCAGGTCGGGCGTAGGGTTTCCGATATAGGTGCGATCATCATCGTCAATATCGCCATCGCCGTCCAAATCCCTGAACTTAAAGTCCCCCGCACTCGGATTACCTACTTGGTCATTGGCGGCGGTCGCCTCGGCATCGGTTTGGTAGATCCCATCCACGATATAACCATAAAAGGAAGAAATCGGGTGACCTACGTCGGTTCGGGTACTGTTGATGGTGTTGGACGTAAAGGAGCCCTGGATGATCGGGGAAGCATCGCCCAATGCAGTGACCTCATTGTCAAGAAGCGAGAAATTGGCCGAAATTCCCAATATAAAATCGTCCGACAGCTGTTCCCTGTAGTCCGCTAAAAACTCAAAGCCCTTGTTCTCAATACTGGCCGTATTAAAGGGGACCTCATTGCCAAATCCGGTATACAACGGCAACCTAAGGCCTACCAAGACGTCTTCCGATTTTTTGACAAAGTAATCCATGGTAAACCTCAATCTATTGTCCAGAATACCAAGTTCCATACCGATATCGGTGGTCTTTGTGGTCTCCCAGGTAATATTCGGATTCACTCCCTGTGTGATGGAATAACCGCTAACCCTGGTCTGTGCTTCCCCCAGGATGTACTCACTGTACAGGTTCAGAGAGGGATCGATGGCATAGGCCGCGACATTGTTCGAACCTATTTCCCCGTAGCTGGCCCGTAACTTTAAATCGGAAATCAGGGAAACATTTTCCATAAATTTCTCGTTGCTTACATTCCACCCCAAGGCCATGGATGGGAAGGTACCCCAACGCAAATCTTCGGTAAACAACGAGGAACCGTCCCTACGTACCGTCGCGGTAAGGAGGTAACGGTCATCGAACACATAGTTCAACCGGGCAAAATAAGATTGGATCGTTGAAGTGATGTCCTGCGAGGGCACATTTTGGATTTCTTCCGCCGCTGATGCCACCCGAATGTCATTGGAGGGGAATCCCCGGGCTATTACCCCCAAGGACCTTGAATTGGTCTCCTGCTCGGTATATCCCCCAAGCAGGTTGATGGAGTGCTTGCCGAACACTTTCTGGTAGTTCAAGGTATTTTCCAACAACCACGACTGGTAGGTGGTATTGGTTTCCTTCAATTCCGCCATACCGCTTGACACCCCGGTGGCCAAGAAAACGGGATGGTTGGGCGTAAAGGTGTAATTGTTGTTGTTGTAATATTCAAGTCCCAGATTCAATTTATAGGTCAGGCCATCCACAATTTCGTATGAGGGAGACAGGTTTCCCAAAAAGGTATTTCTGGTAACCGTACGGTCTTCCAAGGCGGCCATACCCAATTCGTTATAAATCGACGTTTGCCCATAGAACGCACCGGTTGCCCCCGCAACACCTCTTTCCTCCATATCCGACGCGCTCCAATCGCCGTTGGCGTCCTTTAACCTGATGGTCGGCAAAATATTTCGCTCCTTATTAAAGTAAGGGTTGGGGTTATTGACGGTCCGTGTCAGCCCCAAGGTCGTTTCGAGCTTGAACCTGTTTTTTGTAAAACTACCGTTGGCCCTTGTGGTATACCTTTTAAAATCGGAGTATTTTACGATACCATCTTGGTCAAAATAGTTCATCGAAAGGCTGAAGAGGGTGTTCTCCCCTCCTCCGGCCAACCTCACATTGGTGTTTTGGACGGCGGCCGACCTCAGCGATTCCTTGTACAGGTCGCTCGAATAAGAAGGATCGAACTGGGTGTCGTTGGCCGGTTTTCGCGAAGAACCGTCGTTGTCATCGGCCCTGTTCGCAATTTCGGCATATTGGCTTGCATCGGCCCAATCCAAGTTATTGATCACGCTCTGAAAACCATAGCTTGTATCGAAATCCACTGAAAGTCCGCCCTGCTTTCCTTTTTTGGTCGTAATGATAACAACCCCGTTGGCGGCCCTTGACCCGTAAATGGCACTGGCAGAGGCATCCTTTAAGACGGATATGGATTCGATATCCGATGGGTTAAGCGAACCCATGCCCCCTGTCAACATCCCATCGATTACATACAAGGGTCCGGCATCGGACAAGGTTCCCGTACCCCTTATGGCAATGACCGCACTCGAACCGGGCGAGCCGCCTTGCGACTGTACACTTACCCCGGCCATTCGACCTTGTAGGGCCTGCGATGCATCGCTATAAGTGTACTTTTCGATGTCCTTCGACGCCACTTGCGCCACCGAGCCGGTCAGATCACTTTTCTTTTGGGTTCCGTACCCGATAACAACTACTTCCTCCAATTGACTGGCATCTTCTTCCAATGCCACATCCACTACCGATTTTCCGCTAACCGGTACTTCGACCGTCTTGAATCCTATATAGCTAATGACCAAGGTAGAATTGGAGGGTACCGACAAGGTATAGTTACCGTCAAAATCGGTTTGTGTTCCGTTCGTAGTTCCCTTGACCAAGACCGAGGCGCCGGGCAAGGGCTCCCCACCGGTGTCGGTCACCGTACCTGTAACAGTTCCATCTTGCGCAAAGGCAGATGTATTGCCCAAACACAGGAAACCAAAGACCAAATAGAGCATCGGCACCTTGCAGAACAACTTCATTCTTTTTGTTAATTTCATATTACGCATAGTTTGTCAGTTGATATTTTGGCTAAAGTAGACCAAGGTTATTGACAACTATGCAACAATTGGCCTCATCACTAGAACATATGTTCAGTAGAGGTATAATTGTCCCTTTAATTTTCCTGTTCCGAATAGCTTTGTTACCTCCCTTTAGGTGCCGTTTTTCCCGAAAACCTAAATACAATGCTATATAAATCAACCCTATAGTTGTTCCCTCCCAGACATTTCAAACCATTTGTATTCCACTCAAAATCATTTGTTACCCAGTCCTTTAACAAAATTTTAAATATTGTGACCGAATAACTAATTTAAACTATGAGACAACAAAAATTTAAACTACGAGCACTATGGTTTGCCCTGTGCCCCTTCTTTTTGGGGGCGGGCATCGCATTAGGACAACAAGTACAGGTATCGGGTACCGTAAGTGACAATCAGGGGCCGCTTCCCGGGGTTTCCGTCATTGTCAAAGGCACCAATAACGGTACGGTAACTGATTTTGACGGGAAGTATTCCATCAAAGCCGAAGCCTCCGGCACCTTAATTTTCAGCTACATCGGTTATAAGACCGAAGAAATCGCCATTGGCGGTAGGCAAACGATCAATTTAAGCCTTGAGGAAAACGTTTCCGCCCTGGAAGAAGTGGTAGTGGTAGGTTACGGGGCACAAAAGAAGAAGGAACTGACCGGAGCCGTTGCCCAGGTAAAATCGGAAGAACTCTTAAAAACATCGACGGCAGATATCGGAACGGCCCTTCAAGGACAAATTGCAGGGGTGAACGTTACCGCGAGTTCGGGGGCGCCGGGTTCCGAGGCCAATGTTATGATCAGGGGGCTTACCTCGATAAATGGGGCCAATAGGCCCTTATACGTCGTGGATGGTGTTCCCTTCGACGGAGACCCCAAACTGAGTATCAACGAAATAGAGACCATCGATGTCTTAAAGGATGGGGCCTCGGCAGCCATCTATGGTACCAGGGGGGCCGCAGGTGTAATATTGATCACCACGAAAAAAGGGAAGGAAGGACAAATGAAAATATCGTTGGACAGCTATTATGGACTTCAACATATTACCTCGGCCACGCCTTTATTGAATGTCGAGGACAAATTGTACACCACCTTCCTGCAAGGTGCGGCCTTGAACAACAGTCGATATGGAAATACATGGACGACCATACAACAGAGTCCGCATCTTTTAACGAACAACACAAACCTCGTAGAGGCCATTGAAAACAACATGGCCCCCACCCAGAACCACAGCCTTACCCTTTCGGGCGGAAGGGATGGCCTGACCTACAGCATCACGGGAAACTATTACGACCAAGAAGGGGTCATCATCAAATCGGGCTATGATCGCTTCAATGTGAGGGCGAACAGTCAATTCGTCAGGGGGAACTGGAACATTTCGACGGGAATTTCCTTTAGGATCGAAGACAGGGAATATGCGCCATGGGGACTATTGCTCAATGCCATCAAATACAATCCCTACCAACCCTACCTAGACCCCGAGGCAAGTGTTATTGAAAATGCCGGGGATGGCACGGATGCCAACAACCTTTCCTATTTGGGCTACCTCTTTCTTCAGGAGGACAACCAAGAGAACAACTACTTTGACGGAAACCTCAACATTACCTATAATTTCACCGACAACCTAAAGATCACTTCCCGGATTGCCTCAAGCTACGACAATGGCACCAGGATTACCATCAACCCAAAATTCGTCGCCTATAGGGACGACGGAAGCCCGGTAACCTCACAAAGGTCAAAAGTGAAAAATTTGAGTTCCCTTGCCAAAAAGTTTACCTGGGAGAACATACTGAATTATCAAAAAAGCTTTGGGGACCATAACATTAACCTCACCGGGGTCTACTCGGCGGAGAAATACTCCTATTCCGAGTTTTTTGCCGAAAAAAGCGATTTGGTCTCCAACGACATTACCGTGCTGAACGGGGCGACCGCCGACCCAAACGTGGGATCGGGCAACAATCCGTGGACGCAAAACAGGGAAAGTACATTGATCGGGATGTTGGCACGGCTTCAATACAATTACAAAGGAAAGTATTTGTTGAGCGGCGCGGTCAGAAGGGACGGATCTTCCCGCTTTAAGGAGGAACCATGGGGGGTATTTCCTTCGCTTTCCGCCGGATGGAACGTTTCTGACGAAAAGTTCTGGAATCCCCTGAAGAACACCGTTTCCTCCTTTAAATTAAGAGGTAGTAGGGGTACTACGGGAAACCAAGGTATTGCCGACTATTCCTTTACCCCCACCATAACCCTTGACAACGACTACGTATTAGGGGCGGGCGATTATCAGAATTTAGTTCTGGGCGCCACACAAACCGGGTTTGCCAACCCCAAAGTGCGCTGGGAAACATCGGTATCGTTGAACGGGGGCTTCGATTTGGGCTTCTTTGATAACAAACTGACCCTCTCGGGGGATATTTACGAAACCAAGAAGCAAGATATGCTCTTTCCTGTTCTATTGCCTCCCTCCGCAGGGGGAGGAAAAGATGCCGAGGTAACCCTAAACGTTGGGGACATGACCAACAAGGGGGTGGAATTTGCCATGAATTACCGCCACTCCGGTGAACTATCGTGGAATGCCGGCCTTACCTATACGCGAAATGAGAATATCATTACCAAAATGAGCCTAAGCAATAAGATTATTTATTTTGACGATAGCAGCATTTCCGGTCATGACAACGATCAAGATTTGGTCTCGGCCATTGCCGAAGGCTATGAAGGAGGTGCCTTTTTCTTGATAGAAACGGATGGTACCATAAAAACCGAGGAGGAACTGGCCAAATACCAAGAGATTGTGCCCGATGCCCAATTGGGAGATTTGAAATACATCGATTATGACAATAACGGAACGATTGACATCAACGACCGCCAGTACATGGGTAGCGGTACCCCGGATTATGAAATGGGACTTAACTTTTCGGCCTATTATAAGAACATCGATTTCTCCATGCAATGGTACGGATCGTTTGGCGCCGAAATCATCAACGGCAACAAGGCCTTGGCCTATAAGGTCGGGAACCATCAAGACCTAGTATACCAATGGACCCCGCAGAACAACACGTCGGACATTCCTGTAAACCGAAATGCCACCCATAACAACTACAGGGGGCAAACCGACTACTGGCTAGAGGATGGCACCTTTGTAAGGCTACGTAACATTTCCTTGGGCTATACCATCCCCAAGGAGTATACAGAAGTCTTGGGCATTGCGAAATTCAGGGTCTATGTAGCCGCCCAAAACCCATTGACCATAACAAAATACGACGGATACGACCCCGAGGTGGGCAACAACGGACTCAGCACACGAGGTATTGACAAAGGAACCTACCCCGTAAGCTCGCAAATACGAACCGGATTGCAAATCGAATTCTAAGATGATCATGATGAAGACGAGACATAGCATACGTACAATTGAAAAAACAAGAGCAATGAAGAAAACGATTACTAAAAAGTTGTGGCTTATTATTGTTCCCATGGCCCTTCTATTGGGCTGTGAGGATGATTTTCTGGAGCAGACCAACCCCAACCAAATATCTACGGACACTTTTTGGGAAGACAACAATGACCTGGAACAAGGTCTCATTGCGGCCTATAAAGGTTTTGCCAATCCTAACGTCATCAAATTGGTAGAGGAACTGGCGCGAACCGATTTGGCCTGGGCCAGTGGGTGGCAGCGCCCCAACAACACCAACCCCTATTACCTGCAGATTTTCAACGACGCTTCTGCCGCGCCCAACGACAAGTGGAGTGCCAACTACACCGCCATTTTCAGGGCCAACCAGGTAATCGAGGCCGCAGAGACCCTTAAGGACACCTATACCACCGACGAGGAAAGGGAAGAAGGCCTGATCATTCTGGCCCAGGCGCGGTTTCTAAGGGGCTATCTTTATTTTAACCTGTACAATTCCTTTAACGAAGGTTCGGTACCCATTTTCGATTTTGTACCGGTCGAGGAGGAGGATTTTTACCAACCTACCGCTCCCGCCGACGATGTGAAAAATTTCTATTTGCAGGACCTTCAATTCGCTGCCGAGAACTTGCCCGCACAATGGGAGGGCCAAGACAAGGGGCGGGTTACCGCCGGGGCTGCCGTAGCCCTTATCGGACAATCCTACCTATATGAAGGTGACTACGAAACGGCCTCGACTTATTTCAAGAGGGTCATCGATGATTTTGGTTACGCGTTGACCCCCAATATCGGAAGTAATTTCACCACTATGGACGAGATGAACGAAGAATCGATTTTGGAGGTAAGCTATTCCCTCGACTATAAGAACGAACTAGGTCCGTGGGACAGTAGGGACGTCGCCAACTCGGCTTACGTTAGACAGTTTACCGGCGGGGACGGTAGATGGTACGGGGCCGTTGCGGCCAATTGGCTTATCCAAAAATACCGACAA
This sequence comes from Pseudozobellia thermophila, assembly GCF_900141855.1. Classification (GTDB taxonomy): domain Bacteria; phylum Bacteroidota; class Bacteroidia; order Flavobacteriales; family Flavobacteriaceae; genus Pseudozobellia; species Pseudozobellia thermophila. The sequence goes on from NZ_FQYU01000002.1 coordinate 1,018,572, forward strand.
GACCCCATTGACTATTCCGACCCCAGAAACAAGGTAGTCGATGAGGATGGAAACGAGGGCTTTAGAAAATTCAGTCTTAGGACATCGTGGTCCATCGCCCTGGTCGACGACGAGGACATGGGCTATTACCTGAGGGAAAAGACGGGACAAGCGGCCCTGTTCAATGTAAAAATGACCGCCTTTTGGCGCAAGCACACCAATTGGGACATTACCCGATCCGAAGAAGAACTGTCCCCTGGCGAAGTCAGGTCCGGAGTAAACGAGCGATTGATCCGATTGGCCGAAATCTACCTGCAGTATGCCGAATGCCAGATCCAATTGGGGAATATCGACGAAGCCCTAATTTATATCAACCGGGTGCGAAGAAGGTCGGGTGTCCAATTGCTGGGGCCCAACGGATCGGGGGAATTCCCCGCCAACGACCACGACAATATTACCTATGACGCCCAAAGCCTAATGGAGCATTTGATGTATACCGAATTGCCCTTGGAGCTTTCGGCGGAAGGCGACGGAAACCGAAACATCGATCTAAGGAGATGGGGCGTAAAGGCCGAAAGGTTCCAAGAACTGGCCCAACGAAGATATACGGCCGACAACTATGAACTGGAGGATGAAGATGGGGAAATGGTAACCCGATGGGGTTCCATCGTAAGGGAGGTCGACCCTAGCGATGAGGCCGTAGACCAAAATTGGAACGAATTCCAATCGGCAGCGGCGAACTACAACCCCGACTTGCACGCCTATTGGCCCATACCCAACTCGGAAACCATTTCGAATCCACAATTGAGCAATTAACTATAAATCCTTCCGATGGCAAGCAATAGTCACGGAAGAAACAAAACTTACATAAAATGAAAAATACAATTCGACTTTTGGCATTGCTGTCCCTTTTATTCATGGGGTGTGACGACAATGAATACGAGCCCCCCTTTGAGCTATCGGACGTGGGCTTTTATACCAGCACGGGTACGGCAGACCAAATATTGGTCAATCTCAACGACTATGTCTCCTTTTCCGACCTTTCACAGGGTGCGGTAACCCATTCTTGGACCATCGAAAAGTCCGATGCCTTCCTCCAAGGTCCTATAGACCGAACGGATACCCTTTTGGAGAGGCATATCATTGAACCGCGAACAAATGTCTCTTACGACAAAACGGTGCATGTACTTTTCCAAACTTCGGGCACGAAAAAAGTAAGGCTCCGCAACACCTTCAATGAAATGGTTACCTTTCGCGGCAACAGGGGCGATGTGGATTACGACATGCCCGCCGTAAAACAAGGGGATGTTTATGTCATCGACACCACGTTTTTGGTCAAGGTCTACCCTAAACTGGTTCCGGTCATTAAAGTTCGGAAGGAAGGGCAAATCGTAGACCATGAGTCCAAGGACACCATCTATATAGAGGCGGGCAGTTCTTTGGAGTTCATTGATTTATCTACCATTGGCGAGCCTACCGGCCGCACGTGGACGATTACCGAGGCCCTTGCACCCGGGGAAGTAGTGGCGGAAAACCCAGTGGTGGGCAGCAGCAACGACTCCGTGGCCAACATAGCCTTCAACCGACTAGGAAGCTTCAGGGCCCATATGAACCTATCCCGTACGGGACAGAATATTCCCGGCGACTATGTCAGCTACACCATGAGCGCACCCATCAAGGTTACGCCTTCGTCCCAACCCTTCGAACTAAGCGGTGAGATCATCGAGCTGGAGGACGAGACCATTCAGGTGCCATTCAATGGCGAATTTGCCGTTTTTGGGGGACAGGAAGAATTTTTCACGGTAACCGTTAACGGTGAAATTTTCGAAATAGCCTCCGTAACGGTCAATGCGAACGATGCCACCAAACTCGATATAAAACTGGTGGAACCCATTTACCGCCCCGATGTGATTACGGTATCCTATGCCGGAGGAAGCATTGAATCGACCGACACCAGGGAAGCGCAGCCCTTTTCCGATGTTCCCGTCGTCATGAGTACGGTCAACTTGGTGCCCGAAGCTATTTCAGGACTTGAAAACGGTTCCGGTAGTTGGACAACTTATTGGAGCAACGCAGGTTCCGTCTCGTATTCGACCGAACAGGCGGCCACCGGTCAGTACAGTTTGAAGTTACAGATCGAGGCCGGACAAGACAATGCGGAAGCTACCGCTTTCTTTGAAGACCCAATACTATTCGAAGAAGGTAAGACCTATATTATATCCTACAAGATGTACATCGAACCCGGGGCCGTGGGATCGGATGGTTCGGCCCATACCGGACTCTTTTTACTTCAAAACTGGGGTTTCCAATTCTGGAACAATTTTGCACATCCTGTTGGTGAATGGACAAGCCACAGCGTCGAATACGAAAGCACCACCCCGCTATCCCAGTTTTATCTTAGGATCATGCCCAACGACGATAAAACCACCAGTATGACCGTGTATTACGACGATTTTTCGATTATCGAAAAAGAGGAAAGACCGTAATCAACCCCAATACAAATACTAAACACAAGCAAGGGAGAATATAAATTATTCTCCCTTTCACTTGTATCTTATTTATAGCAGCGAACTATGACAAATCAAACAAAGATCTTTTTAACCCGCTTGATGGCCCTATTTTTCCTGACGGCCCTCTGCCGTTGTGCCTCCCAAACCGAAATCAAGCAGGGCCAAAATGAAAACCAAGACGATCAGGGGCTTGCGACCGGGAAAACTACCCCCAACACTTGGGACGAACAGGGAATCGCCTCCCCCGATTGGCAAGATATACCCGTTCCCGTTGAATCGGAAGCCGGCGTAGTTTGGCAACTTCAAGACCTTTCCGATGATTTTAACTATGAGGCCAAGGCAGACGACAAGGGCAGGGATTTCTTAAGCAAATGGGATGATTTTTACCATAATCAGTGGGCGGGACCCGGACTGACCGAATGGAGGCGCGACCGGTCTTATGTTACCGATGGCCAACTGCATATGTGGGCCACTAGAAAACCGGGCTCTGACAAAATCAACATGGGATGCATTACTTCAAAAAAAAGGGTTATCTATCCCGTATACATCGAAGCCAGGGCCAAAATAATGAACTCTACCCTAGCCTCCAATGTCTGGCTCTTAAGTCCCGACGACACCCAGGAAATCGACATCGTCGAGGCCTATGGGGCCGATTATTCGGAGAGCGCACAAAAAGACCACTCCTATTTTTCAAAAAAGATCCACATCAGCCATCATGTGTTCATCCGCGACCCCTTTCAAGATTATCAACCCAAGGATGCAGGTTCTTGGTATTCGAACGGGACTACATGGAACCGCGACTATCATAGGTTCGGGGTGTATTGGAAAAACCCTTGGCATTTGGAGTACTATATCGACGGACAGTTGGTGAGAACCGTTTCGGGTAAGGATATGATCGACCCATTTTTTTATACCAACGCCACCCGCCCCGGGGACCCTTCCGTGGATACGCGTACGGGACTCAGTAAGGAGATGGACATCATTATCAATACGGAAGACCAAACTTGGCGCTCTACCCCTGCTTCAGGACTGCAGTCGGAAACCTATACCCCTACCGACAATGAACTTGAAAACATTGAAAACAACACCTTTAAGGTGGACTGGATACGGGTATATAAGCCTGTGGAAAAATAGATCGCCCTTTCCTTTTTTAGGACGCCGTAAGTTTAATCCTTTAGGTTCAACCCCTTTGACCTTTATCACCCGATAAATGACGAATCGGAAAATATATTCTACCAAGTTAAAAATGAATCCATCCCCAAGGTTATCGTGCGATCAATCGCTGTGAAGCTTCTCCAGATAAAGGTAATACACCCCGTATTTTTCGTTTCCCTCCATAAAATCGGCCACCAAAAAGGTCTTTCCTTTGTCCAGCCTCAGTATAAAATCTACAGATTCATCGCCCTTCCCAACAACTTTTTCAAGCATCTGATTGGCAATGGACACCCTTACCTTTTCGGGCGAAATGGCCTTATATTCCAGGGTTGTGTCCGGCAAGGGATCGGGCACGCCCCGAACAGGCCCTGCAATTTCCTTGGGCCAACGCATACACGATATCTTGTACAAGCCCGGCTCAACGACCTCGAGGGCATGGGTGTTGTTCTTGTTCCTTACCCCGGCCGCTACCTGCTGTGTTTTCCAAATACCTACGTCTTCGCCTATGGCATGTTGTATGGTCAATTTTACTACCTTTTGTTCGTCACTTCCGATAACGGTCGTGGGCAGTTCGGAAAACTCCTTCCTTTGGGTCGCCCGGGCATAAAAACGGGCGTTGGCCTGGTTTAATTTTGCAACCCGCTCCCCGTGTATGGCCGCAACATCCCTTTGTTGCAAGGGGTCTTTTTTAATATTGTACAACTTTTCCCCTTGGATCAAGCGCCACTCCCCTTCCAAGACCAGACCGTCCCGCCCTTCTTGCGGAGGTCGCCAGTCTTGACGGTTATGTAAGAACAACTGCCTGTCTATCGTTTCGCCCTTGCCTTTTAAAACGTCCGACAAATCCATCCCGTCCCCTTTAAAATCGTCCCATTCAAGGTTACAAAGCGATGCCAATGTCGGCAGAACATCCACATGTGCGGCCAATTGGTCGATATCTTTCCCTCCCTTAATGTTTCCTTTGGGCCATCGCATAAAGAAGGGCACCCGATGTCCACCTTCGAGTTTCTCGCCTTTGATTCCCCTAAAACCTTTATTATACCCCAATTTCCCGTCCTGGGTATACCCAAAACGGGTCCCGTTATCGCTCATATAAATAACAATGGTATTCCCCGCCAAGCCCTCATTGTCTAAAAACCGGGTAAGCTTCCCAAAATTTTCATCGATATTGGCGATCATGCCGTACAGGTTGGCACTGACAATTTCCTTGCCTTCCAAATGCCTGTAGGGCGCTGCATATTTTTCATCGACGTATAAGGGGTCGTGCGGGGCATTCAGCGGCAGATAGACAAAGAACGGACCTTCTTTTTGTGCCTTGATATAGTCCATGGCCTCCCTAAACCACACATCGGTGCAATAGCCCTCGAATTGTTCAGGCTCGTTGTTTACGTAGTAGACATCGTCGAAGTAATCATTGCCCCAATAATCCGACAGCTCCCCTATTCCGCCCGACAGGTGCTGTATCGCATACTCAAAGCCGGAATCCGTAGGACGGTTCGGGTAATTATCGCCCAAATGCCACTTGCCGAACATGGCCGTTGCATAGCCCTTCCCCTTAAAAATATCCGCAAGGGTCATGGGGTTCGATAGGGCGTCCCTACCCTTAAAGGTGGCCCAAGCGCCGTTATGGATCGGATATTGCCCCGTCATCAGGGCGGCCCTGGTCGGAGTGCACAAGGGGGATACGTGAAAATTGGTAAGCCTGACCGCATCCTTGTAAAAGGCATCTATGTTCGGTGTTTTTAGCCATGGATTGCCATGTGCCCCCAGATCGCCTATACCCTGGTCATCCGTTAAGACCAGAATAACATTGGGCCTTGACTGCCCAAAAACGCCAAAAGGCAGCAGTGCTCCCAAAAGGAACACCCACTGCCCGAAAATCAAAACCGTCTTAGTCCTTATGGGCATCCTCATTGCCACCTATATCATTTTCGGTATACCCTTCCAAGGTAATCTTAAAGGCATGGGCATATGCTGTCGGTAGGGAAGCCGGTTTCTGTATTACCAGTCCCCTCCCATTACGCTCCCATTTGATTTTTTCATCACTGCCCAACAACTCCACTTTTACAATGGCGGAATTTAAGGCTCCGATATCGGTAGACAGGGTTTTCATCACTATCTCCTTGGTGGGGGCATCCAAGACAATGGCATAAAATGTCTTGTCCCCTTTTTTGGTATAGCGAATATCATCTTGCTTATAGGCAATCTTTATCTTTTCGATTTTGTGCCCTCCTTCCGGTAAACGGGTAGGCCCTTCCCCAAAAACGGTCCATGGCCTTGTTCCGTAAATGGCTTCGCCGTTGACATCCAGCCAAGCTCCCATATCGAGCAACAATTGCTTCATTTCCTGTGGGATACTTCCGTCGGGGTTCGGGGGCACGTTCAACAACATCAATCCGTTCTTCGCTACGATATCCACCAAAATATCTATCAATTCGTTTGCGGTCTTGAACTTGGCCCCAGGCCTGTAAAACCAGGCACCTGGGGAGGTATCCGTCAACCAGGCCTTGGCCTTGGGCTGATTGGGCCTTCCCCTTTCGTAATCCTTAATGGCCACATCTTCGTTGAAGGTCGTCTCTTTATAACACACGGCCACTTCCTTGCCCCATTCCAATCCTTTGTTGTAATAGTAGGCCAAAAACTTCAGTCGGTCTTCCTCCGGAAGGTTCTCCAACCACCAATCGAACCAAATGATATCCGGTTGGTATTTGTCGATATACTCCTTGAGCTTGGCCCACCACGATTCCAAAAAATCGGCATCCACCGTCTCCGAATCGATGGGGTGCGGATTGGTGTACAAATCGTAATCCTCCGGATCGATGTTGCCATGGGCATGTGCCGGGGCAAAGTACTTCCAGGTGAAAGCATGGTGAAAGGAGGCGATAAAACGCATTCCCCTATCGGTAACCTCCTTTTTCAACTGGGCCGATGGGTCTATGCCCCCATAGTTCATGGAGTTCCAGCGGGTCGCCTTACTGTCCCACATGGCAAAGTTATCGTGGTGCATGGCCACGGGACCGGCAAACTTGGCTCCCGACTTTTCGAACAAATCGGCCCATTCGGCCGCATCGAACGCCGTAGGGGCAAACTCTTCAATTATCTCGATATAGCCTTTTTTGTGGGGCTTGCCATATTTTTCCCTATGAAGCAAATAGTTGTTGCTGGGGCGGCCTGTCTTTGTCTTTACGATCTTCCCGTCCTCATACATCAGCTTGCCGTGCCACCCCCCGTAATGTTTATTGGGATCTGCCCCTTCAAAAGCGCCCGAGACGGGTCCCCAATGCGCATAAATTCCCAATTTGGCATCCAAGAACCAATCGGGGGTGGGGTTGACCTCCGCCAAGGACTCCCATGTTTCTTGGTATATTTTGTCTTGGGCATAAGTGGACATACCGCTTGAAAGGCAGTATAGAAGGCCAGCAAGCCCTATCGTTTTTATTGGATTTTTCATTTTACGGCCGTTTTATATTTACATTTTCATCGCTGTGCAAGGCACGGTACAAGAATAGGCCTATCCTGTTGATCCGCTTAGCACATATGTCTTATTTTGGGGCATGTATGATTAATCTGGGCCGATTTGGCGTCTATTTCATCTTAAGTAGAGCATCAGGGTGTTAGTATCCAATACTTTTTTGACGCCCTGACCCAAAGGTCTTAATTTGGCGGTAATCCTATACGTGCCGCCTTTTTTTAAAGCCGTTTTTGGATGTAGGTCAAAAGTTAAATGTCCGTAACCGGGCAATACCTCCATGCTTTTTTCCATAAGCTTCTTATTCCCGCCATCCCATAGTTCCATAACCAGCAAACGGTTTTCATTGGCCTTATAACTTAGCGGTATGCCTAGCGCTTTGCTTTTGGGCAGTTCTAGGACGGCCTCATCAAAAATGACCGATTCCGCATACCGTTGTAGTTCCTTTTCGAGGTTTCCATTGGGGTAATTCCCTGCCACATCGACCAATTCATATGCCCTTACCCAATCGTAGTACACCACGTTCTTAGAAGGGTCCGCAAGTTCTTCCTTACCCGGTAGTTCGATCCAAGGGAAGGGGTAGGTCTCTGAGACCAAGCGCATGTACATCGGTTGGTCAAAGGGTTTCTTTTTTATCTTGTCGTAGAAACGTTGGTGCTTAGGTAGACGGTGATTGTAATAAAAACTGGCTTCCGATTCATCTTTCCACCAAGCGCCATAAACATTAAAGTTTTCGGAGGTCAACCGTTCATCCTCAAACCGAACCTGGGGAGCCCGGTAATCGTGTCTTTTTCCCTCACAGTCGTTGTACCAAAAATGTGCGTTGGAATGCATTCCGCTGGCAAAATAACTGCCGTCGAAATCGCCCTCGCGACCGATGGACTCGTGGATATCCAACTCCAACCCATAGGAATCGCATTCATTGGGGCCTTGAAAACTGCCTACCGTTGACAGCCAAAAGGTAGTGCTCATGGTAGTGGCGGCGGCCTTGACCCTACATTCGTAATAACCGAACATGGTCTTCTTTTTAGAGACAACGGCCGCCCCGGCGATATTAAAGGTCTGGTCCTTTCCATAGGCGTGAACGATGGTATCCTTGCCCATATGCTCCCCCTTTAACTGCAGGTAACCATCGGCCACCGAGACCTGGGAGGCCAAAAACAGCCCTGGCGGCCTACCGATCCATGTTGGGTGATGGTCCAACCATTTGGTGGTATCCAGTTCCGTACCATTGAATTCGTCCGAAAAATCCGGGTTCATTACCCAACGCTTCCCCATAGGAGGTTTTGGCGGTCCGTAACTTTTCGATTCTTCCTGGGAATGCCCAAACAAGCCAAAGCAAAGGGCGATCAAAACACTGATTTTCTTCATTTCCAATTTGATTTAAAGCGATATACTTTCGATTTTTTTACCGGTTTTACGACAGGGTCTGAACATTATACGGTTAGGTTTCGGACTCACTTCCACTCTTGGAGTTCAAAACCGTTCAACCATATTCCCTTACCCGAGTTGCCCTTTATATGGACTTCGATCGGGGCGTCCCCTTCCACTTCAAATTCAAGTACATTTTGTCCGGGGGAATCGAACTGCATGTTCTTGCCCTCGGTAACCCGTATGGTCGACGATTTTTCCCCGGAAGACAAGGTCAGTTCCTTCTCATACGGGATGTCCAAAATCCGTATTTTCTTCAACTTGTCCTTGTTCGGATCCATGGTATCCGAATTGCTTTTAGGGGCGTGGTGGTAGGTTTTCAGGCGGTACTTTCCTTTTTTCAAGCCTTTAAATTGCATTTTGATCCCCTTTTCATCAATCCCCAAAACTCCATCCCCATAGACAAAGCCATACTTTCCGATGACGTTCATTTCTCCCAGCCAACGGATGATTCCCTCGCTGCTATTGGGCAATATCCGAACCGAGGCGCCCTTAAAGTTCCTCAGTTGGTAGCTTGTATTGTCATCATCCCTGCCCAGCCAAAAATTCCAGCCAAACTGCACCAATTGATCTTCGGCTCCGAGGTCTACCCGTTCTTTGGCAAAGTCGTAAATGGGCTTGGCGTTTTTACGTATGATGTCGGGTCGGTATGCAACCAGCTGTACTTTTTGAGTGTCGGATCTCAGGCCCTTGGCCGATGCCTTTACCCTCACTTCCCCGACAGTGGTACCGGCTTTTATCAATGCGGGAGCCACCCCGTATTCGGTAAACATGGGATTGGCGTTTATATCGGCCTTGTCCCCGATCACCGAGGCATCACCTTGGACGGAAAACGTAACCTTTCCCTTAAAATCCTGTACGGGCGTGCCGTTTTTGTCGACCACGGTGGCATAAGCCATTAGGATATCGGAACCATCGGCCACGAATTGCCTGCCTTCCGTATCCAATCGAAGCTGAACGGCATGGGGTTTCCCCGGGGTTTGCCTTGTGGCCCTTACCGTGCTACCGTCCGCATAAATACCCTTGGCGACCAGCTTCCCTTCTTCAAACTTCAAGTCTTTAAAGACAAAAGGGGCATGGTGCAAACCTTGGTAAATGGAATCCCTGCTCGGTTTTTCCCTTGCTACCGTCCGGCCGTTGACCGACAGCTCTACTTCGGGGGCATTGCTATACACGGTAATGGAATCTTGTCCCTTTTTCCAATCCTCGACAATATAAATGTAGGGCTTGTTTAAAAGTTCGGCCTTATACCAGTTCATCTGGGGGCGCGGATACCTGAAAATGGTCATCGCACCACTACGGGTGCGGTCAACGGGATCCTTGGCCTTGTCATGTGTGGGATGAAAGGTATAATAGGCATGCGCCGTCCATGAGATGAGTCCGGTCATCAATACATCCTTTCTATACATACCCAAGGATTCAGGGCCCCAATGTCCTTCCATGGCGAACATAGGCTCCGACCTGTCCCAAACAAAAGGCCCGTAAAGCATATTGGCATTGATATCGGCCAAACCGGAAGCTTGCCAACCGGTCCACCGAGCTCCCTGCGAGGCCGTCAACCGGGTCGGGTCTTCCTGTTTTGCAACATTATGGACCCGGGGCACATATCCCCTATGGTTTATACCTCCTCCCCAAATGACTACCGACGGGTGGTTTTTGTGGTTGCGGATCATAGCGCGTTCGGCCTTCTCAAAATTGTCCCACCATTCCGGCTCATTGCTCATCGAAATCCAGGAAGGCGCTTCCTCGTATACTAAAATGCCCAGTTCGTCGCAGGCCTCCAAAAGGGAGTTGTCTTGCGGATAGTGGGCCGTACGCACAATATTGAACCCGAACTCCTTAAACTGCAGCATATCCTTGTAATGCAGGGAATTGGGGACCGCATCCCCGACATAAGGATATTGCTGATGCCGATTAAAGCCGATGAGTTTTATAGGTTTTCCGTTTAAAACGAAGCCTTTTTCCGGATCTAACACAAACTTTCGAATCCCCAGTTTGTTTTCGACGGCATCAACGGACGTACCGTTGACCACGACCTCCGAATTGACCCGGTACAGGTAAGGGTCGTCGACGTCCCAAAAATGCACATCGTCCTCTAGGCTTGTGATCTGGTCGAACAAGGCCCTTGCCCCTTCGGCGATACGTTTCTCTTGAAGCAGCTTGGCCACTACAATTCCATCGGCATCGATAATTCTCGTAACCACTTGGGCGGTAACGGGCGAGGTTCCCGTATTTTTCACCTCTGTGCGTATGTTGATCGTGGCATTTTTATTCACGACATCCACCGTAGGCGTCGTAAGGGTCACCCCCGCTTCCTTTCCTTCCCAATTAAAGCCAATATGTACGGGGTCTTTTTCCACCAGATAAACATCCCGGTACAGACCGCTAAATTTCACATAATCGAAAGGTCCCGGATCGGGCGGTGTAACCCTGCTTCTTCTGTTATCGGCCTTTATGGTTATCTGGTTGACCTGCCCCTTGTCTACGTAATCGGTAATATCAAAATCAAAGGGCGTATAGCCCCCCGTAGCGTGCTGGCCCACATGTTTTCCGTTGACCCAGACATCGGTGATTTGATGCACGCCTTCGAATTCCAGGAATACTTTTTTTTGGTTTTGGGGCACCTCTATGGCCTTGCGGTACCAACCGACCTTTCGATGAAATTTCAGCTGCACCTTGTCGTCCTGCAATCCGTCCAAGGCCAAGGAGGTCAATGACAGGGTGTGCGGTACATTTACCGACTCCCATTTGGAATCGTCGAAGTCTTTGGCGTAATAATTCGCATCGGGATCCCCCAAATGGAATTTCCACCCCTGGTTCAGGCTTGTTTTTGTTCTATGGGTATTGGGAAAACCAAAGGGCAATTGTGCCCTTATCGCTTGAAAACAGGGCACAAGGGCTGTAAAAAGCAGGCAACATGTTAGTTTTTTTGCTCGTTTCATTGTTCGGTATTTTGGTCTCGATATTTTCTTTTCCTAGTATTCCGGTTTTAAGAAGGCTTACTCGTAGTAGTCCCAGAAATTTATTTGGGTACGTTGACCATCGGCAACATCCTTTAATGCGATAGCGGTGTGCTTCATCCCCTCCCGTAATTCGTTTATGGTGGATCGGTATTCGGGGAAGGCAGAGAGGTCTAAGGTTTCCCAAGGGTCTTCGACCACATCGAACAATTGGGTAACCCTCGAACCGGATATGATTTCCCCCTCTCGGGGCCGGGAATCGGGGGCACGAACATATTCTATCAATTTGTACCGTCCTTTTCTATAGGCCCTTTGATGCTGCCTATAGGCATGGTAGGTAAACTCCCTGATTTCTTGCTTTTTCCCGTTGATTACGGGCAACAGGCTTTTCCCGGTTACCGAGCCCGGCCTATCCAACCCGACCACATCCAGGATCGTGGGCATGATATCGTGGATGTACGACAAGGGTTTGATACGTTTGCCCTTAAACTGGGCGGGCAAGGCCCCTCCGGAAAGGATAAAGGGCACGTGAATACCGTCTTCGTCATAAAGGTTCTGTTTGCCCATCAGCCCGTGGTTTCCAATGGCCACGCCTGAATCACCGGCCATTACGATCAATGTGTTTTTGTAAAGGCCTTTGTCTTTTAACTGTTGGATCACCTTGCCGATCTGGGCATCGAGATGGCTTATGGTCGCGTAGTAATCCGACAGGTGTTCCTTGACAACTTCCGGTGTTCTGGGCCAGGGAGCCAATTCTTCGTCGCGTAACACGATATGGCCATTGTCGAAGGGATGTTGCCGGGCATAGGAAGGGGGCAGGTCCATACGGTCCGCGGGATATTTGGCCTTACAATTTTCAGGGGCCTGCCTGGGGTCGTGCGGCACCGGAAAGGCCAAATACATAAAGAAGGGCCTTTTACCCCTATAACCCTCGAGATAGTCGATGGCTCCCCCTGCCAAGACCTCGCTGACGTGGGGGCCGTCTTTTTCCGTTCCGATGGGACCTTTTACCTCGTTTCCCGTCAAGGGCCTTTCGACCACTTTGCCCTCCGCATCGTATTGCAGCAGAAAACAGTTTTCCTTTTTATAGTTCCCATTTTTTTTCCAATGGCTAAAGGGCATCCGAAACTGATCGGTCAGGTAGGCCGGCATGCCCGAGACGAAGGCGCCATCATCGAAAGATCGTGCCAAGGAGGCCATATCGTTGTGCCATTTTCCCACGTGGTAGGTTTGGTAACCGTTCTGAGAGAAAGCTTCCGGCAAGGTGGTATGGGTTTCGGGAATGGTGTGTCCCCTCCCCTCAAGTTCGAACAGGTTTCTTCCCGTCAACAGCATGGCCCTACTGGGCGTACAGGTGGCCCCGGTAAAGGCCCCCATAAGATAGGTCTTTTCGAAAACCACACCGTTTTCGGCCAATTCGTCCAAATTCGGGGTTGCCACGGGTTCACCCATCATGGCGTGGACGGCGCTGTATCTATGGTCGTCGGTATAGATAAGCAATACATTGGGGCAATCGGTCTTCTTCTGGGCATTCAGGGGCATGCCCCCCAATACTTGTACGGCACATATAATAAAGCACACCAACGACTTGTGTCCATTTAAGCACCGATCTAAACGTTTCCCTATCGCACCCATTCCTCCCCTTGGTTTTTAATCCGTAATTATTTTAAAGACAAAGGCATGATCGCCCACCTTCTTTTCGGGCAGTTTGATATGTAGACCGTCCGGGGCGACCTTAAAACCCAAGGGGCCATCGTGGCCCAAAAGCTCAATACGCCGAATGGGTTCGGTAAATACCTTATTGCCCTTCTTCAGAGTCTTTATGAGCAATCGGTTATCGGCAGGCCAGTCGAGGGCAATGGCGTACAACTGTCCGTTCTTGGTCGTAAACCTTATGTCTTTGGATGTGTTGTCCGGATTTTTCTCTTCGCTCAAATGCCCTTCGGTAACCCGGGTTTCGCCCTCCCCGTACACTTTAAAGGGTCGCGTTCCATAAATTGCCTCCCCGTTTGTCTTGAGCCATTGCCCCATTTGCAGCAATCGTTCTTTTACCGGTTCGGGTATCTCCCCATTTGCCTTGGGCGTAATGTTTAAAAGCACGGCCCCGTTCTTGCTTACCACGTCGACCAAAAAGTCGACCAAGCGATTAACCGATTTGTATTTCGGATTTTTGATATGGCTCCATGAGTTCCAGTCGATGGAATCGTCGGTCAACCAGGGAAATTCTTTTTTCTCCTTCATGCGCGAACGCTCCAGGTCCAGTACGGCCGTACCCTTGGCCAGATCATAGAATTTATAGGTAACAACTACCTTTTGGTCTTTCTTGGCCGCTTGATTGTAATAATACCGCAAAAACTCCTTTCTGTAGTCTTCCCCTATGACGTCCATCTTGTTGTCGAACCAGACCAGATCGGGACTATACTTGTCGACGATCTCCTTTAAACGGGCCAGCCACTCGCTGTTGAACGCCTCATCGGCCAGGGGATAATATTTTTCTATTCCTGCATCGATGTCGTGGGTTGAGGGCGGGTATTGAAAATCCCCTTTTTTCATTTTGGGCCCGTAGAGTCCGGCATATTCGGGATTGCTGGCATCGGTAGATTCGTCCCAGGTAGGAAACCATCCCAAAAGCCAATGGCGGTGGTAGGTGGCTATAAATTTCATGCCCCTCTTTCTGATTTCCTCTGACAGTTCGCCCATGATATCCCTTTTCGGCCCCATGTCCTTTGCATCCCACCGGGTAAGATCACTGTCCCACATGGCAAAACCGTCGGCATGTTCGGACACGGGTCCGGCAAACTTGGCCCCGGCCTTTTCAAACAGATCGGCCCACTCGGCAGCATTGAATTTTTCGGCCTTGAACATGGGTATGAAATCTTTATAGCCAAATTCGTTCAAGGGTCCGTAGGTCTTAACGTGATAATCGTAAAACTCACTGGCCTTGCCGTCTTTGGCCTCGGGATTGTCTTTGTTGACATACATCCAATGTGAATACCACTCGTTCTTAAACTCGGGAACCGAATAGGGGCCCCAGTGGCAGTAGATACCGAATTTGGCATCCAGGAACCACTCGGGGGTCTCGTGTTGCCTTAGTGATTCCCAATCGGACGTGTATTCTTGGGCCTGTCCGTTCTGGGCCATTACCAAGGTAAGGCCCAATAGGTGCGAACACCACCGGGTCGCCTTACCCCCGGATTTTCTTTTTTTGTTCAAATACCGTATCATCGATTTCTTATTATTTTTTTTGAGGTGACCGCTTCCCCGTTCAATTCTATATTTCCCAAGCGCTCCCCCGTAACATCACTTAAATGGACCAAGGGCCTTTTATCGCCGTCTAAGACCTTGACCTTAAAATTATCGACGGTCAACCCGTTGACATGCCTAACGAACAGTGCGGAAGCCGGCAAGGTGCCTACCAAACCAAATTCGGGCCACCATCCTTTGAGCACTTCCCGGGTATATTCCGGAATCGTTTTTCGGGCGTCGGCAAGGGTACCACCCCCGCTAATCGTAAATTGGATGTTGCTCAAGGAAATATCCCCGATAGGGTGCCCGGGATATCCGGTTATAAAAAAAGCCGAATTCTTGTCTCCTTTGGAATTATCCACAATGATGTTGTCAAAACTGAAATGGTGCATCGCGGTAAGGGGCTCAAAGGTACCCTCCGGTGTATCGACCGATGCCCGTTGTTGTGCAAAGGTCATGAATACCGGTCTTGGCACGTTTTCCATGACCAAATTGGAGAACACCATGTTCTT
Organism: Pseudozobellia thermophila; assembly: GCF_900141855.1. GTDB lineage: Bacteria > Bacteroidota > Bacteroidia > Flavobacteriales > Flavobacteriaceae > Pseudozobellia > Pseudozobellia thermophila. The sequence goes on from NZ_FQYU01000002.1 coordinate 1,033,834, forward strand.
CATCCTACCCCCTTCGCATTGCTGGATCTTTAGGCCGGAATCCTGTATATCGGTGAAGGTACAATTGCTGACGGTAACCGACTCGATATCGCCCCGGGACAGCAGTCCGATACGGATCCCGCCCCACTTGGTGGTAAAATGGCAGTTTGAAATGGCGATGTTTTTGGCCGGTTTTTCGGGCAAGGAGACCTGGATGCAAATGCTGTCGTCGCTATTGTCGAAAAAACTATTGGTAACACTGACATGGGTACAACCGTCAAAATCCAAGCCATCGCCATTGGCATTGGCCCTACTGTGGATTTTGATTCCGCTAACACTGATATTTGAGCAATACAACCAAGCGGAGGTCCATGCCGCCGGATTGATCAGGGTAATGTTGTTCAGACGTACATCACTTACGTTCACGAACCTAATCAACATAGGCCTGCCCCCCTTTTCCTTGGTGAAGTTCGAGGTATGGCCGTTCCCATCTATGGTTCCGTAACCTTCGATTGCAATGGACTTTTCGTCTTTGGCGAAAATAAGGCACCTATCCATATGGGGTTCGTTCTTGTACATGTTTTTGTGGGTATCCGTAGCATAGTCCTTTATGAAAGGACTTCCCCTTAAAATGGCCCCGTTTTCCACATGAAGGGTCACAAAGCTTTTTAAATAGAGGGTTCCGACCAGTACGGTCTTACCGGAAGGGATGACCACTTTACCGCCCCCGTTGGCGTGGCATGCATCGATAGCGTCCTGCACCGCCCGGGTATCCAAGGTTTTGCCATCGGCCTTGGCCCCGTAATCCAGAACATTGAATTCCTTGCCAAAGGCAGAAAGCCCAAGGAACAACAGCAACAGGGTAAGGTATCGCCTCAGTTTCATCTATTGGTTTATTTAGGTTGAATCATTACTCCCCTTTCCGCTTCGCTATCGGCCGTATACCTCAACACCATGGGCGGTTCCGTTCCCCTGGCCCTTTTTATTTCCGAAGCCCATACCTTGCGCATCTCTCCCAATTTTTGGGCATAACGGGCATCGGTGGCCAGGTTGGCCGTTTCCTCGGGGTCTTTGGCCAAATGGAACAATTCTTCGTAAACCGGTTCTTCTCCCTGTAGGGGACCTTCGGCAAACGACCGGTACATGGCCAGGTCGATATCGTGTACCTTGTACAGCATACCATTGACGTCTATACCAAGCGCCTTGGCCGCCGCTATTTTCTTTTGGGCGGGGAAGGTCTCGTTCTTGTAGTATCGGATGTATTTCCACTCCTTGTCTTGAACCGCTTCGCACCTGGGGTTCCCAAACTGGGTCGACCACAGGTTCTCCGTGAACACATAATCCCTGACTTCCGCTACCTCGCCAGAAAGTAATTTGGACAAATCCTTACCTTGATAGGTATCAGGAATTGCAATACCCGCCATGGCAAGCATGGTTGGCGCAACATCTATACTTTGTACCAAGGCATCGGTAGTTAATCCCCGGTTTTTCTTTTTCTCCCTAGGATTGTACACTATCATCGGTACATGGGTTGTTTGCTCATAGCAAAAGGCCTTGCCGCCCAAACCGAACTGCCCCATAAACAATCCGTGGTCGGAGGTAAAGATGATTATCGTATTCCTATCCAAGCCCTGCTTTTTCAAGGTAGCCCGCAACTGCCCCACCAAGCGGTCTATACCCGTAAGTGCCTGTAATTGCCTGGTATAACGCTCCTTTAAGGTTTCCGGTTCATCTACATAGTCATATATATCCTGACGGTCGGAGGCCCTATGGATGCTCGGCGGTAGTTTGGGCGTTTTTATATCCTTTTTTGCCACATAGTGCTCGGGTAAGGGCAGGTCTTGATCACGGTACAGGGATTTATAGATTTCATCGTCCGTTTCTCGCTGTTGCATAGACGATGTGCCGTTTCCGTGCGGCAGGTTAAAGCAGACCGAAAGCATAAAAGGCTTGTCCTCGGGGCGCTTGTCCAAAAAGGTAATGGCCCCCTCCAGCTTTTTTTCGTTCGATAGAAAATCGTCGATCCCCTCTTGGATCACCTCGACCTGGGTGTCCGATTTGGCGTCCTTGAATATGCTATGCCTTTCCTTGGGATAGAAGCCCAAGTGGCCATGGCCCGCATACCAATAATCGAAACTTTTTTCCATAAGGCCGCTGGAATACCCGCCCTTGCCCACCGGAACATGGTTTTTTCCCACCCAGCCCGTGTAGTAGCCATTCTCGCGCATGACCATGGGATAGGTGTTTCGCCATCCTTCTTCCGACATGCTTGTCCCCGAATTAAAGTTGATGCCATGGCTTCTTTCAAATTGGGAGGTAAGTATGCTGGCCCGGCTAGGGGTACAGATCGCACTGGTAACGTGGGCATTGGTGAACAATACCCCGTCCTTTGCCAATTGATCTAAATTGGGTGTCTTGACAATAGGGTTCCCGGTACAGCCCATGAGGCCATATTGTTGGTCATCGGTCAGGATAAATACAAAATTCGGACGTTCTTGTGACGCGAGCATTTGACACAAAAACAAAGCGCACCCCCACAACCATTTCCTATATACGTTCATCGCTTTTATCTTTTAGGATACATTTAATTTACTTCTAGCTATTTCGATTCGGCAATGAAAGGAAACCCTATCACCGCCCCCCTTACAAGGTAGGCCTATCCCCCCGCGACATAAAGGCCGGTTACCGACCCTAAAACTAAAGGTTAGCACGAAATCGGTAAAACCTTTAAATCATGTGTGGCACGGATTGAAACATTTGTTGCTGCCAAAAGCATTCAGGTGCGAATTAGGGGGGAATCCACAAAAAAAGCACCTGTTCAGGTGCTCTTTGGACGGTATACATCTACATAGTATTGCAGGTTAATGCAATTCCAATTCCGGAACATCCTCATTTGACTTTCCCCGAAGTTTTTCATAGACTTCGATGAGTTCCTGTAATTTTTCGGGATAGGTTTCCGCCAGGTTTTCTTGCTGGCCCCAATCTTCCTTTATATTATACAATTGATATTCCTCGGCATTGCCCAATTCAATGTTTACCTGCGTATTTATTGCTGCCCCCTTATAGGGTGGGATCAAGGCCCAATCACCCTGGCGCAAGGCCGTTCTTCCCGTAGCTTCGACAATGAGGTTTTCCCTGCCCGTATCCGACTCTCCCAACAAGGCCGGCAAAATATTTTCGCTATCCGGCACATCGGTGGCATCGGTATCGAACATCGCGGCCAAAGAGGCGTACAGATCCAATTGGCAAACCATGGCGTCCGATACCTGTGGTTCGACCTTGCCTTTCCAATATACGATAAAGGGAACGCGCGTACCCGCCTCAAAAAGGCTGTATTTGCCGCCACGAAGGCCACCTGTCGGGGTATGGCTTCCCAGCTTTTCGACCGCCTCGTCGTAATACCCATCGTTCAGTACGGGACCGTTGTCGCTACTAAAGATGATAAGGGTATTCTCCATCAAGCCGTTTTTATCAAGTTCCTTTAGGAATTCCCCGATGACCCAATCGGCCTCAACGATCACATCGCCCCTGGGGCCTAGGCCTGAAGCACCGACAAATCTGGGATGCGGGGTTCGCGGCACATGGGGCTGCTGCAAGGCATAGTAAAGAAAAAAAGGCTCTCCCTTGTGTTCGTTTACATAGGCCTTCGCCTTTTCCAAAAAGTGGTCGGCCATATCGACATCCTTCCATCTTGCCGCCTTGCCGCCCTTCATATACCCAATTCGGGGGATACCGTTGACTATGCTCTGGTTGTGCCCGTGGTGCCATTTCATGGTGGTCAATTCCGGATTGTCCTTCCCGGTAGGTTCCCCCTCAAAATTCTTTTTATAGCTCACCTCGATGGGATCATTGGGGTCCAGATTATCCACTTTACCGTTATCTATATAGACCGTTGGCACCCTATCTTGGGTCGCCGCCAGAATATACGAATAGTCAAATCCCAATTGATTGGGCCCTGGGGCGATCTCTTTGTTCCAATCGACATGGCCATCGCCCAATCCGAGGTGCCATTTCCCGACGATTCCGGTATGGTAGCCGTTCTTCTTCAACAGTTTGGGCAAGGTTGGTTGATCCGTATCTATGATCAAGGGGGCGGTACCCGGTAAGATTCGTGCTTCTTTTCTGCGCCATGGGTATTGCCCTGTTAGCAATGCATACCTACTGGGCGTACATGTGGCCGAAGTTGCATAGCCCGATGTGAACCTAATGCCGCCCTCGGCCAGTTTATCGATGTTCGGGGTTTTTAATTCCGTGGCCCCATAGGCCCCGATATCGCCATACCCCAGGTCGTCCATATAGATCACCACGATATTGGGTCTTTGTACCGCTTCTTCCCCGACCTCCTTTTCCTTGGGCTTTGGCTTACAGGAAAGACCTACGGCCAATACGGAAACCAACAGGTGTTTTAAAAGTCCTCTTTTCATATATAAAGTTATTTAATCTCCGGTTGCCATATAAGTGTTCGTCAAAATAGGGACACCGATCGGTCCCCCGTCTATATGTGTGCGCAAAAAGAAATTTTTATGCCACTGAACTAGGTAGGACAGAGGCATAAAAACGTAAAGCAGGTGTATTTCCACCAAAGAAATACATATTCAACCTAATATAAAACGGGTATGACCATTTGTTGCAATCATAAAAACATCTGTTGTTAAGGTCGTTGTCCAAATAGTTGAATTTAGCCCCGTACAAAATTGTCAATACCGTTCAAGAAACTACAAATGATTAAACAAATTAAAATGTTATCGACCCTGCCTTTGCTTTTTGGTATTTATTTGGGTATAGCACAAGAGGTATCTGGTCAGGGTCATTTAAAAAAGTCCCCCAAATTCGAACCCAACTGGGAGTCGATCAAAGCCCATTACAAAGATCCCGAATGGTTCAACGACCAAAAGTTCGGCATTTTCATACATTGGGGGGCCTATGCCGTTCCCGCTTTTGGTTCGGAATGGTATCCACGACAGATGTATATGGATACGGCCACGTTCTCGGCCCAGTTAAAACTGGAAAAACTGGGTCCCAACGAGACCTACCTCCACCACAAACAAAAATATGGGGACCAAAAAAAATTCGGCTACAAAGACTTTATCCCGATGTTCAAGGCGGAAAAGTTCAACGCCAAAAAATGGATAAACCTCTTTAAAAAATCGGGGGCCCGATATGTAATTCCCGTAGCGGACCACCACGATGGCTTTGCCATGTACAAAAGCAACACCACCCGATGGAACGCCGCCGAGATGGGACCTAAAAAAGACATTTTGGGCGAACTCTTTACGGAAGGCAGAAAGCAAGGCCTTATCATGGGCGCCTCGTCACACTATGCCTTTAACTGGTCGTTTTACAATAAAAAAGACCATTTCGACACCACCGACCCCGCCTATTCCGACCTGTATTCGGAAAAGGGAAAGGACCTTACCGAGCCGGTTTCCGAAGCCTTTAAGCAAAAGTGGTGGAAGCGTACCAAGGACCTTATCGACAATTACCAACCTGATATTTTATGGTTCGATTTCTATCTGGACATCCCCGATTTTGCCGAATATCGCCCGAAATTGGCCGCTTATTACTATAACAAAGGCATCGAATGGGGCAAGGAAGTGGTGATCAACGACAAGAATTTCAACCACGAAGCCTTTCCCGAAGGCACCGTAATCTACGATTTGGAACGGGGAAAACTACCCGGTATCCGAAAACTGCCTTGGCAAACCGATACCTCTATCGGCAAAAATTCGTGGGGCTATGTTACCAACTGGCAGTCGAAAACCGCCAACGAGCTTGTCGATGACCTGGTCGATATTGTTTCCAAGAACGGAAACCTGTTATTGAACATCGGGCCAAAGGCCGACGGTACCATCCCAAAAGACCAGCAAAAAATACTCTTGCAAATAGGAAAATGGTTAAAGACCAACGGTAGTGCCATTTACGGCACCGAATACTGGAGCGTGTTCGGGGAAGGACCGACCGAAGTCAAAAAAGGACACCACTCCGAAGGGGGCAACAAGGGCTTTACCTCAAAAGACATACGTTTTACCAAAAAGGGCAACAAGCTATACGCCATATTGCTCGAATGGCCTGAAAACGGCTCGGTTCTGATCAAATCGTTGGCAACGGGACAGGATATTACCAAAGACTTGAGAATTGAGACCGTCAAGTTGTTGGAAAGCAACAAAAACCTTGGTTTTGAACAGAACGAAAAAGGCTTGTTCATTGAAGACCTGGGAAAGAGAAAGGGCGATTTTGCACATTGTATAGAGATTACAATGAAGGACCCCATTATCACGATCAACCCTTGAGATGAGGAGTTAATTTAAGTTAGTTTTGAGTTAGTTTTAAGACGGCGCATGCCTTGACCGGTATGCGCCTTAACTTCTCCCATAACCATAGAATACATGAAATATATCGTTTGCGAGACCCCCGGCCAGTTTCAATCAAAGGAAAAGGAAGTTCCCAAGGCCGATATCGGGGAAGCCTTGTTACAAATAAAACGCATAGGTATTTGCGGAACCGATTTGCACGCCTATGCGGGCAACCAGGCCTTTTTTACCTATCCCAGGATATTGGGGCATGAATTGGCCGCCGAAATACTGGAAATAGGTCCTAACGAAAAAGGCCTTGAAGCAGGAGACAAGGTGGTGGTAATGCCCTATATCAGTTGTAAGAAGTGCATCGCCTGCAGAAACGGAAAGACCAATTGCTGTACGAACATCAAGGTACTGGGCGTGCATACCGACGGGGGCATGCAAGAGGTCGTAGCCCTCCCTGTCGACCTGCTACTGCCGGCCAACGACCTGACTTTCGAGGAAATGGCCATCGTAGAACCCCTTGCTATCGGTGCCCATGCCGTAAGACGTGCGCAATTGCAAAAAGGGGAGACCATAGCCGTGATCGGGTGCGGCCCCATAGGTATCGGTATAATGAAATTGGCCCAATTGCAAGGGGCAAAGGTCATTGCCATAGACGTAAACGAAGAGCGTCTGGCCTACGCCAAAAACAAGATCGGGGTAGACCATACGGTGACCGCCACTCAAGATGCGGCCGAAAAGGTCGCAAAAATAACCGATGGCGACCTGGCCACGGCGGTTTTCGATGCCACGGGCAACAAGTTCGCGTTGGAAAGCGGACCTGATTATATGGCCCATGGCGGCAGGTATGTCTTGGTGGGACTCTCGAAAGGGGAGCTCCACTTTAGCCACCCGGCCATACACGCCAAGGAAACGACCCTATTGTGCAGTCGCAACGCAACCTTGGAAGATTTTGAAAAGGTGATGGAAACCTTGCCGAAATTCCCGACGGACTCGTTTATCACCCATACCGTACCATTTGATGAAATGACGGCCCATTTCGACTCCTGGCTTCAACCGGAAACCGGGGTAATCAAGGCCATGGTCGAATTATAAACCGGAATAGCATCACAATGGCGGGCAGTAAAAAAAGGTCAGGTATCCAAGGGCACCCGTCGATAGTACCCAGTAACAACGTGGATCTCATTATAAACAAATGGAGTATTTAAACAGAAGCGCAATTGGTCACATAGAACCCAGGCCGGTCAAAATCCTACAATTTGGAGGAGGTAACTTTTTGCGGGCCTTTGTAGACCAGATTGTGCAAGATGTAAACGAAAAGACCGATTTTAACGCTGGGGTCGCCTTAGTAAAGCCCACCGAAAGAGGCGATTACAAGGAATTGAAATCGCAGGACGGCCTGTTTTCGGTAGAATTGGAAGGTATGCAAAAAGGGAGGTTTCTTCGCAAGCTTCAAATAATCGACTGCGTACAACAAGTGATCAACCCCTATACCGAATGGAATGCGTACATAAACTTGGCCAAAAACCCCGACCTGCGTTTTATCATCAGCAATACCACGGAGGCGGGTATACAATTCAACCCCGGGGATAGGGCCGAAGATAGGCCGCCAAAAGAATTTCCGGCCAAACTCGCCCTGTGGCTTTTGGAGCGGTACCGTCATTTTAAGGGCGCCCATGACAAAGGTTGCATCCTACTGCCCTGTGAATTGATCGAGGACAACGGAACCGCCCTTAAACGAACCGTTCTCCAGTATGCCGATCACTGGGGCACGCCGGATGGATTCAAGACATGGATAGACCAAAGCAATACGTTTTGCAATACCCTGGTAGACCGGATCGTTTCCGGTTTTCCCAAGCACAAAATCGATACGATAGAGCAAGAATTGGGCTATAAGGACCAGCTGGCCGTCAGCGGCGAACTGTACCTAAATTGGCTTATAGAAGGTCCGGAAAGCATTTTGGGGGAATTCCCCTTTAATCAAACCGATCTAAACATTGACCTGGTAAACCAGCTTGCCCCCTACCGCAATTTGAAAGTCAGGGTTCTCAACGGGGCGCATACGGCCATGGTACCCATCGGCTATCTTTTGGGCCATCGATTGGTCAAGGAAGTCATGGCCGACAAGGAAACGGAAGCCTTCGTCTCCAACCTGCTTCAAAACGAAGTGGTTCCTACCTTGGATCTGCCCCACGCCTATATCGATACTTTCGTGGCCGATGTATTGGATCGTTTCAAAAACCCATCGTTGGACCATAAACTGCTGAGCATCGCCTTAAACAGCACCTCCAAATTCCGCACCCGCCTGCTCCCCACGCTAAAGGACAATTTGGCCTCCTCAGAAGGTATGCCACAGCATATTATCCTGGCTTTTGCCGCCCTGCTGCGCATGTACGAGGGAGTAGACCTGCAAGGAAAGAAAATCGATTTAAATGACGACCCTTGCGTCCTTGCCTTTTTTAAGGAAAAATGGGACCACTACCGAAAAAATGGCGACATTTTAGAGCTTACACAGTCCCTGTTGGGCAATACGGACATTTGGCAAGAGAACCTAAACCGTATCCCCTACCTAACGCAATCGACCGCTTCCTTCCTCGAGTCCATTGAAACCACAGGGCTCTCGGCCCTAGTCCGTAACGTGTCCGCGGATATCCAAAACGTAAAACCCAATAGCCTATGAAAGCAACAAGCGCCCTATTCTGTGCCTTTTTGGCCTTGGCCTTCGCCTGTAAGGACCAACCGCAAACCACCGCCGAAAAACCAAAACAAGAAGAAACGACACCCAAAACCTACGAAGAGGACTGGGCTTCCCTAGGGAAACATCAAGAAGCACCACAATGGTTCAAGGATGCCAAATTGGGCATCTATTTCCACTGGGGCCTTTATTCCGTTCCCGCCTATGGCAGTGAATGGTACCCCCGGTGGATGCACTTTAAAGACCATAAGGTGTACAAACATCACGTAGAAAAGTACGGGGAGCCTTCCGAATTTGGATATCACGATTTTGCCCCTATGTTTACAGCGGAACATTTCAATGCCGGGGAATGGGCCAAACTCTTCAAGGCCGCAGGTGCAAAATTCGCCGGTCCCGTCGCCGAACATCACGATGGATTTGCCATGTGGGACAGTAAACTTACCCCTTGGGACGTTATGGACACAGGACCTAAAAAAGATATTACCGGTCTCCTGGAAAAAGCCATCAGGGCCGAGGGCATGAAATTGATTACCACCTTTCATCATTCCAAAAACCTGCAACGCAGCACCGAAATCGGCAAACAGGTAGAGAATAGCCACTTTCCTTATTTTGAAAACATGCCCCCCTCCTCCCCCGATCCCGAGTTACAGTTGATGTACGGGAACATGGATCCCGAAAAATGGTATAGGGATATCTGGACGGGCAAATTGAAGGAGGTCATCGACAATTACCATCCCGATATTATCTGGTTCGATTATGTCTTGGGCGATATCCCCGAAAAGTACCGGAAAGAATTCGCTGCCTATTACTTGAACGCGGCACAGGCCAAGGGCCAAGAGGTGGTAATTGTACGAAAGCAGCACGACTTGCCCCAGAACCTCAGCATTGAGGATCTAGAGCAGTCACGGAAGAACCAAATTGGCACAAAGACCTGGATGACCGACGCCACCATTAGCGATGGCAGCTGGGGCTATACCGAAAACCTCGGGGTAAAGGAAGCCAAGGATGTACTTCATATGCTGATCGACATCACCAGTAAAAACGGTGTGTTGCTCCTAAACATATCGCCCAAGGCCGATGGGACCATTCCCGATAACCAAAGACAGGCCCTGTTGGAAATTGGAAGATGGCTGCATACCTACGGCGACGCCATATACGGAACGGAAGCCTGGTATACCTTCGGCGAAGGCCCCACCAAAGAACCCGAAGGGCACTTTAAGAACCATAAGGCCTTTATGAAGCTCAAATATTCCAATAAAGACATCAGGTATACCACCAAGGATTATGACATCAATGCCATCGTACTCGGTCCCTTGGAAAGTGACAGTGAACTTGTACTCAAGGCCTTCGCCGAGGAGCAGATCAAGGACGGTGTAAGTATCACCAAGGTGTCGGTTTTGGGAAGCGATGAAGAAATCACCTGGAAATTGACCGAGGAAGGCCTGGTGATCCATACGCCAAAAACAAGTCCGGAAACCATGGCCAACGTAATCAAGGTGACCATCGAACAATAGGCCGGGGCATTTTTGTGTCCGGTTTTTAAGTGCCGGGTGCCCCATAGGTGCTGAGCCCGTGGTTTCAGCCCGGCCGAACGGAAAAGAGGCAATAACCCCCAATAGATAAAAAAATGGATTTACAACTTACGAATAAGATAGTAGTGGTTACCGGAGCGGCCGGGCTGCGCGGTAGTATTGGCCACACCCTAGTGGAAGAACTGGCGAAGGAAGGGGCCGTTCCCGTCATCGTATGCCGGAACGACCGAGGTTTCGAATACGAAAAGGAGCTCCAAGGACAAGGATGCGACGCCCTCTTCGTCAAAACCGACCTGACCGATGTACGGCAAATAGAACAGGCGGTAAGGACCATTGCCGATAAATACGGCGGGATCGATGTATTGATCAATAACGTTGGGGTAAACGACGGGGTCGGACTCGAAGATTCCATAGACCAGTTCATGTGGTCACTGCAATTGAACCTCGTGAGCTTTTTTGCCATGACCAAATTCTGCCTGCCCTACCTCAAGAAAAGTAAGGGCAACATCATGAACGTGGGCTCGAAGGTAGCGCTCACCGGTCAGGGCGGCACCTCGGGCTATGCGGCGGCAAAAGGTGGCGTTCTCGGACTTACACGGGAGTGGGCCGTCGATTTGATACCCTATGGCATCCGGTCCAATGCCTTGATCATAGCGGAAAGCTATACCCCTGCCTACGAAAATTGGATCAACACATTGGAGAACGGTCAAGAGAAACTGGATTCTATCAAAAGAAGCATTCCCTTACACAATCGAATGACAACGCCCAAGGAAATTGCCGATGCCATTTTATTTGCCATTTCGGAACGTTCGTCGCACACCACCGGACAATTTATTACCGTAGACGGCGGCTACGTGCATTTAGACCGGGCCTTGCTTTCTGAAAAATAATGAACCCAAAAGCCATATACCATGCATACCGACCAGTCTAGCCCCATAGTGGCCAAACATGTATTGATCCCCTTTGTATTGATTACCTCCCTATTCGCCCTTTGGGGCCTGGCCAACGATATGACCAACCCCATGGTCAGGGCCTTCCAAAAAGTATTGGAATTAAGCAATACCCAAGCCTCCCTGGTGCAATTGGCCTTCTATGGAGGATATTTTACCATGGCCATTCCCGCTGCCCTTTTTGTAAACAGGTTCTCTTATAAAAAAGGGGTGCTTTTAGGGCTGGCCCTATACGCCATTGGTGCACTGCTCTTCTACCCTGCCGCGGCAAGGGAAAGTTATCCCTTTTTCTTGGCGGCCCTTTACATCTTGACCTTCGGGTTGGCATTTTTGGAAACGACGGCCAACCCCTACATCCTCTCGATGGGCGACGAGGCGACCGCGACAAGAAGGTTGAATTTTGCCCAAATGTTCAACCCCATGGGCTCTATTTTGGGCCTGTTGATCGCCCAGAACTTTGTGTTGGACGCCCTACAGTCGGACGATACCAGCCCGGGAGGAGTGCCCATTTACGATACCTTGTCGGAAAGTGCCAAGGCTGCCGTACGCACCTCCGACCTCGAGATCATTAGAAATCCGTACGTACTGTTGGGAGGCGTCGTCTTGCTTTTCCTTATCGTTATTGCGGTGATGAAAATGCCCCAAAACAAAAGCCAAGAATCAAAGGTGAACTTTTCCGATGCGGTAAAGCGCCTGTGGAAACAGCCTAAGTTTTCCTTCGGTGTCATTGCACAGGCCTTCTACGTAGGAGCCCAAATCATGTGCTGGACCTACGTCTACCAATATGCCGAAACCTTGGGCATAGACGCCAAATCTGCCGTCTGGTACGGTTTGGCCGGCTATATCGTGTTCTTGACGGGCAGAACGGTCGGAACCGCCCTGATGGCCAAGATCGACTCCGGAAAACTTTTAATGTTCTTTGGGCTTGGGGGAATGGCCACCGTGTTGGGAGCCATTTTTCTACCCGGGATGTTGGGCATCTACTCCTTGGTGGCAACCTCGTTTTTCATGTCCATCATGTTCCCCACCATTTACGGAATAGCCTTGGAGGGCCAAGGGGAGGATGCCAAGTTCGGTGCGGCCTTTTTGGTAATGGCCATTGTCGGTGGGGCCCTGCTCCCCTATATACAGGGTTATATGCTTGATTTTGGGGGTACGGGTTACGAGGATACGACCATTGCCGGGGTTACAGAAATGCGCTTTTCCTTTATCCCCTCCCTGATCTGTTTAGGTGTCGTGGCACTTTACGGAAATTTCGTGTATTCAAAGTTTCACAAACAAGCATAAACCAAGTATGAAGACGTACAGACATTGTTTTGCCTGTGATTTAAAGGACGACCCGGAGCTTATTGCCAAATACAAGGCATACCATGCCCCGGGCAATGCGTGGCCCGAAATCACCAAAAGCATCAAGGATGCGGGCATTGTAGACATGCAGATCTACCTGACCGGTAACCGCATGTTCATGATCATGGAAGTTGACGAGACCTTTGACCCCCAAAAAAAAGCGCAAATGGATGCCGACAACCCCAAGGTACGGGAATGGGAACAGCTGATGTGGGATTTTCAGCAAGCGCTCCCCTGGGCCAAGGAGGGTGAAAAATGGGTCGCCTTGGAGCAGATTTTTCAACTATGACCCTCCCCCCTTCCGAATAAAGGAAAAGCCAACTGTTCAAGTTGGCTTTTCCTTTTTGTATCACTATTTCTACTTTAATCGTTCCAATGGGCATCGATTACCTTTTGTATGTGCGGATAGTTTTTGTCGGTCTCGTCCAATTCTTCCCTTACCCTGATCAATTCTTTCTTTAATTGGGCGATGACCTCTTGGTAAGCCGGATCTTTGTAGGCATTGTTCATCTCCTTGGGATCCTTCTTCAAGTCATAGAATTCCCAGGCAACCGGGGTTTTACGGGTAAAATCGTTCCCCCAACTGGCCTTGTTGTATTCCGCATTCGGGTCATCGGTATCTACCCAATACCTTCCGTAGAAGAAAATGAGCTTATAATCCTTGGTACGGATGCCGAAATGGGCCGGGTTCCCGTGTCGGTGGGCCATATGCATCCAATACCTGTAATAGGTCGATTTGGGCCAATCTTCGGGCTCCTTACCGGTTTCCAAAATGGTCTTAAAGCTTTTTCCCTGCATGTAGTCGGGCGCCGTACCTCCTGCCATTTCGATCAAGGTCGGGGCAAAATCGGTATTGTTTATGATCGCATCGGACCGTGAACCGGGTTTGATTTTTTTGGGATAGCGTACAAAGAAGGGCATGCGCATCGACTCATCGTACATCCATCTTTTATCGATGTAATCGTGCTCGCCCAACATAAAGCCTTGGTCGCCGGTATATACGATAATCGTATTGTCGTACAGATCGTTTTCCTTTAAGTAGTCCAACAATCGCTTTATGTTATCGTCGACCCCTTTTACGCAGCGCAGATATCGCTTTAAATAATCTTGGTATACCTGGCTCGCTATTTTTTTCTCCTCTTCATTGTATTTCCACGCCACGTGTTCATCGGTGCCAATGGTCGAGGCATCCCTATACTGCTTGTAAATACTGCTATCTTGATAGATATTCATGGCCTGGTTACGAATGAGGTTTCGCCTTGATACCGACGAGCCAATGATCCGTGTAAGCGAATCGTTCGCCCCCCGGGTCGCGATCGAACCGTTGTTTTTGTTGTCGTATAGACTTTCGGGTTCGGGAATAAAGGTATCGGCCAGATAATCGTCGTAACGGGGCGCATTCTCGAAATCGTCATGTGGTGCCTTGTAATGGTGCATCAAAAAGAAAGGCTTGCTCTTATCGCGCTTGTTTTTCAACCAATCCAGGGTAATGTCGGTAATGACATCGGTACTATGCCCTTTGGTCTTTACCACATTGTTGGGCCATTCTTCCCCGCCCCTCACCCTAAAATCGGGGTCGAAGTACTTTCCCTGTACGGGGAGTACTTGGTAGTAATCGAAGGCGGCAGGTTCTTCGTGCAAATGCCACTTGCCGATAATGGCGGTCTGGTAGCCCAACTTCTTCATTTCCTTGGGCAAATATTGCCTATCCGGGGGCAATACGCCTTCCAGGTCCAGCACGCCGTTACGTTGGGAATGTTGCCCGGTAATAATGGCCGCCCTACTGGGTACACAGATGGCATTGTTCACAAAAACGTTTTCCATCAACATGCCCTCATTGGCCAATTGATCCAGATTAGGGGTAGGGTCAAGCGCCGCCAAACGACTTCCATAAACCCCCAGGCCCTGGGTGGTATGATCATCTGACATGATAAAAATAATATTGGGTTTTTCGGTCGGGCCTTGGCCAGTTTCCTTGTTTTCCTGCTTACAGGAGGCGAGCATCGACAAGGCAAAAACCCAAGCGAGTCGGGTACTACTGAACTTGATCATTTTTTCTATTGGTTTTACATGTTTTACTTTAGTTGTACTTTTCTTCCAAGATTTTTTCCCCTTTGAGGTCGTAAAAAATCGTTCGCATACAGTTTTTAGGTATTTCAATAATTGGAGACGACTGGGTCAAATACCCCTCCCCGTAATATTTTTCGAACTTTCTTCTCCTTCCGTCGGTGAGTTCAAGCACCCCATAATGTGCGTTTTTTGGCCATTTTATGGTATTTACCCCACCCCGACCACCTTTCGAGAATAATTTGGTCTTGCCACTATTGACCGTTGCGATCAGCAAGTTTCCATGGGTAGCATGGACCAAGCGTGCCAGGGCCCTGGAATCTCCCGGTACATAGAATCCCGATTCGGGCAAACTTATTTCGGAAAAGCCCCCTTTTCCGTCGCCTTTCAATACCAAGCCCTTACCGCCATCGATATATCCGGAAATCACCTCGGTTGGGTACAGGTTGCCCAAGGCCATGACATCTAGATTGCCATCTTCGTTAAAATCGCCGACCTGTAAGCCGTTCAGGGCCGAATACTGTGCGGGCAAGGGCAATTTTTTCATCGCAAACTCCCCTCTGCCCTTATTTTCGAGATACATTGAAGCAAACTCATTGGCTTCGAGCACCTGAATTTCGGATGAATCCAAAACCGCTAGCAAATCGTGTATATCGGACTTGGCAAAGTCGTTATAGCTTCTAAAGATTTTCTTGACGCTGTTCAGCTGCGAGGCCAATAGGTTTCTGGGTGCTATGCTCACTTCCTTCCCCTTGATAAAGCGCGTTGCTATGGCATCGATACTGGAATTTCCGTCAAAATCCTTGGCATAGATCCGCAATGGCTCCTCCTTGGTAACCTTATAGGCATTGTTTTGCCCCAAGTTACCAAGGATATAATCGACATCCCCGTCATTGTCAAAATCGCCTCCGGCGATACTGTTCCACCAACCTTTCGTATCTACGATTTCCTCCGACAGGGCCAAAGGTTCGAGTACGCCTCCATTGTTTACAAAGACCGAAACGGGCATGTATTCGCCCACAACCAAAAGATCGGTATCGTTATCGTTGTCGATATCGCTCCAAAGTGCGGAGCTTACCATTCCCATCTCGGCGAGTTGCGGTGCCGATTCGCGGGTCACATCGGTAAATTTTCCCTTGTCGTTCCGCAACAAATAGCTTCTGGGGGCCAGGGGAAAACTGCCCGGAACCACCCTACCTCCGACAAACAGGTCTAAATCGCCATCGCCATCGTAATCGGAGGCCACCACGCAAGATCCGCTGGCTTCGATAGTCGGAAGTGCCTTTTCGTCATAGGCAAAATTTCCCTTACCGTCATTGATGTACAATCTGTCTTGGTAATGTCCCTTTTCAAAATA
Source organism: Pseudozobellia thermophila (assembly GCF_900141855.1). Taxonomy (GTDB): domain Bacteria; phylum Bacteroidota; class Bacteroidia; order Flavobacteriales; family Flavobacteriaceae; genus Pseudozobellia; species Pseudozobellia thermophila. Next base: position 1,050,060 of record NZ_FQYU01000002.1, read on the forward strand.
TTTGACGGCACTCCCCCCACTTACTACGTATAGGTCGAGGTCTCCATCGTCGTCCGCATCGAAGAACAATGCCCCGCCATCTTCGTACTTTAACTCATCGTCCAAGAATTTTGGCGTAAAGCTTCCATCCTTTAGTTGAAAGAACAACTGACCTGAATTTCCCCTAGACCCCCCGATGTAAAAATCGTCCAGACCGTCCCCGTTACCATCGGCAACGGCGACCGTCGGTCCGCTATAATCGTATTGGTGCAACAACAAGGGTTCGTGAATAAAGTCGTTCCCCTTGTTTTCGACATGTCGATGTTCGAAGCCGATATTGTCGGTCACCTCTTTGAACAAGGTTTTGGGGGCCTCTCTGTCCCGTACTTCCCATTTAATTGCCTCCCCGATGTCAAGACGGTAGACCGTATCCAATTTTTGGGGAATAAAACGGGATCGCCGGTCGCCGGGCCAATGAACAATGACCGAATCGACCTTTGCCGATTCCGGCAGCCCGAAATGAAGCTTTTGTTGCGATGTCGACATAAAACCCTTTACGGGGTTTTTCTCTTGATAGAGCAGTTCGCCGTTATCGAGATAGATCGACACCTTGGAGCCAAAAGCATCTTTGTTGTTTGCCTTACCCTTTAGGTCGAGCTGTATGTAATGGTTGTTTTTCGATTGATTTTGGTACAGAAAGGCAGGGGCGTTGATATTGTTCACTACCAAGTCCAAATCCCCATCATTGTCAAAATCGGCATAGGCCGAACCGTTGCTCAAGGATGGGGATGTAAGTCCCCAATCTTCGCCCATGTTTTTGAACTGGAGGTCGTTTAAGTTCCTAAACATGTAATTGGGCAAGAAAATACTGTCCAGCTCCCGGATGCGTTTTACCACCTTGGCCTCCCGCATTTTACCCGTTCCTTTCTGAAATATTTGCTGTTGGCTCGAATACTCCTGAAAATCGTGGTCGGTTATGTTTCTCCTAAAGCCGTTGGTAATGTAGATGTCCTTCCTTCCGTCGTTATCAAAGTCGGCCGCCAGGGGGCACCAGCTCCAATCGGTCTCATGCAATCCGGCCAAACGCCCCACCTCACTGAAAATGGGGTTTCCTTCGGCATCCATTCCCCTGTTCAGCTGCAATACATTTCGAATAAACTGGGGGTGAAATCCTTTTTTAAGCGTTTCCCTAAAATGTTGGTAGTCCATGCCCGAGGTCATCGTCTTTTGGCGTTCGTTATCCTCGGGCAACATATCCAAAACAAAAATGTCCAATAAGCCGTCGTTCGTCAAGTCCGCTACTTCTATCCCCATGCTATTGCGCGTGGTGTGACTAAAATAAGCGGCCGACTTGTCGGTAAACGTACCGTTTTGATTATTGATATAAAGCAAATCGCTGGCCAGGAAATCATTGGCCACATAAACGTCGGGCCATCCATCTTGGTTGATGTCGACTATGGCCACGCCCAGACCATAGCCTTCGGTCAAAATACCGGCTTCGGCCGAAACGTTTTCAAATGTCGGATGCCCGTTTTCCCCCACCCCTTTATTTCTATACAATTGGTCGGTACTCGGGCCGGATCCGTCCTTAAGGGTATAGAGCTTTTCCACCTCGTCGGTATTTTCATTGGCGTGACGCAAAAGGTACATATCCAAATCGCCATCCCTATCATAATCAAAAAAGGCTGCTTGGGTCGAAAATCCATCGTCATCCAAGCCATAGGCTTTTGCAGCCTCGGTAAAGGTCGCATCGCCATTGTTGATGTATAATTTATTCCTACGGTCTTCGGCCTTGGCAAAGCCCCCAACGGACACATAGATATCCAGCCAGCCATCTTGGTTGATGTCTACGACCGAAACCCCGTTGTCCCAGCCCTCGGGAAGTATTCCGGCCTTTTCGGTGATATCCTCAAAAACAAAATCCCCTTTGTTTAGGTATAGTTTGGACGGGACCAGGTTTCCGGAAAAAAACACGTCCTCCAAACCATCGTTATTAAAATCGCCGACACCTACGCCCCCGCCATTGTACAGGTAGGCGAAGGAGAAGTAATGCCTGTCTTCCGTCTCCCAAATCTTATTGTTAAAGGCAATCTTGCTTTGTTCCGGTGGAACCAGTTTAAAGCGCTGATCCGAGGTACCGGATTCACATCCGGCCAGTAATAATACCGAACCGATAAGGTATCCGTAAGTTATAAGCCTATTCCACATTATTTATATATCCTTGTTTTATTCTTGTACACCACATAGGCCGCAACAACGCCAAAAAGGTGCCTAATTCCTTTACGTACCCCTTGTACGGACAGCTATGAAAAAGCGGGGTCCTTACAAATTTCATCCTTAGTTTTTAGTGACCCTTAGGTAATATGCCGGAAAAGCTTTCTGATCAAGGGTCAGGAAATTCGCCGTAAGCTTATAGGTTCCCTTCTGCAATTTTGTGGTCACCCTGATATAATTTTCGGTGCTACCTGAACCTGAAGGTATCTTCTCCCCTCCTATTTCGATCTCTCCCCCTTGTACCTCTATGCCCCTGCCGGCGGCCAAACCGTCTATATTGGGGCGGGACGGGATTTCGGGAACGGATGCGTTCAAGGCCCAGCCCGATTCCGATGGGTACCTGTACAAGTCGAATCGGTATTCCCCCGCTTCCGTCACTTCCACGGAATAATACCCATCGGGAGCTTGCTCGCCCTTACGGATCAAGTTTTGGTTCCAGGGAATCGGTTGCTCGGAATGTAAATCGTGTATGGTGAGCCATACGGGATCCTTGTCGGGAGTGGTCAAGGGAATATGGGCATAGTGCATATCCGCTTCGGTACCGGCCCACCATTTTTCATAAAATTCTTGCATGGCCTCCACTTTTTCGGGGTGCGCTTCCGCAATGTTGTTCTCCTGGCCAAGGTCGTCTGCCAGATGGTACAATTCATCACCGTTTACCAAACGCCATTCGCCCTGCATCACACAGCTGTTCCTATACTTTTCGGGCCATTGGTTTCTTTGTGTATCGACGACCAACATGCGCTCCGTATCGCCTTTACCTTCCAACAAGGACATCGACATGTCCTTGCCGTCCAAATGGTTTTTGGGATCAAAGTCCAACCCGCACAGCGAGGCCAAGGTGGGCAACAGGTCGACATGGGCAAACAGGTCGTTATTGGTCTTTTGGTTTTGATAGGTTATGCCCTTGGCCGGCCATGAAATCAAAAACGGAACCCGGTGTCCCCCGTCGTACTGGCTACCCTTTGTTCCCCTCAATCCACCGTTATATCCGGTCGTCTTACCGTCTTTATGGGCAATGCCCGCCGCCGTACCGTTATCGGTCATGAAGATAAAAATGGTATTGTCCCATTGTCCATTTGCCTTAAGCTTTTTAACCAGCCTACCCAGGTTTTCATCCAAATTGGTGATCATCCCGTAAAAACGCTTTTGGGCATCGGTCAGGGGGGCATCCGCGTAGAGATCCAAATAGTTCTGCGGTACATTATACGGGCCATGGGGTGCGTTCAAGGCCAAATAGGCCAAAAATGGCCGCTCTTTTTGCCTATCGATATAGGCAAGGGTTTCGGAAAACCAAATATCCGTACAATAGCCCTCAAATTTTTCGGATCTTCCATTCCTGAAATAGGTATCGTCGAAATAATCGTTGTTCCAATAATCGGGAGTTTGCCCTACACCTCCACCACCGTGATACAGGGCCTCTTGAAATCCGCGGTCTTGGGGTCGATAGGGGTAGTTGTCGCCCAAGTGCCACTTGCCGAACATGGCGGTTTGATAGCCGTTTTTTTGAAATACCTCTGCCAGGGTCTCTTCTTCCCGGTTAAGTATGGAGCATCCCCCAATGGTGTGCCAGACATTGTTCCTATTGCTATTTCTGCCCGTCATCAGTCCGGCCCTGGTCGGTGCACAGGTGGTGCCCACATGAAAATTGGACAACTCGGTGGCCTCTTGGGCCAAGGCATCCAAGTGGGGCGTTTTGATAACGGTATTTCCGTGGAATCCGACATCGCCGTATCCTTGGTCATCGGTTACGACCAATATAACATTGGGCGGTTGTGCGGTTTCTTCGTTCAGCGGTTTTTCTTGGCGTTTACAGGCCGCAAAAACCATCATCAACAACAAGGGGTAGGCTAATCGGTATTTGTTCATTCGCATCGTTTATCGATAGGGTCTAATCTTGAATAATCTTTCGTTTTTTTATGTATTCGGATGGCACCACCCCAAATTCCTTTTTGAAGCACTTGGAGAAATAGGATGCCGTATTAAATCCTGTCCTGAACATGATTTCCTTGACGGAATAATCACTGTTGTCCAGTAGTTGTATGGCGCGCTTGAGCCTGATGTTCCTAATGAACTCGCTCGACGACAGTCCGGTCAGTTCCTTGAATTTCAGGTACAGGTTACTGCGGCTGTGCCCCATTTCCTTCACCAGCATTTCTACGTTAAAGTCGGTGTTCATCATATGTTTTTCGACCACTTCGACGGCTTGTTTCAAAAACTGCTGGTCTAAGGAAGTAACGTTGACCTCGGCGGGCTGCAAGGTCAGGTCTTGTTGAAAGCGCTTGCGGATCTCTGCCCTATCCTTTAAGATATTGGCCAACTTTAATTCGAGCACTTGAAAATTGAAGGGTTTCTTCAAGTAGGCGTCGGCGCCATGGGACAGCCCTTCAATTTCGCTTTCTTGCGACCCTTTCGCCGTGAGCATGATTACCGGGATATGGCTCGTCGTATTGGTCGTCTTTATCTTTTCGCACAGCTCGATTCCGCCCATAACGGGCATGACCACATCGGTAATAATGATGTTGGGTACGACTTTCTTGGCAATTTCGAAGGCGCGGTCGCCATTATTGGCCTCGAAAATGGTGTACGATTTGCCCAATACCTGTTTGATGAATTTTAGGATATCGGGATTATCGTCTACGATCAACAATACGGGATTCTTTGATCGGCCTTTCGAGAGGCTGTAGTCTTCCAGCTCGTCGTTAAGGTCGATGGCCAGGGATTCCGATTCGGACGAACGTACCAAATAGTCGTTGTCGACCACTTCCTTACAGCTAATATCCGGTGCTTCTTCGTACACCGATTTTTCGGAAGGAAGGCACACGACAAAACAAGTTCCCCCATTTTCATTATCGGCAACCTCTATTTTGCCCAAGTGCAGCTCGACCAGGCTTTTGGTAAAGGACAGACCGATCCCTATGCCTTTTGAATTTACCTTTTCATCCTCTTTTTCGGTATAGTATTTTTCAAAGACCACGGACTTCTTTTCGTCGGGTATGCCCTTTCCGCTATCCTTCACCTTGACGACCACATGTGCTTTCGACAAGGGTCCCTTGGCGGACGGATCTCCGGGCGAGGTTGCGATCTCCAGTTCGACCTCTCCGCCCTCGGGGGTAAACTTAAAGGCATTGGACAGCAAATTGTTCAATATCTTTTCCAGGGCACTATGGTCGAACCATGTCTTGGCATACCCCATTTCGGACCTGATATTGAACTTTATCGATTTTTTGAAGGCCAGGAACTGGAAAGGTTCGGCCACCTCCCTAACAAAGGAAATAATATCCGTATGGCGTACCACCAGCGACATTTTGCCTTGGTTGATCTTTCTGAAGTCGAGCAACTGGTTCACCAGATTTTGCAGATAATTGGTGTTTTTTTGCATCAGGGCGTACTGTTCCCTTAAGGTATCCTCGTCTACCTTGCCCAAATTGCCCATCAAATATTCCAAGGGAGCCTTGATCAAGGTCAGGGGGGTTTTGAACTCGTGCGAAATATTGGTAAAGAAATCCAGTTTCACCCTTTGCAGCTCATCGTTGTTCGCTTTTTCGAGGTGCTCGAGTTCCAACTGGTGCTTTTTGGATGTACTGATCAGGGTGAATCGCAATAAGGCCCACAAGAAGAGCAAGAACAGGATACCGTAAACCAAATAGGCTACCGTCGTCTTATAGATCGGCGGCCTAACCTTTACCTTTAAGGTATAGGGCGTTTGGTCCCAAACCCCATCATTGTTGGTAGATTTCACTTTCAAGGTGTACTCCCCGGGTTCGATATTGGTATAGGTCGCGAACCTTTTTCCAGAGCCGGTGTAGGTCCAATCTTGATCAAAGCCCTCCAACATGTAGGCAAATTGGTTCTTATCGGGTGCCGCAAAGTGAAGCGAGGCAAATTCGAACGAAAAACTATTTCCATTATGGTTCAGGGTAAGTTCCTCGGTCTGTGCAATGTTACGCTCCAGCAGCACCCGGCCGTTGAGCTCCTCTCCCACCTCGATCTCATTGTTGAAGAGCGATAGTTTGGTAACGACGGTTTCCGCAGGGGTGTCGTTTAAGATGATGTTTCTGGGGTAAAAGGCATTAAAACCGTTGACCCCGCCAAAAACCAGTTCCCCATCCTTGCGCTTGACACAGGCCAATTCTTGGAACTCACTGTCTTGTAGGCCATCGGCCACATCGAAATTCTTAAACTCGTCGTTCTCCGTATCCAATCGCGAGAGCCCCTTGTTGGTAGAAACCCACAGGAAGCCTTGGTCATCTTCGAGAATGCCCTTGATCACATTGTTGGGCAGGCCATCTTCGATGCCGTAATTTTTAAACCACGACTCCCCTGTCTCTTGGTCGACGACCAATTTGTTGAGGCCACCGCCAAAGGTGCCCACCCACATAACACCATTTTTGCTTTCGTACAGGGCCAGGATGTAATTGTGGCTTAGGCTGCCCGGTGAATCCCCTTGGTGCCGGTATACGTTAAATTTGGGGTTTTCCTTGTAGCGTTCCGTTACGGACAATTGGCAAAGGCCGTCTCCGGTTGCGATCCAAATATTGCCCTTACTGTCTTCGTAAATATTTCTGATAATGTTGTTGGAAAGCCCATCGGGTTTATCGGGTCGATACCTAAAGTTCCTTTTGGTAAAACTATCGTCCCCATTTCGCATCCAGCGGTAGAGCCCCCCGGAATAAGTACCGATCCATAGGTTGTCCTGGGAGTCGTTCAACAGACTAAAGACACTTTCCGAAATTCCCTCCACCGCCTCTCCTTTTTCAGGTATTTTGTCGGGGTCGGTAATGTCTAGACGGTACAGAAAGGTTTGGTTTTGCCCCCCGACCAAAAGATACTTTCTATTCTTGATCTTGATCTCTTCCAAGGCAAAAACCTTTCTCAGAAAATCATAGGATCTAAAGCCGCCGTACCTGCCCTTGTTATTCAAGGCCATGTTCAGTCCACCGCCTTCCGTACCCACCCAAAAGGTACCGTTGCTATCCTCAAATAGGGAACGGATCTTGTCATAGCTCAGACTGTTGTCGCCCAAGTTCTTTTTAACGTGTACGAACTGTTTTCGATCGGGGTCGAACTTATTGACGCCCCCACCATTGGTGCCGACCCATAATATACCGGTTTTGTCGAGGTACAATGAGGTAACGATATTTTTGCTTAGACTGTTCGGGTTCTCGGGCCTGTACTGAAATAGGTTGAGGAGCTCAGGGCGTTCCAATTCCGGCGAATTATCGAAGTACAGGAGACCATTGTCCGTTCCCGCCCAAATGTGGTCGTCTTTGTCGAGCAAAATGCTGGTAACCGCTCCGGAATGGATTTTTTCAAAGGCTTGGTTGCCCTCTTTTTGTTGTATGAACAGGCCAACGTGTGTCCCGACCAGCAATCTATTGAATTGATCTTCGGCGATGGCTCCTATCGATACAAATTGGAACGAGGGTTCGAGTTGCTCCCTTTGGAAGAAGAATTCGCCATGGGACCCCACCTTTAACCTGTATAGGCCCCCGGCGCCAAAAAGCAGTTCTCCTTTGTTGTTCTCGTAAATGCTGTTGATTACACCTCCCGGCCAATTTTGGAGCGATCCGTTCAGGTGGTACTCGAAACTGACGAACTTCGGGTCGTCCAAGGGTTGGTTCAGGTCCAACATGTTCATCCCCTCTTTTGTGGCGACCCACAAGCGGTTCTTACTGTCCAGCGAAAGATAGGTGATATAATCGTTGATCAGGCCCGAAGGATCATCCTTTTCATATTTGAACTGTCTAAAAGCTTCCTTTTCCCTATCGTAATACCACAATCCGTCTCCCGTAGTCCCGATCCATAGGTTCCCCTTGTCGTCGCCTTCTATGGCGAAAATCAAATTACTCCCTATCCCCTTACCCTTTTGATCGGGCTTATAGACCGTAAAGGAATAGCCATCGTATTTGTTAAGGCCGTCATGGGTACCGAACCACATATAGCCATAGGTATCTTGATAAATGCAATTCACATCGCTTTGAGACAGGCCCTTATTGGTCCCTATATTGTCAAAATAGTAGGTTTCCTGGGCCCGGCCGACACCTAGAAAAAACACCAGTACCAGTACCGATAAAACTTTAAAGCTTTTGCACACTTTTTCTCCTTCAATCATTGCGTCATAAATTTAAAGCCAGAGCGCATCCGGTTAATTTTTAAAGATCAACTAACTACAGGCAATTTTCTGCATTAAATGTCTTTTTTGTTATAAGATATGGTTTTATTTCAAAAACAGGGCAGAATCAAAGTAAGGCCCCACCAGCAAGAAACCCAACAATAACCCCTTAATTGCCAACACCTTAAAACCATCCATAAGCATGGCCTACCCGCCCCATGGCCCAAGGCCGCCTAAAAACCAATGCCCCCAAAAACCTTTGGCACTCCATTGGGGCCCGTACCTTGGCTTGGCAAACAAAAATACCCACAATGGCCCTGGGCCCAATCAATTTAACAAAATTTCGTGGATAGGAATTCCCTTCCCCGGCCTATGGACAGAGGTAGCTTAAACGCCCGGTAAAGAGGGCTCGGAAGAAGTAAGGCCATTTTAATTCGGATAATTTTATCTTATTTAAAAAATTACTATCTTTACCGTGAATTTCAAAACCCAGTCCAATGTTTTCAAAAGCATGTGAATATGGTATCAGGGCCTCGACCTATATCGCCTTGCAGTCTTTGGAAGGCCGAAGGGTAAGCCTAAAGGAGATTGCCGAGGAAATCGATTCGCCCGTCGCCTTTACCGCAAAAATTCTACAGCTCTTGTCTAAGAACAACATCGTGGATTCCGTAAAAGGGGCCCATGGAGGCTTTGAAATCAATAAAGAAAAGATCGATAAACTAAAACTGAGCCAAATCGTGGATGCCATTGACGGCGATAAGATTTATGCCGGTTGCGGACTCGGACTCAAGGAGTGCAATGCCGACAAACCCTGCCCCGTACACGATAAGTTCGTCGAAATTCGAAACGACCTAAAGCAAATGCTGGAAAACACCAGTCTGTTTGAAATGACCGCGGGACTGGAGGTAGGCCTGACCTATTTAAAGCGGTAAAAAAATTTGAACATAAATCGGACAAAACTATCCGATTAAAAAACAAATCAAAATGAAGCTACTGGAGAGACCTGAATTGACCCCTTTACAAATGGGCGGCTCGATGAAAATTATACAAATAGAGGGAAGGGCAGGTATGCGCATGCCACCGCATTACAGCAGTCAAGAAGCCGTACTCTTGGTACAGCAAGGCCTTGCCCTATTGGGCATGCCCGACTCGGAACATAAACTGCGCCCGGGAGATACTTTCATTATCCCCGCAAAAAAGGAACATACCCTAATTATCAAACAAGACTTCAAGGCCCTGGCTATCATGGGCTTGAAGTCGGAAATCAACTTTATATAAGACACATCATGGAACATACACTAGAAAGGACAATCGGACAAATGGTAGCGGAAGACTACCGTATCGCACAGGTTTTCAAGAACCACAAGATCGATTTTTGCTGTAAGGGACATCGCAGTATAGGGGAAGTATGCGAAAAATACGGTCTCGATAGGCATGTACTGCTCAGTGAAATAGAAGCAATTCAAGAACAAACCGGCAAGGGCAATGCCGACTTTACATCGTGGCCCTTGGACCTACTCGCCGATTACGTCGAAAAAATACACCATAGGTACGTTGAGGCACAAATACCCGTACTCAAACAATACTTGGCCAAGCTCTGTAAGGTACACGGCAAGGCCCACCCCGAACTGCTTGCGATCAACGAACATTTTAACCTATCGGCGGGCGAACTGGCCATGCACATGAAAAAGGAAGAACTGGTCCTCTTTCCTTGGGTACGCAAAATGGTCAAGGCCGAACAGCAGCGGACCTCCCTTGACCGTCCCCCTTTCGCCACGGTCAAAAACCCCATAGCCATGATGATGCAGGAACATGAAAACGAGGGGGAACGATTTGGTTTGATTGCCGAATTGAGCGATGGTTATACGCCCCCGGCAGACGCCTGTAACACCTATCGCGTGACCTTCTCCTTGCTCAGGGAATTCGAGGACGACCTGCACAGGCACATCCATTTGGAAAACAACATCCTGTTTCCAAAGGCCGAGACGCTGGAACAAAAATTCCTTGGCTAAGACTTCAACAAAACCGAAGTCCTTATCCGTTTTTTGCGGCGTGCAGCTAAGAAAACATGAAAGAATGCGAACGATAAAGCCAAAAAACAATAAAAAAACGTATCACCATGAAAAATTCAATGACCTTACCGGTGAGCCATTCCTCCGGAAAGCAAAAAAGAAAAAATTTCCTGATTAAGCACTACCACCGCCTTTTGAACGAATTCAGAAGCCAACAAACAGGTTATGCGACGATCGCCATCATCGGCCAGAGCCGCCTCGGTTCGGCCGCGGCCATGTTATTGCTGATGGGCGGGGTACAGCAGGTCGGCAACCTTGTACTCCTCTTCTTCGTTACCATTCTCTGTTTGGCCTTCAACGGTGCCGTACTGGCCCAACTCAAGGCCAAGACAACCTTTAATCTTTTGATCTTAAGCCTACTGTTCAGTGCCATTATCATTATGGCCCATTTGTTTTAAGCTGCAGTAACCCAAATGACCTGACCGGGGCGGACATACGCCCTTGCCATCCAAAACCACAACACGAGCGAGAGGATAGACATGGCCGATAAACGGAAAATGTTTCCTGCCTTTTATCGGCCATATAAACAGTTCGAACCGTCCGGCCCACCCAGGATTCCATGTCGTGCCTACCCCGTAACCCCTAAGGGAGCAATAGTCAGAACGATACCGAGAAAACCAATAACCGGCTATTAGGTCCACCGAATAGCTTCCTACCGGCACCAAGGTTATAACCTGTGCTTTGGAAACAAAAAACCCTTAGGAACAATTAGGACAACAAGGTCAAAAGCCGCCATGAAGTTGTCTTCGACCGCACCCATCCCCCCCTAAAAACCAAACACTAGCGCCTTCAGCTCCATTTTTTCCAAAAACATGACAGACGTCATATTCCATCACCCTTATCAAAGCTAATTTTGTTAAAAATTATTAAGGACAAAATTGTCCTATTTAATCCAAACCCTTTAAATCATTCAAGATATGAAAGCCAATCGATTCATCCCCAAGAAAATAGGGCTCCCGGTCCTAGGCCTATTTGGACTCTTACTTGCCTGCAAGCAGGAAGCTCCGGAGAAGTTATATACCAGCAGTATGGAAATTCCCGTAAGCGCAGAAATGAAGGCCGTATTGACCTCTCCCCCCAATGTACCTCCCCCAACCGCCAAAAGATCGGCCAAAAAACTGATCGTAGATATGGAAATCCTCGAACAGGAAGGTGAAATGACCAATGGCGTGAAATATGTGTATTGGACCTTCGGCGGTACGGTACCGGGCAGTTTTATCCGCACCAAGATCGGTGATGAAGTCGAATTTCATCTAAAGAACCACCCCGACAACAAATTGCCCCACAACATCGACCTTCATGCCGTTACCGGCCCTGGTGGTGGGGCCGAGTCCTCCTTTGTGGCCCCGGGCCACGAAAAGGTGTTTTCCTTTAAGGTTCTGAATCCGGGCCTCTATGTCTACCACTGCGCCACGGCCCCCGTAGGTATGCACATTGCCAACGGCATGTACGGCCTGATCTTGGTAGAGCCCGAAGAAGGCCTACCCGAGGTAGACAAGGAATACTACATTATGCAGGGCGATTTTTACACCAAAGGCGCCAATGGGGATCGGGGCCTACAGCCTTTCGACATGCAAAAAGCAGTCGATGAAAAAGCCGACTACGTGGTATTCAACGGCAAGGTAGGCGCGCTCACGGGCGACAATGCCATTACCGCCAATGTGGGCGAGACGGTAAGGCTGTACGTGGGCAATGGCGGCCCCAACCTCGTATCGTCCTTTCACGTAATCGGGGAAATATTCGACAGGGTACATGTCGAAGGCGGCAACCTGATGAACGAAAATGTGCAGACCACCCTTATTCCCGCAGGGGGCGCGGCCATTATCGAGTTAAAGGTCGAAGTACCGGGAAGCTTCATTTTGGTCGACCACTCCATTTTCAGGGCCTTTAATAAAGGCGCTTTGGGCATGCTGAAGGTACAGGGCGACGAAAACGAAGCGGTTTATTCGGGAGAATTACGCGACGATATCTACCTTCCCGAGGGCGGCGGTATACAAAAAATGCCATCGACGGGCGAGGTGCCCGAATCGGAAATTCCGGCCAAATCGATGGTCGAACGTATGGAATTCGGGAAGCAAATCTATATGCAAACCTGTTTTGCCTGCCACCAGGCAGAAGGTCAGGGCATACCCAATGCCTTTCCCCCCTTGGCCCAATCGGACTACCTCAATGCCGATGTAGATCGGGCCATCGATATCGTACTGCACGGAAAAACCGGTGAAATTACGGTCAACGGACAGAAATACAACAGCATCATGACCTCGCAAACCCTATCTGACGACGAAGTCGCCAATGTACTTACCTATGTGTACAATAGTTGGGGAAATTCAAAAAAAGAGATAACCCCCGCCATGGTACAAAAGGTTAGAAACGGAAAATAAAGGAGGTGCCCTATGGACTTATACCTAAAAACCACGCTTATACTGGCTTGTTCGCTGGCCCTTCGGGTACATGCACAAAAGGATATGGTACCCATTGAAGGAGGAACCTATATCCCCCTATACGGGGTCGATTCCACGGCGGTTACCATTCAGGACTTTTTAATGGATGTATACCCCGTAACCAATGCCGATTACCTCCAATTTGTCAAGAAGTTTCCCGAATGGCAAAAAAGCAGGGTAAAACGCCTGTTTGCGGATGGCAACTACCTGGTCGGATGGGAGAAGGACGATGCTTTTGGCGACGGTATTGCCCCCGATGCCCCGGTAACGAACGTATCGTGGTTTGCCGCTAAAAAATACTGTGAATGCCAAAACAAAAGATTGCCCACCGTGGACGAATGGGAATACGTGGCCATGGCCGATGAAGAAACGGCCGATGCCAGAAAAAAGGCGAGTTACAATCAAAGGATATTGGATTGGTACGAGGCCCCTAGATCCTTCGACAAAAAAATCGGGTCTACCTTCAAAAATTATTGGGGCGTTTACGACCTCCACGGCCTGGTATGGGAATGGACCCTTGATTTCAACTCGGTACTGATCTCGGGCGAATCGCGAAAGGATGTGGACATAGACAGCAATCTGTTCTGCGGAAGCGCCGCCGTAGGGGCATCCGACCTTATGAACTATGCCGCCTTTATGCGATACGCCTTTCGCGGAAGCATGAAGGCGAATTACTCCATAAAGAACTTGGGGTTTCGATGTGTCAAGGATGTGATAAAAATCTAAAAGAACACCTAAAAATAGGATAAAAATGAAAAACGCTACCTCCATCATTATGTTGCTCCTTTTACTGGCCAACCTGAGCTCGTGCCGTACAAAAAATGAGGAAGTACAGGCACTGACAGGCTACCAGTGTCCCATGAAATGCGAGGGAGACCAGGTATACGAAGAAGGGGGAAACTGCCCCATCTGCCATATGGCCCTTCAGCCGGTCGAACCCAAGGTCGGGGAAACCAAGGAAATATCGGACTTGTCTATCTATAACCTTCCCTCGGTATGGACGACCCAAGACCACAAAAAAATCGAATTGATCGACCTCAAGGGCCATGTGGTGGTCATGGTCATGATCTACACTTCGTGCCAGGCCGCATGCCCGAGACTGGCAGCCGACATGCGGCACATAGAGGCCCAGATTCCGCAACCCCAAAAAGAGCGGGTCAAGTTCGTATTGGTCAGTATCGACCCCGAGACCGATACGCCCGAACGTTTGAAGAAATTTGCGATCGAGAACAAAATGGATACCGGGCAATGGGTGTTTTTGACCGGCTCCCCATCGGACACCCGCGAGTTTGCCGCCGTACTCGCCGTCAACTACAAGCAGATTTCCCCATCGGATTTTTCACACTCGAATATCATCAGCGTTTTTGACCAACAAGGTGAACTGGCCTACCAAAAGGAAGGCTTGGGCGCCAACCACGGGACGACCGTTGCCAAAATAAGGGAGCTGGCCCAGTAAAATGTTCATCTCCCCAATTGAATAGCAGAACGATAAGATCAGGGCATACAAACGAGGTTTATAACAGGCGGGATACTTCGGTTGGTTTTGTTCCATCCATTTCGGGTCGATCTGTACCACTTTGAAAGATCAAGTAACCTTTACCAAGTCGCTTAAAAAAATAGCGATAGGGCCAATACACTTGATCCAATGGACCTAAAACAGATTATTTACCTACTCCCCGATGGGCCGAGCAACTGCAAGATGGGCGCGACCTTGGGGATACCCCGCAATACGGTAACCATCCATATGCGCCCGTTCGGGGCCTGCGACCACTCCCTTAAGGAATTGCCGCCCCTTGACAAGGGGCCCCTGGAGGCATTCTTTCCATCGCATACGGACATAGACAACCTTCGCTACGACGCACTCATGCACTGCTTCGAGGGCGTAACAGGGCCAGGAACCACCCCGGTTTCACCTTTACCGGTAGGATGTGCGAACGGCCAAGAACCCCCTACGGCCATACCCAGTTCATCGATTGGAATACAGCTAAGGCATTTTTACGCCGCCTTTGGGTCGGAAATACTCCAAGGTAAACGGCTTCGCCACCTACCTATTGATACACTTGGGCACCGTGCATATTCAATTGATACGCCGGTTTCCCGAAACATTCCCGAATTGGTCCGCTGTGTTTTAATTGCCTATTTCCCGGGCGATTATAGTAGATCTATTGAGGTCAGGAAACAAAGGCCGCTTGTCCTATTTAAGCCCCTCTATGGCAGGGGTGTCCAACTGGTCCGTTCTGTACAAGAAAGTGATCTCCTTGTTTTGATAATTGGTATAGGCATTGATGAGATTGGACTGCGCTTTCTGTGCCATCGCCTGCGCATCCAAGAGATCGGTGAGGTTACTTAGGCCACTGTCGTAATTGTCTCGATATACCTTTAGGTTTTCCTCGGCCAAGGCTTTATTTTCCAAGGCATACTGAATCTGTTCGTGCGCATCCAACAAATCATACCAACTTTGGGTGATGGCCACCTTTAATTGGTCTATACCGTCTTCGCGATTGTTTTGGCTAATCTCTTGCTGTATCTTTTCTTGCCTTACCCTTTGCTTGCCACCACCCCACCAATCGGAGATCGGTATACTCAAGGTGCCGAAGGCCAGGCCTGAAAACTGACTTGCCAGGGTATTGTCAAAAGAGCCGAACTCAAATGCCGAAAAACCAACGGCTAAGGAAGGTAAAAGATCGGCCTTGGCCATTTTTGTTCGTAATTGACTCGCGGAAATCGATTTCTCCAATAATTGGTAGTTGCTGTTTTCCGTCAGGTTTAAGTCGGGCTCGGTGTACTTTAGTTCAGGAGGGGCAATATTTTCAAAGTCGGCCATAGCCCTCATTTCCGGGGAATAGGCCACCCCTACGTAAAGCGAGAAATCGAGTAAGGCCAATTTGCGTAGATTCTCCAATTTACTTTTATTCAACAATAACTCGCTGCGGTTCACTTTTACCTGTAACAATTGGTTTTTGGCTATTAAGCCCGCTTCAAGTAAATCTTCCTGTTGTTTAAGCAGTTCGTTCAAATAGGCTTCGTTGGTTTCCAATACCTTTTGCTGTTCTTGCAATTGTACCAATTGCCAAAACTTTTGTTCCGTCACCAATAAGACCGAATCTACCGCCTGTTCGGCCCTAATTTTGGAGGTTTCCGTTTGAAGGTCTGCCAAGGCATTGGAATTTCTGATTTTTCCACCGGCATAAATAACCTCTGTCGCCATGGCACTGGCACTGTATAGATTATCTATGCCATTTGGCAAAATACCTGGAATTGGACTTATGATATCGTCGGGTCCGTAAAGTCCCAAAGCGGTCGCTTCTATGGTTGGAAAATAATTGGCAAGCATTTCTTGCTTAAAGGCCTTGGCCTTTTCTATGGTCAACAGTCCGTTCTTAATGGCATTACTATGTTTTAGCGCCGCTTTTTTGCTTTCCTCCAAACTTATTCCTTCTTGGGCACTTACTGTTTGAAGACCCAGAATTAGCATTCCCAAGAATGCCAGTAAGTGCATCTTTCTTGCAACTATATCCTGTAATTTGAATTTTATCATCACTACTTTTTCTTTAGTACATTTTAGTTACTACGCAAAGACCTTTACTTGTTTATCCCTTCCTTTACGATAAACGTTTCGTCGTCCCTAATCTCCCCTTCGTCTTCCTTTCTAAAAAACAGCCAATACAGTACCGGTAACACAAAAAGTGTCAGTACCATAGAAAACATTAGGCCAAAGGCGATAACGGTTCCCAGTGGCCCCCAAAGGCTAGACCGGCTTACAATCATAGGGATAACCCCCACGGCAGCCGCCGAAGATGTCAAGAAAATAGGCCGCATACGTCTTTCCGCCGCAAGAATGGCCGCCTTTTTAACACTGTAATTAAACTCGTGGCGAAGCTCATCTGCGTAATCAATTAGTATAATGCCGTTCCTCACCACAATGCCACATAAGGCCAAAAGACCCAAAAAGGAGGTAAAACCAAACGGGTACTGCATTAGAATTAAGCCCAATGCAGCGCCGAAAATACTTAAGGGCATGGTAATGAAACTCAATACGGCATGCATAAGGCTCTTAAAATGCCATAGCAGGATCAAGAATATTAAAATAACACTGAGCATAAGGGAAAGTCCCATGGGTTTGTTGTTCTCTATCTGCAATTCGTACTCTCCCCCATATTCGATCTTAATATCCTCTGGAAAATCAATACTCTCTATTTTTGGAATCATTTCCGCCAATACCTCGTTCGCTACGGCTTCTTTTGTAATATCTACCCTAACGGTAAGGCAACGGGTTCCGTTTCTGTTCACAATTTGTTCCTGCTTCCATTCCGATTTGATATCCGCCACTTGCCGTAAGGGTACGGTCGTTGCTTTGCTGGGCGAAATTATGGACAGTTTCCTGAGGTCGGAAACATTTTGGTCGTGTTGGTTTTCACTCTTGATCTTTACATCGACCGTATACTTTTTATCCCATACTTCCGTGGCTTTTAAACCCGTGGTATTTACGGCCACCGCATTGGCAATATCCCTATTGTTCAATCCCAACCTGGCCGCTTCATCATGCTTGATGTCTATTTTCACCACTTCCTTCATATCACCGTAATCGGTCCTGCTCCATATGGTTTTCGGTGTGGCACGGGCCATATTGATGATGGTATCGCCATATTTCTTCAATTGTTGGATGTCATCGCCATATAGCCTGACCTCAATAGGGGCTTTGGCCGAGGCCATATCCAACTGTTTCATTCGTAGATAGGCATGCGGATACATATCGGCATACTTCTCATCATACTCCTTTAAAACCTCTTCCGTTGCCTCGTCGGAAACAGTGGTCACCAAAATCTGGGCATAGGTGGTAGAAGGCATATTGGGGGCGTAAAGCGTATGAAAACGCGGAGAGCTCTGACCAATAAAACTGGTGTAATCATCAACACGCCCATCGGCTGCCAATATTTTTTCAATACCCTTCACTACCTTGGCCGTTTCCTCCAAACTGTGGCCTTGGGCCAGGCTGATCTCAATGGAAAATTGGTTTCTTTCCACTTTGGGGAACAATTGCTGGCTGATACCACCAAAGAGCATGACCCCAAATACGATGGCCGCAATTCCTAAACCTATGGTCAATCTATAATGCTCCATGGCCGTATTGACCATTCTGTCAAAAAAGGCCTGCAGGCGATCTAGCATGGATGGTTTACCCTCTTTATCGGCATCATCGGAATGCGAATGCAGTCCTTTTTTAATGAACAACGAATTGATAAAGGGCACTAGCAATATGGATATGATCAACGATAACGACAGTGCAATGATGATCACATACGGAAAGGCACTTATAAAATCGGATGCTACACCATCCATAAAGAACAACAATGGATAAAACGTGGCAGAGATGGCCAAAGTGGCCGTAAATACGGAAGGAAACAATTCTTTGGCACTGTTCACCGCCGCTTCGGGTATGGACATCCCCTCATCCAATTTCTCAATATAATTATCGATGATTACAATGGGGTCGTCCACCACGATACCCAATACAACGATCAATGCCGCCAAGGTTACCGTATTTAACTCTATCCCCAAAAAAAACATGATTGCCAAGGTTGCCGCTATGGTAATGGGAATGGTCGCCGCTGCCACTGAGGCCACCCTGAACGGCAGTAAAATGAGCGTTACGATCACAACGCCGATCAAAGCGTAACCAAACTCTTTCATAAAATGGCTGATCGAATGGTCCACTACCTCTGGCTGGTTGGCAATTTTGGTGATTTTGATATCATCCGGCATTTCGCTTACGATGCGCTCCAGCCGCTCGTCTATCTCTTCGCCAAATTGAACGATGTTTCCTTTTTTTGCCATTTCCAAGGTAATGATCATACCCTTGGCCCCATTGATGGTCAAATACGAGTCGGCATCGTCATACTCCCTGACGACCCTTGCCACGTCCCTTACACGCACAATGTTTCCGTTTGCTTCCGTTTTAATGACCTGACGGGCAATATCCGCTTCGTTTTTCAAGGTAGTTTCCAAGTAAATGGGTCTTTCCTTGGTATCGTTCTCCAAGGTACCGGCACCCACAACGGCCCCTTGATTTTGTAAACTCATGGTAATGGCCTGGGGCGTAATACCATAACTTGCCAATTTATCCTGGTCTACGTAAACCGTTATTTGTTCGGTCAATCCACCGGAATGCGAAATCTTTGCCAGATTCTCTATCTGCCTAAATTCATCCTCTATATCCTCTACATGGCGTTGTAAATCCTTATACGGCCTGGTTTCCGACTGCACCCCCAGAATCATGGCCGCCGTGCTACCAAAGTCGCTATTGACCATTACTCCCTGTACTTCCCTTGGCAATTGCAATTGCTGAAAAATCAGGATTTCAGATTTTAATTTGTTCCAAAATTGCTGGGTGGCATCGTGGTTTATCTTGTCCGAAACCTCCACATAAATGAACATGACCCCATCTTTGGAATAAGAATAAGTCTTGGTCTTGTCCACTTCGTTATAGGCAAATAAAAACGCTTCTACCTTCGAGGTCAACTCTTCCTCTACCTTGTCGGAAGATGCTCCGGGATAAGACCCAATGATCAAGCCCTGACGTATGGTAAAATCGGGAAATTCGTTTCTGGGCATATTTAAAAGCCCATAAATACCAACTATAAAAAGACAGGCTGCCAATGCTATGGGAAATGTAGCATGCTTAAAGGCCCAATCTATGGCTCCGCTTTTTTTCTTCATCTTCTTCAACCCTTTTAGTTAGCCTTCTTTACGATTTCTACGGGTGTGCTTTGTGTAAGCTTATGGTACCCCGAGACAATTAACTTATCTCCTTGGCCCAACCCATCTTCTATGGCAATACCATTGTCATACAACTTTCCTATTTGTACATAGCGCCTTTCTGCATGATCCTGGTCGACCACGTACACAAAATGCTTCCCGTCTTCCGTTACGGCAATACATTCCGACGGAATTATCAAGCTTTGCCCTCCCCCTTTTTTATGCTCCAGATTGCTGAAGGTAACCGTGCAGGCCATACCTGGTTTTATGGTTTTATCGCTATTGTCCAATTGTACATAGGCCGCATAAACTGGGGAGCCTTGGTTGGCCTGGATGGAAATTTCATCAACAACCCCACTGATCTCATAATTGGCCAGGGCAGGAATCTTTACTGTGGCGGTATCGCCTTTACCCAGTGTATTTATCTCACCATCGGGAATAGGAATTACGGCCTTTACCGCTTTTATATTCATGATTTCCACCACGGGTTGACCCGGTTGTGCCAAATCACCGGCCTCCATAAATTGCTCACTTATATACCCATCCATGGGCGCATAGATTTTGGTGTGCCGAACATTCTGGTAGGTCATATTGGCGGCCGCCTTGGCCTGTTCGTATTGCGACTTGGCCTCCAACATTCTAATCTCTGCGATACTGCCTTTGGAATATACCTCGTTAATACGCTCAAAATTCTCCTTGGCCAACTGTTCTTGGGCCCGTTGTTGCTCGTAACGGCTGGTGTAAACCGAAGGGTCTATTTGGGCCAAAAGCTGATTCTTCTTGACAAAGTCCCCAATTTGAACGGGAATTTGAAGAACCGTTCCCGAAACTTGAAAACTGGCATTGACCGTAGCATCGGAGCTTATGGTGCCACTGTATTCCAAGACGCTATGGTTGCTATTTGACAAATCGGTACCAACATCCATCACCTGTACCTTGATTGTTTTTTTGGTTTCCTGTCTCTCCTCCTCCCCGCAACTTACCGCCAAAAGAAGTGACAAAGCCATAAGGGGGTATTTTAGCTGAAAAAGTAGGTGTCTGTTTTTTGTTTTGAACATTGTTGCAAGCATCATTTTTGGCAATTAGAATTTAAGGGGGCAAAATTAGAAGGAGTTCAAACGAATTTTGTGGTAGTATGTCATCCATTTATGGTATTTTTAGAACATTTTAGTAGTCTATACTCGTTTAAGTGGCTATTTGTAAACATTTTTATAAGTACTGAACCCATTGATATGGAAGACATACCCGCATTCGGATTACCTGAACTTTACAAGGAAACCGGTTTTAAACAGGATGATGGCAACCCCGGATTTTCCATTATTAAATCAGGGGAAGTAGGTGATGCCTTAAATAGTGGAAACCCTTTTAGGAACGTTAACTACGGCCTAGGTTTATTTAGTTCGGGGGAAGCCGAATTGTCGATCGATTTTAAATTACATGCGGTGAGGCCCAAAATGGCATTCGTCACCAGTCCCGGACAGGTATTTCGTTCCGTAAGCGAAATTACCGATGCGTACGGTATATTGTTCACTAGGGATTTTCTTGCCGGGCAGAAATCAGAACAATGGCTAAAATCCCTGGCCATGTTCCACAGGTTTTACGATCGCCCCTTGATTCAGCTTTCCGATGAAGAGCACGCCGAACTCTTGGACGACTTTCAGAAAATATGGCTCGAATACCATTCCGATAAAGCCATGAAGTACGACGCCCTGGAATCTCTTTTGATTTTAATTTTGATCAAGCTGGCCCGCTTGTACGAAGCCGACCAAGAGATAGATAGGAGTAGCACCAAACACCATATTCTAAAACTTGAATCGCTCATCAACCAACAGTTCAAGGAAAATAGAAAAGTAAGCAACTATGCGGAGCAAATGTGCATGACCCCCCAACACCTTAACCGAATTACCCAAAAGGCAACCGGTAAGAGCGTAAGCGACCTGATCCATGAAAAACTAATCATTGAACTTAAACGCTACTTGGTCTATACCGATATGAGCAGTGAAGAAATTGCCCATCACTTTAATTTTCACGACAACTCCTATTTTACCAAAGCATTTAAAAAAGCCGTGGGCGAAACGCCCAAAGCTTTTAGGGATAGGCAGAGGATGTTGTAATGATTCAATAACATGTCCGTCCTCCAACATTTTTTAAACCTGGCTATTTTTTGCCCAGGTCTACAGACCAATCCTGCTCCACAAAATTATACTTGGTGTTTTAGGTTATTTCTTAACTTGAACAGGTAAGGCACATACTTCAGAGCGTGGTATTTGAAGATAAATTTCCAAACTTTACAAAATTGACACCTCGCGAAACCCATGGTTGCGGAGCATATTGTACAAATAAGCCTACCACCCCCTTATATTGATTCCGAGGTACACAATCGATCCACCAAAAGGTCGCCTTATCAAAGGCTCCACGTTTTACGGGAAATCTATTTTATTACGGACTACACAATATTACCCCTATATATTATTAAAAAGCCAATATATTGTTAATTTTATTATATTTATGAAATCCATCTCATTTAAAATGGATTGTATCCGGTTTTGAACCGAACACAACTTTTCTACCCTGTATTATGAGACTAACGTACAAATCATCTGAAAAACGGCCCGAAAGTTCCTTTCTTGCAAGGCAGGACAGATTGCCATGTATTGAACAAAATTGGCACTTTCACAAAGAGATCGAGCTTATCTATTTTATTAAGAGCACCGGTACTAGGTACGTCGGCAATTCCATAGGAAATTTCGGCCCTGGCGAGCTTTATATGATTGGCAGCAACATTCCGCATTTATTTAAGAACGATAAGGAATATTATGACGAAAACCCTGAAAGGGAGGCCGTAAACCTGGTCGTAATAAAATTTGAGCCCGAATTTTTAGGAAGTCAGTTTTTGGAACTGTCGGAAGTGAAAAACTTGCGAACCTTGATGAAAAGGGCCGACAGGGGCATCAAGTTTTCCCAAGCGACCACCTATTTGGTCCATAACCATATACTGGGGCTTGTCAACAATAGAGGATTGTCCAATATTGTCGGCTTGCTAACTATTTTAGACATCCTATCGGTTAACGAAAATTACAAAACCTTGTGCTCCGAGGTTATACCAAATGTATACAACAAGGACGAAAAAGACCGAATGGCAAGGGTCATTACATTTTTAACGGATAATTTCGACAAAAAAATCGAATTGGAAGAGGTGGCAAAAATAGCCTATATGACCCCCAATGCCTTTTGCAGGTATTTCAAAAAGAAGACCCGGAAGTCGTTCACCCAGTATCTCAATGAAATTCGGCTCAGACATGCCTGCCGTCTGCTGATCGAGGGAAATATGCAAATAGCCACCATTTGCTACCAATCGGGGTTCAATACCCTTACCAATTTTAACCGACAGTTCAAGGCCTTGTTGAACTGCACCCCTTCTGAATACATGGAAAAATACAACAGGACCACTGAGGCCGTCTAATTGAACAATGGTTAAGATTCAGCCACTATAGATCAATGGAGTATATATCCCCCTATATTTTTTAGCTTAGGTTTGCTAGACAAAATCCCGTTTTTAGGTGACACCGATTATCGTTCTCATTGCCAGTATTGTTTTATTGATCGTCTCGGTCACCCGGCTAAAGGTACACCCAATTCCCGCCTTATTGATTTCTGGACTTGTTCTTGGCTTGGCTTCGGGTGGTTCCGTACATTCCGTTACCCAAAGTCTATTAAACGGTTTCGGGGACACCCTAAAATGGATTGGCCTGATTATTTTCTTTGGCACCTTGTTGGGAGAAATCTTGTCGGCAACGGGAGGATCGGACCTTATAGCGGACAGCATCATAAAATTATTCGGTATAAAGTATTTGCCCTATAGTATGGCCGCCATTGGCTTTATTATCGGTATTCCGGTTTTTATGGATGTTGCTTACCTCACCTTGTTGCCCACCCTTGTCGTCTTGTCCAAAAAATCCAATCATTCCATACTTACCCTTGGCCTATCACTATCTATGAGCCTTACGGTGGCACATGCACTTATCCCCCCTACCCCAGGACCTTTGGCCGTTGCCGCCATTCTCGGTATCGAGGTCGGTCAAATTATACCTTTAAATATCACCATTGCCCTAATTGCCATTGGCTGCGGGCTGTTGGGTATGAGGGTGATAAGTGCCAAAGGGGCTTCGTTCGTTACATCGGATACCAAACCAAAAGCCATGAACGACCTCAGGGGAATACATAAGGTACTGCCTTTCGCAGCAATTTTAACACCGCTCTTGTTGATGTCTTTCGGTACCATTTTTACCGCCGATAATGGAATTGTTGAGTTTATCAAGAACCCGGTTTGGGCCTTGATGATCGGACTAGTATTTGTACTACCCCTATTAAGAAAGGACAACTTCACCCAAAAGTTGAACGACCACTTTCAAAATGCGGGCGCCAAATCGGCCATAGTGATATTGATTACAGGTACCGGAGGGGCTTTCGGCCAAGTGATAAAAGACACCCAAATCGTAGAATCCCTCATATCGGATGCTCCCGACTTGGCAACCCTTGGCATTCTGGTGCCGTTTTTTCTTGGTCTATTGTTTACCACCGTAACCGGTTCGATCACCGTATCGTTGATAACCACGGCTTCCATTGTGGCGCCCATGGTCACCAATGGAACGATGGACCCCAGTTATACAACTGCGGCCATTTGCGCCGGTTCGTTGGGAGTGATCCACGTAAACAGCAGTTTCTTTTGGTTATTTAAGGAAGTACATCATCTGTCCACAACCAAGGTCTTGAAATCTTTTAGCCTTCTTTCGTTACTGGTTTCACTATCGGCCGGACTCGCCGTATTTATCCTTTCCCTGATTTTAGGATAATTTCAATAGGGGTAAAATAATGCAATCAGTGGTTAAAATGCTTTAATAGTCCGTCTAATTATTAAGGTTTCTTTGTAGATATGTTAACCTGATCGACACATCGGTCAAAATGTTTGTAAAACCTATTCTATAATGGACAATTCCCTACTGGCTATTAGCCTAGTTATCTTAGCAAGTTTCTTTCAAGGCACTTTTGGATTGGGAATGAAGTATATGTCTCCTTTAAAATGGGAGGCCTGGTGGCTGGTACATGCCCTTATTGCCATGATTGTCGTTCCTATCGTCTGGGCCTTGATCCTTATGCCCAATTTGTTCGAAATTATTGCCCAAACCCGAGGAGCTGTTGTCTGGGAGGCAGCGCTATATGGGTTTCTTTGGGGAATAGGAGGAATACTTTTTGGTGTAAGCGTCGAAAAAACCGGCATTTCCATTACCTATGGCATTGTCATGGGCCTTGCCGCTTCCATGGGTTCGATCATTCCCCTTTTTCAAATCGATGGTGCACTGTCGAATCCGTCCTTTCCAATAGTTCTTCTGGGTGTATTGCTGCTATTGGTCGGCGTAGCCGTTACCGCAATTGCCGGCGTAAAAAGGGACAATTTAAAAACCGACGGCCTCGAACGTAACAACAATATCAAGCTCGGGGTTTTAATAGCCGTGCTTTCCGGTATACTTTCGGCCTTTCTTAATGTGGGCTTTGCCAATGCCTCGCCCGTAGCCCAAGTGGCGGTCAATGAGTTTGGCGTCGCCCCCCAAGAAGCAAGTTTGGCCGCATGGGTAGTGGTTTTATTGGGCGCATTTGCCATGAACGGCGGTTACGCGATCATAAGGTTGCTCCGCAACAAAACCTTTGCTTCGTTCGGGGAAAAAGAAAGCGGAAAGGCTTATATGTGGGCCGTTCTTTCAGGAGTTTTTTGGTTTGCGGCCTTGGGCGTATACGGCCAGGGAGCCGCCTTGATGGGTGATATGGGGCCGGTCATAGGTTGGCCCATCCTATTGGGCCTGGCCTTGATCATAAGCAATATTTGGGCCTATAGGTCCGGAGAATGGAAAAATGCCAAAGCCCCATTTAAGCTCCTCCTGTTTGGATTGGCAATCCTTATTATAGCTGTCTGTATTCTCGGATATTCCAACTATTGAGAGCGTACGGCAGAACAAAGCCTACTTTTAATATATAGCCATAAAACAATTGACATGAAAATTGTAAAAATAGAACCCTTTGTGGTCAGCCAAAAGCTCGGTACTCCTTTTTACTTCTCACAATGGGAATATGATGCCCGTAAAATCTGCCTAGTGAGAATAACATTGGAGAATGGAACCTATGGCTGGGGAGAGGGGTACGGTCCTGCCGACGTCATTAAAGCCGGCATTGAATTCTTTCGACAATTCCTCATAGACAAGGAAGCCCTGGAACACGAAACACTTTGGCAGGAAATGTACAGAAGGTCTATGGATTATGCCAGGAGCGGCACCCTACAGGCCGCCATAAGCGCTATTGACGTAGCCCTTTGGGATGTAAAGGGCAAATTGCTCGACCAACCTGTTTCCGTCTTACTGGGCGGAATCAAAAACCCCATTATCCAGCCCTACGCTACCGGACTGTACTTTACAAAGGGTGAAGACCTAAAAACCAAATTGACGAAAGAAGCACAGCTCTATAAATCACAAGGCTTTAAAGCCATAAAAATGAAAATAGGCCTTAGCATCAAAGAAGACCTCGACTATATAGCTGCCGTAAGAAAGGCCATAGGCCCGGATATGAAACTTATGGTAGATGCCAACCATGCCTATTCTTGCAAAGAAGCCTTGGAACTATGCCATAAAATGGAAAAATACGACATATCGTGGTTCGAAGAACCCGTATCGCCCGAGGACTACGAAGGTTATCGTCGATTAAGGAAAAAGACCAAGATACCCATTGCCGGAGGGGAATGCGAGTATCTAAAATTCGGATTTAAAAGACTCTTGGAAAATGAATGTGTAGATATCGCCCAACCCGATATATGCGCTGCCGGAGGATTGACCGAAGCCAAGCGAATAGCTACCTTGGCCCAAAGCTACTGTAAAGATGTGGTTCCACATTCTTGGGGAACTTGGATCGCCATAAGTGCCGCCGTCCATTTTGTCGCAAACCTTGACAAAAACCCCGGAAGATTGTTCGACGATTTGCCTACCATGGAACTGGACAGGACAGAAAACCCCTTAAGGGACCATCTCACTACCAAAAGCTTTTCAATAGCGGACGGCCTCATTGAGGCACCAAGAACACCCGGATTGGGGGTAGACGTAAACTTAGACATACTACTTAAATACAGCACTAATGAAGGAGATAAAAGTCAACGGCAACCTAAAGTTCGGTCATAAAAACCTATACTTCGATGGTGAACTTAAAGCAGCGCTCAACGACAAAAAATTCGAGGTAATATCCCCTGCAACGGAAAAAGCAGTGGCCACGATTTCCTGGGCCGATATAAGCGACACGCAAAAAACCTTGGAGTCTGCCAGACAAGGGTTTGAATTTTGGTCAAAACTTCCACTGGAAAAGCGCTTGGAATGGATCGACAAGTTGAGAAACAAGATTCTCGAAAATGCCGAATTGCTTCGAGAGAGCATTATGTATGAAATGGGAAAAACATGGGCAGGAACCCTCGAAGACCTTACCAGCATTACCGACTCGCTCCAATTCTATTCACAGGAAATCAAAAAAAGAACAGACCTCGTTATAGATGACAGGGAAGGAAGCCACGAACACAAGGTCATCTCCCAGCCTCTAGGCGTAGTCGTCGCATTTTTGGCCTACAATTTCCCCCTGCTCAACCTAGGGTTTAAGCTAGGCCCTGCCCTTGCTGCGGGCTGTAGCATTGTAATAAAGCCCTCCGAATACTCCCCTCTCTCGGCCTACATCCTAGGCGAACTATGCCACGAAATCAATTTTCCCAAAGGAGTCATAAATATTATTTGCGGAGATACCGAAAACGTAGGGATACCCCTTTGCGAAAGCAAAATACCCCAACTTATTACCATGATCGGATCTACGGAGACGGCCAAAAAACTAATTGTTCAAAGCAGCCGAACCTCCATCAAGAGATTTAGTATGGAATGTGGCGGAAATGCTCCTTTTATTGTTTTTCCCGACGCCTCCCTCGACGATGCCGTATCAATTGCCAAGGCACTAAAAACAGGAAACTCAGGCCAAATTTGTGTGGCACCGAACCGCCTTTTTGTGCATAGGGACATTATTGAACCCTTTGCCGAAAAACTAGTGGCCCTTTTCGAAAAAACGAAGGTAGGTTTCGGTACCGACCAGCACTGGGACATGGGGCCCTTGGCCAATCGGATGTCCGTAGAAAAAATTGAGGACATTGTCGGTGAGGCCAGAGATCAAGGGGGCAAGGTTCTATGTGGAGGCCACCCAATTTCGGGAACAGGCTATTATTTTGAACCTACCGTAATCCTCCTAAACGATTCAAAGGCTAAAGTACTGCAAAAAGAAATTTTCGGTCCGGTGGCCATTCTTGTACCCTTTAGCAGTAAGGAAGAGGCCCTTCGGCTATCGAATGAAACCGATGCTGGCCTAGCTTCCTACCTCTTTACCGAAGATGCCCAGGTACAACAGTACTTTATAGAACGCTTGGAGTTTGGCGAAGTACAGATAAACGGGGTTAAATACGACATTTATCTTCCACATGGGGGTATCAAAAACAGCGGTATCGGAGTAGATTGCTCGTCATTTGCGCTAGACGACTATTTGATCAGAAAAAGGGTTTCAAAAGCAATACCAGAGCTATGAATACAAAATTCTTAAGCTGCGACTGGGGAACCTCGAATTTTCGAATAAGACTGGTAGATTTAGACAACCTGGCCATTCTTAAAGAGTTAAAATCGGAAGACGGGGTTAAGTTTCTTTACCAAAAATACGCCGTTCAGGACCAAAAGGACCGATTGTCGTTTTACCTAAGTTTTTTAAAGGACAAGTTAAAACTTCTCAGGTTGGAAAATGAAAAATACAACATCGTATGCTCCGGAATGGCCTCTTCCAATCTTGGACTAAAAGAATTGCCCTATTCAAGTTTTCCCATCGATCTTTCGGGCAGTACCCTTAACACCACAAAGATCAAGCTTGCACCCCATTATAACCTATACTTGGTTTCGGGGGTTAAGAACGATTACGGAATGATGCGCGGTGAAGAAGTTCAGGCGATAGGGCTTGAAAACTATGTCAAAAAATTCGAAAAAGGCGTTCTTATCCTCCCCGGAACCCATAGCAAGCACATTTTTTTTGAGGATGGTTTCTTTACGGACCTGTCCAATTATATGACGGGAGAACTTTTTGATGTTCTAAGCAAACAAAGTATCCTATCCAATTCGATCAGACATGGCCAACTTGACGAAGCCCACTATCATCCATTTCAATATGGGGTTTCTCTCGGCCTTGCCGGAAAATTGACCTCCTCCTTGTTTGGTATTAGAGCCCGGCATATACTTCATAACCACGACCTTGAGGAAAACGGTGCGATGTTAAGTGGATTATTGATCGGCGATGAACTCTCTTATTTAAAACACCATACCGACCAAGTAATTCTGGCCGCCCCCGAATCAATTTCAAAGCAATACCAAATGGCCTTGACGTCGGTGTTGGATAAAATTAAGTTGACCGTCATAGATGCCGATCAACTTGATAAAGCCCTTCTCGAAGGACAAAAAAAAATTTTGAACCTCCATGAAAAACAATACTGATTTCTCTTCGGAAAAATTTGAACAAACCCCCGTTGTGGGTATTTTAAGGGGATATGACCTAAAAACGGCCCTATTTATAGCCGAAACCTATCTTAAGGCGGATTTTTTTACCTTGGAAATAACCATGAACAGCCCTAATGCGGCCAAGATAATTTCAAGTCTACGTAAAAATTTCCCTGAACTCAATGTGGGTGCAGGTACCGTTTGCGACCTTACCGACTTAAAATCCTCACTGGATGCAGGTAGTCAATTTACGGTTACCCCGATTATAAATGAAGAAGTAATTTTGGAATGTGCAAGTAAAAAAATCCCGATCTTCCCCGGAGCTTACACCCCAACCGAAATATACAGGGCATGGAACTTGGGAGCAACGGCCGTTAAGGTATTTCCAGCTACGCAGTTAGGCCCCCAATTTATCAAGGATGTTCTCGCCCCCTTGAATAAAATAAAGCTATTACCAACCGGGGGAGTCGACGGGCATAACCTAAGGCACTTTTTTGATGCCGGTGCCATAGGTGTCGGCATGGGCAGTTCGCTCTTTAAAAAAGAGCTGATTACCAAAAAGAGCCCAACCGGATTATTGGACCATTTTAGGGCAATCAAAAATCAAATACCGCCCTTGGCACAGCAAGGCTGACCTTTTGAAACCCATCATACCTACAATGGTTAAAAAAGTGCCATTACAGGATAAAATCATCCAATCGAACGATGGCATAATTGATTTTATTTGTAGATAAGTGAAACTGGCTATGAATGCAATTGACATGAAAAACACACTTTTATCCTTACTATTATTGATTGGCTGTATCCACTGCAAGGCACAGGAAAAGCCTAATATTGTATTGCTTTTTGCCGATGATGCCGGATATGCGGATTTTGGTTTTCAAGGAAGCAAAGAGATGAAAACGCCCAACTTGGACAAGTTGGCGAAACAAAGTTTAAGATTCACTCAGGCCTACGTAACCGACCCTACCTGCGGTCCCTCGCGAGCAGGTCTGATGACCGGCAGGTACCAACAGCGCTTTGGTTTTGAAGAAAACAATGTGCCTGGATTCATGAGTCCGGTATCGGCCAAGGACGGCCCCGCAATGGGGCTTCCGGTCAATGAAACCACCATTGCCGATTACCTTAAGAAAAGAGGCTATTCAACCGCGTTCTATGGTAAATGGCACCTCGGCGGTGAAGACAAATTTCACCCCATGAAACGCGGGTTTGACGAATTTTACGGGTTTCGTGGTGGCGCGCGCGATTATTTCCCCTATGAAAAAGAACCCAAAGAAAAGTTGAACAAACTGGAAAAAGGCTTTGGGAATTTTGAGGAACACAATGGCTACCTGACCGATGAACTGGCCAAGGAAGCCTTGGCCTTCATCGATCGCAGCCATAAGAAAGGTACGCCCTTCTTTGCCTTTTTATCCTTTAATGCAGTACATACACCAATGGATGCCACCAAGGAAGACCTCGAACAATTCCCCAACCTCGAAGGAAACCGCAAAATTGTAGCCGCAATGACTCTGGCCCTGGATAGGGCTGCGGGCAAAATCATCGACAGGTTGGAAGAATTGGGCATTGCCGAAAACACACTTGTCGTTTTTACGAATGACAACGGAGGGCCAACGGACAAAAATGCATCCATCAACCTACCCTTGAGCGGTACAAAATCGAATTATTTGGAAGGCGGCATCAGGGTTCCCTTCTTAATGAAATGGCCCGGAAAAATCAAACCCAACTCCACTTACGACAAACCTATAAGTACAATGGATTTATTACCCACTTTTTATGCGGCCGCAGGTGGTAATGCAAATGAATTAAAAAACATTGACGGGGTAGACTTATTACCGTTTTTAACCGGAAAATCCCAAAAAGTACCCCACGAGACCCTATTTTGGAAAAAAGATGCACGGGGTACCATTCGAAAAGGAAACTGGAAACTATTAAGGTTTCCCGATAGGCCTGCCAAGCTCTTCAATATAGAGGAAGATCCGAAAGAATTGAACGATCTGGCGGCCCAAAGGCCGGAAATCGTAAAAGCCTTGTACAAAGAGTTGTTCCAATGGGAGAGTTCCCTTTTGAGACCTCGATGGTTGCTGAGAAAAAGCTTTGAAAAGGATGATATAGATAGAATGGACGCCTATTGGCCCCTTCAATCAAACTAACTACTAAAAAACTCAACTAAAATGAAAAAATTACTTTTTGCCTTATTGGCATTTCAGGTTATCTCGTGCACCGGGGAGAAAAAAGAGCCTTCTGTCGCTTCCTCGCACAGTTCTACAGAAACACTGGCCTTAAACCTCGATGAGGGAAAGGGAATCGTAAATTATTCCGACAGCCCCCATGTCGCCCTAAAATCAATAGACATAGGCGATTGCCGTTGGACCGAAGGTTTTTGGGCCGATAAGTGGAAAATTGCCGAAGAAACCATGGTTCCGCATATGGGCGAAATCCTCAAAGGGGATATCGGCCATGCCTATAACAATTTTAAAATAGCCGCAGGACTTAAGGAAGGCGAACACAAAGGTTTTTGGTGGCACGATGGAGATTTTTACAAATGGATGGAGGCCTCTACCTACATCTATGCCGTAAACAAGGATGAAAAAATTGCGGAAGAACTGGACGAAATTATCTCGGTCATCGCACAGGCCCAATTAGAAAACGGCTACCTGTCTACGCCCATTATCATTAGGGATGATATTGAACCCTTTAGCAACCGAAGATACCACGAATTGTACAACAGCGGACATTTGATGACCGCAGCCTGTATACACAATAGGGTAACCGGCAAAACCAATTTTCTCGATATTGCCATTAAGAATGCAGACTACCTTTACGACCTTTTCTCCCCCAAGCCAGAACATTTAAAACGCTTTGGTTTCAACCAAACCCAAATTATGGGACTGGTGGAATTGTACCGAACCACTAAAGACAAGCGCTACCTAGAACTGGCCGAGCAATTTATTAACATGCGGGGTACGTACAAAATTGAGGATGACGAAACCACAAAAGGATATCCTATTGGCGATATGGTACAAGAACGGGTTCCGTTGAGGGAAGAGACCGAGGCCGTAGGCCATGCCGTACTCGCACTTTATTACTATGCGGGTGCTGCCGATGTGTATGCCGAAACCGGCGAAAAGGCCCTAATCGATGCATTGGACAGGCTTTGGGAGAATGTAACGCATAAAAAAATGTACGTTACGGGGGCCGTGGGGCAAACGCATTATGGCCGTTCGTCGAGGTTGGATAAGATAGAAGAAGGGTTTATAGACGAATATATGATGCCCAATTTAACCGCCTACAACGAAACCTGTGCCAACATTTGCAATTCTATGTTCAATTACAGGATGTTATCGTTGAGCGGCGATCCGAAACATGGCGACATCATGGAACTGGTACTGCACAACAGCGGTCTGTCAGGCATTAGTCTGGAAGGAACCCATTATTACTATTCCAACCCGTTGAGAAAAATCGACGGCGCCCTGGATTACGAAAAGATGAATGTCGAATTTCCTGAAAGACAACCCTATCTAGAATGTTTTTGTTGTCCTCCAAACCTCGTCAGAACAATTGCCAAATCCCCTTCATGGGCCTATAGCAAGTCGCAAAACGGTATTGCGGTAAACCTCTATGGCGGCAATGAGCTAAATACCGAACTACTGGATGGCTCACCCTTAAAACTAAGGCAACAATCCAATTATCCATGGGACGGGGCAGTTAAAATCACCATTAATGAATGCAAGGAGGATGCCTTTGACCTCTTATTGCGCATTCCGCAGTGGGCCAAGGGCACTACCATCAAGGTCAATGGGGAAGCGGTCGAAAACGTAACGCCGGGCCAATTTGCAAAGATCAACAGAAAATGGTCCGCCGGGGATGTAATAGAAATGGATATGCCCATGGAAACAAAATTTATCGAAGGACACCCAAGAATAGAAGAAATACGCAATCAGGTAGCCCTTAAAAGAGGTCCGGTAGTGTATTGCATTGAATCGGCAGACTTGCCCAAAGGCACCGATATCACAGATGTATACCTCTCCTCCGACCTGAAGTTCTCCCCAAGCTACAAGCCCGATTTTCTAGGCGGGGTAACCACACTCGACGGTGATATTCTGATTAGAAACGATAAAACCAATGGTATGTACAGCGTTGTGGAACAGCCCAAATTCACGACCTATTCCACACATTTGATCCCTTACTACGCTTGGAGCAATCGCGGGCAGGGTGAAATGAGCGTGTTTCTTCCCATTATTTGGAACAGACAATAAAAAAGACGGTAATGATGACAAAATTCATCCTCAAAAGCGTGTCCCTGGCCGTGGTATGTCTTTTGACCCACCTGGCCTGTAATGCCCAAAACGGTCTTGGGACCAAAAAAAACATGGGTAGACCCAACATTTTGTTTATTGCCATCGATGATTTAAGACCCGAAATAGGAGCCTACGGTTCAGAGATCGCGATTACCCCCAATTTAGATACATTGGCAAGCGAGGGCATATTATTTGAACGGGCCTACTGCCAAGAAGCGATCTGCAGTCCATCGAGGGCAAGCTTAATGACGGGGGCCAGGCCAGAAACCATTGGGGTCATTGAGAATTACACATACTTTCGTGATATAAATCCAGATATTGTTACGCTGCCGCAACACTTTTGGAACAACGGATATGAAACGGTGTACTGCGGCAAAATCTACCATGGAAAATTTACGGACGACGAAAAATCGTGGAGCAGAAAGCCGGCAACGGAAAA
Source organism: Pseudozobellia thermophila (assembly GCF_900141855.1). Classification (GTDB taxonomy): domain Bacteria; phylum Bacteroidota; class Bacteroidia; order Flavobacteriales; family Flavobacteriaceae; genus Pseudozobellia; species Pseudozobellia thermophila. The sequence goes on from NZ_FQYU01000002.1 coordinate 1,084,030, forward strand.
GGTTCCTTTTGAAAAGCCCAATCTACCGGGAGGTTATGCCCTTGCAGAAAACCAAAGGATATTCAAGGACAACCAAAAGGAAGTAAAGAAAAAGTATCCCAATATCGACCATTATGCCTTGGGAAGAGGGCCCGCCTTTGAATGTGCCGATGTAAGCGACCAGACCTATATAGATGGCTACAACACCGATCTTGCGATAGCCACCATGAAAGATATGGTCGCAAATGGGGACAAACCTTTTTTTCTCGGCCTAGGTTTTAAGTTGCCCCATTTGGATTGGAAAGCACCCAAAAAGTATTGGGACCTATACCATAGAGACCGCATTCCCTTAACAACCTACCCCGCCCCTCCAGTAGACGGAGCTTCAACGGGGCTCCATGCCTCCTTTGAACTTCGGGTAAGGCACGGGATTCCCAAAAGCGGGCCGATCGGCGACGAGCTTGCCAAAACCTTAAAACATGCCTATCTGGCATCGGTCAGTTATGTCGATGCACAAATAGGACGGATGCTAACGGCCCTGGAAGAAGCAGGACTAAGGGAAAATACCATAATCGTCGTATGGAGCGACCACGGGTGGCATTTGGGAGATATGGGAATTTGGGGCAAAGCCACAAACTACGAAGTGGCCACGCGTGTACCGCTTATAGTAAATTCACCTAACATTCCCCAAAAAAACAGAGGAACAAAATCAAATGCCTTGGTAGAGCTGGTAGACCTTTATCCCACCCTTTGCGACCTTGCCGGATTGCCCAAACCCGAACACCTCGAAGGGTTCAGCTTCTCACCACTCTTACATACCCCTGACCGGGAATGGAAAAAAGCGGTCTTTAGCCAATATCCGAACCCCGCACTCAGGGAGTGGGCCGCCAACCCCTTGACCAAGGAAATGCGTGAAACCTATTTTGGGCCCCTCATCGATAGGGTAGAAAAACGCATTAAAGATCAAATGCATCAACAATGGGACCGGCAAATGTTTGAAAACGACTTAATGGGGTATTCGATGCGAACCCAAAAATACCGCCTTGTTGCGTGGAAAAACAAGAATCAATTGTCCGACCCGCCCCTATTCATCGAATTGTACGACCTTGAAAAGGATCCTACCGAAGTCCTGAATATTGCGAAAAAACATCCGCAATTGGTAAAAAAGTTGCTAAATCAATTAAATGCCGGTTGGCAACAAAGTCTACCCTAAGAAAATTCTACCAGCTGTTTTTACCCCCTTCACAAGTTGATATACCCATTATTATCAAATAGGTTAAAATAATGTAATCAAAAGATAAAATCGACAAAAAAGACACCTCTTTTTTGTCATTCTTTTGCATAAGACCTCTAAAAATTAGAAATAACAAGGAAAGCACACAACGCTCCAACTATCTAATGCTCAATGGTTTTTCAATGGAAAGGCCACATTGTAACTATTCTAACTTAACAATTCTAAACTATGAAAAAAACCAGATTCAATAAAAATGAAGGATGCCTTCCCCTTTGTGGAAACAAATGGGTTTTAAGGTCTGTTCTTATTATGTTGGTCCACTTAACGGGAACGGCATATGCTGTTGAAAGGGACGAAACAGATAAAAGAACGGTCCTGTGGCCTTCCCATGAAACAACCCGACCACAATCTGTAATTCGCGGGACGGTTAGTGACGAACTAGGTCCACTCGCTGGGGTCACCATAATTGTAAAAGGGACCACAAAAGGGACTACGACCGACTTTGACGGCAATTACAGTTTAGAGGTAGATGATGCGGATGCAGTGCTCGTATTCTCGTATATCGGATATGCAACCCAGGAGATTCCCGTCAAAAATGGCGACACGATTAATGTGGTCATGGTCGAGGACGCTTCCAAACTAGAGGAAGTGGTTGTACTCGGATATACCACAAAAAAGAAAGGGGAACTAACCGGTTCCGTTAGCACGATCGATAGCAAATCGATAGAACAATCATCGAATAAAGACCTTGCCAAATCGTTGGCAGGAAGGGCGTCGGGGCTCATTATTAACGACCGTGGCGGCCTTCCGGGAGCCGGTAACGGTGCGGGCAATAATACCGATGATGACGCTACTACCATTCTCATAAGGGGAAAATCTACCCTAAACAATAACTCTCCCCTAATTCTTATCGATGGAATTCAAGCAGGTTCGTTTTCCAATTTGTCGCCCCAAGACATTGCATCGCTTACCGTTTTAAAAGATGGTGCCGCCGCTATTTATGGGTCTAGGGCTGCAAATGGGGTTATTTTGATAACCACCAAAAGGGGAGCATCAGGAAAACCAAAAATAAATTTTACGACATCCTACAACATATCCTCGTTCACAAGAGCCCCTAGTCTAATGAGTTCGGAACAATATGCCATTTACGAAAATGAAATCGCCTCTAGGTACGGACTCGAACTCCCTTATTCACAGGAAGACATTCAGAATTATGCCGCCGGCACCGACCCCATCCAATTCCCGAATACCGACTGGGCCGCACTTACCTTTGCGAAATCCTCGCCCGAATCCAGAAACACAATTTCGATTTCCGGCGGCGGTGAAAGTGTAAAGTACTTTGTCAGCGGCGATGTTTTGAGTCAAGAAGGAATCTATAAATCAGGGTCTTTGGATTATAAGCAAAAACAAGTGCGCTCCAACCTTGACATCGACATTAGCGATGATATCAAATTAGGGGTCGATTTACTGGGAAGCTTTGGAAATAGGGAACAGCCGGGGGTAGACGACAGTTTTATCTATAAGCACATTTATACCAATTTACCTACCCAGGTTGGCCTTTATCCGAATGGCCTACCCGGTTTTGGAGGCGAGAACGGGGCCAACCCATTCATAATGTCCAGCAACCAATCGGGGTTTATCGATACCAAGAGTACGGACCTAAGAGGAAAGTTCTCACTAGACATCAATTTAAACAAAATAGTAAATGGCCTAAGGTTTAAAGGGTTTGCCGGGGTTCGCAAAATGAACAACGATGAAAAATCGTGGTACACCCCTTGGACGTACTATACCTTTCAGGCAGGCACAAATGAATACATTCCCCAGACCGGATTCTCTCAACGGGGCAACGAACGCATACTAAGGGAAAGTTTTTGGAAATACGATGAAGTACTTTTAAATGCCACATTACATTATTCTACCTCTCTTGGAGAGAACCACTCCCTCAGTTCCTTTGTCGGATTGGAAAACTTAAACTCCGATACCCGGAACTTTTGGGCCGAAAAAAGAGGTTTCCCTACGCCCGACCACGCCGAACTTTTTGCCGGCAGCGACGAAGGACAGCAATCGTACGGAATCTCCAGCGAAAGTGCAAGAATGGACTTCTTCGGTTCCTTATCCTATGACTTTAAAAAGAAATATTTTATCGACCTGACCCTTAGACACGACGGATCGAGCAATTTCGGACCGGGAAAACGATATGGAACTTTTCCAAGTGCTGCAGCCTCATGGGCCTTGGACCAAGAAAATTTCTTGGCCGGATCAAACTGGATTTCTTCCCTGAAATTAAGGGCTTCGTGGTCTAAAATGGGAAATGACAGGATAGCCCCTTTTCAATACCTGACAAGGTATCAATACGGAGGAATCCCCAACACGCCCCAACCCAATTACTACATATTTGGAAGTCCGGGTGTGGCACTCAACGGGTATACCGCATCTACCGTTCCCAACCCCGATGTTACATGGGAAACCGCCAAAATGCAAAACATCGGCTTAAGCTTTGGTTTCTTTGACGGAAAGTTATCGGGCGATTTCAACTACTTTCATCAAAAAAGGGAAAACATCCTTGCAACAAGGGTAGCTGCCATTCCCGACTATGTTGGCTTGGAGCTGCCCGCCGAGAACTTTGGGGAGGTAAAAAATTACGGAGTGGAATTTGAACTGGCCTGGAACCACAATCTAGGTGATTTCAATTACAATTTGGGCGCCAATTTTTCACAGGCCAAAAGTGAGGTTCTCTACCTAGCGGAGGCTGCCGATGTACCCGAGGCATTAAAAAGGGAAGGCAAGCCTATCGATTCTTATATCGTTTACCCCACCGACGGTATTTTCAGGGACCAGGCCGAAGTTGAATCGACACCGGTAAAATTGGATGGTACCGTTGAGGGCGAGCCCAAATATCTAGATACCAATGGAGATGGTACCATCAATGCAGATGACCGTATTAGGGTGGGATCATCAAACATCCCCGAAATACAATACGGTATTTTCGGAGGGTTTTCCTATAAAAACTTCGATTTTAACTTTTTACTTCAAGGCCAGGCAAAAGCGGAGACCTTGGTGTTCTTTGACCAAAACGGGGCAAAACCCGACTACGTTTTTAATCAGCGGTGGACTCCCAGCAACAGGGATTCGCGGTATCCTAGAGCCTTTGGTCTGGGAGACCCCTACAGCGGCAACCAAAGTGGTAACGCCGATAATTTTCAGGGAGCGGATTTTTGGCTGCACGATGCCTCCTTTGTTCGACTAAAAGAGGTCGAATTGGCATATACTATTCCTGAGAAGGTAGTTGGCTTCGGCAATCTTAGGTTATTTCTTAGAGGATACAACCTACTTACCATGTTTTCCGACATCTATGACCTAGGGCTAGACCCCGAAGCTACCGGTTATAACAATTTTAGGGATGCCACTTATACCCCTTTAAAAACGTACACAGTTGGTTTAAATCTTAGTTTTTAATCAAAAAAAGAAAGCATAATGAAAAGTTTCAAATATTATTACCTGTTAGCCCTTGGCATATTTTTTATGTCCGCTGGCTGCGAAGATGCCCTTGAAATAGAAGCGTCAGATGCGTTTACCGAAGATTTTATCTATTCGAATCCCGACCAACTGGAGCGTTTGGTGTTTACCGCCTACAATAGTACGGAAAGCTGGGGAATCAATAAATTCCAGTGGTGGTCGCGCAGATTCAATATAGAGGGAGCCTCTTTTGAGGCCAAATTCAATTTTAACGACCTAGACCTATTTAGGGTACGCGCCGGATGGAACCCCAGCAATGTAGGGGTACTGGGCGACATATGGAGGAACTACTGGGATTACATCAGAGACATTACACTCTTCTTGGATGAAGTAGATGAAAGTGAGGCCATGCAAATGGACACCGAAAAGGTAACCGTTCTTAAGGCCGAAATGAAATTCCTAAGGGCCAACCTCTACAGTAAACTGATAAAATTTTATGGCGGGGTACCCATTATAGAGACCGCGGTCGGCCTAAATGATAATTTTGATATTCCCAGAAACAGCTATGAAGAATGTGTACAATTTATTGTCGCGGAATTGGACGAGGCAGCAAGTGTGCTCCCTGAGACCAGGCCCGACAATGAATATGGCCGCGCGACCAAATTAGCAGCCCTAGCTGTCAAATCAAGAACCTTATTGTATGCAGCCAGCAAGCTCCACGACCCCGGTACTGAGCCAAGCGGACCATTGTATGACTATTCCAACCCCAATAAATGGCAAGAGGCCGCGGACGCGGCCAAGGAATTGATCGATTTGGTAGGGGCGCGGGACCTCATCGAAGTGCAAGACGCAACCGAATATCAAAACCTTTTTCTGTCGCCCAACGAGGACATACTCTTCGCCCGGCCTTACGGAGCTACCTTCTATGATTTTGGAACGGATGTAAACTCTCTTTGGAACCAAACCCAAGCCCCCAGTGGATATGGAGGATGGGCCCTGTCGTCTCCCACCCATAACTTTGCATTGTTGTTCAACATGTCGGATGGAAGCTCTACGGACGGCCCCCTTTATGACGCAAACAACCCGAACGACAATAGGGAAATGCGCTACTATGCCAACCTAAATTACAACGGGGCCCAGTTCAGGGGCCGTGATGTGCAATACTACTTGTCGGAAGATGTGGATGCTTTTCCACACGGACTCGATTCTCCCGAAGGTTTGGGCAACACCCTGCACTCATCCAAAACCGGGTACAATATTCGAAAATTTCAGGACGAATCAGTGGGACTTACGGATACCTCTCCAAATAGGCCCTTTATTCTATATCGATTGGCGGAAATCTACCTTAACTATGCCGAAGCGCAATACCATTTGGGCAACGAAGCGGTCGCCCGGGAATATGTAAACAAAATTACACGAAGAGCCCTATTACCCGAAATTACCTCTAGCGGGGAAGCATTATACGAAGCCATAAAAAGGGAAAGACGGATCGAATTGGCTTTTGAAGGTCACAATTTCTTTGACGAAAGACGTTGGATGAACGAAGAACATCTGGGCTTTGACGTCAAAGGACTTAAATGGACCAAAGAAATCGACGGTACTTTGAGCAATGAAGAGTATACTGTAGTAAACCGCCCTTGGTTTGACAGGCAGTACTATTTGCCCATTCCACAGTCTGAAATCGAAAAGGCTCCTTCCTTGGAACAAAATTATGGATATTAAGTTGTAGTTAGTTTAATTAGTTAACCGAGCTCTCGAAAATTTTGGGACTCGGTTTTTTACATCTTGAACGGAACAAAGGCATGGCAATTCGATCTTTGCATTGATACTTGCATTTTATTTTTACGAAAGATCGACTGTTTTATACCAAATAATTAGGTCTACATTAATGCCAAAACGATTTTGTTGACCGATTTGTTGATGTAGTACCAATAAAGCAATAGTAAAACGCTTTACATCAATAGGACAAAAACAAAGCAAATCTTGGTCTTGGGCCGTTCTGATTATAACTAAGGTACTCCCATGTCTAATTTATTTTATTTCACTGTATTAAATAAGAAACCTTAAGCGTAAGGCATAAGTATGCGACAGATTTGTCTTGGTTGATGTGATTTTATTCCAAAATTCCAAAGTACAGTGGGCAATGGGTTGTGTACCCATGCATAAAAATAGTCGGCACTCCCAAACAAGTGTTTTCGAAGTCTATATTTAACCTCAAGTAAACTTATAGTTGGATTTAAAGGTCGGCCATCCCTAAAAGCCCCTATGGCCATTGAGATATAAACCGTCATATCTCCAATCAGAGGAAATCCCGGTATTATAGGGCTTCTGGATTACGTCCAAATTAGTCCGGCTCACCTCTATCTCAAATATTTTACCATCCCGAAATAGGACTTCCATTCAATTGGACTACTATGAGTGAAAGGTGTTTTGGAAAACTATTTTGAAGCTACCCCCGATTCCGATAAACCGTTTTATCAAAACTTTAAAGATAAGGGGCGAAATTGTACTGCTAAATCTACTAAAGTTTAAACAAACAGCTGATTATACCGATTTGCAACATCTAAGGCCCGAACAAGAAGTAGAAGGGAAAGAAGCTTATAAATTATACCTTTACAGTACAATACCTCAGTTACAAAAAACAGGGGGAATAATCGTATATTATGGAAAAGGGAAAGATTTATCGATTGGACCTGCCACCGAAAAAATAGGATGCCATTTTATTGGTCAAACACCAATTGGTAATGAAGTTTATGGAATTTGCACAAAGTAAAGATTATTAAAAAAATGTAGGGTATTGTATAGCGGCACTTAAAGACCCCGTTTGTTGCCTACCGCTAAAACAAGAACTTAGCTATGGAAATATGACTTTCAATCTTCCTTAATATTCTATAAGGCCTATTTCAAGGTTATTTAATTTTCCATAGTTGAGAACCCCAAAAACATCAATACTATTGTAGCTTTCTATACGAAGTACTTTATCACAATCCTCTAAATCAAAATTGATACGGTACTCAGGATATAATTGATTAAGGTCAGCTACTATCTTGCTGGCTAACTGTTGGTTGCCAACATTGGTTTTGAAAATCTCAACAATGGTTGAGGTAGTGTTTATTTGGGCATTAATTTTCATTTTCTTCAAGCGATTTATACTTCCAGACAATAGGAGGTAATGGCTTTTACCTTTTCACCCTTTGTGCTTTGAAAAACATAAAAATCGGAAAACGCATATCGCTTTCCGTTTTCCATGGTCATCCATCCGTTTGCAGCCCCTTCCTTTCCATGGGACAGTATTTGGTCTAATATCAGTTCTGAGGCTTTGACGGATTGTATTTTTTCCAACTCCTCGGCAAACACTTCTATTCCTTCCATTGTCTTGTCCCCGATAATGTGCCAAACTATATCATCCGTAACATTTTCAATTAAAAAGGCTATATCGCCTTTGGCAAAGGCAATATTGTATTGTTTTATAAATTCCATTTTGGGTGAATTGCCACAGTTGGGGCTGGATACTATTTTGGTCATTTTGGAATCCTATTATTTTCCCTAGTTCATAGAGTGAAATCCTATCGAGTTTCCATCACTATCCTTAACGATAGATATAAAACCGTGCTCCCCGATAGCCGTTTTGGGTTGAATAATTTCCGCCCCATTTTCCGATGCCCTATTTTCCAAGATTCTACAATCTTCACAACCAAAATAAACGAGACTTCCATTTACAGAAGGTGTTATCCCTTCCATTTTCACCAAAGCACCGGCTGCACCGTAATTTTCCATATCATTCGGAAAACATTTCATTTGAACATTTTTATTTGTTGGGTCGCTCATATCTTCCAGTGTTACTTGAAGTACATTTTGGTAAAACTTTGCCGCTCTATCCATATCATTTACATAGATCTCGAACCATACCACAGGGTTAAATTTTTTCATCTTTTGTATCTTTTGAATTTGTAGTATGACAAAAGTGAAAAAAGAAAAACAATAAAATCTTGCCCTATGACAAGTTCTCTCTTTGAGATAATACTTCTTTTCTTATTCTGCTCAAGGAAGTATCGGTGATTCCCAAATAAGTAGCGATGTATTTTAACGGCACTTCTTTAATGATTTGGGGCCTTTCTTGCACCAAATTTAAATATCGTTGTGAGGCACTTTGTGTATGCATAGTAACCGCACGATGTTTTGCCATAAACAGTTGCTGGGACATCCAACTTCGACCCCATTCGGTAAAGCCTTCTATAGTACTGTACAAATCTTGAAAATCGTTGAATTTAATTTTATAGACTTCGCAGTCTGTCAATGCCTGAATGGTTTCCTTTGAAGGGATACGAAGAAATAATGAGGCAACTTCGATGAGAATATCATTAGGGCCAAAAAAATCAGTGGTGATTTGATTGCCTTTATAATCAATAACATATGAGCGAAACAAACCTCTTTTAATGAGATAGTACTCGTTACTGACTTTAGCTTCCTTCAGTATGATCTCATTCTTTGAAAACTCAACTTTTGTATGGGCATCAATTATGTTCTTATATTCTTCTTTTTTAATGTTGGGGTGATTGTATATGTTTTCAAAGAAATCAGCCTTCATAAAACTATGTTTTTAGATAAAAATCCAATTTATTTGGCACCCAATTCAATCCCTTATATAATGTAATACTCAAGTACCTTTGCCTTTATAACCTTTAGGATTCCCAAATTTAAAGATTTATTCCCTACTCCTTCAGGGTGTTAGCTATAGTAGATAACTTTAGTCGCAAGTGCTTGACCATACATGCCGGAAAGTCCCTCAAGGGAAGCGATGTCGTGGAGGTGATGGAAACGATTACTTTTGGAAACGAAGTACTGCCAAAGCGTATCAAAGTGGACGACGGGAGCGAGTTCATCAGTAAGGTATTGGAAGAATGGGCCTATGGGAACGGGGTGGAGCTGGACTTCCCAAGGCCTGGAAAACCTACCGATAATCCGTTTATCGAGAGCTTCAACGATTCGTTCAGGGACGAGTGGGTCTGTAAATTAAAACTCTGCGGTCTATCAATCCCTTTGGGGCTAGCCCCAAAGGGATTGGGATTTACTTCCAAGGGTATCCTTTCCCCAAATTCAATATCAAAGTTGCCGGACCACCAGGCCCCAATTCTGGATGGGCCAGGTCCATTTCTTATCGATGTTCCCGGCTGCCAGATAGACCCGGCTTCCAAAACAATTTTGGATAGTTGAATCACTCCTCAAAAAAGGGAAGGGATAGGAAAGTGTTCAAGAACAGATAGGTCGTCAACCTCCATATAGCCAATCCATGGTTTTGATAAAAAACAATCTTCCATAAACCCTTAAAAACAAAAAATCCGATTACAATTGTAATCGGATTTTCTCGGTCGGGGTGGCAGGATTCGAACCTGCGGCCTCCTGCTCCCAAAGCAGGCGCGATAACCGGGCTACGCTACACCCCGAGGTATGTTGGAAAAAGCGGAGAGACCGGGACTCGAACCCGGGCAGCACTTACGCGCTGACAGATTAGCAATCTGCTCCGTTACCACTCCGGCACCTCTCCTAAATAATTCTCTCTATGAACGTTCCCGAATTCCGTCGGGCTAAATTGCGGATGCAAATGTAATTTATCAAAACGGGTATCGCAACTATTTTAAACACTTTTTTTCAATACAAAACCAGTTGGCTGTCACTCAGGATATTCCACCCTCAAATGGTAAATATTGGTCAGTTTCTGCTTAAAGATCTTCTTGATGCTTTCGATTTCCTTAAAGGTAATATTCGCATTTAAAAATTGCCCCGCCCGCATCTGGCCGTCGATAATTTTTTCCACAAAATCGTTGATAACGGTAAAAGTCGGGTTTTTTAGACTTTTTGAGGCGGCCTCTACCGAATCCGCCATCATGAGGATGGCCGTTTCCTTTGAAAAGGGCGTGGGACCAGGATACCTAAATTCGCGCTCATCGGTATCCGGATTCCTCTCTTTTTCCTTCATATAAAAGTAGTAAACCAAGGTCGTTCCATGGTGCGAACGTATAAAATCGATGACCCTATCGGGAATGTTGTTTTTTTTGGCAATCTCGATCCCATTGATCACGTGGTCTATAATTATCCGGCCACTATCTTTGGGCGACAACTCATCGTGCGGGTTGACATTGGTGATCTGGTTTTCGGTAAAGTAGGTAGGGTTGCCCATTTTACCTATATCGTGGTACAAGGCCCCTACCCTGACCAACATCGCATTGGCCCCGATTTCATTGGCCGCGGCTTCGGCCAAGTTGGCCACCTGTAAGGAGTGGTGAAACGTTCCCGGTGCCTTGTTCGAAAGCTCTTTCAGCAATTTTGAGTTGGTATCCGACAACTCGAGCAGCGAAACATCCGAAACCAGACCGAACAATTTTTCATATATATAGATCATGGGCTGTACGAACAGGGTAATCATACCGTTCAACAAAAACAGCCCTAGGGTAAACCATGCTATATTGTCCAAATTGCCTTCGTGTATGATATGAAATGCCAAATACCCTACCACATAGATCAAGGTAATCTGCCCCACGGAGATAAAGAGATTGGCCCGCTTGTATAGCTCGGAAACGGTTAAAATGGTTACCACCCCCACTATGATCTGTAGAAAGATATACTCAAAACTGTTGGGCACCACGAAGCCCAGGATAAGAATGGTCAGCACATGGACAAAGAGGCCCAAACGGGCATCGAAAAAGGTTTTTAAGATCAGCGGCAAGATGCACAAGGGTACGACGAAAACATAGGCCTCGTCGTATTTTACCACCATGGTCGTGATAAAGACCATAAAAAGGATGTTAAAGAAGATAAAGGTCACCTTGGTATTGTGCTCAAATATATCAGGCCTGTATTTTTTCAAAAAGAGAAAAAGCATGAGCAAGACCAGTGCGACGAGAACCGTGTACCCAAAAAGAATAAAGTAATAGTTGTTGGCGGCCCACAGTTCCGACTCGTATTCCGTCTTTAGCGAGTTTAGGATATCGAGGTTCTCGGCCTCTACCACCTCGCCCTTGGCGATAATCAATTTGCCTTCGTCAACGGTGCCCCGCGTGTGCGAAATTTTCGAAAGTTCATCCTGCAATCCGCGCTCCGACAGGTCGGCGTCATAGAACACATTGGGACGGACCAAATCAAAGAAGAGCTCCTTATAGTCTTTGGTATAGGCTTCAAGTCGGTTTGCCTTAAGAATTTGATCGATGACCCCGTCCAAGTTTTGCGGATGCAAGAGTTTACCGGGTTTTATCCGTTGGGCCTCGTTACTGCGAATAAGATAGGTCTGCCCTTCGGTGCGCTCGGTATTTGACTTCATGACGATACCGTTTTCGTAAAGGCTATCGAGAATGGCCCTACCCGCCGATTTAAGGACCTTGAGTTGGGCCGGGGCAAAATCGTCGGAGTTGAACAATGAGGGAAAGCCCCGTTCAAAATCTTGATAGACCTCCCTTCGTATCGAATCGTCGTATCGGTAGTAAATATCCTGTTGCCTCCTTATCGCCTCCTGCTCACGGGCAATTTCCTCGGCCCCTTTTTTTATCGAAAAATCAAAGGGGGCGTACAAGTTTTCGTACTGCCATGGTTTTCCCTTTTGAAACTCATATTTGAACTTTCCCCCTTTTGGAAAGAAAAACACGATACAAGCCACCGACACTACATAAAGAAAGTACTTGTAGATAAGGGATTGGTTCTTAAAAAGGTTGTCAAGAAATTTTCGCATGTTAGCGGTATCTGCTCCAAAAATAGAAAATTAAACATTGAAAGATAGCTTTTGAACCGGTCAGGCACAACATTCTTCTTTATTTTCTTATTTTCGCAATAACTAAATTTTTCGAATGAAAGAGGTTGTAATTGTCTCGGCGGTACGTACTCCCATAGGGAGTTTTATGGGTGCATTATCGTCTGTGCCCGCCCCGAAATTAGGGGCTATCGCCATAAAGGGAGCATTGGAAAAAATAGGTTTGTCACCAGATGCCGTTGAAGAAGTCTTGATGGGCAACGTAGTACAGGCCGGTACGGGCCAGGCACCTGCCCGGCAGGCGGCCATCTATGCCGGATTGCCCGAAAGCACACCCTGCACGACCATAAACAAAGTTTGTGCCTCGGGAATGAAGGCGGTAATGCAGGCGGCACAGGCCATCGCTTTGGGCGATATATCCATCGCCGTGGCCGGAGGGATGGAAAACATGAGCCTGATACCCCATTATGTACATTTGCGAAACGGACAAAAGTTCGGTCCTACCACATTGATCGACGGGATGCAAAAAGACGGCCTTGTCGACGTATACGACCAGAACGCCATGGGGGTTTGTGCCGATGCATGTGCCAAAGAATACGACTTCAGCCGCGAAGACCAAGACAATTTTGCCGTACAGTCGTACGAACGATCGGCCGAGGCTTGGAAAAACGGCAAATTTAAGGACGAGGTTGTTCCTGTCGAAGTTCCACAGCGCAGGGGCGAACCCATTACGGTCGCGGAAGACGAAGAATACAAAAACGTAAAAATCGATAAAATACCCCATCTGCGTCCGGCATTCTCGAAAGACGGGACGGTTACCGCGGCCAATGCCTCTACCATCAACGACGGAGCGGCCGCATTGGTCCTTATGAGTGCCGAAAAGGCAAAGGAACTCAACCTGGCCCCATTGGCCTCCATCAAGGGCTACGCCGATGCCGCACAGGAACCCAAATGGTTTACCACCGCTCCGGCAAAAGCCTTGCCCAAAGCACTGGCCAAGGCCGGTATTTCTATTGAAAACGTAGATTACTTCGAGTTTAACGAGGCCTTTTCGGTGGTAGGCCTGGCCAATATGAAGCTATTGGGACTCTCGGACAAAAACGTCAACGTCAACGGTGGTGCGGTATCGCTCGGACATCCCCTTGGTTGTTCAGGCGCCCGGATCATTGTTACGCTCCTAAACGTGCTGGCGCAAAACAATGCCAAAATCGGGGCCGCGGCCATATGTAATGGCGGCGGAGGGGCCTCTGCCATAGTTGTCGAACGATAATTCCGTATTCCACTCCTTTATACTCCATGCAATACGGTATTTGTCACCTTAGTTTAGTTTCAGTCAGGGCCCAGGCGACCGATTCGTCCGAAATGGTCTCCCAGCTGCTGTACGGCGAACATTTTAAGGTACTCGAACAGCGCAAGTATTGGAGCCGTGTCCGAATCGCCTTCGACCAATGCGAAGGCTGGGTCTTAAACCAACAGATCACCTTGATCGACGAAGAGGCCTATACCGCTATTGAGGCAAAAAAAAGCTTAAAATACGCCTGCGACTTGGTTTCATTCGTAGAAATGCAAGGTTCCGTCCTCCTACCGATCGTCCTAGGTTCCACGGTTAGCCACACCGGTCAACTTTCGCACACTTTCGACGGCAACTTTTTCCAAGGAAAGAAAAAGAAGACAGGGCTCATCGAAACGGCCCTGCTCTATTTGAACGCCCCTTTTCAATGGGGCGGCAAAAGTCCCTTTGGCATCGATGCGTCGGCCTTTACCCAAATGGTCTATAAAATCAATGGCTACAAACTTCTACGAAAGGCATCGGAACAATCGAGCCAAGGGCGACCCCTCAGTTTTATCGAAGAGAGCGAGGCCGGCGACCTGGCCTTTTTCGACAATAACGACGGGGAGATATATCATGTGGGAATTATTATGGACAATAATTATATCATTCACGTAGACGGCAAGGTACGTATCGACCGTTTAGACCACACCGGCATCTTTAATGTAGATACTTCAAAGTACTCCTTTAAACTAAGGGTGATAAAGAAAGTTATTTAGGCTGCTTTTTACCGAACCATAAGGCATAAAAAAAATCCTCCCGGTAGTCCCGGGAGGATTTTTTTTATTTACCGATCGGTATGATTACTCGCCCAATAGTTTTTTTATACGCATAAAGTTTTCGTTGTCGCCCATGGCACCGTAGATATTCTTTAACTGGGTAAGAATACTTTGGTTATCGGGATTGGTCTTTAAGGCATCTTCGAGCACTGAAGCACCTTCGAGAAAAAGCGAATCCTTTTGCTGCTTCAATTCATCGTACTTGGCAATATCGGCCTTAGAATTACCAAGGCTGTTCATCTCGTCGATAAGTGAGTTACCTTCGTTCACATAGGTAGTGGAAAGGTTCAATTGGGCATTGGTATAACTAGGGTTGATTTCCAAGGCCTTCTTGTATGCTACCCTTGCTTCCTCCAGATTGCCCTGCTCCATATTGATAACCCCAATGTTATAGTGTAGGTCGGCATTGTCGGGGGCCATGGCGGCCGCTTCGGCCATCAGCTCCTTGAACTTGTCCTTATCGCCCAATTTGTAATGAAGGTTTGCCTCGTTCAAGATAAGGTTTACATCGTCAGGATTGCTCGCCCGGGCAGCCTTGTAAGCTTCCAAAGCCTTGTCGTCCTTGCCCAATTGGGTATAGATCAAGGCGGTGTTCTTAACGATTTCGGCCTTTTTTGACGGGGTCTTTTCGTCAACGGGATCCTTGTAAGCCCCTGATTTGACCATCAAGTCCCTTTGGGTCTTGTCCATCTCCTCGACCTGGCCGGTCTCTACGTTGGTGGCCTTGTATACCACGCCGCTACCGTCGTAGCCTATTTCCTGAAGCTCTTCGTAATACTTGAGGGCCTCTTCGTAATGCCCCCCATTTACGGCACTGCTCGCCGCATAGTAAAGGTAAGAGGTGTCTTGTGGACTGATCTTGTAGCTGGTATACAACTTCTCGGCCGCTTCCTTGAACTTTTTGTTTCCGTTATCCTCAACGGCCGAATTTACCAAGTCGGCACTAAGGGCCTTCATATGCTGTTGGGTTTCGTCGGAATATTTCTTCTTTCCGCTTTTTTCCTCAAGTTCAAGAACTTTTTGAAAGGATGACGCGGCTTCTTCGAAGGCGCTGTTGTCACCTTTCTTGGCCAACTCGGCATAAGCCTTACCACGGGTAAAGTAATACTGGACCTGTAACTTTTCATCAGCACCGGAAATGGAACCCGATACAGCCTCAAGAGCCGTTTTTGCGGCTCCGGCGTTGCCTCCCTTCAGGGCCTTTTCGGCCGCTTTGATTTCATTCTTCTGCGCGAAGCCTACCATTGAGAAACATAGACTTGCAAGTATTAAAAATTTAGTTTTCATTTTTCTGATTCAATTAATTAAATGTTAGTGTTTACAACTTGTTATAAATTATTCCTTTGTTTCTTCGTCGGCATTATTATCAAGAGCCGTGCCATCTTCTTCGGTGTTGACTTCGATATCATGAATGTCGGTATCGGTGATTTCCTCTTCCTCCTTCATCACCTTTGCAACCGCGGCAATGGAATCGTTGTCCTTTAGGTTGATAAGCTTTACCCCTTGGGTAGCGCGCCCCATCACCCTTAAGTCCTCCACGCTCATTCTGATCGCGATACCCGATTTATTGATAATCATCAGGTCGTCGGAATCGGAAACGTTCTTAATGGCCACCAAGCCTCCGGTCTTCTCGGTAATGGAAATGGTCTTGACCCCTTTACCGCCCCTGTTGGTGATGCGGTAATCGTCGATGCTCGAACGCTTTCCGTATCCATTTTCGGAAACCACAAGAATATCCTCCTCCAAATCGTGAACCGAGACCATGCCGATTACCTCGTCGTTGTCATCGGCCAAGGTAATCCCCCGTACCCCCGAAGCGTTTCGACCCATGGGCCGGGTCTTGCTTTCTTCGAAGCGAATGGCCTTACCTGATTTCAAGCCGATAAAGATCTGGCTTGTGCCTGTGGTCAATTTGGCTTCCAAAAGCTCATCGCCTTCCCGAATGCCAATGGCGTTGATACCGTTTTGGCGTGGACGGGAATACTGCTCCAAGGATGTCTTCTTGACCGTACCCTTTTTGGTCGCCATAATAACGTAGTGACTATTTACGTAGTCTTCGTCCTTAAGGTCCTGCGTACAGATAAAGGCCTTGACATTGTCGTCTTGCTCTATGTTGATCAAGTTCTGTATTGCCCGCCCCTTGGAAGTCCTGCTCCCTTCGGGAATCTCATAGACCCGCATCCAGAAACACTTGCCTTTTTGGGTAAAGAACAACATGTATTGATGGTTGGTACCGACAAAGAGGTACTCCAAAAAGTCTTCGTTTCGCGTCGAGGAGGCTTTCTGCCCTACGCCACCCCTGTTTTGGGTCTTGTATTCCGAAAGCGGGGTCCTTTTGATGTAGCCCGCATGCGAGATGGTAATGACCACTTGCTCATTGGGGATCATATCCTCGATGCTCAGGTCGCCGCCCGCATAGTTGATTTCCGATCTACGGGCATCGCCATACTTTTCCTTCACCTCCAAGAGCTCTTCCTTGATGATGGCCATTCGTCTTTCCTTTTTGGCCAGAATGTCCTTTAAATCGGCAATGGTCTTGATAATTTCGTCGTACTCGGAGCGCAACTTGTCCTGTTCCAGACCGGTAAGCTGACGCAAGCGCATTTCGACAATGGCCTTGGCCTGGATCTCGCTGAGCTTGAATCGCTCCATCAACTTTTCCCTGGCCTCGTCGGCGTTGGACGAACCTCGAATAATGGCGATGACCTCGTCGATGTTATCGGAGGCAATGATCAGCCCTTCCAAGATATGGGCACGGTCTTCGGCCTTCTTAAGCTCAAATTTCGTTCTTCGGACGACGACCTCGTGACGGTGCTCCACGAAGTAATGGATCATTTCCTTGATGTTCAACAATTCGGGCCGGCCGTTGACCAGCGCAATGTTGTTGACACTAAAGGAAGATTGCAAGGCCGTATACTTATATAAGGTATTCAGGACGATATTGGGTATCGCATCGCGCTTAAGGATGTACACGATACGCATACCGCTCCTGTCCGATTCGTCCCTGATACTGGCTATTCCGTCTATTTTCTTTTCATTGATCAGATCGGCCGTCTTCTTGATCATATCGGCCTTGTTGACCTGATAGGGTATTTCGGTTACCACGATACATTCGCGCCCCTGCACCTCTTCGATGACGGCCTTTGCCCGGATCTTGACCCTTCCGCGGCCGGTATGGAAGGCTTCCTTTACCCCATCGTATCCGTAGATCACCCCTCCCGTAGGAAAGTCGGGTGCCTTGATATGGGTCATTATTTCGTCGATCTCGATATCATTGTTATCGATATAGGCGACCGTACCGTCGACCACCTCGCCAAGGTTGTGCGGCGGCATATTGGTGGCCATACCCACGGCAATACCCGAGGCTCCGTTTACCAATAGGTTGGGTATTCGTGTGGGAAGCACGGTGGGCTCCTCGATCGAATCGTCAAAGTTCAACTGATGGTCGACCGTATCCTTATCGATATCGGCAAGCATTTCTTCCGCTATTTTGCGCATTCTGGCCTCGGTATACCTCATCGCCGCCGGACTGTCGCCATCAACGGAACCGAAGTTACCCTGACCATCGACCAACATGTAGCGCAAACTCCACTCTTGGGCCATACGCACCATGGTATCGTAAACAGAGGTGTCGCCATGAGGGTGGTACTTACCAAGAACCTCACCCACGATACGGGCAGATTTCTTATGGGCACTGGTAGATCTTACGCCCAGATCGTGCATACCGTACAACACCCTTCGGTGAACCGGTTTCAAGCCGTCCCTGACATCCGGTAAGGCACGTGACACAATGACCGACATCGAATAATCGATGTAGGCAGATTTCATTTCCTCTTCGATATTAATAGGAATCAATTTTTCTCCTTCTGCCATATTAAAATCCTAGAATTTATTTTAGTTAAAAAAACATGCCAATATACGTAAAATCGTGGCTTTCAAAGCATATCTACCCCACTTTATTAAACATTTTATCAACATCCGGAAGCCCCTAAAACCTTAGCGCATATCACGTTAAAAATTTTATAATTAGGTGCTTTTTTCCACAATTCACAAGGGTTTATCTAATAATAGGTACACTATTTGCGTTAGATTGGTATAGTTTTACTAATTTTATAGATGAAAGGATAAGATTTATGGATGATAATTTTTCACCAAGAGTAAAGGATGTGATTGCCTACAGCAAAGAGGAAGCCTTGCGTTTGGGGCACGACTTCATAGGTACGGAGCACCTAATGTTGGGGCTTTTGCGCGATGGCAACGGTAAGGCTATTAGTATTCTCGATGCTTTGGAAGTCGACCTGGACCACCTTCGGCGTAAAGTCGAAATTTTGAGTCCGTCGAACCCGAATCCGAGCAGCGTTCAAAAGGACAAGAAAAACCTGCACCTTACGCGTCAGGCGGAAAGGGCCCTTAAGACCACTTTTCTTGAGGCCAAACTGTTTCAAAGCTCATCGATCAATACGGCACACTTACTGCTTTGCATATTAAGAAACGAAAACGACCCGACCACCAAATTGCTGCACAAGCTTAAGGTGGACTACGACGGGGTAAAGGAACAGTTCAAGTTTATGATTACCAGTGACGACGATATCGTCGACGCTCCCACTTCGGAGTCTTTCCCCAGTGATAGCGACGATTCGGGCGATAGCAAGGAAGGAAGTTCCTTTGGGGCCACCACGGGCCAAAAGGGGAACAAAAAATCGAAGACCCCGGTACTCGACAATTTTGGTCGGGACCTTACCCGACTGGCCGAGGAAAACAAATTGGACCCGGTCGTCGGTAGGGAAAAGGAAATCGAAAGGGTATCGCAGATATTGAGCCGAAGAAAGAAAAACAACCCCTTGTTGATCGGAGAGCCGGGCGTTGGCAAAAGTGCCATTGCCGAAGGCCTTGCCTTGCGCATAATCAACAAAAAAGTATCGCGCATACTGTACAACAAAAGGGTGGTAACCCTTGATTTGGCCTCATTGGTGGCCGGTACCAAATACCGCGGCCAGTTCGAGGAACGCATGAAAGCGGTGATGAACGAATTGGAGAAGAACGACGACGTTATTCTCTTTATCGATGAAATACACACCATTGTGGGCGCCGGCGGGGCGACAGGAAGCCTTGATGCCTCCAACATGTTCAAACCCGCGCTTGCAAGGGGCGAGATCCAATGTATCGGTGCCACCACGCTAGACGAGTACAGGCAGTATATCGAAAAGGACGGCGCACTGGAAAGGCGTTTTCAAAAGGTAATCGTAGAGCCTACCACCGTTGAGGAAACCATTGAGATCCTGCACAATATCAAAGGCAAGTACGAAGACCACCACAATGTAAGTTATACCGACGAGGCCATCAACGCCTGTGTTAAATTAACGAACCGCTATATGACCGACCGTTTTCTACCGGACAAGGCCATAGACGCCCTTGACGAGGCCGGTTCGCGCGTTCATATTGTGAACATGGATGTTCCCAAACAAATTCTAGAGCTTGAAAAACAGCTTGAAGATGTTCGCGAGCTCAAAAACAGTGTGGTCAAAAAACAGAAATACGAAGAGGCCGCCAAACTACGCGATGACGAAAAACGCATAGAAAAAGAGTTGGCCGCCGCCCAAGAAAAATGGGAAGAAGACAGCAAACTGCATAAGGAAACCGTATCGGAAGACAACGTTGCGGACGTAGTTTCGATGATGAGCGGTATTCCCGTCAATAGGATCGCCCAGACCGAAAGCAACAAATTGGCCGAACTGCCCAATCTGATCAAATCAAACGTAATTGGCCAAGACGAGGCCGTGGCAAAAGTAGCGAAGGCCATACAGCGTAACCGGGCCGGACTAAAAGACCCCGACAAACCCATAGGATCGTTTATCTTCCTAGGACAGACGGGAGTCGGCAAAACCCAATTGGCCAAAGTGCTTGCAAAAGAACTTTTCGACTCCGAAGACGCCTTGATCCGAATAGACATGAGCGAATACATGGAAAAATTCGCCATATCCAGATTGGTAGGCGCCCCTCCGGGATACGTGGGTTATGAAGAAGGAGGCCAGTTGACCGAAAAAGTAAGGCGCAAGCCCTACTCCGTAGTCCTTTTGGACGAGGTGGAAAAGGCACACCCCGATGTGTTCAACATGCTGTTACAGGTATTGGATGACGGTTATCTTACCGATAGCCTGGGAAGAAAGATCGACTTCCGAAATACCATTATTATAATGACATCGAATATCGGTGCCCGTAAACTGAAAGATTTCGGACAAGGGGTAGGTTTTGGAACCACCGCCATGAAGGCGCAAGAAGACAGCCACCAAAAGAGCGTTATCGAGGGTGCCCTGAAAAAGGCCTTCGCCCCTGAATTTTTGAACCGTATCGATGATGTAATCGTCTTTAATCCGCTTGAGCGGGAAGACATCCACAAAATCATCGATATCGAATTGAAAAAGCTCTTCGCCCGAATCAAGGACATTGGCTACCACTTAAGCCTCAGCGAAAAGGCAAAAGATTATATTTCAGACAAAGGCTTCGACAAGCAATATGGCGCAAGACCATTGAAAAGGGCCATCCAGAAGTATATCGAAGATGCCTTGGCCGAGGAAATCGTCAATTCCAATCTAGACGAAGGGGATTCGATCATTATGGATTTCGACGAGAAGAAAGGAGAACTTACGATCAAAATCGAAAAACCGGAAAAATCACCGGAAACCGAATAGTTTTGTAAGAAATTAAAAAAAAGGGAGTCGCCATCAACGACTCCCTTTTTTATTGCCCAAAACCAAAATGGAAAGAATAGGAAGACAAAGCTATGCCGCGCACGGCAGATAAAACGATATTTCAGCCTTTAATCTAATAATTTTCCCTTTGCACATGCTTAGGTCTACTTTCGCTCCGAACACTATAATCTTTATTGGAATGAATGTGAGGCGACCCAAAAAGACAGTTATCGTCAGGGAGTATCAGTTGGATGTTGGAAAAGTACAGGTATATGAAAATTACATGGTAGCCTTATTCGATGAAGGAGCCACCCTTACCTTGGAAAGGATGTACCAAATAATAGGTATCTCGGAAATCCATTTTAGGAACAAAAATTTTGGATATATCAGTTTGCGCAAAAATTCCTTTGCCGTAGACCCCACCATTTACACCTATCTCAGACAGTTGGAAAACCTTAAGGCCTTTGCCATCGTATCGGTCAAGGAAATCGACATGCACAACTTTAAGATCGAGAAACTGTTCTACAAAAAACCCATGAAGTTTTTTATCGAATTCGACAACGCATTGAAATGGGTGAAGAGAAGGGTAAAAGCATAGCCTTCGCCCCTCCCCCCTCCTAGTTAAAAAATCAAGGTCGATCCATGCGCCCAAAGGCCGGATCGACCTTGTCTTGTTTAGCGCCCCTCTTCTTGATCCTCGCCGGCCTCCCTCCGTTCCACGGCGAATAGATCCATAAAAGCCTGTCCGATTCCTTCCGAAACGTCCGAGGCCAAGAGCGCTTGATACCCTTTCCCTTCGACCATAATATCGCCGGCACGGCCATGCAGGTAGACACCGAACACGGCCGCATATAGGGGTTCATAGCCCTGCGCCATGAGTCCGGTTATCACTCCGGTCAACACATCCCCGCTACCCCCGGTAGCCATTCCGGGGTTGCCCGTGGTGTTTACATATCCCCGACCGTTATAGACCGTAAGGGTATGATGCCCTTTTATTACCAATATGCAATCGTATTTCTTCGAGAATCCCTTGGCTTTTTCAAGCTTTTCGAAATCGTCTTTCCAGGGTCCGATAAGCCGCTCCAATTCTTTGGGATGTGGGGTCAGTACACTTTGCGGGGGCAATTTATCCAAAAGCGAAGGCGTATTCGACAAGATGTTCAGTCCGTCTGCATCGACGACCAAGGGCACCTTGTTCCCCTCCAAGAAGTCGGAAAGGGCCTTTGCCGTTCTTTTGTCCGTCCCCAAACCTACGCCTACCCCGATAACCGTAGGGGCGATCGGCACTTCTATTTTGGTGATCCGTTCGTCGTCGTCATCGGCCACTACCATGGCCTCCGGAAGATTGGTCTGCAAAGGAAGGACGCCACACTTCGGAACCAACACCGACACCAGGCCACTGCCCGAATGAAGGCAGGCCTTGGCCGCCAGATGAACGGCCCCCATCTTGCCAAAGCTTCCCCCGATGATAAGGGCGTGGCCATAGGTACCCTTATGGGAATATTTTTCCCTTGGTTTATAGAGAGGCAGCACCTCATGCTTGCCGATCAGCTCGTAATCGGTTTCGGTCTCCATTAAAAATTGGACATCCAAACCTATATCCAAAACCTCCCATTGCTGAACATAGTTACCCGTATCCGGCAAAAAGAACACCAGTTTGGGCACCTGAAAGCTCAAGGTAAAGTTCGATTTTATAACGGCCTCCTTCCTCTCGGGCACCCTATCGGTGAAAAGCCCCGAGGGAATATCGACCGACAGAATAAAGGCCTGCGTTCGGTGCAGGTGGTCGAACAGGGACACTACCCAATCGTCAGGGGTCCGGTTAAGCCCTATACCGAATATGGCATCGACAATTATATCCTCTTTGGAAATTTCGGGAAAGGAAGAACCGTCTTCCAAAAAATCGGGCCAGACTTTCCTATCCTTCAAGCGCTCGAGGTTGACCAAAAAATCTTCCGAGCGTTTTTTGCTGTAGTTTACCACGTACACCCCTATGTTATAACCGTGTTCCTGCAAGTGCCGGGCCAGGGCCATCCCGTCCCCTCCGTTATTCCCGATACCGCAGAACAAATGTATCTTTACCTGTGCCCCCTGCATGCGAAGGTGAAGCCAGTTAAACAACTGTACGGCAGCCTGCTCCATCAACTGGGTACTGGTTATATTTTGTTTCTCGATCGTGAATTTATCAGCAGCATAGATCTGCTTGGCGTTAAATAGCTTCATTTATTAACAATATTTGGGAAATGTTTGAAGAATCTATAAAAATTGGACGGTTCGTTTGATTAAGTTTTCAAAAGTACTACTTTTGGTTCTTTGTTTTAAGCATGCCAATGTCGAACATAGACAGAAATAGAATTTTTACGCCATTCCAAAATGGATTCACCGCTACTACCGGTACCATTACCCCTTTGGGGTAAGCAAAATTATATATTCCGTCCGTATCGCGCTTTCTTGCGCCCATTTCAAACAATTTTTTCCTTAAATCCATCACGATGAAAGTCTTAAAATTCGGTGGCACATCGGTTGCCAACGCCTCAAACATAAACTTGGTAAAAAATATTGTCGCCAATACCACCACCGACAGCCTGGTGGTAGTGGTCTCCGCCCTTGGCGGCGTGACAGATCTTTTATTGAACGCCGCCTATCTGGCCTCCCGACAAAGCGAAGGGTATAAGTCGGTACTCAAGGAAATCGAGGACAGGCACCTCGACACCGTAAAGGACTTGATAAACATCAATGCCCAAAGCAAAGTGCTGAGCAAGGTAAAAAGTGAACTCAACACCTTGGAGACCCTTCTTGAAGGTGCCTATCTGATAGGGGAGATTACCCCTAAGCTCTCGGACAAGATCGTGAGTTACGGCGAACTCCTTTCGGCGTACATCATCGGTGAATACTTTGCCCAGGAAGGTTTGGATTCGGGCCACGTAGACAGTAGAAAACTGATTATCACCGACGACTCAAACGAAAAGGCCACGGTCAATTTTAAGTTGACCAATGCCAATTGCAAGAACCATTTCGCTGCCTCGACCCATAAAATCGTGGTTATGGGCGGATTTATCGCCTCGTCGGAAAAGGGAAATTCCACTACCCTGGGCCGTGGGGGATCCGATTATACGGCAGCCATCGTGGCAGCGGCCCTCGATGCCGAAGTGCTCGAGATCTATACGGACGTAAGCGGTATGTATACCGCCAACCCGAAACTGGTGAAGCAGGCCAAGGCCATTCCCCATATTTCCTATGAGGAAGCCATGGAGCTTTCGCACTTTGGCGCAAAGGTACTCTACCCGCCTACCATACAACCGGTATTGAGCAAAGGTATTTCCATCCATATAAAAAACACCTTTCGTCCCGAAAACACCGGCACCTTGATCACAAAGAACAAAAACGAGAAGGGCAAGACTGTACGCGGTATTACCCATGTTGGCAAAATGGCCCTGCTTTCGCTCGAGGGACCGGGCATGGTGGGCATCCCGGGTATATCAAAACGCTTCTTCGAAGTGCTTTCGCAACACGGTATCAGCGTGGTCTTTATCACCCAGGCCTCATCGGAGCATTCGATATGCGTGGGTATTTCCGAGGCCGATATCGAACATGCCGTCGAAATCGTAAACGCCGCCTTTGAAGTGGAGATCGAACGCAACAAAATCAAACCCGCCATTGCCGAAACCGGCTTGGCCATCATAGCCTTGGTGGGAGACAACATGAAAAAGCACCAAGGCCTCAGCGGCAAGATGTTCAGTACCTTGGGCCGGAACAACGTTAACATAAGGGCCATTGCCCAAGGCGCATCGGAACGCAATATCTCGGCGGTCATAAACGAAGGCGATGTAAAAAAAGCACTAAACGCCCTCCACGAGGAGTTTTTCGAGGAAAACGTAAAACAGCTCAACCTCTTTGTTATGGGGGTGGGCAATGTTGGCTCGAAATTTTTGGAACAGGTGCGCCAACAGCATGCCTATCTCAAGGAAAAATTAAGGCTGAACATCCGGGTGATCGGTATTTCGAACTCGCGCACCATGGCCTTCGACGAGGGCGGCATTTCCCTTGACGAGTGGGAAAGTAGGCTAGCCCAGGGCGAAAAGGCCGACAAGGCCCGATTTTTCGGCACCGTACAAAAACTGAACTATCGCAACAGTATTTTCGTCGACAACACCGCCAGCGACGAAGTGGCCTCTACCTACCACTCCTACCTCGGCAATAGCATATCGGTAGTGACCTGCAACAAAATCGCCTGCTCGTCGGAGTTCGACAACTACCAACAACTCAAAGACCTGGCCCGAACCTACAATGCCCCGTTTTTGTTCGAGACCAATGTCGGGGCGGGCCTGCCCATTATCGACACCCTTAAGAATTTGATTGCATCGGGGGACAAGGTACTCAAGATCCAGGCCGTGCTTTCGGGCAGTCTCAACTTCGTCTTCAACAACTTTAACGACAAGACCACCTTTCACGATATCGTAAAACGGGCCCAGGAGGAGGGCTATACCGAGCCCGATCCAAAAATAGACCTGAGCGGGATCGACGTAATGAGGAAAATTCTCATCTTGGCCCGGGAAAGCGGCAACCGACTCGAAATAGGCGATATTAAAAACATCCCCTTTCTCCCCGAAGAAAGCCTTAACACCGACAACAACGAAGATTTTTTTGCTTCCCTGATCAAATATGAAGACCGTTTTCAGGAGATGTACGCCAAGGCGGCCGAGGCCGACAGCAAGTTAAAATACGTAGCGCAATACGAGAACGGGGAGGCCAGTGTGGGGCTTCAGCAAATACCAAAGGGCCACGATTTCTACAATCTGGAAGGAAGCGACAACATCGTTCTGTTCTACACCCAAAGGTACCCCGACCAACCGATGATCATCAAAGGGGCCGGTGCAGGGGCCGAAGTGACCGCCTCGGGAATTTTTGCCGATATTATTCGAATAGGAAACTTTTAAGACATGAGCAGAAACGAAATAAGAATCTTTTGCCCCGCCACCATTGCCAATGTTTCCTGCGGTTTTGATGTACTCGGGGTTGCCCTGGACTCCGTCGGTGACGAAATGGTAATCAGAAAAGTACCCGAAAAAGGCATAAGGATTACGGAAATTACGGGACAGGACCTTCCGAGGGAAACCCACCAAAACGTGGCCGGGGTGGCCGGCCTGGCCCTATTGGCCGAGAGCGGTTCCAAATTCGGTTTTGAGATCGAAATCCACAAAAAGATAAAGGCGGGAAGCGGTATCGGCAGCAGTGCCGCCAGTTCCACCGGTGCGGTCTGGGCCATCAACGAATTGCTCGACAGGCCGTTTTCTCCCTTGCAATTGGTGAAATTCGCCATGGAGGGCGAACGCTTGGCCAGCGGGGTGGCCCATGCCGACAACGTAGCCCCTGCCCTCTTCGGGGGGTTTACCCTCGTCAGAAGTTACGAACCCTTGGATATCATCCCCATTCATTGTCCGGACCAGCTTTATGCAACGGTCATCCACCCCCAGATCGAGGTACGTACCTCCGATTCGAGAAAAATTTTAAAAACCCATATCACCCTGGCCGATGGGATCAAACAATGGGGAAACGTCGGCGGATTGATTGCGGGCCTGTTTACCGAAGACTACGACCTAATCGGCCGGTCATTGGTAGACTATATCGTCGAACCCATCCGTTCCATTTTGATTCCCGGATTCGATAAAATAAAATCCGTCTCCAAGGAAGCGGGCGCCCTGGGCTGCGGTATTTCAGGTTCGGGCCCCTCTATATTCGCCTTTAGCAAGGGCGAGGCCAAGGCGCGGGAGGTTGCCGAAAAAATGACCGAAGTGTACCAAAGTATAGGAATAGACTACGACGTACACGTTTCAAAAATCAATACACAAGGAATTAAGATACTAGACTAAATGGAATTTTACAGCCTAAACAAGCAAGCACCACCTGTTTCGTTCAAAGAAGCCGTCATTAGAGGTATAGCTCCCGACCGGGGCCTTTATTTTCCCGAAAGCATCACGCCGCTTCCCGATTCGTTTTTTGACCGTATCGAAGACCTGTCCCCTACCGAAATCGCCTTTAATGCGATCCATCAGTTTGTCAGCGACGACATACCCAACGAAGCGCTCAAGAACATTTTGGCGAATACCTTGGACTTCGAATTTCCCGTAGTGGAAATTGAGGAAAATGTAGCCACCCTTGAACTTTTTCACGGCCCCACGATGGCCTTTAAGGATGTCGGCGCACGGTTTATGGCCCAATGCCTGGGCTACTTTTCACGAAACGAAGATACCCAAGTAACCGTTTTGGTAGCCACCTCCGGAGATACCGGCGGGGCCGTTGCCAATGGCTTTTTGGGGGTCGAAGGCGTAAAAGTGGTCATACTCTACCCCAATGGCAAGGTAAGCGATATTCAAGAACGGCAATTGACCACCTTGGGGCAGAACATTACGGCCCTCAAGGTAGACGGTACCTTTGACGATTGCCAAAAAATGGTCAAAACGGCATTTTTAGACGATGGCATTTTGGAAAAAATGCAACTGACATCGGCCAACTCGATCAATGTGGCCCGCTGGCTGCCCCAACTTTTCTATTTCCTGTTCGCCTATAAACAGGCAAAAGCAAAGGGAAAGGAAATCGTATTCTCCATTCCTTCGGGGAACTTTGGAAACATCTGTGCCGGCATGGTCGCCCAGAAATTGGGCATGCCCGTTAAGCACTTTGTGGCGGCAACCAATGTAAACGACACGGTACCCCAGTTCATGCGCACGAACACTTATAGCCCAAAACCTTCCACCGCTACCATTTCGAACGCGATGGATGTGGGCGACCCCAGTAACTTTGTGCGCATACGCCACTTGTACGACGACGATTTTGAAAAGCTGAAAGAAAACCTTTCTTCCTATTCCTTCGACGACCAACAAACCCGTGCCGCCATGCTCAAAATTTTCAAGGAAGACGGCTATGTTGCCGATCCGCACGGTGCCGTAGGTTATTTGGGCTTAAAAACCTATTTGGAAGACCACCCCGACACCTATGGAATCTTTCTCGAAACGGCACACCCCGTGAAGTTTTTGGACGTGGTCGAGGAAACCATTGGCGAACAGGTCGATATTCCGCCACAGATCCAAAAGGTAATGGACAGGGAAAAGAAATCGATAGAGATCAAGAACTACGAAGAACTCAAGAAGTATCTTTTGTCCTCATAAAAAGGAAAGGGCCCTCGAGGGGCCCTTTTTTAATGCTTGATTCTTTCACTAATCCAATTGGGGCAGTTTAAAATCGTCCAAGGGACTCGGTTGTGCCATCATGGCTTCGATGGCTTCGGTAGTCCGGGGAGCCCTGGCCGAAAGGTTGACCGGACCTTCTTCGGTAATTAGAATATCATCCTCTATCCGAACGGCGATGCCCCACCATTTCTTATCGCAATCGCTTCCTTCGGGGATATAGATACCCGGTTCTACGGTAATAACGGTATTGGGCTTAAACGGGCGATAAGTACCCTTGTCATGTACATCGAGGCCCAGATAGTGCGAGGTTCCGTGCGGAAAATATATTCGGGCGTCCTCTTCCCTTGAAATGATGCCCAGTTCCATCAAGCCTTCGGCGACCACCTTGCTGGCGGCCTGCCCCGGCGCCTGAAAAGGCGCCCCCACCACACTGGCCTTGATCCCGGCTTCCTGGGCCCGGTAAACGATGTCGTAGATCTGCTTTTGCGCTTTGGTGAACTTGCCGTTCGCCGGTATGGTCCGTGTAACATCGGCCGTATACCCATGGTATTCGGCACCGAGGTCCATCAACACCAGATCGTTGCCCACTTTCGGTTTGTTGTTCTCGATGTAGTGCAAGATACACCCGTTGTTTCCGCCGCCCACGATCGAAGGGTAGCCCTCATACTCCGCCCCGTATTTTTTGTAGACGTACTCGTGAACCCCTTGGATCTCGGTTTCCGACATGTTCGGATGCATGGCCTTCATCACCTCGATCTGCCCTACGGCCGATATTTCGATCGCCTTTTTGAGCAGCACGAGCTCTTCTTCGGTCTTGGTTTCGCGCAAACCGGCCATAATTTCCTGTAACAAAACGGAATTAAGATTGTTGCCGGCCAATTTTAAGGACACCTTTTCCTTGATGTCGCTGCGCAAATTGTCGTCGGCCGCATTTACAAACCCGCTCAACAGTTCGTCTTCCCCAAGCCTTTCGTCCCTGTTCAAATACCGCCCCAATACTTGGGCCACATTGGCGCTGTTTTCGATATCGGTCGAGGTGATCATGGCATACAATTGTTGTTTGGTCGCGTCGTAATCGGCGGGATAGTTCGCCTTTTCCTTAAAGGTTTTGATCAAATCAAACAGGTCGGCGTTGTTTCCCGTATCGCGAACATCGTTTTCAAAATCAAGGAAGAGCACCGAATCGAAGCCCTGAAAGTTGATGTCGATCTTCGAAAAATCCGCCCCGTTGAACACCTTCTTAAAACCCAAACGCTCTTTGGCCCCTTCGATGCCAAGTCGTCTCCCGTTCCATTGTTCGGCCCTGGGGTCGCGCTCCTGAACGTAGAGTATTTCATCATAGCCATCATCATTATCGGCATACTGGGTTTCCGAAAAAAGTAACAGTACGGCGTTGGGCTCCTTGTATCCCGTCAAATAATAAAAATTGGGATCTTGGTGGTAGACATAGTCCACATCATTGGCCCGGTTCCTTACCGGGTTGGCAAAAAAGACGGCCACGCTGTTGGGCGGCATCATCTTGCGCACCTCATCCCTTCTCCCCTTGTGAAAGTCGGCCGGAAGAAAATCGCTGGGAATATCCTGGGCACCCAGGCCGGCACAAACAAACAACAACATGATCAAATACGGTCTTACTCTTTCAATGTCCATGGTATTTGGTTTTTGGGTTGCTCCGTAAAAAACGAACAAAATATTATGTCAAACATAACGAATGTCAATTATTCTAAACCTAATTAATTCAATAGATTTGCAAAATTCTAATACAAAGTTACAATGAAAGATACAGCCTTGACACCGACCCATATCGCCTTGGGCGCCAAAATGATTCCCTTTGCCGGTTACCGTATGCCGGTTTCCTATGAAGGGGTTAACATAGAGCACGAAACCGTCCGCAACGGGGTCGGGGTGTTCGACGTGTCGCATATGGGCGAATTTCTGATCGAAGGGCCAAAAGCCCTTGAACTGATTCAAAAGGTGAGCTCCAACGACGCATCAAAGCTGACCCTGGGCAAAGCCCAGTACAGCTGTCTGCCCAACGAAACCGGTGGAATTGTGGACGACCTTATCGTTTACCGTGTTAAGGAAGAGACCTATTTATTGGTGGTCAACGCGTCGAACATCGATAAGGATTGGGCCCATATCAGCCGGTACAACCAAAATATCGGTGCCGAAATGCGAAACATTTCGGACGGGTTCTCGCTACTGGCCATCCAAGGCCCCAAGGCGGTGGAGGCCATGCAGGCGCTGACTTCGGTCAACCTGGCAGCCATCAAGTTCTACCATTTCGAAGTGGGCGATTTTGCGGGTATTGCCAATGTCATTATTTCGGCAACGGGCTATACGGGTTCCGGGGGATTCGAGATCTATTGCAAGAACAGCGAGGTTCAACAGGTTTGGGACAAGGTGTTCGAGGCCGGGAAAGCGTACGGTATCAAACCCATAGGATTGGCCGCACGCGACACCTTGAGGTTGGAAATGGGCTACTGCCTTTACGGAAACGACATCGACGATCATACCTCGCCCATCGAGGCCGGGCTGGGATGGATCACCAAATTCAACAAAGATTTCGTAAACAGCGACAAGCTTGCGAAAGAAAAAGAGGCCGGCCCCAAGCGCAAACTGATCGCCTTTGAGCTCAACGAACGCGGCATACCCCGACATGGGTACGACATCGTGGACCAAGAAGGCGTAAAAATCGGGACCGTTACCTCGGGCACTATGTCGCCGTCACTGAACAAGGGCATTGGTCTCGGCTATGTACCGACCCACCTTTCGGCCATTGGAAACCAGATCAACATACAAATACGGAAAAAAACCGTGGCCGCCACCGTGGTGAAGCTTCCGTTCTATAAAGGTAAATGACAGATTTTCAAAAGACCCTCGACGCCATTTACAAGAAGGCCGCATGCAGCGATGCGCGCGGGGAAACGGCATCGTATATTCCCGAACTGGCCGATATCGATGCCCACAAGTTCGGCATGCACCTGATCGATAGCGACCAAAGAAACTATAGCGTCGGCGATTCAAACGAAAATTTTTCCATTCAAAGCATATCGAAGGTCCTGTCACTTACCATGGCCCTGGGCCTTATAGGCGAGGACTTATGGAAACGGGTAGGCGTAGAGCCTTCGGGCGACCCCTTCAACCACCTCTCGCTTTTGGAGCAGGAAAACGGGATTCCGCGAAACCCCTTGATCAATGCCGGTGCCATTGTTGTTGCCGACATATTGGTGTCGCGGCTAAAAAGACCGAAGGAAGATTTTCTGGCTTTTATAAGAAACATCGCGAACGATCGTTCTATAAGCTATAACGAACGGGTAGCGGCTTCGGAAAAAGCTACGGGCTTTCGAAATTTTGCGGCCGCCCATTTATTGAAATCATACGGCAACCTGAAGAACGATGTCGACCTGGTCCTCGATTTCTATTTTCACCAATGCGCCATTGAAATGAGCTGTGCCCAATTGGCCAAAACCTTTTTTCTTTATGGCAATGGGGGCCGATGCATGCAGGGCCAAGGCTATTTGAATACCCATCAGGTAAAAAGGATCAACGCCCTTATGCTCACCTGCGGTTTTTACGATGAAGCCGGTGAATTTGCCTTCGAGGTGGGCCTACCCGGAAAAAGCGGTGTTGGCGGGGGCATCGTCGCCCTATTGCCGAATACGTTTTGTGTGGCCTGTTGGTCGCCCGGTCTCAACAAAAAAGGCAACTCGAAACTAGGAATGGAGGCCCTTGAAAAATTAACATCCGATACCGGTTTATCTATATTTTGATTTTGGAGAACAAAAAGATCCTCATACTTGGAGCCAGTGGCTTTTTGGGCAATGCTATTTACAAAGAGCTTTGTAATTACTTTGATACCTATGGCACCTACTTCAACGCAAGGCGCTCCTTTGAAGGCAACCAACAATTCTTCAAATACAATTTAGAGGAAGACGATGTCTTCGAAATACTCGAAAAGCTAAGGCCCCATACGATCATATCGGCCGTACGTGGAAATTTTGCCGCCCAGATCCAGGCCCATCACCATATCGTCGAATATTTGGCCAACCACGAATGCAAGCTCTACTTCCTGTCATCGGCCAATGTTTTTGACGCCTATCGCAAGTACCCCTCCTACGAGTACGACAAAACCCTCTCGGAGAGCGTCTACGGCCGATTGAAGATCAAGATAGAGAACATGATGTTAAGGCTTCCACAAGAGAAGATGTGTATTCTTAGAATCCCAATGGTCTTCGGCAACGGATCGCCTCGGATCAAGGAAATAAAGAAAAACATATGGGAAAACAAACCCGTGGAAGTATTCCCCAACCTGATCATAAACGTCACCAACGACGATAAATTAACGCAACAAATCCACTACCTGATCAACCGAAACAAAACGGGTATCTACCATTTGGGCAGCAAAGACCTGGTACACCACGAAGATTTTGTCAAGGAAACCGTAGATCGCATTGGCCACTTCACGCCCATATACAAAAGGGTTTTTACTTCAAACGAAGAGCGGTATTTAGCGGTACTTCCGAAAGACAATAAACTCCCCAAGAACCTACAGGTGACCTATCAAGAAGTAATCGACCACCACATTATGGGATAGCCATTACGTCAAAAATAAACCGCTATGGAGCCCAAAAAAAAGGGCTTATTTCATAACTTGCTTAAAAACAAAAAGTTATGAAAAACAAAACAGACTTCAGTTCGCTCAAGGCCGTATATGTCAATTGTACCTTAAAGAAATCGCCGACCCAAAGCCATACCCAAGGTTTGATGGATGTGTCGCAAGAAATCATGAAAAACGAGGGCGTGACCTTTAAGAATATCAGGGCGGTCGACCACGACATTGCTTACGGGGTGCAGCCCGACATGACCCAGGAAGGGGGCGAAAAGGATGCCTGGCCCGAACTTTTTGAAACCATTTACGATGCCGACATACTGGTTTTGGGCACCCCGATCTGGTTGGGCGAACGCTCGTCGGTCTGTACCAAGGTCATCGAACGTCTTTACGCCATGTCGGGCAAACAAAACGAAAAAGGGCAATATCTGTATTACGGCAAGGTAGGCGGAACCGTGATAACCGGCAATGAGGACGGCGTAAAGCACTGCGCCATGGGTATACTTTACGCCTTGCAGCACTTGGGATATTCCATTCCGCCCCAAGCGGATTGTGGCTGGTTGGGAGAAATCGGCCCTGGTCCCAGTTATCTCGATGAAGAGGCCCATTCGAAGACCAATGATTTTACCAACAGGAATACTACCTTTATGACCTATAACATGCTCCATCTGGCCCATATGCTCAAATCGAACGGAGGCTATCCCGCTTATGGCAACTCGAGAAAGGCATGGGACAGTGGATCGCGATGGGGCTTTGAAAATCCCGAATACCGCTAAAACCAAGTATCAATATTAAAACCCGTAAGAAAATGGAAAAATTAACGGAGGTCGAAATCGAAAAGGAATTGGAACAATTGGAGGGCTGGGAATACGTCGATGGGGCCATCGAAACCACGTTTGAGTTTAAGAATTTCAAGGAGGCCTTTTCCGTCATGACCCGTATTGCCTTTGAATGCGAGGCCCAGGGGCACCATCCCGATTGGCAAAACGTGTACAATACCTTGAGCATTCGGCTCAACACCCACGATGCCGAAGGAGTAACGGAAAAGGACTTTAAATTGGCAAAAAGCATCGAAGAGATCATTGAGAGCGATTAATGGACAGGCGATTGCCATAGGGGCTATTTCTTATTGAAAGTGACACAACTGCCTTTATTTTCCTAGTAGTCGAACATTTTTTTAAATTTGCGACCATTATAACATTAGTATTCAAAAATTATGGGAAGAGCTTTTGAATTTAGGAAGGCAAGAAAATTGAAAAGATGGTCTGCAATGTCCAAAGCCTTTACACGAATAGGCAAAGACATTGTCATTGCCGTTAAGGAAGGCGGCCCCGACCCGGCCTCAAACTCTAAATTAAGAGCCGTAATTCAAAATGCGAAGTCCGTCAATATGCCGAAAGACAATATTGAACGGGCCATAAAAAGAGCTTCCGACAAAAGTTTGGGCGATTACAAGGAAGTACTTTACGAAGGTTATGCCCCCCATGGCATTGCCATTTTAATTGAGACCGCTACCGATAACAACACGCGGACCGTCGCCAATATCAGAAGTTATTTCAACAAATGCGATGGTAGCCTGGGCACCTCGGGTTCCGTAGAATTCATGTTCGACCAC
Source organism: Pseudozobellia thermophila (assembly GCF_900141855.1). Classification (GTDB taxonomy): domain Bacteria; phylum Bacteroidota; class Bacteroidia; order Flavobacteriales; family Flavobacteriaceae; genus Pseudozobellia; species Pseudozobellia thermophila. The sequence goes on from NZ_FQYU01000002.1 coordinate 1,118,649, forward strand.
ACCTGTAATTTCCGGATTCCTGCCGAGGGTATCGACCCCGAGGAACTCGAGCTCGAAATGATCGATTTTGGCGCGGAGGAAGTCTTTGTGGATGACGACGGTATTTTGATATATGCCCCTTTCGAAAGCTTTGGGGCCATACAAAAGGAACTTGAGAACAGGGGAATAGAAATTCTATCCTCCGGTTTTGAACGCATCCCGAAAGTGACCAAGAAACTTACCGAGGAAGAAGCGGCCGACGTTGAAAAACTGCTCGAAAAAATAGAGGAAGACGACGATGTGCAGAACGTGTACCACACGATGCAGGAATAAAACCAAGCCCTGGCACCAAACATTGCCAAAGGTGTTAACGACGCTTTTGACGGTTCGGACCAACGGGCCATGTTCGGTCGAATCAACGTCTTTTATATCCCTCGACCCCTTCGAAAAACGTCTGGTATAGGGCCAAATCGGCCTCTATGTCGCCTGTTGGGGTATAAGGTTCCGAAATTTTGATTTGCTTTTTACCAAAATCAAAGGCCACGAGAACAATCGGCACTTGGGCCGAGAGGGCGATATAGTAAAATCCCGTTTTCCAACGACTTACCTTTTTTCGGGTTCCTTCCGGGGCAATGGTAAGACGAAAGACATCCCTTTCATTGAAAATTTGGACGGTAGAGGAAACCGTGTCGCTTTTACGGCTTCTGTCGATGGGCGCTCCTCCCATCTTCCTAAAGAACCAACCGAAGGGCGGTTTAAAAAGGCTCTTTTTTCCGATCCAATTGATAGGTTCCTTCCATACGGCACGAACGAGCACCCCCAAGAAAAAATCGACAAAGCTGGTATGTGGCACCACGGCAATCACGAACTTCTTCAAATGGCCGGGAAAGGTACCCACCATTTGCCACCCCAATACCTTGTAAAAAATAAATCGGGCCAGTTGCTGCACGGTAGGATCTAGTTTTGATTATTTTCTCGATGATTCCATAACACACCAAGTACGGCGTGCAACGCAAAAATACCGAAATGAAATTTAAATCTTTCTATAAATTCCTTCCAGCTTATCCGGCGTAACGACCTCCCGCCAATGCCGTCCGAGCGCATTTTCCCATAACGGGACCATACCCATTGCCACCGAGATCATGGTGTGGAACTGGTCGTCGGTCAAATCGGAGCAGACCCCTTTGGGCATTACGATACCGTGTTTTTTCTGCATCTCCTTAAAGGTTGCCACCCCCTCGGGATAGAACTCCTCCAAATGCTGAAACACCAAACAGTTGCCGATTCCATGCCTGACGCCGAGTACAAAGCCTAGGCCATAACTCATGGCATGGGCCACCCCCACCTGTGAATAGGCGATGCTCATCCCCCCGTGCCAAGAGGCCATCATCAATTTCTCGCGCGATTCTTCGGTCGAAATATCGCCCAGATACACCTCTTTGCACAAATCGAGCGCCTTTTCGCCATAGCTTTGGCTAAAGGCGTTGAGATAGGTACCCTGTAGCGATTCGATACAATGTATATAACAATCCATTCCCGTATAGAACCACTGTTCCTTGGAAACCCCCTGGGTCAGGTCGGGATCGAGGACCACTTGGTCAAAAGTGGTATAATCGGAATTGATGCCCAGCTTTTTTTCAGGTCCCAAAAGCACCGTAGTACGCGATACTTCGGCCCCGGTGCCGCTAATGGTCGGAATGCCGACGTGGTAAACGGACGGTTGCCGAACCAGGTCCCATCCTTGGTATTGCGATGCCCCTCCCTTATTGGTCAATAGGATGGATACCGCCTTGGCCAGGTCCATCAAGGTTCCCCCGCCAATACCCACGATACCCGAGGGCAGCTCCCCGTAGTCGTCCCTGACCTTTTCGACCAGTGCGTCGACCTGGTCGGTCTTGGGCTCCTCGTCCGCCGAAACAAAGATGATCCGATCGTTGAAAAGCAGGGGAATGCGCTCGGCCAGCTCCCTTCCTTCAAAAACATCGTCGACCAAAAAGATAAACGGCGCCTCGGCGTGCCGTCTCTTGGGAAGCAAAATTTCCCCCAATTGATCAAAACTGCCTTTTCCAAAAATAACCCTTGGAACCATGGGGAAGTTTTTATAGTTGGTCTTTGGCTTAGAAGCAACTTGCTGTATTCCCTGATTCTTATTAAACTCCATATACATCCAATCTAAATTATGTATCGCCCCAAAGGCGATAAGACCCGTCAGGTCGCCCACCCTACTTCAAATATCCAAGAATATCGGAGAGCTTGCCTATTTTTAAATAATCATAATCGTTTTCCTCTATTTTCACCTCCTCGTGCTGCCAAGTGGTATGAAAGGGGACGTGCACGGCCTGGGCCCCAATGTTCAACAAGGGCAGCACATCGGACCTTAAGGAGTTTCCGATCATCAAAAATTCCTTGACATCGACCTGTAGATGATCGAGCAAATGACGGTAATTGTCCTCTTTCTTGTCGCTTAAGACCTCTACGTGGTGAAAGTATTTCGACAAGCCCGATTTTTCGAGCTTACGTTCCTGGTCCAAAAGGTCGCCCTTGGTAAGTACGATCAATCGGTACCTGCCCTGTAATTGCCGTAAAACCTCCTTTACGTCCTTCAACAATTCGACGGGCTGAAGCAACATGTCTTTTCCCAACTGCAATATTTCGCCGATCGTTTGTGCCGAAATGCGGTTGTTCGATAATTCGAGCGCCGATTCGATCATTGACAAAACAAAGCCCTTGACGCCGTAGCCGTAGAGCTCCAAATTTTTGATCTCCATCCTGAAGAGTTCCTGATCGATCTTGTTTTTGGTCTCGTAACGCTCCAAAAGGGAGGCAAACTGTTCTTCGGTATTTCTAAAATAGGTTTCGTTGACCCACAGGGTATCGTCGGCATCGAAGCCGATTACCTTGATATTGCTAAAGTCTACTTCCATGCCTTCTGTGCCTTTTTCAGATCGTCGGGGGTATCGATTTCAATGCCGGTAACGTCGGTTTCGACCATTTTGATCTTTTTTCCGTACTCCAGGTATCGAATGGCCTCAATTTTTTCGGTCGCTTCAAGGGGCAACATGGGCAGCCTGTGAAAATCCATCAAGGCGCTTTTGCGAAACGCATATATGCCCTTGTGCTTATAATAAACGGCATCGATTTCGCTGTTCCGGTGAAATGGTATCGGGGAACGCGAAAAATACAGTGCAAAACTGCGGTTGTCTACGATAACCTTTACGGTATTGGGGTTTTGTATCTCTTCGTCGTCATCGATCCTGACCATTAAGGAGGCCAGGTCGATTTCCCTTTTATCGTCCGTATGAAAAACTTCAAGTACCCCGGCCAGGCTCTGTCTATCGGTAAAGGGTTCATCGCCCTGTACGTTTACGATGATATCGACATCCATATCGGCCACTGCCTCGGCGATCCGATCGCTTCCGCAATCGTGCTCCTTTTGGCTCATGATGGCCTTTCCACCCGCATTGGTAATGGTTTCAAAAATAAGCGGGCTGTCGGTTACGACGTATACCTCTTCAAAAAGTTCGGTTCTTACGGCAGCTTCGTACGTTCGAAGGATCACCGGTTTTCCCGACAAGTCCTGCATCAATTTCGCCGGGAATCTAGAGGCCGCATAGCGGGCCGGAATCATAGCTATGATTTTCAAAATCTCTTATGAATTTTAGTTTCTATACATATTGAAATCGACCTGGGTTTCAAAACTTTGCCTTGTGGTTTGCCCTGCTATTGATCATGGGCCCCACCTTATCGTCCGGTCCTGGCCCTTGGTCTTAATTTTCGGTAAATCGTAAAAATAACGACCAAAATAAAAATCACTAAGACGGCGGCCAGTACCGGCATAAAGATCGACGCCGTGGTCACCACCATGGCCGTACCCGTTTCAACCGTCGAAATGACCGGATTGCCCAGTCCGCCCGTCGTGGTACTTGAGGCCAACCTACTTGTGGCCCCGGCGCCCTTAATGGCCGTGGCCGTGCCACCGCCTGCGATGATGGCCAAACACCAGGTGACCAATGGATCCAGGTTCGCTACCGTTGACACCATAACGGCAGTACCTGCAATAGCTGCCAACGGAACGGCAAAACTATCCAAAAGATTGTCAACCCAAGGGATAAAATAGGCAAAGATTTCAACAATGGTAGCCACCCCCAGGGTCAGTACGGCCGCCAAACTGCCGATCCATTGCCAACTTTGGTTCAGTTGCCACAGATCGAAATAGGCCGCCAGACTCAGGGCGAAAAGAGGTAGAAAAACGCGAAAACCGACCGAAGCGGCCAGGCCCACACCCAAAAAAATACTTATGATGGTCTCTGAAGTCATTTGTCAATTGTTCTTAGCGCATATTCAATTCGATAAAGCAGCCCAACAGGCCAAATTTCAGCGTCTCCGTACGGCTTCAGAAACTTTAAAATGGGATAACTACTTTAAGGCTACGAATTTAAGTCATTCCCCATCAAGAAAAAAATCGCTTTTAAACCCGATAAGATAGAGCTGCTTTTTAGCCCGTGTTACGGCCGTATAGAGCCATCGCAGGTATTCCTTATCGATCCCGTTGGGCAGGTAGGGCTGTTCGACAAAAACGGTATTCCATTGGCCACCCTGTGATTTATGGCAGGTTATGGCATAGGAGAACTTGACCTGCAGGGCATTGAAATATTTGTTGTTCTTTACCCCGAGAAATTTCCTGTACTTCGACTTTTCGTGTGCATAATCCTTCATCACCTCCTGATAAAGCCTATTCCCATCTTCGTACGACAACGAGGGGGTAACCGCCTTTATGGTATCGAGCAACAACACGGTCTCAAAGGGTTTTTGGTTCGGATAATCGACCATTTGTACCTTTACCTCGGCAAACCTGAAACCGTATAGCTCCTTGATGGAAAAAATCTCCAGAACCTCGATAATATCGCCATTTGCAATAAAGCCGGCCTCGCTGTTCGGCTTGAGCCAAAAGTAGTTGTTCTTCACCACCATCATATAGTCGCCGACGGCCAGATCGCTCTCCAAAAACAAAATGCGGCTGCGAATGTTCTCGTTATATAGGTTCGCCCTTTTGTTCGAGCGTACGATAAAGGTCGTTTCCTCCTTTCCGTTCTCCGAATACGAGGTATCGATAGCTTCCTGTATTTCGTGCCCGTCGATAAGCCTGACAATATCCTTATAAGGTGCAACATTAAACTTGAAGCCCTCATAGAAGCTCCCTTGAAGGTGTTCGCGAAGCAAGGTGGCGTTGGCCAGAATACCCGAGTCCTCCGCCTGCCGTACCACCTCATCGAGTTCCAACTTGACGACTTCCTTGTTGTAGTTCAGGGCCAACCTATCGGCATCAAGGGCCGGGCTAAGGTCCAGATGAACGGGGGGCAACTGGGCGGTATCGCCGATCAGAACCAATTTGCAATTATGGCCCGAATAGACATACATCAAAAGATCGTCTAGAAGGGCGCCGTTCTCGAACAATTTCGAATCGACCGGGGCATCGGGTATCATCGAAGCCTCATCAACGATAAATATGGTATTTCTGTGCTTATTGGGCGCCAGCACAAACTGCACCCCGCCGGTACCCTGCTTTTTCGGAAAATAGATCTTTCTATGAATGGTATAGGCCTGGGTACCCGAGTAATTGGACATTACCTTGGCCGCCCTCCCCGTAGGGGCCATCAACACCGCCTTCTGTGTCGTTTTCCAAAGCGTATTGACGAGGGTACCGATCAAAGTGGTCTTTCCCGTTCCGGCAAAACCTTTTAGCATAAAGACCGTATCGGTGTTTTTCGACAAAACGAAAGTCGACAATTTCTGTAAGGCGACCGATTGGTTCAAGGTAGGCTCGTGGGGAAATTTTTCGACCAATAAACGATAAAAAGAAGCATCTGTTAGACTGACCATAGTGCTCAAAGATAAACATGATTTTTACTGTAAATACTTTTGCGATTGAAAAAAAATTGTAGATTTGTCCTAACCACTAAATTTAAATACACTAATAGAAAAATGAAGACCGTAATTCAAATTGTACTTTGGATCGTTTGTATAGGACTGGGATATGCCATTTACCAATCCGTAACAGGCCCAATCGAATTTAATAAAGTGAAGCAGGAGCGTTTTGCACAGGTTATCCACAAACTTAAGGATATAAGAAACGCACAGGAGGCCTACAAAACGGTTAACAAACGCTACGCCAAGGATTTCAACAGTCTGATCAAGTTCATCGATACGGGAATGTACACCATTACCCAGCAGCGCGACTCTTCATATATGGAATTTGACAAGACCTACCAGATCGATTTGTTGAAAGAGGTAAAAATCATCGATACCCTAGGTACGGTAGCGGTTAGGGATTCACTTTTCAAAAACGACAATCGTTATAAAAGTTTGGCGGAAGTACCTTTCGCCCAAAATGGCGAAAAATTTGAGATGGATGCCGGCTTCATTGAAAAAAGTGGTTACAGGGCCCCTGTTTTTGAAGTAAAGGTAGACAAGTCCGTAATACTTTACGACCAACCCAAAACCCTTTTGGACAAGGAAAAGGCGGAAATCGGTGTGGATGAGGTAAACGGGCCGACAATCAAGGTAGGCTCCATGAACGAAGTTAGTACAAGCGGTAACTGGCCACCTGTCTATGACAAAAAAGGCGATAAATAACATCACCGATCATTCGGAAGATAACTTTAAAAAATTGTCCATTCAGGTCGGCCTGAATGGACTTTCTTTTTGTGCTTTCGATTCCGAATCGAACTCGGTCCTCAAATCGGAACGTCTTTCCTTTGAAAAAACACTCACCCCATACGAGGTCCTCAAACACTTAAAACAACTTTTTCAAAAGAACGACTTGGCGGATGAACGCTTTGCCGAAGTGGTCGTCGTACACAGAAATGCCCTTTTCGGACTCGTTCCCAAATCACTGTTCAGTACCGAAGAATTGGCCAACTACCTAAAGTTCAACGCGAAGATATTGGCCAACGACCATTTGGCCTACGACGAGTTCGAAAGCCACGATATTGTCAATGTTTATGTACCCTTTGTAAACATCAACAATTACATATACGAACTGTTTGGAGAATTTACCTTTAAGCACAACGGAACCGTAATGGTCGAGTCGCTTTTGAACGGATACACCCAGGCAAAGCAAGCGGTCTGTTTCGTCTATGTCCAGGAAAGGCAAATGGACCTCACCATAATCGACCAAAAGAAACTGCTTCTGTTCAACAGCTACCTCTACAACACCAAGGAAGATTTTTTATACTACCTTCTCTTTGCCCTCGAACAGTTAAAGCTCGATTCGGAAACCGTACCCCTAAAGCTTTTTGGAGCTGTCGACGAAGGAGACGAGATTTACGACATCTGCTATCGGTATATCAAGAACGTATCTATTTTCGTTCCCGATTTCGGCCCCCATGCCTATTACGGCAGTAGTAGGGATGCCATAGATTTTACCGTCATAAACGCCCTGTAATGCGAATTATTTCCGGAACACACAAGGCAAAACGCATTGCCGCCCCGAAAAAACTGCCGGTCAGGCCTACTACCGATATGGCCAAGGAGGCCCTTTTCAATATCCTGAACAACCGCTATTATTTTGATGAAATTTCGGTGCTCGACCTTTTTAGCGGCACCGGGAATATCGCCTATGAGTTTGCCTCCAGGGGCACAGGACGTATCACGGCGGTAGACAACCATTACGGCTGCGTAAAGTTTATAAACGAAACCTCCGAAGCCCTTGAATTTCCAATAAACGCCATAAAGGCCAATGTCTTCGATTATTTGGAAAAATCGATGGGCAAGGAAGACATCATTTTTGCCGACCCGCCCTATGATATGGAACTGGCCGAATTCGAAAAGATTCCGAACTTGGTATTTAAAAGGAAGATGTTGCAAGCGAATGGGGCCTTGATCATTGAGCACGCCAGCCATATGGACCTGTCCCACCTCGATCATTTTAGCGAAAAACGAAAATACGGAGGCAGCGTTTTCAGTTTTTTCGATAACGGCGGAACCCCATAAAGGGAAACACCATCATTTACAAAAAAAATAAGCAGGCCATAAGCCGGATTCTGTAAGGCCCGAAGGCCCTTCCCTGTCATTTATCTAGTTCCAACATTGCTGCTGGAATCGAACCGCCTACCCTTCGGCTTGGGCGTGCAACCCTCAAACACCGATATACATGGCGTTTCACCGCATAGAGTTTACCTGATTTCACTACAGCCTTACCTGTACATTCTTTCTGCTGCACTTGTCCTATCCGTCAAAAAAACGGACGACGGGCGTTACCCGCTATGCCGCACTGTGGTGTCCGGACTTTCCTCTCCCACCCGAAATAATTCGGATGGCAGCGACAAGGTGGCCTGCTCACGGCAAAATTAGACTAATTGTTGATAAATTAAGACTTTATCGCTTCGAAATAAAACGATCGAAGCCCAGCTATTTTTATATTTGTACTTACGAATTATGTATCACTAATTCATTTCTATTGGAACCTTTTGTAGTATCGGCACGCAAGTACAGACCCCAAACCTTCAAAGACGTTGTTGGGCAACAGGCCATTACCAACACCCTGACCAATGCCATTGAAAACGATCACTTGGCCCAAGCGCTCCTTTTTTGTGGCCCACGGGGGGTCGGAAAAACCACTTGCGCACGTATCTTGGCAAAAAAGATCAACCAAGACGGTACCGAAAGGGAAGACGAAGATTTCGCCTTTAATATCTTTGAACTCGATGCGGCCTCCAACAACTCGGTAGACGATATTCGCAACCTTATCGACCAGGTCCGTATCCCTCCCCAAGTAGGCAAGTACAAGGTTTATATCATCGACGAGGTGCACATGCTCTCGCAATCGGCCTTCAACGCCTTTTTAAAAACCTTGGAAGAGCCTCCCAAGCACGCCATTTTTATTTTGGCGACCACCGAAAAGCACAAAATTATACCCACGATATTATCGAGGTGCCAAATATTCGACTTTAAGCGGATTACGGTCAAAGACGCCGCAAACTATTTAAAATATATAGCAGAAAACCAAGGTATCGAAGCCGAGGACGACGCCCTGCACATCATCGCCCAAAAAGCGGACGGTGCCATGAGGGACGCCCTTTCCATCTTTGACCGGGTCGTCAGTTTTTCGGGCAAGGAACTCACCCGAAAAGCGGTAACCGAAAACTTGAACGTGCTCGACTACGACACCTATTTCGAGGCCACCGATTTAATCTTGGAACACAACATTCCCGACCTGCTGTTACTGTTCAACAAAACCTTGTCACTGGGTTTCGATGGCCATCATTTTATCAGCGGACTTGCATCGCACTTTAGGGATTTAATGGTGTGCCAACATCAAGATACGATCAACCTACTCGAAGTCGGCGACACGGCAAAGCAGCACTATTTGGAGCAATCCCGAAAAACGGGGAACAGCTTCCTGCTCCAGGCCCTTGATCTGGCCAACGACTGCGATCTGAAGTACAAGACCAGTAAAAACCAGCGGTTGCTGGTCGAACTGACCCTAATGAAACTGGCTTCCATAGGTTTTGGGAGCGAAAAAAAAAACCTTGACGGCAACGGCCTTGCCTTAGGTCAAGAGCCCCCAATTGCCCCTGCTTCCCATTTTAAAAAGGCAAGGCCCGCATCGGCCACCACCGATGCAGGTACAGCAACACCGTCGCCCCAGCCCAACCCGACCGGGGATGGTACCTCCCAAGCACCGAAGCCATCACCGGTACCACCCGCCCCTGCGGTTGTAGTGGAAAAAGAGGCCGGACAAAAGGCCCCTATGGAAAAGGAAGTGGAAGTGGCCCTTGCCGAAGCCGAGCCCGAGCCCCAGCTTGAGCCCCAGATTGAACAAAACACGGACAAAGGCCCCGATTTGCTTTCCGAAAAAGACCAAAAGTTAAAGTTGGACATCGCCAACAAACGGATTTCGGCCCTTTCCTTATCCAGCCTAAAGGCAAAAAAGGCCCACGAAAACAATAAGAAGGACCAAACCATTGATGAGAATAGTTTGCCCAGGTCGCCCTTTACCGAAGAGGAAATGCAACGCCATTGGGCCGATTTCGTGAATGAAATCGATGCCAAGGGCCGTAAGATCCTGGCGTCGAACCTAAGTTCGGACGTACCCAAACTCCTACAAGATACCACGATTTGGATAGAACTTCCGAACAGTACGATGAAGAAGGAAATAGAGCGGGAACAGTACGATTTGATGGAATATCTCAAATCGAAACTGAACAATCATTTTATAAACCTTAAGATTACCGTCAACGAGGAAACCGCCAAGAAATTTGCCTTTACACCGGAGGAAAAGTATGAAAAACTCAGGGAAAAGAACCCGGCCATAGACCTTTTGAGGCAAACCTTCGACCTCGATCTTTAATTGGTCCGCTCCCTATCTTTACGATATCGGATCCTAAGCGAATACACCAAGAAAACCATGGCCACGATCAGCATTCCGCAAGCTTCACGGCCCCTTTCGATGTTTACGATATCACCTTCCCCAATGGTAAACCCCTCGAACTTGTCGGGCCATAAAAAAGCAGTGGCCACCAAATACGCCAAACACAGGACAAAGGAAGGGACGAAACCCAATTTGCCATAGGCGAAAAAGAGGGAACCCAAAGCGGCCAAGCCGTAAATTATATACCATAAAAAGGCATCGGGATCATTGTATTGCAGATAGGCCGCCCAAATGAACAATCCTGCAAAAATTAGGCCCAAGGCCTTGAACAGTTTTTTCATAAATTTTCCGTTAGGTGATGTTCCAACAAGCCAAAAACCTCGGTCGCCTTGATTTCCTTGGCAAACGATGCCGTGGGGTTGTCGGAAATAAATATAGGGAAATCGGCCTTATCCTCCGGAACCCGCCCATGCGACCCCTTGATCAAGGTGGCGTCGAGGGGAATGATATCCATGACCGTACGGAAGCCCATCTTCTTTTTCAACAATTTACCCACGACCTTAAGCATGACCAGTTTATCTTTCGGGTCGGTCAGCATTTCGACCGGATCATATCCCGGTTTTTTATGTATATCGACCATTCTCGCGTAGTCGGGCGCCTTTTTGTCGTCCAACCAAAAGTAATAGGTAAACCACGATTCGGGTCCCGCCAAGACCACTAGGTCCCCGCATCGCTCATGGGCGAGACCGGCCTTTTCCAACTCCTCGCCCGACAACACCTTCTCAACGCCCGTAACGGTCTCCAAAAGGGCCTTTACCTCTTGCTTGACCGTTGGGTCGTTCAAATAAATATGGGCCACTTGGTGGTCGGCTACCGCAAAAGCCTTGCTGGCCCCCGCATCCAATAGCTCGAGACCTCTTTCCACACGTACGGCCAAATAGCCCTTCGAACGCAAAATTCGGTTCAAGTGCACAGGATTGTTCACATTGGTGATACCGTATTCGGAAAGAAGGATTACCTGCGCGTTCCTCTTCTTAAAATGACCCACCAATTGTTTTACCACACCATCTATTTCATTTAAATCTTTTCCTATTTTCTTGAAATCCAGTCCGTGCCGCTGTATGTTGTAGTCCAAATGAGGAAGATACACCAAAGACAGGGTCGGGTCGTGCATCTCGTCGGTACGAATGGTGGCATCGGCTATCCATTTACTCGATTTTATCGATGTCTTCGGTCCCCAAAACTGAAACAAGGGAAAGGTGCCCAGTTCGTTTTGAAGGGTATCGCGAAGTTCGGCAGGATGGGAATAGATATCGGGAATTTTACGTCCGTCGGCCAGGTAATTGGGTCTGGGCGTAACGCTAAAATCCACGGTAGAATACATATTGTACCACCAGAACATATTGGCGCAGGTAAAATGGGGATCTTGTTTCCTGAGCTTGTCCCAAATTTTTTCGGCCTGTACAAGCTTGTTCGACTGCCTCCAGAACTTAACCTCACATTCGTCCTTAAAATACCAACCGTTACCCACGATACCGTGTTCCGAAGGGAGTTTTCCGGTCAAATAAGTAGACTGGGCCGAACAGGTAACCGCAGGAACGACCGGGTCGATATAGGCCGACCTTCCATTTTTCAAAAACGATTCTATGAACGGGGTGTGTTCCCCGATAAGCCGTTGGGTAAGCCCAACCACGTTTATAACTACCGTTTTCTTCATTTTTTAGAACTTTTCAATAAGCCAGTTCAATTCCCTTACTATCGATTCTGTCAAGTCTTTTTTTAAGCCGGGAGGAAGTACGTCCCACGTATAGGTCTCAACCTCCAAATGTTCTGAGACAGGGTGTTCTTTCAGGTATTCCACCACTTTTAGAATATGGTCTTGGGTGGAATAAAGCACCCCAAATTTCTCCAGGAAAACGGGTACGTGAAAATGCGCCCTTAACTCTTCAAATGCCTTTTTCTCCTTTAGTACGATCGGAAGGTCGTTATAGGTCTTTACCCTTCCATCGATTTGTTCGGTAACCTGATGCAGGTATACCGGCTCATCAAAGTGCGACAAAGCCTCCCAAATCGCCTCGTTGCCCTTGGGGTCGGCTATGATCTTCAGGGCGGCGCTAACCTGTATTTTTCCTATTCGGATACCTGCCTTGGCCAAGCGTTCAAAAGTGTCACGCGGTTCTTCAAAGGCCAACGAAAAATGGCATACGTCGTAACAGACCGTAATATACCTTCTCAGCACTTCCTCGGCCCGTACCCCGTCCATATCCAACTCGGCCCCTAAATACACCTTGGCGGCGGGAAGGAGGTAGTCGGAAAAAAAAGACAGTACCTCCTCGCTATTTTCGAGCATCCCGTCCGGTTCGGGCTCAATATCGAGGTGCAGGTATTGTCCTGTTTCCTGTTCTATTTTATATAAATGCACGGCTACCTCAACCATATTTTTAGCTCCGGTATCAAAAGCCTCTTTTGTGGCCTCTTCCGAAGTGTGCCAATATTTATAGCTTACGGGAGACGTTGAAATGCCCCCGGAGAGTCTATCGGGAAGTATAGCGGCCAACTGGTCGAACATTCGTTTGGTATAGACCAAACGCTCCCTTGTTGTCCAATCCGGTGCATGAACATCGTCCTTGACCCGTTCGTTGTGAAAATTCCCATAGGGAAACCCGTTCATGGTAAATACGTAAAGGCCGTTGGTATCGAGCCATTGTCTGAACTCGGTAAGGCGTTGCCCCGTGCCCAGTTCCTCGCTGGCCTTGTTCGAAAGGCGTAGGCCAAGGCCAAAAGGCCGATCGTCGGCAACTTGCCTTTTTATTTCCGGAACGTGTTTTTTAATACTCTCAAAGGTGGTCTCCCAATCGGATCCCGGGTGTACATTGGTGCAATAGGTAAGTTGAAAATCTTTATTGATATGCAAAATTATACGGCTTTAGATTCAGAGATTTCGTTAACCAAATTTAAGGCCTTTTTCATAAGCGCCCCATCTATTTCATGAACATCGTGCTTTACCCCAATTGCCGAAATCAAGGTAATGGTCAACTGGCCGCCCAAATGCTCCCGGAACTCCTGAATTCCCTTCAATAGTTCGTCGGTCTCCCTTTCCGAACCAATGGGCAGGCTTAGGTCGAAACCTATATTTTGAAACACCGATACGATGCGGTAAAGGTCTTTCTCGGTAATCAGTCCGATCAGCCTGGCATAGGCGACATCGAGCACAATGCCCTTGGCAACCGCCTCGCCATGCCTAAGCGCGTAATGGGACATTTGTTCCAGTTTATGGGCCGCCCAGTGCCCGAAATCGAGCGGTCTTGAAGAGCCGCTTTCAAAGGGGTCGCCTCCCTCGGCAATATGGTCCATATGCATTTCGGCGCAGCGGTATATGGTGTACTGCATGGCCTCCATATCCCTTTTTGCAAGTTTCATGGCGTTGTCTTCGAGGTACTTGAAAAAGTCTATATCCTTGATCAGGGCCACTTTTAAGGCCTCGGCCACGCCCGATATCCAGTCCCGATGCTCCAAAGTCCTTAAAAAATCGGTATCGTTGATAATGGCATAGGGAGGGGCGAAGGTTCCCACAAAGTTCTTCTTTCCAAAGAAATTGATACTGTTCTTTACCCCTACGGCCGAATCGTTCTGGGAAAGCACCGTAGTAGGGATACGTATCAGCTTGACGCCCCTATGGGCAATGGCGGCCGCGTACCCCGTCATATCGATAACCGCTCCCCCGCCTATGGCCACGACGAAGGAATGCCGGCAAATGGCATATTCATTGATGGCATTGAGTACCTTGTTTACGTGTTCTTCACCGTTTTTACAGGCCTCCCCCCCTTGCACGACGATACTTTGGGTATGTATAAGGTTTTCGGAATAGGTCCTGCAATACGCGCTAATTTCGTCCATTAACGACGGGTGTGCACCGGCCACTCCACTATCGATTACAAAAAGGAGCTTTACGGGCTCGTCCTTATACCCTTTGACCAAGTCCCTGAACAAGGTATTGTCCTCCTTGAACAAGCCTTGGGCAAAGAAGAGCCTGTATTGATATTCGACCTTAAAATTCCGTTCAATTGTTTTAAACATGCTATATATTTTTTTTACAGGCGCCCTAAGTGACGGCGAAAAGTTTAGAGAGCGCCATCGAAATGGGCAGCAAGGCCAATATGGCCAAACCGTACCACCAAACCGAGAACGCAGCCCCTATGGCGGCATCCAATATGATCAGCGACATGACCCCGGCAATTACGGCCTTCTTGATGTTCTTCGGCGAGTTATCGGAATAAGCCTTGACCAAAGGGCGAAAAACCATAAAAGCGAATAGTGTCGAATATAACAACGTAATCAAAAAGGAATCCGTATAAAATGCAGCGGCCGATAACACAGCTAAGAGTACCGCCAGATAAAGTACCCCGGCCAAAACGATATCGTTCTTGTTCTTCCCATGTACCTCGCCCCTACTTATCAAGGTAATGGCAAAAATGTAGACCACGGGTATGGCCGCCAGCCACCACAGTTGCAGGTTACCGAGCAAGGACATTCCCATAATGAGGTTCAGCCCCCGACAAAGCCCCATACTCAGCGGGCCAAAAAAATCGTACTTTTTGGCCACACCGTCATAAAGTAGGATCGAAAGGGCCAAGGCTATGGCCAAAATTCCCGACAAGGTCGAAACCAAAAAGGCCAAGAGCACGCCAATGGCCAAAACCACCCCTCCGTATACCGATGCCGCCGACAGGGAAACGATACCGCTAGGAATCGGTCGTTCGGGCCTTTCGACCTTATCGATCTTATAATCGAAGACATCGTTTAAGATAACCCCTCCGGCATACAAAAACACCGATGCGAATACCAAATAGAGCGCATCGACAATCGCCGCAGAGGCCATACCCGTTTCGACAGAGGATGCAAACAGTCCCCCAACGGCCACACCGGCGAAAATATCGGCAGCTGCGGTCGGTAGGTTGGCCGGTCGGGCCAAACGGGCATAGGCAAGCAACAAGGGAGCAGCCATTATTTTATCTGATCGGCATCTATACGGGGTTCCTGACCGCGAAGAACGCTATTGTCGTTATACAACTGGGCCTGGTTGATACCTTTGGGGTTCAACCAATCTTCTTCCTTCATTTTGCCATTATAGCTAAAAACGTCCAGTGCGTTCTGGTAGCAGGTCTTGTGCACGTCTTCCTTGGCAATGCCCCGTTTAAGCATTAGGGAAGCCGTTTTCGGTACCGCCAAGGGATCGCTTACGCCCCAGTCGGCCGAGCTGTCCACAATAATATTGTCACTACCGAATTTTCTGACCACCTCTACCATACGCTCGTTGCCCATCTTTGTCTTCGGATAGATGGTAAAGGCCGCTATAAAGCCCCTATCGAGCACATCCCTGACCGTTTCTTCGTTGTTGTGGTCGATAACCACCTTGCCGGGATCTAGGCCGTGTTCCAAACAGACCTCCATACTTTTTAGGGTTCCCGCCTTTTTATCGCGGTGGGGCGTATGTACCTGCACGACCATATCGAGCTCCTTGGCCATTTCGAGCTGCATTCTAAAATACTTGTCCTCGGCCGGGGTCTGGTCGTCGTACCCTATCTCGCCCACGGCAACGACATTTTCCTTATGAAGGTAAAGCGGAAGCAACTCTATTACCTCCTCGGCCAAGGCCTCATTATTGGCCTCTTTGGAGTTAAGGCCGATGGTGCAATAGTGTTGTATGCCGAACTGGCTCGCACGAAAGCGCTCCCAGCCCACCAAGCTGCTAAAGTAATCTTGAAAAGACCCTACTTGGGTGCGTGGCTGGCCCAACCAAAAAGAGGGTTCTATTACGGCCACGACGCCGGCCGCCGCCATTGCCTCGTAATCATCGGTTGTACGCGACGTCATATGCACGTGCGGATCAATTATCATCATTTTATCTTCCATAATTAGTTTATTACATTATCCCAGGTGATTTCACCGTCCCTCACCTGGTCGTATAGTTGCGTATAATTCTTTACAAGTTCTTTGGCTTCCCGATTGGATGAGTTATAGCAGCACAAAGCCCCCACCTTGTTTTCTTCGACCTTATCGCTTTCCAGGAGCTTTTTCATATCGTCCAACAAATACGGGTCGATAAATTGCGATACGGGCCTCCAAAACAGGGGATCGATATCCCTTGAAGCGGCCCAGCGTTCGTGGGCATAATCCGATATGATCCGCGCCAAATCCTTGTTCGCCCGTTTGTCGACATCCAAAATTTGTGAAAGGTCGAACTGCATAAATGCCGCCTTTAAGTACATTTGGTTCCATTGCTGGTCGTTGAAATAGGCAGCGGGGTAGGGATTGTTCATACTAATGGCCTCGAAGACCGTGGCTATATTGGTTCGCAGGGCTTCGACCGCGGTATGCTTGTACCTTTCGGCATTGGGCAGCAATATCAAAAATTTCAGGAAAGTGACCAATTCTCCCGTATCGGCCACCTGTATCAGGTTGGCCACCTTGGGTTCAAAATAATCGGGCTTGGCCTTCAGTACCTTGATGAGCAGGTAAATCCGGGCCATTTGAAGTGCATCTGCCTTTTGCCATTCCAGGTAAGACCGCAGTTTATCGTCTTTTAGGTCCAGCTCCAATTTCGTCCCTTGCCCGACCTTATTGGCCAATAGGCTGTAGGTCAGGTAGAGGTCCCTTGCGGATTCGGAACTGATAACGCTATCTATTTTTGAGGTCAACCATTGAAAGGCGGTCTCGTCCAAATTGTTTTTCAGGAGCGATTCAAGCTCCCCTTCGGCATGGATAGAATTCATGGTTTGGTTTAGGCTTACGAATTATACCATCATTATTTACCCTCACGACCAGGATAAAAAACAACTAACTACAAATCTAATTATTCCAAAGGGAAACTGATCAAAATCTAGCCCGACATTCGCAAGATTCTTGCTAATTTTACAAAAAATTAAGAATTATGCTCGGCCTAAAGCTTCCTACCGATCCCCGATGGGTGAATATTGTTGAGAAAAACATCGACGAAATTTTAATCGACCACGCCTACTGTGAGCAAAAAGCGGCCAGTACGGCCATATCGCTTATCATCAGTTTTCCCGAACACCCTGATTTGGTCGAGGAAATGATTGCCCTTTCCCGCGAGGAAATGGGGCATTTTAAAATGGTACACGACCGTATTATCGCCCGGGGCATCACCCTAGGCAGGTACCGTAAGGACGAATACGTCGTTGAGTTGATGAAATTCTTCCCAAAAGGGGGAAGCCGAACCAACCAACTGGTACACCGGCTCCTCTATGCCGCTTTGATCGAGGCCCGAAGTTGTGAGCGCTTCAGGTTACTTTCCGAACAACTGAAGGATAAGGAACTGGCCGAATTCTACCACAAGTTGATGGTCAGCGAGGCCGGCCATTACACCATGTTCCTCAAATTTGCCCGAAAGTATGGTGACCGCGAAGAGGTCGATAAAAAATGGAACGACCTATTGGAGTACGAGGCCGGAATTATGAAAAACCTCGGCAAAAAGGAAACCGTTCACGGCTGACCGCTTTAGGACATTCGGGCAAAACCGGTAGGCACCTGGCCTACATATCGATGCTCTCGTCGATATTGTCGGATACGCCCAGTTTATCGCGATAATAGTCGTACATGGCAAACTGCGACCGTAACTTGGGCTTGTCGTTCCTTCGGTAGAGGTTGCGCTGCTCCTCGTCAAAGATCCTGGCCTTTACGTTGTCGTTCCATGAAATATCGAAGGTGTCGATCAATTCTTGCTTAATGTCCTCGTCGTAGATGGGGCATCCTACTTCCACCCGGTTTTCCAAGTTTCGCGTCATAAAATCGGCGGACGAAATAAAGACCTTGGTATCGCCATCGTTGCAGAAAATAAACAAACGGGGGTGCTCCAAAAACTTATCGACCACGCTAATGGCCTCAATATTTTCGCTCATCCCCTTAATGCCCGGTATAAGGCAGCATATCCCCCTAATGATCAATTGGACCTTTACCCCCGCATTACTGGCCTCATAGAGCTTGTCGACCATCTTATACGAGGTAAAACTGTTCATTTTGATCCGGATAAACGCCTCTTTTCCCGCCTTCGCGTTCGCTATTTCCCTATCGATCATTTTTCTAAAAAAACTCTTGGTGTAGTGCGGCGACACGATCAGGTGTTTGTATTTGTTGATCTTGTAGGTAGTCTCGAAGAAATCGAACACTTTGTTAAGCTCCTTTAGAATACGGTCATCGGCGGTAAACAAGGTGTAATCGGTATAAATTCTGGCGGTAGACTCGTTAAAATTGCCCGTACTGATAAAACCATATCTCTTTACCTCCTCGTTTTCCTCACGCTCTATAAGGCAGATCTTACTGTGTACCTTTAACCCAGGGACACCAAAGATGACCTTTACCCCTTCGGCCTGCAACTGTTCGGCATACTTGATATTGGCCTGCTCGTCGAAGCGTGCCCGGAGTTCGATCTGTAGGGTAACCTGCTTACCGTTCTTGACGGCATTCGAAAGGCATGCCACAACTTGCGAATTGGCGGCCAAGCGATAAACGGTGATCTTGATCGCCTTTACTTTTGGATCCAATGCGGCCTCCCTCAGAAATTTGAGCACATAGGAAAAGGTATGGTAGGGGGTATATTGCAGGTAATCTTTCTCGGCGATCTTTTCCAGAAGGCTGCCTTCAAGGTTAAGGCCCTTTACGGGCAGCGGCGTAATTTTATCGTACATCAGGTCGTTTCTGCCCAAACTGGGAAAGCCCATGTAATCGCGCTTGTTGTGGTACCTACCTCCCGGTATAACACTATCCGCGTCCTCAATTTCCATCTTTTCCTTCAAGAACTCCAAGGTATCCTCCCCGATATTCTTGTCGTAGACAAAGCGTACCGGATCACCGATTTTTCGGTGTTCGACACTAGAGCTGATTTTTTCTATAAAACTCTTGCTCAAATCGTTATCGATGTCCAACTCGGCATCGCGCGTAATCTTTATCATGTGCGAGGATATGGACTTGTAGTCGAACATAGGAAAAACGCTATCGAGACAGTACCGGATCATATCGTCGAGAATAATAATGAAGTTTTTATCCCCTTCCTTTGGAAGTACGATAAAGCGGTCGATACCTTTCGGAATTTCAATCAAGGCATAGCGCTTCTCCCTTTTTTCATAGGTACTTTTGGTACGGTCGTCACTTTTAAGAATCATCTTAACGGCCAAGTAGGCCGCCGTATCCTTAAGCATGGGGAACTCCGCCAAATCGTTCAAAATAATGGTCATCAACTGCGGACTCACTTTTTGAAGAAAGTACTTTTTAACAAAAGCCCCCTGTTTTTCCGACAATTGGGTCTCATTCAACAAATAGATGTTCTGTTCTTCGAGCTCCTTTTGTATTTTTTCGAGGATTTCGACACTTTTTCGCTGTTGATCGATCACGATCGCGGTTATCTCTTCAAGCAAATCTTTGGCCCGTTCACCGCCCAAAACGCTTTTTCCGGACTTACCTGCCTCGAAAATGCGCTTGACCGTTGCATAGCGAACCTTGAAGAACTCATCCAAATTGTTTGAAAATATACCTAAAAAACGCAGTCTTTCGATCAGGGGCACATTCTGGTCCTCACACTCCTGCAAAACACGTTCATTGAAACGTAACCAGCTGATTTCCCTGTTAATGTACCGGGGTTTTGTTTTTATCATCTATCTGTTCTCTTTCGGAAAAATTGTTTGAATTGTCGTTCCCTTTGAAATTGACTCCCACGTGTTGGTATCGAATCGCAAATGGACCAACCCGCTTGTAGGAACGTTGTCAATATAACTATTTCCTAAAGAATTGGCAAGATATGTAAAGGCGTGGTTGTGGCCGAAAATAATGACGGTCTCCAAACCATCGTCCAGACTTTTTATAAACTGAAGGTCGCTCTCACCCGAAAAATCGTACAGCCCCTCCACTACCTGAAAATCGGCAAAGGAAAAGTCGAGCCTCCTTAGAAATATCATACATGTATGCAAGGCCCTATTGGCCGGACTGGAATACGCAGCGTCTATATGCACGTTCTGTTTGCCAAAAATATCGGCAACCAAAAGGGCATCGTTTATTCCCCTCTCCTTCAAGGGCCTATCCTTGTCACTTAC
Organism: Pseudozobellia thermophila; assembly: GCF_900141855.1. Classification (GTDB taxonomy): domain Bacteria; phylum Bacteroidota; class Bacteroidia; order Flavobacteriales; family Flavobacteriaceae; genus Pseudozobellia; species Pseudozobellia thermophila. Next base: position 1,139,103 of record NZ_FQYU01000002.1, read on the forward strand.
CGAATAGTCCCAAGACGATTTTCCATGCCGGACCAAAATTAGATTTTTCATGGGTTATTTATTTATTGGTTTAGGGCGCCAGGCGTTCTTTGCTCCAATCTTCGGATTCCAGGCGGGTGTACAAGATCCTATCGTGCAAGCGATTGGGACGGCCCTGCCAAAACTCGACGGACATCGGTCTTACGATATACCCGCCCCAGTGTTCGGGCCTTTCGATTTCCTTACCCTCAAACTGGTCGGCCAGACGGGCCAAGCGCTCCTCGAGATACTCCCTCGAAGGTATGACCGAGCTTTGGTCGGAAGCCAGGGCCCCCAATTTGCTGCCTTCGGGCCTCGAGTTAAAATAGGCGTCGGAAGTCGACGGGTCGACTTTCCGGGCCCTGCCCTTTACGATGACCTGGCGCTCCATACTTGGCCAGAAAAACGAAATGCCCACATTGGGGTTTTGGGCGATGGCCCTACCCTTTTCGCTATTGTAGTTGGTATAAAAAACAAAACCCTCGCCGGTAAGCTTTTTCAGCAAGACGATCCTACTTTTTGGATAGCCGTCGACCCCGATCGTGGATACCGTCATGGCATTGGGCTCTTCAATGCTATTTGAGGCTTCGGTCTCGTCGAACCACTTTTGGAACAATTGCATGGGGTCATCGGGGATCCCTTCTTCCGTCAGCTCACTTTTTTGGTAGGTTTTGCGATATTCCCCTAAATCTCTTTGCATATTCAAAACACTTTAAACTTGAATATCAAAGTTCAGGAAAAGATCAGTAACTGAAAAAGAAATATCCTAAAACTCAAAAACTTTTCCGTCGTCGGCCAGATACACGTTTGGAAAGATTTCTTGGGCCTCTTCCTTAAAAAGGGCAATCGACTTGTACCGAGTAGAGTAATGCCCAAGTACCAGGGCACCTACATTGGCCGATTTGGCTATGCTTGCGGCCTCCTTGGCCGTGGCATGCTTGGTCTTTGCAGAAAGATGTGCCTCCGACTCCAGAAAAGTCGACTCGTGATAGAGGGCATCGGCGCCACTTATCTGTTCAACGATATCGGGCTTATAGGCCGTATCGCTGCAATAGGCATAACTTTTGGGTTTCGGGGGGTCGTACGTAAGCTCGGAATTCACCAGCACGCTACCGTCGTCCATAAGCACGTCCTTACCGTTCTTTATATTTCTAAAATAGGCCCTATCTACTTTGTACTTGGCCACGGCATCGACGTTGAGCTTTCTTTCCCCCGGCTTTTCCCTGAACAGGAAACCATTGGTATACACCCTATGCTCGAGGGGAATGGTAGTAACGGCCACGGTATCGTCTTCATACACCAGCTCCGGCCCAAGGGAAGACAGTTCGTGAAAAACCAACGGGTAATTGGTCCACGAGTCGCCCAACTTCAACAAAAGCGTAATGGCTTCCTTTATTCCTTTGGGGCCGTGCACATGCAGTTCCTTTTCCCTGCCCAACAAACGAAAGGTCGAAATAAGGCCCGGAAGACCGAAAAAGTGGTCGCCGTGCAAATGCGAGATAAAGATGTGGTTGATGCGCGAAAACTTAATTTTATACTTACGCAACTGCACTTGGGTACCTTCTCCGCAATCGATAAGAAAAAGCTGGTTCTTCATTTCAAGAACCTGTGAGGTCGGGTTTGTCAAGGTACGTGGTGTAGCGGCATAGCAGCCCAGGATATGAAGCTTCATTAACTTTTCACTTTGTAATTCAGTGCCTCTTCAACAGTATAACGTCCTTTGAACCCAAAAGCATAGGGCGAATCGCCATGTTCGTTCAAATACCTTAATCGCAGTTTGGCATCGGCGGGCGTGGGTTCGGTACCGGCAGGAACGTACCAAAGGCACATGTGCCTGTCGGTCATTTTATGAAACCATTCCTTTTTGCGTTTCAACACCCCGACATGTTGGGAAGCGTAGGTAAAATTAAAGAGGGCCTCCTTAGACCTCCAAACCGACATATTGACAATCAAAAAATCGTCTTCGAAGATACGGAGGGCGGTCGCGTTGCCCTCATCTCCCTCCAAGCGCCAAACAAAACCGATACTTTTTTCGGCCAAGCCATTTATACGGTCTAGATTGTTTACAAAATCTTGCATTACCTCACTATCTATCGGGGCAAGCATCCGGGCTATATTGACCTGGGCCAGGTGGTATTCGTTCATAATTCGAGATCTCGTTCAATTTCCTCCATTTCTATAATATCGTGGGCTTCCTGAATCGTGGGTACCACACAAATGGAATCGGGCACATCGTCGTAAGACACCTTGTCGGTGACAAGCACGAAGGATTTGTTGCGTTTTCTATGCGCATCGCTAAGTTGCAAAAACTCAAGTAAATCATCGGCCTTCAATTTTGAAAAAGAGAAGAGGTTGACGATGATATGCTCGTTCTTAATTTTGGGATAGGCGTCGTTCAGGTTCTTCAAGAATGCCGAAAGCGTGGCTTTTTCTTGAAAAACGATAGTGGTAGTACCGTCAGAATCGAAAATCATAACCTTAACATTATTTAATTTTTGAAGCTAAAAGATAAATAACCGCCATACGAATGGCCACACCGTTCTCTACCTGATCGAGAATAATGGATTGCTTTGAATCCGCTACATCGGTAGTAATTTCCACCCCCCTGTTGATAGGACCGGGATGCATGATCACAATTTCCTTGTCCAAGCTGTCCAAGAGCCTTTTATTCACCCCGAACTGTTGGGTATATTCCCTCGTCGTCGGAAAATAACTGATATCCAGCCGTTCGTTCTGAATGCGTAACATATTGGCCACGTCGCACCAATTCAAGGCTTTTCGCAGATCGGTCTCCACCCCTACCCCCAATGACTCGATGTACTTGGGCAGCAAGGTTTTGGGGCCGCATACCTTTACGTTCGCCCCCTGCAGTCTCAACGCGAAAATGTTCGACAGGGCCACCCGGGAATGCAGTATATCGCCTACAATGACGACATTTTTGCCCGCCACATCGCCTAGCCTTTCTCGTATTGAATACGAGTCTAAAAGCGCCTGGGTAGGATGTTCATGTGCACCATCGCCCGCATTTACGATGGAGGCCCCTACGTGTCTTGCCAAAAAAATACCCGCTCCCGGGTTGGGGTGCCGCATAACGACCATATCGACTTTCATCGAAAGAATGTTGTTAACGGTATCGATCAAGGTTTCCCCCTTTTTGACCGACGATTGGCCCGCCGAAAAATTGATAACATCGGCAGACAGCCTTTTTTCGGCCAACTCAAAGGAGAGTTTGGTACGGGTACTGTTCTCAAAAAATATATTGGCAATCGTAATATCGCGCAGGGAAGGTACCTTTTTGATCGACCTGTTGATAACTTCCTTAAAATGGTCTGCGGTCTCAAAGATGAGCTGTATATCTTTTTCGTTCAGATATTTTATTCCCAATAAGTGCTTTACACTTAGTTCGCCCATTGTTATTTATTTATCAGGTAAATTACATCCTCCCCGTCGTTTTCCTTCCAAAGGACCTTTACTTTCTCTTCGTTTATGGCATCGACCTGCCTGCCCCTATAATTGGGCTGTATCGGCAGATGCCTGCTAAATCGACGGTCGATAAGGGTCAATAGTTCTATTTCGGAAGGCCTGCCAAAGGACTGTATCGCCGTGAGGGCCGCCCGAATACTGCGGCCGGTATAGAGCACGTCGTCGATCAGCACCACTTTTTTATCCTCGACCAAAAAATCGATCTTGGTCTTGGTCGCCTCCAAAGTTTTATCGCCCCTTCTAAAATCGTCCCTATAAAAAGTAATGTCAAGAAAACCGACGTCGATATGACCGACACCGTATTCCTCTTTGAGAATCTGGGTGAGCCTTTTGGCGACAAAGGTCCCCCTCGGTTGCAAACCAATAAGAACGGTATCCTTAAAATCAAGGTGGTTTTCCAATAGTTGACAAGCCAAACGGTGGAGTATGATATTGATTTCCTTGGCGGAAAGAAGTACTTTTTGACTCATATCTTTATAGGCCGATGCTTTTAGCGTAACAAAAATAGGCAATTCTTATAAGACCATTGGCAAAATGATATGGCAATATATCCCGGACAGGGGCCTAAGTCATGGCGCCCCAGTGCACTACATTGAAAAATTATTTTATAATACCTTATAAAAAGAAAAGCCCCAACGGAGTCCGTTGGGGCTTCTCAATCTTAAGAAAGGAAACTTACTTCTTCTTAGAACCAGCTTCCATTTTGTCTTTCAATGCTTGAAGCGCTTCGTTGGCATCACCTATGGTAGGCTTGGCCTCATCGGCGGCGGCGGCAGCTTTTTTCTGCGCAGCTTTGATGTTACGTTGCTCTTCTTCGCGGAAGATAGCCGTATGGCTTGCTACTACACGCTTGAAGTCCTTATTGAACTCAATGATCCTGAATTCGGCCTCCTCGCCTTTAACCAGCTTGCTTCCGTCTTCCTTCTCCATATGGCGTTGGGGAACAAAGGCAGTGATATCCTCATTGAATTCGATGGTGGCACCTTTGTCAACAACTTCGGTAATGGCCGCTTTGTGAACGGTACCTTCAGCGAATTCCTGCTCGTATTTGTCCCATGGGTTCTCGGTAGTCTGTTTGTGGCCCAAGCTAAGCTTACGACCTTCAACATCCAACTCCAAGACCTCAACCTCCATTTTATCCCCTACGGATACAAATTCAGATGGGTGCTTGATTTTCTTCGTCCAAGAAAGATCTGAAATATAGATCAAACCGTCGATACCTTCTTCCATTTCAACAAAAACGCCGAAGTTGGTAAAGTTTCTAACAATACCCGTGTGTCTTGAACCAACAGGATATTTGGTAGTAATATCGGTCCATGGATCTGGGGTCAATTGCTTGATACCCAAAGACATTTTTCGGTCTTCGCGATCCAAGGTAAGCACTACGGCTTCTACCTCGTCACCAACGTTTACGAAATCCTGGGCCGAACGCAAGTGCGTAGACCACGACATTTCAGAAACGTGGATAAGGCCTTCAACACCTTCGACCACTTCGATAAACGCACCGTAATCCGCAATTACGACAACTTTACCTTTTACTTTATCGCCAACTTTTATATCGTCGCTTAAAGCGTCCCATGGGTGTTTCTCCAATTGCTTCATACCCAACTGGATTCTCGATTTGTTCTCATCGAAATCGAGGATAACCACGTTGATTTTCTGATCGAGCTCCACCACTTCGTTCGGGTGGTTGATACGGCTCCAAGAAAGGTCGGTAATGTGTACCAATCCATCAACACCACCAAGATCGACGAACACACCGTATGAAGTGATGTTCTTGACAACACCTTCAAGTACCTGTCCTTTTTCAAGCTGGCTGATGATTTCCTTCTTCTGCTCTTCGATATCGGCCTCGATCAAGGCTTTATGAGAAACCACTACGTTTTTGAACTCGTGGTTGATCTTAACCACTTTGAATTCCATTGTCTTACCTACGTACTGATCATAGTCGCGAATAGGCTTGACATCAATTTGGGAACCGGGCAAGAAGGCCTCGATGCCAAAGACATCGACGATCATACCCCCTTTGGTCCTACATTTTACGAAACCGCTAACGATCTCTTCCTTATCGTGGGCCGCATTGACACGGTCCCAAGCCATAATGGTCCTCGCCTTTCTATGCGAAAGCACCAACTGGCCACTTTTATCTTCACGAATATCGATCAAGACCTCGACCTTATCGCCAACCTTTAAATTCGGGTTGTACCTAAACTCGTTCAAAGAGATTACCCCTTCCGACTTTGCGTTGATATCAATGATAGCCTCGCGATCCGTCAGATACACCACGGTACCCTCTACGACCTCTTCATCTGCCGTGTCTACGAAGTTTTCGGCCACCAACTTTTCAAACTCCTCCAATTTGGAGTCTTCCACGCGTTCGATGCCGTCTTCGTACTTGTCCCAATCGAAGTTCTCCAAAAATTCCTGGGGATCTTGTTTTGGGGTTTCTTGCTTTACTTCTGTTGTTGCCTCGGCAGTTTCCTCTACCTCAACTGAGTTTTTTTCTTCAGCCATTTGCTGATTCTAATTTGTATTCTACGACTTCACAAGAGTTAAACAATTATCGTAGAAGATGTTATAAGTTTATCTTTTCTCTTTCCTTTTCCTCTTGTTTTCTTTGTAAAAAAGGAGTGCAAAAATACTGATTTATCTTGATTTCACCAATCTTATTTCGATCAGAAAGCCCCAAACCCCAGAAAAATTATGATTTAGGCCTTACATACACCAAATATTCTTATCTTGAGGACCTAAATATTAACCATTAAACAAGGTCATTATCATGAGCGTAAAAGCAAAATATCAACCCGTTTTAAATCTTGGAGAGGAATTAGGTATCAAAGACGGTGATGTCCGAGAGGAAGACGGCATCCTAAAAGTCAAGGGCGAGGCGAGTACCCAGTACGAAAAAAACCTGCTGTGGGACAAGATAAAGGAAATCGGCGGCGAGAACCCCAGTGACATCAAGGCCAACATAACGGTGGCCGATACTTCGGTATATGCCAGGCACACCGTAAAGAGCGGCGAATCGCTAAGCAAGATTGCCAAACACTACTACGGAGACCCCATGAAATACAAACAGATTTTCTCGGCCAATACCGACATCTTGAAAAATCCGGACGTTATACATCCCGATCAGGTTCTTATCATCCCGAACCTGTAAAACGGTCAGGATACCAAAATAAAGAAAGGCCCGGTTTGAACCGGGCCTTTTTTATGCCTTATCGATATACCGTTGGGCAATGCTATACAGGCGGTCGAACTGTTCAACAAGCCCCATATCGCTATTGTCGAATTCAATGGCGTCGTCGGCCTTCCTCAGCGGGGAAAATTCGCGGTGCGAATCGATATAGTCCCTTTCCTGTACGTTCTTCAAGACCTCCTCGTAAACCACCTCCTCCCCCCGGTCCAAGAGTTCCTTATAACGTCGGGTGGCCCGTGCCTGTGGCGAAGCGGTCATAAACACTTTTAATTCGGCCTCGGGAAAAACGACCGTGCCAATATCACGACCGTCCATGACGATTCCTTTTTCCTTCCCCATTTCCTTTTGCATTTCGACCAACATATGCCGTACTTCCCCAATTTCGGCAATGCGGCTTACGTACTTCGAGACGTCCATGGTCCTAATTTCCTTTTCGACGTTCTCCCCGTTCAAGTACATTTCGGAAAAGCCCAGCTTGGCATTGGGAACAAAGTTGAGCTTGATTTTGGGAAGGAGCTTTACAAGGGCCCCGAAGTTTTCCCTTCCATCGCCGATAAACCCGTTTCGCATGGCAAATAGGGTAACCGCCCGATACATGGCCCCAGTGTCTATATACTTATAGCCCAAGGCCTTGGCCAGTTGTTTGGCCAAGGTACTTTTTCCTGTCGATGAGTATCCATCAATGGCAATCGCAATTTTCTGCATTACAGCTTTTTGGCGTTCTTGACCCTCTGATCGGTAATAGCAATTTCGATTACCTCGTGCATGTCGGTCACATAATGAAATTTCAGGCCTTTAAGATACTCTTTTTTTATTTCCAAGATATCTTTTTCGTTGTCTTTGCAAAGTATAATTTCCTTGATCTTTGCCCTTTTGGCCGCCAAGATCTTTTCTTTGATACCACCCACGGGAAGCACCTTGCCCCTTAGGGTTATTTCTCCTGTCATCGCCAGGCTCTTTTTCACTTTTCGCTGAGTAAACAGCGACACCAGCGATGTCAACATGGTAATTCCGGCACTGGGCCCATCCTTGGGCGTGGCCCCTTCGGGCACGTGAATATGCACATTGTATTTTTCGAATACGCCCGGGTCTATGCCGAACCGATCGGCATTCGATTTGATGTACTCCATGGCAATGGTGGCCGATTCTTTCATCACCTTGCCCAAATTACCCGTAATATTGAGGTTTCCCTTGCCTTTAGACAGTATCGACTCGATAAAAAGAATATCGCCGCCCACACTCGTCCAAGCCAGACCGGTTACGACCCCGGCCACATCGTTGTTCTCGTACTTGTCGCGCTCCATCCTTGGAGGCCCCAGCACCTTTTCGATCACGGCATTGGAAACCTTGACGTCGTATTCCTCTTCCGTAGCGATGTTGGTGGCCGCATAGCGCACCATTTTCGCGATCTGCTTTTCCAGGGCACGGACACCCGACTCGCGGGTATAGCCCTCAACGATTTTTTCCAGTTGCGGCTTCCCGATTTTCAGGTCCTTGGTCGTCAAGCCGTGTTCCTTGAGTTGCTTGGGCAGAAGGTGCCTTTTGGCGATTTCGACCTTTTCCTCTATGGTATACCCCGTAACATTGATGATCTCCATTCTATCCAGCAAGGCGGGCTGAATGGTCGACAGGTTGTTGGCAGTGGCTATGAACATTACCTTTGAAAGGTCATAGCCCATCTCCAGGAAGTTATCGTAGAACTCCGAATTCTGTTCGGGATCCAGTACTTCGAGCATGGCCGAAGAGGGGTCGCCCTGATGGCTGCTTGCCAGTTTATCGATTTCGTCAAGAATAAAGACGGGATTCGAGGTACCGGCCTTTTTAATGCTTTGGATGATCCTTCCGGGCATGGCCCCTATATAGGTTTTTCGGTGGCCCCGGATTTCGGCCTCGTCGCGCAAACCGCCCAAGGACATACGTACATACTCCCTGCCCAAGGCCTCGGCAACCGATTTTCCCAAAGAGGTCTTACCTACGCCCGGAGGTCCGTACAAACATAGGATGGGCGACTTCATATCGTTGCGCAGTTTTAGAACCGCCAGGTATTCAATAATACGCTTTTTGACATCCTCAAGGCCATAATGGTCGCGATCCAAAATACGCTGGGCCCGTTTTAGGTCGAACTTGTCCTTTGAATACTCGTTCCAGGGCAGGTCCAAAAACAGATCCAAGTAATTCCGCTGTATGGAGTATTCGGCCACCTGCGGATTCATGCGCTGCATTTTCGCCAGCTCCTTTTCAAAATGTTCCCCGACCTTCTTGCTCCATTTTTTCTCTTTGGCCTTCTCGCGCATCTCGGCCAATTCGTCATCATGGGAAACCCCGCCCAGCTCTTCTTGGATGGTCTTCATTTGCTGATGCAGGAAGTACTCGCGCTGTTGCTGGTCCAAGTCGCTCCTCACCTTCGATTGGATATCGTTTTTCAGCTCCAGTTTCTGAAGTTCGAGGTTCATGTATTTCAAGGTGGCCAGGGCGCGCTCGCGCAGGCTGTTTATTTCCAACAGCTCCTGTTTTTCCTTGACATCTAGGTTAAGGTTCGATGAAACGAAATTGATCAGAAAAGAATTGCTCTGGATGTTCTTGATGGCGAAGGAAGCCTCGCTCGGAATGTTCGGATTATCGCGAATAATTTTCAGGGCCAATTCTTTGATCGATTCGATAATCGCCAAGAACTCAGGCCCATGCTGATCTCCCCTTTCTTCGGCCACTTCGCGAACCGTGGCCGTCATATAAGGTTTTTCGGTAAGTACCTCGGCGATCTCAAAGCGTTTCTTTCCCTGTAGGATGACCGTGGTGTTTCCATCGGGCATCTTCAGCACGCGCAAAATTCGGGCAACGGTACCCAAAACGTTTATATCGTTCACCTTGGGGTTTTCCGTAGCCTCTTCCTTTTGGCTGACCACGCCCACTACCTTAGGGCCGTTATTGGCATCCTTTATCAGGTTGATACTTGTATCCCTTCCGGCGGTGATGGGAATTACCACTCCCGGAAACAAGACCGTATTGCGCAAAGGCAATATCGGAAGGGTTTCCGGAAGTACCTCATTGTTCATCTCCTCCTCGTCCTCGGGGGACAGCAATGGTATCAACTCGGCATCCTCATCGATCGCATGTAGCGACATATTGTCAAAATTTGAAAATTTAGAATCTCCCATAGTCTCTTTTACAGTCATTCTGTCATTATCCGGACAGAAATCCTAAGTTGTTCTATTGTTTACTATCTGTTCAAAGCCCTGTCTTAAGGGGCCATTGGTGATTTATAGTATTTTTTTGCTTGAGGATAACGACAATTGTTGTGCCAATCCCTAAAAATGTCATTCCCCTATTCGATATTTACTCCCGCCGACCCGTGCCCATAACACAAAAAGGCCCTGCTAGCAGGGCCTTTTTAGTGGATATATGAGCGTATTCCTAAATTTTTATCAATCTTCTGCTATAAGACGACCCGTCCTCCAAAAACACGATAACGACATAGGTGGCCTTGACCAGGTTCGAAACATCCACACTTTCTACAACACGTTGAGAATCGCCTCGTATGTTTGTTATTTCCTTTACCTGCCTTCCCTGCATATCGTAAATGAGAATTTTTGAAACGGTATTTTTCGACGGACCGACCACTTGTACCTTATCGGATGTAGGATTGGGTGCAAGCCCGACCGTATCAAACTCCCTATTACCTGACAAGTAATCCAATCGTTCGAACGAGGCCTTGAACGAAGTGTTCGGGGAGGAAGTCGTGCAACCGGCTATCTCCACCTCGGCCATATGCAGGATGCCGGTGCCCGAGAGCTGGATCCGCACATAACGTCCCTCGGTGTTCAAGGGTATCGACTCCTGGGGCCCGGCCTGACCGGAAAAATAATAGCTCTCAACCTCCCCGTCCGACAGTAGATCCCCCAGGCCAGACCCATCGGGGAACGGTGTCGGAGATACAAGTACGTAAAAATTGCGAAGACGGTAAGCGAAGTTCTCGGAACGGTTGTAAACATCAAGTACCCCCAACGTATGAAGGCTTCCCAGGTCCACCTGCCACCATGGGGACTCCTCTTCCAAGGTATGCTGCAGGTCGGTCTGAGCATC
>NZ_FQYU01000031.1 GCF_900141855.1 Pseudozobellia thermophila
GCATACCTCGCAACTCGCCATAGCCGTCTGGCCGTTGTGTGTCATTCCCCACATCAGAAACCGATTAAGTCCTATTGATAACGTAAAATCTGATTGGGAAAAAGGGCTGAAAATCAATGACTAATTTTTACGTTAGTCAGAATTTAGAGATAAAAAATATGAAAGCAGTAATTTACACAAAATATGGCTCTCCAGATGTCTTAAAATTGGTAGATATCGCAAAGCCCGAACCAAAGGACAATGAGATTCTTGTCAAAATATGCTCAACTACTGTCACTTCTGGTGATGTGAGATTACGCAGCTCAAATTTCCCGCCATTAGTTTGGCTTCCTGTGAGGTTGATTTTTGGTTTGTTTAAGCCCAAAAAGGAAATATTAGGACATGAATTTTCGGGTATAGTAGAAGCAATTGGTAAAGATGTCACCAAGTTTGAAATTGGAGATGAAATTTTCGCCACACCAACAATGCTCAATACCGGTTCTTATACAGAATATATTTGCATACCACAAGAAAGAAAAAAGGGAGTGCTTGGATTAAAACCAAAAAACCTTAGCTTCAAGGAAGCTGCAGCAATTCCTGTAGGTGGAATGACTGCTTTGTTTCTACTAAATAAAGCTAAACTTGGTAAAGGACAACATATATTAATTTTTGGTGCATCAGGAAGTGTGGGTAGCTACGCCATCCAAATTGCTAAAGAACAAGAGGCAACAGTTGTGGCTGTTTGTAGTAGTTCCAATTTTGAGATGGTTAAATCACTTGGAGCAGATAGTGCAATCGACTATAAGAAAGAGGATTATTCTTTGTCTGAAGATAAGTTTGATATCATTTTTGATGCGGTTGGAAAAACTTCAAAATCTAGAGCAAAGAAAGTATTGAAACAAGGAGGTAGTTTTATTTCGGTGAAATCACTGACAAGCCCGAAACAAGAACATCTAGATAAATTGAAAGAACTTACTGAAAAGGGAAAAGTAAAACCATATATAGACAAATGTTTTCCACTTTCTGAAATCATAGCTGCTCACGAGTATGTTGATAAAGGTCGAAAAAAAGGAAATGTAGTCATTGAAATAATAAGTTCAACGAACACACAACAATGTATCCTATGAAAAGCCATAGTCCAGTTCTCTAAAGTTAATCAATATTTTCTTTTTGCCTTAAACCACCTTTTTTATTTTAAAATAACTTGCTC
>NZ_FQYU01000027.1 GCF_900141855.1 Pseudozobellia thermophila
AAAAAAAAGAAAAAGCAAAACCAAAAACTTTAGCTTTGTGCGCAGACGGAAACGAAAAGTTTCCTTGCCCCCGCACTACGCTTAGCCGAACCGTTACAAGCCATTATAAAAAGAGACGAAGCATAAAATGAAAGATTATTTTGAATTACAATATGTGCTGACAAACCGAAAGATTAAGGAAGCAGGACTTAATCCTCTTTTAGGCTATCTTTTGGCGTTAACTGCTTTTGTTTTGCTTTCAGAATACATTTTCCAAAAGACAGAGTTTTCCAAATACTTTGTAATCTTAACTTGTCTTAGTTTACAATTCAAACTATCTGAAAAAAATAGAACAGATTTTCTACTTTCAACTTTCGGAGATAAAACAAAAATGAGAATAAGAATTATCGAGAATCTTATCCTTTATATGCCTTTTTTTTCTATTCTACTATACAAAAGTTTTATCATTGAAGCCAGTATTCTATTTTTATGTTCGATTATTCTTGCCTTATTCTCTTTTCACTCCAATTTCAATCTAACAATCCCAACGCCATTTTCTAAAAAACCATTTGAATTTTCAACAGGTTTTAGAAAGACCTTTTTAATATTTCCTGTTGCCTATGCTTTGACAGTTATAGCCATAAATGTTGACAATCTTAATTTGGGGATTTTCGCTTTTCTTTTGGTTTTCTTAACCTCTTTTAGTTACTACCACAAGCCTGAGCAAGAATATTATGTTTGGGTTCACGCAGAAACGCCCAAAGTTTTTTTAAAGAATAAAGTTTTAAACGCATCCAAAAACACTACTCTTTTAGCTATTCCAATCATAATTAGTCTTTTAGTATTTTATCCAAGCGAATTTGAATTGATTTTAGTCTTTTTCTTGATTGGACTTTTATTCCTTTGGACAGTTATTCTTGCTAAATATTCTGCTTATCCAGGAGAGATGAATTTACCAGAAGGAATAATAATTGCATTTAGCCTTTATTTTCCGCCTTTGTTATTGGCTATCATTCCATTTTTTTATACAAAGTCTATTAATAAGCTAAAATATTTACTGAATGATTAAAATTAATGGGCTAAGTAAAAGTTACGGTAAAAACGAAGTTTTGAAAAACATTTCAATGATGTTTTCAAAAGGAAAAGTTTATGGAATTGTTGGCGAAAACGGAGCAGGAAAAACAACACTATTTAGATGTATTGCAGGTTTAGAAAGTTATAATGGAGAAATAATTTCCGAACATTCGCCTTTAAAAAATCATTTAGGATTACTTCTGACAGACCCTTTCTTTTTCTCTAAGATAACAGGCAAAGAATACATCAGACTACTTTGTAATGCCCGTGACAAGTCTAATTTAGAATTGGAGAGCAAGAATATTTTTGACTTACCACTCAATCAATATGCTTCAACTTACTCGACAGGAATGAAGAAAAAACTGGCAATCACCGCTATTCTACTTCAAGAAAACGAATACTTTATCCTTGACGAACCTTTTAATGGGGTTGACATTCAGAGCAATATCATATTGATAGAAATAATTTTAAAGCTTAAAGAGCTGAATAAAATAGTATTAATTTCTTCACATATTTTTTCAACTTTAAGTGATACTTGTGACGAAATACATCTTTTGAGAAAAGGAGAACAAATTAAATCAGTTCAAAAGTCCGAGTTTAAACACTTAGAACAAGAAATGAAAGAAATTACAATTGGAAACCGAATTGACAAACTTGAACTATAATAGAATAACGGCTTGTAACAGCGTGTCCTATGAAAAGCCATAGTCCAGTTCTCTAAAGTTAATCAATATTTTCTTTTTGCCTTAAACCACCTTTTTTATTTTAAAATAACTTGCTC
>NZ_FQYU01000018.1 GCF_900141855.1 Pseudozobellia thermophila
GCGCAAGGCGTCCTTTAAAAAATCGTTCTCGACCTTTAACTCCCCGATGATCTTGAGCAATTGATCGTTCTTTTTCTCGGCCTCACTCCGCTTATCGGTCTTGCTCTTCTCGAAAACCGTTTCCGCACCGGACAGGAAATCGCGCTTCCAACCGCTGATCTGTGTCGGATGTATTTGGTATTTCTGGGCCAGTTCCGCAAGGCTATGCCGCTCTTTCAAGGCTTCCAATACTACCTTGGTCTTGAATTTCGATGTGAATTTTCTTCGTGTCATATTCAGTAAATTTAATGATTAAACTTACTGTCCTAAAATTTGGGGTATCTACACATCATAAAACCGAACTATTTCATTGTCATCGTTTTCAAGCCCCATAAAGTCCTTGGACAGGCGAAACCACGAAGGGGGGCGAAGGTATATTCTTGTACCGGGAACCAAGGTTAAACCCTCATTTGTTTTATCGCTGATAATAGATTTTTGGGAAGAACAGAGCGATGTACAAAGAAAAAATAAGGGTAAAACAAGATATCTAAAATTCATACCAATCACCTAAAACTCTTGAAACCTGTTCTTTTTCTTCTTTGGCAATGAAAACCCCGCTTTCTTGATAAGTATTGTATCACTTACTACACTATCCAATAGAATTTCACTTGAGCTCGGGTTCTCAGAAGAATACCTAACTCGATAAAAGTGATTTAAATACAATTTTTTATTTTCATAAAATGGTGATGTTGAATGATACTCCTTACCTGTAACATAATATTTATAGACCAAACTTGGACTAGCCGTAGCGGTTCCTCCATCAATATCATATACGTAGCCAATTGTGTATTTTTCATGTTTGGCAATATCATATTTAGACCAAACTGTTATTGCCACCAATACCCCTACAAAAAGTAAAAATAGCAATAGGCTAGAATATTTATTTTTCAATAAATTCAATTCTCTTTAATTTTTTTAGAAGCAGCACCTATCGTAATTTTTATAGTAGACTTTCCTCCTTGTGCGAAAATGTCACCAAGACCAGGAGCAAAGGTGGACAATGGTTTTCCAACGCCTTCAGTAAATGAACTACTAGCTTTATATTTTAAACTACCAAAAACCATGTTAGTAGTAAAATCATTTAAATTGTTTGTACCATAATCGTTTTTAGATTTCCAGTCATATGCAGATTTTATAACGACACCTCCATAATTACTAAAAAAATCACTCACTCCTACATCAAATTTGTCAATTTTTTGCAAGTTCCCCCAACCCCATTCATTATCTGTCAACCCTATTGTCGTATATTGTTCCAATGCATTATAAGACCCATTTATTAATATCTTTCGTCCCGAATTAATAGCAAAAGCCTTGCCCAAGGCAGGAGCTGAAGATTGTCCTGCTGCGATCAAATTGTTTTTCATACGGGATACCTTCAAATTTTTAACGTACCAAATACTAGAATGTTTTTTTTTAAGCTAAAACTGAATGTAGTAGAATCATAAACACAAAAAGAACATATACTATTCTATTTTGCTTTTTAGCTTGAAGCCCGCCGCTTCAACGGCCTTGGGATCGGTAATCATTTCGTCTAAAAGTATCTCATTTATTTCAGGGTTTTTACTTGAGTATCTTACCTTGAAGTATTTGTTGACCAAAAATTGATCTATATTTCCTCTATCGTAAGTTGCTCCTTCTATTTTTTTGTTATCCACATAAAATTCATACATGGCATAAGTAGAAGCATTCTGGTACTCAAAATGAGTAAATTTACCAATGGTATAAGCCGAATAATATTTGAAATGATAAATTGACCGAAAATATTTGAACGAAAAAAAGCAAATGACTAATACCAGCAGTAATTTCACCGGTTTTTTGGAATTTAACCAATTCATCATTTTTTTACTTCTTTTTTAATTTCAACTTCAATAGCGCTTTTCGTACACTATTGGTCCCAATTTCAATCGTTTATCCAGTGCTTCTTCCGACCCCGTCCCAAGTGTGATTAGCCAAGAGGCCTTTAAAAGTCTCTATATACGAGTCAATTGTTTTTTCCCGGGGACATGGAAGAAGACTTCCGCCAGTTCCTCCTGTCCATCGATTTACCATGAGCCACTACAATATCTCTTTATCCGGTCGTGGCAATATCCAACTCACTTTTTATTCTCTCTTTTCAACCAATGTCGGCCTCTTTCTTTGCTTTTTATCCGTTTCCTTTTTTGAGTATGTCCCTATACCTAAGAACCCTTTTTAAAAACGCCCAAATTACCGCAATATGAACCATGGGATAAAGTATCTTAAAAAAGAAATCCTCAAAGTTATAATGGGAACTAAAAAGTTCCGTATAGAAATTTATCACATTTCCACTCAAAAAAATAATGACAAAACACTAATTCCGAACCCAATGATGGAAGTAATATATTCATCTTTGGCGA
The DNA here is from genome assembly GCF_900141855.1 of Pseudozobellia thermophila. Taxonomy (GTDB): domain Bacteria; phylum Bacteroidota; class Bacteroidia; order Flavobacteriales; family Flavobacteriaceae; genus Pseudozobellia; species Pseudozobellia thermophila. The sequence continues at coordinate 2,415 of NZ_FQYU01000018.1, forward strand.
TAGTTTTATAGACCCGTTTTTTAGCCCTTGAATTTTCATGTGGGATGCACTGCATTATTGCATCAAAATTTTCCAATTCCAAACTACTTATTTCGATAGAACCACCATGTACATCATAAAGTGTTGCGACGATATGGAAACTTTTGGAATAATGGAAATACTCTGAATGCCACCCCACAAACTCCAAATCACGGAATTTTAGTACTTCCTTTTTCGAAAAAAATGAAGAAACGCTAATGGCATTGTTTTTAACGACAACCATCTTGAAACTCCTAAAAAGCCAAAACGACATAACCCCCGAAAACACCCAGGCGATTATGATAAATAGGACCATCATTCCATTGGGACCTCCACCACTTGATGATCCCGACGAGAGTAAAATACCCCAAAAAAAGCCTGTACAAAAAACAAAGGCCAAGACCAGGAAGAAGTTTGGGACGCCCACTTTATTTTTATCCATAAAATTTAAAAATACAACTTAGGTGGCTATACACGAAGTAAAATTTAATAACGCCCAAGTGGTTTGAGTTATTATCAAACACCTAAAACTATAAAAATGGCGCACCTCACATGATAACAATTCACAGGAACAAAAAAACGAACAGTCTATTGGAAAAGTACCGTTGCGGTCAACTGATTGAATTTTTCCATGTTCTCCTGATAGTCTTCTTTGGCACTTCCCATTATGACAACCGCTCTTCTACCGTCATTGATCGCCGTAAAGACCATCCGGGTTTCCTCTCCCCCTGATACGCCATATACCAACTCTTCATAGCATTCGTAGCCATTGATTTTATCCTTGGACGTTCGTCTTCTATCGGTAACCTTGAACCCTTTCTCAATACTAGCGTTTATGATATTGTCAACTATAGGTTTTAAATTAGGGGCAGGGGAATCAACTAGCATTTGGTTTATAACATATGAAGAAGAGTTTACATCTGTAGGCTGCTCACCGTTTTCAGTAAAGTGAAATATCCCATTACCCTGAAAAAATAGTTTGAAACGACTTTTTTCTGTATTGATGGAAAAAAATGCCCCTTCCATTGGGCCGATTTCACGATCTTTGTCATATACAATGCTCTTAAAAGAATTTATTAGATCGGAAATCTTGGTGTCGTTGTCATCGTTTAGTATAGCGACCGCTATCACGGTAAAATCAGTGTCACCAAAAACCAAAGTTACTGCCCTCTCCCCATAGTCACTGTTGGTGACGAGCTTTTTCCCCGGATACTTGTCAATCGTTATTTCCTCAAAGTCATAAACTATTGCCCCAATGTCCTCATACGCTTCTTTTGAGTACTTATAGGAGCCCACATTATAGTCCTTTCCAAACACATCATAAAACCGAACTATTTCATTGTCATCGTTTTCAAGCCCCATAAAGTCCTTGGACAGGCGAAACCACGAAGGGGGGCGAAGGTATATTCTTGTACCGGGAACCAAGGTTAAACCCTCATTTGTTTTATCACTGATAATAGTTTTTTGGGAAGAACAGAGCGATGTACAAAGAAAAAATAAGGGTAAAAAAATAATATATCTAAACTTCATGCCAATCACCTAAAACTCTTGAAACCTGTTCTTTTTCTTCTTTGGCAATGAAAACCCCGCTTTCTTTATTTCGATGGTATCAGTAACGGGTTGGTCCAATAAAATCTCACTCCAACTTGGGTTTTCTAAAGAATATTTTACAGGGTAGAATCGATTTTTATACTTCGAAAAAGAACCTTCAATTTTTTTACTGCTACTGTACAATTTGCCTCCCACATAGTAATTGTAAAAAAGACTTGGGGAAGATTTAATTAAATTTTGGACACCGCTGACCTTACCAACAACAATTTCGAATTGTTTATTTATAGTATGCCTTTTATAACTAACATAGGCTTGAGCAGCAATTAAAAAAAAGACAACAATTAAAAAGGGAATATATTTTTTATTTATCTTTTTTTTCATCATCTGAAGTTATTGAGCGTATCCCTACAGTAATAAGAATATTTCCTGTTTTATCTACCATTGCACCAATGGGTTTAGAGAAATTTTCAATTGGGGTTGAAACCAAATCACCAAACTTTTTACCAGTATACCCTCCCAATCTGCTTTTACCATAGTTTAACATAGATTCATCAAACGTATTGATTGTAAAACCATTATCAAAATCAAAGACAGAGCCCAAAGTGGATGCCGCTGGCTTGGACAAAGCTGTAGCCAAACCTATATCCCCCCCAATCCAAGTGAGACAATCCAAATTTTTCATCAATCCCCTCGTTAACTAAAATATTGGAAACGTACTGATCACCAAACTCCGAAACTCCATTAACCATAGCAACTCTTCCAGAATTTAATGCAAAAGCCTTGCCCAAGGCAGGAGCTGAAGATTGTCCTGCTGCGATCAAATTGTTTTTCATACGGGACACTTTAATTTAGAACGTACCAAATATTAGATTATTTTTTACGCTAAAACTGAATGTAGTAGAATCATAAACACAAAAAGAACATATACTATTCTATTTTGCTTTTTAGCTTGAAGCCCGCCGCTTCAACGGCCTTGGGATCGGTAATCATTTCGTCTAAAAGTATCTCATTTATTTCAGGGTTTTTACTTGAGTATCTTACCTTGAAGTATTTGTTGACCCAAATACTATTTACCTCTTTCAATTTAGTTGAGCCATCATATTGACGACCTTCAACAAAAAAAATAAAGTCTGCATAAGTGGATGCATTTTGGTGTTCAATGGAAGTACATTTCCCGATAGTATAAGTTGAGTAAAATTTGAAATGATAAATTGTGCGAAAATATTTAAATGAAAAAAAACAAATGGCTAATACCAGCAGTAATTTCACCGGTTTTTTGGAATTTAACCAATTCATCATTTTTTCCATTTTTTTTACTTCAATAGCGAGAAAAAGGTCTTATTGTAAGCTTCCCATAATTATTTAAGATATAGATGTTATTCTCTCTAATTCAAACTAAAACCAGCCTTCTTTATTGCAACGGTGTCCGTGACTGGATGATTCAGCAACAGTTTACATTCGTTGATTTTCTTACTTGAATATTTTACCTTAAAGTACTTATTAATCAATGATTCATCAATATCTTCTATAGCGGTAGCTCCTAATACTTTTCGAGTACCTATATAAAATTCAAAAAACACAAAATTTGAAGAGCTTTCTTTTTGAATTGATATACATTTTGCTATACCGTAAGTATCTAGACGATTACTTCTTGAGGTCTCTAACTTATATGAATCGGAATTTTCATTAGAACGAATAACCGCAGGATAAATCGCTATAAAAAGAAAAAAGATAAGATATAAAAAGACAAGATAAGTACCTTTGCCTCGTTTTTTCCTATCCAAATGTTTAAATTCTTGTAAAAACCCTTTCCACTTGTCCTTGTACAAAAACATATAATAGTGAATTACTAAAATAAAAAGACAAAAAAATAAAAAATACAGCTTACTTATTCTTTGAACCCCAAAAAGAATACAGATTGAGATGTACACTAAAGAATGTGGAATAGCTAAAAAAATCGCCGCAGTATAATGGGCTGTTGGCTTTTCACTACTATATGAAGAATACCACCTGTATATAATGAAAAAAAAATACCTTAAGTATTTAGGAGGCCGTATTTTCTTAAGCCAAACTTCCATTAAAATTTCATTTTGTGAATATTTACGCTTGGGGCCACATAGGTGTTATCTATTTTAACCTGTCTTTCTTCTTTATATAATACAATGAACCCGCTTTCCATAGGAGGCATATAATCTATTTCAAATTTTAAAGATTTACTCCCATTATTTTGCTATTAACCAAAAGCTAACAATTAGCATTCCTAAACTAACAAATATGTAAAAAAATAGATAAACCGATTTTTTACTGTCAATTGGTGTATTCTCAAATTCTTCAATATAATTAAGGTGCTTGTCTTTATAAGAATAGAACAACTCTACAAGATAAAGAAATAAGAATGCAACAATCGCAAAAGCCCATCTTCCAATACCATCGAAAAAATAGCCCCATAAATCAACATCGAACCCTAAATTTAGTAAATCAATAAAAAAAGAAATTGCACCCCATGCGTAAAAGCCATGGTTATTGAACTGGATAACTTTGGTGTGGAATTATTTGTTGCTAATGCATAAGTATATAAACTATAATAGATAAATCTTAAAAGTTTGGGGGGTGTAGTAAAAGTAAGGACTCCATTAATATCTATTATCGAAAATCATTTTTCTTTTTGCCACTCGCAAATTATCTTGATTACCGCGTGTACTTCAAAGAAAGATTTGTTTCAAATTTTAATCAAAGCAACTCTAATTCGATAAGTCTATTCCAAGGAAAATTTTGAAAAAAATAGGATAGAACGCTAAGAAAAAACACACAAATAAATATAGAAAAAAATGAAAATTCCTATTTTCTTCTTCAAGGTTTCGAAATTCATTTATAATAGCTTTCCATTTATTGTTTTTATAAAACAATAAATAACTTAATCCTAAAAAGGAAAAAGAACAAATTAAAACATGATGGGGTCCAACATTCTTCAGCAAATTAATCCCGAAAGAAAACTTAAGAACATAGGAGAGCGTAACAATAAGAAATACGAACTGCGCCATTAAGGTTAGCGCAGTGCCTACTAATGCAGAAAACTGGGCATCATTGTCCCAAAGACTCCGAGAGAACTTGTACTGGAGGTAAAACATATACCTATAAAACTTAAGAGGCCGCATCGTGTTAACTATCTTAGTTCATAAGTCAATTTACAATCTCCAAAGCACTTAAATCGGCTCCAACTCTTTCATAGGTAGCGGTATCCACTTTATCGGGTTGTTTTATGACCATTAGACTGTCCCTGAATGTTACTATTTCATATAGCGGTTCGTCGTTGGAGTAAATAAGGTTATCAACGATTTTGTAGGTTGAACGGAAGCCTATGCCCACCTTGTACTCGATCAATTGTCCCTGACCGTCAAAGACCAGATAAAAATGGTCCATACCGTCCCCGTTCTCAGTTTCGTCGTTCAATTCCTCGGTGACGTCGACTCCATCGATGCTCATGGTAAAACCCCGTTCCGGTCTCGAACGGCGCTCATAGTGCCAAATACCTTTTATATCAACTTCATTTTCTTGGCACGAAACGGCCAAGGGTATCAACATAATCAAAACAATGAAGCACCTCATTTGTTCTCAGGGTTTATAATTCGCAACTATTTTACAAACTCGACCGTGGTTTTGTATTTCTCGTATTTTCCCAAGTCTATTCGGCTATACTGAGGATTTTCGGAAGAATAGTATACAGGAAACTCTTTGCCCACACAGCCTTTTTTGCCGTTGTCGCACTTAAAAGGACTAACACCTGTCGACCCAATATATTCCTTATCATCCACCCAGTAACGATATTTTAAACCATATCTAGCTCTTGTAGAGTGGTAAAATTCAATTATCTCCCCAGTTGTTTTTTTTGATTGTCCGCAATATCATATTGTTTATAGACTATATACAATAGACATAACACCTAAAGTGAGTACAGGAGGCTACATACTTTTTTTATGTAGCACCTACCAATAGAGTAGATAAAACTCCAACATCTCCTCCAAACGAGGCCAAACCATGTTGATTGACCAGGACATAGTTAAAACTATATTCACTTCACATAAATTTCATAAAGAATATGATCCTCGATTGTTCGAAAACGAACGCTATCTGTACTTACTTCTTCATATAAATAATCTTTAATGTAACCTTCTAATGAGTGATTACCCCTCTTATTAAACTTAATACCGTAAATAATAAATAGAGAATCGTGTATTCTTGCGAACGTATCGATTTTTTTAGTTTGGAATTCTGAGAAATCCTTCGAAAGCTTATCGGTATTTGCAAAATATAAATTTACAAAATGAGTTGTTTTAGATGTCTTCTTTATGGTATCAAACTTGGATTTATAAACAATATATCCTTTTATAGAATCCTTTAAGGCTATAGTGTCCGGTAATTTAAAGTCCAAATATCTATTCCCGTCCAAGACACGAAAATTTTCACTAATCCTTGGTGAAATAACTTCCTCCTCACTTTTATTTCTTTTGCTTTGATTATCCTTACAACTGTAACAGATAAAGCCAAAAAGAAATATGAATTTAATAATCGCCCTTATGGAATATTTCTTCTGCACGTTCTTGGTTCTTTTTATTTTCTTTGGAAATCAAATCTTGTGCCTTTTTTAATATTTTCTTTTTCAAGATAGTATCTCTCATTTCCTGCACGCCAACATAATACAATTCATCATTAAAAGGTTCCACTACAGGTCGAACTCGTTTGAATCTATATAAAGTATCCACCCCCTTTTTAAGCCCAAGGGAATCTTGGTTGGGGTGGGTCAAAAAATATTCTTTTTCGCGTGGGGTCAAATTTCTAAACTGAGTATCCTTTGAGACCTCTTTTTGCATAAACTCTTCCTTTAATATTTCTATGGCTTTCCCTACATTATTACCTTGCTCGGTACCGCCGGTAACCATCTGAACCGCTTTTATGCCATATTTTGCCCAATTATCCAAGTTTTCCCAGAATTATATGCCTGCTCCCCTAAAAAGGTATATCGAATTAATTCATATCACAATTGATTTTACCCTTACGAAAATATATAATTTTCAACCTATTAAAAACTTCACAGGACATATGTGGCATTTTTTCCGACCTTTATAATCAATTTAATTCTTGGCCGCTTTATCGAAAAAGTGCTAGTAAAGTGCTTTATTTTTTTATCTTTATTTCCGATAAAATGTACTTTTTTAATGGACGAAGACAAATTCAATGAGCTACAAAGGTTCTTAGAGAACCAAGCGACCCTAGCTTGGTGGAAAACGCAAAGAGACCCCTACGCTTTTTCTACCGTTGCGGACACCCTTGGACACAATCTTGAATTGCAGTTATAAGCCAATAGTAGGGAATTGGATAAAGCCTTGACTCTTTTGGCCCAAAAAAGTATAAACGAAGAACTTTCCTCTTCTTTTGACCCCATTGATTTTAGCACCTATATAAGAGCTAGTCAAGAACCTGGGTATATGGAAGTGTATGTTGGCGAAAAAATGGGTGTTAGTACCAGAAGACACGTGTGTTGAATTTTCAGAAACCAATACCACTTTCTCCAATGGCAGTACAAGCAATGGTTTTAAGGTAACGCTCTACGAAGAAGGCACCAACAATTGGGCCCAGTTTGAACACAGCCATAGCCTTGAGGATTACGAAAGTCAGATGAGTGCAATCATGGGCCATGAAGTAGATGTACAGTTACAACCAGTCCAATACCAAAATAAGGATACAGGAGTTTGGGAAGCGTACGGCCGACCAACCATGAACTTCATGCAAAAACAAGTAGGTTTTGCGGACGATATGATCAATGCACCCTCAATTATTGCCGGAGATGCTTTCTTACGGCAACCGGGCAGTATAAGGTGCAATTTTACTTATAAAGTTAGCAAAAGTGCAGAAAAATTGGGCAGCACCATAAAACCGGGTGTAATGAATACAAAGGTACACGACCTGGCCAAATTGGCGCGTAAGGGTAAATTAGCCAGCCTAGGTAGGCTTACGAAGCCCTTAGGACCCGCAGCGAATATACTAACCGCGGGAGTTATTTACGATGAAGTTTTTGTTAGTAATAAATGGGATGCACATACTATAGTAGATGGGACCTTGCTCGTTGTTGGTGTTATAGCTGCTGGCGCTGGAGCCCCTATTGTATTGGCCGGTATTGCGGTATATGGTATTGTCGATTATTTTTTTGATATCGGGAAAGGTTTGGACCGAACCATAGGCAGGGATTCCGGTTTATGGGACGATAGTGTTCAACAAGCCCCAGTAGACCGCGAGGCTCTTTTTCAAAGGGCGGTCGATCGTTTTGAAAACTATAATCTGTGGGAGCAGACCAAAATTGAAATAGATAATACCATGGTTAAAAAACCTTTGATACAAAAACCATTAATTAAAGGGTAAATGAAAGCTATTCTTAGATATTTATTGGCCTCTTGTTATAGTTTCTCACGAAGGTGGGTCAACCCCAAATACGGTGGAGATGTGATGTGGACTACTGTTCATGGTTTTTTGACCCCTATTAGTTTTATTGCAGTGGGAATATATACTGTAGTTTTGAATTTCACCGGTGCTAATAAATGGTACGATGATTCATGGCCTTACATTTTAGGAGCTGCATGTATAATGTTGCCTATTGGTTATGGATTACAAAAACCTACGCGTAGAGCTCTATCTAATTGGGGAATCATAAAAGAATTTAAAACCTTAACTAAAAAGCAACGAAGGTCTAGAAATACAATGGCTTTTTTGTTTTTCTTTTTTGGGTTTATCTGTTTTTTTACCTTACTTATAAATCAGGTATTATGTATCGTTCTCTTTAATGGTTCACTTATATATACGATCTGGCTCTAACCAAAATGATATTGGGGTATTCCTCATTCTGAAATTTTAAATTTCTTTCAAAAAATGATTTCAAGCACCTACTCGGTTACTAAAAAAACATTTCCGTGAGACTGAATTAGAGCCTAATAACCGCACCGAGATAAAAATGTCTAGTACAAAAACTCACATTAAAAGGTTAAATGAAAACTGTTCTTAGATATATACTGGCATGTAACTATAGTTTTGCAAGAAGATGGGTAAACCCTAAATACGGGGGGGACGTGATGTGGACTACTGTTCATGGTTTTTTGACTCCTATTAGTTTTATTGCAGCAGGAATTTTTGTTTTTTTTATTGGCATAACCGGTATTAAAGATTATTCCAATTCCTCATGGCCCTATATTTTGGGGCTAGCTATGGTTATGTTGCCCATAGGGTATGGGTTACGAAAACCAACTAAAAATGCCATTTTCAAATGGGGTATTGAAAAGGAATTCAAATCGTTATCAAAAAAACAGCGTCGCAAAAGGAACACGGTAGCTTTTCTGTTCTTCTTTTTTGGTTTTTACCTCTTTATGTATTTAGGCATAAAATATATTGCGCCTTGAATATATGAAAGCTATTCTTAGATATTTACTGGCCTCTTGTTATAGTTTCTCACGAAGGTGGGTCAACCCCAAATACGGTGGAGATGTGATGTGGACTACTGTTCATGGTTTTTTGACTCCTATTAGTTTTATTGCAGCAGGAATTTTTGTTTTTTTTATTGGCATAACCGGTATTAAAGATTATTTCAATTCTTCTTGGCCCTATATTTTGGGGCTGGCCATGGTTATGTTACCGAGGTATTATCGATTTTAATTTGATTATCTTCTCAATAAAAATCAAGAATGCTATATTCATTAGGTGGATCATTAAACCATACTAAATATAAATGACCTAACCTGGTTTGCTCATACTTACCAACATAGGGAGAGGTAGCCTGGATAAACGAAAGCGTAGCCCTAAAAACAACGATAAGCCCCATAAATAAACAAGTAATATTTTCCCAAATTACGTTGCTTCTCACTTTCCCCTTCAAATTCATTAAGAATGTCCTTCCATTTACCTTGACAATAAAACAATAAATAATTCATACCAAAGAACAGTAACAAAAACAACACGATTAATAAAGGGTGTATATTTATAAAATATGATCCAAATAAATCAATATTCAATATTACCGCAAATCCAAAGAGAAGGAAAAAAATGAAAGACACCCGTGAGTGCTATTACCATCAATGAAGAGAAAGCAGGTTGAATGTTGCCCCATTTTTTAGAAAGCACATGCTGCCTATAAAAGAAATAACGGTAAAATTTTGGGACATGAAGTCTTTTTAACCACTCCACACCCCTAGTTTTTTTTAACAGATCCTTTGGCATATCAACCCTAGTGTTATCCCTCTTAACCATACGTTCCTCCAAGTACATTTCTTTTAGTTGTTGTTCCAAAGAAGGTTTAAAACCTACACCAAAATATCGGGACTTCATTCTTAGTAAACCGCTTAATTTTTCAAAATATCAACAAGGAACAATGATATTAGCATTGGTGTTAAAATACCTAGGACAATATATAAAATATTAAAAAGGTGGTCGTAAAAAAGACCCAAAGACCAATTAAATGCAGTGTCGACCGGACCCCTTTTTAATTTCTTATTGAAGATTGAAAAAATACCACTATACACCACAAAGGAAAATAAAGGATTTATTAAAGTTAGATAGAAAAAATCCCTTTTTATAAAATATAAGCTAACCCCAATTAAGAATATCGAACAGGTTATTGCCAATATCAAAATAAAACTCTTTTTATTATCTAGGATATTTCGATAAAACAAAAACATCCCTGGGACTATCTTAGTTCATAAGTCAATTTACAATCTCCAAAGCACTTAAATCGGCTTCAACTCTTTCATAGGTAGCGGTATCCACTTTATCGGGCTGCTTTATGACCATTAGGCTGTCCCTGAATGTTACTATTTCATATAGTGGTTCGTCGTTGGAGTAAATAAGGTTATCAACGATTTTGTAGGTTGAACGGAAGCCTATGCCCACCTTGTACTCGATCAATTGTCCCTGACCGTCAAAGACCAGATAAAAATGGTCCATACCGTCCCCGTTCTCAGTTTCGTCGTTCAATTCCTCGGTGACGTCCACCCCATCGATGCTCATGGTAAAACCCCGTTCCGGTCTCGAACGGCGCTCATAGTGCCAAGTACCTTGTAGATCAACTTCATTTTCTTGGCACGAAACGGCCAAGGGTATCAACATAATCAAAACAATGAAACGCCTCATTTGTTCTCAGGGTTTATAATTCGCAACTATTTTACAAACTCGACCGTGGTTTTGTATTTCTCGTATTTTCCCAAGTCTATTCGGCTATACTGAGGATTTTCGGAAGAATAGTACACAGGAAACTCTTGGCCAACACAACCTTTTTTGCCGTTGTCGCATTCAAAATACGAAACTCCTATTTCCCCTTGATATTGATTATCTCCAATACTATATTCATACTTCAAACTATAACGTCTCATATTGATTGATTCAAAATCAATCACTTTTCCAATCGTTTCTTCTTTATGTTCACTGATGTTTTTTTGCATAAAGTATTGACGACAAATTCCAACAAGAATAATCAATCCAAGAATACCAAGAATGACCTTGACCCTGAACCTTTCTTCTTTAAATTTATTCAGAATGTTCATTTACGATCAATTTAGTCCCAGTTTGACCTGCCAAAGCAAAGGTCATTCTAAACGCCTTGACAGCTCCTGAATTACCTAAAATTGTTGATATTCACATAATCTATGATAAATATCGATAATATATCAGTTGATTTTTTTTTTGAATATTTCATGACATTTCAATCCTAATAAGTTTTAAAAGGCCAATATCAAAACCCAAAAAGAAATAAAGAAAACTACTGTATAAATGATAATGGGTTTGTAGTTTTCCGAAAAGTCATGTTTTTCGGAAAATTTCACAGGATCAAAAAAATAATAATACCTAATACTAAAAACCAAATAAAGTAATAAAAAGAAACTTATTTTTTGTGATTTGGAGTACTGTTCGGTATGAATATCAGCACCTAAAAGTTCTAAGATTTTTAATATAGCCATAATGTGCATTGATAACATTATGACCAGGTAAGACACGGAGTACATAGTGGGAGTATCACTATTAAATCTATTTTTGTAAGCGAAATATATCTTTATAAAAATTTTATCTATTAAAATCATAATTTATTACCATTCACCAAATCGTCTAATACCATTATCCATCTCTATACCATAAGTACCCTTTTCAGGAACTGTCATCCGCATGATAGACCATGACCCAGAAATTATCCATCCGTGAGGAGGTACAAAAGCAATAACACCCATTAAAATGTCCATTGCCTCTAGAGCAGTTATTTCACCATCTTCATAGGATTCCATAGTAGTAAAAAGAAGGCCTACACCGTTTGCAACATGTCCCAAATTTTTAACACCTTTAACTAACTTTGCATTGAATTTAAATTTCTTCGCCGCCTTAGCCACTTCTTCTGGCTTTACTTTTCCTCTTCCCCCCCCATTGTATTTTGGAGAACCGTCAGGATTTAATTTGTATTCCCTAAGTTCTCCTTGAGCATTAAACTCTCTCGAAAGAAAGGTATCGTTCTTTAAGGCCTGCAATATTTTATCAAAATCATATATGGTACCAGACGCACCTTCAGAAATCCCGTATAACAAAATAGCTCCTTTAATTAAGTCTTCGCCTTCTATACCATTTATCTCAGAAGTGATAGGTTTTAAAATTTGATAATTTATTAATCTAGGTTTTACCATGGTATTATCCCTTGCCATGGTCTGCATCTCCCTGAATTTTTCATTAGCTTTTACATTTTTAAGCCGCATCCTGGCCTTCTGACTCAACTTTTTATTTGGCTTAGGTTTTGTCTCATTATCATCACTTTCGGAATCCAACAATAAAGATAATTTTTCTGCTCTTAAGACACTTTCTAAACCTTGACGCTTTCTCAATCTTGTAATGTGCATAGCGGTATTCTTACTCCCCCCAACGGTTCTCAAAGACCATATCACCGATTTTAATCGTCTTGGCCGAAATAACGATACGTTTCTGCATGGGCACGTCGTCAATGGCGTCAAATTCTTCCTCCAAGCTTACACAATAGGCCTTGGTAAACTCAACCCGCTGCAATTGCGACATGGCATCGCGTTTAAAGAAGATGATCGTTCCGTCCTTGGTCTGATCCGAGGAAGACATCCAATGGAACAGATCGAATTTACCCTGGGATTCCAAGGTAACCATGATCTGGCCGCCCAAGGGCTTTCCGGCAGGTTTGCCCGTAGAATCCATGGGTTGTTCAAAATTATAGGTACAGTGCAGGACATTATAATCCTGCCCATCGATAATCATCTTTGCTAAAAAAGACATAGGTATGGTTTTTTTTGTGTTTTTAGAATTTTAAAAACGGGTTATTAGCTTTGTTCGTAATCGATATCCCATTCGGCACCTTCATCCCCTGCTAGCGCTCATATTTTACGAGTGTGGGCCATGCTATTGATATAACCTAAAATACAATCAACTTCAAGCTGCCATATTTTTAGTTTCTATTTGTGCTTACTCTGTACGGCACTCGTTGCAAACGAGCGCTAGCTAGAGGTCTTTGTGGGATTTGGGATCGCCTGTTACTTACGTCTCTGGTTGTTGTAGGTTTGAAGACCGTCCACGGTTAAAAACAAGGAAGGTTGGGAAACGGGACCTACCTAATAACAGTTATGTGGTAGTCGGTAACGCCTTATAGGCAGCCATAAACTTTTTTAACTGATTTTTTTGTACGAAAAGAGGTTAGTCTTCAGTCTATTTGAACAGTACCGTTTCAGTCAACTGATTGAACTTTTCCATGTTTTCCTGAAAATTTTCTTTAGCACTTCCCATTATGACCAATGCTCTTCTCCCATCATGGATGGCAGTAAAGATTATCCGGGTTTCCACACCTTCAGATTCTCCATAAACCAATTCTTGAAAACTATCATAACCATTGATTTTGTCCTTAGATGTTTGCATTCTACTTACAACCTTAAACCCTTCTCCCATACTAGAGTTTATGATGTTGTCAACCAATAGGTTTAAATTAGGATTAACAGGATCAACCAATACTTGGTTTATAACATATGAAGGAACATTTACATCGCTTGGCTCCTCACCATTTTCCGTAAAGTGAAATATTTCATTGGACCGAAAAAATAGTTTAAAACCACTATTTTTTATATCAATGGAAAAAAATGCCGCTTCCATTGGACCGATTTCACGATTCTTGTCATATTGAATGCCCTTAAAAGAGTTTATTAGATCGGAAATCTTGGTGTCGTTGTCATCGTTTAGTATAGCGACCGCCATCACGGTAAAATCAGTGTCACCAAAAACCAAAGTTACCGCTCTCTCCCCATAGTCACTGTTGGTGACGAGCTTTTTCCCCGGATACTTGTCGATCGTTATTTCCTCAAAGTCATAAACTATTGCCCCAATGTCCTCATACGCTTCTTTTGAGTACTTATAGGAGACCACATTATAGTCCTTTCCAAACACATCATAAAACCGAACTATTTCATTGTCATCGTTTTCAAGCCCCATAAAGTCCTTGGACAGGCGAAGCCACGAAGGGGGGCGAAGGTATATTCTTGTACCGGGAACCAAGGTTAAACCCTCATTTGTTTTATCGCTGATAATAGTTTTTTGGGAAGAACAGAGCGATGTACAAAGAAAAAATAAGGGTAAAAAAATAATATATCTAAACTTCATGCCAGCTACCTATTATTCTTGAAACTGGTTTCTTTTCTTTTGTGGTAAAGAAAATCCCGCTTTTTTGATTTTATCACTATCAATAACTTGAAGATTTTGTTGTATTTCAGCCCAGTTGGGGTGTTCTGACGAATATTTTACCCAATAAAACTCTCCTACGCGAACATCATAATCAGAATTTATATAATCACTATTGTCATATTTTTTACCATCTACATAATAATAATAATAAATTGCAGGACCAGATGACGGTCCATTCATAGAATCAAAAACGTAACCTATAGTATACTCCGAATTATTTTTTACACTACTTTTAATATATTGCGTAATACAAATTATAATTACCGCAGAAATTCCTACAAATAAAAGTGTACCTTTTTGACTCTTGGTAAGCGTCATTTCTCGGAGGTTTTATATTTATTTTGAGGTTGATTTTCATCTTTAATCTTTTTCTTCCCAGTAGATATAATCGTTTTCAAGGTAAATAATCCTCCAATGTTAAAAACCTCTCCTATAGACCCTCCAAATTGGGACATTGGTTTACCTACTGCAGAACCATATGATTTACTAGCTTGATTACTTAGTCCACTGACAACCATATTCTCCGAAAATTCCTTGAAATCGTTCTTATTAAAACTTTTTTCAAGTGTATAATCAAATTCCGATTTTAATGGTGTGCTGGCAAAACCACCAATTGCTGTAGTTACACCCAAGTCAAACAAATCCATTCTTCGTAAATTATTCATACCCCACATATTTTTTGAAATACCCGTAGAAACATATTGCTCTCCAAAATTGGAAGCCCCATTAACAGCAGCTACCCTACCTGAATTAAATGTAAGCGCTTTTCCTAAACCAGGTACCGAGTATTGACTAGCAGCATATAAAAGAGGTATCGCCTCTACAGCCCCTACGACAGCTACAGGAAAACCCAAAACAACTTTAATAATCGATTTTTCATCAACCTTATCGTAGGCCGCATATATTTTAGCATCTTCCTTTTCACTAACGGTTATCTTAATCATATGTGCAAAGAGCTTTGCCGAACCCGATATGATATCTCTTATTTCCTTACTAGAAATACTAAATTCCCTAACCCTTTCATAAGTACAATAAGAAGTATAAGAGTATTGAGTATTTATGGGGACTTCAACATAGTCAATGATAAAATATCTATTATAACCAAGGTTATTCCTACGAGGAGTTTCCGCTCGGATCCGATCACTCTCAATTTCTGTAAAATACCAGTCATAAGTTTTTGTAGTAGTTCTTTTCAACTCGGCTTTCAAAAAACGCTGAAGACCATTAGCCGCTGCATTTTTAATTCTCTGCTTGTCGGCCAAGGTCAACTTTCCCCTTTTGGATAAGCGCACCCAGGTCAAAGATTTATTGATCTCGAGCTTTAACCTTTGCTTTTTAGCTTTTAAAGAATTGGCATCCATAACTGTACTACTCCCCCCAACGGTTTTCAAAGACCATATCACCGATTTTAATCGTCTTGGCCGATATAACGATACGTTTCTGCATGGGTACGTCGTCAATGGCGTCAAATTCTTCCTCAAGACTCACACAATAGGCCTTGGTAAACTCTACCCGCTGCAATTGCGACATGGCATCGCGCTTAAAGAAGATGATCGTTCCGTCCTTGGTCTGGTCCGGAGACGACATCCAATGGAACAAATCGAATTTACCCTGGGATTCCAAGGTAACCATGATCTGGCCGCCCAAGGGCTTTCCGGCAGGTTTGCCCGTAGAATCCATGGGCTGTTCGAAATTATAGGTACAGTGCAAGACATTATAGTCCTGCCCATCAATAATCATTTTTGCTAAAAAAGACATAGGAGTGGGGTTTATGTGATTTTAGAATTCAAAAAACGGGTTGTTAGCTTTGCTCGTAATCCGTATCCCATTCGGCGCCCTCATCGCCTTTTTGCCCGTCCATCTTGATCAAGAAGTTTTTGGCGGGGAAATACGGTTTTAGACGTACGTCCAAATAGATACGGTCTTTTTGGTTGATATCTTGCTCAAAACGACGGATCTCGAAATTCTCGATCAATTTACCCGGACCGGTAATGCCGTCCAAAAAGCGGACAATCTGGTTTTGGATCTCCTTTCTGGTCTTGGCGTCGAAGTTTTCAAAGGCCCTTCGGTTCAGGAAGTCCATCAACACTTTGGTCACATAGTCGAAAACACGTACTACCGAATAGGTCTGCAGCCCAAGGTTGTCGCCATTGAACAAGGTCTTGGCCGAGAAGGCCATTACCTTACCGTATTCGTTGACCATGGGCACCAATCCCAAATTCTCCAAATTGGCGATCTCACTTTTTCGAAGGTCGAAACGCACCCCGTCGACCTCGCTCAGCCCTCCGTGTTTTTTACCGGCGGTTACCTGAGACATCAAGGTCTTGTATATTTTACCGGCCAAGGCTCCGGAAGGGGGTACGTAAACGTCTTCCTCTTCCCCGACTTCGTCGTATTTGCCCCTGCCGACCAACCAGTTACAGGTCATAATGGTATTGGACAGGTAGGTGTCGCCGCTCGCCAAGTTGGCACTTTCGAACATTTCCATTACATCGTCGGGCTCGTCCAAGTGCGCAAAGTCGGTAACCAAGGTCACTTTGTTCTCATGGGCCAGTTTTGCCCACTTGTCCACCACCGATTTCGAGCCCAGATACCCCGGAAGCACCATAAGGGAATAGTTCTCTCTCAGGTCCAAACGGTCGTATTTCGATTCCAATTCTTCCCGTATGTAATCAAAGAAGCGCGTATTGTCCAAATCGGTCAATTGGTCCAATTCGGCATTGATAACGGTCACGTTCTTTAGCGAAGGCATATCGGTGTTTTTGTAGAAAAGGGCCACGGAACGGTAAGATGCCTCCAGCTCGCGCGTCTCCTCCAGGGCCCGCTTAATGTTCTTGGTATAGGTCTCCTGCGATTCCTTGGCCTTGTCATCGGCCGCCTGTACCAGTTCTATGATATCGTCGCCCGATTTTAAGGTATCGGACCAAAGCGATAAAATCTTTAACAGCGATTCGCGCTCCTGTTTTTTATTGTTTTCGGTAAGGAACATTTTTCGACGCGCCTTACGATCGGGGTTGAGGTTCTGAACATCGTCTATAGCGGATTCCAAGAGATCAAAACCTCCATATTTGGCAAGATTATCTGATTTTTCCTTGATTTGATCAATAAAGGGCTTGTCACTTAGCTGTGATGACTGTTTTTGTTTATCGGACATATTTGGAGTAGAATAAGATTATTTGGCATTTTTGATTTCCTCGATGAGCGCATCAATGGTCTCAACCAAAGATTGTTTGGCTTCCGGATCTTCCAATGCCGCCTTTAATATTTTATTGGTCTTCAATTGCTTGATGATCTTTTTGTATTGATCGCTCTCAATCTCCAACTCTTTTAAGAATACGCTGTTATTGGTAATTCCCTTTTTGCCAAAATCACCTAAGTTGGTAAAGGCGAGTTCTTCGTTGAAAACACCGCCATTCTTATCTTCGAACGGGATGTTCAACTTAGGTTCAAAATGCTCAAAAGCATCTTCGATGGTCTTAAGTCCTTCTACCGCCTCGGGTTTGACCGGCGCATTAGGGGTCAGCTTACCAGCAATTAAAGTTCTATTCTGTGGTATTTCGGTAAGGGCTTCGTTTGAATCGCCCTTCACCTCATTGCCTCCTATACCAAGATTACCTATAGCCATATATTATAATTTTATTTTCTAAATTTAAATAAAAAATAGTTATACGTACAATGTATACGACATTAAACGTAAAAAGGAGGCGTTAGATTGCCTCCTTTTTTTCCAATTTGTAAGTATTATGGTTATACCCATTCGTTGATGTGTTCACCACCTCCACTGGCCAATTCCTTGGCCGAAATGGTAAACGACTCTGTCAATGGATTCTGACCGGTAGCATCAAAGTTTTCCTTGTACTTGATCAGGTAACCTTCTTTGAACTTGATTTCCTTAAGTGTGGCGTCGGTATCGCGTTTAATAAAAACGATACTGCCGTCCTTTCTTTCAAAGTTGTTGGTCATCCATTCAAAAAAACCGGTTTCCCCATTGGACTCAACGGTCACATTGATCCTGCCGCCCCGGGTAACCGAAGAAGGCCTTCCTGTCGGATCTACTTCCTGGTTCAAGTCGTAAGAACAATGTAAAACGGTAAACTCTTTTCCCGCAACTTTCAATTTTGCTTTAAAAGCCATAATAAATAAATTTTGTTGGTAAATAATACCAGATTAATAGTTAAATAACGTTACATAAGAACGCCCCTAAACTATTGACTATCACCAAAATTTGCAATTTTTTTCGATGAAATGCGAAATCGAAAACCCCTCACAAAGCACAGCAAGAGCCTGAAAAACCTAATAAACACCAGTGTTAAAACCAGATTTGCCCTGCCCCTCGAAAAGTAGGTTGGAAGAGTCGTTGAACTACTTTAAAATCCGAATCGGGAGCCCGTAAAAAACACCAATACACACCCGTTTTTTCTCTCTAGGCCCCTAGGTAAAACCATATGTATTTTTAATTTTTTCTTGTTAAAAAAGTAAGAAGCGCCCCATTGGACACGTGTCGCGAACCTGCCTTAGAACGTTTTCCAGAACAGTCCCTTTTTGGTTCGCATATCAATGGTCATACTTTTTACGCAACCCGTTTTCTTATCCTTGATCATTTTTATACTCTTGATCTCAAGCTTGTTCACGTCCCTGATTTCCTTAAAAAACTCGCTGACCGTAAACCGGTTCCCCGTTTTGTTGAAGACGGGTATATTGCTGTAACAAAAGTAATTTCGGATAGACACGTCATCCAAGTTTCTCGAGGAATAGGACACAAGCATTTGTTGCATGTCATCATTGGACACCTCAATTCGGCTGGCCACTTCTTCCTCCTTCTTTTTTTCCGCTTCTTCGGCGGCCTTTTCCTCGGCCTTGGGCTTGTCCCTTATCTGCTCTTGAAGAACCGTTTCGATCGGATCGATACGGGTAATGCTAGCCCTTCGTTTTCGGCTTTTCTTTTCGGGCAATACGGTAATGCGTTGCTTGGCCTCGTGGCGTCTATCGCCGTTCACGACCAACAGGACGGTCTTTTCACCAGGGGTCTTGTACACATACTTTTCGGTACGCTTGTTGCCATCTATGGCCATCGATTCGCCAAAGCTCCATTGCCACGATTCGGCGAATTCGGAATCGTTAGAGAATTCGACTTCCTGGCCGACCCTTACGTATTTGGGAAGGATAATATTCGGGATCCGTGCGGGATCGATCAAATCTTTCTCCTTTGTAATGACAATTTGTTTGGCCACCTCGCATTGCCCGTTCATCCTTAGCGATACGGTGTAGGTACCTTCCTTGGTAAACTGGTGCAAAACGTTCGACCTGAATTTTTTGGGAATGCCCTTGCCAAAATCCCACTCCCACTCCACACCGGAGGGGTCTGTACTTTTAAACTCTATCAAATCGGCCGTGGTATACGAATCGGCGATCATTTCAAAATCGACATGGCTGCAATCGACCTTACTGTTCAATCTAAATGACAAAAGCCCAAGACCAAAAATCAGCAATACTAAAAAGGAGATATATACGTTTTTGTCAAAGTGGGTTTTAATCCTTTTATGATTCATAATTAATATCTAATTTTCGATTGTCGTTTACACGTCTAAAAGTACTATTCATTCTGATGAAATTAAAACTTGCAATTACCTTAGTTATTGTGTTGTCGGTATCCTGTTCGAGAAAAACGTTTCAAAATGAGGATTACGCCTACTACAAACGTGAAATGGAGAAATACAAAAGGCAATCGACGAACAAGGAAGCTTCACCAGAAAAAACGGTCAACATAACAAAAAAGCCCCCCGTCAAAAAGTATTTGACGGCCGAGGAAAAAAAAAAGTTCGCACAACTATTGGGAGTGGACGAGGAATCGATCCGGAACGAAAAGCTGTATGCCGCCATCAAGGAGTGGCTGGGCACCCCTTACGATTGGGGAGGAGAGTCGAAGAACGGGGTCGACTGCTCGGCCTATGTACAGGCCATTTACCGCAAAGTTTACGGCAACGAGCTTCCAAGAACCTCTGTGCAACAGTTCTATTTTGATACCGACAGTCATTTTAAAAACCAGAAATACCTAAAAGAGGGAGATTTGGTCTTTTTTCGGCTCCGTAACGAAGATCGGGTCGTCTCACATGTGGGTATTTATTTACAAAACGGTAAATTCACAGGCTCAAACTCGCCTCGAGGCGTTGAGATCGTAGATATCAACGATCCCTATTGGCAAGACAAATATGTGGCCTCTGCCCGACTTTTAAACATGAACTAAATGAAAGATTCCCTTGAAAACGACATACGCCAAGAGGTATTCAATCTAGATTTTGACCTGAAGGCCGAAAGCCTGGTTTCCTATCTCAATAAAGAGGATACCCAATTCGACATTTCGCTCAACGATTTCTTTAAACGTCGTTTCAGCAAGGACATCACGGGCATCGAAAAGGACAGTTATCGGGACAATACCTTAAAAATAAATTTAAGCCGTAGGGGCTTTTACAACATTTTGCCCGAACGTTTCTTTCATTCCACCTATATTAGTACTTCTTTTGTAAATACCATGGTGGCGGACTACCATAGCCGAAAAATCGAAGAGGAGAATGCCCTGAAGTTTTTCAAACCCTTGGAAACCGAATTCTTTCTTCACCGTGTCGACATTGAAACTGCCGAAAACGACATTATTAAAGCCTTGGGAAGTCCGAAATTGGTCGATTTTTTGATGGATCTGTGGAAAATGGACGAAAAGATCCCCAAACGGATGGCGGCCAAGATTTTAAAGACCATGCCGTTCATGTATAAAATTGCCGGAAATATTCCGTTGTTAAAAAAGGTTTTGGAAAACATAATCGAAGAAGATATAGTAATTGAAAAGGATTTTGCCTCCGCGGGCCTACCGGTCGCCGACGAACCATGGCAGCTGGGCGTTAACATGGCCTCCTCGGGAAAGGCCAAGACTTTTCTGCCCAAGTATATTTTTACAATGAACAACATTAGCCGCCCCGAACAAATCGAGGATTACCTGCCCGATGGAAAAATAACGGCGGTGGTCCGTTTCTTTTTGGAGCACACGCTGCCCCATGAATGCGATTTTGAAATAAATTTCAGCTTACCTAAGCGCAAGACCAAATTTATAATGACAGAGGATGCCTATTCGGGCAGACTTGGAATATCGGCAACAATTTAACACCCCCATGATCAGAAGTTACTTTAGAAAATTCATAAGTTTCGAATCTATAATGCCCTTTGCCATTATTTTGGTAGCGGTGGTCCTGGCCCTTAACTTTTTGGCCTCCAAGACCCCGGGGTTCAAAAAGAGACGCAAAAAATACTACATCTACCTCGCCGCCCATATAGCGATCATGGCGCTGTTCGTGGCCATCGTATACAACCTAAAACAGTCGTCGGTGCTGTTGCGGTACTTCTCAATGCTCGGTTTTGCCTGCATCATGGGAGTGGCAAACGTATTTTTCTATAGGTTTGTCTTTGAAAAATTCGACACCCACAAACTGCTTAAAGAATTAGTGTTTTCCCTAATTTCAGGGCTGACCCTAGTGGTGCCCGTTATAATGATCGCGGCGCATTTCAACGACATCCAATACTTGCCCTATTACTTTTTAGTGGTGGCCGCCTATGCCTTTCCCACCAGTCTTTTTATGCTGTACCAAACGGCCGTGTCTATCCCGGCCAAGCTGTACACAAAATGGTACTACCCCATGGGCAACAAGTACGATTCGCCGAAGCACCACGAGCTCAACAACATGATCGTACTCAATTTTATGTTCTATAAGAACACCAACTCACCGAACATGACCAGCTTCAAGGCCAAGGCACCGAAAGACATGGCCTTTGGCAGGCTGTTCTATTTTTTCATCAACGATTACAACCACAAAAAAACGACCACTAAAATCGAGATCACATCCGATACCGGCGATCCCCATGGATGGTATTTTTACAACAAGCCCAAATGGTACGGGACATCGAAACACATAGACCCGGAACGCACCGTGGAAGAAAACAACCTAAAAGACAGCGATATAGTCGTTTGCCAACGCATTTAATACAACAAGCATGATAGAAGATATCAAAAATTTCAAGATCAATTGGGTCGATGGAATGAAAATCTCAAAAGAGCATTTTCAAAGCCTTCAGAACTTTGCCGAAAACAGCGTAAAGGATGCCTTTGTCATACACATGGGAAAATACGGGCACGGATTCCTTTCCTCCCGCCTTTTCGGCAAGAACGAATACGCCATAAACCTCGATATCCACAAAAGCCTAAAGGTTTCGTTCAATAGGTTACGGGCCGTTACGCCCAATGGCAACCGCATCGAGATAACCGAAAACACCCCGGAGGTCAAGGAAGAGGTCGTAGTGGCCGAACTTGCCGACAAAAATACGGAAGAAGGTTACGTACTGATCAATATCGACACCGAAAACCCGGTGCCCTTTGGCCCGCAAGACCCCGCTGAAATTCCGCCACGGCTACCCTACCTGGCCAACGGGTATTTCTTTACCTTCACCAGTGCCGCCGATCTGGAAAAATCGGGCCTGACCGGAAACCAATTGCCCATTGCCAAAATCGCAAAAGAAGGCAAAGGATTGTCAGTGGTTTCCGATTACATACCTCCTTGTACCAGCCTTGGGGCCCACGAAAACCTGATCCATTTTTACAACGAATCGGAGAACTTTCTGAAAATGACCGAGCGCAATGCCATTTTGATCCTTCAGAAAATCATGTCAAAACAAAGCGACAACCCCATTGCCGATGCCATGAAACTGGTGGTTGACAAGGTTTACGTATACCTTGCCCAACAGATCACAAAGGTCAAATGGGAAGAATACGACATGCACCCCAAAGACCTATTGCAGATCATCGTGAGTTTTGCGCGGGTCTTCAAGGGATCGGTAGATATCTCCTCACCAGAGAACAAGGAACAGTTGTTCAATTATTTCGGGGAATGGACCGACCTGAAGGGCGGCGACTACGAAAAATTGTTCACCGACGTCATCAACCTGCAATACAGGCACAACGACATCGCCGAAAACCTAAAGGTCGTAACCGCCTTTATGCAGACCATCGACCGCTTGCTCACCGTACTTACCCAAATCGATTACATTGGCAAGCGTAGGGACATGGGCATCTTTGTAAACGAAAACATTGTTGAGGAAAAGCCCGGGAAATCAAGGGGCTCCTCATTTTTGGCCGAATAAACACTAAGCTATGGAAGTACTAAACAAAAAAGAACGGATTTCTTCGTTTCTCCTCTTCTTACTGATGTTCGCCATTACCGTGGGCATCCTTTTTACGGCTTTTTTCTTTAGCTATAAATTGCCTTGGAAAGAGAACGAGGTACTCCGTGCCGAGAACCAAAAGATCCGTTACGAATTTCTATACCAAAAGCGCTTTATGGCCGCCTTGGAGGGCATCGACAAGCAAATCGACTCCTTGGAGGATGCCCATGAGGGCTATTTCTTTCTGGAACAATCGATCAATGCCGACCTGATCGACCTTAAAAGCGACATCCCGAAAGATTCGCTCGACGACAGGGGGATGTACGAGAACCTCATCCTTACCTATAAAAAATTGGTCGATGCCAAGAGGGACCTCAAACAGGTCGAAAGCGCACGGATGGATATCGAGGACCTGAAGGAACAGATCGAAGAGTACGAAAAAGAAATCGACAAGCTGAACACGGCCCTGAGCCTTTCCCAACGTTTGAACAGAAATTAACCGACCACCTATGAACCGTGAATTGGAAAAGGCAATACACATTGCCACCCAAATTGCCGATGAATACCAACACGACAGCTTTGGACCCGCGCATTTGGTCAAGGCCGCCCTTCATCGCGACCTATCGCTCCTGCGTTTTCTGCACGACAGAAAAGTAGACGTCTATTTCGTGGAGGAATGGGCCGAGGTACGCCTGGAGGAATATCCGAAACGCAACCGAAAGCCCGGCGACCTCAAGGCCAGTCCGCAAGCCCAGCTCGTCTTTACCGAGGCCGAAGACATCCAGCAAAAACTCAATAAGGAGGAAGCCGACCTGATCTGCCTTTTCATCGCCGCCGTTACCCCAGGCGTGGGTTTTACCTTTGATCAATTAAAGTCGCTTCCGGTAAGCAGCAATCAATTGCTCGACGAGCTTCTCAGCCATAGAAAAACGGACAAAACCGGAACGGCCAACATCAAGACCGCCACGGGAGGCCCTGCCCCCAAAACCGACGGCGTATTGTACAAATACGCGAAAGACCTCTTGCAAGAGGCCCGGGAAGGTACTTACGACGATATCGTCAACCGCGATAGGGAACTGAAAAAAATCATCGAGATCCTCAGCCGAAAAAACAAGCCGAACGTGATCATTCAAGGCGAACCCGGTGTGGGCAAGAGTGTGCTGGCCCAAAACCTGGCCCGTGAAATCGGCAACGGAAAGATCGTCGAAAACCTAAAGGAGGCCCACCTTTTTGAAATCGACACGGCCCTATTGCTTTCGGGGGCTTCATACAAAGGTGAGGTCGAAGACCGCTTGCAAAACATTTTTGACGAAGCCAAAACCCTTGTAAAACCCATCATCTTTATAGACGATTTTCATTTTCTTTTACAAGATGCCTCATCGAGCCAGGGAATCTTGAACGTGATCAAATCGGAGTTGAACAAGGGGGAAGTCATTCTCATAGGGGCGACCAATTCAGATAACTATAGAAAATATATCGCCAACGACGACGCACTCAACCGAAGGTTCGAATCCGTTACCCTCGAAGAACCCGACCACGAGATGACCTTTAGGATCTTACGGAGTATCGGCCAGACCTATACCGACCACCACGGCCTGGACCTCACCGAAGAGACCCTTCGCGAGGCCATACGCCTATCAAAAAGATATTTGAAGGAAAAAAGCCTGCCCGACTCGGCCCTGGACCTGTTGGACCGCACCATGGCAGCGGCCAACGTCTCCGAACAGTCATTGCCCAACGACCTTGGGGAACTTAAAGCCCGGATGGAAGCCATCGAGGAAAAGGCCAAAGAACGCGACGAGGCCGAGAACATTCAAGAAATCGACTGGGTGTATATGGCCCTAAGAAATAAATTGAGCCCTATCGTACTCGGAAAATTCGATACCGAGGACGCCTTCAGCTTTCCTTCCTATTCCGAAAAATCGACGTATCTCAAAAATATCATAAGTACCATCGAAACGCATTCCGAAACGCCGCGCAAAGGGGTACTCGAAGAAGACCTGGCCGCCATGGTGTCGAGCATTACCGGTATTCCGGCAGGAAAGGTACAAACCAAGGAAAAGGAACGTTTGATGGATATGGAAGCTACCCTTAAAAAGCGGGTAATCGGCCAAGACAATGCCATCAAAACGGTTACCGAGGCCATTATCGAATCCCGTTCGGGACTTTCAAAGGCCGGACAGCCTATCGGTTCCTTTTTCTTTTCGGGCCCCACCGGTACGGGAAAGACGGAACTGGCAAAATCGTTGGCAGAATTCCTCTTCAACGATGAAAGTGCCATTATCCGTTTCGACATGTCCGAATTTAAGGAAGAACATTCGGCGGCCCTGTTGTATGGGGCACCCCCGGGCTATGTAGGCTATGAGGAAGGTGGGGTATTGGTAAACAAGATCAGGCAAAAACCATATTCCATTGTCCTGTTCGACGAAATTGAAAAAGCCCACCAGTCGGTATTCGACGTATTTCTTCAAATTTTGGACGAAGGAAAACTCAGCGATCGCCTGGGCAAGGTAGGGGACTTCTCCAATGCGGTCATCCTTTTTACCTCAAATATCGGGTCCGAATTTATCAGCAAGGCCTTCAAAGGCGGCTCCGTTCCCAAGTCGGACGAGCTTCTCGAGATCATGGCCTCCTATTTTAGACCCGAATTTTTGGGACGGATTACGGAAATAGTACCCTTTGCCCCTATTTCGGAAGAAAACGCCCCCACGATTTTCGACCTGCACCTAAAGAAAGAATTATTGGCTCTTACCGAACGCTTGGGCATTACCCTTGAAATAGACAAAGCGACAAAGGAACACTTGTCTTTGGACGGTTTTTCACCTACATATGGGGTGCGGCCGCTTAAGGCGGTCATACGGAACAAACTGAAACGACCCCTGTCAAAAATGATCATCTCGGGCGATATCAAGGCCCCTCAGACCGTAAAGGTAGGCCTGGAAAATAATGAGGTGGCCTTTACCGTTGTTGAATGACAGTGGACAATTAACAATTAACAATGAACAATTAGCAATGAACAATTAAGAGTGGGCAGTGGACAATTAACAATGAGCAATTAGCAATGAACTGTTGGCAGTGGGCAATGAGCAATTAACAATAAACAGTGGACAGTTGGCAGTGGACAATTAACAATTAACAATGAACAATTAGCAATGAACAGTTGGCAATGGACAATTAACAATTAACAATGAACAATTAGCAATGAACAATTAAGAGTGGGCAGTGGGCAGTTAGTAGTTAGTAGTTAGTAGTTAGTAGTTAGTAGTTAGTGAAATGAAAAAATAACCGGTTAAAAGCAAACGGCGTACAGCGAATAGCATAAACAAATCTAGAATGGCAAAACCCTATTATCAGGCACCTTTTGATTTTAAACGTTTTTTTGAGAAGAAAGAGCTCAAGAAAATCGGGATGCGCGATTCGATTTCCCAGTTTATCAGCATTATCATTACCACGTATTTCGAGGAATATACCTTCGACGAGGATTTTGGGAGTGAAATATGGGAAACCGATTTCGATCTTTTGGTAAATGCCAATGTCATCAAAGAGCGGATCAAACGATCGTTGAAAAACCAGATCGAGACCTACGAAAAACGGCTTTCGAACATCGACCTGAACGTTGAACTCATGGAGAGCCTGTCTTCGAACACCAACAAGGTCCGGCTCAAAAAATACCTGTACATCACCATTCGGGGCACCATCGTAAAAACCGATGAACCCTTTGTCTTTACGGGAGACTATTATTTGGCTCCCTTGTCGTACAAGCAATGATTATCGGATAAATTAAAAAAATACACGTGTGAAAAGTCTATCGAAAGAGGAAATAAAAGATCGTTTAATCCGTAGGGCAGCCGATACTTGGGGCGTCGATGAGATGGAAATCGAATACTCCTTCGACCCCATCGTCGGTATCCTGTTCGACGCTTGTTCGCACGAGTTCGAACGCCTATCGGAAACCCTGAAGACCAGCCGTACCCAGATTACGGAGCGCCTGGTAGACCTTTTGACCCCCGAGATATCGGTAACCGCCAAGCCGGCCCATGCCATTATGCACGCCCTGCCCCTTGACCCCCAAATAGAAATCAACGGAAAGACCCAATTCTTCAACCGAAAAAGAATGCCCTTGTTCAACAACAACGGCAAGGAAGGGTTTACCGATTTTTTCTTTTGTCCTTCGGGCGATTTTACACTGAACAACTGCGAACTGAGATACATTGCCTACCCCGACAAAATCGTATCGTACGCCAACCAGCGAAGTACGCCATGGCTTACCAAAAGCGATTTTTCCGGGGCCCCGGAATCATCTGCCATCTACTTGGGCATTCGACCCGGTAAGGACCTGAAGGAATTGAAAGACCTTCTTTGCTATTTCGACCTTTTGAACTTCTCCAACAAGGAGCTATTGATTCATCATCTGGGCATTGCCGAATGGTCTTTGAACGGCATGGCCCTTGATGTCACCAAGGGCTTTTCACAAAAGGATACGGTAAAGGACGACTACAGCGACTACATCAACGAAGGCATTCAAAGTAAAATCCAATTTTACGAAGATTATGTACGCCAATACTACGAAGACCATTTTTATACGATCGAAGGCAGTGTCCCCTTAAACGAAAACCTAAAAAAACACCCCGAGGTCTTTAAGGAATTCCTCTCCGAAAAAAATATTGCCGCCTTCAAGGAACCTTTGTTGTGGATCAAGGTGTCTTTCTCTTCGGTGGTATCGACCCCCATGTTGGAAAACCTGCACTGCCATATCAACTGCTTTCCCATATTGAATAAAAAGACCCATAGCACCAGCAGACGCCTACAGTCTTTTTTCAATATCATCCCCATGGATTCGGAAAACGATTTCTTTTTGGACGTGAGCCATGTGGAAGGGGACACGGGCAACAAATACTACGTACATAACCGCGACAAAAAAGATAGCGCAAGGCCCCAGGCCTATTTGCGCTTCGGAGGGGTCAGCCGTTTCGACGAACGCGATGCCTCCGAACTCTTGAACTATACCCTCGACCTCCTTAAAGAGGAAAGCGTGGCATTTTCCACGATGGGCGACGACTTTATCAATTCGAACCTCAAAGACCTCAAGCAGATCGTTTCCCGTATAGAGCAGCAGATAGAGCTCCGCGGTTTCAAGAAAAACAAGATCCCTTACCTGATCATCAACAAAAACAGCATCAACAAGAACAAGGATACCATCGTCTTTGCCGACTATTGGACCACCTCGGGCGAAAAGGCCAACAAGATCAACCCGTACAGCAAACTGTACCAATATTCGGGAACGGCCTTTAAGCCGGAGTCCTTGGTCTTGATCACGGGCACCCTGGGCGGACACGACGAACCTTCGCCCAGTGAAAAAATTTACGCCTACCGCGAACATATCCTCTCCAGGGGAAGGATCATAACGCGACAGGATATCGTTCAGCATTGCTATGCCGTTTTTAAGGACAGCATTACCAAGGTTACGGTCAAAAAGGGCGTTATGGTATCTCCCGACAATTCGGTAGGATACACCCCTACAACCGACATATATATTACGCAGAACAACGAGGCGAACTATAGCGAAGATGACTGGGAACACCTCAAAAAAGAATTGTTGATAGGCATTAAATCACGGTCTGCCAATGTCTTACCGTTCCGTGTTTTTTACGACCGACCTTAAGATTTGTGCGAAAAATCGATATTGTATTTTAACGAAAAAACCTATCCAATTTTGTACGCTTTTGACGTAATTATTACTTTAAACCCTGTAAACACTACCCTATGTCTAAAATAGTAAACAGCAAGCTCCTTGTCGGGGGCGAGGAATTCCTGCCCAATTCGAGCTACAGCGTCACCGTAGAACAGTCCATTGGAGGGCACAGCGCTTTCCGCATCGCATTTCCCGCAAACGCCACCG
>NZ_FQYU01000006.1 GCF_900141855.1 Pseudozobellia thermophila
CACGCTAGAAAGTCTAGCGCAATAGGGGGGGTAACCAATAAAATTAAGTTTGTATTTTTATTGAAATTTATGCAGGCGTGGTGGAATTGGTAGACACGCTAGACTTAGGATCTAGTGCCGCAAGGTGTGAGAGTTCGAGTCTCTCCGCCTGTACAAGTGAGGAGCCCTTCAGGAAACTGAGGGGTTTTTTTGTGGATGATGTTTCGGGGTGTGAAGGAATAAGGAGAGGGGGGAAGCCTGTCCCGAGCGGAGCCTCAGGAAGTCTTGGGGATATCGGGTCCAATTAATGCAGCGGCTTATAGGATTTAACAGCTCCTTTAAATGTAAATTAACACCGTATTGGCATTATTTTAGTAAGTTTGTGGGCAATATGTTACAAGGTCGTTTAAAACAGTACATTACCTATTTTTTCCTTGTCCTTTTCCTTTCCGTGAAAATGGCAGGGCTGCATGTGCTGTCCCATTCCGATGATAAGGACAACTTGGTCCATTGTACGGTGTGCGACCTGACCACGGCACAGAACCTGCTCCCGGCCATTACTCCGGATCTGCCTGATTTTACGGTAAACAATTTTGAGGAAATTTACCTTCAAGAATCCAATGCCGAATATGCCTTTGTGGTTAACAGCACATTGGATTCCGATCAACTCTTTTCCAGACCTCCCCCTTCTATACTCTAATTTTCTCCTGTACGGTTGCAAGTTGTTGCCGTTACGCCTAAGGTAGGCCTTTGGACTCCCCAAGGGACTGTTTTTGTATCCGTGGATTTATGCCAAGGGTCGAATGGTCCGGGGTCGCCCCAATACGATGCCGTATCCGTGGCGCACAACTTTCTACAGGGGTTAATACAAATGCTTCCGAGTCTAGATTTTCTATTTCCAATAGTTCTTAGCAAGTAACATGATGTACAGATTATTGAGCATATGGCTATGTGTCGGCCTAAGCTCTATGGCTTTTGCACAAGATTCCTTTCGGATCGAAGGATCCGTACTAAATGCAAATACCTTACAACCCATAGAAGGAGCCAATATTGTTGGCAAAGGTTTTTATTCCGTTTCATCCTCGACGGGCGCATTCAAGATAAAGAATGTAGCCAAGGGCCGGTATTCGCTTACCGTATCGCATATTAGCTATCGCCCCAAGACGGTAGAGGTCGAGGTTGGGCCAAATATGGAGGAGGTTCAAATTTTGTTGAGCGAGACCACCACTACGCTAGAGGAAGTGGAGGTATATGGGGATTATGAGCAAGAGAAGGCCAAACAGCTTTCTACAGTGTCGCAATCTGTTTCTAAAGCGTTTCTTGATCAAAACAGGGAAAACAGTCTTATGCAGACCCTTAAGAAAATACCTGGGGTAAGCACGATCACTATCGGTTCAGGGCAATCGAAACCGGTTATTCGCGGCTTGGGTTTCAACAGGGTGGCCGTTGTCCAAAATGGAATAAAACACGAGGCCCAACAATGGGGAAATGACCATGGTCTTGAAATAGACCAATACGGAATCGAAAAGATAGAGATCATAAAAGGGCCGGCTTCTTTGTTGTATGGCTCGGATGCCATTGCCGGGGTGGTAGATATACAGCCCTCGAAAATACCTTTCCCAAATTCCTTTGGTGGGGAAGTGAACGTATTGGCCGAAAGCAACAACGATCTGTTGGGTGTTTCGGCGGGCGTTCAGGGAAGAAAGGAAAAATGGTATTACCGTGGACGTGTGACGTATAGGGATTATGGCGACTATAAGGTGCCTACCGATAAGATCAACTATGAAAATTACATTTTTGAACTCCATGATAACCATTTGAGAAATACCGCGGGCGAGGAGGCCAACGCAAGTTTTAGTGTCGGCTATGTTTCCGACCACATAAAATCGGAAACCTTTTTCAGTAATGTAAACGCCAAAAATGGCTTTTTTGCCAATGCCCATGGTTTAGAGGTGAGGTCCTCCGACATTGATTATGACAGCTCCAGTAGGGACGTAGACCTTCCGTTTCATAAGGTGAACCATTTTAAGGTCACCAACAATACCATTGTAAGTGGGGAGAACCACACGTTGCACTTTGATCTGGGCTATCAAAATAACCTGAGGGAGGAACATTCAGAACCTGTTCCCCATGGTTACATGCCCAAACCATCGGACAGTAAAGAACGGGTATTTAGCAAGAATACCTATTCCCTTAATGTAAAGGACTCTTTTAAGCCTCATAAGAAGCACGATGGCGTGGTGGGCTTAAACCTGGAATTTCAAAACAATAACATAGGCGGGTGGGGCTTCTTGATTCCGGCATACAACCGTTTTGCCGTCGGAGCCTTTGCCTATGATCAATTTGAGGTAAATCCGGACTTGCATTTTATGGCCGGCATACGGTATGATTACGGATTTATAGATACCAAGGCCTATTTCGACTGGTATCCGTCCACCGTAAACAATGCCGATGGGTCTACGTCATATATTTACTTGCAAAGGGCCCGGGACAAGACCTCGACTTTTGCAAACGTAAGTGCTTCTGCAGGGCTAAGTTATATACATAAAAACACCACCTATAAGGTAAATATGGGAAAGAGCTTTAGAATGCCCTTGCCCAACGAGTTGGCTTCCGATGGGGTCAATTATCACATGTACCGATACGAGCAGGGAAATCTGGACCTGGACCCCGAAGAATCGTACCAATTGGATGTGGATATAGACCATACGACCCCATCCATGAGTGTAGGTGTTAGTCCGTTTGTGAATCTTTTTGACAACTATATCTATCTGAACCCTACTTCCAACTACTATGAAACCTTGCAGATCTATGAGTATACACAAAGCAGGGTGTTTAGGGTAGGAGGTGAAGTCAGGGCCAGTACCACCCTGTTTAAAAATCTGGGATTGGACGCCTCGGCGGAATATGTGTACTCTAGACAGACCAGTGGCCCCAAAAAGGATTTTACGATTCCGTTTACGCCGCCTTTGTCCGGACTGGTTTCTGCCAATTATCAATTCAAGGACTTTTTCTTTTTGAGCAGCCCCCGGTTAATTGCCGACTTGAGGGTGACGGCCGCCCAGAACGAAATTGTTCCGCCGGAAGAAACGACAGAGGGGTACCAGGTGTTGAATATGTCCCTATTGGCGGATTTGGACATTTTTACGAAAAACCCACCGGTCAGGTTACGGGTAAAGCTCAACAATGTATTCGATACCAAATACTTTGACCATACCAGTTTTTATCGGTTGATCGATGTGCCGGAAGCCGGTAGAAACCTATCCATATCGCTCACCATGCCTTTTTAATAAATAACAACTAGTACTAATGATTAAAACAGAACAAATGAAAACAAACCTTTTTAAAACAAACATTATGAAAACAAATTTTAAGTTTTTGGCGGCCATTTCAATGCTTGGCCTTTTGTTGCACTCATGTAGTAGCGACGATGACGGTTCTTCCGCATTGGATGCACCGGTAATCTCCAATTTTGAATATGGGGAGGGAAGCGACCATTCAACGGAACAGTACGTCTATAAAGGCTCCGATATTCACCTAGAAGCGGAAATTACTGCAGAAGCAGTGGTAAGCAGCATTACCCTGGAAATTCATGCCCATGACCTAACTCCAGGTGAGGGGGAAGAAGATTGGGAGTTTGAGCAGGTGTATACAGATGCCGATTACTTGGTGATCAACCCGACGTTTCACGAGCACGTAGATGTACCTGCAAATATACCGGCAGGGGAATATCACATTGAATTAACGGTTACCGATGAATTGGGGAATAGTACCGAGGTAGAGGGCCACATCCAAATATTGGACCCCATTACCTTAAGCGATATTTCTGTTAGCGAAACTGCTGCCAGGGGCAGTGACTTCCACGCAGAGTTTGTGGTAGATGCCGTTAACGGTATCCATAGCATCACCGTCGATGTGCATACACATGAGGTGACCCCAGGTGAGGGAGAGGAAGAGTGGGATTATGAGGAGGAATTCATGGGAGACTACCACGAGCAAACCTCAGCGGAATTTCATGAGCATATCGATATTCCCGCTACGGCACCGGCAGGGGAATACCATGTTATTTTTACCGTGGAGGATGAAGATGGCAATACGGTCGAGTACGAGACACACATCGATGTTACAGCCGAATAAAAATTAATCTTACCGTATGGCACTTTAGGGTGCCATGCGGTTTTTAAATAGTTTTAAATGAAATTTACACCAAAATATTTTTACTTTTTATTCCTTGCGTTAACGATAGTTTCGTGTTCCAGCGATGATGGTGTCGGAAAGGATGAGGAAAAGCCCACGATCAGTATCAATTACGCTGAGGGCTTTCCACAGGCGTGTGAGCAATTGGTAAGGGGTGAGACCTATACCTTTAGGGCCCGGGTGACCGATAATATGGCCCTGGCCTCCTATAGTTTGGACATCCACAACAACTTTGACCACCATACCCACGATGATCAGGCCGGAGACTGCGATCTGGAAGAAAAAAAGGACGCCGTCAACCCCATGATATTCATAGAGAACTATGCCATAGAAGACGGGGTGGCCAGCTATGAAATAAACATAAGTCTTACCATTCCGGAGGATGTGGATACCGGTGACTACCATTGCTCTTATTCCGTAACCGATGAGACCGGTTGGCAGTCAAGGACATCGGTAGACATAAAAATCATTGATTGATATTGTGGCTGGAGGTTATGTACGTCCAATAAAAAAACCGACTTTTGGGTCGGTTTTTTTTATTTGGGATGAAGGATACTTAACGGAGTCCCAAGCGCAATAAAAAATTGGCCTTGTAGCTTTCGCCGATCGGGATTCGTATGTCGTCTATGACCACCCTGTTCCGCTGAATGGAACCGATATGGTTTATATTGATCAAGAACGATTTGTGGGCCCTTTCAAACTGATGTTGGGGCAGTTTGTCGTGCAGTTCCTTAAAACTCATTAAGGTGAGTATGGGTTTGTTGCTTTGGGTTACATGTATTTTAAGGTAATCCTTAAGTCCCTGCACGTACTTGATGTCGTCGATCCTGACTTTTACATTTTCATATTCGGCCTTTACAAAAATAAAATTATCGCTCTTTTCGGGGTCGCCGCTTGACGAGAAGATATGGCTGTCGTTCACTTCCTTCCTTTTGGAAAAGAGGCCCTGTGCCCTTGAAACGGCCTTTACAAATCGACCGTACCTTATAGGTTTTACCAAATAATCTACGGCATTGAGCTCAAAGCCGTCTACGGCATAATGCGGATAGGCCGTGGTGAAAATGAAGAAGGGCCTGTTGTCAAGGGAGTCGATAAAGTCTATGCCGTTCATCTGGGGCATTTCGATATCGCAGAATATCAGGTCGATGTTCTTCTCTTTGATAACGGGGATGGAATCCAAAGGGTTGGTAAAAGTGCCCTCAAGCTCTAGAAAATCGAGTTTTTTGCAATATTCACGTAGAATGTCAACAGCTAAGGGTTCGTCATCGATGATTATACACTTCATTTTAGTTTAGATTAAGGTGCAAACGTACTTCGTAATACTCACCATCGTTGGTGATGTTGAGTTCGTGGCTATCGGGGTATAGCAGGTTCAATCGGTTCTTGACATTTTCGATGCCCACTCCCGAGCTCCCTTCCTTGCCCTGATGTGCCCCTATAAGGTTCAGCACATACAGGTCTATAGACGCTTCCGATATGTCAAGGTTTATTTCGATCTCGGTATTTCCTTGAAAATCGGTGCCGTATTTAAAGGCATTTTCAATAAAGGTGATAAACAATAGAGGGGCTATCGCCTTTCCCTCGGGGTCGCCCTTTATCTTTAACTTGACCTTGGCCTCGGTCGACAAGCGCAGGCGTTGCAACTGCACGTAATTTTTAAGATAGCTTATTTCCTTGTTCAAGGGCACCTTTTCCCGATTGGCCTCATAGAGCATATAGCGCATCAATTCGGAAATGTTCATTACGGCCTCGGGCGTATCGGGCGAATTCTTTACCGACAGCGAATAAATGGTGTTCAGTGAATTAAACAGAAAATGGGGGTTGAGCTGCGCTTTCAGAAATTGAAGCTCCGAGTTGATCTTCTCCTTTTCGGTAACAATTCTTAAATCTTCGTTTTTTTTCCATTCGGCGTACACTTTAATGATGGTGCTGACCGCAAAGGGTATGCCGAAAATCATGATGAACATCAAAGATTGCCTAAACGAACCAAACCCGGGCCTTTTGGGTAAGTTCGGGCGAAGGTTCTCGATGAACTGCGGCTTAAAGAAGAAATCGGAGACATAGCTGATGCCTACAAGAAGGACCAGGGACAGCACGACATAGATACGGGTTCTCTTTTTTAACAGGAATTGGGGCACCAAGAAAAAATAATTGATGTAAAAGATCAAAATGGCCAGGCCCAACCTCGATGGAATGTCGGTGGGAAGCCGTCTTCCCTGCGCGATGGTAGGGTACATCAAAAAAATGGCAAAAAAGGCCCAGACAACGAAATGTGCCGCTATTTGGCGAATTTGTGGTTTTTCCAGGCCCATCCTTTCTATGTTACCTGCCGTTCAGGGCGGTTATTTGCAACGCCTCCAGCTCCGATAAAAAAACCTCGGGACTTTGGTTGTGCGCCAATTTACTGACCACCAGGTCGGCCACCCTTTTTGCCTCGGCCGAACTTGAAAAGGCCGTTTTCCCCTGAATGCCAGGTATAAAGTCTTGTTGGATCAATATACGGTTATTGTGAAGAATTTGGTAACCGTAACCTGAATCGACATCGATTATTTCGACCGAGAGCCCCCTGGCCCTTTCAACCTTCTTTTCTTTGTCCGCATAATTGGTTGTATAGACAGCCATGGCGGTAAGTCCGGCAAGAAAAAGTAAAACGGCGGCAATTTTGACTGGGCGCATAGGTTTTTTGTTTACTGGGTTTAGGCCAGGGGAAAAAGTTTAGTCTTCATCATCGTATTCGTCAAATGGAAAAAACTCGTCAAGGTCGTCCAAATAGAGGGTTCCTGAACGGCCCAGCCCAACAAAGGCCCTGGTTCCGTTCGAAAAGGCGATGGCGTCTTGCCTTGTCGTGCCCTCGAAACTTGTCTTGGCCTCCCAAGAATCCGTACCGGGTATGTATTCCCAAACCGTGCCCAAGGCCCCTGTAGCGTATCCACAGGCGATATAACCGTATCCGTTCAGGGTAAAGGCCACGGCATTGCTCCGTACGATGCTGTAATCGTCCTCTTCGTCCAAATCCAATTTTTTGGTCCATGTTTCGGTGCTCGGATCGAAGGCCCAGAAATCATCGAGATAAATACCGTTGGATACCCCGGTGCCCAAATAGACGGTATTGTCGATCGTAAAGGTTACGGCGTCCCTTCTTTTGTCTCCCCCGAACCCGACGAGTTCGGACCACGTATCGGTAGAAGGGTCGTACTTCCAAAAATCTTTTCTATCGTTTTCCCCGTCATATCCCGTGCCAAAGTATCCATATCCGTTTGCGCCGAAGGCAACGGCACTACGTCGGGCGGCAGCTGGGGTAGGGGCTATCTCCGTCCACGTGTTCGTGCTGGGGTCGTAGGCATAGAAATCGGACAGTTCGTCCAATCCGTCGTATCCCGAACCCAGGTAACCGGTTCCGTCTATTTCAAAACCGACGGCCGCATTTCTGGCACTTCCTGGAAAATCGGCTTTCTGCGACCAATAATCCCCTTGTAGGTCGTAAGACCAAAAAGAGTTCAGGTAGTCGTCACCGTCATATCCGAGTCCCATATAGCCCACATCGCCAATGGTAAACCCCGAGACACTGCTTCGGGGGCTGCCGTCAAAAACAGATCGGTCTACCCAGTTGCCCAAGTTGTCGTCGTCATCGTCGCTCGAGCAACTGGAGAATGTCAGTAGCGATAGAAATGTAAGGGATAGCACTTGTAAATGGGAAAGTGTTCGGTTCATACCATATAAATTTAAGAGGTTCAATTATTCGTCTATTCATTAAATATCCTCCAAAACTAGAGCAACCCTTTACCGGGTGAAACAGAAATAGATGAAGTTGGCTTTTTAAGGTATGAACAGGGCGATTTCATCTGCGAAAATATCATGGCCCGTTGGTAGTCTTTTATGGCGCTTAGGTCTTAAAACATATTAGGTTGATCTATTACGGTTTTCTGGCTGGAAGGGCGCCCATACATTTATCGTAAAATATTTGGAATATGTTGAAAAAAATTGGGCTGTTGGTCCTTTTATGTGTGGGTGCTTCGTGCAGTACGGATGCCGTCAACGACTCTGATTTTGTGGCAGGGGACTCCTTTACGGATAGCAACCTTAGGGTAATGGTATTGGATACTTCCACCGTACTGACCTCTACCATGAAGTTCGATAGTATCGTTACCTCCCAATCATCGCGTATGTTGGTGGGCAAATACAACGACCCGGTCTTCGGGACCGTCAAGGCCTCAAGTTACGTAGAGATCCTTCCCGAAAGCTATAGCATCGATTCCGAAGCGGTCTACGATAGTATTGTCCTTATCTTGAAGTATGACGGTTATTACTACAACGATACCCTCCGGACCAATTCCATTTATTTAAGGCAGCTTTCGGAAAAACTGGAGCCCGAGGAAGACGATTTTTACAACACGAGCAGCGTTGAAATGTACGATACCGATTTGGGGCATCTATCCTATATTCCCAGGCCGCTGGGTACGGATTCATTGGAAGTCAGGATGAGCGACAGTCTGGGACTCGAAATTTTCGATAAACTACAACAACAGGAAATTACCAACTCCGATGAGTTCCGCGATTTTTTTAAGGGCTTGAACATAAGTTACGGCACTGAAGACGATGGGTCGGTTATCGGCTTCGCGCTCGACGAGAGCGTGGTTCGGCTGTACTTTAGCGAATCTGAGGAAAACGAATGGGAACAGGGCGATATCGACCTCTACATCAACACGACGAGTACGCCCACCCCTTTCTTTAACAGCATTACGGCCGAAAACCCCATCGATTATCTGAGTTCCTTCGAAGATCAGGAAGACAACCTTTACAGTACCGAAAGCGGGAACCAAAGCTTTATTCAGTCGGGAATAGGTATCGTCACGAAAATTGAATTTCCGCACCTCGAAACGATTCACGACATACCGGGCGAAGGTACCCTGCTGGGGGCGGCCTTAAAGTTGAAACCCGCAGTGGGCTCCTATAACGACCACCTGATCCTCAGGGATACCCTCTCCGTTTTTTTGGTCGATCAGAACAACGATATCACCGAACAACTGGGCGTACAGGCCATTCTCAATCGTACCAACCAAGAGTTCAACGATATTTATTACGAGATTCCCTTGAGCAGTTATATCGAAAGTCTGCTTACGGCGGAGCGGGAAACCGAAGAGGCCCTGATTTTACTGCCCGATAATTACAATGCCACCGTCGACCGTTTTGTCTTGAACGACAGCAACAACCCCGACTACAACACGACCCTGGAAATTAGCTATGCAATTTATGATGAAGATGAATAAAGTACGGTTCTCCGTCTCGATAGTACTACTGTTCGTTATGCCCGCGATTATGGCGCAATCGGAGGGTTTGACAAGTTCCCCCTATTCGCTTTACGGACTCGGTGCGATAAACCAGACCAGTATCGGAAAGACCAATGGTATGGGCTATTCGGGGATAGGGCTGAAAACCGATGGCGAAATCAATAACCTCAACGCCGCCAACTTTGCCTTGATTCCAAAGAATTCCTTTTTTTACGATGTAGGTTTAAAAGGGCAGTACAATACCTATAGCAACCGAATTAACGATGAGTCCAAGACCACGATCAACTTTTCGAACCTGGCGGTCGCATTTCGAATAGCCGATGACTTTGGGGCCGGTATCGTAATGGTGCCCTACACCGATGTTGGTTATTCCTTGGTCGGTATCCAGACCAATATCGAGGGCACCAACCAAACGTTCGAAAGCAACGTAAGCGGAGTGGGGGGATTGAGCGACCTAAGGCTGAATCTGGGGTATGGGATAATCGAAGGCCTGCGGATCGGGGCAAATGCCTCCCTCCTTTTCGGGAATATTGAGGAAGAGGAATCGTTTACCCTTGGATCGAGTTCCTTTGATCTCACCGAAAAAACCAATTACACCGGGGTGCGATGGGGACTCGGCATGCAGTTCGATTTTACCGATGATATTACCCTGGGGAGTACCGTTCAGTTTCCTACCGCCTTAAAGGGCAATCTAAAGCGGTCGGTACTGAAGAACATCGATGCCACCGATATTACCGTCGAGTCGGAGACTTCCGACGATACGGCCGATTTTAACATGCCTTTGGAACTCGGCCTGGGCTTTAGTGCCAGACTCTTTAAATCGCTCACCGTGAGTGCCGACTATAAGAACAATTTTTGGAGCGATACCGGGCAGACCGAAAACCTGGGTACCTATGTAGACCAGAGTATTTACGCCGTGGGATTGGAGTTCGTGAAAAAGAAGGACAGCTATAAATACGGAGACCGTATTCGGTATAGGGCCGGATACAACTACGATACCGGATACCTTTCGGTAAACGGATCCAAAATAGACGGGCAGAGTTTTACCGCCGGTATCGGCATCCCCGTGGGACAGGGCCAAAGATCCATGCTCAACCTGTCGTACAGTTACGGGTCCCAGGGACAGATACAAAACATATTGGTCAAGGAAAATTTTCATTTGCTTACCCTAAACCTTAGCCTGCAAGATGTTTGGTTCCAAAAAAGAAAGATCAATTGATGTCGTTCGACGATGAGAATTTATAAATGTTTGTTAAGTAACCGTTTTGTACTAAACCTAACAAAAAAGAATGTGTCAAAAGGGCAACTGTTATTAAATAACTAAAATCGATGACTATGAAAAGAATAGCGATTCTGATTATGGGTATAATTTTGACGACGACCTTTACCCAAGAGGCCACCGCCCAGCGAACTGTCAATAGAAAAGTGGTCACAACGAAAAGAACCGTTCGTGTACCGAAAACAAAAGTGGTATATAAAAAGCCCAAGACAAAGGTCGTGTCGGTAAGGACACTGCCAAGTAATAGAAGGGTAATAAAACACAACGGACTGTCGTACACTTATGTCAACAATAAGTTTTACCGATACTATGGAGGTCGCTATATTCCTGTGGCCCCGGCCATCGGACTCCGAATAAGTACCCTGCCCGCGGGATATACGCGTATTGTGGTAGGGGGCAGAAACTTTTTCTTTTTTGATGGTATCTATTATGAGGCCGTTGACGACGGGTATTATGAAGTAGTACAGCCCGAGATAGGTACCATCATTTACGAATTGCCCGAGGAAGCCGAGAGAGTGGAGGTCGATGGCGATATCCTGTACGAATGCGACAATGTGCTCTATGAAAAGATCCAAGTCGATGGTACAAGGGCCTACGAAGTAGTCGGGATAATAGAAAATTAAAAAGGGACTTTATCTTACTCATGGGAAAAAACGGGTTTCGGCTATTTGTGGTAGTGTGTTTTGTGCAGTTGGTCAATGCCGAACCCATTGTTTTGGATACGGTATCAGGGGTTTATGAAGGCATGTCGTACCGTCTTATGGAAGACGATGACGATTTGGTATTGACCCTTGTTACCTCCGACAAGGCAACGGTTCGCCGGTTGCTGCGTATGGGTACGGTCTTTTATTTTGATGTCAAGGGCAAAAAGAACAAGTCGGTCTATGTGCGTTATCCCCTGCCCGGGAAGCGCCCCGAAATGGCGGAGCGGCCATTACCGGATGAAGAAGGGCCCGATTTGACCCAGCTTTTGGCCAATTTGCCCCAAGAAGGGGAGTACGGTGCCCATGGGGAAACGGAGCTTTTCCATCCCATGCTGAACAGTCTTGGTATCGAGATTGTCATTGAGGCTACAACGGTCGAAAAAGGGGCAACTTCGGAAGAGGGCCTTCTATACCGGTTGAGAATTCCGAAAGGTAGAATAGCGATCGATCCCGGTACGGATCTCTCCCGCCTAAGTGTAGGAGTGGGCAGCAATCCACGGCAGGAAGGGGAAAAGGCCGAAAAACCCGTTGACGGAAAACCCTCGATGGGAAGGGGTGGGGGTCGTAGGGGCGGCAGTCGTGGCGGAGGACGGGCAGGGGCAATGAGCCCTCGGAACGCTGTTGGCCCCAAGGAACGACCGGTGGTAGATCCTATAGACTTTTGGTTCGATGCCCACTTGGAACAAGATTAATTGGAATGGGCCCTGGACAGTGATTGAACAATTCTTCTGGTTTTTTTTTGAATATTTGATGTTGTATTAGCTATGATCCCAAGGTCGCCAAGGCGCCTTGGGATTGTTTTTTTTCGATTACGGACCAAGCCTGTTCTTTTAGCCGATAGTAATCGGTTACTTAAAGGTCGACCGATCTTTGGGTGCGGATCGATTGGTCGCAGGCAAAGGCGATACGCAGGCTGTTTACGGCATCTTCGAGATGCGGTCTTAAATCGATGTTTTCCTTGATGGCCTTGTACAGGTACTGTTGTTCCCTCGTGCAAAGCTCAAGGTGGTCGGGCTCGTCCTCTAGGTTAATAAAGGTATCGCTTTCGGTAAATTGGTTGTTTTCGTCCAATGAAGCCGGGTGGTAGCGTATGGTCTCGGTCTGGGTGTGCGATTCCACCGAGTCCGATTTTCCCGAGGCCGAAGCCTTTTTCGCCACTATCGATACCGATCCCTTGGGGCCAAAAACGTCCTTTATGAAAAATGCCGTTTCGCTTACCATGGGTCCCCAGCCCGCTTCGTACCAGCCCACGGATCCGTCTTCAAAGCGTATTTGCAGTTGACCGTAGTTATAGTTCCATTCCGGAACGTCATCCGTTAGCCTTGCCCCAATGGCATTTACCTGCACGGGTTTCGACCGGGTCATTTGGCACATCACATCGATATAGTGTACCCCACAATCTACAATGGGGCTAAGGCTCTTCATGAGGTTGCGGTGTACGTTCCACATTTCACCCTTGCTCTGCTGGTTCAGGTTCATGCGCATGACCAAGGGCTTGCCCAGGTTCTGGCTGAGTTCTACAAAGCGTTGCCACGAGGGGTGGTGCCTTAAAATATAGCCCACAACCAGTTTTTTACCGACCTCCAAGGCCTTTTGGGCAATTCGCTCCGCTCCTTCCACCGTATCGGCCAAAGGCTTTTCCATAAAGACATGGCATCCTTTTTCCAAGGCCATCAAGGCAAACTCTTCGTGGGTGTCGGGGTAGGTCGATATGCACACGATATCGGGGCGGGTAGAGTTCAATGCCTCCTTGTAGTCGTCGAACAGGGCGTAGGTGTTTCCTAGTTTTTGGTTTAGGCTTTCTTTGCTCTTGCCGGTAGAAACCAATCCACAAATAGTGAATTCTGATAAGTTGTGGTAGGCCATCGCATGTGAGCTTCCCATGTTTCCACAACCGACGACCAATACTCGAAGCGATTTTTTTAAATCTGTCATAGGTTTTCTTGTCTTTATATAATTTCGTGCCCAAGTGCAACCGTTGAAAGCCTTTCTTTATTGGGTAGGGGCATCAACCGTCTTTTCCTTGAACAATAGTATGAATAAAACTGCCGTAACTAGGGCTATGGTTGCCGGAACCATCCAAATCGATTGCCAATCATAGCCTGCCGGGCCCACGGCGACCGTAAATCGCTGGGTTACCCATCCCGAAACGTAGGAACCTATCAACATGCCTACCCCATAGGTGGCAAAGGTAATCAGGCCCTGGGCGGCATTGCGAAACGACTTTTCAGCTTTTTTGTCTATGTAAATCTGCCCCGATACAAAAAAGAAATCGTAGCAGATGCCGTGCAATACAATGGCCGTGTAAAGCATCCAATTGTTTTCGCTACCATCTGCGAAGGCAAACATAAGGTATCGGACCGCCCAGGCCAACATGCCGACGAGCATCACTTTCTTTAGCCCAAATTTACGAAATGCGAAGGGCATCAATAGCAAAAAAAGGAATTCGGAAACCTGTCCCAAGGTCATTTTGCCCGCCGCATTTTCGAAACCTATATCGTTAAGAAAGGGATTGGCAAAGCTATAGTAGAAGGCCAGGGGGATGCAAATAATGATCGAACTTAAAAAAAATACGATAAACGATCGGTCTCTGAACAGAACCAGGGCATCGAGGCCTAAAATGGAGGCCAGGCTTTTTTTCTGGCCATTCGGTGGCGTATTGGGCAAAAAGAGGCAAAGTACGGCTAGTGCAATGGAGCAGGCCGCCGCTATCTGAAAGGTAAGGTGTGAGGTTTCCCATTCCATAAAACCGACCCATAGCCCCGCTATGATCCAGCCCAGGGTGCCGAAGACCCTGATAAGGGGGAATTCTTTGTCGGGCTCGTCCATTTGCGAGAACGATATGGAGTTGACAAGTGAAATGGTCGGCATGTACAAAAGGGTGTACAGAAGTATGAGCCACCAAAAATCTTGAAAGTTGTCGGCAAGGCTAATTAAATAAAGTGAGATGCCGCCCAAAACATGGAGGGTCGCCAGAACCTTTTGCGCCGAAAAAAAGCGGTCG
Organism: Pseudozobellia thermophila; assembly: GCF_900141855.1. Classification (GTDB taxonomy): domain Bacteria; phylum Bacteroidota; class Bacteroidia; order Flavobacteriales; family Flavobacteriaceae; genus Pseudozobellia; species Pseudozobellia thermophila. The sequence goes on from NZ_FQYU01000006.1 coordinate 14,452, forward strand.
GCGATCAAACCGATAAAAATGGGCGATAGAATGGCCGCGATGGATAGGTTGGCATAGGCCGACCCTACCTGGGCCGCCCCCACGTCCAGGGAGTTCAACAGGTAGGTGCCCATGGTAACGTACCAGGCGCCCCAAACAAAATACTCCAATAGCATAAGTACGGATAATTTTATTCGGAGTGTGTTTTTCATGGGTTCGGTCGGCTTGGTTTAACAGATACGTATCGAAAATGTGCTCAGCGGGGATAGGTAGAAGGTACGAATTCATCGGAAGCGGGAATCCATTTGGCCTTTAAATCAGGTTCGAATTGGTGCTTGTCAAAAGGAAACATCGGTCTTTGGATCCTTCTGTAGTCGAGACTGTGCAGGTCTTGGTCGACCCCTCCCGGGGTTAGGGCCATGATCCAATCTTTGCGCATGTTGTAAAGGTCGGGCACCAGGTATCCCATTTTGACGACAATAATGTCGGTTTTCAGGGGGTCTAGGCCCAAGTCGGAAAAATGGGTGTTTCGGTTTCGGTCGTGTGCAACGATTACCCGCACACTTCCGACCCTGATGACAACGGCTTTTTCGCCAATGCCTTCGACGGTTCCGTCAAGTTTTATGGGAGGGGCGAAACGGGCATCTATTTGGGCCCCGACATAACCACTTACCTTTTGGCCAAGGCCGGCCGACTTGGCCAGTTTAAACAATTCCGGTCCGGGAATCGAGGCGTAAATAAGCGAAGGGCCCTTCTTAGACTTGAATTCGGGCCGCTCCAGTATTTTTTTCAAGGTCCATGTAACGTCGCCGGCACCACCTGCAGTGGGGTTGTCGCCTGAATCACTGATAAAGAAAGGGCGTTTTTTACTGGCCAAGGCCTTGTTTAGGCTTCCGGTCAGGGAGTCTACCGGGGCGACAAAGCCGAATTCCGACCTAACCTTCCAAAAACTGGAAGCCAGGTTTTCGGCGGCCTCACCTACTTGAATCCTGTCGTCTCCGGTAACCATTACCACGGCATGGTTTCTCGGCTCATCGGCCCATGCGTAGCCGATCCAGATGGCGGCATCGATAATGCCCGATTGTTTGGTAACCTCCGGAATTTTGGCATACAGGCTTTTGGCGGGCTCTACCCTAGTGCTCGTTTTTTCGCCCGGCAGTAAAATGGGTACGGGCACCCATGCCTTATAGGCAGGTTTGCCCTGGCCGCTTTCCAACCGGTCCAAAAGATTTACGATGGCCCTCTTTTTGGTCTCATATCGGTCTTCGTGGGGCGCCATGCGAAAACAGGTGATCAAGTCGGTATTTTTGGCCAAGCGCCACGAAACGTTGCCATGTAGGTCCATCGAGGTCGAGATCAAGGTTTCCGTTCCGACCACCTCGCGTATTCTGGCAATAAGGTCGCCTTCGGGGTCGTCAAGGCCCACAACGCTCATGGCTCCGTGAATGTCAAAATAAAGTCCGTCGTAAGGACCGTTCTTCTTCAGTGAATCCAGTGTTTCCTGTACCAGGGACTCGTAGGCTTCCCTGGTTACCGCCCCTCCGGGAGAGGTGGCCGCTACAAGGGCGGGCAACCATGTGGCACGTCCCCTGACCATTGAATCGGGAACCATAAAGGGATAGGCGTCCAGGGCTTCTGGCCCCTTTCTTATGCGAAAGGCCTCCCTGGCCGTCAAGGCAGGGGAGAAGGTGCTCGACTCGGTGGCTATGCCGGCTATGGCAATTCGCGGAAGGTCTTTCTCCTGGGCTTTTCCCGCCAAGGTACTGATGAGAAAGGAGAACAATAGGGTAGTGAGTATACTGTTTTTCATAAAGCGTATGTGTTGTTTATAAATGCAATGGACTTAGGGCTTGCCCGAACTCTAGTCGAGCTCTTGTACCCGAATGTTTTTCCAGCGAACCTTGATACCGCCGCCACTGTGTATCTGTAGGGCAATGGAGCCCCTGCCCTGTCCTATTTTTTCATCTTCCAGTTCTACCATTTTATTCCCGTTGAGCCAACTTGTGATCTTGTCGCCCCTGGCTTCGATCCGCATGTGGTTCCAGTCGTCGGGCTTCAGGTGTTTCTCGTCTTTGGGGTCGGGTTTGATCAACCATCCCCTTCCGCCCAGGGTAGACTCGTAAATACCACCGGTATGGAGGTTGGGGGGAGCCACCTCTACCTGCCACCCGCGTATGGTCGTACCATCGTCACCACCTACATGCGAACGGATGAAGACACCGCTATTGCCATTGGCCTCCAATTTAAAATCAAGGTTTAAAATAAAGTTTTTATAGGGTTTGTTGGTCGATAGGTAGCCGTATTTTTCTTCCGGGCCGCTCTCGCACACCAGTTCGCCGTTTTCGACATACCAGTATTCGGTACCGTGCTTGGTCCAACCCGACAGGTCTTCGCCGTTAAAGATACTTTTATCGGTTTGGGCCTGGGCCATATAGAGGTTGCATACGATGCATAGGGCAATAAGTGTATTTCTCATAGTCGTTTAGTATTAGGGTTTTAAAAGTCTTCCATTACCGAAAGCCAGTATTTTTCAATTTCTTGTTTTGACGGTGTTTCCTTGGGCCTGACCAAGCGGAAACCGATGAATGGGGCATCGGTCAGCCACCATATGCTTTTGGGCATTTGCGGGTCGCGCTGTTTCCATTTCTTTGAAGAGCCATGTCTATTGGCCGATCGCAGATCTTCTGCAGGATCCATCCAAGATCCCCCGCGAACCGAGCGGGGATAAAGTTGGGTCGGTTCAAAAAGCGGGTTGCTTGAAGGGTTGCCTTTTAGGCTTTTGAAGTAATCGGCCTTGTACTCGTCCATGGTCCACTCGGCCACATTGCCGTGCATATCGTATAGGCCGTAGGCATTTGGCGATTTGCTCCCCACCTTGTGGTATTTTTCGTTGCTGTTCGACTTGAACCAGGCATACTTGGCCAATTGGCTTTCGTCATTGCCGAAATGGTATGCGGTATTCGAACCCGAACGGCAGGCGTATTCCCATTCGGCCTCGGTCGGCAGTCTATAGAAACGGCCGGTTTTGGCAAAAAGCCACTTGGCGTACATGGCAGCGGCATATTGGGTCATGTTGATGGCGGGATAGCCCTCCTTGCCCATGCCGAAGCTCATATCGATGTACATGGGGGTTGCGGTAGCCACTCCGTCTACGACCATTTTGGAACCGTCCCTTAGGGTGATGCTTCTTTCTGAAATATTTTGGGCATTATCATCGAGGAACTGCGTGTACTGTTCCCAGGTTATTTCATAGGCACCCATCCAAAAGGAATTGACCCGTACCCTTCGCTGTGGTCCTTCATCGCTGTTGCGGCCCTTTTCGGTGTTCGGACTGCCCATGAGGAAGGTACCGCCTTCAATGGGCACCATTTTTATTTCAAGATCTGAATGGGGTATCCGCTCCGAGTAGGGGTGAAATTCCGATTCGGTCCTAATTTCATATTGAGTAGATCCGAGTAATAAGAAACAAAGAAACGATAAGCCTATAAGTCGTTTAAGATATTGCATCGGTTTATAGCTTTTTGTATTTAAAAATAGGATGTACGGGCCCCTATTCCCTTTGCAAGGAATGTAACCGGTCATGGTAGGGTCAGGGGCTCGGACTCCCGTATATTAGTTTAGTATTGGGGCAATTTGTTCCGCTGAGGTTACTCCTGGGGGAAGTTCGGTTACCCTTAGATTGCGAAAATGTATTTCGGCCCCTTCGGATTCGAGGCATAGGTATCCCTTTTTCTGTGAAACCTTGGAGATGCCGTTAACAAATTTACCGTTTACGGCAAGTTTGGCCACACCATCCACACAAACGACGTCGTAGGTATTCCAGATACCCTTGCCCTTGGCCCGGTTTTCAATGGATTTGCTCCGTTCTCCCCTGGGGTTGTCGGGAACGGCGGTAACCCCGCCAACTCCAAACAGTTCGCCGTGTACATAGGCGATAGGTGGTTTTTTTCCATCGCGGAGGTTGAGGTTCACCCAGTCGAGTTCCAACATTTGGATTTCCAGTCCGTCGGGCAGTTCCTTCCCCTCTTCGGGGTTGGCATTGCTCCAGGCGAATATTCCGGAATTTCCACCGGCTTCCATATGCCTCCACTCCACATGAAGAATAAAGTTCTCGTATTGCTTTTCGGAACGTACCACCCCTATGGGCAGGCCTTTGCATACCAAGGTGCCGTCATCCTTCACCGACCATGTGCTTTCCTCGGTGTTTACGTTCACCCATTTAATGGTCTCCGCTTGCCCGGTGTCGCCCAGGTAAAGGTCTTCCATAGTGGTAACGGAACCGAATTCAAAACCGAAATCGGGCGTTTGCGCTCCAATGGCCCCGGCAGATAAAAAAGTTAGGACGGCCGCTAGGCCAGGGGCCAACTTGTTAAGGTATTTCATAATTCCATTTTTAATGACGATAGGCAGCGGTAAAAACATTTAGGAGAGCTGGGTAAGCCAGACTGCTAATGTTAAAGGCCCCCAAAGATTAATCAGGTCTTTGGTTACTCTCCTAAATGAACCAACTTCTTCGCTACCGAATCGATAGTTGTTATATAAATTTGGTCTTTCCGGGTACGGCTATGTCCGGCCCCTTGAATTTCAGGTTCCAGTCATAGGCGTCGGGGCCCAATACCTCGGTTGAGTTTAGGGCATCGTCCCAAGTTATGGTCTGTCCGGTATAAGCGGCCATTCTACCCATTATTCCCATAAGGGTACTTTTGGCGCTCATTTCCCCATCGTTTATCGCCGCGCCTTCGCGGATCGATTTGAACAGGGCATCGTGCTCCGATTGGTACATGTCGTTTACCTCGCCCCCGTATTTCCATGGGTTTTTGCCTGTAATCTCATGACGACTGCCCTCGTAATAGGCATTGCCCAGGGAGCCTTGTATTTCTACACCGTTTTTGGTCGAGCCTCCGCGTTGTTGCCTGGTAAAGCAAAACCCCTTGGTTCCGTCGGCATAGTCGTATTCCATGGCGAAGTGGTCGTAAATGTTTCCGTACTTTTTATCGGTACGCCATTGTCTTCCGCCCGTGGCCGTTGCCGCAATTGGCGTTTTTTCACCAAGGGCCCAGGTAATCATGTCCAAGCTATGCACGAACATTTCCACAATGAAGTCTCCTGACAGCCAATTTTGGTAATACCAATTTCTGAGTTGGTATTCCATGTCCGTCCACCCGGGTTGCCTTTCCTTATACCACAGCTCCCCGCCGTTACGGGTAGAGGATATGGATTTGATGTCCCCGATGGCACCGTCCAAGACCTTACCGTACAGTGCCTGTTTTTGCAGGTCGTACCTAAAGCAGAAACCTGAGACCATGGATAGGTTTTTGGCCTTTGCCTTTTTTGCGGCTTCGAGAACCTTACGGACACCCGGGGCGTCAACCGCCACGGGTTTTTCATAAAAAACGTGTTTGCCGGCATCGATGGCGGCCTCCAGATGTTTGGGCCGAAAGCCCGGGGGGCTGGCCAGAAGAACGACATCGACTCCCGAGTCTATAAGTTTTTGATAGGCGTCGAAGCCAATAAACTGTCTGGCCTTGTCGACCTCTATACGCCCTCCATGTGCCTTTTTAAGCAGGCCCAGGGAGCTCGTAAGCCGATCTTCGAACGCATCAGCCATGGCATGGAGCACAACGTCGGGGTCGGCGTTCAGTGCCTGTACGGCGGCCCCTGTTCCACGGCCTCCACAGCCGACCAAACCGACCTTCACCTTGCGCTTTTTGCCACGGGCCAACTCGTTGGCGAAGGCCATCGGTGCTTGAAACGAGCCCGCACTAAAAATGGCGGCGGCCCCTGCCTTTTTAATGAATTTTCTACGGGTTTCCTTGTTTTTCATCGTTTTACTAATTTGTATATCCTGGGTTTTGTGTAATGACATCGTTAATGTCCATTTCCTTTTGTGGAATGGGCCAGCAATAATCCCTGTCCGGGTTGAATTTGGCGACTTGTCCATAATCTAGAATTTCCCATTCGCCCGAACTTTCGTCGATATAGTACATGCCCTGTAACAGGCCGACCTTTTCCTCTCCCAACTGCCATCGGTTGAGGTCGAACAAACGCAGTCCCTCGAAGGCCAGTTCCCTAACGCGCTCGTCGCGAACGATTTCCCTTAGTTCGGCCTGGGTCTTGCCCTCAGTGATAACAGGTACCTCTACCGTCGGACGCTGCCTGATGGCGTTTATGGCATCGTACACCGAGGTGTCGATTTCATTGAGCTCTATTTTAGACTCCGCGTACATGAGCAATACATCGGCATAGCGGATGAGGATCATGTTCACATCGCCCAGATCGGGGTTGTCCACATAGGTTTCGTAGTCTACCCATTTCTTCAGGTTGTAACCGTACAAGGTGGCCCATTCGCTACCGCTTACCCGATCGGGTGTATCGCTGGTAGGCCATGAGTTATAGATGTTGTTGCCGATCGGCTGGCCGGTGTAGAACACGTTGTAGTTCCACCGGGGATCCTTGTTCTCATAGGGGTCGTCGGGGTTTTCCGGTCCGATGTACTCGTATTTGTTGAAAAGGCCCATCATGGGCTCAACGGTCGAATTACCGCCTATTGAGGCCGCCGAGTACCCAAAGTTGTTGTAGGTACTGCCGCCTACGGCGTATTGCCTGTCAAATATAACTTCCGACGAATTTTGCCCCTCGGCCTGGAATAGGCCTTGGTAGCTGGGGTATAGCTCGTAGATGCCCAGGTTCATAACGGCCAGGGCCGCATCGCGGGCCAGTTCGAATTTACTGTTGCGAATAGCTATCCTTGCCTTGGTCGCCAAGGCAGCCCCATGGGTAACCCTGCCCAGGTTGTCGTTGTTATAGCTCAGGGGCAAGACTTCGCTATCGATAATGGCATCCAGTTCATCGATTACAAAATCGACTATCTCCTCCTTGGAATTGGTAGGACGTTGATCGTTTACGTCCAAGGGTTCCAGAATGAGGGGGACATTGCACCAGAGACTGGAGAGCTGCATGTAATAATAGGCCCTTAGAAACCTGGCCTCGGCGGTCAACCTGGCCAGGGTGGCGGGATCGCCGTCCTCGATCCTATCGATATTGGCCAAAACGTCATTGGCCTTTCGTATGCCCCTATAATACCTTTCCCATATGCCGGTGATGGTTCCATTGGAAGGGTCTATCTCGCCCAAGCGCACATCGTTGAAGGTGGGCACGTTCGATGCGGAACGAAACCCTATATCGGTTATACCGTCCAACTCGATTACCGACTGGGTGTTGTCAAGCTCGTTGTATACGGCATTGACCGCCAATTCGGCATCGCGTTCGGTAGACCAGTATACCGTTTCGGAAACGGCCCCGGTAGGCTCAATGTCAAGTCCTTCATCCAAGCCGTCGGCACATCCGAAGAACAGTGCCGAGACCAATAAAACTAATCCTTTTGTTATATCTAAATTTTTCATAATAGCTTTTTTTTGTTTCTTAAAACACGACGTTAAGACCAACACTCATAGTTTTCGTGTGAGGAAAGAATTGGCTCCTGCCCCTTGGGGTTTCGGGATCGAACAACTTTTGGGCGGTGATGGTAAGCATGTTTTCGCCCGAGACGTATAATCTCAGTTTTGAGAATATGTCTTGTTTGAAAGTGTAGCCCAACTGAAAGTTTTTCAACCTGGCGTATTTGCTGTCTATCAACCAGAAATCGGATTTGACGATGTTCCACGAGTTTCCTGCGGTAACCAGGGGCCAATCGCCATCGGGGTTTCTTTCGGGGTGGTAGCTTCTTTCGGCCATTTCTTTATGGATAAAGTTCTGAAATGCCGGTCCTTCAGGTATGGCACCGTCCAGCAGGTGTTGTTTTTTGAGTACGCCTTGCCAAAACATGCTGAAGTCGAACCCCTTGTACGAGGCCTCGAAGTTTATACCGAATTCGTAGCGAGGGTCTTCGTTGCCGATGATCACTTGGTCACCGCCTGGGGCGATCGATTGCGTGATCTGGCCATCGCCATTGACATCCTCATAAATAATATCGCCGATACCTACACTGGGGTGTATGGTCGCAGGGTAGTTGGCCAGGTCTTCCTCGGTTCGGTACAGCCCGGGAGAGGTGAGTCCCCTTAAGGTATTAATGGAGTGGCCTTCGGTCCAGATCGAAAAGTTGTCAGGGAAGAAGGGGCCTGCACCGTTCAGGTCCTCGATTTTGTTCACCACATCGGAAAAATTGAGCCCTACCGAGTAATTGAAGCCGCCGTCGGGTTTATAGGCCCCTTGGTAATTGATGCCGATTTCATAGCCATTGTTCGAAACGGCTGCGGCATTCTGAACGGGGGGGTCTACACCAATGGTACTCGAAATGGGCAGGTCCAACAGGATATCGTCGGTATATTTCCAAAAGTATTCGGCCACTAACGAAAGGCGGTTGTTGAGAAAGGTGGCGTCAAATCCCACGTTCGTCATGGTCGATGTTTCCCAGGTGATATCGGGGTTACCGGCCTGCGTAATGGCCGATCCCGAAACGATGTTTCCTCCAAATTGGTAGCTTTGGTCGAGGTCGTAGGTACTGCGGAATCGGTTGAGGCCGATGTTTTGGTTGCCCAATTGCCCCCATGAGGCCCTTAGCTTGATGCTGGAGACAAAGGAATCCTCGATCAAATCTGCCATGAAGGTCTCGTTGGTGATGTTCCAACCTGCCGAAATCGAAGGGAAGAGTCCCCATCGGTTGCCGTCGCCAAATCGCGATGACCCATCGTATCTCAGGTTTCCTTGGATAAGGTACTTGTTGTCGAACGAATAATTTAACCTGCCAAAAAAGGAACGCAACCGCCACTCTTCGTTATAGCCGCTGATATCTTGGTTGTCAACGCCCCCGGCATCGAGATCCCTAAGGTCGTTGTTAAAGAAGTTTTGCCTGCTTGCGGAAACGTATTTGAACTTGTTGTGGATTTCCTCGTATCCGACCAGGGCTTCCACATCGTGGACATCAAAACTTTTGGAGTAGTTCAGGTATAGCCTTTGGCTAAGCTCGCGGGTAGTTTTCTTGGTTTCGGTAAGCTCGTTGGTGGCGAACCACCCCGATACGGCAACCGGTTCACCGGTAATGTAATTGGTCATGCCTGCCAGACTGTTCATAAATTGCGAGGTCGATTCGTTGTCCAATTTGTAGGTAACGTTCCCTTCCAACGAAAGGTCTTCGGTAATGGCATACTCGAATCCCCCTTGGGCGACCACGTCGTCGGAGATCATACTGGTCTCGCCTTCATTGGCCATGGCATGGGGGTTCCAGTAGCCGGACACCAGGTCGTAGGTGCCATCGGGGTATTCCATGACGACATTTCTGTTGATGTGCAAGAGGCCCTGAACGATCTGTTGGCCGGCCACACCCGCTGAATTTATGGCGTGTCCGGGACCGGAAAAGTTGCCGTTTCTGTACATGAGCCCCATTTTAAAGGTCAATTTGTCGTTCGCATACATATCGGCATTGATAAGCATGGTGGTCCTTTTGTTGTTGAAGTTTTGAAGGATCCCGTCGGAATCGTTATAGTTCAATGAAGCGAATATCTTTCCTCTTTCGCCACCGCTGGAGATTGAAAATGCGTGTTGCTGCATTAGGGCGTCGTCGTTGAAAATGCCCTCTTCCCAATTGGCCCAGGGAAATTCGTAGGGGTTGGTGCCGGCCACTGCGTTTTGGATGTATTCCTCGGAGTAGGTAGGGGTACCACCGGCATTTACCTGTGCCTCGTTCTCTAACCTTAACCACGATTCGGTATCGGCCTTTTCGGGGAAGAAACTGGCGTTTTGAACGCCGACGTAGGCATCGTAGGTGAGCGTCGTACCTTTGGCGGCTCCTCTTTTAGTGGTGACAAGTATGACCCCGTTGGCCGCCCTTGACCCGTAAATGGCAGCTGAGGCCGCATCTTTCAAAATGGAGATCGATTCAATGTTTTGGGGTTCGACCGAACTGAGGGATTGTTCGATCCCATCGATTAAGACCAAGGGGTTGGAGTTGTTCAGGGTTCCGATCCCCCTTATTCGTATACCGACATCCTCGACACCTGGTGCACCGCCATTGTTTTGGATGGTCAGACCGGGAGACTGCCCTTGCAAGGCCGTGGCCGCACTGGTAACGGGGCGTTGGGTCAGGCCTTCCCCGTCAACGGAACTGATCGCTCCGGTAACCTTGGCCCTGCTCTGGGTTCCATAGCCCACCAACACAACCTCTTCCAGGCTAGCGGCGTTTTCCGACATGGTAACGGTCAGGTTGGTTTGGCCGTCAACAGGTACTTCTTGGGTAGAAAATCCGATATAGGAAAACACCAAAATGGCATCTTCTCCCACGGTAATTGAAAAATTCCCGTCGAAATCGGTTTGGGTACCATTGGTTGTTCCTTTTTCAAGAATATTGGCCCCGGGCAAGGGTTGTCCGTCCATGTCCAAAACTAGGCCCGAAACCTGTTCCTGGACATCTTTCTTCGGAGGGTTCTTCGTTTTTTGTTCCTTTTCGGCCGGTTGGCGTATGGGTTCTTTGTTGGTCAGGATTACCTGCCGGTTTACGGTGCGGTATTCGATGTCTGTGTTGTCGAACAGCAATCCTAAAATCTGGTTGATCTTGAAATTTTTGACATGCAGGGTTACTTTGCGCTGAAGGTCTATTTGACCACTTTCGTACATAAACCGAAATTCGGTGGTGGCCTCTATCTCGTTAAAAACTTCACGGAGGCTTACATTGTCAAAATCAAGGCTTAGCTCGGTGTTTTGGTCGTAAGAATTTGCATGTACACTGCAAAGCGATATCAAGAATAGTAAAACGGATAGTTTTACTTTAAAACAGGGTTTCTTTGAGAACCGAGTCAGCAGTTTGCTCAAAAGGTTTTTTTTCATAGTTAGTTTGTTTAGGTATTTATACAGGGTGTTGTAGGTAATTTGGCAGTTCGTAACTGCTGCTTTTTCTTTTGTTATTTCTTCATAGGCAGTGTTTTAGGGTTGTTAATCGATTATAATGGTTCTGTCTTCTATGCGGTAATCAAAGTTTTGGATTTGCTTTAAGGATGTAAGGATGTCTTCGATGTTTTCGACCTTGACATTGAACCGCGCATTCAATGTTTTGGTGGCGAGAAGCGTGTTGTTGTTAACAATGGATACATTGTACTGACGCTCCAGCTTTTTTGCCATTTCATTGAAGGAGACATCCCTGAATATAAGCTCGCCCGAGAGCCAAGCGGTGTATATTTCAACGTCGACCTCCTCTATTTGGGTCGTATGGGCGGTTTTTGTCCAGATTGCTTTTTGCCCGGGTTTCAATAGGGCCTTGTCGCCAGGGGCAAAGGTATTGGTCATATCTACCGAACCTTCGACCAGTACGGTCCTGATTTCCTTGTCATCGGCATAGGACGTTATGTTGAACTCGGTGCCGAGAACCCGTACGGCAACTGCATCTGCATTTACGATAAACGGGTGTTCGGTATCTTTCGCAACCTTGAAGTAGGCCTCCCCTTCGATAAAGACTTCCCTGTTGTGGCCGGGTAGGAATTTTACAGGATACTTGATCCGGGTGCCCGAGTTAAGATGTACCGAGGTGCCATCGGATAGCTCTACATTGAAAATTTTTCCATTGGGTATTTTGAGTTCATTGTATATGACTCGGTCAATTTGCGAATCGTTGGAGTAGGTAAGCGTGTTCCCATTTTGTTTTCCAACGACTATGCCGTCAGTGGAAACAATTTTTTGCTCGTCGTTCTCCTTGATCAGCTTGACCTTGCTTTCGCCTACTTTCAGGGTTATGGAGTTTTGGGGCTGAAGTTCAGTGGGGTCTAGGGAGGTGTCTTCCTTTTTAACCATATACAGTACCGCCGCCACGCCAACAAAGACCGCTGCGTATTTTGTGAACTTCCTCCATAAGGGTATTACCGGTGTTTTCTTATCGGCTATTTTGTTTTTTAGGGCATTCCAGCTTTCATCCGTATCGGATTCTTCCATCAATCGCAAAGATTCGTCCAACAAACCTCCGTTATAGAGCTGGTAGATGAGCTGTTTTTCTTCATCGGATAAACCTATCAGGTCTTTCGTATCTATTTTTTCGGTATTTTTAATACGTTCCAGTACCGATTTTAAATCCTTCTTTGACATTTCACGAGGTTTGTTTCTCTTAGGTTGCAGGAATTCTTATTTAGGGTGACGGATATTTACTTTTTTAACAAAAAAGTTTAAAAGTTCTTTATATATGGATATAAATGAATATTATTGAATGCCCTAAACTCCAATATCGTTGAGATTTTTTAGGTTGGACTACGGGAATCACTTAATCGATAAAAATGAAATTTTCACCATTGGATGTGGAGGACTTAGAAGCATTTTTTAAGGAGAACCACACGTATCTTTGTTTGGTGGCACTGGCCATCGTTAGGGATGGGGACGTGGCCAAGGATATCGTTCAAGATTTTTTTATATCGTATTGGGAAAAAAGGAAGTCGGTCAAATTTACTGTATCGTTCAAGGCCTATGCCGTAAAGGCGGTACGGAATCTGAGCCTGCAGCATTTGAGAAAGGTAAAGAGGCAAGAACTGCTGGTCGAGCATCTCACCTACGGCGATAAGGCCGAAAATGAAGCCCAAGAGAGCTTGGGCAATAGGCAAAAGCTCCATGAGCTGTTGCAACGACTGCCCGAGAGCCGGAGAAAAATTTTCATATCCTATGTGATATATGGGCAGAGCTATTCCGAAATAGCCGAGAACAACGGTATTTCGATAAATACGGTAAAGACCCAAATGAAACGGGCTTACGGGTTTTTAAGGTCCGAGGCCAATCCTGATATTTTGTACTTCCTCTTTTTGAGTGTCCTTCCAATGGGCTAGGGGGCGTTCTTGGCCACCAGGTTGGCCGCTTCGAAAAATGACGGACGGCTGCCCCACATCGATCCATTACTATCCGAACTGAACTTCGTCGCGGCAGCGACGCTCCGTAGTCTTTCCTCTTTTGGCCATAAACCGGAAATTTTTAAAATACAATATTTAAAAAAAAACTTAACATTTACGTAAGAAAAATAGTACTATATACGTTATGGTCTTGATATTGCCGGTCAAACCCTTGGGTTCGGCGGCTTAAGGGGGCACTTTTGTGGCCACCGAATGCCTAAGGCCAAATTGAAATATCGATTTATAGTAACCTAAATCTTAAAAGAAATGCGAGTGATTGACCTTTTACCTGTGGTTGTATTAAGTGCGATGGTCCATGTAGGGTTTTCCCAAGACAATAATGACACCAATGTTGCCACCCATCCTTTAAACGTTTCGATTCCGGAGGTGGCCTTGATTGATGTCTACGACAACAATACGGGCCTTGAAGCTGCCGCCATAGACTTCGATTTGGCCGATGCGACAAGTGGTGGCACGAATTCCGAAGCCGGTCTGTACAATTTTCAGGATTTGGAGTATACCGATTTATGGATCAATTACACCAGCGTTACCGGGGCGGGAGGCTCGGGTTTTGACGTATCTCGACAAATTGATGTGCAAATGGAGGCGGGAAGTACCTTTCCTTCCAGTTTCGACCTTAGAATTACCCCCGAAGCCCCGGTAATTGTTGCCAATGGCGGGACGGTCGATTCTGCCGGTACCGTAACCACGGGGGGCGTAGCCTTGGGCACAACGACCGCCATAGGAACCAATGCCACGCTTGTAAGTGGTATTGAAAGTGTTTACACCGGCGACGAGACCCAAGGGGTAAGGCTTACCTACTCCCTTGAACAAAACGGGAATTTCGCCGGATACGAGGCAGGGGTATACACGGCCACACTTCGATATACCTTGTCGGATCTATAGAATAAGCCAATCTAGGGCGGGAAGGCCATAGTCTTATGTCTTCCCTCCGCGATGTGTTTTATGGGATAGGGGCGCTTTATGGGCATGGTATCCGTAAAGATGAATGATTTCGGGGGCACATTCTTTAAGTTGTATACACCATGAAACCAATCCGATTACTTCTACTTTTTTTCTTTATTGTTTCTTTTGGTTCGTTTGCCAATGTTTCAGTGATTAATGGTCTCACGCATGTTTATTCAGGGGTTTCGGGAGACGTGATTACGGGAGAGATCATACTGGTGAACTATTCCTCAACCGTAGAACGGGTAAGGTTCGATGTTCAGGAGGCCATCTATTCCTGCGCCGAGGCCAGGATCTTTACCGGTGATGCCACCCATCCCTTATCGTCCTCATCTTGGCTGAACAGTAATGTAAACGAACGGGTTTTGGCCCCTAAAGAGCGTTATGTGCTAAAATTCACCATTAATATTCCCGAGGGGGACGAGCTGCGCGGGTCGTATTGGTCGGTATTGATGGTTTCGGTAGAAAAGCCGATCAAGGAAGAAATGATAAGCGAAAGCATCGGTATCGGTACCAAAATTCAGTATGCCATAGGCCTTATAACGAACGTCAATGCACTGGACGAGGTAAATATTGGCTTTGACGACGTGCTTTCTACCGAAGGAGACGAAAAGAATTTACGGATCAGGGTGAAGAACGACGGCCGGTTTGCCGAGGCCACGTTACTTTCGTTGGAAGTGTACGATCAGAACGGGGTTATGGTAAGAGAGTACAAAACAAGGAGGTTATTGGTGTTTCCGGAGGTTTGCAGGGATTACCTTCTTACGATTTCAGATCTCGACAAGGGCGCCTACGATTGCGTTTTGGTGGCCGATTCGCGGGAGGCTTTTGTCGGAACCAATCTCCGGCTCACCATAGATTAAGTAAGTAGGGAACACTTGCCTCGATTTAAACCAACAAATGTTGAACAACATATCATTTTATGCAATGTTTCTATTGTTTTCGTGTAATCTTCTGGCACAAGTGGATATTCGCATAAAAAACGATAGTGTTTTGTATGACATGAGGCCCGAATCGAAACGTACCCTGGTTGCCGAAGTCGAGAACCTGTCAGATACGGTTCAATTTGTTAGAACCGTTCTCGATCTGGAAGACAATTGGGAAATTATTTCCAACGGCTTTACCGGCAATCTTCGGCCGGGTGAAAAAAGATTGGTCCTGGTAACCGTCTATGTGCCGAACAAGGTATTGCCCGGTAAACGTAGGGCCAACCTGCGGTTGCTCTCTTTTAAGGAAAAGGTTTTAAAATCCATTGCCCTTCAAATGTTGGTGCCCGAGCATCATCGGTTATCGATAAGCAAGTTGTCGTCGCCCGACCTGGTCTTCGCGGGGGAAACGATCTACAATAAGTTTGAAATAGTCAACAAGGGCAATGTAGACGAAGAGGTAATGCTCCATTCCGATAGCGATATAGAAGGGGCAAGGGCTCAAAAAATCGAGGCTGGTTCATCGTTGGTAATAACCCTAAAGAAGGAAACGGATAAACGGTTTCGCAAGATGAAGACCGAAAATACACACTTAAGCCTGGTCAGGACCGGTGATTCGGTCGTTACGGCACGCGGTTATGCCCTTACCAAGGTCTACCCCCTTAAAATGGAGGCGGAAGATGCTTTTTTTAGGTTTCCCATAGAGGCGAGCCTTTATTACAATACCTTTAACTCCAAAGAGAACAACTACGCCTCTTTTATGGTCGAAACCCGGGGTGAAGGGTACTTGGACCAGGGCAAATCGCACCATTTCGATTTTTTGGTCAGAACCCCAAATCAAAACCGTGTAAACCGGTTCGGAATGAACGACCAATATAGCTTTACGTACGATTACGACAACGAGTTCAACGTAGTGCTGGGCGATTATAGTTATAGGCCCCATAGGCTGGGGTTTGTAAGTAGGTATGGCTTTGGCCTGAAAATGGAATACCATAGCGGAAATACCAAGTTTACGACCTTCTATGCCAAGCCCCGATTGCCCTTTTTGTATACGGAGTCCATTGCCGGACTAAAGGTTGGACAAAAGCTTTCGGAAACCTTCACCGTGGGAGCCTCGATAGCGTCGTCTACCGAAAATGTTCTTTCGGCCAACACCCTATCGTTGGAACCTGAATTGCGAACCGGGCAAATTTTGGTCGTCGAATCGGGATATAAAACAAAAAATACCCTTATCAACCACGAATCGTCGATAAGTACGGTCAATTCCACAACCGGATCTGCACACGACTTGAGCGTAAGCCAAAAATTGGATAATGTAAGCTACAACGGCAGCTTTACCTTTGCGGGAAAGAACTATTTCGGAGGCTTGGGCAATAGTCTTAGATATGCGAACAGCCTAAGTTACCGCCATGGCAAATGGGGCGTAGGGGCGGGGCAGGCATTATCGAAAGTAAATGAACGTTATAACCCGGTCTACGCCTTGCCCGAACCCTTCTATGAGAATTATTACATCGTAGGCGACTACAAGATTGGCAAAAGACAACAGGTCAATGTTCGGTGGAGCAATGCGGTAAGGGAAGATCGGCAGGTTCAAAAAAGTTACCACTATAAGGAGCACGGCCTAGACTATACCTATAGGTACATGCATCAGGGACTTAGTCTATCGCTTAACGGTAGGTTCTCCAAGACCCGAAACATCCTGAGCTTGGATAAGACCTATAGAAGTACCTATGGACACAATCTGAGCGGGGCCTACCGGTTGACGACCGTATTGGGGCTGAGGGCCAATATGAACCACAACTACACCAATCGCTATGGAATTTCGGGGCAAACGAGCAATTTTTATAATTACGGATTGGGCTTTAACCTGAACCTGAAGGGAAGAACGACCCTGTCGGCCATGTTCAACAGTGGTTTTAGTCCGGAAGACAGCTACCTGCAGCGCGATTTTATCAACCTGAACCTCAATACAAAAATACGTCGGGTCCATAGGCTCTCGGTAAGGTTGAATTACTATGAAAATGCCTTGGCGGCAAACCGTAGGGAGGTCTTCAGTTTTTTAAAGTACACCTATTCCTTAGGAGCTCCCCTTAAGCGTATCAGGTGGCGTGGAACCCTGGGGGGAAGCATCCTTACCCATAATAAGGGCATTTCCGTTGACAGGGTCAAGGTAAATGCATCGGGTCAAGATACCTATACCGATGCTTTCGGAAATTTTGAAATAAAGAACCTGTCCGTAGGGACCAACTACCTCGTAATCGATGAGTCGACCCTGCCCATAGGCGTCGTTGCGGTTCAGCGTATGCCCATTGAAATCGATGTGCGGCAAGACAAGGAAGTGCAATGTGAAATAGAGCTGGTAGAGGCGGCCATGGTCGAGGGTTCGTTACTACTCGGGCAAAATAAGGGCGGGGAAGCTCCCAACCTTGAGGGCTATTTAAAGCTCGAAGGAGCGGTACACACCTACTATACCGAGAGCGATAAAAACGGAAAATTCACCATCAAATCCTTGGTGCCCGGTAGCTACGAACTGTCGGTAGTTCGGTTAAAGCACGAAAACGACCTGAAACCAAGCAAAACATATAGAATTACCCTGGCCGAAGGCGAAACCCTTGAAACTACCGTAGAACTGGCAAAGAAGGATAGGGGCATCAAATTCAGGTCATCGGGGTTTTCGGTAAAAATATAAGTATGAAGACAACATTGGGGATATTTCTTTGGATGCTACTGCCGGGCCTTGTTTGGGCCCAAGAGACCATAGATGCCAGCGACCCCGCAAATTATATTGTCGGAGGGGCCCAGGGCTACCATTTTTTAAGTGCGGATCTGCTGGAGGTACAGCTGGTCGACGTAGAGCCGGAAATAGACAATGCCCTGTCCTTTGAGGTCGACCCTAATACCTTGGAGGCCGGCCTGCCCGTGTTTTCAGCGTCGGGAGGCGGGGTAAACGAAGATTTGTGGCTCAACATCACATCGCGGACGGCTGGTCTTGAAAAATATCAGGTAAGGGTGTATGGCAATCAGCCCCTTCCCCCCGAAATAGAAATTCAGGTCCAGGTAGTGAACGCAACAAGTGTAGGGGGAGTGGGCGATACGGGGACCGCATCCACCACGGCGGTCACCTTAAGTGAAACACCCACGGTACTCATTTCGGATATAGGCCGGGGTTTTACGACGGATGGGATCAATAAGGGATTTCAATTGAGGTATACCATTACCAATCTTGGAGGAGGGGCCCTGCCTGTTGGTTTTGAGGTAATATACGATATGCAATTGCAAATTTAAGTAGGTGGCATGAGAATAATTTATGTAGGTATACTGTGGTTTTTTTGTTTGTCCGGTTGTTATGGGCAATTGTTGTCGGGCAGTTTGTACGGTACCTCGGGCCCAACGTACTCACAAACCTTGGGCGACCTGGTGACCGAGGCCGGGGAAGACGGTACCGGAACGGCCTACGAGACCGGCGCAAGTGAGGTAATGCTTAGTTTTAGGCTCGATCCGGGCCTCTTAAGTAGCTCGGCCCAACGGTGTACTTCCAACGTGTACAAGTACAAAGTTTTCATTCACATTCAAAATGCCCCGGAGGGCTTGGTTCTCGAGGCACGTACCTTTAGCAATGCCGGCGATCGATATCCGGCAAGTATCCTGTACGATGTTTTGCCGGTCAATGGCCCGAGGGACCTATACCCGGAGAACGGTGGCGACTATATAACGATTCCGGACGACGAGACGGCGGCGATTAAGTTGTTCGAATTTACGGGATGTAGGGAGAATATCCCCATACAGTTTAGGATTTCGGCGAGTGTACTTGCCGAACCGGGCGCTAGCAGTACGGAGATTTATTATACCGTAGTCGGAAGCCTGAATTGACAAAGGAAGTTTATGGGCTTAAAATGAATCCGATGGGGAGGTTTGGCATTGAAAACGAAAAAGGTCGCTTCTCAATTGGTCAATGGCGTCGTGTGAATCAGGTGGGCGGTTATCGTCCAGTGTAGGCGAAGTAAAGGGGGCTTTCTATATGGACGACAAAATATTCGAAAAATGTTTACCCGGTTTGGGAATGTGGCGTAAATTACCTATTCTTCGGAGAAATTGCATTGGTATGGAGCGTAATGAGTTATATCCTG
Source organism: Pseudozobellia thermophila (assembly GCF_900141855.1). Taxonomy (GTDB): domain Bacteria; phylum Bacteroidota; class Bacteroidia; order Flavobacteriales; family Flavobacteriaceae; genus Pseudozobellia; species Pseudozobellia thermophila. Next base: position 33,298 of record NZ_FQYU01000006.1, read on the forward strand.
TCTTCTTAAAAGTCTCAGAGTTGAATATTTTAATTGTTGGCGGGGGCAATGTGGCGCACGAGAAATTAAGCTTCTTGTTGAAATCGAGCCCCTCTGCCCGGGTAGAGATGGTGGCGCCCCTGTATCGTGAAGAAACCATTGCCCTGGCAAAACAATACAATATTCAAATGCACAAGGCCCCTTACGATGCCTCATACCTTGAGGGGCGGCATGTGGTCGTGGCCACGACCGACAAAATCGAGGTGAACGAGCAGGTGTATCACGACTGTCGGGATCGGAGTATTTTGGTAAACGTTGCCGACAACCCGCCGCTGTGTGATTTTTACATGGGGGGCATTGTTACCAAGGGCAATGTAAAGGTGGCCATATCGACCAATGGTAAATCGCCCACCACCGCTAAGAGGTTGCGGCAGTTTTTTGAGGATGTGCTTCCGGATAACATCGATGACTTGGTAAAAAACCTGAACGCGTACCGAAAATCGATCAAGGGAAGCTTTGAACAAAAAGTTGAGGCCTTGAACGAATTTACCAAGGGCCTTGTTGAAAACAACGATAATTAACAGGATAATTCTTTCTTTCTTGTAAACCGATGAAATTTTTTTTCGTGTTTCAACAAAAAAAATGTGTTTTGTGAAAATTTGGATCAAATTGTAATCGGTTGCATGACTTGTTTAAAAAATAGGCGGCCTAAGAAATTTTAATTTTTCTTTAACAATATTTTGTTCATTCGCTTGCAGCCCTTTATTTAATGGGCAAAATGCAACTTTCCACTACCGATGCGAAACCTCTTTCTGGTTTCATGATTCCTGTAATTTTTTAGAATCCTAATAATATTGGGGCTTGTGTAAATTTTTATCAATATGGCAATAATTTAAATTTACCGCTGTCAAGTCCTTAATTATAACCCTCTATTTTTTGGTTTTTATTTGTATAAGTAAAATCGGAAACCTATTTTCGTTTGTAGAAGGCGTAATTTTAACATGAATTTTAGAATTGCAACTTCGACGGCAGCCAAATTAAAATGGAATTCTAACTCTAAAGAAAATATGTCTATGAAATGAACTTAAACGATTTCGTCATTCGTGGCGATACAACTCTTCCCAATCTAAACTTTATAAGTAACTAACAATTTTTAACTAACTACAACATGAAAAACATTACATGTATTGTGGGTACAAGTTGTGATAGGTTCTTTAACCCTTTTTTTCGAGCCTTATTCACGATTTTACTTGTTGTACCTATTTTTTCCGGTCATGCAAACGATTACGCAACAAATGACCCCAATATTAATTTGGATGGAGTTCCCGAACAATCAACGGTTTCGGGTACGGTAAAGGATGGCAATGGGGTTCCCTTGGCGGGTGCCAGTGTCGTGGTAAAAGGGACCACACGCGGGACCACCACCGATTTTGATGGAAATTTCTCGATTTCGGCCGATGGATCGGCCACATTGGTCGTCAGCTATATAGGCTATAAAACGGCGCAGGTGGCAATTAATGACCGGTCGACGATCCAAATAAGCTTGGAGGAAGATTCTGCCCAGCTCGATGAGGTGGTCGTGGTCGGTTACGGAACCCAAAAGAAGGGTGAGGTAACCGGATCTATATCAACCATTGGATCTGAAGCAATTGAAAAAATAGCTACTTCCAGCAGTGTCGATGCAATAAAGGGCCAGGTAGCAGGGGTCGATATTCAGGCCAATGGGGGTCGACCAGGTGAAAACTCTACCGTTAGGATCCGTGGACGAAGATCTATTTCCGCCTCGAACGATCCGTTATACGTAATTGACGGTATACCTCAAATAAGCGGTAATGCCGCCGTTGCCGATATCAATCCCCAGGACATTGAATCGATGAACGTTCTAAAAGATGCGGCTGCGACCGCGATCTATGGGTCAAGAGGTGCGAACGGGGTTATTCTTATTACCACCAAACGCGGTAGTGTCGGGGGTACCAAGGTTACCTATAGTACGCACTACGGTATAACTTCGGCCACGCGATTGGTCGATATGATGAATGGTGAGGAGTTCGCCGCTCTGAAAAGGGAGTCTAGAAGAAGGGGGGCTACCGAAGATGACCCTGCTTGGAACGGTACCATACCGGCCGATGATGTGGTTTTTGAAGATCCCGTGGAACTGGAGTCGATCGCCTTGGGCCGGTCGACGGATTATTTGGACCTGGTATTGAACCAAGGCTGGCAGACCAACCACCAATTAAGTGTTAGCGGGGGCTCTGAAAAGACGACCTTCAACACCTCGGTGGGCTATTTCAATGAGCAGGGTATCATAAGCAATATGGATTTCGAGAGATTCACCGGACGTTTGAACCTAGACCATAGGATCAACGATACTTTTAAGGTCGGAATGTCGTTCACCGTATCGCACTCCATCCAGAACTGGGGTTCAAGTGCCACCATGGGAGAGGCTTTGTCGAACAACCCGTTAGGGCTGCCCTATGATGAAGAGGGGGAACTAAGATTCCTTCCCACCAACGATGGTATTCGTACCAACCCTTTGAACGAATTGGTCGAAGGGGCCTACATTGACGAACGAAAAGTGACAAGGGTTTTTGCTCCTGTTTATTTGGATATCAATATAGCGGAAGGCCTGAAATGGACGACCAACTTTGGTCCGGACATTAGGTATTACCGAAGGGGCCAGTTTAGGGGCAGTCTGACCAACGATAACAGGGGAGGCCCAGGAGATGCCGAGGTGCAGAACCTTCAAAACTTCGGGTATACCTTGGAGAATATTTTGAACTATAATAAACTCTTTAACGATAGACATAACCTAGGGGTTACCTTGCTACAGAGTATCCAAAGTTCAAGGGAGGAAGAATTTTATGCGTCCGTTTCCAGTATACCCTATGAAGAACAGCAGTTCTATAACATGAGTACGGCCTCTGTAAAAAAGGATATAAATTCCAATCTCGAAGAGTGGACCTTGGCTTCGTTTATGGGTAGGGTCAATTACGACTTTGATGGCAAATACCTCTTTCAGGCCTCGCTTCGTGCCGATGGCTCCTCAAGGTTGGCCGAGGGTAACAAATGGAACTATTTTCCCGGGGTGTCGGCAGGTTGGAGAATTTCTCAGGAAGACTTCTTGGTCAATTCCAATACCGTTTCTGACTTAAAGCTGCGTGTTTCATACGGAGAAGTAGGTAATACATCCGTTAATCCCTATCAGACCCAAGGTACTTTGGGGGCTTCGGACTATGCGTATGGAGAGGATTCGGCCCTAGGTTTTGCACTTAGTGAGATTCCGAACAAAACATTGGGATGGGAAGTTTCAAAAACCATTGACGTTGGTTTTGACTATGGTTTCTTTAACAATAGGATCAGTGGCTCCTTCGATTACTATTCCACAAAAACTTCAGATTTATTACTGGATCGTACCTTGCCCCCAACTTCGGGTTACTCGAGTGTATTCCAAAATGTGGGGTCCACGGCCACTAAAGGGGTCGAGTTCAATATTAATGGCGATATATTCAGGAATCCAGATGGTTTTAACTGGAATGTGGCCTTTAATATTGCCAGTTATAAGGAGGAAATTACCGAACTCCCCTTAAAGGATGAAAACGGTAACTCGCTTGACGATATTGGAAACCGTTGGTTTATTGGCCAACCGGTAAACGTTTTCTATGATTATGAGAAAATCGGTATTTACCAGATTGACGAAGCGGCCTTGGCAGAGAGCGCCGAAGACAAGGTGCCGGGCGAGATAAAGCTTAAAGACCAGAACGGAGATGGGGTGATTACCGATGAGGATAGGGTCATATTGGGAACTGATATTCCCGACTTCTACGGAGGTATCACCAACACTTTTGAGTATAAGGGGTGGGACTTGAGTTTCTTTTTCTACTTCCGTCAAGGGCAGATGATCCGGTCTAGGTTTCACGATAGCAACAATGGTTTGTTCGGTCGGTACAATAACTTGGATGTGGACTATTGGACCATCGACAATCCTTCTAACGAGGCCCCGAGGCCGAATGAGAACCAAGAAAGTCCAAGAAATGCCTCTACCATGTCGTATTTCGATGGAAGCTACGTAAAACTGAGAAACCTTCAATTGGGGTACAACTTTCCTAAGTCACTGACCGAAAAATTGAACATCTCCAATATGAGGTTATATGTCGCCGGCCAAAACCTTTGGTTCTTGACCGACTATGAAACTTTTGATCCCGAAGTATCCGAAGAGGATGATGATGGGGGTAACGGGGTTTCCAGTAGTACGATACCGAGTAACAAAATGTTCTCGTTGGGCTTAAACGTGACTTTTTAGAAAATTGCAATGTTGAACAAGAAAAATATAGAATTATGTCAATAAAAAAATATACATATTTGCTTGCGACACTGTTTATTACTACACAGTCTTGTGAGAGCTTTTTGGAAGAGGAGCTTGTTTCCGAAGTATCGGCGGGAACGTACTATACCACCGAATCGGGCCTTGAAGATGCAGTTGATGCAACCTATGCTTGGCTCAAAGGGTTCTATGGGCCTGAGCGGGGATTTACCATGACCACCTTTGGGACCGATATTTGGACCAATGGTGCGGATGGAAGCCATAAAACCATCAACCTGTACGATGGGGCGCTCAATGCGACGCAGAGTTATATGAATGAGGCGTGGCGCGATTGGTACCGTGGTGTAAACCAGGCGAATGCCGTAATCAATAGGGCCGAAGAGGTCGAAATGGATGAGGCCCTAAAGAATATCCGTATTGCTGAGGTACGTTGGTTGCGGGCCTTCTACTATTTTGATATCGTTAGAACCTATGGCGATGCCCACCTAAGTCTCGAAGAGACCGAAGGTGTGGAGGTCGAGGCCAATCGAACCCCGGCTTCTGAAATCTATGAGCAGGCCATTATTCCCGATTTGGAATTTGCCATCGCCAATTTGCCAGAGGTACAAGACGATTACGGTAGGGCCACCAAGGCCGCTGCAGAATTTTTGTTGGGCAAGGTTTTGATGAGGCGTAGCTACACTTCTTATGCGGCAAGCAATGATGCAGAAAGGGCAGAAACGCTTTTTTCGAATGTAATCAACAATTATGGTTTTGAGTTGTTGCCCGATTATGGAGACCTTTGGGACATTAACAACCAAGAAAATTCAGAAATCGTCTGGAACCTGACTATTTCAAAGGCCTTGGTCGACGATGGCACCGATGAAGAAGGCCATAGGGGGCACTTGTACTTTTTGTTCGAGTATGATGTTCGTCGTGGAATGGTTCGTGACATTGAGAACGGAAGACCATGGAAAAGGTTTAGGCCTACTCCTTTTTTGCTGGGCCTTTGGGATAGAAGTATCGATACCAGGTACGATAAAGGATTTAAGCACGTCTGGTACGCCAATACCGAAGTGAGCGACGAAAGGGGTAATTTGGCCATCGGCGATACGGCCATTTATATTCCCGGGCCCCAGAAGGATATCGAATGGCCCCAAAGTAGAAAAGATGCGGCTCCCTATTTGGTTTATACCGAAGAAGACTATACCGAACGTATATTTCCTACCATGAGTAAGTGGTTGGATAATACACGACCCGATCGGCAACATACCCAAGGCCAAAGGGATGTGGTGCTGATGCGTTTGGCCGATGCCTACCTTTTTAGGGCCGAGGCACGGTTAAAGCAAGGTGACCCTGCAGGAGCGGCAGAGGATATCAACGTTGTACGTAGAAGGGCTGCGGTACCCGGTATGGAGGCGTCAATTGAAATTTCCGCCGGGGATGTGGATTTGGATTTCCTTTTGGATGAACGGGCAAGGGAAGTGTTCGGAGAACATGCCAGATGGTGGGACCTGACCCGTACCGGTAAGTTGGTCGAAAGGGTTCGTCTGCACAATGCCCAAGCCGCAGGGAACATTCAAGACTATCATGTGGTAAGGCCAATAGGCCAGGATCAGATTGACAGGGCCTTGGGAGGTTACCCGCAAAACCCCGGATATCCACAATAACCTAATTATATTTGTCTTAAAGCCAGTGCTCATGCACTGGCTTTTTGCATTAAGATGCATTCGCAACAGTTGCAAGAAAAACGATTACGCAACTTGTTGCTCTGTAAAAATTCATATCTTGAAGGCCAAATCAAAATACCCAAATAAAAATGAAGATTACTGAATTTAAAAGAAGAAAGTTTTTTCCTGGGTTGACCATGATGGTGTTAGCCGTTTTGGCATCCTGCGGTGAAGCCGTAAAAGACGATACCCCATGGGTCGAGCTCTTTGATGGAAAGACCCTGAACGGATGGACCCAAAAAGGGGGCGAGGCCAATTACGAGGTGCGCGATGGCATGATCGTGGGCAGTACGGTGCACGATACGCCCAATTCTTTCTTGACCTCCGACAAAATGTACGACGACTTTATATTGGAGCTCGAATACAAGGTAGATTCGACCATGAATTCCGGTATCCAAATACGGAGCAATAGCTTTCCGTATTACAGAAACGGAAGGGTGCACGGCTATCAAATAGAGATCGACCCTTCAGAAAGGGCGTGGAGTGCCGGCATCTACGACGAGGCCCGAAGAGGATGGCTCAATCCCTTGGAAAACAACCCCGAGGCACAAAAGGCCTTTAAGCAAAACGATTGGAACCATTATCGCATCGAGGCCATTGGCGATACCATACAAACTTGGATCAACGGGGTGCCCGCGGCAAATTTGATCGACGACAAGACTTCCAGTGGCTTTATAGCGCTTCAGGTGCATAGCATCCCCAAGAAGAATAAGGCCGGAACCGAGATCATGTGGAGGAACATCAAGATATTGACCGATAGCCTTTCCAAATACAACAGGCCTACTCCAGTACCTCCGATCACTACCAAAAATTCCTTGACAAAATCGGAAAGGGAAAAGGGATGGAAACTGCTGTGGGACGGCAAGACGACCGAAGGTTGGCGCGGTGCAAAGTTGGACGAGTTTCCCGATAAGGGCTGGAAAATAGAGGACGGCGTGCTTAGTGTACTCTCATCGGGAGGGGAAGAGTCGGCCGCAGGGGGCGATATAGTAACGAAGGAACTGTATGGCGACTTCGAACTGAAGGTAGACTTTAAGCTGACCGAAGGCGGCAACAGTGGTATCAAGTACTTTGTCAACACCGACCTGAACAAGGGTCCGGGCTCCTCCATAGGTCTTGAATATCAAATTCTAGACGATGCCAAGCATCCCGATGCGAAAAAAGGAAACCACGAGGGCAGCCGTACCGTTGCCTCCCTTTATGATTTGATCAAGGCCGACGAGAACAAGCCGATCAATCCTATCGGTGAGTGGAACACGGCCCATATCGTTTCAAAGGGAAACCATGTAGAACATTGGTTGAACGGCGTAAAGGTCCTCGAATACGAACGTAGGACGCCTGAGTTCAGAAAGTTGGTGGCCGAAAGCAAGTACGTAAAATGGCCGAATTTCGGGGAAGGCGACAAAGGCCATATCCTACTCCAGGATCACGGCGACCTAGTTTCTTTTCGAAATGTCAAGATCAGGGACCTTAGTGAAGAGTAAGTATAGGGTGCGGGTTTTTCGGGTTGCATGCCAGGCTTGGCGCAATAAACCTTCCGCGATACCCAGTGGAGTGAGAATCAATTTAAACTATAGTTAACATATTATGAGTTCAGATAGAAGAAATTTCATCAAAAAGGCCTCCGTTGGTGCCGCGGGCATTGCCTTTGGCGGTAGTATCAATGCCATGTCAATGAGCGGATACACTAGGATCTTAGGGGCCAACGACAAGATCAGGTGCGCCGTTATCGGTGTGCGGAGTAGGGCCAAGGCCCATATCAAGGCAATTAATGAAGACCCCAATGCCAAAATAATCTATAGCTGTGATGTAGACGACAAGATTATTGAAGAGCACAACGAGTGGTGTAAAAAGAATATCGGTTACGTTCCCAAGGTCGAGAAAGATTTTAGAAAGGTGCTCGAAGACAAAAAGGTAGACGCCGTATTTATCGCCACTCCCGAGCATTGGCATGCCCCCATGGCCATTATGGCCCTCCAGGCGGGCAAACATGTTTATGTAGAGAAACCGTGCAGCCATAACCCCTATGAGAATACCCTGTTGGTAGAGGCCCAGAAAAAGTACGGCATGAAAGTGCAGATGGGCAACCAGCAACGTTCCTCAAAATCTTCCGCCCTTGCGGTCAAGGAGATTAAGGAAGGCATTATCGGAAACGTTTTTAAGGGAGAAGCCTATTATTCGAACAACCGGGGATCCATAGGTACGGGCAAGAAAATACCCGTGCCTTCGACCTTGGATTGGGAAATGTGGCAAGGTCCGGCCGTTCGCGAAGATTACAGGGACAATATCCACCCTTATAACTGGCATTGGTTCAGAAACTGGGGCACCGGTGAGGTCCATAACAACGGTACCCATGAAATCGATATTTGTCGATGGGCATTGGGTGTGGATCTGCCCGATAGCGTTACTTCCTTTGGTGGTAAATATGCCTACGACGACGATTGGGAGTTTGTAGACAACCAACAGGTTACCTATAAGTTCGGCGACGATAAATTCATTACCTGGACGGGCCACAGCAGGGGGAAAATAATGCCCAACCAACCCGGTAGGGGCATTACCATTTATGGAAGCAAGGGGATAATCACGCTGAGTAGGAGCGGTTATCAATTGTATGATCTCGACGGTAACCAGCTCAAGGATATAAAGGAAGGCGGAAACCAGAGTGCAGGCACCAATACCCAAGGGGGAGGTGGTCTGGATGTCAACCACGTAGGCAATTTCTTCGCGGCTATTCGGGAAGACAAATCGCTTAATTCCGATATTAGGGATGCGAGTGTCTCTACCATGTTATGCCACTTGGGCAATATGGCACAGGCTGCCGGTGAGACCATTAAGGTCGATAAGGCGACCGGAAAGGTGCTCAACAACGATAAGGTGATGAAAGATTGGTGGAAAAGGGAGTACGCCCCCGGGTGGGAGCCCAAACTCTAATTCCCTGATTGAAATGCTTAAGGCCCTTTTGGAATTCTATGAATTCCGAAAGGGTTTCTTTTTTCTTGTAAGGCACACAATAGGGATGCGCCTGATAAAAGCTATTAGGTGCAATTTTTTTTCCCGCGCACACGTACAAGGGCCCTGGGTTTCGCGAAACTTGGCAACTAGTCGAAAATGCCGATGATATCCAAAATAAGGGCAACGGGTATGGCAATCAATATCAATACCAAACACCCTACCACTATTCGAAGAAACAAATTCAACAGTTTTACGCCGATGGGTAATTCTTGTTCCATTTTCTTAATGTTTACTTAAAGTTAAGAAAAAATTGCGTATATGGCTGATTTGAGGGCTGTTATTTGGGATGTTGATATAATTTGTGCCTTGCGTTTGCTGTTTTTTTAAATAGCGGGCAGAACTTGGCTAGGCGTACCGGACTCAGAGTATTTCGTTTATACGGTTCATGATTTTTAGGCTGGCCCCCTTGTTTTTGGAGACATAGTTGGCGTTGATCGCACCTGTTTTATGACGGAAATCTTGACTCTGGACAAATTTTTTCATGAGTTCCCCAAAAGACCATTTATCGGCGATGGGCCATATGCCCTTTAGCCTTACCAGGTCCTCTGCTTCGTTAAAGCCCTTGTAGTCCGGCCCTATAATGACGGGAATGCCGAAAACGGCCGGTTCCAAGGTGTTGTGCAGGCCCGTTGCAAAAGCACCCCCTACATAGGCAAGGTCGGCATAGCTATAGATCCGGGTAAGCAGTCCGATGTGGTCGATGATAAGGACGTCGTACTGGGCCAGCTTGTCGTTGTCCATGCCCGAATAAAGGATGGTTTTTTTGGTCAAAGCCCCTGCCAGGCCCAAAATTCTATCTTTCTTGATGGTGTGGGGGGCAAGTACGAATTTCAGTTCCTTGGGCGTATTGTTGATGTAATCGACTATAATGGCCTCGTCTTCCGGCCAGGTACTTCCGGCAACGAAACAGAGCTTGTCGTTTTTAAAGGCTTCCATGAAATCCAACGCATTGTCGCGGTCCAAAATTTTGGAAACCCGGTCCAGTCGCGTATCCCCGCTAACGGTAATGTCCCCTATGCCGATCGATCTTAGCAAAGCCTCCGATCGTTCGTCTTGGACAAAATAATGGGAAAAACGTTTTAGGGCTTTCCGCATAAAGCCACCGTAGCTTTTAAAATAGACCTGGCCTTCCCTAAAGATCGCCGATATGAGCAGGGTAGGTATATGGTTCTCTTGGAGCTCCCGTAAATAGTTGGGCCATACTTCGTACTTTACGAAAATGGCCAAGGTGGGATGCACCGTTTTGATAAACCTGCGTGCGTTGGCCTTGGTATCTATTGGAAGGTAGCAAACGGTATCGGCCAAGGCCGTATTTTTCCTTACCTCGTAACCCGAAGGGGAAAAGAAGGTTACTACGATCTTGTACTGTGGGTAGTTGGCCTTTACTTCCTCGATTATGGGCAGGCCTTGCTCGTATTCGCCTAAAGAGGCCGCGTGCACCCACAGGGTCTTGTCGTCGTTCGAAAGGGTGTTTTCCAGAATGCCGAAAGATTCCTTTCGCCCCCTAACGAACAATTTTATTTTGGCATTGTAAAGGGCTACGATCTGTAGCACGAACCAAGAGCTTTTGGCAATCAGGTTGTAGATGAAATGCACGAGTGTCTATTTTGGGCTAAAATAAGGTTCTTTGCTGAATATGTTAGGCCTCCGTTTCGTATTTTTGCCGACGTATTGATTAACAAGGTAGAATGAAAAAAATCCAAATGGTCGACTTGGGCGGCCAATACGCTGGGATAAAAGATCGGGTGGGCGATGCCATTGCCGATATTCTGGAGTCGTCTTCATTTATCAATGGCCCGGAAGTGCACGCCTTTCAAGCGGAGCTGGAAGAGTACCTTGGGGTAAAACACGTAATACCTTGTGGCAACGGTACCGACGCCCTTCAAATTGCCATGATGGGACTGGGGCTGAAGCCCGGTGACGAGGTTATTACGGCCGATTTTACTTTTGCCGCCACCGTAGAGGTAATCGCCCTGTTGCGTTTGACTCCCGTTTTGGTCGATGTCTATCCCGATTCGTTTAACATAGATGTCTCGGCAATAGAAAGGGCGATCACACCGAGGACGAAGGCCATCGTTCCGGTACATCTTTTTGGCCAGTGCGCCCATATGGAGGCCATCTTGGAACTGGCCGAAAAGCACGGTCTTTACGTAATAGAGGACAATGCACAGGCCATAGGGGCCAATTATACCTTTGAAAACGGAAAAAAACAGAAGGCGGGTACCCTCGGCCATGTGGGCGCCACCTCTTTTTTTCCATCAAAAAATCTCGGTGCCTACGGGGACGGAGGCGCCATTTTTACCAATGACGATGCGCTGGCCCATACGCTGCGCGGAATCGTCAACCACGGGATGTACGAGCGCTACCACCACGACGTGGTCGGGGTCAACTCCAGATTGGATTCGATCCAGGCCGCTGTTTTGAGGGCCAAATTGCCCAAGCTTGACGAATACTGCGACAAAAGAAGGGCCGCCGCGCGAAAGTATTCTGCGGCCTTCGACGGTATAGAGGGCATCATCGTTCCCAAAACGGTGGCCAATTGCGAAGGGATATGCGATACCTGCGATTGCCATGTGTTCCACCAATATACCCTGCGTATCGGGAATGGTAAAAGGGACGGCCTGGCCAGGCATTTGGGGGAGAAGCAGATTCCTTTCGGCATATATTATCCGATTCCCTTGCACAAACAAAAGGCCTATGCCGACGAAAGGTACGACGAGAACGATTTTACCGTTACCAATCGGTTGGTCGACGAGGTTATTTCATTGCCCATGCATACCGAACTGGACGATGACCAAATCGACTACATAACCAAGACGGTCATAGAATTCGTTGCGGGTTAGGCTTGTCGGCCATCATGCTAAAACAAAAAGATAAAATATGAAAATACTGGTTACCGGAGGATTGGGTTTTATAGGCTCGCACACTGTTGTAGAACTGCAGAACGAAGGTTTTGAGGTCGTTATCATAGACGATTGTTCGAATTCTTCGGAAGAAGTGCTGAAGGGCATTGTCAACATTACCGGAAAAACACCCATTTTCGAAAAGATCGACCTTAAGGAAAAAGACAAGGTCTCCGATTTTTTTCAAAGGCATACCGATATTGGGGGGGTAATCCATTTTGCCGCTTCCAAGGCGGTAGGCGAGAGTGTCGAAAAACCCTTGTTGTACTACGAGAACAATATCGCTACCTTGGTCTACCTGTTAAAGGAGCTTTCGGCCAAGGCTAAATCGAACTTCATCTTCAGCTCCTCGTGCACGGTTTATGGCCAGGCCGACAAAATGCCCATTACCGAGGATGCCCCGGTTAAACCGGCCGAATCGCCTTATGGCAATACCAAGCAAATAGGTGAGGAAATTATTAGGGAGACCTGTCGGGTGACACCGGGACTTAATGCCATAGCGCTGAGGTATTTTAACCCCATGGGCGCCCATCCGAGCGCTGAAATAGGCGAGTTGCCGATCGGCGTACCCCAAAACTTGGTGCCCTTTATTACCCAGACCGGGGTAGGGCTTCGAAAGGAGTTGTCCGTTTTCGGCGACGACTATCCCACGGCCGACGGCACCTGTATCCGCGACTATATCTATGTGGTCGATTTGGCCAAGGCCCATGTGCGGGCCCTGCAGCGCCTTTTGAACGGGGAGAATACCGAAAATTACGAGGTGTTCAATCTCGGGACCGGAAAAGGGAGCTCGGTGTTGGAGGTTATTCACAGCTTTGAACGGGTTTCGGGCAAGAAACTGAACTACAAGATCGTCGATCGAAGGCCTGGCGATATTACCGAGGCCTATGCCGATACCACCAAGGCCAACGAAGTGTTGGGTTGGAAAGCTCGGTACACCCTTGACGAAGCCATGAAATCGGCTTGGGACTGGGAATGTAAGATCCGGGGTTAAAAGAAGGCCTTAGGTGCCCTCGAACGGGCCTTTTGGGCAAGAAGGGGCTGCGTACAAACGGTCGGGCTGAACCAAACTAAGCCTTGGGGTCGTAAATAGGATATGTCTATGAATTTTCCAAATAGTACGGCCCTTCTGCAAAAGGCCGAAGAAGCCTCGCTTTACGAGAAGCTGGTGTCCCAGATCCGAAAGGATTTTGGCTTGGCCAACATTTACATCGACCTGCCTGAAGGGATATTGCCCAAAGCCCTGGTCGGTTTGCTCCGTGAAAAAATCTATTATTTGATCATGGAACGCTTTTCGGAATATTTGAACCTTTTGTACGTCGTCGATATTCCCGAAAGGGAATTCAGGAAAATTCAGGTGACCGACGTGGTCGAAGTGGCCGAACAGGTGGTCTTTTTGCTTCTGAACAGGGAAATGCAAAAGGTATGGCTCAAGCAAAAGTACAGCGGCTGATTCCTTGTTTGGTCGCTTGGGGCTCCCTTTTCGGATTTTAGGTTTTCAACAATGAAGGGGTATTTTGATGATTATCTTTAAATTTTAATTATTGGCGGTGCAGATTTCTTCCAAATATGCGAAATGTTGTATTTTTGTACGAACTTATCTTTGGTTTTCTTGATGCCCGGGATTTTGACAATTGGTTGCTAATTAACGCCTTTGCCCGCCTTTGTCAAGGTAAGGGCTGATAAGGACGGATGGATTGAGGCAAATCGATGGTCTGGTAGAATCGGAAAATTAGGGACAAGTTTTAATTTTATTTGCACGACAGATAACCTTTTATGGACAAGTATTCCTTTCTAAACGCCGCACACACTACTTTTTTTGCGGATCTATACGACAAGTACCTTAAAGCCCCCGATAGCATAGAGCCTAGTTGGCGCGCGTTCTTTCAAGGCTTTGACCTGGGCTCCGAACTGGCCTTGGATGAAATCGACGTCGAGGCATTGGCCAACGGCACGGGCCACGATACGAACGGAGGGGTCGAAATACCCGAATCCCTTCAAAAAGAATTTCAGGTCATCAGGCTGATTGATGGCTATAGGAGCCGTGGTCACCTATTTACGAAAACCAACCCGGTGCGGGAGCGTAGAAAATACGAGCCCACCCTGGATATCGAAAATTTCGGGCTTTCGCAAGACGATATGGATACCGTTTTCAATGCCGGCGAACTTTTAGGTATCGGGGCCAGTACCTTGGGCAGTATTATCGAGCACCTGCAAAATATCTATTGCGACGCTATCGGTGTCGAATACATGTATATTCGAAAGCCGGAGCGTATCGAGTGGATCCAGAAATGGCTTAACGTCAACGATAACCATCCCAGGTTCGACGCGGCCCATAAAAAACGGATCTTGAAAAAGTTGAACCAGGCTGTATCGTTCGAGAGCTTCCTGCACACCAAATATGTAGGGCAAAAGCGCTTTTCCCTAGAGGGGAACGAATCGCTGATCCCCGCCTTGGACGCCGTAGTGGAGCGCGCCGCAGAATTGGGCGTGGAGCAGTTCGTTATGGGGATGGCCCATAGGGGTAGGCTCAATGTCCTCACCAATATTTTTGGAAAGGCGGCCAAGGACATTTTTAGCGAATTCGACGGCAAGGATTATGAACAGGAGATTTTTGACGGCGATGTCAAGTATCACTTGGGGTGGACGTCGGAGCGAAAAACCGACAACGGCAAGAGAATTAAAATGAACATAGCCCCGAACCCCTCCCATTTGGAGACGGTCGGAGCGGTGGTCGAAGGCATAACCAGGGCCAAGCAGGATGCGCATTTTCCGGACGACTTTTCAAAAGTGTTGCCCATTGTGGTGCATGGGGATGCGGCCATTGCCGGCCAGGGATTGGTATACGAAGTGGTCCAGATGGCCAACCTCGATGGGTATAGGACCAACGGAACCATACATATCGTGGTCAACAACCAGATCGGTTTTACCACCAACTATCTCGATGCGAGGAGTTCTACCTATTGTACCGATGTGGGCAAGGTTACCTTGAGTCCTGTCCTACATGTTAACTCCGATGATGTGGAAGCCGTAGTGCACGCCTCCCTGTTTGCCTTGGAGTACCGTATGCGCTTCAAGCGCGATGTTTTCCTCGATTTGTTGGGCTATAGAAAATACGGGCATAACGAAGGGGACGAACCTCGTTTTACCCAGCCCAAATTGTACAAGGTCATTGCGAAGCATTCGAACCCCCGCGATATCTATGCGGCGAAGTTGATCCAGGAAGGGGTCATTGAAAAGGGTTATGTAAAACAACTTGAGGAAGAATATAAGGCTTCCCTTGAGGAAGAGCTGCAAGACTCCCGAAAGGAGGACAAGACCAAGGTTACGCCCTTTATGGCCGACGAGTGGAAAGGTTTTTCCAACGTCAGGGAGTGGGAGATGATGGACAAGGTGGACACTACCTTCGACCAGGGAAAATTGGCCGAGATCGCCAAGGTCATAACGGAATTGCCACCCGATAAAAAGTTCTTGAGAAAGGTAGAGAAACTGGTAAGGGACCGCAAAAAAATGTTCTTCGAAACCGACAGTCTCGATTGGGCCATGGGCGAATTATTGGCTTATGGCACCTTGCTCTATGAAGGGCACGGGGTACGTATGTCGGGCCAGGATGTCGAACGCGGTACCTTCTCCCATAGGCATGCCGTCATGAAGGTCGAGGAGAGCGAGGAAGAGGTGATGCTTCTCAACCATATATCCGACAAGCAGGGCCGCTTCCAAATTTATAACTCGCTCTTGTCGGAATACGGGGTTGTTGGCTTTGATTATGGTTATGCCATGGCCAGTCCGGGTACCTTGACCATATGGGAAGCCCAGTTCGGCGATTTTAGCAACGGTGCACAGATCATGATCGATCAATATATCTCGGCCGCCGAAGACAAGTGGAAGCTGCAGAATGGTTTGGTCATGCTGTTGCCCCACGGTTATGAAGGCCAGGGAGCGGAACATTCCTCCGCCCGAATGGAGCGTTACCTGCAATTGTGCGCACGCGACAATATGTACATAGCCGATGTAACGACCCCGGCACAGATGTTCCATATTCTAAGAAGGCAGATGAAGGTAAACTTTAGAAAGCCATTGATCATCTTTACGCCCAAGAGTCTTTTGCGTCATCCAAAGGCCGTCTCTACGGTGTCCGAACTTGCAAACGGATCCTTCCAGGAAGTGCTCGACGACCCGATGGCCGATGTAAATAAGGTCAAAAGCCTTGTGTTCTGTACCGGTAAGTTCTACTACGACCTGTTGGCCGCCAGGGAAGAGCGTTCCCGTGATGATGTGGCCTTGGTTCGTGTGGAGCAATTGTTTCCGTTGCCGACCGAGCAGATGAGGGACATTATCGAGAAATACAAAAATGCCGATGATCTGGTTTGGGCCCAAGAAGAACCCCGCAACATGGGGGCTTGGAGCCATATGATGATGCATTTTCCCGAATCGCAAAAATTCAGGGTGGCCTCGAGAAGATTTTATGCCTCACCGGCCGCGGGTAGCGCGGTGCGTTCAAAGATGAGGCATCAACAGGTTATCGACTATGTTTTCGACAAGAAAAAGGATAATATGCCCAAGCCCATTCCGAAACCCAAGGAAGGGGCGAAGGGTTGATCAGGTGTGAACAAAACAAAAACAGCAAATTAAGTATAGCATGATATTAGAAATGAAAGTTCCGTCCCCGGGAGAATCGATTACCGAAGTGGAAATAGCGGAGTGGTTGGTCGAAGATGGCGATTACGTCGAAAAGGACCAGGCCATTGCCGAGGTAGATTCCGATAAGGCTACGCTAGAACTGCCCGCCGAAGAAAGTGGGATCATTACCCTGAAGGCCGAGGTCGGTGATGCCGTTGCCGTAGGGGAGGTCGTATGTTTGATCGATACCGAGGGGGCCAAGCCGGAAGGTGGGTCCGCGGCAGCGACCGATAGTGCCGAAAAATCGGAAAGTCAGACGGCCAAGGCCCCGGAACCAAAAGCTGCGGAGGCCCCACAGGCCGCTCCCGCAAAAGAGACCTATGCCTCGGGGGTGGCTTCGCCTGCGGCAAAGAAGATACTTAAGGAAAAGGGTATCGAGGCCTCTGCCGTAAAAGGAACGGGAAAAGACGGCCGGATCACCAAGGACGATGCGGTAAAGGCCGTGCCTTCAATGGGTACCCCGGGTGGAGGTAGTCGCGGGGAAACGCGTTCAAAACTCTCGATGTTGAGAAGAAAGGTGGCCGAACGTTTGGTCGCCGTTAAGAACGAAACGGCGATGTTGACCACCTTCAACGAAGTCGATATGTCGCCCATTTTCGAGTTGCGAAAGAAGTACAAGGAAGACTTCAAGGCAAAGCACGGGGTAGGCCTAGGCTTTATGTCGTTCTTCACTTTAGCTGTGGTGAGGGCCTTGAAAGAATACCCTGCCGTTAATTCGATGATCGACGGAAAAGAGATGGTATCGTTCGATTTCTGCGATATCAGCATTGCCGTATCGGGTCCCAAGGGATTGATGGTACCGGTAATCAGAAATGCCGAGAACCTGAGCTTTAGGGGAGTCGAATCGGAGGTGAAAAGGTTGGCCATCCGTGCGAGGGAAGGAGAGATTACGGTCGATGAAATGACGGGAGGTACCTTTACCATTACCAATGGGGGCGTCTTCGGGTCCATGTTGTCGACCCCGATAATCAACCCGCCGCAAAGTGCCATTTTAGGAATGCACAATATTGTGGAAAGGCCGATAGTACGCGATGGTGCCATCGCCATTGCCCCGATCATGTACGTCGCCCTGTCCTATGACCATAGGATCATCGACGGAAAGGAATCGGTGGGCTTTTTGGTCGCTGTGAAAGAGGCCTTGGAGAACCCGGTGGAGCTGTTGATGGACGGCAATGTTACGCGAGCGCTCGAACTGTAGTTTTTCAATTGCATCCCGATAAAAAAAAAGGACCCGGAAGTCAAAATCGACATCCGGGTCTTTTTTTGATGTGCTGTTGATGGCCCTGCCCTTATTGTTTCAGGTAAACACAAGATTTGTCGTAATCGATAACGGCCTTGGCCTTTTTGAGTACATCGGCCCCTATGATGCCATCGACAGGTGCCACGTTGTGCGCAACCAGGGCCTCGTTGACATGTACCAGGTCGAACAGTACGATTTTTATTTTCTTCTTCTTCCAACCGCCGATGTTTATTTTGTTCTTGGTCGAGATCAGGGTTTCCAAATTGGTGCCCCCCGCGCCGGCGGCCTTGATTTCCGATGCTTCCGAAACCAGTTTGAAGGTATCCACTTTGTCGAAGCCGATGCACGTGTTCGAGGCCCCCGTGTCCAAAATAAACCTTCCGGGTATGCCATTGATCTTTGCGCCGATTTCAAAATGGTCGGTTTGGGTGACTATGAGGGGTATTTGGATGTAGTTTTTGTTCCGCAGGAATTTTTTTAATGAAGCCATATAAATGGGACAGGTTTCTTGGTTTGTCGAAGGGCGCCCTATGCCTTTTCTTGTTCGTCGCAATCGATGGGTGCAAAGATAGGGCAAATGGGCTTGCCAATGTTCTTGTTAGTTGCCCAATCGTTTCGATATCCTAAAAGTTAAGGTTATTTTTGCCGCATGGTTTTAACGGATACCCATACCCATTTGTACAGCGAGGCCTTTAACGAAGACAGGCAAGAGGTTATCGAACGTGCCATAGCCAATGGCGTGGAGCGGTTCTTTATTCCCGCGATCGATTCTACGTACACCGAGGCGATGTTGGCGCTTGAGGCCCATGACCCCAAACGTATGTTTTTGATGATGGGCCTGCATCCCACACATGTAAAGGAAAATTATTTGTCCGAATTAAAACATGTCGAAGCCATGTTGGCTGAACGGAGGTTTTACGCGGTCGGCGAAATCGGCATCGATCTGTACTGGGACAAATCTTTTTTAAAAGAGCAGCAAGACGCGTTTCGGTCTCAAATTCGACTTGCAAAAAAGTATAGGTTGCCCATCGTCATCCATTGTCGCGATGCCTTCGACGAGGTCTTTGAAGTGTTGGAAAGCGAGGCGGGGGATGGCCTTTTCGGTATTTTTCATTGTTTTACCGGCACCGTTGAACAGGCACGACTGGCCATATCGTACGGCATGAAGTTGGGCATAGGAGGGGTGGTAACCTTTAAAAACGGGAAAATCGACCGTTTTTTGGCCGAAATACCCCTGCGGCATATTGTATTGGAGACCGATTCGCCCTATCTCGCGCCCACACCCTATCGGGGAAAACGCAATGAAAGCGCGTATCTGGTCAATGTATTGAATAAGTTATCGGAAATATACGGCGTAGATCCGGAAGAGATCGCGCGAACGACCACGGAGAACTCAAAAGAGGTCTTCGGGGTCTAGTCAATAGGCTTTGCCATGGAGAAAAAGACCAGCATATTGTTGATATATACCGGGGGTACGATCGGTATGGTCAAGGATTATAGATCGGGGGCGCTAAAGGCCTTTGATTTTGGCGAGTTGCTAAAAAGGATTCCCGAGCTCAACCAGTTGGATTGTCGGATCGATTCCATTTCCTTCGACAAGCCGATCGATTCGTCCAACATGAATACGGCCCATTGGGCCCATATCGCAACCTTGATCGAAGAGAATTACGACGACTACGATGGCTTTGTGGTCTTGCACGGAAGCGACACGATGAGCTATACCGCCTCGGCGCTCAGTTTTATGCTCGAAAACTTGGGCAAGCCGGTCATTTTTACCGGCTCGCAGCTGCCTATAGGGGACTTGCGGACCGATGCCAAGGAGAACCTTATCACATCGATCCAGATTGCCGCCCTTCGAGAAAAGGGGCTTCCCGTCATACGCGAGGTGGGCCTGTATTTTGAGTACAAACTGTATCGGGCCAACCGAACGACCAAGATCAATGCCGAACATTTTGAGGCCTTTGCTTCCTTGAACCATCCTCCCTTGATTGAGTCGGGCGTTCATCTAAAGGTGTATAAGGATAGTGTTTGGAGGCCTGACCTTGGTAAAAAACTGAAGGTCCACAAGAATATGGACGACCATGTGGCCATCTTAAAACTGTTCCCGGGCATGGGCGAACCCGTTTTGAACAGTGTGCTGGGGATTCCCGGACTAAAGGGACTGGTGCTTGAAACCTATGGGGCGGGGAACGCCCCGACGGAACCCTGGCTGATCGCATCCTTGCGAAAGGCGGTTGCTAAAGGAATATATATTGTCAACGTTACCCAATGCTCCGGGGGCGGGGTGGTTATGGGCAGGTATGAAACCAGTAAGCACCTCGAGGACCTGCAAATAATTAATGGTAAGGATATTACGACCGAGTCGGCGATAACGAAGATGATGTACCTTTTGGGGTGCGATGTATCGGCCAAGCTTTTTAAAACGGTTTTTGAAACCCCGTTACGTGGCGAAATGCAATAAAAATTACCTTATAATTTCATCAACTAATATTTTTTTTGTTATTTGGCGCACCCTAATAAGGTGAGCCTGTCTCGTCTTGATGAAATGAAGCGGGAGGGGCGATTAAGATATAGAGAGGTGGCCGAGTGGTCGAAGGCGCACGCCTGGAAAGTGTGTATACACCAAAAGTGTATCGAGGGTTCGAATCCCTTCCTCTCTGCAAGGACAAAAAAATAGTTGTTGGTCAAAAGTACTTTGGTCCATAATTATTTGTAAGTTTAATTTCAATCTGTCAAAATCGAGTTCCGATCCATAAAGTTCGGGGCAATTGTATTCGTATTGGAATATAGTTGTCGTACCTTGTGGGAACTTAGCTGAGGGCTTGCCGACAGCATTGAAGTTTTACTTTTTTTGTTGCGATTTTTTTTTATCTTTAACCCTATTAAATAACTAATCTAAGTTTGAAAAAATGAAAAAATTATCCTCTATCCTAGCCATGGGCGGGTTGTTTGTATTGAGCACAAATACTGTAAATGCAATGGCGACTGCCGCGACTATGTTACAAGATGCGCCCGCTGAAGCGGAAAAAGGTTTTACCCAGGTCTTAAAAGAAATGTTTATCCAGGGTGGTGCCGGCTTTATGGGTATTGTGCTTTTGTGTTTGATTTTGGGCTTGGCCGTAGCTATCGAAAGAATTATCTATTTGAACATGGCTACCACGAACACCACTAAATTAAAGCAACAAGTTGAAGACGCTTTGGCTTCTGGTGGAGTAGAGGCTGCAAAAGAGGTTTGTAGAAATACAAAGGGACCTGTTGCTTCCATTTATTACCAAGGTTTGGATAGGGCCGGGGAAAGCGTTGAATCTGCCGAAAAGGCCGTTGTGGCTTACGGTGGTGTCCAGATGGGGCAATTGGAGAAAAACGTGTCTTGGTTGACCCTCTTTATCGCAATTGCGCCGATGCTTGGGTTCATGGGTACGGTAATCGGTATGATCCAGGCCTTCCAGAAAATTAGTGCGGTAGGTAACTTGAGCGCCTCGTTGATCGCGGGTGATATCCAGGTAGCGTTATTGACAACCGTATTTGGTCTGATTACTGCCATTATCCTTCAAATATTCTATAACTATATCATTGCTAAAATCGATAGTATAGTCAACGATATGGAAGATTCTTCCATCGTTTTGATCGATATGTTGGTTGACCACAAAAAATAAGTCGCACACCTTAAACCCATATAATTATGCATAAAATTGTAAAAATTGCGCTTGTAGTTGTTGGTTTGATAGGTGCCGTGCTTTGGTTCATGTTGCCGGAGTCGGAGATGCCGGTCACCGAGGCGGTGAATAACGGTGCGCTTAATACCATGTTTACGATAACCTATATCCTATTGGGTGTGGCTATACTGTTCAGTTTGGTATTCTCCTTGATGAACCTCTTTGCCAACCCGGCAAGCCTTAAAAAGAGCTTGTTTGTAATTGTAGGTTTTCTTTTGGTCTTGGGCATTGGTTACGTGATGGCCGATGGTACGGATGTAAGCATCCAGGAAATGGCCGATAGGGGAATTACAACGGATGAAAGCACCATCAGGCAGATTGGAGCGGGAATCAATGTCTTCTTCATACTTACCCTTATAGCCGTCGGTGCTATGCTTTGGGGCGGTGTGAGAAAGATGATCAAATAATTTAAAACATATACCATTATGTCAAAAAGAGGAGCACCACCAGAGGTAAATGCCGGGTCTATGGCAGACATCGCATTCTTGTTGCTGATATTTTTCTTGGTAACAACGACTATTGAGACCGATGCTGGTTTGGACCGTATGTTGCCCCCGATTGAACCGCCCGATACCGATGTTGTTATTAAGCAAAAGAATATTTTTGAGGTCAATATCAACAAGAACGGACAATTGTTGGTCGAGGACGAATTGGTCGACATCAAGAATTTGAGGGAGAAAGCCAAGGCCTTCTTGGATAATGGAGGCGATGGTACCTGTACCTATTGCAAGGGCCAAAAGAATCCCGAGTCTTCCGATAACCCTACAAAGGCGATCATTTCTTTGAAAAATGACAGGGAGACCAAGTACAGTACCTACATTACGGTGCAGAACGAACTGGTAGGGGCTTACAACGATTTGAGGAACCGGGAGGCACAACGCCTTTTTAAACGTGATTTTACCGATTTGGAGGCTGAATACCTTAATCCCGAGACGGATCCTGCAAGAAAAGAGGATTTGAAGGAAAAGGTAAAGCGTATTCAGGATTTGTTTCCGCAGAAACTTTCCGAAGCCGAAACCAGCTCAGGTAATTAATAACAGTTTTAACAAGAATACATATGTCAAAGTTTGCAAAGAAAAAGGATGCTGGATTGCCGGCTGTTAATACGGCCTCACTGCCAGACATCGTCTTCATGTTATTATTCTTCTTTATGACTGTAACGGTTATGAAAGACAGTACGCTTAAGGTAGAGAACGTATTGCCCAACGCCAGCGAGACCAAAAAATTGGAAAAGAAGGATAGGGTGATCTACATCTACGTCGGAGCGCCTACGTCCCAGTATATATCACAATTCGGTAAGGAGCCTAAGATCCAGTTGAACGACAAGTTCGCCGACCCTTCGGCGGTAGGGGATTACATTCTTCAGGAAAGGGCCAAAAAGCCACAGGAACTGCAGAACGTTTTGACCACTGCCCTAAAGGTCGATAAGAATGCAAACATGGGTCTGATTTCCGATATCAAGCAAGAACTTAGAAAGGTTAATGCCTTAAAGGTAAATTATACTACTTATGAAGGTGATGCATTCAACAACCTACAATAGTTAGATAGTATTTAGAGATAAATAAACGCCCCGGACTTTGGTTCGGGGCGTTTTTTATTTTTCTATTTTTACAGTGATGAAGAAATGTCTGCTAGTTTTTTTGTGGGTGCTCACGGCCCAGGGCGCCATGGCCCAAACCAATGGCGATACGGTGGCCCTCGACACGAGATACCTCGAAGACCAGTTTTATATCGGTCTTACTTATAATTTCTTGTTGGAAAAGCCCGATGTGGTCAATCAATCCAACCTGTCGTACGGACTACAGATGGGGTTTATAAAGGACATGCCCATAAATGCCGGACGCACCGTAGCCTTGGGGCTCGGATTGGGCTACGGGCTGTATTCCTATTACTCCAACTTGCAGGCAGTTGAGCTTGAAGAAGACTTCGGGTATCTCATCATCGACGACGAGGCCGATTTTAAGCGCAACAAGATCGAAAGCCATATGATCGAAGTGCCCTTTGAGTTTCGATGGCGAAGTTCCAACGAGGTGTCCTACAAATTCTGGAGGGTCTATACCGGGTTTAAAGTGGGTTATGCCCTCGGAAGTCGTTCAAAATTGGTCCCGACTGAAGGCGCGAAGACCTCTTTTTACAATACCGATATACGAAAGTTCCAATACGGGCTGACCTTTAATTTTGGCTATAATACCTTTAATCTGCACGCCTATTATTCCTTAAGCAATCTCTTTGACGATAATGTCTATTTGGATGGTGATCCTATCGATATCAAGCCACTGCGATTGGGCATCGTCTTTTATATTTTGTAGTGGCCCGCCTCTGCTTGGGACCTATAACCATAAGCGGATCATGAGCAGTTGGGAAAGCAGGCCGATAAGAAAACCGATCAGCAACTCGGGTTTGGAATGCGCCTTCAGATAAAGGCGTGACGTGGTTACCAGCCCCGTGGCGAAGGTGACAAGGCTGATGGCCAATGTTATGTTGATTTCGAAATGGATGCTCAACCCGATCAAGAACATGAGCAAACTGCCCATGCCCATTAAGTGCATACTTGCCTTCACCTTTATCAGGATAAGCATTAACGTGGTCATGGACGCGGTTATGATACCCAGAAAATAGAAATGAAGTTCGGCCACGTAGTAATTGGGTAGCACCTTGTAGATAACCAAAAGCAACAATAAAATGTTGATGTAAAGGGGGTATTTGCGTTCTTTGGCCGTGGGCATAAAAACGGAATGCACGACGCCTAGATTTTTTAATATGAGATAGGTGATTATCGGAATGATGACCGTTAAGATGAAGGTGGGCAGCAGTATGACATTCTGTATGTCGCTCGAGCTGTATTTGGGGGTGGTGATAAAATAGGCGGCGGTGCCGGCCATGGGAATGAACAGCGGGTGGAATATATAGGAAATAAGTTTTAAGAAAAACCTCATCAAATTTGTTTGCGCAATCGGGCAACCGGTATGTCGAGTTGCTCCCTGTATTTTGCAACGGTACGTCTCGCAATGGGATAGCCCTTCTCCTTGAGTATCGCCGCCAACTTGTCGTCGGTGAGGGGTTTCTTTTTCGATTCTTCGCCGATTACCGTCTCCAGGATCTTTTTGATTTCCTTGGTGGAAACGTCTTCCCCTTGGTCGTTTTTCATCGACTCCGAAAAGTATTCCTTGATCAGTTTTGTGCCGTAAGGGGTATCTACGTATTTGCTGTTCGCCACCCGCGAAACGGTCGATACGTCCATGTCTATTTCATCGGCAATGTCCTTTAGGATCATCGGGCGCAGATTGCGCTCGTCACCGGTAAGAAAATACTCCTTCTGGTAGTTCATGATCGCGTTCATGGTAATGAACAGGGTCTGTTGCCTCTGGCGAATCGCATCGATAAACCATTTGGCGGCATCGAGTTTTTGCTTGATAAAAAGAATGGTGTCCTTTTGCGATTTCGACTTGGTCTTGGCGTCCTTATACCCCTTGAGCATATTGGAGTATTCTTTGGATACGTGCAGCTCGGGGGCATTGCGGCCGTTTAACGACAGTTCCAGTTCGCCATCGACGATACGGATGGAAAAATCGGGTACCACGTGCTCTATCATTCTGTTGTTGCCCGAATAGGAGCCGCCGGGTTTCGGGTTCAACTTTTCGATTTCCGAAATGGCCCCCTTTAGCTGTTCTTCCGTGATGTCGTGCCTTTGCAGGAGTTTTTTAAAGTGCTTTTTGGTGAACTGTTCGAACGACTTTTCCAATATGGAAATAGCCAATTCTATGGTCGGAGAAGCTTCTTTTCTTTTGAGCTGTATGATTAGGCATTCTTCGAGAGAACGTGCGGCTACGCCCGGCGGATCGAGTTTTTGGACGATCTTGAGCACCTTTTCGATGGTTTCCTCATCGGTGTAAATGTTTTGGGTAAAGGCCAGGTCGTCCAAAATGTCGCTAAGTGGCCTGCGTATATAGCCACTTTCGTCAACACTGCCTACAAGAAATTCGGCGATGTTCCACTCTTCATCGCTTAGGTAGACGGTGTTGAGCTGGTTCAAAAGGTATTGGTTGAACGATATGCCGGCCGCATAGGGTACGTTCTTTTCCTCGTCGTCGGCACTATAGTTGTTGGCCTTGGTGCGGTATTCGGGTATTTCGTCATCACTGAGGTAGTCGTCTATATTGATGTCCTCGGTGTTGATGGTCTCCCCTTCGCCCTCCTCGTTTTCATAGGGGTCGGCAAACTCGTCCTCGAAATTGTCCGATTCTTCCTTGCCGCTCTCCAATGCGGGGTTTTCTTCCAATTCTTGCTTCAGTCGTTGTTCGAATGCCTGGGTGGGCAGTTGGATCAACTTCATCAGCTGTATCTGCTGAGGCGATAGCTTCTGCGATAATTTGAACTGTAAGTGTTGTTTTAGCATTGGGGTCTTTTGTTGAACAGGCTTTATAAAGTTAACGAATTCTGGTTAAAACTCCGCGTTTTGGGGTGTTCTGGGAAAAGGGATCACATCCCTGATATTGCCCATGCCCGTGGCGAAAAGCACCAGTCTCTCAAAACCGAGCCCGAAACCGCTATGCACCGCCGTACCGAATTTTCTTAGGTCGAGGTACCACCAAAGTTCTTCCTCGGGGATGTTGAGGTCGGCCATCTTTTGCTTGAGCACGTCGAGTCGTTCCTCGCGCTGCGAACCTCCCACGATTTCCCCGATTCCCGGAAAGAGGATGTCCATGGCACGCACGGTTTTTCCGTCCTCGTTCAGTCGCATGTAGAACGCCTTGATCTTTGCCGGATAGTCAAACAGGATGACGGGACATTTAAAGTGTTTCTCGACCAAGAAGCGCTCGTGTTCGCTTTGCAGGTCGGCGCCCCACTCGTCAATGGGGTATTGGAATTTTTTCTTTTTATTGGGTTTGCTGTTCCGCAAAATGTCAATGGCCTCGGTATAGCTGACCCTTTTAAAACTGTTCTCCGAAACGAATTTCAGCTTTTCGATCAGGGCCATATCGCTGCGCTGTGCCTGGGGCTTCGTTTTTTCTTCGTCCAACAACCGTTTTTCGAGAAACTGAAGATCTTCTTGGCAATGCTCCAAGACGTAGCCGATAACACTTTTGATGAAGTCCTCGGCCAGGTCCATGTTGGCATCCAGGTCGTAAAAGGCCATCTCGGGCTCTATCATCCAAAATTCGGCCAGGTGCCTTGAGGTGTTCGAGTTTTCGGCGCGGAAGGTGGGCCCAAAGGTATATACCTTGCCCAATGCCATGGCGTAGGCCTCGGCTTCCAATTGGCCCGATACGGTGAGGTTGGTCTCTTTTCCGAAGAAATCCTCTTTGTAATCGACCTCCCCTTCTTCGGTTAACTTGGGGTTTTTGTCGCTTAGGGTCGTAACCCTGAACATTTCACCGGCGCCTTCGGCATCGGAACCTGTAATGATAGGGGCGTGGAAGTAGTAAAACCCGTTCTCGCGAAAATACTTGTGTATGGCGAATGCCAGTGCCGAGCGAACCCTCATTACGGCCGCGAAGGTATTCGTCCTTACGCGCAGGTGCGCCTTTTCGCGCAGGAATTCCAAAGAGTGTTTTTTGGGCTGTATGGGATATTCTTCGGGATCGGCCTCGCCGTGTATTTTTATTTCGTTTGCCTGGATCTCCACATTTTGGCCCTTGCCCAGGCTCTCTACCAAGGTGCCCGTTACCTTAATGGCCGCCCCGGTGTTGATTTTTTTGAGAAGTTTTTCGTCAAATTTTTCAAAGTCTACCACACATTGGATGTTCGTCAAGGTCGAACCGTCGTTAAGGGCGATAAAACGATTGCTTCTAAATGTCTTTACCCAGCCGTTCACGGCTACCTCCTGTAATAAATGATTTCCTTTGAGCAGTTCCTTTACGCTGTAAGCTTTCATGTTAGGTCACTTGAAAATTGAAGCGCAAAGATAACTTTTTGGTTAAAAACAAACCGATTCGCGACCAGTTAAATCGGTGAAGTTTTGGCTTATCGGTCCAAGTCCTTTTTGGGCAGAATGTCGATTTGGGGTTTCTTGAGTATTTTTTTACTGGCTATCGTCCTTTCCAATGAGAGCAAGAGCGATGGCAACAAGATCAGGTTGGCCAGCATGGCGAACAACAAAGTGGCCGAGACCAGTGCGCCCAGGGCCACCGTACCGCCAAAACTGGAGATGATGAAGACCGAAAAACCGAAAAACAAAACTATGGAGGTATAGAACATACTCACCCCTGTCTCGCGCAAGGCCGCATAAACCGACTTTTTTATGTGCCACTTGTTGGCGATCAGCTCTTGACGGTACTTGGCCAAAAAGTGGATCGTATCGTCGACCGAAATACCAAAAGCGATACTGAAGACCAAAATGGTCGACGGTTTTATGGGTACCCCCGCATAGCCCATGACGCCGGCCGTAATCACCAAGGGCAATAAGTTGGGGATCAACGAGATGACGATCATTCGAAACGAGCGGAACAGATAGGCCATGAACATGGCGATAAGAAATATGGCGAAGGCCAACGACAGGATAAGGTTCTTGACCAAATACTTCGTACCCTTCAAAAAGATAAGGGCGCTGCCCGTCATATAAACGTCGAAGCGATCGGCCGGAAAGAACTTGTCGATGTTCTCCAAAAGCCTTTCCTCTATTTGCTCCATGCGTTCGGTTTTTACATCGCGCATAAAGGTGGTGATCCGGGCGGTCTGTCCGGTACTGTCGACAAAATTCTTTAATAGGTTCTCGTTGCCCGACGAATTTTGGGCCACTTTCATTATAAAGTTGTTCTCCTGCGAAGTGGGCAGTTGGTAGTACTTGGGAATGCCATTGTAGAAGGCCTGTTTCGAATATTTTACCAAGTTCACTATCGAAATGGGACTTGAGAGTTCGGGAATTTCCGTAATGACCTCGCTTAACTGGTCCATACGTCTCAGGTTGGCAGGTTTAAGAACGCCTTTGGGCCTTTTGGTGTCGACTACTATTTCCACCGGCATGATCCCGTCAAATTCCTGTTCAAAGAAGCGGATGTCCTTGAAGAACTGGGCGTTTTTCGGCATGTCTTCTATGGGGCTTCCCGAAATCTCTATTTGGTAGATGCCGATTATACTGGTTATCAAAAGGATCAGTGATACGGTGTAGACCGTAATCCTGCGATGGCGAACTATGCCTTCCATCCAATTGACGAAACCATCGATCCATTTTTTGTTCAAGTGCTTGAGGTGCCTTGTTTTGGGAAGCGATAAAAAGCTGTAAATGATAGGGATGATCAGAAGGGAAAGGATAAAGATACCTATGATGTTTATCGAGGCTACTATGCCGAACTCCTTCAACAATTGGCTATCGGTTATGATAAAGGTGGCAAAACCGGAAGCCGTTGTCATATTGGTCATCAATGTGGCGTTGCCGATTTTTGAAATGACCCGTTGTAGCGACAAGGCCTGGTTGCCGTGTTTTTTTACCTCTTGCTGGTACTTGTTGATCAAAAAGATACAATTCGGTATTCCTATTACTATGATCAAGGGAGGTATTAGGGCGGTCAAAACCGTTATTTCGTACTGTAGCAGTCCGAGTATACCGAAAGCCCACATTACACCAATGATAACGATGCACATCGATATAAGGGTGGCCCGAAAGCTTCTAAAGAAAAAGAAGAATATCAACGAGGTTACGCCCAGGGCGGCCAGAATGAACTTGCCGATCTCGTCGATAATGTTCTGGGAGTTCATCGTACGGATGTAGGGCATGCCCGAAACATGGACGTTCAAGCCCGTTTCCTCTTCGAAATCTTCGACGAGGTTGGTAAGGTCTTGTAGTATAAAGTCTTTTCTTACCGTGGTGTTGACGATATCCTTGTCGAGGTTCGCCACGGTCCTTATCGTCGAACTTTCCTTGTTGAAAAGGAGTTTGTCGTAAAAGGGGAGGTCGTCGAAAAGATGGTTCTTGATGCTGTCGACCTCTTTTTTTGTACTGACCTTTCCGTTGATCAGGGGGCGTAGTTCAAATTCTTGGTTTTCGTTGTCTTTTTTGAGTTCTTGCAGGTTGTCCAAAGACAGGACGAAGTCTATCTCCGGGAAAGCCACGAGCTGCTTGCTGAACTTGTTCCAACGGTTGATGTTCTCGGGTGTGAACAGGGCGGAATCGCGAATGGCGAATACAATGGCATTGCCCTCTTCACCGAACTGTTCCAAAAATTCTTGGTACTTTAGGTTGACCGGGTGATGGTCGGGGAGGAGGTTGGCCTGCGAGCTGCTAAAGCGCATGTTCTCCCATTGCATGCCCAGGAAAACGGTAAGGGCCGCGATCAGGCAAAGTATCAAAATTCGGTTGCGAAGAATGATACGCGCCGTCCTTTCCCAAAAATTTTTCGTGAATTTAGCTGCCATGGTAGGTTTTTACCGTGCGCAAAGGTATTGAATGATCGTGTGTGTTCCTAAAAATGATGACTTGAAATATTGACGGTAGGGGTAAATTTACAGGGCTACCGGTAGAAATGGGAACAATGTAAAAAAAGCGACCCCAAAAAGTCGCTTTTTTCGTTAAACGGTCATGATCTCTTTCTCCTTTAGCGCCAAAAAGTCATCGGTTTTCTTAATGTACTCGTTGGTAAGTTCCTGTACGTCTACCGTGGCATTCTTTTGGAGGTCTTCGGAGGCGTCCAACTCCTTGATTTCCTTGTTCGCTTCTTGGCGGGCACTTCTGATACTGACCTTGCAGTCCTCCGCTTCCGCCTTGGCCTGTTTGGTCAATTGAATTCGACGTTCCTCGGTCAATGGGGGTACGTTTATGATTACCAATTCCCCGTTGTTCATGGGGTTGAAGCCCAAGTTGGAGTTGATAATGGCCTTTTCTATCTCGGGCAGCATGCTCTTTTCCCAAGGTTGTACCGAAATGGTACGTCCGTCGGGGGTATTGATATTGGCAACTTGTGAGAGCGGGGTCTGCGACCCGTAGTATTCGACCATTACGGAAGACAGCATGGCTGGACTTGCCTTGCCGGCCCTTATCTTTACAAATTCCTTCTCTAGGTGCTTTAAAGCGGCTTCCATGCTTTCCTTTGCGGAATCGAGTATAAACTGTACCTCTTCATTCATAGTTCAAATAGTATTTAAGCGTATATCACAAATTAGTACTGTCAGAGGTTAACGACAGTTCCTATGTTCTCTCCTTCGACCAACTTGGTCAGATTGCCTTTTTTGTTCATGTCGAAAACAACGATGGGCAGTTCGTTTTCCTGGCTTAGGGTAAAGGCCGTAGTGTCCATCACCTTTAGTCCTTTCAAGAGAACGTCTGCGAAGGAAATCGAATCGAATTTAGTGGCATTTTTGTCTTTTTCGGGGTCGGAGGTGTAAATTCCATCGACACGGGTACCCTTTAAGATAACATCGGCCTCTATTTCAATGGCACGGAGTACGGCTGCCGAATCGGTGGTAAAATAAGGGTTTCCCGTACCCCCACCGAAAATGACCACCCTGCCTTTTTCCAAATGCCTCATGGCCCTTCTTCGAATAAAGGGCTCGGCCACCTCGTTGATGTGTATGGCCGATTGTAGGCGGGTCTGTATGCCTTTGGCCTCCAAGGCGCTCTGTAGGGCCAGGCCATTGATTACGGTGGCCAACATGCCCATGTGGTCGCCTTGAACACGGTCCATTCCCATTGCAGCTCCTGTAAGGCCCCTAAAAATGTTGCCGCCGCCGATGACTATGGCGATCTCCACTCCCTTTTCGGCCACATTTTTGATTTCTTCGGCATATTCCGCAAGGCGATCGGAGTCTATCCCGTATTGTTTTTTGCCCATTAGCGCTTCGCCGCTAAGTTTTAAAAGAATCCTTTTGTACTGCATCGATTCGAATTTCGTTGCAGCAAAAATAATCAAAAAATGTTAGGGCGGGCAGTTGATGTGCGAGATAAGGTCAACCTTAATTATTTCCTAATAATAGTGGGCCATTCTACTAAATTTTATAATCTTGTGCGATTTTACCGATAAAACACCTTTAAAACGATTAACCCAATTATTTATGAAGCGATTTTATATCTTTTTCTTGACCGTTGCGCTGCTTTACGGTTGTGGCTCGTCAAAGGCCTTGCTTACAGCCGATAAGGCTCCTGTTCTAGTGGCTTTGGATTTGAATGATGTGGTAGACGACAAGGTCAAGGTCTCCGTAGATCCGGGAGCCTTTTCTACCGATGAGGTGGTTTTCCATATTCCGAAAACGGTACCGGGCACCTATAGCGAAGACAATTATGGGAAGTACATAGAAGGCTTTAAGGCCTTTGATTATGAAGGAAGGGAACTGGTTTTCTCCAGGGAGGACGATAATACCTGGAAAATCGAAAACGGAAGGAGTTTGGACAAGCTTACCTATTGGGTAAACGATACCTACGATACCGAAAACGAGGTCGAAGACAAGGTGTTTTCGCCTGCCGGCACCAATATTTTGGCCGGCGAGAACTTTATGCTGAACCTTCATGGTTTTGTGGGCTATTTCAAAGGGTTGAAGGAAGTGCCCTATGAGCTTGTCGTCTCGCATCCGGACAGTTTGGAGGCCACTACTTCCCTGCAGCGGAAAGTAATGGCCGATGCTTCGCCGGAAGGGACCGACATTTTTGTTGCCGACCGGTATTTTGAGGTGATCGATAATCCCATTCAATACACCAAGCCCAATACGGAAACCTTTCAGATCAATGATATAGAGGTTACGATAAGCGTGTATTCGCCGAATGGGGTGTATACCGCGGCCGACCTTAGAGACCGTATGGAACAAATGATGGGGGCTCAAAAGGCCTTTTTGGGAGAAATCGATGGAACAAGAAAATATAACATACTGCTTTATCTATCTACCTATGGCCCGGACGATGCTTCGGGTTTCGGGGCTTTGGAGCACCATACGTCTACAGTCGTGGTCTTGCCGGAAGCCCTGCCCAAGGATCGCTTGGAGGAGGCCATGGTCGATGTTGTTTCGCATGAGTTCTTTCATATTGTGACCCCGTTGAACGTGCATTCGAAAGAGGTGCAGTACTTCGATTTTAACGACCCGAAAATGTCTATGCACTTGTGGATGTACGAGGGTACCACCGAATATTTTGCCAACCTCTTTCAGGTTCAGCAAGGCTTGATCGACGAAAACGGGTTTTATGGGCGGCTCGTTGACAAAATCGAGAATGCCAAGTCTTATGACGACCAAATGTCGTTTACGGTCATGAGCAAGAATATTTTGGAGGAGCCTTACAAGAAAAATTACGCCAATGTCTATGAGAAAGGGGCCTTGATCAATATGGCCTTGGATATTGAACTGAGGAGCTTGAGCAATGGTGAAAAAGGCGTGTTGTGGTTGATGAAGGAACTTTCCAAAAAGTACGGCAACAATACCCCCTTTGACGATGAGCGGTTGATCGATGAGATAGTGGCCATGACCTATCCTGAAATCAGGGACTTTTTCGATACCCATGTGATAGGGGATACGCCCATTGATTACAACGCGTATTTTGCCAAGGTCGGATTGAAAATCGAAACGGTCGAAAGACAGACCGGGTATTTTCTCGATGGCGAAATTCCCTTTATAGATATCGATCCCGACAACAACGATGCGGTATTTATTCGGACCGGTATAGCGCAGAACAGTTTTTTCAATGACCTGGGGGCCCAGGGCGGCGATATCATCAAAAGCATTAACGGCACCCCGATCGACCTGAATGGCATAAGGGCCGTTATAGGGCAAAGTTTTACCTGGTCTCCCGATACCGACATTACGATGGTGGTCGAACGCGGGGGAGAGGAGCTTACCTTGGAGGGAAAAGCCGGTGTGCCTACCTTGCAGGTCAAGACCATAGTTCCCGTTGAGGGTGTAAGTGACCTGCAGGCCCGATTGAGGGAAGCTTGGTTGAAAGGATGATCGGCCCTGTGTCCGAATAAGTGCGTTGGGAGGCAATTTCCAAGGGCCATAAAATTAAAAAACCCGCTATTTGATAGCGGGTTTTTTTGTAATCTATTGTTTCAAGGGGCTTAGCCCAATGCTACTCTTTTGAATCCTGTAACCTCTAGGTTCGGATCGACCGATTTCAAGTATTGGGCAACGCTCTGCTTGTTGTCTTTGATAAAAGCTTGGTTGACCAAGGTGTTGTCTTTAAAGAAACGCTTCAGTTTTCCTTTGGCGATATTGTCCAACATGGCTTCGGGTTTCCCTTCTTGGCGAAGTTGATCCTTGGCAATCTCGATTTCCTTGTCGATAACCGATTGGTCAACGCCATCTTCGTTCAAGGCAACGGGGTTCATGGCTGCAGCTTGCATGGCAACATCCTTGGCGGCAGTTTCGGCACCGTCAACGGCAGCTGACAATCCGGTAAGAACGGCTATTTTGTTTCCTGCATGTATGTAGGAGCCAACAAAGGGGGCGCTTAATTTTTCAAAACCGCCGATCTCTATTTTCTCGCCGATAACACCGGTTTGCTCGGTTAGCTTGTCCTGTACGGTCATACCGTTAAAGTCGGCCGCCAAAAAAGCTTCCTTGTTGTCGTAGTTAAGGGCCAAATCGGCCAAATCGTTCGCCAAGGTAACGAAAGTATCGTTTTTGGCAACGAAGTCCGTTTCGCAATTTAGCGAGATGATCACGCCTTCGGTCTTGTCTGCGTTCACCTTGGCGATGGCGGCACCTTCCGAAGAGTCCCTGTCGGCTCTTTTGGCGGCCACCTTTTGACCCTTTTTGCGTAGGATCTCGATTGCCTTGTCAAAATCGCCTTCGGCTTCTACCAAGGCTTTTTTGCAGTCCATCATACCTGCGCCTGTGGTCTTTCTAAGTTTATTTACTTCTGCGGCTGTAATTTTTGCCATTTTATTTCCTGTTTTGCAATTGGCCTGAAGGTAGAAACGTTTTTTCTATAAAGTTTCAGGTCAATGTTATGTTATATTTAATTCTCTGGGATAATAGATTATTCGACGCCTCCCTTAACGCTGTCTTGCCATTCCTTAAGCTCGTCCCACTTGCCATCGGCTGCCATCTGGGCTTGCTTTGGCCAGGATGTGGGGTCTAGGTGGGCCATTCTGGAACTTGCCTCTGTCAAGATTTCCTTGATTTTCTCGGGGTCGCCCTTTGCCAAGTCTGCATAAGTGGCCATGCCTGCATTGGCCAATGCCTCTGCGGCTTTTGGCCCAACGCCTTCTATTTTGGTCAGGTCGTCGCCTGCGGCATCTGATTTTGCTACCTCTTCCTTGGTGGCCTCTACATCGACCTTGGGTTCTGGGGTTTTTTCCACAACGGGAGGGGCCTTGGTTTCCACGGTTTCGGGAGTGGGCTCAACGGCTGCCTTTTTTTCTTTTTTGGGCTCGTCGGCACCTTCCTTGTCCGACTGTTTTTCAGATTTGCGTTCGGCAAGGCCTTCGGCTATGGCCTCGGTTACTTGGGTCATGATGATGTCGATGGATTTCGAGGCATCGTCATTGGATGGGATCAAGTAATCGACGTCCCTGGGATCCGAGTTGGTATCGACCATGGCAAAGATAGGGATGTTCAATTTTTGGGCCTCCTTGACGGCGATGTGCTCGCGCATGGTATCAACGACGAACAAAGCGCCCGGCAAACGGGTCATATCGGAAATGGAACCTAGGTTTTTTTCCAATTTGGCACGCAAACGGTCTACTTGTAGGCGTTCTTTTTTAGATAGCGTATTGAACGTACCGTCTTTTTTCATTCGGTCGATGGAAGCCATTTTCTTTACCGCCTTTCTAATGGTAACGAAATTGGTCAGCATCCCGCCGGGCCATCTTTCCGTAATGTAGGGCATGTTTACGTTTGAAACCTTTTCGGCAACAATGTCCTTGGCTTGCTTTTTTGTGGCGACGAAAAGAATTTTTCGTCCAGAAGCTGCAATTTTCTTTAGGGCCTCTTTCGACTCCTCCAGTTTTGCAACGGTTTTGTAAAGGTTGATTACGTGGATTCCATTGCGCTCCATGTAGATGTAGGGCGCCATGTTAGGGTTCCACTTTCGTGTTAGGTGGCCAAAATGCACACCGGCTTCCAATAATTGTTTTACTTCGACTTTCGCCATTTTAAATTTAGTTTACGTTCTGTTGAATAGGCAATGATAGAGTGGTACCCCAATTGTTATGGAACAATCGGAGAGCCTCTGACATTTAGATGCTAAACTAACGGTGCCCGGCCGACTTGGGTGTCTTTAGGGTCTCCCGATAACCATTCCCCTCAAAGGAAATAGCCTTAATTTATTCGCCAAGCGGCGAACTTTCAATGAACTTGGGTTAAAAATATAATAAGCATCCTCCCAAATAAGGAGGACGCCTTGTATGCTGTTCTTCTTAACGTTTGGAGAACTGGAATTTCTTACGGGCTTTCTTCTGACCGAATTTCTTACGCTCCACCATTCTCGGGTCGCGGGTAAGAAGGCCTTCGGGCTTAAGGATCGAACGGTTTTCGGCATCTACTTCGCAAATGGCCCTCGACAAGGCAAGGCGAATCGCCTCGGCCTGGCCGGTAATTCCACCGCCGTATACATTTACCTTTACATCGTAGGCATCTTCATTTTCGGTCAAAGCAAAAGGTTGCTTTACTTTGTATTGAAGTGTAGCGGTTGGAAAGTAGTCGTTCAAATCCCTTTGG
Organism: Pseudozobellia thermophila; assembly: GCF_900141855.1. Taxonomy (GTDB): domain Bacteria; phylum Bacteroidota; class Bacteroidia; order Flavobacteriales; family Flavobacteriaceae; genus Pseudozobellia; species Pseudozobellia thermophila. Next base: position 69,432 of record NZ_FQYU01000006.1, read on the forward strand.
TTTACCGTAATGTTTCCTGTACCTGGGGAAACATAGACACGGGCAACAGCCGTTTTTCTTCTTCCAATTTTGTGAATAGTCTCCATTACTTGAATTCTTTTAAGTTGATAACCGTTGGTTTTTGTGCTTCGTGGTTGTGCTCGGCACCAACATACACCTTAAGGTTTCTAAAAAGCTCGGCACCCAATCTGTTTTTGGGAAGCATTCCTTTGACCGCTTTTTCCACAATTCGGGCAGGGTCTTTGGCCAAAAGTTCCTTGGCGGAAGTAGATCGCTGTCCTCCAGGGTAACCTGTGTACCTCAAATAGACTTTATCTTGCCATTTGTTGCCTGTCATATCGACCTTTTCGGCATTGATGATGATTACGTTGTCACCACAATCTACGTGTGGTGTAAAGCTCGGCTTATGTTTTCCCCTTAGCATTTTGGCCACTTTTGAAGCCATGCGGCCCAAAGTTTCCCCTTCGGCATCAACCAATAGCCACTGCTTTTCAACAGTCGATTTATTGGCTGAAACGGTCTTATAACTTAATGTATCCACTACGGTTACTTTTTAATTAAACACTTCAATCCCGATAAACGGGCTGCAAATGTACACTAATTCTATTGAATTACAAATGGTTATTCAATAATATTTTTTGATGTTTTTTACCGGTGCTTTTGTGGTCTTCCGGCAAGGAACTTGAGGTCTGGATGCCAAGGTTGGGGTTTCGAGGGCGTAGGGGATTTATCGATGGACCGGCTACGTATCGCCGTGTGGATGTGTAATGTGGAATAGGGGGCGGGGACTGTTCCTTAAGCGTTTATTTCTTGTAGAACTTGGTGCGTATTTGTTGTTCGTCGGAACGAATGGTAATGATGTAGGCTCCCGGTGCTAGGGTGTTAACGGGTATGTTAACGGCGTTGCGCCTAATTTCCCATTGTCGCGATAGGGCCAAATTGCCATAGATGTCGAAAATGGAAATAGCGGCCTTGCGGCTGTTTTTGAGTCCGAGAATGTTGACGACGTTCGTGGCGGGATTGGGAAAGACCTTTACGTTTTCAAAGGTGGCGGTGTCGGAAGGCTTTGGGGTCGATTGCCCATGGCCCATGGCGATTGCACCCATCGTTAAAACCCATAAGACCAGTATCTTTTTCATTCCTTTGTCAGCCGTACCTAGTAACGTATATCACACAACGTAGTATATGTCCGTTTTAGTCTAACATTAGGAGCGATTTAACAGTTTTTCTATAAAATTGACAACGGTGCACCAGACTCACTCTTGTTTTTTCAAGGGGACTTGGTTCGATGTGTTTCCGTAGAACCTGTTAAAGATGAGGCAGGCGGTCAGGTCCCCGGTTACGTTTACCGAAGTTCTGAACATGCCCAAAATGCGGTCTATGCCTATGATGACGATCAGGCCGTCCAAGGGTATCCCCGAACCCTGTAGTACCGAGGCAAGGACGATGACCCCGCCACCCGGAATGGCGGGCGTTCCGATAGAGGCCGCCACAACGGTAAACGTGATCAGCAATAGGTTCATGATGGTCAGTTCCATGCCATAGGCCTGGGCCATGAACAAAGTGGTTACACATTGAAACAGGGCCGTTCCGTCCATATTGATCGTAGCCCCGACGGGAATTACAAAATCACGGATATAGGAGGAAATTCCTAATTTTTCATCCGCCGTCTTCATCGATAAAGGCATCACGGCAGCCGAACTGGCGGTAGAGAAGGCCAATAATTGCGGTTCCTTAATGGCTTTAAGGAATTTTAGGGGACTTTTTTTGCCGACTACCAAGACCATGAGCAAATAGAAGGCCAGCAAGAGTATCAGCCCCAAGATCACGACCCCCATGTAGTAGCCGAGCCCCAAGAATATTTCGAATCCCGTTCTGGACAGTAAGGCGGCTATGAGGCCGAAAACGGCATAAGGTACCAGGGCCATGGCCCACGATACCACGATCATGCATATTTTCTGCACCGCTTCGGAAAAACGGATAATGGGCCTTGCGATCTCGTCCTGGAGTTGGGTAATGGCCACACCTATTATTATGGTAAAGATCACAACGCCGAGCATCTCTCCCGTTAGAATGGACTCCAATGGATTGTTGGGTATGAGATTGGAGATTGTATTCGGAATATTGTCCATAAGGTCGGTCTCTTCCACCGGTATGCTTTGGCTGTCATCGCTATGGGGAAATCCGCCCAACGACAATACGTATTGGCCAGGTTTAAAGATGAGGGTTACGATTAAGCCTAGGACTATGGCGACGACGGTGGTAAAAATAAAATAGAGTAATAGGCGGAGGCCAAAAGATTTCAGGTTCTCCGAGGTGTTGCTTACGATTCCGGTCAATATCGAGGTAAATATCAGGGGAATCATGATCATTTGGACGAGGCGCATAAAAATCTGGCCGGGCAGATCTAGCCAATCGGCCAACCGTAGGCTTATTTCTTCCGATAAAAGTCCCGTGGATGGATTGAGCAAAACGCCGGCCCCGGCCCCCAATACGAGTCCTACGATTACCTTGAGCCATAGCTGCCCCTTGATGAGGCGGTCTAAGTGGGTGGATAAATGGTTGATAGGTCTAAATTCTATCATGGCACTTGCACTGTTTGACGGCTCGGGGGTCTAATCAATGCGCCTCGAGCCAATTTTGGCCTATGCCTACCTCTACGTCCAAGGGAACCGGTAGTTCAAAGGCATTTTGCATTTCGGACTGTATCATGGTCTTAAGTTCGTCCAGTTCGGGCTTATAGATGTCAAAGACCAATTCATCGTGTACCTGCAAGAGCATTTTAGATTTAAAATTGCCCTCCGCAAGCTTTTTGTGGATGTTGATCATGGCTATTTTTATAATATCGGCGGCACTTCCTTGAATAGGGGCGTTGACGGCATTTCGTTCGGCCGCCCCGCGTACAATGGCATTGCTGCCGTTGATGTCCTTTAAATACCTGCGTCTGCCCAAAACGGTTTGCACATAGCCGTGTTCGCGGGCAAAATCGATTTGCTCGCTGATGTAGTTTCTCAGTTTCGGGTAGGTTTTGTAATAGGTATCTATGAGTTCCTTGGCTTCCGAACGCGAGAGGTCCGTTTGGTTGCTGAGGCCAAAGGCCGAAACGCCATAAATGATTCCGAAATTGACGGTTTTGGCGTTGCTACGCTGTTCACGGGTCACTTCCTCAAGAGGTACGTTGAATACTTTTGAAGCGGTGGAGGCGTGGATGTCCTCACCGTTTTTAAAGGCTTCGATCATCGTGGTCTCCTCACTTAGGGCGGCAATGATCCGCAATTCGATCTGCGAGTAATCCGCGGCCAATAGAACGTAGTTTTCGTCCCTGGGTACAAAGGCCTTGCGCACCTGTCTACCGCGTTCGGTCCGTATCGGAATGTTTTGGAGGTTGGGGTTGTTACTACTTAAGCGGCCCGTGGCGGCAACGGTCTGCATGTAGTCGGTGTGTATGCGGCCGGTGGCGGGCTGTACTTGCTCGGGCAATGCGTCGACATAGGTGCTTTTAAGTTTTGCCAGCCCACGGTATTCCAATACGTCCCTGATGATCTGGTGGTCTTTGGCCAAATAGGAAAGTACGTCCTCCGAGGTGGAATATTGTCCTGTCTTGGTCTTCTTGGGCTTGTCCACCAATTTCATTTTGTTGAAGAGGATCTCTCCCAATTGCTTTGGTGATCCGATGTTGAACTCCTCACCGGCGGCCTCGTAAATTTTTCCTTCAAGGTCTTTAATATCGTTGTTTAGGTCTTCGGACAGGGAGTTCAGGAATTTTTCGTCGAGCCTGATTCCTTCCAGTTCCATATCCGCCAGAACCCTCAGTAGTGGAATCTCTATATTGTTAAAAAGGTCTTCCGTTTTGGCTTCGGCCAGTTCGGGCCTAAAATGAGCTGCCAACTGAAGCGTAATGTCGGCATCCTCTACGGCATATTCCGTTTGTTGCTCCAAGGGAACATCGCGCATGTTCAACTGGTTCTTGCCCTTTTTGCCTATCAGCTCGGTGATGGATACAGGCGTGTAGTTGAGATAGGTTTCCGATAACACATCCATATTATGGCGCATATCGGGGTTGATCAGGTAGTGGGCCAACATGGTATCGAAAAGTTTTCCCTTGACCTGTATGTTGTATTTGTGCAGCACCTTGATGTCGTACTTCAGGTTCTGTCCGACTTTTTCGATACCTTCCGATTCAAAGAAGGGCCGTAGTTGTTCTATAAGCTGTTGGGCTTCCTCTTTGTCTTCAGGAAAAGGAATGTAAAAACCTTTGGTAGCTTCCCATGAAAAGGCGATACCGACCAAGTGGGCTTCCAAGGGGTTGATCGAGGTGGTTTCCGTATCAAAACATACCGAGGTCTGCTTCATCAAATTTTGGAGAAAGAGTTTCATGGCCATCCCCGGGGTCACACTTTGATAGGCGTGCGCCACGTCTTTAATGGTTTTTCGGCTCGAGCTGTCTTTGATGGTGGCCGGTGATGCCCCGTCGCCTCCAAACAGGGAAAACTGGCCGCTGCCTGCCGATGAAGATGCTTTTTTTGTGGTAGGGGTGCCATTTTCTTGTGATGGGTCGGCTGCTTCTTCTTGGGAAAATAATTTTATGAATTGGTCCTTGAGCCTTCTAAATTCGAGCTCCTCAAAAATTTCCTGTACTTTTTCGGCATCGGGTACCGACAATTCATAGTCCTTGGCATCAAAGGTAACATCGCAATCGGTACAGATGGTGGCCAGTTTTTTGGAAAGCAGGCCGAGCTCTTTGTGCTCTTCCACTTTTTCCTTCATTTTGCCCTTTAGCTGGTCGGTATTTTCAAGAAGTCCTTCCATGGAGCCAAACTGGGCAATGAATTTTTTGGCGGTCTTGTCGCCCACACCGGGTAACCCGGGAATGTTGTCACTGGCGTCTCCCATCATGCCCAAGTAATCGATCACCTGTTCGGGGCGTTCGACGCCAAAACGTTTCTGGACTTCGGGAATGCCCCAAATTTCGATGCCGTTGCCCATTCTGGCAGGGCGGTACATAAAGATGTTTTCGGATACCAATTGCCCAAAATCCTTATCGGGGGTTACCATATATACCTTATAGTCTTCCTTTTCGGCCTGTTTGGCCAAAGTACCTATGATATCATCGGCTTCCCAGCCTTCCAGAACGACCGAGGGAATATGCATGGCCTTAAGAATGTCTTGAATATAGGGCACCGCAATGCGGATGGCATCGGGGGTTTCGTCCCTGTTGGCCTTGTATTCAGGGAAAAGTTCGGTACGCTCGGCACTTCCGCCCTTGTCGAAACAAACGGCGAGGTGGTCGGGTTTTTCACGTCTGATCACATCAAAAAGAGAATTCATAAAACCCATAATGGCACTGGTGTCCATTCCTTTGGAATTGATCCTGGGGTTCTTTATAAGGGCGTAATATCCACGGAAAATCAGCGCATATGCGTCTAATAGAAAAAGTCTTTTTTGATCGGACATGTGTTCTGTGTTTATAGTGCGAAGTTAGAAATACAAAATAGGAAAACCTGTAAAAAAATACGGTACTTCTCGAAAAGAAAACAAAAAGAGCAGGTTGTGCCCGCTCTTTTTGAGGTTGTTTTGCGGCCTAGTTTTTCTGATAAAAACTGTTGACCGGAACATTTTCGTGTCCGGCCTCGGTGTACTGTCGGTAGGTGAAGCCGGGGTGTACGCAATATCCGCCCGTCTCGCCTTGTTTGTTGATGGCCAAAAAGCCGATTTGGAAGTCCTTTCTGTCCTTGTTCTTTTTCATGATGCGCTTGACGCCTTCTTCACAGGCTTTTTGCGGACTCATACCTTGGCGCATCAACTCGACGATCAAGAAACTGCCTACGGTGCGGATCACTTCTTCGCCCACGCCCGTGGCGGTAGCCCCGCCCACTTCGTTGTCTACAAAAAGGCCGGCACCGATAATGGGGGAGTCGCCCACTCTTCCGGCCACTTTATAGGCCATGCCGCTGGTCGTGCAGGCGCCGGCAATGTCCCCGTTTTTGTCAATGGCCAGCATGCCTATGGTATCGTGGTTTTCGATATTGATGGTGGTTTCGTATTTAGAGGTTTTTTTCCACTCTTCGTATTGCTTACGGGTACTCTCGGTAAGCAGGTCCTCTTTCTTAAAGCCTTGTTCGTAGGCGAATTTTTCGGCGCCCCTTCCTGCCAGTATGATGTGGGGGGTCTCTTCCATTACCTTTCTGGCCACCGATACCGGATGTGCGATGTTCTGCAGGTAAACCACCGAGCCACAGTTACCGTCCTTGTCCATGATACAGGCGTCAAGGGTAACGTTGCCGTCGCGGTCGGGCCTTCCTCCCTTGCCGACCGTTTCATTGGTAACATCGGCCTCCTCCACGCGAACGCCCTGTTCGACGGCATCCAATGAAGAGCCTCCGGCTTGCAAGACCTCCCACGATTTGGCCGTGGCGTTTTTAAAGTTCCAGGTGCAAACGGTAATGGGGCGAACGGCTGCTTTTTTAACGTCTTTGTTGCTTTCCTCCATTTCATTGCTGTACGACGAGAGAATAGGTGCGGAAAGGGCCCCGGCAGCGGTGAGGCCTGAATTTTTTAAGAATTTTCTCCTTTTCATTCGAGGTTGTTTAATTTAGTGCCCTAAATATACATATATGTTGGTAGAAGTATGTGCCAATTCACTGCAATCTGCCCTCAATGCGGAAAGGGGGAATGCCGACCGCATAGAGCTTTGTTCGGAGCTGGCCGTAGGGGGGGTTACGCCTTCCTATGGCTTGTTGAAGGCCGTGAGGGAGCAGGTCTCGATTCCCGTACATGTCTTGATACGCCCTAGAAGCGGCGATTTTACCTATTCCGATGTTGAGTTCGATATCATGCTGGAGGATATCAGGCTCTGCGTCGACTTGGGTTTTGACGGTATCGTTTCAGGGGCCTTGCACAAGGATTTTCAAGTAGACCGGGAACGTACCGGACGCTTGGTCGAAGCGGCCGGAAAGCTCCGTTTTACCTTTCACCGTGCCTTTGATTGGGTGGTCGATCCCATCGAGGCCCTGAAGGAGCTCGAAGGGCTCGGGGTAGACACCATCCTTAGCTCAGGGCAGCGTCAATCGGCCCTGGAGGGCATGCCCCTCTTGCGGGCGCTTCACGAAAATGCCGTCAACTGCACGATCATGCCCGGGGGAGGTATTAGGGTCGAAAACGCCGAAAACTTTAAAAATGCAGGGTTTGCGGCAGTGCACCTATCCGGCACCTCATTTTTGCCGACCTTGGGGAGGGCTCCGAAGGTGTCGATGAATTCGCCGGCCTTTCTTAGGGATGGCGAGATAGCCGTTTCCGATGATGCTGCCATAGCGCAAATAGTGAAAGTGGTTAAATAATATGTAAAGGGGCCGCGCCCTTTGATTTTTCCCAATACCTTTGTTGTTATGCTACGTTGGATTCTATTCATTATTATTTATACGGTTTTGGGCCTGTATACCTTACAGGCGCTGCGAACGGTAACCAGACACCCGTGGGTGCACTACCTCTTTATCGCCATTTCGGTATTGGTGTTGGGCAATTTTATCTACCAATTCACCTTTGGCGAGGCCGAGGGCCGGGTGTTGAGCCGGCCGAAGAGTTATGCCTTCGGACTCCTGTTGACCGTTTTGGTGTTTCAATTGGTAACCATTCTGTTTTTGTTTTCCGAGGATATTTTTAGGCTGGTGGCCGCATGGTACCAGAAACTGTCCGGTAGCGAAAAGAGCTTTACCCTGCCCGAAAGACGGCGGTTCATAAGCCTTTTGGGTCTGGGGCTGGCAGCTGTTCCCTTTGGGGCCCTGCTCTATGGGATGTACCGTGGGAAATACAATTTTCAGGTGCTGAGGTACAGTCTCGAGTTCGATGACCTGCCCGATGGGTTTGATGGCTACCAGATCACGCAGATTTCCGACATACACAGTGGAAGCTTCGACAATAGAAAGAAAATAGAATACGCGGTCGACCTGGTCAACCGTCAGAAAAGCGATGTTATTCTTTTTACGGGCGACATGGTCAACAACAAGACCGAGGAGATGTTGCCCTGGGCGGAGCTTTTCTCGTCCCTTGAGGCCAAGGACGGTAAGTTTTCGGTACTCGGAAACCACGATTATGGCGACTATATCGAATGGGATACGGAAGAGTCGAAGCGCCAAAACCTGGAAGATTTAAAAAGCTTGCAGCGCCAAATGGGCTTTGATCTTTTGCTGAACGAAAACCGCTACCTAAAGAAAGGGGCAGACAAAATAGCCTTGATAGGCGTCGAAAATTGGGGCCGGGGCGGTTTTAAGAAGGCCGGTGACCTGAAAAAGGCCACCTCGCAGGTCGCTGAGGACGATTTTAAGATTTTAATGAGCCACGATCCCTCGCATTGGGAAGATGTTGTGCTGAAAGACGGGCTTCACTATCATTTGACCTTGAGCGGACATACCCATGGGATGCAGTTTGGGATCGAGATACCCGGATGGGTCAAGTGGAGTCCCGTCAAATGGCGTTACAAGTACTGGGCGGGTATCTACAAGGAAATGGGCCAGTATATCAACGTCAACCGGGGATTCGGCTTTTTGGGCTATCCGGGTCGGGTAGGAATTTGGCCCGAAATAACCGTCATAACCCTAAAAAAGAAGTCCTTAACATGATTTTAACTAGGCTTGGGGGCCACAATACTAAGCACTTAGATGGTATTTTGGCATTTTTTACTACATTTGGCGAATAACGTAAAGCCGATTATATGTCTAAATTTGGTGAACTTATAGATTTGAAAGTCCCTGTTCTATTGGATTTCTATGCCGAATGGAGCGAACAGTCTACCGCCATGCACCCTGTTCTTAGAGACGTTGCGGCTGCCTTGGGCGATAAGGGAAAGGTTATCAAAATTGATGTGGACAAAAACAAGGAGCTTTCGCAGGCATTGCGGGTGAAAGGACTTCCTACCTTGATGATATACAAGAAAGGCGAAATGGTCTGGCGCCAAAGTGGCGAGCAAGACGCCAATACGCTGATAGGCATCCTTAACGAATACATCTAGTAGTTCGCCATGCCGCCGATTCCCTTCGGCCGGCCCTTCCAACAAAACACAACGGTATTGGGTACATCCACTGCGGCGTGTACGCTTTGCATTTTGATGGTTGCCATATGGCCTGCCCGAGGGTTCTGACTTGGGCAGGCCGATTATTTTTAAATGTGTGTTTTATTCCCCTTGCTCGGTGTCCGCTACCGGCTTGGCGGTAGTGGTCCCATCCTTGGCGCTCGTGTCCGAAATGGGCGTGCTGTCCGAAAGGTCGGGGTCGCTTTCGGGGCTGGGGATGTCCTCTTCCTCTAGGAGGTTGTCCCTGTAGAAATGTTCGAATTTTTCGATGTATTCATTGAAGATCAAGGTTTCTTTTTCGGCTTTTTCGCGGTCGTTGTTGCCGATAAGGATATCGATGTTCCTTCGGTAGCCTTCCATGTCGGCAATGATCTCGTCTATGTTCTCGTATTGTTCGGCCAGGGGTATGCCGGCGTAGTACTCCAATCGATCTTGGTAGATGTATTTCAACTTTTCGAACAGTTCCCTGGCCTTGGTGGTTTCGCCCACCTTGTAGTAGCCGTCGACGAAGGGCTCGACAAAGGTGTAGTATTTAAAGTATTCGACCGGTAGGTTTTCCATGGCCAGGTCGATGATGTCCTTGGCCTTTTCGATTTTTCCTTCCGACAGCAGGGCCTCCACCAATCGGGCCAAATTGCTTCGGTACGACAGGCCTTGGATCCTGGTTTGGGGGTCGTGGTAGATATCGGGGCTTCCCGAGTTGCCCCAATACCAATTGGTGACGATGTCGTACATCAGGTCGCTGTCGATGCGGCCCATCTCGTAGGCGCTTTTGCGTTCGGTCCTTATCGGTACCAGCTTATAGGCCATACCGTCGAGCTGCAGGTATTCCTTCATCCAAATAAACTCGGCATCGTCAAAACTTCCTCCTGAGAAATAGATGGGGCGCTTCCAGTCGTTGTTGGCAATGATGTCGAGCATCATCATGCTCTTTTTGGTGATGGCGCTTTTGGGGAGGTCGATGTCGATGTAGTCGACGATCAAGGCAGAGTCTTTTGGCTTCACCAGGCCTGTCTCCAGAACATTTTTCTTGTTGACCGGTATCCGGATTTTGTTGGTGGGGTAGTAGACGATGTTTTGGCTGCTTTCCGAATAGGCGTCCATATCGATGTTTTCCTGTCTTTCAAGAATAAACTTCAGCTTGGTCTTCGGTTCGTCGCTATCTACCCATTTGATAAAGTCTTGAATCGTCCATCGGCTTTCGGATATCTTTTTGTTGAACAGGGCATCGACCGTTTGGTAGTACAGTACGTCGCGCGAGCCCCAACGGTATTTGTCGTGTTCTATCTGCGAGGGTATGGCCTCCGATTCATAGGCCTTGCGCTTCATCTGGTCGATGTACCAATCCGTTTCGAAAAGGCTGGTACAGATGATGCGTACGTCGGTCCTGTAGCCCTCGATTTCTTGGGCATACCAAAGCGGGAAGGTGTCGTTGTCGCCAATGGTAAACAGAATGGCCCCCGCATCCTTTTGGCACGAATCGAGATAGGCCTTTGCCGAGGCATTGGCCGTATAGCGGTTGGAGCGATCGTGGTCGTCCCAGTTTTGAACGGCCATGACCGTAGGTACCGCCAATAGGCAGACCACCGTAATGACCGGGGCCAATATTTTCGGGGCCAGAAACTTTTTGAACTCCTCGAAAAGCCCGTAAACGCCCAGGCCGATCCATATGGCGAAAATATAGAACGAACCTACCAGCGAATAGTCCCTTTCCCTAGGTTGAAAGATGTAGGGGTTGGTATAGAACTGAATGGCCAGGCCGGTAAACAGGAAGAATACCAAAAGCACCCAGAACTGTTTCGGGTTCTTCGATATTTGAAAGAGTATACCGATGATGCCGAGTATGAGCGGTAAAAAGAAATAGGTGTTTCGGGCCTTGTCGTTCTTTACCTCGTCGGGCAGGTTGTCTTGGCTGCCCAGGCGCAAACTGTCGATAAAGCCGATACCGCTCAACCATTCGCCGTTGCCGTTGTACCGCCCTTGTACGTCGTTGTTCTTTCCGGTAAAGTTCCACATAAAATAACGCCAGTACATATAACCGAACTGAAACTGCACCATGTATTTGATGTTTTGCCAGACCGAGGGGGGCTCGACCTCGATATAGTCGCTGAACCTTCGAAGGAAGCTTATGTACTGCTCCGCATCGATATCGCCGTTGGCATAGCCTTCCTTGACTTGGTTGGCGGCCCTGCGGAGTTCTTGGTTCGATTGCTTCAACCTAAAGTCCAACGGCCCGAAATAGCGCATATAGTTTTCGGCGTGCTGTCCGCTCCACATTCGGGGCAAAAAACCTCTGTGCTTGGGGTCGTCGCCGGGTACGGCGCCCTTGTAGTGGTTTACGATGACGTACTTGCCCAGTTCCTCGTCCTTTTCGTATTTAGGGGCCTCGTCCTTGTCCTCTCCCTGTTCGCCGAAAATACTCGAATAGTAGGTGCCGTATATGGGGCTGTCGACACCGGGGTACTGTTCGCGGTTGTAATAGGCCAATAGGGCGCGGGCGTCCTCGGGGTTGTTTTCATTGATGACCACCCGGGCATTGGCCCGTATGGGCAGCATGAGCCAGGTGGAAAAGCCCAAAAACAGGAACATAAGGCATAGTACGACGGTGTTTGCCGTTTTAAAGTTGTTCTTTCGCGTGTAGCTCAGGCCGAAATAGAAGGCCGCTATAAACAGGAGGCCCATGATAATGGATCCCGAATTGAAGGGCAGGCCGATGCTGTTGATGAAGAAAATCTCGCTCCATCCGAAAAGTTTGAGCACATAGGTCAGCGAAAATTTATAGACCAGCATGAGGATGGCGATTACCGCGATGTTGGCGATCAAGAAGTTTTTTACCGTAGTGGTCTTGTAGGTCTTGAAATAATAGAGCAGTCCGATGGAAGGGATGGCCAGGAAGCCCATGAACTGCACCCCGAACGTTAGTCCGATTACGAAAAATATAAGTACAAGCCAACGATTGCCGCGGGGTTCGTGAAGGTGGTCCGTCCATTTGAGGCCGAGCCATAGTTGTAGGGCCATGATCAAACTGGCCGTGGCGTATACTTCCGTTTCAACGGCATTGAACCAAAAACTGTCGGAGTAGGTAAAGGCCAATGATCCAACAAGGGCGCTTCCGAATATGGCAATGGCCTTGCTGTTCGAAATGGCCTCGTCTTTCTTGTTGACCAATTTCCGCACAAGGTTGGTGATCGTCCAGAACATGAACAGAATGGTAAAGGCGCTGGAAACACCGGATACGTAGTTGACCATACGGGCCACTTGTTCGGGTTCGAGGGCGAACATGGCAAAAAAAGCGCCGATCATTTGCAAGAGGGGTGCCCCGGGAGGGTGGCCGACCTGAAGCTTCGCCGAGGTGGCAATGTACTCGCCGGCATCCCAAAAACTATTGGTGGGCTCTACGGTAATGGCATAGGTGATAAGGGCTATTGAAAATACGGTCCACCCCAGTAGGGTGTCCCATTTTTGGAAATTCTTTGCGAACATTTACTTAAGGGTTTAACCAACTGCGGCGAATTTACTAATTTAAATAGATATCTGGCTTCCTTTTTCATAAACGTTTAACAGGGCTCCGGCGTATTGGCCGACGCGTTTTGGTTCGCTTAAAGTGCTTGGCAATGTTGGCTTTAGGTCTCTTTTTGGGGGCAAGGGGCCAAGGGGGCGGCGTCGCGACGCAGCAAGGCGGAATTTTATTTTTTGTGATTATTGAGGTGTAAAATATTTGTGCAAACCAAACTTTGTTTTAAATTTGCACGCTCTAATACGAAACTGGTTTCTTTTAGAGAACGGTATTGGCCTATGGTGTAATTGGCAACACAGCTGGTTTTGGTCCAGTCGTTCTAGGTTCGAGTCCTAGTAGGCCAACAGGAAGTAAGGATCCCGATATGATAAGTATCGGGATTTTTTTTGTGCCTATGCCTGGGGGGCTTGTTTGTCGCTTTCTTCAACCGGCCCTTTCCTTAGAACGGCCATGCGGGGCTCCAGGGGGTGTGCGTCTTCGGTCCCGTGGCAGGCCGCCGGCCCTTCGTCGGCTTCATCGGGTAGGGTTTCCGTTTGCTTCTTGTCCTTGATCATGGCCCAGGTCATCACCAAGCTGGTGGCGATGATGACGAACAAAAGAATGCCCGATTCGAAATGACGGACCTGGGCTTCGGCGGGGATCGCGTAAAAAAGGAGGATGGTGATCAAGCCCCTGGGTGCGATAAAGACCTGGGGCAGGATGTCCTTTCCGATAAAAATTCTCAGTATAAGATAACGGATGCCGTAAATCGACCCTATGATAAGCAGGCTCACCAAGGCCACGTTAAGGCTTAAAAGGGAGGATAGGACTATGGTGATCCCGAAGATCACAAAGAAAAAAGTGCGTACCACAAAAGCGGTCTCCAGGGTTATGATGTGTAGTTCGTGGTAGATCTGTTGTATTTTTTCCTCTTGGAGGAAAACGGATGTCTTTCCCCGAAAGAACAGCTTTACGTTGGCGATGACGAGGCCGAAGACCAATATTATGATAAGCGATGAAAGGTGCATTTTTTTGCCGATGGCGTAAAGCAGCAAGAGTACGGCGATTAACAAAAATTGCTTCGCTTGGCTCTTGATCTTTTGAAAAATGAGCACGAGGGTATAACTGGCAACAATCGCGATGGCAATGGTCAAGACCAGGTTGCCGGCAAAGCCTATCGCCCCGGAATCGGTTTTGGGGTCTAGGCTTCCGGTCAAAAAATAGAACATCATGATGCCCATGATGTCGGAAAAGGTGCTTTCGTAAATATGGAATTCTTTCTTGTCGTCCCTTAGGCCGCTAACGCTGGGTATGATGATCGCACTCGACAGGATGGATAAGGGGGTGGCGTAGAGCCAGGCGCTTTGCATGTCCATGCCCTCAATGAATTGGTGCAAGATCAGGGCGGCGACCCAGGCCGATCCCACAAGGCCGATAAGGGCTATGGCCATCGATTTAAGGATGGGGATCAGTTTTTCGCGCTTCAGTTCAAGCTCCAAGGCCGCCTCGAGCACGATCATGATCAAACCGACCGTACCGATGATCTCCAAGGTGCCCCTAAGTTTTTTTTCGAAATCCATTCCGTCCCCTAGCACAAACTTAAGGCCGAACTGTAAGGCAAGGCCCAAAACGATAAGCATGAGCACCGAGGGAATGTTGGTTTTTTTTGAAATGCCGTTGAACCAAAAGGAGATGATTACGATGGAGGCGGCACCGATTATTAGGTTGTAAGACGAGATGTTTTCCATGGCGGTCTTAAAAAATTGAGGCTTTGTTCGTGCGATTCGGCTAAGGCCGTCATTTAAAACGGGATAAGCCCAATACCTATTGTGGGAACCAAAAAAAATGTATATTTGCAGTACTGAAAGGATATAAAAGTATTCATGAGGGGACAATATAGTCCTCTTTTTTATTTCTAAAGGGTATGTTTAAGGAGAAGGTAGCGACACTTTTGGAAGATGTGCTGGAAGAAAATAAATCATTATTTTTAATTGATTTTTCCGTTGCTTCCGACAACTCCATCAAGGTGGTGTTGGACGGGGATCACGGGGTTACTTTGCAGGATTGCATGAAGGTCAGTAGGGCAATTGAGCACAACTTGGACCGTGAGGAGCAGGATTTTTCGCTGGAAGTTACCTCTGCGGGGGCCACTTCGCCGATAGTATTGCCGAGGCAATACGCCAAGAACATCGGGAGAAAACTAAAAGTGCGTACGGAAACCGGCACTTTTGAGGGAAATTTGACGGCTACCACCGATAAGGGCATAGTTTTGGAGTGGAAAGCACGGGAGCCCAAACCCGTAGGAAAAGGGAAAGTAACGGTTCAAAAAAAAGAAGAAATCGATTTTTCCGATATAAAAGAAGCAAAGGTCATAATAACATTTTAACGGTAAGAGAGTAATGGAAAATATTGCGTTAATTGAGTCTTTTTCAGAATTCAAAGACGATAAGTTCATAGACAGGGTAACGCTTATGGCTATTTTGGAGGACGTTTTTAGAAATGCCCTCAAAAAGAAATTTGGATCCGACGACAATTTTGATATCATCATCAACCCCGACAAGGGGGATTTGGAGATATGGAGAAACCGGGTAGTGGTCGAAGATGGGCAGGTAGTAGAGCCCAACGAGGAGATTTCCTTGTCCGACGCCCGTAAGATCGAGCCCGATTTTGAGGTAGGCGAGGATGTGTCGGAAGAGGTGAAGTTGATCGATTTGGGCCGCAGGGCCATATTGGCTTTGAGGCAGAACCTTATATCGAAGATCCACGAGCACGACAATACGACCATCTACAAGCAGTTTAAAGACCTCGAGGGGGAAATTTATACCGCAGAGGTGCACCATATTCGTCATAAGGCCATAATTTTGTTGGATGACGAAGGCAATGAGATCATTCTGCCGAAAGATCGTCAGATTCCGTCCGATTTCTTTCGTAAGGGAGATAATGTGCGGGGTATCATCGAAAGTGTGGAACTTAAGGGGAGCAAGCCGACCATAATCATGTCGCGAAGCTCGCCCAAGTTTTTGGAACAGTTGTTCTTTCAAGAGATCCCCGAGGTGTACGACGGTTTGATCACCATTAAGAAGGCGGTCCGTATACCTGGCGAAAAGGCCAAGGTGGCCGTTGATTCCTACGACGATCGTATTGATCCCGTAGGGGCCTGTGTGGGCATGAAGGGTTCGCGTATCCACGGCATTGTCCGTGAGTTGGGCAACGAGAACATCGATGTGATCAACTGGACGGCCAATCCACAGTTGATGGTGACCCGGGCCTTGAGTCCGGCAAGGGTGTCGTCGGTAAAACTGAACGACGAGAAGATGACGGCACAGGTTTACCTGAGGCCCGAGGAGGTGTCAAAGGCGATCGGCCGTGGCGGGCATAACATTCGTTTGGCGGGGCAGTTGACCGGCTACGAGATAGACGTGTTCCGCGAAGGGGTCGAAGAAGATGTGGAGTTGACCGAGTTTGTCGATGAGATCGATGCTTGGATCATTGAGGAATTTAAGAAAATAGGTCTCGATACGGCTCGAAGTATACTTGAGCAAGATGTCGACGATCTTGTAAAACGTACCGATTTGGAAGAGGAAACAATTTTGGAAGTTGTGCGTATACTCAAAGAAGAATTGGAAGATTAGCTATATATTAGCAGCGATTAAATAGAATTAGCAGAAGATATTTATGGCAGACATTGCAAAAATAAGACTCAATAAGGTCCTCAAGGAGTTTAATATTTCTTTGGATAGGGCGGTGGATTTCTTGGCCTCAAAGGGACATGAGATCGAGGCGCGCCCTACTACCAAGATTTCCGATGAGGTCTATGAGGTGCTTCAGGAGGAGTTCCAAACCGATAAAAGCAAGAAGGTTGCTTCGAAAAAGGTCGGTGAGGAAAAGCGTGAGGAAAAAGAAGCTTTGCGTCTGCAATTGGAGCAAGAACAAGAAGAAAGGCGCTTGGCCCGCGAAAAACGGGCCGCTGCCGCCGAAAGGGAAAAGCCCCTGCTCGGCAAGGTGGAGCTTACCGGGCCCAAAACGGTCGGTAAAATTGACCTGGAGCCCAAGAAAAAGCCCAAAGTAGAGGAAAAACCCCCCAAGCCGGAAACTCCGGCCGAAAAAGCGCCCGAGCCCGTCAAGGAGCCGGTTCCCGAAGAAAAGGCGCCCGAACCTGCCAAGCAGGCGGAGCCCGTAAAGGAGGAACCCAAGGTCGAGGCCGGGGCCAAAAAGGAGGAAGGAAAGAAACCCGAGGAAGAGAAAAAGCCGGAGGCCCAGGAAGGCGGCGACGTTTTGGCTACCCAGTACAAGAAGCTTACAGGGCCCAAGATCACGGCCAAAATCGACCTTTCACAGTTCAATAAGCCCAAGAAGAAGAAAGAAGAATCAAAATCGGCTTCCGATAGTTCGGGCGATCGCAAAAAACGCAGAAAGCGTATTGTATCTAAGCCCGGAGGCAATACCGGCGGGGCGGCACGTGGCCGAGGACCCGGTGGTGGAACGCGAAAAGGAGGAAATCGCTTCGGTGCACCTAAGGTGGAGCCGAGTGAGGAAGATGTACAAAAGCAGATTCGGGAGACCCTTGAAAAACTTCAGGGGAAATCGAAAAAAGGCAAGGGGGCCAAGTACAGAAGGGATAAAAGGGATCAGCACCGCCAACAGACGGAAAAAGATCTCGAGCAGCAAGAACTGGAAAGCAAGGTGCTCAAGGTGACCGAGTTTGTGACCGTCGGGGAGGTGGCCACTATGATGGACGTCTCGACAACGGAGATTATCTCGGCCTGTATGTCCCTCGGTATCATGGTTACCATGAACCAGCGCCTCGATGCCGAAACCCTGTCCATAGTTGCCGACGAATTCG
Organism: Pseudozobellia thermophila; assembly: GCF_900141855.1. Classification (GTDB taxonomy): domain Bacteria; phylum Bacteroidota; class Bacteroidia; order Flavobacteriales; family Flavobacteriaceae; genus Pseudozobellia; species Pseudozobellia thermophila. Next base: position 86,835 of record NZ_FQYU01000006.1, read on the forward strand.
GCTATGAGGTGGAGTTTGTTACGGCCGAGCTCGAAGAGGCGATAGAGATCGAGGAGGATGCGCCCGAAGACTTGAAGCCCAGGGCCCCGATTGTGACGGTCATGGGACATGTCGATCACGGTAAGACCTCATTGCTCGATTACATCCGCGAAGCGAACGTAATAGCCGGTGAAAGTGGGGGTATAACCCAGCACATCGGTGCTTATGGGGTAACCTTGGAAGATGGGCAGAAGATTACCTTTTTGGATACGCCCGGTCACGAGGCCTTTACCGCCATGCGTGCCAGGGGTGCCCAGGTTACCGATATAGCGGTCATTGTAATAGCGGCCGATGATGATATCATGCCCCAGACGAAGGAGGCCATCAGCCATGCGCAGGCCGCAGGGGTGCCCATAGTCTTTGCCATCAACAAAATAGACAGGCCTACCGCCAATCCGGATAAGATCAAGGAGGGCTTGGCCCAGATGAACCTGTTGGTCGAAGACTGGGGAGGTAAGATCCAGTCGCACGACATTTCCGCGAAGACCGGGGAAGGGGTTAAGGAATTATTGGAAAAAGTATTGCTGGAGGCCGAGTTGTTGGAGCTTAAGGCCAATCCCGATAAAATGGCCAACGGTACGGTGGTCGAAGCCTTCCTGGACAAGGGCCGTGGCTATGTCTCCACCATATTGGTGCAGGGCGGAACCTTGAAGATCGGCGACTACGTATTGGCCGGAACCCATAGTGGCAAGGTCAAGGCCATGCACGACGAACGGGGAAAAATAGTCAAGACCGCAGGTCCCGCCACCCCGGTTTCCATTTTGGGACTCGACGGCGCGCCACAGGCCGGCGATAAATTCCACGTGCTCGAAGATGAGCGCGAGGCCAAGCAGATCGCAACCAAGCGTTCGCAACTCCAACGCGAACAGTCGGTGCGTACACAGCGCCATATAACACTGGACGAAATCGGAAGAAGGATCGCACTGGGCGACTTCAAGGAATTGAACATTATTCTCAAGGGTGATGTTGACGGTTCCGTAGAGGCCTTGACCGACTCCTTCCAGAAATTGTCCACCGAAGAAATACAGGTCAATATCATCCATAAGGGGGTAGGGGCCATTACCGAATCCGACGTCCTGTTGGCCTCGGCATCGGACGCAATTATTATCGGCTTTAACGTTAGGCCGATGGGCAACGCAAGGGATGTGGCCGATAAGGAGGAGATCGATATCAGAATGTACTCCATCATCTACGATGCCATCAACGACCTGAAGGATGCGATGGAAGGAATGCTCTCTCCGGAAATCAAGGAAGAGATCACCGGTACGGCCGAGATCAGGGAGACCTTTAAGATTTCGAAAGTGGGTACCATTGCCGGATGTATGGTGACCAACGGAAAAATCATGAGAAACAGCGGCATACGCCTAATTCGCGACGGCGTTGTGGTCTATACGGGCGAATTGGCCTCCTTAAAGCGATTTAAGGATGATGTGAAGGAAGTTTCCAAAGGGTACGACTGCGGTCTTCAGGTGAAAAATTACAACGATATCAAGGAAGGGGATATCATTGAGGCCTTCCAAGAGGTAGCCGTTAAGAAGAAGCTAAAGACCAAGTAGGGAGAACATACGGAAGCTTAAATAGCTATAGCAAAAAAAAATCGACCTATCGGGTCGATTTTTTTGGTTGTAGCAACATCGCATCGGGATATTTTTTCCGCACTTCGGCAAATTTTCGCTCCGCTGTCAATTTGTCCTTAAAGCGCCCGACCCTGACCCGGTAGGTGGGTGAGTCGAAATCTATTTTTGAAAACAGTTCGGGAAAATCTTCCTGAACCTTGGCCTGGATGTTCTGCGCCGTCGCATAGGAACCGAATCCTACTTGAATGCGATAGTAGTCGGAACTTTCGTTCGCCGTCTTGTAAATTTTCAACAATTCCGTAATTTTTTGGTCCTGCACAATATTGACATTGCCTTGTTGTGCAGAAATTGCCGCAACCGAAAAAAAGCTGATTATGGAAATAAAAGTCGTTTTCATTTGAGGGAAATTATTGGGTCTTACCGTTTTATGCAAAAGTAGATTTTTATCGAACAAACAATGGTGTTCGCAAGTTATTTAGAATAATTATAAATTATCAATTATCAATCCTTTAACATTTTCAAAATAAAGTCAATGTCGTATTTTTGCCATCAATTTTAGCACCGATAAAATAAAGGATATTCAGATGTACCTGAAATTATCGTGCCAAAATGTGATAGAAATAAAATCCATATGAAAAAGGTTCCGTACCGCCATCCAATTTCTAAGATTCTAGGTATAACTGTATTATTTTTCCTACTGCTTTCCACTTCTATCTTTGCTCAGGAAGAGGCTTCGTCAGAAGGAGGCTCTGAACAAACCGAGGCAGCTGCCGCGACTGGTGGCGATCCGGCTGCCGGAAAGGCGCTTTTTAATCAAAACTGCGCCGCTTGTCACTCCTTGACCCGTAAGATGACCGGTCCCGCCTTGGCCAATGTCGAATCGCGGCTGGCGGAAGACGAAGGTTTGGACCGTGAGTGGTTGTACAGCTGGATAAAGAACAGTCCGGGTCTGATCGCTTCCGGTGACGCATATGCCAATAAGATCTATAATGAATACAACCAGGCGGCCATGACGCCGTTCCCGACTTTGTCGAATGAGGATATAGATAATATTTTGGCCTATACCGCAGCTCCGCCACCGGCTCCGGCCGCTACTGCGACGGCGACCGATGCTGCAGCAGGTGGTCAAGGTTCCGGCGATGGTTCCGGAATATCCAATGAGCTTGTCCTAGGGGCCTTGGTCCTGGTCTTCGGTCTGTTGGTGGTGATGTTGCTTTTGGTGAACAGGACACTGCGCCGTATTGCCGAGGCGAACGGGGTGGTTCTCGAAAAGGAATTGTCCGAAAAGCGCAAGCCCTTGTGGAAGGCGTTTGCCGATAACCAGTTTTTGGTATTGGTCACGGTGGTCATATTGCTTTTGGGCAGTGCTTACTTCGTGTACGGTTGGATGATGCAGGTGGGTGTGGATCAAGGTTATCAGCCTGTTCAGCCCATACATTATTCGCATAGGATCCATGCTGGGGACAATAAGATAGAGTGTAAGTATTGCCACTCTTCCGCACGGGTTTCCAAGACTTCCGGAATTCCTTCCCTTAACGTTTGTATGAACTGTCATAAGTCGATCTATCAGGTTTCCGACGAGACCTTGGCCGAAGGAAAGGCCGAGTACGGGGTCGATTACAATAAGGAAATCCAAAAACTATACGCCGCAGTGGGTTGGGACGAAGAGAACCAAAGGTATACGGGGGAGACCCAGCCGGTCGAGTGGGTGCGGATCCACAACCTTCCCGATTTTGCATACTTTAACCATTCGCAGCACGTGAGTGTGGCCGGAATCGAGTGTCAGCAATGTCATGGGCCTGTCGAGGAAATGGAGGTCATGTACCAGTACGCTCCTTTGACCATGGGATGGTGTGTCAATTGTCACAGGGAAACCAATGTGAAGATCGAAGGTAACGAGTACTATGAGAAAATCCATGCCGAGCTTTCCAAAAAGTACGGTGTAGAGCAGTTGACCGCTGCGCAAATGGGTGGACTTGAATGTGGAAAATGCCACTATTAATCGAATAAGAAAGAGTAGCTAATTACATAGAGACGTATGGCATCAAACAAAAGATATTGGAAAAGCGAGGCGGAGTTAAATCCCGACGATTCCATTGTTGAGGCGCTAAGGCAAGACGAGTTCGTGGAAGAGATTCCGGTCGATGACTTCTTGGGTGATAAGGAGAACTTGTCGGAAACCACTACCAATAGGAGGGATTTTCTCAAGTATGTTGGTTTCAGTACCGCAGCGGCTTCCTTGGCGGCTTGCCAAGGACCGGTGAACAAGTCTATTCCTTACGTAGTGCAACCGGAAAACATTGTGCCGGGGGTGGCAAATTATTATGCTACTTCCATTGCCGATGGATTTGACTTTGCGAGTATTTTGATAAAAACCCGTGAGGGTAGGCCTATCAAGGTCGAGAACAATAAGGATGCCGTAGTCGGCGCCGCCGCCAATGCGCGCGTGCAGGCTTCCGTACTTTCTTTGTACGATAGCACCCGACTGCAGGGTCCCCTGGCCAATGGGGAGCCCGTCGAGTGGAGTGCCATCGATGCGGCCGTCAAGGCCAAACTGGGAAGTTTGAGGGACTCGGGTCAGCAGATCGCTTTGTTGACGCAGACCTATGCAAGTCCGTCAACGGCCCGTCTAATCGCCGAGTTCAAGGCGGCCTACGGTAACGTAAACCATGTGGTTTACGATGCTATCTCCGAGAGTTCTGCATTGGATGCCTTTGAGGCGAAGTATGGTGAACGTGCCTTGGCCGATTACGATTTTGGGAAGGCAGGATTGATTGTTTCCTTCGGGGCCGATTTCCTTGGGGATTGGCAAGGAGGGGGCTATGATGCCGGTTATGCCAAGGGCCGGGTGCCCAAAAACGGAAAGATGTCCCGACATGTTCAGTTCGAGGCCAATATGACGCTTTCCGGGGCAAATGCCGACAAGCGTATTCGCCTGACCCCGATGCAGCAAAAGATTGCCTTGGCCCAATTGTATGCCAAGCTGAACAATACAAGCGTCGGCGGAGAGCTTCCTAATGAAGTGCAGGCCGCAATAGATGCTGTTGTCAAGCAGATAAAAAGTAATGAAAGCAATGCGGTGGTGGTAACGGGTCTTGACGACGTCGATGCCCAAACCGTGGTCTTGGCCATTAACGAGATGTTGGGTAGTAAGGCTTTCGATCCCGCTTCGCCCCGTTACGTTAGACAGGGCAAGGCCGAGGCTGTAAAAACCCTTATTGCCGATATGAATGCCGGTAAGGTAGGTGCCTTGATCATGGATGGTGTTAATCCGATGTATACCCTGCCCAATGCCGCCGAGTTTAAGGCCGGAATCGAAAAGGTCGGTCTTTCGCTTGCCTTTTCTACAAACTGGAACGAAACGACGGAGGTCGTACAATATACCGCCGCGGCCAACCACTATTTGGAGTCTTGGGGCGACCTGCAGATCAAAAAGGGACAATTTAGTTTGATGCAGCCAACCATTAGGGAGCTGTTCGATACACGACAGTTTCAAGCTTCCTTGTTGAAATGGTTGGGCTCCGACAAAACGTACTACGAGTATATAAAGGACACTTGGAATACCGATGTCTTGAACGGAGGTGACTGGAACAAGGCCCTTCATGACGGGGTGTTTGTCGCAGGTTCGGGCGCCGTGGCCCCTGAGACCGATGCCGATCCGCAAGATGCCAGCCCCGAGGCAGGGGACAAGGAAGGACAGGAGTCGGCCGGGGAAAGCGCCGTAGGTGTGGTTTCTATTGCAAGTGCGATTAAAAACCTGACCAATGCCACCAGTGGGGGCGGTATGGAACTGACCTTGTACCCTAAGACGGGTATGGGCGATGGTCGTCAGGCCAGCAACCCTTGGTTGCAAGAGTTTCCCGATCCGATTACCAGGGTTTCATGGGATAACTATGTGACCGTTTCCAAGGCCGATGCCGAACGTATCGGTTTGGAGAACTACCACGTGGCCAACGGTGGCCTGAACGGTAGTTATGCGAATATTACCGTGAACGGGGTTACGTTGAGCAATGTGCCCGTGATTATACAGCCGGGTCAAGCGGTGGGTTCTATCGGACTTTCATTTGGCTATGGCAAGAAAGTGGGCATGAAACCCGAGATGCAGACCGGTGTAAATGCCTATCAGCTGTATCAGGATTTTAAAAGTGTCCAGGCGGCCACAATAGAGAAGGCGTCCGGTACCCACGAATTTGCTTGTCTGCAGCTTCACAAGACATTGATGGGTAGGGGTGACATCATTAAGGAAACTACCCTTGAAATATTCAACACCAAAGACCATGCGGAATGGAACCCCGTTCCACAGGTTTCTTTGGACCACCAGGAAGTGCCGGCCACCTCGGTCGACCTATGGGATAGTTTCGACCGCTCCATAGGGCATCACTTCAACCTGTCAATAGACCTTAATGCCTGTACCGGTTGTGGTGCATGTGTTATTGCCTGTCATGCCGAGAACAACGTTCCCGTTGTAGGAAAGCAGGAAGTGAGAAAGAGTAGGGATATGCACTGGTTGCGTATCGATAGGTACTATTCGTCCGAAGATACTTTCGAGGAAGACAATATCAAAAAGGACGGATTCGAAGGTCTTAGTGGCGATAATGGTTCCTTGGGCGGATTTGGCCAATTGGAAGATCCCGCCGATAATCCCCAAGTGGCTTTTCAGCCGGTAATGTGCCAGCACTGTAACCACGCTCCGTGTGAGACGGTTTGTCCTGTTGCCGCAACCTCACATAGCCGTCAGGGGCAGAACCATATGGCGTACAACAGGTGTGTGGGTACAAGGTATTGTGCCAACAACTGCCCGTACAAAGTTCGTCGCTTCAACTGGTTCTTGTACAACAATAACGATGAGTTCGATTTTCATATGAACAACGACCTGGGTAAAATGGTATTGAACCCCGACGTCAATGTTCGGTCGCGCGGTGTTATCGAGAAATGTTCGATGTGTATCCAGAAAACACAGAAGACCATACTCGACGCCAAGCGGGATGGTAGGACGGTCAAGGATGGCGAATTCCAAACCGCATGTTCCGCGGCCTGTAGCACTGGGGCAATGGTTTTCGGAGACGTTAACGACAAGGAAAGCAAGGTTGCCGAATTGGCAGGGAGCGATCGCATGTACCATTTGTTGGAGCATGTGGGTACTCAACCAAATGTGTTCTATCACGTAAAAGTGAGAAATACGAACGAAGCATAACAACCCGTATTTAAGTAAACAACTATAACAGAATTATATGGCGTCGCATTACGAAGCACCTATACGAAAACCCTTAGTGATCGGGGACAAAGGCTACCATGATGTAAGTGTGGACATTTCCGCTCCGGTTGAAGGAAGGGCCAATAAGCACTGGTGGATAGTTTTTTCCATTGCATTCGTGGCATTTTTGTGGGGTATTGGTTGCATAATCTATACTATATCTACCGGTATCGGTACATGGGGTCTTAACAAGACCGTCAACTGGGCTTGGGATATTACCAACTTCGTATGGTGGGTTGGTATCGGTCATGCCGGTACCTTGATTTCTGCCGTACTATTGTTGTTCCGTCAAAAATGGAGAATGGCCATCAACCGTTCGGCGGAGGCGATGACGATTTTCTCGGTGGTTCAGGCTGGTTTGTTCCCAATCATTCACATGGGGCGCCCCTGGTTGGCGTACTGGGTATTGCCCATACCCAACCAATTCGGTTCGTTGTGGGTGAACTTTAACTCGCCCTTGCTTTGGGACGTGTTCGCGATATCGACCTACCTATCGGTGTCGTTGGTGTTCTGGTGGACAGGCCTCTTGCCCGATTTCGCCATGATCCGTGACCGTGCGGTGCTTCCCTTTCAAAAGAAGATATACAGTTTGTTGAGCTTTGGATGGAGCGGTCGTGCAAAAGATTGGCAACGTTTTGAAGAGGTGTCTTTGGTATTGGCCGGTTTGGCTACGCCACTGGTACTTTCGGTACACACCATCGTATCCTTTGACTTTGCTACCTCGGTAATACCCGGTTGGCATACGACCATTTTCCCTCCCTACTTTGTGGCGGGTGCGATTTTCTCCGGATTCGCCATGGTGAACACGCTGCTGATCATCATGAGAAAGGTGTGTAGCCTGGAGGCCTATATTACCCTACAGCACATAGAACTGATGAACATTGTGATCATGATTACGGGGTCTATTGTAGGATGTGCCTACATTACCGAGCTCTTCGTGGCTTGGTACTCCGGAGTCGAATACGAGCAGTATGCGTTCTTGAACAGGGCGACCGGACCTTATTGGTGGGCCTATTGGTCGATGATGACCTGTAACGTGTTCTCTCCACAGTTTATGTGGTTCAAGAAGTTGAGAACCAGTATTATGTTCTCTTTCTTTATCTCCATCGTGGTGAACATAGGGATGTGGTTCGAGCGGTTCGTGATCATCGTAACCTCGCTTCACAGGGATTACCTACCGTCTTCTTGGACGATGTTCTCCCCAACCTTTGTCGATATCGGAATATTTATTGGTACCATAGGATTCTTCTTTGTGTTGTTCCTTCTATATTCACGTACCTTCCCGGTTATCGCACAGGCAGAGGTGAAGTCTATCTTGAAATCCTCCGGAGACCGATATAAGAAGTTGAGGGATGCCGGTGAGCCCTTGTACAAGATCGAAAGAACCCCGGCTTCGGCTGTCAAGGTTGTGGCTGCCCATGATGCGGCAAGCGATGAAGTTCCTCCCGTGGTGGTCGATAAATCCGGTGTAAACGATTTGTTGAGCTCCATCGGTACCTTTGATGCGGCAACGGAAACCCCTGACGACCTTAAGAAAATAAAGGGAATAGGCCCCCAAATGGAAGCCACCCTTAACGAAATAGGGATATATACCTTCGCCCAAGTGGGTAGAATGACCGAAAAGGAATACGATCTATTGGATTCGATAACGGGTTCCTTCCCAGGAAGGGCACAACGCGATGATTGGGCCGGTCAGGCCATATTGTTAAACAATAAGAAATAGCTATGGCGTCTAAAATGATACATGCATATTACAACGATGATGATGTATTGATGCATGCAGTTAAAAAAGTAAAAGCAGCTAAGCATCACATCGAGGAGGTCTATTGTCCCTTTCCGGTACACGGCTTGGACAAGGCCATGGGGCTTGCCCCGACGAGAATTGCGATTACATCCTTCCTGTACGGCTGTGTTGGTTTGACCGTTGCGATTACGATGATGAACTACATCATGATCGAGGATTGGCCACAGGATATCGGGGGTAAACCGAGCTTTAGCTATTTGGAGAACTTGCCGGCATTCGTGCCTATTATGTTCGAGTTGACCGTATTTTTTGCGGCGCACTTAATGGTGATCACCTTCTATTTGAGAAGTAGGCTTTGGCCCTTCAAAAAGGCCGAAAATCCGGATGTGCGTACTACCGACGATCACTTTTTGATGGAAATCGAGGTACACGGTAGCGAAAAGGAATTAACCGAATTGTTGATGGATACCGGAGCAGTTGAGATCAACGTAATGGAAAAAAACAGTCATTGAGTATGAACAGTTTTAGTAAAATAGCGCTTGCTTTTGCCAGTTTATTCTTATTGGTATCCTGCTGGAGCGATAAACAAGAGCCGAACTTTCAATATATGCCCAACATGTATGAAGCGGTTGGCTACGAACCATACGCCAAGGTAGATTTTTTGCCAAATAGCCAAGAGGCCATGCTTCCCCCTGATCATACGATTCCCAGGGGATGGATGCCCTATCCGTATGAAAATACCTTGGAAGGCAAGGAACTGGCCCGTTTGGCCACAAGTCCGCTCGACTCCTTGAAGCGCGACGAGAATTTGGCAAAGGGAGCCGAGTTGTACACCATTTATTGTGCCATCTGCCACGGTGACAAAGGCGACGGCCAGGGTACTTTGGTAAAACGCGAAAAGATTTTGGGTGTTCCCAGCTACGCGGATGCGGCCAGGAACATTACCGTTGGAACCGCCATGCACACCGTTCAATACGGCTTGAATTCCATGGGCTCGTATGCCTCGCAATTGAGCACCGAGGAAATGTGGCAGGTTTCCGAGTATGTAATGGAATTGAAAGGAGAATTAACGAAATAATACCTAGAAAGACGATATGTATACGTTTTCAAACAGATTAAAGATAGGTTCCTTTATTTTAATGGCAGTGGGCTTTTTGGGAATTGCCATAGGCTTTATCAGTGCACCCACTACCGTCGAAGAGGCAAAGGCCATAGTGGCCAGTCATGACGATGGCCATGGTGGCCACGGCGCCGAAGCGGGACACGGGGATGCGGCCGCTGCACATGGCGGGGAGCACGATGCCTCTCACGACGAGCACCTGTTGCACCAGTTGATGAACAAGCCTTGGGCCGCACTGTACGTGGGCGCCTTCTTTTTCTTTATGATCGCCTTGGGGGTATTGGCCTTTTATGCCATTCAACGGGCCGCACAGGCCGGATGGTCTCCCTTGTTGTTCAGGGTTATGGAAGGTATAACGGCTTATCTGGTGCCGGGCGGCATCATAGTGTTCGTCATCTTGGTGCTTTCCGTGTTGCACATGAACCATCTTTTTGTTTGGATGGATCCCGATGTCGTTGCACACGATGAGCTGATCCAGGGCAAGGTGGGCTACCTTAACCCTACCTTCTTCCTGATCAGGGCTGCATTGTTCCTGGGCGGATGGATATTTTACCGCGAATACTCGCGAAAGTTGTCATTGCGTCAGGATGAGTCGGACGACAATACCAATTTTAAACTGAATTTTAGGTGGTCTGCAGGTTTCTTGGTCTTCTATTTGGTGACCGAGTCGATGATGTCGTGGGATTGGATCATGAGCGTCGATCCACACTGGTTCAGTACGCTCTTCGGTTGGTACGTGTTCGCAAGTATGTTCGTGTCGGGCATTACCGTTATCGCCATGGTGACCATTTACTTGAAGTCAAAGGGCTTGTTGCCCGATGTTAACGATAGCCATATCCACGACTTGGCCAAGTTTATGTTCGGTATCAGTATCTTCTGGACCTACCTGTGGTTCTCGCAGTTTATGTTGATCTGGTATTCCAACATTCCGGAAGAGGTAACGTATTACGTTACTAGAATAGCCGATTACCGATTGCCTTTCTTCGGCATGGTGGCCATGAACTTCGTATTCCCGCTATTGTTGCTTATGAACAGCGATTACAAGCGTATTAACTGGTTCGTGGTTTTGGCAGGAATCGTTATCCTTGCAGGACATTATTTGGATATTTTCAATATGATTATGCCGGCGACCGTAGGGGACCAATGGTCGATCGGTATTTCGGAATTGGGTGCCATATTGTTCTTTGCCGGTCTGTTTATCTTTTGGGTATTCAGGGCACTTGCTTCGGCACCGTTACAGCCTAAACGTAATCCGTTTATCGAAGAGAGCAGGCATTTTCATTATTAAAGTAATTTTAACGTATAATAGTAGAGCATACGATGACTACAGTATTGATTTTAGCGGTTTTGGCATTAGTGGCAATTGCGATTTGGCAAATGACCAAAATTTTCGAATTGTCTCAACTTAAGGCCGAATCCTCCCAAATTGCCAACGATTCCGATAACAAGACCAATGGTTATCTGTTGTTTGCTTTCTTGATATTCATTTACGGGATTACCATCTTCAGCTTTTGGAATTATTCCAAGTTTTTGTTGCCCGAAGCGGCTTCGGAACACGGACAGGATTACGATGGACTCTTGTTGGTATCCATGGTCATTATCTTTATAGTACAGACCATTACCCAGGCCCTGTTGCACTATTTCGGCTTCAAATACCGCGGTAAGGAAGGAAGAAAGGCCTTGTTCTACGCCGATAATGATCGTTTGGAGTTTATCTGGACCATTATTCCCGTAATCGTACTGGCCGGACTTATCCTTTGGGGACTCTACACATGGACCACCATTATGGATATTAATGACGAGGACGATCCGATCGTGGTCGAATTGTACGCACAGCAGTTTAGTTGGACGGCAAGGTATGCGGGCAACGATAATGTCTTGGGCGATGCCAACGTTAGAATGATCGATATCGACAAGGCCAACGTACTGGGTGTCGACGAATCCGATACCTATGCAGCCGATGATATCATTGTAAAGGAAATACATCTGCCCGTAGGTAGAAAGGTCAATTTCAAGATGCGTTCGCAAGACGTGCTCCACTCGGCCTATATGCCACACTTTAGGGCACAGATGAACTGTGTTCCGGGTATGATTACGGAGTTCTCCTTTACCCCGATCTACACCACCGAAGAGATGCGCCAGAATCCCGACGTGCGCGATAAGGTGAAACGCACCAACGAGATCAGGGCCGAAAGGGCGGCCAACGGGGAAGATAATTCCGACCCATGGGAATTTGATTATATTTTGTTGTGTAACAAGATTTGCGGTAAATCGCACTACAATATGCAAATGAAGATTATAGTTGAAACACAAGAGGAATACGACGCCTGGATGGCCGAACAAAAGACCTTTGCGGAAACGGTTTTAAAACAAAACACGGCCCAAACCGCAATGAATACGGTTGACTAATTGAAATTGTTGAAGTAGAGTAGGTTCCTATTGGTAGTTAAGCTATAAAAGAAAATTAATAAAATAGAGATTATGTCCGTTACAGCACATGCACACGTAGATGACCATGCACATGATGACCATGCGCACCATCACAAACAAACCTTTGTGACCAAATATATTTTCAGCCAGGATCATAAAATGATTTCTAGACAGTTTTTGATTACTGGTTTGATAATGGGGGTCGTGGGTATTGCAATGTCTATTTTGTTCCGCATGCAATTGGCATGGCCGGGAGAATCCTTTGGTGTGTTCGAGGCCCTATTGGGTAAATGGGCACCGGAAGGGGTTATGGATGCCGATGTGTATCTCGCCTTGGTCACCATTCACGGTACCTTAATGGTTTTCTTCGTTCTTACACAGGGTTTGAGCGGTACCTTCAGTAACTTGTTGATTCCGTTGCAGATCGGTGCGCGCGATATGGCTTCCGGATTTTTGAACATGGTCTCGTATTGGCTGTTCTTTATCTCCTCGGTCATTATGGTGTGTTCCCTGTTCGTTGAGGCGGGTCCGGCCGCCGCTGGATGGACGATTTATCCACCTTTGAGCGCCCTGCCCATGGCCCAGCCGGGTTCGGGTATGGGTATGACCCTTTGGTTGGTGTCGATGGCCATATTCATCGCTTCGTCCTTATTGGGGTCGTTGAACTACATTGTAACGGTACTTAACCTCAGGACCAAGGGAATGTCGATGACAAGGTTGCCCTTGACCATTTGGGCATTTTTCGTTACGGCCATTATCGGTGTGGTTTCCTTCCCGGTTCTTTTGTCGGCCGCCTTGTTGTTGATCATGGATAGAAGTTTCGGTACATCGTTCTTCCTTTCCGATATATTTATTCAAGGCGAAGTACTTCACTATCAGGGAGGTTCTCCGGTATTGTACGAGCACCTGTTCTGGTTCTTGGGCCACCCAGAGGTATATATTGTAATCTTGCCGGCGATGGGTATCGTTTCCGAAGTAATGGCTGTTAATGCCAGAAAACCCATATTCGGTTACCGTGCCATGATCGCCTCGATTTTGGCCATTGCCTTCCTGTCTACCATTGTTTGGGGTCACCACATGTTTGTTTCGGGTATGAATCCGTTTTTGGGATCTGTGTTTACCTTTACTACCTTGTTGATCGCCATACCTTCAGCGGTAAAGGCCTTTAACTGGATTACCACGCTTTGGAAGGGTAACCTGCAAATGAACCCCGCAATGCTGTTCTCCATCGGTATGGTATCTACATTTATTACCGGAGGTCTTACGGGTATCATCTTGGGTGATAGTACCCTCGATATCAACGTGCACGATACGTATTTCGTAATTGCACACTTCCACTTGGTAATGGGTATCTCCGCCCTTTATGGAATGTTTGCGGGCATCTATCACTGGTTCCCTAAAATGTTCGAGGGTAAGATGATGAACAAGAATTTGGGCTATGTCCACTTTTGGGTCACTGCAATCGGCTCCTACGGGGTATTCTTCCCGATGCACTTCGTGGGTATGGCAGGGGTGCCGAGACGTTATTACGAAAACACGGCGTTCCCGATGTTTGACGAGTTGACCGATATTCAGGTTTTAATGACGGTATTTGCCATTATTACGGCCTTGGTACAACTGGTATTCGCCTTTAACTTTGTAAGAAGTATTTTTTACGGTAAGGTCGGTCCGAAAAACCCATGGAAAGCCAACTCCCTGGAATGGACGACCCCACAGGAACACATTCACGGTAACTGGCCCGGTGCCATACCCGAGGTTCATCGTTGGGCCTACGATTACAGTAAGGTCGATGAGAACGGGGAATACGTAATTGCGGGACAGGACTTTATTCCACAGACCGTTCCGCTTCAGGAAGGTGAAGAGGAATTGCAACATTAGAAATTCACTAACTCAAATAATAATGTCCAGCTTTAACAGTTGGGCATTTTTTTTGATATCTTAGTTTGTCCGCGCTACGATGGGCAATGGGTCTAAGGGGGCAGGCTGCCGTTGGTGCGATGCTCAACGGCTTTACAATACGATATACGCTATGAAAATGATGAGATATTTGGTTTTGGGTATGGCTTTGGCCCTTTGCCTGCAGGCAAGCGCCCAGCGTAAACCCAAGATAAAGGGTAATAAAAATGTAATGGATTATCAGGTAGACCTGCCGCCCTTCAACGCTATCGAGCTAAAGGACGACCTCGAGATCCGCTTGCAGGACGGTGCCCGGGAGGGGTATGCGGTTACCGCCGACGACAACCTTATCGATGTGCTCAAGTTCAGTGTAGAGGACAGTACCTTGGTAATTAGCGCCTACTACAAAATCACTCGTAAAAAGAAACTCGATATTACCGTATACTATAATTATCTGGAGGCGATTACCCTTTACGACGGACGTGTCGTCATGGAGGGGACCATCAATTCGGACGAACTTTATGTCAATACCTATGATTCGGCGAAACTTCAACTCAATGCCGACGCCCAAATTGTCAACATAAACATGGAGGGCAACAGCTCGGGGGAGTTTAACCTGGACGCCGGGGAAACGAACCTTGTATTAAAAGATAGAATCGATGTTAAAATCTATTCGGTGAGCGATGTAAGCAGTGTGAAAATGTATAAGAATGCATCGGTCAAAATGGAAGGCACGACTGATGAACTTCATCTCAACCTTTTTGAAAGTTCCAGTTTTAAGGGAGAAAAACTCGAGGGCAACAGGGTCTATCTGAATTTACAGGACGGTTCCAAGGCCTATGTCAACGCCCAAGAAGAACTTGAATTGAGTTCGAAGGGTTCTTCCGAAACCCATCTGTACGGAAGCCCGGCGATTACGATACATGGGTTTGGCGATACATCAAAACTGCTCAAGGAGAAATAACGGCCCTTTCAACGGGCTATCGGGGCGCTCATACAGTGTTCGGGTATGCCAAAGCCATCTACCAACACTTCGATATGGGGGCGAAGTTCGGTACATAGGCGCTCTACCCGCTGACGGATCGCCTTCGATTTGTTCCCGCCCAAATAACCCTGCTCGAGAAACCATTCGGCATCTTTTCTAATTTCGTGCAAGGCGTAGAGGGTGCCCAATTTTTCAAATAGGTTTCTGTACTTGCCCTCGGGCATTTGGCCCACGTAATCGGTGAAGGTGTTGTAGGCCAGTTCTACACTATAGGCCTTGCCAAGGGCCAGCAAATGCGTCTGCACCTTTAAGAAGGCCTGGTAAGAGGGCATGCCCTGTTTGATGTAGTTGCGTATGCGCATGGCCAAGGTATAGGTCAGTCGCTTGGTGCGATAGTTAAAGGCGTGTTTGTGGAACTTCGGGTTGTACAGATGCTCCTTGTCGACCTTGTTTGTGTAAACGGGGTTGATCGTGGTCAGGGTGTCGTTCAGTTGCATGCCCAAAATTTTGAGCACCGATGTAAAACCGGCACTGTTGAATTCTGCCTTGAAATCAGATAGCACCCCCTTGGCCGCCAACAAGAGCAGTACGGTATTGTCGCCCTCGAAGGTGGTAAAGATGTCAACATCGCCCTTGAGGTCGGCTATGCGGTTCTCTAAAAGATAACCCTTGCCACCACAGGCTTCACGGCACTCCTGAATGCTTTGGTTGGCATACCAGGTGATGATCGACTTGAGTCCGGCGACCTGGGTCTCGACCACCCGCTTGTCGGGTTGTCCCTCGTCGCAATACAATTCCATCATTTTGTCCAATGTGAAGTGGTAGACGTACGCGCTGGCCACCAGGGGGGTAAGGCGCAGTTGATGCGAAGGGTAGTCCATCAGCAGGTCTTCCTGTATCTTGATGCTGTCGTTGAACTGTCGTCGTCTCAGGGCGTGCTTTACCGCCACGCCCAAGGCGAATTTTGCACCGCCCAATCCTGCGCGTGCTACACAAATTCGCCCGCCTACCAAAGTGCCCAACATGGTGAAGAACCTTTTGTTCGGATTTTTTATATGGGAGTGGTAGTTACCTTCTTTATCAATATCGCCATAGTTGTTCAAAAGGTTTTCCCGGGGTACGGCGACCTGGTCGAACCAGATCTTGCCATTGTCGACCCCGTTGAGTCCCAATTTGTATCCATTGTCCTCAACGGTAATCCCGGGTAAAAGCTCATGGGCCTCATTCCTTAAAGGAACGAGGATGGCATGGACGCCTTGGTTCTTTCCGTTGACGATCAATTGGGCAAAGACCGATGCCATCTTCGAGTGAAGCGCGTTGCCGATGTATTCTTTGTTGTCGTTCTTACCGGGGGTGTGGATCACGATGCTGTCGGTCGCGGGGTCGTACGTGGCCGTGGTCCTTATACCGCGTACGTTCGAACCGTGCCCGGTTTCCGTCATGGCAAAGCAGCCTAGAAGCTCGGCTTTTCCGGCCTCGTTCAAATACTTGTCGTGATGTTTTTTGGTGCCCAGTTTTTGAATGCTGCCACCAAAAAGGCCGAACTGTACCCCGAACTTGATGGTAAGGCTTCCGTCGACGTACATCAAGTTTTCGAACATATGGGCATAGCCTTCCATATCGTACGTGCCCCCGTACGCTTCGGGGTAGGCCAGGGCCCCATAGTCTCTACGGGCCAAAAATTTTACTTGGTCCAGTACCACCTCCCTGAAATCTTCCTTGTCCCGGTGTATGTCCCATTCGAAAATAGGGTCGTTCAAGGTCGCCCTAAAGCCGTCGATAAGTTTGGCGTGCTTCCCCTTGAGCAAGGTATCGATCTCGCGGGCACTGTAATAATCGGAATTAGGGTTGTGCGCTACCTCGACATCGAATAAATGCTTGTAGTGGTTGGGCTGTATGCCGAGGTGGATTTCTATTTGCTTTAGGTGTTCGTTAAAGGGATGCTCGTGGTAGTAATGCGCTGTCAGCCGCTGACTGAAAATGGCCAGTGGAAAATTGACGCTTTCGACCAATTTTACCCGTGAGCTTGAAATGGTCTGCTTCCAATTTTTCATTTCGGCGGCTTTCGGCGGCCTTTCCGGATCTAACCAACCCAACAGTTGGTCTTTTTGTTCCTTTGATAAGGATGGATCTTTCTTTAGGGCATTTTGAACCACGTTGATTTCGGAAGCGGTTACCAGGTCGTCGGACCAGATGACATAAAAGAAAGGGATGTATTGTAAAAGTTGGGCGGAGTAGGTTTTCTTTTGCATAAATTGAAATTACGATTTTTTGTCTAATTTCAAACAAGCCCACCGATCCAACCGATAAGGGTGCCCTTGGTATACCTAGGTTTTGATTTGATGGTAGTTTGTGTAAACTATGCTTCCTTTCTGTTATCTTTGTTAGCGTATGAACGAGTATTTAGACCCCACTGGCGATAATTTTTCCCCTGAGGAAATCGATATTGAAAAGGCGCTCAGGCCCATAAGTTTTGACGATTTTACGGGGCAGCAGCAGGTTTTGGAAAACCTCAAGATATTTGTTCAGGCTGCCAATCAACGGGGCGAGGCGCTGGACCATACCCTTTTTCACGGCCCTCCGGGATTGGGTAAGACGACCTTGGCCCATATTCTCGCCAATGAGCTCGGGGTAGGTATCAAGGTGACCTCGGGACCCGTTTTGGACAAGCCCGGCGACCTGGCCGGACTACTGACCAACCTCGATGAGCGCGATGTGCTCTTTATTGACGAAATACACCGGTTGAGTCCCATCGTCGAAGAGTACCTCTACTCGGCCATGGAAGACTACAAGATCGATATCATGATCGAAACGGGGCCGAATGCCCGGTCGGTACAGATCAACCTGAACCCCTTTACCCTGATAGGCGCCACTACCCGATCGGGATTGTTGACGGCCCCCATGAGGGCACGGTTCGGAATTTCGAGCCGCTTGCAGTATTACGATACCGAGCTGCTTTCGACCATAGTACAGCGCAGTGCCGAAATCTTGAAGGTGCCGATTACCAATGAGGCGGCCATTGAAATTGCCGGACGTAGCCGGGGTACACCGCGAATCTCCAATGCCCTGCTTCGTCGGGTACGCGATTTTGCGCAGATCAAGGGCAACGGTAGTATCGATATCGAGATTTCGAGGTTCGGGCTGCAGGCCTTGAACGTAGATGCCCACGGATTGGACGAAATGGACAACAAGATATTGACCACGATCATCGATAAGTTCAAGGGCGGCCCCGTGGGGATCACCACTTTGGCGACCGCCGTATCGGAAAGCGCAGAAACCATTGAAGAGGTATACGAACCTTTTTTGATACAGCAAGGCTTTATCATGAGAACGCCGCGTGGACGCGAAGTCACCGAACTTGCCTATAGGCATTTGGGAAAGACCCGTCCCGGTACCCAGCCAGGCTTGTTTTAATTCACACGGGCAATAGCCTGCTTTATAGTTACCGTCAATGGCCGAAAAGAAAAAAACCTTGGTTACCGTTTCCCAATGGGAGGTTTTTAAAAATCGCCGGCGGATACTTCAGAACCCCCTTCCCTTTCATAAGGAGAATTTCGAAAAGCACGGCGATACCTTTTTGGTCAATATCGGTATGGGCGGCAAGGTGGTCTTTACACGGGATGCCGAAACCATAAAGTACATCCTCCAACAAAACCATAAGAATTATTACAAATCGTCTTTGCAGACCAAGGACCTGGCCAAATATATAGGCCATGGTATACTCACGGCCAACGGTGATTTTTGGCGGGTTCACCGCCGCATGGTGCAACCGGCCTTTCACAAGAAGAAGTTGGAAGGGCTCCTGCAGATTATGTACAAGGGTATCGAAGGGGAGCTACAGCGCATCGAGGCAGGCCGAACCTTTGATGTTTTTCCCTTGATGGGCGACCTGGCTTTTCAAGTGGTGGCCCGATCCCTGTTTAGTGCCGATGATATCAGGGACCGTATGCGCAGGCTACAGCATATAACCGGGACAAACCAAGAGATGCTGATCAAAGAGATGAGGCAGCCTTTTAAAAAGTGGTGGTTTTACCTCTCCGGGCAGGTTGGAAGGCATCTCGGTCTGGCCAAGGAGGCCCGCGAAATACTGAATGCCATTATTCAGGAAAGGGTAGACTCGGGCGACGATAAAGACGATCTTTTGGATATGCTCTTAAAGGCCAGGTACGAAAATGGAGGGGCCATGTCGCGAAAACAACTGATCGACGAAGTCTTGATCCTGTTTACCGCCGGCCATGAGACCACGGCCAATGCCCTTAGTTTTACCCTGTTTTTATTGGCCGGGCACAAGGCGGTGCAGGAACGGCTCTACGAAGAGGTCGGGAAAATCGATTTCAATGGGGACATGATGGCATTCTTAAACGGATTGCGCTATACAAGGCAGTGTGTCGAGGAAGCCATGCGCCTCTATCCTCCGGTCTATGTAATAGATCGGGTAGCCCTCGAAACCGACACCGTTGCCGGCCATGGGTACAAGAAGGGAACGGTGTGGTTGATGAGCATATACGAGCTGCACCGCCATAAAGGGTTTTGGAAGAACCCCGGGGAGTTCGTTCCCGAACGCTTTGATGCCACGAACAAGAAAGACTGTTCCAACTACTACTATCCCTTTGGGGCCGGTCCGCGGATGTGCGTGGGCAACAATTTCGCCATGTACGAAATGTTGATGGTCGTAGCGCTGGTGGTAAGGCGCTACAGGCTGGCGACGCCCCTGGAAAACATAGAGCTGAACCCATTGATTTCGTTGAAGCCCGTACAGGTACCGATAAAATTCGAACCCCGCTAGTTTTTTGAAGAATGGACCGGGCCTAGTTTTTTGCCCACCCACATTAATCGTAACTTCACCCCGTGTTAAATTGGGAGCATCTTGAATAAAAAAGCCGACTACAGCAAGTTGATAAAGGACGAGGCCAAACGCCTTGGCTTTCTGTCGTGCGGTATATCCAAGGCCGATTTTTTGGAAGAGGAGGCTCCCCGGTTGGAAACCTGGCTCAAAAAGGGGATGCACGGTGAAATGGGGTATATGGAGAACCATTTTGATAAGCGGTTGGATCCCCGTTTATTGGTCGATGGCGCCCAATCGGTCATATCGCTCCTGCTCAACTACTATCCTGAAAAAAAGCAGGACGAGGGCAGCTACAAAATTTCAAAATATGCCTACGGGCAAGATTACCACCATGTCATCAAGTCGAAATTAAGGCAGTTGCAAGAATTTATTTCGAGCGAAATCGGTGAGGTGAACGGCCGGGCCTTTGTCGATTCGGCCCCGGTTCTCGACAAGGCCTGGGCCGCCAAAAGCGGTTTGGGCTGGGTGGGCAAGAACAGCAACCTAATCACCCAAAAAGTGGGGTCGTTTTATTTTATAGCGGAACTTATCGTCGATTTGGAATTGGCCTATGACACCCCGGTCACCGACCATTGCGGTACATGTACCGCCTGCATCGATGCCTGCCCGACCCAGGCCATTGTCGAACCTTATGTGGTCGATGGCAGCAAGTGTATCTCTTATTTTACCATAGAGCTCAAGAACGAGATTCCGGAGGACTACCGGGGTAAGTTCGACGATTGGGCCTTTGGTTGTGATGTATGCCAGGATGTTTGTCCGTGGAACCGATTTTCCAAACCGCACAGCGAACCCTTGTTCGACCCGCATCCGGATCTGCTCGATATGACAAGGCAGGATTGGGAGGAAATAACCGAAGAGGTGTTTCGCAAGGTCTTTAAAAAGTCGGCCGTTAAACGTACTAAATATACGGGTCTTAAGCGAAATATCGATTTCCTAAAATAGCTCCCCCGTCCCTTTTTCCTTATCGTTCCGTCTCCGGTTCTTTGCTCAAACGAAGCCGTGAAACACCTTTTTTTCACCTCTAACGTTTTCGGTTGATATCTTTTTTTTTGTCGCTGAGGATTGGTGTCCGAGTTTTCTATCTTGCCCCGAAGATGTCGGTAAATGCCCGTGTCGGGTTTTTTTGGACACGGCCCGAATCAAGTATTATTTCTTTGGCCTATGCAAAACAAAGTACAGCTGATCACTTACGTTGACCGTTTGGGCTGCGACAATATTTCAGAACTAAATGCATTGTTGCAAACCGAGCTCAAGGGACTTTTCGGAGGGGTTCACATCCTTCCTTTTTTTACCCCCATTGATGGGCAAGACGCGGGATTTGACCCCATTGACCATACACGGATAGATCCGCGAATCGGGGATTGGGACGATTTAAGGCAAGTTAGTGGGCATACCGATATTATGGCCGATATGATCGTCAACCATATTTCGGCGGAATCGGTCCAGTTTCAAGACTATTTGCAAAGAGGAAAGGCCTCGGAGTTCTACGACCTGATCCTTACCGAAGATAAGGTGTTTCCCCATGGCCCTACCCAAGAGGAGCTGGCCAAGATATACCGGCCTAGGCCGGGGCTGCCGTTTACGAGGTTTACGTTGAGCGATGGCACCGAGAAAAATGTCTGGACGACCTTTACCCCAAACCAAATCGATATCGATGTGCGTTCCGAACAAGGGAAAAAGTATCTCGACGCCATATTACGGGTTTTTCAAGGAGCAGGGGTCTCCATGGTCCGCTTGGATGCTGTCGGCTATGCCATCAAAAAGGCGGGTACCTCTTGCTTTATGATCGACGAGACCTTTGATTTTATCGCTTCGATTGGCGAGAAGGCACGGCGCATGGGCATTTCGGTATTGGTAGAGATCCATTCGCACTACAAAACGCAAATAGAAATAGCGAAACGCGTAGATTATGTTTACGATTTTGCCCTGCCGGTGCTAGTCCTAGACACCCTGTTCAACCGCAATGCCTCCAATCTTAAGAAATGGCTCCACGTGGCCCCGCGCAATGTGATTACCGTGCTCGATACCCACGACGGCATAGGTATTGTCGACGTGGCTTCGGAAGGAGGGAAAGCCGGTCTTATCGAAGATGGTGCATTAGGCCGGATAGTCGATAAGATACATGGGAACAGCAAGGGCACTAGCCGAAGGGCCACGGGCGGATCGGCCTCCAATCTCGACCTGTACCAGGTAAATTGCACGTACTTTGAGGCTTTGGGTCGGAGCGAAAAAAGCTATTTGATGGCCAGGGCCATACAATTTTTTGTTCCTGGGGTGCCCCAGGTGTATTATGTAGGCCTTTTTGGGGTCGGGAACGATATGGAGCTGCTTGAAAAGACCAATGTTGGAAGGGATATCAACAGGCACTACTTTACCAAAAGGGAAATATCGGAAAGGGTTGACAGCGAATTTTTTGATAGGTTTAGGAAACTTATGCTGTTGCGAAACGACCATCCCGCCTTCGACGGGGTATTTGAAATGATGGAGACACCGTCTTATACCCTTCACCTTAAATGGAGCAATTCGGGGGATTGGGCCGAGCTCTTCATCGATCTGGAAGCTATGGAAATGCGAATACGTTTCTCCCGTAAGGGGAAGGCCGCCGAATTGAAACTGTGGTAAGTCGGCAAGGGGACTTTTTGAATTTTGCCCCTACTAACCCTAGGTAAATGGCTTAAAATAAAATAGTATCTTGTTGAGGTAAATAGAGCCATCAAACCTTTAAAAGATGAAAATAGGGAAGCCATCCTTGAGCTTTTGGCAAATTTGGAACATGAACGTGGGTTTTTTCGGGATCCAGTTCAGTTTCGGCCTGCAACAAACGGCGATCAACCCTATTTTTTCCTTTCTTGGGGCGCACCACGAAGAATTGCCCTTGCTCAATCTCGCCGGACCCGTTACCGGGCTGTTGGTCCAACCGATTATAGGGGCCATTTCCGATAAGACCTGGTCGCCTCGATGGGGCAGGAGAAAACCCTTTTTCTTGATAGGGGCCATAGTGGCCAGCCTATGCCTGTTCGCCTTTCCCTTTAGTTCGCATCTGTGGTTTGCCGTGGGGCTCTTGTGGATTTTGGATGCGGCCAACAACACGGCCATGGAACCCTACAGGGCCTTTGTCGGCGACAAGCTGCCCGACAGGCAGTTGACCTACGGTTTTCAGATGCAGAGCCTGTTCGTGGGGGCGGGCATTACCTTGGCCAATTTTTCCCTCTTCCTCTTCCAAGACTGGTTCAGTGTGCCCAATGAGGGTTCGGGCTTGTGCTCTACGGCCACCGAGGTGGTGTCGGCCATACCCGTTTGGGTATACTACTCCTTTTTTCTGGGGGGCATGGCCTCACTGGGTACCATCTTGTGGTCCGTTTGGAAAACTCCCGAAATCCCGCCCACGCCCAATGAACTGGAACATATTAACGAACATGCGGGCCAACCCTTGGCGAAAAGGGTCCTTGTCCCGTTTGTGGAAATCTACAAGGCCATCGGCCAGATGCCCAAGCTGATGTGGCGATTGGCCGGCGTTTATCTGTTCCAATGGTACGCCCTTTTCGTGTATTGGCAGTTTATTACCCCCATGCTAAGATCGAGTATGTTCGGTATTGACGGGGCCGATACCGAAAGGTTCGATTCGATAATGGCCGCGTGCAACGCAGGTAGCCCCATAGGGAGCGACGATATGGCCTTTGCCCAGAATATCCAGGCCCTATCGGAACAAGCTTTGGCGCAAACCGGACTCATGAACGGTACCTATAACCTGGTGACCATGGTAGTGGCCCTGGCCCTGGTGCCCCTCGCTGGCAGGCACGGTTCAAAAAGGGTGTATGTACTTAGTCTGGCCCTGACCGGTATGGCCATGTTGAGCATGCCCTACATCGACGATCCCTATGTCTTACTGTTGCCCATGGTTTTGTTCGGCATCGGCTGGGCGGCCATGATGGGCATACCCTATGCCATGGTTTCAAGGGTAATTCCCGAAGAGCGGAGAGGGGTTTACATGGGTATTGTCAATATGATGATCGTTATTCCCATGCTCATACAAACGGTAACCTTCGGCCCGATAATAAAAAACCTCTTGGACAACGAGGCGGTAAACGCCATACTTTTCGGAGGGGTTTTCTTTATGGTCGCCGCGATTTTGGCCATGCGCCTACAGCTGCTACCGCAAGGGGATACGATTGTTGATTAGCCCCATGGCCTTGGTTGTAAGGAAGTGTCCTGGTCGGGCCATCCCTGTCGTCGGGCATGCTTTCCGGAAAGGAAGCCTGGGGTGCCGCCCGGAGACCAAAAGCCTTGGCGAGGCCAAACTGGAAATCTTTTTGTGCCATATCCGAAGAAATACCCTTAAATTTGAATCCCGAACTAAAAGAACACTATGAGCAACCAAAAACAAAGGAGGGAGGCCTTGGTCTACCATGCAAAGCCTCAGCCCGGCAAGATAAAGATCGTACCTACGAAGCCCTATGCTACCCAGCGCGACTTGGCCTTGGCCTATTCGCCCGGGGTTGCCGAACCCTGCCTGGAGATCGAAAAAGACAAGGCCAATGCCTATAAATATACCTCCAAGGGGAACTTGGTGGCCGTAATTTCAAACGGTACCGCCGTTTTGGGCCTCGGAAACATCGGGCCCGAAGCGTCAAAGCCCGTTATGGAGGGGAAGGGACTTTTGTTCAAGATCTTTGCCGATATAGACGGAATGGATATCGAGGTCGATACCGAGGATGTCGACGAATTTGTACAGACGGTCAAAATGATCGCCCCGACCTTTGGGGGGATCAACCTAGAGGATATTAAGGCACCGGAAGCCTTCGAGATCGAGCGAAGGTTAAAGGAAGAGCTCAATATTCCCGTAATGCACGACGATCAGCATGGTACGGCCATTATCTCCGCGGCGGCATTGTTGAATGCCTTGGAGCTTGCGAACAAAAAGATAGACGAGGTACAGATTGTGATCAGCGGGGCCGGGGCCGCCGCGGTGTCCTGTACCAAATTGTACAAGGCCTTTGGGGCCAAGGCCGAGAATATCGTAATGTTGGATAGTAAAGGGGTAATCCGAAAGGATGCCGAAAACCTGTCCCCTTCAAA
The DNA here is from genome assembly GCF_900141855.1 of Pseudozobellia thermophila. Lineage (GTDB taxonomy): Bacteria > Bacteroidota > Bacteroidia > Flavobacteriales > Flavobacteriaceae > Pseudozobellia > Pseudozobellia thermophila. Next base: position 111,802 of record NZ_FQYU01000006.1, read on the forward strand.
ACTCGAATTCGCTACCGATAAGGACGTCCGCACGCTTGAGGAGGCCATGCGGGGTTGCGACGTTTTCATCGGACTCTCGATTGCCGATATCGTTACGCCCGAAATGTTGCTTTCGATGGCCGATAACCCCATCGTTTTTGCCATGGCCAACCCCAATCCCGAGATCAACTATGACCTGGCCTGTAAAACGAGAAAGGATATTATTATGGCCACCGGCCGTTCCGACCATCCGAACCAGGTAAACAACGTGCTGGGCTTTCCCTTTATTTTCAGGGGGGCTTTGGACGTGCGTGCGACGGCCATCAACGAAGCCATGAAAATGGCGGCGGTAAAGGCCCTGGCCGATTTGGCAAAACAGCCCGTGCCCGAGCAGGTGAACATCGCCTATGGCGAGACCCGATTGACCTTTAACAAAGAGTACATCATACCCAAGCCCTTTGATCCCAGGCTTATAACCGAAATTCCCCCCGCCGTGGCCAAGGCCGCCATGGAGAGCGGTATCGCGGAACAGCCCATAGAGGATTGGGACAGGTACAGGGAAGAACTATTGCAGCGCTCGGGTAACGATAACAAGGTGGTCCGCCTTTTGCACAACCGTGCCAAGCTGAACGCCAAACGCATTATTTTTGCCGAAGCCGATCACCTAGACGTACTTAAGGCGGCCCAAATCGTTTACGAGGAAGGTATTGCCGAACCGATTCTTTTAGGGAACAAGGAAATTATTCTAGAACTTAAAAAGGAGCTCGAGTTCGATGCCGATATCGCTATCATAGATCCGACATCCGATGAGTTTTTGGATAAGCATATTCGTTATGCCACTAAGTTTTGGGAAAAAAGAAAGCGGAGCGGTACCACATTGTACAGTGCCAAGATAAAGATGCGCGAACGCAACTATTTCGGGGCGATGATGGTGCTTGAAGGTGATGCGGACGGAATGATCTCGGGCTACTCGAGGGCTTACCCCACGGTGGTAAAGCCGATTTTCGAGGTGATAGGAAGGGCTTCTAACGTAAAGAAAGTGGCCACGGTAAATATCATGATCACCGACATGGGCCCCTTGTTCCTGGCCGATACCTCGATCAATATCGATCCGACCGCCGAAGAACTTGCCGAGATAGCCAGAAACACGGCCAATGTGGCGGCGACCTTCGGTTTTGAACCCGTGATGGCCCTGCTTTCCTATGCCAACTATGGGTCGTCGAGCCACCCCCATGCCAAGAAAGTCAGGGAGGCCGTCCGCATTCTGCACGAGACCCATCCCGATTTGATCGTCGACGGGGAAATACAGACCGACTTTGCCCTGAACAAGGAGCTGCTTCAAAGCCAGTTCCCTTTTTCAAAGTTGGCGGGTAGAAAAGTGAATACCCTTATATTCCCCAATCTCGAATCGGCGAACATTACCTACAAATTGCTCAAGGAGCTCAATAAGGCCGATTCCATTGGGCCGATTATGGTCGGTTTGCGAAGGTCGGTGCATATATTGCAGCTGGGCGCCAGTGTAGACGAAATGGTGAATATGACCGCCGTAGCCGTAATAGACGCCCAAGAACGGGAAAAACGCAGAAGGGCCAAATCAGGAAAATAAAAAGCGAAAGAAAAACGCTGACCATGATCCATCATCTCAAAGGAAGATTAGTAGAAAAGGCCCCGACCTACGTCGTTGTCGAATGTGGCGGGGTAGGGTATTTTGTGAATATCTCCCTGCACACCTTTTCAAAGCTATCCGATGCCGAGAACATACACCTGTATACCCATTTGCAGGTAAAGGAAGATGCGCATACCCTGTTCGGTTTTTCCGAGCGTTCGGAGCGTGAAATTTTTCGCTTGTTGATCTCAGTATCGGGCATCGGTTCAAGTATCGCCCGAACCATGTTGTCTTCATTGGATCCGGCCCAAATTCGAGATGCCATAGCCAACGGCGATGTGGCTACGATCCAATCGATAAAGGGCATCGGGGCCAAAACGGCCCAGCGCGTTATACTGGACCTTAGGGACAAGATTCTTAAAGTTTACGATATTGGCGAAGTTTCCGCATCGACAAACAATACAAATAAAGAAGAAGCGTTATCTGCTTTAGAGGTTCTTGGATTCGCAAGAAGACCTGCCGAAAAAGTGGTGGACAAGGTACTTGCCCAAGACCCTTCTCTTAGCGTAGAGAACATTATTAAACTTGCGCTTAAAAATTTGTAACAAGTTTGAAAACAGGGGCAGAACTAATTCTTAAATTGTCATTTAAGCGTATTCTCCTATTCTCGGTTTTCTTTGTTTCGATGGGTGTTTTATCGGCCCAGGAAACGGAGGACGAGGGGGCGGAAGAGCGGCAGGTAGACTCGGTCAAAACCGGATTCTCGCTGGGTAGGCTACGTATGGAGAATCCTGAGAGCATTGTTTCAAAATACATTTACGACCCCAAACTGAAAATGTACATCTACTCCGAAAAGGTAGGTGATTTCGATATTGGCTATCCCATAATCCTGACCCCCGAACAGTATTACAAACTTGTCGAACAAGAGGGTATCAAAGACTATTTCAAGGAAAAGTCGGACGCCTTCTCCGGTAAAAAGGAGGGAAGCGAAGAGGCGCGCAAGAACCTGCTGCCCAATTTTTACGTCAACAACAACTTCTTTCAATCCGTTTTCGGCGGAAATACCATAGAGGTCATCCCACAGGGATCCGTAGCTATGGATCTGGGCGTAATCTGGCAAAAGAACGACAACCCTTCCCTGTCTCCTAGAAACCGTACGAACACGTCCTTTGATTTTGACCAGCGGATCAGTTTGAGCATGTTGGGCAAAATAGGCGAACGCTTACAGGTAACGGCCAATTACGACACCGAGGCCACTTTCGATTTTCAGAATATCGTCAAGTTGGACTATACGCCCACCGAAGACGATATCATTCAATCTATTGAGGTGGGTAATGTGTCAATGCCCTTGAACAGTTCCCTGATCCAAGGTTCGCAAAGCCTTTTCGGGGTCAAGACGCAGCTTCAATTTGGCAAAACAAGGGTAACGGCGGTTTTTTCCCAACAACAATCGCAAAGCAATACCGTGGTGGCCCAAGGTGGGGGTACGGTCAACGAATTTTCGGTCACGGCCCTCGATTACGATGAAGACCGCCACTTCTTCCTGGCTCAATACTTTAGGGATCATTACGATGAGGCCCTGGCCAATTACCCCTTTATCAAAAGCCAGGTGCAAATAACCCGCTTGGAAGTGTGGGTAACCAATAGCAGCCAGCAGACCTTGAACGTGAGAAATATTGTAGGAATCCAAGATTTGGGCGAATTCGACCCCTTGACCAGCGACCCCGACAATAAAAAAACAAGGATTTACAACAATGCCCCGGCCGGTTTTTTCAATATGAACACGGGCGGGCAGCCCAATGCCCTGCCCCGAAACAATGCCAACGATTATGACCCCGCATTGTTGGGCACCGCCAATGGGGCACTCAACGAAAATATCCGCGACGTGTCGACCGTCGAGCAGGGTTTCAGTATTGCGGGCTACCAGCCCAACCAAGGGTTCGACTATGCCTTTTTGGAGAACGCACGAAAATTGGTGCAGGGCAGCGATTACACGTTTAACTCACAGTTGGGCTATATTTCATTGAACCAACGGTTGAGCAATGACGAGGTACTGGCCGTGGCCTTCCAGTATACCTATAATGGCAATGTATACCAAGTAGGTGAGTTCGCCAACGGTAGTTTGGATGCGACCACCGTATCAGGCGATGTCGATAATTTGGTGATCAACAACAATACGCTCATCCTTAAGTTGCTAAAAAGCAATATTACCAATGTTTCGGACCCTATATGGGACCTGATGATGAAAAACATCTATGCCACCGGTGCCTACAGCCTTAGCCAGGATGATTTTAAGATGAACATCCTATATAGCAATCCGACACCGAGAAACTATATCACCCCGGTCGACGATGCCACTTGGCCCGACGGACTGCAAGACCGGATATTGCTGAACGTATTCAATTTCGACCGGCTTAATACCTATAACGATGTGCAGTCGGGAGGCGATGGTTTTTTCGACTTCGTCTCGGGGATAACCGTAAATACCCAAAACGGCCAAATTATATTCACCAAAGTGGAACCTTTCGGTGAATACCTCTTCGAGGAATTGGGCGGCGGCGACTACGATAACGAGAACGGCTATAACCCCAACCAGGAAAAATACGTGTTTAGGGACATGTACGAGCTGACCAAGTCGGCCGCCCTCCAAGATCCCGAAAAGAACAAGTTTTTATTGAAGGGAACCTACAAGTCGGAAGGCAGCAACGGGATATCGATCGGGGCCTTTAACGTGCCCAGGGGATCGGTAACGGTTACCGCCGGCGGGCGCCAACTGCAGGAGGGAATCGATTATACGGTAAACTATCAGGCGGGAACGGTTCAGATATTGGACCCTAGTCTCGAAGCCTCGAATACCCCCATCAATATTTCCGTGGAGAACAATGCGGTCTTCGGTCAGCAGACTCGGACATTCTCGGGTGTTAACGTCGAACATCAGTTCAATGATAATTTTGTTTTGGGGGCCACCCTTTTGAATTTGAACGAAAGGCCCCTCACCCAAAAGTCGAATTACGGGGTAGAACCGGTAAACAATACCATTTTCGGGATCAATGGCAACTTCTCTACCGAGGTTCCGTTCTTGACGCGACTGGTGAATAAGCTGCCCAATATCGATACCGATGTGCCCTCTAACCTATCGGTACGGGGTGAAATAGCCTGGTTGAAGGCCAATTCGTCGAAAAATGCCGATTTTGAGGGAGAAACCACCACCTATTTGGACGACTTTGAAGGGGCCCAGGCCCTGATCGATGTAAGGTCTTCCTTAGGGTGGGCCATGGCCAGTACCCCCTTGGAATTTTTGGACAACCCTACCCAAAAAGGGTTGGAAACGGGTTTTAACAGGGCCAAGTTGGCTTGGTATACCATCGATCCGGTATTCTACACCAACCAGCGGCCCTCGGGTATTACCGATAGCGATATTTCGACGAACGCCACCCGAAGAATATATGTGGACGAGGTTTTTCCGAATGTCGAGATAGCCCAAGGCCAAACACGACAGCAAACCACCCTGGATCTAGCCTACTATCCCAACCTGAAAGGCCCATACAATGCCAATGAAAATTTCGACGATGTGCCGGCCGATGAGAAATGGGGCGGTATTATGCGCTCGTTGAGCAGTACGAACTTTGAACAGTCGAACGTTGAGTTTGTCCAGTTTTGGGTGATGGATCCCTATGTCGACGGCACGGCCACGAGTTCGGGTGAGCTCGTCATCAACCTGGGCAATATCTCCGAAGACATCCTGGCCGATGGCCTGAAGCAATATGAAAACGGACTTCCCGTGGACGGGGAAGGGTCGACCAAGCCCGAGAACCCGGTTTGGGGGCCGGTACCGGCCACACAGGCACTGGTATACGCCTTTGATGTCGACGAAGGGGCCAGGGCACAGCAAGATCTGGGCTTCGATGGTCTTGACGATTCCGGGGAGGCCGAAATCTATGGCGACCAAAACGGCGACGACCCGGCATTGGACAATTACGAATATTTCCTACAGCGCGATGGCGACATTCTTAACCGGTACTTGAACTACAATAACCCCCAAGGAAATTCACCCGTTCAGGTAACCGACGACAACAGGGGCTCGACGACCTTGCCCGATGTCGAGGATATCGACCGGGACCTTACCATGAATACGGTAAACAGCTACTACGAATACCGCATCCCCATTAAACCGAATACCACGATCAACGATTTGTACGTGACCGATATACGCGATTCGTTGGAACTTTCGGGCGCCCGTATTCCCGACGGAAGCACCGTGAGGACCCGATGGATCCAATACAAGGTGCCCTTGAGCCAATTTACCGATGCCATCGGCGGTATTGCCGATTTTCGGTCTATCAGTAGCATGCGCATGTACTTGACCGGTTTTGACAGTGAGGTGCTCTTGCGTTTTGCGACCTTGGACCTGGTTCGCGGGGATTGGCGTACGTACACCAAAACCCTCGACGACGACGATCCGAATGTAGACGACGATGCGACCATTGTGGATGTGAGCGCCGTAAATATCGAAGAGAACGAGAACCGAAGCCCCATCCCGTATGTGTTGCCACCCGGTGTGGTACGAGAGCAACTGAACAACAACAACACGATAGTACAGCAGAACGAACAGTCTTTGTCATTGGTAATAGAAGACCTCGAACCCGAGGATTCGAGAGGTGTTTTTAAAAACATCGATATCGATGTTCGGCAGTACGAGAAGCTGAAGATGTTCATGCACGCCGAAAAAATACAGGAAAGCGATACCTATGACGTAGAGCACCCCTTGGTCGGCTTTCTGCGTATCGGCACCGATTTCACGGAGAACTTCTACCAACTGGAACTGCCTTTGGAATTTACCCCTTTTAACTCCGTGTCCGAAGAGGCCATTTGGCCCGACAACAACGAGATGGAAGTGGTCTTGGCCGATCTGAACAAGGTGAAGTCGGTTTGGATCACCGGGAGCGACCTGACCGAAATACGCTACTTTGAGGTGGTCGACGGTGAGGTGGTGCCGGTTGATGAATTTGCCCCTCGAACACCGGGAACCCTAAGGATCGGGATCAAAGGTAACCCGTCTTTGGGCAGTATAAGAAGTATGATGGTAGGGGTAAAGAACGCCAGTAGTCTTCCGGCTCGGGGCGAGGTCTGGTTCAACGAGCTTCGATTGGCCGGATTGGACAACGAGGGAGGATGGGCCGCCGTTGCTGCCGTCGATGCCAACATTGCCGATTTTGCCAGCGTTTCGGCCACGGGAAGTACCAGCACCTCCGGCTTTGGGTCGATCGATCAAATGCCTACCGAGAGGTCGAGGGAAGATGCGATCTCGTACGACTTGGTGACCAATGTGAACATAGGACAGTTGCTTCCTCCCAAATGGGGTGTCCAGATTCCGTTCAACTATGGTATTTCCGAAGAATTGATCACCCCCGAATTCGACCCGGTTTACGACGATTTGAAACTGGAAGACCGAATTGCCGCGGCCGAAAGCGAACAGGCCGCCGACGACATTAGGACCCAGGCCGAGGAATATACCAAGCGCACCAGCCTGAACCTGATCGGGGTGCGAAAGGACCGTGGGGAGGAGGCAGATGCCAATTTTTACGATATCGAAAACTTTACCTTCAACTATTCGTACAACGAAACCAACCACCGCGATTTTGAAATTGCCGCCCTCGAGGACAAGAACGTAACCACGGGTTTTGTGTACAACCACAATTTCGATCCCCTTGAGGTGGCCCCCTTTGCCAAGAACGATTCGCTTTTTACCGGCCAGTACCTGCAATGGTTAAAGGAATTGAACTTGAACCTGTTGCCCACCAGTGTCTCGGTCAATTCGAATTTTGATAGGCAGTTCAACCAACAGCGCTTTAGGGACGTTGTTGAGGAAGGGGTAGATAAACTTGAACTGCCGACACTGCAGCAGCGCAATTATACGTTCAATTGGCAGTACGCCATTAATTACAACCTGACCAAGTCGTTGCGCCTGAACATGTCGGGAAGCAACAACCGCATCGTACGCAATTATTTGGAAGATCCGTCCGATCCCAATTCGGAAATCGACGAAACACTCGGGCTGTGGGACGGCTTCTGGGACCTCGGAGAACCCAATCGGCACTCCCAGCAGCTGGAGCTTAACTACGAACTGCCCTTCAACAAGATTCCCGTGCTCGATTTTATCAATGCCCAGTATAGCTATACCAGTAACTTCGACTGGCAGCGGGGCGGCGATGCCCTGAACCTGGCCATTGCCGAGGAGCAAAACTCCGACGAGATATCGTCGGTAAATACGATACAGAACGCCAGCACCCACAACCTGACCGCCAACCTGAACATGCAGCGCTTCTATGATATGATAGGGCTTAAAAAGCGCGATGGAAAATCGAAGGCCAGTGCCGCACCCGTTCGCAAGGACAAGGCGGGCAACCCCGTCAAGGGAAGCAGAAAATCGGAAGGCAAGACCAGTGGTCTTTTCAATACGGCCGTCGATGTACTGACCATGGTAAAACGCCTTAATGTAAACTACAATGAAAGTAGTGGTAAAGTGTTGCCGGGCTATACCCAATCCGTTGGTTTTATCGGCTCGTTAAGGCCTTCCTTCGGTTTTGTCTTCGGAAGCCAGGCCGATGTGCGTTTTGAGGCGGCACGTAAAGGGTGGCTTGTCGATTTTGATGGATTTAACGAACAGTATATCGACAATATAAATAGGCAGTTGAACATCACGGCCACCGCCCAACCGATCAAGGACTTGACCATAGACCTTTCCGCCGACCGCCAGTATTCGAACAGCTATCAAGAAAATTACGACATAGACCTATGGTCGCGCAACGAAATACCCTTGGGTAACCAATACGGTAACTTCAGCATTTCGACGGTAATGATCGGTACGGTCTTCAACAAAAGCGACGAGTTCGATTCAAAGACCTTTGAGCAGTTCAAGCAGAACCGCTTGGTCATCGCGAACAGGCTTGAGGCCGACAGGGGGTTCAAATCAAAAGGCGAGGTCGACGAGGAGAGCTTTCCCGAACTTTACGGAAAAACCCAGCAAGAGGTCCTCTTACCCGCTTTCTTTGCAGCTTATACGGGGCAAGATCCCGAACGGGTGAATTTGGATGCCTTCCGACAGATTCCCATCCCCAACTGGAGTTTGAAATATACCGGGTTGATGCGCAACAAGTGGTTCAAGAAGAAGTTTCAGCGGTTCTCCGTCAGCCACGGGTATCGTGCGGCCTATAGTATAAACTCCTTCCAGACCAACCTCGAAAAAGTTCAACTTGAAAATGAAGGGCTTTCAACGGTCGATTCGGAAACAGGCGATATTATGCCCGACCTTATTCTGAACAACGTGGTCTTGAACGACGAGTTCAACCCTTTGGTGCGGCTCGATTTTGAGATGAAAAACTCGGTAAGCGTATTGGCCGAAATGCGCAAAAGCCGTATTCTGGCCCTGAGCTTCGACAACAACCTAATGACAGAGACCAATGGTAGCGAGTATACCTTGGGCTTGGGCTACCGCTTTAAGGATGTCAAGTTCGTTACCAATATCGGGGGCAATAAAACACGCCTGAAAGGAGACCTTAACCTTAAGGCCGACCTAACGTTGCGCGATAACATTACCATAATAAGGAACCTCGATATCGACAACAACCAGATTACCTCGGGCCAGAACCTGCTGTCGATCAAGTTTACGGCCGATTACGCCCTCACCAAAAACCTGAACGCCCTGTTCTTCTACGACCATTCGTTCTCGAAGTTTGCCGTTTCAACCGCCTATCCACAGACGACGATAAACACCGGCTTTACCATAAGGTATAACTTTGGAAACTAAGCCGGGCTTGGCCCCTGCACCTACTAGGTCATATTTTTTTGAAAACCATAGGGGAATCCTTTACATTTGCTGCAATTAAAACGAAAATTATGAATATTCCATCAGAATTAAAGTATACCAAAGACCATGAATGGGTAAGGTTGGACGGGGATGTAGCCACGGTGGGCATTACCGATTTTGCACAGGGAGAGTTGGGCGATATCGTATATGTGGAAGTGGAAACGCTCGATGAAACCTTGGGGAAGGAAGAGGTTTTTGGTACGGTCGAGGCCGTAAAGACCGTGTCGGATCTGTTCCTGCCCCTGAGCGGTGAGATTATCGAGTTCAACGAAGCTTTGGAGGACGCCCCCGAAAATGTAAATACGGACCCTTACGGTACAGGTTGGATGATCAAGGTCAAAATCAGTGATGCTTCCGAGGTCGATGGCCTAATGTCGGCCGACGAGTATAAAGAGCTCATCGGTGCTTAAAAAAAGAAAGTTCACTATGGCATTTGTAAGCTGGATGGTATTTGTCACCTTTTCCAGCTTATCTTCTTTTAAAGGGGACGATACCCCGAAATTCGATATCCCGCATTTGGATAAGGCGGTGCACTTTACCTTCTACTTTGTGGCGGCCGTTTTGGCCGTCTTCTTTATCAGGGAGCAAAGCCGTGGAAAGTTTCCCTTTGGCAAGGCCCTCCGGATTTCGGTGCTGGGAGCCATAGGGTTTGGTATAGTTATTGAGGTATTACAGATGACCTTAACATCTGATAGACAGGGCGATGTGCTTGATGCCGTCGCCAATAGTTTGGGAGCACTGGGCGGAATGGCGGCCCTGAAATTCCTGTTTTCCAAAGTAGAGCGGTTAAAATGGGAAATTTAATTGCTTTTTAAAGGAATATTTAATTAAATTAGCAAACATTAAAATCGAACAATTATGGAACCGAAAAAGAATCCGAAAGCGGATATAGGTCGTAACAGTGGCCTCTATTTTGTTATTGGGCTGGCCTTGACCATGGCTTTGGTCTATGGTGCATTAGAGTGGAAAACGTATGATGAGGTAAACGATTACGATATTTCCATGAATGTTGATGAGGAGTTGGACGAAGAAGTTCCGATGACCGAACAGATAAAGACCCCACCGCCACCACCGCCACCGGCAGCACCCGAAATCATCGAGGTAGTTGAGGATGAGGAAGAAGTGGAGGAAACCGTAATCGAGTCGACCGAGACCAGTCAAGAAGAAGAGATTATCGAGGTCGAGGACGTTGAGGTCGAGGAAGAGGTGGAAGATGTAGACGTTCCTTTTGCCGTTATTGAAGATGTGCCTGTGTTTCCCGGTTGCGAGAACGAATCCGATAAAAGGGCCTGTTTCCAGAAAATGATGCAGAAGCACATCAGCAAAAACTTCCGTTACCCCGAAATCGCCCAAGAAATGGGTATACAAGGTAGGGTGAGCGTCATGTTCACCATTCAAAAGGACGGTAGTATAGGCAATGTAAGAATGCGTGGTCCGGACAAGAACTTGGAAAAAGAGGCTGCCCGAATTATCAGCAAGCTTCCCAAAATGACTCCCGGTAAACAAAGGGGAAGACCGGTAAGGGTTCCATTCAGTATTCCTATTACCTTTAAGCTTCAATAACGACCATTCGGATTTTTCCTTGATCGGAAATCCCTTTAAGATATAGAAGTCCCGTTTGCTAATACGCGAACGGGACTTTTTTGTTTTCCGCTCCCATAGCCTTTGGGGGCTTTGTATTAAAGATGCCCAATTCGTTGCAAGAAAAGCTGTTGGGGCCTATCTTTGCAGTCCGAAAAGAGATAAATGAAAACTGCTGTTAATACGGCTACCCGTCCCACGTTAACGTTGGCCATAGCCGATTTTAAGGAAATTACCAAGGCTCGACTGGCGATCAGCGTGGTGTTCTCGTCGATAGCAGGCTATTTATTGGGGGCCCAGCAGGTAGATGTCGTATCCCTTTTGCTTTTGGCCTTCGGGGGCTATTGTATGGTCGGGGCGTCCAATGCCTACAACCAGGTGATAGAGCGCGACTTGGACGCGTTGATGAAACGCACGGCCAACAGGCCGATTCCTTCGGGTCGCATGTCGGTAAGGACGGCAATGGCCATCGCCGTGGTACTCACCCTTCTCGGTGTGGTGACCCTGTACCAGCTCAACCCGAAAACCGCCATGTTCGGGGCCATTTCCATTTTTTTGTATACAAGTGTCTATACCCCCTTAAAGACAAAGACCCCCTTGGCCGTATTCGTAGGTGCCTTTCCGGGAGCCATTCCGTTTATGTTGGGATGGGTGGCCGCGACCAATGAATTCGGTATCGAGCCGGGAACCCTGTTCATGATTCAGTTCTTTTGGCAGTTCCCGCATTTTTGGGCCTTGGGCTGGATGCTCGATGACGACTATAAAAGGGGCGGGTTTAAAATGCTTCCTACCGGGAAAAAGGACAAGGGTACCGCACTTCAAATAATTATGTACACCATTTGGATGCTGGTCATTTCGATCGTACCGGCCTTCGGTATCACCGGCCTCCTCGAACTGTCCGTGCCGGCGGCGGTCATTATTTTCCTGATGGGAATGGTGATGTTGGTGTTCGCCTTCCGGCTTTATGAAAAACGCGATAACCTTACGGCCAAAAAGCTTATGCTCGCAAGCGTTAGCTATATAACATTGATGCAGATCGTTTACGTAATAGATAAGTTTATTTAAGCAGATGGATTTAACACAGGGAACATTAAAGGAAAAGAACGACAGGGCGAAGAAAATGATGCTTTGGTTCGGTATCGTGAGTCTGGTTATGGGCTTCGCCGGATGGACGAGTGCCTACATCGTCAGTAGTTCGCGGGAAGACTGGATCAGCGAACTTCAGCTGCCGACCTCCTTCTTTGTCAGCACCGCTGTCATTATTATAAGTAGTTTCACCTATATCCTGGCCAAGAAATCGATCCGACAAGACAAGGGTAAGATGACGACCAATTGGCTTTTGGTCACTTTGGGGCTGGGCGTGGCCTTTATTCTTTTGCAGTTTAACGGTTTTTCGCAAATGGTGGCCCAAGGCTATTACTTTACGGGGCCGACCAGCAACATAAAACTGTCCTATGTGTTCTTGATCGCCATGGTGCATATCGTCCACGTTGTGGCGGGAATAATCTCGTTATTGGTGGTTTTATACAATCAATTGAAGTCGAAATACTCGTCGAAGGAGTACTTGGGCCTCTCCCTAGGCGCTACTTTTTGGCATTTTTTAGACCTCTTATGGATTTATTTATTGGGTTTTATGTATTTCGTTGGATAATAAAATGGAATTATGTCGGTTTTCATTGGCAATCGGCTTTCGTTTCAAGTGAGAAAACTATAAATTTGTGCAAATTTTAACCATACTTTAAATTAAATGGATACTACGGTAACAACAGGTACGGCGAAAGAAAGCGTATGGGGAGGCGGTAATCAACCTCTTGGTGCGAGTTATGGCAAAATGATGATGTGGTTTTTCATCGTTTCCGATGCTTTGACTTTTTCTGGCTTTTTGGCCTCTTATGGCTTCTCTAGATTTAAATTCATAGAAACTTGGCCCATAGCGGACGAGGTGTTTACCCACGTTCCGTTTTTTCATGGCAATTATCCCATGATCTATGTGGCCTTTATGACCTTTATCCTTATTATGTCTTCCGTGACCATGGTGTTGGCCGTGGATGCCGGCCATAAGATGAAGCAGAACGCCGTAATCTGGTATATGTTCCTGACCATTATCGGGGGTGCCATATTCCTTGGATCACAGGCTTGGGAATGGGCGACCTTTATCAAGGGCGACTATGGGGCTGTCGAGACCAATGGTGGACGAATTTTACAATTCGTAAATGCCGAAACGGGCGAACGCGCGGCATTGGCCGATTTCGCCAAAATATTGCCTTCCGAAAGGGCACATCACGAACGTAAGAACGGCGTTTGGTTTTACGAGGAAGGATATAAACCGAGCTTTTCGCTGGACGAGGTAAGGGAAGGCTTTTTGGCCAACCCGAACATCTTGATCAGGACGGAGGCCATTGTGCAAGAAGGTGAACGGGAAGGCCATAAGACCTTGTTGACCCGTGAACAGTCCTTGGAAAAGATCAAGGACGCCAAATTGGTGGTCGAAGGCGCCAACCTGATCAGAAACGAGTACGGTAGCCGATTGTTCGCCGATTTCTTCTTCTTTATTACCGGTTTTCACGGATTCCACGTATTCTCCGGTGTGGTCATCAATGTGATTATATTTTTCAATGTTATATTGGGTACCTATGAGCGCAGGGGCCATTACGAGATGGTAGAGAAGGTAGGGCTGTACTGGCACTTTGTAGACTTGGTCTGGGTATTCGTATTTACATTCTTCTATTTGGTATAATTGGTTAACGGTAATTGGAAAAATTGATATAAATGGCACACGCACACAAACTTGAAATATTTAGGGGGCTATTGAAATTTAAGAGCAATACCCAAAAAATCTGGGGCGTACTCATATTCTTGTCCATTGTTACGGCAATCGAGGTGGTATTGGGTATATACAAACCCCGTGTTTTGACACACTCCTATTTTCTGGGCATGAAACTGCTCAACTGGATATTTATTATCTTGACCTTGGTTAAGGCGTATTACATCGCTTGGGATTTTATGCACTTAAGGGACGAGAAAACCTCTTTGCGTAGGGCCATCGTATGGGTGCCGGTCTTTTTGGCCTCGTATCTGGTCTTTATCCTATTGTTCGAAGCCGATTACGTCTATACCGTTTATAGGGACGGCTTTATTAAATGGAATTTCTAGTACCGGGATGAACATAAATTAACAGCTTGCTAAGACGGTTTCATAACCGTCTTTTTTATTTTTGTACTCGCCGCGTTGCAACATGCCGCGGTCTCACGCAATTCTCCCTATGAAAAAGACCATAGTTCTTGTCGTCCTCTTTGTACTTCCCATAGTGGCCTATTTGTTTTTTGCTTCCGGGGTGAACAATTTTGGCAAGCTTCCCGTGCTTACCGAAGGTATTTCAGACCTGACGGCGTATAAGGAAGGGGTTTCCTTAAAGGACAAGATTACCGTTTTGGGGTTTTTGGGCTACGACCTTGACGGCAAAAAGGGAAACAGTTTCAATCTCAACGAAAAGATCTATAAACGGTTCTATGAATTCAAGGATTTTCAATTGGTAATGGTCTTGCCGGAAGGCGAGGAGCAGCGGGTGCCCGAAATCAGGAAAGAGCTGGGCAAGTACAGCGATATGTCCAAATGGAAGTTCGTCTTTATGGACGAAAGGAGTATTGCAAGCTTCTTTTCATCGCTGGGTACCAATATCGATTTGGACGAAAACCTAAGTACGCCCTATGTGTTTATAGTGGATAAGGAGATACGCTTGAGGGGAAGGCTCGATGATGAGGACGAGGGTACCAAGTACGGTTACGACACCAGTTCGGTAGCCGAATTGAACAATAAAATGGTAGATGATACCAAAATTATATTGGCCGAATACCGGATGGCACTCAAGAAGAACAGTGCCGATCGTTAGAAAGGGCAATCGGGGTAAATGGACTTTAATCGAGAAATAAGAATACCGTGAACAAAGCGAAGTACACATATGTTTGGGTCTCTTTGGTTATTTTGGTCTTTGGAATCATATTTGTTCCGAGGATCATCGAAAGGGTAAAAGGGCATTCCATTGTCGAAAATGATCGCATTAGTGTTAAGGACAACTCCGATCGCTTGGCCTATATCATGCTCGATGGTAAAAAAAGAAGGGTGCCTTCCTTTGAGTTTATCGACCAAGATAGCTTGTTGGTTACCGAGGCCGACTACAAGGGAAAGGTTTTTGTCGTCGACTTTTTCTTTACCAGTTGCCCGTCCATCTGTCCCCTTATGACCAAAAACCTGGTCGCACTTCAAAACGAGTTCAAGGACGAAAGGGATTTTGGGATCGCCTCTTTTACCATTACCCCCAAAACCGATACCCCGTCCGTCTTGAAGGCCTATGCCGAGAAAAACGGGATCTCGCATCTCGACTGGCATCTTATGACGGGCGATAGGGAAAAGATTTACGAATTGGCCAACACCGGATTCAATATTTTTGCGGCCGAAATGCCCGATGCCCCGGGGGGCTTTGAACATTCGGGACTTTTTGCCCTGGTCGACAAGAAGGGCTACCTGAGGTCAAGGGTCGATGAATTCGGTAATCCCATTGTTTACTACAGGGGGGCCATAACCGAGGAGCAAGGTCAAAACGACCACGGTGAAACGGAGCAGATTTCGGCCTTGAAGGAAGACATTAAAAAATTATTGGTTGAGTAATGGAAAGTATTGCTATAAGGGAAAAACGGTTGAACAGATTGATAACGGTCGTATCTATTGTGGTACCGATCGTAGTGGCCCTTTTGTTCGGTGTTAAGATACCCAATGTGGAGCGCCTTGGGTTCTTGCCGCCAATCTATGCCGCGATAAACGGTCTAACGGCCTTGTTGCTTTGTGGGGCCGTATGGGCCATACGCCGGGGAAAACGAAAATGGCATCAAAATTTGGTAAATGCCTGTGTAGGCCTGTCGTTGCTGTTTCTTTTGATGTATATTGCCTATCACATGACCTCGGAGTCTACCCCATTCGGGGGCGAGGGCCTGGTGAAATACGTATACTATTTTATTCTGGTCTCGCACATCGTATTGTCGATCGTTATCATTCCCTTGGTGCTCAAAACCTATACCTTTGCCTATTTGGGCAAATTTAAGGTCCACCGCAAATGGGCCACTATAACATTTCCGATTTGGCTCTATGTGGCCATCACCGGGGTTGTGGTATATTTGATGATATCGCCTTATTATCCTGTTTAGAAATACATTGCCGTATGAGACCTGTTACATTTGTTTTCCTGCTTTTTTTTGTTGTGCTGATGCCCGAGGTGGCCGATGCCCAATGCGCCATGTGCCGGGCAGTGTTGGAGAGTGGTGGCGATACCAAGGCGGCGGAGGGCATTAACAATGGGATAGTTTACCTCATGGCGGTACCTTATATACTTGTGGCCGGCCTTTTTTACTTTATCTACCGAAAAATGAGGGCCAGGGCCTCCAAGTAATTTTAACATTATTTTTAGTTGATTTGTGTAACAATAAGACTTCACAATAGTCTTATGGATGCACGGTTGCCCCCACATCGTGCTCATCAATCAATAAATCAATCATATGTTCGACATCGAAAGGTGGCAAGAAATCCTTGACACCATCCGTAAAAATAAATTGCGGACCTTTCTTACGGGACTGTCGGTTGCTTCCGGAATTTTTATTCTCGTTATTTTATTGGGGTTTGGACAGGGCTTTCGCAATGGTATAGCCCATGAGTTTGCCCAAGATGCCGCCACCAGCGTATGGGTGTGGCCGGGCACGACCACCAAGGAATACAAGGGGCTGAACCCTGGAAGGAATATAGAACTTCGCAATGCCGATTTTGAATTTTCCGGAGAGCTCCTAAAGGAAGACATCGAGCTGAAATCACCGAGGATCTTCGTGCGGAATGTTTCCGTCAATTATGGGAACGAGGCCTTGGTCTATTCGGTGCAGGGGGTGTCGTACCAATTTCAACAGATCGAAAACGAGAAAATTTCCGATGGCCGTTTTATCAGCTATCAAGATGAGGTGAACACGGCCAAGGTGGCCGTAATCGGAAACAAGATCGCAAGGGACGTTTTTCACGACCTCGATACCCCCGTTGGTGAGTTTATCGATATTTCGGGTATTCCCTTTAAGATTATTGGATCCTTCACCGAAACCGAAGACCGCGAGGAAGAACGGATTTTTATTCCCGTAACCACGGCCCAAAGGGTTTTTAATGGCGGCGACCGATTGAACAACTTGGCCTATACCCTGCCCATGGCCCAAAGTTTTGACGAAGCCGTGGCCCGTTCGGTCAAATTTAGAAGCAGGCTGTTGGCCTACCTGCAGCAAGTGCATACGGTACACCCCGACGATTCGAACGCCATTTTTATCTGGAGCGCCCTGGAGGAGGCCAAACGCTATTACAGCCTTACCGACAACATTAAGCTTTTTTTCTGGTTCGTAGGTATTTGTACCATTATTGCCGGGGTGGTCGGGGTTAGCAACATTATGCTGATCGTGGTGCGCGAGCGTACCAAGGAAATCGGTATCCGCAAGGCACTGGGGGCGAGGCCGTGGTCTATTGTGGGCATGATTTTGCACGAATCGATCTTTATAACGGCCATTTCGGGTTTCGCGGGGCTCATCCTGAGCATGGGGCTCCTGGAAATTTTGGGTCCACATATCGAAGTCGATTATATAATGAACCCCTCGGTCAACTTTTCGGTTGCCGTTTCCACCGTTTTCGTGTTGGTCTTGGCCGGTGCCGTTGCAGGATTTTTTCCTGCCTGGCGGGCCGCCAACATACATACGATAGACGCCCTGAGGGACGAATAGGATTTGTGTAGACAAGAAGATAATAGAAAGCCATATGTTTAACAAAGATCGTTGGAAGGAAATTTTGGAGGTGCTGACCGGTAATTGGTTCCGGACCGTTCTCACCGCCTTTGGCGTGTTCTGGGGCATCTTTATCCTGATTTTGCTGTTGTCGGCCGGTAAGGGGCTTGAGAACGGTATTATGCAAGACTTTGGTGACATTGCCACGAATACCATGTTCATGTGGTCGCGGGCAACCACAAAGGCCTATAAAGGCCTGCCCAAAGGGCGCAGTTTTCTCTTTAATACAGACGATGTCGAGGCCATTCGCGAAAAGGTGCCCAACCTCCGCTTTATCAGTCCAAGAAACCAATTGGGCGGTTTTGGAGGGGCGAACAATGTGGTGCGGGGATTGAAAACCGGGGCATACAATGTCTATGGCGATTATCCGGAAATCATCAGGCAAGACCCCATGAGCATAATCGATGGCCGCTTTATCAACTACAGCGACATTAACGAAAGACGAAAGGTGGCCGTAATCGGCGAGGGGGTCAAGACCGGACTCTATGATAACGATGAGCAGGTACTCGGAACCTATATCAAGATCCAAGGGGTGAACTTTATGGTGGTTGGGGTATACAAAAAGAAAAGTAACAATGGGGACGGGGAGGAAGGCCAGAAACAGATTTTTGTGCCCTTTACTTCCTTTTCCCAGGCCTTTAATAGGGGGGACGATGTGGGTTGGATGGCCATAACCGCCAATGATGGTACGTCCATCACAAGTATCAAGAACGATATTATGGCAGTGGTCAAGGAGAACCACAAGGTACATCCCGACGATCAACGCGCAGTGGGCCATTTCGACCTGTACGAACAGTTTCAACGTGTTCAGAGTCTTTTTACGGCCCTTCGGTTTATCGCCTATTTCGTGGGGATACTCGTATTGCTATCGGGCGTCATCGGCGTAAGCAACATCATGCTTATCGTGGTCAAGGAACGTACCAAGGAAATCGGCATCCGCCGGGCGTTGGGCGAAGACCCGTGGTCGATCAAATTGCAGATCTTGATGGAGTCCCTTTTTCTGACCATCATTTCCGGGATGGCCGGTATTACCTTTGGGGCCCTTTTTATCTATGGTATAAATACCCTGCTCGATATGAACGGTCCCGTCGATATGTTCGCAAACCCCAGTGTCGGGCTGGGCGTGGTAATGGGGGCACTGGCCATATTGATCGTATCGGGCCTGTTGGCAGGGTTTATTCCCGCACAAAGTGCCATCAAGGTAAAACCCATCGATGCACTGCGGACCGAGTAAGGCTTTATGACGTAAACGACGCTAATCAACAATGGATTTAAGTAATAAACATCAATCGAAATGAAAAAGACCGTAACCCGAATCATTCTTCTGCTTATTGTAGCAAGTTTTGGTGCAGCTATGTATTATTTATATCGGAAAAATGCGGAAGATCCGGTTACTTACGAAACCGAGCAGCCTTCCATAAAGACCATCGTAAAAAAAACGGTGGCCACCGGTAGCATTCTTCCTTTGGAAGAGGTGCTCATCAAACCCAATATCTCGGGGGTAATCGAAGAAATTTTTGTCGAAGGGGGCGATTATGTGAAGTCGGGTGACCTGATCTGTCGGATCAAGGTCGTGCCCAACCTCTCGGCACTGAACGACGCCCGCACGGCCATAGACGAGGCCAAAATAAATCTAGATGACCAGTTGAGAAACCTAGGCCGTCAAAAAGCTCTTTTTGGCAAAGGGGTCATTTCACAGGTCGATTTGGAGCGGGCCCAGGTGGCCTATGATCAGGCCAAGCAGGCCTATACCGCGGCCAATAAAAGGTTCGAGATAATCAAGACCGGAACGGCAAGGGGTTACGGCGAAGCGGCCAATACCCAGATCCGGGCCACGGTTAGCGGTATGGTACTCGAGGTGCCCGTTGAGGTGGGCAACCAGGTTATCGAAAGCAACAATTTTAACGAAGGTACGACCATCGCCGCCATTGCCGATGTGGATAAAATGATCTTTGAGGGAAAGGTCGACGAAAGCGAGGTGGGCAAGATCAAAGAGAACCTGCCCCTGGAAATTACCGTTGGAGCCCTGGAGGACAGGACCTTCGATGCCGTGTTGGATTATATAGCCCCCAAGGGCAAGGAAGAAAACGGGGCCATACAGTTTGAGATAAAGGGAACCTTAAAAAAACAAGACTCGGTTTTTATACGTGCCGGACTGAGTGCCAATGCCTCGGTCATACTGGCCCGGGCCGATAGCGTCCTGGCCATCAAGGAGGGCTTGGTGCAATACGACGGTGAAACCAAAAAGCCCTATGTCGAAGTAGAAAACGGAAACGGTCTATTTGAGCGAAGGGATATCGAATTGGGCATTAGCGACGGTATTTATGTAGAGGTCAAATCCGGGGTCGGGGAAGAGGATAAAATAAAGGTTTGGAACGCCATTGTCAAAGATGAAACCATGTAACGTCCATTATTTAACACAAAATTTGGACAATGTGTTGTAACAATTCAACAACTTGAAGGTCAAATTGCTGAATTGGTATTCAAATCCAAAAAAATAACTAACAAAACTTCAGATGATCGAAATTAAAGAGCTTCACAAGTCGTATAAGATGGGAGCCAATTCGCTGCATGTCCTTAAAGGTTTGAACTTTAGCATAAAGGAAGGTGAGCTCGTAGCCATCATGGGGTCTTCCGGTTCGGGAAAATCAACCTTGTTGAATATTCTCGGAATGCTCGATGAGGCCGATTCAGGTGAGTATACGTTGGATGGGGTGCCCATTAAAAACCTAAACGAAACCAAGGCGGCCAAGTACAGGAACAAATTTTTGGGCTTTGTATTTCAGTCGTTCAACCTCATTAACTATAAAAGTGCCCTTGAAAATGTGGCGCTTCCGCTTTACTACCAGAAAGTCCCAAGAAAACAGCGCGAAGAAAAGGCCCTGAAATATTTGGAGCAGGTGGGGTTAAAAGAGTGGGCCGAACATCTGCCCAACGAGCTTTCGGGGGGACAAAAACAACGTGTGGCAATTGCCAGGGCCATGGCTGCGGAACCCAAGGTGCTTTTGGCCGATGAGCCGACCGGGGCATTGGATAGCAAGACTTCCTATGAAGTAATGGACCTGATCCAAAAAATTAACGACCAAGGCAACACCATTCTCGTGGTTACCCACGAAGAGGATATTGCCCATATGTGCAAGCGCATTGTTCATCTAAAAGACGGTGTTATTGTCGAAGACAAGAAAGTAGAACAAGTTAGGGCCTCACAGTATGTTTAGTAGGGACAACTGGAAAGAAATCTTCGAGACGATTCAAAAGAATAAGCTCCGTACCTTTTTGTCGGGTTTCACGGTGGCCCTGGGTATCCTGATCTTCGTCGTTCTCTTTGGGTTCGGCAATGGGCTTATCAATACCTTCGACGATTTCTTTTCCGACGACGCTACCAATGTTTTTATGGTTTTTACGGGCCGTACCACCATGCCCTACAAAGGCTACAAGGCCAATCGGAACATCGAGTTCGACAACAGCGATATCGCGGATATCGAGAAGAATTTTCCCCTGTTTCTCGAATACATCAGTCCTAGGATCGTCAGGCAAGATACGGTGGCCTATAAAAACGAGTCGAACAATTATTCCATATATGCCG
The DNA here is from genome assembly GCF_900141855.1 of Pseudozobellia thermophila. Lineage (GTDB taxonomy): Bacteria > Bacteroidota > Bacteroidia > Flavobacteriales > Flavobacteriaceae > Pseudozobellia > Pseudozobellia thermophila. Next base: position 133,272 of record NZ_FQYU01000006.1, read on the forward strand.
TGGCACCATCGCATCAGTTTAGCGAAATGACGATAATGATGAAGGGGCGCTACCTTGATGTACTTGATATCAAGAACAAGACCAAGAATGCCGTCATAGGCAGGCTTGTGGAACAGGATTTGTTCGGGGGCAGAAACGCCGTGGGCAAATACATAGACATTGGGGGGAGCTCCTTTAAGGTAATCGGGGTCTTTCAGGATGACGGGGGCGACCGCGAGGAAAGAAATATTTTTATACCCTATACCACCCGGCAACTGATCGAAAGGAATACCGACAAAATCGATGCCATCGTTATCGGCTTTAAACCACAGATAGGCTACGCCGGGGCCATGGCCTTTGAGAAGAGCCTCGATAAGTTTATCCGCGAAAAAAAGTACATCAACCCACAAGACCAAAACGGCATTTTTATCCGAAATGTGGCCGACCAGTTGAGGCAGAACCAACAGTTCGCGCGCGTACTTCAGATCATAGTCGCCTTTGTGGCCTTTGGTACCATCATCGCAGGGATCATCGGGATAAGCAATATTATGGTCTTCGTGGTGAAAGAGCGTACCAAAGAACTCGGTATCCGAAAGGCCTTGGGGGCCACTCCCCGTGCCGTAATCGGTACGATTTTGTTGGAATCGGTTTTTATTACTACCGTTTCGGGCTTTGTAGGGATGCTGATCGGTATTGTGATCTTGGGCTCTATAGATGAAAAACTCGAGGACTTTTTCATTACCAACCCGTATATCGATATACCTATGGCAATTTTTGCCACCATTGTACTTATAATTTTCGGGGCCATAGCGGGGTACGTACCCGCCAGACGGGCGGCACGGATAAAGCCCATTGTGGCCTTAAGAGACGAATAATATGCGATTTATACTCGATAGAAATACATGGCAAGAGATTTTCGGATCGATCAGTAAAAACAAGGTCCGGACGGTTATTACGGTAATCGGGGTCCTTTGGGGCATCTTTATTTATATCGCCCTTTCGGGTGCGGCCAAGGGCATGGACAATGGTTTCGAGAGCATGTTCGAGCAAATCGCCAAGAACAGTTTGTTCGTCTGGGCACAGAATACCAGCATGCCCTATGAGGGATATAAGACCGGGCGGCCCATGCAGCTCAAACTGGAAGACGCTACCATGATAGAAAACCGTATCCCCGAAGTGGAGTACATCGCACCTAGGAACGTAAGGGGCTTCTTTGGGTCTACCCCACCCAGTATAGGCCGGGGCAATAAAATGGGTAGTTACCCCCTGTTCGGCGACTTTCCGGCATTCACCAAGATCGCTCCCAAAAAGATATATGACGGTGGCCGGTTTATCAACGACGAAGACATCGCCCAGGCCCGAAAGGTGGCCGTGATCGGCGAGCGGACCCAAAAGGAACTGTTCGACAAAGGGGAAAACCCCATAGGCGGTTTTATTAAGATCGACGACGTATACTTTCAGGTGGTAGGTGTCCATAAATTCGACCAAAGCGGTGGTTTTGGGGGCGATGGCGATATCTTTATTCCCTTTACCACATTTAGGAGATTGTACAATACCGGGGAAAACGTAGGTTGGTTTTCCATTGCGGCCTATGACGATGCCGATGTGGTTCAGGTCGAAGAGAACATCATCGACCTGTTGAAGAATATACATCAGGTGCACCCCGATGACGAAAGGGCCTTTGGCTCGTTTAACTTGGGTGAGCAGTTCAATAAAATAGTGGGCTTTGCCAATGGCATTACCTTTCTCTCCCTGGTCGTGGGGATCGCCACCATCTTGGCAGGGGTTATTGGCATAGGCAACATACTCTTGATCTCCGTAAAGGAACGCACCAAGGAACTCGGGGTGCGCCGGGCATTGGGGGCCACTCCCGCCGAAGTGCGCAACCAGATCATTCTCGAATCGGTCTTTTTGACCGTCGTGGCCGGGGTCATGGGGATTATTCTGGGGGCCATGACGCTTGCGGGAATCAATAACCTGACACAAGACATCGATTTTCCATATACCAATCCCACCGTTCCCATCCCCTATGTATTGGGGGCCTTGGTCATAATGGTGGTCTTGGGTACGCTCATCGGCCTTATACCGGCCCAAAGGGCTGTAAGCATAAAACCCATCGATGCCCTGAGGGAAGAATAAGGAAATTAAGGTAACAAAAGCAGAAACAACTATACCAATAGACAAACACAACTTAGAAATGAACAAGATCGTAAAGTATATTTTAATCGGATTGTTAATACTAGGGGCCCTTTGGGCGGCCGTTTTTTTTATCAAGTCGAACAGTAAGGAGGCCATTACCTACGAAACCATGAAGCCGTTTATATCGAATATCGAGAAAAAGACGGTGGCCACCGGCAAGGTGATACCTGAAGATGAAATAGAGATCAAGCCCCAGATTTCGGGAATCATAAGTAAAATCTTTCTGGAGGAAGGGCAAAAGGTAAAATCGGGAGACCTGATCGCCACGATCAAGGTGGTACCGAACGAACAGTCGCTCAACCAAGCCCGGGGCCGGGTAAGGAACGCCGAGTTGGCCCTGAACAATACCAAGATCGAGTACAATAGAAACAAGGCGCTTTTCGATAAAGGGGTAATTTCAAGCCAAGATTTCAACAACCTTCAATTGCAGTACGACCAGGCCATACAAGAATTGGAAAACGCCAGGGCCGATTACCAGATCATCCGCCTCGGGTCGGCCGGAGGGTCTACCAGCGCCAATACCAATATCCGGGCCACGGTCGATGGTACCATCTTGGAAATTCCCGTAGAGGAAGGAGACCAGGTAATCCAAAGCAACAACTTCAACGACGGTACCACGATCGCCACCATAGCCGACTTGGGCAAAATGATCTTCGAGGGGATGGTCGATGAGGGCGAAGTGGCCAAGCTTAAGGTCGGTACCCCGTTAAAAATCAGTTTGGGCGCCGTGGAAGGGGTAGAATTGGATGCCAAATTGCGCTTTATCGCGCCCAAGGGCATCGAGGAAACCGGTGCCGTACAGTTCAAGATCGAAGGTGATGTCGATATTAAGGACGATGTCTTCGTCAGGGCCGGTTATAGTGCGAACGCCTCTCTCGTTCTTGAAAGGAAGGATGATATTCTGGTGCTGCCCGAAGCCTTGCTGCAATTCGATAGAAAGACCGACAAGCCCTATGTAGAGGTGGCTACGGGCGATCAGAAATTTGAGCGCAGGGATATCGAGATAGGGATTTCCGATGGGGTGAACGTCGAAATCGTCTCAGGACTCAGCGAATCGGACGAAGTCAAGGTCTGGAACAAGACCGAGCCGATCAAACGCGGGGAGGAAGACGAGGCATCCGGGGAAAGCGAAGAATAACAATCATCAATCATAATCAAAAAAACGAAAAATGAACTTAAAACTAATGGTTTTACTCCTCCTCTGTGGGGTTGGGAGTCTCTCTGCACAGAACAAAAAATGGACGCTCGAAGAGTGTGTCGAGTATGCGGTGGAGAACAACCTTACCGTAGAGCAATACGAACTCGATCTTGAAAATGCCCTGATCGACCGTTCCGATGCCCTGGGGGGCTTGTTGCCGAGTGTTAACAGTACCCTCAGTACCTCCGGTAATACCGGACTGTCGTTCGACCCGACGACCAACCAACCCGTCACTACGACCATTCTAACCGCAAGCGGGGGCGTTACCTCCTCCTTGACCCTTTTTGACGGTCTCAGGAATATCCATCGCCTCAACCGGGCCAAGTTGAACGAAATGGCGAACCGGTACCGCCTCGATGACCTGAAGGACGATATACGGTTGAGCGTGGCCAACGCTTACCTGCAGATCTTGTCGAACAAGGAAACCCTAAAGGTTTACAAGGCCCAATACGCCGTTACCGAACAAGATCTGAAACGCACCAAGGAACTGGTGGCGGCAGGGGTCCTGCCCCAAGGCGACCTATTGGAAATAGAGGCAACCGCGGCAGGACTTGAACAGCAGATCGTAAACAGTGAAAACCAGGTGCTGATATCGAGAATTGGCCTGGCCCAACTTTTACAGATCACCGATTATGAAAATTTCGATGTTTCCGACGTCGATTACGAGGTGCCCCCATCCGATGTCCTCAACAGGTCGCCCAAGGAGATATTCGCCGAGGCCGTTACCTTTCGCAACGACATCAAGTTTTCCCAGTCGAATATCGACCTGGCCAAGGAAGACCTTAAGATTTCCAAAGGGGCCCTTTATCCGACCCTAGGAGCGTTCTTCAACTACAATACCCGGTATTCCGACCAAGGGGGCTTCGATAGCGGTACCGGAAACTTTGTGCCGGCCGAGAGCTTTGGCAACCAGTTGTGGATCAACGACGGTATTTCGTACGGTGCCCAATTGAACATACCCGTTTTTAACGGTTTTAGCGTAAGAAACAACATTAAGCGGTCACAGATTACCTTGGAGAAGGCAAAACTTCAATTGGAGCAGGATAAGTTGGATCTGGAGACCAATATCAATCAGGCCTATGTCGATGTCAAAAGTGCCTCGAAGGCGTATGAGGCGGCCCTAAAGACCTTGGAGGCAAGACAACTGGCCTACGACTACTCCAAAGAGCGGTATGAGGTAGGGCTCATGAACGCCTTCGATTTCAGCCAGGCACAGGCAAGGGTAGACGACGCCGCGGCCGAGGTGGTACGGACCAAGTACGACTACATTTTTAGATTAAAGGTCTTGGAGTTTTATTTCGGACTTCCATTGCAATTGAAATAGGTTGATGACGGCCTATTGGAGGGGCCTGTTCCGCCAAGTGGGGGAACAGGCTTTTTTTTATGGATTAAGGATTATCTTTGCAGCCGTATGGCCACACTATTGAACTTAGAGACTGCGACGACCAATTGCTCGGTCAGCGTAGCAAGGGACGGGGAGCTTCTAGCGATCAAAGAACACGATACTCCCAACTATTCGCATTCCGAACAGCTTCACATTTTTATCGAAGACGTTATTGAAGAGGCCGGGATGTCCTTGGCCGAATTGGATGCCATCGCCGTAAGTAAGGGCCCGGGCTCCTATACGGGACTGCGTATCGGAGTGTCGGCAGCCAAGGGACTTTGTTTCTCCTTGGACGTCCCCCTCATTTCGGTGGCTACCTTGACAAGTATGGCCCATCAGGCAAAAAGGCAGGGCATCGACTACATTATCCCCCTTCTCGACGCCCGTCGTATGGAAGTGTATTCGGCGGTTTTCGATAAAAATTACCGGCAAATCAGGGCTACCGAAGCCGAAATTATCGATGAAAACTCTTTTTGCGAATACTTTAAAGACGGACGGGTGCTATTGGGCGGCCCGGGAGCTGAAAAATGCAAGGGGGTATTGAAAACCGACCAGGTCGAATTCGCCGTCTCAATGGTGCCCTCGGCACGGGAAATGGCCCAATTGTCGTATGCGAAGTTCAGGGAGCGCGATTTTGAGGACGTGGCCTACTTCGAACCCTATTACCTAAAGGATTTTATTCTCCAACAAGGGAAAAAATAAGCCGACCAAGCATTTTTCGGCCTTCCCTTGGGCGGGGAGACCCATAAAAAAAGGGGTGCCCTATAAACGGACAACCCCCGATATGAGGTTCGTGTAGTTTCGCCCTTACTCGCTTTGGACTTGCTGTGGAATACCATGTACCACCCTTTGCGGAAAAGGGATTTCAATGCCCGCCTCGTCGAAGCGTTTTTTCGTTTCTTCGATGACATGAAAATGCGCGGCCCAAAAGACACTGTTTTCGGCCCAGAACCTAAGGCTTAGATTGACCGAGCTATCCGCTAGGGCATCTACGTAGACTTCCGGGGCCGGGTCTTTCAGTATGTCCTTGTTTTCGGCACAGATTTGTAGCATGATCTCCTTGGCCAATTTGATGTCCGAACTGTAGCCGATACCCACTTTAATATTGTCTCTTCGGGTGGGCATGGCGTTGTAGTTGATTACATTGTTGTTCGAGAGCTGTCCGTTGGGTATTACGGCGACTTGATTGCCGAAGGTGTTCAGTTTGGTATAGAAAATGGTGATTTCCTTTACCGAGCCGTCGACCCCTTGGGCCGAAATCCAATCCCCGACCTTAAAGGGCTTGAAAAGCAGTATCAGTACCCCACCGGCAAAATTCGACAGCGAGCCCTGTAGGGCCAGGCCGATGGCCAGACCGGCCGCACCGATCATGGCTATCAGGGACGACGACTGCACTCCCAGCTGGGTGATTACCAATACAAAGAGAACGATCTTTAGGGCGATGCTGATAAAGCTTTGCAAAAAGCTTTCCAAGGCCAGGTCATAATCGCGATGTTCAAAGAACTTTCGGACCATCCGGTTAAGGAAGCGGATGATATAAAGACCGAGCACCAGTATAATCAAGGCCAAAATAAGATTGGGTAAAATTCTCCAAGCGAAATCTATCGCTTTGTCAACATGTTCTTCAAGATTTGTGAATTCTATCATACTTCTAAAGTTTTTAAGCCCGCAACTTATTAAAAATCGTATCCTCTGTCAAAGGATGAAAACTAAACTATTGTTAATGCGTGTCGGATGGAAGCAATTGCGTCAAAACTTCTTCCGTTCGGGTCAGTGGCAGCTGACACCTTCCTTTTTCGCAGAGGTGGAACTGGGTCGTATTGCCCGTTGACCTATCTTGGAGAATGGGTAGCCCGGTGTCGTGACCGCCGCCCGCAAAAAGGCAATGGGGGAGGTAGTGGGGCAAGAGGGCTTCTGCCTGGCCCCTGTAGTCCTCGCCTGCAATGACCACTTCGTAGAACGGAAGGTTGGCATACAGGGCCAATTGCATCCAATTGGCATAGCTCTGGCCGTTTTGCTTGATCTGCCCTTGTACGTTTCTCAGTTGTTGAAGGGCCAGATCCTCAAATTCGGATATTGAAAAATACCGCGAAAGCTTGAACAGGTTTTTGGCCATTATCGAGTTCGAGGCCGGTACTACGTTGTCGGTGGTCTCGATCGTTCTCCTGATTACATAGCTGTCGGCGACCGAGGTAAAAAAGAACATCTTGCTTTCTTCGTCATAAAAATGGGCCAGGCAGTATTCGGTAAGCTCCTTGGAGCGCCTTAGCCACTTTTCGTCGAAGGTGGCTTCATAAAGGGCGATAAAGGCCTCGATTACCGAGGCATAGTCCTCCAGGTAGCCGTTTAACGTACTTTTGCCCTCCTTGTGGTTGTGGTAAAGCCCTCCGTCGGGCTTGCTGAGGTTCTCGTTTATAAACGTGGCGTTCTTCAAGGCCAGGTCTAAAAACCGGGTATCCTTCAGGTATCGGTAGGCATCGGCAAGGCCTTTGAGCATCAACCCGTTCCACGAGGTGAGTATCTTGTCGTCCAGTCGTGGTCTCGGCCTTTGGTCCCTTTCCCCTTTAAGGATCTCGAGCATGCCCTTTATCGAACGATCCAATTGGTCGGCTTCGATGTCGTATTTCTTACAGAGGGCCTCGGTAGGGGCGTTTCGGATAAGGACATAGTTCCCCTCTTCCCAATGGCCGTACTCGTTAATGTTGAAATAGTCTCTGAAAAGGCTGAAATCAGCCCCCAAAAGTTTTCTTAGGTCGTCTTCCTTCCAGACGTAGAAAGCACCTTCTTGAAGTGTTCCGTTTTCGTTTATGCTGTCGGCATCCAACGAAGAATAAAACCCGAACCCGCTGTTCATCAGTTCGCTCCCTATGAAGTCGACCGTACGTTCGACTACCTTTCTGTAAAGCCCATTTTGTGTCGCTGCGTAGGCTTGGGCGTAAAGGCTTACCAATTGGCCGTTGTCGTAGAGCATTTTTTCAAAGTGGGGTACGTGCCATTTGGTATCGACCGAGTATCTCGAAAACCCTCCGCCCACATGGTCGAAAATGCCGCCCCAGGCCATTTTGGTGAGGGTCGTATCGACGTAATCGAGAATGTCTTTTTTCTTTGTTACGGTGCCGTAGTGCAGTAGAAAGTTGAGGTTGACCGGCATCATAAATTTCGGGGCACGTCTGTACCCGCCCATGGACAGGTCGAAGTGCCTGGATAGGTTGTTTACCGAGGTTTCGATATCGGAAAGGGTTATGGGAGGGTCGACTTCGTTGTTTTCGACAAGGTTGATGGCCTGAATGCCCTCGGCCATGTTCCGGGCATAGCCCAAGACCTTGTCAGGGTCTTTTTTATAAAGGTCGGCCAATTGTAAAAGCACTTTTTTCCAGTCCTCCTTCCTTACGTAGGTGGCTCCCCAAAAAGGTCTCCCGTCGGGTAGGGCCACAATGTTCAGGGGCCAGCCTCCGCTACCGGTCATCATTTGAAGGGCATCCATGTAAATGTGGTCGACATCGGGGCGTTCTTCGCGGTCGACCTTTATGTTGACAAAGTTTGCGTTCATTACTTGGGCTACCTCGAGGTCTTCGAAGCACTCGTGTTCCATAACATGGCACCAATGGCAGGCAGCATAGCCTATACTTATCAAAAGAAGTTGGTTTTTTTCTTGTGCCCTTTCTAGAATTTCGTCACTCCAAGCTTTCCAGTCTACCGGGTTGTGGGCATGCTGAAGTAGGTACGGACTGCTCTCGTGGATCAGGTCGTTGGTGTAGGTGGTGTTGTTCATTGATGTGGCGTTTGAGGTTGAAAGTACAAAACATCCTTCGGAAAAAAAGCTAAAAAAAAGCGCCCCGAAACGAGGGCGCTTTTTGCTGTTCGTCGAAGTGGATTACTTTACTTCGAACGTGATTTTTACGTTGACGCGAAAATTGTCCATTTTTCCATCCTTGACGGTGGCGCTCTGCTCGTTGATGTAGACCGACTTGATGTTCTTTACCGATTTCGAGGCTTCCTTTACCGCGTTGTTGGCGGCATCCTCCCAACTCTTGTCGGAGTTCGCCAGTATTTCTATAACTTTTAAAACTGCCATAATATTTTGATTTTTAGATTCTTATCAAGATACAAAATATGGCAGTGATTATTGACGGAAACCTTTAAAATGTGTGCTCTTTAGCCATTTAGGGCTATTACCTCGTTCACTTTGTCGCCCATCATGTTTTTGAGCATGGTCTCGATTCCGTTCTTTAAGGTAAAGGTCGACGACGGGCAACCGCTGCAGGCCCCTTGTAAGATGACGTTTACCGTTTTGCTTTCCTTTTCGTAAGACTGAAACAAGATATTGCCCCCGTCACTTGCAACGGCCGGTTTGACATATTCTTCGAGTATGTCTACGATCTGTTGTGAGGTGTCGTCTAGATCGGATTCGGCCTTAGTGGTATCGGGGGTACTGTTTCCGGGCGCATCCTGGGATACGGCATTTTCGGAGACCACTTCCTTTCCGTCGGCCAAATGATCGCGTACCAATTCGCGTAAGGTCATCGTGATGTCGTCCCATTCGGCTACATCGTATTTGGTAACCGAGACATAATTGAGGTCAAAAAACACCTCTTTTACGTACGGGAACTGAAAAAGGGCCTTGGCCAATTCCGAATCCTTGGCTTCGTCAATGTTTTTATACTCAAAGGTACCGGGTACGATACGCTTGTTGGCGACGAACTTCATTACCGATGGGTTGGGGGTAACCTCGGCATAAACGGTAACGGCCACCTTCTGCTTGGTTTCTTCTTCGTGTACGATGGGTTCGCCGGCGTTGAGGTATTCTACCAATTGCTGGGCCACCTCGTCTTTTACATCGTCCCACTCCACAATATCAAAACGTTCGAGGCCGATAAAGTTTCCCGATATATATACGGTTTTTATAAAGGGAAGGTAAAAAAGCTGTTGGGCCAAAGGTGAGATTTTGGCATCGTCGATATTCTTAAACTCATAGTTGACGCCCTTGGTGAGCAAATGATTGGTCTCGAATTTAAGTATTTTGGGGTTGTGGGTCTTGACGACCGTTATGTGGTATTCCTTCATCGCTGTTTATTTGGTGCAAAAATACGATAATTAAAGTTGAGGTTCAATTCAGAATCGCTTATGAAATACGATTTTATGGGGATGGGGCTGCCATTTTGGTCTGTTTCGGCGCAGGGGCATATCGCATTGGTACATAATATTGTGGTATTTCATCCGTTATACCATATGTTTAGTCGATACTTTGTACCCAGCCATACGTTATATAATGAAACATCGGTTTTTTTTGTTGCTCCTTTCCTTGTTTTACGGATTTCAAGCCCATGCACAGGAAGGCATTCCCGTTTATTTTGATTATTTGGCAGACAATTACTACCTGGTCTACCCATCGATGGCTGGTATTAGTGAAGGTGGGAAAATCAGGGCCACGGCCCGAATGCAATGGTTCAGTGTAGAGGATGCACCGAACATGCAGACCTTGAATGCCAATTTTAGATTGGGGGACAGCAATAGCGGGGTCGGTGCCATTTTCTTCAACGATGCCAATGGTTACCATGCCCAAACGGGGATCAAATTGACCTATGCCCATCACCTGAAGCTCGGCGGCGATGCGCGATACCTGAACCAGGTTTCCTTCGGTCTGAGTCCGACCTACCTGCAGAGCAGTTTGGATGAGACCGAATTTCAGTCGGTATTGCCCGATGATGCCATAACCGGAACCAAATTGAGCGAAAGTTATTTTAACGTAGATCTCGGGATCTCGTACAGCCTTATGGAGTTTTATGCCCATTTTGCCATTAACAACCTGTTGGCAAGTGAGCGGAACCTTTACCGTTACGGTAAGGGCAACGACAATATTCCCGTTATCGATAACCTTAGGCGTTATCTGATATCGGCCGGGTATATCTTCGGAAAACAGGAATGGCAGTTCGAACCTTCGGTGCTTTTTCAAATGACGGACTTTACCAGCGAGAAGACCATCGACCTGAACGCCAAGGTGTACAGGGACGTCGACTTTGGCCGGATCTGGGGAGGTATCTCGTACCGAAGAAGTATGGACGGCACCCCTTTTGTTACCGACGATAGTTTCGGCGAACAACGTCTCCAGCTCTTTACGCCGATCGTCGGGGCCAATATCAATAACTTTATGGTTTCGTATAATTATTCGTACCAGTCGGGCGACATCCGTTTCGACAGCGGTGGTTTTCACCAAATAACCATTGGTTACGACTTTGGGCAATCGGAGAGAAAATACGACTGTTACTGTCCCGCAGCGCAATAAAAAACAAAAAGAAAAAAGCCCCGGCCGTTCAACGGCCGGGGCTTTTTTATGTCATCTTCACTCCCAACGGTAATCCTTTTGGGCGGCTTGTTTTTTAATGGCATTGATCATGGCACTCTCCAGTTCGCCCGTTTCGTCCTGGCCTTGGTTTTGGGCGATGAACATTTCGCGTTTCCTGTTGAGCTCTTGGATCTCTTTTTGAATTTGAATCCGTTCCTTTTTCTTTTGGGCGATATATAGTTCGATTTCTTTTGCCGTTTTTTCCCGAAGTTCTTGGGGAAGGTCTTTTTGTTCGATCGAGGAAAGGTCAAATTCTTCTTCGTCAGAGGCATCTACCAAATCCCAATCTTGGTTTTTGTACAAACGCGAGCTTTTGCTTACGGCCCGTTTTACCACGACCACCTCCTCAAGTTCTTGGGCGTTGTAATCCTGTGCGGCCTGTTTTTCTTTTTTCGACCTTCCCATACTGCCATAGGAAACATAGGTAGTGTTCAGTTTTGAGTTTAGATCGATAATGGCGTCGTCGTAGGGCGTATCGATATGTACCACTTGGCGGTTGTGGTCAATGGCCATGTAGTCGCCTCCCGTAAGGAGTGCCCCTTCCTTCCATTTGCCATAGATTCCCTGGTCATAGTTTCCGCAGAACACGGTGTTGACGATTACCCCTTTCTCCTTGGCGTCGATTGCGGCATTTTTGTAGTGCGTCCTGCCCTGGTCGAAAGGCTCGTTTCCTGCAATGAGGATGATTTTTAAGTGATCGGGGTTTTTGCCCCAATCCAATTGTTTAAGGGAGCGCTGTATTACCGTGCCGCAGAATTCTTCCCCGCCGTTCGTAGTGAGCGAGAACAGTTTTTCGGATATTTCATCGAGGTCGCTCGTAAAGTTCAGCACTTGCTGAACGTAGCCCTCACGCGACGAAAGGCCGTCGTTTCCGTATTGGTAGAGGGCAATTTGCAGTTCGGGTTGCGTACCGTTGCCGCATTTGGCACGGGTGAATTTGTTAACTACGTCCCAAAGTTGGGCCTTTGCTTGGTTGATAAGTCCGTCCATGCTATTGCTGGTGTCGAGCAACAGGGCGATCTTGACCGTGTTCCTTTCGGGTTCGGTATCCTTTTTTTTCTGGGGCACCACTTGTGCAATTAACGCGCCGGAGGTACTTTTTTTGGGTGCCGGGTCGCAGCCGGGGGAGCTTAGGGCAACTGCCGACATAAGGCCTGTAAAGATCAATTGTATAGCTTTCATCTTATTGGGTTTTGTTTTCCTGACCGTCCCAAATTTTTTCGGACGGTTTGCGGAAAGGGTTATGCTTAGGGTGTGAAATTAGTTCCGTCTTTTTTATGCTAAAAGGGGGAATGAGCGAAGCGGCGGTTCGGGTTAGTTAACGGGCCAAATGGTTTCGTAAAGTGGTCGAAATGCCATGTTTGGGGTGGTTTTTGGGGCGATATCCATTTTTTTTGACCGCATAGATCCACTAAGTTTACGTTATAATCGTCCCTATGCAAATGTCGCGTTACGTATTGTTTTTGTTTTTGGCAACAGGCTCCCTCGCTTTTGCGCAAACGCGCGATAACCGGTTGTTGATGCATAGGGCCTATCTCGATTCGGCCAATACCTACAAGCAAACCGATTTGGAAAAAAGCATCGATTTTATCGCCCAATCGATTGCCGAACTCGGCAAAGGGGCTGGCACCAAGGAATTGGCCGAGTCGCTTACCGCCTTGGGCGAAGTCTATCAATACCACCATCAGTACGACCTGGCCATTACCAATTACGAAGATGCCCTTGAAGCCAACAAAACCTCGAGGACCACCTTGCTGCTTGGGGATGCCTTTGTGCAGAACGGGCAGTTCGACAAAGCCCGCGATCTGTTGTCGCCCCTATTGGAAATAAGGGGCCTGGTGCCGTACCAAAAGGTGATGCTTTACGAAACCTTGGGCGATGCGAACAAAGGTCTGGGGCACATCGATCAGGCGGTGGCCTTCTACGAAGAAGGGGCGAAGGTGGCACAAATGAACCAGATTACCCCCAAGCTGGCGGATCTGAACTCCAAGATTGCCGACGCCTACGCCCAAGAAAATATGTTGATCGAAGCCGATGCCTATTACAAGAGCGCTTTAAAACTGTCAAAGAGCCTGCCTCCGGAAAGGGCCTTGCAGGAAAAGGAGAAGGTGGCCGACTATTATAATAAGAAAAGCCAGTACGGGGCAGAGATCGAGCTGCGCAAGGAAAGCCTTGGCGATCTGGTGCAATTGCCGAAAAACGAGACCCCACGTCAACGGAGTTCCGTTAAGGCCGATTCGATAACGGCCCAACGCATCAATTATAAGATTGCGAATGCCTATATAGCCCAAGACAAGTACGATGAGGCCATTCCCTATCTTAAGGAGAGTATCGAGCAGGCGGGTTCCGACGACGATATAGTCGTTCAAAAGGATGCCACCCGAAAACTTTCGGAAGTATTTGAATACAAGGGCGACTATACCAAGGCCTTTGAAACCTATCGCAATTACGTGGCATTGGTCGATACGTTGTATGCAAGAAAAGAGCAGGAAATTTCGAGGGCGGCACGGCTTAATCGGGAGATTGCGGCCAAGCAGAGCCGAATTTCGGGCCTGGAACAGGAAAGGGAACTCTCACAGAGCAAGTATGCCCTGGCCCGCACCGAACGAGAACTGGCACAAGAGACCAATAAAAGGCAAAGATGGGTAATCTATTCGCTTTTGGTGGGGATATTGCTTTTGGGCGTGGCTACCTTCTTTTTCTATAGGAGCAACCAACAACAAAAATTGGCCAATAACCTGCTGGCCTTAAAGTCGTTGCGCTCCCAAATGAATCCGCATTTTATATTTAACGCCTTGAACTCGGTCAACAATTACATCGCCAAAAACGACGAAAGAAGCGCCAATAGGTACCTTAGCGAGTTTTCTACTTTGATGCGTTCGGTACTCGAAAATTCGGAGGAAGACTTTATACCCTTGGCCAAGGAACTGGAACTGCTGCGGCTCTACTTAAAACTTGAGCATTCCCGTTTTCCGGAAAAATTCGATTATGAGATCGATACGGGCCAGGCAACGGATATCGAGGCCTTTGAGATTCCGCCGATGCTGTTGCAGCCCTATATCGAGAATGCGATTTGGCACGGACTTAGATACAAAGGTGAAAAAGGGTTCTTACATATCGGTTTAAGGCAGGGCGACAAGAACGTTTTGGTGATAACCATTACCGACAATGGTATAGGCAGAACGAAATCGGCCGAGCTAAAGACGGACAATCAGAAGAAACGGAAGTCAAAGGGCATGGGCAATATAAAAAAGAGGATCGCCATTTTAAACGATATGTACAAAAACAAGCTGGACGTTCGGATCTTTGACCTCGAAGCGGACGGGTCGGGAACCAAGGTGGTCTTTACGCTACGAAAGGATTAAGGCCAATAAAAGGAACAAGGATGAAACTAAACGCAATATTGATAGAGGACGAAAGCAACAGCCGGGAGATTTTACGCAATTATCTGGCGAAGTACTGCCCGAACGTACAGTTGGTGGGAGAGGCCGATTCGATCGGCAAGGGACTTGACCTGATCGAGGCCCAGCCCCTAGATCTGGTTTTTTTGGATGTCGAAATGCCCTTTGGCAACGCCTTCGACCTCTTGGACCAACTTCCCGAACGTACCTTCGAGACCGTTTTTGTTACGGCCTACGACCACTATGCCAAAGACGCCCTTAACCACCATGCGGCCTATTACCTGACGAAGCCCATCAATATCGATGAACTGGTCAAGGCGGTCGAATATGTCGTTGAGGTAAGACAGAGGGAAAATGCCTTGGGGAACGAGGTACTGCAATCGAAGGCAAAACCCGCCAACGGAAAGATCACCCTGCCGCAGCAAGACGGGTTTCAGGTGTTGGACGTATCCGATATTATCTATTGCAAGGCCGACGACAATTATACCGAAATCTTTTTGGAACGTAAGAAAATAGTGGTCAGCAAGACCTTGAAATATTTTGAGGAAGCCTTATCGGGCTATGCTTTTGCACGCATCCACAAGTCGTACTTGGTAAACATCAACGAGGTCGTTAAATACCGAAAAGGAAAAGGGGGTAGCGTTATCGTCTCCAATGGAAAGGAACTTTTGGTTTCGGCATCAAGGAAAAAGGAACTTTTGTCCTATTTTTAGGCCCAATCAATACTAAACCAGTTGCTATGATTAAATCGGTAAGGGGGAAGAGTCCCAAGATGGGAAAAGACTGTTTTGTTGCCGAAAATGCCACCATCGTGGGCGAGGTGGAGATGGGCGACCAATGCAGTGTATGGTTCAATGCCGTGATCCGGGGCGACGTACATTTTATCCGGATGGGGAACAAGGTCAATGTGCAGGACGGGGCCGTGATCCATTGTACCTATCAAAAATCGCCGACCACCATCGGTAACCGTGTTTCGATCGGGCACAATGCCATCGTCCACGGTTGTACCATCAAAGACAATGTGCTTATCGGTATGGGGAGCATCGTGATGGACGATTGCCTAGTGGAAAGCAATAGCATCATTGCGGCCGGGGCCGTGGTGACCAAGGGCACCCATGTACCCTCGGGAAGCGTTTTTGCCGGTACGCCGGCCCGAAAGATCAAGGATATCGATACGGAATTGAGCTCGGGCGAGATAGACCGTATAGCCGAAAACTATGTGCTATACTCGTCGTGGTTCAAGGAGTAGGCGCCGAGGGCGTTTGGTAGGGACTGTGCTTTTAGTTTTGATAGCGTCATGGCCCTGATCACTATTTTTATATTTTTGTCGCACTTTAAAGACAAGCAAAGATGAAAGCATATATATTTCCCGGTCAGGGTGCCCAGTTTGTGGGCATGGGCCTAGACCTTTATGAAAACTACCCCATAGCAAAGGAATTGTTCGAGCAGGCCAATGCCATTCTCGGGTTCCCGATAACCGACATCATGTTCGAAGGGGCCGCCGAAGACCTCAAGCAGACGAAAGTCACACAACCGGCCATTTTTCTGCACTCGGTAATCTTGAGCAAGGTATTGGGCGATAGTTTTAAGCCCGATATGGTGGCGGGCCATTCCTTGGGCGAGTTTTCGGCCTTGGTGGCCAACGGGACCTTGAATTTTGAGGATGGCCTGAAATTGGTTTCGAAACGGGCCTTGGCCATGCAGAAGGCCTGTGAATTGCAACCGAGTACCATGGCGGCCGTTTTGGGACTGGATGATGCCGTGGTGGAAAAAATATGTGAAGAAACCCCGGGGACCGTGGTCGCCGCCAATTATAATTGTCCGGGCCAATTGGTGATTTCGGGCGAAGTGGCCGCCGTGGAGGCCGCCTGTGAAAAGATGAAGGAAGCCGGGGCGAGAAGGGCCCTCGTGCTTCCGGTGGGCGGGGCCTTCCATTCCCCGTTGATGGAGCCCGCGCGCGAAGAACTGGCCGAGGCCATAGAGCATACCGTTTTCAGTGCGCCGCAGTGTCCGGTGTACCAAAATGTGACGACGGTGGCCGTTAGCGACGCTACCGAGGTAAAGAAAAACCTGATCTTGCAGTTGACCGCTCCCGTAAAATGGACACAAAGTGTCGAAAACATGGTAAAGGACGGGGCGAGGGAGTTTATCGAGGTAGGCCCGGGCAAGGTCTTGCAAGGCTTGGTAAGAAAAATTGCAAAAGACGTAGAAAGTCGTTCTGCAGATATCCCAAAGTAGGGTTTTTTACGTATAAATTGTATTTAATCTAGACAAAACCCGATTTAACCCCATATTTACGGGCATAGATTATTTTTTTAGTAATATTGAGGCCCATTTTGCAAGAACCTACTTGTTTGCTGTGTATTGAATTTTATTGAATTCAAAGGCAGTTTATGAAAATGAAAAAGAAAATACATCGTTTTGCCAATGACCTGAGAACCATTGGCAAAATATTTTTATGGTCGGTCTTGCTTTGTTTCGGCCCTTCTTTGATGGCCCAGACCATTTCCATTACTTCGTCGGATGACCAGGCGGCCGAGACCGACGGGGCTCCCAATGGGGCGAGTTTTACCATCTCAAGAAGCCCTAACCCTTTTGGGGTTGTTAATCAGGTGACTTATAGTGTAGTAGGTAGTACGGCCACAGCGGGCGACGATTATCAGGTCCTATCGGGAAGTGTAACCTTAAACGCCTTGAACTCCTCGGAAACCGTTGATGTCAATATCGCCGACGATGACTTGATCGAGGGCACCGAAACCCTTGTGGTTACCCTTACCAATGGGGGAGGAGGTACCATTGATCCGAACAATAATTCCGTTACCATCAACATTGCCGATAATGATGATGCGATTTTTACCTTGGAGACCTTGGACGCCAATGCCGCGGAAGTGGAAGCTCCGGCGACGGGCAATCCGGGCCAATATGTACTTAAGTTAAATTATAACAATGGGACCGGTACGCCCATTACGGTGCCCTATTCCTTTGCTGCGTCCAGTACCGCTACCCGTAATACGGATTACTCGGTTCGCCCGGTGACGAATCTAACCCAAGGCCAATTTTCGTTTCCCGCTGGGGCAACCCAGGTCAACCTTTTTATCGACGTAATCGACGATACGGAAGCCGAGGATAACGAAACCGTGATCCTTCAATTGGGTACGCCTATTTTCAATAGAGATGTGTCGTATACAATTAATCAGCCCGATGTCGCGGGGAGAACGGTGACCATAGCCGACAATGACTGTAATGCCGGTTCCACGGCTCCCGTGATCAACGGCAATGCTAAAAGCTTTTGTACCGATGACAACCCCTCGGTGGCCCTGAACACCTTTGTTAACGGCAACCCTCCGGCAGGGGCGCAATTGAGATGGAGCATCAACGCCAACCCTACGGCCCAAGGCCAGCTGTTGGCCAACAACTATTCGGCATCGGCATCGGGTACCTTTTATGCCGTTTATTGGGACAATATCAATAAATGCGCAAGTCCCCCTTCCACCGCCCTGCAAATTACCTTTAACGATGCTCCGAATGCGGGTACCGCCCAAAATGCTGCCAGTTGCAACGATTCTTCGGTATCCAGTACGGTAGTCGATTTGGACGATAGGCTGACCGGGGCCGATGCCAACGGTTCGTGGCAATTGCTTAGCGGGCCTAGTGGTAACGGGATAAACATTCCGGCCAACGGGAGTGTCAATTTTGATGGTGAACCGATAGGCAACTATGTCTTTCGGTATACGGTAACCGGCAATGGTGCTTGCGATGACGATACGGTCGACGTTACCATTGATGTAAGCACGTGCTGCGATGCCAATGAGGCGCCCGTCTGGGATACCAATGTACCCACCATCTTTTGTGATGAGATTACGACCTCGCTGAACGATTATGCCCCGAACGACGACGGCAATGGCCATGAGCTGCGATGGGCAAGTAGTGCCAGTGACCCCCTTAATACGGAAGTCCCCTCCAATAGGATAGCCAACCCCTTGCCGGGTACGTATTACGGGTATTATTACGATGCCGCCAATGATTGTGCAGGGCCGGTAACGCCCTTGACCTTGATATTGCACGAGACTCCTGAAGTCTTAAGTGTAGAAGGGGCCCAACAGTGCGGATCCGGAAAATTGACCTTGAAGGCCACTGTCACCCAAGATGCCACTGTTAGGTGGTATACCCAGCCTACGGGAGGCAGTTCTGTCGGAACGGGTTCCAGTTATACGACCCCCAGCCTCAACCAATCCAGGACCTATTATGTAGAGGCGACCTCCAACAATTGTACTTCGGAAAGGGTGGCCGTCGAGGCTATCATCTCAATAGAGCCAACCACCGGGTCTCCACAAGACGCCTCGTCATGTAACGACTCTCGGTATGGCACGACCTTTCTCGATCTTGACGACCTGTTTACCGCGGCCGCAAGTGAAGGGGTGTGGGCCTTTGTCGACGGGCCGGCCAATGTCGCACCCAATTCAAGCAATATCATAGATTTTGAGGGACTGCCCGATGGCGATTACCTATTTTCATATACCACCACCGGGGCGGAACAACCTTGCGAGAACAGTTCGGATCAAATAACCGTTTCGGTCAGCAGTTGCGATACCGACGACGATGGCGATGGCCTGTTGGGCGGTACCGAGGCCGCTTTGGGCACCGACCCCGACAACCCCGATAGCGATGGCGACGGTATAAATGATGGGGAAGAAGTGGGGGACGACCCCAATAATCCCATCGATACCGATGGCGATGGTATTATTGATGCCCTGGAATCCAATATCGACGATGCGGATAACGACGGTACCGTCGATCAATTGGATCCGGGGAACACCAACCCATGTGTGCCCGATAATTCCATTGGGCTTTGCGATACCGATGAAGACGGTATTTCCGATGGGGACGAAGAGGTGGCAGGTAGCGACCCCTTCGATGCCTGTGACCCCAACATCAACCACGAAAATTGTGATCCGACCCCTATTGACCTAGAGGTGGTCAAAACCCTTGATAAGCCCGATGCCGTTGTGGGCGATGAGGTGGTCTTTACCGTGGATATAAACAACTTATCGGCCCGAAAGGCCAGGAATATTATCGTGGGCGATTTGCTCGAGGCCGGCTTTGCCTATAAGAGGCATACGACCTCGCTCGGAACCTATAACCTGGAAGACGGTATGTGGACGATCTTTGAAATTCCCGCCGAAGGTACGGCAACCATGACCATTACCGTCGATGTGCTCGAAGGAGGGCCTTACACGAACAAGGCCGAACTTTTGCAGTCTTTTCCCAATGACGAGACCCTGGTCAACAATGTTGCGGAAGTGGCCCTAGACGTGGATCTGCCCGAAGGGATCGATCTGGAGCTGGAAAAATGGGCCCGGATCGTCGATGCCAACGATACCTTGAATAGTTTGTCGAACAGAAACCTGTCGGAGGTCAACCCCTTAGTGGGGCAGGAAGTGGTCTTTACCCTAAGGCTTACCAATGCATCGGAACAAGACGCGGTCTCCAACATTCAAGTGTTGGATACCATCCCAGAGGGCTTTGAATACCTTTCGCATGAGACAATAACGGGCGAGTACAATGTACAGACCGGATTATGGGTGGTTCCCGAACTTCTGCGAAACGAGGTGGCGGAACTGCAAATACGGGTTTCCGTTCCCGAGGAGGGCACTTTTGTCAACAGGGCCGAAATTGTACGTTCGTCCCCCTTGGACAGCGAGGGCAAATACGACAACAACTCCGACGAGGTAACCGTCAACGTTTCGATGCGTACCCAGGCCGATTTCGGTATTATCTTCAACCAGTTCTCGCCCAATAACGACGGGGTGAACGATTATTTAAAAATCAACAGGATCCTGACCGATGAAAATGGGGACGAACGTGAAATAGATATGCTATACGATATAAAGATTTTTAATAGATACGGTAGCTTGGTGTTCGAAGGAAACGATATGACCGACGAAATTATTTGGGACGGAAGCTGGGAAGGCAAGGATGCACCGGACGGAACCTATTTTTATGTTCTGAACCTTGCCTTGCAGGAAGAGGTGGATGGAGTTGATACGAACACGACCAAAAAAGGATGGATCCAGCTCATAAGATAATGCTCAGAATGAGATACAGAACACTGAAATACACATATATCCATTCCATTGTATGGATTGGCTTTTTACTACTGGCCGTGGGGCTGCAGGCACAAAAAGAACCGCATTACACCCAGTACATGTATAATATCGGAAGTTTTAACCCGGCCTATGTAGGCTCGGTGCAGACTCCCGAAATAGCCGGCTTATATCGGGCCCAGTGGCTGGACGTTACCGGGGCGCCCCGAACGATCCGATTGGGTACGAACATTCCCTTTGCGAACGAGAAAATGGGTATGGGACTCAATATCATAAACGATGAGATCGGCCCGTCGACCCAAACCTATGTCGAGTTGGCCTACTCGTACCAGTTCAACGTGTCGGAAAATGCCAAACTTTCCTTTGGTATGGATCTGGGCGGGTCGTTCTTGAACGTAGATTTTTCGAAGGGTACCTTTGAAAATCCGGGCGAACCGATCTTGGACAGGGAAACCATCAAAAAATTCTATCCTACCTTGGGGGCCGGACTCTTTTTGTACGAGGATGAGATTTGGTATTTGGGGGTCTCGATTCCCAATTTTTTGACCGACGGTATCTACAACGACGATGTGGCCACCATTATTGAGGACAAGATGCAGCTTAACTTTATCGGCGGCTACGTGTTCGACCTTTCGGAAACCCTTAAGTTCAAACCGGCGTTTTTGCTGAATTACATCAATGGGGCACCGATCAGTACCAATCTTTCGACCAATTTTCTGTTCAATGATCGTTTTACCTTGGGTGCGGGCTACCGTTTCGGTAACTCGTTGAGCGCCTTGGCCGGTTTTCAGATCAGCAGCAGCACCTATATCGGGTATAGCTATGATTACAACACCCAGCCCTTGGGGGAGTTCAGCAGCGGTTCGCACGAGGTCATACTTAAATTCTACCTGGGCAAGGGAGACGGTTCCAACGGCAATAACAAAAACCTAAGAGGAAAACCCAAGCAAATCGACACGCCAAGATTTTTCTAACAGCTATCGTATGAAACTTAAATTATTCATATCATTTTTCATTTTAACGGCTACGGTGTCTCTGGCTCAGGAATTTGCATCCAAAGGCGATCAGTACTTTTATAGCTACGCCTATGAAGATGCCATTAGGGAATATCACAAGCAAATGGCCGAGGGCAAGTTGATGAGCAACCACCAGTTGCTCAATTTGGCCGATTCGTATTTTAAGACCCGTCAGTACGACAAGGCCGCCAAGCTTTATGTCGATATTAATAAGAACGACACGATCATGTCGAACCATCGCTTCAACAAGATGTTGCAGAGCTTGGCCAAGACCTCCGAGAAAGAGCGGGTCAAGGCCTTTTTGAGGTCGAAGGGCGACAAGTTGGCCAATGAACTGATCGAAAACGCGGAATTCAATTACCAATTGTTGGAATCCCCTGCAGAGGCCGCGGCCGGCTTTTTTATCTTTACGGTCAATGCGAACAGCGAGCACGCCGATTTTTCACCATCCTTCTATAAGGACAAGGTACTCTTCAGCAGCAGCCGAAAATCGAAGGCAAAGAAGGTATATGGGCCCTCGGGCGAGTCGTATCTCGACATTTATGTGGCCGACCGTGATAAAAGTGACAACTTGAACAACGTATCCCTTTTCAAGGGCATACCCAATTCACCTTTTCACAAATCGACCCCTTATTATGTGGCGAATGCAGGGAGTATCTATTACGTGCTTTCGAATAGCGACGGAAAAAACCTGGTCTTTGACGACAAGGGCAAAAATGCCTTGGCCATCGGTATGGCCTACGACAACGGTTATTTCCGATTTTTGCTCAAAGACCTAAGCACCTCGTTTTACTATCCTTTTTACGACGAGAAGTCCGAACGCCTATATTTTTCGGCTAATTTTGAGGACAGTTACGGGGGTACCGATATTTACTACGTGGTGACGAATAACGGTCAGGTGATGTCGCAGCCCATCAACTTGGGACCAAGGATCAATACCCCGGGCAATGAAATAGCCCCATACGTCTACGATAACAGTCTTTACTTTTCTTCCGACGTTTTTTATGGCCTGGGGGGTATGGATGTTTATCGCAGCAATATCCTCTCCGACGACACCTTTAGCATTCCCGTTAATCTGGGTGCGGGCATCAATACAAAATACGACGAATTCGGTTTTATCATTGAGGAAAGCGAACATGGCGGCCTGGCCGGATATTTTTCATCGAACCGTCCCGGAGGTAAGGGCGGCGATGATATCTATGGATTCAAGGTAGGTGAAAAACCGGGTCCCCGTACCTTGGTTTTTAGGGGCAAGGTGGTCAAGCCCCAGTACGATGTGCCCATTGCCGATGTTGATGTAAGTCTGGTCGATGCCGAGGGCAAGGTGTTGACACAATCGGTTACGGACAAGAATGGCGACTACCATATGGAAATACCCTATACCGATAGGGTAAGCTTGAAAATCGCGAAGAAGGCCTATGCCTCGTTTGAGGAAACCTATAATCCGAAGAGTTTGGCCGAAATACAAAAGGCCCCGCTACTGGTTAGACTGGAGGCCATAGAGGATGTCTTACGGGAACGGGAAGGTAAAACGGTTCTCGATATCAACGATTTCTATTTTGCAAGTGGCAGAAGCGAGATTACGCCCGAAATAGGCCTGGCCTTGGACGAAGTGGTCAAGATTGTTACCATGTTCCCCGAGATACGCTTGTCCATCGAGACCCATACCGATAGTAGGGGAGGAAGGTATTCGAACAAGAGGATATCCGAAAAAAGGTCGGAGGCCATCAAGAAGTACCTGCTCGAACACGGGGTGGCGG
Organism: Pseudozobellia thermophila; assembly: GCF_900141855.1. GTDB lineage: Bacteria > Bacteroidota > Bacteroidia > Flavobacteriales > Flavobacteriaceae > Pseudozobellia > Pseudozobellia thermophila. The sequence continues at coordinate 156,656 of NZ_FQYU01000006.1, forward strand.
ATAGCAATATTACAAAGGTAGTGGGCTATGGCGAAGAGAAAATTTTGAACAACTGTACAGATGGCGTGTATTGCCTTGACTTCCTGCACCGACAGAATTTGCGAACCCTTTTCGTTGTCGAAAACTACGAAGAATTAACTCAATAAGGGGCCGTTTTAGGTGTGGAAAACTTCTTTTAGGACAAACGGGCTTGGTCTTAAATTCGAAAACACGGTAAGGAGGGTAAGCCCGTAATCGGTGACTGTGCTCTGCAGTGAGGCGCATGTAGGCCTAAAATACCATGATCCAAAAGTAATACAGGGAAAAGCAGGTTAAGAATACGATGCCGGCGTATGTGAGGTATTGTAACCAAATATGGGGCCGGTGCTGTAATGGGATCTCTTCGCTCATGACGTTTTTGAGGTTCATGTACCCGACTATCGGCGCGACTACAAACGATACAAAGGTGGCCAAGGCTACGAGCTGGCCCATGTTGGCGCTGAATACCGATACCACGGTGTAGTTGATCAGGGCAAGCAGTACAATGGCCAGGGCAAAATAAGCCTTGTTTCCGGTGATCCGCACCTTGGGCAACAAGAGGTCGAGGGTATCAAGACTTACCCGGGCCACCGCATCGTGGGCCGTCATACAGGTACTGAACATGGTGGCGAAAGCCGATACGGCGATGAAGATGTAAGCCCAAGGGCCTATGTGGGTAGTGAACAATTGTACCACTTGATCGGCAAAGGTGACCGCGTTTCCGCTCAGTTCGGTCTGGGTGCCGTAGAGGGTGGCCCATCCTATCACAAGAAAGAAAACGGCCAAGAGGGCCGTCATGATATAGCCCGTGTTAAATTCCGTAAGGGATTCGCGCAAGGAAGGTTTCTGTTTTTCACTTTTCCATTTTTCGATGCTCCACAAACTTACCCAGCTCGAGGCCTCTACCGTGGTCGGCATCCAGCCCATAAGACTGATCAAAAAGAGAATCCCGGCATCGTTGAAAACAGAAGGCGGGGTAAAATCCGCTGCCGCTGCGACATTTCCTTTTACAAGCACCATTACCGTTGTGATTAGCAGTGCCAGAAACAGGATCGAAACCAGGTATTTTAAGGAAACCTCCATGAATTTGTAGCGGCCAATGATCAGTACAAGGCTAATGAATACGAACAGACCCAGGGCTACATGGGCAATGGCTATGTCGGTCACCTTAAAAAGGTTGATAAAAAGGCCTGCCGTTACCGTATACAGGGCCGCCAATATGGTAAAGGTGGAAATTAGGGTGATAAGGGCGTAAAACCACAGGTAGGCCTTACCTCGGTCGAGATAGCCCTCAATCAGCGTTTTTTCGGTGATGTTGGTATAACGCACGCCGAACTCGAAAAAGGGATATTTGAACAGGTTGGCCAGTATTATCGGAACGACCATGATCCAACCATACTGGGCACCGGCCTTTGTCGACAGCACCAGATGCGATGTGCCAATGGCCATACCGGCAAACAACAGGCCCGGGCCCAAGTTTTTTAAAAGCGACTTTAGGGAAGACATGTCGGTTATTTTAGCCTTCTAAAATAAGGTATTTTATGGGATGAAGCGGATCTTATTTTATTTCGATGCGTTCTCCAAAGAATTTGGGTTGGGTGTTGAACAGTAGGTCTATAAACACCTTTACCCGTGCCAGATACTCCCGAAATTGTACTTTTAGGCCTTGGTTGCCAGCCACGGTTCGGGCATTGAAACCGATGGCCGAAAGTCCTTTTTTTTCGGCCAGGTAGATGGCCCGTTGGTTGTGGAATTCCTGTGAAATGACCGTAACACTGTCCAAACCGAAGATTTCCTTGGCCCTGACCATTGAGTCGAGGGTGCGGAAACCGGCAAAGTCCAAAAAGATCTTTTCCGCGGGAATCCCACCTGCGATCAAATCTTTCTTAATGGTATTGGGTTCGTTATAGTAGCGTGTGCCATTGTCACCACTTACGAGGACAAATTCTATTTTTCCGGCCTTGTACAGCTTTATGGTCGCTTCGATGCGATAGGAGTAATAAGGGTTGGGAAGTCCGCCAATCAGTTTTTTCGATGTACCCAATACCAAGCCTACCCTGTTTTTTTCAATGTCTTGCGGACTGGTAAATGTTTTTCCTTCCGCGGCATTGGTAATGGTCAGATTGCAGAGAAAGATGACCATAGCCAGCGCAGCGCAAAGCAGTGCGATAATCTTAATACCCTTCATTTTCATTCGGTTCGGTATAGGTAGTGTAAAGATAGATAAAAGAATATCTTCGTCCCGGTCTATGAGATTAAGATGCCCAGTTGTTCTTCAAGTTGGTCGATTTGTTTTTTTATGCGTTCCCGATTGTTGCTAGGTCCTTGAAAATGGGTCCCTTGTAAATGGCGTAGCCTGTTGACCTCGAACAAGGTGGCGGCCAGGTCGATGTTAAAGCTTCTGGCCATTTCGTATTTGTCATAACCCGATATGCGGTAGTATTTGTTCTCAAATTTTTCCTTTAGGCGGTACAGTTTGTCCACAAATTTTTTAAGACCGTATTCTTGGGGCGTTTCCATGTTGGTAGCTTGTTGGGTTTCAGTTGAGTGCATTTTTCTGCTTTTTATCCCTTAAGTTCGTCATTTGTTGAGAGGGGACGCTTTATTTTCGATAAAGGGTAGAAACAAATTGCCTAGAGGTAGGGACGCCAATAGGGCGGTGGAAGCGGTGGGTACGACCTTGTGGCCTTTTGGGGAGGATGCCGCACTACATTTTGGATAAACTTCCTTGGTCTTCAGTTCTTTCTTGGGCCCCTCTTTTAGCCGGCTTGTCCCATTTGCCCTTTAAAGCCACCAATAATGTACCGGTCTTGGGATCAGTCGTACCATTTTAGTGTATTGGTGCGTCTTTCGTATATTCGCTCGAGCGTAGCATCGACACTTCGGGTTTCTTTTAAGAAATGCGGACTTAAAAATTCGTACTGCGAAGCAGGACTGGTTCCGACATATACTGGCCGTGGAACATCTGCGATAAAGTCTCCATTGGGAGCGTAAATGGCGTCGGTAAGTCCCTCGATTGAATCAATGGTGAGTGAACAGTCGGGGTTAAAAGTATACTTTCCGTTATAAATGTTATACGTATTGCGTCTCATGTATCCCGCATTGCCACCGCAAAAATCGGTATTGCCTACATCCAGGTTTTGGGTATACTGAAAGAGCTCCCCACCAAGATGGCCATGGGAATAAAATTTCAGGTATTCCAATTCTACCGTAAAAATGGTTTCATAATCAACCGACCGTTGTGATGATGTTTTACAATTGACCGTGTAGGAGCTTATTCCATTCTCACAGCAACCCAATACTGAACCCGATGTTATTTGGGGATACATGGGGGCCAAGTAAAACGTTTTATCCTGTATGGTGGCTATCCATTCCCACAATACCGAATCATCGGGTTTAAAATTGCAGTTACCGTTGGTGTCTTCAATTCCTACATCAATAGAAGTTGTGTCCACCACTGTTCCCTCGGAATCTTGGGGTAAAATTTCTAGGTCGAAGTTTAGCGGGAGTTCCAAATCCGTGGTCTCGAGGCCGAAGTTCAAAATGGCCAAGGTGTCTTCCTCCTCTTCCTTTTGTTGCTTCCCTGCTTCTTGAAAGGAACCCTGTATATAAAAATCGCTCCCTACGACACGGGCCAAGAAGGTTGGTAGGGAACGGTTTGGCGATTTTCTGACCCTTACACGTTTTGTAAGCCCGTCTATATAGAAAAGTGTGTCGGTATCGAATTTTAGGTCTTCTAGGATGCTTTCCCCATTCTTGATGTTGTTGGGCAAATCGCCCGGTAAGATGACCTTATCGTCAATGACTAGGTTTTCGGTAATCTTGTTGGCCGTTTCCGCGTCGAGCACCGTGTTCGTAGCCTTCGAGTCATCCGCCTCTTCATCGGACGAATCGGGAACGGAGTCCAAAACATCTTCTTGTTCATCGGTCTGTTCCTCGATGGGGGCTTCCATATCGTCGGGGGTTTCGGAACATAGGGATAATCCCGTCATCAGTACTAAGGCAAGGAATAATTGAATCCATTTTTTCATTGTTGTCTTTGTCATGGCCGTGCAATGAATTGGTTTATAATGTGCCAATCTACACTGTGCCCCTTTGGAAAAAAAACAACAATTGGTATGTGGTAGCTTTAGGTTTGTAAATGGTTGAAGCGGATCGGTAGCTGGAATTAAAATTTATGCAGTAGTTTGATGAAGTGCTCTTTTTTTCGTCGGGAAACATCGAGATGACCTCCCCCCGTAATCACCACATAACCTCCATCCCCCTTCACATATCTTGTGACATGGTCCATGTTTACCAGGGTGGCGTGATGAATACGGCAAAATTGGTCGGCCGGGAGTAGTTTTTCGTATTCTTTAAGGGTTTTGGCTACGGTAATCTTTTTTTTATCGGTGAGATGTATAACGGTATAGCCTCCATCGGCCTCCATAAAAACAATTTCATTTAATTCCTTCAGAATAATTTCCTTGTCGGAATGAATGGCCAATCGCGTAAGTCGTTCCCGGTTGTATCGGATGTTTCTTATCTGGGCCTGGTAGGCCCCGTTGTCCATTTTTAGACTTATATGCGCCTTAACTTTTTGCACGGCGCTAACCAGGTCGTCTATATCCACTGGTTTTAGCAAGTAGTCCAAGGCACTGAACCGGATGGCCTTTATGGCATACCGGTCGAAGGCAGTTACAAAGATGACCTTGAAATCGATTTTTTCCACTCTATCGAGCAAATCAAAACCCGACATTTGGGGCATTTGAACATCGAGAAAAATAAGGTCGGGCCCAAGTTCATCGATTTTTTTCAATCCGATCAACGGACTTTCGCATAGCGCCAAGACTTCCACATCTGGGCAAAATCTAGCGAGGGCGATACTGAGGGCTACCCGTGAATCTTCTTCGTCGTCGATAATAAGGGTTCTGATCATAGGTAAAAGGCTTATATGGGAATCAAAATATCTACTTGTGTGCCCAAGGCCCTGTTTTTGTTTTTGAGGTCCTTGATTGTTATAAGATTGACCATTTTCGACTTTGACAATAGATGCAATCGCTTTTCGGTGATTTTAATTCCCATTGGTTTTTTCTTGACAAGGTAATGGGATTGGAGTTTCAGGGAAGCTTCGCGCCCTATGCCATTGTCGATAATATGGCAGTGTAGAAACCGGTCTTTTTCGAGAACCTCGATGATAAGTCGGCCATCTTTTTCGAGATGCGATAATCCATGCCAGATGGCATTTTCTACAAAAGGTTGCAAGATCATCGAAGGAATTAGTGTCGCCTCTTGGTCGACCGACTCGTCTACGCTTATATCGCAAATGATTCTTCCCTTAAGTCGGAGTGATTCCATTTCGATGTACGCTTCAAGCATTTCCAGTTCTTCTTTCAGGCTAACCTTGGGATTTTCGGAGTTCTCTAGCATCAAACGGACCAATTTTGAGAATTTGGCAAGGTAACGGCTGGCATTTTCATTGTCGGAGGAAAGGATCATTCGGTTGATGGAGTTCATACAGTTAAAAAGAAAGTGCGGATTCATTTGTGCCCTTAAGGCCTTTAGCTCCAATGTGCTGAGTTCTTCCCTCAGTTCGGTAAGTTTGATTTCCTCGTTTTTGGCAGCTATCAGCTTTTGGTTTTTTAGGCGCTGTCTGAGCGAATTTATTATCAACCAGGCTATCAGGGAACTTAGTAAAAAGATGCCTATCAGAAAGTTGCGAATAAGGACCTGGCGGCGGTTTTTGGTTTCCTGAAGTTCTTTGTCGCGGTTCAAAAGCTCAATTTTATGGTCTTTTTGTTCCGTTTCGTAGCGGGTTTCCAGTTCGTGGAGTTGCTTTAGGGTCTGGGCGTTCAAAATCGAGTCTTTTGTAACCATATAGCGCCTTTGGTACTCGTATGCCCTTTTGTAATTCCCCTTACGCTCGTTCAGGGCCATCAGTGCTTCATAGTTGTTCAAAAGTATGGTTTTGGCGTCAATGGTCTCGGCAAGGGCCAAGCTTTTGGCGAGGTAAGGCTCGGCCTTGGTGGTGTTTTGCAATTTTAGATATGTGGAGCCTACTTTGTTTAGACTTAGTGCACGATCTTTCTTTGAAGGCAATCCGTTTCTAATGTTCAAGGCGTCTAAATGATAATTAAGCGCCTTTTGGAAATTTCCTTTGTCTTCGAAGAGGTTGCCTAGGTTTTCGGTAACCGAGGCAATCCCATAGTCCCGATTTTCATCCCGTGCATAATCCAGGGCACGTTGCAGATGAATTTCCGCTTTGTCGTATTGTCCCATTTCCCGGTAGGTGTTGCCCAAGCTTTCGTAATTCATGGAGAGCCCCGTTATATTATTGATTTTTTCATTGATGCCGATGGATTCCATATAGGTTTTGAGGGCCTCCCGGGGTTTGCCGAGCTTTCGTTGGATATGTCCGATGGAATGGAGCGTGGTGGCCGTGCTTTCGTCCATGTTCAGGGACCTGTAGATTTTGAGAATACGAAGGTAATTGGTGAGGCTGGCCGACCAGTCGCCCATGTTATTTTGGATGGTGGCGATCTGGAAGAGGCCGGCGGTCATTTTCAGGCTGTCGCCCTTTTTTTCGTGAAATGCCACATAGCGGTCAAGATGTTTCAAGCCTTCTGAAAATTCACCTTTAAAACGTTCGATGACCCCATAGTAGAAGGCCGCCAAATTTTCTGCTTCCCTATCCTTGTTGATGCTTGCCAAGTAGCTAATGCTATCGGCATACATTTGGGCGGTATCCAGTTTGGAGCGGGTAATGGCATATTCCCATGTGAGGTTGGCGTAGGCCCGTATTCTGGTCGAATCGTCCAGGGCGGCCCTAAGCTGCTGTTTGAGGCTGTCGATGACCTGCGGGTTTTGGGCGGCTGCCAACCGATGACCGAGAATGTATGCGGCCAAGCATAGCAGGACAATATGAGAACTGAATTTCATTAAAGGTCACCTTTTTATGAATTGAGCTTCTCGACACGGTCTTTGTTACCTTTTAAAGGTCATTGTTATGCTTAAGTTACAATAAACATGGATTATACGCAATTTTTTTGTGGGAGTTAACGATGGTAATAGGGAGGTTGGAGCCGTTGTCCCGGATGTTCTGCTTTTAGTCTGTCCGGTTTAACAGGTGGAGTTCAGGCACAGGCGTTGGTCCTGACTTTAGTCGGGATGCTCTATCCAGCTTGTGCGGCCTTGGTCTGTCCTGTTACGCTTTTTCCAAAAACAAAAAACCACGCTCTTGCGGGCATGGTTTTCTGAGTGTCGTGATCGCGGAAGGATTACCTGCGGTGTTCCTTTTTTATCAATGGTGCAAATAGAAAACCACGGGCTGCCGCCCTGGTCCCTTGTTTTTTCCAAAATCCAAAACTTCGTTTCGCTTTTCCAAAAACAAAAAACCACGCCTTTGCGGGCATGGTTTTCTGAGTGTCGTGATCGCGGAAGGATTACCTGCGGTGTTCCTTTTTTATCAATGGTGCAAATAGAAAACCACGGGCTGCCGCCCTGGTCCCTTGTTTTTTCCAAAATCCAAAACTTCGTTTCGCTTTTCCAAAAACAAAAAACCACGCCCTTGCGGACATGGTTTTCTGAGTGTCGTGATCGCGGAAGGATTCGAACCTTCGACCGTCTGCTTAGAAGGCAGATGCTCTATCCAGCTGAGCTACGCGACCATTCCCTTACAAACATCGAAATCCACGATAATCACGGGGTTCCGAAGCCATAAAAAGCCTCTGGGAACAAGGCTTTTTTATTTGTGCGTGCAAACTTACTAAAAAATATAGATTTGGAAAGGGTAAAAAAGCCCAAACTTTGGATTTTAATCGGGAGCTTGGAGTGCGTACGGACCTGTCTGGGCGGTCCTTAATCCAACAATACCTCCAAAACTTGGATGGCGGCGTCGGCGATCTTGGTGCCCGGTCCGAAGATGGCCACGGTTCCCGCGTCAAAAAGGAAGGGGTAATCCTGCTTGGGGATAACCCCGCCAACGACGACCATAATATCTTCCCTGCCGTAGGCCTTGAGTTCCTCAATGACCTGGGGCACCAAGGTCTTGTGCCCCCCTGCCAAGGAAGAAATGCCCAAAATATGTACATCGTTCTCAACGGCCTGTTTGGCCACTTCCTTGGGCGTCTGGAAGAGCGGGGCGATATCGACGTCGAAACCCAGGTCGGCATAACCTGTGGCCACCACCCTGGCTCCCCGGTCATGTCCGTCCTGGCCCATTTTGGCAATCAAGATCCGGGGTCTTCTTCCGTCCTGTTCCGCGAAACAGTCGGACAGTTCGAGCGCCCTTTTAAAACTTTTGTCGTTTTTGATTTCTCTTGAATACACGCCGGTTACCGATTGAACGTTGGCCTTATGCCGACCAAAGGCAGCTTCGAGGGCTCCGCTGATTTCTCCTAGGGTCGCCCTGACCCTGGCGGCTTTTATCGATAAAGCTAACAAATTTTCCGCATCGTCGGTATTCTGGTTTTTGTGGCCGGGGGCCATTCTTTCTTTCGCAACGGCGGTTATCTTCTGCAACACGCCTTCCACGGCTCGGGGGTCGCGTTTTTCCCTTATGTCCCTCAGTCTCGAAACCTGACGTCTTCGCACTTCGTTATTGTCAACTTCCAGGAGTGGCAGTTCACCTTCATCGTCGACCTGGTACTTGTTGACACCCACGATGATATCCCTGCCGGTATCTATACGGGCCTGTTTTTGGGCGGCTGCCTCCTCGATCCGCATTTTGGGAATACCGGCGCCAATGGCCTTGGTCATTCCTCCCAAATTCTCAATTTCTTCGATGAGCTCCCAGGCCTTACGGGCCAAGTCGTGGGTGCGTTTTTCTACATAATGGCTTCCGCCCCAAGGGTCTACGGTCTTGGTAATTTTGGTCTCTTCCCTGAGAAAGAGTTGGGTGTCGCGGGCAATACGCGCCGAAAAATCGGTAGGCAGGGCAATGGCTTCGTCCAAGGCGTTGGTGTGTAGGCTTTGGGTCCCTCCAAAGACCGCCGCTGCCGCCTCGATGGTGGTGCGGGTAACGTTGTTATAGGGGTCTTGTTCGGTAAGGCTCCAGCCGCTGGTCTGGCAGTGGGTGCGCAAGGCCATCGATTTTTGGTTTTTGGGTCTAAACGATTTTACGATTTTGGCCCATAGCATACGTGCGGCCCGTAGTTTGGCAATTTCGATAAAATGGTCCATGCCGATTCCCCAGAAGAACGACAACCTCGGGGCAAAGTCGTCGATATCCAATCCGGCGTTGAGTCCTGTTCGAATGTATTCCCATCCGTCGGCCAGCGTATAGGCCAATTCGATTTCGGCCGTGGCCCCGGCTTCGTGCATGTGGTATCCCGAAATACTGATACTGTTGAACTTGGGCATGTGCTTGCTGGTATACCGAAAAATATCGGAAACGATTTGCATGGAAGGTTCCGGCGGATAGATATAGGTATTCCGGACCATAAATTCTTTAAGAATGTCGTTTTGGATGGTTCCGGTAAGCTTGTCTGGGGAAACGCCCTGTTCTTCGGCCGCCACGATATAAAAGGCCATAATGGGCAGAACGGCCCCGTTCATGGTCATCGACACCGACATTTTGTCGAGGGGAATTTCATCGAACAGCACCTTCATGTCTTCGACGCTGTCTATGGCCACCCCGGCCTTGCCGACATCACCTGCCACCCGCTCGTGGTCGCTATCATAGCCTCGGTGCGTGGCCAGGTCAAAGGCGATCGACAAACCTTTTTGGCCGGCCTTTAGGTTGCGTTTGTAAAAGGCATTGCTTTCTTCCGCCGTCGAAAAGCCCGCATATTGCCTAATGGTCCAAGGCTTTCGGATGTACATGGTACTATAGGGGCCACGTAGGTACGGCGGAAAGCCCGCGGCAAAGTGGAGGTGTTCCCATTCAGGGTCGTTTGAACGGGCTAAGGGGTCACGTGGGCTTGCATCGTTTTGCCCCAAACTAAGGTGCTGTATGTCTTTTCGATTTTTCAATGTTGCTGTATAATTGGTGTTGGGGTCAACCTTCCTTTTTCAATCTATCGATTTCCGATTTTTCGGCCAAACGTTTGGCGATCAGGGGTTCGATACGTGTTTTTTTCCTATTCTGTTTGGCAAAGGGGCCCGTCTTTGGGTCGCACTTTATTTTGTCTTTGGTATTGCGATAGGCATTGATGCCCACGAGCACCTCTTCGCCCTTGTCGAAGCGTTGTTGTTCCTTTTGGGCGCTTTCCCTGATTTTTTTCTGGATGGTACCGGCTTTGAGCTGTTTTAGAAATCCGCCCGAGGCCTCAATTTGCTTGAACAACGCTAGGGCCTTTTGCGCCAATTGTTCCGTGAGCGATTCGATGTAATAAGACCCTGTGGCGGGGTTTTCGCAAGTATCAAAGTGGCTTTCATTTTTCAATAGCAGCAATTGGTTCAGGGCGATCCGGTCAGAGAAATTATCCGTTTGGTCGTACACCGAATCGTAGGGCTGTGGACAGAGGGTGTCGGCACCTCCCAATATGGCCGCCATATACTCGGTCGTGGTGCGCAAGATATTGGTTTTGGGGGCATATAGCGTCTTGTTTCTTAAAGTAGGGCCTGCGATGATATGGCACTGATCGGGTATGCCGTACGCTTCGGTAAGTACCTTCCATAATTTTCGAAGGGCCTTTAATTTGGAAATCTCAAAAAAATAGTTGCCGCCCACGGCTACTTTAAAAATTGCCTTTTCCACCGATTTTCCCTCTGCCAAGTTGAGGTATTCGTTGGCGTGGGCCAGGGCATAGGCCAATTGTTGTACCATATGTGCCCCGGCATTCTGGTAGCGGGTAGAATCGATGCAGAGGTTGGAGGTAAGGCTTAAACACGAATCGAATTCTGCCAAGTCTTCCTTTTGGGAAGCGTACCAGTTGCCCGTTTGGGACAGATGTGCGATCGGGTCAAAATGGATGTGGTACGATGCGCCGTGGCCCTGCAGATGCTTCCTTAAGCTGTTAATGTGGCCCGATGGCGGAACGGTGAGGTTAAAATGCAGGACGACCTTGTTGAAATCGAGGTCGGCCAAAAGCTTTTTGAGGTCTATATTATTGGCGGATAGGTCGAAAATGAGGCTTTCGGCCCCCATGGCAATATACCGATGGGCCCTGGTGTTCATTTCCTTCTCGTTGCCGTCCCCGACTAGTTGCGCGATTTTCCAGGCTAAGGGGGAGGCCGCTGCGGAGGCTTGTCGGTCCGCCAAATAGTCCTCAGGGGTATAGAAGGGCTTTACCTTGATTCCCTCAGGTGATTCCCATACCATTTTTGCATTATAGTCCGCTCCCTTCAATTCGTATTGAATCTTTTGCTTCCATTCCTTTGCGGAAACCGGGGAAAAGTCGTCGAACAGCCTTTTTTGCATTTTTCGAATTTTAACTAAAGGTAAAATTAATATCACTAATTATCTAAATCGATGACAGAAGCTTCTTGGTTTGTAGTAAAGCTATGTTGTCCATCGAACAATTATACGGTTTGGTCTAAAATGTCAAGGTTTACTTGCCTATCGCGGTCGATAAGATATATATTTGGGTTCAAATTGTTTTTGATTACCTTGTAAATGACCTATTGTGTTGTAAGTCAATGGTTTTTAAGATCAATTGTTTATTTGGTTTTAAAATATTTAAACATGCAAACGGCAACTAGGTTCATTCGATCCACACCTTCTTTTTGACTAAAATAGCCCCCGATTTTTTTAGTAAGGAAAGGGCAAAATTGAGAGAAGCCTATGTGCAATTTTGAAAGAATTCAAAAGCTTGTCCGATATGTTGGGGGGGTGTGTGCCGGGTGTGGAACCCTATGTTTTTGGAATAATAAAGGAATGTTAAATTTTCCGGCCTAAAAGCTACAGTATGAATAAAATATTGAAGGTTTTTTTAAAGATTTAGATCGCGATATTTTCGATATCCTCTATATCTTGCGGATTTAAGTGCCGCCATGCAGTTGTTGAATGCTTGAAGCCGAAATGGGCAGTATATTTTGAACCACCAACCAATTTGAAGTCAAACACCAATGAATTTCAAGAATAGATATATACTCATCAATTTACTGGCGTTCGAGTTCGTACTTCTGAATTTGGTTTTGTTGATATATCTCTATTTGACGCATACCGACTTTTCGATATTCGACTTGTTTTTCTTGAAGAAAGTAGCTGCACTCGCGGTGATTTACAACCTCAGTTGGCTGTTCATAATTTTATATATCAGGGGCGAAGAGTTCTACTTTACGGTCAATAAGATCTATCTTAAGAGTTTGGTGACCTCCACCTTCTTTTTTGTCGGCTTTGTTACGGTGTTGATCGTTGTTTTGAAAATCAATTTTTTCAGACCTTCCGCCTTTATTGTTCCGATATTTATCTTCTCGTATTTGAACCTGATCAGCCACAAGTACTTGCTGAGGTTCTTACGTAAAAGGGCCTCCCACCTATTTTCGAATACCCTATTGATCGGTTCGGGTCACGAACGGACCGATATCAAGAGTTTCGTTAATGCCATGACCCAATATGGGTACAATATCGTGGGGTACTTGGAAGAGGGTGAGGAAAACCCTGCCAATACCATGGGCCTTGCGGTCACGGGGTCGGTCAGGGAACTGAGAAATGTTTTGGCGTCCCATTCGATTGACGAGATTTTTATCGATACCTGCGATTTTGAGAGGGAGGCCATTTTGGATGCCATCAAGATAGCCGATAGTTTTGGTACTCGGGTGAAGCTCATTCCTGAGAATCCCTATCTGTTGGCCAAGAATTATAAGGCGGTAACTATCGGTGACTTGGCCATTTTTAAGTTACGCCAGTCCCCATTGGACAATTTTAGCAAGACCATTTTAAAAAGGCTGTTCGATTTTTGCTTTGCCTTGGTGGTCTTGGTCTTGTTGTCACCGCTATTCCTTTTATTGGCGCTGTTGATCGTTATCGATTCCAAAGGCCCGGTATTTTATACGCCGTACAGAAAGGGCGAGGCAGGGAAGACATTTAAGTGCTATAAGTTTAGGACTATGTCGGTCTGTGAAGATCCTCTGAACGGGACTAAGTCTACAGTTGTAAACGACCCAAGGATTACCCGTGTGGGCAAAATTCTCAGAAAGGCCGATCTGGATGAGCTGCCCCAGTTTTTTAATGTCTTGAAAGGTGAGATGAGTGTCATCGGCCCTAGGCCGCATCGCATTACCCTGCAGGACGATTTGAGAAAAAGTGTAAACGATTATATGGTTCGCAGTTATGTAAAGCCCGGTATATCGGGATGGGCCCAAGTCAACGGATGGCGGGGTCCCACCCAGACCAAGGAGCAAAAGACGGAACGGATCAAACACGACCTGTGGTACATCGAAAATTGGAGTTTTTGGCTCGATATTAAAATTATATTTATGACCGTTTTCGGGAACCACCATAAAAAAGCCTTCTGAAACCAAAATACCCCGAGAGCTATTTACCTTTTTAAAAACCAATAATAACCAAGTTTATGAATATAACGAACCTAAAGGACATCTATGGAACCGAGCTTTGGCCTAGGGCATTACGAGCCAGGTCGATGTCCGCTTTTTACGTTCTGGTCCTAAGCCTTTTGTTGTCATCGTGTTACTCCTCGAAAAACATCGATTATTTGCAGAGTGAAAGCCAGGAAATGTTGGTGAATCTGAGCAAGTCGGAGTATTTGGTACAACCCAATGACGTATTGAGTGTCAAGGTGCAAAGCCGGGATCCCGACCAAGCCGCATTTTTTAACATCACCACGGTCGAGAACCGAAATTTACAGGCCAATCCGGCCTCCCTGTTTCTCAATGGGTATACGGTAGACTCGCAGGGGACGATCAACTTGGCCATTGTCGGTGAGTTAAAGGTGGCCAACAAAACCGTTGAGGAAATCAGGAACATGGTACAGCAAGAAATAGACAAGTACCTATTGAATGCCTTGGTGACCGTTAAACTGACCAGTTTTAAGGTGTCGGTGCTCGGGGATGTGAAAAATCCGGGAACCAACTATATCTACAACACCCAGGCTACGATTTTTGAGGCCTTGAGTGCGGCGGGCGACTTGAATATCTCGGCAAAGCGGAAGAAGGTAAAACTGATCCGCCAATTGGGGGAGAAGTCCATCGTCGTCAATCTCGACCTTACCGATCCGGCCATTATCAATTCGCCGTACTACTTTTTGCACCCTAACGACGTATTGTATGTAGAAACGTCAAAGGCCAATGTTTTTCAGAGCAACTTAGGGGTGTTCAGCCTAATTTTGTCGGCTATTTCAACCACTATTTTGGTATTGAGCTTTAATTCGAACTAAATTCGGTTCGGTCAGCAAATGAATGAGGTAAGGTAAAACAAGTATTTCGATGGGACACCGTTGATCGGTATTATTTTGAATGAAGCAAATAATTAAAATGAAAGAGAATAGATACAATATAGCCGAAGGGCAGCAAGAACTTAACCTTAAGGCACTTTTGAGCAGGGTCTATAAGTTTAAATTTCTTTTTTTAATCAGTATAGGTGCCTTTGTGGCCATCGCGGTACTTTATTTATTGTTCGTAACACCTATCTACGAAGCATCTACCTCGATACTCATAGATTCGAAGGGAAGAAACCGGGTGTTGGGTGACAGCGAGTATGTCGAAGGCGGGGTAAGCCTTATCGAAATGGAAAAAAACCTCTTTAACGAAATTGGCATCATAAAATCCTTTAGTTTGATAAGGCAGACTGTTGAGGATTTGAATTTCAACGTAACATACCACACTGAAAACGTCCTGAAAAGAAAGGAACACTATGGGTATTTTCCATTTGAAGTGACATTGGACAAGGGTTCTGCCCAAATGTACGAAGTGCCGTTCGAGGTGACCGTACTTTCCGATTCGACCTATCGGCTGTCCGTGGAAAGTGATGAGTTTACCGTGTCGAATCCCTCCAAATCGTACAGTACGACCATCGATTCGAAGTTCAGTTTCAACAAGGAGTATGCCTTTGGGGAGCCTGTTGAGCACGATTTTTTCTCCTTTACCCTCAACAAGCCGTCCTATGAGGTGAACGCCGATAGTTTTAATGACACGCAGTTGAGCTTTGTCGTACATGATATAGACGCCATCGCCAATAATTTCATGACCGACATTTCCGTTAGCAATATCGACGTACAGGCCAGTATTTTTAAAATAACCTCCTCAGGCCCCATCGTTGGCAAGCTGGTCGATTTTTTGAATAAGTTGACCGAGAATTACATGAAGAACGAGTTGGGGTCGCGTATGGAAATAGCTTCGGGCAAGGAAGAATTTATAAGGAATCAATTAAGGGTCATATCCGACTCTTTGTCCAAATTCGAGTTTGAACTGGAGAATTTTAAGAAGGACAAAAAAGCCGTGAACCTTGGGGCCACCGCTTCCAACGCCCTTAGCCAAACCAGCGATCTGCAGGTGCAGGCGGCCAAATTGAGAATGGATATCAATTACTACAATTCGGTCATCAATACCGTGGAAAGCAACAGAAACAGCGATGAATTTATCATGCCATCTGGAGTCGGTATCGACGACCCCTTGATCAACCAGAATATTCTTGATCTTAAGGCTCTGTATGCCGAACGATCCAAAAAGAAGTTTTACGTCACCGCCAACAACCAGGAGATGGCGATCTTGAACAAACAGGTGCAGGAAGCCACGGAAGTGTTGTTGAGCAACTTGCGCAGCGCCGTGCGTTCTTCGCAGATCGCCCTGGGAGGAATCAGCTCCCGAATGTCGAGTATCGATAGCGAGATCAGTTCCCTGCCGACCACCGAAATCGAATTGCTCAACATACAGCGGCAGAGTACCCTTTACGAGAACCTTTTTAAGTATTTGAGCGAAGAATTGGCCAAAACGGGTATTGCCCGAGCAGAAAGCACCTCGGATACCCGAGTCATAGATGAGGCTAGAATGGAGGGTAACGGTCCGGTCTCTCCGATAAAGAAGCTCTATTTAGGTCTGGCTGTTATAATTGGCTTTTTGTTACCTCTAGTATGGGTCGCATTTTTTTCCAATTCGGATACAATTGAAAGTGTTCAACAAATTGTGTCCAACACCGAAATTCCTGTTATTGCCAGTGTTGTTAATTACGATGAAAAGAAAAAGAATGGAGGAGGCGAAGTCGGGCTTTGGAAATTAAAGGAGTCGTTCCGCGACCTAGTCGCCAAATTAAAGCTGGTCAACGCCAGTGGAAAAGGGGTAATTGGTATAACCTCGATTATGCCCGAGGAAGGCAAGACCTACAATGCCATCAACTTGGGCATAACGCTTGCCGAGGCAGGTAAAAAGACCATTATTGTCGATGCCGACCTGAGAAACCCCAGTTTGGTGGGGCGGGTAAACGAAATCAAGGGAAAAGGCCTGGCCAGTTATTTGAACGGTGAATTGAAATCGCATAAGGAAATTACCTATGCGCACGATAAAGTGGCCAATTTAAAATTTATACCCACATCGGTAATAGACGGCAATGTGCACGAACTGCTTTCGAACAACCGAATAAACACCTTGATAGAAGACCTAAGGCAAGAGTACGACTATGTCATCCTCGATACCCCGGCCGTGGGTCTGGTCTCCGACTTTTTATTGCTGTTGGATGCCATAGACATCAACCTATTTGTGGTTCGAAGGAACATCTCCAAGGTTCATTTTTTAAATGATTTGGAGAATTTAGTCCCAAAAAACAAAAAGAAGAAGAGCTATATCATATTCAACGATGCTCTTGCAAATAATCATAAATATGGTTATGGTTCTAAATATGGTGTAAACGAAGAAAAACAATTGGTTGACAAGACATTGTCGATTTGATGACATATATCTTTTACTTCTCTAAGTATTCAATTCAATAAAAAGAATGATAAGTAGGCTAATATTTGATTCAGACTTAAGAAAGTTTCCTGAATATCTGTTTTTATTCATTTTGTTGAGTTATCCCCTATTTTCATTCTTCTCATGGGAATTTTTAGAACTGGATACTATGAAAGCATTGGGTTTGGTATGTGTATCCCTCGTATCTATTAAACTAATATTGATTTATAAATCCAATGAAACCTTGTCGGTACCATATTATCTTATCTTCTTTGGTCTTTTTACAGGTTATACGATTATTTGTGATATGTTCAAAACACAAATTTTTGAAGGCCGGGAGTTAAAATATTTTTATTCGGAACCTATATGGTTAACCTTTATTGCTTTAATTATTGTTGAAAATGTAAGCTATCCCCATAAACTAATGGTGATTGCAAAACACGTTCTAGGTTTCACGCTGGTGATTGCTGCAATTGTTTCCGTTATACAAGTATCCAACCCGCTATTCTTAATTAATAATGATGTATTGATAGATGGTCTTCCTTTTGAGAGGATCAAGCAATACTACGAGAATGCTACTGTAAGCGATGTTGGGTCAAGGGCGAATTTAAGCAAGGTCAATAGGTTTTTGGATGGTTATAGGTTATCTATTTTTTCGTATATAAGTGAACTTTCAGTGGGGATTGATACAGTGGCCATTTGTAGTATTTTAATCTCATGGAAACCTATAAAAGTAGTCAATACGGGTGTGGCGGCTTTATCAACAACCATCATTAGTTTCTTATCTAGCTCGAGGTGGATCATGTTAAATTGTGTCATCTGTATTAGTCAAATAATTTGGTCCAGTAAGAATAGGCTTCTAAGTCTTTTTTATTTTTTTATTTCCCTTGTCTTCTTGATTTTATTTTCGATAGCTGTGGCTTCTTATATGGGGATGGATGTTGAAAAGTATTTTTCTGAAAGATTGATGTCGGATAGCGCATTGACTAGATTGCTTGCTTTTGAGGTTTTTTTTAAAGTGTTTCCCGATAACCCCATTTTTGGGACAGGTGGAGTGGATACCGAAAAAATGATACGTCTAATAGGGGGTAGGAGTTCTCAAATACATGTAGGGTTTTTGAAGCTCTTATACTACTATGGTTTATTTGGTGGTACGCTTTATTTAAGTTTTATGGTTTCATTGTTAACGAGGCTTTATAAAAGGGCAAAATTCTCAGGTTTTTGGGGTGGTTTCTATGCCCTTTTAACGTTTTTTGTCGCCAATCTTACCCTTGTTGAATTTAGTCTTTTTTATTACGGGCCTCTACTGGCTATAATTTTTTCCAATCATTTTTATCGGAGAAAGAAGTTATGTGAGGGTGGGGAGAGCTTTGGTTTAAGAGAAAGTATTGACAACTTATCGATATCAGGATGACTGGATTTGTTTCTAAAGTTTTTAGTAAAATTCTACGCTTTATTAATCGAGGTCATCAGAGATCGGTTAAGGCCAAAAAGAATATTATTGCATCCTTTCTTATTAAGGGAATCAGTATTCTTATTGGCTTTTATATGGTTCCTTTGACCATAGGTTACGTGCAGAAAGAACAATACGGAATATGGTTGACGATTTCGTCTGTGGTTGCTTGGTTTGCTTTCTTGGATATAGGCCTTGGCCATGGCCTTCGTAATAAATTGTCCGAGGCTATAGCCAAAGGCGAATGGAAAAAAGCCAAAATTTATGTTAGCACCACATATGTCATTTTGGGGATTATTTTTCTTTTGATTTTTGCACTTTTTTTTGTCGTTGAGCCATGGTTGAATTGGCAAACAATATTAAATACCCAATCTGTTGAACAGGGAGAGTTGAGGTTAGTGGCTATAACTACATTTTTGTTTTTCTGTGTGAACTTTGTTTTACGACTTATTGATTCTATTTTCTACGCTTTTCAAAGGCCGGCTTTTAAGGGGTTTATTAATTTAATGAGCAACGTTCTAACGCTTTCAATAATAATAATCCTTACTCATACGACTGAAGGTAACTTACTTTACTTGGCACTCACCTTAGGAATATCTCCTATGGTTGTCTTGTTTGCAGTAAGCCTTTTTATGTTTAATAGTGAGTTTAAGTCGATTGCCCCATCCATAAAATACGTTAAGAGAAGTTATTTTAATGATCTTATTTCATTAGGCGTTCGTTTTTTCTTGGTCAACATATCGGTGGTGATAATTTTTGCTACTGACAATATGATTATAACCCAGTTGTTTGGTCCGTCCGAAGTACCTGCCTATTCTATTGCTCATAAATATTTTGGCTTAATAACAGTGGGCTTTTCGTTTATTTTGGTACCCATGTGGTCGGCTTATACCGAGGCATATGTGAAAAATGATATTGATTGGGTACTCTCTGTGGTTAATAAGTTGAAAAAGGCATGGATGGTATTAGTGGTCATAGCTATAATTCTATTGGCTATTTCTAAGCCTTTTTTTAAGTTATGGGTGCCGGAGATAGATGTGCCTTGGCTCTTGAGCGTAATGATGTGTATATACGTAATCGTATTGTCATGGGGTAATATTTTTGTGAACTTTGTGAATGGTGTAGGTAAAATCAGGCTTCAAATGATAGTTGGTATTATCGGCACCATAGTCAATATACCTCTTTCGTATTTTTTTGGTGAAATCTTGGGTTTGGGATCTGCGGGTGTAATTGGTGCCAGTATTGTAAGTATTGCTTACGGACCGGTATTGGCTCCTATCCAGTTCAAAAAAATTATTAAAGGAACAGCGTCTGGGATTTGGAATAGTTAGAAGAAAACAGGTTTAAATAATTTAGGATATGCGCATATTATGGTTTTCAAATACACCTTCTCTTGCAGCTAAAAAAGTTTCAAAAAATACAGATGGAGGAAGTTGGATAGAATCTTTGGAGAAAGAGCTTGCTTCGTTTCCAGATATTGAATTAGGCATTGCTTTTAAAAGGCAGGTAAGTTCCCTTGAAGAAATTAGGGTAGAAGGGTCGAGAACAAGGTATTTTATGGTGCCACAGTATCCAATAGGTAAATTTAAACAGTGGGTTGACCGTTTTCTGATAAGGCCTCCGTCGCGTAAATCACTTCCTCATTACTTAAAGGTCGTCGAGGATTTTAACCCTGATCTTATACTCTTTTTCGGAACAGAGTTTGATTATCCGCTTATTATCCCCAAATTAAAAGTACCGTCTATAATATGGTTTCAGGGTAACTTGACCGTTTATAATGAGATGTACGAAAATGGAATTAGAATTAAGGATACATTTACTTCTGAGACAATTAAGCGGTTATTAAAGTGTCATACTATTTATCACGAACATAAGCTGTTTGTTCGTAGAGTAGAGAGAGAAAAGGAAATTTTTTCGATTGCTGAGAATTTTATTGGTAGAACTGATTGGGATAGGAGACTTGTACGGGTTATGGCCCCAAAGGCAAACTATTATCATAGTGAAGAAGCTCTACGGGAATCATTTTGGAAATACCAATGGAAGCTTCATGAAGGACGAGAAAAATTCGTTGTTTCGACAGTAATAAGAGGCCAATTGTATAAAGGCCTTGAAACTGTTTTTAAAAGTGCAATTTTATTGGAGAACCTTTTGCCCAAGAGAATAGAATGGAATGTTATTGGTATAAAAGATGGTGTCCCTTATGCTAAAGCGGCCAAAAAGAAGGCAGGATATACCAAAAAAAATACGAGCGTAAAATTATTGGGGCCTAAGTTTGGGGATGAACTGGTACGACAGTTAATCGCCACGGATGTTTATGTCCATCCATCGCATATCGAAAACAGTTCAAATGCTATTCAGGAAGCCATGCTTTTAGGAATGCCTGTAGTAGCTACCAATACAGGGGGTACGCAAAGTATAATGGACGATAATAAAGAAGGTCTTTTGGTTCAAAGCAAAGATTCTTATGCTTTGGCAGGAGCCATCCTTGAATTGTTCGAATCTCCTTCTAGAGCTGTTGAATTAGGGAAAAATGCTCGTTCAGTTGCGTTAAAACGTAATGATAACAAGAAAATATGTAAAGAACTTATAGCAACATTCAATGAAGTCATTGCCCAATACGGACAATAGGATTTCGAAGTTTCACTCGGAATAATATAGCTTTAGCCCATAACCTCTGGGGACGTCGGGGATTGTAAAAAGAAGTATTTGTTCGGTAATTATTAGAACAACCGAATATATTAAATGTTAATAAAAAAGGAAATGAGTGGAAAAGGAAATGCGAAGGGTAATTCAATTGTTTTTTTGGGGGATACGGGTTTTCCAAATGGATGGGCTGCGGTCCAACGCGTTACCTTGTTGGGAAGGTCACTAATTAATGTAGGATGTGAGGTAAGGGTGGTATGTCGGCTTGGGGTGTGGAAGAAAGATTTGAAGACAGATTATGGTAAAGAAGGCGTTCATGAGGGTATCCCCTATAAATATACGGTCGATAGTCCTTTTAGGCCTGATAATTCCTTCGTGCGGAAATATCAAAAAGCAAAAGGTTTGGTTGGTGAGTTTTTCTATCTAGTTGAATTGAAGAGAAAGGGAAAACTGGACGCCGTTATTCTATCTACACTAAACTTCAATGACTCCCTTAGATATAAAATATACTCCATTATAATGGGCTTTCCAATTGTTTTTAATTTTGTGGAAATGTCTTCTGCACTCAAAAGAAGGTCTTCATTATCAATGAGAATCTCTGATTGGTTAATGGAAAATTGGCTAATCAAGAGATTTGATGGTGTAATGCCAATTAGCGATAAACTTTACGATTTTTATTCGGATTTGGCGCCGACTAAACCAATATTGAAGGTGCCGGTTATTTGCGACTACAATAAGTTTTCTGGAATAGATAAATCTGGTTCGGAGCCGTATTTTTTATACTGTGCAAGCATTCAATTTAAGGAAGTTGCGGAATTTGTCTTGAACGCTTATCAATCGTCGAAAAGTTTGGAAAAGGTTAAATTATACCTTTTGATTAGCGGAAAGCAAATAGAAGAAATCTCGGCTTTTCAGAAAGATATTATTAAAAGATTTCCCCTAGGTAACGTAAAACTATTTTCCAATATCCCTTATCAAGAATTAGTACAGCTTTTTATTGATGCGCAAGGCCTTCTTATCCCCTTAAGGCCCAATGAAGAAGATGCAGCAAGGTTTCCTCATAAAATAGGGGAGTACCTGGCAACTGGTAATCCTGTGGTGACAACAAGTGTGGGGGAAATTAATACGTATTTTAAAGATGGGGTCAATGCTTTGGTTTCCAAGAATTATGATGTCAAGGAATTTGCCTCCAGGATGGATTATATACTTGATAATCCGAAAGAAGCTAAAATTATTGGAAAACGGGGAAAAGAATTAGGATTGAAAACATTTCATTTTGACAATTATGGTGAAAGCATTAAAAATTTCATTCGTGATTTGTTATAGCTAAGTTTCTGATTTTGGGTGTTGTGTTACTTTAACATAAGTTCCAAGGCATGGGTAATCATTGTTTGATTGGTTTTAAAACATGATTTATGAGGGGGGTAATTGTTCTCGAAGGGTGTCGTTCTTGCAAATGACATTAATTATAGTGTTTTTATAAAATGTAAAGTAGCATATGAAAAAAGTTCTAATCGATATTTATCACCTGCCCCAATACAATATGTTCCGGAACACGATCAGGAACTTTGACCCTTCGGAGGTCGATATCTACTGCGTCAACCGGGGAAAGCTCTTGCCCGTAATCCAGTACGAACTTCCCGAATACAACATCATCTGCATCGGGGATTACAAACACAATAAGGGCATGTTCTCCATGGTCTTTAAGATCATCCTGCCCCGCTTGCTAAAGTTGTTCAAATTGATCAGGCCTTCCAAATACAGGTACGTGATCACCGCCCACTACCAGGCCAATTTTATTGCAAAACTAAAGGGCATACCCAATGTGGCCTTTATCGACGATCCCAGGCGCTTTGTATTTCCGCTTTTAAAATTCTCGGCAGACGAGGTCTACCTGCCCCCATTTGAAAAGAAGTTCGAAGGGGTAAAGTATTTCAATGCATTGAAAGAGTGGTCGTATTTATCGCCCAGGTATCTGAAACCCGAGGCCTCCGCCTTGGACGAGTACGGTCTGGAACCCAAAAACTATATCTTCATCAGGGAGGTATCCACCGAAACTTCCAACTACCTGTCACAAGATCAAGGCGCTATTCTGTCCGTGGCGGATCAATTCCCAAAAGACCTAAAAGTGGTCCTTTCCTTGGAGAACAAGGAATTGGTCGACCGGTTTCCGAAAAACTGGATCATTTTGAAGGAACCGGTTAAGGATATCCATTCGCTGATGTATTACAGCCAGGTGGTCATCTCTTCGGGGGATAGTATGGCCCGGGAAGGGGCCATGTTGGGCGTACCTTCCATCTATGCGGGTATTAGGGACATGCCCGCCAATGTGATCATGATCAAAAAGGGGATGCTCTTTAAACTCGAGCCCCCCGAAATTGTGGAAACCGTAGCGAAAATCAGGAATGGGGAAATGGCATTTCCCGAGCCCGATGTCTTTAGGCAAGGACTTTTGGAGGAATGGGACGATGTGACCACCCTTCTGTTGGATAAATTAAAATAAAGGAAATCAATCAAAAAGAAACAATATGGATATATCAATTTTTGGATTAGGGTACGTAGGATGTGTTAGCTTGGCCTGTTTGGCCGAAAACGGCCATCAGGTAATGGGGGTGGATGTGGTACCCCATAAGATCGACTTGATAAACAAGGGGAAGGCGACGATCATTGAAAAGGATATCGACGAAATACTTAAGTCCAACTGGGAAAAGGGCAGGATCTCGGCCACGCAGAACTTCAAGGAAGCCGTTTTAAAAACGGAAGTCTCCATTATTTGCGTAGGAACGCCCTCGGATGTACACGGGCATTTGAACCTGAACGCCATCTATGAGACGGCCGAGCAGATTGGCGAGGCCCTTAAGGAAAAGGAGGGCTTTCATATTGCGGTCATCCGAAGTACCGTATTGCCCGGGACCAACAAAAAAATCGGCGAAATTATTGCCGAACGTTCGGGCAAGGAGCGCAATGTGCATTTTGCGGTGGTCTCGAATCCGGAATTCCTAAGGGAGGGTTCCGCGGTCAAGGATTACTACAATCCCCCGGTAACCGTCGTTGGAACCGATAGCGAACAGGCCTCCAAAAAAATAGCCGAGATGTACCAGGGGATCAATGCCCCTATCAAGGAGACCAACATCGAAATCGCCGAACTGATCAAATACGTGAACAATTCCTTTCACGCCCTTAAGGTGTCCTTTGCCAATGAAGTGGGCAATATCTGCAAAAAGATGAACATTGATTCGCATGAGTTGATGTCGCTTTTCTGCATGGATACCCAGTTGAACCTGTCGCCCTATTACCTAAAACCGGGTTTTGCGTTCGGAGGTTCGTGCCTGCCCAAGGATTTGAAGGCCTTTAAGACCATGGCCCACGATTTTTATTTGGAAAGTCCCGTGCTCAACTCCATCCTAGATTCCAATGAAAACCAAAAGAACCAGGCCCTGGACCTGGTGCTTAACAGAAACAAGAAGAAAATTGGTATTTTGGGACTGAGCTTTAAAAAAGGCACCGACGACCTGCGCTACAGCCCTGTAGTCGAATTGGCCGAAAGCCTTTTGGGCAAGGGCTTTTCCATTGCCATCTACGACAAGAACGTAAACGTTTCGATGCTTTCGGGAACCAACAAGGCCTATATCGATAAGCACATCCCCCATTTATCGGACCTTATTTCCGATAACCTCGATGAAGTGCTGGAAGCTTCGGAAACGGTAATCATTTCGCACAACGAGCCGGAGTTCAAGGACATCAACCTTAAATATGCCGACAAGCATTTTATCGACCTTGTCAAGATCAAGGACAATACCCCAAGTGCCAACTACGAGGGTATTTGTTGGTAAATTGATTTGCCGCCCTTAATCTTGGGGGCGGCCCCGTTTATAGGTTCTAGTATCACCGTCCCACGAAAGGGAAGGGTGTTCGGTCCTATTAGAAAGGTCAAAGTTTGTTGTAGACCTCGAGGTACTGATGGGTCATATGTTCAAGGTTGAAATGTGTCTTTATTCTTGATTTGCCCTTTTGCCCCATTTCCGATGATTTTTTAGGGTCGTCTATCAATTCGAGTATTTTATCGGCCAAGATCTGGGGCGATTTTGGGGGGATCAAATAGCCTGTTTCATTGTTGATGACTATCTCGTCGGTGCCCCCTCCTCTTGTGGCAATTACAGGTTTGCCGAGGGCCATATATTCTAATATTGAATTGGAAATACCTTCTCCGTGCAATGTACTATTGGTGCAAAGTACCCCAATGTCGATAGTGTTTACGACAGATTCAATATCCTGTATGGCACCGGTAAAAATCACCTTGTCTTCGATTGCTTTGGGCACAAGCTTTTTGATTTGCTCGAGGTTGGTCCCGCTTCCTATGGCCAGAAAAGTAATGTCTTCACGCTTTGCCAGAACGATTTTTGCCGCCAATATATAGGTTTCGTAATCCTTTCGGTTCGCAAAGGCCGCTATTTTAGCAACAACCTTTTTGGTCTTTATATTGTATTTTTCCTTTATAGCCCGGGTTTCTTCAAGCCCTTGGGTACGTCTGAAGTCAAAACCGTTCTTAATGGCGGTGCTTTTTGATATCGGGGCCCTGTAGGCCTTTAGGCCTGCAGATGAATTGCCGATGATCAAATCGGAAAACACAAACGACAACTTGGCCAAAAGGAGTTCCTTTTTCCAAATGCTACTGTAGTTGGGGGCTTTGGCAATGTTTCCGTTAACAAGTTTTGTTCTGCGGAGTTTGCAAACGGGTATGGCATATAAAGAACACATGGTAGACCAGGAATGGATGATATCCGGACCAAATTCTCTGCAAATTCGGAACAACTTGAAAAAAGGGGTAGGGGCGTATTTGGGCTTCCTCTCGATTACATGAACTTTTACGGCCAATTCACCAATAATCGCATACTCTATTTGGTTCTTGAAGATTACTATTTCAACGGCTATGTCTTTTTCATGTAAAAGTCCTTTGACCAACTCCAGCATTCGCCGCTCCTTACCACCTTTTCTAAGATTGTCGATTAAAAAAAGTATTCTCATTTCAGGTCTTCCAATTAATTGGTTAAAAGTGGTAAATAGTCGGTTCTGGCAGAAAAAAGGGAAATATAGCAATCTCTTTGGTTAAAATCATGCTATCCCACATTATAATTGTGCAAAATATAGAGCTGTTTTTTGCCTTTATTACAAAGACGCCAAAAGCTATGCATTAATATGGGTAATTGCGCTAATTATTTAGATTAACCAAAGTCTAAACGCTATTTTAGTAACAAATTATTTTTGTTCATGAAAGAAGGAGTAAAGCATGTCGTTTTTCTTGGGGAAACCAGGTTCCCTTACGGTTTGGCATCTGTTCAGAGATTGATTTTAATGAGTAAGGCTTTGCTCTATGCCGGCGCCAAGGTCACTGTGATATGTAGAAAGGGCGGGTGGAATGAGAATCAATACCCTGAAATAGATTACAAGGGGGTATACGAAGGAATAAACTATATCTACACTTCAAAAAGTGTTTTGAAACCAAAGGGTTTTCTGAAAAGAAATATTAACAAGCTTAAGGGGATTTACGGGGAGTATAAATACATCAAAAACTTACGGGCGCGTAACGATATCAGCGTTGCTATAGTTTCCAATAGAAAGTTGGTACATGTGCTTCGATTTTTGTTGTACTCCAAAATTTTCGATTTTCCTGTGGTAACCAATTTGGTGGAAATGGCCTCTGCCATGGATGGGAGATCGACGCTTACCAAAATTAACGACTTTTTTCTCGATAAATGGGTTTATAGGTTTTTTGATGGAGCAATGCCTATTAGCGACAAACTGGTGTCTTACTATAGTAAAACTGCTCCCCGAAAGCCATATTTGAAGCTCCCGATACTATGCGACTATGAGAAGTTCGACTTGCCAAAAACAAGCGAGGCCCCATATTTTCTTTACTGCGGAAGTATTAATTACATGGAGGTAATCGAATTTATCTTGGAATGCTATAAGGCCCTGGACAGTACCGAAGCAAAGATGTATATGATCGTAAGTGGTGGTACGGAACGGGAAACCCGCGAATTGCAGGATAAAATTAATTCCCGGTTTAAAGACGAACCTGTTCAACTCTATACCAATATTCCTTATGGGAAACTAGTGTATCTATATAACCACGCCATCGCCTTGCTTATTCCTCTAAGGCCTACCTTACAGGATACTTCTAGGTTTCCACATAAGATTGGTGAATATTTGGCTTCGGGTAATCCCGTAATTACCACAAATGTAGGAGAGATCAAGAATTATTTTCAAGACAAGGAAACGGCTTTAGTGGCAAATGCCTTTGATATTGCGGATTTTACGGAGCAAATGAAATTTGTGCTTAAGGAGCCTAGAAGGGCTAAGGAAATAGGTAAGAACGGGAAGAAGCTAGGGCTTAGTAATTTCGATTATCACATCCATGGTTCGAGAATGATGGAATTCATCGATAAATTACCAGTAAGCAAATGACGGGATCAGCGTCAGACCGATATGGATTCTGAATAAATTCTTTCCAATTCCGCACTTACTTTTTCCGGGGTAAATCGGTTATGGGCGTAATGAATATTGTACTGCCCCATGGTTCTTATACGCTCTTGGTCGTTTACCAGTAAGCTGACTTTTTCCGTAATCTGTTGCGGGTTTTTCATTTCGACAAAATAGCCCATTTGCCCATCTTCAAAGAAATCTTTGATTCCACCTACGTCGGTAGAGATGACGGGCAAGCCTGTGGCCATGGCCTCCAATATGGAGCAGGGAAGCCCTTCACCGTGATAAGAAGGCAATAGGTAAATGTCCGACTCATAAAAAACGTCGGCTTTGTCTTTTCCGGTTATCCAGCCCAATAATTCCACTCCTTTCATTTTGCGCGATTGAACGTATTCCGTTACCGCAGGCAGTTCCCCTCCGGTACCCGCAATTTTTAATTTTAATTGGGGAAACCTTTTTTGAAGGACCTCAAAACTCTCCAAGGCTTCATAGATACCTTTGACCCGTTCGATACGGGAAAGGAATAAGAGGGTGATCCCGTCATTTTCATGGTTCGATGTTTCGGCCTTCTCAAACTTGTTTTCCATCTGAAAAAAGATGGGGTCGGCGACGGTGGTTATGGGGTAAATGGGCTTCTTATACCCGTATTTTCCCAATTGATCGGCAAATTCCTTTCCTAGAACGATCATAGAATCGGCTTTGCCAAAAGTGGCACGAAACCAAGGTAGGATCTTTTGCGTTGTTTTTTTCTCGAATTCCCACTGCCAACCGTGCCAAAATACGGTCATTCGCGTACCGGTCAGCCGACATATTAATGCAAAGACACTATCCCTAAAGAACGACTTCATGTTCATGGAGGGGTTGAGGTGCACCAAATCGTATTTGTTTTTTTTGAGTTTTCGATAGAATTTCCAAAAATCGGAAACTAGTCTAGTTATGACCCGTAGCTTTCCCTCTTTTTTACCTTGTGCCCCGTAGAAGAAAAAGTCTATATCGCTCGTGAAGTGATTTAGCAATGAGGCGAAATAGGTTTGCTTTCCCCCTGGGGTCGAAAGATTGGGCGAATGTATAAGTATCTTATTTTTCATGGCTCACTTTTATCTTGGTGGTCAGTTGAAGGTTTCCGGTCAGTTCAATTTTGCTATAAATGACCGAAGTAGGTTGTTTTTGTAAAAAGGAAGGGGAGAACCAGCCCAGGAGAGGACTTTCCGAGCCCCTCAGGACCTCGGTCTTTAGGCGTTCGTCCAAAAGTATGCTTACCGTCCGTTCGCCGGGATGCGCTATCGTAAATCGGTCGGGAGCCTCCTGTTGCACCGTAACATCGGGGTGCAGGTGCAGCGGATATTCATAGACATGGGTTTCGTCGTTCGCTACCTTTAGGTCGTCGATGATCGTAATGCTATCGTTTTTTTTGTCGAATATATAGGTCCTCGTATGCTTGACACCCTGTTGATCGTACCCGTTGTGGCTTCCCTTTAACACGATTTCTTCTGGGCTATCCTTAATTTCCAATACCTCGGCCTGGTAGTGGTTGAGCCACAGGCAGGGACCTCCATTGACCGATTGGTCCAAACCGTCAACGCGAATGGTGTTGTGGGCCAGGGTTCCCTTAAAATAGGCCCTCCATTCGGGAAAGGAATGGTAGGTATAGGTGCCGGGGTCTACGATGTAGGGTTTTCCGTCGATGTTGAGAAAGAAAGACAGGGCGTCGGCGTGGCCATGGGCGGCAATGGAGAGGTAGCCCAAGGGGGCGATGTCGACGTGCAAGTATACCTCGCGGGCATCGCCTCCCTTTTTTATAAGAAAATGCCCCTCGTTTTTGTACAGCCGTGTTTCCGGTTCCGTTTTTTCGGGAAGGGCAAGGCTGTCGAATACACCCTGTCCCTCCTCGCCGAACAACACCTGGTTCTTCAGGTCGAATACCCGTCCCTTGGCCTTGAATTTGGGGTCGTTGAATACGATGGCCGCCGAGGTGAGCAAAGACCTGAAATTGTTGAAATGGGTTTCGTCGGTGGGGAGTGAAATCACTTTGCCGTCGTCGTCGTCACCGTAGTAAGGTACGTTGCCGCCCATGTCCATCAAATGGTAGATGTAGTCGAAAATGGATTGAAGCGTTTGCCTATATGCTTCACTGAAGCCGTGTCCCGATCGTTCCCCGATCAAAAAGGCAATGAGGAAGAAGTCGGTAATAAACTGGATGTATTCGGAGGCCTCTTCCTTGTTGATCCCATTGGCCGAATGTTGTTTTACGATTTCCTCTTCCAAAATGGCCTGGCCTTTTTTGATGTGCCGATCACTGTCTTTGAACGACCAATAGCAGCCGGCAATAAAGAGTCCGCTGGCCTCGGCTATCAAATGGTTGTTCGACGAGGAGTATTTCGATTCGTAGCGGTAGGCGTGCCGGGCATGCAGTTCGATCAGGGGAAGCCAAGTCGTTTCTACAAATTTCTTGAATTCGGAATCGCTTGCCATCAATTCGTTGGCCTCGATCATTTCCCAGCAGAAGACCCAGTTGATGATCCTGATGTTAACTTCGATGTTCGAATACCAGTTTACCCCGTTCAAATAGGGGTTGGCTTCCTTCCATTCCTCTATATGCCTAACGAAGAGGTCGAGGTATTTTTTTTCCTTGCTTTGTTGGTACTTAAGGCAGATGTGCAGGAGGTATTGCAGGCGGTTGACTTCCCAAACGACCTTTACATTGCCGTTTTTTCCGCTTCGGGTATCGATGTCAAAGGAAAATTTTCGGGGAAACTCCTTTCGAGTTGTCAAGTCCCTGTGCCAGTCAATGGACTTTCGGTAGTTTAATCCGTGCCCGAAAATGGAATAGTCGCGAAGCGTAATTTCCCGCTCCGTCTTGGGTAGAAAGAAAAGCGTGCCGGGCAAACGGTCTATGCTGCCCTTGGGCAAATGGCTCATTTTAGACCGTTGGTCCCATTTCTTTTTTAGGGCGGTCCGTACCCGGTAAACGATCTCGGGCGGCGACATGGTCCGTATTCTGCTCAAATACCAATCAAGACGGCTTTTCTTCTGTTTAATTCTGGCTTTTGGCAATTTTTTTGTTTTGTAGGTTAAAGATTGTAAGGGGCAAGAATATCTGCCTCTTCACGTTTTTCATTTCAGATGGCTAATTTAAAGGTGATTAATGGAATGGGACATGCTTTTTTAATATATACTATTAAATTTATGTTATTAGGGGTAAATGGTATCCAATTATGAAAATTTGGAAGGGGATGGAAACTTTTCGAACCGGAAATATAAAATTGGTGAAGGGAAATAAGGCATTTAATCCAAATGTTGCAACAAAAATCATGTGATTTTTTTGTTCAGGGAGTTTTACATTTGATGAAGAAGGTCCTATGACCAAGGATGATCGATTTAGGTTTGAAGGCTTTGGTGTAGGCTAACATTGTCAATTATTGGCTTAAGATTCTAAAGAGGTAATTCCGTTCGTCGATAAAACCATAAGCCTTGCGGCTTTTTTTTGGGGTTTTTTATGCCTTTCGTCGAAAATAGTAAACATCTCGACGTTTTTACCGTTAAGATTGGGAATCCTGTTGTCTCCAAATCTTACATTATGGAAAACGTATGCGTTAGGTGTTATAAAATTCAAATGGTAGTAGTATTGGCTCTTTTCTTTGCGCTTTCATTTTCATGTTCCGATGAGGACGTGCAGCAAGATGCGATTGTAACGTCCGATGATCCTGTAAGCGTATCGTCAATAAATATACCTGCCACGGAAACCGATTCCGTGGATCAAGAGCGGGACGATACCTCCCGGCTTCCGGATATTCCCAACCTTCCGTGTTCCACGGGTAGTAAGGCGGCCGATGAAAGTGGGGCCAAGGTATGGTGTTGGGACGATGTTTCCGTGCCCGACGAGGGTTTTTTCGACGACCATAAATTGTTTATAAGCAATCATTGCAGCCCTGGTATGGTCAAGGCGACCGATGGGCGACTTTACTTTAAGGTGAACCCGACCACCCCGGAGGCTCCTTCGTCCTGTGGGGATTATAACTATAGGGCCGAGATACGGGAGCATCCTTCGGATGTCGACTATCCCATAGGTACCGAACAGTGGTGGGGCTTCGATTATAAATTCGGTGATGATTATGTGGCCGATGAATTACCTTGGATACTTTGGCAGACCCACGGCAGCTTTAGCAACCCTTCTAGTCCCATGACCAACTTACAACTTGGGCCGACAAACTTTGAGGGCAATGTCAACCCGGTAGGTGAGTTGTTTGTCGTCAACAATACCCCGGTGACCGGTAGAAAGTTTACCCCGGTAGGAATTGTACCCAAGGCCGGCCAGACCCTAAAGATCGTTATCCACTTGGTCTGGGGCGACGAAAGCAACGGCCTCTACGAGGTATGGGTCGATGGAAAGCAGGTCTACAAAAAACAGGAACGCACGGTCTATTCCGAAAAGCCTTACGGTGGCTATTGGAAAATAGGGATTTATAAGTGGCGCTGGAAATTGGATGAAAATGTAAGGGCCTCTTCGGAAAGAAACATATCGGAACTGAATACTTCGATCGGTACCCTGCGTACCATTATGCGCCGACCGGGCGATGCCGATTACGGTACCGACGCCTATTCGCTGGTGGTTTCCGATTAAGCCTTCCACAGGGATCCCCGAGAATAAGACACCCCTAGGCCGAATCGGGGGTCAGGTTAATGCTCCCTTTTTATAAGTGAAAAACTGGAACTCATCTTGTTATAGGTATACCAAACGTTAAAGTTAAGTGCATTTCGTCGATTATTTGGGTTGTTTGTCGACCATTTGAGCAACTAATGCCGTATATAGCGGCATAATTTTAAGTCGTTGAACTCCCCAGAAAGCACTACTTATGAAAATACGCCAAACTAATACCTTGGCCAATCGCCTATACTTTATTATCATTACTTTTTTGATGATTTTGTCCTGTAGCAAGGATGTCGACACCCTGCGGGAAGCCGTATTGGACAAGGATGCCCCGGAACTCGTTGAGTCGGGGGAAGACGCCGAAGATCCTTCGGACATTACGGAGGAGGAAGGTGAAGCCTTAAACGAGGACGAGGGTACCGGCGATAAGATCGAATATGAAACCCGTGTAGCCGTATTTAGCGCAATCCAAGATGCCTATCTGCAAAACGGAAAAGGCTACGACCAGTCGCTTGTTCGCTTGGAGGAAGGTCGTAGAACGAGTTACCTTATGTTTGATTTAAGCCCCTTGGACTCCATCGGTGGAATCATCGTCGAGGCCAATTTGGAGTTTGTCGTGACTACGGATGACGGGGACGGCGAAATTATCGTGTTCAAAGGGGAGTCGAACGATTGGACGGAAGACAGCCTTTCCGAAGCCTCGGCACCCGATATGGGAGTCGCCTTGGGCAGTGTGGATCAACCATACCGCGTAAATACCGAAGTGCGGATTCCCTTGGATACCTTGGGCATAGAACCGGGGTATACCAGCCTTGTATTGGATCATAA
Source organism: Pseudozobellia thermophila (assembly GCF_900141855.1). Lineage (GTDB taxonomy): Bacteria > Bacteroidota > Bacteroidia > Flavobacteriales > Flavobacteriaceae > Pseudozobellia > Pseudozobellia thermophila. Next base: position 189,490 of record NZ_FQYU01000006.1, read on the forward strand.
GGACGGGGACGACTTGGCCTTCGCCTCAAAGGAAAGCGATAAGGGAGGGAGCAAGTTGGTCGTGTCTTACGAGGTGCCCGTTGGAACGGAAATACTGGATTTGGAAAGTCTCGGCCTTACCGAAGGAAATGGCGAAGATCCCAATGGGGAAGAAGAGACAGTGGACGAGACACTTGTCGAGGAAGAGCCCGCCCAAGAGGAAACCAGGGAAGAAGAACCTATAGGGGAAGAAACGGTGGACGAGACACCTGTTGAGGAAGAACCTGCCCAAGAGGAAACCAAGGAAGAAGAACCCGTTGATGGGGAGCCTGTCGAGGAAGAAACCGTGGAGGAAGATCCTATTGTGGAGGAGCCTGTCGAGGAAGACCCTGTCGAGGAAGGGCCCGTTGAGGAAGAGAATCCCGTAGAAGAGGAAGACCCTGTCGAAGAAGAGCCTGTCGAGGAGGAGCCCATTGAAGAGGAGCCTACACCTCCGGTAAGTCCGGCCAACGAGGCGCCGATAGCCGTTGCCAGTGCCACGCCCAACAAGGGGTCCCTGCCCTTGAAAGTTAACTTTAACGGGGGCAATTCGTCGGATGACAAAGCCGTGGTTTCGTACCAGTGGGACTTTAAGGACGGCCAAACCGCTACATCCCAAAATCCGGAGCACACCTTTACCGAGGCCGGAACCTATGAGGTCGTATTGCAGGTAAGGGACGAAGAGGGACTTTCCGCTTCGGATCAGGTTGTTGTTGAGGTTTCGGCTCCCGAAAATGAGGCGCCCACGGCAAAGATAGGTACCAATAAAAAGTCGGGCGAGGTACCCTTGGAGGTTCGTTTTACGGGTAGCGGTTCGAGTGATGATCACGGTATCAAGAGCTATGCATGGAACTTTAAGGATGGAAAGACCTCAAGCTCGGCCGACCCCGTGCACACCTTTACCGAGGCCGGAACCTATTCGGTCGAACTTACCGTAACCGATGAAGAAGGACTTACCGATAAGGCGAGCGTATCGATAACCGCCGAGGAACCCGAGAACGAAGCCCCGGTATCAAAACCCTCTGCCAATACCCAAACGGGCGAGGCCCCGGCCGAAATCCGTTTTACGGGCAGCAATTCAACGGATGATAACGCGGTTACCGGCTACAAGTGGGATTTTGACGACGGATCGACTTCTACGGAGGCCGATCCCAAGCACACCTTCGATACACCTGGAACCTATTCGGTGGAGTTGGAAGTGGTCGATGAAGAGGGCCTAAAAGATACGGAGCGCCTTACCATTACCGTCAATGCACCGGCGAACGAGGCCCCTGATGCCAAGGCTTCGGCCAGTGTGCTTTCGGGCGAGGCCCCCCTAAAGGTCGATTTTACCGGAGGGAACTCCAGCGACGATAAGGGTATCGTAAGCTATTTTTGGGATTTTGGTGACGGAACCTCCTCAAGCACCGATCCTTCCCATACCTTCAACAATCCGGGAACCTATACGGTAAAGCTTACGGTAAGCGATGAAGAGGGGCTTCAAGATACGGCCTCCCTTACCATTGAGGTCAACGAGAGTGTGTCACAGGGAAACTTGCCTTGCGGCACCGGTAGCGGTCCTGCGGATCAAAGTGGCGCCAAGGTCTGGTGCTGGAACAATACAAGTGTTCCGAGCGGTGGTTTCTTTAGCGACCACGAACTCTTTATCAGCAGCCATTGCAACGACGGAATGGTTACCAAATCGGGCAGCCGTCTTCGCTTTAAGGTAAATCCGACTACCCCCGATGCTCCCTCATCGTGTGGCGACTATAACTATAGGGCCGAAATACGGGAGCACCCGGCCGATGTCGATTACCCCATCGGTACCGAACAATGGTGGGGCTTTGATTATAAGTTCGAAAGCGGCTATAAGGCGGATGAGCTACCTTGGATTCTATGGCAGACCCATGGTAGTTTCAGTAGTCCTAGTGAGCCTATGACCAATCTTCAATTGGGGCCAACTAACTTTAATCGAAATAGTAACGCTGTAGGGGAACTTTTTGTCGTAAATAATGCGGCGCGGGGCGATTATCGTGCGTATGTGCCAACAGGTATTGTACCTAGATCTGGACAGACCCTGAAAATAGTGATCCACATGGTGTGGGGAGATGGAAGCTCTGGAAAGTTCAGGGTGTGGATAAACGGGGTAAAGGTGTATGATAGAAATGAAAGAACGGTATATTCCCAACGACCATATGGCGGATACTGGAAGCTGGGAATCTATAAATGGCGTTGGAAGGACAAAGAGAATGTGGAAGCTTCCGCTGCACGGGGCATAACCGAATTGAATACCTCCATAGGTACCTTGCGGACCATTATGCGACAGCCCGGGGATACCGACTACGGAAAGGATGCCTACAATTTGGTGGAGCCCGATTAGCAGTTTTAAGGGGCTAGGGGGCAAAAATAGTCACCTTATCCAAGAACTTTTATGGGCCTGGCTTTTTAAGCAAGGTCGAAGACATAACATTGACGATACCGAAATAGTGTCGACTATGTAGTTGCCCTGATTTTATTAAATTAGGCCTCAATTCTGTTTCAAGGGCTACCGATTTCTTTGGGCTTATTGATTTTGATGCTGAGTATCCGAAAATATACAAAGGCATAGAAGCAGAGCCATATCGGTACAACGGGGATCAGGTAGCGCCCCCTGCCGTCCAACAGGGTATGGCCGCCTAGGTAGATAAGACTGATCGCCATAAGCACGACCAGTTCTTTCGGGATCGTCCTAAACCGGGTCACGGCAGGGTAAATGCCCAAAAGGGCCAAGACCACGATAAATATGTTCGGAATCAAATAGCCTAGGGTATCCAGGTTTTGCAAGCGATAGGAGAATGGGAAATGAAAGAAAATACGCGACACGTTGGCTATCGTGTTTTTGAGGTATTTTTTTGGGTGCTTTTTCATGTTTTCGATAGCCTTCGCTTTTAGAATACTATCTTTTTCGATCCAGGTAAGCGAGTCTATACTGCTAAAAAGGGCTTCGTGGTTTTTCTTTAGTACATCCATGTTCGCCACGACCTCACCACGTCCTGTAGGCGTATCACCGTTCAAGACATGCCGTCCTGAAAACCAATTGCCCCATTCGTTTTCAAAGGGCGTGGCCCGCGAATAGAGGGTAATGCCCCCATGGGTGCCCAAGTAGAAAAACTTGCCCGTTAGTTGATAGTTATGTATAACATAGGGACTCAACACGGCCATCGCCCCTAACAAAATAAAGGTAAGCCCTTTGAGTCGATAGGCCTTATAGGTCCTTTTCCAAAAGAGGGTAGTTAGGCAGAGCGACAAGGCGGCGAGTATGACGTAGGCGAATATAATCTTGGTCAAGGCCAAGTAGCCCAGTAGGAAGAGGGCGATCACAAAGTGTCTTTTGTACTTGCCTTCCTTATGGTACCAGGCGATAAAATGATAACAGAACCCAATCAGCAATAACATCATCAACGATTCGGCATACATCAGGTTGGCCCACCGCAGTAGGGGCGGATAAAGACCGAACAAATAGGTCAACACCAAGGCCGGTCTGTCGGGAACGTACCTCCGCAAAATCAATAAGAGGTATACGGCGGCCAAGGACAAGAACAGGATGTTGACCAGGCGCATGTAAAAAAACGGGATGTCGAGCGCAATCGGAACGGATAGCAAAATCGGATAACCCGGACCGTCTAGAATATTGGGGTTGGTGGCATCGGCATAAAAGCCTTGGGTAATGTTTTTGGCGTGGGTATAAAAATGATTTTCATCTGCTATGGTACGGGTTGAATAAGTCGAGGGTCTTGATAGTATAGCAAGGCTTAAAAGTAGAAATAAAGGCAGTAGTACCTTGAATAAACGTTTTGGTCGAATCTGGGTTTTATACATGGTTAGGGCGTTGGTTCTGTATGGTTTTTTTTAAGATTTGGGAGTTCAAATGAAACAACTCGTCAAAATACCGTTTCTTCTGCAGGGAGATAAAGCCCAGTCCCAAGAGTTGGATCGAAATGATCATGGTTATTCCACCGACAATAAAGGAGTAGGGGCGCTGTCTGAACACGTCGGCCACCGCCAGTGAAAAACGGTCTTCGAAGCCCTGGGCCAGTTCCGCGGTCATGGGGTAGGCGTAGTAGGTATTGATAAATATCCATACAATGATATAGATGGAAAGCAAGAAGACAAAGGTACCCAGTATCCAGAAGAACATGTAGGGCCTAAAGATGAAACTGTTGGCAAGTCCGTTGAAAATACCCATTACGATCCTAAGGCTCGAGGTCCGGGCCTTGCCCAGTTCGCGCTGTGCCGACCAATCGAGGTGGGCCGGGATCTCGGTTACCCTTGCCCTTAAGATATAGGCCTTGAGCAAAATTTCGGAATTGATATCGAAGGTACTCGATTTGGTATTGAGCGAACGGATAAATTCGCCTTTATAGGCGCGTACCATACCGGTAAAGGTACAGATGTCAAGTCTCGAGGCGGCCCGCATCATGCGGTTAACCGTTTTACTGAGCAAAAGCCGCAAACGCGGTACGGCCGTGTTTTTGCCTCCCTTCATATAGGGGGATGCGATGACCATGTCGGATTGGGTCTCGGTGATTTCGGCCAAAAGCTGGCCCACGTGTTCGGGGGCGTAACTCAAGTCGATGTCCAGTACGATCACATAGTCGCCGTGGCTGTTCCTAAAGCCAGTTCGCAGCGCATTGCCCAGGTTTCGATTGACGATATGGTGGTGTGCCGTCAGGTTGGGGTAGGTTTGGGCGAGGCCGTCGGCCAATTCGCCCGTACGGTCCGTACTCCCGTCGTTTATGATCAGCACTTCCCAATCATAACGCTCGTTTAGCGTATCGAGATAACCGTAGAGGGTCGCAATATTTGTTTCGATGATCGCTTCCTCGTTAAATGCGGGCAATATGAGGGTGACAAGTGGCTTTTTGGGGTCGGCCTTGCTTATATCTGCTGCTACCATGTTTGATTCGGTTTTAAAAGGGGGAAGTTCTTACCGTTTTTTTATGCGGTATAATAGGATCCTATTAAGACAAAATTAGGAAAAATATACCGGCATTGTATTGGAATATCGCTGAAGAGATACTTCTTGGGGACGAACAAAGTAACCTCGCTTTTATTTGGGTACGTTAACCGTTTTGAGCATTTTTTCTTCCTTGATCTTCGCCACATGGCCGTTCATATCGGTCAGGGTAAAATGCTTGGCCAATTTTTTCATCACTTTCTTAAAGATGAACACCTTGCGTTCGCTCGACACGTTCATGCCGGGGAAGAAGGCCAGACTCGAAATCTGGTCGCCGCCGATCAGGTCGAGCGGATGCAGCAAAAAGCTGGGCTCGGTCTTGGTGACCTTGCATAAAAAAATGGCGATGTTCAGGTAGAGCATCATCAAGGGGGTCGAGATGTTGCTGATATAGATCAGGTAGCTCAGGTGAAAGGGAATCCTGAACACGGGCATGGTGGTCACCGGCAGCTCGATTAGTTTTTGGTCGTTTTTTGTTTTCCAGTAATAGGGCTTGAGCCTTCGAAAACCGTCGGAGAATTTTCCGAAGATTTCCTTTCGGTCTTCCTTTTCCTCCTTCGAAAGGTTCGAGGTACTGAAATAGTACAGCCGGGCCAAGGGGCCGATAACGGTGGGCAGGGTAGAGGCGTCGTAGGCATAGCCCTTTTCGGCCAATACCTCCAATAAGGTGCCGCTCCAGCTAAAGCCCGGTCCCCTAAATCCGGTGGGGGCCTTGCCCGTTACCTTGTGTATGATGTCGTGTGCCGTGTCGATCTCGGCCTTCATTTCCTCCTTGGTGTACAGGTGGAGCCATGTCTCGTGTTTGAACGAATGGTTGGCTATATCGTGGCCCGCGTCGGCAATTTGCTTCAGGTATTTGTGGTTCTTTTCGAAGGCCGCATCCTGTCCGACGATAAAGAACGTGATCTTCAAATTCAGTTCGTCCAAAACCTCCAATACGTGGGGCACAAAGATATCGAGGTAAGAGGGGTAGTCTTCCCATCCCTCTTCCCCGTGTATTTTCATATAAGACCACTGGTTGTCCATATCCAGTGAAAGACTCAAATAGGGTTTGCTCATCTTAGGGTTTTAAAAAATTTCAACTTCATTCTTGTTCAAGCTCTTTTTTAAAGCCTTCCATAAATCGTTTTACGTGGCCCGCCACCGAATTGTTGTTCAGGGTGTCGTTGACGAACTGCGAGGTGTTGAGCACGTAAAAATCCTTGTTTTTTGTTTTTATCTCCGGTATGTTTTCCGAATAGTTCAGTACCTGTAGGGGCTGTACCCTATAGGCCTTGTGAACATGGGCCGAAACGATCGTCTTGGGGTCGAAGTCGGGATAGAGCCGCGCTACGCCTTCGAGGAAAATGGACTTGAGTTCCTCGTCCGATTTTTTCCAGAAAGGATCGTTTCCGCTGATATACTTGGGAAAATACGTCAGGTGTTTGCCGGCCGTTTGGTCGGGGTCTACCAGCGAGCTCATGCCGATTACCCCTGTAAAGGGAATTTCCTTATCGGCGATGTTCAGTACGTAGTAGGGCGACAGTGAGGTTTCGGTTACGAGTACCAGGCAGATGACCCCAAGATATTCGACCGGAACGTCGGTTTTGGAAGCCTCGAACAGGGCGGGGTCCGCAATCTTTTCGATCACGTTCAAGGGGGTGGTTGCGATTACCTTGTCGAAATATTCCTCTACACCGTTGTTGGTGATGATCACGCCGCCATTTGGGCCGGGTTGGATCGCTTCCACCGTACAGTTCAGTGCAACTTCCGAACCCTTTTCGCCCAGTGATTTTTGCAGGGCGTCGAAAACGGTCTTGTAGCCGCCTTGCACATAGCCCATATGCTCTTTCTGGGCGGCCGAACTGCGGGCCTTGAAGAGTCGTTTGATATAGGTCCATATAAAGACGGCCGACACTTTTTCGTGGTTTTCGCCCAGCTTGGCCAGGAGCAGGGGCGACCAGAATTTTTCATAGGTGCGCCTTCCGCCCATCTTGATCAGCCAGTCCTTTACCGTGATCTTTTCCAGTTTTTTCCAATCCTTGATCTTGGATCCGTAGAAAATGGTAAAGGCCAGCATGGCCTTGTCCCATAGGTTCAGGGCGGGAAAAAGCAAGAATTCCTTGGAGCTGCTGATGGAGTAGAACTTTTTTTGAACGTAGTAGCCCGTATACGAACGCCTCCAGCACAATTGGTCGCCAATGCCCAGGTCTTCGATCAGTTCGATCAAAAAGGTATCGGTGGGCAAGATCACATGGTAGAACCTGTCCCATGTGAAGATGCCATAATCTTCGTGGGTAGACAGGCCGCCCATTTGTCGGTCGCTTTCAAAAACTTTTACGGTGGCATTGTTCTTTGCGATCTCATGGGCCAATGTCAGTCCCATGAAACCGCCTCCCACGATGCCTATCTTCATGATGCCTCTACCTTTGTTGAAGTAACTCGTTTTTGCCATTCGAAGGTGCGTTTAAGACCCTCCCTCATCGAGGTTTTGGCCTTGACGCCCAGTATGCGTTCCGCTTTGGAGGTATCGGGTACCCTGCGCATGACGTCTTGGTATTTGCGGCCCGCTGAAATTTCGTTGTAGGGAATCAGCTTAATGGTCGAATTGCAGGGTTCGCCCGCGATTTCCTTGAGCATTTGGGCCAGTTCGAGGATGGTGATCTCCTCATTGGCCCCGATGTTGAATATTTCGCCGTTAGCCTCCGGTTTTACCGTGGCGGCATAGATGCCTTCGACGGTATCGTCTACATAGGTAAAGGTACGGGTTTGGAGTCCGTCGCCGTGAATGGGAATTTCCTTGTTGTTCAAAATGCAATCGATGAAGACCGACTGTGGTCCGCCCCACCAAGATAGGTGTTGGTTGGGGCCGTACGAACCGAAAAACCGCAGCAGGACGACGGGTATGCCGTAGTCTTCCATATAGGCCAGGGAAAGGTGTTCGTCGTAGAGTTTCGATACGGCGTAGCCCCAGCGGGGTACCTTCGAATCGCCGATCACGCAGTTGCCGTCTTCGACAAAGGGCAGGTCGGGGTTCATTCCGTATACGTCGGAGGTAGAGGCGAGTACGAACTTGCAATCGAGGCGGCGGGCCAGCTCCAGCATGTTCTCACTGCCTTTGGTATTGATTTTTAAAGTGTCCACGGCATTGCCGTACCTCGGGATCTTAAAGGCGGCCAAGTGGACGATCACGTCGATGTCGCTGTCGATTCCCTGAAAGGTCGTCTGGTCTAGGATGTCTTTCTCGATAAACCGGAACCGATCGTGGGTCAGGTATTCGTGAATGTTCTCCATTCGGCCCATCGAAAGGTTGTCGATACCGATAACTTGATGGCCTTCCCTAAGAAGTTTGCCCAAGAGGTTCGAGCCCAGAAAGCCGGCTACCCCTGTTACTAAGATTTTTTTTGAGTCGTTTGTCATGTGGTTTGGTCTGTTTCGGTTAAATCATCCTTTACTGGTCGGGCTGGTAAATTCTGACAAACCGCTTATTGCGGATTTTGATTTATAATGGTTAAACGTGTTTACAAGAACGAAAGTAAGGGTAGGGGGTCAATTTTTACAAAATACTAGATGAAATACAAAAAACGATGCACGTGTAGCAAAATCACGGTCTGATCGATAAATTGACAGGGGGGTGACGGCCATGAATATACAAAAAATAAGAATGTCGAACCAAATGGCCCAAGGGCGTATATCGGTCTTGCTTTCAAACGTTGTCGTAGAAACAAGGTTTTGTTTTAAGAAGAAGGGACGATACTTCCTTGAAAATCACAAAGTGAGCCCTTGTTGTACAGGTTAAAGGTTTGTTAAAGGTTTGTTAATTTTTATGGGTGCCCCGTATGCCCAAATTGCACTTTTCCAAATTTTTGACAGCGGTTGATCGTCGATTATTCAACATAGTTGGAGTTGCACTTTGGATTATATATTTTAGGTGACACCAGCATTGGTCGACCTGGTCAAGGCCGCTTTTTAACTTCTGAAATAGTCTTATTTTTAGCCAATCAAAAGTATCGGTGGCCTTGGGTAAAAAAATCAAAACGATGGTCTTTTTAGGTGTAAATACCGTATTGATTCTAGGCTTGTTGTGCTTTTTGTTGTTGGATGGATCATGCTTGGGATGGGCCGGTGATAAAGTGGGGTGCCCGCTTTTTGCCAACGCGGGCAACTTTTGTTCTACAAAGGGCAGTCTTTGTGGTTAAGGAAGGTGTCTTATAAAAAACTGTTGAATGAGCATAAAAGGTTCTTCTTTAATAATACCGATATCGATCGTTGTTCACTTGATCATCATCAACGGAACATTGTATCTTTTGACCCCCGATACCTATACGCAGAACCTCAATGCCCTGTACTACAATTTTTCGTGGCTGTTGATCACCAACGCCCTCGATTTCTATCCCACCAAGCGAAAGGAGACCTTTTTTACCAACATACACAAGATGCTGAACCTGTACACCTTGTTCGGGCTGTGCTATTTCGCCATTTTCGGCTTCAGCAATACCGCCAAGGGGTCGACCCTGTTCCATGTAGAGGTCTTGTTGGTAATCTTTCTTTTGCTTACCCTCTACCGCATTTTCTTTTACTGGGCAATCAGAAGGTACCGGTTTCACGGGGGGAACTTTGTCAATGTATTGGCCATTGGCCGGGACAAAAACCTGAAAAAAATTAGAAAGGTCTTTGACGACCCCTACCTCGGCTACCGCTACAAGGGCTTCTTTGACGACAGTCCCTCCAAAAGCCCCACTTATTTGGGAAAGGTAAAGGACGCCTTTGATTATGTGGCCAAGAACAGCATTGACGAGATTTACTGTATGGCCTCCAAGTTTTCGCAAAAGGAGCTGCAGCGCCTTATCGATTTTGCCGATAACAACATGATCAAGCTCAAGGTAATCCCTGATAACAAGGAGGTCTTTACCCGGGCGATGACCTTGGAAATGTTCGATGAGATTCCCGTGTTGAATTTCCGTAGGCAACCCTTGGATACCGACTATGCCAAAATCGTAAAGCGCATGTTCGATTTGTTCTTTTCATCCTTGGTCATTGTCTTCGTACTGTCGTGGCTGGTGCCCCTTATGTACGTGTTGATCAAGGCGGAGTCGCCCGGACCTTTGTTTTTTAGGCAAAAGCGGCACGGCTATAAAAAGAGGGTTTTTTGGTGCTACAAGTTCAGGTCGATGGCGCCCAATGCCGAATCCGATTCCAAAATGGCCACCAAAAACGATATGCGGGTCACCAAGATCGGCAAGTTTATCAGAAAGACCAGTATCGACGAGCTGCCCCAGTTCATCAATGTGTTTTTGGGCGATATGAGCGTGGTAGGGCCACGCCCGCATATGGAATTGCATACGGAGGACTACCAGGGTTCGGTAGATAAGTATCTGGTACGCCATTTTGTAAAGCCCGGTATCACAGGCCTGGCCCAAATTCGGGGCTACCGGGGTGAAGTGGAAAGAAAGAGCGACATTCTTAACCGCATCCGTTTGGACGTGCTCTACATTGAAAAATGGACGCTCTCCCTCGACCTGCACATTATCTTTAGTACCATGCGCAACGTATTTGCGGGAGAAGCCAAGGCCTATTGATATGGAAAAATGGTATGTCTTACAGGTAAGGGCCGGCTATGAAAAAAAGGTCGTGGAAAGCTTGCGAAAACAAGGAATGCAGGTATACTGCCCCTTGGTAAGGGAGGTGCGTATATGGAGCGACCGCAAAAAGACCGTTGAGGTTCCCCTGATCAAATCGTACGTGTTCCTTAAGTGTACCGAAAAGGAGCGCAACCGTGCCTTTGCGGTTCCGGGAGTGCTGCGCTACCTCTTTTGGTTGGGCAGGCCGGCCGTAGTAAGGGAAGGGGAGATGAAGGTGCTCAAGGAATGGGTAGAAGAGGACAAGGTAGACGATGTGGCCTATGCGAAGTGGAAGCCCGGTACCAAGACCGTCATCGAAAAGGGCCCCTTAAAGGGGCGGGATGCCGTAGTACGGTATATAGGGGGCAATAAGGTGTCTTTGGTCTTGGAAGATCTGGGCCTGGTGGTTACGGCTAAACTAAAGGAATTCGTATGAGAAAGGTCGGCGTCGTTCATCCATGGGTTTGCCCTTTCGAATAGATATGATATACGGAGGTTTTCCTTATGGGAAGGTTTCCGGTTTTTTTTGCCCTGTAGGGCTGGTCGCCCCCTGGGGCGGACCCAAATTAAAGTCGTTTTGTTTGTGTGTCCTCTGTGACAGGCAACGGCGGAGCCGTACCTAAACGCAAGGCAACGGCGGGGCGACCTTAAAAGGCAAAGCTTGGTTTTACGAATAGCATTTTGAAATTGATCAGAGAAGAAGATACCGTACAGGTTATGGGATACCCCGTGTTCAAGGGAGATTTGGCAAGGGTGGACTGGTCGGTCGCAAAGATGACCGTCAATACCATCAACCAATATTCCTATTGTATAGCGGAAGAAGACCCCGGGTTTAAAACGGCCCTAAAGGAATCGGGTATTCTGTTGCCCGATGGGGTGGGCATTACCCTGGCCTCGCGATGGCTCAATGGCGAGAAAATAAACAAGATAGCCGGGGCCGATATTCACCAATACCTCTTGCAATACCTGCAGGAGACGGGGGGGCGATGTTTTTATATGGGCTCTTCCGAACAGGTGTTGGCAAAGATTGTGGAACGTATCAAAAAGGAGTATCCCAAGGTTAGGGTAGCTACCTATTCGCCCCCGTATAAAACGACGTTTAGCGCAGAAGAGAATACCGCCATTATCAATGCCATCAATGCCTTCTCGCCCGACGTGGTGTTTGTGGGCATGACGGCGCCCAAACAAGAGAAATGGGTGGCCCAAAACCAAGACCTGATCCAAAAGGGGGTCATTTGCTCCATTGGGGCCGTATTCGATTTTTATGCGGGTACGGTACAGCGGCCGGGCAAGGTGTGGCAAAATTTGGGCCTGGAGTGGCTGGGCAGGTTTGTAAAGGAGCCCAGGCGCATGTTCAGGCGCTACTTTTATTACGGGCTGGTCTTTGCCAAGTATTTGGTCGCTTATAAGACCGACAAAAAAGGTGTACAGGTCGATTGAACCCGTTTCAACGGCCTTGCCAAAGCAATTTATATAGATGTCAACAGCACAAAGGGTTATAAAAAATACCGGCTTTTTGTATGCCAAGATGGGGATCACCATGTTTATCTCCCTCTATGTTACCCGTTTGGTGCTCAATGCCCTGGGGGCCTCCGACTTCGGTATTTTCAACGTGGTGGGCGGGGCCATAGCCATGTTGGGCTTTTTGCATGCGGCCATGTCGAGCGCCACCCAGCGCTTTATGTCCTTCTACGAGGGACAGGGCGATAAGGAAAAACAGAAATACATTTTTAATGTAAGCACGGTACTGCATTTGGGCATCGCCCTCTTGTTGGTCGTGGTCTTGTTGATCGCGGGCTACTTTTTCTTTAACGGCATACTCAACATTCCGCCAGATCGGGTGTTTGCGGCCAAGGTCATTTATGGGGCCTTGATCCTGAGTACGGCCTTTACGGTGCTGAGCGTACCCTATGAGGCGGTCTTGAATGCCCACGAAAACATGCTGTATTACAGCATCGTAGGGGTGGTGGAATCGTTGTTAAAGCTGGCAGTGGCCCTGGTTATCGTCTCCTATGCCGGAGACAAATTGGTGTTGTACGGCATTCTGATGGCGGTAATCCCTTTTATTATCAGGACCATTATGCAAATATACTGCCATAAAAAGTACGAAGAATGCGTAATTGCCCCCAAACGCTATTTTGAAAAGGGCCTGATGAAGGAAATGACCTCCTTTGCGGGTTGGAGTTTTTTGAGCTTAACTAGCGGCATGGTGACCCAGTATGGTATGGGGCTTGTGTTGAACAATTTCTTTGGCGCTGTGCTCAATGCCGCCCAGGGTGTTGCCAACCAAATATCCGGACAGTTAATGGTGTTTTCGAATAATATGTTAAAGGCTGTAAGTCCCGTAGTGGTTAAAACAGGGGGGGCTGGCGATAGGGTTAAAATGCTCGATACATCGCTTTCAAGCTCAAAATTTTCAATTTATATGGCCGCCTTTTTTATGATTCCCTTTATGATTGAAGCGCCATATGTCCTAAAAATTTGGCTAAAGAATATTCCCGAATGGGCGATTGTATTTGTAAGGCTACAGTTATTGAGGGTGCTTTTAGAGCAGTTTACCCACCCTTTGATAATCAGTATTCAGGCACAAGGTGATATTAGGAGCTTTTCTATATACACAAGTTTGGCGAATATTGTGCCACTCTTTCTGACATGGTGCTTTTTTGAGATGGGCTACCCTCCCTACTTTCTTTATGTTTCATGGATTTTTATGTGGGCAATTGTAAAGGGAGGTCTAATTTTGCATTTTGCCAAGAGTAAGTGTGGGCTTTCATTTTCAATGTTCAACAAAAAGGTGGCGTTGCCTGGCTTTTTTACTTGTGTATTGATGGTATTCACCGGTTTATTACCGGTTTTTTATTTAGAAACTGGGTTTCTAAGGTTGGTTCTGGTAGGATGTATTTGTTGGGGAACCTTCATTCTTTTACAGCATTTTATATTTTTGGATAAATCTGAAAAAAAAGTAATTAAAGCCTTGTTCCTTGCAATTAAGCAGAGGTTCGTTCGTAGTTGATCGCGGCGGCGATTTAAGCCTCGATGTTTTATTTATGGCTTTGCAAAGGCGAAAATATTTAGAACGTGTTTTTTGAAAAAAGTGGGGAGCGAGTTGCTTGTATTGTAATACTACTTTTAGGAGGAAAGTATAGGCTTCATTTTTTATTTCCGATTATCTAGGCAAATGTAAACGGGAGGATTCATCCTGTGGCACTCTTAATATTTTAAACCTAAATGAATAAGACGACGATTTTGGCAATTAAGGCATGTAAAAAGATATACCAAAGCATTTTTAATGGTCCAAGTATGTCCAAACCCGACTGCGAACAAGATGCGGATCGGGCCTCTGATTTGATCTATAAGGCCTTAACCAAGGATGGGCCCTGTATGATCGCCCGTTTTGGAGCTTTTGAATTAACTACGGTCGTTAACTATCTTGGGGTGAAAAAACAGGATCGAAATATTCTTAAGTTTATAAAGGGGAGAAGCATCCAATGGTGGTGGAACAAAAAAACCTTGTTTCATATGCAAAACAACGCAGGCTTTTTCCCCCCGACGGAAGAAAAGATCGCCCAGTTCTGTGAACTGATGTTGGCCGATATGAAGGGCGTGGACATCTTGGGCAGTTGGGTGGCCAACGAGCAGTATGTGGTGGGGCAAATGAAGGCCCGATTGGTCCATCTCCGCCTCTTGGAGCCTTTCTATGCCACCAAGCCATGGACCCGGGCCTTGCAAGGAAAAAAGGTATTGGTCGTCCATCCCTTTACGGAGACCATCGCCCGCCAATATGAACGACGTAAACAACTGTTCGCCAACCCCGATGTTTTGCCCGAGTTTGCCTCCTTGGGCCTGATCAAGGCGGTACAGACCTTGGGCAAGGGCGACGATGCCTTTGCCGATTGGTTCGCGGCCCTGGAATGGATGAAGGACGAGATCGACAAGCACGACTACGACATCTGTTTGATCGGCTGCGGGGCCTATGGCTTTCCCTTGGCCGCCCATGTTAAGCGCCAGGGCAAAAAGGCCGTACATATAGGGGGCGCCCTGCAACTGCTCTTTGGGATCAAGGGCAAACGTTGGGAAGATCCGCGGTACGGGGTACGGCAATGGGGCATTCCCGAAGGTTTTTATACGGATTTAATGAACGAATACTGGGTACGGCCGGGGGAAAAGGAAAGGCCCAAGACCGCCGACCAGGTCGAAGGGGCTTGTTATTGGTAAGCACATGAAGTATTTAAAAAGAATAGTATACATCCCCTTGGGTATCTGGGAAGGCGTAAAGGCCTTTTTAAATCGCCACGCCCGGGATGTGGAAAACCGAAGGCGTTTCCCCAAGGCCATTATCGATAAGGGGGCTACCTTTACCTCCGATGTGACCATAGGGGAAGGCTCTCATGTTTTAAGCGGTTGTACCGTGAATCACAGCTGTATTGGCTTTTATACCTATATCGGCCGTAATTCTCTATTACAGAATGTGACCGTAGGCAATTATTGTTCTATAGCCCATGAGGTAAATATGGGTCTAGGTCGTCATCCCATTGATTTGATGACGACCTCGCCTTTGTTCTATAGAAAACAAAATACATTTCGAAGGACCCTGGTCGATAAAGATTTGGATTTTGAGGAATATGCCCCGATCAATCTTGGACATGACGTTTGGGTAGGGGCCCGGGCCCTGATTATGGACGGGGTAACTGTAGGCACGGGTGCCATAGTGGCGGCCGGGGCGGTAGTGACCAAAGATGTGCCCCCCTATGCCATTGTCGGTGGGGTGCCTGCCAAAATCATTAAGTACCGCTTCCCGGAAGTGGAAAGGGAGCGGCTTTTAAAATCGGAATGGTGGAACTTAGCGCCCGAAGCGGCATTAAAAATGATGAAAAAAGATATTTATTTTAAATAGATATACTATGCGCCATGATAATCGGGCGTAGTTAAAAGAATTTTATGAAAATTAGCGATGCCGTTCCATATTTAATGTTGATAGCCTCTGCGCCTGCCATATTGCAAGGGCTACAGCTAGAGACTACCGAATTAAACATTATTTGGTGGAGCATCTTTACCTTTTTTTTATGGATGGTGATGCGGTATAAAAAGTACTTCTTTACGGAGACTTCCTTGCCGCTTTTGATCAAGGTCTTTTTGGGGATGGTGGTGTTTCAGGCCGTTCACGGCCTGTTTCTGGCCCAGGGCTATTGGGATTATAAGGTATTGGTACGTAATATTTTTATTTTTTCCTTGCCTCTAACCATTCTTATTTTTACTTCCCCCCTTTTGTTGCGCAAGACCTTACACGTTTGGTTCCTCTACGCCACACCGGCCTTTTTTATACTCCTCCCGTTAATGAATGCCCACGCCGTAGGCATGTATTGGGTGCCGGTCATGTTTATGCTCCTGTTTATAAGCGCCTTGCCCAAAGGGCAACAGGCCTTTTTATTGTTGCTTTTGAGTTTTGTCTATGTCTTTAGTTCCTTAGAGGCCCGTTCCGCCATGATCAAATATACCGTGGCCCTATTGCTGGGCCTAAGCGTTTATACCGGCATGTACCGCTTTAGGGAGTTGTTACAGGTAATACATAAGGGTCTAATGATTCTTCCTTTTGTGCTTTTGATTTTGGCTCTTACGGGTGTTTTTAACATCTTTAAATTGGACGAATATGCCAAGGTCCTTTCTGATGTAGAAGTGGTCGAAGCTGATGATGAGGCAAAGAAAGGGGTGTTGACAGCGGATACTAGGACTGAACTTTATGTAGAGAATATTGCCAGTGCCTTAAAGCATAATTACTTTTGGCATGGGCATTCCCTGGCCCGAGGCCATGAATCTGAATTATTTAAGCATGTGGATTTGTACGGTAGGGGGGAAAGGCCCTCTTCTGAGGTATCTATCCTCAATATCTTTACCTACTTCGGAATCTTTGGGGTACTGGTCTACTTTGGTATTTTTTATATGGCCTCTTATAAGGCCATGCTCTACTCCAACAACAAATACATGCGGGTATTGGGTGTCTTTGTCGCCTTTCGCTGGGTCTATGCCTGGGTGGAGGACTTTAGTAGTTTTGATTTGAATTATTTATTGATTTGGATTATGATCGGGATGTGTTATTCCACTAGGTTTAGGGGCATGAGCAATAGTGAGTTTAGGCTCTGGGTACGAAAGGTTCTATGGCAACGCAAATTAGTTTTACAATAAGGATACGGGAATGATTGTCATCATATACAAGGCATTGCGCAAAATAATTTTCTGGGTACAAAATCGGGTAAATAAGCTGGTAACCCTATTAATACTAAAAGGCAATAATGTGGGTTATGCTAAATTTTCAACCAATGGAATTCCCTATGTCATGGTAGCCCGGGGTGGAAAAATGAGTGTTGGAAATCATTTTTCAATGAATAACGGTATTAACGGGTCGCCGAATGGGTGCAGGGGAAAATGTGCCTTTTTTGTGGATAAAGATGCCGTACTAACAATCGGTGAAAACGTAGGGGCAACCCAGGCTACCATACGCTGTCATTCTAAAATTACCATAGGAAATTATGTTAACATTGGAAGGGGGGCAAAAATTTTTGATACGGATTTTCATGCTCTGGATCCTAAGTTAAGGTCAAGCAAGGACGATCTTTTACATCGTAAAGAAGCCCCAGTGGTCATTAAGGACCGTGCCTTTATTGGGGCCTATTCCATTATCTTAAAAGGGGTCACCATTGGGGAAAACGCCATTGTAGGTGCGGGTTCCGTCGTTACCAAATCCGTCCCCGACAACCAAATCTGGGCCGGGAATCCGGCAAAATTTATAAGAAGTATATAAATGAAAAGCATTGCTGTATTGTTAACGGTCTTTAACCGCAAGGAAAAAACGCTAAAGGCCCTACAAAAGCTATTTGCCAATGAAATACCCCCCAAGTATGGGGTAGAGGTATTTATGGTAGACGACGGCTGTACCGACGGGACGCCCGAAGCCGTGGCCGACCGGTTTCCCCAAGTGCATATTGTTGAGGGTAACGGGCAGCTATTTTGGAACCGGGGCATGCACCTGGCCTGGGAAACCGCGGCCCAAACCAAGGACTACGACTTTTACCTCTGGCTCAACGACGATACCTTTCTTTATACCGATGCCCTGGCCCATGTGTTGGAGTGCTCCGAAGAAATGGGGCACAAGGCCTTAGTAAGTGGTTTTTTATGTTCCGAGCGGGATGCGAACAAAACTACATACGGGAGTTGGGTGAATGATAAAATGATCGATCCCATTGGAACGATTCAAAAGGTAGACATTATTAATGGGAATGTGGTTTTGGTGCCCAAGGTGATTTATAAGGAGGTAGGGCAATTGGATCCTGTCTTTCCCCATGCCATTGGGGATTTTGATTATGGTTTACGGGTGCAAAAAAAAGGCTATACCTGCTATACGACCAAAAAATATGTAGGTACTTGTGAAAACAACCCCAAACTGCCCAAATGGTGCTATGCCAGCACTCCCTTTAAAGAACGTTTGAAAGCCTTGTACTCGCCTTTGGGCTATGCCCATCCCAAGTATTTCTTTATTTATGAAAAAAGAAATTTTGGTTGGCCAAGGGCTGTAAAACATTTTGTAACCATTCATTTACGCGTATTGTTTCCCCAATTATGGACATAACCCCACCCTTTGTTTTTCAGGTAGATTCGGATATTGTACAGGACGTATACAAACATCGTGACAATTTTAAAATTGTGGTTGATGAAACTAGTAAAGATTGCTCTACCTGTGCGATTTATTTTAGTAGCAACGATATCTACTACCCCAATGAGGAAGCTGTGTTTAAAAAGCGTATTGTGGAAAAGGATGCCTTTGAATGGTACGGTACCCGTATTGCTACTGCCTACAAGCATATTTTTATACGGGATGTCTTTAAGCAATGGTATTTGGAAGGCATTAACAGCGACTTAAATTCCATTGAAAAAGTAGCGGCCTTTTTAAGGAAGGAAACAGCAGGTTCTAAAATAATTACTTTGGGCAGTTCCGCCGGAGGTTTTGCCGCAGTACTTTTTGGCTCCTTGCTCTACGCTGACCGAGTATTGGCTTTTAATGCCCAATTTGAAGTTAAAACATTGTTGTCGACGAGTTCGCCAAGTATTGATCCAATCCTGTTTAGGAAAAAAGATACGGAACTGTTTAAGTACTTCGATATAAAGTCAATGATTAATGGTCAAGTGCCTATCTATTATTTTTATTCCAATGCTAGCGAATGGGATGTAAAGCAGTATAGACATATAAAGGATGTGGGCACTGTTTGCTTGATTCCGTTTAAAACGGGACATCACGGTATCCCCTTTATAAAAAATGCCTTACCCGTTGTAATTAATCTTGATGATGATAAATTGAGGGAACTGTCTGGGCGTACCCATCATCCAATAGTGTTTAGTATAAAGATGATCGGCCTTTTTGAAGTGATAAAAGGGGTTTACGGGCAAGTTAGATCCAGGTATTTACGAAGAAAGTGATTTTACAATGGTGTGGAACCGTAACAAATTGTAGGTGTGACAAAAAAAAGAAAAGTTTTGGTGTTTCATCCGGCTTTGGCCCCTTATCGCATTGATTTTTTTAATGCCTTGGCCGCTAACTTTGATGCAACATTTTATTTTACAAATGCCAATCTTCTTGACCAACAATTTGACCAAGATCGTTTGAGAGGGCAATGTGAATTTAAATTCAACCTGCTTGAAAAAGGCTTTCAAATAGGAGGCAGGCAAGTTAGGTTAGGTATTCGAAAAATAATAAAGCGAGAAACGCCCGATGTAATCATCTGTAGTGAGTACAGTCAAATTACGATGTCTGTTTTGATGCTTCGCTATACAATGCGACTCTCTTATAAAGTATTTACCATTAGCGATGATAGTATAGCGCTTTCAATTGAAAGAAAAGGAATTAGGAAATTTCTAAGAGATCAAGCTTCAAAGAGTATTGATGCCATTATTTTTCCCAGCGATGCCGTTGGAGAATGGTACCGTCAAAATGTGAACGGTAAGACCAAGTTGTTGACCTTGCCTATAATTCACGATAACGGTGTATTCCGATCCAAATTGGCAGAAAGCCTGCCCCAGGCACAAAACTACCTTCATAAATTTCAATTGATGAATAAGAAAGTATTTCTGTTTGTGGGGCGACTTGTAGATATTAAAAATGTTGATTTTTTAATTAGGGCCTTTGCCAAGAGTGGGGTGGGCGAAGAAACGGTGTTGGTTGTTGTGGGCAGTGGTCCGGAAGAAAAGAATTTAAAAAATAGGGCCAGGTCTTTACGACTGGAGAACGTTTGCCTATTTCCGGGGCGTTTTGAAGGAAACGATTTATTTGCTTGGTACACTATAGCCGACTGCCTTGTTTTACCCAGTTATCAAGAGCCATATGGTGTGGTCGTAAATGAGGCCTTATTGGCAGGATGTAAGGTGCTTTGTTCGAATAGGGCCGGCTCAAGTGATTTGGTCAATGCAAAGAACGGTTACCTGTTCGATCCTTTTGAAGTTGATGAGTTGTCTTCCTTGATTGCCAAGGTTGATAATGGGTTAATACCAAAAAAACAGCTAAGTGGTCTAAGGCCCGATTTAATGCGATTTTCTTTAAAAGACAGTATTGCAAATATTATTAAGGGCATTGAAACAAGTTAGGCAGATATCAAACAAATAGATTATAGGGCGAACACTTCTATCTTAATTGGTTGAACAGGAAGAATGTATCTTTTATGAAGGAAAAAAATAAGGTTTTGTTCGTTTTGCATCTGCCACCACCGGTTCATGGAGCCTCGGTAGTTGGTCAAAACATTCAAAATAGTAAATACATTAATTCTACATTTTACAGTAGGTACATTAATCTATCAGCTTCTTCGAAAGTAGAGGAAGTCGGGAGTTTGAGTATAAAAAAACTATTGTTTTTAATTTCAAATTGGATACATTGTATCTCTGCAATTATACGTTTTAAACCCACATTGTGTTACATTACTCCTACTTCCGATGGTTGGGGTTTCTACAGGGATTTTCTGTTGGTACAATCTATTAAGTTGTTTGATGTAAAAATAGTGATGCACTTTCATAATAAAGCATCCAAACAATGGGTCGAAAGGGGGATAAACCGGTGGCTGTTAAAGCATTTTTTTAAAAATGTGAAAATAATCTTGTTAGGGAAAGAACTATACGAAGAGAAGTCTTCTTTTATTAGTGAAAATGATGTTTTTTTCTGTCCAAATGGAGTACCTTCTGTAAATGATAAGATTTTAAAAACCAATAAAAAAATTGATAAAACAAGATTCCTCTTTTTGTCCAATATGATGGAGTCAAAAGGGGTGCTAATACTTTTGGATGCTTGCAAGGAGCTTTATCGAAGGGGGTATGATTTTAGGTGTGATTTTGTTGGGGGGTGGAAAGATGTAACAGAAGAGTTGTTTCAAAATAGAATCAAAAAGTACAACCTGCAAGACAAAGTGTACGCACATGGCCCTAAGTATGGTGATGAAAAAAAGATGTTTTTTGAAAATGCCGATGTCTTTGTTTTTCCAACATATTATCATGGAGAATGTTTTCCATTGGTTTTGTTAGAGGCTATGGATTATGGCTTGCCGTGTTTGTCTACGGTAAATGGGGCAATTCCATCTTTGATCGATGACGGGCTTACGGGTTTTACCGTACCTCAGAATGATTTAAATGCATTGGTGTTAAAAATGATCTGGTCTATTGAAAACCCTGAAAAGATGATAGAATTGGGTGTTTTTGGAAAGGAAAAATTTGAAAGTTATTTTACCCTTGAACAATTTGAGAAAAACTTAACATCAATTTTTCAAGAATGTATAAAATCTTAGTAAATGCATATGCCTGCTCCCCACATACGGGTAGTGAACCGGGGATGGCCTGGAATTGGTGTGTGCATTTGGCCCGGCACTGCGAACTGCATATCATTACGGAGGGTGAATTCAAAGAGCATATTGAAGCAGCCCTATTGCAACTCCCCGAAGCAAAAAACATGCACTTTTACTATAACCCTGTTTCGGATAGGGTACGTAAAATGTGTTGGAACCAGGGCGATTGGCGGTTTTATAGGCATTATAAAAAATGGCAGTACAGTACCTATCTGATGGCTTTGGAACTGATAGGTCAAAAACAAATAGATATCGTTCACCAACTCAATATGATTGGGTTTCGAGAGCCCGGGTATTTGTGGAAAATTAAAACTGTACCCTTCGTTTGGGGCCCCGTAGATGCCAAGATGGCCTTTCCAACTGCCTATTTGGCCCAAGCCGACTTAAAAACAAGAAGTCTATTAATTTTAAAAAACTTCATTACCAAGTTACAGTTACAATATTCTAAAAGAGTACACCAGGCTGTAGGGAAGGCATCGGTGGTAGTGGCAGCTTCCTCCAATTCAAAACAAAACTTTAGCGACTATTTGGGTACTGAAGCTTTTCTATTAAATGAAACAGGTTGTCGTGTAAATGATATACCCTTTCAAGAAAAGCCCGATAAAACCACATTGGACTTATTGTGGGTAGGTAAAATGGATTTTAGGAAACAGTTGAACTTGGCCATTCAAAGTTTGGCTAAAGTACAGTCTCAAAATATTAAGCTACATATTGTCGGGGGTGGTGATGCCGGACCTTATCAAAAATTGGCTGTGCAATTAGGTGTCGAAAATTATTGTATTTGGCATGGAATGTTGCCTCATGACGAAGTACAGGCAATGATGCAAGATTGTGATTTATTGTTTTTTACCAGCGTGGCGGAAGGTACACCCCATGTGGTATTGGAGGCTTTGGCAAATAGTTTGCCGGTGCTTTGTTTTGATACCTGCGGCCATGGAGATTCAGTAAATGACAAAGTAGGTGTGAAAATACCCCTCACTTACCCCTCGGATTCTATTGAAAAATTCGCTGAAAAGATAACTTTACTATTAAAAAATCCTCAGGTATTGGCGCAACTGTCGAGGAACTGCGGTGTCCGTCAAAAGGAGTTGTCCTGGGATAATAAAGCCCAACAAATGTTGGGCTTGTATAAAAGGGTCGTTACGGAAAAAGCTAAATAATACTCGTCCAATCCAGTTCGTGTAGGTCGGAGTATTCCCAATTGCCAAAGCGGCCAAAGGGGATAACACCATGGGCCTTTAAGGTTTCCAGGCTTTGTACCGACTGTGGGGCCTCGACCAATTCCAAGGGATAGCCCATGGGCGAAAACAGTTCGCGTGCAAACTGCAGGTCCTTTATTTCGGGGATCAGTTCCTGTACCCGGGCCTGAATCTTTTCGGTAGTGGTTTGGCCGTACACATCGCCCCGTATCTGGGCCATAAGCAGGGAGTCGCTTACCGAAAACAGACGTAGGATCTCGGAGTTGAGGTCGCAATCGTAAATGATCTTGTTTTCCTCGAAGCCTTCGGTATAGGTAAAGAACTTAAAATAGGCGGCCGCGCTTTCGTGGTCGTGGTCTTGGGGCAGGCCGCAATGCCCCAGCAAATGGTGAAGGGGTATGGTAGAGATCAGGTGCTCGTAGGCAACGGTGTGCCCGTCCGTATGCACCTCCCTTTGTTCGACATCGATTCTTTGAAGGTCGCTAAAGTTGAGTACCTCGGGCCGCAGGTGCTCTACGGCATATTTGAACAGCGATTTACCGTTGATATAGCCCACCCGGGTATTGCCCTTGTTCGATATGTAATGCCGGTTGATCTTCGATTGCACCTGGCTAAAGGACCGGTGCAGCATGGTGGGCCCCCATTGTTTTAGGCCGAGGCACAGGTTACGGTCTACCCCCTGCTTTTCGATCATAAAGTCGGCAAGCGAGCCCTTTTTTACCGCTTGCAGATCGGGGTCGAAATTGGCCAGGTCGGAGAAGCTGACCGTAATGGGATTTTGTTCGGGGACCCCCTCAAAAAGGTCCGATTGGTACAGCTCCGATTCCTGCACCGGAAAAATGGGCAGGGGACTAAAGGAAACACCATCGTGGTCGATGGTGAATATGGGATCGACCCTTTCGTCGCGTAGAATTAAAATGTCGTCGTGGTCGTTGTTCTTAAGTAGTTTGTGGTAGGCTATCAATGAGGCGTAGCCATAACCCAATAAACAATATTTTACCTTGACTTGTTTTTTGCCCATAAGATTCAGATGCTGGTTTTGTAATGTGTTCTTGGTCTGTTTTGAAGTAGTAGAGGCACGTTCTATGGTTGAATTTGGGCGCTAATATAAATTGCTTTAACAAAAAAAAGCCCATCTTTCCCGATAATCTGTCCAAAGCACGGATTTTATGGATGAAATCTTGGTCGATGTCGATCATGCCTTGGCCGATTTGATCGTTTTCAAGATTTTTGCACGAACCTCGATCGTTAGAGGGGTTTAAATGAGATGATTAGTATATATAAAAATGAAGAAGATTTTACTGAGTGCCTACGCCTGTTCTCCCTATAAGGGGTCGGAATGGTCCGTGGGCTGGTCCTGGGTTTCGGGGCTTGCCAAAAAGGGATACCGGGTATGGTGCCTGACCAATGTGGAAGACCTGGAGGATTGCGAAAAGGAAAAACGGGCCCTAGGTTTCGACAACCTGGTCTTTGTGCCCGTAAAACTGCCCTTCGGCCTCGACAAGCGCTGGTTGGACAACAACTCCAAGACCATTTACGCCCATTACTACCTGTGGAAGCGAAGGGCCGCAAAGGTGGCCGAGCGGCTGCATGCCGAACACCGTTTCGACATTGCCCAGCACGTGAGCTATGGCAGCTTTCAGCAGGGCAGCCCCCTGTACCGGCTCGAAAACTGTAAGATCATATTTGGCCCCGTGGGCGGTGGCCAAATGGCCCTGCCCATCTTTAAGCCTTATTTTGGGGCCTCTTGGCGTATCGAAATTATACGGAAGTACGTGTCGGACTTTTTGATGAAGTACAACACCTCCTTGAACGAGACCTTAAAACGGGCCGACCTTGTCTTAACGGTCAACCAAGAGACCGAAATGCTCTTAAAAACCTCGAAATACTATCGCGAGGGGCGCGATTTTTACCTAAGCGACTCGGCCTTGCCCAAGCAGTTCGCGAACATCGAATACAAGGAAAGGGAACAGGCCGATTACCTGCGCCTATTGTGGATCGGTAGGTTCTTGCCGCGCCGGGGCCTGCAACTATCGCTCAAGGCCCTTTCCTACCTTCCCGAGGACGTGCCCTATAAACTGACCATCGTGGGCGACGGGGAGCAGAAAAAGTCGATCGCGGGATGGATGGAGCAATACGGCTTGGACGCCTCTAAAATCGACCTGTTGGGCTGGGTGCCCTATTCCGAAATACACCAACAGTACGAGAACGCCGATGTGATGCTGTTTTGCCCCCTACGCGATACGGCGGGCTTACAGGCTACGGAGGCCATGGCCTTCGGCCTGCCCATAATTACCCTGAACATCAGCGGTATGCGAACCATCGTGCCCCCGAGCTGTGGCATCAAGATCGATCCGAGCACGACCGACGGTACGGCCCAAGACATGGCCAAGGCCATTGAAAAAATGTACCGCGATCCCGAGTTTAGGAAAAAGGCCTCCAAGGAAGCCTATAAGACGGCCATGGGCTATACCTGGGAAGCCAAGATCGATGAGGTGGCCTCGCGCTTCTATGGGGATTGACCTAAGGGGCTTGGATGCCTTTGCGTTATGGAATCCTTAAGAATTTGTGGAAATGTATGAAGTAAAATAGGCCCTCCCCTAGTAGGGATCTTGAAAAATACAAAACCAATTGAACAACATACTTTTTTCACAAGAAAAAAGTATGTTTACGGGCTAAAACGGTGAGCGGACAGGGTTTAGCCCCTCCCAGTTGGTCCCATAACGAAACCTGGCTTTTCGCTGAAAAAGACGGACAAGAAAATTTAAAGTTTACGATACCAAGGAGCAAATTATTAAATAAGCTATGAACATAAATACACAGAAGGAGAGGGTGGCCAAACAAATTTTGGCGGAGGAAAAACCGATCAATGTAAAGGAATTGGTATGGGGCTACCTGCGCTATTGGCCGTGGTTTCTTATATGCGGGATAGTGTTCATGACGGGGGCCATTATGTACCTAAAGATGAACAAGCCGGTGTACCGGGCGGTGGCCTCGGTGATCATCGAGGATGAAAAGGGAAAGCCCAAGAGTTCCGGTTTTGGGGGCTTTTCCGATTTGGGATTGATGGAAGGCTTGAGTACCAGCAGTATCGAAAACGAATTGGGCCTGATGAGGTCGAGGCGGCTGATGACCAATGCCGTAAAGGCCCTGGGCCTGAACGTGGTCTACTATACCAAGGGGGAGATCATGGGCATTGCCAGCGATATGTTCCCGGTTAAGGAACTCTACAAGCAAACCCCCTATAAACTGCGCCTGGTACGCTTGGACGATGCAAAATTAAGCCAGGCGATAAAGCAGGAGCAAAATGTCTTGGAGGTGACCCTGCTTTCCGACGAAAAAATGATAATCGAGCAAATCGACGGTGACTACAAGGCCACCCACCAAGTGGGCGACGTGGTCAAATTGGGTTTTGCCGAATTTATAGTGGAAAAAAATAGCGATGCCCCCACTCCGGCAACTGAGGGCGAAGAGGAAGGGGTCAGCGGGTTCAAGGTCAAGCTTTTGCCGGTACAGGCCGTGTCCAACAATTTGCGTGCCCAGTTGTCGGTGGCTTTGGTAGACGATAATTCGACCCTGATCCAATTGGCCATCAACAACCAGGTACCCGAAAAGGCGAGGGACATCTTGGACCAATTGGTCTTCGAATACAACCAAGAGGCCATAGAGGACAAAAACCTTATTGCCCGCAATACGGCCTTCTTTATCGATGAGCGCCTAAAAATAATCAATAGCGAACTCGACTCGGTCGAGAGCGGAAAGGAACAGTTCAAGACGGTCAACAAGCTGACCGATATACAGACCGAGTCGTCCATCATCATCCAGAACGTAAGCGACTACAACAACAAACAGCAAGAGATCGCCACCGAATTGGAAGTGGTCAACGCCATGATGAACCATGTGGGCTCCGACGACCTTGGCCTGCTGCCCGCCAACATGGGCGTTGGAGGTATGTCGATGTCGCAGTTCGTCGACGAATACAACCGCTTGGTGCTCGAGCGCAACCGCCTGCTCAAGGGCGCCACGGAAACCAACCCCTTGGTGGTCAACCTGAGCAACCAGCTTAGGGAGATCAAGGAGAACATCAGGCAAAGTTTGATCAGCACGCGTTCGAACCTGCGCATTACCCGCGACAACCTGCGAAGGCAGGCGGGTATCCTGGGGTCCCAAATTTCCGAAAAGCCCTCCCAGGAACGGGAGTTCAGGGGCATTGAGCGCCAACAGAACATCAAGGAGTCGCTCTACCTCTTTCTCTTGCAGAAACGGGAGGAGAATTCCCTGTCCTTGGCCGCCAAGGCGCCCAAGGCCAAAATCGTCGACGAGGCTTATACCTTGGGGGCCCCGGTTTCGCCAAATACCAAAACGGTGCTGGGCCTAGGGCTTTTGGGAGGCTTCTTGCTGCCGTTTCTGGTCATTACCGGTAAGCGGATCATGAACGATACGATCAATACCCGGGAAGATATCAAAGACCGCACCGAGGCTATTGCCATCTTGGGCGAGGTGCCCCATATCTCCACCGGGGAGCCCACCTTGGTCTCCGCCGACGAACGGTCGATACTCTCGGAGTCGTTCAACATCTTGAGTGCCAACCTCAACTACATCATGTCAAAGGAGGAACTTGGCGGAAAAAACAAGTGTATTTATGTAACCTCTTCCGCCCAGGGCGAAGGAAAGACCTTTACGGCCATCAACCTGGCCATGACCTTGGTCGAAACGGGCAAAAAGGTCGTTCTGGTCGGAGCCGATTTGCGAAACCCACAATTGCACAGGCATGACGACAGCGGTATTTCGGAAGAAGGCCTGAGTACCTATTTGAAGTACGGCCAAAAAAGTATTTTTGAGTACATCGCCAACACCAACCTGCACCCCGAATTGCACGTACTTCCGTCGGGGCCCATTCCCAACAACCCGATCCAGTTGCTGCGAAGGGAGAGTTTCGGCCCTATGTTGGAAGAGCTCAAGGAAGTCTACGACTACGTGATTGTCGATACGGCGCCCGCCATGATCCTGGCCGATACCTTTTTGATCAATAGGTTTGCCGATATGACCCTCTATCTGATCAGGGCCGGGAAGTCTAAGAAGAAGGTGTTGGAGTTCGTACTCGAATCGACGGCCGAGGGCAAGCTGATCAACCCGATATTCCTGTTGAACGACGTCAATCTGGCCGATGCCGCTTACGGCTACAAATACGGTTATAAATACGGGATGCAAAGCGAGACCTCGAAGTGGGCCGCCTTATCCGATAAGATAAAATCGATATTCACCAGGTCATAGACCTTGTACGGCGGGTTTTGGGCCGCGGTTGGCCCGAAGTCTGGAATGGTTCGTGTTTTTAGCTTAAATTAGGGCATGAATTCCATCTTGATCCTTTTTGCCCACCCGAAATTCGAACAGTCAAGGACCAATAAGGCCTTGGTACGGCGGATCGAATCGGTCGAAGGCCTTACCTTTCACGACCTGTACGAGCGCTATCCCGATTTTCATATCGATATTTCCTACGAGAAAGAATTGCTGGCCGGTCACGATATAGTGATATGGCACCACCCCATGTACTGGTACAGTTGTCCGCCCTTGCTCAAGCAATGGATCGACCTGGTTCTCGAATACGGTTGGGCCTACGGGCCCAAGGGTACGGCCCTTAAGGCCAAAAAGTGCCTCAACGTGATCACGACCGGGGGTACCCGTGCCCTCTACTGTGCCGAAGGCCGGAACCATTACTCGGTAAACGAGTTTTTAAGGCCCTTCGAACAAACGGCCCGCCTTTGTGGTATGGAATACCTGCCTCCCTTTGCCGTAATGGGGACCCATGAGCTCACCGACGCGGAGCTCGAACGCGAAACCTGTAAGTACGAAAAAACGATTAGGCTACTGCAGCAAGGGGGCTCTTCATCCGATTTGAAGGCGTGTGACCTTCTCAACGATGTTCCCGACCTTAATTGATATGTTATGACCGAAAGTATACTCTTTAATGCCATCGTTTTTCTGGCGGGTGCCGTTATCTGTGTGCCCTTGGCCAAAAAAGTGGGCCTGAGCTCCGTGCTGGGCTATTTGTTCGCCGGGGTGCTTATCGGGCCGTACCTGTTGGGCTTTGTGGGGGAGGAAGGACAGGACATCCTACACTTTGCCGAGTTCGGGGTGGTGATGATGCTCTTTTTGATCGGCCTTGAGATCGAGCCCAAAAATTTCTGGAACATGCGAAAGACCATTTTGGGCATGGGCGGGGCCCAGGTTATCGGTACCATGCTCCTTTCCTTCCTGATGTTCGACCTGATGGGCTTCGACTGGAAGGTCTCCCTTACCATTTCCATGGCCGTGGCCCTGTCGTCAACGGCCATCACCCTGCAGACCTTAAAGGAAAAGGGACTTTTCGAGACCACGTACGGGGCCTCGTCCTTTTCCATTCTGCTCTTTCAGGATATTATCGTAATCTTTATGTTGGGGGCCCTCCCCTTGTTGTCGAATATCGATGAATCGGCCTTGGGCGCCGAAGTCGAGGCCGATCATGCCAGCTTGTTGGACAATTTGCCCCTGGGCTTGCAGACCTTGGCCATTATTCTTTCGGTGGTGTCGATCGTGGTGGCCGGTAGGTACCTGTTCGTACCCATGCTGAGAAAGGTGGCCAACACGCGGGTGCGCGAACTGTTGACGGCCTCGGCCCTGCTCATCGTTTTGGGCATATCCCTACTGATGGAACTCGTAGGCCTGAGTCCGGCCCTCGGCGCCTTTTTGGGCGGCGTGGTCTTGGCCACCAGTGAGTTCAAGCACGAGCTCGAAAGTACGCTCGAGCCCTTTAAGGATCTGTTGCTCGGCCTTTTTTTTATGGCTGTGGGCGCCTCGATCGACTTTATGGTGATCAAGGAAAATCCCTTGGGCGTCGGTGGGGTCTTGATGGCGGTAATCGCCTTGAAGGCGGTGGTCCTGTTCTTGGTCGGGGCCCTTTTTAGGTTAAAGCTGGATCAGCGGCTTTTACTGACCGTAGGCCTTGCGCAGATCGGGGAATTCGCCTTTGTATTGCTGTCCTTTGCCTTTCAGTTGAACATTTTGAGCGCCACCCAAATGGACACCATGCTGGTCGTTACGGCCTTGACCATGGTCATGACCCCTATTTTGGGCATCTTGAACGAACGTTTGGTCTTGCCCAGGGTGGGCACCAAGGAATCGGAAAAACGCCCCATCGACCATATTGCAAAACAGCACAAGGTGATATTGGTGGGCTTTGGCCATTTTGGTAGCACGGTGGGGCGCTTTCTGCGTTCGCACGGTATCGAGGCGACCATCCTCGACTTTGATTCGAACCGGGTCGATCTGTTGAGAAAAATGGGGTTCGAGGTCTACTATGGCGATGCCACCCGCATCGATCTGCTCGAATCGGCGGGTATTGCCGAAGCCAAGATCCTTATTAGCGCCCTCGACGATCCCAATAGTACCCTAAAACTGATGAAGATGGTCAAGAAACGCTACCCCCACCTTGAGTTGATGGTACGCGTCAAGAACCGATATGAGGCCTTTGAACTTTTCGACATGGGGATCGAAAACGTGTATAGGGAGACGCTCGATACCTCGGTCAGGTTGGCCAGTGATGTATTGAGTAAAATGGGGTTTCGAAAGTACACCCTATACCGTCAGGCACAAAACTTTATCAAGCTCGATGAACAGAGTATGCGGCGCCTGGCCAAGGAGCGTCCCAAGGACGAGAAAGAGTATATTTTTAGGGTCAGGGAAGAAATCGCCCAACAGGAACGCGTTATGGAGGAAGATTGGCAAAGGGGAATCTACCAAAACGACAACCATTGGGACAGCGAACAGATGCGCCTGGCCGACGAGGCGACCAAGAAAAAAACCTGAGTTTTCCCGCGAAAGGGAAGCCCACGCACGGGCATATGAACAAAAAAACCACCAACAGGCGTTGGTGGTTTTTCATTACATGGCAGTTAGTTTGGTCAATAGCCATTGTTGTCGCTTCCTAAACTCGGATTTCTCTGAAGTTCAGGGCCTGGTAAGGGCAGCAACATGTGTTTCTGTTCGATTTGTTTTCCTTGCTCGGTGGTGTGGCCCACGGCGCTCACGAAAGAGATGCTTCCCGGGGCATCGGATACCGGAAACTGTCCGGTACGGACGATATCGAACCAGTTCCTGAATTCGAATACCAGCTCCCTGTGCCTTTCCTTCCACACTTCCTCTACAAAGGCATCGGTACCCAAACCGGATAGCTCGCCCGAAAGGGTCGCCGGGTCGGTGGTCCAATAGGCCCTGCTTCTTACTTGGGTCAAGTAATCGACGGCATCGGCGTTCACACCGCTCGACCGGGCAATGGCCTCGGCGGCGATCAACAAGACATCGGCATAACCGTAAACGGCAAAATCTTTGCCCGAATTGGCGGTCTCAAAAATGGCCGTGTCGTCGTGCCATACAAAGGGGGCGGTTTCGAAGGTCTGTCCGTCGGGAACAAAAGTGCTATGGAAGAACTGCCTTTCCTGGGCCCTTAGGTCGTTGGTAGGGTCGTAGAAGTCCAAGAATTGGTCCGATGGCTGATAGGCCCCGTTGGTAATGTCGTACAACACTTCCGACGCAAGGGCGACGGGGTAGGAGTACCGGGCGTAAACGGCCGTTCCGATTTCGGGATCGTACTCCTTGATGTAGATGTGCTCGGTGGCCGAGGCATCGCTCTTTCTTATCTTGTTATAGGCCGAATTTTCGAAATCTACCTCACCGGCCACCTCATCGTGCTGGACGAGGGCGTAGGAGCCGTACTCGCCATTGATGATGTCTTGGGCCACGGCGGCCGCATCGGCATACCTGTCGGCGTTCAAGGGATTGCCGCTCATGGTAAGGTATACGTCGGCCAATAAGGTAGCCACCGCACCGGCGGTTACCCTCTTGCCGTTGTCCACCATGCTCACCTTGGGCAAATTGCCCTGTTCCAAGGCTTCGGTAAGGTCGGCCTCGATCAAGGCGTATACGTCGGCAATGGGGCTTCGCTCCAAATACAGGTTGTCGAGCGATTCGTAGGGCTCGGTGGTCAGCGGTACCGGGCCGAACCAGCGTACCAAATAGTAATAGGCGAAGGCCCTGAAAAACTTGGCCTCGGCCAACAATTGGTTCTTTTCCGTCTCGCTGAGGTCAGGGGTCTCGGGAATGTTCTTGATGGCGTTGTTGGCCCTGGAGATGCCCAAGTAAAGCTCCCTCCAACGGTCTTGCAGATAGGTGCCGATGTTGTCGCCGTTAAGGGTCAGCTGTTGGGTGTTGCTTACGTGCAGTTCCTGGCCCGCATATTCGTTGGTGAAAAAACCGCTCATGTAGGCACCGAGCATCAATGGGGTTCCGCTGTAGACGCCGCCGTCGGTCAGGCTGGGGGCCCCGGTTCGGTACAGTGAATTTACGGCACTATAGGCGTGGTCGGGTTCTGAAAAGAATTGCTCCGAACCCAATTCGCTCAACGGCTCTTCCTCGAGGAAATCGTCACAAGAACCCAATAAAACAAGTCCTATTAAACAAACTATATATTTAATTTTCATGATGTTTTCTTTTTAAGCATTAAAATTTAAGGCTGCATCCCAAGGTGAACGTTCTTGGTTTGGGGTACTGGAAGAAGAAAATATTCTGTCCCCATTGGTTGTCTCCCCATGAAGAGGCTTCCGGGTCGTAGCCTTGGAAATCCTTGGAGTGGATGACGAAGGCGTTTTCGACGGTAGCGTATACCCTAAGGCTGTTCAGTCCGATAAGGTCTAGGAACTGCTGGTCGAAGGTGTAGCCCAGGGAGAAAAGGTTGCCCCTGATGTACGACCCGTCTACGACCCAATGGCTGTCGACCTGGCTGTTTTGGCCGGCATAGGCCTGGTTCCTGATCTCTTGAACCATGGTGTTCTGGTTGTCCTCGGTCCACCCGTCGTAAAGGATGGTGGCCAAGCCGTTGGCGATACCCGAACGGTCTTCGGTAGAGTGGTAGTATTGCTGCATGATGTCGACACCGGCAACAAACTGGATGTCGGCCGTTAGGTCAAAGTTCTTGTACCTGAAATTGTTGATAAAACTTCCGGTAACATCGGGAAGGCCCTTTCCGAGGATCTTTTTGTCGGCAGACCTTTTGGCCTCGCCGGGTACGGCACCGACCAACGCGGCCTCGGCGGCCTCATCGGTTTCCCAGGTTCCCAAACGCTCGTATCCGTAGAACGAACTCAACGATTCGCCTACGCGGAGAATGGTCTGGCTACCGGATACCCAAAAAGGTCCGGGTTCGATATCCTCATCGTTTTCGCCAAGGCTTTCAATGGTATTCTTGTTGTAGTTCATGTTGAACGACGATTCCCATCCGAAGTCGGTACCGCGGACGATCTCACCCGTAATCATGGCCTCGATACCCTTGTTGGAAACGGAGCCGATATTGTCCCTTACCGAGGTAAAACCGGTGGTATAGGGTACGGGTCTGTCGAGCAATAGGTCTTTGGTCAGCTTGTCGTAGTAATCGAACTCCAGGCGCAGGCGGTGGTCCAAGGCGGCCAAGTCGATACCTATGTCGAACTGGCTGGTCTTTTCCCATTCCAGGCCTGGGTTGGCCAAGCGGTTGACCGAGCTGGCGCTAACGCGGGTTCCGTTCAACAGAACGGTGCCCGAGGAAACGGTGGCCAAGGAGCTGTACGGAGGTATTTCGGTGTTACCGGTGATACCGTAGCTACCGCGGAGTTTCAATCGGTTGATGAAGTCTACGTTCTCCATAAAGGATTCCTCGCTGATGTTCCAACCCGCACCGATCGAGGGGAAGAAACCGTATTTGTTGTCCTTTCCGAACCTCGAAGAACCATCGGCCCTGCCCGTAAGGGTAATCAAATACTTGTCGTCGAAGCTGTAGCCGGCCCTCACGAAATAAGAGTTGAGCGCCCATGACTCGGTACTTGATTCGGGGGCACTTGGGTTGCTGGCCGACCCAATGTTGTTGTACCTGAAAAAGTCATCGCTGAATCCGCGTGCGTAGATGTTCGAAGACTCGTAGTTGCGTTCCTGCCAGCTAAGGCCCAACATGGTGTTGATTCGGTGCTTGCCGAATTCCTTGTTGTAGGTCAGGTAGTTTTCTTGTTGCCAGTAGGTACTCTTTTCGTTGAATATCCTGGCATAGCCATCGGGAGAGGAGATGTTGACCAAGTCCCTTGGCGAGTATTCCTTCTTGTTCCTGATGTTCTTGTCAAAACCGAACTGGCTCCTGAAATCGAGTCCGGGCAGTATGGTAAAGTTGACATAGAAGTTTCCGAACAATTGGTTTCTTTCCCAAAAACGCTCTTGGGTCTCCAATACGTGTACGGGGTTGGCCATAGACTCGAGGTTGTAGGCGTCTTCGATCATCTGGCTATTGCTCCACGTACCATCGGGAAACTTGACCGGGAAGATGGGAGGCATTTCGATCATGGTTCGTCGGGGCATTTGGTGCCCGCCACCTTCTTCGAATTCGGTATCCTTTACATCGTTCACCATAAGGTTGACCCCCATTTTCAACCAGTCTTTCGGGGTTACGTCGTAGGCGATCTTACCGCTGATACGCTCCAATTCGTTGTTCAGCATAATACCCTCGACATGGGAGTAGTTCAAGAACACGCCCACGGACGACTTTTCGTTTCCTTGCTGTACCGATAATTGGTGGTTGGTAGAGAAAGACGTTCGGGTGGCCTCGTCTTGCCAATCGGTATCGTACAAGGGGTTCCCGTTTTCGTCGAAGAGGTTGGGGTCGTTGGTGGTAAATACCGGCGCGGGCGAATCGGGTCGGTACTTGGGCGTGTTTTCCATACCCGTTTTAACGACTTCGAGCCACTCTTCCGAGTTGAGCAGGTCCATTTTCTTGCGTATATGGCCTACACTGATAGAACCGTCGTATCCGATGGTGACCTTGCCTTCCTTTCCGCCTCTTTTGGTGGTGATCAACACGACACCGTTGGCGCCCCTGGCACCGTAAATCGAGGCCGAAGAGGCATCTTTCAAGACCTCCATGCGTTCGATGTCGTTCGGGTTGATGAACTTGATGTCGTCCATAACCACCCCATCGACAACGTAAAGCGGGTCGGAAGACGAGTTGATCGTGCCCACACCGCGGATGACGATACGGGGCGAACCGGTCGGCGAACCCGAGTTGAGGAAGACGTTTACACCGGCCACTTTACCTCGCATACCTTGCAGGGCATTGGTTACGGGAGCCTTTAAAAGGTCTTCGCTGTCGACCGCACTTACCGCACCGGTCAGGTCCGATTTTCGTTGCGTACCGTAACCGACCACGACCACTTCTTCAAGGGCGGCCACATTTTCTTCCAAGGTAACGTTGATCGTTTGCTCGTTCTGTACCTGTATCTCCTTGGTGGTAAAACCGATGTAGCTGAAAGAGAGCACATCGCCGGTATCGGCCATGATGCTGTAGTTGCCGTCAAAATCGGTAGCTGTACCTTTTGAAGTGCCTTTGACCAAAACGGTAACCCCGGGTATGGGCGTTCCGTCGGTATCGGTCACCTGACCCTGTACCGTAAACTGTACATTGGTCTTGATCAGTTCGTTGATTTTTTGCGGACTCAACACCGATGGTGTTTTGTCGACCTGGCCGTTCAAGAGGTTTTCGATTTTTTCCTTGATTTCCGGACTGTCTTTGGGAAATAGGATGATCTGGTCGCGCACGAAGCTAAAGTCTATGTTCGAACCTTCGAACAGGGTTTCCAACACCTCGGTAACGTTCTTGTCCTCAACGGTCAGCGATCTTTTCTTATATACATCGATAATGCTGTTGTTGTAGAAAAAACTATAGTCACTTTTACGCTCTATTTCATTCAATATCTTTTTTAACCTGACGTTGTTCAGTTCCAAAGATATGTTCTGGGCATTGACCTCGGAGGCGAACAATTTGCCCAAGGTAATGGCCACTAAGACGATGTATATTTTCATTATCCTTATAATAGGGACCTTTGAAAAAAAATGATCCTTTTTTTTCATAATTTTGAATAGTTTAAGTTGTTTAATTACTAGGTAGTTAAATAATTTTTTTGGGAGGGAAGTGTTGCCGCACTTTCCTCTTTTTTTAGGTTTCTATTTCTTCATATACAAGGTGATTTGATTATTGTTCTTTTTATACAAAATGGGCGATGAAACCTCAAAGAGGTCCATGATCTGTTCAATGGTGAGGTTGTCGAAGACTCCCGTGTACTTGTAGTTCATTATTTCGGGCGATGCCACCGATATCGAAACCTTGTGCCTTCTTTGTAGGTCGCGTATAACTTGGTGAATGGGCGTTTCGTCGTAAATCAATTTGCCTTCCCGCCACGAGGTCAGGTTCTGGGTATCGACCCGGTCGATGATTATCTTGTCCTCGTTTTTGTCGTAAGTGGCGCGCTGCGAGGGGTTGAGTACCACGGTTTTGTTGTCTTTTTCCTCGACCACCCGAACCTTGCCCGATACCAGCGTAGTCTCCACGTTTTGGTCCTCGGGATAGGATTTGACGTTAAAGGTGGTGCCCAAGACCTGGATCTTCATGCCGTTGTCGGTCGAGACGACAAAGGGCCTGTCGGCATCGTGGGTAACGTCGAAAAAGGCCTCGCCCCTAAGGCTGACCTCGCGAACCTCGTCAGGGAAGGATTTCGGAAATGAAATGGAAGTATTGGCATTAAGGGTGATCATGGAGCCGTCGGGCAGTTCTATGGTCCTGTTTTCGCCAATCGCCGTGGCCGTTTCGATCAGGGCCAGTTCGGGGGTATGCGGGGCATTCCCGGTCTTTAGGTACAAAAGGGATAGGGAGACCAAGACCAAGACCAGGGCGGCATAGCCGGTCAATTGATAAATTTGAAATCGTTTTTGCCTGGCTTTTTGGGGAGTGTCCGATTCGGTATCCCGCAACAGTCGGGCCACATGGTCCGCCTTCATCTTGTGGTAGCGCTGCTGTTGTTCGGGGTTTTTGAGCAACCACTTGATGACTTCCTGCTTTTTAGTGCCCGAAAGTTTTCCCTCTACCAAGGCTTTTATATCCCTTTTATTCATCTTTGATCTGAAGTCAGTGTTTGACATCTAGACGTAAAAGTTTAGGGTACCCCCTAGTTGAACCAAAAAAAATTAGAGAAAAAGTAAGGACAGATGCTCCTTAAGGGCCGATTTAAGTTCCCTTAAGGCCTTTGTAATATGGTTTTCGACGGTTTTCGTTGAAATTTTCAGTTCCCTTGAAATTTCTTTGTGGGCCATGCCCTCGAACCTACTTTTCATAAATACCTTTTTGCATTTGTCCGGTAAATGTTGAATGGTACGGTCGACCAAACGATGCAATTCGTTGGCGATGATATCGGAGGAGGCATCGTCGGCCAAGGCACTATAGTTGAGCCAAAATTCCTGCTGGTCGGCACTGAGTTCCTTCGATAGCTTGTTTTTTCGCGTTCTCAGGTAATCGAGGCAGGCATTTCGCATCATGCGGTAAATGTATGCGGTGTAATTGGTGGTAATGTTGATACTGTGCCTCCTTTCCCAAAGCTTGATAAGTACATCGTGTACGATCTCTTCGGCATCTTCCTTAGACGCTATATAGCTGTGGGCAATGACAAAAAGTTTCGGCTTAAAAAAGCCGTACATGATATTAAAATCTTCTTCGCCCTCAAGGTGGGGGGAGGAGTACGTTTTTGCATTATGAGAAAATTCTGGCATCATAATTTTGGAAAACGGAAGATTTTGCGGTAGCAATTTACAAATTCTTAATTTAGAAACTAACATTACTTTTTCCGCCCGATACCATGGGCCGTCTGTACACGTTCGATGTGGGCCGGCGAAGTGACACGTTTCTAGGGACTTGTTTTCCAAATCTTCAACAGGGGCAAGGGGGCGCCGAAACGGTTTTTTTTTGATTTTTTCGGAAAGGGCATTTTCTATCCCTGTCGGCCAGTATGGAAGATTGTGGCCGAACGGAGGTGGCAAAACCTAGCTACCGGGTATAGCAAATCGCGTTCGGTAGGGATGTTTTTAGCGGTAAATCGGCACCCGGCCTTGATATTGGAAGCCAACTATAATGTGTGAAAATGTTGCAAATGTTTAAGCTGTGTTTGAAAATACCGCCAAATTCTTAAATTTAGTTCCACAGTTGTGAAGACTTTTGAAAGGCAAGGCGTCTGCTTCCCGCACATTCCCGAATGGCCGATACGGGGAGTAAGTCTGGCAGCCGTAAAATACTATTAAACTCGTTAATCAACACACTACTATCCGAATTTAAATACTATGAGACTTACTGGAACCTTAACTACCCTGTGCATCGCACTGACAAGCTTTGCCTTTGCGCAAAATCCGTTGAATTTTGGAAGCGATGTACTATCGGCCGACCCCTCTGCCCATGTTTGGAACGATGGCCGGTTGTACGTGTACGCCTCCCACGATGAACCGTGCCAAGAAGATTTTTGGATGAAGGATTGGCGTGTTTTTTCGACGGACGACC
The DNA here is from genome assembly GCF_900141855.1 of Pseudozobellia thermophila. Classification (GTDB taxonomy): domain Bacteria; phylum Bacteroidota; class Bacteroidia; order Flavobacteriales; family Flavobacteriaceae; genus Pseudozobellia; species Pseudozobellia thermophila. The sequence goes on from NZ_FQYU01000006.1 coordinate 227,574, forward strand.
TTATAAATTGGACCGACCACGGGGCATGTTTGAACGTCAATCAAATTTCATGGGCCGACAATTATGCCTGGGCGCCCGACGCAGCGTATAAGGACGGGAAGTATTACTTCTGCTTTCCTGCCGGAACGGGCCATAAAGACCGCGTGAACCCCGAAAAAAGCACGAAATGGATGGGAATAGGTATTGCGGTAAGCGATTCCCCGACAGGTCCGTTCGAAGATTATATCGGCGCTCCGCTGTGGACCGACCCCTATGCCAACGATCCCTGTCTTTTTATCGACGACGATGGTACCCCATACCTTTATGTCCATGCCATGGGGGCCGATTACAAGGTGATAGAATTGACCAATGATATGAAGGCGGTAAAGGGCGATTTTTATAAAATGGATATGGGCGGCTATGAACCCAAGATGGAAGGTCCCTTTATTTTCAAGCGAGGCGATAAGTATTATTTTACCATGGCCGAAAACAATCGCGACCTAACCTATTACATGTCGGATTCGCCCAAAGGTCCCTGGACGTACAAAGGCCTGATCATGGAACAGGAACACGAAAGTAACAACCATGCCTCCATGGTCGAATACAAGGGGCAGTGGATCTTGTTCTACCATAGGTGGTACGACACCAATGGGGCCTGCGGGAAACAGAAAAGACAGCGCAAAATAAGTGCGGAGTACCTGTACTTCAACGAAGACGGAACCATACAGCCGGTCAAAAGGACCGATGAGGGCCTGGCAAGTACTCCGCGTAAATAAGGGTTTTAATAGCTTACCTTAAAGATAGACCCGCCGAAGTCGTCGCAGACGTAGAGGGCGCCATCGGGTCCCTGTGCCAGTCCGCATGGGCGATGTTTCAGGTTTCCTTCGGGCTTGGCGAGGTCCATTCCCGCGAAGTTGTCGATAAAAATTTCCCAATCCCCTTCGGGCTTGCCGTCCTTAAAGGGAACAAAGGCAACGAAGAAGCCTTGTTTCAGCGTAGGCGATTGGTTGTGGAATGCGATAAAGGCCCCGTTCCTATACCGTTCGGGGAACATGTTGCCCGTATAGAAAAGCAAATCGTTGGGACCCAAGTGGGCGGGAAAGGCCACCAAGGGGGCAATGGCGTCTTCACCGCCTGTTTTTTCACCATCGCCACCGTATTCGGGGGCGAGTATCCGGGCCTTCTTTATGGGGTCGTAATAGGTGTAGGGCCAGCCGGCGTTGTCGTTTTCCCTTAGCTCATAGAGCGTTTCGGCGGGTAGGTTTCCATCTTGTTCCTCGGTAAAGAGGTCGGGGTAAAAGTTGTGCAGTCCCCCTCGGCCGTGGTCGGTGGCGAACAAGGAATTGGTCTCGAAATTCCATGCAATACCGACCGAATTTTTGAGTCCCGTGGCATATCGGGAACCGTCGCCAAAGCTTTGGCCGGGGGTATCGGCCCTAAATTTCCAAATACCGCCGGCAGAATCCAACAAGGTACAGGGCATTAGGCCCGTTTCGTTTTCCTGGTCCCTGCAGGCATCGTTCCAAGAGCCTACGGTGACATAGAGGTTGCCCTCGCCGTCGATCGTAAAGGGTTTTGCATTGTCGCGCCCCATATCGATGAGGCCGTCCACGATTTTTTCGGGATTGTCCGTATCCAAAATTTCGTGGCCGTCATTCAATTGATATCGGAATACCGCTGAATTCGACGACGTGTAAAGGTAGTCTTCGGTGGCCAATATCCCGGTGCCGGGCAGTTCTCCGAATGGGATCTGCTCGTCAATGCTACCGTCATTATCCTTGTCCTTGAGCAGGAGAATGGCCTTGCCGTCCTTTAGAACGGACCGGTTGGCATAGATATCGCCATTGGCCGCGACGGTCAAATGCCTGACCGCACCGAGGTCCTTGCCGATCTCTTCTACCGAAAAGCCTTCGGGAACCTTTAAAAAGGTTTCGTTATGTGATGTTTTGGCCTCGCTTTTCGCTTCGTTCCTACATTGAAGGTTTAAGGTGGCAAGGGCTACGGTGGTGGCCGCAAAGAGCAAATTACGGCCGGGAAATGCTATTTTCATAAAATGGGCTTTGGTTTGGTAAGCGCCAAAGTTACCATTTCAATCGCACTTTTAGGCGAAGAACTTTCTAGCATGGTCCATTTTACGCCTAGAATTGGGTCGGGCCAAGGGGGGACGCTGTCCATGGCGATGGTACAACCTTGGTTTTGGGCGGGTTATGGTCGGTTTCCTTTCTTGGTGCGTAATGCTTATTTTTGGGCATCACCCTTACCGGGTAAGGGCGAGCAAACCAAAAACCAAAAAAAAATATGATCAAAAGGAGTATCGCATGGCTTTTGTTTCTATGCGCCATAGGTGGCCCTGTTTGGGGCCAGAAAAAAAAAGGAAGGACCGAGGTTCCGAATATCGTCTATATTCTTGCCGACGATTTGGGATACGGCGATGTAAAGGCCTTTAATCCCGACGGAAAAATTCCCACGCCCAACTTAGACCGAATGGCTGCCAACGGCATTCGGTTTACCGATGCACATACCTCGTCGGCCGTGTGTACGCCAACGAGATATGGAATTATGACCGGGCGTTACAATTGGCGCTCCCGATTAAAAAGTGGTGTGGTAAGCGGGTATTCCAGATCCTTGATCAAGCCCGGTCGTACCACGGTGGCCGAGATGCTCAAGGCCCAGGGCTATAGTACTGCCTTTGTAGGTAAATGGCATTTGGGATGGGATTGGGACATTACCAGCGACGAGCCCGATGCGGTGCTCGACAAGCTCAATACCATTGCCGAGGTCAACTACGGGACTCCCGTGAAAAACGGCCCGAGTACCCATGGTTTTGACTATTCCTTTGGTTTTTGCGGTTCCCTGGATATGGCGCCCTATGTCTATGTCGAGAACGGCCAGGCTACCATGGTGCCGACCCGGACCACCATTTCGGTCGATGAAAAGGGCTTTTGGAGAAAAGGGCCTACTTCCGACGACTTTGATCACGCCAATGTGTTGCAGGACCTGACCGACCGAGCGGTGGACTACATCGTCAGGAAGGCAAAGGACGATGCTCCCTTCTTTCTCTATTTTCCCTTACCGGCACCGCACACCCCCATTTTGCCCACTACCGAATTTTTGGGAAAAAGCAATACGAATATGTACGGCGATTTTGTAATGCAGGTAGACGACGTTGTGGGCCAAATTCGGGAAGTTCTTAAGGAACGGGGAATTTCGGAAAATACCTTATTGGTGTTTACGAGCGATAACGGATGTTCGCCCAGGGCCGATTTCGAGGAGCTCGCCAGGGTCGGCCACGACCCCAGTTATGTGTTCAGGGGAGGCAAGGCCGATATCTATGAGGGCGGCCACCATGTCCCCTTTATTGTCGAATGGCCCGATAAGGGGTTGAAGAACGCCCAAAGTTCCAAAATCATATGCACGACCGACCTGTTCGCCACCTGCGCCGACCTTACGGGGTATAAAACAAAGGACAATGAAGCGGAAGACAGTTACAGCATACTGCCCCTGATTACCGGGGAAAGCGATAAGGAGATTCGTGAATTTACCGTACACCATTCGGTCAATGGCTCCTTTGCCATACGACAGGGCGACTGGAAACTGATCGTGGCCCCGGGCTCGGCCGGGTGGAGCTACCCCACGCTGCAGGATATCAAAAAGGAAAACCTCGATCTGCCCGACATGCAGTTGTACAATTTAAGGAAGGACATAGGCGAAACCCGTAATCTTGTCGACCAAGAGCCCGAAAGGGCGAAGGAGCTGCTCAAAGCCCTAAAAAAGATTATTTTAGACGGTCGTAGTACCCCGGGGAAGAAGCAGGAGAACGACGCGACCGAAGATTGGAAGCAAATAGAGATGATCGTCAATTGAATTTCGGGGAAGAAAAGCTGTTATGATATATAAAAAAACGATGGTAAGGGCCGTAGTTCTTTTCTGCCTGGTATTTGCTTGTGCATGTGTCCCTTCAAAAACGGTCGACCCGGTCACATCGCCCGATGGGGCACTATCCGTTGCCGTCGATATCGTCGATGGGGAGCTGGCCTACGAAGTCCTGTATAAAGGGAAGCAAGTAATAGCCCCTTCTGGCCTGTCGCTCTTTCCCGGGGCGAAAGTGGTGGTTGCGGGTACAAAGGTCCGTACCTCGAAAACGGAATGGGAGCCGCTTTGGGGGCAGTTCGATAAAATTACGGACCACTATAACGAATTGGTCCTGTCCCTAAAATACGATGGGGTCGCGGCCAACCTTTATGTTCGGGCCTATGATGGCGGGGCCGCTTTCCGCTATGAGGTCGATGAACTGCCGTCGGACGCCCAGCCGGCCTATTTTATCGAATACGGACTTTCGCAGAATGACGAGGTGTACATGCCCGCAGGGGAAGGCATGCCCAAGGGGCCGATCGTTTTGGGCGATTTGGCGCAAATGGACTCGGTACCGGACCCATGGCAAATGCCCTTGGTCGTCGAAACGGCCCAAGGGCCATTTGTGGCCCTGCTCGAATCGGACCTGGTAAGTGCCCCGGGTTTTTCGGTCATCGATTTCGACTTCGATACAAAGGGCGACAAGCTGTTTTCGAACAACAGGTTCGAGGCGAAGGACGATAAACTGAAAACACCGTGGCGGCTGATCCTTCTGGAAGGGAACATTGGCGACTTGATCACCAATCCCGTCCCCTTGAACGTGGCGGCGCCCCTGGCCCTCGAAGACCCTTCGTGGATCAAGCCCGGAAAGACCTTGTGGGACTGGCGCGTTCACGGGTATACCGCAGCGGACGGCTTTACCTACGGGATCAATACGGAGAGCTACCTGCGCTTTATCGATTTTGCCGCCGAAAACGGGATAGGCTATTTTTTGGTCGACGATGCCTGGTATACCGATGTTTCGGAAGGACATATCGAAATGTCGGATAAGCTCGATTTGGAAAAGGTAATGCAATACGCCGGGGACAAGGGCGTGTCGATCTTGCTGTATTACGACAACCACAAGGGCAGGTATGGCGATGCCGCCCTTTTTCCGTACTACCGCGAATTGGGGGCCAAGGGAATAAAGTACGGCTTTCAGGGAAAGAACGTTCCCTTTACCCGCAATGCGATCCAAATGAGTGCCGAGAACGGGCTCCTGATCGATTTTCACGATGGCCCCGTGCCCTTTACCGGGATAACGCGCACCTATCCGAATGCCATTACCCGGGAATATTGCCATGCCCAACAAGACTCGCGCCGGGCCTTTACCCCTCAAAGCTTTATTCGTATGGCCTTGATCAATGCCCTGCAGGGCCCCTTGGACATGAACAACGGGGTTTTCGATATAGGCAGTGTAAACGCCGGTGAGCGCGAAAAGGGTCCCAAGGCAAAAAACCTATATACCACGGTAACCGCCGAAGCGGCCCGTACCCTCATAATCTTTAGCGGCCTGGTATGCCTTCCCGACGCCCCGGAGGCCTATGCCGAAAAAGGCGACCTTTTTGAGTTTGTCAAGCAAATGCCGGTTGGCCAATGGGACGAAACCCGAATCCTGCACGCCCGAATGGACCAATACATTTCCACGGCCCGAAGGAGCGGAGCGGACTGGTTTGTCGGTTCGGTACACAACGAGCCCGGGGGAACCTTGCCCATTGCCCTCGATTTTTTGGAGGAAGGGAAGGAATATAAGGTGACGTATTACGAAGATACCGACGAAACGCATTTTAAGAATAATCCCGAAGCTTACCGGGTGCGACAGGGTACGGTGAAAAAAGGAGACCTGGTAAGGGCGAAAATGGCCCCCGGTGGTGGGCATTGTATGTGGATAAGACCTAACGAAAATTAAACCTTATGATACCATCGAAGTGTATAAATCCTTTATTGGCCGGTGTAAGCTTGTTGTTCTTGATTTCCTGTGGAAATCGGAAGGAACCGGAGCCGACGGCCAAAAAACCGAACATTCTTTTTATTCTGGTCGACGACCTGGGCTATGCCGACCTCGGGGTGATGGGCAGTTCGTACTATGAAACACCCAATATTGACCGATTGGCCCGGTCGGGCACCATTTTTACCAACGGCTACGCCACTTGTGCCGTTTGCAGTCCGTCGCGCGCAAGCTTGCTGAACGGCCAGTTTACGGCCCGGCACGGACTTACGCAATACGAAGGGGCGAAAACGGGGCAGGCCTGGAAGGCCCTGAACCGGCATACCAAGTTGTTGCCTCCCGAGTACGGGCACCATTTGGATACCAATGATGTGGTACTGCCCGAGGTGCTCAAAGACAATGGCTATGTCACTTTCTTTGCCGGTAAATGGCATTTGGGCGGTGCGGCGAACCGCTCGCTTCCTACCGATCACGGGTTTGACTATAATCAAGGGGGCTATGAAAAGGGAGGGCCTTACAGTGGCGGTTATTTTTCCCCGTTCAACAATCCGTATATGGAAGATAGGGACGATGAAAAGGGGATGTCGCTTTCCATGAAGCTGGCCAAGGAAACATCCGCCTTTATACGGGAACAACAAGATTCGACCTTCTTGGCCTACCTTTCGTTCTATGCGGTGCACGCCCCCATTCAGACGACCCGGGCCAAGTGGAAGAAATATAGGGACAAGGCCGACCGTATGGGAATCGCCGAAAAAGGATTTGAAATGGAGCGCGTACTGCCGGCAAGAAAGTACCAAGACAATCCCGTCTACGCCGGATTGATAGAGCAGGTCGACGAGGCGGTGGGCAGTGTACTCAAGACCCTCGAAGAACTTGGGCTCGACAAAAATACCATCGTCGTCTTTACCTCCGACAACGGAGGGGTTACCTCGGGCGATAATTATTCGACCAACCAGTTGGAGCTTCGCGGGGGAAAGGGATACCAATGGGAAGGTGGCCTACGGGTGCCCTATTTTATTTATGTGCCCTGGTTGGCGCAGGGCGGGGAGAAAAACGAAGAGCCCGTTTCCGGGGCCGATTTGTATCCGACCCTGTTGGACCTCGCCGATATTCCGCTCCGGCCCGAACACCATGCGGACGGGGTAAGCCTAAAACCCCTGCTTGAAGGGAAGGAAATTAAGGAACGGCCCCTGTTTTGGCACTATCCACATTACGGAAACCAAGGGGGCGAACCCGTTTCGATCATGCGGAAAGGCAATTATAAGATCATTCACTATTGGGAAGACGGCCATACCGAACTCTATGATCTGGCAAGCGATATCGGGGAAACGACGGACCTTTCCGCCCAAAACAAGACCTTGGTAGGGCAAATGAAACAAGAAGTGACCGATTGGCTGGAGGATATGGATGCCCAGTATGCCGAAGTCGATACCCTCTGGAACGAGGCGGCTTGGAAACAAAGGCTGGCCGACCATAAAACCAAACTGATGCCCAAGTTGGAGCAACAGCGTAAGGCCATGCTATCGACCGATTGGCGGCCCAACGAAGATTGGTGGGGCAGCGAACCCGTAACGGGCAAGCAATAAACCCATAAAGCAGAAGTGTATGAAAACCATTTCCATTACCTCCCTGATCCTCGGCCTAAGTATGGTACTGGGCGTGTTGTCGTGTCGGCCGAAGGCCAATTCAAAAGATAGACCAACCGAAAAAGATAATAAAGTGACCGATTCCATTGATTACCGCACGTTTAAAGATGACCTTTCCTTTTTGCAGGCGTATACGCCGATCGTAGAATTGTCAGACCGATCGGGGAAAAGTAGGATAGCCCTTGCCCCGAACCTGCAAGGTCGGGTAATGACCAGTAGCGCTTCGGGGGAGACGGGGATGAGTTACGGGTGGATCAATAGGGAACTGTTCGAGTCGCGGGATACCTTGGACCATATCAATGCCTTTGGCGGCGAAGAGCGTTTTTGGATGGGGCCGGAAGGGGGGCAGTACTCCATTTTCTTTGCCAAAGGTGCCGATTTTAATTTGGATAATTGGTTTACCCCCAGGCTTATCGATCTCGAACCTTTCGCTATTAAAACCGTATCCAAAAGCAAGGCGGTATTTGAGAAAGCGGCTTCGCTCACCAATTACTCCGGATTTCAATTCCATCTGGGTATTGAACGTGAGGTGGCCCTGCTTACCGACGATGACATCCGTAAGGAGCTGGACTTGGATAGCTTGGAAGGGTTGAGTACGGTGGCCTATCGAACCACCAACACCTTGACCAATATCGGAAAGCAGGATTGGAAGAAAGAAACGGGGCTTTTGTCGATCTGGTTGTTGGGCATGTTCAACCCGTCGCCGAACACGACCATCATCATTCCCTACAATTCGGCAGGCGAGGGACCCGTAGTAAACGATATGTATTTTGGCAAGGTGCCTGAAGATCGGTTGGTCATCAAGGAAAACGTCGTCTTTTTTAAGGGGGATGGAAGGCATAGGGGTAAAATTGGCCTGTCGCCATCCCGGGCCAAAAACATAATCGGTTCCTACGATGCCGAAAGAGGCCTGTTGACCTTGGTCAAGTACAGGCAACCCGACCATGATGCCGAGTATGTCAATTCGATGTGGGAAATTCAGGAAAGGCCCTACGACGGGGATGTCGTCAATGCCTATAACGACGGTGCCCCAAAGCCGGGCGAAAAGCCCCTTGGTCCCTTTTATGAGCTCGAGACATCGTCACCGGCCCTGGCGCTGAAGGCTGGGGAAAGCGGTGGGCATACACAAATGACCTTTCATGTCGAAGGCGATACGACGGTCTTGGGCCCGATACTGGAGCGCATACTGGGCGTAGGCGTAGAAGAGGTAAAGGGGGCTTTTGAATGAGGGGCTAAGTTCTGGATGCAACGATTAAATTTGAAGAAATGAAACCTATTTTATGTGCCATAGCCGTCCTCGTAATTTCACTTATGTCTTTGGAAAGTTGCAAGTCCAAAGAAAAACAAGGCCTTGAGGCAGGGGAGGAAACCTTGGCTTCGGCAAGCGAAAGAGTGACGTTTACGTATCGGGAAATTACCGGTATCGGAAAAGATTCCCTGTACAACAGGCGCGATAACAGCGACATTATCAAGGTCGGGGATACCTACTATATCTGGTACTCACGTATGGATAGTCCGATAACCGCAGGGTATTGGGCAACCATTTGGTATGCGACCTCAAAGGACGGTGGCCATACCTGGGAGGAACAGGGCATGGCTCTGGACGTAGGTCCCGATGGGGCCTTTGACCATAGCTCGGTATTTACCCCGAACATTTTGGTGAGGAATGGAAAATACTACCTCTATTATACCGGGGTGAAGCCCACACCGGGAAATCGGGACAAGGTATTCGAAAACAATTCGGAGAATGATTTTACGGCCATAGGGCTGGCCGTTGCCGATAGTCCGGACGGCCCGTTCAAACGGGTTGAAAACAATCCTGTGCTGAAGGTAAGTCCCAATAAGGAAGCTTTTGACAGCTACCGTATCGACGATGCCAGTCTGATGGTAATCGATGGTAAAATCGCTTTGTACTATAAGGGCAGGTCGCTCATTGACGGCGAAAAGGGGCCGGGCCTTACCAAAATGGGCGTGGCCTATGCCGAAAGACCGGAAGGCCCTTTTGTGAAGCACGGGGAAGCCCTGCAGGACAAGAGCCACGAAGTACTGGTTTGGAGAAAGGGCAAGGGGGTGGCCACCTTGGCATCGATAAGCAAAACGCTCCGTTATGCCGAAGACGGGATGCACTTTTCCTTGCTTCAAGATAGCTTGGCGAACATTCCCAAGGCACCGGGCCTATACCGGCCCCATCTGGAAAACGGCAACCCCGAGATCGAGCCCCCGGGTTGGGGCGTTTCGATGAAGGTCGAGAACCGTCAAGCCTTTTTCGTCCGGTTTGAGATGATACCGGACTAAGTCCCGTCTTTTTTTAGCTTTGGCTTCGGGGGCCGTTTTTTAATTTCCCGTACAAAGTGACCGATTTGCCCACGGAATTTTTTAAAGTAAAATCCGGTGCTTTTTCCCTAGGTTCAGAGGCCTGTCCAGTACTCCGGAATCTTCTACACTTTTAATGCTTGCCGAATAGACCCGATTGTTTCTTCGGTGAATTTGACCGCACCTGCTTTTCGCCGTACATCGAATAGGGCATCCAATTCCCCTACACTTCCATTTTTTATATGGTATTATTCGGCGATAACTTCTGAAAGTACCTGTTTGAAGGTATCAACAGGCTGTGCTCCGGTAATGGCGCTTTTTCGATTGAATACGATGGTAGGAACCGAATTGACCCCCAGGTTCTTCCAGTATCCTTCTTTGCTCCTTACGTTGTACCGAGCCTCCTCCTTATCCAGTTCGGCCAGTGCTTCCTCGGCATTCAAGCCCACATCCAACAAGGCCTGTTTTAACACATTTCTGTCAGAAACATCTTTTCGCTCGCTAAAGAAAGCCGTGGTGAGCCGCATGTTCAATTCCGTCTGTTTGCCAAAAGCTTGGGCATATTCCAACAGAACATGGGCATCGAAGGTGTTTACCATCCGCATTTCATCAAAATAATCGAATGTAAAACCGAGTTCTTCGCCCATTTCGGCCATACGTTGCTGCGATTCTTTTTGCTGTTCTATGGTAGATCCATATTTTTGGGCAATATGCTCCGTTACATTCTGGCCTTCGGCAGGCATATCCGGATTCAGCTCAAAAGGTTGCCATTCGATTTCTACTTGGTCCGTTATACCTAATTCCGAAATGGCTTTTTCCAGTCGTTTGTAACCAATGGTGCACCAAGGGCATACCACATCGGATACGATATCTATTTTTAGTTTTTCTTTCATTTTAATAGGATATGGATTCACTGATCTGAAGCTCGCCCCTAACATTGCTATAGTTTTTAACGTCCGCCGCAAATGTTGCCGCGTGCGGACCGAAAGAAGCTTGAAAAGAAGCGATATCATCGAACTTTAAATGGGCTATTGCCACATAGGGGGCTGGTTCGCCTTCGCCCCTGCCGGCCATGCCCAAATCCAGTTCCATGCCTTTTAAAGCACTGCCCAATAATTCTGAAACCATGGGCAAATGCTTGTTTTTATAATACTCGGCATTAAACTTAACGTCTTTGCCGTTCGGGTACATCACCGATACTTTTATCATATTTCCAATTTTTTATAAGCAAAACCTTCCGAATAAACGGAAGGTTTACCGTCATCCATCAACCTGTAGGTTTCGAAGTTACGAAACTACATTCTCTTTTGACCATGCAAACTTTTTAAAGCCGGCATCCACGGGGGTGTTGGCGATATGGTTTACATAATTGCTTATTGTTTTTTGCGATAGGCCCAAAATAATTTCCAGTACTTGGGCCTCGCCATAACCCGCCGCGTAAAAGGCGTCCAGATCTTCTTGGCTTACGTGCCCACGGTTTCTGACTATGGTCAATGTCATGGTGCGCAGGGCCTCCAACTTGGGGTTTTCAAGAGGGGTTTCGTTGCGCAATGCCTCTGTAATGGCATCGTCTACCTTCATCATTTTGGCGATTCCCGTGTGGGCCGGAACACAATAATGGCATGCGTGCTCCACATTAATGGTCTGCCATACGACGGTCAGTTCTTCTTCGTTGAAGGAAGTTTGGGTAAAGAGCTCGTGTAAGGTTTGATAGGCCTCTAAAATTTTTGGCGCCCCGGCCAAAACGCCGTGCAAACCGGGAATCATCCCATAGGCCTTTTGCGATTTTTCCAATAATTGCTTGCTTCCTTCGGGAGCTGTCTCGATGTTGTGGACTTGTAACGTTGTCATGATTTTCTTTGTTAAAAGGATTAATGTTAAATATTTCTAAACAATCGTTTAGTTTTAGGTTAAAAAAAATGGTTAAAGGTTTTTAAAGGTCATTTCTATGTAATCTTCGATTTCTTGTTTTGTATTTACCCTCGATGCGGCGGCCAAGCCGTGTTTGGCCAAAAGTAGGTAGTTGGCTTCCCTTATGATGGTGTCCTCGTCCTTGGTCTTATCCATTTTGAGTTTTTCGATAATCAGCTTTTTAAGCTCGGCCATAAATGAATTGACCTGTTCCTTGATTACTTGGTCTTCAATTTCAGAAAACTCGTTATAGGTATTCGTAATAAAACACCCCTTAACATTGTCGTCTTTAAAATTGGAACTTACGGAATCGTAGAAAAATTGTTTGATATCGGCTATCCCCTTGTTGGCATTTTTGAGCTTTTCCAATAGAACCCTGACCCTTGTTTTATAGCGTTCGAGGCATTGAAGGAACAAGCCGTGCTTACTGTCAAAACTGGCATAGATAGAAAATTTGTTGATGCCCATTTCCTTTTCGAGCATCTGCATAGAGGTATTTGTATAGCCATTTCTCCAAAAAAGGTTCATGGCCTTCTCTACCACCTCGGCTTCGTCATATTGCTTTTTTCTTGCCATTGCTTAGAACTACACCACAAAACTAAACAATTGGTTAGATATAGTATCCTGTTTAACAAATTTTTGGGGTTTGAGGGGGAGACTTCCTGTGTATCAATCCATAATAAGATCGGGCAAGAACAAGGATATCTCCGGAAAAAGGGTGACCAAGGCCAAGATGATCAAACTGACCGCCAAAAAGGGGAGTCCTGCCTTGCTTACCGACCCGATCGATACCTTGCCGATGCTGGAGGAGACGAACAGGCAAATACCCAAGGGCGGTGTTGTGAGTCCGATCATCAGATTCAATAGGGCAATGACGGAAAAATGAATGGGGTCGACCCCGACGCCCATCGAAACCTTGAGCAAAATAGGGAAAAGGATCAGCAAGGCGGCAATGGTTTCCATAAAGGTACCCACAAAAATGAGCAACAGGTTGATCAGCAGCAAGACCACATATTTGTTCTCCGAAAAGTTGAGAATTTCGTTGGAGACCAATTGGGGCATTTGTTCCGTAATAAGGATCCATCCGAATAGATTGGCAAAGCCCACCAAGACCATAAGTGAGGCCGAGGTCTTCATTGAATCCAAAACCAAAACCCATATGTTTTTAAGGGAGAGTCTTTTGTAGACAAAAATACCGATCAACAAAGCGTAGGCTACCGCTATGATCGATGCTTCCGTAGGAGTGAATATTCCACCGATTATGCCGAACAGGATAATGAGGGTCATCAACAGGGCCCAAAAGGTGTCGACGAAGCCCTTGGCTATTTGTCGAAAGGAGCTCCTTTCGTGTTTGGGATAGTTGCGTTTGCGTGAGAGGTAGTAGGTGACGGCCATTAGTCCTGCCCCGAGCAATAGGCCCGGTAAGGCTCCCGCCAAAAAAAGTCGGCCGACCGAGAGTCCGCTCAAGGTAGCGGCGATTATCATGGGCACGCTGGGCGGTATAATGGGGCCTACGGTCGATGAGGAGGCAGTTATGGCACAGGCAAATGAGGGATCGTAGCCTTCTTTTCTCATTGCGGGTATCAGTACGGATCCCAAACTGGCCGTATCGGATATGGCGGTTCCCGAAATCCCGGCAAAGAGCATCGATGCCCCTATGTTGGCCAGGGCCAGTCCCCCTCGAATATGGCCCAGCAAATGGTTGCAAAAAGCAATGATTTTCTCCGTTAGGCCCCCATAGTTCATCAGATTGCCGGCCAAGATAAATCCGGGTATACTGAGCAATACAAAAACGTCGATGCCGGAGTAGAGTTTCATGGGCAAAACGATCAAGGGAATGCCCTTGGCAATCAGGTAGGCCAAGCACGAAATGCCCAGCGAAAATGCTATTGGAAAGCGCAAAACAAGACAGACGATAAAGACGATAAACAGTAACCAGATCATTTTTTTCTACGGATTGTTTTAAGGAGTTCGAGCCAGGTGTACAAGCAGATGGAGCAGCCTAATACAACGGTGCTGACAAAGGGAACGGCCATGGGTATGCCCATGCTGGGTGCGCTTTCGTCAAACCCGTTCAAGGTAAAGATGCTGCCATAAAACGCACAGGTGGCAAAGAGTACGAATACCGTCAGTTGGGTGATAATGTCGAGGTATGTTTTGGCCTTAGGGCCCAGATACTGGTAGAGCAGGTCGAAATTCACATAGTAATTGCCCCTTACGGCCAAACCTGCGGCAAAACCCACCGCATGGATAAAAAAGACCCTGGCGGCCTCCTCCGTCCATGGCGGTGCACTTTCCATAAAAAACCGGGCATATACCTGGATCAAGGTGCAGACTATAAATCCCATGGTGCTGAAAAGCGTACCGAACTTGAGTATTTTGGCAATAAATTTCATGGCCTCCTAGACTTTAGGTTCGAAACGATGTCGTTGTATATCGCTTGCATTTCGGGCGAAAGACTTGAAAAGATGGCCTCCCTGCTGGCCAGGGCAAAGGCTTCTTTGTCGACCTCGACGAAGACCATGCCTTGGTCTTTGAGTTCTTGCTGAACCTTCTTTTCGTTTTCGACAAACAAGCGGTGTTCGTAGGCCTGCATGTCGCGGGCCGCCTCGAGGAATATTTCCTTCAGGTCGTCGGGCAATTTCTGAAATTGCTTTTCACCGATAACGGGGTAGGTCCAACTGACCACGTGGGCGGTAAGGTTTACATATTTTTGGACTTCCGAAAAGCCGGCGGCCCGTATCATGGCAAAGGGGTTTTCCTGGGCCTGTATGGTGCCCTGTTGCAGGGAGGTGAACACTTCGGAAAAGGCCATGGGGGTGGGCTTCGCCCCCAACGATTGCCAGGCCGTGATAAAGGAAGGTACATTGGGCACGCGAACGATAAGTCCCTTCAGGTCGTCAGGATGCCTGATGGGCCTGTTGGAAGTCAGGTGCCTGGGACCCCTTTGAAAATACCCGAGGGGCCGTAGGCCGATTTTGAGCATTGCCTCTTCCATTCTTTGGCCAATGGGGCCGTTGATAATCGTCTTCATGTCGACGGAATCCTTTAAGAGGAAGGGCAATTCGCAAAATGCGATGATTTCTTCCCAATTGTTCAAGACCGAACCTGTGGTCGTCATGTCGATTACCCCGGCCTGGATCAAGCGAATGGCCTCACTTTCTTTGGCCAACTGTTCCGAATGGTAGTTTTCTACGACGATCCGTCCTTTGCTACGTTCCTCCAAAATCTCCGAAAAATAGGCAAAGGCCTTATACCAAGTATGGTTTTCATTGACCAAATGACTGGCCCTGAACACGTATTCCGGTGACTTTTTCTCTTGGCATGAGGCGAGAAGAACAAAAAGGGCACCGACAAAAATCGCATAGGCAATTCTGAAAATTTTGCGGTCGGCCAGTTTTTTTTGGTTTAAACATTTGGTGTTCATCGAACGGGGTTGTTGAACTTATTTAGGTAGCCTTCCCAGTTGTCGGCCATTGTTGCTGTTAATACTATTATACTGAAGGATGACCCGAATTCAATAGCTGTACGTCGGGAACATTACATACTCCTTAATTCTTCTTTTGGGTTGGAAAAGATAAGAAATAAAATACTTTGATATTGCTGGCCCAACTTTCGCTTTAGAATGGAAAATGCCTTGGTGATCTGGGCTTCCACGGTCTTAATGGAGACGTTTAAATAATCGGCGATCTCATTGTTGGTCAGGCCCTCTTTTTTACTCAATAGAAACACCTTTTGGCATTTGGGGGGCAGTTTTTGAATCTCGTTGTTTACAATTTCGATCATTCGGGTTAGGGCGTGGTCGTCTTTTTCCTCAACGATCTCATGGGCGTATTCGATATATTTTTGATGGAGCAGGAAAACGGCCCTGTTTTTTTGGTAATGGTTTAAAAATTCGTTGTAAACGCATTTGTACAAAAAGTTGCGTATCGAAAAATCGGGATTTAGTTTTTTTCTTGCCTTCCACGTTTTGATGAACACATTTTGAACTATGTCCTGGGCGCTCGACTCTTCGTGGGTCAAGGTAAGGGCGTAGGCATTTAAGGGGCGGTGGTACTTTTGCAATAAAAACATATACGCCTTTTCCTCACCTATGATCAATTGCTCTATTAACTTCCGGTTATCGTTCAGGTTCATAAATATGTGTTTATTTCACAAATAAACAATAAAAATTATGCGATTATCAAAAAAAAATTGAAAAAAAGTTAGGGTATCGGAAATGTTGCTTGTATTCTATATAGAGAAACAAAGCAGATGGTACCCCAGGAAATCGAAAATTGCATCGTTAGGTATTTGACCCGGTCGGGAGGTGTCGACGATCTGAACCTGTTGGACGAATGGTTGAGGAACGAAGAAAACCAAACAAAGTTCAAAGCCTACGTTGAAACCCATTTTGCTATTACATTGGCCATGAACGATCCCAATTACGATAAAGTTAAAGATGAGCTGCTCAAGGAAATTAGAAAAGAGAGGAAGCCTGTTTCCCTATATAGGACCAAGGAATTTTTAAAATATGCGGCCATTGCCCTTGTATTTCTCGGTTTGGGGCTTTTGTTGAAAAGGGATGTTTTTAGACCAGGCGACCCGAACGCCATTGTTCCCAGGGATAACGCCATAACCCTGCAGCTCGGTAATGGCGAGGTTAAGATCATTTCCGAGGACGGCAGCTCGCAAGTCGTCAACGAAAAGGGCGAGGTAATAGGGGCCCAAAAAGGCGAGCAAATCGATTATACCGTTGCTTCCGACCATTCGGAAACCGACTTTAACACCTTGACGGTACCAAAAGGCAAACGTTTCGGCCTTGTCTTGTCGGATGGCAGCAAGGTGCATTTGAATGCGGGCAGTTCCATTACCTACCCTACGGTCTTTCACCGGGGCAAGGAGCGGAGGGTGGTCCTGGTAGGGGAGGCCTATTTTGAGGTGAGCCATGATAGCCTCAGGCGGTTCGTGGTTAATTCGCAAGACCTGGATGTGAAGGTGTACGGAACCAAATTTAACGTAAGCAACTATCCCGAAGATGAAGAGTACCAAGTGGTCTTGGTCGATGGGTCGGTGAGTATGTCCCAGGTAGGCGATGTCGATGTATCGAACAAGGAAATGTTCTTGGAGCCGGGATTCAAGGGAACCTTGAACAAGAGCGACAAGGAGTTCGACAACCAAAAGGTAAATACTTCGCTGTACACCTCTTGGATGCAGGGCGACCTGGTTTTTCGCAACGAAACCTTTGAGAACATTACAAGAAAACTCGAAAGGCATTATAACGTGGTGATCGTCAACAATAGAGAGGATATTGCCAAGGAACGCTTCAATGCAACGATCGAAACGGAACACGAAACCATCGAGCAGGTCTTTAACTACTTTAAAAAAGTGTATGACGTAGACTATGCCATCGTCGAAAACAAAATTATTATCAACCCATAAATGTTAGCGCCAATGAAAAAAAGAAAATAAACCAACTGAACAATGGCCCCGATGACCTAGGGGCAAAAACAAAAATCGGAAAATGGTGCAACATTTCCCGATTTAGTGAATGATCACACACTAGCGTAATCACGAATAAACACTCAAAATTATGAAAAAACCACCAAAGTCGCGGGGTAGTTTCCCGTGGCGTTCTAACTACGACCTAAAAATGAAGTTGTCGCTTCTGTTTTTCCTTACCATTGGCTTTTTGGTCCAGGCCAATCCGACCTATGCCCAAAAAACCAAAATAACCCTGGACAGGGAAAATACCAGTGTAAGGGAAATACTCGATGAGATAGAGGCAAAGACGGAGTTTAAATTTTTCTACCACACCAAATCGGTCGACCTGCAACGAAGGGTTTCGATCAAACTTAAGAAGGCCAGCATAGAGACCATCTTACGGAAGCTGTTCAAGGACGTCGATACCTCCTACGAGCTGGACGACCGTAAAATTCTTTTGACCCGAAACCCCAAAAAGGCCGAAATACAGATAAAGGCCAGTCCTTATTCCCTAGACCAACTCGACCAACAGGTGGTTACCGGAACGGTGACCGATACCGGTGGGCTGCCGCTTGCGGGAGCGAACATTGTTGAAAAGGGAACACTAAATGGCACCCAGACCGACTTTGACGGGAATTTCTCCCTTAAAGTGAGCGATGACAATGCCGTATTGGAGGTCTCCTACATCGGTTTTGCCAGCAAGGAAGTTCCCTTAAACGGGCAAAGCACCGTCTCCATTACCTTGGAGGAAAGTGCGGCAGGCCTCGAGGAAGTGGTGGTTGTGGGGTATGGGACCATGAAAAAGTCGGATTTGACGGGTTCGGTGTCACAGGTAAAAAGTGAAACCTTGGAAGCCGTCCCCGTTTATAATATGGAACAGGCCTTAAAAGTCGGGGCTGCCGGTGTCAGGGTTTCCCAAAATTCCGGAACACCCGGTTCCCGAATTGAAGTAAGAATACGTGGAGGCAATTCAATGATTGGGGATAACCAACCTCTTTATGTGGTAGATGGATTTCCAGTTACAGGGGGGATTGATTTTTTAAATCCTGCGGACATAGAATCCGTGGATATTTTAAAGGATGCTTCTGCAACGGCCATTTATGGTTCAAGGGGAGCTAATGGGGTGGTGATCATTACCTCGAAGCGAGGTGTTCAAGGGCAAGAAAGCAAAGTGGAAATTAATAGCTTTTTTGGGATGCAGCAGGCAATCAACCGCTATGATTTGCTTGATGCCAAGGAATATGCCATTGTCGCCAATGAATGGTTAAAGAACGAGGGCCTTGACCCTTATTTTGATGTGGACGAAGTACAAAATCCTGGAACCGATTGGTGGGATGCTATCTTTAGGGTCGCTCCCGTACACAACCACACAGTAACATTTTCAGGCAGTTCCGAGAAGGGGAGGTATTCGATTTCGGGGAACTACTATGACCAAGAAGGTATTATTGAAAATTCTGGGGTTACTAGGGGTTCGGTTAGAATTAACCTAGATCAAGAACTAAAGAGCTGGTTGAAAATGGGATTAAACGTTCAGTTATCCAGAAATGAACGCAATTCAGTTCCGGTAGACAATGGAAACCGGGGGAACTCGATGCTTTCAGCGGCTGCATCGGCGCCTCCGACCTTGCCTCTGTACGATGAGCAGGGCTTGCCCACACAAATCGAACAGGCCTATAATTTCGGTTCGGCCGATATGCGGAACCCCTTGATCAGCACTTTTAGGAAAGACCAATCTTTTTCCAATAGTGTTTTGGCAAATACCACCTTAGATGTCCAGATTGCTCCTAATTTGTCGTTTAGGACCTTGTTGGGGCTACAATACAGTCATGGTAGAAGTGATTTTTTCCTGCCCGTGATTTATGACAATGACAGGGGGTCGGCTTCGGAAGGAAATTCTTATTCCAATTCATTCCTTACCGAGAACGTTTTAACCTATTCCAAAAATTTTAATGACACACATAGCTTAAATGTAATCGGAGGTGCGACATACCAAACAAGTGCATACCGCAGTTCAGGAATCAGCGTTAGTGGTTTTGCCAATAATATTACCGAAAACTTCAATTTGGCGGCAGCGGAAACCGTGGGTAACCCTAGTTCCGGTTATTCGGATTGGACATTATCGTCTTTTTTGTCGCGAATAAATTATGCCTATGAAGGAAAGTATATGTTCACGGCCAGTATCCGAGCGGACGGTTCGTCCAGGTTTGGAGCTAACCACAAATGGGGTTATTTCCCTTCAGGGGCCCTAGCCTGGCGCATATCGGATGAGAAGTTTCTAGAGGACAGCAAAACCATATCCAACCTTAAATTGAGGGCAAGTTATGGTATTACCGGTAATACGGCCTTAAGCCCCTATCAGTCACTTGATCGTTTGAACTCCGTAAAATACATATATGGAGGGCAAACGGATGTTATAGGTTTCTATCCCACAGGTATTGCAAATAGTGATCTAAAATGGGAAACTACAGGGCAACTTGATGTCGGTTTTGATCTTAATCTCTTCAATGACCGCATAAGAGTTGTGTTTGATTATTATAAGAAGAATACCAAGGACTTACTTGCATCGGTACCTCTCCCCCCTACAGTAGGGTTTGGGTCGATACTAAGAAATTTAGGGGAAATACAAAATAGCGGTATTGAATTTAGTTTGGATGCCGATATTGTCAGGACAGAGTTCAAATGGAGTGCTTCCGGCCAAATTTCGGCCAATAGAAACAAGGTAATCGAACTTGCAGGGGACAGTGATATCTTTGGTTCTGAACAAAGCGCGGTATGGCCGAGCGCAAACATCGCCCGGGTCGGGGAGCCCTTGGGGGCTTTTTATGGCCTGTTGGAAGATGGTCTTGATGATGACGGATTTATAAAATATCAAGATGTCAGTGGGCCCGACGGAGTGCCCGATGGCATTGTCAATTCGCTCGACCGGGTGATATTGGGCAGTTACCATCCTGATTTTATATACGGCCTTACCTCTAATATGAGCTATAAGGGAATCGAGTTAAACCTTATTTTGGAAGGGGTTCAGGGAAATGAACTTTTCAACGCCACAAATGGAACGCATCTCAATTCCTTTCAAAGGGGAAATAATCAATTTAGGGATATTATTGGGAATTATTGGACGGAGGAAAACCCGGACCCCAATGCCAAATATCCTAAGATAAGTAGCGCAACACAAATTACGGTATCCGATAGGTTTATTGAGGATGCAAGTTACTTGCGACTCAAATCTATGAGATTGGCCTATAACCTTCCTTTGGACCAAGTTGGATTGAGGTCGTTCGACCAAGTTCAGCTCTACATTTCGGGCACTAATTTATTTACTATTACCAACTATACGGGAATCGATCCGGAAGCCAATACAAGAGGGACGGATTCTAGTAATGTTGGAGACAGACTTCGTTTTGGTCATGACCAAAGTAGTTATCCGAGTGCTAAAATCTATGCTATAGGTATGAAACTAAGATTTTAATCGAAATAAAAAAGCAATGAAAAATATAATAATAACTATAATAATGGCAGTGTGTTTTGCTTCTTGCGAAGACACATTGGAAGAAGTTCCAAAAGATTTTGTCTCCAAGGCAAATTTCTATAAAAATGCGGATGATGCCGAGGCGGCCATAGCAGGTGCTTACGCAGGGATGCAGAACGATTTTTTTGGAATCACCAATTATCTAATGACCGAACTGCACGGGGATTATCTCTTTGGAAGGGGTTCCCAAGCGCCTATAACCATTTGGGATCAAATTCTCAACCAACAGAATATAGGTAGGTGCGCTACAAACTGGTCGTCGTTTTACAATACGATCAATAGGGCGAATGCAGTCTTGGAAAACGTGCCCAATATCGAAGACATAGATGCTGGCGTGCGAGATCGAATTTTGGCTGAAGCTCATTTTCTTAGGGCCTTGTGTTATTTCGAATTGGTTCGGGGCTGGGGCCCAGTTCCGATCAAAACCTCCGAAAGTGTCGATCTAAGCGCTATCGAGGCGCCTAGGGAAGCTGAAAGCAAGGTTTATGAGCTCATTGTTCAAGATGGTTTGGCTGCGGAAGAAGGTTTAGGTGAGGTCGGAAGTGATACGGGAAGGGCCTCTAAATGGGCTGCCAAAATGTTGCTTGCCCATGTTTATCTTACGATCGAAGATTGGGATGCAGCTGCTGCCAAGGCCGAGGATGTGATTAATAATGGGCCTTTTGAACTGATTACCGTGGAGCAGGCCGACGACTTCTATAAAATTTTTGCGGTAGATACGAGCTCTGAAGATATCATGTCGATGCATCATTCCGAAACAAAGGGCTCCACTATTCCCAACTATTTACATAGGGCCGGGAATATTCCGTACAACTATTCGTCCGGAGGTGTCTTTGCCTGGCTGCCCGATCCAAATTCCTTTATCGGTGACGAATGGGACGATAATGACCTTCGAAAGGATTTTAATCTCTATACGCAAATACAGAATGCCGAAGGCGAATGGATCCCGCTTCCCGATACGACCCCGATACTATTTAAAAAATTCATCACCAACACATCTGGACAAAGTGTGTATAGTGTTCCTATCTACAGATTTACGGAGGCCTTTTTGTTTTATGCCGAAGCATCCGCTATGGCAAACGGAGGTCCGTCTGCATTGGCGCTGGAACGGCTCAATATGATAAAGAGAAGGGCTTATGGGTACGACCCTGGTAGTGTATCGCCGGTTGATTATCCACCCGGTATGGGAAGTGAGGAATTCCAAAATGCGGTATTACAGGAAAGAGCATACGAATTTATGATCGAGCGTAGGCGTTGGTTTGATTTGAAGCGAACGGGAAAGGTTAAGGAAGCTTTCGCCGCCGCCGGAAAGAATGTCATAGACGAACGACTTCTATGGCCTATTCCGGAAGATGAGATAAATAATAATCCGGCAATTGGTCAATCGGATCAAAACCCTGGGTATTGATATAAGACGTTTGATCGGTTTTAATACAGGCTTGTAATCAAGCCTGTATTCTTCCAATTTCTTCGTCGACCGAGATATATAAAATAGAACCCTATGTTAATGTTGGATGCCATTTTTTATTTAAAATTTAGGATGCGCATTTTGAGTTTGCCATTTTTGGTATTTGGTCTATCGGCATTTTGTAGTGCTCAGGTTAAAAACGACAAAACCCCGAATATCATTTTGATTTTTCCCGATCAATTGCGCTCCGATTATGTGGGGGCTAAGGGAGGTAAATGGGTTTACACTCCGAACATGGACAGACTGGCAAATGAGGGAGCGGTCTTTACCAGGGCTTATAGTGCCACTCCTACTTGTCTTCCGGCAAGGGCGGCATTGTTGACGGGAAAGAAACCATGGAAACATGGACTTCTGGCCTATGCCCCGATGGCAACAAAATATAGCAACGAAATGCCACGGTTATTAAGGGATGCCGGCTATTATACGTTTGCAACCGGAAAGCTACATTTTAAGCCTATTGGAGCCGGGCCCTTGAATGTAGAATTAGGTGCCATTGATAATGCTAAGTTTATGCACGGTTTTCACGAGATTGCTTTATGTGAGGGCTGGGGACATCCACAAAATGCATACAATAAGTGGTTTAAGGACAAAGCTCCGGATAAAAATATTGATGGAACGGGTTTGGGGCCAACTGATCATCGCGCCGGCGTATATCCGTATGGGGAGGAGCTGCACCCGACCACATGGACCGCCAATCAGGCCATTGATTTTATAAGCGGTTATAACCGGAATGCCCCATATTTTCTCAAAGTGGCCTTCCATCGACCACACCCGCCATTTGATCCGCCGAAAAGATGGTTGGATTTTTATAAGAAAAGAGATCTTCCATTGGCTGCCGTGGGCGATTGGGCCGATGAAAAATATGGTGGGTTCAATAAGGTTCCCGATATAGGGGAGCAGCAAAATTCACCCAGAGGTAATTATGGAGATAGTGTCGTTCGCCGTTCTCGAGAGGCCTATCTGGCATCGATAAGTTTTATGGATGAACAGATTGGGAAAATACTAAGGGCATTGGAAGAATCGGGAGAACTTGAAAATACGCTCATTTTGATTTCTTCCGATCATGGTGACATGATGGGCGACCATCATTTATGGCGCAAATCATATCCCTATGAAGGCTCTTCGAGTGTGCCAATGATCGTTCGATGGCCAGAAAGTATAGGAATCGAGGCCGACCGGGGCCAGGTAATCGAAAACTTGGTGGAATTAAGGGATGTTCTTCCCACTTTTTTGGAGGTGGCCCAGATTTCTCCGCCGACCGATTTGGATGGCTTGAGCCTATTGAACCTTATCAAGGGTGAAAGGGATAATTGGCGCAAAACCCTAGACCTTGAACATGGTACTTGCTATTGGCCTGAAAATAACTGGACAGGATTGACCGATGCTCAATATAAATACATCTATTTTGCCACAACAGGGGAAGAACAGCTTTTTGATTTGGAACAAGACCCCAAAGAAATGTGCGATTTGGCAAAGAAGAAGGAGTACAAAAATACGCTCCAAAAATGGAGGCGGAAAATGGTAGACCATTTAGCTGAACGTGGCGAACCTTGGGTAGTGAACGGTGAGTTGGGGCTACGAACAGAGGAAATCAAATTCAGCCCCAATTACCCGAAGGAATATTACCCAAGGGAAATCGTCACAAAATACTAACTATAAAAGAAATAAAATGAGAAAATTAATTGCCTTTTTTGTATTCGTGTTGATATTTCAAATCACGAATGCCCAATCCAAAAAATACGACATTGTAATATATGGAGGAACCTCGGCAGGTGTGGCAGCAGCCATTCAAGCCAGTAGAATGGACAAATCTGTCGTCTTGATAGAACCCACAAATAGAATAGGTGGATTGACCACAGGAGGTCTGGGTCAGACGGATATCGGTAATAAACAAGCCATTGGAGGAATTTCCAGGGAGTTCTATGAAAATATTAAACGCTATTATGACAATCCTGAAAATTGGAAATGGGAAAATCGATCGGACTATATGGACGGGGGCCAAACACGGACCGAAAAGGGGGAAGAGGCTATGTGGACGTTCGAGCCTTCCGCGGCACTATCGGTCTATCATGAAATGATCGGAAAAGAAAAAATAAAACTGGTTTATAAGGAGCGTTTGAACAGAAGGGACGGAGTGGAAAAAAAAGAGGGTAAGATTGTGTCCATTACTATGGAAAGTGGAAAAAAATATAAAGGTAAGGTGTTTCTCGATGCCACCTATGAAGGAGACCTAATGGCGGCAGCAGGGGTCTCCTATGCCATAGGACGCGAGAGCAATGATGAATATGGTGAAACCTTGAATGGGGTGCAGGCCAACAATATTAATTTGTCCTTGACCGGATTGGTCTCCAAGAATGCCCATAACCACAACTTTGTCCAAGGGGTTGATCCCTATATCATAAAAGGTAATCCCGATAGTGGACTTCTGCCCAATGTAAACGAAAAACCTGGACTCGAGGGGGCTGGAGACGATAAGATACAGGCCTATTGTTTTAGAATGTGCTTGACCGATCATCCAGAAAATCGAATCCCGTTTAAAAAGCCTTCTGGTTATAACGAACTTGATTATGAGCTTCTGTTTAGAAATTACGAGGCACGTAAGGGAGAAATACGGGATATGTATAGCTATGGTAATTCCCTGTTGCCGTGGATCAATTCAAGAATGCCAAATAGAAAAACCGATACAAATAATAAATTCGGGTTTTCCACTGATTACATCGGAAAAAACTATGACTATCCAGAAGCCTCATATGAGGAACGCGATAGGATCATAGAAGAGCATAGGAACTACCAAATGGGCTTAATGTGGACATTGGCCAACCACCCAAGGATTCCAAAGGAGGTGCGTGAAGAGGCCTCAAGATGGGGGACGACAAAGGATGAGTTTGAACGGGAGGATGGCTGGCAACAACAGTTGTATATACGGGAAGCTCGACGTATGGTCAGCGATTATGTGATGACCCAGCATAATTGCGAGGGTTTAAAGGTAGCTGAGGATGCGATTGGCTTGGCGGCCTACGGAATGGATTCCCATAATGTTCAGCGTTATGTCGATGCCAACGGATTTGTACAGAATGAAGGTAATGTTGAAGCCCATGGATTTAAACCCTACCCTATAAGTTACAAATCCTTGGTCCCTAAAGAAAAAGAATGTGAAAATTTGATCGTACCTGTTTGCGTGAGCGCAACGCACATTGCCTTCGGGTCGATACGGATGGAACCAGTATTTATGGTTTTGGGCCAGTCTGCCGCAACGGCGGCCTCTTTGGCAATTGATAAAGGTTTGTCGGTTCAAGATGTGCCTTATGCCACTTTGCGAACAATCTTGGAGCAAGACGGTCAGCGATTGGATCCTTAGTGATGATATGTTTGATATATGCGAAAATGGATAGTTCGATAAAATCAATATATAAAACGGGACGCTTGGTCTTAAAAGCATTGTCGTTTTGTATAATGTACTTTTGTGCATCGTCTTGCAAACAAAGGGAAAGCCCAAGCACAAAAAATGAATTACCCAATATAGTAATCATTTTGGCCGATGATCTTGGGTACGGTGATTTAGGGGTGTACAATAAAAACTCCTTGGTTCCGACCCCGAATTTGGACAGGTTGGCTTCAGAAGGTATTAGGCTAACAGATGCCTATTGTCCCGTTTCGGTTTGTTCGCCGTCAAGATTTGCCCTTATAACAGGAACCTATCCCTTTAGAAGCTGGAAAAAATCAGGGGTTATGGCCAACTATGAACCCTCAATGATCGGGCCCGATCGATTGACTATAATGCAAATGCTCAAAAATAATGGGTACGCGACAGGAGGTTTTGGAAAATGGCACCTAGGGGCAACCTTTCCAACTTTAGATGGGAAAAAACCAGCGGGCTATGGTAAGTTTAAGGCAGATAACAATGGGGCCAATATTGATTTGACCAAGCTGATAAGCGATGGTCCCGTTGATTATGGGTTTGAACGTTGGCTTGGGTTTAGTTGTGCGAGCGAATGTTGGGTTTTAGGGAATAAAGAGGTAATCGGGTTTTTGGAGCACGATTATTACAATGTGGATTCCGCAACGAACAAGGAGCATTTAAAACAGTTTCCCAGAGAACGGTACCTTTCCTTTCTTACGGATAGAAGCACTCGGTTTGTCGAAGAGCATACTGAAAAAAACGACGGTAATCCATTTTTTCTATACTATGCTCCCTACGTGCCACATATTCCACTGGCCGTAGGTGATAGTTTTATCGGAGCCACCGATGCGGGGCTTTATGGGGATTATGTCCACGAATTGGATTTTTATATAGGAAAACTGCTGAAGAAGCTAGATAGCTTGAAGTTGACGGATAACACGCTGGTGATTTTTGCCAGTGATAATGGTTCTACTTTTACGACAACAAGTCGTAATGCCGATTTCTCGCAGGTTAGTAACACTCTTAGTGAGATGAAAGTAAAAGTGGCAGATGAATTGGTGCATAGGCCCAACGGGGTATTTAGAGGGACCAAACAAAGTATTTGGGAAGGAGGGGTTAGAACACCTTTTATTGCAAGGTGGCCGGGACATATTCCCCAAGGTGCCGTTTCCCAGCAATTATTTGCCTTAAATGATGTGATGGCAACCCTTGCTGCCATATTGGATTATGATTTATCCGCGGGGGAAGGAGTTGATAGCTATAACCTCTTGCCCGTTTTAAAAGGAAACGACAAGGAAGTCAGGCCCTCTGTCATTGTCCAATCATCAAGGGGAAGGATGGGATTGAGAAAAGGCCATTGGAAGTATATAGCTCCCGATGACCAGCATACAGAAGGTGAGTTGTACAACCTTTACGCAGATACCCTCGAAATGGTTAATGAATACAAAGCACATCCCGAACTGGTAAGGGAGATGCAAGAAGAGATGGCCCGAATAATCAGGGAAGCGAAAAATGGGCCCTCCCTATAATCAGTACAAACGAAAACAACAAAACCGATTCGATAAACCTAAACCACAAACAGATGAAAAACTGGAAACAAAGAACAACTGCCTTGTTACTTGCCATGGCCGCGGCCATCTTGGCTATCAACTGCAAGGAGAAACCCGAAGCCCAAGACGATGCCATTTACGCCGATATCGTAATTTACGGCGGTACTTCCGCGGCCATAACCGCTGCCGTCGAGGCCAAGCGCTCAGGCAAATCGGTCGTGGTCGTATCGCCCGACATCCACCTGGGCGGTTTGACCTCGGGGGGACTCGGCTGGACGGATACGGGTGATAAAAGTGTCATTGGAGGACTGGCGCGTGAGTTTTACCAACGTGTATACAACCATTACAATACCGATGAGGCCTGGCGATGGCAGCCGCACAGTGAGTATGGCAATACGGGGCAGGGTACGCCGGCAATGGACGGGGAGAACCGTACCATGTGGATCTTTGAGCCCCACGTGGCCGAAAAGGTTTTTGAAAGCTTTGTACAGGATGAAAACATACGGGTAGACCGCGACGAGTGGCTCGACCGCGAAAACGGGGTGGTTTTAAAGGAAGGCAAAATTATTTCGATCACCACCCTGTCCGGTAAAACCTATAAGGGAAAGGTGTTTCTCGATGCTACCTACGAAGGCGATCTGATGGCGGCTGCAGGTGTTAGCTATCACGTGGGCCGTGAGGGCCGCGATGTATACGGTGAGGAGTGGAACGGTGTTCAGACCGGTGTTTTGCACCACAAGCATTGGTTCGCATCCGATATTTCGCCCTATGTGGTGCCTGGGGATCCTTCTAGTGGATTACTGCCTCGGGTTTCCGGCGAACATCCCGGAGAAAAATATAGCGGAGACAATAAAATTCAGGCTTACTGTTTTCGTACCTGTATGACGAATCACGAACCCAATCGGGTACCTTTCCCGAAACCAGAGGGTTACGACCCCATGCAATACGAACTGTTGGCCCGTGTTTTTGAATCGGGATGGAAGGAGTGGTTCGGGAAATTTGATGCCATTCCCAATTATAAGACCGATACCAACAACCACGGTCCGTTCAGTAGTGATAACATCGGTATGAATTACGACTACCCCGAGGCCTCGTATGAACGAAGAAGGGAGATTATCAAAGAACACGAACAATATCAAAAAGGACTCCTGTGGTTTGTGGCCAACGACCCTAGGGTGCCCGAGGACATTCAAACGGAAATGCAGAAGTGGGGTTTGGCAAAGGATGAGTTTGTCGATAACGGCAACTGGCCGCATCAAATTTATGTTCGTGAAGCACGCCGGATGATAGGCGAATTCGTCATGACCGAAAACGAACTGTTAAAACGCAGGCCTACGCCCAAGTCCGTAGGCATGGGCTCTTACACCATGGATTCCCATAACGTACAGCGCTACGTTAAGGAAGATGGCTTCGTGCAGAACGAGGGCGATATCGGGGTCGGTACCAACGGTCCGTATGCCATAAGCTATGGTTCTTTGGTGCCCAAGAAGAAAGAATGTGCTAACTTGTTGGTTCCGGTTTGTGTCTCCTCGAGCCATATTGCTTTTGGATCGATCCGAATGGAGCCCGTGTTCATGATTTTGGGACAGTCGGCCGCCGCTGCCGCGGCAATGGCCATCGACGGGGAGGTTCCCGTTCAGGAAGTAAATTACAATAGCCTGAAAAAAGTGCTCTTGGACAGGGGGCAGGTGCTTGAAAAACAATAGAAAATGATATCGTTTGTAATTTCCATTGGGGTTTTGGTGCTGGGGTATTTTACGTACGGCAAGTTTGTGGAAACCATTTTTGCCCCTGATCCGAAACGAGAAACCCCGGCCCTGAGATTGAACGATGAGGTAGATTTTATCCCTCTGCCCACCTGGAGGATATTCTTGATCCAATTTCTCAATATAGCGGGGCTAGGGCCAATTTTTGGTGCCATTGCCGGCGCCATGTATGGTCCTTCGGCGTTCCTGTGGATCGTACTCGGGAGCATTTTTGCAGGGGCGGTACACGATTATTTTTCGGGTATGTTGTCGGTCCGTCACGACGGCCTGAGCATAAGTGAGATCGTGGGCATTTACCTAGGACCCAAAATGAAACACCTCATGCGCTACTTTACGATAGTGTTGCTGATTTTTGTAGGAACGGTATTTCTTATGGGCCCGGCAAAGATTATAGATGGCATGACCAATGGCTATTGGAACATTTGGGTCTGGGTAGCCATTATTCTGGCCTATTATATTTTATCTACCCTACTGCCCATAGACAAATTGATAAGCAAGCTCTATCCACTTTTCGGAATCGCCATGATCCTCATGTCATTGGGATTGTTCGGTGCCCTGATGTTCGGGGATTATCACATTCCCGAAATCGTACCGGCCAATCTGGTGAATATGACCGCCGACCCCGAAGAAACCCCCTTGTTCCCTATTTTGTTCGTAACCATTGCCTGTGGGGCCATTTCGGGTTTTCACGCTACCCAGTCCCCATTGATGGCACGGTGTATGAAAAACGAAAAATTAGGAAGGAAGATATTCTACGGCACCATGGTAACCGAAGGCGTTGTAGCCCTTATTTGGGCGGCGGTGGCCATGGTCTTTTTCGGCAACGTGAACGGCCTAAATGAAATGATGGCGGCCCATGGCAACAATGCCGCTTGGGCGGCGAACGAAATATCGGTAAATATGTTGGGCCAGGTCGGCGGACTGTTGGCCCTGCTCGGTATTGTGGCCGCCCCGATAACCTCGGGCGACACGGCTTTTCGGTCGGCGCGTTTGATCTTGTCCGATATTTTTAAATCGAACCAAAGGAAAATTAGGAACAGGTTGCTCATCAGTGTGCCTTTGTTCGTTGTTGCCTTTGTACTCACCTTGGTTGACTTTGGCATTATATGGCGTTATTTCGCCTGGAGCAACCAAACCTTGGCCACCGTTGTACTTTGGACGATAACGGCATATCTTATGGATGCCAAAAAGGCTTATTGGGTTACCTTGCTGCCGGCCATCTTTATGAGTATGGTATGTAGTACCTACATTTTGATCGCTCCGGAGGGCTTTCAACTCGACAATACCTTGGCCTATATTGGCGGGGGATTCATTACCCTGTTCATAACCGGTCTGTTCCTGTGGTACAAGCTCGGCCCAAGCTACCGAACCGGTAAAGTGCTTGCGGAAAAAGGATGATAAATAGTAATGTTGGAAGGTTTTATGGGGCCGTTGAATCGAAATAATACAGTTGCCGCTTGGCTATGCTTCCTTTTTATGGGGATGGTCTTTGCCCAAGTTCCGAAGAAGTCCGGGCAAGGGGGAATGCCCAATGTCATTGTGTTTATTGCCGATGATATAAGCTGGAACGATTTTGGCTGCTATGGAAACCCGTTTGTCGAAACGCCCCATATCGATAGCTTGGCGGCCCATGGCCTTAGGTTCAACAATGCCGTTCTAACGACCAGTTCGTGCAGTCCGAGTCGAATAAGTATTTTGACGGGTAGGTATCCCCACAATACGGGAGCGGCGGAGCTGCATACCGAGCCCAAGGTGGCATTTGGGTCCATAGCTTCCGAACTGAAAAAAAAAGGCTATTATACCGGTCAGGCGGGAAAATGGCATATGGGCACCTTGCTGCGTCAGGGCTTCGACAAGATACACGATAGCCGTGCCGAGAACGGTGACGGGGGCGAGGAAATGTGGGTGCCCTCGATTCTGGAAAGGGATAGGGGCAAACCCTTTTTCTTCTGGTTTGCCGCCTATGACGCCCATAGGCCTTGGGGCGTTAACCGGTTTTCGGGTACCCACCGCCCCGAAGATGTGGTCGTTCCACCTACCTTGGTCGACGATGGGCCTACACGAGGCGATCTGGCCAAGTACTACGATGAAATCAAGCGCTTCGATACCCATATCGGGAAGGTTATAACAACCCTAAAAAAGGAAGGCGTCTATGAAAACACCCTGTTGGTGGTCATGGCCGATAATGGCCGCCCCTTTCCCCGTGACAAGACCCGATTGTACGATTCGGGCATACGAACGCCCTTTATTGTTCATTGGCCGGGCCGTATGGCTACCGGTACGAGCCAAAGTTTGATCAGTAGTGTCGATTTGGCCCCTACGATTTTGGACGTTTGCGACGCGGCCATCCCCGAAAGCTTTCAGGGCAGGAGCTTTAAGGAACTCTTATTTCGGCCCCATACCAATTTTAGGCGCTATGCTTTTGCCGAACACAATTGGCACGACCATGAGGCGCATGAGCGTATGGTCAGGACTACGGATTTTGTCTACATACTTAATTCCAGGCCCGAGCTTCCGAACCAGGGTCCGGCAGATGCCTTGGACAGTCCTGCTTTTAAGTCCCTTCAGGCAAAAAACGACAAAGGTGGGTTGACCAAGGCCCAGTACGATGTGTTCTTGGCACCGCGACCCAAGGAAGAGCTGTTTTATATAAAGGGCGATGTCCTTCAAGTGCAGAACTTGATCGGGAATGAGGAGTTTGGGCAGGTGCGCGGGAAATTGAGAAAAGTACTCGCCGACTGGATGCGGGAGACCCGTGACAACATACCCGATGGCCTGACGAAAGACTGGTACACCAGGGACGGGGGTAAAAAAATTGACGGGAACTTTCAAATACGAGGGGAAATGCCAGGGGCTTCCACCGGGGCTGAAAAAGTAAATGTGATCAGCGGTTTTTAGAGGCGACCCGGCAAGGCGGGGCTAAAACAGGCCTTCGTCCTTTTCCCACTGCCTTACCGAACGCCCGTCGCCCAAAAAGGAAGTATCAAGCCATTGCTGTAAAAATGCTGCTGAAATGGCCTTGGCCCCGTCCCGGCAAATTTTGTAATAGGGTACGTTGGGCAATAGGTCGTTGTTAACAAGCTGCCTGCCGTTATATACCTCAGGGGCGACCAAGGTATAGGCTTCGATGGATTTGGCCTCGGGCCGGTCGAAGGGGAAGCATTCGATTCGCACCAGCGAATACCCGATTTCCCTGGCCGTAAAATTCGCGTAGTCCGATTTTTGGACCCTTCGAAGCACGCCGTTGGCCCGGTCGTGGTCAAGGCCCGTGTATTGTACATTGAACGCCCCGAAATAGGGTTCGCCTCGGTCGGGGTCGTGGTATATGGGGCGGCTTCGGACATTCTCGTCGGGGTCGTAATTCAAAATCCGTTTTACCCCGATGGCCGTAACGGGTACAAGCTGTAAGGACCCCTTGATGTCTTTTTGGGACGAAAACTGATTGATCAAGCTGCCATATCCGAACAGGTTGAACTCGTCTTTGCTTCGCAAAAAATCTTTCCAAGGGTATAAATAGGTGTCTTTCATAGGGGGTGACTGTGATATTTTTTTAGTTGGTTGTACCGGATCTTGGTGAGCTCGTAGCTGAGCCAGGCATTTTTATCGACCGACCGGTGTACTTCCTCCGCTTCTAAGAGGTAGTTGTTCGATTCGTCCTTCAGGCCGTCTTCAAACTTCATGAGCCCCAATAGACATAGGGCCCGGTAATACCTCATGTAACGGGTAAAGTCGTGGTCTTCGCAAAGGCTTAAGGTGGTATGGCAAAATTCGGTTGCATCCTTTGGCCGATTGTACTTGTAATATAGGTCTGCCAATTCTATCGAGGCCAGTGCGGCGGACTCCCAATACTTTATCTTGGTCAGTTCGGCATAGCTGTCGAGCAACAAGGCTTCGGCCGTTTGAAAATGGGCGATCGTCTTGGGTTTTCGGGCATAAATTCGGCCCTTGTTTATCTTGTTGATCTGAAACCAACTGTAAGGTCCCTTCAGTTTTAGGGCATCGTGGGTTTCATTGGTATATTTAAGGCTCTCTTCCAAATCGGCCATATCGCTGTAGAGCAATCCGAGATTGGTTTTAAAACCTAGGATCCAACGGTCCTCGCCTATGCCCGTGTAATTGACTATGGCCTGTTTCAGGTGCTTTTCGGCCTTGTCGAATTTCCCCCTCCTCCAATAAAACAAAGCCGTGTAGTTACAGGCCCTTGCCTGTTGCAGGGGATAGCCTGTCATAAGCGTTTTTGACTGTTCGAAATGTTCGGCCGCCAAATCGAAATTGCCCTTTCTTTCCTGGGCCCGGGCCATTTCCAGAATCACAAAGGCATAGTTGAGCATTCCGATTTTCTCGATCTCTTCCGGGGAAAAGGCCATGGTTTTTTCGATAATCGATTCGCCTATGTCAAATTCGGCCAATTCGCCCGACAGGTTGGCCCCTATGCGGTAGATTTCCCCCGTTGTTTTATCAATGCTTGTTTGTTCGGCGAGTATCTGTAAGGCCTCCCTGATGGGGGCCGGACTCAGGTCCCTGCTTTTGCTGCTTTTTAAAAGCCGGGCCTTTGACATCAATAGCCTGGCCCGTGGTTTTCCCGATTTGAAATGATCGAGAAGCCCGTCGTATAATTTTTCTGAAATAACGTATGGACCTACCTCGTTCAAAATTTTCTCCAAGAGAACCAAGAGGTCTAGGGCCAGGTCTTGGTTGGCGTTGTCCGTACACCATTTGATCATGCCCTCGATGTCCAACGCATCGTTTTTGAGGGCAGAAATGCTTCTGTTGTCCAAATCGGTATTGTCCTTGTCAAAGAGCCAAGAGTGTATTTTTTGTAGCAGGGTGTGGTAATTATGGCATATTTCCAATAGGTAGGTCTTGTCGTAAGCTATGCCCTTCGACTTCATGTCCCATTCAACGTTCTCTTTGAAAAGCACATAAATTTCATACCGCTCCTCTTCCCCATCGGGGTCGATCGTTTCCCGAAGCAAGCTTTGGTTATAGAACTTTTTGACGGTCTCGGTGGTTTCGAGGTAGTCGTTGAATTGGGGCCAGTGGGGAATATTTCTGAGATAGAATCCATTCTTAAAAAAACTGAGATGGTAGAAGAACAATTTTTCTTCCTCGCCGAGGGTGTCATAATTCCACTTGAAGGCGGTATACATATTGAGGTGCCTTTCCGAAAGTTCGCCGTAAAGGGGTATTATCTCCTTTTGCAACAATTTGGTGAACTGGCCTTGAATGGTCTTTAGCTCGTACTCGACACTTTTGCAGGCCAATAGTCGAATGCCCAAGGGGTTGTTCGAAACTTGGTTGCACAGGTCGGCAATTATCCCGATTTGTTCCAAGGTAAAGGACTTTCGGGCCTTTTTCCTGAATTTGTCCACATAGTCGTTATGCAGTCTGCAAAACAGTTTTATGGCGCCGTAGTTCGATGTCAGGTCCTTTTCGGAACGGCCATCGATCGACCTGACGTTGCTTAGCCCCTCTAGCTCATAGATGACCTGTACAAAATTGATTTTCACCTGGCTTGTAATGATAACCTTGATGTTCGGGTTGGTGAGAAAGGGTTCGATCAACTCTTTGTAAATTTTTACGTGCAGGCCGTAATTCAGTTTCACATGGTCGTAGTGGTCGAAGAAAAAGATGGTCGGGGACTGGAAATTTTTTGCGATAAAAAAGTAATCCTCCTTACGGTCGTTGTTGAGGCAGCGATTGAGTATGCCCTGGGCGTGTGCGAACATATCTTCGATTTCGCCGTTTTGGAGCGATTCGAAGTCGACTTCGATAACCAGTTGAAACCTGTCTTTTAACCGTACCGTGCACACCTCTTGCACCAATCGGGTTTTTCCGATGCCCGAAGGCCCCGTCACATTGATCAATTGGTTGTTTTCTATGATTTCACCCAAATTGCTAAGGTTGTCGTTATCGTCTACATATTTGCCCTTGGGGTTTTCCTTGGTCATTAGGTTTCCGGGGTAGAGCTGGGGTTTGTTCAATACCGTTTGCCCCGTTGGTTTCTTCCAGAACCTGAGCCGTTGAAAAATCTTTTGCGAATTGTCTACTGCATCGCCGAGTTGGCTAAAGGTTTCCACATACCATTTGAACACCGTGGCGAGCACGATGAGAATGGAAAGAACGAGGCCGATACCGGGCCATAACTGTTCATAGATCGTGTCTAGGTCTTGAACCGGTAAAAGAAGGTAAGTTTGAAATAGGGTCCCGTTTGGCATCTTACGAAGATTTGCAATTTAGTGGTTTAGATCGGTCTACGGGGGAAGGCAAACAATTCTATGGGTAAAAATTAGAGGAATAAATGCTTTGAAACAAGCAATGGGGGGAATACTTTTTTCCGGTAAAGAGACTATGGGAACAAGCACTGGGGCAATCTTTTAAATTTTAGGTGTCTTCTCTTGATAACTTATGGCTTTACAAGGCTATTTCGGCACGTGGGAAAATGGAATAAAGCAGCACAAGGGCTAGGGCAGCACAGTACAGGATGCTTTTCTGGGCAAAACGTTATATCCTTGATTAGACTTATTTTATTTTTCAGTTTGTTAACTGGGTATATTCTCTATGCAACCTTGTCTAAAAAGTAGGGTATGGCCATTAAAATAGGTATAAGGTAATTCCAAACACAGGTAAGCAATTTTCAAACAAATGTCCAAGCGTGTCGAAATCGGCTTTGCGGAAGTACGGAACGGAAATCATTTGGCCTTTAAAAGGTTGTTCGATTCGACGTACAAAGAGCTTGTGGTCTATGCCCATGGTTACCTTTACGAGAAATCGGCAAGCGAGGATGTGGTGCAGGAGGTTTTTATACGCCTTTGGGAAAGGTCCCGTTCCCTGGATGTGCAGACCGATATACGGGCCTACCTCTTTGCCATGGTACGCAATGCCTGTTTGAACCATCTCAAGAAATACAAGATCAGCGATCGGGCCAAAGTACTGGAAGACCCTGGGGCCCTGATGGCGTATTATGAACCCGAGCAGTTCGGGGAGGAGCAAAAACAACCGCTCTACGGACAAGTACTTCAGGTAATGGACAAGTTGCCCCGAAAAATGAGGGCCATCGTAGAGTTGCGGTTTTTGGGACACTACCGTTATCAAGAGATTGCCGACGAACTCGACGTTTCGGTAAATACGGTTAAAACACAACTTCAAAGGGCCAAGACCAAGTTCGCCGAGCTCATGTTGACGCTTGTTCTTCTTTTTTGGACTTAACGCAAAAGCCTTTAAAATGGCATACTCTCATTTTTTTATTAAGAATTTTGTGATTTTAATAAAATTTTGTCACCCATTTTGACTAAGTGCTTGTCTTAATGGTAAAAGCCGGTGTTGCGCCCTCATGGAATTTAAGCTTATCATTAAGAAAATCGAGAATGCCCTAAGTGAATCGGAAGCGGAGATTTTCGATAGGTGGTATGCAGAATCGCCCGAGCATAGGGACTATTTTCACCGGGTGCAACAGGCGTATCGGGATGGCCCGAAAAAAATAGAAAACGACAAGGCCTGGGCCAAGGTTTTTTCTAAAATCAAGGATAGAAGAAGAAAAAAAAGTTATCTCAAGTATGCTGCGGGCATTACCCTATTACTTGCCCTAGCTTCCTTCTGGGCCACAAGGAAATCGACCCAAAAGACGATGGCCCCGGTACCGTCGGTGGTGTCTGTGCCGGAAGGGGATAGGATCGAGGCGGGTAGCGATAGGGCCGTACTTACCTTGGAAGACGGAACCCAAGTGGTTCTTGACAAGGGACGTCGATTCAAGAAGGGAAATGTTTCGAGCAATGGAGAGGAATTGGTCTACGCCAATGACGGTGCCCAGGGTGGGAAGACCGTTGCGCAAAATATCTTGGATATCCCCCGGGGAGGCCAATTCCATATGGTATTGTCCGACGGGACAAAGGTTTGGGTAAACGCAAAGACCAAGTTGAAATACCCTGTGGCCTTTGCCCCGGGCGAGACTAGAAAGGTAGAATTGGTATATGGGGAGGCCTATTTCGAGGTCTCGCCAAGTACGGCCCACGGGGGGTCCCGATTTATCGTGATGACGGGCGAACACGAGGTGGAGGTGCTGGGCACCCAGTTCAATATCAAGGCCTATGGGGAAGAACCGCAGATTTCGACAACTTTGGTCGAGGGCAAGGTAAAGGTAGGAAACGGAACTACAAAGCGGGACTTGTCGCCCGGATATCAGTCCAGGTTCGAAAGGGACACCGAAGAGCTCGCGGTCGTTGAAGTCGATGTATACGACGAGATATCGTGGAAGAACGGTTTTTTCAGTTTTAAGGACAAGCCCTTGGAGGATATCATGGAGGTGCTTTCGCGTTGGTACGACTTTGACGTGCGCTTTGAAGAAGAGGGACTAAGAAAACTGACCTTTAACGGGGTTTTTAGGCGGGCCGAGGACATCGAGGATATTTTAAACATCATACGACAAACCAATGAAGTAGATTATGAAATCGACCAAAAGACCATCACCATAAAGTAATTACAAAAAAAAGGGAACGGAGTCTAGATCTGACAAATTTAAACCTCCATCCCCATGTATATCGATTAATAAATTAACCAACATTCAAATTTATGAAAACTAAACCACTTGGGGGCATTCTTCGCCTTTTAAGAAAGTCCCTATTACTGACTATGAGGATCTTCATCTTGTTCTTTACGATTCTATCGTTCGGATTTGGGTCGGAAAAGGGCTTTTCCCAGAATGAAAAGGTCAGTTTCGACACCGATACCTCCTTATCGGTCGAAGAAATCCTGGAGGTAATTAAAAAGCAGACCGATTACAACTTCATCTATCGGTCGGATCTCTTTGCGAACAGCCCCAAAATTAAGGTCGATAAGGGAAAAATACGGATCGGAGCGCTCTTGGACAAATGTGCCGAGCTGACCGACATTGAATTTCAGTTTGCCGGCAACAAGTCCATATTGCTAAAAAAGCGCCCAAAGGAACGGGAGAGGAAGGAAGTCCGGTTTACGGTTTCGGGGACGGTTTCGGATACCGAGGGCATTCCCTTGCCCGGGGCCAATATCGTCGAGAAGGGTACGACCAATGGGGTCACTGCCGATTTCGACGGGAACTTCACGATAGAGGTAACCGACGAAAACGCCGTATTGGAGGTTTCCTATATAGGTTATGCCAGTAAGGAAATCCCGGTAAACGGCCAGGCCCGTCTTCAAATCGTACTGGAGGAGAGTGCGGCCGGTTTGGACGAGGTTGTTGTGGTGGGATATGGCGTGCAGAAAAAATCGGATATTACAGGTGCCGTTTCCAATATTTCAGAAGAGAAATTACAGAGTAGGCCTACCGCAAATTTTTCCGATGCATTACAAGGGAGGAGTAGTGGTGTTCAAATACGGCAATCCGGAGGTGATTTGGATGGAAAATTTCAAATAGCCATACGCGGTGTTGGTTCGGTTACGGGAAGCAACGACCCGTTGATAGTGGTTGACGGTGTGCCTTTGATAAGTGCGAGTTTTTCTACCATAAACCCTAAGGATATTGCATCGATAGATATTTTAAAGGATGCTTCCGCTACGGCTATCTATGGGGCCAGGGCGGCCAACGGGGTTGTGATTATTACCACCAAGAAAGGAGAAGTAGGTAAGCCACAACTAACCTATAGTTCGGATTTAAGTGTCGAACATATTTCAGAGCGGTACGATGTGATGAGCACCGAAGAACAAAGGTTACTTTTTGTAGAGGCCTTTAAGAATTCGAATAGAAGTACAGCGGTTTATGATGATCCGACAAACCCTATCTGGCAGGTTGATACCGACTGGCAAGATTTGGGTACACGTACGGGAGTTCGCCAAATACATAACATTAACTACTCCGGAGGCACGGAAAATACACAGTATTCGGCGTCGGCCTCCTACCAGAATAGGACGGGAACTCTTTTGAATACTGATCTTAAGACGTATTCGATACGTACCAATCTAAGTACCCGGGTAAACGATTGGCTTAAAATCAGTACCAATATTACGGGTAGCTACCAACCTGAGAACTATGCGAATGGAGATGATTGGGGATCAACAGGTTATCGGGCATTTGCTTACCAGCACAGTTACACTAGACCTTATGATGAGGATGGTGAATTGACCAATGTTAATACGGCCTCAGCTCCTTATTTCGGGGCCAACCAAAACCCATTGGTGCCATTGCTTCTGCCAACTAGGGAACGAAACACTACCCGGTTACTAGGCAACTTTCAAGCCAATATAAAACTTGTCGATGGTCTATTCCTCAATACCAACTTTGGTGGTGATTTGGTTCGAATAGAGGAGTATGGTTACAACCCTATCTATGAAATAGGACGAATGATAAATAACCAGGGCTCCGTAACGGTTAGCAATAACAACGATACCAATTGGGTGGCCGATGCTACCTTGGACTATACAAAGGAATTCGGCAAGCAAAGTGTAAAGTTTTTGATAGGGGTCTCGGCCCAACAATTTTTATTGCGCCGAACTACTGCCTCAGGTACGGGTACTGTCGATAATTCATTGAACCAATTGTCGAACCAGACCAGTTTTAATAGTACGGGGAGTAATGTACAAGGTGGTTTGGCATCTTCCTTTGCGAGATTAAACTATGGGTATGACAACAAGTACCTTTTGACGGCAACCATTAGAAGGGACGGTTCCTCCCGTTTTGGACCGGATAAAAGATACGGAACGTTTCCTTCGGCATCGGTTGCCTGGCGGATTTCCCAGGAAAACTTTTTAAAGAACAGCACCACGTTGAACGATTTAAAATTCAGGATCAGTTATGGTTTGACCGGAAATCAAAATATTGGAAATTTTGAGTTCATAACGAAGGCGGCACCTACTCCGTATGTTTATGGAAACACGGTCGTTGTGGGCAACTCTGCTTCTAATATAGGTAACCCTTCGTTGCAATGGGAGGCAAACAAGCAATTGGATATAGGTTTGGATTTTGCCCTGTTTAAGAGCCGGATTAGCGGTACTATCGATTATTACGACAAGAAATCGGAAGACTTATTGATTCAGAACCCCATACCCTTAACGGCAGGAGTTCCCAATGCGCCGATTGTCAATATAGGGTCGGTACAGAACCAGGGAGTCGAATTTGCAATTTCTTCAAGAAACCTGGTGGGGGAATTTAAGTGGACCACGGATTTTAATATAGCCTATAACAAAAATGAAGTACTCGATATAGGGACAAATTCTGCGGGCGAGCCGCTAGAGATTCCCGGACAGAATATTCCGCTTTCAAACCTTCCTTCCAAT
This sequence comes from Pseudozobellia thermophila, assembly GCF_900141855.1. Lineage (GTDB taxonomy): Bacteria > Bacteroidota > Bacteroidia > Flavobacteriales > Flavobacteriaceae > Pseudozobellia > Pseudozobellia thermophila. Next base: position 267,682 of record NZ_FQYU01000006.1, read on the forward strand.
TTAACGGTTGCAGGACGCCCGGTCGGGGCCTTTTACATGTATGTCTATGATGGTGTATGGCAACTTGGGGAAGAAGCCGAAGCTGCAACATGGTTTAACGCCGTTCCAGGCGACCCCAGATATAAGGATTTGAATGGTAACGGCGTGTTGGACGCGGGTGATAGGACTTTTGTCGGTAATCCTCACCCAAAACTTATTGGAGGGCTCGATAATACCTTTTCCTATAAAAACCTGTCGTTATCTATTTTTATGAACTTTGCCACAGGTAACAAACTATATAATACGGCTCGAAACCTGTTTTCAAGAGGGGTGCCTTTTGTGCAGAATTTTAAGGAAGCTTCCGATTTTTGGACACCGGACAACCCATCCGAAGTACCACGGCCGTCACAAGGGGGAACCACTACCACGCTGGCCACCTTGGTTTCTACCCGATTCTTGGAAGATGCGAGTTTTTTGAGGGTTAAGAACATTGCACTCTCTTATGATTTGCCGAGCAAAATTTTTGCGGATTCTTTTATAAAAAGTACGCAATTCACCTTTTCGGGAACCAATCTTTTGACTTTTACAAAATATACCGGTCTAGACCCAGAAGCCTCAAGTAGGGAAAGCCTACTCTCTGCAGGTATCGATTATACCCCTTATCCAAACACGAGGCAATATAATTTAGGGGTGAAAATTAGTTTTTAAAAAAAAGGATAAGATGAAAAATTACATAAAATATATCGGACTATTTATACTAGGTTTCACCAGCTTCGGTTGCAGTGATATTTTAGATCCAGAACCCGAAGGTCAAGTAGCATTGGAAGAACTTCTGGCCACAGAGGAAGGGCTTATTACAGGTGTTAATGGCGTTTACGAGCCGCTACAACCCATTTTTCAAAATGCCATGATTCAATTGGCCGGTCGTTCAAGTGATGATGGTTGGACGTGGCGAAAGGAAACGGAATCGGATATTTTCAATATTGACGAATCTTTTGGACTGATTCAGACAACCTGGGAGGATCACTATCAGGGTATTACCAGGGCAAATACGGTTTTGGACAGAATGACATTGATAGAGGAGTTTTCCAGCGAAGAAATGAAAATGTTGATTGAAGGCCAATGTAAGTTTATGCGCGCCTTTTACTACTTTAATTTGGTAAGGCTCTATGGAGGTGTTCCCTTAATTCTCGATGAGATTAAAACTCCATCGGATGCGGAATTGCCAAGGGCTTCGATCGAAGAGGTCTACGCACAAATAAAATTGGACCTGAATGAGGCCGTTCCCTTATTGCCTCCATCTTATGAAGGGGGTAGTGGAAAGGAAGTAGGTAGGGCTACCAAATATGCGGCCATGGCCTTGCTCGCAAAGGTGAATTTGGAATTGGAGGAATGGGACGAAGCCGTTGCCAATACCGAAGGCATTATTGGTAAAGGCAGTTTGCTCGAAAACTACGCCGATAATTTTAATGGATCAAGTGAAAATGGCCCGGGTTCTATTTTTGAGGTGCAGTATGGGGGTGAAACAGGTGCAACTACTACTACCCTTCGAAATACCTTTGCTCCCGAGGCCATGCAGGGAGGCGCCGCTACCTTGCCCACCGATGACCGGCTGAATGGTGAGGGAGGCAGTCTTTCTTCGGGCAATGGAATTGTACAGGAATACGAGGAAGGCGATAAAAGGCGTGATGTGACTTTGGCCGATTATGGCCTGGATAACTTCTTGTTTCCCGACCAACCAAAAGGAAGCCTCCTTTTTGTGAATAAATATCTTAACGAAGTAGACCAACCACCAAGCCAAAGTACATGGAACTACCCTGTTATTAGATATGCGGATGTGTTGTTGATGCGTGCGGAGGCCCTGAACGAAATAGGGTATATAGCCGATGGTGAGGCTTTCGATTTGTTAAATGAGGTTCGCGTCAATGCAGGCCTTGAGGCCCATAATGCCTCTACTCTAAGTTCTCAAGAAGAATTTAGAGCGGCCTTGAGAAAAGAACGAAGGGTGGAGTTGGCTTTTGAGACCAAACGTTATTTCGATCTGAACAGATGGGGTATTCTGGAGGAGCGCATTCAGTTTCAGATGGATATTAAAGGGGAATTGAATTTTCCTTCTGACCGGTTGATTTCCCATCCCGTTACGGGAAAATCCTATTACCTGTATCCCATCCCCCTCGTGGAATTCTCGAACAATGCCAATATTCAAGAACAAAATCCAGGCTATTAGATCTTCGGCGTTCTGTTTAAATAGATTTTTATGGTAAATAAATTAGCCCATCCTATTTTAAAAAAGGTGTCGATCGCATTATGCTTGTCTTTTTTCTTGTCATCCTGTAACTCAAAGACTTCGGGAAAAGAAAAGGATTCAGTTCGGACAATGGACCCTCCCAATATCGTCTATATTCTTGCCGATGACATGGGATATGGAGATTTGTCATCGCTTAATTCCAAATCGGGCATTAGAACCCCGAATATGGATAAGATTGTGGAACAGGGCATATATTTTACGGACGCACATTCCAACTCTGCAGTCTGTACGCCCACAAGGTATGGGGTCTTAACGGGTAGGTATGCATGGCGAAGCCGTTTAAAGGAAGGGGTTCTATGGGGATATGACCCGCCCCTTATTGAAGAAAATCGTACAACGGTAGCTTCATTTTTGAGAGGTAACGGTTATCGAACAGCCTGTATTGGAAAATGGCATTTGGGCCTCGGTTGGCATCCTAAAAACCCTGATAAACCAATTGCGAAATATGAATGGGACCGGGTTTTTGAAGAAGGGGCCGACAGTAACGTCGATTTTAGTAAACGGGTAAGCGGACCTAACACGCTTGGGTTTGATTATTCATATATCATTCCCGCTTCATTGGATATGACGCCTTATCTATATCTCGAGAATGAGAGAGCCACCGAGTTGCCGACGGCCTATACCCCGGGGAAAAGTCAGGAGAAAGACGGTAGGGGCGTTTTTTGGCGGGCAGGGGAGGTTGCCCCCAATTTTGATTTTTACAATGTGCTCGGTCATCTAACGAAAAAGGCTACTGGCTTCATCAAGAAACAGGAGCCAGCAGAAAAGCCGTTTTTTCTCTATTTCCCCTTAACGGCGCCCCATACCCCATGGTTGCCTACAGAAGATGTAAACGGAAAATCAAAGGCGGGGCGGTATGGCGATTTTGTTACTTTGGTCGATCGTACGGTAGGTGAGGTTCTTAAGGCTTTGGAAGAATCGGGGCAGGCCGACAACACCCTGATTATAGTGACTTCCGATAATGGGTCAAATTGGACGAAGGAGGACAAGGAAAAATATGCACACCGTGCCAACTACATCTATCGTGGGCAAAAAGCCGATATCTATGAAGGGGGGCACCGTATCCCTTTTATTGCGCGCTGGCCTGGAAAAATAGAACCAGGGAGCGTCTCCGACCAAGTGATGTGCACTACAGATTTGCTCGCTACCTTAGCTGGCATTATAGGGAAAGATTTGTCTAAAGGGGCCGGAGAGGATAGCTATAATATGCTCCCCGCATTTACCGGGAAGGCAAAAAATCAGATTCGGGATTATACCGTACACCATTCCTTAAACGGTTTTTTTGCCATACGGAAAGGCCCATGGAAACTTACCACATCCCTTGGGTCGGGAGGTTTTACCAAACCTGATTTGATCGAGCCCGAAGAAGGACAGCCGGGTGCAACTTTGTATAATTTGGAAGAAGATCCAAAGGAAACAAATAATCGTTATGAAGAACATCCTGAGGTGGTGAGAGAGCTTTTGGCTCTCCTAGAGGGGGCCAAAAGATAATTGTATAGATGTCCAGGTCATTTCAACAAATTCTTAGGTGTCTAAATTAAATTCATTCCATGAAAATAATACTTGAACGCTCTATAATTTTTTTGCTGGTTCTATTCATGGCTGCCTGCAAAAACAAGAAGGAAGTTCGCGACGGGGTTGGGATCGAGGCGAAACGGCCAAACATTGTTATTATTTATGCCGATGATATGGGATATGGCGACCTTAATTGTCAAAATCCGACTTCAAAGATACCCACTCCGAATCTGGATCGTTTGGCATCGGAAGGCATGCGTTTTACCGATGCCCATAGTTCTTCGGGGATTTGCTCCCCAAGTCGTTATGCATTATTGACCGGCACGTACCATTGGAGACGACAACATGGTATTGTGCAATCATTCGGAGAGCCATTCTTTGATGATAATGATTTTACCCTACCGCAAATGTTACAAAGGTCTGGTTATACCACGGCATGTATAGGGAAGTGGCATTTAGGATGGGATTGGGAGTTCAAGAACGAACCTTCAGGAGAAAAAATGCAACGTGGAAAGAAAATAAAATTCTACCAATCACAAGATATTGATTGGAGTAGACCAATTGTAGGTGGGCCCTTGGCCCGTGGATTTGATTATTATTTTGGGGATGGAACAATAAATTTTCCACCTTACGTGTGGGTGGAGAACGACAGGGTGTTAAAGGTTCCAACGGTGAACCAAAATATTCAAAGCAGTGGACATGAGACAAAAGAAGGGAACTGGGAATTCCGTCCTGGTCCTATGGTTGAGGGGTGGAACCCTTATGAAGTTCTTCCCACACTTACAAAAAAGGTTGTCGAATATATAAATAATCAATCAGGGGCTACCCCTTTTTTCCTATACTTTGCCTTGCCTTCGCCCCATGCACCTATCATTCCGAATGAGGAGTTTGTCGGTAAATCGGAAGCTGGCGGCTATGGCGATTATATGGTGCAGACCGATTGGGTTGCGGGACAAGTGTTAAAAGCTTTGAAAGCACGAGGTTTGGATGAAAACACCTTGGTTATATTTAGTTCTGACAATGGTCCGGAGAAATATGCTTTCGCAAGAGCCGAAAAATATAACCACTATAGCATGGGGAATTTCCGGGGATTGAAGCGGGATGTTTGGGAAGGAGGTCATCATATACCCTTCATTGTAAAATGGCCGGGAAAAATTGAGGCAGGTGCGGTTTCCGACGAACTAATTTCCCAAGTTGATATTATGGCCACATTGGCCGCAATTACAAAAAGTGAATTACCCCAAGAAGCGGCCCCCGATAGTTATAACCTATTGCCGGTTTTCCTTGGGGAAAGATATAACTCTCCCCTTAGGGAAGCAATGGTGCACAATACCTATGAAAATATTTGGGCTTTACGTAAAGATAATTGGCTTTACATCGATGGTCCATCCGGAGAACACACCAAGATGCCTGACGGATTCAAAAAATTAAGAAACTATGAAAATTTCAAAACTGAGGGGTTGTTGTTTGATGTAAAATCAGACCCGGAACAACGTATGAATTTGTTTGCTAGATATCCTGAAAAAATTGAGGTTATGCGTCAATTATTGGGTGAATATAGGGGGAAAGGCTATTCGATAGACCGTTCCAATCGGCCTATAAAATGATAATTTCGTTGAGTTATTAGTTAGTCGAAAAGGGGTAATAGTTGCTATTGCCCCTTTTTATCAATACCATCTTTTAACGTATTCTTTTTTTCGCTTCCCTTTTGGTTTTGCAGGTAATTGGTGGGTCGATTTTTTCTCGTACGGACCCCAGGGGTGTTGTTGAGGGCCAAAGGTTTGGCATGGGACGCTATCGTTTTTCTAAGCAAGTCCACGACCTTTGCGCTGGGCATTGAAAAGTTTCGGGGCATACACAGGGACTTCATCCGTTACTTGTCCATTATTATTCAAATTAGGGTTATCGAAAAGTGCGTTCGGGCACTGAAAAGCAACGGGAAATTTAAATTGCAAAGTCATTGAATTGCGTATTTTCTGGGTTGATGCCACGTATTTGTTCTACCTGTCCTTCAATTGTTCGGAAGGGTCAACCCATAAGCCTTCCCTTTCGACGATAATTTCTTGGGGAATCTGCATTTATTGATATTTTTGTATTTCAGTGTTTTAATAAACCTTCTTTTTTTGTAGGTAAAAAACCATAGGGAATATTAAACTTTCTTTACGTATGAAGGTACCCCCGATCTTTTCTATCATATTCATCGGTTGCTTCCTGCTTGTCGGCAATTCTACCATCATGGCCCAAACTCCATTGGCGGTGGCGTGCAATGACAACAGTACCGTGAGCCTGTTTTTCCCGGCTAAGGTGGTTAAAATCGTTGACCCGGCAGTAAACTTCAAATTTACCTATGACGAAAGTGCCAATTTAGGAACGCTGCAGGGGAGAAGGGGAAGAAATAGCAACCTCACCGTAATAACCGAAAATGGCCATATCTTTTCTTTTAACTTGATTTATTCGGAGAATGTGGAGAAGTTCAATTATATCCTTTTACCGGGACAAGCGGTAGGAAAATTGGACCAAGGGCCTGTAAGTCCAAAAGAAAAGGTTCCGGAAACCGCTACAAATTTTCAGGACACGGTTTCGGTCGATGGGAAATTTGGGCCGCCAAGGGGGCAAGAAGTTCTCGAAGTGCCCGAAGATGTGGTGGTTGAAGAAAAAACTCCTACTTTTTCAGATAAAAATGGAATAGATCAAGAAAATAGCCCTAAACTTGAATCGATGGAATTTTCGGATGATGGGGAGGCAGGGGTTGAACAAGATTTATATGACGTTGACAGGGAAGAATACTATCGGATTTTTTGTGAAAACAATTACTTGCAAAAAACGGTTTTTAAAAGAAGTTTCAGGCAAAACAAAAGAATTGTCTTAAAATTGAACAATATTCTGGTAGACAGGGAAGAAATTTACTTTGTGCTGCAGATTGAAAATAACTCTAGGCGTGAATATCATATAGACGGGGTTAGTTTCTTTAAAAAGACGGGTGTTGGGCAATTGCAAAAAATCATGAAGCCCAAATATACCTTTAACCTACAGGAATCCCTTGATCCGGCAAGTGTCAATGAGATCGTATATGTGTTCGAAAAATTTAAATTAAGTAGCAAGGAGTTAATTTATGTTGCCTTGGCAGAAAAAGATACTGACAACATGGTCATACTTCCGTTAGATAATAAACAAGTAAATTTTCCTTCCAATTGAATATTAGAGAAATATCTTTCGTCATACTTCTTTGCATCCCCGTTTTTATGATTGGGCAAAGTTATACCAATACTTTCTCGGTCTCTGGCGGCATTTTTGGTGACGGCTACGGAGGGGAAGTGACCTTTAACTCCAACCTTAGTGAAGATACTTTTACGCAATTGGCTTTAAATGTGTCGATTGCGAACTACGAATTGGGTATAAAGTCCATTCCTTATTCGAGTTTTACGGCAAGTTATTCCTATTTCGTAACGGTTTATAGTAGAAATAGGAAAATGCAGGCACTTTCCTTGGGAGGTGGAGCCTTGGCAGGATATGAAATGGTAAATAACGGAGAGTTGGAGGTATCGAACATCGTTTCGGTCAACGGGAAAAGTAAGATTATTTATGGAGCTGTTCTAACGGGAGATCTTGATATTATTGTAAGTGAGCATATATCCTTGGTCATTCGTACCTCGGAGTTTTATCATGTCAATAGTGATTTTGGCAAATTCACCAATTATACGGGGCTTGGATTTAGATATTATTTTAATAAATAACCCCCCCCCCCTTGAAAAAAAAATACCACAAACTATTTTATTCTCTGGTTTTTGTCGCCGTCATGTTTGCCTGCACCAAGGACGTTGGGCTTTTGACCGAGGTTGAGTTCGTACTGTCGGGCGAGAACACGGAGGCGGGTCATGTGGGCGAATCGCTGCCCACGACCTTGGCCGTGGTGCCCGAGGAGGTGATGGATGACTATACCTATACCTTCAGCTATTCTGTGGAATCGGGCGCGGGCCATTTCGAGGACGGCCAGGGGGAGGTGCTTGAGTCGGGGAAGCCCTATGCCCTTGACGGGCTTGTCAAGGGACTGGTCTATATCGGGTCCGAGGAGGGGGACCATAGGGTACGCTTCGTGGCCGAGGACCCCTACGGTTTCACCGAGGAGCTCGAACTGGGCTATGAGTTGACCGAGGTCCCGGCGACATGGACGGCCACCGTTTCTGGGACCGAGGTGCTTGTCGGCACGGGCACGGGCGTTACGGTGACCTTGGCTGCCGGCACGGCCGATACGACCTACGAGCGGAGCTACCGTATAGCCGAAGGCTCGGGCGGGCTGACCGAGGTTGACGGCGGCGGGGTGGAGCTCGACGGTTACGTGGATATCGTACCTGGCAGCTACCAATATGTCTTTACGGGGGATACGC
>NZ_FQYU01000001.1 GCF_900141855.1 Pseudozobellia thermophila
GGCTGGTATTCTTGTTTTTAGCCCCTGTCATAGAATAAAAAAACAAATATCAAAAATAGGGCACACCCCTTGGCCCATCAAGGAATTTGTTTTCTAAAACAGCTCCAACTGTTGGCTAGGCGGTTCGGGCTCCAGCTCCTTTTGCCCGTGGAACAGTTCAATCATGCCAAACTGTTTGTCGGTAATCTGCATGATCGCCACCTTTCCCTTCTTGGGCAGGGCCCTTTTGACCCGCTTAATGTGTACGGCGGCATTTTCCCTACTGGCGCAAAAGCGCATATAGATACTGAACTGGAACATGGCAAAGCCGTCGTTCAGCAAGTCCTTCCTGAACTTGGCCGCATACTTTCTATCGGTCAGGGTGTCGGTCGGCAGGTCAAAAAAAACAAGTACCCACATGCTTCGGTATTGGTTGAGTCGTTCAAATCGGTTTTGGTCCATACATGCCCGGTCTTTGCCAGAAGCCTTCTTAACTATTCAAATTCGGGGTACATGAGCTTCCGGCTACTGCCCAAAAAGCATTCGTACAGGCTGTTGGTGGTGCGGCTCATGGCGTTCATCAAGGGGCTTTGCTTGCCGTCTATGACCACGTCCATGGCCGGGATCCGCAAGAGTTCGGCCTTTAGGTTCTTGTTCAGTTCCTCGATCGCGCAGCCCGTTTCCACAATCTCGTAGACCAAGGCATCGACATAGGGCCGATAGGGCTCCATGATGTCATCGGCCAAGCAAAAAGCATTGTACTTGTTGCGGTGAAAAATGCCCACCGAGGGCAGCAGGCCACTGGAGCACAGGGCCCGGGCCGTCACCGCCCGTAAAATGGCATAGCCGTAATTAAGCAGGTTATTGGGCGGCAGGCCCTTTTGGTTGCGGCTAAAGCCTTCGAGGTCGAACAAATGCTGAAAGTAATAGGCGGCGGCAATGGCCTCGTGGTTTTCGGCATCGCCGCTCTTTACCTCCCGGGCCCAGCGCCTTAGCTTTAGGGCCCTCTTTTGGCGGGCCAACAAATGCCGGGCCTGGTTCTCGATCTTGGCCATGACCGTCTGTTGCCAGAGCTGCTTTTTTAGGGGCAGGCTGGCGTTGAGTTGGTGGCGCATCCGCTCGGTCTGTTCGGTATGGCCTACCAAGGGCTGGAGAAAGCTACAGGGCAGGTGCTGCCGGTCGCAGGTGATCACGGCCGTCTTGTTCTGTACCAGTTTCATCAGCAGCCCGTTGGTCAGGGTGATCTGCGGATCTTCGAGCACCACATAGCCCAGGTCTTCGATAGCTACCGTTTTTTCCGGTCGGTCTTCCTCGGGATAGCGGACCACCAACTGCTCGTTACGGGTGCTTAAATAGGCAGGGTTGCCAAAAAACAGGGTGCGTTTGATCATGGCTTTTTGTTAATATTCCCCTACTTGAACGATTTCTCCCAGATAATTCAATCTCACCTTAATTATTCCATCTAACTTTTCAGGTGTTTGAAGGAATTGGTATTTCTTTCCAGACAACATCTTAAGTTTTTTTAAATCATCCCCTGTTGTCGCCTGAGTTTCCAGATGATGAGAAAACATATAATTTTTTGTTGAGATTTTCTGAACCCGAAACAAATTTGGGCTAATCAAGGCTGCATTTTTCCCATCCATCAAATCAATTTCCTTTGGCTCAAAATTTTCCGAAGGAAAAACAAACATTTCATTCTGCTTCATTGTAAACTTAAATTTCCATCCTAAGTTTACATTATAATCTTTGTCTACAACAGGTAAGCCTTCGTTTACTCTGGCAACAGCCTCATAAAACGAAACGACTTTTTCTTGCAGCTTTCCATCTTTATCCTCATAAATGGCTACATGGTGATTATTTCCAGTGCTCACATAGTCAACAGGTATCGCTTGCCCGTTGTCATCTAAAATTTCATTTCCTAAATGATCTTTGGCCGTATGAAGAGGTTCGGCATTGTTAACACCTTTAATGGTAACCCGTTTTATAGAAATACCCTTTTCTTTATTTAACCAAATAGGGTGTTTGTCTAAGTTGGAAAATGCTTCTTTTGCATTGTTTCCGTATTCGTTCAATCGTTCTTTAAGTACAGCTTTTATTTTTTCATCAATAACCTTTTCGATTTTTAGTTCGGGCCCAATTTCCTTTCTTATCGTATAAACCTCTTCAAAACACATGACCTCTTTTAAAGATTCTCCTTTATAGAATAAAGGTTGTTTCTTTATTGTTTTGGCATCAAAGGCCTGTTCTCCATTATTGTTAAACTGTGCCAAATGAGATAACACCAATTCTCTTTGTGCTTTGTCTATAATTAATTTTGCCTGTTCTATCGTAAAGCGCTTATTGAGTTTGGTTGCCTTAGCTTGTGGTTGTTTTATTTTGCCGTAAACGGTTTCTTTATGTAATTGTCCTCTAGGCGTTAATTGAACCTTGGCATTATACTTACCACCACCTTTCTTTGTTTTATTAATGTTCTGGGTTACGACTTTGTTTTTGGTTTTAAAGGAAATTAAAATGGATTCTATATGCTCTTTGGCTTTTGACCTAAAATTGGGCATTGGAGGAATAAACTTTCGTTTACTATTACCATTTTTGTCTTTATACACTTTGGTAATCGTGTTTTTCAAGGCATAAAGTGGGCTATTTTCCAAATCAATACCGCCATCCTTTAAACTATGATAAGTGTTTAGGTTATTTAGGTACTGTATATGATTATGTGTGGTAAAAGCAACGGTTAAAGCATCCATGGCATGGTGTCTATGGTCATTTCTTTTGGTCCAATCTTTAATAACCTCAATTTTTTTACCATTTTTCCGCTCTTCCATTTCTGTTAAGCCCAAAGCACGGTATTTAGGTAAATTGAGTTCCTTCATTACGTTTATTAAATCCCAATCTTCACGTAACTTATCTGTAATACTACCTGAAGTGGACACTACATTCCTAAACACTTCATAAAGCATTTGTTTGGCTTTCTTGGCTATGTATTGGCTATTACGTAAATCGCGCTCAATAAATCCATCGGGCAACTTGCTTTTTGTCATTAACAGCTTATTGCGCTTGGCTTTCGATATATACCCCCCTTTGAACAACTCCTCTACACGTAGCTCATAATTCTCTAAATCTGACTGATAATCTTGGGCAATAAAATCGTAGGCTGTACGATCGGCCTTTTTTAAGTTGTCTTTCTTGAAAGCCAAGGTCTTGTTTGAATAAGAATCATCAAACAACATGGCCTTGGGGATAATATGTTCAATATCTATTTTTTTGCTAAATAAATCCTCGTGTTTGATTTGGGTGTTGGTAAAAATATCTTTAAAACCCCTTGTTTCTAATTCCTTCCACAAACGGTATCGGACCACATCGTTTTTAGTAGGATTAGGGATACCAAATTCTTTGGTAATGGTCTTTCTTATATCTTCATTACGCTTGGTAGCATCTGCGATACTTTTGGTCATATCGGCACGTTCCTTGGCCGACTTTTTAAGCTCTCTGGCCAATTCAATTCGTACTTCGTCAGGTTTGCCATACGTTTCAATAACCTGGTTAACAAGGTTAACCATTTGATTTAATATTTTCTCTACAACAGGGTTACGTAAACTGTTTTTCTTAAGCAATTCCAATGACGGTTTCAGTACCCTGTTCGCTTGTTCTTCTGCGGTTAAACTATTGGAATGGTTATAGCCTGCCAAATCACATGCTTCCGAATAGACATGTCCCTCTTTTAGGTAAGGTAAAATCTTTCTAATTGCTTTTGAGGACAGATTGCCATAATCGGGCTGTAGTGCCATATTGGCCAACATTGCCACATATTGTGGTTTAAAACCATACTTAAGATTTAGTTTCTTTTTTAGAGCCACACTCGAGTTTCCATAAACGAGCTTGTCTTCTTCTGTTATTTTATCGTCTTCTTCGGCAGAATATAACAAATGCCACAATTGATAGCTTGCTTGTTTATCAAAGTCATCTTTATCCGCATCAAAATCAAGAATAGCTGCATCGATACCTATTTCTGGGAAAATGGATTTAAGTTCGCTCTTTATAGCTTTAGCGGATTTTTTTGCCCAATCAAAACCATACCCTTCGTTTTCGGCTATGATTTGATAGACATCATAAAGCGCTTTGTTGGTTCTATTCCCTTCTATTTTTTCAAAATTGCACTTCCAATCCGAGAGCTTTTTTATCTCTAAAATGTACTTGTTCAGAATTTTTAATATGTCATTTGGTTTTAAATCACCTCGTAGGTTTAATTCTTCAAAAATGGCTTCTTTTGTTTCCTTATCCAATTTTTGAAATTCAATTATCTTATTCTCTTCGGTATTCCGAAATTCTAGGTTATTTAGGTTCTGCCATATTTTAAACTCTTGAAAAAGTGGGGACGATTTTGGAATTACCTTTCTGCCTATGGTTCTGGCCTTATGTTTTCCTGTTTCTTTTTCAACATAAGTTTGCTCCCAACTTTCAAACTGACAAAAACTTATCAATCCTTTTTGGGATTTTAACTTACGCTGGTAGAAAATAACCACATCTCTAATCTCTTTCTTTAAGTCATCTGTAAGTTCTGGATGATATTTACTCTGTGTTTCCCATAAGGTTTCAAACTCATCAAGATAATCTTGGCGATAAAACACTTGGTTTTTTAAGGTAGTATGCGGGTTTTTTAATACCTGTTTATATAAATATTCTCCAACTGTTTCTCCATTAAAATATAAGGCCTTGCTTCTATCGGAGATTGCTCCTAAATACCCGCTAGACTTGTTTAAATCATTATTGATGTCTTGAAGCACTATCGCTAAATGTTCCAATTCAAGCTTCTGTGTCAAAGCTTCTACGCGCCATTGATAACGCTGCAAACGTTTTTCAGCAGCCGTACCTTTTTGTTTGATTCCAACAATCTCAAAAGGCTTCTGACAAATAGCCCAAGTTTGGCTTTTGTTTTTCCCTTCCAAGGCTTTAAATAAATCATCCGTAAGAATATCAGGGTAATATTTTTTTTGAGATTCCCAAACGTTCTTAAACTCATTTTTTAAATCGGAACGATAAAAATCAGGGATATACTTTTTGTTTTCTTTTAATAACCTCAGCACATACTGTCCTGGAGTTAAACCTTCCTCATATAAGGTTTTGGCAATCGCCATACCATCTATAGCCTGTCCTTCCTCTTCACTGGTAGCTTTTCTACTACTCTTATATCCTCTTTTCTTGTTGATGGCCAAAAGAACTTTTGCAAAATCAGTTAAATCAATTTGCTCTTTCGCTGCCAAAGCTCTTAATCTTAGAGTTTCGTGAGTGGTGTTTTTTCCTATTTCGGTTAGAGGAGTATCATCATTAATGATATTATTATCTTTTAAAATTGAAATAAGGTTTTCCCTTCTTAATTTGTAGCGTTGCAAATTACGTCTTGCTCCTCTTTTTTGTGTTCTGGAAGCATTTGGAGAGAGCCCTTTTCCTCCTATAAAATCGGCAATAGGATTTTTTGACTCCGAGACTTTACCAGATTTATCAACCTTACTGAAATTATCATATTGAATTACTCGAACACCAAGCTTTACAATTTCCGATTTTTCACTGGTATTTTCAGCTTCATCCACCAACGCCCATCCAATAGAGTTGGTTCCTAGGTCCAATCCTAAAATTCGTTTCATGTTGTTTGGTTTTTTCTAAAAAGGGTAAAATACTGAGTTATTTTTTAAGTTCCTTACAGAAAAGCGTATTGAAGACTTCTACGACTTTTTTTATATTTGCATATCTGAAAGCAATTCACAATAAGGATTATTCCGTTGTGAAAACATTTAAGGCGGCATTGGTTGATTCCAGTGTCGCTTTCTGTTTATTATCTTTAAATGTCTTTATTAGTACTTTTGCATTCATAAGCTATTTCGCAGTGAAATAGTTGACAACACCCTCGTTTTTCTATGGAAGCACCCTACCGTAAACGCTATCTATACGCTACTTCCCTTCTTTTCTACCTGGCGGTAAGGAAAAGGTTTGCCCAACCCTAAAATAATGGAAGACTGATAAAAACCCAAATCGAACCAATGTATACAGTAGGCAGTGTTCAGTAGGCAGTGTTCTGTGTTCAGTACTCAGTGTGCAGTACGCAGTATGCAGTGTTCAGTAGTTCGTAGTTTTTAGTTAATAGTTTTTAGTTAATAGTTAATAGTTAGTGAAGTACGCAGTGTGCAGTACTCAGTATGAAGTAAGGAGTAAGCACCACAAGAATCACCGCCAACCGCCAACTGCTAACTGCTAACTGTTAACTGTTCATTGCTAACTGTTCATTGCTAATTGCTAATTGCTAATTGTTCATTGTAACCTGCCAACTGTTCACTGCTAATTGTTAATTGTTAATTGCTAATTGTTCATTGTCCACTGCTCACTGCCAACCGCCCCGTAACCCATCTTCCCTTCAATAAAAGCGCTATCGTTAAAAACCTATAAATACTAGATAAACCTAGGGGTATTCACCAGATTATTGCCTTATTCCAAAGGGGGATTACATAGTTCCCACAGTAAGTATCGGCAAAGACAAAACCACTTTTGTACCCATGGGCTTCCCTGTTTTTTCTTCCTTGAGGTCAATTACCCTTACCTTGAACTCCTCCTTGAACTTTTTCGAGAAAAAATCCAAGCGGTCTTGTAAAATGGAGAGGCCCAGTGATTTGTCCTTGAACTGGGCGTGGAGGTTTCGCTTTTGGGATGCTTCGCGACCGATTCCGTTATCCTCAACGGTTATCCGTAGTCGGTCGGGACCTTCGGCCTTGATTTCGATCTTCAATAGTTTGTCCCCTTTTTTGGTGGTAAGACCGTGCCAAATCGAATTTTCGACAAAGGGTTGAAGCAGTAAAGAAGGAATAAGCACCTGGTCTGGTTTCAGGCTTTCATCGACGTGATAGGTATAGGTAATGTTGTTCTTAAAGCGGTCGCTTTCTATTTCCACATACATGCGAATGGTATTCATTTCCTTTTCCAAGGTAATAAGGTCTTCGCGGGAACTCTCCAAGGTGCCACGTATCAATTTCGAAAACCTTCCCAAGTAATAAATGGCCTTCTCTTGATTGTTCTCGATCAAGTACGACTTGATCGAGCCCAGCGCATTGAAGATAAAATGGGGGTTCATTTGACCACGGAGGGCATCGAGGCGAAGTTGGGCAAACCTGTTCTCCATTTTCATGGTAAGCTTTTCGGTACGTTCTTTTTGCGCCTCTGTGGTGAGCCCCTCCATCTCGGTCTTTGTCTGTATCAATTCATCCGACAATGTGCGGTTGATACTCTCCTTGATGGCCTGGTTCTCTTCCAATTGGGCAATGTACTTTTTCTGTACAATGGCCTTCTTTTTATACGCCATTTTTTGTTCGAGCCCAATAGCCAAGGCAAACAATAGACTTTCGATCAAAACCCCCAGATAGAAAATATAAAGCGTTTCTTCTTCAACCCCAGATTTTTCCAACGAAAACAGGGTAATGGTCACGTAGGAAATAAAAAGGGCCGACATACCGCTCAGAATATACCATTTGATCATTCGCTCTCGCCCCATCACCATATAAAGCACCACTACGAACAAGACCACGTTCAAGGGAAGGAAGAAAAAGCCGTGGAAATAACCGATCCAATAAGGTTGATAGCCGATCAATTGCACTGCCCATAACGACAGGTAAACCGGCGATACGACCGCATACGTCCATAAAATGCCTTTGACAATAGTCGGATATTCCCTTTTTAATCGCATGATATCCATAATAAAGAAGCAGAATAGCATAGATGCCGTCAATTGCGCGGGATAATGCATCCAGTAGGTGAGATTCCTTCCTACAAGCGAATCGAAAAAATCGGAGAAAAAGACGCCATCAATGTACTTGAGCAGGTTTACCCCGTTGACCAGGGCATAAAGGCTGTAAAAGAGATAGAAGCGTTTTTTGTGCTGAAAGAACTGGATCAAAAAGAATACAAAGAGGTAGAAGAGCACCGACACCACGAAAAACCCGAACCCGTTTTGGTTGCTTTCCTTTAAAAAATCCATAGTAGCTCCGTAATAAGGTCTAGTGGCCCATACTGTTTAAGAATGCCTCCCTTTTGTTTCTGGAAATCGGAATCTTATTTTTATCGGACAGAACAAGATAGCCCTCGGACCGCAAATACTCGTTTACCTTCAGCAGGTGTACAATGTAAGAATTATGCACCCTGAAAAAGAACCTCTTGGGCAAGAGCTCTTCCAGTTCCTTTAGTTTTTTTGACACCAGTAGCCGCTCTCCCGATTCCAAAACCACTTTGGAGTAATTGCCATCGGACTCGCAATATAAAATTTCCTCCACCCGGAGGAACAAGACCTTTCCACTTACGGGTATCGGCACCACCTGCGGGGAACTGGCTTTCGAGAGGGCCTCAAAGGTCTGTTCAAACTGATGTTGAAAATTCTGCGCCCCGTTTATCCTTTTCAATTTTTCAATCACGCAGGCTATATCGTCCTCGTCCACAGGCTTCAATAGGTAATCTACGGCGCTTTCCTTTATGGCCTTTATGGCGTATTGGTTATAGGCCGTGGTTATCACCACGGCAAAGTTGCGGTATTCCAATTTGTCCAAAAGGGAAAAGCCACTCATTTCCGGCATTTCTATATCCAAAAAAACGCAATCCGGTTTCAGGTAATTTATCCCGGAGATGGCCTCTTTGGGAGAGGTAAAGGTTTCAATAACGGAAATGAAGTCGGTATGTTTCCGCAATTCCCAGGATAAACTGTTTATGGCCGCAACCTCATCATCTACAATAATGGCTCTCATGGCATATGCTATTTTCCCAAAATTAAAAATTGATCGCCCGCCATGCCGCTACATCATGATACTTGGTATCAATAGGTGTATGGCTTGCATAAATAGCGTACCGTCTGCAATTTCCGCTAAAAAAGACCCTTACGGGCAAGCTATACAAAAAAAGGAAGCGTTGGCGAAACCGATTCGACCTCCCATCACCAAGCTTGGTCAAGTGTGGTACGGATGCCATTAATTTCGCCCCTCAAAATATAAAAACAAAAACATGAAAACAAGTTTTTTCTCATTTAGAATGCCATCGAGCATTACATTGCCCCTATTGGGCTTAAAGAGCCAAAGATTTGACTCCCTTAGTTTTAAGCGGTCAAAAAGCCCGTTGCTCATGACAACCATGTTGCTTTTGGCCATAGGCTTCGTTTCCTGTTCCGGTGAAGACGGGGACATAGGCCCCGAAGGCCCCGAGGGGCCCCAAGGAGTTGCCGGTGCTGACGGACTCGATGGTGCCGATGGTATAAGCTGTTGGGACCTCAACGGAAATGGAATTGGGGACATTACCGAAGATGATGCCAATGAAGACATCAATTTGGATGGTGTTGTGGATGCCTTGGACTGTCAGGGTATGGACGGTGAGGATGGCCAAGATGGGGCCGATGGCAACGCCAATGTAAAATTGTACAAATATAACCTTGATGTATTCCTCGACTACACCAATTTCAACCTCAGTATGACGGGCTATATCGAAGATGATCTTGAAGACTATGCCTATCTCTTTTATATTGATCATAAATCGGGCCTGAGGTATCCCATTCCGGGAAGCTTGTACGGAAACAATAGCTATGCAAGGATCTATCCTGATTTTCAAGTTGGAAGATTGTATGTCTTTTTTTATGATAAGAACGATACTCCCGTGGAGATTCCTGGAGGGGAATATACCCATTTGGTCATGGTGGCCATGAAACTGTCCAATACGGCAAAGAACGGAGGAAATCCAATGACAGAGCTAAAAGCTGCCGGAGTCGACACTTCGGACTATAATGCCGTCGCCGACTATTTTGGCCTGGAACAATAGACAAAGGAAGACCATCAATAGTACAAAAGAGCCTCGATTCGGGGCTCTTTCCTGTTTTAAGCGCAATACCATATACGCCTACCATTTCTGAAAAAAAAGAACAGAGGTCCGTTACCGTGGATCTTGAACCGTATGGGGTAGGCAGTGTTCAGTAGCAGTACTCAGTGCGCAGTGTTCAGTGTTCAGTGTTCAGTAGTTCGTAGTTTTTAGTTTTTAGTTAATAGTTACTAGTTAGTGAAGTACGCAGTGTGCAGTACTCAGTATGAAGTAAGGAGTAAGCACCACAAGAATCACCGCCAACCGCCAACTGCAAACTGCCAACTGCCAACTGCCAACTGCTAACTGCTAACTGCCAACTGCTAACTGCTAACTGCTAACTGTTAACTGTTAACTGTTCATTGCTAACTGTTCATTGCTAATTGCTAATTGCTAATTGTTCATTGTAACCTGCCAACTGCAAACTGCCAACTGCTAACTGTTAATTGTTCATTGTTCATTGCTAATTGATAATTGTCTTATTAACCAATTCAAACCCTGGATCCTATCAAGATGCGTAGTACCGGGTATGGGCTAGTTGGTGAGAAAGAAACTCAGGTACGTTATAAAACAAAAAAAGGGAGAAGCATGGCTTCTCCCCCTTTCCCCTGACTACTTACTACAATTTATTCGAGGACGACAAACTTGAATCGCCGCCTGTTACTTAAATTCTTTACTGAACCTATTTTTACCTATTTGCAAGATATTTGGCGATAAGCAAACGGTCTTACTTTTTTATCCGGCCAAGGGCGGCAAGCCCAGGCCTAAGTGAGAACTTCATAAAACAATGGCTAGTGTATAAAGGTTACCCCAAACTACAGGTAAACGATATTTATAGTTTATCAAATATAGTATCGAAGAAAGACCTAAACCATTTATTGTTGTCTGTTAAGGGCGTTTTGTATGGGAAGCCTTATTTTTTGTATATAAAAACCGGCAACGAAAGTGCATTTTGTCGACACGATCAATCGTACCGGTACATATGAAAGCCATTGTATTTTTATGAAAAGAGGGTTCCGATCAAGAAATTGACAAGCATAACGACCTGCAGATGCAATTTAGGCCCCTCGAAATGGCTCGAAAACATCGTAGGGCGGCCAATGGGCACGAGTAAAAAAACGGTAGGGCCCTAGTGGTTTTTTTATAAGCAAAGGGGGAATCAAAAGGGCAAGCGGATGTTCGATGTAGCATCGAAGCTCCTTATAACGGAACGGTGCCATAGGCCTTGATCGAGAGAACCCAATCTTATTTTGACTTATTAAGACAAAGCAATTGGCAAAGGACTTGACCAAATCATTCGGATACCGTTCAAAAGAAAAATTTAAGAATCCTTACCATTTATATGCCCAATTGCGTGCCTACACAACACGTAAGGCAGGCCTTGGGGCCTGCCTTATACTTTAAGATTTAGGGAAATTCCCCAAACTAGTTATAGCTACTATACCTCTTCGACCACCGCGTCGGGTGCATTTTTCTTGACCGAGGCAATGCCGTTTTCCATGGCCGAGGCATTGGAATACATTTGGCTCGCACCGATTACCTGGCCATTGGAGGCCTTTAAATTAAAGTAAGGGCTGCCGTCTTTCGCCGTCTTTCTGTCGTATTTGGCATCGTCCTGCGAATTTTTGCGTACCGATTCGATCCCATTGTCGCAAGAAGCCTTGGTTTTGTATGCTTCACTACTTAAAATAACCTGCCCGTTCGAGGCCTTCAAATTAAACCTGAACTGGTCAGACTTGTCTTTTTTAATTTCGAATTTACCCATGATTTGAATTCTGTTTATTAATCAATTCCTTTACTAACGAATACTACAACATAAAATTATAGCTCGGTAACCAAATCCTGAACGATACGATGCGACTGCGCACTTAAATAAGCCCAAGTACCCAATCGTAACCCACCGTCGGATTTTATTTTTCCCTTTCAAATTACAAAAAGACAAGCGATAAAAACAGGAGGAAGACTATTTTTTTATGGGCAAGGCAGGGTTAACCGTCCGTTGAACCCCCAGAAAAGGACAGGGAAGCGCCAAGATTCGCCGTGGGAAGAAGTAGAAAACAAAAAAGCCCCCAACTTGCGTTGAAGGCTTTTTGCGGTCTGGATCCCGACGGGTCGGGACAGGCTCCGACTTGAACCAGTTGGGTCTTCTTTCCTTTTTCTATAGACTTTTTGCCCTAAGTTTATCTCAGTCAATTAATCAAATATCTCAACATGGGCACGATTGCAATAAAATTTAATTTTACATCCCATACCTTCAACCAATCGGATAAGGGTATCCATAAACCAAAATGCTCTAGGCTTAAGTTTCGCATCTCTAGGATTAGGCAAGAAGTGATTCTCTTGAGAAAGCTTATAAAGTTTAATTATATCCTTACTATTTTCTCAATTTTAAAGTAACTTCTTAATAGTTCGTTCGAGCGAATGAAATGTCGAGACGCTACTGAGCACTTCAACCTTTAAATCCATTCGATGTTCTAATTTATAGGCACACCTGTCATAATCTGTTTCTAACTTTTAAATATATTTCCGAGTCCTGATTTTTCTCTTGGTGATAATACCATTTTATTTACATTTTTATTAAATCTAATTTTTTACCCGTATCCTCTACCTGGTAATGGTATGTTATCTTCGACACAAATCGCTTTTAATCGTTGAAGCTACATTTCTTAATTTTTGCTAATTTACTCAATGGTTGGTCCCAAATCAATTAATTCAAGTCTTGCCTTTATAATACATTTTTTTCGAATAGACATTTTATTTCAATATATTTGGATGTTCATGTTACATGAACAATATTAAAAAATGAACAAATGTTGAGTACCATATACTTAAACGAGTGGTTTGACGCGCTAGATTTCGAAACGGAAGTACGCTATTTATCACATAATAAAGAACGTGCTGAAAAAATATACGAAATTAACGGGGAGCCTGTATTCGTTGAATTTAAAAATGAAGTAAGACCTCAAAACGTATATCATTTTATAAAAAAAAGAAGTAAAAAACTTCCGGTCTTAGTTGCCTCAAAATATATTACCCCCACAGCTAAAGAAGTTTTAAAAGCTCAAGGCATCAATTATATAGAGAGTTATGGAAATGCCTTTCTAAACCTTGAAGGGTTAAAGTTATATATTGAAAAAAATAACGGCAAACCCATTTACAACACAAACACAAAAATTTTTACGCAAGCTGGCTGCCAACTAATCTTTCAATTATTAAAACACCCGGAAACCATTAACAAAACGGTTAGATATTTGGCACATCAAAGTGAGGTATCAATAGGCAGCACCAGTAAAATACTTAACCAGCTACAAGAAGAAGGTTTTATAATTAAGTGGAATGATGAAAAAAAATATCAACTTGTTAACCGAGAAGAGCTACTCGAAAGGTGGATTCCTGTTTTTAATGAAAAAGTATTGCCTAACTACAAAATAGGTCAATTCACATTCTCGGCCTTTAATGAAAATGATTGGCGAAACAAATTACTTTATCCAAGTTTAAAGTGGGGAGGAGAACCCGCTGCGTCACTGCTCACAAACCATCTAACTCCAGAACTTTTTTCCCTTTACACCACGGAAGAAAAAAGAGATATCATTACTAAGTTCAGGCTGGTTCCAGACCCCGATGGCCCTATATCCGTTTACCTTAAGTTTTGGCGAGACAAAAGTGCCATTGAGTCTATCACAAATCTTGCCTTGGGAAAAAATGTGGCCCACCCAATATTGATCTATGCCGAACTTGTTCATAGTGGAAACGAGAGAAATTTAGAAACCGCCAAAATCATCTTTGACCAATATGTCAAACCTAACCTATAAGGATTACTCCTTTGCCAATCACAGGGAGGTATATCATATTTTAGAGGAGGTCTTCGTAGCCAACAACATTACCTACTATTTAATAGGTGCCAATGCCAGGGATGTTCAACTTTATCGTGCAGGAATCAAGCCCACACGTATTACGGCTGATATAGATTTTGCTGTTATGGTACCCGACTTTACTAAATATCAATCCCTGATTGAAGAATTATGTAGTAAGGGATTTCAAAAAACAAATGAAATTTATCGATTGGCATATGAAAAAACCAATACTGTATTAGACCTCCTTCCCTATGGCGAAATTGAACAAAATCATACAGTTAATTTTGACCAAAGGAATATAGAACTATCTGTTTTAGGCTTCAAAGAAGTGGGCGAGCAACTAGAAAAAGTATATATTAAAGAAGCGGGGTTTACATTGCCTACTACACCTATGGTAGGACTTATAATTCTTAAACTGGTCTCGTGGAGCGATAACCTAGATAGAACCAAAGACATAGAAGATATCTCATTATTATTGAACTCGGGATGGGAATTCTATGAACAGGAAGCCTATGAAAAACACTTGGATTTATTTGATGATTCTTTTCAAACGACTACTGCGGCCGCTAGAATTATAGGTAGAAAGATGAAACCTATATTAGAAGCGAATGAAAAACTTTACAAGACCATCATACATATTATAGACGATGCAATCCTTGAAAAGCCGAAAGCAGATATTACCGAAACTACCTTGGCCTTAAAAATGGATAAATCTTTACAAGGAGTTCAAAGAATCTTATACCAAATCAAAAAAGGAATTTTAGATGTCAATTAAGTGAGTCATTAGTAACCTTTTGGACAGGAAGCACTAATTATGGACAAATAAAGGACTTTATCAGTTATCATAGCACCATCTCATAAAGCGTGTAAATAGAAAATAGTGGGGAGGAGGTCACCTAATTCCAAAATCGCTCCCATACAGGCCCTTTTCGGGGCAACTTGGACGACAGGGGCAAAAACAAAAAAGCCCCCAACTTGCGTTGAAGGCTTTTTGCGGTCTGGACGGGACTCGAACCCGCGACCCCCTGCGTGACAGGCAGGTATTCTAACCAACTGAACTACCAGACCGTGGCGTTTAGCGAGTGCAAATATACATCGCTTATTCAATTGCACAAACTATTTTTATTAAAAATAAGCCCTTCTTACAAAAATTTTCTTCGCTCCACCAAATACGTGTTCAATACTTTTGAGAAATCGGCCTTCACATCGACCTCGACATATTTGATGCGGTATTTGGCACACCTGAGCTTAAGTGTCTCAAAATAAGCCCTTATGTTCTTACCATAACTTTCCCTTACCGTATCGCTGTAAAGATCGATATGCTCCCCGGTCTCCACATCGACAAAGCGCTTGGGCACGTTTTCAAAATTAAAATCGCATTCCGTCGCCTTGTCCAATAAATGAAAAAGGACCACTTCGTGCTTGTTGTATTTCAAATGGCGCAGGGCGTCGAACAGTTTTTCGTCGTCGGTCTCGGTCTGAAACATATCGGTAAACAGAAAAATAAGACTGCGCCGTTTTATTTTTTCGGCAATTAGGTGAAGATAGGTATAGGTTTCCGTACTTTGGGGCGGTTGGGCCTCCGTGGCCAATTCGGCCAACTTGGCCAGCAACATTTGATGATGGCGCTCGCTCCCCTTCTCCGGGGCATAATACTTGTACCCATCCGAAAACACACTTAGGCCGACGGCATCGCGCTGCCGCTTCAATACGTTCATAAGGGCGGCAATGGCCAATACCCCATAGCCTATTTTGTTTAGGTTCAAAATGGACAAAGGCCCAACATCGGGGTAGTGCATCGAAGCCGAATTGTCCAAGATCATATGGCAGCGCAAATTGGTCTCCTCCTCATACCTTTTGGTGTAAAGCTTGTCGGTCTTGGCATACAGTTTCCAATCGATATGCCTGGTACTCTCCCCGGTATTGTAAATCTTGTGTTCGGCAAACTCCGCCGAAAATCCGTGAAACGGACTTTTATGAATGCCACTGATAAAGCCTTCCACAACTTGGTTGGCCAAAAGTTCGAGGTTTTGAAAAAGGGAAGCCTTATGAAGTTCCGATTGTATATTCATACCACTAAGATAGGGATATTACCGATGATAGGCTGCCCTTGGACAAGTGCCGCCCCAAAGCCCCGAGCTTTTTATACCAACACTGTCACCGATGGGTTTATGCCCTCAACTCTTCCATCAGGTCGTCGTAGGTAAAGGTCTTTTCCTCGGCCCGGTCGGCCTTGCTGTACAGAATATCGGCACGTATGGCCTTCAGCCCCGATACGCCCTGTAGGCCCTCAAGCTCCACGATTTCGACCTTGCCGGTAAAGTAGCCCTTGGACTTCAAGAACTTGATATAGCGCAAGTACTCCAACTCGTCCTTTTTCTGTGAATAGACGATGGCCATTTTTCCGGGTTGGGTAAGCCGTTCGTTGGTGCCCTTGATAAACGATTTGTCGATGCGCTTTTTGATCACCTCGTAACGGGCATTGTAGGTACCGTCTACGTCGAAGCGTTTTTCGTCCATTCGAAAACGGATGGAAAGCGAGGTATTATAGACCAGTATCAAAGAGGCCACATCAAGGGGCACCGGAAGTTCGGGCCTTAGTTTATAGTGCGTATTTTCCATTTCGCACATCACCTGCAATTGCCACAAACGCAGGTTGCTCAAATATATCGGGTCGAACTCAAGATCGCCCGCTATCGAATCGCCAATGTACATATTGTGCTCAACACCGTCGGTCTTGTACCGCTCAAAATAGTGGGGAAACATGGCTTGGGCATCCCGTTGCCTTCTATCGATAAGGGCGGCCAAGCGTTTGTTGATCAGCATGACGCTTTCGTCGTAATTTCTTCGATGGTCGTAATACGAATCGGTACCCTTGTCTATCGACGATTCATATTCCATGATCAGGTTGCGCAGATCGCGATCGGTCTTTTTCAAATGGGCGAATACCGGGTGGATCTCGTCGGCGATAAAATTGAAGATGGCCTGCTCGCTATTGGTATGAAGAACCTCCTTAATATCTTCCATATGGTCGTTGACCCTGAACATCAACTCTTCGTAGATCGGCAACCTGCTCTTTTGCCATGCACTTTCCAACACCTTGTTAACTGCCGAGAGTTGGATCATCAAATCGCGCTGGATGGCCCTGTTTCGGGCATCGGAAGAATTCTTGATATCGATTTGGCCGTATAGCGGATTCACCTCTTTGAAGACGATTTCCCTAAAGGTGGGCTGAACCCCCTCGAGCTCATCCTTTATAAAGCGCTTGGCCTCTTCCTGAAAACGCCAATACACGGCCTCGTGTACCGAGGTACATTCATTTTGTATAATGGCATCAATCAGGTTTTCTTCCTCCGTTTTGGAGCGCAACACGGCCGATACGATATAGGGCATGATATCTTCGAGCTTGTGGGCATTGACACTGTTAAGGACGTTCTTTTCGGTCGACACCAGCTCCAATACGCCCAACAACTCGTCGTTATGGGCAATGGGAGCGAAAATAGCGCTCTTGATGCCCTGTTCCCCAAGTCTCTTGTACAAGACGGCTTTGGAATTTTTGGTGTAACGATCGATATCGGATATGGCAAAATAGGTGTTTTCGTTAAGCAATTTCCCATAAGAATAACCACAAAGGATGTCCTTACAATTTACGGTCTCGTTATTCTTAAGGACAAAACTTTCCATGCCATCGCCATACACAGGTTCAAAACTATCGTTTTTCGCATTATAGGTCATAAAGCCCGCCCTGAGGTTGGCCTTGTTGAAGAAAGACCTAAAGGTCTCTTGAAGGCCTTCCATAAAGCCCTCGTCGGTTCTTTTGGCACTGGCGATCAGGCTCGATTTTATTTCCGAAATCGAATGCTCGGCAGAGACATCGAACATATTCGAAATCACAAAGCCTTTTGAGATAAAGCTATTTGGGGGTATTTTCTCCTTCCACAAATCGATATTGTCGAAATTGGCCAGCAATTCGTCGAAATCTTCAGGCGTAAGGTCTTTGGCCTTATCGGTGGGTTCAAGTTCGATAAAATCGGCATTGTAGAGTATGCGATAGTGCCGTATTACCCCGTTTGCATCCGGTATGTCGTAGAAAATAGGCCGTTTAAAGTCCAACGAAAAGCCATAATAAAAATTGAGTATCACGGCACAGGCCATTACGTACATCTGATCGTGGGGCATACTTCGCATTTCCGGAACGAAACCCTTTCCCCCGGCTTCTTCCAAAATTTTCCTGAAGCGTCTTGACGAATTGAAGATAACGTCGTTATAGGGAAGCGAGGCCGCCTTGATCTCGTTATCGGTCAAGACCTCGGGAAAAACGTCCTGTAGTATTATTTGAATGACCTCCTTGTGCTTATCCAACAAAGAAACATCGGTAAACCCCTCCCGCAACTCGGGATAGGGGGCCTGCGCGGCCAAAATACGGCGTGCCTTTTGAGCCAAGAACTCATCGTCGCTTTTGGCCATAACCTCGTAGTTACGCAACAGCTTGTTAAAGCTAATAAGTTGCATCAAAGGAAGCTCTTTGCCTTTTTCTACTTTCATACCCATTTTTGGTCGTATCCTTGGGTGTAAAATTACAAAATAAATACCCTCGGATCACTAAATGAATCTTTAAACACCCTTGTTCGTGACCCGCTTGACGAATTTTTGACCCCAAAGCCCCCTAACCCGTCCGGCAGCACACCCAAGAGCCCTACTTTTCTTTCGAGGTTATAAATAACTGTTTAACTTAGCGAACACGTTTCAACCCAAAAAAATGTCATCGTACCGAAGGTTATCACGAGCATACGAAAATGCAAAAACAATTGTGTTCGATGACCGTTCGAAATTTATACTCTTTAGCGATTGCCACCGGGGCGACAACAGCTTTGCCGACGATTTTGCCAACAATAGAAACATTTACTTCCACGCCCTTACCCACTACTACAAGGAAGGCTTTCAATACTGCGAACTGGGCGACGGCGACGAGCTTTGGGAAAACCTGAACTTCGAATCGATTTTCGAGGCCCATAAAAATGTTTACGAGCTCATTAAAAAATTTCATCTTGAAAAAAGGCTTCACATGATCTGGGGCAACCACGACATGGTTTACAAAGACCCTGAATATGTAAAAAGAAACCTGAGCAGCTATTTTGAGCCCATAGACGGCGAATCAAAGGAACTCTTTGAAGGCATCAAGTACAACGAGGCCGTGGTACTGAAGCACAGGGAGACCGGGCAAGAACTATTTTTGACCCACGGCCACCAGGCCGATTGGTGGAACTACACCTTCTGGCGCTGGAGCCGTTTTCTTGTAAGGGTGCTCTGGAAACCGCTCCAGGTTTGGGGCATAGCCGACCCCACCAGTCCCGCCAAAAACTACACCGAACTCATCAAGCTCGAGCGGCGCATCAAAAAATGGATCCTACAAAACGATTTGACGATCACGGTCGTAGGCCATACCCACAGGCCACGCTTTCCTGAACCGGGAGACATCCCCCTTTTCAACGATGGGAGCTGCGTACACCCGCGGAGCATAACGGGTATGGAAATCGAAAAAGGGCAAATTTCGCTCATCAAGTGGCACATTGCCACGACCGAAGACGGTACCTTACGGGTCGTACGCGTACTCTTGGAAGGCCCACAAAAACTCATCGATTACAAAAAGACGTAGAGATAATTCCTATTTTTAAGGGCAAGCGTCAAAAAAACAAACCCTCCTATGGCCATCAAAAACTTGGGATACCCCATATACGCCTTGGTACTGGTCCTTATGCTAACCGCGTGCAACAAAACACCCGACAGCCCCGACCCCAAGCGCCCGAATATCCTGTTCGCCATAAGCGACGACCAATCGTATGGCCATACCAGCTTTGAAGGCTGTACCTTCATCGACACGCCCGGCTTTGACCAGGTTGCGCGCGAAGGGGTCTATTTTTTCAATTGTTATGCCGGATCCCCGGGATGCGCCCCTTCAAGAAGCTCAATCGTAACAGGACGCTATCACTGGCAAAACGAACAATCGGGGCAGCATGCCTCCTCGTGGATGAAAAAACACCTTTCCTTCATTGACCTGCTTGACAAAAACGGATATCGAACGGGAAGGACCGGCAAAGGGGTCGGCCCCTTTAGATATGCCAGAAACGCAAAAGACTCCCTTTTTAGGGCTACCGATGCAGCGGGTATCGAACACAGTCATATCGCCTACAGCCCCGACAACGACGAACGCTACGCCGATGGTATCTCCCCCACCGACTATTTCGCGAATTTCAAATACTTTATGGAGAATTCACCAAAAGGCCGACCCTTCTTCTTTTGGTACGGTGCCAAAGAGCCCCACAGAACATACGAACAAGACTCCTGGAAAAGGCACAACAAACAGTTACATGACGTCGAGGTACCCGGTTTTTTGCCCGACAACGGCCTGGTACGCGGCGACCTCTTGGACTATGCCCTGGAAATAGAATGGTTCGACCTGCACCTTCAACGCATGCTTGAATACCTTAGGGAAATCGGGGAGCTGGAGAACACCATAGTGGTCGTCACCGCCGATAACGGCATGCCCTTTCCCAGGGCCAAGGCCAATGGCTACGACCATGGCGTACATGTACCTATGGCCATTCGCTATCCCAAAAAATTCCCCGGCGGAAGAACCGTAAAAGACCCTATAGGCTTTGTCGACCTGGCACCCACCTTTCTCGAACTTACCGAAACAAAGACCTCAGGCATGCTCCCGTTTTCGGGAAAAAGCCTGGTCCCTCTTTTAGCGGCGGAAGGGGAAGGCCAAATAGACAGCTCCCGGGCATTTATCCTCTCAGGACGCGAAAGGCACTCCTCATCAAGATATCTCAACAAAGGGTATCCGCAGCGAATCATCAAAGGAGGCGATTTCCTCTACATCTGGAACATGGAACCCGAACTGTGGCCGGCCGGGGCACCCCAAAGGTTTCATCCGCAAGACAGCACCCGGCTCATGCCCATGTTCGGGCTCGACGGGCAAGGCGACTATATCCCCGATGCGGCCTTTATGGATATCGACGATTGCCCCACAAAAACCTTTCTTATCGAAAACCACAAAGACGACAACATTCAATACTATTTCGAACTGGCCGTGGGCAAACGCCCCGAATTTGAGCTCTTCAACGTGAAAAAAGACCCCGACTGCCTGTACAACCTTGCCGGAAAAGCCCCCTACCACGCAATCGAGCAAAAGCTCAAGGAACAACTCCTAGGGGAATTGAAAAGAACCAAGGACCCTCGGGTCTCTGGCCCGAACAGGGAAGTATTCAACTCCTATAGGCGTTACTCCCCCATTCGAAAATACCCAAACCCAAAAACTTCGAAGCAACCAAACATTTAATCTACAAGGGTTTACCCAAAACAGGTAAATTTTTTTTAACTTGTATACCGCCGCTTAATCCAACGTCTAATCCGTAAAACAAATCCGGCGATATGAAAACAATGACCTGCAAACAACTGGGAGGGGCCTGCGACCATAAATTTTATGCCGACACCTTTGAGGAAATAGCCGAATTGAGTAAAAAACACGCAGCGGAAATGCTTGAAAAGGGAGACAAGGCGCATATGGAGGCCATGCGCGAAATGCGGGGACTCATGCTCTCGCCCGAAAACATGCAGCACTGGTTCGCGAACAAAAGGAAGGAGTTTGCCGACCTGCCCGACCATACCTAAAAAGGGCTTGCCCCTTTCCCTTTCTTCCCTTTAAGACCGTACCCAAACCGCCTGCGCCCCCTACACAACGGAAGGAACGGCCTATATTCCCAGCCATGGCCCATTTTCACTAAGGGCACATACGGAAAACCATTCAAAGGGGTTTATTTCCTTCGCCACAATGCCGAAAGGGATCTTTACAAAATTGTATATTTAACCAGTACTAGATAAAACCGACCTATGCCTCTTACCATTGTTATTGCCGGAATCGTTCTGCTTTTTATCCTCATCGCCCGTTTTAAACTCAATGCCTTTATCGCCTTTGTCATCGTCTCGCTCTTGGTGGGCGTTGCCGAGGGGATGGATTTTACCACCGTCTCCAAATCGATACAAAAAGGAATAGGCGACACATTGGGCTATCTGATCCTAATTTTAGGCCTAGGTGCCATGTTGGGCAAATTGGTGGCCGATAGCGGTGCGGCCCAGCGCATTACCACACAGCTCGTTAAAAAATTCGGAAAAAAGAACATTCAGTGGGCCGTGGTATTGACCGGCTTTATCGTAGGCATACCCATGTTCTATACCGTAGGCTTTGTCATTCTGGTTCCCCTGGTGTTCACGGTAGCCGCCGCAACGGGACTCCCCCTGATCTACGTTGGGCTGCCCATGCTGGCCTCCCTATCGGTAACCCATGGCTATTTGCCGCCGCACCCCGCCCCTACGGGCATTGCGATCATGTTCGGTGCCGATATCGGAAAAACACTTCTCTACGGCATCGTGGTGGCCATTCCCGCCATTGTGGTGGCCGGCCCCCTTTTTTCGCGGACCATAAAGAACATAGAGGCCACCCCGTTAAAGGAATTCCTCAATCCGACCGTATTGACCGAAGAGGAGATGCCGGGCACCTTAACCAGCATCTTTACGGCCTTGTTGCCCGTCATCCTTATCGGATTGGCATCGGCAACCGCCTTGATCCTTCCCGAAGGCAACATCATAAGAAAGACCACCGACATACTGGGCGACCCCGTCATCGCCATGCTCATTTCGGTACTTATCGCCATCTATACCCTGGGGCTGGCCCGGGGCAAAAAAATGGACGAGGTCATGAACTCCGTTTCCAGCGCCGTTTCGGGCATTACCATGGTCCTTTTGATCATAGCCGGCGCAGGGGCCCTCAAACAGGTGCTCATCGATAGTGGGGTAAGCGAATATATCGGCGATATGCTCAGGGGCTCCACGATTTCGCCCCTGCTCTTGGCCTGGTTGATCGCCACGGTAATCCGGGTCTGTGTGGGATCGGCAACGGTGGCCGGACTTACCGCTGCAGGTATTGCCGCCCCCCTGATCGGCAACGGGGTGAGTCCGGAGCTCATGGTGCTTGCCATAGGTTCGGGTAGCCTGATGCTTTCCCATGTGAACGACGGCGGCTTCTGGCTCTACAAGGAATATTTTAACCTATCGATCAAAGACACCCTGCGCACATGGACGGTTATGGAAACCACCGTAGGCGTCATGGGCCTTATCGGGGTTTTGATCTTGGATACATTCATATAAAACAAATTTTTTATGGGCAATTCACCCTCTGAACGAATCAAAGCACTGGGCTTGGAGCTTCCTCCCGCCCCGCCACCTGCCGGCCTGTACAAGCCGGTGCTGGTCGTAGACAAATTTCTGTACGTTTCGGGGCAAGGCCCCATGTTGGCCGATGGAAGCCTGATGAAGGGACGGGCGGGCGACGACATGTCGCTGGAGGAGGCCAAGTTGGGGGCAAGGCAGGTAGGCCTGACCATGATCTCGACCATACAGGCCCATTTTGGCGATTTAGATCGGATCAAAAGAATTGTAAAGACCCTGGGCATGGTCAATTCGGCCCCCGATTTCGGCGACCAACCTTTGGTCATTAACGGTTTTAGCGAACTCATGGCCGATATTTTCGGTCCCGACAACGGAGTCGGGGTGCGCAGCGCCGTAGGGATGATCCTGCCCGGGGGGATTCCTGTCGAAATCGAGGCCATGTTTGAACTGTACTGAGATATGGCTACAAATACTTCTTGGTACGCGTTAAAAAACACCGAAGGGGTAGTCTCCCCGGCTTTATTGGTCTACCCCGAACGCATCCGACAGAACATACAAACCATGCTGGGCATGTCGCAAGGTCCCGATTTTCTCAGGCCCCATGTAAAAACCCACAAAACGGCCGAGATCGTAAACCTGCAGTTGGAGCAAGGTATTTACAAGTTCAAATGCGCCACTATTGCCGAAGCCGAACTTTTGGCCCGATGCGGGGCCCCGGATGTATTGTTGGCCATGCAGCCGGTAGGTGCCAACATCGAACGCTTCCTTAAGTTGGTGGAAAACTACCCCAAAACCCAATTCTCGGCCTTGGTAGACCATCCGATTATCGTGGAACGGATGGGAAGGCGGGCCCGTGAAAAGAACCGCCCCGTTTCCCTTTGGATGGACATCAATACCGGAATGGACCGTACCGGCATCCTACCCGACGAAACGGGCATCGAACTCTACCGTAAGATGCATGCCCATAGCCATATCGAGGCAATGGGGCTCCACACCTACGACGGCCATATCGGAAACACCGATGTGGCAAGGCGCGAAGAGGAATGCCAAAAGGCTTTTGACCTTGTGCTGGCACTTAGGGACACCTTGGCGGCCGAGGGCATAGAGGTACCGAATGTGGTGGCCGGCGGATCGCCTACCTTTCCGTTCCACGCCCGACGGGAAGGGGTCGAGGCCAGTCCCGGAACCACCTTGCTTTGGGATGCGGGCTATGCCCGCCTTTATCCCGAAATGGATTTTCTACCGGCCGCCGTACTTTTTACCCGGATTATCAGTAAACCGGCCAAAGGAATACTCTGTACCGACCTCGGCCATAAGTCGATCGCGCCCGAAATGCCCTTTCCGCGGGTCAGGTTCCTTGATAAGGCCGACTGGCAACAAAAAGGACAGAGCGAAGAGCACTTTGTCATCGAATGCGAAAACAGCGATAAGTATCCCATAGGCGATACGGCCTATGCCCTGCCCGTACACATATGCCCGACAGTGGCCAAATACGCCCGGCTTCAGGTAGTTTCCGAAGGCGAGATCGTCGATACTTGGGAAGTGGCCGCCCGCGACCAAACCTTAACCCTATGACCATGTTTATTTTTGATGCCCATTTAGACCTCGCCATGAACGCCATGGAATGGAACCGCGACCTGACCTGGTCCGTTGCCGATATCCGAAAAAGCGAACAGGGCATGACCGATAAACCCGATCGGGGCCGAAATACCGTTTCCTTCGATGCCATGCGCGCCGGAAATATCGGACTCTGCGTGGCTACCCAGATAGCCCGTTACGTAAAAAAGGGGAACCCCCTTCCTGGGTGGCGATCTCCACAACAGGCATGGGCACAGACCCAAGGCCAACTGGCCTGGTACCGCAGCATGGAAGATGCCGGGGAATTGGCCCCGATCACGAACAAAAAACAACTCGAGGCCCATGTAAACCTTTGGAAGACCGAAGGGGGCAAAAAGCCGATCGGCTATATCTTAAGCTTGGAAGGGGCCGACTCCATAGTTACCTTGGATTACCTTGAAAAATCGTTCGAGGCCGGACTCCGGGCCATCGGACCGGCGCATTACGGACCCGGCACCTATGCCTTCGGAACCGATTCTTCAGGAGGCATAGGAAACAAGGGCAGGGCCTTGTTAAGGGAAATGGAACGCCTTGGGCTCATTTTGGACGCCACCCACCTCTGTGACCCAAGTTTTTGGGAGGCCCTAGACCATTTCAAGGGTCCGGTCTGGGCGAGCCACAACAACTGCCGCGC
Source organism: Pseudozobellia thermophila (assembly GCF_900141855.1). Classification (GTDB taxonomy): domain Bacteria; phylum Bacteroidota; class Bacteroidia; order Flavobacteriales; family Flavobacteriaceae; genus Pseudozobellia; species Pseudozobellia thermophila. The sequence continues at coordinate 25,177 of NZ_FQYU01000001.1, forward strand.
CCTGGTCGACCACAACCGTCAATTTTCCGACGAACAGATAAAGGCCCTGATCGAAAGGGATGCCGTGATCGGTATGGCCATGGATGCCTGGATGATGGTACCCCATTGGGTGCGGGGCAAATCGACCCCACAGGCGATGAACTGTTCGCTGGAGCAGACCCTGGACAACATCGACCATATCTGCCAGATCGCCGGAAACGCCGACCATGTCGGCATCGGCACCGACCTGGACGGCGGTTTTGGCACTGAACAATGCCCGTACGACATCGACACCATTGCCGACCTTCAAAAGATTCCCCATCTCTTAAGGACGCGGGGCTACACCCAAGACGACATCGAAAAGATCATGAATTTGAATTTTTTAAATTTTCTCAGAAGAACCTGGAAACACTAGCTTTTTAAGAATATTACCAATAAGTTTATGGCATGAATCGAAGACAGTTCATCAACCATACTGCACTTGCCCTGGTCGCAAGCCACCTGATCGCCTGCTCCAACGAAAAGAAATTCAAGCTAAAAAAAGACATGGTCATCGGTTGCTTTGGCGATAGCATTACCCATGCAGGGGGCCGTGGTTATGTGGAAATGCTCCAAGCTAAATTTGACAAGGAGCGGCCCGACCTGAACTTACGGTTCTTAAATTTCGGAAAAAGCAGCGAGACCGTTACGGGACTTACCGAAGAGGACCACCCCGGACCAAGGCCCTATCTCTTTGAACGGCTAGACGAGATCCTTGCCACCAACAAAATCGACCTGGCCCTCTTCTGTTACGGAATCAATTGCGGCATTTACGGGAAGCCTTCCGAAAAATTGCTCAAAAGCTTTAAGATCGGGGTCTACTCCTTCTTGGAAAAACTGAGGCAAAAGCAAATAGGGGCCATTCTTCTGACCCCACCACCATTGGCCTTGGAGGCCGCACCCTTGCCCCATCTTTCCGATGACGTTCCGTACGGGTACAAAAACCCCTATCCAAAATACGAGACCGAGGTTTTAATGAAGTTCAAGGAGATCGTACTTACCATGCAACACCCGGTTTCCAAACTCGAAATCGACATTCACACCCCTTTACTTGAAAAACAGCAGGTGTGCTACGACTCCGACCCCATACACCCCAATCCGATCGGGCACCAATTGATGGCGGATACGATTTTCCGCAGTTTAACGTTTTAACATTGCGTTAAGTCCCCATGGCAGGGTATTTGCTATCTTTACTTTTCAACAGAACCATGTTCAGGAAATCGATATCCATAACGTGTATGTGCTGCTTGCTGTCCTTTATAGGCACGGCCCAGACCGATATTCCCGTTCAAAAAGAGTTGAAAATCGACGCCGCCAATAAGATAGACGACACGAAACAGCCCGATCAGGGCACGTCGTTGAAAATACCTTCGGTAGTCGACAACAACCCGGAAGTAAATATGGACATGAATACCAGGAACCCGGTCAAGATGATAGACGACCGTAATCTGGTACAGGCGGGATACGGTATGAAAATCGACCCAAAAGCCGGCCCCAGGGAACCTAAGGAAGGCTCAAAACAGCATTTCGCCGATATGTATCTGGGCGATGTAAAGAGCAATGGCAAATTTGTAGGGATTGTATGCCGCGACCACGAATACGTCGACGGCGACCGGGTCAAAATCTATGTCAACGACAAGGTATTGGATCCCAACATCCTGTTGACCGGAAGCTTTAAGGGCATAAACGTAGACTTGGAAGAAGGCTTTAACCGAATCGACTTCGAGGCACTGAACGTCGGCTCTTCGCCACCCAATACGGCCCAAGTGGACGTCTATGACGACCAAGGCGTATTGATCTATTCGAACAAATGGTTGTTGTCGACCGGATCGAAGGCCACCCTGATCATCACCAAGGAAAAAGAATAAAACGGTCTATTCCCTAGCGCCTGGATTGTAGATTTCAACGGCCCGTTTTAATACATCTTCGCGATAATAAGCCGCATCCTTCCAATCCACATCGATGTATTTTTGAATCTGATCATTAAAATGTGGTGATTTGGGATCTCCACTTTGTCCTCCTGCCAGAATAGTCTTTGCCTTTACCTTATCACCAAACTCAACGGCCGCCACAAAGCTATTGCCCCTGGTACCGTATATCTTTTTGGTGCCGGGTGCCGCATATCTTGCCCCATATGCCGCCAAAGCCCCCCAGGTACCCGAAGCAAAGCCGACTCCCACACTGGGCAAACTATCGTTAAAGGCCTGTTTTATATCACCGTTTAACCTTTGATACCTATTTACTTCTCCCCATGGAAGTTTCCATGAACCAAAATCGGCTTCCAATTTACGTACAACTTCCTCGAACAAATCAAGTTTTTCGGTATCGGGCGAATCGCTTCCCCAAAATTCTATCAACTCCATACTATTTAGCCCCTCCGGTCTTTTTGCCTTTTGGTAACTAATCGTACCGTAAAAATGGGCGAGGGTCATGGCTACGGACGCTTTCGATGTTCTATAATCCCATCCGCGCAACACCTCAACAGGTTCTTTTAGCTTTGGTTTCTGATGGGCGTCGTAGGCTTTTATCAACCCAGGAATCAAGGCTTCAAAGGCAGGCAAGTAGGGGTCGTGGGCCAATTGTATCAAACTGTCCAATGTATATCCTTGCCTATCGGTCAATAAGGCTATGGCATGTACGCCCCTAAAATTCTCTTGGTCACGGGACATGTAATACGGGTAGTCCTCTTTCTTGGGACTAAACTCCGCTGCCGAGGTAAACGGTGTGGAATTGCAGTTTTGGATCCAACCGTTTTCCGGATTCAATACCAAAATATTCTCATCCACGGTATGCAGTCCTTGCCAATCGGTTCTTGGGTCGCTGCCGTCCACTGGCTCCGCATAGTTAAACTGCACATCGCGTTTAGGGACAAAATTACCATGAAAGTAGGCAATGTTGCCCTCGGCATCTGCATATACCGTATTATTGGAAGAGTTTGTCCTCATATCCATCATGTCCCTAAAACCTTTATACCCATCTTGCTTGGTTCTGATATAGGATTGTTCCAGTGCCTTTACCGGTTCCCACATCATGGCGGAGGCCGTCCATTGGCCGTCCTCTAGATGGGTAATGGGGCCATGGTGGGTTCGGTAAGCGGGAAAGGATTTTTCCTTTAAGGAATCCCCTTCCTTATACTTTAAGACAATTTCATATGATTCTACTTCGCGCAATTCCTCTCCATATTGGTAGAATAGCCTGTCATCCTTTTTTACTATGGTTTCCTTAAACTCGTCCATGACATCGGTATAGGTAGAGGTATGCATCCAGCCGGTCTTTTCATTAAACCCTTGATACACAAAAAACTGCCCCCAGGTAACCGCACCATAGGCATTTAATCCCTCTTCGCTTACCACATGTACCTCGCCCCTAAAATAGAACGAAGTATGCGGATTGATCAGCAACATGGCATGGCCCGATTGCGTTAGTTTTCCCGAAATGGCAATACCGTTAGAACCCTGGGGTTCTGCCATTTCCTCTTTTTTCTTCATTTCCAAAAGCTCCATTTCGGGCAGCTCCATTCCACTTTCGTAAAAAGCCTGTATTTTTTTTGTAGCTATTCTTTCAATATCCCCACCAATACTGCCTTCGCTAAAGTACATGGGCATCCAAGGCTCAAAACGGTCCAATAATCTAGGTTTTACCTCCGGGTGGGTGTGCAAATAATAATTTATGCCGTCGGCAAAGGCATCACAAAGCTCCTGTAACCATTGGGGACTTTTTTCATAATTGGCTTTCGCCTCTTCCTCGGTCATAAACAATTTGGCCCTTAGATCGCTGTAAATTGCTTCTTCCCCTTCTACCTCTGCCAATCTTCCGGTAGCCCATATATAATTTTGCTCCACCCTGTTAAAGTCGTCTTCGCATTGGGCATACAAGAGGCCGAATACGGCATCGGCATCCGTTTTGCCGTAGATATGCGGCACCCCAAAATCATCTCGAACAATCTCGACGTTAGACGCCCGGGCCTTCCATTGTTCCACTTCCGAGGTAACCTTATCGGTTTCGGACTTACAGGCGATTATCGACAAAAGACATAAGAGGTATAGAAAAGGCTTCATCCAAATGGTTTTAGGAGGTATGAAGTTACACTTTTGCGCTTGGTTTTACCAACTTCCACTGGCCCCTCCTCCCCCGGAACTTCCGCCCCCTCCGGAAAAGGAACTGGAACCTCCACCTGAAGAGCCGCTTCCGGAACCAAAGGAATGGGTTCCCGTAGAAGAGAATGTCTTTCTTATATAGGTCTTGTCATTTTTGATCCATGATATGCTAAAATCTTCCTTACCCCGCAATTGTATCTTTACAAAGGCGATACAAGCGGCTATCCCAAAAAAGGACACTAGCCCCCACAACCAAGCGTACGGAGTGTCGGCAACCCCTATTACCGCGTTCACCAGATTGCTTTCGGAAGCGAAGACACTTTGAATAATGCCGAACGGAGCAACAACAAAAACCAACCCGAAAATCGAGGGCAAGGCATTCGAAACGAGCATAAACAAACCCGGCAACACCCCTAGCTTGCCCACGAACATCCCCCTAAACACTTCTATCAGCACGCGGTAACTTCTATAGAAGAAAAAACCGCCTGCCCCTGCAAAAACCAAGGTAAACAGTCCGGTAAAGATATACCCGACAATATCCCCGCTGCGTTTGCTTGCGGTTATGTCACTTTTAAATTCGGCCAAAGCCTCCGGATCGTTCAAAAATTTTATGACTTGATCTATGGCGGCATCTATGCCTTCGTAATAGCGCTCTTCCTTAAAAAGGGGTATCATGGTATTTCTGATTATCCTCGAAGCCACGGCATCCGTTATATAGGGCTCGAGGCCATAGCCTACCTCTATACGCACTTCCCTGTCCAATTCCGAGAACAAAATGAGGAGTCCGTTGTCCTTTTCTTTATCGCCAATGCCATTTTGGTTAAAAAGACCGTTGGCATAGGTCTCGATCGTCTCAAAACCCAGCTGTTCAATGGTAACGACCACCAATTGGTTCGTTGTTTTGCTTTCAAAATCGACAAGCTTTTGGTTCATGGCCAGTACTTGCCCCTTGGAAAATACACGGGCGCTATCGGTAACAAAATCGCGTAGCTCGTAATACTGTCCTTGCGCATGGGCACACAAAAAGCTCAGGACAAAAAGAAGGGTAAAGGTTTTTTTGCGCATTGTGGTATCTCTGGTATGTTCCCCAAATATAAAAAACCCTTTAACAGCACATCGGATCCTGATTAAAACTACCGGAAGAAACTTTTGGTTCCTTAGATTTAAAGTAACTTGCACCTTTATTATCCATTACCCTATGTCTGAAAAAAAAGTCAGTATCCTTACCGCGTTCAAGACCATTATTTGGCCCAGACGAAAGCTTGTCTTAATCGGACTGCTATTGATCGTCATTAGCAAGGCGGCCAGTTTTGTGGCCCCTGTATCGCTTCGTTATTTTTTAGACGACATCGTGCCCAATAAAGATTACGACCTTTTAAAGGTATTGGTAGCCGTTGTTATTTTGGCTTTTTTGGTGCAATCGGTAATGTCCTTTCTCTTGACAAAGGTGCTGAGCATACAGGCCCAATACATGATTTCCGAACTCAGGGCCCAGGTACAGAAACAGGTACTCTCCCTTCCGATCCGCTTTTTCGACAATACAAAATCAGGGGCCCTGGTCTCGAGGATCATGAGCGACGTGGAGGGCGTCCGCAACCTGATCGGCACCGGCCTCGTTCAACTGGTCGGAGGCACGCTGACCGCCGTGGGATCGATGGTATTGTTGCTGCGCATTAGCCCTTCTATGACCTTAATGACCTTTATACCCCTCCTATTGTTCGCCTTTATCGCCCTAAAGGCCTTTAAGATCATACGCCCCGTATTTAGGGAACGGGGAAAGATCAATGCCGAGGTAAAAGGCCGTTTAACCGAAACGCTGGGGGGCATTCGTGTTATAAAGGGCTTCAATGCCGAGGAACAAGAAGCAAAGGTTTTTGAAGAAGGCGTGGAAAGACTCTATAAAAATGTAAAAAAGAGCTTGACCGCAACGGCCATTATGACCAGTTCATCCACTTTTTTGTTGGGACTTGCCACTACCGGCATCATGATGGGATTTGGCGGGTACAAGATGATGCAGGGCGAACTGACGACCGGTGAATACTTTCAGTTCACCTTTCTATTGGCCCTTATGGTAGCGCCGATCGTACAAATGAGCAACATCGGGAGCCAATTGACCGAAGCCTTGGCGGGACTCGACCGTACCGAAGAGCTCATGAACCAAACCTCGGAAGCGGACGAAAAAGATCGGACCATTGTTCTTACCGACCTTAAGGGCAATGTGAGCTTTAAGGAAGTCTCCTTTGCCTATGAGGAAGACAAGGAGGTATTGCACAACATCAGTTTTGATGTAAAGGCAGGCGAGGTGATAGCCTTGGTAGGAAGCTCGGGATCCGGCAAATCTACCATTGCCGGCCTGGCCGCCAGTTTTTTGAACCCCGACAGCGGGCAGATCCTTATCGACGGAAACGACCTTGCCAAGGTAGACCTTACCAGTTTTAGGCAGTTTTTGGGCGTCGTCTTGCAAGACGACTTCCTTTTCGAAGGGACCATAAGGGAAAACATATTGTTTCCACGGCCCGATGCCACTGAAGAAGAACTACAGGCAGCGGTAAAGGCCGCCTATGTCGACGAATTTACCGATCGCTTCGAAGACGGATTGGACACCTTGATCGGGGAGCGGGGCGTAAAACTTTCAGGCGGACAACGCCAGCGTATCGCCATTGCCCGGGCCGTTTTGGCCGACCCCAAAATTTTGATTTTGGACGAGGCCACATCGAATCTCGATACCGAAAGCGAAGCCTTGATCCAAAAGAGTTTGGCCACTTTAACGGAGGGAAGGACGACCTTCGTCATTGCGCACCGACTAAGCACCATTAGAAAGGCCAATCAAATCTTGGTAATTGAGAGTGGACGTATTGCGGAACAAGGTACACACGAAGAACTAATAGCCAAAGAAGGCAGGTACTACAACCTATTCACCTACCAGGCACGAATATAGCAGGTAGCCCATAACGGATCTGGAATTGGATTGCCGAACAACCTATAAAGAACTTACGCATTCTTTATGGAACCGAAACAATACCGACCTTAAAGTTCTTCCGGGGCCAGCTCTACCTCGAGTCCGTCCATTTCTTCCGAAATATGTAACTGACAACCCAAACGGCTATTTTCCTTTACATTAAAGGCCTCGGCAAGCATTGCTTCCTCGTCATCCGACTTTTCGGGAAGCTCATGGTCCGATAAAATATAACACTGGCAAGAAGCGCACATGGCCATACCGCCACAGATACCTATGGTACCTTCGGGAGCCAATTCGTACGAGCGAACCACCTCCATGAGGTTCATGTTCATATCGGTCGGGGCGTCGACCTCATGGGCAACACCATCCCGGTCGGTAATTTTTATTTTTATATCACTCATTGACAAGGGAATTAGTAGTAAGTAGTTAGTAGTTAGGAGTTAGGAATTAGGAGTTAGTTGATTTGCTTCGGGTCATTGATTGTATGAGACCGAAAAGCATTTTAGAAATTTCGTTTGATTGTTCAATTAATTTGGATGTCTCTTCAGAGCCCAAAAAATTCAGTCTTTTTGATAAATATAGCATTGACCTTACCTCACTATTTGAGCTTGTTGCAAAATATAAAAATCTAATGAAATCAGGGTTCGTACTTCGGTCAAAACCTTCAGCTATATTATTGGAAATAGATATGGAAGCTCTTAGGATTTGGTCTTTAAAGGAGTAATCTCTAGAATCGGAAAAATTTTGATAAATCGCTACAGCAAAATCTTGTGCTTTTTGCCACACCAATAAATCCTCAAATTTTTTAACAGCCATTATTTCGGTTACGCTAGTTATATTTTCCTAACACCTAACACCTAAGTCCTTAATTTATACTTTTAACAACCGCCTTTGGCGCTTCTTTTTTACTACCGTCGAAACCGGTGACCCCGCCAACGGTCGTGTATTTCATCACATACTTTTTATCGGGGTAAATACGTTGATAGGCACTTTGACACATCAGTGTGGCTTCGTGAAAGCCACAAAGGATCAGTTTCAACTTTCCGGGATAGGTGTTGACGTCGCCTATGGCGTAAATACCCGGTACGTTGGTCTGATAATCGAAGGTGTCTACCTTTATCGCGTTTTTCTCGATCTCGAGCCCCCAATCGGCAATGGGCCCCAATTTTGGGGAGAGTCCAAAAAGCGGTACAAAATTATCGACTTCCAGGGTAACAACCTCATCAGGATTTGTTGTTTTTCTGACAGAAACGGCTTCCAAGGTGTCTTCGCCGTGCAATCCGACGATTTCGGCGGGTGTAATCAAATTGATCTTCCCTTCGTTTTTAAGCTGCTGTACTTTTTCAACCGAATCCAGGGCTCCCCGGAATTCGTTTCTCCGGTGGACCAAGGTAACCTCTGAGGCCACATCGGCCAAAAAGATACTCCAGTCAAGTGCAGAATCGCCCCCTCCGGCAATAACCACCCTTTTATTGCGGTATACTTCGGGGTCTTTGATCATATAGGCGACCCCATTGTCCTCGTATTTCCGTAGGTTGTCGAGCAAGGGCTTTCGCGGCTCGAAACTTCCCAGCCCACCGGCTATCGCCACTATGGGAGCTTGGTGCTTGGTCCCCTTGTTGGTCGTAACGACAAAGGATCCGTCATCGAGCTTTTCAATGGTCTCCGCCCTTTCGCCCAGGGTAAACCCCGGTTGAAAGGGTTCGATCTGTTTCATTAGGTTGTCGACCAGGTCACCGGCCAACACTTCGGGAAAACCGGGAATATCGTAAATGGGTTTTTTAGGATAGATTTCGGAACACTGTCCGCCCGCTTGGGGCAGGGCATCTATTAAATGACATTTGAGCTGTAACAGGCCTGCCTCAAAAACGGCAAAAAGCCCTGTTGGGCCAGCTCCAATAATCAATATATCTGTTTTGATCATCGGGATTACATTAAAAATTGGCGTAAAATTAAGGTTAACGGGTCGGCAAGAACATGATATAAATCAGGGCAATCACCCAATGTTTATTACCTCCTCAATTTGGGGGGCATACTTCTTTATGGTCATTTCCACCCCACTTTTCAAGGTCATTTGGTTAACACTGCAGCCCACACAGGCCCCCTCGAGCTTCACCTTAACGGAATTCTCGTTATCAATTGAAATCAACGATATATCCCCACCATCACTCTGCAAGAACGGCCGGATTTCTTCCAAGGCCTTTTCTACTTTCTGTTTTAATTCTTCCGATGCCATAGTTACTTTTTCTTAACGGCGGAACAGCCCGCCATAGTTGTTATTTTGATCGCCTCGGTGGGCGGCAGGCTCTTGTTGCGCCTCACCACTTCCTGCACCACGTTCTTGGTCAATTCCTCGAAGGCCCTTTCTACAGGGGTTGCCGTCTGTAAAGCCGCCGGACGCCCTACATCACCAGCTTCGCGGATACTCTGTACCAAGGGTATTTCCCCTAAGAACGGTACACCAAGGTCTTCCGATAAATATTTGGCCCCTTCTTTCCCAAAGATATAATATTTGTTGTCGGGAAGCTCTTCGGGGGTAAAATAAGCCATATTCTCTACAATTCCCAATACAGGTACATTGATGGACTCTTGCTGAAACATGGCCACTCCTTTTTTGGCGTCGGCCAGGGCCACTTCTTGGGGTGTACTGACCACTACGGCCCCGGTAATGGGCATGGCCTGCATAATACTCAGGTGAATATCACCGGTACCCGGAGGCAGGTCTACCAACAAAAAGTCGAGCTCGCCCCAATTGGCGTCGAAGATCATTTGGTTCAAGGCCTTGGAAGCCATGGGGCCCCGCCATATGACGGCCTGGTTCGGCTGGGTAAAAAACCCGATGGAAAGCATTTTTACCCCATAATTTTCAACGGGGGCCATTTTCGATTTCCCATCCACATTGACCGCCAAGGGCTTTTTGTCGGCCACGTCGAACATAATCGGCATGGAAGGACCGTAAATATCGGCGTCGAGAAGGCCCACCTTAAAGCCCATTTTCGCCAAGGTTACCGCCAAGTTGGCCGTTACCGTAGATTTACCCACTCCGCCTTTCCCCGAGGCGACGGCCACAATATTTTGAATGCCCGGAATAGGCTTGCCTTTAATCTCGTTCACTTTCGGCTTGGCCGCAGGGGCATCGACCTTGATGTTGACCTTTACCTTCGCCTTTTCGTAAACCTCTTTATGAACAATTTTCAAAATCTCGACCTCGGTCTTCTTACGGGCCTGAAGACTCGGATTGGAAATGGTAAGGTCGACCTCGACCTCATCGCCAAAAACCTGCACGTTCTTGACCGCCCCGCTTTCGACCATGTTTTGGCCTTCGCCCGGCACCGTAATATGTTCTAAAGCCTTTAAAACTTTGTTCTTGTCTATCTTCATTATATAAAATCATTCTAAAGAACAAAGATAGTCCATAAGGGCAAGAAACTAAAGCCTTTGTATTGAAATGTAGTATGGGTCGATAGGTATTGATGATCAAGGTTTCCCTAATTCATGGAAGAGGCGATTTTTTCGGTTTAGGTTATTGGCTGGATTGACAAGGAAAAAGAATCCGTTTTTTGCAATTTGTCCTAATTTTTGTAAAATTTACAAATAATTACATATATTTGAATTAAATCAATTTATCCTAATATTTCAAAAATTAGGATATTTATTAAAGCTATGATTGAAAAGGCACCCTTATTCATACCAAGTTCAGATATTGAAAAGCAGCGGGAATCCTTATTCTTGTTAAAGACCCAACACCCTTTTCCAACAATCGAAAAAGAATATCTATACTGGGACAAAATAAAGTATTTGGAAAGTTCAAAATTTTCTAAGAACACCTTATGGTTTAACACAAAATGGAAGAGAAGTATCACTCAAAATCGCCTCCAATTAGGAGTTTCAAATTATGCAATCAAATACACGCATAATGTAAATGAGTACCTCCAACAAAAACTCCACTACTTGGATTTCAATTTCGGGGCAGGTCTTCAAAAGGAAAAACTGCTTTCTGATTTAGACAAGGAGCAATATCTTAATAATGCCCTTATGGAGGAATCTATTTTTTCCTCTATGGTAGAAGGCGCTACGACTACTCGTGTCAAAGCCAAAGAAATGCTTCGAAAAAAGAAAAAGCCAAAAAATAAATCGGAGCAAATGATCCTTAATAATTACCAGGCCATTCAATTTATTAGCGAAAATCAAGAGGAAGATTTATCCATTGATAAGTTGCTCGAAATTCACCGACTAGTAACCCATAATACTTTAGAGGATGATAATATAGGTGTCTTTCGAACGTCCGATGATGTCCATGTAATGAACCACATTACTGGTGAAATTATCCATACTCCACCAAAATTTAAAGAACTTCATGAGCTAATGCAATCGTTCTGTGAATTCTTTAACTCTAACCCTAAAGAGAACTTTGTTCACCCTATCGTTAAGGCCTCCATTCTTCATTTTCTAATCGGTTATATACACCCTTTCGTAGATGGAAACGGAAGAACAGCTCGTGCCATATTTTACTGGTATCTTTTGAAAAACGGTTATTGGCTGGCTGAATATCTTTCTATTTCAAGGGTAATTATGAAGTCGAAAGTACAATATGAAAAAGCCTATATCTACACGGAAATTGACGATATGGACGTAACATATTTTGTCCACTACCAAGTAAAGGTGCTTACTCAGGCTTTTGAAGATTTAAAAAAATACGTTGCCAAAAAGAAAAAAGAAAAGCTGAATTTTTCCAAATTTTTAAAAATCGATGGCATTAACGAACGACAGGCCCAAATACTATTTTGGATTGAAAAAGATAAAAATCGTGCTTTTACCGTTAAAGAAATACAAACTATTTTTTCAATTACTAATCAAACGGCCCGAACCGATTTGGAAGGACTGGTTTCACGGGAATTTCTTAAAAAAGTGCCCATTGATAAAAAATCGTCCAACTATTGGAAAGGTAACCGGTTCGAATCACTGACCTAAAAAAAGTACATTGCGCCATTCTCCATGCTCCATATTAACCATTAACAATCCGGTTGATATTGGCCGTGTCCTTCTTCGGACTGGATCAGTAATCCCTAGGCAGAGAAGGCACCCTTCCTTACTGCATACTGATAATTGCTAATTGCAAACTGCCTACTGCCTACTGCCTACTGCCCACTGATAATTGTTAATTGCAAACTGCCCACTGCCTACTGCACACTGCACACTGCCAACTGCCAACTGCCAACTGCCAATTGTTAATTGTCCAATGTTCACTCCGTCCTAAGGCTCTTGACAGGATTTTTATTGGCCGCCTTGATGGCCTGAAAGCTGACCGTTAGGATGGTAATGGCCAAGGCCCCGACGACGGCCAGGAGAAAGATCCACCATTCCAAGATCACGCGATACGGATACTCCTGCAACCAGCCGTTCATGACATAGTAGGAAATGGGAATGGCGATAAAGCATGAAATTAAGACCAACTTTAAAAAATCTTTCGAAAGCATGTTCCAGACATTAAAGGTAGAGGCCCCCAATACTTTACGCACGCCTATTTCCTTTTGGCGTTGCTCGGCCACAAAGGAGGTGAGCCCGAAGAGTCCGAGGCAACTGATCAAAATCGCCAAGGCGGTAAAAACGGCCGAAAGGGTGCCTATTCGTTCCTCGGCGGCGAATTTCTCCCCGTATTCCGAATCGACAAAGTCGTACTGAAAGGGAATATCGGGAAAGTGTTCTTTAAAGACCCTTTCTATCGTGGAAATATTTTCATTGGCACTTTGATCGGGATTGAGCCGTAAATTGTAAAAACTGGTGTTGCCGTGTTTGTCATAGGCATAAATACCTTGTTTTACGGGTTCGTACGGCGATTGTGTAATCATGTCCTGTACCACACCGATTATTTTTAAGGGAGGAAAGGGGTCCTCAATATCGTCATCTGTAATGAACTTGCCAATCGGGTCGGTGAGTCCCATGTATTTCATGGCCGTTTCATTGATAAGAACGGCATTGGAATCGCTGGCGAACTCCCTTGAAAAGTCCCGTCCCTTTACTATCTTGAGATTCAGCGATTTCGCGTACTCGGGCGTTACTTCCGTCCAGGCCAGGTCTTCCTGAAATCCTTCGGGCTTGCCCTCCCAATTGTAACCACCCCTGTTCGACCATATTTCGGTGGTCGGACTACTCGACCCCGACATCTCGACCACCGCACCCGAAGCCAGGAACTCGTTTCGCAGCAAGTCGTATTTGCCGTCAAAATCACGGCTCATCACCGGTATCTGTACCAGCCCTTCCTTATCGTAGCCCACGGGACGGTTCTTGGCATGGTTGATCTGTTGCATAACGATGACCGTGCCGATAATAAATGCCACAGAGACCGTAAATTGGAGCACTACCAAAATCTTTCGTGGCAAACCCGCGTATTTTCCGGTGACCATGGTGCCCTTAAGCACGTCTACCGGCCTGAAGGAAGAGAGGTAGAGGGCAGGATAGCTTCCGGCAAGCAGGGAGGTAAAGAGAACGAACAGCAAGGAGGTGCCCCAAAAAACCGGGTTGTCCCACGGGAACTCAATTTCCTTTCGGGCCAAATCGTTAAATGCGTTCAAGGAGAGCAGTACGATCAGCACCGCCCAACCATAGGCGAACAGGACCACCAAAAACGACTCGCTCAAAAATTGATAGATCAACTGCTTGCGCTGGGAACCAATGGATTTTCGGATCCCTACCTCCTTGGCGCGCTTTTCCGACCTGGCCGTACTCAAGTTCATAAAATTGATGCAGGCCAACAAGAGGACGAAGGCGCCGATAATACCGAACAACCATACGTATTTGATCCGTCCGCCCGACTGTTTGCCGTTTTCGAAATTGTTGCGCAGGTACCAATCCTTCATCGGCAACAAGAACAATTGCGGATTGAACTCGGCCGTTTCCTCGTTCAGGTCTTTCTTGACATCCTTAATGGTTTCCGTCACCTTTTCCATACTGGTATTATCGGCAATCTGGACGAACATTTGAAAGGAGTTGTTGCCCCATTGGTCTTCCGCATTTTTGATCCACTCAAAAAGGGAAAGGTATTTCTCCCAAGGCATGATGTATTCGAGGTCGTTGAAGGAATTGTTCACCGGTATATCCTCGTAGACGGCGGTCACTTCCATGTCGTATTGGCTATTGGCCTTGACTACCTTTCCTATGGGGTCTTCGTCCCCAAAAAGCGCATGGGCCACCGACTCGGAAAGCATAATGGAATTGATTTTTCGCAATCCGTTTTTTTCTCCCTTCAATATATTGAGGCCAAGAAGCTCGGGAGCCTCTTCCTGCATAAAATTCCCTCTTCTCGAAAGGCTTTTCTCTTTGTAGTTCAGGTATACGGCATTGTTCCAAGACGACATGACCAAATGCTTGAAATTGTCGGCGTAACCTTCCCTCAGCCCCATTTCCAAGGGGCGGGGTATGGCGGGCCCGGTACTGGTTTCACCGTTCAGGGTCTGCGACTGAAAGACCTGTGCGATACGCTCCTTTTTGCTAAAATAATCGTTGTGCGATAACTCATCGTTGATCCAAAGACCAATGATAAGGGCAACGGCCATACCGAGGGCCAAACCTCCGATGTTGATAACGGAATACCCTTTGTTCTTTAAGAGGTTTCTCCAAGCGACCTTTAAGTAGTTTCTATACATGGTTTTTGTTTCTTAATTGATGTGATTATTCGGTACGCAAACTTTTGACCGGATTTACCAAGGCCGCTTTTATACTTTGATAGCTGACCGTAATCACCGATATCAAAACCGCTATAAATGACGCCAGGCCAAATACCCACCACGGAATGTCTATGCGATATGAAAAATCTTCGAGCCATCGGTTCATGGCATACCAGCCTATAGGCAGGGCCACTAGAATAGCGAGCACGACCAATTTTAAAAAGTCTACGGTCAAGGCATAGGCGACCTGTCCCACACTGGCCCCCAAAACCTTGCGCACCCCTATTTCCTTGGTGCGCTTTTGGGCATTGAAGGCCGCCAGGCCAAACAGCCCCAAGCAGGCGATCAAAAGGGAGAGCAATGTAAAAATGATAAAGATGTTACCTAGCCTTTGTTCGCTTACATAGATATCGTTAAAGGCGTCTTCCATAAAATAATAATCGAATGGTTCCCCGGGCACTATAGTATTCCAAACCGCTTCAATTTGAGCAATTGCATTGGCAAAGTCACCCGCCTTAATTCTTACGGCCATGGCATAGGCCCCATCCTCCAAGTGCAGGCTTACCGCGTCTATATCCTCTTTTAACGACGCAATATGAAAATCCTTTAAAACCCCAATGACCGTGTAGTAGGTAGGGTTCTCCGAATCAAAATCGGGCGTATAGCGCTTGCCCAAGGCCTCTTGCGGACTCAGGTTCATTATTCGCGTAGCCGTTTCGTTCAAAATGATGGCCGTAGAGTCGTTGCCATAAGACCTATCAAAACCACGCCCCGCCACCAGTTCAAAATCCATGGTGGAAATATAGTCGTAATCGACGCCCCAGGTCTGCATATTCACCGCGGATTCTGCCGAGTTTTTATCCGTATCGGGGCGAAACGTGGTATCGCTACGGGATGAGGGGGTAGGAAAATAGCTGCTCATTGTAGCACTCTCGACAAAACCTAATTGTTCCACCTGTTCCTTAAAGGACGATGCCTTGTCCCCTGCCGTAAAGACATCGTTAACGATCAAGACCTGATCTTTCGAGAACCCTAGGTCTTTGCCTTGTATATACTTTAATTGTTGATACACTACCAAGGTACTGATGATCAGAAAAACCGAAATGGCAAATTGAAACACGACGAGGGAATTCCTAATTTTACCTCCCCCCACACTGCCTCCATTACCACCCTTTAACACCGCCGCGGGTTTAAAACGCGACATAAAAAAAGCAGGGTAACTTCCCGAAAACAACCCCAAGACCATGACGGAAGCGAATAAAATCAACCAAAAAACGGGAGAACCAAAGGGTATCTCGATATCCTTATCGGCAAGGTCATTAAAAAAGGGCAAGGCCACAACGGCCAAAACCATGGCCAAAACCATGGCCAAAAGAGCCACCAATCCCGATTCAACCAAAAACTGCCGTACCAGGTTCCTTTTATTGGAGCCCAAGGTCTTTCTAACCCCAACTTCCTTGGCCCTTTTAAGGGAATGGGCGGTTGAAAGGTTCATGAAGTTGACACTGGCCAAGATCAAGAGAAAAATAGCAATAAACGTAAGGATGTATATGCTTTGTATGTCATTGTTCGCACTCATTTCCCCTACCTTATGGGAATTTAAATGGATATCGGTCAAGGGAATGGTGCTAAAGATCAAATGATTGCCACTGGCCTTGAACTGCGCTTCGGTGATCCCGGGCATAAATTGTTGGACACCGGGAATAACATATTTACCCAAAAGGCCGCGCAACTGTTCTTGAATTTGGTCTGCATTGACCGTAGGAAGTAATTTGATGAAGGTCTGGTAATTATTGCTGCCCCAATTGCCCACTACGGCATCTTCGTATCCGGCCATGGCCTCAAAAACGGTATACCCTCTCAGAAAGGAATTTTGTGGAAAATCTTCGATAACCCCGACAATGGTAAAGTTTTCCTCATTGTTAAGCACCATATTTTGCCCCACCGCATTGTCAATGGGAAAATGCTTTTCGGCGGCCGTTCTGGTCAAGACCAAGGTATTCGGGTCTTTCAGGGCCGTAGTGGCATCACCTGCCAATAAGGACACACCGAACATTTCGAAGAAAGAGGGGTCGACATAGGTAGTATGTTCTTCCTTTACATTTGCCAGATCATCGGCCTTGCGCACAAGTGCGCTACCACGTGTTCTAAAGCGGGTTACCAACTCAATTTCTGAAAAGTCGGATTTGAGTACTTCGGCCATAGGGGCCGGCGTAACGGCAAATTCACGTTCATCCCCGCCAAATTTGATATTGTTGTTTACGCGATGGATCCGTTCCGCATCGGGAAACATTTTATCATAGCTCAATTCATCGTAGATATACAGGGAAATAAGCAACCCCCCGGCCATTCCCACGGCAAGGCCAAAAGTGTTTAAAAACGTAAAGAAAGGCTGCTTTTTTAGGCTTCGCCAAGCGATTTTGATATAGTTTCTGAACATGGTCTTCGTTTTTTGATTGATTCCCTAAAACAATTTATCCGTGATTAAGGGATAAGCTGGGTTGGTTTTGGTTGGTTATTTGTTGATCGATGAATAAACTCCCCCTACATCATGGCCCCTATGGCCCTGTTCTGACTTTCGGTAACGATTTGGCCATCGAATAGGTTTACTACCCTATGGGCATAGTGCGAATCCCTATCGGAGTGCGTTACCATAACAATGGTAGTGCCTTCTTGGTTCAGTTCCGTTAACAGGTTCATTACCTCGATTCCGTTCTTGGAATCCAGGTTACCCGTAGGCTCATCGGCCAATATGAGTTTTGGGTTTGTAACCACTGCCCTTGAGATGGCCACACGTTGCTGTTGCCCACCCGACAACTGCTGTGGAAAGTGCTTCTCCCTATGGGCGATCTTCATTCGCTCCAACACCCTCATTACCTTTTCCTTTCGCTCTGCTTTACCCATTTTCAAATAGATAAGCGGCAGCTCCACATTTTCGTAGACCGTTAGCTCGTCGATCAGGTTAAAGCTTTGAAAGACAAATCCCAGGTTCCCCTTTCTCAACTGCGTACGTTGACTCTCTTTTAGCCCCCCGACCTCATGCCCGGCAAAGTTGTAACTGCCTTCGGTGGGATTGTCCAGCATGCCTATAATATTCAGCAAGGTAGATTTTCCACAACCGGACGGCCCCATGATGGCCACAAATTCACCATCTTCCACTTTGAGGTTCACATTGTTCAAGGCCAAGGTCTCCACCTCTTCCGTTCGAAAGCTCTTTTTTAAATTTTGGATCGTTATCATCTTGTTCTGTTTGATTTTAATGGGTTGATATAATGACACCTAAATAAGCCAGATGTGACGCTTTTCTTTTATTTCAATACAATTCTTTCCGCTTCGCCAAAGCTATCGTAATTGCTCGTAATCACTTTTTCACCGGCATCGAGGCCTTCAAGTATTTCGTAGTACCTGGAGTTCTGTTTGCCGATTCGGATCGGTCTTTTTAAGGCCTCTCCACCATCGGGACCTACCACAAAGATCCATTGGCCGCCCGTGCTCTGAAAAAAGCTTCCTTTCGGTACCAACAAGGCCTGGTTGGATTCGCCCAACTGCAGTTTTATATTGTAGCTCTGCCCGGCGCGTATGGTTTCGGGCTTGTTTTCGGTAAAGACAAGATCTACGCGAAACCTTCCGCTACGTACTTCGGGGTATACCTTTCTGACCCTCAAGGCGTATTCCTTTCCATTACGTTCCAAAACGGCACTTAAGTCGCGCTTTACCCGGTCTATATAATGTTCGTCTATATCGGCCTCAATTTTGTAATCGGTCAGCACGTTGATCTGCCCTATGCGTTGGCCTTGTGATATATTCTGGCCTATTTCGGCATCGAGATACCCCAATTGCCCATCGGCAGGCGCCCGCACATTTAAATGATCCAGACGCTGGTACACCATGCCCAGTGTTTTCTGCATACGGGCCAAATCGGCATCGAGACCTTTTAAGGATGTTTCGCGAAGCTCATCATCGTTTTCTGTCTGCTTCTTTATTATTTCATACTGCTTTTTCGAAAGCTCGTAATCTTCCTTTGATTTTAAATAGACTTCCCTCGATATGAGCTCATCATCATAAAGCGCCTGGTTTTGTTCAAAATTCCTTTTTAATCGCTGAAGATCCGTACTGGCGGTGGCCAAGGACCGACGCCCTTCCACTTGGCGTGAATCGAAGGTCAATTTTGTAGACCGTAGATCGTTCTGCTTCAAAGCCAAGTTACTTTCACTGGCCAAAATTTGCTCATAAAGGTTCATGTTCTCCAATTTTAGGATAATGTCACCTTTCTTTACCATAGCCCCCTCTTCTATCAACTTCTCGGTAACACGCCCCCCCTCGTAAGCATCCATATAAATGGTGGTAATAGGTGCCACATTGCCGTTGATGGTAATGTAATCGTCAAATTTGCCGTGGGTCACCTCGGCGATCGAAAGTTTGTCCTTCTCCGTTCTAAAGGTAGACACCGAATTGGCGAACAACAGCTGATAGCCTACAAAGAGCAATAACAAGCCTATTGCCATATACCCATAATGTTTGGGGCGTAACCCTTTTTTCTTTTCTAATTGTATATCCATCGTACCTATTGATCTAAATCTAATTTATATTAAACACCGGCAGCCCCCTGTAAAAGTCCAGGGTGCTTTTATTTATTTCCACCTTAAGCCGTACCTGTAAATTCTCGTTCTGGGCACTGGCGAACAAATTTTTCGCCGTAAAGAGCTCCAAGGCACTGACCAGTCCTTTCTCGTATCGTTTCTGCGCAATGGTAAAGGCCAAGTTTTGAGCCTCTACCTTTTTATCGCTCTGCGCCAATTCTACCAATAGCGAATTGTAATCCTGCACCAATTGCCGAATGGTCTGAAAAAGCACCTGCTCTTGGGTCTTTAAATTATTCTCTGCCCTAAGCTTTTCTATCTTGGCCTGCTTTACCCTTGACCATGCCGACCCACCGTTGCTTATGGGAACACTCAGGCTAACACCTATATACTGCGAGGTATTGTCCCTAAACTGCTCCCTAAAGGGCAATGTTTTCCCCAGGGAGTCGCGTGTGGTCTCGAAGTATCCGGTACCCACACCGGCAAAAAGGGATAGGGAGGGGTATAGCCTACCACGTGATACGGCCAACTGTTTTTTGGCCGCTTTGGCCCTAAGTTCCTGTGCCTTTATCAACGGAAGAAAATCCCTGGCCTCGTTATACACCAAATCCGACTTTATTTCCTCCTTATCAAAATCCAAGGTAACACTATCCAACGGTTCTTGGATATCGATGTCGGAGGTATTCTCCAGGTTCATTTCTTGGATCAAGGTCAATTTGGCGGTCGCCAACTGATTTTTGCTCTGGGTAAGGTTCAGCTCGTCGGTCAACAATAAAGATTCCGCCTCATATAGATCCGCCCCTGCCTTTAGCCCCAATTCGATCTGTTTTTTGACCAACTCATAATTGGCTTTGGAAACGGCCAACTGCTCTTGCGATATGGCCACCAACCCCTCGAAAAACTGAATGTCATAAAAGGCCTGCATTACCCTAAAGGCCAAAAGAAATTTCTGTTGCAGTACCTCTTCTTGCGTGGCCTTGTACAAAAACTTAGAAGCCTTGATCGCATTTATTTTTTGAAAGCCCTGAAACAGGTCTATCGAAGATTCCAAGGAATAGTTATTGGTAAAGAAATCGGTGGTTACGATATCGTTGGTAAAAGGATCCGTACTACGCCCAAAATTGATGTAATAGTTGGAGGACCCATTGACCGTCGGCAACAGGTTACGAATAGATTGGGCGTAGGTTTCCTTTTGCGATAGGTTGGTATACTCATAATCGTTGAGCTGTAAATTGTTTTCCAGCGCATAGGCAACACATTCATCCAATGTCCAGACTTCTTGTCCGGCCAATTTGGCGGATAGGAGCAACAAAATCATTATTAAAAGCTTGATCAGGTAATTCATATCATTTCAGATGTGCCAAACTTACAACGATTCCCGTGCCAACAACACAAAATATTGTATATCAATGTATTACAAATAAAAAATAAAAATCACCCCCATTCAACTGTAAAAAATATGTACAACAATTGTCCAATTTTTAGACAGTAAGGCAAAAACCTCAAAAGCATGTTGTAGTTTTAGGTGCAACCGTAAAGCTTCCGGCAATCAAATGATAGATGCGAAGATTTTGATCATTGACGACAACAAGAGCGTTCTCAGTGCCCTGGAAATTCTATTGCAATTTGAATTCAGGGATATTCGGACCATTTCGAACCCGAACCAGATTACCTCCTATCCGAATTTAAAGGAGGTTGACATCGTGCTGCTCGACATGAATTTCTCAGCCGGGGTAAATACGGGGAACGAAGGTTTGTTCTGGCTGCGCGAGCTACGGAAAAAGGCGCCCCAGACCTCCGTTATAATGATGACGGCCTATGGCGCCGTCGACCTGGCGGTAAAAGCCCTGAAGGAGGGGGCATCCGATTTTATTCTAAAACCTTGGAACAACGACAAACTGTTGGCCACGGTCAAATCGGCCTATGAGCTTAGAAAATCGAAGAAACAGGTCACTGAACTCAAGCGTAAGGAAAGCCACCTGAAACAGGTCATCAACCAGAACAAGAATTACATTATTGGCAATTCAAAGGCCCTAAACTCGGTTTTAAAACTGGTATCAAAAGTGGCGAAGACCGATGTAAACGTATTGATTACGGGCGAAAACGGTACGGGCAAGGAGCTCATAGCCCGCGAACTCCATAAACTGTCGAGTAGGTGCAACGAGGTTTTTATATCGGTAGACATGGGGTCGATTTCCGAAAACCTGTTCGAAAGTGAGCTTTTCGGGCATGTAAAGGGTTCTTTTACGGATGCCAAGGAAGACCGCGCCGGAAAATTCGAGGCCGCCAATGGCGGTACCCTGTTCTTGGATGAGATTGGCAACCTATCGCTGCAGGCCCAGGCCAAACTGCTGTCGGCCATCCAGAACCGAACAATCGTCAGGGTAGGTTCCAACCGGCCCGTTCCGGTCGATATCCGCTTGATCTGTGCAACGAACGAAGATTTGGATAAAATGGTAGTGGAGGGGCTTTTTAGGGAAGACCTGCTGTACCGGATCAATACCATACGCATCGAAGTACCGGCCCTCAGGGAACGCGATCAGGATATTTTGGTCCTGGCCGATTTTTACCTACGGAAATTCGCCTCCAAATACGGAAAAAACGGACTCCGGATCAACCAGGCCGCCCAAGAAAAATTGATGGCCTACAAATGGCCCGGAAACATCAGGGAACTGCTGCACACCATTGAGAGGGCCGTTATCCTTTCCGAGGGAAATGTCCTCAAGCCCGATGATTTTTTGCTGAGCAACAAAACTGCGATGGCCACCCACGTGAACGGTCCGGCAACCTTGGAAGAAATGGAACAGGTAATGATCGAAAGGGCCCTCGAGCAAAACGGGGGCAACTATAGCGCGGCCGCCGAACAGTTGGGCATTTCAAGGCAAACGCTCTATAACAAACTCAAGAAAATAGGAAAATAAGCCCCTAAAAATGGTAAGCAGGCACATTCACTTACAGCTTATTTTACGTACGGTACTCCTTACCCTTACGTCGTTGGGTTTGGGTTTCCTCTTTTTCGACGGCAGGTACGTTTTATGTGCATTGGCCCTAGTACTTCTCATTGTGCAGACCTATTTCTTGATCTACTACGTCAACCAGACCAATAGAAAAATAGCGTATTTCTTCGATGCCATAAAAAATGAGGATTTTACGTTGCGCTTCCCGGAAAAACTAAGTGTACGCTCGCTCAAGGAGCTGAACCACAGCCTGAACACGCTCAACTCGATGATCCAGGACATCCATCTAAAAAAGCAGGCCCAGGAACAGTTTTACCAAGAAATCCTGAAACATGCCGATATCGGCATTATGACCATCAACCCCAAGGGCCATATCCTCTACGCCAATCCCAGCATAGAAAAACTCCTCAACTACCATCCGTTGAACCATGTGAAGCAGTTAAAACAGATCGACATCGACCTCTACGAAAAGTTTGCCGACCTTCAACCTTTCGGCAGCAGCACCCACCAGCTGACCAATGAGCGCGAAAAGACGGATCTTGCCCTCAAGACCACGGCCATCAACGTAGACGACCAAGCTTTGTTGCTCGTATTGGTACAGGACATACGCAAGGAACTGGACGAGAAGGAAACCGACTCTTGGGTCAAGCTCATACGCGTACTCACCCACGAGATCATGAACACCATAACCCCGATAACCTCCATTTCGGAATCGATACTCAAATATTATAAAAAAGGGCAGGCCGAAGCCCTTAGTGAAGAATTGCCCGAGCAACATTTGCAAAGTACCGTAAAAGGTCTCGAGGTCATCCGTGAACAGGGCAACGACCTAATGAACTTTGTACAGTCGTACCGCAAGTTTTTAAGTGTCCCTGACCCTGACAGGGAGCTCATACCGGCCATACGGCTGCTGGACAAGGTAAAGATGTTACTGGGCGAAAAATCGGGCATCAGCAAAGCCGAGATCGAACTATCGGTCGTTCCCAAGGACCTGGAACTGTACATCGATGTCAAACAAATTACCCAGGTCTTGGTGAATTTGGGCAAGAACGCACAGCAGTCGTTGGGCGACCAAGAAAACGGCAAAATCGAGCTATGGGCCGGTATCGACAAAAAAAACAAGAAATTCATACAGGTTCGGGACAACGGACCGGGAATTTCCCCTGACATGATCGACGAGATCTTTGTGCCCTTTTTTACCACAAAGCGAACCGGCACGGGAATCGGCCTAAGCCTATCGAAACAGATTATGCGACTGCACCGTGGGAACATTCAGGTGAACTCGAACGAAGAAACGGTCTTTACCCTGACCTTTGATTAAACACCGCGACTAACCCAATTCCTTAAAGGGGTCCCAGAAATGCCTTTCAAAATCGATTACCCTATTATCGACCACTTTAACACCCTCGTTTTCCAAGAGCTGCTGCATTAAATTGCTTCCTTCGAAATGATGCTTGCCCGTCAACAGGCCTATTTTGTTCACCACCCTGTGCGCCGGAACCCCCTCTACCGCACCAGCACCGTTCATGGCCCAGCCCACCATCCTGGCACTTCGGGCCGCACCCAGGTACTTGGCTATGGCACCGTAAGAGGTAACGCGGCCTTCTGGAATCTGTCTGGCGACCTCGTATACCTTTTGAAAAAAATTTTTGTTTTCGGCTTTCATTCAATAGAATATTCTCGATAGGGTGATTACCAAAAGTATGAGCATCAACACACACAGGATGTAATTGCTGTTCTTGGAGAAGCGATCGGTCTTACGCTCCAATTTGTTGAAATACACGGTGTACATATAGAGTACGGTAAAGGTTCCACCACCGGCGGCCAAAATAAAGGTCAGAATATCCCAAACCTCGAATTTGATCCACCCCGAGGCGTTCCACATGATATTGAGTCCGCTGTAATAAGGAATGGTCAACAGGTTGAGCGCGGCCAGCAACATCCCCTTAAAATAGCTGTTTTTCTTGCTTACCTCGACCAGTTCCGGGTCTTTTCTCTTGTTTTTTTTGGCCGCGACGAAAAAATAGACGGCAAAAAAGGCGAACACCCCCACGGCAATCTTAAGCAGCACATCCACTACCTCGGGGTTCTTGTGCAGGAACTTGGAAATATACACCGCTATCGTAGCCTGCAGCACCACAACCGTAGAAACGCCCAAGCTAAAGATGATACCGTTCGCCTTGCCTTTTTCTACACTGGTCTTGGCCGCGTTCATGTTCAACAGGCCCGGTGGTACCGTTGCCATGAAGGCAGCGGAAAAGGTCGCAAAAAACAAGATCGACAAGTGCAACATGTTCAGTTTACCTTGAATTGGATATACGTGATCGGTTTTCCGATTTCAAGGTACTGTTTTTCGTAGAAAGTTTGAAGCTCCAACACCTCTTTTGGACTTCCCTCGTTCTTGTACACATTGTGGTTGGCATAGATTACCTCGTGCCCGAGGCCGTGCAAGAGGCCCAGGGTATACCCGTGCATGAATTCGCTATCGGTCTTCAGGTGCACGATTCCGTCCGGTTTTAGAATACGTCGGTATCTTTTTAAGAAGGCCGCATTGGTCATTCTGTGTTTCGTACGCTTGTACTTTATTTGGGGGTCGGGAAAGGTGATCCAGATTTCTGAAACTTCGTTTTCGCCGAAAATTTCGTCCACCAGTTCTATTTGGGTGCGCAAAAAGGCCACGTTACCCAGGTTTTCTTCCAAGGCGGTCTTGGCGCCACGCCATAATCGCGCCCCCTTGATATCGATACCTATAAAATTCTTTTGGGCATCGCGCCGGGCCAGACCTACCGTATACTCGCCCTTTCCGCAACCCAGTTCCAACACGATCGGATGGTCGTTGCCAAAATGGCCCGCCCAATTTCCGCGAAGCGGGAAGCCGTTCTTTACTTCTTCCCTACGCGGTTGAATTACATTTGCAAAAGTCTCGTTTTCCTTAAACCGTTTAAGCTTGTTCTTGCTTCCCACTCAATATTCCTTTTCTTTGATTCAGTCCTCTGTTTTTTCGTGTGCCTCCCCATCGTCGGGCCCCGCCTTTTCCAAGGTAAACGAAAATTCGGAACCGACGCCTATTTCGCTTTCCACATAAATCTTCTCGTTATGCGCCTCGATAATATGTTTGACAATGGATAGCCCCAGGCCGGAGCCCCCCTCGCTTCGGCTACCGCTCTTATCGACCCGGTAAAACCGTTCGAAGAGCCTGGGAATATGCTGCTCGGGAATACCCTCCCCGTTGTCGGTGATCCTGACGATTACCTTGTTCTTTATAAGGTTCTCCACGCTGACCTCGGTCGTACCCTCGGGATGTCCGTATTTGATGGAGTTGACCAAAAGGTTGGTCACTACCTGTTGGATCTTCTCCTTGTCCCCGAACACGTAGATGGGCTCGTTATACTCCATATCGAAGGTAAGGACGATGTTCTTTTTTTCGGTCTTCATCTCAAGAAGATCAAAGACACTCTGGATAAGCTCGATGATGTCGAATTTTTCCCTTTTAAGGTTGAGGTCGCCCACCTCGAGCTTGGTTATAAGGTCGAGGTCCTTTACGATATAAATAAGCCGCTCCACCCCTTTGTTGGCCCTTTGCAGGTATTTCTTTCGGACGTTTTTGTCGTTAATGGCCCCGTCCAACAGGGTTTCTATATAGCCTTGTACCGTAAACAGGGGGGTTTTTAGCTCATGGGAAACATTGCCTAAAAACTCTTTTCGGTATTCCTCCCTGATTTTCAGGGTGTCGATCTCGACTTTTTTGTCCTTGGCGAATTTTTCGATCTCCTCGGTCAAGGTTTTCATATCGGTGGTAATGGGGCCGGAAACCAAGGAAGACCCCTCCAACAAGGTCACATCGTCGTAAATCTGCTTGATACGGCGATAAATGAAGCGTTCGATCCTAATTTGAAGTACACTGAAGGCCACCGCAAAAAGCAAGAGCACGGAGACCATCACCAAAAGGGGGTCAAAGACACCCCAAAGGAACAACAAGCCCGATAATACCACCGCGAAAACACAGGAAACAAACAATGATGATCGCAGTGCAAATCGGTACGACCGTTTTAGCTGTGTGGCCATTTTTTACTTTAGTTTGGTAGCAGATGGACCACGTTACATGTTTATGGATCCGCGAACAAAATTAACGTAAATAAGTTGAAACCAAGGAAAGTTATCGATCAGAGCACAAATTTATACCCGACACCCTTAACGGTCTTAAAGTGGTTTTCCCCGATTTTTTCGCGAAGTTTCCTAATATGGACATCAATGGTACGGCCACCTACGACCACTTCGTTGCCCCAAACCCGATCCAAGATCACCTCTCTTTTGAACACCTTGCTCGGTTTGGAAGTCAACAAGGCCAGAAGTTCGAACTCCTTACGGGGCAGAACAAGTTCCTTGCCGTCGTTCACAATCTTGTACTCTTCGCGATTGATAACGATATTGCCGACCTTGACGATATCTTCCTGGGGGGCGTGGTCTTCCTTAAGCCTTCTCAACAGGGCCTTGACCTTACTCACCAATACCTTTGGCCGGATGGGTTTTGTAATATAGTCGTCCGCACCGGCATCGAAGCCGGCCACCTGCGAATAATCTTCGCCCCGGGCGGTAAGAAACGTGATGATGGTGTTTTCGAGACCAGGGGTACTTCGAATGACCTCACAGGCTTCGATACCGTCCATCTCGGGCATCATCACATCAAGAATTATGAGATGCGGCTGCTTCTTTTTGGCAAGGGCCACCCCTTCAACACCATTCTTGGCGGTGAATATCTGATATCCTTCAGAGGAAAGGTTATAGCCTATAATCTCCAGAATATCAGGCTCATCGTCTACCAACAAAATCTTGATGTCTTTCTTTTTCATCTTGTATTACTCATAAGTTAACCGCACCAAGATAAAGATAATACATATACCCCAAACCGTCTTAACGTTGATTTAATGTAGTAACATTAAACTAACCTTATTGCAAAACAGATTTAATGTGCACGTAACCCGACTTTTACAGCCCCTCTCGTTATTTGCGGTATTCAATTAATCAGGTATTTCTCAAATGCCAACATTCAATTAATGAAATTAATAGCAACGAAATGAAAAAATCTCTTTTCTCTTTAATGGCCATTGCCTCATTAGTCATTATTGCCTCATGTAGCAGTGACGACGGTGGATCAACCCCAACCCCCGACCCGGATCCAGATCCCGCAGGTGAGGAAATTACCAAAACGGGTATTATTACGGAGGACGAAACCTGGGAAGCCGAAAACATATATATTCTGGATGGCCGGGTAGTAGTGGACGAGGGTGTTACCTTGACCATCGAGGCCGGTACCATCATCAAGGGCGAGGAAGGTCAGGAGACCCTGGCCTCTGCACTTATCATAGACCAAGGCGGAAAAATCATGGCAGAGGGTACGCCCAACAAGCCCATCATATTTACTTCTGTCCTCGACGGTATCGAACAGGGGCAGACAACCGGTACCTTGAATGACTCCGATACAGGTCTTTGGGGCGGACTCATCGTTTTGGGCAAGGCGCCCATCTCGGTAAACGGAGACCTTGAAACGGCCCAAATCGAAGGCTTGCCGGCCGATGAGTCTTACGGACAATACGGCGGTAACGAGCCTGAGGACAACTCGGGTGTCATCAAATACGTTTCCATCCGCCACGGTGGTATCACTATTGGACAAGACAACGAAATCAACGGTCTGACCCTGGGTGGTGTAGGATCGGGTACGGTCATCGAGAACGTTGAGGTCGTAGCCAACCAGGATGACGGTATCGAATGGTTCGGCGGAACCGTTAATGTGACCAATGCTTTGGTATGGTCACAGGGAGACGATGGTTTCGATGCCGACCAAGCTTGGAGCGGTACCCTATCGAACGGTGTGGTCGTTATGGGAGGCGAATCGGGTACAGGTCTTGAACTTGACGGTCCCGAAGGAAGCGCCGCTACCGAAGGTGGCTTCACCATGGAGAACATTACCCTGATCGGTGCGGGAACATCGAGCATGTACGCCGAGTTAAGGGACGGCCTTATCGCCAATCTTAACAATGTTTTCGCTTACGGATTCTCGGCAGAGTCTACCGTTAGCATCAGTGGTGCCGACTCGGCAGCGGAACTTGCCGCCGATCGTATCTCCTTCTCGAACTGGGAAGTGGTATTGCCCGAAGGCTTGGTAATGGCCGACATTTTTGCTGGCGATTACACTGCCGGTGACGAAAGTAAATTCTTGGAAAATGCCACGGCGGTCGGATCGCCAAGTGAAGGTGTAGGTGCCAACATAGACGTTTTCTCATGGACCTTGGGCGCCAGTCAAGGAGCAATTCCTGCCGCTCCCTTGGGAACTACCATAACAAAGACCGGCATTCTTACCGAAGACGAAACCTGGACCGCGGAGAACATCTATGTTTTGGATGGCCGGGTAGTAGTTGACAACGGTGTTACCTTGACCATCGAGGCCGGTACCATCATCAAGGGCGAGGAAGGTCAAGAGACCCTTGCCTCAGCACTTATCGTCGACCAAGGCGGGAAAATTATGGCAGAGGGAACTGCAGACAGCCCCATCATCTTCACTTCCGTACTCGACGGTATCGAACAGGGGCAGACAACCGGTACCTTGAGCGACTCCGATACAGGACTTTGGGGCGGACTCATCGTTTTGGGCAAGGCGCCCATCTCGGTAAACGGAGACCTTGAAACGGCCCAGATCGAAGGCTTGCCGGCCGATGAGTCTTACGGACAATACGGCGGTAACGAGCCTGAGGACAACTCGGGTATCCTCAAATACATCTCCATCCGCCACGGTGGTATCACTATTGGACAAGACAACGAAATCAACGGCCTGACCCTTGGTGGCGTAGGATCGGGTACGGTCATCGAGAACATTGAGGTTGTAGCCAACCAGGATGACGGTATCGAATGGTTCGGCGGAACCGTTAATGTGACCAATGCCATTATCTGGGCACAGGGCGACGACGGTTTCGATGCCGACCAAGCCTGGAGCGGGACCCTGTCGAACGGTGTAATTATCATGGGAGGCGAATCGGGAACAGGTCTTGAACTTGACGGCCCCGAAGGAAGTGCCGCTACCGAAGGTGGTTTCACCATGGAGAACATTACCCTGATCGGTGCGGGAACATCGAGCATGTACGCCGAGTTAAGGGATGGCCTTATTGCCGACCTCAACAATGTTTTGGCCTACGGATTCGCGGCAGAGTCTACCGTTAGCATCAGTGGTGCCGACTCGGCAGCGGAACTTTCCGCCGATCGTATCAGCTTCTCGAACTGGGAAATCGTAGTTCCTGAAGGCACTACACTGGATGCCATTTTCGCTGGCGATTACACTGCCGGTGACGAAAGCAAGTTTACCGACAACGCCAGCTCCATCACAAGTGCCGCTGAGGCCAGTGAAGGAGTAGGTGCCGACCTATCGGTATTTTCATGGGCCTTGGCCTCAAGCGAACTGGAATAGGCAGCAGTAATATTACTAAAAGATAATAGTGTCCAAAGGCTTAAAATTAAGCCTTTGGACTATTTTATTAAATAATTGAGCGCTATTTAAACTAACAGAAAATGCTAAAGAAAATTCTCTTGGCAACCACCCTTGTCCTCGGACAGTGGTGCCTTGCCCAAACCGGGACCATAACCGGAAAAATGATGGACGGTGAGTTTAACGATGTACTGCCATTTGCCAATGTATTGATCAAAGGGACCACAATCGGGGCCTCTTCCGACTTTGACGGGGCCTATTCGCTAGAAGTGGAACCTGGCACATATACCGTATCATTTTCCTATCTTGGGTATACATCCAAAGAAGTAACAGGGGTGGAAGTCAAGGCCAATGAAACGGTAGAGGTGAACATTACCCTGGAGCCGGCATCTTCCCAATTGGATGAAGTAGTCGTAACGACCACCGTTAGAAAGAATACGGAAGCCTCGGTCTTGAACCTTCAAAAAAATTCGGTGACCCTAATGGACGGCTTGTCCTTGGAGGCCATAAAAACCACGGGGGCCAGCAATATCGCCTCGGCCGTAAAAAGAGTGCCCGGAGTATCGGTGCAAGAAGGGAAATACGTATACGTTAGGGGATTGGGCGACCGCTATACCAAATCCATTTTGAACGGAATGGACATCCCAGGCCTCGATCCGGACAAGAACACGGTTCAAATGGACATTTTCCCAACGAACATCCTAGAGAATGTAATCGTTCTTAAATCGGCCGCGGCCGAAATGCCGGCCGACTTCACCGGGGGTGTGGTCAATATCGTCACCAAAGATTTCCCCACCCAAAAACAAATGTCATTTTCGGCATCTATCGGATACAACCCCGGCATGCACTTTCAAGACAATTATGTAAGCTATGAAGGCGGGGGAACCGATTTCCTCGGATTCGACGACGGAACTAGGGATTTGCCCATTTCGAAGAGCACCGACATTCCCAGCCCGTCAAACTCAGCCGAGAACGGCACTTTGGAAGGTATTACACGTGCATTCGATAAAACACTCGCCACCGAAAGGCAAAATTCAAAACCCGATTTCAGCCTTGGTTTTAGCTACGGCAACCAGTTCGATGTCGGTGAGGACAACAAATTGGGCTTTATCGCCTCGTTGGACTATAAGAACACCACTACCTTTTACGAGGGTTTTGAAAACGGCATCTATCAAAAAAGTCCCGACAGCGACGTCAACGAACTGCGTTTCGACCGGATACAACAAGGCGACCTGGGCTCCAACAACGTATTGGCATCGGCACTGGCCGGACTGTCCTATAAAACAGGAAAATCAAAATATCGATTGAACCTTCTTCACATTCAAAATGGGGAGACCAAGGCGGCATTATACAACCAAGAAACGCAGCTTTCCAATAATATCGATGTAGTCAAGGACAACCTGGAATACTACCAGCGTTCGGTGACCAACGTATTGCTCTCGGGGAAACACACCTCGGAAGATGCGTCGTTCACTACCGAATGGAGCCTGTCGCCCACCTTGGCCAAGGTTGAGGACAAAGACGTAAGGCTAACCACCTTCATTATCGACCCCGATGGCTTCTCCATCAGCTCCGATGCCGGTTTCCCGCAACGTCTGTGGAGGGATCTTGAGGAGGTCAATGCGGTAGGAAAGGTCGATTTTTCGAAGAGCTATGAACTGTTCGGCAACAAGTCCCTGCTAAAATTCGGCGGATTATATAGCTATAAACAGCGGGAATACGAAATACAAAACTACAACATCGCTTTCCGTAACTTTACCACGGCCGACCTTAACGGCGACCCCGACGCAATTTTGGCGGACGAGAACATCTGGACCTTGGACAACAATTCGGGCTCCTACATCAGGGGTAATTTTCAACCTGCCAACAGTTACGACTCCGAACAGAACACGATCGCGGCCTACCTTTCGAACGAGTTTAAATTTTCCGAAAAGTTCCGCGCTATCCTAGGTGTGAGGGCCGAACAGTTTACCACGTATTTTACGGGACAGAACAATACGGGAACCGAAGTATTCGACAACGAAAAGACCATAGACGAGCTCGATTTCTTTCCTTCCGCAAATTTGATCTACGGATTCAAGGAAAATATGAACTTTAGGGTGTCGTATTCAAAGACTACGGCAAGACCGAGTTTTAAGGAACTTTCGGTAGTACAGATCACCGACCTGCTGACCGGTAGGATCTTTATCGGTAACCCCGATTTGGTGCCCACCTATATCGACAATTTCGACTTTAGGTTCGAAATTTTCGGCAATCAGGCCCAAATGGTGGCCCTAAGCAGTTTTTACAAAAAATTCACCGACCCCATCGAGATCGTCGCCTACAGCAACGTCGCCCCCAACCAGATTACGCCGCGTAACGCCCCTTCGGCCGATGTTTTCGGGGTAGAGTTGGAGGCCCGCAAAAACTTCGGTTTCGTTTCAGAGGGCCTCAGCGACCTCAGCCTCAACCTCAACGTTTCCATTATCGATTCCAAAATCGAAATGGCCAAAGGCGAAGACCAGGAATACGAGACGAGACAGATCTTTGCCCGCGACGGTGAGACCATTGACGATACACGGCAATTGCAAGGCCAGTCGCCCTACCTTATAAATGTAGGCCTAAACTACGACAATCGGGAAAGCGGCTTTGAGACCGGCCTATTCTACAACGTACAGGGAAAGACCTTGGAAATTATCGGTTTCGGGCAGAATGCCGATGTGTTCATCCAACCCTTCAATAGCCTGAACTTCAACATCTCCAAAACGTTCGGCGAGGAACAGCGCTCTAAGGTGAGCTTTAAGGCCAACAACATACTAAACGATGACCGTGAGAGTTTGTACGAGTCTTTTGGGGGAATTACGAACCGGTCTTCTTTCAGGGAGCCCGGAATGTCGTTTTCCTTGGGTTATAGCCTCTCCTTTTAAGTTTATTGTTCAAATACAGATATTCAAAAACCCCGCAAATGCGGGGTTTTTTACCTCTTGCCCGAAAAATCGTACCATTCACACAGATCCGTCAACGTACGAGTCAAAGATTTATTATATTTGTGGTATATTTTTTGCATAACCTACTGTATGAAGCACTTTTACCTTGTAGTAACTTTATTTTTTATTTCTTTCAGCTACGGTCAAAGTAGTCGCAGTGTTGGTGATATAGAGGGGTTCAAACTGTACCCCAATCCGGTTACCAACGGTAAGGTATACATCAGTACTTCCAAAAATGCCCCGAAACAGGTGGCCATTTACGATGTTCTGGGCACGAAGGTCCTGGAGACGAAGCTCAACGGCAAAGAGTTGTTTTTGGGCGATTTGGACGCCGGCGTATATGTCTTGCGGGTTTACGAACTGAACCGCATTGCTACGCGCAAGTTGATCGTAAAATAATCCGCTCCCACAAAATGTAGGTTGGCAGAACCGCGTTTCATGAATTCGACCATCTGCAACTAAATTCCGATTAAAGACCGTCGTTTTGTCAATCACCTACAATTTGTAAGGTTTCACAACATTTTTCTACCCGAAATACCGTCTTTCACTAACTTTAAGGTATTGATCCCAAATCAATTGCCATGCGATTATTTTATCTAAGCCTCTTTACGCTGTGCTCCTTTGCGGTTTTTGGGCAAGAATCGGACAACGTATCGATAGAAGCCGAACAAGCGTTCGCGGGACTTAAGCTATACCCCAATCCGGCATTCGGCGAAACCGTACAAATTGTTTCGAACAACCAAGGACCAAAGGAGGTAACGGTATATGATGTTTTTGGGAAAATCGTACTTACCGAAAAGATCTACCGCAACAGCCTAAACATTAGTTCCCTGAATTCCGGCATTTATATGCTTCAGATCAGGTCAAACCATAAAACGGTCAACAGAAAATTGGTCGTAAAATAAAAGCCCTCGATGAGGGCTTTGTATTTATCTTCCAATAGGCTCCGTAGGAGACCCTTGGTCTTACCTTAGACGATTTCGACCACTTCGAGGTCAAAAATCAGGTCCTTGCCCGCCAAAGGATGGTTTCCGTCGACGACGATAGAGGCTTCGTTCACCTCTTTTACGACGAGGTTGATTTCTTGCCCGTTAGGGGTTTGCGTTACCAAGCCCATACCCACTTTTGGCTCAATATCGTCAGGCAGCTGACTTTTGGGCACTTCTTGGATAAGTTGCTCATTGGTTTCGCCATAGGCTTCGTTCATGGGTATCTTCACCGTCTTCTTCTCGTTCACCTTCATATCGATCAGTCCCTTCTCGAAACCGGGTATCAATTGCCCTTGTCCCAATGTGAACTGAATGGGTTCACCCCTTTCCACAGAACTGTCGAAGACCTGTCCGTCGGCCAACTTACCTGTGTAATGTACTTTTACGGTATCATTATTTTTTACCTGACTCATAATTTCTATTTTATTTATAATGTAGCTCCAAAAAGCTATAATTGTATAAAGGTACAGGTCTAAAGATCGCTTCAAAATAATGGAACCATATTTTATGTTATTTAATAAAGATTAACGGTAATATTCGTTATATGTTAAAATTTTAACACTAAGTATTTGCCTTGAGCACAGTAAGCAAACCTTAAGATATCATTACTTTTGCACTACGATTTTTTCATGGAAGACAAGGGCATTTTTACTATTTCCGACCTCGACGAATTCAACCTTCACGCGTTGGATACTTTTCGTTTTCAGTATCGCAACAACAGGGTTTACCAAACGTTTTGCGACCACTTGGGACAAAACGACCTTACCGTGGAACGGGTGTCGGACATCCCCTTCTTGCCGATTTCCTTTTTCAAGTCAAAAAAAATAGTCGCCACACACCGACCGCCCCAGGCCCTTTTTACCAGTAGCGGTACTACCGGAAGTCAGACCAGCACCCATTATGTAAGCGACCTCGGGATATACGAAGAAAGCTTCGAACAGGCCTTTTTGCACTTTTACGGCGATGTTTCGGCCTATTGCATCCTTGCCCTTCTGCCCTCGTATTTGGAAAGGCAGGGATCTTCATTGATCTACATGGTAGACCACCTCATCAAGAAAAGTGGGCACAGGGCCAGCGGGTTCTACCTCGACGACCTAAGTGCCCTTCGCTCGCAGCTCGGCAAACTTGAGGAAGCGGGACAAAAGACCCTATTGATAGGCGTCTCCTTCGCCTTGCTCGACCTGGTCGAAACAGGCCCGATGAAACTGAAGCACACCATGGTCATGGAAACGGGAGGAATGAAGGGCCGAAGAAAGGAACTCATTCGCGAAGAGCTGCACGAAATCTTAAAAAAGGGGTTCGGGGTAGACCATATACATTCGGAATACGGAATGACCGAACTGTTGTCACAGGCCTATTCGAAGGGCAATGGCATATTCAAGACACCCCCTTGGATGAAAATCCTTATCCGCGATACCGAAGACCCCTTAAGCTATCAAAAAACCGGCAAGACAGGGGGTATCAATGTAATCGACCTGGCCAACAAAAACTCGTGTTCGTTCATCGCCACGCAAGACTTGGGCAAAGCCCATGCCGATGGTACCTTTGAGATTTTGGGCCGCTTCGACCATAGCGATGTCAGGGGCTGCAATCTGATGGTCCTTTAAAGTCCCAGTATTTTGGCATCGACAAAAAAGGTGGAAGACACCTCTATTTCGTGGTCGCTACTGATTACCTCATCCGTTACCGTATTCAACCTCAGGTTGAATTTGTCCTTTTTGATATATTCCTGAAGATCGACATCGATCACATCGACATCGAGAACGGCTCCGGTATTCGGGTCGATATCCGTCTTTTCGGCAATTTTTATCTCATCGAGGCCCTCGGCCGAAATATAAACCTCAATAGATTCCAAAAAACTAAAATCGGCCGCTTCGGGCGACGTTATCCTTAGGGTCAATTCGGTCAACCTGATCTCTTCGATAAGGTCTTTTCGGGTATCGTTTACCTCGAACTCCGATTCGGAGTTTGTTTCCACATCCGGGGTAAAAATATCGAAGGGCAAATCTACCCCTACCGTTCCGGGAATGGTCACCTCACTCTTATAGGTGATATCGAACTTGGTAAGTTCGTCAATCTTGTCGCAGGCCAAGAGTACTACAAAGGCGGCCAGGCCAATAACTAAATTTCTCATAGCAATTCAATTTTAGGAAAAACCTATTGAACACTAACGCATTCAGTTCAAATTTATTGGCCTGGATTACCAAAACCCACATGTGCACAAGGCAATGCCCCTAGGCCACCACCAAGACGAAATAGTTCTTTTTGCCCCGCTGCAAAAGCACGAACTTGTCGTTGATAAGGTCTTTGTCGGTAATGATATAGTCGGCCTTGACCTTTTCCTTGTTCACTGAAATGGAATTCTGCTTCAGCTCGCGGCGCGCTTCACTGTTGGAGCCCAAAAAGCCGGTCTTATCGGCCAGGGCCCCGATCATGTCGAGTCCGCCCCCAAGTTCGGCCCTGGGAATCTCCGCCTGGGGTACCCCGTCAAAGACATCCAAGAAGGTTTTTTCGTCCAACTTTTTCAGGTCTTCCGATGTCGATTTCCCGAACAGGATGTTACTGGCCTTTTGCGCGTTTTCCAAATCTTCCTGGGAGTGTACCATGGTGGTAATCTCCTCTGCCAGCCGTTTTTGCAGGCTTCTCAGGTGGGGCGCCTGTCGGTGCTCTTCGACAAGGGCTTCGATTTCAGCTTTCGTCAAAAAAGTGAATATCTTGATGTACTTTTCGGCATCTTCATCGGAGGTGTTCAGCCAATATTGGTAAAAACGGTAGGGCGATGTGCGCTCGGCATCCAACCAAATGTTTCCGCTTTCGGTCTTTCCGAACTTGGTGCCATCGGCCTTGGTGATCAAGGGGCAGGTAAGGGCATAGCCCTTGCCGTTTCCTATGCGCCGGATCAGTTCGGTACCCGTGGTTATGTTGCCCCATTGGTCGCTACCGCCCATTTGAAGGGTACAGTTGTAATTCTTGTAGAGGTATAGAAAATCGTAACCTTGCACCAATTGATAGGTAAACTCGGTAAAGGACATCCCTTCCTTGGCCTCGGCCGAAAGGCGTTTTTTGACCGAATCTTTGGCCATCATATAGTTTACGGTGATATGCTTGCCCACATCGCGAATAAAATCGAGAAAGGAAAAGTCTTTCATCCAGTCGTAGTTATTGACCAGAACAGCGCCATTGTCGGTAGCACTGTCAAAATCCAAAAAGCGTGAAAGTTGTTCCTTCAGGGCGTTTTGGT
Organism: Pseudozobellia thermophila; assembly: GCF_900141855.1. Classification (GTDB taxonomy): domain Bacteria; phylum Bacteroidota; class Bacteroidia; order Flavobacteriales; family Flavobacteriaceae; genus Pseudozobellia; species Pseudozobellia thermophila. The sequence goes on from NZ_FQYU01000001.1 coordinate 62,122, forward strand.
TATGTCTTAGGGTCGCTTCGTCCAAAAGGTTGCGTTCCGCCGATTTTCCCGAGGGATCACCGATCATTCCGGTCGCCCCGCCTATCAAGGCATAGGGCTTGTGGCCGGCCAATTGAAAGTGGCGAAGCATCATCACCCCTACCAAATGCCCGATATGCAATGAATCCGCCGTCGGGTCAATACCGACATAGGCCGATTGCATTCCGCTTAAAAGATGTTCTTCCGTTCCGGGCATAGCATCGTGCAACATGCCCCTCCATTTCAATTCTTCGACAAAGTTTGAAGCCATTTTACCTGTTTCTAAATTTTCATGCAAATATAACGGTAAATCGGAGCCCACCCTTGTCGTACGACAGGAAATTATCCAAGTCTATTCGCTAACTTTGGGACATGGTTTTGGTCACAGGCGGAACAGGTTTGGTCGGGGCACATCTTTTGCTTAAACTGCTTAAGAAAGGATGTGCCGTTAGGGCCACTTATCGAAAGGACAGCGATCTTCAGAGGGTAAAAAAGGTATTTGGATACTACGAGGAAGACGTGGACACCTTGTTCGATACCATCGAATGGGTCGAGGCCGACCTGAACGACATTGCCGCCCTCGAAACGGCGTTTACGGGCATTGATAGGGTTTACCACACCGCGGCCCTGATATCCTTCGACCCCGGGGATTACAAAAGGCTGTACAAAACAAATACCGAAGGCACGGCCAATATTGCAAACCTATGCATCGACAAAAAGATTAAAAAACTGTGCTATGTAAGCACCATAGGGGCCATTGGCAATAGCCCACAGGGGCAGAAAGCCCGTGAAGAAAACCCATGGACGCCCCAAGATGCCAATGTATACGCACGCACCAAGCAGGCTGCCGAAATGGAAGTCTGGAGGGCCTCGCAGGAAGGAATCGACGTGGTCATGGTCAACCCGGGGGTAATCATCGGCCCCGGATTCTGGGAAAACGGCAGTGGCGCCCTGTTCGGGATAGCCCAAAAACAGCACCGGTTTTACCCGCCCGGCGGTACGGGATTCGTTTCGGTGGGCGATGTGGTCGAGATGATGGCGCAGCTGATGGACTCCAACATCAAAAACGAGCGCTATATCGCGGTTGCCGAAAACTGGACCTATCGCGAGATCATGACCCAAATTGCACAGGCCATGGGTCTCAAGCCCCCTAGCATCGAACTAAGGCCATGGCAGCTCGAAATCGGGCGTTGGTTCGATTATACAAGAAACCTGTTGTTCAAAACGGGCAGAAGGATCACCAAGAACTCCGTGAAATCGCTAAAGCACCGTGAAATCTACGACAACTCAAAAGCACGGGACGACCTCGATTTTCAGTTCGAACCCTTGGGTCCCGTCATTCGGTTTTGCTGCGAGAAGTTTAGCGAAGAGAATCCTTAAGCTTTTTGGCCGCCTTCTGTTTGCGCTCGGCCTCCAGGCGCATAAGGCTATCTTTCTTCGCCTTTGCGTCTTCGAATTCTTTTTGTCGCCCCTCGAGAACGGCCTCTACCTTCAGATAGATTTCCTCGTACTCGGCAGGCAAGGATGCGTAATACCTATCGCTTTCAACAAACTGGAGGCTATCTATACCGTGCCTTTCAAAAACATAGGCCATCGGATCGATGTTGTTATCGCGCAAGATGCTTACATTGGTTATCTTCGCCGCATTCACAATGGCCACATCGGTTAAAATTTGCACCATTTTTTCCTTTTCGATAAGGTTGTCGGGTTTTTCGAGCAACTTTTCGTTGCACGACCAAAGCCAAAAAACCAAGATAAGTACATTGAGTTTCTTCATCGTCCAGTGCCGTTATACCTATCGAACGAAAGTCAATCGCCTTCCGTGGGGCTCGGGAGAGAACTTTCCGTTTTCGTAGGCCAAATGACCGTTTACAAAGGTATGGCTTATTTTTGAGCGAAACGTAGTGCCCTCAAAGGGCGACCAGCCACATTTATACGCTATGTTTTCCTTGGTAACCTTCCAGGCATCCTTTAGGTCTACCACGGCCAGGTCGGCAAAATACCCTTCGCGCACATAGCCTCTTTTTTCTATATCGAACAGTATGGCCGGGTTGTGGCACATTTTCTCTACGATCTTTTCCAGGGAAAGTACGCCTTCGTGGTATTTTTCCAACATGGCGGGCAAGGCGTGTTGCACCAAGGGGCCACCGGAAGGGGCCTTGGTATACACCTGGTCCTTTTCCTCCAACAGGTGGGGCGCATGGTCGGTGGCGATCACATCCAAGCGGTCGTCGAGAAGGGCCTCCCACAGCTGCGCACGGTCTTGGGCGGTCTTCACTGCCGGGTTCCATTTGATGAGGGTACCCTTGTTATCGTAGTCGGCATCGGAGAACCAAAGGTGGTGAATGCACACCTCGGCCGTAATCTTCTTATCCTTTAGGGGGATGTCGTTTCTAAAAAGGTCCGTTTCCCTTCCCGTCGACAAATGAAAAACATGCAAACGGGCCCCGGTCTTCTTGGCCAGTTCCACGGCTTTTGAAGAGGATAGGTAACACGCTTCCGCACTTCGGATCAGGGGATGGAATTTTACCGGGATATCGTCGCCGTATTCCTTTTTATAGCGCTCCAAGTTGGCACGAATGGTGCCTTCGTCCTCACAATGTGCCGAAATCACCATTTCGGTATTCCTAAAGATCTTTTCGATCACCTCTTCGTCGTCGACGAGCATGTTGCCGGTAGACGATCCCAAAAACAGCTTTACCCCCGAACAGGCGTTCTTATCCAAGCGTTTGATCTCTTCCAGGTTGTCGTTGGTCCCACCGAAGAGGAAGGAATGGTTGGCAAACGAGGCCTTTGCCGCCATGGCGAACTTTTCTTCCAGTTTTTCAAGGGTAACGGTCTGGGGGTTGGTATTGGGCTGCTCCATGTAGGAGGTAATTCCCCCGGCCACGGCCGCCCTGCTTTCCGACGCTATATCGCCCTTATGGGTCAGGCCCGGTTCGCGAAAATGCACCTGATCGTCGATAAGGCCCGGCAACAGATAGTTTCCGTCGATATCGACGACCCTGGCCGTATCATCGGAAATGTCGGGACCGATCCTGGCGATCAGGTCCTTTTCTATGAGTACATCGGCCTCGATGACCGAATTTTCGTTGACTACCCTGGCGTTTTTGATCAGTATCTTGTCCATCCTAAAATTGACTTTTTTGAAACAGGCTACGGACTTTCATCATGAACACGCCGACTATGGCCTCGTTGATAATCGAGGAAGACATTTTTGACTTGCCCCTTACCCGGTCCCTGAATATTATGGAAACCTCCTCTATTTTGTAATTTTTTAAGTAGGCCCTGAATTTCATTTCGATCTGGAACGCATAGCCTACGAAGCGTACCGAATCGAGGTCGATGTTCTCCAAGACATGCCGCTTGTAGCACACGAAACCTGCCGTAGGGTCGTGTACGCGCATTCCGGTAATCACCTTTACGTAAAACGATGCCCCATAGGAAAGCAACACCCTGTGCAATGGCCAATTTACCACGTTCACCCCCTTCTTGTACCGCGAGCCTACAGCGACATCGGCCCCGTTCGCACAGGCCCGGTACAGCCTTGTCAGATCTTCGGGGTTGTGCGAGAAATCGGCGTCCATTTCAAAAATGTAGTCGTACTTTTTGGCAATGGCCCATTTGAAACCGTGGATATATGCGGTTCCCAAGCCCGACTTCTCGGTTCTGACCTCCAGGAACAGGGAATCGGGATACCGGGTCTGCAGTTCGCGGACTTTGTCCGATGTGCCATCGGGAGAGTTATCGTCGACGATAAGCACATGAAACGCTTTGTTCAGACCGAAAACGGCCTCGATAATGGGCTCTATGTTCTCAATCTCATTATAGGTGGGTATAATGACCAGACTATCTGACATACGATGGTTGCTAGTTCGGCAAAAATAGCATTTTCAATATTGTCAGTACGCGCCAACCCATGAATTGTGAAATTTTTAGCGATTGCAACTGTATCATAATTCGTAATTTTGCCCGTTGTAATACCGGACATCCCTTTATAATTGTGTTATCCAACGAAACAATGAAACCTAAATTACCTCGAATATTTTTACTGCTGTTGGGTATCGTTTTTGTTCTCAATCTAGTACAATCTTATTTTACGCCCCTTATTTTCGACGAGGCCTATTACTGGCATTACGCCCAAAAATTGAGCTGGGGCTATTTCGACCACCCGCCTCTGGTGGCACTGATGGTACGGCTTAGCGGTATGTTTTTTGACGGGGAACTGGGGGTACGCTTTATGAGTTGCATACTCTCGTCACTTATGTTCATCGTACTGTGGGCCTGTATCGACCATCCGAGGAAGAAAGATTACGTCGTCCATTTTTTTGTACTGGTCTTTTCAATGGCCCTGTTGAACGCCTATGGCTTCTTTACCCTTCCCGATACCCCTTTATTGTTCTTTACGGCCCTCTTTCTCTATGTCTACAAGCGCTTTTTGGCAAAGCCGACATGGGTTTGGGGCGTAATTCTCGGCATGACCATGGCCGGGCTCATGTACAGCAAGTACCATGCGGTCCTGGTCATCGTATTTGTCCTGCTTTCCAACCTGAAATTGGTCACGCTAAAAAATGCCTGGTTGGCCGTAATAGTGGCCCTGGCATGCTACACGCCCCATTTTATCTGGTTGTACCATAACGATTTTGTAACCATAAAGTACCACTTGTTCGACCGGCCCAACGACCCGTACAGCTTTACCAAGTACACCTTGGGCTATTTCGTAAACCTTATCGCGCTCTTCGGACTTACCTTCCCCTGGATCTATTGGGCGTTGTTCAAAACAAGACAAAAGGACAAGTTCACAAGGGCCCTGCTTTTTTTGACCTACGGGATCATCCTGTTCTTTTTCATGTCCAGCTTCAACAGACGCATACAGACCCAATGGATCATTGTTATCACCATCCCATTGATCATACTGGTCTTTAGACAGATGATCGAAAACGAGACCCTGCGAAAGTGGATCTACCGCACCGGGATCGTCAACGGAATACTCATTCTGTATTTGAGGGTCGGATTGGTTTACGAGCCTATTTCCCCGATTGTATACGAGACCCATGGAAACAAGGAGTGGATAGCGGAGATAAAGTCTAAGATAGGCGATACGCCCGTCGTTTTCGAAAACTCGTACCGCAATGCCCCGATGTACGCCTTTTATGCCGGCGTACCCACCTTTTCGCTCAACAACCTGATGTACCGGCGAAACCAATACTCGATAGACGAATCGGAAGCCAAGGTACAGCATCAAAAAATCCTCTATGTGACACGGCGCAAGCAAAAAGCCCCCGACCTGGAACTGACCCGGGCCGACGGCAAGGTGTTCTATGGCAAGTACATCGATGACTTCGAATCTTTTCGCAAACTGCGCACCCTGGTCGAGGAACCTATTCACCTCGATCTCGAAAGGGAACAGGAATTCAAGGTCTACAACCCCTACGACCAAGACATAGACTTAAAAAAAATAAAATTCAATATTGCTTATTTGACTAGCTTTAAGGACGTGAAAGACCGTATGGCCATAGAACCCCGTATCGTTGACGACAGTCTTAAGGCCCTGCCCGCGAACGACACGGTAAGCTTTATATTCAAGTTTCCGAAACCGAAAATGAAAGACCCCGCTTATTTTAGGATCGGCATATCGGAAAATGGGTTGTTGCCCGGCATCAATGGCACAAACACTAAATTTGACTGATGGAACCTATACTACGAACAGCCGGTACCGCCGATTGGATGACCATTATATTGGTTGCCAGCCTACTTTTTTTGGTATTGGCCAAACGCCTGTTCTACACCCGGTTTCTGAACTTTATTATTCTGCCCTTCAACAACAAGTACATCTTTCTGTACAACAAAAAGGAAAAGTTGGTGAATTGGTTCCATATTTTGTTCACCGTATTTCAAACTACCAATTTCGCACTCTTCGTTTATTTGGCACGAAAGACAATCGCCCCGCCCAATGACGAATACCCTTTCATGTACCTCATTATTTTGGGCTTTATACTGTTGTTTCTCCTGGTAAAAACCACGCTTCAGCTGGCCAATGGCTATATTTTCGGATCGAACAAGGTAGTTAGCGAGGTCATATTCAAAAAACTTTCTTACTTCAATTACAGCGGAATTGTCATGTTCATGGCCAATTTGCTTATCGTATATGTAGTAAAAACCCCAAACCTTGTTATTTACGGAGCAATTTTGCTCATTCTCCTCATAAATATAATCGGTTGGGTCACAGTGCTGAGGAATCATCAAAAATTCATTGCCAACTACTTTTTCTATTTTATTTTGTACCTTTGCGCTCTCGAAATTTCCCCATTTATAATCATTGGCGGTTATCTGCAACTATAATTTGAGTTATATGAAAGTAAAGACGATTTTGGTCTCTCAACCAGAACCCAAAATGGAAAATTCGCCTTACTCTAGGCTAATAGATAAGGAAAAAGTCAAAGTTGATTTTAGGCCTTTCATCCATGTCGAGGGAGTAGACGCAAAAAACGTTCGCCAACAGAAAATCGATCTTAAGAATTACACTGCGATTATTTTGACCAGTAGGAACGCGGTTGACCATTTTTTCAGGATTGCCGAAGAAATGAGGTTCAAGGTACCCGATTCCATGAAGTATTTTTGCCAATCTGAAGCCGTGGCGTACTATCTTCAAAAGTATGTCGTCTACCGCAAGCGTAAAATTTATGTAGGGCAGCGAAATTTCCAAGACTTGGTCCCCCTGTTTAAAAAGTACAAAAACGAGAAGTTCCTGCTACCTTCGTCCGACGTGTTAAAAGACGTTATACCCAACACGCTAAATGAGTTGGGCATTGATTGGAAACGGGGTATATTCTACAAAACCGTTATTAGCGACCTATCGGATTTGAGGGACGTCTATTACGATATTTTGGTGTTCTTTAGCCCTTCGGGCATCGAATCCCTGTTGAAGAACTTCCCCGATTTTAAGCAGAACGATACCCGTATTGCCGTTTTCGGGAATTCGACCATCAGTGCGGCCACCGAAGCGGGCCTTCGAATAGACATCAAGGCGCCCACCCCTGAAACGCCGTCGATGACCATGGCACTTCAAAAGTATATCAGTTCCGTCAACAAAAAATAGGGTTTCTTGGCCCAAAGAACAAAAGCGGACCCCGTAAAGAGTCCGCTTTTTTGTTTTACGACTATCTGGCCGCTTCGCTAAAAGGCATAACGCTGGGGGCCGCCGCGACGGATCTCTTCACTGGCGTATGCCTCAAACTGCTTAAAATTTGTACGAAAGGCATTGGCCAGCTTAAATGCGGTGGTATAGTAGGCCTGATCATCGTTCCAAGTGGCACGCGGACTCAGCACTTCTGTTGGTACGCCGGGGCATTCCCTCGGTTGGGCCACCCCGAAAACGGAGTGTATGTGGTAGTGGTCGTAGTCGTAGAGCCCCAGGTCTCCATTGAGTACGGCATTGATCATGGCCCGGGTATATTTCAATTTCATTCGGGTACCCACGCCGTAGGGTCCGCCCGTCCAACCTGTGTTGACCAGCCAAACGTTCACCCCGGCCTCCTTCATTTTTTTACTGAGCATTTCTGCGTATTTGGCCGGATGCAAGGGCATAAAGGGCGCACCGAAACAGGCCGAAAAAGAGGGGACCGGCTCAACGACGCCGGCCTCGGTTCCTGCCACCTTGGCCGTATAGCCCGAAATAAAGTGGTAGGCCGCCTGGCTTGCGGTCAGTTTCGATATCGGGGGCAATACCCCAAAGGCATCAGCGGTCAAAAAGAAAATATGCTTCGGGTTCTTTCCGATAGAAGGACGCTGTACGTTGGCGATATGGTAGATCGGATAGCTCACCCGAGTGTTCTGGGTAATACGGGTATCGGAGAAATCGACGTTTCCGGCCTCGTCCATGATTACGTTCTCCAAAAGGGCCCCTTTTTTGATTGCCGCATAGATTTCGGGCTCCTTTGTTTCCGATAGGTCGACCACTTTGGCATAGCATCCCCCTTCGAAATTAAACACCGCGTTCTCGTTGTTCCAGCCATGTTCGTCATCGCCGATCAGCTTGCGCGAGGCATCGGTCGACAAGGTGGTCTTGCCCGTTCCCGAAAGCCCGAAAAAGATAGCCGTATCGCCCTTTGGGCCCACATTGGCCGAACAGTGCATCGGCAGGGTCTTCTTCATTACCGGGAGAATAAAGTTCAGGGCCGAAAAAATACCTTTCTTAATCTCGCCCGTATAGCCCGTTCCCCCGATCAAGACAATCTTTCGGGTAAAGTTGAGGAGTGCGAAATTGTGTTGGCGCGTACCATCGGTTTTCGGATCGGCCCTAAAGCCGGGCGCATTGATAACGGTCCACTCTACATCGAAATGCCTCAATTCTTCCTCGGTAGGGCGAATGAACATGTTGTACGCGAAGAGGTTCGACCAAGGGTACTCCGTCACCACCCGAATATCCATCCGATAGTTGTGGTCGGCACAGGCATAGCAGTCGCGAACATATAGCTCCCTTTCGTTCAGATAGGCGATGACCTTGTCGTACAGGGCATCGAAGCTTTCGGGCGAAAAGGGGATGTTTATATCGCCCCACCAAACCTTGTCCTCGGTCACCGCGTCCTTAACGATAAAACGGTCTTTCGGAGACCGGCCGGTAAATTCCCCGGTATTGACGGCCAAGGCCCCTGAAGAAGCCTCCCTGCCCATCCCTTTTTTTAGGGTAATTTCGTGAAGCTGTTCCGGGGAGAGTTGATAATGAAAATTGTTGTGCGTGATACCATAGGCTTCCAAGGAAATGGAAGGCCTACCATTTGTTGTGTTGTCCATCGAGTTTTGTTTTAACCATAGCGGTTATTTATATATCAGTTAAAGAACATCCCTTAGTTGAAACGCTTGTACACCCTGTAGCCGAACAACCCCCATCCCACGATCAGCAAGGTGCCACCAACGGGGGTCACAAAACCGATCGATCGAAAATCGAAACCCGTCAATTCGTTGGTCGCCAATAGGTAAATAGAAAATGAAAAAAGCACGGTACCCGCACCTACCAAGTAAAAGATGGCCTTTTTGTCCGAGGCCCCTAGCTGGGGCATCACCCCCAAGACCAACAATAACAATGCGTGGTACATTTGATACCGAACCCCGGTTTCGAAGCTCTGAAGGCTACTTGGGTCGATCAGCTTTTCCAAGCCGTGCGCGCCAAAGGCCCCCAAAATTACCGCCAACATGCCCAACAGGGCCCCGACCCCACAGATTGTTTTGTTCATAACACCAAATATATTATTTTTTATATTTATAACAATTTATACCTTAGTAACTATAGCACAAACTTAAAAAAAGATTATATGCCACGTAAAATTCTGGTAATCGGCGCAGGAAAATCTACCTCATACCTGCTCGATTATTTTTTGGGGAAATCTGCGTCGGAAAGGCTTCAAATCACCATTGGCGACCTGCATCCGGAAGCCGTTCCCCCATCCATTGCCCGGCATCCTGCATGCCGTGTAGTACACTTGGACATATTGAACGATTCGTTGCGCAGGAAGTTGGTTGACGACTCCGATATTGTCGTTTCGATGCTTCCTGCCCGCATGCACATCACCGTGGCCCGCGATTGCCTCGCCTATGGCAAGCATTTGGTAACCGCTTCGTACATCGGCGAGGAGCTTAGGGAACTATCGAAGGCGGTCGAAAAAAAAGGCTTGGTCTTTATGAACGAGATAGGCCTCGATCCGGGCATCGACCACATGAGCGCCATGCAGGTGATCGACCGGATTACCGAAAAAGGAGGCAGAATGCTGCTTTTTGAATCCTTTACCGGAGGATTGCTGGCCCCCGAAAGCGATAACAACCTTTGGAACTACAAATTTACCTGGAACCCCAGAAATGTCGTTCTGGCCGGTCAGGGGGGGGCGGCCAAGTTTATACAGGAGGGCACCTACAAATACATTCCCTACCACCGCCTCTTCAGAAGGACGGAGTTTTTCGAAATCGAAGGGTACGGCCGTTTCGAGGGCTATGCCAACAGGGACTCGCTGAACTACCGCGAAGCCTACGGACTTCAGGATGTACTCACCCTGTACCGCGGAACCCTGCGCCGCGTCGGATTCTCCAAGGCCTGGAACATCTTTGTTCAGTTGGGCATGACCGACGACAGCTATATCATCGAAAATTCGGAGGGCATGTCGTACCGCGATTTTACCAACCTTTTTCTTCCCTATTCGCCCACCGACTCGGTAGAACTGAAGCTAAGACACTATTTAAAGATAGACCAAGACGACATTGTATGGGAGAAACTTCTCGAACTCAAACTGTTCGATCCCGACAAAACCATTACCTTGGCAAGGGCCACTCCCGCCCAAATACTCCAGCAAATTCTTGAAGAAAGCTGGTCGTTGGACGACGGTGACAAAGACATGGTCGTGATGTACCATAAATTCGGATACGAACTCGAGGGCCAAAAACGGCAGATAGACGCCAATATGGTAGTCGTCGGCAAAGACAGGACCCACACCGCCATGGCAAAGACGGTAGGCCTTCCGGTGGCCATGGCCACTTTGGCCATTTTGAACCGAAAGATAACAACGCCCGGTATACAGATTCCCATTCACAAAGAGGTGTACGGACCCATCCTCTCGGAACTCGAAGCCCACGGAATCGTTTTCAAGGAATACGAGGTGCCCTATCTAGGGTACAATACCGAAACCCAAATTATTTAATCCCCTACGACCTTATTTACTTACTGTCTATTTGTAATTTTATACTTTTAACGACAATTCGACACAACTTCTATGAAATCAGGCGACGAAAAGGTAAAAATAGACGGTATCGACAAAAAAATTTTAAGGTACCTGATGGAAGATGCCCGTAAACCCATTCTTGAAATTGCCCGTAATATCGGCATTTCGGGAGCGGCCATCCATCAGCGCCTGCGTAAATTGGAGGCATCGGGACTTTTGGCCGGCTCCAAGTTCGTTATCAACCCCAAGGTAATGGGCTATACCACCATGGCCTATATCGGCATTTATCTCGACAAGGCCATGAGCAACCCTATTGCCGTAAAACAGCTCGAAAAGATTCCCGAAGTACTCGAATGCCATTACACCACCGGAAACTGGTCGATACTTATCAAAGTCCTGTGCCGCGACAACGAGCACCTTATGCATGTACTGAACAAGGAAATCCAACAAATCGAAGGGGTTTCGCGAACCGAGACCTTTATCTCCCTTGCCCAACAGATCGATCGACAAATCCAGATATAATATTTGTATTAAATCTAAATAAGGATTATTTTTGTTCCCAATGGAACGCATTCATTCATCACGGTACTATACCTTTTATCAATCCGATACGGAAAGGTGTTTCTACATCGATTTTGGCCACAAGCTGGTGCGTTTCACGTTTTGCGAGCTGCTTTCCCTACGTCAGAAGGTATGGGCCATCGATATCGAATCCCATTTTGACGACGAGGTCAATCCGCACGGTCTCGAAATTTTGTCGCTCTGCAACAAAGAGCACCTTTTTATCTTGAATACCCTAGAGGTACTTGACCTCAAAGACTTGCTTACCGGGGCCTTTTTTATGCTCGACATAGCCGCCCAGCACCCTGTGCTTGCATCCAAGGCCTAGTCTCCCCCTATTTTTAATCAATCTAAAATCAGTTATAAATAGGGCCTGACCCTAGCGCCGCACACGCTTTTGTAATAACTTTACGTTAAGTTAAGTAAAGAAAGGACAATGAAAGATATAGCGAGACAACAGATGAGCATCAAGGTAGAGAGCATGGATATGCTCAACGCCCAAATACAAATGGAAGGCAAGGCTTCCGCCTCCTATTTGGCCATGGCCTCTTGGTGCGACCAACGGGGCTATGCCCGAAGTGCGGACCTTTTGTACCGGCAGTCGGCCGAGGAAAGGGAACACATGATGAAAATATTCAAGTTCGTCAACGATTGCGGAGGCAACGCCCTATCGCCCGAAATAAAGAACATCAACCACGATTTTTCATCACTGGAGGAAGTTTTTGAAACGGCCTTAAGCCAAGAGATCGAGGTCACCAAATCGATCAACAACATAGTCGCCACCGCAAGGAAAAACAACGACTTTGGCGTCGAGAACTTTTTGCAGTGGTTCGTTACCGAACAATTGGAAGAGGAAAAAACCATGCGTGACATCCTCGATCTATTTGACCTTATGGGCCGCGACGGTATCGCCTTGAAACTGATAGACGAACGCATACCTGCCAAATAAACCGAAAGCACACGAACCCAAACAAAAAAAGCTGTCTATGCATTTATAGACAGCTTTTTTTATAAGGTACTTTTTCTTCAAGCACTAATCCCTTCCACCGAGGACCTGAAGTCCCCAATAGACCAAGGTGGCCAAGGAACCGATCGCCGCTACCAAATACGTACGGGCCGCCCATTTTAAGGCATCCTCGGAGCCCTTGTATTCTTCGGGGGTTACAATGTTCTTTGCCTTCAACCAGGCCAAGGCACGGCTACTGGCGTCATATTCCACGGGCAAGGTGATAAAACTGAACAAAGTCGCCATACCCATCATTACCAATCCGGCAACGGCCACCCAATATCCGAGTCCGACCCCTGCGGCGGCACCCAACATCAGGCCACCGAACACCACCCACATGGAAAGACTTGAGGTAACGCTCACCACGGGCACCAGCTTCGACCGCAGGGTCAGCCATTCATAGGCCTGAGCGTGCTGTACCGCATGGCCACATTCATGAGCCGCCACCGCGGCAGCGGATGCATTGCGTTGGTTGTAAACACCCTCGCTCAGGTTTACCGTTTTATTGGCAGGATTATAATGGTCGGTCAACATTCCGGGGGTAGAGATTACCTTGACATCGTGTATGCCATGGTCGGCCAACATTTTTTCGGCAATCTCGGCACCGCTCATCCCGTTGCGCAAATGCACCTTTGAATAATACTTGAACTTGCTTTTTAACTTGCTGCTCACTAGCCAGCTGATCAAGGCTATACCACCTATCAATATATAATAACCCATCATAATGTATCGAATTTAAATTAGCCTTAAAGATACTAAGTTTCCCATATTAAAAGGAAATGTAACCTTTGGAAAGCAAAAACCCCGCCAGAATACGACGGGGCATTTTCAACTGACAAAATGTACTTACGCAGTGGCCCCGGCCCAATCAAAAGCCTCTACGATTTCCTTGTAAACCACCTGCCCGTCGGTTATGTTCAGGCCCTTTTGCAGCGAGGTATCCGATTCACAGGCCTTTTCCCATCCCAAATTGGCCAATTTCAGCACATAGGGTAGGGTAACGTTGGTCAGCGCCATAGTGGAAGTGTAGGGCACCGCGCCTGGCATATTGGCCACCGTATAGTGCACCACATCGTCGACAATATAGACGGGGTCTTCATGCGTGGTAGGCCGGGTCGTCTCGACACACCCGCCCTGGTCTACGGCCACGTCGACGATTACCGTGCCCGGTCGCATTTCCTTCAGCATATCGCGGGTGATCAGATTGGGGGCCTTTGCCCCTTTCAGCAAAACGCCCCCTACGATCAAATCGTGTGTTTTTATGTGTTTGCGGATGTTGAACTCGTTCGAAAACTCGGTAACCACGTGCGGTGGCATTACGTCGTTGACATAGCGCAAACGCTTCATATTGATATCGAGAATGGTAACATGGGCGCCCAGACCCGCTGCCATTTTTGCAGCCTGGATACCTACGACCCCGGCCCCGAGCACCAGGACCCTGCCCGGCGCAACACCCGGAACGCCTCCTAAAAGCACCCCCCTGCCCTTTACGGGCTTTTCGAGGTACTTGGCCCCCTGTTGAATGGCCATACGGCCGGCAACTTCGGACATAGGGGTCAACAGGGGCAGGGTACCGTCTTCATCTTCCACCGTTTCATAGGCAATACAGGTAGCGCCACTTTTGATCATGGCCTTGGTGAGGGCCTCACTAGAGGCAAAATGAAAATAGGTAAACAGTATTTGGCCCTTTTGGACCATTTCGTACTCCTGCTCAACGGGCTCCTTGACCTTTACGATCATTTCACTAATGGCATAGACCTGACCGATCGTATCCAAGATGATAGCGCCCGCCTTTTTGTAGTCCTTATCAAAAAAACCGCTGCCCTCACCTGCCGTTGACTGCACGTAAACACTATGCCCGTTCTTAACCAGTTCGTAAACCCCGGCGGGGGTCATGCCCACCCGGCTTTCGTTGTTCTTGATTTCTTTAGGTACACCTATTTTCATCTAAAGCAAATTTTAAATTTGCCTTAAAATTCCGACAAATTGATGGTTTATTAAAATTAAAGGAGCAAAAAGTAAGGGGTATCAACCCATAAATAACAATATAAAAAGAAACACCCCTTAAAATAAAGGGGTGTTCATTAAAAATCATTTCTATTACAAAAAACCTACCCCACAATATTTACGATCTTGCCGGGCACCACAATTACCTTTTTGGGCGTTCTGCCCTGTAATTGTTCTTGGGTCTTTATGTGGGCCATTACCCTGGCCTCGATCTCATCCTTGCTCAGGTCTAAGGGCATTTCGAGCTTAAAACGCATCTTGCCGTTAAAGGAAATAGGGTATTCCTTACTGCTTTCGACCAGGTATTTTTCCTCGAATTTCGGAAACGGCGCCTCTGAAATCGATTCGGTATGGCCCAGCTTTTCCCAAAGCTCTTCGGCGATATGCGGGGCATAGGGCGATACCAAGATCGCCAAGGGCTCTAAAATGGCCCTATTGGTACACTTTTGGGCACCTAGCTCGTTTACGCAGATCATAAAGGTAGAAACGGTGGTGTTGAAGCTAAAGTTCTCGATGTCTTCCTCGACCTTCTTTATGGTCTTGTGCAAGGTTTTCCACGATTCCTTCGAGGGCTCGGCATCGCTTACCTCAAAAGCCCCCCCTGCACCCGAATGGTACAGGCGCCACAGTTTTTTCAAGAAGCCGTGCACCCCGGTAATGCCCGCGGTGTTCCAGGGTTTGGACTGCTCCAGGGGGCCCAGGAACATTTCGTACAAACGCAGGGAATCGGCCCCGTACTCCTCGCAAATGGCATCGGGATTGACCACGTTGTACTTCGACTTGGACATTTTTTCAACCTCGCGGCCAACAATGTATTTACCGTTTTGACAAATAAATTCTGCATCTCTATATTCAGGTCGCCATTTTTTAAATGCCTCAACATCCAATTCATCGGAAGAATCAACTAAAGAAACATCTGCATGGAGCGCATCCCCAGAAAAAGAAATGCTGTATTTGTCTAAGTCAAAAAAATCCTTCTCTTCCTCCGGTATTAAATGCTCATACGATTTTATTCTCTCCAAAACCAAATCTGCTTCAATCAGTTGCTTTACCTGTTCTTCCGGCATCCCATTGCTTCTCTTCCACTTTTTATACTCATGAAAAGAGAAAAAACACTTTGGAATAAAAATCTGATTTTTCTTTAGTTGAACGGTCTTAACCATTGATTTTCTTGTCAACTCATATAAATCATCCGCCTTGGATAAATCCTCTCCGAGCAACTTTTGGGATACCGTTATTTTGGAATGCATTCTATAAACAAAAGCACTCGTCCCCGTGATCATCCCCTGGTTGATCAGCTTTTTGGCAAACTCGTCTTTGGGCACTAGGCCCTTGTCGAACATAAACTTCTGCCAGAACCGACTGTAGAGCAAATGCCCCGTGGCGTGCTCGCTACCGCCAATGTACAGGTCCACATCCTGCCAATAATCAATGGCCTCCTTGGAGAAGATCGCCTCCTCGTTGTGCGGGTCCATGTACCTATTAAAGTATTGGGAGCTTCCCGCCCAGCCCGGCATGGTATTGAGGTCTAAGGGGAACACGGTCTTGTGATCGATCTTGTCGTTGGCCACCACTTGCTTGCCCTCGGTGTCCCAGGCCCATTCGGTGGCATTGCCCAATGGGGGTTCGCCCGTTTCGGTAGGCAGGTACTTATCGACCTCGGGCAGGGTGATCGGCAAGTACTCTTCCTCGATCATGTGCGGCAGGCCGTCGGCATCGTAATACACGGGAAAGGGTTCGCCCCAATAGCGCTGCCTGCTAAAAACGGCATCGCGCAGGCGGTAGTTGACCTTGCCCTGGCCCTGGCCCAGCTTTTCGAGCTCGGCGATCACCTTTTTGGTGGCCTCCTTGTACGATAGCCCATTCAGGAAGTCGGAATTGGCAATGACCGTATTTTCCTTATCGGCGAAGGCTTCCTCGGAGATATCGACCCCCTCAAAAATATTGGGGATGGGAATATTGAAATGTTTCGCGAAATCGTGATCGCGTTGGTCCCCGCAGGGCACCGACATCACGGCTCCCGTTCCATAGCCGGCCAAAACGTAGTCGCCGATCCAAACGGGAATGGCTTCCTTGGTAAAGGGATGCTCGGCATAGGCTCCGGTAAAAGCGCCCGAAATGGTCTTTACATCGGCCATACGCTCCCGTTCCGAACGTTTGGCGGTCGCTTCGACATAGGCCTCGACCTCGGCCCTTTGGGCTTCGGTCGTAATCTGTTGCACCAGTTCGTGTTCCGGGGCCAGTGTCATAAAGCTCACCCCGAAAATGGTATCGGGCCGGGTGGTGAACACCGAGATCTCGTGCTCCGAATCCTTGAGCTTAAAGGTGACCTGGGCACCGACGCTGCGGCCGATCCAGTTGGTCTGCGAATCCTTGAGCGGCTGTGGCCAATCGACCTTCTGCAGTCCGTCGAGCAAGCGCTGGGCATAGGCCGTTATGCGCATGCTCCACTGGGTCATTTTTTTACGCACCACTGGATGCCCCCCGCGTTCGGAGACCCCGTTTACGATCTCGTCGTTGGCCAATACGGTCTTTAGGGCCGGACACCAGTTCACCTCGCTTTCCGCCAAATAGGTAAGGCGGTATTTTAACAACATTTCCTGTTTTTCCCTTTCCGAAAAGGCCTTCCACTCCCCCGCCGAAAACTGCGGTGTATCCTCGTCGCAAACCGCCTCTACCGTAGCGTTGCCCTCCTTTTCAAAAACAGCGATCAAACTTTCGATGTCCTCTGCCCTATCGGTAGCCTTGTTGTACCACGAATTGAACAGCTGGATAAAGATCCACTGCGTCCACTTGTAATACTTGGGATCGGAGGTGCGTACCTCACGGCTCCAATCGAAGGAAAAGCCCATACGGTCGAGCTGCTTTCTGTAGCCCTCGATCTTGTTGCCCTCCTTGTCGACACCGCCTTCAATGTTTACCCGGGTGGTATCGGCCGGATGCTGCCCCGTTTGAATGGCGTACTGCTCCGCGGGCAGCCCGAACGAATCGTAGCCCATGGGGTGCAACACGTTAAAGCCCTTGTGCCTTTTGTAGCGCGCATAGATGTCGCTGGCGATATATCCCAGCGGATGCCCCACATGCAATCCGGCCCCCGAAGGGTAGGGAAACATGTCGAGCACATAGAACTTCTCCTTTTCAGAATCGTTCTCCGCTTTAAAGGTTTGGTTCTTGGCCCAATATTCTTGCCATTTCTTCTCTATACTGTTGAAATCGTAGTGCATCGGCTTTCCGTATTTTCTATGTCGCGCAAAAATAAGTTTATTCGATTTACTTTCCTAAATTTACAGCCGTATAGGCGACTATGGGAAAATCTTTCGAACAATATCAAAAACAGAAGTTAATATCGTCGTATTTTTCGGTGATGCTGAGCATTGCCTTGGTCTTGTTTTTACTGGGCATTTTGGGCCTTTTGGTCATCAACACCAAAAAAATGGCCGATCATTTTAAGGAACAGATCACCATTTCGGTATTTCTAAAGGACGAGGCCAAGGAATCGGAAGTGGACCAACTTCAAAAAACATTGCTACAGGCCGAACACACCAAGGCGGCCATTTATGTTTCGAAGGAAGAGGCGGCCAAGCAGCACAGTGAGGAAATCGGTGAGGACTTCCAGGATTTTCTGGGCTACAACCCCCTCAAAAACTCAATAGACGTTCAATTGAAGGCCGCTTTCGTAACCCCCGAACAAATCGAGGAAATTGCGCAGAACCTTTCGGCCAAAACCTATGTCGAAGAGGTAAGCTACGACAAACCCTTGGTAGGGCTGCTGAGCGAAAACGTAAAGCGCATCAGCTTTTGGATATTGGTGGCCAGTGGCGTTTTTACCTTTATCGCCTTTTTGTTGATCAACAGTTCCATCCGGTTGTCGATCTACTCCAAACGCTTTATTATCAAGACCATGCAAATGGTAGGGGCCACCAAGGGCTTTATACGCCGACCCTTTATTTGGACGAACGTCAAGCTGGGCATGCTCGGCGCCTTGATCGCCACGGCCGTACTGGCGGTGGTACTGTACTATCTCGACAAGAACTTTCCCGAGCTCGAACTCTTCGAAGACATCGAAATACTGGCTGTGCTTTTCGGGGCCATATTTATAACGGGCATTCTTATTTCGCTCGTTTGCACCTTTTTCGCCACACAGCGTTTTTTAAATTTACGCACCGATGAGCTCTATTATTAAGGCACAATCGCCCCCGGTTCGTGACCCGGCCGGTATGAATTACCGAATAGGCCGCCAACAAATAACTTTTTCGCTAAATTTGCACCATGGGTAAAAAACATCAGAAACAGACCAAGCAACCTCAACAGCAAGAATTTATCTTTCAAAAGAAGAATTACACCTTTATGTTTATCGGTGTCGCGTTTATCGCCTTGGGCTTTATTCTGATGAGCGGTGGTGGCAGCGACGACCCCAACGTGTTCAACGACGCCATCTACAACTTTAGAAGAATACGCTTGGCGCCGACCTTGGTGTTGATCGGTTTGGGTATTGAGATCTATGCCATTATGTTGAATCCGCACAAGAAGAAAGATTAATTTGGATACTTTAGACGCCATCATTCTCGGAATCATTCAAGGATTGACCGAATTTTTACCTGTATCATCGAGTGGACATTTAGAACTGGGGAAAGCCATTCTCGGAGACAACTCGGTGCCCGAAGAAAGCCTTCTTTTTACGGTCGTCCTCCATTTTGCCACGGCCCTGAGCACCTTGGTCGTCTTTAGAAAGGATGTCGGAGAAATTATAAAGGGTCTTTTCAGTTTTACCTGGAACGAAGAAATGCAGTTCTCGTTAAAGATCATCGTTTCGATGCTGCCCGCAGTGGGCATAGGCCTGTTCTTTGAAGAACAGCTCGAGGCCTTTTTTGGGGGCAATGTAAAATTTGTCGGCTTTATGCTATTGATTACGGCCGGCCTGCTGTATATGGCCGACAAGGCCAAGGACACCGATAGAAAGGTAAGTTTCGGCAATGCCCTCATTATCGGGGTCTCGCAGGCAATAGCCATGTTGCCGGGCATTTCGAGGAGCGGGGCCACCATTTCCACATCGGTACTTTTGGGGGTAGACAAGACCAAGGCCGCCCGTTTTTCGTTTCTTATGGTCGTCCCCCTGATTTTCGGAAAAATAGCCAAAGACCTCATGGGCGGAGACCTGGCGTTCAGCGGACACAACGCGGTAGCCATGGGAGCCGGCTTCATTGCCGCCTTCGTGGCCGGCCTGGCCGCCTGTACCTGGATGATCCAATTGGTCAGAAAAAGCAAACTTTCTTATTTCGCCATATACTGCCTTATCGTAGGCCTTATCGCCATAGCCTTTGGCCTTTTCGGATAAGGTCTTTACAAGGCCCTAAAAACAAAGTAAAACGGAATGGACAACCGTACCAAGGACGATTTTCTTAACGGACAGCTCTTACTGATAGACAAGCCCTTGGGGTGGTCGTCCTTTCAGGCAGTGAACAAACTCAAGTGGGCCATTCGAAAGAAATTCGGCCTAAAAAAGATAAAGATCGGCCATGCGGGTACCCTAGACCCATTGGCTACCGGCCTACTTCTGATCTGTACCGGAAAGTTTACCAAAACCATTCCCGAACTACAGGGGCAAGCCAAAGAATACACGGGCATCGTTACCCTTGGTGCCACGACCCCCTCGTACGACCTGGAGACCGAAATCGACCAAAGCTACCCGATCGACCATATTACCGAAGGGGCGATCCACGACGCCGCAAACAGCTTTATCGGAAACATCGAGCAGCGGCCACCGGTATTTTCAGCCATTAAAAAAGACGGCAAACGCCTGTACGAATATGCCCGAAAAGGCGAACAGGTAGAAATAAAGACCCGAACCGTACATATTACGGCTTTTGAGATCACCCAAATCAATTTTCCGGACGTGCATTTTAGAATTGCATGCAGCAAAGGCACCTATATTCGAAGTTTGGCACATGATTTGGGGCTAAAACTACGGTCGGGTGCCCATTTAACCGAACTGAGAAGAACCAAAATAGGGGACTACAACGTAAATAATGCCCTAGACCCCAACGTTTTTGCAGAAAACCTGCTCGGGCCGTCATAAGACCGAAGAATGTTGAAAGGGAGTTTCCGTTCAACGAAAAATTAAAATATTTTCAGAAAATCAGGGTTATACACTAATATGAACCTCAACCGCCAGCAATTATCGTTTTTGATCACCATCTTCTCGATGGGCATTGTTGTGCTATGCCTTTACAACATACATTTGGGCGGTTCGCAGGAAGAAGACGAATATGTGGTGGAAATGGTTCTTGACGAGGAGCTCATAGAGGAATTGATGGAGAAAGAAGAGCCCAAGGAAGAAATGCAGGAGGCCAACCCCATCAAAAGCCATATGGCCTACAACGAAACGGCCAAGCCCAGCCAGGGAAGTCCCGAACCCCTAAAGACCCTTCAGGAAATTTTGGCCGAAAGGGAGATTGCCCAAGAAGGGGATGCCACCGACGATCTTATGGACTCCGAATATGCCGAAAGAATAAAGGAGTTGAGGAAGAAACGCGAGGAGGCCAAGCAGAAACTTGGCGAAATAACGGCAAAAAAACACGAATTCACCAACAACTTGGCCAAGCGCCGCACATCGGTCTCGTTCTCGTTAGTGGAACGCGAAGGCTATCGGCTCCCCCCGCCCATCTATACCTGTATCGAGGGAGGCAAAGTCGTGATCAATATCGAGGTAGACTCCGCCGGCAATGTTATCGACGCCAGTTTTAACGAGCGGAGCTCGGGCACCTCGAACGGCTGCCTGGTAGAGAACGCCATCGCCTACGCCTACAAGGCCAAATTCAGTTCGGCCTCCAGAGCCTCGCAAAAGGGCAGCATCACCTACCTATTCCAAGGGAAGGCACGCTAAAAGCTCCTTTAATATGGTCTTGCCCT
This sequence comes from Pseudozobellia thermophila, assembly GCF_900141855.1. Taxonomy (GTDB): domain Bacteria; phylum Bacteroidota; class Bacteroidia; order Flavobacteriales; family Flavobacteriaceae; genus Pseudozobellia; species Pseudozobellia thermophila. The sequence continues at coordinate 83,329 of NZ_FQYU01000001.1, forward strand.
TGTCTTTGTTGTACCATTGTTGAAGCTCTTCCTTGAGTTCGGGAAGTATCTTGCCGTGTTCCTCCTTATGCCGCGCAACCATTTTGGCCGCCGGTTCGGGCCGTGGCCCCCATTCGGCAAGAACCTCCAAACTGTCCCTATCGCAAACGATCAACTTGGGAATCGACATTGCACCCCGGGTCAAGAACCTATCCATCAATTCCAAATTTTCATCGCGCAATACGATTTTCAAATCGATATTGGCACTGAGTTCGGCAATTTTGTTCATCACCGGCAAGGACGGGGCGGCGTCTCCGCACCAACTTTCGGTGAGTACCAAAAGACTTATCCTTCTATCGTATCCTTTTATTAGATCCATGGATTCGGGATCGAGTTTCACCGTTTTGTCAAAGCGCTTCATCCGCCTGTCGTTCAACAGGGTATAGTTGGCCAGGGCCTCGGTCTGTTTCGGGCCAGTGGCCCTGCCTTCCGACGCCAACCGGCTGACCATGGCCCTGTAATCGGTATAGGAAACGGCCTTTGGCAAAGCCTCTTTGATCAATTCCGCAGTGCTCTTGTCTGTAATGGATTGTGGCATTTTATAGTTTTGTTTTAATGACAATTGGTAGTATCCTACCTGTTTTTGAGGTATCATTGGTAGCATTTTTTTTCAAGAACTTACACCCCGCGCGTTTAAGTAGGTCCTAAAAAGGATTAAGTACGGTTTGCGCTTCCAGAAAACGTTAGCATTGGCTTACACCGAAGGGTTTTTGTCCAAGCCCCGCCCCCCTATATCCCAAATTTATATTTTAGTAATATTGGACCGCAAAACATCGATCAAAGGTAACACAAGCATAACCTTTTGTTCATAAAGGCGTATTTTCGTGGTTCAAAAAACAAAATGAAAAAACAAAGATGTCCTTGGTGCGAGGGCGACTCCCTTTACGAGGCTTACCATGACGTAGAATGGGGCACACCCGTAAGGGACGACGATACCTTGTTCGAGTTTTTGGTCTTGGAAACCTTTCAAGCCGGACTGAGCTGGATTACCATTTTGAGAAAACGGGAAAATTTCAGAAAGGCCTTTGACCAATTTGATTACCGTAAAATAGCACAGTACGGGGAAAAGAAGATCCAAGCCTTGCTGAACGATGCCGGGATCATCAGGAACAAGTTAAAGGTACGGGCGACAGTGTCAAATGCTATGGCCTTTATGAAGGTGCAAGACGAATTTGGAAGTTTTAGCCGTTATGTGTGGGGTTTTGTAGGCGATAGCCCCATAAGGAACAGGGTCGAAAACTACAAAGACGCCCCTGCCACCACGAAAATCTCGGATGCGCTAAGCAAAGACCTGAAAAAAAGAGGTTTCAAATTTGTGGGCAGTACCGTCATCTATGCCTTTATGCAGGCCACGGGTATGGTCAACGACCATGAAATCTCATGTTTTAGGTATGATCAGGTATGATAAAAAACGAATGTTACCGAAAGTATAGTGATATGAATCTTAAGTCTGTTTTTCTTTTCGTATTTATTTTGGCCTTTAGTACAGCTTCGCTCCTTGCCCAAGTCAGGAGCGAACGGGAACACCGCATCCGAAAATCGCAATTTCCTGAAAAGGCGGTTTTGACCCTTGAAGAAAAAGTGGAAGATGCCAGGCAAATGCGTTTTTACAAGGAAATAGACAGTAACGTGGTCAGCTACAAGGCCAAGTTTAAAAAAGACCGTTTGCGGTACGGGATAACCTTCAACAGCGACAGTGAGGTCGAAGTCATTGAATTTGAAATAAAACCCGTGGACATCCCTAACGATTCCTACACCCAAACCATCGCTTATCTGGAAGGAAATTTCGAAAAATACCGCGTACAAAAAATACAACAGCAATATCTTACCGAGGACAGGGATTTGGACCAAAGCCTGAAAAATGCCTTTCAAAACCTGATGCTACCCTCCATAACCTACAAATTTACCGTCAAAGGCAAGAAGGGCAAGGCTACTGAAAAATATGAAACCATCTTTGATGCCGAAGGTAAGCTGAAACTGATCAAAAAGGCCCTACCTCCAAACTATGACCATGTACTATATTAAAAGATTCTTTGTTGTTTTTGGGGTATTGTCGAGTTGTTTGGGTTTTGGCCAAGAGAACCTCACGGGCTATTTTCAATCCGATATTGCGCTGAAGTACAAAGTAGCCCCCCATTATTCCCATAGTTTTAAAGTGGCCCAGCGGGCCTATACCTATGAAGACGATTTTTCGTACCGAATCAGACAGATAGACTTGGTTCACTTTTCCTCTTTTAGGGTCGATTCCAAACAAGGCTTGGCCCTTGGGATACAGTACCGGTTTAGGGAATCTTTCGACGAGCCGGAAGAGAACGAACTAAGGATAGTGGAACAATACAAATATTCGCATAGCAACGAAACCTTGAATATGGGCAGCCGTTTTCGGGCCGAACAGCGCATCAGTCCTTCGTTGACCATTCATCGATTTCGATATCGCCTTGCCATCGACTTTCCGTTAAAAGGCGAAGAACTTGCGGTAGGGGACCCCTATCTTTCAGCTTCCGCGGAGGCGCTTCTCAGTGTGGCCAAGGGCGAGAAACCCGAGTACGACCAGCGACTTACCTCGCACGTGGGCTGGTTGCTCGGACAGGGAACAAAACTGGAGGTCGGCGCCGAATACCGCGCCGAAGATTATACGCACACCACCGAGCACGCCTTCTTCTTACTCACCTCCTTGGTTTTCAGCCTCTAAAATTTGGATGAATTCCGCACGGGGAATTTCCCGGGCGCCCAGACTTTCAAGATGGGGCGTATACATTTGGCAATCGATAAGCCTATAGGCCTTGGCCTCCAACTCTTGGGCCATTTTAATAAAGGCGAACTTTGAGGCATTGCTGACCCTACTGAACATACTTTCCCCACAGAACACGTGCCCCAGGTCTATCCCGTAGAGTCCGCCTACCAGTTCGGCATCTTGCCATACCTCGTACGATGTCGCATGGCCTTTTAAATGCATTTGCAGATAGGCCTTTTTCATGGCATCGGTTATCCAGGTACCCTCTTGGCCTTCCCTTTTTACACTGGAACAGGCTTCGATCACCGCTTTAAACGACTGGTTTTTCGTCAGCTTGAACCGGCCGTCGCGCAATACCTTTCGCATGCTTTTTGAAATTTTTACGTCGTGCGGACGAAGTACCATTCTAGGGTCGGGGCTCCACCATAAGATGACCGAGCCCTCGTTGAACCACGGAAAAATCCCGCTTCGGTAGGCCAAGAGAAGACGTTCGGGGGAAAGGTCGCCACCAACGGCCAACAAACCTTCTTCATTGGCCTGCTCGACGGGCGGAAATTCCAGCTTGTCGGTAAGAAAAAACATGGATTACTGCTTAAGGTAAAACTACATTTCAAGAGGCCATAAAAAAACCTGTAGCCCCACTGGGGACCACAGGTCGTATCTCAATCGATTTGCCCCGTATTCGAAATGGCCTCGCCCATTCGTTAAAATGGCAAATCGTCGGGCTCTTCCTCGTTTAGGTTGTCGGCGGGGGCAAAGGCCTCGGCCGGTGGAACCGGTGGTATATTATTGGCGTCTGCCGCTGCGGGCTGAAGGCTTTCTATTCTCCATCCCTGGATTGAATTAAAATACTTTACCTCACCTTGGGGGTTGGTCCATTCACGCCCCCTGAGGTTAATGCTCACCTTTACATCCTGCCCTACACTGTAATTGTTCAAAAGATCTGTTTTGTCTTGGACAAACTCGATCATTAAGTGTTGCGGATATTGCTCTTCTGTGGTGATTACCACTTCGCGCTTTCTAAAACCGTTATTTCCAAAGGTCTGCGTTTCGCCGATCATCTTTATTTTTCCCTGAACTTCCATGACTATGAATTATATGTTAACTAAAACTCTATTAAAATTTAAATGTAGTGCTTAAAGCAATATTCACCTAGAAAATCGAATAGAAGTTATTAAAGGTTATCAGCTATAGCCTATAATAGAATGCCGCCCCCAAAGTCGGGTTGGGACCAAAGGCATGGCCTTCGCGATCATACATGGAAGGATACCATTCCCGAAAAATATCTGCGCCTTCCCTGTTTTCAACATCAAAATAGTCGCTCTGGCGCCAACGGAAACCGATTCCGCCGTAAAAATTGAATCCGGCCCGTTTCCCCAAATCCACAAACAGACCGAACTTCAGGTGCATACCGTATTTTTGGCGTTGGTAGTTTGCCCTGTCGTAGGTAAAATCGTCGCCGTTTTCAGCCTCATAATCGCCATTTGAAAAGACGTTGGCCTGGTCGATATAAAACAGCTCGGCAGAAAGATATTTTATGGTTCGGGCCCTGGGGTTCAAGACATAACGGACCTCGGGCCTTATTTCGCACAACCGGTAGGCATCGCCAATATTGCCGCTTACCAAGGCCATACCTTTGTTGCCATACCCCAGGTCAACGCCTACCTGCCAATGGGAGCTTATAGGTTGAACATAGCCGACACGCCACCTGGGGGCGTAAGCATCCAGAGCCGACAAAGGGCTAAAAGTGATATACGAAGAGGCTCCGTTTTGAGAAGCCCGGGCATCCTCTTGCGAAAAAGCTGTGGGCAAGCCCATGAGAAAAAGGAGTAAAAGTGACAGTTGGGGTTTCATATCGGGCAAGGTTACCAGTGGACGTTAATTTGCCCTGAAACACTTCTCCCGCTACAAACCCTACTAAAATACTGGTTTTCCAGTAGTTCTAACCGGCCAGGAGCACCTTCCATGCCGAAAGCGCATCGTTTTGTTGCAGGTATTCCTTGGCCTTACGTTCGAGCTGTTCCCTTTCGCCGCTACTGATGAGGGTGCGAACTTCCATGTTCGAGGCGACAAAGGCCTTCACCTCGTCGGCATCGGGAATCCGTGCCACATTGCCCAAGCGACCCAAATCGTTGCCCGTAAGCACCTTGCTCGACCTGATATGGGCCGGAATACGGTCTACACCCACTCCCAGTTCGGAAAGGGGCTTGGGCACCTCAAAAAGACCCTTATTGGCCCTACTGTACCAATTACCGCCCATGCGCGCCACCTGGTCTATCTTTCGCGGGTCGATGTGGCCGCCTTCATCCAAGATACGCGTAGCTATATGTATCTTGACTACCTCCGAAAAAATCAAATTGCCCGCACCCCCTTCCTTTCCGAGTGCCTCTACCTTGGTTACCTTGCACTCGAATTGCACGGGGGACTCGCCTACCCGATACGGGCTTACAATATCGGATCTGACCATGGTCAGGCCGGCCTTCTTGAATTCGTTCTCCCCCTTGGGGTACTCGGTGCTCGACAAAGACATTTGCTCTACCATATCGTAGTCGACCACATTGATGACCACCTCCATGGTCAAAAGTACGTTCTGAAGGGTATGCTTGGTAGTATTGTCGCGCACCCTCCGCGATGGGGAAAAAATCAATATGGGCGGATTGCTTCCAAAGACGTTAAAAAAACTGAACGGGGATAGGTTGGGCCTCCCCTTTTCATCAATGGTACTGGCAAACGCAATAGGCCTCGGGCCCACCGCCCCCAACAAATAACCGTGCAGTTTACCCGTGGGCACGGCATCCGGAAGTATAGAAAGCATATCCTTGTCCATACGTTAAAGATACGTGTTTTACCATCATTTAACAACGAGGGCACCGGTGTCAACATACCAATTTTAACGCATTTACGTTATCTTTGATAAGAACCTTGAAGATGGGCACACCGCTTTTAAAAGGGCTATATAAGACAATTCACTGAATGAACCTCAACCCTGAAAAGAAGACCAGTAATCTGATATTGCTGATAGCGTCTTTCGTTATCGTTAGTCTTATTCTCTGGAACACCAACAGCTTTTTTAAAAAGTTCAAGGAAGAGGAACGCCTAAAGATGGAGATTTGGGCCACGGCCCAATCGGAGTTTCAACAATCGTCAGAAGATGCCGATCTGGGCAACCTTCATCTTAAGGTATTTCAGAACAATACCTCTACCCCGATGATATTGGTCAACAAGGACGGGTCTATAAAAACCAACAATATGCCGATCGAAAACACCATGGACACGGCATATATCGAAGACCAGATCAAAAAATTCAAAAGTGAGAACACCCCTATTTCGATAACCCAGCAGGGCGAACATTTAGCCACGCTCTACTACGGCAACTCGGAGGTATTGAACAAGCTCAAGTACTACCCCATAGCCCTCTTGCTGATTATCTTTCTTTTTGGGGCGGTGATCTTCTTTTTCTTCAAGACCAACAAGGCATCGGAACAAAACAAACTTTGGGCCGGCATGGCCAAGGAAACGGCCCATCAGATAGGTACGCCCCTCTCTTCCCTCTTGGGGTGGAACGAACTCTTAAAGACCGAAAACATCAACCCCGATATCACCCGGGAGATACAGAAGGACATATCGCGGTTGGAGACCATAACCGAGAGGTTTTCCAAAATAGGCTCCTTGCCCAAACTCGATACCCAAGACATAGTGGAGCAGACCAAGGAGGCCTATGAGTACCTCAAATCGAGAAGTTCCGACCTGATCCAGTTCTCGTTCGAAAGCCAAGTACGGGAAGCCCCCGTCTTGTTGAACAGCGCCCTGTACCATTGGACCATTGAAAACCTGGTAAAGAATGGAATAGATGCCATGAAGGGAAAGGGAAAAATCGGTATTATGATCCTTGTCGACGGAAAGAACGTACATATTCAGGTTTCCGATACGGGACACGGCATACCCAAGAGCGACTTCCAATCGATCTTCAACCCCGGGGTCACCACAAAGAAAAGGGGATGGGGTCTGGGACTGTCATTGGTGAAGCGGATCGTTGAGGAGTACCACAAAGGAAAAATCAAGGTTCTTTCCTCCAACAAGGAAGGGACCATCATGCAGATTACCTTGCGGGCAACGGAAGCTCGAGAAGCTTAAACAATCAGTAAAATGGCGAAGGAAAAATTAGTTGTAATCAAAGAAGCCCACCTGACCAATAATTGTCCGGAATGCTTCAACCAAGACCTAAGGCTGTCTTTCTACCAGAAACATTACCACACCAGATTGGTGCACAGGACAAGTAATGAGGTAAGCCATCAAATCGTCTGCAACAAATGCAAAAGCACCATTTATCCGATCAGTTGGACGGACGACATCGAACGCACCTTCGACTATTACAAAAAAATGGTCGAACCGAAACGCAGTTCGACCAAGTTCACCTCGTTATTTTGGATCGTGGTATTGGCAGTGCTCGTCGCCGTCGGACTGGGCATCTACCTTGTTCTTCGTCAATAAAATTTGCCCATAGGTTACAACTGGGCCCGAATGGCCGCAGCCGTGGCTTCGAATTGTTCCTTATCGAGGGTCACCTTGTTTTGGAAAGTGGCGTCCTTCATTTCGGTCAGCGGAATCAAGTGCACGTGAACGTGGGGCACCTCGAGCCCGATTACGCTCATGCCCACCCTATTGCAGTCAATGGCGGCCTCGATGGCCAACCCCACCTTTCTTGAAAAGGCCATAAGCCCCATATAGGTTTCCTCGTCAAGGTCCATTATCTTATCGACCTCCTTTTTGGGTATGCACAGGGTATGCCCCTTGGCATTGGGGTTAATATCCAAGAAGGCAAAAAAGTTGTCGTCTTCCGCTATTTTGTAACAGGGAATCTCCCCGTTGATGATTTTTGTGAAAATGGAGGCCATGGGAGGATCAGTTTCTAGTAATTTCGAGGATTTCAAACTTTAGGGTACCGCTAGGGACGGTAATTTCGGCGGTATCGCCCACCTTTTTTCCCAAAAGTCCCTTACCTATCGGCGAACTTACGGAAATCTTGCCCGATTTCAGGTCGGCCTCGCTTTCGGCGACCAAGGTGTACTTCATTTCCATACCGTTGTTCTGGTTCTTCAGTTTGACGGTTGACAGAACCAGGACCTTTGAAGTGTCCAGTTGCGATTCGTCGATCAGGCGTGCATTGGCCAAAGTGGCCTCCATCTTCGAAATTTTCATTTCGAGCAGGCCTTGGGCCTCCTTGGCCGCATCGTATTCCGCGTTCTCCGAAAGGTCACCCTTATCGCGGGCTTCCGCAATGGCTTGCGAAGCCTTGGGGCGTTCGACGTCCTTCAGGTAATTCAGCTCTTCCCTCAATTTCTTTAGACCTTCTGCGGTATAATAAGATATGTTGCTCATAATAAGTTCATTTTACATATTGTTTTCTAACCATTGGTGCTGCCATGTCAAGTTGGAAACAAGGGAAAGGTTTACCAAGGCAAACCGTAAATCCCGGGACCGGGTAAACAAAAGACAGTTCCTAAAATCTTCCGTTTCAAAACCTTACCACATATCCTTGAAATTGCTCCCCGACTTGATGGCCGCGCTAATCGCAAAACCCATAAAAGTACTAAATAAGAAAAATCCTCTACTTGAACCGAGATAATGACGGCTTTTTTAGAGAGGATTTAACGCAAATATACATATTTTTTGTTCAATTTTGCCTGTACATATTGAAATTGAACTACCCATATGCCACGTTTTTTGAGTATTATACTTTTGGTCGGATTGCTTTCATGCGATAGCGACAGGGGCGAACGCAATCCCTTTTTACAGGAAATAGGCTTTCGGTTCGATATCAACCTCAACTTGCCCCTGTACAGCCCGTTGACCAACTTGGGCAACGCCATATATATCGACACGCCCGGGGTGGGCATAAAGGGTATATTCGTCATAAAATCGAACTTCGACCAGTATCGCGCCTTCGAGGCCAGCTGCCCCAACCACGTGCCCAACGATTGCTCGACAATGGTTTTGGACGGGCAGATCGCCACCTGTCCGTGCGAGGGCTATGAGTACTATCTTTTTACGGGGCAACAAAAAGATACGCCCGATGACGGAAACCGCTACCACAATTTGCTGGAATACAATGCCGCCCAAAGCGGCAACGTGGTCGTGATAAGCAATTAACACCGCAGAATTTATTCGGCCCTATACCTTGTCATAATAGGCTTAAAAAGCTCCCCGGGGGTCGGTGGGGTGTAGGATATCGCATTGGCCCCCGCCTCTATGGCAGTACGGATGGTTTCTTCGGTTTTTCCTCCAGTGGCGATAATGGCCACTTGATCATCGATATCACGGATCCGCCTTACGATATCGGCCGTTTTCCCCGCGCCCGAAACGTTGAAAATATCGACACCGGCATCCAACCTTCCTTGAATATCGTCTTTTTCCGATACCACGGTAACCGTAACCGGTATATCGATTTTGTCCTTTAGGCGCCGAATAAGTCCGTTCGGTGCAGGCATATTCAGCACGACACCCAAGGCCCCTTGAAATTCGGCATGGAGTGCCAGCTCTACCGTACGGTCGCCCGTGGTAATGCCCCCGCCCACGCCACAAAAAATAGGCTTATCGGCGGCCAAGATCAGCGCTTGCGAAATAACGGGCTGCGGGGTAAACGGATAAACCGCGATGATGGCATTGGCGTTGGTATTTCTGATAATGGCCACGTCGGTACTGAAAAGAAACGATTTTAACCGTTGGCCGAACACCCGAATACCGGAACAGGCCGTGACGATTTCAGGTACGGCAACAATGTTCTTTCTCAGCTTGCTCCCAAATTCGGGTATGTTTTCCATAGCTATTCTTTAGCACCTCCGCCAAATGGGAAGGCCACCTGAAGGTAGTACGGAAAACGACACGAAACGTATTAAATGTTTCCCAAAATTTTGTCCATCGCCCAACTGGTATGCAAGGCCGTCTTACCGGTCGACGGATGTGCCTCGCCACCGAACAGGTCTTCCTTCATGCTGGCCACATGGTGCCGTTGCACGTGCTTGGGGTGGGCGATAAACATTTTGGTTTCCCCCCCTTCATTTTGCAAGACCACCTCCTCTTCTTCGAAAACGGCAAAGCGGATTGTTCCTTTACTTCCGAAAATCTCGACACGGTCCTCCTTATGGTCACAACCGAAATTCCAGGTTCCGCTTCCCGTAATTCCACTTTCATGAAGCCATGATCCGGTAATGGCATCCTTGGCCGTATACAGCCCTTGTTGGTTGAGCGAAATACCCAAAACTTCCTTGAAATCGCCTAGAAGGAAGGCAAAGAGGTCGAGACCATGGCTGGCCAAATCGTCGAAATAGCCGCCTGGGGCCACTTCGGCATCGGTACGCCAATTGTAGGCACCACCCAGGTCGACCTCGCTCGGCGCCTTGCCCAAGAACCATCCAATATGCCTGACCTCTCCGATGGCATTAGTATCGAGCCATTCCTTGACCTTGAGAAAACGGGGCAGGGTACGCCGGTAATAGGCCACGAACAAAGGCAGGTTCTTGTCCATAAAGGCCTCGTAGACCGCCAAGCTGTCTTTGTAGCTCGGGGCCAAGGGTTTTTCAATGCAACAAGGCTTACCCGCCTCCGCTACCTTAAGCGCATATGGTTTATGGCTATCGGGCGGGGTCGCGATATAGACCGCATCCACATCGGGATCGGCTATAAGGGCATCGGCATCGGCATAATGTTTCGGTATATTGTGCCTGCGGGCGTAGTCGGCCGCCTTTTCGGCATTGCGGCGCATTACGGCCACTATTTCGAAACCCTCGGTCTGTTGATAGGCCGGCCCACTTTTAACTTCCGTTACGTCGCCACAGCCAATAATACCCCAGCGAACGGTCTTTTGATCGGTTTTGTTCATCGTTCAGTACATTAAATTAGCTACCGCCTTAAACCAGCTTTATAAAGGCCGTTCGACGACGATAGAAGGCTAAAGTTAAGTGTTTGGATCTCAAATACCCAATAAGGGGCAAAAGTACCGGTTACAAGACGAAAAGAGAAAGCCGCCGACTTTTGAGTCAGCGGCCCCCTACCTTATTAAACAACTAATTTTAAAACCTTACGGTGGCCCCCAACAAAAAGTTGGTTCCGGCCTGCGGATAGTACCCGGCACCTTCATAGGTAACTACCGAACCTGTGGAATGGTCGTCATAGGTATAAAAATATCCATTCGAGATGATATCGGCATCGAAGATATTGTTCACTAGGCCCGAAAAGGTAATGCTCTCCAGTACGGATCCGAATTCAAGGGTATAGTGCAGGCTCAAATCCGATTGGGTATAGGCATCCAAGACCGAACCTTCCGAATCGATATTGCCCATATACTGCTCACCCACATATTTGGTCAAAAACGCTATCCGAAGGTGCTCCATGGGGGTGTAGGCCAATTGGTTTCCAAAGACGACATTCGGGGAATAGGCAATATGGGTATTGCCCAATTCCTCTAACCGGCCATTTCTTTGAAACACAAAATCGACGTTCTTGTTACTGCTCAAGGCGATATTCGGGCTGATACGAAAAGATTCGCCCAAGAGGATATGGGCATCGAGCTCGATCCCCGTGCGGTAACTGTCGCCCACATTGGCCCGCAACGGCCCGCCCACATCGTTGAGTTCGCCGGTGAGTACCAATTGGTCTTTATAGCGCATGTAGTAGGCATTGGCATTCAATTGAAACTTGGGGGACACGTAGCGCCATCCCAGTTCAAAATCGTTCAACCGCTCGGGTTTGGGGTTGCCATTTTCGTAATCGTTTCGGTTGGGTTCGCGATTGGCCACGGCATAGCTAAAGTAGAAGTTATTGTTGGCATTCAGGTCGTAGACCAGCCCCGCCTTGGGATTGAAGAAACGGAAGGTGTCGTCTACAAGTCCCGTATCGTCGCCATTGGCCGAATAGCCCACCCTTCGGTACTGGAGGTCGGCAAAGAGGCTCCACTTGCTGCCGAGGCCGTAATTGGCCTTGGCGTACAGGTTGAAGTCGCTCTTGTTGGAGTCGTCGTCGTAATACTTGTCCCGCAGATGGCTTTGCGAGGCGTAACGCGCCCAAATGACCTCCCCGAAATGGGCGCCTTGGTACGAATTCCATCCTCCCCCGAAAATCAAGTTCAGCCTGTTTTTGTGGTAATTGGCAGAAAACACGGTTCCGTAAAATTCATTGTCAAGCCATCTTCTTCTGACCAAATCGGTCGTATTGAGGGTTTCGCCGTTAACGATCAGGGACTCAAAGCCGTAGGTGGCAAAATCATCGTCTTCCCTAAATTGTTCAAAGTACCCACGGCCGTTGGTGAAGTGAAAGGCGACGTTGGTGCTCCAGGTATCGGAAAGCTGTTGGTTCCACAAAAGTTGGGCATGGTCTTGCCGGTAATTGTCCTCTTCCTTGTCGTAAAATTGCAGGTTGCCCTCTTCGTCAAAATAGGCTCCGGAAACATTAAAGGTCCGGTTTTCATCTATATTGGGGTTGGCCCCCAAAGCGGCCACATAGGCCGGTTCAAAACCGTACCAAGATTGATAGGTAACTTCATGCCCCCCGAAAATAAGGGCCTTCAACAAGGTGTTGTCATCCTTATAGGCGGCCTGTAGAAAATAGGATTCGAGTTTGGACGATGCCCTATCTATGTATCCGTCGGAAGTAATCCGCGACAACCTTCCGGAAATCTCAACACGGTCGTTCAACAGTCCCGTACTGAACTTGATATTGTTGCGCAATGTATTGAAACTGCCTATAGACGACGAAATTTGGCCATAGGCCTCTTCGGAAACGGCATCGGTCAGCAGGTTGAGGCTTGCCCCGAAGGCCCCTGCCCCATTGGTCGACGTACCCACGCCCCTTTGTAACTGCAGACTTTCGGTCGACGAGGCAAAATCGGGCATATTCACCCAAAAGGTACCGTGCGATTCGGCGTCGTTGTACGGAATTCCGTTGATGGTGACATTTACCCGGGTCGCATCGCTACCCCGTACCCGAATTCCGGTGTAACCCACACCCGCCCCGGCATCGGACGTGGTGACCACGGCCGGTAAATAGTTCATCAAGACAGGAATGTCTTGGCCCAGGTTACGCGGGGCGATCTCTTCCCTGCGCAGGTTGGTAAAGGTCACCGGCGACTCCTTGTTTACCCGTACGGCCTGTACAAGCACCTCATCGAGTACCACTTTGGTACCTTCGAGCGAATCGACAGGTTGTCTTTCCTGCCCCGATAGGGCCAAAGCCGGGCCGGTAAGGGCCGCCATATACAAAAGGTTTTTGATGGGCCTTTTTCCTTTTTTAAAAAGGCGCATTGGACCGTCGGCAAAACCGACGGCCTTAGAACTGAAAATGGTAAAATACGTTTTCATTCGTACTAGAATTTAGTGACGAATAAAAGGGGCCATTATTCTAAAGTTAAACATGGTTTTTTGTTTCCGTAGGAAACCTTGGAAATTCCAAACAGCGATGTTATCGCCTCCCTTGGCGGCATTACCCGCCCAGGTTCATTGGGTATAATCTCAGCCTGTCGGAACAAGCACCCCTTTGAGACGCGGCAAATATAGGCGAGGCCTTTTTAAAATCATAGCAAAAATTTTAAAATTTCGCTATGCCTTTATTACCAAACAATTAACGCTTCGACATAAACCCTAAGGGCTTTATTTACGTATTTTAAGAAACCGCACTAGAAAAAGAACCATGGGGAGCGAATCAGGCCGATCTAAAAATAAATTCACCCTTAAAATAATTGCCAGTTATTTGGTGCTTGCCCTTTTAACGGCCGGGGTGGGCTACTTTATCTATACCGAGATCAAGACCTACGTTTCGACCGAAACCAACGACTCCAACGATGAAAAATTGCTCAAGACCAGTTCTTTGGTCACTAATCTTTATGAAGCGGAGAGCCTTTCGAAGCTCGCATTGCAAGATGGCGGACAGGTCAAATTCGATGCCTACTCAAAAAAAATAGACTCCATACAGGTCGAGATCGATAGCCTGAAGCAGTTGATGCTAGGCGATGAACAGAAAGGACTCTTGGACAGTCTTCAGGTACTCTTAAGGCAAAAAGTGGCCAACAACAACGAACTGCGCAAGCTAAAGTCAAAAAGCGCGGCCAACAATTCATTGGACAAGGCCTTAAAGGAATTTGAGAAAATAGAGGAGTCGTTCGGCAAGTTTTCAGCGGAAAACCTTTTTTCCGATTTCGATAAGTTATCGCCCAAAGTACAGCAATCGCTAAGGGAGTATGCGGCCTTGATCAACAGCAATGCCCCAAAGACGGGAGACCCTGCCGAAAATGCAGAATACGTAGACTCCATACTCAACGTCTCAAAAGAGATGCTTCGCAAGGCCAAACTCGAAGACTCGCGATCACAGCGCTTTTTGGCCCAAAAGGAAGTCGAGATGATCCGAAACGACCTTGAGCTGTCACGACAACTCCAGAACATCATCACCGCCTTTGAACAAGAGATCATGGCCAGCAGTTACAACAACAGCCTCAAGAAACGGGAGACTTTGAGACGCACGACGCGCATTGCCGGCCTAGCCGCCCTGCTCGGTTTCGTCATCGTAGCCATTTTTTCGTTTTTGATTACCCGCGATTACTGGAAGGTACAGACCTACCGGGCCCGTTTGGAAAAGGAGAAAAAATTCTCCGAATCGCTTTTAAAAAGCCGGGAACAACTGATCTCGACGGTGAGCCACGACTTGCGTACGCCCCTTAACACCATAGGGGGCTACTCCGAGCTTTTGGAAAGCACCGATCTTTCCCAAAAGCAATTGGGCTATATCAAACACGTAAAATCGGCCACGGAATACGTGGGCAACCTGGTGAACGACCTATTGGATTTTTCGAAGCTGGAAGCCGGCAAACTAAATATCGAAGACGTACCCTTTATTCCGGCCCACCTTATTCAGGAAACCGCCGAAAACCTACAGGCCCTACACAAGAACAAAGGCTTACGGCTCATATTGAACATCGCACCCGAATTGGAGCAAACCGTTTTGGGAGACCCCTTTAGGATCAGGCAGGTGCTGACCAACCTCATGGGCAATGCCTTCAAGTTTACCGAAGAGGGCCATGTAAAGGTCGATGCCTTCGTCGAAAGGGAAACGGGAAAAAGCATTTGGGCCAAAATTGCCGTTTCGGATACCGGAATCGGAATCGCCAAAGACAAACAGCACCTCATTTTTAAGGAGTTTGCCCAAGCGGAAAAAAACACCGAAAAAAAATTCGGGGGCTACGGCCTGGGACTGACCATTTCAAAAAAGCTGGCCGAGCTTTTAAGGGGAAGCTTGACCTTGGAAAGCCAATTGGGCCAAGGAAGCACCTTTTGTCTTCAACTCCCCTTGGAAATTACCGAAGCCGTTGACCCAAAGGACGGCGAATTGCCCTATATGGCCCCCAAATTGCGCATGTTGATCATCGACGACGATACGGCCCTGCTACACATGCTGCGTGAACTGGCCGAAAGTATGGGCATTACGGCACACACCTATTCGAATTTTCTCTCGATCGAACAAGATTCGCACTTGGCCTATGACATCGTACTGACCGATATACAAATGCCCCAGGTTACGGGCTTTGAGGTGCTGAAAAAGCTCAGGTCGGGCAACTATACCCATTACAAAAACCAACCGATCATAGCCATGACCGGCCGGCGCGACCTAGGGCCCGAAGCCTATATCGGGGTAGGCTTTACCCAAGTGTTGCAAAAGCCCTTTTCAAAGGGGGAGCTTGTGGCCACCTTAAAATTGATCGGTATCGAAGCCGGGCAGCCCCCCGTATCGGAGCCGTCGAAGGCCGATGAAAAAAACAGGGCCCCGCAATTGTACAACTTGGATATCATACACTCCTTTTTGGGTAAAAACGAAGATGCCCTCTTCGATGTACTGCAAACCTTTTTAAGGGATACCCGGTCGAACATGGCCCTGCTTGAAAAAACGGTAAAGCATAAAGACTACAGACAGGTGAACCAAGTGGCGCACCGAATGTTGCCCATGTTCAGGCAACTCAAGGTAAGAAAAAGCGTCTCGGCCTTGGAACAAATGGAACTGGCCACCCCTGAAAAAATCGATGGTCAGACCCTTGACGATCTGTTTTATGGATTGAGGGAGGAAGTCGACTTGCTGACAAAAACCTTGAAAGAGCGCTTGGCTACAAGTCCAAATTGTAGTGGTTGATCTTATTGTACAGGGTCTTTCGGGTCACCTGCAGTAGTTTGGCCGCCTTCGACTTATTGAAATTGGTCTTTTTCAGGGCCTTGATGATCCGTTCCTTTTCAAATTCCGATTTTGAGAACCCATCCGCGACGGAAACTTTTTCCTGGGGCTGAAGTACCTCCTTCGGGAGGGCCGAAACCTCCACTTCGTCGCCAACGGTCAACAATACGGCCCGCTTGATCACATTTTGGAGTTCGCGAAGGTTTCCGGGCCAGCGGTATAGCTGAAAAGCTTCCCAAACCTCTTTCGAAAATCCTTGAACATTTTTGCCAAGATTGGCATTCGCCTTGGCCAGAAAATTTTCGGCAAACAGGATCAAATCTTCAAAACGGTCTTCCAACGAGGGTATTTCTATTGAAAACTCGTTCAATCGGTGATAGAGGTCTTCCCTGAAGCTTCCTTTTTCAACGGCATCGGTCAAATCTTCGTTCGTAGCGGTAATAATACGCACATCGACCTCAATTTCCTTGGTACTTCCCACCCTTTTGATCTTACGTTCCTGAAGGGCCCTGAGCAGTTGTATTTGGTTTTCATAGCTTAGGTTTCCGACCTCGTCAAGGAACAAAGTACCCTTGTTCGCCGCCTCGAAATTTCCTATTTTGTCTTCGACGGCACCGGTAAAGCTTCCCTTGATATGTCCAAAAAATTCGCTCGTGGCCAACTCCTTGGGTATGGCACCGCAGTCGACGGCCACAAAATTAAAATCCCGTCTATTGCTGTTATCGTGAATGGCCCTTGCCGTAACCTCTTTGCCCGTCCCGCTTTCCCCGGTTATCAAAACCGACATATCGGTCGGGGCGACCAATTTGATATAATCATCCAATTTTTTGGATGCCTCGCTGATTCCCTTGACCACTTTGCCCCCCTTATCGGCGGTAAGGGCCGGCTTGGCCTTTGTCGCAACCCCATCTGCCGAATCTTCCCGTGGCCCGTCTTCCTCGTTTGGGGTAGCCGGAACCTTTAGGGCGTTATCGAGCACCATGACTATCTCATCGGGTGTAAAAGGCTTTGATATATAATCGAAGGCCCCTTTTTTCATGGCATTGACCGCGGAACCTACCTCGGCATAACCGGTCATAACGATTACCTGTGTCGAGGGATTGACCGATTTGATGTCGGTCAATAATTGTATCCCATCGTAATCGGGCAAACGCAGATCGGTAAGAATAAGATCGTAAGCCTTACTTTCGATTTTCTGCTTGGCATCGGGGACGGTAAAACTGGTCTCGACCTCGTAACCACGTTTGGTCAAAAACTTTTGCAACATTTGGCAAAAGGCGGCATCGTCTTCAATTATCAACAGGTTTGGCATATAGCAAATAATAGGTTCTGTTCTATCTACGTAAAAATAGCACAAGAAAGCTCTTTCAAGTGCCAATTTATCATAAAAGATATGTAAACCAGACTCCTTTAAAACCAAAAAGGAACCGTATCGCTACGGTTCCTTTTCACTATATTCGGGACAATCCCGTCATTAAGCTAACTATGCCTATTGCTCAATGGCGTTGCCTTCCTCGTCAAGAAGAAGGGCACCAGAGGTACCATCTTCCAAGGAAACCTCGATCTTGTACTGGTTCTCCTCGTTCTTGTGGGCCTTGTCGATAGTAGCACCAGGATAATTGGTGGCGATCATGTTAGTAATGGCCTCGGGAACCTCCTCAAGGGCAATTTCCGAAAAATTTTCTTGGGCCACGGCCTCGGTAGCGGCTTCTTGGGCTTCGGCAGCTTGCTCTTCTTGTGCAAATGCAGTTAAGGTTCCTAGTGCGAATACGGATGTGATAAATAATTTTTTCATCTTCTTTTGATTTTAATGTATTTATATAAAATGTGATTCAAATTCAATAAGTACATTGAAAATATGATACCAAAAAATCCACAAATCACAAATAATTGATTTACAGTGTTTTATATAAACATGTGTCGATTTGAAGTGGGTATAAATGGGAAATTTAAAGCGAGTGTGAATTTTTTACACATTAAGAAGGCCCAGTACGGTCGCTATGATCGCACTGAGCCCATGGCAAGCTTTGGGGGCCTACTGTTGATTATTGTCTTAAAAACGGGCAAGGTTTGTCCGAATGTCGGACCGTGGCATTAATAACCCATTTGGGCGACTACGTGAGCCTCGGTAGCGAAAATAGAAAAGGGCTGCCATTAGCAACCCTTTTCCGACCAAACCAACTTGATACAAAACAAATAACTCAAGTTATTACATTTCAATCCAGTTACCATTTTCGTCTGCATACAAAGTACCGGCCGTACCGTCTTCCAATGATACTTCCAACTTGTATTGCTTAGCTTCGTTTTTATACGCCTTATCGATAGTGGCAGTAGGGTAGTTTTTGGAAACTGCCGCTGTTACGGCTTCCGGCAACTCTTCGGTAGCCACTTCGGAGAAATCGTCTTGGGCAACTGCCTCAGTTGCGTTCTCTTCCACTGCTTCTACTTCTTCTTGGGCAAATGCAGTTAGACTTCCAAGAGCGAATACTGCGGTGATAAATAATTTTTTCATTGTTCTTCTTTTATAGGATTAACTGTGATGGATAGAGAAATAATAATACCAGAATGCGTTTTAAAATATAAAAAACTGATTATCAATTATTTAAAAAACAAAGTGAAACCCCAAAGGTGTGTAATAATGGGTATTTGCCCTTTTTTATTGTGTAATTTATACACGGGATGACCAAATAGCGCCCTCTTGCGTACTCGCATCATGACCCGGGTAAGGGGAAGGCGACTTCACGTACCCAATATAAGGCATTGATCATATATGGCATTGATCGCGCCTATGGAAATTTTCCCATGGAAACAAAAAAAAGCCCCT
This sequence comes from Pseudozobellia thermophila, assembly GCF_900141855.1. Lineage (GTDB taxonomy): Bacteria > Bacteroidota > Bacteroidia > Flavobacteriales > Flavobacteriaceae > Pseudozobellia > Pseudozobellia thermophila. The sequence continues at coordinate 102,129 of NZ_FQYU01000001.1, forward strand.
TCTGCCAACTATTTGGCAAGGGGCTTTCCTTTATCGTCTAAACCGATAAGATAATTGGGCGAGGAGAATTATTTCTCGATCCAGTTACCTTCAGCGTCGGCATACAATTCAGCAGTTTCGCCGTCTTCTTTGGCAACTTCCAACTTGTACTGGGCTTCTTCGTTCATGAAAGCTTTTGAAATGGTAGCTCCTGGGTGGGCAGCTTCCAAAGCCTCGGTAATGGCAGCTGGTACTTCTTCAGCAGCTATTTCATTGAAACCGTCTTGAGCAGCCTCAACTTGTTCGGTTGCTACTTCTTCTACAGTTGTTTCTTCTTCTTGTGCGAAAGCAGTCATTGTTCCTAGAGACAATACTGCGGCAAACATTAAATTTTTCATTTTACTTGTGTGTTAGATTAAACTATTTGTTTTGATTTAACAGGTATAGAGGGAAAATGATGCCAATAACCAATACCTTTTCAAAATTTATGCAACATTTTCAAAATCAAATAGTTAACAAATAAAAACCCGATAAAACTATGGGTAGCACTGTGTAAAAAACAAAAAAAGTGTGTAAGATTTACACACTTTTTTGCTTTATAACCGTATGTTGTAACCACCCTTCTACTTAGCGCACCTGATGCGCCGGCCTTAAAAGGTCGTTTACCGTTTTAACCGGGTTAAAGGTAGACGAAGGCACCTCAACAAAAATGGTATTCCAGAAGGCCATGGCCCCGTTCCACAAACCGGGAAGCTCCAAGGCCTTTAATTCCCTGCCCTCTTTGGTCTTACCTGTGATAAAACCTTGTTTGGGGTCTACAAAATTCATCAGGTCGTACTTTTCCCCTTTATGGTTCTTGACCGCACATACCAGGTCTACGGGATTAAAATGGGTAGCGTTCTTTAATATCCGGGCCTGGGCCGGGTCGTTCATATCGATTTGGGCCGATTCGATTATCTGTAAGGAAATATTGCCTTTTCTATCATTGATCCAAAACGGACCTCCCCCGGGTTCACCTTCGTTCTTGACCATTCCACATACCCTGATAGGTCGGTTGATCTTGTCTTTTAAGGCTTCCGCTTTTTGATTGCCCCCGAGCTCGTCAAATGCCTCGTTAAACCTGACGTTCAGTTCGTTCTCGAGAAAGGCTTTGATCTCCGCCAATTCCTTCTCCGAAAGTGCTCCCCCTTCCAAACGCCTGGCATAGCCAAAGGCCTTTTCCTGAACACCCAACAATACCCCGGCCAAGAGCTTTTTGCTGTTGGCCATGTCGTTGGCGAACCTAGGCACGGTGACGTTGTCTATGTTCTTGATAAAAATGATATCGGCTTCCTGTTCATTGAGGTTTTCGATCAAGGCCCCGTGGCCTCCCGGTCTAAACAGTACCGAGCCGTCCGCATTTCGAAAAGGTTCGTTCTCCATATCCACGGCAATGGTATCGGTTGAAGGTTTTTGAAACGAATAGCTCACCTTGAACGCGGTTTGGGTAGCATGTGAAACACGCTGTTTTACCGACTCGAATTCGGCATTGAACATGGTTCCGTGCTGGGGCGATATGGTAAAGTGCAGTTCGGCCGTATCTCCCGATTTGGCATATTCGGCGGCCTCCTTCAGGTGTTCCTCAAAAGGGGTGGCCGTGTGGTCCCCGTACTTGTGAAAGGGCAGTAGGCCCTTGGGATAGAAACCGTAATTCAGGGCGTCTTCCGACATCATTTCCTTTACGAACAGGTATACTTCCTCGTCTTTTGAGGAAGCCTTGCCCGCAATGCGGGACATGACCAAATCGTAAAAGGCAAAATGGCGAAGCCCTTCGGAGAACTCTTTCATCGCCTTGTCGGCGGTACGCCCAAAATAGGCTTCCAAGCTTTCCTGGGACGGGTCGTAACTATCCAAGAAATTGAACAAGGCCTTGAACATTCGAGAAGCCGCCCCGGAGGCAGGAACAAATTTGAGCAGGGTCAGCCCCTTGTTTGCCGCCGCCTCGTATTTTGCAATCTTATCTTTCGCTTCTTCGGGGGCAAACTTCATAATTCCCTCTCCAACGGTTACGGCCTTTTCCAATTGTACAAAGGGAATGCCTTCTTTAAAGGTTTCGATCTGCTCCCGCACCTTTGCTTCGGATATTCCCTTTTCCGAAAGCAATGCCAAGTCTTTTTCTGTCAAATTCATAGCTTCTTCAATAAATGGTCTATATGTTTAATGGCCAATGCCAAACGTTCTTTCCTATTGCCTTTCAAGATAACAAAATTCCGATCATAGCGCTTTAAGGTATCTTTAAAATAAGCGAACATTCGTTCCCTTTCGTCCGGTTTGTCGCGAAGGTCGTCCGGCTCCCAAGGAACATCGATGTAGGTTAAAAAATAGAGGTCGTAGGAGTTTTCCAAGGCGTACTTTTCCAGAAGTGGGTCGCAATACCCCAAATAATAGGCTTCGGAATAGACCTTGGTCTCCAAAAGATCGGTATCGCAAATAAGGACATCGTTGGCCTTTTCGCTCAGGATGTTTTCGGTTTTCATTTGCCCCTCGGCTATGGGCAACAGATCATGGGGTTCGCAAACCTTGTGTTCCCTGTCCCATTTTTCTTGGAGGTATTCCCGTGCATACTCGGGCACCCATTGCGTTTCATAATGTGCTGCCAATTGTTGCGACAAGGTCGTTTTTCCCGTCGACTCCGGACCAAAAAGAACTACCTTAATAAGGTCTGAGGGCTTTTGTTTAAGTGTTTCTTCCATGCCAGGTAGCCGAATACGGCTATAATCGTTAAAACGAAGTATAAAATGGCACTAAAGATAAGGCCTTTATATAAATATAAGGGAACGGTGATGATATCCCCAACGACCCAATACACCCAATTTTCAAGTTTCTTTTTGGCCATCAACCACATGCCCACAAAGAAAATGGCCGTCGTCAGGATATCGGCGTAGGCCGTCCAGGTGTCAAATTTATCGCTCAGCCAGTACACCATCGAAACAAAGACCAAGGTTCCGGCAAACAAGAGAAGCGACCCCCTTTTCTCCGCCGGTGTGGTCAAGGTAACGGGGATGTAATGGTCGTCGTCGACCTTGCGCGTCCATTCGTACCACCCAACGATGCTCATAATAAAATAATAGGCGTTGATAAGCATATCGCCCAGTAATCCGTAGACCCATAAGATGTAGACGGCAATACCGGTACCGATGATACCGGTGGGAAAAACAAGAATGTTCTCGCGTTTGGAGTAGATGACGCTCAATAGCGAAAAAAACACACTGACCAACTCCAAGACAACGATGTGGTCGGGGGTACCTTTATATTGGGCGAACAGCCAATCAAAAATCTGGCCCATAATCGCTTCGGTCAAATTTTAGGGCTTTCGGACAAATTGGGCAAGGCTCGGTCGACCCGATGGCCTTCTCGCCCCCTGCACGAAGCCAATATGCGATCGAACCCCTCTCACCGTACCCCTTTCGGGCTTGCAAGCGACCGCAAATACCAAGTTTTATTATCAGGTTGGCGATGTGGGCGCCCCAACCTTCCCGAAAGTGAAAAAAGGCGGGGTCTTGGGATGCACTTATGGGACGGGCCGTTATATCGAGGAAAGACATCAGCTTATTTTTTTACGGCATAAACACAGGTGAAACCCTCGAACTCAAAAAAGCGTATATCGTAAAAGGACGAATCGCCCCGATAGAGGATTTCGGCGGTGGTACCCGAACTATCGAATGAAAAGTCGGCGACGTCGATATGGTGCAAAAAACTCAGGCCCGGTTCGGCGTAAATTTTATAAAGTGCCTCCTTGCTTCCCCAAACGATGGTAAGCTTGCGTATCAGGGCATCGGTATTCGCAATGGTGCGGTATTCTTCGATGGGTGTAAACTTATGGGCGATGCGCAAAATTTTCTCGCGCTGTTTTTCGATGTCGATGCCCACTTCTTGGTCATCGCTGACGATAATGCCCGTAAATTGGTTCGAATGGGTAATCGATATTTTCTTTCCGTCCCTCAAGTGTGGCTTGCCAAATCCATCGTAAAACAGGTCGGCATCGACATAACCGGCCTCGGCCATCAGATGTCTAATGCTCAGAAAGGCCCTTCTATGCATTTCGGATTTCATGCCCGACATTCGCTTTTGGCAATAAGGAGTCAAAACGATGCCTGCCGAAAGGTCGGGCTCCGACTCGAGTACCTCCCAAATATAGACTGTGGTAGAGGCGTTTACCTTTAGTATCTTGTAAATAGGCATAGCGTTCTGTCCCTTTTTCTTAACTTTGCATCCACAAAATGTGGATGGCCACATATTACGAAAGTAAAAAATAAAAAAGACTATGGATACCAAAACTGTTTCCTATCTACCGTATAAGGTAAAAGATATTTCTTTAGCGGATTGGGGAAGAAAAGAAATTGAGCTTGCCGAGGCCGAGATGCCCGGCCTAATGTCGCTTCGTGAAGAATATGGAAACGAACAACCCTTGAAGGGCGCCCGAATTGCCGGGTGTCTCCATATGACCATACAGACGGCCGTTCTCATTGAAACCTTGGTCGCTTTGGGAGCCGAGGTAACTTGGAGTTCGTGCAATATATTTTCGACCCAAGACCATGCGGCCGCGGCAATTGCCGCAGCCGGTATTCCCGTTTATGCCTGGAAGGGTATGACCGAGGAGGAATTCGACTGGTGCATTGAGCAGACCCTCTTTTTCGGGGAAGAGCGAAAACCCTTGAACATGATCCTAGACGATGGCGGGGACCTGACCAATATGGTACTCGACCGCTATCCGGAACTGGCCAAAGGGGTAAAGGGACTTTCGGAGGAAACCACCACCGGTGTCCACCGTTTGTACGAGCGTATGAAAAAGGGAACCCTGCCCATGCCGGCCATTAACGTAAACGATTCGGTCACAAAGTCAAAGTTCGACAACAAATACGGATGTCGCGAGAGCGCCGTCGATGCCATTCGAAGGGCCACCGACACCATGCTTGCCGGCAAGCGCGTAGTGGTCGCCGGTTATGGCGATGTAGGCAAAGGTACCGCCGCTTCTTTCAGAGGTGCGGGATCGATTGTTACCGTAACCGAAATCGACCCCATCTGTGCCCTACAGGCGTGTATGGACGGATATGAGGTAAAAAGACTTGAAACCGTGGTAGACAAGGCGGATATCATTATCACCACCACAGGCAACAAGGACATTATCCGCCCCGAACACTTCAAGGCCATGAAAGACAAGGCCATTGTGTGCAACATCGGTCATTTCGACAACGAAATCGATATGGCCTGGCTAAATGCCAACTACGGGGACACCAAGGACGAGATCAAACCCCAGGTAGACAAGTACACCATAGACGGCAAGGACATTATCGTACTTGCGGAAGGTAGATTGGTGAATTTGGGCTGTGCCACGGGCCACCCCAGCTTCGTTATGAGCAACTCCTTTACCAACCAGACCTTGGCGCAAATCGAGTTGTGGAACCATAGCGACAAATACAAGAACGAGGTATACATGTTACCCAAACACCTCGATGAGAAGGTAGCGGCCCTACACCTATCGCGTTTGGGTGCCGAACTTACCCAATTAAAACCCGAGCAGGCCGAATATATCGGCGTTACCGTCGAGGGGCCGTTTAAACCCGATTATTACCGATATTGAGAAATCGGACCGGATAGTACGAAAAAGGCCTTGCAATGCAAGGCCTTTTTCAATTATCGCCATTATTTGCGTTTAACTTATGGCCCTACATATAGCCTCCCCAATTTGAAGAAGTTTTGTCTTTTCCGCTTCGGTAAAGTCGTAGGGAACGGGTTTGGCAATGCCGATCGTACCGTACAAGGTGCCGTTAAGAAGCAATGGTGCCGCAATCGAGCCTTCCATTTTCGTTTCTTTGGCCGCGGGCCGTGCCACCCCCGAATCGTCGGTCTGAAGGTTGCACATTTCTACCGCCTCACGCCGTTCCGCGGCAATGCCGGCCATACCCTTTCCTATGGGTATAACCTCTACCTTGGGAATCAAAAACGGTGGAATACCCTTTTGGGCCCTAAGTTTTAAAAGCGATGTTTCCTGGTCTAAAAAATGAAGGGTACCCGTTGCACAATCAAAATGCGAAATAACGGAATGCAGGACGGTATCCCAATCGGGACTATCTTCTTGTATGTTGGCATAAATATCCGCTAACCCGGGCTTGTTTTTTTGGTTTTCATCCATAGGACTTAGATGCTTAAAGATTGAAATGGGCATCGCAAGGCCAAACTCCGACAAAGCCCCTTAGAAAGCCCTGCCCGCGGTTCGGCAACGATGCGCCTATATAAAACTTATTGGTTGAACTTATGTATCAGCGCCTTATACCTGTCGGCCTCCTCCTTTGAATGGTTCCCGTAATCCTCGGTAATCGAATGTTCGATATTGTTCGCCTTTAAAAAAATGGAAACCCGCTCCAGTTTTTCGGCCGTCCCTTTAATCTCAATTTTAGCCATGTTGTAAACGTTTATTTAAAATCCGTAAAAAAAAGAACAATTTGGGGCGCGTTTTCGCCCCTAAATTAGGGGCAGGCTACAAAATTACAGAAATTGATTATATGAACTAGGTCTTGGCACCTTCAAAAATACCTTATCCGTTCTAAAAATGTATTTTTTAACAGTTCTTAATGAAAAGGCCGTACCTCTACACCCTTAATTTTAAATTTCTTTCGATCGTCAGGACGAGGCATAGGGATACAAAAAACCCTATCCAAATAGGATAGGGCCTTATAAATATCGATGCAAAGCGCGTTCTTAAGCCTCGAAAGGTTCTATCGAAACGTAAGACTTGCCCCCTGCTTTCTTTTGAAATTTTACAATTCCGTCTACACGGGCATGCAATGAATGGTCTTTACCGGCGTACACATTCTCACCTGGATTGTGCTTGGTACCACGTTGTCTAACAATGATATTTCCGGCAACGGCGGCCTGTCCGCCAAAAATCTTAACGCCCAAGCGTTTCGATTCCGACTCCCTACCGTTCTTAGAACTACCTACACCTTTTTTGTGTGCCATGATATTGGTTTTTTATGTGTGCCTCCCCTAAAACGGGAGAACACGAAATTAATTATACTTTACCTTTGGTAGGCCTATGCCTTACCACCATCTAGTTCGTCTTGCCATTTTTTCAGCTCGTCCCACTTGCCTTCGGCAGCCAATTTTGCCTGCGCTGGCCATGTGTCGGTAACGTGGTTGCCACGAACGTCGGCAATAATCTCCGCGATCTTGGCCGCATCGGTCTTTGCCAATTCGGCGAAAGTGGAAATGCCGGCCGCAACCAAGGTTTCGGCTATCTTAGGACCGATTCCTTCGATTTTTTTCAAATCGTCGGCCTTGGCAGCCTTTTTAGGTGCCGCTTTTTCCGCTTTGGGCTTTGCCGCCGCTTTCTTGGGCTCTTCCTTCTTAGCTGTTTTTTTGGCTCCTTTGGCAACAATACTCTCGATCACGATCTCGGTCAAAGATTGACGGTGACCGTTTTTCTTTCTGTAACCTTTACGTCTTTTCTTTTTAAAGACAATAACCTTGTCACCTCTTAGGTGCTTTACGACTTTGGCCTCAACGGCCGCGCCGTCTATAGCCGGGGCGCCAACGGTAACGTTCGATCCATCCGCCAAAAGAAGTACGTTGTCAAAAACGACTTTCTTGCCTTCTTCGGCCTGTAAACGGTGAACATACACTTTTTGGTCTTTCGCAACTTTGAATTGCTGCCCTGCCATCTCTACGATTGCGTACATAATGTGTATTATAATTGGTTTAAAATAATGCCTATTTTTCAATAAGCGGATGCAAATATACGCCTAAATCGTTAATGTACAACACAATCACGCAGTTTTTACGCCCTAAAAAAACAATACGCCCCCCTTCGACGGGACCGACCAATGGCCCGCCCCATATCGATACCAATGACGCCAAGGGGAACAAAATGGGCAAGACCTTAGCCCACCTGCCTAGAAACCGGCTTTTTACGAGTGTTGTTGCTCGTCTTAAATAGTTGCATGAACGAAAGTGTCAAGACAAGGGTAGTCGCAAAACCCATGATGGCCACGGTAAAAAAAACGATTCCCTCGAAGTTTTTGAAATCGTTGAACCACACCGTGGTCAGTTCTTGAAGAAAGGCCGTGTTGATCTCCGTTGCATAGAGGGCAAAAAACAAGGTAAAGACCAATGTGGCCACAAAACCCGTGACCAGGCCGGCGGTAAAACCGCTTCCGTAATCAAAGTCCTTTTTTACCTCAAGTTTATAATATTTGATGGCCTCATAGATTCCGAAGCCCACGATTACGCCGTTAAAAAGGCTGAAAAAAACATTGGTGTGCAGGTCGAACAAAGCAAGAATCAAAAAATAGGCTATCAGGCAGCCGCTCGTGGCGACACCAAAACGTATGGGTAAAGCAAACTTTTTCATTTTTTTCAGTTTTTAAGGTTCACCCCTTTAAATTACTGAAAATTAAACAAGTATTGTTTTAAACCGTGTTAAAAATAAATAGTGTCGTATTGAATATCTTACAAAAATTCAATAATCTTGTAACAATCCCTTTTACTTGAACACCTATTCGACATCCAAAGACTTTCCCATGACACAAAAACACATCGCAAGCTTTAGCCTGGCCCTCTTTACAGTGGTCTTAAGCGCCCAGCAAGTGGCCTTCGAAGAATACGACCTCGACAACGGTCTGCACGTTATCCTACACCAAGACAATTCGGTACCCGTGGTTACCACCTCGGTCATGTACCACGTTGGCGGTAAGGACCGAACCGAGGGCCGTACGGGCTTCGCCCATTTTTTTGAGCACTTATTGTTCGAGGGGACAAAAAACATCGAGCGGGGCAAATGGTTCGAAATTGTATCTTCAAACGGCGGACAAAACAACGCCAACACTTCCCAAGACCGAACGTATTACTACGAGGTTTTTCCGTCAAACAATCTAAAGCTGGGCCTATGGCTCGAATCGGAAAGGATGCTTCACCCCGTCATCGACCAAAAGGGGGTCACCACCCAACAAGAAGTGGTGAAAGAAGAAAAACGACTGCGCTACGACAACCGCCCATACGGACAACTGATAACCGTGGTGGGCCAAAACCTGTTTAAAAAACACCCGTACAAAGACCCGAATATCGGCTACATGGAAGATCTGGACGCCGCTACCCTCGACGATGTGATCGCCTACAACAAGAAGTATTACGTGCCCAACAACGCGGTTTTGGTCGTAGCCGGAAACATCGACATCGACCAAACCAAAAAATGGGTCGCAGATTACTTTTCGGCAATCCCGAGGGGGGAAGAAATCGTACGCAACTACCCCAAGGAAGAACCCATACGGCAAGAAACCCGGGTAAAGGCCTATGACCCCAATATTCAGATCCCCGCTTACGTAATCTCGTACAGAACCCCAGGTTTCCGTGAAAGGGACGCCTACGTCCTTGACATGATATCCTCTTATCTGAGCGACGGACAAAGCTCCAAACTCTATAAAAAAATGGTAGACGACCAGAAACAGGCCCTACAGGTCGGGGCCTTTAACGTAGGCCAGGAAGACTACGGCATGTACCTCGTATACGCACTTCCCGTAGGGGAAACCGATAGAGAAACCCTGCTCGGCGAAATGGAAGAGGAAATTGCCAAGGTAAGGGAAACGCCGATAAGCGAAAAGGACCATCAAAAACTATTGAACAAATTTGAGAACCAATTCGTAAACTCGAATTCCAGTATAGCCGGCATTGCCAATTCACTGGCCAGAAACTACCTGCTCTATGGCGATACCGAGTTGATAAACAAGGAAATAGAGATCTATCGTTCGATTACGAGGGAAGAAATACAAGAAGTGGCCAACAAGTATTTAAAGCCGAACCAAAGGGTGATTATCGATTATTTGCCCGAAGACGCGCAAGCCAATTAAAGAACACAAAAGCTTAACCCGTTTCTGGGTATCAAAAACACAGACCATGAAAAAAATTTTTACTTCGATATTCATAGTACTCTTCATCTTTTGCGGACAAGCACAAATTGACAGAAGCAAAATGCCCGAACCGGGACCGGCTCCCGAGATCAAGCTCAACAACCCGAAAACGTTCGCTATTCAAAACGGCTTAAAGGTCTTGGTGGTCGAAAACCACAAGCTGCCCAGGGTATCGATACAACTTGAAATCGACAACCCGCCGATCTTGGAGGGCGACAAGGCCGGCGTCTCGAATCTAATGGCAAGCCTTCTGGGCAAGGGGTCGAAGAATATTCCCAAAGACGAATTTAACGAAGAGGTCGATTTTTTAGGGGCCAGAATCAATTTTGGCGCCCAAAGCGCCTTTGCCTCCTCACTGTCGCAGTATTTTCCAAGAATCTTGGAGTTGATGGCCGACGCTGCAATAAACCCGAATTTCACCCATGAGGAATTCGAAAAGGAGAAACAAAAGCTCTTGACCGGCCTTAAAGCCGACGAAAAGAACGTTCCCGCCATTTCGAGAAGGGTAAGCATGGCCCTGGCCTACACCAAAAACCATCCTTACGGGGAGTTTATGACCGAAGAAAGCGTAAACAAGGTCAGCCTTACCGATATCATCCAATTTTATGAAACCTATTTCGTTCCGGCCAACGCCTATTTGGTCGTGGTCGGGGATGTCGAGTTTGAACAGGTAAAAGCATTGGTAGAGGAGCATTTCATCTCGTGGACAAAAGCCGCCCCGCTTTCCTTTACGTTTTCAAGACCTTCGGACGCCCTTTACACCCAGATCAATTTTGTTGATATGCCCAATGCCGTACAATCGGAAATTATGGTCGAGAACCTGGTCGACCTCAAAAAAAACGACCCCGATTATCTAGCGGCGGTAATGGCCAATGAAATACTTGGCGGCGGCGGTGAAGGACGTCTGTTCCTAAACCTTAGGGAAGACAAGGGCTATACCTACGGATCGTATTCGGGCATGGGTTACGACAAGCACGCCCCGTCACGTTTTATAGCTACCGCCAGTGTTCGAAATGCGGTAACAGACAGTGCCGTAGTAGAAATTTTAAAAGAAATAGACCGCATTCGAACAGCCCCGGTAACGCCTTCGGAATTGGAAAACACCAAGGCCAAATACACCGGAAGATTTGTAATGGCCCTGGAAAACCCGACCACCATAGCCAACTATGCCCTGAATATCGAAACAGAAAACCTGCCCAAGGACTTCTACCAAACCTATCTCGAAAAGCTCAACGCCATAACCATTGAAGAGGTGCAAAAGGCCGCCCAAAAATATTTAAAGCCCGAAAACCTACGGATCGTGGTTACCGGCAAAGGAAGCGAGATATTGGAAAACCTCGAAAAGCTTAGCTTTAAAGGCAAAAAAATTCCGGTCAATTATTTCGACAAATACGCCAACAAGGTCGAAAAACCGGATTACAATTCCCCCTTACCGGCCAACCTGGGCGCCAACGACGTGCTCCATAAATATATCGAAGCCATTGGGGGCGAAGCAAATGTAAAGGCAATTACATCGTACACCATGAGGGCCCAAGCCGAAATGCAGGGCACGAAATTGGACCTGGAAATGATCAAAACGGCAAAAAACCAATTCAGGCAAGATATAAAGGTGGCCGGTAACTCGATGAGTCTACAGGTTTTCGACGGTGAAAAAGGATACGTCGTGGCCCAAGGCCAGAGAAACGAAATGGGCGATGCCGACATTGCGAAAATCAAGCAAGAGGCGGCACCTTTTCCCGAATTGGGCTATCTGGACAGCGAGGTAAGCATTGAGGGCCTTGAAACCATCGCGGACAAAAAAGCCTACAAACTCAAAATATCGGACAACAAATGGTCGTATTACGATGTCGACAGCGGACTGAAGGTGCAAGAAACCAACACCACCGAAATGGCCGGGCAAATAATAACAAGCACGATCACCTATAGCGATTACAAGGAAGTCGGCGGGGTCAAATTTCCCTTTATGCTCGCCCAGACCGTTGGTCCCCAAAGCTTCGAGTTCAAAGTTTCGGACATCAAGGTGAACGAAGGGGTATCCGACGCCGATTTTGAGTAGGGCCCAGGCCCGTACGGCGATGTAAAATAGCGACTATGGCCTTCGTTTATTGACCAACCATACCCCGAACAGGATAATAGCACCACCAGCCAATTGGTAGAGGTTTACCGTTTCCCCGTCCAAAACGGCCCATAAAATGGCCACCAAGGGAATGGTATAGGTTACAGAGGCTGCAAAGACCGGACTCGCCAAATGGATCAATCGGTTAAACAATATGTTGGCGATCGAAGTCCCCACCAAGGCCAGTACGAGTAGATAGCCCAAGGACCCGTGCATTTCAACGCCCTGCCCAAGCTTGTTGGGAAAACCTGAAAGGCCGACCAGTACCAAGGCCGGTAGGAAGGCAACGGCAAAACTACCCGTTGTAACCGATAAAGGACTTAGGTGGGCCAGGTGTTTTTTGACGATGTTAATGTTAAGGGCATAGCCTAGGGCCGAAGCCAATATAAAAACGGAATACCAATAGTTTTGATCGGGATCATACTCCACTCCCGCCGCTATGAGGGCCACCGTACCCAACAATCCGATAAGAACGCCCCATATCTGGCGTCTGGTGACAATGGTACCGAACAGGGCTATCCCTACCAAAGTGGTAAACAGGGGAACTACGGAATTAAAAATCGAAGTGGTGCCACTGTCGATCTCGGTCTGGGCCAGGGCAAAGAGAAAGGGCGGAAAAAAAGAACTTAAAAGGCCCGCGATAACGATCCATTTCCAATCTTTGACACTGAGCCCCCTTATACTGCCGTAACCAAAAACAAATAGAAAAACTGACGCAAAAACGATGCGCAGCCCACCCAACTCAAGTGCGGTCAGCCCCAACAACGCCCTTTTGATCAAAATGAACGAAGACCCCCAAATTACCGACAGCAATACCAGATATAGCCATTTTTGGGTAGTGTCTTTCAATTCGTTCCCTTTTCCGCAAATTTCAAACTTATTTTTAAAACCGGCGTTACTTTCGGCGGATCAAATCGCAATTTCACCGTGATTAAGGCCGCATTCCACAGAAACAAAGAAAAACCTAATCCCAATTGGGACCCGCCCCAGTGCGCCCGTCGACCAAAAATCATTAACCACGGCTCCTATTTCGCAAAGGCCACGGCCCGCCACGACATGAAATAATCGTTCTTTTCCCCTGCTCCTTTTTGGGTGCAATGGGAATGGTTTATATTTGTAGAAAACCCAACGTTTATGAAAAAATTATTCTTGTTTGCGGCCATTGCCTTTCTATGCCTGAGCTCCTGTAATGAGCAAAAAGAGCCTACGCAAATGCAAAATGTTATGGCGATACATGACGAAGTGATGCCCCAAATGGGCAAATTAGGGGATTTGGTAGGTGAACTGAACGCAAAGGAAAACGATAGCACAGAATTGGGCAAAAAGTACATGAAGGCCAAAAAAGACCTTCAGGCGGCCCACAAGTCGATGATGGATTGGATGCAAAATTTCGGAAACCGGTTCGACCCCGACGAAATATTGAACGGCAAAGAGCTTTCCGAACAAAAGCAACAGTGGCTCGATGAGGAGGAAGAAAAGGTAAAGGAACTCAAAAGGGAAATCACTGAAAGCATCGCCAACGCGGAAGCCCTCTTGGAAGGCGACGAATAAAGTCTTGCAAAACACCGATTTAAACTACCCTTGAAAGAGTTTCGCCCCCCGTCCCTTCCAAGTTGCCTACCTTAGCGTAAAACACGTATACCATGCGCCCAACAAAAAACAGACTTGCCCTCGTTCTATGGGGTGTCCTCTTGCTCGGTTCGACCACGGTTTTTTCGCAAGGGGTCAATAAGAAAATGACCAAAATGGAAGAAGTAATGGTCGCCCACGACGAGGTAATGGACAAAATGCCCAAGCTCTCCAAACTGATCAACCAGCTACAGACCCGGGCGAACGCTTCGTACGAAAAGGAAAAATACGAGAAGGCCATTGCCGATCTTAAAGCGGCCAACAAGTCGATGATGGACTGGATGCACGCCTTCGGAAAGCGTTTCGACGCCGACGAGATGATGAAGGGAAAAGAGCTATCGGAGCAGAAGCAAAAATGGCTTCTCGAGGAAGAAAGGAACGTGGAACTGCTGAGGGAGGAAATCGATTCGGGCATTGCCCGCGCCGAAAAGGTCCTTGGCCTTTAGGCGTACCGTTTCACTCCTTCCATTTTAAGGTTTCCATGATCCCACGGATATCGTTGCGCAAATAGGCCGCAGCCGGATATATCGAATCGTAATTGGGTTTTGTATAAAAATACAAGGAGCCGGTAACAAAGTTGCGGATACTGTCCGTTACATAGAACTGCGCTTGGGACGCGGCATCACCGCTCACCTCATAGAACATACCGTAGACCCTGTCCTCATCGTTGACAAAGGGCTGTTCGAGTATACCGTCGGCCTTGACCGAATGCTCATAACTGAACTTTTGGGCATCGGACAACAATTGTTCAAGATTGCCCTCTACCTTTTTGTAGTTGATAAAGATCTCGCCCTTCATTTCGGGGTACTCCAAAACCATCGAGTTCGCCGATTCATTTTTGATTCGCGCCAAACTGTTGTACTGAAAGCCGAACTTGTCAAAGTGCAACTCGGTCAAGGTGGGTTTGGGGTATTCGAGCCGCAACTGCCCCTTGGGCTTGGGCAGCGTATCTTCCTTACACCCCATCGATACCATGCCGAGGGCCAATACCACCACTTTTAAAAAACGGCCCGTCCTTTTATGAATATGCTTCATCTTGATCATCTTTGTATTAATTGGTATGCCGCTCTTCGGGCACGGGCAAGGTTACCTTGATTTGCTTTAGCCTTTTTTTGTCCATACTTTCCACCACAAAGCTATAATCGTTGAAAATGATCTTTTCACCCCGCTTGGGAAAACTTCCTGCGATCTCGAGCACAAATCCGGCGATGGTTTCCGCCTCCCCTTTTTTGGCCTCGAACCCTTCCTCGTCCTCGATTTTCGTCACCCTGTAAAAATCGCGCAAGGCAGTCTTGCCATCGAACACATAGTTGTAATCGTCGAGTTTGGAGAAAACCAGGTCCTCATCATCAAATTCATCGGTAATATCGCCCACGATTTCCTCGATAATGTCCTCCAGGGTAACGATCCCCGACGTGCCCCCATACTCGTCGACAACCACGGCCAAATGGTTTTTCTTTTCTTGAAACTCCAACAAAAGATCGTCCAATTTTTTGTTCTCCGGAACAAAATAAGGCTCGCGGACCAAAGTCATCCAATTGAAGGTTTTACGATCGATATAGGGCAGTAGGTCCTTAACGTAGAGCACCCCGAGAACATTGTCCATGTTTTCGGAAAAAACAGGTATACGCGAATAGCCGTTCTTTTTCACCTCGGCCATTACCTCTGCAAACTTCATATCCTCGCTCAGGGCGAAAATATCGATCCGCGGTCTCATGACCTGCTTGGTATCGGTGTTGCCGAAAGATACGATGCCCTCCAATATTTTCTGTTCTTCCTTCGTGGTATCGCCTTCATCGGTCAGTTCCAAGGCCTGTGACAAGTGATCCACGCTCAAATTGGAGCGCTGCTTGCCCAATCGTTTGTAAAGAAAGAGGGTACCCGACCGCATGGGCAGGCTTAGGGGCGAAAATATGACGTCCAATACCTTTAAGGGAAAAGCCATGACATGGGCGAATGCCACCCGGTTTCTATTGGCGTAGACCTTTGGCAAAATTTCCCCGAACATCAATATCAAAAAGGTCGCTACGACCACCTCCAAAAGAAAGCGTACCCATTCCAACTCCACTGTGGCGAAAAGGGTGTTTCCCACATCACTGAAGAGCAAGACCACTCCAATATTGATGGCGTTGTTGGCAATGAGGATAGTGGCCAATAGCTTTTTGGGACGTTCGAGTAATTTGACAATTACGGGGGCCCTTGCGGTCTTTTCGTCGGCAATATCCTTTATCTCGGTTGCCGAAAGCCCAAAAAATGCGACCTCGGCCCCGGAAATGAGGGCAGAACAAACAAGCAACAAGACCAGTACGGCAACTTTGAAGGCAAAGGCGCCTCCCGAGGCAATCAAAAAGGGCAGAACACTAAAAGGGTCAGGGTCCAATCGTTAAAATTTAATTGTAAATGTAAAACGTGTTTTTGTACGAATAATTATAGTTCTACTAAAAACTTGGAATCATTGGGCAAATAATTTTTTCATCGACCGAACCCTACGTCATTAACGGACTACGACGGGCCTAAAACGGCAAGTCGTCCTCCTCGGAAACGCCGCCTCCCTGCACCCCTTCTACCTGGGGCGACTGGGCCGGCTGTGCATTTGACCGGTCGGTCGGTCGCGGCGCATTGCCTTGGCCACCGGCCATACTATCTTTCTTCGTGGTCAAAAAGGTAAAATCCTGTACATGTATTTCGGTGGTATAGCGCGTGTTGCCATCTTCACCTTGCCATTGTCGATTTTTTAATCGTCCTTCGACATATACCTTGTCTCCCTTGCTCAGATACTTCTCGCATATCTCGGCGGCCTTGTTGCGCACGACCACATTGTGCCAATCGGTATTGGTCACCCTTTCTCCCGTCTGCTTGTTGGTATAGGTCTCATTGGTCGCGATCGGAAATCTGCCGATACAACCTCCTCCTTCAAAATAGTGCATTTTGACCTCGTCGCCCAAATGCCCAATCAACATAACCTTATTCAATGTACCACTCATAATTTCGTCTCGTTTAATGGTCAAAAGTACGAATTTTTAAACGTTTTCAAGAACTCGGCAATTAAAACAGGGACAGGATATTTATCCGCCTCATCGAAGGAAACACCGCCCTCAAAACCGTCATGGGTCTCGACCACCCAAAAGACCGTGTGCAGGTGGCGATGTGAGAGCTTGTGTACAATGGGATTTTCGTTATAGCGATAGACGTTGACAGCGTTGCCTAGCTGCGGAAAATCGGCTAGGCCGCCCCTGACCTCATCGATTAGGGCCTCTTTTGGGGTCTCGACCAATGGAAACTCCCAGAGGTTCCGCCATATCCCTTTGCCCGTACGCTGTCTCAGCCAGGTCTTACCTTCTGGGGAAACAGGCACCAGGTAATTAAAATAAAGGGTTTTTACCTTGGTCTTGGCCAACTTGACGGGCAGGCTGTCTATAGTGTTTTTTTGGAGCGCCACACAGCCCGAACGAAGGGGGCAGACCCCGCAATCGGGACTTTTAGGGGTGCACTGAACCGCACCAAACTCCATGATGCCCTGATTATAGTCGCGAATATGATCGCCGTCCATGACCTCACGGGCCAGTGTTTTAAAATATTTAACGCCGCCAGTGGCGTTAATGGGCTGTGTCACACCGAAAAAACGCGATAGCACCCGGTACACATTACCATCGACGACGGGCTCCGGCCTATCGAAACATATCGAAGCGATGGCGCTTGCCGTATAATCGCCCACACCGGGCAGCTTCAACAGCCCGTCGTAGGTGTCAGGAAAACGGCCTTGGTGACCATAGGCGACCGTTTTCGCGGCGGCATGCAGGTTTCTGGCACGCGAATAATACCCCAAGCCCTGCCAAAGTTTTAAAACTTCTTCCTCCGAGGCATTGGCCAGGTCTTCGACCTTTGGAAAACGCTCGACGAATTTTTGGTAATACGGCAGGCCCTGAGCCACCCGGGTCTGCTGGAGCATGATCTCGGACAGCCATATTTTATAGGGGTCCCTGGTGTTTCGCCAAGGCAGGCTACGCTTATTGCGCCGGTACCATCCCAGTATTTCCCTTGAAAATGTCATCGATTACAATTAAGCCGTCAAAAGTAAAGATTTATAGCCCAAACCCGAACACCGCAAACAGCTTAAACCTTAAAAGTAGTGGTGAACTACTTAAAATTAGTTTGTTAGCAAAAAAGAATGAATTTAATTTATATATTTGCATCCCAAAAAAATTATACTGAAAATTCAACACGAGAAATGACGAAAGCAGAAATTGTATCAAAAATCTCAGACAAACTGGGAATTGAAAAAGGAGATGTTCAGGCGACTGTAGAAAGTTTTATGGAAGAGGTGAAATCTTCTCTTGAAGGAGGTGATAATGTGTACTTGCGTGGTTTTGGAAGCTTTATCATTAAGACAAGGGCCGAAAAGACAGGAAGAAACATCAGCAAGAATACTACCATTAAAATACCTGCGCACAATATTCCGGCATTCAAGCCCGCCAAGGTTTTTGTAGAGGGTGTCAAAAGTAACGTACAGGTTAAATAGTATTAATCATATAAACTAGGAATTTATGCCGAGTGGTAAAAAAAGAAAAAGACATAAGGTAGCCACACACAAGCGCAAGAAGCGCAGAAGAGCTAACCGACACAAGAAAAAATAGACCGTAAGGACTAGCAGGACAGGGCTGATGATTTCAGCCCTTTTTCTGCTCAAACTATATTTTCTTAAACTACGTTCATTGACATAGAAATTCACAAAAAAAATTTCGGCGGATTTTTTCAACGATCCGTTTCAATCATTGTTTAATCAATTTTTCCTTGTCAGCGTTATATCGACGTTGATACGGATAAATACAAATACATTCAGGTGAATAGAGAATTAATCGTAAGATCTAGTTCCAATGCCGTTGATTTTGCCTTGCTGAAAGATGGTAAGCTCACTGAATTGCACAAAGAGGAAGACAACAACAATTTTTCCGTTGGCGACATATTCTTGGCCAAGGTACGGAAGCCCGTAACCGGCTTGAACGCCGCGTTCGTAAACGTAGGATACGAAAAGGATGCTTTTCTTCACTACCACGATCTAGGGCCTCAATTAGCCTCTTTGCTCAAATTCATAAAACAGGTGAGCACCGGTAAACTAAAGGATTACTCGCTCAGCAATTTTCCGTTCGAGAAGGACATTGACAAAAATGGCGTTATAACCGATGTTATAAAGGCCAACCAATCCATATTGGTTCAAATTGTAAAAGAACCCATTTCTACCAAAGGACCAAGAATAAGCTCCGAACTTTCCATTGCGGGACGCTACTTGGTAATGGTACCCTTTTCAGACCGTGTTTCGGTATCACAGAAGATAGCGAGCAACGAAGAAAAAGATCGACTGAAAAGGCTAGTAAAAAGTATAAAACCTAAAGGATTCGGTGTTATAATCAGAACGGTTGCCGAAGGCAAGAAAGTAGCGGAACTCGACAAAGATCTAGAAAACCTGTTGGCCAAATGGTCAGCAATGTGTAAAAAACTGTACAAAGCGCCAACCCCGTCAAAGGTATTGGTGGAGCTCAACAGGGCTTCTTCCATACTACGGGATATCTTTAACGATACCTTTACCGGTATCCATGTAGATGACGAAACGCTGTACGAACAAATTCAAGACTACGTGCAAGAAATTGCACCTGGTAAGGAATCGATCGTTAAACCGTATAGGTCAAACGTGCCCATCTTTGAAAAGTATGGTATTGAGCGGCAGATAAAAACTTCTTTTGGCCGCACAGCCAGCATGAGCAAGGGAGCGTATCTTATCATAGAGCACACCGAAGCCCTCCACGTAATCGACGTGAACAGCGGAAACCGCTCCAACAAGGCGAAAAACCAAGAGGAAACCGCTTTGGAGGTCAACCTTTTGGCCGCTTCGGAAATTGCAAGGCAGTTACGCCTGCGCGATATGGGAGGTATTATCGTGGTCGACTTTATCGACATGGTAAAGGCACCCAACCGACGAAAACTTTTCGACCACCTCAGGGACGAGATGAAGGACGATCGGGCGAAGCACAAGATACTTCCACCGAGCAAGTTCGGGCTTATACAGATTACCAGACAACGGGTACGGCCCGAAATGAACATTAAGACAACCGAGGAAAACCCTAACGGTAACGGCAAAGAAATAGAAGCGCCCATCGTTTTGATAGACAAGATCAACGCCGATCTTGAAAAATTGTTAAAGGGGCCCAAAGCAAACAACGGAATTACACTTAACATCCATCCGTTTATCGCAGCCTATTTGACCAAAGGTTTTCCGTCCATTCGTTCCAAGTGGTTTTTGGAACACAAAAAATGGATCAAAATTCAGCCACGGGATGCCTATACGTATCTCGAATACCGTTTTAAGGACAAGAACGGAAAAACCATTTATTAAAAGCTTTAAAGCGACCTTACATAAAAAAGGTCGCTTTTTTTTGTTGCAAACTCTCGGAAACATACCTTAATTTTGGAGCCCACAAGGCCCCTAACCCCGGTTCAATGCACAAAACCTATACCTTACAGGAAGCCAAAAGAAAACTCGAGGGCTACTGCGCCTACCAAGAGCGCTGCCATAAGGAAGTGGTCGCCAAACTTCGCGAAATGCGCATGATACCCGAGGCCATAGACCAAATCGTAGTGCATTTGATCAACGAGAATTTTCTCAACGAAGAGCGCTTTGCACAAAGCTTCGCCCGGGGCAAGTTCAACGTAAAAAAATGGGGTAAACAGCGCATCGTAAACGAACTGAAAAGCCGCGACATTTCAAAGTACAACATCGATACGGCGCTGAAGGAAATCGACGAGACCGACTACCTCAAAACCTTCGACGACCTGGCCGAAAAACGATTGACCCAAATCAACGATAAGGATCCTCAAAGAAAAAGAAGGAAACTGGCCGATTATCTGCTTTATCGAGGATGGGAGCCCCATCTGGTCTACGACAAAATCAAACAGCTGGTCCCCTGATGCGACCTGGGGCCCTACGATTTATTTTTATCTTTTAGAGAAAGTTGAACACGACACCCAGGTTCACGTTAAACTGGTTGTGAAATTTGTCGGCTGCCGTCAAATCATCGGTCTCGTACTTGGCGATAGGGAATCCGAATTCGGTATACACGCCGAGCCCATCGGAAAAGAAATACCGCGCCCCGGTATGGAAGCCAAAGTTCTTCAGCCCCAAATCGAGCCCCGGATATAGGTCAAAATCGTCGTTCACGTCGATTATAGGCCCCAAATGGGCACTAAAGCGTACCTTGACGTCGAAACGCTCCAAGGTATCGTCATCTACGCCGTTGGCGATTCCCAACAGGTACGAGGAGGTCGCCCCTACCGATATGTTCTCGCCCAGGCCGTAATCGTACGAAGCAACGATCCCGCTGCCGTTTTCCTGCAAGTTGGCACCCACTTGAAACTTCTGGTCCCCATGTCCGGAGTAGGCCTGTGCTGAAAGGAAGCCGATGGTAGAAAACGTAAATATCAAAGTAAATAAGAAATTTTTCATGTAAATGTTTATTGATGGTTATGCTGTATAAAAACGCTGTGTTCGTTCGATCGCCCTGTTGTTTTTGTGTTCGATCCATTTCTGCCCCCCTATATGGCGCATGGCTATATCAAAGCTTCGCATCACCAATACATTGTAGACCCCTTTGGCAAAGTTCAGGGGATTTTTGGGCCAGGAACGCAGGCTCATCGAAAAACCGGGCGTAATGTATTTCATATAGTGCCAATATCCTTCGGGCATATACAGCACCTCGCCATGGTTCAGTTCGGCGCGGTAGCCCGATGCGGACCTCAGTACGGGCCACTTGTCGTAGTCAGGGTCGGAAAAGTCGATGCTCTCGTGGGTGATCAGCGAATGGGGCACCTTGTACAAGTACTTGGTCTGTGAAGGAGGAAACAAAATGCACTCCTTTTTGCCATCGAAATGAAAGTGAAAAATATTGGCCAGATCGATATCGTAGTGCATGAAGGTATACGAGTCCCGGCCTCCAAAGAAAAGCATGGGAAGCTTTTTCTTTAGTTTGAGCCCGAAATCGGGAAAATCAAAATCGTCTTGCAGCTGGGGAACCTCCTTTAAGATGTTCCAGAGAAAAATGCGGTATTTGGTGGGTTCCGATTTTAGCAGGTCGATATAGTCGTCCATTTTCATTTCGGCGTGGGCCTCGTTGAACCCATCCTTATGGCTTACGGGCCTATCGTCGTACAGGGGGACGGTCTTGTCGCCCGCCACCTGCCGCATATAGTCCAAGCTCCATTTTTGGAACGCGGGCCAATGCTCAACGGCCTTTTCTATGACTACCGGCTTTTGCGGCTTGAAAAAGTGCTCTATGAAATCTTCCTTAGTAAGGGTACTTACCCGTGGAACAGCTTCTAATTTCAATAGTTTCTGCGTTGATTTTTGCGGATCAAATTTAGCTAACCTTGGCTAAATATTTTCTTAAAATTTAGCTAATGTAAGATTATTCGACCATTTTCGATTTGGCCTTTGCCTCTTCATTTCTGGGGATGGTATGCCCAGGCCGGCTCCATTTGGGCTTTTCGCCCAAGGGTCGGTACTTCGACTCCGAAGCTTCCACCGTTTTCGGCTGTGATACCTTGGTAAAGGGTTTTTGCGGATTCAGGCCGAGCAATTTGAACATCTCCATATCTTCGTTTACATCCGGGTTCGGGGTGGTCAACAACTTGTCGCCCGCAAAGATCGAATTGGCCCCGGCAAAGAAGCACATGGCCTGCCCCTCCCTGCTCATTTGGGTACGGCCGGCGGACAAACGCACCTGGGTCTCCGGCATAACGATGCGGGTAGTGGCCACCATACGGATCATATCCCAAATGGAAACGGGCTCCATATCTTCCATGGGCGTACCTTCGACGGCCACCAGGGCATTGATCGGAACCGATTCGGGCTGGGGGTTCAAACTGGCCAAGGCCACCAACATTCCGGCGCGGTCTTCGATCGCCTCGCCCATACCGATGATACCACCACTACAGACCGTTACGTTGCTCTTTCTTACATTATCGATGGTGTTCAAACGGTCTTCGAAAGCCCGGGTAGAGATTACATCCTTATAATAATCCTCCGAGGTATCCAGGTTATGGTTATAGGCATACAGTCCGGCCTCCGCCAAGCGCTTGGCCTGGTTTTCGGTCAACATGCCCAGGGTACAGCAAACCTCCATATCGAGCTTATTGATGGTACGTACCATTTCCAAGACCTGTTCAAATTCGGGCCCGTCCTTTACATTACGCCAAGCCGCTCCCATGCAAACACGCGAACTTCCCGAGGCCTTGGCCCTCAACGCTTGGGCCTTGACCTGCGAAACGGACATAAGGTCGTTGCCCTCGATATCGGTGTGGTACCGCGCCGCCTGCGGGCAATAGCCACAATCTTCGGGGCATCCCCCCGTCTTTATCGAGAGCAGGGTTGAGACCTGGACCGTATTGGGGTCGTGATATTTTCTATGGATGGTCGCCGCCTCGTAGAGCAGCTCCATCAAAGGTTTGTTGTATATATCAAGAATCTCCTCTTTGGTCCAATCGTGCCTTTGTTCGCTCATAATCTTTTCTGAATCTGGTTCAAAAATAGGAAATGCATTTGTCTTTATTCTTTAACTCCCTCCTAAATACGAATAAAATAGTAAGACAAAGCTATCTTTTGGGTTTAGGAAGAGGGTCCGACTTATCCTTCGGAACAAGTTTAAGCCTCATTGTTCCCTTGTCTTTAAAATGCCTATAGATATTATATGTTTTTTCAGTGAAATCGTCCGTACCATCACTTCGTTGGTGATAAAAAATCTTGATTGACTTACACTTCTCATGCTCAAAGATATGGTTCAGCATGGTTCTATCAGACAAACCACAAGAATGACCAATAATATAAACCTGAAAATTATCTGCATCAATAAAACGAATTAAATCATGATAATTTGACGTCTGCGAGTACATAAAGGACTTGATATGTGTAAAAAGACTATCGTCCTTTATATCTTCAAAATTTAAAAACTCTTTGTCCAATTCGTCACCGAATCCAAAAACAATGGGATTTTTCTCATTACCCAACTCACCATGTATATGTATCTCCTGTAGCGTAGATCCTTTTTTTTCAAAATCCAATTTCATACGCAAATCGGCCATATATTTTCGCATTGTGGGAGTATAGTTGAAATTCAAAATACATATATTATTAGGGACTTCATCATATTTTAAGTTTTCTTTCAAGTTTTCGGTGACAACCTCATCTCTGTGAATTGGGTTCAAGAATACTAGAGAAAAATTACTTTGATTAAAGTTTTGATTTTCAATTTTCAAACTAACCAAATAACTTTCAAGCTTCTTAGTGATAATTTCAAAATCATCATTTAACTGCTTTAAACTACTACTTTTACCTTTATTAGAAACTAAATGTTCAAAATATAGATTTTCAATATCTACCCAACCTAAATCCGAACAACTATCATATATCGCTTTGAAAAAAGCAGAATGAAAAATGGCATTTACTTTACACATTCCGTCTGAAGAGGCAAACTCAGAAATAACATTTTTTACCTCCTCCATTGTTGAGGGAACGTTTCTATTTTTTATGGACGGACTCCTAAAATCATCTTCGTAATCTAACTCAAACAATTCATCTTGATACTTATCTGAAAGATAAAACTCTCGTAGTGCTTTTTGAAAGTAATCTAGTACAAAATCTTGATAGCTAGTCTTAAAACCATGGGCTAAATCGAAGCCATTCCCAATTAAAATAAGTCTATTCATACCTACTCATCATACCAAATCAAAAATAACCTTTCTAAAATTGATATTCCAAATAAGCCCCAACAATCCCGCGTGCCGAAACGAAAAAAAGCCTGTCAAAAAATCTGGACAGGCCTTGATTTATCGATTTAAGGAAGGCTTACTCCTTTTCGCCTTCCTTTGCGGGATCAGGTGATCCGGTAGCGTCGCCACCATCCCCTTCCTGGGCAAGCTCCTTGCCCTTCAGGTAGTCGGGCAATTGCATTCCGGCCATGTTGAACATTTCCTGTAAAGGCGGGACGGACTTGTACATTCCGGAGATGAAGTTGGCGGTAGAACCTTTTCCATCGCCCGTCTTGGCTCCCGAATCCCATACGGTCACCTTATCAATTTTAATATTCTTGATGGCTTCGGCCTGGGTTTTCACCAGCTCTGGAAGCTTATCGGCAATCAATAACAAGACAGCATCTTTAGGACTGTTTCCTGCCGCTTTTACGATTTCATCCAAACCTTGCGCTTGCTTGGTCAAAATTTCGAACAAACCTTTTGCCTCGGCCTCGGCCTTGTACAAGATGGCATCGGCCTCACCCTTGGCCTTTCTACGGATCATCTCCGCTTCGGCCTCGGCGGCGATCTCTACTTTCTTTTTATCGATTTCCGCAGGAACGACTATATCGGCCATTTGTGAACTTCGCACCCTTTCGGCCCTAGCGATTTCCGCATCCTTCTCGGCCGCATACGATTCTTCCAAGGCCTTCGCCGCCTGTACCTTTTCGGCCGCTATCGCCGTTCTTTCGGCCTCGGCCTCCCTTTGGCGACGGATCGAATCTGAATTGGCGACATTGATCTTGGCGATGTTCTCCCCTTCGACGGCCTTGGCATTGGCCGCCGCTACCTGGGTACGCTCATCCTGTACCGCATTGGCCTCACCGATGGATCCGTCCCTGTTTTTCTCGGCCACCGATTTTCTTGCCGCGTTGATGGCATGTGCCGCGGCTTCCTTACCCAAGGCCTCGATATAGCCCGACTCGTCGACGATGTCCGTAATGTTCACGTTGATCAGCTTTAGGCCTACTTTCTTCAGTTCCGACTCCACACTCTGCGAGATATTGCTCAAGAACTTGTCCCTATCGGAGTTGATTTCCTCAATGTCCATGGAAGCGACCACCAAGCGCAACTGACCGAAAATGATCTCCATGGCGAGTTCCTGTACGTCTTGCATGCCCTGGCCCAAAAGACGTTCGGCGGCATTTTGCATAATACCGGGCTCGGTGGAAATACCAATGGTAAAGCGCGAAGGCACGTTTACCCTGATGTTTTGCTTACTCAAGGCGTTAACCAGGTTCACTTCGATCGAAATGGGCGTCAAATCCAAGTACTCGTAATCTTGGATTACGGGCCAGATAAAGGCCGCACCACCGTGTATACATTTGGCCGAGCTTCCCGCGCCCACCTTACCGTAGATCACCAAGATACGGTCTGAAGGACAGCGTTTGTAGCGTCTGATAAACGAGATGATAATGATAAAAAAGAAAAGAATGGCAAAACCAATGGCAAGGAGCGAAGCGCTACCCGCCAATTGAAGGGGTACTAATAACATTTGGTCATTTATTTATGGGTTCAACAATTAAAATTCCGTTAGCGGTCACGTCCTTCACGACCACCACATTGCCCTGTACCAGGTCTTTATCGGCATCGGTAAGGGCCTCCAACTCGCGCAGGGAGCCCTGTACGTTTATGCTCACCTTACCGATACTTTTGCGATTGGCGCCAATGGTCAGGTATACCTCACCGATCTGGTCGATGGCGTTCTGGAGCTTTAAGGTGCCACTGCTCTGGAGTTTTCCCAAATAGTAGAAGAGGGAGGCCATGGCCAACATCATCAGCAAGCCACATATGACCGAGATCAAGACCGTAAGTCCCTTCGACATTCCCGCATCCAGACAGGCAATGCCCGACCAGCCGAAAATGGTAAAGAAGCCGATAAGGTTTTTAAAGGATAAAAATTGAAATTCAATACCGGTATCCGCCTCGATCTGGGCATCGACATCACCGTCGATATCATCGACTTCACCTCCGATAAAGGTCATTACCAAAAGTACAATGAAGATCAGGGAGGCCACTACGGCGGTAAACCAGTAGATTTTTTCGAACAACGTGTAGGTTTCTAAGCCTAGTTCCATAAGCTACAAAGTTTAGGTTGGCGATTAAAGATAAGAATAATCTTACCCAAAACAATTTGAAAGCGGACTATCCCCTACGGGACAACAGAACGGAAACCGCATTTCCCCCAAAACCCACCGCATTGACGAGTACTTTTTCAAGTTTGTCAAGCCCCGCAGGATAGGCAACAAAGGGGACTTTTATCGCCTGTTGGTGCCGTAACATCAAGACCGCAAGTTCTATACTTAACGCTCCCGAGGCCCCAAAAGTATGTCCGACTTTCCATTTGTTCGTCGTCAAGAAGGGCACCTTGTTGCCAAACACCTTACCGATCGCCCTGTACTCCGACAGATCGCCCTTTACCGTACCCGGCGCATGCATTACGATGGCGTCTACCTCATCGGGACGTATTTCACCCAAGGCCATTTTCATGGAAGCCTGAAAACACTCGGCATCCGTAGAAATGGAAATATTATGGCGTAAGGGCTCCGTGGCATACCCGATTCCCTCAATAACGGCCAAGGTTTTTTCTCCCACTCCCTTTTCAAGGCACATGACCGAAGCGCCCTCACCGAGGATCATGGTACTTTTTTCCTTTTCAAGGTCCAAGGCCCGGCTGGGGAAGCCCCCATTTCCTTCGGAAGCGTTCTCCGCCCGATACTGCGAATAAATTTTAAGCGCCTTCATCTGGGCTATCGTAAAAGGCGTTAGTGGCGCCTCGCTGCCCCCTACCAGAAATTTATCGGCCATACCGCTTCTCAGCCACGCCACCCCGTTCAAAACGGCATGCAGGGCGGTGGAACAGGTAATGGAATGCGATATCTCCGGGCCCTTGGTCTTTAGGTCGTGTGCCACCCAAGACGAAATATTCCCCAAGGTGGTGGTAGGCGACGAGAGCGTTGCCGTTCTATTGTTTTCAAGAAATTCTTTATGGTATTTTTCAAAGAGTGCGGTTGCTCCCCGCGATGAACCGATATTGACGCCGAAATCATCGCCCGCCTTCCATCCGGCCTTGGCAATTGCATCCCTTGAGGCATAAAGCGCGAACAAGACCGAATCGTCTAGGCTTTTGTACTTGTTGTCGGAATTCCTAAGCTGTTCTATCTCCTCCTTTGACTCCTCTGACAAGGGAGCGGCCCATTCCTTGGTTGCACCAAAATCCCTTTGTCCAAAAAGATGGCTGTCTTTAAGATAGCTCGCCCAGGCTTCGCTGGAAGTTTTTCCCAATGGGGAGATTGAGCCTATTGCGGTAATGGATATCGGTTGTTCTTTCAAGCGTTGGATTTAAATACTGTTCAGCAGATCCTCTATGGTAGCATATATTTTCTGTAGCTGTGGATCCGTAATGACATATGGGGCAGAAATATAAACGGTACTACCCAAAGGCCGCAAAAATACCCCATTATTCATGAAATGCCTGAAAATTTGGTCGCGCAAGTTGCCATAGCGCTCCATTTGCAAGTTAAGATCCAAGGCATAAATGATGCCGCACTGTCGCGTACGGGCCACCTTGGGGTGATCCTTTATTTTAAGATCGAAGCCCTGGTGCGAGGCGATTATTCTTTTGATACTGTCTTGGATCTCTAGTGACTGCAACAGTTCCAAGCCGGCCAAAGCCGCGGTACAGGCCAAGGGGTTGGCCGTATAGGTGTGACCGTGAAAGAGGCCTTTTGCCAAGTCGTCGCTATAGAAGGCATCGTAGACCTCTTGGGTGCAACTGGTGACCGCCATGGGCAGCAGGCCGGCGGTAAGGGCCTTCGACATGCAGATGATATCCGGTTTAACGGTCATATGATCGGAGGCAAAAGCCTTTCCGGTCTTACCGAAGCCCGTCATCACCTCATCGGCAATGCAGAGCACCCCGTGTTTTTTCAAAAGTTTCAAAACCCGTTCCAGGTTTTCGGCCTTGTGCATTTTCATGGCGGCGGCACCCTGCACCAAAGGCTCGTAAATAAAGCCGGCCATATCGTTTTGCTGCAGCCTTTCTTCCAGCTGGGCAAGTACCTCATCGATGTTTTCGTCCGTAGGAACTGCAATTCGCTCAACGTCAATAAAAAAATCCTCGAAGGGGCCATTGTACACCGATAGTCCCGAAACGGACATCGCACCGAAGGTATCCCCATGAAAACCCTCTTCAAAGGCCAGTAGGGTTTTGCGCTTTCTACCTTGGTTAAAATGGAATTGCAAGGCCATTTTAATACCGATTTCCGTAGCCGTAGAGCCATTATCGGAAAAGAAAAGCTTTTCTTGGTTTTCGGGCAGTAGCTTTATCAGCGCTTCCGACAATTTTACGGCCGGCCCATGGGTAAAGCCGCTGAAGACCACTTGATCCAATTGTTGCATCTGGGCATAGACCCTGTCGGTGATATAGGTATTACAATGTCCATAGGCACTGGTATACCAAGAGGCGATGCCGTCTATATACTCCTTTCCATCCTCATCGTACAAAAGGGCCCCTTTCGCCCTGATGATGCCCAACATATCCGGGTTCAATTTGTGTTGGGTCAAAGGGTGCCAGATGTGCTTTTTATCCCTAAGCGATAAACTTTCCCTTACTGGGGTTTCTGACGCGCTTGCCTTCTTCATAATGCAAAGATGGGAAATTAAAACTTTTTTTTTGAAGTATTTTGTTGATCTTTAGCCTTGAAAAATCAAAGGAAAATGAAATTTTTTGACGTCGGATTTTTGCACCCGACCAATACAAAAAATCTATATCGGCTATCGTTTTTAATCATTGTCCTCTATACGATATCCCTTTTTTACAATCTGCACCTCGCACCCTTGTATTCTGAAGAACCACGGCGTGCTCTGGTAGCCTTGGAAATGCTGCTGAACAACAACTTTATAGTCACTACCATTCTAAACCAAACCTTTTACGACCACCCTCCATTATGGAACATTGTACTCGCCGGAAGCATAAAGCTCTTTGGCTACAACACCTTTGCCCTACGTTTTCCCTCGGCATTTTCACTTTTGCTCACGGGCATTCTAGCCTTTTATATGGGCAAAAAATACATTAACACCAGATTCGGCATCTTAAGCGCCTTCTATTACTTGGTCTGTGCCGACCTTTATTTCTATTTTTCCGTAACCGCCGAAATCGACATCTTTTACTCCCTACTGGTCACCCTTAGCATATTCAGCATCTTTCATTTTTACGAACAGAAGCGGTTTTACCTTCTTTTTGGTACTGCCTATTTTTTTATTACCCTTGCTTTTTTGACCAAGGGTTTCGCCTCTTTCGCCTTTATAATAATCACCTTGGGCTCATACCTGTTGTATAAAAAAGACCTCAAGCGACTTTTCTCTTGGCCGCATATCTTTTGCGCCCTCTTATCTGCGGCGGCGGTCTATTTCTACTTTTACATCTATGGAAGTTACGAGAACCTAGGTAGGTATATTTCGGAAATGTGGGGACTAACAGAACAACGCACCTTACTCAGCGACCGGTTTGATGGAATCATAAAACACCTTTTCACGTTTCCCTTGAATTTCTTGGGCGTGATCTTTCCCTCTACCCTATTCCTATTGTTTATTTGGGAAAAAGAACAGATACAAAACATCAAGGCACAACCCTACCTTGTTTTTCTGGTCATCGCCTTTATCGCCAACTTTTTGGTGTATTGGGTTTCTCCCGGAGCTAGAATCAGGTACACCTATATGTTCTTCCCCATGGTCGTAACCGTATTGAGCTACCCTTTGTTTCTTCGGCTAAAAGAAACCAACTGGAAACACAAGGCCTATCACACTTTTTTTAAGGCAATCATGGCCATTGCCGCCCTTGTCTGTCTGGTCATTCCGTTTGTGGGCTATTTTTCCATTTTACCCCATCTAAAATACACCATGCCGCTTTTCGGACTGCTTCTTATCCTCACCCTTATTTTTCACCATAAGACCATCGGATACACCAAACACCTTTTCGTTATTACCTTTATCGTACTCTGTAGATTGGTCTTTGACCATGTGGCCCTTCCCATGAAAGCCCTGACCTCATCCGGCGCGGCACACAAGAGCTATGCCGAAGACATTCATAAGATCATTGGCGAGGACGAAACTCCCCTTTACGTATTTACACAGGAAGATTTACGGACCCACATACAAACGCCGTTCAAATTGTACGAAACGGCATCATATCTAGAAATGTCGCGCAAGTCAATCGTAATGAATACGGATCAGTGTGAGTTGCCCGGCTACTATATTTTCAACAAGCAGAACTTGGAAGGACGCAAACCCTTGTACGAATTCACCATAAGCAAGGTAGATTTGGCCCTGGTAAAAATAGACTGAGCCTACACCTAGAGCGTTTTTAATATAGAAGCGAACTTATCGGCGTATCTTTTAACGACGGCCTTGTCAAAAACAGGCTCCTCATCTATGCGACCGATCAAGGAAACCCCGGTTTTGTGAAGGATAATGTTTTCGGTATGCGGATTGGCGTCGCCACTAAAAAGCACCGAAACGTCGTAGCCCTTTTGGGTCAACCAATTAATGGTCAAGAGCGAATGGTTGATACTGCCCAGGTAATGGCGCGAAACCACCACTACTTTGTAGGTAGGCATGATAATATCGAGTACGGTATCGGTATCGTTGAAAGGTACCAAAATGCCCCCGCAACCCTCGATGACCAAGTGGTTATCGGTCTCGGGCTCCTCGATTTTTTGACGATCGATATGGATGCCGTCTATTTCCGCCGCGGCGTGCGGACTCATAGGTTCACTCAATTCGTAACTGCTCTTGTGTATTACCGTTTTATCGTTGGAAATGAGCGATTTTACCTTGTGGCTATCGCTATTCTCCAAATCGCCCGCTTGAACGGGTTTCCAATAATCTGCTTGCAGAGCTTCCGCGATAACGGCCGAAGCAATTGTTTTTCCTACTCCCGTAGAAATTCCTGTTACGAAAAATTGTGACATACTAATCTTGGTTTGTGATCATGCCACAATTTAGGCATTTGTATTTTCTTTTCTCAAAAAACGGGAAAAGTTTATTCAAAAGTCCCTGTCGTTTATAATAAACCTCCGACTTTTGGGCCTTGCAATTGGGGCAAACAATCAGGTTGCCCTCATCGTCTATGGCATAGGCCCTAATTTCGTTGTAAACGGCCAGGGCGCGCTCCTTATCCTCGGTGTACACCTGCAATTTCACCCCGCCAATGGCATTGCTGATGAGCGGGTCGGAATTTAGGGTATGCTCATCCCTGAGAAAAACAGGAATGCCCTCGGACTCCAATTTTCCTTTCAGTATTTGAACGTCGGAAGGATATTCAAAGGAGGCAATGGTATAAAACTTCTCTTTCATATTACAATAGGCTGGCCACTTCTTCCAGTAGATTATCGATCTCTTTTTCGGTATTAAAACCATGCAGGCAAATGCGCAAGCGCTCTTGCCCTTCCGGAACGGTGGGCGAAAGGATCGCGCGAACATCGAAGCCCTTATCTTGAATGGCCTTGGCCATGTTCCGGGCCTTGTGGTTACCAGGAACCAAACAACAGTGAATGGCCGAATCGCTGATGATGAATTGTTCCTTCAGGCCCAAATCGCTTAGTTTATGGTTGAAATGGGAAATGTTATGCCTCAGTTTTTCCAACCCATCGACAGGCGCCCTCAAATGGCCATAGGCCGATAGTACGGAAGCTATCGAATGGGGCGGAAGCCCTGTCGTATAGATAAAACTACGGGCAAAATTCGCCAAGTACGACTTTAGGCCCTCGCTGCCCAAAATCGCGGCGCCATGGCAGCCCACACCTTTCCCAAAGGTAACTAGGCGGGCAAATACGCTGTCCTGCAGGCCCAAGGCCTGCACCAAGCCCTCCCCATGGCTTCCAAAGACCCCAAGGGCATGGGCCTCGTCGACCACCAAATGGCAATTTTGGGCTTTGCATATGGCCGCTAAATCTTCTAAATCGGGGGCATCCCCATCCATGGAAAAAACCGATTCCGTCACCACGTATATTTCGGTGTCGGCGAGATTTCGACTCCGCTCCATCCGGCATCTGTTCTTCAGGTCTTCCAGGTCGTTATGTTTAAATTTATAACTCTTGGCATGGCCCATACGAATACCGTCGCGAATACTCGCATGAATGTACTCATCATAAAAAACGATATCGCCCCGTTGGGGCACCGAACTAAAAAAACCGATATTGGCGTCGTAACCCGAGTTAAAGACCAAGGCCGCCCCGGTTTGGTGAAATTGACACAGCTCAGTTTCCAAAGCCTGATAAAGAGGGTGGTTTCCCGAAAGCAAACGCGAACCTGTTGCCCCGTTTTGCAAGACCTTATGCCCTTCCATAAGACGCAAGGCTTCGGCGGAAACCGATTGGCACCGTGAAAGTCCCAAATAATCATTGGACGAAAAATCGACCAAACCATGGGATGCGGGCAAGCTCCTTAAGGCATTGACAGCATTTCTATCGCTTAGCTTTTTCGCTAATTTTTCGGGCAGGTCTACCATAACCCAAATGTAGCATCTTTGAACGAATAGAAAAACCACGGCGGGCATCCGGATCAAGGTCCTTTCTATTCCTTGCCTTATTCTACCGTTTTTTTGACGAATATTATACCTTTAACCTATTGAACATCCACAACCCTGATTTAATGAAATTCCCTTTATCCTTCCTTCTGTACATTACCGCCAGCATTCTTTATGCCCAAACCAACCGTTACGAAATTTCTTTTGGGAATGCCGTACACCACGAAGCGGTCGTAAAAGGCATTTTTCCAGAATTGAAAACGGACACGGTCGCTTTTCGTATGAGCCGCACTTCACCCGGACGCTACGCCTTGCACGAATTTGCAAAAAACGTATACCATTTTAAGGCATGGGACAGCAAGGGGAAGGCCCTTGAGGTTTTACGCCCCGACCCCTATCAATGGCAAGTGGTGGGCCACGACGGCTCCATCACCATTAGCTATACCCTATTTGCCAATCGCGGGGGAGGAACCTATTCGCAAGTAGACGAAACCCATGCCCATTTGAACATACCCGCCACGTTCATGTATGCCCCCGAACTGAGCGATCGAAAAATTGAAGTGGATTTTAAGGTTCGGGAAGATTTAAACTGGAAGGTAGCCACACAATTGCCCCTAGTTTCGGGCACTACCTATTCCGCCCCCGACCTCTATTATTTTATGGATAGCCCAACGGAGATAAGCGACCATGCCGTTCGTGAATTTAAAGTAGACCATAACGGAAAGCAGCAGAACATACGATTTGTACTGCACCACAACGGCACGGACGAGGAACTCGACGCCTATTTTGAACAGGTTAAAAAGGTAGTGCTTGCGGAAAAAGAGGTCTATGGCGAACTGCCCGGTTTCGACTACGGCACCTATACCTTTTTGGCCTGCTATATCCCCAATGCTTCCGGTGACGGTATGGAACACCGCAACTCGACGGTTTTGACCAGTACCCGTAGCCTTTCGGAAGGAGGAATGCAAGCCAATATCGGTACCGTTTCCCACGAATTCTTCCATGCGTGGAACGTGGAGCGCATCCGCCCGAAATCGTTGGAACCCTTTAATTTCGAGGAAGCCAATATGAGCGGGGCCCTATGGTTTGCCGAAGGTTTTACCAGTTATTACACCAACCTGATCCTGTGCAGGGCAGGCATTATCTCCCCGGAAAAATATGTGGAAGGCATTTCAGGCACCTTCAACTATGTATGGAACTCCCCGGCACGCCGATTTTTTAATCCTATCGAGATGAGCTACCAAGCC
Organism: Pseudozobellia thermophila; assembly: GCF_900141855.1. Classification (GTDB taxonomy): domain Bacteria; phylum Bacteroidota; class Bacteroidia; order Flavobacteriales; family Flavobacteriaceae; genus Pseudozobellia; species Pseudozobellia thermophila. The sequence continues at coordinate 136,401 of NZ_FQYU01000001.1, forward strand.
CCCTTTGTGGATGCGGCCACTTCGGTAGACCCCGTTAACCGCGAAAACACCTTTATTTCCTATTATTCGTACGGAAGTGTTCTTGGTCTGGCCTTGGATTTATCGCTTCGCAAGGAAAAACTGAACCTCGACGATTTTATGAAACTCGTTTGGAAGAAATACGGAAAAACCGAAAAACCGTACACTATAGAGGACCTTCAGCAGACACTGGCCGAATATGCCGGAAGCGATTTTGCCGAGGTGTTCTTCGGCAAGTACATTTACAAGAGCGAAATGCCCGATTACCCAACACTGTTAAGCCTTGTGGGGGTAGGGTTGAAGCAAAATCCGCAAGTGCCTTATTTTGGGGCCGCCGTATCCTTAAATGGCGATGGCCAAGGAGAGATCCGGTCGAACCCCAAGATCGGTACACCGGCCTATGAAGCCGGACTCGACAAAGGCGATATCATTACCGACATCAACGGTAGCGGTTTTCCCGATGGACAACAGTTCGGCGCCTACATCGAAAAACAGAAGGTCGGCGACACCCTTAAGATCGCCTTCGAGCGTTTTGGGGTAGAAAAGCGTTGTACGGTAGTTCTTGGGGCAAATCCCGATTACCGGCTTTTGTTAATGGAGAAGGAAGGCGGCAAGCCGTCAAAAAAACAATTGCGCCAAAGAAACGACTGGCTTAAAATCCAAGCGCGGTGATACGCTATACCACGGCATCGACCGATGACGAACTGAAGCAGATCCTCGCCCTTCAGGAAAGAAACCTGGCCTCTAAGGTGTCGTCCCTCGAAAAGGAAAAAGAAGGCTTTGTAACCGTAGCGCATACCTTCGACACCTTAAAGGCGATGAACGATACCTGCCCCCATATCATTGCTAAATCGGAGCATGCGGTCATCGGCTATACCCTCTGTATGCACCCTAGGTTTTCGGATGCCATCGAGGTCTTAAAACCCATGTTCGACGAGATCGAAGGCATTCTTCCCCCCGTGGAAAACTATATCGTTATGGGCCAGGTCTGCATCGACAAGGCCTTTCGCAAGCAGGGCGTTTTCAGAAAATTGTACGAAACCATGCAGGCCAAGACCAAAAGGGATTTCAGCAGTATTATCACCGAGATCGACGCGGGCAACACCCGCTCTTTGCAAGCCCATTATGCTATCGGTTTTAAAGAACTGCACACCTATACATCGGGAGCCCGGGAGTGGAAAATCGTGCGTTTTCGATACCTATAAAAAACCCGAACACTCCTACATGCAGCTTATTTGACCCGTCGTCCTTACCAATTCCATATTTTTGATTCACCAACTATACGCACCTGATTACAAACACAATAAGCCCTAGCCAAAAATCGTTGAAAACACAGTATTTCGTCGAAAAATTTGTAGTATTTTTCTTTGTTAAAAGTATATTTAACATGCTCTAGCATACAAATTATTGTATCGATTATTGGTTTTCCTTCTTATGTTTTGCACACCTGGTTTTTCCGATAGTATCCACTTTGATTAATTGGGCAAGGGGAAATGGCTCCCATATAAGCATGGTACTACCAACTACAACAATCAAAAATTCAAGCAACGAAAAAAAGGGAGGTCAAACATTTGAATTAAGCGATCGAAAATACAGCCGAGCAAGAAACTATGCGGAAGATCAAACGGTTCTCAAAAACGACAGTGAAGGTTTAACACCAGCATGGGCACAAACGTGACACCGGCGCCAGCAGGTGATGGCTCAAATTTGAATCTAGATTTGTAGAAAACCTGTCCTACTAATTGGGGGATGAACACGCTTATGTTGGGGAGTTCAAAAAAAGGATTGACGCCAATACGGGAGAAGTATATAGTACAATGGAAAGTCGTTAGCTTTTAATCAATTTAGTTTGAACAATACTAAGCAAAAAATGAATTTAAAATAATCTCTGATGCAGCTAAGAAGAATGGAGATTTGATTGATGGACAATTTAGAGGTGTTACAAAAGATGGTTTTGAAATAGAGGGTTATTTGAAAGATGGAAAAGTAGATACTTTTTACTTTTTATAGTTAGTTTTAAATGAATTGGTTGATAGAAAATAAGCGGTTTGATATGACTGACCTAATGGTCACCATAGATTTTGAACCCAAGAACGATCCCTTAAGGTATTTTTTATCAAGTATCGGCGTATTTAACTACCCAAAATTTTTAGACTCTTTTAGTAGTTCTAAAAGTTACTACACACATGTCTCATCTCTGAGATTTTACAAAGATTTGGATTGGGAAGATTTAGAAGAATTATCAGAGGTAGGAGGTATTAAAGAGGGTGAGATTACAATATCTCATGAAGTTTATGGAGAAACTGTTTTAAAAGAAGCAGTTTTTAAGGAATTGATTTTGGACTATTCTCAAGCGCTATTAGAAACCTATAAAAATGACTCCTCTGCTCCTAAATTATGGAGCAACGAAATGACTGATGAGATAACCAAATTGAAGAATAAGCCGAGTTAAGTGTAACAGCTTGGCTTTTTACATCAAATTAATTTTAGCAGCCTTGATAAAGTGGTCAATGGTAGTAATCAGAAACCCCGCCTGCACGAGCGTGACGCTCGTGCAGGTCAGAGTAAGAAGATCCTGAGCCAAGCACTAAACAATTAAAAGTAAGATAGTAATGAGCAGAAAACACAAATTCAATAACCCTACCGCAGCCTACTTCGTAAGCTTCGCCACCGTATATTGGATCGATGTGTTTACCAGACAGGCCTATTTCTCGATATTGGAAAATGCGGTCGGTTACTGTCGAGCGGAAAAAGGAATGGATATTACGGATGATGGAAAGCGCAGCCAAAAAGAAAAGGAATATAACCAAAAGGCAATTCTGGCAACATAACAACAAACCTATTGAGCTATGGAGTAACAAAGTCATAAAACAGAAGATCGATTATATACACAACAACCCGGTAGAAGCAGGGTTCGTAACAAATGCCATTGATTGGAAATACAGCAGTGCAAGAAACTATGCGGAAGATCAAACAGTTCTCAAAATTGACAGTGAAGGTTTAACACTAGGTATGCTATGAAAATGCGACCGCTTAATACTAGGTTGAATGGGCATAAGCGTGACGCTTGTGCCAGCAGGGGAGAGAAATCAACTATCCAGGAGGCGGGCATCAATATGAGTTTATAAACGATTGGAGTATTGATAATTTCACAGATTATTTAAACTTAATAGAAAAAAAATAATCAAATGAGAATAAAAAATCTATCCCTTATTTATCGGGATTTAATACATGAAGTAAATTTAGATTTAGGTTTATATATTGAATCCATTAATGTTAATAAAGTTGAGAGTAGTGTTCTAAGAAATTATAACCATGGTATTTCATGGAAGTATCAAACCGTAGAAAAAGATCTTTTGGAAATAAAATTGATGGAGAAAGAGAAAAGAATCTTGGCATATCCCTCCCCTGACATGAAATACATGGTCGTTTTGTTCGATAGAAACTCGCAATACCATCCACATCCGAACAACCTTGTGGTATTTTACGCCAATGGGGAAGAAAAACAAGTGGTCAAGGTCCCAGAATTAATTTCAGATCAAGCCGTAAAAAACACCGATAACCCTTTTGGGGTAGATAAAGAAGGAAGTTTTGAAAATATTTGGTGGTATAAAAAAGAAAACGAAAAAAAGATGGTAGTAGATATCCATTTTGCATGGGAAAATACAGAAACAAGGGAGTTTGACCCCGAAACAGGGCAATTTGGCAATTTAATCAGAGTTTCCGGTAGATTTTAGGACTTACTCCCGCTAGCGCGAACATTTGAACCAAGCTTGCCGAAGTATCACGGCGGTACCCACTACAGCGATAATACCCAGTAGGCTATAAAAGCAAAACGAATATGGGTTTGCAACAAATTTTTAACCGCACAAACGTGACACCGGCACTAGCAGATGATGCTCACAATTAAATCTTTATAAGGTGGATTTAAGTAAAATGGATTGGATTACTAAATGGAAATATTGATACAAATGAACATTACCGCAAAAGAATTTAGGACGATTAAACCTTTCGAATCATACACGGAGAATGATGTACAAGGAGGATTGACAAAATCTGTATTGGATATCTATTTATATATATATGATAATTTCTCGGTAATGAACTTTGTCGCTGATTATAACAAACAAAATCCTTTAGAAGTATTTGGCAATACTCCAAAAGAAAAAAGACTAGTACAATTAAATAATTTAAATAAAAGTATAGAAAAAGGCAACGACCCGGTTTCGATTGGAAAGTATTCCTTATTGGATAACAACCTAATAGAAATGAAATGGAATTACTATTACGGAGAAGATATTGAATTGATCTTTAAAGGGGAAATACTCTTAAACGGTGATGCCCTAAAAGGAACCTTCTATAAGAATGGGGAAGTCGACATACCCTCTAGGGTTTACTACAACATCGACAAACCCTTGCCCGACCCTTTGATCCCGGAGGATGATGAAGATATGGCTTAATAAAAGGAAAACAAAACACTATTCCCTGCAGGGGTTTAGTGCAGGAAAAAATGGCGTATTGGGTGCTCCCGAATGGCATTTGCCTAAAAACATTGAAATGGATAAGGGTGCAGAACTGTGGGAAATTTTAAACGATGAATCGGAAATCTTAAGAGGTCGGATAGTCGATATATATGATTCTAAAACCTTCATAACAATAATCAATTAAAAATGAAGTATAGATTTGGCTCATATGTAGTTTACAAAGAAATGGATTGTTATTTAATCTCCAGAAAAGAATGGAGAATAGTATCCAAGGATATTAAGAGTCAAAAACTAGGGTTTAAAGCCTATGAGGCTGGTTTCCCTTATTATAAAAAAATCGATAAGACCGACATACAATCAGGTTATTTTGTTCGTACAAAAGCAAAATACAAAGATTTCACCTTTGAATTATTTCAAAATGAGGCATTGAAAAATGATTATAAAGTACGATTAAAATTGAACAACCTTGACTTTGATGCCTACGATTATTTTGGGTTTCCTTACCGAAATGATGATGCCAGTATTGAAGTCAATGAGGAAGAATTGGAAGAAATTTGGGAAGAGCGCAAACCCCTAGCTCGGTTCCCGTTCAAAACAGAAAAAATAAAGTTTATAAAAAAAGAAGGGGAGTTTTTGTAATGTCCTCATCAAGGTTTTTCATATTTAATACTAGTATATCAACATTGCAACCCTGTACGTTTAAAATGTATGGCCCGAATTGGTCGTTAGTTCCAAAAAAATCAGCGCTAAGGAATACAAGGCTAAGAGCCTGTCTAAAATGGCCTTATGACTAAAAACATGAAATCCAAAAGAAACATAGAACCCATAATAACTTACTCTATTGCCATAATTTTAATCGGGTATCTTCTTCTGAATTACGGCTCGTTTCACATAGATGAAGACTACCCTTCATCATGGAAGGCACAATTGATACACATAGTCTCTAAATTTCTTTTAAATGATACAGCCGGGCGCATGGTAGGCCAAATAGTCCTTTCGCTATTGGGTATCGTTTGCTGCTTTAAAATTTACAAAGTCATAAAAGCTAAATAATTGCCTAGGCATGAGACCGAAAAGAGATATAGAACCGATCATAGCTTACTCTATAGCAATAATGTTAATAGTGTATTTGCTTGCCAGCTATGACACCTTTTCCGTTGATGAAAACCGCCCTCCTCATGGAAAATGGATTGTTGTTATATATAAGTTTCTTTTAAATCATGAGTTTGGCAGTATTATCGCCAAAGGAGTCCTATTGTTGTTGGGCATCTATTGTTGCCGTCAACTATACAACGCTTTTAAAACTAAACAATAGTCTGATATGGTGTTCCCATAATAACCAGAGAGGCTCCTGATTTTTGAGATAATTTAGGAGGAGCTATGTAGTAGTCCCTTCCAATGGGATGAAATTAGAATCATTTAATATGGTAAGATTTAAAAAGTAATTTTTATGAACTGGCATAACGCATTAAAAGATATATATCGAAAACTTGAAGCTTCTGGATATAAAGGAATCAAGGAGGATATTCATGAAGGTCAATTGAGTGGTGGAACTGGTGGGGAATTTTTTTCAATAGTTCTAACTAAATTAATAGAAATCAAAAAAAATCAACCCATTGTCTATTGCTTGCTAAAAAAAGAAGTAGATGAATTTATTGCTTATGCTAAATCAATTAATTACTTGAACTCTGATTTTAAGATTTAATTTTTATGAAAGAGTGCATCCCTGCGGTGAAAAATTAGCAATAGGAAAAATTGGCCTTCGGCAGCGCAGGCGTCACAGCTAAAACACTGTCCCCGCTTGTGATTAATACTTTTAATAATATCAATGGGCTATCTAAAAGACTATAATAGAAATAAAGACGAAATTCTTCATTCTTTTCAAGACTTAATCGAAAAGGAAGATGATTCATTTTCAGAACTTGGGTTTAATTTTTCAAAATGTGGGTTTGGTGATGCAAGAAGTCAAGACGACCATATAGAATTTATCTGGAAAAAAGAAAAAAGAGAACTCAGTGTTTGCTTTTGGATCCCTTTTTGGAAGAACTACAAAATTGACGAGAACTTTATGGTAACCTATAGTCTAACTAATGATATGGGTAAAAAGCATCCATTAATTTCTAAGGCTATTGAATTCAATAAATTACGCGGGGAAAATATTAGAGCCAAGATAAGCACACTATTCAAACATATTGCGGAAATCATCAATTCAAAAAATATAAATTTATAATAGTTCCCTCACGCTCGTGCCCGCAACAGACAATACCCCCCACTTCGGCAGGCTCGGCGCAAGGCTTCGAAGGGCGGGGAATGTTCCCGGCCTTAGGGCCAGTTCGCAGGTATGCATTTGGAATTGTCTTCGGTACTGGCCACACGGTCAAGCAAGTCGGCCCGGGAGTGAAAACCACGCGTATTAAATACTTACAACAAAATAAAACTTCCTACACAAATATTAATTTTCTTGTAGTCCTTACAACGCCAATATTCACAATATATAACACGTACTTCACTCATTACAAACACAATAACTTCATTTAAAAAAATCTAAGATTCATTACATTTCATCGAAATTTTTGTAGTATTTTTCGCTTTTTAACTTAAATTTAACTAGTTAAGAATACGAATCATTGTACCGATTATTAGTTCCCCTTCTTATGTGTTGTACACTTGGTTTTTCCCAAAGTATCAACTTTGACCAATTGGGCAAGGAGAAATGGCTCAGATACAACGGCGGTGTGTCGGCCAATGCCGTCTATTACGACGGTACCGCCAACCGACAGGAGCTCACCTATTACCTCACCGGAAGCTTAAACTTCAACATTGCCGGGGTGTACAACGTTCCGCTATCGTTTACCTATTCGAACCAAGAGTTCAATTTTCCCAACCCCTTTAACTTTAATCGCTTGAGCCTGCATCCATCCTACAAATGGGCTACCGCACATATCGGCGACGTAAGCATGACCTTTTCGCCCTACACCCTCGCCGGTCACCAATTTACGGGCGGCGGTTTTGACCTGAATCCGGAAGGGAAATTTCAAATAAGCGCCATGTACGGCCACTTTTTAAAGGCCACCGAATACAACGAGGAACACCCCGAGGCCCTTACCGCCTACAAACGCATGGGCTATGGCATAAAGACCGCCTATGATTTCGATTTTATGAAACTGGGACTCATTCTCTTTAAGGCCCATGACGAAGAGAACTCATTGGAAAATCCGTTTCCCGTGGAGCTCGGACTCTCACCCAAAGACAATGCCGTGCTCTCCTTCGAATCGGAATTCCGGCTTTTCGAAAAGGCCAGTATACACATAGAATACGCCATATCGGGCGTTACCGAGGACACGAGGCCGACCGAAGCCCCTTCGTCTCCCGGGCTGCTGTCCTTCCTTCTAAAAGAAAACATAAGCACCCAATACTACAAGGCCCTGAACGCATCGTTAGACTACCCCGCGGGCAACGGAACCTTGGGACTAGGGTATGAACGCATCGACCCCGAGTACAAGACCCTGGGTGCCTATTATTTCAACAACGACCTCGAAAACATCACGGTAAACGCGAGCCAGTCGGTTTTCGACAACAAACTCAACCTCAGCGTAAACGCCGGCCTGCAGCGCGATAACCTGAACAAGGCCAAATCATCGGACCAACAGCGCATCGTAAGTGCCATCAACGCCAATTACACGGCCTCCGACCGTTTGGGCTTCAATGCATCCTACAGCAACTTTCAGTCCTACACCAACATTCGCGACCAGTTCGATTACATCAACCAAGTAGGGGCCTACGACAATATAGACACGCTGAACTATCGCCAGATTTCACAAAATGCCAACTTGGGCATCAACTACATCCTCAAAAAAACAGAGACCAAACAGCACAGCACCAACCTTAACCTGGTCTATCAAAACAGCACCAACCAACAGGAAGGCGAAACCATAGAAGGCGGGGAAAACTCCTTCTACAACGGTATGGCGGGCTATACCCTGGGCTACCCCAAACAGGCCCTCAACATCTCCTTGGCCGCCAACGTTTCGTACAATACCGTGGCCGAGGACGACAACATGACCCTTGGCCCCACCCTATCCATCGGCAAGCAGTTTTTCGACAAGCAACTGCGCACCAACTTTTCAAGTTCGTACAATACGAGCTACGCCAACGGGGAACAGCAGAACAACATCCTTAACTTTAGGTTGGGCAGTAACTATACGCTGTACAAAAAACACAACCTCAGCCTTAATTTTCTGATGCTTTTCAGGAATTCGGAACTCAATACGGGGCGCGACCTGACCATTACCTTCGGCTACAGCTATGCCTTTGACAACTTTAAGCTCGACCTTGATTCCCATAGGCGCAGTCCCAACGAACGCGACCCCCGCAACAGGGAAAGCACGTTGAGCTTCCGCTACCGCAATGTATCGTACAGCGGCACGATACCCCAACTGAACGAGCAGCTGACCAACGTGTACGAGAGTCCGCAGTTCGCCGACATCCCCCAATTCAAGAAAGACGAGCTCAAAATCCTTTTGGCCACCGTCAAAGAGCAAAAGCGGGAGGAAAAATACAAGGAGCAGGCCCTTATTTTTCTTGAGGAGCTCTACGCCTTCGACGATTTTAAAACCATTTACGACGAGGCCCTGTACAACGTGGTCATGGCCATCAAAGACGACATGAAGAAAGTGGACATGGCCCTGGAAAAACTCTTCGTCGCCAAAAAACTGGAAGCCGACGAGCACCCCCTGAACGGAAAGGGTCCCGAAAACTATACGGAAAAGGACAAAACCCTGGTGCCGGAGTACGAAGCCCTCCTAAAAGAGCGGGAGACCCGTTTGCGAAAATTGGTAGGACATAGGTGGATGGAAACCCAGTTCGCCGCCTTTACCTCCAAGGAAAAGATAGCGAAAGGAATAGGCTTTTTACTGGAGTTCAAGAAAAAACAGGCCCTAAAATCCTTTGAGCTTTATGAAAAAACCGAAAACCAGGAAAAACTGGAATACTACCTCGAAAACGAAATCATCGATTTCTACTATAAGAAGTCGCTGAAAACGGTAAACCCCGAACTGTTCGAACTGAGGTATATCAATAAATTGTAGACAATGAACAATTAGCAATTAGCAATAAACAATGAGCAATGAACAGTTAACAGTAGGCAGTGGGCAGTGGGCAGTGAACAGTTAGCAATTAGCAATTAGCAATGAACAATTAACAGTGAACAGTTGGCAGTGGGCAGTGGACAATTGACAATTAACAGTGAACAGTTAGCAATGAGCAATGAACAGTAGGCAGTTGGCTGTGGGCAGTGGGCAGTGAACAGTTGGCAGTGGGCAGTTGGCAGCTATTAGTTCTAAGAAAATTAAAAAATATCGGACCGTTGATGACCAACAGCGTTATAAAACATATGAAAAACAACGATTTAGCATTGCAGCATCCCTTTACAAACCCGGTAAATGGCCGTGGCGCATGGCGCAAGACCTTCGGTAAGGGTCAGGCTGTGCTTTTATACATGCTTCTTTTCTTCCTATGCTTCCTGGGTAGCCTCGCGGTAAACGCCCAGTCCTTTCCCGTTCAGGTGATTCCTCAGGTAACCCCGCCGGCGCCGATCTATTTCTCCGATTATGCCGATGCGAGTACCTTGGGCAGTCCGCTCCGCGTGCAGATCATCTTGAACGATTTTGAGATCGCCAACCGCGAGATACGCCTGCGTACCTATTTTGAGGGCGGGGGTATCAGCTTTCATAGTAACGATGTGGTGCTAGGTGCCGAAAAACTCTATTTGGAAGGCGGCGTGCCCTTGGTACTCACCAACGTACAATTGGCCCCGTACTTTAGGTTCGAGAACATTAGCGGAATATCGCCCAACGTATACGGAAAAGCCATTCCCGAAGGCGCCTACTCCTTTTGTTTTGAGGTGTACGATGTACTGACGGGCAACCGCCTGTCGCAAAAAAGCTGTGCCACCAGCGTTGTCTTTCAAAACGAACCGCCCTTTCTGGTCGCACCGAGAAACAAGTCCAACCTAGCCGAAACCAATCCGCAGAACATCGTCTTCCAATGGACGCCACGCCACATCAACGTGAGCAATGTGGAATACGAACTGAGCATCGTGGAGATCTGGGATACCCAGGTAGACCCGCAACAGGCCTTTTTAAGCTCTCCGCCCGTTTTTCAGGTCACGACCACCGCCACCACCTACGTATACGGTCCGGCCGACCCGCTTTTTCTTTCGGGAAAAAACTACGCCTGGCGCGTACAGGCCAAGGCCAAGCAAGGGGTCGAGGAAATCGGACTCTTCAAAAACCAGGGCTATAGTGAAATCTATTCCTTCAGCTATGCCGGCACCTGCGACCTGCCCATCGGTATCAACCACGAAGTAAAGGGCAGTACCAATGCCAATATCTTTTGGGACGATTTCGCTACCGATGTGCCCGAATATACGGTGCGGTACCGCCAAAAGAACATAGAGGGAGCGGAGTGGTTTATGAACAAGACCACTTCGAACCAAACCACCCTGTGGGACCTTAAGGCAGGCACCACCTACGAATACCAGGTGCAAAAACAATGCTCGGTGACCGGAAGCGATTGGAGCATGGCCAAGGAGTTTACCACCTTTATCGCCGACGACGAAGCCAGTGTCTACGACTGTGGCATAACGCCCGATTTTGATGTTTCGAACAAAGAGCCCCTGCCCAGCATCTCCTCCGGTGAAAAGTTTATGGCGGGCGACTTCCCCATAAATATTTTAAAGGTAAGCGGTAAAAATGGCCGTTTTACGGGTAAAGGATACGTGACCATCCCTTATTTGAACAGCATTCGAGTGGGCGTAGAGTTTACCAATGTGCTTATCAATACCGACAAGAAATTGGCCGAAGGTACCGTAGTCACCACCTACGACCCGAGTTTAAAGAACATCTTGGACATAAACGAATCAGTCGATACGGTAGAAGATGCCGTTGATGCCGTGGGGGAATTTTTTGAAGGAGATAACGACCTAGATGAAATTCGCGTCAACTGGGCCCTTAGATCTAAGAAAGATATAAAAATAAAAGGTGGTAAAGTCGTGATCACCAACCCCAATACGGGGGCAACCAAATCGGAACCCTTAGGCGACGATATGGTGATTACCGACAGTGAAGGGAAAACCTATTACGTAGATGCGGAAGGAAAAATAACCGAAGGGGGATCACTTGCTACTGGCGGGGCCATAAGCCCGGATACCGTAGAAGGCGTCTCGAACAACGGCCAAATAGAATCCTTAACGGCAGAAGGTGTTCTGGTCACCTTTAACGAAGCGGGTACGTATGCCATGGATATAATGCCCAAGGGCGAAATAGGAAAGCTCAAGGACGAGTACACAGTTATAAAGGATGCGGAAGGCAACGACTATGTGCTTACCCACCATGCCGTAAAGAATAGGGCAAGCACCAAAATAAAGGCCAAAATCGACATTAAAAACGATGCCTACGATGTATCGGATGTCATCTTCAAGACCAAGCATGGGGATAGTATCCCCACGACCTTCAAGGGCAATCAGGCCACCTTGACCTTGAAAGGCAGGTTTACCTTCGAAAACGAGGTAATCTATGCGGTCGTACCCGACAAGGACGACAGTACAAAACAACTTACGGCCGGGGCGTTTACCCTTTGGCATCTATCCGAACGCACCGTAAAAGTGGCCCTGGTTTCCGTTAACGGCGCCTCTTTGGGTAATATCGAATCCAACGTTTCCGACATCTTCAAAAAAGCGGTGGCCCGTATTGAGTTCGGCGAGAGCCTTTCCCTTTCCGTCACCAAGGACGAACTAGGAAGCAACCAAAAATTGGATGTAGGCGAAAGCGCATGGGCCGCGGCCTATAACGAGGAACAGAAGATGCTCGTAAACAAGGTGAAGCAATTGCCCAACTATAAGACCGACACCTATTATGTCTTGGTCTTCAACGACATAGAACCTTCAGAATCCATCGGTGGATTTATGCCCCTACAGCGGCAAATGGGCTTTGTATTTGGCGGTGACCCAGATGATGGTGAAGATAAGAACGGGGACAAGAGCAAGACCTTGGCCCACGAAATAGGCCATGGTATTTTCGCCCTTCAGCACCCCTTCGCTGAATATGACATGCCTGAAAATCAAACCGATTGGCTCATGGATTATGGCAGTGGAGACCAATTGCCCCATACCCATTGGGCCCAGATCCATGACCCGGCCCTTAAATTCTACATTTTTCAAGATGAGGAGGATGGTTTATTAATACAAAACGGAATCACTCCATATCTTAACATTCATGAAAAAAATTGGGATAATTATTGTTTTTTGTCTCCTATTGGTACTGCAATAGATATACCGGGTGCCACCCATGTAATGTTTAATGAAGATGGGGCCGTAATTGCTTTTAAAATAGGTAATGAAAAATTTTTAGGGCTTTATAACCCGGCCAAGCAGCGTTTTATAGGATATCTCAACTCTACTTCAAAACTGATTACAAAAGAAATGAGTCTCACAGAAGACTTTAGAAAAAAATTCAATGAAGAAAAATTCACCAATATCAAATTTGCTGAAAAATCCAAAGATATTGTCGCAATTGCTAAAAAAAAGCATAAATCAAGATATTTGGATTGTATCTATCAAGTGATATGGGAAAATTCAACAATAGGAAGTAGCTATACTGGTATATCAACCCCGCCCTTTATTCCAAATGACGGTACCATAGAGAATTTTATTTCTGGCAATCAATGTGCAAATGCTACAAGTGATGGAATAATCGATGGCCCAGGTGATGTAGTTTATTTTAAACTATTTGAGTTTGTTGACAATGAAGAAAGAATAAAATTGATAGAGTTTTCAAATTACTTATCCGATTTATTAAAAAATAAAACCTTCGCGTTCTACGGATATGGTTTAGAAAATTATGAAATATCCAATTCGATTAACAAAGAAGTTTTAAATTATTTAACAAACAATAAGATTTATTCCAAGGAAAAATTTGAAGAACATTTTCCCATTCAAACATTCTCACGTGACAAAGACATAATATTTTCCACAATTGATTTAAGAAAAACAATACCAAAGGATTATAATTCGAAGGAAAGTATAGATTATGAAATACTCAATGCGACAGGGGAAAAGCGTCCATATGAATATTCTTTCTCTGATTTGACAGTTCGACTTCAATATTTAGCCGACGACACTTTTATTAAAACGGCCATTCATAAAATGGAAGCCGAAGGTAGAGCTGAGCCAATTTCTCAAAAAGACGGATACAACCAATACGTAGCTAAGTATGGTACTGATGCCGCGTTTATTCTATGGGCAGAATTTGCTTCCAATGCTAGCAAAGATGTTATGTCCGCTTATTTTATCCATAGAGTCACTGCTGAATATGGTGTTGCCCTCTTACAAGAAATTTCAAAAGAAGCGGCAGAAAAATTCATATGGGGAGTACTAGAGGAATCTATTCCGAATTACCTTGCAAACGAATTACTTGACGAAGATCAATTTAGTAAAGACTTCTTTCAAGATGCATTGTTAGCAGGTGTCAAAAATACAATTAGCCCCACAGGTAGAAAATTTACGGATGTTGCAATTGAGAAAGGATATGATTGTCTCATTGGACTTGATATATCAACAATTGATGGTCTTTTATTTTCAAAGTCAAAAGAAGAATTGGAAAAATACTTACTGTATGGGTCATTTGAATGTGTTTTTCCAATGATTGCTCCCAAACTGTTTGATTATGTACTCAAAGGTAACCCGGTCGCAAAAAAAGTACACAAATATTTGACAACAAAGCTAAATATTGACCATAGTCAGACCCCTGATTTAATGATTAAAATGTTGGGGATGGAAAAAAACTTAAAGGGGAAAAGCGAACATTATAGAAGTGTTTTAAAAGAAATCATTACTACAGAATCTGGCGCCCAAGCAATTGATGTTTTAATTAAAGCAAATTTTGACTATACCACGTTATCGGTCTCCAATTTAAGAAGACTAAAAAATGTCGTAGAAAAATGGGGAAACAGTAATGAAATGGTGGAATTATTCAAAAGCACAACCGATGTAAACAGAATGCTGATTTACATGGAAAAAATGGTGAAATCACCACAAGAATACAAAGAGCTATTAAAAAAAATAGGCGAAAATGAGATGTTTTCAAAAACAATAACGATAAATGGAAAAACAGTGAATATAGAAACCTATTTCAATAGTTTTCATGACGGGTATACCTATTATCACAAACAAGAGAATAACATACATTACTATGCGAAAATGAACGGGGCCGACGGTTTGCGTATCATAATAGACCTAACCAATAGTGCTATTCCTGTGATAAAAAATATATCGTATGGCACAGCAGCTAACGTTCTGAAAGATTTCATATCAAATTCGATAGAATATAAGTTGGACATTTCAGATGATAACTAGCGAAACATATAAACATATAATTAATGGCGTGCGGAACACCCCTCTAGCGCAAGCATCACGCTCGTACCATGTTCAAAACACCCCTGTAAAGTAGTAGGGTACTACTTTACCGTCCCCCCAAGGGGACAATAACCCCTACTTCGGCAGGCTCGGCGCAAGGCTTCGAAGGGCGGGGGATGTAGGATCGAACCGATGCAGATAGAAGGGAAAAATAGAAAGGTGAATAAAACAAAAAGAAGAAAAAATAAAAAATGATTGAGTCTCCCTTAGTTCCCTGGGGAGTACATAAACACGAAAAATTTCACGTAGTATGAAAAACAACTACCTGTACATAGTTTCACTCCTATGCTTCGCTGCCGTCGTGTTCGGCCAGTCGGCATACGCCCATGGCAACCCCTGGGCACATACAAGCTATTCCCTCCTGACCAGCAATATCGGGTCAAAAAGCTTATCGACACCCATAACGGAAAAAGATTCGACCTCGGCAAGTCCAAAGGACAGTGTCAAACTCAAAAAGGCAGATGCCCGACAGTTGGCCCACTTACAACAATTGGCGGCCCTTCGCGGCTCGGTATTGACACCCGCCGCAACGGCTCCTACCCCCCCTAAAACAGAAGAAGCAGCCGTTGAGGAAGAAAAGGTGTTCCGTTCCTTCCCTTCTTTGGACCAACAGTTGGCCGAAAGCCAAGACTTTAACGTGTCCTTCGCCAATCGCGCACCTGAGTTCAACGAGGCCTACCTGGCCGAAAACTTCCAGCAAAACCCTGCCGTAGAAAAACTGATCAATAATGCCAAAGGCGCCCTCGATGCCGTCAAGGAGCTGGGCAACTTTGTAGACATCATAACCGGCAAAGACCTATTGGAACTCCCGGTGGGGCTCAAAAAGACCGACCAGACCTCGAACAACTCCGTAGAGCTCGCCATTACCGAGGTAAAGTTCACCCCCGGCTATGCCCTACTCAAGGTATGGGCCCGATTGATCATACCCGAAAAGGGCGAAGTTAAAAACGAAAAAGATCGTGGCATCGAACGCGAACTCTTTTTTGGGGCCGAAAACGTAAAACTATCTTACGATGGCGGCCTATCGGGCGATATGAAACTGGTGCTGTTGGGCAACCAGGCCATCCCCATACAAGGCGACAACTGGCTATTGACCCTAAAAGGGGGAATAGACCTCAAAAAAAACACCTTTGGCGACCAATCGTATATCGAGTTCGATTGCTCCGACCTAAAAGGCATCAGCCTTGAGGGCGACCTGCGGGTGTCGCGAAACGTACTCCTGCCCATTGACGAGAACGGTAATTACGTCTGTTCCGACAAAGGGGATAACCAAAATATAAAAGACAATGAAAAAGCCATAGAAAACAATTGCTACGTCGGCACCTCGTTCAGCGTAAAGGCCGAAGGTTGGAACGACCTTTTGGTCAATGTCGACCTACCGCGTTTTGAGGTGGTGGGCCTCAAGGGATGGGGCTTCAACCTTACCAACGTAGTACTTGATCTAAGCGATAGTAGAAACGCGCCCAAACTCGACCTTCCCGAGGAATACGACCAAATCTACCCCGGTGAGGACAAAAAACTATGGCGGGGCTTCTATGCCGAAGAAGTAAGCGTTATGCTGCCCGAGGGCATCAATAGCACCAAGAAATCGAACGGCAGGGTCGAATTCGGGGCCAAAAACTTGGTATTGGACAGTCAGGGTGTCTCGGGCACCTTCTATGGGGAAAACGTTCTAAAAACCGGCGATGGCGCCGCTGGCAAATGGGCCTTTACCATAGACGAGGTAAGCATTTCCCTTTCCCGAAATTCATTGACCGACGGATCCATCGGCGGAGACATTGCCGTTCCCATCTTCGAAGAGCCCATGGACTACGAAGGATACATAGCCCAAAACGGATATGGTCTGGAAGTGGGACTCAACAGCAACTACAAAACCCCCGTGTTCTTGGGTGAAATGCAACTCGAACGCAACTCCAGCGTAGCCATTGATGTAAAAGAGGGCCATGTTTACCCCTCGGCCAACCTAACAGGAAAACTCTCCGTTATCGGTGAAATAGGCCAAAAAGAGGGGGATGCATCGCCCAGCGCCGAAGAAGCCGAAGCGAGCGGAAAGGGGTTCAGCTTTCCCGGAATCGAGTTTCAAGAACTAAAATTGGAGACCGAGCCCGGTAAAAAAACCATAAGTGCCGAGAGTTTCGGTTTTACCGGCGAAATGAAGCTGATGAACTTTCCCGCCTCGGTCGAAAACCTCGAATTGGTCACCCCCAAGGATCAGGTCGGCCTTTCCTTTGACCTAAAGATCAACCTTGATGGCGAAGGATCCCATGCCACAACCAGCATGGACATTATGGGCAAGTTGGAAGACGGTGCCAAAATCCATAAATGGAAATTTGAAAAAGTATCGGTCGATGGTATTGAGATCGATTACACCAAAGCCAATTTTCAAATTACCGGCGAACTGGATGTTATGGAAGACGACCCTGTCTATGGCAACGGGTTTAAGGGGAATCTCACCGCCACTTTCAAAAAATTAAAGTTCAGCGCCGAAGGCAATGCCATTTTTGGGAATAAGGATTTCAGGTATTGGACCGTGGACATCGCCACCAACTCCATACAAAACGAGGGCACAACGAAATTGCCCATTAAGGCTTTCGTCGGTGGTCTATCGTACAAAATGCAAAAGGTCAGCGGCAACAGTTCCGGCTTCGAACCGGGAACGGCCGTTTATAAACCCGATGCCAATACTGGGCTAGGGGTACGTGCCGGGGTAAAAATCACCACCGAAAATGCCGACGCCTTCTCCTGTAAAGCCTATCTCGAAATGGAGTTCAATGCACATGGCGGACTCAACCGGATCGGATTTATGGGCGAAGGGGCCATCATGGGCAAGGACGAAACAAGTCCGGACGACCTAAAGAAATCGGCAGAGGTCGCCGAAAAAGTCGATCAATCGCTACAAGACAACTCTGCAGCTGCCCAAAATAAACAATACGGAAACTTTATGGCCGCGGCCAAGGAATCGATTCCCGTACACGATGTAGCTGCTTCGGGCAAGGTCGGTGTGTACGTGGGTATTGAAAAAGATTTTGTCAACGACACCTTTGACGGCGAATTTGAACTCTATATGGATCTCGAGGCCATCAAAGGCGGAGGAGCCAATAATTTGGCCGGCTATGCCAAAATACACACCGGCCCCACTGACTGGTATATGTATATCGGTACGCCCGACCAGCGAATAGACCTGTTGTTCAACTCCGGCGTTCAGGTAAGGGTCGGCGGCTACTTTATGACCGGAACAAAATTACCGGCCCCAGGCGACATCAGCCCCCACCCAATAGTTACCAAAATTTTGGGCGATGATATATTGAGGGGCGAACGCAAGGACAACCAACTTACTGCAGGAAAAGGCTTCGCCTTCGGTATGAATTTCGGCTACGGCTATGGCTTCGATTGGGGCCTATTCTACGCCATGGTAGAAATCGGTGCCGGTTTCGATGTCATGCATGCCTATTACCCCAATGCCAAATGTGTGGGCAGACCAGGACCCGTTGGCAACAACGGCTGGTATAGCATGGGCCAGGTATACGCCTATTTGTACGGAGAGTTCGGTGTTAAGGTAGACCTCGCCTTTATCAAAGGGAATTTTACGATTGCCGAGGCGGGCGTTGCTGCCGCGCTAAGAGGCCAATTTCCAAACCCGGTCTATATTCAAGGGTATGTAGGTATGTATTACAAAATCTTGGGCGGACTTGTATCGGGAAGAATGAGGATGAAGGTAGAATTAGGGGAGGAATGCGAACTGGAGAATATTAACGACACCATTGGCGTTCCGATGATCTCCGATGTAACACCTAGGGATGGAGACGATGATGTTTCAGTATTTGCGGCTCCTCAAGCCGTTTTCAATTACGCCGCCAACTCGGACTTTACCGTTGATCTAGAAGAGGGGGTCAGGACCTTTAAGTTGCAGTTGAAAAACTTTACCGTCACTTCCGAAGGCCAAGAAATACTAGGAAGTTTAGAGTGGAACGACACCAACGATGCCGTTACGTTCAAACCGGAACGCCCCTTACCTTCGGAAAAAGAGGTAAAAGTGGTGGTCGAGGTCAGTTTTGACGAAAAGATTGATGGCACCTATAAAACCATGACCGAGGAAGGCAAGCCTGTCTTGGAAAAACAGGAGATTGTCTTTGTTACCGATAAGGCGCCGGACCATATTGTATGGGAAAACGTGGCTTATTTGTACCCTGTGAAGGAGCAGCGAAATTTCTATCCAAAGGAATACAAGACGGGTTATGTCAAAATGATCCAGCCCCAGGACAATCTCTTTAACAAAGGCTTTGAAATAAGGGCCGAGTTTGTATCCAGGGCTTCAGGGCAGGGTGTCCGAACCCCTGTTAGTTATGACAAAAACAAGGGCATGGTCTTTTTTGATATTCCTGATTTGATGCTTGATGCCGAATACGACCTGAACTTAATGGTCTTTCCTCCGGGTCAGGAAATTCCCACGGAAATCGTCGTCGAGGAAACCGAATTGTTGGCAGACGAAGAAGGAGGGGACACTACGTGGTACGACCCCGATACCGAAACCCAAAGTACAAAAAACGTATCGGCCAGCGCAGTAGTGGCCAACAAAAAAGCATCAAGTGTTACCATTTCGAATGCCGCCCCAAAATCTATTTTTGATTATCCCTTCAAAACAAGTAGACATGAGACATTTGGGGATAAAGTCAAGAATTTAGAGCCCACAAACTATCTCCTTAATGCATCCATATATGCCGATGTCCATTCATTATCAATTCAGGTTACAGATTATGAATATCTTGATATACTAGAAGTAATTGGGAATTCTTACACTCAAACAAAACCTTTAGTTTATGCTGAAGCGGTCTTAAATGACAGTTATTATAAGAAGAAAATCGGGCCTTTGTTGTATGATGATGATATATATCCACTAGGCGGGAATATAGAATTAGATAGAGACACAACAATCCTAGGGGTTCCCCCTATTAGATCTTTTGTTATCGGTGACGAGTATATGGCAAACCTAGCCTCGAACCCAAGCTCATTCTGGGTTAAAAATAGAATACCACATATCTATAATTTGCCTTACCAATACAAAGCCGATATGGTCAATTTGAGAGA
Organism: Pseudozobellia thermophila; assembly: GCF_900141855.1. Lineage (GTDB taxonomy): Bacteria > Bacteroidota > Bacteroidia > Flavobacteriales > Flavobacteriaceae > Pseudozobellia > Pseudozobellia thermophila. The sequence continues at coordinate 156,459 of NZ_FQYU01000001.1, forward strand.
GAAGTTTATAGAAATTTATTCCGAAGGAGAAGGTGATAAAGAAACATACAACAACTTCAAGTATTTGATGACGAGTTTTCCTCCTTTACCCTTGGGGACTTATAATGCCAAATTAATTTATAGAACGCCTGGACAATTATATCAAAAAGGATATCCCATAAAATACAAAAATCAATAGTTTGAAAAGAATTTCTTTTATCATATACATGCTCATTAACCTTTGCTGGGGCCAAGACTCAACCTCGGTTCAACTTATTTCAAGGTCGCTTCCCGACAAGGTGATGCTCAGGTGGGCCGTAGACCAACCTTTGGGCTGGAAAATGGGCAACGAATACGGCTTTTACGTAGAACGGTCTACCATTTCACGCAACGGGGAGGCCGTAGTTCCCATAGAACGAAAAATGCTCTTTCAAGAACCCCTAAAACCAAGACCTCTGGAGGAATGGGAAACATTGGCCAACCAAGACCAGAACATAGCTGTCCTGGCCCAGGCCCTTTTTGGGGAAACTTTTGAAACCCTAGCTCCAAAAACCGGGGTTTTGGGAAAAATCAACGCCGTTAACGACGAATTGGAACAGCGCTTTACCTTTGCCCTTTTAGCTGCCGAACAAAGCTTTGAAGGAGCCAAACTAGCGGGTTGGGGGTTAGTGGATACCTCTGTGGTTCCCGGAGAAGCATACGTTTATAAAGTTACGGTGGCCCTGCCCGAAGATGCAAACATAAAAATCAAGGAAGCATCAACATATGCAGGAACCCATCTTTACGAAAAATTGCCCCAACCTATTGGCTTGGCAGGTATTTTTAAAGACTCCCATGTGTTACTAAGCTGGAACTATAACCTCTTAAGCAGTATTTATACGAGTTATATCGTCGAAAAATCGGCCGACGGCCTCAACTTTGAAGAACAGAACCAACAACCGATTTTTAATGCATCACAACATGCAAATGACAATAACATTGCCCTTTATTACACCGATTCCATACCCAACGACAAGACCTTTTACTACCGCGTAAAAGGTAAAAACGCATTCGGCGAAATTGGGCCTGCCAGTCCTATAGTACAAGGGAAGGGCAAAAAATCATTGGAATATGTACCGAGAATTTATAGAAAAGAAATGCCCACCGACCATAAAGCCATTCTTTATTGGGAATTTAAAGAAGAGGGAAGCGAACTGATTACCAAATTTCAACTAAACCGGTCAAACACCAATGACGGCCCTTTCAGAACGGTAATAGACAATATTCCACCTACAAGCAGAAGCATCTCCTACGATAAATTGGACCGTATTAATTACTTCACGGTGTCGGCAGTGGATAAAAACGGAACCAAAAGTGAATCGCTTCCAGTCATGGTACAACCTGTAGATTCCGTACCTCCTGCAGCACCTAAAGGTTTGATTGGAACAATGGACACTACGGGCATCGTAAGGCTCTCTTGGGCCAAAAATCTGGAAGAGGACTTAAAAGGATATAGGATCTTTAGGTCTAACAATCCGAATACAGAATTCAGTGAAATCACAACAGAAACACACGACTCGGAAAATTACAACGACTCACTATCCATTCGTAATCTGAACACCAAGGTGTACTACAAACTACAGGCAGAGGACCAAAGGTACAACAGGTCGGGATTCTCCCAAATGTTGGTGGTCAACAAACCCGATTTAATTCCTCCTTCACCCCCTGTACTTACAAAATACGGGATTTCAGAAGAAGGAATCCGAATCAGCTGGGTGCCAAGCAGTAGTCCGGATGTCTCATCCCATCAGGTCTTTAGAAAGATCATAGGCAAACAGACGGATTTATGGGAAAAGATCCATGAAACCGCAACAAAAAGCGACACTACCTTTTTAGATTCCCGGGAATTGGAACAAAATCGGTATTCCTACATCGTAGTGGCAAAGGACTCTTCGGGACTGGAGAGTACTCCTTCGGCTCCTATTACCGTTGCGTGGAGCGGTAAAACGATCAAGGACGACGATCTTAAATTTTCCGGTACGGCAAACAGGGAATTACGCTTTATACACCTTTCTTGGAAAATAAAAGACCAAGAGGTTCTGGAATATCGATTGTACAGAGGAACAACGGTAAACGACCTTAAACTATTTAAAACATTCAATAAAGATGTAACTAGTTATAACGATATCGATTTGAAGATAAACTCCGAATATACGTATGGGTTACAATTCGTTTTGATATCTGGTGCTCTCTCCCCCGTCAAGAAATTGGAATTAAAATATTAAGTATGCCTAATTTAATAAAATATTTCATAATTGGATTCATTATGCTTACGACCAAGGCTTTATATGGTCAGTATAAATACTTGATAAGTTTTAAAGGTAACATTACCTACGACGATTATGTTAGTCCTTCTATCAATTATTATTCTTATGATATCTATATAAATGGAAACAATAGAATTTATCGACTTGCGCCAGAGTCCAGTACAATCAGTTTAGAAGAAACCATTGTCTTTAGCTCCTCTACACCTATAAGCTCTATCAATATCAGGGTAACCATTAATAACAGTGCAGCCACACCTAATGGAGCAGCTTCTTGTTCTTATCCAGCTAACCAGTATGATGTAGATTTAAATATTGATAGTTGTCTTTATTCTCCCATATTTAATTCAGGTTGCTTAACCGTTAATTGGGATTATTATTCCTTTAGTGAAATTCCAAATTTTCAAAATTACAATTTTTACGACCCTATTAATAATTCACTCGGAATTTGCGAAAGACTAACAATTCAAGCCACTCAAACAAATTGTCCAGCCATTTTTCCATATGCTCTTGAGGCAAGTATAAATGACCCGTTATTTTCAGATTCATTTGAGCTTGCTCCTTTTAGTACAAATCGATTTAGTTATTCAACTAATATAAATAATATTCCGGGTTTAAATCCTAGTGATTTATTGTATATAAGAGCAAGATATACATCCAATAAAAACGAAACTAACCCTCTTTATTATTCTGAAATTTTAACTTATGAAATAATAGATTGCTCCATAGAACTAAGAGAAACAAACCCTATTGAAACAACGGATGCAGAATGCTACGATAGATCCAATGGTAGTGTCGCCTTAAATTTTAAATCTGATGTAGAGAAAGATTATGAAATGCGATATTTTATATATCAAGGGAATTCTTCTTCTTTTCCCCAGGGTGAAGAAAAAAACGAAAATCCAAATACCGCACAGTTTCCACAAACCGTTGCCAATGTAAGGTTCAGCAATGGTAGCAGTCCGAATCAGGTAGGGCCTCTAGAGCTAAACACCACAGATGGAAGCTATAAAGGAAACTCCGGTAAAATCTTGGGAGAAGGATCCTATTATATTTTATACCAAGAAGTAAAATATGAGGGTGACAATGTAACCGTAAAAAGTGGAGAGCTCTATCCAAAATCAGGATCATTCACCATCCGCCAACCCTCCGAAATCATCCCCTCGGCCACCATAACCCAAGCCTCATGCGACAATCCCAATGCCGTCATAAAATTCTCCGCAACGGGAGGTAATAATTTGGATGCAAGTGGCACTTACTACTACTCATACCAGCTGAATGGTGCCGGTGATTGGTTTGAGGTAACTGGGGACGAGGCGGAAGTCACCCCTACCGATACGGAACAAACCGTTAAAATACAAGCCTTTTATCGCTTAAATGGACAGAGTGAAGAAGACCAATGTAGCAGCTCAACCGTACTTTTGGACACGAAAATAAATGCCGCCATCCCCAATCTAGAGATTTTGGAGGCAACGGCAGGTGTAGCGCCCTCTGCCCAAGGCCCCGATTATTTCATTACCTTAAACTACGAAGGTGGAGTACCGAATTATACCTTTCAACTCGAAAAACTGAATACTTCCACCTCGAGTTTTGAAGTGGTTACAAACCCAGATTTTCTGCATAATTCAATTAATAAAAGTGCGCAGTTTTCCGGTCTGGAAATTGGAACTTACATAATCGTAATCACCGACGGAAACGGATGCACCCAAACCTCCGACAACATCATTGTTACCGCATCACCTCCCCCAAGCATTGAAGCGGTCGAATCTTCCCCTATGTTGTGCTCTGGCGATCAAGGTTCCATAGCAGTAACAGTTTCCGGCGGTCTGCCCCCCTATAACTACCAATGGACCATTAATGGTACCGTTTCCGCAACACAAACGACTTCTTCCCCTCAAATTTCGCTTAACAACTTAACCGAACCGGGAACGTATGTTCTGAAAGTCGCCTCCGATGGTTTTACGGATTTCGACGATGCTTCAGGCTACGTTAGCACCTCTATCGAGCTCGAAGCCCCCATAGCAGTTGTAGTTGATCAAGAAAACACGACTATTACCCCAATAAGTTGTTACGGTGCCCAAGATGGAAGTATTGTGGTAAGCGCATCCGGAGCGACAAATTACGAGTACAAGCTCGATGCCTATGACGATTGGCAACATTTGGTCAATTTTACCATCCCTATTGCTACAGGAGGGGTGTATGACCTATACCTTCGGGACAAGGATACCCAGTGTGAGGCTCCTCCATTGCTAGACTCCTTCCTCGTAGAAGAACCCTCCGAAATTATAGTCTCGGAAAATACCGATGCACACATGAATGTTAGCTCAAACGGAGGCAACGATGGCTCCATAGTCATTAACGTCTCGGGAGGACTCCCGGAAATCGACCCCAATGAGGAATACACCTTTAACTGGGTAGGAACGGGACCTAACAATACCTCCTTCTCGAGTACCGACCAGAATATAAGCGGACTTATAGCCGGGTTTTACGAAGTAACCGTATCCGACGCCAATTCATGTACATCGGCCACCTTGTCGATCGAGATTACCGAACCCGGACCCTTGGCCATAAACAATGTCGAAATTCAAAACCAGATATCTTGTTCCGATTCAAATGACGGTTCCATTACGGCCGATGTAACCGGCAATGCGCCCATTACCTTCGAGTGGTGGCGTAACGGGTCGCTATACGAAATACGGGTCGACGAAAATACCATCTCCAATTTGCCGCCCGGGTCGTATCAACTTTTCCTAAATGACGGAACCGTACCTACACCCCTCGAAAGCGCTATCATCGAACTTGTCGCTCCGAGTACCCTAACGGCCGATGTCGCCAGTTCTTCTACCTGTTCCGGTATGGATAGGGGTACGATCAGCATCTCCAACGTTACCGGGGGTACGCCTGGAGCCTTTCAAGACTATACCTATAGTATCGACAATGGCAATTCTTTTCAAAACTCGCCCTTGTTCGAAAATGTTCCGGCCGGCAACTATACGGTTATCGTGCGTGATGGAAATGGCTGCGAATTCGTACAGACCGATGTGGTCGTAGACCAATACCCCGAACTGGTTTGGGACCCCGACAATACCATCGTTGTTCCCGTAAGTGCCGCCGGAAGAAGTGATGGGGCCATCTCACCCATATTTACCGGTGGGGTCCCTCCTTTTAGCTACAGCTGGACAGGCCCTGATGTAAATGGCACAACCACAAAAGACATCGATAACCTAATGGAGGGTACCTATACCGTTACGGTAACGGACAGTAACGGATGTACCCTCCAGGAAAGCTTTGAGATTTTAGAACCCGGTGAACTGACCATCGTTCTTGAACAAACCGAATTCTTATTGTGCCATGGCGATGATTACGGCGAAATCATGGCCCGTATCCAAGGAGGGGTCGAGCCCTACACCCTCGAATGGTACCAAAGCTCCAGCGGCTCCGACAATCTATTAAACGAGGAATCGCCGATCTTGGCCGACCTTACTGTAGGGGCTTATTTTTTAAGGGTAACCGATGCCAACGGCATAACCAAGGATTCGAACCCGATTACCATTACGGAACCCGATCTGCTTACCGCAAGTATCGATAATACCACCCACGTGCTATGTAGTGGCGAGGCTACGGGTGCCGTCAATGTAACGGTGGAAGGGGGAACGCCCCCCTATACCTATGTGTGGAGCAATGGCGAAACCTCCCAAAACTTGACCGGCGTACCTGCCGGGGAATACACCTTGGAAGTTGTAGACGAAAACGGATGTTTTGCCATGGTAGCGGCCACTGTCAATGCCGCACCCGATGCCCTTCGTATTTCCGATGCCCAGGTAACCCATGTATCCGAATATTTGGCGAACGACGGAAGCATTTCCTTGGAAATCGATGGGGGCGCCTTTCCCTTCGATATTAGTTGGTTAAGCCTATTCGATGGCCGTGTTATTGGCGACAAGGAAAGCATTTCAGGCTTGGGCGCAGGCTCATACCAAGTATCCATCTCGGATGACAATGGATGTAGTGTTATCGAAACCTACGAGATTACCCAACCCGACATCATAGAAGAAACCATTGTACAACCCGCCTGTGAAGGCGATTCCAACGGAAGCATTACATTATTGGTCAACCGGGGCAACGGAGAGTTTACCTATGAGTGGAATACCGGGGAAACCACAAGTTCGATAACAGGGCTATCACCAGGGGCTTACACCGTAACGGTAACAGGGCTGGAGAACGGTCCAATTACCCGCACCTATGTATTGGAATACCCAAAACCCGTTTCGGTCGATTTGGGTGAAAACAGAACGCTTTGTGTCGGCCAAGAACTGGTACTGGATGCCACTATCGAAGATGAAAATGCCATATATCAATGGTCTTCGAACAACGGCTTTACAAGCGACGAGGCCATGGTGACCCTGACAAAAAGCGGTACATATACCGTTTTAGTGTCAACATCCACAGGATGTTCGGCCGAAGGAAGTATTACCGTAGAGATAAGCACGGAAGAGATAAGTGCCGAATTTGCCGCCTCTACCCAGGTATTCGCTGATGAAACGGTGGTCGCCGTCGATATCAGCTACCCCCTACCCGAAAAACTGGAATGGATACTGCCCGACGAGGCTACGGTTTTGCAAAAAGATAACGATGAGGCCGAGTTTAGGTTTAGTGAACCCGGTGAATATGAAATAGGAATCGCAACCTATAGGGGCGACTGTAAGGCCCAACAAACCAAGAAAATAATCGTCGTTGCACCCGATGCTTCCGTAAAGAAGGAAGATAGCCAAGGTGGTCAAAAGTTGGTGGAAGACTTTATCATCTATCCCAACCCTAGCAGTGGACAGTTTACTGCCGACGTCAACCTAAGCGAAAAGGGCAATATCAGTATCAAGGTATTCAGTTTGGCCAACAATGCCCTTATGGCCTCTAAGAAAGACCGTGGGCGTTCGTCGTACATCCTTCCTTTCGACATATCGGGCCTACCGGCAGGCGTCTACGCCGTTTTGTTGGAAACACCCTACGGGAAGGTCCTTCGAAAGGTGATTAAGAAATAAAGGGACAGGATCGACCATAAAAAAACCCAAAAGCAAATGCTTTTGGGTTTTTCTGTTAGTATGTTATTCTTCCTAATCGGCCAGAACGATTACTTTGTTGTCCTTCATTTCAACAGTTCCGCTTGTGATGGGCAAAATCGTTTTTCCATCGGCGTCTTTTGAAAATTTGGATGCATAGTCCTCATCGATCGTAACGTTTCCATCGACTTTGACATTGCCTTCTTGCAACAACGAAATAATCGGTTCGTGGTTGTTCAACATCTGAAACTCGCCATTTACCCCCGGTACGGTTACCGAAGTAACTTCCCCGGCGAATAAAGTGGCTTCCGGTGATACAATTTCTAAATACATAATTTTTCAGTATTCGGCATTCGGCGTACAAACAGTTTTCTAACAACTGCCGACCGGATTGCCTCGTTACGCTTCGGCCAACATTTTCTCACCTGCCTCGATAGCCTCTTCGATGGTTCCTTTAAGGTTAAAGGCGGATTCTGGAAGGTGATCCAACTCTCCGTCCATAATCATATTAAAGCCTTTGATGGTTTCCTTGATATCTACCAAAACGCCTGGGATACCGGTAAACTGCTCGGCCACATGGAAAGGCTGTGAAAGGAAACGTTGTACACGTCTTGCACGGCCAACCGCCAACTTATCCTCTTCGGAAAGTTCCTCCATACCCAAGATGGCGATAATATCCTGTAGCTCTTTATAGCGTTGCAATAGCTCCTTTACCCTTTGTGCACACTCGTAATGGTCTTTACCCAAAATCTCTGGAGTCAAGATCCTCGAAGTAGAATCCAATGGGTCTACCGCAGGGTAAATACCCAACTCCGCAATCTTACGCGAAAGTACCGTAGTTGCATCCAGGTGGGCAAAAGTTGTTGCTGGCGCAGGGTCGGTAAGGTCATCCGCAGGTACGTAAACCGCTTGTACCGATGTAATGGAACCTCTTTTGGTAGAGGTAATACGCTCTTGCATGGCACCCATTTCCGTAGCCAAAGTAGGTTGGTAACCCACCGCAGATGGCATACGTCCCAAAAGGGCCGATACCTCTGAACCTGCTTGGGTAAAACGGAAAATATTATCAACGAAGAAAAGTACGTCCTTACCTTGGCCTTCACCGGCACCGTCACGGAAATACTCCGCTATGGTCAACCCTGAAAGGGCTACTCGTGCACGGGCTCCGGGAGGTTCGTTCATCTGACCGAATACGAAAGTCGCCTTCGATTCCTTCATAGCGGTTTTGTCGACCTTGGTCAAATCCCATCCGCCATCTTCCATAGAATGGAGGAAGTCGTCACCGTATTTAATAATGCCCGATTCCAACATCTCACGAAGCAAATCGTTTCCTTCACGGGTACGCTCACCAACACCGGCAAATACGGAAAGACCACCGTGCCCTTTGGCAATGTTGTTGATCAATTCCTGGATCAATACGGTCTTACCAACACCGGCACCACCGAACAAACCGATCTTACCACCTTTTGCATAAGGCTCGATCAAATCGATAACCTTGATACCAGTGAAAAGAACTTCGGTAGAAGTAGAAAGATCTTCGAATTTTGGAGCCTCGCGGTGAATGGGCAGGCCATCTTCACCGGCCTTTGGCAAATTGCCCAGACCGTCGATGGCATCGCCGATTACGTTAAAAAGACGACCGTATACCTCGTCTCCGATCGGCATTTGAATAGCACTACCTGTCGCAAGCACATCAGTTCCACGGCTTAGACCATCGGTAGAATCCATTGATATGGTCCTAACGGTATTTTCACCTACGTGCGACTGTACTTCTAGCACCAACTTAGAACCATCCTTGTTAGTGATTTCCAATGAATCGTAGATTTTTGGAAGGGTATCACCTGATTGAAATTCAACATCAACGACCGGCCCAATGATCTGCGAAACTTTACCTGTAACTTTTGACATTACCTTATTAGTTTAAAAAATTCAATTGATTAACTATTGATATACAGGTTTTTTCACCTGTGTTTTTCAGGGGGCAAAGGTAGGTTTTTCAACTTTAATTGAAAACTACTTTTTGTTCTTTTTTAGCCATAAAAAACGGCACTATACAATAGCGCCGTTTTTTGTTGATTCTCAAACAACAAACTACCTTAACGTGGGTGAATAATTTGTAGGATAATTACCTATATCGTACAAAGAACCCGAGGCTTCAAAATTAGACCCATAGCTTGCATCAATGGCTTTCATAAACTCATTGGCCAACAGGGCGTAGCCCCTAGCGGTCAGATGTACGCCATCCAAGGAAAACCCTCCCCCGGTCACCAAGCCGGCGCCCAAGGTATAGTCCCCGTCCGTAACGCCACCTTGGTCAAGGTCTTGCAATAATTGGTTCGTATCGACAAAGGCCAATCCCGCTCCTGAAGCTGCAGCGGAAAGGGTGGCGTTAAATTCGTCCGTAGCCACTTTGACCTCATCCTGTTCCTCCGGGGTCAGGACCCATTTGTCGGCCAGGGGCAATGTAACGCCCTCAACTGAAAACTGGGCCGCCATGGCATCCGGAAACCCGAAGCCCTTAAGTGCATTGAACGAAAAGGCGTTCACTTCGCCTATGGTCGTACTGCTTGACAAGACCAAAAGATCGTCTTCGGTGGCCATTCGTGCCTGCCCGTATGCATCACCCATCAATGTTGCGACGGTTGGCGCGGCCGCTTCGGGAAGCCCAAATTGTTGAACAAAGGCCGGAAAGGCCGGATTGGCATTCAACACCCCTGTAATCTGGGCCGATAAGTCCGCCAAATTTTCGTCCAAGACAACAACGGCGTTATTGATCGAATCATTAAAAACAATTGACCGTTCCGGCTGGCCTAAAAATTCAAATACCTGGTTCAGCGCTCCAAAAAAGGTGTTCAAAGTGGGTACTTGGGACGCAAAATCGTTCATATTGGGATCAATGGGATCGTGGGGGACGGTCGTAAAATGCGGAATGGACGTTACATAGGGAATATTGGCCATAACCCCCTTGGCCCCACTTGAAGTCAAGGTGCTTACCAGCGTACTTACCGCAAAATCGAAAGTGGCCTTATCGGTAATGGGGTCGGTACCGTCACCCCCGGAAAGGGCGTAGCCCAAAACATCGTTATTGCCCACCCAAAGTGTAAAAAAGGTCGGCGACTGTGCCATGGCCAGTTCCAAGACCGAAGCGTCGGGCGTACTTCCGGTCATACGTATAAAGTAGGGGTTGGCCAATCCGGCCTGAAGGTTGGCGATGTTGCCATAACCCGGAGCCAACAAGTGATAACTCTTGGCCCCCGGCACGCCCAAATTATTGAAAGGCCCGGTTGGATTGTTCAAAACAATATCCGTTGTCGGTTCAATCGGACCGACCACCTCTTCGAGACCTGCGGGTCCGGACCCATCGAAGACCAATCTCGGGTCAAAACCCTCGATCCGCGTACCCCCCGCAAGAAGTCCGCCAATGTTATCGTTCATTAAGGGCTGGGAGAATTCGCCCCCACCGGCCAAGGCGAATTTGGCCGCCAAAAGGTTGGGTATCGAATTCTGTTGTCCCGCCATAAAGAGCGCATTGTCGGTAAAACCTGCCGTTAATGAGTTTCCTAGGGAAACGTAGGTTGAAAAATCAGCCGAACCCGCCGAGAGCTCCGGTGCTTCGACCACCTCTTCGGTACGATCAAAATCGGCTTCATCGTTGCACGCCACCAAGGCCAAGGATAGGGCCAAAAAGGCTATATATTTTATTTTCATGATCAGAATATTATAAGTTATTGATTGTCCAAGACACGTAATACATAGAACCGATAAAACCGGTTCCGAAGGCCGTGAAGTATTCATCGCCCAATAGGTTGGTCGCACCTACCTTAAAAGACGATTTTATGCTCGGCACCCTATAGTTGATCTGGGCATCCAAAACATGGAACTCCGGAACTACCCCGTTACCGAAGGTAGCTTCCCAAAAATAATCATCGCTAAAGCGGTAGGCCAGATTGAAACCGAAGTTCTCGAAAAGGTCGGTATTTCCCAAAGAGGCCTTGAATTTATGTTCGGGCGTATTAAAGTTGCTCATAAAGTCGGGATTGGCCTCTTGGTCGAAATCCTGTTTTGAATAGGTATAGCTACCGCTTAAATCGAATCCGCCGAACAGCTGGGCGGTCAGCCCCAAAGAGGCGCCGTACGACCCGATATTCACATCGGAATTGGTATAGGCGCTATAGGCCTGGTAATCGTCGTTGGCAATTGCGGCCACCGACAATGAACCATCGCCGACCGTTCCGTAGTAGGGGGCTATAACCACTTCTTGTGAAATAAAATCCTTGTACTGGTTGTAGTACGCGCTAAAATCAACTATCAACTTGTCGAACTTACCGCGATATCCCACTTCGACGGAAGTGACCTGTTCGGGCTTTACGATGTCGGGATTGGCCACCTCAAGTTCGGCAGGGTTGCCGGTTTCCGCCAATCGCTCGACGGAACTAAGTTTATATGAGTTTTCATAGGCCGCCCGACCCGTTTGGGTTATTGTAGCGGGTTGACCCAAACCTTCCTGTGCGGCACCGCTCACGTCAAAATTCCGCGAATACCTGTCTAGGTTGTCAGGGGCGGAACCCACCAAAATGGCCCTACCGGCATCCAAGCCAATAAAGAGGTCTTGGGTGGTAGGGTTTCTAAAACCGGTCTGGACCGAGGCCCGAATATTATGGTCGCGGTTCAAGGTAAGACCTGCCGAAATTCTGGGGGAGAAGAAACCGTCAAAAAACTCGGACTTATCGTAACGCAGGGATCCGGTCAATTTTAGGTTCATCGATTCACTAAACTCAAAGGCTTTTTGAATCTGGGTATAGACACCGAATTCAGAATAATCGATGGCACCGTCGTAATCGGTGTATATGGTACCGAAAGAATTCAGGCTATACTTTCTGTAAGACCCCCCTACCTGAATATCGGCGAAGTCGGTCAAATGACTGAAGTTGTAGTTGGCATCGGCATGGTAGTATTTGGAGGCATCCCTAAACTGTGAGCCTGTCGAAAGGTCGGGATCTTTGATGGTTCTCTCGAAAGCCGCCTTAAACTCCGGCGATCCGGGCTCGTACCTCCCCGATTCGGCCTGTGCCCTGGCAATGGCATGGGCCTGTTCGTTGGTGGCCCCGCCCAAGGTGGCCTGTACATAGGCCCCCGTATACTCACCGAACCAAGTTTCATCATCTTTCCAGGCCCTGTTGATATTGATTCCGGTAAATACCATATCGTACGAATCGCCCGCCTTATCGGCGACGATATAGCCCCTTACAAAGAAGTTGTCGTTTCGGAGCTCAAGTTTGTGCTGTTCTTGAAAGAAACCATCAATATTGTACCTGTTAGTACCTTGATAGATGGTGGTACCCGTACCTACCTTGCCCACGTAGGAGATTTCAAAATCGTCTTCGAAGGGGCGGTAGTAGAGCCCCCAATCGGCCTTGACGCTTTCCGCATTGTAATCCGTCAGGTAACGTTCGTTGTACCCGGTCCTACTGACCTCAACGGAGGGCACGAGGGCATTGGCCCCGGCGGGCAAAAAGGGCGCGCCCGTTTCAGGATTGATGGTGGTTTCCAAGGTTTCGGCCACGCTCTTGATATTTGCCGAGACCTCATCCCCATATACGTTGATACCGTCATAGTTCAGATCGGCACGTGTTCCGCCGACCCTGGTCTTGTCCACTTCACTGGTAGCGGCCCAGTCGGTTCCTTTCAGGTATCCGAAATTTACCTTACCCGCAAATTTTTCACTGAACTTCATGGCGGCCCTTATCCCGAAATCGGTATAGGGGTTATCGCCTGCGGCCTTCTGCGAGGTAATCCCCCTCTTAACGTAACCGCTCAAGCCCTGATGGTCGAAGGGGTTTTTACTTCTCATAAACAGGATGCCGTTAAAGGCATTGGCTCCGTATAAGGCCGAAGAAGCTCCTGGCAGAAGCTCAACGCTCTGCACATCGGTTTCGATCATACCTACAAGGTTGCCAATAGGAAAGTTAAGGGCAGGGGTAGAATTATCCATTCCGTCCACCAATTGCATAAATCGGGTATTGGCAAATGTGGCGAACCCCCTTGTGTTTACCGACTTGAACGTCAAACTATTGGTATTGACATCGACCCCCTTAAGGTTCTCCAGTCCGTCGTAAAAATCGGCGGAAGCCGTGTGTTTGATATCCTGAATCCCGAATCGTTCAACGGTCACGGGGGATTCAAAAATACGTTCCGGTGTCCGGGAAGCGGAAATGACCACCTCGTCCAAAAAGGTCTGCGCCTCGGCCAGTACGATGGTAAGCGTTTGATTGTTTGAAGTGACCTCTTCGGTAACCCCAGAATATCCGATACTTGTAATCGTCAACTGAAAGGGGGGAATTTCAGAAGTTTCGAGTGTGAAATTCCCATCAAAATCAGCTGTGGTTCCTATCGTTTTTCCTGTAATAACGATATTCGCCCCAGGTATGGGCTCGTTGTTCTGGTCTACCACTTTACCGTTTACCGTTGTCTGGGAATAGCCTAGGCCACCCACCAACAGCAATGCTAAAAATAGTACTGTTTTCATGTTAAGTTTAAGTTAAATGTGTTTGTATTGGCAAGTTACATTTTTTTTTAAACGGAAAATCATAAATCGAAAAAAATTATGCATGCATAATACATTTTTCGCAAACAGGGATGGTCTATTTTGATATAATAGCAATAAAAAAGGCCACAGAGGGTTCTGTGGCCATAGTAAAACAAGAAAATATATTGTTAAAAATACCTACTCAACGGTAACCGATTTCGCCAGGTTTCGTGGCTGATCGACATTGCAACCGCGCATTACGGCAATATGGTACGAAAGCAGTTGCAAAGGAATCGTCGTAAGCAAGGGGGATAAGCTTTCCAAGGTTTCCGGCACTTCAATTACATGGTCGGCCAGCTCGGTTACCTGCTCATCACCTTCGGTTACAATGGCGATGATCTTCCCTTTTCTCGATTTAATTTCCTGAATATTGCTGACTACTTTCTCATAGTGCCCCTTTTTCGTGGCAATAACGAACACGGGCATTTGATCGTCTATCAAGGCGATCGGTCCGTGCTTCATTTCCGCCGCAGGGTACCCTTCGGCATGAATATAACTGATTTCCTTAAGTTTAAGGGCCCCTTCCAATGCCACTGGAAAATTGTATCCCCTACCTAGATAGAGGCAATTGCTCGAATCTTTATATACGTTCGAGATAATCTCGACGAGGGGGTTGGATTCCAAGGCCCTTTCCACTTTTGACGGAATGGTCTCGAGCTCGCTCAAAAATTCGTGGAACTTCGATTCTGAAAACTCACCCTTCTCTTTCGCCAACTTAAGGGCGATGAGGGTCAATACGGTAATCTGGGTCGTAAAAGCCTTGGTAGAGGCCACCCCTATCTCGGGCCCGGCATGGGTATAGGCCCCGGCGTGCGTCTCTCTTGCAATCGACGAACCTACAACGTTGCACACCCCAAAGACAAAGGCCCCCTTTTCCTTGGCCAATTTGATCGCGGCCAAGGTATCGGCCGTCTCACCCGATTGGGAAATGGCAATAAGCACGTCCTTATCGGTGATTACCGGATTTCTATACCTAAACTCCGATGCGTATTCCACCTCCACGGGGATGCGCACCAGATCCTCAAAAATATATTCGGCCACCAAACCTGCATGCCACGATGTACCACATGCGACAATAATTATTCGGTTGGCGTTCAAGAACTTCTCAAGATGCTCGTCAATTCCCGCCATCTTAATGATCCCTTGATTGGCCCTGAGCCTACCGCGATAGGTATCCAATATGGCCCGGGGCTGCTCGTAGATTTCCTTGAGCATAAAGTGATCGTACCCTCCTTTTTCGATCTGCTCAATATTCATTTTAAGCTCATGGATGTTCGGATAGGCGATGGCATCATCCTTGATCTTGCGTAATTTGATCTCCTTGCCCAACCTGATTATGGCCATTTCCTCATCGGCCAAATAAACGGCATTGTTCGTATATTCTATAAAAGGTGAGGCGTCGGAAGCTATAAAATATTCGTTTTCACCCACACCGATGGCCAAGGGGCTGCCTAATTTGGCGACCACGATCTCATCGGGCTTTTGTTTGTCAAAGACCGCAATGGCATAAGCGCCCACCACTTCGTTAAGGGCAATCTGTACGGCCTTGCCCAATTTTACGTTTTCCTGCTTTTTTACCTCCTCGATCAAATTGACAAGTACTTCGGTATCGGTATCGGATTGGAAGGTATAGCCCCTTTTTACAAGCTCCTTTTTAATGGATTCATAGTTTTCGATAATACCGTTGTGTATTATCACCAAATCCCCCGAATTCGAATAGTGCGGGTGCGAATTGATATCGTTGGGCACCCCATGCGTAGCCCATCGGGTATGGCCCATTCCCAAGGTTCCGACCGTAGAAATGGAAGCATCGGCCTTATTTTTCAGGTCTTCGACCTTTCCCTTTGTCTTCGAAAGGTTGATTTCCTTGCCGTCGTATAGTGCAATTCCGGCACTGTCATAACCTCGATATTCCAACCTTCTCAGTCCCTTTATAATAATTGGATAGGCCTCTCGGTGGCCAATATAACCTACAATTCCACACATAGTTTAAAGTTTTGTTGCTCGATTTAAGTTGATATGTCTTACAAATTTACAAGTTTGTCACTGAAAGACACCCCTTTACAAAGGTAAAACGTGAAGAAACAATGGATAGTATAACTACATAAAGATTTAAAAAGATTGCAAAAAACCCTATGCGGCCGGGCCATCACCTAGTCTATTTCGGTGTAGAAAATTTCCAAACGAAGCTTTTTATCCGCATCCGCATCGTCAACATTACTACCATAGAGTATGGTGCCCAAGGGGCTGAGTATGGACGCGACCGGAACTTCACCTTCGGTATTGCCATCCAACACGGCGCTTCCCAAATCGGTCCGGTATAGACTTGAAGTAACAAAAAGACCCAAGGTAGCGTTTTCCACATCCCGAATAATCAGGTCGTTTATATGTTCCGTTATCTTGACCGTATATTTGAGTGCCTTTCCGTCACTTGATTTTTCCAACTGGCCATCGTAATCATAAACCTTGACCAGTTGGTCGTTTTGGGAAAGGGGCGCCCCATAGACCGGAAGTCCGGTCTCGGTATTGTAGAGGTAAAGGGACGGTGGCTGTTCGACATCGGTATCCTCCGCGACATAAAAGACCAGATTGGCCTCGTTTACGACCCAGTTGTTTTGCCTGATCTGCTTGATGGCCTCCTTGCCGTTTCCTTGATCGAACAAATTGATCTCGGCAAATGCCCCGGCACCTCCCTTCAAATATATTTTTTCAGCGTTGGCATCGGTATCCATGGCCCCTGAAACCTCGCCCGGATAAGGGTCATTGACCAAGGTATTGACCGCGTTGCCCGTAACCAGCCCCGTGTCCTGCCCCTGGGATAAGACCGAGGTAATAAAGTTCAGCACAAACTCCTTTTTGCCGGCCCCTTCGGAAACCTCTCCGTCAGTATCGGCGGTATCGTAACTATACGATAAGGTAATGTTGGCCCTTCTCATATCCAATAACAGCATAACTTCATCGGACAAAGAGCTGAGCGAAAGGTGCAAGCCCCTAAGGTAGTTTTTAAAATTCTCTTGGTTGGCCAATTCTGTACTTCCTTCCATATCAAGGATATTGTGTTGAAAGAAATCCTTGTCCAAGGCCACCCGAATTCCCGGATCGAGATAGCTCAGTTCTTCCGACTCGTCAACATCTTCGGTCGATGCAAGGTCCCTGTTTTTTAGGGGTATTTGATCGGGACTAATAACCACGGGGCCATCGAACAGCAGACTGTCGACAAAAGTAGGATCGAACCCTTGATCGGAAAAATACTCTTGGGCCTCCAAAAAATTCGAATTCGGATCCAAGTCGCGCAAATAGTAATTGCTGCGCTGTACCTTTAGATTAAAGGAAACCTCCCCTGTATTTTTATCGTAGGGCTTTCCGTTAACGTAAATGCTGTCGAGATCAAACGTCTTTCGATATTGATTGGCAATAAATTCATCGTCCTCGGCATCGTCAACGCCATCCCCATCGGTATCGGAATTGAGCGGGTCGGTACCCCTACTAATTTCTTGGGCATCGGTCAAACCGTCGCCATCGGTATCACTGCCCGCATCGTCCGGGTTGCCGTCAAACTCATCGGCGAGGCCATCCCCATCCGAGTCCCCGCTCGGGTTGGTCAAAAAGGGAATATAGAGATACACCGAGTCGATTTTTTCGTTCTCGGGTATTTGCGAATCGGACGACGGATTGTCTTCCGTTGACTGCGAATAAATGCCAAAGGTAGGGGCTATCGAAGACAATTGCAGCTGGCTCGTTATCGAAGCCTCGGTCTTGCCATAGACCGGATGGGTAAAGCTACCCAATTGGTAAACGGGCAATTTGTTGGTGCTTACCGCCCCTATTTTCCTGTTTTTTGCAAATACGTCAAAAACCGCTATATCGGTGTTTAATGGCGAGCTACCGATGACACCAGATCCAATCGTCGTGGGATCCTGCTCACATGCTACTATCGCGGCCATCACAAAAATTACCGCCAAAGCAGAAAAATTGAATCTTTTCAAAAATGTCATTCGGACTATTTTAAAACTTCAGTGTTATAAAAATTGGCATACGCTTCTTCAAACTCTTGCAGCGAAACGTAAGGCAACACAGGTTTTTCAAGGTTGGAAATATGGTTCTGTAAATCTTCAGGAATATCTTCCGCGGCTAAAATAATGGCATCGGAATAATCTACAGCAACTTTTAACAAATTATTATAGGAAGGTTTTTCTAGAACGGCAATGCTTTCTTCGGGAATACCGTCAAAAGCTATTTTCTTTATCATGCTTGGGTCCAGTTCACCCTCAAACGACTTGCCGTAAACCGAAGTAACGATCTTACTGGCATCGAACAAGGGCTCATCGGCATAATATTTCTTCAGGTACAAGGGCAATAGCGAAGCCATCCAACCATGCACGTGGATAATATCGGGCGTCCAATTCAGTTTTTTGACCGTTTCCACAACCCCCTTGGCAAAGAATATGGCCCTCTGGTCGTTATCGGGAAACAGGTTGCCCTCGGCATCGGTAAAGGTGGCTTTTCGTTTAAAATATTCATCGTTGTCGATAAAATAGACCTGAATGCGCTCCCTTGGTATAGAGGCCACCTTAATGATCAAGGGCATGTCCATATCGTTGATCACCAGGTTCATGCCCGAAAGCCTGATCACCTCGTGCAGTTGATGCCTACGTTCATTGATATTGCCGTACCTTGGCATAAAAATCCGAATTTGGCCGCCGTTACTGTTCACCATTCTCGGAGTTTCGTATGACATTAGGGAAACTTCGTTCTCCGGAAGGTAGGGCACCAATTCCGACGATACGAACAATATCTTTTTACCATTCATGTATATTGAGTTTTATTAATGGGTTGTAACGTGGGTGCAAAATTACAAAAATTATGCAGATTAGCCGTAATTATAGTAAGTTTGCTCGCTTTTAAACGAAACCCATGCTAATCGTCCGCACTAAAAAAGAGCTAGCAAAGCAGCTGGAAATCACCCCTCCCCAAAAAACCTTGGGCCTTGTCCCCACGATGGGCGCACTTCACAAGGGCCATGAGTCGCTCGTACGTATGGCGGTGGAACAAAACGACGCAACGGTGGTGAGCATTTTTGTCAATCCCACCCAGTTCGACAAAAAGGAAGACCTTGAAAAATATCCAAAAACCCTACAGGCCGATATAGCCCTGCTCCAAAAGGTTTCCGACGAAATTATCGTCTTCGCACCGAGCGCAGAGGAAATATACGGTACCGACATCAAGTCAAAGGCCTATGATTTTGACGGATTGGACCAAGTCATGGAAGGCGCCTTTAGGGACGACCATTTCAACGGGGTAGGAACCATTGTCGAGACCCTCTTCCAATTGGTCAAACCCCATAGGGCCTATTTCGGGGAAAAGGACTTTCAGCAGTTGCAGATCATAAAAAAGCTTGTGCAGATACGCAACATTCCGGTCGAGATCGTACCCTGCCCGATCGTCAGGGAAGCCAACGGCTTGGCCTTGAGTTCAAGAAATGAAAGGCTTTCCCCTGAATTGCGACAAAAGGCCGGGCTTATTTACCAAACCCTGAAATCTGCCAAAAAGGCCTTTGGCACGAAAAGTGTAGATGAGATAAAGGAACAGGTAAAGGAAAGTTTCGCGCCTTACCCCGACCTACAGCTCGAATATATCGAAATTTCCGAAGCCGAGACCCTGGTCCCGGCAAGGGAAATAAACGGGCATAGAAAATATAGGGCGTTTATTGCCGTTTATGCCGATGGCGTTAGATTAATCGACAATATTGCCCTTAACTAATTAACATTGGTTAGAAAAATTTATAATTAACTTTGTAACATGCAAATAGAAGTTGTAAAGTCAAAAATACATCGTGTAAAAGTTACGGGTGCAGACCTAAATTATATAGGAAGTATTACCATTGACGAGGATTTAATGGATGCCGCCAACATCGTCCGCGGCGAGAAGGTTCAGATCGTGAACAACAACAACGGCGAACGGCTGGAAACCTATGCCATACCAGGCCCTAGGAACAGTGGTGAGCTTACCCTGAACGGGGCGGCCGCAAGAAAAGTGGCCGTAGGCGACGTACTTATTTTGATAACCTACGCCTGGATGGATATCGAGGAGGCCAAAAACTTTAATCCCGCCCTTGTATTCCCCAATGAAGAAAACAACTTGTTAAATTAACTTTTGAACAGCACCCTTAAAAAATCGCTCAAGACCATACTCCCAATAGCATTGGGAGTTTTTTTGGTTTGGTACTGGTACATTTCGACTTCCGAGACCGAGCGCGAACAAATTCTCTTCTACATTAAGGATGCCGATTTACTTTGGGTGTCCGCTTCGATGCTATTGGGTATTTTGGGCCATATATCGCGGGCGATACGATGGAATTACCTGTTGCACCCAATGGGGTATTCGCCCAAAATAATCAACAATACCTGCATTATCCTGATGGCCTATTTGACCAACCTGGGCATACCGAGAACCGGGGAAATTCTCAGGGCCACGGCCCTGACGACCTATGAGGGCGTACCCTTCGAAAAAGGCATAGGCACCATAATTACCGAAAGGGTCATCGATGTGGTCATGCTCTTGGCCATAATTGTGGCAACCCTGTTGTTGCAGACCGAAATTATTATGGGATACCTCGAAGCCGTGGGCATCCCCATGAGCAAGATCCTTTTACTCTTGGGCGCTGCCGGAGTGGCCACGGTCTTTTTCTTTGTCTTTGTCAAAAAGTCGTCACATGCCTGGGCCATCAAATTAAAACACTTTTTAAGAGGCTTGATGGAAGGTCTTTTGAGCATTTTCAAAATGAAGAACAAATGGGCGTTTCTCGCCCATACCCTCTTCATCTGGGCCTGCTATATCGGTATGCTTTGGGTTATTAAGTACACCGTTCCCGAAACCGTTCATCTATCCCCCAGCGAAATGCTGGTCGCCTTCGTTGCCGGGTCTTTGGCCATGATGTTCACCAATGGCGGTATCGGCCTGTATCCCATAGCGATAAGCAAGGCCCTGGCCATTTTCGGCATCAGCAAAATATCGGGCGATGCTTTCGGTTGGATCATGTGGATCGCACAAACCCTTATGGTCGTCGTTTTTGGGGCAATATCTTTTCTGGTATTACCGTTATTGAACCGAGACCGATAAGGTCCGTTCGTACCAAATACAAAACCATGCTACGCAACCTTACTTTTTTAGCAATGTTCGTGTGCGCCACCCTTAGCGCCCAAGTAACCCAAGAGATTTTCGAGTCTTTTAAACTACAAGAACGAAGGGATGTCAGATACTACTTTCCCGAAGATTACGATAAAGAAAAAAAATACCCCTTGATCGTGGTACTCGATGCGGAATACCTCTTCGACCAGGTCGTTGCCAATGCCAAGTTCTACAACCAATTTCACGGTATGCCCGCGAGTATCGTTGTGGGTATCGACCAAAGCAAAAAAAGTATTCGGCTCGATGACTGTGCGTGGGAGGAAAACGGACTCCCGTCGGAGAAGGGAAAAAAGTTCTTCGAGTTTCTGGGCATGGAGATCATTCCCTATTTGGACCTCAATTACAGTACGGCCCCCTTTAAGATGGTCGTAGGCTACGACATCACGGCCAATTATACCAATTATTGGCTGTTCAAAGAGAACTCCTTGTTCAACGCCTACATCAATATTTCGCCCACCTTGGCCCCCGAAATGGAGAGCCGGGTGCCTTCCCGGTTGGGGGCAATCGATCAACAGATATTCTATGAACTGATCGTCGAAACCGAAAAAAGCAAGCACACTCCAAAAATTATGGAGATGGACAAAGCCATCAAGGCCATAGACAAGGAAACATTGCATTATAATTTTCACCAGTACGAAGGGGCCGACCACATTTCAATCGCCACCTACGGCATAGGAAAGGCCTTTGACAATATTTTCGGCATGTTCAAACCCATTAGCCCCAAAGAATATAAAACCCAAATATTAACCTCCGAAGAACCGGTATTTCAATATTTGGAAAACAAATACCAAAGTATAGAAGACCTGTTCAGCATTACAAAGACCGTTGACCTGAACGATGTAATGGCCATTTATGCCGCATGCCGAAAAAAGGAGGATACCGAATCGCTAAAGCCCTTGGCGGACCTCTGCAAAAAAGAATTCGAGGGTACCATGCTCGGGTTCTATTTTGAAGGGGAGTACTACGAACAGATCGGGGAACCCAAAAAGGCCCTAAAAAGCTTCGAAAAGGCCTTTGGTATGGAAGAGATCGATTTCTTGACCAAGGAAATGGCCCTGGAAAAAATCGATGCCCTTAAAGCCGACTTCGGATATTAGACCGGACCGAAACCGAATTTAAAAGACCCTTGACCGGGTCTTTTTTTATTTATATCATAACACGCCCCTTTTCTTGTTGACCGCTTTTCTTACCTTTATCGCGAACGGGAAATCTTAAAAAATGGCCAAGACCAAAACAGCTTTTTTCTGCCAAAACTGCGGCACCCAGTACGCCAAATGGGTGGGACAATGTACAGCGTGCAAGGAATGGAACACTGTGGTAGAGGAACTGGTCCAAAAAGAGGAAAAACAAAGTTGGAAAACCAGTACATCGTCCGCAAGAAAGGCATCCAAACCGTTGCGCATCAATGAAATCAGGACCGACAAAGAGCTACGGCTGAACACTTACGACCTTGAGTTCAATCGTGTTCTGGGCGGGGGACTCGTGCCGGGGGCCTTGGTACTTATCGGGGGCGAACCGGGCGTTGGAAAAAGCACCCTGCTGCTACAGATCGCCTTAAAACTACCGTACAAGACCCTATACGTTTCGGGGGAAGAAAGCCAAAAGCAAATCAAGATGCGGGCAGACCGCATTTATCCGGACAGCGAAAATTGCCTGGTCCTTACAGAGACCAAGACACAGAACATATTTCGACAGATCGAGGCCACCGAACCCGATATCGTAGTCATAGATTCGATCCAGACCCTGCATTCCGACTATATCGAATCGGCTGCCGGAAGCATTTCACAGATCCGGGAATGCACCGCGGAGCTCATCAAATTCGCCAAAGAGACCAATACGCCCGTCATCCTTATCGGGCACATTACCAAAGATGGTTCCATTGCCGGACCAAAGATATTGGAGCATATGGTCGACACCGTACTGCAGTTCGAAGGCGACCGCAATTATGTTTACCGAATTCTCAGGTCTTTGAAAAACAGGTTCGGGTCAACGGCCGAACTGGGTATCTACGAAATGCACGGTGGCGGCCTTAGACAGGTGAACAATCCGTCCGAAATCCTGATTTCCAAAAACGACGAAAAACTCAGCGGTACGGCCATCGCCTCCACCATCGAAGGCATGCGGCCCTTGATGATAGAGATCCAAGCCCTCGTAAGCACGGCCGTATACGGCACACCACAACGTTCGACTACGGGCTATAATGCCAAGAGGCTTAACATGTTGTTGGCCGTTTTGGAAAAAAGGGCCGGGTTTAAATTGGGGGCCAAGGACGTCTTCTTGAATATTACCGGAGGAATTTCGGTAGACGATCCCGCGATCGACTTGGCCGTAATCGCGGCCATACTTTCGAGCAACGAGGATATATTTATTGAAAAGGGAGTCTGTTTTGCCGCAGAAGTTGGTCTCGCCGGGGAAATACGTCCCGTACAACGTGTCGATCAGCGCATCCTTGAAGCCGAAAAACTAGGTTTCAGCACCATTTATGTTTCGAAAAACAATAAAATCGGCCTAAAAAACACAAAAATCGAAATACACCGGGCCTCCCGAATCGAGGATGTGGTAAGCGATTTGTTCGGTTAACGCCGGTCGCGCATGATCCGGGCGCAGACGAGTATGACGATTACGGCCAGAACAATAAGAACGAGTTGGCCAAGGCCCACTTTTAAAAAATACATATACTTTAGTTTAAGGGTTCAAGGCGCCGGATTAGGTATTTCGTTGTGGATTTCCTCTATGCCCTTGAGTACTTCGTCGCTCAACCCGACATTGATGCTGTCTATGTTTTCCTGAAGCTGGCGCATGGTAGTGGCCCCGATAATGGTACTTGTCAGAAAAGGTCGGGTATTTACAAAGGCCAAGGCCATTTGGGCCAATGACAGATCGTTCTCCTGGGCCAACTTATGGTATTTTTCGGTTGCCCGTACCGCGTTTTCACTGCTGTACCTGGTGTATTGGGGAAAGAGGCTTATCCGGCCATTGGCGGGCTTCATGCCTCCGAGGTACTTGCCCGACAAGGTACCAAAGCCCAGTGGCGAGTAAGCCAATAAGCCTACTTTCTCACGGATCGCTATCTCGGAGAGCCCCACCTCGAACAAACGGTTCAACAAACTGTAGGGGTTCTGGATCGTTAGGGTCCTCGGTAGGCCCACATGCACCTTGCTCTCCATTAAAAAACGCATGGTGCCCCACGGGGTTTCATTGGAAATTCCCACATGCCTGATCTTACCTTCGCGGACCAGGTCGCGCATGGTCTCCAAAACCTGATGTATATTGTCTTCCCAATGATCGGAAATATCGTGCTTATAGCCTCTCTTTCCGAAAAAATTGGTCTTTCTTTCAGGCCAATGCAGTTGATAAAGGTCGATATAATCGGTCTGCAAGCGCGACAGACTACCTTCGACGGCCTCGATTATCGACTCCCGGGTAAAGCCCGTAGTACGGATAAATTTCGACATCTCGGCCTTGCCCACGATTTTCGAGGCCAATATAATTTTATCCCTATTGCCGTTTTTCTTAAACCACGAACCGATGATCTTTTCGGTTACCGAATGCCTATCGGGGTGTGCGGGAATAGGATACAGTTCGGCGGTATCGAAAAAATTGACGCCCTGATCCACGGCATAGTCCATTTGTTCATGGCCTTCGGCTTCGGTATTCTGGTTGCCCCAGGTCATGGTACCCAGGCAAATTTTGCTTACTTCAATATCGGTATGGGGCAGTTTGGAGTATTTCATAGGGCTTTGGGGTTTTCAAAGCCCCAAACTTACAAAATATGTGCGGGTCTGAATTTACGGGCCACGGATTAATTATCGACCTCCAATAAAATAGGGCAATGATCGCTGTGTTTCGCCTCCGAAAGGATCACCGATCGCCTCAATCGGTCTTTTAGGGGTTCGGCGACCATCCCGTAGTCCAACCGCCAGCCCTTGTTATTGGCCCTGGCATTGGCCCGATAGCTCCACCAAGTATAGTTTTCGGGCTCTTGGTTGAACTGCCTAAAGCTATCGATAAAGCCGCTGTCGATAAAGTTTCCGATCCATTCCCTTTCCACGGGAAGAAAGCCCGAAACATTTTTCAACCCAACGGGGTTGTGTATGTCTATGGCCCGGTGGCAAATGTTGTAATCGCCCAAGACCACCAAATTGGGATGGGTCTTGCGAAGCTCATCGGCATACCTCTGAAAATCGGCCATATAGGTAAGTTTGTGTTCGAGTCGGGCCATATTCGTGCCCGAGGGCAGGTACATGCTCATAATCGAAATGCCGTTAAAATCGGCCCGGACATTGCGTCCCTCGAAATCCATGTATTCGATACCGGTACCGTAGACCACTTGGTCGGGTTTTGTCTTCGACAAGATCGCCACCCCGCTATACCCCTTCTTTTGGGCACTGAACCAATAGTGGTAAGGGTAGCCGGCCGCATCGAAAAGCGATAGGTCCAACTGCTCCTTCATCGCCTTGATTTCCTGAAGGCAGACCACATCCGGGTCGGTAACCCTAAGCCAATCGATAAATCCTTTATTGATGGCGGCCCGTATACCATTTACGTTGTACGATACTATTTTCATAAAGTGGAATTTGCCCGAAAATAGGCAATGGCCGATGATTATAAAAAGTTTGGAACACAAATTGATTTTAGTTTCCCGACAAAACACGTGGGCAATGAGGGCAATATTCTATTTATCGATTTTTATTGTAAGTATGAAGGGCTATGGACAGGGCTATGCGCCCGTGCGGAACCATCACGAAATACGTTTCAACATGGGCAGGTTCTTGGCAACATCGGCCATCGAAGGTTCGTACGAGTTCTATTTTACCCCCGACACCAGTATCGGCGGAAGTCTTTACCTTAACGGCGACCCCCATGGGCAATTGGGAAACTTCGGTATCGGCCCCAACCTAAGGGCCTACTTCGGATACCGGCCAAAGAGCGGGATCTTTGCCGAGGCCTTCGGCCTTTATTATACCGGGGACCAAGACCCCATTGACCAACCCGTCCTTCGAACCCCAAACTACCACACCACGGCCCTGGGGCTTGGGCTGGGCTCGAAGTGGTCTACCTATGGCGACAAATTGACCTTGGAGGTTTCGGTGGGCTTGGGCCGTAACATCGACCCGGAAGATTTTCAGAATAGCTTTATGTATCGAGGCTCATTGGCTATGGGGTTCCGGTTTTAAACCTTATTTTTGCCCCTCACACCGCTCCAATGAGGAAACTTCTATTGCTATACTTGCTAACGTCTCCCTTTATCACTTGGGCACAAAACCATTCGGAAAACGACACCATCACCCAATTGGACGAGGTTATCTTGTTGGAGACCCTAAAAACGAGGAACGCCGTTGGCCTTGAGCCCTCATCCGTAATTTCGGCCAAGGTCTTTCAAAACTACAGTCCTGTCGATATGGTGGCCTCCATCTACCAAATACCTGGCGTCCATATCTTTTCGGGAGCCCTGAACACCAATAGGATCACGATAAGGGGTATGGGTTCGCGAACGGCTTTTGGTACCGACAAACTCAAGCTCTATTACAACGACATTCCGGTAACCGATGGGTCCGGATTTTCGACCATTGAAGCCTTTGACTTGGAGAACCTGAGTCAGATCGAGGTGGTGAAGGGGCCTAAGGCTACGGCTTTCGGAACCCATTTGGGCGGAGCGATCATTCTGAGTCCGAAAGAAGCCTTGGGCAAGTCGACCAATCTATCGAACAACCTTACCGTGGGCTCTTTTGCCTTGGTAAAAAACAACCTTTCCTTCAACCACTATGACGGCAAATGGCGATTGGGCCTACAGTACGGCCATTTAACAACCGACGGATACCGCGAGAACAGCCAGTTCGATCGCGATGGGATATTGCTGAACACATCCTATCAGATCGATGCTAAAAACAGTATCTCGCTATTGGTCAACCACATCGACTATACGGCGCATATAGCCAGTTCGATCGGCGAGACGGCCTTTGCCGAAAACCCAAAACAAGCCGCCGCCAATTGGGGCGGGGTTTCGGGTTTTGAGACCAACGATTATTCCTTGGCCGGACTCAGCTACACCCATAACTTCAGTCCCAGCCTAAAAAACACCACAAGTGTTTTCTACAGCTATCTCGACCATTTCGAACAGCGCCCAAGCCCGCTCGGCTTTCTAGACGAATACACCAAGGGATATGGCCTGCGGACACGTTTTGAGGGAAGTTTCGGCCTTATGGGCAAAACCACCGAGTATACCCTAGGGGGCGAACTCTACAAAGACGAGTACAATTGGCACCTTTTTGAAACCCTAGACGAGCCCGTTGACGGAAGCCTTCAAGGCGAAAAATACGCCGACAACAAGGAATTTAGGAGCCAGATGAACCTCTTCGCTTCCTTTCTGTTCCCTTTTACGGACGATTTTAAGGCCCAGGTCGGACTCAACATCAACAAGACCGAATACGACTTTAGGGACAGGTTCAATACCGGTACCGAGAACAAAAGTGCACAACGGGCGTTCGAGACCATTTTTTTACCGAGCCTCAACCTTCAATATAAGCCTACCGAAACACTGGCGCTTTTTGCCAATATCAGCCGAGGCTTTTCAAACCCAACCGTAGAACAGACCCTTACGCCCGAGGGTGTTATCAACCCCAATATCGCCCAGGAAACCGGCACAAACTACGAAATTGGCACCGATTTATACCTTCACGACCGAAGGTTTCACCTCAACCTTGCCGCCTACCAAATGGACGTGCGCAACCTATTGGTCGCCGAAAGGATCGCCGAAGACCAATACATTGGCAGAAATGCAGGAAAAACAAGGCACAGGGGACTAGAGATTACCATGGATTATCTTTGGGAAATAAGCCCTAAGGTCCAATTCTCCCCCTTTTTAACTTATACGCTCAACGACCATACTTTTGTAGACTTTGTGGATGGGGAAGAGGATTATTCGGGCAACCCGTTGACCGGGGTGCCCAAACAGGAACGTACGGCGGGTATACAGCTTCGTTTGTTCAATGATTTTTACTGGAATACCACGCACAGGCATGTTTCCGAAATCCCCCTAAGGGACGACAACAGCCTCGACAGCGAGCCCTATACCGTTTTCACGACCCGCTTCGGCTACCATAAAAAACTATCTTCCAAGGTAAGCATCGGGACCGATTTAGGCATCGACAACCTGTTCGACGAGGTCTATGCCTCATCGGTATTGATCAATGCAGGAAGCTTTGGGGGCGAACCACGGTACTATTACCCCGGAAACCCCAGAAACTTTTACGCTAGCATCCGGTTGGGATATCGGTTATAAGGGGTTTCGCTCGAAAGACCGGGGGAAGACTTACACCATCTTCTTCAACCAAGACTTCATATCGACGGCCTTGTGTATGATTCCCTTTAGATCGGCGATGGCCACACGTTCTTGCTCCATCGAATCGCGATGGCGAATGGTAACCGTATTGTCCTCGAGGGTCTGGTGGTCGACCGTAATACAGAACGGTGTTCCGTTGGCATCCTGCCTTCGGTATCTTCGGCCCACGGCATCCTTCTCATCGTAAAGTACGTTGAAGTCCCATTTAAGGTCCTCTATAATTTGATGGGCCACTTCGGGCAGACCATCCTTCTTTACCAAAGGAAATACCGCTGCCTTGGTCGGTGCCAAAACGGCGGGCAATTTGAGTACCGTTCTAAACGAACCGTTTTCCAGTTGCTCTTCCCGAAGCGAATTGGCAAATACGGCCAAGAACATTCTATCAAGTCCGATGGAGGTTTCCAAAACATAGGGGACATAGCTTTCGCGGGTCTCCGGATCGAAGTATTGCAATTTCTTTCCCGAGAATTTCTCGTGACTGCCCAAATCGAAGTCGGTACGCGAATGGATACCTTCGAGCTCCTTGAACCCGAACGGAAAACGGAATTCTATATCGGCTGCGGCATCGGCGTAATGGGCCAATTTTTCATGGTCGTGAAAACGATAGTTCTCTTCGCCCATACCCAGGGAAAGGTGCCACTTCATACGGGTTTCCTTCCATTTTTCGTACCACTCTTGCTGGGTGCCCGGCTTGATGAAAAATTGCATTTCCATCTGTTCGAACTCGCGCATTCTAAAGATAAACTGACGCGCGACGATCTCGTTTCTAAAGGCCTTTCCGGTCTGCGCAATTCCGAAGGGAATTTTCATTCTCCCGGTCTTTTGCACGTTTAGAAAATTGACGAAAATACCTTGTGCGGTCTCGGGCCTTAAGTAAAGGTCCATGGCGTTTTCGGCCGAGGCGCCTAATTTTGTACCGAACATCAGGTTGAACTGTTTGACGTCCGTCCAATTTTTAGAGCCCGACATCGGACAGGCGATCTCCAGCTCCTCGAT
Organism: Pseudozobellia thermophila; assembly: GCF_900141855.1. Classification (GTDB taxonomy): domain Bacteria; phylum Bacteroidota; class Bacteroidia; order Flavobacteriales; family Flavobacteriaceae; genus Pseudozobellia; species Pseudozobellia thermophila. Next base: position 185,910 of record NZ_FQYU01000001.1, read on the forward strand.
CAATTTTTTGACATCGGCCAAATCTTCATTTTCCAAAGACCTTCCCAAGCGCTTTAGAATGGATGTGGCCTGTTCCTGATATTCTACCACTCTGGGGTTGGTAGCCAAAAACTGGGCCTTGTCGAATTTATCGCCGAAGCGTTTGGCCGCCTTGGCCACTTCCTTTTCGATCTTGGCCTCTATCTTGCCGACATAGTCTTCGACAAGAACATCGGCCCGGTATCTTTTTTTGGAATCCTTATTGTCGATCAAGGGATCGTTAAATGCATCGACGTGCCCCGAGGCCTTCCATGTTGTCGGGTGCATAAATATGGCCGCATCGATCCCGACAATATTATCATTGAGCTGAACCATGGCCTTCCACCAATAGTCGCGTATGTTTTTCTTGAGCTCTACCCCGTTCTGCGCATAGTCGTATACCGCACTTAACCCATCATAGATCTCACTGGACTGGAATACATAACCGTATTCCTTTGCATGGGAAATTACCCGCTTAAAATCGTCTTCTTGTTTTGCCATGCGGCAAAAATAGGATTTTAAAGAAAGTCAGAAAAAATTATTTCAGTTCAAATTCGCTAGTCGACAGCAGTTTTTGTCCTTCGAAGATGTTGAGCCTGTACATACCCTCTTGAAGCGAACCCTGGGGTATGGTAATAAAATCGCAGATATTGGTGTCTTCCCCACTGAACTTGAATTCGACCCTTTTGCTATAGACGTTTCCGTTTACACTGATCGTATTGGCATTGTCCTCTATTACACGCATATCGGGGTCTAAAAACTGGTAGTAAATTACCTTGGTCGTATTCATCTCGGTAATATCGGCCTTTACCGTGACACACCCCCTTAACTTTTCAATAATCGAGGCCTTATTGGTATTGATCGGCTTACCACTGCGCAACCTAAAACCACTTCCTTCGGTGTTTTGTAGGGTCAAATAGCTTTTTGACTTGAGTTCTTGGTTCAACTCCTGGATCTTTTTGCGCTGCAAGGCCTCCGCTTCGGCCAATGACATACTTTTGCCCTTTAACTGTTCGAGCTCTTTTTTCGTCTTTTCGTACTTCTCGGACAGGAGCATATTATTGTACCTCAAGAAGTTGTTCTTCAACTTAAGACTGTCGTTCTTGGCCTCCAGCCTTCTCAATTCCGATTTGTACTCCCGTAGTTTTTCGACGGTAAAATTCAATTGGCCAACGGAATCCAACAATTGTTGGATACGGTATTTTGAGCTCTCAAGTTCTATTTCATTGACTTCGTTCAAGGCCGAGAGACGATCCACATCGGTCTTCATCAAACTCAAATCTTGCATCAAGATCGCCTTTTCACGCTCCAAAAAGGCTATCTCACTTTTAGATTGGGCGTAACTATAGTAAAATGCAAGAAGGACGCCGATAATCACGGCGACCAAGGCAACGAAAATAATCTTATAATTGAATTTATTATCTTGAACGTTCATTGGGAACGAGTGGCTTTAAGTAGGTTGCTCTTTTTAGGACATAAGGTTTTGCTATACAAAAAGTTAACAAATATACTAATTGATATCAATTCCATTCTGTTACCTAGGGTCTGTTTTGGATGTAATACACATTTAATCAGAGGAGAGGAACATCTATGCACAAGTTGTCGTAACAATTTGCCTCTTACCGATTATAGTTTTAACGTAGAAAATCCGGTAGACCGTATATTTTATGGTAGAATTAACATAGAAAAGGCAAGTTCCTTCCTGTTTTTCAACAAGGGAGGCATTGTTCAACAGCTTATACACTATCTCAAATACCGGAACCAACAACAAATCGGCACTTTCTTGGGCGACTGGTACGGACAATTACTGAAACAAAGGGGCGAACTGAAGCGGACCATAGATTTGGTGGCACCGGTACCCCTACATCCAAAAAAGCTTAAAAAAAGGGGATATAACCAAGTATCGGGCTTTGCCCAACGTTTGGCCCACCATCTTGGCGCCGACTATAACGAGTACCTCTTGATCAAAACAGCGAATACGAAGACCCAGACGCAAAAAGACCGCTTGGGGCGATGGCAAAGCGGCAAATCGCTCTATGTACCCGCCGATGTGGCCCTGCTCAAGAACAAACGGGTGCTTTTGGTCGACGACGTCATAACGACCGGGGGAACAATGGAAACCTGTGCAAGTGCACTCGCACAAGGAGAGAACACCTCCATCTATATAGCCAGCATGGCCGTGGTGGCGAAATTATGGAATTGACCAAATTAGTTGTTTCTTTGTAGCCTAGATTTTACGATTATGGCCCGTAGGTTTGTGGCATTTCTGTTTCTTTTTTTGATAGCTACCGTATTGTGGCAATGCGCTAGAAAAGGCAGCCCTTCAGGAGGCCCCAAGGACGTAACCCCGCCTACCTTGGTCAAGACCGAGCCCGAAGGTATGACAACCAATTTTAAGGCCAAACGGATCCGCCTTTACTTCGACGAACTGATCAAACTCGAAGACGTGCAAAACCAGCTCATCGTATCTCCCCCGCTCAAATACCAGCCCGACATCACCCCACAGGGCGGTGCCAGCAAGTATGTGGAAATAAAGCTTAAGGACACCCTAAGGGAAAATACCACCTATACCCTCAATTTCGGACAAAGCGTACAAGACAACAACGAGGGCAACCCAAGTGCCTTTCTTACCTATGTTTTTTCTACGGGGGATTATATAGATTCATTGCAATTGACGGGTGCCGTAAGGGATGCCTTTAACAAAAAGGCCGATGACTTTATCAGTGTGATGCTCTACGAACTGGATACCGCCTATACCGATTCGACCATTTACAAAAAACCGCCAAATTACATTACCAATACCTTGGACAGTGCGGTCATCTTCAGACTCAAAAACCTGAAAGAGGGCAAGTACAAGTTGTTCGCCCTAAAAGATGCGGCCAAAAACAACGTGTTCGACCAAAATGCGGATAAAATCGCCTTTTTGCAAGACACCATAACCCTTCCCACAGACTCGACCTATGTGCTGACCCTTTTTAAGGAGGTGCCCAACTACAGTATGGCCGTACCCAGCTTTGTAGCCAAAAACAGAATACAGTTCGGGTATTACGGGGATGCCAGCGACGTGGTAATAGAACCGTTGACCCAATTACCCGATACCGTAAATACCAAAATTTTAAAAGAAAGGGACAAGGACACCATTAATTTCTGGTTTACGCCTTTCGAGGTAGATTCGATCGTCTTTACCGTTACGAACGAACGTTTTAATGTTAGGGATACTTTTAGCGTCAAGAGCAGAAAAGTCGGTATCGACAGCTTACAGCTCAGGCCCAACCAAAGCGGATCCCTAAGTTTTTCCGACCCGTTCCATATACAGGCCAACACCCCATTGACAAAAATCGACACGACCAAGATCAGTATGATGGACCAAGACTCGCTTCCGGTCAATTACTCGGCCCAATTGGACACCTTATTGAACCATGTGAGCCTTGATTTTCCGGTAGAGCCCAACCAAAGCTACCAAATCGACCTGTTGCCAGGTGCCATTACCGATTTTTTCGGCCAAGTAAACGACACCACGGCCTACTTTCTATCTACAGGAAGTTACGCCGACTTCGGCAACCTTACCTTTAATATAAACGTCGATGAAAACGCGTATCCCTTGATCGTTCAGTTGACCGACGAACAAGGCAAGGTCAAAAGGGAAATTCTCGCCACCGAACCACAGGCTTTTGAATTTAACCATTTGGAACCCGCCAATTATCTTGTACGGGTCATCTTCGATGCCAACAACAACGGAAAATGGGATACGGGGAATTACCTAAAGAAGCTTCAACCCGAAAAAATCAGTTACTACCCCGATATTATTGAAATACGTGCCAACTGGGAAAAGGTAGAGACCTTTACCATTCGAGATTGAAACGGTCCCTATCTTGCAGAAACTTGAGTTTATTTCTTGTTTGGGCGATATGGTCTTTATACAGCGTTGCATAAATTATTTCCTCCCTGTCGGAAAATGCAATTTGCTCGCCCAGGCAATCGTATGCGGCCGAATGGCCGTTGTAAACATGGCCGTTTTCATCAGTACCGATACGGTTCGCCCCGACGCAATAGGCCACGTTCTCGATAGCCCTGGCCTTTAACAGGGCGTCCCAGGCATCGATCCTGGCTTTCGGCCAGTTGGCCACGTACAACAAAAGGTCATAGTCATCGGTATTTCTTGCCCAGACCGGAAACCTCAGATCGTAGCAGATCATCGGGCAAATCCGAAAACCACGGTAGGTTACCGTCAATCTTTTTTTTCCCGATTGATAGACCCGGTCTTCCCCTGCCAAGGTAAAGGTATGCCGCTTGTCATAAAACCGTACCTCACCGGCCGGCGGCACAAAGAACAGGCGATTGGTATAAACTCCTTGCGAGTTGTTGGCTATACTCCCGACCAAGGCCGCCCCTTTTTTTTCGGCCCACTGCCCCATCCATTCGATCGTTGTCCGACCATCATCGGCCTTTATGTTCCCAGGCGACATGGTAAACCCGGTGGTGAACATTTCGGGTAGAACGATCAAATCGACATTCGGGGCAAGGGCATCCAGTTTTTTACCGATACGACTTCTGTTCGCCTCCGGATCTTCCCAAACCAATGGGGTTTGTACCAAGGCTATGTTCAACCTATCATTCATAATTTATCGCTATCCCATACGGTTATCTTCGAAAGTTACGTTCAGGCCAACCTCACGCCTTTTCAAGCAGATCGACAAGTTCCGTCGCTCCTTGCAACCTGGCATGGTCCAAGGCCGTGTTCCCTCGATTGTCCTTTACCAGATCATCGGCGCCCTTTTCGATCAGCAGTTTTGCAATATCAAGCTGGTTAAAGGTAGCCGCGTATATCAAACACGTTGCTCCCATTGCATTGCGAACGTTGACATTGGCTCCCTTGTCGACCAAAACCTTTGCAATATCGGAAAACCCCTTGAAGCAAACACCCATTAAAGCCGTATTTCCGGCCCCATCGGTGGCATCGATCTCTGCCCCTTTGGACAAAAGCAGGTCAACGACCTGCGATTGACCATAGTACGCGGCAAGTATAAGCGGGGTAGACCCACGCTGGTCCCTTGCATTCAACAGATCGGCACTTTCATCGAGCATAGATTCAACCGCCCTTGTATTGCCCGATCTTATTTCATTGAAAAACGCTTCGTTCATATCCTAATAATTTACGGCAACGGCCATTTCACTACCGAAAAGTACAAAAAGTGAAGCCTCCTTTTTACCCTGAGCATTATTTACTTCTTATTTTGCCATCAAATATATCAATGACCGGGCTGAGGCGGCTTCTGAAATCTTAACGACAATTTATAGCTAAATTCCTACGTTATGTCAATAATTCGTATTTTTACCAACAATCCCCCTCTATTTTGGAAACACTTACAGTCAATTCCTTAGTTAAAGATTCGCCGATATCGATAGCGCTTCTTGATAAAAATTTGCATTTTCAAGCGTACTCCGATGTTTGGCGCCATTCGCTGTGCCCTGACCAAACCGATTTTCAGGGCCGGGAGTTTTTTACGGTACTGCCCCATATACCCGAAGCATTCCGTCAAATTTTCAATCAATGCCTAAACGGCAAATCCATTGAAGACCCCGGTAAAAAATTTATTGCCCAAGATGGGTCCATCAAATGGTACAAATGGCGACTCAATCCGAGAAAAGATACCAATGGGAGCATCGTGGGCCTGATCGTCGTTCTTGAAGACATAACCCAATTGCAGATGAACCAAGAATTGGTATTGAAGGCCGAAAGAGTGGCTAGAATTGGTGGTTGGGAAATAGATTTGTTGACCAATAAGATACATTGGACCGATGTCACCAAAGAGATACACGAGGTTCCCAAGGACTATTCGCCCCACCTGCAAGAGGGCATTAATTTTTACAAGGAAGGTATCCACCGGGACACGATTTCAAAGGTCGTCGACCGGGCGATAAGCGAAGGCACCCCTTGGGACGTCGAACTGATCATCGTTACGGCCAAGGGCAACGAGCTCTGGGTGCGCGCCATGGGAGACGTTGAAATGCTCAATGGGAAATGTATACGGGTATTCGGCACATTTCAGGATATCGACGATAAAAAAAGAACCGAACTACAACTAAGGGAAGTTTCAAAAAGACTGAGCATCGCTACCTCGGGATCCCATATAGGCATTTGGGAATACAACATTAAGTCAAAGGAATCGATCTGGGATGAAAACATGTACAAATTGTTCAATGTTGAGCAGGGAGAGTTCGATCCGAACGATTTTGGGCTTTGGCTTTCGACCATACATCCCGAAGATAGGGAAGCTCTCTTAAAAAACTATGGGGAAGCATTGAGCGGAAAAAGGGAATATCGAACCGAGTTCAGAATAGTTCGGCCCGACGGTGGCATCAGCCACCTAGGGGCCAGGGCGGTACTCGTTCGGGACGAATTCGGCCAACCGTTGAAAATGGTCGGGACCAATTTCGATATTACCGAACTGAAAAATACCCGGTCGATGCTCGAAAGAAGCGAAAAATCGTTTCAAGGGGCTTTTGAAAAATCGAATACGGGCATGGCCTTGGTAGATATTGCAGGGCAATGGATCCGGGTCAACCAAAGCCTGTGCAAAAGTCTGGGCTATACCGAAGAAGAGCTCATGCGCTTAAGCTTTCAAGAAATCACTTACCCCGAAAACCTTGAAGAGAGCCTGATCGCTTTTCGTAAGGTGATCAACGGGGAAACCAACAGCTACCGACTCGAAAAAAAATACCTTCATAAAAAAGGGCATATCGTACATGGTATTTTGACCGTTACCGCCGTGAGGGACAACAACGACCAACTTGAGCATTTGATCGCACAGGTGATTGACATAACAGAACGAAAAAATGCCGAGGTAGAACTCACCCGTTTGCTCCACATCACAAAACAGCAAAACGATAGTTTGCTCAACTTTGCCCATATTGTCTCGCACAACCTAAGATCGCACGCCACCAATCTTTCTATGCTTACCGGCTTTATAAAGCAAGAAAAAGACCCCAAGGAAATCTCCGAGATCCATCATATGTTAAGCGATGCCTCCGAGAGCCTCAACGAAACCGTTTTGCATTTGAACGAAGTGGTTCAGTTAAAGGTAGGAGTCTCCGAAAAAATGAAGCCCGTTAACCTGTACAAGACCCTTAAGAACGTAAAGAAAAACTTAAATACCCTGATACAGAAGAAAAACGTTGTCCTTCATCTTCAATTTCCCGAAAATTTAACGGTAATGGGCATACCGGCCTATATCGACAGTATCTTTCTCAACCTGATCAGTAACAGTATCAAGTACAGTTCGCCCGATCGCGCCCCTGAAATAACCATAAGTTCCAAAGCATCAAAAAATAGAGTAATTTTAAGCATTGCCGACAATGGTTTGGGCATCAACCTCGATAGGCACGGCAAAAAAATATTCGGTATGTACAAAACCTTTCACCGGAACAAGGACGCCAAGGGTATCGGGCTCTTTATTACCAAAAACCAAATCGAGGCCATGAACGGCACAATCGAAGTGCAAAGTACCGTAAACGAGGGAACGACGTTCACCCTACACTTTGAAGTCAACCAAAAATTACAGGAAATAAATGTTTAGTACCACATGTATAATCGACGACGACCCCATTTTCATTTACAGCACCAAGCGGGTCATGAAGGATGTTAACTTCAGCGAAGAGGTTATCGTTTACAATAATGGTCAGGATGCTATCGACGGACTAAAGGAAATAATTGCCAAAGGCGAAAAAATTCCATCAATAATTTTTCTGGACCTGAACATGCCCATTATGAACGGGTGGGAGTTTTTGGAAGAATTTGTTCAAATTCCGAACAATAACCGCAAAGAGATAACCATTTACATCATTAGCTCTTCTATCGACCCCCGCGACCTGGAACGCATAAAAAATTACAAAATAGTAAACAACTATATACTAAAACCCGTTGTACGCGAAGACTTGCAGACCATTCTTGTAAATTTAAAGACGAGCGAATAGGTGCATTCGGCGTTACCACCCCGCCGGATTTCCTGGAGAATGGGCCAAAGGGAGGACAAAAAACCAATCGATGCGCGAATTACTCACGGATATATGTATCATTGATGACGATGCCATCTCGGTATTTGGTCTCAAAAGGGGGCTCAAAAAATTATATCCTTCGAAAGACCTGGATCCCGTGGTCTTTGAAAATGGGCTTGATGCCTTGGAAGATTTTGAGCAGCGACGAAGGGATGGCCAAAAATTGCCCACCATCATTTTTATAGACCTAAACATGCCCGTTTTAGGTGGGTGGGAGTTTATGGATGAATTCTCCAATTCCCATCCCTCGAAAGAGACATGGCCCGAGATCTTCATCATGAGTTCGTCAATCAACCCAGACGACCACGAAAAGGCCAGATTCTACGGTTTGGAGGGACATTATTTGACCAAGCCCGTGAACAAGGAAACCTTGGAGAAGGTACTGCCCAAGGCCGGCCGGCCCTAGTCGGCAATCAATTTCGGAGTCCCGGGGTAAAATCATCGGGTGCCGACTTGGGTTCGTTGACGGTTCCCGAACCACCGGTATCGTTATAAATTTCCCATTCCGAAAAGGTATATACCGGATTCGCCCTTGCAACCTCCGGTCTGCGCAAAGCCCTACCATCCTCAAACTCGTGGTCCGTTCCGGAACCATCTTCGCCTACGACCCCAAAAACGTCGATAACGGTACCAAAGGGATCGACCAGCTCCAAATTGTCGTCTCCGTTGGAATCGGCCGGACTATTGGTACGCGCCCCCAAATCGGGAAAAAATCCATACACTTTTTCAAATTCTTCAGGATTTGGCGAGATCAAAAAGGTCGAACGCCCCCCGATCGTATATCCAGTTAGGTCGATACTCGAGCCCACCTCCGTATTGGCATTGGTATACCGTCTTATAGTCCAACCCTTAAGGCTCAGGGCTTGGTCGGAAGCATTGAAAAGTTCAACAAACCGTGCAGAGGCATTGTTATCGGGATCGGCCAGTTCGGAAATAAACACACTGGTCGATGTAAACTCATCCACCACATCTTCACAGCGATCGCCAGTAAAGCTAATATCGTCAATACTTCGGACGACCAGCCTATAATCGTCGTTTTCCCTTATAAGAACCCCTTGGATCAGGCCGTTGCCTTCGGGGAGTGGTTTCGAATAAAAATCGGAATACCCGCTGTTTACCAATTCGATTTCCCGATCGGCACAATCGACAAGGGTCCTAAGGGTCTCTTCTTCCGCGACGGCAAAAGGCAGGCCCACCTCTTCCTCGGCCACCTCCATGTTTTGTAGTTGTACCAGGGTACCTGTATAACGCTCGTCAAGGGCATCCAAAAAAACCAGGGTAGGTTCGATCGGCACAGGATCCTGGCAAGATACGAAGATGTGCTTGCCTATGGCCGCAGACGGCAGACGGCCCACGGAAACGGTGCCGAAGGACTCGAATGTTGCCCCCAGTTTATAAACATTGCGGCTTTGCCCCAAATAAAGCCCCCGTAGCTTGATGAAAATCTTGCTTCCTACGGGATAGAACAAGTGCGAATCGCGCAGGTCGATTTCGATCAAAAAACCATCGGAAGAATCGCTAGGCCGGTCTTGAAAATACAGGGTCCCGTAAAAGTTGCCTTCCTTATCGGAGGAAATCACATACCCCTCGATCACCAAATCTTCGGTAATCTGTACGGTACTGCCCGAATAAAGCCCTCTCACTTCCTCAAAAGTCGCGTTCGCCGTCAACTTATCGACACAGTTGTCCGCAGCCTTGTCGAAATCCCTGCCCTTGACACAGGCAAGGAAGAGAAGTACCGACCCAAGCAGGGCCCCATACCTAAGCCCGGTGCCCAAAGCATGCCCGTGTTTTAAAAAGTTTGTCCTATTCATTGTTTAACACTATTCGTATACCGGTTAGAGCCCATTGCCATCCAATCAAAAACTAAAGGCCAGATTCAGAAAATAGGTACGGCCATAGCCATACCAGTATTTGGGGGCAAAGGAAGGGGTACCGCTCATGTTGTCTTCTTGCAATTGCCCAAAATTTCCATTTCTGGCCTGTTCGTATCCTCCCGTTCTAAAAACGGCATCAAAGAGGTTGTTGATACTGACGAAAATACTAATGTACTTTCCGTTTTTAAGCCACGATTTGCCTCCGACCAAATTCAACAGGTAAAAATTATCCAAGGATTCTTGCTTCAATAGTTTTTCTGCGTTTTCGGTTGTAGCCTCGGGAAACGGCCTGCCTGTTTCGGGGTCGAGATAAAAACTGGCCGTCCTCGTAATCGCCGAAATGCCCACATGGTTGTCGGCCAAATAATTGGTAGTGGCCCCGACCCACCAATAGTTGGGGTCGCGGTACTCAATGCCCAAGGCATAGGCCTGTTGCGGCCCCTGTGGCAGCCTATAATCCTTAATTTGGGAAGCCCCGAGGTCAACATTGCCCTCCAAGTTGATCAAATCCTCTTCACGACCCGAGGTATCAAAGTTTATCGACAGACTCGGATTGCTGGCATACAGGTATTTGCCGATGGCCGCCACAGCACTTAGTTTGACCGCCGAAGAAGGCCGATATTCCATACCGATTTCCATTCCCATATGCAGCTTGTCAAGGTCGGTAAGCACTTCCTGTACAAAATCGGAACCAATGCCCGCATCGACAAAAAAGAAGTTAATGTCGGTGGTGTTTTGGAACCTCGAGTAGAAACCGCTAATACGGCCGGTGAAATCGGGTAGGCGAAAATTGTAGTTCAGGTCGACCGATGACACGGTTTCGCTTTCCACATCGGGCACCACGGCATTGTTTTCCCGTGGGTTGATAAAAACGTTCTGCAATACGGGCGGGCGGTTGAGGAAGGCCCCATGTAAATCGACCCAATGCCTTCCGGAAATTCTATAGGTCAGTCCCGATTTAAAACCGTAGTCGTCGAAACCGACTTGGGCGCTTTCTCCCAATGAGTTGGACATAAAACGCTCGTTGCGGAAAAGGCCCTCGCGCTGGTATTGGGTCGAACTGTACTTGGCGGAGAGGAACGTACTCCACGGACCCGAGCTATACCTGATCTGTCCAAAGCCCTCAAGTTGTGAGGCCCGTATAACGTAGTTATAGTTAAAAACCTGCGTTTCCCCTTTGTGCAAGGCCCCGTCTACATCGTTCAAGGTGTAGGAAAACGGGTCGATATCCACATAAGACTCCGCCCCCAACAAGTCGTTGATCTTGGCATAATTATGGGATGTAAGTTTTCGGTAGGTAAGTCCGAAGTCGAACTGGAACCTTTTCCCCAAATTCGCATTTCCGATCGTATTCAGGGTCAATTGTTCGTCATCTACCGTATCGTCATAAAGCAAGTAGGCAGCCTCGCCATTGCCGTTGGCCGTATAGACTTTGGCCCAATCGATCTGCGGTGCCGCAAGAAAACCCTCTTTTGCCAGGTTGGCGCTCCTAAAGTTGGCCCCTATGGGACTATTGATATAGTAGCTCGGCAAATAGCGATAATAAGTCGGGTCGGGATTGGGTGCATTGTAATATCCCAAGCGGCTCTTGGCATGTATGCCAAACTGATAGGCCAAGCCGGTATTGAGGCTGAATTTGGGTGATTCAAACCTATGATTGAACATAAAAATGGGTTCTTCGATCAATCGTTCCCTTGCATTTCTTATATCTCCATCTTGATGGCCCCAATAAGGATTGTAGCGTTTACCTGCCAATTCGAAAACCTCTTCGGTAATCGCCGATGAACGCCCTCGCCGGTTGGAAGCAAAAATGCCCGTCAAATTCAGCGAATGCCTCTCGCTCAACCCGTACTCGATCGCCCCATATAAGCTGTACGCATCGTAAAGCGTACCCTCTATATAACCTTGTTCGGCCCATCTTCGGGAGGCCGACAGGGTATAGGCCAACCCCTTGTTTTCGGTGCTCGAGTTATGGGTGGCCATCAGACGGCCCGAGTAGGTACGATTTGACACGGAAGCCGATAATCGCGTTCCGGGTCGCAGGCCCGATGGACGGGTGTCTATATTGGTATTCCCCAGTATACCGCCAAAGGTAAAGTCGGAGGCTGCCAATCCGTTTGAAAACTGCTGGTTACGCGTAATATCGTTAAGTCCGCCCCAATTGTTCCATTGGGGCCTTCCATCGATAAACTTGTTCATGGGAAAACCGTTGATCGAAACCCTTCCGTTGCGCGAGTCATATCCCCTCACCCGGAAAAAGGCCTGCCCGAAGTCAAAGGCGGCCCGATTAAGAAAGACATCGCGGGTGGCCTGAAGCAAACCCGACGGATTGGTGTCGGCACCGTCATCGACTACCTCGGAATCGGTTAGGGTGATCAAGTTGTCGGCCTGCTCGGTCTGTATATCAGGTTCAAGAACCAAGACGCCCAAATCGACACTCCCTTCCCCAATGTGCACGGGCAGGCGTTTATCGAGGTAATCCGGAGCCTCTATAAGTAAAACATATTCCCCTTTCCCGCCCACGGTAAGCGTGAAATTTCCTTCATGGTCAGAAACTGTGGAAATCATCGTGTTTTCCAACGTTATCCTTGCTTGGGCCACAACGCGGTCAGAAGACCTGGTCTTTAAGCTTCCTTGCACCCTATACGCCTCTTGGCCCAACACCGTTTCATACCACAAAAGCATTGAAACAATGATCGTCAATAATCGCATGAACAAAGTTTAATGGTCGGTGATTGTCAACAATTTATCGAAAACGCACAAAACCCAATATAAAATCCCTACAAAATTCACTGTTTTTTCGTTAATTGGCACATATACCTGATATCATGGGCTTTAGGTTGGCACTAATCCTCTTTTTTTGGGTATTCTTTTCAAATGCCCAAGAGCATAAACTGTATCGAATTCGCACCATAGCTTTCTACAACGTTGAAAACCTGTTCGATACAAGGAACGATTCGCTGATTTTCGACGATGAGCGCACTCCCGAAGGAAAATACCATTGGACCATGGAGCGCTACCGGAGAAAATTGGACCATATCAGCAGGGTACTTTCCGAAATTGGGTCGGAAACCGCGAAAACCTCGCCAGACATCATCGGTATCTGTGAAGTCGAAAACCTATCGGTAATCGAAGACCTGGTCGACCATCCGAATCTCCGGTCAAAGGGTTATGGAATCGTCCATTACGATTCGCCCGATGAGCGGGGCATAGACGTTGCCCTTCTCTATAAAAAATCGGTTTTTATCCCCAATTCATACGCCAGTCATAGACTATTGCTGTTCGATGACGACGATGAGCGAAATTATACACGCGACCAATTGGTAGTGGGCGGAAGGTTGGACAACGAGCAATTCTACTTTGTTGTCAATCATTGGCCATCTCGAAGTGGCGGCGAAGCACGGAGCAGACCCTACCGTATGGCCGCTGCAAAACTGAACAAGCGCATCGTCGATTCCATTCAAGGGCTCCATCCGGACGCCCGGATAATCAGTATGGGCGATTTTAACGACGACCCTATCAGCGCGAGCTTTAAAAAAATTCTAAAGACAAAGGGAAGAAAGGGCCAATTGGAAGGAAACGACCTGTACAACCCTATGGAAAAGCTATATAGAAAGGGAATAGGCTCATTGGCCTACCGCGATAACTGGAACCTCTTCGACCAGATATATTTTACAGAAGCGCTGATAGGCGATTCCGGTGACACCTATCGGTTTTGGAAGGCCGGGGTATTCAACCCGCCCTATCTGGTTACCCCAAAAGGCAGGTACAAGGGTTACCCGTTCCGAACCTATGCCGGCGGCAGTTACAGCGGTGGGTATTCCGACCATTTTCCCGTATATATCTATTTGATCAGGGAGGAGGCACAAAAAACCCCTCTAAAAGAGGGGCATTGACATTGTTGTGAATATTGTTTCTAAAGTTCGGTAAGTTTGATGTTGCGCCACTTCACCTTAATACCGCCCCCGTCGTGGATCTGTAGGGCGATGGAACCTTCGCCAGCCCCAATTTTTTCATCCTTGAGGGCAATCATTTTCGTGCCATTGAGCCATGAGGTAATCTTATCGCCCTTTACACGTATTTTCATGGTATTCCACTCTCCCATTTTAAGGGCCTTGTCTTTGGCGGGCTTGGGTTTGATCAACCATCCCCTACCGTAGGATTCGTACACCCCGCCCGTATCGTGCCCCGGGGGCGCCACTTCAACCTGCCATCCACTAATTTTCGTACCCTCTATGGTAGAGCGGATAAAGACCCCACTGTTGCCATTGGCCTCTTGTTTAAATTCGAGGGAAAGCTCAAAATCTTTGTAAAACTTGTCCGTTGCCAAATAGCCATAGCCCTTGTCAGGGCCACTTTCGCAGATAAGCAGGCCATCTTCAACGTACCATTTTTCGGTGCCGTAGATGGTCCATCCGTTCAAATCCTTTCCGTTAAATAGTTCTTGCTGCCCAAAGGTCAAGGCGGTGGCCAGAACAGCGGTCAAAAAACATAATTTCTTCATTGGTGTTGTTTGGTTATAGTTAGAATTCGGTTTGTTCTTTATCGACAAAAGACCACTCAAAAGGTTTTTAGTTGAACCACTGGCCCCAAGGTATGCGGCTTAGGATCAATACCAGGCCAAGGCCATAAAAAATGGCGATGCTCTTGAACTTCTTGTTTCCTTCCATAAACTTTTTGTGCCTTGACCAGCCGATGGTGATCAGTATTATGGCAATAATGTTTATGAAGGGGTGTTCCAAGGCCAACAAACGCGACGCGGAGTTGAGCCCGCCCATGCCCAAGGTCTGTATGGCGTTCAAGCCGCTTGGTGACACGAAATAAAGTATCAGCCCCACCAAAAGCTGGATATGGCTTAGGATAAGCGCAAACAAGCTTAGCCTTAGGTCTTTTTGCATGGTGAACATTTTGTTGCCCTGCCAGCCCATTAGGGCATTCGCCACGGCCAGAAAGAGCAGGGCCAGAACGATATAGGCCAAGTAAGAATGAAGAACCTGAATGATCTCGTACATAGTATGGATTTTGAAACCCTAAATGTACAGATTTTTGAGCATAAAAAAACCCCGCAATGTGCGGGGTTTTAAACTATATCTATAATGCGCGGTTAGAATCTGTAACGCAGACCAAAGTTCCAGGTTCTTCCGAAACCCCAAAACACTCTGTTCGAAGTGTTAACACCATTCCATGTGTCATCCCCTGCCTCTGCTTCAACATTGGTTTCCGACTCTGAAATATAAATTTCGTCAAACACGTTGTTTACGTTCAACCTAAGGTTAAGGTATTTTGTTTTTTCCTTACCAAGTGGCATTCTGTAAGATATCCCCGCATCGATTAAGTCGTAAGAGGGTAATTTCAATTGGAAATCACCTCCATCAGGTTCTCCGTCGCTGTTTTCATCCTGGAACTTAAATATATCATCATCATCAAGCAAACTCGAATAAAGGTTACCAGCATGGTACCAACTTGCATCGATGAAAAGATTTTCGACGGGCTCTACGGTAGCCCCCAATCTCATGGTAGTCTGAGCAGCATCACTTACCTTAACACCATCTAAAATAAACTCGGCTTCCCCGACAATATTCTGACCATCGTCATAAACAGTTCCGGTTGGGTTGCCGGAATATTGCCAGTCACCTATAGACAACATTCCATTAAAAGTTAAGAAATCGTTTGGTCTGGCCGTAAAGTCAACCTCAACCCCCATATGCACCTGTTCTATACCATCGTAATTGGCGGTACCTTCGAAAAGCAGATTGCCTGATGTGTCAGTAATATCGACACCGTTTGTCAAATACCTATCTTCCCAAGATGTCCTATAAACGTTGACATTGGCACTAAAATACTGGCTTCTAAAACCATACCCTACTTCCAATCCTAGAATTTTCTCGTTCTGATGATCTTCATTGATATCATTAACGTAGTTCAAGAATATTCCATCAAATATAGGTTGCTTAGAATAGTATCCAGCGTTTCCAAACACATTGTGCTTTTCATCAATGTTGTAGTTTAAACCACCTTTGATGTTACCTCCGATAATATTTACCCAATCCGATTTTTGCTCCGGATCGGAATCCAAGTAGTTAAAGTAATCGATTCGTTGGAATCCTTGGTTGGAGAAGCCTCCTTGCATAAAGGCAGAAATCTTGTCGTTGGTGTATTCCACTTGGGCAAAACCACCAAGCCAATTTACCTTACCGTCGTTGTAATAATCGATTTTCGTTTCGTCGTCAACACTCTTGAACACATTCCAAATGTTTCCGATGGTCGGAGCGTAGGTCTCCGTAGTAAAATTATAAGTATTATTGATGTCGTCATTGTCTACATAAACATCGGCACCCATAAGGTCTACCAATCTTCTGTAGTGGATACCTTTATACATTCTGGCATCCACACCTACGTCAAAGGCCCAATTATCGTTAACATCGTTATGAAAGTTGATAATGGTCCCGTACCAGTTATGGGAGTTCATGGAAGAACGTTGAGAGATGCCGTTTTCAGAACTAAAAATATGATCTCCATCGTCTTCAAACCCATAGCTATATTGCCCACCGTTAACATACATCCCCTGATATGCGGGATCGCCGCCACCGGTATAACCTGTTCTTTGATCTCCGAATGCAGGAATATTGACTCCTCGGTTCCAAGCAACAATATCGTCAAAACGAACATGTCCGTTAGCATCTTTAAATTGTCCGTAATAAGAAGGCCCTCCATTTATTCTACCTATTGAACCTATTGAACCACCCCTACCGAGCGATGCATATACCACGGATGACAACTTGGATTTATCTGAAATTGTCCAATCCCAGTTGATCATTGCCTTTGGTTTATGGTAGAAGTTTCCTGAGAAGGTGTCCTCTTTACCATTTCTATAACCAAAGTCTGAATTATAGCGAATATTCGGATCTACACCATTATCCCCATACGCAATATAATTACTGATAGATTCAGCATAACCTCTTTGGAAATGTTGTTGGGGTGCACCGGTTACCATAAATTGAAAATCGTGCTTATCATTAGGTCTATACCCAATGGCCAAAAAGTAATTGTATGCCTCGAATGGAGTTCCTTGAACATAACCATCACCAGCGGTACGACCAAGCATGGCACTTACAGAAAGTCCGTTTTCCATTAGCCCAGTGTTATAAGAAACCGTCGTCTTCAAATAATCATTGTTACCAACAGTGGCAGCAACCGCACCGCCTTCCTTATTATCTGCAGCTTTGGTAATAATGTTAATGGTACCCCCTACAGAAGAGATGGCCAATTTGGAAGAACCAAGCCCCCTTTGAACCTGCATGGCCGAAGTTACATCGGAAAGACCTGCCCAGTTACTCCAGTATACCCATCCGTTCTCCATATCGTTTACGGGAACACCATTAATCATTACCGCAGTGTTCCTTTGATCAAAACCACGAACATTAATCCTAGAATCACCGAAACCACCGCCTTGTTTTGTTACATAGATAGAAGGTGTCGACTTTAAAATTTCCGGAAATTCCTGAGAACCAAGTTTCTCGGCAATTTCCGATGCCCTAATCGTTGAAACGGCAACGGGGGTTTCCCTGTCTTTTGCAATATCCATTACCCCGGTAACCACAACTTCACTTAACTGTTCCGCATCCTCTTCCAGAGTAATTGTACCTACACTACCAGCACTGTTAAAAGTAACTTTCTTAGAGATGTAACCCATATATGAAATCACGAGTGTTCCTTTGGAACTAGGTGCCTCGATGGTGAAATTACCATCAAAATCAGTTGATGCGCCCACTGTAGTGCCCTGGACGACCACACTTGCTCCCGGGAGGGGTTCGTTCAATTCGCCGTCTACGACGGTTCCTGTAATCGTGCTTTGCGAAAATGCTACGGCCACCGAAAAAATGGCGACCACCGTGAAATAAATTTTTCTCATTTGTTTGTGTTTGTTAGTCTTCAATACTGCCTGCAAAAGTGCTCTATTTTACACTTATGAACATTAACAGAACGTTAAATTAATTCACACAAATTTAACAAGAAAGAAAGACAAAGCACCTTGATGTGCAATAAGTTAGCATCATTAACACGAGAAATAAGGAATCGTCAACTCAATCCTTAAAAGATTGCAAAAGTCGAAGCGTCGAACCATCATGATCACCAATTTTAGAACCTTGGATATCCTTGAGAATATTCCCGGCCAATTGCTTGCCCAGCTCTACGCCCCACTGGTCGTAACTAAAAATATTCCAAATGACGCCCTGTACGAAGATCTTATGTTCGTAAAGGGCGATCAAACTGCCCAGGCTCCTTGGGGTAAGCTTGTCAATTAAAATGGTGTTGGTGGGCTTATTGCCTTCAAAGACCTTAAAAGGCACCAGTTTGTCCATGGCCGCTTCTTCCATTCCCTTGGCTTTCAACTCACTTCGCACCTCGTCTGGGGTCTTTCCGTTCATCAAGGCCTCGGTCTGGGCAAAGAAATTGGCCATAAGCTTGTTATGGTGATCCGTATCGCCGTGCAACGCATGTTTGAACCCTATGAAATCGGCGGGGATGATTTTGGTGCCCTGGTGGATCAATTGAAAAAATGCGTGCTGCGAATTGGTACCTGGCTCTCCCCAAATAATGGTGCCCGTCTGATAACCGACCCTATTTCCGTTGCGATCGACACTTTTGCCATTGCTCTCCATTATGCCTTGTTGCAGATATGCCGAAAACCTACTTAGGTATTGGGTGTACGGAATTATCGCTTCCGTTTCCGCGCCGTAAAAATTGTTGTACCAAACGCTGATCAGGGCCAATACCACGGGAATATTCCCTTTAAAATCGGCCGTCTTAAAATGTTCGTCCATTTCGTTGGCCCCGCTCAAGAGTGCGTCGAAGTTTTCAAAGCCCACCGCCAGGGCGATCGACAGCCCCACGGCACTCCATAGCGAAAAACGACCCCCTACCCAGTCCCACATCGGAAAAACGTTCTCGGCATCGATGCCGAACTCGGCAATGGCCTGGGTATTGGTCGAGACTGCCGCAAAATGCTTGGCTATATCCTTTTGGGTCGCATGGCCAAGGAACCATTTTTTTATGGTCGTTGCATTGCTTAGGGTTTCTTGGGTGGTAAAGGTTTTCGACACGACGACAAAAAGCGTTGTTTCGGGATCCAAGTCTTTCAAGACCTCGTGGACATGGTCTCCGTCCACATTGCTCACGAAGTGCACCTTTAAATGGTTCTTATAGAACTTCAGGGCTTCGGTAACCATGGCCGGCCCCAGATCCGAACCCCCGATACCGATGTTCACCACATCGGTAAACGCCTTGCCGGTAAAGCCTTTTCGCGTACCGTTGACGACACTGTCGGCAAAGGTTTTGATATGCTCCTTTACCTTAAAGACCTCAGGAACGACATTTACCCCGTCTACGAGTACCGCATCCGTTTTTTTGGCCCTTAAGGCCGTGTGGAGTACTGCACGGTTTTCGGTCTGGTTGATATGTTCCCCCGAAAACTGCTTAGAAATCGCATCGCCCAACTTGACCTCTTCCGCCAATTCGAAAAGCAGCTCCAAGGTTTCTTTTGATATTCGGTTCTTGGAAAAATCGACCAAAAAGTCGTTCCATTGCAAGGAAAGGTCCTCGGCCCGGGTCTCATTGCCCGCGAAGAGTTCCTTTAGGTGAAGTTCTTTGGTCGCCTTGTAATTGTCCGAAAGTTTCCCCCAAACCGACAAAGTGGTGGGGTCAATGTTATATAAAGCCATGCTGGGTTGTTTTAAGAAATTAGTAGATGGCGGCTAAATTAAGCCATACGACCACTAATAACAACCCAAAAGGCCCGATTATTCGTCCAAGGAGGCCAAATCGGGAGCTTGAATATCTTCCTCGAGCTGCCGTTCAGGGTATTCCATGCAATCAAGCTGGTCCTTGAGCGGGGAAATATAGGTGAAGTACTCCGGCTGCAGTTCTTCGGCCAAGGGCTCTGCCTTCGGCAGCTCTTCCTTTAGGGGATCCACTTGTCGGCCGTTCTTCCAAAAGCGGTAACAGACATGGGGGCCACTGGTGTTGCCCGTCATACCTACCCAACCGATAATGTCTCCTTGGCGCACATACTGCCCTTTTCTTACATTTTGCTTTTTCATGTGCAGGTATTGTGTGGAATAGGTCTCGTTGTGTCGTATCTTCACATATTTCCCATTGCCCCCCCTTCGGGTCGATTCGACCACGGTACCATCGGCGGTGGCCATAATGGGCGTACCTATCGGTGCGGCATAGTCGGTTCCCCTATGTGGTCTTACCTTGTTGCCGTAATACCTGATTCTTCGCTTGAGGTTGTATCTTGAGGATAAGCGGCCGAATTCAACGGGCATCCTTAAAAATGTCCTCCTGAGGTTATTGGCCTTTTCGTCGTAATAGTCGACCATACTCTTCAACGAATCGCTCTCATAGGCAAAAGCGTATATAGGCTTGCCATTGTGTTCGAAATAAGCTGCATCGATAGCCTCCGAACCTGCATAGATCGAATCGTTAATATACTTTTCTTTGTAGATTACCTTAAACCGGTCCCCTTTTTGAAGCATCGAAAAATCTATGGTCCAGGCGTAAACGTTTGCCAAATTGTGGGTCACCATATAATCTATCCCCTGTTCCAACAGGGCCTCCGAAAGGTTTGTCCGGATCACGCCCGATACTTCCCTTTCCAAATACTTTACCTGCTTCTTTTCCCTATACGCCTTTACCGAATCGCGAAAATCGACAACGGTGTAGTTTATGGGGTCGTTTTCGTAAATAAAGACCTGTGCCGTTGCCGTGGTATCCTTAGATTTTAAAATAAGGTAGGGTTTTCCCACCCGTATCTTGCGAACGTCGAAAGTGTCTTTGTACTCTTCGGTGACCTTGGCGATTTTGGGATAATCTACCTTGTTTTCCAACATCAATTTACCGAAACTGTCGCCTCTTCTTATCGTATCCAACTGAACGTTGAACTCTTCGAGATTAAAACCAAAGTGTTTGACCACCGGTTTTTCGAGGGTTTCAACCGCGGCGATTTCGGTCAAGGGTTGTTTGTCGATAGCCGACTTGTTATCTTCTTTGCACGACAAGATCAAAAACAAAATGAAAACGAGGCCCCAGTATTTTTGCATTATTCTATTTTAGTTTTTTTTGTTTTTCAGGATTAAAGATATGGTCTACCCACTGCTTCCCCCAATTATTTAACTCTTGTTTGGAGTAAATTTTCGGAAAAAATACAACTTTTTGAAAACTTGGAGGCAGGTAATCCTTCCAATTCGTGCCCCCGGTGGCATCTACCTGCCCTTCGTTCTTTGCCAAATACCTATGGGCCGACCCCATATGCATCAGCGGCCAGTTGACGTTGGCGTTGATGTCCATAGTTTTTAACGCATCTATCAACTCTTTATTATACCTTTTGGTTTCGGGCAATTGCAAATATTTGTGATAGATGGTATTCTTTTCTACTTGCTTGGCTATCCGCACCAACCGAGGGGTATATCTATACTCAAATTGCTTAAGGGTCAAGGTCTTTTCGCCCGTGGCCATATCGGTCGCCCCTTTTTTCCAATAAATCTCCTCGTACAGTTCCTCTATCGAATTGTTCGACGACATTTCCCTTCTTTTGGAATGGTGGACCAAATTTTCCAAAGGGGTCGCATATATTTCGATCATTCGATACTGTGCGGACTGAAATCCGCTCGCCGGGAGCAAGGCCATTCGGTACTGCAAGAACTGCTCGCGCTCCATTCCTTTGATCATGATGCCGAAAGAGGAAATAAGGGCCTTGTAATAGCTGTTGATCCTACGGGTCTTCTCTATAAAGAAATCAAGGTTTTGGGATTTGTCGTCTACGAGCTGTTTTTGTTCGTGCAGGATAAGCTTGAAATAAAGCTCGGTGATCTGGTGGTACATGATAAAGATTTCCTCATCGGGAAAGTAGGTCCTTGGTTGTTGAAGGCTCAACAGAGTATCCAAGTTGATATAGTCCCAGTAGGTGAGGTAGCGTTGGTGCAACAGACCGTCGAGATAAGAGCTTAAATCCTGGCCGGAGTCCTTGTATTTTTCCTCAAGCTTCGAAATCTGTGAATCTATACGCTCCTTGTCTTTCATCAATCGTTCAGTCCATTATTATTTTGAACTGGTGCTTCAGTCCGTTATACCCGTCGAGGTCCGCCTTGATAGCGCCCACGGCCAAGTCGGCCTGTATGCGAATGGGTATTTTATTGTCATCTGCAGAAACCCAAAGCGAAAGGCTTTCCTTTTCCTTGAAAACGCGACCTGATTGAACCAAAGGCCTAAATTTATAACATTCTACCTTACCGAACTTGGTTTTTAGTATTTCCTTGCCCAAATATTTGAGCTGAAAGTTAAAAATACCGTCGTCGTCGTACAGCATCTTCAACTCTACGGCCTCGCCCTTTACCAAATCGTCGGGATTGTAGTTGTCCCTCAAATAATAAAACGCGGACAGAAGGTCTTGAATGTTGTCCTCCAGGTCAAAATTATACTTTTTCTTGTTCTTTTTATCGTTGAGTATGGCGGTATCGTTCTTGTAGTCGAAATTGATTTCGATGTCTTTGGTGTACCCTCCTTCGTTGATCTTGCGTATAAACCGGTACGGCCTACCGTCTTTTTTGCCAAAATAGCTTTCGTAGGTATCGTCTACCTTAAAAAAGAGACTGGCCAAGCCGGTGGTCTGGCCTTTGCCCACCACATGGTATACGGGCACATCGTCAATTTTATCCGATTTTACGTGAAGGGTGGCATAGCTTGCGTTTAAAAAGCCATAGTGCATTCGAAACTTCAACCATTCGCCCGGTTTAAAAGCTGAACTTTCGTATTGGGCCCCTGCGACCCAACCAGAAAGCAGAATAAGTATCGTAAAAACCGTCTTCATAGATTTTGTTTTGGCAATAAAATTAAAAAATGCCGTCCGGATTCGTTTTGAATTACAATAACTTAAACAAAATTTATTCCAAAGTATTGCCCACATGAACACACGATTACCTCGCCCAAGGTACAATATTAAAAAAAGCCCCGACATTACTGTCAGAGCTTTTCCTAAATAACCAACCAAACTTTAAATTATGAAAAACCAATACTTAAAGTTGTAAGGGAACCACCCCTTACACCAACAAATTTACTGCTTAGTTTCAGATCGTCAATGTATTTAACTTACTTTAACTATTACATTAACAGTTCTTTTTACTTACAGGCGTAAAATTGGCGATTTCTTAAGAAATACGGCTATTTAAAGCCCATAAAGAAGCTGATTGCCCCCGCCGATTCCTACATCGTCGAAGCGGTAAAATTCCACCTTTCCGGCGGCGAAAACCGCAGCGGTCGCCTTACAAGGTTCCCCTTGTTTTTTGCTCCCGTTCAATAGCTTCGAAGAGGGCCTTAAAATTACCCTTGCCAAACGATTTTGCCCCTTTTCTCTGAATGATCTCTATAAACATCGTAGGCCGATCGAGAATTGGTTTGGTAAAAATCTGGAGCAGGTATCCCTCGTCGTCCCTGTCTATCAAAATACCCAATTCGCGCAGGGGCAATAGGTCCTCGTCGATATGGCCCACACGATCCAGTACATCGTCATAATAACTGGAGGGCACGGTCAAAAATTCGACTCCGCGATTTTTTAACGAGGTAACGGTTTCTATGATATTATCGGTCGCCAAGGCCATATGCTGCACCCCCGCGCCATTGTAGAATTCTATATACTCCTCGATCTGGGACTTCTTACGGCCATCGGCGGGCTCGTTGATCGGAAACTTGATCCGCCCGTTGCCGTTGCTCATAACCTTGCTCATAAGGGCCGTATATTCGGTCGAAATATCCTTGTCGTCAAATGACACCAATTGTGCAAATCCCATAACCTTGGCATAAAACTCGCACCACTTGTTCATCTCGTTCCAACCCACATTGCCCACAATATGGTCAACATACTTAAGGCCTACATCCGATGGTCGGTAAAAGGGGTTCCAAACTTGGTAACCGGGCATGAACGCCCCCTTATAGTTTTTTCTCTCGACAAAAATATGGACGGTTTCCCCATAGGTATGGATTCCCGACAGCACCACTTCCCCTTCATTGTCCCCAATGGTTTTGGGGGCTAGGTAGGCCTTTGCGCCCCTGTCGACCGTTTCCTTGTAACTTTTAGCGGCATCGTCTACCCACAGGGCAATAACCTTGACGCCATCGCCATGGGCGTCTATGTGCTTATTGATTTCCCCGCCCGGTTTCAAGGGGGAGGTAAGAACCAAGCGAATTTTACCTTGTTGCAAAACATAGGACACCCGGTCTTTCAGGCCGGTCTCAAGACCCGCATAGGCCAAGGGCTGAAAGCCCCATGCGGCCATGTAATAATGGGCAGCCTGTTTCGCGTTGCCCACGTACAATTCAATATAATCGGTACCCAATAAGGGTAGAAAGTCTTCTGCTTCGGGATTTTCCTTTGGCAGCTGAAGAGAGGTATTATCCAAAGTTGACATAATTATGGTTTTTAAGGATAGGAAATCAATTATCAAGTAAAAAGGCCAATGGCCTAGCTAATCAGCGACTGCCATCGGGCGGCCGTAAAGAATACCGGGAATGGGTCTTGGCGGCAACAAGGGCTACCACATGGCTCTAAGGTGTGAGGTTATGTCAATTCTATACTGCAACATCAACAACAAATATCGTAAAAATTGATGAAAAACAAGCTAACTTTCTTAAAACCAATACCCCAAGCTAAAGAAGAAAGCTCCTGTATCCCCTTCGGGAGACCACGAATAATGTACCTGCAACGGGCCGAACAACGACTCCCAGCCGTAGCCAATGCCGTACCCCGAATAATTAGGGGAAGTGAACCACTCGCCCGTTCGAAAAAGGTCGTCGGCGACATTGGCATAATTGACCGTAAACATCAGATGGTTCTTGGGCGCAAAACGAAAATCCAACCTCCCCATGGTTTTTACGAAACTGTTCCCAGGAAGTGATATAAAGTCGTAACCAAAGAAGGGAACAAAGTTGTTAATCCCGGCCGCGCCGTAGCCCCCTAGAACAAAGTCGTACGAGGTTACGTTCGAGGTACCCAGTTTAAAACCGCCCTCGGCCTCTATATTCAACGAAAAATTGTTCAAGATCGGAAAAGCCGTCCCCATTCTGGCCTGGGCCACAGAAAACTCCTTAAAGTTATCGTTAAAGTCGGAAGAGAAGAGGTAAAGGTGAAAATCGCTGTCAAAATAGAGGCCACGTGACGGAAAATACTTATCGTCGTAAGTGTCCAATTTAAGTCCGCCAAAGGCACTGTAAAAATGGCTTTTTTCGAAAAAGGTCCGCCCGTCTTCAACCCTAAAGCTCGACGCTTCCCCTGCTTCTTGGTTTTCGCCCAATGTCCTGGTACTGAACTTTACCAAGTTATGCTCCAGGCCGGTCCTAAATGCAAACTCTTCGCGAAGCACCGTTTCTATGTATACTTGGTTCACCAGGTCGGTAATATCCAAGTTGATCGAATTGATGCTGCCCGCGGCAGGTGTATCAAAATTTCCACGTATCAGATCGAAATCGACCTCCTTGGAGGTTTCGCGAAAGCTCGAATTGAACCCGAAACTCCAGTAAGATCCCTTATCGACATAGTATTGAAGATTGTACCTGATATTATCTCCGATAATAAAATCGAAGGAGGTTACATCGTCGCGGGTCAATAGGTTCTTTTGGGTTATATTGACCAGGGCGGCGGTCTGGTACAGGTTGTCGTAATGGGCACCCAAGCGCAAAAAGGTTTTATTTCGGCTTTCGACCAGGTTCAACAGCAACTCTTGGTCGTTGTTCTTGGTCAGTAACTTATAATGGATCGTCTGAAAGTTTCCCGTTGCGGACAAGTTGCTGACCCCTTGCTGTAGCTCATTGAAGGTAGGCGGCTCATTGGTATCGAAGCGAAGTTTTCCCTTCACATAGCCCCTTGAATAATTTTTGCTTCCGGTAATTGTCAGCCTGTCGATCGACAAGGTGTCGTCGGGTGCGGGCATAACCACCCTTTTCCTTTTTTTTTCCGCATTCGGTCTTGAAATGGCCCGCAGTTCCGCCAGTTTTTCCTTGGCGGCGATTTCCCCTGTCTCTACAATGGTACCGAAAAGGTCAAAATCGATTACCGAAAAACCGCTAATATCGGGTTTTATATAAATATCGGTTCGTTTCGCCTTTTCTTCCATATCCAAAGCCGTCCGATAGTTGTTGATCTGTAAAAGGATTTCGGTCGCCGATAATAACGCCTCCCGGTCTTTAAGGCCATGCTGTACATCGACACCGATAATAATATCGGCCCCCATATTTCTGACCTCGTCTATGGGATAATTGTTGACCACACCGCCATCGATCAGCATTTGACCATCGATCTGCGCCGGGGCGAACAGCGAGGGCAAAGCCCCACTCGCCATGACGGCCTCGGGCAGATACCCCTTGTTGAGCATTACCTCTTCACCGGTTTCCACATTGGTGGCTATGCAGAGAAACGGAATGGGCAACTCATTAAAATCGACTATGTCCTTCACCGGGTAGAGCAACCTTACCAATTCGTTGTAGATGTTCTGCCCTCCCGACAAGGCGGGAGGCACCGAAACCTTGAAGTTGTCGAACGGCAGGGTAATCGAATAACGTTCCGAGTTTTCCTTTTCGTAGAATGTCTTGGCACTTCGTGGAAGATTGTCCTCTATCAGGTCGGTAAAGTCGGTCTTTCGAAAAATGGAGTCGAGTTGCACCGCAGAATATCCTGCCGCGTAAAGGGCCCCGACAATGGCCCCCATGCTGGTCCCTCCTATATAATCGATTTCGACACCCGCCTCCTCGATTACCTTTAAGGCCCCGATATGGGCCATGCCCTTAGCCCCGCCGCCACTGAGTACCAATCCGATCTTTAAATCATGGGCATCGGTATTTTGGGCCTTACCCAAAAGACCGGAACAGAATAGACAACAAAACAGATATACCCTAAGCATGCTTAATTTGAACTGTTTACACTATGAAATGTATCGTATAAATTCTTGGCCTTTGACTTTCCTACCACCTGGGCCAGGTCTTCCATTGATGCCGCTTTTATCCTTTTTACGGATTTAAATCGCTTTAACAGGTCTTGCGCTGTTTTTTCCCCAATGCCATCAATGCTTTCCAACTCTGAATTGATGGCCGCCTTGCTCCGCTTTTTCCGGTGAAAGGTTATCCCGAACCTATGGGCCTCATTGCGCAACTGTTGTATGATCTTCAACGACTCCGACCTTTTGTCCAAGTACAGGGGAACCGGGTCATCGGGAAAGTAAATTTCCTCCAACCGCTTGGCAATTCCTATTATGGCTATTTTTCCTCTTAACCCGAGCACTTCCAAACTCTTTAAGGCAGACGACAGTTGCCCTTTACCGCCATCGATCACCACCAACTGCGGAAGGGGCCGGTCTTCGGCCAACAAACGCTTATAGCGCCTGAACACCACCTCTTCCATAGAAGCAAAATCATCGGGCCCCTCGACCGTTTTAATATTGAAATGGCGGTATTCCTTTTTGGACGGTTTCCCGTTCTTGAAAACGACGCAGGCGGCCACGGGATTCGAACCCTGTATGTTACTATTGTCAAAACATTCTATATGTCGTGGTTCTTCCGACAACCTTAAATCTTTTTTCATCTGGGCCATAATTCGATTGGTATGCCTGTCGGGATCGACGATCTTCATCTGTTTAAAACGCTCTTGCCTGAAAAAACGGGCATTGCGCTCCGATAGGTCCAAGATTTTCCTTTTGTCCCCCAATTTGGGAATTGTAATTTTGAGGCCCTCTTCGACCGACACCTCGAAGGGCAGGTATAGTTCTTTCGAACGCGACTCGAAGCGCTGCCTGATCTCAATAATGGCCAAGGTCAAGAGGTCGGCATCGGTTTCGTCGAGCTTCTTCTTTATTTCAAGCGTATGGGAGCGGATGATGGACCCGTGCGACAATTGCAAGAAATTCACATAGGCGTGCGATTCGTCCGAAATTATCGAAAAAACATCTACATTGTTGATTTTAGGGTTGACTATGGTCGACTTTACCTGATAATTCTCGAGCACATCTATTTTTTCCTTTATGCTTTGGGCTTCCTCAAAGCGCATATCGGCGGCCAAGGATTTCATTTCCTTTTTGAAATAGGACAGGGACGACTTGAAATTGCCTTTGATGATCTGCCTAATGTCGTCTATTTGGGCATGGTACTCCCTTTCACCTTGCAGGTTTTCGCAGGGACCCTTGCAATTTCCCAGATGATACTCTAGGCAAACCTTGTACTTACCCGCATCTATCTTTTCCTGAGAGAGGTCGTAATTGCAGGTACGCAAGGGATACACGCTCTTTATCAGGTCCAACAAGGTGCGCACGGTCTTCATACTGGTATACGGACCGTAATACTCAGAGCCGTCCTTGATCAGTTTTCGGGTCGGAAAAATTCTCGGAAAGCGCTCTTTCTTGATACAGATCCACGGATACGATTTGTCGTCCTTGAGCAAGACGTTGTACCTGGGCCGATATTTTTTTATTAGGTTGTTCTCGAGCAGCAAGGCATCGGATTCGGTAGGAACCACAATGTGCTTGATCCGTCGGATTTTTTTTACCATCACCCTGGTTTTCCCATAATCGTGGTTTTTGGTAAAATATGAACTTACCCGTTTTTTAAGGTTCTTTGCCTTTCCTACGTAGAGAATTTTGTCATCGGCATCGTAAAATTGGTATACACCGGGACTTTGGGGCAATGTACTTAGCTGTACTTTTATAGGAATGAAAGGCATCTTAAATACGATTAGCGGATACCGCACCGGGTCATCGAGCGGTCACGGCAGTGAAATTACTATGTTTTACACAAAAGGTAATCGGTATTATGGATTTTTAACTAACCCTAAAAGCACCAAAAAAATAAGGTTGACCTAACAAAAGGGCCCAAATCGCACGACACAGATTATTGAATATAAGGACAAAATCAAATTTTAACGAAAAAACCGAAATTTTTAAAACAGGTAAATGAGATATTGCCAACTACACCGCCAAAATTCTAACTAAAAGTTAAATTTTATCTAAAAAGTGCATTTCATCGATAAAAAGTTGCATTTGACAGTGTTTGTAAATTTATTTTTAATTAGTTTTAAAGTATCAAAATCATTTACCAAATGGATAAATACATAATAACCTTGGGCCTATACCTGATCTTGATGATTTCCTTCAGGATTTATTATCTTGTGAACGCCAAAGAATAAGGTTCCCTTAAGCCCCCAATTTGCTTGGGTTCGATTATGAATCAATGCTAAAAAAAGATTTACGATCCCACTACATCCGGCTAAGAGACTCCATCCCTAGGGAATCTCTTCTAGAAAACAGCTTGAGCATTGCCAACCAAGTGCTTCGATTGCCCATGCGCGTTTGGCGTTCGAGTTACTTCCACCTATTTTTACCCATTGAGGAGAAAAAGGAAATAGACACCTCGTTTCTACTTTCCGTTCTTCAAGGCAAGGACAAGCATGTGGTCTTGCCCAAGATGCTCGACGACCAGCGACTGGCCCATTACCTCCTCACCGACAGCACCCGGCTAAAAAAAAACAAATGGAACATTCCCGAGCCCGTCGAAGGGATTGAAATAGCCCCGAGCCAAATCGATGTAGTATTCGTTCCGCTCCTGGCCTTTGACCAAGAGGGACAGCGGGTAGGTTACGGCAAAGGTTTCTACGATCGGTTCTTGGCCGAATGCCGCCCCGATACAATTAAAGTCGGACTATCGCTTTTCGAGGCCGAAAAACGTATCGAAGACAGTGAAGATACCGATGTTCCCTTAGATTATTGTGTTACGCCAAAGAGGGTTTACTCGTTCCCCATGGAATGAGGATCCGCCTCTGCTCCAGATTCCTTATCGTCCTTGCCGAAGGCTTTTTTATTGAAGACGATAAGTATGCCCACACCCGTGCTTATGGCCATATCGGCGATATTGAAGACGGGTTCGAAAAAACGAAAGTCCTTTCCCCCTACATACGGGACCCAATCGGGCCAGGTAGTGTCTATCAACGGAAAGTAGAGCATGTCTACCACCTTACCGTGAAACAGGCCTCCATAAGGTTCATCGGAAAAGGCGGTAGCTACCTGTTGGTAGCTATCGTTAAAAACCACGCCGTAGAAAACGGAGTCTATTATATTGCCCAATGCCCCTGCAAAAATTAGGGATACCGCCAAAATCAGGGTTCTTGAACTTTGCTTTTTTATCGTATCGTAGAGCCAATAGCCAATACCCGCTACGGCAAAAAGCCTAAAAATCGTCAGGACCAATTTACCCGTAGGTTCGGAAATAGGCAAAAAATCACTCAGCTTAGCGCCCCACGCCGCTCCCGAGTTTTCGATAAAGAGTATTTTGAACCAACTGAATACCTCGACAGCATCACCAAGAACAAAATGTGTCTTAATATAGATTTTGCTTATTTGGTCTACGAGCAAAACGGCGACTATAAGCAACAGCGATTTTTTTAGACCCATGGTTCTTTCTAGTTTAAAGTCGCTAAAATAGACATATTATTCGGTTTTTTTAAGGTGGATGTTTCCGGTAACACTAGAGAGCCGGTAATGGTTATCGGCCTCGGGTATCGTATCCCCGCTCACCTCGCCGTATTTGGTATTCGCCGATATGGCGGCTGCCTTGGCGTACACACTGATATTTCCACTTTGTGTTGCCACTATGGTCTCTTCGCCCACATCCCTCAAAATACAATCGCCGTCGTTCAGGCTAATGGTCAGGTCCCTGTAATTGCCCGAAGCGGTTACGTTACAACTGCGGCCGTAGACGTAAACCTCCAAATATTCAGGAACCAAAATTTTCAGGGCGATCGAAACAACCTTGTGCGCGCTCAATTTGTCGTTCGGATTTTCAAAGACCGGTTGAAAGCCGCTGCTCACGTAATAGGTGCGCCCCTCTTGCTCCAAACTAAGCAACAGTTCCCTTTTATATTCCCCGTCAATAGTGGCCTCTATAGATACCTCGTTTCCCTTAACGGTTTTCAGGTCCAATCGATAACAATGGGCCACATCGATATTGATCAATTCGATATCATTGTCCCCAATTGATTTTTTCACCACTTTTTGGGCCGACGAAATTTGGGTAGCCATACACAGTAAAAGGAGCAGTCTATACATAGTTTTCAACAAAAAAGACCCACAAGGTACAGTCCCTGCAGGTCTCCTATTCCAAATGGTTTTACCCAATCTTACTTCTGCATGTTCTTGGCCTCGATACTCAAGGTAGCATGGGGCACCAATTTTAGGCGCTCCTTGGCGATAAGCTTACCAGTTACCCGACATATACCGTACGTTTTGTTCTCTATTCGCAGCAAGGCATTTTTGAGGTCCCTGATAAACTTTTCCTGTCTGATGGCCAATTGCGTATTCGCCTCCTTGCTCATGGTCTCCGAGCCTTCCTCAAAGGCCTTAAAAGTAGGCGAGGTATCGTCAGTGCCATTGTTGCCATCGTTCATATACGAACTTTTGAGCAATTCTAAATGGCTTTTGGCCTTTTCAATTTTTTCTTCGATCAATGCTTTGAATTCGGCCAAATCCTTGTCCGAATATCTAACTTTTAAATCCTGTGCCATTTTTCTAATGTTTTACAATAAATAATTTTGTATTTACCTCGTCAAATGCAACTTCCGTTCCTTTTTCCAGTTTCTCTTCAAAATCCAGCTCGGCCGTTAACGTCTCGGTCTTAATATAATCGATGTTACTTTCGACTGCCCGTTCTACATGGCCGTCCTTTAAAATTTTAATATCGATCTTATCGGTAACCTCGAAACCGGAATCCTTTCTGATATTCTGAATCCGGTTGATAAGCTCGCGGGCTATGCCCTCTTTTCGAAGGTCGTCGTTAATGGTTATGTCCAAAGCCACGGTAATCGGACCCGCACTGGCCACCAACCAACCTTCGATATCTTGCGATGTTATCTCTACATCCGACAATTGTAATGTAATAATTTTATTGTCAATCTCAAGGGATAATTCGCCCTTCTGCTCAATTTTTTGGATATCTTCTTGACCCAAGTCCGAAATGGCCCGGGCTATCTGCTTCATGTCCTTGCCATACTTTGGGCCCAAAACCTTAAAATTAGGCTTTATTTTCTTGATCAAAACCCCAGAAGCATCGTCTAAAAGCTCGATTTCCTTTACGTTCACTTCAGACTTGATAAGTTCGGCCACTGCCAGTATTTCGTGCTTTTGGGCCTCATCGAGAACCGGAATCATTATTTTTTGCAAGGGCTGGCGCACCTTGATCTTTTCCTTCTGCCGTATCGATAAAACCAATGAGGAAATAATCTGGGCCTTTTGCATTTTGCTCTCCAGGTCCTTGTCGACCAAGTTTTCGTCGTACACGGGGAAATTGGCCAAGTGTACGCTTTCAAAGGACTCTTTTTTGGTGGTGGCGGTCAAATCTTTGTATAGCCTATCCATGTAGAAAGGCGCTACCGGTGCCGATAGTTTTGCCACCGTCTCTAGGCAGGTGTATAGGGTCTGGTAAGCCGATATCTTGTCTTTTCGGTATTCGCCCTTCCAGAAACGCCTTCTGCACAAGCGCACGTACCAGTTGCTTAAGTTTTCTTGGACATACTCCGAAATGGCCCGCGTGGCCTTGGTCGGTTCATAATCGGCGTAGGCCTCGTCAACGGTCTTGACCAAAGAGTGGAGTTCCGACAGGATCCACCTATCGATTTCGGGGCGTTCGTTCATGGGAACCTCTTCCTCCGAATAATCAAAATTGTCGATGTTCGCATACAGACCGAAAAAGGAGTAGGTATTGTACAGGGTTCCGAAAAACTTGCGTTTTACCTCGACGATCCCATCGACATCGAATTTTAGGTTGTCCCAAGGGTTGGCGTTCGAGATCATGTACCAACGCGTGGCGTCGGCCCCGTGTTCGTTCATGGTTTCGAAGGGATCTACGGCATTGCCCAAACGTTTCGACATTTTCTTGCCCTCCTTGTCCAAAACAAGTCCGTTCGACACTACGTTCTTGTAGGCAACGGAATCGAACACCATTGTAGCGATGGCATGTAGGGTATAGAACCATCCCCTTGTTTGGTCGACCCCCTCGGCGATAAAATCGGCAGGGTAGGTTACACCCTGGTCGATAAGTTCCTTGTTCTCAAAAGGGTAATGCCATTGGGCATAGGGCATAGAGCCGCTATCGAACCAAACATCGATCAAATCACTCTCGCGCTTCATCGGTTTGCCCGAGGGCGAGACCAGCACAATGTCGTCAACGATATTCTTGTGAAGGTCGATTTTATCGTAATTTTCCTCGGACAGGTCGCCGACAACGAAATCGTCAAAAATATCCTTTTCCATCAGGCCTGCGGCGACCGACTTTTCCATTTCCGACTTCAACTCGGCTACCGAACCGATGATCATTTCCTCCTTTCCATCTTCCGTTCTCCAGATAGGAAGCGGTATGCCCCAATACCTAGATCGGGATAGGTTCCAATCGTTGGCATTGGCCAACCAGTTGCCGAAACGCCCTTCACCGGTCGATTTGGGTTTCCAGTGGATCGTCTGGTTCAATTCGAACATGCGGTCCTTTACATAACTGATCTTAATGAACCAAGAATCCAATGGGTAGTACAATATAGGCTTATCGGTACGCCAGCAGTTGGGGTAACTGTGTACGTACTTCTCTACCTTAAAGGCCTTGTTCTCTTCCTTTAGTTTTATGGCGATCTCAACGTCTACCGACCTTTCGGGCTCTTCTCCTGCCTCGTAGTATTCGTTCTTTACATACTTGCCGCCAAATTCCTTCATCTCGGGCCTAAACCTACCTTGGAGGTCTACCAAGGGAACCGGGTTATTGTTTTCATCGAGCACCAATAGGGGCGGTACTTCGGGCTCGGCCTGTTTGGCCACCAAGGCATCGTCGGCACCAAAGGTGGGCGCCGTGTGCACGATTCCCGTACCGTCTTCGGTCGTAACAAAATCCCCGGCTATGACGCGGAAGGCGTTTTCGGGGTTTTGGTAAGGCTGTGCATAATCGAGCAGTTGCTCATACTTTATCCCTACCAGGTCTTTCCCTACAAACTCCTTTACAATATAGTAAGGTATTTTTTTATCTCCCGAGGCATACTCCAACAGCTCCGGTTTCGACCCGACTTCGGTAAATTTTCCAGAGAACTGCTTGCTTACCAGTTTTTTGGCCAACACCACGTTCATGGGCCTAAAGGTATATTGGTTGTAGGTCTCTACCAGTACATATTCGATTTTAGGCCCCACGGTGAGTGCCGTGTTCGAAGGAAGCGTCCACGGTGTGGTCGTCCATGCCAAGAAGTAAACATCGCCCTCGTTCTTAAGAAAATCGGGCAAGGTTTCATCGATCGCCTTAAATTGCGCCACTACGGTGGTATCGGTTACATCTTGGTACGTACCCGGCTGGTTGAGCTCGTGGGAGCTCAATCCCGTACCGGCCTTGGGCGAATACGGCTGTATGGTATAGCCTTTATAGATAAGTCCCTTGTTATAAATCTGTTTCAACAACCACCACACCGATTCCATGTACTTGGACTTATAAGTGATGTAGGGATCGTTCATGTCTACCCAATACCCTACCTGTTCGGTCATCTTGTTCCAAACATCGGTATATCGCATCACTGCCTTTTTACAAGCGGCATTGTAATCTTCAACCGATATTTTCTTGCCGATATCCTCCTTGGTGATGCCCAACTCCTTTTCGACCCCCAGTTCGATGGGCAATCCATGGGTATCCCAACCCGCCTTGCGCTTTACCTGGTACCCCTTCATGGTTTTGTAACGCGGAAAGATATCCTTAATCGTCCGGGCCATGACGTGGTGAATGCCGGGCATACCATTTGCGGAAGGGGGGCCTTCGTAAAAGACATAACTGGGCTTGCCCTCCCTAGTGGAAATACTTTTTTCAAAGATGCCGTTCTCTTTCCAATACCTGAGCATCTCTTCCGCCACCTTGGGCAGATCCAATCCTTTATATTCCGCAAACTTCATAACAAGGCTATCTAAATGTACGAACCCTCTTGAGTTCTATTATTTTAAGGCTGCAAAATTAGCGAATTTTAGGTAATATATAGGATGAATCGATAAAATGAAACCTTTTTCATCGAGCGCCACAGCCTAATATTTACCCGCCTTTTCTTGCCCGGTACGGCCCAAGTAACGTACATAACCGTAGGAGAATATGGACAACGGCATCCAAAAGGGCCGTTGCTGCGTATATTAGGGCAACAACTATTCACTAACATAAAATCAAAATCATGAAAAGAGTAATTCTAAGTTCAATCTTAATGCTTGCCCTAAGCGCATCCTTTGTTTCTTGTAGAGATGCTGCCGACAAAGCCCAGAGCGCCGCCGAACAAGCCGGCGAATCAATGGAGGAAGCAGGTAACGAAATCAAGGAAGCCGGCGAAAAGGTAGGCGAGGAAATGAAGGAAATGGGCGAAGAAGCTGCCGATAAAGTCAATGAAGCCGGGGAAGATATCAAAGAAGCCGGCGACGATGCCTTGAACAAGGCCAAAGAAGCCGGAGAGGACATCAAGGAAGCCGGTGGTGAGGCATTGGACAAAGCCAAGGCAACCGGAGAAGACATCAAGGAAGGAGCCAAAAATGCGGCAGGCGATGTTAAAAATGCCGCGAACAAAGCTGCCGACGAGGCCAAAGACGCTTTAAACAAGTAATTTTTTTTCAAAAGAACGAAAGCCCCGGCCCATTGCCGGGGTTTTTTTTGCCCTTTTCCCAGCTTTAAGCCTACCGTTCGTCGAAGAAAGCGTACATGTCGTTTTTTTCACAACAAATCGGCCTTGGTTCACAACAATAATTTAGATATCCTTCATCAACCGACTACTTTTACATTGTAATTAAGTGAGAGTGCAGACCCCAAATCGCCCCTTGAACTTAACCGAAACATGTTTTGATCCCAAATCGAGACACACCTACGATAATATACCAAACTCGACCAAGCCTACCTTGAAAAATTACCCTCTCTTCCAGAGGGTTTTTTTATACCCCAAGTCTTCTTTTTGTTCCATCCACGGGCTTCAGAAATTATACCCAACACCCATGACGATATTGGTTCCGGCGGCCGCAATGCCCGAAGAATACGGCCGATAACGTTCGTTGGTAATATTCTCCAACCCGAAGGATACCTTTAGGTTTTGCGAGATGCTATACTGCGACCGAAAGTTCAAGGTGTACCACGAAGGGGAATACGGGTTGCCCTCATGGTCTATCGCATAGATGTAATCTTTGCTACGCTCCGAGGTCGCCAAGTCTTTATAGGGAACACTGCCATTATAATTCATGAACAGATCGGCCTTCAAACTCTGGTTTTTCCATACTAAGTGAAAATCACCAAAAGTAGGGGCAACGTGCCTACCCGGCGAATCGCTGCCATCTTCCTCTTCTTCGACACCTTCGGTAAACGTCAGATTCGAGGAAATGGAAAAATTGTTCGAAAGAAAAGCCTCAACCCCCAACTCCAATCCATAAACAAAGGCCTTGGCGGCATTTTGTATGGCCAGTACCTGACTGGGTTCGCCCTTATAATCGATTTGCGTCTGGCCGTTGAATTGAAATTCCCTACGCACCAGGGCATCGACCAAATACGTATAGTACGTGGCAGCCCTGAGCATAACCTTATCATTGAAATTCCTATACAGTCCGAGTTCGGCATTATAGGCATATTCAGGTTCAAGATCCGGATTGGGTACTACGACCGCCCCCGGTTCCGAATCGAATATTTTTCCTACATCATCGATATTCGGGGCCCGGAATCCGGTAGAGCCATTAAGGGTTACCTGAAAATCGGCCTTGGGAAACCAGCTGAAACCAACACTGGTGGTCAGGGCCCCATTGTTCAGGTCGGCATCATCGAACGGAAAGGGATAGTAGGTTTTGTCGAAAGTCGCATCTATCCAAACATGGCTGTACCGCATACCTGCAAGGACCGTAAAGTTGGGATTGGCCTTGTACTCGGCGTTTAGATATCCCGCAGTGGTCTGCCAGGTCGAGCCATCGGGGTATCTCGCGGCGGCGCCCGACTTGCCTCCCGTAACCCTATCGAACTGACTACCTGTAGAGCTGACCCTATTGTAAATGTATTCCCCTCCGTAATAAAGGCGCAAATCGCCTATTTTTTTGTTCTCGAAATCGATGTTGGCCGACAACGCGTCTACCTTTTCCATGGTGGTAAACCGAACGGGGTCTCCAAAGTCGCGGTCATTTCGACTTTCCTCGAAATGTTGGTAGGCCGTTGAAATTTTCAACCCATCGTAAAAGATGCCCTTGCCCCGTTTTCGCATTTGCAAATTGCCGAGTAACCATTTCTGCGGCCCGTAATACCATTCTGCGGAGCGCAGGCCCGTATTGTCACCATTGGGCCGAATCAATCTGTCGTACCGCGAATAGTCAGATGTTTCGGAGTAATGTAGGCCCAAGTCGTATTTCCAGGTATTGTTGGGCCGATAAGAAATTTTTTGCATCAAATTGATCTGATCATACCCTGTCGGCACCTGTTTCCTGGGCCTGTC
This sequence comes from Pseudozobellia thermophila, assembly GCF_900141855.1. GTDB lineage: Bacteria > Bacteroidota > Bacteroidia > Flavobacteriales > Flavobacteriaceae > Pseudozobellia > Pseudozobellia thermophila. Next base: position 223,386 of record NZ_FQYU01000001.1, read on the forward strand.
GTTTTCGGCCAACACATCTTCCCCTTGGCCGGTAACGACATAACGGGTTCTCAAATACGATTGGGGCCCGTGTTTGCCCATGGTCAGATCCCCAAAATTATTAAAGGTCGCACTGGTCAAAAAGGCCCATTTCCTTTTGCCCAAATTAAAATCGAAATGTGCGGTATTCTCCGTATTGGCAGATGAAAAGCGATAATTGGCGTGCCCTGAGACCAAAAGGCTGTCAGAGCTTGAAAACTCGGCCTTTTTGGTATAAAAGTTCATCACCCCGCCGATTGCGTCGCTTCCATAAATAACGGATCCGGGCCCGAAGATAACCTCGGTGTTGTGAATGGCGAACGGGTCTATTGAAATGACGTTTTGCAGGTTACCCCCCCTAAAGATCGCGTTGTTCATACGCACCCCGTCTACGGAAAGCAGGAGCCTATTGGTGGCAAAGCCCCGTATCATCGGACTACCTCCGCCCAACTGGCTTTTTTGGACGAACACCTTGCCCGTATTGGCCAATAGATCGGCCGAGGTCTGGGGGTTGACGAACTCTATTTGCCTAGCGCCGGTAACATCTATCTTGTTCGGAATGTCTTTTTTCTGCTGTTCCCATTTGGAGACCGACATCACCACCTCATCGAGCTGTTCGGCCTTCATGACCATATAAATTCGGTTGCCCTGTTTTAAAATCTGCCCGCGGCTGCTCTTACGTGTTTGGTAGCTCAAATGTTTAAAGGTAATACGTTCCTTGGTCGTAAAAATGGCAAGGTCGGCTATTCCGTCGATATCGGATATGGCGGCCTTTGACCTTGCATCGTTAAAGATGGCCACATTGGAGATGGGTTCCCCGGTATCGGCATCCAATACCTGTACCTGCTGGCCGTAGACCATCGAAAACAAAAAGAAAACCATGACAAGCAGCTTCTTGTTCATATTAGCTGAAAACTTCGTTTAGGACGGCAAGAGACTTGGGCTTACGAAATCCCTGTAGGTGCAGCTCATAGTAGTGCACTAGGGAACGTAACAGTTCTTGGCGGTTTTTTTTACTCATTTTGATGCTATCTATCCCATCAAAATTTGTGCCCAAGAAGGTTTTAAAATAATTAAGATTATCCCCGCCCAGTGTCGGGTTCAACGAAGGGGTGTCGGTAAAGCCCCCTTCCACCAGGTCGAAATACGAAGCCCCGATCGTAGCCGTATCGGGATAAAACCCCAGGTATTTGGTGAGACGCAGCAATAGATAGATATGAAAATTGGATATTTCACTATGGCTGTCCAACCATTGCAACGAAGCTTCCAGAAACTCAAAGAGGCCTTGGTTCGGCTCCTCTTCGAATATGCTGTTGCTCAACATCTCGGACAGAAAGAGGGTCATGGCGTTCTTTACCACGTTCGAGTGCAGGGTCTGATAGTAGTAGCTCACCTTTGCCTCCCGTATACTTTCCAAAGTACCCTTATTTTTGTGGTAGGCCACAATTTCCAACTGTGTCAAGGGTTGGAAGTAAGCGGTTTTCAACTTTCCCTTTTTGGACGACAACACCCCTTTAAGCAAATAGGTCTTTAAGCCGTTCGAAGCGGTAAAGGCCTTAACGATGAGGCTGGTGTCGCCATATTTTAAGGCAGAAAGTACGATGGCCTTGGTGGTGACTGACATCTTTTAGGTTCGAGGATCAAGGTCAAAGATAACCGTTTGTTCGAAATATGGCATTGGACATAAAAAAAGTCGGGATAGCGTCTCTACAACCATATCCCGACTTGCCAATTCAAATGATAAAACCTTGGTGCAGCCCTTAAATTACGCCTTGGGCCAACATGGCATCGGCCACCTTTACAAAGCCTGCAATGTTGGCTCCCTTTACATAATTGCAATAGCCGTTATCTTCCATTCCATACTTAATGCATGACTCGTGAATATCGCCCATGATCAGCTTTAGCCTATCGTCGACCTCTTCGCGTGTCCAACTGATACGCAAGGAGTTCTGCGACATCTCGAGTCCGGAGGTAGCTACACCGCCCGCATTGGAGGCCTTTCCGGGGGCAAAAAGTATTTTCGCATGGTGAAAAGCGCGCACCGCCTCGGTATCGCAGGGCATATTGGCCCCTTCGGCAACACAAATGCAGCCATTTTCTATCAAGGTCTTCGCATCACCCCCCGAAAGTTCGTTCTGCGTGGCACAGGGCAGGGCTATATCACAGGGTACCGCCCATGGGGTCTTTCCCTCGTGGTATTCGGCGGAAGGATATTTTTCGACATACTCGGCAATCCTTCCCCTTTTATTGTTCTTTAAATCCATGACATAGGCCAATTTTTCCTCGTCCATACCTTCCTTATCATAGATATACCCGGCCGAGTCGGACAGGGTAACCACCTTTCCTCCGAGATGGACAATCTTTTCGGCCGCATATTGGGCCACATTGCCAGAACCGGAGATCACTACGGTTTTGCCCTTGATACCTTCCCCCTTGGTCTTCAGCATGTCTTGGGCAAAATAAACCGTACCGTACCCCGTGGCCTCGGGGCGTATTTTGGATCCGCCCCACGAAAGCCCCTTGCCCGTAAGCACGCCCGTAAACTCGTTGTTGATCTTTTTGTACATACCGAAAAGAAAACCGATCTCGCGGGCACCTACCCCGATATCGCCTGCCGGCACATCGGTATTCGGCCCGATATGACGACAGAGCTCGGTCATAAACGCATGGCAAAAACGCATTACCTCGTCGTCGGACTTCCCTTTGGGGTCAAAATCGGATCCGCCCTTGCCCCCGCCCATGGGCAAGGTGGTAAGGCTGTTTTTAAAGACCTGCTCAAAGGCCAGGAACTTTAGAATACTTGCGTTTACGGAGGGATGAAAACGCAAGCCTCCCTTATACGGGCCGATAGCGGAGTTCATTTGTACCCTATAGCCGCGGTTGACGTGGATTTTACCCTTATCGTCTACCCAGGCCACCCTAAAGGAAATCAATCGTTCGGGCTCTACCATACGCGACAAGATGCTCTTGCCCCGGTAGATCTCGTGCTCGTCTATGTAGGGCAGTACCGTCTCGGCCACTTCCTGTACCGCTTGAATGAACTCCGGTTCATGACCATTTCTGACCTTCACCTCGTCCATGAATGCTTTTATTTTTGCTTCCATGCAATTGAACAAAATGTAATTAGACCTCTAAAAAAAGGGGTGCAATTGTTGAATTTTAGATATAACGGCAAAATTATGTTATTTATACAACTTAACCACCCTTTTATCGTAAATTCAATAAGAAGCTATCACAGTGCCTGCTCCAGATCGGCAATAAGGTCGCGCCGATCCTCAATACCCACACTCAACCGTATCAAGGCATCGACCACCCCGCTTTTCTCCCGTTCTTCCTTGGGGATACTGGCATGGGTCATACTTGCCGGGTGTCCGGCCAGGCTTTCCACCCCGCCGAGCGATTCGGCAAGCGTAAACACCTTTAACCTTTCAACGATCTTAATGGCTTCCCCGTAATTGTTTCCCTTGGTCACAAAAGAGATCATTCCCCCGAAGCCCTTCATCTGGCCCTTGGCCACTTCGTGATTCGGGTGGTCTTCGAAGCCTGGCCAGTAAACCTTTTCAACCTTTTCATGTTGGGCCAAGTACCGTGCCACGGCCTCGCCGTTTTCACAATGCCTTTGCATACGCACGTGCAGGGTCTTGATCCCGCGCAGTACCAAAAAGCTGTCCATAGGCCCACAAACGGCCCCACTGGCATTCTGAATAAAATATAGCCTATCGGCCAATTCCTTGTCCTTGACCACCAAGGCCCCGGCCACCACATCGCTGTGTCCGCCCAAATACTTGGTAGCCGAATGCATGACCATATCGGCCCCTAGGTCCAATGGAGTCTGCAAATAGGGAGTGGCAAACGTATTGTCTACGGCCAACAGCACCTTGTTCTCTTGGGCTATGGTCGCCACCGCCTTGATGTCGATAATGTTCATCATCGGGTTGGTCGGGGTCTCTATCCAGATCAACTTGGTGTTGTCGTTGATATATTCGGCAATACGGGAGGCGTTTTGCATACCGATAAAATGGAATTTGATTCCGTATTTTTCAAAAACCTGCTTGAACAAGCGGTAACTGCCCCCGTATAGGTCGTTGGTAGAAATTACCTCGTCTCCCGGACCCAATAATTTTATTACGGCATCGATCGCCGCCAACCCGCTTGCGAAGGCCAAACCGTAGTTGCCGTTCTCTATACTGGCCAAGGCGTTCTCCAAGGCCGTTCGAGTCGGGTTTCCACTACGCGAATACTCAAAGCCGCTATGTCCGCCAGGGGTCGTTTGCGCAAAGGTAGAGGTCTGGTATATGGGCGGCATTACGGCACCGTAGGCCTTGTCGGGCCGCTGTCCGCCATGAATCGTCTTGCTGTTGAATTTTAACTTTTTTTCGTCCATTTCAGATAATTTATCCAACAAATGTATTGCTATCTTTGCTAGTGTACAATGCGACAGTCGTTTTGTAAGTCTATTTCCACACCTAATTATGCGAATTCACACCACTGCCCTTTTACTATTAGTTTTCTTGATTGGTTGCCAAGAGGAAAGGAACCTTACCTTCGAAACCTTGGATTTGGACGAGACCCGTTGTTCGGAGTGCCCGGAGGTCGTTATCCATATTCCCAAGGCCGTTGGAAAATCGAAAGTAGGGCAGACGGTGAATACGGCGCTGCAGGAAGAGATCATTGAAATTTTAAACTATGATGACGAGGTCGAGGCATCGTCCATCAAGGAGGCCGTAAAGTCGTTTAGCCAAGGATATTGGGAAATCAAAAAGCTGTACCCCGAGGAAGCCTCCGTATGGGAAGCCACCATCAAGGGCGCGGTTTCGTATGAAGACGATGAGTTGCTCACCATAGAACTCGATTCGTACCTTTTTACCGGCGGTGCCCACGGTTATAGCTCAAAACGGTATTTGAACTTCGACAAGGTCAAGGGGAAGGAACTGGAAAACCGGGAACTCTTTCGAGACCGCAAGGAATTCGAGGCATTTGCGGAGCAAAAGTTCCGCTCACAGGAGAACATCCCTCTCGACGGCCCGATCAACAGCACCGGCTTTATGTTCGAAAGCGATACCTTCCATCTTCCGGAAAACATAGGTTTTACCGAAGCCGGAATAAAGCTACTCTACAACCCGTACGAGGTAGCTTCGTACGCCGACGGGCCCATTGAGATCATCCTCCCTTTTGAGGACATCGCCCCTTTTTTGGTAAAAAAAGCGAGGCTCTAGCTATTTTAGCATCTTCTGCAAGGCGATAATCGCACCGATGTGAAGACCTTCGTGAAACAGGTTGAAGGCAATGGCCTCGTCAACATTGCCCAAGGTTACATTGGCACTGGTGGTATACGATTGGTAGTTTTTGAAAAGGCCGTTCCTATAGTCCTCTTCCATCCATTCTACCGTAGAGATCAGTAAGGCGGCCACCTCCTTTATCTCCTCATCGGAAGGTGCGTCACCGGGCACGGTGCCCTTTCTATATTTGTCGACGTACCCCTCCGGGATTCTTATCTGCAACCCACTGAACCTGTACACCAAAAGCTGCTGTGTTACCACCACGTGGGCAATGTTCCACCAGATATTGTTGCGAAAGCCTTCCGGAATTTGAAGCAACTGCTCCTTAGGGGTAAGGTCAAGTATACTGTGCAAGCGCTTTCTCACCTGCACCATTGTGTTCAAGATGTTTTCCACGGGATTCAATTTTAAAGTCGGCCCTAAAAATAGTACAATTGATCGGAAATGGGTTTCTTTGTACCCGTAAATCATTCGTAACTTCCAATGAAGAAAATCTACCATCTAAGTACCTGCGATACCTGCCGGCGCATTCTTAAGGAATGGGAACCCTTGGACGGGGTAGACCTCCAGGACATCAAGACCGAAGCATTGACAGAGGGCCAAGTCGAAGAAATGAAACAATTGGCCGGAAGCTACGAGGCGCTTTTTAGCAAAAGGGCCCGGCTTTTCCGCCAGCAAGGGCTACACGAAAAACAGCTTTCGGAAGAAGATTACAGGGAGCTCATCTTGGAGCACTACACCTTTTTAAAGCGACCTGTCGCCCTGATCGACGGCCGCATCTTTATAGGCAACAGTAAAAAAACGGTCGAGGCGGCCAAAGAAGCCCTTCATTCTTGAGCAAGCGGACACTAGCCATTTTAGCCGCCGTCGGGGCCACCATCATCTACGGTTTGAACCACACCATTGCCAAGGGCATCATGCCCGGTTATGTTCCGGCATACGCCTTGGTGGTATTAAGGGTCGTAGGAGCCTCCATTCTGTTCTGGTCCATTTCCCTATTCGGTCCGAAGGAACGCATCGAAAAAAGGGATTACGGCCGAATGGCCGTCTGCGCCCTATTGGGCATGGGAACCAACATGCTGGTGTTCTTTAAGGGGCTATCGTTGTCGACCCCCATAAACAGTGCCGTTCTTATTACCACCACCCCGATTATCGTCGTATTGTTGTCGGCCATCCTGATCAAGGAAAAAGTGCTGCCCAAAAAAGTCTTGGGCATAACAATCGGTTTTATAGGGGCGCTCGGCCTCATCCTTTTTAGCTCGGAAATCCGCCAAGATGCTCCCAACATCCCCTTGGGCAACTTTTTGATCTTGCTTAATTCCATTCTGTACGGCTCGTATCTGATCGGAGCAAAGACATTGATCGAAAAGTACCACCCCTTTACCTTTATGAAATGGTTGTTTACCTTGGGCATCCTCATTTGCCTGCCCTTCGGCTTTCAAGAAATGATCGATACCGATTGGGCCTCCTTGCCCTTTGACGCCATATGGAGGATCGCCTTTGTCATTATCGGCACCACTTTTTTCACCTACCTTTTCAACATCTTTGCCCTAACCCAGCTAAAAGCCTCCACGGTCAGCGCCTTTGTGTATTTACAGCCCTTGATAGGAATCTTGTTCGCCTTGATTACCGGGCAAGACCAACTGACGACCGTCAAGATTATAGCGGCCTGCCTGGTATTTTTAGGGGTTTACCTCGTCAGCACAAAACGTCGCCCAGGTACCAAAAATCGCGTTCTTTAAACGGACAAATGCCTGGGCGCCTTGGCGAACTTACGGGTATCTTCCTTGGTCAAGACCCGAAACCCCTCGCCCTTTGGTGCATTCTCGAACGATTTCAGAAAATCGTCGGTCAGGCCGGTGAGCTTTCTGGTCGTCAAATCCATCCACGCACCCATCATCTCGCAATGGGCAAAATTTTCACCCTTGTGATTGTAGAAATTGTGATGGAACTCAAAAAACTTACCGTCTTCACTCATTCCCATAATTTCCATTGAGACCCTAATAGGCCTCCCCGGAAAGGCTTCCTTAAAATAATACATATGCTCGTAGAACACTACCGGACCGAGCTGTTTTTGGGCGAGTGTCTTTTGGTTGACACCGAGTTCGATCAAATAGGCCATTCGCGTATGGCTCATATAATTAAGGTATGCCGAATTGGCCAAGTGCCTATTGGCATCCAAATCGCTCCAACGAATTTCAAATTCTTTAAAGTACATGAAAAATTATTTTATTATGCGTGCATAAGAAAGACAAAAATACCATAAGTTTGACGTAACAACCATGGGCGTGTTAAAAAAGTTTCCCGATGGGGACCGTTTTTGCCAATTTATCAATGGGCCCCCTTCAAAATAGGCAACTTTTATCAAGTGGCCCTTATCCGATGCGGATTATTGGCCACAGTTCAACGTACCGTAATTGGTAATGAGCAAAATACGCTGTAGTTTTATCAACAAGTCAAGTAAACGTGAAACGAATTTCATTATGTCAAACAAACCCTCTTTTATAAGCGACCTATCACTGCCCGCCATTGCGGCCCCCATGTTCTTGATATCCGGACCTAAACTGGTCATCGAATGCTGCAAAAACGGCATTGTGGGTACATTTCCCGCCTTAAACCAGCGTACGAGCGAAGGTTTTGAGGAATGGCTGATAGAAATCAAATCCGCCCTCGAAGCCTTTGAAAGGGAAACCGGTAAAAAACCCGCTCCTTTCGGTGTCAACCTTATCGTGCACCAAACCAACCCCAGGCTAGAGGCCGATATCAAACTCTGTATCAAACACAAGGTGCCGATTGTCATCACCTCCCTCGGTGCCGTATCAATGGTGGTCGATGCCATTCACAGTTACGGAGGGCTTGTCTTTCACGACATCATCAAAAAGAGGCATGCCGAAAAAGCCCAAGAAGCTGGTGTGGACGGCCTTATTTTGGTGGCGGCGGGAGCCGGTGGCCATGCCGGAACCCTCAACCCCATGGCCTTGGTCGCCGAAATCAAGAAATTTTTTGACAAGACCCTTATTCTCAGCGGATGTATAAGTACCGGACGCGATATCGCGTCGGCCCTGCAAATGGGAGCCGACCTGGCCTATATGGGAACCCGGTTTATAAATACCGAAGAGAGCCAGGCCCCCGAGGAATATCGGGAAATGATCATCGAGGCCGGTGCCACCGATGTGGTCTATACGGCAAGCATATCGGGCGTACATGCCAACTTCCTCGCCGCCAGCTTAAAAGCTGCAGGACTTACCGAAGAAGACCTGAAAAAAGATACCAAGATCGATTTTGGAAAAGAATTGAATACCGAGGCCAAGGCTTGGAAAACCATATGGTCGGCGGGCCAAGGTTCAACATCGATCGAAAACTCGCTTCCCGTAAACCAACTTGTGGCCAACCTGAAGACCGAGTTCAAGGAGGCTGTCGAACAGCAGGCTAAACTATTGGAAACCTACCCCAAATAATGGGCGTAAGGTTGTTCGACGTAGAATGCACTTGATCTTCCAAAACAAAAAAATCGTCCGATGCCCCTAGTTTCATCCGATTATCACCCGCCCCTCCATTTTCGGCACGGCCATATTTCTACCATTTATTCCGGATTGGTAAGAAAGGTCAGCGATGTCGTCCAAAGGCGCGAGCGGATCGAATTACCCGATGGCGATTTTATCGATCTCGATTGGAGTTTTTCCCGGACACCTACGCGAAAGGCTGCCATACTGTTGCACGGTTTGGAAGGCAATGGGCAACGCCCCTACATTACCGGTAGCGCCAAGTCTTTTAACGAAAACAACATCGATGCATGCGCCGTTAATTTTAGGGGATGCAGCGGAACGACCAATCGCCTTTTCCGTTCGTACCATTCGGGCGCGACCGACGACCTCGACGAAGTGGTAGCACACCTACTCCGTCTTGAAAAATATGACGAAATCTATATCAACGGGGTCAGTTTGGGCGGCAACCTGGCCCTCAAATATGCCGGTGAAGACCGTCAAGTACCCAAGGAGGTAAAGGCCGTTATCGGCGTATCGGTTCCCTGCGACCTGCACAGTTCGTTGAAAGAACTCTTAAAGCCAAAGAATTTTGCCTATGCCGCCCGGTTCAAGAAGCATCTCGTGGGCAAGCTCCTTTTGAAGCTCCCCTTGTTTCCCGATAGGATATCGATGCGGGATATCAAGAACATCAAAAATTTGAAGGACTTCGATGACATTTATACCAGCCGGGCCCACGGCTTCAAGGACGCCCTTGATTATTACGAAAAATGCAGCTGCCTTCAATTCCTTCCCAACATACAAATACCCACTCTGATCATCAATGCCACCAATGATTCATTTCTAGGCCCGGAGTGCTACCCTTTTACCGAAGCCGACAAAAACAACCGGCTTTTTTTGGAAACCCCAAGGTATGGTGGCCACGTGGGATTTTTTGATCATGGCAACGTATATTACAACGAAAAAAGAACAATAAAGTTTTTGGAAGATGCGCTTTAAATAGGGGTAATTCTTATATTAGTACCCATAAATTTTGTTACCATGAAAAAATTATTTGTTGTGCTTGCTTTGGGCGGATTAATGGTCGGCTGCGGAGAAAAAAAGAAAGAAGAAAAGAAGGGTTTTGAAATGAACAGAACCAAAACCGAAGAGAAAGCTGTGGAGGCGAAATCGGAAGGTGTGCCCGTCGATATGGACAATGAAGGTGTCGGCCCCTTTAAGGACATTACCTTCGACGGTGAAATAGACGCCGAGTTGGCCGCTGCCGGCGAAGCCAAATTCAATACCATCTGTACCGCTTGCCATATGGCAGAGCAAAGGATGATCGGGCCTGCCTTAAAAGGCGTTTATGAAAGAAGAAACCCGGCCTGGGTAATGAACATGATCATAAATCCCGACAAAATGCTTAAGGAAGATCCCATTGCCAAGGCATTGATGAAGGAATACAACAACGCTATCATGTTAAACCAAAATCTTTCCGAAGAAGAAACCCGTGCAGTTGCGGAGTATCTAAGAACGTTATAGTTTCTAAAAATTACAAAAAAGCCGGCCTTCGTTTGAAGGCCGGCTTTTTTTTGTCGCCTTGCCCCAAAACAAAATACGACCACCATAAAAGCGTATGGCCTATCGAAAATTTAGCAATTTTAACAAAACTTTATCAATCAAAACAGAGGTTTCTTCGTCTATAGTACCAAATACCCTATTCATCAATTAAATCAAATCGGTCATGAAAGACGACACAATCTACCTCAACGACAAAAATTTATCCCGCCTATTGCGCAGGCAACGCAAGGATATTTCCTTAAAATATTGGCTGGGCTGGGCCGGTGGGTATGCATCCACCAAAAAGGAGGAAAACGAGGACAAATAAACCCACGTGGCCGGCAAGGCAATGCCCTGACGTGGTGTTAATCTTCGATCTTATCGACCACTACCTTGTAAGTAGGATCTTCAAGAACGTTTACATCGATAATTTCCTCTGCGTTCTTTAAAAGTTTTATACAGTCCCTGCTCAAGTGCCGAAGATGTATCTTTTTGCCTACTTTGGCGTAACGTTCGGTAATCTTGTTCAAAGCCTCGATACCCGACATATCGGCCACGCGGCTTTCCTTAAAGTCGATGATTACCTCGTCGGGGTCGTTCAAAACATCGAATTTTTCGGCGAAAAGGGTTGTTGAGCCGAAAAAGAGAGGGCCATAGATCTCGTAGTGTTTCACCCCATTTTCGTCTACATACTTTCTCGCCCGGATACGTTTGGCATTTTCCCAGGAATAGGCCAAGGCGGAGATAATAACGCCTAACAGAACGGCTACGGCCAAATTGTGGGTAATGGCGGTTATCAAGGTAACCAGTACCATAACCACGACATCCGATTTGGGCATTTTACCAAAAGTTTTGAAACTGGCCCACTCGAAAGTTCCTATGGCCACCATAAACATCAGACCGACCAAGGCCGCCATGGGCAACTGCTCGATAAGGCTCGAACCGAACATGATAAACACCAACAACATCACGGCCGCGGTTATACCCGAAAGTCGGGCCCTTGCCCCCGACGAAGTATTGATCAAACTTTGACCTATCATGGCGCAGCCTCCCATACCCGACAGGAAGCCCGAGAAAATATTGGCCGTACCTTGGGCCACGCACTCCCGGTTGCCCCTACCCCGGGTCTCGGTAATCTCATCGATGATGTTCAGGGTCAAAAGACTTTCGATCAGCCCTACCCCGGCAACAATGGCCGCATAGGGAAAAATAATCTTAAAGGTCTCGAAGGTCAAGGGAATCTGCGGAATGGACAAGGGCGGAAAGCCCCCCTTAATACTTTGCCCTTCGACCATGGTATCGGCAACGGTCTTGGTATCTATTCCAAAGCCGATCACAATGGCCGAAACTACCACGATCGCCAACAGCGAAGAGGGGACGGCCTTGGTCAGCTTGGGAAAACCCCAGATGATCAGCATGGTCAACAAGGTAAGTCCGAGCATGATAAACATGGACGAACCGCCAAGAAGTTGATCCGTACCCTTCTCATAAAAATTCGGGAACTGTGCCATAAAAATAATAATGGCCAGTCCGTTGACAAAGCCGAACATGACAGGATGGGGCACCAGCCGGATAAACTTACCCAAGCGCAACACCCCTGCCAAAATTTGCAATACCCCGGCAATGATTACCGTGGCAAACACATAATGGAGGATCGTATCGGGTTCGATTCCGGGAAAATTGCGCTTCAACTCCAAGATCAGACCGATAAAAATGACCGCTACGGCCCCTGTTGCACCCGAAATCATGCCTGGCCTACCCCCTAAGATTGAAGTGATTAAACACAGAATAAATGCGGCGTAAAGTCCCGTTAGCGGAGAAAAACCTGGAATCAAGGCAAAGGCGATCGCCTCGGGCACCAAGGCAAGGGCAACCGTTAAGCCCGAAAGAATTTCCGTCTTATAGTCTACCTTCTGCTTAAAATCGAATAGATTGAGATATTTCTTCATGGTCGGTTTTTGAGCCGGCAAAAATAGCCCAAATTACCCTATTAGCCTAGCCATGAAGGTTAAATACGTATTTATTAAGGCGGTTTTGGCGAATTACCATGGCCTGCTGCCCAATAGTCTTTGGCCCAATTCGCTAAGTTCTGCCCTTTTATACTTGGTTTGTTCCCAGTTTCTCGGATCCCCCGGAAAGGCGTAGCCTTGTGGGGCAATACGGTTTTTCCAAGACTTGACCCGCCAATTGCGCAGCCCTTCATTGTCTTCCTCTGCCGGCATCATCGAAATGTACTGGGCTATCCTCACCTTGTCCTTTGATCGGTTCGGTCGTATGCCATGGGGTTGGGTGCTATTGAAAATGAGAAGGTCTCCGGCTTCCATGCCCACCTTTACGATCTTATCTTCGAGTCCGGAAATATCGGGGTGAAACCGATTTCGGTCGAAGGGCTGGCCCTGTTTCCAGGTATCGTAGTTTCTGTACAACCAAGGTATGCATTGAAACCCGCCCATATTCCCGTCGACCTGGTCGTTCAGGGCCAACACCCCTTGTACATTTTGGGGCCGGGACTCCGGGTCGTAGTCCCAATGAATGAATCCCTTTTTGTCGCTTCCGGGAGGCAAGGGAAAATTGAGGTTGGCCCGATCGATGGTCACCCAAAGCTTATCGGTGCCCCATACATCGACAAAGGCATCGTAGACCCTTTGTGTTTGCCTGTTGTCCCAAAGCAATTGATGGTTATAGACCTCGACCATACCCGTTCCGGTAAGTTCCTTCATTTTCATCTCGGCCCGTGGCGGAGCATACCACGTTTTGGGGTCATCGGGGTCTTTCTCATCGAATTCCCAAAGAAAATCCGCCGTCTTTTGGGCCTGTTTCCTTGAGATGGCATTTTTAATAACAATGTAGCCGTTGTGCCTCCAAAAATCCCAATCCGCCTCACTTAAGACCCTCAAGGGTTCCCCGTTCGAACGGTCGTTCAAGTCCTTTGCGCCCCTAGCGGGCGTAGATGGGTTTCCGGATATGTCCTTATGCGCCGTATCGACCATATCGCCTTTTGTATTCTCCATGATAAAAGGAATCTTGATTATTAAACCTTCACGTAAAACTATCGCGCCCACGTCGCCTATTCTACCTTAATATTGACCTTTATTTGAACAATATTGATATATTCATACAAATTTTGTAATTATAAGTGTAATTTTGTTAAAAACAACATCGGCCCTTCACCTCCAAAACAAACCCATGGTCGGGGTCAAAGCCCATGAAAGTTCAGCTCGAAACCATTAGCCCTGAAACCAAGAGTCCGTTCCGGCTTCTGCACGACCCCAAGCTGAACCATTTGTTTTATTGGCACTTTCATCCGGAATACGAGCTGGTGTACATCGAGGGGGCCAGTGCCACGCGCCATGTAGGAAACCATATCTCTACCTATACCGATAGCGACCTTGTCTTGATCGGATCGAACATTCCCCATCTCAACTTCGACTATCGGGTCGGCACTTCGTACCGTCAGGAAGTACTGCACATAAAACCCTCGTTTAAAGACGGTTTTGTGGGCCCACTTCCAGAATTAAGGAACATTGACCGGCTTATGGACCTGGCTAAGTACGGAATAGCCTTTACGGGCCGTACCAAAACGGAGGTCGGGGCCCTTATGAAGCAACTGCACCTTCTGCCCCCCTTCGATTTTTTTATGGAAGTAATACGCATATTAAAGACCTTATCGGGCAGTCGCGATTTTGAGCTCTTGCACAAAACCCCTTTCATCAACTCGTACAGCACCAAGGAGCAACGGCGCATTCGCGAAATCTACGCCTTGATAGACGCCCGTTACCATGAAAAAATTTCGGTCGACGAGGTGGCCTCCCTTTGCAATTTGAGCAAAGCCGCCTTTTGCAGGTATTTTAAGAAGGCCACAAACAGTACTTTTATAAATTTTCTCAACCAATACCGCATCAGCCAGGCCAAAAGGTTGCTCCTGAAAGGCAAGAACGTAAGCGAAACCTGCTTTGAATGTGGGTTTGAAAGCCTTTCATATTTTAATCGTACGTTTAAAAAGGTAACCGGCGAGAACCCATCCGATTTTAAAAAAAGGCTTTTTGGAAGGTACTGATATCTTTTTAGGGCATTAATAGTATCGCAACCGTTCATTTGGAGCATATATCGGGTTTAACTTATGGGAATAAACCTAAACCACATCAAATATGTTCTCGATAAGCCTTGCCACCATACTAAAAATCACTTTTGCCGGACTTGCCATCTACGCCTACATTATCCTGATTACGCGAATGGCAGGAAAAAGAACCTTTGCAAAAATGGGCAGCTTCGATTTTGCCATAACCATTGCCATGGGATCCATTTTGGCCGATGCCGTCAACAAACCGTCCGGCAGTTTTATGCCCGCCTTAATATCTTTGGGCCTGTTGGCCTTGCTACAGGTGGTATTTGCCAAGCTAAGGACAAAATCAAGCGTTTTTGAACATACGGTAACCAACACCCCCGTGCTTTTGATGAGAGACGGTCAGATCTACGAAGAGAACCTAAAAAAATGCTTGGTCACCAAATCCGATTTAATGGCCAAGTTACGTGAAGCCAACGTACTGCAGTTTTCAGAGGTCAAAGCCGTCGTCTTCGAGACCACGGGAGACATCTCGGTATTGCATGGCCGGGAAGCCCTTACAATCGACAAAGCCCTATTGGACGGTGTAGAAGACTAGCCCGTTCATCTTATGACAAAACAAAACCGCTCCTGCTCTAACGAACAGAAGCGGCCTCTAACTAAATAACCAACCAAAAAAAATCGTATTATATTTTTCTACTCCGCTCTACCTTCATGGTAGGGTTGGAAGTCTTTTCCCTTTTTTTGCCCGTCGAGCCGTCGTTTGATTTTAGATACTGTTGGTATCCCCTTCCGCGAAATTTGTAAACCGTTCCGCTTGCCGGATGGTACAACTCGATGGTACTGTCATTAATAACGTACAATTCGAAATAATCATTGCTCGATGAATGGTAAGCCAGTGTTAAAGTTTTGAGCATTTCATCGTATTGAACGTCATACACCCGATAATCGCCTTCAAAATCCCATTGTATTTGGGAAACGGGGGTTCCTGGCGCATCAATGGACGAACGGAAATACCCGGGCTGGAATTGAAGAAAGTTTTCGCTATCAAAATAGTTCAAGGCTCCCACCTCGCTTGTATAGACCTTTTCCCATACCACGTACTCCTGAAGAAAGTAATGGATGTTGTCGTAAAACACGTAATCAAAGTCGAAGCTGTTCAGCCGATAGCCGTTCAGGTAGTATGAGGTATCGGTAAGGCTGTCGTACAACTCTATTGTATTGCTGTTCACGGTAAAAACATCAAGCACGTAACGCCCATAGTAATCGTGGTCTACTTCGAGGGTTCCGCGCCCAGTATAATAGTAGCCTACATCGATACCCAGCCCGTCACCCGTCTTTCCGATACCTACAATATTGTTATTGGCAAAAAGGGTTCCGTTGACGAACGACACGGTAAAGGCCCGTTGCAAAAAGGGCACCTCGCCCGAGCCTTTCGTCGCATTGATATCGACATACCAGAGGTCGTAGGACCGCAAGACCTCTTCGGTACTGAAGGCAGGCTCTTCAATCAACTCATCCTCTAAAATTACCTCTGTATAACAAGAGGACATTAAGATTCCCGTAAGTGCTAAAGTGAGTAGTTTTGCTTTCATAGTATCCGTATTAAATTCCCCCTGTTAAAAACAAGCACCGTGCCAATATTGTTAATGTTTTGATAATCAACACTTAAGGTTTCGGTTTTTAATTTGTTTAGTTTTGCTGTGGAATTATAAAGACCTACAAAAACTGTAGATAGTATGGACAACCCTTTAAAATTTGCGGTTCTGGGAGGTGGCAGTTGGGCCACGGCCATTGTAAAGATGCTTTGTAACAACCAAGGGAAAGTGGGCTGGTACATGCGCAACAGCGATGCCATCGGATTCATTAAAATACAGCGGCACAATCCGAATTACCTGACCTCCGTTACCTTCGACACCTCAAAACTGGAACTGACCGACGATATAAACGAGGTGGTTTCTCGGGCCGATATATTGATCTTTGCCATTCCCTCGGCCTTCCTTTACGGCGAATTGCAAAAACTAACGGTTCCTATCAAGGACAAAACCATTTTTTCGGCCATCAAGGGAATCGTGCCGGAGACGGGACTTATTGTAGGCGAACATTTTCACCAAGAGTACGGCATCCCTTTTAAGAACATTGGGGTAATAACGGGGCCCTGCCACGCCGAAGAAGTGGCCTTGGAGCGTTTGTCGTACCTCACTATAGCCTGTGAAGATACCAAGAAGGCCAAATTTGTGGCCAAAAACCTAAGCAGCAGCTATATCAAGACCAAAGTTACCAAAGACATCATCGGGGCCGAGTATGCGGCGATGCTCAAGAACATTTATGCCATTGCGGCCGGTATTGCACACGGTCTGGGCTACGGCGACAATTTTCAAAGCGTGCTTATGAGCAATGCCATTCGCGAAATGAAGCGCTTTACCAAGCGCATTCACAACATCGACCGAAATATCAACAATTCGGCCTACTTGGGCGATCTACTGGTGACGGGCTACTCCACTTTTAGCCGTAACCGGATGTTCGGCAATATGATCGGCAAAGGGTATACCGTTAAAAGTGCACAGATGGAAATGAACATGGTAGCGGAAGGCTATTATGCCGCCAAAAGCGCCTACGAAATCAAATCAAAATTCGATAAAAAGGTAAAAACGCCCATTATCAATGCCGTGTACAAGGTGCTGTACGAGGGCAAAAACGCCAAGAAGGTATTTTCGGAGCTGACCGACAAGCTCGATTAGCGCGGACTACGACCCGACGCCATCGACGGCTTTTATAAAACACGTGTATACCTTTGCCCCTTTTTGACCGGACTACCTACTTTATCGAGAAAGGGGATCAACTTAAAGGGCAAGCCGCTTTTTACACGGCGTTGTTACCTTCTGTCCAACGAAAAGTCGGAATGCTCTTTCAGTTCGGCCTTGAGGGTAGCGCGCCAAGCGTCAATTTGGGCATCGTCGACCTTATAGATAGCCTTAAATTCCTCTAGAACAGGCTCCATCAAGCTTCGTACACTGTCAATATTGAAATACAGCCTACCCGTCCTACGGATGAAGAAATCCATTGGGTTAAGTACCATTTCGAACTCGACACCAAAGTGCAACTCGGCCTTGGCCATACGCACATACTTATCGGTATCTTTTAACGAAGCGTATTTTTCAAGTATTATTTCGGTCTGCTTACCGTAATTGGTAACCAAGAACCAGGCGTCGTATTCGTCAAAACCATCCCCCTTGATCCTATCGTATACTTTGTCGATATACCTCTCAACATGTTTGAACTTCTTAAAGTCTACATTACCGCAAAGGGCGATCTTTTCGGTAAAGCACTCCTTCAACTTGGTATCGTGTTCCTCTTCCATTTTTTTGGCGATTCGGTCGACGACGCGTTCGGCCATTTTCCGGTATCCGGTAAGTTTGCCCCCCGCTATACTGACTAGTCCGGTATCCGAGGTAAAGATCTCATCTTTTCGCGACAGTTCGGAGGCCGATTTTCCTTCCTCATGGATCAAAGGCCGAAGGCCCGCCCAGGAGGAAACGATGTCTTCCATCTCCAAATTGATTTTCGGGAACATGTTGTTTACCGCGGAAATCAAGTAAATGGCGTCCGCCAAATCGGTTCGCACATGGTCTTTGTCTTTGTCAAAATTGGTATCCGTAGTACCGATGTAGGTCACCTTTCCCCTGGGAATGGCGAACATCATGCGCCCGTCGGGTATATCGAAATACACCGATTGCTTGACCGGAAGCTTTTCTTTCGGAAACACCAGGTGGACCCCTTTGGTCAAATGCAGCTGTTTGCCCTTTTTAGAGTTGTTCTTGCTCCGCAGTTCGTCTACCCAAGGTCCTGCGGCACTAATAACGTATTTGGATTTGATGTCGAAATGTTCTCCGCTGGGCAGGTCTTTTACCTTAACGCCCGCCACGCGTCCATTGGTATAAATGAAGTCCTCTACCGCCGCGTAGTTCAAGGCATGGGCCCCAAAAAGCAGGCTGGTCTTGATGTTTTCGATCGTAAGGCGTGCATCGTCGGTACGGTATTCGGCGTAATACCCTGCCCCCTTCAGTATTTTCTTGGGCAGTAGGGGCTCCAATTTCAAAGCCTCCTTCTTCTCCAGCATTTGACGTTTGTCGTCGCCCGAGACCTGGGCCAGGATATCGTACACCTTAAGACCGATCGATGTAAGCCATTTGCCATAGGAACCGTTCTCGATCAAGGGCAGCAACATCTTCTCGGGTATGACCAAGTGCGGGGCCAACTTGTGAACGATGGCCCGTTCCGAGCCTACTTCCTTGACCAACCAAAAATCGAATTGCTTCAAATAGCGCAAGCCGCCGTGGATCAGCTTGGTCGATTTGCTACTGGTGCCCGAGGCAAAATCGCCCTTTTCGACCAAGGCCACCTTTAATCCGCGCGAAGCGGCGTCGAGGGCAATGCCCCCACCGGTAATACCTCCACCTATGACGACCAGGTCGAAGGAGTCTGACGAAAGTTTTTTGAGGGTCTTTGACCTATCTAGATTTGAGAATCTTATATTTTCCATACGGTTTTTAAAATGCCTATTGTTCTTCCCACCCTTTGGTGCGTTCAACGGCCTTTTTCCATTTTTTGTAAAGGCGTTTTCGTTTTACCCGGTCAAATTTCGGTTTAAAAATTCGATTCATGGGCCTATTTTCATCAACATCTTCCTGTTTCCACAATCCGATCTGGATACCGGCCAAGAAAGCGGCCCCCATGGCCGTTGACTCAATGACCTCGGGCCTATGGACCTCCGAGTCCAATATATCGGCCTGAAATTGCATCAAGTGGTTGTTGGCGCAGGCCCCGCCATCTACCCGAAGGTTTTTTAGCTGAATGCCCGAATCGTCTTCCATGGCCTTTAGAATGTCCTTGGTCTGGTAGGCCAAGGATTCCAAGGTCGCCTTTGCCAAATGGGCCTTTCCGGTATCGCGGGTAAGTCCGAAAATAGCCCCTCTTGCATACATATCCCAATAGGGGGCGCCCAAACCGGCAAATGCGGGAACCACATAAACTGGGTTTTCGCCTTCAACGGAATCTGCCAAGGCCTCGGTTTCCTTGGCCTCTTCGATCAATTCAAGACCATCCCTAAGCCATTGAATGGCCGCACCGGCAATAAAAATACTGCCCTCCAGGGCATAGTTCACCTTTCCGTCCAGCCCATAGGCAATCGTGGTCAATAGTCCGTTTTTTGAAAATTGCGGTCGTTCGCCCGTATTCATCAACATAAAGCATCCGGTACCGTAGGTGTTTTTGGCGGTGCCCTTTTTAAAACAGGCCTGGCCGAACAGGGCCGCCTGCTGGTCGCCCGCTATGCCCGCAATGGGAATTTGGCTTCCGTCCAGCTCATAATCCCCGAAATGAAAGGCCGACGGCCTTACCTCGGGCAACATCGACTTGGGTATGCCCAAGGCCTCTAGCAAGGTATCGTCCCATTTTAAATTGACAATATCGTAGACCATGGTCCGGGAGGCATTGGTGTAATCGGTCAGATGATTTTTTTTGCCGGTCATATTCCATACCAACCAAGTGTCTACGGTGCCCATCAAAAGTTCCCCTTTTTCGGCCTTTTCCCTTGCCCCTTTGACATGGTCCAAGATCCATTTGACCTTGGTGCCCGAAAAATACGAATCGATTACCAGACCGGTCGTTGTCTTTACGTGTTCGGTGAGGCCTGTTTTTTTTAGGTGCTCGCATATTTCGGCCGTACGCTTATCTTGCCAAACGATGGCGTTATATACGGGTTTTCCGGTCGTTTTGTCCCAAACGATCGTGGTCTCCCTTTGGTTGGTAATGCCAATGCCCACAATATCGGAAGCAGCGACGTTTTCTTTCCGGACCAACTCATGGAAGACCTCCAATTGCGATTCGAGAATTTCCATCGGATCGTGCTCTACCCAGCCCGAGTGCGGAAAAATCTGTTTGAACTCTTTCTGGACCATGCCCTTTATCCGGCCGGCTTCGTCGACCAGCAATGCCCGGGAACTGGTCGTACCTTGGTCAAGGGAAACTATGTATTTCATAAGATTTTAGAATTATTGGGTTAAAGGCCCGACAATCGACCCATACATCTCCTTAAGGAAACAAGGCGGTACAAGAAATGTTTTGGATGTCATCAATTTAGCCCATTGATAAATATAGAATTTAATGGGCCCATTTCAAAACGGCAAGGGACTTGGAGGAAGCCTGCGGGCCAAATAACTTCCAAGGGAGGAGGCGGTAGCCGGCATGTCGCCCCCTAGTTATCCACATTGCCCTTATCAAAACCATATTCCCGTTCTACCCTACAAATGCGCACCTTATACGATTCGTACCAGTCTTCCTGTCCTTTTTTCTGTGCAAAAAGATGATCGGCATTGGCCTTCCATTGGGCAATGGCCCCCAGGTTTTTCCAATAACTTACGGTGATACCCACCTCTTCGCGGGCGCTCTCCATACCTAGAAAGCCCGGTTGCTCCTTGGCCAAATCGGCCATACGTACGGCCATTTCGGCGTAGCCTTGGTCACCGGAGGTGCGCTTGGAGGTAAAGATGACGGCGTAATAGGGCTCGGGTCCGAACATAGCTTCACTTCAAGATTAAAAATTAGTGCTCATCGACTCATGCAAATCGCTTACCGTATATACTCCTTTTCAACAAAATAATCGACCAGGGCCTCTTTCATCAATACGGCCTGTTCACCGGCCTTTAAGGGGGGCAGTTCTTCCTTTACCTTGTAATGGGGCCATCCCTCTTCGTCGAAATAATCGAATTCATAATAGCCATAGGGTTCCAATAACCTGCAAATGGCGATATGCATCAGGTTCAGCTTCTCGTCTTTCTTATACTTTCTATGGTATTGGCCCAATTCCTGGACCCCGACCAGATATATAATGGCATCGAGTTCCAACGGGTCGCCATCCGAAAATTGGGCAGAGAGTTTTTCGACCAACACATCCCATCTTTCCTTTAACTTTATATCTCTTGACATAGTATTTTACCGGGTGGTGATTAATCCATAATAATATGGACATCGTTTATAGCACCCAAAGGTACAAATCAAAATACTACTTTTGTGAAAATACGACCGCTATGGGCTTTCTTGATATTATTTTGGGATTATTGTTATTGTACGGCCTCTATAAAGGGATACGGAACGGACTTTTTATAGAACTGGCCTCGATAATAGCCCTTGTCGCCGGTATTTACGGTGCCATTCATTTTTCGTACTATGCCGGCGATTATCTTTCCCAGAACATGAACTGGGAAGAGCGCTATATCAATACCGCCGCCTTTGTGATTACCTTTATAGCCATAGTTATCGCAGTACATTTTGCCGCCAAACTACTGACCAAGGTAGCCAGTATGGCCATGTTGGGCCTGTTAAATAGAATTGCCGGAGGTATTTTCGGGGTGGTCAAGGTTGCGGTAATTCTGGGGGCACTTTTGATTTTCTTTGAACGGGTGAACCAATCTACCGGTCTGGTAGAAAAGGACAGGATGGAGGATTCGGTTCTGTACGAACCCATCAAGAAAATCGGCGAGTTTGTCTTTTCGAAGGTCTTAAGGCCCCACAACGACGCAGACGACAAAAATCGGCAACATGAGGGGAAAATCGTGGTCGAAGCGATCAAGCCCGACCGGTCGGGCAAACTGGGCAATCTTCGTTACAAGGCAATCGATACGCATGTCTTACTCCGACTATAATAAGCTGCCTTAAACAGTTGTACGTTTTGACCTACAACAACTTAGACCCTATGTGCATTTCATCGAAAAGAAAAAATAATTTACCGTGGCAAAGGGTTATTTTTAGATATTCGCTTATCGATTAATTCCCCAATCGTTTTTACCAGAACACGAGAAGCCCCATTTCTCAATCCTACTTTTCGAGAACACACCTACTTACAAATAGAACACTATATGAAAATGATAAGGGAATTCCTTGTCCTTGTGTCGTTTGTATGTACCATGGCCTCTTGTTCCAAAGAGTCAACGGGCACAGCAAATGTCGCCGAGGCCGAGAATGTGCACGAAATTGAGAACGAATTATTGGATGTCGTGAACCAACACCGGCTTTCCATAGGCCAAAATAGTTTAACCTTCAGTTCCGTGGCCTATGAGTACGCCAACCAACACACTGATTACATGTTGGCCCGAGGCTCCATCAACCATGACAATTTTAGCAAAAGGGCCTCAAACATTTCGGCCAAGGAAGATGCAAAGTATGTGGCGGAAAATGTGGCCAAAGACTACAGCTCGGCCACTGAGGCCTTTAACGGTTGGCTCAAGAGCAGCAACCACAGAAAAACGATGGAAGACGATTTTACCCATACCGCCGTTAGCGTAAAGGAAAGCAACGACGGAACCCTCTACTTTACCCAGATATTTTTCAGATAGAAGCGTTTTAAAAGTCACATATCGATTAAAGCGCCTATCAAGTGCCATACTTTTTATAACTTTGGTTTGCATAGCGGCATAAGCACCTACCCCGGCAACCATGCCCTATGCACGTATAGTTTAACCAAAGTAAAATTTCACTATGGCCATCAAAGCTCCTTTCAACCTCAATAAGTGGATCGATGAAAACCGCCACCTACTCAAGCCCCCCGTTGGCAACAAAAACCTATACAAAGAATCGGGGGATTACATTGTAATGATAGTGGCCGGGCCCAATGCGAGAAAAGACTACCACTACAACGAGACCGAAGAACTCTTTTATCAATTGGAAGGCCATATAGAGGTACACATCCAGGAAGACGGCAAAAAAAAGACCATGAAGCTAGGGCCCGGCGACATGTACCTGCATCCTGCAAAGATACCGCACTCCCCGGTTCGCCATGAAAACAGTATCGGCCTCGTTATCGAGCGCAAAAGGGCCGACTTGGATATAAAGGACGGACTATTGTGGTTCTGCGACAACTGCAACCACAAACTTTACGAAGCCTATTTCAAGCTCAATGACATCGAAAAGGATTTTTTGGGGCATTTCGAGCATTTTTACGGTTCGGAAGAGCTTCGTACCTGTGACAACTGCGGAACCGTTATGCCGCTGGACAAGCGCTTTGTGGCTGACAATTAGTTCAAATTCGGTTTTGATTGAGAAATTGACGATCTTTGGTAGTATCGGAGCCCAATCAAACTTGCTTCGTTCGTCCCCAATTCGTAATTTATGACGAGGTTCCAACTTTTTAAATACCTGTCAGTGCTTCTAATTGGAGCCTTGATTTCGTTTTTTATCTTTTACACCATCAATGCCCGATATTTGTCGGAAAACCGTACCACGGTCGAAAACATGGTGGCCAAATCGCTCCTTAAGATCAACGATGAATTGAACAAGATATCCTTGGTCATCGAATCTATGGGCTTCTTTTTTGAAAACCACGAAGAAGTATCCCAAGAACTTTTTGAACGATTTACCGACCCCTATCTAAAACAACTCAAGAGCATCGAGGGCCTAAGATGGGCACCAAGGGTCGACGAATATAGCCAAAAGGCCAGCGGTGACGATCTGGCGATTACCCAAATCGATTCTTCGGGCCACTTCGTTCCGGCGAAAATCACAAAAATCCATTACCCAATTTCCCTTTCCAACCCATTGGGCCCCTTTAAAGCCCTTATAGGCTTCGACAGCTACTCCGAACAGACAAGGAAAGAAGCGATCGACAGAGCAACAAAGACCCGTAAAATCGTCTTCAGCGCACCTATAAAACTAGTATCGGAAGACGAAGAGGTATTCGGGTTTCTGGCCATCAAAGCGGTATCGGAGCCCAAATCGGACAGCATAAAAGGCATTGTGGCCGGTATTTACCGAATGGACAGGTTCATCAATAAGACCTTAAAACAGGAACTTCCATTTTTGAATATCGGAATAATCGATTCCGCCGCCAACACATACCCCCTGATTTCAGGTCCGGAAGCGAATAGCCAAAAAAAGGAAACCGACATTGTCAAAAAAATAAAGGCGGCGAACAGAACCTGGCTGGTTCGCTTTACGCCCAATTCCGAATACACCGATTTCCCCCATGTAATCGAGTCGTACATCGTTCTGTTCCTCGGCCTGTTGACCACGGTACTTCTCGTGTACGTGATAAAGAAAAACGATGAATACAACGATCGCCTTGAGGCGCGGGTCTTACTTCGCACCAAAGAGCTGGAAGCCTCCAACAAAATGAAGGAAAACCTTTTGCGCGAAATTCACCATAGGGTAAAAAACAACCTGCAGATCACATCGAGCCTTATGAACATGCAGAAGCGCAAGCTGGTCAGCAAGGAGGCCATCACCGCACTCTCCGACAGTCAGGCCCGAATATCGGCCATCGCATTGACCCATCAGAAGATTTACCAAGACAAAGACTCCAAGGCCGTAAACCTGAACGATTACCTCATCGATTTGATGGAACATCAAAAGAAAATATCGGCTTCCTTTACCTATAAGATCAATTGCCCCTATATATCGATAGACCTCGACCGTGCCGTGCCCCTGGCCCTGATCATTTCCGAACTGGTCACCAACGCCGTAAAGCACGCCTATCCGGACACAACAAAATACAACGAACTATTGATAGACGTGTCGCGCCTAAGTGGCGAAAATGTGCTTCTATCCATACGCGATAACGGTAAAGGACTACCTGAAGATTTCGACCTCGACCAAGCCGAAGGAATCGGTTTTGAGATCATTAAAGCCCTTTGTAGGCAGATTTCGGCGAAACTTACCTACGAATCGAACGATTACGGCACCCAGTTCGACCTGGTTTTCCGCAACAAACCACAAACGTAGGCGGGGCCATGCCCAACAAGCGTGCTTTTTAACTATATTCGAAAATGATAAAAGCCATCTTAATCGGCCTAGTGGCCCTCTTGCACCTTTACTTTATGTGGTTCGAAATGTTCGCCTGGACAACCAAGGGAAGGAAAATTTTCAAAAAATTCCCACCTGAGGTGTTCGAACCGACCAAGCCCATGGCGGCCAACCAAGGGCTTTACAACGGCTTCTTGGCGGCGGGCCTAATCTGGACCTACTTCATCACCGATCCCGTATGGAAAACCAACATTGCGATATTCTTTTTGGCCTGCGTAAGTGTTGCCGGTATCTATGGAGCGCTTACGGCCGACAAGAAAATACTTTTCGTACAGGCATTTCCGGCCCTTATCGCCTTGGTTTTCGTCCTTTTTTGATCGGAGGCCCCATGGTTTGGACAAGCGGGGCAAAAATTCCCCGTTGGAATACAAAATTTCATTCCTTTTTCTTCCGTTAAAAAAGTATATTTGACATATATATAACAATAATTGTCGTAAAAGTTATAAAATGTCGAAAATAGCCCAAACATTCGGTATCGCAGAAGTACTTGAAACCCTTCATATAAAAGAAATTAACGACGGCACTTCCACCGGTAGCCACTGGACGGGCAACGGTGAAGAGCTGAACTCCTACTCCCCAGTTGACGGGGCTTTGATCGCAAAGGTAAAGACCACCTCGAAGTCCGATTATGGGAACGCCATCGCTACCGCCCAAAAAGCGTTCAGGCAATGGCGACTTGTACCCGCCCCCCGGCGCGGGGAAATCGTTCGGCAATTCGGCGAAAAACTGCGCGAATTAAAACAACCCTTAGGCAAGTTGGTTTCCTATGAAATGGGCAAGAGCTATCAAGAAGGCCTGGGCGAGGTACAGGAGATGATAGACATTTGCGATTTCGCCGTCGGACTCTCCCGTCAACTCCACGGACTTACCATGCACTCCGAAAGACCGGGGCACCGTATGTACGAACAATATCATCCGCTTGGCGTGGTCGGCATCATATCGGCTTTCAACTTTCCGGTCGCGGTTTGGGCATGGAATACGGCCCTGGCCTGGGTTTGTGGCGATGTCTGTATATGGAAACCTTCCGAAAAAACACCCCTATGCGGTATCGCCTGCCAAAAGATCATTGCCGATATACTAAAGAAAAACGGGCTGCCCGAGGGCATTTCATGTTTAATAAACGGCGATTACAGAGTTGGTGAAATGATGACCAAAGACAATCGGGTACCCCTGGTTTCGGCAACGGGTTCGATAAGAATGGGCAAGATTGTGGCCCAGGCCGTAGCGGCCCGCCTGGGCAAATCGCTTCTTGAGCTTGGGGGAAACAACGCCATAATCGTTACTCCCGACGCCGATATCAAGATGACCGTGATCGGCTCTGTTTTCGGGGCGGTCGGTACGGCAGGACAACGTTGTACCTCGACCCGAAGGCTCATTATACACGAATCGGTCTATGAAAAGGTCAAAAAGGCCATCGTCGACGCCTATGGCCAACTCCGGATCGGCAACCCCCTGAACGAGAACAACCATGTAGGCCCCCTAATCGATAAAGACGCGGTGGACAAATATCGGGAAGCCCTGAAAAAGGTAGTCGCCGAAGGCGGCCGGCTTCTTGTGGAGGGAGGTGTTCTGGACGGTGAGGGCTACGAAAGCGGTTGCTATGTGCAACCGGCCATTGCCGAGGCCCGACCCGATTTTGAGATCGTACAACAAGAAACCTTTGCACCGATACTCTACCTGTTGAAATATTCGGGGGATGTGGAAAACGCCATCGATATACAGAACAACGTGGCCCAAGGACTCTCTTCGGCCATTATGACCAATAATCTACGCGAAGCGGAACGCTTTCTGTCGGTAGCCGGAAGCGATTGTGGTATTGCCAATGTGAACATAGGAACTTCGGGTGCCGAGATCGGTGGTGCATTTGGGGGCGAAAAAGAGACCGGTGGAGGTCGGGAGAGTGGCTCGGACGCTTGGAAGATATACATGCGAAGGCAAACCAACACCATAAACTATACCACCGAACTGCCCTTGGCACAGGGTATAAAGTTCGACCTATAACAAGAAAAACCCGCCTACTCGTTTCCTTGCCCTTCCCCCGAACAGACAAGAAAAAAACACGACGGGTTTTTTAAGCTAAACTAACTCAAACAACTATACTGTATTTTAAATACAGAAAAGAAACCTTAATCTATAATTTGTTTCCTTTATTTCTATGATCAACACTTTCGGTCTGGGGCATCCTCCAACTTCCACGAAGTAGCTCTTGCAGACCAAGAACCACCACCATACAGACCAAAGTCGCCAACTTTATAATCTCGGATTTCATCTTCCCACAGGTTCTAAATTCGGAATAAATATAGTCTAGGAAGAGGCTCAAAACTATAACTTTTGTATAGATGGTACCTATTTATGTATCAATATGCCCAAAAATGCACTAAGTGTCATTTTTATATCGTAAAACCCTCCCCCTTTTTAAAAACACCAAGGGCCTACCCGTGTCGGCCAGGCCAGACCGGCATCGGATTTACGAGTTCAAATCGCCGGGACAACTCTAAGATTGTAGTACATACCTGACTGTATATGAGCAATTAATCAACGGTTTTTAACACATTTTTTAGCTTTTTTTAATACATTGTGGTCTAAACACTAAACATTTACCACCTATGACTAAAACAATGACAAACCTTTTGGGAATTGTCATTACCATTTTGGCGGGCATTTATTTCTATATCACTTGCTGCAGTAGTTGCGGTATCGGGGTAGCCGAAGAACCCGCCAAACTGGTAATGGTCCAACCCGAGGAACCCGAAATCACTTCGTATCCTTTTTCCGTTGGCGATGGGACCTTTTCCTATGAGACCGAGGACAATTTTAATTTTAACACCTCGTCTTCCGAGTTTTTAAAACCCCTTTCGCCCCAGGTACAGGAAGGCATAGTTTCGGAGTTAAAGGGCTATTTGACCGAAAATGCCAACAAGGTGGTAAACATCACCGGATATTACAAAGAAGGGGAAACCAACAATACCGCCTTCCCCAACTTGGGCCTTGCCAGGGCCAATGCCGTTAAAAACCACTTTGTGGCACACGAAATCCCATCATCGCAGATCAATATCATCGGGGAGGCAAAGAACGAAATGGTACCCGACAACGAGGTATTGATGGGGCCCGTTGCCTTTCAGCTGCAAGAGGTCGCCGCCAATGCGGAAGAGGAGCTAAAAGCCTTGTACGACAAAATTAAGGCCGACCCCCTAATTCTCTATTTCGATACCGCCGAAGCCTCGATCAACCTATCGGCCGCGCAACGACAAAAGGTAGCCGAAATTGCGAGGTACTTGGACAAGGTGCCCGATGCCCAAGCCGAAATCATCGGCTATACGGATAGCGAAGGCAAGGCCAGTACCAATTTGCGATTGGGCCAGGAAAGAGCCGATTTTGCCAAGGCCTACTTGGTGCAAAACGGTATTTCAGCCGATAGGATAGGCACCGATTCGAAAGGGAAACAAGACCCAATTGCCAGCAATGCCACCGAAGAAGGAAGGGCCAAGAACCGCCGAACGGTAATCTCGATCAAGTAAATAATAACCATTAAATATAGAGTAAGATGAATTTTGAAAATATGAACATCTGGTGTTGGTTGATTCCACTACTTGTGGGCCTACTGTGTGCCCTTTTTGGCTACCTATTGGGCAAGGGCAGTGCCAAAACGATCGACAATACTGCCGAGCTAAAGCTTTGTCAGGACAAAAACGCCAAATTACAGGCCGATCTTGACGCCTGCACCCAAGAACTAAGTGCAGTGCCCCCGCCCCAATCCAGCGTCAGCTCCTCTTTGGGGGCCATTGAAACCGCCGTTCCTACGGTATTGCCTTTCGATGCCGCCGCGGCAAAGGCCGTATTCGGAAAAAACATCAAGCAAGACGACCTGAAGGTCATCGAGGGCATCGGCCCAAAGATCGAGGGACTCTTCAAAGGCGCCGGAATTAGTACATGGAAAGCCCTGTCGGAAACCTCAGTGGCAAGTTGCAAGGAGGTCTTGGCCACCGGTGGCGACCGCTACAAGGTTCATGACCCGGCATCATGGCCCATGCAGGCCAAAATGTGTTATGAGGGCAAATGGGCCGAACTGGCCAAATGGCAGGACGAGCACGACCACGGCAGACTTTAACACTCCTCCATACAAAAAGCAAGGCCCCGGCTCCTACAGGAACCGGGGCTTTATGTTGGGAAATAAAACCTTGGTCTTAGATCATTCCGTTGGCCTCTACCCATTTAAAACGGTATTGGTCTTCCGGAAATTTCATCCGTTCGGAAATGCGTTCCAAGCGCGCGGGCAGTTTTACCAGATAATCGCGGGCTTTTTCGGCTTCCTCGCTCAGGCTTCTCAGGTTCTCCACATCCCAATACGCATTGAGCTTGCGCAGAATATCGATATAATCCTGTGCCGTATAGACCCCGAGCCTTTGGGCGCAGTTCGAAAAATTCTCGAAGGCCGCACCGATAACCCCTCCGGATTCCCTTAAAAAATGCGCCGGCATAACGATTTTCTTTTTCATCATATCGGCAAAGGCCAAAATCATTCCCGAAGGGTCTTCCCCGAGAATGGTCTTTACAAACTCCCTATACGCCAGATGATGCCGCATTTCGTCGCCGGCGATGATGGTACACATCTTGCCCAAAAGGGCGTTTCCCTTCTTCTTGGCCATAAGGCCTACCCGTTTGTGCGATATATTGGTGGCCAGTTCTTGAAACGAGGTATATACAAAATTCTTGTAGGGATCTCTATCGGTACCGATATCGAAACCGTCGGATATCAGGTGTTGTGTCGTGATCTCTATCTCACGCATGTTCACCCGACCGGAAAGATATAGGTATTTGTTGAGCACGTCGCCATGACGGTTTTCCTCGGCCGTCCAGGCCCTTACCCATTTGGCCCATCCGTTTCTTTTGTTCTCCCCGTGCTGGTCGATTCCCTCAACGTCCATCAACCAAGACTCATAGGTAGGCAAGGCTTCTTCCGTAATCGTATCGGCTACCATGGTCACCCAAAAGTCGTAACCCAATTCTTTCGATTCTCCCCTAAGTTCCTTTACCTCTTCCAAAAAGTTGTCCTTTTCCGAATCGGGCAAAAAATCACTGGGCTGCCATATATCCTCAACCGGAAGCAAAAAGGAATCCATAAATCCTTCTACCTGCGGCTCAATGGCCTTCATTACTTCCAATCTAATATTTTTTTCAGGCATGATTATATTTTTTACAAAGTTCGTTAATAAAATACTGAATTTGAAGAATTAACAAGGCTATTTTTAATTTCTTCCTTGCTCATCGGGGTAAAGATCCGTTACGGGATCGCTTTGCCATACCTGTTTGGTATCGACATCCAGCATGGACAAAGGTCCTTTGAACGCGGCACCGGTATCGACGTTCCACACATTGGCCGCCGACCTTGGTAGCGCAACCCCGACCTTTGTTATGGGCGTGTGCCCGATAAAGATTTCCTTGTAGTGGGTCAAACGCTTGGGGTAATGGACATCATTGGGAGCCAAGACGGGATTCAATGAACAGGCCAGTTCCCATAGGGTCCGGTCCCAATAGAAAGTCTGCTCAAAATACTCGTGATCTACCCCTTTAAGGTTCGTAAAACCTGCATGTAAAAATAACCTATTTTCGCTATCGAGGTAATAATTTTCCAAACTTTCCAAAAAACGGATGTGCTCCGAAATGGTCTTTTCGTCCGCCCGATCATAGGAAGCCTTTGTCGCCGTGCCCCCATGTTGGAGCCATAAGGGGTTGTGTTTGCGATGAAGCAGCCATTCCAAGCACAGTGCATCGTGGTTTCCCCTAATAAAAACACAATCATGGGTCTTCTTCAATTGAATTAGAAAGTCGACCGTTTCGACGGCCTGGCTCCATCCGTCGACGTAGTCCCCCAAAAAAATAAGCCTGTCCCGGGTTGTGACCCCTGCCCTGTCCAATAATTGCTGCAGACCTTTCAACCCCGAATGTATATCTCCTATGGCAAGTGTTCTCATTTGGCAAAAATCGCAATTATAGCGATTATGGCAAGGATAAACAGCACCAAAAAGAATATTTTCCAGAATGAGTACGGGCGGATTCCGCTTAACTGCCCCGTTTGACCATTGATATAAAACCGGTATTCCTTTCCGTTGTAGCGGTACGAACTAATGTATACGGGCAAAAGGACATGCTTGAAGGTCTCATTCGACAGTTCGATATCCACTTGGTGGATGCGTTGTGTATCTCCCCCTATATCGCGTTTGATCCAAGTGTTTGCGATTTCCTTGGCTTTTTGAAACGACCATTGGTGCCCCTCTTTTAAGGAAACGGTATACTTTTCGGTCACAAAGCCCGAAAGGTACTTAGAATTGAAGGGCGCCAGTGCCTTCATGTCCCAAAATGCAATTTTTTTCGGAATTTCCCTTCGCTTCCTTTCGGAGGCATTGATAAGGATATCGTCGATAAAGCCTTTGACCGAACCTGCGGCATACGACCATCGGGTCTTTCGGACCTGCTGGGTCCGGGTTCCGTTTTTGGTCCGTACCCTTCTGGTTTCGTAGTAATAGTCGCCCCTTTGGCCTTGGTAGCGCGCGAATAAATCGGCATCGAAGGTCCAATAGGGCAGGTAGAGTCCGTGCAGGCCTTCCGGGTCAAGTGCGGCCCGTTTTAGATTGTCCGGGGCGAACCAAAGGCCGTTTACCCACTTTTTGAAAATGCCCTTGGCCTTGGCGGCATCGATTTGAAACGGCACAATAGCGCCGGGCAGGATCCATCCTTCCTTTTCTACGTCCTCCCTAATCAGGGGTTCGCCGCAATATACGCAGTTGAGCGATTTAAAATTTTCCTCGACGTGTTGGTTGGCCCCACAGTTCTTGCAGTGCAAAAGTTCAATGGTATCGGTATGGGCATTTTCACCGACGGTCTTTAGATAATGTCGTAGTTCAAGTTCCTCGAAACTACTCTTGGCCTGTTCGATAAATTCTTCATAGCCACAATATTCGCATTTGAGTTGCTGCGAACCGGGCTTGTATTTTAACTCTGCCCCACAATTGGCACAGGCTTTCTTTTGTTCCGACTTTTGGGGTTTTTCCATAGACCGAAGGGGCCGCTTTCAATTCAAAGGTTAATGATTAAGGTGACGGGGCATTTTATTATGCCGTTGGCAAGGGCGGTGGGGTATTTCTGCCCAAAAACGGCTTTAGTTCATCGACATCCTTTAGGGCCGCCCAGTTATCCATGCCCTGTTTCCACACCAAGGAATCCTTATTGATGGTACGACTTGCAAAAAGCTCCTTTAACCTATCGATGGAAACCGGCCCGTTCTGTTGTCCGTTCAGCGCATAATAGTATAGAACCGGCGATGGCATCGGCGGAGGTACGGCCCCTTGGGGCGAATGGCCCGCCATGTTGGGCTGGGTGTTTTGCGGGTTCATCATACCGCCCATTTGTTGGGCCAGCACAAAGCCCATGCCCATACCCATACCCGCACCCGCGGTACCGCCTTCGTTCTTGGCCGCGGCCTCCATGGCCTTGGCCGCCTTGAACTGCGAAAGCTTGGCCATATCCAATTTGTCCAA
Organism: Pseudozobellia thermophila; assembly: GCF_900141855.1. Taxonomy (GTDB): domain Bacteria; phylum Bacteroidota; class Bacteroidia; order Flavobacteriales; family Flavobacteriaceae; genus Pseudozobellia; species Pseudozobellia thermophila. The sequence goes on from NZ_FQYU01000001.1 coordinate 256,159, forward strand.
GCGGCTGTATTCAAAGATTTCCTTTTTCAGCTCTTCGGGCATCGATACGTTTTCGATATAGAATTTTTCCAATTCTATGCCCACCCTGGCAAATTCGGGTTTCATAACTTCCTGACAGGTGTCGGAAAGCTCCGTGGTATTGGCCGCATAGAGTTCTATCGGCAGATTGGCCTCGCCCACCGTATCGGTAAAACGGGTAACGATCAAACTCTTTAGGTGTTCGTTGATCTCGTAATTGGTAAAATTGCCGTCGGTACCCACTACATCGATCACAAACTTTCCGGCATCCTCGATCCGGAAGCTATACGTACCATAGGCCCGGATCTCGACCAGGCCAAAGCGCTCATCACTTAGCATGAACGGGTTTTTCGTACCCCATTTCTCGTCAGTGAACAATCGGGTGTTCACAAAGTATACCTCCGCTTTAAACGGACTGTCAAAACCGTACTTCCATCCCTTTAGGGTAGTCAGAATAGGCAGGTTTTTGGTATTTAAGGTGTAAGTACCCGGACCAAACACATCGGCCAATTGGCCCTCATTGACGAAAACGGCCTTTTGCCCCTCGCGGACCACCAATTGGGCATTGTTCTTTATTTCGTTTTGATAACGCTCGAATCGGTAGACTATGGTATCGTTGGTGGCATCCAACCACTCGATGATATCGATGAACTCGTGGCTCAACTTCTTTTTTATTTCATTGAATATATCCATGCTGCAAGACTTTACTTTTTTTTAAAAAGGTAGGCATTTCTAGAAAGCCAACAAAGTACCCCGTGATTTTAGCGCTCTTTCCATCAAGACCGGCGAGCCGCCATTTGTTCTTCCCAAGTATTCGGGTGCCATTTTAAAACCGAACTAGCCGTCGGCATATAGCGTTTTTTACTTTGGCCCAGAATCCAATAAAAATATCAAATCGCGACCATTAATTGTGATTTTTTATTTCAACCGCAATTATATCCGTTAAAATTTTCCCAATTCGTAATATTTTAACTACGTTTACCCCTGTTAATTGATTCAACCAACAACGTAAACTTAGACTCTGTCAGTATGAAAAACAAACATCAACCAACACTTCTTGGGGTTCAATTCTTATTGAATAACCTAAGGTGGTCTTTGGCCGTTTTGCTTTGCATTTTTGGTCTGCAAACCACAAAGGCGAAAACCACCGCAGCTTTCCAACAATCAACAATTTCCGGAACCGTATTCGACGATACCGGCCAACCCCTGCCCGGGGCAAGCATCATTCTCAAGGGAACTACTTTGGGGACAACTTCCGATTTCGACGGCAATTTTGAACTGTCGCTAAGGGACAACAGCACGATCTTGGTAATTTCCTATATCGGCTTTAAGACGCAGGAAGTGGACGTCGCGGGCCAAACCTCTGTTCAAATCACCATGGTAACCGATGCCGCGTCTCTTGACGAAATCGTTGTAGTTGGTTACAGTAGCCAGAAAAAAGGGACGCTTACGGGCTCGATCAGTACCATGAAGGGCGAAGACATCGCCCAAGTTCCCGCCGGCAACATTACACAATCTCTGGCCGGCCGAATGGCGGGGGTAAGCATGCGGCCCAATGGCGGTACACCCGGTGATGACGACCCCGACATACACGTCAGGGGAATCGTGACCACGGGCAACAACAAGCCCCTGGTAGTAATCGACGGTATCAGAAGGGACAATATCGGGCAAATCGACCCCAATTCGATAGAGACCATTACCGTTTTAAAGGACGCCGCGGCCGTGGCCCCTTTCGGTATCGGGGGTGCCAACGGTGTAATCCTCATCACCACCAAAAAAGGGAAATCGGGAAAACCCGTAGTCAGCCTAAGCACCTCGTACGCCTTTCAAAAACCCACCTATCTTCCCGATATGCTGAACGCACAGGATTATATGGCCCTGCAAAACGAAGGGTACTACAACCTAAACCCGGATGGCACGACACCTCCGAACGACCCTGACCTGATCGCCAATTACCCGAGCCTGCACCAACAGGACCCCTATAGGTATCCCGATGCCGATTTTGTGGAACTGTTCCAAAAAAATTCGGGTATACAAATAACCAATGCCGAAATAAGCGGGGGAACCGAAAACCTTCAATATCATGCAGGCCTAGGTTATTTTGACCAAGGCGGTATTTTCGAGCCCTTGGGTTACAAGAGGTACAACTACAACCTGAACCTCGATGTCAATCTCAGTGCAAACACCAAAGTCGGGATGTCTTTGTACGGGTCGATCGAAAATACCGATGGAATCGATGCCAACGAAAACCCTACCCATTTAATGCGCAGTTTTTACAAGTTCGTACCGACGCAGTCCTTAATCTACCCCGGAGGGGACAAGTGGGGGGAATCTTCGGCCAACACCCCCGTGGGCGTGCTCGAGTCGGACGGATACCGTAAGGATGAGGACAATACCCTGCTCAGCTCGGTATACCTCGAACAACAGCTTCCCTTTATTGAAGGGCTAAGCGTAAAGGGAGTGTTCAGCTTCGACAATTCACAGGAAAACGACAAGCTCTGGCACGTTCCCTTTATCTATCACAACATCGACCTTTCACAACAGCCCTATACGTTTACCGAAGCCATTTCAAAACAAGAAGGGAACGGCGAACCCTATACTTGGTTGCAGCTGAACAATGCACGGGAAAAAAAGTTCACCTACCAAGGGTACATCAATTACAACAGGGCTTTTGGAGACCATAATGTTTCGGCCCTCTTCGTGGCCGAGGCCAGGGAAACAAAAAGCGATTGGTTCAATACGCGAAGAAACAACTTTGCCATTGAAATCGACGAACTTAGCCTGGGCAGTTCGGACAAACTCGATTATAACAATGCGGGATCATCGAGTACGGCCTCCGAACTCGGCTATGTATACCGTGTGGGCTACACCTATAAAGACAAGTATATCGTTGAAGCCTCGGGTAGGTACGACGGCCATTATTCCTTCGCCCCGGGAGAACGCTGGGGGTATTTCCCGGCATTTTCGGCCGCATGGCGTATATCGGAAGAAAATTTTATGAAGAACGTATCAAAGGTGAACAACCTTAAACTGAGGGGTTCGTGGGGTAAATCGGGCAACCTGCCATACATAAACGGCAACCTGGCCGCATTCCAATATTTAGCGGGCTATGACCTTCGGGGCAATGCCTACGCCTATGGCAACGGGGTTTTGGTACAGGGCTCAAGTATTACGAGCGAGCCCAACCCGAACATTACCTGGGAGATTTCGACAAAACTTGACCTAGGTTTCGACCTTACCATGTACAACGGCCTTTTGAACGTGGAATTCGATTATTTTCACGAAGATCGAACCGGCATGCTCTTGACACCCCAGGTAACCTTGCCCGTCGAATACGGCTTGGCCTTATCACAGGAGAACAAGGGGGAAATGAACAACGACGGTTTTGAACTTAGCATCGGAACCCAAAAAGTATGGGATAGCGGCCTGCAGCTTTCCATCAATGCCAACATGAGCTACGCCGAGAACAATATGATAGAGGTATTTCAGAGCGATGCGGAACGCGACAACCCCAACCGGACCAGGGTAGGAAGACCTTTCGGCACCCCCTACGGATACAAGTCGTTAGGCCTTTTTACCACGGCAGAAGACATCAATAACGACGGAATAATCAATAGTACCGACGGTTACAATATCGAACAGTTCGGAGAACTTCATCCCGGTGATGTAAAGTATGCCGACCTAAGCGGCCCGGATGGGGTGCCCGACGGCAAAATCGATTCGAACGACCAAACGGTAATCGGAAAGCCCGTCTATCCCTCTACCACCTATGGGCTAAATACCGCGGTGAGCTATAAGGGCTTCGACCTGTCTTTGTTTTTTCAGGGCACCGCCAATTCCGATATCAATATCCAAACTTTTCTGACCTCCCCGTTCGCCAATAACGGAAGTAATACTTCCTACGAGTACTTTAACAACAGGTGGACGCCGGAGAACCAGAATGCCAAATACCCAAGGGCAACCCCGTCTCCCTATGCGAACAACACCCAAGCCTCAGATTTTTGGATGGTAGATACCAGTTACCTCCGTCTAAAAACGGCATCCCTGGGCTATACCCTGCCCGATAGCGTAAGCGAGAAATTAAATGTTTCTTCCATTGGTTTTACCCTTACCGGGCAAAACCTGTTGACCTTCAGCAAGCTTGATTTCATCGATCCCGAACTAGGATACGATGATCGTGAAAATTCCTATCCGATAATGAAGTCCTTATCATTTGGAATGAATGTTTCCTTCTAATCAGAAAAAAAATACTATGAAATCCACAATAACTAAATTCTACCGTACAGCCATAGGCATCGTTCCGATACTGCTATTCCTTTCATGTAGCACGGAAGATTTTTTGGAAAATGAGAACAAATCGAAACTCACCGACCAGACCCAGTGGCAATCCGAGGGCAATGCCGATATTTTCGTCAACGACGTCTACAGCGAAATACCGAGGATCTGCACGTTGGCCGAACAACTCGATTACTATACCGATGACTATAACATAAGCCATTATTATACCGCGTCTAACTGGAGGCAGGGCATATGCCAAGCCCCGGCAACGAGTACTACCGGTGTATGGGGAGGAACACACGGACCTACCAACGGCTATTCTTGGGAAACCTTCTTCCAAAAAGTTAGAAAGTGCAACACCGGTATTAAGGAACTCGAGGCCAACAAGGACAATTTTTCGGAGGAATATTACAACCAACGGATAGACGAACTGCGATTTCTGAGGGCTTATTTCTACAGCGAATTTTTTATGCATGTAGGAGGGTTGCCCATTCTGACCGAACCCTTGGACAGGAACACGATGACGGAAGAAGAATTGCTCACCCCCAGGGCCACGTTCGAGGAGACCTTCAATTTTATTACCGGTGAACTGGGAAGCATTGTAGATAACGGACACCTAGAGATCAAGTACAATTCCGGCGACCCCGATGCCGGCAGGGCCACCTTGGGGGCCGCCCTTGCATTAAAGGGTTGGATCGAGCTTTTTGCTGCGAGTCCCCTGTTCAATAGTGGCTCCCCATATTTGCCCGATCCCGGCAACTTCGTCCACTTTGCCACTCCCGATGTCGGCCGTTGGGCCACCGCTGCGGCCACCAACAAAAAATTCATTGATGAATACGAAGGTATCTACGAATTGTTCGACGACCTCCCCAACCTATGGAGGGCCTCGAACGAGTATAATTCAGAAGTAATCTGGGACCGTCAAATTGTGGCCAATGTAGGCGGTATGGGATCCAACTACGAAAGACGCGGCGGACCCACCTATGTTTTGGGCGAATACCTTACCTGGGGAAATTACAACCCCACCCAAGAAATCGTAGACCAATTTGCCATGGCCAACGGAAAACCCATTACCGACCCCACTTCGGGCTACGACCCCCAAAACCCTTACGCCAACAGAGAGAAGAGGTTCTATGACTTTATCGTTTACGACGGAGCTCCGTACAAACTGGACTGGATGCCCGAACAGGACACCATCTATACCCGGATTGACGAGACCTACGCCAATCCCGACAAAACCAACCAGATCGATTTGGCGGGCTCTTCCGATGTAGGGGACTCGGGGTATTACCAAAAGAAACGGCTCAACCCCGATGCCGCACCCGGCAACGATGCCAGTGGCCAGAACGATTTGCTATATCGGTATGCCGAAGTGCTGTTGAACTACGCCGAGGCCCAGAACGAAGCGGTCGGCCCCGACCAGACGGTCTACGATGCCATCAACAAGATCAGGAACCGCTCCGACCTGCCCGACCTACCGGCCGGCCTGTCCCAAGATGAAATGCGGAAAGCCATCCATACCGAAAGAAGGGTCGAGCTATGTTTCGAGAACAAAAGGTATTACGACAACAAGCGATTGATGCAGCAGGAAGAAACCATGGGAGTCGCCAGACACAACATGGTAATCAGAAACACGGTGCCTTCCGACAACTCCGGTGTGTGGACCTACAGTGTTGAACCCGAGGTCAAGTACACGGCAAAGTTCGAGCCACGGCAGTACATGAGCCCTATTCCGCAGAATGTAATCGACCAAAACCCGAATATACCACAGAATCCTGGTTATTGACCCTTGGACCTGGTTTGAGTAAAGCGGCCCGTTTATCGACTGATAAACGGGCCGCTGTTTTGTAACCTATCCCCTAGACAGCTTAAACGGCATGTAGCCAAACCGTATTGAGTTCTCCCCACATCGTACGACCGCCATTGCTCCCCGGAAAAAGATGAAATTAGAAACCCCGCTTAATTTTTGGTACGAAACAACATTTGTCTGTACTTTACGCCCCTAAAACATCGGGTCTATGAAAACTATTTATTGCATCGGGGAACTACTGATAGATTTTGTTGCCGAAAAACAGGGCAGCGACCTTTCAAAAGCCAATGAATTCACCAAAAAACCTGGCGGGGCCCCCGCAAACGTGGCCTGCGCCATTGCCAAATTGGGAGGGTCCAGCAAATTTATCGGTTGTGTGGGCGACGACCCTTTTGGCACTTTTCTGCTCGATGTCTTAAAGGCCAACCATGTCGATATTTCCCTTGCCCAACGCTCAAAATACTTTACCACTTTGGCCTTTGTTTCACTTGCCGAAAACGGGGAACGCGATTTTGTGTTCAGTAGGGGCGCCGACAAAAAATTAAAATACCTGCCCGAGGTAAAAAAAGGCTTTAATGGCCAGATGGTCCATTTGGGCGCGGCAACGGCCCTATTGGGCGGAAATTTAGAGGAAGCCTACGGGCGCTATTTTTTCGATGCCCTTACCCAAAATGCATTTATAAGTTTCGACCCCAACTTTCGGGGCGACCTATGGAAAAACAACGAAGAGGTTTTCATTAAAAAATGTAAACCCTTTGTAGAAAAGGCACACTTGTGCAAATTTAGCCTAGAGGAAGCCCAATTGCTTTCAGGGGAAACGGATTTGGAAAAGGCCTGCGGCCATCTACATAAAATAGGCACCCAAATTATAACCATAACCCTTGGGGGAGAAGGTACTTTTGTAAGTACCCCGACAATGAAAACGACCATACCGAGCATTGAGGTAGACCCCGTTGACACCACAGGGGCGGGCGATGCCTTTATCGGCTGCCTGCTCTATCAAATTTCTACCTTGGGCAAGGCCGAAGAGATCTTAAACGACCATGAGCTGCTCCATAAAATGGTCAAAAAAGCGAACATAGCCGGGGCCCTGACAACGACCGGCTACGGGGCCATACCGTCGTTGCCAAACCTCGAAGCGCTACAGGCATACGAGGTATAGCCCTAACTGTATTTGACCTTTCTCAGAATGCGCAATGCCTCTTTTAAAGACAGGTAAATACCCGTATCATACCTTTTCAACAGGGGCCTGGCCTTTTCCATCTGGTCCTTTGCGTCTTCAAATCCATTTAAATAACAGATCAGGTAGGTGTCGGGCAAATGCCGCAGATCATCCCTTTCCGGATTGTTGAGGGGGATCTGGCCCTCAAGTTTTCCCAACAGGGCATTATTGGTGTTATAGATGTGGTGCAAGGTTTTTCGGTCGTATTGGGGAGGTTCGAAAAGCAGGTCGCTTGTAATGTGATAGGTGCCGTTATCTTGAAACGTAATCACCATTTTTTCCAAGGGGTAGTGGTTTTGCCTCCTGCCTAGGCCCAGCTGCACATATTCAACGGTGGTAAAAGAGTTATCGTCATAGGAAATGGTGATTTCGTCCAATGCCGAATAGAACAGCTTTACCTGCTCGTTGATCAGTTCGATATCGACCCTCGAATAATAGGTTTGGTCACCTACCTTCTTTTTATGTCCCCCCCAGCAGACAACAAATTGCTCCTTGAACACCTTGTAATCGCTGTCGAGATCTTTGTGGCGGTTATTTATAAAATCGATAACCCCATCGAGGGTAAGCTCGATATTATTGCGTGCATGCAACTCGATTTCGGCTACTTTCCCCGAATTGATATCCTTCAACTCAACCCCATAGGCCTTGGGCATACTGATGCTTCCTTCACGAAAAAAGACCATCCCACCGTAATATTTCCAAATGTTCTTCCGTAGGGCACAGACCCTGCCATTGGATTTTATGGTCACGAGGCCTACCACCTTTCCTTCCGGAAGGTGGGGAAAAGGTATGTTCTCATAGGATATCAAGGGAGGATTGTCCAGATAGGCGTTGACGAGGTTCTGTATCTTACTGTCGTCAAAGAAGTCGACCCCGACGATTTTATTGTCTTCGTCCTCCACCCCGACAACGATATACGAATTGCTTGTCGGATTGCTGTTGGCCAAGGCACATACATGCTTCAAAAACTTGGCCTTCCCCTCCTTCTGCCCAATGTTGACAAAACGTTTTTTATCGTAAAAACTATTCTCGTCGTTGTGTGCAAGCAAATTCTTTACGAGAAGGCGTTTATTGATCATTTGATCGGGTATGGCTTTTTAAAGTTCTTGGATAAAACATCTGTTTTTCTGAAGCCCAAACCAATGCCTGTGGCTTCACCCGTTATGAATTTATAAACGAGGAAGCGAACAACCTCGGATTTTGGACAATTTTTGACAAATTTTCAAGAATCATCAAGGTAAGGGGGCCTTGCATCCATTTTATGGAATTCTACCCCTCTCTATTAAATATTGTCGCCGATGCCTGGGCCGTTGGCGTAATCACCAGGTCGGCAATATTCACATGGGCGGGCCTGGTAACGATAAAAAGCAAGGTTTCGGCAATATCTTCCGCGACCAGGGGGTCGAAGCCCTCGTATACCGAATCTGCCCGCGCATCATCTCCCTTGAACCTTACATTGCTGAACTCCGTTTTTACCGCCCCGGGATTTACGGCTCCTACCTTAATCCCGTAAGGGTTGAGGTCGATGCGCATACCGGTCGTAAGGGCATCTACCGCGTGCTTGCTCGCACAGTAAACATTTCCCTTGGGGTACACTTCCTTTCCGGCCGTCGATCCAATATTGATGATATGGCCCGACCTCCTCTCGATCATACGCGGTACGACGGCCTTTGAAACATAGAGCAACCCTTTGACGTTGATGTCGATCATAGCATCCCAATCATCGGGATCGCCCGACTCAATGGGGTCAAGACCATGGGCATTGCCCGCATTGTTGATCAAAACATCGATTTCGGAAAACGGTCCGGGCAAGGAAGCGATCGCGGAAAAGGCCGCCTCCCTATCCCTTACATCAAAATTGAGCACATGTACCTCGGTTTTTTTTCCAAGCTCGCTTCTCAAGGCCTCCAAGCGTTCTTCACGCCTACCGCACAAGACCAAGCGATACCCTTTTACCGCAAAAAGAATGGCGGTCGCCCTTCCTATCCCGCTTGTCGCCCCTGTAATCAATACTGTTTTATCCATAACCACTAATTGTTTAGTTTATCAAGCTTGTTCAGGCCCGCTTATGGCCCGATTGGTATAATCGCTGCCTAGGCGTATTCAGAAAAATCACCAGACTTACTTTTTTCTTTGTCGCGGTTGTCCCGATTATTTTTTGAATGTTATTTTTTCTTTTCGAAAGAGCCGTTAAATTATAAATAAATACCTTAAATACTTCACAAAAATAGGGGCTTACGCTTTTTTTTAACCAATCGTTAACAGCACAGCAATGAATAAATTTTCAATTTGCACTCTATTCCAAAAACAACCGACCCAAACCGAAATTTGTAGAGATATATGGAGGAAAATACTACTATTGATATTAGTGCGGTAAACGAAAAAATAGCTCAGGAAAGTGCGTTTATCGATTTACTTATATTGGAAATGAACAAGGTCATCGTAGGCCAGAAACACATGGTGGAAAGGCTTTTGATCGGCCTTCTCGGACAGGGGCACATTTTGCTGGAAGGTGTTCCCGGCCTGGCAAAAACACTGGCTATCAACACCTTGTCAAAAGCGGTAAAAGGGAGTTTTAGCCGAATACAGTTTACCCCCGACCTATTGCCGGCCGATGTAGTAGGTACCTTGATCTACAACATGAAGGAAAACGATTTTTCGATCAAGAAAGGGCCCATTTTTGCCAATTTTGTCCTAGCGGACGAGATCAACAGGGCTCCCGCCAAGGTACAATCCGCCTTATTGGAAGCCATGCAGGAAAAACAGGTGACCATAGGTGACGAGACCTTCGTACTCGACAAGCCTTTTTTGGTTATGGCCACCCAAAACCCCGTAGAGCAAGAGGGAACCTACCCTCTGCCCGAGGCCCAGGTAGACCGTTTTATGCTCAAGACCGTTATCGACTACCCGAAAATGAACGAGGAGCAATTGATTATGCGCCAAAACCTCTTGGGGGCCTATGAGACCGTTAAGCCCGTAGTTACCCTAAAACAGATATTGAGCGCCCAGCAAGCGGTCAAAGAGGTGTATATGGATGAAAAAATCGAGAAATACATCCTCGACCTGATCTTCGCCACCCGATATCCCGAAAAATACAATCTTGAGAACCTAAAGCCATTGATCAGCTTCGGGGCCTCGCCAAGGGGGAGCATCAACTTGGGCAACGCCGCCAAATGCTTCGCTTTTATCAAACGTCGCGGTTATGTGGTGCCGGAGGATGTCCGGGCCGTCGTACACGATGTGCTCCGCCATAGGATCGGTATTACCTATGAGGCCGAGGCCGAAAATATTACTTCAGAGGAAATCATCAACAGGATTGTTAACGAGATCGAAGTACCCTAAACAACCGACCGTTGACCGATTATAGTATCCGCTCAGGGACCCAACGTGGCCGAACCCGGGCAAAGACCTGTTTGCTAAGCGCATTTTACTGAAACATGAATACCAAAGAGCTTCTTAAGAAAGTACGAAAGATCGAGATTAAGACACGCCGTCTTTCCGATCATGTTTTTGGAGGGGAATACCACTCTACTTTCAAGGGGCGTGGCATGACTTTTAGTGAGGTGCGGCAATACCAGTTCGGCGACGACGTTAGAAATATCGACTGGAACGTTACCGCACGGTACAACGAACCCTTCGTCAAGGTTTTCGAAGAAGAGCGCGAACTGACCATGATGCTAATGGTCGATGTCAGCGGTTCGGAAATGTTCGGAACCACCAACCAATTCAAAAAGGAGGTCATCACCGAAATTTCGGCCACTCTGGCCTTTTCCGCCTTGCAGAACAACGACAAGGCTGGACTTATCCTCTTTTCCGACGAGGTCGAACTGTACATTCCCCCGAAAAAAGGAAAAAGCCACGTACTTCGTATTATTCGAGAGCTACTGGAATTCAGGCCAAAGAGCAACCGGACCGATTTGGCCGAAGCGCTCAAGTTTTTGAGCAGCGTCATGAAAAAACGCGCCATTGTTTTTGTATTGTCCGATTTTATTACCGAAAATTATGAAAAGACGCTTAAAATTTCGGGAAACAAGCATGATCTTACCGGTATAAGGGTCTACGACGAAAGGGAGGAAGTCATCCCCAATTTGGGAATGGTGCAAGTGATGGACGCGGAGACCGGCACCGTGCGCCTGGTGAACACACAGTCAAAAAGCGTTCGAAGAAACTACGGAAAATACTACCGCCGACATGTGGATTATTTTATGGAAACATTTAAAAAATCGGGGTGCGGGGTTATCAGTTGCCGTGTCGACGAAAGTTATGTGAAAAAATTATTGGGTTATTTTAAGCGTAGAGGTTGATGCAGGATCCAAGACTAAAAATACGGTGCCCCCGAAAGGCTTTGCAATGGCGAGTATATTTTGTACTGTGTATTTTGATGCTGACTGCCGGGTCATACGCACAAACACAGCCCAAGATAAGTTCAAGTGTAGACACGACCACGATCAAGATCGGAGAACAAATCAACTTTACGGTAACCGTTGAGACCGATACCTTGGCCCAGGTAATCTTTCCCGAGGGACAGACCTTCTCTCCCTTGGAAACCGTGGAAGCCTTTGAAACCGATACGGCCATCAAGGCCGACCGAATGACCCTTCGAAAAATCTATGCCCTTACCCAGTTCGATTCGGGCCTGTACAAGCTTCCGGCGCAACGCATCGAAATCAACGGGAAAGGTTATTTTACGGATTCTACCCAAATTAAAGTGGCCGATGTGCCCGTCGACACCTTGGCCCAAAAGATGTACGACATAAAACCGCTTATCGAGGTAGAAAAAGGCAATTCCGGGCTCTGGAAATGGCTTTTGGGCATTTTATTGGCCCTCGTGGTGGCGGGTGGGCTCGCGTGGTGGTTCTTTTTAAGGAAAAAACCCTTGTCAGAAGAAGAAAAGGTCGCCCTGTTACCGCCCTATGACAGGGCCCTGATGGAGTTGAAAAAACTGGAAAACTCCAAATACCTTATTCAAGACGAATACAAGGAGTACTACTCCGAGCTTACCAACATTGTCCGATCGTACCTAGAGGAAGATGTCAATATAACAGCCTTGGAGAGCACGACCGACGAGCTCATTACCAAACTAGAAATGCTGCGCGATGCGGGCGAACTGCAAATAGACAACGGTACCTTGCAGCAATTCAAGCGCATTCTGCAAACGGCCGACCTGGTGAAGTTCGCCAAATCAAAACCTGACACCACGGTCGCCGAACACGACCGCAAGGCCATTGAGGAAATTGTGACCAAAACCCACGAGGCCCTTCCCGAGCCTACGGAGGAGGAACTTATGGAACAGGCCGAATACCAAGAAGAGCTCGCCCTGAAAAAACAGCGAAAGAAATGGAGAATGGCAGGCCTCGCGGCCTTGGCCCTCTTGGTGCTTACCACGGGCGCATCCATTGCCTATTACGGCTTCGACTATGTAAAGGACACCGTTTTGGGGCACCCTACCAAAAAACTGTTGGAAGGGGAATGGGTGGCCAGCACCTACGGATACCCGCCCATAAGTATGGAAACGCCCGAGGTGCTTATACGGCAGGACGTAAAGCTGACCCCGGACATGAAGGCGAACATCCAAGACCTGCAGATCTTCATGTACCGCAACAGCAAGGCCCTGTTCACCGTGGGCACGACCTCGACCACCCTCACCCAGCAAGTAGAGCCCAACTTTGAACAATCGGTGGAAATGTTTATCGAAGACCTGGAAAGGAAGGGTGCCAAGAACATCATCACCAAACAGGAAGAGTTTACCACCGTAAGCGGGGTAAAGGGGATAAAGGTCTACGGAAGCGGCCAATTTGCCGTACCCGAATCCGACGAGCTCGTAAGGGGGAAATACAGCATATTGCTGTTCGGCGGAAAAGGGTTTCAACAACAGGTGATCCTCACTTGGTTGGAAGGTGACGAATACGCCGAAAAAATAGTCGAACGAATTCAACGAACACTGGAAGTAAAAACCGACGTATAGGATGCTAGAGAATATATCATTTGCCAACCCCGAGTTCTTTTGGTTGCTATTGCTGCTTCCTTTGGCCGTGCTGTGGTATTTCTACAAAAGGCACGAGCAGTCGGCATCGTTAAAGCTTCCGACCATTGAAGGTTTCGGAAAGCCGGGCATCCTACCCCGGTTGAGGCCCGCCTTGTTCGCTATGCGCCTTTTGGCCCTTGCCGCGATAATTACGGCCATGGCGCGCCCACAGACCGAAGACATCTCGACACGTACGAAAACCACCAAGGGCATCGATATTGTCATGGCCATCGATGTGTCGTCGAGTATGTTGGCCCGCGACCTAAGGCCCAACCGCCTTTCGGCGCTTAAGGAAGTGGCCGCCAATTTTATAAAAGAGAGGCCCAACGACCGCATAGGCCTTGTCGCCTATGCAGGCGAGGCATTTACAAAAACGCCCATTACCAGCGACAAGTCGATCGTACTGCGATCGCTTCGCGAAATCACCTACGGCCAATTGAACGATGGTACGGCCATAGGCATGGGCCTGGCCACCTCGGTCAACCGGTTAAAGGAAAGCAAGGCCTCCAGTAAGGTAATCATCCTGCTTACCGACGGGGTGAACAACTCCGGCTTTATCGAACCCCAAACGGCGGCCGATCTAGCCATAGAATTCGGAATAAAGACCTATACCATTGGCTTGGGCACCAATGGAAATGCCTTATCGCCGATCGCCTACAACGCCGATGGATCGTTCCGGTACGGAATGCGCCAGGTCGAAATCGACGAAGACCTTTTAAAGGATATCGCAAAAGTGACCGGGGGCAAATATTTCAGGGCCACCGATAACGACAAACTGGAAGCCATCTACGAAGAGATCAACAAACTGGAGAAAACCGAAATAGAGGAGTTTAAATATTATAAATACGAGGAAAAATTTAGGCCTTGGGTTCTTTTGGCAGGAGCACTGCTCTTGTTGGAATGGTTGCTAAGAAACACCCTTTTCCGAAGTTTTATTTAGTTGTATAGACCAACATGATACAGTTCGACGAAAAAATATACTTTTACTTCTTGGCGGTTATACCGGTAATCGTGGTGCTGTTCATATTATTGCAGATCTGGAAGAAAAGAACACAGCGCAAATTCTCCGATCTGTCTTTGTTGAGGAGAATTACACCCAACAGGTCGCGGTTCAAGTCGAGCTTAAAATTGATTTTCTTTCTGTTGGGCCTTAGCTTTTTGATTCTGGGGCTGGTCAACCCCAAGATAGGCACCAAGCTCGAAACCGTCAAACGCGAAGGCGTGGATATCGTTTTTGCCGTAGACGTCTCGAAAAGTATGTTGGCCGAGGATATCGCCCCCAACCGTCTCGAGAAGGCAAAACGGCTGGTCTCGGAAATCATCAACCAGCTGGCCAGCGATCGAATAGGCATTATCGCCTATGCCGGACAGGCCTTTCCGCAGTTGCCCATTACCACCGATTACGGAGCCGCAAAAATGTTCTTGCAGAGCATGAACACCGATATGCTTACCTCCCAGGGCACCGCCATTAATGAAGCCATTGAATTGGCCACCACTTTTTATAACGACGACGAGCAGACCAATCGCGTACTTTTTATCATTTCCGACGGGGAAGACCATTCGGAAGGGGCGGCCCTGGATGCCGTGGAAAACGCGGTGGAAGAAGGCATTCGAATTTACACCATCGGCGTGGGCCAAGCCAAGGGAGCGCCCATCCCGATCAAACGCAACGGCGTGGTGGAAAGCCTGAAAAAGGACGCTCAAGGCGAAGTGGTCATTACCCGCTTGAACAAAGACGTACTGGTAGACATTGCCGATGAGGGCAATGGCCATTATATCGACGGGGCCAATACCGAAAAGGCCGTTGAAACGATAAAGGAGGAACTGCTTCAAATGGACAAAAAGGAATTCGAGTCCAAGCAATTCGCCGAGTTCAAAGATCAGTTCCAATGGTTTTTGGGCATAGCCCTATTATTCCTATTTTTAGACATATTCGTTTTGGACAAAAAAACGACTTGGTTGAAAAAGCTGAACCTGTTTAACGAAAAGCTCGAAGAATAAATGAAAAACCTGGTTCTTATACTGTTTTTTATTGCCTCCTTTTCTTTTGCCCAAGAGGATGATAAGGAAAGGGCAGAAGCGCTTTCCGAGTCTAAAGACCTTACATGGCGGGCCAACAAGCAGCTTTCCGAAGATAATTTCGTTGCGGCCGAGGCCGATTATCGCCGGGCCATAGCCAAAAGCAGTGACAATGCGGCGGCCCCCTACAACCTGGGCAATGCGTACTACAACAAAGAAACGTACAGTGAGGCCTTCGGCCGGTTCAAACAGGCCGGAGAGCTGGCAACGAGCAAGGCCGACAAGCACAGGGCCTACCACAATATGGGCAACGTGTTCATGAAAAGAAAGGAGTACCAGAAAGCGGTAGACGCTTATAAGGAAGCCCTTAGAAACAACCCAAAAGACGATGAAACACGTTACAATTTAGCCTTGGCCAAGGAAATGCTCAAAAAGGAACAGGAGCAAAACGACCAAAACCAAGACAACCAAGATAACCAAGACCAACAGGACCAAAAAGACCAGAACGAGGATAAGAAAGAAGGGGACAACGAAGACGAGAACAAGGACCAGGACAAGCAGGACGAGGGCGACCAAGGTGAGGACGGCGATCAAAACGACCAGGAAAAGGACGAAAACAAGGAGGGCGACGGCGATGAGAAAAAAGAACAGGAGAAAAAACCTGAACAAGGCGACCAAGACGAGCAAGAACAGCCCCAACAGCCCCGTCCAAATCAGCTGAGCAAGCAACAGATCCAGAATTTGTTGGAAGCCATGCAAAACGAAGAGAAAAAAGTTCAGGAAAAAATCGATGCCCAAAAAGTGAAAGGGGTAAAGGTTAAAAATGAAAAAGATTGGTAATGACCCTGATGTTTAAAAATATCTTGACCTTTTTTATGGTGGCAATCGCCGCTTTGGGCACTTATGCCCAAGACGATGACGCCATTACATTTGAGATGAAGCTCAGTAAGGACAAGCTGGGCATCAACGAGCGGCTGCGCGTAGATTTTACGATGAACAAGGACGGGGACAATTTCACCCCTCCCGATTTTGAAGGTTTTCGCGTGTTAATGGGGCCTTCGCAGTCTATAAGCTCTTCGTGGATCAACGGGGTACGCAGTTACTCCAAGACCTATTCGTACACCCTGGCACCTACGGCAAGGGGAGAGTTTACCATTAAGCAGGCGACCATCGTTATCGATGGAAAGGTCTACAAGTCCCTGCCCCGAAAGGTAGAAGTTACCGCAGCGGTCGATAAGCCCAGCGATCAAATGACCATAGACGATGTGGCCGACGAAGGCCTGCACCTCGTCGCCGAGGTCTCGAAGACCAACCCCTACCTGAACGAGGCCATTAGCGTGGTCTACAAATTATACGTTGCACCTTCCATCAGTGTTTCGAATTACCAGCCCTTGGACAATCCGAAGTACAACAACTTCTGGAGCCAAGACATTCCCGTACGCCGTTTATCGGCTGAAAACGGGACCTACAAGGGCAAGCCCTATCGCTACGTCGTATTGAAGCGCGTGGTACTTTATCCGCAGAAATCGGGCAAATTGGAAATAGAACCTTTATCCTTGGACGTGACGGTAGACGTACCTACGACAAAACGGGATTTTTTTGGAGGCCGGATCTATTCACAAACCAACAAAACGGTGTCGGCAGGAAGACGTACGATCAACGTGAAGCCACTTCCGGAAAAAAACAAACCGGCGAACTATGGCGGTGCCGTAGGAAACTTTGATTTTTCGGTAAGCACCAGCAAGACCACCTTGAACGCCTCCGAATCCTTGCAGGCGATCGTAGAGGTCAGCGGCAAGGGCAATTTAAAGCTCTTTCAACTACCGGAACCCGACCTGCCCGGTTCATTGGAGGTATACGACCCCGAATTCAGCGAAAACGTGCGTACCACACTTTCCGGATCACAGGGCAAGGTGAGCAACAGCTACACCATCGTACCCTCGTTCAAGGGCAAGTACCCCATACCCAGTATCACATTTTCCTACTTCGACCCTTCTTCGGAAACCTATAAGACCTTGAGTTCCGATGAAATCATTATCAATGTAAAAGAAGGCCCGGTAAATTCGGCCGTGGCCAACCTGCCCGGCAACGCAGGCGCCAAAAGGGTGGTGACCACGGGCGACCAGTTTAACTTTATCAAGCTCAAGCCCGACCTAAGGGCCATAGGCACCAATTATTTCTTTGGGTCGACGAGGTTCTATCTATGGCTGTTATTGCCCCTGCTCTTGATTCCCGTGGCCATCGCCCTTGGCAAAAAACGCGAAGCGATCGCCAGTGATGTCGTAGGCAACCGTGTTCGCCGGGCCAACAAATTGGCGCGAAAATACCTTTCAAAGGCGAAAAAAGAACTGGGCGACAAAGAAGGGTTCTATATCGCCCTCGAGAAGGCCTTGCACAACTATCTGAAGGCGAAGTTGAAAATAGAAACGTCGGAGTTCAGCAAAGACAAGATAGCCTCGCTTCTCGCCGAGAAGCAAGTTGACCAAGGTACATCGGACGGATTTATAGCCTTATTAAAAAATTGCGAGATGGCACGTTACAGCCCGTTTTCAGACGTTCAAATGCAGCAAGATTACGATAAGGCCAGTGAAGTGATTTCGCAATTGGACAAGCAGTTGTAAAAAGATATAAACCATAATTTAAGGTACAGCCCTGTGAAAAATTTGATCTACATAGTACTTTTTCTTTTTGGGTTCACTGTTTCCGCACAGAACGAAGCCCTGTTTGACCAGGCCACGGAGGCCTACAATGTAGGCGAGTACCAAAATGCCATAGACGCCTATCTCGAAATACTCGACAATGGCGAGCATTCCGCGGCATTATACTATAACCTCGGCAACGCCTACTACAAACTCAATCAAATAGCGCCCAGTATCTATTACTACGAAAAGGCCCTGTTGTTAAAACCCAATGATCCCGAAATTGAGAACAACCTGGCCTACGCCCGGAACATGACCTTGGACGCCATAGAAACGATGCCCGAAACCGGGTTGTCGAAAATTTACGAAAGCGTAGTGGGCCGTTTTTCCTTTGACCAATGGGGTTACACCGCCGTTGTCTTTATGATTCTGTTTGTGCTCCTTTACATCGCCTTCTACTTCTTTCAATATTCGTTCAGAAAACGTTTGGCCTTTATAACCAGTATGGTCGCCCTGTTCATCTCGGCGATTTCAATGGTCTTTGCTTTTCTACAGTACAACAAGTTCAAGGCCGACCAGCCCGCGATAGTTTTTGCCAGCGAGAGCAGTGTTAAATCGGAGCCCAACCTTAGAAGCCAAGAAGCTTTTTCCCTTCACGAGGGAACCAAGGTCAACGTAATCGAAGGGCTCAATGAGTGGAAAAAAATAAGAATTGCCGACGGTACCACGGGGTGGATTCCTGCCGAGGATATTAAACTAGTTAAAGATTTTTAGAACTTCCTTAACAAAGAATCGGGCCTTATGCCGTTATATTTGTAACTTATTACCCATTATGAAAGGCATTTACCGAGTAACATTATTGCTTCTATGGCTGTTTGCGATTACCGCACCTAGCCTTATTACGCTATATGATACGGACAATGCCATAGTGGTCAACAACCTGAACGAAGAGGAACAGCAAGAATCGGGGAAAAAATCACAAGCAGAAGAAAAATTCGTAGACCACCATATCTTGGATTTTGCACTGACGAACTTTTCCCTAAGGCCTGAAATCGGGGATTACCACCGTTTTTCAAGTCTTGACCACACCTTGGAAGTACTTTCCCCTCCTCCCGAGTACAACTTATAGCCCTTTCCTTTTTCCGGTTTCATACTATTGCCGAGCTTTGAACTTTGGTTAGGCCGGTACGCCTTGGGTTTTACATCCCTAATCCCCTATTTTTCATAAAAAAAGGCGTAATTTATTCAATAGTAGCAATCTTGGAAAAATATCCGAACAACAAATTCGGCAAGATCGATAGTAAACAGCAATTTGGCAGAACAAGACTCGGGGCACCCCTGTGCCTATCGAGGGCCATTAAATCTACAACCCATAAAGAAGTACATAAGAAGTTATGAAAGCACATACAAAAGAAACACAAGCGACAATGACACCCCAAAAGGCCCTGGACTTTCTAAAAGAAGGAAACAAGCGCTTTCTTCAGAACCTGAGGGCCAATCGCAACCTGCTCGAACAGGTAAACGACACCCGCGAAGGGCAATTTCCCTTTGCCACCATTTTGAGCTGTATTGATTCACGGGTGTCCGCAGAACTGGTCTTCGACCAAGGGCTAGGAGATATTTTCAGTGTCCGGATCGCAGGCAATTTTGTCAATGAGGACATTCTCGGCAGTATGGAATTTGCCTGCAAACTGGCAGGCACCAAACTTGTGGTCGTTTTGGGCCATACCAGTTGCGGAGCCATCAAAGGAGCCTGCGACCACGCGCGCATGGGCAACCTCACCGCCTTGATCAACAAACTGGAACCGGCCGTAGAGGGCGTGAAGGAACCCGCGGACGAAAATCTAAGAAACTCCCAAAACCTCGAGTTTGTCGACAAGGTTTCCGAAAAAAATGTTATGTTGACCATGGAACGTATCCGCAAAGAAAGTCCCTTACTTGCCGAAATGGAAAAAAATGGCGAGATCCTTATCATAGGTGGTATGTACGATATAAGCAATGGCGAGGTAACTTTCTTCGAATAAATGGAAGCGTCCCAACACCTATTTGTGCCACTAGTACCCCGAATGGTAAAAAAGGGGTTGGGTCGTGCAATCACATACATGTCAAAATTCAACCCTGAAGGGGTAGAAATCAAATTCAACTCTAAAAACACACATATACAGAAACCGTACATCGTGTTTGCCCGCATCGGGCACCAATATTTACGTTCTGCATACCTTACTTAAAAACTTAACTTGACTATTATGAAAAATTTATTTTCAAACCTTAAAGGAGACCTATTTGGAGGCATTACCGCAGGTATCGTAGCCCTACCCTTGGCCCTGGCCTTTGGTGTAAGTTCAGGAATGGGCCCAAGTGCAGGACTCTACGGCGCCATCTTCATTAGTTTTTTTGCCGCCCTTTTTGGTGGTACGAGCACCCAAATTTCCGGGCCCACCGCCCCGATGACCGCTGTGAGTATGGTGGTTATTGCCGGTATAGTGGCCTTGTACGACGGTAGTCTCGAAAAGGCCCTGCCCGCGATTCTCCTTATTTTCCTTTTGGCAGGACTCATGCAAATCGGACTCGGTCTTCTCGGCATAGGTAAATACATAAGATATATACCTTATCCGGTGGTCTCGGGCTTTATGACGGCCATTGGGGTCATCATCCTCGTTACGCAAATCTTGCCCGCCCTCGGTTACTACCCAAAGGAAGATGAGGAATTCGTCAACCAATTCAAGCCCATGGCCGAAGAAATTATCTTGGAAAATATTTTAAAGGAAGAAGCCGGTGAAGGCATCTTGGTTCTCGAAGACTTTGAAGAAACCATAAGTCGCGCGGGGGCCATCACCGAGGAAGATATGATGAAAGAGGCCCGAACCCTTGCCCAGACCGAAGCTTCGGGGGTAATCGGTTCCATTAAGGTCTTGCCCAGGGCCTTGCAGAACATCAACTGGCTCGAACTCATCCTTGCCTTATCGACCATTGTCATTATTTATGGCTTTAAACGCATTACCACGGCCATTCCCAGCGCCCTTGTGGCCTTAATCGTCGTTTCGGGGGTCGCTTATGGCTTCGGATTGGACTACAGACCCATAGAACAGATCCCCAGTGGCTTTCCCGTACCGAACCTCAACATCTTTACCGAATTCGAGTTAGGTGCCATCTCACCCTATGTGTTTACGGCGCTGACCTTGGCCCTGCTCGGTGCCATAGATTCCCTTTTGACATCGGTAGTGGCCGACAATATGACGAAGACCAAGCACAAACCCAATAAGGAATTGATAGGGCAGGGTATCGGTAACAGTATAGGGGCAATCTTTGGCGGAATTCCAGGCGCCGGTGCCACAATACGAACCGTAGTAAATATAAATGCCGGTGGCAAAACCAAACTTTCGGGTATGGTGGCCGGGGTACTTTTGCTCATTATTCTCTTGGCCCTGGGGCCCGTGGCCTCGCAGATTCCCGCCGCCGTACTCGCCGGGATCTTGGTCACCGTAGGTATCGGTGTAATGGACTATAAAGGACTTAAGGCCATACCCAGTTTGCCAAAGGATATCAGCCTGGGGCCCATCAAGCTCAGCTCCGAAGTTGTGATAATGCTAATTGTATTGGTACTATCCTCTATATGGAATTTGGTATATGCCGTGGGGGTCGGCCTGGTCATCGCATCGCTCATGTTCATGAAAAAAATGGGCGACCTTACCGCCGAACGCTCTGATGTAAAACCCCTCGAAAAAGAAGAAGGTTGGGCCGATGAGGCCAATTTTCCCCAAAATCTAAAGGAAGAGGTGTTTATAAAGCACCTGAAAGGGCCGCTTTTCTTTGGATCGACAAGCGAATTCCAACAATTGGCCGATCAAATACCGCGAACGGCATCCACGGTAATTATACGAATGGGACGTATGCAGTATATGGATCAATCGGGCCTCTATACCCTCGAAGATGTTTTGATCGATTTAAAAAAGTCGGGCATGAACATATTATTGGTAAACGTGCTTCCGCAGCCAAGGTATATGATGGAGCGGGTAAACGTTATTCCCAAATTGATTCCCGAAGAGCACATCTTTACCGATTTTGACCAGTGCCTTGCCTGGGTAAAGGAAAACGTGAAGGACAGACATAAGGCAATCGAATCGGCCCCCGTAATCGAGTAGGCCATTAAAACGCCCCTGAAGTTACAAGGCCCCGAAATTATCGGGGCCTTTTTTACTTGAAATGTACGGTGTAAAGCAAAATCAGGTTCGGTAAAATGTCTTAAATTTGCGCCATTAGCCAAAACCATGATCGAAACGTTAAAAAAGCATATCGCCGAAGTTGAAAAGTTTACTGCCGACAACAAGGAAGCAGTTGAGGCTTTTAGAATCAAATATTTGGGAAAAAAGGGATTGTTGAACGAGTTTTTTGCCGAGTTCAAGAACGTTCCCAATGAACTCAAAAAAGAATTCGGCCAAACCATAAACCAATTAAAATCGGCGGCTACCGAAAAGGTGAACGCATTAAAGGCCGAGTTGGAGAACACCAGTGAAGAAGCCGGCGTCTACGGAGACCTTACCCGCCCGGGCGAGGCACTTGAACTCGGTGCCCGCCATCCGATTTCCATTGTCAAGAACCAAATCATCGAAATCTTTTCAAGAATTGGGTTCAATGTATCGGAAGGGCCGGAAATAGAGGATGATTGGCACAATTTTACGGCCCTCAACCTGCCTGAATACCACCCCGCGCGGGATATGCAGGATACTTTTTTCATACAGACCGACCCCGATATATTGCTGCGCACCCACACTTCGTCGGTGCAAGTGCGCTACATGGAAAACAACCAACCCCCGATCCGTACCATCTCCCCGGGCCGCGTGTATCGAAACGAGGCCATTTCGGCACGGTCGCACTGCTTCTTTCACCAGGTCGAAGGCCTGTATATCGACGAAGATGTCTCGTTTGCCGATCTAAAACAGACCTTGCAGTTCTTCACCCAAGAGCTCTTTGGCAAATCGAAGATCAGGCTGCGTCCGTCGTATTTCCCGTTTACCGAACCCAGTGCCGAAGTCGATGTGTATTGGGGACTTGAAACCGAAACCGACTATAAGATGACCAAGGGTACCGGCTGGTTGGAAATCATGGGTTGCGGCATGGTCGACCCCAACGTTCTCGACAACTGTGGCATCGATTCCAAAAAATACTCCGGTTTTGCCTTCGGAATGGGCATCGACCGTATCGCCCTACTGTTGCACCAAATATCGGATATTCGCTTGTTGAGTGAGAACGATGTTCGCTTTTTAGAACAGTTCAAGAGTGCGCTTTAACCGCTGTAGAAGTGAAAAAAGACATAGAGATACCAATTGCCAAAGACGTTCATGTCGCCATTATACGGGAATGGAACGATGAATTCCTTTCCAAAGACTGGAACGCCTACATCTTGAACAACCGTAGGGATCCGATAGAAATGACCATCGTGGTATCGAAAGGCTTCGATTCAGATCGCAAGACCTCTACCATGCGCCACGGCCTGGGCGACATTGCGGCCAAGTCTTTTGTAAAGATCGAACTCTTGACCGAAGAGGTCCTAGCCCTTGACAATGAGTTTTTCGTTACCTTTTTTGCCGATGGAAAACTATATGAAAAACGGTTTCTGTTTCCCAAATACAGTATTTCCGAACAAGCCTTAGCGCCTATACCCCTGATCGATAAGGAGGGTATCCTACCCAATTGAGCCCGTTCTTTAACAAAAAATTAGCACTTATTATCGAATTTTAAGTTCTTTTGGTTTGTTTCTTTCCGAACTAACTGTACCTTTGTCCCTTCAATTTTTATAGGTATGAACAAAGAAGAAGCTAAACAGCAATTAATAGAAGAGCTAGGGGTTCATTTTGAATCGGAATATTCCCTGCCTCCGTTGGCTGCAAGAATTTTCGCGAATTTGGTCATTACAGAGGAGGACGGACTTACTTTTGAAGATTGCCTAACAAAACAATGTGCCAGTAAAAGCTCGGTTTCCACATCGCTTAACTTACTGTTGCAAATGGATTTTATTAAATATTTTACCAAGTCGGGAGACAGAAAAAGATATTTCAAGATTGCCAATAAAGACGCTTTTTTTATCGGAAAACTGAATGCAGTGCTCAAAAAACTGGAAAAAGAGTCGGAAATGATAAAGAAAGTTGAAAGCTATAACATAGTCCATAACCCTAAAAAACACGAAGCCAACAAAGAAAAGAAGAAGATATACATGAAATGCGTAGAAGATACAAAAGCAATATATAGAAAGGCTATTGAAGATTTAAAGAATATACAGGAATAATTTTTTTGTCTTTATAGTTCGTTTATTTCCGAACATTCAGAATTAACAAAACCTTAACACGTTCATATTATTAACCACATACAAACATCCACCTACAAAATGAAGAAATTATCAATCATAGGACTATTAAGTGCAGGTCTTCTTTTAAGTTCCTGTTTTGGAACCACCCCCGAAAAGCAGGCAGGCGCCGCTGCACCCCCGCCACCAAGTTTAAAGGTCGGTGAACTGCAAAAGAAAGACATCACTATATATAATGAATTTGCCACGACCCTAGAAGGTAAGCAGAATGTTGAAATATGGCCAAAAGTAAGCGGCTTTATACAAGAAGTATATGTTGAGGAAGGGCAGAAAATTAAAAAAGGACAATTGCTTTTTAAATTGGAGACCCAAACCCTTAACCAAGATGCCAACGCTGCCAAAGCAGCGGTAAACGTCGCCCAAGTAGAGGTAGATAAACTTAAGCCCCTCGTTGAAAAAAACATCATCAGTGAGGTACAACTGGAAACGGCGAAAGCACAACTCGCCCAGGCCAAGGCCAATTATGAGAGTATTGTATCCAACATTGGCTATTCGCGAATTACCAGTCCGGTAGACGGTTACATTGGCGAGATTCCCTATAAAACAGGAGCTTTGGTAAGCTCAAATATGACCCAACCATTAACTACGGTATCGGATGTGAGCGAGGTACGTGCCTATTTTTCATTGAACGAAAAAGAGCTTCTGGCCCTAAAGGAATCCTTGCCAAAAAACGAGAACAACGGTATTGACCTTAAAAATGCCCCCGAGGTAACCCTGGTTATGATCAATGGCCAAGAATATCCCGAACCCGGAAAAATAGCCATGATCAACTCCATAATCAACGGCACTACAGGAAGTGTAACGGCGAGGGCCGATTTTAAGAACAAAAACAATTTGCTAAGCAGTGGTAGTACCGGTAAGATCAAGATGCCGGTTGTTTATGGAGGTGCCTATGAAATTCCACAGGAGGCCACCATAGACCTTCAAGGCAAAAAACTGGTCTATGTACTAAAAGACGACAATACCATTACTACAATGCCCATAAACATAGTGGCGAACACCCAAAAAGGGTTTATCGTGGAAAAGGGAATTGAGGAAGGAACCAAAATCGTTCTTGAGGGAGTGACCAAATTAAGGGACGGAATGACCATAAACCCTGTCCAATAACAACCACTACATACATTCCATAATCCATAAATAGAGAACAATGTTTCAAAAATTTATAGATCGTCCCGTACTATCTACGGTGATATCGATCATTATTGCCATTCTGGGTATTTTAGGACTGACCTCCCTGCCCGTTGAACAGTATCCTGAAATTGCACCGCCTACGGTACAGGTTTCAGCTACCTATACCGGTGCAAACGCCGAAACGGTGCTCAATAGTGTTGTTACCCCGTTGGAGGAGCAGATCAATGGTGTCGAAGGCATGTTGTACATGACTTCTACCGCCAGTAATGACGGATCAGCCAATATAAACGTATTCTTCAAACTGGGTACCGACCCCGATATTGCCGCCGTAAACGTTCAGAACAGGGTGGCCCGCGCCAATAGCGTACTGCCAGAGGCCGTAATAAACACCGGGGTAACTACCCAAAAGGCACAGACAAGTGCCCTAATGTTCTTCTCCCTATTTTCGGAGAACGAAAACTACGACGCCACCTTTGTCGAAAACTATGCCCGAATCAATTTGGTGCCCAAGTTGCAACGTATCGAAGGGGTAGGAAACGTTACCGTGTTCGGTGCCAAGGATTACTCGATGCGTATTTGGTTGAACCCCGAAAAAATGGCGGCCTATAAACTGATGCCATCCGATATTCAAGCGGCATTGCGCGAGCAAAACCTTGAGGCGGCCACAGGTAAGATCGGTGAAAATGCCGATGGTATTTACGAATACGTACTTAAATACAAGGGCCGTCTTTCCGAAGAGGCCGAATATGGGAACATCATCATCAAAGCACAGGATAACGGACAATATTTACGTCTTGGTGATGTGGCCGAAATTGAAATGGGCGCCTACAGTTACAGTACCCTGAACGAAGGTATGGGAAAACCCGGTACCGCCGTGGGTATCTTTCAGACCTCGGGTTCGAACGCCAACCAGATCATCGACGCCATCCAAGATATCCTACAAGAAAGTAAGAAGGATTTTCCAAAGGGAATCGATTATGTAATCCCGTACAACACCAAAGACTTCTTGGATGCCTCTATCGATCATGTGGTACAGACCCTTATCGAGGCCTTCTTGCTGGTATTTGTCGTCGTGTTCCTGTTCCTACAGGATTTTAGGTCTACCCTGATACCTGCGATTGCCGTGCCGGTGGCCATTATCGGTACCTTCTTCTTCCTCTCGCTATTTGGGTACTCCATCAACATGTTGACCCTTTTTGCCATGATCTTGGCCATTGGTATTGTGGTAGATGATGCCATTGTGGTGGTAGAAGCGGTACATGCCAAAATGGAAGAAGGTGCGGAAAACGCCAAAACGGCCACCAAGTCGGCCATGTCGGAAATATCCGGAGCCATTATATCCATTACCTTGGTTATGTCGGCGGTATTTATCCCCGTATCCTTTATCAGTGGTTCTTCGGGTGTGTTCTACCAACAATTCGGTATTACCCTGGCCATTGCCATTCTTATTTCCGCGGTAAACGCCTTAACCCTGAGTCCTGCCTTGGCAGCACTTTTCCTTAAACCCCACAACCCGTCGGAAGAACATAAGAAAAAGGGACTTTCGAAACGTTTCTTCACCGCATTCAATACGGCATTTGATGCGATGACGGATAAATATATCGGTTCGGTAAAGTTCTTTTCAAACAAAAAATGGTTGACGGTTTTATCCTTGGTTGTCTTTTCTGCCATCGCCGTAGCCCTTTTTAGGTCTACACCAACCGGTTTTATACCGAACGAAGATCAAGGTATTATCTTTACCGACGTATCATTGGCTCCGGGTACCACTTTGGAAAAAACCCAGGAAACGGTTAAGAAATTGGATTCGATCTACCAATCCATGGATGTTATCAAATCTAGGATGAACATTGCCGGTAGAAGTTTCTTGAACGGGGTAAACGGTGGCTCATACGCCTTTTCGGTAATCAAACTACAGGACTTTGATGATCGCAAAGCCGATTCCCTTTCGGTAGGTGCGACCATTAAAACCCTATTTGCCAAGGCATCGGCCATTAAAGAGGCCAATATTATCTTTATCGCCCCGCCCAGTGTTCGAGGTTTCGGAAACTCTGCAGGTTTTGAACTTAACCTACAGAGTAAGGATGCCGACGATTGGCTGACCATAGGCCAAACCACAAACGAATTCTTGGCCGCATTGAACGCAAGACCAGAGGTGCAATACGCCATCACGTCGTTCAATCCGAATTTCCCGCAATACGAATTGCAGGTCGATATCGAAAAAATAAAATCGGCCGGATTGGCCGTTACCGATATTTTCAACGCCATGCAAGGATATTATGGTGGATTGTACACAACCGACTTTAACAAGTTCGGTAAGCAATACCGTGTCATGATCCAAGCCAAACCCGAAGACAGGGCCGACGAAAATTCGTTGAACCATATTTTTGTAACCAACGGCAATGGCGAATCGGTAGCCGTATCGCAATTCGTATCCTTAAAGAAAATTTACGGTCCGGAGGTGGTAAGTAGGTTCAACCTGTTGAGCTCGGTAAAGATCAACGGTGCCATGAACCCCGGTTATTCTACAGGTGATGCCATTAAGGCCATCGAAGAAGTTGCCGCCCAGGTATTGCCCACCAATTACACCTATGAATATTCCGGGCTTACCAAAGAGGAAAACAGTGCAGGTAGCCAAACCGTACTCATCTTCCTGTTGAGTTTGATATTCGTTTATTTCTTGCTAAGCGCCCAGTACGAATCGTACATATTGCCCTTGTCGATCATACTGTCGCTACCCATTGGTATTGCCGGGGCTATCGGATTTATCAACCTGGCAGGACTTGAAAACAACATTTACTTCCAGATCGCCTTGATCATGTTGATCGGTCTGCTTTCCAAAAACGCCATTCTTATCGTAGAATTTGCCTTGCAGCGTAGAAAACACGGCATGTCTATCATCGACTCGGCCATTGACGGTGCAAAAGCGCGACTTAGACCTATATTAATGACGTCTTTCGCCTTTATCCTCGGTCTATTGCCATTGGCCCTATCATCGGGTATCGGTGCCGTTGGTAACCGATCTATAGGTATGAGTGCCGTTGGGGGCATGTTGATCGGTACCGTGTTCGGTGTCTTCGTTATACCGGCATTGTACGTTATTTTCCAATCCATTCAAGAAAAGGTGAGCGGTGCTCCCCAAGAAACAATCGAAGAAATAAAGAACTAGAGAAATCATGAAGAAATCAGCTATAAATAAATTCTTGTTGGTGGCCATGCTTCCGCTCTTGTTGGAATCTTGCTTTACGGCCAAGACCTATGAGCGGCCCCAGGTCGAGACCGAAAACCTGTACCGTACCGACCAACTGCCCCAAGACAGTATCTCTTTTGCCTCGGTGTCATACAAAGACCTTTTTACCGATCCCTATCTGAAAGGTTATATCGAAAAAGGATTGGAAAACAACCTCGACATCCGTATTGCCCTGCAGAACATCGCAGCGGCAGAGGCCTATGTAAAACAGGGGAAAGCAGGTTACCTGCCTACCATTAACGGTGCGGCAAGTGCTACCAGAACCGCAAGAACCAGTGAAAACGGTCAGTTCGGTAGTATCTTCTCTCAACCCTATAACCAATTCGAGACCTCGGGAACCCTTTCTTGGGAGGCCGATATCTGGGGGAAGATAAGAAGTACCAAACGGGCAAGCGACGCCAGTTACCTGCAGACCGTTGCGGCCCACAAAGCCGTTAAAACCAGTTTGGTGGCACAAATAGCTACCACATACTATCAGTTGTTGGCCCTGGACAAGCAAATTGCCGTAACCGAGGAGACCATTGAAAACCGTATGAGGAGCTTGGAGACCATTACCGCCCTGAAAGAGGCAGGGCAGGCGAACCAAGTCGGTGTAGACCAAACGGCCGCACAGTTGTACAGTGCCCAAAGCCAGTTGTTAGACCTTAAAAACTCGCTTTTTAAGACAGAGACGACCTTGAGTATTCTTTTGGGAGAGCAACCACAGACCTATACCCGTGGTTCCCTTGACGACCAAGAGCTGGCCAGCGATATGCAACTTGGGGTACCTGCCTTATTGTTGCGCAACCGACCCGATATTATGCAGGCCGAATTCGGATTGGTAAACAGTTTTGAACTCACCAATGTGGCAAGAAGCAACTTCTATCCGTCCATTACCCTTTCGGCCCAAGGCGGTTTTCAAAGTCTGGAGATCGATAATTGGATCGACAGCAGTTCTATTTTCGCCAACCTCGTCGGCGGCCTTACGCAGCCCATTTTGAACGGCCGAAAGGTCAGAACCGCTTACGAAGTGGCAAAGGCCCAGCAAGAGCAGGCGCTCCTTACCTTTAAAAAGACCCTGCTTACCGCAGGAAAAGAGGTTTCGGATGCTTTGAACGAATATAATACGGCCGTTGAAAAAGAAGCTTATGTGACCAAACAAGTGGTCGCCCTAAAAAGGGCCGAATCGAACTCGGAAGAACTATTAAACAGTGGATACTTAACCTATTTGGACCTGTTGACCGCAAGGGAAAACTCATTGAACGCAGAACTTAACCTGGTCAGCAACAAGCTTGCCCAATTGTCTGCTACAGTAGAGTTATACCGTTCCCTAGGTGGTGGATGGCACTAATATAACGACCTATGTTCAACAAGGACCGCTTTTTGGAATTTGCCCTTTCGAAGTTTGCAATATTTGGAAGCAAGCGCTTTACGCTGGACGACCTGGCCCAAGAGCTCGGTATATCAAAAAAAACGATATACGAGAACTTTAAGGGCAAGGAAGAGATTATTCAGGAAAGTTTGGCGGCTCTTATGAACAAGTTAAGGTCTGAAATAAACGACTGTGTAGAAAAGGAAAAATCTGACCCTATCCGAGCTGTAATAGGTATTTACAGGATAGGGTTGGATACCTTTAAATCTTTCAGTCCCAATTTTTTGCGAAGCCTAAAAAAATACTATCCCAATGTCTACCGTGTGTTCAATGATTTTCGCGAAAAAGAGGTTTCCGTTCTTGTGAAGGACCTGCTTTTAAGTGGGCAGGAGAAAGGCCAGATCAGAAAAGACGTCAATATTGACCTTACCTATGAACTTTATTACAATCGTATGGAATACATTGTGCACGCCGAAAACAAGAACTTCTACGAAAAATTTACTCCCGAAGAGCTCTTGAACCACATCATAATCAATAATTTAAGGGGTATATCCACCAAAAGCTATCTAGACCAAAACGACTCGGCCTTTCAATTGTAGGCTACCACGATTTAAACGGTTTTTTACCCAATTGCGAATTGTAGTATCTTACTTCGCCCGTTACCTCTTTCCCCAACCATTCCGGTTTTTTAAAATTTTCTTCCTCTTCCCGTAGTTCCACTTCGGCCACGACCAAGCCTTCATTGTCGCCATAAAACTCGTCTACTTCAAAAATATGTTGCCCCACGGGTACATTATAGCGCACCTTATCGATAACGCCTGGTTCACAAATAAGCAATAACTGTTCGGCATCGAATATTGGAATCTCCTTTTCCCATTCAAACCGTATGGTTCCGGCATCGTTCGATTTTCCCTTTACGGTTAAAAAACCAGAATCTGCCTTGATCCTGACCCTAACCGTTCGCTCCGGATGCGTATTCAAAAAGCCTTGAACTATTCGCTCTTTCGAAGTGGCCTGTTCTTGATACGCTGGGGAGGTAACCAAAAATTTACGTTCAATCTCTATCACCTGATGCTATTTGATGTATTTTATCCGATTCAATTATAGACCTGGAATACCCTCTATTCGCTACAATCACCATAGCCTTTGCTATGGTCTCCGGGTCTATGGAGCGATATTTCTCCAAGGGGCCGGCCAAGACCAAATTTACACCTTTCATGAGTTGTTTGAACACCCATTCGCCCAAACGTTTTTCTTCACGTTTGCCCCCTATCAACGAAGGTCTAAAGATATAGGTGTTCTTTAGGTCTTCACGGAGTACCGCTTCTTCCATTTCACCCTTTAAACGATTGTAAAAAACGCGGCTCTTGGCATTGGCACCCATTGAAGATATCACCAAGAAACCCGAAATACCATTTTGGGCACAGAGCTTGGCTGCCGCTACGGGAATACCGTAATCAATCTTGCGGTACATTTCTTTTTGTGGTGTTTTCGACTTGGTGGTACCGATGCAACAGAACACCTCATCACCGGTAAAATCGGCTTCAAATTGTTCCAATTGCATCAAATTGCCCAAATGCTCCTCTATCTTTTTATCTACAAGGCCCGTGCTTGAACGGGAGAACAATTTTATCTTTTCATAGCGATCGTCCTGTAACAAAAGCCGTAATAAAATACCCCCTGTCAACCCGGTCGCCCCAAGCACTATCGCCGTTTTTCTTTGTGTTTCCATCCAACTAAATATACCTTAATTTTACAGCATGTCCAACGATTTTCCAAGACGAAAGATCATTCATGTAGACATGGATGCCTTCTACGCATCGGTTGAGCAGCTAGACCATCCGGAACTGCGCGGAAAGCCCATTGCCGTTGGAGGAAGCTCAAAGCGCGGCGTGGTGGCCGCCGCCAGTTACGAAGCACGAAAATTTGGGGTCAGGAGTGCCATGAGCAGTGTTATCGCCCAACGCAATTGCCCCGAACTCATTTTCGTAAAACCCCGTTTTGATCGTTACCGAGAAATATCACATCAAATCAGAAACATATTCTACGAGTATACCGATCTGGTAGAGCCCCTATCACTGGACGAGGCCTATCTAGATGTAACGGTGAACAAAAAGGGGAACCCCTCGGCCACTTTGATCGCCCAAGAAATACGCCAAAGGATTTTCGATACCACGGGCCTGAATGCCTCGGCAGGTATCAGCATCAACAAATTTATCGCCAAAGTGGCCAGCGACGTGAACAAGCCCAACGGACAAAAGACCGTAAACCCAGAGGAGGTTCTGCAATTTCTGGAGGACTTGGAAATCAGAAAATTTTATGGCGTGGGAAAGGTGACCGCTGAAAAAATGTACAAACTGGGCATTTTTACGGGCAAGGACCTAAAACAAAAAACAGAACAGTTTTTAGAAGAACACTTTGGCAAAAGTGGCCGTTACTATTACCATGTGGTCAGGGGCATACACACCAGTCCCGTAAAACCGCACCGCATTCCCAAATCGGTAGGGGCCGAGCGCACCTTCAGCGAAAACCTGAGCAGCGAAATCTTTATGCTGGAACGGCTGGACCACATTGCATCGGAATTGGAACGACGCCTAAAAAAATCGAAGACTGCCGGAAAAACGGTAACCCTTAAAATAAAGTACAGCGACTTTACCCTGAATACACGAAGCAAGACCCTGCCCTACTATATTGCCGAAAAAGAATTGATCCTCGAAACCGCAAAGGAGCTTCTATACCAAGAAAAACTGCAAAATTCGGTGCGCTTGCTGGGCATTTCCCTGGCCAACCTCAACACCGAAAAAGACACAAAAACCCAAAAAAAGGAGACCGTTTCGGTACAGTTGAAATTTGATTTTTAGGATGTGGGGCTATTGGGCGAAGATTTAAAGGTATTTTAGATGTTTACCGGAAAGTGCTACAATTTAAGTACTTTGTGTCAGTATTTTTAGCCATTCGAAGCTTGTTCGAGTCCCGAATTTGCCCTTCGATCCACTATCTTTATTCTATCCTAAAGCATAATACATTGGAAACGTCCCTCGGTTATCCCTTTGGGCGCGGCCAAGTTAAAACCCGAACGATTGCTACGAAACAAAATCAAGACCTATTCCAAAATATCCGCCCTGGCCGATATCAAGATCGAAGCCTTTGATGTCAACAAGCGCTATACCAAGCCGCACCGGCACAACAAGTATATGGAGCTCGTATACTTTAGCGCAGGAAGCGGCATGCACTACATGGACGAAACGGCCTACCCCATAACACCTCCCGTAGTTTTTATCATAAATAGGGACGAAGTGCACCACTGGGAAATAGATACCCTTCCGGAAGGCTTTGTCATCATTATTAAGGAAGGGTTCTTGGAAAAAACGCTGGACAAGCATATCAACCTCCAACTAAAACAGCTGGCGAACATACGGGTGCTTCATCCGGACAAGGACCCCACGGTACAAGCCCTTCTCGAAATTGCTTCGAAGGAGATAAAGGAAAACTGCACGAGCAGGGACATATTGGTGGAAGGTGTATTAAAAGCCCTATTCTCAAAAATATTGAGCTACGTTACCATCGATGAAACCCTGACCGCCAACGACCTCGAACAGCGCTTCGATGAACTCTTGGGGAACAAATTGAAAAACGACGTGGCCTATTACGCCGAAAGGTTGAACACCACCTCGCAGAACCTGAATGCCCTTTGCAAAAGAAAACACGATAAGACGGCTTCTACCGTCATTGCCGAACATATCATAAAAGAAGCCAAGCGGTTACTGCTCTATACCGACCTTTCGGTTACGGAAATTGCCTATGCCTTTGACTTTACCGATGTGTCGCACTTCGTAAAATATTTTAAGCGGCACGGAGGACAAACGCCACTTCAGTTCAAAAAAGCAGCGATCGTACCTTAACTTTTTCAAACAGACCATAATTCAATAGGGGTACGGGGTAATTTCGACACCTCTTTAATACCAAACCTATTGATTATGAAGCTGTACCCTTTTTTATTTTTCCTAATTACCCTACTTCCTTTATCTGTATCCGCCCAAATTACTGGTAAAATAACGGACGGAGAGAACGATTATCCCCTGGAATATGCCACAGCGGCCCTCTTCGACCAAGAAAACGGCGAACTGGTTACCGGGGTCATTACCGACCTGAACGGTTTATTTGCCATTGAAAACGTCAAGAACGGCACCTACTACCTCGAAGCTTCTTTTATCGGCTTCGAAACCAAGACCGTCAAAGATATAGTAGTCCAAAACAGAAACGGGGTCGACCTGGGCACCATAGCCTTGACCATGGGTGGAACCCAACTCGAAGAGGTAGTGGTAAAGGGCGAACGTGCCACGGTCATCAACAAGATAGACCGACAGGTCTTCGATACCAAAAAATTTCAAAACAGCCTTGGGGGCAGCGCCACCGACATTATCAAGAACATACCTTCGGTTAGCGTTGACGGACAAGGCGAGATCAGTGTTCGCGGCAGCAAGGGATTTGTGGTACTGCTCAACGGAAACCCGGTGCAGGGCAATGCGTCGAACCTTTTGAACCAGCTTCCGGCCAATGCCATAGAGCGGGTGGAGGTGATTACCGCACCCTCGGCCAAATACGATCCCGAGGGCAAAGCGGGCATTATGAACATCATTACCCAAAAAGGTGCCGCCGACGGTACCTTTGCCCAAGTGAACCTAAAAGGAGGCCTTCCCTCCCTTGAAACCTACGGTAACGATAAGGTACACCAGCGCTATGGGGCGGATGCCACCTATAATATCCGCAAGGGGGACTGGAACATTTCGATGGGGGCCAGTTACCAACGCAACGACCTCGGCGGACGGCGTGAGGGCGATGTGTATACCATCATAAACGATACCTTGACACAATTCCCCTCCACCGGCGAACGCAGCTTCGACGAAATCAATTACAGCGGCCGGTTTACCGTAGATTACGCCCCTAACGACAAGAACTCCTATTCCCTGGGCTTTTACGGAGGCAAAAGAAAGAAAGACCGCTTGGCGGATATCGTTTACTACGATAACCACGGAATAAGCCCGTCAGTGGGAGGGGAACGCTTTTATACCTTTCAGTATTACAATCATAACCTCAGGACACGAAAGAGCGATTTTGTACTGGGAAGCTTTGACTATGCCCATACATTCGACAACACCTCAAAGCTATCGACCTCCTTTTTATACGAATATACCTTATTGGGCGGACCAACGGAAAGTGACAACTTGGGCGAACCCGATAGAAGTATCGTTTACCAACAAGAGTACAATACCAACGACAACCCGCTTAACGGTATTCGCCTGTCTATCGACTATGCCTGGAAACCCTTTGCCTTCGGCCAGCTCGAAACCGGCTACCAATATCGAAATCTCGACCATACGGGCGATTTCGTATACGAACGAAAAGACGATACCACAGGGGGCGTTTTTGAGCTTGTCCCCGAATTTTCAAGTGAAGTAGACCTGCAGAGAAGCATTCATTCGGGCTATGCCCAACTTACCGGATCCAAGGACAAGTGGGAATACGCGGCCGGCCTTCGCTTAGAGGCCATGGACCGCGAGCTTGATCTTCGCGATAAGCAGGGCCTTATCGATACCACCTATGCCTACGACTATGTCAAGCCCTTTCCTTCGGCATCTGTCCAATACACCTTCGAGAACAACACAAAACTCAAGGCCGCCTATAGTAAAAGGGTAGAACGCACCACGACCTTTAAAATGAACCCTTTTCCCGAACGCGAGCACTCCGAGACCCTGGAACAGGGAGACCCCACCCTAAAACCCGAGTTCATCGACTTGTTGGAAGTGGGTATCAGTAAAAACTTCGACGGTGGAAATTCGATTTTTGCAACGGCCTATTACCGCGACACCAAAAATTTGGTGAACCGGGTAAACACCATCTACAACGATACCATTTTAAACCGGATCTACTCCAATGTAGGCAAGGCCCGATCGATCGGACTCGAAATAGGAACCCAATTGAAGCCCACCAAAAACTGGTCGAACTTTATCGGGGCCAACCTGTACAACTATTCCATCGATGGTGAATTTGACGGCCGGCCGGTCGATAGCGATGCCATTATGTATTCGGTCAATGCCAACAGCACCTACGATTTTAGTGAAACCGCTTCCTTGCAGTTTACCTTTAACTATCTATCGGAGCGCATTACGGCACAAGGGGAAGATTCGCGCTTCTATTCGCCCAATCTTACCTTTAAAAAATCCTTCCTCGACAACCGTCTAACGGCCACCTTGCAATGGCAGAACATAGATATGGGCTTGTTCGACACGAACGAACAGCGCATTACCACCTATCGCGAGGGCGAGTTCTACACCACCACGAATTATGTGTACGAAGTGGATATGGTATTGTTGAACCTATCCTACAATTTCAATAAGAACAAAAACAGGTCAAAATTCATCGACAGTGAGTTCGGTAAGCAGGAGTTCTGATAAAGAGAGTTGATGTTGCGCTACGGTATTCCCGTGGCGAAGGGCCCCGGAGCGTTTCAATCGATTCGGGGCTTTCCCCTGTTCGCCTTTTTCAGGGCTTGGTTTTTCTTAGACTTTAGCCGTTTTTCGATAGACGACCTGGAAGGTTTCGTCTTTCTGCGTTTCTTTTTTCTTTTTAGGGCCTTTTCAAGGAGTTCGAGAAACCTTTCGATGGCCAAGGCCTTGTTTTTCGATTGGCTCCGGCTATCATCGCATTGCAGTTGCAATACATGATCTTTGTTGATCCTGTTGGCCAATTTGTCGAAAATCCGTTCTTTTTCCGCTTCGGAAAGCGCAGCCGATTCGGCCACATCAAACGCCAGTTCCACCTTGGTAGCGACCTTATTGACATGCTGACCACCTGCCCCGCTGCTCCGAACGGCCTTGAACTGTAGTTCCTGTATGACGTGGTCCCTATCCATCGATCAAGGCGTTGCCAAACGTTGGTTGATGGTATCTATGGAAATATTGAGAAAAACCACCTTGCCCACCTCCAAAGGCTGATGGTGATGAAAATAAATGTCGTGGCCTTCGTAGATTCCCCCGATCATAAAATACCCGCCCATATAGTAAGAGCCCTTTACGACCACCTCTAATCCGGATTTCTGGGAAACCTTGAATTCGTGGGCATAAACAATGATCCTTCTTTTGGTATCGGCGTACGATTTAAGAATGTTAATGGGAATCCGGTTGGCCTCTCCGAACAAGGAAGCGATATAAAGGTCCTGCGGCCGCTCATAAAGGTTCTTGGGGGTGTCTTTGGCGATAATGAACTTGTCTTTGAGTACCACCACCCGGTCGGCGAACGGAAGCATGTCCATAGGGTCGTGGGTAGCCGTTATCACGGTAACCTTTTGCCTTCTCAGATATCCGAAGATATTTCGGCGCAGGTTGTTCTTTCTAAAATTGTCGATATGGCTAAAAGGTTCGTCCAACAACAACACTTTGGGTTCTTGTGCCAAGGCCCGGGCCAAAGCGACCCGCTGTTGTTGCCCCCCGCTAAGATAGCGCACCTTGGTATCGGCTTGATCGGTCATTTCGATCAGTTCGAGAAGTTCGTCGATTCTTTCCTCGGAACGTTCGCGTTCAAAGACGGACAAAAATTCCGAAATGTTCTCCCTTACCGTCGTATAGGGCATCAAATCGAGGTCTTGGGCCAGGTATTTCATGTACGATTCGCCCGGCACCAAATTGTAAAGCGGGCCCAAAACTTGTGTATCGTCCCAATAGACCTCTCCCACTTCAATATCGAGAAGCCCGTATATGATCTTCAACAGGGTGCTCTTACCACAACCACTTTCACCAATAATGGATATATGTTCGCCCTTGGCGATCCGTAGGTTGATATTCTCCAAAACGGTCACTCCGTCTTCATAGGAGAAAGATACATGGTCTACTTGTAACATACGTAAATTGTTAGGGGCAAATGGAAAACCCCGTCTTAAAACAAAAACGGAGTTTATGGTATTATAATGAATCTTTAGGGCGCAATCGCATCAATCTTTGAACTTCTTTACGACCGCTTGGTTGGGCAGTCGGTCAAACCCCATATTGTAAAGCGTAAAACCAAAGATATCGGCATATTGATCGATGGTCTTGCTCACAGGGGTGCCCGCGCCATGCCCTGCATTGGTTTCGATACGGATCAGTACGGGGTTGTCGCCCGCCTGTTTTGACTGCAGTTCGGCGGCAAACTTAAAACTGTGTGCGGGAACCACGCGGTCGTCGTGGTCGCCCGTGGTTATCAAGGTGGCCGGGTAATTTACGCCTTCCCTTACATTGTGCAGGGGTGAGTAGCCCTTGAGGTACTCGAACATTTCTTTGCTGTCTTCGGATGTACCATAATCGTAGGCCCAGCCCGCACCTGCGGTAAAGGTATGGTACCTAAGCATATCCAACACCCCTACGGCGGGCAAGGCCACCTTCATCAAATCGGGACGCTGGGTCATGGTGGCTCCCACGAGAAGGCCTCCATTGCTCCCCCCCCTGATTGCCAGATAGTCCGACGAAGTATACCCTTCGTCTATCAAAAATTCGGCGGCCGCGATAAAATCGTCGAATACGTTCTGCTTTTTGGTCTTTATGCCCGCCTTATGCCATTCCTTGCCGTATTCCCCGCCCCCCCTTAGGTTGGGAACCGCGTAGACGCCCCCCTGCTCGAGCCAAACCGCGTTGACGATACTGAACGATGGGGTAAGGCTGATGTTGAAGCCCCCGTAACCGTATAAGATCGTGGGGTTCTTCCCGGTTCGTTGCAGCCCTTTTTTATGGGTAATGATCATGGGGATCTTGGTGCCGTCCTTCGATGTAAAAAACACTTGGTTGCTCTCGTAATCCCCGGGATTAAAGTCGATATCGGGGGTCCAGTAGGGCTCGTACGCCCCTGTCTCGACATCGTACTTGAACGATGAGCCGGGCACAATGTAATTGGTGAAGGAAAAATAGAATTCCTTTTCCTCCTTTTTGCCTCCAAACCCACCGGCGCTTCCCACCCCCGGTAGTTTCACCTCCCGTACCAAGTTGCCTTCATAATCGTACTGAAAGACCTTGCTAATGGCATCGACCATATAGTTGGCAAAAAAGTATCCGCCCCCGGTACTGGGGGAAAGTACGTTTTCCTTTTCCGGAATAAGATCTTCCCAGTTTTCAGGGGAAGGATCGGACACATCTACCGTAACGACCTTTTTGTTCGGAGCATTTCTATTGGTAACGATATAAAGTCTTGTGCCTACATTTTCGATAATGTAATTGTCCGATTCGGTGTCGTTTACAATAGGAACCAACATTCCATTGGGATCTTCCAAATCTTGAATAAAGAGTTTGTTTCCCGAAGTGGAAACCGAGGCCGACAGTACCAAGTAGCGTTGGTCTTCGGTAACCGAAGCGCCCACATAGCGGTGTTTTTCCCCGGGCCGCCCCCCATATACCAATCGGTCTTCTTTTTGGGGCGTACCCAGTCGGTGAAAATAGACCTTGTGTTGGTCGGTCTTGGCCGAAAGTTCGCTGCCCTCAGGCTTGTCGTAGCTCGAATAATAGAAGCCTTCGTTTCCCTTCCACGATATTCCGCTGAACTTGATATCGGTCAGGGTGTCTTCAACCACTTGCTTGGTCTCGGTATCGATGACGATGGCTTTTCGCCAGTCGCTGCCCCCTTCCGAAATCAAGTAAGCCGCCAGCGAGCCGTCTTTGGTAAAGCTCAATCCGGCCAAGGAGGTGGTACCGTCTTCCGAAAAGGTATTCGGGTCCAAGAACACCTCGGCTTCGCCTTCGTCCTTTTTCCGGTAGACCACATACTGGTCTTGTAGGCCATCGTTCTTATAAAAATAGGTGTAGCCCCCCTCTTTGAACGGGGCGCCCAGTTTCTCATAGTTCCAAAGGTCTTCCAAGCGTTGCTTAAGGTCGTTGCGAAACGGTATTGTGTTCAAATAATCGAAAGTAACCCGGTTCTGGGCCTCGACCCAGGCCTCCGTTTCCTTGCTTCGGTCATCTTCCAACCAACGGTAGGGATCTTTGACCTCTGTTCCAAAATAGTTATCTACGGTATCTACTCTGGCGGTAGTGGGGTATGTCACTTCAATCTTATTTTTTCGGGTTTCGCTTTTACAAGAGAACAACAAACTTAGAAATGCGGTAATCAAGACCGTTTTTTTCATGCCGATTTCATTCTAACCGACCAAAAATACCATAAAAAAACCTGTACAATAGGGGCAATGCACAGGTTTTAACTAAATTTTAGAACGGCAGTCGCCTTACACCAACTTATTGGCTACCAAATACTCGGCAATTTGCACCGCATTCGTAGCTGCCCCTTTTCGAAGGTTGTCGGCAACGATCCACATGTTCAGGGTATTTCTTTGGGTCTCGTCCCTACGGATCCGACCGACAAAGACCTCATCCTTATTATGGGCGTAGATGGGCATGGGATAGGTATTGGTATCCGGGTTGTCCTGCACCGTGACGCCAGGGGTGTCGTTAAGTATTCTTCGGACATCGCCCAATTCAAAATCGTTCTCGAACTCCACGTTCACCGATTCGGAATGACCGCCCGCGGTAGGAATGCGCACGGCGGTGGCACTGACGGAAAACGACCTATCGTCCAATATTTTTTGGGGTTCACGCGCCAATTTCATCTCTTCCTTGGTATAGCCGTTTTCTAAAAACACATCGCAATGGGGCAAGGCGTTTCTATTGATGGGATAGGGGTAGGCCATTTCTCCATCGATACCCGCCATCTCGTTCTCCAATTGCCTGACCGCTTTGACTCCCGTCCCCGATACCGATTGGTATGTGGAAACCAGCACCCTTTTCATCTTATATTTTCTATGCAAGGGGGCCAATGCCATGACCAGTTGAATGGTCGAACAATTCGGATTGGCTATGATCTTGTCTTCGCGGGTAAGCACATCGGCGTTTATCTCGGGAACGACCAGTTTTTTGGTCGGGTCCATCCGCCATGCAGAGGAGTTGTCCACGACCGTCGTACCCGCCTCGGCAAACTTGGGGGCCCATTCCAATGAGGTATCGCCTCCCGCCGAAAAAATGGCAATATGGGGCTTTTTTGCGACGGCTTCGGCCAGACTTATAACCGAATATTCCTGTCCCTTGTACTCCAGTTTTTTACCAACAGATCGCTCCGATGCTACCAAAAGCAGCTCTGTAATCGGGAAATTGCGCTCTGCCAACACCTTTAACATAACCTCGCCGACCATTCCGGTGGCTCCTACAACCGCTACTATCATGTTTTATAAATTTTGTGCCGCAAATGTACAGCAACCTTTAAGAGTGGACAAGCAAATTCGTACGGGATAATTAAAATATAACAAATTGTTATAAAAATAACATATTGTAAAAAAAGAACCGCCAATGAAATTGAGCTATTCCATTGGCGGCTTTATTAATTTTTTGTTGTGTAGCGGTAGCCCTTCTTCAACCGAAGGGGCAATTCCGTTTAGTTTTTCTTCTTTAATTCATCGCGAATTTCAGCAAGAAGTTCCTCGGCAGTAGGACCTGCAGGGGCCGGTTCTGCCTCTGGCTCAGGCTTACGTACCTTGTTGTATGCCCTAACGATCATAAACAATACGAAACCAACAATGATCAAGTTGATGATCGAATTGATCCAAGCACCGTAACGAATGGCACTTTCGGGTGTTTCGACCGTGCCGTCAGCGGCCACCACGGCTTCTGAAAGTACTACCTTCATATCGGCAAAATCCATTCCACCGGCAAAATACCCAACAATAGGCATCATAATATCGTTGACGAAACCGCTAACGACAAGGCCTACGGCGCCAGCCAAAATAACCGCGACCGCCAAATCGATCACGTTACCGGTCATAATAAAATTCTTAAATTCTTTCCACATGGTTTTGTGTTTTTAGGTGATTAATATTTATAGCTGGCGCAATGTAGTAAAAAAAACGGTTGCCAAGAAAATGTTAAATAACTTTATTCGTCCAGTACGACCCTCTTTACGCGTTGCGAGATGCCCGTTAGCAGCTCATAGGAAATGGTTCCCGCATGATTTGCCAAGGTTTCGGCACTGGACTCGCCGCCGAAGACGATTACTTCGTCACCGGCCTTGCAATCGATGTCGGTTACATCTACCATGATCATATCCATACATACGTTGCCCAATATGTAGGCCCTTTTTTCATTGATGACCACATA
Source organism: Pseudozobellia thermophila (assembly GCF_900141855.1). Lineage (GTDB taxonomy): Bacteria > Bacteroidota > Bacteroidia > Flavobacteriales > Flavobacteriaceae > Pseudozobellia > Pseudozobellia thermophila. Next base: position 298,418 of record NZ_FQYU01000001.1, read on the forward strand.
GCCCTTTCCTTTGCCATAAGGTCTACCAATACCATCGGCATGCCCGACGGGCAGGGTGGCCGAAACTATAGGACCCTGCGAGGTAAACTTCCTGTTGTACCCCACGGTTTCGCCCGCCGGTATCCTGTTGATCTGTGAAATGATGGTTTTGAGCCTGGCTACCGGCCGAAGTTCCTTATCGATGGCGGCCTCGTTTCCGTAACCATACAGTCCAATTCCACTGCGTACCATATCGTACTGGGCCATGGGATAATTGATGATTCCGGAGGTATTCAACAGATGTCGCAGGGGCTTGGACCCCAGACCCTTATCGAGCATCCCCGTAATTCGTTCATAGGCCGCGATCTGTGACTTAGTAAAAAAAGCTTCGTTCAAGTCTTCCGATGCCGCCAGATGGGAGAACACCGATTCGACCCGAATTTCCTTTCGGCCTTTTACCAAGTTACAGACGTGTTCTACCTCGTCTTCCCTAAAGCCCAATCGATTTAGGCCCGTATTGAACTTAAGGTGTACCGGGTAGTTGCCCAGGCCCTGTTCTTCGGCCGCACGCAAAAAATCGAGGAGTATTTTTTCAGAATAGATACTGGGTTCCAAATCGTGCTTTATCAGCTTTTTGAAGCTGGCCGGTAGGGGGTGTAAAACCAAAATAGGCACGGTAATGCCCGCTTTTCTCAGTACAACGCCTTCCTTTACATAGGCAACCGCCAAATAATCGACGCCCAGGTCTTGCAGCTTTTTGGCTATTGCCACGGAATCGCTTCCGTAGGCGAATGCCTTTACCACCCCCATAAATTTGGTATCCGGTTTTAATTTTGCCTTCAAATAGGCATAATTGTGGGCGAGCGCCCCTAGGTCTATTTCTAGAACGGTCTCTTTAGCCTTTGACATCCGAATCTTTCCCTTTAGCCTTTAATTCTTCCCCCTCCACTTCGATATGCCTTACCCGTTCCTTGAGCATGGCCTTGTAAAATGCCGCCCTGCTCAACGGCTCGTATTCTTCCGTTTCACCTAAAAGCACCAAGTTGTCGTTGCTCGATTTCCGGTAGCTGTAATGGGCCAAATTGCCCGTTCGGGTACATATGGCATGGACCTTGGTCACGTATTCGGCCGTGGCCATCAGGGCAGGCATCGGCCCGAAGGGATTGCCCTTAAAATCCATGTCAAGTCCGGCAACCACCACTCGAACCCCTTTGTTGGCCAAATCGTTGCAGACCGTAACAATTTCATCGTCAAAAAACTGGGCCTCGTCAATACCGACCACATCACAGGTATCGCCCAAAATCCGGATATTGGCCGCTGCCGGTACCGGGGTGGAGGGTATTTCGTTGGCATCGTGCGATACGACCATATCCTCATCGTACCTGATATCGACCGTTGGCTTGAAGATCTCTACCTTTTGCTTGGCAAATTGGGCCCGCTTCAAGCGCCTGATAAGTTCTTCGGTCTTACCTGAGAACATGGATCCGCAGATGACCTCGATCCAGCCGAATTGTTCTTTATGATTAACAGTGTTTTCGAGAAACATTTTGTAATTTTAGACGAAAATACACGCTTTTTCGTTCCTATTAATACTGTTTAATACAGCACTTGCTCAAGTACCTTATTGCCGTTGCAAATTTAGGGTGAAAAATGTGTGGGACAAGTCCAAACCTTAAAGTTAGCAACTTTGGCAATATTGACCGCCCAAAGTGCAGCATAAAAAAATTGACCGATGAAGAAAAAACTGAAGGAAGACCTCATACGATTGTCCACGGATATCATTACATCGCGTGACATGAACGACCTGGACGAGTTGTACAATGCCGCCAAAGACCTTTATGAAAAATTGGCCGTGCTCAAGTTTATTGAAGAAAAGTTGCACGATATAGAGATCGATGTCTCAAAAAACCTGTTTGCCGAAAAGTTTGAAAAAATGGCCACGGCCGTGTTGAGCGCAAACGCCTCCGTACCCGAGAGCAACCCGCATGAGGAAGACATCATTATTCCCGGGATAGACACCATCAAGGACATGGTCTCCGAAATGCCGAACACTCCCGAGGCCCCGGTAGACGAGGTATTGGCCGATTTTTTGGCCAAGCCCGACTATATAAAAAACGACAAGGAGCTATTTATGCCCCAAAAGGAGACGCCCCCCGCAAAGGAAACCACGCCCAAATCGTTGAACGACCGGCTTTCGGCCAAGGAAATCAAGGTAGACCTCAACAACCGTTTGGCCTTTGTAAAACACCTGTTTAACAATAGTACCGAAGATTACAACCGGGTACTATCACAATTAAACACCATTGACAGTTACGAGCGTTCCGTTGCCTTTATCGAAAACATGGTCAAACCCGATTACAACAATTGGTCGGGAAAAGAGGAATACGTGGAGCGCTTTATGCAGCTGATAGAGCGAAGGTTTTCATAGGCCCGCAAAAAAACAGGATTAAGACCGCGCCTCCCCTATGGGAAGCCGGTCTTTTTCGTTAATATTGCCAAAAAACGCAAGCGCATGGGAAAATTATATTTGGTGCCTACCCCAATAGGCAATTTAGAGGACATGACCTTGCGCGCCATTCGTGTTTTAAGGGAAGTCGACCTGATATTGGCCGAAGATACCCGTACCAGCGGCAAGCTTTTACAGCATTTCGATATTTCTACCCCCATGCAAAGCCACCATATGCACAACGAGCACAAAACGGTAGATGCCTTGGCAAAGCGGATGATGGGAGGGGAGACAATGGCGCTTATTTCCGATGCGGGCACGCCGGCCATATCGGACCCCGGCTTTTTGTTGACCCGGGCCTGTGTCGAAAAAAACGTGGCCGTCGAATGCCTTCCCGGTGCCACGGCCTTTGTTCCGGCCCTGGTAAACAGCGCCCTACCCAACGACAGGTTTGTTTTCGAAGGTTTTCTCCCTCCTAAAAAAGGACGACAGACCCGCCTTAAGCTGTTGGCCGGGGAACCCCGCACCATGATCTTTTACGAGTCGCCCTACAAACTGCTCAAAACCTTGGCCCAATTCGCGGAGTATTTTGGAAGCGACAGACAGGCTTCGGTTTCCAGGGAGTTGACCAAGCTTTACGAAGAAACCGTAAGGGGAACCCTGGAACAAATAATCGGCCACTATACCAAAAAACCGCCCAAAGGCGAAATAGTCTTGATTGTAGAAGGAAAGAAATAAGAGCCATGGAATTGAATGCCTTTTTAAGGAGGTTAAGGGAAGCGCCCACCTCCATCGAATTTAAGGAAACCCTATCGGTCATTGATAACAATTACGATTTTCGACCTACGGCATTTACCAACGGGAAGCTCAAAAACGCGGCCGGGGAAAATTCAGGTTCGTGCCAACTTTTCGCCTTTGCGAAAGACCAAGGCCTGAACAAGGAGGAGACCTTGGCCTGCTTCGGAAGCCATTACTTTGAAGACGTACTGAAAGACCCTCACGGCAAAGGGCACCAAAACATCCGGAACTTTATGGCCTCGGGGTTTGAAGGCCTTAGCTTTGAGCGGCCCCCTTTGACCAAAAAATAAGGCCCAGTGCAAAAACTGCTTTCCGAAATACGAGCCTGTGAAGTTTGTGCCCAGCATTTGCCCTTGGGCCCTCGACCCATCGTAGCCGCCCACCGCGATTCTAAAATTGCGATCATAGGCCAGGCCCCGGGCACCAAGGTGCACGAGACGGGAATACCGTGGGACGACCCCAGCGGCAGGCAATTGCGAAAATGGCTGGGCGTTACCGACGAGGAATTTTACGATGAAACGAAATTCGCCCTGATCCCGATGGGATTCTGCTATCCGGGAAAGGGAAAATCGGGCGATCTGCCCCCAAGGCCCGAATGCGCTCCCCTTTGGCACGAGGCCCTTTTTGAACAAATGCCGAACCTAGGGCTGGTCATCGTCATCGGTATCTATGCCCAAGGGCATTATTTAAGGAAGAAGGAAAAAAACCTGACGGAAACCGTCAAGGCCTACAAGCACTATCTACCCGCACACTTCCCCTTGCCCCACCCATCGCCCCGTAACCGGTTTTGGCTAAAAAAGAACCCTTGGTTCGAGCTAGAAGTAGTGCCCCAGTTGCGGAAACAGGTGCAGAAGGCCTTGGGGAGGTAGTCTTTGGACAACCCTCCTCCCCGCCTAATAAACCCCGCCCCCGTGCTTTCCTTTTTCCCAACCGTATTTGCCCAGGTACCGTTCCCCGCTTTCAACGGCGCCCTCTTCGATGGTGGTGCCCATAGAATCGTTCCAACGGTTGAGGTAGCCAAAGAGGGAAATAACCCCCAGCATCTCCACGATCTCACCTTCGTCCCAATAACGGTGTAAGCGTTCCTTTATCTCCGCATTCACCGTATTGGGCACCTGCGAAGCCGCCAATGAAAAATCCAGGGCGGCACGTTCGGCCTCGGAAAACGCCGAGTGGGTGCGAAACTCCCAAATATTGTCCAACTGCTCCTGTTTGGCGCCGTAGCGCTCGGCGGCCCGAATGGCATGGGCCTGACAGTAACGGCAGCCCGTAGCGTTGCTGCTTACCCAGGCGATCATTCGTTTTAGGGCCGAGGTCACCCGTCCCTCATTGGCCATTACCGCCTTGTTGAGGTTAATAAAGGCCTTAGATATCGCCGGTCGATGCTGCATGGTGAGTACGGAGTTGGGGCAAAAGCCCAAGGTTTCGTTGAAGAATTCGGCCAATTTCTTGGTTTCGGGGTCGTGTTCCGGATCTAGGGGTTGAACAAGTGGCATATTTTTATTAGTTTAAGTTACTTTTGCAGGTAGACAATAAACAAAAAAATTATGCCCACTACAAATCATATTACGACCAAATGGTTAGGAAAAATGGCGTTCGAAAGCACGAACCCCTCTGGTTTGAATTTAACCATCGATGCCGGCCCCGACGTGGGTGGCGAGGGAAAGGGATATAGGCCCAAGGCACTGATGTTGTCAAGCCTGGCCGGTTGTTCAGGTCTCGACGTCGCTTCGCTGATCAAAAAAATGAAGTTGGAAGTAGACGACTTTCAAATAGATACCATTGCCAACCTGACCGACGAACACCCGAAATTCTACGATGCCGTTACCGTTGAATACCACTTTCATGGCTCGAACCTGGACGAAAAAAAATTGCAGCGTGCGGTAGACCTGTCGGTAGAACGTTATTGTGGCGTTATGGAAATGTTCCGCCAGTTTGCCAAAATAGAAATTAAGACCATTTTTCACCATAAGTAAGATAGCGGTTCAAAATTACCCTCGACAAATGCGTTGGACCCTAAAGCCCAAACCTGAGCAAGAAAAAATCGACGCCTTGGCAAAAGCCTTGAACGTAGGGGGGTTGGTGGCCCAATTGCTCATCCAACGCGGCGTACATACCTTCGAAGAGGCCAAAAAGTTCTTTCGGCCCCAACTTTCGGACCTGCACGACCCCTTTTTGATGAAGGACATGGACGTGGCGGTCGCCAGGATCGAGGCGGCCATTGCGAAGAAGGAAAACATTTTGGTCTATGGTGATTACGATGTCGATGGTACTACGGCCGTCGCCTTGGTATCGTCTTATTTGAACTCCTACTACCCGAACATAGCGACCTACATTCCCGACAGGTATACCGAAGGATATGGGGTTTCCTTTAAGGGAATCGATTTTGCCGAAGACAACGGCTTTTCGCTTATCATTGCCCTCGATTGCGGCGTAAAGGCCGTTGAAAAGGTAGCCTATGCCCAAAAAAAGGGCATAGATTTTATCATTTGCGACCACCACAGGCCCGGAAAAGGCCTTCCCGATGCCGTGGCCGTGCTCGACCCGAAACGCGATGACTGTACCTACCCCTACGACGAACTTTGCGGCTGTGGCGTGGGCTTTAAGCTGGTACAGGCCTTGGGTGCGCGGCAAGGGCATACCATTGAAGACCTTTTGCCCTACCTCGACCTGGTCGCAACGGCCATCGGGGCCGACATCGTGCCCATTACCGGGGAAAACCGGGTCTTGGCCTATTATGGACTGCAAGTGATCAACACCTGCCCAAGGGCAGGTTTCAAGGCCATCATCAACCAGATTAAGAAGTCGGTGCTCACCATTACCGATGTGGTATTCGTCATCGCCCCTCGGATAAATGCCGCAGGTCGTATGGAACACGGGCAGCACGCCGTCAACCTGCTCAAGGAAACCGATATGGACCAGGCGGAAACCTATGCGGCACAAATCGAGAAATACAATGCCGACCGGCGGGGACTCGACCAAGAAATCACCCTGGAAGCCCTACAACAAATAAAGGAGAACGGCGAAGAAGAACGTTTTACCTCGGTGGTTTTCAAGGAAACCTGGCACAAAGGCGTTATCGGTATCGTGGCCTCCCGACTAACGGAGACCTATTACCGGCCCACCCTGGTTTTTACCAAAAGCGGCGATAAGCTCGCCGCCTCGGCAAGATCGGTAAAGGGCTTTGATGTCTACAACGCCCTACAGGGCTGTGCCGATTGCATCGAACAGTTCGGGGGACACAAATATGCTGCAGGACTCACATTGCACGTAGATCAGTACGAGACGTTCAAATCGCGTTTTGAAAAGGTCGTCTCGGAAACCATAGACCGAAACCTGCTGACCCCCGAAATAGGGGTAGACGCCCAAATTGATTTTGATGAAATCTCCCCAAAACTCATGCGCATTCTCAAACAGTTCGCCCCCTTTGGCCCGGGCAATATGACCCCGGTCTTTATGTCCGAAAACCTAAAGGACACCGGATATGCCAGGGGAGTGGGCGAAAACGAGGCCCATTTAAAACTGTCGGTGACCCAAAACGGCATCGGGCCCATAGGGGGCATCGGTTTTAATCTGGGAGACAAACTGGCCCTGGTGGCGAACCGACGACCCTTCGACGCCGTTTTTTCCCTGGACGAAAACGAGTGGCAGGGCAACATAAGCCTCCAGCTTAAGATCAAAGACATCAAATAAGCGCCCGGAAAACAAAACACCCAAGCAGGTCTGCCTGGGTGTTTCACAGCATAGCGGAGGTTAAATCAGACTTAAGGGTTATTGTAGCTTTTCGTAGATAAATTGCGGGTACCCCCTTTCGCCATTGGCGCTCAGTACCGCTGTAAACTTGATCTTGTAGTAATTTCCATCGGCATCCTTAAGAATGTAGAACCGGTCGTCCCTTACCGTCGGCGCCCCGGAAAATCCGGATACCCTCCAATCGCTTCCTATGATCGCCCTATTGTCGTAAACCAAGGACCCTTCGTCAACATCGGCCATACTGTACTCCGCATAGGAAGGCACATCAAAATCGGTCCGGGTACCCTCGTCATCCTCCTCGTAGGTCAATACCTCGTACAGGCCTACATTGCCCAGGGTATTATGCACTACGTAGTCGGAATAGGTAAGTCCCGCCCCGGAGAAACCGCCAAAGGCACCGTAGTAACTGAATACGGAAGGAAATTGAAGGTCCCAGGCCTCGGTTTCCGGTTCAACATCGACGGTTTCCCCCGAGGTTAAACTAAAGGCCGTCCTTAATGTCGAAGGGTCCTTATCGATGGTAACCTCATCGTAGGTGGTCGCATCCAGTTCGGCGTATTGAACGGTATAGCTATCCCCGTCGGAGAGAATCCGAACCTTCATAAAACCTCGATGGTCGCCCGTAGTGGCAATACTTCCGGCATCGGGCACATTGTCCGGAATCGCGGTACCGAGTCCCACGATATATACATTGTTTTCCTCGGGGACGGTAGAGACCTCGGCAAACGCAGTACCTTCAAGGCTTCCTTCCTTATCGTCGGTAAAACGTATACCCTCACCCAGGTTCCCATATTGGGCATAACCCACCGGAAGGCCGACAAGCAATTCCCCTACCGTGGCAACCTCCACTTCCTCGGGTTGAAAAGTAGCCATATTCAAGGTATACAGAGCCATAGGCTCCCCTAGTACGGTGGATGTGCTTACGGCATTGATGTCGGTCTCTCCGGAAAGCTCGGCCGCGGACACCAAAAGTGAGGAATTCAGGAAAACCCGGTTCTCCGTACCGTTGTAGAACGCCAATTCCCACGTATCGCGCCTTACCGAGCTTTGCTGTACCGAACTGAGGTCGACAAACACCATGTTGGGCTCGTTGGGGCCGCTCACATCGGGATCGATTGTACCACTCGTAGCGGCAACGGGGGTAAAACTTACAACGGTGGATACCGGACTGCCGATGACCCAATCGGCATTGCTCGACCCCGACAAGGTAAAGGTAACCGAAGCGCTCGTACCCTCAATAAGGTCGACCAACTTGTTCAGCTCAAAGGAAACACTGGTTTCCCCTTCCGCCACGGAAAGGGAAAGCCTTCCCGACTGCCCTTCGGGCGTAGTGGTGAAATCAGTCCCGTACTCGGCGTTGTCACCGCTATAATCGATGGTCAGTGTGCCGGCTTCGGTCGCGGCCCGCGAAAAGCCGACGGTAATGGTCTTTGTGCTTTCTTCCCCGGAAAGACTTGTGGACTCGTTGGCAAAGGAAGCGGAGAAATCAATTAGGGAAGTACCGCCATCATCACTGTCACACGATGCCAAGACCAGCGCTCCCGCCATTAAGATATAAAAAACCGTTTTTTTCATAATTCTAGTTTTAATTAAAGGTTAATAGGTATGATAGTTTTAAAAAATAGGATCTTCCGTTGCCGAAAAGCCGGGAATCCGTGCCTGTTGTCCCATGGGTACCCGATGACACATCCGAGGCCTTGACCGTTACCACATCGAGAACATTACGGGCGCCCATGGTGAGGTCGATATTCGGGGTCAAATCAAAATGCACGGAAGTGTCGAGCCAGGTGAAGGGGTCGGTTCGGTCGAGTACCACGCCATCGTCGTCACTGGTGGCAATGGTCTGCGATACTCCGGTATATTTTAGCTGGGCCGAAAGGGAGGCCTTTAATTTTGGCAGGTCGTAAGAAATATTGGAGTTGAGGCCCAAACTCCACACATAGTCGGAATTGCCCGTATTTTGCGAAGCGTCGAGGGTTATGGCCTCTCCCAAATAGGTCGCCCCCAAACCGAAGGCCAATTGTTTGAGACGGATGCCGTTGTTTATCGAAAAGCCCAAAATCTTTTGTTGATCCACATTCTTGTAGGTAAAGAGGGGCGTGTCTCCACTGTCGTCGGCCACAAAGGCGATTTTATCGTCAATGTTGAAGTGGTAGGCCTTTAGCGCCGTAGAGAATAGTCCGTTTCCCTGACCTATGGCCCATTTTTTGTCCAGATCGACGAAAATCGATATTCCGTCCTCGGGTAGTAGGTCTTGGTTTCCTTGAACATTGTGGTTGCTGTCAACGAAATAATAGAAAAGTTCCTCAAAATTCGGAGCCCGAAATGCCGAGCCTAGGATGGCCTTTAATTTTAGCCTGTTCCCAAGATCATAGGTAGACGAAAGCGACCATATAAGGCGGTTGCCGAACTGCGAATTGTTGGTCAGGCGCACCCCGGGATAGAAGGAAATAGTTTTGCCCAATAAAAGGTCGGCCGAGGCAAATAGGTCGTAGTTCTCCAATGTATTCTCGACCAGGTTCTCTGAATACGCACCCGAAGCGATCGCATCGAAGCCCTTTTGGTGGGCAAATTCGTAGCCCAATAATAGGTTGAACCATTCCGACCGTTCGAAAATATTGCTGATCGTAGCCTTTGAGTAGAGAATTTTACTCGATTGGTTCAATCGGTCGGCCGTAACCGCCTCGATCCCTTTTTGCAGGATATTATAGGAATAGGCCTTGTAGTATCTTTTTTGGTCTTGGTAAGACAGGGCCAAATTATACGTGGCACTAGAGCCAAGCGTACCGAATAGGCTCAGGTTGTTCACCCAGCGATGGGTATCGAACTGCTGATCCGTGGCCGTTGGGTTGGGTTCCCCGTTCGCGTTCAGGCGACCGATGACATCATGGTCGTAAATGGCAAGGTCTTCGTCGAAATATTGGCTTTTAAAATAAAGATTGTGCTTTTTGATCTTTTGCCTAAAATCGACAAAAGCCGTTAATTGGAGCTTGGGACTCCATTCCATACCCCTTAGGCCATCGTTTACCACCGTACCGTCTTGGATATTCACATAATCTTGCCCTTTATAGTCATTGTAAAAGCCCCCGTAGTCATTTCTGGAGGCCCCGAATGACACTTGGCCGTCCTGTCCGAGCCTGCGGTCCAACCTAAGGTTTTGGATGTGCCGCCCTTGATCGAACCAACTGTATTCGGAACCAACGCTCTCCTCTTGAAGCGAGGTACGTATAGACCATTTGGTATCGTTCACTCCCCTTTTTGAAACTATATTGATCACCCCTGCGACGGCATTGTCCCCGTACAGAACGCCCATGGAGCCTTCCACGATCTCTATTCGCTCTACGTCCTCGAGGTTGATTTGGGTAATATCTATGTCATTTCCCAACCCGTTATCACTGGCCAGGGGAATCCCGTCCAATAAAATTTTTACGTATTGACCATCCAACCCGAACATGCTAATCGTACTTCTACCCGTCGAGGCATCGGGCATTACGGTAATATTCAAGTTTTGATTGAGCACATCGGCCAAAGTGTTTCCGGCCAGTTGTCGAATTTGTTCACGACCGATGACCTCTACACGAAACAATTTTTTACTAAGGGACATCACCTTGCTTTCACCCACCAGCACGACCTCGTCGAGCTTTGTAACCCCGGTCGAATCCTTCTGGCTTTCCGCACTTTGAGCAAAAACCGATAGCGGCAGGAGCAAAAAAAGAAGAATGGAAAATCGAAAACAAGCCATCTATTTGGAATAAATCTTAATAAAAATAATGCTGCAAATATATTTCTTATTTTTAATCAATCTAAATAAATTTAATAATTTTACACCCGACAAAACCTTAACACCCTTTGATTATGACAACCCGATATCGATTGATGGCATTAGTTGCCCTGTTAACATTGAGCCTTAATGCCCAGGAAGCCAAGAAGCAACAAGACATACAGGCCATAAAGGCCATGTGCGGCTGTTTTGATATAACCTTCAAGTACACCGAAACCTTTGCCCCCCAATCCGATTACGAAAAGCACCCCGACTATACCGCCCACGGAAGGGAACTGGCCCTTTTAATAGAGGACAGGCCCGATAAGCTCTCCATACAACACCTTCTTGTCATCAACGACACCATGGTCATCAAACACTGGCGACAAGATTGGATCTATGAAAACCAAAAGGTCTTTCACTACGACAAGGACGACACCTGGGTTTTCTCCTCCCTGCCAAAAGACGACGTCAGGGGGCAATGGACCCAAAAGGTATATCAAGTGGACGACAGCCCCCGCTATTCGGGATCTTCGACCTGGGTCCATGTCGACGGAAAACACTACTGGGAAAACAGGAGCGATTCTCCCTTGCCCCGGCGGGAATACAGCAAACGCAGCGATTATAACGTCATGAGCCGGGGCAACCGCCACGTTATTACCGACTATGGCTGGGTGCACGAACAGGACAACGACAAGATCATAAGGAAAGAGGGACAGGATGACGTCCTACTCGCCCAAGAGAAAGGCTATAACATTTATACCAAAATTGACGACAGCGCATGCAATGCGGCCAAGGAATGGTGGACCGAACATCGGAAGTTTTGGTCAAAGGCAAGGGCATCATGGGAAAAGACCTATGACCGCGTTGGCAGTCTAAGTCTCAAAAAGAGGGCCAACGGCCTGCCAATGTTCAAGAAATTCCATCAACTCGAAAAAGACCACGCCAGCCGAAAAGAGATTGAACAATCGATAAACGAGTTTATCGCCGAAAAGCAATGACGGCGAAGTTCCACCCCCCTAACCAAGCCTGTCCCGACCGCGGCCGGCAGTAACCCTAGCCCATGGAAAAAGGGAACATGACCACAAGATCGTCTTCGATAAAAGTCCTGGTATAAAAAACCGACCGACCGTACGGTCGGTCGTCTCCTTCGCTTTTGGATTCCAAGAATGAAAAAAGGCCATTTGCGGAAATGCGCGGACACTTAATCGATGCCCCCCTTGTCAAACGGGCTCTGGCCCATATACATAAACCGACCCAAGGGTCGGTTTCGACCAATTTGGGCCCCGCGTCAAATTTTGGGCTCGAAGCTACCGTTCTAGCCATATATTGATACCTTTGCCGATTACTTGTATTGGCAAATCGCATTTATGGATCCTTACGCCGCCCTTCGCTTTAGGGAATTCAACGTTTTTTTATTGGTACGTTTTGCCATGGTATTTGCCTGGTCAATGCAGTTTATCGTAATCGAATGGCAGGTATATTCCATGACCAAGGACCCCCTTTCCTTGGGCCTAATCGGCCTTATGGAAGTCATCCCCGCCGTATCTACCGCCCTGTTTGCCGGGCATTTTGTCGACCAGAACGAAAAGCGCAATCTTTTGGTCAAATGCATATTCGGCTTTTCGACCATAAGCTTGGGGCTCTTTATCTTGAGCCTCCCTTCCTTGGCACAGCACACCGACGCAAAGACCATTCTGTACGCCATTTATACCTTGGTATTCTTCGGGGGCATAGTAAGGGCCTTTATCGGCCCCACCATTTTTTCATTGATCGCCTTGATCGTGCCTAAGAACATCTATCCGAACGCCGCTACCTGGAGCAGTACCACTTGGCAATTGGGAGCCGTCTTGGGCCCGGCCTTGGCCGGATTTTCCATTAGCTGGATCGGTGTACACTGGTCGATGTGCCTTATTTTCGGGTTTTCCCTAATGGCCTTGCTGTTGCTTTTTCAAATCGAGCGCAAGCCCATCCTAAATCCCAAAATCGGCGAACCCGTTTTTCAAAGCCTTCGCGAAGGTTTGCGCTTTGTTTTCGGCACCAAGGCCATTTTAGGCGCCCTGAGCCTCGATATGATCGCAGTTCTCTTTGGGGGTGCGATTGCCCTTTTGCCCATCTATGCCCAAGACATCCTTCACGTAGGCTCGGAAGGTTTTGGTGTGCTTCGAGCGGCACCGGCCGTGGGGGCCGCTGTTACCATGTTAGGGTCTACCCGCTTTCCCCTTCACAAAAATGCAGGTAAAAAACTGTTGCTGGCCGTATTCGGTTTTGGCCTTTGCATGATCGTATTCGGACTATCGACCTCGTTCTGGCTATCGGTGGCGGCCCTGTTCCTCAGTGGTGCCGTCGACGGCATATCGATGATCATCAGACAAACCATTCTACAACTAAAAACGCCCGACAACATGCGGGGCCGCGTGGCCTCGGTTAACTCTATGTTCGTAGGGTCTTCAAACGAACTGGGAGCCTTTGAAAGCGGACTTACGGCCAAACTCATGGGTACGGTCACGGCCGTGGTCTTCGGCGGGACGATGACCCTGCTGACCGTGGGCTTTACCGCCTTGATCTCGCCTACTTTTAGAAAACTCGACCTCCAAAGGGATATCGACGAGCACGAGGTAGGCTAAGCCTCGAATTTTTTTAACTGAAGTTCGCGGCCATCAAAGACGGCATAGGTATAGTAGTTGATCCAATCCCCGAGATTGGTGTATTTGGAGTTTTCGCCCAAATCGATTTCCAAGGGGAGGTGGCGGTGCCCGAAGATAAAATGGTCGTAGTGCCGTTCCTCGAGTTTCCTCTTGGCATATTGAACCAACCACTCCTTGTCGTCGCCAAGGTATTTGGCGTCGTCGTCTCCGGAAATAAGCTTGTTCTTAACCGAAAAATACTGTGCCAAGCGCACGCCAATGTCAGGGTGAAGCCATCGGAAAAGCCATTTTGCAAAAGGGTTGGTAAACACCTTTTTCATACGCTTGAACCCCTTGTCATGGGGACCTAGGCCATCGCCATGGCCAATAAAGAAAGTCGTGTCGTTTATTTTATACTGCTGGGGCCTATGAAAAACGGGAATATTGAGTTCTTCCTCAAAATAACCGTTCATCCACAAATCGTGGTTGCCCACAAAAAAGTAAATGGGAATGCCCCTATCCGAAAGTTCGGCCAGCTTGCCCAAGGTTCTGGTAAACCCCTTGGGTACCACGGTCTTGTATTCCATCCAGAAATCGAACAGGTCGCCCATCAAAAAAATGGCACCCGCATCGGCCTTGATCGAATCGAGCCAGTCTACAAAGCGCTTTTCACGCGGTCGGCTTGCCTTCATGGTCGGGGCGCCCAAATGGTTGTCGCTGGCAAAATAGACTTTTTTGCCTGGAGAAAGGGTAAGGGTTTTCATGATCGATCAAAGATAAAGAATACCATCGGTTCGGTTCGGCTATTCGTTCTCACTGGCAAACCACTCGGCGTACGACGTGTCTGTTTCTTGGAGCCGTAACGAGTGTAACTTAACGTTCTCGGGCAACCGGGCCTTGATCTTTTTGGCAAAATCGATGACCATGTTCTCGCTGGTGGGCTGGTAATCGGCCAAAATAACATTGTGCCCCCTGTCGATGAGCTCCTTGGCCAACTCGATATGGGGCGTATTCTTGTTGAAGACCGTGGCATGGTCGAACTTGTCTACGATCTCTTCCTTCACTATCTTCTTCAAATCACCAAAATCGATGACCATACCGAGCTTTACGTGGCCCACATCCGTTATGGGCCTCCCGATCACGGTTACCGATAATTTATAACTATGGCCGTGAACGTTTCGGCATTTACCATCATAACCGTAAAGGGCATGACCTGCCTCAAAATTGAACTGTTTGGTGATCCTGATGTTTCCCATACCTTACATTTATTGGACAAAGGTATTCAATTTGAAAAACCAATCCGTTTTTCAGTTACATTTGTCCGCTTTTTAAATTCTTTGATATGGCTGAATTGTTCGAACAATTGGGTTTTGAGACCAATCCGCTTTACGAAAGGATTATTGCCGATATATTGGGCAAGGGCTATAGTATTGTCGATGGGTTTATACCCGCCCAAGCGGTCGAAATACTACGAACCGACCTCCTGGAAAAATACGAGGAGGACCATTTCAAAAAAGCCGCCATCGGAAACCGCACCAACGAAATCGTAGAAGCCGGCATTCGGGGGGATTTTATTCTATGGATGGATGAAAATTTAGAAGACCAGTCCCAAAAACCGTTTTTTGAACGTATTAACGATTTGGTCGACTACCTGAACAAAACCTGCTTTTTGGGTATCATTAGAAAGGAATTCCACTATGCCGTGTACCCTATAGGTAAGTTTTACAAAAGACACCTCGATACCTTTCAAAACGACGACCGCCGAAAACTCTCGGTGGTCTGCTATTTAAACGAAGATGATTGGAAACCCGAGGACGGCGGGGAATTGGTACTCTATCTCAAGCCCGACAACAAAGAAGTTCCGAAGACCATTTACCCCTTACCGGGCAGGACCGTTATTTTTGAAAGCCAGTTGTTGGAACATGAGGTAAAACCGGCAAAGCGCGAACGCTTAAGCATTACCGGTTGGTTAAAAACCCGATAATGCCCCTGCCTAGGGGGTGTTGGGTACCACCGGTTGGGTCAGGGCCATTTCGTATACAAAATCTTCAATGGGGTTGTTCTGCAACTTTGATGAAGTAACCTTGCTCCGCACAAAAAGAAAATCGTCGGACAGCTTAAACGTACCCTTTGTACCCTTCACTTCCTTTACAACCTCCGTTTCGGTTTCCCCGGTTTTACAGCCAATAAAGGCAATCGTGTACTCGATGCCCGCTTCGGGCTCGACTTCTACCGACAAGGTATTGTCGCTATATTCCACTGCTTTTAGGGTAAGCCCCGTACTGGCATAGAAATCCCCGGCCTCCAAGGCGCCTATCAACGAGGTTGCGCTAAGTGTGTCGGCCTTTACCATTACCCAGCCCCTGCCGGCATTGCTCCACCTCTTACCTATCCTATGGTAGCGGTGGGAGTCGTCGGTGGCCAGACCGTACATCAAGGGTTTTCCGGCTTCGAGGTAGGCAATATTGATGAGGTCCCACATTTTTTCCGTCGAAATATGGGTCGAATCGCCCATATTGTGTACCGAGGGGTGGCCGTTGTAGACTTCGAAAAAGCGCTCTCCCTTAAGGGCGATCATATCGTCCAAGCCAATACTGTAATGAAAGTTGGGATGGTTGATATGGGGAATTATGGCAACCCCCGTCGATTCGCGCTGCCGCAGTACTTGGTCGAGGTTGTTCTGCATCACCTCCAAAACACTACCGCCCCCCATAGGTTGGATCTCGGCCTGGATATTGGTGGCGTTCATGTGGATATGTTTGTTCTCGTAGCGGTCGGTAATCTCTTCGGAAGGAATCACCAAAAACTTCCCCTCTTCCTGGGCATGGGCTTGGTACTCGGCAAAGGTCTTCAGTTTGACCAAGGTCTTTCCCGAATCGACCTTGTGGGTCACCCAGTCCTCCCCGTATTTGGCCAGGTAGGTTTGAAAGCCTTTTTGGAGCAAGGAATCATCGGACAAGGTGATCCACTTCTCGCCGGCCGCCATGGTATTGTGGTCGGAAAGTGCCAAAAAGTGATAGCCATTGGCCTTGTACCAATCAAGTATTACTTCTGGAAACTCGTCGCCATCGCTCCAATACGAATGGGTGTGAAGGTTTCCCTTGAACCATTTCGGCTCCTTTTGATTTTTTTTGGTCCCTTTTTTTTCGGCACAACTTAGGGCCAGAGCCAAAAGGGCTAAGAGGAAAAGGCTCTTGAGTATTGAACTTCGCATGTTATAAAGGTTTGGTCGAACCCAAATATAACACTAACCGTCGGATTTTCATCGTCTTGGACTTTAAGTCCGGATTATTTTAAGCTTATAAAATTGGGAGCCCCCCTAAAAAGCAAAAAACCAGGCGAAAGCTCCTATTTAGGATCAACGCCTGAACCTTCTTCGGGCACGGACCCGGTTGATCAGGTAGATGGCGACTACGACCAAGGCCAGAAGAGGAAATACAAGGTCTCCGTTTAAAAATTTCAAAACATCCATTAACGTAATTTTAGAAGAAGAACGCAGCGATACCCTTGTTATTATTTTTTGTACCGCTTATTGCCCCGTATGCGGTTAACGACATATACAACGACGACGATTATCGCCAGCAAGGGAAAGATTGCGTTTCCGCTCAAATATCCGGACATATTTTATTTTTTAAATTTTGAAAGGGCCTCCTTGGTGAAATCGGACAAGGCGAGCTTTCCGGTAATCGACGCCCGTGCCACCAAGAGTTCGTCCCAATGGTCGGTACCGGACCAAAGTACTTTCTTCCATTCGGCAAGGGCCTCGGGATGGTAACCCGACAATTTTTCCACATAGAACCCAAGTTCCTTGTCCAGTTCCCTGACCGAATCAAAAACCCGGGCGTAGAGTCCCTTTTCCTGTGCCCAATAGGCATTTTTCCAATCGGTGGGTGCCAACGAAAGTTCGGCCAAGGCGGCCTTTCCCATTTTTCGCTCGACCGCCGGGGCAATGACCAAGGGCGCAATGCCGATCGTCAGTTCCGATAGACGGATGGCGGCATTTACGGAAGCAAATACATAGTCGCAGGCAGCGGCCAAGCCAACGCCCCCACCTACGGTCTTGCCCTGTACCCGTCCGACGATTACCTTTTTACAGGTTCGCATGGCATTGATGACATGGGCAAAGCCACTAAAAAACCGTTTCCCTTCCTCGAGGTTCGAAACCGCCAGCAGTTCATCGAAGGAAGCCCCCGCACAAAAAGCACGGTCGCCCTCCGATCTGAGAACGATAACGGAAATGGAATCGTCATCGGAGAGTCGCCTGAACTCGTTGGCCAAACGGTCCAATAGTTCGCCCACAAAGGAATTGCTGGCCGGGTGGCCAAATTCGACGGTCGCCACCCGACCATCGATTTTTGTATAAAGGCTTCCGTTTTGTCTTTGGGTTTCCATTTCCGTAGAATTAGCAATTTTATCGAGGTGTGCTTTACGCACGCCTAGCCCAAAATTAGCCATTTTGCAATAGGGGGCGAAATTTTCTTATGAACTTCCATACCAAGGCTCCCCCACGGATGGCCATCCAAACGGTAAAGGCCGCCCAAATGCCGTAAAGCCCCCAATTGAACCACTTGCCCAAGAAAAGTACCGGGACAAAACCGATAAACGTAGCCGCCAGCAAGGTGTTTCTCAAATACCTCATCTCGCCCAAACCCTTAAAAAGGCCGTCAAAAACAAAGGCTATGGTATTCATGGGCAAAGCCAGGACAACGATAAAGAATATCGAATAAAAGGTATTCAGTACAAGGTCTTCCTTGGAAAAAAGATAGCCTATGGGCTTATAAAAGAGAAAGCCCGCCACAACGAGGCCCAAACTGATCGCAAGTCCATATTTGACCACTTTCCTTGCCAATCGCCAGAGTCCGTCGTAATCCCTGGCCCCCAGCAGCCTACCTCCCATGATATTACCGGCAGCCGCATAGCCATCGATAAAAAAGGCCGAAAAGAGCCATATATTGATGGCGATGGTATGGGCGCCTATGTATTGCGGGCCCAGGGCGGTGGCCTCCCTTACCGCCAAGATCAGGGCCGTGTTCAAGGCCAAGGCACGGACAAAGAGGTTCAAACTCATCACCACCAATCGGCCGAGTTCGGAATGAACGGGAAGGCGCAGGCGCAGACTGATATCGGTCTTGGCCAGCAGCAGGACAAAGGCCATTACGGCCATTACGGCCTGTGCCATAAGGCTGGCCCATGCCGCTCCCTCAAGGTACATGGGTTCGATAAAGCCTTCGATGCCATAGACCAGGGCAAAATCGAGGCCAATATTGAGACAGGCCCCTACCATGGCGATAAGCATCGGATAATAGGTGTTTTGAAGTCCGCGAAAAATGCCCATCACGGCAAAGACGAAGAGGGTCAACGGAAAGCCCCAGACCCTGATCGAATAGTAGGCGATACAATATTCGAGTATTTTGCCCGAGGCGTTGAGCAGTTCAAAAATTTCGCGAACCACAAAAATGGTAGACAAAAGCACGAATATGCTCATCGCAATATTTAGAAATATGGCCTGTGCCGGAAGCGTTTTTACCTCTTCTATCTTTCCGGCCCCCAAGTATTGCGATATAATGGCCGAAATGGCACTGCGGGTCTGCCCCAAGATCCAAATCAACATGGAAAGGAAGGAGCCTACGATCCCCGCCGCCGCCAAGGATTCGAGGCCGTCGACGGGAATGTTGCCCACAATGGCCGTATCGGTAATGGACAATAGGGGTTCAGCTATACCCGCTATTGTGGCGGGAACAGCCAATCTATTGATCGATTTAAAAGTAATCGCCGCTTTCAAGTCGCGCAAGTTACAGCACTAATTCGTAACAATGAAAGGGATGCCCGCTCTGTTTCGGAAAAAAGATGTCACCCAATCTTTTATAGCCCCGTTTTTCGTAAAACCTCTGGTTTCGCTTGTTCCGGCTAAAGGTGTCGAGGCGTACCGAAACCAGGCCCTTGCCCCTGGCCAATTGCTCGGCAAAGGCCATCATCCGCCCGGCATGGCCCCGGCCCTGATGATCCGGGTGCACGCACAGGCGATGGATATAGCTATTGGCTCCGTTTTGCGTTAACCAGCGAACCGCTTTGTACTCTTCGTCCATCAGGCTAGAAATGACAATGGCACCGACAATTTCGCTATCGGCCTCGAGCACGAAGAGTTCCTTCCTTTCGAGGTCATTTTCAAAGGCTTGCCTGGAAGGGTATAAATCGTTCCACTGGTAGATATCCCGACCGATCATTTCCCGGGTACAGGCCTTTACCACAGTCATTATTTGTGGAATATCGGATAGTTTTGCGTGTCGAATCATCGAATAAACCTAATTATTTGTAAATTTAAATTTAAAATCCTAGACTTCATGAAACACATTCTTGTACCTATCGGTATTTCTCCCGATGCACACCACACCTTACAATATGCCATAGACTTTGCCACCGAATTCTCTTCGAAAATTTTCTTGATGGAGGTTTTCAATGTTTCGGTGGGGGCGGGAAAAAGCTTGGCCAACGTAACCCAAAAGGTTGCCGATAGCGGCAAGGAGCGGCTGAAAGAAGTACTCGAAAAGGTCGATTCAAAAGGGGTCGAGATCAAAATAGCGTCCTATAACGGGGATATGGTGAACGGGCTAAAGGAAATCGACAGGGAACTAGGTATCGACCTGATCATTTTGGCACCGCGGAGTAACGATGTCAGTGAAGAGCGGTATTTGGGCAATACCTCGGGAAGCATCATCAAAAAGACCAACATTCCCACCCTGATCGTACCCAAGGGTACGTCGGTACGACCTGTCAACACCATTCTTACCGCCTTTAAATCAGGTGTACTAAAAAGAAAGCGCATTCTCAACCCCTTGTTGGACATCAAGAACAAATTCGGGGCCCAGGTCAACCTTCTGCTTGTAAAGACACCCGGCTATACCGACGAAGACCTACAGGTGAACACCGCCTTGATGGATATCAGTTCGCAATTGACCCTTGCCGAAGCACCTACCACGTATTTGGGCGTTTTGGAGCATCTGCAATCGCAACACCCCGATATGCTATGCGTTTTTAGGCGAAAAAGGGGATTTTTTAAAAAGCTCTGGGAAAAAAACACCATTCCAAAGGCGGAATTTTCGGCCCGGATACCGGTTTTGGTGCTTAGCGTTAAAAAGGATTAGCGGAAAAACACAATTACTTTATCAAGTGCTTTGATACTTTGTCAAAAAGTATTTTCTTTGCCTTTCCAAAAACGGGGGATTAGCTCAGCTGGCTAGAGCGCTTGCCTGGCAGGCAAGAGGTCACCGGTTCGACTCCGGTATTCTCCACAAAAACCACCGCACATGCGGTGGTTTTTCTGTTTATTGCATTCGGTCGCCGATAAATGATCCGCCAAATGTGGGGCCCAAAACCGGATCTTTGGAAACCCGAATGGGAAAACAGCCTTAAGGAATTTGGATGGATTCGGACAATTTTTACAAAACGCCAAAAAATCAAGTATTCAACAAGTGACTACCCTATGCATTTCATCGATTATTTCATATCTTAGTAACTTGTTATATATACGTTTTTGGCGCTATTCAAAAAATATTCCTTGTTCAACCCTCCCCCACGCGACTATAAAAATTTCAAGTGAAACCTATACCCTAACTAAAAGACAAATATCATGAGCAAAGCTGATAAGGTGGTATCGATGAACGCATCACAGGATGAGGAAGCCTCTTCAAAAATTGAGATCATCAAAAATCTAATTTTTGGTGAGAACATAAAAACCTACGAATCGGAGTTCGAAACCTTAAAGAAAGACATTCTCGATAAAAAAAAGGTGCTCGAGGATTTGATCGAGGAGGTAAGGCAAGACCTTAAGACGGCCATAGACAACGTGTCTACCGATGTGAATATCAGAATTACGGAACTGGAGGATAAAATTGAAGACAAAATAGAGCACCTTGAGACTGAAAAAGTCGACAAGAAAATGCTCGGCAAACTGCTCGTTGACCTGGGCGAAAAGGTGGGCGGCAAATAAAAATTCAGGACAACGGAGCCAACTACCGCCACCAATAATAAAAAACGGGACATATTATCGGGCGAACTCGATTGTTCGAACATCGAAACATCTTGAATTGCCGCAATCACCCGAACTACGGTATTGAAATTATGCGCCAATGAACGAAAACGATAAAATTCAGATCTTAAAGGATATTCTTTTCGCGGAAGACAGCGTATATATTGAAAAGATTGCGAACAGGCTGGAAACCCTTGAAACCACCCTCAACGATAAGAAAAAACTCTCCTCTAAAGTAGACCCGATAGTACTTGAGCAACTCGAGGAATTCAAGGAAAGCATACCGGCAACCCTGGGACCGACCATTACGGCCACCCTAAAGGTCGAGATCCAAAAGAACAAGGACGAGGTGGTAGAGGCAATCTATCCCATTTTGGGAAAAATGATCAAGAAGTACATTGCCCACGAAATCAAACTGCTTTCCGAAAAGATCAACCGCCAACTCAGCTTTAAGGACAAGGTAAAGGCTTGGTACAAGGGTTCTTCCAAAAAACGGGAAATCATCGAGAATTTGGCCTCATGCCATATCGAACAGGTCCTTTTGGTCGAAAAGGATTCCGGCCTCCTGAAGGCCAGTTATTCCAATACCCAAACCATCGACGAAGAAATGATTTCGGGCATGTTGACGGCCATCAAACATTTTGTGGAAGACGCCTTTGTAACCAAGGACCAAAACCTTGAGCTTATCGATTACGAACTATACCACATTCATCTTCAGAGCTTTAAAAATTATTATATTGCAGTAGTGCTTTCAGGGACTTACACTACACGGGCCAAGGACAAGGTACAGAACCTGATTTTTGACTTTTTTGAAAAGTTTACCCGACTGGAGGGCTACCGGACCCTTGACATGGAAAACATTAATCAACAATTGGCACTTAATTTTGGGAATGAACATCTCTAAGAAAATAGTCGTACTCGGATACTTTGGGGTCGGAAAAACCTCTTTGATCCGTCGATTTGTGGAAAACAGCTTTTCGAACGACTATAAAGTCTCCATAGGAGTGCATATAGTCAAAAAGACCGTACAGGTATCTACCGACGATACCGTATCACTTATTCTATGGGACCTGGAAGGAACCGACGATATCGCAAGTGTCAGGGAATCGTATCTTTTGGGCACGCATGGCATCATCTACGTTTTTGATGTTTCCAGGCCCTCCACCTTCCAATCCATTGAAAAAGACCTCGAAGCCCTCGCCAAAAAAGTGCCCGGGGTACCTACCCAGGTGGTCGGCAATAAAATAGACCTCGTCGCAAGTGAGGAGGTAGACGCCACCTTAACGGAAAAAGGGATTTCATTTGACTACCTGACCAGTGCCAAAACAGGTGAAAAAGTCAATGAACTGTTTGAACATTTGGCAAAAATACTAGCTCTGGATGCTGAAAGAATTAAGGGAAAACTACAATAGGGACAAATTTCAGTTTATTCTAACGGATCTAACGGGCAGGGTGGTCCAAAGCGACCAAACCCTGTTGTCCGTAGAAGAAAATGTCGCTATTGGCGAAGCCCACCCCTTTTTTTTAAGCATTCCCGAAATTATGGATGCCGGCCGCGAAACCGCCACCTTTCATTGTGTACAGCTTGGCACCCCAATGGCACGGCTTACCGCCGATATTGAAATCCATCGCAAAAAAGACGGCTTTCTAATCGTAATAGAAGACCTTACCCAGCATTACCGGTCGTACCAAAAAATGGCCCAAACCCGCAACGAGTCCATTATCGATTCTGAGCTTATTGTCTTAAAGAACCACGAACTACAAGAACGCGAACGGTTCAAGAACGAGTTCATACAAAACTTCAGCCACGAACTTCGCAATCCCCTGACCAACATAATCGCCCTAACCAATATTCTACAACGCACAGACCTTTCGGAAGAACAATTGGGCATCTTGGCCGTATTGAAAGATTCGACCTCCAACCTAAAACTCATGTTGGAGGATATATTGAGCATAGCCATGATCGCCAAGGGCAAATTGGCCCTCAACCCCAGTGTGTTCAACTTCCCCCATTTTATCGAGTTCCTCAAATTGACCTATACCACCCGGGCCAAGGAAAAAGGACTGGCCTTTTCGGTTACCACCGACGAAAAAATACCCGAATATCTGGAGGGCGACCGCATCCGTCTGCTTCAGGTACTGACCAACCTTTGTGACAATGCCGTAAAGTATACCAAAGAAGGAACTATTTCACTGCATGTGGCACTTAACCAAAAACGGGCCAATACGGCAAGTCTTCGTTTTTCCGTAAAGGATACCGGTCCCGGTATCCCCCCTGAAAGCTTGGGCACCATACTCGAAAGTTTTGAGCAATTGGGGCAAACAGAAGGGGTCGGACTCGGTCTGGCGATAGTAAAGGGGCTTTTGGACCTGATGGGAAGCACCATTAAGATCGAATCGGAAGTAGGCAGGGGCTCACACTTCTATTTCGACCTAAAATTACAGTTTCCCTTGCGCGAACCCATAAGGCCCGCGGCCCGAAAACATCTGCCCCCGACAAAGGCAAAGGCCCCTGCAAAGGATACCCAAAAATACAGGGTACTGCTCGTAGAGGATAACGAACAGGTACAAACCAGCCTCTTTAAATCACTTATAGAACCCGGCAACTTTTTTATCGATGTCGTAAGCGACGGGGCCTTGGTCATGCAAGAGGTAGTAAACTCCAAATACGACATCATTCTTATGGATGTCAACCTTCCCAATATTACGGGAGACCAATTGACCAAGGCCATCAGGGCCTTTCCGTTCAAAGATGTCAAAAAAATCCCGATTATCGGCATTACGGCCAATTCGTACAAAGCACAGATCAAGGCCTACAAAAAGGCCGGTATGAACGCCGTTATAACAAAACCCTTCGAGCAAAACGAACTTCTTAAAACCATGCAGCGTCTATTAAAATAGCTTGCGGACGTTCTGAGTGGATTGAACAATTTGTAAGAATTTTACTACTAAATAGGTATTTCATCGAATAAATACCCTTTTTCGTCGATAAATCTAAATCCCTAGGTTTGGATTCGTCGAATTGCCCCTTCCATCCTACTTTTACAGAGCTTTAAAAAATATAGCACTCCGCTGTACTAAACACTAACCATGTTATAAAGCAAAAAAAATGAAAAAACGGTTCCCCTAGACCGAAACAGTACAAGATAGCTCGATTCAAGTCAAGTTCCCCCTTTAGTTGACCGGGCCTATCAAAAGTTTGTAGTAGAGGTTGTAGTTATACCGAGGTTTCACGAACAATTATAGACTATGGTATAGGGTTAGGAAAATAGTCTATAGTAATGTTCCCCCAGGGATGTTCAAGTTAATTCTTGAATGTCCCTTTTTTTTTGTTCCGGCAAACTTCCATCCTGTTTGCACGGCCATCCCCAGCTCCCTTGCCCCTTTAGGGCCGACCCTCATTTAAGGAATACATAAATTCATCATAATTTAATTACTGCATAAGTATTTCTTAACCTCTAAAAAATTACAAATAGTAAAATTTTACCGATTATTGTAAATAATAATTTACTATTTGTAAAATTGCATTAGTGAAACTTTCTAAAAAAGATATTCAATTCATCGGTTACGGGGCATTGGCTTCCTTTGGCACATACTTTTGTATGTATGCCTTTAGAAAGCCCTTTACCGTAGCTACCTACGAAAATCTATCTTTTATTGGGGTCGACTACAAGATTGTTCTGATCATCGCCCAGGTCATTGGTTACATGCTGTCGAAGTTTATCGGTATAAAGTTGATTTCCGAATTAAGGCCAAAGAGGCGCCTTCCGTACCTACTGGCCATGGTGATCTTGGCCGAGTTGACCCTAATTCTCTTCGGTTTTGCCCCGGCACCTTACAATATCGTGTTCATTTTTCTGAACGGGCTGTCCCTTGGTATGATCTGGGGGGTCGTTTTTTCATATTTGGAAGGGCGAAAATTCACCGAGATCCTCGGAGTAATTCTTTGTTCGAGCTTCATTCTTTCGAGTGGAGTGGTAAAATCGGCCGGGTTATTGGTCATGAAATACTTCAATGTTGGCGAATTCTTGATGCCGGCCGTCACGGGGGCCTTGTTTCTCGTTCCCTTTGCGGCTTTTGCGTTTATGTTGGACAAACTAGCCCCTCCTACCCCTGAGGACAAGGCTTTACGTGAGGAAAGACTGCCGATGAACGGCAAGGACCGTCAGAAATTGGTTGTCCGGTTTGCCTTCCCCTTGGTCATCTTGGTCTTCTTTTACATTTGCTTGACGGCCATGAGGGATTTTCGCGACAACTTCTCGAGGGAAATATGGGACGAAGTGGGTTATGTGGGCAATGCCTCGATATACACCCTTTCCGAAGTACCGGTAGCCATTATTGTACTGCTCTCCATAGGCATGTTCGGCTTTATAAAAAACAACTACAAGGCCTTCGTTTCGTATCACTACCTCTTAATGATAGGCTCCCTGATGGTCGGGATAAGTACCTTACTGTTTCAGGCCTCCCTGATTGGGCCCGCCTTGTGGATGATATCCGTCGGCTTGGGCCTTTATGTCTGCTACGTGCCTTTTAATTGTCTTTTTTTCGATCGTATGATCGCCACGTTTCACATCAAGGGAAACGCTGGCTTTTTGATCTATATTGCCGATGCCTTCGGGTACCTTGGCAGTATGGCCGTACTTCTCTACAAGAATTTCGGCCAAGGCAGTATCTCGTCACTGGCCTTTTTTATTAAGGGCTCTTACCTTATTTCGGGTATCGGTTTGATCGTCGCCATTCTGTCACTCTTCTATTTTAAGAACCGCTACACGCAAACCGCCCCTGTTATAGACGAACCTAATCTAACAACGGCCCATGAACCACTCTTATGACCTTATTGTAATCGGAGGCGGGGTACTCGGCACATTTCATGCCTACCACGCCCTAACCCGGGGGCTGAGGGTAGCCCTGCTTGAAAAGGACGGAAAACCCCAGGGTGCCACCGTTCGCAATTTCGGCCAGGTAGTGCCCTCCGGAATGAACAGCAAGTGGCAGGATTTCGGTCGGGAAAGCCTGTCGATATACAAAAAAATCCAGGCCGATTTCGATATATCGGTACGACAGGAGGGCAGTATTTATCTGGCTTCCAACGAAGAGGAAGTTCAATTGCTCGAAGAACTGGCAAACATCAACCGGTCCAATGCCTACCCTTCCGAACTGTTGACACAGGGGCAATGCCTGGAGCGATATCCGAATTTACGGCAAGACTACGTAAAGGCCGGACTCTTCTTCCCCGAAGAAGTAAAGGTCGAACCTCGGACCATGATCAACAGACTGCACCGCTACCTTAAACAAAAAGGGCTTGACATCTATACCGGTGAAACCGCATTGGAATGCGATGCCCTGAGAAGCGGCGTTCAGTTGTACACCTCGGGCAATCGCCATTTTTCGGCCACCAAGGTGATTATCTGCAACGGTAGCGAGTTCAAGACCCTCTACCCCAAACTCTTTCAGGAAAGCGACCTGGTGATTTCCAAACTTCAAATGATGCAGACCAAACCCCAACCGAACTATTTACTGCCCAGTTCGGTACTGACAGGCCTATCGATCAGACGGTACGAAGCGTTTTCCGAATGTCCTTCCTACCGAGAAATCAAAGCCAGGGAAGACCCCGATTCATTTGAAAAAAAATGGGGGGTGCACATTCTATTCAAACAAGCGGAAGACGGAACAATAATACTTGGCGATTCGCACGAATATGCTCCGGTCAGCCAAATAAGCGACTTGGGCTTTGACCTAAAAATGGAAATTGACGATTTTATTGTAAAGGAGGCAAAAAAGATATTCGCACTTCCCACTTACGAAATACAGAATCGATGGTTTGGCATGTATTCCCAATGCCAAACCACCGATATCTTTCAACATACAATAGACGAAGACATTCACATCGTGACCGGGATTGGCGGAAAGGGCATGACCGGAAGCGCCGGATTTGCAAAACATAATATAAACTCAATCTTTAATCTTAACTATGTATAATATCGAACTTGCTGTTTTCGATATGGCCGGAACGGTCGTAAACGAAGACAATGTAGTCTACAAAACCCTGCAAAAGGCGATCAATCAAAAAGGGTACGAGCTAACCCTCGATTTTGTACTCGAGCATGGGGCCGGAAAAGAAAAACACCAGGCCATAAAGGACATCCTGGCCCAAGTAGGGGCAGACCCTGCCGAAGAACCTTCCGAACCAATTTTTGAAAATTTCAAAACCTTGTTGGACAAGGCCTACGAAGAGCTTAGGGTAACCTCCTTTGACGGTGTTGCCGATACTTTGGCACAATTAAAATCCCAAGGTATCAAAGTTGCCCTGAACACGGGATACAGTAGAAACATTGCAGAGCTCCTGCTTAAAAAAATGGATTGGAAACAGGGTAAGCAATACGATGCCCTGGTTACCGCCGATGACGTTAGCATGGGACGGCCCCACCCGGCCATGATCCATGAAGCCATGAAAGTACTTGGGGTACAGGATTCGGAAAAAGTAGTAAAAACCGGCGACTCCATAATAGACATCGAGGAAGGTAAAAATGCCCATTGCGGACTGACCATCGGTGTGACCACGGGAGCCCATACCAAGGCCCAATTACTTACGGCCGATCCGACCTACGTGCTTGACTCCTTGACCGGGATCCTCGATCATGTTACGGCATAAGACCAAGAATGTCCAAATAAAGGAAAGGGGGCTTTTTGAGCCCCTTTTCTTATATAAAGAAATACATGACCAACATTTTCGAGGCGACCGAAGCCCTGTTTACGGGCACATGGGGAATTCGCCCATCAAAAAATATGGAATCCCCTTCCCTTAGCAATACCTCATCATCGCCAATACGGTAATAACATTCGCCCGACAAGATATATTTAAACTCGAAGGCATCGGTAGTAACCTTTTCCCTTTGGGAGTTGGGGGCCACTTCGAGCAACACCGTTTCAAAACCCAAAGACGTCAATTGCCGGCCAAAGATATAGGTGTATGAGAACCCCACCGCCTCGGCCTCCTTTTCAATAGCCGTATGGTCTTCTTTGCGCGATACGATAAAATTGGCTCCGTTGACCAAGGGCATACCGTTAAAAAAATCGGTCACCTCGATTTCCAATGAACTTATTATTTTAAGCAGAACAGGCAACGACGGTATGGTTCGCCCATTTTCAATCCTTGATATCAATCCTCCGGTAACCCCTGCCCGGCCGGCAATTTCATTTATGGTTTTCCCTCCTTCCTTTCGAATTTCCTTGATTCGCTTTCCTATTCCTATAAGATAATCTTCCATATAAAAGCTCAAAGTGCAAACATAACACTTAATCAAATTAATAGAAATGGCACAGGGCAAATATTAAAAACACATAAAGCACCTTCGATATGAGCTAAAACCATAAAAACATCAATTTTTGACTATTTGTAAACAAATAATTCATAACTTTTACATAACACCCCCTCGCAAAAAGTTTCAATTATTTAATACTAATCAGCATTTTACCTAACCTTAAGCCTAGATATTTGCCTTTCAGAAATAACCAATAGTTTACAAATACGAAAATAAAATGAAAAAACCACTACTTCTGACAATCTTTGCTGTTCTGGCAAGTATTGTCGCTCGTTCACAAACCACCTTTCAAGGTTCGGTTCTTGACGAGAGCAATGTTCCACTACCCGGTGCTTCGGTAGTTATCAAAGGAAGCGCAACAGGTGTAGCCACCGATTTCGACGGTAACTTCGAGATTACCCTCCCCACCGGCAACGAAGTACTTTTAGTGTCATATATTGGCTATCTTCCGTCGGAATTTGATACCACAGGAAAAACTACGGGCATCATTACCCTACAACCCGACTCGCAACAATTGGATGAGGTTGTGGTAACCGCCCTAGGTATCGAACGCCAGAAAAAATCATTGGGTTACGCCTCCCAGGAGCTCGGTACTGACGAGGTTACCCAGGCCAGGGAACCCAATTTGCTCAACAGTATTTCGGGCAAGGTGGCCGGCCTTCAGGTAACCAATAGTCCAACAGGTCTGGGCGGATCGGCAAGGGTCTCCATTCGCGGCGATGCCTCCTTGAACATCAATGGCAACTCTCCCCTCTTTATCATCGACGGAACGCCCATTAGCAATGAAATTGTGGGATCAAGTGGCTCAGGTACCCAAAGTGTTGACTACGGAAACGGTGCTTCGGAAATCAATCCCCAGGACATCGAATCGATGAACGTATTAAAAGGTCCTGCCGCCGCAGCCCTATACGGGTCACGTGCAGCCAACGGGGCAATCATCATAACCACGAAAAAAGGGAAATTGCAAAGTTCAAAGCTCGGGATTACCATCAATTCAGGGGTGACCATAGAAAACATCCTAATGTTGCCCGACTGGCAGAACGAGTATGGCCAAGGAAACAACCAGCAATTCGAATTTGTCGATGGAAGCGGATCGGGTATCGCCGATGGGGTCGATGAAAGTTGGGGGCCCCGTTTGGATACCGGACTTATGATCCCCCAATTCGATTCGCCCAGGGCTGACGGCACAAGGGGGGGCGACACCTTTGTCAGCGACGCTCCCATTACTCCTACGCCCTGGGTCTCGAACCCCGACAACACAAAGGACTTTTTCGAGACCGGTATAACCAAGACCAATAGCATTGCCTTTTCCAAATCGGGTGAAATGGGAAATATGCGCCTATCTTACCAAAACCTCGACCAAGAAGGCACTTTGCCCAATACCGATTTAAAACGAAATAGTTTAAGCTTCACCGGAAGCCTCAACCTGAGCGACAAATTAAAGGTAAACGCGAATTTGAACTACGTGAAAACCGATAGCGACAACAGGCCTGCCGTCGGTTACGGCACAGAAAGTATCATGTACCTATTTATCTGGTACGGAAGACAGCTGAACACCAAAAACCTGAGGGATTACTGGCAACCTGGCCTAGAGGGCATCCAACAGTTCAACTACAATTACAATTATCACGACAACCCTTACTTTACCATGTACGAAAACACAAATGCCCAAGACAAGGATCGTGTGTTCGGCAATGTAAGCTTAACCTATGACATTAACGATAACTTCAGTTTCCTGTTAAGGAGCGGCCGGGATTTCTACCGCGACTTCAGGATCAGGAAAAGGGCCTTTAGCACCCAGCGATTCCCCTTTGGAACCTATCAGGAAGACGATGTGTTCTTTGAGGAGAGCAATACCGATTTTTTATTGACCTACGACAATACCTTCGATGAAAAATGGAACGTTAACCTCTCCGTCGGGGGCAACCAACTGCGCCAAAGACAGGATTTCAAAAAAAGTGTGGCCCCACAGCTCATCAACCCTGGGGTATATTCGTTCAACAACAGTAGGCAAGCGGTGCAAATTAATTCGGACAACTACTCCAAGCGAATAAACAGCCTTTACGGCTATGCGCGTTTTGCCTACGACAACTTGTTGTTTTTAGACGTCACCGGTAGAAACGACTGGTCTAGCACCCTGCCCTCTGACAACAATTCCTATTTCTATCCCTCGGCCACTTTAAGCGCCGTGATTAGCGATACGTTCGAAAGCCCGGATTGGCTGACCTTCCTCAAGTTAAGGGCCGCCTATGCCGAAGTGGGCAACGATACCGACCCCTATCGCTTGAGAAGCTTTTACCAGAACGAAACCTCCTTTGACGACTCAACGCCCATTTTGACGGAGTCGGCCTTGATTCCCAACGCCGACCTAAAACCCGAAATTACCGGATCGTATGAGTTCGGATTGGATCTACGCCTCTTCCAGAACAGGGCCAACTTTGACCTGACCTATTACGACAGCTCTACCAGAAACCAGATAATCAATATCAGCACCGATATAGCCAGTGGCTATTCCAGCCAGTTGATCAACGCCGGAGAGGTACGTAATTACGGCTTTGAGGCCATCGCCAATTTTATTCCCATAGTAAACGATAACTTCAAATGGAGCACCACATTCAATTTCGCGACCAATAAAAGTGAGGTTAAGGACTTGGGCGGTGTAGACTTTACCTTAACGGAGGCCAACGGAGCTTACATTCAAGCCAGGGAAGGCGGCTCGATCAGTGCGATTTACGGAAGGGGCTTTCAAAGGGTAACCGATGAAGACAGTCCGTATTTCGGTCAAATGATAGTCAACAATCAAGGTATACCGGTCCGCACCGACGATTTGGTCTACCAGGGCGATTATGCCCCAGATTTTACGCTGGGCATACAGAACTCCTTTAAGTACAAAAATATCGACCTTGGGTTTTTGGTCGATACCAGGCAGGGCGGTATCGTGGTCTCCAGGACAAAGACCATTGGCAGCACTTCGGGGCAGTTAAAGGAAACCTTGGAAGGGAGGGAAACAGGTATCGTTGCCGAGGGTGTCATCAATACGGGTAGCGATGAAAACCCTGTCTACGTTGAAAACACCATCAATGTCGACGCGCGTACCTACAACAACCGATATTACGAAAGGGACAATGTCGAAGCCGCAAAATACGATGCCTCCTATACCAAGTTGAGGGAAGCGACCTTAGGCTATTCCTTCCCCCGGAAAATAACCGACAGGTTGTCCCTTTCCTCCTTGCGTCTCTCCCTAACGGGCCGAAACCTGTT
Organism: Pseudozobellia thermophila; assembly: GCF_900141855.1. Taxonomy (GTDB): domain Bacteria; phylum Bacteroidota; class Bacteroidia; order Flavobacteriales; family Flavobacteriaceae; genus Pseudozobellia; species Pseudozobellia thermophila. The sequence goes on from NZ_FQYU01000001.1 coordinate 330,390, forward strand.
GCTATGGACGGACAACCCACATTTCGACCCTGAAACGGTAGGTGTTTCCGGCGGAACGCTGCAACCCGGTATAGAGAACATGTCTTACCCAAGCACCCGTTCGTTTACGTTCAACCTACAATTAAGCTTCTAAAGTAGTATACCAAAATAATTAAAGCACTATGAAAAATATCGTATTAGTACTCGCCTCCTTGATGATGGCCGTAAGCTGTACAGAAGATTTTGAAGAGTTAAACATCAATCCCAACTATCCCGCATCGGCGCAACCCGAACTACTGCTGCCCGGGGTGCAAAGGGAAATGGCCTACAATTGGGGCGATCAAGGTTGGGAAGAGGGTTTTACCGTGGTTCAATACGGTGCCCGATTGCAATTTACCAGTGGCGACACATACAACTGGTCTCCCTCGGGCGACCCCTATGACGATGCCTACGCATCGCTCAGGGATGTAGAGAACATCCTCAGGGACACCAAAGAAGTGCCCGAGGCACAGAACTACTATGGGGTCGGTCTCATAATGAAATCGTGGATCTATTCCTACCTGACCGATGCCTATGGCGATGTGCCCTACTCCGAAGCCACACAGGGCATCAGTGACGGAAACATTACCCCGGTTTTTGACAGACAGGAAGACATCTACGATGGAATGCTCACCGACCTTGAGACCGCGAATACCATTTTGGCCGGGCAAAGCAATATTTCAGGTGATATCTTTTATGATGGCGATATCCAAAAATGGCAAAAATTCGCAAACTCTTTACGATTACGCCTTTTAATGCGCATAAGCAACGTGGCCAATGCCAAAGCGGTTGCGGGCATGCAACAAATTATCGGCGACCCCTCCAAATATCCGATCTTCGAAAGTAACGACGACATGGCCTTCGTTCAGTGGAACGCCCTTAACCCCCAGCCCAAATACGACACAAGGTCGGGAAGTTTTGACGAGGTTCGTTTGAGCCAAACCTTGGAAAGAAGACTAAAGGAATTGAACGATACCCGCTTGGTGGTTTTTGCGCAGCCCACCACCGATTCCGGCAAGGGGATCTACTCCGACAATTTTGACGATTATGTCGGGATGCCCAACGGTTTGGACGATGAGGCGGCCCTTGGGTACAGCCCCAGTGGCAACCCCGAGGAATCGGGATCAAATTATATTTCAAGATTGGGGATATTGTTGGCTTGCAGGGCCTGCGACCCCGAACAAGCGTCGGCTACGGCCTCACAGACCATAATCATGGGTTATTCCGAACTTCAGTTCATTCTTGCCGAAGCAAGGGAAAAAGGTTGGATAACTGTGGGCGATGCCGCAACCTACTACGAAAATGGCATCAAGGCCTCCTTTGAATACTACACCCAGCGCGTAATGGCCGGAGGGTGGTCGGAAATTGCCACTGCCATGCAAGAAACCGATCTTGATGCCTACCTTGCCCAAGAAAAAGTGGCCTACGCCGGAACTACCGATGATAAATTGGCAAAAATAGCCCTGCAAAAATGGATTTCCCTATTCTATACCGGATTTGAAGGGTGGTCCGATTGGCGCAGGACCGGAATGCCCGAGGTGGTTCCTGGTCCCGATTCCGCAAATGATATGATGGTGCCCGTACGTTTTCAATATCCGAACTCCGTAAAGTCTACCAACAACGCCAATTACGAGGCGGCCGTACAACAGATGGGACCCGATAATATCAATACAAAACTTTGGTGGGATGTTGACTAGACCAACTTCGATCAAGTTTGCAACTATGGCCATAGCATTTTTAATGCTATGGTCAATCTGTATCAGTGCCCAAAAGGTTCCAACGGAGGAAATAGAACATGTGGTCGTGATAGGTTTTGACGGACTAAGCCCTGACGGGCTCCAACATGCCAGAACCCCTACCTTTGACAAAATCATAGCCGAAGGGGCATCGACCATGCACGCAAGGGCTGTATTGCCCACCAGTTCAAGCACGAATTGGGCCTCTATGATCATGGGGGCCGGCCCCGAACAACACGGGATCACGTCGAATGCCTGGCAACGCGATAACTTTACCCTGCCTGCCGTAACCCAGAGTGAAGACTTTCTTTTTCCTACTATTTTTAAGTTGGTCGACCAGAAATTTCCAAAGGCCGCGATAGGAGCCATTTACCATTGGGGCGGGTTTGGCCGCTTGTTCGAGAAAAGCGCGGTAGACTATGACGTTAACCCCGAAAGCGAAGACGAAACGGCCAAGGTCGCCAGCGATTACATCCGATCCAAGAGGGCCATGCTCACCTTTATCCATTTTGACCATGTGGATCACGCAGGTCATGAATACGGCCATGGCACACCCCGGTATTACGAGTCGGTGGAAAAGGCGGACAGCCTTCTAAAAGAAATTTTCACGGCCATTGAAGCGGCCGATATTTCCGGGAAGACCCTCGTTATCATCAGTGCCGACCACGGCGGCCTCGGCACGGGACACGGGGGCGAATCACTTCAGGAAGCCGAGATACCATTTATCGTTTGGGGGCCTTCGGTCAAAAAGGGCTATACCATTGCGCATCCGGTATATCAGTACGACAATGCCGCAACGGTTGCCTTCGCCCTGGGAATTAAACCGCCCCACGCCTGGATCGGCAAACCTGTCAAGTCTGTTTTTAACGGGTTTGAATACCACGACGGGTATCCTACCTTAATCCAGTTAAAGGCCCCGACCATTTATCCCAGTGCCGAAGGTTACAGAAAGGCCGGTGGTCTGTTCAACGACAAATGCGAGGTAAGGATGGAGAACCCCAACGAAGAAGGCGAAATTCGCTATACCCTTGACGGCCACTTTCCGACCGGAGCATCCAACCTCTATCAAAAACCGTTTCATTTAACTGAAAATACCGTAGTAAAAAGCGCTATTTTTAAAAACGGCAAAATCAGAAGCCAAGTGGGCGAGGCTTACTTTAGGGTCAAGGCCGTAAACGCACCAAAACCGGTACGATATGAAATTTTTTATTTGAACGGCTTAAAATTTATTCCTGAATTGAACAATAAGAAAGCGAACATCACCGGTCATTGTTTCGAGATCACCTCTGACGAAATAAGAGACCGGATCAAGGCAAATACGGCCGTTCGATTCACCTCCCTGCTTGAAATCAAGAAGGAAGGCACCTACAAACTCTATACCCGGTCAGATGACGGCAGTAAGCTATTCATAGATGGTAAGCCCGTGGTCGATAATGATGGTGACCACGCCGTAAAGGAAATCGGCGGGCAGGTAAAGTTAGACCCCGGACTACATCAACTTGAGGTACTCTGGTTCAATGGGGAGGGAGATGGCTGGCTGGATGTTTTTATGGAGTCGACCACGTTGACAAAGCAAATATTGCCAAGTTCGATGCTAAAAAACCAAGTCAATGGCAATTAGGTCGTCCTTACTTTTAAGCTTGCTCTTTCAAGCGTGTATCCTATGGGCCCAAAACGGGCGACAGTTGCCTTCATGGGAAAAGGGAATGCTCGACATTCACCATATCAATACCGGTCGGGGCGATGCCGCATTTGCCATTTTACCGGACGGAACGACCCTTTTGATCGATGCCGGCGATATGTCGGAAACCCGTAAGAGAACCCTTTCGGCACGTAACGCCAAATTGGTTCCCGACCGTTCAAAAACGGCTATGGAATGGCTTGTTGACTACATCTGGCAATTTCACCCAAAAAGAGAAAAGGCCCATTTAGACTATGCAATGATCACCCATTACCACGACGACCATTTCGGCGAAATGGATTCGGTACGAAAAACCGTTCTACCGGGCAACTATGCATTAACCGGATTGGTCGAAGTGGGCCACTACCTCCCGATCAAAACCGTTATAGACCGGGGAAGCTCGTTTCCCATTGATTTGAAAGACCCCATCATACAGGAAAAACTCGCAAAAAATGACAAGTATGGAATGATTGCGACCTTGACCAATTATTGGAAATTTATCGACTACCATTCAAAAACCAACGGTATGGTACACGAGAGACTGCTTGCAGGAAGGCGAAATCAAATACGGTTGAAAAAGGAGCCCGAAGATTTTCCCGGCTTCAGCATAAGGAACATTGCGGTAAACGGTTCCATTTGGTCAGGTGAAAAAGATCGAACCTATTCGCTCTTTTCTCCCGGGGAATATCCAGGCGAGAACCCCCTGAGCACCTGCATCAAAATCTCATACGGCGACTTTGACTACTTTACGGGTGGGGACATAAGCGGCATCGGCCCTTTTGGCAACTCCGACCCCAATTCGGTAGAGTCGCATGTCGCCCCGGTTGTAGGCCCCGTGGATGTGGCCACCCTGAACCATCACGGCAATCGCGACTCGCAGAACATCGAATATGTCCGTACCCTACGGCCCAGGGTCTGGATCCAGCAAAACTGGTCTTCCGACCATCCGGGCGAGGAAGTCTTGCGTAGGATCACCTCCAAGGAACTATACCCCGGAAATCGGGATATTTTTTCAACGGTAATGCTCCAACCCCTAAAAGAGGTCATCGGCGAACGGTTGGACGAGTATAAAAGTCAGAACGGCCACATCGTCGTTCGCGTTTTAAGGGGTGGAAAGAGCTATAAAATCTTTATCTTGGACGATAAGAGCCCCGACAGGGAAATAATTGCCAATTACGGACCGTACAATGCACGATAGATCTCAAAAAATAGGCCTGAACAAACGTACCGAGGGCGACATCAACTTTTCGCCCGCCAGGGACAAGTGGCTAAACGAAGAAGTGCCCCCCGCCTCCCGGGAGCTCTTGGAAAAGGATGCCCGTTTTTTTCTGCACCAATCGCTTTCTACCCCTTGTTTGGACGTGCTAAAAGATTGCGAAGGCCCCTCTATCGAAAGCCTGTCGGGAAAGAAGTACCTCGACTTTCACGGCAACAACGTACATCAAATCGGGTTTTCACACCCCAAACTGGTTGAAAGACTCACCGGGCAACTGCAGTCGCTCACCTTCTCTACCCGAAGGTATACCAATGAAAATGCCATTCAGTTTGCCGAAAAACTGGCCTCATTGCTCCCCTCCGACCTCAACCGAACCTTAATGACCCCAAATGGCAGTTCTGCCATTGGTATTGCCCTTAAACTGGCAAGGGCGGTAACCGGAAAATTTAAGGTGGTTTCTTTTTGGGACTCCTTTCACGGGGCCTCCTTAGATGCCATAAGCGTCGGGGGCGAAGCCGTTTTCAGGGAGTACATGGGGCCGCTCATGCCGGGGGTGGAGCGCATTCCGCCTCCCGTTTCGTACCGCGGTATATTCGAGGGCGACGAAGGCAAGTGCCTTGAACACCTCGAGTATGTTTTCGCCAAGGAGGGGGACATCGGTGCATTTCTGGCAGAGACCATTAGAAACACCGATGTTCAAATTCCCTCGAAAAATTTCTGGCAAGAGGCCCGGGCCCTATGCGATAAGTACGGGGTGCTGTTGATCCTCGATGAGATACCGATCGCCCTCGGAAGAACCGGAAAAATGTTCGCCTTCGAACACTTCGATATCGAACCCGATATTCTTTGTCTGGGAAAGGGCCTCGGAGGAGGCATCTTTCCGCAAGCGGCCATGGTCACCCGGGACGCCTACAACCGTTTCGGCGATATTTCACTGGGCCACTATACGCACGAAAAGAGCCCGATGGGCGCACTTGCCGCCCTTACCACCATTGAAATTATCGAGGAAGAAAAATTAGTGGAAAAATCAATTGAAGATGCCCAATTTATGAAAGCGGAGCTGGGCAGGCTTCAAGACAGGTACGACATTATCGGCGACGTCCGAGGTGCCGGGCTCCTATGGGGCCTAGAGCTCGTAAAGGACCGACGCAGCAAAGAGAAAGCCATTCTCGAGGCCGAAAAGGTAATGTACCACTGCCTAAGGGAAGGACTTAGCTTTAAGGTATCGGCCGGAAACGTGCTTCAACTGGCCCCTGCCTTGACCGTCACCCGAAACGAATTGCACCGAGCATTGACGATAATAGAAAACGCCATAAACCAATTGTAAACCAAAACCCACCAAAAATGAAAACCAAAGGTCTAACCCTTTTTGTATTCCTAGCGGTACACCTAGGAATTCAAGCACAAGGAAAACAACCTGAAATTTTAATCCAACCCTATTTGCAGGATGCCACCCCAAACTCCATCAAAGTATTATGGGAGACCTCGTCCGGTGAGGAAAGCATCGTCGAATGGGGAACAAGCCCCAAATTGGGAAAAAGGTCAAAGGGCATTTCCTTCGATGTCAATTTCAGTGAATCGCGTATTCACGAAGTAAAGATCGAGGGCCTGAAACGATTTACCACGTACTACTACCGGGTACGCACCGGCAAGGCGGTTTCCGACATCCACCAATTCAAGACCCCTCCGTTCGGAAGCGACGACCGATCCTTCAACATGCTGGCCATGAGCGACATGCAGATCGACGGCCAGCATCCTGACAAATTCCGTGAAATAGTGAACGAAGGTATTCTTCCCTACCTGAAAAAGGAATACGGCGATAAGGTGCCCGATAATCTGGCCCTGGTGATGGTACCGGGAGACCTGGTCTCCGATGGGGCCAAGTACGACCAATGGAAAAACCACTTTTTCAACCCGGCCGAAAAATTGTTCGCCGAGGTACCCGTCTATCCGGTCTTGGGAAACCACGAGCGAAACTCGACCTTTTACTTTAAGTACTTCAGCCTTCCCCAAAACGGTACCCCGGCCTATGCCGAACACTGGTGGTACAAAGACTACGGCAACACCCGTATCATTGGCCTTAACTCGAACGATGGCTATCGCGATATCGACTCGCAGTACACTTGGTTGAAACAGGTGCTCGACGATGCCGAAAAAAACGAGGACATCGATTTTGTCTTCGCCCAACTTCACCATCCGCATAAATCGGAACTCTGGATACCCGGCGAGGAAGAATCTACCGGAAAGGTGGTCAAAATGTTGGAAGAGTTCACCACCAAAACGGGCAAGCCCAGCCTTCACTTCTTCGGTCATACCCACGGCTACTCGCGCGGACAATCAAAAGACCACAAGCACCTTTGGGTAAACGTGGCCAGTGCTGGTGGCGCCATCGACAATTGGGGCGAGTTTGAAGGCCGGGATTACGACGAATTTACCGTGACCCAAGACGAATACGGTTTTGTGATGGCCGAGGTCGACGCTTCGCCCGACCAACCCAAATTTACATTAAAGCGAATAAGTAGGGGCAACGCCAAGGTGTTTCGGGACAACGAAAAAACCGACGAAATTACGATCTATGCCAAAAGCCGCAAACCCGATAGGCCCGTTGCCATGTCGATGGAAGGAGAAAGCGTACCCGTAACCGGTACCATGTTAAAGGCAAGGGAATTTAGCAGTCCCCACGAAGGGGCCTATCACGCCGCATCGAATTGGCAGGTATCGACCGATAAGCAGTTTTCAAAATTGGTTCTCGACAGCTGGAAGCAATCGGAAAACTGGTACTACCTCGAAAACCGACAAAAGGACGACGACCTTACCGATGAGCCTACCCGGCGACTTTCGCCCAACACCACCTATTATTGGAGGGTTCGCTATCGCGACCAGAACCTGAACTGGAGCGATTGGTCGGAGCCCCAAACCTTTAAAACCGCATCAAAATGAAAAAGATACTAGTGCCCCTATTCCTGGCCCTCACCCTTAACCTATCTACGGCCCAAGAGGATACCAAGGTCGTTTTGATCACTTTGGACGGACTTCGATGGCAGGAGCTCTTTTCGGGGGCCGACCCCTTGTTGGTGGCCCACCCCGAATTTGTCCATGATACGACGGAACTGAAGGAAAAATTTTGGAGGGCGACCGCCAAGGAGCGGCGCGAAACCCTCATGCCCTTTCTGTGGAAGGAAGTCTCGAAAATCGGCCAATTGCACGGAAACCGTTCCCTCGGAAGCCAAGTAGACCTGACCAATAAAATGTGGTTCTCCTACCCGGGCTACAACGAAATTCTGACCGGAAGTCCCGACGACGCAAGAATCGACAGCAACAAGAAAATCGATAACCCGAACACCACGATTTTGGAAACGGCCAACAGCGACGCAAGGTACAAGGGCAAGGTGGCCGCCTTTGGCAGTTGGGACGTTTTTCCCTACATCATCAACGAGGGTCGCTCAGGCGTACCCGTAAACGCAGGCTTCGAAATAGCCCAGGGCAAAGACCTGACTGAAAGGGAAAGGTTCTTAAACGAGCTCCAGCCCAAAATACCCAGTCCTTGGGGCACGGTGCGCCTAGATGCCTTTACCCACCACTATGCCTTGGAGCATATGAAAAAAGCCCACCCCCGATTGGTATACATCGCCTATGGTGAAACCGACGACTTTGCCCATGACGGCGAATACGACGCCTACCTAAAATCGGCGCACAACACCGACGCGATGATCAAGGAACTTTGGACCTATACCCAACAAGATCCCTTTTACAAAGGCAATACCCTGTTCATTATCACCACCGATCACGGCCGAGGTACAAATCCCTTGGAAACCTGGAAAAGCCACGGCGACGAAATCGAGGGAGCAGGTAGCGTATGGCTGGTATGTTTTGGAAAAGGGGTCGCCCCCACGGGCGAGGCCAAACAAAGGGAACAATTGTTCAGCAACCAGATCGCCCCTACCATACTAAAGGCACTCGACCTGCCGGTAGACACCACAAAACTTAAGGGCCAACCCCTGAACATCAACATGCAATAGGCTCCGCCCCAGCTCGGTTTGCCCAATATTTTTGTTCGGTAAGATCCGGATTCGCACCGAACCCGAGGCCAAAGATTTTTGAGTTTATGTAATTTAAATCGCGAAGCCGGTGCCATGCATCGGCTTTTCTTTGGGCATATGCCCTATTTGCCCCCTTTCAAGACAATAAGATAATGATTAACTAACTTTATATTAATCAATAGTTTACCGCTAAGTTAAATTCGTTTTGCAAAATTTGGAACATCGTGTTTTCCAAATATGAAACCAATCGCAGTTTGCATTTCCACCCTGTTGGTCAACTTCTTCATTTCGAGACTAAGAAGCTACTTTTCGCCCCTAAAATTCAAAAAAATAAAAACCCCTAGACCGCATTCCGCCACATGAAAAAAAGACCCGTTGACATTGTGGTCATTTCCGATGTGCACTTGGGCACATACGGCTGCCATGCCAAAGAACTGACTAAATATTTAAAGTCCATTAAACCCAAACAGGTGGTGCTCAATGGCGATATTATAGACATCTGGCAGTTTAGCAAGAGGTACTGGCCCAAAACCCATATGAAGGTGATCAAAATTATCATGGAATGGATAGCCAAGGGGGTAAAAGTACATTACATAACAGGAAACCATGACGAAATGTTGCGGAAATTCGTTGGTTTTCAACTGGGCTCGTTCAGCATCGTGAACAAACTCGTACTCCACGTTCACGGAAAAAAGGCCTGGATTTTCCATGGCGATGTTTTCGACGTAACCATGCAACATTCAAAGTGGTTGGCCAAACTGGGCGCCATTGGCTACGATACCTTGATCATACTCAACAGGGCCGTAAATTTCCTGTATAAAAAATGGGGGCGCGGACCGGTATCCATGTCCAAAAAAATAAAGAACAGTGTAAAATCGGCGGTAAAGTTCATCAACAATTTCGAACATACGGCGGCCGATATCGCCATAGAAAACGAGTTCGATTACGTCATCTGTGGCCATATTCACCAACCTGAAATAAAGACCATACGAACCGACAAGGGTTCCGTCAAATACCTAAACTCGGGAGACTGGATAGAGAACCTTTCCGCCCTCGAGTACCACAAAGGCCAATGGAAGCTCTACCTTTTCGAAGAAGATTCCCATTTGCCCCATAACGATTCCGAAGCCAACGATTCGATGGAGGTGCTCGAACAAAAAGCGCTTTTTGCAAGTCTTCTGGCCGAGTTCAACAACATGTCGGCCTCGAAGACCCCAAAATAAAAGAACCCCAAAATTGCTTTGAAATGAAAGTGCTGTACGCCATACAAGGAACGGGCAATGGTCATCTAAGTCGCGCTAAAGACGTAATCCCCGTCCTTCAAAAAAAGAACATTGAGCTTGACCTGTTGGTCAGTGGAACCCAAGCCGACCTTCAACTGCCCTATCCCATAAAATATCAGTTGAAAGGATGGAGCTTTATTTTTGGAAAAAAAGGAGGGGTAGATATGTGGCGTACCTATGTACGCACCAATTCGGCGCGACTTCAAAAGGAGATAAGAAGTATTCCGGTACAAAACTACGACCTTGTGATCAACGATTTCGAGCCGGTCTCGGCATGGGCCTGCAAATTGCGCCAAGTGCCCTGTGTTGCGTTGAGCCATCAAGCGGCGGTCTTGTCGCCCATGGCACCGAAACCCAAAAAAAACGACCCTTTGGGCAAATTGATACTGACCAAATACGCCCCTACCTCGGTTCAATACGGTTTTCATTTTAAACCATATGACGATAGGATCTACACCCCGATTATCCGTCAAGAGATCAGGGGCACTACCCGAACCAATGGCCAGCACTATACGGTGTACCTACCTTCCTACAGTGATGAAAAAATCCTGCGTGTGCTTTCGGGTATAAAAAATTGCCAGTGGGAAGTATTTTCAAAACACAACCAAACCCAATTTTTCTGGAAAAACATCAGTATAAGGCCCATCGACAACGACGCTTTTATCCAAAGCATGGCCAACAGCAAGGGGGTGTTATGCGGTGCCGGTTTTGAAACCCCGGCAGAGGCCCTTCACATGCAGAAAAAACTGATGGTCATCCCCATGAAGGGCCAGTACGAGCAACAATGCAATGCCGCGGCCCTCAAGGAAATGGGCGTACCGGTAGTCAAATCGTTAAAAATGAAGCATTTGGACAAGATAAAGGACTGGATCGAAAGCGAAAAACGATTGGACATCCACTATCCCGACATTACCGAGCAGATCATTGACCGCGTGCTACAAGAAGCGGGCATCGACCAAGTAAGGGAGCTCCTATAGATGGCAAGGGAAGTCCGACCTGGCCATATCGACCTTAAAGCCCTCGATTTTTCAAAAGATTTTGTCTGGGGCGTCTCTACGGCGGCCTACCAAACCGAAGGAGGCTATTCCGAAGACGACAAGGGGCCTTCCATTTGGGACGAATTTGTCTCCTTAAAGGGGAAGGTATACCAAGGGCACCACGGCAAACAGGCCTGTGATTTCTACAATCGATACCGCGAAGATATTCTTCTTATGAAATCGATGAACATCAAAAACTTTAGGTTTTCATTGGCTTGGACCCGAATTTTGCCCCATGGCACCGGACGCGTAAACCCCAAAGGACTGGAATTTTACGACCGCGTAATAGACTTCTGCCTCGAATGTGGTATAACGCCCTGGGTAACCCTATACCACTGGGACCTTCCCCAATCATTGGAAAATCAAGGCGGATGGGCCAACAGGAACATACTGGAGTGGTTCGAAAACTATGCGGCTGTCTGCGCCAAACACTTTGGCGACCGGGTAAGGAACTGGATGGTGCTCAACGAGCCAATGGTATTTACCGGAGCGGGCTACTTTTTAGGGGTGCACGCCCCGGGGCGGAAGGGGCTGAAAAACTTTCTGCCCGCCGCACACCATGCGGCCATGTGCCAAGCCATCGGCGGCAGGGTGCTTCGCACGCTGGTCCCGAATGCGCACGTCGGCACTACCTTTTCGTGCTCCCAGATCACTCCCCTGTCCCAAAGACGAAAAGACCTAAAAGCCGCCGCCGTGGCCGATGCCCTTCTCAACCGACTGTTTATCGAACCGAGCCTGGGCATGGGCTACCCCACCGAAAGCGCCCCGGTGCTAAAGCGCATCGAAAAATACGTGCATCCCGGAGATATCGAAACCTGTACTTTCGATTTTGACTTTATCGGCATCCAAAACTACACGCGAGAGGTCGTAAAGCACAGTTTTACCGTACCCTATTTGCGTGCCAAAATCGTAAAGGCGACACGGAGAAAGGTACGGACCACCTTAATGGATTGGGAGGTGTACCCCCCAAGTATCTATAACATGATTCTAAAATTTGCCTCGTACAAGGGCGTAAAAAAGGTCATCGTTACCGAGAACGGGGCTGCCTTTGAAGACCACATCGACCAGGGAGAGGTGGTCGATAGCGAACGCACGCGCTTTTTGCAGGAATATCTACAGCAAGTTCTCAAGGCCAAAAGGGAAGGCCACAATGTTGCCGGCTATTTTGTATGGACCTTTACCGATAACTTCGAATGGGCCGAGGGCTACTACCCAAGATTTGGCCTGGTCCATGTCGACTTTGCGACCCAGAAGAGAACCTTAAAGGCCTCGGGGAAGTGGTATGCCCGGTTTTTGGCCCCGACCAAGGCAGCAGGCACCCCATAAGAACGATTGGACGAACCAACCAATGCCTCCATCGGCCTTGGCAATTGTTCGCCCGACAACAAAACTCCTTTTACGCAACAAATATCGGTATCGGCCATTTTAATTTTAATAATGTTTCAATGACCTTTAGTTAATGTTTGGACAACTATTTGTCCCGACTTTTGTCCCATCATAATTTGAGTTAGCAAAGTTTGAGTTAGTTTATGAAACCGGTGTCGATTTCGTCACCGGTTTTTTGATTCGATCTATTGTTTTTAACTTACAGCCTACACAAAAACCACCGCATGAAAAAATCAGTGCTTTTCGTTTCCGTTTTGTTTTGTTTTCAATTGCTCCTTGCCCAAAACCTATCGGGTTATAAAGTACACTCGCATAACGATTACCTACAGAGTGTCCCGTTCTGGAAAGCCTTTGGGGCCGGGGCAAACTCGGTCGAGGCCGACCTGTTTTTAGAGGATGGTTCCCTGTTCGTGGCGCATACCCGGGCCGAAATAAGCAAGACCCGCGATTTTGAAAGCCTGTATCTCGAACCCATTCAAAAAAGCATAGCGCTTGATCTGGGCTTCGACCAGCCGTTTCAGCTACTGGTCGATATCAAATCAGAGGCGTATTCAACTTTGGACACCTTGGTCAACACCTTAAAGAAATACCCTTCGATTATTGGCAACCCGCATATTTCCATCGTAATTTCGGGAAACCGGCCCAAGCCTTCCGACTATACGAAATATCCTTCCTATATTCTTTTTGATTATCAAAGCTTGGACCCCGTTGAAGACCCCGAAGTACTTAACAAAATTGCACTTGTAAGCCTCAGTTTTAAAGGTGTTTCAGCTTGGAACGGAAAGGGCAGGTTAACGGCCGAAGACCTCGAAAAGGTAAAGGCGACCATTGGAAAAGCGCATGCCCTGGGGAAGCCTTTCCGCTTTTGGGCCACCCCCGATTCAAAAACCGCTTGGAAGGCCCTTGCCCATTTAGGGGTCGACTACATCAACACCGATATGCCCTTCGAATGCAAGGCCTATTTGTCGAAACTGCCTGCCCGCGAGTACCGAAACACCGTCTTTTCAGAAGTATATAGGCCCACCTTTGAACCGGACAAAAAGAAAAAACCCGTAGAGAACCTTATCCTGATGATCGGAGATGGCAATGGGCTTACCCAAATTTCGGCCACGGTATTGGCCAACAAGGGCGAAACGACGCTGACACAGTTAAAGAGCATCGGCTTTCTTAAAACGCAGTCAGCGGATGATTTCACCACAGATTCGGCAGCGGCCGGAACGGCATTGGCGACCGGAAAGAAAGCACCCAATAGGGCGATTGGCATGACCATGGACGGGAAAAACGCGGAGAACATGACAGAACTTCTTTCGAAAAAAGGCTATGTATCGGCCATCATCACTACCGACGAAATTTCAGGTGCCACCCCGTCTTCCTTCTACGCCCATCAAAAAGACCGCTCCCTTTCCGGTCCCATACGCAAAGACCTTGAAAAAAGCAAGGTATCGCTGATTGCAAGTACCGACCAACCCGGGGCCCTAAAAAACTCGCGATACACCTTGCTGGGCACCCCCCAAGAACTTCAAGAAAGCAAGTCCGATCATATCGGGTTCCTTATGGGACAGACCGATGACCCGAACAAGGAGGAACTGGCAATTACCACCGAAAATGCCCTAGCCTATCTAAACAACAAAAAACAACCCTTTTTCTTGATGGTCGAAGGGGCTAAAATCGATTCGTACGGCCATAGCAACCAAATAGACGGGGTTATCAAAGAAGGTATTGGCTTTGACAAGGCCGTTGCCAAGGCACTGCAATTTGCCGATACCCACAAAAACACCTTGGTCGTAATTACCGCCGACCATGAAACCGGGGGGCTTACCCTTCCCCAGGGTAATCTGGCGAAAAATGAAATAGAAGGAGACTTTACTACCGATGACCATACGGCCACCATGGTACCTATCTTCGCCTACGGCCCCCGTTCCGACTTATTTCAAGGGGTTTACGAAAACAATGAGGTTTTTCATAAGATCATGGAGGCAATGGACATAAAAAACTAGTACCTCTATCCGGTATCGGGTCCGTTTCCCGACTTCCCATAAAGCAACTTTCGGTTTTCAAAACAAATTTGGGTGCAAAACAGGGCCAAAACCTTGGGACACTTAACCCCAGTGCTTTACAAAAAGACACCTAACGATAAAATAATATTCGAGCCGTCTTTTGCGCTTTTTTTAAAGCAAGTATGATGTTTAGGTAACGTTTCCACTTTTCCCACAAACTACATTTGGTCCCTTTAAAAGGGCAATCTCGCTACATATTTTTACATAAACACGACTTTGTTAATATTTTCATAACTTAAACAGCAATTATTTAACAATACGTAATCTAAACCAATACAACTATATGAAATACTCAAAACTACTCTTTCTCTTGTGCAGTCTTATTTTTGCTTCGGCAACCTGGGCACAAACGATCGTGACCGGTACGGTCACCGATGAACAGAACGTACCCTTGGCGGGTTCGACCATTCTCGAAAAAGGAACTTCAAATGGCACCTCAACGGATTTTGATGGAAATTTTACCATTGAAGTCTCGAACAACAATGCCGTATTGGAGATATCCTATCTGGGTTTTACGACCCTGGAGGTTCCCCTTAATGGGCAAACAAGTATTACCGTAAAACTAAGCGAAGATGCCACCCAACTTGAAGACGTGGTCGTAGTAGGGTATGGTACACAACGAAAATCGGATGTAACCGGTTCCATCGCATCGGTCAAAAGCGAAGACTTTAACCAAGGGGTGGTGGCCAACCCGGGGCAATTGCTACAAGGAAAAGTATCCGGCGTCAACATCACCAATGTCAGCGGGGAGCCGGGGGCATCACAAAATGTCATTATACGTGGTGTAGGAAGCCTTAGGTCGGGTACGGCGCCCCTGTATGTAATCGACGGATTCGTAATCAGCAATAATGATATAGGTATGGGATCGAGTCCCCTGAACTTTATCAACCCGCAAGACATTGCATCGATGGATGTACTAAAGGATGCCTCTGCCACGGCCATCTACGGTGCACGTGCGGCAAACGGGGTAATCATGATCACCACCAAAAAAGGGCAGGCCGGAAAATCGGAAATAGACCTATCGATATCTACCGCCATGTCTTCGATCGCCAAAAAAATAGACGTGTTCAGCGCCGATGACTTCAGGCAGCAAGTGGTAGCCGCAGGAGGAACCTTGGACGACCAAGGGGGCAATACCGATTGGCAAGACGAGCTGACCCGTACCGGAATAACAAAGAACGTTAACTTATCGATGAGCGGCGGGGTTAGCGACAAGTTCTCCTATTTCGTGTCCGGAGGGGTTTCCGACCAACAGGGCATCTTCTATAACAGCGACCTAAAAAGGTACTCGGGTCGCGTAAAATTGAACCAAAAGGCATTTGACGGTAAACTAAACCTGGATTTTAACCTAACGGCCTCCAAAACCATAAACGAAAGGCCCAATATTGGCTCTACCATAGTGGATATGCTCCAATTGAACCCCACTTCGCCGGCCTATGACGCCAATGGCAACATCGCCGTTTTGGAAGGTGCCAGCGGACTGATCCTAAACCCTTTGTTACGCAATGAAATCTATTTGGACGAAGCCAGGAGCAACCGTATTTTGGCAAACATTACCCCTTCGTTGGAAATCGTAAAGGGACTGACCTATAAGGTGAACCTTGGGGTCGATTATTCCATCACCAACAGGGATATACAAAGCATGCCCTATACCTTGGGCGAAGGACTTTTTATGGGCACCCTGAACACCATAGCTACCGAGAACAGCAATTACTTGGTAGAAAACACCCTTACCTATAAACTCGATTACGAAAAGCACAATATAACCTTGTTGGCAGGCCATTCATACCAAGAAACCAAGTTCGAAAGAAAGAATATCAACTTTCAAGGAGGCTTTGCCAACAACGGTATAGAGCCCCGCTACCAAGATCAATCCAGTACCGAGGTTACGGCCACCACCTTGGCGTCTACCGCCACCATCGACGAGCTGCAATCGTATTTTGGAAGGCTAAACTATTCCTACGCCGACAAATATTTATTGACAGGAACCTTGCGTGCCGATGGCTCCTCTAGGTTTGGCGCAAATAACAAATACGGCTATTTTCCATCGGTAGCCCTGGGTTGGAATATTTACAAGGAAGATTTTTTGGCCAACAACAACATCTTCGACAACTTGAAATTACGTGCCTCGTGGGGCCAGACCGGAAACCAGAACGGTATAGCTAGTAAAGCCAGCTATGCCAGTTACAACGATTCCAAAAGCGATAACGACACCTATCCCTTGGATGGTACCGAATCCACGCTGGACGATTACCCTTATGGCACCATTGCCGTGCGTACGGCCAACCCCGACCTAAAGTGGGAAGTGGTCACACAGGCGAATTTGGGGCTCGATTTTGCACTGTTGAACGGTAGCCTAACTGGAACCTTCGATTATTTCAACAAGGTAACCAGCGATGTCATTCTGTACGCTACCACTCCCGACCCGATCAATCCTACCGAGAAATATTGGACCAACTTTCCCGATATGAAAGTAAAGAACAAGGGGTATGAGGTTGCCTTGGACTATAGGGGCAACGTTAGTGACGACTTTACCTATAACATTGGGGGCAATGTTTCCTTTATAGACAACGTGGTCGAAGGATCCATTTATTCCGTCATTACCTCAGGGGCAGCACAGGGCTCGGGGCAAACAGGCGCGACCATCAATGGATATATCAACGGGGAGGCCATTGGTGCCTTTTACATGAAAGATTTTGTAGGGATCGGCGATGACGGCCTCAACCAATTCCGCGATGTCGTGGAAGACGGCGTGTCTTTAGACAACGACCGTATCGTACCCGGCAGTGCCCTGCCCGACATGTTGTACGCCTTCTACCTGAACCTTAACTACAAAAATTTTGACCTGGGCTTCAACTTCAATGGGGTTTCGGGCAACAAAATATACAACCACACGGCCATGTCGCTTTTCAACAAGGGGCAGCTGGTCAACAACCTGAATACGACGGAATTCGCCGTTGCCTACCCTAATGAGAGTGCCACAAACTCGAACGATGTGTCTACCCGTTATTTGGAAGACGGCAGTTTTCTCAGGTTGAACAATGCAAGCTTGGGGTATACCCTCGACCCTTCCGTTATTGGCCTTGGAGACTTGGTGAGCAACATCCGGTTTAACCTTACCGGACAAAATTTATTTACCATCACCGATTACTCCGGCTATGATCCCGAAGTAAACACCGGAAGCGAAATAGACCAAATTCAAACCTTCGGTATCGATAGGTATCGCTATCCTTCGGCCAGAACATTCATGTTTGGCTTAAACGTATCATTCTAATTAAAAAATGTTTCAAAAGATGAAAAATATTATAAAAACAAAGGCATTTATGGTACTGTTTGGGCTTTTGGTCCTTGGTTGTACCGATTTGGTAGAGGAACGAATAGATGAAACCGAGTTTGGTGCCGAAGCTGATGCCATCGATGGTGCCATAGCCCCGGCTTACGGCTATATTTCATGGACCTGGAGGCATACCAATTATTTTGGGCTACAGGAGGTTTCGTCGGACGAGGCCATCCTACCCTATCGCGGTGGTACCGACTGGTACGATGGGGGCAAGTTCATAGCGGCCCATCAGCATAACTTTACACCGAGCAACGACCTTGTGACTTCCGGTTGGAACCAGGTAGCCATTAATATATCCCGAACCCTTTCGGCCATTGAAGTGCTGACACCTCTTTCCGAGGAGGGCAACGACGAAGCTACCGGCGCCCTCTATGAAATGAAGGCGCTAAGGGCCTATTTGAATATGTTGATGCTCGACAGTTGGGGGGTTGCCTTTAAAAAGGAATCGTCCGACGCCCTATCCGAAGTACTCCGAACCGACGAGGCCATCGCCTATATCGAAAGCGAATTGCTCTCCGTGGTAGACCTTATCAACAACGACAAAGGTCCAGGGAGAATTACCCAAGACGCGGTCAAGGGCTTTTTGGCCCGGTTATACTTGAATGCCGCAGTGTATAGGGACCCTTACGGCACCCCTAATTTTACGGATGACGACATGGACAAGGTCATTGCCTATACCAACGACATTATCAATTCGGGCAGCTATAGCCTATCACCGGAGTATTTCGAGCTTTTCAATGACGACAACCATGAAAATGCCGAACTCATCTTTGCCTTGGACCAAAGGGGGGTACTCAATAGGGAGCACAGCCGTTGGGCCTACTGGTCAATTGCCGGGGCCATGATAGCGAGACCGGAATTTTATCCGGACAATACCGCGGATGGCACCGATGGGCCCGGGGTAACCCCCGACTTTTACCAAACCTGGGTAGAAGCCTATGGCGACGTGGACCCTGCCGATGCCGATGCCCGATTCTATCAAAGGAACACCATGGTACCCGAGGAGCAACTACAAGACCTGGCCAATCGCGAACCTTTGCTGGAGACGGAAACCGAAAACAGTTACTATTGCGTAGAGGCCGAAGAATTTGAAATGGACAGGGGTATCTTGCGAGGCATACAGTGGGGCCCGCGTCGAGGGGATGGCAATCTGGAAAAATGCGAAGATGGCTCCCTAAGGATCTATCCCCTACAGCAAACAAAAGGAAACGGACCCGACCGCGATACGGGATATGTAGACCATACGTTGAAGATAGATTTCACCAACGAGGGGTCATTGCACCATGCGGGCTACCGCTTTTCAAAATACCAATTTAGCCGTACCTCGCCCAATGGAAACGGCTATAGCAGTGTAGACCTGGTATTGATGCGCTTGGCCGAAATATATCTGATGCGTGCCGAGGCCAAACTAAGAAAGGGCGACAATGCCGGCGCCTTGGCGGATGTCAACGTCGTTAGAACCTCAAGGACCGCCAGACCGGACCAAACCCCAGAGGCCTTGGCCGAAATCGATTTGGATATCCTGTTCCGCGAAAGAGGTTTCGAACTGTACTGGGAAGGTTTTAGAAGAACCGACCAGATCCGTTTTGGAAAATATGAGGACAGCTGGACCGAAAAGACCGATTCAGACCCGAACAAGAGACTCTTCCCCATTCCACAAAGCGCAGTGGACGGGGCTTCGGGAATCGATGGCTTCTTGGAACAGAATCCAGGCTATTAATCGTATACTTATAAATTGTCGTAAAAAGGGTGGGCGGTTGCCCATCCTTTTTATTTTTTGGCTATTTTAAACGCATATTGGATTGCCTTAAACCCGACCAAATGTCATTCGATGTAAAAGCCCTATTACTAGGTTTTCTTTTTTTACTTTCCTGTCAAAGGAAACCCGTACCGGCCA
Source organism: Pseudozobellia thermophila (assembly GCF_900141855.1). Taxonomy (GTDB): domain Bacteria; phylum Bacteroidota; class Bacteroidia; order Flavobacteriales; family Flavobacteriaceae; genus Pseudozobellia; species Pseudozobellia thermophila. Next base: position 350,081 of record NZ_FQYU01000001.1, read on the forward strand.
AAGTCCCTAAAGATACGATACGCATTGCTTTCTTGTCGGATGTACATCTGACCGACGTCAGGGGTGCCTTGCAAGACATCGGCTACAAGGGTGTTGAAAACCCCACAAAGGGAAACAAGGCCTTTATACGCACCATGGAAGCCCAGCTGCACTCCACCCGCCTGTTCAACGAAAACTATTTTGCTTTTTTGACCGCCCTTGACGATGTGGTAAAAAAGGGCATCAAGCTCGTAGCCCTGCCCGGTGATTTTAGTGACGACGGCCAACCGATAAACGTAAGGGGGCTGAACAAGATATTAAACGCATATTCCGAAAAACACGGAATTTCCTTTTTTATAACCACCGGCAACCACGACCCTACGGGGCCCTTTGGCGAACCCGGGGGCAAAAAGGATTTTATGGGTGCAAGAGGGCAACGCCAGGCCATTATGAGCCAAGAGGGAATGTATACATCAAAACCCGGTGAACTACCGGTCATTGTAAGCAACGATATACGGGAGATGGGTTATAAGGAGATTGTCGACGAGCTTTCCCTTCACGGCTTTTACCCACGCAAAAATTACATCTATTGGGAAACCCCCTATACCGAATACACTTACGACGATTATACCTTCGAACAGGCCCGAGCGGCCGCTTCCCTCGACAAGCGCACCTATAGGATTGCGGGGCATTCCAAACCCCTGCCCGATGTAAGCTATATGGTCGAGCCCATTACCGGCCTTTGGTTGGTGGCATTGGATGCCAATGTTTATCTGCCAAAAGAAAACGGAGAAGGCTACCACGGGGCAAGTATAGGCTATAATCAGACAATCGAACACAAAAAACACCTTATCGATTGGGTGGCCAACATCTGTTCAAAGGCAGATGAACTGGGCAAAACGGTCATTGCCTTTAGCCATTACCCCATGATAGGGTTCAATGATGGGACTTCGGAGAAAATGAAGCAACTGTTCGGGGAGCGTGCTTTTCAGGCCCATCGGATACCCAAGGATACCGTTGCCCAAATTTTTGCCGATGCCGGTCTTAAAATACACGTTGGCGGCCACATGCACCTAAACGATACGGGCATCAAAAAAACGCCCAAGGGCAATACCTTGGTAAACATCCAAGTTCCGTCGCCCGCCGCATATAAACCCGCTTATAAGATTTTGGAGATTGCGGACGAAAGCACTGTTACGGTAAAGACCGTAACCTTGGACTCGGTGCCCGGTTTCGACGAATTTTTTCCCTTGTATAAATGGGAGCACGACTTTCTTTTAAAGCAGAATAGGGCGGATATCTGGAATGAAGAAGTGCTCACCTCCAAAGACTACCGGGCCTTCACCAATTTTCACTTGGAGGAACTGGTAAGGCTAAGGTTCCTTCCCTCGGATTGGCCCCCATCGTTAAAAGAGCTATTACTTCGACTCGACGGCAGGCAGCTTTACATCCTATCGCACCTAAATACCAAAGACACAGGAATCGATATAACGAAAATAGGCACCGATGACGAACTGCCAGAATGGAAACAGGCATTGAACATGGCCAGAAACACCTTGAAAGACGACTCCCTTGACGCCTTTTCGAAATGGACGGGCCAAGATATGATCGCCGACTTCTACCGTTTCCGCAGTGCGGACGAACTCGCCTTGGCCGATATTCCTTCGGAGCGGATCGCCCAGTATCGGACCTTGATAGCCTCATTGAAAAAAAACACCCATCCCTTGCTGTCGGAATTGCGGCTTTTTGCCGACATCCTTGGCCTACAGATGCAGGGCGAACCGTCGAACAACTTTACCATAGACCTCAAGAAGGGCGCCTTGGTACCGAATTGACTGCGGGCATATCCCAATCCTTTAATCGATCAAACCAAAGGTTCGTGGCAACCACAGTGAAAGCTCGGGAAAGTAGGTGATCGCCATAAGAACGGCCACCATAACCGCAAGTAGAGGCAACAGAGGTTGAATTACCTTGGTAACCGGCACTTTGGCCACACCACTGCCCACGAACAACAATGTTCCCACCGGGGGCGTACATATTCCAATACAGAGGTTCAATACGATGATCATCCCGAACTGTACCGGGTGCATGCCCAAGGCCATGGCCACGGGAAGAAAAATAGGGGTAAAAATCAATACGGCCGGAGTCATGTCCATAAACGTTCCTATAATAAGCAGAATAATATTTATCATCAGAAAGATCAGGATCGGGTTGCTTACGTTGTCCAACAAGGCCGATGTCAACAATTGCGGAATTCCCTCAAAGGAAAACAACCACGACATGGCCATAGAGGTGGCAATAAGGAACATTACAATGGCCGTTGTCCGCGCACTGCGCAAGAGCAAGGGCTTAAAATCGCTGAATTTGAGCTCCTTGTTTATAAAGCCCAGCAAGATGGCATAGACCACAGCAATGGCCGCCGCTTCGGTAGCGGTAAACACGCCTACGACAATACCGCCCACTACGATAACCAATAGGGTCAAACTCAAAAAGGCCCTTCTGAAATCGAGAAAGAGTTTTTTAAAACTGACACGGGGCGCCCTGGGCAGGCCTTTTCTACGGGCATAGACATAAACCATGACCATCAAGGCAAGTCCCACCAAAATACCAGGTACATAGCCCGCTATAAAGAGGGCGGCGACGGAGGCCGTTCCACCACTGGCCAAGGCAAAGATGATCAGTACATTGCTCGGTGGAATCAATAGTCCCGTCGTCGAGGAACTAATATTTACCGAGGCACTGAATTCCCTGGGATAGCCTTCCTTTTCCATTTTATCGGTCAGCGTACTGCCAATGGCGGAGGCTGCGGCCACTGCCGATCCGGAAATGGCCCCGAAAAGCATCGCGGCAATAATATTGACAAAGGCCAACCCCCCGGGCAGGCTTCCTATCAAAGATTTGGCAAACTCTATCAGGCGGTTGGCAATACCACCGGTATTCATAATCTCGCCCGCCAAAATAAAGAAGGGAATGGCCAAGAGGGCAAAATTGTCGATTCCCGTGGTCATTCGCTGTGCCGCGGTGGTAGTGGCCGGTAAATATGCGATGTTCAGCACCAGGGTCAGCGTGGTAGATATCCCAATGGCATAGGCCACCGGAACCCCATAGGCCAACAATCCTATAAAACTCAAAAAAAGAACTATAATGCTAATGGTCTCGATGCTCATTTTAAAAATTTAGTTTCTTGATATTGTAAATCGAAAAAAAGATGATGATCAGCCCCGAAACGGGCACGATGGCGTAAACAAAGCCCAAGGGTATCTGCAATGCCGATGATATCTGGCCCAGTGACAGAGTGATATATACTAGATTGCCCCCTCCTATGACCATAATGATCAGGGCAAACAGGGCCATCAGAATTTGGATTACCTTTTTGCGCTTAACCTGTTTTTCTTCCGGAAGCTTCGATAGCAGAAAGTCCATTGACAAATGCCCCTCCCTACTGCCGTTGATATGGGCGGCACCCAAAACCGTTAGCCATATCAATGAAAACCGGGCGAACTCTTCGGTAAACGAACTGGATTGCCCTACAACATAACGCGACAGCACCTGCCACACCACGTCGATAACCAATAGCCCGAAAATAATTACCAAAAGGGCTTCAATAATCTTGTTGAGAGTGAGATATATCCTTTCCATTAATTTGAGTTTATCTTTTCTATCATCGGTTTCAATTTCGGGTTTTGCATTAGCCGTTCCATAATCGGCCTCGACTTTTCGATAAAGGGTTCTTGGTCGGGATAGATGAACTCGACCCCTTCTTCCTTGAGCATCTTCATGTTCTCTTCGACGGTCTCATGCCAATACTGTTTTTGTTTTACAACGCTCTCCTCCGCGGCTTCTTCCAACCAACCCTTTTCTTCATCGGATAAGGAATCCCAAAATTTGGTACCAATGACAACCACGTCGGGTACCCGGGTATGTTCGTCGAAAATATAATACTTGCACACCTCAAAATGGTTGGAACTCACAAAGGATGGTATATTGTTTTCGGCCCCGTCTACCACGTTTTGCTGCAATGCGGTATAGAGCTCGCCAAAGGCCATCGGGGTCGCCGAGGCTCCCAAGGTATTGGCCATATCGACGGACATTTGGTCGTTCTGCACCCTTAACTTCAGACCGTCGAGGTCATCGGGCGAATTGACCGGTTTGTCTTTGGTATAAAAACTACGTGCCCCGGCATCGTAGAAGCAAATGCCCCGTAAAAGGTATTCCGTTCCGCTTTCGAGCAACTGCTTGCCGACTTCCCCTTCGAGGTTTCTGAACAAATGGTCGCTATCGCGAAAAAGATAGGGAATGACCATAATTTGATATTCGGGGGCGAAATTCGAAAGGGCAGAGGCACTGACCTTGGTCATCGCTATACTGCCAATCTGTAAAAGTTCAATGGCTTCGCGCTCCGAACCCAACTGCCCATCGGGAAAAATCTTGATCTGCAATTTGCCGCCCGAATTTTCCTTTAGGGCCTCTTGCATGGCCAATATCCCCTTGTGTACGGGGTGCGACGTAGGAAGCGAATGTGCAAAGTAGAGCACCTTTTCGTCGCTTGTCGAGGAACACGATTGAAGGGTTATGGCCGCAAGGGCCACTACCCCCATCAAATAGTATTTACACAGCACCACGGATTTAAAAAAATGTTTCATCTACCAATTCATTTTATGTACTATACTTGATCGCCCTATCGTATTATTCCGTCAGAGGTTAAAATATCGCTTTGCATTGTGATAACAAATGTCTTGGACGATCTTGCCGATCCAAGCCATATCGTTGGGCAACTCCCCATTTTTGATATCCTCACCGAACAAGTTGCACAGGATGCGTCGGAAATATTCGTGCCTCGGAAATGACAAAAAGCTTCTCGAATCGGTCAACATCCCGATAAAACAACTGATAAGGCCCATATTGGACAGCGTGTTCATCTGCTCGATCATGCCGTCTTTTTGGTCTAGAAACCACCATCCGGAACCCCATTGAACCTTTCCCCTGACACTTCCGTCGTTAAAATTGCCGATCATGGTGGCCATCATGGCGTTATCGCTTGGGTTGAGGTTGTAGAGAATGGTTTTTGTGAGTTTGTCCTTACCGTCGAGGGTATCGAGAAACTTTGAAAGGTTTTGGGCCTGGGGATAGTCCCCTATGGAATCCCATCCCGTATCGGGGCCCAATACGCTCAACATTCGTTTGTTGTTATTTCGCAATGCCCCCAAATGAAATTGTTGCACCCAACCGTACTCGTGGTAGGTTTCGGAAAGAAAGAGCATCAGCGCGCTTTGAAATTTGGCATTTTCCTCGGCCGTAACGGTATGGCCTTCCCTTCGTTTTGTAAAAATGGCGTTGATTTCACCGGCGGTAAAATCCTCCGCATATAAATGCGCCAGGCCATGGTCGCAAAGACGGCATCCATTTTCATGGAAATAGCCGATTCGCTTCTTAAGCGCGTCGCAAAGTTGGTCATACGTGGCAATGGTACTGTCCGTCACGTTCTCAAGACGGTCTAAATACGCATTATACCCTTCGCTATCGATTAAAATGGCCTTGTCGGGCCGAAATGCGGTACTTACCTTGGTAACAAAGTTGCTTTTTCCCAACTGCTGGTGGTATTCCAAGGTATCGATGGGGTCTTCGGTCGTACACAATACCTCCACGTTCATTTTGGAAATCAGCTCCCTGGCACTGTATTCAGGGGTCCGCAGCTTTTCGGAGGTCTCCTCGAAGACCGCATCGGCGTTTTTGTCGGACAGGAGCCCATCTATCCCAAAATATCGGCTGAGCTCCATATGCGTCCAATGGTACAACGGATTTCTCATTGTATAGGGAACGGTATATGCCCACTTGCGAAACTTCTCTTTGGGTGTAGCTTCGCCGGTAATATAGGCTTCATCTATACCTAGGGTACGCATGGCCCGCCATTTGTAATGGTCGCCGTCGATCCAGGCGGCCGTTATCGATTCGAAAACCTTGTTTTCGGCCAAGGCTTTTGGTGACAAATGGTTATGGTAATCGATTACAGGCATTTGCGCAGCAAAATTGTGATAGAGTTCTTGTGCATACTTGCTTTCGAGCAAAAAATTATCGTTAAGAAATTCGGTATTTGTTGACATTATAAATATATAAGCTGTTCCAATTTTGGAATATATGATTTTTTAAGCCTGCATTTCAATAAATCTGCAAGGTTTTAAAAATAGGTTTCTATTTGCGTTTAAACAAGAAAAAAGATAAAGAATACAATCGTTGCCCCTATCGTGCATCCGCTAACAAAAAAGATAAGATCGGCATCTTTTAAGAAAACTATAACGAAAGGATTTTTTCTATTTCCGGGCTCCGAAGTACATTGAAAAAAAAATTAACCATGAAAGAACTAGAAGGAAAAGTAGCATATATAACAGGGGGGTCAAAGGGCATCGGCTACGGGGTGGCCGAAAAGTTGCTGGCCGCGGGCATGAAAGTGGCCATAAGCGGTCGTACCCTAACAACCGTTGAGAAAGCGGCGAAATCGCTCGGCGCGGAAGATCGGATTATGGCCTTGGCCTCGGACGTTTCAAAGCTTGGCGACGAGGTGAAGGCCGTTCAAAAAATCATGGACAGATGGGGCCAGCTCGATGTAGTGTTGGCCAATGCCGGCGTGGGTCATTTTTCACCCATAGACGAGATGTCGGAGGCCGAATGGCATCAAATGATCGACACGAACCTGAACGGTGTCTTCCATACCCTTAAGGCCTCGGTCGAGGCCCTGAAAAAATCGAAGGGATACTATATGACGTTGGCAAGCCTTGCCGGCACCAATTTCTTTGCTTCGGGTGCCGGTTACAATGCCACCAAGTTCGGGGTGGTCGGCTTTACCCAAGCCGCCATGCTAGATCTTAGAAAGTACGACATTAAGGTTTCTACCATTATGCCCGGATCGGTGGCCACCCATTTCGCCGGCAACGAACCTGACGAAAAGGATGCTTGGAAAATTCAACCGGAAGATATCGGGGAGTTGGTAATCGACCTATTGAAGATGCATCCGAGGACCTTGCCGAGCAAAATCGAGGTTCGGCCTACCCGACCCGATAAAAAATAGGCCAACACCTATCAAAAAGCCGGGAAGAGCTATTTTTCCCGGCTTTTTTTATATAGACGGGATACTTATACTTCCTTTTCCGTAAACGGAACCTTTACATTGCATATTTCCAATATGAGGCGCTTCAATTCTTCGGAAAACAGGGCCAAGGTATCTTGGGTTATCAGATAGTCCTTTTTTTTGCGGCTCGTCCTACTCTCTTTGGTAGCGAACCTCAGGAGGCCCGAACCCAGGTTCTTAAAGGTAAAAATACCCGATTCAATGGCAGAAATGGGCTCATGTGCATTGTACATCAAGGCATAACATAGCAATTGAAACGCCTTGCTATATTCGTAATCGCTTATCAATTCACCCCACTCGACGACCTCTACCTGCCCTTGGCTTACCATGCCCGTTTTATAATCGATGATGCGAAGAACCCCATCGCGTTCGTCAATTCGGTCGAGTTTTCCCTTAAGCCTGACGGGAAAATCGACTCCGTCGATATCCAGCTCGGCATTGAGCTTTTTTTCCAACGCCAGTATCTTGACCTGGTGCGCTTTGGTCTCCCTGATTTCCAAATCGATAAAGTTCTCGATATAACGCAAGACCACATTGTAGGCAATAAGATTTTTGCCCTTGCCAATATCACCTTCCAAATAGGTTTTTGTAAAGTGTTTTTTGACCAGGCCGGTAATTCTACCCTTTGCCTCCAACAAGCCCTCTTCGGTCAGGAAACGATTTACAAAAGGGGTATAGAGCTCTTCGAGCGTATCGTGAACGATGGTTCCGAACGTATTGGCGGCAATGGTTTCCTCTACCTCAAGAACATCGTCAATACCCAACAAATTACGCTTGTAAAAATCTATGGGGTTTCTAATATAATTGCTCAGGGAGGTGGGCGAAAAACCTTTTGCCGCGTGCTCCTTGATCAAGGACAACAAATGCCCGTTCTTTTGGACGGTTTCGAGCGGCCGTACCACCGTGCCTATAGTCGGGGCCGCTATGGTCTCTTTGATCTCGGGGTATTTGTTCGCGTCGGTCAACAACTGGCTGATCAACCTGCTGCGTTCGCCGCCCTCGAGCACATCGGGTTCGGTATTATAGAGAATGTAGACGTTTTTTGCACGTTGCAGCAAACGATAAAAGTGATAGGTGTAGACGGCGTCCTTCTCCTTGTAGGTAGGTAGGCCCAAGCGCACCTTAAGATCAAAGGGAATAAAAGAGTTGTTCGATTTTCCGGAGGGAAGGATTCCTTCGTTGACCGAAGTGAGGATTACGGTCTCGAAATCGAGGTTTCTGCTCTCCAACATCCCCATAATTTGGAGTCCCTCCAAGGGCTCGCCCTGAAAATCGAGGGACTCGGCACTTAAAAGATCGCGATACAGGGCCTGTAACGATTTTAAATCGGTAATAAAGGGGTGTTCTTGAACCAGTTCGTCCAACTGGTTGAACAAGGTATAGAACTTGTACAGGTACTCCAGTGCCAATGCATCCCTTTTTTCATCGAACTTCTCCCTTAGGGCCAAAACAAGTTCGGTGCACCGTTTGAGAAAATCCGTTGGCGTAGGATCATGTTCCGAAAAGATAAGGGACGTATACTTGTTATCGATAAGCTTATCGAGCCTGTCAGCATCCAAATAGGCCATGTTCATGGTCCTAATGGTTTCCAGGGCATTGGCAACCCCATCCTGGCCCGGGCGGTTAAAGAGCACCTGTACATACGGATGGCCCAGTACCGACTCAACATTTCTGTGAAACCAACTTCGGCCGCTTCGGGAAATATAGAGGTCGAGAAACTGATCGAACAAAGAGGCCAAGGGCGTTTTGTCCAAGGGGTAGCCCATGGTAATATTGATCCCCTTTACCTCGGCCGGAACCGAGTTCAACAGGGCATTCATCAACGACTCATCACCCAGGACGACCGCGGTATTTTTCAATGCATCGGGAGACTCCCTATGGATTCGGCCGAGCAGTTCACCGGTGTACTTCGCCTGAGAAACGTTCTTTGGAATCCCAATTATTTCAATGTTCTTTGGAGAACGATAATTATTGCTGATCCCTTTGGGGCCGGTGTTCTTAAAATAGGGCCAATTCTTCAAATGCTGTCGAATGAACAAACTGGCGTCGTGCACCGGATCTTCAAGGAAATAGGAATCCAAATCCCAATATATATCAGCGTCGACGCTAGCAAGGGTCTGTTGTATAATTTGGCTTTCGGCGGTATTCAGGGCATTGAAGCCCACAAACAAAAAGCGTTTGCCTTTATGTTTCGCGAGATAATCGGCCAAGGCATCGCAAGCCCTGCGATAGACCAATCCTTGGTGGCCTAGGCCTTTGTCCAGTAGTTTGTCGTTGAATGAATGGTAAAAGGCCTCAAGATGGTTCCAAAACTTTAGATAGTCGGCCATCATTTTGGTCTTGTTTTCCTGCAAGGACCAATGATTGATTTCCTGAATGGCGGCCAAGTTCGAAAACAGCTGTGAGGTATCTACGAGATACCTGTCGATCTCATTAAAATCCTGTAAGAGGGTCTGGGCCCATTTCGAAAAGCCATAGAAGTCGTCCTTTCGCTCCAAGGGCTGCTCGAGGTAGGCCTCGTACAAAGTAAACAGCTGTTGGGTACTGCTGGCATAGGTTAGTCCGGAAACCTCTTCGACAAAGCCTTCGATACTATAGATCTCCGGCGCAAAAATGGCCGAAGCGGTATTTTGGGCAATGGCCTTCTTTAAAAACGTACCGGCCCGTTTACTGGGCAGAATGAACACCAAATGCTCGAAAGGGTACTCCTTCGAGGAAATTTCACTGACTATACCTTCTAAAAAACTCTGCATAGTCAAAAATAAAAAAGCCCCGACAAATGTCGGGGCTTTAATTTATTTAGTTGGGTGATATCCTTACTTTACCAAGTTGATCTCAACCCTTCTGTTTGCTTTTCTACCACTAGCCGTGTTGTTTGAAGCGATTGGCTTGTCTTCACCGTAACCTACAGCTGACAACCTGAACTCCTCGATTCCTTTGTCTACCAAGAACTGCTTAACAGCAAGGGCTCGCGACTCGGAAAGGCTTTGGTTCAATTTCTTGCTACCAACACTATCAGTGTGACCCTCTACGGTAAACTTGGCAGTTGGGTACTCTTTCAAGATAGTGATGATGTCTACCATCACAGCGGTAGATTCAGCTTTGATTGAAGACTTACCGGTATCGAACAAGATAGTCCTAGCGTATTCGTTCAATTGTTTTTGAACTTCCTCGGTAACTTCTGGGCAACCTTGGTTAGCTACTGTACCGGCAACTTCAGGACACTTATCATCTTTGTCCAATACACCGTCATTGTCGGTATCGGGCCATGGGCATCCTTTGTTTTCGGCAGGACCTGCTTCGTTAGGACACTCATCGTCGCCATCGGCAACACCGTCACCGTCGGCATCAGGACAACCGGCCAAGTTAGCTAGACCAGCAACGTTTGGACATTTGTCATCTTTATCGGCAACACCGTCACCATCGGCATCAGGACAACCGTTCATTTCAGCAGAACCAGCTTCGTTAGGACAAGCATCCTTGCTGTCCTCGATTCCGTCGCCGTCAGCATCAGGACAACCGTTGAAGGCCTCTAGACCGGCAACTTCCGGACAAGCATCGTCTTTGTCATAAACACCGTCACCATCGGTATCGGTTCCGCCGAACTTAACGGCGATACCGGCCATGTGCTGCCAGTGCTTGGCAAGATAATCTTCAAAAGCATGCTTGTAAGAAGTCTGTACGGTAAGACCGATATTGTCGGTAAACCAGAAGTTGATACCAACTCCTCCGTTGGCCGTACCGGCTCCGATTTCGTCGATCCAAGTGTAACCACCACCGATTTCGATGAAAGGATCGATTACAGTACCTTCTATGAAGTTATATTTAATTGTACCATCTATAGCGTAGTGAGAAAGGTCATCAACACCTACGTCCCCCAACTTGTCAATTTTGTTCAAAGAACCTCTCGCTCCAACGGAGAAACCGCTGCCCACGTACTTTGACACACCAACATAAGAGATGGAGGGAAGAATGTTCCAGTGGTCGGTCGCATTGAAAAGCTGACTACCGAAACCGCCATCGTCACCTGTCGGGTACGTGTCTATGGCATTAACCCCAAAACTAACCTGCCAAGGGTTATTCTCGTCTTGCGCTTGTATGTTGTTAGCCCCCACAATTAGCAGGACAACAACCAATAATTTGCTAAGATGTTTCATGTTCAAATTTTTAAGTTTAAGTGTTTATTAGCTGCAAATGTAAGTTGTTAAATATTATTAACAAAATCAATTTCCTATTTTTTTTAACGCTTTTTATAGGATAAATAGTACACTTAAACGATTTTTAAAGACTTACCTACTTCGGTAAAAGCATCTATTGCCCGGTCTAAATGCTCCTTTTCGTGGGCCGCCGACAATTGTACGCGAATTCGGGCCTTACCCTTGGGAACAACCGGGTAAAAGAACCCGATAACGTAAATCCCCTTGTCTAACAGCTGCCTGGCCATTTCCTGGGCCAACTTGGCATCGTATAGCATTATGGGTACTATGGCCGACTCCCCGTCTACAATATCGAACCCCGCCTTTTTGATTCCCGCCTTAAAATATTCGGTATTTTGCTGCAGCTTGTCGCGCAGCGAGGTATCGTTCTCCAATAGCTCGAACACCTTTATGGAAGCCCCAACGATGGCGGGGGCCAGGGAGTTGGAAAACAAGTAAGGCCTAGACCGTTGCCGCAAAAGCTCAATGATTTCCTTCTTTCCGGTGGTATAGCCCCCCATGGCACCGCCCAAGGCCTTGCCCAAGGTACCGGTAATAATGTCGATTCTACCCATGACCCCCTTTTCCTCGAGGGTACCCCGACCGGTTTCACCGATAAAGCCGGCGGCATGGCATTCGTCTATCATGACCAGGGCATCGTATTGGTCGGCCAGGTCGCATATGGCATCAAGGGGCGCCACCAGCCCGTCCATGGAAAAAACCCCGTCGGTTACAATGATCTTAAAACGGGCACCATCGGCAACGGCTTGCTGCAATTGTCTTTCAAGATCCGCCATATCGCTATTGGCATACCGGTATCGCTTGGCCTTACACAACCTAACGCCATCGATGATGGAGGCGTGGTTGAGCGAATCGGATATAATCGCGTCCTCAGCGGTAAGCAAGGGCTCGAACACCCCTCCATTGGCATCGAAGGCCGCGGCATACAATATAGTATCCTCGGTTTGATAAAAATCGGCGATTTTGGCCTCCAGTTCCTTATGAATGTCCTGGGTGCCGCAAATAAAACGCACCGACGACATGCCAAAGCCATGGGTGTCCATGGTATCCTTGGCCGCCTGTATGACCTCGGGATGCGATGACAGCCCCAAATAGTTGTTGGCGCAAAAGTTTATGACCTCCGTTCCGTCGGCCAATTTGATCTCCGCGCCTTGGGGCGAGACAATGATCCGTTCCTCTTTGTAAAGACCGTCGTTCTTGATCTGGTCCAGTTCACCTCTTAGATGTTCTCTTATTTTTCCGTACATATATTATATGGTATCTGTTAAAGTACTGCTCTTGGATTAAGGTATTATTTATATGGATAGGACACGTGTCAAAAATAGAAAATAAGTAGGTTGTACTATAACCTATAAATTGAATATTATGAAATCTAAATTATTGGGAATTGCCGCTTCACTAACGCGGAACAGAAAATATACCTTGGCCCTGGTCGGCGCACAATTTGCCTATTTGGGGTACAAGTATATAAAGCAGGGAAAAAGGAAAAAGGAAAAAAACTAGACCAACTCTGTTTCCACACCATCATTTATATAAACAAGAATTCTTTTTACCACCCTATACCCCATGCCCTCGAGAATGTCGGAATAGCGGTACAACTGTTCCCTATACCTCGGATCGGGCCTACCCGTCTTGTAGTCGATAAGCACAGCTCCGCCTTCGGCAAGAACAATCCTATCGGGCCTGAGTATTTCACCTGTGGGCGTTATGATATCCCTTTCGTTCCTTACCACTAGTCCCTTTTGGTAATAGCGGCCTATTTCGGGGTGGTCCAAAATGGCCCTTAAACTCTTCTCGAATCCATTGCGTTCCCCGCGTGCAACGATACCCTTGGCAACCCCTTGGTCCAAGGCATCCTCCAAATCGTCCTTGGTCTCTATCAGCCCAAGGATGTAATGCATACGGTTACCTTGCACCAAGGCCTCTTGGCGCTCGCTGTCCCACAACATACCCGCTTGGGTCAGGATCCTGAAGGCCGGCCTGTCTTTGTGCGTCGGTCCGTAACTTACCTTGTTCTCATGGACAGGAGCGGCCTGGGAGGTGTTTTCGGCGAGTTCGCCAAAAGCATATGTAAGTTGGTCATCGTTCCACAGGCCCTTGCGTTTAAGAAACTCGATAAAAAGCCCGGAATAATGATCTACCTTGTGCTCCCCTGTGGAGGTCAGGTCTTTTTCACTGATGACGAACAGGCCTTTTTCGGCCCGGGTCAAGGCGACATACAAAACATTAAAGGAATCGAGCTCCATCAAATGTTCCTCTTCCAAAAAACGGCGCTCGGCCTCGGGCCCATACAATGCGATTTCCTTTTTTTCATTGACAAGAACCTCATCAAAGCCGTTAAACACTTTGGGGTCGAGAGGCAACCACATTTTCTTCTTTCCTGCCAAGCGCTTATACACGTTGTCGTTCGCAAATGGGAAAATAACAAAGGGAAACTCCAGTCCCTTCGATTTATGTATGCTCATAATACGTACGGCGTCCATGGTATCAGGGGCTGTCACGCTCAAGGTATTTTTCTTCTTTTCCCAATACTCCAAAAAGGTATGGATGCCCCCGCCTTCCTTCTTCTCTACCTCCAAAATTTCATCCAAAAAATAAACGACATAGGCATCGGAATCGGGAACCAGGGCAAATTGGCGAACGGCCAGCTCGACCCCGTCGTAGACCGAGATTTGTTTTAAGGTCTCTAAATTAAAATCGAACTTTGATAAGAAGAGATGCGATATCCTGTCCAAATTATCATAAATAAACCGGTGTTTATCCGTCTCGTCGTCGGCTAGGAAGTTGAGCAATTCGTAGGCCGCCTCCTTGTTGTTGCCGTCAACGGCATACTTGAGCAGGTTGACCAGAAAACGGACTTTGTCGCTACTGTTCAACAAGAGGCTTTCCGACGATAGGGTAGGAATGTGGTTCCGGGTGAGGAAATTGGCCAGAAAAACACCGTCCTTATTGCTTCGCACCAAGACGCAGATTTCGCCGTATGCGTACTTCCTTTGCCTAATATCAGCGATCAACCCCAAGACCTCGTTGCCATAATCATCATTCTTGTCGGTCGTGCCGTCCGTATCGAGAAACGTAAGCTGGACGATACCCCCTTTTTTGGCATTAATTCCCTGCCGGTTGCCCTCGACGAACATGTTGCTATACAGTTCGTTGTTCAAGAACGGACTTGTAGCCGTAAAAAATTCGTTGTTAAAAGTTACTATTTGGTCGTAACTTCTGTAGTTGACCGGAAGCGAATACGTATCGGGCGAAACGACAAAGGGATTATCGGCACGTGTCACCAAGTTTAAGAATTGTTCGGCCCTGCCTCCCCGCCATCGGTATATGGCCTGTTTGGCATCGCCAACCAGGAACAAAGACCCCCTGTTGCCCTTAAGGTCTTCACTTTCCAGGGCATTGCCGATGAGGGGTACTAGGTTGTTCCATTGCAATACCGAGGTGTCTTGAAACTCATCGATAAAATAGTGCCGGTACTTTTCACCCAAACGCTCGTAGATAAACGGGGCAGGCTGATCTTTGATTTCCTTCGATATGAGGGTATTGAACTCCGAGATTATCAGCTGGTCCCGCTCTTGCTGCAAGGTTTTCACCTCGTGGCGGATGGCATTCAAAACCGTTAACGGAACGATATTACCGTAGGCATTCTTTAGAAACAACAGGCGATAAAAATCCCTTTTTATACGCGAAAACAGGGCTACGAACTGCGGATGCAATCGGTCCAACACGGCCTTTATGTGGTCGGGAGCCGATTTGTTGTAGAGGGCCTGGGTTTCAAAGTTCTGTTTCCAACCGGCATTAAAATCGATTGCAAAATCCCCCTTGGCGATTTTGAGCATAAAGTTCGGAAACGAACTTCTCGTAAAGTCGGTATACTCCAAGCCATGGTCGTCGATCAGGTCGAGGGCACCTTCGGCGGCCGCCACCAATTCGCCCTCGATCGCCTTTTGTTCTTTGCGCAAAACCGATTTTAGCTGTAAGAAATCGTCTATGTCCTTGTCCTTTAGCTTTTCGAGGTGTTCGATATGGTTTTCGTTAAAAATAAGTCCGCCGATGTTCAACAGGTCGTAGGTAATGTCCCAACTTTTGTCCCCGTCAATTTTTTCAAGGGCAAAATCGAGCAGTACCCGGGTCAGCTTGGTATCGGACCCGGCCTTTTGGAGCAGGCGGGCCACCGCCTCGTCCAACAACAGGTCAACATCGAGGACAACCTCGAAGTTCAAAGGTATTTGAAGGTCTCTTGCAAAGGTCCGTATTACCCGATGCGTAAACTTGTCTATGGTAGAAATATCGAAAAAGGCGTAGTTGTGAAGAATATCCTTGAGGGTTTCTTTCGAACGTTCGCGCAAATCGTCGACGCCAAGCGAAAGTTCTTCGCAAATGGCACGAAAAAGGGCGGGGGCCTGTTCGAAGTCGACCACTTTACCGAATTCGAAAAGACTGCTCAATATGCGTGTCTTCATTTCGTTCACCGCCTTGTTGGTGAACGTAATTGCGAGTATTCTTTTATACCCTCCCCTTTGTTTCAGTATTATTTTCAGGTACTCTTTGGTAAGGGTATGGGTCTTTCCCGATCCCGCTGAAGCATTGTATATTTTAAAGGGAACCTCTTGCAAGTGCTTTTTTGTGCAAAATAAGGATTCTATTAGAGTTCTTAACAAATTATTAAGGGATTTTGTTTGTTAAAAAACGTACTTTTCACCTTACTAATTATTAATCTAAAAACTAAGTAATATGGCTTTTGAACTACCAAAATTACCCTATGCATACGACGCGTTGGAACCCAATATCGATGCGCGTACCATGGAGATTCACCATACGAAGCACCACAACGGTTATACCACGAAATTGAACGCCGCCATCAAAGGCACCGATTTGGACGGAAAATCCATTGAAGACATTCTTACGAACCTCGATATGTCGAACAGTGCCGTTAGAAACAATGGAGGCGGTTTTTACAACCACTCGCTTTTTTGGGAGATCATGTCGCCCAACGGCGGGGGGCAACCCTCAGGTGAGCTAGCCGATGCCATTAACGATGCCTTTGGCTCCTTTGAGGCCTTTAAGGAAAAGTTCAGTAGTGCAGCCGCAGGCCAGTTCGGTTCGGGCTGGGCTTGGTTATGTGTACACAAGGGCGGCAAAGTAGAGGTTTGCAGTACGCCCAACCAAGACAACCCCTTGATGCCGGGCGTAGATTGCGGCGGGCAACCTATTCTTGGTTTGGATGTTTGGGAACATGCCTACTACCTCAACTATCAGAACAAGCGTCCGGAATATATCGATGCTTTTTTCAACGTTATCAATTGGGATAAGGTCTCCGAACTTTATGCGAACAACAAGTAAGCGATAACAACAAGTCAAAAAGCCCGATAGCCATTGTGTTATCGGGCTTTTTTATTTTCAATTTCGGCCATTGGGCCCGTCATTTATAAACAGGCCGAACCCTTGTTTTTACAAATAGAAAAGGGCGGAGAAATCTCCGCCCTTTTCGTCCCAAATCTTACCATAAACTTAACCTACTTATGCTATGGCAGCACTAAAATACTGGTATTGTGGGAAATAAAAAAAGAAATTTTGGAAATTTTAGGTCTTTTTTCAACAAATGGAGTAAAAAAAAGTCTTAACACCGTGAAATCGTGGGATTTCGAAAAATAAAAAGGCGGAGCAATGCTCCGCCTTTTTCCCCAAATCTTACCATGAACTTAACCTACTTATGCTATGGTCCTCCAAATATAGAGCGATCACTTTCGTTTCAAAAAGGTTTTAGATTAACGAACGTTTCCGTGGTCGAAATGCCAAATCTGCCAATTCTTCCTACAACCTTTGAGCGTTTAAAAAAATTTCGAGTAACAGTACCTCTGTGTTTTTACGGAAAAAGGGACGAAAATAAAAAGGCGGAGCAATGCTCCGCCTTTTCCCCAAATCTTACCATGAACTTAACCTACTTATGCTATGGTCCTCCAAATATAGAGTGCTTATTCAGCGCATTAAAAGTTCCTTGTTGAACGGTACATAAACTAGGTTAAAGTGTCGTTCGCTGGCATATACCTGTTGTGCGCAATAAAAAAGGTGGGGAAAACCCCACCTTTTTTGCCCCAAATCTTACCATGAACTTAACCTACTTATGCTATGGCAAGCCTAAATGTATATATGCCTGATTACGATGCGTGCAAAAAAACGGTATACAACTTAGATGATCGACAAACTACCTTAATCTGAGCATTTTATCGAAAAAAAGCGTCAATACGCCCGCTCGTTCTTACCTTCATAAAAGTTGATAAAGGCCCTGTTGACCACCTTATTGCCACCCGGGGTCGGGTAATCTCCCGTAAAATACCAGTCCCCCAAATTTTTAGGGCAGGCCAGATGAAGGTTGTCTATGGTCTGGTAAATGATCTGTACCTCTGCCTTAATATCATCCGGACTCAACAATTCACCTATTTTCCTCGAAATTTCCTCGGGTGTAAAGGGCGCATAAAACTCCTTGACATAGTTGATCACCTCACTATCCTTACTGCTTACCTGCTGCAGGCATTTTTCATAAATATCATCCACGACGTTCATGGTCAATCGCTCTTGGTGAAGGGCCAAGGCCGCCTTAAAGGCAACAAAATCCTCTAATTTTGCCATATCAATACCATAGCAATCGGGGTATCGGATCTGCGGGGCCGAAGAGACCACGATTATCTTTTTCGGCGACAGCCTGTCCAATATACGGAGTATACTCCTTTTAAGGGTGGTTCCCCTAACTATACTGTCATCGATAATGACCAGGTTATCGCCTTTCTTTACCGAACCGTACGATATATCGTAAACATGGGTAACCAAATCGTCCCTACTACTGTCTTGGGTAATAAAGGTCCGTAATTTGGCATCCTTAATGGCTACTTTCTCGATGCGGGGCCTGATTTCCAAAATAGAATGCAGTTCCTCGCTCGTAATTTTAGACCCGATCGACAATATCTGTTCTTCCTTACGCTTGTTCAGGTAATTCTGGGCTTCCTTGACCATACCGAAAAACGAGGTTTCTGCCGTATTGGGTATATAGGAGAATACGGTGTTCTTGATGTCGTGGTCGATGGCCTTAAGAATTTGCGGGAACAGAAGTTTCCCCAGTTCTTTTCGCTCTTGGTAAATTTCCTTGTCGCTTCCCCTGGAAAAATAGATGCGTTCAAACGAACAGGCCTTTCTTTCGACGGGCGGTAAGATTTCCTTGATCGAAAAGCTTCCGTTCTTCTTGATTATGATGGCATGTCCGGGATCGAGTTCGATAACGTCCTCGTATTTTACATTGAAAACGGTTTGTATGGCCGGTCTTTCCGAGGCCACTACGACCACTTCGTCATCTTGATAGTAATAGGCCGGCCTGATTCCTGCGGGATCCCTCAACACGAACGCGTCGCCGTGGCCCAAAAGCCCTGCCATGGCATAGCCCCCGTCCCAGTTTTTTGCCGCGCGCTTTAGGATCTTGTTGAGTTTCAGGCGCTCCGCAATCAAGGGCGAAGCCTCTTGTTTGGTATACCCCTCTTTTTTTATCTGTTTGTAAAGCTTGGCGACGGCATCATCGAGAAAATGGCCTATCTTTTCCATTACGGTTACCGTATCGGCCATTTCCTTGGGGTGCTGCCCCAATTGCACCAAGTTGTCGAAAAGCTCGTCGACATTGGTCATGT
Organism: Pseudozobellia thermophila; assembly: GCF_900141855.1. Classification (GTDB taxonomy): domain Bacteria; phylum Bacteroidota; class Bacteroidia; order Flavobacteriales; family Flavobacteriaceae; genus Pseudozobellia; species Pseudozobellia thermophila. The sequence goes on from NZ_FQYU01000001.1 coordinate 369,073, forward strand.
TAAAGTTTCCGGCAACGATAAGGTTACGGTGCATCCAATTGTTTTGGCGCAAAAACGGGTGTACGCTTTCTATACTGTTCTTGCCAAAAGTGCCGTACCTAACGTGCCCCAACAATACCTCTCCAATGTATGGGATATTCTTCTTCTGCCAGGCGACATCGTCGCCATGATCGGGGTGTTTTGCCAACGTAGAGTTGATCCTATCGTTGATCTGGGCAAAAATATCCTGAATAGGCTGTTGTTCACACGACCTTACCCTGCTCATGTAACGCTCGCCCGGGGCCACGTCGAGTTTAATACTAGCGAAACCGGCACCATCTTGGCCTCGGTTGTGCTGCTTCTCCATCATCAGGTACATCTTATTTACACCGTAAAAGGCCGTACCGTATTTCTTTTTGTAGTACTCCAATGGCTTTAAAAGGCGTATAACCGAAATACCACATTCGTGCTTGATAGCGTCACTCATTTTATATCCCTTCTGTATTAAAAAAGCCCCAAATATACTGGGGCGTGTTTTACTTTAATTCTATATCAAACTGGGTGAGGGCCTTGAACTCGTGCAATCTCTTGTTGACCTCTTCCCTCTTTAAATCTTTCATTCGCCCGGTCCCGAATTTTTCTACACAAAACGAAGCCAAGTTCGAACCGTGGATGACGGCATTTTTGAGGTTGTTGAACGACAGGTCTTGTGTGGCCGCCAAATACCCCGTGAATCCCCCGGCAAAAGTATCGCCGGCACCCGTAGGGTCGAATACCTCTTCCAAAGGGAGAGCGGGTGCAAAGAACACTTGCTCTTTATGGAATAAAAGCGCACCGTGTTCCCCTTTTTTGATGACAACGTATTCAGGGCCCATCTTTTGGATGGCCTCGGCCGCCTTGACCAGGGAATACTCTTCGGTCAATTGACGTGCCTCTTCATCGTTGATGGTAATCACATCGATATGCTTGATAACCTCTTGCAGTTCGGACAGGGCGTGGTCCATCCAAAAATTCATGGTATCCAAGACGATCAACCTGGGCCGCGTTTCCATCTGCTCGATCACGCCCATTTGAACGGCCGGGTGCAGATTGCCCAACATGACTACTTCGGCATCCTTATAGCCATCGGGCACTATCGGATTGAAATCTGCCAAGGTATTCAGGTCGGTGATAAGGGTATCCCTGGAGTTCAGGTCGTTGTGATATTTACCCTTCCAATAGAAGGTCTTGCCCCCCGTAACGATTTCGATTCCCGAAAGGTCGACTCCCTTTTCCCTTAAAATATCCAGATATTCGCTTGGAATATCGTCGCCTACGATGGAAACAATGGCCGAATCTACCTCAAATTGGGAGGCGGCCAAACCGATATAGGTAGCGGCACCGCCCAAAATTTTCCCCGTTTTCCCGAAGGGAGTCTCGATTTCATCAATGGCAACTGTACCTACTATCAGAAGTTTGCCCATAAAGTCTTAGAATTTTGCTGCAAATATACAGTTTTGGGACTCGAATTTATCCTCGGAAGGGCATCAAATTTCAAAAATCGGCCAACGGTCTATTTTCTTCCAAAATCTGCAGGTATTTCGCCCCAAGCCTTGGTTTCCCATTTTACGATCGGTGTATCGTAGGAATTGTTCTCCAACCAATGCAGCGCCCTGCGTATCATATCAAAAAGCGCCTTGTTCTCCTTGGTCTCCTTCAATTTGGTATTGCAGGTCTTTTTGCGCACCCAGCTCATGGCGGTTCTCGAATCGGTATAGATAATGCGCTTGCTGTTGTTCTGCTTTAAATAGGCCAAGCCGTGCACAATGGCCAAAAACTCGCCAATATTGTTCGTGCCCTGGGCAAAGGGCCCTTGCCGAAAGAGCCTTTTACCGGTCTTGGTATCGACTCCCTGGTATTCCATTGTCCCGGGGTTGCCGCTCGATGCCGCATCTACCGATATCGAATTGTAATTGGGACTGCCGTACTTTAGGCGCTCTTGCGGAGAGAGCACGGGCGCGGTTTTTTTCGTCCCCTTGTAATCGTCGTAGTTTCCGTTGTATGCCTTTTTCGCCTCCGCGAAAGTGGCGAACGACTTGTATTGGGCTCCCTTGACTCCCGAAATGGCCGCCTTGCAGTCTTTCCATGTGGTATAGATCCCGGGTCGCTTTCCTTTCCAAACGGTATAGAACTTTTCTTTTTTAGCCATTCGTTTCAGCCAACAGTTTTTCTATTACTTTCGGAAAATGTTCATACTCCAGGTCATGTACCTTGGCGGCGATGGCTTCCGGACTGTCATCGGCCCCGACCGGGGTTTTGGCCTGAAAAATCACGGCCCCTTCGTCGTAATTCCCGTTTACATAATGGATGGTAATGCCCGTTTCCCTTTCATTGTTCGCTTTGACCGCCTTGTGCACCCGATCTCCGTACATGCCCTTTCCTCCGTATTTGGGCAGTAAGGCAGGGTGGATGTTGATGATCTTATCGGGAAAGTCCGCAATGATATTGTCCGGTATTTTCCACAGGAAACCCGCCAGAACGATCAGGTCGGGACGGAGCGTTTTCAAAATGTGAAGCACCAAATCGGATTCGGCAAATGAATTCCTGTTAAAATACAGGGCGTTTATATTGAGCCGGTCGCAACGGTCCAACACCTTGGCGTTTCTCTTATTGGTCAGTACGGCCGCCACCTCGACCACCGGGCTGTCTTCGAAAAACCTTACTATATTTTCTACATTAGACCCCGAGCCCGAGGCAAAAAGCACAATGCGTTTCGTTTTCAAAAGATTAAGGGTTTAAACTACTCGATTAATGAATTGCCTTTTTCCAAATTTGCCCCAAGTGGGACAAGGACCAGGTATATTCTACCCATATGCTCCCCTCCGTTAGCCATCCTTTTAGGGCAAGGCACTGCAAAAATATTTGGGGCGAAAATAGTACTCTTGCATTTAAATTTAGTAAATTACCATACATTTTATCGGTTAATGGTGTTATTCAACCAAAGTTTTTTATTTTTGCCAACAATTTAAATTTAAAACCAATTTTATTATGTCAGACATTGCATCAAGAGTAAAAGCTATCATCGTTGATAAATTAGGTGTTGATGAAAACGAAGTGGTAACGGAAGCTAGCTTTACAAACGACCTAGGGGCAGATTCTTTGGATACAGTGGAGTTGATTATGGAGTTCGAGAAAGAATTTGATATCCAAATCCCAGACGATCAAGCTGAGAACATCGCAACGGTTGGCCAGGCCATTAGTTATATAGAAGAAGCGAAGTAATCTTTATGATTCTTTAAAATAGAGATTTAAAATTATCCATGTGGTAACCTTATCGCATGGATAATTTTTTTTAATTTACGGTTGGCTTAAAAACATAACGAAAAATTAAGTTCAATGCAATTAAAGCGAGTAGTAGTTACCGGACTTGGGGCATTAACGCCCATAGGCAATAATATCGAAGAATATTGGGAGGGGCTTAAAAGTGGAAAAAGCGGTTCGGCTCCCGTTACTTATTACGACACCGAAAAATTCAAGGTCAAATTTGCATGCGAACTTAAAAACTACAATGCGGAAGACCATTTTGACCGAAAGGAGGCGCGTAAACTGGATCGTTTCGCCCAGTACGCCTTGGTGTCGTCCGACGAGGCCATCAAAGATTCGGGCCTAAAAATAGAAAACTTGGACAAATTTCGCGTAGGCGTTATTTGGGGCGCCGGTATCGGCGGGTTGGAAACCTTTCAAAACGAGGTCATCAATTTTGCCAATGGTAACGGCACACCCCGGTTCAACCCCTTCTTCATACCCAAAATGATTGCAGATATCGCCCCTGGGCATATCTCTATCAAGCACGGTTTTATGGGGCCCAACTATACCACCGTTTCGGCCTGTGCCTCATCGGCCAACGCCTTGATAGACGCCCTGAACTATATCCGTTTAGGCCATTGCGACGTCATCGTTTCCGGAGGAAGCGAGGCCGCGGTCACCATCGCCGGTATGGGAGGTTTTGGCGCCATGCATGCCCTATCGACCCGAAACGACAGTCCGGAAACCGCATCAAGGCCCTTTGATGCCACACGTGACGGATTTGTACTGGGCGAAGGTGCAGGAGCCCTTATTCTCGAAGAATACGAGCACGCCAAGGCCCGGGGGGCAAAAATATATGCCGAGGTTGCCGGAGGCGGACTTTCGAGCGATGCCTACCACATGACGGCACCACACCCCGATGGCATTGGGGTTGTCCAGGTGATGAAAAACTGCCTGCGCGATGCCGGCCTAAAACCCGAAGATGTCGATGCCATCAATACCCACGGCACCTCGACCCCCTTGGGCGACGTGGCCGAACTAAAAGCCATAAGCGAGGTATTCGGCGATCACGCCCCGAGCATCAATATCAATTCGACCAAATCGATGACCGGGCACTTATTGGGGGCTGCCGGCGCCATTGAGGCCATAGCCTCGATCCTGGCCATGGAAAACGGTATCGTACCGCCCACGATCAACCATTCGGTGGTCGATGAAAATATCGACCCCAATCTGAACCTGACGCTGAACAAGGCCCAGAAACGCGAAGTCAATGTGGCATTGAGCAACACTTTTGGCTTCGGCGGCCACAATGCCTGTGTGATTTTCAAAAAAATAAGCGAGTAACACCAATGGGGTTTCCTTCAAACATATTTAATTCCCATTCTAAACAGGATGGGGATTTTTTTTTGGGGATGACCAAGATTCTAGGATTCAAACCCAAGAACATCGAAATATACAAAAGAGCCTTCTTGCACCGATCGGCCAATCAAAAGGACAAGAAAGGCGTTCCCATGAACTACGAGCGCCTGGAGTTTTTGGGCGATTCGATGTTGGGCACCATTATTTCCAAATACCTTTTTGACGAAGTTCCCGAAGGAGACGAGGGCTATTTGACCAAAATGCGGTCGAAAATTGTAAGCCGCAAACACCTGAACGAACTGGGCAAGGACCTGGGACTCATCAGTTTTGTAAAAAGCAGGATACCGAAATCCCATTTCGGTGAAAACATTCACGGCAACGTCTTCGAGGCCTTGGTAGGGGCCATCTACCTCGACCGAGGCTATAAATACTGCGAAAAATTTATCAGCGAAAGGGTCGTAGAGCCGTACGTCGATATAGAACAGCTCGAAGGAAAGGTCATCAGTTACAAGAGCTTGGTGATCGAATGGTGCCAAAAACAGAAAAAAACCTTTAATTTCAACGTTTACGAGGATACCGGCAATGATGAGCTCAAACACTTTGCCGTTAAACTGAGTATTGGAGGCAAGATCATGGCCAAGGCAAGGGCGACCTCCAAGAAGAAGGCCGAGGAAAGGGCCTCAAAAAGGGCATACTACGCCCTTCAGGACAAAATGGACAAATCATAGATTTTTTCATTTATGTAACTAAAACGTTATAGAATGCCAAAATTTGGCTTTCACCCTAACTAACCTAGGCGTTGTTCTGTATTAATATTATATTTGCTGCTTTCTGTGCCTATGGTAGCCACACATAAAATGTCGATTGATTTTTACGAAGATTCTTTCGATTTGATTGCCCTACACAGCAGTCTTGAAGATTATGCCATGGCCTACGCGCTCAACCTATATCTAAAATCGAACTTTAGAAGAAGGCGTAAAGATCTTGAAATATCGAACGATATAGCGGTTTCCATTTTTGAATGGAGGGATGATATCAACGATAGGTATTGGACCTTTTTCCCGAACCACAGCGTACGGGAAGATACCTCCGACCGAATGGACCTTTTCAGTAATGAGCCCGCTTATTCAATGTTTACCATGGTTCCGGAACACCGCGATGTAGATTATTTTATCAAGATCGAGCACGACGATGGCGCCAGTAGTACAGAAAAGCTTTTGAAAACATTGTTGACCGTACCGAACATCGTTACGGCCTACCGTATAGATACTGACAAACTAAAATCAAAGAACAATTTAATTTATTAAGCCAATGCCTAGCAACAAGAAGACAAAGATAGTAGCCACCCTCGGACCGGCCACTAGCACCAAAGAGGTATTAAGAGAGATGATCGAAGCTGGCGTAGATGTCTTTCGCATAAATTTTTCACATGCCAACTACGACGACGTTACCGAACGCATCAATATAATCCGTGAACTCAATGAAGAATTGGGAACCTATACCTCTATCCTTGCCGACCTGCAAGGGCCGAAACTTCGCGTGGGCGTAATGTCGGGTGAGGTGGTAGTTGCCCCGGGCGACGAGATAACCTTTGTAACGGGAGAGCCGTTCGAGGGCACCAAGGAGAAGGTATATATGAACTATTCCGCCTTTCCAAAAGACGTAAAGGCCGGCGAACGGATCTTGTTGGACGACGGTAAGCTGATGTTCGAAGTAGTAAATACCAACGGGGAAGACGAGGTCAAGGCCAAAGTGATCCAAGGAGGGCCTCTGAAATCCAAAAAAGGGGTGAACCTTCCCAATACGAACATTTCATTGCCCGCATTGACCGAAAAGGACATTAAGGATGCCATTTTTGCCGTTTCCAAAAATGTAGATTGGATCGCCCTTTCCTTTGTTCGCTTCAGTCAAGACCTTATCGATTTACAGAATTTGATCAAGGAGCATTCGGATGTCAAAATTCCGATCATCGCCAAAATTGAAAAACCCGAAGCGGTAGAGAACATCGATAAGATAGTGGCCTATTGCGACGGTTTGATGGTTGCCCGAGGCGATTTGGGCGTCGAGGTGCCCGCCCAAGAGGTACCCTTGATCCAAAAGCAGCTTGTACTGCGCGCCAAAAGGGCCCGTATTCCCGTAATCATCGCCACCCAAATGATGGAAACCATGATTACAAGCCTTACCCCTACCCGTGCCGAGGTAAACGATGTGGCCAACTCGGTAATGGACGGGGCCGATGCCGTCATGCTTTCCGGCGAAACGTCGGTCGGAAACTATCCCGTACAGGTCATCAATAAAATGGCGAGTATTCTCGAAAGCGTAGAAGGTTCAGAGCTGATCCAAGTGCCCCACGATCCGCCCCATATCCGCACCAAACGCTACATTACAAAATCAATTTGCTACCATGCCGCCATAATGGCCAACGAAATTAAGGCCAAGGCCATCTCTACCTTGACCAATAGCGGGTACACCGCATTTCAAATCTCTGCTTGGCGCCCCAGTGCCCATATTTTGGTCTTCACCGATAACAAGCGCATATTGACACAATTGAATCTTTTGTGGGGCGTAAAGGCCTTCTATTACGACAAATACGTGACCACCGATGAAACCATCGACGATGTCAACCAAATAGCTTGTGAAAAAGGCCTTTTGGAGGCGGGCGATATGCTTATCAGCTTGGCCGCCATGCCCATTAGGGACAAAGGGATGGTGAATACCCTACGGGTAACCGAGATTGAAAGTAGCGATTTTTAACCCGTTGCAGCCTTAAAACGGCAATTCGAATTAAAAAATTTGCCCCTTACCAATTGGTAGGGGGCTTTTTTTTTGGAAATACCCGGCCTAGATCAAGCAAAAGGTGGCCGTATCGAAAAACCAGGGCGATGTTATTCCTTAATTAGTACGGTCTGTACCTCGCCGCTGTTTTCCTTTTCCCTTTCGTTGGCAAGATCTTCGAGTTCGGACTCAACGGTGCACGAAAAAGCCGTCGTTGAGACCAAGGTCAGCAAACATAGCCTTAATAGTGATAATTTCATGGTTTTTGATTTGGGTCAAATTGGATAATATTAATGTAAAACTGATCTATACCCCATTTATTGTGTTCGAACACACCTTAAGGCCATCGAAGAAACACCCTTTTTGGGAGCGACATATCGACCTTACCTCTACTTTAATCTTTTTTTATGATTTGATATTGGTCTAAAATCAAGAGAGTAGTAGCTTTGTACACTAAAAAATATTGCTATCATAGTCGATTTTATAATTGCAGTTCTCTGGAGTCTGTCCCCCTTCGGGGAAGCCAAGGCCGGTATTCCCTACGGAATGCTAAAAGGCCTGAACGTGTATTTGGTATTTGTTACCTGTTTTTTGGCCAACGTGCTCGTGTTTCCCCTGATGCTTTTCTTTCTCGATAAGATCAACAAATACTTTTTGCGTTGGTTTTTCTATAAAAAATCGGCCATTTATGTAGCCCGAAGGGCGAAAACCGGTTCGGGTGAAAAAATCAAAAAATTCGGGTTTTGGGGCCTGATTCTTTTTGTAATGATTCCTTTGCCGGGAACGGGGGTCTATGCAGGAAGCATTGCCACCTACCTCTTTAAAATTGAGCGGAAAAAAGCTTTTTGGGCCAATACCATAGGTATTTTTCTTTCTTCGGCCATTGTATGGTCGGCCACGCTAATCTCTATGAAAAGTATGGGCAGCGCTTAATTGCCCAAGCACGGCAACCTTTTGCGACTATCTTATTCTATGGCCAGGATTTCAATTTCCTTTCCGCCAAAAACGATATGTTCGCCCACTGACTTTCCCAGGAGGGACCGGCCTATGGGGGTGGCGATGGAAATACAGAAGACCGGCCGTCGTCCCACGCTTGCCTCTCCTGCCGAAACGGCCAAAAAATAGTCGGCCATCGTCGTTTTTACCAAGCTGCCCAAGGCAGCCGTATCGCTTGCTCCGGTGATTTTTACCCGGCCCAGTACCTCTTTCATTTTTTCGGCCTCGCCCAGTTGACGTCCTAGTTTTTCCCGCTCCAACTGCAGCATGGCCCGGCCCGTTTCGTGCTTGTCCCCGGCCGAGCTCTTGGTCTCGCTTTGAAGCGATTCTTGAACGCTGGCTATGTTCTTGCGTATTCGGGCAAGCCTACCCTCTACGAAGGCCGTACAGTGGTCGAGAAGTTGTTGCTTTGCCGTCAACCCTATCAATGTGAATCGCGTTCGACCTTTGAACCTGATCCCCCGACCAGAAAATCGAGATCGGCGCCCTTATCGGCCTGTTCGACATGGTCGATATACAGCTTAACGTAGCCACGATCCGCCAAGGGTTCCGGAGCCACCCACGCCTTTCTTCTCTTTTCGAGCTCTTCGTCCGGTACATCCAAATGCAACTTTCTTTTTTCAACATCGAGTTCGATCAGATCCCCATCGCGTACCAAGGCCAGATTACCCCCTACCGTTGATTCAGGTGAGACATGCAGTACCACGGTACCGCCGGCGGTACCGCTCATGCGACCGTCCGAAATACGCACCATGTCCTTTACACCCTGCAAAATAAGTTTCTCGGGCAGGTCGACGTTGCCTACCTCGGGCATTCCGGGGTAGCCCTTCGGCCCCACCCCCTTAAGTACGATAACACTGTCTTTATCAATATCGAGATCGGGATCGTCTATTCGGTTGTGGTAGTCTTCCATCGTCTCGAAGACAACCGCCCTTCCCCTATGCCGCATTAAGTGCTTTGAGGCGGCAGATGGCTTTATTACCGATCCATTTTCAGAAAGATTGCCCTTCAGGACAGCTATCCCCGCTTCTTCTTGCAGCGGGTTTTCCAAGGTGCTTATTACTTGGTCGTTATAACAGACCGCATCGGCATAATTAGCACCCAACGTCTTGCCATTGACCGTAATTACCTCATTGTGCAACAAGGGTTTAAGGCGGTTCAGCACGACGGGAAGTCCGCCCGCGTAAAAGAAATCCTCCATCAGATAGTTTCCGGAGGGTTTAAGGTTGACCAACAAGGGTACCTTGCTCCCATGGGTATCGAAATCCTCCAACTTCAAATCCACCCCGATCCTACCGGCGATAGCGGTCAAGTGTACGATCAGATTGGTCGAACCCCCAACGGCCGAGTTGGTAACGATGGCGTTTTCAAAGGCCTCACGGGTCAATATCTTTGAGAGCTTTAGGTCTTCCCTTACCATCTCGACAATTCGTCTACCTGACAATTGGGCGAACATCTTTTTTCTCGAGTCTGCGGCGGGTATCGATGAAAATCCGGGCAGGGTAAGCCCTAGGGCCTCTACCATGGTCGCCATGGTAGAGGCGGTACCCATGGTGTTGCAATGGCCGATACTCCGCGAAAGGCAGACCTCCGCTTCCCGAAAATCGGCATCGGTAAAACCTTCTTTTTTCTGTTTCTCCTTCACCATCCAGTTCATAGAGCCCGACCCGATCTTTTCTCCCCTAAAACGGCCGCTTAACATCGGTCCTCCGGGAACTACAATGGTCGGAAGGTCTACACTACAGGCTCCCATTACGGTAGAGGGCGTCGTTTTGTCGCAACCGGTCAAAAGTACTATCCCATCCAAGGGATTCGCCCGTATGGATTCTTCCGTATCCATACTTGCCAGGTTTCTGAACAACATGGTGGTGGGCCTCATTATGGTCTCCCCCAGGCTCATTACCGGAAATTCCATGGGAAACCCGCCCGCTTCAAGTATACCGCGCCTGACAATTTCGGCAACATCGCGCAAATGCCCGTTGCAGGGGGTCAGTTCAGACCAAGTATTGCATATGCCTATTACCGGCTTTCCCTCGAAGTAATCGTCGGGATAACCTTGGTTTCGCAGCCAGGAACGGTGCGTAAAATTCATTTTCTTGTTGTCGCTGTTGAACCATTCGGAACTGCGAAGTTTCTTTTTTTCGGCCATTGAATTCAAGTTGGAGTTTTGATAGGATTAAAGTAATGATATTCAAGCAGACAAACAACGGCCCCCTCAAATAAGCAAACCCGTACGTTGAACTAAATAAGATCGGCCGTTTCCTTGCCCACCTGGCTTCCGATGGCTATGCCCATACCGCCCAACCTAACCCCGCAAAACACCCCATCGGAAAGTTGTTTGACAAGGGGGCGCTTCTGATCGCCCATGCCCATGATGCCGCTCCACCTCCGTTCGATCTCGAAAGGCAGCCCGGGCAAGATCATTTCCTTGAGCAGTTGTTCGAGCCGCGCTTGAACCCTCTCGGTTTGGCCGAACGCCGTAGTTTCCTCGGCCTTGAAATCAAGGTTTCTGCCCCCGCCGAAGAGCAGGCGGTCGTGTACGTTCCTAAAATAGTAAAAGCCCTTGTCGAAATGGAAGGTACCCTTAACATGGAGGCCCTTAATGGGTTTTGTCAACAACACCTGGGCCCTTGCCGGCCTAACCTCTTCGTTCAGAAGACGCCCGGCAAAGCCGTTCGTGGCCAAGATGAGTTTTTTGGTCTTGAATTCGAATCGATCGGTCTTTACCGCAACAAAATGCACATGGTCGTCGAAGGCCTCGACATCGACGGAATTCAAGATGGTCACCCCTGCCTTTTGTACCCGGCCCAGAAGGGCCATCATCATCTTGCCCGTATCGATCTGGCCTTCGTAGGCGTGGCTGATATAGTTTTCCCCAACTTGTTTGAAACGGTAGCTATTGGGGCGTACACTAAAGGCATTCGCCTTAAAGACGGGGTGCAAAAGCCCGTTGACATAGTCCAATTTATTCAGGCAAAGTTCATAGGTCACGGAATTCCCACGGGGAAACAGCTCATGGCCGCCGTGCCGTTGATAGTCTATGGATGCATCGCCCAGGCTTCGACGGAGCAGTCGGATGCCCTCCCAGCGCTTTTTGACCAGTTCGCGCACTTCTTCCTCGGTGTGATGGCGCAAGTCGTCAAGAATCTCCGAAATGCTTCCAAAACAGGCAAAACCCGCATTCTTGGTGCTGGCCCCTTGCGGGAAGGTCCCTTTTTCGAGCACTATGATTTTGGCCTTTGGAAAGCGTTTCTTTAAATGCAAGGCGCAACTCAGACCGGTAATGCCACTGCCGACAATGGTAAAGTCGACGTTGGAGAGCCAGGTGTTGTATTCCCAATAACTTAAGTTCATGCTTCGCATCGCCTTGCATCAAAAATACCGTGATCAAAGGTAAGCACCTTGTACAAAAAACCCCGAACAATATCGGGGCTTTCCTTTAATCTTCCTTTTCGGGCTTCATTTCAAAATCTTCCATAAACTTGGTGGTGTAGTTACCGGCCAAGTAATCGGGATGATCCATTAACTGCCTGTGAAAGGGGATGGTCGTTTTTACCCCTTCGATAACGAACTCGTCGAGGGCTCGCTTCATCTTATTGATGGCCTCTTCCCTGGTCTGGGCGGTAGTGATCAATTTGGCGATCATCGAATCGTAGTTCGGCGGGATGTTGTACCCGCTATAGACGTGGGTGTCCATTCGCACCCCGTGTCCGCCCGGAATGTGCAAGGTAGTTATTCTACCGGGTGAGGGCCTAAAGTTGTTGTAGGGATCCTCGGCGTTGATCCGGCACTCTATGGAATGAAGTTTGGGCAAATAGTTCTTGCCCGAAATCGGAACCCCACCGGCCACCAAGATCTGCTCCCGGATCAAATCATAGTCGATTACCTGTTCGGTGATAGGGTGCTCTACCTGAATTCGGGTATTCATCTCCATAAAGTAGAAGTTGCGGTGCTTGTCGACCAAAAACTCGATGGTTCCGGCTCCTTCGTACTTGATATATTCGGCGGCCTTTACGGCGGCCTTGCCCATTTCGTCGCGAAGCTTGTCGGTCATAAACGGAGAAGGTGTTTCTTCGGTCAGCTTTTGATGCCTGCGCTGAATGGAACAATCCCTTTCCGACAAGTGACAGGCCTTTCCGTACTGGTCGCCCACAATCTGTATCTCGATGTGCCTGGGCTCCTCGATCAACTTTTCCATGTACATACCGCCATTGCCGAAGGCGGCAGTCGCCTCTTGTACGGCACTTTCAAAATTACTTTCCATTTGGTCTTCCGACCAAATCGCGCGCATTCCCTTGCCCCCGCCACCTGCGGTGGCCTTTATCATAACCGGATAGCCCATTTTCTTGGCCTCCTTCTTGGCGTGCTCCACATCTTTCAGCAAGCCCTCCGAACCCGGTACGGTAGGTACTCCCGCCTTTCTCATGGTTTCCTTGGCCGTGGCCTTGTCGCCCATGCGGTCTATCTGCTCGCCCGAGGCGCCGATAAACTTAATATCGTGCTCCGCACAGATTTTGGAAAACTTTGAATTTTCAGAGAGAAAACCATACCCGGGGTGTATGGCGTCTGCATTGGTAATTTCAGCAGCGGCAATGATATTGGGTATCTTGAGGTACGATTCGCTACTGGGCGCCGGACCGATACATACCGCTTCGTCGGCAAACCGCACGTGTAGACTTTCTTCATCTGCCTTGGAGTATACTGCAACGGTCTTAATACCCATTTCCTTACAGGTCCTAATTACCCGTAATGCTATCTCTCCCCTGTTGGCAATCAGTATTTTTTTGAACATAACTTTTAAAATTAAAAGCCAAATTGCAAGTACCGAACCCCAAGGATAAAACCAGGGTTCAGGATTTGTTATTTGGGGTTAGTAAACTAGGAAGGGTCTACCAAGAACAATGGCTGGTCAAATTCTACCGGGGAGGAATCCTCCACCAAAATCTTCACGATCTTACCCGAAACTTCCGATTCGATATCATTGAAAAGCTTCATTGCCTCTATCACACAGAGCACATCGCCTTGCGAAATCGTACTTCCCACTTCGACAAACGGATCTTTGTCGGGTGCGGGTTTGCGGTAAAAGGTACCGATAATGGGCGATTTGATGGTAATGTACTTCGAATCGTCGTCTTTCTTTTCCTCGGAACCCGAAGACGCCGCCTCTTGGGCCGGGGCCGAGGCTTGGACAGGTGCCGCATGCGCCAAGGGCGCCTGGGCCACAGGTATCTGTTGAACATAAGTAGTTTCCGAACTTGAATCGGAAGAACCGGTTTTGATGGTAATCTTAATATCTTCCATCTCCAACTTCACCTCACTGGCACCAGATTTCGCTACAAATCTAATAAGGCTTTGAATCTCTTTTATATCCATGAATTTGAGTTTGTTTAGTGATCTGAAAATTAATTATAGGCCCACTTAAGATAAATGGAGCCCCATGTAAAGCCTCCGCCGAACGCAGCGAAAACCAAGTTATCCCCTTTTTTCAACCGGTCTTCGAAATCGGCCAGTAATAGGGGCAGTGTTGCAGAAGTGGTATTTCCGTAACGGTGTATGTTCATTAAGACCTTTGAATTATCGAGTCCCATTCTATTGGCGGTCGCATCTATAATCCGCTTGTTTGCCTGATGGGGCACAAGCCAAGAAACGTCGGTATGTTCCAAATTGTTGCGTTTCATGATTTTTTCGGCGACATCGGCCATGTTCGACACGGCAAATTTAAAAACGGTTCTCCCGTCTTGATAAATATAGTGTTTGCCGTTTCTTACCGTTTCCTCGGTCGCCGGCATCAAGGATCCCCCGGCATCCATGCCCAGGTATTGTCTTCCGTTTCCGTCGGCCCTTAGGTATTCATCCTGCAACCCGAGTCCTTCTTCATTGGGCTCGAAGAGCACCGCTCCAGCCCCATCGCCGAATATGATACAGGTGGTTCGGTCGGTATAGTCTATGATCGACGACATTTTATCGGCCCCGATCAGCAATATTTTTTTATACCTGCCCGATTCTATGTAACCGGCTGCCGTAGACATCCCGAAAAGAAAACTGGAGCATGCGGCCAGAAGGTCGTAGGCAAAGGCGTTTGTAGCTCCGATCCGGGCCGCTACAAAGGCCGCCGTCGAGGCCACCATACTATCCGGTGTGGCCGTGGCCACAATAACCAAATCGATATCCTTTGGGTCTAAATTTCTCTTTTGAATAAGGTCGTTGGCCGCCTTGATCGCCAGGTAAGAACTTCCTTCCCCTTCCTCGGGTTTTAAAATCCGCCTTTCCTTGATACCTGTCCTGGAAACGATCCATTCGTCATTGGTCTCGACCATACCTTCCAGCATTTTGTTGGTCAGTACAAAATTGGGAACGTAAGCCCCTACAGCTGTAATTGCTGCTGTTGTTTTACTCATTCTAAAGTTGATTTGATATCAAAAACCTTCAAAAATGCCTGAAAATTGGTGAAAATTAATCATTTTCCAGCAATTTTTGCCCGAAATTCGGCCGTTTTTGAAATTATAGTTCCACATCGAATTTGCCGTACCTGGTCTCAATTGCCTTATAGCAACCTGTTTAGCCCGAACAAAAGTAAACCACATAAAAAAACTCCCGCTGGTATACATACGGGAGTTGGGTATTTTTTAACAGAAAGGCACGATTAAGCTTCTACTTCTTCGGTTTTATCGATCAATACTTGGCCTTTGTAATATAATTTTCCTTCGTGCCAGTGCGCCCTGTGGAACAAGTGCATCTCACCGGTAGTAGGATCGGTGGCCAAGGTAGGGGCGACCGCTTTATAATGGGTTCTTCTCTTGTCCCTTCTGGTTTTCGAAATTTTTCTCTTAGGATGTGCCATTTCTACTTATTTATCCGTTAACAGTTTCTTTAGTTCGTCCCAACGGGGATCGTTTTCTTTTATCGTTTCCTTGTCTTCCTTAGGTTGCAACTCTTCCAATCTTTTCAGCGCCTCTGATTGCAAAGAACCATCGACCACACCGGGATGTATACGTTTCTGCGGTACCGCGAGTACCAACATCTCATAAACATATTGGGCGATGTTGACCTGATGCTCTCCGTGGGGAATGACCAAGATTTCGTCATCCTCGTCGTTGAACTCTTCCCCGAACTTGACCACCAACTTCAATTCGGCGGCAATCGGTTGTTCATAAGGTTCCGCGGTCAGGTCGCAATTGATATTGACCGTGCCCTCGGCGTCCATCTCAAATTCGAGCATCGTGCCCATTTTGTTCAAGACGACATTTAAGGCAATGCCCGCACCATTGAACTCATCGTACCCAAAAGATTCAAAGAACTGGTTGTTAACCGTATAATCAAAATTGTGTTTTCCCTGCTTTAACCCCGAGAAAGGAATGCTAAACTCCTTTTGCTTCATCATCTCAACACGATTTTAAATATACAGGCCTAGTCAAAGGCGGGTGCAAAGATACTATTATTTAATAATATTGCAACCCTTTTTTATATGAAATCACCAGACTGTTAAAGTTTTAGGGGGCTTGATGCCAAGCTAACGTCTAACGCGTTGTTTTTGCAAGGGATTTTCGGTCAATTCTTGATACTCTTGACGGTTTTTGAAAATTTGCAGGGCCATAAAAACCGCTTCCTTAAAGGAGCTGTGGTCTGCCACGCCCTTTCCGGCTATTTCATAGGCCGTACCGTGGTCGGGAGAGGTGCGCACCTTGGATAGTCCCGCTGTAAAATTTACCCCTTTTCCAAAGGACAGGGTCTTAAAGGGAATCAGGCCTTGGTCGTGGTAAGCGGCCAACACCGCATCAAATTTCTTATAGGCATCGGAACCAAAAAAACTATCGGCCGAATAGGGGCCGAAAACCAGATGTCCGGCATCGGACATTTCCCTAATGACAGGTTTTAGCACTTCGTCGTCCTCCTTGCCGATAACCCCGTTGTCGCCGCTATGGGGGTTGATGCCCAACAAGGCGATTTTCGGGGCGCGGATGCGGAAATCCATCCGCAACGACTTTTCAATGGTTCTGACCTTGTTTCTGATCAGAATAGGGTTGATGGCCGAAGGGGCGTCCTTTACGGCAACGTGATCGGTAAGCAGGCCAACTTTGAGGCCTTCGGTTACCATAAACATCAGACTTTCGCCTTCGAGCTCTTGGGCCAAAAAGTCGGTATGGCCCGGAAACTTGAAATCATCGGCCTGAATGTTGTTCTTGTTAATCGGGGCCGTTACCAGCACGTCTATCTCATCGTTCTTAAGGGCCTCGACGGCCGCCCGTAGCGATTTGATTGCGTATTTGCCCACTTCCTGGCTGTCTTCGCCAAAATTGATGACCGGCACTTCCTTCCAAATATTGACCACGTTGATCTTTCCGTCCAAGGCCTTGGAGGCCTCCTGTATGCCGTGATAGTTGACATCTATGCCCAACTCCTTCTTTTGAAAGGCGATCGTTTTGTTCGAAGCGAAGAATACGGGCGTACAGAAATCGAGCATGCGGGCATCCTCAAAGGTCTTAAGCGCCACTTCGCACCCTATGCCGTTCAAGTCACCAATAGAAATACCCAGTTTTATTTTAGCCGTTTCCTGCATGTTATTCTTTACCTTTGCTTCAAATTTGTAATCTACAAAACTACTTAATTTCCACGGAACATGTTCACGGGCATTATCGAAACTTTGGGTACGGTGAAACAACTACGAAAAGAGGGCGAAAATTTGCACCTGACGGTGGCCTCCCCCCTTTCCTCCGAATTGAAGGTCGACCAAAGTGTGGCCCATAACGGGGTGTGCCTGACCGTTGTCGCGATCGAAGAGGACGCCTATACCGTTACCGCCATAGCCGAAACCCTTGAAAAAACGAACTTGGGGCAACTTCGCGTTGGCGACCGGATCAACCTCGAACGTGCCATGGTCATGGGTTCGCGCTTGGACGGCCATATCGTACAGGGCCATGTGGACCAGGTCGGTAGCTGTACCGCAGTCGAAGAAAAGGACGGCAGTTGGATTTTTTCCTTCGCCTACGATGCCTCAAAAGGAAACACCACCATCGAAAAAGGTTCCATAACCATAGACGGCACCAGTCTTACGGTGGTCGGTTCGGGCGCCGATTCGTTCAGCGTGGCCATTATACCCTACACTTACGAACACACCATTTTCAACACCTACAAGGTGGGCTCCCTGGTCAACCTCGAATTCGATGTTATCGGTAAATACGTGGCCAAACTACTTTCGCTGAAAAACACCTGAGCGGCAAACAAGGGACCGTTATACCTTAATAAAGATCTTTCGCTGGTACAGCACATAGGCCAGGCCACAGTAAAAGGCCACGACCGTTAGGCCGTAGAGCAATGAAGACATTTGCAGCGACATAAAATCATGTACATAGATGGTGTCGAACAACCAGCCGTGCAATGAGGTATCGCCTACCTTGATCATGCCGAGTACCTTGCTGATAAAACTCGACATAAAGTAAAGCACAATGGCATTGGCCCCCGCATACCTGAAAATGGTACCGAAACTTATTTTCCTGACATCGGTCAAATAGTAGATCAGGGCCAGAATAAGGTTTGCCCATCCTGCTGTTACCAATACAAAGCTACTGGACCATAAGGCTTTGTTAATGGGAAAGACCAAGTCCCAGAGATACCCGAGAATCAAGAAAGAGCCTCCTATGCCCATCAGCAGGGTAGCTTTTTTGGCCTGTTTCGAGACCAAAATGAGTCCCGTAAAAATGCCCAACAAGGCGCTTACGATCGAGGGAAGGGTGCTTAAAAGTCCTTCGGGATCATAGTCTTCCTTGTAACTGTGGCTTCCGAAAACCTGGACATCTATATAATTGGCCAGATTGTTCGGGGCCCTTTCAAAGGTAGGTTCCATCCCGTTTACGGGCACAAGGCCCATGATCAACCAATATCCGACCAGCAAAGCGATGGCAATACCGATCAAGGTCTTATAGTTAAAATTGAGAAAGAGCAGGGATGCAAAGAAAAAAACCACCCCTATGCGTTGCAAGACCCCGGGAAACCTGATGTCGGCAAAGTCCTTTACAAACGGAAAACTAAGGGTAAAGGCCCCCAAAAAGAGGCCCAGGCCGATCAGTTTAAGGGTTCTTACCACAATTTTCTTATACGTGCCCGCATTTACCGGCTTGTTTCTATAGGCAAAGACAATGGAGGTTCCTACGATGAACAAAAAAAACGGAAAAACAAGGTCGGTCGGGGTATAACCATGCCATTGGGCATGTCTTAGGGGGGCATAAACGGCTTTCCATGTTCCGGGGGTGTTGACCAGTATCATCAAAACAATGGTCATTCCCCGAAAGATGTCTACGGAGAGAATTCGATCCTTCATACTTAAACTTATCGGTGGTTTGGTTGAAATTTGAACTAAAGATAAGTTATTAAGTTCTTATAGAACAGCGTTTATCCTTTTCCTGAGGCGACAACCTTGCCCTTCTTAAAACCGATCAATTGTTTTTTGGCGTCGAGAACCGACTTTACATAGGTTTTGAAGGCCTTGTAGTCGGAAGGGGCAATACGCTCCTTTGACGTTTTGGCCACTATTTTAACATGAAGTTCGTTTTGTGCGACCTGGTCGAAATTCATTTCAAACCGGTGTTTTTTAAAGCTATACGATGCATCTTTGGGCACTTCGGCAAAGGTATCGCCCTCTTCGAGTTTGATAACATAGCTCGAACGGTATTCGTCGGCGTTTTCATAGAACAGATAGTCTATGGGGTATTCCCGCTTGTCGCCCTCTATGATCGCCGTATTGTAGGCATTGTTCACTGCAGGAAGGCTAAATACCTTTAGGCTTCCTATTTCGTTGAACTTTTCATTGACAGTCATCTCGGAAACGTAGCTCAAGACCGGGGAGCGAAGGTCGTAGGCAATGCTATGGAGGCTGTCGAGGGCAAAATCTTCGATAATCCTTCCTTGAAAATCCTCGTAAATGCTCTTTTTGACCACTTCGTAGTTTTTTTCCTTAAAAATGCCGGCATAATGCGAGTTGATGCTTCCCCTTAAAACCGACTCGATCTGCAGTTTATGTTGCTCCCTGCCGATTTCAAAAACCATATGGCTCTCCAAGACGGTAGGGGTGTGGTCAAAATTCTCGAGCCTGTAGATGCCCGAAGCCACTTCCTTAACCGAATTATTAGGTATATCCAATGCCGTAGCGTTCTCCAAGCTGGTCGGGGCCGACTTATAGGGCAGGTTATTGTCGGTCAACTCGAGGTACTGGGGCTTGCCGTCGATAAAGACCTTGGCGATACAATGGTTGAAATCCTGACTCGGCAGTAGTATTGATTTTTCGCCGTAATCGGAAGTCAAGACCAGTACCAAATGCGATTTTAGGCCCGCCATTTGGGCCAAGGTGACATAGAGGGTGGAAAAGTCCTTGCAATCGCCCAGTTTGGATTTGATGGTCTTCGAGGGTTTTTGGGGCACATAGCCGCTCTGCCTAAAGCTTACGTGGCTGTAGCTAAAATTCTCCATGATGTAGTAGTAGATACGCGAAGCCTTTTCGTCTTCGGTCAATGAGGCCGTACCCTCGGGAAATATTTTTTTGAAGGCCGTTTCGACGTCGGAGTTGACAACCATCTGCGGGCGGACCAGGTCGGCGTACCAGTTGGCAATGTCGTCCCAGGAACCAATGGTACTCAAATGCACATAACTTACGATGTCGCTGAGGCTGGGCATATAGTTTTCCGGTTGTGGTAGCGGCCCTTGGTTCACCGTCTCCCATTTGTGGTAGACGTAGTTGCCCATGCTCCTTTTTTCGTAAGGGATGTCGCCGTTGACCACCTTATAATTGAACTCCTTTCCCTTGGGAACCAGTACCTTTAAGCTGTTTTTTACGATGGGATGGTACGACCCGAACTGAAAATAGTCGACGTGGTCTTTGTAAAACCTGCCGCTGTTCGCATAGCTGCTTTCGTAATCGACGTACAGGATGTCGCCAATTTCCAGATTGTTGAAGACCAGGTTCGAACCACTTTTCGAAGCCGGGACAATCTTGTTGTCGGGCTTGACGATCTCGGATTTGGTAATGCTGTAATTGCCGCTCAGCCCAAGATTGACCTCCTTGAGCGATTCGATACCGCTATCCGAAGTAATCTCTACCACATACCGTACCTGCGATTTTCCGCCTCCTTCGGGGTAAAGTTGCAATAGGGTCTCGTCCAACAGGTAATTGTAACCGTAGTTGTTCGAAATCCCTTGGTTCCGGTTCTCGGCGATAAACTCGTAAATATCGGGGGTGGCCAGCTCCTCAAAATAATTTTTTGCCTTCGAGAGGTCGTCTATCTTTTTGCGCATGGCCGTATTCGCGCCGTTGTGCTTTAACGACTTGGCGTACCATTCCAGCGCTTCCTTCTTTTGGCCCATTTGCTCCAAAGCCGTGGCCTTGAGCTCCATGCCTACAAAGGAATAGGGAAAATTGGCCAGCATCTGCTCGATATAGGGAAGCGATTCGGCGTACTTGCCGTATTGGTGCAAATAACCGATAAAGTCCGAAAGGAAAATATTATCGGTACGCACCCTATCGTATCTTTCTTCGAACAACTGCAAGGCCTCGTCCTTTCGGTTCTGCTTGTTGTAGAAGGCCGCGAGCGACTTTAAGGCCGCGTAGTCGAAGTAATTGGCGTTTATCTCCTCCAACAGCTCGATCGCCCGGTCGTCTTCGTTCAGGTAGTCCGAATACAGATTGAGGTAGATCTTAAGAACGTTCAGTTGGTCTTTGTTCTCTTCCACGATGGTATTTAGCCCTGTCCTTACCGCAACCTGGTCTTCGTGGCGGAGGGCGAGCATCAGCTCTGCCGAACGTTGCAGTATGGGCATATCGGTCGCTTTTGAGAAATCGGCCATAAATTCTTCAAAATCGGCCACCGGAAGTTTGAACAACTCGCCCGCACCCTGAAAACGATAGACGTATGAGAGGTAATAATCCTTATCGTCGTTCTCGATATTCTCGCTCAACTCGGTGACGGCCGCGTAATCTTTTTCCTTGCTGTAGCACTCGATCAAATACTTTCTCAAAAAGGAGCTCTTCGGATGCTTTTCGAGAAGGGGCAGCAAGAGGGCCTTGGCCTCGTTGTACTTCGAATTTCTCAAATAGGTATTGGCCAGGCAGAGCACATTAAAAAAATTGCCGGGCTCCTGTTCCCGTTTTTTTAGGAAAAAGGCCTCGACCGGATGTGTAATTACCTCGGGCAACAGACCTTCGGCCGTACTTTTGACATAGGGCGTATAATCTGCGCTGTATTCCAGGTCGGAAAGGGCGTGCCCTTCGAGGTCGGTGACCCGGGCAATAAAATAGGCAATGCCGCTTTGGTCGGCACTTTTTATCAATAGGCGGTTCTTCCCCTTTGGAAGGTCTACCGCAATGTTATAGGCATCCAGTCCGGTAATACCGTCGTTGGTGTTTTCGAAGAGCAGTACGTCGTTAAGCCAGACCTTGACCAGGGCCGAGCTGCCCAGACGGATGACGGCCCTACGTGCCACGGGGTTGTCGATAAAGGTCTGTGCATAGTTTACCGCCCCGCCGTATTCGGAGTGGTTGCTGTAGTATTGATACGCTTCCTTTTCCCTTCCCTTCGGCGTGTACCAATTGACGAATCCGTTGCTGTTGGCATTAAAATCGGTTTTGGAAAAGGCCTTCTCTTCCGGGCCGTATTCGGTCGCCAGCCCACTGCCGTTCAAATTTTCAAAACTACCGCAGAATTGCCACGCCTTTATGGCAGGCAGCTCGTCGTTCAACCGATAATAGGTTTCCCAGTCGTTCCGGTGTTGGGCGGCGGCGGATTTCAGGTAGCGCATGGCCTCCTTAACCGTTGGCTGCCCGATCTGGTCAAGCTCGATCGCATCGATATTGGAAAGGATCTTTTGGTTGAAGCCCGTACTGTAATAGGTGTCGAAAAAGAAGTTGTGGTTCCACAAAGCATACAGGTAGTAATCGAAATCGGGGCTAAGGCTTACTTTTTCGATGAAATCATCGGGATTGTCAAACTTCCCTTGTTCCCCCTTTAACAATTGATGGATTAAGATGCCTTCTATTCCGGTTTGACGCTTTGCATTGAATTTTTTAACCGCCTCGTCCCTTTGGTTTTCAAAAAGCAGTTCCCAGTAGGGCCCGTATTCGCCCCTTTCTTGGGCATGGCTTAAGAACAGGACGAAAAACGCGAGTAAAAAGAATCGGAATTGCTTCATAATGCAAGCGGCTTGGTTACGGTTTGGTTACTTCATAACGCTCCTTTCCCATAAATGGTATACAAGGCGGCAATTGAAACCCTTAATCCTGCCTTACATCCGGTAGTCCCAAGGAAAACAAGGGAAAAGGGCACCTTGGCGAAATTTATATCTGGCTTGGGGCGGGCATCGAAACCGAAGGATGTCCCTGCCCTTGGCATACAATACCCCAACCTTTTGAACGTTACTGGTAAAGGCCCTTTTTCAGTTACGGGCCCCAAACCCCAAATCGGGGGGGTGAAAACCCTCTTTAAACCAAAGATCATGAAAAAGTGCATATACCTACTGTGCGCGGCTGTAGTTACATTGATGGTCAGCTGCTCAACCGACGACGACGAAATCGCCCAAGTAGCCAGTGAGGCGCAAATCAGCAACAAAACAGGCCTGTCATTCGCCAATGCCTCGGGTTTTGAGGCCGATCAGGTCATGTTCAAGCTGCGTTACGGCACCGGCCTCGAAAAGGAATACGGACAAAGCCTGGTGGGCTATAATTATGTCGAACTTCAAGAAGGCCCTAAAACCATCTACCAAATACGGGTGTTCAAAGATGGCGAGATAATTCCCCATACGGCCTATGTCAACGATAGCTTGGGCAAGCCCGTGGAAATCAAATCGACCTCGACCATCCAAATCAGGAAAGACCAGCTCTTACAGATACTATTGGACCATCAGTAGGCACAAGGGCTTTAAAGAATATGCTCCTTCATCCTTCCCCAGGCCTTGATCAACAAAAAGGCCGAAACCAAGGCTATGGCCGAAAGTATCAGTGCCGGAGTCGTACGGCCGTAGATCCAATAGCCCGTAGCGAACATAATGGTATAGATAAGCACACAGCCCAACAGCATGGCGGTAATGCCCTGGGGCACACTCCACTTTTCGTCGTCCTTTTTGATTTTTTCACCATCGGCCTCGGCCTCCCTAACAATTTTGGCCCACCCCGGTCCACCGGGTTGGATCCTCTTGTAAAAGGAGCGCAGGGTTTCCTGCGACTCCGCTTGGGTCAAAAAGGTAGCAGACAACCAAATGACCGTGGTCACTATCACGACGAAGGGATACTCGAACCAGTTCGGGAATACACCGTCCTCGGCATTGAACAATAGGGGCCCCAAGGCCGTCGTCTTCAATAATATCGATATGATCCCCGAGGCGAACATGGCCGTAATCTCGCTCCATGCATTGATCCGCCACCAAAACCACCTTAAGATGAATATCAGGCCGGTACCCGCACCGAAGGTCAGGAGAATATCGAAAATCTGCAGTGCATTTTCGAGGGCCAGGGCCAAAACGGCACTGAAGACCATTAAAACGACGGTCGATATCCTACCCACGGCCACCATTTGCTTTTCGGTTGCCTTGGGGTTGATCTGCTGCTTGTAAAAATCGAACACGATATAAGACGAGCCCCAGTTCAATTGGGTCGATATCGTACTCATATAGGCCGCTATCAACGAGGCCAACACTACGCCCAACAAGCCGCTGGGCAACTTGGTCAGCATGGCCGAATACGCCAGATCGTGCCCCAATTTGGTCTCGTCCATATTCGGAAAGGCCTCTTGGATACTGGCGATATCGGGATAAACGACCAAGGAGGCCAAGGCCACCAAGATCCAGGGCCACGGACGCAAGGCATAATGCATGATATTGAAAAAGAAAGTAGCCCCTATGGCATGGTTCTCATCCTTGGCGGCCAACATTCTTTGCGCGATATAGCCCCCACCCCCTGGCTCGGCCCCGGGATACCACGAGCTCCACCATTGCACGGCCAAGGGGATAATAAAAAGCATGATCAGGGCATTTCTATTGCTGAAATCGGGTATGATATCGAGTTTGGTCTTGACCACCTCATTGGCCATCAGGGCGTCGATACCGCCCACTTCGGGAATATTTACCAAGTAATATGCGGCCCCAATGGCGCCCGACATGGCCACAAAGAACAGCAGAAAATCGGTATAGACAACGCCCTTAAACCCGCCTAGGGCACTAAAGGTAACCGTTATAAGCCCGGCGCCCACCACGGTCTCCCAAGGTTCGAGGCCCAGCATAATACCGCCGATCTTAATGGCGGCCAAGGTCACCGAGGCCATGGTAATTATGTTGAACAAGGCCCCCAGGTAAACGGCCCTGAACTTTCTAAGAAAACTTGCGGCCTTTCCCCCATACCGCATCTCATAAAACTCAAGATCCGTATTTACGTTCGACCTCCGCCAAAGCTTGGCATAGATGAAAACGGTCAAAAGTCCGGTTATCAAAAAGGCCCACCAGACCCAGTTTCCCGAAACCCCGTTGGTCCGTACAATGTCGGTAACCAGGTTGGGGGTATCTGTCGAAAAGGTCGTCGCTACCATCGATAGGCCGAGAAGCCACCAGGGCATGGTCCTTCCCGAAAGAAAAAACTCGGACGAATCCTTGCCCGATTTCTTTGAGACATAAATTCCGATGCCCAGCACAATGGCGAAAAAAACGATGATAAAACTGTAGTCTAGGGTAGATAACTGCATAGGGGGTGAGATGGTTTTTTGGTTAGCTGATAAAGATATTATTTTTTTAAGATACTTTTGCCTTTTCTCAACTAAACCCTGCCCATGCCCTTAGCAGCTTCCTTCGATATTTCAATTACCGCCTGGGCCCTTGCCTTTGCGGCCGCCATCGTGATCGGTCTTTCAAAGGCGGGCATAAAGGGTATCGCCATAGTCAACGTTACCCTAATGGCCCTGGCCTTCGATGCGAAGGCCTCTACCGGAATTGTGGTGCCCTTGTTGATCGTAGGCGATATCTTTGCCGTGATTTATTACAACCGACACGCCAACTGGTGGTACATAGCGCGTTTTTTACCCTGGATACTGGTCGGTATATTATTGGGGGTGTTGATAGGTAACGATCTTGACGAGGACGTTTTTAAGATCGCCATGGCCATCATCATTCTCGTCAGTGTAGTGATGATGTACTGGTGGGACCGAAGAAAATCGAAAAGAGTGCCCACCCATTGGGCCTTTGCCGGCTTTGTGGGCACCATTGCGGGCATAACCACCATGATCGGCAATTTGGGCGGTGCCTTTAGCAATATCTACTTTCTGGCCATGCGGGTACAGAAAAATGAGTTTATCGGCACGGCGGCCTGGCTTTTTCTGATCATCAATGTCATCAAACTCCCCCTCCATATATTCGTGTGGAAGACCGTTACCACCGAAACCCTGCTTTTCGACCTGAAGCTGGTTCCGGGCATCTTTCTTGGCGTATTTCTGGGCATACGCCTGGTAAAGCTCATCAAGGAAGACTTTTACCGAAAAATGATATTGGTGCTCACGGCCTTGGGCGCCCTAATGATCTTGATCAAATAGCCTTCTTTCTTTATTGCCCATAATGGCGTAGCTTTAAGGAACCCGTAAAACCACCTAAATGAACCCTTTACGTCAACCAAGGCCCTTTTTCGGGGTGTTGGGGCTAGTCGGCCTGTTTCTCGTCCTTTCCTGCCAAGAGGATCGAACCGCCTCCGATTCCCATAAGAACGCCCTGCAAGGGGAAATCGAAACCGAGTTGAACCACCTCGTAAAGGTATGGTATCCCAAAACCATCGATACGGTCAACGGGGGCTTCTGGTCCGATTTTAACCACAGATGGGAAAAAGACGGGGAACAGAAGAAGTTTTTGGTCAGTCAGGCACGCCACGTATGGACGACGGCGACCTTGGCCCAGTTTTTCCACGACGATTCCTATACCGAAATGGCGGCCCACGGCTATCGTTTTCTCAGGGACAGGATGTGGGACAAGGAACAAGGCGGCTTTCACTCCCTACTCGCCCTCGAAGGCGATTCGCTGACCGTAGTATCGAAGGGGAAAAGCGCCTATGGCAACTCCTTTGCCCTGTACGGCCTAGCCGCCTATTACAAGGTATCGAAAGATTCCTCGGCCCTCGATTTGGCCAAAAAAACCTTTGCTTGGCTAGAAGAACACGCCCATGATTCCGTTTACGGCGGGTATTTTGATGTGCTGCAACGGGATGGCTCGTGGATGTTAGATCTCGACGAAAACGACAAAGGCTACGATAATTTTATCCGCAAGGATTGGAAGGACCAGAACTCCTCCATCCATTTGTTGGAAAGCTTTACCGCATTATACGAGGTATGGCCCGACGCCTTACTCCATAAAAGACTCGAAGAACTATTGGTGTTGATACGCGACACCATTGCCACCGACAAGGGCTATTTGACCCTACATTTGGAACGCGATTGGACGCCGGTTTCCTTCCGCGATTCGTCCGACACCTATCGAAAAAAACACTTCTACCTCGACCATGTGTCCTTTGGCCATGACGTCGAAACGGCCTTTCTTATGCTGGAGGCTTCCCACAGATTGGGCATAACAAACGATAGCCTAACCGCCCGGAAGGCCCAACAAATGGTTGACCATGCCCTCGAATGGGGCTGGGACGAAAAAAACGGCGGCTTTTACGACGGTGGTTACTACCGGGCCGGCGGCAAGCGCAGCATCGAAAACAGGGCCAAGGTATGGTGGACCCAGGCCGAGGGCCTCAATTCATTGTTGTTGATGGCCGAAAGACATCCCCGGGAAAAACCTTATTACGCCCTTTTTGAAAAACAATGGACCTATATACGCACCAAGCTTATCGATCACGACTACGGGGGCTGGTATCCCGAAGGCCTCGATACCGACCCCTCGGCCAAGACCAAGGCCAAGGCCCAGATCTGGAAGGCCAACTACCACAACATCAGGTCGCTGATCAATGTAATCAAGATGTTAAACGGGACATTTGACCTGAATGAAGACGAGGGTTGAGATAGCCCACTTTCGCCCAAACCTATAATTTTACGGCGTAAAATTGATTTCCAAGCCCCAGAATTGTATCTTGTGGATTACGTCTTTCTGTTGAAAAATTTCGTATATACAGGAAGAATGTGGGCCGAACGGGTCTTACGGCGTTCAAATTTTCTGTTAAAAGAACCCTTGGGCCGGCCTATACCATACTAAACTTAAGTTTAAAACGTTGGCTACTAAGGGAGCCTCTGAAAATGAGGTCTTTTCCTAGTATCAACTTCCAAATAAGGGGCGGCAAATACCATATTCGGTAAATCTTAATAACTAATGAAACATTACTTCGCATACTTTATGGTACTACTTTTAGTTACCGCATGCGGTAGTGTGGGCCCCTTGGGCAAATCGGGCAAAAAAGGCAAAGGCAAGGAGGTGGCCCTGACCAGTGCCAAGGCCTATGACCGTTTTATTACCGATGCCGCCACCTCCCAAAAAGGTTTGTTCGACGTTCACAAGGTAGGTGACAAGTTCTATTTTGAGATTCCCGACACGCTGTTGAACCGCGAGATGCTGGTGGTTACCCGCTTTATCAAAACCCCGTCGGGGGCAAGCAATTACGGAGGGGAAAAAATTTCGGAAAACACCATTCTATTCGAAAAAGGTCCCTCGAACAACATTTTTCTTCGAATCTCGACCTTGGTCAGCGCGGCCAGTGAAGACAATGCCATATCAAAGGCGGTCAACAACTCCAATATTACCCCGATACTCGAGGCTTTTCCTATCAAGGCCCATGACGAAGACAAAGGTTCTTACCTCATAGAGGTTACCGATTTCATCAACAGCGAAAACCCCTTGCTCGCCCTAAGCCAAGATGCAAAAGAAGACTACAAGCTGCTTTCCCTGGAGAAAGACAAATCCTTTATAAAGGAGATCAACACCTTTCCGCTCAACACGGAAATAAAGACGGTCAAGACCTACAAGGCCAAATCGGGCTCCGACAAAAGAAAGGAACTGCCGGCGGCCATATTGGCCGGGGTGGTCACCTTGGAAATCAACAATTCCTTTATCCTTTTGCCCAAGGTACCCATGCGCAAGAGGTTGTACGACGAACGCGTAGGATACTTTGCAAGCTCCTATTTGGAATACGGAGACGACCAACAGCAAGTAGACCGCAATACCTACATTCATCGGTGGCGCCTGGAGCCCAAGCCCGAAGACTCCTTAAAATGGAAACGGGGCGAACTGGTCGAGCCCAAGAAACCCATTGTCTACTATATCGACCCCGCCACGCCCAAAAAATGGCGGCCCTACCTGATACAAGGTATCAACGATTGGCAGGTAGCCTTCGAGCAGGCCGGTTTCAAGAACGCCATAATAGGAATGGAATGGCCCGAAAACGATGACAGCATGAGTCTTGAAGATTCCCGCTTCTCGGTGCTGCGCTATTTCGCCTCCCCATTTAAGAACGCCTATGGGCCCAATGTCGTCGATCCCCGTAGCGGTGAGATCCTGGAAAGCCATATCGGTTGGTACCACAACCTGATGAGCCTCTTGCACAATTGGTACATGATCCAGGCCGGGGCTGTGGACGAGCGCGCCCGAAAAATGGAATTCGAAACGGAACTTATGGGCCAGTTGATACGGTTCGTTGCCTCGCACGAGGTGGGGCACACCTTGGGCCTACGCCATAACATGGGGGCCAGCCACGCCACTCCCGTTGAAAGGCTCCGCGATGCCAAATGGCTCGAAAAAAATGGTCATACCAGTTCCATAATGGACTATGCCCGCTTCAATTATGTGGCCCAACCCGAAGACAGCATTCCGACCAAGGACCTAATGCCCCGTATCGGGGATTATGACAAGTGGGCCATACAGTGGGGCTACTCGCGATTTCCGGAGGATATGTCGCCCAAGGAGGAAAAGGAAGTGTTGAGCCAAATGGTGGTCGATAGCGTTTCGGCCAATCCGCGGCTCTGGTTCGGTGGCGAAGGCCGCGATTTCGACCCGCGGTCGCAGACCGAAGACCTGGGAGACGATGCCATGCAAGCCAGTACCTACGGCATCCTCAACCTGCAGCGCATAGCGCCCTACCTTAAAAAATGGACCCAAAAAAGCAGTAGCGACGATTATACCAACCTCGACCAAGTGTATAAGGACCTGGTCGGCCAATACAGCGATTATATTTTTCACGTGGCCAAAAACATCGGGGGCATCTACGTAACCCCGAAGACCATGGGCGAAGATGGGGAAGTGTACCGCCCCGTGGAAAAACAAAAACAAAAGCAGGCCCTGTTGTTCTTGAACAATTACATCTTCAAAGAGCCCAAGTGGTTGCTGCGAAACGATATCTTGAACGCCATACAATCACCGCAGTCCAAAGAGGCCGTTACCAAGACCATGGAGAGCGTGATGATGAACCTCTTGGGCGGTAGCCGTCTGAGCAGGATGACGTTTATAAGCGAACGCTACGAAGACGAAGACCCTTATACCCCACAGGAGTATATGGACGACCTGAGCCAATTGGTGTGGGGCGATATGAACGTGTTCTACCAAACGAACGCCTACCGCAGAAAACTGCAAAAATCCTACGTGTCCAATTTGATAACCCTGTACAAGCCCAACGAGGCCGAAGGCTTGGTCGAAGGTATCTTGGCGAAGCTCTCGGAAGGCTACACCGTCAACACCGATGTACGCTCATTGGCCTTGGACAACCTGTTGACCCTACAGGGGAAAATAAAACGCACCATTCCGGTAATGACCGATCGCCTTACCATCGCCCATTTGAACTACCTCAAAAGGGAAATCGAAGCCGTCATCGGCGAAACCAAGGACGTAGACCCTTTGTTCATTCCTTTTCGAAGGGATGTTTCGATAAAGGGGCAGCAAGGCGAAGAGTAGCCCTCGCCCCATCACCGGTAATTTATCACTCCCAAACCCGGGGCCTCCGTCGGGTACAGCACCCCTTCCCTTAAATGAAACAGGCCCTTAAAGGGGTCGTCGACCACATCCAAATGCCCATCAAGGTCGGCATAGCGAACGTTGGGCCTCGAAAGGGCAAAGTGCAATCCGGCCGAAATACCCAAGGCCGACTCATCGTTGCAGCCGATCATACTTTCGATACCTGCTGCCTTGGCCACCGAATTGATATGCATGGCCTCTAGAATACCTCCGACCTTCATCAATTTGATGTTCACCATATCGACCCGCTCGTTCTGGGCCAAGCGAAAGGCATCGGTCAAGGTTTTTAGGCTTTCATCGGCCATGACGGGAATATCGACTTGGTTCATTACCTCGCCCAGGCGTTCTTCCTTTTCACGCTGGGTCGGCTGTTCAAAAATTTCTATGCCGATTTGGCCGGTGGCCTTTACAAAGGTGACGGAGTCGAGTACCGAATAGCCCTGATTGCCGTCGAAGCGAAGGGTAACCCCGGGAAATTCCTGATGCAAGCGGGTCATTTTCTCTATATCCTCCTCCAGGCTGTGCCCGCCCTTTACTTTTAAGATAAAGAAGCCCCGTCCCACAAATTCGCGGGCCTGCTCCAATGTTTCCTCCAAGGGAAGTATCCCGATGGTTATGCTTGTGGGGATACTATTTTGAAATCCCCCCAAAAACCGATAGAGGGGGACCCCCGCCTTTTTCGAAATCAAATCGTGCAGGGCCATGTCGACCATGGTCAGCGAAGAAGATTTTCTTCCCAATTGTGCCTTGAGCTCGACCAGGATATGGGCGTAGGTAAACGGGTCTTTCCCTTTTAACAGGGGTATAATGGTGTTCTCAATGGACGCTTCGACCTCATCGGCGGTCTCTCCCGTAACGATCTTATCGGGTGCGCCGCATCCGTAGCCCACTATTTCGGTATCGGTTTCGACCTTTAAAATAAAGTTTACCGTATGGTCAATGGTCTCATAGGCAATGGTATAAGGTTGCGAAAGCCTTAGGTTCAAACGCTCGTAACCGACACGGGTAATTTTCATACGATTTTTTCCTTTAAAAGATGGACAAGCCCTTCGGCACCAAATTTAAGCACGTCGAAGGCGGGCAGGCCGGTTTCATGCCTTATCTGTTCGCAAGCCTCCAAGATCTCGTCTTCCGCCATGTCTTCATGGTTAACCGTAACGGCAATGACCTTTTTGCCCGAGATGACCTCAATGGCGTTAATCTGTTCGGGAAGCGGATGCAATCGATACCCAGGAAAACCATCGTACTCCAGCCTTTTCGGGGCATGTTGCAGAATGACGTAATCGGGCCGGCCGGCCGCCAATATCTCGAATCCGCCCGGATAGGCCGGATTCATCAGGCTTCCTTGCCCCTCGATTACGATGACATCGGGGTTTTCGTTTTTATAGGCGCTCACCACGGCATGTTCGATCTCGCCCGAAACGAAATCGTTGATGCAGCTATCCATCACCATGCTGTACTTGGCGCCCTGCATCCAGGCGGTTTGCCCGGTACCGATTATCTCGGCCTTTAGACCGGCATCCCTGAAACCGTGGACCAATAGCCAAGCGGTGGTACGTTTGCCCAGAGCCGAATCGGTGCCGAGCACGGCCAACTTCAAGCAGTCTACCTTTTCGATCTCGCCCGTAAAGAAGTGCAGTTTGTCGCGGTCGGGTGTTTTACGCACATCGCGTATTCGGCAATTGTTTTCGGCCGCCAACCGGACCAATAGGGCATCGTTGGTCAAAAAGTCGTGGAGGCCGCTATCAACGTTCAACCCCTTTTGAAGGGCCTTTTTGATCGTGGTCCGGGCCTCATCGGGCAAACGCCCCCCATCGGGCGCCAGTCCGATTACCAGCGATTTGGGCATGTTTCCCGAGGCTTCCAGGGTTTCGAGGGCGGTTTCGAAGGTCTTAAAAACAGGAATGCCGTTGGGTTTGCCGTCCAATACTTCGCCGGCATCCCTACCTTGGTATTTTTTATCCAAAACCCCGACCACTTCATAGCGCTCGGTAAAACGCACCAGGCCGTGCGCGGTTTTTCCATTGGGTGTGTTGAAGGCCCCTTCGCAATACACCAAGGCCCTTCCATCTATTGATTGCTTCATCCTTTATCTATTTAGTTTTTGGCGGTCAGTACCGCAACGAACCTGTCGGGTTCAAAATTCCGTTCCTCGTCGAGTTCCAATAGGGCAATGAGGCCGGCCGTAGAGGCCGGCAAGATGCGAAAGCCCTCTTTTTTCGCCAATAGGGCGGTCATATCCCTTAACTTTTTATCGCTTATGTTATAGGCCTCGCCCTGCGATTCGCGTAGGGCGTACAAGGCTTCTTCGCCGTCGAAGCTGTGCCAATTGACCAGGGGCTCGTTGTATTTGGTCTCCTTGATGCTTTTGGGGTCGAGGTCCTTGCAATATTCCAGACCCTGTAAGAAGGATTGGATGATCGGGTTTTTTCGCGATGAGGATGCGGCGATCATTTTTGGCACACGCGAGGTTTTTCCCCTTTTGTACAGGTTGACGAAGCCGCGATAAATGCCGGCAAAAAGGGTACCGTTGGAAACCGGTACCGCACAATACTTTGGGGCATCTCCCAAATCTTCAAAAATTTCAGTGGCAATCTGTGAATAGGCACTTATCTGCAAAGGAGTGTTCGCGCCCCCTGGATTGGCATCGTACCAACCTTTGGTTTCCGCCAATTCACTGCTCGACCTGACCGCATCTTCGTAGTTTCCCGGCAAACGGACGATTTTCGAACCTAATAGTTCCATTTCCGCGACCCGTTCGGTATGGTACGATTCCGGGATAAAAACGACACACTCCAAGCCCGCCAAATTGGCCGCCAAGGCCACGGCAACCCCGTAATTGCCACAAGTCGCCAAAGAAACGGTGGTAAAGTTTCTTCGCAGTGCGTCGTACATCTGGGCAAAGGCGATCCGGTCTTTTTGGGTTCCGGTCGGGTTGTCGCCCTCGTACTTGATGTAAAGTTGGCGTATATCGAACTCGCGCTCCAAGGCTTTGGCCCGGTGCAGGCCGGTATCGCCCACCTCGAGGTTGATGATATCTTCGTAAGACTCGAGCCGATCGACCAGCGATTTGTTCTTGTCCCTGACAAAGGCGCTCAATCTTCTGGTCTCCGAGGAGACCTTGTTTTCTGCGGTCTTTACACCGTCCCTTAAGTCCATTTCACATGTTTTGCATACTGAGGCACTCCAATCAAATGTAGGCTGTTTTTATGGATATTTCCACAATAAAACACAAAAACGCAACGGAGTTTATCTAAGGGAGTTCACCGTATTTTTCCATGGTGGTCAGTTCGGGCTCCCCACCCCTTTTTCCGCAACCTGAGGCGATATAGACATCGTCTTCGAAAAACACGAGTCCCGTACCGTGCCTTCCTTCGATCAGGCCGGGAAGCTTTCTCCATTGCATGGTCGACAGATCGAGGGCCTCTACATCGGCATGGGCCTTTTCCTGCGTGGGCGATTCGCCACCGACTACCCATATCTCATCGTTGTGGCGCATGGCCGCATTACCGGCGCGTTGTGTTGGAATCGGCTCGGAGAGGGTCTGCCAACTATCGCTTTCGATATCGTATACATCCACTTCGGCAAGGGTGCCGCCAAAAGGATCGTCGGGTTCAATGCCCGTATTACGACCTGCCGGGGCATAGATTTTTCCTTCGGCCAATACCGCTTGAAAGTGATCGCGTGCGCGGGGGGCGTCGGTCAGTACTTGCCATTGCCCCGTTTTGGGATCGTAGCTATCCATCCAGTTTTTATGGTCGCCTATATGACCGTTCTTGATACCGCATGCAATGTAAATCTTGCCGTTGTACAATACGTTTCCGGTCGAGCCCCGCCTTCTGTCCGGGGGGATCACATCGCCTTTCGACCATTTGTCGCTTGCCGGGTCGTAAATATAAACGTACTCGGTCGGGGTCTCGCCGGGCCATTTTCCGGTTAGGGCCGCAATTACGTATATTTTGTCTTCGAACACCACCGGTTGAAAGTGGTGCAGCTCTATGGGCGGTTTTTGCCCTTCCGTCCACTCTTTGGTCTGGGTGTCGTAGATACTGACGGGGCGGATCCCCCTGCCGCCCAACAGATAAAACTTGGGGCCGACACGAACAAAGGCCGCTTCGTGTCGGGCCACGGGCTTGCTGCCACCTTGGGCAACCACTTCCTGCCAACCTAGGGAAACGGGAGCTTCATGCGTTTTGACGGTTTCCTTCTTTTCGGTCTTTGCGGTGTCTTTACAATTGCCGAACAGCAATGCAAGACAAACTAGGGTAAGATATCGTGCCATACGCTTTGTTTATTAAATAGTAATCCGTCCTAAAAATAAGATATAATAGTAAGTCCGGGAAGTATACAAAGGGAAAATCGAAAACAGGACAAGGTAGATACCCCTGCATCGCCATTTCGGCCAAATTCATATATTTACAAGCGAACAAAAACTATGAAGCCACCCGATTTTTTTATCAGCTGCGATTGGGGCACCTCCAATTTTAGGGTCAGTGCGGTAGATAGGGCGACCCTCGGCCTTATATCGAGCATTAAAAGCTCCGAAGGCGTAAAAGCCCGGTTTCGGAAGTTCGAGGCGGGACAAGGTATGCCGCGGGCGGACTTCTTTCTTTCCTACCTACTGGAACAGATTGGGAAACTCGACGTTCCCCACTTAAAAAATACCGTAATCGTAGGTTCGGGCATGCTGTCATCATCGATCGGCATGAAGGAACTGCCCTATGCCGACATGCCCTTTTCCTTTTCGGGGCAAGAACTCCTGAAGGAGCGTTTTGAACTGCCCAATGGCAACCACATGGTTTTAATATCGGGAGTAAAAACCCCAAACGATGTCATGCGCGGCGAAGAGGTTCAGGCCATAGGTATAGCCGAACAGTTGCCCGATACCGGAAAAGGTGTTTTGATCCTCCCCGGAACCCATAGCAAACACATTTACTTTAACAACGGGCGTTTCGAAAGGTTTACCACTTTTATGACGGGGGAGCTTTATGAGGTTATCGGCACGCATAGCATTTTGGCCCCCTCGCTACAACAGGCCGATTGGGACGACGTGTACGAGGACGTATTCATGGAAGGGGTAAAAAAAGGACTCGCCAATACTGCAATCGCCTCTTTGTTCTCGATCAGGGCGAACAGCCTTTTAAACAAGGCCTCGCCCATCAACAATTCGTTTTTCCTTTCCGGTTTGTTGATCGGAAGCGAGTTAGCGTCCCTCGTCGACAAAAACGAAAAAATCTATTTGGGCGCTACCGGAATCCAAAGGAAACTCTATATGTTGGCATTGAAATATATTTCGGCCATCGACGATTTGCTCTGTTTTAATACAACCGATATGCAACACGCCCTGTTCGCGGGGCAACTAAAAATACTGAAGACCTATGTGTAAAGACTCTTTTTCCTGGACGCGTTTCAAACAAAACCCTGTCGTGGGCATCCTAAGGGGCCTGCCTACCGACGAAGTCGTTCAATTGGTGCCCAGCTACCTCAAAAGTGGTTTTTACACCTTGGAGGTTACCATGAACTCGCCCGAGGTTACCAAAACCATTGGGGTTTTAAGAAAGGAGTTTCCTGAGTTGAACGTAGGGGCCGGTACGGTATGCAGCGTTCAAGACCTCGATAGGGCCCTTGCCGCCGGAGCGCAGTTTATCGTTACGCCCATTGTCGATGCCGAGGTAATCGGTCAGTGTGCGGCCCGGAAAATTCCCATTTTTCCCGGGGCCTACACTCCCACCGAAATCTATACCGCGTGGAAGTTGGGTGCCTCGGCGGTAAAGGTATTCCCAGCTACCCAATTGGGCCCACAATACTTTAAGGATGTTTTGGCTCCCTTGAACGAAATTAAACTATTACCTACGGGAGGGGTTTCGGCCGACAACATACGTGCCTTTTTTGAGGCCGGGGCCATCGGGGCCGGCATGGGCAGTTCGCTGTTCGACAAAGACCTTATCGCCAAGGGGGATTTTGCAGGCCTTGAAAGGCACTTTAAAAAGGTGGCGGGCCAAATAGACCGACACTGATATCCCATCGTCCGATGGGATATTTCCTTACGGCATTGGTTTTCCAAAATCGCCGGATCTCTACCTTGAGCTAAATCAGCACCTCGTCAACTTAGCTTCCGACGACGCCTTTAAAAAAAGGGGATGGAAAATTACGGCCCACCCTATTTCCGATGCCCGGGATCAAGGCCGTTAAACATCGACCCGAATAAGCAAGGAAGCATTATCCAACGGTGCGCCTACAAAGACCTTTTTTGAGCGTTAAATTTATCCTAATTCCTAGATTGTAAGCAAAGTATGGGTAGCTTTACCAGAGCATTGGCCTAACCGAAAATACCACATATGTTTACTATTATTTACAAATCAAAGGCCAAGGCCGATTTTACCCCAAACCAAATCTTGCAGATGCTCAAAAAAGCAAATGTGCACAATAAAAAGCACAATATTACGGGGTGCCTCCTATACCACCGTGGGGACTTTCTACAACTTATCGAAGGTGCCGAAAAAGACGTTAGGGCCCTTTATACCGTCATTTCAAAAGACCCCCGACATACCGAGGTAAATCTGCTCAGTGCCGAAAAAACACTGCTCCGGTCGTTCAAGGACTGGAACATGGTGTACAACGACCTCGACTATGATTCCAACGATGTGGAAGAAAAGCGCCGTCTTTTTCACGAGATTTTTTATGGTGGCGAAGCGCTAAGCAACCCCGGGCGTTCGAAACTGGTCCTTTGGAAGGAGGTAAATGCCATCCTAAACGAGAAAAAAACCTCCGGTCTATAGGTCGTTTACGGTATTCTCCCCTACTTTTATACCCGAACCGCCAAATTCCCTTAATCAACCATGAAAGAAGAGGTCGTAAGAAGCAAAGACGTATTTAAGAACTGCTTTTTTGTGGGCTGCTTCGGCATCCTGATCTTTGTGCTGGCGGCATTGGCCTATCTCTTTCTCTGGCCCTACGGTTGAGACCGGGGCATGTCTTAACAGGATAGTCTAAAGCCCTTCCTTCCAACTTTTAAGGTTTTCGCGAACAAAGGCATCGTCGTTCAATTCGGGGTATTCGCGATACACCCTGTCGATTTCCTCTTTTTGGCCGGGAGACAGCGTTTCGTCCGGGTCGAGGCACCAGGTGCCCTCTAGCAGTCCCTGTCTTCGCAACACTTCGTGAATGCCCGCGATACATCCCTTAAAATCGTTCTTGGCATCAAAGAAGGCCGCATTGGCATCGGTTACCTTGATGTTCTCGGTCAACATGTCCCGGCTCATCGTGCCTCCTTCTTTTTTGATCGCCTTGACCCTTTCGAGCAGTTCGACCGCCTTTTGGGTCCACACCGCCCAATGGCCGAGGAGTCCCCCTACGATATCCTTCCGCACGATGCCCTGGTCCGTCCGTATTTCATAAGTCGTTAAGAGGTCGTTCACGATATTGTCGTCGTTGCCCGTATAGATGGCGATATCCTTATGTCGGGAGGCCGTACATACGGCACGGACCACCTCGAGGGAGCGGTAGCGGTTGAAGGGGGCGATCTTAATGGCACAGACCTCGGGAATTTCGGCGAAATCGCTCCAGAATTTTTCACTTAGCACCTTTCCTCCCACCGAAGGCTGTAGATAAAAACCGAACAGGGGCATGTGTTTTCCTATTTCCCGGGCGCGGTCGAGCAGATCGCCTTCCGACCAATCGCCCAATCCATTGATACTAACCAGCGCCAGGTCGTAGCCCAATTTTTTTGCGATCAGGGCCTCCCTTACGGCCTGTTCCGTGGGGCCGCTGACCCCGGCCACTTTTATAAAGGGCCGTTTTGGACCAATTTTGGAAATCTCTTCGGAAGCGGTCGCCAGCACCTTTTCAAACAGGTTTATCTTGGGGTCCCTAATGGCAAATTGTGTGGTGTGTACCCCGACGGCCACACCTCCGGCCCCGGAGGCCACGTAATATCGGGTCAATAACCGTTGCCGGTATTCATCGAAGTTTCTATCGGCATTAAGGGCCAATGGGTGTGCCGGGATTACCGTACCGTTAAACAGCAGTTCCTTTATTTCAGGTTTCAATAGGGGTGTCATATGTTTAAAAATTACCTTTTCGTTGTTGAAAATGGGTGGGTTTGCCTAAGTCTTCCCCACCGTTCATCACCCAATGGGCCGTCCATTCCACAAGCTCATCGAGTCCTGTCCTGGGCCTTCCCATAAGGTCGAAGGAATACGAGGCATCGTTGAGCAGGGCCGTAGGGGCCGGCGTTCCGGTAAACTCGACCGGTTTGCCCATCAATTCCCCGAACTTTCGGGCCAATCCTTCGATGGAAATAAGCTCGGGCCCGGTACAGTTCAACCTTTGGGGCGGGGTCTTACAGTAGCGCAAAGACCTCAGCGCATAGCTATTGGCATCGCCTTGCCAAATAACGTTCACATAGGCCGTTGTAATGTCTATGGGCCTTTGTTCGAAAACCGCCTTGGCCACCTCGCACAGCACCCCATAACGCAGGTCGACCGCATAATTCAGGCGGAAGATCAACATGGGCGTGGCGTTCTTGATGGCAAAGTGTTCAAAGACCCGTTCCCGGCCCAGGCACGACTGTGCATATTCACCGATGGGGCTTGGGGGGGTAGCCTCATCCGCGCCGCTGCTGTCTACCGGCATAAAGGGGTAGATATTGCCACTCGAGAATACCACGATCCGCGAATCTTTGTATTTTTCGGCCACCCTTCCCGGCAGGTAGGCGTTCATGGCCCAGGTAAAGTGCTCGTTCCCCGAAGTGCCGAATTTGTTGCCGGCCATAAAAATGACGTTCTTACAATCGGGCAGGCCCTGTAAAAAATCCTCATCCAACAGATCACCGGCCAAGGTCTGCACCCCGTAGGCTTCCAGCTCGTCCCTAACGGCCTTGTTCGAAAACCGGGAGGCTCCCAGTACTTTTTTGTCCAGACCACCTTCACGAATGGCGTTGACGGCCAATTTGGCCAGGCTGGGGCCCATTTTGCCCCCAAGGCCCAAGATCATTATATCGCCTTCCACGCTTCGCAGGTCATCGATCAGTCCCGGTGTGGTCTCGGCCAATTTGGCCTCGAGGTCCTCTACATTTTGAATTTTCATCTATTTAAAATTTTAATTGTTCCGCCGATCGGTAAAAAACCGCTTCGGCCTCCTATCCCAAAAACAAATAATCAATGCTATAAGCGGACATCAGCAACAATACGATAATGCCCAGAGCCCCCAGAACATTCGCATATTTGGTGTTCCGCAGTTCGGTGGAAGTTCTTTTGGAGTTGGCAAAGATCAGGATGACGACGGCCGCTACGGGTACGATCATGATGGTTATCCCTTGGGCAAAGATGATGAGTTCCAAGGGAAGTGCCCCGAAAATGTAGGCCACTACGGCACCTATCAACACGACCAAAATGATCATCGCCCGCACCTTAAGGCTGCTCAAGTTGCTTTCGGAAAAAAAGGTATCGGCCAATATCACCCCGCCTATGGTGGCGTTGCCCACCATTGACGAAAAGGAGGCGGCAAAAAATCCGATCATAAAGACACTCGAGGTAAACGGCCCGAAAAGGGGTTCGAGGGCCATTCCCAAATCGGAGGCACTGCGTACCTCGATATGGTTTTGGTGCAGCACGGCCGAGGCACAGAGCATGACCAAGGACGAAAGAAGTCCGAGGACGATGATCCCATTGCGACTTTCCCGCATACAGTCTTTCAACTGGCCCGGCTTCCATCCCTTTTCCTTCACCAGATACGATTGGTAAAAGGCCCCTACGATCGAAAAGCTCGAGGCGGTCAGCGTAATGACAAGGTACTCCGAGCCTTGCGGAACGGAAGGAACAAAGCCTCTCAATATCTCGGTGATATCTGGCGATGCCATAATGATGGTCATCAAAAAGGAAAGCAGCATGAGAACCACCAAGCCTATCATCAGTTTTTCCAGAATCTTATAAAAGGACTTAAAGAACAACAGAAAAATAGCCGAGGAGGTAAACAAGATGATCCACAGGGCCATTGAGGTCGAAAAAAGTTCGGAGAAGGCCACCGCCGCCCCTACCGTATTTCCTGCCTGAAAAGAGGCCGTTGTCAAAAAAACACCGATTCCGACCAAAAAGGCGAGGGGCTTCCCCAATTCGTTCTTGATGCGCTGGATAAAGGAAACGGAGCCATCCAATCCGATCCGGGCCGACATGTTCGTAAAGGCCGTCATCAATAGGGCCGTAAGTACGAGCACCCACAGCAGGGAATACCCGAAACTGGCCCCAAGCTTGGTGTTTATCGTAAGGCTTCCGGGGCCAAAGACCAGGGCCGCGGTAATAATGCCCGGACCCACTGTTTTTAAGTATCTTCCAATTTTGGAGCCTTCGTTCTTTTCGAACGCCCGCGGTCTTTGCCCTTTCCCCATGATCATCCTATGTTTTTAAACGCTTCTTTGTAATCCTGTTTATGCGATTGTTCCTTCATCAAGTTTTTTTGTTCCTCGTACATCATTCTAGAAAAAATCGCTGACCGCGAAATAGGTCGTTATCAACGAAAACAAAATAACGGCCACAATGCCCACATTCAATTGGGTGCTGGCCGTATACGTGTGCATGAGCTGTTTTTTGTTGATAAGGATAAAGACCGGGATGGCCACCGCAGGGAGGATACACGCCTGGAAGGCCTGTGAAAACACCATTAGGGCAGGAGGTCTTTCCTCAAGGAAAACGGTACCGAAGGCAAACAGCAGAGCGATAAAGATCAACCATCGCGACAAGGGCGAATGGATGTTTCGAGGCGTTCCCCTGTAATCGGACACCAACCAAGGTGCGATCAACACGATAGGAAAAATGGTCGACAGGCCGGCCCCGGCAATGCCGATGATCAGCATAAAGGCGGCCGCCTTACCGCCGATCGGTTCGAACAATGCGATCATCTCCACGGTATTCTCAAGTTTTAGTCCGGATACATAGAGCGTCCCGGCGGCAACGGCCATGATCACCCCGCTCAGGAGCAACATCATGGAGGCCGATACCATGGCATCTTTCTTCTCCCTTTTCAAGTCATTGATCCCCCAGCCCTTTTCGGCGACCACGGTACTGCGCATGATAAAGACCGCAGCGGAGCATGTGGTACCCGTTATGGCCGCTATTAGGCCCAAGGACCCCGGGGTATCCGGTATGCTGGGGATGGCCCCTTGCGCTATGGCCATCAGGTCGGGCTTGACCATGATAAAGACCACGATAAAGGAGATGCCCATAAGTACGACCAATACGGTCAATATCTTTTCGAAGAGCTGGTAACGCCCATACCACAACAAAAAATAAAGGATGATGGAGAAAAAGAGGATGATCCAAAACGTAGGGACGACGAGGCCGTCGAAGGCCAAGCGGATCCCTTCCTGTACCAGATCGGCAACTATGCCCATGACCCCCATTAGGGCCAGCAGTTCGCCGATAATCAGGGCGGCAATGATGTATAACGAAAGCAGCCAACCGTATTTGAATTCGCTTTTGAAATTGAACAGGGCCGTTCTTCCGGTAACCAAGGTAACCTTGCCATAAGTGACCATAAGTATATAGGTAAATATACAGGAGAGTATAAGGGCCCAGAACAGGCCCATACCGTGTTCGGCACCCGTTTTGGCCATGGTCGTCACACTTCCCGTTCCGATATTATAGCCGATCAAGAACAGCCCGGGACCGATGGCACTGAGCGCAATGATGATTTTTTTACGTAGGGGACTCTTTTTCATAGGCTAGTTTTCGGAGTAAACCAATTGCCCTGAGACATAGGTTTTTTTGATGCGTATTTGCTTGTTTTCCATGGTAAAGACAATCAGGTCGGCACGTTTGCCCTGTTGAATTTCGCCGAGGTCTTGCAGTTTAAAAAGCGCGGCCGGATTGGTACTGGCCATTTGGATGCCTTCTTTTAGGGAACACTGGGTATAGTCCATAACAACCCCTACACATTTGCTGATGGGCGAGGCGGCTCCCGCCAAAACGTTTTCCTTGGGCAGTTTGACCACATCGGGGGTCAGCAGTAGGGTTCGCTCACCGCGGGTATATTCGCCCGGAGGCAGCCCTGCCAGGTCGAGTGCATCGGACACCAAGATGGTCTTTTCGACGCCTTTCGCCTTGTAAAAACTACGGACCTCCTCCTTGGTCAGGTGAAACCCGTCGGCAATAATGCTGGCCGTGATGGCATCGTTGGAGAGCTGTGGCCAGATCGGATTGTGGTGGCGGTTGATTTCGTTGGCACAGCCGTTGCCAAGATGCGTAGCCATGATCGCCCCCGCATCTACCGCTTTTTGCACATCGGACGCCGAACCGTTATGGTGGCCTAGGGATACGATGACCCCACTGTCCACGCATTTTCCAATGAAGGGGATGGCCCCCTCGAGTTCGGGGGCCAAGGTAATTAGTTTGATCCCGTTTTCGGCCGCTTTTTGTATGGCCTGGAACTCTTCCCAATCGGGGTTTTTGATATATTTTTCCAAATGTGCGCCGCGAAAGCCCTTGATCGGTGAAATATAGGGCCCCTCGAGATGAAAGCCGGGAATCGATCTTCCTATTTCGGGGTCTTTTCTAGCCTCGGCCAAAATGGCAAAGTTCTTTTTGATCCGTTCGATATCGCTGGTAATGATGGTGGGGTAATACGAGGTGACCCCTGCTTTCCACAAGGCCTTTGTGGCCTTTCTTACCCTATCAACCGTAAGGTCGGGCCCTGAAAAATCCACCCCCATATACCCATTGATCTGTACGTCGATCAGGCCGGGGGCCACATAGGTCTTACTATCGAGCTGTGCTGCATCGATACGTTCGATCCCTACGATCTTTTCGCCCGAAATGGCTACCGAAACGGCACCGCCATCGGAATAAAGAAGGGCTTTGATCGTTTCTGCCCGCTCTTCTGCAAGCTTTATATGCGATAAAAGCAATACCAACATAATCCCTATTGTCTTAAAACTCATTTTTCTCTTGGTTCATTTTGTTTGTTCCCTTGTCAAAGCGCCTCGAACTTCCCCGGTATTGGAATGCTGTAATTACCGTCGGGGCCGGGCATCGATGGCAGTTCGGCATCCCAATCAAAGGTTTTGGGCAAAATACTTTTTTGCGATGCCAAGGCCTTTTCAAGCGTAACGATCTTTCCTGAGTGGATCGCCATGCGGCCCATAATGGTCGCCAAGGTAGATTTTGCCCCATACTCCACCTGGTGCAAGGGCTTGTTTTGGATGACCGACTCGATAAAGGCCGACTGGCATTTTTGGGACGACCCGACGGTCTCGTCCCTATCGCGATGCCTCCAGAGCAATTCGCCCTTCGAGTCGTAGATCTGAAATTTTTCGTTGGCATGGCCCTTCGTCCCTTGGATGTGGAACCCGACCCGGTTCCAGGTATTGTCCATATTCGTTGATTGGACGTGCATCTTGACCTTATTGGGGTACTCAAACTCGGCGTAATGGTGGTCGTAGGTATTCCCTTGGTCAGGGCCATTAAAGGTTTGTCTGCCGCCCAATCCCTTGACCTCAACCGGATAATCGTTCATCAACCAGTTCATCAAATCGATTTGGTGGATGGTCTGTCCGGCCAATTGGCCTCCCCATAGCCACGTAAAATAGCGCCAGTTTCGCATCTGGTACTGCATTTCGGTCTGGTCGGGGGTTCGGGGATGTATTTTGGGCGCACCTACGTTGTAATATACGTTTAAGGACCTTATATCGCCAATGATGCCCTCGTCGATTTTCTGTTTCATCAATTGATAGCCGGTTTCATAGCGCAACTGTAGCCCCACGGACAGGCTGAGTTTTTTTTGCTTGGCCAGCTCATTGCAGTCCATCACCTTTCGATAGCCCGGAATATCGACGAACAAGGGCTTTTCGATAAACACGTGTCGGCCCGCCTTGACGGCCGCCTCAAGGTGGAGGGGACGAAACGGGGGCGGGGTGGCCAAAAGAACCACGTCGCAATTATCGATTACTTTTTGGTAGGCATCGAAACCCAGGAACTTATTTGAATCGGGTACCTCCACTTGATCGGGATAGGTATTCCTTAAGTTCTGGTAGGCGCCGTTCAGTCTATCTTCAAAA
The DNA here is from genome assembly GCF_900141855.1 of Pseudozobellia thermophila. Classification (GTDB taxonomy): domain Bacteria; phylum Bacteroidota; class Bacteroidia; order Flavobacteriales; family Flavobacteriaceae; genus Pseudozobellia; species Pseudozobellia thermophila. Next base: position 413,453 of record NZ_FQYU01000001.1, read on the forward strand.
ACTTCGCCAAGGGCCACCAATTTAACGTTCGGCGAAGTCTTTAGCGCCTCGTGGGCGGCACCCTTTCCCCGTCCTCCACAGCCGACCAGGCCGATGCGTATTTCCTTCTTTCGGCCGAAAGCGGCGGCCTTGACCGGAAAGCTGCTCAACAAGGCGCCTCCGGCAATGGCCGTAGCACCCTTCTTTACAAAATTTCTCCGTCCTTGGTTCGTTTTGTCTTCCTTCATAGTTTATTGATATATTACCGATTCCCATGCCTTATTGCTTCAATACCCGGTCTTAAAAGCCCTTTTGTCGCGGTATGTGTTCCTGTAGTTAAAAAATAGTCCATTCCCGCCCGATGGCATTCCCGTTTTGCCGACCTGTTGAAAACAGCCCCGTCTTTAAATACTTCCCGAAAAACCAAGGCAAGGCTTTCTTACCAAGCTTTTGAACGGCTTTTTATCGAAACGGACCATGAAATATTCCCAATCGAATCGCAAAGGCGCAAGGCCTAGCCCAAGAGAGGTAAAATCCCTAGTTACGAGTCCGCTTTGCTATGCGGAGGCTCCTTCAACCTCGCCCAATAGGGATGCCGACGCCTTGTCGAGGTACAACCAAGTTTGGGGATGTAATTTTAAGGCCGTTGCCGGAACCTCGGGGACAACTTCCGACTCCACCGTCTTTTTTACCGCAAGGGCCTTGCGCTCGTCCGGTACACTCGCAATGATCGTTTTCGATTTCAGTATTTGTTTGACCGACATGCTAATGGCCTGTTTGGGAACCTCCTCCAAGGAGGCAAACCAGCCTTCGCCCAGTTGCTGCTGCCTACAGGCCTTGTCGAGATCTGCAATAAAATAAGCTTCCTCCCTTTCGAAGTCGGCAGGCGGATCGTTAAAGGCCAAGTGTGCATTTTCACCGATACCGACAAAGGCCACATCGATTCGAACGCCGGAAATGATCTTACCGAGCCTATCGCATTCGTCCATCGGACTTTCGGCATCCCCATGTATATAATGGAACGCTTTGATAGGCACCCGATCGACAAAGCGTTCCTTGAGGTACTTGCGAAACGAAGCGGTGTGCGTTTCCGGCATGCCCACATATTCATCGAGGTGGAAGCCGGTAACTTTTGACCAATCCAGATTCGCTTTTACGAGTTCGGCCAACATTTCGAACTGGGAGGCCCCCGTGGCTACGATGATATGGGCTTCCCCTTGGTTTTCAAGGGCCTCTCGGATGGCATCCGCCCCTTTTTGGGCCGCCTCTTTACCCAATTCGTGCTTGTTACTTGCGATAACGATCTTCATGTTTTTTGCTTAATATAATTTGTAAGACGGGTTCTGCTTCGGCCCACGCAATGGTATCGATGACCCATTCCATTGCATGGGCCGTCAAAAGGCGGCATTGGACCCCTAGTAAATCTATCAAAAACAAATTGCATAAGCAAACGCCCGCGTTGGCGTGGCCGCGGGGAATACCAAGGCCCGCACCCCAAAAAAATTCGGTCCCACAAAAAAATTTGACGGCAATTGCACGATTATGTAGTTATCAACCGGGGAGGTGTTTTCTATATAGACCGTTTACCGAGCTTTAAAAATCGACAGTCAATGGATTGGTCTTCAACACCTTTAATAAATATTGCTTTTTTTGGGCCATACCCATGTTCCCAATGGAGTCAATAATATTTACGGCAACTTGTTGATTGCTGTTTATTTTTGTCTTTATGTATTTTGGCGCATAGTCCCCGGCGTCATTAAAAAAATGAACGACAAAAACTTTTTGGTCATTCATTCGGTAAAGGCTATCGATAAGCTTTTTACGCCGATTTCGGGTTAAATTATAGTCCAGTTCGGCAAGTTGTCTGTAAATGGAATCTTTGGGGACGTTTTTAACACCAAAAACATCGCCCTTGTTACTTAGGGCAAATTTTTTATAGTAATAGAATTCTCTTTTGGTCAAAGGCCAAATAGTCCTGCTATATTTTGTTTTCAATAGGAAGGCTTCATTTTCAAATCGTTCTCGGGATTGCCCGTAGAGCGTACACAGTTCTATTCCATCGTCATTGTATAAAAGATTGGGTCGATAGCCCCCAAATCCATCGTAAACATTGCTTATTTTCAAGGAGCTTAATCGATTGTTGGATAAGGTTATCTTATAAGGGATGTATATGAATATACTATCCCTATAAGGTCTAAACTTGTAATCCATTTCCCTTGTTTCCGTATTGCTAATTTCAAAAGGGGGACGCGTATAGTGATAAATTAGGATTGTCGCAAAGACGAACAGAAAAAGAATACCTATTTTTTTATCATGCCCTATTCATGGTTTTACACAACGACAGTCTATCTTAAAAACAGTCCATCTTAAAAGAAGATTCCCTAACCTATGTGAATAGCGAATTTAACAAATACCCCCCATACCAAATTCCAATACCCCAAATTGGGCGTCATGCCATCAACGGAAGGCCCTAAACGGATCCAGGCTACTTTCGGAAGCCAACCATTACACCCCACAATACCAGTAAACACTTTTTGAACGCCCTTGGGGTCAATGACTTTCCCGGATATCGAAAAGGTTTCCGGCCACTAAAAACAAAACAGGCCCCACCCTTTCTTCCAACCGATCCCTTAAGATCTTAAAGGCCCGTGTGATATGGCCTTCGACGGTCTTTAAGGAAATATCGAGGTGTTCTGAAATCTCTGTATGCGTAAGGCCATCCCTTTTGTTCAAAAGAAAGATTTCCCTGCACTTTTTGGGCAGTTTGTCAATTTCCCTATGTACCAACTCAATTAGGCGCTGCATTTCCTCATGATTGCTCTCTACAATAGATTCTACCGCATCAATGTGCTTTTTCTCCAAGTAGATCACAGGTTTCTGTTTTCTATAATGCGATATAAAACTATTGTATACGGCCTTGTACAAATAATTTTTAAGGGAAAGTTCGGGCTTTATCTTTTTCCTTTTTGACCAGATATCGACCATGACATTTTGAACAATGTCCTCGGCATTATCGTGATTTTTGGTAAAGGTGTAGGCATAATTGCACAGAAGGACATAATAGCGGTCCATCAGCATGTCGTATGCCAATCGATCGCCGCTTTTTAGCCTTTCGGCAAGAAGCCGGTCTTCGTCCCTATTCTTCATCATTTTCAATATATGTCAAAATTTTACAAAAAAAATAAAGGGGTTCTCATTATTCAAGCGTACTAATTATACATAACACACAATATCCAGGCTTGAAAATAGAAAAAATTATCGTCAAATTCTTGAATAGCGAGGCAGATATTCACGAATTGGAAAAGCTTGACGCTTGGTTAAAGGACAAAAAGAACGAAAACCTATTCAATGGCTTTGTAAAGACGGATTACATTGCCCGATTCACCATGGACCAATACGATTTGAACGCGGCCAAAGAAAGCATTAGGGCCAATATAGAGAGACGACAACAGGCCAAAAGAAGAAGGCGCTATAGCGCCTTGGGAATAGCCGCGTCCTTAGCCCTTTTAATCTCCACCGGCTACTTTTATTTGAATTCCGGCAAGGAAGAAAAAGGCTTAAAGATGGAGGTGGCCAAAGAGGACAAATCAATTGAACCTGGGAAAAACAAGGCCATACTGACCTTGGACAATGGGGATCAGATTGTCTTGGGAAAAGGCAGGGCGTATGAAGACCATCAATTAAGGAGCGACGGCGACAAGGTAAAATATCGAAAAGGGGATGCCGACAGCAAAAGTATCCCTTACAATCAACTTAGTGTCCCGAAAGGGGGACAATTCTACCTTGAGCTTGCCGACGGAACGGCGGTATGGTTAAACTCCGAATCCAAGATCAAATACCCCACCAAATTTGAAAAGGGAAAACCCCGTGAGGTCGATTTGATGTATGGCGAAGCTTTTTTCAAGGTATCCGACAGCAGGCTACACGACGGGGCGACCTTTAACGTAATGACCCGGTTCCAGAATGTGACCGTGTTGGGCACCGAATTTAACATCAAGGCCTATAAAGAAGACCCGGTAATTAAAACCACGCTCGTCGAAGGAAGTGTCGAAATTTATAAAGACCAGGTGTCCAAAAGATTGGAACCCGATCAACAGTCGGTCACTTCTGAAGGGCATACCGACATTCAAATCAAACCCGTCGATGCCAAACAGGAGGTTTCGTGGATCGAGGGGCTGTTTTCCTTCAATGACGAACCCTTGGAAGATATCATGAAAACCCTTTCGCGGTGGTACGATATCGAGGTGGTATTCGAAAGTGCGGAAAAAAAGAAGCACACCTTTACAGGGATAGTGGAACGGTCGGAGTCGATTTATGATCTATTGGAACTGATAGAAAGAACAAGTAACAACCAAATTAAATTCAAAACCGATGAAAAAACCATAGTGATACAATAGAAAGGGAAAAGACCTGCACCTTCCACAGCTAAGGCCCTTTCCCATAAGAAGAATGATTAAAACAATGTTCAACCAATCAACTACTAATTTATGCAAACTAATTTTAATCAAAGAGCCCGGGCAGTTTGCCTCGGCGCTTTTTGCAAGTTACTCGTGAAACTATACCTCATTTTATTCTGTTCGCTCACCTTTGCCTTGGGAACCGAGACCGGTTTGTCGCAAGATGCCAAAATTGCCATAACTTCCGAGAAATCGATAAGCGTCAAACAGGTATTTCGCCTCATCCACAAACAAACCGGTTACAAGTTCATCTTTAGCAACGCATACCTAAAAGATGCACCCTACGTTACTTTGAACAAGGGCGTCATTAAAACGAAAGACTTACTTGACAATTGTTTGTCGCCCCTAAACCTCGACTTTGAATTTACAGATTCGCAAACGATCGTTGTTCAAAGAAAAAAACCGGTCGCACAAAGGGTTAATTCAGATACCAAAAGAGACCAATTTACCATATCGGGCATGGTCACCGATGCCGATGGGGCACCCTTACCGGGGGCCAATATTATTGAAAAGGGAACCACGAACGGAACCCAAACCGATTTCGACGGGAACTTTACCTTAAATGTCAGTGATGCACAGGCGGTCATTATCGTATCCTATATCGGTTTTGCGACCAAGGAAATTCCCCTGAACGGTTCAACGTCGGTATCGGTATCCCTTGAAGAAGATGCGGCAGGCCTTGAGGAAGTGGTCGTAGTTGCCTATGGGACAGTAAAGAAATCCGACCTTACCGGGGCCGTGTCCTCCATCAAAACCGATGAAATCAACGCTACCCCTTCGGCAAGGCTTGACGACGCCTTGAGGGGCAAGGTTTCGGGAGTACAAATAACCCCAACCTCCTCGCAGCCAGGCGCTGCGGCCTCCATTCGAATCAGGGGAACCAACTCGATCACGGGCAATAGCTCCCCCTTGTTCGTAATCGACGGGCTTATTGGCGCCGGTAATTCAGCCGACATCAATGTTCAGGACATTGAATCCGTAGAAGTCTTGAAAGACGCTTCGGCCACGGCCTTATACGGGTCAAGAGGTTCTGCAGGAGTTGTGCTTATAACGACGAAAAGAGGAAAGGCCGGTCAATCGCGCTTTACTTACGATGCGTACACGACCTTTCAGTCGCCCACGCGGTTTATCGATGTCTTAAACGCTTCCGAATTTGCCGATTGGCAAAATGAAGTACAGGGAACGGAGGCCTACCCCGATCCTTCTTCCTACGGGGAGGGCACCAACTGGCAAGAAGAAATTTATCGAAATGGGGCCCCCATGACCAGCCATACCCTATCTGCCTCCGGTGGTAACGAAAAGGCCCAATACTTTGTTTCGGGCAACTATTTCAACCAAGAGGGTGTTTTTACAGGAGGAAATTTAAAGAGGTACCAGTTCCGCGTAAACGGGGATTATAAACTCAACAAGATTCTGAAGGTAGGAAATTCGGTGACCCTATCAAGGAGCACAACCGTTCCCAGGAGCAGCAATATCATAAATATAGCCGGGTGGTTCCCGACCTTGCCGGTCAAGGATGAAAACGGAGAGTATACCATACAGACGGCAAGTGCCGAACTTTCGGCCGAGAACCCCGTTGGTGCCGCCGCCAAGAATGTCAATCTAGACACGCGGACCCGAATATTGGGAACCATTTATGCCGAATTGGAGCCCCTTAAGAACCTCAGGTATAAAATAAACTACGGTACCGACCTTTCCTTGGACAAAAGTGAAGATTACGCACCATCGACCTTGTTTAGCCAAGCCAATGACAGGGGTACGGCCACTATTGCAAATTCAGAATACCTAAGCGTCCTTCTAGAGCAGACCCTTACCTATAGCCAAACCTTGGGCGAGCATAGTTTTGACGGGCTGTTGGGATATACCCGACAAAGGATCTTCAATTCGGGAAGTTCCGTCCAAACCAGAGGTTTTACGACCGATTATTTTACCTACAACAATATCGATGCCGGCTCCGAAAGAACAGGGGCCAGTTCCTTTGCCAATGAGTTTGGCGTAGAGTCCTTTCTGTTCAGGTTAAATTATGCCTACAAGGGAAAGTATAGGGTTACATTAAACGGAAGGGTAGATGGGTCCTCCAACTTTGCCAAGGACAGCAAATGGGGAACCTTTCCGTCCGTGGCCGTTGCATGGAACGCCGGCAGGGAAAAATTTATTGAAAATTTATCGCTTTTCGACGATTTAAAGTTCAGGGCAAGTTACGGTAGACTTGGCAACCCTGCTTCCGGCGGAACTTCCCTAGCCCGTCTAGGAGCCGGCTTTACCTATCTTTTTGGCAATAGTGGGGATATTACAAATGGTATTGGCCTTAACCGATTGGGCAATGACCAACTAAAATTCGAAACTACGGACCAGTTGGATCTAGGTTTGGATACTTCCTTCTTTAACGACCGCCTGCAAGTAACCCTCGATTACTATCACAAAAAAACCAAGGACCTCTTTACCGACCAGGAAATCCTATGGATAACCGGTGTGCCTACGGCAATTATCCCCACAAACTTCGGGACCATTGAAAACTCCGGGTTTGAGCTTTTTGTCAACTCCATAAACGTTGATAAGGGAGACTTTAGATGGGATACCAGCTTTAATATTTCGACAAACAAAAACAAGGTCGTCTCCATCCCCGACGAAGACGGGGAGCTGTTGATAAACAGGATAGGTGGAGTCGTAAACATTCCTTCAGCCGTAATCAAGGAAGGCGAGCCCCTGGGTGCCTTTTACGGATATATCCGTGATGGCATTTGGAATTCACAGGAAGAAATTGATGCCTCGGGTCTTGAAGGGCGGGGGGTTTTCCCGGGCGGAAAAAGATTTAGGGATATCAGCGGACCGGACGGAGTCCCCGATGGAATAATCGACAACAACGACCAAACCGTAATCGGAAGTCCGCACCCCGATCTGTTCGGGGGAATGGACAATACCATAACCTATAAAAACTTTGAGTTCTCAATGTATTGGTCTTTTGTATTGGGCAACGACATATTCAATGAAACGGATGCGTGGTTGAACACTGCCTTCGACAACAATGTGAGTGCCAGGTTCGCCGACCGGTGGACCCCGACCAACACAGAAACCTCGGTGCCTTCCGCAAGGGGCGTCTTTAGAACCGAATTGGTACCTGAAACGGGAATCATTGAAGACGGGTCCTTTCTAAGGTTGCGAAACCTAAGCTTGGGTTACAATATCCCTTCGGATAAACTGCCCATTTTTCAAAGTGCCAAGGTATATGTAAGAGGAACCAACCTTTTGCTCTTCGACAATTACAGTGGGTACGACCCCGAAATCAATAGAGGGGACGAAAATGCAAGAAGAGGATATGATCAAGCCCAAGATCCTGCCGTTAGATCATACACATTAGGTTTAAGTTTGACATTTTAAAAAGCACACCATGAAAAAAATACTCTATATATTGATACTATTCTTCGGCCTTACCTCTTGTGAGGACATCATTACCGAGAAGCCTATTGACTTTTTGGTTCCCGGAACCTTTCCCGCAACCGAGCAAGACGCCATAGCGGCAACGACCGCTGCCTATACCCGTTTGCACAGCAACATAATCTCGTTCTATTATGGTTTTACCCCTAGCGATATCGCCTTTCAGGGGCAGCATAACATGCGCCCGGTTTCTTGGTTTTTAGACCTCAATGCCAATAATGGGGATGCAACCGTAATGTGGCAGCAGAATTTCCAAGGTATTGCATTGGCCAATACGGTAATACAATATGTCCCTGATATTGAAATGAACGATGAGGCCTTACAACAAAGACTGATCGGCGAAGCTAAGTTTTTACGGGCCTTCTATTACTTCGAATTGGTACGTGTTTACGGTGAAGTGCCTATCTTAAACCATGTAGTTATAGATACCGAAACCCTAAAGGGTGTTACGCGTAATTCTGTGGAGGAAGTATACGACCTGATAGAATTGGACTTAATGGAAGCCATTCCGGTCTTACCCGATACGTATGTCGGGGAAGAAAAAGGGCGTGCTACCAAATGGTCCGCTACCGGACTCCTGGCAAAGGTACATTTAACACAGGGCGAATGGCAACTGGCCAGTCAGCGGGCACAGGAGGTCATAGATTCGGGTATGTTCGGCTTAGTGGCCGATTACAATAGTTTGTGGGGCCAAAATGCCGAATATGTCGACATGCCCGACAAGAATGGCAATCTGGTCAATGAAAATGTCTTTGATATTCAATTCGAGCAAAACGAAAGACCTGATTTCAAACAAAGCTGGGTAGGGTCGAGAGATACTGAAATCGTTGGGGCCACGAATGCCGTAGGCGGCGGTTGGGAGAATATGTTGCCCACAACCGACTATCTAAATATGTTTGAAGAAGGTGATTTAAGAAAGGATATCAGCTATATAACCGAACTTGACGGCAATGTTCTCGAATCTCCCAGAACACCTGGTGCAGGTCCGATTACCGGTAAATATTTAAACGCCGATGGCGATCCCCCAAAAAGTAACAACGGAAGCCAAAATACCTATGTACTGCGCTATGCTGATATTTTGCTAATGCGTGCCGAGGCGGAAAACGAACTGAATGGTCCGGCGAACGCTTACATTTTTATCAATCAGGTCCGCGAAAGGGCAGGGTTACCGGGGCTTTCGGGCCTTGACCAATCTACATTTAGGGAGGCCCTAAAAAAAGAACGAGCCACCGAACTGGGCTTTGAAGGTCATCGTAAGTTCGATTTGCTAAGATGGGGGCAATTTGTCGAGACCATCCGCAATGTGGAAGACCCCCATATGGATGTTCCGGGAGCCAATATCCAAGAACACCATGTTTTAATGCCCGTTCCGGCCCGGGAAATCGAAATTTCCGAAAACAGTATCAGTCAAAACCCAGGATATTGATACGTTTGTATGTAAACCGACCCATTGTCAGCCATGGGTTTTGAACCCATGGTTTTCCATAAACTTCAAATAACTTTATGAAAAAAAGATTCTTAGTACTTGCCATTCTAGGTTTATCGGTTTTTGCCTGTAAGCAGCCACAGAAAGAATTGGTTGACAAAAAACCCAACATCCTGTTCATTCTAGTTGATGACTTAGGCCTCAACGACCTCAGCGCAACGGGAAGCACCTACTACGAAACCCCAAACGTCGACCGTATCGCCGATGAGGGGGTGGTATTCACCCAAGGCTATGCGGCCAGTAGGGTATGCAGCCCTTCCCGGGCCAGTATAATGACCGGTAAATTTACCGCCAGGCACGGGATAACCGATTGGATCGGGGCCGCCTCGGGAACAGATTGGAGAAAACACGGTCGGCACGACAAATTGTTGCCCGCCGAATACAAGCATGCCCTACCGAAATCGGACATATCCATGGCCGAAGCGTTCAAGGCCAATGGATATATCACCTTTTTTTCGGGCAAATGGCATTTAGGGGACGAAGGCAATTATCCCGAGGACCACGGTTTTGATATCAATATAGGGGGATGGGACAAGGGAAGTCCCATGGGGGGCTATTTTTCCCCTTGGGAGAACCCCAAACTTCCCAACAAGAAAAAGGGAGAGAACTTGACCATGCGTTTGGCAGAGGAAACCGCGGATTTTATTGCGCAACACAAGGATACCACCTTCTTTGCCTTTTTGTCGTTTTACGCCGTGCACGGCCCTATTCAGACATCAAAGGAGAAATGGGCGAAATACCGCGAAAAAGCCGCAAATCAGGGTATAGCCCAAAGCGGATATAAGATGGAACGCGTACTTCCCATCCGACAGGTACAGGACAATCCGATCTATGCCGGACTCGTGGAAAGTATGGACGATGCCGTGGGTGTGGTCCTCGATGCCTTAAAGGCCAATGGCCTCGAAGAGAGCACCATCGTCGTCTTTACCTCCGACAATGGCGGCGTGGCCTCGGGCGACTCCTTTTCAACTTCCAATTTGCCCTTAAGGGGCGGAAAGGGCTATCAATGGGAAGGGGGCATTCGTGAACCGTATTTTATTAAGGTCCCCTGGTTGGGCCAAAAGATAAAGGAAAGTGATTTCCCCGTTATTGGCACCGATTTCTACCCCACCCTGTTGGACCTGGCCAAACTTGAGCTTATGCCCGGTCAGCATGTAGACGGGGTGAGCTTACGCCCTATTCTCGAAGGGGGCAAAATGGATATCAGCCGCCCCCTTTATTGGCATTACCCCCATTATGGGAACCAAGGCGGCAACCCTTCGTCCATCATACGCGAAGGGGATTGGAAGCTCATACATTATTGGGAAGATGGTAGCGACGAGCTGTACAACCTCTCGAACGACCCAAGCGAAGCCCATAATGTGGCGGCCCAAAACACAGACCTTGTCAAAGAATTAAAGAACAAACTTTTAAGCTGGTTGGACGAAGTAGGTGCCAACTACCCTTCTCCCGACACCACCTTTGACCCGGCCTTGGCCGCCAAAAGGCATGAGAACATAGTAAATGAGAAACTCCCCGAACTAGAAAAACAGCGTATGGATTTCCTATCACCCGATTTTAAACCGAATGCCGATTGGTGGGGCAGTATGTCGACGAGGGATTAAGACAACCCGAACCGCGGACAAGACCCATTTCAGAAATTGCCGGGATAAACCATGACCTGTTTATCCCGGCAATTTTTATTCTTCGCGGGGGCGCAGACACCTACTCCCCATCCCTGGCCCCCTCTTTTGCATCTTTATAATCAATATCGTTATCGACGACCCCCCGAAATGCCTTTATCCACCCGTTTTTAAAAAGGTTCCAAATGGTGGGCCATACCTCAGATTCGACCTGGCTTACATCGCCCTTTAAGGGTACCTTGGTCGCCACGGTGTTGTTCCCCTTGTTCTTAACGATAAACTTGAAGAAACCGACAAAGCCTTCCCAAAGTATATTTAAAAATCTGTCCTGTTCGGGGTCTACCAATTTCAAATCCTGGAGCAAGGGTTTGATGTACCCGGTCAAATAGTCATTGGCGATGGCCATTTCCCCAAAAACATTGAGCCTACCCCCGACAAAATCGATACCTGCATAGTGCCGGGTAAAATCGTTGAGTGCCGTTGCCGAGGCCTCTTCCAAGGAAAAGGAAACATCCATATCGGGCACTTGCCTCACCAGGTCCATCTTGCCCTCAAGGTTAAACCTTCCCTGCCCGATCGAGACGGCCGTGGCACGTATTTGGGAAGGCAGTTCCTCTTCGGTTCGCACCACGTTCCGCAGGTTGGTGGCCCTCAGTTCTATCTTGTTCAGGTGCAGGTCGATGTTCGGGTCGGCGTTCAATTGCACAAAGGCCGCCTTACCATCCGTTATGCTCAGGTTGTTAATGGCTATGGGCACCAGGTCGGTCAGGGCCTTTGTCCAGTCCGCTATATCCGGATCGGCGGCCGAGTCGTTTTGGTGGTCTTCAAAAACATAGATAAAACGGGGCCGGGTCATTACGATCTCACTGACCACCTTCCCATTGAACAGGGCCTTCCATTCGATGGAGATATCGGTTTTCTCCAAATCCAAGAAGGGCACCTCCGAACCGGCATCGACCTTGTTCAGGTATAGCCCGTGGATAACATAGGCCCCGCGGAGGAGGGAAATGTCAATATCCGCTACATGGCCATGATACCCCGGAAGTTCGGCCAATACCCCGTTCACGTAGTTCTTGACCATAAAGGGCAGCATCAACCGCAAAACAATCAAAAGTGTGATACCCAATAGGGGAAGCACGTACCTTTTTTTCCGGATTCCCCGTTTTTCTTTCCTTTTCATAACCCTTATTCTTTTTTGCCGTTTCCGACCACTGTGTTTTTGAGTCCGTCCCTCACATTCAGCCATAGGTAATTGAAAAACGATTTTGACCGATCGCGCTCAACCTCGATTTGACCGTGCCGGTAGCCCTTTTCGTCCGTTTTCGACCCGTCGTTCGTCATCAGGTTGACGATTAGGGTAAGGGCCTTATCGACACCCAACCTATCCTCGTCGAGTACCGAAAACTTAAAATCCCTATACTTCATTTTCATGTCTCCACGGGAAGTAAAATCGTCGCCCGATAGGGTTAGGTACATCTCATCGATATGCCCCTTTGCCCGAACCCTTGCCTGGGATTCCAAAAAGGGATTAATGGCTTCGGCCTCCAGGTTTTTCAGAATTACCGACGCATTAAAACGATCTTCGGTACTTGTATTGTTCAACGCCCACTGAAGTTGGATGGGCGCTTCGTCCATTAAAAAGGCCTTGGCCTCGATTTCTGTTTTCCCATCGTTCGTATTCGTGAGATTACGGATGCCGGCACTCAGGCGATCAAAGGATACGGATACCGGAACGACATCCCTTTTTATTCTCTCGGTGTAGGCTACCAATGCATCTTCGATCGTCAGCCGAGCGATGTCCAGTTTTATGGGAAGGTTTCGAAGCAGGGAGCCGTAGAGGGGTTTTTCTTCTTGGTCATCCGGCAACAACTTGTCGCGAAACAACCGTAATTCAGGCCCTTGCAGTCCGACCGCCTTCGCCCCTAGGTACAGACTGTCGTTTACAGTGCCCAGATCCAGGTCGCCCACCGACCCGCTTGGTAGGCACAGGTCTATATGGTCGCGTTCCTTTTTCAATTGTTGCGACAATTGGTCGCGACTGTACCTCGTGGTTATTCTTAGGTCTTTAAATTCCGCATCCCGGTCTTTGTGAACAACAGACCCTAGCGTTAGGGTTTCGAAAGGACTTAGCTTTAAGAACAGTCCATTCCCTTCAAAATTTAGCGTGTTGTACGTAAAGGGTATCTTTTGGCGCAAAAGCAGGGAATCGGTTTTAAACTCCGATAATTCAAGCCTGCCTTTCTCCAGGGAGAACCCCAACTCCCCGGATTCTTCATCATACCAGGTTACCTGGGCATTTTCAAGCTTTACCCTATGGGCGCCAAATTCCTTACTCCAGAGCGATATATAGTCCAGCCCCTTGATCTCGAGGGCCCCGAGCACCAGTTCAACTTCCGGTTCCTTGTTTTGGCCACGATATAATTTGCAGTTCAATGAGGTAAAACCAATGGAGCCCAGAAGGATGTTGATGTCCATATCCCCGTAGGCTACCTCCATGTTCCGGGGCAGTCCGTTGGCCAGCATATCCGATACCTTATGGGAAGCATACCACTGCAAGCCCCCAAAAAGAAGAAGGCCCAAACCCACAATGACGGTTAAAACCCGCAGTGTGCGGTTTCTTGGCCCCTTTATTTCCTTATTTGCAAAAATCCCTTTCATTGATAATCGGTCCGGGTATTGGTTTTTCCTTAAATTTCCACATGGCTGGTGTGCCGTAAATTACCGAACGGCGGCCACAGCCCGTTTGCCCCAGGTTTTTGAAATATAATCGGTATGCTGCCGCGGAATTGACGCAATCGCATTCTTTTGCGCCGCAATCGAGGCCCGTTCTTGGCTTTGCCCCGATCTATCTCTATATTGTAAATCCATCCTCTTTGAGGATGGTCCATACGCCAATTGCCATGCACAAAAAGGCCGTCGGGCGGCTACAGGGGACGTAATAGGACGGGGGACTCCCGTTCTACCCTCTCCTTTGATCGGTTCCCCAATAAAAAACAGACCAATTGAAATATTTAATCCTCATCTTATTTATGGGCGCACTACACTCCAACGCACAGCACATCATTCCCGAAGCCATCGATCGCGAGGCACGCCTCGCCCTGGCCTTTTATCCGGAATTAAGGAACACGGCGATAGAATTTCGGTTTAAAAGGAAGACGGGTAAATCGACCATGCAGGCGCAACCCGTTTTCGCAAGCCTTCTGCAAGCGCGGGAAAGGAGAAGGTACCTGGTGTTCGTAAGCGAAAGCATAAAGATTACGGGAAAAACGTTCAAGACCACCGATATGGACAGCGCCATTTTGATTGGCTGGTTGGGACATGAACTGGGCCATATTATGGATTACGAACGGCGCAGTAGCCTCAACCTCGTGTGGTTCGGACTCAAATACCTCTTTTCGGGGAATTTCATCAAGGAAGCGGAACGGGCCGCCGATTCCTATGCCGTAGGAGCCGGTATGGAGGCATACATCCTAAAGACCAAGGCCTTTATTCTCGATAACGCCGAAATCGACCCCAAGTACAAAAAACGCATCCGGAAATACTACCTTTCGCCCGACGAGATCATGGTCTTGGTCAAACAGAGGCAGGAGGGGAACTCCCTTTTTTAATGGGCCTTGCCAACAAAGCTTTCCCATTCCTGAAAACGCTCCTCCCCCATGACACGCTCCATTTTAACCTGGCCCCCTTTCTTCTTTTTTCTCCCGCTCCATTCGTGAAATACGGCCGGGGGCACGGTTTTGACCCTTACGCCCTCCAAGGCCTTGGAGCGTGCCACCCTGTAGTTCTTGTTGGCCCCTTTTAGAAATTCGTCCAGGGCATCGGCCAGTTGCCCGGGGTCGACCTTGGCATCGGTCCCCAGATACCAGCAATGGTAGAACTCGCCCTCGATGCGGTGGGCACAAAGGGTATACTCGGGAACCTGGATGTCGAACTTCTTTTCGAGATGCTGTACGGCATCGTCCAATTTGTTCACCGAAAGCTGGGAGCCGACGGTGTTCAAAAAGAATTTTGTACGCCCGGTAATCTTTATTTCGGCCCGATCGACATCGGTAAATGCGATCGTATCGCCGATCAGGTAGCGCCATGCCCCGGCCACCGTACTGATCACCAATACATAATCCTGGCCCGGTTCCACCTCCGCGAGGGTAAGCGAGGGCGCATGGGGCACCAAGGAGCCATCGGCCTGGATGTACTCCGGCTTAAAGGGGACAAATTCGAAGTAGATGCCGTTGTCGGTCACCAACTTCATGGCGTCGGTTTCGGGACGCTGTTGAAAGGCCATAAAGCCCTCCGAGGCCAAATAGGTATCGATGACCGTAATGGGTTTTCCCAAGAGCGCATTAAAGCTCTTTTCGTAGGGGCCAAAGGCCACACCTCCCGAAGTATAGACCTGAAGGTTGGGCCAGATTTCGTGGATGTGCTTCAAATTGTGGTAGTCCATTACCTTTTGCAACATCAGTTCGATCCACGAAGGTATTCCGCTAAGTGCCCCAATGTCCCATTCGGGCGCCTTTTCCGCGATACGCCGTACCCGTTGGTCCCAGTCGTCGATCTGGGCAATTTCCTTGCCCGGCTTGTAGTAGCCCTGAAACCAAAACGGAATGTTACTGGCGCTTATCCCGCTGATTTCCCCCTCGAGGGCATCGTTGCGTTCCTCGAGGTCGGTCGAACTGCCCAACATCATGATCTCCCTTTCGAAGAAGTCGGCCGGCAGGTCGAAATTGCGAAGGGCCAGTACCTGCTGTATGCCCGCGTTTCGGATGCTCTTGACCATGGCATCGGTCACCGGAATGCGCTTGCTCGTCTTTCCGGTCGTTCCCGAACTTAGGGCAAAGTAATCGGGCCGTCCGGGCCAGGTAATGTCGTTTTCGCCGGAGTGGATGTCTTGCCACCACTTATCGGTCATCGCCTCGTAATCGTGAAAGGGAACCGCCTTCCTAAAATCACGCTCCATGGTTTTCGATTCCAGCAATCGGTCGAACCCGAAGGCTTGTCCGAAGCGGGTGTTTCGGGCGGTTTTCAACAATTCCCTAAGTACGGACTCTTGTTCCTCGGCCGCATTGCCTTCCACGGCAAGCATTTCCGAGGCCGATAACATACCCTTGATCAGGTTTCCCAAAATGGCCATGCGCTAGTGGTTTTGTAGGTCGATGTGGCCTTTTTCCCCTAGTTCCGGACCCTCCTGGCCGGCAAGCGAGCCTTGTAGCCGATGCAGGGCGGCCCATTTGTTCTCGATCATGTCCCAGTAATAGGCGCTTTCAAGGTTGACGTTCAACAGCACGCTGTTGGGGTCGTCGATACCGTCGAACCAGGCCCCCAGCATGGGGCTCCACAAGGCCTGTTTCTTTTCTCGGTCGACGATATGGGTCGCGTTACCGTACATGGAGAGGTACTGTTGCCCCTTTTCGTTGGCCAGGAGGAGCTGCACCCGGTTGTCTTTCTCGATGTCCTTAAAATGGTCGCTGTTGCGGTGGGCGAAGAACCACAGGTCGCCTTGGACATCCATTTCCTGCAGGCTCATGGGGCAAACGGAAAAGGGAATTTTTTTCAGGTTCGTCGCCATAAGCAAGACCTTGTTATCGTTTAAGAGCTCCCTCAGTTTCCGGAGTCCGTCACCGTCTTTGGAGTACGTTTTGTTTCGCATGTGTTCTTTTTTAGGGGTTCGTATCGATTCTATCGGCGCCCTTAGGCCTTCGCCATTGGGCATGTCGTAAAATTGGGACGATCGCCCGATATCGCTTGATGGAAAAGAAGAAAGTATTGATGCAAACGTGATGGGGAAGGGTGTTTTAAGCCCTTGTGGACGCAACTGAAACTAGCCCTTGAATACCGGCCGGAGGGCGGCCTAGGGAATACAGAAAACCGCTTCGGTAAAGAATTCTTTTAAGGTAGAAGACAACATTATGAATTTCTCTATATCATCAAAAGGGGGGAAGGCTGCGGTATAAGGATGGGTTGCGCATCTCAAAATTAATACCTAAATTGAACCATTAGTATTAAAATTGGTTCAAATGGCGGTAATCAGAAAATCCATCACCTTCACCGAGCAGCAGCATGCCTTTGTCAAAAGTTTGATAGAACAAGGGTTTTACACAAATGACAGTGAGTACATCAGGGATATCATACGCAAGGACCAAGAGCGTAGAAAGCGCATTGTTGACCTTAACGAGGCGCTGATCGAAGGTATTGAAAGCGGCCCTACCGATGCCACTATTGATAGTATTTGGGAAGAGGCTATAAACGAGCATAATGCCGGAGAGTAAGTATATTATAAGTGCCAAGGCAAGGGCCGACTTCAAGGCCATTGCCAAGTATACGATCGAAAAATTCGGGGCGGCCCAATCTTTAACCTATGCCAAAGGCCTCAAACGTGTTTTTGCCGAATTGAGTGAGAACCCCGAACTGGGAAGGCCCTATGTGGCCGTAAAGGACAAAATGCTCCTCCGGTACCGATACAAGGCACATGTCATTTTTTATTATCCCATGCCCGATAAAATTTTTATCGTAAGAGTTCTAGGAGGCAGAATGGATTTTCCCAAATACCTGAAGTAAGGTTCAAAAAACGTATGGAAAGTATGAAGACTTCTCTTTTTTTCTAAATGCGCTGAACAATTTAATGATGGAGTATCCAATCGTCTTTGGAATACTGTCTGTTTTTCATTTGTTCGTTGTTTAGGGGTTAGACTGAAATACCTTGGGCGCGCCAAGCCTTTGGACCATGCCTGTGCACCTAGGGCCTTTGTATAGATGGGGCGATTGCCCGATATCTCTTGATCATAACGAAGAAAGTATTAATGCAAACGTAAGGAGCGGGGGGTAAAATATCGAATCGATTCTATAAGCCTATGGCGAATAGTACCATTTTCGAATAACGATTAGTTTATATATTCTGGCAAAAAATTTAAATGTTTAGCCTCCTGCAATAAACTTTATTAACGTCTGAAAACCAAACCAGTATGCCAGACTGTATTGAATGCGGAGCCTTCACCAAATTCAACAACGGGCTCTGTACTAATTGTTACCAAAAAAAGAATGGAAACCCATGGGTTTCTGGAGTAATTAAAGGTAGAATTGCGGAAACAATTGTTGAACAGCTTTTTATTTCTCTAGATTTTCAGGTTTTTAAATATGGAATGGAAAATTCCATTCCCGGAATTACCGATTTATTGAAGGGCGTTCGCGGAGATGTGGCCAAAAACATTCGACAAATGCCGGATTTTGTGGTCCCGTTTCTTGGTTTGCCTTTGATTATCAATAAACGTGACAAAATTTAAATGGTTTCAAGAACTCTATTACGAACATAACATTTTCCGTTTTACCATCCCATTTAAATTTTACCTTTCAGTAATCATATAAACTGCTAATTATAAAGTTTTATTCATTTATTCAAATTCCCCGGTTATTGCTTCTTCGCTTGTTTAAAGCTTTTCAACAAGACTTTGTAATTTGGAGCATCCTATGAAATCATATTGGTCCAAATCGATTAATTATCCTCTTTTCAGCTTTTTATAAATGTTTCTGACAGGCCAAATCAAAAGTGACTTACTTTCGTCCGCCAGCCATGTTCACTTTGACCAAGCACGGATGACTCAGTTTACCCTGTTCATCCAGTTGGCATTGACCAACATAAATTTGGTTACTAAAACAACTTTAGTGATTGAAATATATCATTTCTAGCTTTTCCATTTCCTTAAAATAAATTGTTTATTAGAATTCTTGTATCTGATGAAAGAAATCTATTGAAGGGGTTTCTGTTTAATTAAAAAACCCGGAATCGAAATCTTCGTATGTTCCAACAAGGGCAGATCGATCCAATAGTTTATTGAACTCCTCGCAGCTCGTTTCAGGCACTATTGCACAATTGTGGCAAGCAGCTCCATTCAAGGAATCTGGTCCTTGTCCCATTGAACTCCCTACATCCATACATACAGGATCTGCAGAACACCATCTTGCATCTTCTATGATTTCCTTCACCAAGCGATAAAAATTCAATTCCCTTCCCTGTCTGACAAGTCCGCCCATAGATCCCTCTGAATCACCGGATGAAGTATAAATCAATACCCCATTCATCCGATTGTCCCTAGAACTTGAAAAGTATATTCTTTCCCTTAGAGATGATGAGCCGTAACCACAATTGTAACAAAGTCGATTGATGAGTAAATGTGCAAAAGTATGAAGCAAAATGAATGAAGGCGTAAGGTCTCTATTTTGATAATCGATGATTCTTCTTGCCTGTTCCTTATGATATCTTGCTATTAGTGCCTCCAGATTGTTGTTGGCACGGGATAGCCACTCATCAAGTTTGTCATCACTAAACTTTATGAATATTCCTTCTCCATAGACTACATGAGCAGGTAACCAATCTTTATCTTTTATACTTAGGTCATTTATTTTATCCCTTACCAATCTTCCATCTTCAGAGTTAAGCCTTGAAAATCCTGCAAAAACCCTTGTTTCCCTTAATTTTTCGATCAAGACGACATGGTCAAAGTATTCGGATAAAAACACGCCCTCCTCAGTTGAAGAGAATGGCTTGACCAGCGCTTTAAAATCTGAGTTCTCAGAATCTCGCCCCGTATTAAGGTATTGGTACTCCTGTATTCGTATATCAAAGTCAGAATTGATTTCCAAATCAGCATTGCCTTTTCCCGATTCCAGAAAGCTTAACACGTACTCTAGTAATTCATCAAGTGCTATACGGCCCGATTTCACCTCGGCTTGAGTTTTCAGAAAAACCTTAAGTATCCTTCCATCATTATCCATCTCATGGAAGTTTCGTAAAGTTTCCTCTTCCCTTTCTATTATTCGCTGGACCATTTCCGGCGTCGTATCCCCGGCCTGCGGTAAATACAAGGCGGATTTGATCAGCGCATAATGGACATTGGAGCTACCCTTGATCAAAACCCGCAATGAATGTTCGCAGGGCTGTGGCTGTCGTATCCCTATTGGGCCCAGCCAAGGACGATGCCCCGAACATGTTGAAATAGTATCCAAGGCTCCTTCATTCATTATGCCGCCTAAGGTTCGTCTTTGTCCACACGAACATGAAATAACGATACTGGATAAATCTCCCGAACCTTTACCTGCTGAATAGGTTAGTATATGTCTTTGGTCATCCATCCCGTCTGGGTGCACCCAATATAAAAAAGGGACATCTTGAATGTGTCCTTGAGGACATACGGCAACAAACCTAACAGGAATTAATCTTCCGCTGCACTCCCCTGATGTGCACCTAGGACTTTGCTGTCTATTGAGCTCAATTTGGCGCATAACACCACATCTTATACAATAGTGCCATTGGGGAAAGCGTACTCCTGGAATGGTCAGACGACTATTTTTACTACTGTTTTTACGGAATGGGAACGGCTTTCTAAAACTGCTTACGCCCAACAGTTGTTCCAAGCGAGGTTCCCTGATTTCAAATTCTTTAAAATCAATATGGTCATTTCCCGCGTTTTGCATTCGCTGTTCGATCATTAGGTCCCATGCATCAAGTCCACAGATCATCAACGACTCATCATTAGGGAAATTCACAAGTTGTCCTATTCCAAAAGGGGATAGCAACTGTCCTAGTCTTATATTTCTATTCATATCAACCTAAATTCATTATTCCTATTCTGCCCTCTTCATCAACCCCTCTCATGGAAGTCAATGAAGGCAGGGACAAGCCACCATTTCTAATATCCTCGGTAACTTCATTTCCTATGGCATACATTAAGGGAACCCAATTTTTATTCAGTATTCCATAATTACCGGGATCCCCGTATTCTTGGAAACCATTTTTCCAGAACGCTATTCTTTTGTCAAACAATGCCATGGTATTTTGTACTTCACTTGGGTCTATAATCCCACACCTAGATTTAATGACCTCCCGTACCCAATCAGTAAGGCTTTTAAATTCCGCTTCATTGTTACTGATATCCGGATTGCGGGTAAAATGACCTTCGCTGAAACTCCGGACAAGGCCAATAATAACAGCATGTAAAACCCGCTCTCTTGCATTGATAGAGAAAGGCGTTACAGAAGTTGGTTCCACATAAGAGTATATTTTATTATGGAACGACTGGAAGTGTTCATATTGGGATTTGTCACGAGGTTTGGATGGACTGTACAACATGATTACCAGGCCAGGACCCTTTATGTCCCTACCGACTCTTGAACTTGCCTGTATATATTCAGCAGTGGTCTTTGGTTGACCATGAATTAGCATTAAACCCAACCGTGACACATCAACTCCCGTAGCAATCATATTGGTGGCAAGGCATACATCAAGCGCAGAAGATGTTTTTCCGGTATAACTCTTTTCCAATTCCTTTAAGGCATCCGGGATTTTTGAGCTTGCAATTCGACTGGTCAACTCTTTGAACAGCTTCAGCCATCGTCTTTCCTCATACGGTATTAATTTTCTTTTCTGAAGGATAGATAAATAATCTCGAATATCGGCATATATCAAAGATGCGGCCATTCCCAATTCTCGAATGGAATTGAAGAATCCGAGCAATGTCCAATAATAATCCTTAGTTTCAGGAGGATAATCCGCTGTTCTAATAGATTGTAGGATTGACGCATAAAGGCGAACGACCGAGGTCTGACCAGATCTATAGCCCGGTGCCAATACCCCGATATATTTTCTTCCCGGATTTTCGGGGGATGGTTCCTTTTCTTCAGAAAACCAAGTATCTCCAAAATTAATTCCTTGAGGGGGGAAAATGTTTAGGTTGTCGCTGGCGTACAATGCCTTAACTTGTTCCGAAGCCCTACTTATGGTTGCTGAGGAAGCAACTATTTTTGGTGGGACATAATCTTTACCATGAAATGGATATTCCCGTTTGTTATAATTATTGCATAAAGTAATGACAAGGCTCTCGTAAAGACCTACAACCGTGCCCAAGGGACCAGAAATCAGGTGCAGCTCATCTTGGATGATCAGTTCCGGTGGGGTTATTCGACTCTTGACCCCATTTGACCTAAACCCAAATAGTTTTCCTGAGTCAAAATCATTCGATGATCGACCGGGTTGCCATGGTATCATGGCAAATTTATCGACTGTTCCCAGTACCAATGTCGGACAAAATTCAAAGATGTCCTCATCCACAACATAGAGCGGAAGTTCTGATTCAAAAAACTCACAATACTCATTTTCACATCTAAAATAGGTCCGTGCAGCAGAGACTGAACCATCTGTTTGAGCCAAACCCGATACTCTCTTATGTCTGCTCGGGGAATCCAATTTGCCAATAGCAGCACCGCAGCAAGGACACTTCGTTACAATAAAGTTGTAATCAGCAGACTGGAAATTGCGCCCGGTCAGTTCCCGATACAATTCATTGGCATGTTTTCTTTTATTTGGGGTGGAGGTTCCCCCTACCCATAATCCAATTGAAAAAGGATCTGGCCCCAGTTCCAACATATTATCATCTTCCTTCCGAATCAATTCACAAGCACAGATTAGGGAAGAAGCTCTTTCGTATTGTTGCGTTGTGAGTAATCTAAGGGTATAGCGCATCAATATGGATGTTCCGGAAACATAATCAAAATCCATGTTTGCCTTTGCCCTGATTCTCCTGGCAAAAATTGAAAAACCCGCAAGTCCAAGATAGGCTTCTGTCTTACCACCACCGGTCGGGAACCATATCAAATCCACTATTTCACGTTGTTTGGAATTTTCATCCCATATTGAAATAAGGTTCATTAAGACAAAAGCGATTTGAAATGGGCGCCATTTTCCATTGTATGTTCCCTTATGAAACTCTGAAAGATCTGCATGTTGATGAACATCTTCTTCCAATGGTGTGAGGACATACGAACCATGATCTTCACGAATCCAGCTTCTTCTTGGCGTCTTGGAACGTTGTTGTTGCCAGATCATGGCCCTGTTCATCCACCGGAAACATTTGACCAAGTCAGATGCAACATCACTCTCCGTGAGCAACTGCACACCTTCTTTGATCCTACGTAAGTTTTCCTTACATTTTGAAACGTTTCTTAATGCCGCCCCTTGAAATTTCTCATCGAGATTGCCTACGGCCAGTTCCAAGTTTGAAATCCATATTTCATATTGAGTGGTGAGCTGATTCAAACTGGCTTTTGCATCATCCCAATCTCCATAATCGGATAGCTCCAACATACTTAGTGTCACATGTTGGGTAGGGGATACCTGGGGCAATTCATAAACTGGAACGACAGAGGTGGCCAAACCATAGACCCTATCATTGGATTCATCCCATTGTACAGAACACCCATGACCAATGGCATATGTTTTCTTTTCCCGATATAATAAAAGCAATTCTTCCTCTTCTTCAGTGTCGTTGGCGGAATTTCTTTCATCATAGGGTAAAATATGGCCTCCGGACTCATCCTTGATATATATTTTGTTTTGGAAAAGAATTGCCCTGTCATTTTCTTCCTGATTGGTACTGGCTAATATTTTGTTGATGATGGTAAATGTGAGGATACATTCGCCTTTGTCTATGTGTTCTTTTCTGGATCGATTGTAAACCCTCAGTGTAAGCCAGTCTTGATTCGTATTCCATGGTGTCACTGCAACCACCTTTTCAAATACTAACCCTCTGTTAAATCCAATTTCTTTCAAATCGAGAACGACCTCCTTTATGTCTAATGGTCTTCTGGTCCAATTTCTCCGCAATACTATTGCTCCGGACTGAGTATTCCGCTTATCTTCATATCCTCTATCGACCACTCTCTTTTCCGCTATCCCTTGATTAGACCTTTCATACCAAGCAGCATTGATATGCACGCTGATTGTACCATGATCGGCTTTCATTTTACATGTAAAACCCATAGCTGAGGGTAGGAATTCATTCGCTAACCCAATGGACTCATCGGAATCACCATCATCTGCTAAACTACCTTGGGTAGTTCTTGAATCATCATGGTACTCGGAAGGTTCTTCTTCAACATCGTCATCAGTGATTGCTGTATTTTCATCCAATTCCGTGATATTGGTCGCTTGAGGGTACAACATTCCGGCCCCATACCTCAGTTTTGGCGAACCATGTACTCTTTCCAACAGAATTTCTTCCCCTGTTGTTTCATCAATGTATGCCGGATGTGGATCTGGGCCACAGACTTCTTTTATGATATCATCGATTATTTGATCTCGAATCATGATGTTTGATTTATTCTCATTGATAATAATTGATTGTAGGAATTCTCAAGTCCTTTGTCCAAAACAAGATAGAATTTCAATTTGGCCCTACTGATCGATACATATAATAGACTTGTGGAATGGTCGGATTCCAACTCCTCGAACTCTGTGGCTATCACAAAGGAATTTTGAAGCCCTTTGTATGCGTGTATGGTTGAAAAGACAAGACCATTATTGATGTGATTCTTCAATTCCACGGATTGCAGCATTAAGCTGTTTTTTGCGCTTTTGCAGGATAGTAAGGTAATCTTGGACTCGGGAATTCCTTTTGAAGTCAAGTCTTCTATAATCTCAACTACCTTTTCGACCTGTTTGGACTTAATCGGGAAATAATGTTCTACCTTTTCCCCCTCCAACATCCCTTCGGGACTTGATTGTTTCTCGCACCCAGTAGTTGTGTGATTAAAGAGCACAATTTTCTTACTGTTTCTACAATTAATCCTTAAGGGTGGTACTTTGATAAATGCAGCTTTTGAGGCTAGTATGTCAAGTACGCTTGAAGGGTTGTCCAGATAGATCAATTGATTGCAAAAATCCCCGAAAAAGACCCATTTTCCATTGTTCAATCCTCCTTTTAACATGATATCGAAAACATCCAGATAGGATTCGGTGAGGAGGTCTTGGGATTCATCTATGATGAGCAGGTCAAATTTTTCCTCCGCTGTGAGTTCCTCAAGAGCATACATGGTCTCCAATGGTAAGTCTGTTGAATAGAAAGGTTCCTGATTAACCTTGGGGGGAACTAGTTTTGTCAAAGTCATCATAAAGCTGTGAAGATTACCAACATAGGAATTGGTTGCACTCAAATCAATTACCTTGGATAGTTCAGACTTTAATTTATGTCCCAGTTTTTTATTGAAGCACAATAACCCAACTTTCAATCCTTGGTTGACATTTCTTTGAAACCATTCCGTCGCCATTATGGTTTTCCCGGTTCCAGCACCTCCTTGTATCAAGACCCGATCATTGTAATCCATAAAAGAAAGCGTTTCAAACTGTTCTTCTGTAAAATGATCGATAAGGTCCTCTTCATCCAGTATTTGGTTCAAGTGGGTATAGTTATAACTAAAATCACCTCGTAATAGTTTGAAAATAACTTCACAATCTTTTTTCGAGGGCCTTGAATCATTGACATTATACCATATTTTATCGGAGTATTTATGGTGAAAACCACGGGAAAGTGATTCTATATAATGACTGGCTGGAGCCCTAAAACCAGATCTTGTGAAGAGTTGCCAAGATTCTGCCTCGGGGCCATAATCATTAAACTCCTCGAGACCGGTAAACATAACCCCCCATCCGAATAGTAGTTTGTTGATTTTGGTTTTCAATTTTGCATGGTCACCTGCCAACTCCAACAAGTAAGATCTTAATGAATGCATCGTATCACTCACTTGTCTAAAAGGCCCAATTGTAGATGTGTTTACTTTGCCATCGCGGTTTTCAAATTTCCAGATGCCACCATCACGACTGACTTTACCGTGTTTTACTTCCAACGCGAAAATTCCAAGTCCGGGAGCCAATACCAAAAAGTCCAATTCCCCTGACACCCTTGTTAAATGTTTGGAGATAAACAGGGAATGGAGAATGATAAAGTGCTTGGCATTGATATCCGTTTTGAAATGACGGAACACCTGCTTTTCTCCATTTGAATTGGCACTATCGATATTGTCCGGTACAATCATTTATTTAAGAAATTTCATGGTTGAATGGTATTCAATTTTCAGGTCACTTCTTTTTTCGATGCCTACAATCTCGTTTTTCTCGCCTTTTACCTCGATGCCTTGGACTTCGATGGTAAACGTGTCATCGAGGGCATCGTGTGATGTACCGATTATTTCAGCAAGCTTGTCTTTTACAGCTCGGTCCAGTTTGTTTTTGGCTTTTAGAATTACCGTCTTTGCCCCTAGAATGGCCTTTGCCCTTTCCAAAAGTTCTTCTTTGGGATAGTGTAATCCAAGTATCATTTTTAGGTTTTCATAGGTCGGGGCAAGCATCATTTCATCGTGTAACCATCGAAGTACATTGTAGTTTTCCGGGCTTCCTCCAATATTAAGAGATTGATTTACTTTTTCCAATCTTGCCACCAATTCTGACACGTCTTCATATTTTTGGCGTTCTTTCTTAAGAATCTCCCGCCATGATTCTAAGGTTTCCATATAAGTGAGCATGGCCCTTGAACCTTCCAAATATTTGGTAATGGATCGTCTGGACACATTGACGATGACAGCAATGTCTCCTACTGCAACGTTCTCTATTTTGCTCGAATAGGTTTCAATGGAACCTGTAATGGATTCTTTTAGCGTAAGGATTCTCCAATTATGGGGAAAGAATACATAGCTTCCATTTTCGAAATGCAGAACGTTACAATTCAGCATATACTGGCCACTGGCTTCTCGATCATCATTCGAACCTCTGTATCCGGAATAACGTAGTTCATGGAGCATTTGTTCGAACTCTTCATATTCAGTGGTCATGGTCTTATCGTCTTCTCGGTCATCAATCCCACAACTCTTAAAATGTATTGAACTTTCGATAATGGATTTAATTTGATCATCGTTCTTAATCCTGTACGATTCAAGTTCATTCAGGCATGCTGGAAAGTTTTCCACATAATATCCTGAACCGATTTTTCTTTTAAGAGTATTCGTGGTTATGGAAGACTCACAATGGTTCAGGACAAAATTTACGTTTGGTATCACTTTTTTAAAAATGCTCTGGTCGATATACTTGAATAAATATTCTCGGTATGGATAACCCATAAATTTGATTCCCTTTGCAGTTGCATCTATATCATTGTGATGAGTTATTGTCCCCTGATCGGCCTCAATGGGAAGCATGAAATGCACATCATTGATACTGATGTCCTGATAAAATAAATGGTTGTGATCATCAATATATCTTTTGGGTTGTCCACCTAAAAGGATATATGATTTCAGGTTGGCCAATGATGTATATATGGAAGCTTTTATTTCTTTGTCCAAGCCTGAACTGGACGTATGATATACCTCGATAAAATTGTCGAGCAAACCAATAAGTTTATAAGTGTCCGGCCTAACTATAGCGTTTTTAAGTACATATAGGAGAGGTCTTAAGGTTTGATAATAGGCTTTTTGTAAAAGCTTATGTTCTCCCAAAGAGGATAGGAAGTTTTTTGATTCCAATGCGTTGAAGATGTGATCAAATTCATTGAAATTAACTTCCTCAACCGTGATTTTTTGGTTTACAAAACGACAAAAGGTATTGTTGTTGACATTGTCAATGAAATGAGATTCTTGATCAAGTTGAAGTTCCAAATCAGCAAGCTTGTTTTTATCCCAATTAAAGCGGTATGCGTCCTTAAATGATGCATGGTCAAAGATTGTTTTATACATATCGAATTCGTTCCACTCACTAATGACCCTATCACTTATTATAAATACCGGAATATGATGACGGGATAGATATTTCATGGTGTTGGGATTTTCCAACATAAGCTGTGGATCATTCACGAAGACAGCGGAAACATCATTGATTAGATCATCTTCAATTCCAGGATGGTACTTCATTAGGTTTTGAAGTTTGTTACCTAAATTTTGATAATCGGAACTCTTTAAAAGGGCTGAATAGAGAGACTGGAATTTGTCGACGAACTTTTTTGTTTTTAGGAATCGTTCCAGTAATCCAAGACAATCGTGAACGATGGTTTTGATTTCCGAGTCTTCAAATTCAATACTCTTTAAATTTTGTGTGACTGCCTTGACAAAGAATTCCGTGTTCTTATTCGAATCATCATCCACGCTTCCGTCAAAGCATCCAAAATCTGGAGATATAAGTAGATTTTTATCCAGTAACACCGTTTCAGATAAAGGCTCATCATAAATTAATGTATCGCTCAATTGTCGACGGAAAAGTCCTGCCTTCCCTCTACCGGAAATCAAAACTACCTTTGCTGACAATGCGCCAAAATTGGGGTTAAGGTCCAGACTGAGGATTTGCGTCAATGCCTTTCGCTTATCGAGGAATTGCTTCTTTTTCTTACGATAGTGAACATATTTGTTCACCATCTTTTTTCTTGCAGGGTTAATGAACTGAATGTTCTGCATCTTGGTGTAGGCCGTTACACCATCCGAGAACTTCATGACCAGCTTATTTGAGCCAACATCGATCCTTTGAAATAGGGCCGTTGTTGAGAAAATGTCAATTTTATCACCTGCTTTCAGGTCCAACTCACTAATTCTATTTTTGCTTTGATGCACATAGTTATAGAAAAATTCATTAATCAAAAATTGAACGGACATCCACAATGCTGTACTTTCTTTACAAGGAAATGTAATCACCATGGGTTCACTACTCTCTTTTCGATTAATTTCTTCGGAATAATCCAATGCGATTGCTGTGGATGCCTGAATTACAGGACTAAATTCACGGCTTCCCAAATTCAAATAGAATCTTTCTTTTGCGTTATTGAGGTATTCCTTCACTGAACCAACTTCTTTACAATTTGTGCTATTTGGTACGCGAGATAGGGCGGCACGGCGTTTCCCACTTGATGAAATTGGGCTGTTCTACTGCCTCTAAATAAATAATTATCTGGAAAAGTTTGAATACGTGCTGCTTCTCTGACGGTAAGTGATCGACATTGTAAGGTGTCATAATGAATAAAATAATGACCGTCTTTAGATATATGACTTGTTACAGTAGTTGCGGGCTCGTTAGGTACCTGCACCCTGAAACGATCAGCAAATTTGCCTGAATCCACATTAGCATGATCAGGCAATAAATCTTTATTATGCATTGCATAATCTTTTAAACGAGGAAATCTTTTATATTTCTCCACATAAAGTCCAGCAAATAAATAACGCATTAAATCCTGCGATAAGTGTGACCTTGACTCGTGGTTAATAACACCTTTTAGTCGTTTATCAATAAACCAATCCCTTAAAGGATGTGTTTTTGAAATTAAGTTAGTTGCTTTTATGTATTCTGCTCCAGTACCTAACTCTATCTTTTTAGGACCTTTTGAAAGCCCGTTTAAATCTAAGTCTCCCCAATCAATAATTTGGTTAATATTTTGGGACATCTCATTTAACCAATTATCATTTGTATTATCTATTTTTTCATATAAACGTTTAGGTTTCCCGTTTTTATAAACTTCAGAGGGGTGATAGTGTGTGAATTTTCTGTTTAAACCACTCCTTACTTTTGGTAAATTATGGATTACAGACTTTAATGTGACCCCTTCTTTTTCTTTTAAATAATCGCCGTTATGCTTGTAATCCTTTCTTACTCCTAAAAGAATAACTCTATGACGCTTTTGAGGAACACCATATCTCTCAGACTTAATTAAAAAATCCGAGTCCTTTTCTACTGGCTTCACAAATGAATGAATAGTGTAATTATTTCCATCTCTTAAATCTCGTTTCATCCAGTCAAATACTCTTTCTCCATCAACCTTTGCAGACAACAAGCCTTTAACATTCTCCATTACAAAAATAGCCGGCTTATGCTTCTTGATTATTCTTAAATATTCTTGATACAAGTAGACCCTATGATCATCCCTATCAATCCCACCGACTCTCGATCGCCCAACATTAGAATAGGCTTGACAAGGAGGGCCACCTATTAAGACCCAATCCCTATTCCCTTTTAATTGTTCTTTAATTAATTTGTCAACAACTTTAGGTGGCCAGTTTTTAGAACCTAATTCTATTAATCTTGCTTCTTTTCTGGCAATCTTACCTTCCTCATAGCGATCTAACATTTTTTCAATAAGAACTTCTCTTTTTGATAAATCCAACTCTTTTAAAACGTTGTAATAATCCTCTGGCACATCTTTATTGTTCTTTTTGAACTGTCGAAAAAAACTTCTTAAAGTAAGGGTCTTATGTGCGTTTATATCTTTTTCTATGGAAAGTTTAATGTCAAAAACTGATTTGCCTTCTTCATTTTTCAAAGACATAAAACCTTCCCCAAGACCACCTGGACCTGCAAAAAGATCAATTATAGGTGTTTTTTTTTGTTCCATATTAGGTTTGAATTTAGACAAAAATAAATGTCTTGTAAAAAGAGCGAAAACCCTCTTATTCTTTATAATATATTTCTGGAAACAATAAATCCAGTAGATAATTCTATACCTAATCTAATTGCTTCTATAGGAAAAAGAAACCGTATAGGTGTTTGTTTCGCCTCCATCCGTATAAGCAGAAGTAACGGTAGCCGAAGTAGGGTAGTCCCCGTCATACACATAGCTTATGTTCACAACATATTCTACTTCCCCTTCTTCATTTTTATATATAATTTGAGATGGGTTGTTATTAAAAAACAAGGCCTTTGCCTTTACTATATCCTGAGATTGCGGCGCTATGCTAAAATTTAGGCGAACACCGTCCATTACGTCTATTAAACCGCCCGCCTCCATGGTCTTGTAAAATAAGTTTGGTTTATCATCGTAAGTCACTTGCGCCGTATAATAATATGGTTCCATATTACCTGACATATAATTATACCTCTCCTCTATAAACTTTAGTATATAAGGGTTCCCGTTATCATCATATTCCATCACCTCCCCGTACTCAAAGGCATCATACGGTGATTGATATAATTCTTCTATGGATAAATTTCCACCGCCACTGGTAACATTTGCCAACTCTCCATTGTCATACGAAAAAATACCCGTGTCGTTGTCCTTTGTCACCGTGGTCAGTTTATTCTCGCCATCGTAAAGAAAAAGAACATTGCTGTTCTCATATGAATCTTGTGCGGAAACTACAGATATAGCGCTCAACAATCTAGTTTCTACATGGCCATTGACCTCTTCAAACTCATCTGAGGTCGATTTATCACAACTATAGTTGAATCCAGTAATCAATGCCAATAAAATTAATTGCTTTTTAAAACTCATAATTAAGGTTTTTGGTTTGTAAGATTTATTATTGGTCGCAATTTAGAACAGAAGAATCATTGTGTTTTACGGTTTTCCGTAAGTCAAAAAAAATCCAACCTAAACGAATAGATTGGATATTTTTTAAAGTTAGCCCCTCCTAGGTTAGCTCGCCATGCTCATGGACCATTAGTGCCCGCTCCTGCCAATAGCAAACCACGCTTCGCTAGCGCGAATCGTTCTTTTTTATTTTGGGGTAGAAGCCCGGGCAAGCCCGGCTTACTACCTAAAAATAAAAAACCCACACCATAGGCGTGGGTTTTCTGCTTGATGTGGTCCCACCTGGGCTCGAACCAGGGACCCCCTGATTATGAGTCAGGTGCTCTAACCAGCTGAGCTATAGGACCGGTCGTCTTAAAAAATCGGGCGCAACATCCAATACCAACTTAGAGATGCGTCCGAAAATGAGGGCAAATTTAACCATTACGCCCAACTACACAAAATAATGTTCTCCATTTATGCCAAAATATGGCTCCGAGCCTAGTTTTTCAAGTCTTGGCACAGCTCGACCAAAACCCCGTTGCTGCTTTTGGGGTGCAGAAAGGCTACCAGTTTGTTGTCCGCCCCCCTTTTGGGCCCTTCGCCCAGTACCTCAAAGCCCTCCTTGCGCAGCCTTTCGATCTCCGACCTAATGTCGTCGACGGCAAAGGCGATATGGTGCACCCCTTCGCCCCTTTTCTGCAAAAAGCGGGCAATGGGGCCGTCGTCGGTAAGCGATTGCAGCAGTTCGACCTTGCTTTCGCCGGTCTGAAAGAAGGAGGTGATTACCCCCTCCGAGGCTACCTCCTCTATCTTATAGTGCGGCCGGCCCAAAAGCTTTTCAAACAGCAGGTTCGAGGCTTGCAAGTCCTTAACGGCTATGCCGATATGTTCTATTTTCTTCAATTGACACGGGTTTTTGCCCTCCTGGGGTTTTATCTTCCTAATTTACATTTAATTCTGCGTATTTTTGCCCTATGGAAACACAACGACAGAAAAAAATCGCAGGCGTAATACAGGAAGACATCGTCGATATCCTACAACGTGCGGCAATAGATGGAGGATTGCAGGGGACGATAATTTCCGTAACCAAGGTAAACGTTACTACCGACCTCTCTATCGCCAAGGTGTACGTGAGTATTTTTCCGAACGACAAGGCGGCCGAACTGATGGAGGGGATCAAATCGAACCAGCCCCTGATCAAGCACGAGCTGGCCCAACGTACCCGAAATCAATTGCGAAGGGTGCCCGAGCTCCTGTTTTTCCTCGACGACTCCCTCGACTATATCGAGAACATCGAGAAGTCGCTCAAAGGCGACGAGAACCCGATTAAAAACCGCGACTTGCTCGATAAAAGAAAAAAACTGTAGGGTTGAATTTTCCGCTTTATATCGCCAAACGCTACGTTCGCTCCAAAAGCAGCCAGAACGCGATAAACATTATCAACCTGATTACCTTTTTGGTGATCGTGATCGGTTCGGCGGCCCTGTTTGTCGTGCTGTCGGGCTTTGCCGGACTCAAGACCTTTAGCCTTCAGTTCAGCAATACCTTCGACCCCGACCTGAAGGCCCTGCCGGCCACGGGCAAGTTTTTTACCGTAAGCAAGGAACAGGAAGCCCGGCTCAACGAAATAGCGGGGGTGGCCTCCTTTACCAAGGAGCTGGAAGAAAAGGTATACCTCAAGTACCAGGGCAAAAGCCATATTGCCATCATCAAGGGCATCGACACCAACTACAACCGGGTGACGGCCATCGACAGCACCATCCTATACGGCACCTGGCGGGTCAACCCCGACCAGGCCGTGGCCGGTATCGGGGTGGTCAATACGCTCGGCCTTTCGGTCAACCAGAGCGCCCTGGTCGTCCTGGCCCTAAAGCCCGGCAAGGGCTCCCTCTCGGCCAAGGACCTCAAGACCAAGGCCTATTTTATCAGCGGGGTGTTCGGCGTGGAGGAAAACCTCGACAAAAAATACGTCTTTGCCGACCTGCCCTCGGTACAGAACCTCTTGGAAAAAGCCCCCGGACAGGTATCGGCCCTGGGCTTTAAGCTCGACGACACCGAAGACCTCGCCGCGGTCAAGAACGAAATCGCCGAGGTGCTCGACCATAGCGTTGTTCTCCGCGACCGCCAAGAGCTCAACAGCACGCTGCACCGCATGCTGAACACCGAAAACCTGGCCACCTACCTGATCTTTACCCTGGTGCTGATCATCGCCCTGTTCAACGTCGTGGGGGCGATCATTATGATGGTACTCGACAAGCAACAGAACCTAAGAACCCTTTACAACTTGGGTACGACCCTCGACAAGCTCAGGGCCATCTTTTTTGTCCAAGGCCTATTGGTAACGGGTATCGGAGGCTTGATAGGCGTGCTCTTGGGTTCCCTGCTTATCGGGTCGCAAATCGCCTTTGAGTGGCTGATGATCACCCCCTCGCTGCCCTACCCGGTCGAATACCAGGTTAGCAATGTACTTATCGTACTCGGTACCATTATGGTCTTGGGCGTGATCGCCTCGAAAATTGCCAGCAGTCGAATTACCAAGAAATTGATCGTGCAGTAAGGAATTAGGCCGAAAACTCGTAGTCGCCAAATTTGTCCAACACCTCGTCAAAGGCGGCAAATACATCGGCGGCATCGTCACTGGTAACCATTTTCATACGGTATTCCTTAAAGTTGGGAATGCCCTTAAAGTAATTGGTGTAGTGCCTACGGGTCTCAAAAACCCCCAGTTTTTCCCCTTTCCAATCAATGGCCATTTGCAAATGCCTTCTAGCGGCCTCTACCCGGGCTTTCATATTGGGCGGGGCCATGTGCTCCCCGGTCTTAAAATAGTGCTTTACCTCGTTAAAAAACCAAGGGTAACCGATACTGGCCCGGCCGATCATGGCCCCATCCAATCCGTATTCGTCCCGCATTTTCTTGGCGGCCTCGGGCGTATCTACGTCCCCGTTGCCAAATACGGGAATATGCATCCGCGGATTGTTCTTTACCTCCGCAATAGGCCGCCAGTCCGCATTGCCCTTGTACATCTGTGCACGGGTACGGCCGTGAATGGCAATGGCCTTGCATCCCACATCTTGCAAACGCTCGGCGACCTCAACAATCTTGATCGAGCTTTCGTCCCATCCCAAACGGGTTTTTACGGTAATGGGCAACTTGGTGCGTTCCACCATGGCCTTGGTCAAGGAGACCATCAACTCCACATCCTTTAAAATACCGGCTCCGGCACCCTTGCTCACTACTTTTTTGACCGGGCACCCAAAATTGATGTCTATGATGTCGGGATTGGATTTCTCCACAATTTCCACCGATTGCAGCATAGAATCGAGATTGGCACCAAATATCTGAATGCCAACGGGGCGTTCCTTTTCGTAAATGTCCAGCTTCATGATGCTCTTTGCGGCATCGCGGATCAGACCCTCCGAAGAAATAAACTCGGTATACACCACATCGGCGCCGTTCTCTTTGCACAGGGCACGAAAAGGGGGGTCGCTTACATCTTCCATCGGTGCAAGCAATAAGGGAAAATCGGGTAATTCTATGTCGCCAATCTTGGGCATATCAATGTTTTGCTTCTGTTTTAAGGGTGCAAAAATACGTTTATTTAAAACGTGATTTTCGCCCTTATCTTTTTACCGTTTCGGTCGACCGTTACTTCCGTAGCGTTTCCTTCCTCAAAAACCGAAAGCGCCCGCATATAGCTCATCATGTCGACCACGGTACTATCGCCCAATTTAATCACGATATCGCCTTTTTGTAAGCCTGCGGCTGCTGCGGGTTTTCCTTTGGTGACCCCATCGATGCGCATGCCCTTTCCGTCGAACAGGTAATCGGGCATAACCCCAAGGGCAACCTTGAACCTAGGGGTGTCCTCGCTTTCGTTCTTGGTTTCGCGAAAGGCAAGTTTGGCATCGTCGTCAAGGTCGGCGATAACATCCAAAATATAATCACTGATTATTTCCATGCCCTTGTAGTTCAATTTATCGGAATCGTCGGAAGGTTTGTGATAGTCCTTATGTTGGCCCGTAAAAAAATGCAACACGGGAATATCCTGCAAATAAAAGGAGGTGTGGTCGCTGGGGCCCACGCCCGATTCGCTCAAGACCAGCTTAAACCCTGGATTGTTGGCGTTGAGCACCTGGGCCCAAATAGGGGCGGTACCCGTTCCGCTGATGGATAGGGTCTTGTCTTCCCTTAGCCTGCCCACCATATCCATATTGATCATGTAGTTCGCCTTTTTCAAATCGATGGTCGGGTTCTTTGAAAAATAATTACTGCCCAGAAGTCCCATTTCCTCGCCCGAAAAGGCGATGAACAAATAATTGCTTCCCGTAACGCTATCCTTAAGTTTTTTTGCTAGGTCCAACAATACGGCCACTCCACTTGCATTGTCATCGGCCCCGTTATGGATCGCCTCGCCATCGGCATACAATGAACCTTCGCCCCCCATGCCCAAATGATCGTAGTGGGCGCCTATAATCACTGTTTTATCCGCTTTATTATCTACATACCCGATTACATTGGTTCCGGTAATGGTGCTATCGCCAGCAACAAACTGCACTTCGGAATGCGGGTCTTTTTTGGGTTTAAAGCTAAAGGTCTGAAAATAAGTGCCGCCGTTTCCTTTTGGAAGAAGTCCGATCTCCTTCATGCGTTGCTGCAAATAATTTGCCGCCTGTATTTCGTAAGGTGTTCCCGTTTCCCGGCCCTGTAGGCTGTCACTTGCCAAAAAGGCAACATCGTCTTGCATACTTACGGTTACCTCTTTTTCCTGTTTACAGGATGACAGAATCGCAAAAAAGATCAATAAAATTATTTGCTTGCGTGGCATAGCGTGTATTTTTGACAAAAATACACATACTCCATGAGACTTTTATTTATTTTAGGAAGCCTATGTTTATTGGGAAGCTGCAAACCGGAGCCCAAGAACACTGCACCCCAAAAAGAAGAATCAACCTCTATTATGTCCGGTGCCGATACCCTGATCTACCCCGAGGAAAAACATTTTAAGAGCATCCGCCAAATTACCTTTGGGGGCGACAATGCCGAGGCGTATTGGAGCTGGGACGACAAACAGTTGGTCTTTCAATCGAACAACAAGGCTTGGGGCGTAAACTGCGACCAGATGTTCTTGATGAATGTGGGCGAAAGTTTTAACGATACCATTAGGCCCCCTATGGTGAGTACCGGCCTTGGCCGTACGACCTGTGCCTATTTTCTACCCGATAACAAGCATTTTGTCTACGCCTCTACCCATTTGGCGGATAAGGAATGCCCCGAGGTTCCGCTTCGGAAAAACGGGAATTACGTTTGGCCCGTTTACGATACCTTCGACATTTTTGTCTCCGACCTGGAAGGGAATATTACTGCCCAATTGACCGATGAGCCCGGTTACGATGCCGAAGCCACGGTTTCTCCCAAAGGCGATAAAATCGTCTTTACCTCCGATAGAAGTGGTGACCTGGAGCTGTATACCATGAATTTGGACGGTTCGGACGTGAAACAGATCACCAACGAGCTGGGTTACGACGGTGGTGCCTTCTTTTCTCCCGATGGAAGCCAATTGATCTTTAGGGCATCTCGCCCAAAAACGCCCGAAGCCATAAAAAAATACAAGGACCTATTGGCGGAAGGCCTGGTAGAACCTACCGAAATGGAGCTTTTTATATGCAATGCGGACGGAAGCAACCTAAGGCAACTCACCTTCTTGGGCAACGCCAATTGGAGTCCGTTCTTTCATCCTTCCGGAAAAAAAATATTGTTCTCCAGTAATTTTGAGGCCGAGAAAGGGTTTCCGTTTAACCTCTACCTGATCGATATCGATGGTAAGAACCTGGAGCGCGTCACCCATGGCAAAACCTTTGATGCCTTTCCCGTGTTTTCGAACGATGGCAAATATTTGGCCTTTTCGAGCAACCGCAACAACGGGGGTACTAGGGATACCAATTTGTTCATAGCCGAGTGGCAAGAGTAACAGACCCTTCTTAAAAGCAACATAAAGGATGACTATTCCCTATGAGCCTGTACTGTTCGGCACCAAGGTGAATGTACACCTGGTGTTGGAATACCTGGCCTTTTTCATCGCTTTTAGGTATTATGTTTTCCTGCGGAAAAGAAGCAGGGATCCCATATCGTCGAACAATCGGCTGTCCATAATTATCGGGGCCATTTTTGGGGCCTTGCTGTTTTCACGCCTGGTCGCCTTTTTCGAAAACCCCGTATTGCACGGGCAACAAGGCTGGTTGGCCATCTTAAACAACAAGACCATTATGGGCGGTTTGTTCGGTGGCCTCTTAGGTGTGGAACTCGCCAAAAAGATAATCGGCGAAAAACAGTCATCGGGCGACCTGTTTACCCTGCCCCTTATTTTAGGAATCATCATCGGCCGTATCGGTTGTTTTTTATCGGGAATACATGAGTTTACCTACGGAAAACCAACTTCTTTCTTTATGGGGATGGATCTAGGGGACGGTGTTGCAAGACATCCCATTGCCCTATACGAGGTCGTGTTTATGGTTTTGTTGTTCATAGCCATAAAATATGGCCAAAAGAAATTCGCTCCCCTTGAAAGCGGGACCTATTTCAAGTTTTTTATGGTCAGCTACTTTACTTTTCGATTCCTTATCGAGTTCCTAAAACCCAATACCTTTTACATCGCAGGGCTCAGCAGCATTCAAATATTATGTTTAATTTGTCTTCTTTACTATTTTAAATTCATCCGTCAAGGACTGTCCTATGCCCGAAAAAAATTACGTGTATTATGATTACACTCTAAGCCTTTGTCCTGAGTGTTTAAGAAGGGTGGATGCCAAGATCGTTTTTGAAAACGAAAAGGTATATATGCTAAAGCGTTGCCCTGAGCACGGAGCCTCAAAGGTGCTTATTGCCGATGATATCGAATATTACAAGAACATCCGAAACTATAACAAAGCCTCTGAGTACCCGAAAACCTTTAATACGAAAACGCATTACGGTTGCCCCTACGATTGTGGCCTGTGCCCCGATCACGAACAGCATTCTTGCCTAACCGTGGTGGAGTTAACGGACCGTTGCAACCTTACCTGCCCTACCTGCTATGCCGGGTCATCGCCCACCTATGGTAGGCACCGTACATTGGCGGAGGTAAAATCGATGTTGGATGCCATCGTAAGGAACGAAGGCGAGCCCGATGTGGTACAGCTCAGCGGTGGCGAGCCTACCCTACACCCCGATTTCCTTGAAATTCTGGACTACTGCAAAACCTTGCCCTTTCGCCATTTGATGGTCAACACCAACGGTATAAAAATTGCGAAGGACTTTGGCTTTGCCGAGAAACTGGCCACCTATATGCCCGATTTTGAGATTTACCTGCAGTTCGATTCCTTGAACAACGAGGTTTTACAAACCCTACGCGGGGCAGATTTGGCCGACATTCGTTTAAAGGCACTGGAACACCTAAATAGGCTGAACCTTTCCACAACCTTGGTGGTTACGCTTCAAAAAGGCCTTAACGACCATGAAATGGGAGAGACCATAGACTTTGCCCTTCGTCAAAAATGTGTGCGGGGAGTTACCTTTCAACCTACACAGATCGCCGGGCGTTTAGAGCATTTTGATGTCGATGAAAATCGAATTACCCTCACCGAGGTACGTAGAAAAATACTGGAGCAGTCCCCTATTTTTGAACCCGACGATCTAATACCGGTGCCCTGCAACCCCGATGCCCTGGTCATGGCCTATGCCCTAAAGATAGACGGCGAAGTGAGTCCTTTGACCCGATATATCAACCCCGATGATCTATTGAACGAAGGAAAAAATACGATCATCTACGAGCAAGACGAGCAACTGCACGGAAAAATGATCGCGCTTTTTAGTACGGGCAACTCGGTAGAAAAAGCATCGGAAAACCTACAGAGCATCATGTGTTGCCTGCCCGAAATAGATGCCCCCGAATTGGGGTACGACAATCTTTTTCGCATCATCATCATGCAGTTTATCGATGCCCATAATTTTGATGTCAGGGCGATCAAAAAATCGTGTGTCCATATCGTGAACAAAGACAATAAGATAATCCCTTTTGAAACGATGAACCTGTTTTACAGGGATGATAAAATAAACCGATTGAAAGAACTACAAAACGAAACGCCATGATGAATTTACCCTTGGAAGTCGGAAACCTGGACGGCCTGGTCACCCTCCTCTTTTTAATCATGTTCGGCCCCGCTATTGTTTTTCTTATCATCGGGGTGGTCTTGTTGTCAAAACAGAAAAAGAAGCCCGGCAAAATATTCGTAATCCTTGCCGGGGTCTACCTGCTTATCAGTTTGGGGGTTTGCGGCACTATTCTGATTGGTATGCCATAGCCTTATATTCTACTATCCTCTTCCGTGCTCTTATACTTTTGGTTGTCACGGATTTTCGTGTTGCCGAACTTATACCGGAAGCCCAGGGTAAACAAGCGGTTCTCTCCCCTTCGCAAGGTAGAATTGTCCTGGTCCAGGTATTTTCTTGTGGTATATCGGTTTCCTTGGTTAAAAATGTCGTTGACCCCTATGGATAGACTGGCCTTTTTGTTCCAAAACGTTTTTCGGAACAGGAGGTCCAGGGCACTTAGGGAATCGTACCTCATGTTCCTCGAAAGCAAGGGGGCATAATAGATAAAGCTCAGGTCGGCGGTAAGCGAGCCATCCTTGAGAAAGGAAAAACCGTTATTGGTCTTCATAAACCAGCTGAAGAGTTGGTTTTCGACAGGTACATCGGAATCAAGGCCTTTAAAACGGATTTTCTCTTGGTAAAAACTGGCGAGAAGATAGCAGTCCCAAAAGGAGGTAATGTCTTTGTTCAAGATCAGGTCGACGCCGTAATTATAGTTTCGGTCGACGTTTTTGTGGATAAAGCGCAGCCAATGAAGGTCGTTGTCCTGAAACACGAACTCGCCCAAGCCGTTGACCTCGTTCTTGTAAAACAACTCAATGGTATAACTTTTTTTAAAGGTATATCCGACGGCAGCATAACTCGTGGTAGCGGGCAATAGCTCGGGATTGCCCTCAATGGTCGTAAAGTTGCTCTCAAAGATTTGAAAGGGGTTGATGGAAGCATAGCGGGGCCTTTCGATCCTTCGGTAATAATAGGCCTTAAAACTATGGTCCGAAAGCGGGGTATAATCCATTGAAACGGATGGGAACCATTCCAAATAGTGGTTGTCCCTGCTGTCCTGGCCCAGGCTCCATACCCCTTGGGTATCGGTATATTCGCCCCTGAGTCCGCCCTTTAATCTCCATTGCTTCCATTCGGCATTGATCGAGGCGTATCCGGCAAATATCGACTCGTCGTACTTGAAGGTGCCTGCCCCCGTCGGCGAAGCACCGGGGGTTTCGAGGTCGAACCCCTCTTGCAGCACGATGTTCTTCGAAGCGATATCGGCGTATTTGAGTCCGGTCTCCAATTTGACCGAGCTTCCCAGGGGTGTCGAAAAGTCGGCCCGTAGGCCGTACAAGTTAATATACTGTTCGGTATTAATGCTAAAGTCGTTTCGGGTCAAATATTGACCGTCCAAATCGTAGAAGTCGGTGTCGAGCCTTTGGGCCTCGCTGTTGTCGTAAAAGGTATAATGCCCGTTTAGGGTAATTTCCGCCCCCTTGTCGTTCAGTTGGTGTTCGTAGTCGACGTAGTACGAAGTATTGATTTCCCTTTCCTGTGAACGGTTGTAACTTTCAAAATGCGAGTACAGGCTGTCGCCCTCAATATCCGTTACATTGTTATAGTGCCTTTCGATATCGGGCTGCCAAAGGGTAATGGCCGAAAGGCTTAAATGGCTTTTGTCGCCCAGGTCGTAATCGAAAAAGGCCGAGAGGTTGTGTTGCTCGCTGCGCTTGACGTGGTCTTGTTGGCCCAACCAGGTCGAAAACGTGTCGGGGCCGTCGAAAAAATGGGTGCGGTCGGTGAACTTTACCACCGTTCTCCGGTGTTTAAAATTGTAGTTGAGAGAAAAGCTGGTCTTCTTTCCCTTAAAATAATGTTCGGTGCCCACGGTGTGCTTGGGCAAAATGCCCTGAACGTAATTATTGTAAATGGCCCCGTTGTACCCTGCCACAAGGTTCTTTTTCATTTTGATGTTGATCAGGGCATTGTCTTCGGCACTGTATTTGGCCGGGGGCGTGGTAATCACCTCTATGGCCTCGACGGAGCTGGCCGAGGTGCCGGACAAGAGGTTGATGATGTCGCCTTTGGGCAGATGTACCTTACGGCCGTTGATAAGAACACCTATCTGGCTGCTGCCGTTCACCTGTAACTTGTCGTTGACGATCAATACCCCCGGGGTCCGCCTGAGTACTTCCCAGATCTCGCTATCGGCCAAAGCGGTATTTTCAATATTAAATACCAATCGGTCTACTTGCCGCTCGAGCCTGGGCTTCCGCTGGCTGACCACGACTTCCTCCAATTGCGATGCCGTAAGCAGCTCCAAGGGTTCCGCCTGAAGGTCGCCCTTGAGGTCGATCTTACGCCATTCCGATTCGTTCCCCAAAAAACTGGCCTTTAGAAAATAGGGGCCGGCCTTTATG
This sequence comes from Pseudozobellia thermophila, assembly GCF_900141855.1. Lineage (GTDB taxonomy): Bacteria > Bacteroidota > Bacteroidia > Flavobacteriales > Flavobacteriaceae > Pseudozobellia > Pseudozobellia thermophila. The sequence continues at coordinate 455,042 of NZ_FQYU01000001.1, forward strand.
TTTTCTATGAGGTAATTTCCTTCGTCATCGGTACTGGCCCCATTGACCAAGGTAGAATCCGTAGTCCGGAGCAGCACCACGTGGGCAAAGGCAACGGGCAGCCGTGCCTCATCGTTTACCCTACCCGAAACTGAAAAACTTTGGGAAAATACAGGTAAGCTAAAGAGCAAAAAAAACAAAACGGGGCAAAAACGAGTTCTCAATTTGTCTGTTCGAATGAGCATCAAATCTAATAAACAAGGTAAAATCTTACAAGTATAAATTTATTATATTACAATGAGCAAGGTAACTTTTTATCTATCAATCGCTTAAGCGCTGCCTAATTGCCTTTTAGCCATGCACGCTTCGCTTGAACGGCCTTCTCTTAACGGTTTATGGCCCAAGTGTTTGATATTTAATAAAAACGTAGTAAAATAACTTATCTTTGCGCCCTTAACCGCTGTTCAGCTGCTATGAAGAACATCAGAAACTTTTGCATCATTGCCCATATTGACCATGGTAAAAGTACCTTGGCCGATCGTCTATTGGATTTTACGGGTTCCGTTACCGCCCGTGAAAAAAAAGAGCAACTGCTCGACAATATGGACCTCGAACGCGAACGGGGCATTACCATTAAGAGCCATGCGATCCAAATGGACTATGTGTACAAAGGTGAAAGCTATGTGTTGAACCTGATCGACACCCCGGGCCATGTCGATTTCTCCTATGAGGTATCGCGTTCGATCGCCGCCTGTGAAGGGGCGCTTCTCGTGGTCGATGCCGCACAGAGCATTCAGGCCCAGACCATTTCCAACCTTTACTTGGCCTTGGAGAACGATCTGGAGATCATTCCCATATTGAACAAGGTAGACCTGCCCAGTGCCAACCCCGAGGAAGTGACCGACGATATCGTAGACCTCTTGGGCTGTACGGCGGAGGAAGTAATACCGGCCAGTGCCAAGACCGGCATCGGGATCGAGGCCATCTTGGAAGCCATTATAGAACGGATTCCCGCACCCGAGGGCAACCCCGACGAACCTTTGCAGGCCTTGGTCTTCGACTCGGTATACAACCCTTTTAGGGGCGTTGAGACCTATTTTAGGGTCATCAACGGCGAAATCAAGAAAAACCAGAAGATAAAGTTCGTAGCGACCGATAAGAGTTACTATGCCGATGAGGTGGGTACCTTAAAACTGGTGCAACACCCGAAACAAAGTATAAAGGCGGGCGACGTGGGCTATTTGATCACCGGGATCAAGGACGCCCGTGAGGTGAAGGTCGGCGATACCATTACCGATGCCGACAACCCCACAAAGAATGCCATTGCGGGCTTTGAGGATGTAAAGCCGATGGTTTTTGCGGGCATCTATCCCGTAGACACCGAAGACTTTGAAGAACTGCGGTCTTCCATGGAAAAACTGCAGTTAAACGACGCCTCCTTGGTATTTACCCCTGAGAGCAGTGCCGCCCTTGGCTTTGGCTTTAGATGTGGTTTCTTGGGGATGCTCCACATGGAAATCATTCAGGAACGCCTCGAACGGGAGTTCAATATGACGGTGATTACCACGGTACCTAACGTAAGTTACCATGCCTATACGCGAAAGAACCCCGATCAACCCATCATCGTCAACAACCCCTCCGACCTGCCCGATCCCTCGGGAATCGACCGGGTAGAAGAGCCCTATATCAAGGCGACCATTATCACCAAGGCCGATTTTGTGGGCAACGTCATGTCTTTGTGTATCGAAAAACGGGGCATTATTACCAACCAGACATACCTGACCACCGAACGCGTCGAGCTCAGTTTCGACATGCCCCTGGCCGAGATCGTCTTCGACTTTTACGACCGTCTAAAGACCGTATCGAAAGGCTATGCCTCCTTCGACTACGCCCCGATCGGGATGCGGGTATCCAAATTGGTACGCGTCGATATCCTTTTAAACTCACAACCCGTGGACGCCCTGTCGGCCCTTATCCATGCCGACAATGCCCAGAGCATCGGTAAGAAAATGTGCGAAAAGCTGAAGGAACTGATTCCCCGCCAGCAATTCGATATCCCCATCCAGGCCGCCATCGGTGCGAAAATAATCTCGAGGGAGACCATAAAGGCCCTTCGTAAGGATGTGACCGCCAAATGTTACGGGGGCGATATCTCGCGAAAAAGAAAGCTCTTGGAAAAACAGAAAAAAGGGAAAAAACGCATGCGCCAGGTAGGCAATGTCGAAATTCCCCAGCAAGCCTTTATGGCCGTATTGAAGCTAAACGATTAAAAAAAGTCCCTTACATCTAAGTTTGTAAGGGACTTTCTATTTTCATCGGGCCTATGGCCTATTCTTTCATGGCTATCAAAGCCCCTCCTTTTTCCAAAGTGGTTTCTCCCAGGAGCTCCCCAATGGTGAAGGTTTCGTTATTGCGCACCCCTTCTTCCGCATAGTCCACCTCGTAACCCTCGTCCGTTTTGGTCCAAATAAAATCGGTCTCCCGGTTCACTTGGCCATTGGTCGTATCGGTGTACGCTCCCGTATGGTCCTCCTCAAAAATCCATATATCCTTATAGGTCGTGGTTTCCCCTCCTTCGGGCGTAATACTCGATTCACTCACCCAGGTACCGACGATCGGATCCGTGTCGTCATCATCTTTTGAACAATTGGTAAAGGCGACCATGCTGGCCAAGGCAAGGAATAAAATAGGTTTTTTCATACTAAGTTTGGGTTTTGGTTTGCATAAAATTGAATTACCTCAAAAACGTTGGGAACATTCAAATATTGTAGGAAAATTAACATAGGACTTGCCGTCTTGGGTGAAGCGTAGGCACCAGAAAGTAATAACGTATTGGTAATCAAACGTTTTGTCCCGGGTCGATACGGAAAGTGTTTTTTCTTATGTACGATTTCCTCACGGGGCATTGGGCAGACCTGTCAGTCCTCTTTCGAACAACCCCGCGACTGCCAAAGGAAAAGGACTGCCCGTATGGTGCATGTCGCACCTGATTACCGGATACCATCCCGCTGAGAGCGACCCATCCTTATGGGTAGAGAGGTCCGAATACCGTGCATTTTACTATCTTCATGGTCAAAACCAACTCAAAATGAGGCCCTTTCCGTTTTATCTCCTTTTATGGATTCCTTTTTGTTTCACCATGGGCCAATCTTCTTCGGGGGATGTGGAACAATGGACGACCCTTGAAATCACCTTGGCCTCAAAAGAAGAATACAAGAACCCCTACACCGATGTCGAGGTTTGGGCCCTCTTTTACGATGAGCAAAACCGTGAATTTAAAAGGCCTGCCTTTTGGGACGGGGGCAACATCTGGAAAATACGCTTTGCACCGACTACCGCAAATACCTCGTGGAAGTGGACATCCTTTGCATCCAACAAAAACGATGCTGGCCTGCACGGGCAGACGGGAATTTTTAGGTCCGTTCCCCATTCAGGTACCAACCCATTGCTCAAAAACGGCCTGTTGACCATGTCAAAAGGACACCGGAGCATTGTGCACCATTCCGGAAAACCTTTTCTTATGGTGGCCGACACGCCCTGGGCCATCCCCTTTCGGGCCACAACGGAACAAGTGGAGACCTATGCAAAAGACCGGCAGAAAAAAGGCTTTAATACGGTATTGCTGATGACCTTGCAACCCGACATGAAGGCCGAGGGACCGAACAAACGAAATACCGAACAGGGGTTTAAAAGGGCTTTCAACGACTTGTCGGAAGGCAGCTTGAACCAGATGAACGTCGATTACTTTCAATATTACGATAAGATCATAAACATCCTTATAGCCCATGAAATCGTACCGGTGCACCAACCTGTTTTTCACGGCTTCGGATGGAAGGGGCTCGATGTGCTGGGAAGGACCATCGATCCCAAGGAATATGAACGCTATTGCAAATACCTGCTGGCCCGATACGGAAGCCTTCCTGCCATTTGGCTACTAGGCGGCGACCATAACGGCAAAGACCCCGGTATTCTTGAAAGCGGGGAAATGCTCGAGAAATGGGATTGCTACGCCCAACCTACAGGTATTCATTACAACCCCTGCGACGACTACCTCGCCTCTTGGGCAAAGGAAGGCAGCGACCATTGTTTTCACTACAACAAAAGCCACCAAGCAGAGGAATGGCTCGATTTTCAATGGGCACAGACGGGCCATAACGGCGAACACCTATACCATAAAGTGGAACGCATGTACGCCAACCTTCCTACAAAGGGAAGTGCCAACGGCGAACCTACCTACGAAGGCATGGACAATGGTAAAAAGGGCCTGGGTTGGTGGCAGGGCGAAGAAGCATGGATGCAACTGATGCACGGGGGAACCATGGGCGTGGCGTACGGAGCGGCCACCCTTTGGCAATGGAAGATATCCCCTACCGAGGAAGGCTGGCAGGCGTGGACGGACCAGGCCACTTCGTGGAAGGAGGCCATGCAATTGGAAGGCGCTAGCCATGTAGGCCTTGTAGGAAAAATTCTAAAGGACTACGACCTGACCGATATCGAGAAACGCTTTGACCTCGCCGAAGGCAAGCCCTTGTTGGCCAAGGAAGGCGAGTTGTATATCGCCTACCTCAACGAAGGGGGCTCCATAAAAATTCCCAGTGTGCCCTTGGGCCTGAATTACCATTGGGCAAACCCCAAAACAGGAGAAAAAATGCCGACAAAAACAGTTGGAGACCCCATCTTCACAGCGCCTGACGCCCATCCGTGGGTACTTATAATAAGCAAATAGGGTGTATCGTTCTGTTCTCGCGATAAGAGCAGTCTACCCCGTATAAATTTGGACTTGCCCAAAGGTGTTTTTTTGGGTTTTGGTGTCCGTTTTTTCCGCAATTAAAAGAGGCCGTTTTTTTATCGATCCTTAACTTTTTAAGTATCAATGGCTTCTTGATATTTTAAAGATAATTCTTACATTTTTTCGTTCAACTGCACAATTTCAAACAATTTTTTGGCCTTCTTTCTGTTTTAGTTGTGTTGAATTTAGTTCCTCCAAAACCTATGACAACTTATATTGCCAAATTTATTGCGAAACACGCATCAAGCGAAACCAAACAGCACTCCATCTTTATCTGGCGCCAAGAAAGTGGCGAAATCGATACTGAGCTCTTGGAAGATAAAATTAAGCGGGAGGCGGCGATACCCTTCTATCGTCTGGAACACGAAGACTACCACGAAATCGGTACGGACGAGATATCGGTTACCGTTCTGAAAACAATGCCATTCTCGGGTTAATCCCCTTCATTCGCATCATCGTCGCTATCATCGGCATCAAGCACACGCCCTAAATATACCAATCGGCATCCTCCGTTGATGTCCTCGAATTCGGTACTGAAGGAAGGTATGATCTTAAGGTCGCCGTCAGGGGTTTTTAGAAAGATGGGTACCACGTAATCGTCTGCCTTGGTAATTTCGATAAGCCCCTCGTAGTGTTCCTTGTCCTTTATCTCGATTTCATGGATAATGGGAAACATACGGGCCGTTTCGGTCAGTTTGATAAAATCGTCGGTATGTGAGAAAAGCCCCTCCTTGGGGTTGTTCTCCGGGTCGTTCATTTCGTCGGAGTCGATCAACCTGAACGTACCGTTTTCGCCAAACTGACTGCCAAATTTATCGACCGCGTATTTGTTGATATCGGAGTTGCCGGTAAGGGCCATAAGGTAGCCTACGTCGTTCAGCTCGATGTTGTCGGTCAGGTTGTCGGAATAGATGTTGGCCGTAATGGCCTCTATACCCAATTTTTTGGCCTTCTCGATATTGGTCTGGTTGTTGTCGATGAGCACCACATGGCGGTTGTTCTTTTGCAGGTAGTCGGCAATCAACCTCGATACCTTCGAGGCCCCTATAATTACGATGCCTTCCGATTTTTCCAAGAATACGCCCAGCCATTTGGCCATAAACCGCGCCGTGGAGGCATTGAGCAGAACGGTGCCCAAAACGATCATAAAGACCAAGGGGGTAATATATTCTGCCCCGGGCTCGCCCCTCAAGATCAGTTTAGACCCAAAAAGCGAAGCGATGCCCGCGGCTACGATACCCCTGGGGCCCACCCAACTGATGAACAGCTTTTCCCTAAAGTTCAGGTTGGATCCCAAGGTACTCAAGAACACGCCCAAGGGCCTTACCACAAATACCACGATGCCAAAAAGAACCAGGGTCTTGTAATTGTACAGGAGCTCGAGTTCGGGCAGGTTCATACTGGCCGAAAGCAGGATGAAGAGCATGGAGATCAATAAAATACTGATCGATTCCTTAAAATAGAGCAGTTCCTTGATATTGGGTAACTGGGTATTGCCCATGACCATTCCCATGACCACCACGGCCAACAGGCCCGATTCGTGGGCGAACAACTCGGAAATTACGAAAACCGAAAGCACCACGGACAAAGACACCACATTCAACAAATAATGGGGTACATAGTTCTTTTTTATGGCCAGGGTCAGGGCGTGGGCAAAAGTGAAGCCAAAGGTAAAGCCCAGCAACAACACCTTTACAAACTCCAACAGTCCGGTCTGGGTATACCCCTGTCCCTCACCGATACTGATAAACTCGAAGACCAGTACCGCTACGAGCGCACCAATGGGGTCAATAAGTATGCCCTCCCATTTCAATATGGCCGATAGGTCTTTCCTTAGGGGAATATTTCTGAGAATGGGGGTAATGACCGTTGGACCGGTTACGATGATAAGGGCCGAAAACAAAAAGGAAATCTGCCATGAGAGTCCGAAAACGAAATGGGCAGCCGTACCCGCCATAAAAAAAGTCACCGCACTGCCCACCGTAATCAGCTTGGTAATTACCGGCCCCACCCGGGTCACCTCGGAACGTTTAAGGGTGAGTCCGCCCTCGAACAGAATGACCCCTATGGCCAAAGAGACAAAATGGTAAAGGCTTTCCCCGAGAAAAAGGCCTTCCTTCTCGTTCCAGATAGGTCGGATCAACTTTGTCCCGTCTTCGGTAAACAATGTAGATATCGGCCCCACCAAAAGGCCTATAAGGATAAGGGGCAAAATGGCCGGCAGTTTAAATCGCCATGCCACCCATTGTGCAACTATTCCAAGAATGATTATTCCGGCTAATTCTACCATAAAAAAATTTCAGGCAAGATAGGTTTTAATATAGAAAAAAATCCATCAACGGGAAAAAAACCTTGGGCCCGACCTAAAACAAGCCCTTCCAAATCCAATAAAAATCAAGGCCCGCATTATTTCGACGGCATAGCGCCGCACCCTCCCGCAAATTATCTTTTGCCCCCCCTTGCATGGTAATCTTTATTTGGTTATTTTTTCTACTTAATTTCCTGAACCCCAAAAATTTAACCTATGGAAGAACTTAGTATCGTCAACCTGCTATTGGTACTGTCGGCCGCCTGGATTGGCGGAATAACGGCAAAGCGTATGGGTTTCCCCTCTATTTTGGGGGAGCTCCTTATCGGAATCGTACTGGGTCCTGCCATACTCGGAATTCTCGACACCTCCGAAGCCCTTGATATTCTGGCCGAAATAGGAATCCTCTTCCTTATGGCCTATATCGGAATGGAAATCAATTTTAAGGACCTGGGCAAGGCTTCCTGGGCAGGCCTATTGGCTGCCGTGGGGGGCTTTGTGGTGCCTTTTGCCCTCGGCTACTATACCATCTTGGCCTTTGGGGGCACACAAATAGCCGGCCTGTTCGTCGGTATCGCCGTGGGCGTTACCTCTTTGGCAACAAAAAGCAGGATTTTGGTAGACCTAAAACTTTTGGACACCCGGATAGCCTATGTGCTGATGGCCGGGGCCCTGATCTCCGATACACTGGCCCTGATCATTTTTGCCGGGATCATCGGTTTTGTCGAGGCCGGAAGCATCGATGCCCTGGGCTTGGGCTGGGTAGCGGCCAAGGCCATCCTCTTCTTTGCCTTTTCGGGACTAACGGGGGTGTATCTGTTTCCCGTGATAGGAAAATTACTGGCCAAGGCCCAACTTTCGGGCCGTACGGCGCATTTCAGTATTATGGTCATTATTATCCTGGGCTTTTCCGAATTGGCGGAGCTGGCCGGACTTCACGGAATTTTAGGCGCCTTTATGGGCGGACTCTTTATACGCGATGGCGTGTTTTCAAGACCCGTACTTAAGGAGGTAACCGGGGTCTTTCACGACATTTCAATCGGCTTTTTGGCCCCCATATTTTTCGTTACGGCCGGGTTTCACGTTACCCTCGAGGTCTTTCAGACCGACCTCGCCTTATTGGTTTTGATCATCGTAGGCGCCGTTGTGGGCAAAATCTTGGGGACCACCCTTTTTTACCTGCCCAGCGGATACGGATGGCGCGAAGGATTTACCATTGGTACGGGAATGAACGGCAGGGGTGCCGTAGAGATCATTATTGCGGGTATCGGCCTGCAAATGAACATAATCTCCCAAGAGATTTTTTCCATATTGGTGTTTATGGCCATTTCAACAACCCTTACCGTACCCGTCTTTCTAACATGGACCACCAATTGGCTCAGAAAACGGGGCGAACTCGTAAAACAGGATGCCCGAAAGGGATTTCTGGTACTCGGGGCCAACCCCTTGGGCCTATACCTCTCCAAACAGCTGGCCCAACAGAACGATGTAACCCTGATCGACTCCAATAAAGACCTGGTGAACGAAGCCCTGGCGCAAGGCCTCAACGCCATACACGGAAACGGCCTTAAGGAAGATGCCTTCGAAGCCGCCGATGCCCTGTCCAAACACACCTTTATCGCCTTGACGGGCAACAGTGAGATCAACCTTCTATCGGCACAATTGGCCTACAATTCGTTCTATATACCGAACAGGATAGTGCTGATGTCGCCGGTTGAAAACGGGGCCGGACCCAACCTTTTGGGACACATCGATGCCTCTTCGCTGTTTGCCAACAAAACCGATATGGACTCCTGGTCGTATAAGATCTCAACAGGTGATTTTGAGGAAAGGACGGAAAGGATAGACAAAGAGATCAGCACCAGGGAATGGGTAAAGAAAAACGCAAAAGACCAGGAAGTGCTCCCCATTGTGATCCTCGACGGGCAAGGGATCAAGCGGCCCTTTCATTTCAACGACACGATAAAGCCCGGGGAACAAGTGGTCTACATCCGATGACCGGCATGGAGGCCACCCAGCGACCATCAAAAGGACGTCTGCCACCAAGGCTGGGATATTCCCCCCATAGAAGGGAAACCCACAAATATAACGTTAGGTATATTTATGAAGGGGCGCAGGCTGCCTTCGTTTTCCCCGATATTCCCCCATTTGTTGTACTTCATCAAGGCTTTTCTTAATTTGCGCATCTTCTAGAACCAAGACCCATGACCCTTTATCCCATAGAAACCGGAAACTTTAAGCTAGACGGCGGAGCCATGTTCGGTGTCGTGCCGAAGACCATTTGGCAAAAGACCAATCCTGCCGACGCCAACAACCTCATCGATATCGCCGCCCGAAGCCTTCTGATCGAGGATGGCGACAGGTTGATCTTGATCGATACGGGCCTGGGGAACAAGCAATCGGACAAGTTCTTCGGTTATTACTATCGCTGGGGCGACCATAGCTTGGACGCCTCCCTTGAAAAATTCGGCTTTCACCGCGACGACATCACCGATGTCTTTATGACCCACCTTCATTTCGACCATTGCGGGGGAAGCATCCAATGGAACAAGGACAGGACGGGCTATGAGCCCGCCTTTAAAAATGCCAAGTTCTGGACCAACGAGGAGCACTGGAAATGGGCCACCGAACCCAACGCCCGCGAAAAGGCTTCCTTTTTAAGGGAAAACCTCCTGCCCATGCACGAAAGCGGCCAGCTCAACTTCATACAAAGGGATTCGGGCCGTTTTCTAAAAAATTCCGAACTCGGCTTCGATATTCTTTTTGTCGACGGCCATACCGATAAACAAATGTTGCCCCACCTCAGGTACAAGGGCAAGACCCTCGTCTTCGTCGCCGACCTGATCCCCACCGTGGGCCATATTCCCCTGCCCTATGTTATGGGCTACGATACCCGGCCCCTATTGACCCTCGAAGAAAAAGAGGTTTTCTTGAACAAGGCCTTGACCGACGACTACCTGCTCTTTTTCGAGCACGACGCACACAACGAAATTTGTACCCTAAAATCCACCGAACGGGGAATTCGTTTGGACAAAACCTACACCTTCGATGAAGTTTTCAACAGTTGACCCCATCAAAATACCTTTCGGTATGTTAGTATCCGCCCTCTGGCTTTGCTCATGTGGCCCACAAAAGGCGACCAGTTCCGACTTTACGCCCGAGTGGGGCTTTACCAAGGGCATCGAAGGTCCGGCAGTCGATCAAGACGGTAAGCTCTATGCCGTCAACTACAGGGAAGAGGGCACGATAGGAATCGTATACGAAAACGGCGAAAGTGCAGTATTTACCAAACTTCCGGGTAAAAGTATTGGAAATGGCATCCGTTTTGACAGCGCGGGACACATGTATGTAGCCGACTATGTCGGGCACACGGTATACCGCATCGAAAAGGGCGGCAAAAAAGCCGAGGTCTACGCCCATAACCCCGATATGAGCCAACCCAACGATCTGGCCATAGCGCCCAACGGCACCATTTACCTCAGCGACCCCAATTGGGCCGAAGGCACCGGTCGTCTTTGGCAGGTAAAGGCCAATAAGGAAATTGTCCTGCTCGAAGACCACATGGGCACCACCAACGGCATCGAGGTCAGCCCCGATGGCAAAAACCTATACGTTAACGAATCGGTACAGCGCAACATCTGGCGATACGACATCGACCCAGACGGCAGCCTGGGCAACAAAACCCGCTTCATGACCTTCGAAGACTTCGGATTGGACGGCATGCGATGCGACGCCAAGGGCAACCTGTACGTCACCCGCTACGGAAAAGGCACCGTACTTATCGTCTCACCCAATAAAAAAATCATAAAAGAGGTACAATTGAAGGGAAAAAAGCCTTCAAATATTACCTTTGGGGGCAAAAATGGCAAAACCTGTTTTGTAACCATGGCCGATCGGGGCAATTTAGAGTCCTTCCCCGCCTTGAATCCTGGTGCATTTCACAAACGCTTACACTAATCTCAAATTGTTTATATGACACGATTATTTCCTAAATCCGTTTTTGGATTTTCAATGGCCCTTCTGCTGATGGGCTGCGGAGCCACCACCTTGGTTTCGACCCCTATCGAGAACATCGATACCACCCCCCTGAAAATATCCGACCTGACCGATGCCGAAAAAAAGCATTGGGGCCATTTAGACCTGGTTTCGGACACCATTCCCGGTATGAGCGTAGACAAGGCCTATGCCGAAATCATCAAGAACAAAAAAGGGGAAACCGTCGTAGTGGCCGTACTTGATTCCGGTATCGACCTAAAACACGAAGACCTTGACGATGTGCTTTGGGTCAATGAGGACGAAATTCCCGGAGACGGAATCGACAACGACAACAATGGCTATGTAGACGATATCCATGGATACAACTTCTTGGGCGAATCGTACAACGAACAGCTTGAAGTGACCCGTATCGTCAAATTGAAATTGGGCGATGCCGCCCTTCAGGCCAAGGCCAAGGCCAAGGTTGAGGAAGAGTACGCCAAGGCCCTACAGCAAAAACAGCAGTACGAGCAAATTTTCCAAGCCGTTAAAAATGCCGACGAGGCCGTGAAGAAGGAACTGGGAAAAGACAATTACACCAAGGAAGACCTTGCAGGAATCGCAACTGCGGACCAGGCCATGCAACAGAATGTCGGCATCTTGTCGCAAATGTTGACCTATGAGGACACCATTCCCAAAGTGCTCGAACAAATCGAAGCGGGCATCAATTACTTCACCGATCAGGTCAACTATAACTACAACGTCGATTTCGACGGAAGAAAGGTTGTTGGCGATGATCCGTACGACATCAACGATACCGATTACGGCAACGGCAACCCCCAAAGCCGTTCCGAAGATGAAAGTCACGGTACCCACGTTGCCGGCATCATTGCGGCCGAGCGCAATAACGGTATCGGCGTCAACGGGGTGGCCAACAACGTAAAGATCATGAGCATCCGTGCCGTACCCAACGGCGACGAATACGATAAAGACATCGCCCTGGGCATACGTTATGCCGTCGACAACGGTGCCAAGATCATCAACGGCAGCTTTGGAAAGGCCTACTCGCCCAAGGCCCAATGGGTCTACGATGCCATCAAGTATGCCGCCGACAACGATGTGCTTTTCGTTCATGCCGCAGGTAACGAGGGAGCCGACCTCGACGACCCCGCCAATCCCAATTTTCCGAACGACCAAGTGAACAACGGACCCGAAATTGCCGACAATGTTATTACCGTTGGTGCCTTGACGCCCAAGTACGGGTCTGAAATGGTTGCCAGCTTCAGCAACTACGGAAAGGTGAATGTCGATGTTTTCGCCCCTGGCGACGATATTTACTCGTCCATGCCGGGTAGCGAGTACGACTTTCAGGGCGGAACCTCCATGGCGGCCCCTGCCGTTGCCGGTGTTGCGGCCCTGATCCGTTCCTACTACCCCAAATTGACGGCTTCGGAGGTCAAACAGATCATTATGCAATCGGGCCTCGCCCCTCGAACCCAGGTCATAGTATCGGGCGATACCTCGAAAACGGCTACCCTGAGCGAGATATCCAAGGCGGGAACCATCGTCAATGCCTACAACGCCTTGATTATGGCGCACAATGTTTCCGCAGGAAAGATTAAATTGTAGTCGCAATAACTATTTAGAACGTTACAGATTTCGTATTATGAACTATTTCAAAGGCCTTTTTCTCTTGTTCCTCTCGGCGACGGCGATCGCCCAGAACACCTCGTATTGGCAACAACATGTCGATTATACGATGGACGTGACCATGGATGTAAAGAACTATCGATACACGGGAACGCAAAAATTGGTATATACCAACAACTCTCCCGATGCGCTTGGCAGGGTGTACTACCACCTCTACTTCAACGCCTTTCAGCCCGGTAGTGAAATGGACATCCGTTTACAGACCATCGCCGATCCCGATGGACGTATGATGACCGATGAAAACACCAGTCGAATTGCCTCTTTAAGCGAGGACGAAATGGGTTACCTCCATGTCAGTTCGCTATTGCAAGACGGGCAAAAGGTCGATTTTGTCGAAGAGGGCACCATTCTTGTGGTCGACTTGGCCAAGCCCATCCCTCCCGGGGGGAAAACGACCTTTGACATGGTGTTTGAAGGGCAGGTTCCCCTACAGATCCGAAGGGCCGGCCGAAACAGTTCAGAGGGTGTGGCCCTCTCCATGAGCCAATGGTACCCTAAAATGGCCGAGTACGACTTTGAGGGATGGCACCCCACCCCGTACATTGCCCGTGAGTTTCACGGCGTGTGGGGCGATTTCGACGTAAAATTGACCATCGACAAGGATTATGTGGTAGGCGGAAGCGGCTACCTCCAAAACCCCCAAGAAATAGGCCATGGCTATGAGGCCCCGGGAAGCAAGGTCAAAAAGCCGAAAGGCAAGACCCTGACCTGGCATTTTAAGGCCCCGATGGTGCACGACTTTATGTGGGCAGCCGATCCCGACTACCTTCACGATACCCTTCGGGTCGAGAACGGGCCCCTGCTCCATTTTCTGTACAAGGACGATAAGGACATTATCGACAATTGGAAAAAGCTACAGCCAAAAACGGCCGAGCTCATGGAGTTCTTCAACAAGAACATAGGGGAATACCCGTACGGGCAATATTCGGTTATACAGGGCGGTGACGGCGGAATGGAATACGCCATGGCCACCTTGATCACCGGACAGCGAAAGTTCGGCAGCCTCGTGGGCGTTACGGCCCACGAAATGGCCCATTCGTGGTTTCAGCACGTACTGGCCACCAACGAATCGAAACACGAGTGGATGGACGAAGGTTTTACTACGTTTATTTCCAGCTTGGCCATGAACGCCGTAATGGAAGAGAACAAGGAAAACCCGTTTGAGGGCAGCTATAAGGGCTATTACAACCTGGTGCAGTCGGGCAGGGAACAACCACAGACGACCCACGCCGATCGCTACGACCTCAACTACGCCTACGGCATCTCGGCCTACAGCAAGGGCTCCATATTTCTATCGCAACTGGGTTATGTAATAGGCCAGGACAAGCTCATGGAGACCCTTAGAAAGTACTATGCCGACTTTAAGTTCAAGCACCCCGTTCCGAACGACATCATACGCACCGCCGAAAAAGTATCGGGGATGCAGTTGGATTGGTACCTGACCGATTGGACCCAAACCACCAACACCATCGACTACGGCATCAAAGACGTGGCGGCCGAAGGCGAAAAGACCCAAATTACCCTCGAACGAAAAGGCCTGATGCCCATGCCCATCGACCTGTTGGTCGTTTATGAAGACGGTATCCAAGAAACATTCTATGCCCCGCTTCGAATGATGTACGGCGAAAAGGAAAACCCCTACCCCCAACTCAAAAGAACGGTTCTTAACGATTGGCCATGGGCGTATCCGACCTATAGTTTTACCATCGATAGGCCCCTGCAGGAGGTTAAGGCGGTAATGATCGACCCATCGCAACTGATGGCCGACGTAAAACAAGAGGACAACCTCTGGCAAAAAGCCGAATAAAGGGCGGCCACACCTCAAAGTGAAGATGCTGATGGGGCAGTCGTAAACCAACACGTTTTACGAATGCCCCATTTTTGATCAAAAATACTTCAAACCGAATGGACTTCAAATTCCCCAAAAAAGAAAAGTTAAAAAGCAAAAAGGTAATCGACCGGCTTTTTGCAGAGGGCAAGTCCGTTACCGTCTTTCCGCTCAAGCTGATCTATCTAAAATGCGAACTTCCCGAAGAGGTTCGCGCACAAGTGGGGACAGTAGCCCCCAAAAAGAACATCAAAAGTGCGGTGCGCCGCAACCGTATCAAACGCTTGATGCGCGAAAGCTATCGTTTGAACAAACATGTGGTTTTTAACAATAGTGAAGGCTCTTTTGCGTTTCTATTTTTATACCTTGGGAAAAAGATGCCCCCATATACCGAAATCGAGTCCGCCATGACGAAAACCTTGTCCAAGTTTTTAAAGGCGGAAGGGCAAAAGGGCACCTAAAAACACCTATGGTAAATCTTCAAACAATTCAGACCAAATGAAGGCTTTAGCGAAAAAAAGAATCCTGATCCCCGTAATGGCCATGACCCTGTTCGTGGTCGGAAGTGGTTTCGTAAAGACCGATTTCTTCGAAATCGCCAAACAGATCGAGATATTCACCACCCTTTTTAAGGAACTCAACATGAACTATGTCGACGAGACCAACCCGGCCGAGTTGATGGACACCGCCATAAAGAACATGCTCGACGAGCTCGACCCGTATACCAAGTTTTTGAACGAACAGGACGTGGAGTCGTACCGCATAAACAATGCCGGTGAGTATTCGGGTATCGGAGCCCTTGTCCGCTCATATGACGACAAGTTGCTCATCGTTGAGCCCTATAAGGGCTACCCCGCCGATAAGGCGGGACTCAAAGCGGGCGACGAGATCCTCAAGATAGGCGACATCGAAGTGGCCAAGTTCGACGATAACGCCAGCGAGCTCCTAAAGGGGGCCAACAACACTTCGGTCGAGGTGACCTTTTCCAGACAGGGTGAAACCAAAACCGCCACCATTACACGGGGTGCCGTCGAAGTAGACGCCGTACCCTTCTACAAAATGGCCGACGACAAAACCGGCTACATTGTCCTGTCCAAATTCAACGCCAAGGCATCGAGCCAAACCAAATCGGCCCTCATAGACCTTAAGGCCCAGGGCGCCGAAAAAATCATCCTCGACCTGCGCGGCAACCCGGGCGGCCTCCTATCGGAGGCGATCAACGTAACCAACCTATTTGTCGACAAGGGCGAGTTGATCGTAACGACGAAGTCAAAGGTGAAAAAGTTCAACAGGGAGTACAAGACCAAGAACCAACCGGTGGATACCGAAATTCCCCTGGTCGTCTTGGTCAACGGCAACAGTGCCTCGGCCAGTGAAATCGTTTCAGGGGGGTTGCAAGACCTCGACAGGGCCGTAATCATGGGCGCCCGTAGTTTCGGGAAGGGCTTGGTACAACGCCCCTTAAAGCTCACCTACGGCACCCAATTGAAGGTTACCATCAGCCGTTACTACACCCCTTCGGGAAGATGTATCCAATCGCTCGACTATTGGAACAGGGACAAGGACGGCAACGCCGTCCAAAAAACCACCTTTAACGACTTTACCACGCGCAATGGACGCAAGGTACAGGATGGTGGCGGGGTCTTGCCCGATATCGAAATCGCCTCGACCAAGGCCAATGAACTGACCTCGGCCCTAATGAACAACAATGTAATCTTCGACTTTGCCACCCAATACTATTACAAACACGCCCTGGACAGTGTAGACGATTTCGCCTTCTCCGACAGCGATTACGAAGATTTCAAAACCTTTGTCTCCGAAAGCAACTTCTCTTTTGAGACCAAAATAGAAAAGACCTTAAAGGCTGCCATGACCGACCGGGAAGAGGTAATCTTCAACGAGGCGATCGAAAGCGACTTTGAAACCCTCTTGGTCGATATCGAAAAGCGTAAGATCACGGCCCTTGAAGAATATCAAAATGAGATAAAGAGCAAGCTACAGGACGAGATCATTAAACGCTACTTTTACCGCGAAGGCCTTTACGAGTACTACCTAAAGAACGACGAGGCCATTTTGGCCGCAGCCGAACTTTTGGACAACCGATCCAAATACGACAGTATTCTTCGATAGGCCCTGGTGCAATGTTCCAAGGGATACTCAGCCCTTGTTCTGCTCCATCTCCATGATCAAATTGGCGATAAGGGCCGTCCATCCGGTCTGGTGCGAGGCTCCCAACCCCTTTCCCGTGTCCCCGTCAAAGAACTCATAAAAAAGGTGTTCGTTTTTAAAATGGGCGTCTTTGGTAAAGACCGATTGCGGGTCGTCGGAATGGTAGCGGAATTTGCCTGCCCCGTCCCGCTCGAAAAGGCGTACCAATCGCTTGGTTATTTCATCCGCGATTTGGTTGAGGTTCAACTTGTTTCCAGAACCGGTGGGAAACTCGTATACATAGGTAGGGCCGTAGTACTGGTAGTATTTTCGCAAGGATTGGACGATCATGTAATTTAGGGGCATCCATATAGGCCCCCGCCAATTCGAATTGCCGCCGAACATGTTCGATTTGCTTTCCCCGGGCTCGTACTCGATCCGGTGGTGGCCGTGATGCTCGAATACATAGGGGTTTTCCTTGTGGTATTTGGACAGTGAACGTATTCCGTAATCGGATAGAAACTCGTCTTCGTCGAGCAGTCGTTTCAATAAGTGTTCGAGCCTAAAGCCCCGCATGATGGAGAAGAGGTAGTTTCCGTCTTCGTTCGCTTCCTCAATCCGGGAAATCAGCGAAGCGAGGTCTGGCCGTGTCAACACGATCTTTGCGGCCCTTACCTTAAACTCCCTCAGCTCTTGGAAGGGGTTTTTGTGAATGACCTCAACGGCGAACATGGGAATGATCCCCACTAGGGAACGTACTTTCAATCGCTGGCTCGTACCGCTCGACATCTCCACCACGTCATAGTAGAAATTGTCCTCATCGTCCCAAAGTGAGATATCCTTGGCGCCGATATGGTGCATGGCCCAGGCAATGTTCAAAAAATGCCTAAAGAATTTGGCCGCGGCCTCTTCGTAGGCGTCGTCTCCCTCGGCCAGCTCCAACGACATCCGTAGCATGTTGAGGGTAAACATGGCCATCCAGCTCGTGGCATCGGCCTGTTGCATTCTGGTGATGCCCGGGGGCATATGGTTTCGGTCGAATACCCCGATGTTGTCGAGGCCCAAAAACCCGCCTTCGAACAGGTTCGTGCCGTGCGTGTCCTTTTGGTTGACCCACCAGGTGAAATTGACCAAAAGCTTCTGAAAGGCCTTTTCCAAGAAATTGCGGTCCCCTTTTCCCGTCCGCGCCTTATCTTTTTCGTATACGCTCCACACCGCCCAGGAATGCACTGGGGGGTTCACGTCGCTAAAATTCCACTCGTAGGCCGGTATCTGTCCGTTGGGGTGCATATAGCTTTCACGCAGTACCAGCAGAAGCTGCTCTTTGGCAAAATAGGGGTCTATCTCGACAAAGGAAACCATGTGAAAGGCCAAGTCCCACGCCGCGTACCACGGGTATTCCCATTTATCGGGCATGGATATCACATGTCGGTTGGTCAGGTGCTGCCAACTGAAGTTCCGTGCGTTGGCCCGATAGGGCTTAAGTTCGCCGGGACCACCGAACAGCCACTTAAACACATCGTAATAATAGAATTGCTTGGTCCATAACAGGCCCGAAAAGGCCTTTTTGGCAATTTCGCGGTGGGCGGCGGGCAGCTCCTTGGTCAAGGTTTCGCCATAAAATTCCTCGCACTCCCCTATGCGCTGTTCAAAAACGGCATCAAAATCCTTCCAAGGTTCGGCCACCTTCCTTTTACTAAGTCGAACCTTTATGGTCTTTGCCTTGCCCGGGCCAAGCCTAAACTTGTGCCAAACGGCAAATTTTGAGCCCGTCTTCTGCGGATTGACACTTTTTCTTTTGCGGTTGACCACCCGTTCGTTGATCCCGTCCTTTACGTATTCGGTCTCGTTCGGTACCTTGTATATTTTTTCATTGTTGGTCTCGTTTTCACAGAACAGTTGCTCTCCCTTTTGGTGGTAGAGAAAATACCTTCCGTTCCGGGTACTTCTCGATTCGACACAATGGGCATCTACTGCAGTTATCCTGGGCCGGGTAAACCGTTTGTTGTGCTTCCAGAAATTTCGAAACCAAAGGTGGGGAAGCACGTGGGCGGTAGCGGCCTTTTTCCCCCGGTTGACCACCGTTACCTTCATCAAAATATCGTCCACATCGGCCTTGGCATATTCGACAAAGCAATCGAAATAGGCATTGTCCTTAAAGCAATCGGTATCCAAGAGCTCAAATTCCGGTTCTTCGCGACTGCGGCGGTTCTGCTCTACCAAGCTTTCGTAAGGAAAGCGCTTGTGCGGGTATTTGTACAAATACTTCGAATAGGAATGCGTGGGCGACGAAACCTGATGAAAATAGAGTTCCTTTACATCTTCGCCATGGTTGCCCTGGTTGTTGGTAAGACCGTACAAACGCTCCTTTAAGATGGGGTCTTTGCCGTTCCAAAAAACCGGTGCCAAACAGAGTATTTCGCGAGAATCGCAAAAGCCGGCAATACCCTCTTCGCCCCATCTATACGCATTGCTACGTGCCTTTTCGTGGTCTATAAACTCCCAGGCATGGCCATATTCGCTATAATCCTCGCGAACGGTGCCCCACTGGCGCTCGGCCAAATAGGGGCCCCATTTTTTCCAATTCCTATAGTTATCGGGTACGGCCAAACGCTGGGCCTCGACACCTTTTTGAACCATGTATTGTTTTTTCTTTGAAATAATCGCTATTTGGAAAGACGTTACTTAAATCACTAACTGTAAAAATACCTCAAAATTGTTCTTGAACTCAGGCTTAACCCCATTAGGCCCAATGATTTGTGGATAAACAAATAGGGGCGGGACTTTATTGCCAAAATCCCATTTCAACACCAAAAAATTGGCAAATACACATTCGGGCCAAAAGAATATATCCACCAAAGGAACACAAGAAGGAGCGCTTTTTGGGCTTGGGTCCAATCGACAAATTTCCATCAATGAAAAGCAAAATTCTTGACCTACTTCACCATGCTTCTTTGTAGATTTACCCAGGTATAAACCAAGACATCCATAATCATCATACCGCCTTAAACCCATGAAAAAGTTAAAATTATCCCTTTGCCTTCTAATAGCCGCCACGGTATGTATGCCTGTTGCGGCCCAAGAGCACCAGCACGGCGACGGGCACCATACCCATTATGCCGACATCGATTCCCTTCTCGGCCATAAATTAATGTTCCCTTCCAGAACGCCCGATAGGATCATTACCAACCTTACCGTCGACCCGGCCCATAGCTTTGCGGTCAATTGGCGTACCAACCAACAGGTAAGCACGGGGTTTGTAGAGATTGCCAAGGCCACCGATGGCCCCGAGTTTCTTTTGAAGGGGGTAAGAAGGATCGAGGCAACCAGCCAAAAGTTTGAAAACCAAAACCGACGGGAACCCTTGGTCAAGAGTACCTTCCATTCGGCCATTGTCGACGGTTTGGAACCAGAAACCACCTATGCGTACCGGGTAGGAAGCGGTGAAAAGGAAAATGGCTATTGGAGCGAATGGTTCCAGTTTACCACAGCCAGTGCATCGGGCGAAAGACCCTTTAGTTTTATCTACTTTGGCGATGCCCAAAACAACGTCAAATCGCTTTGGTCGAGGGTCATACGCAATTCGTACAAACAATACCCCAATGTCGATTTTATGCTCCATGCAGGCGACCTTATCAATGACCGCGATGCCAATTTGGAATGGGGCGAATGGTTCTATGCGGGCAGTTTTATCCATGCCACCGTACCCAGTATGATGACACCGGGAAACCACGAATACAGGGACGGTATTCTTTCCTCCTTGTGGAGGCCGCATTTCACCTTGCCCGAAAATGGCCCGACCGAGGCCCTTAAGGAAACCTGCTACGCCGTGGATTACGAGAATATGAAGCTTATCTCGATCGATAGTGAAGCCTTTGACGAGCACGAAGAGGCGCGGGGCACACAGGTCCAATGGTTAGACTCGGTACTTAGCAACAACACCAAGAAATGGACGGCGATTACCACCCATTACCCCATTTATTCGACCGCCAAGGGCAGGGACAACAAAGAACTTAGGGAGGCCCTAAAGCCCCTTATCGACAAATACGGGGTAGATTTGGTCCTACAGGGGCACGACCACACCTATGCCCGGGGCAGCGATAAAAACCGAGGTCAGGGATTGACCGTAGTGAACGATGCGGGTACCGTATACGCCGTATCGGTCAGTGGGCCCAAAATGTACGAATCGCAAGACCAAGACTGGATGGTTCGAAGGGGCGAATACACCCAGCTCTTTCAAATTATATCGGTCTCAAAAGACACCCTTACCTATGGGGCCTATACCCCCATAGGAAGCCTCTACGACTCGTTTGAGCTCATCAAAAGGAACGGCAAGAAAAAACTGATCAACAAAGTGCCCGATAGCAAGATGCGCCTAAAAAAGGATTTTGTAAAGGAGAAGTAAATTCGCCCATGTAGCTCGCAGGGAGCGCAAAGGTCCTTGACTTTTCGGGGGGAAGGGCCAATGGGGTTTAAACTCGATTATCGAGTAAATTCCGTAACTTTCTTTTTGAAAACAACGGCATGCCCGAAACCTCAACCCATAAAGCGGAACCCATACTCGATAACCGGTCCTTACTTGGTGAGGGACCCGTTTGGGACGAAAGAAGCCAAACCCTGTACTGGGTCGATATCGAGGGTAAAAAGCTCCACGCCCATCGGCCCGCCACCCAACATAATGCGCATTGGGACTTTGATGAAATGCTTGGCGCGGCAGTGCCCATGGAAAATGGAAACCTGTTGCTCGCCCTTGAAAAAGGCCTGGCGGTCTTTGATGTCGATACCGGGTTTCTGCATCGACCGGGCGTGCTTGAAAACAACGACCCCATGATGCGTTTTAACGATGGCAAAACCGGACCCAACGGTCATTTTTATATCGGTACCATGCACAAAGAATTCGCGCCAAAAAGCGGCACCTTGTTTCGGGTAGACCCGACCCTGAAGGTAAAAACCGAAATTTCGGGAACCACCATTTCAAACGGCATGGCCTGGACCTCCGACCGAAAAACCTTCTATTTTAGCGACACCGACACCTATAAAATCGACCGTTACGAATACCATCTGGAAACGGGCTCCCTTTCGAACAGGCAAACGGCCTTTAAAATTCCCAGTACCTATGGGGGTGCCGACGGTATGTGCATCGATTCTGAAAATATGCTGTGGATCGCCCATTGGGGAGGTAGCTGTGTGCGCCGGTGGAACCCCAAAACCGGGGAGGTGCTGCAAAAGATAGACGTAGACGCGCCCCATGTGACCTCGTGCTGCTTCGGTGGCAAGGACCTCGACACCCTTTACATTACCACCGCCCGGAGCGGACTCAGCCAGAAGCAAATTGAAAAGCATCCAAAAAGCGGCGGATTGTTCGCCTATAGACCCAAGGTCAAGGGAAGGCCCATAACCTATTTTAAACACAGCTAATGGCCTATTCGGGAATCAAAGACAAAACAGCTATAGTTACCGGTGCCGGCGAAGGTATCGGCCGCGCCATTGCCGAAGCCCTGACAAGGCAAGGCGCCAACGTAGTTCTCAACGATATCGATACCGCCCTGTGCGAACGTTCGGCGCATGAAATCGACCAAAGCCATAAAGGCCGTTGCCTCCCTTTTGCCGGTGATGCGGGCAATGTGGGCTTTATTGACAAGATGGTGGGTTTTGCCCTGTCGCAATTCGGAAAAATAGACTTTGTGATTCCCAATGCGGGCATTACCCTTTTCGGCGATTTTCTGAAGTTCACCCCCGAATCGTTCAACA
Organism: Pseudozobellia thermophila; assembly: GCF_900141855.1. Classification (GTDB taxonomy): domain Bacteria; phylum Bacteroidota; class Bacteroidia; order Flavobacteriales; family Flavobacteriaceae; genus Pseudozobellia; species Pseudozobellia thermophila. Next base: position 477,530 of record NZ_FQYU01000001.1, read on the forward strand.
AGGTGGTTCAGTTGAACCTGCAGGGCGCCTTTTTTCTGGTACAGCGCGCCGCCAAGGAGATGATCCGGCAAAAAAGCGGCGGAAAAGTGGTGCTTCTATCCTCCCAGGTAGGCATTAGGGCCTACCGCAACCTTACCGCCTATGCAATGACCAAGGCCGCCCTGCGGATGATGGCCGTCAACCTGGCCTTCGAGCTCGACAAACACCGAATAAACATCAATGTGGTGGCGCCCGGCGCAACACTTACCGAGCGTACGCGACAGGAACAGCCCGATTACGAAGGGATATGGGGCAAATTGAACCCCAATGGGCGCGTAGGCAAGCCCGAAGACATCGCCAATACCTGCCTGTTCCTGCTTTCGGACGAGGCCGGCCATATCAACGGACAGACCATCCCCGTCGACGGGGGATGGACCACGGCGGGCAAATACCCCGAAGACCTCGGCCAATGAGCTTGAAACGCATACACCATATCGCCATTATCTGCTCCGATTATAAAACCTCCAAAAGGTTTTATACCGATATTCTGGGGCTTCAGGTCTTACGGGAAACCTATCGGGAAGAAAGACGGTCGTACAAGCTCGACCTGGCCCTTAACGGCGAATACCTTATTGAGCTCTTCTCCTTTCCCGATCCGCCCAAACGCATTTCTAGGCCCGAAGCGGCCGGACTTAGGCATTTGGCCTTCGAAGTAGACGACGTGGCCGCTGAAAGGCAAAGGCTTATGGCCGAGGGCCTCGACGTGGAACCCATCCGAACGGACGAATTTACGGGAAGGCAATTTACTTTCTTTGCCGATCCCGACGGGCTGCCCATCGAGCTCTACGAAAAGTAGTTTTGAAAGCAGGCCAAACGCTCTTACTCCTTAAGGTTTTTGATTTTTATATTTCTAAAATCAATGGGCTGGCCTTCGCTTTGTAGGGCAATCATGCCTTGGGTCAGGGGCGTGTCGTCGACCTTGTATTTGGGGTCGTAGCCGTCGACCACCCCGCCCCCGATCCGAGGTTTGGTGTATTCCAATACGGTCTTGCCGTTGATTATATGTTTGACCAAGGAGTCGCCGTAAACAATCAGCTCGGCCTTGACCCATTGGTCGCCAAAAAAGGTGTCGGAGGTAGAGTTCAAACAGTGTCCGGGATACATTTCGCCCTGAAAGTCGATTTCGGTTCCCGGGGAACACATGTTCCCCGTAGGCCGTTCCTCGCCCTCGGTTATTCCCGCCAAAAACTGCATCTCTACCGAAATGGGCCAGTTTTGCTCCTTAAGCATGGTTCTGGGGTCTTGCGAGTGAAACATTACCCCGCTGTTCTTTAAGGTATACGAAGGTGCCCCGGGATGCAATTCCCCCACAAAGCGATATTCCATCGATAGGTGAAAATGCGAAAAGGGCTTGTCGAAATACAAATGCCCGAAACGGTCGTTAAAATCGCCCTCGTACTTATCGTAGCGTACTTTAATGATCCCGTCTTCGGCCCGAAAGGTATCGCCATAGTTGTCGCCCGTTTCATAATGGTGGATTTTGGTGGTCCATCCCTCCAAATTCTTGCCATTAAAAAGATATTCCCATTCGTCGTCTGGCTTATCGCCTTTTTTTACGCCACAGGCCAAAAGAACAAAAAAGGCCAAGAAAGATAGGCTAAGGACATGTTTAAATCGCATAGTTTTAAGTTTGATGTTGAATTAAAGGTTAGGCACTTATACTTTAAAATAAATCTTGTGCTTGTCGAGAAAATAGGTAATATACCAAAAGATAAACAATACCAGTAAGGCATTGAGAACCATTATAAGCTGTTCGGACAATCCCATGGGCGCCAAGAGGCCTTCCGTCCAAATACGGCCAAAGCCCCGGAACCATTGGGCGCCAACGGTTTCTGCAAACAGGTAGATAAAAATGGAATTGGTGCCGACCACGGAAAATATTTTAAGCCAGTTCGCCTTGTACCCCCTTATATCGATAAGCCAATAGAAAAGCGTTAGCGTTAAAACGGCAAAACCCCCCGATGCCAGGGTAAAGGAACTGGTGGCTATACGTTTGATGATGGGCGTAATGTTCAATAGGTCCAAGGCAAAGCCGAGTAGCAAAATCGCCGTTCCCCAAATCAAGAAAGGCCTGATTTTTTCCTTGGCGGGAATATGCGACAACAGCATCTTGCCACAGACCACGCCCCAAATGGTATGGGCGGCCGTAGGGATAAAGTTCACAAAGACCCAATACCCGTCGTTTACTTTTCCCATAACCAGCATATCTATGTACGAACCGAAACTGTCATGCCCTTGCACATAGGGTCCTGCCGGGTTGTAGGCGCGATACAGGATTTCGGTAAGCACGAGCAGGGCCAAAGATATACCGATTTGTATTTTATTGGGCAGGTTCATGATGGCGTATGCTATCAATATCGTAAAAGCAAGTTGTACGAGCACGTTCCAAAGCTCCCAGACCAGGGCATGGCTGTACACGCAATGCAAGAGGACACCAAAGAGGAACAAAAGAAAACACCGTCTTACGATGTGCTTGGTCACCTGTTTTCTATCGCCCTGTGCCAGTCTTTTTCGCAACGAAAAGGGCATGGCCACCCCAACGATGAACATAAAAAAGGGTTGAATAAGGTCCCAAAACCTCAGCCCGTTCCACGGGTGGTGGTGCAATTGCCGGGCGAAGCCCGAAAAGGCCGTCCCTTCGACCAGTTCCGAAAAGTTATGGTGAAACCCTGCGGCCTCGGCAATCAATAAAAACATGGTAAGGCCCCGAAAAACATCCAAGGAAAAAAGACGTTTCGAAACGCTTTCGGCGAGTTGTGACATGTGGTGGGTTATTTAGCTGGTTGATTCTTCTAAAGTAACGAAAATATTGGAGTAATCTCCGCCCTGTATTTTTGCGCCATTATGGCTATCTTAGTTCCATCGTGCCAAGCGGCCCCCGCTTGTTAAAACCATACCCTATGTACCCACTGGACCACCGCCAAAAAACGTTCTTCGAAGAAGAAGGCTATCTGGTTATCGAAGACCTTTTGTCCCCTGCTGAAGTCGCCTACTACAGTGATGTTTACACCTCCTTTTTAGAGAATAGGGTCGATGCCTCCCGGTATCGTTCCGACCTATCGGGAAGCAAGGGAAAATCTGAGAAAATTACCCAGATCATGGTACCCAGCAAGGTGCTTCCGCAATTATTGGAAAAACCCTTGCACCAAAAATCCCTAGGTATCGCCAAAGCATTAATGGGCGACGATATTGCGCTCGATTTCGATATGCTCATCAACAAGGCCCCCTTTACCAACACCATAACCCCATGGCACCAAGATGCGGCCTACTGGATCGATATGCCCGACAAACGGGCGGCCAGCTGTTGGGTGGCCATCGACCCCGCCTTTAAGGAGAACGGGTGTATGTGGTATACGCCAAAATCGCATTCGCAACCGCTATTGCCCCATGTACAAACAGGGAACAAAGGCGCCTTGAAATGTGAGGGAAGCGAAGCTAATTCGGTTTGTGTCGAACTCCGTCCCGGCTCCTGCGTTTTTCACCAGGGCGGAACCTTACACTACAGTAGGGGGAATTCGACGGCCCAACACAGACGCGCCCTGATTACCAATTTCAGGCCGGCCGCCATGATCGCCCTCGAACGCCAAAAAGGGGTCGACCATACCGGTGAACGGGAAATAAAGGCCCAACAAATGCCCAAAAATTAAATGAACAAGGCCCTTAAGGAACATATTGAATACTTGCTCGGCGTAAAGGTTCGAAGAATGCAGCCCGTTTCGGGAGGCGATATTTCCGAAGCCTACCTGCTGGAAGCCGAAACGGAACGCTTTTTCTGCAAAATCAATTACGACGACAGGGCCCACGACATGTTCAAGGCCGAAAAAGCGGGTTTGCAGGCTATTGCCCAATCCAAAACCATAAACGTACCGAAGGTTTTGCTCTGTGAGCCTCTTGAAAAAGGTGGTTTTTTGGTGATGGACCATATCGAACCCAAACGGCCCACGGAAGCCGACTTTGAAGCCTTGGGCCATCAACTGGCCGCCTTACATCGCCAAGCCACTGCCAAGGAGTTCGGGTTCCCGAACGACAATTTTATCGGCAGTCTTCCCCAATCGAACTCGAAACATGCCCTGTGGTCCGACTTTTATGTTCAAGAACGCTTGTTGCCCCAGTTGAAGCTGGCGATCGACACCGGCAAACTCACATATAGCGAAATCCCCACGGAAGAAGGACTTATAAAGGGCTGTTCCCAGCTGTTTCCCCATGTTACACCGTCTTTGTTGCATGGCGACCTATGGAGCGGCAACTACCTGATTTCAGCAAAGGGCGCCCCCTATTTGATCGATCCCGCCGTGTATTACGGGCATTATGAGGTCGATATGGCCATGACCCGCCTCTTCGGGGGGTTTGGACCTTCGTTCTACCGCGCCTATCAAGAGCATTTCCCTCCTGTGGGCCACGAAAAAGAACGGAACGACATCTACCAACTCTACTACCTCTTGGTCCATTTGAACCTGTTCGGCAGTTCGTACAAAGCCTCGGTAACCCAAATACTTGACCGTTATTTTTAGGTTTTTACTTACATTTAGGGGAGCCATACCATTCTTGCCATGTCTTTAAAAAAATTAGTTTTACCCGTGTTGTGCACTGTTTTGGGAACCCTGCTTTTCAGTTGTCGATCCAACACCGAAAAAGGGCCGGCCCATAAGGCCTATAGAACTTGGTCGTCGTATCTGGGCGATCCCGGCCGAAGCCATTACTCCACGCTATCCCAAATAAACAAGGACAACGTCAAAGACCTAAAAGTGGCCTGGACCTACGAGGCGCCCGATTGGGGCCAGATGCAGATGAACCCCTTGGTCGTAGACAGTATCTTGTACGGGGTTACCGCAGCGCTCCGGGTAGTCGCCCTAAATGCCGAAACGGGGAAGGAGATTTGGCAGTTTGGCGATTCCATACAAGTGTGGCATTCTACCAGCAGGGGGGTGTCGTATTGGGAAGCGGGCGATGACAAACGGATCCTTTGTACCCGCGGGCCCCATCTCTATGCCTTGGATGCCCTTACGGGAAAGCCCATACCCACATTTGGCGATAAGGGCAAAATCGACCTGCGTTCGGGAATGCCCGAAAGCGCACGGGAAAAGTTTGTAATATCCAACACCCCCGGAAGCATCTTCAAAAACCTCATCGTAATGCCGCTTCGGCTCTCCGAAGGGGCTGGCGCGGCTCCGGGAAACCTTATGGCCTTCAACGTACTTACAGGGGCCTTGGAATGGGTTTTCCATACCATTCCACATCCAGGGGAGGAAGGCTATGATACTTGGGAAGAAAACGCCTATCGAAGCGACGAAGTGGGTGCGGCAAATAATTGGGCCGGTATGGCCGTAGACGAGGAACTCGAAATTATCTATGCCCCCATAGGTTCCGCCGCCCCCGATTTTTACGGGGGAGCCCGAAAAGGAAGCAACCTTTATTCCGACTGCCTGCTCGCCTTGGATGCGAATACGGGCCAAAGGCTATGGCACTTTCAATTTACCCATCACGACCTTTGGGACCGCGATCCCCCTGCCCCGCCCAACCTGTTGACGGTAGAACGGGAAGGCAAAAAAATTGCCGCCGTGGCCCAAGTGACCAAACAGGGCTATGTGTACGTCTTCGACCGAAAAACGGGCGAACCCCTTTTTGATATCGAAGAAGTGCCCGTACCGGCCTCCACTTTGAAAGGGGAAGAAGCATGGCCTAGCCAACCCATACCTGTAAAACCAAAACCCTTTGCACGGCAATCTACCGACATCACCGAAGACAATGTGAGTCCCTATGCCGAAAACCCCGATTCGCTCAGGGCCATATTACGGAAACTGGACAAGCGCATCTACGCCCCGCCCAGTTTGGAGCCTACCTTGCTCTTGCCCGGTTACGACGGAGCGGCGGAATGGGGCGGTACGGCGGCAGACCCCGAAGAAGGCATCATTTACGTGAATTCAAACGAGATGCCCTGGATCATGCAAATGGGCCTAAACGATACCGATTGGGAAGCCCTCCCCTTGGGCGAGGCCACCTATGCCCAATATTGCGTAAGCTGCCATCAAGCGGATAGAAAGGGACTGGCCGCAAGCGGATTTCCTTCATTGGTAGATATTGAACTCCGTAAATCTAGGGAAGAAATCTCTTCTATCATTGCAAACGGAAAAGGTATGATGACGGGCTTTCCCCAATTGAAGCCAAAGGAAAAAGACGCCCTCATAAGTTTTCTGTTCAACCAGGAAATCAAGCATAACGTTGCGGAAAACACGAATGCCGAAAAAGGATACCGCACGCCCTATAAGCATATGGGCTACAACAAATTTTTGGATAAAAACGGCCTCCCGGCCCTAGATCCCCCGTGGGGCACAATGCACGCCATCGATTTAAATACCGGAGAGTATATTTGGTCCATTGTTTTGGGCGAATCTCCCGAACTCTTGGAAAAAGGCATTAAAGGAACAGGAACCGAAAACTACGGCGGGCCAGTGGTTACCGAAAACGGACTCTTGTTCATTGCGGCTACCCGCGATGGTTATTTTAGGGTTTTCGACAAGCATACGGGAGCCAAGTTATGGGAATACCGACTGCCCGCCCCGGCCTTTGCCACACCTGCCATGTACGAAGTAAACGGAAAACAATTTATTGCCCTGGCCTGTGGCGGCGAAAAATTGGGAACAGAAAAGGGAAATACGATCATCGCCTTTGCCTTGGAGTAATATCATTGGCCTTTTGGCCCAGACGGAACAAACCTGTGTCTGTGTGAGAAAACACCCCCTACAAAGACACGGTTTATCTACTTGATTCGATACAAACGTGACGCTTACGACAGCGGAGACACCTTATGCCTTGGGATCCCTAGTGTACGCCGAGGTATTGAAGCAGACCCGATTTTTGATTTCAAGCCAAGGAAATAGTCAAATAGTTACATGTTTTCTATTAAATTCTATATGATTTTGATGGGGAAAGATGGTAAATTTGATCCTGTTTGTGGCCAAAACGGCCAAAAGAACAAGCATTCTATGAAGCCATCTAAAATGTTCGGATTTTGCCGAAAACTCAAAGTTTCCTTCCCCTCGCCGTCCCGAAACCCACGGGCAAAAGATGGGTGAAACCGTCAATCTAACTAAAAATTAAATACATCTACACGAGTTCATTACCTAAAAACAAATCATGAAAAAAATCAGTTTCCTCATTTTAATTGTGATGTCGCATTTCATCTCCAAGGGATGTCTTGCGCAAACCCCAACTGCGGATAAACCCAAAATTGTAGTAGGCCTGATGGTCGACCAGATGCGGTGGGATTATTTGTACAAGTATCAGGACAGATACGTCGACGGCGGCATCAAGCGCCTTCTTGCCCAGGGTTTTCGTTGCGAAAACACCATGATCCGGCATGTCCCAACCGTTACGGCAGCTGGTCATGCGTCGGTGTATACGGGCTCGGTACCTGCCCTAAACGGCATCGTCGGGAACGATTGGTACGATCGTTCCTGGGGGCGGGAAATCTCCAATGTCGAAGATTCGACCGTAACAGGGGTGGGCGGAAACCCCGACCTGAACCGATCTCCGCGCAACCTCCTTACCACTACCATTGGTGACGAATTACGTATGGCCACCAACTATCAAAGCAAGGTCGTGGGTATCTCCATTAAAGATAGGGGGGCCATCCTTCCGGGCGGCCATACGGCCAATGCGGCCTTTTGGGAAAAATCAGGCAAGTTTACCACCAGCACCTACTATATGGATGCCCTCCCGGATTGGGTAAATGCGTTCAACAAAAAGAAGTGGGATAAAATTTTGATGCCCAAAGACTGGCAAACGCTACATCCTATCGACACCTATGTGTTAAGTGACAAGGACGACAAGGATTATGAAAGCCTTAGCGGCGACGAAAAAAAACCCGTCTTTCCCCATAAAACCTCGATATCAAGATCGCCGTTCGGAAATACCTGGACCCTCGAATTTGCCAAGGCGGCCATAGACGGATATGGGTTGGGACAGGGAAAATTTACCGATTTTCTTGCGGTCAGCCTTTCGAGTCCGGACAAGATCGGCCATGCCTACGGGCCGAACTCCATTGAGGTAGAAGACACCTACCTCAGACTGGACAGGGACCTGGAAAACTTTTTCAACTATCTGGATGAGCGTTACGGCAAAAACGGCTATCTCTTTTTTATAACGGCTGACCATGGGGGGAACCATTCCCCTGGCTATTTGGAGGAACACCGAATCCCGACCGGGGTCTTGACCAATGATGTTTTTAAACAGCTCGGCCAGGCACTGAAGAAAGAGTTCGGTACCTCCGATATCATTCTGGCCAAAAGCGGTTTTCAATTGTACCTGGATTACGATGTGCTTGCCAAGATCGGCGTAGACAAGACCACGGCCGCCAATTTCATCATAGACCAGCTCAAGCAGGTTCCGGGAATAGAAACGGCATTTATAAACGAGGACCTCGCTTCGGCAGCCTATCCGGAGCCTGTAAAAACCATGTTGATCAACGGCTATAACCCAAAACGAAGTGGCGACATTGTAATCGTTAAATCTGCCGGATGGAAGGCCGGATCGCGAATGGGGGCCACCCACGGCGATTGGAACCCCTATGATTCCCATATTCCCTTGGTGTGGATGGGAGCGGGAATACGCCCCGGAAAAACCCATAGAAACATCGGAATGACCGATATTGCCCCTACCCTTGCGGCCCTCCTCAACATTCAGCAACCCAGCGGGTGCGTCGGACAGGTAATTACGGAGATTACCGATTAATATCCCGCTTCAAAACATTTAGGTAAAGCGCTCAAAAGGGCGCTTTACTGCTTTTATGGGGACAAGAAACCCCTAAAAATCCTTTTCTGATGTGGCACAGGCGCGAGGCATGCGCCAGCGGGGGGACAAATCCCCCTTCGAAGGGGGTGCCCGAAGGGCGGGGGATGTTGCCTTGCATTCTATTTTTTAAGTATCTTGGATACAACAAAAAATTCAACAGCAGTATTACAAATAAATCTGCGTTATGATGAATTATAAAGAACATGATGAATACTGAACAAATATTGAGAATTAAAAGCGCAATGATTATTTATTCTCTTGAAACTTCCTTAGGAAATTACATAATTAACGCAGATAGAGTCGAAAATATAACAGAAAAGAACATTGCGAACATCACGTCCAGAGAAATTGACAATGGTAAAAACATTGACAAAAACAATATAGCAATGTTAGTGGAGTCTAGCTATTTGGATGAAGTATTCAATTTAGCAATAGACACAACTACTGGTACTTCCTATGAGTCAAAAATGAAAGCTCTAAAAAGTTTATGTGCAAACCTCAATATTTTTGATATACGCAATGCCATAAGTCATCCAAACAGGCCTTTTCCAGATACTTTTTGGTTTAGAGCAGCAGCAATAGCTAGCGACCCACTAATTCTTCAATTAGATTTAGGTGATGTTAGACAAGCATTAAACTCCGCTCTAGACGAAAACTTATCTCCTCCTCCTGAAGATTGGTTAAACAACGTTCATTGGGCAATTCCTAACACGCTACCCACAACTTTTGATCATGAGATAACAGGTTTACTAGGAAGAGACAAAGAGTTTAAAGACCTAGAGACAACCCTATCAAAAGTTAGAAATAACTTGATTGCTGTTGTTGCGCCCGGAGGAGTCGGAAAAACGGCTTTGGTTTTACAATTTTTAAAAGATATTAGTCTAAGTCCCAAATGGAGCACCAAAATTCATTGCATAATATTTTGCACGTTAAAAAATGAGAGATTAACTCCAGACGGCATTGAGTTAATTGAAGCAATCAATGGCATTGATCAAATTAAAAACTCCATTCTTCATGATATTAAATCAATATATCCTGATAAAGAAATAGAGTGCTTTAAAGATGCTTGTGAAAAACTAGAAAATGAAAAAATTTTAATATGCATTGATAATCTCGAAAACTTGCTTATTCATACTCAAGAAGAATTTATAGAATTTAATGAATCCCTTCCTTTGCTATGGAGAGTTATTGTTACTAGTAGAATCTCAATCGATTCGGCAACTACTGTGCCTCTTCAAACATTAGGTAAAAGGCATGCAGTAAATCTCTGTAGAAATTACTTCAAAAGAAGGGGGGTGAGTGACTTTAAACAGGAAGACCTTGAATTGATTGCTCATAGAGCAAACAACAACCCCCTTGCAATTCGATTGACTGTTGATTTATATATCAGAGGAATAGACATATCAACATCCATTAATAAATCTCAAAAAGATATTGCGGCCTTTTCTTATACTAATTTGATTGAATCATTAAGTAACTGCTCTATTTCAATATTAGAAGCCATTTATGTAACTGGTGAAGTTGTAAAGACTCAATTAATTGACCTATTAGATTTGTCAAATGATGAAATTTCAGAATCAATCAATGAATTATCTAAAACCAGTTTAATTGTTAGAAGTACTAGTGAAACTGGAAATGATAAATTTAAATTAAGTGATTCTATTAAGGATTTACTATTAATTAATCCAAGGAATATTGAAGTAAGAAATAAAATCTCTCAAAGTATTAAAGAAAGAAAAACCAAGATTCAAGAACAGCTAAATCGAAATCAGATACTCGGGATTAATGAATTCGATGCTGAATACATTTCTGAATATATTTCTGACTCAATTAGAGCTCTTGTGGTTGACCTAAATAAAGTTCTCGGTAGACATTATTCAAAAAGAAACCATTCAGAACTTGTTGCTTTAAAAAGTAAATTTGGAGAATTAATCGCTTACAACTCTCAGAATCATGAATTACTTTTTCATTACTCAAGGATTTTGAGAGCTTTACAAGATGAAGCAAGTGAAGTTAAAGTTCTCGATGAAGCTCTTACCCATAAATTAGAGCCACGATATTTACTTGCTAAAGCTCTTAATTTATTTCACAATAAACATTATAACCTTTCAAACGAAATATTTGAAAAACTTCTTGAAAGTGGATATGGTAACCCCGAAAAGTCATCAAAAAAGTTTTCGGCTTCGTTGACAAAACTAAACTTCTTATGTCTACTAAATTTAGGAGAATATATATCAATAATAAACAAGACTGAAGATTGGGAAACTAATCCAAATTGGTCTGTCATGATGGGCACATATAGAGCTTCTGCTTTCAAGAGAAGTGTAGAGTTAATTAGAAACAATTATTCGGAAAAAGAAAGCGCTTTTGGTAAAGTAATTGAAATATTCAATGAAATTTTTAAAAGTGAAAATTACGTAGCATTAGCATGTAATGAGGCATTAAAATTTCTTAAAGAACTATCAAACATTAATTATGACAAATTGTTATATTCAGAAGAATTCTTATATAACTTTGTCCAGTTTGTTAAAGACCACTATTTTGAAATAATAAACACTTTACGTGGGCAATCAATCGACTCACAAGACAGCCAATCCTTTTTAAAGAAAGTATACTCTCTAGAATTTAAATCATATAAGAACCCTCTTCATGATGCAAGGTGGTATACACCAGAAAAAGTAGAACATTATGACCAAGAACACATAGAAGAGTTAGAAGCTGCTGGTTATACAATTACGAAAGTATATAACATTCCCGATAATAATTATGGTATGTCGAGCTTTATCTTTGCAAAAGACAAAGACGAAAACCAGTTTTTTCTTCATGTAGATAACTTCGAACATGGATGGAATCGCTGGGGATACATTAGAATCAATGATAAATTAGCTATTAAATACGACACTTTATCAACAGAGGGGGCTACAACTGTTTCAGAAATTAAAGAAATTGATAAATATGAAATGTAATTCATAGTAACCCTGGTAAACATTGCCCTGTAGCCTTACCTGAAAATAGTCTATTCCCTTCAGTACGAGCGTGGCGCCCTTAGCCCGAAAAGATCATAATTCCCCCTTCGAAGGGGGTGCCCGAAGGGCGGGGGATGTTGCCGACCTCGATAACCCAAGAAGAATATACAGGAAACATGTATCTCTTGGTTTAAAAAATACCATAGCACCAATAAGAAAGCTGCCTATATTTACGTGTTGTGAATATTTATGGGCGTATAATGAAACAACTTTCCGACCAGCTTATAGAACTGATCCGATCAGAATATGAGAACATTGCAGGTATCGTGGTTTATAAAAATGGAAGTATTGCTTGTGAAGAATATTTTCATGGCTATAATGAACACGATACCATTCATATTGCTTCCGTAACAAAGAGCATTGTATCCATCCTGCTGGGGATAGCCATTGACCAGGGGCATATTAAAAGTATAGAACAAAAGGTGCTGGATTTTTTCCCCGGTTATACAATCAAAAGAAGGGAAAAAACAATCCAAAAAGTGACCCTAAGGCATCTGATAACGATGACAGCTCCTTATAAGTTCAAATCAGAACCTTATACGAAGGTATACTCAAGCGAAGACTGGACTAAATCGGTATTGGACCTATTAGGAGGCAAAACCCTAACCGAAGAATTCAAATACACGACCATAGGTTTACAGGCCTTATCGGGAGTCCTTATCCATGCAACGGGCCAGCCCCTTCTTGATTTTGCTGCCGAAAATCTATTTTCCCCTTTGGGAATTAAGGCCCCTAAAAACATCAGGATCTATAACAAAGAAGAACATTTTGCTTTTCTAAAGGACAAATATGTCAACGGTTGGGTAATCGATCCAAAAGGAGCCAATACTTCGGGTTGGGGGCTGACTTTGACGACTCGCGACATCGCTAAAATCGGACAGTTATATCTGAACGGAGGAAGGTGGCAGAACCGTCAAATTGTGTCCTCGCGATGGGTTGCCCACAGTACTAAAAAACACAGCCAATGGAATGGCTTGTACTACGGCTACCTATGGTGGATAATCGATGGAAAGGAAAATAAACGCTATGCCGCCATCGGGGATGGGGGAAATATAATTTATGTGGACACCGAAGACGAGTGCGTTGTCGCCATTACCTCTCGATTCAAACCCCGTGCAAAAGACAGGATCGAGTTGATAGAAAAGAATATTCTGCCCCAAATAGGAAACAACTAACCGCCCGGGTATAGTCTTAGGCCTGAAAAGCGTCAGTTCTCCTTTGGAAATCGGGATTATTTTCCTGCGCTAGCACAAGCATCACGCCCGTGTATAAACAAGGCCATTAATCCCCCTTCGAAGGGGGTGCCCGAAGGGCGGGGGATGTTCGCCCTTGGTCGCCCAAGAAAAAAATATATCGAATATTTTTTCGTTCTGATAATCAAAACGATACATACCACAAACAAGACACTTATGTGTTGTGCGAAAGTCGAAAAACGAATATGAAGCCGTCGGCAAAAATTTAAAAAGAATATGAGAGTTCTTGGAACATATACCATCAAGATAAAAACATACAGTGCCAAGGATCTAGGAGTTGAAGGCGAATACGATGGTATAACCTTTAATCTCTACCAGAAGGTCTTTTTTCTATTTCTAATTCCTACCTGGCCCATTGACAGCTATTGGAAAATTAAAAAAAACAATACAAGTGAATCCTTCATCTCCGACCCCGAACTAAGAACCAAACTCAACCTGATTGAACTCAAAAGAAAACCCCCATTTTGGGCCTATATTGGCACAATCCTATTATCAACGCCAATTCTGTTATTGATTGGATTCCTGATAATGAACCTTGCCGGGGACTTTTTAAATGAGAGACAGAAAAAGAACAAGATTAAAGAAAACACGGCAATTGCTATTTCCAGGATAAATAATCCTGCTGTAAATGACCTGTATGAAATAAGGAAAATACGAATCGAAGAAAAGAAAAACAACTTGGGCAAGGTCGTTGGTCATGACCAAAAATGGGACGGGGATCATAATTATAAACTCATACGGTTCTCCAAAGACAGTTTGTTCTTGCGTAAAGAGAAAAAAATCTTTGGTAGTGAACTGGTCAATACCATTTCAGCCCCAAAATCGGAATTGGTCGAATTGGCCAAAAATTACATTCCATTTAAACTGTCAAAGGAAGATATGGACGGGGATTCCAAACCAAAGAATCTCTATAGAATTAGAAAGGTCGAAAGAAACGAAGAGTAACTTTTTCCGTATAAACCTGCTAGTGTAAAGTGTGGTGTCTCCTCTACCCAACCTTCCGATACCGCAAGCATCACGCAGTGCCTACATCCAACCCCCTAGTCCTTAAAAAGTGGGTTGTCGGCCAAACTGATCAGGCCTTCGTCCTTTTCCTTTAAGATGCGTTTTGAGCGCAGGTAACGCTTGTGGTTGAACGCGTCGTAGTTGTCCGCATCGGGGTCCATACTGCTGATCCGTACCCTATCCGACGCGTGGATAAATTCGTTGTTGCCGATCCACATGCCCACGTGTACGACCTTCTCGGCCGTGGAATCCGTTGCCTTTTTTCCAAAGAACAAAAGATCGCCCCGCTCCAAGCGGTCAAAATCCTGCACCGAATCAACGGGTTTTCCGGTATGCACCTGCTGCGAGGCATCCCTGGGGATGACCATTCCGTTCAAAAAGTAAACGGTCTTGGTAAACCCACTGCAGTCCATTCCCTTGGTAGAGGTCCCTCCCCACAGGTAGGGCACGCCCATCAGCTCCTTTGAGGTTGCGACCAGGTTTTCGGGGGAAGGGTCGAGGCCCTCCAACCATTCGTCATAGGGTTGGGCCTCGGCCATGGCCACCAATGCCTTTCGCCCATCGGGATAAGCCACCTGAAAATAATCGCCGGTAGTGCCCGTAAGCTCCAATATGTTTCCGGCCACCAGGTCGGAGACGACTTGATTTCGGCCTTCATCGGCAAAGGAATGGCCATAGGTTTGGGTAAAGATGATCTTTTTAGCACCCTGCCACCGGTCAAAGGTCGTTTTGTCCATGGGTTCGATTCCTCCGTCATCGACCCACGACAGGTATTTATCGGGGGTTTGGATATAGTACCAGCCTCCATCTTGCTTCAGCACCTTTACCGGGGTGCCCAGGGTCGCCTGGGTCGCCAGTTCGGCCGAATGTTTGGGATTGCTCCGTAAATTGGCCACGGAAAGGTTGACAACGGCCTGTGTAAGTCCGTCGAGCGCTTCGGAGGGCAGCACCTCTATTTCGTCGGTAAAGTCAAAACCCGATTCCGTCAGGGTTTCACGTAGCTTTACAAGGGCCCCTTCGTTATCGGTCTCCCCTTTGAGGATATATTTTTTGCTGTCGGTAAACACGCGAACATCGAATAGGGCGGTCCGTTTATCGGGTGCAAATTCCTGGCGTACCTCCTCTATTTTCTTGAGCAAGGCCTGCTCCTTTTTCGACAGGCCCTCGCAGCTTGCCATTACCAAGACAAGAAGGCCAACTAAACAGCCCAATAATTTTTCCCTAGTCATTTCAATTCGTATCATTGCGTTTCTTTCCCTTATCTAATTGTTTAATTTTAACTGCATGGGTAAACTCAAAGTTATAGAACTTTTCGCAGGTGTAGGCGGTTTCCGTTTAGGACTTGAAAAAAAAGGCAAATATCAGGTGGTATGGAGCAACCAGTGGGAGCCGAGTACCAAGACCCAACACGCCTCCATGGTCTACGAGGCCCGTTTCGGGGCAGAAAACCATTCCAATGAGGATATCGCCGAGGTGGCTACCGATCAAATTCCCGATGCCGACCTTTTGGTGGGCGGTTTTCCCTGCCAAGACTATTCGGTGGCGACCACTTTACAGAATTCGAAGGGCCTTATCGGAAAAAAAGGGGTACT
Source organism: Pseudozobellia thermophila (assembly GCF_900141855.1). GTDB lineage: Bacteria > Bacteroidota > Bacteroidia > Flavobacteriales > Flavobacteriaceae > Pseudozobellia > Pseudozobellia thermophila. Next base: position 493,235 of record NZ_FQYU01000001.1, read on the forward strand.
GTGGTGGAGCATCCACCGCATATTGTCGGAAAAGAAAAACCCGCCCAAGTACCTCTTCCTCGAAAACGTCGACCGCCTGTTAAAATCGCCCTCGACCCAACGGGGACGCGATTTTGCCATAATGTTGAAAAGCTTGGACGAGCTGGGCTACGCCGTTGAATGGCGGGTAATCAACGCCGCCGATTACGGCATGCCCCAAAGACGAAGACGGATCTTCTTTTTGGGCTACCACCGATCGACCGCGGCCTACAAGGAACTTAAAAAAGCCGATAAGGGCGAATGGATCCAAGAAACAGGAACCATAGCCCAGGCCTTTCCCGTTGAACAAACGAACCATGGGCCCGTCCGTTTTTTGCTCGACGAAGATTTGGTGTCGATCTCGGAAGACTTCAACAAGGGCGAAAAGCTTTCGCCCTTTCTCAATACCGGGGTTTTTGTCGATGGAAAGGTATTCACAAAAAAAACAAGCCCCGCCCCCCAAGAGAACAAGACGGTATTAAGGGACGTTCTGGAAAACGGAGAGGTAGACGAAGCCTTTTACATTCCCGAGGAGGATTATCCAAAATGGGCCTACCTAAAGGGGGCGAAAAAGGAGGTACGCACTTCAAAGAACGGCTATACCTACAATTACAGCGAAGGAAGCATGGTCTTTCCCGATGACCTCGACAAGGCATCGAGAACGATCATAACGGGCGAAGGGGGCAAATCGCCCTCGCGATTCAAACACGTGGTAAAGACCCCTAAGGGCTTGCGCCGATTAACGCCCCTCGAGTTGGAACGGCTGAACATGTTTCCCGACAACCATACCCGGTTAGAGGGCATAAGCGACACCAAGCGCGCCTTTTTTATGGGTAACGCCCTGGTCGTGGGCATCATCGAAAAAATAAGCGACGCCTTGTACGAAAAGATCAATCATTGATGTCTTGAATGCACGAAGTAAGTTTGGCGAAGACCTCCAAAAGGAAAGGAAGCTACAGAGCCTCCTCGATACGTACTATGCCCAATACCTAAAACAGTATTCGTTCGAACGGGTCGTTGACCTCGACCGGCAGCTTGCGGGCATCGACCTGCTTTTTACCCATAAATCTAACGGCGAGGTGTTTTCCCTTGACGAAAAGGCCCAGCTCGATTATATAAACGACGACTTGCCTACCTTTGCCTTTGAGGTGAGTTACCTTAAAGACAACCGGCTAAAAAAGGGGTGGCTCTTCGACCAAAGCAAAAAAACCGATTTTTACGCCTTGGTAACGGCCATCTATGCCGATGAGCCAGATCGCTTCACCTCGTGCAAGGTTACTTTCGCCAACCGAAAAAAACTGCTCCGCTTTCTCTCCGATAGAAAACTCACTGCCGAACGTTTGGAAAACAGGGCCTTGCCCCACGGTAAGATTGCCATTGGGGAGCTCGATCAAGCCACGGAAGGATACCTGTATTTTTCGAGGGCGAACAAGGCTGAAAAACCCTTGAACTTGGTTCTCAGGCTTGACTTTTTGATCCATGAAGGCATTGCAAAACGCTTCGTTTAACATTTTAAAACCGACCTCCCGGTCGGTTGTCCGCACTTATTCCCTTCCCATCCGGCCCATCCGTGCACCTTAACAATCCTAGCCTTCGATTGGCCTTATCCGATTACGGGAAACCTCTGTGACCGGGCCTTCGCTTTCGACCAAGCGGTCGGTTTTACCATTTGCCCTAAACGGGTTTGGGTACCGAAAAGGGTGCAAAAATACACTTAAACTGTTGTTAATCAATTGGTTTAATTTGTGGTTCCGATAAAAAATCGTATCTTGTGAGGTATGATAAAAGTAGAAAAATCAGAAAATAAGGAATTTATTGAGAAGTCGATAAATCATTTGGAAGCCACCGGTTTTGAAAACATCAAGGCCGACATCGAGGGTTATGAAAAACCCAAATCCTATGTTCGCAAGGGCAGTGACATGAAAATTACCCCCGATATCGTAGCGGTCAAAAATGGCCGGAAGTATTATTTTGAAATCAGTCTAAAATCGGCCAAACCCAGGTTACTAAAATCGAAATGGTTGTTTTTGGATACCCTGAGCCGAATGAACTCCAACCGGTTTAGGATCATCACGACAAGGGGCCATTACAAGTTTACCGACAGCATGTTGGAAGACATCAACCTCAGCAACAAGGAACCTATCAAAATATAGGCTTCCACCAGTTTAAATGTAGTTTATCGACCCAAAGTCGGCCATGGCCGACCTATGCCTTGCGTACCATGGCTATGTGGGGTATCCCGTCTTCGAGGTAGCCCTCCCCTACTTGGTTGAACCCGAAGAAATGGTAAAACCTTTCGAGGTATAACTGTGCCGATACCTTAATGTCGCCTTTGTCGAAATAGTCGTTAATGCCGTCTATGGAAGCCTTGACAATGTTCTTGCCGTATCCGTACTTGCGCTCCGACTTTTTAACGGCCACCCTACCGATCGAGGCCTCCTTGAAATAATCCCCTGGCTTAAAAATGCGGGAATAAGCGACTATTTCCCCGTTTTTACGGCCAATGACGTGCAAGGCCTTAAAATCCTTACCATCGATATCCTGGTAAACACAATCTTGCTCTACAACGAATATTTCACTTCTCAGTTTTAAAATGTCGTGAAATTCCTTTAAACCCAATTCGTAAAAAGGTTTGATTTCTATGTTTATCATATCTAATCTTGAACTATTACGTGTTTGCTATCGCATTTGCCATATTCCGGCTGAATATTGACATGGTTGATTCCGTATTTGTGATACATTATGTCCTCGATCTGGTCTAAAATGGCCTCGAACTCCGACAAGCGGATATCGCTCTTGAAATCGATATGGGCCTCCAAGTGTACTTCGGCTTCGTTCAACTGCCATATATGTACGTGATGTACGTTCTTTATGGAATCTATATCGATTTGCGAAATGGTATCCACAATGTTCCTTACCTGTATGGTATTGGGCGTAAAGAGCATGAGTACGCGGGTAGCGTCCTTCAACAAATCGTAGCCCATATAGATCAGATAAAGGGCAATGGCGAAGGTAAGAAAGGCATCGATCCAGTATACCTGGTAAAACTTCATCAAGATACCCCCTATCAACACCGCAACGGAGGCCATCATATCGGTCAAAAGATGCAAATAGGCCGACTTCATGTTCATGTTACTGTCCGCATCCCTTTTTAACAGGAGGACACTGAACCCGTTGGCCGCGATACCTAAGAACGAAAGCCAGATGACCAGGTCCGAGGCTATGGGTTGGGGATTTAAAAAACGTTCGAAGGCTTCTTTGATCAAAATCAGGGCCACCACGATCAAAGAGGCCGCATTGACGAAGGCCGCTATAATTTCGGCCCTTTTATAACCGAAAGTCTTGTTGGTCGAAGCCTCCTTTTGTGAAAGCAGGGTGGCAATGTAACTTACGATAAGCGAAAGTACGTCGCTAAAGTTGTGCAGGGCATCGGACAAGAGGGAAAGACTGCCCGATATGAGGCCGCCGATAACCTGCGAAACGGTAATTACCAAATTCAATAAAATGGAGATTACCAGATTTCTTCCCCTTAGATCTGTATGGGTGTGCGTATGGGAATGATTGTGGTGTATGCCCATTTTACCGAATAAAAAGCCAACACATTATTACATCCGTACCGGGGCCTGGGGCCCTGGTCGCCTTTTCGATGGTTACCTGAACCAGTACCGTAGGGAAACCCTATGCGCAGGGTATCTTTTCTATTCTACGCTCGTGCCTTCCTCCTTCGAATTCGGTATTTAAAAAGGTCTTTACCATGTCAAGGGCCTGGGGCAGGGAAATAAAACGTGCCGGAAGGCTCAAGATGTTGGCATCGTTGTGCTCCCTTCCCAGCTGAACGATCTCCTTCGTCCAACACAGGGCACATCTTACTTTTTGATGTTTGTTGGCCGTCATCGAAGCCCCGTTGCCACTACCGCAGACAATAATACCGTAGTCGACCTTTCCGTTTTCAACATCCGATGCCACCGGATGCACGAAATCAGGATAATCGACACTATCGGTACCATCGGTACCATAATTTTTTACCTCTATGTCCATCGATTTCAATAAGCCCACTATGGCCAATTTGTAATCGGTCCCTGCGTGATCGTTACCTATAGCTATTTTCATTGGTGTTCTTGGTTTATCCGCCGCTTACAAAATTGATATGGGGGTATCCTTAATGTGGTGGCTTTTCTCGTTCCTATGGGTGCAAATGTACAAATAGAAGTGCTTCACTACAAAATAGTAGCCGTTCACAACAAGAGTTTTCATATATTTTATACCTGTTGTTAATTTGTAGGGTAGATAAGGTAGATTTATTGTTGATAACCTCGAAACAAAAAATAGATCTTAGATTTTGTTTTCTGAATAAAATAGCTCCTTATAAAACTTATCTTAATCCCGGCAAAATACTTGTTCCATTTTTATAGCCACATATCAAACGTAATTCAACATTAATTAACAATAAATTTACGTTGAGTTATTAAAAATTTTATGTTGATAGTTGTTATCCACTTGCCTTTATAAAATTGGTAACCCTTTGATACTTCGATACATCTTGAGTGTATAAATTGTCAATAACTTTCAAGTTCGGTTCGAAGCAAGTTTTACCCCAATTTTTTTTAACCGTTATTAACAAGCTATCATAAAGCCCAATTTTATTTTAAATTTTAAAAAGAAAAAGATGATATTAATATATGTGTTGATAACATCAAATTAACGTAGATAATCCATTTGGACATAGTCTATGGATTATAATTCGTAATTTTCCACTTTATAAGAAATTACTTAATGTCGAAAAAGAAGAAGAAAGCTAGAAACCACAAAAAGAACGAGATTACCAAAGGAATCTTTACCGTACTGGAAAAAGACCGAAATAAGACCTTTAATTACAAAGAGATAGCTGCCCGGCTGGGCTTGAGCAATACCGAAGACCGGAACTTACTGATCAAAAGGTTGGGCCAGTTAAAGGAAAGCAAACGTATCGAAGAGGCGGAAAGGGGCAAGTACAAGGCCATTGGCCCTAACAAAACCTACCATACGGGTACCGTCGACCTCACCGGTCGGGGCAATGCCTATATAGTTGTAGAGGGGCTGGACGACGATGTTTTCGTGCCCTACAACAAACTGAACAAGGCCTTTCACGGCGATACCGTAGAGCTCTATATCTTTCCTAGACGGAAGGGCAAAAAACTCGAGGGGGAGATTACCAAGGTACTGGAGCGAAAGAAGACCGAGTTTGTCGGTATATTGGACCAACAAAAGACCTTTTCCTTCGTCAGGCCCACCGATTTTAGGATGTATACCGATTTCTTCGTGTCGAAGGGCAAGGAGAAGAACGCCAAGGACGGCGATAAGGTAATCGTTAAGTTGGACGATTGGCCCGAAGGTGGCGATTCGCCCACGGGAACCGTTGTCCAGGTACTGGGCAAACCCGGGGAGCACAATACCGAAATACACGCTATTTTGGCCGAGTACGGATTGCCTTATGAATTTCCTGAGGAAGTACAGCGCTTTGCCGATACCTTGGATACCTCGATCAAAGAGGACGAAATCGCCAAGCGCCGCGATATGCGCGACGTGCTTACCTTTACCATAGACCCCAAGGATGCCAAGGATTTCGATGATGCCCTGTCTTTTGAGGTATTGGACAACGGAAATTATGAAATAGGCATCCATATTGCCGATGTTTCGCATTACCTACGACCTGATACCGTACTCGACGACGAGGCTTACGAACGGGCGACTTCGGTATACCTGGTCGATCGCGTGGTACCCATGCTTCCCGAGGTCTTGTCGAACAATGCCTGTTCGCTTAGACCCAATGAGGAAAAATATACCTTTTCGGCCGTTTTTGAAATGGACCCAAAGGCCAATATAAAGAACCAGTGGTTTGGAAGAACGGTCATCAATTCGAACGAACGTTTTGCCTATGAAGAGGCCCAACAGATCATCGAATCGGGCAAGGGGTATATCCCCGAAGGGATATCCATTCGCGGCGAGGCCTATACGGTCGGAGATGACATTGTCGAGGCCACCCTACAAATGGACCGCATGGCCAAGATCATGCGCGACAAGCGAATGCGCCAAGGGGCCATATCTTTCGATAAGGTAGAAGTGCGGTTTAACCTCAACGAAGAAGGGGAGCCTACCGGTGTATATTTTAAGGAATCGAAGGATGCCAATAAGCTTATCGAAGAGTTTATGCTGCTGGCCAATCGAAAGGTAGCGGAGTTCATCGGTAAGAAAAAACCGAAGAAAACATTTGTTTATCGGGTACACGACGACCCCGACCAAGACAAATTAATGGCCCTTAACGGCATTATTTCCCGCTTTGGGCACAAGATAGACTTTAAGGACAAAAAATCCATCAGCGCGTCTTTAAACCAGCTTTTGGAAGACGTTAAGGGTAAAAAGGAACAGAATTTGGTAGATACACTTACCATCCGTAGTATGAGCAAGGCGATCTATACGACCGAGAATATCGGGCACTACGGCCTGGCCTTTGATTACTATACCCACTTTACCTCGCCCATACGCCGATATCCCGACGTTATGGTGCACCGTTTGTTGCAACATTACCTGGATGGGGGCGATTCGGCCAATACCGAGGTCTATGAGAAAAAATGCAAGCACTCCTCCGATATGGAGTATCTGGCATCGAGTGCCGAGCGCGACTCGATAAAATATATGCAGATAAAGTTTATGCAAGACCACCAGGACAAAGAGTTTGTCGGTGTGATCAGCGGGGTCACCGAATGGGGCGTGTACGTAGAGATCATCGAGAACAAATGTGAGGGCATGGTACGCATCACCGATATAAAAGGCGATTATTATATCTTTGATGAAAAGGAGTATGCCATCGTGGGCGAGCGAACCAAAAAGACCTATCAGTTGGGCGACGAAGTGGTGGTCATGGTAAAAAACACCGACTTGGTCAAACGCCATCTCGACTTTTCCCTAATAGGAAAACACGGGGAATAGGTAATTTTTTTGGAATGGAATTTGTTTATACATTGACAAATCAACCTAAAGAAACATCATGAAACAGTTCGTGTTGCTTACCGTTGTTGTATTGGGCTCGGCCTTGGTACGTGGCCAGGATACCAAGATTACCCAAGACCTGACCAAGTTTACCGAGGTAAAGGCCTTTGACGGTATATCGGTAAAACTGATCAAGTCGAATGAGAACAAGGCGGTCATTACCGGCGAAAACATTCAAAAGGTGGCCATAGTCAACAACGATGGTGTTCTGAAGATAAGAATGCAAATCGATAAGATATTCAGTGGATACAGAACCTTCGTAGACCTGTATTACACCGAAAAGTTGGTGGTCATAGATGTCAACGAAGATGCCAAGATAACCTCCGACGATGTTATACGTCAAGACGTATTGGAGTTGAAGGCACAGGAAGGTGGCGAGCTGATCATCAATGCCGACGTGGAGCAGTTGTTGATCAAGACGGTTACGGGCGGGGTTATCGAGACTTCGGGCACATCCGATCTTCAGGACGTGGCCATCAATACCGGGGGCGTCTACCAAGGGAAGCAACTAAAGACCAAGTTTTCAACGGTCAACGTCAACGCAGGTTCACGGGCCGAGATTTACGCCTCCGATTACGTAAAGGCCACCGTAAAGGCCGGTGGGGAGGTTTTGGTATACGGGGATCCCGCAAAAATGGACGAAAAGACGGTTTTTGGCGGAACGGTGACCCGAATGTAGAAGATTTGTAAAGGGTTCCTTAACTTGTAAAGGGCTTGGGTAACCTGGCAATTGAATAAGGTAAAGGGGAATGCGGTCCCTTACCTAAAAATACTTCATTAAGTACGAATGATCGAAGATATACAGGCAGCGATACCTTTGGGCTTTTTATTGAGCTTCATGATCGGGCCTGTTTTTTTTGTGCTTTTGGAAACCAGTGCGATCAGGGGCTTTAGGGCGGCATTGGCCTTTGATATCGGGGTTATACTGGCCGATATGATTTTTTTGGGTATCGCCTACTTCAGTAGCTTCCAGCTCTTGGAAAACCTTAGCAACCAACCCGGACTCTATGTCTTTGGTGGCGTCATCCTATTGGTTTACGGCATCATTACCTTCTTTAAAAAACCCAAGAAACAGCTGCTTACCAAGATAAAGGCCAGTAAACGGAATTACCTGGGGCTTATGGTAAAGGGTTTCTTATTGAACTTTATCAACATAGGGGTACTTATATTTTGGCTGGGCGTTATAATCGTTGTGGGGCCGAGCTTGGACAACGATCCCAAGCGCTTGGTCACTTTCTTCTCCGGAATGCTGGGCGCTTATTTCGCAACGGATGTATTGAAGATCCTTTTGGCCAAGCAACTCAAGCGAAAATTGACCCACGAACGGATATATATGGTCAAGAGGGCCCTGGGCATAATTCTTATGATATGTGGGGTAGTGCTGATCGTAAAGGGGTTTCTGCCGAAGGATAAATTTAATATAGAGGAAGGCATAGAACGCATGGAACTGGGCCATTTCAAAAGATAGGAAGGCGGCCTTTACGTGAACAAAAAAAGAAACCTCCGGTACCAAGGGTGCTGGAGGTTTTTTTGAGGCATCGAGCGGATTCGAACCGCTGTACAAGCTTTTGCAGAGCTGTGCCTAGCCACTCGGCCACGATGCCATTTGCGACTGCAAAGGTAAACGTTTCTTGGATAATGGAAAACCTAAGGGATCCTTTTTTCTTTGATCACCACCGTAACCTTTTCAACATCGCCACCAATGGGCGGGTTGATCTTGGATACCCAGACCTTTGCGGCCGTGACTATGGGTATTTCGTCGAATATACGTTTAATGATCCTTTGGCCTACGTGTTCGAGCAGTTTCGAGGGCAGGCCCATTTCCTCTTTGACAATGCGGTTGATGTGTACATAGTCTACGGTATCGGACAACCTATCGGAGAGGGCCGCTTTCGATATATCGGCATTTACCGATACATCTACCCGGTATTCGCTTCCAATGGCGGTCTCTTCCTTTAAACATCCATGGTGGGCATAGGCCCGGATGTTTTCCACCTTTACTTTTCCCAATACAAAAGAATTTTTTGCAAACTTACGCCAAACCGTTCAATCGAGACAAGGCGCGCCCCTATTAAAATGGATGGGCTTAGGGCTTTAATAGGTGCAGCGGCAATTACTAAGCCCTTGAAAGAGATCTACACCAATGGTAACCACGTGGGTACCGGTACTATAGGTGATAATCTCGTTAAGGATAATCTGGTACGAATATCCAAAGTAGAAATTACTTTTCTTAAGGCCGGCGAAGGGGGCTATGTACAAAGGGCTTCCGATTTGGTCGTTCAAGAAGCGGTAGTTGACCCCGGCGTAGTAATAGTCTTCAAAATCGTACCACCTGAATTTTAGGTTTAAGTCGGTTTCAGAACGTCCGTCGCTCTCGAATATCTTAAATAAGAGCGAAGGCTCTATTTCAAGGTCGCTGTTTTTGTTCTTTCGGTATCGATAACCGGTATATACATAGTAGTTTCTAAGTTCATTGGGCTCGTCTACGTCGAAGGTAAAGTTGTTGGGATCCTTGTTCAGTAGGTTCGAGGCATTCGCACTGAGGTAAAATTTGCCGTAGCGGTACATGGCACCCACATCAAAGTTATGGTTGGAGGTCTGCCTGTTGTTGATTACCCCGGGATCAAGGTTGGCATCTACGAACTCGTCGATGTCTATACGAAACTGGTTAAAGTTGTACGAGATGCCGAAGGAAAGAAACTCGTCGTCGTATCGGTCCAAGGTCAAATGGTGGGCAAAGGATACGCGCGCGCCTTGTTGTTTGGTATAGCCGTTTTTATCGTTGTACAAAAACACGCCCAAACCCGATTTTTCGCCCAGGCGCATATCAGCGGCCAGCGATTGTGTTTGGGGAGCATCTTTAATACCTACCCATTGTGCAAGACCATTGAGCCTAATTTTTACGTGATCACCAATACCCGCATACACAGGGGACAAAACAAAGGGGTTGTCTGCCAAATACTGTGAAAGCTGGGGCGAGTTTAACTCTTGGGCCCGGGTGGCAATGACACCCGAGAAGAGCAGCATGGTCCATATAAATTTACGCATGGTTCAGTTAGGTTAAGTTTTTTATCGATATAGGGTAAAGTGTCCGACAAACTCCCGATCATCATTCTCTCCTTGAAGTTTAATGATATACCAGTAGTCGCCCGTTGGTAATTCTTTTTGTTTGTAAAGTCCGTCCCAACCACGATCTCCGGCACCCATTCGGTACACCTCCCTACCATAACGATCAAAAATTAGGGTTAGTATCTCGGGGAAGCCTTCATCGTTTTTAGGTTTCCAGAAATCGTTCTCACCGTCGCCATTGGGGGTAAAGAAATTAGGTATGTCGATGTCGATGAACTCCATGTAAATGCTGGCGGAAGCCTCACAACCGTTCGCATCGACCACGGTTACCACATAGGTGTCCGTTCTGTTGATGTAGAAGGTGTTGTCGGATCCATTGTTGACATCGCCGAAATAGATCGTGTACGCTTCCTTGCCACCCGATACCGTCGCGGTTATCTCGTTGATGTTGCTTTGTTCCACCGTAATGGTCAAGGGATCAAAGTGTTCTATGGCAAAATCATGGGTACTTATACATCCGTTTTCATGGAAAATGGCGATGAAATGATTTCCTGCGGCAATATCCCTGAAATACGGACTGAGCTGCATTTCGGCGGGATCGACCGTATCCAGGCCATAGATTACCTGTTCCGCCATGGCGGGATCGTCGAGGGTTATATTGACATAGTTGTTCGGTATCTGTCCGTTACAGCCATAAACAGGCTCTATGGTAGCACCGAGGTTGACACCCGGATCCACGGTAACAAAGACATTTTCTTCACACCCTTGGTCGTCTTTGATGAAGACGATGTAATCGCCTGCGGCCAAGCCCGTAATGGTATCCCTGTCCTGTACGTAATCCGTTTCGGTGGCCAATCGTGTACTGTATGGCGCCGTACCTCCCGTTATGGTCAATTCGATGGAACCGTTTTCCTCGCCTTCGCAAATTTCGGGTAGGGCCAGGGCGGAAACCTCCAAGGGGGCCGGTGCCGTAATGGTATATTCCAGTTCTATGAAACAACCGTTGCTGTCTTGGGCGATAATGGTGTAGTCGCCCGGTGCCAGCCCATCAAAGGTGTTTTCGTCGTCAAACCGGTTAAGGTTCGGTGAAATGGCGTATTGATATGGGGCTACCCCACCGCTTAGTTCTACCGTAATGCTGCCGTCTTCCGCGCCGAAACAGCTTATGTTGGTAAAGTCATTGGCGTCAACTACCGATAAGACCGTTGGTTCGGTAATAACGACTTCTTCTGCAGGGGCCGTACAGTCTTCGCTTACCACATTTACGTAGTAGGTACCTGCCGTGAGCCCATCGAACTGGCCGAGCGGCTGGGGTCCTGCAATTCGCGATGCGGCACTTAATGAGGCGTCGGTATACAATTCGTATTGGTAATTTCCGAGTCCGCCTTCCGCATCGGCATAGATTATGGCGGTGTTGTCACCATTACAGTTGATAAAGGCGGCGCTGGTGTCTACGGTCAAGGTCAAGGGATCGATCATATCCTCTTCGATCGAATTCGATTGTACGGCGGTACAAAGGTTGACCGCATCCCTGACGTAGTAGCGATAGGTACCGGCGGACAACATACCGCTGAGGGGCAGGTTAACACTGTTTCCGGGCATGGCAGTCCAATTGACATTGTCGGTACTGTATTCGTAGGTTCCGCTTCCTCCGGTGGCGCTCAACTCGAATTCAACGCCTGTAGCACAGGTCAACGGACTTGTTCTGATCAATTGGGCCTGTACCTCGGTAGGATTGGCGATTTCAACGATCAAGGTCTCATCGGAACAGTTGACCTCGTCGGTTACCGTAATGCTGTAGAAACCGGCGGCCAAACCATTGAACGTCGGGCTGGCCTGGGCCACGGATGTGCTCAACAGGTTGCTTCCCAAGAGATCGTCGTACACATTTAATCGATACTGGTAAACCGGTGTTATGTTCCTTGGATCTACCGTGGCGCTCACGCTTGCCGTATTGTCATTGAAACAAGACAATGAGGTTGCCGAAATACTGGCTACGATATCGTCTGGCCTAATTAGGGTAATATTGTCGGACAGTACGCATCCAAAGGCATCCGTAACGGTCACATGGAAGTCTCCCGCGGATAAATTTTGGAACAGGAAGGCCTCAACATTGGTCTCGGTATACACCTGCGAGGTGGTGGTGTTTTCGAGACGAATGGTATAGGGTCCCTCCCCTCCGGTCGGATCGACCAAGATACTTCCCTGGTCGTTGGAACAGCTTACGTTCGATTCCTCGGTGATGGCGGCCGTAATCGGGTCACTTGGCGCCAATACGGTGATGATATTGGAATCGTCGTCGCACAAAGGCGCACTGGTTTCGGTAATCCGCACATAATAACTTCCTCCAGGAAGGTTTGATATGACCAAGGGTGTACCGGTATTTCCGGTTCCGCTGAATGCGGCCCCGGGTACCGGGTTATCGTTGATGTCATATACCTGATAGTTATACGGGCCCGTATAGTTGTTGATGGCTACACTGAAGCTACCGTCGTCCACACCGTCGTTCAAACACTCTTCGTCCGTCAATTTTGTGGCCAAAACTTCAATTACATCCGGGTCCTCTATGGTGTGTACGGTTTCGATAACACAGCCTGTATCCAAATTGGTGATCGTTACCCTGTAGTTGCCTACTTCCAATCCTGTAAAGGTTTCGGGATTGTTGGTAGATGTGATCGTCTGATTGTAGACCACATTTATTCCGGTTACGGTATACTCCAAGTTCGGTGTTGCCGTAGCTGGGCTAACGGTCACCCCGACCTCAATTTCCCCGTTGTCCAATGGGGAACAGGCAGCTTCTTGGGTAGTTGTTACGATCGCATCGCTGATTTCTACAAAAGGCAATACGGTATTCGCGGTGGAAATGGCCGAACATCCCGCATCGTCATATACCCTTATTTCATACGAACCGCCTAAGCCGTCGGTTTCAAAATAGGTAGTGTTGGCACCGTCTTGAACAACGCTTCCGTCACGTACGAATACATATCTCACATAAGTACCCGTACCTCCCGATGCATTGGTAAACGATACGCTGGCATTGTTTCCGTTGTTGCCGTCCGTACATCCATACTGAACAATGCTGATGGGATCTACGGTAATAGCTTCCCGTTCGGTAATGGTAACATCGGTGGTTATTGCGCAATTGTTGTCACCACGGGCTTCAATGGTATAGGTTATTCCGGTTGTAGAACCTTCGAGTCCATCAAAGAAAGCGGAGGTCGTGGTAGAGGAAGTAGGGGATATTGGGAATGTTGCCGTACTTCCGGGTCCCGCCGTGATGGTAAAGGTATAGGGGCCTACTCCATTGTCGGTAACACTAACGGAAATTGTACCGTCATCTGCGCCGTTACAGCTTACATTGGTAGATGAATCTACGCCTATTACAGGTATTACCGCTGGTTCCAATCTTTGGGTTAGGGTCGTGCTACAGCTATGATCGGCATCTAAATCGGTAATCGTAAACACGTAGTCACCAACTTGGGTCAGACCTGTAAAGATTCCAGTAAGGTTACTATCATCTACGGTAGCAGGGGCCGATGATGGGTATTGAACATCGTATCTAAAGTTGCCCGAACCTCCCGTTTGGCTAATCGTGATCTGACCGCCCGGATCGGTAACGGAGCAATCTATGGTCTTGACCACCGTGGCAAATGGCGAGATAGGCTCATGTAGGTCAATGCTTGCGCTTGTGGCGCTACTACAGCCCCATTGGTCACTAACGATCACTTGGTATTCGCCCGCACCCAGACCACCAAATATAGGAGAAGTCTGTATCGGTCTCAGGTCTTCGAAGGCCGAAGTTACCGTATTGAACACCTGGAGCTGATAACTATAGTTGCTACCCTGTCCGTTAAGTACATTGATAACCTCGATTTCTCCTTCCAAATCGGTACAATTCGGTTGGTTTATCCTTAAGTCTGCCGTAATCGGTGTTGGGTCGTTAAGCGTAACATCGGGCAATTGATGTGCACATCCCCTTGAATCCATAACCCAAACTTGGTAGGTTGCCGCGATTAGGTTTTCCGCTTTCGGATTTGGTCCGTAATTGGCAGGGTCGGTGGTATCGACAACCGGACCGGCCGTATCGAAAATCAGGTACGAATAACCGCCCCATCCCCCGGTAACGTTGGTGACCTCTATGGTTCCGTTGTTTCCGGGTGCGCAAGTGATATCGGTAAATACCCTGTTTGCGCTGATCGGGTCGCTAGGACCTGCAATTGTGAACATTTCGGAAGCGACACAAGACGGGTTGCTGTCTTGGGTTACCTCTACGCGGTATTCGCCCGCGCCGATGGCGAAAGGTGTTGTGGGACCTGCATCGGTCGAGGTTCCGGTCGCACCTACAATGAGGGTATCATCGCTGGGGTCGACCGTACCTTGTGAATTATAAATTTGCCATGTGAAACCGCCGCCATAGGGCTTGGTGCTATCGCTTATGGTAAAGCTAACGGAACCATCTGTCCCGTGACAAACCACATCGACCGTCGTAGCATCGATTTCAAAGGTATTTGGATCTTCAATTTCAAAGGTAGTCTGAACAAAACAACCGGTAACGGTATTGGTAACGGTTACTTCATAGTTTCCTACTCCTATTCCGCTAAAGGAATTGGAAGCTTGACCAAGTTGGCTATAGGCATTATCGGTACCTACTACGGAATATTCGAGTGTTGGACTTCCTGAAGGAGGCGTTACATCTACCCCTATGGTAACCACGGCATCATCACCGGGGTTACAGCTTACATCGGTATCAATGCTTACCGTAGGATTGCTTATGGCTACAAAAGGCGCTATTATGGCCGTAGTGGTGCCTACACAGCCCTTGTCGTCATATACGTTGATGGTATATGCGCCGCCTAAAAGGTCGGTTTCGATATAAGTATCGTTGGAGCCGTCCTGAACCACAACATCGGGTTCTACCACAGCAGTGGCCGGATTGTCGTTTTTAATGAATTCGTAACGGACATATGTGGTTGAACCACCGGTAACGTTTGCCACGGAAATGCTGGCATCGTTCTGGTTGTTGGCCGTGGTACAGCCAAACTCTACTACCGGATCCAATGTTACGTTGATGGCGGCAGGCTCGGCGATGGTAATTGGGCTGCTAACGGTCGTACAGTTGTTCGTGGCCACATCGCCCCTAACGGTAACCAAATAGCCGTTAGGCGTAGTCGTTGGCGCAAGCGCGGTGAAGGTGGCCGAAGTATCTGTCGTACTGAATGGCGCGATACTTACGGGAGTACCGTCGAAGGAGGTAATTTCAAAGGTATACGGACCGGTACCATGGTCAACCGCCGAGATCGTAATGGTGCCATCCGTAGCGCCCAAACACGTAACATCGGTTGCTGTAACGGTATTGATCACGGGTACTATCCTATCCGGGACATTGACAACGAATTCCCTGTTACACGCTGCACTGTTCGGGGTATTGGTATCATAGATGGTTATTGTATAATCTCCTGCCGCCGGTGCCTGGTAATCGAACGGATTACCCGGGATGGCCGTCTGGGCGACTGCCGGTACACCGGCCGTGTTGGTAATCGAGTATTCATAACTTCCTGAACCATCCAATACTTCGATGGTGATAACCGCATCGGGCGATCCGGTACAATCCAATACCTTGGTCAGCTCGGCCTTGGCCGAAAGTACGGGGTTGACCACATAACCCAATTGTGAGTTGGTACAGCCATTGCCGTCCATAATGTAAATATCATATGATCCCGGGGCTACATTTTCAAACAGGCCGGCATTGTCCAAATAGGTCGTCGGGGCGGGGTCTCCGGCCGGAACAATGGCGTACCGGATGTTTCCTGCGGCCGAACTGCCTACCACGGTAAGGTCGATAGGCGCGCTACAGTTGTCTTGGGTAACCGAGTCTATGGTCGGGTTCGGCGATAGGTCGAGATGAACCGGGGCCAAGGTTACGGAACAATTGTATTGATCATAAAGTGTAACGGTATAGCTTCCTGCTGGTGAATTCACAGGAATTTCAATAGGATTCGAAGTGGTTCCCGTCAAGGGGGTAAATCCGCCAGGACCTGTTACATCGTAGGTGTACGGGGCTCCGCCACCACCGGTAACATCGGTAATGGTAATCAACCCTGGAAGGTTACAGGAAATATCGCGGGTAACCGTCGGTGTAGCGTTGATGGCATCCAATTCTTCCAAGAGTGCGTTCTCGCCACCGCCGATACAGGCATCTGCATTTGATGCATCCACCTGAACCAATCGGATATAGTATTCCCCTTCACCAAGACCTGAAACCGTAATTTCATCGTTGTAGGGAACGTTGCTGGCAGAGGGACCGGGTCCGCTGATATCTATGGGTGTTGAATTACCTAGCTCATAGATTTCATACCGCATAAATGGGTGGGCGGTATTTGGATTAATGTGGAATGTTATTTCACCTGTCGATGAACCGGAACAGGTAGGTACAATATCCGTAGTAATCTCTATAGGCAGATTGACACCTGGCAATTCATTCACATTTTCATTGCTCTGGCGCACACAGCCCGCACCGTCCCTAACGTAAAAGACATAGGTTCTACCGGGAACCAAAAGGGGCAAGCCTGGTGTTTGTGGTGTGGTAGCATCGATATTTTGGAAAATATGGGGCGTTCCGGCCGGTATTGGGGCGGTCCAAATAGCAGTGGCAGGGTCAAAATTCGCCGGATCGTCGCTATAGGTGTACTCGTAGCCCGGAATCGGGTTTCCTTCGCTACCCAATACACGAACCTGAAGGTCGTTACAATTGACAACCACGGCCGCCAAGGTTATATCCAGGTCATCCAAGGGATAAGGAATGGTATATCGGTCAAAATCTCTTTGACAAACCGTACCACTTGGTAGGGTCACCCGAATGGAAGGGTAGACCTCGGTACCTGAAACACTACCTCTTAATTCATTGGAAAGTTGCCAAGAGGCACCGCCATCATCGCTATATTCTATGGTTCCCCCGGCCGGAGCGGTGACATTGTCAAACTGGAAACCATATTCGTTGGCGTCAGGGTCATTACATGCCGCCGGCAATATAGGGATGATGTCGGCCGTAATCTCAACGGCATTGTTGATCGTTACCGTTGTTGAGGTAACGGTACAACCATTAACATCGGTAATGTTTATTTCGTAGTCTCCCACCCCGATACCGTTAAAGGTCAGCGAAGGGGTAAATACGTTTGTACTCGTATTGCCATAATCGATACCATCCGCTGGGGATAGATCTACCAGTTGATAGGTGAACGGGGCCGTACCGCCGGTAATGGTCGCATCTACGGAGCCGAGCCCGTCAAAACATTCGGGGTCGGTGGCCGTACCGCTTACCGATAAAGGAGTGGCGGGAGTGAATATAATATCTTCCTGAACAAAGGAACAAGAGGGCGATGCTCCATTGTTATCCAGTACATAGACATCATAACCGGCCGGATTGGCGGTCGCCATGGCATTGGTTACGGTCAAGGTATTGGTTGTGGTATAAAGTCCTGATGGGCTTGTATCTGCCGGTACAATGGCATACACCAAAGTTCCGTTTCCACCTGTGGCGTTGACCGTTATCGATCCGTCGTTACACGAATTGATAGCAACAACATCAACAGATACTACAAGCTGTGGGTCTATTGTAATGCTTTGTTGTACGGCTGTACATCCATAGGCGTCCCTAACGTCTATGGTGTAGGTGCCATTCGATAAATTGTTAAAAGTGTACGTAATAGCGGTACTTGGCGTAGGTGCCACAAAGGGTCCGCCGTTGATACTGAAGGTATATCCGCCGTTTCCATCGGTAACATCAACCTGAATGGAAGCATCGTTGGTACCGGAATAGCAAGGCGTAGGAGTCGCGTCAAAAGTCGGTACTGCGGGAGCGGTTACGGTAATCGGGGCATCGATGGCATCACTACAGTTGTTTTGGTCCCTGACACGTACGATATAGTCCCCTGCGGGAATGTTCGGGAAAACGGCGTTGTTTCCGTTGGTAGCGAAATCATAGGTTCCTATAACGGTGCCCAGGTCGTCCTCCAACTGGTATTCATAGGTGGGCGTACCCCCTATGGCACTGGCCGTAATGGTAGCACCGGTGTTGTTACAGGTAAAGACTTCCGTAATGTTGGCGAAGGCCTCAACGACATCGGGCTGCGTCAAGGTTTGGTTCAAGGTAACGGTACAGCCTGCAACGGGGTCGTTTACATCCCTTACGACAATACTGTGCGCTTGGGCGGCAAGACCGGTAATTTGTTCCGGTGCGCTAAACGGACCAACAAAGGCCGCTCCGTTCAAGCTGTATTCGAATCCGCCTGCACCGTAGTTGTCGGCGTCTATGGTGATGGTACCCGAGTTGTCGCCGTTACAATCGAGGTTTTCAAAAGCGGTAATATTGGCTTCAAAGGCATGGCCATCCTCTACGATTACGGTGGTGTCGACCGTACAATCACTGCCATAATTGACCGTAATGGTGTGGTTTCCTGTGGCGACAGCGTTAAAGAGGTTGCCCGTTTGTGGGGAACCCCCATCGATGCTGTAAGTGTATGAGGCATCGTTTGGAAGAACAGTTATGTTTCCGGTTCCATCGCAGTTGTATGCCACGGAAGTGGTAAGCGTAGGTTCGGCCGGTAGGGGGGCAATTATAATGTCGGCCAAGGTAATCTCGCAGGAGGTAGCGTTGGCGTCCCTAACGCGAATACTGTGCGTTCCGTCGCTTAGACCGGTAAAGGTATGTCCGCCCGTGGTAGAGGCCGTCCAAGCGCCTCCATTGATGCTGTATTGATAATTTCCTGAACCACCTGATGTTGGGGTGATGCTTCCAACGGTGATCTCTCCATCGGCAAGACAGGTATAGTTTTGTGTAATAGCGGCTTCTGCGACCAATTGGGCCGGTTCGGTAACGATTACATCCTGGGCTACGGTTTCGCAATTGCTGGCGTCCCTGACACGAACGGGATAGGTTCCTGCCGATAGGTTCGGGAAGCTGTTTCCGGTTACATAAGTGACACCGTTGTCGATACTGTACATAAAGGGAGCGTTTCCGCCCGAATCAACGTTAATTGAAATGGCTCCGTCCGAACTTCCGAAACAGCTTACCGCCGTGGGTGTTGCGGTTATGGCAATAGGGTCGTCCTTGGTTACGGTCAGGGTATACATGGCCTGGCAGTAGTCTGGGGTGCCCCCGTTGTCGCGTGCGTATACATCGTAATCGCCGGCGACAGAAACCGTTACGGTAGTGTTTGTATTGAAGTCGCCGTCGGTCACGGCGGTACCGTGGTCCACTACGGCATAAACGTAGTTGTTGTCACCACCAGCAGCTGAAATGGTGATGTCGGTATCCGAAGCACAGGCGGTAATTCTTGGCGCCGTGGCACTAACGGTCAATTGTGGGTCGATAGTAAGGGTCTGTAGCGTTCCCGTACAGCCCAATCCATCTTGCACGTTGATCGTGTATGTTCCGTTTGATAGCCCTTGGAACGTATGTGTCGTGCTGTTCGCAGGGCTCGGAATGACCCATGGGTTTCCGTTGATACTGAAGGTATAATTGCCGTTCCCATCGGTTACGTCTACTTGAATGGAAGCCGTATTTCCGCCCGTATAACAAATTGTAGGGGTCACATCGAAGGTAATCGGGTTTGTCGGTGCAACGCTAAGGGCTGCATCAAGGGCATCTTCACACGTATTGGCATCCCTAACGCGGACGATGTAATCGCCGGCCGGAAGATTGGGGAAAACGGTATTGTTACCGTTGCTTGCGAAGTCATAGCTTCCGACAACATTGCCCAGTCCATCCTCCAATTGGTATTCATAGGTAGGCGTACCCCCTGTGGCGCTTGCCGTGATGGTGGCCCCGCCATTGGTACAGGTAAGTTCGGTGGTGACGTTCGCGCTAACCACGACGGCGGTTGGTTCCGAAAGGGTATGGGTCAACGTGGTCGAACAAGTGGTCTCATCGGCTTTTCGGAGCTCAATCGTATAGGAACCGGCACCCAATGGGGCAGTGGTCGTTACCGGGGAAGTGGTTGCGGCCACGAAGGCACCTCCGTTGATGGAGTATTCGAATCCTGCGGCGGCATTGAAATTTTCCACTTCGAACGTAATACTGGCATCGGTTGCCCCATTACAGGATGCATTGGTGGAGCCTGTGATGCTGGCGGTAAATACCTTGCCGGCAACTACGGTGACCGGGGTTTCGACCGTTTGTTCACAGACTTCGGGCACCTGGTGGATAACAATGTCGTCCAAGGCAAAGTCGTTGCCCCCGTTTCCGGGAATTTCGGAACGGATTACAAAATCGAGTGTCGTGTTGCTTCCGGGGTTGAGTTCGGCCGTAAATTCGACCCAATCGTTTTCCCCTGTATTTTTGGCAATTGTACCCGTGGTGATCGAGCGCACTACGGTGCCCGTTCCCGGTTCCCGAATTTCAATGGTCAGGTTGGGGTCGAGACCGCTTGTACCCTGGCGCAAAAGGTTCATGATATACAGGGTTACACTGATATCCTGGTTGGGAATAATGTCGTTTATTTCCTTGGAATAGATAATCTGGTCCGGCGAAGGCGTACCTACGTTCATGACCAAATAGCGTCCCTGTCCGGTTCTGGTTCCGGAAGTATGGTCGATAGGGTTGATCCAGGTACCGAACGGAGCGACAATTTCACTGGTTACGGAGTACTCAAAATCATTGATATTGCTGTTGGCATCACCCGGAGGGTTGGGGGTTTGATCTTCGTAAGTGTAGCCATTGGTATTCGGACTGGGGATGGTGGGTCCGCTTCCGAAGTCTTCTATGAGCAATATACTGGGGGTCGGCGGTGTTTGCGACGAGTAATTCGTACTTACGGTATAGGTGCCGGGAGGAACGTTAACAAAGACGTTGCTCGTGGGGTCGGGGGAGTTGGGAACCCCGTCCAGGGCATAGGTATAGTTGTAGGTGGCGATATCTGGCGTTGCCGTTATGGTTGCCGTACCGTCGCATCCATAGCTTACCTCGGGGGTCAAGGTAACCTGGGGCTCTTCGGGCTCTTCTTCCACGGTTACGTTCATGGGATACTCGCATGAACCGTCGGTTACGACCACGGTATAGTCTCCCGGAGGAAGCACGGCAGTGCTCGAGGCACCATAACTTGCCCCACCGTCAAAACTGTATTGGTACGGGGGGTTGCCGCCTACTACGTTGGTTACGCGAACCTCGGCCCCGTTGGGGTCACAGGTCGCGTCACGGGATACCCCTGCCGAGGCACTTAAGGGAAAAGGCTCGTTGAGCAGGTAGGTCTGTGTAAGTTCACATCCCGAACTATCGAGTACACGGATGGCATAGGAGCCGGCCGATAAATTGACGAAAGTAGGGGTCGACTGGTAGGTGGCCCCGTCGTCGATACTGAATTGGTAGGGGGCCACGCCACCACTATAAACGATGGTGATCGAACCGTCGGCATCGCCGCTACACGAAGGTTGCGTTTCGGTAATGGAATCAATGGTCATCGCACCATTGTCGTTGATGGTGACTTCGTTCGAAAAGGCGTAACAGTTGTTGGCGTCGATGATAACAAAGGAATAGGTGCCGTCTTCTCCGGGAAAGTACTCATCGACACCGTCGGCATCGGTATCCCTCCAACCAAAAGTGAAATTGGGGTCGGTTTCATAGGCATCGCCCGGTATGGAGGCCACGTCCGGGTAGAGATCGGTTCCGTTCCTGCTCCAAATAGCATAGGAATAGTCGGGGTTGGGGAACCCGTTGCTTCCCGTCAATTGGATAACTCCCGCCGTACAGCCGATATCGCTGATGGTCAGGGCGGTTACCGTAGGGTCGGGTATGCGGTCGACCCTTACGTCTTCGGTATGGAAACAACCATCTTCGGTCGAAACCTCGATCGTATAATCGCCTTCGCTTACATTGAAGGTGTGGGTGTTGCTGGTCTGTGCCGTTTCATCGTCGATCAGGGTACCGTCGTCCCTTCTCAATACGTAGGTATAGTTGGGCTCAACATTAAGTACGTCGATTTTAATGGAACCCTGTTCGTTACAATTGGCCGAAGTGGTTTCGATATCGACCTGAAAGTCGCGATCGCGGATACCGATATCCGAGGTACTGAAAATACAGGCATTCGGTATCGGGTTGCCCGAACCGTCCAATTGGGTGATATCAACGCGGTAGGCACCATTGGTGGAAATATCAAAACTAGGGCCGTTATTGGCGCTGAAGGGAACGACAATGGTATTGTCGGCCACGTTTACCAATTGATAACCGTAATTGGCCCCTAGGCCGGTAACGGTAATGTTCCCGTCCGTACTACAGATGATGTCCCGGGTGTCGACGTCAAAATCGAGGACGTTTTGATAGACGTCGAAATAGAACCGGCTAAAACATCCATATTGATAGTTAACGACCAACCGGTATTTTCCAGCTTGGCTTACGTTAAAGTCATTGCCGCTCTCGACGGGGGTCCAGGTACAAGAGAGGTTTTTGTTGGCGCAACCGTCGGGGGCGTCAAGGCAGCTTCCCTCGTCCAAACGTTCCCAAGACAGGCTTATGGCATCGGTAATATTGACCTGAAGCAGTTGTGAGGCGTTGGATCCGCACAAGTCTATTATGGGCAATAGGTCGCCATCGACACTACATTGGGCAATTTCCCCCTGTATGTCGTTGGTGGGGTCGCTATCGGAATTCAGGTCGTTGAAATAGTCAACTATAGGGTTGGTTTGGGTAGTGCCGTAACGTTCGACAACGATAATTTCCTTAAAGCCCTTACAGGGATCCGCAACGATTTTGTCGACGATGTAGGTTCCTATTTCCGAGACGACCAGGGTACTCGGGTCAGCGTCGGGATCTCCGTCGTCGAGTACGGTGTCCGATGGGTCTATTTGTCCGTTTTCGTTATCGTCGCGTACCCAAATATAATCGTCGAAGTTATCACCGGCATCGAGGGTTACGTCTACCCCACAGAGTTGTACGGTACGGTTAAAATTACAATCGGAAAGATCGTCCAACAAAAAGTTGGTGGCTCCGGGGGTTACAAAACCACAATCGTCAAAGTCGGATACACTGGGGTCGTCGGTGATTTCGTTGTTGTTGATTTCACCGCGGTAGGTCGAATACGCTAGGTTTTCGATCAGATCGGTACAGGCATCGATAAAATCAAAACAGTTTTCGGCCACTTTTACCCGCATGCGTATTTTGTGTTCGGTGGCGCCGACTTCTACGTATTGGTTCGGTATGCTAAAGACCACTTCCCTGGTGGCCGGGTTGTAGGTGTATGTCGTTCCGGACGGCATGGAGATGTTCGCCTCGTCCAAGCTTACGTTTATGGGTAAAACATCGCGAATCGTATAGTTTACCGCGTTGTCGTTACCCGTATTTTGAAAGGTTAGTACGTAATCCAGTATCTGCCCCAGGTTGACACCCTGCCCCGTAATATCGACACCGTCAATGTTCTCGACCCGTTTTTCGAGAACGATCTCCGGCTCGATGATTTCAATATTGAAAGAGTTGAAGAAGGGGTAATACTGGTCTCCGTTGGTCTCGAACCTGAGGGTGGCGGAAGTTTCGCTGTTGGGTATTACCGAATTGCTCGGGTTGTTCACCGAAAAAATGTCGGTATCGTAGCCCAAGGTATTGTTGCTGTTGGGGTCTCTGTTGGTGGTATAGGCACCGTTCAGGGTAATGTTACTGTTAAAAAAGTTGTTGGATGGATTGACACTGTTGCTCAATGTGGTATAACTACCGCTGCTGGCCGCCCGTATGCGTAGCCGGTCGCCCGTAAGTCTGTAGTCCCCTTCGAGTGCCGCTGCTCCCACGTTTGCCTTTACGGGACCTACGGGAATGGTATTAAAACCGGTATAATTGATGTCTACCCTATCGGTATTCCTAACACGCGCAAACCCATCAAAGGTGGTGATGAGCTTTCCTGTCAAATTCGGGTTTTCGTATACGATTACAAGGGTCCACCCGGCAGCGGAGCCCCCATCGCCATACATGGTGCCTGTGGTGGCCCTGATGTTGGCCACCGTATATTCGCCCGTTGGGTCTGCCAAAGGGGTAATGAGACTGGTAACATCGGCATAACAGGCGTACGGACTGTTGTTTCGCAGGTCGGGATCTGAGCTGGTAAAGCCGTCGAACAATACTTCGTCGGCCGTAATATCGACGTAGGTTCCCCCGGGAACCTTGAGGCGCACCTGATTAAAATCGTTCTGTCGACCTTGGCCTACGGGAACGGTGTTGGCCTTGCTGTCTAGGTGCCCATTCGCCGTGGCACTGGGGTAGGTGGCCGACCAATAAAGGCCAGCGTATCGGATAAGGTTACACTCCGAATTCGGAAAGGCGAAAGTGGCGGAACTTGAGCTAAATGTAGAGGGGTCACCATCTACATCGATGTACTGCATGTCCTTGTTGTCGTTGTAGTTATAACGACCTCCGGTTTCCGTATTGCTGCTCCACCATGCAGTGCTTAGGTTATTGTATGGGTCCTCGGGCTCCGTAGAGGAGGTTCCCCCATCCCTGTTCAAAATATTGTTTGAAATAAAGGTGAGGTCGCCCTTGATGTTCGTCTGGTAACGAACCTCGAAGGAATTGTATTCTTGCGAAAAGGCCGTAAGGCATAGTAAAAATATACCAGCCGATATAATTTTTTTAATAAGATTAGGTATCATTAAGCCAGTTGGTTTGGTTTAACCCGCATGATCCACATTTTGTCGTCGTACGAGTTATTGAGGTGGTTATAGTATGATATTAGGGCATTGTTCCACGATTCGTGCCTTTTGAGGTATACGTATCTCCAGTTGTTCTCTGGGTTGATAAAGTAGCTGGCACTTAAACCGTATGAGTTTAAAAGCTTAACAAACCGATTGGCATTTTTTGGATTGGCAAAGACATTGGCAATAATGTAATAACCCGATCCGACACCATCGATGTTGTACGTTTTCGAGGTCAGTTCCTTAGTGGCTATTTGGTCTTTTACCACTACGTTTTGACGGAGAACGTTATTGTCGTATTTAGCTGATTTTTCCTTTAGTTTGTCCACATTGCTGGCATAGGCCTCATTGGTGTACTTGTTGTCCACATTCATGATCCAGAGGTCGCCGTCGTATGAACCGTTCATGTTCGAGGCATGGGCATCGGCTGCTTCCTGCCAAGTATCGTAGCGTTTTAGGTAAACGTATTTAAGTCCGTTCTTAGGGTTGTCGATATAGTCGGTCGCAAAGCCCTTGGCATCCATATCGTTGATGAACTTCTCCATGTACTTTCCGCCCTTGTACACGTTGGCCACGACATAGTAGCCGTCTTGTACGCCTTCAAGGTTTCTGAACTTTCTGCTCTTTACCTTGTCTTGGCCTACTGACCCGGGACGTTTTGAAGTGTTTTGAACCTTGTCTTGGGCAATGGTCGGCCGAGGTGTTTCAACCGTGGTGGCCAAGGCCTTGTCTTGGCTTTCCGCACCATTGGTACCGTTTGGTATATAGGTGTCCTTACCCGAACCGTTCGAGGCCACGGTGGGTTTTTCGAGTTTGCCGAGGAACATTTTTTCGGCCTGCTCCTCTAGATCCGGACGCTCTCCCTTCGTTTCGTTTCGCACCATGCGCATGACCATATTGAACCGTCGTTCAAGGTCCCTTTGGCGATTGGCCTCGATCGAGTCTTGACGGAACATAAGCTCTTCGATAATGGCGTCGTTTTCGGCCAGTTTTCTTTTAAGCTCGGCAATCTCTTCATTGGTGGCGAGTTCGTTTTTGTCCAAATCTTCGCTCTCTACAAGTTCATCCTCATAATCTTCTTCCAACATTACACGGTCTTCGGTAAGGTTGGGGGTGAATGAATAGGCGAATGAAATTTCATGGGTAACACCCAAGGCTTCCAAGTCGGTGGTAAAACCTTTTTCCATGGTATAGCCCAGGGACAACCTTTTGTTGATGTTGAAACCCGCACCGGCCGAGGCACCGTAAAAACTGTCGTAGCCGCCTTGGAGCCAGCCCAATTTGGGAAGGTCGAGAATAAGGCTGCCGCCGAAGGTAATGTCCTGTGAATCGTCGCTGTCAACCGAAACGTAGCGGTTTTGGCCGTTCATGCGAACGCGGGCCAAGGGCATTAGACGGCTTCCTTCCATTATTCCTGAATCGTTGTCGAATGCGTGGGTATACTGCAAGTGGGCCGAATAGGTCTTATCGGCGAAATCGGTTAGCGATTCGCTGGTCTTTAAATTGTAATCAAAAAGATTTTCGGCAAAGACCCCAAAATCGAAATTGCCGTAAGAAATGTTGAAACCGGGTTGAAACGAAAGTACGTTGCTATCTTCTGTACCGTTCAGTCTATAATCTTCGGTGTCAATGACGTCGACGCTGTTGCGATCGAGGCCCGTGCTGTAATAGGCGAGGTTGCCACCAAAGGTAAAGTTACTTTTTTCGCTAAGTTTGACGCCGTAGGCGTAGTTTGCCAGAACACCTATGTTCGAAACCGGCCCTATCGATTGGGTATATAGGCTTAGACCCAGACCGCTTCGGTCACCGATCCTACCACTGTAGCTCAGGAAGTAAGTTTGGTCGTTGTCCTTGAATTGTACCGATTGGTTTCGGTGCAATAGGTTGATGTACGACTTGTCTTCCTGCACGGTGGAGAAGGTGGGGTTGATCAAAAACCTATTGAACTTCAATAGATTTTGCGAAGCGGGGCTATACAAAAGTATAGGGTCGTCTTCCTGTGCCTGTATATTGGTAAACGAAAAGGCAGCGATCAGGGTTAGCGCTAGGTATTTGGCTAGTTTCATTTTGGTTTATCTGATAACGGTTATGGTACCTTGTTTTAAAGTTTCACTAGCGTTCTTTATGACATAGTAGAAAACCATGTTCTGTTGTGTAAATGACGTCGATGACTCGGGCCAGTTGTTTCTATAGTTCGTGACGTTCAACACCTCGGATCCCTTGGCGTTGTAAATAATAACGTTAACGTCCGATTTGTTTGAATACGAGTTGGGTATGACCCACTGGTCGTTGGCCCCATCGCCATTTGGAGTAATCACGTTGGGGATGTTGAACAGGTCGAGGTAGGCAACCGTCACGGGCTTGACCACATCACAGTTTCCTACGGTGGCGACCAAGGTGTAGTTCCCTTCGGTAGAGAAGGTGACCGAGTCGGTGGTCGCTATCTCGTTGTTGTTGGCATCGAACCATCGGTACGATGTTCCCCCGCTGGCGGTAACGGTCTTCGAGCTTCCTTCCGGGAATATGACATCGCCGTCCACGTCAAGGGTAATTAGTTCCGGATCCAATGGGGAGATTTCTATTTCGTTCGAAATCAACGGACATGCACCTTTTCTAACAACTAGGCGGTAGGTGCCCGTTTCGGTAACGTTGAGGGTGGCATCGGTCGAGTTGATTACTTCCCCGTCACGCTCCCAATTAAAGGTTTCGCCGGCCAAATCCGTTGAAGTGCTTAGGGTAATCACATCATCGGAACTGCAATAAACGGTACTGGTGCTGCTAATGACCAGACTGGCGTTGCTCGACAACTGTACGGGCAAGGAATTGGAAGTGCTGGTCATGGAGGCATAATCGCCTTCAACCGCGTACGATCCATTTTCATCGCTGCTGGTCAGGCTGATGGACCTCGATGTTTCTCCGGGCACGGCCGAACCGTCCTTTTGCCATTGATAGCTAAACGAAGAACCCACATCGTCGGTTACATCCAGTTCGCTTGAATCGGCAAGAACCGCATAGACCTTGGTTTCGAGCACGATACTAGATGCAGAACATTCGGTATATTCTGTGGCGTAGTCGATCTCGAGTTTAAATTCCGTAGGGCTTACGACCGTCGTACTTTCGGAGTTGATGGTGGTGGATGAACAGGTGCCCCCGGTTTGTGTTACCGCAACGTAGTAGGTTCCTTGCTGTGAGACCTCAAGGCTCGCACTATCGGAGCCCGGTATCGGGGTCCCGTTGCGGTACCATTGGTAAGTGGGACTGCTGGCATCGGTGGTTACGGTCAAGGTCTGCGTTTGGCTCGGAAGTACGACCAAATTGTCGCTGTTGGTACGGGTCACGGTGAAGGCTCCGGCATTGGTAATGCTCACAGGCGCCGAGGTTTCGGTGCATAGCCCCGCACCCCTTATCTGTACGGTATATTCTCCGGTAAAGCTGGGATCGTTGGTATCTATGGTGTGGGTATAGGCTCCGAGTTGTTCGGACTGGATAACGGCACCATCCTTATACCATGTATAATAATAGGAACCGTTTTGTACATTGGCCTCCAATGCGGGGGCGGCCTCTCCGGCACACAATGCGGTCGATGCGGGCGTGTTGATGGCAATGCCACTGCTCGTACCGGTATTGATGATTATGTGGTTTGATTCGGTATTGGCCGAACCGGTACAATCGCCGTAATCGATATAGACCCAGTACTCGCCATCGCCGCTGGTTTCAATCGAAGGACCTGTTCCGAGTGGCGTGCCGCTCCTATACCACGAATACTGATAGGAGTTGAGTTCGGAGGCCGGTACGTTGTCAACGGTCAAGGTTACATTGCCCCCGCCGCATACCTCCAGGGTTCCCGGGGTGCTTCCGTCGCCATCGGGACTGATGTGCAGATTGGTGGTGAAGCCCAGGTAATACATGGCGTAGGCGTCGGATGCCGGACTTGTGGCGGCCGGACTGGTACTTCTCGTCCGCATTTTATAGCCCGCGCCCTGCATATCGGTGCTTAGGGCGAATTGGGTAGTGAACTCCGAATTGCTGTTTTGGTCGCTTACGGTTGAAAGAACGGTCGGTGATGCAAACGAACCGCTGGCATCGGATAGTTCGAGTATGAATTGGTTGTCCGAGTTGGCGCTACCGGCCCATTTGATGGTAACGAAGTATTCGTTGTAAGTGGCCGATGCACAAGCCCTGTTCCAGGGGGTACTGCTGCCGGTGTTGGGGTTGCCGGCAGGTTCCGGTGCCTGGAGGGCAATGGTCTGTGCGTTGATGTTCTGGCTTGAAAATAGCATAAAGGCTATCGCAAGCGTTGTTCCGGTGGTAAAGAGTGCTTTTTTCATAAGTAGTCGTAGTTTTGGGGTTTACTACACGTTCTGGTTCAGATTTGGGATTCAGCAACGAACGCTAACAAATATGCTACTTTATACACGCGTAGGGAAGTTTATGTTGTATCGACCCCCAAATGTGTTGTGAAATGCAGGAATTTGTTAGGAAAGAAAATTCGGTTCACCGACAATTAGGGCATTTTAACTACCTTTGTCACTTTAATAGAACATCTATGAGCGAGGCTTCAAAATCCTTGAATTTTATCGAGCATATTATAGAGGAAGACCTTAAAAATGGCTATTCCAAACAGGACCTGCGATTTCGTTTTCCGCCCGAACCGAATGGCTATCTGCACATTGGGCATGCGAGTTCCATTTGCTTGAATTTTGGTCTGGGTATTCGCTACAACGCCCCGGTCAACCTGAGGTTTGACGATACCAACCCCGCAAAGGAGGAACAGGAATACGTAGACGCCATCAAGCGCGATGTGGAATGGTTGGGGTTTAAATGGGATACCGAGCGGTATGCATCAGATTATTTTCAACAATTATACGATTGGGCGGTGATGCTGATCAAGGAAGGAAAGGCCTATGTAGACAGCCAGTCGTCGGAGGATATGGCGGTTCAAAAGGGCACGCCTACCCAAGCGGGAAGCGATAGCCCGTACCGAAACCGGTCTGTAGATGAAAATTTACGGCTTTTTCAAGAGATGAAGGATGGCAAGCACGAGTCGGGTAGCCACGTGCTTCGGGCAAAGATCGATATGGCCTCGCCGAACATGCTCATGCGCGACCCAATAATGTACCGAGTGTTACATAAGGCCCACCACCGCACAAATACCGATTGGTGTATTTAC
The DNA here is from genome assembly GCF_900141855.1 of Pseudozobellia thermophila. GTDB lineage: Bacteria > Bacteroidota > Bacteroidia > Flavobacteriales > Flavobacteriaceae > Pseudozobellia > Pseudozobellia thermophila. Next base: position 523,182 of record NZ_FQYU01000001.1, read on the forward strand.
CCCATGTACGATTGGACCCACGGGGAGAGCGATTATATCGAACAGGTCTCCCACTCCCTTTGTACCTTGGAGTTTGCCATGCACAGGGAATTGTACGATTGGTTTCTCGACCAAGTGGTGGAACCGGGTAAAATACGGCCCAAACAGCGTGAATTCGCCCGTAGGAACCTTAGCCATACCGTGGTAAGCAAGCGTAAATTGCTACAGCTGGTCGAAAGTGGGGTGGTCAATGGGTGGGACGACCCACGGATGCCTACCATATCGGGCTTGAGGAGAAGGGGCTATACCCCCCGTTCCATCCGCAATTTTGCCGATACCATCGGTATTGCCAAACGGGAAAACCTTATCGATGTATCGCTGTTGGAATTTTGCGCCCGTGAGGACCTGAACAAAACGGCTCCCCGGGTGATGGGCGTACTCAATCCATTAAAGGTGGTCATTACCAACTATCCCGAGGGAGAAACGGAGTGGCTCGAGACCGAGAACAATCCCGAGGATGAATCTGCGGGTACCCGCGAAATTCCGCTTTCAAGGGAAATATTCATCGAAAAGGAAGACTTTAGGGAAGAGGCCAATAGAAAGTTCTTTCGTTTGAAATTGGGGGGCGAGGTGCGCCTAAAATCCGGATACATCATCAAGGCGGAATCCTGTACTAAAGATACCGAAGGGAATATTATTGAGGTACAGTGCACATACGACCCCAAAAGTAAGAGTGGAAGCGGTACCCCCGAGAGTTTGCGCAAAGTTAAGGGCACCCTGCATTGGGTCTCTTGCCAGCATGCCCTTAGGGCCGAGGTGCGGCTTTACGATAGGTTGTTCTCCCACGAGAGTCCCGATACGCAAAAGGACAAAGACTTCATGGAGTTTCTCAATCCCGAGTCATTGCAGATTATCGAGGCCTATGTCGAACCCGGACTTAAAAATGCCAAGGTGGGAGATCGGTTCCAATTTCAACGCATAGGTTATTTCTGTGTGGATCCCGATACGTCCGATGATAAATTGGTTTTTAACAAAACAGTTGGTCTTCGCGATACTTGGGCAAAGCTCGAGTCAAAATAATTTGTCGTCGGGGCGGTTATAGTTTCGAATGGAGACGAAAACCGTTCTTAAGCCCCCTTTTTTTTTGGTCATAGATTTTGATTATCCTATTTTTCTTCACAATCGATTTAGACAATTTAATTTGACGTTCTCATTTACGATTTGAGCCACTTTTGGATTTTTGATGGGTTTGTGGTCATGCGCGGGACATATCGCCGGTGAGCGGGCCTTAAAACCGCAAATCGCCATTCCTTATGTTTGAAAGTTAATTTTTTAATGGATTGCGGCAACAACTGTGCTTCCTGACCGGTAATTTGGTACCGAAGTAGAAATGGAAGCTTGCCTTCCGTCAAATAATTAATTAAAATAAGATTAAATATGTCAAACGATAGTGGAAATATTTTATTGGCCGTTCTGACCGGAGCCATAATTGGCGCGGGGGCGGGAATCCTTTATGCTCCCGACAAGGGAACCAAGACACGGAAAAAAATCAAAAAAGGAGCCTTAAAGACCAAGGAAGACCTGACGCACCGGTTGACCCAGGCCGCGGATGAGTTGACCAAGACGGCCGAGGAGAAAAAGCTTGATTTTGAGCAAAAGCTCGAAGATACCCTTTCCAACATGAGCTATAAGGCCGACGATATCATCTTGACCTTGGAAAAAAAGCTGGAAGACCTTAGAAAGAAAAACGCACAGTTACAAAAGTAGTTTATGGCCTTTGAAGAAATGGAACGGAACCTGTCGGATGCCGAGGTTACTGCACGGGCGTACATCGACAACAGCCTGAGGTACTACAAGCTAAAGGTATTTAAGTTGATGATGAGGTCGATTGGCGCCTTGATCAAAATGGCCTCGGTTTCGATTTTGTTGGTATTGGCCCTTTCTTGTTTTTCGGTCGGGGCCGCCTTGGGCATTGGAGTATTGGTCGGGAGCAATGCCATGGGCTTCGTACTGGTCGGGTCGGGTTATGTTCTGGTCGGTATCTTATTGTATTTTATTCGGGACAGGGTCGATAAACCCCTGCTCAAGAAGTTTTCCGAATTTTATTTTGAAGAGCTATGATACCGAAGAAATATACATCGTATGAGGAAATAGACCGCGACCTTAAGGTGCTTCGGCTTCAAAAGGAAATCGACAGGGAACATCTTAAACTAAGCGCCCAGCGAATCAAAAGAGGATTCTACCCGACCGAGCTCTTGGGCGGAGTAGGGGGCGTGTTGCGCAAGTTCATGGTCTCCGTAGTGGTAGGAAAGCTGCTCAAGAAATTGGGTTAAAGTAAAAATCCCGGTACATGACCGGGATTTGTTCATTTTAAGGGGATTGGCCTACTATCCCTTTTTCTTTTCCTGCTGGGTTTTCTTCATCGATTCGCCGATCATGTTGCTGGCCGTAAACGAGGCCACCATATTGTTCAGCATATCGCTGCCCGCCTGCGGCGAGTTGGGCAATAGGATCAGGTTGGTATTGGTTTCCTCGCCAATAGACTGCAAGGTATCGTAATGCTGCGTCACCACAATGAGGGCGGAAGCTTCCTGAGAGTTGATGCCCACCTTGTTCAGCACCTCTACCGATTCTTCGAGTCCGCGCGCGATCTCACGGCGTTGGTCGGCAATGCCCTGCCCCTGTAATCTTTTGCTCTCGGCCTCGGCCTTGGCCTTTTCAACGATAAGGATCCGCGCCGCATCGCCTTCGAACTGGGCAGCTATCTTTTCGCGTTCCGAGGCGTTGATGCGGTTCATGGCCTCCTTTACCTGGGCATCGGGGTCGATATCGGTGACCAGGGTCTTGATGATGTCGAAGCCGTAATCGAACATCGCCTCCTGCAATTCGGTCTTAACGGCGATGGCGATGTCGTCTTTCTTGACAAAGACATCGTCCAGCTTCATTTTAGGCACTTCTGCGCGCACAACGTCGAAGACGTAGGAGGTAATCTGCTCGTGGGGGTATTCGAGCTTGTAGAAGGCTTCGTATACCTTGTCCTTAAGAACAACGTATTGCACCGATATCTTCAGTTTGACGAAAACATCGTCAAGGGTCTTGGTCTCTACGATAACGTCCAATTGCTGTATCTTGAGACTCAATCGGCCGGCAATGCGGTCGACAATGGGTATTTTCATGTGTAGTCCGGAAGAGCGTATACTTTGAAACTTACCGAACCGTTCAATGGCAACGGCCGTCTGCTGTTTTACGATAAAGAAGGACGAAAACAGAATGACTAGTCCGAAAAAGAGAATTGGAATTAATAGAAATTGGCCCATAATTAGTGATTTAAGTTGTAGGAATGAATATACTCAGACTTTATCATATTTGTAGCCTTTTACCGATAATTGTTACAAAGTTATTCGACAACCCAGGGCCATACCGATAAAACCTTAAGTATTTTCTATGGGCCGGTTCCCTAAAGGACCGAAAGGGCCTTTTCTATTCTGGCGATACTTTCCTCTTTTCCGATCATGGCCATAATATCGAAAAGATGCGGACCCTTCATATCGCCCACGATGACCAAACGGAGTGGGGGCATTACTTTTCCAAAGGAAAGTTCTTGCTCCCCGATCCAGGCCTTTACCCTGTTTTCCACGTTTTCGGACGAGAAATCGGCGAGTTCCTGCAACAGCGATACCAATTGTTTTAAAATCTCGGGAGTTCCTTCCTTCCATTGCTTCTTCACCGCTTTTTCGCTGTAAGAATCGGGCGCTTCGAAGAAGTAATCCGATAGCTCCCAAAAATCGGAGACAAAGGAGGCGCGATCCTTTACCAATCGCACTACGTGTTCGGTGTATTGCGTATCGGGCGACAGGCCTTTTTTGAGCAGTTCCTTTTCAAACATTTGGGCCAGCGTGGCATCGTCGGTGGCTTGAAGGTAGTGATGGTTGTACCATTTGGTCTTGTCGGGGTCGAAACGGGCCCCCGACTTGTTGACGCGCTCAAGGGAAAAGTTGTCGACCAATTCTTGTAGGCTGAAGATTTCCTGCTCGGTACCGGGGTTCCAGCCCAATAGGGCGAGGAAGTTGACCACGGCTTCAGGAAAATATCCGGCCTCGCGATAGCCCTGCGAATCGTTCCAAGATAGCGGGAAGACCGGAAAGCCCATTTTGTCGCCGTCGCGTTTGCTGAGTTTTCCTTTTCCGACCGGCTTCATGATCAAGGGCAGGTGGGCGAACTTCGGGGCCTCCCATCCAAAGGCATCGTACAATTGCTTGTGCAAGGCCAAGGAGGGCAGCCATTCCTCGCCCCTGATCACGTGGGTGATCTGCATAAGGTGGTCGTCGACGATATTGGCCAGGTGATAGGTGGGCATGCCATCGCTTTTAAAGAGCACCTTGTCGTCCAATATGTTCGTATCGATTTCCATATGGCCGCGGATCATGTCTTGCAAGCCCAGTTTTTGGTCCGCCGGCGTTAAGAAGCGAATGACGTAGTCTTCGCCCGAAGCGATTCTTTTTTCTACCTCTTCAGGGGTTAGCGACAGGGAGTTGTCGAGCTTTTGGCGGTTGTGCCAGTTGTAGATAAAGGTCTTTCCCTTGGCTTCGTGGTCCTTTCGATGAAAATTGAGCTTTTCGGCCGTGTCGAAGGCGTAATAGGCCTTGCCCTTTTCCACGAGTTCCATGGCGTACCTTTTATAAAGGCTTTTGCGTTCGCTCTGCCTGTACGGGCCGAAACCGCCTTCCTTTCCGGGTCCTTCATCGTAGGGGATGTTGCACCAATTGAGCGATTCTATGATGTAATCCTCGGCCCCCTCGACAAATCGGTTTTGGTCGGTGTCCTCTATGCGAAGGATAAAGTCGCCTCCCTGCGACTTGGCAAAAAGATAGTTGAATAGGGCGGTACGTAGTCCGCCGATGTGTAAGGGCCCCGTAGGACTGGGGGCGAACCGAACGCGTGGTGTATTGGCCATAGCTGTGTTTTTTCAGGCCCCAAAGATACACATTGACGGAATTATAAGCGAAAGGTAGGCCCTGTAAGTCCGATCTATTTTCTGCCATCCGACCAAGAAAGATCGTAAAATGTCCATGGCCTTGATTTTGACTATCTTTGTTTGTGTATGGATAATTATCAAAACATACTCGAGAAGCTCGACCATTTTACGAGAAAGTACCACACCAAGATACTCATCAAGGGCGTTTTAATGTTCTTGGCCTTGGGATGCCTCTTCTTTTTCGCCATCCTGGCGGTGGAGTATTTTCTCTGGTTGCAACCTACGGGGCGGTTGGTGCTCTTGTTGCTCTTCGTCGCGGTTTTGGCGTATCTGCTGATTATGTACATTATTAACCCCTTGTTCTATCTCTTTAAGATCAAAATGGGGATCAGCGAGAAGGAAGCATCGCGGCTGATAGGGAAACACTTCCCCGAGGTGGGCGACAAATTGTACAATTTGCTCGAACTGGCTGAAAACCGAGAAGACTCCGAACTGGTTCTGGCGAGTATCGAACAGCGTTCTTCGCAATTAGGTCCCGTACCCTTTAAACGAGCCGTGGATTATAGGGAAAACCTGAAATATACCAAATACCTTATTTTTCCGCTTCTCATATTCCTGGCGATTTGGTTTTCGGGCAACCTGTCGTCTTTCTTCGGTTCGGCCGATCGGGTCGTACACTACAAAATGGCGTACGAACCGCCCGCGCCTTTTCACTTTCAGCTGCTGTCGGAAGATCTCGAGGTACTCGACAACGAAACCTTTACCATAGCGGTTACGACCTTGGGCGACGTTCAGCCGGGCGAGGCCTATATCGGGTTGGGGGGAAAGGAGTTGATGATGCAAAGGAAAAACGACCGGTACGAATATACGCTTTCCGCCCCTTTGCAAAGCCAGGATTTTTACTTTACGGCCAATGGGGTACGTTCGAGGGCCTATACCTTAAAGGTGATCCAAACCCCGGTCATTCATGATTTTAAATTGGTGTTGGATTATCCGGCATACATCGGCAAACAATCCGAAACCATTGAGGGCACGGGTAATGCCTCCTTTCCGGAGGGCACGGTGGTTTCATGGCACATCGAAGGGGTCCATACCGACAAGGTCCGGTTGATGACCAAGGACACGATAAGGTCCTTCAAGCAAAATGAAGGGACTTTTCAGCTGTCCCAACGGGTTTTTTCCAATATGGATTATGAATTGGCCACTTCGAACAAGTACGTCGAAGATTATGAGAAACTGGCCTATAGGTTTGAGGTTATCAGGGACGAGTACCCGACCATAGGTGTCAATGAGGTCAGGGATTCGTTGAACCCCAACGTTGCCTACTACGAGGGGCAAGCTACCGACGATTATAGACTAAAGGGTATAAAATTGGTTTGTTACGACGAGTCGGATCCGGAGAAAGTACAGACCATCGGGCTGGCACAGCCCGAAACGAACTTCCACCAGTTTTACTATACCTTCCCTTCTGGACTCCAACTTGAAGAGGGAAGGCGTTACAGCTATTACTTCTCCGCCGTCGATAACGATGCAATTCATGGAGGAAAGGAGGTAAAGAGCCAAGTCTATTCAATGACCCTGCTCAACGGGGATCAATTGAGAAATGAGGACTTGAGGCTCCAGCAGTCCCTTATTCAGAATTTGGACCGCTCCCTGGATACCTTCAAGGAACAGAAAGAGGCCCTGAACCAAATCAATGAGAGCCAGAGGGAGAAGAAGGAGCTTAACTTTAACGACCAGAGCGAGGTGAAGGATTTTCTCCAACGTCAACGGCAGCAGGAAAGCCAAATGGAAAAGTTCAGTAAGCAACTGAGCGAAAACTTGGGGAAGGACGACCGGGACGACCCGATGAAAAAGCTGCTACAAGAACGACTCGAACGTCAGGAAATTGAGGCAAGAAAGAACCAAAAGCTCTTGGAGGAACTCAATAAAGTGGCCGATAAGATTAATAAAAACGAGTTGACACAAAGGTTGGAGCAACTGGCGAAAAAACAACAGAACAGCGAAAGGAACCTCGAACAGCTTCTCGAATTGACCAAACGGTATTACGTAAGCGAAAAGGCGGGCCAACTGGCCAAGGACCTGCAAGAGGAGGCCGAAAAACAGAAGGGGCTTTCAGAGCTGAAACCGGGCGAGGAGTTTTCGCCCGAAGAGCAGGAACAGCTGAATAAAAACTTTGACGCCATCGCCAAAGAACTCGAAGAACTCAAGAAGGATAATTCCAATTTGAAAAAACCCATGGATCTGGAGCTATCCAAGGAGGATGAGGAGGCCGTAAGGAAGGATCAAGAAGATGCCCTAAAGGAAGTCAAGAAACTTCAGGATGGTCAAGAAGCGCCCAATTCCCCCGAAGCCGGGGAGGCCGCCGCCAAGGCTTCCAAAAAACAGAAGTCCGCTGCACAAAAAATGCAGGAAATGAGCGAATCGCTGTCGCAATCGGCCGCTTCTTCAGGAGGTGAATCAAGTGATACCGAGGATGCCGAGATGCTGCGCCAGGTGTTGGACAACCTCGTTACCTTTTCGTTTAAGCAGGAGGGTCTTTACGAGCGTTTGGACGGCACCGACTCCGACAATGCACAGTTTTCGAATACCATCAAGGAGCAACAAAACCTCAGAGAGCTTTTCGAGCATGTAGACGATAGTATTTTCGCCCTGTCCCTGCGTAGGGCCGAACTTTCGGAATTTGTCAACGAACAGATTACCGAGGTTTATTACAACATTGACAAATCGCTTGAAAGTATCGCCGAGAACCAGATATATCAAGGAGCCTCCTACCAAAAATACGTGTTGAACGCGTCCAACAGCCTGGCCGCTTTTCTGGCCCGGGTCTTGGACAATATGCAGCAGAGTATGATGTCGGGCCAAGGCCAGGGCCAGGGCGAAGGAGAGGGTTTCCAATTGCCCGATATCATCAAGAGCCAGGGCGAGCTTAAGGAAAAGATGGAGGGCATGGGCCAGTCGGGCAAGGAAGGGCAGAGCCAAGGGCAAGGGGGCAAGGGACAACAGAAGGGCCAAGGAGAGCAGGGAGAGGAAAACGGTGGTAGTCCATCGGATAAGGAGGGGAACGAACCCGGAAAAGGTTCGGGCCAAAAGGGGAATGGGGCCGACGGATCGGACGGAAATGGCGAAAAGGGCGGTCAAGGAGGGCTCAGTGAAAGTGAACTCAGTGAAATTTATGAGATTTACAAGGAACAGCAGATGTTGCGCCAAAAACTGGAGCAACAGTTGCAGGACATGATGAACGAGGGCGACAAAAAATTGGGCGAAAAGCTGGTCAAACAAATGGAGGATTTCGAGCGTGACCTATTGGAGAACGGAATAACCCAAAGAGGACTTGACAAGGTGAATCGCATTCAGCACGAATTGATGAAACTCGAGAACGCCACGTTGAAACAAGGCAAGAAGTCCGAAAGGGAAAGCAACACCAATACATCTTCCTTTGTCAATCCCATTATTACCAAGCCTTCAGTACTAGAGAATTATCGAAAGGAAGTTGAGATTTTAAATAGGCAAGCCTTACCTTTGCGCCAAAATTACCAAAACAAGGTCAAGGAGTACTTCAAAGGCGATGATTGAATTCAATTACGAGGTCGATTTTAGGATAGAGGACACAACGAAGTTTTCCGATTGGATAACTAGGGTTGTGATGTCGGAAGGCAAGGTTGTGGGCGACATTTCCTATGTGTTTTGCTCTGACGAGTACTTGTTGGATTTGAATCAAAAGTATCTTTCCCACGACACGTATACCGATATCATCACCTTCGATTATTGTCAGGGCAATACGGTTTCGGGCGATATTTTTATTTCCATAGACCGGGTGGAGGACAACAGTAAGACCTTTCAGGTTCCCTTTCATGAGGAAGTACTTCGGGTGTGCGCCCATGGCGTTTTGCACTTGGCAGGGTATAAGGACAAGACCGAAGGGGATGCCCGCTTGATGAGGCAGAAGGAAGAAGAAAAAATTAGAATGTTCCACGTGGAACAATGAACGATTAGAAGAAGGAAAATATGTTTCTAGAGGAATATGATGTGATTGTTGTGGGTGGGGGACACGCTGGTGCCGAGGCTGCCGCCGCGGCGGCCAACATGGGTTCCAAAACCTTGTTGGTTACCATGAACCTGCAGACCATTGGACAAATGTCTTGTAACCCGGCCATGGGCGGTATCGCCAAGGGGCAGATCGTAAGGGAGATCGATGCCTTGGGCGGCTATAGCGGCATTATTTCGGACAAGTCCGCCATCCAGTTCAAAATGCTCAACAAATCGAAGGGCCCGGCGATGTGGAGTCCCCGTTCGCAAAACGACCGGATGCGTTTTGCCGAAGAGTGGCGATTGGCACTCGAAGGCATACCCAAGCTCGATTTTTATCAGGAAATGGTCGGGGGACTTTTGATCGAGAACAATAGAATTGCGGGCGTTAAAACCTCCCTGGGAATTGAGATCAGGGCCAGGGCGGTGGTACTGACAAACGGCACCTTTCTCAATGGGCTGATCCATATCGGGGAAAAACAGTTCGGCGGAGGTCGTGCAGGCGAAAAAGCCGCTACAGGCATTACCGAGGAATTGACCTCCTTGGGCTTTGAATCGGGAAGGATGAAGACGGGTACGCCACCCAGGGTCGATGGAAGGTCCTTGGATTATTCCGTGATGATTCCCCAACCTGGGGATGAACGGCCTGAAAAATTCTCCTATTTGAACACCCCCGTATTGGAGGTGCAGCGCGATTGTTATATGACGCACACCAGTGCCCTGGTACACGATTTGTTACGCGAGGGCTTTGATCGATCGCCCATGTTCAACGGTCGAATCAAGAGTATTGGGCCTAGGTATTGTCCTTCCATAGAGGATAAGATTAATCGCTTTGCCGATAAGGACAGCCATCAGATTTTTGTCGAACCCGAGGGCTGGGATACGGTGGAGGTTTACGTAAACGGATTTTCCACCTCCCTGCCCGAAGATGTCCAATTCAAGGCCCTGCGCTCGGTCAAGGGCTTTGAGAAAGTGAAGTTCTTTAGGCCGGGCTACGCTATAGAATACGATTATTTTCCACCTACCCAACTGAAGCATACCCTAGAGACCAAGCTGGTCGAGAACCTGTATTTCGCCGGTCAGATCAATGGCACTACGGGCTATGAGGAAGCCGCTTCACAGGGACTTATGGCGGGTATCAATGCGCACCTGAAACTGAACGAAAAAGAGCCTTTTGTCTTAAAAAGGGACGAAGCCTATATCGGGGTTTTGATAGACGATTTGATTACAAAGGGCACCGAGGAGCCTTATCGCATGTTTACTTCCAGGGCCGAATATCGAACCTTGTTGAGGCAAGACAATGCCGATTTGAGGTTAACGCCCAAGAGTTTTGCTATGGGGTTGGCCAGCGAGGAGCGTATGAAAAGGATGGAACGGAAGGAGCAAAAGGCGGCCTCATTTGTTTCCTTTTTTAGGGAGACCAGCTTTCGTCCAGAGGATATTAACCCGATTTTGGAGCGCCTTGATTCTTCCTTGGTCAAACAACCGGACAAGATGTTCAAGGTTTTTTCCAGACCCCATGTGACCATGGACCATATGCTGCAATTGGAACCGGTTTCCCGTTTCGTGGAGGAGCACGATTTGGATAGGGAAGTGCTTGAACAGACCGAAATCCAAATCAAATATTCCGGATATATTGAAAAGGAAAAGCTCAATGCCGACAAATTGCACCGTCTCGAAAACGTTCAGATTCCCCCCAATTTTGACTATTCCAAATTGAAATCCCTGTCGTATGAGGCGCGGGAAAAGCTCAACGCCATACAACCGGTTACCATTGCGCAGGCTGCCCGGGTAAGTGGCGTTAACCCTTCCGATATTAGTGTTCTTTTAGTGTATTTAGGCAGATAGGTTATGGTGGAATTGAAACAGGAAAAACCGTTTACCGTCAAAATTTTGGGCGGCTTTTTATTGCTCTTGGTCGCCTTTTTGGTTGGTTCCGGCCATGGTATGCCCTTGAGTCAATTGCTTACCATGGGCGGACTGGGCTTGTTGTTGCTCGGCTACTCGGTTTCGTACGAGATTTATTCGGATTATAACAACAAAAGGTGCTTTAAGCTTTTTGGTCTTCCCCTGTTCAAAAGCGATTTGAAAATTGAATTCCCAGATTATATCTCCTTGTTTTCCGCACGGGTAGGGAAGGGTTCCGATTGGGGTCCGATTGCAGCCATGGGCGGGTCGGCCGGGAGCCAGAGGTATACAGTACGTATGTTTAGGGGCAGGCAGCATTTTACCCTGTATAGAAGCTCAAAGCTTGAAAAGGCCCAGGAGAAATCGGAGGCCTTGGCTAGCTTGTTGAAGGTGCCGGTCAAGGAGAAAATTGGATAAGGTTCCACGTGGAACGTTTGCAATATGGAAACCTTTTTTGCGTTATATCACGTTAAAAAAATTTGCCCTGCACGCGGATTTTTTAACCCTTTGGGTTTTGATTTGAATGCGGGCAAGGACCTAGGCTTTGAGCTTGGTGTGGTTTTTTGATGTGTTCTCGATGTTCTAAAACTAGGTCCATGCGTAAATCAATAGCCATTGCCGGTCTTTTGTTTTTCTCCTTTTCCTGTATCCCCGTCCGGGTGGCCCCCAGCATAAAAGACTATAAAGTCACCAAGGGAAAACGGTTTAAACGATCGCTTTCGAAAAGGAATTTTTTCATTTTCGAAGACCCCAAGGAAGCCAACGAATTTTATAATTATGTCAATACGAAGTTTCAATTGAACCACGTCAACGTGTATGACGATGTTCCTTTTACGATCGACGGACAAAACTATTTTTTTGCCTTTTACGAAATAAGTATTCCCAATAAAACCTTGAATCTTGCACCGGCGCTTTTTAATGTGGCCATGAACAGGCTTCTCGACACCGAGGACGACACCTACATCGATGGACAGGATATGCTCAGAAAGGATGATTGGTACATCGCCATAGAAGTATATAGCGACGCAGAGAAAGATTGTTTAAGTGAGGATTCCCTTTCCAGGGATTCGGTTTTGGCGTATCTTAGGGGTCTGAAAAACGAATACCTGACCATTCACAACTACCATGAAACTGTTTTTAGAAACTAGGGATTTTTCCGTTTCGGGAGAAGAGTTCAAATTGCTGTACGACCAAGAGCTTGATATGTTGGTCACCGATCCGCAGCCCGAAAAATTGGATGCCTATTATCAAAGCAGCTCGTACATTTCCCATACCGATTCGAACGAAACCTTTACCGACAAACTGTATCAGGGCGTAAAGCGATTCAGCCTATGGACCAAGGTTCTGCTGATCAATACGTATGCCAAGGGCGAAAAGACCGTGTTGGATGTCGGTGCCGGTACGGGAGACTTTTTATTGAAGGCCCGCGATATGGGCTGGTCGGTTGCAGGGGTTGAGCCGAATATCGATGCCCGGCTGCGTTCCCGCGAAAAGAAAATGGAACTCCTGCCGAGTTTGGATGCATTGCCCGAAAAACGCTATAAGGTAATTACCTTGTGGCACGTGTTGGAGCACTTGCCCGACCTCGAAGCGCAGATCGCCAAACTGAAATCGTTGTTGGATGACGATGGGGTTTTGGTCGTGGCCGTTCCCAATTTTAAATCTTTCGATGCAAAACATTACGGCAGGTTTTGGGCGGCCTATGACGTGCCCCGACACCTCTGGCACTTTTCGGCCACCGCCGTGGAAAAGGTTTTCGCCAAACAGGGCATGCGATTGGTCAAGAGAAAACCCATGTGGTTCGATTCGTTTTATGTTTCCTTGCTTTCCGAAAAGTACAGGTCGGGCAAATCCAATTTCCTAAAAGCTTTTTATGTTGGCCTGCGATCAAACTTGATGGCTTTGTTGACCCGTGAGTTCTCATCCGCTATCTATATTATCAAAAAGGGCGGATAGGCCTAAAAATCCATTTTAAAGCTTTTTAAGCGCTCAATGAAGTAGGGGTCGATAAGAACGTGTTCCTGCAAAAAATTGTTGCTTAGAAAGCAAATATAGGCGTCGTTTGTGATAGTCCGGGTCAATCGCCACTCATGATTACCATAAAGAAAGATTATGGCTTCCATTTTTCGCTTTTGACCCTTGTGCGGGCATAAATCGCAATTAGAAATTTAAATATGTAGGGTTTCCAAAAAGCTTTCCTATTTTTGCGCATCCCGATAAACGGGAATTAATAAATCTTTAAGAAAATAGTCGAGTATGAAAAATATGGTTTGGGCGATCGTGGTTTTGGCATTTGTTTCGTGCAAGGAGCAAAAGATCGGTTACGTAGACAATGTCAAGTTGATGGAAGCCTATCAGGAAAAAATTGATATCGAGGAGAACTTCAAGGCCAAGGCCGATGCCCTTGCCAAAAAAAGGGACAGTATATCGCAGGCTTTTCAAAGGGAAGCACAGGCCTTTCAAGAAAAGGCGCAAAAGATGTCGCCGAAAAAGGCACAGGAAGAATATGGCATGATGCAGCAAAAAGGCCAGCTGATCGGCCAGCAGCTTCAACAGGAAGACCAACAGCTCCAGATCGAGGGACAAACCGAAATGGACAGTGTGGTAAGCAAGGTCAAGAAAGAGATCAAGGCCTACGGGAAAGCCAATGGCTACACGTATATCTTGGGAGGCGGTGATGGTGGTAGCGTACTTTACGGTACCGAGGCCAACGACCTGACCCAGGAAATCGTTAAGATCCTAAACGAGAAGTACAGCAAATAAAGGTAGTTGCCCTACCTGGGATACCTGCCCCGAACGGCCGACCGTTCGGGGTTTTTTTATGCCTGAAGCAAATGGACCAAGAATATGGCAGGGATAAAATAAACGGCTATGGTCTTGGCGCCATCATAATCCTTGGCCATGCGCTGGCCGAAAAGCAACATCAAAAGGGCCACACAGGAAAGCACGCTTCCGTAAAGGGCGTAGGTCGTCTTGCCCAACACAATGATCTCATAGAGACCTACCGCGCACAAGGCTCCCGATACGGTCTCGAGAACCAGAATGGTAAGCAATAAAAAGGGAACCAAGGCGTGTAGGGGGGTATTGGCGAAATGCTCCTTCAGCCAAGAGACGTTTCCCTTCCAATCAAAAATCTTGTCGATTCCACTTTGTAGAAATACGATTATCAAAAAAATCAAGAGCAGTACATGTGGGACGTAGGTGGTCAAATTTTCCATAATCTATAGTTTTAAACGGTTAACAAATGTAAGCCGGTCACACAAGGGCCGGCATTTGGGGGAAGAAAGAACTAGGCCGCTTTTTTGTGCAACAGGCGGGTCAAGCGGATGGAAAGGTCCGTCAATATAATCTTGGAATTTCCATTTCGTTCGATGTGGTAAATGGCGTCTTCCAGTTCTTTGGCGATATCTAAAATGTTGTTTTCATGGACAAAGGGGGCGAACTTTTCGAGTTGAAACCCTTCGACCTGCACCCTCATATAGGCGAGTTCCCTTACGTTGTAGTTGATGAGCATGGCCTGCCGCATGACCACGAGGCAATAGTGCAAAAACTTCTTCTGGGTTTCTCGTCCGGTTTTCGACACCTCGTCGCTCCACATAATCAGTTCGTGAATGGCACCTTTGTTGCCCTTGGCCTTAAAGGCACTCCTTACCCATTGAACAAACCACTTTTCAAAGACAAGGTCCTCCGAGTCTTCGTTCATCAGGTCGAGGGCCTTGTTAAAGTTTCCGTTGGCCTCATGGGCTATACGCATGGCTTCCTCGCGGGCCATGCCCCTTTCGACAAGGGCATCACCGATGGCCTCTTCGGCCAAGGGAGGAAAGTGTAGAATTTGGCAGCGCGACCTAATGGTCTGGATAATCTGTTCCTCGTCTTCGGCGATAAGCAGAAAAACGGTTTGCTTGGGGGGTTCCTCGATAAGTTTCAGCAACTTGTTGGCGGCAGCATCGTTCATTTTGTCCGCCATCCAGATCAACATCACCTTGTATCCGCCTTCGTAGGATTTTAGGCTAAGTTTTTTTACGATGTCCTGGGCCTCGTCGACACCGATCTGTCCTTGCTTCTTTTCGATTCCGATAAGTCGGTACCAGTCAAAAAGGTTCCCATAGGGTTGCTCGCGCAGAAACTGGCGCCACTCTTCCATGTAATGGTCGCTTACGGCGTGGCTTTTGACCTTGTCGGAATTGGATACGGGAAAGGCAAAATGCATGTCGGGATGCGAGAACGAATCGAACTTGAGGTTACACGATGCGTTTTCGCCCGTGTTTTCACCGCCCCGGTTGTTGCAGATAATGTACTGGGCATAGGCGACCGCCATGGGCAAGGTGCCACAGCCCTCGGGGCCCACGAACAATTGTGCATGCGGAATCCGCCCTGCCTCGGCACTCGTGGCGAGGTGCTTTTTTATATGTGCAAGACCCAAAATATCTTTGAACAACATGGCCCAAAGATAGTTTTTTTGGGGCAAGTGCTTCATGTGGTCCACCATCTTAATTTTTTAAATTTTACACGATAAGGGTATAAGCCGGCACCGGCGAAGATCGACTTCGAATTTTAAGCGTTAAAGTCTTGTTTATATGCCCTTCACCCTAGCGTCTTTTTATTTACATTTGCGATTCTCAAAAACTTTATTCATGAAAACGATCGACGATTTTAATTTTGAAAATAAAAAAGCACTTATTCGGGTAGACTTCAACGTTCCTTTGAACGAATCGTTCGAGGTAACCGATTCGAATCGAATAGAGGCGGCCAAGCCAACGATTATAAAGGTTCTTGAAGATGGTGGCAGTGCCGTCCTTATGAGTCATTTGGGCAGGCCAAAAGGACAAAAAAACCCGGATCTTTCGCTGAAGCATATCGCCAACAAGGTGTCGGAAATAATAGGCGTCAGTGTCAAGTTCGTCGAAGACTCCGTAGGCAAGGTGGCCGAGGAGGCCGTTGCGGCCTTACAGCCGGGCGAGGTGCTTTTGTTGGAAAACCTGAGGTTTCATGCCGAAGAGGAAAAAGGGGATGAGGAGTTCGCCGAAAAGCTGTCAAAGCTGGGCGATATCTATGTAAACGATGCCTTCGGTACGGCCCATAGGGCCCATGCCTCTACTACCATTGTGGCCAAGTTTTTTCCCGAAAACAAATGTTTTGGCTATTTGTTGGCCAAGGAAATCGAAGCGATCGAAAAGGTGATGCGTACCGGAGAAAAACCGGTGTTGGCCATTTTAGGGGGCGCCAAGGTTTCTTCAAAAATTACCATCATCGAGAATATTCTTGACAAGGTAGACCACTTGATCATAGGCGGGGGCATGACCTACACCTTCGTCAAGGCCCAGGGAGGCCATGTAGGGGATTCTATCTGTGAGGACGACAAAATGGACCTCGCCCTGGATATATTGAAACAAGCCAAGGAAAAAGGGGTTCAAGTGCATATTCCCGTCGATGTCTTGGCCGCCAACGACTTTTCGAACGATGCCGAGACCCAGATAGTGGACGTGAACGAAATTCCCGATGGATGGCAAGGATTGGACGCCGGCCCCAAAACACTTGAGCATTTTAAGAAGGTTATCTTGCAGGCCAGAACCATCCTGTGGAACGGTCCGGTCGGAGTTTTTGAAATGGAGGCTTTTGCAAAGGGCACCATCGCCGTTGGCAACTTCATTGACGAAGCTACCCAAAACGGGGCGTTTTCCCTTGTCGGGGGCGGGGATTCGGTAGCGGCCGTGAAGCAGTTCGGCTTTGAAAACAAGGTAAGTTATGTTTCGACCGGAGGAGGGGCAATGCTGGAAAGCCTCGAAGGTAAAACCCTGCCAGGTATTGCCGCAATAATCGGGCAATAAGACCGTTATCGATAAATGGGGGCGGTACGGCCTTGCGGCTTTATCCGGGGAAAGATTTTATTTTTCCGAAAAAATATACGATTTTAGTGGGATGGCGAAGATTGCCCGCCCCACATGTTTCGATGGTCTATCGCTTTTCTATCACATAAGTTTTTCTATGATAAGAACAAGATTTGGTTTTTTGGTTCTACTTGCCGGCTTTTTTTGTGCCGTGCCGATTTGGGCCCAACAAAAGGATTCCCTTTTAGTTGCCCAAAAGGATTCCCTGTTGGCCTTGAACCAAGAGGTGGGCGAGGATACCTTGGCCATGGACATGAAAGGGGTGCAACTAATGGAACGGATGGCCGCCGATTCGACGGAATTGGGCGACACCAGCCTGTCCTTGATCATCGATAAGGTCAGCCGCAAGTACAATTTGAAGGACCACAGCGAAGCCGCGCGTTACGACAGCCTATGGATGAAGGAGCTGGCCGCGAACGCTTCCCTCTCCGAAGAAATGTTCAACGAAGTGGAAGGAATCGATTTCGAAAGAACCTATCCCACGTCCCTTTCGACCGATACCCTAAAGGCACGTTTGGCAAGGCTCAACGAAAAAACCCCGTTCAACGTAGAGTACAATCCTTCCCTTGAGAATGTGATCAAATCCTTTCTCTTTAGAAAAAGGGAATTGATGGAACGTATGCTGACGGCCAGTCAGTTCTACTTTCCGCTGTTCGAGCAAGAACTCGACAATTACAATATTCCCTTGGAAATGAAATACCTTTCCATTGTCGAATCGGCCTTGAACCCCAGGGCGCGCTCAAGGGTGGGCGCAACCGGACTTTGGCAGTTTATGTACGGTACCGGGAGGCAATACAAGCTCAACATCTCGAGTTACGTAGACGAGCGCAGCGACCCTATCAAATCGACAAAGGCGGCCTGTCAGTTTCTTTCCAAGCTATACGAGATCTATGGCGACTGGGACCTGGCCCTGGCGGCGTACAATTCGGGCCCCGGGAACGTTAACAAAGCCATACGGAGGTCGGGCGGACAGAAAAATTATTGGAACCTCCGTCGTTTCTTGCCCCGTGAGACGGCAGGTTATGTGCCCGCCTTTTTGGCGACCATGTACTTGTTCGAATATGCCGAAGAACATGGGCTGAAGGGACAAAAAGTGGAACGCCCCTATTTCGAGACCGATACCGTGCACGTCAAGGCGCTTATAACCTTCGACCAGATATCGGAACTATTGGAGGTAAGCAAGGAAGAGTTGATGGTATTGAACCCATCGTACAAACTAAATGTAATACCTTATATCGAAGGAAAGACACATGCCCTGCGATTGCCAAAGGATGTCATCGGGAAGTTTGTGGCCAACGAGGAAGCGATCTACGAGCATGTTAAAAAAGAATTGGAGAGCAAGGAAAGTCCGCTGCCCCAATTGGTCAAGCAGGCCGAACAAAACCAAATACGCTACAAGGTGCGAAGCGGCGATTACCTCGGCAAGATTGCCGAGCGATACGGGGTGGGCGTAAGCCAGATCAAACGCTGGAACGGCCTGAGGAGCAACAACCTTAGGGTCGGGCAGCGATTGACCATATTCCCGCGTAGAAACCCCGGGGCGGCGGTAGCGAGTTCGGCCACTACCTCGTCTTCGCAATCCTTCCCCCCCGGAACCAAGACCCATACGGTGAGGAGCGGCGACTCGTTGTGGACAATCTCTAGAAAATATCCTGGAATTACTGTTGAGAATTTACGAAAATGGAACGGTATTAGTGGTAAAAACCTAAAACCAGGCACAAAACTAAAATTGTGCGAATGTTCATCGTAAACCAAAATCAGTAATGAAAAAGACCGGAACACTATTTTTACTACTTGCAGCCCTACTTTCCTCGTGTAAGGAATCCAACGAAAAAACCTATTTACCAGAGTCTACCGGCGCCATAAATTCATTGGTGGTAGTGGTCGGTAACGAGATGTGGCGCGGCCATGTCGGCGACACCATACGAAAGCACTTTGCGGCCCCTATCGTGGGTATGCCCATGGATGAGCCCTTGTTCAGCATCGATCAGATAGACCCCAAGTTTTTTACGGGTGCCGTGCGTAAGACCCGATCTATACTCTATGTGAAGAAAGACACCTTGAGCTTGGCCCATATTAAAAAAGACATGTACGCCACGCCCCAGCGGGTAGGCGTCGTAAAGGGAACCACCGATGCCGAGATCATAAAGAACCTTGAGGAGAAAGCGGATGAGATCATCGCAGCCTTTCGAAGAATGGAGATTGTGGCCGCACAAAGGCGTTTTGAACGCTCTTTGAACAAAGAAGGGGTATTGCAGGAGAAGTTTGGTATCGAACTGAAAATACCCTCGATTTACAAAGTGGGAAAGCAGGAAGACAACTTTGTTTGGATCGATCGAGAGATACAAAAAGGCACGGCCAATATCATTGTCTATACCATGCCTCCCAACAGTTTTAAGAACAAGGAGACCTTGGTCAAGGATATAGTCGCCATGAGGGATTCGATAGGCGAAAAATACATTCCGGGCACCACGGTACCCGGTAAGGTTACTTATATGCGCACGGAGCCCGCTTACGCCCCGGCCGTTTTTCCGGTGGAGATTTCGGGCTTGAAAGGCGTTGAGGTACGGGGTATTTGGGATATTAAGAACTATCCCATGGCCGGGCCTTTCCTAACCTATATCCTTAACGACAAGGAGAACGATAGAATATTGGTACTGGAAGGTTTCGTTTTCGCCCCGGCGACCGAAAAACGCAACGACATGTTCGAACTCGAGGCCATCTTAAAGACGCTCCGCTTCGGTAAGACCGAGAAGTAGGCCCCTGCCTGTACAAACAAAAAACGCCCATCGGTTACGATGGGCGTTCTTGTTCTGTCGGAGAAGTATCCTATACAAAGGCAAAGCCTGTAGAGACTCTATAGACAAACGCATATATCACGACCAACAGCAAAGCAAAACAAAACCACGAATAGGCTTTGAAATACTTTTTGAGCAATCGATACGTCCAATCCTTGAATGCCTCAACATAAATCTCCTTAAATAGTAAAAATTTTCTCATACCTTCATTTTTTATATCCAAGGCAAAGTTGCCAACTCCTTGGCAATACCACAGATATATTGGACGAAGTGTGCCTAAAATGGGGTGGAGGCAAGGGCCTATTGTAAAAATTGGACGAACGTCACGGTTAATACGATAGGCTACATACCCCTTTTTCCGGTTTTGGGCAGAATGACACGTTAAAACGCAACGAAGCCGCTATGTTGGGATAGCGGCTTCGGTCAAATATAGGGTTTTTTGTGTTATTACATTTTTACGATGATAAACTCAGAGCGTCTGTTGAGCAGGTGTTCGGCCTCGGAACAAGCTTCGCTGCCATCACATTCGTTGAGCAGCTTGCTCTCGCCATAGCCGATAGCACTTTCTATGCGTTCCGGGGCGATTCCCTGCGATATAATATAGTCGCGGGTCGATTTGGCCCTCTTGTCGGAAAGGTACTCGTTATAGGCCTTACTACCCCTTGAATCGGTATGTGATTCAATTTTGATGACCATGCCGGGGTATTCCTTCATTACGCTGACCAGTTTGTCAAGTTCTTTTGAGGCTTCCGGCCTGATATCATATTTATCGAAACCGAAATGGATCATTTCCGTCTTGATTTTCTTGATGCCGTCTTCAAGGGCGATCATTTCCTCAAGGCGTTTCATGGCAATGTCTATCTCTACACGTTCGTTGTCGACCGTGGCAACGGGCATTTCATGTTCCACAAATTTGTCCTTGCCTATTTTTAAGGTGTATTTGGTCGAACTTTCCAGGTCTTCGAAAACAAAGCTTCCGTCGTCTTCGGTAACCACTTCCTTAAGCTTTATACCGTTTTCGTCCAGCAGTTGAACCAAGGTCTGGGGCATGAACTCCCCGGTAACCAATTCGGTCACCACACCGGCGATGGCATTTTGGTTGACGGGCGTTTCTTCCAAGCTTAGCCTTTTGAACGAATAGATATCGTCGTCTCCCTTGCCC
This sequence comes from Pseudozobellia thermophila, assembly GCF_900141855.1. Lineage (GTDB taxonomy): Bacteria > Bacteroidota > Bacteroidia > Flavobacteriales > Flavobacteriaceae > Pseudozobellia > Pseudozobellia thermophila. The sequence goes on from NZ_FQYU01000001.1 coordinate 543,921, forward strand.
CCTTCGCGGTTGGAGGCGAAGAAACCGTATTCGTTTTCATTGTCCACGATATACGAAAAGTCGTCCTTGTTGCTGTTGACCGGTTTCCCTAGGTTTTTTATTTCCTGAAAACCGTCCTTTTCGTCATAGACCGATTCGTAAACGTCCAAACCACCGAGGCCTATATGGCCATCGGAAGAAAAGTATAGCTTGCTGCCGTCAAAGAACGGAAACATTTCCCGGTGCTCGGTATTGATTTCCTTTCCCAGGTTTCTTGGTTCGGAGAAGCTCCCGTCTTCAAGTACATCCACGACGAACAGGTCGGTCTCTCCCAAACTGCCGGGCATGTCCGAAACAAAAAAGAGCTTTTTCCCGTCGGGGCTCAATGCGGGATGGCCCGTAGAGTAATTGTCGCTATTAAAGGAGACCTCAACGGCCTCGGACCATTTATCGCCTTCCTTTGTCGATTTGTAAATCTTTAAATGGTTGACCCCTTTGCTGTCCCTTTTCAGCTTTTTCCCGTAATTGTTCCGGGTAAAATACATGGTTTTGTTATCCGGTGAAAAGGTAACCGATGCCTCGTGGTATTTGGTGTTGATTTCCTTTGAAAGCTTTACCGTGTTCCTAAGGTCTTGCGATTCTTTATTGAATTGGGCCACATAGAGGTCGAGATAGGGCTGGTTGTTCCATTTGTACCTACGGGTAGTTAAAAAGGAGGAATCCTTGGCAGAAGCGAACACCACTTGGGTAGAATCCAAGAACATGGGCGAGAAATCGGAGTATTCGGTATTGATGCCGAGGTTCTTGATCTCAATGTTTTGCGACAGGTCCAGGATGTTGTCGAGGGCGGCCTCGGTGTCCTGACGGGCATCGGAAACGGCCGTGGCGGCGTCTGTCTCCTCTTTGACCTTACGGTTGTAAAGGCGCATAAGCCTTTTTGAGCGGGCATATTTACCCGTTCCCTTCAAGGAATGGGAGTATTTGAAAAGGTTGTCGGCCGACATGGCCTTACCGTAGTTTTCGTAGAGTACGTTGTACCACTTGTAGGCATTCTCCATATCGGTGTTGAAGTAGTAGGCATCGGCCGCTTTCTGTACATTTTCCTTGGTAAAGTGCTTATCGCCCTTTGAAAGGGCCTGTTCGTACAGTTGGGCCGCTTCGGCGTACCACATCTTATCGAAATAGGCATCGGCCCTTTCGACCAACTTGCTCTTGCCCGTGTTTTCGCTTAAGGGCGGATGGGCCACAGGAAGTTCCTCTTTCCCGCCTTCATCGCTATTTTCAACGGCAGGGGCCATGTTGTGGGCAGGACCTTCCATTTCATCGACGGCCATGTCGTTGCCGCCGATAGCCATGCTGTTTTCGATTTCCAGTATCCACATGTCATTATTGTACCTTCCGTCGAGTTGCGATCTATACGCATCGATGGCCTCAAGCCCGAAAGGGAAATATTCGAGATATACATAATTGAGGCCGTTGTTTTCATTGTGAATGTAACCGGCATTTTCAAAACCTTTTCGGCGCAGTTTTTTTAGGGTCTTCTTTAGCGGGTCGGGATTGCTGAAGACGCTACCGATCAGGTAATAGCCGTTCTCTACGTCTTCAAGACCGCTAAAGCTTCGATAGGCGATTTCGTTCTTTTCGGCGGCCTCTTCAAAACTTGTATCAATGGTCAGGGGGGCTTCGTAAGGTTCGGTCGGTGATTGATGGGCCGATTCGGCCCCGTTTGCTTCGAAGCCGATGTCTTGAAAATCTTGGGCCCCGAGTCCTAGACAAAACATCAAGAGGTAAAGGTTAAATAGTTTTTTCATGATTTGGGATATTGGAAAAACCTAGGGAATTTAATGGGTCGGGCTTCGAGGTTTGATGGTTTTCGAAGCGTTATTGCTTTAAGATTTATGCGCTATTTGCTCGGCATGGTCAAAAGGTTTGCTCGGCCACATCTGACAGTCAAATGGTTGCCGCGTAATTATCTTATCTATAGCTAACGTCCCGAATTAACTTTTCGTATACCCTAAACCATCCGATACGTCAGAAGAAATGGGCAATACGCCGAAATATTCCCGAAACGGAAGTGGTTTTTGTCAAAGGCTTTGGATGAAGTGCACAAAAATGGTCCGAACGGTCGGCCCTTCCAATGGTGTAGAACGAAAAAACCCTTGGTTTTCGCCAAGGGTCTTTTAAATCGGTATGCTGTAAATCTTATTCCTTTTTATCCTCTATGGGCTCGTCTTCTTTGGAAGCATCCTTAAATTCCTTGATACCGCTTCCAAGGCCGCGCATAAGCTCAGGTATTTTTTTCCCTCCGAAAAGAAGAAGAACTACCAAGACCACTATGGCGATTTGCCAAGGTCCAATTGCCAAAAATATATTTGCTATTGTCATATGAATATCTTTTAACGGGTAACAAATGTAATAAAAAACTAGCAACACATGTGTTAATCTTATGGGAATGGGGGTATTTTTAAATAAATACCAAAAATAAACGCACCTTTAATACTCTCATAAATTTTTGGGGTAAGTCCTAGAGTGTGCTTTTCCATCCGTATATTTGTGTATTATGGCGAAGAAAGTCAAGAAAAGAAAGGAAATCAAGAGAAAGCTGCTGCACAAGTATCGCTTGGTTATTCTAAATGAAAGTACCTTCGAGGAGAAAATTTCCTTCAAGCTTAGCCGGTTGAACGTTTTTGTCACGGGCTCTCTTTGCATTATCGGCCTGATCGCCCTTACCACCCTGTTGATCGCTTTTACCCCGTTGCGGGAGTATATACCGGGCTATTCCTCCACCAAATTGAAGAAACAGGCGACGGACCTTACCTACAAGACCGATTCCCTAGTGGCCAACCTATATAATACCAATAAGTATTTGGAAAATATCAGAAAGGTGCTGATTGGGGATATCGAAAACAATGAAATCAATAGGGACTCGCTTCGCGAGCAATTTAAGATCGATCCTTCGAGCATCGATCTAACCCCGATAAAGGAAGATTCGATTCTTAGGGCAGAGGTGGCCCTCGAGGACAAGTACAACCTTTTTGAGCGGAATGTGGACGGTTCGGGCATGGTGCTGTTTCCTCCCCTGAACGGCGAGATCTCGCAAGGCTATGATGTTGAATCCAATCATTTTGCGGTAGATGTGACCGCTCCCATCGATACCCCGGTAAAGGCCGTGGCCAGCGGGACCGTCATTTTTTCGGAATGGACCGCCGATACGGGCTATGTAATAATCGTAGAGCATCGCGACGGACTCTTAAGTGTCTACAAGCACAACGGCTCCTTGAACAAAAGGCAGGGCGATGTGGTACGGACCGGGGAAGTAATTGCCTCCGTCGGGAATACGGGCGAACTGACCACCGGCCCCCATCTCCATTTTGAACTTTGGAACAATGGCAATAGCGTTGACCCTTTGGACTATATTAATTTTTAACCCATTAATAAACCAGTTGGTTTTATTTTGTTCCCTTTGTATTTTTCCGCACAAATAACCCGTTGAATCGCATGACCGTTAAATCGTTTGCCGCCAAGATATTCGCCAAATACATTGTCAAGCAGACCGCAAAATGGAGGGACAACCCCATTGCCGCCCAAGAAAGGGTTTTTAAGAACCTGATCAAACAGGCCGTATCGACCCGGTTTGGCTCCGATCACAATTTCGCTTCGATCCAATCGCATGCCGATTTTGTAAGGCACGTGCCCATACGCGATTACGAAGCGCTAAAACCCTACGTCGAGGAGGTGGTCAGCGGAAAAGCGGACATCCTATGGCCCGGCAAGCCCATATACTTTGCAAAAACCTCGGGAACCACCTCGGGCGCCAAATACATCCCCATTACCAAAACCTCGATCCGACATCAGGTAGAGGCTTCGCGTAACGCGATCCTAACCTATATCCACGAAACAGGCAATTCGGACTTTGTCGATGGAAAAATGATTTTTTTACAGGGGAGCCCGGAACTACAAGAAAAGAACGGTATTAAATTGGGGCGCCTGTCGGGTATTTCGGCGCATTATGTCCCGAACTATCTCCAAAAGAACCGCTTGCCCAGTTGGGAAACCAATTGTATCGAAGACTGGGAGACCAAGGTCGATGCCATCGTCGAGGAAACCATGGTCGAGGATATGAGCGTAATCGCGGGGATTCCTTCTTGGGTGCAAATGTATTTTGAGCGTTTGCAGGCCCGATCGGGCAAAAACGTGGGCGACCTGTTCAAGAATTTCCAACTTTTTATTTACGGCGGTGTCAACTACGAGCCCTATAGGGCAAAATTCGAGCGCTTGATCGGTAGAAAGGTAGATAGTATCGAACTTTTTCCGGCCAGTGAGGGCTTCTTTGCCTATCAAGATTCCCAAACCGAAAAGGGCATGTTGCTTTTGCTGGATTCGGGCATCTTTTATGAGTTTGTAAAGGCCGACGAATTTTTTGGTGAAGCGCCCGAGCGGATTACCATCAAGGATGTTGAGCTGGGGGTCAATTATGTGATGGTCATTTCGACCGACGCGGGCCTTTGGGCCTATAATCTCGGGGATACCGTACAGTTTGTTTCACTTAAACCCTATCGGGTAATCGTCTCCGGGCGGATAAAGCATTTTATTTCGGCCTTTGGCGAGCACGTTATCGCCAAGGAGGTCGAAGAGGCGATGAGGCAGGCCATTGCAGAAACCGATGCCCGGGTAAACGAGTTTACGGTCGCCCCCCAGATTACCCCTGAAAACGGGGAGCTGCCTTATCACGAGTGGTTGGTGGAATTTGAAAGGAAGCCGGCTGACATGGGCAAGTTTATCGCGGTCCTTGACCAAAGCCTGCAACGGCAGAACAGCTATTATTTTGATTTGATGGACGGAAAAATATTGCAACTGCTCAAGGTAACGCCGATCAAGCCGGGCGGTTTTCAGGCCTACATGAAATCGAAGGGAAAGTTGGGCGGTCAGAACAAGGTGCAGCGATTGGCCAATGACCGAAGTGTTGCCGACAACTTGCTCGAATTTAAGGAATAAGGCACCGGGTGAAGCGGCCCGATGAGAACCGGTCGTACGGGGCTAGTATTATTTAATAGGAATTTATTACTATTTTCGAGGGTATAGAGAACAACTTTGTTACGGTATTAAATTGTAATTTTGTTCGAAATTTGAATATGGGCGAATCAACTACTACTACACGGGCTCAAGAATCTACGAACGCCATAGAGCGTTTATACATTACCATGAGGCATTTGTTCAACCGTGGGTTTTACAAACCCACCGGGGTTTCGGGCGAATCGCTTAAAAATGCACTTCTTCAGCTGCGCCCCGAAATTTATGGGTCGGTCGCCGAAGACAAAGTAGAATTGAACGGCCTGACCTATGTCTTGGAAAGGCTGCCGAAAGGAATCGAACAATGCCGCTTTATCAACCTAACCTCTGACGAAGGCTATGGGCACTCGCATTTTCGGCCCATAGTACCCCCAAAACGGAGACGAAACTGTTACCGTATAGACGATGAGCAGATGAATATCGAGATTACCCGGGGGCGTTCCGATATATACGATATTCTCACCCACCTCACCTTTCTCTTCATCGAATCCGAAAAAATCTGTAGAAAGGTCTTGATAGAGGACACCAATAAGACCATTCGCGACTGGGGCAAGCTCGAAGAGGCCGTCAAGAAAGGCAAGTTGACCCAAGCGGAACGCGAAGTGGCGTTGATCCATACCGCCAACATTTTGGGGCGGCCGTTTGTCGAAATACTGGCCGTTCACAAACACTTTGCAACCGAGAAAGAGCCCGAACGCTTTTTAGAGATCATATATTGGCTCGGTAAGTTGGCCATCGAAGAAGAGGTTACGGGCGAAAAGAGGGCCATTACCTTTAGCCTGCTGCTTCGCGAACGGCTGGGGCACCATATTCACGGGGAACGTTGGGCGACCACGATCAAGGAGACCCTAAACAAGAACGGATTGCTGAAAAGGCCCATGCACATCATCAGTGCCAACATGCACAGCGTTATGAACTCCCTTTTTGCCAGAAAGGCCTTGTCCAAGGAATTTCCAAAGTCCGATTCATTGGAAATATACGAAGCCCTGAGCGATTCGGCGAATGGAAAACTCCGCAATAAGGTAACGGCCTGGGCCAAGAAGAACGGCATGATCGCCATCGATGACTTTTCAGGAACGAATATCGATGTCCAAATATTCGACACGGCCAAAATGGGCGACGGTACCTGTTGTTATTCCTTGCCCGACCTTCCGGAGGAGGAAAAACCGATTATATTTGTTATGGATTATGCCTTTGGCGAACAGGCGTACGAGACCATAGACGAGCTGCTCAAACCCTATCACGAAAAAGACAAGAATCCGGTTTTTATGAACGTCGATTCCATATCGATTATGGGTAAGGCCGGTATCTTGGAGGGGGGAAAAGGGGATTTGATGATTCCGTCGGCCCATATTTTCGAGGGAACCGCCGACAACTATCCCTTTAAGAACGAACTGTGCGCCGACGATTTTAAGGGGTACGGACTAAAGGTTTTTGAAGGGACGATGGTGACCGTTTTGGGTACGTCGTTACAGAACAAGGATATTTTGAAGTTTTTTCACAACTCGACCTGGAACGTCGTAGGACTTGAAATGGAAGGGGTGCATTACCAAAAGGCAATCCAGTCCGCCTCGAAGATTCGCAAGAGCATAAGGGAGGACGTTAAGGTAAGGTATGCCTATTACGCCTCCGACAACCCCTTGGTAACCGGAAGCACATTGGCTTCGGGCGGCTTGGGCACCACAGGGGTAAAACCCACCTATTTGATAACCGATAAGATTTTAAAGCAAATTTTTAATTCATAATTATATGGCAGATACTAGCCCCAAGAATACATCCTCGTCCGACGAAATCGATTTGGGTCAGTTGTTACACATGATAGGTAAGGCCTTCAATAGGCTGGGAATATTCTTTTTGCGGGTATTTCTGTTTTTCAAGAAAAATGCCATTGTGCTGGGTATCCTTATCGCGGTGGGCCTGGGCATCAGCTTCGTTTTAAGTACCTTGGGCAACAAAAAGCTTAAAACCGAGGCCATTGTTAGGCCCAATTTTGACAGTACCGACTATGTCTACGATGTCGTAGACGAAATACAATCGAACATCCTCTCAAAGGATACGGCCTTTTTTAAGAAAATCGACGTCGCCGTTGAAGACCTGGAAGGGTTTAGAGTGGAGATAGAGCCTATTAAAGACCCCGAGGAGGCCGAGGCCGAGACCGAGCAGCGCTTGAGTTATTTGGAGCTTCTGCAAAGCTTTAGCGACGAGGGTTTTGCCATAGACATAATGAGGTCTGAACTTACCAAGAAAAGTGTGGAAGACCACCGCATAACCTTTTCCTATATAGACCATGAAAAGGGAAGCAAAGCAGCCGAAAAGCTGTTGGACTATATCAACGATAACGGCTATTACAAGGGTGTGATCGAAACCTTTCGCGACAATGCCCTTACGAGAATTGACCAAAACAAGGTGTTGATCGACCAAATCGACCAGCTGGTGGCCAATTATACCCAAACCTTGCTGAACAAGGAGGCCGACAAAACTTCCGCATCGGTGTATATGGAGAACGAAAGCGCCCTCAACATTAGTGCCCTCCTTACGCTAAAGAACAGGTTCGTCAAAGAAATCGAAGAAAAAAGATTAGATCTGGCCTCGCAAGGGCAATTGGTCAGTGTCTTGAACATGGGTAAGCCACAAGTGGTTCGAAAGCCATTTGTCGCCAATAAATTTTTCTTGATTCCCTTGGCTATGGTTGTCTTGTTCTTTTTGGTTTCCTTTGTTCGTTTTATGAACAGAAAGGCACGCGAACTGCAACTTTAAGTTCCCATAATGGCACGTAAAACGATACTTGTTACAGGGGGTGCCGGCTTTATCGGCAGCAATTTTATCCCCTATTTTCTGTCCGGGCATCACGATGTAAAACTTGTCAATTTGGATAAGCTCACCTATGCAGGCAACCTCGACAACCTCGTTGAGGTGCAAAACAACGATAGGTATGGGTTTGTTCAGGGCGACATCTGTGATAAAGATTTGGTAGAATCCCTTTTTGACGAGCACCAATTTTCGGCGGTAATCCATTTTGCGGCCGAATCGCACGTCGACAATTCCATTTCGGGCCCCGATGCCTTTATCAAGACCAATATCAACGGAACCTTTACCTTACTGGAGGCAGCGAGAAATTGTTGGTTGGAGGCTGTTGGAAGGCCTAGGGCCGGTTTTGAAAATTCGAGATTCGTCCATATTTCCACAGATGAGGTGTACGGGTCCCTGGGCAAGGAAGGCTACTTTACCGAGGAGAGTCCGTATCGACCCAACAGTCCCTATAGCGCTTCGAAGGCATCGTCCGATTTTTTGGCCAGAAGCTATTACCACACCTACGGATTGAATGTTTTGGTGAGCAACTGTTCCAACAATTACGGCCCGAAACAGCACGGTGAAAAGTTGATACCCACTATTATTAAGAAAGCCTTGCAGGGTGAGCCCATACCCATTTACGGAGACGGAAAGAATGTAAGGGATTGGCTCTATGTGCTCGACCATTGTACGGGGATCAACAAGGTGTTCGCCAAGGGGCAACCGGGACAGACCTATGTAATCGGGGGCAACAACGAGGCCGACAACCTGTCGATTGCCTCGAAGGTATGCGCTGTTTTAGATGCGGAATACCCCAAGGAGCGGGGTAGTTACTCAGAGCAGATTACCTTTGTCTCCGACCGGCCGGGCCACGACTTTAGGTATGCCATCGATGCCACCAAGATCAAAAGGGATCTGGGATGGAAGCCCGAAACGGATTTTGATAGCGGCCTGAAGAAAACGGTGGCGTGGTATCTGGAAAAGTTTAAGAACGAAAAGTAAGTTATAATGAAGGGAATAGTACTTGCGGGCGGATCGGGCACCCGATTGTATCCGCTCACCTTGGCGGTGAGCAAACAGCTTATGCCTATTTACGATAAGCCCATGATCTATTATCCGCTCAGTACCTTGATGTCGGCGGGTATCCGTGAAATATTGATCGTTACCACGCCCAACGACCTATCCCTGTTTAAGAATTTATTGGGCGACGGTAGTCAATTGGGCTGTAGGTTTCAATACGCCGTCCAAAATAAACCGAACGGTTTGGCCGAGGCCTTTATAATCGCCGAGACCTTTATCGGGAAAGACAAGGTAGCCTTGGTTCTTGGGGACAATATCTTTTACGGATCGGGCCTCGCCGATCTGCTGCAACAGAACAACGACCCCGACGGAGGGATTATTTTCGGTTACCATGTTCAAAACCCCAATCGATATGGGGTGGTGGAATTTGACGAGAAGGGCCAGGCCATTTCAATTGAGGAAAAGCCTGAGAACCCCAAATCCAATTTTGCCGTACCGGGCATCTATTTTTACGACAACGAGGTCGTCGCTATCGCCAAAAACATATCACCGAGCGAAAGGGGCGAATTGGAAATCACCGATGTGAACAAGGAGTATCTACGGCAGGGAAAATTAAAGGTTTCGGTTTTGGACCGGGGAACCGCATGGCTCGATACCGGCACCTTTCAATCCTTGGCGCAGGCGACACAGTTCGTTCAGGTAATAGAGGAAAGACAGGGCCTGAAAATAGGGGCGATTGAAGAAGTGGCCTTTAAAATGGGCTATATCGACAGGGCCCAGCTGCAATCATTGGCCGAACCGTTGATTACCAGTGGTTACGGAGAATATCTTTTAAAACTATAATAGACTAGAGCAAATGGAAATTGCTTCCACTCCCATACAGGGTTGTTTTGTTGTTCAGCCCCAATTGTTCCGCGACGACCGTGGCCTGTTCTTTGAATCGTACCATGCCAAAAGGTTCCAACAGGCTACCGGTATCCAGGTCGATTTTGTCCAAGATAATATTTCCGTGTCCAAAAAGGGCGTTTTAAGGGGACTTCACTATCAAAAGGGGGCGGCGGCCCAGGCAAAGTTGGTCAATGTGCTAAAGGGCGAGGTATTGGACGTAGTGGTCGACCTGAGAAAGGACAGTGCCAGTTTTGGCCGGTATTTTGGCATAAGGTTGTCGGAAACCAACAGAAAATCCCTTTTTGTGCCAAAAGATATGGCCCACGGCTTCCTTGCCCTTTCCGAAGAAGTAATCTTCTCCTATAAATGCGATGCCTTTTACGATGCCACTTCCGAGGGCGGTATAATTTACAACGACCCCACCATCAACATCGATTGGGATTACCCTGAGGAAGACCTTATCATTTCGGAAAAAGACCTGAAACTACCCACCTTTAAAGAAGTTTTTGATGATATCAGTTTTGGTAACGGGCTCTAGTGGTCAATTGGGCAGGAGTATTCAAGACCTAGCCCCCTCCTTGCCCGAAATACGCTTTGTTTTTAAAACATCAAGTGAGCTCGATATTACCGATTATCGGCAAGTGAAGGAAGCCTTTGCCGATCAGGGGTTTGATTATTGCATCAACTGCGCGGCCTTTACCGACGTTGAAAGAGCGGAGAGGGAGCCACAATTGGCCTTTAAGGTCAATTCGGAAGGGGTAAAAAACCTGGCCGAAACCTGTCTTTTGTCCCATACGGTTCTGATACATGTTTCTACCGATTATGTTTTCGACGGTACGAAGCGCACACCGTACCTCGTTACCGATAAGACCAACCCCATAAATGTTTACGGAGCATCGAAATTGAAGGGCGAAGAGTACATCAAGGGGTTGTTGACGCGGTATTTTATCATCAGGACGTCTTGGCTCTATTCCGAATACGGTAAAAACTTTTATAAGACCATAGTGGCCAAGGTCCAAGAGGGAGAGGACTTGTCCGTTACCGATGCGCAGACCGGATGCCCGACCCATGCCCGCCATCTGGCGCAATTTATCACGAAAATAATTTCGACTGATAGCAGGGCCTATGGCATCCACCATTTTACCGATGGCGAAGTGCACACCTGGTACTCCTTTGCGGTAAAAATCGTAAAAGAAAATCGTCTTGATGAAAGAGTAGAAATCAAGAAAGTAAAGAATTATAGTACTTTTGCTAAAAGACCTGAATACAGTGTCTTGAAAAATACGACCCTCCAACCAGAATAAAATGTCCGAACAAGAGTTTTATGTACATGAAACGGCCGTGGTAGATAACGGCTGTACCATAGGAAAAGGCACCAAAATTTGGCACTTTTCGCATATAATGCCCGAATGCCGAATAGGGGAAAGGTGCAACATTGGCCAGAACGTTGTCGTTTCGCCCCAAGTGGTGTTGGGCAACAACGTAAAGGTCCAGAACAACGTATCGATCTATACGGGGGTTATCTGTGAGGACGATGTCTTTCTGGGTCCCTCTATGGTATTTACGAATGTGATCAACCCGAGAAGCGCTATCGTACGCCGCGACAGTTACCAAGAGACCTTGGTCAAAAAAGGGGCTTCGATAGGTGCCAATGCCACCATTGTCTGTGGCAACGCACTGGGCCGGTTTTGCCTGATAGGCGCCGGGGCCGTTGTAACGAAGGAGGTTCCCGATTATGCCCTCATCGTAGGAAACCCCGGAAGGCAGATAGGCTGGGTAAGCGAATACGGTCATCGTCTAAACTTTAACGAAGACCAATTGGCCGTATGCCCCGAAAGCGGTCAAGAATACAAGTTGGACGGCAATAGTGTAATACGAATAAAATAATCTTAAACAGAGACCCTATATGAAAATCGATTTTGCCAACCTGACCAAGGCCTATGACGAGCATAGTGCCGAATTTGAGCGGGTATCCTTGGATGTGATGTCATCGGCCCGGTATATTCTGGGCAAGGAGACCGAAGAACTGGAGGCATCGCTACAAGAATTTGTAAAAAGCGATTACGCCTTGGGGGTCTCATCGGGTACCGATGCCCTGCTATTGGCCATGATGGCCTTGGGTATACGTGGCGGTGATGAAATCATAACCACGCCCTTTACCTTTATCGCAACGGCCGAGACCATTGCCTGTTTGGGGGCCAAGCCGGTTTTTGTCGATATCGATGAAGAAACCTTCAATATTGATGTTTCCCAAATTGAGAATGCCATAACCGACAAGACCAAGGCCATTATGCCGGTTTCCTTGTACGGACAAATGGCCGATATGGACGAGATCAATGCCATTGCGGGCAAGCATAATCTGGCCGTGATCGAGGATGCCGCACAGAGCTTTGGGGCCCTTTACAAGGGAAAACGGAGCTGTTCGGCCTCAACCATTGGCTGTACCAGTTTCTTTCCCGCCAAACCCTTGGGATGCTTTGGTGACGGGGGAGCCGTCTTTACCCACGACCAAGCACTTTATGACAAGATGAAGGCGATGCGCGTACACGGGCAGGTCAAGCGTTACACCCACAAATACATCGGTATGGGCGGACGATTGGACAACCTTCAGGCCGCTATCCTGAACGTTAAGCTTAAACATTACGCCAAGGATATCGAAAGAAGACAGCAGGTTGCCAAACAATATACCGAACTGCTCAAGGGCCATGTATCGACCCCGAGCGTAAAAGAAGACCGAACCTCGGTCTGGGCCCAGTATACCATCAGGCTCAAAAACCGGGAGGAAGTACAGCCCAAATTAATGGAAGCTGGCATTCCTACCGCCGTACATTATCCGATACCCATGCACTTACAGGAATGTTTTGCCTATTTGGGGCATAAAAAAGGCGATTTCCCCGTTAGCGAAACCTGTGCCTCGGAGGTCATGAGCCTTCCCATGAACCCGTATTTGACCAACGACGAAATAGAATATATAACGACCAACCTAATAAAACTTTTATAGATGAAAAACTTCGCACTAATCGGCGCAGCAGGTTATATTGCGCCCCGGCATATGAAAGCCATAAAGGATACAGGAAACAATTTGCTTACGGCTTTCGATAAGGGCGATAGTGTGGGTATCATCGATTCCTATTTTCCCAATGCCGACTTTTTCGTCGAGTTCGAGCGTTTTGACCGCCATATTGAAAAGCTGAAATACGAGAAGGATACCTACTTGGATTATGTAAGTATCTGTTCACCAAACTATCTGCATGATGCCCATATTCGGTTCGCATTGCGCAGCGGGGCCGACGCCATTTGTGAAAAACCCTTGGTACTCAACCCGTGGAACGTGGATAAGTTGCAGCATGTTGAGGAAAAGACAGGCAAGAAGATATACAACATTTTACAGTTAAGGGTACACCCAAGCATTATTGCCCTTCGCGAAAAGGTAAAGAATGCCAAGAAAGACACCAAGTTTGAGGTAGACCTTACCTATCTTACTTCACGGGGCAATTGGTACCATACCTCATGGAAAGGAGACAAGACAAAGTCAGGCGGAATTGCAACGAATATTGGAGTGCACTTTTATGATATGTTATCGTGGATTTTTGGCGATGTACAAGAAAATATTGTACATGTACACGAAAACGACCGTGCCGCGGGCTATTTGGAGTTCGAGAACGCCAGGGTAAAGTGGTTTCTTTCGATCAGTTCAAAGTACTTGCCAAAAGAAATCAAGGAAAAAGGGCAGACCACCTTTAGGTCCATTACCATAAATGGCGAGGAATTGGAGTTTAGCGGCGGTTTTACGGACCTTCACACCATGGTGTATAAAGATATACTTGCGGGCAAGGGTTACGGCGTTGACGCGGCCCGAACGGCCATTGAGATCGTTCACGATATTCGAAACGCGAAGCCTGTGGGCTTGAAGGGGGAGTATCATAGGTTTTTGAAGTAAGAATAGTCAATATTGAAAAAACTCGGGGAAAAGTTCAGGAAAATCATTCAATCTGAGTTTGCAAGAAACGTACTTACGTTAACATCGGGTACCGCTTTTGCTCAAGTAATCCCCTTATTATTGGCACCCATACTTTCGCGGATTTACTCTCCGGAAGATTTTGGTAGGCTAGCCCTATACCTTTCCATTGTTCAGATTTTAGGCGCTGTATCGAGCGGAAGGTATGAGTTGGCTATTATGCTGCCAAAAGAAAAGAAAAATGGGGTACAGCTTACTTTATTGGCCATTATAATCACAATGGCGGTCTCTTTTACTACCCTGATTGTGGTTCTTTTTTTTTCAAAAGGTATAGCCAACTCCTTAGGAGACCCAAAATTATCCGAATGGTTATTTTTTGTTCCCCTGAGTGTCCTATTGATGGGAATATTCAATGCGCTTAACTATTTCAATACTAGGGAAAAAGAATTTAAGAACATAGCTAAGGCCAATGTATTTAAATCATTGGGAGGCAATGGAGGTCAATTGGTTTTGGGGCTGGTTAAATATACCAGTGGGGGCCTGATTATTGGACAGTTAGCATCTCATTTTTTTGGCAATCTTCGAATGGCTAAAACGTTTTTGAGAAATACGAGCGTAATAAAAAGAACAGATTGCACAGCCCTTAAAGAATTGGCGTCAAGGTATTCGGATTTTCCTAAATTTTCTATGTGGGGTGTTTTTTTGAATACTACTTCTGTAAATTTGACCAATTTTTTTGTTTCCAGTTTTTATAGCCTAAATTATGTTGGTTTTTATTCCTACTCGACGAGGTATATAGGTTTGCCTATTTCGTTAATTGGGAATTCGATAGGCCAGGTTTTTTTTCAAAAACTATCGGAAGAAAGAAACAATGGGCAAAAAGCATATACTATTTTTAAAAGTACCTTTAAAAAATTAGCGCTTTTAGGGAGTATTATTTTTTTACCGGCTTTTTTTATCATCGAGGATGCTTTTGTCCTGGTATTTGGCGAACGGTGGGAAACAGCAGGACAATTTGCTCGCCTTTTAATACCTCTTTATTATTTAAGATTTATATTCGGACCACTTAGTTTGACGAATATTGTTTATGAAAAGCAGAAACTGGCCCTGTTGTGCCAAATGTTGATAATGGCCGGACATCTAATAGTATTATTTTCAGCATGGTATTTCGATTTTGAAATAACAAATCTGTTATTGTTACAAGTGGGGGTTTTAGGTGGTGTGTATTTATATTTATTTTTTATTTTAAAGTCAGTAGTAAAGGGAAAAATTTAATTATGAAGATAGTCTTTGTAGGCGATGTTTTTCTGGGAGGCGACCTTACTGCTAAAGAGTTAAAATCATGTATTGACGTAAAACGCTTTCATCATGCGGATTATAAAATTATTAACCTCGAGCATCCAATAAGTGATGCTCATAATATTGCGGACAAGTCTGTTTTGTTTACGGGGTCTGAAGTGTTGGAAACGCTTAAAAGAAGTGGAATTAATGCAGTTTGCCTAGCGAACAACCACATTCATGACAAGTTGGACATCGGGATTTTGGAGACAATTGAAAACCTTAGAAAACACCGGATATCCTTTTTTGGTGCTGGTAGAAACTTGCACGAAGCAAAAAAACCATTATGGGTTGATAACAATTTATGTTTGTTAGGTTATTGCCAGTTCAATTCACCTACATTGAACAACATACAACTGGCTACGGAAAATAGTCCGGGAGTTGCACCTTTAACCTTGGAGGGCATCGAAAGCGATTTAGATAAAATACCTAACGACTCGAAAGCCATTCTCTATTTGCACTGGGGGAGGGAACATGTTTGGTTTACACAGTATAAAAATATCGAATTGGCCAAAAAGCTTTTAAAAAACGACAAGGTTGCTTTAATCGTGGGTACTCATCCGCATAGGGTTCAGGGTTTCCTGTCGGTCAACAATAAGAGGGCCTATTTTAGTTTGGGAAACTGTTTGTTTCCCAATTTTTTAATAAAACCAAGTATAGAGGTTGTTAATCAAGCATTGGATATAGCATTAACAAAAAAGGTTGATGTAACCCGGCAATACCACTCTGTCAGTAAGTTGACCTATAAGAAATGGAGGTTTGTCAACAGGGTCTCCCAATTGGTCGAATATGATACTGAGAGTAAAACAATAGATCATATATTTCTATATCAACAAGATGATTTTCCAGTAGTGAAGGAGCTTACTGGTATACCCCGGTTTCTGTTTGTTATTATTGTTAATTACCTAAATGTATTATACCGTTTTCCAAAACTTATTTATCGCCCTATGGAAAAACTGTTTTCGAGTATTAGATTTAAAATATGGCGAGTTCAGGTTATATTGTTCAAAATGAGACAAATGGGTTTTGTACACTCAATTAAGAAACGATTTCAAAAATGAAAAACGATGCTTGTGCGGTTGTTTTAGGGGGGTATGTAAACGGTTATTCGATTATACAGGAGCTCGATTATTTTCGTATCAAGAATATTGCTTTGCTTTACCATGGCAATCAAATAGCAAGGTTTAGTAGAAGAATAAATGAAAAACACAGGATAGGAACTAACAAGGAGGATTTACTAAGCGCCTTGGCAGAGTTGCATAAGAAGTACGACAGACTCGTTCTATATCCAACTGATGACCATCAGATGGAAAATCTTCTTGAATTAAGGAACCTAATAGAATCCTATTGCTTTTTGCCTTTTAACCCAGAAAATCTTCACAGGGTGGCAGATAAAGCGGTTCAGTACCAGTTTTGTGAAAAATTGGGTGTGCCCTACCCTAAAACTGCGGAAGTCAAAAAGGATTCTGATATTGATGACATTAAGCTTCTGGCCTTACCTTTAATTATCAAGCCAAATAAAAGGGAAGATTTAAAAATTAAGATCTTTAGGTCTTATACTATTGATTCGTGGAAGGATTTTGAAACTGTTCGGAACCAATTGACAGCCTTTATGGACAAGGGGGTTACGTTTATCGCCTCCGAGATTATCCCAGGGCACACCAACGGGACCATATATGCTTATACCGCCTATAGGAGCCCAAAGACGAAAAAAATTGAGAATGAATGGATAGGAAGAAAATTAACCCAATTCCCCGATGACTATGGCGTTTTTTCATCCGCATCAAATGAGGCCCCCGAAATCATTAGGGAACAGGGGCGGAAATTATTGGAAGGCATGTCGCTCTACGGAATATGTGAGCCGGAGTTTAAATTCGACGAGAGGGACGGAAAGTACAAGCTAATGGAAATAAACCTTAGGTCTATGATGTGGCACCGAACAGGGCATCTCTCAGGGGTTTATTTGCAATACACCCAATGGTGCGATGCTTTGAACATACCTATACCTAACTATGTTCAAAGTTCAGGTTTGCTACATTTTTGTTACTTTAAACATGAGATTATCAATCTAATTTTCAGGAGAGGATACTTTAAGTATTTCAAAAACAATCTGGGGGGTAAAAACATGAGCTTGGCGCTTTGGGATAAAAACGACCCGCTTCCCTTTTTGGTCGACCAAGTCTATACTGTGGTATCCTTGATAAAATTAATGGGGCGTAAAATCATGGGAAAAAATGCCTAAGTCAATTATAAACAGGTTCAAACTGATAATAATAAAATCCCGATTAAAAAGGAAAGGGGTGATTATTTACAACAATACTACTTTTAGCAATGTGATCTATAAGGGCACTGCGGTAATTGAGCCCTATTGTAGGTTGGTAGGAAGTCCTAAAATACAGATTGGGAACAAGTTTTACTTAAATGCAAATTGTCATCTTTTGGGCGATATTACTATTGGGGACAATGTTATGATAGGCCCCAAAACCATTATTTGGAGTAGGGATCATGGTATTGAATTGGGCGAACCTATGAATATGCAACCCCATGTAGAACAACCTATTTCCATTGGCGACGATGTATGGATTGGTGCAGGGGCCATAATTTTAAAAGGAGTCAGCATAGGTGATGGAGCGGTCATAGGTGCAGGGGCGGTAGTGACCAAAGATATTCCTTCCAATGGAATTGCCGTTGGCAATCCTGCCAAAGTCATTAAATATCGGGGATGATGGTCGAAATTCATACGAACAGGATTTGTTTAGCTGAAAAAAAGTACATTTTTCAATTGGTCCTTCACGAGTTTCTTGGTGTTGAGTTTGTTTTGGTCCTAGACGATAACCTTTGTGACATTAGAATTGTCCGTAACGAAAAGAAAATCGTACTTAACGCTGCTTTTTTTCAGCAGTTTATTGATAAAAAGTGGCTGTCTCCGGACACGCTACCTAGTTTGCCCCTAGAATTTGTCAGTGCCGATATATCACGGGAAAACCCAACTAATTACCCTGTTCTATATGGAAAAGCGGAGTACAAGGTAACTGACAATGTCATTGAAATCGGGTTGGATGTTTTTGGGTCTAGCTTTTTTATGTTATCTAGATATGAAGAGATAATCGTCAAGGCAAAGGATTCCCATGGACGATTTCCTGTAAGAGAATCGATAGCCTTTAAAGAAAATTTATTGTTAAGGCCTATAGTAGACGAATATGTAGAATTGTTGTGGGAGCACTTGCATTTTTTATGGCCTAGTTTGCGAAGGAAGAATGAAACCCCCCAGACCTTTATTAGTTGTGATGTAGATCATATATGGGATAAGGGCATTAGGTTCCCAGGTATCTTTTCCCGATTAGTTGCAGATGTATTAAAAAGAAGGTCGCTAATAAGGTTTATGGATTCCTTAAGATTGTTTTTTGTGGTCAATGTTCTTGGTAAGAGGGAGAAAGATCCGTTCAGGTCATTTCAATTTATGATGGATGAATGCGAAAGGCGTAAACTTCAAATGGCCTTTTACTTTATCCCTAGGAACGAGAAAAAGGGTATAGATGGCTATTACGATATTGAAAGTGAAGAAGTTGTTCAGCTTATGGGCGAAATTATTAAAAGAGGTCATGAAGTTGGCTATCATGGAAGCTATGACTCATATAAAGACAAGGAGAAGACCCTTGAAGAAATTAATTTATTGAGAAAAGTATATCGTAAAGCAGGTGGCAACCCAAATGATATAAAAGGAGGGAGACAGCATTATTTAAGATGGGAGACCGGAGTGACGGAGAAAAATTGGGAGGCCGCCGGAATGGAATATGACAGTACCCTTGGCTATGCCGAACACATTGGTTTTAGGTGCGGCACAGCTCGAGAATATAATTTTTATGATAGTATTGAAAGAAAGGCGCTTAATCTTAAAATAAGGCCCTTGATTATAATGGAAGTTTCTATGTTTAATAAGAATTATATGGGGCTAAACGAAGAAAAGGCACTTGCAACCGCTACCAATTTGTTTAACAAACTAAAGACAAAGAATGTTAATTTAACGCTACTGTGGCATAATTCGTCATTTGAAACAAAAAAGAGAAAACAAACGTTCATTACCCTGCTAAGGGAAATGCATAAAAAGGCGCAAAACCCTATTTAACAATAAGATGTATTGAGTAAAAACACCACTTGGCTTAATGTTTAAAATTTCAAAAAATATAGAATATACGACCTTTCAGAATATTCTGCTATGGTTATTGATGACGAGTGGTATTATAAAACCTTTTTTTTCTTACTTAAATGTGCCTTTTGATTGGACATTTGTGATTTTTGTTATAGTAACGCTAGATATCATCTATAATTTAATAACAAGAAATCGACAGATTGTTTTAAACAAGGAGAAATTATTTATGGTTGCAATTCTTCTTGTCCTGTACCTATTAATTTTAATATCCCTTTTTTACACCCCATCAAAAAATTTTTCCATTGTAAAAAGCTTCTTGTTTTCTATTAACGTATTGTTTTTTATTTACCCGTTGTTTATAAAGGCTCTTGATTTAAATCTACAGTATAAATTATTTCTTTTCATATTACTACCCATTACCCTTTGGTTTATTATTGCAAAGACATTGTATTTTTCCCCGCTAAATAGTGGTTATAGGTTGGTGAGTATTAGGTTTTACGATATCAGGAAGTTTTATCTCGGCTTTGGAATGGGGCTTTGTATTTTGACAATCTTACAAGTCTATTTAAAAAAAAACAATTTGGTAGGGGCTCTTTCAATTGTACTATTGTTGGGACTGGGAGCAAGAGGAGCTTTGATTTTTCTCGTAGTAACGCTTTTGGTGTGGAAATGGAAATCGCTTTTGGCCAAGATAATGGACTTTAGAATAAAACGAAAAGTACTTAATAACATAATTGCGGCTTCAACAATCTTGTCGATTATTTTAATCACACAATACGAAAAAATCTATAATTTTTTGTACTTAGGATTAATACGGTTTACTTCACTTTTTCAAATCGGTGAAGACAAGTCTGTTTTGGGCAGGATTGAGCGAATTACATTTACAATCGACTATATTTTTAGTTCTTTATCTACCTTCTTATTCGGTAATGGCATTGGTAGCTTTGGAATCATTTACTCAGGGCAAGACATAAGGGAATACCCCCATAACATTTTTCTTGAGGTATTGTTTGAGCTAGGTATATTTTTTTTACTGTTATTCCTTGTTTTTTTGTTTTTGCCTTTTTTTTACAAAAGAAAGATTGTGTTCAAATTACTTGTTTTTTACTTCTTGTTAAACGCCTTAAAATCGGGTGATTTAATTGGGTTGTGGTTACTTTTTGCTTTCATGGGGTTGTTGGTGTTTAATCCGAAAATTAAAGATGAAGCTACCTCTTGAGTATTTCTTCGTAATAGTATTCCCCTTGGTGTTGGTATTGCCACTACCTCTTTTGGCCAGTTCAATTGCTTTAGGGGCTGCCCTGCTGAACGTTTTGATAGTTTCTGGGGCACGAGGAGGTTGGAGAACAGTTTCGTTTAAAGGGGTCAATCAAAATATTCTAGTGGTTTTCGGAGCTCTTATTATTATAATAGACTCGCTTACAAGTAGTCTACGCAGTTTTAGTCTTGAGCCTGTTTTTCGCGAAGTACGTGTGTCTTTTATAATTGTTCCCTTGGTTTTATGGTTGGTCAAGGACAAGATATATCGGCTTAGACCTCAAATCTTGTTTTCAATGGTTTTGGGAGTATTACTTTATATTTTATATTCATATGGGTACTTGACCTATTTTTATACCAATGTTATTACGAGCAGAAATTTTGAGCTTAGCCATTTCCTAATTTATGATTTAAGGAAAAATTTGCCAGGTGCATATCATCATACTTATATTGGTATGTACATGACTTTTTCCATTGCTATTCTCTTATATGGTTCATTGGGAATAAACAAAATATATTCATATTTGATTGTTTGTTTTATTCTGTTAAACCAAGTGGGGATTGGAAGCAAACTTACTCTTTTAATGAGCCTTGTTCTTATTGCATATTATTCTAAAAAGTATTTTAAAAGTGAATTGACCAGGGCTTTTAAAGTATTTTTGCTTTTTGTTTTAATTCTACTAGTAGTCGGGTTTTTTATATACGAATCGGGAGTGTTTAATTCAATAAGCTTTAGTTCAAGTAACCGTATAGAGTCTTGGCAATGCGCACTCCAGGGGTTTTTTAGGAAGCCCTTTTTGGGGTATGGCCATGAAATGTCGGTTGTTTATATGGACGAGTGTATTACCTCAAATGCCATCAGTACCCATAATCAATATTTGGAAGAATTGCTTAATTATGGAGTTTTCGGAATTTGGCTACCTGTTCTGTTGATGTTTCTTTATCTCAAGTCAAAAAATGATGGCTTATTCAAAATTTTTCTGGTTATGATTATTGTTTTGGGTTTGTTTGAAAATATATTGAGCCTTCAACGTGGTGTACTTTTTTTCGTGTTTTTCAGCACTTTTTTTTGTTTAAAATCAAACAGTATTGAAGGTCATAAGAGATAACATCTTTGTGTTTTTAACTTTTTTTAAAAGGTAGGCCATAAGGATATAAATGCCTTCCTTGGTTTTCAGGGGCAGGTCTAAATTTCTCTATACTGACTTTAGGACCTTGTTTATTGGTATATGCCCATCTTGTACAGATCAAATAAAGCTTAATGTAATTATGGTGCAAATTTAACAGGTAAACCCTATTTTCGCTTTTAGCATTGAAAGCCGTATAAACACTCAATATCTTTTACCTTGATAAGAAACACCGTTCAAAGAAAAGTATGCCATCTAACCACGGTCCACGTACGGTACGACACCCGCATTTTTGTAAAAGAATGTTGTGGCCTTGCCAAAAGCGGATACGATGTTACCCTGATTGTTGCCGATGGAAAAGGGGATGAAAACATGAACGGGGTTAGGATTTTGGATATTGGAAAACCCTCTGGAAGAATAAAACGGCTATTACATTACCATAAAATTATTTTAAGGAAAAGTTTGGCATTGGACGCCGACATCTATCATTTTCACGACCCGGAATTATTGAGAATTGGCCCAGACCTTAAGAGGAAGGGAAAAATAGTTATCTACGATTCCCATGAAGACGTCCCCAGGCAAGTATTGGATAAGGCCTATATCCCTCGATTTCTGAGAAGACCACTTTCAAGAATAATCGAAAAGTATGAAAGCAAAATTGTTTCTCTGCTCTCTGGCGTGGTTACGGTTACCCCAAATTTGGAAAGACGGTTTTTAAAGAACAACAAGAATGTGGTTGAGGTATGTAATTTTCCTAAAATCCAAGAATTTGAAGTTGTCGATTCGCAGATTGTCGCCAAAGAAAATGCGGTCTGTTATGTTGGTGCCATCTCAAAGGTAAGGGGTGTTTTGAATATGGTAGAGGCCATGCGGTTTACGAATGGCACCAAGCTATTTTTAGGAGGCAAGTTTGAAAATGAAGGGCTAAGGGGACAGGCAGCGAGTAGTAAGGGTTGGAAAAATGTTGATGAACTCGGTTTTTTAAGTAGGGAGGAAGTTAGGGCAACATTGGAAAAATCCGTTGCAGGATTGGTTGTGCTCGAACCGACCCAAAGCTATGTAGATAGTATTCCCGTAAAAATGTTCGAATACATGATTGCCGGGATTCCGGTAGTAGCCTCAGATTTTCCCTATTGGAGGGAACTTATCGAAAAAGAGGGTTGTGCTTTGTTCGTTGACCCGCTGAAGCCTGAAGAAATTGGTAGAGCCATTAAAACCTTGGTCAACGAAAGGCAACGCTCGGCAGAGATGGGGTTAAGGGGTAGAAAGGCGGTGTTGGAAAGGTTCAATTGGGCCAGCCAAGAGGACAAGTTAATAGCGTTTTACGACCGCTTTTTTTCCTTATAAATTGGATTTATTTGCTCTCCAATGATACACCTACGGGCGTAATAGTTATTTGTTGTTCCATTAAATGATTGCTTTCAGCTACTAAAAAGGAATATACGGTCAATTATGCTTAGCTTCGGAATCAAGTCAAAGAACATCCGAAATACGTATGCTATGAAAATAATCACAATCGTTGGCGCAAGGCCCCAATTTGTAAAGGCGGCGGTAGTAAGTAGGGCCATTGAAGAGTTTAATGCCGATAACGGAAGGGACAATATCGAAGAATTGATCGTTCACACGGGGCAGCACTTCGATGAGAACATGAGCTCGGTTTTCTTCGATCAAATGAATATTCCCAAGCCCCATTATAATCTTGAGATCAATAGCCTTTCCCATGGTGCCATGACGGGCAAGATGCTCGAGAAGATCGAGGAGGTATTGGTAAAGGAAAGGCCCGATTGGGTGCTGGTTTATGGCGATACCAATTCGACCATAGCAGGGGCTTTGGCGGCCAAAAAACTGCATATTAAAGTAGCCCATGTCGAGGCGGGCCTCCGCTCTTTTAATATGCGAATGCCGGAGGAGATCAATCGAATATTGACTGATAGGATCAGTGATATTCTGTTTTGCCCTACCCAAACGGCCATCGATAACTTGAAGAACGAGGGCTATGGGGGTATTGATGTAAAACAGGTGCTCTGCGGCGATGTTATGTACGACGCGGCATTATTTTATACCGAACGGGCCAATCGACCCGAATCCGTTAATGAAGATGCGGGTTTTGTATTGTCTACCATACACCGGCAAGAGAATACCGACGACAAAGGAAAGTTAAGTTCTATTTTCGAGGCCCTTAAGTCTATAGCCCAAGACCAAAAGGTAATTTTGCCCTTGCACCCGAGAACAATTAAAAAACTGGATGATTTTGGTATTGTACCCGACAGCAATATACAGATTTTAGAACCTGTCGGTTATTTTGAGATGATATGGTTGCTTATAAACTGTAGCTGTGTGATTACTGATAGTGGCGGCTTGCAAAAAGAAGCCTTTTTCTTTAAAAAACCATGTATCACCGCAAGGGAAGAAACCGAATGGGTAGAACTTATCCATAGCAAAGTAAATTTTTTGGCCGGATCCGATAAACATAAAATTCTCGATACCTTTAGGCATATTAAGAAGGCCCAGATCGATTTTGACATTAATCTGTACGGACAGGGAGATACGGGCCACCGAATTGTTCGCGAATTAGTTGGATTTCGATCGTAGTATTGGAGGGGCAATGGGGTCTCAACTAGGCTCTAAATGCGTAAAGATGGATTTTTGGTTTTACTGGTTTTAGGTTTTTTTGCCGCCTAGTAAAAGACCTTGTTGAACGTTGTATGCTTCTGTATAAATAAAAGTAGATACTTTATGGGTTTGGTCAATATGAACTATATTGTGCACTTTTTAAGTGTCTTGGCCCAATATATAGGTTTTTAAACAGCGTTCTTATGCCGAGCAAGGGCAAGACATTTGGTAAGGAGTGTTCGCTACTTGCCAAAAGAAGTGTTCAACCATGGCCAGTTAAATTAATTTAATACGAATGTGCCTAGTCTCCATAGTTACCCCGGTATACAACTCCGAAAAATATTTGGCGGATAATATCGCCTCGGTGCAAGCCCAAACGCATACCCACTGGGAGCATATTTTGGTAGACGATTGTTCCAACGATGGCAGTGCGTCCCTCATTGAATCATATCAAAAGAAGGATCCGAGAATCAAATATTATAAGCTAGAATCAAATTCAGGGGCAGGCGTAGCTAGAAATAAGGCCATAGAGCTAGCCCAAGGGGAATATATCGCTTTTTTGGACAGTGACGACCAGTGGTACCCGACAAAACTTGAGAAGCAACTTGGTTTTATGCGTAAAAACGGTTATCATTTTACGTTTACCGACTATGACATGATAAATGATGCGGGAGAAAAACTGACCAGGCTTATGAAGGCCAAACCCGTTTTGACCTATAGGAAGGCCTTGTACAAAAACCCAATAGGATGTCTTACCGTAATGTACGATGTTGGTTTTTTTGGGAAACAGTATATGCCGTCAATTAGAAAACGCCAAGATTTTGCGCTGTGGTTAAGTTTATTGAAAAGGACGAACGGATACGGGTTAAATGAGTGTTTGGCCAGTTATAGGGTAGGCAATACATCGATTTCTTCCAATAAATTGAGTTTACTCAAGTACGAATGGCAAATATATCGGGAAGTTGAGGGCCTGCCTCTAATACAGTCCGTTTTTTACACCACTTCAGCCATTGTTTTAAAATTGAAAAGTTACTTTTGCTGATTATAAATTAGTAAAAATGCCAAGGCCATCAGTATTAAATTCCGTAGAACGCAAGTTTATACTGCTTGTGGGCGATTTAATTATAGTACTTGCGTCTTTAAACGTATTGGTGAATAATGCCATTGATGCCAAGTACATTTTGATGGGGCTCAAGCTGATTGTCTTTCTTTTCGGTATAACTTGCTATTTGGCGCTGGCCTATATTTTGGAATTCTACGACCTCGAGAAAGTTTCAAAACGAAAGTACGTGTTCTCACAGTCTTTGTACGTTAGTGCATTGTATGTACTCGTGGTTTTTCTCTTTTTAGTAATCGTATACGATGTTAGTTTTTGGCGTATGCCCTTATTGTATTTTTTGGTCTTGACCCCAATTGAAATAGGCCTGTGGCGATTGTTTTTTAGAAACATATTCAATGTAATTCCCGTTACGAAAAATGTACTCTATATTTATGATGGATATGCCAAGGGATTGGTAAAGGAAGACATTGCCTTGATCAACGGAGATGAGATCGAGACCTTTTATAAGGTCAAACTTACCTACCCCTTGGATGATACCAATTATTTTACCAAACCGTCCTTTGTTTCGGCGGCCGATAAAATTGACGCGTACATCATTAATGTGCGCAGCTATGATGAGTTGCCCAAGGATTTGGAAAAAATGCTCTTAAGGGCCATTTTGTTGGGAAGGGAGGTCGTTACCTTTACCTCCTTTTACGAAAACACGTACGAAGCACTCCCTATTAGGTCTCGAAACGATAGCTTTTACGAGATTCTACAGTTAAGAAACCGGAAAATCAGGTATTTGGGAAGATTGTTCACCTTCAGTGTAAATTTTGTCCTATCCATCGTGGTGGGCTTGGTTTGTGTACTCTGTATTCCCATGGTTTGGTTTATGAACCTTTTTTTTAACAAAGGGCCGTTATTCTACACACAGAAACGTGTCGGCCTACACGGAAAGGAGTTCAAGATATATAAGTTCAGGTCAATGGTCGTCGATGCCGAAAAAAGTGGTGCGGCCATGGCGAAGGCCAACGATGCGCGCATTACTCCCTTTGGTAAAATATTGAGGTTGTTCAGGATCGATGAGTTACCACAGATTATTTCAATTATAAAGGGAGACATGCAATTCATTGGACCAAGGCCGGAGCGTAAGGTGTTTGTCGACCAATTAAACGAAATGATACCCTATTACGGGGTAAGGCATTTGATCAAACCCGGTTTGACCGGGTGGGCCCAGGTAAAATATAAGTACGGTGAAAACCTTGAAGATTCTATTCGCAAGCTCGAATATGACCTGTATTATATCAAAAACAAGTCGATAACACTTGATTTTAGAATTCTGTTCAAAACTGTTAGTACCGTCCTATTTTCCAGGGGTGTATGATGGGGTAGTTGGGTAGACGGGTTATTTGCTTGGCACAACAAATGAATATTTTGTGCATTTTGGTGCTAATTCTACTTCAAATCTTATTTTTGCGCAAACCTTACAACATGAACATTCTTATTTTAGGCTCTGGAGGCAGGGAGCACACCCTTACTTGGAAACTTAGCAAATCGAAACACGACGTTAGCCTTTTTGTGGCCCCCGGTAATGCGGGAACGGCCCGAATCGCAACAAATATACCGATTGGTGTAAACGATTTTGCCGAAATTAAGAAAGCGGTTCTTCAAAACAGTATAGACATGGTCGTTGTTGGTCCGGAAGACCCTTTGGTCAACGGGGTACACGATTTTTTCCTGAACGATGCCGAAATCGCGCATATCCCCGTAATCGGACCGGAAAAGGCGGCCGCCCAGCTCGAGGGGAGCAA
Organism: Pseudozobellia thermophila; assembly: GCF_900141855.1. Lineage (GTDB taxonomy): Bacteria > Bacteroidota > Bacteroidia > Flavobacteriales > Flavobacteriaceae > Pseudozobellia > Pseudozobellia thermophila. Next base: position 570,964 of record NZ_FQYU01000001.1, read on the forward strand.
GGAGTTCGCCAAAGAGTTTATGATGCGCCACAACATCCCTACGGCCGCATACAAAAGTTTTACGGCAGACACTCTCGACGAGGGCTATGCCTTTCTGGAAACCTTGACCCCGCCATACGTTCTAAAGGCCGATGGCCTGGCCGCCGGAAAGGGAGTCTTGATCATCGACAAACTCGAAGAGGCCAAGAAAGAGTTGAAGACCATGTTGGTGGATGAAAAATTCGGCGCGGCAAGTACAACTGTCGTCATCGAGGAGTTTCTTTCGGGCATAGAACTCAGCGTATTCGTTCTAACGGACGGAGAGGGCTATAAGGTGTTGCCTACGGCCAAGGACTACAAACGTATCGGAGAAGGCGACACAGGCTTGAATACGGGGGGTATGGGCGCCATTTCCCCGGTTCCCTTTGCCGATGACCGGTTTATGGCAAAAATTCACGATCGAATCGTCAAGCCTACCATCGAAGGCCTAAAGGCTGATAAACTACCTTACAAAGGCTTTATTTTTATCGGATTGATCAAGGTAGGCGACGACCCCAAGGTTATCGAGTACAACGTTCGAATGGGCGATCCGGAGACCGAGGTCGTGATCCCGAGAATAAAGAACGACCTCGTTGATGTGTTCCAGGCCGTGGCCGATAAAAAGCTCGATGCAGTTGACCTGGAGCTTGACGACCGTACGGCCGCTACCGTGATGTTGGTTTCGGGCGGATATCCGAACGCCTATGAAAAAGGAAAGGAAATGAAGGGCTTCGATACCATTGAAGACTCCTTGGTCTTTCACGCCGGAACGAAAATCGAAGGAAGCAAGGTGCTGACCAATGGAGGAAGGGTCATGGCGATAACCTCGTTCGGCGATAATTTCAAAGAGGCCTTGAAATTATCGTACCAAAACATACAAAACATCGATTTTGAGGGTATGAATTACCGAAAGGATATCGGATTCGACCTATAAAAAAGGTTGGAAAAAAATAGGCTTCCCGCTAGCGGGAAGCCTTGTATACTTTACAAGTAGGAATGTGAACTGATGCTCTTGTCCTCCTCGTTGTTGTCATCGAATTTTTTCAACTGAAGCATCCAATACACGAAAGCGACAAAACCGATCAGCATAAACAACCAATTCAAGAAATTGGCGCCCCACCAACTTTCCATATAGCGCAGTTGGTCAAGTGGCCAAAATAAGTAGTTTACGAACAAATCCTCTATTCCTCTGAAAAATGAAGTCATCTTATTACCTATATTTACCAGCAAAAATATAAAAAGTCGGGATGATTTCAATCATTTTTGGCAAAACAAAGCCGATTAACTACATCATTGTGCTTTCGTTTCTGTTCGTTTTTTATTGGTTGGTACATTTTTCGCTGTTTGACAGAATTGATGCCCCGGACCAGTTGATCGGACATGTATTGATATTGGGCGTGCTCTTTTTCAGCATATTTATCATCAATTTTATTGTCAAACGCAATAAGATTACGGGCACCAATTCCTTTCCCCTGCTGTTCTACGTGCTGTTGACCGTAATTTTTCCGGAGACCTTGACCGATGCCAATGCTGTCTTTTGTAGTTTTTTTCTATTGTTGGCCTTAAGAAGACTGATCAGTATACGCTCACTTAAGGACATCAAACTGAAGATATTCGATGCCACCTTGTGGATTTTGATCGCTACCTTGTTCTACGATTGGGCCGCCCTGTTTTTGATATTGGTGTTTGCGGCGATTTATTTCTACCAACCCAAGATCAGGAACAACTGGCTGGTTCCCCTGGCCGCTGTATTTACTTTTTTCATGATAGGTGAAAGTGTATTGATATTGGCCGGCAAAACCGCTTTTTGGGAAGATCATTACCGGCTCAACTTTTCGCCCAACATGGTTTATTTTTCCTATTGGGGGCATAGCACCAAGCTTGTTTGCTATACCTTGGGAACCATGGTGGCGGGCATCGTGGCCTTTATCAAGCAGGGCAAGGGCAGTGTGGGGGAGATGGTCACCATTAAACTGATCGCGCTATCGTTTGTACTGGGCATAGTAATGAACGTATTAAAGCTGTCCGACAACGTGTATCCCATCATGGTCACTTTTTTCCCTGCCGTGGTTTTTTTTACCAAGTACATCGAATCCGTTAGGCGCGCCAACATCAAGGAAATTATATTGATTGCAAGTATTGCCATACCCTTTGCCGTGTTCTTTGGCAGCCTGGCGCTAAAATAATGATCGCCCCGGGCATCAAAGAACGGGGCAATTGATAACTTTGCTAAAAATTTGAGCTATGTTCAGTGATTTCGCTTATAGGATTTTCGAGGAAAGCATTCGAAACTACCACATCGAGGACTCGGTCGACCAGGCTTTTGTCAACCCCTACACAGATGATGATATTGCACGCTTGTTGTACCGAAAGAATTGGATAGATACCGTTCAATGGCATTATGAGGACTTGATCCGCGACCCGGAAATCGAGCCGGCCGCCGCCTTGGTCCTGAAAAGGAAAATAGACGCCAGCAATCAAGACCGTACCGATCTGGTCGAGTATATCGATAGTTATTTTCTTGAAAAATACCGGTCGGTCGAAATTAAGGAAGGGGCTACCATAAACACCGAGAGTCCGGCTTGGGCCATAGACCGATTGTCCATCCTCGCCTTAAAGATATACCATATGCAAGAAGAGGTTTCGCGTACCGATGCCTCGCCCGAACATATAGAGAAATGCAGTCAAAAGCTGAACGTGTTACTGGAGCAGCGCAAAGACCTTTCCACGGCCATCGACCAGCTTTTGGCCGATATCGAGGCCGGAAAGAAGTACATGAAGGTTTACCGGCAGATGAAAATGTACAACGACGAGGAAATGAACCCCGTGCTTCGTGGACAAAAATAAAAAGGCGCATATTCTGGTCGTCCGCCTTTCGGCCATGGGCGATGTGGCGATGACGGTACCCGTTCTCAATGCACTGGTAAGGCAGTATCCCCACCTGCGCCTGACCGTATTGACCCGGGGCTTTTTTAAGCCGATGTTTGCCCAATTGAACAATGTTGCCGTGTTCGAGGCCGATGTCAAGGGAAGGCACAAAGGGGTGTTCGGGCTTTACAAGCTCTACAGGGAGTTGTCGAAACTCCAAATCGACGGGGTGGCTGATCTGCACAATGTCTTAAGAAGCAACGTTCTCAAAGCTTATTTTAAATTGGGGGGCGTCCCCTTTTTTCAAATCGATAAGGGGAGAGACGAAAAAAGAGCCCTTACGGCACGGAAAAACAAGGTCTTTAAACCTTTGAAGACAACACATCAACGCTATGCCGATGTTTTCGAGGCCCTTGGTTTCCCTATCGATTTAAAGGGTGCACTTTCCATGTCGCGGCAGAAATGTCCTGAAAAGGTTTACGAACTCGTAGGCCGTGAGGCCCGGCCGTGGATCGGTATCGCCCCTTTCGCGGCCTTTAGGGGAAAAATGTATCCCTTGGGGCATATGCAGAGGGTTATCGAGCAACTGAATGCCCTTGACAAGTACAAAATACTGCTTTTTGGCGGGGGCGATGATGAAAGGAATAAATTGGCCAAAATAGCGAAAGCCAATAAGAATGCCTTTAATATGGTAGGCGAACTGTCGTTTCCCGAGGAGCTTGCCCTGATCTCGAACCTCGACCTGATGTTGTCGATGGATAGCGGTAACGGCCATTTGGCCGCCATGTACGGTGTTCCCGTAATTACCATCTGGGGGGTAACGCACCCCTATGCGGGCTTCTATCCTTTTGGCCAAGACCCCGATAACGCCCTGTTGGCCGACCGAAATCTATTTCCCCTTATACCCACCTCGGTTTATGGGAATAAAATGCCGGAAGGCTACGAAAGGGCCATGGAGACCATAACTCCCGATGATGTACTTGCCAAAATAGATAGAGTACTTGTTACGCCATAGGCTTTATAATCGGTTTATGGGGCCAATCGTTAGTCGCGATTGAACGCATTTTCGGGTTTGGGCTCCAATGATTTGAAGTATTGCCTCAATTGCGACATAAAACGGTATTTTCTTGCGCTAGGTGCCGTTTCTACCATGAGTGTGCGAACGCCAATATAGGCGCTCATAAGATAGACCGCAACCCCTTCGCTGTCGACGTGCCTGTCGATGTATCCATTGAACTTGCCCCGTTGTATGGCCGAGACCAGGTTGGCCTCCCATATTCTGAGAATGTCGTTCAGGTGCTTCATAACCTTTTCGTTCTTGCCGTTGAACTCGTTGACGAAATTGCTGAGCACAAAACCAAAATCGAGTTCGTTGTGCACCGCGGTCTCCAAGGCTTCTTCAAAGCAATTGGTAATTAGGTCGATGGTATTCTCATGCCCTTCTATAGGTTCGATAAGCATGCTGTACATTTTACGGACCAATAGGTTTTCTATAATTTGGATAAAGAAATCTTCCTTTGACTCGAAATGGTAGTAGAAGGCGCCCTTGGATAGTGAAAGCTCTTTTAAAATGTCGTCTACACTGGTGTTGTAATAACCTTTTTTGTAAAAAAGTTCAAGTCCGGTCACTTGCATTCGTTGCATGGTGGCCATGCGTTTCAATGTTTTGTCCATGATGTTAAGATTTGGGTTAAACCGACCGTTAAGTCTCACACAAAGAACTCGCAGATAGTGCTTTGGGTGAAGCTAATTGGTTGTATGAACCCATAATCTCGGTCAAAGGTCAAAATACCGATGTACGACATCCTTTTTAAAAAAAGAAACCGACCGGGGGGTCGGTTCAAAGGGGCTTTTTGTTGGATAAAGGGATAGGGTCGATTCTGCGAGACGATCAAAATGAGGGTTGCAGAGGCTGTCCTATAGGCTCCGGTTCGAGCCCTTTGGCCCCAGGTCTTCAGGCCACGGTTCCTTGGCAACTGCTACCGGCACCTGCCGTACATCCGTAGCAATGTTGCGAAATAACAATGTCCCTATCGTTCAATAAGTCTTCGTTGTAGTCTTTGATATGTTTCACTTTACTCGCCACCTTAAGGCCCAGCATTTGGTTGAAGTCGCAATCGTATAACCAACCGTCCCAACTAACGGAAATGGTGTTGGTACACATGACGTTGGCCACTGCGGCGGGGTTGTAGGCCTCCACCAGCGAGTACATGTAGTCTTCGTAGTTTTCCGAGGCGATCAAATAATCCAAGAACCGTGCTATCGGTAGGTTGGTAATGGCGAAAAGGTGATGGAACTGAATGTTAAAGTCTTCCTTTAAGGCCTTTTTGAAATCGCGCTCCATGGCTTCTTGGTCGGCAGGCAAAAATGCCCCGGAAGGGTTGTAGACCAGGTCGAGTCTCAAATCGCTATCGGGCATACCGTAGCCGACGGCATTGAGTTCTTGGAGCGCCTTGATCGACTTGTCGAAAACACCATCGCCCCTTTGCCTATCGGTTTTGCCGCGGGTATAATGGGGCATCGACGATATTACATGTACGTTGTGCTTCTTGAAAAAATCGGGCAGGTCGTGGTATTTTTTGTTCGCGCGTATAATGGTAAGGTTGGAGCGTACGATAAAGTCCTTGATGCCCGCTTTCGAAGCCTCTTCGACAAACCACCTGAAATTCGGATTCATTTCGGGCGCCCCACCGGTGAGGTCCAAGGTATGCGCTCCGGTATTCTTTATGACCTCGAGGCATTGCTGCATGGTCTCGCGTGTCATAATTTCCTTTCGGTCGGGCCCGGCATCGACATGGCAGTGCTCGCACACCTGGTTGCACATGTAGCCTACGTTGATCTGAAGGATTTCCAGTTTGTTGGGCCGAAAAGGATATTGGCCCAGATCGGCAAGTTTGTCCTTGAAATAGGGCAATTCGCCATCGGCGAAAACCCCGCCGTTCAAGATTTCCAATTGCCTGTTGTGTTCGGCAAGCGCATTGTGCCTTGCCTTTAGGGATTTTACAGCCATTTTTGTTATCGGTTGTTGTTATCGTCGGGGAAAACGGGCCTATTCGTCCGCTTACAATCGATTTTCCGACCTTACATACTGAGCTTGTTGTACTTGTTCATCATTTGTACCCCATGTACCAGGGTGGCCCCGCTTTCGATCGCGGCACCGGCATGCACGGCCTCCATCATTTCCTCTTTGGTTATTCCGCGTTGTAGGCCGTCTTTGGTGTATGCATCGATACAATAAGGGCATTTGACCACGTGGGCAACCGCCAGGGCGATCAATGACTTCTCACGGGCCGATAGGGCCCCTTCCTCGAAAACCTTTCCGTAGTACTCGAAGAATTTATTGCCCAGCTCTTCGCTCCATTCCGTAATATTTCCAAATTTTCTTAAATCCGAAGGGTCGTAATAATTATTTGCCATCTTAAATTTTCTTTATCTGTGGGTAATTGGTCTAAGTTAGGGGCAATTCCATACAATTTCACCCGCAATATTGCCCAATTAAGCAAAATTGCCCGTATTAGGGCCCAACTTTTAATTTTTTTTAGCAGTTGCACCTATTTGTTTGGCATAGGAATTGCCCAATAGGCAGCGCAAACAGGTTTCTTAAAAAAATTTATAAATATGGAAAAATTAACAATTCTTTTGACGATATGCGCCCTAATTTACGGTGGTTTCTTGTTTTTGACCCTTAAAACCTTGTGGCGCGATACCTTTTCGAAAAAGTCGATCTTGATTCCTGTCAAATCCGGGAAGCGCAAGGGCGACATCTGGAACGGAACAAAGTAATGAAGGGAAAGGCGACACTTTGTCGCATGGCCAAACTGACAGTCGTATGCCAGGTTTTAATTAAGGTCTAATCATAATTCTATATAAAATGACAACTAAAGCAAACATTACCCAAGGATGGAAAATCTACCTGTTTTCCGCCCTTGTAGCCCTTGCGGTGAGCTTTGCCGTAATCAAAGGGTATCAAATGAACCAAGGGAAAAACATCAACATTACCCAAGTTGAGGGTGTAAAGGGTAAACACGTGCTGTACACGGCCGATAACGAGGGCAATATAAAACCGCTCGACTTTACCGATACCAGCCAAAAGGTGTTGGATGCCGTGGTACACATCAAATCGATACGGACAAGGGAGCAGGGCAGTTTGGGAAGCACTAGGCAGCTTCCGGATCCCTTTCGCGAGTTTTTTGGCGATATGTTCAAAAACCAAATACCCGATGGGGGCATACAGTCGCAGCCCATGGTCGCCACGGGATCAGGGGTGATTATCAACGAAAAAGGGTATATCGTTACCAATAACCACGTTATAGACGATGCCGATGAGGTCGAAGTGACCCTGTACGACAACGAATCGTACAAGGCTACGGTAATAGGTACCGATCCGACCACCGACCTGGCCCTGCTTCAGATCAGGGCCGATAACCTCAAGGCGATCGATCTGGTCAACTCGGACGATGTTGAGGTCGGTGAATGGGTATTGGCCGTAGGAAACCCTTTGGGACTCAACTCTACCGTAACGGCCGGTATCGTGAGCGCCAAGGCACGAAGCATCAACATCAACAAGGAAAAGTTCGCCGTGGAGAGCTTTATTCAGACCGATGCGGCCATTAACCCGGGTAACAGCGGGGGTGCCCTGGTCAACCTCGAAGGCAATCTTATAGGCATTAATACGGCCATAGCGAGCAGGACCGGAAGCTATACCGGTTACGGCTTCGCCGTACCCAGCAATATCGTAACCAAGGTGGTCGAAGACCTTTTGAAGTACGGTAGCGTACAACGGGGTATGTTGGGCGTTACCATCCGTACGATGGACAGTAACCTGGCCAGGGAAAAGGATGTGGAATTCGCCAAGGGCGTTTGGGTAGAAAACGTAGGTGAGGATAGTGCCGCCGACAAGGCCGGAATAAAATCGGGCGATATTATCACTAAGGTGGACGATGTAATTGTACATACCTCGCCCAGGCTGCAGGAAATTATTGCCAGCAAAAGGCCGGGCGACAAGGTAACCGTTACCGTTAAAAGGAAGGGTAAGGAAAAGGAATTTGACGTGGTGCTTGAAAACGCCAACGGAAGCACCGAGATCGTCAAGCGCGAAAAGAAAGAGGTACTGAATTTGTTGGGTGCCGATTTTGAAGCCTTGGATGCCGATCAGGCCAAAGAGCTTGGTATCGACGGAGGAGTAAAGGTGGTACGCCTATACCCGGGCAAGATCCGCAAGCATACCCAGATGCGGGAAGGTTTCATTATTACCCATATCGACGGTAAAAAGATCAAAGATCTCGAAGATGTTGCCAAGGCCTTGGAGAACAAAGCCGGGGGCGTCATGCTGGAAGGTATATACGAGGGTTCGTCCAACAAGTATTATTATGCCTTCGGAATGGATTCGTAATAGAATCCTCATTTTGACTAATTTAGATGCCGTATTGAACAGGTTCAATACGGCATTTATTATTTTTAAGGAACACATGGAGGATATACAAAACAAGTCTATGGGCCTGATCCTTTCGGGGGGAGGTGTGCGGGGCATGGCACATATTGGCGTTATTCGCGCGATGGATGAATACGGAATGTCGGCCGAAATGGTCAGTGGTAGCAGTGTAGGCGCCCTTGTCGGTGCCCTCTATGCCAACGGAAACTCTATAACCGAAATGCTTTCTTTCTTTAAGGAGACCCCGCTCTTTAAATACAATTTTTTGACCATCATGAAGCCGGGCTTTATAAATACCGATAGGTATTTTGATATCTTTCGGGGTTATTTTCCCGATGATTCCTTTGAAACCCTGCAACGCCGTTTGCATGTGGTGGCCACCAATTTGCAAAACGGGGAACAGACCTATTTTTCGCAGGGCGAGTTGATAGGTCCCTTATTGGCCTCGGCCGCACTGCCCCCAGTATTTAGTCCCGTTGAACTGAACGGCCAGTTGTATGCCGACGGGGGCATCATGAATAATTTTCCCTTGGAGCCCGTTGCCGGGAAGGTAGACTTTGTACTGGGCAGTAATGTCTCGGTGGTCGGACGCTTGGAAAAAAAGGCCCTTAAGAATTCGATACAGCTCACGGGACGTGTTACGGGTTTGATGATCTATGCGATCAACCGGCCAAAGTTGGAGGCCTGCGACCTTTTATTGGAGTTCAAGGAATTGGAAAACATCGGGGTGCTCGACCGCAAGGGCATCGAAAAGGCCTATATGGTCGGTTATGACAGGGCCCGCATCGCATTTGACGGCCTGTTGTCGGGGTAGGATCCAAGATACGGAAAAGGCCTTTGGCATAAAAACCAAAAGCCCGCTCTATACGGCGGGCTTTTTAAATTTTTCGGTGATCGCTTGCCGACTATACATCGTCATAGTCTATGGTAAGGGTCGGTGTAAGCGGATGGGCCTGACACGTCAGGATAAAACCTTCCGCAATCTCGCCATCGGTCAAGATTTGGTTTTTTACCATTTCCGCCTTTCCCTCCTTGATCCGTGCAATACAACTACTGCATACCCCTCCCTGGCACGAGTAGGGGGCATCTATATTCTCTTTGAGTACGGCATCGAGAACGATTTCCTTTTTATCCATGGTCAAATTGAACTCCTCGTCGTCGACGATTACCTTTACCTGGGTCTGTCCTTCGACATCAACGGGCATTTCGTCCAAAATCTCGGTGGTGGTAAATAGCTCGAAGTGGATCCTGTCCTTGGGAATATCGTTTTCTTGCAGGGTCTCCGATACCTGGTTGATCATGGCTTCGGGCCCGCAAAGGTAAAAACCGTCGAAATCGGTATCCTTGTGTTTGTTCTTAAGGGCGTAATTGACGGTCGAGCTGTCGATACGGCCAAAAAGGGAATCGCTTTCTTGGGTCTGACTGGTAATAAAATAGGTAAAGAAACGATCGGGATGGTCGAGCTGCAATTTTACCAGATCGGTATAGAACATGGTTTCCTTGTACGATTTGTTGCCATAGACCAAAACGAACTTACTTTTGGGATGGCTGGCCAAAACGGCTTTTGCAATGCTCATGATGGGGGTAATGCCGCTACCTGCCGCAAAGGCGGCTATTTTTTTGGGGCCGCCCGAAGGGGAAAAGGTAAACCGGCCTTCGGGGGGCATGACCTCAAGTACGTCGCCAACCGCCAATTGCGTATTGGCATAGTCCGAAAAACCGCCCTTGTCCACCTTTTTTACCCCGATGGTCAGGCTGTCGCTTTTAGGCGAAGAACAAATGGAATAGGCCCTTCTCAACTCTTTTCCCTTAATTTCCTTCTTTATGGTGATATACTGGCCGGGCGTAAAATCGAAGGTTTGGATAAGGTCTTTGGGTATGGTAAACGTTATGGCCACCGAACTAGGGGTAAGGGGCTTTATGTGTTTTACCGTTAGCGAGTGAAAATGGGTCATTGTAATTATTTTTATACTAGAAGGTTGCAAAATTAAGCATTGGCAGACCGATATGAAACGGAAAAACAAAAAAAGAGTACCCTACTGTAACAAACTCCATATTTTTGACACCTATTCCAAGAACCCTTCAGCGACCCCTATGTTTAAAAAGTTCGCTTCCTTGCAATGGAAATCCTTTTTTAGGTCCTCCGCCCTAGGCAAAAGTTTGGGAGTGAAAGTCTTAATGGGCTTCTTTGCAGTCTATATGTTGGTGTCCTTGGCCCTTCTGGGGGCAAGCCTTTTCTTTCTCTTGCAAAAAACCGTTCCTGAAACCGACCCCCTGTTGGTGGTCAATCGCTTTCTCTTGTACTGGATCCTGGCCGAACTCTTTTTGCGTTACTTTATGCAAAAACTTCCGGTGATGGACATAAGGCCCTTTTTGATCCTTCCGGTCAAGAAGAGCAGTATCGCACACTACGTACTTGCCCGGTCCACCGTGTCGATCTATAACCTGTTAAGCCTGTTCTTCCTTGTGCCATTTTGCACGGTACTCGTTATGAACGGGTATCCGGCGCCCAATGTGCTGTTCTGGTTTTTGGGTGTGGTCGGTATCACCTTGTCCATAAACTATATCAACTTTATAATCAATAAAAGTGACAAGGCCTTGATCGGGGTAATAACGGTTTTGTTGGCCTGTTATGCCCTGGATCGATTTGATGTATGGCCCGTTACCGAATATGTTGGCCGTCTTTTTTATTCCCTGTACGAAAACCCTTTTTGGGTATTGCTTCCCCTGGCCGTGGCAGCGTTGACCTATTACATCAATTATGCATTTCTAAGGAACAGGATTTTCTTGGACGCCGCCCTAAGGAAAAACACCAGGCAGGTCATTGCCTATGATATGGAATGGACCAGGCGCTTGGGCCGTATCGCTCCCTTTCTTCAGCTCGACCTTAAGCTTATTTGGCGCAACAAGCGAACAAAGACCCAGGTCTTTATTTCCTTGGCCATGATTTTATACGGATTGGTATTCTATACCATGGAGGATTTTGGCCCCACCTCGACCATGCTGGTTTTTGTCGGTATTTTTATGACCGGTATCTTTTTAATGAATTTCGGACAGTTCATCCCGGCGTGGGACAGCGAGTACTACAGTATGATGATGTCGCAGAACATTCCGTTGCGAACGTATTTGGAGTCCAAGGCGGTCTTGATCTACGTGAGCATAGGGGCCATGTTTTTATTGTCCATTCCCTATGTCTATTTCGGATGGGAGGCCTTGGCCATCAATTTCAGCTGTGCCCTCTATAATTTGGGTGTAAACGTGCCCATAATCTTGTTTTTCGGTTCGATGAACAAAAAGCGGATCGACTTGACCAAAAGTGCCATAGGAAATATGCAGGGGGCCGGGGCCGCCCAATTTTTGGTGGGGATACCCCTCTTTGTTGTCCCTCTGGTCATTTATTTTTTGGTAAGTTTTCTCGTTTCCTTTGAAATGGCCCTTATTTTACTTTCGCTGATAGGTACGGTCGGTTTTGCCCTGCGCAAGGCCCTACTCGATAAGATTACCAAGGCCTACCAACGGAAAAAATACGGTATGGTCGCCGGTTTTAAGGAAAAGAACAGTTAAGAACGACGGGCCCTAGGCCCGATAAACAAAACATTGAAATGATATCGGTACAGAACCTTACAAAGAAATACGGGGCGCAAACGGTCTTGAATATTGGGCATTTGGAGATACCCAAGGGGCAGAGCTTCGGCTTGGTAGGCAATAACGGGGCCGGAAAGACCACGTTTTTCAGTTTGTTGTTGGATTTGATCCAGCCTACCGAGGGCCATGTCGTAAGCAATGACATCAGGGTAGACCAAAGCGAGGCTTGGAAACCTTTCACCTCTTCCTTTATCGACGAGTCTTTTTTGATCGGTTACCTGACCCCAGAGGAATATTTCTATTTTATCGGCGAATTGCGGGGCCAGAACAAAGCCGATGTCGATGCCCTGCTGGCTACCTATGAAGATTTCTTTCATGGTGAAATCCTGGGCCAAAGGAAGTATTTGAGAGACCTCTCGAAGGGAAACCAGAAGAAGGCGGGAATCGTGGCCTCCTTTATAGGCAATCCTGAAATAATCATCCTCGACGAACCCTTTGCGAACCTCGATCCCACCACCCAAATACGGCTAAAAGGGATCATCAAGGATTTGGCAGCACGGCAAGGGGTGACCGTATTGGTATCGAGCCACGACCTGATACATGTTACAGAGGTATGCGAGCGGATCGTGGTGTTAAACAAGGGCGAAATCGTGAGGGACATCCAAACTTCGGCGGAAACCTTAAAGGAATTGGAAACATTCTTTGCAGGTAAATCTTCCTCAATGGCCGAATAGCTATCTAAAAAAGCGCTTGCAGGTCACCGAACGGAATGGACCTTAAAGTACCGGACCGACCACGGGGTCGGTTGTTGCCTACCTGCCGCTTGCACAGCGAACTTTTGAAGGGGTCAAAGGGCTCAAAATGCCTATAAAATGCTCTTTTGGGGTCCTTGCTTGCCGCCAAAATAGGATGTGCCGACCCATGGGTTGGTTTGAGGGGGCTTTCTCCATTTTTGCATTTTGGCAAAAGGCCTTAAATTATTTCCTTTGTTCGGCACAAGGGGTATTTTACCTGCAATTCGAATCTGTTTTGCCATTTGGGGTCGGGTTCTAGGGCCTGCTTATAAATATTTTATCGACGAAATACATAATAATCCCGTTGTTTTTTAGTTAGTGTTACGTACATAGATCTACAATTTTGAAACTATATTATAAATTGGTTTTGATTTCGGTTTTTGGGGGCGTGGCGTTAAGTGCCTGTTCCACCAAAAAGGATACGTTCGTGAACCGAAACTGGCATGCGATGAACACCAAGTACAATACCTTGTACAATGGCAATATCGCCTTTGATGTGGGTCGTGAGGAGCTCAACAATACCTACAAGGACGATTATTGGGAAATACTTCCGGTAGAGCGTCTCGAGGTAACCGACGAGATCAAATTGGATTCGGAAGACAACAACCCCAATTTTATTATCGCCGAAGAGAAGGCTACCAAGGCCATACAAAAGCACAGTATGGACATTCGCGACGTAGAGCGAAATCCGCAGACCGACGAGGCCTTTCTGCTTTTGGGCAAGGCCCGATACTTCGACCAACGGTACATACCCGCCCTGGAGGCCTTTAACTATATCATCAACAAATACGATTACAGCGACAAGCTGAACGAGGCCCGCATATGGCGCGAGAAGGTCAATATCAGGTTGGAGAACGAGGAGCTGGCCATCAAAAACTTGAAATGGTTGATGAAGTACGAAGACCTCAAAGACCAGGAATATGCCGATGCCCGGGCCATGATGGCCCAGGCCTATATTAATTTGGGGGTTCTCGATACGGCCGTACAGCAATTGAAGATAGCCTCGGCCTATGCCAAAAAGAAGCCTGAAAAAGGCCGGTACTATTACATTATGGGGCAGTTGTTCAATCAAATGGGGCATAAGGACAGTGCCAATTACGCCTTTGAGAAGGTAATCGCACTTAAGCGCAAATCGCCCCGCGTCTATATGATCAATGCCGAATTGGAAAAATTCCGCAATACGGAGATTACCGAGGAGAACAAGGAAGAAATGTTCGAGTATCTGGCCGATTTGGAAAAGAACCGCGAGAACCGTCCGTTTCTGCATAAGATCTACCGCCAGATCGCCGAATACCACCTGGGGCAAAAGAACGATAGCCTGGCCTTGGTCTACTTCAACAAATCGTTGAGGGCCACTACCGACGAACCCAAGTTGAACGCCCTTAACTACGAAAACCTGGCGGTATACAACTTTGACCGCAACGACTACAAGCTGGCAGGGGCCTACTACGACAGTATGCTGACCAACCTCAGCGAGAATACCAAAAAATACAGGGCCGTTAAAAAGAAGCTCGACAATCTTGAGGATGTGATCAAGTACGAGGACATCGTACACCATGCTGATAGCGTGATCACCCTGTACGAATCGCCCGAAGCGGAGCGAATCGCCTATTTCGAAGACTACGTCAATAGCTTGAAGCAGAAGGAAGAGGCGGCCCGGAAAAGGGAAGAAAAAAGAATGAACGCCGGCTTCGCGCAATTTGCCCAGAGCAAGGGCGGCAAGGAGAACAAGGGCAAGTTCTATTTCTACAACGTAACCAGTTTGGGGTACGGCAAAAACGATTTTGCCCAAAGGTGGGGCAAAAGGGAGCTTGCCGACGACTGGAGGTGGAGCGACAAAAGCAGGGTTCGACAGTTGGAGGCTAGGCCGGGGACAGTCGCCGAAAATTCGGGTGGGGCAGCCGACGCTTCGGAAGACGACCGCATGTCGGTCGACTACTACCTGGCGCGTATACCTACCGATGCAGCCATTATCGATAGCCTTAGGGCCGAGCGCAATTTTGCCAATTATCAATTGGGACTCATCTATAAGGAAAAGTTCAAGGAAAACCTATTGGCGGCCAAGAAATTGGAAGATGTACTGGCGTCTAACCCGGAAGAGCGCCTTGTACTTCCCAGCAAGTACAACCTGTACAAAATATATGAGGAAGAGGGGAGTCCGCTCCTGGCTTCAATGCGGGCCGATATTCTCAAAAACCACGGCGATTCCCGCTACGCGGAAATTATTCTCAACCCCAGGGCCGTCCTTGAGGACGATGCCGACAGTCCGGAGGCACGCTATGCGGCATTGTTCAGGCTCTATCAACAACAGGAGTATTTGCAGACCATAACCAAGGCCGAGGAATACATCGACAAATTTACGGGCGACCCCATTGTTCCCAAGTTTGAAATGCTCAAGGCCAATGCCATTGGCCGCCTAAACGGTTTTGAGCCTTTTGAGGAGGCCCTTAACTATGTGGCCCTGACCTACCCCAATACGCCCGAGGGCAAGAAGGCCGAAAAAATGGTTTCGGAACAACTGCCCAAACTGGCGTCGACCGAGTTTTCTACCGAAGAAGGCGCTACCGGAACGGGCAATTGGAAAGTCGTCTTTCCCTTTAGGCGCAGCAACGACCAAATAGCCCAACGGGTAATGAAGGAACTCGAAGATGCCATAAAGGACCTGCGTTACAAAAACAAGGTTTCAAAAGATATTTATACCTTAGAGGAGCAGTTTGTGGTGGTCCACGGATTTAAATCAAAGGATTATGCCTTGGGCTTCGCCGAACTTATAAAATTTAACAAGGATTATCTTATCGACAATGAGAATTTCGTAATTTTATCTAGCAACTATAAGATTGTGCAAGTGCACAAAAACCTACAAGATTATAAAAATCAAATTTTAACCCCAAAACCTTAATAAATGTTTTCCGACAACAAAAAACCAAGAACTATGAACGAAATAGGCGCGCAACCCAATAGAATTTCAAAGAATACAAAGATCAAGGGCGACATCGATTCCGAGGCAGACTTTAGAATCGATGGAAAACTGGACGGTAACGTAAAGACTACCGGAAAAGTGGTTATCGGCAAAGACGGCTACATCCACGGAAAGGTAGAATGTGTTAATGCCGACATCGAAGGAAGTTTCAACGGGGAACTAATGGTTTCCGATTTGTTGTCCCTAAAGTCCTCGGCAGTAATCGAAGGTACGGTATCGGTCACCAAACTGGCCGTAGAGCCGGGAGCCACCTTTAACGCCTCTTGTACCATGAAGGGCAAGGGAGCATCAGGGGCAGGTTCGGCATCCGGCGGTTTTAAATCGAGCTTAGGCTCTACTTCGGCAAATGGCCCGGCAAAAGCCTCGTGACAACTCGCGTCTGATTCGTAATGCGGCAAGCCTTTCGGGCATTGCCATTCAAATGGGGGCCACTATTTATTTGGGCAACCTTTTGGGCGCTTGGTTGGATGTTAAATTCGAAAAAACCTATTTAGAGGATACGGTTACCTTAATTGCCGTATTTTTGTCGATGTACCTGGTCATAAAAAAGGTAATCAACTTGAATAAATAGATGGCATTGTTAAAAACAGTACTATTATATATAGTCGTGTTCACTTTCGTGGGCGCGACTTCTTATTTTCTGCACAATTGGGCGTTGAACGATACCCAAATGGGTTTCCATGCCCTTTTGCGAAAGGCCTATCTCTTTCATGGACTTTTCTCTTTATCGGTACTAATTGCCTTTCGACTGACGGCCGGTTTCGATTCCATCTTTCCCCAACTGGGTTTTATTTACATTGGATCGGTGGTGCTTAAAATCACGGTCTTTACGGCCATGTTTTACCCGCAACTTATGGGAGATCAGGCCATATCGCGTTTTTACAGGGCTTCACTGCTCGTTCCAATGGCTATTTTTTTAATATTGGAAGTTCTTTTTGTTATAAAAATCCTTCAAAGGAAAGAATCGTAGAATTTTATACCTGAAAAATGGTTTGAAATCAACTAAGAATAACTACTTTTGCGCCAAATTTTAGGAGCTTAATTTTTTGATAAAGAACCCATGAAGGAAGTATCAAGATCGGTCGGAAACTTATTACTACTTTTTACGCTTTGCTTTTCACTCCAAAGTTTTGCCTCTTCGGATTCCGAAGGCGAAGGTACGGTAAGTTCCGCCGACGAAGTCAACGAATACATCTTGCACCACATCAAGGATTCGCACGATTTTCACCTGTTTTCATATACCAATGGCTCGGGCGAACGCAAGCATGTCGGCTTTCCCCTACCTGTAATACTTTGGTCGAGCAACGGCCTGGTTACCTTTATGTCGTCCGAGTTCCATCACGACGATTCGGGCAAGGTTGTCGTTGAGAAAAACGGGTCAAAGTTCGTTAAGCTCCACAGCAAGATCTATGAACTCGAGGCCGGGGCTACCGAAGTTGAGTTCGATGAAGAACACCACGCCGTCAACGCCGCAAGGGTATTGGACTTCTCCATTACCAAAAGTGTGCTCGGTATCTTGTTGGTCGGCTTGCTCATGCTTTGGGCCTTTTCTAGCTTGGCCAAACAATACAAGACGAAAAAGGTGCCTACCGGTTTCGGCCGTGTTTTGGAGCCCTTGGTGATTTATGTCAGGGACGAGATCGCCAAACCGAACATCGGGGAGAAAAAATACAGGAAGTTTACAGGATACCTGCTTACCGTATTTTTCTTTATCTGGATTTTGAACCTGTTGGGCCTGACCCCGTTGGGCTTCAACGTAACGGGCCAATTGGCCGTGACCGCCGCATTGGCCGTTTTCACTTTGTTTATCTATACCTTTAGCGGAAACAAGGACTATTGGATGCACATGCTCTGGATGCCCGGGGTGCCCGTTTTGATCAGGCCGGTATTGGCGGTAATCGAGTTGGCCGGGGCATTTTTGATAAAACCGTTTTCACTTTTGGTGCGATTGTTCGCCAATATTTCTGCGGGCCATATCGTGGTGATGAGCTTGATCGCCATCATGTTTACCCTTAAGGAGACCCTTACGGTCGGAGGGGCTACGGTCTTGTCGTTGGTGCTCTCGTTTTTCATCACATTGATAGAAGTACTGGTCGCCTTTTTGCAGGCCTATATTTTTACCATGTTGTCGGCGCTTTTCATCGGAATGGCGGTTGCTGAGCATGATCACGACCATGAGCACGATGCCCATGGGCACGAAATTCCCGATGCGGAAGACGTAAGGGGGGATTTCATCTAGAATCGAGTTTTTTTATTTAATATATAAATCAATTTACTATGTACAACTTAATTGGAGCAGGTTTAATCGTAATCGGAGCAGGTATCGGACTTGGTCAAATTGGTGGTAAGGCAATGGAAGGTATTGCCCGTCAACCAGAAGCGACAGGAAAAATACAAACAGCGATGATTATTATCGCTGCACTTTTGGAAGGTTTGGCATTCGGTGCCTTGTTCTTGGGAAAATAAGAACTTTTAGACCTAAAAGGTAATTTCCTGCAACGGTTGGTTGCAGGAAATACTTTTAATTAATCAATAGCATTTTAAGATATAGTATATATGGAAACTTTATTAAACGATTTTTCACCTGGGTTGTTCATAGTGCAGACCATTCTTTTGTTGGGCCTGATCTTTCTTTTGGTGAAGTTCGCCTGGAAGCCTATCTTAACTTCTTTGAACGAACGCGAAGAAGGGATCCAAGGTGCATTGGAGGCCGCTGAAAAGGCGCGTAAGGAGATGCAGAACCTACAGGCCGACAACGATAAATTGTTGAAAGAGGCACGTGCCGAGCGCGAGGCCATGCTTAAGGAAGCACGCGAGATCAAGGAAAAAATGATCGCCGATTCCAAAGAGCAGGCAAAGGTCGAAGGCGATAAAATGTTGAAGCAGGCACAAGCGGCCATCGAAAGCGAAAAGAAAGCCGCCGTTGCCGATATCAAAAACCAGGTTGCCGAGCTTTCCGTTGAAATTGCGGAAAAAGTGTTGAAAGAGCAATTGGCCGACAAGGACAAGCAGTTGAAGTTGGTCGAGAATATGTTGGGCGACATTAAATTGAATTAGTAAACAGGAAGGGGATCACCACTTTACCAATAACGAATAAAAAATGAGCGATTCTAGAGCAGCAGTACGATATGCAAAAGCCGTTTTAGACCTAGCGGTCGAAAAAAAGGCGGCCGATGCCGTTGAGAAAGATATGCGTTCTATCGTGGCCACTGTATCCGGAAGCAAGGAGCTTCAGGATTTGCTAAAGAGCCCGGTTGTCAAGGCCGAAATCAAAAATGGGGCTTTGAAGGCCGTTTTTGAGGGCGCCAGTGAAATCACCAAGGGGCTTATCGATACATTGACCTCGAACAAGAGAGTCGCCCTATTGGGCGAGGTGGCCCTAAAATACATCATCCTTAACGAAGACTTGAAAGGGGAGGGCGTGGCCCATGTAACCACGGCGGTTGCATTGACCCCCGAATTGGAGAAAAAGGTCTTGGATCAGGTGGCGCGACTAACCGGTAACAAGGTTACCATAGAGAACAAGGTCGATGGGAGCATTATCGGTGGATTTGTGCTTAGGGTAGGTGATTTGCAGTACGATGCGAGCATCGCCAACAAACTCAATAACTTAAAACTAGAATTTACGAATAGTCTATAATAACAACTAAGACACTGAACGTATCAACGGTCTTTGTCAAAGGTCTAACGTTTATAACAAATGGCAGGAGTAAAAGCCGCTGAGGTATCAGCAATTTTAAAGGAACAATTATCAGGATTTGAAGCTACCGCTACCTTGGACGAGGTGGGTACCGTATTACAGGTTGGTGATGGTATCGCCCGTGTTTACGGACTTTCCAATGCCCAATACGGTGAGTTGGTCGAGTTTGACGGCGGACTTAGGGGTATCGTTTTGAACCTGGAGGAAGACAATGTCGGGGTGGTACTGTTAGGACACTCCAAAGAAATTGTCGAGGGTACAACCGTAAAACGAACACAAAGAATCGCCTCCATCAATGTGGGCGAGGGTATTGTGGGCCGTGTAGTTGATACCTTGGGTAAACCTATCGATGGAAAGGGACCCATTTCTGGCGATACTTATGAAATGCCATTGGAGCGTAAGGCGCCTGGTGTTATTTATAGAGAGCCCGTAACCGAGCCAATGCAGACCGGTATCAAGGCGATCGACGCCATGATTCCCGTTGGCCGCGGTCAAAGGGAGTTGGTTATTGGTGACCGTCAAACGGGTAAGACCACCGTTTGTATCGATACCATTTTGAACCAAAAGGAGTTTTACGATGCAGGTGAGCCCGTATATTGTATTTACGTGGCCATCGGGCAAAAGGCCTCTACGGTGGCTGCCATTGCCCAAACACTTGAAGATAAGGGCGCCTTGGCCTATACCACCATTGTGGCGGCCAATGCTTCCGACCCTGCACCCATGCAGGTGTACGCTCCTTTCGCGGGTGCTTCTATCGGTGAATATTTCCGCGATACGGGTAGACCGGCCTTGATCATATACGACGATTTGTCGAAACAAGCGGTGGCCTACCGTGAGGTGTCCCTTCTTTTGAGAAGACCACCAGGACGCGAGGCTTACCCAGGTGACGTTTTCTACCTTCACTCCAGATTATTGGAGCGTTCGGCAAAGATCATCAACGACGATAAGATTGCCCAGAGCATGAACGATTTGCCCGATGTGTTGAAGCCTATGGTAAAGGGTGGAGGTTCGTTAACAGCACTCCCCATCATCGAAACACAGGCAGGCGACGTTTCGGCATATATCCCTACCAACGTAATTTCGATTACCGATGGTCAGATTTTCTTGGAGCAAGACCTTTTCAACCAAGGTGTGCGCCCGGCGATCAACGTGGGTATCTCGGTATCGCGTGTGGGGGGTAATGCCCAGATCAAATCGATGAAAAAGGTTGCAGGTACCTTAAAACTGGATCAAGCCCAGTTTAGGGAACTTGAGGCTTTCGCCAAGTTCGGTTCCGATTTGGATGCCGCTACCTTAAACGTAATCGAAAAAGGTCGACGTAACGTCGAAATACTGAAACAGGCACAGAACGATCCATTTACCGTAGAAGATCAGATAGCTATCATATATGCAGGGTCTAAAAACTTGTTGAGGGATGTTCCCGTTGAGAAAGTGAGGGAATTCGAAAGGGATTACCTCGAGTTCTTGAATGCCAAGCATAGGGACGTATTGGATACCTTGAAAGCGGGCAAGCTGACCGACGAGGTTATCGATACCCTGACAACGGTTGCAAAAGAACTTTCAAGTAAGTACAGAAACTAGTACAAAGTATGGCGGCCCATTGGCGATTAGGGCTGATGGGATACCAAATACGAATTACTAATTACTAAAGGAAAATGGCCAATTTAAAGGAAATACGAAATAGGATCACATCGGTATCTTCTACGATGCAGATTACAAGTGCCATGAAAATGGTATCCGCTGCCAAGTTGAAGAAGGCCCAAGACGCCATTACCGCAATGCGACCCTATTCCGATAAGCTTACCGAACTTTTACAAAGTTTAAGTGCAAGTTTGGATGCCGATTCCGGAAGCAAGTTTGCCGATAATCGCGAAGTCAAAAAGGTATTGGTGGTCGCCATTACCTCGAACAGGGGCTTGGCCGGGGCGTTCAATTCGAATATCCTGAAACAGACTACGGTTTTGAACGATGAGGTATACGCCGGAAAACAGGTCGATTTTGTCGCCATAGGAAAGAAAGCGAACGATTTTTGGGCCAAAAGGGCCAAGGTTATAGCCAACCATAGCGGAATTTTTGACGATTTGACCTTTGATTCCGTTGCCGCTATTGCCGAAGACCTGATGGAACAGTTCGTTTCGGGTAACTATGACCGCATCGATATCGTCTATAACAAGTTCAAGAACGCCGCCACCCAATTGGTAATGACCGAGCAGTTTTTGCCGATCGTTCCCGCAGCGGGCGGTGACGCCATAAGTGCCGACTATACCTTCGAGCCTTCAAAGGCCGAAATCGTTGAGCAATTGATCCCTAAATCGCTTAAAACACAATTGTACAAAGCCGTAAGGGATTCCTTTGCCAGTGAACACGGCGCACGTATGACGGCCATGCACAAGGCTACCGATAACGCTACCGAACTTAGGGACCAGCTTAAGCTGACCTACAACAAGGCCAGACAGGCCGCCATTACCAACGAGATCTTGGAGATCGTCGGTGGCGCCGAAGCCTTGAACAACTAAGTAAGAATGAAATAGAAAGTTTATATAACCAAGACCCCACGGAAATGTGGGGTTTTTTAATTCTTTTGATCCGCACCAAGCTTAGGGTATTGCCGTTAACAAGGGCATATCGATACAATGGACCTCCTGGTTTTGACCCAATAGGTGACGGTATACGGCGTTTTTTGGTACTTATCCGCCTCTGGTCCGGGCACGAAAGGCAAATAAAGGGGAAGGCCATATAGAATACTTTGCCACATCCTTATAAATGGGTACTTTTGGGTATTAAACTTCGCCATTGAATCCGCTCAAAAAACTATTTAAGCAAACGGCTATTTACGGCCTGGCGACGGTACTGCCGCGCATGATGTCCTTTCTTTTGCTTCCGCTCTATACGGGAGTTCTTGAAACGAAGGGCTATGGCGAGATATCGGTCATTTTTGCCTGGTTCGCCATATTCAACGTCCTTCTGGCCTATGGTATGGAGACGGCCTTTTTTAGGTTTTACAACGGCGGCGACAACAAACAAAAGGTGGTATCGACCTCCTTGGTTTCAATCATGGTGAGTACTGCCATCTTTACCATTTTGGCGCTTTTGTTGCAGAATAGCTTGGCCAGGGCCACCGGAATAGGGGTCGAGTTTATACGCTACGCCATCTTCATCATTGCCTTCGATGCCTTGGTGATCATACCGTTTGCATGGTTGCGGGCCAACGAAAAGCCCATGCGCTATGCCGTGGTTAAAATCCTGAATGTCGCGGTCAACCTCGGACTCAACATCTTCTTTCTGCTCGTATTGCCGAAGATGGTTCAAGAGGATCCCGATACTTTTTTCGGGTGGATGTACAGGCCCGACTTTGAGATTTCCTATATTTTTATTTCCAACCTGGTAGCCAGCATACTTACATTGTTGCTGATGTTGAAGTTGTATATCAGAAGGGACTATACCTTCGATACCGAACTTTGGAAACGCATGATGCGGTACGGCTGGCCCGTGTTGGTCGCCGGAATCGCCTTTACCATCAACGAGGTGTTCGACCGGATCCTTTTGGAGAACCTCCTGCCCGCGGATATCGCCAAGAGCGAAGTGGGCAAGTACTCGGCTTGCTATAAATTGGGCCTTTTTATGACCCTTTTTGCCACGGCCTTTAGAATGGGTATCGAACCCTTTTTCTTTAGCCATGCGGGTAGCGAAAACCCGCAAAGGGCCTATGCCCAAATTACCAATTACTTCGTGGTCTTGGGCAGTATCATTTTGTTGGCCGTTGTGGTTTTCGCCGATATCCTTAAACTCCTGTTCGTACGTAACGAAGCCTATTGGGAGGCCATGGATATCGTCCCCTTGATTATTCTGGCGAGTTTCTTCTTGGGTATCTACCACAACCTATCGGTCTGGTACAAGGTAACCGATAAGACCAGGTACGGAGCCTTTATTTCCGTAATAGGCGCCATTATAACCATTGGTATCAATTATGTGTTCATTCCCTATATCGGTTATATGGCATCGGCCATAGCTACCCTTCTGGCCTATGGAAGCATGATGGCACTTTCGTATTACCTGGGGCGATCGCGGTATCCCGTGCCCTATAATTTTAGAAAAATCACCTTCTACCTGGGTATATCCATCTTGTTCTCCACGCTCTCGTTTTATGTTTTCAATAGGAATTTAATAATCGGGATCGTGCTACTTTTGTTGTTCTTGGGCTTGGTTTATAAGCTTGAGAACGATAAATTGAGACAAATTTTTTTCAAAAAAGGACCTAAGCAGGGCTGATCGAAAACCATAACATTTCAACAATCACAAATACGGGCCTTGGCCCCAAGTTACAAGCTATGCACATCAAGATTATCAATAAATCGTCGCATCAACTGCCCCATTACGAAACCGGGGCTTCTGCCGGAATGGATCTACGGGCCAATATTTCCGAACCGATTACGTTACAACCTTTGGAGCGTTCCATTGTCAAAACCGGACTTTTTATCGAACTTCCGGTGGGATACGAGGCGCAGGTTAGGCCGAGGAGCGGTCTGGCCGCCAAAAAGGGAATTACCGTATTGAACGCGCCGGGCACCATAGATGCCGATTATAGGGGCGAAATCGGGGTTATTTTGGTCAACCTCTCCAACGAGCCCTTCACCATAGAAAACGGGGAACGCGTGGCCCAATTGGTAATCGCCAGACACGAAAGGGCCGAATGGGTCGAGGTCGACGAACTCTCCGAAACGGCAAGGGGCGCCGGTGGCTTTGGAAGTACCGGGGTAAAGTAGCCCAATGCCCCAGGGCATGGCCCGATAAGGATAACGAAATATGAAAAAAAGGGGATACATAGCGTTTTTGTCCGTATGGATGCTGTCCGTAGCGATGCCCTCGTATGGCCAGGAAGAGGCGCCGGCGGTAGACGTTGAAAAGAGTGCCGAGCTCTTTTTGGAAAATTATTCCGATGCCTTTCAGGAGACCTTTTTTGAAGCCCTTAAGCAAAAGGGCATCGAGAATTACGACAAGGCCATCAATCTCTTGCTACAGTGCAAGGAGCTCGATGCGGGCAAGGTGGTGGTAGACCACGAATTGGCCAAGGTATACCTCAAGGAAAAACAGTATCCCCTGGCGCAAGACTACGCCCTGAACGCCCTTGAAAACGAACCTGAAAACCTGTGGTATGCCGATACCTTTGTCGAAACCCTTAGAAAGCAGGGCAAGCCGTTCGAGAGTGTTGTGGGCCTGCTCCCGGCCGGTTCCAAAGTAAAGGAGAATTTGGCCCTGGCCTATTTTAAAAAGAAGGATTATGAAACGGCATTGGGCATTTTAAACACGGCCAAGGCATCGAAGTTTACGGCCGAACTTTCGTCAAAGATCAATGATTCCATCAAGAAAAAAACAAAAACATCCCATACCAATGATGTGCCGGCCCGGGTATCGGGCGAGAACGACGATTCTGGGTCCTACCGGCAGTACAAGGAGAAAATCGACCAATTTATTCGCGACGAAGACTTGAACATGTTGGACCAAGTGGCCCAAGAGGCTTTGGATAACTATCCCCTGCAGCCCTTTCTCTACTATGCCAGGGGCTATGCCCTCAACAGGAGGTCCAGTTTCGAAGAAGCTATCGAAGTACTCGAAACGGGCCTCGATTATCTTGTCGACGATGGTTCGTTGGCCAATAGATTCTACCAAGAGCTGTCCGATGCTTATAATTCCATTAACAATTCAGTCAAGGCAAATATGTATCTTCGTAAGATAAAACCGGGTTTTTAGGTCTTTGGCAAGAAATACCGGTTTTTCATAAACATCGCTTCGCTTATGAGAACAAGGTTTCGGTCGGCTTCACGTTTTGTACTACTTGTGGTTTTTGCCCTTATGGCATTTTCGTGTAAATCGAAAAAGGCCCTTGGCGATAGCGGTATCAATAGGGGCCTTTCGGCCAAGTCCATTATACGTACCCACTACCAGAACGCCTTGGATTTTAAGACCATAAGCGGTAAAATGCGGATCGATTATTCCGACGGGGAGTCGACACAGGGCGTATCGGTAAACCTGCGTATGGAAAAGGACAAGGCCATTTGGATCAGCGCTCCTTTTGGAATGGTAAAGGCCTACATTACCCCAGGGCGGGTTTCGTTCTATAACAAGCTGCAAAACGAGTACTTTGACGGCGATTTTGCCTATTTAAGCAGGTATTTGGGCACGGAGCTCGATTTTAAGCAGGTACAGAACCTGCTATTGGGCGAGGCCCTCTTCGATTTGAACGACGGTAAGTACGAGGCCTCGGTGGTAAACGGTAGTTATCGACTTAAGCCCAAGAAAGCCATGGAACTGTTTAAGGTGCTTTTTGAAATAGAACCCAGGAATTTTAAAATGGCATCGCAACAACTGTCACAGCCCCTGAATAAAAGGTTGTTGCAAATCAATTATACAGGTTATCAAAAGGTGAACAAATGGGTGCTGCCCAAAGAAATTGCCGTAGCGGCCATAGAAGGGGATCAGCGCAATACCATAGATATCGAATACCGCAATATAGAGTTCGACCAAGATTTGAGATTTCCATATAATATACCCAAAGGTTTTAAAGAGATTGTTTTAAAGGATGATGCAAGATAAACGGTTATATTTCATTGTTCTTTATGTCTTTTGTTTTGTAGGATGTTTTGGCCTGAGCGCGCAAAGCGATGAACAGGAGGCCCTTGAGGCCAAGCGCGAACAATTGCAAAGAGAGATCGAGCAGATCAACCACCTCTTGTTTGCCCAAAAGGAAAGGAGGGGTACGGTATTGGATCGCATGGAAGCCCTCGACCAAAAAATCAGGGTCAGGCAACGCTTGATCGACGTTACCAACGAACAGGCGAACCTTTTAAATCGAAAGATCAACGAAAACATCAATGCCATAGCGGCGCTAAAGCGCGAATTGGATGATTTGAAAGACGACTATGCCATGATGATACAAAAAGGGTATCAGAGCAAGATACAGCAGAGCAAATTGATGTTTTTGTTGTCTTCGGAAGATTTCTTCCAGGCCTTTAAACGCTTGCAGTACATAAAGCAGTATACCGATTTTCGCAGGCGGCAGGGAGAGAAAATAGTCGTTAAGACCCAAGAGCTGACCGAGCTTAACCAAGATTTGACCGATCAGCGGAAGCAGAAGGATGTTTTGATCGCGGCCAACCGAAAGGCCAGGAACGAATTGACCGCTGAGAAGAAGGCCCAACAGGCGCTGCTGGGCTCCATAAGGAGGAACGAGACCAAATACGCCGCTGAAATCAGGGACAAACAGAACCAGGCCAGGCAAATCGATAAGGAAATAGAGCGTTTGGTGCGAGAATCGGTGGCCATGGCCAATAAAGATGCCGGCAAGGCCGACAATGACCCCAGCAAATTTTTAATGACCCCCGAGGCGGCCATCATCGCCAACAGTTTTTCGGCAAACAAGGGCAGGCTGATCTGGCCTGTTGAAAAGGGGTTTAAAAGCCAAGGGTTTGGGGTGTACAGCGATGCGATCTACCCGGGTATAAAGCATCAAAGCAATGGGGTGATCATTACGACCGACGAAGGGGCCAAGGCCCGTGCCATTTTTAGGGGAGAGGTCATCGCCATCTTGTCCATTCCCGGGGGAAACAAAGCGGTACAGATCAAACACGGAAACTACATCAGCACCTATTACAACCTTACCGAACTCTACGTAAAGAAGGGAGACAGGGTTGAGGCCAAAACCGAATTGGGCCAGATTTATACCAACCGGAACAACGGTCAGACCCGCTTGAAGTTCTACCTGCACCAAAATACGTCCAAGCTAAATCCTGAGGAGTGGGTGTATCAGTTATAGGGGCCAACGGGGCGACTGCCCAAATTTATCAAAAGTTTATTGGCAAGGAAGAGGTTTAAAAAGACCTTATTTTTTAATTTAACGGCTCAATACGTCGCTTGGCCGGCAAGGTCGGGTGGTTTAATCAAATATTCTATCAAAAATGAGCGAGATAACAGATTTGCAGGGCACCTTTACATTGAACAATGGAGTTGAAATACCCTATCTGGGGCTGGGCACCTACCAGGCCGACAACGACCAAGAAGTGGTACACGCCGTAAAGTATGCATTGAATATGGGATACCGCCACATAGACACTGCGGCGATTTACAAGAACGAAGAAGGCGTGGGCAAGGGCATAAAGGAGAGTTCCCTGGCCCGTGAAGACGTATTTCTGACCACTAAGGTGTGGAACTCGGACCAAGGGTATGATGACACCCTAAAGGCATTTGAGGCCAGCCTAGGACGCTTGGGGACGGATTATGTGGACCTGTACTTAATCCACTGGCCGGTGGTCGCCAAATACAAGGAGACCTGGAAGGCCCTGGAAAAACTATACAAGGAAAAACGGGTCCGTGCGATCGGGGTCAGCAACTTTCTTCAACATCACTTGGAAGACCTTCTGACGAGTGCCGAAATCGTGCCCATGGTCAACCAAATGGAATTCCACCCCTATCTGGTACAACAGGATTTGGTCGATTTCTGCACCGCGAAAGGCATTCAATACGAATCTTGGTCGCCCTTTTTACAGGGCAAGCTGTTTCAGCTCGATATTACCAAGGAACTTGAGAAAAAGTATGGCAAGACGGCCGCACAGATTGTTTTGAGATGGAACCTTCAAAAAGGGGTCGTGGCCATCCCAAAATCCGTCCATGAAAACCGGATCGCCTCGAATGCCGAAATTTTCGATTTTGAGCTGAGCGATGAAGAGGTGGCCTACCTCGATGGTATGGACAAGGGGGAACGCACGGGGCCCGACCCCGACAATTTTGACTTCTAGTCTTGATCGCCCATAAATAGGGCCTTTAGTTCGGTGGCGTCTTTGGGGAGCATCTTGCCCGCCAAAACTAGACTTAGTTGTTTTCGCCTGAGGGCGGCCTCAAAACGTTTCTTTTCCAGTTCGGTTTCGGGGATGAGGGGCGGCACTTCGGTTGGGCGCCCATTGTCGTCCACGGCTACAAAGGTATATATGGCTTCGTTGGCCTTGGTCCGTTCGCCGTTGAAACGGTCTTCTACCCAAACATCGATATAGACCTCCATAGAAGTTTTAAAAGCCCGTGAAACGGCTGCTTCTACGGTCAAGACACTTCCTACCGGTACCGATTGGTTAAAGGCTACGTGGTTTACCGACGCCGTTACGGTAATGTGGCGACTATGGCGCCTGGCGGCTATGCTGGCGGCACGGTCCATTCGCGCCAAGAGTTCTCCGCCAAAAAGGTTGTTCAGCGGATTGGTCTCGCTGGGGAGTACCATATCCGTCATGGTCGTTCTTGATTCCTTGGGGGTTTTGCCCTTCATATCTAATTTTTTCGCAAAGATACGTGCTTATGGTGGATTTGGTACAAACCCCTAAACGCGTACAGTGACCTCGTGGCAAAATGGGTTAGAAATCGGGAAAGGGAAGGCCTATTTGACCGATTTCAGCCAAGCGTCCTTTTGGGTAAGCTTGATTTCACGAAGGGCCGTCAAGGCTTTGTCGGCATCGGTAAAGCTGTCGTAGGCCACCATGTAAAGTCCGAAAGAATTGGTGCCAATGTACGACGGATTATACCCCTGCTCCTTTAGCTGGGCTATTTTTCTGTCGGCATTGGTGCGGTACCGAAACGCTCCTGCGATGATATGATGGACCTTCTTGTTCGATGTTTTGTCGGGGCCTATGGCCTTTTTTGAGGTCTTTAAGGTTATGGCAGGAAGCTCCAAGGGGTCCGTGTCGAAGAAGGTGGCTTCTTGAATGCGTTTTGAGACCAGTTCCTGGGCTTCTTCCCGGGCCAATTGTTGGTTGGCCTGATCGGTCTTGTAGTATTTATATCCCGAAAAACCGGCTGTGAGGGCCAAGAGGACTACGGCTGCATATTTTAGATAGGGACGTACGGTCAAGGCTTCCCTTTTTTCCGGGGTAAAGGTAATCGGTGTTTTTCCTTCGAGCTCGGAAACCTCCGTTTTTAGCACTTCCCGGGTTACCGGAACCGATACAAAGGAAGCCATACCAAAAGAAGAGGTAAGGTAATTTACGCTACCTGTCGGCTGAAATTGGATCTTGTCCTCGGTGCCCATCCAAAGCGTGCCTATATCGGAAAGCTCAAGGTGTTCCCCCTTTTGGAGTTGCGACTTCCATTCCAAGACCTCTTCCCGAATCAGCTGGTGCATCTCCTCAAAGGAAAGTTTTTGGACTTCGGCCGCATAGGAGACCAACAGACCATCGTTGGAGACCAACTGCCCGTTGAAGGAAACCGTTTTGCTCGGTGGATAAAACGTATTGGTACCTTCTTGGATCACGGCAGATCTTTCCTGTGTTAGAAAAGCCCCGAACCCAGGCACTATTACACAATTATAGCGGTAAAGTAAATCCTTTATATAGTGTTCTAATCCCATACACCGCAAATTTTATAAAAATTACGGCTTCAAAACAGCCTTGCCCGCACTTTTTATTAACATTATATTTTGTGTATTTTGTGAATAACTTTGAAGAGCTTGTACATGACTAGCGATGAACTACTTGCCGTCTTGAGGTTACAGCACACGCCCCATATTGGCGATGTAACGGCCAAGAAACTCATAGCCCATTGCGGCTCCGCTACCGAGGTGTTCAAGGCCAGGAAGCGCGATTTGCTGCAAATTGAGGGAATAGGCACCCAAGTTCTTAGGGGGCTTTATGATACCGAACATCAAAAAGCGGCCGAGGACGAATTTACCATTATCGAGAAAAGGGGGTGGGATCCGGTCTACTTCGGCGATTCGGATTACCCGGCCTACTTAAAGCATTGCATCGATAGCCCCATATTGCTCTTTAGGGAGGGAAAAATAGACCTTGGCAAGCGAAAGGTCATCAGCGTCGTGGGCACGCGAAACATTACCACTTATGGGCAGGCATTCTGCGAAAAATTCATTGAAGACCTGGTGCCCCTAGACCCGGTAATCGTTAGTGGCTTTGCCTATGGTGTCGATATCGCCGTACAAAAGGCTGCCATCAGGCATGGTCTGCAAACGATTGGTTGCCTGGCCCACGGTCTCAACCAAATCTATCCCAGGGCACATGCCAAATACGTGGACGACGTAAAGGACAACGGCGGCTTCTTCACCGAATTTTGGAGTACGAGCCATCCCGATAGGGAAAACTTTCTAAGGCGTAACCGGATCATTGCCGGGATGGCCGAGGCCACCGTAGTGGTCGAATCGGCCGAAAAGGGCGGTAGTCTGGTTACTGCCGATATAGCCCATAGTTACAATCGCGACGTCTTTGCCGTTCCGGGAAGGGCCAATGATAAATACAGCAAAGGGTGCAATAACCTGATTAAACAACAAAAGGCCCACATGCTCACTTCGGCCGCCGATCTGGTCTATCTGTTGAATTGGGAGGTAGGGGAAAAAGAGGCCCGACCGGTGCAAAAACAACTGTTCGTCGAACTTGACCCTACCGAACAATCCATTTATTCCTTTTTGCAGAAAGACGGGAAGCAGTTGTTGGACAGTATTGCCTTGGAATGCCAATTACCGGTTTTTAAGGCTTCGTCTACCTTGTTGAACATGGAAATGAAGGGTGTGGTAAGGCCCCTGCCGGGAAAAATGTTCGAAGCCATTTAGGCTTGACCGCCGGATTGCCCCGATTTGCCTTCCCCGAAACCGACCGGGTGGTCGGTGACCTATCGGAAATGTGTTTAAAAACACTCCATGGCGTAACTTATCGATAAAAGACTTCTTAAGGACGGGGTGTAAGTCGACCTATCGGAGGCTCGAACAGGGTTAAACCGACCCTGTGGTCGGTTCGGCCCCATATGCCTAGGTAAAAACACAAAGGTTCTTAGGCCTTGGGCGAAGCCGGTCAGGCTCAGTCTTGGGCAATGAATTGAAGCGTGCGGTCGGAACCGGCCAAGGCAAGGATGGTTTCGTAGATGTAGTCGCAAACCATCTTTTCCCCTTCGATATTGATCAGGTCCAAGGTGTCTTCGGGAGTGTGGTATTGAGGATGGCCACCCGTGTGCATGCCAAGAACCGGGATGCCTTTTTTGTAAAAGGATACATGGTCCGATCCCCCGACCGATCCGGCATGGATCACGGGGTTGAGGCCGGCCTTTTTGCCCAGCTCGGCCATAAGCCGTTCCCCTCCGGGGAAAGTGCCTGCGCCTCCCATATAAACATGTTTTTGGTCGTTCAATCGACCTACCATATCCATATTGATCATCAGCTTGATCTGCGAAAGGGGAACGGGAGGGTTCGCTACAAAATGCTTGCTTCCGAGAAGGCCTTGTTCCTCGGCCCCGAAGGCCACAAAAATGACGCTTCGTTGAAGTCGGTCTTTGTTGTGCGCCAACCTTTCGGCAATTTCGAGAAGGGCGGCCGTACCACTGGCATTGTCGTCGGCCCCGGGGTGTACCGCATTCTTTTTGTCCGATTTTGAACTTGGTCCGCCGTACCCCAAATGGTCGTAGTGGGCCCCCAAGACGATATACTCGTTGCGAAGGGTCGGGTGGTTGCCCCGAAGAACACCGATGATGTTCCAGGTCTTGACCTTGGGCTTTTTCTGGGTTTTGCCTGAAACCCGCAGTTCGGCCGTAAATTTTTGCCGGTAAGAGCGCTTTGGTTTTTCGACCCCTGAACTCTTGAGCTCTTGGACGATATAGTTGGTCAGGGCTTTATTCGTTTTACTGCCCGGGTAACGGCCGGCATTGTCGGCAGAGGTCAGAAAGGAAATGTGGTCGTAAAGCTCTTCTTCCGTAATTTCCGCTTGCGAAAACCCTTGGGCCGTACCCATTAGAAAAAGACATAGAATAAACGCCTTTCCCATCAATAACCTACTTTTTCCCTGACCCTGGCGAGTACTTCGTTCGCTACTTTTTTGGCTTTTTCCGCACCTTTGGCCAAGGCTTCGTCCACTTCGTCCAAATTGTTGGTGTAGTACTCGTATTTTTCACGGGCCTCACCGAATTTTTGTAGGATTACTTCGTAAAGGGCTTGCTTGGCGTGTCCGTAACCATAATTCCCGGCCAGGTAGTTGGCACTCATTTCCTCGATCTGCTCTTGTGAGGCCAAAATCTTGTAAAGGGCGAAGACATTATCGGTCGAGGGGTCTTTTGGGTCTTCCATGGGGGTGCTGTCGGTCTGTATGCCCATGATCTGCTTGCGCAATTTCTTGTCGGGTTGAAAGAGGTTGATCAGGTTGCCCCGGCTCTTGCTCATTTTTTGGCCGTCCGTTCCGGGTATGTACATGGTCTCCTCTTGCACCTTGGCCTCCGGTATGACGAAGGTTTCCCCCATTTTGGCGTGAAAACGGGAAGCCACGTCGCGGGTCATCTCGATATGCTGTAGCTGGTCTTTACCAACGGGGACTATATTGGCATCGTATAACAGTATATCCGCGGCCATAAGCATGGGGTAGGTAAACAAACCGGCGTTTACGTCCTCGAGCCTGTCGGCCTTGTCCTTGAACCCATGCGCCAAGGTCAGTCTTTGGTAGGGAAAAAAACAACTGAGGTACCAAGCCAGTTCAGTGGCCTGGGGCACGTCGCTCTGGCGGTAAAAAACGGTCTTTTCGATATCGAGCCCGAAAGCAAGCCAGGTTGAGGCGATCGAATACGTGTTCCTTCGCAGTAATTCGGCGTCTTTTATCTGGGTCAGCGAATGCATGTCGGCGATAAAAAGAAAGGATTCGTTCTTAGGGTCCTGCGCCATTTGAATGGCTGGCATGACCGCTCCTAGAATATTTCCCAAGTGAGGGGTTCCCGTACTCTGTATTCCTGTTAAAATTCGTGCCATCACTTATGTTTTATAAGGCGGCAAAGATAAAGAAATAGGTAATAATAAGGGTAATTTGTTACTTTTGATTTTATGCTCGAACTGCTTAAAAAAATAGGCTACACCTTGTACCGAATCTGGTTCTATATCTTGGTCGCCTTGCCCATACTTGTTTTTTTCCCCTTTCTGTTGCTTACCACCTTTTCCGAAAAATGGTATCCCGCGTTCTTTTGGTTGGCACGAAATTTATGGGCAAAACCGATCTTGTACGGCATGGGTTGTCCCCCCAAGATCGTATACGAAGAAAAAATGGAGCGCGGCAAAAGCTATATGTTGGTGGCCAACCATACCAGTATGTTGGATATTATGCTCATGCTCTACATTAGCAAAAACCCCTTTGTCTTTGTGGGAAAAAAGGAGCTGGTTAAAATTCCCCTTTTTGGCTTTTTTTACAAGAGGGTGTGTATAATGGTAGATCGGGAAGATACCAAGAGCCGAACGGCAGTGTACAGACGGGCGCAACGAAGGCTTAATCAGGGTCTGAGCATCTGCATTTTTCCCGAAGGCGGTGTGCCCGACGATGAGTCGGTGGTTCTGGACCATTTTAAGGACGGTGCCTTTAAGATGGCCATTGCCCATGACATTCCCGTTGTGCCCATGACCTTTATCGACAATAAAAAAAGATTCTCGTTTACCTTTTTTAGCGGTTCACCCGGCCCGCTAAGGGCCAAGGTGCATTCCTTCTTCGATACCACCGATTTGGATGGGGAAGGGACGGCCGAGCTACGGGAAAAAGTAAGGGCCGTTATCTTGGCCGAGCTTCTGGCAGAACAGTAGTGGATATTCGGGACGGCCGACCTTTATGCTCCCCCCGGTTCCTAACCCTGCCCTGCGCCATAGAAATTACCAATACTATAATAATTTAAATCAAGATTGATTATAGTAGGGCATGCCTTGTTTTTCGGTAACTTTATTCGAACCTAAAAAATACTAGCATTATGGATACGAATCAGAATCCCCATGGCGATGCCTGGGACGTTAACGAATCAAGCGCCGCGAGCTGCCCTTTTTTGGATGGAAGCCTCAATCATGTGGCCGGTAGCGGAACAACGAACAAAGACTGGTGGCCCAACCAGCTGAACCTGAACATTCTTAGGCAACATTCATCCCTCTCCGATCCCATGGACCAGGGTTTTAACTACGCCGAGGAGTTCAAAAAACTCGACCTGAAGGCCGTTAAGGAAGATTTGTACAAGTTGATGACCGACAGTAAGGATTGGTGGCCGGCGGATTACGGGCACTATGGTCCATTCTTTATCCGTATGGCCTGGCACAGTGCGGGGACATACCGTATAGCCGATGGCCGTGGGGGCGCGGGTTCGGGGTCGCAACGTTTCGCGCCGTTGAACAGTTGGCCCGACAATGCCAACCTCGATAAGGCGCGCCTGTTGCTTTGGCCTATCAAAAAGAAATACGGAAAGAAACTTTCTTGGGCCGATCTGTTGATCTTGGCCGGTAACTGCGCCCATGAAAGCATGGGCTTTAAAATGTTTGGCTTTGCTGGTGGCCGGGAAGATATATGGCAATCCGAGGAAGATATTTATTGGGGTTCCGAAGGGGAATGGCTGGGAAGTGAAGAGCGCTACGCCAACGAAAACAAATTGGAGAACCCCTTGGCCGCTGCCCACATGGGGCTTATTTACGTAAACCCCGAGGGGCATAACGGAAATCCCGATCCGGTGGAAGCGGCCCACTACATTCGGGACACCTTTGGGCGTATGGCCATGAACGACTACGAGACCGTTGCCTTGATCGCGGGCGGCCACACCTTTGGCAAGACCCATGGTGCCGCCGACCCCTCGAAGTATGTGCAGGCAGAACCTGCCGCTGCCGGTATTACCGAGCAAAGTATGGGGTGGAAGAATACTTTCGGTACAGGAAAAGGAGAGCATACCATTACCAGTGGCCTCGAAGGTGCGTGGACCGATACCCCGACCCAATGGAGCCACACCTACTTTAAAAACCTGTTCGGGTATGAATGGGAACTGACCAAGAGCCCCGGTGGGGCATGGCAATATAAGCCAAAGGGCGATGCCGGTGCCGGTACGGTGCCCGATGCGCACAATCCGGACAAAAAGCATGCGCCGTTCATGTTGGTGACCGATATGTCTTTGCGCATGGATCCCGAATACGAGAAAATATCGCGACATTTTCTTGAAAACCCCGAGGAGTTCGAAGACGCGTATGCGCGTGCATGGTTCAAGCTAACCCACCGCGATATGGGTCCGATCGAAAGGTATTTGGGGCCTGAGGTTCCGCAGGAAGTGCTTATTTGGCAGGATCCCGTACCTGCCGTAGACCATGAACTGGTCAACGACGGTGATATAGCCGGGTTAAAGAAGAGCATCTTGGCGTCGGGCCTTTCGGTTGCCGAACTTGTCTCAACGGCCTGGGCTTCCGCCTCTACCTTTAGGGGGTCCGATAAGCGGGGAGGTGCCAATGGCGCGCGAATCAGACTGGCCCCACAGAAAAATTGGATCGTGAACAATCCGAAGCAATTACAGAACGTGTTGGGCAAACTGGGTGAAATCCAAAAAAGCTTTAACGATGCCCAAGACGACAACAAAAGGATATCCATCGCCGACCTTATTGTTCTCGGTGGATGCGCCGCCGTGGAAAAGGCCGCAATAGATGCCGGCTACCCGATTTCCGTACCTTTCGCACCGGGCCGAACCGATGCTACCGAAGAGCAGACCGATGCCGAGGCCTTCGATGCCCTGGAGCCCAGAGCGGACGGATTCCGGAATTATGTCAAGGAAAAATACAACGTATCCGCAGAGGAAATGCTTGTCGACAAGGCCCAACTTTTGACCTTGAGCCCTCCCGAGATGACGGTTCTAGTTGGTGGAATGCGGGCATTGGACACCAACTACGACGGGTCTAAACACGGGGTGTTTACCGACAGACCAGGGGTTTTGACGAACGATTTCTTTGTCAATATTCTTGATTTGGAATGGAATTGGACGGCCGTAGATGAAGACGAATCGGTATTTGAAGCCCGAAAAAGCGGGTCGGATCAGGTCGTGGCCACCGGAACCCGGGTCGACCTCATCTTCGGATCAAACTCAGAACTTCGGGCCTTGGCCGAGGTGTATGCCTGCGACGATTCGAAAGAAAAGTTCGTCAGCGATTTTGTCGCTGCCTGGAATAAAGTGATGAACCTGGATCGTTTTGATCTGGCCTAGTCATTTTATGTGATTTCTTAGGCAGGGGAGGTACCGTTCGGTACCTCCCTTTTTTTTTACTTGAAATTGAAGAATATCCCTCGGCGACCTGCCTAAAACTTGAAGTTAAGGCCGCTGTACACCCCTACGCTAAAGGGTCTAAAATCACCGGAAATTTCCGAGAAGGTATTAAGCTGGTATTTGAATACCGGTTCTACGTTAAATTGAACGGAAGGGGTGAACTTATAATTGAGACCAAACCCGATGTTGGTACTAAAATTGACATTGTTGACATTGTTGGCCTCGCCCACTTCGGTAACCAGGTCGCCTGAAGACAGGGTAACCGAATTGTCCAATAAAAACAGCGAACTGACACCACCTACAAGGTTTACACCGAACTTGTTGTCGACCAGTACGTAATCGAGCTCCAAGGGCACTTCGATATAGCCCAAATGTTGCGACATGGAACCATTTCGGATGGGCGCACTTGCGTCGCCCACCTCCAAGGCCAGTTCGTTGAGGGGCGAGGAAAGGCTTGAAAATGTGGATGTCTCACTATTTACGATCAGGTTTTTGGCCGTAGAGGTATAGTTGATGTTCTTTATTTTTTCGGTTGAAGACACTTCCAAGGTAGACGTAAAGGCCACATCATCGGTGTCGTAGCCGTAATTGACCTTGTGAATACCCGAACGTAGCCGTAACTTATCGCTTATTTCGTAGGCAACGGAAAGACCGTAACTCAGGTTGGTGTTTCCCGACTTTGAGTTTTGGTTGAAGGCCGAATGTATGGGAGAGCCTTCACCTACACCGTTAAAATAGACGGGAGCAATACTGGGGCCGACCGACCAACGCTTTTGCGAAGATTCGGCGAGGGCCTCTTCCTTTTCGTTCTGCTCTTCGATAACGTCTAGGATCGACTTTTTCTCCGAGGGGTCTTGTTCCAAAATCGGGTCGGCCTCTTTCTGTGCAAGCCCCTCCTTTGTATCGATGACCGGGGCACCTTTCCGTTGGGTATGGTCAGGCTCGGCGCCCAAGGTGTTCTTCTTGTTTTCTTCTTCGAAACCTATCGATGTTTCCTCAGTTGGGGAAGCGTAATTGTCGACTTCGTCATTTTGGGCGACAGAGGGCGTACTGTCGTGTAGGGGGGCATTTTGTGCCGTTCCCACCTTGTTCGCATTAGTCTCGGCCAAAGACTCGGAATCTACCGCTTTTGGGCTTCTTTGGGATGGGCTGCCGTCTTCGGTGTCCAGCGCCCCTTGGTCGTTATGCCCGGCAATCGAAGTGGCCGTGGCCTCGAAGCCCGATTCTTCTTCGGTACCCCAAGTAGCGGGTTCCGAGGTGTTTTTGTCCCCTTCGGTTATTGATTGGTTCCTTTGCTCGAGAGGAAGAACCTCGTTTTCCTTTTGCGGGTGCTCGGACTCGGTTTCCGTAACGGTCGGTATATTGTTTTTGTTCCCGGTCAGGGGATTGAAAACGAACAGTGCGAGCGCCAGTAATGCCGCCGCCCCGCCTAACTTCCACCACAGTGGTAAGGCCCGTTTTTTCTTTCTTTCGTTCAAAGAGGCTTCGATGTTGTCCCAAACGCGTTCGTCGGGGGTTTCCTCGAAGTCCTTGAGCTTCTCCCGAAAGAGTTCGTCAAGATGTTGTCTACCCATTTTTAAGTGTCTTAGGTGGTATATGGTGTCTTTGATGCTTAATAAATCATTTGGTTATGCCCATATTTCTGTAAAAAAGAAAATCAGCACCCCAATAATGGCTTTGTTATGTGTTGTTTCTATGCGTTCCTTTAAAATTTGCCTGGCCCGGGCCAAGTTTGATTTGGACGTTCCGGTCGAGGTTCCCAAGAGTTCGCTTATTTCCTTGTGCGAATAGCCGTCGAGTACGTATAGGTTAAAGGTCAAGCGGTATTTGTTGGGCAGTTCTTGAATGTAACCCAACAAGGTGCTTAGACCAATATCGGTATACTCTTCGTCGACCTCGGTTTCAATTGGTGTGTTTTCGGTCACCAAGGTCATGTATTCCTCCTTTCTATACTTCTGCAAAACCGTGTTGATGGTTATGCGCTTGAGCCATCCTTCGAACGAACCTTTTGATTTATACTGCCCGATTTTCTCGAAAATCACCATAAAACTGTCGTGAAGGTTGTCTTCCGCTTCCGTTTTGTTACGGGAATATTTAAGGCAGATGCCGAACAAGGTCTTGGAATATTTCCTGTACAGTTGTTCTTGGGCACGTCTATTGCCTTTCTTGCAGTTTTTTATGAGTTCTTCGAGACTCAAGGTTTTGGTTCGCTAATTAAGGTTTTTGAACGGGGTTTATTTTACCGGTACTTCAACTTCTATGAATTCGGGGTCCCCGTTTTCGTTATCCCCGGAGTAAAATCTAAAAATATACGGGTCGTTATAGATTACCTCGAACTGAAAGGAATCCCTTATTTCCTCGGATACCTCTTCGCACTCGTCTTTCTCCAGCACGATGCCTATGGCCGATACCGTCCTGATATTGGTCGAATCGGTAGCCGATCGCCTAACGTCAAAGGTGTCCGACATGGTACAGTCGTCCGGTCTTAAAAGGTCTACGTTAATCGTGTAGACCTTGCCGTACTCAAAGGTATCGGGTACTTGCGCATTAACTATTTCGAGGGGGGCATAATAAAAATTGGCACCATCGTCATCCAAACTGCAAGAGGCGAAACCCACGGTAATGGCTACCGAAGTGAAAAGATAAAACAATCGCTTCATAATACATCAATTTTTTCCATTAGATGAAAAAAAACCGTTATGGTTGCGTTGTTTTTCGACTAAGCGAAGCCTGTGTTGCCTCGCTTGGCAAGGGCAGCATTGGCTGCCGGTCAAGGCTCGTGCCGCTTCGTTTTTTTGGCGATGGGGAAGGGCTACTCCGAGAGGGCGCTTATCGCTTCCCTTATCTTGCCGTCCAACTCTTCGAGGAGTTCCGGATTGTCCAGCAAAAGCGATTTTACCGCATCCCGGCCTTGGCCGAGTTTGGTGTCGCCATAGCTGAACCACGAACCGCTTTTTTTGATAATCTCGTACTGTACCCCAAGGTCGATGATTTCTCCTACCTTCGAAATACCCTCGCCGTACATAATGTCGAATTCCGTGGTACGGAACGGGGGCGCCACTTTGTTCTTGACGACCTTTACCCGGGTCTTGTTTCCCTGTATCCCGCCATCGGTGTCCTTGATCTGGGTAGACCTTCGAATATCCAACCTTACCGAGGCATAGAACTTTAGGGCGTTTCCACCGGTTGTGGTTTCGGGGTTGCCGAACATGACCCCGATCTTTTCCCTCAACTGATTGATGAAGATAACGGTGCAATTGGTCTTGCTGATCGACCCCGTTAGTTTACGCAAGGCCTGCGACATTAAACGGGCATGGAGACCCATTTTGGAATCCCCCATTTCGCCTTCTATCTCACTTTTGGGTGTAAGGGCGGCCACCGAGTCGATGACGACGATATCGATGGCACCGGAACGGATGAGGTTATCGGCAATCTCAAGGGCCTGTTCACCGTTATCGGGCTGGGAAATAATAAGGTTGTCGATGTCGACCCCCAACTTTTGGGCATAAAAACGGTCGAAGGCGTGCTCCGCATCGATAAAGGCGGCTATGCCCCCTTGTTTTTGCGCCTCGGCCATGGCGTGCAGGGTAAGGGTTGTCTTACCCGACGATTCCGGGCCGTATATTTCTATAATTCTTCCTCGGGGATAACCACCGACACCTAGGGCGATATCGAGACCTAGAGAACCGGAGGGAATTACCTCTACGTCTTCGACAACGCTATCTCCCATTTTCATTACGGCACCTTTGCCATAGGTCTTGTCCAGTTTGTCCAGGGTCAATTTTAATGCCTTCAGTTTGGCGTCTTTTTCCGAGCTCATATTTTTTCAAATTAGGGAGGCTAAAATACCATTTCTTTTCGCATAAAACCAGTTCTGGGCTACATTTTCTGTTGGATGGAGTGTTAAAGGGGGATGGGGCGGCCCCAGGGAGTAGAAATCCGAACAAAGGCCATGCCCAAGGGCTTGGCCTTGCATTGTAAAGGGTTAAAAATCAACTTTGTAACATTTTCTTTTTTGGCTGACGCAACCTTTTTAAAATCGGTGCATCTTGTATAAAATATTCCAGCGGTCCGCGAGGCCGGGGAACTAACTCAAACAACATTCCCCTAGCTTGTTTTGGGGGAAGCAACGATGACCACTTCCTTTATACGTTTTCCAAAGAATGCTATGAAGAAGATCAAATGGAATGGTCGATTAAAGAGTCCTGATTTCTCGGGACTCTTTTTTTGTCAGATCCCATAATATACCGATCGTTATGGGGTGTTCGGGGGTCTCGAAGTTTCCCAATAAGTACTTGGGAAGCCGTTTTTTTGGCTTCGGCCAAACTTGCGAAGCTTTAACTAGAAGCCTTATAGTTAGTGCCCTAGCATGGAAATATGGCTATATAATGTATCTTTGCATTCCAAAAAAAATATAGCACCTTGTACCTATGACAAGAAATGGAAAGATAGAACTAATGGCCCCGGCCGGGAACTATGAGTCCTTACAGGCAGCTATCGATAATGGGGCCGATTCGGTATACTTTGGCGTGGAGCAATTGAACATGCGGGCCAGGGCAAGTATTAATTTTACGTTGGAAGATTTGCCAGAGATCGCCAGGCGGTGCGGAGAGAAGAATATACGGACCTACCTTACCCTGAATACGATCATATACGATCACGACCTTTCTATCATAAAAACCGTTTTGGACGCGGCCAAGGAAGCGGGTATTACCGCCGTTATTGCCATGGACCAAGCCGTAATTTCCTATGCAAGGCAGATCAATATGGAGGTGCATATCTCTACCCAGATCAATATTACGAACATAGAAACCGTAAAGTTCTACTCCCTGTTTGCCGATACCGTGGTATTGAGCAGGGAATTGAGTTTACGGCAGATAAAGAAGATTTGTTCCCAAATTGAAAAAGAAGAGATAAAAGGGCCTTCCGGTAATTTGGTGGAAGTAGAGGTCTTTGGCCATGGTGCCTTGTGCATGGCGGTATCCGGAAAATGCTATTTGAGCTTACACTCCCACAATTCATCGGCCAACAGGGGGGCCTGTAAGCAGAATTGTCGTAAAAAATACACGGTCATAGACCAGGAAAGCGGTTTTGAGATCGAATTGGACAACGAATATATGATGTCGCCCAAGGATCTTTGTACGCTCGACTTCTTGGACCAGATCATCGACGCTGGGGTAAAAGTGCTAAAGATAGAAGGTAGGGGGCGTGCTCCTGAATATGTGGCCACGGTCATTAAAACCTATAGGGAAGCGATCGACGCCTATTACGAAGGCACTTTTGAAAAGGAAAAAGTAGACGCTTGGATGGAAGCCTTGAAAAAGGTGTATAACCGCGGCTTTTGGGGCGGCTATTACCTGGGGCAGAAACTGGGGGAATGGAGTGATGGCCCTGGATCACAGGCCACGCAAAAGAAAGTCTATGTAGGCAAGGGTGTCCACTATTATTCCAAACCCGGAATCGCCGAATTTAAGATAGAGGCCTATGACATTAAGGTAGGGGACCAACTTTTGGTGACCGGGCCTACCACTGGGGTAAAGGAACTGCAATTGGACGAGATGATGGTGAACGACCTCAAGGCCGAAATGGCCGAAAAGGGAAACAACTGTACCTTCCCTACCGGCTTCAAGGTACGGCCCTCCGATAAATTGTATAAAATCGTCAAGCAATAATGGTCGTTGTTACCTTACAGCGAAAAAAGTGTATCGGGTGCAATTATTGTGTCGAATTGGCGCCCGAACAGTTCCAGATGTCCAAGAAAGACGGGAAAAGCGTCTTGTTGCATGCGGTGGAGAAAAAGGGCTTCCATACCATCAAATCACCTGACAATGCCATTTACGAACCGTGCAGACAAGCCCAACAAGCCTGCCCCGTAAAGATCATTACCACCAAATTGCGCTAATATTAACCTATCTTTGCCCGAATAGACTATTCTGTAACTTAACGATGGGTATAGCATGCAACTGTACAATACATTAAGTGCAAAGGAAAGGGCGGCCCTTATCAAAGAGGCCGGTCAAGAGCGCTTGACGATTTCTTTCTATAAATATGCACACATTGGCAATCCTGCCATTTTTAGAAACCATTTGTTCCTTCATTGGAACGAATTGGACGTTTTGGGCCGTATTTACGTGGCCCATGAGGGCATTAATGCCCAATTATCCGTACCGGCAGAGAATTTTGAAGCCTTCAAAAAACACTTGGACAGCATTTCTTTTTTGGAAAATGTACGCTTGAACATTGCCATAGAACAAGACAACCTTTCCTTTTTAAAGTTAAAGGTCAAGGTGAGGCGCAAAATTGTGGCCGATGGCCTAAACGATAGCGCCTTCGATGTTACCAACAAGGGGGTACACGTAAATGCGGAGCAGTTCAATGAACTTATCGAAGACCCGGACACCGTTTTGGTAGATATGAGAAACCACTACGAAAGCGAGATTGGCCATTTTAAGAATGCCATTACACCCGATGTGGATACATTCCGGGATTCATTGGACATTATAGAAAATGACCTTGCCGACCATAAGGAGGATAAAAAGCTGGTCATGTACTGTACCGGGGGGATCCGGTGCGAGAAGGCAAGTGCCTATTATAAATACAAGGGCTTTAAACAGGTGTACCAATTGGAAGGGGGCATTATAGAATATACCCGACAGGTAAACGCCAAAAAATTGGAGAACAAGTTCGTGGGCAAGAATTTTGTCTTCGACCACCGCAGGAGCGAACGTATTTCAGACGACGTGATCGCACAGTGCCATCAATGTGGCCAACCCTGCGATACCCATGTAAACTGTGCCAACGAGGCCTGTCATCTTCTTTTTATACAATGCGAGGAATGTGCCCGGAAAATGGACAATTGCTGTTCGGATAGCTGCAAAGAGATCCACGCCCTGCCCTACGAAGAACAAAAGGCCCTAAGAAAGGGGAAAACGGCCAGCAATAAGATCTTCAAAAAAGGCCGGTCGGAAGTGTTGAAGTTTAAAAAGTAGGTTTATATCTTTTTGTCGCCAAAGGCCAAATGGGCCAACAAGGTGGTTATGGAGAGGAAAAGGCCAAGGAGCGAAACCCCTGTCCATTGGTAATGTTGCCAGGCAAGGGCGGCTAAGACCGTACCGAGGGCACCTCCCAGGAAAAAGATGACCATATAAACCGTGTTCGTACGGTTTCGGGCATTTACATTTTTGGAGAAGATGATATTCTGGTTGGCTATGTGCAGCGATTGTTGCCCCAGGTCTACCAAAATTACCCCAATGACAATGCCGATTATGGAATGGTCCGAAAACAAGAAGATCGTCCATGAAGCGATAAGTACAAGACTTGACGTAATAACAATGCGGTTTTTGCTCATGCGGTCACTTAGCCTTCCTACCACACTGGCTGCCATTGCCCCTACGACGCCTATAAGACCGAAGGTTCCGGTAACACCGCTGCCGTATCCGAAATTATCCTCCATCAAAAAGACCAAGGTGGTCCAAAAGGCACTTAATCCTGCAAAGGAAAGACCACCGCGAAAGGCTGCCAAACGCAGGGGCGCTTCCGTCTTAAAAAAATGCACCAACGATTTCATTAGATCCCTGTAACTGCCGGTATAAGCCGGGTCGACCCTTGGTAATTTTATCTTTAGGATGATAAAGAGTGCGAGCATCATGGCCGTGGCGACAAA
Organism: Pseudozobellia thermophila; assembly: GCF_900141855.1. Lineage (GTDB taxonomy): Bacteria > Bacteroidota > Bacteroidia > Flavobacteriales > Flavobacteriaceae > Pseudozobellia > Pseudozobellia thermophila. The sequence continues at coordinate 615,046 of NZ_FQYU01000001.1, forward strand.
ATACATGGTGCGCCAACCAAATTGTTCGCCGATGAAACCGCTGATGGCCCTGCTTCCCAAGATACCGATCAGCAAGCCGCTCATGACAATGCCAATGGCCCGGCCCCTATTTTGTGGGTTTGAGAGTTGGGCGGCCATGGGAACGAACAACTGGGGCAGTGCCGAGGTACATCCTATAAAAAAACTGGCAAGCACGAGCAACCCTAAAGAAGGGGCAAATCCTGCCGCCAACAACGAGGCCAGCATAAGTACAAAATCTATTTTCAATATTTTTTGGTTAGAGACCATATCGCCCAACGGAATCACGAAAAGCAGGCCGGAAGCATAGCCCAGTTGGGTAGCCAGGGCCACATTGCTAACGGCCGATTCGGTGACCCCGAAACTTACCGATATCAAATGGAGGAGAGGTTGGTTGTAATACAGGTTCGCCGCGACCAAGCCCGCGGAGAGGCTCATGAGATAGAGAACGGCATCGCTTAAGCCTTTTTGCTTTTCCATAGAACAAAGCGTCCAATTTTTTTAACCTAGGCGCGGCTAGACCTTGCCGGTGCAAAGGAACAAAGAACAAATGTAAGTTGAGATAACTTTTTCAACACATTAAAAAATTAGTACCTTTACGGTTAAGATAAGTATGAACCCCTTCCCGAGAGACCCCCGTCAGATTAATCGGGATCAAGATATAAAATATGGGCTGTAGCAGTTGTTCGACCGTCAAGGACGGACAACCTCGTGGATGCAAGAACAACGGAACTTGTGGTACCGATGGTTGTAATAAGTTAACGGTCTTTGATTGGCTTTCCAATATGTCGCTACCTAGCGGCGAAAAACCCTTTGATTGTGTTGAAGTCCGCTTTAAGAATAGTCGGAAGGAATTTTTTAGGAATACGGAGAACCTTTCGCTCTCTATAGGCGATATTGTCGCCACCCAGGCACAGGCAGGGCACGATGTTGGTATGGTTACCTTGGTCGGCGAACTTGTCAGGGTACAGATGAAGCGGAAAAAGGTAGATTTTAAGGACGAGAGCCTGCCTAAAATATACCGCAAGGCCTCGCAGAACGATATAGACAAGTGGCAAAAATGCCGGGATCGTGAGGAAGAGATCAAAAAGCGTGCGCGCGAGATCGCCATTATCCTCAAGCTACAGATGAAGATCTCGGACGTGGAGTTTCAGGGCGACGGATCAAAGGCCACGTTTTACTACACGGCCGAAGAACGGGTAGATTTTAGGCAATTGATCAAAGACATGGCCAAGGCCTTTGGTATTCGAATCGAAATGCGCCAAATAGGGTATCGCCAAGAGGCCCAACGTTTGGGAGGCATCGGATCTTGTGGCCGCGAGCTCTGTTGTTCGACCTGGCTGACCGATTTCAGGTCGGTTTCCACTTCGGCGGCCCGCTACCAACAATTGTCGCTGAACCCCCAAAAACTGGCGGGGCAATGTGGAAAGCTCAAATGTTGCCTCAACTATGAGCTCGATATGTACCTGGAAGTGTTAAAGGACTTTCCTTCACAAGATACGAAGCTGCTTACCGAAAAAGGGGTGGCATTTTGCCAGAAAACCGATATTTTCAAGGAAAAACTGTGGTTCTCATACAAGGAAGACCCCTCCAATTGGCACGTGCTGACCAAAGACCAGGTCCTTGAAATTCTAGAAAAAAACAAGAAAAAGGAAAAAGTTGCAAGTCTAGAGGAATATACTGTTGATAACTTCGTTAAGGAAGAAAAGGTATTCGAGAATGTGGTGGGGCAAGATAGCCTGACCCGGTTTGATAGGCCTAAAAGGTCTAAAAGCCGAAAGCGCAATCGAAACCGCTCAAAGTCAAGAAACGGCAATGCCAATTCGAGATCGCAGAACGGTCAAAAAAGCCAGAACAACCAAAAGAACCAAGGCGGACAGAACAACAAAAAAAGGAGAAACCCTAGAAAAAAGCGACAAAAAAATGGGTAACTATTGGGGCGCCATTTGTGCGTTGATTTTACTTTCTTCCTGTAATGAAAATTTGGTCAAGTCAGAATTTCGTGCGACCCAGAACGGGGCGTGGAACAAAGACAGCGTGTATCAATTCACGTTTTCCGAACTCGACACCCTACAAAGGCACCATATGTTCATTACGGTACGCAACGATGCTTCCTATCCCTACAACAACCTGTTTTTGATAGCCGAATTGGAATTTCCTAACGGGGAAACCATAAAGGATACCTTGGAATACGAAATGGCCTTGCCCGACGGAACGTGGTTGGGCAAAGGATACGGAAGTATCAAGGAAAATAAATTGTGGTATAAGGAAAACATCGTTTTTCCCGTCCCCGGCGTATATAGTTTAAGCCTTTCGCATGCCATGCGTAAAAATGGGAGCGTAAACGGAGTGGTCAATCTACAAGGCATTACCGATGTAGGTTTTCAAATAGAAAAAAGTAATTAGATAATATGGCAAAGGTTGCTAAGAAGAAAAAGCCTACCAAGAGTTTCTTCAAATATGTTAAATGGTTCTGGATTCTGTTCGCTGGCGGTGTATTGTCGGTAGCCCTTATTTTTCTGTTGGCCTCCTGGGGCATGTTGGGCATCGATATGCCCGAGTACGAATACTTGGAAAATCCGCAGACGAACCTGGCCTCTGAAATTATTTCGGCCGACGGCAAGACATTGGGCAAGTTTTATTTGGACGACAACCGTACCCCCGTACCCTACGACAGTCTTCCCCAAAATTTGGTAAACGCCTTGATAGCGACCGAAGACGCCCGTTTCTACGATCATTCGGGAATCGACGCCTATGGCTTTATGAGGGCCTTGGTCTACTTGGGCACCAAGGGCGGGGCCAGTACCATAACCCAACAGTTGGCGCGCCAACTTTTCGTAGGGGTGCGCTCCAAGAACAAGATAGAGGCCATTCGGCAAAAGATAATGGAATGGGTCTTGGCCACCCGGCTCGAAAGGCAGTACACCAAGGAAGAGATCATTGCCATGTACCTGAACCAGTACGATTTTCTCAACAATGCCGACGGTATCCGGTCGGCGGCAAAGATATACTTTGGCAAGGAACCCGGGGAACTCAAGGTAGAGGAATCGGCCGTTTTGGTGGGGATGTTGAAGAATTCTTCCTATTTCAACCCCATTCGAAGGGAAGAACTGGTGACCAACCGAAGAAACACCGTCTTGGGGCAAATGGCCAAATACGGCTATATCACCGAAAAGGAAAAGGATTCGTTGCAGGCGCTCAAGATGGACATCAATTACCATCCGGAGTCGCATAGGGAGGGCCTCGCCACCTACTTTCGCATGTACCTACAAGGTTTTATGAACGATTGGATCTCGAAAAATCCCAAGCCGACCATTGACGGAGGGCGCGATAAATGGAGCCTTTGGTTGGACGGACTTAAGATCTACACCACCATCGATTCGCGGATGCAGGCCAATGCCGAAGAGGCCGTACGCCAGCACATGGCCAATTTACAGGCCGAGTTCTTCCATCAAAATACGCCCGACCGAAACCCGACGGCCCCCTTTCTCGATCTCGATAAATCGGAAATAGACCGTATTATGGAGCGCGCCATGAAGAATTCCGATCGTTGGCGAAAAATGAAGAGCCAGGGCAAATCGGAAAAGGAAATACGGGAATCGTTCACCAAAAAGACCGAAATGACCGTTTTCGACTGGAACAGCGATGGTCGTGAACGCGATACCATAATGACTCCCTTGGATTCCATTCGCTACTACAAAACCTTTCTACGTGCGGCCATGATGTCGATGGAGCCCCAAACCGGACACGTAAAGGCCTGGGTTGGCGGTATCGATTACAGGCACTTTCAATACGACAATGTTATCCAAGGTGCCCGTCAGGCCGGTTCGACCTTTAAACCTTTTGTCTATGCGGCGGCCATCGACCAGTTGAGGTTGTCGCCCTGCGACGAATTGCCCGATACCCAATACTGTATCGAGGCCAATAAGCACGGTAACCCCGAACCTTGGTGCCCGAAGAACGCGGTGGGGCAGTATTCCGGTAAGATGTACACCCTTAAGGATGCCTTGGCCAACTCGGTAAATACCGTGACCGCCCAATTGATCGATCGTGTGGGTCCGGGATCGGTGGTATCGATCGTAAAGAACCTGGGCTTGAACAAAGAAATACCCGAGGTGCCTTCGATAGCACTGGGTACGGTCGATTTTAACGTATATGAAATGGTGGGGGCCTACGGTACCTTTGTCAATCAAGGGGTCTATGTAAAACCCGTCATGGTTACCCGCATCGAGGACAAGAACGGGACCGTGCTGTACGAATATGTCCCCGAGACCAAGGATGTTTTGAGCAAGGACGTGGCCTATGCCATGGTGAATTTGATGCAGGGGGTTACCGAAGGGGGCTCGGGTACAAGGCTTAGGCATTCGGGCCAAAAGAACACCACTGTTTACAAAGAAATCATAACCGGTTACCCCTATGGTTTTACCAATCCCATTGCAGGTAAGACGGGTACGACACAAAACCAAAGCGACGGTTGGTTTATGGGCATGGTGCCCAATTTGGTGACCGGTGTTTGGGTCGGCGGGGAAGAACGCTCGGTACATTTTAAATCGATTACCTATGGCCAAGGCGCCTCCATGGCCTTGCCGATCTGGGGGCTCTACATGAAAAAGAACTACCAAAACAAGGATTTGGGCATTTCCGATGGTGAATTCACCAAACCCGAGAACCTCTCCATTAGGATAGACTGTAGTTTGAAGGATGAGGAACAGGAAGAAAATTTGGATAACGAGGAAGATTTGGAGGATATTGATTTTTGATCCCGGCCGAGCCCTAAACAAAATCTTACACGATACCCCTGGCGATTTCAAATCACCGGGGGTTTTTTGTTTGAAAAATCGTAAATTGAACACTAGCTAAACCTTACAATACAGAATGCCATGATTTCTAAAAAAGTAACAGGTGTAGAAGCTGCCCTAAAGGGGGTGAAGGACAAAATGACCCTTATGTTGGGAGGGTTCGGACTATGCGGAATTCCGGAAAATGCCATAGCCGAGCTGGTGCGAATAGGCGTAAAGGAACTGACATGTATTTCCAACAATGCCGGGGTCGACGATTTCGGGTTGGGCCTCTTGTTGCAAAAGCACCAGATAAAGAAAATGATATCCTCGTATGTAGGCGAAAACGAAGAGTTCGAACGCCAGATGTTGAGCGGTGAACTCGAGGTAGAACTGACGCCACAGGGAACCTTGGCCGAAAAGTGTCGGGCGGCCCAGGCGGGTTTTCCGGCTTTTTACACCCCTGCCGGATACGGTACCGAAGTGGCCGAGGGCAAAGAGACCAGGGAGTTTAACGGCAAGATGTATGTGCTCGAAGAAGCCTTCAAAGCCGATTTTGCCTTTGTTAAGGCCTGGAAGGGCGACGAGGCCGGTAACCTAATATTCAAGGGTACGGCGCGTAATTTCAATCCGTGTATGTGCGGCGCTGCCGATATTACCGTGGCCGAAGTGGAAGAACTGGTTCCTGCCGGAGAGCTCGACCCCAACCAAATTCATGTGCCGGGCATCTTCGTCCAGCGGATTTTTCAAGGAAAGAACTACGAAAAACGAATAGAACAACGAACGGTCCGGACCCGAAAATAGGGGCTATGGACCCGTGGATTCTCGATAAAACGATAGTGTAAAACTTCAAACTTGACTTATGCTAGATAAAAACGGAATTGCAAAACGCATTGCCAAAGAGGTGAAAGACGGGTATTATGTCAATTTGGGAATTGGGATACCCACCTTGGTGGCCAATTTTGTAAGGGACGATATCAATGTCGAATTCCAGAGCGAAAACGGCGTGCTGGGCATGGGGCCTTTCCCGTTCGAAGGGGAGGAGGACGCCGATATTATCAATGCAGGTAAACAAACCATTACCACCTTGCCCGGGGCTTCCTTTTTTGATTCGGCCACCAGTTTTGGAATGATTCGCGGCAAACATGTCGACCTGACCATATTAGGGGCTATGGAGGTAGCGGAGAACGGAGACATCGCCAACTGGAAGATTCCCGGTAAAATGGTCAAGGGCATGGGCGGTGCAATGGACCTGGTCGCTTCCGCTGAAAACATAATCGTCGCCATGATGCATACGAACAGGGCCGGGCAATCAAAACTTCTAAAAAAATGTACTTTGCCCCTAACGGGGGTAGGCTGTGTAACCAAAATCGTTACCAACCTGGCCGTGTTGGAGGTAACGGATCGCGGCTTTCTGCTTAAGGAGCGGGCACCGGGGGTTTCGGTAGAACAGATCAAGGAGGCCACCGAGGGCACCTTGGTGGTAGAAGGGGAAGTACCCGAAATGTCCGTGTAATGCCGCCTAAATTCGGGTTGCCCGGTGTTCTGGCTCCTGTGTTTCACTGGTACGGCCCGCGTTTGGCGTTTTTCACAACAATTTGAAGTAGGTTCACAACAACAATTTTATTTTTACGGGAATCCAATGTACTTTTAGGTTGTTATTAATTACAAAGACTACTGATACTGAACCAAACCTATTTTTGAACTAAACCTACAGACTATGGAAGCCCAAATGAACCAAACACAAGAAGATATTCAAGTCTACCGAAACGAGTTTCTCAGCGGAATCGTTATGTTGACCAAAAAGTTGTTTATGCTATAAAACTACATTTTGAAAAAGAAACAAAAAGAGCAATTCTTTCAAGGATTGCTCTTTTTTGTTTGGCCTATTTTCTAATTTTAAGGGTTTTTATACCCGTCTTATGTCCCTATCCCTTAAAAAATGTACCGATGCCGATTTAGATACTTTGGCCTTTGTTTCGCGAAAGACCTTTGTCGACGCCTTTGAGGCCCTCAACGACCCCGAAGACTTTAAGCAATACGTAGACAAGGCTTTTTCCAAAGCCCAACTTGCCAGCGAACTTGCCAATTCGCATTCCTTCTTCTTTTTGGCCTATAAAGACAACGAACTCGTAGGCTACCTTAAATTAAACGAGAGCATGGCCCAGACCGATGTAAGGGATGGGAAGTCCATGGAGCTTGAGCGTATCTATGTTTTAAGGGCGTTTCAGGGGCAGAAAATCGGTGAATGGCTGATCGACGAAGTTAAGGGGATGGCCCGGGAAAGACATAAGGATTTTCTTTGGCTGGGGGTTTGGGAGAAAAATACCCAGGCCATTAAATTCTACGAAAGACAGGGCTTCTCGAAGTTCGGCACCCACCCTTATTTTATAGGCAACGACGAACAGACCGACTGGTTGATGCGTTGGCAGGTCAATCGCCGGCCAAAAAACTAGATTCGACATAAAATTTCCACGGCCTTCTCCAAGGTTTCCCTTTTCTTGGCAAAGCAAAAGCGCAAGACGCCGTCTTGGCGTTCGCCTACGTTAAAGGAAGATATGGGTATGCATGCCAGTTTGTGGTCGGTGATCAGGCGCAGGGCCAGATCTTTATCTGTTTCTTCCGAAAATTGGGTATAATCGAGCAACTGAAAATACGTGCCTTCGGAAGGGGTGAATTTGAATTTGGAGCTTTTGAGGGCCTTCAAAAAGTAGTCCCGTTTTTCTTGATAGAACGAATTGAGCTGCAGGTAGTGGTCTTCGTTCCTTAAGTATTCGGCCATGGCCCGTTGCACCGGGTGGTCTACACAGAACACGGAGAATTGATGGGTTTTTCTAAACTCGTGCATGAGTGCCTCCGGGGCCACACAGTAGCCTATTTTCCATCCGGTAACGTGAAAGGTCTTTCCAAATGAGGCGCATACAAAGCTGCGTCGGGCCAGGTCATCGAAGCGGGAAGCGCTTTGGTGCTCTTTTTCGTCGAAAACGATGTGCTCGTAAACTTCGTCGCTTACCAAAAGAATGTTTGTGTTGCGAAGAATTTCCTGCAGGCGCAACATGTCGTCTTTCGTAAAGACCTTGCCGCTGGGGTTATGGGGGGTGTTGATGATCACCATACGGGTTTTTGGGGTGATTTTTTCCTTGAATTCCTCCCAATCCATCCGATAACCCTTGGCATCTAACTGCACGTACACGGGTCTACCGCCATTGAGCTCGATTACGGGCTCATAGCAGTCGTAGGCCGGCTTGATGACGATGACCTCGTCTCCGGGATGAACAAAGGCGGTAATCGCCGTAAACAGGGCTTGGGTAGCGCCGACGGTAACCGTAATTTCCTTTTCGGGATGATACGCCCTACCGTGCAGCTTTTCGATTTTTTCGGCAATGTTCTCGCGCAACCCGTAATACCCCGGCATGGCGGCATATTGGTTGTGGCCCTGCTGCATGGCGCGGGAAACCAGTTGCATCAGTTTGGGGTCTGCCCCGAAATTGGGGAAACCCTGGGAAAGATCGATCGCATGGTGCTTTCGGGCCAAATTGCCTACCGTGGTAAAAATGGTCGTTTTTACATCGGGTAACTTTGATTCGGGCAATAAATTCCTTGATTCCATTATATCGGATTACAACGGAGGTCAATTTACGACAATGTTATTGATCGTCCATACTTCGTCATAATCACTTATATTTATGGTTACAAAATCGCATTATGAGAACAATTAAAGCAATATCCCTTTTGTTAACGGCGGTCCTTATGGGTGCCCCTTCCTTTTCCCAATCGACCGAAAATCGACCAAAAAAGAAAATTAAGGCGCTGATCGTAGACGGGCAGAACAACCACGGGCATTGGCCTAAGATTACCTATATGTTGAAGACGCGAATGGAAGAATCGGGTCTTTTTACGGTCGATGTGGCGCGATCGGCCTATACGTGGAAGGGAGAGGAGTTCCTTGCCGACTATGCTATCGAGGGAATGGCCCCGACCCAGGCCTTGGAGAAACCAAAGGCCGACCCGAATTTCGCCCCGAACTTTTCAAAGTACGATGTGGTGGTCTGCAACTTTGGATGGAACGCTGCACCTTGGCCCGAAAAGACCAAGAAAAATTTCGAGAAATTCATGAAAAAAGGGGGCGGACTGGTTGTTTTTCACGCGGCCGATAATTCCTTTCCGGAGTGGGAGGCCTATAACCAAATGATCGGATTGGGCGGTTGGGGCGACCGAACCGAAAAAGACGGCCCTTACGTGTATTACAACGATGCCGGTGAATTGATCCGGGACAATTCGCCCGGCAAGGCGGGATCTCATGGCCCGCAACACGAATACCAGATACAAATACGCAATTTCGACCACCCGATCACCAAGGGGATGCCCGAAAAATGGCTGCAGACCAAAGACGAGCTTTACGATCACCTGAGGGGCCCTGCCGAGCATATGGAAATACTGGCCACGGCTTATTCCGCCAAGGAATACAAGGGCACCGGCAGGCACGAACCTGCCCTCATGGTACTGAACTACGGCAAGGGCCGCATCTTTCACAACATTATGGGGCATGCCGATTATTCGGTGGAGAGCGTGGGCTTTATGACCAGTATGTTGCGCGGCGCCGAGTGGGCCGCAACCGGTAAGGTGACCCAAAAAATTCCTGATAACTTTCCAACGGCCGAAAAGTCGAGCGCTGTAAAATTCGAAAAGTAAATGGAGCTTACCCTGAGTATCCCGGCCCTGCTTTTTCCGGCCATTTCATTGACCATGCTCGCCTATAATGCCAGGTATCTGGCCATAGCGGCACTGATCAGGCAATTGCACAAAAAGTACCAAGAAACGGAGTCTTCGGCCATTGCCCTTCAGGTAAGGCAGTTGCGTAAACGTCTTTCCATTATTAAAAACATGCAGGCAACTGCCATTTTCAGTTTTCTTTTGGCGGTAATAACCATGTCGCTGATCTATATCGAACAAAGCCTTTGGGCGAATCTTGTTTTTGGGGCCAGCCTTTTGTCCCTTATGGTGTCCCTCGTTCTTTCCTTGGTCGAGGTACAGCTTTCGACCAAGGCGCTTTCCATCCAACTGGGCGACATGGAAAAATGAATATTCCCTGTCTTCCTTTGGATAATTTTGCCAAACGTTGGCCTGGCCCTTTGTCGTAGGACAAGTTGTGGGGCCATTGTTACATCTCTTGCACGCTATGTTACAATTGTGGCATGCTTTCCTTCGGTTAGCCCTTAATTTTGAAGGCACAGTTTAAAACAAGCCTATGGGATTGACGGCATACCATTTCGTAATAGGGGCCATTGTATTGGCCGTTGCGTTCTTCGTGGTGGAAAAACTTGTCCGTACGTGGCGAAAAAAAAGCGCAAAGGGGGGGCAAGGGCAGGCAACCGAAGGCCTTCATCGGCCAATCAATGATTATTTGGGGAAAGGACTGGTTTGCGTTTTTGACCAAAACGAGCTGGCAAAGCTAGGGAATCACGGAAATCGCCAAGCAGCGGTTCTAAATTACTTTGCTTCATCCCTATTCGACAAGGACACTTTGGAGGCCGTACTATGGGACATAGCCGAAAACTGTATCTCGCAATTGGGACTCGAGGATTGTGTCATCTACACCCTTGACCCCGATAGGAAGGTTTTGGAACAAAAAGCCGCTTATGGCCGTAAGGACCTGGGCGGAAGACAGCTGTTGAGTCCCTTGGAAATTAAAGTGGGCGAGGGCATTGTAGGCGGTGTGGCCCAAACCGGTCAACCCAGGTTGTTGGCCGATACCTCCACAGAGGCACAGTATATCGTAGACGATAAAAAAAGGTATTCTGAATTGGCCGTTCCGATAATGAGCTCGGGCAAGCTACTGGGGGTGCTCGATTCGGAACATTCGGCAAAGGGCTTTTTTACGGAAAGCCACCTTCTTATTTTTCAGTTGATAGCCAAGCTTACCGCCATTAAACTGGAACGGATAGGTGTTCAGAACCCCAAGCCCCTAATCAATGGGACGGTCTATTACAAAGAGTTGACCCGCCTTTTGGCGCAAGAAAAGATGTACCGCGAAGCCAACCTGAGCCTAGGTGCCATGGCCGATATGTTGGACATTAGCGGCACCTACCTCTCGCAATTGGTCAATAAGCTGGGCGGGCAAAACTTTTCCGATCATATCAATTCGTATAGGGTCATTGAAGCAAAGGACATGCTTACCGACCCGAAGTACGAAGATTATACCATTCTTTCCATTGGCCTGGAGGCAGGCTTCAACTCCAAATCTACCTTCTACTCCGCTTTTAAAAAGCACACCGGGGTTACCCCGACCCAGTTTAGAAAGGGCTATTGGAAAGCTGAAATGACGTTAGCATAGGTTGCCGAGCCTTTAAGCTTCATTGTATGGCCCCCTTTTTACCGATATTTTAGAACCCGATTGCCGCTACTGTGTTCGCTTTAGGCCAAGGGATCTACCTGCCCATAGAGCCTAGATCGGTATTCCCATAGAGCATGTATTCTATCTTCCTAAAAAACCTTGAAAAATGCCCGTTTGGTACTTTTTGTATAAATGGTTCCAAATGGTATACAATAGGTCGTGTTTCGATTATGTTTTGTTGACTATCAATATAAATACCTGACAATCAACTAATTAAAAGAGTCCTATTTTTTGTGCTTTGTAAGATATCGGACACAGGAACCCGTGTTGCAATTTAGATTTGGGGTATAGAAATTCTTAAAAATCAATATTATGAAAACTAAATTGTTATGTGTTTTTGTGGCCATGTTGGCTATCGTTTCCTGTTCCAAGGATGGCGAAGATGGTGATATCGGCCCTCAGGGCCCACAAGGCGAGCAAGGTTCCGCAGGTCCACAAGGTGAGGCTGGGGCCCAAGGGGAACAGGGAGAGCCCGGTACGGCCAATGTTATCTATTCCGATTGGTTCGATTCACCTATTGTCGACGATGACGATAATATTGAGGCGTCGACCGCCAATGGTACTGTAGACGTGGCGGGACTTAGCGAAGAGTTGGTCGAGACCGGCACTGTATTGGTATACGGTAAGATAACCTCGAACAACAATGTGTATGCCCTGCCCTATTTGGGCAACCAAGGGGTCAGTTACTACTACTATTTTGACGAGGGCATAATCAATATTAGGCTGGCTACCGTAGACGGTTCGAATATAGGGGCGCCTTTGTTCGATACGTATCGCTATGTGTTGATTCCCGGAGGCGTTGAAGCTGGTGATGGAATAGGGGGGGTAACCAGCAAGGCGTCCGCCATTGATTTTTCGACCCTGTCTTATGAGGAGGTCGTAAGCCGTTTCAATATTTCGGATTAAATCCCAATTGGTGCATCAGGCAGTCTGTAAACTGCCCCTTGGCATAATGGCCGAGGGGTGGTTTCCCCATCTTTTGAATAGCTGGGTGCCGTTCCAAGGAAACAAGTACAACAATAATATAAAGAAATATAAAGAAAAATGATGAAGTATAGTTTAGTTGCCAAGGTAGTAAGTGTGCTTTTGGTCCTCACCCTCAATGTCTCTTGTTCAAAGGACGGTCAAGGTGGGGAAACCGGACCAGCCGGGCCCCAAGGGGAGCAGGGCATACAAGGGGAAACCGGGCCCGCGGGCCAAGATGGTGAAGATGGGCAAAACGGTGCCCAGGGAGCGCAAGGTGAACCGGGCGAAGACGGGCAGGATGGCGAACAGGGCGAAGCCGGTACGGCCAACGTCATCTATTCCGAATGGTTCAACACGGAGTTGGGAGACGACATTGGTGCACAGGCCATTAGTTTTCTGGTAGATTTTCCCGAAGGGAATACCAAACTGATGGATACCGGTGCGATCTTTGTCTTTGGAAGACGTATATTCCTCGAAGGTATTACGGGCGACCTTGTTTATCTTTTTTATCAATTGCCTGTCATGTTTAACGGCTCGAACAACCAATATTCCTTTTTGGTGCACAACGGAGATGAAATTCAGATTTTCGTCCAATCAATGGACGGGGGTCCTGTCGGAGACGGAACGTTTATACAGCAGTACCGCTATGTCGTTATTCCCGGGGGAACGCCTTCTTCCGCAAAATCGATGGAAGGACCCGACTTAGGCCAAATGGACTACGAAGAATTGTGTAGGTACCTTAATATCCCGCAATGAGATCTAAGGGATACAAAATACTGATTATAGGATCGGTGCTACTGGCCGGCGGCTTTCTCGGGTGTTCTAAGGATGAAAAGCCTATTGATGGGGAACAAAGGCCTGAAGAAAGTGAAACGGGCCTACCACGTGAAATTGACATCGACTACAACGATGGCCACAGTGTGGCCTATACGCTTACTTATAACGGCTCGAAACAGATCAGTAGCATCGAAATGCGACGAAACACCAATGGTAATCTCTCTCAGGGAATGACGCGATTTAAGTATGATGAGGACGAAAACTTGATCAGCTCGGTTTTTGAGGACCAAGAAAATGGGTTTACACATGAAATGCTATTTGACTATTCGGCGGATAACGAGCTTTTGGACGTTGCGGTGTTTTTTGACGGAATAGAACAGGACAGTGAGTTGACCTACGATGAAACGAACAATCGCTACCAGATAGACTTCGATTCCGGGTTTACCGTGGGTATTGGCCTAGATTCCGATGGCAATATACGCGAATCCATAGTGGATGAGACCTATATTAAGATGGACGGCGATAATTCGGAAAAAGGACTCTTTCATGAAGCCAATGTTTCCACGGCCATGCGGTTATGGTATGTGATGCTCTACTATTTAAACCTTAACGAACTGTACTTGCTCAGCAAGAAGCATATGGTTTCGATCGGCTGGGAAACGTACAAGATGCTGTTTGAAAACGAGGTGCGCGACATAAATGGGTATTTGCTGGAGTTTTCGGTCCGGTACAATACCGATGATGCCCCGCCTATAGATTATACCATCCGGTACGATTAGAAGAGGGGGTGGGTCTGATCAAGCTTTGGGTTTTGCTTTGAAGCCTTGTGTAGATCTCAATCGCTTGGGCTTGATGTCCCTTGTTTATTATCGCATTACATTTGGAAAATCAAGAAGGTTGCCTTTCCCCGACATGAAAGAGGGCCTCTCCCTGGTTGATGACGGCTTGGTGGTTGATACAGAAGACCAATCCGTCAAAGGGCGCTTTTATTTTTTTTGTACGTCTTCCAAAAGTATCGGAAACCATTCCTATGGTCTGTCCCTTGGTGATTTCACTGCCATTGGTGACCTTCGGTATAAACATTCCCGCAGTAGGTGCGCGTAGCCATTTTCGGTTTTGAAGCCGAATCCCGGTATCCCGCTCAGGCTGTCTTTGTGGTAAGGGCGGCACCATTTTAAAGTGCCCCAAAACGTTCAAAATGCCCCGCATGCCCTCTGAAATGGAGTAATCGTCGAAACGCATGCTTTCACCGGCCTCAAAGACAACCATGGGCTTGTTCATTTTAAACGCGGTGTTTCGAAACGAGCCTTTGATCAACGAAGAGGGAAAGGAGACAGGGGCATTGAAAACTTGGGCCAGGTGTGCACTGTCGGGATCTTCTTCGGTATAACGTACCTGTGGATAATTGTGGCGTTGCCCCCCACCCGTATGCAGGTCGATTCCCATGTCGATATGAGGAAGTATCTCCGAGGTATAATGGTAGGCGATCCTACTGGCCAATGACCCCGATTTCGTTCCCGGAAAGCTGCGGTTTACATCCTTGCCATCGGGTACGTCCCTTGAAAAATGGATAAACCCGAAAATATTGAGGACCGGTACGGCAATTACCGCACCTTTTACCACATGAAGGTGTTTTTCGGCCAACAGCCTGCGTACGATTTCAATACCGTTTATTTCATCGCCGTGCAGCCCTGCCTGGATCAAAACGGTAGGGCCGGGTTTTTTAGCGTTGAAAACATATACCGGTATGTCTATAAGCGTTCCGGTAGGCAGACGGTCGATAGCGATTTGAACCCGTTTGTTTTGGCCCGGTTTTACCGTCGTGCCACCAATGGTAATGTTTTTATTGGTTTCTACCTCCATCTTCGTTGTCTGCAATTGCGTTCTACGTAAAGAATAATTTCCTTGGCAACGTTTACCCCCGTGGCGGCTTCGATTCCCCGTAGTCCCGGGGATGCGTTGATCTCGATCAACAAGGGGCCTTTTCTAGAACGGATCAAATCGATGCCGGCCACCCCTAGGCCTATGTGTTTGGCCGCGCCAACGGCAATTTCCCTTTCCCTTTTCGATAATTTTACCTTTTCGATGGTGCCGCCGCGATGGATGTTCGACCTAAATTCCTCGAGGGCACTGGTGCGTTTCATGCTGGCCACTACTTTATCGCCCACGACGAAAACGCGAATGTCTTCGCCGTTGCTTTCCTCAATGTATTTTTGAAGAAGAATACTGGTGTCCATCTTGTAAAAAGTGTCGATGATCGATTTGGCCGATTTGTTCGACTCCGCCAGAATAACGCCCAGTCCGTGGGTGCCCTCCTGAATTTTTATGATGACGGGGGTGCCTCCCAAAATCTGGATCTGTGCCTCGATGTTGTCGGGGTTGATGGAGAACAGGGTTTCCGGAACCGGAATGCCTTTTTGCGACATCATCTGTAGGGTGCGAACCTTGTTGCGCGCCCTGGCGATGCTCAGCGAACGGGCCGAACTAAAGACCCCGTTGATCTCGAACTGCTTGACGATGGCCACCCCGTGCCGGGTAACCTTGGCGCCGATCCTGGGAATAATGGCGTCGAATGCGTCGGTAATGTTCTCTTCCCTCAGGTAAATGCCCGGTTTCGCCCCCCCGAGCTTTACCGAACACTTGGTGTGGTCTATCTGTTCGATATAATGACCTAGGTTAACGGCCTCTTCGGCTATTCTTTGGGTTGAATAAACGTTGTTGCTCACCGATAAAAGGCCGATATCCATATAAGGTATACAGTGTTTGTATAAATAATGGCCTAAAAATACAATTTGTTAAGAAGTTTGGGCGAAAATTTTTGGCAAGGGGCCTTGTTGCCCCTGTTTTGGTAGCCATACTGGCCAATCGTCTGAAAACAAAGGGGTAAAATTGGGTTTAAGCCTTTTTCCGTTTTGCCCGAACCCCTCCAAAGTGACGTTTTTTGACGCAAGGGTACCGCGACGTGTTTGGCTTGCTTAAAATGGGTCTAAATTACCTGAGTAAAGACTTTTAAAGTTTGTTAAAGCCGAGGCTATGCCCTAATTTTGTAGACCGTCTAAAAATTAATTGATACTATTATAATGAGCGGATTGATAAAATCTTCGATTGCCCGAAAGGTCGTAATGGCCTTATCGGGTCTTTTTTTGGTCTTCTTTCTGGCCCAACACTTTACCATTAACATTACTTCCGTAGTGGCTCCCGATACCTTTAACGAGTGGTCCCATTTTATGGGATACAATGGTTTGGTGCAATTTATCCTCCAGCCAATCCTGATAGCTGGGGTTATTGTACACTTTGTAATGGGTATTGCCTTGGAGATCAAGAACAACAAGGCCAGGGCGATCAAATACAAAAAGTATAACGGAGCGGCCAATGCCTCATGGGTTTCCCGTAACATGATCATTACCGGCCTTGTGGTCTTGGCTTTTCTCGGACTTCACTTTTACGATTTCTGGGTTCATGAGATCGACTACAAGTACATTGCCGGCAATGCGGAAGATCCCACGCGATATTATCATGAGACCGTTGAGAAGTTTGAGCCTTTTTGGCGTACGGCCCTGTACGTAGTATCTTTTGTGTTGTTGTCGCTGCACTTGTGGCACGGGTTTGCCTCTTCGTTTCAAAGTATGGGGGTGAACAACAAATACACTCCGGCAATACAGACATTTACCAAAATATATGCGATCGTGATTCCCCTAGGGTTCATATTTATCGCACTTTACCATCATTTTAACCCAATAACACATTAATATGGGCATATTGGATTCTAAAGTTCCATCTGGGCCGCTGGCCGAAAAATGGACCAACCATAAGAATAATATAAACCTTGTTAACCCGGCCAACAAGCGTAACATCGATATCATTGTCGTTGGTACCGGTCTTGCCGGAGGTTCTGCTGCGGCTACCTTGGCCGAACTGGGGTATAATGTAAAGACCTTTTGCTATCAAGATTCACCACGTAGGGCTCACTCCATTGCGGCCCAAGGAGGTATCAATGCGGCGAAAAACTACCAAGGCGATGGCGATAGTGCCTACCGTCTCTTTTACGATACCATCAAAGGGGGCGATTACCGTTCCCGGGAAGCGAATGTTTATCGCCTAGCGGAAGAATCGGTGAACATTATCGACCAATGTGTGGCCCAAGGGGTTCCTTTTGCAAGGGATTATGGCGGCATGTTGGACAACCGTTCTTTCGGTGGGGTATTGGTTTCAAGAACTTTTTACGCTAAGGGGCAGACCGGGCAACAATTGTTGTTGGGCGCCTACGCGGCCATGAACCGCCAGATCAATAGAGGAAAGATAAAGCCGTACAACCGTCATGAAATGATGGATTTGGTCTTGGTCGACGGTAAGGCCAGGGGCATTATCGCACGAAATCTGGTCACGGGGGAAATAGAACGCCATTCGGCCCACGCCGTGGTATTGGCCACGGGGGGATATGGAAACGTGTTCTTTCTGTCTACCAACGCCATGGGCAGTAACGTAACGGCGGCCTGGAAGGCGCATCGCAGGGGGGCCTTCTTTGCCAACCCTTGTTTTACACAGATCCACCCGACCTGTATCCCGGTTTCGGGCGATCATCAGTCGAAATTGACCTTGATGTCGGAGTCACTGCGTAACGATGGTAGAATATGGGTGCCCAAACGATTGGAAGATGCCCAAGCGATTCGCGAAGGCAAATTGAAGCCCACCCAATTAAAGGAAGAGGACAGGGATTACTATCTGGAAAGACGTTACCCCGCATTCGGTAACCTCGTGCCCCGCGACGTTGCATCAAGGGCGGCAAAGGAACGCTGTGATGCCGGTTTCGGTGTCAATAAAACGGGTGAGGCCGTTTACTTGGATTTTGCCTCGGCCATTCAACGCTACGGAAAAGAGACCGCCCTTACAAGGGGAATAAAGAACCCTGACAATAAAACGATTACCAAGTTAGGTAAGGAAGTTATAGAGGCCAAGTACGGCAACCTTTTTCAGATGTACGAGAAGATCGTCGATGAAAACCCGTACGAAACGCCGATGATGATCTATCCTGCGGTACACTATACCATGGGAGGACTATGGGTAGATTACAACCTACAAACCACCATCGAAGGCTGTTACTGTGCCGGTGAGGCCAATTTCAGCGACCATGGTGCCAACCGACTCGGGGCATCCGCATTGATGCAAGGCCTTGCCGATGGCTACTTTGTGCTGCCCTATACCATTG
This sequence comes from Pseudozobellia thermophila, assembly GCF_900141855.1. Classification (GTDB taxonomy): domain Bacteria; phylum Bacteroidota; class Bacteroidia; order Flavobacteriales; family Flavobacteriaceae; genus Pseudozobellia; species Pseudozobellia thermophila. The sequence goes on from NZ_FQYU01000001.1 coordinate 633,185, forward strand.
GCGATTACCTTTCCAATGATATTCGAACAGGGGCCATTCCCACCGATTTGCCGGAGTTCGATCAAGCGGAAAAAGACGTACAGGACCGCATCAATAAGTTGATGTCGGGCAGCGGGAAGCATTCCGTTGATTATTACCACAAGAAGTTGGGCAAGATCATGTGGAACAAATGCGGCATGGCAAGGAACGCCAAAGGCCTTGAGGAGGCCATGGAAGAAATTTCCGCCCTCCGGGCCGATTTCTGGGAAAACGTCAAAGTACCCGGTGCTGCCAACAGTATGAACGCCGAGCTTGAAAAAGCCGGTAGGGTGGCCGATTTCTTGGAGTTGGGCGAGCTCTTCGCCAAAGATGCCCTTACGAGAAACGAATCCTGTGGAGGACATTTCCGGGAAGAGTACCAAACCGAAGAGGGCGAGGCCCTTCGCGACGACGAGAACTTTAAGTTCGTTTCGGCATGGGAGTACAAGGGAGAACCTAAGGACGCCGTTCTACACAAGGAAGAACTGGTCTACGAGAATATTGAATTAAAAACAAGAAGTTATAAGTAGTTTATAGTTGAAGGTTTATGGTAGTTGCCGAAGGCATTTTACTGTTTACAGTCAACCCCAACTAAAATAGAAACTATGAAGTTAAACTTAAAAATATGGCGTCAGAAAGACGCCAATTCCAAAGGGGAACTGGTCGACTACACCCTTGACGGGGTTGAGGGCGATATGTCGTTTTTGGAAATGTTGGACGTACTGAACGAAGACCTGATCAACAACGGAAAGGAGCCGGTACATTTCGACCACGACTGTCGTGAGGGTATCTGCGGAACCTGTTCCTTGCAGATCAACGGTGAGCCGCACGGTCCCGATCGTTTGGTGACTACCTGCCAATTGCACATGAGAAAATTCAAGGATGGCGATACCATTGTCATCGAACCCTTTAGGGCAACGGCGTTTCCCGTAATAAAGGATTTGGTGGTCGACCGAAGCGCATTCGACAGAATTCAGCAAGCCGGGGGGTATATATCGGTAAACACATCGGGTAATACGGTAGATGCCAACGCCATTCCGATCAACAAGCACGATGCCGACGATTCGTTCTATGCGGCCACCTGTATCGGCTGTGGCGCCTGTGTCGCTGCCTGTAAGAACGCCAGTGCCATGTTGTTTACCTCGGCCAAGGTTTCGCAGTTCGCATTGCTCCCACAGGGGCGTGTAGAGGCTACCGAGCGCGTACAGAACATGGTTCGCCAAATGGATCTCGAAGGCTTCGGAAACTGCACCAATACCGGGGCGTGCGAAGTAGAGTGCCCCAAGGGTATTTCACTTGAGAACATCGCCCGTATGAACCGGGAGTACTTAAGTGCGACTACAAAAGGTTAGCCCATTACGAGTGCAAAGCGCACTTTTTTACATATAGAAAATCCCAAACCCAAGATAAGGAGTTTGGGATTTTTTGTTATTTTAAACCATGCCCAAAGAGTATTCCGAAGAGCGTATAAAAGTACCCCGTTTCAACGAAGAATTAGGGTTCTACACTACACCCGAACGTTCGAAGATTATGAGCAAGATAAGGGGAAGGAATACCAAGCCCGAACTTGCCTTTCGAAAGGCCCTGTACGCAGCGGGCTATCGGTACCGGGTCGATTATAAAAAGCTTATGGGCAAACCCGACATCCTTCTCAAAAAATACAAAACGGCCATTTTTATCGATGGCGAATATTGGCATGGCCACAAATGGGAGGAACGTAAGCCCAAAATAAAGACCAATCGCGAATTTTGGATCGCAAAGATCGAACGGAACATGCAACGCGATCGTGAGGTAAACCAAGAGTTGGAGCGCTTGGGCTATACCGTTTTCCGGTTTTGGGAAACCGAGATCAAGAAAGAACTCGAACGCTGCCTTGCCGAGGTCATCGATCACCTTAAGTCTGTTCAAACGAGCTAATATCTTCCCGAATTCCGCAAAGGGATGCGGTTTTTACCCGGTATATTGCGAATGAACGAATTAATAATCATTTAAAATATACATATGAAGAAGATAGCAATATTGGCTACGAACGGATTTGAGGAAAGCGAACTGGCATCGCCAAAAGAGGCCATGGAAAACGAAGGCTTCCAAGTAGATATCGTTAGTCTGGAGGCAGGAGAGATCAAAGGATGGGCCGACGGGAATTGGTCGAATGCGTATAAGGTAGACAAAACCTTGGACCAAGTAAATGCGACCGACTATAATGCCCTGATGCTGCCGGGCGGGGTTATCAATCCCGACTTGCTCAGAAGGGAAGACAGGGCCCTGACCTTTGTACGCGATTTCTTTAAGCAAGAAAAGCCCGTAGCGGCCATCTGTCATGCCCCGCAGGTGTTGATCAGCGCGAATGTTGTGGAAGGTAGAAAACTTACATCGTTTACATCCATTAAAGACGACTTGGTCAATGCCGGTGCCCATTGGGTAGATGAAGAGGTGGTCGTAGACCAGGGCTTTGTTACCAGTAGGAACCCGGGCGACCTACCCGCCTTCAACGCCAAATTGATCGAAGAAATCAAAGAGGGGAAACACGAAGAGCAGCACGCCTAGTCAACGAAACGTTTGACCCGGTCTACACCAACGAGCCCCTGCCCTGCGCAGGGGTTTTTCATTGGGTAAGGCGAATCATCAGGGCAATGTTGAGGGGTATTTTATCGATGAATTTGACCGCTCATATTTTTCACAACATATTGGGGCCGGTTCACAACAATAATTTAGAAAGCTGAGGCAAGGGGCGTAAGTTTACAGTGTAATTGAGTGATGGTTACGACCCCAAATCGAATCTAGAACTTAACCGAAACAAGTAACGAACCCCCAAGTCCGCTACTTAACCTACAAAAGCTTATACAGTATACCGGTTCCCGCCGGAAGAACAAAGACCTACTTAAAAAAAATAAAGCCCTGAAACGGGGCTTTATTTTTTTGTGGTGTCCACGATTTTAAATTCTTGTCGGACCTCTATTCCCTTTCCTTTCAATTCGACCGTATAACTTCCTTTGGGCAAATAGGCTTTTCCGTTTTTTGCGGCCTCAATGTGCTGTTTGCCCTTTTTCATGTAGGCTTGCTTACCGCTTTCGGAGAAGGCAAGATCGTACGAGAGGATGTTCAGCCCTTGGTCGGAATCGATGGTCGTGGCACTGACCACGATTCCCTTTTCATTGCGGATTTCGGCGCTTAGGCCCTGTGCTTTTTTGCTGAAAAAAACGACGTCGAGACCGGGAGTACTCGGTTTGCTCCAGGGGCTGGGCGCCTTGCCCCAGTCTTTGCTATATTCGATATCGTCCAGCTTAAAGACATGGAGGTCCTTTGCCAGCAGTTCGGGGGTGATTTTTTGAAGTACGGCAATATCTGCCTTGTAAATGCTTCTTCCGTGGGTGCCGACCAATAGGTGTTTGTCCCTGGGCTGGATCACTAGGTCGTGAACGGCCACGTTGGGCATTCCGTTTTGGAAGGCGTGCCAAGAGGCCCCTTGGTCAAAAGAGGTATACAGGCCGTTGTCGGTGCCGACAAAGAGCAGGTTTTCGTTTTCGGGGTCTTCCATGATGGTGTTAACCGGTGAGGCGGGAATGTTGCCTGAAATATCCTTCCACGTATTTCCATAGTCTTCGCTTTTGTAGAGGTAGGTGGTAAAATCGTCTTGCCGATACCCGTTCAGGGCCAGGTATACGCGTTCTTTTTTGTGTTTTGAGGCGAGTACACGGCTTACCCACCTGTTTTGGGGAAGGGTGTGGGAAATAAGCTTCCAGTCGGCCCCTCCGTTTTGGGTAAGGTGTACAAGGCCATCGTCGCTACCCGTGTATATGAGTCCGAATTTTAGGGGCGACTCCGAAATGGTGGTCAGGGTACCGTAGGCTACATTGCCCTTTTTTCCCCCTTGTGTCAAGTCTTCCGAAAGGGTTTCCCAATCGTCACCTTGGTTCATCGACCGATGGAGCCGGTTGCTTCCGAGGTAAAGAATATCCTGGTTGTGCGGCGAGAGCAAGATGGGTGTCTGCCAATTAAAGCGAAAGGGTTTTTCGCCCAAATCGCGTTTGGGCTGGATGTATTTTCGTCGGTCGTTTTTTAGGTCGATGCGGTAGTAGTTTCCGAATTGATAACCGGTATAGACGGTGTTGGGGTCGCGGTTATCGATTTCGATCTGCATACCGTCGCCGCCCATTATCGATTTCCAAGGGTAATGCCCCGTCTGATGCCAACTGCGGTCTTCCTTTGCGTTGTGCGGGCCCTCCCATACCCCGTTGTCCTGGAGTCCGCCATAGACGTGATAAGGCTCTTGGTTGTCGACGTTGATGGCATAAAACTGTCCTACGGCAGGCGAGTTGTTCTTGATCCAGGTTTCGCCGTCGTCGTAAGAGATGTTTACCCCGCCGTCATTTCCATTGATCAAATGGCCGGGCATTTTGGGATCGACCCATAGGGCGTGGTGGTCTACGTGTACGTTTTCGCGGTTGATGGAGGTAAAGGTCTTGCCCCCGTCGGCCGATTTTAACAGGGGCACGCCGCCCACATAGATTTTATCGGCATCGTTGGGGTCTACCCGTATCTCGCCAAAATAATAGCCATAGCTATAAAAAAGGGCATCGATATAATTTGTGTTCTGCTTTGCCCAAGAATGGCCGCCGTTATCGCTGCGGTATACCTCGGCACCGATTACGGGCGTATCGAAAAGCATGGTATTGGCATCCTCGAGGTATTGGGCCAGGTCTGCAGGTTCTACAAGGTTGCTGCGGATCATTTGCTTTACATTTTCCGAGCGGTATTTTTCCTGAAATCCGTTCTTTTTGAGAAAGTTGTTCAGTTTTTTATCGTCCAAGCCTAGAAAATCTTCCTTGGTCATCGATTTGAAGTCCGAGGCCGTAAGCACGTCGGGGTCCTTTGTTTTTTCTTCGGATGCCTCTCGGTGGTCTTGATTGTCGAGAAGCGCATATACGATGTTTTCATCAAAGACGGCCAAGCCGATGCGGCCCGTTCCATAACCTGTGGGGAAACCACTTCCGGCATTTGAGATTTTCGACCAGGAATTGCCCCCATCGGTGCTCTTGTAGATACCGGAACCATATCCGCTGCCTAAAAAATCCCATGCCTTTCGATCTTTTTCCCAAGCCGCGGCATACATGACCTTAAAGTTTTCGGGCGCATGGGCGATATCGATAATTCCGGTGTCGGAATTGATAAAAAGGGTTCTGTGCCAGGTTTGGCCCCCGTCGGTCGTTTTAAAGATACCGCGTTCCTCGTTGGCCGTATAAAGATGGCCCATGGCCCCCACGACTACTTCCTCCGGATTGTCGGGGTTGATTACGATACGGCCGATATGGTGGGAGTCGATCAAGCCCATATGCGACCATGTCTTGCCTTGGTCGGTCGATTTCAACAGGCCGATGCCCGCATAGGACGACCTTGAGGCATTGTTCTCTCCCGTTCCGACCCAAAGGGTTCCCGAAGGCCAATGTACGGCAATGTCGCCGATGTTTTGCGTGGGCGCATTGTCCATTACGGGGGTGAACGAGGTTCCGTTGTTGTTGGTGTACCACAATCCGCCACTGGCATAGGCCACGTAAAATTCGACGGGGTTTTCGGGGTTGACGTCGAGGTCGACTACCCGACCGCTCATAATGGTGGGGCCAATGTTTTTCAAGGGCCAGTTTTTAAGGATCGACCCGGTCTCCATGGCCTGCTTTTGAAGCAAGGCACTTTTTACCTTTGAGGGGGGTGTCGGTAAAATCTGCGAGTGGCCAATAAAACAGGAGAACAGAATAACAAGAACCGAAAGGTGTTTCATGGTTTCTTCGGATTGATGGTTTAGGTAACGAAAGGTAGCAAATCTTAAAAATTAACAGCAAGCATAATTGCGCAGCAACTTAATATTTTGTTAATTTATACCAGACTAAAACAAAACTCGATTAAAGGAGGAAAATAACATAACCAATCTTTAAATGAGGAAGAGGCCTTGAAAAGGGTCTCTTTTTTTGTTCTAACTTATTTGGGTTGGGCCCTTTGGGCCTTTTTCCGAAGCATAAAACCCGTTATTTTCCTTGTTTTTCCAAACCGCCCCACCCCTAATGTTTTTTACAGAATCGCTACTTTTGAAAAAACAAAAAATAGATGAAGTACGAACAAATTAAGAACAGTCTATTTATAAAGAATAGGAAAAAGTTTATGGCGGAAATGCAAGCGAAGAGCATTGCCGTGTTCAACTCCAACGATATTTACCCCATCAGTGCCGATAGCACCCTGCCCTTTGAACAGCACAGGGATATTTTTTACCTAAGCGGTGCCGATCAAGAAGAGACCATTTTGGTACTGTTTCCGGATGCGACGGATAAAAGGCACCGCGAAATTCTTTTTGTGCGTGAGACCAACGAACACATAGCCATTTGGGAAGGCGAAAAGCTGACCAAGGAAAAGGCTACCGAGGTTTCGGGAATCGCGACCGTTTATTGGTTACAAGATTTTGACAAGGTCTTTTTCGATTTGATGACCGAGGCCGAAACCATCTACTTCAATACCAACGAGCACTATCGCCAAGCCGTAGAGACCCAGACGCGCGAAGACCGTTTTATAATCGACTGTAAACGCAAGTTTCCGGCCCATAAGGTGGCCAAAAGCAATCCCATCCTGCAAAAGATACGCGGCGTAAAGGAGCCCGAGGAAATCGAGTTGATGCAAAAGGCCTGCGATATTACCGAAAAAGGCTTCCGTCGTGTGCTGGGCTTTACTAAACCCGGGGTCTGGGAGTACGAAATAGAAGCGGAGTTGCTACACGAGTTTGTGCGCAACCGATCAAAAGGCTTCGCGTATCAACCTATTATAGCATCGGGCAACAACGCCAACGTGCTGCATTATGTCGAAAACAACCAACAGTGTATGGGCGGGGACCTAATTTTGATGGACGTTGCCGCGGAGTACGCGAATTATTCGAGCGATCTTACCCGAACCATTCCCGTTAACGGAAGGTTCACCAAACGTCAAAAAGAGGTCTACAATGCGGTTTTGCGCGTTAAGAAGGAGGCGACGAAAATGCTGGTGCCCGGTACCCTTTGGGCCGAGTACCACAAGGAATGCGGCAAATTGATGACCTCGGAACTGTTGGGGCTGGGACTGTTGGACAAGGCCGATGTGCAGAATGAAAACCCGGATTGGCCCGCCTATAAAAAATACTTTATGCACGGCACCAGTCACCATATCGGATTGAACACCCACGATTACGGCGAACTGAAAACCCCTATGAAGGCCAATATGGTCTTTACCGTTGAACCGGGCATTTATATTCCTGACGAAAATATGGGCATCCGTATCGAAGACGATGTGGTCATCCAAGAGCAGGGAGAACCCCTTAACCTGATGCAGAATATTCCCATCGAGGTAGAGGAAATAGAAGAATTGATGAACCAATAATATCACATTATGAGATTAGTATCGTGGAATGTTAACGGAATTAGGGCCTCGGTCAAAAAGGGGTTTGCAGACGTTGTGTCGCGTTTTGATGCCGATATTTTTTGCGTTCAGGAAACCAAGGCCCAAGACGATCAGGTTAAAGAAGCCTTGGCGGGGGTTTCCGATTACGAGCTGTTTTGTAACAGTGCCGAAAAAAAAGGCTATTCCGGTACGGCAATCCTTTCCAAGAAAAAACCGCTGACCTTTACCGTCGATATGGGAAAGGAGGAACACGATGCGGAAGGGCGGATTACCCATGCGGAGTACGAAGAATTTCATTTGGTCAACGTATATGTGCCCAATAGTGGGAGTGGATTGAAGCGATTGGATTACCGGGCGGTATGGGACAAGGATTTTACGGCTTACCTCAAAGAATTGTCGCAGCACAAACCCTTGATTCTAACGGGTGATTTTAATGTGGCCCATACGGAAAACGATCTGGCCAACCCCAAGTCTAACTACAACAAAACCTCGGGCTTTACACAGGTAGAGATAGATGGCTTCGATGCCTTGTTAAAAGAACTGAACCTAGTGGATAGCTTTAGGACCTTGCACCCGACCACTTTTGATAAATACACTTTTTGGAGTATGCGCGGCGGTGCCCGGGGGCGTAACGTAGGTTGGCGTATCGATTATTTTTTGGTCAGTGAGTCCCTTTGGCCCAAGGTCAGGTCCGCCCAAATCCACGATCAGGTAATGGGCAGCGACCATTGTCCCATTAGTCTCGAAATAATGTTCTAGGATATGGGTATGTTTCTATTGTGGCAAGAGGTGTCCGAAATCGAGAAGAAGATTGAAGAGGCCCCGGACAGTGCCTACGAAATTGGGGTGGCCATAGGCACCTACCTTCCGTTTGTGGTCTTGGTCTTGGTGGCCTACGCCTTTTACTATTTTTCCAAAAAACGTAACGAAGACCAAGAAGGGTAAGCCCTTGCTGGTTTTTTTGTGTTTTGTGGCCGAATTTTTCGCCGTCCTGGCCAATTTGCCCTATTGGGGCCGGGCAAATAGGGCAGTCGCCATAAAGTAATCCTTTACTTATAAAATTAAACTTAAAATTTTGCTACCTTAGGGTTGTACTCATGTATAACCATTAACTAAATATTTCAAAATGAAGAAATTAGTAGCAGAATTTATCGGTACCCTTTGGTTGGTTCTAGGGGGGTGTGGAAGCGCAGTATTGGCTGCAGGTTTTCCCGAATTGGGAATTGGCTTTGTGGGCGTGGCCCTCGCATTTGGTCTCACCGTGGTGACCATGGCCTATGCCATTGGCCATATTTCGGGCTGCCATTTGAACCCGGCGGTGTCCATTGGCCTTTGGGCAGGTGGTCGGTTTGATGCAAAGGACCTTGTGCCCTATATCATAGCCCAAGTTTTGGGCGGGATCGCCGGGGCGGGTATTTTGTATGTCATTGCCTCCGGGCAACCCGGATTTGAACTGGGATGCTTTGCCGCCAACGGTTATGGCGAACACTCCCCGGGAGGCTATAGTATGATGGCCGCCTTGGTCTGCGAAGTCGTCATGACCTTTATCTTTTTGTTCGTAATTCTCGGGTCTACCTATACCAAGGCGCCGGGCGGCTTTGCCGGATTGGCCATCGGCCTTTGTTTGACCTTGATCCACCTGATCAGTATACCGGTTACCAATACCTCCGTAAATCCGGCCCGGAGTACGAGCCAAGCACTATTCGTGGGCGATTGGGCCTTGGGCGAACTGTGGTTGTTTTGGGTTGCGCCAATCGTGGGTGCCGCGTTGGCCGGACTGGTGTACAAGGCCCTTTCGCCGGAGATAGTGGAATAGCTCGTATGGGACGGTTTTAGTAGGGGAGCCGGAAGGGGTGGTTTTAGGCCTGATCTTTTCCGAGCAGGTTGGCCATTGTAAAAACCGCCCCTGCCGGTAATACCCATCCTAGGCTATAAGTACCCAAAGGAACGAATCCCTGTAGGTAGGATTGGGCTTCGGCAAGGCCCAGGCTTCCCAAAAAATCGGGAACACTGAAAACAAAGGTGGTAACGACCACGGCCCGAAACACTTTTTGGGAGGCCCATTTGTCGGGCACTATATTTAAAAGGATAAGTACAATGGTAATCGGGTAAATGAACATAAGGGCGGGCAGGGCTACCGCAATGATGTATGCTACGTTAAATTGACCCATCGTTATTCCCAGTATACATCCCAATAAGGCAGTGGCCGTATACGCCGTTTGGGAATCGTGAAAACGGTATTTTACGAAATCGGCAGTGCCCGTTACTATGCCCACGGCAGTGGTAAAACAGGCCAGGCTTACCAAGATGCTGATGAACAGGTGGGCCGTTCCGCCCAAGGTTTTTGAACTTATGCCGTTCAACAGGGCCGTACGTGAGACGGTGGCTCCGAACTCCCCCTGCATAAGCGCACCCGTAAGGATGAGTCCGCAATAAATAATTAGGAGGCCGAGTCCGGCCAATAGGGCCGAACGCCTTATCAGGGCTTTTTTTTCCTCGTAAGTCGCTTCTTTCTTTCTTAGGTTGATCGAGATGATGATGACCCCTCCCACCACTACGGCTCCTATGGCGTCGAAGGTTTGGTATCCTTCAATGACGCCTTCTGAAAACGGGTGTTGGTACAGGGGCGTGCCGAAATGGAAATCGTATGAAAAGACGGCCGTGCCAATAATTAGGAAGAGAATAAGGATAATGGCCGGGGTCAAAAGTTTTCCGAGAATATTTAAAATCTTTGAGCGGTTGATGACGAATAGGAAGACCAAGGAAAAGTAAACCACGCTGGTCAGTAGGGCCGGCGAATCGAAAAAAGGTTGGATGGCCATTTCATGGGTCACCGCGGCGGTTCGGGGCGAAGGTAGGCCAATGGAGATGCAATAGATCAGCAGGGCATAGACGAGGCTAAAGCTCGGGGATACTTTTTTGCCAAAATCGAAAATCGTGCCCTGCAGTTTGGCATGGGCCATTATGCCCAGTATGGGTATGAGCACGGCGGAAGCACAGAAGCCCAGGGCAACGAGCCACCAGAGCCCTCCCGATTTATGGCCCAAGAGCGGGGGCAAAATCAAGTTTCCGGCTCCAAAGAAGAGCGAAAAGAGGGCGAAGGCCGTAACAAGGGTTTCCTTGGTGTTCACTGTAATGGGCATACTATCAAGATCACGGGGCATATATAAGAATTTAAATTCGATAAATCCCAAAAAAGGAGTGTCGTACATCGAATTCGATGAACTACGGGCACAACGAAAAGGGGGCGCCCCATTTTATAGAACCTTTGGAAGATGCCGTAAAACCACTTGATCACAAATGTTGTTCTCCCTGTAAAAAAGCTTCATTTCATCGAAAAAAATGCATTTCGTCGAAAAAAGGACCTTAAAAAAGACATCGACCCAATAAAAAAAGAGGTGTGTGCGTTCAGGATAAAAAGTGGTTCACATCACTTGAGTTTTTTACCCAAATTTTGATCAGGCAATTAGCGGTTTCCCAATGACCGACAATGCGTTTTAAACCTACAATTATGAAAAGATTCTTTTGCAGCCTTTTCGGCCACCATTACTCGGTTTCAAAAAAAGTAACCCTACACATCAAAGAGTACAAATGCATCCACTGTGGTAAAGAGGTAACCACGGATGTGAGCGGTAACCTGTCAACGCTAACCCCAGAGCTTCAGGATATCAACAAAACCTTGGAAAATATATTTCAAAAGAGACATAGGGCAGCCGATCACGCTGCCTAACCCTGAACTTGATTCAGCGTTAACTATGCTTTGGCAACCAAATCTTGACCCTTAGGGACATCAGGATTTAAATGACATTCCCGAAAAGTAAGTTGCAACCACGTTCTCCACTGTCGTTCGCCCCACAACAGTTTAGTTAGGTTTGCCTTTTTCGGGAATTCTTTTTTTATACCGGTCGTTTACAGGCCGCCCTTCCCGCACAAAAAACATCAATCGTTTGTAAAAGAGTTCCAGCCTTGGGCCGTCAAAGGTATTTTGGTATTGGCCCGCGTAACCAAATGGTTGCCTTCGTTGGCCTCGGTCATATGACCGATTACCGTAAGGTTCGGATTCCCCTTGATTTTATCAAAGTCCTTTTGGTCGATGGTGAAAAGAAGCTCGTAGTCTTCGCCCCCGCTGAGGGCCACCATGGTACCGTCCATCTTAAACTCCTCACAAGTGGTAATAACCGTAGGGTCTAGGGGTATCTTGTCTTCAAAAAGGTTGCAGCCAACCTTGCTGCACTTGCTGAGATGAAGGATTTCCGACGATAGTCCGTCGCTGATATCGATCATCGAGGTGGGCTTGACCCCAAGTTTTTTCAATAGGTGGACGATATCCCTGCGCGCTTCAGGCTTTAATTGCCTTTCGACGATGTACGAGTAGGGTGAAAGGTCGGGCTGGTTGTTCGGGTTGACCTTAAAGACCTCTTTTTCACGTTCCAAGACCTGAAAGCCCATGTAGGCGGCGCCCAGGTCTCCGGTTACCACCAAAAGGTCGTTGGCTTGGGCCCCACTGCGGTAGGTGATATCGGCTTCGGCAACCTCGCCAAGGGCCGTAATGCTTATGAGCATGCCCTTGGTAGACGAGGTCGTATCGCCACCCACCAAATCGACGTCGTATATTTTACAGGCCAGGGCAATACCCTCGTATAGCTCTTCGAGGGCCTCGAGCGGAAAACGGTTCGATACGGCCAGGGAAACGGTAATCTGTGTGGCCTTGGCGTTCATGGCGTACACATCGGATAGGTTGACCATTACCGCCTTATAGCCCAAATGTTTTAGGGGCATATAGCTTAGGTCGAAATGCACACCTTCTACCAAAAGGTCGGTAGTGAGCACCGTTTTCTTGTCCGAGTGGTCCAAAACGGCTGCATCGTCACCGATGCCTTTTACCGATGAGGGGTGGTTGATCTTAAAATTCTTGGTCAAATGGTCTATAAGTCCGAACTCGCCCAATTTCTCCAAGGGGGTTCGCGCTTTGTTCTTGTCTTCTAGCATGCTGCAAAAATAAGCGTTATTTCTTGGATAACCATTAGGAAGGTGGCGGCAATGGGCCTTAGTATCGAGATACGATTATACCAATTGGAATATTTATTGGCTCTCAGCAAAGACCGGTCATCTGTTTGCTGCCGGAATGGATCTGCAGGTAGAAAAAAGGATGCTTAGGGGGCAGATTTTCCTGAATAGGGAGCTCAAGCCAAGGCAAAAAAGGGATCGTAAGTTCAGTTTAAATCGTATACGATTTTATAGCTAACCGATGTATTTATTGGGTTTTTGTGTAAGTCGTTACGGGAAGGGGGAGTGGAATTGACCAAAAACAAGGTTCGTCTGCCTAGGGGCGGCAGAACCTTAAAAAATCGGTTTGGCCCGAAAGTTCGAAGTATTTCTCCAAGACCATAAAGCATAATAAATCTTCGGTACGCCGGTTTTTGAATTGAGCCACATGTCGGTGGGCGTTTGCAATAATCGCTTGTGCTTCCTTGGGCCGGCGAATATAGTATTGCATCTTTTCCTCCATATCGGAAAAATCGTTTTTCACTTCAACATAATGCTTTTCGGCTTCGAGGGTGCCCTCCATGAACCAGGTTTCGCAGGTGGGTTTGGGCATAATGCACAGCGAGTTCGAAGACATGGCCCATTTGAGGTTGGTCGCCACATCGTAGCCTTCGATACAGGCAATGAATTTGTGTTCGAGTTGGGTTTTGATATCCATAAACCCCTTTAAGTGCCGCCCTTGGGTGTGCAGCTTGTCGGTGAGGCCTACGTCAAAAGTCGGATTTTCCCAATACTTTTCGACAAAATACCGGCGTTGCTTTTGGTGCGATCGCCCCCGCCAGACTACCATGTCCTTTTTCTGTTCAAAGGTACGGGAGTCGCTTACCCATCGAAAATGCCGGCGTTTGTTCAGTTTGAAAAGCACGGAATTGGCATTTTTGTCGTTCAGGGGCCTGGCCTTGAACAGGGTGGGGTACGGGTTGATATGGAGTTCGTCGCCAAAGTGGTAGGTGAATCTGGCATCGGGTGAAAAATAATGCAGGAACTCCTTTAGGTCGAGGTAATAGCCGGTGCCCTTGGTTCGCTTGAAGTTTTTTGCCGCTACGGCATCCTCGGGGAGCTGGAATGCCGAATCGAGCTTGAGGTAATAATCCAGTCGCTTTTGCAGGTACGCTTGGTCGCACCGGTCCCGGTAGGCTTGAAGCCTTTTGAACTTCCTCTTAAAATAAAAAGGGGGCATGGCATTTTTGCCAAAATTCTTGGCATAGTAGTAGGCATTGATGTCGTCAGGTCGCATGGGCAGTATTAGGTAATGGAATTTCCAAAGTTAAGAATTCTACCCTTTGGGTGCGTTTGGAAGGATAGAGTCCGGTTTTGAAGGGCAAGTATAGGAATTGCCTATTAATGCATTCGTTATAATAATGTTAGTAAGCATGGTAAAACCCTACTAATAACCTATATTTGTGAACTATTTAGATTAAACCGAAAAGCAATGATACAAGTATCTGAAACAGCTAGAAAAAAGGTCGTGGACTTGATGACCGAAGAGGGTTTTGATGCTACGAAGGATTATGTGCGAGTAGGCGTAAAAAGCGGTGGGTGTAGCGGCCTGTCCTATGAATTGAACTTTGACAACAAGGTCAATGAGTCCGACAAGTTGTTTGAAGACAACAACGTGCGCATCGTTGTAGATAAAAAAAGCTTTCTGTATCTCGTGGGGACCACCTTGGAGTATTCCGGGGGACTCAATGGCAAGGGCTTTATTTTTAATAACCCGAATGCACAGCGTACCTGCGGATGTGGGGAAAGTTTTTCACTGTAAAAAGAGAATATGGCATATACTGAGGAAGAGTTAAAAAAAGAACTTGAGACCAAGGAGTATGAGTATGGATTTTATACCGATATCGAATCTGATACCATGCCCGTTGGGTTGAACGAGGATGTAGTAATCGCCATCTCCAAAAAGAAGGGAGAGCCCGAATGGATGACCCTCTGGCGCTTGGAGGCCTTTAAGTATTGGAAGGAGATGGAAGAACCCGAGTGGGCCAATGTCAAATATGAAAAGCCCGACTTTCAGGCAATTTCGTACTATTCGGCGCCGAACAAGAAACCCAAGTACGACAGCCTTGACGAAGTAGATCCGGAGTTGCTCGATACCTTTAAGAAATTGGGTATTTCGATAGACGAACAGAAAAAACTTGCCGGTGTCGCGGTCGATATTGTTATGGACTCGGTTTCTGTGGCCACTACCTTTAAAAAGACCTTGGCCGAAAAGGGCATTATCTTTTGCTCCATATCCGAGGCCATTAAAGAGCACCCTGAGTTGGTGAAAAAATACATCGGTTCGGTGGTTCCCAAAAAAGACAATTTTTATGCCGCGCTTAATTCGGCGGTTTTTTCCGACGGGTCTTTTTGCTATATCCCGAAAGGGGTTAGATGCCCTATGGAGCTTTCGACCTATTTTAGGATCAACCAGGCAGGCACGGGCCAGTTCGAAAGAACCTTGGTGATCGCTGATGAAGGAAGCTATGTCAGCTACCTCGAAGGCTGTACGGCCCCTTCACGTGACGAAAACCAGCTCCATGCCGCCGTTGTGGAACTGATTGCGCTTGACGGAGCCGAAATAAAATACTCAACGGTACAAAACTGGTTCCCCGGTGACAAGGAGGGAAGAGGGGGCGTTTACAATTTCGTGACCAAAAGGGGTCTTTGCGAGAAGAACGCCAAAATTTCGTGGACACAGGTCGAGACCGGTTCCGCGGTTACCTGGAAATACCCCTCCTGTGTGTTGAAGGGCGATAATTCCATCGGTGAGTTCTATTCCATTGCGGTGACCAACAATCACCAACAGGCCGATACCGGTACCAAAATGATCCATTTGGGCAAGAATACCCGCAGCACCATTATATCTAAGGGAATATCGGCCGGAAAATCGCAGAACAGCTATAGGGGGCTAGTGCAAGTGAACAGCCGTGCGGAAAACGCCAGGAACTTCTCCCAGTGCGACTCTTTGTTGATGGGCAACGAGTGCGGCGCACACACCTTTCCGTATATCGAGGCAAAAAACAAGACGGCCCAGATAGAGCACGAGGCCACGACGAGCAAAATCGGCGAAGACCAGATCTTTTATTGCAACCAACGGGGCATCGATACCGAAAAGGCCATCGCCTTGATCGTCAACGGCTTTAGCAAAGAGGTGTTGAACAAGCTTCCGATGGAGTTTGCGGTCGAAGCCCAAAAACTGCTCGAAATCAGTTTGGAGGGATCCGTGGGTTAAGAAAACAAATAGTAAAAACGAACGATTGAAACAAAAGGGCCGTTTGGCTTTTAAGAAGTAGACATTAAGAAGAGAATATATGCTTAAGATCGAAAATTTGCACGCAAGTGTAGAGGATAAGGAAATATTAAAGGGAATCAACCTCGAGGTAAATGCCGGTGAGGTACATGCCATTATGGGGCCCAACGGATCCGGAAAGAGTACCTTGTCGGCGGTTATTGCCGGAAAGGAAGAGTTTGAGGTCACCGAGGGCAGTATAAAGCTCGACGGGGAGGATTTGGAGGACGTATCGGCCGAAGAACGTGCCCACAAAGGTATTTTCCTGTCGTTTCAGTATCCCGTGGAGATTCCCGGGGTGTCGGTTACCAACTTTATCAAAACGGCCATCAACGAATCGAGAAAGGCCCGTGGCCTCGAAGATATGCCCGCCAATAAAATGTTGAAGCTCATCCGCGAAAAATCGGAGCTCTTGGACATTGACCGCAAGTTCTTGTCGCGTTCCCTGAACGAAGGCTTTTCCGGTGGTGAAAAGAAACGTAACGAGATATTCCAAATGGCGATGTTGGAACCCAAACTCGCTATTTTGGACGAGACCGACTCTGGTTTGGACATCGATGCACTGCGTATCGTCGCCAATGGCGTGAACAAATTGAAAAGTAAAGACAATGCGGTAATCGTAATTACCCACTACCAAAGATTATTGGAATACATAGTACCCGATTTTGTACACGTGCTGCACAACGGTAAGATCGTTAAGTCGGGCGGTAAGGAACTGGCCATCGAACTGGAAGAGAAAGGGTACGACTGGTTGAAGAACGAGGCGGTAGTTGAATAGCCGTGCCTAACCAAGGGCCCTAGGGTTTTAGCGAACAGGTACAAGCAATAAGAATATTATGGATTTAAAAGATAAACTGATATCGTCATTTATGGCATTTGAGAACAACGTCGACATCGAACACCCGGTGCACGATGTCCGTACCGAAGCCATGAAAAACTTTGAGCTTAAGGGGTTTCCATCAAAAAAGGAGGAAGCTTGGAAATACACCTCCCTAAAGAGCTTGCAAAAAACCGATTTTAGCATTTTTCCCAAAGAGGAAGGGAATACCTTGGAATACAAGGACGTCAAGCGTTATTTTTTGCATGAGATCGACACCTACAAGATCGTATTTATTGATGGTATCTATAGTTCGTACCTCTCCGAGACAACGCACGACGGGGTCGATATCTGCCTTATGAGCTCGGCCTTGACCAAGCCGATGTACAAGCCCGTTATCGACGTTTATTTCAACAAGGTAGCTTCCAAAGACGAGTCGCTTACCTCATTGAATACGGCCTTTAGTAGGGAGGGGGCCTATATCTATATACCCAAAAACAAAATGCCCAAAAAACCGATCGAGATCATCCATTTCGCGACCGGGAACGAGGCCTCTTTGTTACTGCAGCCACGCAACCTGATTATTGCCGAGGAAAACGCCGAACTGCAGGTCATCGAACGGCACCAGAGCCTGACCTCCAATGAGGTGCTGACCAATTCGGTCACCGAAATTTTCGCGGCCGATAGCGCCATCGTCGACTATTATAAAATACAGAACGATGCCGAAAACGCCTCGCTGATCGACAATACCTATATCGACCAAAAAAATAAGAGTGTGGTCAAGGTACATACCTTTTCATTTGGGGGCAAGTTGACGCGCAACAACCTGAACTTCTATCAGAACGGTCAGTATATCGATTCGACCATGAAGGGGGTTACCATTTTGGGCGATAAGCAGCACGTAGACCACCATACCTTAGTGCATCATATAGAGCCCAATTGCGAAAGCCACCAAGACTACAAGGGCATTTATGGTGAAAATTCCACTGGGGTTTTCAACGGAAAGATCATCGTCGATAAAATTGCTCAAAAGACCAATGCCTTTCAACAGAACAACAACATTTTGATCAGCGATAAGGCGACGATCAACACCAAGCCCCAATTGGAGATTTTTGCGGATGACGTAAAATGCTCCCATGGCTGCACCATAGGACAATTGGATGAAGATGCCTTGTTCTACCTGCGGTCGCGCGGTATTCCCAAGAAAGAGGCCCGTGCCCTGTTGATGTACGCTTTTGCCAACAACGTTTTGGAGAGTGTTCGTATACCCGAGCTAAAAGCAAGGATCAACAAGCTGATCGCTAAAAAACTAGGTGTTAATCTGGGGTTTGACCTGTAACACAGGGCCTTAGAGAGTTTTGTGCAAACCTATTCTTCCTGACCAAATATGCGGTCGCTTATAGTAACATTATCGGCCAGGGATTTCTTCTAGGGTCTATCGGGCCGAAGGCTATAGGTGGCAACTGATCAAATTAGAATTTGTCTTATACCCGATTTGTTTTTTCAATCGGGTATCTTTGTATTTAAGAAGAAGGACTTATGTTAGATATAAAAAAAATAAGGGGAGATTTCCCCATATTAAACCGGGAGGTAAACGGGAAACCTTTGGTGTACCTTGACAACGCGGCCACTTCCCAAACCCCTAAACAGGTAATCGATGCCATTGTAGATTATTATGAAAACTACAATGCCAATATTCACCGTGGGGTGCATGCGCTTTCGCAAGAGGCGACCGATAAGTACGAGCAGGCCAGGATCAAGATCCAAAAGCATTTTAACGCGGCCAAGTCCCATGAAATCATATTTACTTCGGGTACGACCCACGGTATCAACCTAGTGGCCAGCGGATTTACTTCCTTGTTGAAGGCTGGGGACGAGATTGTGGTGTCGGCCATGGAGCACCACTCCAATATCGTACCGTGGCAGATGTTGTGCGAGCGTACCGGGGCGGTACTTAAGGTCATACCCATGAACGACGAGGGCGAGCTGGTGATGCAGCAGTACGACCAATTGTTGTCCGACCGTACCCAACTGGTTTTTTGTAACCATGTTTCCAATGCCTTGGGTACCGTCAACCCCATTGCCGAAATCATCGAAAAGGCGCACAAGCTAGGGGCCGCCGTACTTGTAGACGGCGCACAGGCCGCTCCCCATATCAAGGCCGATGTGCAGGCGTTGGACGTTGATTTTTATACCGTATCGGCCCATAAGATGTGTGGTCCTACGGGAGTTGGCATGCTCTACGGAAAGGAAGAATGGCTGAATAAGTTACCGCCCTATCAAGGCGGGGGCGAAATGATCGCCGAGGTTACCTTCGAAAAGACGACCTATGCCGATTTGCCCCATAAGTTTGAAGCGGGTACCCCCAATATCTGTGGGGGAATAGCCTTTGGGGCCGCACTTGCTTATATGAATGCCATTAGCTTTGATCAAATTGCCGAATATGAACACGATTTGCTCGAATACGCCACCCAAGAACTTCTAAAAGTAGAGGGACTCAGAATTTACGGCACCGCAAAAAAGAAGACCTCCGTTATTTCCTTCAATATCGAAGGTGTCCATCCGTACGATATCGGGACGATTTTGGATAAATTGGGCATTGCCGTCAGAACGGGCCACCACTGCGCCCAGCCGATAATGGACTTTTACGGTATTCCCGGAACGGTAAGGGCCAGCTTTAGCTTTTATAACACCAAAGACGAAGTCGATGTGCTGGTCGAGGGGGTGAAACGCGCAAGAAATATGCTGCTTTGAATCCGTCGGCCTATCTTTGCACCAAAGAATTGATAAGCATCGAGACTTGTCGTATTTTTACAAAAAATGGATACCATGGGTATTAAGGAAATACAGGAAGAGATCGTCGACGAATTTTCGATGTTCGACGATTGGATGCAGCGCTACGAATATATGATCGAGCTAGGCAAATCCCTTCCGTTGATAGATGAAAAATACAAGACCGACGACAACATCATCAAAGGCTGTCAGAGCAAGGTATGGGTACATGCCGAACTGGATGGCGATAGACTGGTCTTTACGGCCGACAGCGATGCAATTATAACAAAAGGTATAATTGCTATCCTGATCCGGGCATTTAGCAATCAAAAACCACAGGATATTATTGATGCCGATACCGATTTCATTGACGAAATCGGTCTAAAGGAGCACCTTTCACCGACCCGTGCCAACGGTCTGGTAAGCATGATCAAGCAATTAAAGCTGTATGCGGTGGCCTATCAAACACAGTTAAACTAATACAGGGTCGACCCGAAGCGGAGAGCAAGCGGCTGGACCCTATAAAAACAAAAGACAATGAGCGACGAAATAACTACCATTGACGCCAGCGAATTGGGCGAAAAAATCGTCAAAGTACTAAAGACGATATACGACCCCGAAATTCCCGTAGACATTTATGAACTTGGGCTCATATACGATGTGTTGGTCAACGAAGACAACGAGGTGCGTATACTGATGACCCTAACCTCGCCCAACTGCCCTGTTGCCGAGTCCTTGCCCGTAGAGGTAGAGGAAAAAGTGAAGTCCTTGGATATGGTCAAGGATGCCGAGGTCGAAATAACTTTTGACCCGCCTTGGACGCAGGATTTAATGAGCGAAGAGGCCAAATTGGAACTCGGCCTGCTCTAAAAGAACCTTTTTAAGATATACTAGCCATGGAGCCATCCAAAATGCCGGAAAATAGCGGGCCTATCGTTAATAGGGTCGCCCAGAGCAAACTGCTTACCTTCGACCTTGAGGACTACTATCAGGAGGGCAGCCGAGTCTTGTTCGATATCTCCGAATGGCTGTACGAAGGCATTATCCTAAGGGAAAAGGAATTCAGGGCCGCTGCCGAGGCCCACGATTGGACACGGTACCAAGATGCCTACGTGGCCCTTCATTGTGCTACCGATGCCATCGTACCGGGCTGGGCCTATATGCTCTTGACCGTAAAACTATCACCCTATGCGAAAAGAGTGGTGCAAGGTGATCTCGAGATGTTGGAAACTTCCTTATACCAATCGGTACTTGAAAACCTGGACCTTTCGGCCTATCAAGATAAGCCGGTTATCGTAAAAGGCTGTAGCAAAAAACCCGTTCCCCCCAATGCTTATTTGTTGATAACTGGTAGGTTACAGAGGGTGGCAAGGTCGGTAATGTACGGTGAAGCGTGCTCTTCCGTGCCTTTGTTCAAAAGAAAATAATCGTTGATAAACTTGTTTATTAAATGTTAGCATCGTTAACTTTGCCGTTGATAAACACTTATTCACTAACATTAACATTATGAAACGATTAGTAATTTCTTGCCTTGCAACGCTCGCTTTTTCCGCAGGTTTTGCACAAACAATTGACGAACTTAAAGCCGAGCAAGCGGCAAAAAAAGACTCAATCAACGCCATTCAAGGTAGGGTAGATGCCCTGCAATCGCAAATTGACGCATTTCCCGGGTGGAAAATAGGCGCCTTCGGTACCATTGGTGCCAACCTATCGAAATTCAATAACTGGTATTCGCAAGGAACACCGAACAATTCTTCCGGAAATATAGGGGTTACCGTAAACGCCTACGCCAATTTGGACAAGGAAAAATTCTTCTGGAAGAACTCCGCCAACATCAACCTGCAATGGGTCAAATTGGACGATAAGGACGATCCTACCGACAACGAGGGATTCGACGGAACTACCGATGTTTTTAATATCGTGTCCCTTTACGGTTATAAGCTGAACAAAAACTTTGCGATTTCGGCCTTGGGCGAATACCGAACCTCGATCATCAATAACTTTAACGATCCTGGTTACTTGGATCTTGGTGTGGGTGCAACATGGACCCCGATTGCCGATATGGTAGTGGTGATCCACCCATTGAACTACAACTTTGTGTTCGCCGACAATGATGCGGCCTATGAGTCTTCGGCAGGTGCCAAGATCGTGGTCGACTATACCAAGAAAATCGGTGCGATCAATTTTAAGACCAATTTCTCGACCTTTCAGAGCTATGAAGACGGTGATTTGTCCAACTGGACATGGATCAACTCCTTTGGTTACACCCTATGGAAGGGGATAGGCCTTGGTTTTGAATTCGGATTGAGAAGCAACAAACAAGAGGCCCTTGGCAATGCCTTGGCGCAGACTCCCGTTCCGACCCCGACCCCAACCTTGGGCAACATCGATAACGATCTACAGAGTTATTACCTCTTTGGTCTGAACTACTCGTTCTAACACGAAAGAACCTTAGATCCGTATAAAATAAAATGCCCCGGCCATTTTGGTCGGGGCATTTGTTTGTTAAGTAGGATGCTTTAATTTGGTACAGTTAATAAAAAAATCAAACTAAGCGGTTAAGTCGTAGCGATTTGGGTCGTAACACTAAATTTCAAATACAAAGCTAATGTACCCGACACTCGCCGAATTGCGAAAATTTTGTTGCGAAGGCCTCCATATTTGTGGTGAAATACGTTAAAATGCCTTTTTTTTCGACGAACGGACACAATAAAGGCTTTTTCCGCGATTTGGGTGGCAAGCCTACAAAAAAAGACCCTTCATTTGAAGGGTCTTTTTTTAAGTAGGTATTGGTAAGGTTAAGCTTTGTAGGTAAATTTCCGATCTGGGGATCGTAAGCTTTTCGGTCAAGTTCAAGGAGCGATTTGGGAATCAATTCTCTCACTTAATTACACTGTAAATCTACGCCACTCCTTTGAGATTGCTAAATAATTGTTGTGAACCGCGCCCCTGTTGTTGTGAAAAATATGAACGGTTTTGTTTCTTCGACGAATGGTGGCTTCGAATGCCAACCGGGGTTAGTATTCATCCAAATGCTCGGGGTATAGAAAGTTGTTGTACGGAAACCGCGTCACGTGGATATCGCGTACCTCGTCGTATACCCGCTTTCGGAACTCGTCGAGGTTCTGTTTGTTGAGTGCCGATATAAAAATGGCCTTATCCCCCACCCTTTGCATCCAGGTGCGTTTCCATTCCTCAATCGTAAAATGCCTTTCCGTTTTTTCGGTCACCAGATCGTCCGAATCGATTACCTCGTGCCGGTACTGGTCGATCTTATTGAAGACCATAATGGTGTTCTTGTCGGAACAGCCAATTTCGTGCAAGATTTTGTTGACCGAGTCAATGTGCTCTTCAAACTGCGGGTGCGAAATATCCACCACGTGCAATAGCAAATCCGCCTCGCGCACTTCGTCCAGGGTACTTTTAAAGCTCTCCACGAGCTGCGTGGGCAGTTTACGGATAAATCCTACCGTGTCGCTCAAAAGAAAGGGGAGATTGCCTATGACGACTTTTCTGACCGTGGTGTCGAGCGTCGCAAAAAGCTTGTTTTCGGCAAAGACCTCGCTTTTACTGATTACGTTCATCAAGGTCGATTTGCCCACATTGGTATATCCGACCAAGGCCACCCGGACCAGTGCCCCGCGATTGCCCCGCTGGGTTTCCATCTGCCGGTCGATTTTTTCAAGCTTCTTTTTGAGCAAGGAAATCCGGTCGCGTACAATACGCCTATCCGTCTCGATTTCGGTTTCACCCGGTCCGCGCATACCGATACCCCCTCTTTGGCGCTCCAAGTGCGTCCATAGTCCCGTTAACCGGGGCAAAAGGTATTCGTACTGGGCCAGCTCCACCTGGGTACGGGCGTAGCTGGTCTGTGCGCGCTGCGCGAAAATGTCGAGTATAAGGCTGGTACGGTCTACGATCTTGCAGCGCAGCAGCTTCTCTATGTTGCGCTGCTGGGCAGGGGTAAGTTCGTCGTCAAAGATTACCGACCCTATGTCGTTGGCCTTGACAAAAGCCTGGACCTCTTCCATTTTACCGCTTCCTATAAGCGTTTTGGGATTGGGAACGTCCATGCGTTGTACAAATCGTTTGACCACCTCTCCCCCTGCCGTATAGGTCAAAAACTCAAGTTCGTCAAGAAATTCGCTGACCTTTTCCTCGTTCTGTTCACGATTGATGACACCGATCAAAACGGCCTTTTCGTGCTCTATGCTATTCTTTTCTATCATATAGGTTGTAAATTGCAAATTTAATCAATACTGGCCGACCTATTTGAGCAATAATAGTGGCCCAAAACGTAAAAACCATGATTTTTTCGTTCTTAAAAAAGAAAAAAAAGCAAAACCGCCTAAATACCGTTGCATTTTATAACCTTGAAAACTTGTTCGATACCACCAACGACATCCATACCCTTGATGATGATTTTACGCCCAAGGGCTCTAAAAGGTGGACACCCAAGCGTTACAAAAGCAAATTGGACAAACTGGCCAAGACGGTATCGCGGTTGGGCCAGGGCGAAACCGGTGCGCCTCCTGTAATCGTCGGGGTGGCCGAAGTGGAGAACAAGAAAGTGGTACAAGACCTGCTCGCCTGTAATCCCTTGGACAAGATCGACTACGATTGTGTCCATTACGATTCTCCCGATGAACGGGGTATCGATTGTGCGCTGATTTATCACCGTAAACATTTTAAGGTAGAACACTCGGAACCGATCAATGTAATGGTCTATCAGGAGGACGGTACCCGCGACACGACCCGCGATATCCTATACGTAAGGGGTACGTTGAACAAGGAAAAGGTGCACCTTTTTGTAAACCATTGGCCGTCTCGAAGGGACGGAGATGTGCAGACCGAATCGAAGCGCTTGAAGGCGGCCGAGACCCTACTTGACTTTATGGCCCGCATTGAGGCTTCGGAAGCGGCCCCCAATTACATTGTAATGGGCGACTTTAACGACGACCCCCATTCAAAGAGCATACTGGCCCTGACAAAGGGCAAAGGCTTGTACAACCCCATGGAAAAATTGCTTACCCCACATCGGGGAAGTGCCAGTTATAGAAAGTCTTGGATGCTTTTCGACCAAATCATGGTGTCGCACAGTTTTTTGAACTACGAGAAAGGAACCCATAGTTTTGCCCATGCGAACATTTTTGACGAACATTTCTTGACCGAATTCAAGGGCAAATACAAGGGCTCGCCCTACAGGACCTATGTCGGCCGGAAGTATATAGGAGGCTATAGCGACCACTTTCCGGTCTACATCCAACTCAAGTACAACATGTAGCCTTGATCGTTACTTGGGGGCTAGTTGACGGCCAATAGGTCGATTTCGAAAATAAGTACCGAGCCCCCCGGGATACCATTGTAATCGAAGGTGCCGTAGCCCAAATGGGCAGGTACGAGTAAGAGTCCGCTACCGCCCTCCTTAAAATAGGTGATTCCTTCCGTCCACCCCGGTATAACCTGTTGAAGATTAATGGAGATGCCGTTTTCGTCGCTTTCGTCAAATACGCTTCCGTTTAGAAAATATCCTTTGTAGACCACGGTCACATCGGAGCTGCCTGTCGGTTGTGGCCCGGTACCCTCTTCGTCGATGATATAATAAAGGCCGCTCGCACTTCGTTGGGCCTCCAAATCGTTTTCTTCGAGATAGGTTCGTATATCTTCGTCGTTTTGGACACTAAAATCAATGGGGTTAGGGTTTGAGCTGTTGTCGTCCAAACACGAGGTTAGCGCAATGAACAGGAAGGATAAAAAAAGTATTTCATGTTGTAGTTTGCGGTAAATATAGAAAAGAACGAGGTATTCTCATACTTTTTTAATCTCCTCGTCGTGCAGGAGCTCCTCGCCCCTAAGGCGTAAAAATACCTGTGCGGTGGTCACGACATCCAGTTCGCAATACGTCACGATGCGATCGATGTCCTTTTCCTCGTAATACACTTGGCGTACCATACTCCCGTCAATGTCCTGTTTTGGGGAGGGGATGCCCAGGATATTCGCCAAGAGCTTCAATGACGTAAAGTGTTTGTAATCGCCGAATTTCCAGAGTTCCATGGTGTCCAAATGAGGTACTTCCCACGGTTTTTTGCCAAAGAGGTTCAGTTTGTAGGGCAGTTCGATACGGTTGATGATCATGCGCCGTGCGATGTACGGAAAATCGAACTCTTTGGCATTGTGTCCACAAAGCAGGTATTTGGGGGCGTTGAAATGGGTGTCGAGCAGGTTTTTGAAAGCTTTTAACAGTTTGGCCTCATCTCCATAATACGAGGTGGTGCGAAAGGTCCTAAGGTCGCCCCTAAAGTTGAAATAGCCTACCGATATACAGACGATCTTTCCGAATTCGGCCCAAATACCGGCCCGGTCGTAAAATTCTTCGGGGGTGTATTCGTCCTTGCGCTGGTACTGCGATTTCTGTTCCCAAAGCTCTTTTTTCTCCTCGTCCAACAGCTCGAAACGCTCCTTTTCGGGAACGGTCTCGATATCCAAGAAAAGAATATGTTCCAAGTTGATCCGCTTTAACATAAAGCCCTGTTACTTTCGTTTTCGGTCATTCAATATACGAACAAAACCGGAATGGTGTACATGGTCTTAACCTGGGGATGGTACCAGGGCACCTTAGGCCAAAACCGACCCCATAGTTGGTTCCGTACTTTCCCTTTCCGGGGGAGGGATAGGATGGCTATTGAAAATGCACGCTTTTATCGATGAACGGCATATTGATGGAATGGCGGCTTGGATGGGGGGCAAGGTACCGACCCATGGGTCGGTTAATTTTCAAAAAGCGATTGTTGTTTTATGGGATTTTCGTGCTCGAGAAGCCATTTTTTTCGGTGCAGTCCGCCGGCATAACCCGTTAAGGAACCGTCACTTCCAATAACGCGGTGGCAGGGCACCACGATCCACAAGGGGTTTTTGCCATTGGCCGAGGCGACCGCCCGGATGGCTTTGGGGTCTCCTAGCGATTTGGACAGGTCGAGGTAGGTTATCGTTTTTCCGTAGGGTATTTGGGCGAGGGCCTGCCATACCCGTTTTTGAAATTCGGTGCCCTGTGGATTGGTTTTCAGCGAAAAGGACGATCGTTCTCCCGCAAAGTATTCCTTGAGTTGGCGGGCGGGTTCTTGCAAGCTTTTCGGTATTTGGTGCGAAGGCATGTCGGTATGGTCAAGAACCCTGATCGACGATACGCCTTCCGAATCGCCGCGAAGTTCGGCAAGGCCCAAAGGGGTTTTAAGAAAGGCTACCTCCATGGGTCAAAGGTCTTTTTGTCCTTGGTCTAGTTTTTCATCGATAATCCCGATTCTTTGGGCTCGGTTTTTCCAGTTTTTACGGGCCAAATCCTGAAGATCGGCCACATTGTCGCTCTCGTCCATAATTTCCAGGCCCAAGAGGGTTTCAATAACGTCTTCCATGGTTACAAGGCCGCTTACCGAGCCGTATTCGTCTACGACAAGGGCAATGTGTTCGCGTTTGGCGATCAAGGTTTCAAAGAGCTTGGGAATGGGCGTGGATCTTTCGGTGACCAATATTTTCCGTTTGATATCCGATAGGGGAATGGAACCGTTGTCCTTTACCATTTCTTCGAGAATGTTGTCTTTCAGGACAAATCCGTCGATATGGTCCATTCGCTCGCCATATACGGGAATCCGGGAGAACCGCATCTTGGGGTTGGCTTCGAAAAATTCGCGGATGGTCTTGTTCTCGGGCGCAATCTTCATTACCGCACGGGGCGTCATGATATCCTTTACCAGCACTTCGTCAAATCGAAGCAAGTTCTTGATTATGGTCGATTCCGATTTTTCAAAAACCCCTTCTTCGTGGGCTATGTCGGTCATTGCCGTAAAATCTTCGCGGCTGAGCACACTGCCTTCGTGTCCGTGTCCGCCCACCAATTTGGTGAATAGCTGTAACAACCACAACAATCCCGTGTATTTAAGGCCTAGCACCATTATCCGGAGGGTTTTCGAGGTGAAATTGGCCAGGGATTTCCAATAGGTGGCGCCAATGGTCTTGGGAATGATTTCGGAAGCGACAAGGATCAAGATGGTCATTATTGTCGAAACGACCCCGACCATTAGGTCCTCCGAGAAGGGTACGCCCAAGACCGTTCTTTCGGTCGTTCCGTAAAGTTGGGCATAGGCCACCTTGGCCTGAACCCCCACCAAAATGGCTCCGACGGTATGGGCAATGGTATTCAAGGTCAAAATGGCGATAAGGGGCTTGTCAACGTCCTTTTTCAGTTCTTCGAGAACCAAGGCGTACGACTTGCCTTCCTTCTTTTTTACATTGATGAAGGTTGGGGTAATGCTTAAGAGCACCGCTTCGAGAACCGAACACAGAAATGAAAAAAATATGGAAATTAACGCATAGAAGATCAGCAGACCCATGACTTGGTTGTTTAATGGCTAAGATACCAATATTTGTATAATCTTGTGTGCTTATTCCCCAGGCAATGTTGCTTGGTAAAATACTTGTTGTACCGCAGTGCGTATGTTCATACGGTAGAGGTTGCGGTTTTCGCGGGTGGGATTGACCCGGTTGGACAAGAATATATATACCAATTGGTTTTCTGGATCGGCCCAGACAAAAGTTCCCGTAAAACCGGCGTGTCCAAAGCTTTGGGCGCTTACTTCGGGGGCAGGATACGCGTCTTTCAAGTCCAGTTTCGAATTGTTCAAAAGGGGCTTGTCAAAACCCAGTCCCCTTCGGTTGCCGTTCTCGGGGTATTGTTCCTTGATGAACTCTTTTACGGTTGCTTCCGAGAAATAGCGTTTGCCGTCGTAGATACCGTACTGCATGTACATTTGCATAAGTTTTGCCAGATCGGTAGCCGTGGCGAACAGGCCGGCATTGCCCGAAACGCCTCCCAAAAGGGATGCATTTTCATCGTGTACCCAACCCTGGGTCAGGGTATGGCGAAAAAGGGTATCGACCTCAGTGGGAACGATTTTGTTCGTAAAGCCCTTTAGTTTGGGGTTAAATCCCATGGTCGGTGCCCCTAGGGGCAGATAAAAGTTCTTTTCGAGGTAGTATTCGTACGACTCGCCGCTCAATTGCGTTACCAGTTCGGGGAAAATTAAGAAGGTGAGCCCGGAATAGGTGTATTTTTTCTCTTTTGAGACCTCGGAACGGTCGATAAGACGGTACATTTTTTTATTGAACCTGTTCTTGATATAGAGTCCGTCGTAGGCCTGATGGCTAAACCGGCTATTGGGGGATGCCCTTACAAACCGTTTTTTCACCTTGCCATTTTTCTTGAGTACCTTATTGAGAAAAACGATATAGGGAACCAAACCGGCCTGATGGGCCAGAATTTCGCGAAGGGTCAGGTCTTTTTTATCGGAAATTTTCCTCCAGCGGGTCCAATAGGTGCTAAAGGGCACATCGAGTTCAAGTTTTCCCTCGTCGACCAGCTTCATAACGGCAGGGAGGGCCGCCGTAATTTTGGTTACCGAAGCCAGGTCGTAGATATCGTCAAGGGCCACGGGCTGTATGCTGTCGTAGGTGTGAAAGCCATAGGCCTCGTGAAAGATGATCTTGCCATTTTTGGCGACCAAGACCTGTGCCCCGGGGAAGGCCTCATTTTTTATACCATTTGTTATTATAGAGTCGACACGGGCCTGTATGACCTTTGAGTCGAGACCCACCTCTTCAGGACTTCCGTAGGTGAGGGCATCGCTTCGACCTAGGTTCAGTTCAACCCTCGGGTTTTCCTGCCCGTGGACCAGCACAAAAAATAAACCAAATAGTATAAAAATATAAGACCTCATTGGGAACTACGATTAGGGTTGTTGTTTTTGGGGCTTAGCCCAATAGTTTTACGGCATCTTTGGCAAAATAGGAAGCGATAATGTTGGCACCTGCCCTTTTTATGGCGGTCAGTTGCTCCATCATCACCGCATCGTGGTCGAGCCATCCTTTCTGGGCGGCGGCCTTAAGCATGGCATATTCGCCTGAAACCTGGTATACGGCCAAGGGTACGTCTACCTCATTTCTGATTTCACGAACAATATCCAAATAGCAAAGTCCCGGTTTTACCATAACGATATCGGCACCTTCCTCTATGTCCATCTCGGTTTCCTTTAGGGCCTCGAATCGATTGGCGTAATCCATTTGATAGGTTTTTTTGTCCTTCGGGATATCTTGTACATCTACGGGGGCCGAATCCAGGGCATCCCTGAACGGACCGTAGAAGGCACTGGCGTATTTTGCGCTGTAGCTCATAATGGCGGTATTGAGGTAGCCTTCTTCTTCCAAGGCCTCCCGAATGGTGAGTATGCGCCCGTCCATCATATCGCTGGGCGCCACTACATCGGCACCGGCTTGGGCATGGGATAGGCTCATTTCTGCCAAGACCTCGGTGGTTTCGTCGTTCAGTATTTGTCCGTTCTCAACGATTCCATCATGGCCATACGATGAAAAGGGGTCCAGGGCCACGTCGGTCATTACCAGCATGTCCGGACACGCATTTTTGGCCGTTTTAATGGCCCGTTGCATCAATCCGTCGGGGTTAAGGGCTTCCGAGCCCTGGTTGTCCTTTAGCTTGTCGTCAACCTTTACAAATAGCAAAACCGATTTTAGGCCCAGTTTCCAGAGCGCCTTAACCTCCTTCTCAAGGTTATCGAGGCTAAGCCGATAGTAATCGGGCATGGAGGGAATCTCCTCTTTTACATTTTTTCCTTCCACCACAAAAAGGGGTACTAGAAAGTCGTTGGGGGTCAAGAAAGTTTCCTGCACCAATTTTCGCATGCTGTCGGAGGTCCTGAGACGTCGATTTCTTCTTAATGGATACATATGGTTTTATTTATTTTTCGCATTAAATTCACTATTCCCCCCAAATCCGAAAATTACCCTCATTACGGGTAATATCAAAGTTTGGGCGATTAAAATATGCACGGTTTTCACGATCAATGGTTTTGCCTGCATCGTATATGTTGGGCCAACTTGTCATTAAAGCCGTAGGCACCCCATAGGGTACTATCTTTCTGTATGGCCAAGGGGTCTTGGTCGGCGTCGATATAGTTTTTGATCGATTTGACCAAGGGGTGGTCCATGCCCCCGATTTTTAAGATGGATTTGTCCCCGGGGATGCTTAAACCTCCTTCGTACTCGTAGCAGAATACCAAAACCTTGTCACCTACCGATAATTCGAGATCGTTAAAACAGTCGCTTCTAAAATATTTTTGGTTTTCGTAACCGCCCGATGGCGGATTATTGATTTTAAATACCCTGTCCAAGGCAATGGTGCCCCATTGCGAAGTGTAGAGCGGTCCGGGATCATGGGTGGGGTTTTCGAGGTCGGTGATGGTACCGGCAAAGGCCAGGCTGTAATCTTCGCCGCAATAGCCTATAAAGGGGCCCGACTCTTCCCACCAGTATGTGTAGGCGACCTCGAGCGTATCGGAGGTAAACTCGATGTCGATATCGCTTTTCGAGCGGGTTCGCTTACAGGAGGTGCCCAGGCATAAATACGCTGATACCAAAATAAGGACAAGCGGTTTTAGACCCATGACCTGGGGTTTTTCAAAACGTTTACCAAGCGTTCTTCCTCACTGCCCGCTTTCGGGTGGTGGTCGTACCTCCATTGTACATGGGGCGGAAGGCTCATGAGAATGCTTTCGATACGGCCATTGGTCTTTAAGCCGAAAAGCGTACCCTTGTCGTGTACGAGGTTAAACTCGACATAACGGCCCCTGCGTATCTCTTGCCAATCGCGTTGTTGGGGCGTGTAGGGGAGGTCCTTTCTTTTTAAAACAATCGGTATATAACTCTCCAAAAAGCTGTTTCCTACTGCCGTAACAAAGTCGTACCAGTTTTCCATGGACATGTCTTCGGATGCCTTGCAGTAATCGAAAAAGAGTCCACCAATGCCCCTGGCCTCGTTTCTATGGGAGTTGTAAAAGTATTCGTCACATTTTTTCTTGTATTGGCTATAGAATTCAGGATGATGTTCGTCGCATACGTTTTTGCAGATGGTGTGAAAATGAACGGCATCTTCGTCGAAGAGGTAGTAGGGGGTTAGGTCTTGGCCTCCCCCGAACCACTGGTCTACGATATTTCCTTGCTTGTCGTACATTTCAAAATACCGCCAATTGGCATGTACGGTGGGTACCATTGGGTTTTTTGGATGAATCACCAAACTGAGTCCGCAGGCAAAAAAGTCGGCATCCCGTACACCGAAGTACTGTTGCATGCTTTTGGGCAGTTCGCCGTGTACGCCTGAAATATTGACCCCTCCTTTTTCAAAAACAGTACCGTTCTCGATTACCCGCGAACGGCCTCCACCACCTTCGTCGCGTGTCCATTGGTCTTCGCGGAATGTTGCCTTTCCGTCTACCTCTTCCAACTTGGAGGTAATCGTATTTTGAAGTTCCTGTATGTAGCTAAAAAATTTGTCTTTCATCGTTTGGATAACTTGCGCGTCGGTTTAGGTGCAAAATTACGGTTTAAAAACAAGGCTTCTATAAGTGCGAGCGAAGAATAGTAGCATAGGCCAAAGGCCATTATGGCATGGGGGATGTCGACAAACGCCCCTTCCGTATAAATTGAACGACCGTATCCCGTAATTTTTAGGAATTCATCGGTAAGTCCGAATTTTGGAATGTAATCGGCCGCCAACAAAAAGAAAAACAGCATAAAGAAATAGATAAGGGCCCCGAGTACCGAGGTAGTAATGATGCGATTTCTTATTTCTTTTGAAACATCCGAAAAGGCAAAGCGCATGCGATTGAACACGACCAAGAGATAGGCGATCAATACAATGTTGTTTTCGGCCATTGAGTTTATGGCCAGGGCGAACAGGCCATAAATCGGAAACAAAATATAGAGCGATAGTTTTTTGGGCATTAAGGCCATAAAAACCCCGGAGTGTACCATTACAAATTCGAAGAGCATCATAACCGACAAGGTGGCCAAGCGGCCCGTATCGTTGATTTGCGGATCGAACCAGAGGGTAAAAAACTGATAGGCCACAAATAGATTCATCAATATGCCGCCGTATTCGAACTGCCTATCGTATCTCTCGATTATCTGCATTTACCGGTCTTTTGAAAGTTGAAACAACAGCATATCCAAGGGTTTTTCATGGGGAGGCGTATATGCGGCCTTGAGCGCCTTCGTAAAGCTAAACCCGCTCTTTTCGGCCACCCGTCTGCTGGCCACGTTGCTTTCGTGCACTAAAATTTTAAGGCTTGTGAGGTTTAGTTTTTCAAATGCATGGCGCGAAAGTTCCATTACG
The DNA here is from genome assembly GCF_900141855.1 of Pseudozobellia thermophila. GTDB lineage: Bacteria > Bacteroidota > Bacteroidia > Flavobacteriales > Flavobacteriaceae > Pseudozobellia > Pseudozobellia thermophila. The sequence goes on from NZ_FQYU01000001.1 coordinate 665,759, forward strand.
GCACGGGTCGCCCAGCCCCGTCCTGTATGGGCCTGGTCCATACAATAGGCGACTTCCCCGACTTGGTCTTGCCGGTCGATATCTTTTAAGATAGCGAGTCCGCAAACCCGGTCGTCGGTTTTCCCCTTGATGGCGAAAGTGTATTCCAAGTGGCTGTCGAAGGCCTTGTTTTTTTGTGAGATATAGGCTTTTGATGCCTCAATGTCGAGGTTTTGGGCCAGGGTCACCGGGAAAAAGCGTTGAAAACGCCCTTGGTTGGACACCATCAATTCCGAAAGACTTTTGGCATCTTCGGGCCTTAATCGTTGCAGTATAAAAGCTTCATTTTGCATATCCCATCTTTGGGGCCATCCGTACCGTGCAAGAGCCAATCGGTCGGCACGTGAATGGCCTATCAAAAATTATACCTATTGGTATGTTAGGGTGCGAATAGGTATTATTGCCGGTATTCCTTGACCGCATCTATAAAAGCCTTGGCATTTTCCAACGGCACGTTCGGAAGGATGCCATGACCCAAGTTGGCCACATACCTGTCCTTACCGAATTCGTTGATCATTTGGGTAACCATTTTTTTGATGTCGGACGGGGGCGAAAGTAGGCGGGCGGGATCAAAATTACCTTGCAGTGTTATATGGCCACCGCTTAGGTAACGCGCGTTCTTTGCAGAGCAGGTCCAGTCTACGCCCAATGCGGCCGCCCCTGATTTTGCCATTTCGCCCAAGGCGAACCAGCACCCTTTACCGAATACGATAACCGGGGCCTCGTCTTTTAGGGCATCGATGATTTGTTGGATGTATTGCCATGAAAACTCTTGGTAGTCGACGGGTGACAACATGCCGCCCCAGGAATCGAAAACCTGTACCGCATTTACCCCTGCCTTGACCTTGGCCTTTAAATAGGCAATGGTGGTGTCGGTAATTTTCTGAAGCAGGGCATGGGCCGCTTCGGGCTGGGTAAAGCACATTTCCTTGGCCCGATCGAAGGTTTTGCTTCCCTGGCCTTGGACGCAATAGCATAAGATGGTCCAGGGAGAGCCCGCAAAGCCGATCAAGGGCACCTCGTCGTTCAGTTTTTCCTTGGTGGCCTTAATGGCGTCCATTACGTAACCCAAGGCATCGTTTACATCGGGTACGATGACACGGTCTACATCGTCTTGGGTACGAACGGGCTTGGGCAAATACGGACCGAAATTGGTCTTCATTTGTACTTCGATGTCCATGGCCTGCGGTACGACCAAAATATCGGAGAACAGTATGGCGGCATCCATTCCGAAACGCCTAATGGGCTGTACCGTTATTTCCGAGGCCAATTCAGGGGTCTGGCAGCGCGTAAAGAAATCGTATTTTTTCTTGATTTCCATAAATTCGGGAAGGTAGCGGCCCGCTTGGCGCATCATCCATACCGGTGGCCGTTCGACCGTTTCCCCTTTAAGGGCCCTAAGAAATAAATCGTTTTTTATCATTTTTAGTTCGAAGTTAATGGTTGATACTCGATTATCGCCCGACCATGTTCCGCTTTTATGTCAAAATGCCCTCTTGGGTCGGTCCTGATTTTGTTTCCGTCGTCCATGTACCCGCAGACCGCTTCGGGGTCACTTAACAATGCCCCGTTACGAATAACTTGAATTCACCAAGTCGATCGTACTTTCTACCGTTGGTATCTTGGCCACCCGTACCTCCTTAAAATGCTTTCTCGCCTCGGCGGCGGTTGTTTCGCCAATGCAGTAGGCCACCTTGTGGGGTGTGTTTTTCAGTAAATAGCTCTCGACTGCGGAGGGGCTGAAGAACATGACGCCTTCAACATCTTTATCGATCTCTACCGGTGCGTGCTTGGTGGTATACGCCTCTACCTCGTTTACCTTAATACCGTTCTGTTCCAATATGTTGGGAAGGTCGTCTAAGCGTAAATTGCTGCAGAAGTAGGTCACCTCGGTGCCGTCGATATATTCCACCAGATATTCGGCGAGCTTTTGGGCGTATTTTTCCTGATGCTTTACCGGGCCGATCCGGCGCTCGATCAATCGCTTGGTCTTTCGGCCAACACAATAGATGTTCTTGAACCTCAATTCGTCGCTAGTGGCTTGGGTCAATAGCGATTCAACCGTGTTTTTACTGGTGATGATGACGTTCTCGTGCTCCTTTTTTAAAACGGTTTTCGGTATGCGGTTGGGACTTATCTTGATAAAATCTTCCGCCTTCACCTTAATTTCCCCCTTAAATCGCTGTAGTTGGTCCGGGGTGAGGTTTTTGGTGGAGAATATATGGGTTTGAAGGCTTATTTCCTCGCTTTGGTTGATCAGGAGTTTTCCGCCTCGGGCGAGAATGCTGTTGGCGCAGTCGCGGCCCAAAAATTCGTGTTTGCCCAATGGGGCCGAGAACTCGGCTTCCAATTTTTTCTTTCCGTCAACGGAGAGCAAGACCCCCTTTAGGGTAACCTTGTCGTTTTCGTCAATGGTGGCATGGGCGCCGATGGGCGCCGAGCAACCTCCTTCGAGAATGCGGAGGAACTCGCGTTCGAGGTGGGTGCAAATGTCGGTGGCTTCGTGGTTAAGGGCGGCACAGGCATCAAGAATAAAATCGTTATCCTCCAAGGCGACCACCATTACGGCCCCTTGGGCCGGGGCGGGAAGCATCCAGGTCAATCCGATGGTGTTTTCGGGCTCCAGCCCTATGCGTTCCAGGCCGGCAGCGGCAAAAATGGCCCCGTTCCAGTCGTTGTTCAATAGCTTTTCGTATCGGCTGTTGACGTTGCCGCGTAAATCGACAACCGTATGGGTGGGGTATCGATTGAGCCATTGGGCCTTTCTTCGCAGGCTTCCGGTAGCGATTACCGCATCGCGTTGGGCGAGAAACTCCTCGTTGTTCTTATAGGCCAGTATGTCGAAATGGTTGCCCCGTTCAAGAACCGCTGCCTTGACGATGCCCTTGGGCAGGGCGGTCGGAACATCCTTCATACTGTGTACGGCGATGTCTATTTCGCCCTTGAGCATGGCGACGTCGAGGGTCTTGGTAAAAATGCCCGTAATGCCCAGTTCATAGAGGGGTTTGTCAAGTATTAGGTCGCCGGTCGATTTTACGGGTACGAGGGCCGTTTTGTAACCGAGGGCTTCAAGCTTGTCCTTTACGGTATTTGCCTGCCATAGCGCCAATTCGCTATCGCGGGTACCGATTCGGATGACTTTGTTCATGGAGTTTCTATTTCGAGTTGAAAAACTTTTTGGATCAGTTCGAGGCTGGTGTCGGCATCGACCTTGTCGTCTTTAAGGTGGTTGGCGAATTGTTTGGTGATTTTTTGGATGATGCGGTTGGAGATAACCTCGGCATGTTGCTCGTTAAAGTCGGAGAGCTTTTTCGATTGATAGTCGAGCTCTTCGTCCTTCATCGTCTTCAACTTCTTTTTTAGGGCCTTGATGACGGGTGCGAACTTTCGCGTTTCAAGCCACTGGATAAAATCGGTTTTCACTTCTTCTATGATCGCTTCCGCCTTGGGTACAAAGCGTTTTCTGCGTTCCAAGGTGTCGTCGGTAATACGCGAAAGGTGGTCTAAATGCACCAAGGTTACGTTTTCCTTTTCCGAAACGTCGTTCGCCACATTCTTCGGAATGGAAAGATCGAGGATCAAAAGGGGCTTTTTCGTATATATAAGTTCTTTTGAGATCGTGGGCGATTGGGCGCTGGTGGCCACGATCAGTACATCGGTATTTCTGATTTCGGTTTGAAGGTCGCCGTAATCCTTAACGATAAGATTGAATTTGCCGGCAATTTTTTCGGCCTTGTCCTTGGTCCGGTTGATCAGCGTAATCTGGTTGTTTTTGGTGTGCTTGATCAGGTTTTCGCAGGTATTTCGACCGATTTTTCCCGTTCCGAAGAGCAAAATGTTCTTTTCCGAGATGTCGGGTACATGCTCCATGATATAGCGTACCGAGGCAAAGGCCACCGATGTGGCCCCTGATGAAATTTCGGTTTCGTTCTTGATCCGCTTGCTGGCCTGGATGACCGAATTGCACAAGCGTTCAAGGAAGGGATTGGCGATACCGAATTTCTTGGACCGCGCAAAACTTTGTTTCAGTTGGCTGATAATTTCAAAATCGCCCAAAATTTGGCTGTCAAGTCCCGTGCCCACCCGAAAGAGATGGGTAATGGCATCGTTGTTCTTGAACACATAGGCCACCTCTTGAAACTCTTCTACCGAGCCCGAGGCGTTGTCGCAAAGTAATTTGATCAGTTGAAAGGGATGCTGTGCAAAACCGTGGAGTTCGGTACGGTTGCAGGTAGACGTAACCAAGAGTCCGTCTATACCTTGGGCCTTGGCCTGGGTCAGTATCCGGTCCATGGCATCGGCATCCAGGCTGAACTTGCCCCGGACTTCGGCATCCGCCTTTTGGTAGCTTAGTCCAATGGTATAGAACGAGTTATGTTTTGAAATGTGATAATCTTTCATGAAAGCCTTCAAAGCGGGACAAAAATAAGGGGGGATTATCGATAAAAATAACGCTAGCGGAACAATAAGTATCGTTACGGGTTTTTTTGGATGTATATGGATGTAAATCCGTTGAAAACCAATATTTTTGTAGGAAATGCAACGCTTCGACACTAATTTATTTAGAAGCGTTCTAAATAGAAGGGGAATATATTTTGGAGATTATGATGGAAAAAAATGTCGCTGAAGGTTCGTATCAGGAAGTGTTGATCGAAGATGGTTTCTTCGTGCTCAAAATTCAAAACGACGGGGTTCGTAAACAAAAGGTGGTTCGAGAAATCGACAGTTCGTTCATACAGTTTCATTTTTGCCTCAAGGGAAGTGCCAAGTTTATATTTAACGAGGGCAGGTATGCTCTCGAGGTTTCCGAAGAGAACTCGCTTTTGCTCTACAATACGCAACTGGACCTGCCCATCAATCTGGAACTCAACCCGAATTCGTGGTTGGTTTCGGTGGTGATGACCATTCGCAAGTTTCATTCGCTTTTTTCGAAGGAGGCCGATTACATTCCTTTTTTAAGTGCCGACAACAAGGACAAGAAATACTACTCGCAAGAAGGGGTAAGTCCGGCCATAGCCGTTATCCTGAGCCAGATAATGAACTACAACCTGCACAATTCGATAAAGGAGCTCTATATAAAGGGCAAGGTATACGAACTGATCGCCCTGTACTTTAACAAAAGCGACGATGCCGATATGGAGCAATGTCCCTTCTTGGTCGATGAAGACAATGTACGCCGAATTCGAAAGGCGAAGGAAATTATTATTTCGCGTATGGCCGAACCACCGACCTTGAGTGAACTGTCGGAAGAAATAGGCCTGTCACTGAAAAAGCTAAAAGAGGGCTTTAAGCAGATTTACGGCGATTCGGTTTTCAGTTTCCTGTTCGACTATAAGATGGAATATGCCCGTAAAATGCTTGAAACCGGCCAGTACAATGTAAATGAGGTGGGATTGAAAGTCGGGTATAGTACCGCTAGCCACTTTATTTCGGCCTTTAAGAAAAAGTACGGTACCACGCCTAAAAAATACCTGATGGCCCTGGCGAGCAATTAGCCCATGTTCGCTGTTTAGAGGGGAGCATGCGATTGCCTACCGGTTTAAGGGTATTCGGCCGTAAATTGGCTTGATGTCTAAAAAATATCGACATAAGGTTCGTTTTTGTCGCTGAAATTCAGATCTTCGTATCCCGAGATACTATAGCCCGAAGTTTTATTCCTTAATATCCCCCCCTGAAAATGAAAGAAAGACCTTTGTTAGGCCTGCTTTCCCTAACGTTTGTAATTTTATCGATTGTTTTATTTGCGGCCTGTCAAAAAGATGGGGAAGTGGTGCCCGAGGGGAGTATTAAGTCCGATATCATCGCCCCGGAACCTCCGAGAAATTTAACCGCTACCCATATAACCGATTCTTCGGCGGTCGTTTCGTGGCAAGAGGCAAAAGATAACATCGAGGTAGTCGACTATGTTTTATACCGCGATAGTGTGGAAGTTTTTCGCGATACGCTTACGTCGTACCACGCCACGGATCTAAAGCCGGCTACACCTTATAAGTTTTCCGTTAGGGCGGCCGACGCTGCAGGAAACCTTTCGGAATTCAGCAAACATGTGGAAGTGGTCACCAAGGCGGCCGATAGTTTGCCCGACGATGGTATAAATATCGATAGCCTAAACCGGTACAGCGTGTTGGTCTTGGCGCCGGTATTGGTGTTGGACAGCGTAACGACAACGGCGGTAAGCCTAAGCTGGAAATCGGAGACCAATGCTTCGGCAATTACCGAATATCGGGTCTATCAAGATTCCGTGAAGTTGGTTTCCTTGAACAAGAAAAAATATACCGTTCAGAATTTGGTTCCCGAAAACAGCTATTCTTTTTGGGTGGCGGCGGTGGACGTGTCGGGAAAGGAATCGAAACCGAGCAATGCGATCGACGTACTTACCTTGGCGGAAGAAGCTATAGTGCAGGATACGGTTGCACCACCGGCCCCGGTGGGGCTATCGGCCAATGCGATCACCTCGAATACGGTCGATCTTTCGTGGCGTTTTCCAACCGATAGTATACAAGTGTCGGGCTATAGCGTTTATAGGGACAGCGTACTTTTGACTACCGTGAAGGAAGCTTTTTTTCAAGTGGGGGATCTTGAGCCCGAAACCGGTTATAGTTTTACGGTAACGGCTTGGGACGATTCGGAAAACGAATCCCTGCCCAGCGAAGCCTTAATGGTGACCACGGAACCGGTTGAAAATCAAAACGAGGAGCAAGTCGATTCCATACCGCTTAGCGCCCCGATAAACCTTAGGGCGTTGGAAATAACCGACAGTACGGTAAGTTTGGCCTGGGACCGACCCAACGATAGTACGGTGGTGCAAGAATACTTGGTCTACCAAAACGGAACCTTGCTGGGCAATACGGCAGAGCCCGGGTTTATGGCCGTGGATTTGGCGGCTGCCACCGAATACACGTATACGGTTTCCGTTTTGAACGATCGGGGTCAGGAGTCGGTTAAAAGTGCGGCCTTGGCGGTGATCACCGAAAAAGAGGCAGAACTACCGGAAAACAATCAGCCCCCGGCAATCCCTACGGAATTGTCGGTCTCCGATATTACGACTACTTCAATACGTTTGAATTGGAAGGCCGATAGCGATAGTGACCAGGAACACCGATTCAAGGTCTTTCAAAACGACATTTTGATCGGCAATACCACAGCTTCGGCCTACGAGGTAAACGGATTATCGCCCAATACCGAATACAGCTTCTCTGTTTCGGCGATCGATGGCGAAGGGAACGAATCGGCACGGAGTACCAGTATTGCCGCCACTACAGAAGCCGAAGACAGGATCGAGGAAGATGTTGAGGCCCCTACCGTTCCGACCGGTCTGCTTGCCGATGGGGTTTCGGAGACCGCTATCGAATTGAGCTGGACACCTTCTACCGACAATGTCGGGGTTGCGGGGTATCGGGTCTTTATGGGGGGCGAATTGGCAGCCACTGTCGAAGGCCTCCGCTATAATGTGAGTAACCTTGCCCCCGGGACCGAATACTCCTTTGCCGTTTCCTCATTTGATGCGGTGGGGAACGAATCCCGGCAAAGTGTGGCCCTAAGCGTGTCTACGGCCGAAGAGGTGGTGGTAGATAACACGCCTCCGACGGCGCCCCGCAACCTTGGGGCCCAAGAGGTCTCACAAACCACGGTCGATTTGGTATGGGAAGCGGCTACCGACGATTACGGGGTCGTTGGATATAGGCTTTACCAAAATGGCGGCTACCTCGCAGAATCGTCCTCAACGTATTATCGAGTGTCGGGCCTGGATCCGGCCACAACCTATAGGTATGCGGTATCGGCCATTGATGCCGAAGGCAACGAATCGGAACAAAGTAGGGAAGTATCGGTTATAACCGAGGAAGAGATTAAGGAAGAAACCAGCGATAAGATATTGGTGTTTACCAAAACGGCCGGGTTTAGGCACGGTTCGATAGAAAAAGGGGTGTCGACACTTCAAGATTTGGGCCGGGCCAATGATTTTGAAGTGGTACAAACCGAAAACGCCTCGGACTTCAATGCGGACAACTTGGCCAAGTACAAGGTTGTGGTTTTTTTAAATACGACGGGAGATGTGCTTGATTATGGCCAACAGGTAGCTTTCGAAAACTACATCCGCTCCGGGGGTAGTTTTATGGGGGTACATGCCGCCACCGATACGGAATACGATTGGCCTTGGTACGGACAGTTGGTCGGTGCTTATTTTAACGGTCATCCGAGCATTCAGGAAGCCACCTTGAACGTGGTCGACCACAACCATTCGTCTACGGCACATTTGCCCGGCACGTGGACGCGTACGGACGAATGGTATAATTTTAAGGACGTCTATTCGGGTATCGTGCCCTTGGTGCTTTTGGACGAAAGCAGTTACTCGGGCGGAACGAACGGGGAATACCACCCTTTTTCGTGGTACCACGAATTTGACGGGGGAAGGGCTTTTTATACGGCCGGGGGCCATTCAAATAGCGCCTACGACGAAGCCGGGTTTAAACAGCATTTGCTGGGCGGCTTGATGTATTGTTTGGAAAGGTAACCTTTGAATTATTATAGTTTGGGCAAAGGTTATTGGGGCCTCGCCACCATAATTCCCGTATTCTTTTTGATGCCTTTGAGGTAATCGGCCAAGGGTAATTTGGAGACCTCTACCTTCATGGAACCCGTAGAGGCATGGAGCAGATGTATACGACCATCCTTTTCCCAAGTGGCAAACCCCGTGTGGGTAATGTCCAATCCGTCGATCGATGTGGTCAAGGCGATGATATCGCCGGTCTGTATCAAATGCTCGTTGGCCGCGATCTGGTCTTGGGGCAACATACAGATGCTCCCGTTGTTGAGGTATTGCTCCGATGCCTTTATTTTTTCGTAGTTGGTGTCATCGGCCAAAAAAGGATACAAATCCCTATGGGTACTCATAAAATTGATTTCCTTTTTCACTTCCGTGCCACCGATTTCCGAGGTAATATCCCTTAACAACCCCTTCTTTTCGTTGTTGGCGATCCATTCCGAAAAGTAATGGAGGCGCGAGGCATAACCCGATAATTTCCCGTCTTTATACCGAATGGTCTCTAGGGCCCCGGTAAAGGCATCAAAGCTGGGTTCCCCGTTTCTTAAAAGGTTTCCGAAGGCCAACACGTTTTCGACAAAGGTGGTGCAGTCGAGTCCCCTAAGGTTGACGACCAAGGTTTCGGTATCGCCTATCTCAAGGGTTTTGGCCACGTAGGGGGTTTCCAAAAAGGTTTTTCCTATGGCGGCCAAGGTCTTGCCAAAGTCATCTTCCAACAGGCCATCGATTTCAAGCAATTTGTTTTCTACGGCCTGTTTGTCGGCCGGGGTACAGGTAATCTGTTGGGCGGTGGTTATCGCACAAACAAAAAGGGCGATTGCGAAAATGAACGACTTCATAGGTCTAAAACTTTGTGTAAAAATAGCCATTTGCCCTAACCTAGGGGCAATTACCGGAAATTAGGCGGTAGGGGTTTCGTTTTTACGATCAATTTGTTTTCTCCACCCCCAACGAATTCTCAAAACTGACCCGGGTACGCGGCAGGCTTTCGGGATAGTTTTGTTGTAGAAAAGTGATCAGTTTTTCACGGACAAAAACCCGTAGGTCCCAAGCCGTAGGCGAATCCTTGGCACTCATAAGGGCACGTATCTCCACGTAGTTGGCCTTGGTGTCGGTTACCTGAAGTACATTGACCTCGCCGTCCCAAAGGTCGGTCGACTGCAATATACGGGTAAGCTCTTGGCGGAGGGCGTCGAAAGGCACCTTATAGTCGGTATACAAAAAAACGGTGCCCAAAATATCGGCCGACGATTTGGTCCAGTTTTGAAACGGGGTCTCAATAAAATAGGTCGTGGGCACGATCAACCTCCTTTTGTCCCAAATTTTCACCACCACATAGGTGAGCATTATTTCCTCTATACGGCCCCATTCCCCTTCTACGATGACGACATCGTCGATCTTAATGGGCTGGGCTATGGCGATCTGGATACCGGCCAAGATGGTACCTATCATTTTTTGGGCCGAAAAACCGATGATGATCCCTGCCACCCCCGCCGAGGCAAATATACTGACGCCTACCTCACGGATGCCCTCGAAACTCATCAGGGCGGCACCAATGGCCAATATAATGATGATGAATATGACCACGCGTTCCAGAATGTTGAACTGTGTGGTCACCTTTCTTGCCTTGTAGTTGTCCGAAGCCTGCAGGTCGTACTTGCGCATCATATGGTGCTTTAAGATCTTTAGCAGGCTCAGCAATAGCCAGGTAAAGGCAAATATAAAGAGCAGGGTACTTGATTTTCTGAACCAATAGGTATAATCTTGGAGTCCCAATAAGTTCCGCAACGACTCCAAGCGGATGAAAATGGAAAACAGGACAAATCCTAAGGGGGTACTGATCTTTTTTACGGTTTCCAGGGGGATGAGGTACTTCGGGTTGGCGCCCAAACGCCTTACAATCCTTAGAACCACAAAATACGCCAAAAAGAGTAAGGCCAATGTGCTTAATAGGTATAGGAAGGACGTGCTGTTGATTTCAATAAAGTCATTGAGCATACCGTACATGTTTGGTTCTTTAAGTTTACTAAAAATACTTGGCATGACGTGTCCGTTCGGGCGTAAAATTGATGTAATCTATCGCATCATCAAAAAGTATTTCGAAATTCGGTCGGCAGGCTACCGATCAACCCTTATTTTTGCAGCTGAAAAACAGTGCTTTTTCGGGTTCGGGCGTGCCAAGGCCCGATTAAGGTACTGATATAATTTAGTCTGATGAAAGGAGTATTGTTAGTTAACCTGGGTTCCCCGGACAGTCCGACCGCAAAGGATGTTAAACCGTACCTCGACGAATTTTTGATGGATGAACGGGTCATCGATGTAAACAAGGTTTGGCGAAACATTTTGGTACGGGGCATCATTCTGCAAACGCGGCCCAAAAAATCGGCCGAGGCCTATGCCAAGATTTGGTGGGAGGAAGGCTCGCCCTTGATCGTAATCTCCGAAAGGTTTACCGAAAAATTAAGGGCACAGACCAATATGCCCGTAGCCTTGGGGATGCGTTATGGTTCGATGACCATAAAAAACGCACTTCAGGAATTGGCCGACAAGGGGGTCGACGACGTACTCCTGGTTCCCCTGTATCCACACTATGCCATGTCTTCCTTTGAGACCGTGGTGGTAAAGGTGATGGAAGACCAAAGACAGTTCTTCCCCAACATGAGGCTGACGACCCTGCAGGCATTCTACAAGAACCCCGACTATATCAAGGTGCTGTCAAAATTGATAGCCGACGAGTTGAAGGATTTTGAGTACGACCATATTTTGTTTTCGTACCACGGCATTCCCGAGAGGCATATCCGCAAATCGGATCCGACCGGTTACCATTGCAAGATCGATGGCAGTTGCTGTAAGGTTAATTCCGTGGCCCATAATACCTGCTATCGCCATCAGGTCTATGCGACCACCGAAATGGTAAAAAAGGAATTAGGTCTTCCCGAAGATAAGGTCAGTTCTTCCTTTCAGTCGCGTTTGGCGGGCGATCCTTGGTTGAAACCCTATACCGATTATGAGTTCGAACGCTTTCCCAAGGAAGGAAAAAAACGGTTGGCCGTGATTACCCCCGCCTTTGTATCGGATTGTTTGGAGACCTTGGAAGAGATAGCCATGGAAGGAAAAAAGCAATTTTTGGAAGCAGGCGGAACCGACTATAAGCACATACCTTGCCTAAACGACAACGATGCATGGGTCGGGGTAATGGCCAAATGGGTAAACGAATGGCAGGTCACCGGGGCCTTGCCCAGCTAATTTTACCTGGGTCGCATACCTTTAAGGTAACAATGGTCCTTGCTCTTTTTGATGATGGCATTCTAAGAACGATTCAAAGAAATTAATGGCAAACGTTTCTGCAGAACAACTCGGCGCCGAGCCCATAGGAAAACTTCTGGTCAAACAGGCCGTACCCGCATCTATAGGTATTTTGGTCATGTCGCTCAATGTTTTGGTCGACTCGATCTTTGTTGGCAATTGGATCGGGGCCATAGCCATTGCCGCCATCAATGTGGTTCTGCCGGTTTCGTTCTTTATAGGAGCCTTGGGAATGGCCATCGGTATAGGAGGTTCAAGTATCATTTCCAGGGCTTTGGGCGCCGGTGACCCTGCCAAGGCCACCAAAACCTTTGGCAATCAAATCGTGCTTACTTTCTTGATCACCATTACCATGGCCATCTTGGGCATTGGGTATGTAGATCGGCTTATACCTGCCTTCGGGGGCAAGGGTGCCATCTTCGAACTGGCAAAGACCTATTATATCATCGTACTTTATGGCGTTCCTTTTTTGGCCTTTAGCATGATGGGCAACAACGTGATCAGGGCCGAGGGCAAACCCAAGTTCGCCATGATCGCCATGATCATCCCCTCGGTGAGCAACCTGGTGCTTGACTATGTTTTTATTTACCTCCTTGATTGGGGCATGCAGGGAGCGGCATGGGCCACTACAGGAGGTTATATATTTTCGTTTTCCTATATCGTTTACTTCTTTTCCTCCAAAGGGTCGGAACTAAAGCTCAAACTCCATAGTTTACAACCCGATTTGCCCATTATCAAGGAAATCGGGGCGCTTGGGGCCGTAACCTTGGCACGGCAGGCCACTACGAGCGTAGTATACCTTTTGATGAACAATATACTGTTTGGTTTTGGAGGGGAGTCGCTTGTGGCGGTATATGGCATTGTCGGCCGTATGCAGATGTTCGCCCTTTTTCCCGTTTTTGGTGTGACCCAAGGGTTTTTGCCCATTGCGGGATTTAACTATGGGGCTAAAAAATACCAAAGGGTACGTAAATCCATAGCCATCGCCATCAAATACGCATCGCTTATGGCGGCCCTGGTCTTTATTGGTCTAATGGTCTTTCCGCAGGAAATAGCCTCCCTTTTTCTCAGCGATAGGCCGGATCAGTCGGCGGCCGATCTGGAGATCAATGCCTTTGTTTTGGGCCATATTCCCTTGGCCATGCGTTTGGTTTTTGCGGCAACGCCCATTATTGCGCTCCAGTTGATCGGATCGGCATATTTTCAGGCCATAGGCAAGGCCTTGCCCGCCTTTTTGCTCACCTTAAGCCGCCAAGGGTTCTTTTTTATTCCCCTCATTTTAATTCTTCCCAATTATTTTGACGAGTTGGGGGTATGGCTCGCCTTTCCGATTGCCGATGTATTGGCCACCATTGTTACCGGAATTTATTTGTGGAGGGAAGTACGTGCCACCTTGGCCAAGGGCGGAGGCTGATTGGCCCCTAATCCGGGGTGGGCTAAACCTATCCTTCTTCCTGCGGCAACTTGCATTGGCTTTATTTTTTCGGTGGGTACTTATTCCGCTTTTCCAGCGGCGTGCAACAGCTCCATTCCCGTCGATGACCTGGGCTTAAAGCCCGGCCAGTCTTTTTCGTTTGAGTTTTCAGGAATGTTTAGATACAGGCTGTGGTCTTCCCCTTTGAGATGGGTGCCCAAAAAGGCCGTTACAAAATGCTGGTTGATATTGTTGATCTTCCGTTGGTCCCACGAGGGTTCGGCATAGCGATAGTACTCATCGATGTGCAAACCGGGCCGCAAGGCCTCGGCAGGGGGTGGGTTGGGAGCTACATTGTGACGTGCGTTTTTATAGGTCAACAGATAGCGCTCGGCGTTAATGGCTCCCTCGTATATGGCCTTTATGCCCTTTTCATAGCCCGAGATATCGTCTTGGTCCCCTGCGACGAAGAAGGTCGGGGTGCGTAGCCCTTTCAGTCCCTCCAGGTCCCATACGCCGCGCTCCATGCCCCATGGGGCAAAAGCTACTACGGCCTTGATTCTTTGGTCTCCTTGGTTTTGATAATCGGAATTACTGGCCGCCAATTCGGCTATGGCTCTACTGCCCCCTGTCATTTGCCCGAAAAAGGCGGTGAGCCCGTCGCTGTATCCGGCCCCGGCAACGTTGAGCACGCCGTAGCCTCCCATTGAATAGCCGATAATGCCCACATGGTTGCCGTCTATGAGTCGTCCCAATTGCCCTTTCGGATCCTTTTTTCCCAAATCGGCCATGGCATTTATTACGAACCGGATGTCTTTGGCCCTGTTCAGCAGGGTGCTGTAAAAGGCATTGGCATCCTTAAAGGTCGAATCGGTATGGTCAATGGCTACGACGACATAGCCTTTCGACGCCAGGTTTTCGGTCAAATAGGTCATCAGGTACCTCGAACCGACATAGCCATGGGATACGACCACCAAGGGAAACGGTTGTGCTGCCTTTACCGGTTCGGCGTCCCTTAGGGCCCTTCCCTTGAATTCAAAGGGAAGTAAGGGGCGTAAGGAGTCGCCGCGGGTACCCATTACCTCGTGGTAGGTTACGGAAGCAGGGGTGCTCGGAGCTATACTTGCCGGATACCATATTTCGATCGTCAAAGGACGGTCGTATCTCGCTTCCTTTCCGTTTTTAGAATTCAAGATGTCGATTTGGTCGGGGTTGACCAATTGCATGGTCCGCACACCTACCCCATACGGCCCACGTGCCGCCAGTTCGGGGGCATCGGGCAGGGGGTCGCCATAAAGAAAGTCTTGGCCCTGCACATCGAATAGGATGCCCAGTAACAAAAGGAGGAAAAACGGGTACCTTGATCGGGAAAATGTAAACGACTTGGTTTTCATAAGTGTTGTATTGAGTTGATTTTAAATATATTCAATAAAATCGGTAGACCTAAACGGGGCGTCGCGATTGTTTTTGGGGTACGGTCATCTCTTCGTAACGCTGCCGGATCAGCGCTTCCCCGTATTTGCGTTCGAGCCTTCGGATGCTAAAATGGGCCTGGGCCATATTTTGAAAGTGCTGGATAAAGGCCAGGTTGATGGAGGCCCCGCCGACCGCACCGATCAAGGGAATCGCCTGCGCCACGAACTTTTCGGAAACCTGTATGCTAAAACGGGAGGCTATGGACGAAACCAAACGCAATACGGGACTGCCCGTGCCTACCAAAAGTCCTTCTATCAATTTGCCCGACGAGCCTTTGACCGCTGCATTGAGGGCAATTCGCGTGGCATAGTATCCGGTATCGAGGCTGTCGTCGTGTTTGGTTTTCCCGCCGAGGGCAAAGACCTGCAAACAGGCCAGTTGGGTATCGAGTTCCGTCAAGTTTTCCCCTTCGCTGCGGGCGATATCCATTATTGAGCGCATCATCAATTTGGTGGCGATACCCAGGTCTACGGCAAAGGCCGTGGCCCCAAATGCGCCCCCGACCGCCCCCGATGAGGTTACCATGGCCTTGTACAGGAGGTTTAAGGGCGTTTTGGGCACCTTGCCTTTACGCATCGTAAGCAAATTGGTGTTGACGACGGTATGCAGTACGTTGTACGACAGTTGTTGAAGCCACTGTTGCTGCTTCTTGGGCAGGAGCTGGATCCTCTTGTCGATAAGGTTTCCCATCTGGTTCAGTCCTTGCATGGCCCAGCTGACTTGTTCCATTTTTTGCTTGGCATTGCGGAGGGCTTCTTGGTCTTCGGTAGATAGTGTGTCGGTAGTTCTTATAATGGCCATGGTCGATGTCGTTTAAGGCTAAGTAATATAGCGAGGCAATTCGGTTATTAAAAGTACCGGGGGTTGTTTTTTTGTGGCCCCATGACCTGGGCAGGTATAATTTTTGGCTTTAAAACGATGGGGTCGGTGCGATTTGTAGGGGGTGTCACAGTTGCGGCCGATACTTTGGCCGATGTACGCCCTTCGCATACTAAAACCGTCAGAGGGGGTTAAAAGTTGAGACATTTGTCTAACTTTGGACCTCAAATAGAAACGAGTGTTGGAGTATTACAACTACATCAAGGCCTTGCATTTAATATTTGTAATCACCTGGTTTGCCGGTCTTTTTTATATTCCCCGACTGTTTATTTACCATATCGAGGCTTCCCAAAAAGCATCGCCCGAAAGGGAAATCCTTGTTAAGCAATTACAGTTGATGACCAAACGCCTATGGTACATCATTACATGGCCTTCTGCCGTACTTGCCGTACTCTTTGCCGTTTGGCTCTTAATATTGGCCCCAAATTTTCTACAACAGCCCTGGATGCATGTCAAACTGACCTTTGTCGCCCTTTTGATCGCCTATCATCTCAAAAACCACGTCATCTTTAAACAGTTGCAGCGTAATGAGGTGAACTATACTTCCAAGTATATGCGTGTTTGGAACGAAGGGGCGACCCTGCTCCTGTTCGCCATCGTCTTTTTGGTCATTTTAAAAAATGCGTTCAACTGGATTTTTGGCGTGGTGGGCATCATCGTATTGGGCATATTGCTTATGCTGGGTATTCGGCTCTACAGGCGCGTACGCGATAAAAATCCCGAAGCATAGCCCTTCTTCGATGTTTCCGATCGGCCGTATCGTTTTGACGCATTGAAAAGCGAAAGAATTTGGTGCGATATTTGCTACCTTTGATGGCAAACCCTGGTCTCTTGCTTACCGAATTGTCTCTTAGGTCCCGCATCTTCATATCGATGATTTTATTGGTGGTCATTGCTTCCATATTGATTGCCGGTATTACCATCTATCAGTACCACGAACAGGCGAAGGATTACCATAAGGCGCGTTTGGAGCGCAAGGAAGAACAAGTGAAACAGAGTGTGGAGTACGTACTGAGGGAAACCACTTATCCGGTAACGACCGAGAACCTGCCCCATATTTTTCAAATGGAAATCTATCGGATCGCCAATGTGCAGAACCAACGCCTGAATATCTATGATCTCGAGGGGCAACTGCTTAAAAGCTCCCGTCCGAAATTCGAGCAGGATTCGGTTTCCAATTGCCTTGACCCCTATATCTTGAACAGCCTCGAGGCGAGTCCCACCAAAAGGTTTGTCGACGAAAAGGTCGTTGCCGGTGACAATTACAGGGCATCGTATACCTACATTAACGACCATAAGTTCAAACCGATCGGTATATTGAATTTGCCATATTACGAAGACGATTCGATGAGCAACATGGAGTTGCGGGAGTTCTTGACGCGCTTGGCCGGGGTATATGTCCTAATGCTTTTTATAGCCATAGGCCTGGCCTATTTTATATCGACCTATATTACCCGATCGTTGCAGACCGTATCCGATATGTTGGGAAAAACCCACCTGCACCGGAGAAATGAAAAAATCTATATCAACAACCCTAGCCTAGAGATAAAAAAATTGGTAACCTCTTACAACGCGATGATCGACGAGTTGGAGCAAAGTGCGGTAAAGTTGGCCCGAAGCGAGCGGGAACAGGCCTGGCGCGAAATGGCCAAACAAGTGGCGCACGAAATCAAGAATCCTTTAACGCCCATGCGACTGAGCGTTCAGAGTTTTGAGCGCAAGTTCGACCCGACCGACCCCGATATCGAGCACAAGGTCAAGGAGTTTTCGAAGACCCTGATCCAGCAGATCGACACCATGAGCAGTATTGCCTCGGCCTTTTCCAATTTTGCCGAAATGCCGGCACAGCAGAACGAAACCCTGAACGTGGTGAAAATTGTAAAGTTGGCGCTCGATATTTTCAATGAAGAGTATATCCACTTCATTTCCGAAGAAGAGGAAATTATCGCTAAAATGGACCGTACCCAGTTGATCCGGGTGGTGACCAACTTGGTAAAAAATGCCATCCAAGCGGTGCCCGAGGTCGAATCGCCCCGTATCTTGGTTTCGGTGGCCTCTGAGAACCAGTATGTAAAAATTTGTGTGGCCGATAACGGGATCGGAATCGAAGATCAGTACAGGGATAAAATATTCGAACCCAAGTTTACGACCAAGTCGAGTGGCATGGGATTGGGTCTGGGTATGGTTAAAAATATTGTGGAGACCTACCAAGGAAGTATCGAGTTCACTTCGCAGCCCAAAAAAGGAACGGTATTTACCGTCAAGTTGCCCAAGGCAAAACCCTGATCGTTAAAACCATGGATATCCAATTGAAATAATTTAAACACTTTTACCAATGAGTTATAACAACATTCTTCTGTCATCGAACAATGGTGTGGCGAACCTAAGCATTAATCGTCCTAAAAAACTGAACGCACTTAACAAGGAAACCTTGGATGAACTGCACGCCGCCTTTGCCGATCTGGAAAAGGATGCGGAAATTAAAGTTGTCATTTTAACGGGCAGTGGCGACAAGGCCTTTGTCGCCGGGGCGGATATTTCAGAGTTTGCGCACTTTTCGGAAGAAGAAGGCGGACGGTTGGCCGCAGAGGGGCACGAAAAGGTGTTCGATTTTATCGAGAACCTTTCAAAACCGGTTATTGCCGCCGTCAACGGATTTGCCCTGGGTGGGGGACTCGAACTGGCCATGGCCTGTCACATTAGGGTAGCCAGCCAAAATGCGCGAATGGGCCTCCCCGAGGTGTCCTTGGGCGTCATTCCGGGGTATGGGGGTACGCAACGCCTACCGAGGCTTATTGGCAAGGGGCGGGCCATGGAATTGATTATGACCGCAGGCATGATCGATGCCGATAGGGCCCTAAGCTACGGCCTGGTAAACCATGTGGTTCCACAAGGGCAACTTTTGGATTTCTGTGGGGAGTTGGCCGGCAAGATATCGAATAATTCGCCCGTTGCGATCAGCTACGCAATAAAAGCGATAAATGCGGGTTTTAAGAATAGTAATGGATATGCCGCCGAGATTGCCGCTTTTGGGGCCTGTTTTGGCACAGAAGACTTTAAGGAAGGCACCTCCGCGTTCTTGGAAAAACGGAAAGCCGACTTTCCGGGAAGGTAGCATACCCGAAAATACCTACTTATGCAAATTCGAAAAAGATGGGCGGCCCTAATTCTTTGGGTGGCCATTACCGGTGTCTATGCGCAGGAAATACCTGTAGATTATACCCTGGGCGAAAACTATTCCGATAGGCATAAATATTCCAGGGTTCTGTCCATTGAGAGCGCCGAAAAGGGCAAGACCATTTTGGTGCGTACCTATTATGGGGGCTTCCCCCTTAGGCCGAAGGGCCATTTTATAGAGGTGTACGATGAGGGCCTTAACCTAGTGGCCGACTACAATTACAAGGAGTCGGGCGAGCACATGGTAGACGGCTTCGTAAAGAACGGCCAACTATACCTGCTAGAACTCCGATACGACTATAACAGCGAGGCCTACACCTATGTGGTACACCACAGTCCGATCAACGAATTCAATTTTACCGAGAGACGGCTGCTATCCATTCCTTCGAAAGAAGTACCCAATCCGCTGGCGGTCAATAAATACAACCGAAATTTCGGCAACGGGTTTTCGACGACGACGCATTTTAACGACGACCGGAGCGCCTTTGCCATTACCGTACACCACCGCGAGGGAAAGGAGCAGAAATACCGTATATTTCTCTACGGAACGGATTTAAAAAAACGGTTGGAGTACGACTTTTCCGAGGCAATCGCCGAAAAGAACTATGCCTTTGAGAACATCGAGGTGTCAAATGATATGTCATCACTTTATTTGATGGGCAAGGCCTACTTTAAGAAAAGAAGGAACAACCTTAAGGAGCGACGGTTTCAATATGAGCTGGTCAAGGTATCCGAATCGGGGCATACCATACAGGAGTTCTTGAGTGCCGGAAAGTTTCCGGAGTCGCTCAAACCCATTTTGGTCGCCGATGACCTTAAAGTGGTGGGCTTCTATGCCGACCGAAAGGATAACCGCTACAATGGTTTGGTTTACTTTAATTTAGATGCCAATACCCTGGACATACGCAGCCAAAAGTACAATCCTTTCTCGGATCAGTTTATGTTGGACAAGTTCGGACGGGAAGTGGATGCGGAAATCAAAAACCTGATTTTTAAGAGCGTATATGTAACGCCCAACAAGGACATTCTTTTTAGTGCCGAAGAGTACTTTGTGACCAAGGGGGAAGATATCAGCTCCGGAGCCACCCAAATTACCGAACGCTACCATTACAACGACATTGTGTTGGCCAAGCTCGATGCCTCAGGTAACATGGTCTGGGCCCGTAACATCAATAAGACCGAGGTTACCCAAGGCGATGCCTCCTACGCTTCGTATTCGGCATACGGCCACGGGGAAGACATGTACTTTTTTATTAATTCAGGTGAAAACCCACAAAAACTAAGCAACGAGCGCATCCTGTTCAAGCAAGGTTTTAGCCGGAACCCCAATATGTTCGTCATCAAGGTCGATGCTTCGGGCGACCTTTCGTACAAAAAACTGGTCGACGACAAGGAAGTGCGTTTGCCCATAATGGTCTCCCGCCCCTTGGTCGACAAAGCCCATGACAAGCTATTGTTCTATGCCAAAAGGGGAAGCAAGAAACAAATGGTCGAGGTGACTGTTAATTAAAGTTCCAAAACATTATAAATTGGATTTATTCCATAAATTTGGATAAAATCCAATATTTGTGAAATCCGATGATTTAATCAAGGGCCGGGGTGCGCAACGGCAGGTACCCAACAAGTTTCTCGAGCACATCCACGAGACGCGCGACGACTTTTTGGAGTACTGCAGGATGGAGGGCGAGGCGTCCGACAAGAACAAGACCCAATACCTTCCTATATTCCCAAAGACCATCGTTAACAAGGTGACGAGTCCCGATGTGGGCATGATGTATTCCATGAATCCCTACCAGGGCTGCGAACATGGGTGCATCTATTGTTATGCCCGCAACACCCATGAGTTCTGGGGCTATGGGGCGGGCCTAGACTTTGAACGAAAAATACTGGTCAAGAAAGCGGCTCCGGAACTGCTGGAAAACAAGTTGAAGGGCCAAAAATGGGAGGCCCGGACCATCGTCCTATCCGGAAACACCGATTGCTATCAGCCCGCCGAGAAAAAGTTTGAAATTACACGGGCCTGCCTTGAAGTTTTTCTCAAATACAGGCATCCCGTAGGAATAATCACCAAGAACGCCCTGATCCTTCGCGACCTCGATATCTTAAAGGAACTGGCCAAACACCGTCTTGTTGGCGTTAACGTGTCGGTCACCACATTGTCTGAAGAAACACGTAGAATACTTGAACCGCGGACAGCCACTATTTCAAAGCGGTTGGAGACCATACGGATTTTATCGGAAAACGGAATCCCCGTAAATGCCATGTTGGCCCCTATCATACCCGGTATCAACAGTCACGAGATCTTAAATTTGGCGAAAGCGGTTTCGGGGAATGGGGCCCTTTCCTTTGGCTTTACCGTGGTGCGCCTGAACGGTGCCATTGGACAAATATTTTCGGACTGGATCAAAAAGGCCCTTCCCCATAGGGCCGACAAGGTATTGCATCAGATAGCCGAATGCCATGGGGGCTCGCTGAACGATAGCCGTTTTGGGCTTAGAAATCGGGGGGAAGGAAGTATTGCGACCCAAATCCACGATTTGGTCCGACTTGCCCGGCGCACCTATTTCAAAGACCGGAAATTTCCGGAACTTAACCACGATCTGCATGCGGGGCACAAAGGGGGCCAGCTTAAACTGTTTTGAAATACGCCATTTTTTCATACTTCGTGTTAACCTTTTCGCCCATGGGGCACTAACAAGCGAAACAATTAAATAAAATTTAAGTATGAAAAAACTGGTATTTATTTTCACGTTGATGCTTTCGACCTATCAAGTAAGCGCGCAAGACTTTGGTTTTGGGGTAAAGGCAGGATTGAATATTGCGAACATAGGAGGTTCCAATTACTATGGCAATTTGGGCAGTTTCGGCTCTAAGGTAAGCTTTCACTTGGGCGGGGTGGCCGAAATTCCCATTTCTGAAAAAATGGCCATTCAGCCCGAACTGCTCTATTCGTCCCAAGGAACCAAATGGAGTTATGGAAGTAACGGTGACAACCTAACGCTCGATTACGTGAACCTGCCCATTCTTGGCAAGTATTATATCATTGAAGGGTTGAGTGCCGAGGCCGGACCATTGGTCGGGTTTTTGATTTCTGACAATGTCGACGATGAAGATCGGTTCAAAAAACTCGATGTCGCCTTTGCCATCGGGGCCTCATATAAACTGAACGCGAATATCTTTTTCAGCCTTCGATACAACAAGGGAATCGCCAATATCAACGGCAGCGATGTTAGCGGCAGCAGCCAGAACAACGTGGTTCAGATTTCGGCCGGGTATGCCTTTTAAAAAATAAGTAGTTGGTTAGTGTTGGTTAAAGACCGAAGGCGCTACTGAAAAAGCGAAAATGCTTTTCCGACGCCTTCGGTTTTTGTAAGCGCTTAGGATAGTTCCCAGCCCTTTCTGTATTTGCCTTTGACCCATGCGTTGGCCATGTCCCAATTGGTGACCTTCATGTTTTGCCCGTCCCAAAGGATTTTTCTTCTTCCGGGGTATTCGAAAGGATCCCAATCGCCAATTTTTTTACCTTCCTTCAACTTTTTGTATTGGAAAGCCTTAATGGCAAGGTTGCCCATGAGTACGGCTTCGGTCAATGGTCCTGATCGTTTAAAATCGGAAGAGGTCTCGATACCGTTCAGGCAGCCTTCCACAAAGTTGCGTTGGTGCCCGTCTACGTCGCCATCGATCCTCTTGAGATAGGGGGCCGGTGCCTTGAACATTTCCATGTTCTTACTGGGTAGCAATCGGGCGTTTCGAGAATAGGTGTCGGCCACCAAAATACCCTTGGTACCATAAAAAACGGAGCCTCCGCCACTATCGCCTATGGTTTCGCCATCGGCAAGTTCGTCGGGCAGGTCGGGCATTAGGCCGCCATCGTACCAGTTCAGGGCGATGTCGCCATGCTCTTCGGTATTGAATTTCAAGCGGACGATCGATGAGGCAGGGCACGACTCGCTATAGTCGGCCTCGACAAAATCGCCCACCCAGTTGGTGGTACAACTAGCTTCGGCCTCTGTTGGGTAGCCCAGGTCGAGCACTCCGAAAGGGGTTTCCATAATGTGGCAGCCCATATCGCCCAAGGCGCCTGTTCCGAAATCCCAGAAACCTCTCCATTTAAAGGGCAGGTAGGCCGCATTGTAATCGCGTTTTTCGGCAACTCCCAGCCATAGGTCCCAGTCGAGTCCCTTGGGTACGGGCTGCTTTTCGGTAGGTGCCGGTACCCCTTGTGGCCATACGGGGCGGTTGGTCCAACAATCTACTTTGTAGACTTTGCCGATTATCCCCGATTGTATCCATTCCTTGGCTTCCCGGCTGCCATCACTGGAGGCCCCTTGGTTGCCCATTTGGGTTACGATACCGTTTTCCTTGGCCACGGTGGTCATCAAGCGGGCCTCGTTAATGTTGTGTGTTAAGGGCTTTTCTACATACGCATGTTTTTTGGCCCGCATAAAGGGTAGGGCGATCGAGGCATGCATGTGGTCGGGCGTAGCTACCATTATGGCATCGATGTCTTTGATGTGCTTGTCGTAGACCTTTCTAAAGTCCTTGAACCTTTTGGCCTTCGGGAACTTTTTGTACGTGTCGGCTGCCCTTCGGTCGTCTACATCGCACAAAGTTACGAACTTGACCTTTCCGGTTTCGTGGAGTCCCCTCATTACGCTCGCCCCTCGGCCCCCGACGCCGAAAGCGCCCATGTACAGGGTGTCGCTGGGCGGTACATGGTCTTTGCCCATTACGAAACTAGGCACAATGGTAAAGGCGGTCGATGCGGCCGCCGCATTTTTAATAAACTTTCGTCTTTGCATAATTTTTCAGTGAGTTTAGATTGAGCATTTGAAGGTACAAAAAATATAGTTTTTTTGCCCGCGCCCTTGGGTATCAATGTGCGGTTCCCGATGACAAGGGATCCCACTCTTTGTAGAATTGTTCCAAGAAGTCCAGCATGTACTTATGTCTGGTTTCGGCCAATTTTTTCCCCGTGTCCGTATTCATCCTGTCCTTGAGCAGGAGGAGTTTTTCGTAGAAGTGGTTGATGGTCGGGGCCTTCGACTTTTTATACTCTTCCTTGGTCATTTTAAGATTGGGCGGTATGCCGGGATTGTACAGCTCCCTGTTCTTGAAACCACCGTAATTAAAGGCTCGGGCAATACCTATGGCGCCCATGGCGTCGAGGCGGTCGGCATCTTGGACGACCTGAAGTTCTTTCGAATCAAAGGGGCGATCCGGACGGGATGTAAGGGTATTCTTGAACGAAATGTTCTCGATAATCTTTATAACGTGTTGTACCGTATTCTTATCGATGTCCAACTCCTTCAAAAAGGTGCGGGCCAATTGCGGGCCGACCGTTTCGTCGCCGTCGTGAAATTTGGCGTCGGCAATATCGTGAAGCAGGGCCCCTAGGCTCACCACCAGTAGGTCTACCTTTTCTTCCTTGGCGATAAGCAGGGTGTTCTTAAAGACCCGTTGGATATGAAACCAATCGTGTCCGCCCTCGGCTCCTTTTAGGGTTTCCTTGACAAAGGCAATGGTATGTTCTACAATTTCGGCGTCGTTCATTTTTCGGTTCGGAAAGAGGTTAGGCCCGATACTACGGCTTTTTCCGCTTCCGCCAAAACGGCATCATAATTATTGTTGATCTCGATGGGCTTGTGAACGGTAAAAGTGATGTGGTTTCCTATGCCGCTCGGAAATTTTCCGTACCGCATCATTTTCCACGAATTGTCTATGGTGATGGGAACCACCAGGGCAGAAGGGGCATTTCTCATCAGGATCTTTAGGCCGGTGGCCTTAAAGGGCTTGGCATGTCCCGTACGACTACGTGTCCCTTCAGGAAATATAACGGCACTTCGCTTGTGCTTTTCGATGTACTTGCCCAATTTCGAAATTTCGACCAGGGCCTGTTTGCTGTCCTTTCTGTCGATCAATACCGATCCGCCGTGCCTTAGGTTGTACGATACACTGGGAATGCCCTTGCCCAGTTCCTTTTTGCTTACGAATTTGGGGTGGTATTTGCGCATGTACCAAATGATGGGCGGTATGTCGTGCATGCTCTGGTGGTTGGGCACAATGATCAACGGTCGATCGGTGGGCAGGTCATAGGGGTTGTTAAAGCTGTAGGTCGTGCCCAAGACATGGGTACATCGCATTAGGCAAAGGTTCAATAGGCTTACGCTCCTTTTATGGGCACTGTAACCGAAAAGGTTAAAGCAGACCCATTGAACGGGATGGAAAACCAAAAGACACAGCCCGAAGAGAATCTGGTATAGGACTGTTAACGGATAGGCCAATACTTTTTGCATGCCGCAAAAATAAGATTATTGCAAGTTCGCCAAAAAAACAGGGGGTACTAAAATACGCGATGCAGGAAAATTTTGCCATTTGACAGGGCGGGCTACCAAAAAACGGACCTTACTGTCGCCAGAAGGTCCGCTATATCAATTGTAAGATCTTGGTCTAAGAACAAAACTCCTCGAAAGCACCGATCAGGTTTTCCGCGATCAATTCCGCCGGTCTGCCCTCAATATGGTGACGTTCGATCATATGCACCAGCTCGCCATCTTTAAAAAGGGCCATACTTGGTGAAGAAGGGGGAAAAGGAACCATAAGGTTTCTGGCCGCGTTGACGGCCTCGGTATCCACACCTGCAAAAACGGTTACCGCCCTATCGGGTCTTTTGGCGTTTTGAAGGCTCAATTTGGCTGCCGGCCTTGCATTGGCGGCGGCACAACCACAAACCGAATTTACTACCACCAAGGTAGTACCTTCCTTTTTAATGGCATTTTCGACCGCTTCGGCCGTATACAATTCTTCGAAGCCGGCAGATGCCAAGTCTTCTCTCATAGGTTTTACCAATTCTTCAGGATACATATACTTCTATTTTTAGGATGACAAAGATACTTAATTAGTCGCATTTTGTTGGACGACTTAACATTACCTTAGGTAAGTTCCTTATTTTAAGAGCGTGCTTTTCGTTTTGGTTTGTGGTCCCCTGGTTTTTATTGATGTTTCCACCGCCAGAAGTTTGTGCGGAAAAGCCTTTGAAAGCTCTTTGTGCCCTTTTCGGGATATCTGGGCTCTTTTAATATCTTTGCCAAAATTTTATAGACGTTATGATAAAATGGTTCGCGGCCATTCTAGGGTATTTCCTTTACCGGTTTCCGGGAGCTATCTTGGGGTTTTTGTTGGGTAGTTTTATAGATAATCTAAGTGGGGGAGGCCGAAATGCACAGACCATTTTTCAGGACATGACTCGGCAGACCGTCTCGCCAGCCGATTTTGAACTCAATCTTCTTTCGCTGTGCTCTATTGTGATAAAGGCCGATGGTAAGGTGACCCAGCGAGAATTGGACTATGTTCGGCAGTATTTTGTCAGCACCTATGGTAAGGATAGGGCCAATGCCATTTTTCGGACCTTCAATGAAATCAACAAAAAGCACGAGATTTCTGCCCAGCGCATTTGCTCCTACCTCAACCAGCGTACCCGGTACGAATTGCGTTTGCAGTTGTTGCATTTTCTTTTTGGCATTGCACAGGCCGACGGCTCGGTTAGCGCCCCCGAGGAGAACAAGTTAAGCGATATAGCAGGTTATCTGGGTGTAGGCCGGCAAGATTTTGAGAGTATCAAGGCCATGTTCATCAAATCGGTCGACAATGCTTACAAAATTCTCGAAATCGAAAAGACGGCTACCGACGGAGAGGTTAAAAAGGCCTATCGTGCCATGGCCAAAAAGTACCATCCGGATCGGGTGAATACGCAAGACGAGGCCATTAAAAAAGGAGCCGAGGAAAAATTCAAACAGGTGCAAAAGGCCTACGAGGAAATCCAAAAGGAGCGCGGTATCGGGTAGGCCGGTGGTATGTCCCACTTTTGGTATCTTTGATAAGTAATCCTTATTTCAAACACGATGCAAGACTTTTGGTTCTATTTAAATTTGGGAGTGGGGCACGTGCTCGACATCAATGCCTACGACCACATCCTCTTTTTGGCGGCCCTGGCCCTGCCCTTCACGTTCAAAAGCTGGAAAAGCGTAGTGTTGCTCGCAACGGTGTTTACCGTTACGCACTGCCTTTCATTGGCCTTGAGCACGTACGGCGTGGTCGAAATGGATGTGGAGCTTATAGAATTTTTGATTCCGGTGACCATTGCATTGACCGCTATTTTCAACTTGGTGTTTGTCAATAGGCCATCGGCAACCAAAAGCCTGTGGCTTCACACCTTGGCCACGGCATTTTTCGGACTTATACACGGTTTTGGCTTCAGCAATTACTTTAAAATGCTGATGGCCGAGATCGACAACAAGGTGGTGCCCTTGCTGGGCTTTGCCTCGGGCATCGAGGTATCGCAGGTGGTAATCGTGCTCTCGGTTTTGACGATTTCCTACTTTGTGATATCGGGGACCAAGCTTTCACAAAAATGGTTCGTCGTCATTTTTTCAAGTTTAATTCTGCTTCTTACAATACCTATGTTGGTTCGTACGTTTCCCGTATAGGCCTTTTTTGCTTTCACTTAAAATTAACCCCAAATAATTGCCGAACTTTTTGAAAGCAGGTATCTTAGTGGTTTTCCAAGGTGATGAAAGACAGTAAACAAGAGAAATACGATAAGGCCTATCTAAGGATGGCCCAAGAATGGGGCAAACTTTCGTATTGCGAACGAAAACAGGTGGGGGCCATTATCGTTAAGGACAGAATGATCATTTCCGATGGGTACAACGGTACACCAACCGGTTTTGAGAATATTTGTGAGGACGAAGAAGGATATACCAAATGGTATGTGCTGCATGCCGAGGCCAACGCCATCAGTAAGGTGGCCTCGTCGACCCAATCTTGCGAAGGGGCAACGCTGTACATTACGCTATCGCCTTGTAGGGAATGTAGCAAGCTGATCCACCAGTCCGGCATTAAACGTGTAGTGTACCAAACGGCGTATAAAGACGATTCGGGCCTGCGGTTTTTGGAGCGGGCCGGCGTTGAACTGGTCCACATGCCCGAAATAGAAACCTTGGTCTAGCGGCCGTTGATTTATGAAAGAAAAACTCAGTTACATATGGCCGACTATCGTTGCCGCCGCTCTGGCCGTGGGTATTTTTGTCGGGGGCAAATTACATTTTAGCGATACGCCCGAAAAACTTTTCACCACCAACTCAAAGAAAGACAAGCTGAACAGGCTTATCGATTATATCGATTACGAATATGTCGATGACATCAATACCGACAGCATCGTCGACATGACGGTAAACCAAATCCTGGAAAAACTCGACCCGCATTCGGTGTACATCCCCAAACAGGATATGAAACGGGTTTCGGAAAACATGAAGGGCGATTTCGTTGGGATCGGAATTAATTTTTATACCTATAAGGATACCATAGCCGTAATACGGACGGTGCCTAATGGCCCCAGTGAGGTAAAGGGCATTAAAGGGGGCGACCGGATATTGATGGCCGATTCGGATACCCTTTATGGAAAAAACCTCCAAAGCGATGACATTGTAAAAAAGCTAAAGGGAGAGAAAGGCAGTACGGTTACCTTAAAAATATACCGCAAAGAAGAGGATCGGATTTTTGATGTAAAGGTCAAGCGGGGCATCGTTCCGATAAAGAGCGTAGAATCGTATTACATGCTCACCGACGACATAGGCTACATCAAGGTCAACCGCTTTGCGGAGTCTACCTATAAGGAGTTTAAGGAAGCCCTTGCCAAACTAAGAAAAAAGGGGGCCAACAAGTTGGCCTTGGATCTTCGCGATAACCCCGGGGGGTATTTGGGCGTGGCCGAACAAATGGCCGATGAGTTTTTACAAAAGGGAAAACTGATTCTTTTTACCAAGAATAAAAAGGGGAAAATTGATAAAATTTACGCCACCGATAAGGGCGGTTTTGAAGACAGGCCCGTATACGTATTGATAAACGAAAGGTCGGCGTCGGCAAGCGAGATCATCGCGGGTGCACTGCAAGACAACGACATCGGTACGATCGTCGGGCGTCGCTCCTTCGGCAAGGGACTGGTGCAACGCGAGATGGAATTGGGGGACGGCTCGGCCGTTCGCCTAACGGTTTCGCGATACTATACCCCAACCGGAAGAAGTATTCAGAAGACCTATAAGAACGGCACCAAGGACTATTATAAAAAATTTACCGAACGCTACCACAACGGTGAATTGGTTTCGGTCGACAGCATCAAGGTCGCCGATTCCCTGAAGTTTACCACGCCCAAGGGAAAAGTGGTCTATGGCGGGGGAGGCATAATCCCCGATGTATTCGTGCCCATAGGAACCAACGAGGAAGAGGCCGTACAGAGCATGGACAGCTACGGCTGGCTGTCTTACTTTATTTTCGAACATTTGGACGGCGACCGTCAAAAATATGCCGATTATAGCGAGCAGGAGTTTATAGACAACTTTAAGGTCGACGACATTCTTTTTCAAGAGTTTGTCGATTACTTGCTCTCGAGAAACCTTAAAATGGATTTCTATACCTACGAAAAGAGCATTAAGGTATATCTTAAGGCCGCCTTGGCCGAACAGCTCTTCGGGCCTAATGTCTATGCCAAGATAAAGAGTAGCGAAGATGCCATGTTACAGCAGGTAATTAAGCTCGACAGCCCTTCTTACGCAGCCCGTACCACACCAGGGGCGGAACAGTGATCAGTGTCGCTCTACCTTGTCCTGTATTTTTTTACTTGTCCTATAGATCAGCACCAAGAGAATGGCGCAAAGGGGGGCCAATATACCGATAACGGCAACACTGCTGTCTCCCTTGAGCGGGGCGTCAAAATCTATCATGGTGGCGTTATAGGCCATCAATGCAATGGCGATGGCAAGTAAGACGATGGTGAGTACCTTGTTCATGAATGGTCCTGTTTTTAAAAGAGTTCGTTGATGTTGGCGGCGAAAAGTTTTACGGCGATGGCCAATAAAATCACCCCGAAAACCTTTCTGATGATGTTAAGTCCGTTTTTGCCCAGCACTCTTTCTATCCGTTTGGACGATTTAAGAACGATATAAACAAAAATGGTGTTTACAAAGATAGCGATTATGATGTTTTCCACGTGGTATTCAGCCCTCAACGACAATAATGCGGTAAGTGTCCCGGCACCGGCGATTAGCGGAAAGGCAATGGGTACTATCGAGGCGCTTTCGGGTTCGTCTTCCTTGTACAGGGTAACGCCCAAGATCATTTCTATGGCCAAAAAGAAAATAATAAAGGCGCCCGCTACCGCAAATGAATAGACATCTATGCCTATAAGGTTCAGGATTTCGTCGCCGACAAACAGAAAGGAGACCATGATTATCGACGAAACAATGGAAGCCTTCTCCGATTGGATGTGTCCGACTTTTTTACGCAGGCCGATAATGATAGGGACGCTTCCCAGAATGTCGATGACGGCAAAAAGAACCATAGTGGCGGTTGCTACTTCGCGAAGGTCAAAATGAAGTTCCATGGCTTATAATTTTCGGCAAAAGTACATTTATTCGAAAAGGTTTTGGGCATAGATCTTACGATAAATTACTGTTAAATAATCGGGTTTTAAAAGTATCTTTGCCTCTGTAAAACACGATCATGTTCCAGTTAGGAAAAACCATAGTATCTGAAGAAATCATCGAAAACGATTTTGTCTGTAACCTGAATGCCTGCAAGGGCGCCTGCTGTGTTGACGGCAATGCCGGGGCCCCGGTCGAAGACGACGAAACCACCATTTTGGCCGATATTTACGAAACGGTGAAGCCCTTTCTTAGGCCCGAGGGCATAGCGGCCATCGAGGAACAGGGAACATACATTAAAGGGGAGGACGGCGAGTGGGAAACCCCTTTGGTCAACGGCAGTGAGTGTGCCTACGTGACCTTCTCCAAAAACGGGACCGCCAAGTGCGCCATAGAGGAGGCCTATAACCAAGGGGCCATTAATTGGAAAAAACCGGTCTCTTGCCACCTGTATCCGGTCAGGGTACGCGAGTATACGCAACTTACGGCCGTAAACTACCATAGGTGGGAAATTTGCGATGCAGCCTGTTCGCTGGGGCAAGAATTGCAGGTGCCTATCTACAAATTTGTAAAGGAGGCCCTGATCCGAAAATTTGGATTGGACTGGTACGAACAGCTGGAACAGGTGGCGAAGGAGCACCTTAGGCAGTAGGGATGTGCAAAATTACCTGGGTGCCCGCAGGCCGGTTTGCGGCATCGTATAGATCGACGATCTCGACGTCAAAGGAGTTTAAGTAATCCTTTGAGAAGTTGGCCAAGCGTTCCTTGGTAATCTCTATACCGACCGATTTGCGTTTTAAAACCTTGTTCTGCTTTATCTTTTCGGCGGCCTTTCGACCAATACCGTTATCGGTGATGGAAATGTCGATAAAGTCTTTGACCTTCTTCGTTATGTGAACCTCTATTTTTTTATCCCCGATTTTTGACGAGAGTCCGTGCCACAGGGCATTTTCGAGAAACGGTTGCAGGATCAACGACGGTATCCTGACGGTATGGGGGTCGATGTTCTTGTCGACATGTACCTTAAATTCTATTTCGTTGGAAAACCGGATGTTCTCGATATTCATGTAAAGTTCCACGGTTTCCAGTTCTTCGGCCAAGGGAATTTCGCGTATGGACGAGGATTCGAGTATTTTTCGGACCAATTTTGAAAATTTGTTCAGGTAGTGTACCGCGTTCTTTTGTTCGTTGTTGATGATATACAGCTTGATGGAGTTTAAGGAATTGAACAGAAAGTGCGGGTTCATCTGGCTGCGCAGCATGCTTTGTTCAAGGGTCAGCAACTTCTTGTCGTTCTTCAATTGGTATTGGCGGTAGAGAATGTAAAAAATACCGGCCAATAGGGCTATGGCAATACCGGAAACCAGCAGCCGGGTATTGTTCTTTCGCAGTTGCTGGTTGATGCTCGATACCCTGGCCTCGTTATCCTTTTCGATAATCGAATTATAGACATAGCGCACGTTTTGGTCGTTCTTGATCTGTGATTCAACGTCGAGGGAGGTTTTGTGGTATTTTAGGGCCTGTTCGTAATTTCCTTCGGCGGCCGCAAGGTCCGATAAGAAGGAATAGGCTTCTGCCCTGGTTCGCATCAGGCCGTATTTGCGGGCCAATTCAAGTCCGCTCAACAGGCTCTCTTCGGCTTCGTCGTACCTTTTCAGGTCGGTCAGGGCCCATCCCAAGGTCAGATGCACCGAGGCGATAAGGGCGTGTTCCCCCAATTTCTTGGCCCGGGCCAATGCATCGCCCAACATAAAGACGGCCATCTTGGCTTTTCCGAGGTGCACATAAACATGGGCAATACCGTTTTGACAGAGAATTTCGCCCCGCTCGTTCTTGAGTTCTTGGTTGTAGCGCAGGGCACAATTGTAACTCTCAAGGGCTTCTTCCAATCTTCCTTGGGCCTCCAGGCACTCGCCAATGTACTGGTTGTTCTCGGCCAAACCCAGTTTGTTGTTCAGGACCTCTTCCAATTTTATGGCCTTGTTGAACTGCTCGATGGCCAGGTCGTATTGCCCCAAGACCCTATAGATGTGCCCGATGTTGCTTACCGATGCGTTGATGGCCCTTTTGATGCCCATGTCGGGATGGCTCACGGTTTGGGCCCGTTCAAGGGCCTCATAGGTATGGTCGAGCGCCGCTGTTATGGCATTTATCCTTCTGTAAAGTATGCCGAGCATGTTAAGGGTATAGATTTCGAGCTCGATATTGTCGGTGTTCCTGGCTATTGCCAAGGCTTCCTTGTGCTTTTCCAACGATTCGTTGAACTGCGATAAAAAGCGAAAACGCCTGCCCAGTTCGTTCAAGGCGTATATTTGGCCGCTGTGGTAATTGTTCAGTTGGGCTATTTTGGCAAAATAGGCCATTTTGATGGTGTCTGAACTGTGTTTGGCCAGGGCCGTATGTATTTGGTCGTACGATTTAGGCGCCGACTCGATAAGGCTGTCGACCGATTTTCGGAACTGTTCTTGTTCCCCTTGGGCGAAGGAAAGCTGAAGGAGCAGGAAAAAAAAAATGGGCACAAGGTATACGTGGCGTGATATACGCGTAGGGAAACAAGGGAAAGGATATGTAATTTGGGACTGCATTAACTGTTAGAGCATATCCAAAAAATCGGATTTCTTTTGACGGGATACGGGTATTTTGTGGTTCGACTCCAAAATTACGTATCCGTCCGTTTTTAAAAATTCCTTTATTTTGTTCAAATTGATAATATACGAATTGTGAATTCTGAAGAACGAACTATCGGGCAAGAGTTCGTTGACTTCCTTTAGTTTTTTGGTAAGAACGATTTTGTGTCCGTCGCTTAAGAACACCGTACTGTAATTGCCATCGGATTCGGCATAGAGGATATCGTCACTATTGAGAAAGACCAATTTTCCGTCGGTGTTCAAGGTGATTTTTTTGTGCTTGGGGTTGGCATTAAAGCTCAGCAAAATTTTCTCCAGACGTTCGGCGGTATAGTTTCGGGCGTTGAATTTCCTGATTTTTACAATGGTTTCCCGCAAGTCGTCAGTGTCTATCGGCTTGAGCAGGTAATCGATGGCCTCGTTCTTTAAAGCCTTGATGGCGTACTGGTTATAGGCCGTGGTGATTACCACGGGAAAGTTTTTGTTCGTCAATTTCTGGATGAACTGAAACCCGTCCATGGTCGGCATCTCGATATCCAAAAAAAGACAATCGGGCGTGTTCTTCTCCAAATAGTCGAGCGCTTCGAACGGGTCCGTAAAGGAGGCGTTTACATTTATCTCATCGCTGAAGTTAGTCAGCTCCCAAGTAAGGCTCTGCAAGGCCTTGATTTCGTCGTCTACGATTACTGCATCTAACATAACATTAAGCTTTACGGTAAATTAATCAAATTTAATCGTATACCCCACAAAAGAAAAAAAATATGTACCGATGGTGATATTTACCGTATGAATGGTAATAAATGCCCCAGATTTTGATTTTGGAAGGCAATTCTTTATTAATTACTAAGAATAAACCTACAAATAAAAAGCATGTATATGGGCTGTCTCCCGCTTTGAATTTTGATGGGGCCGATTATACAAAAAAAGATACCATTTATACAAAACGGCCTGATGTTTAAGGCTCCCGACACTACTTTAGACGTGTTGTTTGGCATAGGCCTGACAAAATGTTTCCCATAATTGATAGTTGAATTTTGAGTGTATCGAGGTATAACTAAAGATGATGTTGAATTAATAATTATGGCGATGAAAAAATGTGTGATTATGTTCGGGTTACTGGTTTTGACCTTGGTCGTGGCGGCCGTTACGGATCGAAATGATAGGGAGGTGGCAGAAGAGTTGGCAACGAACCAGGAAGAGGAAGCGAACATCGCGTTCGGACAACCGAAGAAGGAATCGGGGAGGGTCGAAAGCCTCAACCCCTAACGTTTGAAATGCTGAAAACATGGATTTTTTGATAAAAACCGGTAAAATGGGCTTTTGGCTGCTCTTGCCCATAGTGCTCATTTCCAATACGCGGACCAGTGACAATAGACTGTTGGACGACCCCTTTGTCGAAGACGGTAGTTATGTCGTAAAGGCCAAGGAAATTTCAGACCTTACAATTTCGGGAAAAGCCGTTTTTAAAAAATCGGCCCTATTGAAGGGGCAAAAGA
This sequence comes from Pseudozobellia thermophila, assembly GCF_900141855.1. Taxonomy (GTDB): domain Bacteria; phylum Bacteroidota; class Bacteroidia; order Flavobacteriales; family Flavobacteriaceae; genus Pseudozobellia; species Pseudozobellia thermophila. Next base: position 700,192 of record NZ_FQYU01000001.1, read on the forward strand.
AAAAATTTTCGAGGATCGAGATCAACTTGGGGCCTTCCAAGAACGGGATCCAGCACACGATGGGCCTGGTCCTTTTTAAACAGGCCGACGGGTCGAATAACCCGGTAGGCCATTACAATGTCAGCCAAAAAACCTTGGGTTTTTCTCCTGTGGGAGAAGGCGTATTTGGTTTTGCCGACGTGGGTACCCTGGGCGAATTGCCCTTTTATACGGAACACGGAACGGTGTATGTGTCCAAAGAGGAAAACGGTTTGTTGTCCGGGACATTGAACCTGGTCATGAGAAACTTTAGGGGGAAGGCCATAAAAATAACCGGGAGTTTTCGGGCTAGAAATGAGAATTGACGTCGGTTTGCCATGTGTTTTTAGCGCATAACTGACCATAAATACGCTAACCTTCTAAAATGTATTGGGTTAAGTTGTATTATTATGGGTTTAGATGGTGGGGTTTTCAGGAAAATATTTACTTTTACATTCCCCCGATTGGTCTAACCGAGATCAAAACAGAACAGATTACTGAAATTTTTGTCAAGATAAACGTAATACAAATACGAAAGTCACAGATGGGGAATAAGCAAATAATTTAATGAAACTGCCAAACCATAAGGTACGGCTCTACGGCAAGCAAGCTATGAAAATAGCTGTTTTGTTCACTTGATGCAACCTTGAGGACACCAGCCCAAATCATCGGAATTGGTGACATGCTCGATTATAGGTTTCGGGGGAACTACCTGAATCAGCACCCTTGGTAAAATCGATTTTGATAATCAACGGAGGCGTACGGTTTGGCGGTATCATAAATAAAATAACCTTGTTTGCCGCAAATTTTTACTTGCGGCTTTTTTTTTGCATTTATTCGAGCTTCTATGGTCATGTGCAAGTGGATATGGTTGAACCTAAATAGGTTTTGAGGTGATTCGAGCTTTTATACCCCTACGAATAGAACAGATGATCAGGGCGATATGCTTGACAATTCCTTGTTTTCTATATTCCCAATCACAAATAACCTTTAGGCAATTGTCGGGCCACCAAGGCCTTTCTCAAAACAGTGCTGTTTCTGTGACGCAAGACAGCATAGGCTATCTGTGGATTGCCACACAGGACGGGCTCAACAAATATGACGGTCGGCAGTTCACGGTATTTCCCTTCACATTTGAAGACAACACCAAACCCAATTATAGCAAGTTGGGCAAGGTTTATAAAGACAGGGAAGGGGGGTTGTGGATAATACCTTCCGACAGAATACTTCGCAAGTTCGACTATGCCGAACAAACCTTCGGGCCCGTCGGGGAATTGAAGGATGCCAGTGTCGTATTTCAAGACCGTTCCCTGGATATATGGGCCGGAACTTTTTCGCATGGCCTGTTCAAATTGGAGCCTCGGACCGGAAAATTTGTTCAAGTGGCCCCATTCGATGGGGGCCAGACCCCGATCTACAGTATTTCACAGCAAGACCCGGAACATATTCTACTGGCTACGAACGGCCGTTTGATAGCCTTCGATAAAAGGAGCGGCCGTTCCGAAGCGCTGGTTTTCAAAGACCGCTACGGCAAGGAAATTCGTGCCAATTTCAGCGATATTGAAACGGACCCGTCGGGCCGCCAATGGATAGGTAGTTTTGGCGATGGCCTTTTTTTTAGGAAAAAAAACGACCCGACCTTGCACCGTATATCGGAGCTGCCCTTCACAGACCCCCTTCCGGTCAATTTGAACATCGAAGACCTCTATCTCGACAGTAGCGATAGATTGTGGGTCGCTACCTATGGTCGCGGTCTGTTCTTGATCGATTTTAGGTCATCGACCATCGATCGTTTTGTTGCCGAAAAACACAACCCCAAGGCCCTTCACTACAACGATATTTTATGCATCTATGAAGACGATTCGGGTATCATTTGGTTCGGTACCGATGGGGCGGGCCTGAGCTATTACGACGAATACCTGGAAAAATTCAACTCCTTCACCAACTATCAGACCCCCGAAAAAATAAGTATAGATGTGGTCCGTTCGATAGCGGTCGATTCCAATGCCACCGTATGGGTGGGTACATCGGGCAAGGGGCTCACCCAATACGAACCGGCATCCAACAGCTGGAGAACCCATACGGTCGACTATTCAAGCGAAAACACACTCAGTTCCAATAGGATCATGAGCCTTTTTGTCGATCGGGAAAACGAACTCTGGATCGGCACCCAAGGCGGAGGCCTCGATATAAGGGAGGGGCAGGGCGGCTTTGTTTCCTACAACAACTTGTCAAAGCCTTCGTTATCGGCAAATACGGTCTGGTGTATATATCAGGATGAACAAGGGCGCATTTGGTTGGGAACCCGGGAAGAAGGACTTATTCAATTCGACAAACAAAAAGGGGAAATAAAAAAATACAAGCACAACCCGTTGGACGAAAACAGCATTTCCAGTAATAATATCCGGGTAATAACTTCCGATGGAAAGGGCAATCTGTGGATCGGTACGGAGACCGATGGCCTTGTTTTTTTCGATACTTCCCAAGAACGCTTCAAATCCTTTAAATCGAGCGGTAGGGAAGGTTTTTTGACGAGCAACCGTATTAAGTCGCTCTACTACGATGGATCGGAAACCTTATGGGTGGGTACCAATGGGGGCGGACTTAATTCCCTTGATATTGAAAAAAACCAATTTAAGTCCTTTACGGTTGAAAACGGTCTTGCGAACAATGTAATTTATGCCATACTGCCAGACAAAAGCGGTAACCTATGGTTGAGCTCCAATAAAGGGATTACCAAATTCGGCCTACCGAAATCCGATTCGTTACCACCACATATTACCAACTATACGAACTACGATGGTCTGGCAACCGAATTTAATACCGGAGCGTATTATCGGGGAATCGACGGCACATTATATTTTGGGGGGCTCGATGGCTTCTATTGGTTCCGGCCCGAAAATTTGGAAGAAAACACCACCCTGCCCAAAACGACGATTACAGGTTTTGAGGTTTATGGCAAGGCCAAGTCGACCGTCGGAACCCTCGACCTGCCCCATGACCAGAATACGGTATCGGTTACTTTTTCAAGCCTTCAATATTCATTGCCCGAAAAAAATGAATACCGATATCGCTTATTGAATTATGACGAGGCTTGGGTCGATGCGGGCAACAAAAATTTTGCACGGTACACGCGCTTGCCCCCCGGCACCTATGAGTTTCAGGTAAAGTCTAGCAACTATGACGGTGTTTGGAACGATGTACCGGCCTCCCTTTCCTTTACCATCAAACCTCCTTGGTACCTGACAACATTTGCCAAATTCGGTTATTTCGTCACCTTTGTTTTCGTGGTCCTGGCTTTGTACAAATACCTCAAATGGAGATGGCGAATTAAAATGAGCCTACAAGTGAAGGAAGAGGAAACGCTGCGTTTAAAAAAACTGAACCAACTCAAATCAAAACTGTACACCGATATATCCCATGAATTCAGAACACCCTTGACCTTGATCGCCGGACCGATCGATGCCAAGTTGGGCGAAGGGCGACTGTCGGATGAGGAGTATTCCAATTTTTCGATGATCAAACGAAACACCAACCGCATGATAGCCTTGGTCGACCAACTCTTGCATTTGGCCAAGCTTGAAAAAGGGGGCTTCGAACTGAAAATGAACAAGGGCAATATCGAACTCTTCTTAAAAATGCTGACCGCTTCCTTCGAATATCACGCCCAGCGGAAACAGATAAAATATGAAGTCGACATTAAGGACATCGGTGAGGCGTTTTACGACGAGGACGCCCTTGACAAAATAGTGGGAAACCTTTTGTCAAATGCCTTCAAACACGGAATTCAGGGGGGGCTTTGTCGTTTTGAGGCTAGCAAGGAGGGCGATCATTTAAAGATCCATGTAAAAAACGAAATAGCCCCCGGCAGCGATATCGATGTAGAAAAACTGTTTACCCGGTTTTATCAAAAGGATGAATTCATGGAGGGTGCAGGGGTCGGACTCTCCCTGGTCCGTGAGACGGTAAAGCTCTATAAGGGGAAACTCGAAGGCGTTCGGGAAGGGGATAATTTCATTTCGTTTAGGGTCTTATTGCCGGTATTCAAGACTACGGACAAACCGGATAAGGCCCGCGGCCTATCGACGGACGAACCGGAAACGGATGAGGTCGGCTATCGGCAAACAAAGGATGGGGCTGATACCAACAACGAAGGAACGGACGACAGGCCTATTCTTTTGATCGTTGAAGACCACCCCGAAATACGGGAGTTTCTTAAATCGGTATGGAAGGAAAAATATGAGGTTTATGAGGCGGCCGATGGGCAGGAAGGCATCGATATGGCCCTGAGGATCGTTCCCGACCTTATTGTCTCTGATGTCCGGATGCCCAAAATTAACGGTATAGAATTGTGCAAACGGCTAAAGGCCGATGAGCGGACCAGCCATATACCCATCATCGTTTTGACCGCGGGCACGGGTGAGGATTACGAGATGAGGGGCTTGCAGTCCGGTGCAGACGACTTCGTGGAGAAGCCCTTTAAGATCCGTGTCCTTAGCAAAAGGGTCGATAACCTTATTGAAGGGAGAAGGGCGTTGCGCACCAAGTACAGCCAAGAACTAAAACTACAGGCCAGCGATATGGCCATTACCTCTACCGACGAACTGTTTCTCAACAAGGTACAGCAGCTTCTCGACGATAAGTTGGGCGACCCGCAATTCAACGCCAAGGTCTTTAGTGCCCATCTGGGCATGAGCCGCATGCAGTTGCACCGCAAACTTCAAGCCTATACGGGACTCAGTACAACGGAGTTTATACGCTCCCAGCGCTTAAAATTGGCGACACATATTTTAAGGACATCGGACATCACCGTTAATGAGGTGGCCTATGCGGTGGGCTTTAACACCCCTTCCTATTTTATCAAGTGTTTTAAGGAAACGTACAAAACGACCCCTGCGGAGTATCTAAAGGCACATTCTTAGCCAAGGGCACAGGACCTTGTAGGGTGCGGCCCCCGGTAAGGGCTTGGCTGCCCTTCTTCCCAAGACAATCCAAAACCACCTTTACCTCTTCCTTCTAAGACCATCAATAAGGCAGCTGCACCGTAAACTTCATGCGACCCAAACCCTTACCACCTCCGATGCGACGAGTAACGAGGTAGCTTATGCTGTAGGCTTCAACGCCTTCCTGGTTCAATTTCCAAAAAAAACATCGACCGATGTTTACCATTTGGTGTAGCGGGTACCAATGTATGTAAACAAAAAGGAAAGTGGTGAAACTAAAGCTTGTGCTCGACAGAATTTCAAATATGTGTTTCGATGCAATCCCGATTTTATTGAAGACCAAAGACGATGTGTTGACAGGACAGGGTTTGATGCCCGCCCTTCAACAAACAACAAGGTCTTGCAAAGTAAAATGAAATCGTTGCTGAATACAGTCTCGAAACCCTATTTATGTTACACCTGTTGTATCTCTTGTTACATATGTGGTATTGTGTTGCGCAGCTAAAAGTTAGTTTTATTCCGCTAAGTATCAACCATTAAAATTTTAAACCATGAAAGTTAAAAGTGTATTGCTCATTGGCGTTTTCGCGACCAGTTTGATGCTAAGCTCATGCTATGAAGACACGACCGAATTAGTGGATTGCCTTTACGGTAATGATTGCGATTACGAGCCCGAAGAGAGTGTAACGGTGCCAACGGCCGATGAAGAGGCCGTTGAAGACCAACAAGACATAAATTGAGGGCCAGGGCCCTAATCCCGGATGGTGTTTCTTGTAAAAACGATAAGCTTTATTCTGCTTCTGGCCGTTCAATGGACAGGGCATGGACAAACCTTGACCACCAAAGAGGTAAAAATACTCTTGGTGGTGGAGTCGACCGGACAAAAGGTGAGCCATTTGCTCATGTTCGAACAGGTAGAGGGGAAAGGGAAGGCCTATTTAGTGGAGAAGTACCGGAACAGCTCGTTCTATGTCGGGCTTCTGAAGGGAACGTATGAAATATATGGCGATGTAGTTACACCTAAAAAGAATACCACGGTAATCATTTATACCGATAGGGAACTCTTTCTGGATAGAAAGACGATGGGGCCGGCATCGCCATGGGCGCCGGGAGATCTTTTCAAATTGGGGAAGGAGACCGGAAAGGTGGTATCGAACAGTAAGGGAGAGTTAATAATCAAAACGTAGAATACGAAATAAAAATCGAGGCTATGGAACTTAGAAAGATAGAAGGAACAACTTGGGTGTTTTTGGCAATAATGACGGTGGCCATAACCTTGGTGCTAACCGCCTTGTCGCAACAAATCGTCTAATGGCCCGATCGACCATAAGCAAAACCCTGCTGTTTATACAGAAATATTTGCCATTCATACATCGGGCAAACAAGAAGGCCTTACTGAATCTTAATTTTTGTTGCCCCAATTGTGCCGAGTAGGGACAAGGGATGTAATTGAGCTAAAATAAACCAATAAGTATAAATTATGAGAACTATGAACAGTATATTGTTGATTACCCTAATAGGGGCCTTTTTGGCCTGCTCAGGGCCTACCGATATGGAGGAACTGGAGCTTGAATCTACGGCTTTAAGTTATCGAATAAGTCAAACGGAACCATATTTAAATGGTGTAGAGTTGTTCAAACAGGCAGCCATGGGCGAGCAGATTAAGCTCAGGAAGCAGATATCCGAATTACAGGTGGCCATCAAGCGCGGTAATCGGAACCTTTTGCCCCAGTTGGAAAGTGCCCAAAAAAAGGACAATATGATCGATTTGTACAAAGAAGACCTGACCATGATCAAAATGCCAAAAGTACCTTATCCACCAAGACCACCGCGTGGTTGTTTTCAAGATCCCAATGCGAATTGTGGTATACCCAAGATCAATTTGGACGGCTACAGTGGTATTCAGGTTACCGAAGACATGGGCGAGGTAAGCATTCAAATATTAGATCAAAAAAACCGGGTTGTGGGTAAATCCGGACATGTCTACCGTACCAAGGGAGGAGTGTCCATAATACCTATTGAATCGGGCTTAAAGGGCAATGGCGTTATGCGCATAAGGCCAAATAGCAGGTTTTTTGATAAAAGTGTATATTTAGATATACCGGTATATAAAGATTGAATATAACCCTCGAAACTTATTTTGAGTCCTGCAGACCGTGGTTTGCAGGACTTTCGTGCATGAAAAAGTTAAAAAATATAGCGCTTGGTTTTCTATTCGTTCAAACGGGTTTTTTCTATGCACAAGACATAGGGAGCTCCTTTGAAAAGGCCATGGACTATCACTATTCCAATAAGGACAGTGCGTATTTTTATTATGAAAAGACCATTGCCCTGGCCAGGGAACGGAACGATATCGAAAGCGAGTTGCTGGCCTTTAGCTACCTGCTCAACGCCAATAGTAATTTTTATGATTTAAGCAACTACGGTCGAAATATAAGTAGGGCCGATAGCCTGGTCAAGCGAACACCGCGGATCGACACCCTGTACATGGGCCAGTATTTTAAAGACAACCTGCTATTTGAAAAAGGGTCTTATTACTACAAATTAAAGGACTATGGCTCCGCCCAAAACTACTTTTTTGAGCATTATAAGAAACTAAGCGCTATTCCTGAAACGGATCTGACCAGTGCCGAAATCGATATGATGTCGGCCATTTTTAGCTTTCTCGGCCTAACCTATAGGCATACGGGCAAGTACGAGCAGGCCGAATTTTACTTTAAAAAGGACATCGACTGGGTAAATAATTACAGGGATAGCATAGTCGACTGGCAATCGGTGGTGTACAATACCAAAAAGCTGTTGTCCCAGGTCTACGAGGCCCAGGATAAACCGGAGCGTGCGAACCAATTGCTCGAAGAGGCCCTCGAATTTTACAGGCTTAGGATCACGAATCCTAGGCAGAAGAACAACTTTCTGTCTACCTATATTCTCCTCGCCAAAAATCGCGTACAGCAGGGCAGGTTCGACGAGGCCCTCGACATATTGGTTAAAAATAAATCCTTTGTTACGGGCAGCAATCCCTTTCTCAAGGAAGTCAATATCATATTCGGTGATGCCTATCTGGGCAAGAAGCAATACAAGAAGGCTTTGTCCTTTTATAATATGGCCTTGGGCGAGTATATGGAGTATCGCCAACACCGGCCCCACCAAGACGTGGCGGACGTGTATGGCAAGATTGCCGAACTGTATCTGAAACAGGGCGATTATACCCAAGGCCTTGAAGCCTTGTCCAAGGCCTTTAACAATGCCGGAAGCGACATCGATATCAAGGGCTACGATACCAACCCGTCGCCGGAACGCGTTTTTTCGAAGACGCAGTTGTTAGGACTTTTAGATATTAAGCTGAGGTTCTTTAATGAAACCTATGAAAGGGACCACGATGGGAGTTCTTTGGATATGGCCCTTCAGACGAGCCGCGATATCCTAAATACTTTCGACTTGTTGAAAACCGAGTTTGACAGCAAGCTCGACAAGCAGTTCTTGGCCGAAAAGGCCTATCCCATATTTGAACGAATACTCCAAATAAGCCACCTTGCCTATGAGAAAGAGGGGTCCCGGACTATTTTGGAACTGGCCTTGAACATCAGCGAAAGGAGCAAGGATTTTATTCTTTTGGAGGCCCTGCGAAGTGTCCAGGCCACAAAATACGGCGACGTACCCGACAAGGTGCTCGAAAGGGAGGCCCGTCTTAGGGCCGAAATAACCCAATTGGAAAAACAAATGTTCGATGCCACCGAAAACGAAGACGTTTTTTCCGATAACTTATTCAAGGCAAAACAAGACTATTACAATTTTCTCGACTCGGTCGGGCATGCCTACCCCAGGTACTACAACCTCAAGTACAAAAACGAGGCCCTTTCGCTGACCGACATACGCCGCACGTTGTGCGAAGAAAATACGGCCCTAATATCCTATACCGTGGCCACCGACGGGCTCTATGCCATAATTTTGGGCGATAAGGGTGAAAATTTTATTAAGATGCCCTTTTCCGAATCGGACAAAAACGAGATCCGTGAGTTTTACCGGCTGATTTCCAAACCTTCGCTCCAGGTAAGTAACGACAAATTGCACCTGCTGGGCGAACGTCTTTACGACAAGGTTTTAAAAATGCCGCTCGAAGGCATAACGGCCGAAAACTTGATCGTTGTCCGCGATGGGGAACTGCACTACCTCCCCTTTGACCTTTTGCGGCACAACGAAAAATATCTTTTGGAAGATCGGAGTATCAGTTATGGCAATTCGTTCGCCTCCTTGATGGAGCTCCATGCGGTAAAAAGGAAAAATGTGAACAAGATCATAGCCTTTGCGCCCGGTTTCGGCGATGACAAGGAGGCAAATGGCAGCCGTCAGTTCGGCAAGCTTTTGTACAACGACGATGAGGTAAGGGGCATCGCTTCGTTCTTTGATGTTGAGCTCCTCTTTGATGGCAGCGCCACCTTGCGGAACTTTAGGTCCAGGGCCTCACAATTCGGTATTGTCCATTTGGCGACCCATGCTTCCGCGAATGATGCCTTTCCCGATTACTCCTACCTGGCCTTCAGTCAGGAAAAAGATAGTGCCCAGGGCAATGTCCTGTATATCAAAGACCTTTATAACACTTCGTTAACGGCCAATATGGTGACCTTGAGCGCCTGTCAGACCGGTATAGGGAAACTTCAAAAAGGACAGGGCATGTTAAGCCTCTCCAAGGGGTTTTATTATGCAGGGGCCAAGTCGTTGGTCAACACCCTTTGGAAAATAAACGATAAGAGCAGCGTAAAACTGATGCGGTATTTTTATGAGGGGCTCAGTGAGGGCAAATCGAAAAGCGCCGCCTTGCGCCAGGCCAAGCTGAAATACCTGGAGACCACCGACGATAGGTTGATGCGCCACCCTTACTATTGGGCGGCCTTTGCCGTTTCGGGCGATGTCTCCCCCGTGACCACCACGGTCAATTGGTGGCGGATAGGCGCGCTGCTTTTGCTTATCGTCGGCTTTTTTACCTATTTTAAGGGAAGCCGTTCGAACCGACCATAGTTCTTTAATCCAGTTCTTCGAGTAATTTTCGGGCCTCCTTGGCCTTGAACCCGTTATGGTCCGCCACGTTTTTAAGCAGGCTTGTGCTTTTGTCCACCTGGTCGAGTCTCAGGTAACTGAGGGCCAGGTACCACTCGGCGCGGTTCTTGAGTTCACCATCGGACCGTATATAGGTTTCCAATAGGGCGACCGCATCGCTATGCTTGTTCAGTTGCATGAGGGCAATGGCTTCGTAGAACTTGATGTAGTCGTCGTTGCTCTTGTCTTGAAGGTCTTTGAACAGCGATAGGGCCAAGGCATAGTCGCCCTCTTCGTAAGCGGTGAAAGCCTTGGTCTTCAGGTCTTCGAGCTGTTCGCCCCGCTCGATGGGATGGACCACGTTTTCATACGGGCTAAAATGGGTGTTGTAGAGGGCCTCGGTGTCGATGCCGGTCGAATTGAAGAAAAGAAGCCAGGCGCTTATACCCACTAAAAATACAATGGAGGCCGCCATCAACCAAGGGCGTAGGCGGACGACCTTTGAGGGCGCTGCCCGCTCGGCATCCCTTTTTTCGCGGAACATCTCCCGGAGTTCCTGACGTTCGTTTGTTTTGAGCGCCCCTTGCAGCTCTTTTTCGAAATCGAGTTCGGCGGCAAAATCGGGGTCGCTTTGGTACAACCGTTCCAACTCCTTCAATCCCGCTTCGTCGAGTGTGTTTTCAAAATAGCGGTTAATAAGTTCTTCTTTATCCATCTTGCCGTTTAATTAAGTCTTTTAAAGATTTGAGGCATCTCGATTTTTGGCTTTTTACGACATTTTTGTTTTCGTAACCTTGTACGGTCATGATCTCTTCGATCTTTAGCCCTTTTAGGTAGAAAAGCTCAAGGATTTCACGACACTTCTCGCCCAGCTTTTTAAAATTGGACACTAGCCGTTTTTGGTACTCGTCGGGCCCAGGGTCGTGGTATACATCCTCGATCACGGCCTTTTCCTTCTGGTCGAAAATATAGGCTTCATCGGTAATTATTTCCTTGGTGTCCCTGAACCTTTTGAAGAGCATGAACTTGCCAATGCTGAACAAGTAGGTTTTTACACTGCTCTTTAAGTGGTCCAGTTTTCCGGCCTGGGCATTTTCATAAAGTGCGATAAGGGCATCTTGAAAGATGTCTTCGAGGTCGACCCCGGTTTTTTGGTACCGATGTGCAAACTTGAAAAATTCCGACCTATAATCGTCATAAACACTTTTTAAGGCGTCCCTGTCCCTGTTCTTCAACTGAGAAATAAGTTGCTCGTCTTTCATTAGTGCCGGAAGGTTAATAAGGTAAACATATATAAATATAAATTTTTTTAGGCCTTGGCTGTTGACCTTTTCATATTTCTGGTATTAATGGATGTACGACCTTTTAAAACATAGGATTATAAAAACAAAAAATGTAATGTATATCCCACTTTTCCCGATAAGGCATACAACCCAAGGTCGCAAGAAACGGAAAAGGCCGTGATGGCAATATTAGCGAATTGAAGAATACTTCCCCCACCGATATAATAAACCTTTATAAACAAACCTTAAATTTTAAAGTTATGCGTACTAGTAGAAAAACACCGATTCTTTCTCTTGCATGTGTGGTTGCAACCGCAGTGCTAATGCTCGCATGTAACAAAGGCGACGACGGTAACCCCTTAGGTTCCGAGGGAGCCTGTTATGGAGACAATTGGGCCGAGTTTTATATGGATGAGCTACAGGCCTTTTCCGATGCTACAGTGGCGTATTCGGCCGATCCGACAGCTGAAAACTGTAGTAGGTACACCGCTGCCGGAAACGATTATTTGGATGCCCTGGAGACAGTGTACCAATGTGTGCCCACGGCAAGTAGGGCGCAAATCGAACAAGCGATCAAGGAGGCAAAGGAAGGCCTCGAAGAAACGTGCCAATAAGTTCCGCTACCTGCGAAAAAAATCGTTTTGTTCACCATAAAAACAGATTATGAAAGACATAAAAAAATTAGTGGCCGGCTTACTCGTGCTAAGTTCCATGTCGGCTTGTATGGGCGAGACAAAGGAAAAACTGAAAAAGGCCAAGGAAGGGGTGTCGAACTCGGCCACCCTGGTCAATCAGGCCAGAAAGTTCGAAGACGATGTCGAAAAACTGAAGAATGCCGAGCCTTTGACCGCTACACAACTGAAAGAATGGCTTCCCGAAAAAATAGACGGACTTAATCGAACGGGTTTTAAGACCGGTCAGGCGGGCATGTACAATGTCAAGTCGATAGAAGGTACCTTTAAGGATGATGGGGGAAAGAAAAAATTGCGGGTCAACGTAGTGGACGGGGCCGGGCCCACGGGCAGTATCATGGCGGCCAGCTACAGCGTGGCTAATAATATGGAGATGGAGGAAGAGGATGAGAACAAACATAAAAAAAACATTGAGGTCGACGGAATCAAGGCCCGGCAGACCTATTGGAAAAAGACCAACAAAACCATGTTGTCGTTTACCTATAACGGACGGTTTTTGGTTACCGTAAACGCGACCGGCTTAGACCCCGAGGAAACTTGGGAACTGGTCGATCGGTTGAATTTAGACGACTTGGCCGATATGGCGGATTGACATACTTGAATAATCATTTTAAACTTTAGAACAATGGAAACATCAAAAGCGAATTTAGAAGCGAACAAAGGCTTGGCAGTCAATGAAGAAGCCAAAAGAATAGCGATTATCGGGTATATAACCGTCATCGGACTGGTCATTGCCTTTGTGATGAACAACGAAAAGAAACTCGATTTTGCCAAATACCACATACGGCAATCCATAGGGCTTTGTGTTACGGGCCTTGTTTTGGGAGTTATCGGTATCGTACCCATTATTGGTTGGTTGATCAATATCGTAGGCATCTTTGTATTGCTCTATATGTGGATCGTGGCCTTAATGAACGCCATCAACGGTAAGGAAAAACCGGCACCTTTTCTGGGTACCAAGTACCAAGAATGGTTCAAGGGGATATAGTCCCTTTATAAAATGGGCCTTCGGGCCCTTTTTTAATCTTTACTGCCCATAGCCCGAGGTACGCCCTTGGGCATTTTTTTTGTATTCCACCCTCCGGACTTGGTCCCTTTCCTGTCCGCACGCCCCTCCCAAACCCTATTGTACCGCAGGTGTTAACCTTTTCCGATAGATCGCATTAAGGGTTAAACCAGTGTGTTATGAAAAGGATCCTGTGTTATTCTCTTTTTGTTATTTCCTATTTCGCCGTGGCCCAGTCCATTGATAGAACCGTCATCGCCAGTGCAGGTGGTTTTTTGGCCGGTCCGGATGCCGGTATCGGTTTTACCATTGGCGAGAGCGCCGTGGGTTATCGGGCGAACGACCTTGCCGTCGATCAGGGCTTTTGGGCCGGGGGGCAGATCGTGGTCGTGCCCATGTTCCCCGAAGAGGAAGAGGTCGACATCGTGGTCTATCCCAATCCCGTGGCTGAACGGTTGACCGTTTTCCCCGGTGACCATAAGGTTTTGGCCATGCAGCTTTTTTCGGTCGATGCCAAACGGGTCTTGATGAAGACCACCGATGGATCGCAAGTAAGGCATGTGATAGATATGGGCTATATGGCGAAGGGGGTTTACATTCTTCAACTCGTTTTAAAGGGAAAGGGTGAATTAAAGGAATATAAGATTATTAAGAACTAGAAATTATGAAAAGAAATTACTACTTACTGGCAATGGTCTTCGCACTTGGTGTCTTGAACACGGTGATGGCCCAATCGCGAAACTATATCAATTACCAAGGCGTTGCCCGAGGCGTCGATAACCAACTGATGGAACAAGAAGCCTTGACCATCGGTGTCGGAATCCGTTTTGGGAGCGCCACGGCCCCGGTGGCCTATGAAGAATCGCACAATGTGACCACCGATGCCAATGGTGTGTTCAGCCTGCAGATCGGCAAGGGTGACGTCGTTTCCGGTAACTATGCCGGCCTAGACTGGCAAGAGGTCCCGTTTTTGACCGTTTATTTGAACGGGGTCGAAGTTGGGACTACGGAGTTAATGGCGGTGCCCTATGCCATCAGTTCCGGAGACAAACAATGGGAGGTCAACGGCGATGCCATTATAAATAAAAATACGGGAACGGTGGCCGTACGGAACGATTTAAAGGTAAACGGCGGTCTAAGGCTCAACAGGGGCGCCCAGGTCGATGAGATTTCCGACAATGCCACCCTATCGGAAAACAGCGGGGCCATCTTGCCTACCCAAAGGGCCGTAAAGACCTATGTGGACAGTCGTCTCCCTGGCGGTGGCGGGGTGGAACAGACCGCCCTTGAAGTGCCCTACGATAATTCCACTTCGGGCCTGGCCGCCACCAATGCACAGGATGCCTTGGACGAACTGGCCGGTGGAGGGGCCGACCTGGATTCCGATCCGGCCAATGAATTACAGAATTTAAGCCTTTCGGGGACCCGCTTGGCTATTTCCGGGGGGACGGGGGTCGACCTGGCCGGCATTCTACCGCCCGGTGGATCCGACGACCAAAATGCCTCGGAGGTAGCCTTCGACAATTCGGGTACCGGCTTGGCGGCGTCCAATACCCAGGAAGCGATCGAGGAACTGGCTGCGGGCGGTCTGGTGGATACCGATGATCAAGGCCTGGTTTTGACCGGTGATGTGCTTTCCATCGAAGACGGTACCGGCTCGGTCGATTTGGGCGATTATGTGGACGTAACCGCGGAAAACGGATTACTGACAGGTAACGGCTCCGCTATAAAAGGCTTGGTCGGAACCAGTGACGGCCAAGTGGCGAAATGGGATGCGGGTTCGGGCCAATGGGTCGCGGGCAACGACGAGGTGGCCGCAGGTGGCGGAGGCACGCTGTGGGAAGAAGACGGGAGCGATGTGTACTACATCGGCGGAGATGTGGGAATAGGGACAGACGCGCCCAGTGCACAGCTGCATGTCGTTGGGGCCACCGCCAACCCCGTAATGTTCGAGACCGACAACCTGCGCAACTGGGTCAGTTACGATACGTCGAACGGTTATATCGGGTATTCAGGTGTTTATTCGGGAGCTAGGGATATGGATTTCGGTACGGGAAGTGGCAATAGCACCGGAAAAGTCCATTTGGTGACCAAGGCCACCCCCAGGTTGACCGTTGAAGCCAATGGCGATGTAAAGGTGCAAAAATTGGAAGGTTCCGGCGAACGAAACGTGGTGGCCGATGCCAATGGAAATTTGAAAGCTAGTGAGCCTGTAGTGTTTAAGTATGAAGGCAATGGTTTTGCGGTTAAGGACTTGGACGGGGGCACCGTAATTGAGGCCGATATATGGGAAAACGTGCTATACGATACCACCGGCAGCCTTAATAGGACCACAAAAAGGTTCGTATGCCCCAAGTCGGGATATTATTTCCTACATGCCAGGGTAGATCAGTCGAATGCCGTAAGCAGTGCATTCTTTGCAATCAAATTCAATATCCAATCGAATTGGCTCAGTGGGTCTACGGTCGATGGAGACACCGTTGATACGGAGATCAGTGGAATTTTTAGGTTGAATGCCGGACAAGAGGTCTATGTTCAATTGCGCAATTACACTGAAGGCCAAGATTCCCGTATCGATGGTTTTGGCAGTTTCTTTGAAGGGTACAGGATAAATTAGGGCAGCGGTTTTGGCCGACAATCGGACTTCTAAAAATTAAACCAAAAAGTATAATGAAAACATACTTTTTGGTTTAATTTTTTATGCCCAGAATCGGGTGTATTGTCCGTTCGCCCGAAAGGCAATGTACATCACTTGCGAGGCTAGATTTCAACATTTTGTGTTAAAAACTTTGTGGCCGAATTCGCCCAACGCCCTTACAAAACCGCGGCTTTTTTGCCATCTTTGTTAGGACGACGCAAGGGAAATCGAGCATCCAACATTACATCAATTTTTTAAAATCAATGAGTATGTCCACAGCTGTAGAGCCTATTTTGGAAGAAAATGAAGACCGTTTTGTGATTTTTCCCATCGAACACCACGATATTTGGGAATGGTACAAAAAATGCGAGGCTTGTTTCTGGACGGCAGAGGAAATTGATCTTCACGAGGACCTGAACGATTGGAACAATAAGCTGAACGACGATGAAAAGTACTTCATCAAGCATATCCTGGCCTTCTTTGCCGCTTCCGACGGAATCGTAAACGAAAATTTGGCCGAGAACTTTGTCAGTGAGGTACAGTATGCCGAAGCCAAGTTTTTCTACGGTTTTCAGATCATGATGGAGAACATCCACTCCGAGACCTATTCCCTATTGATCGATACCTACGTGAAGGACGAAAAGGAAAAGAACATACTTTTTAAGGCCATCGAGAATTTTCCCGCCATTAAAAAGAAAGCCGAATGGGCCTTGAACTGGATCGAGTCGCCCAGCTTTGCGGAGCGCTTGATCGCCTTTGCCGCAGTCGAGGGCATTTTCTTTTCAGGGGCCTTCTGCTCCATATTTTGGCTCAAGAAAAGGGGCTTGATGCCCGGTCTTACCTTTTCAAATGAATTGATTTCGAGGGACGAGGGCATGCATTGCGATTTTGCCGTGCACCTGCACAACAAACACCTGGTCAATAAAGTGCCAAAAAAGCGCATCACCGAAATTCTGACCAATGCACTCGATATCGAAAGGGAATTTATTACCGAATCGCTTCCGGTAAGCCTTATCGGAATGAACGCCAAGCTTATGACCCAATACCTGGAGTTCGTTACCGATCGCCTGTTGGTCGAGTTGGAGTGCGATAAGGTGTACAATGCAACGAACCCCTTTGATTTTATGGATATGATTTCCCTTCAAGGGAAAACGAATTTCTTCGAAAAGCGGGTGTCCGAATACCAAAAGGCAGGAGTGCTCAACAAAGACAAGGACGAAGATGCGCAAAAAATCAGCTTCGACGCCGATTTTTAAGCGATTGCAATAGAAGCCTAACCCCCTTTTTGAAAAGGGGTTTTTGCACCCAAGATTTAATATGTTAATTTTTTTAACATAAGCATACCCACAAATAAGTATCACCTTTTAAAAAAGTAGCCAGAATGTATGTAATTAAAAGAGACGGAAGAAAAGAGATGGTCATGTTCGATAAGATCACGGCCCGAGTTAGAAAATTGTGTTACGGACTCAACAGCTTGGTAGATCCGCTTAAGGTGGCCATGCGTGTCATTGAAGGATTGTACGACGGGGTCACTACCTCAGAGTTGGACAACCTGGCCGCAGAGATCGCCGCCACCATGACCACAACACATCCCGATTACGCCAAGTTGGCTGCGCGGATTTCCGTATCGAACTTGCATAAGAATACCAAAAAATCCTTCTCCGAGGCCATGAAGGATCTCTACGAGTACGTAAATCCGCGGACCAATAAAAAGGCCCCCTTGGTTTCGGATGAGGTGTACAAGGTGATTATGGAGAATAAGGATAGGCTAGACTCTACCATCATTTATAACCGCGATTTTGGCTACGATTATTTCGGTTTTAAGACCCTGGAGCGTTCCTATCTCCTAAAAATCAACGGTAAGATTGCCGAACGTCCGCAACATATGTTGATGAGGGTTTCGGTGGGGATACACCTCGACGATTTGGATTCGGTCATCGAAACCTATGAGTTGATGTCGAAGAAGTATTTTACCCATGCTACACCGACCCTTTTCAATTCAGGTACGCCCAAGCCACAAATGTCGTCGTGCTTCCTTTTGGCCATGCAAGACGATAGTATCGACGGTATTTACGACACCTTGAAACAGACCGCTAAAATTTCGCAGTCTGCCGGGGGTATCGGCCTTTCTATCCATAACATCCGGGCCACCGGCTCTTATATTGCGGGGACCAACGGTACGTCCAACGGAATCGTGCCCATGCTCAAGGTGTTTAACGATACGGCCCGTTATGTCGACCAAGGCGGGGGCAAACGCAAGGGGAGTTTCGCCATTTATATGGAACCATGGCATGCCGATATCTTCGATTTTCTCGACCTTAAGAAAAATCACGGTAAAGAGGAAATGCGGGCAAGGGACCTTTTCTATGCCATGTGGATTCCCGACCTGTTCATGAAGCGAGTTGAAGCCAACGAGGATTGGACCCTTATGTGCCCCAACGAGTGTCCGGGACTCTTTACCACCCACAGCGAGGAGTTCGAGGAACTGTACACCCGGTACGAGGCCGAAGGCAAGGGAAGAAAGACCGTAAAGGCACGTGATCTTTGGGAAAAGATCCTCGAGTCGCAAATAGAGACGGGCACCCCCTACATGCTTTACAAAGATGCGGCCAACCGAAAGAGCAACCAAAAGAATTTAGGTACCATACGTTCTTCGAACCTGTGTACCGAGATTTTGGAGTATACGGCCCCCGATGAGGTAGCGGTGTGCAACCTGGCGTCCATTGCACTTCCCATGTTCGTTAAAAACGGTGCTTTTGACCATAAGGAACTGTTCAAGGTAACCAAAAGGGTGACAAGAAACCTGAACCGTGTCATCGATAGAAACTACTACCCGGTGCCCGAGGCCAAAAACTCGAACATGCGCCATAGGCCCATCGGTCTGGGGGTACAAGGCCTGGCCGATGCCTTTATCATGCTACGCCTGCCCTTTACAAGCGATGAGGCCAAAAAATTGAACCAAGAGATATTCGAGACCCTGTATTTTGCCGCCGTGACGGCATCCATGGAAATGGCCAAGGAAGAAGGACCTTATTCTTCCTTCGAAGGCTCGCCCATTTCGCAAGGCGAATTTCAACATAACCTTTGGGGCGTTAAGGACGAGGAGCTTTCCGGAAGATGGGATTGGGCAAAGCTCCGCAAACAGGTAATGAAGCACGGGGTGCGCAATTCCTTGTTGGTAGCTCCTATGCCAACGGCGTCCACCTCACAGATCTTGGGAAACAACGAATGCTTCGAACCTTATACATCCAACATCTATACAAGAAGGGTATTGTCGGGCGAGTTTATCGTGGTGAACAAGCACCTTTTGGAAGATTTGGTCAACCTGGGCATGTGGAACGAGAACATGAAACAGGAACTGATGCGGGCCAATGGTTCCATTCAACATATAGAGACCATTCCACAAGAGATAAGGGACCTCTACAAGACCGTTTGGGAGCTCAGTATGAAGGATATTATCGATATGAGCCGCCAGAGGGGCTACTTTATCGACCAGAGCCAGTCTTTGAACCTCTTTATGGAAAACGCCAATTACTCAAAACTGACCTCCATGCACTTTTACGCATGGAAGAGCGGCCTAAAGACGGGAATGTACTACCTGCGTACCAAGGCGGCGGTCGATGCGATCAAGTTTACCTTGGACAATAGCAAGAAGAAAGCGGCCCCCGTAAGTGTTGCAGCCGAGGCCGAGGCCGAGGCGACGACACCCCCGTCCGTTGAGGCCGCTGCCGCAATGGAAGTCAAGGCTACTTCGGCGACACCACAACAGGAAGAAATCGATATTCAGCCGATGACCCCGGAAGAGATGAAGGCCATGATCGCACGGGCCAAGGAAGGCCAGGCCGATGACGATTGTTTGATGTGCGGATCTTAGCGAATACCAAAACAGCGTAAAAAGCCCCCTCCTATGGTCGGGGCTTTTTTTTGGGTTGATTAACTAGCGAAAACGGGGAAGTCAACAGTTGTTAATTAAGAATTATCCTACAATATTCCAATTGTACAAGGAATTTCATAGGCTAAATAATTGAAAATTAGTGCTTTTTAAAGTGTAGGGAATTGGGCAACAGCCTTATTTTACGATATAAGGTTTGGCTATGACGGAAAAGAGATACGCCAAGATATAGATGATCAGTATGGTGATATATTTGTCCATTGCCCCTGTAATGTCTTTTATATACGCGTCAAAGTTAACAAAAGGACTTCGGCAAGTGCTTAAAAATGAACATTTTGACAAAAGTTTAGCATATTCGGGTGCCTAGTGGCCCATAAGGGGAGCCGATACCCTTGGGAGCCGGCCGCTCTGAATTGAAATTATTTGACCCTTACCTTGCGATACCTCGAGTACAAACGGAAGGCCACTTTTGAGAAGATCAAAAGGGCCAAGTAGGTGAAAAGTAAGTAGATGTAGGGGGCCATAGCTGCAATAACGTAAAATGTAGTCTAAAACCTACATGTTTTAGGTGATTTTTGTTGAAATACATTAAGATTTTCGATATAAGGTAAAAAATCGGATAAAGTGATGGTGTCCGTTACCTCAAGATGCCGTGTTGTTTTCTTATATTTAGTGGTCCACCAATGAAACTAAACATAATGAAACAAAGAAAGTTCACGCTCGATGAAAATGAAATTCCCGAGAATTGGTACAATATTGTGGCCGATATGCCCAATAAGCCGCTTCCGCCCTTAAATCCCGCTACCTTGGAACCGATTGGTCCCGATGCCTTGGCCCCCTTGTTTCCCATGGCCCTTATAGAGCAGGAGGTAAGCACCGAAAAATGGATCGGTATACCCGATGAGGTTAGGCATATCTATTCAATGTGGCGCCCGACTCCCCTGTATAGGGCCTACGGATTGGAAAAGGCCTTGGATACCCCGGCGAAGATTTATTATAAATATGAGGGGGTGAGCCCCTCGGGCTCCCACAAGCCCAATACGGCCGTTCCACAGGCGTATTACAGCATGAAGGAAGGGGTAAAGCGCATCACCACAGAGACCGGTGCGGGCCAATGGGGCAGTGCGTTAAGCTTCGCCTGTCAGCACTTTAATATCGAGTGCGACGTGTACATGGTAAAGTTGTCGTACCACCACAAACCCTACCGCAAATCGATGATGAACGCTTGGGGCGCCAATGTTTATGCCTCTCCTACGAACTTGACCGAGGCAGGTCGAAAGATATTGGCCGAAAACCCCGATAGTCCGGGTTCATTGGGGATTGCGATTTCGGAGGCAGTCGAAATGGCCGCCCAGCGTGAAGATACCAAATATGCCTTGGGCAGTGTGCTCAACCATGTAAAGTTGCACCAGACCATAATCGGCCAGGAGGCCATTAAACAAATGGAGAAGGCGGGCGATATGCCCGACATTGTGATCGCACCCTTCGGGGGAGGCTCGAATTTTGCGGGACTCGCGTTTCCATTCTTGCGGTTGAACCTCGAAGAGGGCAAGAACATTCGTTGCATTGCCAGTGAGCCGACCTCCTGCCCAAAGCTGACACGGGGGGTATTTCGCTACGATTTTGGCGATACGGGCGGAATGACGCCCTTATTGCCCATGTATACCTTGGGCCACGATTTTGTGCCGGCGCCTATCCATGCCGGTGGATTGCGGTACCATGGTGCGGGCGTAATCGTTAGTCAGCTCTTGAAAGATAAGTTGATCGAGGCCGTGGCCCACGATAATCTGGAAGTTTTCGATGCCGGGGTGCTGTTTGCCAAAACGGAGGGCATCATACCGGCACCCGAGGCCACCCATGGTATAGCCACTGTAGTGGCCGAAGCCAAGAAGTGCAAGGAAGAAGGGGTTTCAAAAACCATCCTGTTCAACCTCTGTGGGCATGGCAACTTCGATATGAAGGCCTATGACGATTATTTTGAGGGCAAGATCGTTCGTCACGAGTTGACCCAGGACGAGATCAACGCATCCATCTCAAGATTGAATACCCCCGAAATACCGGATTAAGAAGGGTGAAAATAAAAAAGCAGCCTTCTAAAAGGCTGCTTTTTACTTTTTAAGTTGAGCGGGTTGTATTATAAAAAGGCATCCTCCTGTTTGTAGGCATCGATAACGGCCTGTTCGCCTTCCTTGCCTTTTTTGGAATTGCCGTGTTCCATACCGAGAACACCGTCAAAGCCCTTTTCATAGATCCATTTAAACACATTCTTATAATTGATCTCACCCGTCGTAGGCTCTTTTCGCCCTGGGTTGTCGCCTATCTGTATGTAGGCGATCTCGTCCCAAGTGAGTTCCATATTGTGTATGAGGTGGCCTTCGGTCTTCTGCATGTGGTAGATGTCGTACAGGATTTTACATGCGGGACTGTCTACCCCTTTACATATCATATAGGTCTGGTCGGAATTCTGTAGGTACAGGTCGGGCGAATCGGAAAGGGGCTCCAATACCATGGTCAGCCCGTGGGGTTCCAAGATTTCCGCGCCCCTTTTCAGGGCTTCGATCACATTGCCGTCTTGCACCCCTATGGGCAGCCTTCTTTCGAAGCCACCGGGTACGACGGTCATCCATTTGGCATTGACGCGTTTGGCGACTTCAACGGCCCGTTTGCAGCCGTCGAGAAAGATGTCGACATGCTCTTTTTTGCCGGCCGCCAAGGTATTGGCCATGTTGCCGCCCTTGTCGATTACGAAAACACCCATCGTCATGCCCCTCTTGGCCAAGGTTTCGCCAATTTTGGTCTGCATGGCCACGTCTCTTTTCATCATTCCATTGTCCTCAAATGCGGTAAATCCTTGATCGGCCATAAAATTGATCTGGTCGATGGGGTCGTCGCCCGCCAGTTCCTTGAACATGCCCAAATGGGGTGCGTACTTTAGATTGAACTTATGTGGCCCGGATTTCTTCTTTGTTTGCTGGGCAAAGCCCAATGCCCCGCCCAAGGATAGGGCCCCGCCCGTTAGCGCCGATTTCTGGATAAAATTTCTTCTTTTCATAAAATTGTTGGATTGGATGTTTTTACTTGTATTTGTCTTCGCACAAAACAAAAGAGCCAAAGGAGGTAGTTACCGGCCTTTAACTCTTTTTGTCCGTCTGTTTTGGTGTCTATAGCGACCAGGCTTTTCCCCCCGTGAATTCCTGAAGGTCTCCACATCCAATGTATTGGCCGGGTACGGGCAAATAGGCCAGTACCTCTTCTCCGACATACTCCGACGATTTATAGCCAAAAATGGTCAGGCCGCGAAGTTTGTCGGCAAAACCGAAACGGGCCACACCATCATCCAATAGGGGTTCCTTGCCTTCGGCAATGGCTTCGTTGTATTGCTTGATGGCCTTGAAGTTGTTGGCCTGGTCATCTTTCGATACCTTTAAGGCCGAGGCGAGAACGGGTTCCAAATCTTCGGCGGTCAGGTCTGCGGCATTTTCCTTGCCACTGTCTTTCAAGGCCTTTTCAATAAAGCGGCCCATGGTCATTTTTAAGAAATTCTGCTGGTCTACCTTCATGACCTGATCGGCAAAACGATCGATAAAGAGATGTACCTGGGTTTCCGATGCCGAAGGCGTATCCGTCTTTGGTAGGATGATATCGACCAATTTGGTCAAGACGATACCCTGGTCCTTGGTAAAGAAATCGGGGGTCCATTCAAATACGGTTTCCTCCTTACAGCTTTGGACGATACTGATCAATGTAGGCGTGGCAACGGTATAACCCAGTGCCAGCCCCATGTTTTTGAGTGCTTTTCTTCTATCCATTATATGTTTCCTTTTTTAAGTTCCTTTACCGCATGATCGGCTGCCCTGGCGGTAAATGCCATATAGGTCAGTGAGGGGTTGACACAACTTGCCGAGGTCATAAAAGAACCGTCGGTAACATATACGTTGGGCACATCGTGCAACTGGTTGTGTCCGTTCAAGACCGAGGTCTTTCTGTCCCGGCCCATGCGTGCGGTTCCCATTTCGTGGATTCCAAGGCCCAGGCCGGTGGGTCCGTCATGGCCTTTTACATCCTTGAACCCGGCTTTCTCCAACATTTCCACGGCGGATTCCTGCATGTCTTTTCGCATCTTGAATTCGTTTTCCTGCAGGTCGGCGTCGAAGGTAACGGTCGGTAGGCCCCATTGGTCAAGTTTGTCATAATCAAGGGTAAACCTATTGTCTTCGTACGGAAGCACCTCGCCGAAGCCGCCGATACCCATTCGCCATCCTCCGGGCTTCAAAATGTTTTCCTTCAGGTCTTTTCCGTAGGCAAGTTCGGCAACCGTTTCTTCCCAGTTGCCCCTACTGGCCCCTCCTTGGTAACCGAAGCCGCGTTTGTAATCCTTCCTGTCGGTCGAACCGCCTAGGTTCCTAAACCTGGGTATATAGACGCCGTTGGGTCTCCTACCTTTGTAATATTTATCTTCAAAACCGTCGAATTTACCGCTGGCGCCCACGCCCAAGTGGTGGTCCATGATATTACGGCCCAATTGGTCGGAATCGTTGCCCATACCATTGGGGAATCTGTCGGACCGGGATTGCATCAAGATCGAGGTTGAGGCGATAGCGGAGGCGCAAAGGAAAATGACCTTGGCCTTGAACTCGTAATTTTCCTTGGTCACCCTGTCGATTACCTTAACGCCCGTGGCCCGTTTGGTGTCGGGGTCGTACATTACCTCGTGGACTATGGAATCGGGTCTGAGGGTCATGTTGCCCGTAGCCTCGGCGGCCGGAAGGGTAGATGAAAGGCTGCTGAAGTATCCTCCAAAAGGACAGCCCCTGATACACCGGTTCCTAAACTGGCATTTTGTCCTTCCGTCAAACTTCCTGTCCCCGGTAATATGGGCTACCCGCCCTACGGTGACCGGACGCCCGTCAAAGGATTCCATCACCTTCTTCTTAAAGTGTTCCTCCACGCAATTCAAATCCATGGGAGGGAGGAATTCGCTATCGGGCAATTGGGGTAAGTTAAGGGCTTCACCGCTAACACCGATAAAATTTTCCACCTTGGCGTACCACGGTGCTATATCCTTGTACCTAACGGGCCAGTCAACGGCAATGCCTTCCCTTAGGTTGGCCGTAAAGTCGATATCGCTCCAGCGATAGCTTTGGCGGCCCCATTGCAACGAGCGCCCCCCGACGTGGTAGCCCCTCATCCAATCGAAACGCCTGATTTCGTTGTAAGGGTGCTCCAGGTCGTTTACGAACCACATATGGCTGGCCTGACTGGTGGTGTAGCCCGTTCTGTGCTGTTTGGGCTGTTTTTCAATAATTTCTTTTGTAGCGACGCCGGCATTGGGAAAATCCCACGGATCTTTATTGGCAGTTTCGTAATCCTCGATGTGTTTTACCATTCTGCCGCGCTCCAATACCAGGGTCTTGAGTCCCTTTTCACAAAGCTCTTTTGCGGCCCATCCTCCACTGATACCCGTACCTACTACGATGGCATCATAAGATTCTTGCTCTTCGTTGTAATAAAATTTACTCATTTACAAAATTGTTTAGTCCCTAAATTTATTAAATATTAAATTAATTTTCTACATTTATTCGCCATAAACCTTGATAGTTTCACGGATTCTGCCGTGAGGCGGTTCCAAATCCTTTATAGACAATTAACTAATTCAAACAAATGAAAAGAAGAAAGTTTATTCAAAATAGTTCAAAGGCTGGTTTTGCATTATCGATAATGGGTGTCTATGCCTGTAAGGAAACTAAAAAGAAAGAAACTGAGGCTGCCGATGATTCGGAACAAGCCGGGAAAGAGGCCGAACCCTTCTTTAAGCTCTCCTTGGCCCAGTGGTCGATGCACAGAATGATACGGGAAGAGGGCGTCGACCCCTATACCTTCGCCGAAAAGGCAAAGAACTGGGGCTTTACCGGATTGGAATACGTAAGCCAACTGTACAATCCCGAACTTGAGGATGCAGGATATTCTGAAGAAGCCATGGCGGCCTTTGTTGAAAAATCGAACGCCGAAGCCAAAAAACATGGCCTTGAAAACGTTTTGATCATGATCGATGGCCAAGGGAATTTGGCCGTAAGCGACGAAAAGGAAAGAAATGAAACGGTAGAAAAGCATAAAAAGTGGGTCGATGCCGCCGCCGCCATGGGCTGCCATGCCATTCGCGTTAACCTGAACGGAAGTGACGACCCCGAGGAATGGATAAAGAACTCCATCGATGGCTTGACCAAATTAAGTACCTATGCCAAGACCAAGAACATTAATGTATTGGTCGAAAACCACGGCGGGTTATCTTCCAACGGGGCCCTGCACGCCCAAGTGATGAAGGCCGTTGGTATGGACAATTGTGGTACCCTGCCCGATTTCGGCAATTTCTGTATCAAGAGAAAGCAAGGTACCTGGGATTGCGAGGAAATGTACGATATCTATAAAGGGGTAGAGGAATTAATGCCCTACGCCAAGGCGGTAAGTGCCAAATCGCACGATTTCGATGCCGAGGGCAACGAAACCCAGATCGATTATGCGAAAATGCTGAAAATCGTCAAAGACCACGGCTATACCGGTTATATCGGTGTAGAATACGAGGGCAGCGAACTCAGCGAGGAGGAAGGCATTATCGCGACCAGGGACCTCTTGCTCAAAGTGGCAAAAGAACTGGGATAGCCTAGCTGATGACCAAACCATAGACCATAACCAAAGGTGAAATTATTCTTCGATCAACTTTTCGACTATAATTATTTTTGTAATAAAAAGCTCATAGACTATTGTTTGGGCCTCGATACGGTGCCCGAAAAAAGTTCACGCCTGTTCAGCCATGTGCTCAACGCCCATCATATTTGGAATGCACGATTGTGCAAGGAGCGGCCCAAGTACGAGGTTTTTCAAATACACGAGGTAGGCAATTGGCACGATATCCATTACGAAAACCAACGTTGCTCGTTCGACATCACATCGAATACCCAAGATTTTGAAAAGCGGATCGATTACGAGAATTCGAAGGGCCGCTTGTTCACGAACACGGTTCAAGACATCCTTTTTCATATAATCAACCACTCGACCCACCATCGGGGCCAGATCGCGATGGACTTTAGGTTGAACGATATCGAACCCCTGGGAATGGATTATATATTCTATAAACGCTAAGTTATATGAATTCAAAGATTCGGATACAGCTTTCCCTAATGATGTTTTTGGAATTTTTTATCTGGGGCGCTTGGTTCGTTACCTTGGGTATTTATCTTCCCAATTCCTTGGAATCTTCGGGCAGTGAAATCGCCTTGGCGTATTCCACACAATCGTGGGGTGCAATTTTGGCTCCCTTTATCATTGGCCTTATTGCCGATAGGTATTTTAATGCGGAGCGTATTTTGGGCGTGCTGCACTTGTCGGGGGCGGCCCTGATGTACGCCATGTACCAAGCGGTCGATTTTTCGGGGTTCTTCCCATACTTGCTGGTTTACATGATCTTGTACATGTCTACCTTGGCCTTGGTAAATTCGGTTTCCTTTAACCAGATGAGCGACCCCGCCAAGGAGTTTTCCTTCGTTCGTGTTTTTGGGACCATTGGCTGGATCACCGCGGGACTGCTGATCAGCTTTTTCAATTGGGATTCCCAAGAAGGGATATCCGAGGGCTTTTTGCGCAATACCTTTTTGATGGCCTCGATATCGTCGGCCGTATTGGGCGTTTTCAGCTTTACTTTGCCCAAGACCCCGCCCACGGCGGATAGGGCGCAAAAAATAAAGTTGGCCGATATTCTGGGCCTCGATGCCCTCGCCTTGTTAAAGAACCGTAATTTTTTGGTCTTCTTTTTGGCCTCGGTGTTCATTTGTATCCCCTTGGCCTTCTATTACCAACATGCAGGGCAGTTTCTGGGAGAGATCGGTGTGGCCAATCCGGCGGGGAAAATGACGATAGGGCAGATTTCCGAAATTTTGTTCCTGTTGCTACTGCCCTTCTTTTTTAAGCGCTTCGGCTTTAAAATGACCATTGTGGCCGCCATGTTGGCCTGGGGGCTTCGGTATTTGATGTTCGCCTACGGCGATACGGGGGAACTCGTTTACTTATTGCTGGTAGGTATCGCCTTGCACGGTATTTGTTACGATTTCTTTTTCGTTTCGGGGCAGATCTATACCGACAGCAAGGCGGGGGCAAGATACAAGAGTGCGGCCCAGGGCCTGATCACCCTGGCCACCTATGGGGTAGGGATGCTTGTGGGCTTTTGGGTGGCCGGTGCCATTACCGATAGCTATCTCGTCGAAGACGGGCAGCACGATTGGAGTACCATTTGGTTATACCCTTCGGCTTTCGCCATACTGGTATTGCTGCTTTTCCTCATTTTGTTCAAAAATGAAAAAATAGCCTATAAATCGTAGCTATTTTATTAAATTGAAGCCCTTAAATCAAAAAACAACGTATTCACTCATTTAAACAGTATTTACAAATGCCAAAGAAAATTAGACTAGGAATTTTAGGAGGTGGGGGAGACTCTCTAATTGGTGTGCTACATCGCGTAGCTTCGCACATAAACGATAATTACCAAATTGTCGGTGCCGTGTTCAATCCCGATTTTGAACAGAACATGGCTTTTGCCAAGGAAATAGATATACCTACCGATCGTATCTATAAGGATTTTGACACCTTGATAGAGGAAGAAATGAAGTTGCCCAAAGATGAGCGTATTCAAGTATGCTCGGTTCTTACTCCCAATTTCCTGCATTTTCCCATGGCCAAAAAATTGCTGGAAAACGGTTTTCACGTCATTTGCGAAAAACCGATGACCACTACCTTGGAAGAGGCCAAGATATTGGAGGAAACCCATAAAAAGGCGGGTACCGTTTTTGCCCTTACCCATACCTATACGGGCTACCCCATGGTGCGTCAGATGAGGGAAATGATCAAGGCGGGCGCTTTGGGCAAGATCCACAAGGTAGATGCCCGGTATTACCAAGGGTGGATCAACCCTATCATTCACGACAAGGAAAAAAGGTCGAGCGTTTGGCGTTTAGACCCCAAAAAGGCGGGTATCAGTTCATGTATGGGCGATATAGGCGTGCATGCCTTCAACTTGGTCGAATATACCACAGGTTTAGAGGTCAAATCGCTGCTGTGCGATTTCAACTACCTGTATGACGATAACCAGATGGACGTAGACGGCACCGTGTTGATCCGTATGGGAGAGCATGTAAAAGGGGTAATCCGCGGAAGCCAGGTCGCTACCGGGGAAGAGAACGGCCTGGCGATAGCCATTTATGGAGAAAAGGCGTCGTTTCGATGGGAACAGGAAAAACCGAATTTCCTGTATATGATGAGCGATACCGAACCGACCAAGGTATATAAGCCCGGCCATGCCTACAACAGCGAATTTTCGCTGGACGGGACCAAGCTTCCGGCAGGCCACCCCGAGGGGATATTCGATTCGATGGCCAACATCTATCTTGGTGCCGCCCGGGCGATCCGCGGGGAAGAACAAAACGACGGTGCCTTCCCAACGATGAGGGACGGCGTGCGCGGAATGAACTTCATCGAGGCTACGGTCGAATCGCACAAAAATGGAAATACGTGGGTAGACTTGGAGGATTGATGCCTTCCGATGGTCGACCCACCTGATAAAAAAGCACCCCGAAGGCCAAAACCTTCGGGGTGCTTTTTTTGTTGGCTTTGCGGCAATCGTGCCCCCTGCTTAGCGCTCGAACACCTTTTCGAATTCTTGACAGACCACGATCATGCTCTCGCTAGGTTTGCGGTTAAAGGGCTTGAGTTCTTCGGTATAGTAGTCCCAGTGCACCCTTTTCCAGTAGGCCAGGCTCTTATCGCCCTCGCCCTCGAGTCGGGCATAGGCTTCGTCGATACTGAAAAACGGCCTAAAGCGTACGTGGGTGGTACGTACCAAACACTGGGCTTCGCCTTCCCAATCGGTAACTACCATAAAATCGCCGATTTTGGGTAGCGCTTCCTTGCGCAACTGCAGCCCGAGCAAAGATGGGGAGGTCGCCCTTTTTATACCTTCTTTTACCAAGGCGGCACATGTATTGGCATCTTGTTCGTTATTGCAAAAGTGGATTACCTTAGGCGCTTCCACGAAAGCGTATTCCAAATGTTGGTCTAAGTAGTCTCCCCAAAGATTTCGTGCTGAAGCATTTTCCATAGGTCAATATACTTTTAGAAATGTTCTTAAACGGCAATTAATTGACATAAAGTCAGGTTTATCGGTTGTTGTACCCTTTGTTATGAAAACTTACCTGCCTTTAACTGTTCGGCCGCATGATTGGCCGCCCTTGCGGTAAAGGCCATATAGGTAAGGGAAGGGTTTACACAGCTCGACGACGACATAAAGGCCCCATCGGTAACATATACGTTGGCGACGGTATGCAACTGGTTGTTTTTGTTCACTACGGAAGTTTTGGGGCTATGCCCCATTCGGGCGCCTCCCATTTCGTGAATGCCCAAACCGGGTCCGCTTGGTTCTTCGTACGGTTCTATGTCGGTAAAGCCGGCCGCCTTGAACATGGCTATGATCTCTTTCTTGATATCCTTGCGCATGTTATATTCGTTTTCCTTGAACTCAACGTCAAAATCCAATTGGGGCAGGCCCCATTTGTCTTTTTCGGTACGGCTAAGGCTTACGCGATTATCGTCGTAGGGCAAGAACTCACCGAAACCGGTAACGCCGATCTGCCAAGATCCCGGTTTGAGTAGGGATTCCTTTAGGTCTTTGCCATAGCCCATTTCGGCAATTGCGGCAGACCAGTCTACCCGGCTTGCACTGCCTTGGTAGCCGAAACCGCGTACATAGCCTTCGCGCTTGGTTTCTTCGTTCAGGTTGACGAATCGGGGAATGTAAAAACCGTTGGGCCTTCGTCCCTGGTAATACTTGTCCAAATATCCGTCTACCTTGGCAAAGGCGCCCAGTTTGTAATGGTGGTCCATGATACCACGGCCCAGGGCATCGGAGTCGTTGCCCAATCCGTTTGGAAAACGGTCGCTTTTCGACTGCAAAAGAATGCCGACCGATGCCATCGCAGAGGCGCATAGGAAGATGACCTTTGCCTTGAATTCCAATTTTTCGTGGGTCTCGGCATCGATTATCTTTACGCCGGTCGCTTGTTTTGTGGTGTCGTCGTATACCACTTCGTAGACGATCGAGTTGGGCCGTAGCGTCATATTTCCGGTTCGTTCGGCCGCAGGTAGGGTAGACGAGTTGCTGCTGAAGTACCCCCCGAAAGGACAGCCACGCCAACACCGGTTCCTGTTCTGGCATGTTCCCCGGCCTTCGAAATCGGCTTCGGGATCCGTAATATGTGCCGTTCGGCCAATGGTTATCAACCGCCCGTCCTCAAATTTTTCGGCTACCGATGCCTTAAATTCCTCCTCGACACAATTGAGGTCCATTTTAGGTTGAAATACGCCGTCAGGAAGTTGTGGGATGCCCAAGGCTTCTCCGCTTACACCGATGTACTTTTCAACCTTGTCGTACCAGGGGGCGATATCCTTATAGCGTACCGGCCAGTCGACACCGATGCCTTCTTTTTTATTGGCTTCAAAATCAATATCGCTCCAGCGGTAGCTTTGTCTTCCCCAGGTCAATGATCGGCCACCGACCTGATAGCCCCTGATCCAATCAAAACGTTTGGTCTCTACATAGGGGTGCTCGAGGTCGTTTACAAAAAAGTGCTTTGAATCTTCGGTCGGGGCCCAGCCCACTCTCGATTGGACGTGGTATTTTTCCCTGTCTTCCTTCGAAAGCTGCCCTTTAAGGGGGTAGTCCCACGGATCGTCGTTCATAGTGGTATAATCTTCGATATGGCGCACCATGGGCCCGCGCTCAAGAACCAAGGTCTTTAATCCGTTCTCGCATAATTCCTTAGCTGCCCAGCCACCGCTAATTCCTGTGCCCACTACAATGGCATCGTATTGTTCCTCTTGATTCATGCTTGTATTTTTGTTTAAATCCTTGCGGATTTCCTATATTTATGACTTCCCAAAAAGCTTGTGGGAATTCGAAGATTTACAAAACTAAATATAGCGTTTATTCTCAAACTGACCACAGCCCGTATATACATATAATATACGGGTGCAAATAAGAACAAATACTAATACAAATGAAGACAATCAAAGGACCGGCCGTGTTTTTGGCCCAATTCGTAGACAGTAAGGCACCATTCAACTCATTGGACGGCATGTGCAAATGGGCCGCCGACCTGGGTTATAAAGGAATTCAAATACCGACGTGGGAAAGCTTTCTTATCGATTTGGACAAGGCTGCGGAAAGTCAGACCTATTGTGATGAACTCAAGGGAAAGGTAAATTCCTATGGTTTGGAGATCACGGAACTTTCGACCCACCTTCAGGGCCAATTGGTGGCGGTGCATCCCGCCTATGACCTGATGTTCGACAATTTTGCGCCCGATGCCGTGAAGAAAAATCCCAAGGCGCGTACCGAGTGGGCGGTAGACGTGGTCAAAAAGGCCGCCACCGCCAGTAGAAGGTTGGGCATTAAGGCCCATGCCACATTTTCAGGGGCCTTGCTTTGGCATACTTGGCACCCTTGGCCACAGCGGCCGGCCGGACTCGTGGAAATGGGCTTCGAGGAATTGGCAAAGCGATGGATGCCGATCTTGAACCATTTCGATGAGGAAGGGGTCGACGTATGCTACGAGATTCACCCCGGGGAAGACCTGCACGACGGCGATACCTTTGAGCGGTTCTTGGAGGCGACCGGAAACCACAAGCGCGTAAACATTTTATATGACCCAAGCCATTTTGTACTCCAACAATTGGATTATATTGCCTATATCGACCACTATCACGAGTTTATCAAATCGTTTCACGTAAAGGATTCGGAGTTCAACCCGACCGGTAAAAAAGGTGCTTTTGGCGGCTATAACGACTGGGGCGATCGTGCGGGAAGATACCGCTCGCTCGGTGACGGCCAAATCGATTTCAAGACCATCTTCTCCAAACTTACCCAATACGGTTGCGATGTTTGGGCCGTGATGGAGTGGGAATGCTGTATCAAAAGTCCTGAACAAGGGGCACGCGAAGGCGCGAAATTCATTCAAGACCATATCATTGAAGCTACCGAAAAAACATTCGACGATTTTGCCGGAGCGGAAATAGATAAGGAAGAGCTAAAAAAGATATTGGGTCTCTAAGCGCCTTGCCGGGCCCTTTTGATCGATACCACAATTAAAAAAACACGAAAATCCAATAAACCCTATACATGAGAAATCTTACCCTATTCGCTTTTTGTGCCTTGCTGGCATTTGCTTGTAAAGACAAAGCCGAAAAAGCGCAAAACGAAAGCGAGGCGGAGCCCATGGCATCCGCAGAGACCGAAATGAAAGCTGAAGAATGGACCGTTCTATTTGACGGGACTTCCTTTGACGGCTGGAAGGAATACCAAAAGGACGGCGTATCCGAAAATTGGAAGATCGAAGACGGGGCCATGGTATTCTACCCACCGGAAAACAGGAAGAAAGGTGAAATTTTTGACCTGGTCACCGAAAACGAATACACTGATTTTGTCCTTTCCTTGGATTGGAAGATCTCGGAAGGTGGCAACAGTGGGGTTTTTTGGGGCGTCAATGAAGAGGCAGGATTGGGAAAACCCTATCATTCGGGCCCTGAGGTGCAGGTTCTCGATAACGAAAGACATCCCGACGCAAAGAACGGAACCACGCACCAGGCCGGTGCCTTATACGATATGGTGGCCCCTTCGGAAGAGGTGGTCAATCCTGCCGGGGAATGGAATACCATGGTCATAACCATCAACCATAAAGAGCACAAGGGCAGCGTTGAGTTGAACGGTAAGAAAATCGTGGATTTCCCCCTTGCCAATGAGGCGTGGAACGCCCTGGTCGCCAAATCGAAATTTGCGGATTGGGAGCATTTCGGAAAATTTACCACGGGTAAACTAGGGCTTCAGGACCACGGCAACCAAGTTGCGTACAGAAACATCAAGATCAAGGAGCTCTAAGGCAGAAGTAAGAAGGCCGCGGTAGCAATACTGCGGCTTTTTTTGTTTCTATACCCCCGCCCTTTGAAGCCGTTGGGGCATAAGCTCCGTTCCCGGTGACCGAAGATGCGGCCAATTACCACACTTTCCGTAATTACGTTACCTTTGCCAAAATTCAAGAAAGCCTATGATTCAATCCATGACAGGGTTTGGCAAGCATGTGATTCAGCTTCCAACAAAGAAAATTACCGTTGAACTGAAATCATTGAACAGCAAAAACCTCGACCTTAATGCCCGAATGCCGTCGGCCTATCGCGAAAAGGAGCTTGAAATAAGAAAGACCATAGCCAGTTCCTTGGTTCGGGGCAAGGTAGATTTTGGATTGTATGTCGAGTTCACTGGCGATGAAACCTCGGCCGAGGTCAACGAGCCCGCCGTAAAGAACTACATGAAACAGTTGAGGAAGATCGCCGATGGCGATGACATCCGTTTGTTGGACATGGCCCTGCGAATGCCGGATGCCCTGCGTACCGAACGGGAAGATATCGACGAGGAGGAGTATGCCCACATTCAAGTTGCCGTAAGCGAGGCCCTAAAGGAAATAAACAAGTTCCGCACCGAGGAAGGCCGTGTCTTGGAAAAGGATTTTAAACAACGCATCGAGAACCTTCAAGGGCTGTTGAAGGACGTGGAGAAGATCGACCCCGATAGGCAGGTCGATGTGCGCGGAAGGTTGAAGAAGGCCGTGGCCGACCTGAACGTTGAGGTAGACGAGAATCGCTTTGAACAAGAGTTGATCTACTACCTCGAAAAGTACGACATTACCGAAGAGAAGGTACGTTTGGCCAACCACTTGGAATATTTTTCTATCACGCTTGATTCAGCTGATTCGAACGGGAAAAAGTTGGGGTTCATCTCACAGGAGATCGGACGCGAGATCAATACCATCGGATCCAAGGCCAACTACGCGCCCATGCAGCAGTTGGTGGTCCAGATGAAGGATGAACTTGAAAAGATAAAGGAGCAGATGCTCAATGTACTCTAAGCGGGCTGACCAAGGGCGACGGTCTGTTTAAGGCTCGGGCAAGGTGTAATTATTCAATTTATTTATAATGAAAGGCGGTAAACTTATTATTTTTTCGGCTCCCTCCGGTAGTGGTAAAACAACCATCGTTCGGCATCTCTTGGAAAAGCCCGAACTGAATTTGGCATTTTCGGTATCGGCCACCTCGAGACCTCGCCGGGGCAAGGAAAAACAGGGCGAGCACTATTATTTTATGTCTATTTCAGAGTTTAAGAACCACATCAAAAACGACGATTTTTTAGAGTGGGAAGAGGTGTACCGCGATAATTTTTACGGCACCCTCAAAAGCGAAATAGAACGCCTTTGGGCCCAGGGAAAAAATGTAATATTCGATATCGATGTGGCCGGTGGCCTGCGTATAAAGCGCAAGTTTCCAGATACCACCCTTGCCGTATTTGTGAAGCCCCCGAGCGTAGACGAGCTTAAGATCCGTCTAAAAAAGCGGAGCACGGAAAGTGACGATAAGATCAATATGCGAATTGCCAAGGCCTCGGTAGAATTGGCCACCGCCCCCCAGTTCGATAAAATTATCAAAAACTACGATTTGGATGTGGCCTTGGACGAAGCCTATCGTTTGGTTGCCGATTTTGTAGGTGTCAACAAGGAAAATGAAGACGAGTAGCACAAAGAAGATCGGACTTTATTTCGGTACGTTCAATCCGATCCATATCGGTCATTTGGTCATTGCCAACCATATGGCCGAGTATTCCGACCTTGACGAGATTTGGTTCGTGGTTACCCCTCGGAGTCCCTTTAAGAAAAAAAAATCCTTGTTGGACAACTACCATCGCTATGAGATGGTCTATGAGGCTACAAAGGATTACCCCAAACTCAAGCCCAGTAACATAGAGTTTGACCTTCCTCAGCCCAACTATACCGTAAACACCTTGGTTCATTTAGGGGAAAAGTACGGCAAAAGCTACACCTTTAGCCTGATTATGGGCGAGGACAACCTCAAGGGTTTCCACAAATGGAAGAATTATGAGGTAATCCTCGAAAACCACGATGTTTATGTTTACCCCCGAATTTCGGAAGGGCGGGTAGAGCATCGGTTTGAGGGGCATCCCAAGATAAAAAGGGTATCGGCCCCGATTATGGAAATCTCCTCGACCTTTATCCGCAAAGCTATCAAGGAGGGCAAGAATGTCAGGCCTTTGCTGCCCGAGGCGGTGTGGGTCTATGCGGATGAAATGAATTTCTACCGTTGAATTTGATCCGATATTGGACTTGGTTAGTTACTTGGGTTTGTAGCGTCGAATAGAATTACTTCGTACTCAAAGTCCGTTGCCTCCCCGTTTATTCCTACCGATTGTATCGAGACGATCAAAGAGGTGTCTTTGGTGATGCCGCTTGGCTCGAAATCGGGCTGCCAAACAATGGTATTGTCGGCATAGGCCTTACTTAGCTCTTCCGTTTCTACGGCAATCGTGCTGCCGTTCGAATATCGCATACTCACCTTCGTATCCTCGAAATCGGCATTGGCGATGGAGAACGACCACCTAGGGTAGACCACCTGTTTGGGAACAAAGCCCTCAGGGGGCCATGCGATAAATTCGGGGGCGTCGGCCGGGGGCGTCCCGGCATCCCCTATGACCCAAAGGGCATTATAGTGATCGGTGTTTCCTATGCCGATTTCCTGTAACCTGGGCCAAAGTAGCCACCTTCTGTGCCCTACGGGGCCATTTTCGGCACCTTGGTCGCGAATATACGAGTCGATGGCGGCAGATCCGGCGGCGGAGGTCAATAACGAGTTGGCCGCAGCTTCCTTGCCGGCTTCCGAAAAGCATTTCCAGGTGTCGGGAGGATAGTGTTCAAGGCTGCCGTTGGCGTGCATCATCAAGGCTGCGGCCTGGGCTTTTTCGCTCTTTGCACTGTTTTCTGCCACGACGTTGTTCAGGCCGACCGCCTTTCTGAAGTAGTGTAAGCGGCCAAGAATCCTGTCTTTGGTGTTTTGGGGTACGCTACCAAGGGTACAGGACGGCTCGTCACCCGTCCACAAAACATCTGAGGCACTAGTTGACGAGGCCATATAATAATCTTCGTAGAGCGCAAGGGCGGCCTCCCTTTCGCTAGTGTCTATGGTGGTCGACAATTCTTCGGTTTCGCTTGTAGGCTTATCGTCTTTACTACAGGCCGACATAAGAAATATGGCGGGAAGCGCGAGTCTTAAAACAGTCGAATAACGCATATTACTAAAGATTTGGGTCTTTAGTACTAACGTTGTCGAGGGTCAAAAAGGTATATTTTTTCGACCAACGGCAACATGGCGAGCTTAGGTAGGCCTGTCGATTTCGGACGATAGTGGCATTAGACCTTTACGTTGGCATGTTCGTCATAGGTCTCCAACAGGTTCATGGTGGCAACCAATAGGTCTTTGGTCTCCAACAATAAACTGAAGTAAAGGGCCGTGTTCTTGGGGCTCGATTCGTCGGTGCGGGTTCTTTCTACCTGCTTCTGAATCTTTAGGTCGAGTTTATGGAAGAGCTCCCTTTTGGTAACGATCAAGTCGGTCAACTTTAAAAAATCCTTGGTCTCGAAAATGGTTTTGATCTCACTGAACAGTTCGTCGATATAGCCATCGGTTTCCTTAAGGTCCTTAATTTGGTTGAACCTTAGTTTTTTGTGGTTGTTGTGTACATGCTTGTACCCGGCTTTGGCAATATACTCCAATGACTGGGTCATGTCTTGCAGGTAACTGAGGATGGTAATGTAAAAATTACTGGTTCCCACACTCGATTCATCGAGGTTTTTGATAAAGTAGAAAATGTTGTCGCGCAGCTCTTCTACCTCCTTATCGAGCTTGGCGATGCCCTTTTTGCTTTTTTTAAGGGTGTCGATGTCGTGTTTGGCCAAACCATCGATACTCTGGGTATAGATTTTATTGGCCCGCTTTATGGCCAATGAAATGTTGGCCGAGCTCTCTTCGATAACACCGATGATGGAGTTGCTTTCGGCTTTTTCCAACCTTTCTTCCAATTTGCTTTCCTTCAATTTTTTAGAGTGGGAAAGGTAGTTTTTGCCTATGAGCATAAAGGCGACTATAAGCAGGATGCTAATAGACCAAATTCCACCTAGGTGAATGATATAGGCAATGATGGCGGCCGCGGTAAAGGCACTCATGGCCGTAAAGAACCAACCGCCGATAACATTCAGCACACCGGCTACCCGGTATACGGCACTTTCGGGCCCCCAGGCCCTATCGGCAAGCGAGGAACCCATGGCGACCATAAAGGTTACGTAAGTCGTCGACAGGGGAAGTTTCATGGAGGTGGCCAATGAAATGAGTACACTGGCGACCATTAGATTGACCGCTGCCCTGACAAAATCGAAGGCGGGCATGTCCTGTACCCGGCTTTTGGGAACATAGATGTACGGTTTTTCAAATTGGCGGTCTATTCGTTTGCTCCATGAGTCGGGTATGAGCTCCGCCAAATTCTCGGAGGCCTTTATCGAAAACCGTACAATTTGGCGCGATAGAAAATTGGGCTGAAACCGCTCATCGCCCTCGTCTTGTCTCGACAGGTCGACGCTGGTCTTGACCACGTTCTTTGCCTTTGATGAGAACCAAAGGGTGATTACCATGACCACACCCGAGAACAACAAGAGGTAGGTCGGGGTCTGTACGGCCGTAGCCAGGCCTTCCATGGTAAATTCGTTGGGGGCAATAGCCGATTGGCTCCATGCCTGGTACGAGGCGAGGGCCGCCAAGGGCACTCCGATAAAGTTAACCAAGTCGTTTCCGGCAAATGCCATGGCCAGGGCAAAGGTGCCCATCACGATGATGATCACATAGATGTTCAACTTGAAAAGGGAAGTGGCCAAAAGGGATAGGCCGCTCCATATGACAAAGTTCAACAAGAGAAAGAGCTCGGGGTTGTCGTTTACGTATTCCATGACGGCGGGACTGAAAAGCGATGCGCTTTTGAGACCTTTGACAATAATGAAATAGATGATCGAGGTAATGGCAAAGCCCCCGAAAATGGCCCCTACCCATTTGGGCTTTTGCTCAAATTTAAAGGAAATGAAGAGCCTGGAAATAAATTGGACCGCGGCGCCGATTGAAAAGGCGACGACCACGGAGAGTAGGATACCGAGTATGATTTCGGTGGCCTTATCGGTGTTGATGTACGAGCCCAGTTGCGATAGGGAGTCGCCGTTGTCGAATATTTTGAC
Source organism: Pseudozobellia thermophila (assembly GCF_900141855.1). Taxonomy (GTDB): domain Bacteria; phylum Bacteroidota; class Bacteroidia; order Flavobacteriales; family Flavobacteriaceae; genus Pseudozobellia; species Pseudozobellia thermophila. Next base: position 738,906 of record NZ_FQYU01000001.1, read on the forward strand.
GACGGATATGGCTACGGCCGCACCGAGTAATTCGAATACTATGGAAACGGTGGTCGATGTGGGCATTCCGAGCGTATTGAAAAAATCCAACAAGAGGATGTCGGTGATCATTACGGCCATGAAGATGATCATGATCTCGGAAAAGACGAATTCCGAAGGGTTGAAAATACCCTTACGGGCCACTTCCATCATACCGCTGGAAGATATGGCGCCAAAGGCAATCCCGACGCTGGCAACGATCATTATGGTCCGAAAGGATATCGCCTTCGAACCAATGGCCGAATTCAAGAAATTTACCGCGTCGTTGCTGACGCCAACTACTAAGTCCGTTATGGCTAGCACGGCAAGTGCTATAATCATAAATAGATAAATATTCTCACCCATCAAATTATAAATAAGCACAAAAATGCTACTATAATTTATGAATTAGGTTAAAAAAAGGTTATGAAGTCATTATTTGCTGTTTGAACAAGCTTGTCTTTCAACGGGTTCGATGGCTTCGCGTTCGGTTGGGACGCGACCAAAAAGTTTTGTTTCCAAGATGTAAAAAGATGAAAAGAATTGGGTCAAACCCCGTAAATAAAGGAAAAATTTAAGAAGGTCAAGGGGCGATTGCCAACGAAGCACGTGTTTTTTTAGGGATACGGGAAAGGATGGCTTTCCTAGGATGCTGGTTCCAATGTAAATTTAATGTTAAGTGATGGTGATTTTAATGTAAAATTTTTGTAAATTTGATTCAACGAAAAAGAAATACCATGAAAAATATAGCGATATTATTTGCAATGATGTTGACCCTTGCGGCTGGATATGCCCAAAAGGAAAAGGAAGTGAAGCTCAACACGGAAACCAATTTGATAGAAGCCACATATTACCACGATAACGGTAAGGTTAGTCAGAAAGGCACTTTTGACCTTGATGGAAAATTACACGGCGATTGGGTCAATTACGACGAGGACGGGGTCAAAATTTCGGAAGGCACCTATACCAATGGGGTGCGTACGGGAAAATGGATGTTCGTCAATGACGGTGTGGTTAAGGAAGTGGAGTTCGACAACAATGTTATCGCCAGTGTGGTCGACAAAAAGGGAAAATCGCCCTTGGTCTCCAAAGACTGAGCAATACAAAGTATACGATATGGAAGGCGGCATCATTGCTGCCTTTTTTATTTGGATATCGCTTTCCTTACTGTCCGGCGTAGGCCCTCGATACGACGGCCCCTTTCTGCTTAGTGTTGTCGACGGCCGAAACATCTTGAAGGCTGATCGATTTGGCATGAAGAGCCTCTTCGATTCGAAGCGTCTCGTTGGCGCTTATCTCTACGGGTATTCTTACGGTTTCGTATCCCAGTGAACTTATTTCCACAGTATAGGTGCCCGGAGCCAGGTTGTCGAACTCGAAATTACCGTTGAAATTGGTCGCTGTACCCGATTCTAGGCCATCAATGGCGACACTGGCGAACATCAGCGGTTCTCCGCCCATTTCAAAGTCGGTGATCCTTCCCTTAAGGCTGCCGCTTTGTGAATAAATTCCGGAGGATGCCAGTAGGCCCAGTAAAACAAGCAAATGCTTCATCTTTTTCTTTTGGCAAAGAAAAAGATGCGATGTTAAGTTGGGGTTAAGCGGTCATTAAAACTAGGTATTTTTAAGGTTAAGTTTCAGGCATCGAATTGGGGTGGGCAGGGCATGTCAAAACAGCTAAAAAACGTATCTTGCGACTTCCAAATTATTGATATGAACTGGGAAGAACTACTCTCTTTAAAGCGCCACGGAGATACCCTTAAAAGACTTAGAAAAGAACAAGACGAGACCCGATTGGGGTTTGAGGTCGATTACGACCGTATCATCTTTTCGAGCGCATTTAGAAGTTTGCAGGACAAGACCCAGGTCATTCCACTGTCGAATACCGATTTCGTACATACCCGCCTGACCCATAGTCTGGAGGTGTCCGTCGTGGGGCGAAGCCTCGGTAGGATTGCCGGAAAAAAAATTCTTGAAAAGCATCCTTACCTGCAAAAAGTGCACGGCTATCGCTTTAATGATTTCGGGGCCATCGTTGCAGCGGCCGCCTTGGCCCACGATATTGGAAACCCGCCTTTCGGACATAGCGGGGAAAAGGCCATTGGCGAGTATTTTTTGAATGGAAACGGAAGTAAATACCAATCGGTCTTAACGGAAAAGGAGTTTCAGGATTTGGTGGATTATGAAGGCAATGCCAATGGCTTCAGACTCTTAACGAGGTCTCGAGAGGGGGTAGAGGGCGGTCTTCGGTTGAGTTATGCCACCTTGGGCGCCTTTATGAAATATCCGAAGGGATCCTTGCCCAAGAGACCCACGAAACATATTGCCGACAAAAAATTCGGTTTCTTTCAATCCGATAGACAGGCCTTTGTAGACATTGCCTCAGATCTCGGGCTAAGGCAGACCCGAAGCGGGGAAGACATTTCCTTTTCACGGCACCCCTTGACCTTTTTGGTCGAGGCGGCCGATGACATCTGCTATACCATTATCGATTTTGAAGACGGTATCAATCTCGGTCTTATATCGGAGGAATTTGCCTTGGAATATTTGATCAACCTTGTGAAGGATACCATTAATACCAAAAAGTATAATTCTTTGGCCTATAAGGAGGATAGGTTGAGCTACCTACGGGCCTTGGCCATCAATACGCTGATTACCGATGCCGTCGATGTCTTCGTCAAGAACGAAAAGGCGATTTTGAACGGCGATTTCGAGGTGTCGCTGCTCGATAAGAGCAAGTACGGGGCCCAAATACGCGATATCATCTCTTTGAGCGTTGACAAGGTCTACCGTTCGCAAGAAGTGATCGAAAAGGAAATAGCCGGATATAAGATCATTTCAGACATCTTGGATGTCTATACCACGGCATTGATACGCCAAAGTGAAGGTAGGGCCTCGAATTACGACAAGCTCATGATACGAACCCTGCCCGAGGTCTATCGCCATACGGATAGCACAAGCTACGATATTCTGTTGAATACCTGTTGCTATGTGGCGAGCCTATCGGATCGTGCGGCCGTCCATATCCACAACAAAATTATGGGAAAACAACTTTAGGTATAAACCCGGATTTGGCCAAAAGGACTAAAACTCATAAGAGACACCTACACCCAATAACTGTTTGAACTGGATACGGGGGTGCCCTTCGTCAATAACCAAGCCCTCGTCGTTTTTTTGCTCGTCGAACAAAATGTCGTCGTCATAGATAATTTGGGTACCTATGGAGGTTAAAATGTATTTGTTGACGCGAAGGTCAATATTCAATTCCCAATCAACATCTATGTTGCCGAACTTTTGAAGGTAATCGGTATACAGGCTAAGTCGGTGCTTTAAAACCGTGTTTTTCATGACCTCGGCTTGGTACTGGTTGGTGACCAGAAAACCGAATTCGAGAAAGACGTTTTTTCCTTCCTCGATAATGTTTCCGTCGGCGTCGACAACGGCCTTTTCGACCCCAAAGGCTCCCTTGTTGGCCAAGTCTTGGTCGAGAACAAAGGTTACCTTTTGTGTGATCGGGGAGATGTACAGGTTAAATTTTTGGTCTTTTGTAATATAGGAGGTACCGGCACCCAAAAAAGAATATCCGGGAGCCATGAATCGGGAAATGGGGGTCGTTCTATCGGGGTATTTGTAACCGTTTGAAAACTGGGTGTTGAAATTGGCCTTCGCCGAGTAATACCAGTTGCTTATGGTGTCGCGCTGAAAACCAAAGGTAGAGCTTACGCGGAAGGAGTCGTCGGTCTTGCGGAGTTTTTGGTTTTCCTGTACGTTCAGGCCGTAACTCATTTCCATATAGTTGTCCCACTGAATGTACCTGAATTTGTAGTTGCGTTCAAAGCGTGCCTTTCCCAAGGCCGATATCGAATTGTTACCACCCGCATTCCAATTGACAAAGGCCACTTCGCTAAAGTTGACCCCCAACTTGTTTACATTGGTCCAGAAAGAGGGTACTTTAAACTTGTTGGGTTTTTCATCCAGGGCATTGGTACGCTGAAAGGAAATGACAGGGTTCATCAGGTCGACACTGCGGGGTATGTTTCTTATCTTCTCTTGGGTTTTTCTGATTACAACGGTATCTACCACTGTGGTGTCTACGACCATGACCAAGCTATCGATCTCTACGGGAATTGTGGTAAGGGAGTCCGTTTCCACTTTTGGGGGAAGGGAATCGGTAACCTGGGCAGTTAGGTTGAACAGTGCAAAACAGAATGTAAGGCTGGTAAAAAGGGTCTTAATGTGGTGGTTGTACATGGAGCAGTGAATTTATTTGGTTTGTTATGGCTGTTACGTCAATGTTTGCTTGCTGTTGAAGTTCGCCTATCGAGCCGTGTTCAAAAATACGGTCTTCGATACCTAGGACGGTAACTTTGTTACTACTTTCTATTTCATTGGCAAATTCTAGGATGGCCGATCCAAAACCCCCGAGGCGACAACCGTCCTCAATGGTAAGGATATGGCGGTACTTTTTGAAGATTTCCCCCAGTCTGGCCTTGTCCAAAGGTTTTACGAAGCGCATGTTATAGTGTCCTATTTTCGATGTTTGTCCGTATTGGTCAAGGGCATCGCTCACAAGATTGCCTATATGACCGATCGAAAGTACTGCAATTTCCGTGCCTTCTTTTAACGCTACCGAACTTCCGATGGCTATTTTTTCGAAAGGGGTTTTCCAAGTTTTCTGTACGCCCCTTCCCCGGGGGTAGCGAATGGCAATGGGATGTGGCAGGCCCAATTGGGCGGTGTACATCATATTGCGCAGTTCGGTTTCGTTCATCGGTGCAAAAATAATGAGGTTTGGGATGCATCGTAAATAGGCCATATCGTAAATTCCGTGATGGGTGGCCCCGTCCTCGCCTACCAGGCCCGCGCGGTCGAGGCAGAAAACGATCGGCAGGTTTTGAAGGGCTACATCGTGAATGACCTGGTCGTAGGCCCTTTGCAGAAAGGTCGAATAGATATTACAAAAAACGACCAGGCCTTCGGTAGCCATACCGGCCGATAGGGTTACGGCATGTTGCTCGGCGATGCCCACGTCGAAAGCCCTTTCGGGCAACTGCTCCATCATGTACTTTAACGAACTTCCCGTGGGCATGGCCGGGGTGATGCCAATGATTTTGGGGTTGTCCTTGGCCAGCTCTACAAGGGTATGCCCAAAAACATCCTGGTATTTGGCGGGTTGGTCGATGCCCGTCCTTTGATGCCGTTCGCCCGTTAGTTTGTCGAACCTTCCCGGGGCGTGGTAGGTTACTTGGTCTTCCTCGGCTTTTTTTAGCCCCTTTCCCTTGGTCGTGATGACATGCAGCAATTTGGGGCCTTCTACGGTTTTTAAGCGTTCAAATTCTTCGACGAGGGCCTTGATGTCATGGCCGTCAACCGGTCCCGAGTACTTAAAATTCAGGCATTCGAAAATATTTTCGTCCTTGGCCGTGCCTTTTTTTACGTTGGTAAGGTATTTCTTTAAGGCCCCTACGCTTGGGTCTATGCCAATGGCGTTGTCGTTAAGAACGATCAATAGGTTGGCATTCGTTACGCCCGCATGGTTCAAACCCTCGAAGGCCATGCCACTGGCTATCGAAGCATCTCCGATTACGGCTATGTGCTGTCTTTGGGTATTGCCATCCAATTGGGCGGCCAGGGCCATGCCCAAGGCGGCCGAAATGGAAGTTGAGCTATGCCCGGTACCGAATGCGTCGTACTCGCTTTCCTTCCTTCTGGGGAAGCCGCTGATACCGCCCAATTGCCTGTTCGTTTCAAAAACCGATTTTCTGCCGGTCAGTATCTTATGGCCATAAGCTTGGTGGCCTACATCCCAAAGCAACTTATCGTTGGGCGTATCAAAGACATAGTGGAGGGCGATGGTCAGCTCCACCACTCCTAGACTGGCCCCAAGGTGCCCTTCTTTGGTCGAGACGATATCGATTATAAATTCCCTTAGTTCTTGGGCAAGGGCGGGCAGTTCGCCCAATTTTAATCGGCGAAGGTCCTTCGGAACCTCGATATGCTGCAGCTGGCTCATTCGTCTCGGTAAATGTACATTAAAACATTATTCGGCTTGCTTAAACAAATGTCAAAATTAGTTTTTGAACCGGCTTTTACCTATCCTGAAAACCGATATTTCTCCGAAATGATCGAATTGCCGGGTGGTTTTGGCCAACTTTGGGCTTTTTATGGTATTTTAATAAGCGAAACCCTTCGATCCAAAACAATGGACCCATCCTATAAACTGACCAGAAGCGCTGTTTGGCAGCAATTGAAAAACGATTTGATCGGCAAGGATTCGCATCGAGGGGTTTCGCTTACCTATTCTTGGTTGGCCAACCAATTCGGCCATATTTCACTGGGGGTTATACCGACCATGGTCGTATACGTGCTTTTGCGCAATTATTCTTCGTACGAGGCCCCGGCAATATGGGCGGGTATTTTCGTTTCGATGGCATGGTTGCTTTTTGAGCTGTACAATTTTTTGGGCCCTCTGTTGATAAGGAGGCAAACGGGGTCCAAGCTTTTCTATAGGGGCTCCGGCAATAGATTCATCTTTTCCCCGCAGTGGCGGAACATAGCCTTCGACACCTTTACCGATTTGTGCTTTTTTTGGTTCGGGGCCTTGACCACGGCAGGGCTGATAGCATACGACGGGGTATCGCGTCTCTTGTCCGTTTTTGGGTTTACATGGGTGTTCGTAGTGGTTTTTTTCGTATTTGGATTTATGGTCTATGCCTCCCGGTATTGGTATATGGTAAAGATGTATCAAAACTATGCCTATTACCCGTACCAATTCAGGCTAAGCCAGTGGGACTATAATATGGATGGGGCGGACGTGGAAAGGGTCCTTGCCTATACCGACAAATGCAAGGACCAAAATGGCAACCACATGCTAATTTTCGGGGAAAAGGGCAGTGGAAAATCGAGTTTGGGGGTGGGGATCGCCAATGAAGTTTCAATAACCAGAAAGGCGGCCCTATATGTTACCGGGGTTAAATTGTACGGCATGTTTCTTGACCAGATCGGACCAAACAAGTTAAAGCGCTACTGGACATGGAAGCAGGCGGCCATTTTAGTGGTTGACGATATTAATCCGGGCCGGCCCATAAGGGAGGAACTGGTATCTCCCCAAAAGCTTCTTCAATTTATCGATTGCTATGGACAAGATCAAAAGGGAACGAATAGAAGCTTGCTCAAGAACAAAAACGTGGTGTGGATTTTGGGTGACGACCAAATATCATCCCCTGGGGAATGGACGCAATTGTTGCAGGACTTAGGGGTGGAAGCCTCGAAAATCACGTCTATCTTTCTCTGAAACCCGCGGTTTACAAAAGAAAGTTCTCGTGGGCAAAACTTATTAAATGGGGCAGGCTTTTTACGTTGAAGCGCTTGTAAAGGGGCAGAATTCTTTTTTCGATTGCCGATTGCGAAACCTCAAGTTGATGGGCTATTTCCTTAAAGGCGTAGCCGTTGGCCGCCAGGGCCAGGGCCTCTTTTTCCTTTCTCGATATGGCAAAGTGTTTGAACAGTTCCTTGCTCAGTGTTTCCTCGAATTGCGATTTCTCGGGGCCATAGGCGGCATATTGCATTACCCTCCCCTTCTTTAAGGTCTTCAAAACCTGTGAGACGCCTATAATTTCGCTTATCATGCCTTTTTCGGCCTTGTGTACGCCCACCCGGGAAAAAAGCGGAATGTGCCTTCCGTCCTTGTGCACTTTTTCAAGTTCTATGGTAAAGCTGTACGCTTCCAAGTCTTCCGATTTTCCAAGAAGAAACTCAAGGGCCTTGTCGTTAAGCTCATTCGAAAAGTCCAAAAAATGCTCGGTCGTAATGTTGACGATGGTCAACATATTTATCTCGGAATCCTTATAACCCAAGATTTCGTACCAACCTTGGGCATACAACATTCTGTTTTCCTTGAACGAATAAATATAGACCGCTTGATCAGGAAACGAAGGAATGGTCTTCTTGTAGCCAAGGTAAACCTCGCTATCGGGATCGATCGGTACGTCGGTAATCCTTGATTTTGAAAAACTACCGTAATTGTTAGGGGCCATAAGCTTGATACAACCTGCGATAAAACACAGTTGATTTGTTAGTAAGAGAAAACTACTTTCGTTTCAGAACGTTAAGCTAAGAAAAAAATAGCTTAAAAAGATGTTTTGCAAAACGCTATTGGGTTGAAAAGCAGGTTGAACGGTGTGTTTCAATGGTCTAAAATTAAGATTGCAAGAAGGTCATTTGAAATCGAATTGGGCTCCCGTACTTTTTGTCCTTATTGCATATTCCCTTTCCCCCAACCGAAGTTGTACCAACTCCAAGTTGCCCGTAACGGTGTGGCATACGTCGGGCCTGTGGAAGGTGGTCAAAGGTCGGCTTGGGGGGCAATGACCGTGATGGGGCCAAGGCCAAGCCCTTTTCACTTGATTGAAACAAATAATAACCAATTATCAAAAAAGAAAAATTATGAAAACGCTATCTAAATCACTTATATTTTTTGTTGCTCTGATCTTCATGTTGTTTTTGGCCTCCTGCGGTAAGGACGATGGTCCTGAAATAGAAAAGGAGGAAGTGGCCGAACAGCCCAAGGAGAAAGACGACGGGCAGGAGGAGGAATCGGAACAGGAGGAGGAAGAAGAAGTTACGGCCGAGGAGTCGAATATGATCCTAGACAATGTGGTCATCAAGGGGGGTACGAGAATTGAAGGAGGAATGCCCGCCCCCAACGAAACCATAAACTTCGAGGCCCAAACCACGGGAGGAAGTGCCTTTGTTGAAGAGGGGTTCAATGTCGTCTTGACCTCCGATATCGCCTTTGTGGGCGCCTACATCCAATTTAAGGCAGACGGTGCCCTGGTCTCCGATGCTTACTTCGATGTCGATTTGACTGAGAACGGTAGCTTCGAGGCGGCTTCCAAGGCGAAAGACCCCAGGGCAAAGGGCAGGAGCAAAGGAGCCAAAGGCCACTATTACGACCTCAACATCGGCTTTACTTCCCAGATCGCGGCAGAGAGTGAGTTTTGCTACCTCGTTGCCGTATACGATGACCAAGGAAACATTAGTGGGCCCAAGGAGGTATGCTTAAAAGTAAAGGACTGGGGCGGCTACGAAGAGCTGGTGGGCGAATGGCATTTTAGTAAATACGAAACCTATTTCTTGGATGGCCATATCGAAAGCGAATGGGTCGGTGTCGAGCAATGCCATGAAGCTACCTTTACCTGTGAAAACGCCGGCACCTTTGATTATCGGAACTGTTTTTCTGTGACCTACCGCATCTTCGACCTTAGGGCTGACGGCACCTTTACCCATACCTACAAGGATGCCGATATTGCCATGGATTATGAGCCTTCGCAGCAGAATTGCAGTCCAGTTTACAAAGACTGGAGTTTGGAGTATGTGATTGAAGGGAAGTGGAGCTTTAATCCCGAAACAAAGGACATCATCTTTGTGGAATATGAACAACAGTATGTTGACGCCAGTGGAACATATGATTATTCCTTCCCTTTAGGGCAGGGCCAAGTCTATCCTTATGGCCCTATTTCGGTTAATCTTGATCAATTGACCGTTGGTTACGGAGCTGAAAATTTAGGGAAGGACCTTAATGGGGATGGGGTGGTCAACAATGACGACAGTGGCTTTTTAGGGGTCTTTGAGAAGCAATAGGGCCGTCTTTACCGTAGAATCAGGATAAGATCGCTGATTATGTCATTATAAGGATGGCTAAAGGTTTTTAATTGGGGCCTTGACGATTTGGGGGAGTTGTCGGGGTCCCATATTTATGGTATCGAGTGTTATTGGTGTTTTTTTGTTTTCCTTCGTTTTTTAACCCGATGCCAAAGTGCTAATATTGCATATTGATTTTTTGATATGCTACAACCCTTCGACGATACCTATTTTATGAGAAAGGCCTTGCAAGAGGCGGAAGCCGCATTTGAAAAGGGGGAGGTTCCCGTCGGTGCGGTCATTGTGGCGGGGAATAGGATAATTGCAAGGGCCCATAACCTTACCGAACAACTGCACGATGTAACGGCCCATGCCGAAATGCAGGCCATAACGGCGGCGGCCAATTTTATCGGGGGCAAGTACTTGGTCAACTGTACCCTATACGTGACGTTGGAGCCCTGTCAGATGTGCGCAGGGGCCTTGTATTGGAGCCAGATCTCGAAAGTAGTATACGCGGCCAGCGACCCGCAAAGGGGCTTTGGGGCCATGGGGGGCAGGCTGCACCCGAAAACAGAGGTTGAAAAGGGGGTCATGCAAAAGGAGGCGAGCGAGTTGTTGAAGCGCTTTTTTATTGAAAGAAGAAACCTGAACTAAAAAAACCCCGCCAGAGGCAAGGGTTTAAGAATCTTGAAAAGGGTTGTTTTTATCCCACTACTTGTATCTGTGCGGCGACCAGGCCTTTTCTTCCTTCTTCTTCAACATATTCTACCTTGTCGCCTTCGTTAAGTTCGATTCCGTTAAGAGCTGTTGCGTGTACGAAAATGTCCTTTCCCGTCTCGTCATTGGTAATGAACCCGTAACCTTTGGATCCATTAAAAAACTTTACTGTACCAGTCATGCCAATAAAAATTAGTTGATAATAATTGTTTGTTCCTCTAAAATTAGGAAATTTTTAAATAGACCAGTTTAAAAAGTAAAGAATAATTAGGGTCAATTTTGCTGATTTTCAGTGTCTTTTGTCGGATCTTGCCTCATTTTTTTGATGTTTTCCTCGGTTAGCATATAGTCCTTTATTTTTTTTCCCTTACTGTAATGTATCAGAAATAAGGGCATGGCTACCAAGAAAATACCCACCGTGCCAAAGCCTATGCATTTGTTCGCCAAGGGGGGGTCTTCCCCTTGAATGCTAAATCCATAAACTATAGACGCGAATGAGGCGGCGACTATAAATAGGATGAGGTATTTCATATGACGTTTTGTTTTAATTTATAAATAGAAGATGTAGGTCGACACATGATGTCGCGGTATACATCAGCCGGTAAAGTTAATCAACTGCCGGCGGTAGGCGGTCAACAATTTCGATTTCGAGATAAAACCGATGTATTTCCCGTTTTTGATAACCGGAAGGTTCCATGCACCACTGTCCTGAAATTTTTGCATTACCTCTTTCATGCTGTCCGTTTCATAAAAGATATGCTCGGGGGCATTGTGCATAAAGGTCTCGACCTTGGTACTGTCGTAAAGGGAGGTGTCGAACATAAACTCCCTGATGTCGTCGAGCAAGACAATACCGACCAAAGCTTGTTTCTCGTTTACCACGGGAAAAATATTTCTTGTTGATTTGGCCACCGAACGGTGCAACATGTCCCCTAAAGTCATATCCGGACGCACCTTTTTAAAGTTGGTCTCCAAAACGTCGTCCAGGCGCATCAGGGTTAGTACCGATTGGTCTTTATTGTGGGTCAGCAAGGCCCCGCTTTTGGCGAGTTCGCGGGTGTAGATGGTGTAGTCTAGGGCATTTCTTGCAATCAAATACGATATGGAAGCCGTTATCATCAAGGGGACGAAGAGTTCGTATCCGCCCGTTATTTCGGCAATCAGGAAAATGGCGGTCAGGGGGGCGTGCAGTACCCCCGCGATAAGGCCTGCCATGCCGATTAGGGTAAAGTTGCTTTCGGAAACGGCAAAACCGAGTCCGCTGTTGTTGATTACCTTGGCCATTACGTTGCCTAGGGCACTTCCCATTACCATGGTGGGTATGAATATGCCGCCCGCCCCGCCGGCGGCCAAGGTAGTGGTCATCGCCACCGCTTTGAAGATGGTAATGCCAAAAAGAAGGGCGATTACCACCCAGATATTCGACGTGTACGTGTCAAAGGGTGTTTTGCCCAGGGCCTTGATGTGGTCGCCGTGCAACAGGTTGTTGATAAAGCTGAAACCCTCGCCATAGAGGGGCGGAATAAAGTACAGCATGATCCCAATGGCCAGACCACCTACCAGTAACCTGTATTTTGGACTTTTGAGCGGTTCGAAGAGTTTTAGGATTTTGTAGTACATTTTTGTAAAATAGATGGAGGCAAAGGCGGTCCCAACGCCTAAAACAATATAGAACAAAGTGTCCTTGACTTCGAAGTTTTGGGTGATGGTAAAGTTGAAGAGCACCTCGTTGCCCAGAAAAAAATAGGAGGTAAGGACACCGGAAATGCTTGCCAATAAAAGAGGGAGCATCGAAAGCATCGTAAAATCAAGGCTAAAGACCTCTACCGCAAACACAATAGCGGCGATCGGCGATTGGAATATCGAAGCTATGGCCCCCGCAGAGGCACATGCGATCAGCAACGACCTGGTTTTGGGGTTGACATGTAGAAAACGCCCCAAATTGGAACTGATGGCGGCCCCCGAGGCAACGGCGGGCCCCAGCAGTCCGGTAGACCCCCCGAAACCAACGGTCAGGGGGGCGGCGATCAACTGGGTGTAGATATGTTTGGGCTCTATGATGCCCTTCTTTTTTGAAAGGGCGTACAATATGGCCGATACGGCATGGCCCAATTTTTCCTTATGGATAAACTTTACATATAAATATACCAAGGTAAGGCCTATAATGGGCAGGATAAAATAAAGGCCATAATTGGAAATCAGGACACCCCGTTCCAATGATGACTCAATAAAATACACAATGTTCTTAAGGGTAACCGATGCGAGCCCCGCCAACAATCCCACCACAACGCTCATAATGTGCGTAAAGGTTTTGTTGGAGATATTTTTATATCGCCATTTTAAAAATTTGGTAGATATACGTGTTAATCGATTGGGCATCTAATGACAATCCTATTAATGGAATTAAAAAAAGCCCTCTCGCCTTACCTATGGGTTAAGAGGGCTTGTTCAATTTAAGGTTCAACTCATCAAGTTGTTCTTGGTCTATCGGCGCCGGGGCATCGATCATTACGTCGCGGCCACTGTTGTTCTTCGGAAAAGCGATAAAGTCGCGAATGGTTTCCTGTCCGCCCAAGATGGCGACCAATCGGTCTAGCCCGAAGGCGATACCCCCGTGTGGCGGGGCGCCATATTGAAATGCATCCATAAGGAAGCCGAACTGCTCCCTGGCCTCTTCGGGGGTAAAGCCCAAGTGTTTGAACATGGTGGCCTGTACTTCCTTATCGTGGATACGGATCGAACCGCCCCCTATTTCGTTGCCGTTCAGCACCAGGTCATAGGCATTGGCCCTCACCGCCCCGGGATCGGTTTCCAAAAGTTCGAGCTGTCCGGGTTTTGGCGATGTAAAGGGGTGGTGCATGGCATGGTAGTTTCCGGTTTCCTCGTCGAGTTCCAACAAGGGGAAATCCACGACCCAAAGCGGGGCGAATTCGTCGGGCTTCCGCAGGCCCAGACGATTGGCCATTTCCATGCGAAGGGCACTCATCTGGGTTCTGGTCTTGTCCTTGTCACCCGAAAGCACACAAATCAGGTCGCCGGGCTTGGCACCCGTGGCCTCGGCCCATTTGGCGAGGTCTTCTTGGTCGTAGAACTTGTCGACCGAAGATTTATAGCTGCCATCTTCATTGCATTTTACATAGACCATGCCCTTGGCTCCGACCTGGGGCCGCCTTACCCAGTCGATAAGGGCATCGATTTCCTTCCGCGAATAACCGGCCGCCCCGGGTACGGCAATCGCCACTACGAGTTCCGAAGAATTGAAAACCTGAAAATCTTTGTGCTGGGCAATGGCGTTAAGCTCGGCAAACTCCATTCCGAAACGGATGTCCGGTTTGTCGTTGCCGTAGATACGCATGGCGTCATCGTATGTTATTCGGGGAAAAGCCGATATTTCAACTCCCTTGATTTCTTTGAGCAGGTGCTTCGTGAGTCCTTCAAAGACATCTAGAATGTCTTCTTGTTCCACAAAGGACATTTCGCAATCTATTTGGGTGAATTCGGGTTGGCGGTCGGCCCTTAGGTCTTCGTCGCGAAAGCATTTGACAATCTGAAAATACTTGTCCATTCCCCCTACCATCAAGAGTTGCTTGAAGGTCTGCGGTGATTGGGGCAGGGCGTAAAACTGGCCCTCGTTCATCCGGCTTGGAACCACAAAGTCGCGGGCCCCCTCGGGTGTCGATTTTATAAGGTAGGGGGTCTCTACCTCGATAAACCCGTTGTCCGACAGATATTTGCGGACTTCCATGGTTACCTTGCTCCTAAAGATAAGGTTGTTCTTTACCGGATTTCTGCGGATGTCGAGGTACCGGTACCTCATACGAAGGTCTTCGCCCCCGTCGGTATCGTTTTCTATGGTAAAAGGAGGTGTTATGGATTCGTTGAGAACGGTAAGCTTTTCTACCAGAACTTCTATGCTCCCAGTGGGTATCTTGGGGTTTTTCGAGGTTCTTTCGATTACCTCGCCCTCTACTTGTACCACAAACTCACGGCCAAGGTGTCTAGCCTGTTCTAGAAGCTTTGAAGAGGTTCTGTCTTCGTCGAACACCAATTGGGTCAGGCCATATCTATCACGTAGGTCTACCCAAACGACAAAGCCTTTGTCCCTCGTTTTTTGTACCCATCCCGCCAGGGTAACCTTAGTATTTATATCCGATTCGCGCAGTTCTCCGCAAGTATGACTTCTATACATCGTAATGTTAAATTTTAAAGAGCAAATGTAAGAAGATAACATGGTTTCATCTAACTATTCGCTGAAATCGACGGTTTTTAGACCGCCTTGAAAACATTTCTTAAAGACATTAAAATTTAACATAAAATTTAAGAATGTGATATTTATTGTATAAATTGCTTTTCAAATAGCTAATTCAACACTTATGAAAATGAAACGTGCAATACTTAGGGGGACATATTTTTTTATGTTTCTTTTGGTTCCGATTGTGGCTGTTTCCCAAGAAACGGTCAGTGGAGTTATATCGGACAACAACGATCTGCCAGTGCCCGGTGCCAACGTGGTGATAAAGGGTACGACGAACGGAAGCACTTCCGATTTTGATGGTAACTACGAAATTGTGGTCAACGAATTTCCGGCGACTTTGGTCTTTTCCTCACTCGGCTACACGACAAAAGAAGTTCAGGTAACCGGCGGGACGATCTTGAACGTAACCATGGAAGAATCGGTCACCGGCCTTGAGGAAGTAGTGGTCACGGGTTTGGCCACTACCATAAAAAGAACCAATGCGGCGAACGCCGTTGCATCGATATCGGCCGAGGCACTTACAGGAACCACACCGCCCCCGACCTTGGACGGGGCCCTATACGGCAAATTTGCCGGGGCCATAGTCAATTCCAATTCAGGGGCACCGGGAGGAGGAATCTCCGTAAAGCTCCGGGGTGCCACATCGTTACAGGGAAATGTGCAACCCTTATACATAATCGATGGGGTCTATGTCGACAATTCGGCAACGGCGGCAGGCTTGAACGTGGTTTCCGGCGCTGCGGGGCAGGGCAGTTCGTCCAATCAAGACAATCCTTCGAACCGTATCGCCGACCTTAATCCCGAGGATATTGCCAATATTGAGATCCTGAAAGGAGCTTCGGCTGCCGCAATCTACGGGTCCCGTGCCGCCGCGGGTGTGGTAATCATAACCACAAAGAGAGGTAAGGCGGGCAAAACCAAATTTAAGTTTTCGCAATCGACGGGTTGGTCGCAGGCCATTAACCTCTTGGGGGTTAGGGATTACAACGAACAAAGGGTTCGCGATACCTTCGGCGATGCGGCCGCCGATGAATATAATGCCGCCTTGAGCTCGGGGAATCTGGTCGACTATGAAGATGAGATTTATGGCGAGAACGGTGTAATAAGCATTACCAATTTCAGTATGAGCGGTGGTGGCGACAAGACCAAGTTCTATGCCGGGGTAACCCATAACAATGAAGATGGCATCGTTAAGAATACCGGTTATGAAAAAACTTCGGTACGATTGAACCTAGACCACAGACCGGCCGATTTTGTTCGGTTCTCCTTAAGTTCGAACTACATCTATTCGTCTGCCGATCGGGGTTTCTTTAATAACGACAACACGGGTACCACTATCGGTATCGCCCTAACCGCTACCCGGCCTTGGGACAAATTGTATCCCAATGAAGACGGAATTTACCCTGACCATCCCAACAACACTTCGAACCCGTTGCAAACCCGCGATTTGATAACCAATAACGAGAAGATCAACAGGATCATCATGGGAGGGACAACCAATTTGGACATATACCGAAGCGACAGGTCGAACCTCGAACTTATATTAAGGGGCGGATTGGATTTTTACGGGCAGCAGACGCGGGCTATTTTTCCCAAACCACTCCAGTTTCAGAAAATAGCCAACGGAGGACTGAACGGTGTGTCGTCCCAAGGCGATATACAGAACAAAAACTACAACCTCTCCGCATTTTTGGTACACGGGTATACCACCGAAAACAACCTGAACTTTAGGACCCAGGTGGGCATTACAAGGGAGTATTTTGACCAAAACGTGGAACTGATTACCGCTACCGGGCTAGTGGCCTCTGAAACCAACGTAGACCAAGCGGCCAATACGGGGGTCAATCAGACCAGGCTCCTGCAACAGGATTCCGGTTTTTTTGCTCAGGAAGAGCTGAATTACCAAGACAAAGTTATTGCTACCGTCGGCGTGAGGGGAGATAAAAGCTCCAACAACGGTGATGCCAACAAGCTTTCGTACTACCCCAAAGCCTCCTTGGCGTTGAGCCTCAACGAATTTGGTTTTTGGAAGCAAGATTCGGTATGGGACCAATTCAAGTTGAGAATTGCTTATGGCGAAGCCGGAAACTTCCCACCGTTTGGGGCCTTGTTTACCTCCTACAACGCGTTTTCCACTGATGGAACGCTGGGGATCAGTTTAATAGGTGTTCGGGGCGATGCCGATCTGGAATCCGAAAGGCAGAAGGAACTTGAATTCGGAACCGACCTTTCCTTTTTCGATAGAAGACTGAACCTTTCGGCAACCTATTATATCAAGAACATAGACAACCTGATCCTGCAGGCGGCACTTGAACCCTCCACGGGCTTTACCCAGCAGTTCGTCAATGCCGGGGAGCTACAGAACAAGGGAATTGAACTGTCGTTGGATGCCATACCCGTTCAAACCGAAAACCTCAGTTGGAACCTGGGCATCAATTTCTTCAAAAATACTTCCGAGATCACAAGGCTCGATATCCCGGCTTTTAATATCGGCGCCTTTGGTGCAACCTTGGGTACCTTTAGAATTGAGGAGGGTTCGAGTCCGACCCAAATCGTGGGGATCGGTCCAAATCCAGGGCCTAACGGATTTCAAACCTTCGGAAACTCCGAGGCCGACTTTCAAATGGGTTTCAATAGCAACTTAAAGTATAAAAACATCGATTTTTCAATGGTCTGGCAGTGGAAGCAGGGAGGTGACAATATCAACCTTACCACTTTGTTGTCCGATTTGAACGGTACTAGCCACGATTACGATACCATCGACCTTGATCCCGATGGGGTATTGGGCAACGGTGACTACAGGGTGAGCCAGTTAGGACAATCGGCACGGGTCTTTGTGGAAGATGCCGGCTACGTAAGGTTACGGGAATTAGGAGTGTACTATACCTTAACATCGGAAATGCTGTCAAATGTTATAGGTGGGGGAATCGACTCGATACGTCTAGGATTCTCCGGTACGAACCTCATCAATATTTTTGACTATAATAGCTATGATCCGGAGATATCGAATTTCGGGGGGAATACAATTTTTACCGGGGTCGAGGTAACCCCCTTTCCGTCCTCCAAGCGATTTTTGTTTAATGTAGCCGTTAATTTTTAAAATTCACACCATGAAAGAATATATATATAAATTTTTGGTTTTTGCCTCGGTTGCCGCCGTAATGGTATCGTGTGAGGTACAAGAATTCTCAGACCTGAACAATGCCGAGGTCGATGCCTTTGAGGACAATCTCACCAGGGGCGATCTGCAAGACCTGGTCGGGGGGCTTTTTTACAGCTCTCGCGTGAATATCGGAACTTACTTGGACGATACCGGTGTCATCGGTAGGGAGTGGTTTCGTTTCTCCGGTTCGGATCCGCGTTTCACTACGGATCTGCTGGGCGGGGGCAGTGCTATCTTGGATAACAATACCTTCTATATCACCAATCCGTGGAGTGCACGTTACCGAACGGTAAAGAACGGCAATTTAATACTCGATTTTTTGGGTTCGCAAGACCTTTCGGCTCAGTTTACCGATCAGGAGGTGTCCGCCGCCAGGGGCTTGGCCAAGACCTTTATTGCCTATGAATTATTGTTGAACCTTAATTTGACCGATGAAAATGGAATTCGCCTTGACGTCTCGGATGCCAACAATTTGGGGCCCTTCGTTTCCAAAACTGAGGCCTTGGCCGGTATCCGTTCTTTTCTCGAGGAGGGAGCGACCGACCTTGCCAATGGGGGGGAAGCCTTTTCCTTTATATTTCCATCGGGGTTCGCGGGCTTTGATACGCCTTCCACTTTTTTACAGGTGAACAATGCCATAGCCGCCCGGGTGGCGGCCTATCAAGGAGACAATGAGGCGGTACTGTCCTTTCTCGAGGATTCTTTCCTGAACTTGGACCCGCAAGATATGGATACGGGAGTCTATTACAACTTTAGTGAAGATCAGAATAGCCTCGTAAACCCCATGTTTATTTCGGCGAACGGAACTACGGCGGCCCAGGCACGTATCGTGGAGCCTTCATTTATTTCCGATGCAATGGCCGGGGATGGCCGTCTTTCGAAAATCGTACAACTGGAAGCTCCCGTAACCTTGGACGATTTGGTGGGCGACCATATCGTGTTCAGGTATCAATCGAATTCGGACGTCATACCCATTATCAGAAACGAGGAGCTGATTTTACTGTATGCCGAGGCCAATATTGCCGTTGATCCGACGGAAGCGGTGAATGCCCTGAACATTATCAGGGAAAGTGCCGGTTTGGGGGCCTATACCGGGGCAACGGATGAAAATTCATTGACCGACGAAATGTTGATGCAAAGAAGGTATTCGCTCTTTGCCGAAGGCCATCGTTGGATCGATATGCGCAGGTTCGATAGGCTCGACGAACTACCACTGGCACGACCCGATGACGATGTCTTCGCGATGTTCCCGATTCCCTTGACAGAGAACCAATAATTAAAAGGGCAGACCTCAAGCTGACGGCCTCAATAGACCGGATAAGGGCGTTTTAGTTCTTAATTTTTTAATAAAGATAGCTTTCTGCATATTAATTTTGGAATACCTAACGTTGTAGTCTTGACAATGTTAGGTATTCTTGATTAATTTAATGCTATGCCCTTTACTGGATCACATCCCGCACTGATTATTCCGCTTCTGAAAAATCGTTATTTTTCGGCATCGGGACTCATTATGGGAAGTATGGTTCCTGATTTTGAGTTCATTCTTTTGATGAAGACCAGCGTAGTATATGGCCATGACATTTCATCCATGTTCTGGTTGAACCTGCCCTTGTCCATTGGCCTCCTGTTCCTGTTTCACAATGTCGTAAGAAAGAGCATGATCTTGAATCTGCCGGGGTATTTTGAAAAACGCCTGAGGTCTTACCTGTACTTTAATTGGAACGGGTATTTTAGAAAAAATATCGTCAAGGTAATGCTCTCGATCCTGTTGGGCAACCTCGGCCACTTGTTCTGGGATGCCTTTACCCACCAACACGGTATTTTCGTTGAATGGATAGGCTTTCTCGCAACCCCGGTAATGGGCGTTCCCCTGTACCATGTCTTGCAGTATGGCTTTAGCCTTTTGGGCGCTTGGGCCCTATGGCTCTTCTTTCGAAAATTGCCCTTTAAAGACCTTTATCCCTCCGATAAAAGGAAGATGGCCTATTGGGCGATAGTGGGGGCCGTAGCCGTCGTTGTTTTGTTCTTTAGGTTTAGGGAAGTTCAGCGATTCTATTTCGAAGAATGGGTGGTGTGCTCCTTAAGCGCATTTATGATTGGCTTGGTGGCGGCCTCAGTTCTTGACAGGTTGAATGCATTTAACAAAGGTAGGGCGCGTCAGGTGAAGCCGGTAAACGTAGAAGTAGGGCACCACAGTGGCAAGCGGTAAAAAGCTCGGTAGTTGGCCCCCGCCTAAAAATTGGACGAACTTCGGTCAGCTTACCTTTAAGGTCTGGTCCAGAAGCGAAAAAGCCCCGAAGTTAACTTCGGGGCTTTTTCGTGGATTTGCATCCCGTTTAAACGACAGCTTCCACGGGTTCTTCTTTAGGACCTTCTTTTTTGGTGCCCCTAAGGGCTATCTTGATCCGGTATACAATGTTGAAAAGTACGGGTACTATGATCAAGGTAAGGAACGTGGCCACCAATAGGCCAAAAATGACCGTCCACGCCAAGGGGCCCCAGAACACGACATTGTCTCCTCCCATATAAATATGGGGGTTGAATTCGGAAAAGAGCGAAAAGAAATCGATGTTCAGCCCAATGGCCAACGGAATCAGGCCTAAAACGGTGGTAATGGCGGTCAATATTACGGGTCGCAACCTCGCTTTGCCTCCCCTGACAATGGTATCGGTAACCTCATCGAGGCTGAGTAGGTCGCTGTCGTCCATACCGAGCTTCACCTTTTTACGGTCTACCAAGATCTGGGTATAGTCCAACAAGACCACCCCGTTGTTCACCACGATTCCGGCGAGGGAGATTATGCCCATCATGGTCATCATGATAACAAAGGACCAACCTGTAATCATCAATCCACCAAAAACACCGATGAAACTCAAGAAAATGGCGATCATGATGATGAGTGGCTTGGATATGCCCCCGAACTGAAAGATCAATATCAACATGATTAGTCCCAAGCCCGAGAAAAACGCCCCGATCAAGAACATTTGCTGTTTGTTCTGTTCCTCCAATTGACCGGTATAGTCGATTTTAATGGATTGGGGCAGCCCGCTAAAGTTTTCCATTTCTTTCTGGATCTCGGAAACAATGGCCCCGGCATCGGTAAAGCCGGGCTTGAGTCCCGAATAGACGGTAACGACCCTTTTGCCGTCCCTGTGTTTTATGGCGCTGAAGGCCGAGGTGTTTTTCTCGATGGCCACGGCGGAAACGGGTATTTCCTTGATTTGTCCGGTGGCCGCATCCCTAAAGATGATGTTCTGGTTGAACAGCGCACTTTTGTTGTACCTCAGTTTTTCATTAAATCGGACGTTTATGTCGTAGTCGTCGCCATCCTCCTTGTACACCCCGGCTTTTTCACCGAACAAGGAGCGCCTTAATTGGCTCCCTACCTGGCCCACGGAGACCCCGAGCTCGCCCGCCTTTTTCCTGTCGACGACGACCTCCATCGAAGGTTTGCCCTTGTTTACATCGATCTTCAACTCTTCGATGCCCGCAATGTTCTTGGTGTTGATAAAGTTCCTGATGTTTTCTGCGGTGTTGATCAGTTCGTCGTAATCGTTTCCTTCGAGTTCGATGTTGATGGGATAGCCCGCTGGCGGGCCGTTTACGTCTTTTTCGACCGAAATGGCCACCCCGGGGTAAATGCCCTCCAAGGCAGACTGAACCTCGGCACGGATGTCCTCGGTATTGATGCCTTCGCGGTATTTGTATTCGCTAAAGTTGACGGTGAGTTTTCCCTTATGCGGCATTTCCGCCGATGAACCCCCGTCGGTCAAGGGGTTTCCTGCTCCTTCACCGACTACCGACACGGCCGAGGTGACCATAAAGTTTTTCCCGTTCTTCTTGTAGCTCGGGTCGTCCAAAACCTCGTAGACCCGGTTTTCTATTTCCTTGGTAATCTCGTTGGTTTTTTCAATAGAGGTTCCTTGCGGGTATTCGATATACACATAAATTTCGTTGGGCTTGTTGTCGGGGAAAAACTCAACCTTTGTGCGGCCGCTTCCAAGAGACCCGCCGAACAGCATAAATACCCCGATGAGCATTAAAAACGTAAGGCCAAAATACCAGTAGACATTGCTGCCCCTTAAGGCGTGCTTGAGCCTCTTTTCATACCAATTCTCAAAACGCGCCATGGTTTTTCGTTGGAAGGTTTGAGCCGCGCCCTTGATTACGTATTTGTAGACCCAGAACATAATGCCCGTTAAGATCAGTACGGATCCAAGACCTCGTAGGGCCCCGCCAAAGAGCAAGATTAAAATACCGAACCCGCCCAATATCAACGAGAGGCGAATCAGCTGCTTTTTGGTCAGCTCCTTTTCGTCGGTACTCATAAATTGCGAGACCAACATCGAGTTCATAAAGATGGCCACGAAAAGCGAGGAACCAAGAACTACCGAAAGGGTAATGGGGAAATAGATCATAAACTGCCCGAAGATACCCGGCCATAGGCCAAGCGGGACGAATGCCGCTACGGTGGTGGCCGTAGAGATAATTATGGGAAAGGCGATTTCACCTATACCTTTTTTGGCAGCTTCGGCACGCGACATGCCCTCGTCCATTAACCTATAGACATTTTCTACGACCACGATACCATTGTCTACCAGCATCCCCAATCCCATGATCATTCCGAAAAGGATCATGGTATTCAAGGTGTAGCCCAACCACGATAGGATCACGAAAGACATGAACATCGACATGGGGATGGCGAATCCTACGAAAAGGGCATTTCTAAAGCCCAAAAAGAACATAAGTACGGTAACTACCAAGATAATCCCGAAGATGATGTTGTTGACCAAGTCGTCTACTTGGTTCAAGGTTCGTGTCGACGAGTCGTTGGCTATCGAGATGTGCAGGTCCGGGGGAAAATAATTTTCCTGTTCTTTCTTGACTATTTCCTTGATCTGGTCGGCTGCCGATATGGCGTTCCTTCCGGCCCGTTTTTTTACGTCGAGCATCACCACGTTGTTGCCAAACTCACGGGCGTACGTGGTTTTGTCCTGCTCTTCGAAGCTTACGGTGGCAATATCTTTCAGGTATACCGCGCCTCCGTCCGATTTTACGACGAAGTTCTCAAGCTCCTTGGGCTCCTCGATTTCGCCCAGAATGCGAATGGTTCTACGCTGGCCGCTTGTCTTCAGGTTGCCGGCGGACATGGTCATGTTGCCGTTGGAGATGGAGTTGATTACATCCTGAAAGCTGACCTTTGCCGCCATCATCTTATAAATGTCGACGGCTACTTCCACTTCTTTTTCCTGGGCACCGCGGATGTCGGCCTGTTTGATCTCGGGGAGGTCTTCTATTTCGTCTTGGAGGTATTCGGCGAATTCCTTTAATTTTTCTACGGGATAATCTCCGGTAAAATTGATGTTCATTATAGGAACCTCCTCCGAAAAGTTGAGGTCGAAAACGTTGGGTTCTACCTTGGCTCCGTTAAAGGTGGGCCAGTCTTCGCTCGCCTTTTCGGCATCCACTTCGTCCTTGACCTTTTGCTTGGCCTGTTCAACGGTGATTTCCTCGTCAAATTCAACCGTAATGATGGCATAATCCTCTTGGGAGGTGGAGGTAATCTCTACCACGTTGCTCACGTTCTTAAGGCGGTCTTCGAGGGGGTCGGTGATCAGCCTTTCGATATCTTCGGCGGTATTGCCGGGATAGGGCGTACTGATATAGATCTTGGTTTCGACGATTTCGGGGAAATCTTCCCTGGGCATGGCCATATAGGCGCTAAAACCTAGCCACAGAAAGATACCGATCATTACATAGATGACCGAGGGATTGTCGATGGCCCAGGAAGCCATCTTAAATTCCTTGTCGGCGTTTTTCTTTATTTTGCTCATCGATCTCTAGTTTATGATTTTTACTTTCTGGCCGTCTTTTACGCTCCGTGCGCCTTCCATGATAATTTGGTTTCCGTCCTCGAGTCCGGTGAGCACCTCTACCGTTCCGTTTTGGGTTTTTCCGGTGGTAATGATGGTTTTTCTTGCGACCGCCTCGTTTTCGGATCCGGTCGATTCGGCAACGAATACATACTGGTCGCCCTCGGCATTCTCCGAGATGATACTCGATGGGATGAGAATGGCGTTTTCGTTGGTGTAATCGTTGAGGTTGACCTTGGCCGTCAGATTGGGCTTGATTTTGCCCTCTTTGTTCGGTACAGGGATTTCTACACTGAACGATCGGTTTGCCGGATTGATGAAGTTGCCCGTTTGGCGTATTTTCGTAACGACACTATCGCCGAGCACCGGAAAATAAACGATGGCTTCCTTGCCTTTGGAAATTGACCCTAGATAGGTTTCGGGCACATCTACCTCGATGTACATATCGGAAAGGTTGACTATGCGGAACACCTCTGAACCCGGGCCAGGCGAAACTACGGTGCCCTGATCTTTGATCACATCGTCGATGATGCCCGAGAAAGGGGCCCTTATGGTAGATTTTCCCAGTTGGCTTTCGGCTTGCTTTATGGCATCTTGGGCGGCCTCGTATTCGGTCTTGGCGGCCAAATATTCGATTTCGGAACCTATTTTTTGCTCCCAAAGCCTTTTTCTACGCTCGTAAGTGGTTTTGGCCAGTGCGGCTTGGGTCTTTAGTTGGGATAGTTGACTGCTCATGCCCCCGTCGTCGATGGTGGCCAGAATCTGTCCCTTGGAGACCCGCTGCCCCTCTTTAACATAGACGCGTTGAAGGGTACCAGCCATTTCAGGATATATCAATACGTTTTGTTTGGTGCTGACATCGCCTTGGAGCTCCAAAAAATGGTCGAATTTTTGGGCCGATGCCTCGATGGTACTCACCAAGGACAGTTTTTCGCTGCCACTTTGGGTGGCGATGGCAGAATCGAGCAGTCTGATCTGGGCCTCTATCAATTTTTGCTGTTCCGAGATTTCGCTCTTCTTCGCTCTTAGGGCATTGAGGTCGCCCTGTGCTATGAGGCTTTCTACGGACTGTTCTTTGCTGCCACACGCGGAGACGGTTAAAATGGCGGCGGCGATGTATAATATTTTTTTCATCTTTAAAGGTTGTTGTGTTGTTCTAAAGTTTCGATTTTGGGTCGTTCAAGATAAGCTCCAAGGCGGTTTTTTTGTTGATTACCTCCACCATGGATTGTAAATAACCTTGTTGGGCGTCGTATAATTGGGTTTGTGCCTGCCTTAATTCAAAACTACTGGCCAGGCCCTCGGAATATTTCACTTGGTTTTTGTTCTCTATACGTTCGGCAAGACGGAGGTTCTCCTTGGCGGTATTATACTCTTCGATGGCCAGGATATACTCGCTTTTGGCCGACTCCAACTGAAGCCTGATTTGTTCCTCGGCCTCCGATAATTGGGTTTGGGCCTTATCGAGGGCTATTTTTGCCCGTGCGGTACCGGCACTTCTTTTTCCGGAACTGAATATGGGGATGGTAAGGTCGAGCCCCAATATGGACGAATCGTACCACTCTTGGTCGCCGTTGAAGAAGTCGAAGGAATTGGAGTAAGAGGCGCTGCCGTAGTTCAAAAAGGATGTGAGTATCGGCAGGGCGCGGCTTTTGGCCAACTTCAATTCAAAAAAACGCTGTTCGGTCAGGTTGATGGCTATTTTGTAGTCGACGTTGTTCTCGATGTTAAAATCGGTTTCCATCAGCTGAAAATCGATTTGCCTTACGGCCAGGTCGTCTAGGTTTTCTTCCAATTGGGTAGGGGCATCAATGGCCAGGCCCATAACCAAGTTCAACATTTGGCGGGTAATGTTTTCCAAACGTTTGGCGTTTTTTAACTGATTGTCAACCGATGAAAGGGTAATTTGCAATTGCTCAACGCTCTCCTCATCGGTAAGGCCGTTCTCGAACAACTTCTGCGTCTCAAAGAGGTTTTCTTCGAGGGTGGCCTTGTTCTTTTCGAAAATAGCAACACTTTCTTGCGCAAGAAGAACGTTTCCATAGGCCTCGACCACTGCCTTTCTTACTTCTTGGTCCGTCTTTTCCTCGTTGTTGGCACTGTAGCTCAAAAAGGCCTTGGTTGCCTGTACCCCTACAATGTAGGAGCCATCGAATATTTTTTGGGTCAATGTGGCCGTTGCGGTAAGTTGTTGGGGTTGGCTGAACACTACGGGGACAAACTCGCCCGATTGACCGCCGATAAACTCTGCGGGCAATAATGAGACCGGCTGTTTCAATTGGTTTTGATAGCTGACCGACCCGTTGATTTGGGGCAGGCCATCGGCAATGGTTTCCCATTTTTGTTTGCGGGCATCGATCAGGTCCCTGTTGGCATTGATGGCGCTATAATTGTTTTCCAGGGCAAAATCTATGGCTTCGTCCAAGGTAAAACTATAGGTTTGCTCGACCTGTTCTTGCGAAAATGCAGTTAGGGCTGCAAAGAATGTGAAGCATGCGAGGATATATTTTTGCATTCTATTCTTGATTTGAGTTGATGATTTCATTTAGGATCTTTCGGCCTTTGGGCGTAACGATGCCCCGAAGGTGGTATTCGAGAAAATCGTCCATAAGGGACGATGGCGAAAATTCACTGGGCGGAAACAACCTGTGGTCTTTAATGCTGGTACCGCATACATAGTAAATCCGGGAAATGAACTCTACGTTCAGGTTCTCACGGTAAATACCCTGCTCCAAACCTCTTTTGATATTGTCGACTACGCAGTCTTTCATGACTTCGTATTGTTTTTCGCGCATGTCGGAGAATATGCGGGGATAGTACTTCTGAAGCTGGTATTGGGGCGATGATTTTTCGTCTTTTAGAAAGCCCATCACAAATTTTTTGATGTCGTAGAGTTCTTCTATGGGGTTTTTGTTGAGTGCGCATATCTGGTCAATACCCCTTGATATGTTACACCCGAGTTGATGGGTACATTCCTTTACCAATTTGGTCTTGTTCTCGAAATTGGCATAAATGGTTTTTTTTGATATTCCCATTTCATGGGCCAGGTCGTCCATGGTAACGCTTTTGAAACCATAGGTCAAAAACATATTGGCGGCCTTTTCTAAAATTTTTTCCTTCATAACGAGGGGCAAAGATAGATCTGGAAACTTTAGAAACATAAAAAGTTTCTAAAGTTTTACATTTTATTAACATTGTTGGCGGGGTTGGCCTTGGTCCCCGGTTTGGCCCATCTTTCTCGAAACGTAGTCGTTGTAAGCCTTTTCTCCCTCTTCTTCCCAAAAGCTTTCATAGTGTTTCCATTTTGAGAAATCTCTTCCAAACTTCAGTTTGTCGGGGCTTTTACATCTTTTTCCCTTGTTCTTGCCTTTTTTTCCAGAGCCGCTGTTTCCGAAGCCCCCGAATAGGATTTTGGCGAGAACCAAAATGCCGACGGCTTGCCAGTAACTAATAACGGTGAGTCCGAATATATCGGGCATTAGCCAGTTCCAGAGCCACATAAACCCGTAGCCGAAGGCCAGCAGAAAGGCGATGATCAATATTCCGACAAAGAATACCTTGACGATTTTCTTCAGAATTTTTTCGGTGGTCGATTTTACCTGATGTTCCATATAATTTTTCATGATCAAAATTTTTAATGAATATTTTGTTTTTTCTTTTCAAGTGCCTTGAACAAGAGGGATAGGGCCCTGTGCCTTCTCGACATCAGGGTACCTTCGGGAATACCGGTTTCAAGGGCGATTTCCTTATAAGTATAGCCCTCAAGGTCTATGGCGACGATGATCTCCCTGTATGCGGGTTTGAGATTGGCAATGGCGGTTTTAAGCTCGTCCGCCATTTGGTCCGAAAAGACCTGTTCCGTTTCTTCGTACAGGTGTTCGCCCAGGTTCGTGATCAGTTTTTCAGGATCGTTGTGGTCACGTACCTTTTTTTTATTTCTCATGATGTCAACCACCTTGTTTCTGATCGATCGGTATACGAAGCCCGCAATGTTTTCAATGGGCAGGGTGGTACTGGCCCTCGAGAAAATATTAACGGCAACTTCCTGAACGATATCCTCCGCGTCGCGGTCGACCGTATCGTCGATACGGGATTGCGCGTAAACCTTGAGCGAGCGGTATTCTTCGCTGAAAAAGCTGGCCAATTTATTATAGTTGTCTGTCTCTGAGCTCATTTACGGACATTTGTTCGGTCGATCTCCATATCTATAGACGAAGGTTTTCAAATCTATTGCATTTTTACATGTATTTTTTTTGGGATAGGAGGAGAAAGCAAGGTCTGGAATTCATAAAATGGATGTATTTTTGGAAAAAACCGCCTGATGCAGTCCATCGATTTTTACCGAAAAGAGTTTATATCCTATCTTGGGAACAAGACCATTGACAGGGAGCCTCAAAACCTCTATGCACCCATATCGTATATATTGGGACTTGGGGGTAAACGCTTACGGCCCGTCCTGACCCTGGTCGCTACCGAGGTTTTCGGAAAGGATTACAACAAGGCCTTGGACGCGGCATTGGCCATCGAGATCTTTCACAACTTTTCATTGGTGCACGACGATATCATGGACGATGCGCCCCTTCGAAGGGGCAAGGCGACCGTTCATGAAAAATGGGACGTAAATACGGGAATCCTATCGGGCGATGCCATGCTCATTACGGCCTACCAATTGTTCGAGAATTACCCTTCCGATATTTTTAAGGATTTGGCGAAGTTGTTCAGTGAGACGGCCCTAAAGGTTTGCGAGGGACAGCAGTACGATATTGATTTTGAAAGTAGGGATGATGTAACCTTGTCCGAATACCTTACCATGATAGAGTACAAGACCGCAGTTTTAATTGCTGCCGCCTTAAAAATGGGCGGAATAGTTGCCGGGGCCGACCAAAGCGACCAAAATGAAATTTATCGTTTTGGCCTGAACCTGGGGATTGCGTTCCAGCTTCAAGACGATTACCTCGATGCCTTTGGCGACCCTGAGACCTTTGGCAAGCAGGTAGGAGGGGATATTATAGAGAACAAGAAAACATATCTCTACCTCAATGTATTGTTGCACGGGACCGCACAACAGAAAAAGGAGTTGTTGGACCTGTTTTCGATCCAACCTAAGGACCCTTCGGCCAAAATAGCCACTATAAAGGATATTTTTAAGGAAAGCGGTTCGGCGCAACGAACGCAAAGTGCCATTTTTGACTATTCCAATCGGGCCTTTGCTATTTTGGACAAACTTAAAATTTCGGCCGATAACAAGTCGCTGCTGCGAAGTTTTGGGGAAAGTTTAATGGTCAGAAAGGTGTAAACGGGAGGTGTTCCCATTCGACCGATAAACCCCCTAAGCGTCTTGCTGCTTAGGGCCAAAACGAATTGCCTTTTTCCCTTGGCCTGAGGGATATGAGATTAGCCATGAATCGTTATGTTATTGCCGATATTGCAATCTAGCACCCAAGATTCTAATAAAAATAGGCTTCGGGCAGCCCCAGATTACCCTGAGGTCTTCGAGCAAGGTGGTTTCTTCGTCCAGGAATTTAAGAATTGATCGGGGCGAAACGTTTTTGAAGAGGGACTCGAAAACCAAGTGCCCTTTTTGATTGTGGTGGAAGAGAACATCCAATAGAAGCAGGTCGTAGTACCAAAAACGGTTTTTAAAACGGATCGAGTTTAGGGGTTTGCCCCTCTTTAAATCTTCAATAACAATCGGTATTTTTTTTGCAGTGGGCATAAAGGCGTAGCCGGTACTGGGCTTGGCCCATCCCCCAGCCGTGCCTATGTGTAAGATATGCCGGGTGTTATGTTGCGCAAAGTCGTAGCAGGTCATGGGGATACGACCTTCCTCCCTTTCGATTATTTCATATTGGGGGCGGCCGAGCTTGTTGTCGATATAGGTCTCGATGGCCTGTTCGTACACTTTCCTTGGCAATAGGTCTTTCGAGAATAGGGTGTATTCTACCAAGGCTTCGTTGTTCGATAGGGGCAGTAGGTACATAAAACGGGTGTTCCCTTTTTGAGGCACGGAAAAGTCCATATAGGTAACGGTTTCCGAATTAAATACCGGTCGGTCTGTTTTGATGCGCCAACCGACGAAATGTTGTTGGAGTACAGGATATTTTGTTTGTTTTTTCGCTTCTTTCAGGTTGAATATGCTGTTGAACACCTTTGAGGCGGTGTAGTCGTTTTGGTCCGTTTTAACCGTTACGGATGTGCCCGTGTCATTCACCTCGATTACTTCCTCATACCTTAGGTCAAGGTTGTGTGTGTTCTTTAGGGCCTTTAAGTATTCCGTATAAAAATCGATTCCCCTGACCATCTTATAGCGGTAAGGGGCTATATTAAATTGCTCCGAGGTTTTTCGGCCCTTAAAACAGATCTGGTCCCAACTGCGGGACACCAATGGATCGAACTGTCCCGGCCCTTTTTCCCAGAAACACCAGGTGCGGTCATTTTCCTTTTTTTGGTCTTTGTCCAACACCAGGATGGACATGTTCGAAAAATAGGCATCTTCCGCCATGGCACGTGCCAGCATAAGGCCGGCCGCACCGGCACCTATGATGATGTAATCGAAATGAAGCTTGTTCATGTCAGGGTCGTGGTGTATTATTTCCAAAAGTAGGTAAACTAAAGAAGACCACGGTTTTAGTCGAGGCGGTATCTAAGGCCGAGAAACCCCCTTAGTCCTTGGTTGGGCCCATAGACATACGAAGGGTCGAAGGTTAGGGCGTAGGGATTATCGGCGGTGGCCAACACATCCCCGTTGGGCCCGTAGTCGACATTTTTGTCAAAGGGGTCGTTCGCCCTGGCGATGATAAAGGGGTTGCCCCGGTTGGGTGTCCAATCCAAAAGGTTTTTAATACCTCCATAGATTTCGAAATTATCCAGTCCCGAATAGGTAAACTGTATGTTTTGAATGCTCCAGGTAGGGGATTGGTCCTTTCTTGGATCCTGCTCGCCAAGAACGGGCAATCGCATGGGGCCATAAAGATTACCGGTGTAGTCGATAGCCAGTTGTATGGAACGAAAACTGTAGGTAACGCCCCAGGTTCCTGTAAAGCTTTCGGTCAAAATTTGCCTTTGCTTTGTGCCGTTTTCTGTTTGGCTTACATCTTGTACGGTGGCCCCAAGAAGAAATTTGAGCCCATTGGGGAATACCCCGTCTATGTTGGCACTAATCCCTTGTGATATGGATCGGCCCTTTAGGTTGTCGTAGATGATTTGATCGGGATGGGTATCGTAATCGGGTAGGATGGCGTTGCTGAAGCGGGTGTGGAAGAGCGAGGCATCGAGGCTGAAAAAGGCACCCTTGTCGGTATATATCTTTTTTAGGTAGTTCAGGTTGAAGTTGATCGAACGTTCGGGCTTCAGTTCTTCGGTAACCACCACGTCGCGGGCTCCGGTAAGGGCCGCATGTTCTTCGGTGAAGAGATTGACCACCCGAAATCCGGTGCCGGCGTTAAAGCGGAGGATGTCGTTGTCGCCCAAGCGCCAGCGATAGGCGGCCCTAGGGGTAAGGATGTTTCCGTGTCGCTTATCGTGATCGTATCTAAGGCCGAGCAACAGCGAGTGGTTTTTCGACAACTCCATTTCATCCTGAAAAAATATACTCGGAATAAGCACTTCGTCGGCCACTTCGGTGGCCGGGGTGTTGTCGTCGTAATAATTGTAGCGCAAGGAAGTGCCCAGCAGTAGGTCGTGGCCCTTGATGGTCCTGTCCCAGGTAAGTTGGCCGAAACCGATACGTTGATCGGCCAGATAGGGTACATCGCCGTAGACGGAATTCTGGTTGTGATCGTTGTAGGAAAAGGAGAGCATGAGTTTTTCGTCGAAGGGGAGTTGGTATTTGCCCAAGACTTCCCAGCGCCGGGTGTAGATACTTTCGCCGTAAATTTCGTCGCCTCCCCTGTATTCGGGTATCCATTGGAGTTCCCCTCCCCACCGGTCTTCGTAAAAATAGCGTCCTGCAAGCGAAAAGATGCGCGATTTGTTGCGGTGAAAGCTCCACTTTTGGAAAACGGAAACCCGGTCCTGCAAGGTCAGGTCGGTAAAGTTGTCCCCGTTGTTGTCGATTCTTTCATCGTAGTTAAAGTAATTGACGCCGAGCAGCATGTCCGTCTTGGTGCCGAAATTGATTTTGGCCCCTGCATCAAGGTTATACTCTCCCCAACCCGTTGCAAAGGCGTCTATCGAAAGATCGGGCGCGTCCAAGCTGTTTTTTGTAATGATATTGATGAGGCCCCCAACAGCTTCGCTTCCGTATAGGCTCGAGGCCGGACCCTTTACGATTTCGATCTGTTCAATAAGGGAATTGGGGATGCCCGACAATCCGTAGACCGTTCCCAGGCCACTTACGATGGGCATCCCATCAATGAGAACCAAGGTATAGGGCCCTTCCAAACCGTTGATGTGTATATCACCGGTATTGCAAACGTTGCAATTGATCTGGGGGCGAACCCCGTTGACGTTCTGGAGGGCCTCAAAAATATTGGCGGTCGGGTTTTTCTTAAGGAAGGTAGGGCTGTAAACTTCCACGGGAACCGGACTTTCGGAGCGGCTGACCGCTTTTAGCGTACCGGTCACCACCGTTTCCTCCAATTGTTCCGCAGTTGCGTTCAAAACAATGTCCAGTTTTAGAAGGCCAGGTCTTCTCAGGTCGATTGTTTCCTTGTAGGGCCGGTAACCCAATACCTTTACCCTGAGTTGGTATTCGCCCGGGGGGATGTGGTTTAAGGTAAAGGTGCCCGCTTCGTTTGAAGTTGTTCCAAGGGCGGTACCGACCAAATAGATATTGGCAAAGGGCACGGGAAACGCCCCATCCGTTACCGTTCCCTTTATCCTTCTTTCTTGGGCCTCAAGATCGAAGCCAAACAAAAAGGGGATGGTCAATAGCATAAAGGTTAGGTTTCGCATAATCAAAATAAATATTTTACTTGTCTTAAATAAATTTTTAGACAAAACTAAATATTTGTTTTTATTTATAAAAATGTATTTTTGTGTATTTATAAATTGGTATGACGCTTTCAGAAGAGGATTACATAAAGGCCATTTACCATTTGGGCAAGGGAGAGAACCACACGGTCTCGACCAACGAGGTGGCCGAAAAGATGGAAACAAAACCCTCGTCGGTAACCGATATGGTAAAGAAACTTTCGGAAAAAGGCCTGGTCAATTACAGGCCCTACAAGGGAGTGAGCCTGACCGGGTTTGGCCAAAAGATGGCCTTGACCCTGGTGAGAAAGCACCGGTTATGGGAGGTTTTTTTGGTAGAAAAACTCGATTTTTCGTGGGACGAGGTGCACGAAGTAGCCGAACAGCTGGAGCACATCAAAAGCGAAAAGCTAATCGACCGTTTGGACAAACACCTGGGTTTTCCGCAGGTCGACCCGCATGGCGATCCCATTCCTTCCAAGAAGGGCGAGTTTAAGAAGGCCATTAAGAAGTTGTTGAGCGAGGTACCCATTGGCGTCAACGGCATTTGTGTAGGGGTGAAGGATTCTTCGGCTCCCTTTCTCAAGTTTCTCGATAAGAACAATATTGCCTTGGGCGATACCATTGCGGTCAAGGATAAGGAGGAGTTCGACGGGTCGTTGCACATCCAGATAAAAAATAGGGATATACATATTTCACAGCAGATAGCGGCTAACCTATACTTGAAAATAACAGAATAATATGCAGCAGATAATCGATTATTTTGAGTCTATAGACCCTGTCCTTGCGGCCTTCTATGCCACGGTCTTTACCTGGGGCCTTACCGCTTTGGGGGCGGCCTTGGTCTTTTTGTTCAAAACGATGAACCGTGCCGTGCTCGACGGCATGTTGGGCTTTACGGGGGGGGTGATGGTGGCGGCCAGTTTTTGGAGCCTTCTTGCCCCGGGCATCGAAATGAGTCCGGGCGAGGGCTTTGTGAAGGT
The DNA here is from genome assembly GCF_900141855.1 of Pseudozobellia thermophila. Classification (GTDB taxonomy): domain Bacteria; phylum Bacteroidota; class Bacteroidia; order Flavobacteriales; family Flavobacteriaceae; genus Pseudozobellia; species Pseudozobellia thermophila. Next base: position 772,470 of record NZ_FQYU01000001.1, read on the forward strand.
TATTCCTGCCGCGGTCGGTTTTCTTTTGGGGGCGGCCTTTATCTTTGGACTCGACAAGATTTTGCCCCACTTGCACATCAACTTTAAGGAAAGTGAGGCCGAAGGGGTGAAGACCCCTTGGCGCCGTACCACCTTGTTGACCTTGGCGATTACCTTGCACAATATACCCGAAGGCTTGGCCGTAGGTGTGCTTTTCGGAGGTGTGGCGGCAGGTTTTGAAGGGGCTTCCATAGGCGGGGCGGTGGCCTTGGCCCTGGGCATAGGCCTGCAAAATTTTCCCGAGGGCTTTGCCGTGGCCATGCCCTTGCGCAGACACGGCCTTAGCCGAACCAAAAGTTTTCTTTACGGGCAGGCTTCGGCCATCGTCGAGCCCATTGCCGCAGTTTTGGGGGCTTGGGCCGTCCTTACCTTTCAGCCCCTTTTGCCCTATGCCCTGTCGTTTGCCGCTGGGGCCATGATCTTTGTCGTGGTCGAGGAGGTGATTCCCGAAACCCAACAAGACCAGTATACCGATATCGCCACCATGGGGTTTATCGGGGGGTTTATAATCATGATGACCCTCGATGTAGGTCTGGGTTAAACCAGGGCCATGGCCTTGGGAGTTGACATGGGTACCCAAAGGGCCATAGCCGTAAACGGAAGATTCTTCCGGCCAAGGGGCGAAGGCCCCCGTTTGCTACTTTTGGCGGCCCAATACAAGATATCGGTAAAGTTGACGTTTTATCTCTATAATCAAACGGGATATACATTTCTGCGGTTTGCTCAAAATTATATCTTATGATTGCTCCCGAGAAACATAAAAGAGAGACGGAACGGCTCGCATTGCTTCAATCGTACGCTATTCTTGACACACCTTCCGAGGAAGACTATGAAAACCTGGTCTTGTTGGCCTCTGAAATCTGTGGTACACCTATATCGGTGATAACCCTTTTGGACGAAGATCGGCAATGGTTCAAGGCTTCCCATGGTATTGATGTAAATGAGACCGACAGGGAATATTCATTTTGTGGGCATGCCATAAATTTTTCCGATCCTGTTTTCGTGGTTCAGGATGCCCGTAAGGACAAGCGTTTTTACGACAATCCCATGGTCGCACAAGACCCCAAGGTTGTTTTTTACGCAGGGGTACCCCTTAGGGGTGCCGACGGACTGCCCTTGGGCACCTTATGTGTATTGGACCGCAAGCCCAAAGTGCTTACGAAAAGCCAAATCGATGCATTGCGAATATTGTCGGATCAGGTTATGAACCTGCTCGACCTTCGCAAAAAGAAAAGGGAACTGGAAAAGGCCAATGAGCGATTGGAGGTAGCCAACCGTGAGCTTGACAATTTTGCGTCCATTGCCGCACACGACCTTAAATCGCCTTTGAACAACATTATTTCCATGTCGAACTACCTTTATGAAGATTATGTGCATTTGGTAGGCGATGAGGGAAAACAGATCATCGAATACATTAGAAGTTCTTCGGAGACACTTAAAAAGCTGATCTGTGGCCTTCTTGACTATAGTAAGTCGGGAGAGTTTAGCCCTGATGATAAGACGACCATAGTTTTGTCCGATTTGCATAAAAGCATCGTGGAACTTTTTGGTGCGCGTGACAACTGCACGATCAAAATGCATAGCGACCTAGATGCTATTTACGCCAATAAAGTGGCCGTTGAACAGATATTGATCAATTTAGTGGGCAACGCCATAAAGTACAACGACAAGCCCAATATCGAGGTAGACCTCAATATACGCGAAAATGAGGGCGTTTACGAATTTTTGGTTAGGGATAACGGCCCCGGAATCAGTGAAGACGACCAAGATAAGATCTTTAAAATTTTCGAGGTCGTATCGCAAGAGGATAGATATGGGGAGCGGGGTACCGGCATAGGCTTGGCTACCGTCAAGAAGGTAGTGGAAGGCCTCGGGGGCGAGGTCAAGGTAACTTCCAAAGTGGGCGAAGGGGCTACTTTCGCCTTTACCATTAAAGGTGCCAATACCTTATCTCCGTCCATGGCCTGACCTAGGGGGCGAGTGGCCGCTTATCGATTGGTTTCCTCTATGAGGTTGGCCACCAGGGCCGTCCACCCCGTTTGATGCGAAGCACCCACCCCGCGACCGTTGTTGCCGTCGAAGTATTCGTAGAACAGGATCAGCTCCCTAAAGTGGGGATCGGCATATTTTTGCCGGTGCAGTGCGTTTACGGGTCTATTCCCTTCCGCATCCTTGGCAAAAATGGCAATCAAGCGCTTGCTGATTTCAAAGGCTATTTCCTTTAAATTTAGAAAATTGTCGCTTCCCGAAGGATAGGCGTACTTGAGCTTGTCCCCAAAATAATTGTGGTACTCCTTGAAAGTGCTGATGAACAGGTAGTTCATGGGCATCCAAATGGGACCGCGCCAATTGGAGTTGCCCCCGAAAAGATCGGTCATTGATTCGGCATTTTCGTAACTGATACTGTACGAACCCCCGTTGATTTGAACCGTGTAGGGCCTTTCATGGATTTTCGATAAGGACCGAATGCCGTAATCACCTAAAAATTCCGATTCGTTCAACACGCATTGGATCAGCACGTTTAGGCGCTCACGCGGAACCAATGACAACAGCACATCGTCGTCGGTACGGTATTCTTCGAGTATCTGGTATTTCCTGTTTTCCAACCGGTATTTCCGGTACCATTCCATACTTGATCGAAAGCGGGGCAATTGATCCAAACTTTCCTTTCGGATGTTCAATACCGCCGTTAATGACAAAAGGCCTGAGATGGATCGGACCTTGATCGGTATTTTTTGCTTGCTGGGCAATATTAGGGTATCGTAGAAAAAGCCTTCCTGTCCGTCCCAAGAACCCAACGAATCTTCCGATATTTTGTTCAGGGCTTCGGTGATAAAGCAAAAGTGGCCAAAGTATTTGATGCACATATCTTCGAAGGTGGGGTCGTCAATGGCTATTTCTATGGCCATTTCGAGCATGTTCAGGCAATATAGGGCCATCCAAGAGGTGCCGTCTACCTGTTCCAGTATCCCTCCGCCCGGTATGCCGTTGCTCCTATCGAAGACCCCGATATTGTCCAGTCCCAAAAAACCGCCTTCAAAGACATTGTTGTTCAGGCTGTCTTCCTGGTTTACCCACCATGTAAAGTTCAGGGCCAGCTTGTTGAACATCCGCTTTAAAAAAGAGAGGTCGCCCTTACCGGTCTTCCGCTGCTCCATCTGATATATTTGAATGGCGGCCCATGCCTGTACCGGCGGATTTACATCGCTAAAGTTCCATTCATAGGCAGGTATCTGTCCGTTGGCGGCCATATACCACTCCTTGGTGAACAAAAGGAGTTGCCTTTTGGCGAATTCGTGGTCTATCATTGAAAAGGTAACGCAGTGAAATGCCGAGTCCCATGCTGCGAACCAAGGGTATTCCCAGGCATCGGGCATCGATAGTATGTCGTGGTTGCGAAAGGTGGTCCAGCTGCTGTTACGGCCGTAGAGGCGTTCCTTCGGGGGCGATGTGCCGGGGTCGCCCTTCAACCATTGCTCTATTTCATAATTGTAGTATTGCTTGGTCCATAACAAACCTGCAAAGGCCTGTTTTTGTATTTCGCGTTGTTCTGGACTCGATTTTGCGGTGACCGATTCGAGAAATTCCTGTGATTCTTTTTCCCGTTTCGAAAAAATGGACTCAAAACCTTGGTCAAGGGGAGAGGCGTGTTCGGTATCGGTCAGCCGAAGTTTAATGGTATGGGTTTCGCCGGGTTCGATTTCCAGTTGGTACAAAGGCGAAAACTTGGTGCCTTCGTTCTTTTTTTCGGCCAGCTCAAAATCGTTGTTTATTACGGCCCGGTGAAAGAGGTCTTTTTTATAGGGGTGGTCGTTGGTACCATTGAATATCCTTTCTACGTTGGTCTCGTTCTCGGTAAATAAATATTTTAAAGGTTGGTCGAAATACATCCGGTACCGGCCCACGTATTCGTGGTCTATGGTAACGTTCGCCACCCCGGTATCGCCTGCTTTTTTTATGACAGGTTTTTCGTTCATGCCCAAAAAGCTCCAGTAATTGCGTATCCATAGGGTGGGAAGAACGCTTAATTCGGCCTTTATGGGGCCGCGGTTGGCAATGGTAATTTTTATCAGCACGTCCTCTTCGGCTCCCTTGGCGTATTCGGTGTATACATCAAAGTATTCGTCGTTGTCGAAAATACCCGTATCCAACAGTTCGTATTCGGTTTCGTGCTTTCCCCTTTTTTGATTCTCGGAGACCAGTTGGCGGTACGGATATTCGTTTTGGGGATACTTGTACAAGTGTTTCATGTACGAATGGGAAGGGGTGTTCTCCAAATAGTAGTACAGTTCCTTGACGTCTTCCCCGTGGTTGCCCTCGGGACCCGAAAGACCGAACAAGCGCTCCTTTAAAATAGGGTCTTTGCCGTTCCAGAGGGTAAGCGCAAAACAAATGTTGCAGTAACGGTCGGATATACCGGCGATCCCGTCTTCGCCCCAACGGTAGGTTCTGCTTCGGGCGTGGTCGTGGGGAAGGTAGTTCCAGGCATCGCCGTTGGCACTGTAGTCCTCGCGTACGGTACCCCATTGGCGTTCGCTCAGGTAGGGGCCCCATTTAAGCCAGTCCCTTTCTTTGGAATAATGGGCCGTCAGCCTTTTGTCCTCTTCCGTTTTGTCTCTCATATGCCGAGTCGCAAATTTTAGCTTGAAGATATAAAAACTTGTTCGGGGGCGATGTGTTTTTGGGTTTTAATTAAGGCCATTGCCCATATGGGACATTCGCCCAAACGAAAAGAAATTTTTGTGACGGCCTGGAAATTTTCTGCGCTTTTGTACGTTTGCATAGTGAGGTACTTTTAAAGGGAGCGAGAAGAATATGAATAAAAACGGACATGGATTGTGGAACTTTTTGGTCGTATTGACGGTCATTGTGTGCCTTTTGGCCTTTGTGCTACACTCTAAAAACTGGACGAAGGTTGACGACCAAGGCCTGAAGATTATCTCCGGTTTCTACTACCAAAACATTGATTTTTCCGAACTCGACAGCGTGGAACTGTTGGAAAGGATTCCGCCTATGGAACGCCTTAACGGATTTTCGGCCTTTGAGAAGGAAAAAGGGATTTTCAGGGAATTCAAGGATTCGCTGACCGACAAGAAGGTCTATGTATTTGTAGATAATCTCGATCACTCGAAAATCAAACTGGTTCATCACGATTCGCTAAAACTTTACGTGAACCTGAAAGATTCGCTCGATACCGAGCAATTGTACCAAACCCTTTCCGGCAAACTGGAAACCCCACCTGACTAACAGTGTTCGACCCTAGCTTTTGACTAGATTAACATATCTTTAAATTGTTGTCCAATCTATTGTGGTTCAAATCGATAAATTGTAAATTGTTCGTGTAATCAATTAAAAAACGAACATGAAAACAAGTGAGATTGCCACTAAATTGGTGGCCTGGTGCAACGCGGGCGATTTTGAGAAGCCCTATCAGGAACTGTACAGCGAAAATATTGTCAGTATCGAGAACGACGGTAGTGCCGAAGGTGCCCATGTCGAAGGTTTTGAGGGAATAAAGAAGAAAGGCGAATGGTGGCAGGAGAACTTTGAGGTGCACAGTAGCCAGGCCTCGGAACCCTTGGTCGCCGACAATTGGTTTTCGGTACGGTTTACGATGGATACCACCCATAAACCCTCGGGGCAGCGTTCGACAATGTCGGAGATTGCGGTTTATGAGGTTAAGGACGGAAAAATTGTAAAGGAGCAATTCTTTTACGACGAGTAAATTTGAAAGATACCTAGCGAGGCCGACCGGATACCGATCGGCCTTTTGTTTTTGCTAGGGATGTGGCTTACTTTTGCCCTAAAATCGATTTATGGTAGTCCTTTCCCAAATTTTTGGTGCCCTTTTCGGCCTGTTGGCGGTGGTTTTTGGCGCTTTTGGGGCCCATGCCCTTAAGAAGTTATATTCGCCGGACCAGCTTAAGAGTTTTGAGACAGGGGTAAAATACCAGATGTACCACGCCGTTTTGCTCTTGGTCATCGGCTTTAACCTGAACCTCGAAACAGGCCACGAGAAGCTTATGGTCTTCAGTCTTGTTTTAGGAACCTTTCTGTTCTCCTTTAGTATTTACGCACTTACCTATAGTTCGGCAAAGGGCAGGAAATTGCGGTTTTTGGGACCCGTGACCCCGCTTGGCGGAAGCTTGCTCGTTATCGGCTGGGGGCTGTTGCTTTACACATTTTTGCGTAATTGGGTCTAATTCGAAAATTCTACGTCCGAACGAAATGCCTTGATGGCCTTGTTCGGTTCTATAATGTTGTGTCCTTTCCAGAAATCAGGGTCGTAATCGGGCATGTATGTAGGCAGTACCTTGTTGCTCTCCTTATAAGATTCGAATTGGTCCTCGCTTATCGGCACTTCGTCAAAAACGACCAGTTCGTAACGGTTGACATTGCCGAAAGAGGCGTCTACCTTTAGCCGGAGCTCGTTCTGCTTTCGTCTCCCCCTAACATTCTTGTTCTTTTCTATGATGGCCAAGGGTCTTTTGAACCCGACCCTGACCCCTTTCACTATGTCGTAATACCGAAGGTGGTATTTTTGGTCGGAGCCCTTGGAAAAGATAATGCTGCCCTTGGCCAAATACTCGGAGAACGATACGCCCAATAGCCTAAGGTTTTTCAAGGGTTCCGTGTTTTCAAAATCCATTCGGATAAGGGCGAAGTCATCGGAATTGATAAAGAGCTTTCCCTTGAATTCAGGAGATCCGTCGGGTTCGAAACCGATAACATATACGGCCTGGTCGCCGAGGTAGGTAAAAGACTCCAAGCTTAGGTTATATCGTCTTGGCCTAAAGATTACGTCGTAGTCGGTGCCTTTAAAAATGGGTAGGTTTTCGAACAGGTTGCCCAAGGTTTCCCTTTTGTATTTTGAGAAGAACTTTCGGCGTTCTTCCTTCCTTTTTTGTTCTTCCCTTAATTTTTTGTCGAGGGCGGCCGCATCCGTAGAGTCAATTTCATCTTCAAAAAGGCTACCCATGTCGTCTGCATCGATCTTGGTGCCGAATAGCCCCGACTTCACCTTAAAATAAGAATCCGTTTTTATGTTCTCCTTGACGATTTGATTAAACTTTTTCTCTAGTAGCTCCAGGTCGAGGTCCTTGCTTTTGTCGTAGAGTTCCGAAGCTTTTATCAAATTCAGTTTCTGGCGGTCGGCATCGCCCGAACCGTATAGGTCGCCCAACATTTCGGTGTAATAGGTGTTGGATTTGGGTATGGTCTGCACCACACTGTCCAAAAAGTTTTTATTAAAGGCATCGATCGTACTTTTTTTGATTTGGTAGTCCGTTCGCAAAATCTCGTTTTGATAGGTCTCCCTTAGAAAAAGCCTTTTTTGGGTGAAAGAGGTCAAATAGTTTTTTTCGATGTTCTCCTCGACCAGTTGCAACAGTTCCTTTGGGGTGTACTCCTTATTGGATACAATAACTTCCCTGAGTTCGATGGCCCGGGGGCTCAGGTAGATCAAGGTGTCGGTAAATTGTTCGATGGGTCTGCCGATGCTTTTGTACCCGATACACGATATAAAAAGGGAGTCGGTCGGCCGAATGGTTTCGTTCAATGAAAATGTGAAGCGACCCTCTTCGTTGGTAATCATGCCGCGGTCTTTCAGTTGAACGCTTGCGTATGGAACAGGTCGTTGGGTGGCCGAATCGACAACCACCGAAGAAAGCGATTGTGCCTTGCCCAAGGTGGTCAATAGAAAAAAGAGTAAGAAAACGGGTTTCGGCACTTGGGTCGGCTTGATGGGTTCCACATTTCAAAAAAAGGAATAGCAATCGAACTTACGTCTTAATTTTAGATTTTGTTAGTACCGATTTATCCTTTTTTTAACTCAAAAGGCAGGAAACCGAACTTATCGATGTCCGGGAGTGGACTTTTTCAAAGGAAAAAGAGCCTGACTGGGGTCTAGGGAGATTAACTGCATCCGCAACCGTCTTGCCCACAAGTCTTTGTGTTGTTTTTCTTGGACGCGAACAAGTGCTTTGGCAGAAGAAATTTCTTGACCAGATATGCGACGGATACGATAAGTACGATATAGACCAATACGGTTTGAAACATGTGTCCTGGTTTTTAGATGTGTCTATTTATTTCAGTACTTGATAGGCGATTAGGGCTACAATGTAGGCAAAAGAGCTCATAAACACCAATTGTACGGTAGGCCATTTCCACGAGTTGGTTTCCCTTTTTACTATGGCCAGGGTACTCATGCACTGCATGGCAAAGGCGTAGAACAAAAGTAGTGAAATTCCCGAAGCCAAATTGAACAAGGGTTGATTGGTATAGGGATTTACCTCGGCGGCCATCCGGTTTTTTATGGTATCTTCCTCATCGCTGCCTACGCTATATATCGTGGCCAAGGTACCCACGAACACTTCCCTGGCGGCGAAGGAGGTGAGTACGGCAATGCCGATTTTCCAGTCGTAGCCCAGCGGTCTTACCACCGGCTCGATGGCCTTGCCCATGTTCCCAATGTACGAATTCTCAAGTTTATGGCTCGAGATCTCTTGGTGTAGGGCCCTTTCAAAAAGCAATGTTTTTCGAAGTTGCAGCGAATCGGCAATGGACGATTCGTTCAAGGCATAGGTGTTTTGGGCGATGCTGTCCCGTAAGGCATTTTCGTAACTCGTAAGGTTCTCGCTTATACTGGCTTGGTTGAATGGCGAAAAGCCTTCGCTTTCGATGCGTTGGGCCACGATTTGCTCCGCATTTTTAAATTCTTCGGAATGGCCGTTCGAACCCAAAAACCAGAGGACCACCGAAATGGCCAGGATGATCTTACCGGCGCCAAGGACAAAACTTTTGGTCTTTTCCCAGACGGTATACCCTACGTTTTTAAGCAAGGGCAACTTGTAGTTGGGCATTTCAACCACAAAGAAGGTACGGCTCTTGAACTGAAGTATCTTGTTCAATACCATGGCCGAAATAATGGCCGCCCCGAAGCCTATAAGGTACAACAGCATCAAGGTAAGGGGTTTGTAGCCCAGACCCAAAAAACTTCCTTCGGGGATGATAAGTGCTATAATAATCAGGTAGATGGGCAAGCGGGCCGAACAGGTGGTAAAGGGGGTGACCAGAATGGTGATCAGCCTTTCCTTCCAACTTTCAATGGTACGTGTCGCCATTATGGCCGGAATGGCACAGGCCGTTCCCGAAATCAAGGGAACAACGCTCTTGCCGCTAAGTCCGAACGGTCGCATGACCCGATCCATTAAAAAGACGACCCGGCTCATATATCCCGATTCTTCCAAGAGCGAGATAAAGAAAAACAGGAAGGCGATCTGAGGAATGAAAATTACGATTCCACCGATGCCCGCAAGAATGCCCTCTGCAAGTAGATTGGTAAATACCCCGCTGGGCAAGGTATCCTTTACCCATTCGCTGGCCGAGGCAAAAAGTTCGTCTATGAGATCCATCGGATATTCGCTCCATGAATAGATGGCCTGGAAAATCAGGAGAAGGATCAAAAAGAAAATCAAGTAGCCAAAGACACGATGGGTCAACACCTTGTCGAAGGTAGCCCTGAGCCCCTTGGCGGCTGCAAGGTCTACTTTATAGGTTTCCTTGAGGATGCCGTTGATAAACTGGTATCTAAGAATGGTCTCTTTTTGTTGTAGCCTCTTTAGTTCGGATTTTGATTTGGTCGAAAAGGAAGCGTCGTCGGCAATCAGCTTCTTTTCTATCGGCATAAAATTAACGTCTTGGGTAATGACCAGCCACAATTTGTAAAGGTCTTGTTTCGGAAAGGTCTCTTTGAGCCTTTTGAAATACTCGGGAGCTATGACCGTAATGTCGACGTTTTTGGCTGTGGATATGTTCCTGTAATCGGCAATCAGTTCCTTTAACCTTTCGATTCCGGTACCTTTTCGCGTGCTTATCAAGGCGATTTTGGTGTCGAGTTTTTCTTCGAGCAGTGGAATGTCAAGAGTGATGCCCTTGCGTGACATACGGTCCGCCATATTGATGACAAGAATGGCCGGAATGTTCAGGTCCTTTATCTGTGTAAAGAGAAGCAGGTTGCGCTTTAGGTTCTCTACGTCCGAAATGACCACGGCCACATCGGGGTGGTCCTTGTCGTTTTTGTTCAGCAACAGTTCAACGGCGACACTTTCGTCCAACGAAGTGGTGTTGAGGCTATAGGTACCCGGAAGGTCTATGATGTGGGCCTTGACGCCCCGTGCCAATTTACAGACGCCTTCCTTTTTTTCAACGGTTATGCCAGGGTAGTTCCCTACCTTCTGTTTGAGGCCCGTAAGTTGGTTAAAGACCGAGGTTTTTCCCGTATTCGGGTTTCCTATGAGGGCAACGTTGATCTGTTTGCTCATAGGGCAGGGGTGTCATCGATAAGCTCCAATTCTATTAGGTTGGCGGTTTCGCGCCGAATAGCAATATGCGAGCCGTTAACATTGATGTATATGGGGTCGTTGAGCGGTGCGATCTGCACCATTTCAACCTCGTTGCCGGGCAAACAGCCTAACTCCAATAGCTTAATGGGCAAGGTTTCGTCGGCAAATTCCTTTATAATTCCTTTTTGTCCTCTCCGTAACTGTGCGACTGTTGCTTCCAATATTTATTTAGATTCAATATAAGTAAGGACAAATTTAAAGTAAAATTACCGAAAAAGCAGGGCTTTGGTTAAAAAAGAAGCCTTTACCAAGGGAGGGAACCACGTTGATTTTTGTGGTCGGTATGGCATGTAAACTTGGCATAGGCCTTAGTCTTTATACGAATTCTTTAATAGGGCCAGGTCTTCAAGCAATTGGTCGACTTCCTCTTTCTTTGTTCCATCATAGAATCCGCGTATGCGGCGTTCCTTGTCCACCAAGATGAAGTTCTCCGTATGGATCATGTCGTAGGGGCCGCCGTCGCCATCGTCCTTCACGGCCAAATACGATTTTCGGGCCAATTCGTAAATCTGTTTTTTGTCTCCGGTGACCAAGTTCCATTTGCTGTCGTCGACCCCTTTTTCAATCGCGTACTTTTTTAGTTGCGCTACCGAATCGATTTGCGGGGTGACCGAATGCGATAAGAGCAATACCTCGGGGTCGTCTTTGATCTGCTCCTGTATATCGGCCATGTTCTTTGTCATTATCGGGCAAATGGTAGGGCAGGTGGTAAAGAAAAAATCGGCCACATAAATTTTTCCGTCATAGTCGTCTTGGGTAATCGTATCACCGTTTTGGTTGACCAGCGAAAAATCGGCAATGGTGTGGTATTTTTTTACATACTGTATGGTAGTGTCGACCAGTTCGGGGTTAACCATTGACGGTTGGTATATGGCAAGGGTCTTTTTCGGTTGAAGGGCGTTAAAGAAGAGATAGACGATTACCGCCGACAACCCGAACAGGGTGAGAATAAAAAATTTATACTTGCCAAAAATCGAGCGCATAATCTTTTTTACAAAGATACGTTAGTAGACATAAGCATTCAAGGTCAAGGTACTTAACGACGTACTAAAAGTTTCTTAAAAACCATTTCGGTTTAAACTTTCCTTTTTTTAAGACTTGTTAAAAGCGTACTTTTGTGCGTTTAATTTTAGAAAACTCAGATGAGTCCATTACTGATCAAGACGATACAATTTTTTTTAAGCCTTTCCCTGCTCATCGTACTCCATGAGCTTGGACATTTTATCCCAGCCAAGCTGTTCAAGACCCGGGTAGAGAAGTTTTACTTGTTTTTCGATGTTAAATTCTCCCTTTTTAAAAAGAAGATAGGTGAGACGGTATATGGTATCGGATGGCTTCCGTTGGGAGGCTATGTGAAGATTGCGGGAATGATCGATGAGAGTATGGATACCGAGGCGATGAAAGAGGAGCCCAAGGAATGGGAGTTTCGCAGTAAGCCGGCCTGGCAGCGTTTGATCATCATGTTGGGCGGTGTAACGGTAAACTTTATACTTGCCCTGGTCATTTACATAGGAATGGCCTTTGTTTATGGAGAGCAGTTTATACCCGCCGATAGTTTGAAAGATGGGGTACATGTGGTCGAAAAGGAGATCGGTGACAAGATAGGCATCCAAACCGGTGACAAGATCTTGGCCGTAGACGGTAACAAAATCGAGGATTTTCAAAGCGTTTATATGGAGATCATCAATGGCAATACCATTACCATTGAGCGCGACGGAAAGGTAATCGAACAAGAGATTCCGGTCGATTTTATCTCGACCCTTATCGACGATATGGACAAGGCCCGCTTTTTGAGTTTGAGGCGGCCGTTTATCGTAAAGGAAGTCGCCCCGGGTTCGCCCAATATGGGGGTTGATTTACGGGAGTACGACTTGCTGATGGCCATCAATTCGAAGCCCGCTACTTATATGGACCAGGCCGTACCCCTTCTGGAGGCCAATAAGGGTAAGGAAGTGACCATTACCGTAAAGCGATTGAACGGCGACTTGCAAGACCTGAAGGTAAAGGTGAACGATGAAGCCAAGATCGGGGTGGCCATCGCCACGAGTATAGAAGATTATGAAAAACTCGGCTTTTACCGGATTGAGACCAAAAATTATACTTTTTTAGAGTCGATTCCCGCAGGAATTAATAAAGGGGTATCCACTCTAACGGGCTATTTGAAGCAACTGAAGAAAATCTTTAACCCCGATACAGGGGCCTATAAGGGTGTCGGCGGTTTTGCGGCCATTGGGGGGCTTTTTCCCGATGCGTGGAACTGGGAAGTCTTTTGGAGTACTACGGCCTTCCTTTCCATTATGTTGGCCGTGTTGAACCTGTTGCCCATACCTGCCTTGGATGGCGGGCACGTCATGTTCTTACTGTATGAGATCGTGACCGGAAGAAAGCCAAGCGACAAGTTTTTGGAGTATGCGCAAATGGTCGGCTTCTTTTTGTTATTGGCCCTTATACTCTTTGCCAATGGTAATGACCTGTACAGGTGGTTGACCGATAAATAGTATAAAAAATTTGTTGGGTGCAAATAAAAAAACATTTATATTTGCACCCGCTTTGAGTAATTAAAGCGCAAGATACCTTCCTCCTTAGCTCAGTTGGTTAGAGCATCTGACTGTTAATCAGAGGGTCCTTGGTTCGAGCCCAAGAGGAGGAGCAAAAGCACAAATCCAATCTATTAGTTTAGGTTGGATTTTTTGTTTGTTCAGGGCAACGGGCCTTGGGCGAGAAGTCCATCCCGCTGCGGCGGGAAGCCCAAGAGGGGGGGTAAGTAAGTCGAGCAAGACACTGATTTTACTGGGTTTTCCTATTTTTGTTTATTGGATTATCTAACACTTTATCAAAAATTTCAATTAGTAAAGTATTCTTTTGTTGCTTTACCGAAATAATTATGGGGCAGTTTGTTTTCAAAATGGGTGATTCTGTTTCCAGTCATGAAGAAGTCTTAAAACGAACTCATGAAATGGTTACATATTTTATAGAGAAACCTGATTCCACAATTCTAATGGATTTCAGTGGTTTAAAATTCATATATCCTGATTACGCCCTAATGATTTTATGTTCTATTAAACATTTGGAAGACTTAGGTATCAAGGTTTCGGGGACAATAAGATATTCTGATAATGAAGCAGTGGGTTACCTGTCAAGAATGCGATTCTTTTCTAGTTTGTCAGTAAAAATCCCTCAATCATTAAAAAGAGAATACCCAGATAGTTTTGTACATATTCAAGAATATAACGAAGGTAATCAAGTTGAGGTACTTGAATCAATATTGAGAATATTGAGGGCAAACAGTGACATGGAAGATGATGTATATGCATCCTTGGATTATTGTTTTAATGAAGTTTTAGATAATGTATTAAATCACTCGACAAAAGATAAGGGGTGGGTAGTTGGTCAATATTTTCCAAATCTTAACTCTATTAGATTAATGGTTTGTGATTATGGTATAGGAATAAGAGAGGCTCTAAAGGAAAAGTATAATTTTAGTGGAGAAAAGGCGTTATTGAGTTGTATAGAAGAAGGAGTTACAAATGGAAAGGGGCAAGGTCATGGACTTTTTGCTACGTCGGAATTTATAAAAATGAATAAAGGATGGTTGAGTATAATAAGTGGAGAATACAAACTGGACTATAACGAGAATAGAATCATTGTCACTCCATGCTCGAATTGGCAAGGAACTTGTGTTTACATGAGGATAAATACGAATATCAAGGTAGATTATAAAAAATTTACCGGAAAGTATTACGACTATAAAGAGCATTTATTCGGTAAAATGTTCACTTAAGTATTGTATTTATTAAAAATAATTGTATTTTTTACAAACATTTGTATCATTGCATTGTGGAAATAATGACTGAAAACATCAAAGTAATTAAGTTTGGAGACATTGCTTCAAGTCTAGGAACTAGAAATCTTGCATCCAAATTAAGGGAAGATGTTCTTTTAGATTTGGAAACAAGAGATAAAATCTTTTTTGATTTTTCTGGAGTAGAAGTAGTTACTAATTCGTTTGCAAATGAATATTTTGGGAAGTTAATTGAAATTGTTACGGTAGAAAAGTTCAAAGAAAAATTTGCATTTACCAACGTTAATGATTTTATACAAAGAGTTTTAATATCTTCATTTTGATATTAAATTAACGAAACAATTAAACGCCTTAATGAAAGGCGTTTTTTTTTACTTATCTTTTGTATTTAGAGTGTTAAATGGAGTCCTTCATAAGTGCACCTCATTAGGAAGCAGTGATTAAGATTGTCAAAAGGTTGAAACTAAGTTTAAATTTAGTGCTGATTTCTAATCCACAATTTAAAACAAGTGAATGTTTCGCCTTAAAATCCAACCAGTTATCCTTTCGCTAAACATAAAAAATGCGTTTCAAGGGGGCTTATATGATTTAATCATGTACTAAATCTATAGCTCAAATGTTTTTCTGAGTGATTCTGTTTGAGAGAGGTTAAATAGCCAATTGTAATGTCAACTTGGGGAAAGGGTGTTATAGTGGTAAATCCCTGTTAGTAAGGTGTATATGTTTGCTTTTTAGGTGTTGGTGGTTTAATACTAAATAGTTTAAACTTGGTTCTCTTTACAATATTCTTTAAAATGAAAACTAAATTTCTGTTATTGATTTTCTTTTATTCTTTCCTGCGATTTTCTTTTGCTCAAAATTATTCAATACCATTGGGTGGTGTGGGTTATTTGGCATGTGATAAACTAGAAGAAGCGATTGTTAGTAAAGCGAAACTTGTAAAAGGTTGGGATGATTACGAATTAAATTCACATGCGCTTAAAAGAGTGAAGTTCTATAGTACGCGGCTTTATTACAATTTTGCTTTAGTGCAATTTAAGAATTCTAAAGAAACATATGTCTTTTGTGGTATATCTAATAATGATATTGTTTTGTTTGAAGTAATGATAGAAACCGGAGAAAGCCCTGGGAAAATGTTCAAAAAGTATATTTCGCCTTATAAGTGTGATTGCAATTAGTTTAGACCATCTTTCTCAATGGGATTTATGGTATCATTTTTTCTATTAGATTTGGTTATACTGGTGGTTACTTAGTGGCTTAAAATAGAACGTTTTTGATTGTATTTAAGGAGGTTTGATTTTATGAGGTTAAAATTACACCAAGAGGGGGCAAAATGAAAGGCTCTACAGAAATGTAGGGACTTTTTGGTGGTAAAAAAAAAAGGGGGTTGCATTGTCAGTGCAGGCAGGTGCAAGTCACTCCTTCAGCGCATCTTCCAGTAATACCATTACGCTTTCAGAGGGCTTTATGTTGTGTGACTGCACCAAATGTTCCCTTTCTCGAAGAATTAGTTTTCTAAACCGTAGGTTACTGATGTTTCCTTGCTTAAAATCGATCAAGGCCATAAACCATTTGAAATAGGGAAAGCCTATGTAGGTCTTTAGTTGGGCGCTCTCCCGGTCTAAAAGTCCGTAGCGTTTTATGGTCTTTTTGGCGTGCTTGTAATCGCCCAAATGCAAGAGGGTTTCCAAATAGGTTCTAAAAAATTTGTTCCAATTGTGCTCCAAAATATCCTTTTCGTACTGGACCAGTTGGTTTTCGGCGTACTGACGGGCATTTTTAAACTGCCCGTTGTCGTTATAGCACTTCACTAATGAAGAGATAAAGAGCGATTTGTTGTATTTGTTCGACATTTGCCGGGCAAAGGGCAGGGCATCCTTCAGCAATTGCAAGGCCTCCTTTGCCCGCCCCAACTTTAATAGGTTAAAGCAGTAATTATTGAGGTACATGATGTAATCGTGCCCTTGCTCGCTAATGGACAAACGCCCATAATAGAGGGCCTGGTCGTATTTGTGCAGTTTCATTAGTATCAACTGCCGGTTGCCGTAAAAATTGAGCAAGAGCTTTTTGGAGTAGTACGACCCGTCCTTTAACCGTGCTTCGAGCTGATCGTAATACCCAATGGCGGGTTCCAATAAATCGCTCTTTAAGAGGGCCAGGTACGATAAAAGAATCAAGGTTTGGTAGCGGTTGAATCCGTCTATGGACTCATCCTGAAAAAGCCGCTCCAGCCAAGGAGACCATTTAAGCGAATTTTCGGTAAGGCGACCGCTATGATAATCGGTAACGATGTCCGAAGTCGCCTGGGTCATTCTGTCACCAATGTTCTTGCTTCGGATATAGTCGTCGTGATAATTGTGTACAAACCTATTGATCAACTCGTAATCGTTTAACCGTACCCGTACCAACAGAAAGTTCAGGTAGTTTTTGACCACCTCGTAAAACCGGATAAAATGAAAATGGTGGGGGCTGTAGTTCTTAATGAGCTTCAGCAAGATGCGCTCCTCTTCCGATGAGAGGGTATCGGTCTTTATCTTGTTGTCGAAATAGTTGAGGCGTTCGTAGTAGTTATCGGTACAATGCTCGTCGAGGCGGGCCTGCATCCAATTCATCATATGCGAATATTTTCGCTTGTCGCAAGTCAGCGAAAACGCTTTCTTTTTACCCTTGGAAAGGATGTTGTGTTTGATGGTTTCAAAAATTTCGATGCGGTCAACATCCTGAAATTGGGCACAACGCTCCAACAACAGTACCTCGTGGGGTAGAAGCGAGTCGACAAACCTCGAAAATTTTTTTAGTTTCATCACATTACGAGTCCCCCGTCAACGCTCAGGGTGGTCCCATTGATAAAGCTGGCCTCTTCCGACGATAGAAAGACATAGGCATTGGCAATATCTTCAGGTTTTCCCAAACGGCCTAAGGGCGTTTTTGTTTCTAGATCTTTGATTACTTTTTCTGGAATGGTCTCTACCATTTCGGTAGCGATAAACCCGGGCGCCACCGCATTTACATTGATGCCCTTGCGGCCCAGTTCCCTGGCCCATACCTTGGTAAGGCCAATTACCCCCGACTTTGTGGCTACATAGTTGCTTTGGCCAAAATTACCGTACAACCCAACTACCGACGAGGCACTGACGATTTTCCCACTGCCTTTCTCCACCATGTGTTCCGATATGGCCTGCGTACAATTAAAGACCCCTGTTAGGTTGACGTCCAAAACCGATTGCCATTGTTCTTGGGTCATTTTTCTCAGGGTGGCGTCCCTGGTTATGCCTGCATTGTTGATCAAAATGTCAATACAGCCATATGTTTTGATAATGTAGGCCACGGCTTGGTCTACTTCGCTTCTGTTTACGGTATTTACCTGTTGAAACTCTAGGCTTTTTCCCTTGTTCTGCTCCATCAATTTCTCACCGGCTTCCTTGTTGATGTCCCAACAGATGACCTTGGCTCCTTCTTGCAGGAATTTTTCAACGGTTATCTTTCCTATGCCGTTGGCCCCTCCGGTAACTACGGCAACTTTGTCCTTTAATCTGTTCATATTGTAAGTTTTATGGCCAAAGCTATCGTTTTATTTATAGCATGAAATTATAAAAATTGAATTAATTGCTATTGACTATATTTTAATAAGTGGGTGTTTAATATTTTATATTATTTACAATCAGTGTTTTAAATATATAAAATTAGATATTGACTTTTGATTAATATTGATGTTCAGGTCACTCTTCGAAATCCGTATTTCATCCATTTGATTCTTCATCCGTAGTGTCACAAAAATTTTTTACTGTTTCCGGTATTGTATGTAACAACTGTTTTTTCAGTAGTTTACGGTAAATTGAAGCCTTTTCTTCCCTTTCTAAAACCCTTTTTATTCTTCACGAAACGTTGTTAGGCCAATTTAAAAATCGAAAAAAGTCCATATCATAAAACTGAAATATAAAGACGAATAGTAAATTTCTTTGTTTCTATATTTAGTCAACCCTTAAATATCGATTACGTAAAAAATAGGTCAATATATTACGAATGAACGAATATTACCCACAAATAACACTTATATCGCTGCTGGCCTTTTTGGCCGTATTATGTTATTTGGTCATAAAGTCAAGAATAAAGGACGAAAATATAGAAACCTACGCCTTGGGGAGTAAATCGTTTTCTTCGTTCTCGGTAGCCCTTTCCTTGGCGGCTTCCTTGACCAGTGCAGCCACGTTTATCATCAATCCGGGCTTTATTTCTCTGTACGGACTAAGCGCCTACCTTGCCTTTGGGGTCGTGATGCCCTTGGCCATTTTTGTAGCCTTGGTAGTACTCATGAAAAGGTTCCGGCAATACGGCATTAACGTTAAGTCGCTGACCATTGCCGATTGGGTGGGCAAACGTTATGGGTCTTCTTTTCTGAAATTGTTTTTCGGGCTTTTAAGCACCCTTTTGATAACGTTTATTGTATTGATCTGTGTTGGGATCACCAAGGTAATTGCCAAGGCCGTGTCGGCCGATGAGCTTACCATTTTAATTATTCTGGTGGCCGTGGTGTTTTCCTATATGTTGGCCGGCGGTGCCAACTCCATGGTCTATACCAATTCGCTGCAAGCCATCATGATGGTCGTTGTTGCCGTATTGTTGTTGGGCTCGGGTGCGGAATACTTTTTTGCGGGTGGCGGGGAGTCGATACTTTCCAGGTTGAACGCAATAGACCCCAACTTGACCAAAACCTTTAACGGGTCCAGCCCCCTTTTTCGCGATTTCTTTGAAGTGGTCGTCTGCAATGCCATCGTAGGGATCGCCATTGTTTGTCAACCTCATATTTTGACCAAATCGCTACTCATTAAAAAAGACAAGCAAGTAAATCGGTTTTTGGTTTATTCAATCTTGCTATTGGTCATCTTCTTTTCGGTCGTGATTACCGGGTTTTACGCCCGTCTAAATTTTCCCGACCTCATGGATGGCGGCCAATTATTGACAATGGACGGCATCATCCCCGCCTACGTGGTAGACCGTTTTCCCATCTACGTAGGTATTCTTGTGATTTTGGGATTGATCGCTGCGGGGCTCTCCACCTTAGAGGGATTGATACAGTCCATTCCCACCACCTTGACCAACGATTTGGTCATGCCGATCGTGGGCCGATACAGAGAGGGCATCAGCGCCATCCATGTAAATAGGGCCATTACTTTTTTGGTGGCGATTGCGGCCATTATACTCTCTTACGGGCAATTGGTAAACCCCAGTTTAAGTGTGGGCATTTTTGCACAAAATGGGGTATATGCCTTTTTCTCGGCCGCCTTTGTACCCGTGTTTTTCGGCATTTTTACAAAGACCACCAACAGATATATCCCCATTGTTTCCTCTATTGTGGCGGTAGTCGTCCATTTTGGTATCTATTATCTGGAATTGACGCCCTATATGGAAGGGGCCACGGTAAAAAACCCCGCCATCGCATCGGCTATTGCCTTGATGGTGTCTACGGCGGTGGGCACGGCCATTTATCTAGTCAAACCTATGAAAACCATGTCCCATGAAAGTTAAGTATTTGTTTTCGGCCCTCATTTTTCTAACCCTTTCTACGCTTATGAGCCAAGAAATAAAGTCATCGGAACTATTGTTGCCAACCAGTAATATCACCCTAAGTTACCATGAAGCCGGCACTGGAGACCATACCGTGGTTTTGATCCATGGTTTGGGCAGCAACGCCAAGGCCTATCAAAAGAACATTCCGGCCTTGTCGGAAAAAGCAAGGGTGGTCGCCTTGGACCTTCCCGGTTTTGGGAATACCACATTGGGAGACTTTGTACCGGGTATGGATAATTATGCCAAGGTTGTTTCAGAATTTATCACTCTAAAAAAATATAGCCATGTAACCTTGGTAGGACATTCCATGGGGGGACAAATAGCCTTGCAATTGGCCGCTTCACAACAACCCGAGTGGTTGAAAAATGTGGTATTGTTGGCCCCCGCCGGTCTGGAACAGTTTACCCAAGAGGACAAAAACTGGTTCCAAGCCGTGGTCAACGATCAGCTGTACCTTAATCTTACAGATGCGCAGATCCAACAAAACTTCGATATCAATTTTTATGGAGCCAAGGTTCCCGATGACGCCCAATTTATGGTCAACGATCGGTTCAAAATCAAAGAGGACACCGAAAAATACAAGACCTATGTATCTACCGTCGTACGCAGTATCCATGCCATGCTAGCCGAACCGGTATACGATAAGATAGCGGATATAAAAGTGCCGATACAGGTCATTTATGGCAAGAACGACATGCTGATACCGAACAAGATGCTTCATCCCCAACTTAGCTTGGATGACCTCTTGGAAAAACTACGCACAGATTATCCAAAAATTAAAATACAACAGTTGGACGAAGCCGGCCATTTTGTGCTCTGGGACCAAAGTGATGCCGTAAACACCTGTATTATCGAAACAATAGACGACAAGTAATCTAAAACAGAAATACAACAACAAAATTTAAAATCAATTAACTCATAAAACCAAACGAAAATGAAACATTTAGCTGTAATGATGCTGTTCTTTGTAGGCTGTATAGCCCTGAACGCACAAGAAGTCACGGTTACCGGAAAGGTCACCGATGAGGAGGGCATAGGTTTATCGGGTGCCACCGTATATGCCATTGAACTCGGGGTGGGAACCACTGCCGATATGGATGGTAACTACGAACTTTCACTGCCTACGGGAAAGGTCTTGCTCGAGGCTTCGTACGTCGGTTTTTCGGCTTCCTCAAAAAATGTGGAGGTCTCCGGGGCCACCACGATAGATTTTGTACTGTCCCCTGCTAGTTTTCTCGACGAGGTAGTAGTATATTCCGGATCAAAGAAGGCCGAAAAATTGACCAGTTCCATCGCCACCGTCATCACCATCGGAGCCCGTGAAATAGACCGTTATGCAGGTAATCCTGCAGAGCTGTTGGCCCGCAAAAAAGGGGTCGATTACTTTAGGGCGGGTATTGCCGCACCGGCCTTTAATATTCGAGGCTTTAATTCCAATTTCAACTCCAAAAACCTTCAGGTGGTAGACAATCGTTTTTCGTCCTTGATCGCTACGGGGCTTCCCATGGGGCCTTTGACCACCACGATCAAGGAAGATACGGAGCAGGTAGAACTCATCTTGGGCCCGAATGCCACACTTTACGGTCCCAATGCCCATAACGGACTCATCAATACCATTACCAAAGACCCTCGTAAACACGAAGGGCTGACGGTTGCCGGCAACCTTGGGGTTACCGGGGATGGTGACGCCTATTATTCGGGAAGGTTGCGATTTGCCAAAAAGTTTAACGATAAATGGGCCTTCAAGGCCACCGGTGAATACACCAAGGCCAAGGAATTCCACTATGCCGATTCGGTTTACATCGACCGTAAGTTGGCCGATGGAAGTCCGGGAATGGACGGTGTTAAAGAGGCCTATGAAGAATTTGAACTCGACAACAACGTCGAATTCTTTAAGACCGAGGCAAGTGCCTATTTTACCCCAAAGGCGGGTACCGACCTTATCGCTACCTACGGCCATAGCAACAGTACCTACCTTTCACCTACCAATGTGGGTAGAAACCAGATTATAGATTGGCGCATCAATGTCTTTCAACTGCGGTTCAACACCAAGAACTTCTTTGCACAGACCTATTTTACCACGAGTAAGACCGATGATACCTATTCCATAGACGACCGTACAAAGCAATATTATGTGGGTATCGATTCAGGATTGAGTCCCGAGGAAGCTGCAGGTGAATTTTCCTATCTCAGTGGAGCCCGCTTTAAGGACGATTCAAAACGATGGAACGCGGAAGTGCAATACAGCAATACCCTGTTCGAAAACCTGGAACTGATTACAGGTATCCAATACCAAAAGGATATGGCCAATAGTTTGGGCACCTATCTTTTAGACGAGAACGAAGACGACACCATCGATGTGGCACAGCTTGGCGGCTACCTGCACCTGAATTATGATTTTGGTAGCGGATTCAAGGCGCTTGCCGCCGCACGGGTGGACAACCACGATATTTACGGCACCAATTTTATTCCCAAACTCGGACTTTCAAAAGAGATGGAAAAAGGAAGCTTTAGGCTTACCTACGGGCAGGGGATCGCCGCACCTACCATTCTGAACATGTACGGAAACCTTTTTGGGGGACTTATTCTGGGTAACGCCGAGGGCTTTACCTTGGCCGATGGCTCCAAGGTAGATCCCCAGGACGTAGAAAAGGTAAGCACCTATGAAATTGGTTACCGCGGTGCCCTTGCAGATAAACTGTATACCGATATCAATGCATACTACAATGTAAACAAAGACTTTTTGAGTCCCGTTACCGTCGTGGGCGTTACCACCCATCGTGGCGATACCCAGATAGAAGAGGTACAGGCCGCCTATGGGGTGTATAACGGATTGGTGGCTACCTACATCAATTTTGGGGAAGTGAATACCTACGGGGCCGACCTTAGCCTTACCTATTCCTTTTCCCCGGAATGGAGCATGACGGCCAATTATTCCTATTTCGATTATTCCTTTGACGAGGACAATATGGAAAACGACTTTAATAACGATGGTGAGGTCAACTTCCTCGATTTCTTGGTCAATGCTCCGAAAAACAAGGGCGGACTCGGTATCAACTATTACGGTTCGCGCTTCTTCGGTTCCGTTTTCGGAAGGGCCGTACAGAAGTACAATTACTTCTCCAGTTTCCAGATCGCTTCCGAGACCCTTCCGGGGATGACCTACAGAGGGGTTCCCATTGTTGAGGATGCACCTAGTGGAGATGCCTATAACTACGGCCCCTTGGGCGGCTTTGTTACCATGGACCTGAATATCGGGTACAAGGTAAGCGACAAGGTTACCGTTTCCTTGGCAGCCACCAACCTGTTCAACAACGAGCTGCGCGAGTTTACCGCTGCACCTCCCACACGCGGACTCTATGTTCTGGAAACAAAAATTCATTTGGATTAAGCCCCTTACAAATAATATTTATGAAGAACGCAAAGATCATTGCCTCGGGGATGTACGTTCCCGATCAAATACTCCCCAATGCCTATTTTAACGAGTTGTTGGGCGAGGATGTGGATACCTGGTTACGAGAAAACGTACAGATTTACGAACGTAGATGGTGCAAAGAGAACGAGTCTACGGCCGACCTATGCCACGGTGCCGCTTCGGAAGCCCTGCAGAATGCGGGACTGAAAGCAACGGAAATAGACCTTATTATCGTAGCCACCGATACCCCGGAATACATTTCACCGTCAACGGCCGCAGTATTGCAACACCGTTTGGGGGCCAAAAACGCAGGTACTTTTGACCTAAATGCCGCCTGTGCAGGTTTTGTGACGGCCACCGAAACGGCCACCCACTACATCCGCAGCGGATCGGTAAACAACGTACTGGTCGTAGGCGCCTATGCCATGAGCAAATATTTAAACAAGACGGACAAGAAGACCGTAACCCTATTTGCCGATGGCGCCGGGGCCGTGGTACTCACGGCCACCGACGAGAAGAACAAGGGGCACCAAACCGGAAAGCTCATCTCGCAAGGGCAGTATACCGATTGGATGGGCATTTACGGTGGAGGCACCAAAAACCCCATCTCGGACAAGGTATTGCAACAAAAGGACCACAAACTGAAGTTCGTGAAGAAATTTCCGCCCGAACTGAATCCCAATATGTGGAGCGGCCTGGCCAAAGAGCTTGCCGGCAACATGAATATCGACATAGGGGAAGTAGCTCAATTTTTTATTACCCAAATCAATATCAATGCCATTAAGGAAACCCTTCGTATCTTGGATGTGGACCAGAACAAGGCCCATACCGTGATGCACCATTATGGCTATACGGGTTCGGCCTGTATACCGATGGCCTTTCACGAGGCATGGGAACAGCGAAAAGTAAAAGAGGGCGACACCCTGTTTTTTATCGGATCAGGAGGAGGACTGGCCTTTGCGGCAAATGCATTTATACTATAAGAATACCCATGTTCAATACGTTTGATTGGTTTAACAAGTGGGCGGACTACCACCCCAATAAAACGGCGGTCAAAGACCCCGTTTCGGGTAGGAGCCTCACGTATAAAGAAATAGATACGGCGGCGAATGCCTTGGCACAACACCTACGGGAACGTTACCAAATGGCCATGGGCGACCGGGTGGCGATTATTGCCGAAAACCACCTGGCCCAAGTGATTCTTTTTGCCGTCGCCCAAAAGACGGGCATCATCTTGGTGCCCATAAATTTTAGATTGGCATCCAAGGAAATGGAGGCGCTGCTGACCGACTCGCAGTGCAAATTGGCCTATACCGATGGTTGTGTCGACCTTAAAGACCTTACGACCAAGACCGAATTCGCAGACCTGGCATCGGTGTATAATTTTACGGAGAAAGAGGCGCCTTTGGCCTTCGAGCCGCAACTCACCGAAGACGCGCCCCTATTTATACTGTACACTAGTGGCACTACGGGCCTTCCCAAAGGGATTCTCTATACCCATAAAATGCTTTTTTGGAACAGTATAAACACCACCCAGAGCCTATTGATCAATAACGACACCGTTACGCTCAACTGCATGCCGCTGTTCCATACCGGCGGTTGGAACGTACTTTTAACGCCCGTGCTGCATCGTGGCGGTACGGTAATCATGTTCAAAAAGTTTGATGCCCTTGCCGTGCTCAACTGTATTGTAGAGGAACGGCTAGACCTGTTCATGGCCGTGCCCACCATGCTAAAAATGATGGCCGAACTACCGGAATTTACAAGGGCCGACATAAGCTGCCTGCACTATATTGTGGTAGGCGGGGAAAGTATGCCACTGAACCTTATCGAAACCTTCCACCGTAAAAACGTACCTATCAGACAGGGTTACGGACTTACGGAAGCCGGCCCCAACCTGACCTCTTTGCACCAAGACGATGCCCATAGAAAGCAGGGCTCTATCGGTAAGCCCAATTTTTATGTGGATGTAAAAATTTTAGGGGAAGACGGAAACGAAGCCCCTACCGACACCCCCGGTGAAATATTGATCGGTGGCCCTATGGTCATGCCCGGATATTGGAAGAATCCTGAAACCACCAAGGCGGCAAAAATGGGCCATTGGCTGCGCACCGGCGACATTGGAAGAATGGATGATGAGGGCTTTATCTATATTATGGACCGCAAAAAGAACATGTACATCAGTGGTGGTGAAAACGTATACCCTGCCGAAGTGGAACGGGCCTTGCTACAGCACCCGAACATACGGGAAGCCGTTGTCATCGCCGGGCCGCACAAAAAGTGGGGCGAATGCGGCGTGGCCTTTCTGGTAGCGGAGCCCCAGCCCGACAAAGAGGAGCTTAAAAGCTTTTGCAAAACGCATTTGGCCAAGTTTAAGATTCCCTCGGAATTCTATTTTGTGAAAAACATCCCCAAGAACGAAACGGGCAAACTGGACCGAAAAAGGGTCAAGTCCGACTTCCTAAAACAACAGCTTACCCCATAGTTCATTAAAATATATATCCCCCGACAAACGTCGGGGGTTTTTTAGCTTATGAATGCCCAATTATGGAACAATCGTAAAAGGATAGGGGCTATGCCCCACGTTTATTTGGCAGGGCAATGTTTATTCGTTACCTTGAAATACGATGAAAACAGGTGCATTTTTTTTACTCTTGTTGTTGGCCGTGCCACAAGGGTTTTGCCAAAAAGGAATCGACCTAGGTGGCGATAAACTTTTGATCGAAATTTTTAACCCAAGCCAGATACAGGGCTTGGAATCCATAGTTAGGTACGTTGACCATAGGGTTTTAGAAGGAAGGGATACGGCCGATGCCAATGAGGCCTATCATCTTTTTTTGGAGGAAATGGCGCTTTTTAATGATAAGGCCGCAAAGCCTCCAGGGGATAAGGTGCCTTTTCAGGAGGAGGAAA
The DNA here is from genome assembly GCF_900141855.1 of Pseudozobellia thermophila. Lineage (GTDB taxonomy): Bacteria > Bacteroidota > Bacteroidia > Flavobacteriales > Flavobacteriaceae > Pseudozobellia > Pseudozobellia thermophila. Next base: position 798,610 of record NZ_FQYU01000001.1, read on the forward strand.
AATATAAATTCTTGGAAGCTGTGGATGCCTCTCTCTTCAATGCTGTCTGGAAATTTGAAGACCACAGTGGTGTACTACGCTATAAGGATACCGTCTATCGCAACCTTAAAAACTTCAAATCCCTCAAATTAAGGCCGTTTGGTAAGTACATGGACTATATGGGCGAAATTGGAAAAAACGATCCGTATTTTCTATCCCTACGAAAGCAAATGGGCGATGTTGGAAACCTAAGTGCGGGCTCTGCATATGGCTTTGTCAAAAACCACGCAAATTTTGATTTTAATGTTCCGAAAAACAGATTATGGGCGGCAATCTATCTCATAAGTATAGAGGAAGATTATGAAACAAAGCTCGACAGGTATTTTAAGGCCCAATAAACCGATTGCCCACCATGGGTCCGTAAGTATGGGTCGAAAATAGCAAAGACTTTCATTTTTTTAGCAGTTGCTGTCAATTGGTGCCTAGTGAAGAATCCCTTACAATAAGATTGGTTTTTATTTCTACCGTTTTGGTAACGATTTCGTTTTTGGGGTTTTTGATTTCGTCGATCAAGAATTTTACGGCGGTGCGGCCAATTCTATCCCCTGGTTGGTCTACGGTCGTTAGGGCAGGCTGTATGATCGTTGAGTTGACCGAGTTGCTAAAACCGACTACGGCCACTTCATCGGGTATTTTAATGTTGAGTTTATGCAGGGCCTTGATGGCCCCGATGGCGGCGTTGTCGGTAATGGCAAAAATGGCATCCGGCCGTTTTTTTAGGCTGAGCAGTATGTTGGTCAAACGCCGGCCATTGGCTATGGATATATCCTCGGTACTTTGAATGATCTTTTTGCGAATGGGAAGTCCGTGATGGTTGAGGGCCCTCAAATAACCGGCGTAGCGTTTTTCCGAATTATAGGAATTCTCGGTTTCCTTAATTATGGCAATTCTTTGCTTACCTAGTTCGATCAGGTGCTCAACGGCATTAAAGGCAGCTTCCTCTTCGTTGATTACTATTTGAGTGCAGGGCACCTTGCTCGACACCTTATCGAACAAAACGATGGGTACCCTTTCCAAAACGTTTAAGACTTCATCTACCCTGGTGGTTTTTCTGGCCAAAGACATTAAAATACCGTCTACCCCGAACTGGTTCATGGTCCGCAGCATCTCTATTTGCTTGGTCTCACTGTTCTTTGATTCCGATATGATTACCCGATAGCCCCTAAGCTCCGCTTCCTCTAGAATGCCCTTTAAGATGGTCGAGGTAAACATATGGGAGATATTGGGCACGATTACTCCCAACATATAGGTTTCATGCGATCGAAAGCCCCTGGCGAACAAGTTGGGGGCATAGTGCAATTGCTTGGCCAACTTCTGTACGCGTTCCTTGGTTTCGATACTGATATCGGGGTGGTCGTTCAACGCACGCGAGACGGTTGAAATCGATAGGTTCAGTTCTTGGGCGAGTTCTTTTAGGGTGATGTTTCTCTTTTTGCTCACATTCAATCAATTATAAAATCAAAAATAATCTTTTTGCAAACGTTTGCGGTAACGTTTGCATACGAAATGCGCAAAAATTTTGTCATATGGTTATGGTATTCGAATAATTTCACCCCTCAATTTATTGTTTAATGAATTTTTAACTCAACTCACTACAAATTTTAACATTATGAAAAAAATTATTTTTGCGGTAATGGGGCTATTGACCGCAATTCATTCCTTTGCCCAGACCGATATCAGCGGTAGCGTTACCGACAGCGCTGGCGAACCGATTCCCGGAGCGAATATTTTTATCGTGGGAAGTACTTCGGGTACCACCTCCGATTTTGATGGAAATTTTACATTTACTACCGATCTTATGGGTAGCCAAGTACTTAGGGCTTCTTACCTCGGTTTTACCACTGTAGAGCAAACGATCGACCTTAACGGTAGTCCGTTGACCGTTGAATTTGTCATGCAGGAAGGCGGGCAGCAGTTAGATGAGGTTGTTCTTACCGCTTCGAGTACCTTTCGTTCACAGAAACAGGCGCCCCTTTCGATAAGCTCCGTTAAAATGAAGGAAATAACCAAATTGTCGGCCAATAGCCAAGCCGATATTTTAAGAAGCGTACCGGGCATTACCGCGGAAGGTGGTGGAGGTGAAACGGCAAGTAATATATTCGTAAGGGGACTTCCCTCTGGGGGGCAATACGTTTTTAACCCCTTGCAATACGATGGTATGCCCTTGATCAGTTCTTTCGGACTCAACTCTTCGGCCCACGATGTCTATGCCAGGCCCGATATCGGTTTCAAGGGTGTGGAATTCGTTCGTGGGGGTGCAGCTGTACTGTACGGTGCCGGATCTGTGGCCGGAATCATCAACTATACCAGTAAAACCGGGGATACCAACCCCGGTAATGTCATTAACCTAGAGGTGGCCGACCAAGGAAGGATAAAAACCGATTTCTATAGCGGAGGCCAACTGGGTGGTGAAGACTCGAACACCTACTATGCGTTTACAGGTTTTGTTCGACATGATCGCGGGCCCATCGATGTCGGTCTGCCTACCAAGGGTGTACAGTTTCGCGGCAATATTAAAAAGAAATTTGATAAGGGGTCGTTTACGATCCATGGCCAGTTTATAAATGACAATGCCCAATTCTATCTGCCCATACCCCTTTCGGGAGGAAGCCGCGAACGGATCAATGGCAACGATGGCGAGCCGGTAGAGCAATTACTTACCGGAGCATTGGCCAATACCTCCTTTAATACCCCGGGGGGAATGTATCAGAGTCCCATTGCAGACGGGGTATCGACTACGGGAGGTTACCTCTTGGGCGATTTCAACTATCGCTTCAACGACGACCTTAAACTACAATCAAAAATAAGGTACGCCAACTACAAACATAACTTCGCGCTCTACGTGGCAGGAAACGGAAACAACGGTAACCCGATTAGCCTTGACAACTATGTAGAGAGTATCGCTCCGGCCAACCAAGGGTATACGGCCACATATCAAAGTGGGTCCGGAGCCCAGATCAACGGTTCCGATTTGGTAATCGACAACCTACATGTAGATCGCTTGCGACCCATGACCGACTATTCTGGTGAAATCAATCTTACAAAAACGATCAACACCTCCAACGGTGGAAGCCATAACATTACCCTGGGTTCATTTATAGCGCGAAGTGAGGCCGAAGACGTAAACTATCAGTATCGGGTATTGACCGAGTTCAACAACAACCCTCAATTGGTGAACTTGAGTTATGTCGATGCCGACGGCAACAATGTTATCTATTCGCAGGGAGGCCTTTACGACCGTATTGGCCAGACCTCAAACAACTTCTTGTCGCAAAACAGGGTCGCCCTGTATCTGACCGATGAGATCATTGCCGATAAATGGCGCTTTGACGTAGGCTTTCGTTGGGAACATACCGATGGCGAAAATAGCCGCGGCGGCATCTATTCCGAAACCGTTTATACCGATGCCGATATCACCGCCGAACTAAGTGATGTACAATCGGCCGACGGTACTTTTTTAAGAACAAAGGTAAGTGCCGATGCTTGGGCCCTTTCCTTGGCGGGTCTTTATGAACTGACAGAGACCACGAATTTGTACGCCAACTTTTCAAAAGGCTATTTCTTTCCGCAACTTAGAGGTTTTACCCCCGTTCCCGGTATTGATGAAAGTAAGTACGACCCTGAAAATATAATCCAGTTCGAAGCGGGGGCAAAATTTGGAAACGAGAGGTTTTCGGGGTCAATTGCGGGGTATTACGTGGGGCTGACCGACAGGGTTTCCATTCGTCAGGCCATTGTTGGCGGCCAACTGATCGATGAGACCAGGGCAGAGCAAAACACACGGACCATAGGTTTGGAGGCAACGTGGGATTACACCCTTGTCGAAAACCTAAACCTACGGGGTACCGCCACCTATCAAGCCCATGAAATAACCAAAAATACCAATTTTGACCTGGTGAACGGTACATCTACCGAAGCCAACGTGGGCAATGAGCTGGCAAGACAGCCCAACTTTTTGGGAGGCCTGGGCCTTTACTACGATAATTCTGTAATCGATGCCAACTTCGGTGTCAACCATACCGGTAAAAAATTTACCGACGACACCAATAATATTGAGCTCGATGCGATAAATATTGGACGCTTGGGAGCTGGGTACACTTTTGGGGAACTCGAAAACAACCAGTCGCTACGCCTTGGTTTCTCGGTTTTCAATCTTTTCGATAGCTCGGGTATTACAGAAGGTAATCCGAGAGCGGGCGTTGCCGGGCAGAGCGAATCGGAATTCTTTGTCGGTCGGCCGATCCTGCCCAGAAGGTTCTTCTTGACCGCTACCTTTAATTTTTAAGACAAATAGAGTTAGAAAGTTAGTTTACTCAAAAAAGACATTGGCGAATCAAAGGGCCGCCAATGTCTTTTTACCAAATAAAAATTATGATCGAAAATTTGACACAGCGTGCCAAGGAAGTTTTGAATGGCAATTTTCAGGCCGAAGGCTTTACCATTCCCAGTAAAGGTTTGTATCCGTTTCAATGGAAATGGGACTCGGGCTTTATCGCGATAGGTTTTGCCCATTACGATATGGAAAAGGCCAAAGCGGAAATCGGAACCTTGCTAAAGGCCCAATGGGACAACGGATTTATACCGCACATTGTTTTTCATACCGAGAATGACTCCTATTTTCCGGGGGCTGATTTCCATCAGTCGAATTTACACCCGCAGTCTTCTAAAAAATATAGGTCTACCGGTATGACCCAACCCCCGGTAACGGGCTTTGTGCTTCAAGAAATGTACCGGATCGCGGATGATAAGCAAGACCTGCTAAGGTTTATCGAAGAACATATCGATAAGGTCTACCAGAATCACGCTTACTTCTATACCCATAGAGACCCGAACAACGAAGGCTTGATGTACATATATCACAATTGGGAGTCGGGAACGGACAACTCGCCCGTTTGGGACGCTATTTGGGAAACCATGAACCCTCCGCATTACGACGTAAAACGAAAGGATACTACCCACGTAGATGTTTCCCAAAGGCCTTCCAACAGGGAATACGACCACTATCTTTACCTTATAGATATTGCCAAGGAACATCGATATGACGATGCCAAGATAGCCGAGTTGTCACCCTTCTTGGTACAAGACCCTTTGTTCAATGCCATGCTGATCAAATCGAACGAGGCCTTGATCGAACTGTATGGGCTTATCGGAAACAATACCGAAAAAATAAGGCAGCTCAAACAATGGCAGGAAAAAAGCATACGGGGCTGTAACGAAAAACTTTTTGATGAAGCCTTAGGGGCCTATGTACACTATGATCTTAGAAATGACCGTCCGATCCGGCATGTTACTTCGTCTTCATTCTCTCCCCTGTTCGCTAAAATACCCGATCAAGACCGAGCGGCTATTTTGGTGAAAACCATGCTCGAAAGGTTTGGCGGCGACGATAAATATTTATGTGCTTCCTTCGACCCGACGGATGAACGGTTTGATCCGCGAAAGTATTGGAGGGGCCCCGTTTGGATCAATATGAATTGGATGCTGTACTACGGACTCAAAAATTACGGTTTTTTAAAGATCGCCGAGCGTATGAGGAAGGATTCTATAGAATTGATCGAACGCGACGGTTTTTATGAGTATTTTGATTGTCGAAAAGACAATGGTGAGCCGAATCGAAGGGGATACGGCGGTAGTAATTTTTCATGGAGCGCCGCCTTGTTGATCGATCTTTTGAAGAATTGATTTGGGTGTAGATACCTGTAAAAATCCTAGTCTGTATTTTCCCGATTGAAATTGGAAGGGGGGCTCTCGTATAAAAAACAAGCTTGTTGTATGAACTATTTAGATTATATCGTAATTGTCGTTTATTTGGCCGGGTTTCTGGGCTTGGGCTTCCTGTTCAAGGAAAACAACTCGGGGGGCGACTATTTTTTGGGAGGACGCAAAACCTCATGGCTGCCTTTGAGCCTGTCGGCCATGGCGACCCAACTTTCGGCCATAAGCTTTATTTCCGCACCCGCCTTCGTAGGCCTTAAGGACGGTGGCGGTATGCAATGGCTCACCTATGAGTTTGGGGTGCCCCTGGCCATGGCTTTTTTATTGATCGCCCTCTTGCCCACCCTTTATAAGTCGGGGATCGTTAGCGTTTATGAATACCTTGAGAAACGCTTTGATGCCTCTTCGCGCTTGTTGATCAGTTTTGTCTTTCAGATAAGCCGTTCAGTGGCGACGGGGGTTATGGTCTATACAATGGCCTTGATCTTACAGGCTACCATTCAATTGGATTTTTGGATTTCCATTCTGATCATCGGCCTTATTACCATGGTCTACTCTTTTCAGGGCGGCATGAAAGCAGTGATATGGGGCGATGTAATACAAATGGGCATTCTCTTTTTGGGCATAGTTATCTGCCTTTACTACGGTTTTGGCGAACTCGGTGGAATAGATAATTTCCTTACCCATGTAGACCAAGATCGTATTACAGCTGTAGATTTTGGTAAATGGGGCTTTAATAATGCCGACGGAAACGACGAATTCGGATTTTGGCCCATGGTCATCGGTGGTTTTTTTCTTTATGCCTCCTATTATGGAACGGATCAAACACAGTCGCAAAGACTGCTGTCTTCAAGTAGCATGTCGAACCTGAAGAAACTGATGATGGCAAACGGACTCCTTCGTTTTCCCTTTACGTTAACCTATTGTATCATGGGGCTTGTACTGGGCACACTGTTACTACAGGATGTAAGCTTTCAAGAACAAATGGAAACGGTCTACCAGGCCAATATCGGTTCCTTGCAAGGAAAGAAAGCGGATCTAATGGTGCCCGTATTTATTATCAAGTACCTGCCAAACGGGGTAATCGGAATATTGATCGTGGCCATTATGTCGGCCGCCATGTCGACCTTGAGCTCAACGGTAAACTCCCTTTCCGCGGTAACTATGGAAGATTTCGTAAAACGTTTCAATCCGGGTATGTCCGATAAAAAATATATGGGCTATTCTAGATTGTTGTCTATTTTTTGGGGACTTGTTTGTCTGTTCTTTGCCTTTTTTGCGGGCAATATCGAGGGTACCGTAATTGAGGTGATCAATAAGATCAGTTCGGTTTTTTACGGACCGATTTTGGCAGCCTTTATCTTGGCCATTTTAACTAAAAGGACACACGCACTGGGGGCCAACATAGGTATTGTTGTAGGCGTATTGTTCAATATTTACCTCTGGCTCTACGTTCCGCAGATTTTTTGGTTCTGGTGGAACGCCTTGGGCTGTCTGGTCACCATTCTGGTGGCACTTGCGGTAAGTTTTACAATCAAGCGAAAGGCCAACGAAGGCCTTGAGGTAGTCTATTATGCAGGTAAGAAGGAAGTGGCGATTTTGGCCGCTTATTTTATTGCAATTGTCTTGTTCAGTATATCTTTACCTAACATCCTTAATTGATCAAATCTATGAAATTCGTAATCGCTCCCGATAAATTTAAGGGCTCGTTGACCGGTTTTGAATTCTGCAATGCGGTCGAGGAAGGACTTCGTATGGTCTTTCCTGATGCGGAAATAGTAAAAATGCCCTTGGCCGATGGCGGTGACGGTACCATGGAGGTCATTAAGCACTACCTCAAGGGAGAAACGGTGGCGGTAAACGTACACGACCCCTTGTTCCGAACCATCGAGGCCCCTTACCTATATGCCGGGGAAAATGGAGTGGCCTATATAGAGATGGCCGAGGCATCGGGACTTAAATTACTGAAGGACGATGAAAGAAATTGTATGCAATCGACTAGTCTGGGAACAGGGGAGCTTATGGCGCATGCCCTGGATAGGGGTGCTAAAAGCATTATTTTGGGTATCGGTGGCAGTGCCACCAACGACGGGGGCATGGGCGTGGCCTCGGCATTGGGATATCGGTTTCTCGATGACAAGGGTGCCGAATTGAAACCGATAGGCCGTAGCCTGTCGGCTATTAAAGGCATAGATGCCTCAAAGGTACATTCCAAGCTTCGGGAGGTTGAGGTAAAAGTGGCCTGTGATGTAAACAATCCGCTTTACGGCAAGGAAGGGGCCGCCCATGTTTTTGCCGCCCAAAAAGGGGCTACCGATAAGGAAATAGAACAGTTAGACGCGGGCCTGCGCAACTATGCGGAAGTCGTATTGGGGCAATACGGCATCGATCTGCAAAACATAAAGGGAGCCGGTGCCGCCGGAGGAATCGGAGGGGGTGCCATGGCCTTTTTAAACGGACAATTGACGTCGGGGATCGAATTGATCAAGGAACTGGCACATTTTGATCGGGCCATCGAAGGGAGCGATTGGGTCATAACCGGGGAGGGCCGCTTGGATGCACAGACCCTTACCGGAAAAACGATCCAAGGCGTAGTGGTGTCGGCCCAAAGGAAAAATATACCGGTAGCGGCCCTTTGTGGTTCGCTTGAAATTACGGTAGAACAGCAAGAGGCCCTAGGGCTAGACTACGTAACGGCCATCGTACAGGGTATTACAACACTACAAGAGGCCATGGAATCCAGTTATTCGAATTTGGTCAAGTCTACCTATAACTTTGCAAAAGTTTTGGGCGCCCCATGAGTATGGAAGAGGACCAAAGGGGGTATGTCGAACATCTTGGCTTTGCTTTTTACTCCTTTTTCAGCTGCTCGATCAATTTTGGGGAAACTTTAAGTACCGTTCCGTGTCGGGTTCCTTCGGGAAAAACGATTTGGTCTGAAATATCTTCCCAGTTTTCTAGGTCTTTTGAACGAACGGCCCCGTATTTATGGTCCCTATATTTGTCAAAGTAGACTACCCACTCGTCGTTGATCTTGATAGCGGTCGGCCCTTCGGCCCAATAGTCTCCCGTAATGGGCTCGCTTGCGGCCGTGTAGGGGCCCTTTAACCTATCGGCGTAGGCAATCTTAATGTTTTTCTGGGGAGGGTCGGGGGTCTCGTCCTTTAAGAACATGATGTACTTGTCGTCCAATTTTTGAATGGAGGCATCTATTACGTTGAATCCGGGATCGTACAACAATTCGGTAGGCGTAAAGGTTTCAAAGTCTTTGGTCGTAGTGGCGTACATACGGTGGTTGTAGCCATTCTCCTTTTTTGATTTGGTTTCCGGAAAACGGCCTTTGATGGTGCTGGCCCAATAGATCATATAGCTTCCGTTTTCGGGGTCGTAGGTAATCTCGGGTGCCCACGTATTCTTGGTGTCCGGTTCATGGGCCATTACGGGAATGAATTTTTGTTCCGACCAATGGATCAGGTCTTTCGAACGCGCATAGCCAATGCCCTTGTCCGTCCAGCTTACCGTCCATACCATATGAAAATTCCCGTCCCTGCCCTTGATGATACAGGGGTCGCGCATGAGGGAATCCTTGCCTACCCTTGGGGTTAAGAACGATTGGTCGTTTTTTAAGGATTGCCACTTATAACCGTCTTCACTGTAAGCAAAATGAAGTCCGTCTTCACCGTTCCCTTTAAAGTACGAGAAGAGATAAACGTCTTTGTTCGGCAACCAATCGTTGGCCCTTAGCCAGTTTTCACAATCGGTGGGCCAATGTTTGTTGGTGCCAAAGACACCGAGGCCCATACCGTGTTTTCCTTTTTCGTACAAATGCATTTCGGCGGGCACTTTGTTTTCCTTTAGGGCCAAGTAGTAGCGTATACTGTTTTCGACCGGTACGGCCTGGTCTTCGGTAGTGTGAACAAGAAATGCCGGCGGGGTGTGCTGGTCTACCTGCTTTTCGTTGGAAAATTTTGATAGGTCGGAAGGGCTGGGGCTTTCGCCCAAAAGCTTGGTTCTGGATCCCATGTGGGTAATGCCTTCTTCCATAGAGATGACCGGATAGATCAGGATCGAGAAATCGGGTCGGGCACTGGTTCCGTCCTTTACCTCATAGACCTTGTCGTTATAGTGGGTAGAAAGGGTAGCGGCCAGATGACCGCCTGCCGAAAAGCCCATAATGCCCACTTTGTTCGGGTCGATATTCCATTGGGCGGCATTTCTGCGTACCGTTCGCAAGGCTTCCTGGGCATCTTGCAAGGGTCCGACGGACTTGTTTTTCATGGTGCCGTCATAGGGCATCCTATACTTGAGTACCAGGGCCGATATTCCTAGGGAATTGAACCATTTGGCCACTTTATACCCTTCTTTGTTGATGGCCAAATGCGAATAGCCCCCACCTGGGCAGATGACCACGGCAGTGCCCGTAGCAATTTTTTCATCCGCCTGAAAAAGGATGAGCTCGGGATCCGATACCTTGCTGTAGCCCCGTACGGTGCCCGTTGGGTCGTATTGAACCTGCTCTTTGTACGAGGCATCGTTAAGGGCGTCGGGCGCACCGTTTGGCCAAAGGGGCAGGGTCTTTTCTTGTGGGTAGACGAATTGGATTGTTGTTAACAGTAAGGCTAAGGTTCCCAGGAATGGGGCACGTCCCATTTTTTTCATTTGTATCATTGTTTTGTTCGGTACACTTGCTTGGGTCAAAAAAGCATTCTAAGGCCCTGCTTTATGGATTTTTGGAAATAGGACGACCTTAACGACCCCTTTTTCGCGGGATTGAAGATAGCTAAAAATCCGAATCCGTAAAAACCATTCCCGGATCAGGGACATGTATTGACGACTATTGCGATCAAATTGCGGTACCCGGTCCGATTTTGCTTTTTGGGGTTACCGATAAAGAGGAGGGAAGCTCAAAGACCTCCAGTCCGAAATAGGGCAATGCGGCCAAGAGATGGTCAAAGATATCGGCCATGATGTATTCGTAGTTTTCCCATCTCTTGTCTGAACTAAAGGCATAGACTTCCAAGGGAATGCCCTGGGATGTAGGAGCCAATTGACGGACCATTAAGGTCATGCCCTTGTTGATGACCGAAAGGTTTTGCAGGTAATCGTTTACGTACTTTCTGAATATGCCGATATTGGTAAGGTTTCTGCCGTTGACGGGCAAGGCTTTGTCTATGCCGTTCGAGGTGTTGTAAGACCGTATTTGGTCGGTTCGCGTGACAAGGTATTGTTCTATCAACTGTACCTTTTTGAGGTTCTCTACATCGTCATCGCTTAAAAAACGGACGCTTTTTTGGCTAATGACCAATGCGCGTTTTATACGTCGCCCTCCCGACTCTTGCATGTTGCGCCAGTTCTTAAAGGAATCCGAAATCAAAGAGTAAGTGGGTATGGTGGTCACCGTCATGTCAAAGTTGCGCACTTTTACCGTGGCAAGGGTAATTTCGATAACATCGCCATCGGCCCCGTATTTTTCAAAAGTGATCCAATCGCCGATACGCACCATATCGTTGATACTCACCTGTATGCTGGCGACCAGGCCAAGGATGGAATCCTTGAATATCAACAGGATTATTGCCGAACCTGCGCCCAAGGCCGTAAAGAACTTCCAGATCTGAACATCGGTAATTATGGCAACGATGGTCAACGAACCAATGAACCAGGCAAAGATCATGAATACCTGTATGTAGCTATCCATGGGTTTGTCGCGAAACCTCGGCTTGGTCTTCAGGTAGTCGTTCGTACTTCTAAAAACGCTCTTGACCACAATAAGGGTCAAGATGACGAAGGATATGCGCAGTATTTTAAAGGCGATGTTGCCGGCGTACTCAAAATCGACGAAGGCAAAGGGCAGCAACTCGTACAATAGGCCTAAGGGCAGAATGTGGGCAACATATCGGGGTACTTTGTTGGCCACCAAAAAATTGTCGTAGTTGGTTTTCGATTTTCGGGCCAATCGGACGGATATGGAACGCAGGACTTTCCAGACCAATATGTCTAGAAACCAAGCCAAAATCAGTCCTCCGATCAATACAATCGCTAGGTTGAGGTATGCGGCCACGTCTTCGCTCAAACCTATTTCCAACAGGTATTTGTAGAGTAAACGAGATAGTCCGGGTTTCATTTTTTGAATCGTTTTGAACGAAAGAAAGCAAAATTACATCTTGCAAGGTAATTTTGGGACAATAACCGAAGTTATAACAAAAAATTATAGAAAAGGCAAGGTGCGGAAAAGCACCTTGCCTATACATACCTACGCCGAAGGGGTATTGACTGCCGAGTTTACTTCATTTTATAGACCTCACTGCCCGCCAGGAGAAAGCAACCCAAGCCATAATCTTCAAAGTCGGGAATTTTGTCGTACGAAAGGGGTTGTCCGTCTTTTGGCTCTTTTCCGGTGGACTGAAGGTAGCCCAAAAACCCTGATTCGTGCAAGCCTTCGGTTACCATGGCGTTCCATGCCTTTTTGATTACCGGTAGGTAGGTGGCCCTGTCCAACAGTCCGTTGTTTACGCCATAGGCCATGGCATAGGTAAATAGGGCCGTACCCGACAGTTCTTTGCCCCCGTAATTTTTTGGGTCGTGTAGGCTAACGTTCCAAAAGCCGTCCTTTCTTTGAATGGGTACCAGGGCTTCTGCCATGGCCCTTAGATCGGCCACGTATTGTTGGCGATGGGGCGCATTCTCGGGAATGATCGAGAGTACCTTTGCGAGGGCTGCAATAACCCATCCGTTGCCACGGCTCCAATAACAATCTTCCCCATTGGGCTCGGTGTACGGGGGGTCGAAGTCCGCATCGCGCCACCACAGGCCGTCTTCGGGGTTAAAAAGCCCGTTGTCGCCGTGTTCGTTGCGGGTATACATATACATTTGGTGCATTTTTTCGTAATAACGATTGTCGTTTTCAAGGACGCCCATTTTGGCAAATACGGGCATGCCCATTTGTATGGCATCGATCCACGACCAGTCGTCAAGTTGCGGGGTGTTGAGCAGCATGTTCATGGTGGCCCTTGTGCTCTTGAGCTTTCGGGGGTCGGGTTCTAGGTTGTACAGGTCGATATAGGTCTGCGCGGCGCAATAATCGTCGGCATTTCGATTGGCGGCGCCATACCTGAAGCTCCACTTGTGAAATTCGGCCCAATCGTAGGCATATTGGTAGTATTCTTCCTTGGGCCATATTTCGTACAGGGCCATTAGTCCTTCGTAATAGACGCCGCGGGTCCAGATGTTGCTGGGCCTCTCCTTATTGGTGATGATCGTCTTGCCCACATCGGGCCATTTTTTCATGAAATAGGCATTGGCGGTCTGCATGTTTTCCAGCACCTTTTCCCGATCAAAGGGTTGTGCCTGGAGCAATGTAATACCAAATAGGGCAAAAATTAGCAATGTAAATGATTTCATAGGGTCGAGTTTTAGTTGTTTTGTTCAAGTTTTAGGGGTACGAGGGTCGGGGTTTGCAAAAGCCCGGAAGGCATGGGGCGCCACTTGGTGGCGTCGAATTTTTCATAATCCTTGTTGACCATGTTGATTTCATGGAAGATTTTCCATTCTTCCCCCCGAAGTTCTTTGGCACGGATTCTATTGGCGGGCAAGTTGGTCACCTCGATCCTAAGCTTGTTCTTCCCTTTTTTTAACGAGCCTATATTTAAGTTAAAGGGAGCGGACCAGACGGTGCCGATATACTTTTCGTTTACAAATATCTTGGCGCTTTCGCGAACATCGCCCAATTGTAGCTGCCAATTTGTTATTTCTTCGGATGGATTGTCGAATGTTATTTCGTAGCTGCCCGTTCCGGAAAAATACTCGGCGGCCTCCGAAAGGGCTGTCCATGAGCCGAATTGCCTGACCGTCGCGGCTTCGGGAAGCTTTGGACCTCCCTTTAAGAACGAAAGTTTCCAGTCGCCTTCAATGGGGTACTCGATGTCCATTGGGCGAAAATAGGGCCAATCCTGTAGCCCTTCGTTTGCACCCGTTTTTAGGAACAAGGCCCCTCCTGATGGAATGGAGACCTTTACCATGGTCCGGTTGCTTTCCCTTTTGATTTTCGCTTTGCCGTAGTTGCCGTCCAAGGGGTCGAGAAGGGTGACCCCTTCCGTTGTATGTGTGATGGGAATATAGGAGTCGATGTGCTTGGCGGTATGGTTGACGAGGTAGTATATTTTCTCTTTCCCGATACGCCTTCGAATAAATTTGAGACCTGTTTCTACCAAGGTTTCGGCCTGTACGTCGGCATCTTGTAGGTCGTGCAAAAGGTTTTGGGTTTCTTTGGTTTCAGGTATATTCGAAACAAGTTTCGTCAATTCTTCGTTTCTTGTTTTATACCTATAAAAGCCGGGTACACTTTTTGGAAGCCCCTCGAATATGACGGAAGCCCCTTCCTGTTTTAGTGCAATCAGTTTCTTTAGGGTCGACAAAGGCATGTTATCGCATTTGGGAACCACTAGGCTTTTGTAGCTTCCGCCGGGCAGAACGATTTTATTGTCGACAACCTCGGCCTTTTCTATAAAGCGATCCGAAATAAAATCGGTGCTTATGCCTTGGGACATCAATTTTTGTGTTGTCCGATAAAATGGGGTGTTCAACAACCATTCGTCCAATGAGTGGATCTTGAATTGAAAGAACAAGGTGCCCTTTAGGTAATCGTCCCAAACATCGTAAATGGGCCAATAGATAAGGGTTTCATTATCGGGTTGGCCCGTTTGGAGCATGCTTTGGCAGCGGGTGATGTACGAAAAAAGTGCGGGGGCATCTTCCCAAATGGTATTGTTCGCATTAAAGTTTACCGAGGCGTAGAATTTCCAGCCGGGCCACTCGGCATGGGCCGGGGAATAGGTCGATCCGTGCAGAAAAATGTGGTTTACCCCGTTCAACAATAGGTCTTCGGCTTCCGGTTTGCATTGTGAAAGCGCTGTTTTAAAATGGTCTCGAAGCCACGTAAAGGTTTCCGAAGAGGTTAGGGGTTTGCCCGAAATATGCGCCGCCGAGGAGGAAAATTTTAGCATTACGGGATCGGCATCGCCCTGTCTAATGTCTTCATGTTCCCTTCTAAAGCCTTTGATGTCGTAGGGCATGGAGCCAAAGGTCTCACACTCGGGAATATCGGCGGAGGCATACATGTCGATCAGGTTTCCCGGCGAACCGTGGGCCTGTAAACGTGTTTTAAAACCCTTGTTGTTGGCCCACGCCGTCCATGGTTCGTCAAATTGGGTCAACAACAGATCCGATAGGGTCTCCCTGTAATCGCTACGTATGCGGTTTCCTTTGGGGTTTTTGTCTTTGTCGAACAGCAAGTGCACATAGGGCGCCAGGTCGTAGCCCCTGAGTTTTTCGAATGCCTCGAAGAAATCGGGGGTAAGATCGGTGTGGTATACCTCATAGCTATCGTTAAAGATGCTCCTGATTTTTTGTCCGTGGCTCTCAAAGGCTTGGTCGAAGGGTTTTACATAGTTGTCGAAGGCTTCCTTTGAGTAGTGGTCTACGGTCGGGCCTTGTCCCCCGGGGGCGGCCCTTTTGACTTGTTGTCCGGTTTTGCCGATATATAGAATGTACAAGGTATGGTCGCTCTTTTTGGCCTTCCACTTTAGAAAGGAGTTCTCAACAAGTGGGGTAAGGTTTTTAAAAGTGCCCGATGCATCGTAGGCAAGTACATATTTTAATTCGGCCTGGGGCCGGTCTTTTTTGTTGGAGGGGTGCAGTCTCCTTTCGATTTTGGTACCTTTCTCGAGGCGAAGGGTATCTACCACTAGTTTTGTCGCCGCATATTCTTGGGTTACCTGCGGACCGCCATAGGGCCAACCCGTTCCCAAGGTCATGTCGACCTGCATCCCTAGGCTGTCGGCAAGGGCTATGGTTTTGTCGAGGGCCAGAAGCCATTCTTCCGAAAGGTAGTCCAAGTAGTTGGCCTCTTCGCCCTTTACCCCGTATATGGGTTGTATCTCTACCCCGCCGAGGCCCGCCTTGCCCATAGATACCAAGGCTTTTTCTATGCCGGCGCCATCGACGGCATTGCCCATCCACCACCAGCGGGTCCACGGTTTAGTAATATTCGTGGTTTGCGGCCACGGGTCGTCCGTTTGGTACTGAGCAAAGGAGGCGTGGTGCGAACAAAGTACGACCACAGCAAATACAATCGATTGCACAAAAGAGGCGGACAAGGGTGCTTTTATCATTGGTTCCATAGTGTTGTTCGGTCGATCGGGACCTAAAATACAGGTTAAAGGTACAAATTCCATCCTGTGCTGTACTGTTTCTCTCAAGCAGGACGTTTGCCGAATGGGGCATTGTGCGGCACAGCGGATTTTCTTGGTTAGGGCCTGGTATAGGGCTATAAAAAACGAAATAGGCTAGGCTGGTTTTTGATGGTTAAAAAAAGATGTAGTCGTGCAATCCTGTTTCCTTATTGTTCCTCAATGCTGCTGCTGCGGCTTTGGCATTGAACAGGGCGCCTTCGCTGTTGGTATGGGTGTGGTCTTTTGGAAAGAAAAGGTCTACCTTCTCTTTGCCGATAAGTTCATACCGCTTCGCTATGGCGGCACTTAAATCGATAAAGGGCACACTTTCGCTTTCAGCTATTTCCTTGGCCCATTGTACATAGGTGTCGTGCCGTTGGTCTACGCTGCCTTGGCTCCATTCGTTACGGGGCGTAAGGCTGAGGATGATGGGGTTGGCCCCCTTTTTCCGGGCATCCGAAACCATCTTTCTTAGGTACCATCCATAGGTGTGTACCGTTTCGGTAATGCTATCGTTTCGTATAACATCTTTGGTTTCGTAGCCGACCCCCTCGAGGGATCCCTTGTACTTTTCCTTACCAATAGTGCCTTCGTCGTTGTGTCCGAATTGAATCAAGACGAAGTCGTCGGGTTGCAATTCCTGTAGAACATCCTTCCAAAGACCGTCGGTAATAAATGTTCTACTGCTTCTGCCACTACGGGCGTGGTTGAAAAAGTTTATTCGTGTGGTATCGACAAACTTCTCGAAGGGAACGCCCCACCCGATCGCATTTTCATTGGCATTGTCGGCCATGGTCGAATCGCCTACCAAATGAAGGTTTCTCTTTTTGGGCAGAACGATCTGTGGGTAGTCGATGAGATGGTCTTCCAGGCCGGAGTCTTGGGCGCGCAGTTCACTCGAGATCACCGAGGCGGCCAAAACCGCTCCGCGGGCCGTAGTGTGGGTGGGGTCCCTTTCGTAAAAGTGGTTGCCCGTAACCCCCATTTCACCCATTTTCTCCATTTCAAGGGCCATTTTTTCATTTAGATCGACAAAGCTGGCCCCTTCTTGCTCGGCAACCTGCTTGGCCCATAAGGGGTAGGATTCGGGTTCGCGGACCACTTTGCCGTTTCTCCAAAGGTTTCTGGGCATGGGCGACAATACAATGGGAACGGCCCCCTTGTTTTTGGCTTCGGCAACCATTTTTTTTAGGTACCAACCATAGCTGTGAACGGTTTCGTGTTTGCCGGTAAGAATGTTGTCTATTTCCTTTGCTTCATCGCCTATTCCCTGTAGGCTTCCCCTGGCCCGAAAATTGTCGTTTATGGGGCCGTCGTCGTTATGCCCGAACTGTATCAAAACGTAATCGCCCTTGTTCAGTTTGAGATAAACACTGTCCCATAGGCCCTTGTCTATAAACGTTCTGCTGCTGGTACCTCCCATGGCATGGTTTTCTACACGGACTTCGGTACTATCCAAAAAATGTTGAATAAAATCTCCCCATCCCCAAAGGCCGTTGGCACCATCGCCACGGCCACTTTTTACAGTGGAGTCACCTACGGTATAAACGACGGGTTTTACATTTGGTGCGTTGGAACAGGAATAGGCGAATAGTCCGATCATGACTATCACAGTGGGTATGCGTAATCTCATTGTGTGGGGTTAGGAGGATAAATACTGGAGTGCAATATACAACCTATCTTGCACTATTCTAAGCGAATAAAAATTTCAGACCGAATTCCGCTCGATATACCTAAAAACATTTTTAACGCGTTCTTTTTTGTTTTTGAGCACCATATAGGCTGCCGTTTCGCCCATGGCATTGAAGTCGGTACTGATAACGGTTATTCCCAGGAGCTCCTTTAACGGGGTCTCGTTGTATGAAATTATTCCGATATCGCTGCCCAAGGTTAAATTCTTCTTCCGAACTTGTCGTACGAGATTGACCAAGTCGGACTCTTCAATTATGATATAGGCATCGCGACTTTGCAACTCCATATCTTCATAGATTTCCCCTAAAATCTCAAAATCAAAACCTTGCTCGCCACAAAACCGTTTAAAGCCCCGCATAATGCGCATGGGATAGGGGTATACCTTTTTTTCAGGGTATACCAAGATCAATTTATCGTATTTCCTCAAGCGTTCCCGGCCCTCAAGGAGGGCTTGGTAAATGTCGTTTTCAAAATCTTGGTACAAAGCGGCGTAATTGCCCTTGATCTCAACCTGTGAATTGTCGAGGATAATAAGCTTGTTGTTGGGTATCTTGTTCAAGACCGAGGTAACCTTGTCCGTGGCCGAGGTATGGTTGAGGTTTTCATCCTTAAAATGGGGCATGATCACGTAATAGTCGTAAGCCCCTAGATTGCGCTCAATGTAATGGGTAAACAACGACTCCTCGCAATGGTAGATAAAAAGATTGACATGGCCGTTTACCCCGAGTTCGTTTACAAAGGAATTGTAGATGCGCATTTTATAGGAACTGGGCTTGTTGACCAAAAAGAACACATTTATTTTTGAGATCAGTTCCGTCTTGGCGATGTAATACCCCTTGCCCTTTACCGATATAATGGTTTTCTGGACCTTGAGCTGTCTGTATGCCTTTTCAATGGTGTCCCTGGAAAGCAGAAGGCTTTCACTTAGTTCGTTGATCGATGGGATTTTGCTTCCAATGGGTAGATTGCCCATGGCTATACTATCCACTATAGAATCGACAACCTGCATGTATTTGGGAATACGGGAGGCTTCGTTAATCTTTATGTTCAAGGTCTCTGGCATAGGTCTTTCAAATCAATATTCGCGTTCCCGATTTGATACCTTCAAATCTCCGCTTCGGCTTTTGGAATCCTCTACGTTCAAACAGGCTCTAAAAGTAAGCAAAAATTGAGGCAAGGCCATAGGGCTGGGTACTTCTTTTGTAAATTTTAAAGGGCACAGTACAGCACAGGATAGTCGCGGGAAATGGAATATGTATTTTTGGTGAAAGTGAAAAAACAATCAGAAACCACTTTATAAGATATACGTTATGCAAAAGACATTTCAACATGTAAATTATCTATGGGACGAAAAAAAGGCAAATGAACTGGGCGACGACCAAGTGGCCCTTTTTCTTTACCGCTCCAATATCTTGGGTGCCGATTTAAGGATTACCAATTACGGAGGGGGCAATACCAGCTGCAAGACCATAGAGAAAGACCCTTTGACCAATGAAGAGGTAGAGGTAATGTGGATCAAGGGTTCCGGGGGAGATATCGGTACCTTGGACAGGGCGGGAATCGCCGGCCTTTATACCGAAAGGTTGAGGAACTTGAAGAACGTTTACGAGGGGCTGCATGACGAAGACCGTATGGTCGGGCTGTTCAACCACTGTATTTACGATCTTGACAGCCGGGCCCCTTCAATAGATACTCCTTTGCACGGCTTGCTTCCTTTCAAGCACATCGACCATTTGCATCCCGATGCGCTGATCGCCGTGGCGGCGGCCAAGGACAGCGAAAAAGTAACCAAGGAAATCTGGGGCGATACCATGGGCTGGGTACCTTGGCAACGCCCCGGTTTCGACCTGGGGCTGCAGTTGGAGAAATGTTTGAACGACAACCCCGGAATTCGCGGCATTGTCTTGGGCAGCCATGGGTTGTTCACCTGGGGAGACACCTCCTACGAATGTTATATGAACAGTTTGGAAGTCATTGAAATGGCTTCGGAGTATATTGCCAAAAAAATAGAGGAACAAGGGGAAGTGTTCGGAGGACAAAAGGTACAAAGCCTGCCCGCCGACGAACGCAAGGATAAGGCTTCGCAGCTAATGCCTTTGTTGCGCGGACTTTGCTCTTCGGAGAACAGGATGATCGGTCATTTTACCGATACCGATGTGGTGCTCGAATACATTAACAGCAACGACTTGGAGCGGTTGGCCCCGATGGGGACCTCTTGTCCCGACCATTTTCTGAGGACCAAGATCCAACCCTTGGTATTGAAGCTCGATGCCAATGAAGACCTGGGCGACCCCGAGGCCATTTTGAAAAAATTGGAACCCGAGTTCGAACAGTACAGAAAAGAATATGCACAGTACTACGAGTCGTGCAAAAGGGACAATAGTCCCGCGATGAGAGACCCTAACCCGGTTATTATCATTTATCCGGGTGTAGGAATGTTCAGTTTCGCCAAGAACAAGCAAACGGCCAGGGTGGCCAGTGAGTTTTATGTCAATGCAATCAACGTGATGCGCGGGGCCGAGGCCATTACCGAGTATACCTCTTTGCCAAGGCAAGAGGCCTTTGATATTGAATATTGGTTGCTCGAAGAGGCAAAACTGCAACGTATGCCAAAGGAAAAACCCCTGTCGCGCAAGGTAGCCTTGGTTACCGGTGGCGGTGGCGGAATCGGGAAGGCCATTGCCGACAAGTTGGCCGCCGAGGGGGCCAATGTGGTATTGACCGATATCGCCGAAGATCGTTTGAAGGAAGGGGTGGCTACGTATAAAGGCGATACGGCATCCTATGCAGTTTGCGATGTGACCAAGTCCGAATCGATCGCTGCCGCCTACAAAAAGGCATGCTTGGATTTTGGAGGGGTCGACATCGTGGTGCACAGTGCCGGTCTGGCCATTTCAAAACCGTTGACCGAGACCACCGAGAAAGATTGGGACATCCTTCAAAATGTATTGGTCAAGGGACAGTTCGAATTGGCAAAACAGGCCGTAAAGATCATGAGGACCCAAGGTTTGGGCGGCGATTTTATAAGCATCGCCAGTAAAAACGGATTGGTCTCAGGACCGAACAACGTAGGCTACGGCACCGCCAAGGCGGCGCAACAGCACATGGCCAGGTTGTTGGCCGCGGAGTTGGGAGGCGATAAGATCAGGGTCAATACCGTCAATCCCGACGGTGTGATCGTCGGTAGCAAGATTTGGGAAGGCGATTGGGCCGAAGGCCGTGCCAAGGCCTACGGCATTTCTGTCGAAGAACTGCCCGCCCATTACGCAAAAAGAAATTTGATGAACGAAATTATATACCCCGCCGATATCGCCGACGGTGTATTCGCCTTTGTCGGATTGCTGAACAAGAGTACCGGCAATATCATCAATGTGGATGGCGGAATGGCCAACGCTTTCGTGAGATAGTACCAATACGGATTTCAACCACTAATTATGCAGATCAATAAAGAAGAGATACGGTCGGGCAACGAAAACTTGAGGGAGGCCCATAAGGCGGGCTTCGACTTTCTGGCGAACACCTTGTCAGGACAGGGGGTAGACGTCAACGCCATAGTACAAAGGCTGGCCGATTTTCAAGTGGCCATCCCGAGTTGGGCCTTGGGTGCCGGAGGTACCCGTTTTGGTAGGTTCTCTTACTATGGGGAGCCATCGTCGCTCGAACAAAAGATTCAAGATGTCGGCGTCTTACACGCCCTGACCCAAACCGCCGGGGCCATATCGTTGCACATACCATGGGACGTTCCCGAAGATTACAAGGCCATCAAAGAGGTGGCCGCCCTTAACGATATCGTTTTTGACGCCGTCAACTCGAATACCTTTCAAGACCAGAAAGACGCGGTCCATAGTTATAAGTACGGTTCGTTGAGCAACGTTGACAAGGCCGTAAGGGACCAAGCGATCGCACACAACATCGAAGTAGTCGAGATCGGTAAGAAATTAGGTTCCAAGAGCCTGACCGTATGGTTGGCCGACGGCTCCAATTTCCCGGGTCAAAGTAACTTTCAAACCGCCTTGCGTCATACCGAGGACAGCCTTAAGCAGATCTATGGCGTTTTGCCTGAAGATTGGAAGATGTTCATCGAGTACAAACCCTACGAGCCCTATTTTTACAGTACGGTGATACAGGATTGGGGCACTTCGTTTATGCTGGCCAATGCCTGTGGCGAGAAGGCCTTTACCTTGGTCGATCTGGGCCATCATTTGCCCAATACCAACATAGAGCAGATTGTTTCGACCTTGATGATGAAAGGGAAATTAGGTGGTTTTCACTTTAACGACAGCAAGTACGGCGACGATGATAGTACCGTTGGCAGTGTCAAGCCCTATGCTTTGTTCCTTATTTTCAACGAGCTCGTCTACGGTATGAAGAACAATCCACAGAACCCGTATCCGGCCTGGATGATCGATGCGAGCCATAACGTCAAGGATCCCTTGGAAGACCTGATACAATCGTTGGAGGCTATCCAGGAGGCTTATGCCAAGGCCTTGTTGGTCGATCAAGACCGGTTGAAGGCCGCACAGCTCGAGAACGACGTGGTACAGTGCCAAGAGATACTTCAGAATGCCTATCGTACCGATGTCAGGCCGCTTTTGCAACGGGCGCGTTTGGAAAGGGACGGTGCCTTGAACCCCATACAGGCCTACCGATCAATGGGGATAAGGCAAAAACTGGTAGACGAACGGGGCAGGCATAGCGTTGCCTCCGGATTATAAACTAGAATGGATTCACATGAAGGTAACCGCTGTATTTGACATTGGTAGAACCAATAAAAAGTTCTTTCTCTTTGACGGGAATTTTAAGGAGGTGTATAGGGAATATACCCGTTTTGAGGAAATTACCGACGAAGACGGATATCCTACCGAAGATTTGACGGCACTTGAACATTGGGCGAAAAGTGTTTTTGACAGAATGATCGCTTCGCCCGATTTTGATATTGTAGCGCTTAACTTTTCGTGTTACGGGGCGAGTTTGGTACATATCGACGCCAACGGCAAGGTCCTTGCCCCACTATACAATTATATGAAACCTTTAAAGAGCGAGGTTGTCGACAGCTTCTACGAAGCCTATGGCCCGGTAGACGAATTCTCGCGGGTTACCGGTTCACTGAACATGGGCATGCTCAACACCGGAATGCACCTGTTTTGGTTAAAGCGCGAACGGCCCGAGGTTTTCAAAAAAATCAAATATTCCCTGCACCTGCCCCAGTACCTGAGTTACTTGTTCACGGGTATACCCGTAAGCGAGTATACGAGCATTGGCTGCCATACCATTTTGTGGGATTATGAAAAAAACAAGTATCACGATTGGGTTTTTCGGGAAGGGGTCGATAAGAAGCTTCCGCCCATTGTCGATTCGAACCGTACGGTAAGTGTGGCCTTCGGAGACAGGAATATTGAGGTGGGTCCCGGGATCCACGATAGTTCTTCGGCACTTTTGCCCTATGTGCGAAGTATCTCCGATCCGTTCTTATTGGTGTCTACCGGTACTTGGAGTATTTCCATCAATCCGTTTGCCAAAGGGATGCTTACCCTCGACGACATTAAGAGGGAAAGTATGTTCAACATGCGTATCGATGGGAGCCCGGTAAAAGTGGCCCGGCTTTTTTTGGGTAACGAATACAAGCTTCAGGTGAAGGAACTGACGGCCCGTTTTGGGGTACCTGCCGATTATCACCGAACAGTGAGGTTTGACGGGGAAACCTTTTTTGAGATCAACAAAGACTTTGAGCCCATGTTCAAGTGGAAGAGCATCGAGGGAAGGAACGAGCCCCGGGCCACTACCATTCCGTACGATAAATTTGAACATGCATACCACCAGCTGATGCTTGAACTGGTAATGCTTCAGGTAGAGAGTATTAAATCGGCCATTGGCGACCAACCGATTACAGATCTGTACATCGACGGAGGTTTTAGTGATAACGATGTTTATATAAATCTATTATCTTATTACCTTCGGGACATGAAATTGCGAACGACCGATGCTTCGTTGGGTTCTGCGCTAGGGGCGGCCATCGTTATCTCAGGTACAGCGCTCGACACTGGTTTTTTGGCTCGTAATTATGGCTTAAAAGATTATTCCTCCCTTAAATCGATTAACAATGAAGAGTGAGATAAACTCCCAGTACCCTTCCGTTGATGCTTTGCGTGAAAAAGCAAGAAAGAGAGTTCCAGGCTTTGCCTTTGAATACTTGGACGGGGGTTGCAATGAAGATGTGAACATTACCCGAAACACTTCCGAACTAAGGGAAGTCCAACTGCAACCACGTTACCTTCAAAATTACGGGACAAGTTCTACCAAGACCAAGGTCTTGGGAATGGAATTCGACGCCCCCTTTGGTATTTCCCCTGTAGGTCTACAGGGCTTAATGTGGCCCAATTCGCCCGAAATTTTGGCGAAATCGGCCCACAAGCACAACATTCCCTTTATTTTGAGTACGGTTACCACCATGAATATTGAAAGGGCAAGCGAGCTTACCGAGGGCAAGGCATGGTTTCAGTTGTACAACCCGGTCGAGGATGCCGTTCGAAACGACATCATTGATCGGGCACAGGCCGCCGGATGTCCCGTATTGGTCCTGTTGTGCGATGTGCCCACTTTTGGGTATAGGCCCAGGGATATTCGAAACGGATTGGCCCTACCGCCAAAAATGTCGGTGAGAAACATACTCCAGATATTGGGCAAGCCTACCTGGGCGATCAATACCCTAAAGTACGGCCAGCCCACGTTCGAGAACCTAAAGCCCTATACGCCCGAAGGACTCAACCTAAAACAATTGGGACAGTTTATGGACCGGACGTTCTCGGGAAAGCTTAACGCCGAAAAAATTAAGCCCATCCGCGACCGGTGGAAGGGCAAACTCGTGCTCAAGGGGGTGGCCTCTGAACAAGACACCGAAGATGCCATAAAAATGGGCTTCGACGGTATTATCGTTTCCAACCACGGGGGCAGGCAGCTCGATGCCGCACAATCGACCATCTCCTCTTTAAAGGATATCGCACCAAAGTATGGCGACCAAATCGAGGTGATGATCGATAGCGGACTACGTTCGGGTCCCGATATTGCACGGGCCATGGCCAGTGGGGCCAAATTCACCTTTATGGGGCGCTCTTTTATGTACGGGGCCGCCGCCTTGGGGAACAAGGGGGGAGACCATACCGTGGCCATGCTGAAAAGGCAGTTTCAACAGGTAATGGACCAACTGTGCTGCGAGCGGGTCGAGGATCTTCCGAAGCACTTGATAAACGATCAAAAGTAATATATGACACTTTACAGCCAGGAAGAAGAAGTAATTGAGGAGTCGGCCAGCGGCGAATTTGAAAGACAGCCCGTGCCCCAGTCCAAACTGAAAAGTTGGAAAAGCTTTTTGGGCATGTACGCGGGCGAGCACGCCGCCGGTACCGAGTTTGTTATCGGTCCGTTATTTCTTACCACCGGGGTGAGTGCCTTCGATTTGATCATCGGCCTACTGGTGGGCAACCTTTTGGCCGTGCTCAGCTGGAGGTTTCTTACGGCCGAGATTGCCGTTAAGTACAGACTTACCCTTTACTACCAACTCGAGAGGATATGCGGTAAAAAACTGGTCATTGGGTACAACTTGGCCAATGGGATATTGTTTTGTTTCCTGGCCGGGGCCATGATCACGGTTTCCGCTACCGCGGTCGGCATTCCTTTTGATATGGAAATGCCCAAACTGACCGATACCGTGCCCAACGGCCTTACGTGGGTGCTCATAGTAGTGGCCTTGGGTGCCGTTATTTCCCTGATTGCTGCCAAGGGCTTCAATACGGTTTCAAAGGCTGCCAATTGGATGTCGCCGATTATTGTCCTGGCTTTTTTGGCTTGTGGCATCGTTTCGCTCCAACAGTTGGGCGTTACCAGTTTTTCGGAGTTTTGGGATATCTGGGGCGAGGGCTCCGACCCCTTTCCAGGACAGATCAAGTACACCTTCTGGCACGTCGTGCTCTGGTCGTGGTTCGCCAATGCGGCCATGCACGTGGGTATGTCGGACCTTTCGGTCTTTAGGTTTGCCAAAAAGGCCAGTGCGGGCTGGACCACCGCGGCCGGTATGTACGTCGGCCATTACATGGCCTGGATCGCGGCCGCCCTCTTGTATGCCGTTTATTTAAAGACTCCCGAGGCGCAGGTTTTAATAGGTAATGGCGAGGCGCCTACCGTGGCCCCCGGGCCCTTGGCCTACAATGCGCTGGGCTTTTTCGGGATTTTGGCGGTAATCTTGGCGGGGTGGACCACCGCAAACCCGACCATTTACAGGGCAGGCTTGGCATTTCAGGCCATCCTGCCGAAAACTTCCACGTTTTGGGTAACCATTATAGCAGGTACCGTGGCGACCGTGGCGGGACTGTTTCCGGCCTTTGCCATGAAGCTGCTCGATTTTGTGGCCCTATACGGCTTTATTTTGGCACCCGTGGGGGCCGTGATCGTATTTGAGCATTTCTTTGCGAAGAGTGCGGGGATTATTCCCAACTACGCCGAGTTCGGACATATAAGGTTCAATAAGGCCGTTCTCTTGGCCTGGGCCATTAGCTTCGGACTCTTTTATTTTATTTCGGTGCAGTTCGATGTCTTTTTGTCCTTCGTTACCTTGCCCGCTTGGTTGTTATGCGGAATACTGTTCTTGGTCTTTAGCAGGTATTTCCAGAAAAGGCCTAAGACATAACGGGCCCGATCCATTCTTCTTCCTTAAGAAGAGACCGGGCTTTTGATGGTCCCGTGGTCGGTTCGTATGCGCCCTTATTTCTTTGGAGGCATTGTTAAAAACTTCCAATAGGGGGCCCTTGGGGTAAAATTAAGGGAAGGTCCTTTCCGCCTCGTTTTAAAAAGTAGTATATTTGCGCAATCGATTACATTTAAAAAAAGGTAAAATGACAAATTATGAGTTCAGGTATGCATCCCATCCCGAGGATGCCAAAAAATACGGTACGGAAGAACTTCGGGAGCATTTTTTGATCGAAAACCTCTTTCAGGACGATGCGATAAATTTGACCTATTCGATGTACGACAGGTATATCGTTGGTGGTGCCAAACCGGTGGGCAAAGACCTTCCGCTGGAAACCATTCCCTATCTTAAATCCGATAATTTCTTGGACCGAAGGGAATTGGGCATTGTCAACGTCGGGGGCAAAGGTAGCGTTTCGGTCGATGGTACCGTTTACGAATTGGATAAGAAGGAAGCCCTCTATGTCGGCAAAGGGACCAAGGAGGTCACCTTTCTGGCGGGTGGTACGCAGCCCTTGTTCTATATCAACTCGGCACCGGCACACCAAAGTTTTCCGACGACCAAGGTAGGTAAGGACAAGGCCGAGGTTCTCGAACTGGGGGAAACCAAGTACGCGAACAAGCGGATTTTGAACAAACTGATCGTCAACAGTATCGTCGAAACATGCCAGTTGCAAATGGGCATCACCGAATTGGTGGAAGGCAACGTGTGGAACACCATGCCCGCCCATACCCACGAGCGGCGTATGGAGGCCTATTTCTATTTTGACCTTGAAGAAGGCCAGACGGTATGCCACTTCATGGGCCAGCCCCAGCATACACGGCATATTTTTATGAAGGGCAATCAAGCCGTGCTATCGCCCGAATGGTCGATACACTCGGGGTCGGGAACAAGTAACTACTCCTTTGTATGGGGTATGGCGGGTGAAAACCTTGACTATGGCGATATGGACGTGTGTCCGCCCGACCAGTTAAAATAAGACGGCTGTCTTGTGCTACCCAAACGGGATAGGGAAGAAGGCTGTAATTAATAACCTAAAACAACCCAATAAATAGATGAAAAGACTAAATAGGGGGAATGTGGCGGCGACCACCGACCTGCCGATAAAAATTCTTCAGTTCGGGGAGGGCAACTTTTTAAGGGCCTTCGTCGATTATGCCTTTCAAAAGTTGAACCAAGAGGCCGATTTTAATGCGGGAATAGCCGTCGTACAGCCCATACCCCAGGGAATGGTTTCCGTACTCAACGAGCAAGAAGGGCTTTATACCCTTTTTTTAAAAGGAATTAAAGACGGCAAGGAGGTCGAGGAAAAGGAACTTATTACCAATATCGTCAAAGGTGTCGACCCCTATTTGGATTTCGATGCTTATTTGGATTTGGCCAAGGAAAAGGAGCTGCGGTTCGTTATTTCGAATACGACGGAAGCGGGCATTGCCTACGTTGCATCCGATACGATGGATATGGCCCCGCCATCTTCCTTTCCGGCAAAACTGACAGTGCTCTTGCACCGTCGGTTCGAACATTTTAAAGGGGCCGCTGACAAGGGCCTTGCCATCATACCCTGTGAGTTGATCAACTATAATTCCGATACACTTAAGAAAATCGTGTTCGAGTATATCGATTTGTGGAATCTATCGGAAGAATTCAAGAATTGGGTGAATACGGCCTGTAGTTTTCACAACACCTTGGTCGACCGCATCGTACCAGGCTACCCAAAGGACCAAATCGACGAGTACAACAAACAATTGGATTATCAAGACAAGCTGATAGTCA
This sequence comes from Pseudozobellia thermophila, assembly GCF_900141855.1. GTDB lineage: Bacteria > Bacteroidota > Bacteroidia > Flavobacteriales > Flavobacteriaceae > Pseudozobellia > Pseudozobellia thermophila. The sequence continues at coordinate 826,795 of NZ_FQYU01000001.1, forward strand.
GTGCCGAAACCTTCTTTCTATGGGTAATAGAGGGGGATGAAGCGCTAAGGAAAAAACTGCCTTTTGATAAGACCGATCTCGATGTTAAGATCGTTGCCGATATGCAGCCGTTCAGGACCCGAAAGGTGCGCATTCTTAACGGGGCCCATACCTCAATGGTGCCATTTTCCCTACTCTATGGAAATCAGACCGTTAAGGAAAGTGTGGATGAAGGCTTTACCGGGACTTTTATCCGTTCGCTGGTTTTTGATGAAATTATCCCTACCTTAGATATGGATAAGGAAGAGCTGGAGGCTTTCGCCCACGCGGTTTTCGATAGGTTTAAAAACCCCTTTGTAAAGCACAGGTTGGCCAGTATCGCCCTCAATAGCATATCCAAGTTCAAGGTACGGGTCTTGCCCAGCCTTTTGGCGTATATTAGCCGCAAGAACGACCTTCCGCCACGTTTGGTCTTTGCCTTTGCCTGTTTGATCCGCTTTTATAAGGGAAGCTGGAAAAACCAGGCACTTCCGGTGAACGACGATGCAGGGATAGTTGATGATATGGCGCGGATATGGAAATCGGCCTCCTTTGATAGTGTGGCCCAGCAGGTCTTGCAAAACGTACGGTATTGGGGAGAAGACCTAACGACCGTTCCCCATCTGAAGGATGCGGTGGCAAAAGGCCTTCGGTATATAGAGGAAGATGGTATACAAGAAGGATATATCAAATTTGAAAACGATTTAAAAGCAGGCAGATATGCAAACTAAATTGATCAAGGTTCATGCGGAAGACAATGTGGCCATAGCCCTTGTGGACCTGGTCCAGGGAGATCGGGTGCAGTTTGAAGGACAGGAGATCATCGTTCTGTCCGATACCCGGGCCAAGCATAAGATCGCCTTGGTCGACTTGGCCCCTGAAGACGAAATCTTTATGTACGGCGTGTTGGTGGGCAAGGCGGTTGCCGAAATAAAAAGAGGGGATGCCCTTACCGTGGAAAATGTCAGACACCAAAGCAGTCCCGTAGAGAAAAAGACCGCTTCGGTAAGCTGGACTCCGCCCGACGTGTCGAAATGGAAGGATAGGACCTTTATGGGCTATCACAGGCCCGATGGTCAGGTGGGTACTGCCAACGTGTGGTTGTTCTTTCCCCTGGTGTTCTGTGAAAACAGGAATATCGAAATTCTCAAGGATGTTTTTGAAAAAGAACTTTCCATCGGCAAGGTCAATAAGCAAAGGAACTTGTTGCGAAACCTGATTAGTGGCAACCCCGAAGATACTGCGGGTGAAAAGGAGCAAGAATCCTCACAGACCTTCGATAACATCGAAGTAAAATTTATCACCCATCAAGGAGGATGCGGCGGTATCAGACAAGATTCTGAGACCTTGGCCAAGTTGTTGGCCGGATATGTCAAAAACCCCAATGTGGCCGGCGCGACCGTATTGAGTTTGGGATGCCAGAACTTGCAGATAGAAATATTGAAGAAGGCCTTGGCGGCCATAGATCCCGATTTAAAAAAACCTGTCCTTATTTATGAACAGCAGCAAATGGGCACGGTCGATAACATGCTCAATACCATTATCAAGGAGTCTTTTGAAGGGATTAAGGAGGCCAATAAGATCCAACGTATGCCGGCACCGATCTCCAAGTTGAAAATGGGGCTTGAGTGTGGTGGATCTGATGGTTTTTCCGGTATTTCCGCCAATCCCTCCCTCGGCTATGCCTCCGATATTTTGGCGGCCGTAGGTGGTTCCCCGATATTGTCGGAATTTCCCGAATTGTGTGGGGTAGAGCAAGAATTGGTGAACCGATGTGTCAACGATGAAGATGGCGAACGCTTTATAAGCTTGATGAAGGCTTACGAAAGTGCAGCGGAGGCTGCCGGCTCGGGCTTCGATATGAACCCATCCCCCGGAAATATAAAGGACGGCCTGATCACAGATGCCATGAAATCGGCGGGTGCGGCCAAAAAAGGGGGTACTTCTCCGATCGAGGCCATTTTGGATTATGGCGAGTACGTTACGAAACCGGGCCTTAATTTGGTTTGTACCCCCGGTAACGACGTCGAAAGTACCACAGGAATGGTGGGCTCGGGAGCCAATATCGTCGTCTTTACCACGGGCTTGGGTACGCCTACGGGCAACCCCATCGCACCGGTGCTCAAGGTATCGTCGAATACCGTTTTGGCGGAACGTATGCCCGATATTATCGATATAGATACAGGGGCCGTGATCCGCGGGGAAAAATCGATAAGCGAGATGGGTGAGGAAATCCTGGACTACGTCATCAAGGTGGCCAGCGGTGAGATAACGGCCAAGGCCGATGCCTTGAACCAAAACGACTTTATACCCTGGAAAAGGGGCGTTTCTTTATAGAAACCGGATTTATCCAAGGGTTTTCTGGGAAGATTTACGGATCTCGAGCGAAGGGCTGAGCACCACGTTTTTTTCTATTTTGACGTCATTGGATTCTATTTGCTCCAAAAACACCTTGGCCGCCGTTTTGCCCATAAGAAGGGGCGATTGGTCTACCGAAGAAATAGGAAGTTCCATAAACTGGGTAAACGGTTCGTTACTGAATCCGACGACACAGAAATCTTCGGGAATTTTTTTCCCTATTTCCCTGAGGTATTGAATGGCTCCCAAGGCCCCTAGGTCGGTAGCCGAAAAGATGGCATCGGGCGGTTCAGGCAAGCCCATAAGCTTTTTGGCGGCGTCTTTTCCCGCGACGATTTCACTTTGTAGCGCGATGACATAATCGGGGTTGAATTCCATCCCGTGGTCGGCCAGGGCCTGCTTGTATCCCGCCAAGCGGTTTTGGTAAATAAGCAAGGATAGATCTATGGTCATATGGGCTATATGCTTGCAGCCCTGTTCGATGAGGTGCTTGGTGGCCTGGTAGGCCCCTTGGGCATCGTCCAAAGTAACCGAGCTTATCCCTTCTATTTCTTTTTTTCGGTCGAAAAAGATAAGGGGCACGTTTTTGGAAAGTACGTATTTGAAATGATCATTGCCCTTGCTCTGTCTCGAAGCGGATATGATTATCCCGTCGACCTGGGCATTAAGAAGGTTTTGTACGATATCGATTTCCTTTTTGCCTTCTTCATGCGTCTGGGAGATGATGACGTTGTAGCCTTTGGGGTTCAATTCTTCTTCAATACCCCTGATTACGGTAGAAAAGAAATTCCGGTTGATATAGGGAACCACCACTCCAACATTTTTACTTTTGCCGCTTTTAAGGGCCAAGGCAAGCTTGTTTTGCTTGTAGTTCAACTTTTTTGCCGTTGCCAAGACCAGTTTTTTTGTGTCTTCACTGATCCTTGGGTTGTCGTTGAGCGCTCTGGATACGGTTGCCGCAGTGATATTTAATTCCTTGGCAATGTCATAGATGGTTGTTTTTTTCATCTACATGGTTTTGGTAAAATAGGGTGGTAGGCCGAAGATGCTCTTCTTTTACCTGAATAACCCATTTATTGAAAATGAGATTACAATAGTATTATGTTCCATTTAATGCGAATCGACTTCTTTTATCTAACGTTAGCCTGTAACCGGATTAAAGACGTTTGCACAAACCAATGGCACATATGTTAAAAGGGGCTCAATTTAATCAAAAGAATCCAATAAACCCTAGATAGTTGGAATTTAGATGGAAAGCCCAGGGCACATTGTTTGGGCCTATTGGAGTCCATTCCCTATTATCGAAAATGGAATTAAGGAATGGGTCGGTTTTCAAAGGATGATTTTGATGGTCTGAATAAAAAACAAAGGGCAATTCAGGTTATCGCCAGCAACTAGGAAAATAGGGAACATTTCTTTGGTGCCGTTGCGAAATTCCTTGTGATTGCCCTTTGTAACCAAACTAACTCAAAAAAAACTAATCCTAAGAATACCAATTGCTTCCAACAATTGATTTTTTTAATTCGGTACTATTCCGAGGCATGTCCATATCCTTGGGTAATCAAGCCCTTCGACTTCGATAGGGTTTCAAAAGGTATGGCCCTCATATAACGCGGTGGTTCACCGGCGTTGTAATACGAGTCGGGGTATCCCTTGAATATATCGGAAGTGTATTGACTTTCATTGGCTATGATGTTGGCTCCCCATGGGGACTTTTCATATCCATCTGCCTCCAGGGCGGCGGCCACCGGACCATCGGGGTCGATGTACTCATATAGTCCGCGAATGGCCAGGTTTACCTTGTCGCTTTCCAATGTGTTGATGTAATCGATCCACAGGTCGCTTGTACCTCGCCATCCGGGCACCAGTACGGGATAGGTCGGGTCATCCGGGGCAAGGCCTTCCGGGGTTTGTGTGGTGAGCAGGTTCAACGACGGATCGATATCTTCCTTGATGTTGACATATTTGGTCCATACGTAGTTGGAAATGGTCATGCCGGTTTCGGGAAAGGTATAGTAACCATCGCTTTTTAAGCCTTCTACCATGGCAATTTGCCTATCCCGTAATTTTTTGATCCGCTCGGGCATCTTTCCATATAGGGTCATGTCCCATCGGGTTTTGCCTTCGCCCGCCAATTCCAGTTTTCGCTCAAAGGCGATGGCATCCAACAAGGCTTGGCCGGACAATGCCCCGATATAGCTGGTTACATGCTCGGCTTGGTCTGCCTCGGGAAAAGCCCGGCTTCTTACTTTGGTCAAGTAGGTCTTTGCCGTTGCCTCGTCACCGGTGGCCGCCGATGCATAGGCCAGGTCCAACATAACATCGGCCATGCGCAATTGCTGCCAGTTGCAACCCGACTTTCTTTGGGCGACGGTGTAGGGATCTTTAAAACGTGCTTCGTCCAATTTGTTTAGGGCCAGTCCGCCTTTTTCCCTACTGCCTGGCTCAAAATTGATAAGGCGCTCGGAAGCCGCTCCGGAGTTGGCCGTTACACAGGCCGTTACGTCGCGTCTTTTGTCATTGGGTAAAAAATCCCCGTAATAGAAGCTGGCATAAATTCTGGCCTGTCCGTAATTCTTCGGGGGATAGGCATTGGACCCACCACCACCCGATGGGCGCCCGAAAGAATAGGGGAAATCTGAATTGAAGCCCCTGGTATATCCGGATTCGTAAATGGATTCGGGGCTTACTTCCAAATCCATCAAATATTGAAAGTTGCGCTGAAACGGATTGTTAAAGCCCTCCCCCCTTTCATCGGATTCTATCAAACGGGCGGAGCCGGGGTTGTTCACCACGTTGAGGTAATGCTCTTTGGCAATAAGCATATAGGTTTCCCAATCGGTACGTCTTACGTATTTGGCCTGCCATGTGCTGTTTTCGACCCCAATTTGCTCAAAGGTCACATTGCCGTAATCGAAATCGGTTCTACGCAGTTGATAGCCAGCGGCGTCGAAGGCCAGCCTACCGATCAGGGCATCGCCATAGGTGCCCGAAAAGCGCTCGGCGTTTATGCCTCCTTCGCCCAATCGGTACATCAATGGAACGGCCTTCTTAAGGGCCGCTATCTCCTTGTCGTATATCAAATCCCTTGAACTTAGTCCCAGGGTATCCGTCTGTTCGGTGCTTTTGATGGCATAATCGAAGTAAGGCACATCGCCGTAATACCTGACCAGTAGCTTATAAGCGGTAGCACGGGCCGCGGTGGCCTCCCCGTAAAGTTGGGTCCATTCCGTGGGTTGTCCCTTGGAAACGGCCTCCTGGTATTCTTCCTTCTCCTCAATGGCCTCTATCATTATATTACACCTGTTGATCACGGTATAGCATTCCTTCCATGTCGTGGCCGAGTTTCCGTCGTTGATATTAAACTCCGACGCAAAGAGGCCTTCAGGGATATGCCTGCCTTGGGAGGCATAGTTTTCAGGGTGACACTCCGAATCCGAACCTACCACTTCCGTTTCATAAAAGAGTAGGCGGTCAAGGTCGTACCAGATTTCGTAAATACCCGCCATCACTTTTTGGGCATCCCCCGTAGACACGAATACGGTATCTTCATCAACACTCGATGGGGCGGGCGCATCCAAAAAGTCGTCTTCGCATGCCGTGCCACAGACAAGAAGGGCAATTAGCGTTGTGTATATAAACTTTTTCATAATCTATAAATTATTAAAAATTAAAATTCAATGTTAACCCCTAGGGTGAAGGTACGTGGCCTTGGGTAAGAGCCGTAATCGAGCCCTGGTGTAGGGTAGTATCTACCGCTGTCGGGGTCGGGATCCGGATTTACATTGACTTCCGGATCGAAACCGCTATAGCTGGTCAAGGTAAAGACATTAAACACGGAACCGTATATGCGCAATTTGTTTAACCCTATGTTACCGGAATTGGGTACGGTATAGCCCAAGGTTAAGGTGTTCAGTCTTAGGAAGGAACCATCTTCGATACCAAAGGTGGTGTTGATACTGCTCTCGGGATAGGGCAAGAACGTTGTGGCGTTGGCATTGAGCGCATCCAGTGCGTCGGGATCGACCACGGGAGTGAGCTGACCGTCGACCACATCGTAAATTTTATAGTGGCCTGCGAGTTCTTGGAACCGGTTTCTGAAAAGGCCTGCCTCCTTGTTGCCCAAATAGGCCTCTACATGGGTGGCATTGTAGATGTCGTTGCCGTAGCTCCACACGAAGTTCAATCCGAAATCGAAGGCCTTATAGTTTCCTGAGAAACTAAACCCTCCCGTATGAACGGGGTTGGCGTTTCCTATTACACCGAGGTCTTCCTCGTCAATGGTTCCGTCCCCATTGGAATCCTTTACCTTTTGAACGCCCGGATAGGCGGTCTGGTCCCCTGGCTTATTGCTGAAGGTGCCATAAATATTGGGCAAGAGTCCACTGGCGTAATCGGGAATGCTTTCTTTTAGGGTATATATCTGCGTAGCCGGGTCGTAGTTGAAATCGTCGGTTGTATACCAGCCATCGTGTTCCCATCCGCGATAGAGTCCTACGGGCTCGCCTACGGTAAGGTAGTAGTCTCCCGAACCGGGGGCATGCCTGACTCCGCCAAACTGCGATTTGTACTCGCCGTTTATTCCTTCGTCCAGTTCGTCTACGTTACCTCTGTTTAGGTTAAAGTTTATACTTCCGTTCAATGTAAAGTCTTCGGTATCGACAAGGCCTCCGCTAAGGGATATTTCTATACCCTTGTTGCTTGTCGATCCGATATTGTCTTGGGTAAATTGAAACCCGGTCAAGTCGGATACAGGGGTAACCAATAAGAGATCCTTGACGGTGTTCTTGTATACCTCGACGGTACCCGACAACCTGTTGCTGAACAAGGTAAAATCGAGACCGATGTTCCTGGTTATGGTTGTTTCCCATTTTAGGTTCTCATTGGCTATAAGGCTGGAAGCGGGCCGGTATTGGGGTTGGAGTTGCTCGTTGATGGAGTAGGTGCCTTTTTGTGAGGCCCAGCTTTGTTTCCATAGTTCGGCGCTTATGGCATCGCTTCCCACCGAACCATAGGACAACCTTAATTTAAGGTCGTCTAGCCACCCGGCATCCTGTAAAAAGGATTCTTCCGAAATCCGCCATGCGAAGGCGGCGGCAGGGAAGTACCCCCAGCGGTTGCTCGGCGCGAACCTCGACGAACCGTCGGCCCTGAACGTGGCCGTCAATAAATATTTGTCCAACAAGGAATAGTTGGCTCGCCCGAAATACGACTGCAATCGGTTGGCCGGGGCAACATAGGTTCGATAGAAGTTCAGGTCGGGGAAGTCGCTGTTCGAATCCCGCATATTCGCCCAGGCACGTTCCGAATCGTAGGCTTTCGGATACCGTACACCCACGGCCTCTACGTATTCAGACCCTGAGTCGGCGATTTCCATACCGGCCAAAAAGCTTAAATCGTGATTTTCGCCTAGTCCTTGGACTTCGTAATTAAGTGTGTTTACCAAACGTAGGTTCCATCCTTGGCTAGACCTGACCCTGGCGTCGCCACCAAAGGTTTGCTCGCCATCACCGGTGAAATAGTTGTTTACATAGGCCCCGGTCCATTCCTTTTCGGAGCCCCAGTTTGAACTTAGGCCTAAATCGGCCTTGGCCGTCAGGCCGTTCAGCACCTTCCAAGTCAATGCGGTGTTGAGCACCAGAGATCTCGATTTTGTCTCGTCATCCGAATCGTTGAGCAATGATACGGGGTTGAAAGTGTCTTGTAGCACCCTGTTGTAGTCTCCCAGTTGGGTATTGCTCGTTACGTCCGAATCGCCAAGGATATCGGCAGTATCGACCGGTCTGAACCAATAGGCGTTTGAGTTTCCGTCGTTGTTGCCATTCTGTACTTGGGAAAACCGGGTATTTAGTGAAAGGTCGAGCTTATCGTTGATTTTTTGATCGAGCTTTAGCTGTAGGTTGGTCCTTTTATAAAACGACCGTACCTTGTTTCCCTCTTGGTCTATATGGTTTAACGATAGAAGGTATCGGGTGTTTTCGTTACCGCTCGAAATGTTTATGTTATGGTTTTGTGAAATGGCCGAGTTGTAGAGCTCTTTGGTAAAATCACGGCTATTGACGTTTTTGTAATAGTCGATTCCGGCGGTATTGCTGCCTTCATATCGGCCTATTTTCCACAATTTCTCCCAAGCATCCGCATATTGGTCCCCGATTGCCGAGCCGTAGGCCCAGTTGAATAGGATGTAGTCGTAACTGTCCATTACGGGAATGTATTCGGGAATGTAGCTGTATTGCGTGTAGCCGTCATAAGAGACGGTGGTTTTTCCTATTTTCCCCCCTTTTGTGGTCACGATGATTACCCCGTTTGCACCCCGGGCCCCGTAAATTGCGGTGGAAGATGCATCCTTAAGAACGTCTATGCTCTTGATTTGGTTGCCGGGAATGTTGCTAATGGAACTTACCGGAAAGCCGTCTACGATAAACAAGGGCTGGTTGCTTTGTGAAATGGAGCCTCCCCCACGTACCTTAATGGATACGTCGGCGCCTGGACGCCCGTCTTGGGTGGTGACGCTTACACCTGCCAATTTACCTTGTAGGGCCTGGGCGGCATCGGCAACGGGCACTTCCGCTATTTCCGCTCCGGAGACGGAGGCAATGGAACCGGTTACGTCCCTGCGGGTAGATGTGCCGTAGCCTACCACCACTACTTCATCCAATACACTGGCATTTTCTTCCATGGTGACAATAATGTTGCTTTGTTGCCCTACGTTGATTTCCAAGGGCTTATATCCAATATAGCTGAAGGATAGAACATCGCTTGGGGCGGCATCAATTGAAAAGTTTCCGTCAAAATCGGTGGCGGTACCGTTCGTTGTGTTTTTGATGATTACCGATACTCCCGCGAGGGGCACCCCCGATTCATCGGTTACCGTACCGGTGACCTCATTGCGACTCTGGGCAGAGGCCAGCGAAACGATGAGGAAACAATTGGTAAAAACCAATAAAACCTTTAAGAACTGTCTCATAAGTTGTAAGTATTAATAAATATATTGTTGTGTAATCGATTGCCTAAATTTATGATAATTTTTTATTTTTACTAATTTTTTCTTAAAAAATTCGTTTTTTTTCGATATTGATGCTTCTAAATTGAGCATATGGTACCTGTTGAACTGCCTTTCGACCCGTAATGTTTTCGGCTATGGGGTGCCCAAGCTTGTTGGTTGCTGTTCAGGTAATTTTTTTGATATTTTACGTTTTTCGGACATTGGTATATAGAAATTGGCTGGGGAAGCCATGGTCGATGGTAGCTCAAAATGCTTTTTGGACCCGTTCCTTTTTGTGGTCTTTTATAAATGATAATCAGTGGTATGTATTGGTTTTGTTGGTATTTTTTGCTCTTTTGAGGAGAAGGTGAAATATAATATAAGTGGTTTTTCAAAGCTTGTGCATTTCCTGTTGTTGGGATTCGGGAATATACCCTAGGTTTTTGGGCACGGTGTTTATTTGAATCCTTTAAATGGTTGGGTTCGCCAATTTTTTAATATCGGAATTGGCTTTTAATTATGTTGCGGTACCTGCTGTAAAAGGAAGCTCCAATATTTAACACCCAATTTTTTGTTGGCTTATTCATGTAGGGTTAAGATTTTAGTAATCGATTACCTAAATTTTGATTACCCGTGTGCACTATGGGTCGATGTTGTTGGTGTATGAAACCTTATATACGGCTTCTAGTCCTATTGCCTGTGGTTTGTCTGCCTGATCGATATGCCAACGATCAACATGCCGAATGCTTTATAAAATTGATGAGGACCTGTGGGAAGGCCGCAAGAGGTTTCTGGTTCTGGATTCGGGTCTGAGTCTCATGGGGAAACATCAAGGGCCTATGCCCGGCATTGGCCATATCGATACGGAGCGGTAATCCGTTGGAAAGAGGGTTGCTTATTTGCCGTTTTTTAGCGAAGATTTTCGAATTTCCAATGTTGGGTCGAGTACTACGCTTTTCTCTATCTTAACTCCTTTGGAGTTTATCTGTTCAAGAAACACCTTCGCCGCTGTTTTGCCCATAGGCAGGGGCGATTGGTCTACCGATGAAATGGGCGGTTCCATAAACTGCGTAAAAGGTTCGTTACTGAATCCGACGATACAGCAATCTTCAGGAATTTTTTTTCCGATTTCCTTGAGGTATTGAATGGCACCCAAGGCGCCCAGGTCGTTGGCCGAAAAGATGGCATCGGGCGGTTTGGGTAAGTCCATAAGCTTTTTGGCGGCGTCTTTTCCCGCCACGATTTCACTTTTTAGGCCGACTACATAATCGGGGTTGAATTCCATTCCGTGGTCCTCCAAGGCTTGCTTGTACCCCGCCAAGCGGTTTTGGTAGATAAGCAGGGCCAAGTCTATGGTCATGTGGGCAATGTGCTTGCATCCCTGTTCTATAAGGTGTTCGGTAGCCTGATAGGCCCCTTGGAAATCATCGAGGGTTACCGAGCTTACACCACCGAGTTCCAGTTTGCGGTCAAAGAAAATTAGAGGTATGTTCTTTCGTAAGACCTGTTTGAAATGTTCGTTGGTTCTTGTGTTTCTCGAAACGGAAATTAAAATACTCTCGACCTGTGAGTTCAATAAGTTTTGAACAATGTCGATTTCCTTTTTTTCGTCTTCGTGGGTTTGGCTTATAATAACGTTATACCCCTTGGGGTTGAGTTCCTCCTCGATGCCGCGAATGACCGAAGAGAAGAAATTTCTGTTGATAAACGGTACAACAACCCCGACGTTGTTGCTCTTGCCGCTTTTCAGGGCCAAGGCAAGCTTGTTTTGTTTATAGTTTAGCTTTGCTGCCATTGCCAAGACCAATTTTTTGGTTTCTTCACTGATCCTTGGGTTGTTGTTAAGTGCTCTGGATACGGTTGCCGCTGTGATGTTCAGTTCTTTGGCAATGTCATAGATTGTGGTTTTTTTTTTCATGAAATGGAAGTGTTTTGCCCAAAATGTACGGACAACCGCAAATCTTAAGGTAAAGAAATGTGTGTTATCGATTGCAATATCGTTTATATAATGTCAAAAATGGAATATATATCGATTATTTGTCGATTTTAGGGGTGTATAATTGAGATTATACGGTAAAATTAACTCATTTTTTGTTAAATATGGATATAAAATGGTTGAAGTATTGGGATGGATCAAAATTTTTAGTAATATTGGGTAATCGATTGCGCAATTGTGTGGGTAATCGGGTGTTACTATGTTTTGGATTTTAAATAGCTCATAATCAGTATTTGAATGATTTTGAAAGACCGTTTTAGGAGATTTTTATAATTCATTGAAAGGCTATTTGTTCGTTCTGATGGGCTATTTGGACTCGAAATGCAAAGATATTCGACAATCACGGATCAATCGGAATGATTAACTAACTAAACTCCATTTACATTATGACTGAATTCAAATTATTAAAATCGAGGCCTCCGAGATGGTTTTTTGGCCTTGCGATGCTAAGCTGTTTTCTGCTATCGGGAAACCTATTGGCACAAACCGGGAACACGGTATCCGGTATTGTACTTGACGGCGCCCTTGGCGAACCCCTTCCAGGGGCTACCATTTTGGAAAAGGGAACCAATAACGGTACCCAAACCGATTTCGACGGTAATTTTTCCTTGACCCTGACATCCGAAAATGCGGTGTTGGTATTTAGTTACGTGGGCTTTGCCGCCCAAGAAGTCCCCGTAAACGGAAGAAGCCGGATTGACGTGACACTTGAAGAGGATGCCCAATCCTTGGACGAAGTGGTCATTGTGGGCTATGGCTCGGTAAAAAGGGCCGATGTAACGGGGTCGGTTTCAAGTGTGACTACCGATGAAATTACCCAAAGAAGTGTAAACAACCCCCTCGAAGGCATACAGGGTAATTTGCCAGGCGTGGTCATAACGACCAACACGGGAAGGGTAGGCGATGGCTTTAGTGTGAATATAAGGGGTAACAATTCCTTCAGTGGGGATGCCCAGCCTCTTTTTGTCGTGGATGGGGTGCCCACCGATGGCATCGATTTTCTCAATCCACAGGATATCGACCGGATTGATATTTTAAAGGATGCTTCCTCGGCGGCCATTTACGGATCTAGGGGGGCAAATGGGGTGGTTCTCGTAACTACCAAAAGCGGGGCCACGGCAAAGGGCGGTGTTTCCGTATCCGTTGAAAGCTCCTATGGTATTGTGCGCAGGGCGAGGTTTCCCGACTTTATGAACGGTCAAGAATGGTGGGCCTACCATCAGGTGGCCTACCTGAACCAAGATGATCCATTGGGCGATACCCCGGAAAACAACTTTTCACTTGCCAGTAACAATAGCCCCGAATTGGTAAAACGGGCCAACTCCGGCTTTAATTTTGACTGGGCCGATGCCGTCTATCGCGATGGGGAAATCCAAAATAACTATGTTTCCGTCAACGGAAGGGCGAATAACGGCATGGCCTACAATATCGCCCTGGGCCTACAAAAAGACAAGGGCTTGCTCCCCAACGAACAATTGGACAAATACACTTTTAAGGGAGGGATTACGCACCGTTTCAATGACAAGTTCTCCGCTGGGGTCAACCTTACCATGACCCATGAGATCAACGACCTGGGGAGTGAACAGGCGGCCAGGGATGCCGTAAGGCTCAGTCCCTTGGCTTCTCCTTGGGCCATCGATGAAAATGGGAACCAACTGGAAGGGGAACTGTACTTTCAGCCGGGCAAGCTGGTCTATCCCAACGGGGATTGGGCCTTTAACAAAACGAGCACCTTGAATCCGTTGGTGGAAATAGCCAATTCCAACCAGCAAAAAAGAAGGTGGAGAACACTTGCCAATATGTTTCTGGAATACAAGGCCGTGGATTGGTTGTCGTTCAAGACCACCTTTTCGGCGGGCCAATTGAACAGAAGGCACGGACAGGCCTATTCCGCCGAGTCCTATGTCGGGCAGTCCAACGGCGGAACCAATACCGCCAGTTTGGACAAGTTGGAAAATTTCAACTACACCTGGGACAATCAGTTCAATATCAACTATACCCTTGATGATGATCATTCGTTCAGCTTTTTGGGACTTCAGAGTTTTTATTCGAACAGAACCGAGGAGTCCTACGCCTTTTCAAGTGGCCAGCCCTTTGAAACCTTATGGTATAATTTAGGCTCCGGGGCACAGAATACCTTCAACATGTCCTCAGGGTTCAGAAAAAATACCCTGCTGTCATATGCGGGCCGTTTAAACTATGCGTTTCGGGATAAATACTTGGTAACGGCCTCTATTCGTTGGGACGGTTCCTCGGTACTTTCAGAAGGCAATAAATGGGAAAACTTCCCGTCCGTTGCCTTGGCATGGAAACTCTCGGAGGAAGGCTTCCTAAAAGATAGTCCGGTTGTCAGTAATCTTAAACTGCGGGCAAGTATTGGCTACACGGGCAATGATAATGTCGATCCTTATTCCACCCTTAACGGGGTCGACAACCAAAGATATTACGATTTTAACGGCAATGCGGTCAATGGTTTTATTTCCGATGAACTGGCCAATAGGTTGCTGTCGTGGGAACGCACGAGGGAACTCAATTTTGGTTTGGACTTTGGACTCTTGAACAGTCGAATTTACGGTTCTGTGGATGTGTACGACCGATTGTCCGAAAATCTGATCGTTAGGCAAGATTTGCCCATAGAAACGGGAATACCCAGTGTAAACAATAATGTTGGGTCCCTAAGTAATAAGGGAGTGGAAGTCGCCTTGGTCACCAGAAACGTTCAAACCGAACGCGTTTCTTGGGAAACCAACTTTACCTTCAGCAAGAACACCAACGCCTTGGAATCGGTCTATGGCCAAAGCGAACAAGACGACCCGGGCAACGGTTTCTTCATAGGGGAACCCTTGAACGCCCATTATAACTATGTGTTTGACGGGGTGTGGCAGGCGAGTGAAGCGGCCGAGGCGGCTTCCTATGGCATGAAGGAAGGCGAGGCAAAACCTAAGGACATTAACAATGACGGGGCGTTCGACCCCGATGACGATCGGGTGATACTGGGAAGTACCCAACCCGATTGGATCGGTGGCATAACCTCGAATCTAAAGGTGGGCAATTTTGATTTTACCGTATCGGCCATCGCCATGCAGGGTGTTCTTGTCAAGAGTGATTTTCTTCAGGATTCCTTTGGCAACCCGAGCGATAGGGGACGTAACCACTTGGCGTGGGACAGCTATTATGTGCCCGCCAACGGGGCGGGCCTACCGACCCAAGTATCCAACGAAATACCCAGACCTAGGGGCGAAGGGCAGTTCTGGGGTACCGGTTTCGGCTATTATCGCGATGCCTCCTTCGTCAAGGTGAAGAATATTGCCCTTGGCTACTCGTTCGATCAAAGCGTCTTGGATCAATTGAAGATCAAGGGCTTTAGAATTTACGCCAATGTTCTCAACCCCTTTGTGTTCGCCGCGAGTGAATTTGAGGGATGGGATCCCGAGTGGGCCGATGCGGATCAGAATTTGGCCAGGCCGAGTTCTATAACATATCAATTAGGGTTAAGCTTAAAACTTTAAAAAAAAGAGAGATGAAAAGAATATATATAATAGGAATTATATTCGCTGCCTTAACCTCATGTAGCGACTTCATAGAGGAAGAAAATTTATCCAGCGAATCAGCCGAAACATTTTATGTAACGCCCGAAGGCTTTAACTCGCTGGTAAATGCCAATTATTCCCAATTGCGGGACATATATGGCGACACGCCTTGGTTGTATATCGGGGGCACCGACCTCTATTCAAAGGGCAGGGGCCGAGGCCCCCTGGGTTTGGCGGAATATACCGATTTAAACTCTACATCTTCGGATGTAGACCATCTGTACAACGAATGCTATGAAGCCATACAGCTGGCGAACAGGGCCCTGTACTATTCCGAAATAACCGAACAGACCGCGGAACTATCTACTTTGGTGGGTGAAGTAAAGTTTTTAAGGGCCTTGTCATACTTCTTGTTGGTGCAGACCTATGGAGGGGTCGCCATTACCGATTACTACGACACCCCGGTCCTGGAGTTTGACAGGAACAGTGCCGAGGAAGTGTACCAGCAGATTATAACGGACCTCGAGGATGCCATTGCCAATACGGCCGATGGGGCCTATACGGGCAGGGTCAACAAAAGGGCGGCAAGAAATTTATTGGCCAAGGTATACCTAACAAGGGGGTATGAAGATTTTGGTACGCCAAGCGATTTTGACACGGCCGCTTCCTTGGCCGATCAGGTCATTGGGGGGCAGGCGTTGAACCTTCCTTTTGAAGAGGTCTTTGCCCCGGGGAACGATATGAACGAAGAGGTGATTTTCTCGGTACAATTTAGCCCAAATTCCATCAGTGCCGATCCCGATGGACTGGGGAGCAGGCAATATGCCTATTTTGGATCGTACTTAGGCGGTTCGGAGGTGCAGGGCCAAGCCCCGGCAAGGGATTATTCGGCCTGTCCTACGAATTTTGCCTTGGGCTTGTTTTCAAAAGAGGATTCCCGATGGGAAGGCACCTTTATGACCGAGATTTTTTATATAAATACGGATGATTATACGGGGCCTTCCTACTTTACCTATTATAGGGTGCCCAAGGAGGATCACGATAACCTCGTGGTCAACGAGTTCTATGAGCCGCAATGGTTCACCGAAGCGGATAGCTTAAACTACGTGAGTACGAATCTATTGGCTCCGGACTTTAAGTATCACCGATGGGGCGAGTATTCCTCCGAATGGACGGACCAGGTTTCCTTGGATTATGAGGTGATATGTGTAAAGAAATTCGACGACCCCGACCCCGAGACCGCTTTTGGGGGGCGGTCAAGTACCCGGGATATTTTCTTGGCCCGATTGGCCGAAACCTATCTAATGGCGGCCGAGGCCTACCTCAAGGCCGGTGACCCCGCCACAGGCCTGCAGCGCTTAAATGTGGTAAGGCAACGCGCCGGCGTGGCAGATGCCACCCTGGCCGAGTTCGATATCGATTTTATTTTGGACGAAAGGGCACGCGAACTGTTCGGTGAGTACCACAGATGGTTCGACCTAAAACGTACGGGAAAACTGGTAGAAAGGGCGTCGCTGTACAATGCCCAAATAGATGAAGCCAATTTTAATGGGGTGAACGCCTTGAAAATTTTGCGTCCCATACCGCAACAGGCATTGGATTTGAACCAGAACAACGATTTTCCCCAAAATCCGGCTTATAACTAAAGGCGTAAAAACAAGATTTGAACTCTTTAAACTTAGTTTCTTTAAGTTAGTTTAGTTTGGAATTTGGCAAAGTTTCCTTTGCCAAATTCCTTTTTTAAATTGATCATATCCGTTTAAATAAGTGGTATCTTTTAACTATAAAACAATCTAGAATTCATGGTCGTAAATAAAACTATTTTTCTTGCCGGCGTATTGATCTGGTCGATGAGCTCCTGCAAGCAAAACACCAAAGAAGGGACTGCGGAGGCCATCGCTGAAAAAGAAGTCGTCGCTCCGAAAACCTATGCCGAAATATCTATTAAGGAAGGGGGGCAATGGGTCGGCACAAAGTATGTGGGCGAAAACTTTACCTTTAAGAATGTCGATTACTTAAAGGCGCCGGACAGCCTTACCGACCATTCGTATTATGTTCGCTATGAGGGCCCCGGATGGGAAAGCAATAAGGTAGGCTACCGTATTTACTTCGACTGGCGCAATGCCATCGATATTTTTGGCAAAAAGGTTGATACCATGGTGCTTTCAAAGGTCGGGCAAGATAATTATGATTCGTATCACGAGGATAGTCCCTGGGGCATGGATATCTTAAAAGCGGGCAGCTCCTTGGGTATCGGTTCTTACGGAAGGTTCGACGGCAAGAATACGGTCGAACATTTCAAGCAGGTACGTTCGCGCGACGTACGAATTCACAACTCCGACAAAGGCTCTGGGGTTGTTATCAATTACCTTGGATGGACCGCCCTTGATAAAACCATAGACCTAAAATCTGAACTTTTTATTGAGCCCGACTCCCGTATGACCAAGGCTACACTAACTCCCTCACAGGCAGGGGAAGGGCTTTGTACCGGAATGGTCAAATTCGATGGTATCGATTTAATGACCAAGAAAAGCGAAGATGGCCAATGGGGCTATATGGCCACCTATGGGGAGCAAAGCCTGGTACCCGATAATTTGGGCATGGTTATCTTCTATAAGACGGAAACCGTTGATCAAATGGTCGACTCGGAACACGATCATTTGTTGGTTTTCAAACCAACCGCCGAACCGATCACATATTATTTTGCCGCTGCTTGGGAGCAGGAAAAGGACGGCCTCAAATCCAAAGAAGAATTCATTGCCTATATTGACGGGCGTTTGCAAGAACTGGCCCGGTAAATTATTCCAACAACGATTAAATTTTAAATAATGACAAGACAAAAAGGAAAACTAAGGGCTGTTGCAGCCTT
This sequence comes from Pseudozobellia thermophila, assembly GCF_900141855.1. Taxonomy (GTDB): domain Bacteria; phylum Bacteroidota; class Bacteroidia; order Flavobacteriales; family Flavobacteriaceae; genus Pseudozobellia; species Pseudozobellia thermophila. The sequence continues at coordinate 844,551 of NZ_FQYU01000001.1, forward strand.
GCTATTGGTAGCATTGGTATCACTTAATTGCAAGACGGAAAAAAAGCAGGAAAAACCCGCGGATACCGTTGAAAAAGTGGTGCCGGAAGATTTGAAATGGTCCGAACGAATGGCCCTTTCCGAAATCCATCGTTTCCCTGACCCGACTTTATTGGATTTTCAAAAAAAACCGCGTTGGAGCTATACCAACGGTCTGGTGTTGCAGGCCATGTCGAGGGTTCACGAAAGTACCCCCAATGAAAAGATTTATGGTTATATCTACGAATACGCCGATAGGATGGTCAATGCAGATGGATCGATAAAAACCTATAAACAGGATAATTACAACCTGGATATGATCAAATCGGGCGATGTGCTTTTTTACTTGAACCAAAAAAAGGAAGAGCCCAGGTTTAAAAAGGCCATGGATACCCTTCATCGGCAATTGCTGGATCAACCTTTGGTTGCCGAGGGAGGCTATTGGCACAAAAAAAGATATCCGCACCAAATGTGGCTGGACGGCCTTTATATGGCCGAGCCTTTTCATGCCAAATATGCCGCCCATTTTATGAAAGGTCTAGACGCTGAAGAGACCTTCGACAAGATCGTGCTGCAGTTCGACCTTATTGAAAAGCACAGTAGGGATCCCGAAACGGGACTTTATTACCACGGATGGGACGCGAGCAAGGAACAGCGTTGGGCAGATAAGGAAACGGGGCTTTCGCCACACTTCTGGTCACGAGGTATGGGCTGGTACGGGATGGCCTTGGTAGACATTATCGAACTGTTGCCGGAAAACCATCCGGGAAGAGCGCGAATTATAGGGTATCTCAACCGGTATGCCGAGGCCATTGTAAAGTACCAAGACAGTACGGGTACATGGTACCAAGTGCTCGACCTGCCCGAACGGGAGGGCAACTACCTAGAAGCTACGGGTACATGTATGTTTACCTATACTTTGGCAAAAGGGGTCAATAAAGGTTACCTACCGGAAAAATTTATGGACTACGCCAAAAAAGGATACGAGGGTATACTAACCGAATTTGTAAGTGTCGAAGATAACGGTGTCGTCAATCTGAACCGCTGCTGTGGCGTAGCCGGACTCGGTGGCGATCCCTATCGCGATGGGTCTTTCGACTATTATGTAAACGAGATCATCCGCTCTAACGACCCCAAGGGTACAGGGCCTTTTATGATGGCTTCCTTGGAACTTGACAGATAGCTTACGGATAGGAAATAGGGCCGCCGAGTTGGGAAGGTGTAGGCATTGCGTACTTCGGCGGAAAGCAATGAAAACCGAACCCAAAAGACTGTGGTGGTCGATTATGAACGTTAAATCAATGGTATAGAATGATGCGCTTTTCCCGTACCGTCCTCTGTGTGTTTTTAATGGTCGCATGTTTTGTCAACGGGCAGGAAAAACCGTCGAAAAAAATAGATATTCATAATATGACGGTTGCCCTGGATGGTTCGGCCGATTTTACCTCCATTCAGGAAGCGATCAACAGTGCCAAGGCCTTTCCTGACAAAAGGGTGGTCATTAAGGTGAAGAACGGGGTCTACCGCGAAAAAATTGAAGTCTATGGGTGGAACACGCAAATGAGCATTATCGGAGAAGATCGTGAAAAGACCGTAATAACCTATGACGACTATTTTGATAAGATAAATCGAGGAAGGAACAGTACGTTTCATACCCCTACTTTTTTGGTCCAGGGCAATGATTTTTATGCGAAGAACCTCACTATACGGAATACCGCGGGAGCAGTAGGCCAAGCCGTGGCCTTGGCCGTGGATGCCGATCGCGTACGTATTGAAAACTGTACCATTACGGGCAATCAAGATACCTTGTACGTTACGGGTGAAGGTTTTAAGCAGTACTACAAGAACTGCCATATCGAGGGTACTACCGATTTTATCTTTGGGCAGGCAACCGCACTTTTTGAAGACTGCGACATACACAGCAAATCAAATTCTTACATTACCGCCGCCTCGACGCCCAAGGGCGAAAAATTCGGCTATGTTTTTAAAAACTGTAGGCTTACTGCGCCCGAAGGGGTCGATGCCGTGTATTTGGGAAGGCCTTGGCGTACTTTCGCCAAGACGGTCTTTATCCAATGCTACATGGCCGGACATATTATTTCGGCCGGATGGGACAACTGGTCGAACAAGGAGGCGGAAAAAAACACGCTGTACGCCGAGTATAAAAACCAAGGTCCGGGTTTTAGGCCTCATGAGCGGGTCGAATGGTCTTATCAGTTGTCTGATTCCGAAGCGGGGGAATATACCCTCGAAAATATCCTGGCAGATGGACCTGCCGACGGTAAAGGGGCATGGTACTTAAAATTCGATTAACATGAAAGTGAGGGCAGTATTGATTTTGTTTTTGTTGATGGCACGACCCTGCGGGGCACAAGAAACAACCATCTATTGCATTGGCGATTCGACCATGGCAGACAAGAAAGATCCGGGGCGCAACCCCGAATACGGCTGGGCCCAGGTCTTGGATTCCTTTTTTACGGAAGAGGTTTTGATAGATAACCGTGCCGTTAACGGTAGAAGCTCCAAGAGTTTTATGGCCGAGAATCGATGGGATTCGGTATACCATTCCTTAAAACAAGGGGATTACGTATTTATACAATTTGGCCATAACGACCAAAAGGTTAAGGATTCCAGTAGGTTCACCAATCCGCATACGACCTATCGGCACAATTTGATGCGGTTCGTGACCGAAACCCGGGAGAAAGGGGCCACCCCGATTTTGTTTACGTCGATAGTGCGAAGAAATTTTAACGAGTACGGCACCTTGGTCGATACGCATGGTGAGTATCCCGTGGTTACACGACAGGTAGCCAGGGAGATGGAGGTTCCATTGATCGACCTTCAGTACTTGACCGAAGTACTCGAAACTTCCTACGGGCCCGAGCGCTCCAAAATATTGCACTTGCACTTTAAGCCCAAGGAACACCCTTACTATCCCGAAGGCAAGGAAGACAATACCCACCTCTCCAAAAAAGGGGCCTTGTTGGTAAGCGGTCTAGTGGCCGATGAACTCAAAAAGTTGCCTATTTCCTTGGCAAAGTATGTAAGGCGATGAAGTTGTGCAGAACCAAAAAACGGGCATGGGCATGGCGGCGCATAGGGTCGTTTATGGCTTTATTGCTTCTTTTTGTAAGGGCCTACCCCCAGTCAATGGCCGGGCTTACCGGAGTTAGGGATACCTCGTACACCACGGCATCTGCCTTTGCCCGCGATGTAGTGGGGCACCCGCAGATAAAGATGGTTGAGGAATTCAGCTTTCCGTCGGTTCGCGAAGAGCGAAATATTACCTATGCCGCTTTGGGTAAACGCGAACTAAAACTCGACATCTTTAAAAACACGGGAGAAGGAAACTTGGGAATCGGGGTAATCATCGTCCATGGCGGGGGGTGGCGTTCCGGAGACCGGTCGCAGCATTATCCTTTGGCCCAAAAGCTTGCCAATCTTGGGTATATCTGTTTTACCCCTGAATATCGACTCTCGACCGAGGCCCTGTTTCCTGCGGCCGTGTATGATCTTAAGGCAGCGGTACGTTGGGTCAGAAGCCATGCCGGGGAATATGGACTTGACCCGGAAAAGATTGCGGTCTGTGGTTTTTCGGCAGGCGGTGAATTGGCCGCCTTTCTGGGTACTACGGGTAATATGCCCCTGTTCGAGGGGGTAACGGGCGAAACCCGCTACAAATCACATGTGAATGCCGTCATCGATATTGATGGTACGCTGTCGTTCGTGCATCCTGAGAGTGGTGAGGGCGATGATAGTAAGGGAACTTCCGCGGCAACCTATTGGTTCGGATATCCCAAAAAGGAAAATCCCACGTTGTGGGAGGCGGCATCACCTTTGGGCTATGGGGGGCCGAATACCCCGCCGACCTTGTTTATAAACAGTTCGGTAGACCGAATGCACGGTGGCCGGGACGATTATATAAGGATATTGGACCGCTACGGCATTTATTCAAAGGTAGCCGTGTTTGGTAAGGCTCCCCACTCTTTTATATTGTACCATCCTTGGTTCGACCCTTCGGTAAAAGTGATGGATGACTTTTTAAAAAGGGTATTTACCACGCGATAATGTTGCTCCGGCCCAGATGTCTAAAACACCCTTTGCCCCTTTGTGGCTTAGGGGTTATTCAAGCCATTTCCACCGTTCGGCCCAATCCATTAAAAAGGCCTTTCTGTGTTTTGCGACGGTTCGGGCCCCTTGCTGTTCGCCGATGAAGAGTTCGGGCTCCCTACGGTCTCCGTACCAGTGTTCTCCGAGTATATAGTCGTCTGTTGAGGGCTTTCCGGGCCAAGGGGTGATACTGGTGTACTGTCCGGTAAGTCCGTCTAATTCAGGTATTTCACTGGAGGTGGTATAGGTTCCCGTTTCGGGCTTTTTGGAGGAATATCGGACCCCGTAGGTGCCGGCACCTAGATAGTATCCGTTCCAGGTCTGCCCCAAAATTTTAAAGGTGAAACAAACCGAATCTTTCGGAATGGACTCCACCGGACCCTTAAAACGCCACTCGATTACGTCGTAGGCCGCCACCGTATCGTTCTTTGTGCTTGGTCGTTCAAATACGGACCTCGAGCTTCTATCGATCTTGGTAAAGCTTCCGCCCCAGCTTTCACCCATAGGGTCGTTGGGGTCTCCGTTCATCACATAGGCCAATGACGGGGTATCTCCCATTTTGATCTGGCCATCGTAATAGTTTTTAAAGTCTTCGCCCATGTGGCCCCGACCTTTGATAAAGGTATCGTAATAGCCGTTTAACATGGAGTTGTCCGGTGTGCCGTCATCAATAAACCAACCCCGATAGGTGGCATTGGCTTCGATCATCCACAGGTCAGGGTGGTTTTGGGCGATATAGGAATAGGCATTGACCCCCCATTTTTTGTTAGGTCCCCCGATCCAATACACTCGAATGTTCTCTTTGATTTCCGGAGCGTCGTGGAGTGCTTGGGCAATATCTTCCAATCCTCCCCATACGAGAATCCATAAGGGGCGGTCGCTTTCTTTTTTTGCACGGGAAATGATCCAGTCCGAACCTTCGGTGGCCTGCCTAAATCCGCTAAATGGGGCAATTTCGGTCTCTCCCTGTTTGCAAATGGATCGTAAGGAATCGGGGTGGGGAAAACCTTGCGAACGAAGCTGAAGATTGGGCAGGTCCTTTTCATAAAGGTCGATGATGTCCAAAAAGTCCTTTTTTCTACCAGGGCCATAGGGTGAAGCGACCAGGCCCTCTATTTCAAATAGGTCGGAATACATCAGAAGATGGATCATCGATTGAAAGTCGTCGGGATCGGTACCGCCGATGTCACTGCTAATTAAAACTCTCGGTTTTGCTTGGTCTTTAGACTTCGGGATACCCTTGCATCCAAAGCAAAGAAAGGGAAGTGCCAAAAACAGCAACCCCTTCGTGAACACGAATATGGATTTTCTCATTTTGAAATTTTATTAAAAGGCCGGTCAGGGCTTTATGCCTTGTAAAACTAAAACAAAAAGAAAATAAACGAAAGGTTAAAATGAAAAAAATCGTAAATTTAATTTTGTCCGTTCTAAACTAACCCCTATTTTTGAACAATATCAAATTCATAAAATAAATAATGTATTTCTGATTTATCGATTGTTTATTAAGAATAATTCAATCAATAAAGAAACGGAATTATAAATATTCTTCTGGTTAAGGAAGGATGTCTTTAAGTCGAATAATAACAAATGGTATATAGAATATGGACTGGATTCGTCAATTTTTGGGTAAGGTAGGCCATACTCCTTTTTATTTTTTCGTTTTTGTAATGTGCTTTTATGCGGAGTCGGTAGGCCAGGACAAGGAGCGTATAATCGTATTGACCGATATTGAGAACGAACCGGACGACGCCATGTCGCTGGTGCGGTATTTAACCTATTCCAATCAATGGGATACGGAGGCTTTGATTGCCACTACCTCGGTACACCAACAAAAAGAGATCGCCACATGGCGGATCTTCGAAATTTTGGATGCCTACGAAAAAGTGTGGCCCAATCTTTTGAAACACGAAAAGGGCTATCCCAGTGCCGATTATTTGAGGTCGGTGGTAAAGGAAGGTAGAAAGGATTATGGGATGAACGCCGTGGGTGAGGGCATGGATTCGGATGGATCTGACCATATTATAGAAGTTGTCGACAGGGAAGATTCCCGCCCGGTATGGGTTTTGGTATGGGGAGGTCCCAATTGCTTGGCCCAGGCCCTTTGGAAAGTAAAAAACACCAGGACTCCGGAAGAGGTCAAAAAATTCGTTTCGAAAATCAGGGTGTATACCATTTCAGACCAAGACGATAGTGGCCCGTGGATCAGAAAGACCTTTCCCGACCTCTTTTATATTGCAAGCCCCGGCTTTCATAGGTATGGGGGGTATCACCATGCCACATGGACGGGTATCAGCGGAGATAGGTTTCACGGCCGGTTTGCCGGGGGAAATTTCGAGATTGTCGACAACCCTTGGTTGGATGAGCATATTAGGAGCAAGGGACCATTGGGTGCGGAGTATCCTCATATGGATTATTTGATGGAGGGCGATTCGCCTAGTTTCATGTATTTGATCGATGTGGGATTGGGAGACCCGGAACGCCCGGATTGGGGAAGTTGGGGAGGTCGTTACGAGTTCTATAGGCCAAGGACCGAAAAATGGTTTTTGGAGCCGGAAACAAGGCCGCTGTGGACCAACGCCGAAGACGAGGTGTTCGGATCGGACGGAAGCTGGCATACCAGCAATTACGCTACGATCTTTCGTTGGCGCGAAGCGTACCAGAACGATTTTGTGGCGCGAATGGATTGGACGATCAAACCCTATGAAGAGGCCAATCACCCCCCTGTGCCCCAATTGGGCCATAGCGACCGGATGACCGCCAAGCTTGGTGACAGAATCGAATTGAATGCCGAAGGTTCAACGGATCCCGATGGTGACGGACTTTCTTATAAATGGTTCTATTATGGGGAGCCCGGTACCTTTACCCTTTCTACGAGCAGAAGTGGCAATCCCCTTAAAATTAAAAACGCAGACCAGTCCAAGGCGTGGTTCACTATACCTAAAAAAGTGGGCCGGGTCGGGACCATGCATATAATTTTGGCGGTAACCGATAACGGGAGCCCTGCCCTTACCCGGTATAAGAGGGTGATCATTAATGTGCAAGAATAGTCGATCATGGTCAAAGTAATCAAACACCTTCTGTGGCCTATGGTTGCCTTATTGGGGCCTGTGCCTAACTGGGCTCAAGGTCAGGCGGCCAAACCAAGGGTAATCGTAACCTCTGACGGGGAAATAGACGACGAGTGCTCCATGGTGCGTTTTTTATTGTATAGCAATGAATGGGATGTAGAGGGGATCATTACCTCAAGTTCCCAATACCACTGGCAGGGCCATAGATGGGCAGGAGACAACTGGGTAGACCCCTACCTCGATGCCTATGGGGAAGTGTACCCTAGTTTGCTTGGGCACGACAAAGGATATCCCTCGCCCGAATATTTGAAATCGGTAAAATTTTTGGGCAATGTCGCGGCTGAGGGAGAAATGGATTCCGTTTCCCCCGGATCGCGGCATATCGTTAAAGTACTTTTGGACGAATCGGACAATCGGCCCGTTTGGCTTCAGGCATGGGGAGGCACCAACACCATTGCCCGCGCCCTAAAGACCATAGAAGAGGAATATCCGTCAAAAATGGGGCAGGTAGCCAAAAAAATACGCTTCTTTTTTATTTGGGAGCAAGACCCGACCTATCAAACTTACATTCGGCCCGTTTGGGGCAAATACAACATCCTAACGATTATTTGCGACCAGTTTTGGGCCATGGCCTACCAATGGGACAAAATAATGCCGGAAAGCAAAATAGGCTATTTTAAAAACGAATGGATGAAATCCAACATACTGGAAGACCATGGTGCGCTTTGTTCGCTATATAAGGCCTATAAAGGCGATGACGACAATGAAGGATGGAGTGCCGGCAGCCCCAAACAAAAGGGTTCCTTTCGTTCGGAGGGCGACTCGCCCGCATTTATCCACGCCATTCCAACAGGTCTACGCTCATTGGAATCGCCCAGTTATGGCGGTTGGGGCGGCCGTTACACGAAAGTCAGGGAAAATACTTGGCTAGACCCCGTTCCGGAAGCGGACTATGTTTATCCGGAAGGAAGATGGTATACAAAAACGGCATGGGGCCGTAATTATATGCGCAAAACCTATCCCGAAAACCAAGACCTGATGCACGAATATTTTAAGCCGATCACCCGTTGGGCCGATGCCCTTCAGAACGATTTTGCGGCGCGGGCAGATTGGTGCGTAAAGGCTTTTCAAGATGCCAATCATCCACCGGTGGTGAAATTGGATACACCCTTGGACATTACGGCGAAACCGGGAGTTGAAATTAAGCTAAACGCCAGTGGTTCCTTCGATCCCGATGGGGATGAACTGTTTTTTAAATGGTGGCAGTATAAAGAGGCCGATACGTATAAGGGCAGTATTGAAATGACACGTGATAGCGGAAAGGAAACCGCTTTTGTAGTACCTGTGGATGTTCGGCAAGGCGAAACCATCCATGTGGTTTGTGAGGTAACGGATAGCGGTGCTCCGGCATTGACAAGATACCAAAGGGTAATTGTCCATATAAAATAATCAACTTAAACCCAAAAAGATGAAATTAGGTTATGCCTTTATGGTTTGGGGCGCCTCCTTGGCTTTGTCCTTCGCCCAGCCATCTTGGGAAAAACACGGCCGGCTTGAGGTTTCCGATAACGGTCATTTTATTCAGCACAAAGACAAAACCCCCTTTTTATGGATAGGCGATACGGGTTGGGGCATGATACAACAATTGACCCGCGAAGAAGTGGACCGATATCTCGACAATAGAAAGGAGTTGGGGTTTACGGTTATTCAAACCGTGGTGCATTGGTCTCCCCATGGGGGAGGTCTAAAAAGAAGTCCCGATAATGCGGCCAATGCCTACGGGCACCATCCGTTTACGGGCGATGAAGAATCGCCCAATACGGCAGAACCGTTGACCGTTAGGGGAGGTGGCCCACAATCGCCAAACGACTACTGGGACCATGTCGACTATGTAATTGAGGCGGCAAAAAAACGCCATCTGTATCTGGCCCTCCTGCCCTGTTGGGCGTCGCAATTGGTTACCGGAACCGGCGAATACAATGAGGATGAGGCCAAGGCCTTTGGAGCCTTCTTGGGTAAGCGTTATGCCGATGAACCCCATATTATCTGGGTGCTCGGGGGCGATACCAAAGCGCAGTTCAAAGGCTACGACAAAAACCAAAAATACAGTGAGTACGACCATCGCGAGGTATATCGGGCCATGGCCGAAGGTATTGGAAACGGGGTCACGGGAAAAAAATTAAAATGGAACGAAAGTCACCCGGCATGGGACGAGGTTTTCCTTACTTACCATCCTAACGGGGATTACCCCTACGGTTCATCGCAATGGTTTCACAAAGATGTATGGCTCGATGCCAATGGCATTGAGGTTTGGAAAGAGGTAGACGATGTATATCGGACGGTTTTGGACGATTACCAATTGGTCGATCCGGTTAAGCCGACCTTGTTCCTGGAAGGTTCTTATGAATATGGTTCCTATCGGCATGAGTGTGGATGGATAACCCCTCTCAGGGTCCGCAGGCAGGCTTATCAAACCTTTTTTGCCGGCGGTGCGGGCCATACCTATGGCGCGGGGCCCATATGGGCGATGCGAGGGGATGAAGGCGATTACAATTGCGGATACACTTGGCAGCAGGCCTTGGATTTTCCGGGGGCCATGCAGGTGGCGACCGTGGCCAGGAAATTTTTAATTGACCAAAAATGGCATGAATGGATGCCCAATGGGAATGTTCTTTCGGGTACGGGTCTAGGCGATGGCTTGAAAACGGCCGTTACCACCCATTCGGGCGATAGGGCCTTGATCTATTTCTCCAATAATTCCTTTGCACGGGTGAACAATGTCTTTGGCAGGGAGGCCAACTCGTTTTGGTTCGACCCCAGAAATGGTGAAATGGTGGAAAACGGACCGTTTCGGGCCAATGAATCGAAAATAGTGGCTCCGCCCGGTAAATGGGAAGATGCCGTTCTAGTACTTAAAATCGATAACCGCTAGGGCACTGCCCTGGCAACAAAAAATGTTGAGGTATGAAACAGATAGTCCTTTCTGTGATAATCGTATTGTTTACAACTGCCAATTCCAGTGCCCAACAATTGGCCTTTCCGACCGCTGAGGGTTACGGAAAGTATACCCGGGGAGGTAGGGGCGGACAGGTTTACGAGGTTACCAATTTAAACGATAGCGGCCAAGGTAGCCTAAGGGCGGCCGTAGAGGCTTCGGGGCCGCGGACCGTAGTGTTCAGGGTTTCGGGAAACATCGAATTAAAAAGTCCGCTTAGGATCAAGAACCCTTACATTACCATTGCGGGGCAAACCGCTCCGGGAGAAGGTATCTGCCTTAAGAACCATCCTTTGAATATCGATGCCGATGAGGTGATCGTCCGTTATATTAGGGTGAGGCCCGGCGATGTTTCGGGCGAAGACTATGATGCCGTATCGTCGAGGTACGTAAAAAATATCATCCTAGACCATATCTCGGCGAGCTGGAGTGTAGATGAAACCATGTCCATTTACCATTGCGACAGTATTACGGTTCAGTGGAGCCTTGTTTCCGAAAGTATGTTCAAGTCGAACCACGTAAAGGGTACCCATGGCTTTGGAGGTATTTGGGGGAGCAATCACGGCACTTACCACCACAACCTATTGGCACATCATACCAGCCGAAATCCGCGAATGGCTTCGGGGGCCGGAAATACCGATTACAGAAACAATGTAATATACAATTGGGGCTACCAAAGCCTTTACGGTGGTGAGAAACAGCAAAAAGGCAACGATAAGTTCAACTTTTCAACCTTCAACATCGTTGGCAATTATTATAAACCCGGACCGGCGACCGCGCCCGGGGAGGTTTCCCATAGAATCGCGAGTCCCTCTTCGCGAAGCGATGAAGATTATGGCAAATGGTACATCGCGGATAATTTTATGGAGGGAAGTCCAAAGGTATCCGAAAACAACTGGAACGATGGGGTACACACCGATATTCCTTTGGAAAAAGTAAAGTTGGACGAGCCATGGGCTTCGATGCCCATACGCCAACAACCTGCTGAAGCGGCTTATGGAGCGGTTTTACAGGAGGTAGGGGCAAGTTTGCCCAAGCGGGATGCCATAGATTCCAGGATCATTGAAGAGACCCTTGGCGGTTTTGCCACCTATGAAGGCGAGGCCTATAAAATGCTGAAAAAGGTAGGCGACAAATCGAAAATAACGGGAATCATCGATTCGCAAAACGATGTGGGCGGTTGGCCGGAACTAAAGTCGCTTCCGGCACCCAAGGATTCGGATCACGATGGAATGCCCGATGCATGGGAAAGGAAAAATAAACTGGACCCCAATGACCCATCCGACGGAAAGGCCGATCAAGACAACGATGGCTATACCAATCTGGAAGAGTATCTAAATGAGCTGGTGGTTTTGGGCAATGCTAAATTAGCGGCGCAATCCCCATCAAAAAAAGCGATCGTTTCGGAAGCGTTTGTCTTTACCGAGCAGCCGACGCGCGATTGCCATGCATCATCCATTTTGGAACTGGAAAACGGAGATTTGCTGTGCGTGTGGTTTGGTGGAACCCGGGAGGGGCATCCTGATGTCAAGCTCTGGATGTCGAGAAAACCCAAGGGGGCAGCCTGGCAAGCCCCAGTTGTTGTTTACGATGGGGATGGGAAGACCCTCTTCAACCCGGTGCTCGTCCAATTAAAGGGGGGCGATATACAAGTGTACTTTGTTGGTCCCACAATTAACGATGGCCAGGTAATCACATCCAAGGACAAGGGGCAGACCTGGGGCAGGCCAAAAAAATTGCCCAAGGGTTTTGTGGGCCCTATTGTTAACAAACCTATTTATCTGAACGACGGAACCATTATTGCCGGGGCGAGCCTACAGGACGGCCCGGGACGACGGGTTCATGTTGAGCGAAGTGTCGACAACGGTAAAACTTGGACGAAAACAAAACCCATCAACGACCCCGTAAACACCAAACATCAAATCATTCAACCTACTTTTTTAGTGCATTCGCAGAAAAAAATACAGATGTTGGCTCGATCTAATGGCAGTGGCGAGGACACTAAAATTGCACAATCTTGGTCTGGGGACGGGGGGCTGACCTGGTCTCCGGTCTCGGACACCAATTTGCCGAACAACAATTCGGCTATCGATGCCATTACCTTGGCGGATGGCAGGCATCTATTGGTCTACAACCATTCGACAAGGCTGGATCCCCTGGGAGGGCGAAAAGGGCGGGGTATTCTAACGGTGGCCATTTCCGACGATGGTATCAATTGGAAGGCTGCCGCTGTCTTGGAATACAGAACGGGGGCGGTGCAGTACTCCTACCCGGCCGTCATCCAGACCAAGGACGGCTTGGTCCATATTACCTATTCATGGCACCGGAAGCGAATAAAACACGTGGTTTTGGACCCCACAAGGTTTGAGCCCTACCCCATTGAGGAAGGCCAATGGCCAAAGGATAGGATGCCTTGGATACTTAGCAGGGAGGAGGAAAATGCCAGTACAAAATCAGAGGTTTTGAACTAATGGCAATAAAGCGTAAGTCGATGCGATCGGGTAATCATCGAAGTGGCGGATCAATAAAACCAAAATTTAAAACCCTACGTGATGAAGGTATTCAATTTTATGGTTATTTTTTATTTCTTGGGCTTTAATGCCTTAATGGGACAGCAACTTGCCTTTCCCGGGGCGGAAGGCTTTGGAGCCTATACCCGGGGAGGGCGAGGGGGCAAGGTTCTCTATGTGACCAACTTAAATGATAGCGGTCCCGGGAGTTTGCGATGGGCAGTTGGGGAAAAAGGCCCGAGGACAGTGGTCTTTGCCGTTTCCGGAACCATAGAGCTCAAAAAACGATTGACCATCGAAAACCCCTATATTACCATTGCGGGCCAAACGGCGCCCGGTGACGGGATATGCCTGAAAGGGGAAACGTTTTTGATCGCCGCCGATGAGGTTATCGTTCGCTATTTGAGGGTGCGCCTTGGCGATGGTATGCATGGCAAGGGCAGTTTGCAGGGTAAGGACGCCATCAGTATTTCCAAGGGAAAAAATATTATAGTAGACCATTGTTCCGCTAGTTGGAGTTTGGATGAGGTTCTTTCCGCTTCCACGCGAAGACCGACGCTCACCAACGTTACGGTGCAATGGTGCTTTATTACCGAAGGGCTGAACCCCAGCAATCATGGCTACGGGTCTTTGATCCGGGGTACGGGAGGGGCGAAGTATAGTTTTTTGAAAAATCTTTACGCCCACCACAGGCGACGTAGTCCGAGACCGGGCAACTATAACTCGAATCCCCATACCGAAGATCCGGAGGGCCTGCTCTTGGATTTTAGAAATAATGTTATTTACAATTGGGATGGGGGGTATGCCGGCTATAATGCCGATAGTATTAGCGTTACCAGGTTGAACTATGTGGGTAACTACCTGATTCCCGGTGCCGATTCCAAAAATAACGGGATTGCCTATGCCACCGGTTCGCCCTATAACCGGTCTTTTTTTGAGGGGAATTATTATGGGGGGGAACGGCCCGCCGATCAATGGCAACTGGTAGATTTTAATGAATCGTGGACAGACGGGGATATTGAGGCATATAAACAAAACGAACCTTTTGAAACAGGGCCGGTGCATACTTTGGAGGCCGGGCAGGCCTATGCCCAGGTACTTGAAACGGGAGGTGCAATACTGCCGAAAAGGGATGGGGTGGATAAGCGAATAATCTCGCACGTAAAAAATAACCAAGGGCGAATAATCAAAAGTCAGGAAGACGTCGGAGGGTGGCCCCCATTGAAGTCGACGCCCCCTCCCGTGGATTCCGATGCCGACGGTATGCCCGATGCCTGGGAAAAGGACAAGGGGTTAGACCCCTATCGGGCTTCCGACGCCAACCTGGTCGGTGCCAATGGTTATACCATGCTCGAAAATTATTTAAACGGACTTTAGGTGCCATTTTCAGCTTGGTACCCCAATACCGCGGTAATCTTTCGTGTTTAATAAAGTTGATCTTCAAAGAAGTTCGTAAGTGAATGGTGGCATGAACCACAAGAAACACTATCTTTTATGCGTATTTTAAGGTTGTACCGAAGAATTTCGGGTTCTGTCTATACGGCCGTTTAGATGGGGCCGGCAATCCTTCGTGCCGTCGATATATCAATTGATCGTCCTTAAAGTATGTTATTTTTGTTTTGTTTTTTTTATTTACGAATTTTTACTTTTATATTTGAACTATGGCTTTATTAGCAACGAAAAGGCGCGAAAAAATTATTGAATTTTTAAAGGAAGATGGGTCGGCCAAGGTAATAGACTTGGCAAAACTTTTTAAGGTTACCGAGGTTACCATTCGTCAAGACCTGGAAAAACTGGAAAAAAAGGGTCTTATCGTAAGGGAGCATGGCGGGGCTTTTCTAAAGGATATGGAAAGCAAGGTGAAGAATTTTTCCCTGGTAAACCAAGAAAACCTGGAACTGAAGGAGACGATTGCGATCAAATGCCTTGATTTTATTGAGAGTGGGGATACGATTATTCTTGACTCGGGCAGCACCACGACCGAAATAGCAAAAAAATTGATCGGGTATAAGAACCTTACCGTAATCACCAATGCATTGAACATCGCTATGATGTTGGGCCCTGAGCCCGGTATCGAGGTGATTATGACCGGTGGGGAGTTCAAACCGCCCACCTTGTCTTTGACGGGGCAAAAAGCGGCCGATTTTTTTAAGGGACTGAATGTACAGAAGTTGTTCTTGGCAACGGCAGGTATTTCCTTGAAGTCGGGCTTGACCTATCCGAGTATCAGTGATTTGGTCGTCAAGAAAGCAATGATCAACGCGGCTGATATTACCTATTTGGTCGCCGATAGCACTAAAATTGGCAAGAATGCCTTGGCAAGCCTGGGTGCCCTTTCGCTTATCGATTACATCATTATGGACAATGGCATCGAAGAAAAGGACAAGCAGATGTTCAAGGACAATGAAATAGAAATCATTTTCGCATAACAAGCATTATAAATATAAACCGGTAACGAGCAAAAATGTCGAAATCAAAACTTAGAATAGGCGTAATCATAGGTAACCGCGACTTCTTTCCGGACAGTTTGGTGGAAAAGGCCCGCAATGAGATACTTGAGGTATTCCGGAAGTTGAAGCTCGATCCGGTCCTGTTGGAAACTACCGATACCAAGCTTGGGGGGGTAGAGACTTTTAAGGAGGCGCAAAAGTGTGCCGAACTTTTTAGGAGGCACCGCGACGAAATAGCGGGCGTGCTGGTCTTACTTCCCAATTTTGGGGACGAGAAAGGCGTTGCCGATACCCTGAAATTGGCAGATCTTAATGTTCCGGTACTTGTTCAGGCCTATCCCGACGAGCTTTCAAAAATGAACGTGGTCAATCGCAGGGATTCATGGTGCGGCAAAATTTCGGTCTGTAACAACCTGTACCAATACGGTATAAAGTATTCGCTGACCACCTCGCATGTATGCTCGCCTTCCGAAGCGGCCTTTCAGCAAGACCTGCTTGATTTTGTATCGGTATGCCGAGTGGTCATGGGGCTCAAGAATGTTCGTATTGGGGCCGTAGGCGCCCGCCCGGGAGGCTTCAATACGGTGCGTTATTCCGAAAAGATCCTGCAGCGCAATGGCATCACCGTAACCACGGTAGACCTGTCCGAAATTTTAGGTAAGGCCAATAAACTTACCAAGGACGATGCCGTCGTTAAGCAGCATTTGGAGGCCATCAATTCCTATGCCCCAAAAGGAAAGACCCCGGATGACGCCATGGTGCAAATGGCCAAACTGGATGTTGTGCTCAACCAGTATGTTGAGGAATATGCCTTGGATGCCACGGCCATTCAGTGCTGGACATCCTTACAGCAAAATTATGGGTGCAATGTTTGCACCAGCATGAGTATAATGTCCGAAAATATGTTGCCCTCGGCCTGCGAGGTCGATGTAACGGGCACCTTGAGTATGTACGCCATGCAACTGGCATCGGGGTCGCCGAGTGCCTTGGTCGATTGGAACAATAACTATGCGGATGATCCAAATAAATGTGTGCTTTTTCACTGCGGCAATTGGGCCAAGTCCTTTTTACCGGATATCGAAATCAGTAATGCGCCAATATTGGGTACTTCGGTGGGTGTGGAAAACACCTATGGCGCCCTCGATGGAAGAACCCCTGCCAACCCGCTTACCTACGGCAGAATAAGTACCGACGACCCCAAGGGGATCATCAAGGCCTATGTGGGTGAGGGCGAGTTGACCGATGACCCGCTAAAAACCTTTGGCAATAGGGCCGTAGCAAAAATTAACGACCTGCAAGGGCTGATGAATTATGTGTGCAGAAACGGTTTTGAGCACCATGTGGTGATGAACGCCTCCAAGACCGGGGCGATTCTCGAAGAGGCACTTGGCAATTATATGGGCTGGGAGGTATACCGGCACAATTCAAAATAAAATGACGGATAAGGAACTACAATTAAAATCGGTGCACTTGAGAAAAAATATTCTCAAGTACATCTATATGGCCAAGGCCGGCCATACAGGTGGTAGCCTCTCTTGTGTCGATATTTTGAATGTACTCTATAACCGTGTGCTCAATGTCGATCCCCACGAATTCAGAAAACCGGATAGGGACAGGTACATACAGAGCAAGGGGCACAGTGTCGAGGCCTTATTCGTTACCTTGGCCGATCGGGGTTTTTTTCCGGAAGCCGATTTGGAGACCCTTTGCCAGCACGAATCGCATTACATTGGCCATCCTACCAAGAAGGTAAATGGTATAGAGCAGAATACAGGGGCCTTGGGCCATGGTTTGTCCATTGGCGTAGGAGAGGCGATTGCGGCCAAATTGGATGGCAAGACGCACCGAATTTATACGCTTTTGGGCGATGGGGAACTTCCCGAAGGCTCCAATTGGGAAGCCTTTTTGTCGGCGGCCCATTACAAGTTGGACAACCTTTACGCCATCTTGGATTACAACAAACAACAGATTACCGGAAACAACGAGGAGGTAATGAGCCTCGATTCGGTACGTGATAAACTGGAGTCCTTCGGTTGGGCCGTAAAAGAGGTTGACGGCCATAATTTGATAGCGCTTGAAGAGGCTTTGAACAAGGGGCCTTTGGTAGCGGGCAAGCCCAGTTTTATTATCGCCCATACGGTTAAAGGCAAGGGCGTGAGCTATATGGAAGGAAATATAAAATGGCATCATGGGGTTCCTACTGCCGAACAGTATCAATTGGCAATGTCTGAACTACAGGAAGCGGAAGCTTTGATTTAAAGGGTTATGGAGACAGGAAAAATCAAAAGTAAGGATTTGAAAATGGGTCTTGCGAATCAAGTGGTGTTTGCAAATACCCTCGAGGAGTTGGCCGAAACCAATAAGGATATCCTAGTGGTTACCAGCGACTCAAGGGGGTCGGGAAAATTGGTCCCCTTTGGGCAAAAGTATCCAGACCAAATCGTTGAGGTGGGCATCGCGGAGCAAAACTTGGTGGGAGTGGCGGCCGGCCTGGCATCCGCAGGCAAAAAGCCGTTCGCGGTTTCTCCCGCATGCTTTATCACGGCAAGGTCTTTGGAGCAGATCAAGAACGATGTGGCCTATTCCGATAACCCGGCGGTTATGGTAGGCATAAGTGCGGGGGTCAGTTACGGGGCCCTGGGCACCACCCATCATAGCTTGCACGATTTCGCGGTCTTGCGCGCAATTAACAATATTTCGATTATCGCCCCGGCAGACAACTATGAAACCGAACAGGCCGTCCGGTATGCGGCCGATTCAAATAAGCCGGTATACATCAGGTTGGGCAAAAAACCCATGCCCTCGCTCAAAGAAGACGATTTAAACTTCGAATTTGGCAAGGGCCGAAAGATTACAGAAGGCAAGGATTTGGTGTTTATAGCCTCCGGAGAGACCGTATATCCGGCCTGGTTGGCCGCCAAAGAGCTCGAAGACAGGCACGGTATCAAAGCTACCGTGGTCAGTATGCATACCATAAAGCCCTTGGATACCGATCTGTTGGATAGTCTTGCGGAATACGGGGCTCCCATTATTACCGTGGAAGAGCACATGGTCAATGGGGGACTGGGGGAGGCTTGTGCATCCCACTTGATGCAAAAAGGACATCGCAATGCCTTTGTTATGGTCGGCATTCCGGATGAATACACCGTTACGGGGTCTCAAGTCGAGATTTTTAATTATTACGGAATCTCAAAAGAGGGCTTGTACAGCCTAGGAAAGGAAATGCTCCTATAAAACGATGGTGATGGATCGACAATCAATGGTGTGGAAAATCAAACAATTGCTGTTCGTATGCATCTTGCTTACGGCATGTGCTTGTGGCGACAATAAAAAGGAAGGGCCCAAAAAAATGGCCGTGGTCATATCGACACTCAATAACCCGTGGTTTGTGGTGCTCGGTGAGTCGGCCGCGGCAAGGGCGCGGGAACTGGGCTATGAGGCTACCATTTTCGATTCGCAAAACAATACGGCCAAGGAGGCCGAGCATTTTGAGAATTTGATCGCAGCCGGTTTTGACGCCATTCTTTTTAACCCTACCGACGCCGATGGGTCGGTAAGCAACGTCAATAGGGCGAAGCAAGCGGGTATCCCCACTTTTTGTATGGATAGGGAGGTCAACTCCCTTGATGGCCCCGTTACTCAAATAATTTCGGATAGTTTTTCGGGATGCGTGGCCCTCGGTCAGTATTTCGTGAGGCAACTCGATAAGAAAGGAAAATATGTCGAACTATTGGGGCTGGTGGGGGATAACAACACGTGGAACCGATCAAAGGGATTTCACAGTGTGGTGGACCATTTTCCCCAACTGGAAATGGTTGCCCAGCAAAGCGCCGATTTCGATAGAAGCAAGGCCATGGAGGTACTCGAGTCGGTATTGCAGTCCAATCCCGATATAGATGCCGTCTTTTGTGGCAATGATGCCATGGCTATGGGAGCGTACCAGGCTTTGGTCGCCGCAGGAAAAGCGGATAGTGTAAAGGTCTTTGGCTTTGATGGTGCCGAAGATGTGATGAATGCCATCGGCGACGGAAAAATTGCGGCCACGGCGATGCAGTCGCCAAAATTCATGGCGAGAACTGCGGCCGAATTGGCCGATAGGTACTTGAACGGAGAACGGGACATGGGCAAGAAAATGCCTATTGCCGTAGAAGTAGTGACCCAGGAAAATATTTCTGAATTTGGTGCATATGGAGGGACTACCGAATAAAACAAAAAAATTGCTCAAGAATTTTGCCTTGATAGGGGTATTGGCCATAGCGCTTTATAATTCCGTCTACTTCAAGCCCTTGGATGAGGTGGTGAGCGCCCGGAACAGTTTGGATTTCGACCCGGCTTTGGTGGCCCGAAACTTTGTCGACAAGGGTTTAAGCGAAGTTGGTACAACCCATGTATCGGAGCTGCTTGCCCAATTAAAGACTGACTTGGAGGCCACCTTGGAGGAAAAGGGCAACAAGCTGGGTATTGGCAAAGACTATTACTTTATGGTAGAGGGTAAGGCACAAGTGCTCGACATTCTGGAAGAAGAGGTAGTGGTAGGTCTAGACAACGCCGCGGCGGATAAAATATACATAGCGACCGACTTTATTTTCGGAAACGCGATCAGGGAGGCATCCGGTGTTTTCGATATTGGCGATTATCAGAATACTATGGATTTTAACAACATTTCCATCGAACTGAACAATATCGTTCGTGAGGAGGTTATTCCTCCATTTTTAAAAAATATAAAGCAAGGCGACCATGTGTATTTCAAGGGGGCGGTCAAGGTCAATAAAAAAAATCCAAATTTGGATCGGATGCGTGTGGTTCCCTTGGTCTTAAAAATCAATTGAACTCTTGTCGGATAACCATCACATACTAACCGCACGGGACATCACCAAAAAATTCGGTGGTATTACGGCGTTGGACCATGTTACCATCGATGTCCATAAGGGCAAGGTCAATGTTGTTGTCGGGGAGAACGGGGCGGGTAAATCGACCCTGATGAAAATTCTGTCGGGGGTTTATCCTGAATATGGGGGCGATCTGTTCGTGAATGGCGAAAAGGTGAATTTTTCCAACCCGAAAGAGGCTATGCAAAAAGGAATAGCCATCATCCATCAAGAGTTGAACCTTGTCCCCTATTTGAGTGTTGCGGCAAATATTTTTTTGGGTCGTGAAATCGTGAATGCCATGGGGATGCTCGATTTCAAGAAAATGAACGGCCTGACCCGATCCCTCTTGCAACGCTTGGATTGCGACATATCGCCTACGACCCTGGTATCGGATTTAAGGGTAGGGCAACAGCAGCAGGTAGAAATAGCAAAGGCCCTTTTGGAAGAGGCGAAAGTCGTGATCATGGACGAGCCCACCTCGGCCATTACCGACAGTGAGGTGGAGAACTTATTCAAGGTCATTGCCACGCTTAAAAAACAGGGGGTTTCCATTTTGTACATATCACATAAGCTCGACGAACTCTTTAAAATCGCCGATCGCTTTATCGGTTTGAGGGACGGTAAAATGGTAGGGACGATTGAAGATGCGGACCGGGCGACAAAAGACGATCTTATCAGGCTGATGGTCGGTAGGGACCTTAAAAACCTATATGTAAAGGAAGAGTCGCCTATCGGTGAGGAAGTACTAAGGGTCGAGGGCATATCATTGCCAAAGGACCGGACCAAATCGGGGTTTTTGGTGAAAGATGTAAGTTTCTCCGTTCGAAAGGGAGAGGTGCTGGGTATTTTCGGCTTGATGGGAGCCGGGCGCACGGAACTTTTGGAAACCCTGTTCGGTTTGCACCCAAAACTGATGACGGGAAAAATTTATATTGATGGCGAAGAGGTGAAGATAAAATCGGTTATGGATGCCGTTAATCTGGGTATGGGGCTAGTGCCTGAAGACCGAAAGGAAGATGGCCTGGTGCTGCAAATGCAGGTCAGTAAGAACATCAGTATGGCCAGTATCGATCAGACCGTTAAAAATGGGTTCTTGAACGATCGGTTGGAAAGCAAGTTGGCCAAGAGTTACATGGCCGACCTTAAAATAAAGGCATCTTCCGAAAAACAGCGATCAGGGAACCTAAGTGGGGGCAACCAGCAAAAAGTAGTGCTCTCGAAATGGCTCGCTACAACCCCCAGGATACTGTTCTTGGACGAACCTACCCGCGGTATCGATGTGAACGCAAAAAATGAAATTTACCATTTGATCAACGATTTGGCGAAAAAGGGCCTCGGTGTGTTGGTGGTCTCTTCCGAATTGCCTGAGATCATGGCCATATCGGATAGGATCTTGGTGATGGGGGAATCTAGGATCACCGGTGTATTTAATCAAAAAGAGGCCAGTGAAGATGCAATAATGAATGCTGCCATCTCGTAGCTAACCAAATAATCAAGGCAAGACCATATAAACCAAAGATGTCGATAAAGAATACATTGTTGAAATTTCAGTCCATAATAGCCTTGCTTGTCATGTGCATTGTGTTGACGATCATGTCGGATAAGTTTTTGACCCCTGAAAACGGGTGGAACATCATGCGCCAAATATCGGTCAATGTCTGTATTTCCGTGGGGATGACCTTGGTAATACTGACCCGAGGAATAGACCTGTCGGTGGGTTCCATATTGGCATTTAGCGGTGCCGTGGCGGCTGGACTGCTGAAGTACGGCGTAGCGATGCCCTCGCTGAATATCTACGTGGGCTTTACGGTTCTTGGCGCCCTTCTCGCCGGGCTGGCGGTAGGCGGGGGGTTGGGACTGTTCAATGGATGGATGATTACCCGTTTTAAGGTACCGCCCTTTGTGGCTACCCTTGCCATGTTGACCATTGCCCGTGGAGCCACCATGCTATGGACCGGGGGCTTCCCCATTACGGGACTGGGGGAAGATTTTGCCTTTATCGGTACGGGGTGGTTTTTGGGTATTCCCATGCCCGTTTGGATTACGGCGATCGTCGTTGCCATAGCCGTTGTGGTAACCAAAAAGACCAAGTTCGGGCGGTATGTCTATGCCATCGGGGGCAACGAAAGTGCCGCTCGATTGTCGGGCCTGAACATCTCGAAAATAAAGGTTTGGGTCTATGCATTGGCGGGTATTCTTGCGGCCGTAGGCGGTATAATCCTTACCTCCCGTCTCGATTCTGCCCAACCCAATGCCGGCTTTAGTTATGAGCTCGATTCCATTGCCGCGGTGGTCATCGGCGGAACGTCTTTGTCCGGTGGGCGGGGTTCCATTATGGGAACGGTTCAAGGCGCATTGATAATAGGGGTCTTGAACAGTGGCTTGGTGCTGCTGAACGTGTCGCCCTTCTGGCAGCAGATCATTAAAGGTTTTGTAATTCTGGTCGCGGTAATCATGGATCGGGTCAATCACCCCAACGAAGACTAAAACGACAAAGGTTTCAAAAAACGGTAAGTACCAATGGCAAAGATAACGTCCAACTCCTATATTTTATCCATAGATCAGGGTACCAGCGGTACCAAGGCCATTTTGTTCCATACTTCAGGACGGCTGGTTGCCAAGGCAACGGAACCGTTGAAATCGTATTATCCGAAACCGGGTTTTGTAGAGCAAGACCCGGATGAAATCTATAATTCGGTCATTGGGGCCGTAAAAAAATGTTGCGATGTTTTTAAGGGCAAAAACCAGGGAGAGATGCCGAATATTGTTTCCTGCGGCATTTCGAACCAAAGGGAAACCTTTGTAATCTGGGATAAAAACGGCAATCCACTGCGCAATGCCGTCGTTTGGCAATGCAAGCGTTCCGTGGCCATCTGTGAAGAATTGGATCGTGAAGGCCTAGAGGAAAGCATTAACAAAAAGACGGGCCTTACAATAGATCCGTATTTCTCGGCTACCAAAGTAATATGGCTGTACAGAAACGAGGATCGGATCAAGAGGGCCATAGACCGTGGCGAAGCCTTTTTCGGAACGATCGATTCGTGGCTCTTGTTCAAATTAACCAAGGGCGAAAAATATCTAACGGACCATACCAATGCCTCGAGAACCTTACTCTACAATATCTTTGACTTGAAATGGGATGCCGGTTTAATCGGGGACTTTGGGGTAAGTGGACTTAGGCTGCCCGAAGTGTTGCCTTCCGCATCACATTACGGGGAGTCCGATTTTGATGGGGTTTTTGAACGAGCCGTTCCGATTACGGGAATGATCGGAGATTCCCATGCCGCTTTCTTTGGGGAAGGATGTTTCGAAACGGGTATGGCCAAGGCTACCCTGGGTACGGGTTCTTCCATTTTATGGAATGCCGAACAGGTCGGGGCAGAAAATAAAAGTGGAGTGCTGACCACGGTAGCTTATAGTTTGGACGCAAAGGTTAATTATGCCTTTGAAGGGGTTATCGTCAGTTGTGGATCTACTTTGGAATGGCTGAGGAGTCAACTTGGTGTTTTTTCCTCCAATGAGGAAATTGAGACGATGGCGACGTCGCTCACCGATAACGAAGGGGTATACCTTGTTCCGGCTTTTAGCGGTATGGGGGCGCCCTATTGGGAAAAAGGCTGGAAGGGCTCGATACATGGCTTGACTTTCGGGACGACCAAAAACCACTTGGTAAGGGCTGCCTTGGAGTCGATCGCTTTTCAAATTAAGGACGTGATCCAGGCCATAGAGCTTGAAACGGGACACCATTTGAAGGAATTGAATGTAGATGGCGGAATCACCGCCAATCGTTTCCTCATGCAGTTTATGGCCGATCTGCTACAAAAACCCGTAATCAATATTGGTATCTCGGACGTATCTGCCTTGGGTGCCGCATTTGTATCCGGAATGGGGGCGGGTATATGGAAGAAAACCGACGAGCTCCCCAGATTTGAAGAAGGTACCAACCTGCATTATTTTCCCCAAGAAAATCGATCTGCCCATCGGGCTTATGCCTATTGGCAGTTTCTATTGCAGTCGAAAAACTGCTAGTTTCACCTAAATGTGAGCGGCTAGGGCCTAGGGTGGTTCCCATATGGGGTATTTGTTGAACTCCTAAGCTAATGGCCCTTGGTTTTTCAATAGGACGAAATAGTACATTTTTGGGCCCTTGCCATTCGCATTGCTAATTTTCCTGTATTTTTATATAAGCAGATCAGGGATTTTGCCAAGGTTTGTGAAGTACATTTTACGTTTGACCCTCTGGACAATATAGGCGTCGGGAGGTATTTAAAAGAAGGTTTCATAAGGGAAGGATCTTGGCACAGGTATACTGGGTTTAAGATACGGGGGTTGTAGGTATGTACCCCGATAATGATCAAAATCTAGCGGCCGGTATCGACTCGATCTCGCCGTAGATCGTGTAAGCGTCATAACGCTATAAAGTAAGAAAACAAACAAAGAACCGAATTGGACCATCGTGAATCGCAGGACATTTTTAACGGCTTCGGGTTTGGTCGGACTCGCATTTTCATTTCCCAATTCTATTTTCGCAATGACCAAGGAACCACAAAAGCTCTTTTTTAAAGACGACGGTAAAATACCCAATAACAAATTACCCCTGATCCTTTATAAAAATGCCTTTTCCGAACGCGGAAGCAGTGGGGCCTCATGGTTGGAAGATCGTTTCTTGCGGAATAATTGGAGCAACTCATGGCGTAACGGTATCTATTCGTTTCACCATTACCACAGTACTTCACACGAAGTGCTGGGGGTTTATTCGGGCAAGGCGCTGGTACACCTCGGTGGCGAAAGCGGGGAAAAGGTCGAGATAGAAGCAGGTGATATCGTTATCATCCCTGCCGGCGTCGGCCACAAAAACTTGGGGAGTGAGAACCTTGGGGTAGTCGGGGCCTACCCCGACGGACGGTCTTGGGACCTGAACAAAGGCCTTCCCGGGGAAAGGCCCAAGGCCGATACGAATATTGCCGCTTTGCCCATTCCGGATGCGGACCCCTTGCTCGGCGCCGACGATGGGCTCAGAACGATTTGGATGTAAGCAGCCGGCCACCGAAATAAAGACACTCTATCGGTGGCAATTTAATACTTGTTACCGTTGATCGTGGTGTCTTCGAAGTTGATGGGTTCTGAATTTTCGACCAACATCGGGGTAGCCGCCCCTTTGATGTGTACGTTTTTAAGGGTAACGTTTTTTACCGGATTTTCTTCCCTTCCTTGTATCAAGATACCATATTTTCCACCGTTTTCGACTTCGATGTCTTCCAGGTATATGTTTTTAATGGAGGGTATGTGTTCGCCTTCCTGATTGTCATAGATACCGTAATAGGTGTTGATTTTGAGTACGGCTTCCTTAACTTGGCCGACCTGTATGTTCTTTACGTACACATTTTCAACAAAGCCGCCTCTTAGGGTGTTGGTCTTGATCCGTATGGCCCGATCCAGCTCCGGACTGTCCATTCTGCAATTTCGGACAAAAACATTGCGCACCCCGGCCGAAATCTCACTGCCCATGACCACGCCGCCATGCCCGTCTTTCATTTCACAATCTTCTACAACGATATTCTCACTGGGTATGTTGACCCTTCGGCCTTCATCGTTTCTTCCCGATTTTATGGCAATGCAATCATCACCTGTATCAAAAACACAATTCTTAATGTGTACGTTTTTGGAGTATTCGGGGTCGCAACCGTCATTATTGGGCCCATGGCTGCTCACGGTAACGCCGTCTACGGTTACATTGGTTGATTTAATGGGATGCATTACCCAAAAAGGGGCATTGGTAAAGGTTACGCCCTGGGCCAGCACATTTTCGCAGCCAAAAGGCTGGAAGAAGGCCGGACGTAACTGATGGCCCGCACCAAAAATACGTTCGGTATAGGGTACGGCATTTTCATTCATCTTGCGAAGGCGGGGCAGGTTGTGGTCATCGCGTTGCTGGGGCTCCCCTTCGATATGGCCGTATCTTTCAGCTCCGCACCAAGGCCACCAATTGGTTTTGTCGGCCTGTCCGTTAAAGGTGCCTTTACCCGTAATGGCAATGTTTTTTTGCTTGTAGGCATAGATCAAAGGCGAATAGTTCATGAGTTCCACCCCCTCGTATGAAGTATGTACCACGGGCAGGTAGTCGGCCTTGTTTTTGGAAAACAAGACCTCCGCTCCCTCTTCGAGGTGAAGGTTAACGTTGCTTTTTAGATGTATGGGCCCCGTAAGAAACTTACCCGCGGGAATTAAAACCGTTCCGCCACCGGCTTGGTGACAGCTTTCAATGGCCCTTTTAATGGCTTCGGAATTGTTGGTCTCACCGTCGCTTATCGCCCCGTATTCGATGATGTCGAATACCTTATCGGGAAAGGTGGGCACAACAATGGAATTTATTATGGCGTCTGCCTCATCAAAAACGGAAACTGTTTTTTCCTTACACGAGTTCAATAGGATGCCAAAAAGGGACAGGATCAAAAATAAACGGGTAAAAGAGGTGTTTTTGTAAGTCATTTTATTGAGTTGAGTAATCGATTGCACTAATGTAAGAAAGTTTAGGTTTACCTCATAATCCTAGATGAAAAATTTGGGAGAGGGGACATCGGTCAATGACAAGGCCGATTTTTTTGGTTGCCTTGGGTTCAACATAGGGCAAATACAGGTGCAACCCGTTCTTTTTCCTTATATTGGTATGATGGATTGGGCGAAAAACGGGTTTTTGACCTCGGCGCTACCTCTATCGAACATCCTTTAAAACCCTTATGATGAAAACAACTATTTCCAGCTTTATTGTCCTGTTTGCCATTTGTTCCAACGCCCAGCTCGATCCGATTAGGGAGGGGATTTATAAGTGGAACGATTTTCCGGTAAAAAAGAGTGAACTAAAGGAAGGCCGGAGTATCCTGGAAGGAACATCCCCCCATTTTGAGTATATCGAAATGCACGCCACTACACAAAAACCGGGCGCCACACCAGGGCCGGCCCATGCCAATAAGGATATTGAGGAGTGCCTCATAGTCAGAGAGGGCACCATGAAGGTGACCATTGAAGGGGAAAGTAGGATCCTTGGACCCGAAGGGGTTATTTTGCTCATGCCGCAACAAATGCACTCCGTTGAAAATGTGGGGGATACCGACCTTACCTATTATGTGTTGCGGTATAGGGCCCGAAAGGCCATGGATATTGAACGAGGTAGGAATGCCGGAGGTTCGTTGATGATCAATGCCGACTCGCTTACCTTTAAGCCTAGTGCCAGGGGCGGGGGAGTGCCTTATTTCGACCGGCCGACGGCGATGTGCGAACGTTTTGAAATGCACATTACCCAGCTGGACAAAAAAGGACCGAGCCATAAACCCCATAAGCACATTGAAACCGAGATCATCTTGATGCTTGCAGGTAAGACCAAGATGACTATTGACGGCAAGGTATATCAAGCCGGTCCGGGCGATTTTTATTTGGCCAAGTCGGGATCAATGCACGGCATTGAAAATGCGGGCGACGAACCTTGCCGGTATTTCGCCTTTAAGTGGAACTGAGACAACTACTCTTTTCTTAGTTCAAAGGGGGATGCGGGAAGCCCTTCCTTAGAGAACAGATTGGCCTTTGCCGGATTATCGGACCAGGCGTACCGAACGGCAACGGGTTTTTTTAGCTTATCGTTTTCTACCCTTATATTTTTTCCCCTTATTTCCGCACGGGCCCTATAGAAGGTCTTGCCGTCGGACGAAAGCTCAAAGGTCTTCAAATAATCGCCATGGTTGATCTTTAATCCCGAACCTACATGGTCAAAGGCTATGCTTACATGGTCGGTACGGAATTTGGCTTTTTTTGGAATGGGGCTCAACCGGGCATCGGTCTCGTTGTAGGCCAGACGGTAGGCCAGTTGTGCCAATCTTTTGCCTACATCCGCTTTGTTTAGCGGGTGGATATCGTTCCACTCCCCAAGGTCGGTTATAACCGCCATACCCGTATTGCGAACTTTTAGGGTGTTTAGTTGGGCCTGCCTGAGTTGGGCCCATGCACTTTCTACAGGTACATTCGTTTCTTCCATAAAGTTGGCCAATTGTACGTAGAGAAACGGAAAATCGCCGATATTCCATTGGCTCCGCCAATTTTGGATCAATGCGGGAAAGGTTTGAAAATAGCGTTCGGGTTGGTTCGTGTTCGACTCGCCTTGGTACCAGATTACGCCCTTGATCTTATAATTGAGTAGGGGCGATATCATTCGATTGTATAGCCCTCCAGGTTTCCAACGGATAAAAGTGGGACCCTCTAAGGGAGGCATAGCCGCACCTAATTTGTATTTCCATGGGCCTTTTAGGTCAATCGTGTCGGTGCCTACCGAAATAAAATAGGGTTTGTCGAGAATAAAGCCACCTTTGCCCTGTTGGTTGATGAGGCGGATGGTAATGGTATTATCGCCTTTTTTTAAGAGGCTGTCGTTTACGGTGTATTTTCGGGGAGGATATTGATATCCGGTAGTGCCCACAAAGGTGCCATTGACGTATACGTGGTCTTGGTCGACCATTCTCCCGAGCCAAAGTTTGGCCTCTTTGCCCACCCAAGCTTCAGGAACGACAAAATGTTTTCTGAACCAAACCACTCCGTTTACATTGCCCAGTGGGCTATCGGCCCAAAAACGGGGTATGTTCATTGCATCCCAGGTTGAATCATCCAAGTCCATGGAGAACCATTTGCTTTTTGGGGTCAGCCCTTCGTCTTCTTCCTCTAATTTTTTAAACCATTCTTGTTGGCGTTTTTGGTCTTTCTTTTCGATTTCGGCAACAAATCCCTCGTCCTTAAAACGTTGGAGCTCTTCGTAGGCTTCCGGAAAATTTTTAAGTCCTTCTTCGCTCATCCAGGCCTCTACGGGAGAACCGCCCAAGGCGGCGTTGATCAGGCCCACGGGCACTTGGTACCTTTCGAAAATGTCTTTGGCGAAAAAATAGGCGACCCCTGAAAAGTCCAATAGGTTCCTTGGGTTGGCTTCCATCCAACTGCCCGAATCCAAATCGGTATGGGCGGTATTAAAGTCGTACTTGTCAGGCACCAAAAACTGCCTGATTTTTGAATTTTCCGAACTTTTGATGATGTCGGGATAGACATCGCGAAGCCGGCTCATGGTCAGTTCCATATTCGATTGTCCCGAACATAGCCATACCTCACCAAAAAGGATGTTGTCGACGGTAATGCGGTTCGTACCCTTGAAATCCATTTTAAAGGGGCCGCCTGCCGGTTGTGGCGGGAGAAGGAGTCGCCAATTGCCTTGGTTGTCTGCAGTGGTTGTGTACGCCTTGCCCTTAAACCGGAGTTCGACCGATTCGTTTGGCGAGGCCCATCCCCAGAGGGTTAATTCGGTATTGCGTTGTAGAACGGCCCCGTTGCCGATGAGTTTGGGCAATCGAATTTGGGCAAGGCACGGATACGTTGAAACAAAGATGAAAAGTAATGCGATATAAGGAACGGGGTTAATCTTTTTGAATGCTATCATGGTGTGAAAATGATGGTGATTATGCTTTGTTTAACGGTACGGCCGACTTTCAGGTAAATTGGCCAAGCTCTTCCCTTTTTAACCTTGGTCAGTTCCACTGGGGCCGTATGCCCGGTGCGAAGGGGAATTTTAACGATTTAAAATGTTCAAGGGTTCGGGTGGGCTTCCCGACGCCTTCGGGAAGGTCTTTTTTGGAGAAGGTCTGAAAGTAGAGCAAGCAGGCATCGCGCCACCACTTGGCTTCCTTGAGCTGTATTTGTAGTAGCATTTGCACCTCTTTGTGTCGGACTTGGTCGACATAGGGTTGCATTTGCTTCCAGGTGGCGATCATTTCCTCTACCTGGTCCACTCCCTCCTGATATTTCAGGGCCATGCCTTGCCAGAGGGTTTTACCGTTTTTGAGCCGGTAATCCCACGACAGGTGATGGAACCATAGCAAATACCTTTCAGGACAGGTGTCGGGGTCGTTCAATCGGCTGCGCAAAGGTTCTGCATATTGCTCGGTGGCATTGCTGCCGCTGGGCGTGCGGTCGAAACCTATGCCCTTGGCATCGGCATTGTGGTAATAGGTCGGGTTCCATTCGGGGCGGCTCAATTCGCTGACCCATGGCCCGGGACCGTAATGGTGCCCTGTGTCAAAAATATGATGGAGGCCCAAGGGGTTCATATAGTTGACAACGGCCTCCCTTGATTTGATCAGCATTTCCTTCATGGGGCCGATGAAGGCCTCTTGGTTGGAGAAGGTCATGCGCAACCATTCTTCGGCAATGGTTTCTGAACTGAGGTAGGGGTCCCACGCCAGGCGACCGAATCCGTACCAATTGGCCTGTGCCATGGGATGCCCGGTCCAATTCATATCGTTTCCGACATTGGAGACCCCGGCCATACCGCTGATTTTTTGGTTTTGCAATGTGCCGTCTATAATTCGGGCGACGGTAGAGCCTTCTCCTTGTTGATAAGTATCTGCATCGAGAACTTCTTCATAGAGTTTTGGAAGAAAAACGAGATGGGTGCTAAAACCCAGATATTCTTGGGTAATCTGGAATTCCATCATCAATGGGGTTTTCGGCATTGCGCCGAACATAGGGTGAAACGGCTCGCGCGGCTGAAAATCTATGGGGCCGTTTTTGGTCTGTACAAGAACATTGTCCATAAACTTACCGTCATAGGGTACAAATTCGGTATAGGCCTGTTTGGCCCTGTCGTCGGCATCGTGTTCTGAATAAACAAAGGCCCTCCAGATGACATTTCCGCCATGGGGTCGTAAAGATTCGGCAAGCATATTGGCACCATCTACATGGTTTCGACCGTAGTTTTGGGGTCCGGGCTGCCCTTCGGAGTTCGCCTTGACCAAAAAGCCTCCAAAATCCGGGATAAGGGAGTAGATTTGGTCGGCCTTGTCCGCCCACCATTGTTTTACATTCGGATCTAGGGGGTCGGCCGTTTTCAAAGTGCCGATTTCAATGGGTGCCGAAAAACGTGCGGTAAGGTATACCTTTATGCCATAGGGGCGAAAAACATCGGCCAGGGCCTTCACCTTTTCAAGGTACATGGGGGTCAGTATCAAGGCGTTGGCGTTTACGTTGGTCAAGGAAACGGCATTGATGCCTATCGAGGCATTGGCCCGGGCATAGTCGATATAACGTTGATCGATGAATTCGGGAAGTTTTTGCCAGTTCCACAGCGAAAATCCGGCATAGCCCCTTTCAATGGTCCGGTCCAGGTTGTCCCAATGATTGAGCATTCTCAGGTCTATCTTGGGGTAATCGACCAATGAGATCTTTACAAAACTTTGGTGTTGTTGCATAAGGTTTAGGAACCTGAACACTCCATAGAGAATACCAATATCGCCGTTGGCGCTTATCAACAGTATTTTCTTCTTCCTGTGCTTCACTGATTTTATGACGAATCCCTCGTCTCCTGCCCGACTTAGGTCATCGTTCACCATTTTTTGTAGCTCAGGGGGTAAAAGGTCTTTTGTGCCGATCAGTAGGGTAGGGTCGGCCCTTAATGAGGTAGCGACGGACGGAGGGGCGCCTAACATTTTTTTTAATGCCCTGTTGAGTTCCGTTCGGGCTATTTGCAATGTTTGTGAGGCTCCGGGAAGGGAAATGGTTTTTGTAATATCGGTGTATTCCTTTAAAACTGGCGATTCGCTAATCTTGGAATAGGGCAACCAAAGATTATAACCCGATGGTTCTTGCGCAAAAAGCGGAAAAAAACAGGGTAAACAAAGAATGAGTACGATTATGTGTCTTGCCATAACTGGGCTGTATTTTGGGTAGGTGGAATCAAAAGCCACTTTTAAATATATGAAATAGCCCTTAAAGCGCTTTGCAAAAGTTGCGATACGGGCTATCACCGCATGGCCAGATCGATTCGGTTTGTTCAAATATCATTCAAACCGGACGTAAGCAATAAAAAAAATGTTGCCCATACTATCACTTTTGAAGCATTGTGGAATTTGAGGGTCTTCTACATAAGGCTGGCTTTGTGGTAATTCTTATTTTCGAAAAAAAAGATGCTTTTTGTTGGAAAGATTGCGTTAAACAATAACATCGTTGATACATGGTTAAAGGTAATTGCCTATATTTAATTAGCACAAAGACAGGGCGAACCTTGTAAATATCCCGCCTAGTCCGTTTCCCCGATTGGTTAATTTCATATGAAAAGTATAGACAACCATAAGATATTGCTTGTTTTATTGCTTGGCATGGTTCAGCATACCTGGGCACAGGCACAGGCACAGGGTGGGGTCTATTCGTTTGTCGATATGGAGCACCGCATTACGCAACGGGCCATTTCGGCCATTGTTCAAGACCAACAGGGGTTGGTATGGATCGGGGCTTATGGATCGGGGCTCTATAAATACTACGGTGTTGACCTGGTATCGTACAAGCAGGAATTCAACAACCCCAAATCGTTGAACAGTTCTCTGGTTCAAACGGCATTTGTAGACAGCTCAAATCGATTGTGGGTGGGAACCGAAGTAGGGCTGAATTTATACGATCGAGACCTCGACCGATTTGATCGGATTGTCTTTTACGATGGGACGAAGCCTTTGGATAAATTGGTTGTCCGGGCCATTGACGAAACGAAGTCGGGCAAAATCCTGGTCGGAACCAATGCGAACGGACTCTTCGAAGTCGATCCCGAAACTTTGGTCGGAAGGCCCGTGGCCATGATTCCAGGTCCGTATGGCAATATGTTGGTAGGAAGCTTCGCCAAAGGAAAAGACGGCAAGATCTGGATCGGATCAAGTTGTGGCCTGTTCGAATACGATGGTGATCGGGCAAAGGCGGTCCCCCTTTACGATAAGTCGGGGTCTGGTAAGATTCCCAACCTGAACATTGAGTCGATGTTGATCGACGATTCCGGTTCCCTTTGGATGGGCACCTTCTCGAGCGGTTTGGTCAAAATCGAAGATGTATCGATTACCCCCAAAACGGTGCACAACTACACCATCAGCGACGAGCGGATCTTAACCATGGTCCAGGCACCCGATGGCCGAATTCTTTGCGGTACCGAGAACGACGGACTTTACGTAATCGAGAGGAACGGGGAAGTGGTCAAAAATTGTCGATACGATAAATTTGATGAGAACAGTCTAAAGTCCAATTCGATATGGAGCTTGTTTGTAGACAGGCGGGATAGAATATGGATCGGCTATTACAATAAGGGCATCGGCGTATACGACCGGTATTACGACAAGTTCAAGGATATCGAAAGCTTGCCCAACGTTAACAACTCCTTGCAATCGTCTTCGGTTACCACCATTGTTAAGGACGGCCACAATAGGTTGTGGATAGGGATGGACGGAGGAGGTATCGATGTTTACAATTTGGAGGATAAGAGCATCGTGCATTTAATCGATCCCGACAACCCCATAGCATCAGGACTGACCGCCGTTGATGTGCAGACCTTGTTTATCGATAGCAGGGAAACCCTTTGGGTAGGCACGTGGAACTCGGGTATCTTTTACCTTCCCAAGAACGCTAAGGCCTTCGGGCAATTTCCGATCGAGAACGTCGACGGTCGATTAAGGGCCAATCGGGTAATGAGCTTTTCAGAAGACGACGAGGGGGTGTTGTGGATCGGAACCTATTCCAACGGCCTACACTTTTACGATTCACGAGAAAATAAATTTGGCTTTATCGAAGATGAAGCCCTAACGGGATTGCCGCAAAGTCAAGCCGAGATTCGAAAAGTGCTTGTCGATAGCAAAAATACGATCTGGGTGGGTACCACCCGGGGGGTGTTCAAACGCGACCGTACATCGGCCCATAGTTTCTCCAAATTGGATTTGGCACCCTCTGCAGAACGTATTCAGGCAGAAAAGACCATGATGGATATGATCGTTTCGCTCTATGAGGATAGCCAAGGGAATATGTGGATCGGTACCGATGGTGCAGGGCTCTGGAAGTACGATAGGGATACGCAGAAGATAGACTGGTACAATGCCAGTTCGACCGGTTTGGCGCAAGAGACCATCGCGACCATTATCGAAAGCGACTCGGGTCAACTATGGGTGGCCGGTAACAAGGGGTTGTCATATATGGACCGAACGGACAACAGTTTTACCAACTTCGATAGCAACGACGGCCTGCTGTCGAACGATTTTAACTTTAACGCGGCTTTTAAGGATGAAAGCGGAACCCTGTATTTTGGGAACTATAAAGGCGTAAACATCGTTGAGCCCGATCAGATACCTATGAACGAGGGGCGTCCCGAGCTGTTTTTTACCGATTTTAAGATCTACAACCAGTCCGTTAAACCAAACGAAGAAAAGTCGCCTTTGAAAAAGGCGATATCGCAAACCGACCATATTACCTTAAACCACAAACAATCGGTTTTTACGATCGAATTTGTTGGGGTCAATTATACCCGGCCGGGCAAAAACCAATACGCCTATTATTTGGAAGGGCTCGAAGAATCGTGGAATTTCGTCGGGAACACCAGAAGCGCCACCTATACCAACCTTTCCCCGGGCGATTACGTTTTTATGCTGAAGGCCGCCAATAACGACGGGGTCTGGAGCGAAAGTACCAAGACCTTGACCTTGACCGTGCTTCCGCCCTGGTGGAAAACCAATTTGGCCATCACTTGTTATATTGTATTATTGGGCTTGGCCCTCATATTTGCATTCCGATTGACCAGGGAAAGAATACGCGAAAAACGAATGGTGCAGGTAGAACGTGCCAAGCGAATGCAGGTAGAAGAACTGAACAATAGAAAAATACAGTTCTTTACCAATATCTCCCATGAGTTTAGAACACCCCTGACCCTGATAATAAATCCCTTGGAGTCGATATTGCGCAACAATGCCAAGGATATCTCGCAAGGGGTATTGGAAAAACTGGACATTATCCACAAAAGCACCAACAGGTTGAAGCGCTTGATAGATGAGCTGATGGATTTTAGAAAATTACAGCTCAACAAGTTTTCGATAAAGGTCTCGGAAATTGAGCTGGTGGCCTTTAGTCGCGAAATAGTGGCTTATTTTAACGAGGAAGCGGCCCTGAAGAATATCGCCCTGCTTTTTGAATCGGATAAGGAAGAGCTCAAACTTTGGAGCGATCCGGGAATGCTCGAAAAAGTGCTTTTTAACATTCTTTCCAACGCATTTAAGATTACCCCCGATAACGGAACCATTACGATCGGCGTGCACAAAAAGGTAGAGGCCATGGTATTTCCCTTACTAGACGACAAGGCGAAATTGCCTGCCGTTGAAATATATATCGAAGATACGGGAAGCGGTATAAGCCAAGAGGAGGTGCGAAATATTTTTGACCGGTTCTATCAGGTCAAGAACATGAACAGCCAGTACTACGGGGGTACGGGGATTGGTCTTGAGGTGGTAAAAAGTTTTGTCGATCTGCTCAAGGGGCATATTACGGTCGAAAGCGAAGAGGCCGTAGGTACCAAGTTCAGGGTGTTCCTGCCCTTGGGGAAAGAGCATTTCCAGGACGGAGAGCTGTTCTTGACCACGGAGGCTGAAAAGGAAGGCCTCGTTAAGGTCGGTTACGACATACCCGTCGCCCCGAAAGGGGAAACTCCGGAAGGTCAAAAAAAGACCCTTCTTATCGTAGAAGACAATACCGAACTAAGAACCTACCTTACAAATGAGCTACGGTGCGATTATTCAGTGCTTGAAGCGGCCAATGGGGCGCAGGGAGTGCAGATTGCCCTGGAGCACATACCCGATTTGATCATTACCGATGTGGTCATGCCCGAAATGGACGGATTCAAATTCTGTGAGGCCATAAAGGAAGACCTTAAAACGAGCCACATTCCCATACTGATGCTCACGGCCAAGACCATGAACGAAGATTGGGTCAAGGGAATCGATTCCGGTGCCGATATTTATCTCAGCAAGCCTTTTGATATGAACGTGCTTAGGGCCCAATTGAAACGTATTTTAAAGAGCCGGCAAATTTTATTCGAAAAATTCGCCAATGCCACCGCTGTTGTAAAAATACCGGAAAACACCTCGTTGATGGACAAGAGGTTTATTGACAAGGTGATGGAATATATTGTGGAGAACATTGCGGATGAAAAACTGAATGTCGAACACTTGGCCAACGAACTCAACCTGAGCCGCAGTCAACTCTATCGCAAGATAAAGGCCTTAACCGGACTTACGGCCAATGAATTTCTAAGAAAACTACGCCTAGAAAAAGCCAAGGAAATAATTGAGAATGGCGATGCTTCAATAAGTGAGGTGTGTTTTAAGGTCGGCTTCTCTTCACCTTCATACTTCACCAAATGTTTTAAGGCCTACTTCGGGGTGTTGCCTACCGAGTTGAAACAAGAGTAATCCCTTTTTAAATCCCTGGCAGTTACAGAACCTATGCCACATTTTTGACAATCCTTGCTTCATAATTGGTAGCCGACAATAGGTATAAAACCGAATTTTGTAATGTTGTTAATTTCTAGGTGTTTTTTTGTGTAATTGCATATTTAAGTGGTTAAAAACTAAGCATTTAATAATTAAACGGGCCAATTATTGGTCGAAACTATAAAGCATTATGAACCTTTTCTCCCATTTTCGGCCGATTGGCCTTTTTTGCATTTTGATTCTTTTTATGGCCTGTAAGGATAAACCTAACGGGAAACCGGGCATGGAAGAAAGCTTGGTGCCCAGTCTGAAAAATACCTTCTCGTACGATTTCTTTATCGGGGCCGCGATCAACGGAGGTGCCATCAATGGCTCCGATACCTTGGCCCTAGATCTGATAAGGAGGGAGTTTAACAGCATTACTCCTGAGAACATCATGAAGTGGGAGCACATACACCCCTTCCCCGACAAGTTCAATTTTGAAATGCCCGACAAATATGTCCGCTTGGGGCAAAAGAACAATATGCATATTGTTGGACATACCTTGGTTTGGCACAGCCAACTCGCCGAATGGGTGGCCCAAGTTAACGATAGTGCGTCCATGGCCGGGTTGTTAACGGAACATATCACCAAAATAGTCGGCAGGTACAAGGGCAAAATAGATTCGTGGGACGTGGTAAACGAGGCCCTTAATGAAGACGGCAGCCTAAGGGAATCGATTTTCAAAGAGGTTTTGGGCGATCACTATTTGGAGCTGGCCTTTCGGACTGCGGCCAAGGCCGACCCCGAGGCCCAACTGGTATACAACGATTATAACCTTACCCATCCGGAAAAAAGGGAAGGAGCCATTCGATTGGTGAAAAACTTACAGGAAAATGGGGTTAAAATCGATGCCATAGGTATGCAGGGCCACTGGAACCTCGAGAGACCGACGCTTGAGGAAATCGAAACAAGTATACTGGCCTATCACAAGGCCGGGGTAAAGGTACTGATTACCGAGCTTGATATTACCGTACTTCCCAATCCTTGGGAATTGGAAGGGGCCGAAGTCAGCCAGAACTTCGAAGGCAATAAGTTTATGAACCCCTATCCCGAAAGTCTCCCCGATTCCGTCCAGAATCAACTGGCCGAACGTTATGCCGATATTTTTTCATTGTTTGCTAAACACCGGGACAAGATCGACAGGGTAACCTTTTGGGGTATCAACGATGGGGCTTCGTGGTTGAACGGTTGGCCGATCAAGGGCAGAACCAATTACCCATTGCTTTTTGATAGGAATTATCGCCCCAAAAAGGCCTATGAAAGTATCATGAAACTCAAAAAATAGGCCTTAAACAAATAAACAATCGATTCGACAATGTCTACAAATTCTGAAAAACTCTCCGTCGGGGAAAAAATAGGGTATAGTTTGGGCGATTTGGCCGCCAATTTGGTCTTTCAAACCTTAATTACCTATCTCGCATTTTTCTATACGGATATATACGGGCTGTCGCCAAAGGATTCTTCGGTAATTATGCTGGTGGTCGGCTTGATAGCGGCATTTGTCTTTAACCCTGTTGTTGGTGCCCTGGCAGACAGGACCCATACCAGGTGGGGCAAATTCCGGCCCTGGGTGTTGTGGACGGCCATTCCTTTGGGAGTGGTGGCGCTATTCGCCTTTACGACACCCGATTTCTCCTATAAGGGCAAGGTAATTTACGCTATCGTTACCTATACTTTACTGCTACTGCTCTATGCCGCCAATAACCTGCCCTATTCCGCCCTTAGTGGCGTTATTACCGGCGATATGGGCGAGAGAAACAGCCTGTCTTCCTATCGGTTCGTAGCCGTCATGTTCGCCCAGTTCTTTGTACAGGTCTTTATGCTGGGCATTATAAAGAGCGCCGGTAATGGCGACATGGCCGTGGGTATTGAAAAGGTAATGACCGTTCTGGCCATCGTAGGCACCTTCATGCTCTTGATAACTTTCTTTACCACACGCGAGCGGATCGTTCCGAAACCCGAACAGAAGTCGAGCCTAAAGGAAGATTTGGGCGATTTGGTGAAAAACAGGCCTTGGGTTATTATGCTTACCCTGACCACATTGGTGTTCATTACCCTGGCGATGAAGGGCGGGGCCTATGTCTATTACTTCGAAAATTATGTGGATCGTCCGAAATTGGCAGTGTTCATACAACCCATACTCGATTTTTTGTCGAATATAGGCTTGAACCAATTTGGTGAAGACCCCATTTCGGCAGGTTTCGGCCTTTTTAATGCGGGGGGGATTGTATTTATGATCGTGGGGATTACCTTGTCGAAAAGATTGGCCGACAAATACGGTAAGCGCGATGTATTCGGCACTTTTCTATTTATTTCGGCCCTATTTGTCGTCTTCTTTTATTTTTTTCCGCCAGAGGCGGTAAGCTTGATGTTCATTTCACAGGTTTTTCATGGTTTCTTCTATGGTATAACCATTCCCATTTTGTGGGCCATGATTGCCGATGTGGCCGATTTTTCGGACTGGAGGAACAACCGCAGGGCGACCGCCATTATCTTTTCTGCCATGATGGTTGGCCTAAAGGCCGGACTCAGTATTGGTGGGGCCATAACGACATGGGTACTCGGTATTTTCGAATATATGCCCAACACCGAGGTGCAGGCCGAAAGTGCCATAATGGGTATCAGGCTACTGGTTAGCGTTTTTCCGGCAATCCCCTTTGTCGTGGGGGCCGGCCTATTGTTTTTCTATGAGATTGACAAAAAAATGGAAGTGCAGATCGAGTCCGATTTAAGCAAAAGAAGATCCACACCGATAGAATAGAAACCAAGAATACCATCAATAAATTGACCATGCCAGAAAAAGCAATTGATCATATCGATTTTGAAGAATTGAATAAAAGGGCCCTTTCAAGGCCTTTGGTCGACCATATCTATACGGCCGATCCCTCGGCCCACGTTTTCAACGGTAAAATATATATCTATCCATCACATGATATCGATGCTGGCGAGGCTTTCGACGATCTGGGCAGTCACTTCGCCATGGAAGACTACCATGTTCTCTCTATGGACACCATTGATAGCAAGGCCGTAGACCATGGGGTGGCCTTGCACGTGCGCGATGTACCTTGGGCGGAGCGGCAAATGTGGGCACCCGATGCGGCCCATAAAAACGGTAAATATTACTTGTATTTCCCGGCCAAGGACTACGATGGGATCTTTAGGATAGGTGTTGCCGTAAGCGATCGTCCCGAGGGCCCTTTTGAGCCTCGACCGGAAGCCATAAAGGGCAGTTTTAGCATCGACCCGGCCGTTTTCGAAGACGAAGACGGTAATTATTATATGTATTTCGGGGGATTGTGGGGCGGACAGCTACAGCGCTGGAGAACCGGAAAGTTCAATTCGGAACACCCAGGGAGCCCCACGGCACATATTCCCGACGACAATGAACCTGCCCTGCTTCCCTTTGTTGCAAAAATGACGGATGATATGTTGGAGTTCGCCGAAAAACCAAGGGAAATCAAAATTTTGGACGACCAAGGCAGCTTGTTGCTGGCGGGCGATAACGAGCGAAGGTTTTTTGAGGCCTCATGGATGCACAAGTACAAGGGTAAATACTATTTCTCCTATTCTACGGGCGACACCCATTTTATCTGCTACGCCATCGGCGATAGTCCCTATGGACCCTTTACCTATACGGGAAGAATTTTGAACCCGGTCGTCGGGTGGACCTCCCATCACTCCATATGCGAAATAGAAGGCAAGTGGTACCTGTTTTATCACGACTCGAGCCTATCCAAGGGCGTAACCCATCTCAGGTCGGTCAAGGTAGCCGAGATCAGCTACAGGCCCGACGGCACCATCGAAACCTTGGACCCGTATAAAAAACCGTAATCTTTAAGGAAGTATGGGGCCCATTTCCTTTCGGGGCGTTTTTCGAAAGGTCTTGAGGCTGTCGTTCTGAAGGCCTACGATCCATAGTTTTCCATGGTCCGCGGTATTCAGGTCGATAAGCGTACGGGCTTCCTCGGGTACCGAAAACCCGCTTTCTTGCGTGCCCAACACCTTAAATGTGCCGTTTCCGGGGTTGATCAACGAAATTCCGTTGCCCGCATCGTAGTGCCCGGTTAAAACTTCGGTATCGGTATAGTTGCCCACCCCGAGAATATCGGGTAGGCCATCGGCGTTCAGATCGGTAATTGACAGATCCATTAAGGGCGCCCGTTGGGCTTCTATAGGCAAGGGGGTATATGCAAAAGAGCCGTTGCCCAGGTTTTCTACATAGACAGATGCCAATTCGTAGGTTCTGAAGATAGACTTGGGGTCTATGTTTTTCGTGTCGAAGAGCTCAGGGAAGGATTTTTTGCCATAATCTTCATAGTTTTTCGTCAGTTTCCGCAACAGGGGAAGCTGTTTCACAAGTGTGCCCCTTGAGTGCACAATATATTCCCGACCTTCGATATACTGGGTAAAGATCGGTTCAACGGTACCGTTATTGTCAAAGTCTTTGGCATAAATGCTTAAGGGCTCTTGAACGCTGGCATCAAAGGGATTGTTAAGTCCCCAATTGCCTACGACGAAATCCAGGTCGCCATCCTTGTCGAAATCGGCCATTTCGATACAGTTCCACCATCCGTGGCTTTGCTCCAACCCTTGGTTTTCCGATACATCGAATTCCATGCGGCCGTTGCGGTTCTTGAGCACGGTGATGGGCATCCAATCGCCTACGATTACCAAATCGACCCAGCTGTCGTTGTCGATATCCCCGGCCCGTGCATCGGAGACCATGCCAAGCCTGTCTAGGTGGGGGGCCAGTTCGTTGGTGGCATCGGTAAATACACCCCCGTCATTCTCTAAAATATAAGACTTCGGGGAGAAGGGATAGTTGTTCGGGTCTAGCCGTCCGCCTACAAAAAGGTCGAGATCGCCATCCTGGTCCATATCGAAAGGGACGACCGTATTGGTGGGGTATTCGATTTTGGGCAGCCCGTCCTCCTTGAGGCTAAAGTTGCCTTCACCGTCGTTCAGGTATAGAAGGTCTTGATAAAACCTCATATTTGAGTAATTTTCCGAGCTGCCGTGGGCGATGTACAGGTCGAGGTCGCCGTCGTTATCGGCATCGAATAGCGAGGCTCCCGAACATTCGGCAGGAAGCACATCGGAAGGCCTTGCCAAGCTATGTTCGCGAAAACCGCCCGTCGGGTCTTGCAGGTACAGAAAATTGTCGTTATTGGCGGTTCCACCTATAAACAGATCGTCCAAGGCGTCACCGTTGATGTCCCCTGAAACGATTATGGGCCCAGGCTTGCTATACCCCCGGAAGATCAGGGGCCATTTTTTAAAGTCGTCGAAGAGGTTTTCGCTATGAAGATAAGTGGGTTTATTCGGTCCCTTGACTTCGGTAAAAACGGGGTCTTTTCCTTTTGAATGGGTGGGTATGGTTGTTTTTTTACCTTGCTTTTCGGGTTTCAACAGTAGGTTGGCCCGTAGGTTTTCGTAGCGGGATGTTCTTCCATCGGGCCATTGTATATACAGGGAGTCGACCTGGGTGTCGGAACCTAATCCGAAATGCAGTGCGGGCTCGAAAGTGGACAAATACCCTTTGTGGGGGTAGAATTCCGCATATTTTAGACCTGAGCGGGAATATACCCATGCCTTGGCCCCGATATTCTCGGCATTGGGTTCAAAGGCGATCCTAAGGTAATTGGAATTGGGGTGTTGGGTATCGGCAAGCCGGTTTTCAAAAATCAGGGCCTCGTCGTTGATGTTGTTCGCCACCAGGTCGAGGTCGCCGTCTAGGTCTAGGTCGGCATAGGCGGCACCGTTGCTGTAAGAGGGGAGAAACAATCCTGCATTCTTGGTTTCATCGGAAAAGGTGTTCGATCCCGAGTTTCTAAAGAAAAAATTCGATTTTTTGATGCCTTCCATCGATTTCAACTGTTCCCTTAACCGCGATTCTTTTTCTTCTGCCGGGCCGGCAACGTTCATCGAGTTGTAAAAATCGACAAAATCCATATCGGTAATATCTTTCCGGTAGCCGTTCGTAATGTAAATGTCGCGTAGGCCGTCGTTGTCGAAATCGGCGATCAGCGGTGACCAGCTCCAATCGGTTTCGGCCACCCCGGCCAAATACCCGATATCGCTGAAGGGCGAGGGGCCGTTGTTGATTTGGAGCACGTTCCTGACAAACTGGGGTTGATAGCCCATTCGGATCGAGGTAGTGAAGCGATCAAACGGAATTTCGGGGAACATGGTTTTTTTTCTGAGGTTGTCTTCGGGCAGCATATCCAATACCAGAACGTCTTGTAGGCTATCGTTGTTAATATCGGCAATGTCGATACCCATACTGTTATGGCTTTGGTGTTTGAAGTATTGGGTGATGCGATTGGAAAAGGTGCCGTCTCCATTGTTGACGTAAAGAATATCGTTGGATAGGAAATCGTTGGCGACATATATGTCGGAAAGTCCGTCGTGGTTGATATCGAGAACCGCTACCCCTAGGGTCCAGCCTTCAATTGTTATGCCTGCCTCGTCGGATACGTCTGTGAATACGGGAACACCGTCACCCTTGCTTCCCTCATTTCGAAAAAGGCGATCGGTACTTTTGCCACTGCCGTCCTTTTTTTGGCCGAAGGGATTGTTTTTGGGGTATTCTTCCTTTGAATTATTGGCCAAGAACATATCGAGGTCCCCGTCTTGGTCATAATCCAGCCAAACGGCTTGAATCGAATAGGAGGTATGGGCGAGATTCATCTCTTCGGCCTTGTTTTCGAACTTAACCTGGCCGTCATTTCCTGTTCTGTTGATAAAAAAGTAGTTTTCGGTATGCCCTAGATCTAGGTCGTGCGAGGTAGCGATGTGTATATCGGGTTTTCCGTCGTTGTTGATGTCTACCACCGATACTCCTGAACACCACTTGTCCGTTATAAGACCCGCTTCCGCGGTAATATCCTTAAACTGCAGGTTGCCTTGGTTGAGGTATATGCGGCTGCTTACCATGTTGCCGGTAAAACAGATATCGGGCAAGCCGTCCGAGTTGAAATCGCCAATACCTACCCCGCCGCCGTTATAAATATACTCGTAGTCCAATATATTGAGAACCTCGTTCTCCGTAATCAGGTTGTTGAATTTGATATGGGTGTGGTCGCTCGAAAGTCTTTTGAACGGTGTTTTCTTTTCTTTTTCTGTATTGCAC
This sequence comes from Pseudozobellia thermophila, assembly GCF_900141855.1. Taxonomy (GTDB): domain Bacteria; phylum Bacteroidota; class Bacteroidia; order Flavobacteriales; family Flavobacteriaceae; genus Pseudozobellia; species Pseudozobellia thermophila. The sequence continues at coordinate 888,051 of NZ_FQYU01000001.1, forward strand.
GAAATAAGAACCACGCAAAGAACGATGGCCGCAAGTTTGCCATGGATAGAATTTAGAGAGGTGTACATAGGTCTTAAAAAAAAGTGCCATGACAAGGGCCATGGCACTAAAATTACTAAACTAACTTAAAGAAACTACCTTAATGCTGTCTTAGTACCCTGGATTTTGATCGGCGGTCGTAAGTGCACCGTTATTGTCGATCTCTTCTTGGGGTATGGGTAAAAGTTCAAACTTGTTCTGTGTAAAATGGGGGATAGGCTCATAGGTCAGTTTACCTTCCCTTCGCCACCTTAAAATATCCCTGTTTCTAATTTGCTCAGAGCTCAGTTCTACCCTTTTTTCATGTATTATGGCCCTCATGACCTCGGCATCGGAGTCTACCGGGTAATTGGCGGTCGGGTATTCGGGCATGTCTACACTTGCCCTTGTCCTGACCTGGTTGAGGTATTCAATGGCCTTTTCGTTGGTTCCGACCTCATATTCACATTCGGCCAAGTTCAACAGTACCTCGGCATAACGGATAATCCTCATATTGATACCGCCCATAAAGAAGCCGCCGGGATTAAGTTTGTACATCAGGGAGTATTTTCTCCAGCTGATCTTTTGTTCTTCCCCTTCAAAAGTGACCGTGTTGCCCTGAACGGCATCGGCTTCTAGGGTGTCTTGCCCGTTGTTAAAGGTGTCGCCTATCGAGTAAAAGCTTTTTGCAAATCGGGGATCGTCTTTGGCATCTCCTTTATTGGCCCGTTCAAATTCGTTCAGAAGGGACAGGGAAGGAATCAGGTTTCTCCATCCAATGGCCGAATATTCCTGTGTACGGACACTTTGTTCGTTTTTTCCGTTGGAATCGGAGTTCCAGTTGAAGCTTCCGATATCGGCATACCCGATTTCCAACAGCGATTCTTTGTTGTATTCCGTTTCTTCCTGAAAATTGTGGTCGTATTCGTCGACCAAGGCGTATTCGTTCGAATCTACGATCGCCTCGAACATTTTTTTCGCGTTTTCGTAGTCTCCGTTCCACATGTAAACGCGTCCGGCCATGGCCTGGGCCGCACCTTTGGTGGGCTTTCCGGCATCGGCGGCCGATGCCACGGGAAGGTTTTCTATGGCAAATTGCAGGTCTTGCAGCGATTGGGCCAATACCTCTTGCTGGCTCGACCTTGGCAAGTTGTCTTCCAAGGTCAGGGCAGGTTGAAGGGGCATGGGAACACCTCCCCAGAGACTGGCGAGTTCAAAAAAGGCCCAGCCTCTTGCGAAATAGGCCTCGGCCAGTAATCGGTTCTTGTCACTGGTAGGGATATCGGCATCCTGTCCAAAACTTATGGTCGCATTTGCCCTGTGTATGGTGGTATACCAACCTTCCCAGTTTTGATCGGCCACACTGTTCGATGGACCGTTGGTGCCAATGAGCAATTGGTTTCTCGGGGCCTCCAATTGACCGCCCCCCGACTGGTTGTCGTCGCTTCTAAGGTCGTGCAAGAACCAATATTCACGACCTATCAGGTTACTGCCCTGTATGGCGGCGAAAATTCCCGAAATACTGGTTTCCAACTGTTCTGCGTCACTATAAAAGTCCGAGGTCTGGGTTATATTAGGGTTCGAGGTATTCAAGTCTTCCGTATTACACGACTGCGAGACGAAAATGAGCCCTACTATGAGTAAGCTATATAATCTTTTCATGTCAATATTGTTATTGTGTTTTGTTAAAATCCTAATTGAATACCAGCAAGTATAGTTCTTGGCCTGGGGTATTGACCGTAATCTACGCCCAAGGTCAAGGTGTTGTTGTTTCTGGTCCCGATTTCCGGGTCATAACCATCGTATTTGGTAAAGGTCAACAGGTTGGTGGCCGAAAAATAAATTTGGGCCTTTTTGACCGTATTCTTACCAAATAGGTCGAGGTTGTCCACTGGAATGTTATACCCGATCTTTAGGTTCTGAAGCCTGAGGTAAGACCCGTCTTCAATAAATCGATCGGAAGTCCGGGTGTTTTTGTTGGGATCTCCGTTGACCATTCTAGGTATATCGGTGTCGGTATTGGTGGGGGTCCAGGCATCCAAAACGGCCACGTCGGAATTAAAGAGCCGCAAGCCCCCCTGTCGGGTTACTTGTAGGGCGTTGTATATATCGTTGCCCTGTACACCGCTCCAGAACATCGAGCCGAAAAAGTTTTTGTACTCCGCCTCGAAATTCAGGCCATAGGTAAAGTCGGGAATAAAGCTACCGATAACCTCACGGTCGTTGTCGGTAATCTCGAAGTCGCCGTCGAGGTCCTTAAAAATCAGGTCGCCCGGCGCGGCATTCGATTGGTAGCTGGTGCTGGGGTCGCCGTCGAGCGCATCGTATTGGGCAATTTCTGCCTCGCTTTGAAAGATACCGTCGACCCGCCACCCGTAAAAGGATTGAATGGGATCGCCAACGGCCGTTCTGGTGATATCGGTACCTCCGAAATCTTGGTTGGCCCCGGCAAAGATAGTGGCCCCGGGCGTCGAAAGCGCCGAAATATTGTTGCGGTACATACTAATGTTGGCCGCAATGTTCCATTGAAATTCACGGTCAGGATTGTTATAGTACACTCCTTGGAACTCGAGCCCCCAGTTTTCCATGGCCCCGAGATTGGCCACCGTAGATTGGGTGAAGCCCAAGGAAGGGATATTGGGAGCCTGTAGAATTAGGTTGTCCGTGCTCCTTTCGTACCATTCGGCCGAAAACTGTAATCTGTTGTTGTACAGTCCGACATCGAGCCCAACATTGGTCATTTCGGTAATTTCCCATTCCAAAAGCGGGTTGGCCAATTGGTCGTAGTAGGTACCCGTGGCCTCGGTATTGCCCCAGATGTAGGTGGTATTCGACTGAATACCGGCCTGACTGGCGTACGAACTCACCCCTTCGAAACCTACTTGGCCCCAACTTGCCCTTATTTTTAATTCGGAAAGCTTGGTCAAGCCCGACATAAAGGGTTCTTCGGCAATGTTCCAACCCGCCGATACCCCTGGGAAGGTACCCCATTTATAACCATCGGCAAATTTAGAGGAACCATCCCGCCTGATGGAGGCGCTCAATAGATAACGGCCGGCATAGTCGTAGTTTACCCTTGTCAGAAAAGAGTAGAGGGTGTCTTCGTTAAGACTGCCGGAGGTAATGGTCGCATTGTCGGCCCCTCCCAAGACAACGATGTCGTTTGACGATCGTTCGCCCTGCACTCCTAAGGCGGTAATTTTGTTGTCTTGCCGTTCGGCGACGGCAACGGCATCCAAATTGTGGTCGCCGAAAGATTTGTTGAAGTTCAATTGGTTGGAGAAGTAGTTGCCGCTAAAGGTCGTGTTCGTTTCACTTATGTCGGCAGTGGTATTGCCCGCGAAACCATCAAAATAGATGGGAAAGATCTGTTTTGCCGTGTCTTGTCTCCAGTCGACTCCCGCCGTAAACCTATAGCTAAGCGATTCGGAAAAGTTCAATTGGGCGTAGGCCGTACCGAAAATCCGTACGCCCCGGTTGGTGCTTTGGTCCAAGAGGGCCTGTTTTAAGGGGTTTACGGGGTCGGTACCGTCCGAACCATCGGGAGCCCTGTACCCACCGGGAAGGGTCGGGTCGTAAATAGGAATGTAGGGGATGCTTCGAATAAGGTTTTGGATGGGAGTCCTTCCTCCGGGATCTTGCTCGTTTTTTCTATAGGCCGTAGATACCGTTAAGGTCTGCCCCAGTTCGAGTCCCCGCCCGATCTGATGGTCGGAGTTCAGGCGAAGATTGTATCTGTCGTACTGCGTGCCGACCACAATACCCTCTTGTTTGAAGTACCCGAACGAACCGTAGATCTGTGATTTCTCAGAACCGCCCCTTACGCTGAGGTGATGCTGGTTGGTGATGCCGGTCTTAAAAAAGGCATCTTGGTAGTCGACGTCGGTTTGTGCATACGTTTGGCTGGCACCTGCATAAACGGGCTCGTTCATGTTCGACCAACGGGAAGGGAAGGCCGCATCGCCATTGGTCAACAGCATTCTACCGAATTCGAGGTATTCTTCCCTATTTAATAGGTCTAAGCGTTTGGTATCTTGTGCGAACCCGGAATAACCGTGGTAATTGACTTCCAAATCTCCTGTTGCCCGACCTTTTTTGGTGGTAACTATTACTACACCGTTTGCGGCACGTGAACCATAAATGGCCGCTGCACTTGCATCCTTTAAAACTGAAATGGACAGGATGTCGTTGTTGTCGAAATCCGAAAGGCTTCCCACCGGGTAGCCGTCTACCACATATAATGGGTTCGGTGAAAAAGTGATGGACCCGATACCCCTGATCCGTACAATGGGGTCGCTTCCGGGCGAACCGTTATTGGTGATCTGTACCCCGGGCATTCGGCCTTGAATGGCCTCGGTGAACCCTGCCACGGGCAGTGCGGTTATTTCTTCGGTCGTTACGGTCGAAACGGCCCCCGTAACGGCTTCCTTCTTTTGTGCACCATAACCGACTACCACAACTTCATCGAGCTGTGCTGTATCTTCCAATAAGGTTACATTAATGGTGCTCCTGCCATTTACGGCCACCTGTTGGGTAACATAGCCGATATAGCTAAATGTTAAGGTCGCTCCCGACGCTACGTCCGATATGGTGTAGTTTCCATCAAAATCGGTTTGGGTACCGTTGGTCGTCCCGGCGACCACTACCGCGGTTCCTGGTAATGGAACGCCCGATTCATCTGACACCACACCGCTCACGGTTAAACTTTGGGAATAGGACAAGTGTCCCAGCATTGCGAGTAGCGCAACGCACATTAATCTAAGTTTGTTCATGTTGTTGAGTTTAAGTTTTAAGTTTGAATTGCTAATAAAAAGTTAAATCACAATTCTTTAACAAATATATTTTCGGACTCGCCTTTTGAATAAAACATCTGAAGCGTAAGCTGATACATTTGTTGCATGACTGGATATAATAGTATATTTATGTTGTGTATTTTGGGAATATGGCAAAGGTTTGCCGTATAAGATGGCAGATTGACAACGTTGGTCGGGGCTTTGTTGGATCGAAGCCGTTTGTACTTAAAAGACGGGTTGGGTTGACTGTAGAAGTAATGGGTTAGGGCTTAAATGATCGTATTTTTTTATCGGTTGGTTAGGCGGCCAACAGGATGGTTTCCCCAAAAAGTCCATTACAAGGTATCGGGCAGTCTGTATTTTACCGACTTTTTTCTTTTGATGCTTATTTTTGAAATGGCTTTTCTACGGGGCGATATGTTTATCTTCGTAGAATCGATGCTATAAACACATTTAGGTATGAACATTGACAACAAGACCTTCCTCGTTACGGGAGGGGCCTCCGGTCTGGGCTTGGCCACGGCCAAAACCATTTTGGAGCATGGGGGCAAGGCCATACTCGCCGATATTAATGAAGAAATAGGGGCCAATGTCGAAAAGGAACTGGGTAAAAATGCCCTTTTTTTAAAGACCGATGTTACCGACGAGGGCGATGTAAAACGGAGTATCGCCGAGGGGGTATCGCGATTCGGGGCGCTTCACGGTGCCGTCAACTGTGCCGGTATTAGCCCTGGGGAACGTATTTTGGGTAAAAATGGGGTACATAGGCTATCTACCTTTACCAAGGTGGTTCAAATTAATCTGATAGGCACCTTTAATGTTATGCGCTTGGCTGCGGAGGCCATACAGAACAACGAACCGGGAGAAAGCGGGGAAAGGGGCATTATTATCAATACGGCCTCGGTAGCCGCCTACGAGGGGCAAATTGGGCAGGCGGCCTATTCCGCTTCAAAAGGGGGTATTATCTCGATGATGTTGCCCGCGGCCCGGGAGTTGGCCCGATTTGGTATTCGGGTAATGACCATTGCCCCCGGTACTTTTGAGACTCCGCTCCTAATGGGTTTTTCCGAAGAGGTAAAGGCTTCCTTGGGCGAACAGGTTCCCTTTCCATCCCGCCTTGGAAGACCCGAAGAGTTTGCAGGTTTGGTAAGGCATATAATAGAAAACCAAATGTTGAACGGTGAAGTAATTCGCTTGGATGGGGCCATACGGATGGCCGCGAAATAAATTGACCATTAGTGATTAGGCAAGACACTCCCTATTTAGAGGTTCCCACGATACCCATTAAAATCAAGAAAGAGGTTCGGGAAGACGGCAATATTCTTATTTGGTCCGACATCGACCTGGAAGAATACCCCGAAAAGGCTACGGACCGACTGAAATACTGGGCCGGGGCCGAACCGCAACGCACCTTTATCGCACAGCGCGATCACAACGGTGCATGGCGTAGTTTTGGTTATGGGGAGGTCTATAAAAAAATACAGCATATTGGGCAGTACCTTCTTGATAATGCGGCCTACCACGACGGTCCTGTGGTCGTACTTTCGGGCAATAGCTGGCAACATGCGCTTTTGGCCTTGGCCGCCATGCATGTCGGTGTTCCCTATAGTGCCATTAGTCCGGCTTATTCCCTTAAATCGAAGGATTTTAAACGGTTGGTGCATTGTATCGGCCTTCTGAACCCCGGATTGGTTTTCGTTCAAGACGGCAGGTTGTATGAAAAGGCTCTTGGGGCATTGCCTGTTCCGGCTCCGGTGGTAGTGGCTGAAAACCCTTTGAATGGCGCAATCTCCTTTGACGAACTTATGGAGGCGGAACCTACCGATGCGGTGTCCGGGGCCCATGCCCGTATACACCGAGATACGGTCGCCAAAATTCTATTTACCTCGGGTTCTACCGGTTGGCCCAAAGGGGTAATCAATACCCACGGCAATTTGATGTGCAACCTGCAGCAAATAACACAAACCTATCCCTTTGTGGCCAATGGCGGATTGACATTGGTCGATTGGCTTCCGTGGAGCCACACCTTTGGGGGAAACCATAATTTCGGGCTCACCTATTACAATGGCGGCACCTTCTACATCGATGAGGGCAATCCTACGGTCGAAGGTTTTGCAACCACCGTAGAAAATTTAAAGGATATTGCGCCGACCGTTTACTTTAATGTACCCAAGGGGTTTGAAGAGCTGGTCGTCCATTTAAAGAACGATGAGGCTTTGTGCCGTACCTTTTTCAGTAGGTTGAAAATGCTTTTTTTCGGAGGGGCCAGTCTGTCACAGCACGTGCGCGACGATTTGGACCGACTTGCCCTCCGAACGGTGGGATATCGCATTTTGATATCTTCCGGCTACGGAATGACCGAGGCCTGCCCCTCGACCATGTTCAATACCCGCTATGATCAACGTTCGGGCAACCTTGGGGTACCGGTACCGGGGATCGTGTCAAAACTGGTCGCTTTCGGCGACGACTCCTATGAGGTGAGGTTCAAGGGACCCAACCTCACCCCCGGTTATTGGAAGGATGACGAGCAAACCGCCAATGCCTTTGACGACCAAGGCTTTTTTAAGAGCGGGGATGCGCTCAAGTTCGCCGATGAAAACGACCCCGGGGCAGGAATGGTCTATGACGGCCGTATTACCGAAAATTTTAAGCTGAACTCGGGTACGTGGGTCAATGTGGGAATCTTAAAAAGCAAACTGATCGCCGCTGGAAACGGACTTATCAAAGATGCCGTTCTTACAGGTCATGATAGGGACTTTGTGGGGGCCATCCTTTTTCTTGAACTTTCCAATTGTGCCTCCTTTGCCAAAATGCCGGGCGCTGACTTTAAAACGATCATAAGATCTGAAAAAATCATAAGGGCCATTGAGAACATAGTACAAGATCTAAGCGAGACCGGTACAGGGGCCTCTACCGTTATAAGACGGGCGACCATTGCCGATTTTAATCCCAGTGTAAAAAAGGGGGAACTAACCGACAAGGGCTCGATCAACCAAAGAGCCGTACTTACCTATAGGAAGAAGGTGGTGGAAAGCTTGTACAAAGTAGATAAACCTCCTACGGTTATAGAGATAAGCATCGGGCGTTAAACAAAGGGGTGTCGTTTTGATTCCCGGTTTTTTTCCAATCGATGCTTACGATAGGGCTTTGCAGAGGTATTTGTTCGGTTCAAAAAAGGATGGGGCCGGTTAAATAATGTATCTTGAATGCATGTTCGACGATTTTGGAGGAGATACGGTAAGGTTATTCCTGTTGTTAGGGATGTTTTTGTACCTATCTACAAACGCACAAACCGATAAATTGGATGATATGCGATTACGGGTATCTGAAATTAAATCAGCTGAAGAGGTAGATGTTGCGGGAGCCTCCCGCTTGTTGGACCAATATGCCGAACTACACCGTATTTCGACCTTAAACTGGGATGCCTTTTCCTATTTGCCTACGGTACAGTTCAAGATGGCCCGCCACAATAATGACATCTGGCTCAAATTTTATGTGAGCGAAGAAAATATACGCGCGCGGTATACGGAGCCCAATTCATCGACCCATAAGGATAGCTGCGTTGAGTTTTTCATCGATCCGCTACAGAATGGCAATTACTACAATTTTGAGTTCAATTGTATCGGTACGGTGCATTTGGCCTATGGCCCCGATAGGCATTCCAGAAAATTTGTCGATCCGGAAATCATTACGGAGGGGATCAAGGTAAAATCAACCTTGGGCGACCAGCCGTTTGATGAAAGGGGAGGGGGGCATTCATGGCAACTGACCGTTATCGTTCCTGCGGATGTATTTGTGTTTTCCGAACCGGTCGAACTTCAGAACTTGACCTGTAAGGCCAATTTTTACAAGTGTGGCGACGATACGTCCAAAAAACATTTCGTGAGTTGGAGTCCGATAGCTACCGAACATCCCGATTTCCACCGTCCCGAGTATTTCGGTACGCTAGTCTTTGATTAAGAACGTTTTAGGTTTTTAAATGGAATTACCCCTTAATTTAATATTACTTTTCGTACAGGAAGGATAAAATTTGTGTGCTCGAGCACATTTTTTGTCGATTTGCTTGTTCATAAAAAAAAAGTGTACTACTTTAAGAGTGTTGTTTCGAAAGGGACAGCATACCATCGACCAAACTAACCTTAATTTTTAGTATTTGAATTCTCCCCCAAGAATTCCTTTTTAGCCTTTGGGACCGTTGCCCGCTCGATGCAATTGGCCCCAAGGCATAAAAGGGATTTTCTTTTGTCGGGTTGGGATGTGTAGGGCAAAAACCGAAAAAATCGAAGAGGGCCTAGGGACGATTCCCTTTTTTTGTTGGGCTACCTCGAAAACCCTAAAGGGCTTTATGGCATAACGACCCGTCCCTGTCACCAACGGATGCGCAAGAGGCTTTGAACATGCTTAATTTTTGGACGGAATTTCTAAAACGACTTATGAGACATACCTTTAGCTTGCTAATACTATTTGTTTTGGTCGCGTGCCATACTTCGGCTGACCAAAAGGAAGTTGAACCGGAGAGCGCTTCGGAAAATAGGACGGACGAAGATTACGACCCGGAGGCCAAATTGCGGGAACTGGGCATAACATTGAACGCTCCGTCAACGCCCATGGCCAATTACGTAAATGCGGTACGCACGGGAAATCTTCTCTATTTGTCGGGCAAGGGGCCTGCAAAGGCCGATGGAACGAACATTACCGGAAAGGTAGGTATCGACCTGACCATCGAAGAGGGGTATGAGGCTGCGCGGATAACGGCTATCAACCAACTTTCGGTACTAAAGGCCGAATTGGGCAACTTGAACAAGGTGGGGCGGATCGTCAAGGTAAAGGGTATGGTCAACTGTCCCCCCGATTTTACTGATCAGCCCAAGGTTGTAAACGGGTATTCCGATTTGATGGTTGCGGTTTTCGGCGAAAGGGGTAAACATGCAAGGGCGGCCGTGGGCATGGGTTCCTTGCCCGGTAACATCGCGATCGAGGTCGATATGGTGGTAGAAGTGGCCGATTAGGCGATCCTCGCACGGGTCGAAGGTGTTCGGGCTTGTTTTATGGGGCCAAGAACCTGTCAACGGGTTTTTGCAGGTAGAAGGTAGCCCATCTTTTAGGTGTGTTCCCTTTTCGGTCTATTCTTTCTTGTACCCCGACCCGATGGGGGACAAATAAAAAAGCCCCGAATAGCATCGGGGCCGGTCTTGATCAAAAAGACAGGTAACTACCAATTCCTGATTTCCTCTTTTAGCTGTTGCTTTGACTTTCCTGTACGTTCTTGCAGTCTGCCGAGCATCTCGTCAAACTTTCCTTCGGCGTAAGTGGTGTCGTCATCGGTTAGGGAACCGTATTTTTGTTTGAAATTGCCTTTTACTTGCTTCCACTTGCCTTCCAGTTCATCCTTATTCATAATCGTTGCTTTTTTAGGGTTAGATATGCGATCCTTCCGATCTCTGCTTCAAAGGTAGTCCGGTCCCCTGGTTTTGATTGCCCCATGAAAGATGAATGAGAGCCCATTTGCAGTTAAATCAAAATGAATCGGCAGGGTTTAAGGAGGGGGGAATCAAGGAAAAGTACCGTTGGTCGATCGATAAAAGGTCAATTGTTCGCCCATCTTTCCTCTTGTAATTGTTGAAAATTCTGAAAACCGAAGATTTGTCGGGTTTCATCGAATAGTAGTAGGTGGTAATGGATCTGAATGTTTTTTTTGAGTAATTTTGAGGAAAACACCTACTTATGGATAACTATATCGTCCTTTTTTGCTTTTTTGCCATCTGTTTTGTTATTGCCTGTCTGTTTATTGTCTATTCAACAGGCGAACATTAATTGATAGACCCGGTTTGATTTTTGCGCTTCGGTCGCCCCAATAGGCGAGGTGTGTCTGGGCAACTTATCCGAATAGGGTTTCTACCATGCTTATATCCTACAATAGGCCAACAGGTGTTGTTAAACTTATGCTTATTTAAGGATTATATTGTCGATTTTATATTTTTGGGCTAATATTCTTTAATAAATCGATAATTTTTTACAGATTTCTGCTTCAAAAATTGCTAACTTACCTAGGTATTGCAATAGGTTGGGTTCCCGTATGTTCAGCGCTAAGTTATTTGGTGTATCTCATTGTTTGTCAGTGTGATATGGGAGTTGTGCCTGCATTTCAGAAAACTTAATTTAAACCAAATACATTTAGAATGAAATCATCAAGAAGATCTTTTATCAAGAAAACGGCAGTGGCGGGAACCGGGGTTATTGCGGCTCCTACCATTGTTTCCGCAAACGTTTTCGGGGCCAATGACCGTATAAATGCCGCGGTATTGGGAGTGAACGGTCGAGGTAAATCACACATTAAGAGCTTAATGGTCCAAGATAATGTCCGCGTAACCACTTTGTGTGATCCGGATATGAACATCTTAAGGGAGCGACAAAAATCGTTCAAGGAAACCTATGGTAAAAAAGTTGCCCTTGAACAGGATATGCGAAGGGTATTTGACGATAAGGATATTGACGTAGTAAGCATTGCCACGCCGAACCATTGGCATGCCCTTTCCGTTATTTGGGCCTGTCAGGCCGGTAAGGATGTGTATGTGGAGAAACCCGGGTCGCACAATATATGGGAAGGCCGAAAGATGGTCGAAGCGGCCCATAAATACGACCGTATCGTTCAGCACGGGGTACAGCTGAGGAGTTCGCCCGCCATCAATGAGGCTATCGACTTGATGCGAAACGGATATATTGGTAGGGTCTATATGTCACGGGGGCTTGTGTTCAGATGGAGGCCCGATATAGGTGATAAGGGCTTGTCCCCCGTTCCAGAGGGGTTGGATTACGACTTGTGGACCGGACCGGCACAAAAACAACCGTTTTCCGAGAATTTGGTGCACTACAATTGGCATTGGCACTGGGATTATGGAAATGGGGATGTAGGCAATCAGGGAATACACGAGACCGACCTTTGTATGTGGGGCTTGGATGTAGGGCTTCCCACGCAGATTACGGCCATGGGCGGTAAGTTTTTGTGGAACGACAGTAAGGAAACCCCCGAAGTGCTTACCTCGGTATATAACTATCCCGAAGAGAATAAAATCATCCAGTTCGAAGTACGGCCTTGGTGTACCAATACCGAAGGAGGGGCTACCGTAGGCAATATTTTTTATGGCGATAAGGGTATCCTGGTAGTTGATGGCTATGACAAATACACAACCTATTTGGGTAAAGATAGAACCCCGGGCAAATCGGGTCAGGACGGCGGTCCTTCAGGAACCGAGATGGATCGTGGGGCCGGGGGAACCGATGGCCACTTTGCCAACTTTATAGAAGCCGTACGCAAACATGATAAATCGATACTCAACGGACCCGTTGAAACGGCGCACCTTTCCTCGGGCTTGGCCCATTTGGGCAATATTGCCTATAGGACAGGGCGTGTGCTTAACTTTGACCCCAAGACGGAACGGTTCGTAAACGATCCCGAAGCCGATACCTATTTAACGCGCGATTACCGCAAAGGCTTTGAGGTACCTGAAAACGTATAGGTACTAAATCGCGGTTTTGCAATAAAGCAAGAGGCAGCGAACCAAGGTTCGCTGCCTTTTTATGTCAATGGGTCGGGGTGCGATTGCCCTCGTTGCGATTAAAGACAGGAAATTTGAACCCGCTTAAATGTCGTCATAGGGTGTTACGCTTTCCCACGGGCCGTTATCGGCCGATTTTTCAAGGGCTTCCAGCACCGCAACACATTCGATAATGTTTTTATGGCTTCTGGGTTCTTGGCCGGTCTTGAACATCTGTACCATATCCTCGTAATTCTTGCCGGGCCTGTCCCCATCGATTTCGGTTTTGAGCTCGACGATTCCCGCTTCGGTCTCTACATAGGTGTGCCAACCGTATTTTTTGGTCGTAAAGATCAAGGTGGCCAACATTCCATTCTTAAAAACCAGGCTGGCACTGCTGTTCTGCCCGTTTCGGTGTACCTGAACTTTTTCTACGGGGCCATCGAAAAGATACAAGAGGGGCTGTACCGTATGGGGCCCATAGAAGAAGACCCCGCCGTATTTCGAATCGAGGTCTACCGGGCCATAGCGCACCACTTGATTGATCGGCCCCATGTTTTTTAGCTGTTCTTTCAAGGCAAAGGTCTCATGACTGTGTGCGATGGAGCTGAACGAGGTTACCGGCGTGCCGTACTTTTTGGCCAAGGCCAAAAAATCCTTTCCTGCCGAGGCCCTATAGCAAAACGGTTTGTCGATAAAGGTGGGGATGCCGGCCTTGATGAAAGGGAGGGCGGCATCGAGGTGGTATTTCCCATGTCGATGGTCGACGATTAGGGCATCGATTTTACCCAACATTTTCTCGGGATCGTCTACCCTATTGGGAATACGGCCCTCCTTCATTGCCTTTTTTGCAAAGGCTTCCGTTTCGCCCCAAACGTGGGTCACTTTCATGCCCGGAAAGGTATTGTCTATGTTGAAGAGTTTTCCGAAGCCGGCGGTATGGGAGTTTTCCGCCCCTATAATGCCTATCTTAAACTCTTTCACGTTCTTTTTGCCGCTATTTTTGGATAGGGCCACGCCGGGTACGGCACCGGCTACCATTGAAAACACCGCACCTTTTCCCGCTTTTTTCATAAATTGTCGTCTAGATTTCATATCAGGTGCTTATAGCTTCATTTCCCAACCTTCTTCATAAGATCGGCTCCATAATTTTTCAGCCTCGGAATGGTTGACGATATGCCCGTTTGTGGGGTCGATGTCCAAGGAGCTGCCCACGCGTTGGGAAATATTGCCCAGTTGCACCAACAAGGTACTTTTGTGGCCCGAGTAAATATCCGAATGCAGGGGACCCCCCTCTTTGATGGCCTTGAACATGTTTTGGATATGAAGGGCGTCGAGCTGCTCGGCCGGGTTGCTTTTGTTCCTGGCATCGATTTGCACGGCGTTTTTGACCTCTTTTACGACTTTACCGTCCAGGTCGAATTGGGTGTAACTGTTGCCCGAAGGAATGAGCAAGCTCCCGTTTTCCCCGTAGAATATCACCCCGACCGAACTGCCCTCGATATCTTTTCCGTTGCAGCTGCGGCCCTCCCAGCTCATGGTTTGGCCCGATTCGAAATCGAGGTTGATGATTTGGGTGTCAGGGGTTTCCCAGTCGTCGTTGTAGCGATAGCGCCCCCCATTTGAACTAACTTTTGATGGGTAGTCTACGCCCATGCCCCACCGCAGGAGGTCGACCATATGCGTGCCGTTGTTGAGGGCCTCGCCCGTGCCCCAATGCCATAGCCAATGCCAATTGTAGTGAACGATATTGTCCTTGTAATCCCTCCGTGGCGCCGGGCCTTGCCAAAGGTTCCAGTCGAGCCAATCGGGGACGGCCGTTTTTTTACCTACGCCTATGGGCCCCCTATTGTTGGTATACCAACCCTTGCCGTAGTACACCCGGCCAATGGCCCCCGCCTTGAGGGCCTGTATGCCCTCCACCACGTTGGGCCAGGAGCGCCTTTGGTTGCCCATTTGGACCACCTTTCCATATTTTTCGGCGGCCCGCATCAAAATTTCGCCCTCGTTCGGATTGTGGCTACAGGGTTTTTCGACGTAAACGTGTTTGTCGGCCTGCATGGCGAGCAAGGAGGCAGGTGCGTGCCAATGGTCGGGTGCCGCAATAACCAGGGCGTCGACATCCTTGCTTTCCAAAGATTTGCGAAAATCGACAAAGGTTTTGACCCTGTGGTCCTGTCTTTCGGAGACGGCCGTAAGGCATTTATCTATAGCCCGCTTGTCTACATCGCAAAGGTGGACGACATTACAGTTTTCCTGACCGGCAAAATTTTGTGCCAGGGCCTTGCCCCTGCTGTTGACGCCCATTACCGAGACGTTTATCCTTTCGTTGGCCCCGATGATGTTGGCATAGCTTTTGGCACTGAACTGGGGCAGGACACTTCCGGCAACAAAGGCCATCGAACTTTTTTTAATGAATTTTCTTCGTGAGTTTTTGGTCATTGGGTCGGTATTTGGTGCGATAATTTGTCTTTTGTCTTAAATATAGCAAATAAGTGCCACCGAATTTTCAGGAATATTGAAAAAACTTTATTTTTGCGCTCTTTCTATTTGGCCCCGTAGTTCAATGGATAGAATAGAAGTTTCCTAAACTTTAGATGCAAGTTCGATTCTTGCCGGGGCTACTTTTTCTTTCTCGATCGATTTGTTTCACGGCAGTTGCTTGGATGTCAACTACATGGCAAGGCCGATAGGCTTTTTACCTCGTCCCCGGAAAAGGGAAACACTTTTGAAATGGCGGTATTGTGTATCTTTAACCCATGAAATTCATGGCCCTCCTATTGTCCGTGCTAACCATTTTCCTGTCATCGTACCCATGCTGCCAGGAAACTTCCCCATGTTCGGAAATTTCCTGTGCCGATAACATTGGCAATGACGGTTCGGAAGATGTGCCCCATGGCAAGGACCATCCCTGTTCCCCTTTTACCACCTGTGGGCGATGCGCAGGGTTTACCCTTAGTTTTACGCAGTTTACCTTTGATCTCGTCGAACCGGAAATAAAAATACCTCCAGTGCCCTACTTGGCACCGCTTCCCAAGGAAGTGTATTTCCATGAATTGAAACCGCCCCGTATTTTTGAAGTATAGATTCCCAATAAGTCAAAATGATCTTGGTCGCTATAATTAGGGCCAATAGGCAATACTACTTCAAAACCCATTTAAATGAAAATACGATTATTTATGGTGCTGTCCCTGTTGGGGATGGCATCCGTTCTTGCGCAGAACACACTTGATATTACGGTAAGGGATTCCCTCGACAAGGAACCTTTAATGGGGGTTACCGCCGTTTTGGAGGGCCTCGGCAAGGGAGCCATCTCCAATGAAAAGGGAGAGATCCACATAGAAAACATACCTGATGGCACATATGAACTTCGGTTGAGCTATGTCGGATATGCCACCGTAAAACGCACCTTGCGTTTTCCCATTGATGGTACAGGGGAAGAACGCACCTTTTACCTACTTCCCCAAGTGGAGGAAATGGAAGAGGTTACCTTGGTGTCTACCAGGAGTACAAGGACCATAGCCGACATCCCTACGCGGGTCGAGGTCATAGCCGGGGAAGAACTCTCGGAAAAAGGAAACATGAAACCCGGCGATATCCGTATGCTGCTCAACGAGAGCACGGGCATCAGGACACAGCAGACCTCGGCCACGAGCTACAATTCAAGTATTAGGATCCAGGGCTTGGACGGCAAGTACACCCAGTTGCTCCGAGATGGGTTTCCCCTGTACTCGGGCTTTGCGAGCGGACTCAGTTTGATGCAGATCGCACCCTTGGACCTAAAACAGGTAGAAGTGGTCAAGGGATCGAGTTCGACCCTTTACGGGGGCGGGGCCATTGCCGGATTGGTCAACCTGATCTCAAAGACCCCGGAAGATGAGCCCGAGCTGAGCTTTATGGCCAATGGAACCTCGGCCCTGGGGCTAGACCTGAGCGGTTTCTATTCGCAAAAGTTCAATAAGGTCGGGACGACCGTTTTTGCCTCATATAACCTGGGTACGCCCTACGATCCCGCCGATATCGGCTTGACGGCCATTCCCGAGTTCGACCGCTTTACCCTGAACCCCAAGCTGTACGTGTACCTGGGCGAAGAGACCGAATTAATGGTGGGTGTCAACGCCATTTGGGAAGACCGCCTAGGTGGGAATATGGACTATGTGAAGGGCGAGGTTGCCGACAACGCTTATTTCGAGTCGAACGAAACCGAGCGGGTCTCCACCCAACTGGGGTTCAAACATGCCTTTGATGGTCAAAACCGCTTGGAGTTCAAGAACAGTTTCAGCTATTACGACCGAAATATCGAAATTCCCGATTTTACCTTTTCGGGATACCAGCATTCCTCCTTTAGTGAACTGAACTATTCGAACCATGTGGAAGAGGGACTTGAATGGGTCTTTGGGGCCAACCTATGGACGGAGGACTTTGACGGAACCCAGGGGGATAATGTCGGGGCACTGGACCATTCGTACCAGATTTTCGGACTTTTTGCCCAGAACCTATGGCCCATAGACGAAAGGATAACGCTTGAAACCGGTTTTCGCACCGACTTTCATTCCGATTACGGGGCCGTGGCCCTGCCCCGACTGTCCGTACTCTACGAGCCCAGCCAGGCACTGACCTTTCGTTTGGGCGGGGGTATGGGGTATAAGACCCCCACTGTATTTACCGAGGATGCCGAACGCCTGCAGTTTAGGAACGTGTTGCCCATAGACACGGATGAGGCCGACCTCGAACGCTCCGTGGGCGGTAATTTTGACATCAACTACAAATGGGTCCCCCTGCCCGGGGTGACCCTGTCGATCAATACCCTCCTTTTTTACACCAAGATCAACGACCCCATGCTACTGGAACCCGATGGGAACGGATTCTATAGTTTCCTACAACCCAAAGGCTATGTCGATACCCAAGGGGCCGAGGTAAACCTTAAGGTCAAGTATGGCGATCTTAAGTTGTTTACCGGCTATACCCATGCCAAGGTCCAACAACATCAGAACGGAACGGTCTCCGATTTTCCCTTGGTGGCCAAACACCGATTGAACAATGTGCTGATGTACGAAAAGGAGGAGAACTTTTGGGTGGGCCTCGAGGCGTATTATTACAGTCCGCAAAAACTGAGTACCGGGGAAACCGGACAATCGTACTGGATCATGGGGCTTATGAGCGAAAAGAGGCTGGGGGAGCATTTTTCGGTGTTCTTGAATTTTGAGAATTTTCTGGATACCCGACAAACCCGCTTCGACACCATTTATACCGGAAACATTGCTGACCCACAGTTTCTTGATATCTATGCACCGGTCGATGGTTTTGTGGTCAACGGTGGCTTTAAGATCAAAATATAGGGGAAGTAGAAACAATCAAGACGGGTATGGGCACCGATTTCTTCGAAATGGGTGCCCTTTTTTTTGGCCCCTACTGGGGGGCTTTGTATAATTGGGGCATGCCAAAATCGTTCGGGGTAGGGTATTCTCATTAAGGAAGCATGTGCTCTATTGCAGGCCTTTCCTTGTTCCGCCTACCTCTCGGGCGTCTTTTTGGTTTTCGAGGGCCGTGAGTAGTTTATGGTAGTGCTCGAAGTATATATCGAAACTGAGCAAGGGCACAGCGTTGATTTTTTCTCCTTCTCTCATAACCGTTGAAGGTGCTATACGTTGGATTATAAGACAGGCACCGGATTTTTATGCTCGTCCAGGGCAACAAAGGTGAACGCGCCGCAGATGGCCTTTTCCCTATGGTCGGAATACATGTCCTCTACAAAAATATCTACCTGCACCTTTACACTTTTATTCCCCACTTTGACTATGCTACCTACCAACTCTATGATTTTTCCGGCGGGGATGGGGTGGTTGAAATCAATGCTGTCGGTACTTACGGTAACCATTCGTTTTCGGCTGAACCGTGTGGCCGTTATAAAGGCCACTTCGTCCATCAGGCTAAGGGCGGTACCACCGAATAAAGTGTCGTAATGATTGACCGTATTTGGGAATACGGCCTTGAATATTCTGGTTTTGGATTGTTCTATGCGTTCCGATATATCCATGGTCATTAAATGATAAATTCCTAAAAATTTCTTGGGTCGTGTTTTTCGGGTAAAGTTAATTGTCAAAGGAGCCCTTTTTTCGTTCCGTGACGAATGGTAAAGGGGCCAACGATATACATTGGCCCCTTAAGTTTTAATGGGAAGGTTGCTCGATGGCCTCCCTCATTTGTTGGGCGGCCGCGACCATTACCTTCAAGGCTTCCTTGGTCTCTTTCCAGCCCCTGGTCTTCAATCCGCAATCCGGGTTTACCCAAAGTTTGGATGAAGGTAGTACTTTTTCGGCTTTTCGCAAGAGCTCCAAAATCTCGTCGGAAGAGGGAACCCGCGGCGAGTGGATGTCGTATACCCCTGGGCCGATGTCGTTCGGATAATCGAATTCGTAAAATGCATCCAACAGCTCCATCTGCGACCGGGAACATTCTATGGTAATCACGTCGGCATCCATATCGGCGATATTCTTGATGATATCGTTGAACTCCGAATAGCACATGTGGGTATGGATCTGCGTGGTGTCTTTAACCCCGCTTGATGACAGTTTAAAGGCTTTGATGGCCCAGTCCAAATAAGCGGCCCAATCCCCTTTGCGCAGGGGTAGGCCTTCGCGGATGGCCGGTTCGTCTACCTGTATGATCTTGATGCCCGCCTTTTCGAGGTCGGCTACCTCGTCGCGAATGGCAAGGGCAATCTGGTTACAGGTTTCGAAACGGGCTTGGTCATCACGCACAAAGGACCACTGCAAAATGGTAACCGGGCCTGTCAGCATTCCCTTCACGGGCCTTTCCGTTAACGATTGGGCAAAGGAGGTCCAGAATACCGTCATGGGCTTGGGCCGGGAGACATCCCCATAAATGATCGGGGGCTTTACACATCGCGATCCGTAGCTTTGCACCCATCCGTTCTGGGTAAAGGCGAAGCCTTCCAGCTGTTCCCCAAAGTATTCGACCATGTCGTTGCGTTCAAATTCCCCGTGTACGGGCACATCGATGTTTATCCCATCCTGAAAGGAGATGACCTTTGCGGTTTCCTTTTTTAGGAATTCGATGTAGTCGTGCTCGTTGAGGCTTCCTTTTTTGAACATTGCCCGGGCCTGTCTTACCTCCTTGGTCTGGGGAAAGGAACCTATGGTCGTCGTGGGGTAGAGGGGCAGTTTTAAGCTTTGCCCCTGAAGGATTTTCCTTTTTTCAAAAGGCGATTGGCGATGATAGTCTTTTTTGCCTAGCTGTTCCATGCGTTGTTTTACCTTGGGCTTGTGGATCAGGGCAGACTTCCTTCTTCGCTGCATAGAGGCCAAGTTGTCCAAATAAAGGGGGGCTTGCCTGAAGTCCGGTGTACCCGCGAGCCGTTTTAGGCCTTCCAGCTCTTCCAGTTTTTGCTTGGCAAAGGCCATCCAATCCTTGACTTCCTTTGGGAGTACCTGTTCGTTTGTTTCGAGATCCAGGTCGTTCGGAACGTGCAACAGGGAACACGAAGGGGAAATAATGACGCGCTCTTCGTCCAATCGCGATGCGGCCTTCTGAATGTGCCTTAGCGAGTTTTCAAAATCGTTCTTCCATACATTGCGCCCATCGACCACGCCTAATGACAAGGATGTCTTTTTGTTAAGTTTGCCGCTGGTCAGGATCCCGTCTAACTGGTGGGGTGCCCGTTTCAGGTCGAGGTGCAGGGCACAAACGGGTAGCGAGAGTACGGTGTCGAGGTTGTTCCCATAATCGCCAAAATAGCTGGCCAGTAAAATCTTGAGGGAGGGAAAGTGTTCCGCGATTTCCTCGTATGTGCGTTCGATTGCCGCCCGTTCTTCGTTCGTCAGGTCGATGGAAAGGATGGGCTCGTCAAATTGCACCCAAGTGGCACCCGCCTCTTCCAGCTTATTTAAGAGGGTGTGATAGACGGGAAGGAGTTTGGGCAGCAGGCTGATCCGATGGAAGCCCTCTTCCTTTTCCTTTCCCAGCAACAAGTAGGTGACGGGGCCCAAAAGCACCGGTTTGGTGTGTATGCCCAAGGCCTTGGCCTCGATGAACCCATCGATGGGTTTAGTGGAAAGCAGATGGAAGTCCTGCTCCTTGTCGAACTCCGGTACAATGTAGTGGTAGTTGGTGTCGAACCACTTGGTCATTTCCATGGCGGTGACATCTAAGCCCTCTTTCTGCAGGCCCCTTGCCATGGCGAAATAAAGATCTAGGGGATGCCCTCCGGCTTCTTGTACACTCTTGTACCGGTCAGGAATCGCACCGACCATCAAGGTGGTGTCCAGAACGTGGTCGTAGAATGAAAAATCGTTGGAAGGAATCAGGTCGATTCCCTTTTGTTGTTGGAGCGTCCAGTTTTCCTTTCGGATGCGCTTTCCGGTCTGTAGTAGGTCTTCCAGGGAAATCTTCCCCGACCAATACTTTTCGCAAGCCCTTTTCAGCTCGCGGTGGGCACCGATTCTCGGGTAGCCCAAATTGCTTGTTTTCATTGCTAAAGCTTTTATAAAATTAGATAATTAGATAAAAGCTCCTTAGCTCAACTTCGCAATGCCTTGAACAAATGCAACGCAGGGAAAAGAAACCGGCATAACCGGAAAAAGTTCAAACGTTCAACTTGCCCTATACGCGAAGGCATCGTCAAAATCCTACAAAGTAGGGACGATATGGGCAGGTATCCTGGCTTGTTCGATCTTTGCCGGCCTTCTCATTCTTTTTTAATAGAACAATGGCGCGTAGGGCAAAAACGTACTATTCCAAAAACGGAATCGAACTTAC
The DNA here is from genome assembly GCF_900141855.1 of Pseudozobellia thermophila. Taxonomy (GTDB): domain Bacteria; phylum Bacteroidota; class Bacteroidia; order Flavobacteriales; family Flavobacteriaceae; genus Pseudozobellia; species Pseudozobellia thermophila. The sequence goes on from NZ_FQYU01000001.1 coordinate 909,175, forward strand.
AGTTGCGCGTCAGCTCGTGATTTACACACGATTCCCTTTTAATCCCGACACGTGTCGGAAACCCTTATCGTTTTGATAAGAAATTAAGTAAAGAACTTATTTGGTGTAAATGTAGGCAATAATCCGTTCATTTGCTATAGGCTTATGGAAAGCGCCTTTGCCCCCTGTTTCTTAGACGATCTGGCCTAGCGTCTCGACCATATTTCGTACATGGGTTCGCCTTTGCTGTTTTTTCCTTTATGGTGCCAATCGTCCTCCTTTATCTCATAATCGAATTCAAGGGTCGCCCCGACCCTGGTATTGTCCCGTGAAAAAAATTCGATGTTTTCGGTGTATTTTCCATCGGTTGAGGTATACGATCCGCCGCCCGTTCCATGGAACTTATAGGTGTCGGTGTTGTAGGCAATCCACTGAAAGCGACCGTCGATCAAAAATTTCAGGGTTTTTCGGGGGTTGGTGTCGTCCCGGCGTTCCTGTCCCTCGTCCGGTCCCCTGGTGGCAAAAAGCCATGTGCCGTCAAGTTCTTGGCGGGTGGGCTCGGCCTTGGTGAATGTCAATGAAGGCCCTGAGCCGAGGGTCAACTTGGAGCCATCGACGACAATGGCCCGGGACCATTCCGATACCTGGTCCGATTCGTAGTTGGAGTTGAATTCGAGCTTTGTGCTCAATTGGCCGTTTTCGATGCTGTAAAAGCCCCCCTCGGTTTTGATAAACTGGGCGGGCGAGGTCTCATATACCGTAAGCGTCAGGTAATCGCCCTTTACTTTTAGCTCGTGCCGTTGGCCGTTCTGGTCACTGAAATACACCCCGTCAGCAATCTGGGCGAGGCATTCCGTTGCACTCGAAATGCTTAGGCAGAAAATTAACAGAAGGGTAAAACCAAAAGAAAGCTTGCTTCGTTTCATCGATAGGGGTTTTATAATTATTGTTAAAAGTTAATCAATTGTCAATGAGTTTGTTGTAGTTAAAAATACTATAAAATTTGAATCGGAAAATCTATTTTTGGCTTTTTGTCGTAATTTCCCTCCAAGCCCTTGTTTTTTGAGATATTTTGTTTTCATTTGTTCCCATGTTTTAAGTACATGACACTAGCTCAAAATTTATAGAATTAGGTATTGTATTAATTGTTTTATTTATCGTGTTGTTTATTTCTTGGTGACCCCTATATATTCCATTGACCAATGCAACTTTTATTTAGATGAATACCAAATACATCGATCTGATCGATCAGACCTATTACTTCCCTCAAGAAGAGTTTACCCTTCAGGAAGAGTTTCTCCGTTTTCATGGCATCCCATTGAATGAACTGGTAGAAAAATACGGAAGTCCGTTAAAGTTCACGTACCTTCCTAAAATATCACAGAATATCAACCTCGCAAAACAGTGGTTCGCAAACGCCATTGAAAAGCACGGCTATAAAGGCAGGTACCATTACTGCTACTGTACCAAAAGCTCGCATTTTCAACATGTACTGCACGAGGTATTGAACAACGAAGTGCATATCGAGACCTCGTCGGCCTTTGATATCGACATAGTCGAGCGGCTCAAGGCGGCGGGAAGGCTTAAGGACGATACTTACATTATCTGCAACGGGTTCAAACGGGAACGGTATATCGAAAATATCGGCCGATTGATCAACGAAGGGCATCAGAACTGTTTGCCGATTATAGACAATTATGAAGAATTGGACCTGCTTTGCGATGAGATCAAGGACGATTTTCAGGTGGGGATCCGTATTGCTTCGGAAGAAGAGCCCAAATTCGAATTTTATACCTCGCGGTTGGGTATCGGATACAAGAATATCGTGCCTTTTTATGAAAACCAGATAAAGGATAACGACAAGGTAGAGCTTAAAATGCTACATTTCTTTATCAATACCGGTATTCGTGACAATTCGTACTATTGGAACGAATTGTTAAAATGCCTAAAGGTCTACATAAAGCTCAAAAAAATATGCCCGAGCCTCGACAGTTTGAATATCGGGGGAGGCTTCCCCACAAAGAACTCCCTGGCCTTTGAGTACGATTATCAATATATGATCGACGAGATCATCAATCAGATCAATATAGCCTGTAAGGAGGCCAATGTCGCCGTACCCCATATTTTTACGGAGTTCGGTAGCTTTACCGTGGGCGAGAGCGGTGGGGCCATTTACGAGATCCTTTACCAAAAACAGCAGAACGATAGGGAAAAATGGAATATGATCGACTCGTCCTTCATTACCACCCTGCCCGATACCTGGGCCATCAACAAACGCTTTATCCTTTTGCCGATCAACCGGTGGAACGACGAGTATGAACGCGTGCTGTTGGGCGGCCTTACCTGCGACAGTGACGACTATTACAACAGTGAGCAGAACATGAACGCCATTTACCTGCCGAAATTCAAGCGCGACAAACCGCTTTACATCGGTTTTTTCAATACGGGGGCCTACCAAGAAACGATCGGGGGCTTTGGGGGCTTGCAGCACTGCCTGATACCGCAGCCCAAACATATTTTGATCGATAAGGATGCCAACGGCGAGTTTACCTATGAGGTTTTCAGCCAACAGCAGCGTGCCGAAGACCTGCTTTCCATTTTGGGGTACAACGATGCCCCCGAAAAAGAGGGGGAGAAGACCGGCGTACTTGACGAAAGGGTAGGCGCGACACCGCACTGATAACAAGTGCTTTTTTTGTTTGACAATTAGTATATAACAACGGATTTAATTTAAAGAGATGAGTACAAAAAAGAATTACGCCGGTATCCCCGACGAATTCGCACAACTTGAAACGGCAAAGGTAATATTGATCCCTGTGCCCTACGACGGAACAAGTACCTGGGGCAAAGGTTCCGACAAAGGGCCCCAAGCGTTTTTGGAAGCTTCCGAGAATATGGAACTTTATGACATCGAGACCGATACCGAAGTATATGAACAGGGCATTTACCTGGCCGATCCCATTACCGACAACAGTTCTCCGGAAGCCATGGTGAATGCGGTGCACAAGACCGCCAAGGAGTACATTAAACGAAACAAGTTCGTAACCTTGGTAGGGGGCGAACATTCGATATCGATAGGAACGATAAGGGCCTTTAACGAATGCTTCGATAACTTGACGGTTTTGCATATCGACGCCCATGCCGATTTAAGGGAGTCTTATCAGGGTAGCCGATACAACCATGCCTGCGCGGTTCACGAAGCCGGCCAGACCACAAATTTGGTACAGGTGGGAATCCGTTCCATGGATGCCATAGAAAAAACCTTTATGGACGAGGAAAAGGTGTTCTTTGCCCACGATATGGTCAATGACGAGTATTGGATGGACAAGGTGGTCGAAGCCCTGACCGATAACGTACTCATCACTTTCGATCTCGATGCCTTGGATCCTTCCATAATGCCCTCTACCGGAACACCGGAGCCTGGGGGACTTTTTTGGTACGAAACCCTCGATTTTTTAAGGCAGGTATTCAAGGAAAAGAACGTCGTAGGTTTTGACATGGTCGAACTTTGCCCCAACGAGCACGACAAAAGTGCCGATTTCTTGGCCGCCAAATTGTACTACAAAATGTTGAGCTATAAGTTTATGGGCGAAGCCGTCGACGACGATTTCGACAATACCTACGATATGGAGTATAAAGCAGGAAATTCAAATTTAAAGTTCGATGACGATGAAGACTAAGGGAGCGATTTCCAAGTTTATGGAGAAGTACTACCTTCATTTTAATGCGGCCACTTTGGTCGATGCGGCCAAGGGATACGAAGAACAGTTGAACAATGGGGCCAAAATGTTGGTGTCCTTGGCAGGTGCCATGAGTACGGCCGAGCTGGGCAAAATATTCGCCGAGATGATCCGCCAGGACAAAGTGCACATTATTTCGTGTACCGGGGCCAATTTGGAAGAGGATATCATGAACCTGGTTGCACATTCCCATTACAAAAGGGTGCCCGAATACCGCGATTTGACGCCCCAAGACGAATGGGACCTATTGGAAAAGGGCCTTAACCGGGTGACCGATACCTGTATACCCGAAGAAGAGGCCTTCCGCAGGTTGCAAAAGCATATTTTCAAGATCTGGAAAGAGGCCGATGATAAGGGGGAGCGTTACCTGCCCCATGAATACATGTACAAGATGCTGCTGTCCGGGGTCTTGGAAGCGTATTACGAAATCGATCTAAAAGATTCTTGGATGTACGCCGCCGCCGAGAAAAACCTTCCTATCGTCTGTCCCGGTTGGGAAGACAGTACCATGGGCAATATCTTCGCTTCCTACGTCATGAAGGGCGATCTAAAGGCAGGCACCATGAAGTCGGGTATCGAGTACATGACCTTTTTGGCCGATTGGTATACCGATAATTCCAAAGACGGCATAGGCTTCTTTCAGATAGGGGGAGGTATAGCCGGTGATTTCCCGATATGTGTAGTGCCGATGCTCTACCAAGATATGGAGCGTACCGATACCCCATTTTGGAGCTATTTCTGTCAAATAAGCGACTCGACTACCAGTTACGGGTCGTATTCGGGGGCTGTGCCGAACGAAAAGATTACCTGGGGGAAATTGGATATTGATACCCCAAAATTTATAATCGAGAGCGATGCGACTATTGTCGCTCCATTAATTTTTGCCTATCTTCTAGACCTATGAGCAGTAAAAGAGACCATTCTAACCTAAAACGCGTTATCGTAGACTTCAAGAAGTTGACCCCGGAGGTATTGAAACTTCTGGTAGAGAGGTACCCCGACGGGTACGACGACCGTAACATTATATCGTTTAAGAACGCCCAAGGCGAGCGTATCGAGGCGGTCGAAGTCTTGACCGAAGACACCAAATACCTGGTGAAGATCAGTGCCAAACTGGAGTATACCATGGAGAATTACGATGAAGACGATTACGAAGATTTTGACGATGACGACCCGAAAGCTGTCGTAGAGCCGGATCCTGAGGCATTGGGCGATGTTGAAGACGACGATTAGGCGCTTGATGGCAGACATCCGCCGGCCCGTACCCGATTTCGTATTACCTTCAAGCCCTTATGCCCTGTTATGATTTCAAAGGATATTGAAAATGTCGAGCTGAAGTATTTAGACCTGGAGGACTACCAGGAGCTGAAAACGGCCATGAAGGAGGTGTACAAAAGTATACCCAACTCCTACTGGGAAGAAAGGCAGATCAAGGCGCTTATCAAACTCTTTCCGGAAGGCCAAGTGGTCATTAAGGTAAACGGCCAATTGGCCGGCTGTTCGCTCTCGATAATCGTAAACTACGACGATTTCGAAGACAACCACACCTTTCAGGAAATCACCGGACAGGAAACCTTTAGTACCCATGCCGAAGACGGCGACATGCTTTATGGAATAGACATTTTTATAAAACCCGAGTTCCGTGGCCTGCGGTTGGGGCGCCGCCTGTACGACTATCGCAAGGAGTTGTGTGAAAAGTTGAACTTAAAGGGAATCGCCTTCGGGGGCAGAATACCCAACTACCACAAGTACGCCGCTACCTTAAGTCCGAAACAGTATATCGAGAAGGTCAAACTCAAAGAGATCCACGATCCCGTACTGAGCTTTCAGATCAACAACGATTTTCATCCTTCAAAAATATTGAAGGGCTACCTGCAGGGCGACAAGGCTTCCAAGGAGTTTGCGGTCTTGATGGAGTGGGACAACATATATTACGAAAAGCCCAATAAAAAGGCGGCGACGAAAAAACGGGTGGTGCGCCTGGGGTTGATCCAATGGCAAATGCGACCCTATAAGGCGCTCGACGAATTGTTGCAACAGGCGGAATTTTTTATTGATTCCGTATCCGGATATCGTTCCGACTTTGCCCTTTTTCCCGAGTTTTTTAATGCCCCCTTAATGGCCGAAAACAATCATCTTTCAGAATCGGGGGCCATCAGGGAGCTCGCGCGCCATACCGAAGCCATTGTGCAGAAATTCTCCGAATTTTCCATTTCGTACAACATCAACATCATTACGGGAAGCATGCCCGAAATAAAGGATGACGGACTGTACAACGTGGGTTATCTCTGCAAGCGCGACGGTTCGGTGGAACGCTATGAAAAACTGCACGTTACCCCCGACGAGTCCAAGGTCTGGGGCATGCAGGGCGGAAGCCAACTAAAGACATTCGATACCGATTGCGGAAAAATCGGCATACTGATCTGCTACGACGTGCAGTTTCCCGAACTGGCCAGGTTGCTGGCCGATGAGGGCATGGATATGCTCTTCGTACCCTTCTTGACCGATACCCAGAACGGTTTCTCACGAGTGCGCAATTGTGCCCAGGCCAGGGCGATCGAAAACGAATGTTACGTGGCCATTGCCGGAAGTGTCGGCAATTTGCCCAAAGTGCACAATATGGACATCCAGTTTGCCCAAAGCATGGTGTTCACGCCTTGCGATTTTCCGTTTCCGACCAATGGCATCAAGGCCGAGGCCACACCCAATGCCGAAATGATCCTGATTGCCGATGTAGACCTTGGTCTGCTCCGCGAGTTGAACCAATTCGGTGCCGTTCGCAACTTAAAGGACAGAAGAAAAGATATATATCAACTTATAAAAGGAAAGTAATTGACCGATTTAAAGATTATAGGAAGTGAAGAATGGTGCATTTTTGGGGAACTGGGTATACCGGCCATAAAGGCCCGTGTAGATTCGGGAGCCAAAACATCCTCCATCCAGGCCACCAATACCAAGGTGTTTACCAAAGGGATACAGGAATGGGTAAAGTTCGAGGTGAACCCCCTACAGGAAAACCGGAGTATTAGCATCCAGTGCGAGGCAAGGCTGGTCGACCGAAGAATGGTCAAGAGCTCATCGGGCATTTCCGAAGAACGCTTGGTCGTAAAGACGCCGGTGACCATGGGAGGGGATACCTTCGATATCGAACTTACCTTGGCCAATCGCGATACCATGGAGTTCCGAATGCTTTTGGGAAGGGAGGCCCTCAACGGCAGGTTTATGGTCAACCCTGCGCTCAACTATCAGGTGCAGGATTTTGACGAAGCCGAGATCAATAAAAAATACGCCCCCTATTTCAAGAAAAAAACCGGACTGAAAATCGCCCTATTGGCGAGTAACCCCAATCTGTACAGCAACAAACGGATTATAGAAGCGGCGGAGGCCAGGGGCCATGAGATTGTTTTTTTAAACGTCGAGCTGGCCTATATGAAATTGGATGCCCATTCACCGGAGATCCGGTACCGCGGGGGCAATATCCTCAACGAATTCGATGCCGTCATACCACGGATCAAACCCTCGGTTACCTTCTATGGCTGTGCCTTGATCCGCCAGTTCGACAATCTGGGGGTGTATTGCCAGAATTCTGCCGAGGCCATTTCGCAATCGCGCGATAAGCTGTTCGCCTCGCAGTTGTTTTCGAAGAACGACATTCACATACCGATCACGGGCTTTGCCAAATCGCCAATGGATACCAAAGACCTTATAAAAATGGTCAATGGGGCGCCCTTGATCATTAAATTGCTCGAAAGCACCCAAGGCAAGGGCGTGGTGCTGGCAGAGACCAATAAGGCGGCCGAAAGTGTAATCAACGCCTTTAAAAGTGTGAATACCAATATCTTGGTACAAGAGTTCATCAAAGAGGCCAATGGCCAGGATATTCGCTGCTTTGTCGTGAACAACAAGGTGGTGGCCAGTATCCAAAGACAGGCCGAAAAGGGCGAATTTAGGGCCAATATACACCAAGGGGGTAAGGCCTCGATCGTAAAGATCACCTCCGAGGAGCGCAAACTGGCCCAAAAGGCGGCCAAGGTCTTGAACTTGGCCGTGGCAGGGGTCGATATTATCCGGTCGAACAAGGGCCCCTTGTTGTTGGAAGTAAACTCCTCTCCGGGCCTCGAAGGTATTGAGAACGCCACGGGTAAGGATATCGCCAATACCATGATCATGGCCATTGAGCGTAAATTGCGGTTCAACCCGTAACGGGGCCGAGGCATTTTTGGTTCCTACCAAGGCCTTGGTAGGATGGTGTTGCCGCCCGTTTCTTCCCAAAACCCTGTCGGGTGGTATGGAAGAGTCCTTAAGGGTTGCGGGGTGCACGTGGGATCTTATGCGCCTTGGTATGCCCTGCCATTCCAATTTCTTTCCAGATTTCGGGCCTACCTTGGGTGAAAAATCGATTTTACCCATGGAAATTGTGAAAATTAAGATATTGACCGTTTTCGGACTCCTGTTTGGCTTCGGTTTGATTTTTTTGGGCTTTGGGGAACTGGGGCAAAAAACCGCCTCCGACGACTTTGGGTACCGCGTTGTAAAAAGTTGGCAGTTGCCCGATGCGCTTCGCGAGGTTTCGGGAATCGCATGGCTCGATGACGGCCGCATAGCAGCCGTACAAGATGAGGAGGGCTCCATTTTTATCTTTGACCCAAAGACCGGTAAAATTGCTCGGGAAATCGATTTTGCGGGAGCGGGCGATTACGAAGGAATAGCCGTTAAAGGAGATGATGCCTATGTACTGCGAAGCGATGGGGCGATTTTTGAAATCGTCGATTTTAGGGATGATAAGCGAAAAATTTCGGTCCATACTACTCCTTTCTCAAGGAAGAACGACATGGAATCGCTCGAATGGGACCCTGGTAACGGCCGTTTGTTGATCGCCCCTAAATACAACGACCCCAACAGCGCACGGTTTAAAGGTATCTATTCTTTTTCCAGCGTTTCCAAAAAAGTGGAAGAGGCGCCGGTGTTCCAAATCGATATGGGCGACGAAATTTTGAACCGGTATAGAAAAAAGGACATTGGCAAAACTTTTCGCCCCTCCGATTTGGCCATTCATCCCAAAACAAAGGACATCTATATTTTGGACGGGGCCAAGCCTAAATTGCTGATCCTGACGGCCGATGGTGAGGCCAAACAGGTCTACGCCTTTGACGAAAACGATTTTCCCCAACCTGAGGCAATCACCTTTTGTCCCGACGGAACGCTATATATTGCCTCGGAGGCCAAAAAGGAAAATCCTGCGATGCTCTACCTATTCAAAATGGGCGATAGGTAACAAGGGGCGACCGATTATTTTAAGGTCGTCCGGATTTGATATTCCCCAACATTTCCTTGGTGGTTTCTTCGAGGTCGAACCTGGGTTTCCAGCCCCAGTCCCTTCGGGCTTGGGTATCGTCGATACTGCTGGGCCAGGTGTCGGCTATGGCCTGTCTGAAATCGGGTTGGTAGCTTATTTCAAATTCGGGGATATGGCCCTTGATGCTTGCGGCGACCTGGGCCGGTGTGAAGCTCATCGCCGAAAGGTTGTACGAAGACCTAACGGTGATGTTCTTTGGGTCGGCTTCCATGAGTTCGAGAGTGGCGCGTATGGCATCGTCCATAAACATCATCGGCAGTTCGGTATCCGCACTTAAAAAACAGGTATATTTTTTGTCCGAAAGCGCCTTGTGGTAGATTTCCACGGCATAATCGGTGGTTCCACCGCCGGGCATGGTTTTCCAACTGATCAGTCCGGGATACCGGATGCTTCTAACATCCACCCCGAATTTGTTGTGATAGTAGTTGCACCAACGTTCACCCGATTGCTTGCTGATGCCGTATACCGTGGTAGGTTCCATAACGGTGCTCTGCGGGGTTAGTGTCTCGGGGGTGTTGGGGCCAAAAACGGCAATGCTCGACGGCCAGAAAACGGTGTCGATCTTCTTGTCCCTGGCCAGGTTCAGCACGTTGAACAAGGTTTTCATGTTCAGGTTCCAAGCGCGCATCGGGAATTTTTCGGCCGTTGCGCTCAACATGGCAGCCATTAGGTACACCTCGTTTATTTCGTAATAGGCCACCACTTCTTCCAAAGCGTCGTAGTCGGTAGCGTCGAGAATTTCAAAGGGACCGGAATCCATAAGGGTCTCATTGCCTTCGCGGATATCGCCGGCGATTACATTTTCATTACCGTACCTGTTGCGAAGGGTAAGGGTGAGCTCGGTCCCAATTTGTCCACAGGCGCCAATGATCAATATGGATTTCTGCATTAAATCGAAGTTAAAATGAATATGGGTGCAAAGATAACTCTTTGCAAAATTTGTACATTCGCTGCATGAAGAGAATGTACTTTATTAGTTTGCTGGTACTATTTCTTGTGTCGTGTAGGGAAGGGAACAACCCAGAGGTGGAGGCCGGTACCTCAATCTATGCGGTAGACACCGAAAAATGGCCTAAAAAGACAGGCATTGCCGCCAGTGCGCAGGCCATCTTGAATGACTGGCCGGAGTTCATGGCCTTTGAGACCACCTTCGACGCCCTGTATAACGTGGAGAACAAAGACGATTTGGCATTGGCCATAGACGACCTGATAGAAAGACAAAAGGAGCTTGAGGCCTCTACTTACCCCCCAAAGTTCGATATCCCCCAAATCAAGAGCAGACAAAAGGTCTTCAAGACCTATATATTGAAGATAAAGGGCGATCTATACTACAGGTTAGACCCCGAAGAATCTATTTTACAGATGTTCGAGGCCTACAATGCGTTTCGCAACCAGTTTAACGTAGTGATCCATAATACCTTGGACACCAATTTGATATTGGAGGAATAAAAAACGGTTTACGTATGCCTTCGTAAACCGTTTTTGTCTTTTTCAGGTAGGTCCGCGCTCGATACGGCCCTTTTATGTGGAGGCCCGGCAACCACGGGCTTCGTTTCCTCCTTTACTCCTTCTTCTCCTCGGCCGCCGGAGGATTTTTTCTGGCCTCCAAGGCCTGCTTGCTCAAGCTGGCCAGGTTAAAATTGGGGTCGAGTTGCAAAGCCTCGTCGATCAGGGCAATGGCGGCATCGATATTGTTTTTGTCCTTGTTGTATACGGTTAGGGCCTTGAGGTGAAGGAAGGCGGCTTTCAGGGATACCTCATACGGTTGTTGCCTTTCGTAAAAAGCATACTTCATATCGTCTTTGGCATTGACTATACCGTATTCTATATTGACGGCCGCTCCGGCATTGTCCCCGGTTTGAATTTTTAAGTCGGCCAGCTCATAGGCCAAATACGGATTTTCATTTCGTTTGAACAGTTCCTCAAACTGTTCCAAAGCCCTTTTGGGTTGGTTCAGGGCCTTTAAGGAAATGGCCTTCACCTGAACCGCCATGTCAGAATCGTTCGGGTCTTTTTCTATTCCTATGGTATTCAAGGCCTGTAGGTGTTGGCTGTTGTTTGCGTAGACATAGGCCAGGGTGTCTTTGCGCTCTTTTGAGGGCGAGAGCACATTGAGGTGGGTCAGGGCATTGATAACACCGTTTACGTCTCCCTGCAGTCTCATTTCTTGATAAAACTCTTCGTAATGTTTTTGCAACTCGCTTTTTGTTTGTGCTTTTGCCGCAAAGCTGAGGGTCAATAGCAATAAAAAGATCGTTTTTTTCATGAAATTCTGTTTAGTGGTTCTAATTCTATCGGTTTCGGTGCGCAAAAGTAATGATATTATTGCTATTGGGCTGTTAATAAGAAGATAATAGAAAAAGGGCTAATTGAAAAAGGGATGCCCTAGGGCATCCCTTTTTTGGTTTCACGATGTCTTTTGACCTAAGAAACGAGACTTTTTTCGTTTTTTCTAAATGTCTTGAGAAGGCTCGCATAGAACATGATACTTTTCGGGTCACTGTCTATGCATGAAGTTAAAAAATCACGTAAATTTCTAAACCATAGGTTGGTATGTAGTGTGGGAACACCAAGATTCACCTTTTTTGGGTCGTAATCGTCGTCGTCCATCACAATGGCCATTTCTACCCGGCGCCTGTGATAATCGATGGAAACATGTGCTGCGTTATAGTGCTTCTTTAAGAGTGCTACATGCAGGTTTTTTAAATTTTGGGGAACTTTTTGCTTGGGAACTTCGCGGGCGATGACATGGTCGATTTCCATTAAAATTCGCCCGCTAAGAGATGAATTTTCCATGGCAATAAGTTTAAAATTATATACCAAAGTTAGGCTTTAATCGATGAAATGCGGGCCGACTTAACAACAATTAAGGTACTTTGTTGTGAACCATGGCCTACCTGTTGTGAAAATTGGCTATAACGTTGTCGTGAAGGTAAAGCCTTTAACATTTATCAGGGTTTCGGAGCGGATTATCTTGCCTTTTCTTGAATTATCGCCCTTGTAAACAGGAAGTGGTATCCCTCTTTTTTTAGCTTCATCAATGTAGTATTCTTCCTTCGTTGGATGTTCGGGGTGTACGGCATTCAGTATTTCGTCCCACCAGTCTTCGGCAATTATTTTGTATAAAATTCTTACACAGTCGTTCAGGTGGATAAGGTTGACGGGATGGTGGCCGTTCGTAAGGGAAGATTTTTTGGATAGCATGGTTACCGGGTGCCGTTTCGGACCGATTAGTCCCCCAAAGCGGACTACGGTCGTTTGAAACTTGTGGTTTTTTCCAAAAAGTTTTTCGGAGACCAGCAACTGCCTGCCCGATTCCGTTACGGGCTTGGGCCGGGTTTTTTCGGTCACCTCGCCTTCCGCAGCGCCATAGACCGAAGTGCTACTGACAAAAATTACGTTTTTTACGGTCGATGCATCGATGGCCTGAAGCAATAACCGCATTTTTTTGACATAGTTTTGCCCCTTGCCGTTTCGCAGCCTTGGGGGCACATTGATCACAAGGATATCGACATCCGTCAAAAATGCACGAATATCGCCCTTGATCTCGGTTTCGAAGAGTTGGATCAGGTAAGAAGGTATGCCCGATCTCTCCAATAGGGGCAGTTTTTCCTCCGACGTGGTACTTCCTTTGACCCGAAAGCCCTGTTTTAGAAAATGCTGGGCCAATGGCAAGCCGAGCCAGCCACATCCCAGAACGGCAATCGATTTAGTCATAGCGCATGCGTTGAACGGTTAATATGGCATCGTTGACCACAAAGGGCATGGGCATCGTTTGTTCGGGTCTTTTGGGAATATCGAAAAGGGGGTGTTCGAGTAGATCGTTGGAGGCTTCGTACAGGGTGAGCTCCAAGGGGGTCCCGCCGGGGAGGGTCAATTTAATTTCGGTATAGGTCTCATCGCTGATGTATTGGGTGAGCAATCGGCCTTCTTTCCGTTCTTTCAGGTAATGTTCGGATAGTGGGATTCCATTCACCGAGGCCTTAAGAATGGCGATTTCGTTGGTATAGATATCAAGCCGGTTGATCGGCCTGTTCGGGGTAATGCATAGTTCAAGAAAGCGTTCCCTGCCTATAAGGGTATCCTTTGTCTTTTCTATGGTAGGAGGGGCAATCGCTTCGAAGGGGGCGGGTGCGACCCGGCTGAACTGTGAACCGTACTTGCTACTGATGGTCTTTGGGGCCAATAGGGGGCTAGGTTCGACATCTTCGAAAAAGGGCTTGTTCCAATTGGTCAAAACGCGGTCGTAGGTTGCCCATTGGGCGGTATTGTTGTCGGTGTCCAAAACGTATACAAGGCTGTTGGGGCGTTTGTTCTCTTCATTGAAACCCGAATTTAGGTGGGCGTACAGCATACACCCGATGCCCAGGGCCAAGCTTACCTTTGCCCAGGTTTTCTTGTAGGCGAAGACACCGAAAACGGGCAGGGCGAGAAGAAAGGTCAAGGTGAGCATTAGGGTAGAGGCCGCCATCATTTTCAAGCCAAGGCCCACGGCGAAACCTTTTATAAAAGGAGCGAAGAGCCATAGGGCGGGAAGCGAAAAAAGTACCAATAGCAAGGGGTCGGGCCGTTTTTGGTTGATGCTTACGAACCACATGGCAAGCAGGGCGAAGACTGGTACGATAAAAAAACTTGCCCCGGGCAGGTAGGCGGCCACCGCCCCACAGATGGCCAGCCATAAAAGTAGGGGGGCGAACAGCAGGTTGGCGGTACCGCGACTTTTGAATCTACGGTAGATGTAAAAGCAGACGGCCAGCGAAAACAGGACCATGGCGGCGATATAAGTGTGGCCGTTGTAGGTAAAGCCGTGGAGGATGTCGTTATATGCGGGGTACAGCCACTTTAGAAGGGGCCAGGTAAAGTAGCCCGCAAGGCCGTTTGCCACAAGGGCCAAAAGCATGGGCACAAACCCCGCCAGCATATCCCTAAAGACCAGCGATCGGGTTCGGAGACCACGTACCAAGAGCACAAAGAACACGAGAACGGCCAAGGCGAACATGGGCCAAATCCAATCAAAGGGGTAGGCGACCATGCCGAAAAAGGGAATATTGAAGTAGACGTAATCGTTCAGGCTTTTGAGCTGGCCCAGGTCGGCGGTGCTAAAATGCCTGAGCAAGGGCATTAGGTAGCTGCCTTGATGGGCCAAGGAGTTCCGGTCGAGCCTTTCGAACGAATCTTGGGCGGTGTGGTAATCGAAATGGTCGTCGATAAAGGCAAAGTTAAAGCCCTCTACATCCAACCCCTGCTTAAAGACGGTGAGGTCGGTATCGTTGGGCAATAGTTTGTAAATGCTATAATAAAGCGAATTCGCCATGGGATATTCGGGGTGGGCCTCGATGAACTCGCGGACGAGGTTTTGGTTGCCCCTGTTGGTTTCGATAAAGGTATAGCTGGGGCCACCGCTTCCCCGGGCCTCAAAGTTGAGCACCAGACCGACGTCCTTGGCCCATGGATGTTGGTCTACAAAAAGTTCGGCCCCGTTGAGGCCCAGTTCCTCGGCATCGGAAATCAAGACGATAATATCGTTTTTCGGTTTTTTTCCTTCGGATAGAAAGGCTCTGACGCCCTCCAAAATAGTGGCAACCCCGCTTGCGGCATCGCTGGCGCCCAATGATGAGTGTGGATTGCTGTCGTAGTGCGATAATAGCAAGAGGGCCTTTCCGTCATGGGTGCCATCGATCCTGGCCAGAATGTTGCTGGCTTTGCTCATATTGCCCTTGTCACCCATGGTATGGCCTTCCTGCACTTGTACCTTGAGTCCCATCTTTTCAAGTTCGGAAACAATATACGCCCTTACCGAGTCGTGGGCGGGAAAACCCAAGGCATGGGGTTCGATCGACATTTCCTTTACATGTTTGAGGGCCCTATCGACGGAAAATCGGTCGGCGGACAGATCGAGATCCTTGGTGTAGGGGGGCATTGAGTTGTAAAAAACCCAATAGACGGCTGCCGCCATTACACAGAATACAAGTACTGAGGGAAATTTTTTCATTGGCCGTGGTCTTGTACTAAAAGTATAAAATTACAATCGATATATAAATGGATAGAACATTTTAGAACCTAAAATTTTGCGAAAATCTTGGCTTATGTTTGCGAAATTGTCATTTAAAGTATTGAATAATAGAAAAATATGTTATTTTTTTACTATCTTTAGTAATTAACCTTCTGTATGTTGTTTCGACAGATTTAAAACCAAATCGTTATGGGAATAAAGAGTTTTATGGGGCCTAGGGCCAAAACAGTTTCGAAAAAGGAGTACGATGCTCCCATATTGGTGTCCGATTATATGACCCGAAACCTGATTACCTTTACTACCGATCAGTCCATCTTGGAGGTCATGGAGCAGTTTACCAAGCACAATATATCCGGTGGCCCGGTATTGGACGACAATGGGTTTTTGGTAGGTATTATCTCGGAGGCCGATTGTATGAAGCAAATTTCGGAAAGTAGGTATTTCAATCAACCTATCTTGGACAAAAGCGTCGAAAAGTTTATGACCAAAGAGGTCGAGACCATCCCCCACGATATTTCCATTTTCGATGCCGCCTCTATCTTTGACAAGCACAATAGACGTAGGTTGCCGGTAATGCGCGACGGATTGTTGGTCGGCCAAATCAGTAGAAAGGATATCGTAATTGCAGCGTTGAAACTTAGTGGCCATAACTGGAAGTGATACCCACACCATGGCCCAAACCGTTAAATACACCCCTTTGAGGGTGTTTTTTTTGCGGTACGGGGTTATTCCCGTTTGACGATCATGTAATAATCGTTGTCGAGGGGCAGATAGCCCAGGTCGTAGACAAAGTAATATACCGTCCCTTTTTTGGTGGTATAGATGCTTGTTATTTGGTCGAAATCAAAGCCCTTGTCGAGCAGGCGTGTGCGGGTAGTTCGGGTCTTACCTTCCTTTAAGGGAAAGCTTTCGAGTATCCTGTAGTTCTTTCTCAATCGGTTGTTGACGTTGCGAATCAGGTTGTTCCGGTCTTTGTTGAGCCGATTGTGATAGGCATTGCGGCAGTAGTCGGAGCAGAATTTTTTGTCTACCCGGCCCATGATCACATTACCGCATTCCAGGCACTTTTTCATTAGGCTAAAAACGTTTGAAATTAAATGCCACTTCTTGTTCCTTGCCGTCTTCCCCACCGATAAGGGCATAGATGACGACCTGGTCGTCGCTGACCTTTTCAAAGGTAAACCCTTCAAAGTATACGCGGTTGCCCTCTACTTTTACCAGTTGAAAGCGCCGTACCTCGTCCTTTTCTTCCCAACCCTTAAGATCGGCGTTAAAGTGTTTTAGTTCGTAGACCAGGGTATCGTCCAACTCGCGAATATGGCCCAGTTCGTAAAAACCCACCCCGCCATCGGCGACCAGTTTGAAGGAGAACATCATGGATTTTCCCAGGGGCGGACTCCATATCTCTTCGGTAATGCCGCCAAAGGCCTCTCCGCGCCAATGGCCCTGCATCCAGGAAATGGTCTCGAGGCCAGCCTTGGGCGGACTGTAATCTTTAGGAAGCTGTAAGGTATTTTGAGAATGGCCTGCCCATGAGCAGAGCAAAAAAAACAAATAAAAGTGGCGCATAGATCGATGTTTAGACAATTACAAGATACAAATTATCCGTTTGTAAACAGCTTTGGTTCAATGGGTTTGTGCCCTTATTCTATGATGATGTCGTATTTTTTCAACAAGCCTTCAATGCCCTCTTTTGCGAACTTGGCCTTTTTTATGCGGTTGTTGCCGGGATCTATCGTGTAGTTGACGGCCGTGGTGAAATCGGCCTTTTCCAATTGGGTGCCTTCAAAAATGGCCCTTTGTAGGTCGCAATTTTTAAATGAACAACCGTTGAGTTCGGCTTGGGAAAAGTCAACGTCTATTAGCTTGCAGTCTTCAAAAACCTGTTGGTTCAGTTTTAGGCCGTAGAATGAGGACAGATTAAGGCTGCAATCTGAAAAAGTAAAACGCATTAAAAACTCGTTACAGGTCTCGAATTTTAGTCCCATCATCTTACAACGTGAGAAAGCCACGTCGTTTAAGGTCGTGTTCATTAAGTTCGCATTGCTGAGGTTGCAGTCGATAAACGTGCACTCCATAAAATTTTGGTTGTCCAAGAAGCCCTCAAAAAAATTGCAGTTCTCAAACACGCAATTTTCATAATCGGCGCGGGGCAAACGGTTCTGGCCGTAGTCTTGGCCTCTGTAGACCTGGTCGATGATAAAGGGCTTGGACATGGGGACATGCTTTTTACCCGTACAATGTAACAATGTTCTGGGGGATAGAAAATTTTATGTGGAGAGACTTCGTATAAAAGGAAAAAAATTGATGAAGGAATGGGGGCGGGGCTATCCTTAAAAAGGTGTGTAGATAGAGAGATGAATTATTGTTAAAACCTGATTCCCGCCTGATCCTTCGACCTTATACACTGTCCGATGCTCATGGGTTATCCTTCTAGACCAATAACCGCTTAGGTTGTGCTTTAAGGGTTCTGGGTTTCCTATTCCCTTAAAGGAATTTCTTTTGATTTCCTTTATTAGCCTAATTGCTTTTCTAAAACTTTGGAATCGTTTGCCTGCCAATACAGGAGGTCTTCAAATCCGTTTTTCGTGAATAGCACATTCATTAAATCCCTTCAAGTGTAACAACATCTCCTTTTACTAATTGCCCTTAAGATTCTTCAATTCTTTTTCCATTGGCTTCGGTCGCTTGTAGGTAATTTGTTTCTACCTGTGAATTATATTCGCTTTGGGGCATTATCACAACGGCTTCCCCATCATTGTCTCTCGGTACGAGAAGGGTTGGATATGACTCTGAAACCATATCCAAAATATTATTGGTGTTCTCTGGAAACTTAAAATATTAAATTATTGAAAATTAATTATATATCCATTTTCAAACGTTTGCAAACGAAAGTAATTGTTTGGTTACCGACTAAAGCCTAGAGAGCGTTCTATGTTTGCAGTGTCGGGTCGATGAGGGCTCGATAGTATTAACTGTTTAACGTAAAAATTACAATTATGAACGCCTTAAAAAACAAAGTACAGTTGATTGGTAACCTGGGGCAAGACCCCGAAATCGTAACCTTGGAGAATGGCAACAAGCTGGCCAAATTTTCGATCGCGACCAGTGAAACCTATAAGAATGCCCAAGGGGAAAAAGTAGAGGATACCCAATGGCACAATGTTGTGGCCTGGGGCAAAACCGCCGAAATCGTCGAAAACTACCTGACCAAGGGCAAGCAAGTGGCCGTTGAGGGCAAGTTGACCCACCGGTCGTACGAAACCAAGGAAGGGGAAAGGAGGTACATCACCGAAGTGCGCTGCAACGAACTCCTGATGTTGGGAAAATAACGTTCAGGAGTATGTTTATAATGGATCTGCCCGGTTTAACGGGCAGATTTTTTTGTTGGGAATTCGGCCGCCGCATTTAATTGAGCCGCCTTTCGAGCTTTTTGATATATTTTTCCAGCATTTCCTTATCAGGAACCGTGGTGATTTCCCTTTTTGCGGCTTCTTGAAAGGCCTTGAGGGCCAAGCGGTCGTAGCCCTGCTCGTAATTGTACTTGCCCACCAAGTAATGGGCTTCCCAAAAATCGGGGTTCAAGGCCGTAAATTCCGAGAGTTTGTTCTGTCCTATTTTTTCCTTTGCCGCAATGGCATGGGTAATTTTATTTCGTAAGCTGCGGTAGCGATTGTAGTGCCGAAAGGCCAAGGTACGTATAAAAGGATCTTTTTCGATGTTCTCCCTTTCATTTGAAACGGGGACCGCCGATGTGTTGCTATCGGCCTTATAAAACACCTCATTGAGGTCGTAGGCCACGAACTCGCCCATTTGAAAGGGATTGCTCGAAACCCATACTTTTAGGTCTTCCGGCTGAAAGACGATACCGTGGTGGGCCAGCAACTGGTTCAGGGCCTTTTCGTTGCCGTAGCCGATGCGCTTATCGTCGAGGCCCCGCTTGTCGCGAAGGATCTCTACCGCCGATTTGGGGGTCACCTTGGGGCCTTCTCCCAAAAGCTCTTGCATGCGCTCGTATCGGTACTGTGAATGGCTCTCGAGTATATGCCTTTGGTTCTTTTTGTCTTGGGCATAGGCCGCCGATTGAAAATGGTTCGAACAGATCAACTGGTTGGTGTTCGGTACGTCGTAGACCCCGAAATTATGGGGAGACACTTCAATGATGGCGGCTTTTTTGTCTTTTGCACTGCCAACAAAAATCGATTCCGAAACGAAAACCTCCCTTTTTTTGGCAATGGCGATGGCCTCCTCTATGGTGGAGGCGTATTGAAGGATTTCCCTAGTTACCAATGAAATCGGCGTTTTGGCAACGAGGGGGAACTGCGATTTTCCGGCATTGATGGTTACGGTCAATCCTTGGTCGTTCATACCCGAGACCACGCCGATCATACCGCCCCAGGTTACCGACATAAACTTGTGCCCTTGGTCGGGGTTTACAAAGGCGATGATCTTGTTCTTGGCGAAATCGTCTCCGGCGTAAAAATCAAAGTTACGACCGATTATGAGCTTGCCATCGGCGGTTTGGTCGCCCCAGGCGGCAAAGGAGGAACAGCCGACCAAGGCCAGGTCTTGTAGGGCGTGCCCGATATCGTGGGCCCCGTGAAAGTACATGACCCTTGGGTAGGCCTCGGCAATATGGTCGAAGTCGGGCGATGCGAATTTCGACATGCCGTAGAGCTCGGCCTTGTATTGCTCGTCGATATTCAAGTACATCTTGCGGTTGAACCAGGCCAGAAACTTGCGCAGCAAGTTCTGCTTGCTTTTCGAGGGCACCAGCTCATCGATTTTTTTGACGAAAATATGCTCTTGTTCGTTAAAGAGTTCCTGGGTCAGTTTTCCGGTTTTAAGTCCCAGTTCGTACGGATTTCCGTCAACGTAGAGTTCCCACAAGCCCTGTGGGTTTTTGGTAAGAAAGTTGTCTCCCAGCGTATAGGTCGAATCGGTCAATTTGATTCTTTCGGGGATGTCGGTTTCATATTGGGCCAGGTCGGGCATATCTTTCAACGACTTGGCTACCCCGCAGGAAGCCAATTGCAAGGCCAGGGCCGTGTAACACAAGTATCTGCCCAAACCGGAACGAAACCTTGAATTTTGGGCGGCCTGCCCGGTGGTTGCCGATGGTGTTTTCTCTTTTGACCTGTGTTCGGGTATCGTCATAAATCCAGGGGGCGGTTAATTTGTTCTTTTTAGATAAGGTTTTTGGCCTGTAGGTTGCGCTCGGTACGCCTAATCGCCCACCTGTCTTTGTAATCCAACCACTTTTGTCCGACATATTTTCGGGTAATGTTGTCGATATGCCTCATGACCATTACGTTATAGAGCATGTTGGCGAATCGTGCGGGCTTGCGGGGCAGGGCGCGCAGCGTCATTGAAAAGCCGCCGTTGAGGTATCGAATGGAATGCCAGTAACCACTCGGCATGTACAGGGCATCGCCGTGCTTCATTTCGGCCTTTATGCCCTCGGCGTATTTTAGGGCCGGGTATTTTTCAAAGTCGGGCCGGTCCATATCGATGTCCTCGATGTTATGTATGGAAAAAGGCACCTTGTACAAGTAGGGCGTTTGTTCGGGCGAGAACAGGGTGACGTCCTTATCGCCGTCAAAATGAATGTGTAGGCTGTCGGGCAGGTCGATATCGTAATGCATAAAGACCTTCGATTTGCCACCTCCGAAAAAGAGTGCGGGCAGTTTTTTAAAGAATTTTAAACCAATATCGGGATACTCGAAGTCTTTCAGCAGTTCGGGCATTTCCTTAAGGATGTTGTAAAAGAAGATCCGCAGGTCGGTGGGTTCGGTTTTAAGGAGCTCGATATAGTCGAACAACCTCATTTCCTTGACCGGTGCATACACGCTCTGTTTGTCCTTGGCCGGTTCGTTGTTGTAGAGGGGTACGATTTGGTCACCTGCCCGTTCTTGGATGTAGCCCAGCTTCCATTTTTCGTAGGCGGGCCAGTTTTTGGTAAGGCCCGTGATCAATACCGGTTTTTGGGGCTTGTAAAAATTTTCAATGAACTCTTTTTTCGAGATGTTCTCGACACGTGTAATGGGGCTTACCTTGAACGTTTGCATTATACACCAATTTTTGAATCGACTTCGCTACTTGAACCTATAATTTTCTTGAGAAGATATTCACCCCCCAGAATTTCGGAGCAGGTGACCACGCCGCTGATGGTTACCCCGAGAATACCGTGCATATTAAGGCTTTGACCTGTCAAAAACAGGTTTTCGACCTTGGTTCGGGGCGATATGAAGGAGCGTAGTGGACTTCCAACGTCTTTTACATAACCGTACATCGAACCTCTGTTGCACCCGATATAGTCCCGGTACGACAAGGGGGTAGAGGTGTGTATCGATTGAATGCATTCGCGTATGTTGGGGAATTTCTTTTCCAGTTCTTTGATAAAAACCTCAGCCTTGGCCTTTTTGAATTCCTCGTAGGTCTGCCCACGGCTGTTTTTATTGGTGACCGTGTTAAAGGTCTGTGCCCAAGGCTCGACTTCGTCGAAGCGCATGTAGGTAATGGCCGTCAGTTGATCGCCCCATTCGTCTTGGTTCTTGCGGGCCCCCATCGATACCATATAGGTCTCGGGCCAACTCTCTTGGGTGTATTCGTGTCCCTTCCATACTTTTGAGGGAGCCTTAAAGTGATAATAGTTGTGGTTGAGGTATTTAAATGATTTGGGCTTTAGAACGATATGGAGGCTAAAGGCCGAAATGGTGCTTTCGATACTTTGGATGCGCTTGTTGTACGATTTTCTGAAATTGTATTCGCCTGCCATCTTCAAGGTCGTCTTGGGTTCGATGTTCGAAATGAAAAGGCCTCCCCTGATTTCCAAACCTTGTTTGGTATGGACGGAAATAATTTTTTGGTCCTTTGTCTCAAAGCGCTCTACCTCTTGGCGTTTGTGGGCCTCGCCCCCGTTTTCCTTCAATTTCCGGATCAAAATCTTGGTAATTTGGCTACCCCCGTCAGCACAGCGGTACGCACTTTGTATGAAGGAATTGACCGAGAGGGCGTGCACGTAAAAAGGGGTCTTTTCGGGGTCGCCGGCATAAAGCAGGTTGGATCCGGCAAGCACTGCCCGTAACTTTTCGTTTTCGGTAAGGCTGTCTATAAAGCCCTTGGCAGGAAGTTTAAAAAGGTCCGAATCTTTGTGGTAGGGCTTGCCCAGTTCGAGCTTGTAGAGCGGAAACCGATCGCAAACCTCCCTAATTTTGTCGCAATAGTTATGTATGGCCTTCTCTTCCTTAGGAAATTTTTCGGACAGCCGTTTTACGAAATTGGCATAGCCTTGCGAATGCGGATACTCTTCTTCATCGTTGTCGAAGGTAATCAGGTCGAAGCCGTCCTCGTTCAGTTTCTGTAACTCCAGACCGTCCAAGATACCCAAATATTCAAAGTACCGATAGAGGTTCTGACCTTTGTCCAGTCCGCCGATATAATGTACCCCGGTATCGAAAATCGTACGTTCGCGGACAAAGGTCTG
The DNA here is from genome assembly GCF_900141855.1 of Pseudozobellia thermophila. Taxonomy (GTDB): domain Bacteria; phylum Bacteroidota; class Bacteroidia; order Flavobacteriales; family Flavobacteriaceae; genus Pseudozobellia; species Pseudozobellia thermophila. Next base: position 931,749 of record NZ_FQYU01000001.1, read on the forward strand.
AAGGTTGCCCCCGAATTGGTTGTTTTTCTCCAGCACACAGACCGATTTGCCCTCGCGCGCCATAATATTGGCCGACACAAGACCTCCCATTCCACTGCCGATAACCACTACATCGTAGTATTCCTTCATTTAGGTGTTTCTTTTGAACATTATAAAGGTATCATTTTGAAGCAAAACGGTGAAACCTGGTAAATTCGATGGCCGCTTACCTTCGTTAATGACTATCAAGATAGCAATTTCGGCCAATTTTTTATCGGTAACGGCTTTATGTTCAATATGTTTTGATTCGACAAGGAGTACTTCGACCGTTTCCGTCAGGGCCTTTTCATCGGTATCAAGGACGGTAATTTTACTGTAGCGATGGGTCAGGTAATGGTTCGATAAAATGGCCCTTGCTTCGGGGTCTTCGACATAGGCGAAAATTTTTCGGTCTATGGAGTCAAGCGCGAGCAAGAGGGGCAAATGCACATTGTTTTCTGAAATATAGGCGATGCGGTCTTTTTCACCCAAGGTATGGGCGAGTTGATGGTAGTCGCTACCGCGTCGTCCCAGGTCATCGCGTACCCTTTTGTATATGTGGGGGCCTTTATACCTAAAGTTTTCCAACAAGGTTTTGTGCCAGTAGGAGGCGGGCTCCATTTCTTTGCGGAATTTTCTGAATTCCGCCCTAAAATAGGTGCCGAACTGTTTGGCCCGTTGGGAGTAGGTTGCGCCAAAGCGCTTGTCGCCCGGAGGGACCCTGTGCAGGATCTTTGCGCTAAGGCTCCCATCGCGGATTATAAAACTGCCCTTTGGCGAAACCTCCGACCCCCCGTGTATCATCACCGGCAAAATATCGAGGTCGAACTGCTGTGCGAGGTAAAAGGCGCCCTTGTGGAAACGACCGACCTTGTTGCTGGTCGAGCGCGAACCTTCGGGAAAGGCGATGATCGAAAAGCCCTGTTCGAGTTTCTGCCTCAAGTAGGCCTCGCTGTTCTCGATGCCCCCCGAAACGGGATAGGCTCCCGACAAGCGGGCCGCACTGCCTATGGTCTTTGAGTTGTAGACGTGGTCTTTTACCAAGTAGATCAACTTCGGATGCAGCATGCCCATGACCAATATGTCCAAAAAGGAGCTGTGATTGGCGATCAGCAGCGCCGGTTTTTCAAAGGTTTCGCGGTCGGGGTTGATGATTTTCTTGGCAGTAAAGGGGTTGGTGTACAGCACCGATTTCATAAACAGCGAGGTAACCTTGTGCAGACGGTAGTGCGGTTTGAGGTAGGCCTTGGGGTCCAATTTTAAATAAATCCAGGCGTATACGCTTAAGAGGAGACCCCCCAGGTCAAAATAGGCAAAGGAAAAGAGGGAGTGCAAGAGTATTCTGGGCTGGATAGGGCGTTTGGTCCTGTCGCCAATGAACAACCTAAAGAGTAGGGGTTGAACAATAAATGCCGTTAAGGCGGCACAGAGAATACCGATCAGCGACACCGATGAAATGGTGTACAGTACCGGATGTTTGGCAAAGATCAATACCCCGACACCGGCTATCGTGGTAATTACGGATAAGATGATCGATGTCTTGTGCGTGGCCAGGGCCTTTTCGCCCAGGCGGTATTCGGTAAGCAGGCCATTGGTGATGAATATGCTGTAATCGACCCCCAATCCGAAAATAAAACTGCAAATGATAATGTTGAAAATATTGAACTCTAGATGGAGCAGGCCCATAATGCCTACGGTAAAAAACCAGGTAAGGAATATGGGCACGGCCGTGATCAGGGTCAGTACAAAACTCCGGTAAAACAGGTAGAGGATAAGCAATACGGCGATCAAGGAGTAACCGAGGAGTTCGTTAAAATCGTTCTTCAAATTGCCCAAGAACGTTTCGTTTACCTGCTGGCGGTCGATCAAGAGGGTGTTGGGCATTTGTTCGAACTGTGCCCGTACCCTGCCCATGGCGCTATCCCTTACCTTGACCAACGAAGTTATGGTCGTGCCGTTGCCATCGCTTACGACATAGTCGTCTATAGACAGGGCCCTTACGTTTGTTAGGTCGTCCAGCCCCAATGGGGAAAACTCTTTCTCCAAAAGCGCATAGAACTGTCGAAAGGTATTTTCCTTGAAGCCCAATTCCTTCCCGCTTTCGATCAGGTTCTTTTTTAGGGCAGCTACCTTTTGGGCGGACCAGAACGTTTTCCAGGCCTCTATTTCCTTTTCCTGCGACCGATCCGACTTTGCCAAGGTTCCGATAGATCCAAAACTTACGACCTGCCCGTTTTCTTTGAGTCGTTCCAGTTTTCTGTAGATGCTGTCGTTTTGGAGCAATACCTCTTGCAGCTTGTTTCCGAAGGTGGCCAGGTAAATCGATTTCGACCCCATATCGGTCAATTTTTCAAGGCGTTGCCGGGCGTCGATCAACGCTTGGGTCTCGTAGTTGAGTTTGGCGATATCCTTGTTGAAGAGAACCTTTTTATAGGTAAAGATGCTGATGATGAAAATTGCCGCTAGCCCTGAAATCGCCCATTTGCTGCGGTGAAATTCGTAGGCGGCCAGGCGGTCGAGAAGGGTAGGCTTGGCCAATATGGCTTTTTTGGGCCTGTATACCAAGGGAATAAAGAGCAAGGCGAAGCACGAGGCCCCCGAAACGCTTACGGCGGCGAAAATTCCCAGATCCTGTAAGGCCTGGGAGTCGAGAAAGAGGAGGCAAAGAAAGGCCGATGCCGTGGTGAGGCTACTCATCAAGACGGCCGGTGCCACTTCGCGATAAACGCTTTTGATCGAGTTGCCCTCGCGCAAATGTGTAAGGATGTGCAACCCGTAGTCCAAGGTCACCCCGATCAATACGGATCCTATACCCAGGGATATGGCCGATATTTTGGCGCGAACCAAGCATAGAACCGCCAAGGCCAACAAGCCACCAAAAAAGGCAGGGGCAAAGAGGATAAGGGGCAGGGCCACCTTGCGATAGAAGACCATGAGCAATATGATCAACAGCGTCATGGCGATGCTTACCGTAAATTGAATATCCCTTTTTATCTGTGTGGCGTTCGAAACGGCACTGAGGGCGGCACCAAAGTACTCGCTTTCGACGGCATTGGCGTACTTTTGGTTCAAATGTGCCTGAATGTCGTAAAGGGCCTCTGAAAACGGAAGGTTTTTATTGGTCTCGTTCGAGCCGAATTTCGGGGTGATAAAGAGCAGAATGTTGTGTTCGTCCTTGTCGAGCAAAAAGCCGTCCTTGATCTTAAAACCGTCCCCAAAGCCCAGTTTTTGAAGTTTTTTGAGGCCCATGAACGAGATACCCAAGGGGTCTTTGACGATGGTCTTCTTGGCCACGATACCCGTTGGCGAGATCAGGGTTCGGTAATTCGATTTTGTGATGGCCGCAATGCTGTCCTTGGTCAGTTTGCGTTGAATGGTTTCGTAGTCTTCCGCTTCGAGAAACAAGGGCAGGTGGTCGTAGACGAGGTCAAGGGTGTTCTGAAGGACGTCGTCCCCGATTTTGCCTTGAATGTCTTTGATATACGTTCCTTGGCGGCTTTGGATACTGTCCAAAAATGCAGTAGCGTACTGGATCAGCCCTTCGGTGGTGCCATTTTCCCTTTTTCTTATGTTGACGACTATCTTGTCGGTAAAGGTGATGGATTTAAGAAGCTCTTGAACGCGTTTGGTCTCCTCGGTGACGGGAATCAAGGAACTGATGTCGTCGTCGAATTCAATACGGCCAACGGTCGTCGCGAGCCCCAAAAGCAGGACGAGAAAACCTGCCAGGGCGAGCCACCTTCTTTTGGCTATCCAACTGTATGTGCTAAAAAAAAAGTCACCCATTGTCAAGGCTCATTTTTTTGCGTTTGGCCATTTGCGTCAAGGCAAAATAACCGATCAGCCCCCCTACCACCGCCAGGGCGGCGGCCAAGACCAGGCTGCCGATGACATAGGCCTTCAGGCCCGAGAGCGCCAAAATATTGTCGGCAATGTTCTCGAAGGCCAGAAAATGCGCTTCGCCCAAGATCCAACCACCGACTTGAAGCCCCCCGTACACAATAAAGGGGATAAAGGGCGGGAGGCTTACGTTCGAAAAGGCGAATGCTATGGGCTTGTTCAACTTTAAAAGAAAGGCCCCTCCCAGAACCAGCAGGGTTTGAAAACCCCAAAAGGGACTCAGCCCGACGAACAGGCCCAAGGCTATCGAGGCGGCTTTCTTTTTGGGCGGATCCTGACTGCTCAGGATGTCCTCGGTCAAAAATTTTTTAACCCCTTTTTTTTTAACCCGCCTGAAAAAATCCCTGGGCTTGATGTAGAACAAGGCAATCAAGACCAAAAAGGTGTTTAAAATGCTGATCCGCGTAAAGTCGGGTACGGTTCTGAAATGGCTCACCCTTTCCTTTTCATCGTATGAGATTTTGACGGGCAGGTTCTTGACCAAGGTGCCGTGCCATGAGGCCCTAACGATCACCTCTATTTCAAATTCGAATTTTGGCGTTATAAAAGTAAGCGATTTCAGGGTATGCACGGGATATAGTCGAAAGCCGCATTGGGTGTCGGTCAGCCATATACCCGTTTCGAACCAGAACCAAAAATTGGAAAATTTGTTGCCGAAACTGCTTTTTCCGGGCACGTCGGCCTGCTGCATGTTGCGAGAGCCTATGTACAGTACGTTTTGGGTTTCTTCGGCCTCCAAGGCCTCAAGAAATACAGGAATGTCGTCGGGGAAATGTTGGCCGTCGGAATCGATGGTAATGACAAAATCGTATCCTTGTGCGACCGCTTCCCCGAAACCTATTTTTAATGCGTTGCCCTTGCCCCTGTTCTCTTTTAGGTGTACCTGGCGTATATCGGGAAACCCCTTAAGGATTTCGGCCGTGTTGTCGGTGGCACCGTCGTTGACCACGATGATGTTTTTTGTGTATGCCAAGACCCCATCGAGCACCCGCTTCAACGTCCCTGCATTGTTGTAGGTGGGCACCAGCACACAACATTTGAGTCGGTCCATGGTATCTTGCTGGTATGGTATGGGATTGGGCAACTTGGTAACGGTTTAACGAATTGCCGATAAGAATTTGATTATTGCCAAGTGGAAAAGGGATACGTCTAAATAAGCATTCCGTTTTTGGCCCGGGCAGATAACAAACATCGACAGCTACGTATATTCAAGCTCAAAGATAAGGATTCCAAACCCTAAAACAACTGCTTTTGTGCATCGGTAAAACTTTGCGATCGGCTGACAAATCCCTTGACAAAAGCTTTTGCGCCCCTATCTTCCATGGCGTTGTAGTTTTTGATGATATACGTTCTATCCTCATCAATGTTTTTAGTATAGCCCAAGATTTTTGGGGCGTTCTCTTGTACACTCAGCCTGATACAGCGAATCTCAACATTCGAGGGTTCTGCATTAACGGAAAACTCCAATAGTTCCTTCCCTTCGTTAAAGAATGTCCTTTTGTCCTTAATACCTTTGGCAAATTTGGCCATCATGGTCGTGGCGGCCCCTTTGTAGGCCACCAAGAGGGCCCGATCTTGCTTTTTTACCGGCTCCAGTGTTTCGTAAAGGTCTTTTATGGAGGTTTCGTTGCCTTCCACCCTTTGGTATGCCTTTCTTATTTTTTCGAGGTCTACGCTCGAGTAGGTGCCGATAAGACAGACCGAAAGAAAAAATAGTGCCGCTAATTTCATGGTTATGCCGAGATTTTAAAAGTAGCGTTCAATTTTAGTGCCAAGGTCTCCTCAAAGCTCACCGTCGTTTTCACTTTTACTTGGTCGTCAACTTGGTTGATGTTGAGTATCAGGTGGATCGTGTCGTTCTTTTCTGGATTGATGATCGCCATGAACTTAACATTAGAGGCTACCGAAAGAAACAGCTCTCGGTCGATGGCCTTTTCGGTAAGCTCCTTGATCATTTGCATCATGCACACCCCCGGCATAATCGGGTTGCCAGGAAAGTGCCCTTCGAAGACTTCATGGTCTTTGTTCAGCCAAACGGAGGCGGTGATGATGTCTTCATTGATATCAAAGGCCTTTATGTCGTAAAGCCCTTTGATTAAAATTTCTTTGTCCATACGACAAATATAGGGCTTTCGAAAATTCTATTGCTCAAGGCTTTTATGGGCAGGGCAATAGGTACAAGGTTAGAACTTATAAGCCAGGCCGAACTGAAAAAGGGCATTTAACGTGGCCCCCTTGTTATCGTAGAATTCCGAATTAAAGTCTTCGTTGAACAAATCAACATTGATAAGGCCTTGTTTGAAACGCCCCTCTATGATCAAACCGGAATCGAATTCGTAGCCAAGGCCTCCAAAAAGGGCCAGATCAAAAAAAGTGGCTTTTGATGTGCCGGTATCATTGACCAGATTTACAAAGTTATCGTCAAAATTGAAGTCCAGGCTGGGACCGAATATCAAATGGAACCTGTGGTGGTCATCAACAAATACCTTGTTGGCCACTCCTACCGTTATGTAGTTTATTCTGAGGTCGTTATCGGAGTTTCCCTTGGAACGTCCCCCTTGGTTGGAGTAAACCAGTTCGGGTTGGAGGGCATATCGCTCGGTAAACCGCACGTCGATCAAGGCACCTGCATAAATACCCTGTTTGGAATGAAGGGAGGTATTCGTGATCTTTGAGCTGTTGAGTCCTGCCCTGAACCCAAAACTGGCTTTGTTTTGGGAAAAGCTTGATGTGGAACACAAAAGGGTCAGAAACAACAAAATTGTAAACTTATACATGTTAGATGGCTTTTAAAGAGATGGTGAGGTCGATATCTTGGTGTATAACTTCTATGCGATCGGCTTGCTCCCCGTTTACCTTTGGAAACAAGATTGTTAGTTGTGCCTTGGTCCGATTCGATTGGACTATTTTTTTTAGTTTGCCTTTCTCCGAAAGGTAGTAGTAAAATTTTTTCTTTTGGCTTTCCGTTTCGTAAACGGTGTCGTTATTAAGGCCGTAGGTGTTCCTTATTTGGCATCTTTCCTTCATCAGTAGGCCAAAATCGTTTTTTAATAGGTTGATTATTGGTTTTCTATCCATTTTGTTCAGGATATAATTGACCTTAAAATCCTCATCAATGAACGTGAGGTCAAAAATTTTATTGCCTATTTCAGTAGTAAATGCCACGCGATGGTGGGCCGCCCCCAACTTTTTGACAATAAGAAGGCCGCTGAACTCCTTTTTGTACAGCGATAGGTTGGCCTTGTATAAATAGTCTTTTGAAGTGTCCGAAAAATAAGGGTTTAGGGTGGCGTATTCGGATTTGGTGGGCCTTGCCTCAAGGTTGTTCTTTTTAGGGTAGGATGCACATCCCCATACCAAAAAGAGACAAATGCTACTGAGCAAAATGCGCATCGGAAAGGGGTTGATTGGTTTTTCTATTGCTGAATACAATCAGTGTAAAATCACCGGAAGGCTCTATCATTTTAACCCTTTCAACCTCCCCAAGTTCGTTGAAGGTAATGTGAAAGGCGCTGATAAATTCCGAGAATTGGGGGTCTTTGGGCATGAAGTGCACCAGGCTTTTGCCGCTGTCATTGAAAAAGGACATGTCGAATTGTTCGGCATCGAACATATCGCCGCTGATACTGGCGGCTATCAAATGGTTGAGCCGTTCAAACAGCTTATTTCCACTTACATCGATATTGCTCTTGTTGCCTTCATCGTCGATGTAAAGGGTTTGGTTCTTGAATACAATGGAATAGGCGTAGGGTTTTACATATTGCCATTTTACCTGGTCGGGAGCCCTAAAAGCGAGCTTTCCGCTAGATTCGATGTCGTTGGATAGAAAGTCCAAATGCTTGTACTGGGTAAAGTCGCTGGTAATCGTTCGGGTGTTGTTCGCGAGCGACTTCACTTTTGCCTTCAAAGCCTCGGATTCGGTGGCCGACATTTTCGTTTGGCCTAGGGCCAAGGTTGCAAAGAGCACGAAAAATACCAAAATGGCGGGGCTTCCGTATTTCTTGTTTAAAGGGAAGGAAAGGCGTGGAGCCGGCCGTCCTTCAAGATAAAAGCTAAATCTATGCATAGGCGTTGATTCCCAACAATTGGTCGGCAGTGACCGATTGAAGATTTTTCTCTTGCAAAAATACCAATAACCGTTCCAAAACGGCTACCGATTTTGCACTGGTGTCGTGTAAAAGGATAATGTCTCCTTTGGAGACCTTCGACGTAATACGCTTTAGCACCATGTTTTCGGTACGCGCCGTGGTATCCAAGGAACGTACGTTCCATCCTATGGATTGTAGGTCGAGGTCTTTTACCGCTTTTTCAATGGAGGGGTTGGTAACCCCGAAGGTGGGGCGGTACATATCCATGGTCAATCCTGTAAGGTCTTTTACGATGGCCTTGGCGCGCTCCAGTTCCGATTTGACCTCCTCGGTATTATAAAATCCGAACGCCCTCGAATGGCTATAGGTGTGGTTGCCTACGGTATGCCCTTCGGCGATGGTCCTTTTCAACAGTTCGGGGTGCCTTTCCATTTTATGGCCCACACAAAAAAAAGTGGCCTTGGCCCCATACTTTTTCAAGAGGTCGAGTACTTGTGGGGTGAATTCGGGGTCGGGTCCGTCATCAAAGGTGATCGCCACCCAATTGTCGGCCACTTGTTTGTTGCAATGCAGTGATTTGAGGTGAAAATCCCACCGTATAAAAAAAGAGCCGCACAAGGTAATTAAAAACCAAGCCAAGATGACAAGGGCATATACGTACCAAGGTACAACGATAAAGGTATTAAGGACCACCAAGACAATAAGCAAGATTACCGTCGTGGGATAAACGACTCTCCGTGTAACAATGTGGCCTAGCATTTTTTGAGAAGCATGAGGCTATGGTTCTCCCCCCTGTATTGGTTATAGATCAGAACGGTTTCGAAGGTAACGCGGTGTAGGTCGTTCAGTTTTACCGGATCGGGAATCCTTTGGTGTTTCAATATTTTGTTGGCCACCCAAAACCCAAAGCCCGAGGCGGTATCGAATTCGCCCGATAGGTGTTTGAAATAGGCTTGTGGGGTTTCGCTGAAGGGGCCTTTGGCCAAAATGTCGTAATACCCGTCAAATTCTACGTCGCCGTTGTAGCCCAGTACAATCAGGTCGATAGCCTTCTCCGTTAAACCCTGTTCTTTCAAGAAATTGCCCACATTGTCGCCCAATTGCCCCGGCGATAGCGTATTAAAGGTTTTTAGTGCCATTAATTCGGCGTAGCACGAGGTTCTCTTTTGGTTGGAAAGCACAAAAAAATGGGCCCCTTCCGAAAAAACGGCCCCCGAGGTGCCCGATTTTAAGACCGACATGGTATCGACGGGCTCTTCCTTAATATGTCCGATAAGGCGATGCGTACTTACGTGGTGGTCTACCAGTTCATCTACGCCGCCTACTAGAATTGTCCGGGCTTCGTTTTGTTCCAATTGCATTTTGGCGTCAAGTACGGCCGATTCGAAGGAAACGGCCGAATGTACATAGGTAAAATTGTACCCCTTGCAACCGATGCCCAGGGCAATTTGGCCGGCGACCGTATTGTGCGATGACTGGATGAACCGTGTTGGGGTCAAAAATTGTTCGTTATTGTCGATAATATCGCTGACGAACTTTTCCGAATCGCCAATGCAGCCCAGTCCGGTCCCAACAATAATGGCATCGATTTCATTTTCATCTACTCCGGCTCCTTGCATGGCGTTTTTGGCACTTACCGTACTCATTTTAATGCCCTTGGCCATCCTCCGTGCCGCTGCCGGTGGTATATAGTCTTTGTAGTTGGGGGCCACTACGGCCAGCACGGTGTCGGAGCGCTGCTCAATGTTTTCCAAAAAACCATCGTCAAAGGTTTTCTGGGCAGAGACCGAACCGACGCTATTGATGTAGACGGATTTTTTCATGCCTCTTTTGAAAATATTAATGTTGAGCAATTGCCGCCGAAACCAAAGGAGTTGGAAAGTACGGTGCCCAGTTTTTTCTTTTTGAGTTCCGTAACCGGGCAAATGCCGAACTCTTGCATGGGCGTTTTAAAATTCAGGTTGGGGAATATCGTATCGTTTTGCAGTGCCAATACCGAATAAACGGCCTCTACGGCGCCTGCGGCCGCAAGCGTGTGGCCGGTAAAGGCCTTGGTAGAGCTGAAATGGGGCACTTTTTTGTCGAAGACCCTGATCAGGGCCCGCCCTTCCGAAAGGTCGTTGTTCGGGGTGGCCGTACCGTGGGCATTTATGTAGTCGATGTCCTCGGGCTTCATTCCGGCAACCTGCAGGGCCTTTTCCATGGCCAAGACGGCACCATCGCCGTTTTCTGAGGATGCGGTTTGGTGAAAGGCATCGTTGGCATTGCCATAGCCCTTAACATAGCCCAGTACATTTTTCTTGTTTTTTTCGACCATCGCATCCGACTCCAGAACCAGATAGGCTGCCGCCTCCCCTAAATTTAGCCCTTTTCGGTCGTTGTCGAATGGCGTGTTGTAGGTATCCGACAATATCATTAGGGTTTTGAAGCCGTTGATGGTAAATTTTGAAAGGCTGTCGGTTCCGCCGACGATGACCCGGTCGAGTTGCCCCGATTGGATCATACGCGCCCCCAACATAATGGTGTTTGCCGATGAGGAACAAGCCGTGCTGATCGTGGTAACGAAGCTTTCCTTCAGCCCTAGGTGCTTGGCGATTTTGTTGGTAGAATCACCGGCATGAAGACCGGTAATGTGCTGGCGTACGCTCGGGTTTTCGGGGTAGTCGTAAAAATATTGCTCCGACTTGTCCATGCCGCCGACGGTCGTGCCCGATATAAAACCGGTCCTGACCTCGTTAATGTCGGAAATACCTGCTTCGGCCAAGGCTTCCTGGGCGGCGACCGTACCGATCAAAACGGTGCGCGACCATTGGTTTTCGGCAATGTCCAACCTTTGCTCCAATTGGGTATTGGTCTCCCCGATTTCGCCGACCATGATATCGTCTTTATGGATGGTGTCGATTTGCGAGATCTTTGAGATACCGATTTTGTTAGAGGTAAGCGACGTAAAATTTTCCGCAACATTGTTTCCAATGGCGGAAATGATACCCATACCGGTTATTGCTACCCCTTTGCCCATTGTTGTTTTTTACGGAACTGGAACCCTGAAAGAACCTTATCGGCTTCTATTTTCTTCGATATAGGCCGCCATGGTCTGAACCGATTCGAAAATCTTACGGCCTTCCTTGGGGTCGGCAAGCTTAATGCCGTAATCCTTATCAAGCATTACGATCAGTTCAAGGGCATCGATGGAATCGAGTCCCAAGCCTTCGCCAAAGAGCGGGTCATTGTCCTGAATCTCATCTACGGCAACATCCTCTAGGTTCAGTTGCTCTATGATTTTCTCCTTCAATTCTTGTTTTAACTCACTCATTGGGTAAAATATAATCTGGTTATTTCTTCTATTTTGTGCTTATCGTCACCTTTGGGGGAAACTATATATAAAAAAGCGTCGTAATCGTCGCCTTCAACATCGACCCATCCACAGAGTACGGCATCGGCCTTTTTATGGTTTATGAGGCTCTTGCTGTAATGCCATAAATGATCAGCATTGAATTTGTCAAAGATAAAAAAACTATTTTCAGAATAGAGTTTATGTCTTATGCTAATTTCACCGATACAAATATTGGGCAAGGTGTATACGAAAACGGCCGGACTCGGATAAAAATTGTCCGGGTCGTCGATCGACTCTTGGTACCTTCGGTCGGTGTCGAGGCTCGAGGCTCTATTTGACAATACCACGGCCATGTTTTCTTCTTCGTTTACAGGGCGTCCGCTGTTTTTTAAAAGGACATCTGCGGCCATAAAGGCCAATTTGCTCAGTTTGTCCATCTTAAAAAACTTCGGGTAATCGGTCTCGAAATGCTGATATACCGATTTTATAAAACTGGCAAAGTCCGGTTTTTTTTCAGTAAAAAGGGGTTCGCCGTTCAGTAGAACGCGGTTGTTTTTTATATGGCAGTAGCCTTCGATAAAGTAATCGGTATTCAAAACGTCGTTATCTTTTTTTACACACGAGCATCGTATGAAATTCGCCAATGGGCAAGTCCTCTTTGACGGTAAGTCCAGCTTTTGTCGCCAAATCTATAAATTCCGTGGCCTTGTACATTTTACTATTGCCATTGGCCATGGCGGTAAAGTATAGCGAGGTCGCTTCGAGGGTAAATCGGGCATTATCGAACTTTTGGCGATCGGTATAGGTTTCTATAATGATCAATTCCGTGTTTTCGTTCATGGCGGCCACACAGGTTTTCAATATGTGGAGTATCTCTTCCTTTGAAAAACAATCCAGGAACTGGCTCATCCATAGGGTGTCGGCACCGGTGGGAATCTCGTTTTTACCCGATAGCCAATCGATCTGTTCCCCGGTGATACGGCCTTCGAATCCGTTGTTCTTGGCGTTTTCCAGCGCTTTGGCCAATTGCCCGGGCAAGTCGAATATTTTGACTGCCACCTCAGGGTCGTATTGGGCGCAGAGAACGGCAAACTTGCCCGTGTTCCCGCCAATATCGAAAAGGGTTTTGGGCCGATGGCGAAAAACGATGGGCAGGGCCTCTTCAAAAATCTCGTCCGAATAAAAATGGTCGAAGGCGAACCACGAGTCCTGTACCCTGTCGGGCAGCTGCGATAGGCCTTCGTATACCGTTGTCCACGGGCCAAGCTCTTTTAAACCTGCGGGTTTGCCGGTGGTAATGGCCTCGTTCAGGTGGTAGAGGCCTTGGTAGCACACGTCTTGGGTGAAATTGAGGTTGGCCTCGGTCATTTTGTTATAGTTCAAAAAGTAGCCGATCTTGGTCAGGTCGTAGTTGCCTTCCCCGTCTTTGCTTACGATATCCGAGCTTTCCGCAATCTCCAGTAAAACGCTCAATCCGTATTCGGTTAGACCGAGGGCTTCTGCCATGGCTTTTTGGGTGGTCGCCCCTTCCTCCCGGCTATGTTCAAAGATATAGTCCAAAATACCAAGCTTCCGTAAAGAGACCGTCGTTTGAAACACAAAGGGGGCAAAAGCAATCTTTTGGGCTTCTTCGAGCGCTTGGATAGCCTTGATAGGTTTTTTGGCCATTTTGATCTTTAAATATATTGGAGGGCAAATTTAGGGATATGAACCCAATTAGAAAACCCTGATTAAATTATTCGCTTTAAGGCGCTAACCCTTCATTTTTTTGAAAATGGCCGCCGTATTTGAACCACCGAAGCCCGAAGCGGTTTTCAGGAAGGTATCGATGGGTTTTGCCGTTGTTTTTTTTATGATGTTCAGTGGGAGGGAAACACCGAGTTCGCGAAACCCTAGGGAGGCGAACAGTGTGTTTTGGCGCAGTGAGTGCATGCCGATTATGGTTTCCAAAAGGCCGGAAGCCCCCAAGGTATGCCCAAAATAGCCCTTTAGGCTGTTGAGGGGCGCCTTGGCCAATCCGGCCCGGTCAAAGGCGATGGATTCCATTTCATCGTTGTACTGGGTGGCCGTGCCATGTGCCGAGATGTAGTCGATGTCATCGGCCGAAAGGCGGGCTTCCCTTAGGGCCGATCGAATGCTCCGGTAAAGTCCCTCACCGGTTCGCGAAGGCCCTGAAATATGGTTGGCGTCGTTGCACGAGCCGTCCCCCAGAATTTCTACCGACCCGTCGATCTCGAATTTCGGGTTTTTGGTGATCAGTACGCTGGCGGCCACCTCGCCGATATTGATGCCGGAACGTGTCTTGCAATAGGGGCGGCACTGTTCGGTGCTCAGGGCCTGAAAGGCGTTGAACCCCGAAATTATGAACGGGGTTACCAAGTCGCCCGCGACCACAAAGACATGGTCGAATTTTTTCTCGTTGATCAGGCGCTTGGCCACCGATATGGCCATGATTCCCGAAACGCAGGCATTCGATAGTACTATGGGTTCTGTTTTAAACCCGAAGAAATCCTTGATTTCCTGGGCGAGGGCGGCCAAATAGGCCCTTTCCCTTGGAAAGGCATCCTGGTCGGACAATAGGTCAATGTTGCCCTTCGTCGTCGAGACGATCAACCCGACCCGCTCGGTCAACCCGAGTTGCGCAGGGGCGACCGTTCCGTTTAGGGCAAGCAACATCATTTTCTCCAAGCGCGTATATTCCTTTTGTGGGCCAAGCGCTTCGAATCGCTCTTGCAGCAGGGTTGGGTCTATGAGCGAAGTGTAGAGGGGATGTGGCGCTATTTCGGGATTGTCCACCAATTTGAGTCCGCTCACTTCTTGGGAAACACCTTCCACTACGCTGGCACTGTCAAAGCCCAACGACGATATAATGCTGTTATGGGATAGAAATGGATTATTCATCTAGCAGGCCGACTTTTATTTTCCACTTTCTGAAGAAATCGGGCAAGGTCAATGAGAGTTCGCCCCCCAGTTCTACAAAGACCTGAACGGTTTCCCCTGTACAGACGATTTCCCCTTGCGGGTTCATGATCTCGTATTTAAAGATCATCTTCGCCGCCGCCGAATCGATATAGGTGGCCTTTACCCTTGCAATATCGCCATAGGCGAGGGGCAGTTTATGTTCGCATTTGGACGATACGATGGGGGTGGAGTAGTTGTTGGCCTTCTGGTCGAGGTACGAAATGCCGTGGTGCCTGCCAAAGGCTTCACGGGCATCCTCGAAAAATTGAATATAGTTGCCGTGCCACACAATGCCCAGGGGGTCGCATTCGGAGAAGCGCACCCGTACCTCACTGGTAAAACTTAGTTCCTCTTTGTGCTTAGACGGCATTTTTTCTTTGGTTATAAATAATGGAAATCGCTGTGGTTATCAAAAAGAACAAAAATAGTAAAGCCAAATCGGGAAACAGTTCTGTAATGCCCACATTTCTTAAAAATACGTTGTAAAATGCGTTTAGGCCCCAATTCATGGGCGATAGGTTAGATAGGGCCTGCATAAATGCGGGCATGGCAAAAACGGGCACCCACACCCCGCCCAAGGCGGCCAAAATTACGACAAATGTAGCCCCGAAGGGGGCCGATTGCTCCTGCGATTTGGCTATGGTTCCCAATAGCAGGCCGAGCCCTACGGCGGCCAGTCCCGCAAAAAATGCCACTAAAAACAAGAGGGGCAATCGGCCCTCGACCTCCAATCTCGGGAGGCCTATTAGCGGAAACAGAAAAACGCCGACCAGAAGCATAAGGGCGAATTGGATCAGGGCAACGCTGAGAAAGATCACGGTTTTACCACCAAGAACGGTGACATAGGACACGGGATTGGTACGAAGGCGAACGAAGGTGCCCAAGTTCTTTTCCTTTACCATGTTGATCGATAGGGGCAGGATAATAAAGAAAATGGCAAAAAGTGTCCAGGCCGGTATATTGTGTTGGGTAGCGTTGGGAATGCTGTTTTTTTCCAAGGTGTCGCCCGGGATGATTTCGGTAAATTTAATAAAGGGCGCGGTATCGAAAATTTCTTCCGAGGGGTCGTCGGTCAGTTCTTTTTGAAAGGCCCGATAGATCGTTTGGGTCTCGATCTTTGAGACCATTTGGTCGATTCCGCTTTTGATCGAATTGCGAAAGGAAAACTGGGTCGCGGGGTCGAAGTAAAGTTTAACCTCCTTGGTTTCGGGCGTTGATTTCGACAGTGGGCCGTTTTCCCCTTCGATGCCGAACTTTTGCAGTAGCCCCTCGACATTTCTGTTTACCTTAAGGTCGAGGTTGCGGGAAAGGTTTTCGGGAATGACCAGGGCCAGCTGGTACGTTCCGTTCCCGACCAGTTCCTGTGCCTTGGTCTCGTCAGCTTCTTCGACCACTTCGAATTGATCGGAGCCTGCCAAGTTTTGCCGTATGCTTGCCGATACGTTTCCTTGGTCATAATCAACCAGGAGAATAGGTATTTTTGACTGTTTTAAGGTCTTAAAGGTGGCGTTTTGGATGACCGTTATGGTAATGACCAAGAGCAAGGGCATTATAAAGAGGATGGCCAGTCCGCCCGGGTCGCGGGTGAGCAGTAAAAATTCCTTGTATGCCGAGGCCCGAAGTTTATGCATAATCGCGAAGGGCTTTACCGGTTTTGGCCAAAAAGACATCTTCGAGGTTTCTGGCATCAACGTGTTCGTCGATCAGGGCGCTAGGTTTGCCCTTGCAGATAATACTTCCCAAATCGATAATGGCGATACGTGTACAGAAATGTTCGGCCTCGTTCAAATGGTGCGAGGTGTAAAGAATGGTCGTGCCCTTTTTGTTGAGCTCCTTTAAATAATCGATGATGGCGTTTTTCGATTGGACATCGACCCCAACGGTGGGCTCGTCGAGAAAAAGCACTTTGGGGGCATGCAGTATGCCCGCGATAAGGTTGATGCGTCTTTTCATGCCCCCCGAAAAGGTCTTGATCTTTTTGTCGGCAAATGGGCCCAGGCCCAACACTTCGAGATGGTCGTGTATCTTCGATTTAAGGTGCGCGCCCTTTAGGCCGTACATGCTGCCGAAGTACCTGAGGTTTTCGTAGGCCGTCAGGGTTGGGTAGAGCGCATATTCCTGGGGTACGATCCCGATAATTTGTTTGAGCTGTTGGGTATGTTCCCGATAGTTGAGGCCATTGATCGAAAAAGAACCTTTGGTGGGTTTTAGCAGGGAACTCAACATCGAGATTAATGTGGTTTTTCCCGCGCCGTTGGGTCCTAATATCCCAAACACCTCCTTTTCCCGGATCCTGAGGTCGAGGTTGTGCACTGAAAAGCTTTCAGCCCCCTTGTATTTTTTTGAAAGTTGATTTATTTCGATCATATTGCCTTTCGTAAAGCCTTGAAAAAAGACGCTTCCCGCTTAGCGATAGCAAGCAATTGGTCGGAAATCGAATCGTATCCTTCGGCCTGGCCACTTCTGTTTTTGTAGATTCTCGAGGCCTCGAGGGCAAAATCCCTCCACGCATCGCCGATTTCGGTCATTTCCCTTGAGAAGTCCTTTAGGTCTTGCTTGTCCAGTACTTCCCCGGCCTCTTGAAGGAAGGCCGCGTATATGTACCTGAAGCCGCCTCCACCGGTGCCTATTTCCTCTTGCATTCTGACAATCTGGCCCAAGTAATGGTTCGCTTTTTTCGGGCCGTGCTTAACGGGCCATTTTTTAATGCTCTTGGCCACCCACCTCATGGCCCTTACGCCTACTATGGGGGCCGGTGCCAACATGTCTCGGCAAGTATGCTTGATGCCCTTTACGATGGCTTCCTCGAGGCGAAGTTCTTCGGGAAAGGCAATCGGGTAGTACATGTGTCCCTTGGGGGCAAAGGCCCCTTTGGCAAAACGGACTTTCTCGAGCTGTTTCGACGTTAGGGTGGTAACCCCTTCCATTACGGGGTCGCTTATCAGGTAATTGTCTTCTTGCTTCCCATATACCACCATGTTGTGGGCATTGAAATGGAAGCGGTATTCATCGGGAAAATAAATGAGGTTGTAAACCCCTACCTGTAGCCCGACGGGGTTGTTGTTGGCCAGGTTTTCGTCGAGTCGCGCCCTGGCCTTCCTGGGGTCGGTGAATTTTTCGCGCTTGACCTTTACCCCGACCCGTTTGGCAAACCGGTTGAATATCAAACCGGGCATGGCCCTGTAGGTAAAGACCGGGGCGTAGTTAACTTTTAGAAAGGGGAGGTAACTGAAAAGTAGTCCCGACCCTATACCGAAAACCATGGGTTCGCTAACCTCAAAGCCGTTGTGCCGCATCAGGTTCGATACCACACCATTTTCGCAGTGTGCGGATTGTTTATGGGTAAAGTCGATTTGCATTATTGGTTTTTTAGCTGCCTTAGTTCGTCAATGCTTATTTCGAACACATCGGCATATTTTTGTAGGGTTTTCGGGGAAAGTTTTTTGAAAACCGCGGGCTTAAAATGTCTTTTTACCCTCCATTTCCAGAAGCCGACGTAACTGGCCAGGATAGGGAGGTCCATCTTGTGCAATTCCATATAGTATTCGATGGGGCTGCTTTCGTTGTTAAGTACACGTTGTCGGGCTTCTTCCACACGCTCTTCGATTACCTTGATCGCATTGTCCAAGGCAATGGTCTTGGGCTCCCAACCGGTGCTTAGTTCGGTCACATATTCCCCGTTTTCATCTACCGCGTAGACCATATCCTTGATATTGGCCTTTTCCAGCGTGCTTTTGTCCTGTGGTACCTCTTTCTTTTTCATTGACGAACGTGATTTTCCCGTGGCCGTATTTCGTACTGTAGGCGGTTTGAACGGCCCGGTAGAAAAAATACCTTTCTTAGCCTATTGGGCTATACTTCATGGATTAAAAAATTAAAGGTACAATCTACGATTAAATCATCATTTCTAAAAGTGGCCGATTTTATGGTACAGACGCTCATGGTGCCAGTGTCGTATCGCGATACCAGCTTGGCCTTGGTGACCAATAGCTCGTTGACCCTGGGCAAGGTTTTGATCTCTACCTTTTTAATGGCGCTGATATAGCCCACGAGCTTGTTGCCCGAACCTTCGAGGTCTTCGTCGTCAAAATAGCTTTGCCCCACAATGGCGGTACTTGCCTGGGCGGCGTTCTCTATAAGTCCCGCTTCGGCCAAACGGCCCTTTGAATCCAAAAAAATACAATTTTCGCTAATTTCGAAATGGGTGACCACGGAGTCTTGGTCGAGGTAGGGGGTAACGGTGGCCATCAGCATGGGCGGCCGGTGGGGGAGAAAGTTTTTGATATTGATGTCGTAGCGAGCCTTTTTCATACTTGTTGGGCCAGGGCGGTTTTCATTTCACTTGTGGCGATCAAGACTCCTTCGCATACTACTTCGGCCCTGACCAAGGTTACGTCCATTATATCGTGGAGGATATATACAGTGGTGGTCAATCTTTCGGATACTTGGGGCAGCCGTAGTATTTCGGCTTTTTTTATGGCCCCGATGTAACCGGTGGGTGCCGGTCGGTCTAACAAGTAGTATTTATAGCCCGTATGAAGCGCAACGGTCTGTGCCATGTTCTCTATCAGTCCCGCGGCCATAAATAGGTTTTGGGCGGCCAGGATATTGTCTTCGCGTACCGTATACGACGAAACGACATGCTGCTCGGAATATTCGATTAGGCTATCGACCATCACAAAAGGATGCTTTTGCGGAATTAGCGATAGAAGAAAATCTCCTTGGGCGATATGCTTGGCCGGTTCGGTCATCAGCAAACGGTCAGATAGGCGTACATATATGAAAATCGGGCGCTCTCAGGAACGTGAAACAGTATTTTGTCGCCTTTCTTGAGTTTTCCGGATGCCACGAGGTCGTCTAGCATGACGTAGATGGATGCCGCCCCGATGTTGCCCACCTTTTCGAGGTTGAGAAACCATTTTTCCCAAGGCATTTCGACGCCTTGTTTCTTCATTTCGTCGTAGAGTCCCTGTTTGAAATAATACGATGAAATATGGGGTAGGTAGTAATCGATGTCGTCCGGGCCGATATGGTGTTTTTCGTATGTCAACCTTAAACTGTCCACACCTTTCTTGAGTATGTTCTCGCCCAGCAGTTTGGTGTCTTGTTTCATGGCGAACAGGGATCTTTTTCCCCATTCCTCGGCGGGGAATTCGCTCCATGGGGTCAGGTGGCCATCCTCTTCCTTTTCGGCCCCCGCATACATGCAGGTTTCCATTTCATGGGCGTAAGAATAGCCATCGATCCATTCGATCTTCAGCGGGGTTTCTCCCTTGGGTTCGCTTTCCAACAACACGGCCCCCGAACCGTCGGAAAGCATCCAGCGCAAAAACTCTTTGTTAAAGGCAAGGATGGGGTTTTCCTGCAACTCCTTTAAATGGTCGACCTCGTTTTGAAAGACCCTTTCCTTCATCCATGACGAGGTGCGTTCCGAACCGGCGCATGCCGCATTTTTGGTTTCACCGGCCTTTACCGAGAGGTACCCGTATTTTAAGGCGTTCATTCCCGAACAACAGGCTCCCGAGGCCGAGTTGATTTCCATGTTCCGGTTCTTCAAAAAGCCGTGCACCATACTGGTGTGCGAGGGCAGTACTTGGTCGGGACTCGAAGTGCCGCACGATAAAAGTTCGATGTCTTGCGTAGTAAATTCGTCGTCACAAAGGGCTTCTATGGCCGCGGCGGCCAATTGGGCGTTGTTGTGGGTGGTTTTGCCGTTTTCATCTATGGCATAGTACCTCGTTTTGATTTTGTTGTTGCGCAAAACGATACGACGTGCCTTTGATGTTTTCCCGTCGATAACGCCCAGTTTCTTTTCCATCTGGTCATTGTCTACGGGGTCATTGGGTAAAAATTTAGAAATTCTGGTAATGTAAACGTCCTTCATTAACTTTCATTTAATGCAACCGAGGAATAGTAGTTTCGGTCCCTTTTCCTTTTTCGGCTCATGGGCAAATAAGTCAGCAAAAATACGATAAAAACTATTGGTGCTATGACCCATATAGCAAATAACAAATAATATTTGAACAAACCAATCCATTTTAATCGTTTGGGGTCCCCGGGGCCTCCTTTTTTGATGATCAGATTGGCCCATTTGGAAAACAGTACGTTGCCGCGTTCGTCGGCCTGGACCAAATAGGGGTTGACCCGAACGGCGTCGAGTTGAAGCAAGGCCTCCTGAAGACGGGCATAATCGTTCGACAAGAGGGCCTTGCGTATCGGCGCCCCGAATTTTGAAGCTTGGGCGATATCGGTGTCGGAAACCCCGGGTTTTGGGAAAATGCCCAAAAATCGGTCTTTTTTCCCGCTCATCATCCAGTGTTGGATGGTGATGACGCTGATGTTGTTGCCGTGGCGGTCGACCATGGCGATATGGCCCTTGAGTTCGGCCTTTGCGGCCAGAAGAAGCCTTTTCATCTTTTCCTGGGCTTGGATCCACATATTGCGGCAGGCGACGAGGGTCACGACAGGGGTGTTCGCCAAAAGCTTTTTTCCCTCTTCCGATTTTAGGAAGGAAACTATGGGCCTTGAGGGGGTCAGGTACCATACTTGGTAGCCTAAAATGACCAAGTCGTACTTTTTGCCCAATACATCGGCCGTAGGTGGGTGCAGCTCTTGGGTAATCTGCAAGAACGACTCTGGAAACACGTCGTAGAATTTCTCTGCCTGCCACGGAAAGTCGTACCCTTGTTTTGGCTCGATTTTGTGATAGGTGATGTTTACCTGGTCTCCTTTGAGGGTCGATGCGACATTGCTTAAAATATCGAACAACTGCCCCGTTTGCGAGTAATAGACGATCAGTACTTCTTTCATTGTTTAAGGTCTTTCCAGAAATCAAAAAAGTTGAACCACTGCAGGGGGTATTTGGTAATGATCCACTCCATGCTTTGGGTATATTCGTTAAGCAGCCCTTGGGCGTCGCGAGCCTTGAACTCGGCTTTTCGGGCGTATAGGCTATAGTGTTTTCGCGTTTCTTTCATTACGTACACAAATAGCACGGGCATGTTCAGGCGCGAGGCCAATTGGTAGGGGCCCAGGGGAAAATCGGCTTCCTTGCCCAAGAGTTTTCCCGTAATTGTCTTGGTGCCGGGCAGGTACCTGTCTCCGGTAAAAACTACAAGTCCGCCCCGGTCAAGGGCGGAGTGTATTTCAAAAATATGCGACATATCGTCTTTTACCAAAATAAATTCCAGTTGCGACTTGATCACAATGCTGTCCATATAATCGAGTATGCTCTGCTGCTCGTCGCGGGTGGTGACCATGCTGATCTTGTTGATGCTGTACCGGTTTTCCAAAAAGTAGTGGGCTATTTCGAAATTTCCGACATGGCCGCTGATGAGTATCCCGCCTTGGTTCTTTTTCAGGAGTTCGTCTATATGCTCGATACCGTCGTGGGTATAGGTGAATTTATGGCGTAGGCCGGTAGAAATGGCAACGCGGTCGATCAAGATGCGCCCTAGGGTCAAATAGCTCTTATAGATGCTTATGATGCTTTTGGCCTTGGAGTAGGAAAGCCTTTTTCTAAAATATTGGTATATGCTTTTGGAACTTTTGGTCGAGAAGAGAAAATAGTAAAAGGAAACAAAGCGAAGTACAAAATAGGCCACGCCTATGCCAAGATTTTTGAGTAAAAAAATGAAAATCTTATAGCCTAAGAGGTTGCCTTTTGATTGTCCTTCCCATTCTGCCATCTATAGGGTATTGGATTTGTTTTGCACCTTTTTTTCTTGTTTGAACAGGACGAATTTAATAATTGTGCGGTGTGTTATGGCTTACGTGTTTTCAAAGGCCCTCGACGGTGTCGGGATAGGACGTATAATTGAACTTGTAGGGAGATTGCAATTAACCCAGCTTTCGCTCGATAAGGTCGTAAAAATTCTGCAAGGTATTAACGTTTACAAAGTCTTCGCCCACCAATTTTACACCGAAATTACTTTCTACCGCGACCACTAGGTCAACGAAGTCCAAACTATCCAAATCCAAGGTTTCCTTTAAATGGGCCTCAGGTTGGATCTCATCTTCGTCTACTTCAAATTCATCTATGAGAAAGAGGTTTATCTTCTCAACAATTTCTTCTTTGGTCAATGTCATTGGTAATTAGCTTTTTTAAGAATCAAAGCGGAATTGGTTCCACCAAACCCGAATGAATTGGACAAAAATACGTCAATTTTTTTGTTTAAGGTTTTCTTAACAATATTTAATTTTTCAGCATCCTCGTCCGGGTTTTCAAGATTGATATTCGGGGCGATGAACGAATTTTGCATCATGATCAACGAGTAGACGATTTCACTGGCCCCGGCCATCCAACATTCGTGGCCGGTCATCGATTTGGTCGAGCTGACATAGGGGCCGCTGTTTCCGAAAACCTTAAAAATGGCCTTGGCCTCGTTGGCATCGCCGACAGGGGTAGAGGTGGCGTGGGCATTTACGTAATCGACCTCTTCGGGTTTCATGTGGGCGTCGTCCAAGGCCCTTTGCATGGCCCTCGATGGCCCGTCTACGTTGGGCGTCGAAATATGGTCGCCGTTCGAAGAGAAGCCGTAGCCCTTTATTTCCGCAAGTATGGGGGCACCGCGTTTTAGGGCCGACTCGTAGCTCTCTACGATCAAGGTGGCCCCTCCTCCACTGGGAACCAGTCCGTTACGGTCCCTATCAAAGGGTTTTGAGGCTTTCTCGGGGTTGTCGGTGTTGGTTGCGAAAACGCCCAGACCGTCAAAACTGCCCATGGCCTCAGGGTTTATCTCCTGTGCCCCTCCGGCAATGATGCAATCTTGCAAGCCACTTTTAATAAGGTGGTAGGCGAGGCCTATGGAATGCGACCCGCTGGCACAGGCGGCACTGATGGTCAGGTTGATGCCCCTAAGCTTGAAAATAGTGGAGAGGTTCATGGTTACCGTAGAGTTCATGGCCTTGAATATGGCACCGGAACCCACCAAGGTGGTATCGCCTTTTTCCCGCATGATATCAACGGAGTCTACGGTCGATTTTGCCGTACTGTCGTTGCCGTATAGAATACCTATTTCGTTGGCCTCCATAAAGGCCTGGTCGATTTTGGCGTAGTTCAGGGCCTCGATGGTGGCCATATAGGCAAATTGGGCTTCTTGCCCCATGCTTATGCGCTGTCTTCTCGATAACATGCCCTTTAGGTCGGGGTCTTCTACATGGCCCGTAATGGGTGATCGATAACCGAATGAAGCCCGCTGCGGGTCGTAAATGATACCCGATTTCCCTTCGTAGAGCGAATTCTTGACCTCCTCCAGACTTTTGCCGATGCATGAGTATATGCCCATGCCCGTTATGACTACTCTCCTCATTCTGTCACTGTAGATGTTTGGTATGCCTACCTAATATAATAAAGTTCTTGGTTCTAACGGATTTTTAAGTTGAAAATTGCCGATTTTACAAAGGAAAAGGCATAGGTCTACCCATTGGGTAAAAGCTAGGCCTATGCCGCCGTTCATACCGTTTTAAGAGTAAATGCCGCCGTTTATGTTGATTACCTCGCCGGTAATATAGCCCGATTTGTCGGAGGCCAGAAAGGAAACGACATGGGCCACTTCCTGTGCCGTTCCGAAGCGATTGGCCGGAATCATTTTTTTCAGCTCCTGTTCGTTGAGGTCTTCGGTCATTTCGGTTTTAATAAATCCGGGGGCCACCGCGTTTACGGTTACCTTTCGTTTGGCCACTTCCTGGGCCAGGGCCTTGGTGGCACCGATAAGGGCTCCCTTGGCAGCCGAATAGTTGGTTTGCCCTGGTGTGCCCTTTAGGCCCGAAACGGAAACCATGTTAATGATCCTGCCGTATTTGTTGACCAATAGGTTCTGGATCAAGGTGTTGGTTACGTTGTAAAAACCGTTTAGGCTGGTGTCGATTACAGAAGACCAATCTTTTTTGGTCATCCACATAAACAGTCCGTCTTTGGTAATACCGGCATTGTTGACCAGTACTTCAATGACCGCGTTTTTGTTTTTTTCGTGCCAGGCCCCTAGAACGCTTTTAACTTGTTCTTCGTCAACTACATTAAATTGAATAAGCTCTCCCGTGCCTCCAGCGGCCTCGACCATCTTCAGCGTTTCTTGGGCGGCTTCGGAATTGCTGTTGTAATTTATGAGGATCGGATAGTCTAGATCTTTGGCCAGCTGTACGCAAATGGCCCGGCCGATACCTCGGGAGCCCCCTGTTACCAGGGCATATTTTTTCTTTTCCTCTTTCATTGGGTAGTTTTCCGTTTGCTTTTCCGGGAGCGGGCCTTTATTCTACCGAAGTAAAGGGTTCGGCATTTTGAAACCACTTGTCTCCCAGAAGTTTTCCGTTTTTGTCCAAAAAGCCCCAGCCCTTTTTCGTCTTTACCCGGGCCAGGCCATTGATAAAACCTTTTGAGTCGTTTCCTGCCAGAAAGGCCAAGCCGGCCGTAATGTCATATTCCAATGGAATGACCACCTTGCCCGTAGTGTCGATAAAGCCCCATTGCTTTTGCTTGACGGGTGCAAGGCCGTTATCGGCAAAAACCTCGGCATCGCGGTATTCGGCCTTGATGACCATTTTTCCTTTTGGGTCGATATAGCCCCAACTTTTACCTTGGGCCACAGGGGCCAAGCCGTTGACAAAGGCCCTGGCCTTGTCGAATTGGGGTTCTATGACCCATTCGCCCTTGCTGTTTACAAAACCGATTTTCTTGTTCTTTCGGGCATAGGTCAGGCCAGAGTTGCCATAAAAGCCCCACACTTTGTCGGCTCCCTCAATAGGGTTGAAAGTGCCATTGTGCACTATGCCAAAGGCACCGTCTTTTTTGGCCTCGACCCCATAAGGAGTGTACTCGTTGCCGATCTCTTCGTATTCAACGGGGATCACTACCTTTCCCTTGGTGTCGATCATTCCCCATTTTTCACCTTTCTGAACCTTGGCATTCCCGTTTCTGAATTTTTTTATTGCATCGTAGGTGGGTTCGAGTACCAATTTGCCGCTGGTGCCCAGAAGCCCGATTTTGTCCCCTTCGCGAAATAAGGCCACGCCTTCCTCAAAATCGTAATATTTTTCTGCGGGAGGTACCTGCAATTCCTCGCCCGAGGTGTCGATGTACTTCCATTCATCGTTTTCAAGAACAAGGGCATAGCCCGAATCAAAGTACTTGACCTTGTCGAATTTGGGTTCTATGGCCCATTCGCCCTTGGTGTTGATGTACCCCCATTTTTTGTCTTTTTCGGCCGCGGCCAAACCGTTTGAAAAGGTCTTGGCGCGATCAAATTTTGGTTCGATTACATAGGTGCCCGATCTGTCGATATAACCGAACTTGCCGTCTTCCCTCACTAGCGACAATTCCTGTGCGTAAAAGGTCGCCGCGTTCAATGCTAGAATTAAAACTAAAAGGACTTTTGTTTTCATTGTGATAGAATTTAGAATAACTATTTGTTTTTTTCTTACGGAACCCATAGAAAGTAAAAAACCAATAGCATTATTCTATAAACCCCTGCCTTGGTACCCCTCTCTATTTGTTCTTATGGTTAGTGATAAAATCTTTCACTTGGTTAACATACGGATACATAATTGTATCCTCTTTGAACGGGGGGACTATTTTTCTTACGGCATCGTACATGTTTTTGGTCTTGCTCGAAACCTTTTCCTGGGCATTAAGGTATTCGATGGCCTGAACAATGGTAATCATTTCTATGGCCATGACCTCAAAAGCGTTCTCGATGACTTTTTTGGTGATCAGGGCGGCATTGGTGCCCATGCTCACGATGTCTTGGTTGTCGTTGTTGTTGGGTATGCTATGAACGTACATCGGGTTCGACAGCATTTGGTTTTCGGCCGTTGTGGAGGTCGCCGTAAACTGGACGCCCTGCATACCGAAATTAAGGCCCAAGGTACCCAAGTTGACGAAGGGGGGGAGTACGTCGTTGAGTTTTGAGTTCATAAGGTAGTTCAACTGTCGCTCCGCCAACATGCTCATTTTGGCAACTACGATCTTGAGTTTGTCCATTTCCAGGGAAACGTAATCGCCATGAAAATTTCCGCCGTGGTATACGTTTTGTTTTTCCACGTCGACAATCGGGTTGTCGTTGGCCGAATTTACTTCCTCTATCAAGACCCGTTGCACCTCGTCCAGGGTGTCAAGTACGGGGCCCAATATTTGCGGCACACAGCGGATCGAGTAATATTCCTGTACCTTTTCCTCGAATACCGATACGTCGCCATTGGTGTCGGTATAGAGGTGGTGTTCGCGTTTTCGGGTAAGGGAACTGTCTTTTAGGTGGCTGCGCATCGACCGTGCGATCTCGCGCTGCCCTTTGTGCCTCTTTGTAGAGTTCAAGGCCTCCGATAGGTGGTCGTCGTAGGCCTGCATGATCTCGTTGATGGCCGAAGAGCAGGCAATCATCCACTCCAACAACCTTCGCGTATAGATGGTATTGATTATGCCAATGCCCGTCATTACCGAAGTACCGTTGATAAGGCCAAGGCCCTCGCGCAACCGCACCTTGATCGGTTGGATGTTTTCTTGCTCGAATACTTCTGCGGTCGGTCTCCTTTGCCCTTTGTAGAACACTTCGCCCTCACCGATCAAGACAAGGGCCAAATGGGCCAGTTGCACCAAATCGCCACTTGCGCCGACACCTCCGTGTTCGTATATCAAGGGAGTGATGTTTTTGTTGATGAGTTCGGCCATGGTCTCGATCACCGAGACGTGGACTCCCGAGTTGCCCAGGCTCAAGGTGTTCAACCGGGCCAACATGGCCGCCCTAACGTACTTTTCGGGTATGGGGCTGCCTGTGCCCGAGGCATGGCTACGGATAAGGTTGTACTGTAGTTGAAGGGTCTCGGAGTCTTTGATCTTATATTGCGCCATGGGGCCAAAACCCGTGTTGACGCCATAAATGACCTTGTTTTTTGAGAATTCCCTTAAGAAATCGTGGCTGTCTTCAACGGTTTTGATAACTTCTTGGTCGATTGAAAGAAGTTCGTTGTCAAAAATAACGCTGTAAAACTCCTCAATTCCTAACTTTCCTTTTATTTCTGGCATTTTTCGGCTGGTCTTCGCTGTGTTCTAATTATTCAAGGGGGCTAAAATAACCAATTCGGGATGTAAATTAGTAATAATTGGGCAAGGAATATCGTATTTTTACTTCGGATTTAGGGCGAATATGCCTCCCTGCATTACGTGAACCGCTTTTGGAGGGGCCTGTGTCAGCTTAAAAAAGACTCCATGCAAAAAGAAACTGTAGATGTTCTTATTATTGGCGCCGGACCATCGGGTGCGGTATCGGCTGCCTATCTTCACAAGCAAGGCCTAAAAATAAAGGTCGTCGAAAAGAGTCGGTTTCCCCGGTTTGTGATCGGCGAAAGCCTATTGCCGCGTTGTATGGACCATTTTGAGGAGGTAGGTTTGCTCGATGCTTTGAAGGCGCGTAACTATGAAGTGAAGGCAGGGGCCCGCTTTATGAGGGGCGACAAGGTCTGTAATTTTGATTTCAGCAAAAAATATACCGAGGGATGGGACTGGACATGGCAGGTGCCCCGAGCCGATTTTGACAAAACCTTGACCGATACTCTGGAGGCATGGGGCGTAGATATCGCCTTCGGGCAAGAGGTGGTAGACGTAAAGTTCAAGGGGAGCGATTCGGTAACCACCGTTAAGGGGGAAGACGGCAAGCTATCTTCAATATCGGCAAAATTTATAATCGATTCGAGTGGACACGGTAGGGTTTTGCCCCGGTTGCTCGATTTGGACAAACCCTCGGAAATTGGAAGGCACTCATCGATCTTTACCCATGTTAAGGATGTAAAAAGACCCGAGGGCAGGGAAGGGACCATCATTACCTTCGATATCGTCAGTCTCGATACCTGGTTGTGGGTAATCCCTTTTTCCAACGGCTATACGAGTATCGGCTATGTGGGCCCGACGGAATATCTCGAGTCATTTGCAGGGAACACGACCGAAAAATTACGGGAAATGATGAAACTGTCCGACTATTATTACGACCGCTTCGAGGGCTTGGATTACGAATTTGAGCCGCGAATGATCAAGAATATAGCCAAGTCGGTCAAGCAATTGTACGGGGAGGGCTATGCCCTTACGGGCAATAGTGCCGAGTTTTTGGATCCCGTTTTCTCATCCGGGGTGACCTTTGCCACCGAGTCGTCGCTTCAGGCGGCAAAACTTGTTACGCGACAGTTGAAAGGGGAAGCCGTAGATTGGGAAAGGGAATATTCGGACCATATGAAGGAAGGGGTAGCCGTTTTTGCCACCTACGTTAAGGAATGGTATACCGGTAACCTGCAGACCATATTTTTTGACAGTAACGACAACCCCGTGATCAAGGCCCAGATATGTGCCGTACTGGCCGGTTATGTATGGGACCGTACGAATCCTTTCGTCAAGAACCACCATCGCTTGGTGAAGACCGTCGCCCGTATCGCCGAAATGGAAAAGGAGGCCGGCGGTCCGGCGAGTTGATTCCTCGTCCGGACCTTGAATACCTCGGTTAAAAAGCCTTTTTCAAGATAAGCCTGGCAAAGGATTTTCCTGTTTTGGCATAGCCTTCGCCCAAACGGTCCTCGTTGCTAAAGCTGCTTCCCCACTGGTCTCCGGGGGCGTTTTCACTGCTGACCTCTACCAGTACATTGTCCCTATTGGCCGTTTCGACAAACTTTAGGTTGGTACTGACCTTCGCGGGTTGTTTCATTACCCCGGCATCCCAACCCGGATATACCCATACGGTCTCTACGATCAGGGTGTATTTGGCTTCCGGAAGGTTTTCCTTAAAGGCAATGCCGTGGTCGTCGTAGAAATACCTGTTCATCAGCTCCAAGAACTTGGGCTGCCAGATAAGTTCGGGAGCCGCGGCCCATTTTTTCTCCCAGGCCTCGCCCTTGCCCGGCGACTTTTCTTCGAGCTCGGCCGAATGCTCCCTGATGTACTGCTCTTGGGGCAGGTTCTTTTTAAGCAGTTTCATGTTGTCGTAGACAAACTCGACATTGACCTCGCTTTGGCCCGGTAGAAAATCGAAATTCCCTTCCCTGATCTTCATTTTTTGGGCGAATACCGTGCTTGAAATACAGAGGGCGATGAGTAAAATGTAACTTTTCATTGTTTAATGGATTTACAGTGTTTATAGTTATATGTTTCGGGGTGTCGATAGGTTAACATATTCCCCATTTAAATAGTCATGATCAATCGTCGATTGCGGCAAAGACCATTTGCCTAAACTTCCATCGGGTTTGATCGGTAGTCTCGCCCTGGGTTTGCTTCATCAAGATTCCGATTACCTTTTCTTCGGGGTCGGCGAAATATTGGGTGTTGAAATAGCCGCCCCAATCGAAGGTGCCGATACTTCCCCAACCCCCGGTGGCCAGACCTTCCTGATTCACCAAGCCGAAAGCCAGCCCGTAGTCCCTGTTCTTGTCTCCGAAAAGGTCCCCTATTTGGCTGGTCATCATGGTCTTGATTGTCGTTCTGCTCAAAATTCGGGTTCCGTTAAGTTCCCCCATGTTGAGGTACATCTGTAAAAAGGTTGCGTAGTCTTTGGCCGTGCTCGAAAGGCCGGCTCCGCCCGAAAAGAAGGTCTTGGCCCCTTTTTTGGGGTAGTCGGGGTCGTAGAAGGTAACGGGGTACTTTTTCCATTTCCCGTTTTTGATGTGCTGAACACTCACCAACCTATCGTGTTTTTCCTCAGGAAGGTAAAACCAGGTATCGTCCATGCCCAAGGGGTCGAAGATACGGGTACGCAGAAACTGGTCGAAAGGCATGCCCGAAACCACTTCGATAAAATACCCGAGAACATCCAGTCCTTCGCTATAGCGATAGGCATCGCCGGGGTTATGGTGCAAGGGCAGTTGGGCCAATTTTTTTACACTGCTTTCGATCGTGATCTTTTCGGTGGTAAAGAGGTCGGTAATACCTGCGTTTTTATATATTTTTTTAAATCGCTCATCACCGTCGATTACCCCGTATCCGAGTCCGGAGGTATGGGTCAGTAGATGTCGAATGGTAATCTCGTTCTTGGCGGGCAGGGTCGTATAGGTGCCGTCTTCCTCATTATAGGTGTCGAGGATCTGGGGGTTCTTGAATTCGGGAATATAATCCGATATCGGATCGTCGAGTTTGAACCTTCCTTCCTCCCACAGCATCATAACGGCCGTGGAGGTTATGGCCTTGGTCTGCGAGGCAATCCTGAAAATCGCATCTTTTTCCATGGGCTTTTTCGACGGGTTGTCGGCCATGCCATAGGCCTTGTGAAACACTATTTTTCCGTCTTTGGCAATAAGGGCCACGATACCCGGAACCTGTTTTTCTTCTATGGCCTTGGCAAGCATTTTGTCTATTTTGGCCAACCGGGCCTGCGACATGCCCACTGATGCGGGGTCGCCTTGGGTCAGTGCCGGCGATTTTTTAAGGGATGGGGTTTGGGCCAGTGTTAAAAAGGTAGTGAGTACAAACAGAAGGGCAAAGGGTTTCTTCATATCGCAAAAAAATCAGACCCAAAAGGTATTGAATTTTAAACAACTACAACGCAAATGGAGCCGGGTAATTCTCGAATTTGCTCAAAATTGTACCGTTACGCCCAAAGTGCCGGGGCCAAAGTTCAGGTTCCAGCTGGTTCGCTTATCCTGATGGTTGTACTTTTCATTGTATTTTCGGTCGAGGTATCGGTCGATCGATTCGACCGTGGCCACACTGATGGCCATGGCAAAAACAAAATCACTGACCCAATGCTGGCCGTCCCAAATGCGCGAAATGCCCGGAATGGCGCCAATGGTGTATATGCCGGCCTTGACCCACGGACTTTTGAACTGCTTGCCTATGGCGTAGGCGTTCGTAAAGGCCAAAAGGGCATGCCCCGAGGGAAAGGAATGGAAATTTCTACTCGAATTAAAGGGGTCGAATGTATCTTTGCCCAATTCGGCGATCGGCCTTGCCCGGCCTACCGCCGATTTAAGGACTTGTTGAAGGAAACCGGCGGAGGTAGCGGAAGAAATCAGCAATACCCCGGTACGCCTTAATTTTTCGTTTTTGGTGATGAGTCCGGTCAGGTAAACCCCCGATGTGACGATGTAATTGTTTTGGGGACTGCCGTATATTGTACCGTAGGAGCGAATGAATTTCGGAATGCTTTCTTTCTGGTTTCTAATAAACCTCGAGGTTTCCTCGTCGACCAGGTATGCGGCTCCCGTACCTGCCACTACGCCGCCAAACTGCGCCCATTGTTTGCCCTGCCAGTGAAAAGGTTGGGCATAGGAGAAGCCCACTCCCTTGAACATATTGACAAAATCGTATTTGAACATGGCCCATCGTTTATCACTTGGTACCGTAATCGTATCTTGGGCAAGACCGGTGTTAAAGACCGCACAGCTGAGAAGAACAAATATTTTTTTCATTAGGGCCATTTATGGGCGTTGGCAAAAGGAAGGGTTCGGGTTAAGCACCCCAGTCCGTTTTGACAACTGGGGCAAAGATAGGTCGATATAACTATTTGACTAGGCTTCTGGGGGTAAAATTCAGGGGCCTTAGGTGTGTCGGTGTTCAGAAAAAGAGGTCTTGGGCCAGGCGATAGGTGTTGGCATGGGCATTTACAATGGTTCGTAGGTCGGGAGAATACCCACCGCCCATACTGCATTGAACGGGGATCTGATGTCTTTGGCAGGTTTGAAGTACCAACTCATCCCTCTGTTTGCACCCGTTCACGGTTAAGCCCAGGGTTCCCAATTTATCGGTTTCGAGCACATCGACGCCGGCCAGGTAGAAAATAAAGTCGGGGCGTACCTGATCGATAAGTTGGGGCAATGTCTTTTTTAGGATGTCCAGGTATTCCTGGTCCCCGGTTCCTTTTTTTAGGGGGATGTCGAGGTCCGATTTCTCCTTTTTAAAAGGGTAGTTGCTTTCGCCGTGCATCGAAAATGTAAAGACGGACGCATCGCCTTGAAAAATTTGGGCCGTGCCGTTGCCTTGGTGCACATCGAGGTCGATTATCAATATTTTTTTGGCCAAGCCCTTTGATTGAAGGTACCGTGCCCCGATGGCCTGGTCGTTCAACATGCAAAAGGCCTCACCGTGGCCGGTATAGGCGTGGTGGGTGCCGCCCGCGATATTGAAGGCAATGCCTTGGTCGATGGCCAATACACAGCTTTTTATGGTGCCGTCGGCGATAATACGCTCGCGTTCGACAAGGTCTTCGCTTAGGGGAAAACCTATTTTTCGGGCTTCGCGCGGGCTCAGTTTAATGTTCATGAGGTCGTAGAAATATTCCGGATCGTGTACGGCAACGATATATTTATCATTGGGAAGGGCGGGTTCGAAGAAATTATCGGGTTCGCAGGTGCCCTCGTGCAACAGTTGTTTGGGCAAGAGCTCGTACTTTACCATGGGAAAACGATGTCCCTCGGGTAGGGGATGGTTGTAAATAGGATGATAGGCTATTTTAAGCATACGGCAAATATAGGGGGCGATAGGTACGCCCAGAAGGGGTTGATCCCATTTTTCCGGCCTATTTGTGCAGCTTTAATTGAATCCGCTTTCGCGGAACGTCTACCTGCAATACCTTTACCATGATCTGTTGGTGAAGGTGTACGTGCTCGTTGACATCCTTTACAAAGGTATCGGCAAGGTTGGAGACGTGTATCAATCCGCTTTCCTTGATGCCAATGTCCACGAAGCAGCCGAAATTGGTAATGTTGTTCACTATGCCGGGCAGCAATTGGCCTTCCCTTACATCTTCAATGGTTTTAATGTTCTGGTCAAAAGTGAAGACCTTGGCCTTTTCCCTTCGGTCGAGGCCCGGTTTTTCGAGCTCTTGAACAATATCCTTTAAGGTGGGAATCCCAATGCTTTCAGAACAGTATTTATTTAAATCGATGCCCTGCAATACCTCTTTGTTTCCGATCAGTTCCGATACATGTAATTTTTGGTCTTTGGCAATTTGCCTTACGATCGAATAGCTCTCAGGGTGTACGGCCGAATCGTCGAGCGGATTGTCGGCCTCCTTGATCCTCAAGAAGGCTGCGCCTTGCTCAAAGGCCTTATCGCCCAAGCGGGGCACTTTTTTGATGTCGGCCCTGCTCTTGAACGGACCGTTTTCGTTTCTGTAGGCCACGATATTTTCCGCCAGTTTGGGGCCGATTCCCGAAACGTAGCTTAACAGGGGCACACTGGCCGTATTGATATTGACCCCAACCGAATTTACGCAGCTTTCCACCACGCGATCTAACGAGCTTTGCAGTTTGGTTTGGTCTACATCGTGTTGGTATTGGCCTACCCCAATGGATTTGGCGTCGATTTTGACCAGTTCGGCCAAAGGGTCGGCCAGGCGCCTGCCGATGGAAACGGCGCCCCGTACCGTTACGTCGTAGTTCGGAAACTCTTCCCTGGCAATTTTCGATGCCGAATATATCGATGCCCCGGCCTCGCTTACCACAAAAACCTCTATAGGGTTTTTAAAGTGGATGCGTTTGACCAATTGCTCGGTTTCGCGCGATGCCGTACCGTTGCCTATGGCGATGGCCTCTATTTTGTACGCATCGGCCAAGGAACTCAATTTTTTGATGGCCTCTTTGGCCTTGTTCTGGGGAGGATGCGGGTATATGGTTTCATTGTGTTCCAGTTCGCCTTGGGCGCTTAGGCATACCACTTTGCAGCCCGTCCTGAAACCCGGGTCAATGGCCAGGATCCTTTTTTCTCCCAAGGGAGCCCCGAGCAATAGTTGTTGCAGGTTTTTTGAGAAGACCTTAATGGCCTCGTCGTCGGCCTTTTCCTTGGCTTTTTTTAACAGCTCGTTCGACAATGACGGAAACAACAGTCGCTTGTAGGCATCTTCTATCGCTAACCGAATATGGTCTGCACATGAATTTTCCGATTTGATTACCCGTTGTTCTATTTTCGAGAGCAGGTAGTCGGAGTCGATATCGAGCCTTACCCTGATAAAACCCTCGTTTTCTGCCCTTAGAATGGCCAGTAGCCGGTGCGAGGGACACCTTTTCAGGGCTTCGCTCCAATCGAAGTAATCGCGAAACTTCTGTGCGTTTTCATCGTCCTTTTTCGAACTGGCCACTTTTGTGGTTATCATGGCCGACCTTTCGAGTTGGGCCCGAACCAGGTTACGGATAGATACCCGTTCGTTGATCCATTCCGAAATAATATGGCGGGCCCCTTCAAGGGCCGCCTCTTCATCGGGAACGTCGTTGCCAAGGTATTTCGACGCTACGGATCCGATATCCCTATGGTTTTGGGCCATGATCATTTTGGCCAAGGGCTCGAGTCCGTTCTTTCTTGCGGTCTCCGCCTTTGTCTTTCTTTTTTTCTTGTAGGGCAGGTAAAGGTCTTCCAGGCTTACCAGGTCTTCCGTTTGGTCGATCTTGTTCCGTAGCTCGGCCGTCAGCTGACCTTGCTCTTCAATGGCCTTGAGAATGGTCGCTTTTCGTTTTTCCAGGTTTTCGAACTGGGCCTTTTGCTCTACGATGGCGCCTATTTGTACCTCGTCGAGGTTACCCGTCTTTTCCTTTCGATAACGGGAAATGAAGGGAATGGTACAGTCTTCGTTCAGCAGTTCTACCGTGTTGCGAATATTCTTTTCAGGTAGCTGGGTGTGTTTTACGAGGTAGGGGATAAGTTGCATGAACAGGGTGGTTTAAGCGAAATACATGGTTTGTGCCGCTGTTGGTTATATACCGGGACGAAGGGAGGAAAGCTAGCTTATTCCCTCCCCGTTGCCGACACCGTCTTCATCGGGGTTGACAAAGACCAGTTTGCCATCGCTGTTCTCCGTCATTAGGATCATTCCCTCACTCTCAACGCCGCGTAGGGCACGAGGGGCCAGGTTGACCAAAACGGTCACTTTTTTGCCCACTACCTCTTCGGGGGAAAAACTTTCGGCTATGCCCGAGACAATAGTGCGCGTATCGAGGCCCGTATCGACCTTCAATACCAGTAATTTTTTGGTCTTGGGCATTTTTTCGGCCGCTACGATGGTGCCTACCCGCATATCGAGTTTGGTAAAATCGTCAAAGGTAATGGTCTCCTTTTGGGGCATGGGCGTTTTGTTTTCGTTTTCGTTCAATTTTTTAGTGGCCTGTAACTTATCGAGTTGTTTTTGAATTTCGGAATCTTCGATTTTTCTAAAAAGAAGTACCGATTTGTTGATTTGATGCCCAGGTGCCAGTACGATATCCTGTTCCGCGATATCCTTCCATTTTATGTGGTTGTCCGTTGCGGTGCCCAGGTTGACTATTTTTTTGAGCTTGGCCGAAGTAAAGGGCAAAAACGGCTCGCTGAGTACGGCAAGGCCCGTAGCGATCTGAAGCGCGACGAACATAATGGTTTTTACGCGCTCTTCGTCTTGCTTGATTACCTTCCAGGGTTCTTCGTCGGCCAAATATTTATTGCCCAGGCGGGCCAGGTTCATCAATTCCTGACCGGCTTCCCTGAAGCGGTAGCGCTCGATGGAATTTGAAATGGTCTGCGGAAAACCGTGCAATGCCTGCAGGGTTTCCTTGTCTACCTCGGAATAATCGCCGGGAGCAGGTACTTCGCCACCGTAGTATTTGTTGGTGAGCACCACGACGCGATTGATGAAATTGCCCAATATGGCAACAAGTTCGTTGTTGTTTCTCGCCTGAAAATCCTTCCAGGTAAAGTCGTTGTCCTTGGTTTCGGGCGCATTGGCCGTGAGGGTATAGCGCAGAACATCCTGCATGTCGGGAAACTCCTCTAAATACTCGTGCAGCCAAACCGCCCAGTTCTTGGAGGTGGAAAGCTTGTTGCCTTCGAGGTTCAGGAATTCATTGGCCGGTACGTTGTCCGGAAGTATGTAACCGCCGTGGGCCTTGAGGATGGACGGAAAGATGATACAATGGAAAACGATATTGTCCTTGCCTATAAAATGCACCAGTTTGGTATTCTCGTCCTTCCAGTAGGGTTCCCAGTCCTTTCCTTCCCTTTCGGCCCATTCCTTGGTCGACGAAATATAGCCGATCGGGGCATCGAACCAAACGTAGAGCACTTTGCCCTCGCCGCCTTCGACGGGCACGGGAATGCCCCAGTCGAGGTCGCGGGTTACGGCACGGGGTTCGAGCCCCCCGTCGATCCAACTTTTGCATTGGCCGTAGACGTTGGGCTTCCAGTCGCCCTTATGTCCTTCCAATATCCACTCCCTTAAAAAGCCCTCGTACCGGTCGAGCGGTAAAAACCAATGTTTGGTCTCTTTGGTGGTAGGGGTGCTTC
The DNA here is from genome assembly GCF_900141855.1 of Pseudozobellia thermophila. Classification (GTDB taxonomy): domain Bacteria; phylum Bacteroidota; class Bacteroidia; order Flavobacteriales; family Flavobacteriaceae; genus Pseudozobellia; species Pseudozobellia thermophila. Next base: position 968,254 of record NZ_FQYU01000001.1, read on the forward strand.
CGGTTATCGTCGATTTGGGGTTGATCAGGTCCGTGGCGTTCAATGACGAACCACAGTTTTCGCACTGGTCGCCATAGGCCTCTTCGTGTCCGCATTTGGGGCAGGTGCCTATGACAAAACGATCCGCAAGAAACTGCTTGGCCTCTTCGTCGTACAGTTGGGCCGTGGTTTCTTCGATAAAATCGCCTTGTTCGTACAGTTTTGTAAAAAACTCCGATGCCGTTTTGTGGTGCACCGCCGCCGAGGTTCGGGAATAGTTGTCGAAAGTGATGCCGAAGTCTTTAAACGACTTTTTGATGATGGCGTGGTACTTGTCGATTATTTCGGTCGGGGAAACCCCTTCTTTCTTGGCTTTCATCGAAATGGCCACCCCGTGCTCATCGCTGCCACAGACAAAGGCAACGTCTTTGCCGGTCAATCTCAAGTATCTTGCATAAATGTCCGCCGGTACGTACACGCCTGCCAAGTGCCCGATATGGATGGGGCCATTGGTATAGGGCAGTGCCGCGGTAATCGTATAACGGGAAGGATTCTTCTTTGTTTCGGCCATCGAATTTGAATTTGGCCACAAAAATAGTGTTTTTAGGGGCAGTGCGCCAAGGAAAGTTAAAAAAGCAAAAACCCTTGAAAGCTATTTGCCGACAAGGGTTCTGTCATAGAATTGAAGGTTAAGTTCAGGCAACCATTACCGATTTGCTCATCTTACGGTCCTGTACCTGAATTCGGTATATGTATTTCCCTGCGGCGAGATAGCCGGGCATACTCTCCTTTATGTTGATTTCATTGGGTCCTTCGCTCATTATGGCATTGCGTATGGTACCTACGTTTTGCCCTACGATATTGAACAGCTGGATATCTACGTGGGCCGTTACCGGCATTTCCAGATAAATATGCGGACTGTCCTCGGTGGGGTAGTAGGGTTTATGGACGATGGCGTTCAATTGCTCGTTATTGGGTACCACGGGCTCTTCTGCCTGTCCGTCGGGAGTTGTCGGAATAGTGGGTTCCCCGTCGCTGTAGACGATATCCGGAAAATCGGTTCCGCTACAGTTAAAGCCCAGGTTTACAGGTGCGTACGGATGGTTCAACAGATGTTGCTCTACCAAGGGAATGGGCACGCAGAGCCACTCGGCCAAAACCGTGGCGTAGAGGTCCCTAAAATCCATGGTGTATTCGAGGTTGCCACGCCCATCTGGGTTGTCCAAGGTCGGGTGTTCGCCCACGAAGGCACTTCCGTTAAGGCCTTTCCCGAAGAAAAGGGTCGGTGCGGCCTTACCGTGATCGGTGCCGTTCGATCCGTTTTCGAAAATACGCCTTCCAAATTCGGAGAAGGTCATGCTCAGTACTTTATCATCTTGTTCGGTAAAGGCCAGGTCTTCGTAAAAGTGGTTTACCGCAATGGATAGGTTGCTCATCAGCCTTTCGTGTACCAAGGGTTGGTTGCCATGGGTATCGAAGCCCGATAGCGAGATCATATAGACCTTGGTTCCCAGGTTGCCTTTGATCAATCGGGCCAAGAGGGCCAATTGCCGCGCAAAGCTATTGTCTTGGTATTCGACCTGGTTTTGGCCGCGCGCCCAGGCTTCGTGTATTATGCCCGAATATTCGTAGGTGGTATTGGCCACCCCGCGGAGAAACCTCAATTGGTCGCCGTACATACAGTCGTTGAACAGCGTTTCGTCGAGGCCGTAGCGTACGCCCGTTTCGGCAATTTCCTCGAGCTGGTCGACATTTGAGGTCACGAAGGCGTAATTGGTCTCTTCCCCTTGAAATACCAGGCTTCCGAACTGTCCGATTTGAATGGCGGCGGGGGCCGGGGGCGGCGATATCAGGTAATCGGGGTATTCTTCCTCGAAGTACCTTCCCATCCACCCTGTATTCAATCCCTTAAAACCGGTGGTGGTCAGGTCGGTATTGGCGAAAATGTCGGAACCCGTAAAATGCGACAGGCTCTGGTTCTCGTAGCCAACGCCGTGAACGGCCTTGAACTGCCCCTCGTCCCAAAGGGCCTCCAAAGATTTCATGTACGAGGGTACACCGTATTCGTCGGTCAGCTTCAATACCTTGCTTTCGGGAATATAGATATTGGGCCGGGCATTCGCATACGCATCGAATTGTTCTATGGGGATGACGGTGCTGAGTCCGTCATTGCCTCCGGCCAGCCGAATAAGGATAAGGATGTGGTCGGTTTCGGAACCGGCGATGGCAGCGGTCAATGGCGATGGTGCCGATGCAGTAAGAAAGTTACTGCCGAGCATCATCGAACCGGAGCCCGCAATGCCCAAGGCCTGTAAAAAGGAGCGACGGCTCCATGTCTTATGTTCCAGGTCGTGGCCGTCGTGTTCGAGGCCTTTATAGGGTGATGTATTGTGGGTATCGCACATAGCTGTAGGTTATTTAAGTTGAAACTCGGGTTGTCTGGCCAAATATTGCAATAAGAGGTATACCTGCGACGGACCTTCCATTGAGGTCATCAAGGTCCATGAGGGGTTTGTTCCTCCCTCGTAGTACTGTTCCTGAACGTCGCTTCTGAACACGGTATAGGCTTTGTCGTATTCCGCATCGTTCAGCAAGCCCTTGGGTAGGATAAAGTCGATGATCGCCCGGGCGATGATATCGGGGTTGTTGCTGTTCATACCGTCGTCACCGGTAAGCGAAAGCCCGAAATCCCTGAACTGTTCCTCGTCTTCCTCAAAAAGTTGTTGGAGGATGCTTTCTATCGACAACCACCTTCCGATCATAAAGTTGGTGTTGATCCATGTGCGGTCGCGCTGCCAGCCGTTCACATCAAAGGGATTGAACAGCTCTTGGCTGAGCATACTGCAATAGTTGATCATACTGGCCACCATGGTGTCGTCGTATGAAAAACTGGTTTCCTTTAAAAAATTGAAGTAAAAGTCGAAGGGACTCTTAATGATGACGCCGATGGCCTCATCGTCAAAAAAATGTTGACTTTTGAAAAGCTCGGACAGTACGGGTACGATTTCAAAATCATTGGCAATGAAGGTTGCCGACATTCCTGAAATAATCGCCTGTGCATTTCCGGCTGCGTCATTGGAATCGGGATGTACAAAAAATTCATAAAGCTTGGTGCAGATGAACCGGGCGATTTCGTTGGGGCGCTGTTCGAAAAGGATGTCGATGACATCGTCGTAGCCCCAGTTTCCGGTCTGGCCGAAAATCGTTTTGCTTCCCGCATCGAAACGGTCTTCCCTGAAGGTTACCTGTTCACAGCCCAGTTCGCCTCGTTCCACGTAGCCCGATAGCGCCCTTGCCGTTTCGATAATGTCCTGTTCCGTATAACCGTTGCCCTCGCCCAAGGTAAATAGTTCGTAGAGCTCGCGGGCGTAGTTTTCATTGGGGTTGTTTCCGTTGTTATAGGCGCCATCCAAATAATACAGCATGGCACTGGTAAGGCCGACCTCGCTCACAAAGGTTTTAAAATTGCCCAGGGAATTGCGCTGTAGGCAGTCTATATAATGATAAAGAAAGGAGTTGCAATCGTAGACCTCGAGTTCGGTAACAAAATGGTTGCTCCAAAAGAAGCTGAGGCGCTCCCTTAGGTTGTTGTTCAACATTTGGTTGGCATAGCCCACGCTGAATTCCTGGCGTTGGGTCCTGATCAACGAATTGCGCTGATCGTCGTCATCGGGGTAGTCGCTTCGGTTCCAATCGGCCCAGACGGGAGCTGGTATCGGGGGGGCGGCCAGGGCTTGGGCAATCAGGGTATCAACCAAGGTTCCGGCAGTTTGGCCTTCGGCCTGGTCAATGGTCTGTACCGAGGCACTAAACCCCAATCTTCTGTATAGATGTGCAGCCTTTGACCTGTCTAGAGGTGCAGTATACGGCGCCAGAGAGGCCGTATTACAGTTGATAAAGTATTCCATAATTTTTAGTAGGCTTTAAGAACCGTTTATGTGTTTGGGGTCAATTCTTAACGTATTCCTATATGGTATAGTATGATTTGTGGTCAATTTTCGATGTATGGCATAGTAAACTACGGGGGCGTATTCAATTTTAGGCGTTAAAAGGAGCTACTTTTCGACGAATTGCTTATTTTTTTAAGAGTTTAGACGCTTTTTCTATGGGAAAACATAACGAATTCGGAAAGGAAGGGGAGCAGATCGCCATAGATTTCTTGGTGGGCAAGGGCTATGAAATTGTTGAAAAAAACTACCGTTTCCTTAAGGCCGAGGTCGACATCATCGCCAAGAAAGAGGACGTTTTGGCCATTGTTGAGGTGCGCGCCCGAAGCAACGACCAAATTATACCCATTGCCGAAACCATTACTCCCAAAAAAATCAAGCTTTTGGTGGCCGCTGCCGACCACTACGTCAATGAGAACCATTTAGAGGTAGAGGTGCGCTTTGATGTAATTACCATCTTAAAGAACAAGAAAATCTTTAAAATAGAGCATCTTGAAAGCGCTTTCTACCACTTTTGAACCTCCTTCGGCGGAAGGGAAGGGGAGTCGACATTTTTGTTTTACAAACAATTTGTTTTATTTGTAACAATATGTTATTTTTGCCTCAAACCAATCATAGAACAAATGAAAACGATTTCATCCGTCGTAGAACAGTACATCAAAAAAAAACCGTTTTTACAAAGTGCTTTGGCACAAGGTATTATTAACCTGACCTCTTTGTCGCGTATCGTCAAGCCTGAAATTGAGGATGAGTTGGGCAAGGATATTCGAAATGGGGCTATTGTCATGGCGCTGAAACGATTGTCCGATGATTTGGAGTTCCGTGCTACGCATAAGATCATCAAGGTCTTGAAGAATATCGGCGAGATTACGGTACGTTCTTCATTGACCGATTTTACCTTTTTTGTATCCGAATCCATTCTGGAGGTCCAGGCCCAGCTTCTTGAAGAGGTCAACAAGAACAAGGATGTATTCTACACGTCCTCCAGGGGGGTGAACGAGTTGAACATCGTGGTCAGTAATAGCCTTGACCAAACGGTTGAAACCTTGTTTCATGAGGAAAAATGTACCCAAAAGGCAGAAAATCTTTCCTCGATTACGGTAAAACTGCCTGCAGAGAACGTTTCGGTTCCCGGGATCTACTATTTTATCTTTCAACGCTTGGCCTGGGAGGGCATCGTTCTTTACGAGGTAATCTCTACGACCAACGAGTTTACCATTCTGGTCGACGACGATCAGGTCGATGTGGCCTTTAAGACGATAAAGGACCTAAAGACGCTGTAAGTTGTTACCTTCTTAAAAGTTCCACCACTTCCTTATCGCTCTTGGGCTTGGCTATGATATGTTTTTTAGAGTCGAGCAAATAATAGGTAGGAGTCTGGTGAATGTCATATAGGGTAGCGTAGTCGCTTTCCCATTTGCCCAATGCTATGGCATGCTCGAAACGCGGTAGTTTCGCCGATTCGGGGGTCCACGTGGTTTTATCGTCCTCGAGGCCTATCGCAACGACCCTGATTTTTGACTCGGGGTAGTCTTTTAATTCCTTGTGCAATAGGGGAAGCTCCTTAAGGCAATGCGAACAGGTGCTGCTCCAAAAGACGAGAAGGTAGTTGTCCGCTTTTTCGAGTGTACTCAATTTTCTTGTCGCACTGCCCTCTTTCCATTCCATGTCGGGCGCCAAGGCCCCTATGCGCAGGCGATGTTCGATGGCGACTTCCCTTGCCTTGTTGGGGTCTTTCGATGCCGCGGCCAGCGATTTCAAATAGGTGTCGTAGATGAAATCGGTGGTTTCGTTAAAGCCACTCTGCGAACTCATTTTCCACAGGTTGTGAAAAACATCGAATTTATAGGCGTCGGCTACGGGGGCCAGTTGCTTAGCGACCGTCCTTATGTTATCTTGAACGGCCTTTTCGGTCTCGTTAGAAGACCTGGGCGCTGCCGGCAAGGCCGTAAAAACATAGTTTCTCAACTTGTCGGACAAGAAGTCGGAGGCCTGCAACACTTCGTTGTCTACCTTTAAATGGTCGAAATAATGTTCCTTTTTATGGGCGACATAGTCTTGGGCCGATTCATATTTCGCGGGGATGTAGGGCCTGTTCGCCCTTATGAAGTTTTGCACCATCAGGTTTTCCGACCGTTTTTCATAGGCCTCCTGGGTCGCCCTTAGTTGCGCCGTACATTTCTCGAATTCTTTTTTGTCCGATTTCCCTTCTATATAAAAATCGATCAATTGTCCGATCAGTTTACCTATATCGTGAAAATAGGACGTCATTACCATGTTTTCCTCCGAAGCGGTAAAATGCACGCCGTTTTTGGCGTCAAATGACAGTTCGATGTCTTCCTTGCCGTTGTAAATGACATCAAAATAGAACTCGTCTTGAGGAACGGCATATACCAAACGATACATTCCCTTTTCGGCGTTGGCAGGTATTTGCAGTGAAAATTTTCCATCCTTGATCTTGGTGCCGGCAATGAAGGATTTTGAGCCTGCCTTTAGCCGATAGGCCAATAAATAGTTGTAGGTATCAGCCGGGGAAAAGCTTCCAGAGATACGATGTTGGGCCCGTCCGAAGAGGGCCAAAAGCAGTGCGGATGCCAGCAGGATTTTTTTCATGTTCTAATTGCTCATGGAATGACACTGCAAAAGTATCGGTTTTGGGGCGAAACCCTAATCTTTTATCGCGTTTTCATTTGCCGAACGAAAGGGTTCGGGCGCACAGCAATCTTGTGTGCCGCCTACCTCCACCGAAGATGAACCAAATACCTTTATGGTAGATTTGATAAAATCTTCTTCGTTGGCCTTGTAGATGTTCTCTACGTATTTCTGCGGATTTCTGTCGATATACGGAAACCAGGTGCTGTGGATCTGTATCATAATGCGATGGCCCTTTTTAAAGGTGTGCAGCACATCCTGTAACCTAAAGTTGATTTCGCTTACTTCGCCCGGTACAAAGGGCTCGGGCTTTTCGAAACTGTTTCTGAACCTTCCCCTGAAGACTTCGGCGCGAACCAATTGTTGGTAGCCGCCCATGACTATATTGTCAGGATTGTGGTCGTAGTTTTCATGGTCGTAGGGGTATACATCGATGAGTTTAACGACAAAATCGGCATCGGTCCCCGTCATGGCCACTTTGAGCTTGGCCATGATCTCGCCGGCCACCACACGGGGTTCCTGTAAGGGCTGGGTTTCAAAAGTCAGCACATCGGGCCTGCGCGAGGCGTGCCGTTGGTCGTCTGACATGTATTTTCGGGGCGTAAAGGTAAGCCCTTCGGTCTGTGAGGTGTAAGGTACCGGTTTGTTGGGGTCGCTGGTATACTCGAAAAAAGTATTTTCGTCAACGGCTTCGTTGATTTTCAACGTTCCGTTCTTGCCGAAACGCAAGCTTAGGGGCTCGATGTGCTTAGGAGGCCATTCGTCAAAGGTTTTCCACTCCTTCGATCCGGTATCGAACATGTAGGCTTCCGGAAGGGGTTCGACCTCCTTGCCCTTTAGGTGGTGGGCAAAAAAATTACGTTCAATTTCCCTAAGAAAGAACGTCGAGATACTATCGCCAAAATAGATGTGGTTGTGAACGGTCTTTCCTTTTTCACGTGCCCATCCGCCGTGGTCCCACGGGCCCATAACAATGGTGTTGTTGGCCTTGGGGCTGGTTGCTTCCACCGTTTTGTAAATATTCAATGGTCCGTAAAGGTCTTCGGCATCGAACCATCCGCCTACGGTCATAACGGCATGGTCGATATCCGTGAGATGGGGAAGGATGTTCCGCTTCTGCCAGAACTCGTCGTAGTTGGGGTGTTCGACCACCTGGTTCCAAAAAAAGTTGTCGTGATGGTATTTTTTGGTGATGTTCTTTAAGGGCCCCATTCGAAGAAAGAAGTCGTAGGCATCGGGCGCGGGGTCGGCATAGAGGCGCATCAGCTCATCGCGGTACCAAGGATCTCGGGTAAGGCCGTCCTTTTGGTAGCCGAAAACGGCAAATGCGGCCGTATAGCTTTGTAGAAAGGCGCCTTGGTGGTGAAAGTCGTCAAAAAAGAAATCGGCAATGGGGGCCTGGGGCGAAGAGGCTTTTAAGGCCGGGTGGGCGTCGATCATACCTGCGGCGGTATAGTGACCGGGGTAGGATATGCCGTACATACCTACCTTGCCGTTGTTGCCCTTGATGTTCTTGACCAACCAATCTATGGTGTCATAGGTATCCGAACTTTCGTCGATATCCTTCTTGTTCCTTCGGTTGTTTCCGGGGATGTTGGGCCGCATATTGTCAAAGGTGCCGCCCGACATGTATCGGCCCCGAACGTCTTGGAAAACCAATATGTATCCGTCTTCCACCAAGTATTTTGAGGGATAGCCCTTGTATTCGTAGTTCGTGTATTTGGAAGCGTTATAACAGGTGCGGTTCAAAAGTATCGGATACTTTTTGGAGGTGTCCTTTGGGGTATAGACGACCGTAAAGAGCTCAACGCCATCACGCATGGGAATGCGATACTCTTTGAGGTCGTAATTTTTTTTGAGGTAAAGGGTGTCTATTTCCTGCCCACAGGAAACGGAAACGATAAACAAGAACAACAAAAAGGTGATTCTACGAATGCGCATGGGTCAATAGTTTGAGTTAGTAGGTCAAAGATAATCAATTACCGCTTTTGACCGGACCGTAGATCGCTTCCCTAAAACCCCTGTGCAGGCCTATGGGGTCGTAGGGGAACAATTGGACAAAAAGTACGGCGGTCAGCTCGTTGACCGGGTCTACCCAAAAAAGGGTACTGGCGGCCCCGTCCCAAAAGAACTCGCCCACCACACCATTGTTTTCATCGGTTGTTGCCGGAGGGGCGATGCGAACCGCAAAATCGATCCCGAAACCGACCTGGCCCTTACTGGGCAGAAAATGGCGTTCGGTGACGCTGTCGGGCAGGTGGTTGGTGGCCATTAATCCAACGGTCTCGGGTTGTAAGACGGTAGCGGAATCGAGGTGGCCCCCGTTGACCAACATCCGGGCAAAACGCATATAGTCGTCAAGGGTAGAGGTGAGTCCCGACCCGCCACGGGTCAGGGGCCATTTTTTCAGGTAATTGTCATAGGTAAGGGTATCGCGTTCAAGTACCCCCTCACCTTGTCGGCGGTAGAGGGCGGCAAAGCGACCCCGGTCTTCTTCGGGTATAAAATACCGGGTATCCCCCATGTCCAATTTGTCTAGAACGTGTTCGCGCACGTACGCTTGGTAGGGCACCCCCGAAATGCGTTCGACCAAAAAGGCCTGTACATCGACACAGGGGCCGTATAGCCATTGGGTTCCGGGCTGGAACTGTAAGGGTAGTTTCCCCATTTTTTCGGCCATTTGCGCCAGGGTATTGTTTCGGTTCAGGGCATCGGCCTCCCTGACCATGCGGCCCAAGGGACCGTCGCCCGGCACGGCAAAACCGGCGGTATGTCGGGTGATGTCCCTAATACTGATGGGGCGGTGCGGTTCGCTCAAGATGGGATTTCCGGAGGCATCCTCGCCTTCATATACCATCATGTCGGCAAACTCAGGGGCAAATTTCGACAAGGGGTCGTCCAGTTCAAACTTACCCTGCTCATAAAGCGTCATCAGGGCCGTGCCGGTCACCGGTTTCGTCATGCTGTAAATTTGCACGATCGTGTTTCGGGCCATCGGTTTTCGGGCCTCGCGGTCGGCATAGCCAAAGGCGTTGAAATACACCTCCTTGTCTTTTTCAAAGATCAAGGCCGAAACGCCGGCAATGTTTCCGGTATCTACAAATTTTTTTAAGGTAGAATCTATTCGTTGGGCCACGGCCTCGGTAACTACCGAGGGAGGATCGGAGCTAACTTTGGCGGTTGGCGTTTTGTTCTCCTTGCAGGCCTGTACGAACAGTACGCCGGTCAAGGCCAAGGTGATAAGTTTTGTTTTCATGGCTCGTTGTTTTATGGTCGATCAAAGTTTGGCCAAGATCCCGTTTTACGAGGCCAGTTCAATGACCTTGGTCCAGACCTCATGGCTTACGGGCATGCCCTCCTTCTTGTTTTTGGTACGGGTCTGCAAGGTTCGCTCGCCCGGATAGTAGACTTTGTCCCCTTCGTTAATGGGCTCCACATCGTGGGTATAATCGATGATTTCCTGCAAAAGCCTTTCTTGTAGCCCCTTATCGTGAAACAGTTCCTGCGAGATGCAGAGGTAGACTTGCGAAATGCCCACCTCGCGGTCCTTGCCCGAAATCTTGGAAGTGGAGTTCCCGGCGGATAACAAGGTGGCCAACATATCGAGTATCATCGAAAGGGCCGATCCCTTCCAATAACCAATGGGCAGCCCCCTTTCTTTGAGCAGGATTTTTTCGGGGTCGGTAGAGAGTTGGTCCTTATCGTCGTATCCTCCCGGAAAAGGCAGTTTTTTCCCTTTAAGGCGATAGTCGTTTATTTTTCCGAAGGCGAACTGCGAAATGGCCATGTCCAAGACCACATGGCCTTCTTCGCGGGGAATGGAAACAATGAAGGGGTTGTTGCCCAACCGGCTTTCCTTGCCTCCCCATGGCGGCATGTTGGGCTGGGTGTTGGTGAACATAATGGAAATGCAGCCTTGGTCGGCGGCATGCCATCCGTAGGTGCCGCCCCGCATCCAGTGGTTGGTGTTTCTCAGCGCTACCAGTCCCATGCCATGGGTCTTGGCCAGTTCAACGGCCCGGTCGGTGCATTTGATGGCATTTATTATGCCGGGACCCAATTGGCCGTCCCAGCGTTCGATACTTCCGAAGCTTTCTACTTTTTCCGCTTCGGCGTTGATATCGATATAACCTTTTTCGACATAGGTGATAAAAAGGGGAACGCGGTTGATGCCGTGTGAGTTGACCCCGTCCAAGGTGCTTTCGGAATGTATTTTGGCCAATAGGTCCGCTTTGCCAGGGGCAAAACCGTATTTGAGAAATAACTTGCGCAGCACTTCCTGCATGTGGTCAAAGGTAATCTGGGTTAGGTCTGAAGCCATCTTGTAGTGTTAATTTTGTTTTGTCGCATTTCGGTCGATGGTGCCAAATGTATCCGAAGACCTGTCAACGGAAGGAAAAACACGACCGACGAAATATGAGGTAAGTTACTCTTTTTTTGTATTTGTCCGGGTGATGAGATAACTACTTGTCAAGATCAACAAGCCACCGATGGCTGTATTTACGCCCAAGTTTTCGTCCAGTACGAAATAGCCCAGGGCAATGGCACTGATGATTTCGAGGTACATAAGACCCGAAGCCGTGGCCGCCGATAAGTATTTGAGTCCGTAAAAAAAGAGTTTGAAAACGACGAGACCGATTAAAAGGCCATAGAAGATACCGATCCCGACTTGGCTCCATTGCAGCTCGGGAAGAAAGAAAATAAAGGGCAAAAAGAAAACCGAGCTCACCAAATTTTGGAAGATAATGATCTGTTCCTGCGAGTAGTTGTCCGATTCCGATTTGAACATAACCACGGTTATGGCATATCCCAAGGCACTTAAGACGGCGGCGATCATACCGACCATGTCGTCGTTTTCAAAACTGAACGATTTGTTGGCATAGGTGATAACCATACCCAAAAAGGCCAAGAGCAAGAGCAATACCTGTTGTCTTTTTAAAGGGCGTTTGTAATAGTTCGACTCGATCAAAAACACGAAAATAGGCCACGAATAGATCAAGACTACGGCGTTGCCTATCGAGGTGTAGATAAAGGCCATAAGGTATAGATAGAGCCGCCCTACATTAATGGCCGAGGCCCATAACATCCTTTTGTAGTTGCCGGTAAAAATGGGTTTTGATTTGCTGAAGAGCACGGGAGAAAGTACCAAGACGGGCACCATGGTTCTAAAAAAAGCTATGCTGCCCGTGGAAAAGGTGTCCATGAGCTTGATGAGAACGCCATTGTTGCCTGCGATCAAGGCGCAAAGTATAATGGCGTAAAGGGCTTTGTTCATTGGTTTATTTTGGCATGAAAGCACCTCGGTGCACAATTGCATGCATTAAAAAGGCCTAAGAGGTTGTTTGTATACCTGACTTCTTTATGGAAAACCGACTTCGGTCAATGGCCCAATTTAGCATATAACCATTGGTTCCTTAGTTCCCGTTGTTCGGGAAAGGTCCAATGTTGGGTTTCTTGAAAAAGATGAAGTTCTTTTTTTCCGGGTATTACATTATAGGCCGAATAGGTAGAGGCGGGCGGGCATACATTGTCGTTATAGCCCCAGCTGTACCAGCCCTCGGCCTTGACGAAACGGGCAAAGTTGACGACATCGTAGTATTTTGAAACCTCTATTTTTTCGGGTTTGTCGGTAAATTCGTCCACAAAAATTTGGGGCCAGCCACCGGCACGCCCGTGAAGAAAGCCCGTCATGTCGGAAAGGGCAGGGTAAAAGGCCGCCAGATAATCGATCCGGTCGTCGAGGCCTGCCGTTACAATGGACAGGGCCCCACCCTGGCTGCCCCCGGTCACCCCGATATCCTCGCCGTTAAACTTGTCGAGGCTTTCCAAAAAATCGACCGAGCGCACACATCCTAAATAGACCCGACGGTAATACATGTTGTCCTTGTCGTCCAAATTGGAGATTTGGTAGTTGCCCAGGGCACCGGCCCTAAGGTCGTCATAGACATTTTTGTCGAGGTTGACGGGAATGCCATGGATACCGATGGTGAACGAAACAAAGCCTTGGGCGGCCTCATCCACTTCACCGTAATAGGGTCGGATTCCCGCACCAGGCACATGAAGGATGGCGGGGTACTTGCCTTCTTTTTTGGGCATGGCAAGAATTCCGTAGATCTTGCCTTTAATGTTGTTGATGCTCACATGGTATACGTCTACCTTGTCGGTACAACGCTCGGGCATGAGGGTCAGTACCGGTTGCATGGGTATTTGCGCCAGTTCTTCCTTTCCTTTCTCCCAAAACTCCTCGAAATCCCTTGGCAAGGTGGTGGTGGGCCTGATGCGTTCGGGGGCAAAACCTACCGTAGTATAGGAGGAATACTCCCTGCCCTCGACGGTAACCTTTGCGGTGCACCTTAAAAAACCGGGCTTATTGAATTTTTTGGACTTTATCGACGTGTTTTTCTTCAGGGTAAGGGATCCCTCGTCCCATAGGGGCAGTTCGCGATAGCCCGCATCGGGACCGATGGTATAATCGACCTCGATACCGGTCAAGGGAACCTTGTTTTTCAGCACTTGTATGGTGAACTCGGCCTGTTCACCCACATTGTAGGTCCAATCCGATTCATCGGGACTGATAATTACCTCTACTAATTTTTTACTGGGCTGGGCACTGAGGTAGAGGCAGAACAAAAGGGCCGGTACAAGAACGGTGTATACTTTGTTTTTCATGGTTTGGATCGGTTGGTTGAAAAAATCGTTACCGCTAAGATACAAATTGATACGAAAGAAAATGCCTAGTCGCTCCCCGTAGGTTTCATGTTTCTGATGGCGCTGATTTTCCAGTTGCCGTTTTCTTTCACGGCGACAAAGGTACTCCACATGTTCCGAAGGCTCCCGTCTCGGTTTTTTATCGTGTAGCGCGCATCGATCAGGGCGGTGGTAGGCCCCAGGAACCGGGTATTCCTTACGGTGAGGGTTCGGTCGCCCGGGTTGGTGGTAGAGCTGCGCATCATGCCCTGTTTGGCGGTCTTAAGGCCGCGTCGCCACTCGCCGGTCGATACAAGTTGGTCGATGTCTTTCGTAAGGATCCGATCGAGAAGCGCCGTATCCTTGGTGTCGCGGGCCTCGGCGTATTGTTCGATGAGGTGGTATAGGGGCTTTTCCTCTTCCGATACCGGTTGTTGCCCGCCGACACGGGCGGTAAGAAATAACAATAGGAGTATGGGATGGAAAAAATTCAAGGTCACGTTCAATTTCTTAAATGAATGGAAGGGCTCCTTACTCCGATTCGCTTCCAATACCGATATTCTTGAAGGTCTGGATGATGAGGTCCATTTCCTTTTCGTGTAAATGCTTGTCCGACTGTGCAATGGTGTCTAGAATTTGGCCCAGTTTCTTTTTCTTTTCGAACGACATATTGTGAAGCGGTATCAAGGCTTCGTCGGCACTTATCGTTTGTGCCTCCTTGACAATATGGTCGTCGATGCACAGCTCCTCCCTAAGACGGTGTAAGGCCTTTACCTCGTCGGGATGCACGGTGCCGTCTGCCAAGATAACTTCGTACGACATGGTAACAATGGCCCTTTTTTCTACTTCTTCAAATTCCATTTTCTTAACGGTAACTGTAAAAAACTATATTTCCATCGCCTTGTAAATATAGGTCATGAGCGAGGTCTCCTTCAAGTGTTTGAACCCGTCGGAAATAGCTGTCATTTCCAATATCGATTGTAGGTTTTTCTTTTTTTCGGGAGGCATTTTCCTCAAAATGGCCATGGCCTGCTCGCTTTCGATGTTTCTGGCCTGTAAGATAAAGTTGCTGTCGAAATCGATGTGCTTCATCAATTGGGTGAGGGCGTTTATTTCTCCGTTATGGACTTTCCCGTCAGCAAGGATTACCGCATTGATGGCGTGTACTATGGCCAGTTTTTCGGCCAAGTTGAAGTTCTCGGTCTCAGTCAATGTCATACGTCAATGGTTTGTGTTAGTGGGGCGGAAGATAATAAAAAATGACTTAGGGGCTATTAATTTGTGGTCACAAATAACCTGTTGTTAACACCGGAAGCCTAAAAATTCGGGTTAAATATTAATGCGTGATGGTTTTGGGCCGGATCAAATGGCTTAAGGGGGATAAGGCCGAGAGGGCCTTGTCTATCGAGGTGATTTTTTCGAAGACCAATAACAGACGCAGTCCGTTTCGGGTCTGTTTTTCCTTCAATTTACAATGTTGGGGGTGACTTTGTACAAATTGCAATACTCTGGCGAATGCCGCGCTTTGGTAGAACGGTGATTGTTGGTCGGCGATAAAGTAGCCGATCAACTTTCCTTTCTTCATAACGATGCGTTCGATGCCTATTTCGGTGGCGATCCATTTGATCCGTACCGAATTCAATAGGTCTTCGGCCTCGGCCGGGAGTTCGCCAAAGCGGTCGATCAGTTCCTTGGCGTATTTTTGTAGGCCCTCTTCGTCCTTTACCTGATTGAGCTCGGTGTATAGGTTGAGTCGCTCGGTTACGTTGTTGATGTAATCGTCGGGGAAGAGCAGTTCGAAATCGGTGTCGATCTGGGTTTCTTTTACAAAGACCATTTCTTGGTGGCCCTCGACCTCTTCGTAAAGGTCTTTGAACTCGTTTTCCTTGAGCTCGTCAATGGCCTCGGCCAATATTTTCTGGTAGGTTTCGAAACCGATCTCATTGATAAAGCCGCTCTGTTCCCCTCCGAGGAGGTCGCCGGCCCCCCTGATCTCGAGGTCTTTCATGGCGATGTTAAAACCACTGCCCAATTCGGTAAACTGCTCCAAGGCCTCGATGCGCTTGCGGGCATCGGGGGTCATTGCTTCGTATGGGGGGGTTATAAAAAAGCAGAAGGCCTTTTTGTTGCTACGGCCTACCCGACCGCGCATCTGGTGCAGGTCGCTCAACCCGAAGTTATTGGCGTTGTTGATGAAAATGGTATTCGCATTGGTTACATCGAGCCCGCTTTCGATAATGGTGGTGGAAACCAGTACGTCAAATTCGCCGTTCATGAAGGAGAGCATAAGGGTTTCAAGTTTCTTGCCGTCCATTTGGCCATGGCCGATGCCTACCTTCGCATCGGGCACCAAGCGCTGGATCAAGCCTGCCACTTCCTTGATGTTTTCGATACGGTTGTGAATAAAAAAGACTTGTCCGCCCCGTTGGATCTCATAACTGATGGCATCCCGGATCGTTTCTTCGGTAAAACGGATGACGCGGCTTTCGATGGGGTAGCGGTTGGGCGGGGGCGTACTGATCACCGAAAGGTCCCTGGCAGCCATTAGGCTGAACTGGAGCGTACGCGGTATGGGTGTGGCCGTAAGGGTCAGCACGTCTACATTCTCCTTGATGGATTTCAGTTTGTCCTTAACCGAAACCCCGAACTTTTGTTCCTCATCGACGATGAGGAGTCCCAGATCCTTGAACTTTACGTTTTTGTTGACCAGCTGGTGGGTGCCGATGATGATGTCCACTTTGCCCGAGGCAAGGTTCTCCAAGGTTTCCCTGCGTTCTTTGGCGGTTCTAAAACGGTTCAGGTAGTCCACGCTTACGGGCATGTCCTTTAAGCGCTCCGTAAAGGTGCGGTGGTGCTGAAAGGCCAGGATGGTGGTAGGCACCAGTACGGCCACTTGTTTTCCGTTGTCGACGGCCTTGAAGGCGGCCCGTATGGCCACTTCGGTCTTTCCGAAGCCTACATCGCCGCAAATAAGGCGGTCCATCGGGCGTTCGCTTTCCATGTCGCGCTTTACGTCTTCGGTGGCCTTGCCCTGGTCGGGTGTGTCCTCGTAGATAAAAGAGGCTTCGAGCTCGTTTTGCAGATAGCTGTCGGGACTGTATTGAAAACCTTTTTGCAGTCTTCGCTTCGCATACACCTCAATGAGGTCGAAAGCAATCTTTTTGACGCGTGACTTCGTTTTTTGCTTCAGTTTTTTCCATGCGGCGGAGCCCAACTTATAGACCTTGGGCACCGTGCCGTCCTTACCGTTGAACTTTGATATTTTGTGCAGGGAATGGATGCTGACGTAGAGGATGTCGCGTTCGCCGTACATGAGTTTGATGGCTTCCTGCTTCTTGCCCTCCACATCTATTTTTTGAAGTCCGCCGAACTTTCCGATACCGTGGTCGATGTGTGTGACGTAGTCGCCGATTTCGAGCTTGTTCAGCTCCTTTAGGGTAATGGCCTGTTTTTTGGCGTAGCCGTTTTTGAGATGGAACCTGTGGTAGCGTTCAAAAATCTGATGGTCGGTATAACAGACCACCTTTAGTTCGTCGTCTATAAAACCTTGAAAAATAGGGAATACGATGGTCTCGTAATGTACCTTTTGGTTGATGTCCTCAAAAATGGCCTGAAACCGTTTGGCCTGCTGTTCGCTGGCGCAAAAGATATAATTGGTATACCCCAGTTTTTTATGGCCGTTGAGGTTTTCGATAAGGAGGTCGAATTTTTTATTGAACGATGGCTGTGGCTTGGTGGCGAAGGAAATGGTGTCTCCGGCTTCGCCGAGGGTCGCCCCTCCCTCCATGGTGATCAGCCCGAAATTTTTCAATTGCTCCCTAAAACTGTCGGCGTTCATAAAGAGCTCTTGGGGTTCGGCGTGTTGAATGTCTTTCGACAGTTTGTCAAAGGCTTCCCCGGCCTTCAGAAAGAAGTCGTCCAGCCGGTCAAAGAGAAAATCGGGGTTTTTTATAAAAACCGAGGTTTCAGGGGAGATATAGTTGAGAAAGCCTTCCCGCTTTTCCTCCAAAAACTTATTGGCCACATTGGGGATAATGCTGATTTTGTTCACTTTTTCCGTAGAAAGTTGCGACTCAACATCAAAGGTCCGGATGCTGTCTACCTCGTCCCCGAAAAATTCGATACGGTAGGGCTCGTCGTGCGAAAACGAAAAGACGTCCACGATGCCGCCGCGCACCGAAAATTCACCGGGCTCGGTAACAAAATCGACCCGTTTGAACTTGTACTCGAACAGCACCTCGTTGAGAAAATCCAAGGAGAGGGTGTCGTCGAGCTTTATCTTAAGGGTGTTTTTCTGTAGCTCTTTACGCGTAACCACTTTTTCGAAAAGTGCATCGGGGTAGGTGACGATCAGTGCCGGCTTTTTTCGCGAGTTGATCCGGTTGAGCACTTCGGCCCTCAAGAGTACGTTGGCATTATCGGTCTCTTCGATCTGGTAGGGCCTGCGGTAACTTCCCGGGTAGAACAGTACGTCCTTTTCACCGATCAGTTGCTCCAGGTCGTTGAGGTAGTAGGCGGCTTCCTCCTTATCGTTGAAAACTAAGAGAAAAGGCCTGTCCGATTTTCGAAAAACCTCTGAAAACACGAACGACAAGGAAGACCCCGTGAGCCCCTTTAAGACAAGGGTCTCTTGCGAATTCTGTTTTTTTTCTGTCTTTTGGGAGAATTTTTGGGCAATGGCGTCCTGCAGTTTTCGCGTTTGCGAAGACCGGGAAAACAGTTGTTGAATGGAAGATTGCGTCAACCGTTATATTTTTAATAACCCATATAAAATGCTAAAGCATATTTACACGGGATGATATTTTCCTTGCCCAATTTCAAATTGGGTTTTCACTTTTAAGAGTGCAAAGGTAAGGAACTCATTTTATGTAATTGCGCTCTTTTGTGCCCTATCGATCAATTAATCGACTACATTAAGGGCAAAAGTCGCCCCGCTTTGCCGATTGATTGGGCCACGCCCGCACCGTACCCCCAAAACATGCCGTATTTCCCCTGTTCCCACTTTGTCTAGGCGCCTCAGGTCGGGAGCATAAAATCGGTTTCAGTCTTTTTGCAGTCTTTGCCTAAGTTTTTTGCCGGGACCTGCCTTCCGGTTGCGAAAGCCATGTGCCATTGAGGAGATGAAAAGAACGATTGCTGCGGCCAATGCCGAATAGGCAACACTTTCCATTGCATCTTTGTGGCGGACAAATATGGCTACAAAGGCCCACACGGCCACCAGTGCGAATTCGCGCATATTACGTGTCCAGGTGATGATAAGATTGATAAGGGTGGCAATCATTATCACAATGATGGTCCAGGTCACTTCTGACAACGGGCCGCCTTCCCAGCCCAATTTTGCAAGGTATGCCGAAATATTGGCGATGGTTGCCACGGTTATCCATCCCCCATACAAACTTATGGGCCACCACACGAGGGCGATGACCTCGATGGGCGCATCCCATCGTTCCATATTGGTATTTAAGATGATTTTTATCAATGAAACGAGGATACCCAGCATTATCAAAACCGATAAACCCGTATGATCATATACGAAGGCCAATACCCATGCGCAATTGAGAAGGTTCGCAAGAAGGAACCAATAACCGGTTTGGGCAATGAATTCCTTTGGTTGGGAAGAATAGGCCCTTTTTACTTGAAAAATGGAAAAGGCCAATAGGCCTAAAAAGATCAGGCCCCAAATGGAAAATGCATATCCTGAGGGGGTGAATAGATTGTCGTATTTGGAACTGATTTCCCCTATAGTGGTGCCGTTTAGGCGAAAGGCCTGTGAGAGGTAATTGATGAGAATGACGATAAGTACCGAAGCTAAATTGAGGATGGAGCGTGTTTTGGCCATGTTCTTCTGCTTTGGACAAAAGTAATTTGGCCTGCTGTTTTTTGTTGATGGCATCCCTTTTAAAAAGGACTTGTTTGAAATGGGAAATGGATGCCAAGGTCACACTTTTATAACCTCATCATCGGCGATTACGAACACTTGGTCATCCTCCTGGGGTTGTAACACGTAGGTGCCGGTGAACGCACCAAAGGCGGGTAAGATCAATTGCCCATTTGTTTTGAAAAAGCAGGCCAGCCTTAGGTGTTGCCTCCCAAGGCCCTTCATTTTTATGGCAGGATGTAGGTGTCCGCAAAAATTGAAAAGTCCTTCTCTTTCTTCGGGATGATGCGTCAGTAAAAAACCGTCTACGATCAATTCGTCAAACTGGTCGATTTCCAAGGCTTCAAATCTTTCAGGGGCAATGATATCGTGATTTCCGGTAATCAAGGTGACCTTTGATGGTGTTTTTGCGATCCAGTTCTCGAACAGTACCCATTCCTTGTTGATGGACGAATGGAAGAGATCGCCCAAAAAGCAAATGTTAAATGGTTGGTATTTTTCGATGAGCCCATCCATCAAGACATAGTTCTTATGAACCGCGTGCTTGGGTACGGCCGCCCCGAACTTTCTAAAGTGGGAGACCTTGCCCAGGTGTACGTCGCTGATCAGAAGGGTCGACTTTTCCACCCAAAAAAGGGCGCCCGATGGGTGCATTTCGAAATGTTGGTCTTGTATGATGAGGGAATGGGCCATTGGGACAAAAGTACAAAATCGGGAAACGGGTCCTAAGAAGACCGGGAAAACAAAAAGGCCGGCAATCGCCGGCCTTTCTTATTTGGGGTCGAAACGATCATTCCTTGATCAATTTAACGCTTTCGACAAGGTCCTTGCCGTTGTAAATGCCCAAGACATAGACCCCTTTTCTCAGGTAAAAGGGATATAGTTTCTTACTGGTGGTGTTCTTGGGGATCCAGGTGCTATAGACCCATCTTCCGTAGGTATTGTATAGTACGGCCAGGTAGTGATCCGGCGTCGGTTCGGAAAAGGCGATGGTGGTACTGTACGTGAACGGGTTGGGACTTACCTTTATTTCCAGGTCTACCGGGGGCAGGTCTTCACAGCTGCCCAAGCTGGCCCCTCTTTTTAAAAAGGATGAAACGGCATATTGGGAGACGCATAAGGTCCGCCCTTTGTAACAGATCTGAACCTTGGGGTTTCTTGGGTTGTTGCCACAACTTACGTCGTTGACGGCCACCTCGATGGTCTTGCTTGCCGAACAGCCATTTTCGTCGGTTACCGTGACCGTATACCCGGTGGTTTCCCCGGGGCAGACCGAGATGCTTTCCGTGGTTTCGCCGGTACTCCATTCGTAGGTGAAGTTCCCTGCCCCGCCCATAACTTCCCATACGCTTAGGGTAGCGCAATTGTCGGTACCGTAGCCTATGGTAATCGTGGTATCCTCGGAAGTGACCAATTCCAAGGCGCTTGGTTCGTATATGGCAATAGTGGCCTCAAGGCTGTTTTGCAGGGCGTCGGTAACCGTAACCGAATATTCGCCAGGTTCCAGTCCTTCGATGGTCGGGGTGCTTGCCCCGTTGCTCCATACATAGGTGTAGGGGCCTACGCCTCCCGATACGGCCACCGTCGCGCTTCCATCGCCTTCCCCGTAACAACTTACATCGGTTTTGGCAATACTGTCCAAAACGAAGGGTTTTACCAGCATTCTTACCGATACCGGAAAATGGTCGGAAGCGGTCTGGGTGTAATCGCTGTCGTAGAACTCGTAATGCACCTGGGCCGATTGCGCGATATAGTTTTCGGCCAGTTCGTTGCTTACCAAAATATGGTCGATTACGTTTTCCCGAAATGCATAAGACCGTAATCCTTGCTCGCTAAGCACGTCGGTGAGGATGTCGAAATTCGTCGTATCGGCAACGAAGGCCTGATAGGTAGAAAGGGTAGTGGACACATCGTCGGCTACCGTTTCGTCCACATCATCGTTGTAATCGCCCAACACGACCAGGTTGTTGTCGGCGTAGTATTGGTTAAGACTGTCCCTTAGGACCTCAACATCGTACTTGCGCATGTCGTAACGTTCTTGCGCACCACTGCTACTGTTCGCCCGGGCATGAAGGGCCACAAAGTCGTAGGCCGTTTCGGCGCCGTCGATGGTGACCGTGGTCGATATTAAAAAGGGCAGCCTTCCGCTGGCGTAGAAACGATCGGCATCGCTGGGGTAATCCGTTAAGAATGAGGTATCGCCGCCGTTGTAATAGGGGTGGATGCTTTCTAAAAGGACCTTGGTGCCGGTAACGGTCACCACATCGGTTTTATAGATAAAACCTACTTTTTGGCTCACGCCCGGGTCGTTGGGATAGGAGGTCGCCGGCGACAGGATGTAGTCGTAGCCCTCCAATTCGCCTACCATAGTGGCAAACAGGGCATCGTCCGATATTTCCTGAACGGCCATTATATCGGGATCGATACTTTGGATGACCGCCTTTACACTGTCTTTTTGTATGGCGTCCGAGTTCGGGTTGCCCGCTGCGGGCGAGTTGCCCTCGTCGCCGAACCATTCGATGTTCCAAGTAGCGATTTCCAAGGTCTTGTCGGCATCGACCTCGATGGGTAGGGTAGGGGCCTCATAGGCTTGGGCACAGGCAAGGTCGGTCCGGTTTCTCGGTAGCAATTGGTAGGTTTCGTAAAACCTTCCGACTACCCCGATTACTTGGTCGCAGGTTTCGGGTTGTGCCAATCCGACCAGGGCCTCGACATCATTGTCTATGCGCAGTTCCCCCGAACCGCTGCCATCGGAAACGAGGTAGTTCGAATTTCCGAAGAGCAAGTCGTTGGGCCGGGGAAAGGCTACGTTCGCTATGCTTACCAACTCACCGGGATGTTGCGAAAGCTGGTCCAAGCTAATTTCCAAGGGCAGGATCGGGTGGTCGGGCCTTCCGTTGTGGACGACTTCGGTAACGGGACTGATCTGGAGCTGCTCGTTAAAGGAGCTTCTCACGCCTACTACGGTAATGGAATCGCCTACTTGAAAGGCGCCCGCGCCATGTACCTTTTCATCAAAAACGGCTATGGCACCGGTTGCATCCTGGAGGTAGGCCGAACCTGCAAACTCGTCCGCTACGGTCAAGACCCCCGAAACGGAGACCAAGGTGCCGTCGGCCGCGGCTCGCGCATCGCTTATGGAAATAACATCCGGGTTTTCAGTGCTTCCGTCCCCACCGCCAAAAGTACCGATAGGAAAGGGCAGGGAGGCCGTAGCGTTGGTCGTGCTTCCGTCCAAAACATCGATGCCGCTGTAGGTCCAATCGTCCAAAATGAAAGAACCGCTGTTCAATGTACCTTCTTTTCTATAGGCCCATCCGTCGAGGTAGTCCCATGCCTGTCCGGAGCCATCCATATTGATATCGCCGAAGGTATCGATCACCTCGCCCTTGTAAAAAAGCTCTATGGCGTCGTCGCCGTTAACGGAAACGGAATCGGAGGTGTAGTCGGGGGCGAACCCGAAATACGCGGTAAAACCGTCAATGTCGGTCGCTAGATACACGTAGGTATTCGCAGGAACGCCAACCGCGGGAAAGGTAAATTCTTCCCCGTCGGTGCCCCCGCCATTGTTGGCCGAGCCAAAGCCGTAGAGGCTAAGGTCGGCAATGGCATTTCGGGCATAGAGTTCGACCGCCTTGGGTAAGCCTCCGGGTAAGGGGCCATCGACGATACCGGTAATCATTAGGTCGGGACCGTAGGATTGTAAGGGGAAAGGGGTGGTCGCCGTGGCATTGCTCAGTTCGCCGTCCAAGGCGTTGATGCCGCTGAAGATCCAGTTCGCACTATCGAAGCTGCCGTTGTTGGCGGGAACTTCGTCCTTTCTATAGGCCCATCCGTCGAGATGGTCCCAAGCTTCGCCCGAACCATCGGTGTTGATATCGCCAAACACATCGATGACCGACCCGTTCAGGAACAACTCTACGGCATCGTCGCCGTTTATGGCCATGGCACCGGAGGTGTAATCGGGGGCAAAGCCGAAAAAATCGGTAAAGCCTTCCGTTTCGGAGGCCAGGTAAATAAACTGACCGGCCTGTATGGCATCGGCGGGAAAGGTAAACTCCTGTCCGTCGCTACCCCCTCCGTTATTGGCCGAACCTATTCCGTACACACTCAAATCGGGAATGTCGGTGGTGGCATAGAGCTCGATGGCCTTTGGGGTGCCCCCAGAAAGCGGCCCGTCCAGGGCGCCGGTGATTATCAAGCCCGATTCGATCGGGGTGTCCGATTCGGTGCGGGCACTTGTCGCCACTCCCGTTGAATATTCGATAGCCGGTGTCACCGACCAGATCTTATAAAAATATTCGGTGTTGGGGCTTAGACCGCCGTGTTGAAAGAGGGTCGTGTTTCCCGTGGCCAATACCGTACTGCCGTCGGATAGGGTTTCACCTGTAACGTACGTTTGCCCGTCTACCAAGGAAGCCGTGATGGCCTGTGTTGAAACGGCCAAGACAATGGCATCGTTATCGGCGTTCAAGGACCAGGACAAATCGATGGAGGTCGTGCCCTGTACCGTTGTTGTAAAGCCGGAAGGGTTGGCGATGACCGTTGTCCCACCGCCCCCAAAGGAAGCAAGGGGGAAGGGCGAGGCCGCCGATGCGTTCGACATGGCGTTGTCGAGGGCATCCGGGCCGCTAAATGTCCAGTTGTCCAAAACGAAGGCGGTGCCATCGGGTCCGGTGCCGTTCTTTCTATAGGCCCACCCATCGAGGTATTCCCACGGTTGGCCGTTTCCATCGACATTGATGTCTCCGAAGGTGTCGATTACGGCGCCTTGGTAAAAGAGTTCAATGGCATCGTCACCGTTCACATTGGCCGCTGAATCTTCGTAGTCGGGCGCAAATCCAAAGAAATTGTTGAATTCTACCGCTTCGGAGGCAAGATAGATGTACGAGCCCGAAGTGGCCGTGGTGGCAGGGAAGGTAAATTCTTCACCATCGCTGCCCCCGCCGTTGTTGGCAGAGCCAATGCCATAGGCGCTTAAATCGGGAATATCGTTGGCCACGTAAAGTTCGATGGCCTTGGGGAGGCCACCGGGCAAGGGACCGTCTATGACCCCTGTAATCTTTAAGTCCTGGGCAAAGGCACCCAGGGCCAAGGTCAAAAAGAACAATAGCAAGTAATTTTTCTTCATAGCGTTGTTTTTTAGAATCGGTTCAACCTTACAAAGGTTTTAAAATACTGTGGATTAAGGGTGTGCTTAAATTTAAGGTTAGGTTAACAATTCAAAAATATATAATCCATCATTTGGTCAACATTCGGGTCATCCGCTTTATTCGGTCGGCCAATTTTTCCGAACTCAATTTTTCGCGCAGTCTGTCCGTTATAATCGGGAACGAAAAGGGAGTGGCTTTCGAACATTCCTTCCAGACAATAGTTTGACGTTCAATTCGCGTAAGGGCCATTCGTAGGCGTCCTTCTTCCAATTGATGCTCAAAGGTTTCGGTGAAAGCCTGTTGAAAGAGTAGGTTGTCGGCCTCATAATCCTTAAAAACATCAAATAATAACTGGGAATTGCTTTGCAGGTGCTTCATTTTAATACCCTTATTCGGATAACCGGTAAAGACCATACCGCTAATCACGGCGATATCGCGAAATTTGCGGCGCGCCATTTCGTTGGAGTTGAGGCTCTTCTGCAAATCGGACAACATATAATCCGTAGTAAACAAATCATTGTCCAAAACCGCTTGAATGTCTATGGGCTTATCGCTCAACATTTCAAAACCGTAATCATTAAATGCCAGGGAGACCGTTATAGGTTGCAACAGGCTTATTCGGTAAGACAGCAAACTACTCATAGCCTCATGAACGGCCCTGCCTTCAAAAGGGTAGAATATGTGGTGGTACCCGTCTCGGGTCTTAAAGGTTTCTATTAAAAATTCCGCAGGTGTGGGAACGATACTTTCTTCCCGCTGCTTGTCAAAAATAGGTTTGAGCGATTTTAATTCCGGACCTTGCAAGTCATTGGCAGCAGCTTTGTATAATTCTTGACGAAGCAATTCTGACATCTGTGCCGAAAAACTAAGTCGGCCTCCCATCCAGCTAGGAACCTTATTCGTCTTTTTAGTGGAGTTTCGTACATGGGCCTGCATGCCTTTAATGCGGATAAATTCCAAATTTCTTCCTGCAAATGTAAAGACATCCCCTCGTGTCAATTTAGAAATAAAATACTCTTCAATGGAGCCGATGTAGCCTCCGGTTTGGTACTTGACGGTAATGGTGGCATCACCAACAATTGTTCCGATTTGAAAACGATGGCGCATGGCAATACCACGGTTGTTCACCTTAAACTTGCCATCCGCTTCAACCTCCACTTTTTTGTATTCGTCATAACTGCTTAGGCTCTGGCTGCCCATCACCAAAAAGTTCAGCAGCCATTGCCATTGGTCTTCGGTAATACCTTGGTAACAAAAAGTACGTTTTATTTCAGGAAAAATAGCATTGGGGTAAAACCCGTCCGAGATGGCCAAAGTGGTCAAATACTGAAGGAGAACATCAAAACTGTTGAGGTAGGGCAGACGGTCTTCCACGGCATTATCCTTGACGGCCACTTGCAATGCGGATGCTTCAATGAGCTCCATGGCGTGGGTAGGTAAAAAATGAATAACACTTTCTTTTCCGGGGCGGTGGCCACTACGGCCCGCACGTTGTAAAAAACGGGCTACGCCTTTTGGTCCGCCAATTTGTATGACCGTTTCCACGGGAGCGAAATCCACACCTAGGTCCAAACTAGAGGTACAGACCACGGCTTTAAGACTCTCGTTTCGGATGGCCTGTTCTACCCAAAGCCTCGTTTCTTTGTTGATGCTTCCGTGGTGCATGGCTATCTCCCCCGCATATTCAGGGTGTTTTTCCAAGATTTTCTGGAACCATATTTCACACTGGCTACGGGTATTGGTAAATAACAGG
The DNA here is from genome assembly GCF_900141855.1 of Pseudozobellia thermophila. Classification (GTDB taxonomy): domain Bacteria; phylum Bacteroidota; class Bacteroidia; order Flavobacteriales; family Flavobacteriaceae; genus Pseudozobellia; species Pseudozobellia thermophila. Next base: position 994,303 of record NZ_FQYU01000001.1, read on the forward strand.
GTGGTTTTACTATTGTTGATGATAGGTACAACATCTTCCAATAAGTGTAACCCTAGGTGCCCGCGCCAAGGGAAGGTTTCCATCTTCTTGGGAATGATGCTCTTTACCTTGATTTTCTTTTTGATATTCGCCCTTATCATGACGGAATTTTCCAAGGCTTCGGTCTGTGGGCCTAACAATACTTCCCGAGCTTGGTCGAGGTTGCCAATTGTTGCTGAAATTCCCCAAATACGCAGGTCTTTGGATATGGTCTTTAAACGGGATAGGGCCAGTTCCATTTGAACACCCCGCTTGGTGCCCAACAGTTCATGCCATTCATCAACCACGATTGCAGAACAGTCTTTAAAAATCTTATCGTAGCCTTTTGTAGCCAATAAAAGCTGAAGACTCTCAGGCGTTGTAATCAATAGATCGGGCATCTGTTTTTTCTGTCCTGCCCGTTCTTTGGCGGTAGTATCTCCGGTTCTTATGCCTACGGTCATCTGGGTTTCCAAATCTGCGGTGACCCGCTCTGCCGATTGCCTAATTTCTTGGGAAAGTGCCCGTAACGGGGTAATCCAAATGGCTTTTAAGCCTTTTTTGTGTTTGGTCTTGTACTGCGGATTTTTCTTGATGTAGTTTAAGACAATAGGAAACCAAAGTGCATAAGTCTTACCACTGCCCGTAGGGGCGTTTAACAGTCCGTTTTTACCTTGCAGGAAGGCTTTCCAAGTATCTTTTTGAAACTTGAAAGGCTTCCAGTTTTGTTGGTCGAACCAATTTTGTGCGACTTGATAAAGTTCTTCTCTGTTCATCGTTGAATTAAGGAATCATCGACTTTAAATCGTCCAAGGAATTGGCTTCGTGAATGCTTTTGTCTTTGCGCCATCTCAAAATCCTTGGAAACCGAGTAGCCACACCGCTTTTGTGCCGTTTGGATAAGGCTATGCCCTCAAACGCAATTTCAAACACGTGATGAGGAGTAACCGAGCGAACGGGTCCAAACCGTTCCAAGGTGTTTCTTTTGATCCAGGCATCCACTTTTCTAAACTCGGCATCGGTCAATCCTGAATAGGCTTTGGCAAAAGTTACCAGTTCCTTTTCACCTTCGTCATTTTCGTTCCATAGGGCAAAAGTATAATCCGTAAACAGATTACTGCGTCTCCCGTGTCCTCGCATGGCATAGGTAAGGACGGCATCAATGGTCAACGGGTCTACTTTCCATTTCCACCAATCCCCTTTTTTTCTTCCCACTAAATAAGGGGAGTCCTTACGTTTAAGCATGAGCCCTTCGCTGAACATTTCCCGGGAACGTTCCCTCTCCTTGGCGACTTCTTCCCACGAGCTAAAATGCATCGTTTCGGAAAGGTGAAATGGTATGTTTAAATTGTCGGTCTTTTGGTATAATTTTTCTAAAATGGCCCTACGCTCAGTAAATGGTTTGTTTCTGATATCATTTCCCTCCCATTCCAAAATATCGTAGGCCTTTAGAACAACAGGTACCTTTTTAAGTAAGGCCTTTGAAACGGTCTTGCGTCCAATGCGTGTCTGTAAATCGTTGAAGGTGCCTATTTGTCCATCAATATAGGGGAGAATTTCCCCGTCTATCACCGTGCCATTGGGAATGGTTGTTTTAAATTGGTTGAACTCAGGATATTTATCGGTCACCAATTCTTCACCACGGCTCCAGACAAACAGCTCGTCATTTCTAAGGATTACCTGCGAGCGTATGCCATCCCATTTATGTTCTGCGGACCAAAGGCTAACATCACCCAAATCTTCCGGCTCACCCTCAATAGCGTACGCGAGATAAAACGGGTAGGGTTTGGACAGATAATCGCTTTCGTTTTCTTCTATGATAAGTTCTTGAAAGGTAATTGTGTTCGGGTCCCAGTTCCCCATAAGTTTATAGGCCAAAATATCTTCATCTATTTCAGTGGCCTTTGCCAATGCCCTGGTCATTAATTTCTGGCTTACACCAATACGGAACCCTCCGGTAATCAATTTGGTAAAAACAAAACGTTCATAATAGTCGAGCACTTTCCAGTTTTCAAAGAGGTAGGTTTTTTTGTCATCATCCGATTTCTTCTTTAATGCAATCATCTCCTCCAAAAATTGGGTCAATGTTTTTTCTGTGGATGTTTTGCTCGATGGAACTATGAGAGCAATGGTTTCGGCCAAATCGCCCACAATGTGATAGCTTTCCTCAAACAACCAAAGTGGAATGTTGGCCAGTTCGGAAGCCCATTCCCGTAATAGGGTGGTGTTTACGGGACGAGGTGGGCGACGATGCGATAAAATGGCAATCGTCCATACTTTGTCCTTGTTGCTCGCTGCCAAAAAATAATCCGTCAAGGCTTGGACCTTAACATTGGTCTTATTGGTGCTATCCAAGGTTTTTATCAGTGCGGCAAACCCACGCATGCCAAGTTCCTTCGATCCGAAAACCGTAGTAGTGTCAATTTCCGATGTAGTCTGTTCTTGCTTCATGGGGTCTGGGTTTCAAGGGGTGCGGTCTCTTCTGGGGTAGTGCTGTCTTCCTCGTCACCGTATTGGGTTTCTTCCGTACGGGCGTCATAACCCTGTTCGCGCAGGTATCGTGAAAAGATTTCGGTATACCCGTGGGTGCAAATGATTTTTTCCGCGCCCGTTGCCTCAATGCTGGATAAGAGTCCCTGCCAGTCGCAGTGGTCGCTCAGAACAAAACCTTTGTCAATGGCCCTTCTGCGGCGGGCTCCCCTAAAAGTCATCCAACCGCTTGCGGAAGCCGTTACGTAGGGAACCATTTTACGGATCCAAGTACTGCCGTGTGCACTGGGCGGGGCCAGAACAATATTTCCAAGAAGCTCCTCTTTTTTGGTTTCCTTGGTAATTAGGGTCGTTTCGGGAAAATCGACCAATGGGCGAAGCACTTGGGTCATGTTCTCAATGGCTCCATGGGTGTATATCTTGCCTATATCCGTGTCCAGATATTTGAGTAGCCTTTGTGCCTTTCCCAAGCTATAGCCAAAAAGGATTGAGGTTTTTCCCTCTGCCTGGTTATCCGTCCACCACTGGTTGATATTTTCAAAAACCTCTTGCTGGGGAGTCCATTTAAAAGCGGGTAGTCCAAAGGTGCATTCCGTAATGAAGGTGTCGCATTTTATGGGTTCGTAGGGGGTGGAGATGCCGTCGTTCTCGGTTTTGTAATCTCCCGTAAACACCCAAACTTCGCCCTTATGTTCTACTCGAATTTGTGATGAGCCAATGATATGGCCGGCAGGATGAAGGCTGAATTTTACATTGTTGACCGTAAAGGATTCTCCCCATTCCCTTCCGGAGACATTGATTTCCCCTAGACGATGGCTGATAATAGGTACGTTTCTATGGTGTGTGATATATTGCTCGTGTCCCCATCGACTATGATCGGCATGCCCATGGGAAATAATTGCCTTGTCAACAGGTTTCCACGGGTCTAGATACACCTTGGCGGCACCGCAATAAATGCCCTTATCGGTAAATTCAAGAAGTGGTTTTTTCATGTTTGTAGAAAGTTACGTAATATTTCAAAATGGCATTCCGTCGCGATGGGGGCCTTATGGCGGGATGGGGGTAAAATAATCATATACTTAGAGGCGAATGACCTCTAAAAAAATTATATTTGCTGCCAATAAAATTGAAATATATGGCTATTGCAGATTTATATTCTAGCGGGGAACACAGACGAAACCTGGCACATTTTGCGGCACTTGCCACTTTGGCATCGGTCGATGGCGAAATAAGTCCGGAAGAGAAAAGCCTGTTAGATCGTTTTGCGACCAAGTTGGATATAACCGAATCGGAGTACAAGGAGGTGATGAAAAAGGAGAACAAGTATCCTATAGTGCCCCCTCATGATTCGGAGAAGCGATTGGAAAGGTTATACGACCTTTTCCGTATTATTTTTTCAGACCATTTGATCGATGACGAAGAGATGGTTTTCTTGAAAAAGTACGCCATAGGCCTGGGCTACTCTGACGAACAAGCCGATGCCATCATCAATAAGTCGGTGGCCATTTTTAGCGGGCAGATCGATTTTGATGATTACGTCTACTTGGTGAAGCGTTAAGTCGTTCCGATCGGGGGGGGGTGGCCGGTTAGTGGTATTTCTCCAAAAATTCCTGAAGTTTTAGTACCATATTTTTGCTTCCGCAAAAGAAGGGTACCCGTTGGTGCAGTTCCTTGGGCTGGATGTCCAAGATCCTGTTCTTGCCACCGATGGCCAGTCCGTTGGCCTGTTCGGCCAAAAAGGCCATGGGGTTGCATTCGTATAGCAATCGCAGTTTTCCCTCTTCGGTCACGCTGCTTTTCGGATACATGTAAATCCCTCCTTTGATCATATTCCGGTGGAAGTCCGATACCAAAGACCCGATATACCTAGAGGTGTAGGGGCGGTCGCCCTCTTCTTCCTGGCAGTATTTGATGTAATCTTTTACGCCTTGGTGAAAATGAACGTAGTTGCCCTCGTTTACCGAGTAGATACGGCCGTCTTCAGGAAATCGCATATTGGGGTGCGATAGGTAAAAGGTGCCTATAGCGGGATTGAGGGTAAAGCCGTTGACCCCGTCTCCCGTGGTATAGACCAACATGGTAGATGTGCCATATACCACATAGCCCGCGGCGACCTGGTTTTTGCCGGGCTGTAGAAAATCTTCAAGGGTTACCGGGGTGCCTACGGGGGTGATCCGCCGGTATATCGAAAAAATTGTACCTACCGATACGTTTACATCGATGTTCGATGAGCCGTCCAAGGGGTCGATCAGAACGATATATTTGTTTTGGTGCTGCTGGTCGTTGCTGTTGATCGAAATAAAGTCGTCTTCCTCTTCCGACGCAATGCCGCAGACAATTTCGCGGTTGGTCAGGGTCTGGATAAATTTTTCGTTGGCGAGCACGTCGAGCTTCTGCTGGTCTTCCCCCTGAATGTTGGTTTCGCCGGCCGCACCTAAAATATCGACCAGTCCGGCCTTGTTTACCTCGTGGTTTACTACTTTTGCCGCCAATCTGATGGCATTGATCAGTTTGGACAGCTCCCCGGAGGAATATTGAAAGGAATCTTGGTTTTCTATTATAAACTCTCCTAAGGTGCAATTTTTACGGGTCATGAAAAGCGGACTGTTGGTTCAACCACAAATATCGGGTATTTTGTGAAAGAACGCTATTTTCATTTTACTTTACTTTTTTAAATTTATAACTTTGTGTTTTATTTATAACAATTATGGATTTTATCATTCGAGAGGCCCGGCAAAGTGATATGCCTGCCGTTCATAGGTTGATCAAAGAACTTGCCGTCTTCGAAAAGGAGGCCAACGCCGTAGATGTTACCGTTGACGATTTAGTGGCCCACGGATATGGGCCCAACCCACTTTTCCACTGTTTTGTCGGCGAAAGCGACGATGAGGTGGTCGGTATGGCCTTGGTCTATAATCGCTATTCTACCTGGAAGGGTCCCGTTGTGCACCTCGAAGACCTGATCGTTACCGAGCGTATGCGGGGCAGCGGCCTGGGCAGCGCCTTGTTGTCGGAAGTGGTCCGCTATGCCCACGACCTTGGGGTAAAGCGTATTTGTTGGGAGGTTTTGGACTGGAACGAACCCGCCATAAAATTTTACGAAAGCAAGGGTGCCAAGGTGATGCGCGACTGGGATGTGGTGCAATTGGACGAAGCGGGTATACAGGCCTTTTTGAACCAAGTTGAATGTTAAAAGACCATCCTTGGTCAAGCAAGGATAGCAAATAAATCAATACTGTTTATGCGAGTATTTAAATTCGGTGGAGCATCGGTGAAAGATGCGGCAGGAGTAAGGAATGTGGTGAAGGTGCTACAGGAAACGGGGCATGAAAATACCTTGTTGGTCGTGTCGGCCATGGGCAAGACCACCAATGCCATGGAAGAAATTGTCAATGCCTATTTTAATCAAAAGGACCATTTGACCGGGACTATTCAAGAGAGTATAGATTATCACGAAGCCATTTTAAGGGACCTGTTCAAAAACCCGGAACACCCGGCATTTACAAGGGTAAGGCAACTTTTTGACGAAGTGAAGGGCTTTTTGGTATGGAACAAATCGCCCAAATACAACTTTGTCTACGATCAGATCGTCGGTTATGGCGAATTGATATCGACGAGTATCATAAGCCATTACTTTAACGAAATTGGCATTAAATGCAATTGGCTCGACGTGCGCGATTACATCAAGACCGACGATAGCTACCGCGATGTTTCCGTCAATTGGGAAAAGACCCAAGAACGGGTAAAGGCCATCGATACCTCGCAATTGAACATTACCCAGGGCTTTCTGGGAAGTGATGACAATAATTTTACCACCACCTTGGGTAGGGAGGGGTCCGATTACACGGCGGCCATATTGGCCTATTGCCTCAATGCGGAGTCGGTAACCATTTGGAAAGATGTGCCCGGGGTTCTGAATGCCGATCCCCGATATTTTCAAGAAACCCGGCTACTGAACAAGATTTCGTACCGGGAAGCCATCGAGCTTGCTTTTTATGGGGCATCGGTAATACACCCAAAGACCTTGCAGCCCCTTCAGCAAAAGGAAATCTCCTTGCATGTAAAATCGTTTTTGAATCCTAAAGACCCCGGAACTACCGTGGGCAAGGGCGTGGGTATCGAACCTAAGGTGCCCTGCTTCATCGTTAAGAAGAACCAGGTGTTGATGAAGCTGTCCTCGCTCGATTTTTCCTTTATCGTCGAAGACAGTATTAGCGAGTTGTTCAAGTTGTTCCACGACCATAAAATGAAGGTCGACCTCATTCAGAATTCGGCCATTAGTTTTTCGGTCTGTGTCGATAATCGCTTTGGGCGGTTGCAAGAATTGCTCGACCTTTTAAAAAGTCGTTTTAAGGTCGTCCATCACGAAGGCGTGTCGCTTTACACGATTCGGCATTTTGACGAAAAGGCGATCGAATCGCTCCAAAACGGTCATGAGATCTTGCTCGAGCAGCGGGGTAAAGAGACCGTACAGCTTGTGGTCAAGTAACTTTGAAAGGGTTCTCCCATTTTTGTTAAAATAGAAGGCACCTCTACCGTTTTTCCTATATTAGGGGGCTACAAACTAATGAATATATGGGATTAGTGACCGCAAAAGAGGTGGCGACCGCCATCAATCTTGATAGGTTCGGTTTTTTGGGAACATTCATGGGCTGGATCCTTCTAAAGGTCACCAAGATTTCGACGATGAACCGGCAGTACGATAAGATGAGCCATCTCGATGGCGAGCGCTTTCTCGATGCTGTTTTGGAGCAATACCAGATCGATTATGAAATTCCCGCCGAAGACTTGAAGCGCATTCCCAAGACGGGTCCTTTTATAACGGTCAGCAACCATCCCTTGGGTGGAATGGACGGAATCGTCCTATTGAAGATCATGCTCGCCCATCGGCCCGACTACAAGGTGATGGCCAATTTTCTGTTGCAGAGGTTTAAGCCTTTGGCCCAATATATATTTCCGGTCAACCCGTTTGAAAACCACAAGGATGCCAAGAGCAGTATAGCGGGTTTCAAAAGGGCCATGACGCACATAAGATCGGGCTATCCCATGGGGATTTTTCCCGCGGGCGAGGTTTCTACCCGAAAGGAGGGAAAGCTCGTGGTCGACAAGCCTTGGGAAGAAACGGCCATTAAATTGATCCGTAAGGCCGAGGTACCCGTGGTACCCATATACTTCCACGCCAAAAACAGTCCCCTCTTCTACCGCTTGGCCAAAATAAGCGACCTGTTCCGTACGGCAAAACTGCCTTCGGAGGTCTATTCGCAATATAAAAGGCCGATCAAGGTCAGGATCGGACAGCCCATTTCCGTATCGACCCAAAAGGAACAGCCCTCGATGGAGGAGTATACCGAACTGCTTCGCAGAAAGACCTATATACTGGCCAATGCCTATGAAAAGGAACGCTTGATCGATCAGATACCGACAAGCCTGAAACTGCCCAAACAACCTAGAAAAATCGCCCAGCCCGTGCGGTCTGAGCTCATTCAGGCCGAGATCGAAAAATTGGTCGAAAAGGATAGGCGTATGGTACAGAGCAAAAATTACGAGGTGTTTCTTGCACCTGCGGCGGAAATGCCCTTTACCCTGCAAGAAATCGGCCGCCAGCGCGAGATTACCTTTAGGGAGATCGGGGAGGGAACCAACAATTCGATCGATATCGATAAGTTCGATGCCTACTACCATCACATGTTCCTATGGGATAGCGAGGCCAAGGTGATCGCCGGGGCCTACCGCATGGGTCTGGGATCAGAGATCTTTTCAAAATACGGGATAGACGGTTTTTACCTTCAAGACCTATTTCGTTTCGAACCCGAACTGTTCGGTATGATGAGCCAATCGATTGAAATGGGAAGGGCCTATATCATGAAGGAATACCAGCAAAAACCCATGCCCTTGTTCTTGCTTTGGAAGGGAATCGTGCATACCACCTTGAGGTATCCCGAACACAAATACTTGATAGGCGGGGTAAGTATCAGCAACCAATTTTCGAACTTTTCAAAGTCCCTGATGATCGAATTTATGAAAAGTAACTATTGGGACCCCTATGTGGCACAGTATGTTAGGCCTAAGAAGGAATTCAAGGTAAAGTTAAAGGATGCCGACAAGGAGTTTGTTTTTGATGAAACCCAGGCCGATCTCAACAAATTCGATCGCCTGATCGATGAGGTCGAACCCGGAAGCCTGCGTTTACCGGTGCTCATTAAAAAATACATCAAACAGAACGCCAAGGTGGTGGCCTTTAACGTCGATCCCCTCTTCAACAATGCCGTAGACGGGCTCATGTACATCAAGATTTCAGATTTGCCCGAAAGTACGGTAAAACCGGTCATGGAAGAGTTTCAGGCCGAACTCGAACGCAAGTTTGTCGAAACGCAACAGAACGGCGAAGGGTAAAACCCTCTATTCGTTGCCCACGACCGTACTCCGGCGTTCGAATAGCAGGTTGTCCTTCCAAACACCGTGTAAGCGGCCTATTCGTTCGCGTTTTCCTATAAACCGAAAACCCATCTTTTTGTGGAGTTCGATGCTTCCGCGATTTTCGGGAAAAATACCTGATTGTAGCGACCAAATACCCTCTTTTTCACTGGCCTCGATGAGGGCGTGCATCAAGGCTTTGCCCACGCCGCGGTTTCGGGCCGCCGAGGCTACATAGACGCTCACTTCGGCCACACCGCCGTAGACGCATCTTCCGGAGACGGGCGAAAGGGCCGTCCATCCCAAAAGAACACCATTGTCTTCGGCGACCAGCCTGCACGAAGGCAAGTGGGCCGCACTCCAACTTTCATAGCCCGGTATTTCGGTCTCGAAAGTGGCGAAGCCGGTTCGGATGCCCTCTTCATAAATTTTGGCGACACCTGGCCAATCTTTTTCCGTCATCTCCCTAATTTGCATAAACCGTATTTTAGGATTTTATCGAAACGCCCGATATATCGCAATATTACAATTAATTAGGTTGTGATAAAAGCCTCAAGGCAAACGGGCTTTCCGATTTTGTCAGAACCAAGGCTTGCGACCTACCTGATAGGTGTTGTAAAAGTCCTCATCGGATTTGGTCAAGTAAATGATTCCTTCGACGATACCGACGATCCAGGCGGCCATCGCAACGAAGTAGCCGATGATGAAACAGGCCGTGGCCCAGCCCAGGATACTGGCCAACAAGAGTATGATGCCCTCTTTTTGATAGCCGAGAATAAACTTGTGTACGCCCGCCCATCCCAGAAACAGGGCCAGAAGTCCTGCCAGCAGCTTTTTGTTTTCGCCTTCGGAGCCGGAAAAGGCTTCCTTGGCTCCTTCGGTAAACTCGTTGGCGGTTTTTTTGGCGCTATCGGCAAAGTCGTTGGCCGCTTTTTTGGCATCATCGGCAAACTCCTTGCCCTTCTCCTTGGCCCCCTCGAATTTTTCATGGGCCTTATCGGCGGTGTCCTTTGCCTTTTCCCCGGCATCTTCGGAAGCTTTTGACGCCTCGCTTTTTAGGTCGCCCTTGCCCGGGTTAATTGGGTTGATGGCATCTTCGCCTTCACCTTTTCCAAAATTTTTATCGTTTGACATGGTGTGGTTTTTTTTTGGTTTTTCGTTTTCCTAAAGGTACCAATAATCTGGCATTATTTAAAGGCCTTGTCCACTGGTTCCCACAGCTCAACCTTGTTGCCGTCGGGGTCGAGTATCCAGCCGAACTTGCCGTACTCGTATTCTTCCATTTTACCGACAATGGTAACACCTTCTTCCTTTAGGGCTTGCAGGAGTTCCTCTAGGTTTTCTACCCTAAAGTTCATCATAAACGACGATTGGCTTGGCTCGTAATAGTCGGTTTTCTCGTCCATGGGGCTCCATTGGGTGCCCTCTTGGTCCTTCCACCAAAACGTACATCCGTAGGTGTCGGTGTTCAGCCCTAGATGACGTTTGTACCAATTCTTTATTTTGTCGGGGTCCTTGGTCTTAAAAAAGAATCCCCCTAGGCCGGTAACTCTGTTTTTCATAGGTTGGGAATTTGAATAGTTGGTGTACGGTATTTACTTGTTTTTGGGCTTTGTAGTGTTCTCGTAACGTTGAATCCAATCGGTTACGGTCATTTTTCGACACAGTTCGGCAATGAGTGCATAGGGTATGTCCGTCATTGATCTCAATCGGATGCAACTTTTTCCCATGTCCAATTTTCGTTTGCAATGCTTGGGATATTCGTTTACAAACCAATCGTAAAGGTCTGGGTCGGCATAAATACCGGAATGGTAGAGGGCTACAAAATTCTTTTGGGAAGCCAAATTCATAAAGGGCAGCGGAAGTTTTGGGTCGCAATGATATCCATTGGGATAGATGGAATGGGGTACCACATAGCCCAACATTCCATAGTTTATTTGCTCATGAAAGCCCTCTGGTAAATTGTCAAGTATCGTTTTCCTTATTTTGGAAACAACTTCTTGCCGCCCGGGTGGAAGCTGTTCGATATACGCTTCGGGCGAATCGGCTTTGTAATCCATGTTCAAACGTGTTGGTCGATTAGGATAGGATTGCCGTCGGGGTCCCTGAGCATACAGCTTCCGGGCCCTGTTGTATTTTCGTCTGCTTCGGTATCCAATGTGATGCCTTGGGCCCTAAAACGTTTTTGAAGCTCCCTGACATCGGTAAAGGCATCTAGCGCTTTGGCATTTGAGTCCCACCCGGGATTAAAGGTCAGGATGTTCTTGTCGAACATGCCCTGAAACAGTCCTATGGTGGCATTTCCGTTTTTTAGGATGAGCCAGTTTTGTTCCAAGTCGCCGGCAAAAACCGAAAAGCCCAAGGCTTCGTAAAATACCTTTGAAGCCTTGATGTCCTTGACATTTAAGCTTACCGAAAAATTTCCTAATTGCATAGGCCTGGGTGTTTAAGGTGAATATTGGGTATCACTCATAATCCCACATGCTTTGCAATTCGGATTACGGTTCCCCTAAAGTTAACAAAATTTGGCTTTAACCTTGTCAACAATGGTTTGGGCAAGCTTTTCGAGGCTTTCGAACGTCCATCCCGCTACATGGGGCGATAGGATTACATTTTCGGCCTGTACCAAATATTGGAAGGCCTCGGGAAGGTTGCTTAAGGCAGCCCCGTCCGAATTATCGCCTTTGAACATGTTCTCAAACGACGCCTTTTCGTATTCGAGCACATCGAGTCCCGCTCCCCGTATCTTGCCCGATTTCAGGGCCTTGACCAAATCCTCGGTAATAACGCATTTGCCGCGGGCCGCATTGAGCAACCAAAACGGATTGTGGAACTTTTCGATAAACTCGGTGTTGATCATTCCGATGGTGTCTTCGGTCTGTGGAACATGCAAACTTAATATCTCGGTACGCTGGTGCAGTTCGAGAATACCGACCTGTCTTGCATTCCCATCGCCAACACCACCTACGATGTCGTAGCAAATCACTTCTTCGACATCGAAGCCCTTCAGCTTTTTTGCAAAGGCCTTGCCCATGTTTCCGTAACCGATTATGCCCACGGTCTTGCCTTCGAGTTCAACGCCCCGATTGCCCTCGCGGTCCCAAATACCGGACCTGACTTCACGATCGGCCTTGTTCAGGTTGTTGAACAGGGAAAGAAGCATGCCCAGGGTGTGCTCGCCTACGGCATTTCTATTGCCTTCGGGCGCGGCCGCAAGAAAAATACCGTTGGCCTCGGCATGCCTAACATCGATATTTTCCAGGCCGGCTCCCAGCCTTCCGATAAATTTCAGGTTTTTGGCCTTGTCCAAGAACGGTGCGTCTATGGTAAACCGACTGCGAATGATGAGTCCGTCATAGGCCTCGATTTTGTTTTCTATTTCTTCTTTGGATGATGTGTAGTCTTCATCGTTCTGAAAGCCGAGTTCGGCAAATTGCTCGATGAGCAGGGGATGGTTTTTGTCTACATGTAATATTTTCATCAATTTGGTTTTAGTATAATGGTCTGCCCGGGGCTCTACTTGGAGGAAGCCTGGGGCGACCTGAAAATTATTGAACTATCGGGTACTTCAGATACCCAAAACTATCTTGGCTATCCAAAAATAAATCAGGATGCCGAAAATATCGTTGCTTGTAGTGATAAACGGCCCCGTGGCAATGGCGGGATCGATTCCCCGCTTGTGCAGGAAGAGGGGTGTGAACGTGCCGATAAAGCCGGCGACGAGAATAACGGTGACCAACGATATCGAAATGGCCAGGGAGGTAAGAAAATCACCTTTCCAAAACCATGTGAACAGTAAAAGTATGGTAGCCAGTATAAGTCCGTTGAGCAGGGCCAACATCATTTCCTTGATCAGCCGACTGCCAACGCTGCCCTTCAGGTCGTCGTTCGCCAGTCCCTGAACGATGATGGCGCTCGATTGGACACCTACATTACCGGCCATGGCGGCAATAAGGGGCGTAAAGAAGAAAAGAATGGCATGTTTGCTGATCATTTCCTCAAAGCCTCCCATAATGGCGGCTGCGCCCACACCACCGATAAGCCCTAAAAAGAGCCAGGGCAGCCTTGCCCGTGTGAGCACCCAGATCGTGTCGTCGGCCTCGACGTCTTGCGAAATACCGGCGGCCATTTGATAGTCCTTGTCGGCCTCTTCCCGTATTACATCGACGATATCGTCAATGGTGATCCGGCCGACCAAACGCCCGATTTCATCTACCACGGGTATGGCCTCCAAATCGTATTTGCTCATGATCTTGGCAACTTCCTCGGGTTTTTCGTTGACGTTGACCGAATCGACCTTGGGGATGTACACATCGCTGATATGGGTTCGGGTCGATGTGGTCAACAGGTCTTTTAAAGAGAGCCGGCCCTTTAGCTTGTCGTCATCGTCCACTACGTAGATCGAGTGTACCCTGGTGACATTTTCGGCTTGGGCGCGCATCTCCTTGACACATTTGAGAACGTCCCAGTTTTCCCTGACCTTCACCAATTCCTTGGCCATGAGTCCACCGGCCGAGTTTTCGTCGTAGCGCAAAAGGTCTACAATGTCTTTGGCGTGCTCACGGTCCTCGATTTCGGAAATGACCTGTTGAACGATTTCATTGGGCAGTTCGCCCACAATATCGGCGGCATCATCGGTATCGAGTTCCTCAAGTTCTTCGGCAATTTCCTTGGCCGAAAGGTTGTTGAGTATAGATTCCCGCACGTCTTCGTCAAGCTCGGTAAGTACGTCGGAGGTTTTGTCGCTCTCCAAGAGCTTGATGAGGTAGGTGGCCTCGTCTTCGTTAAGCTCATTGATTATTTCGGCCACATCGGCATAGTGCAGGTCTTCCATCAGGGCAACCAGTTCGGTATTCCTTCGGTTTTCGATGAGCTGCTCTATCTGCGCAAGCAATTCGTCTGTTAGCTTGAATGGCGTCATGGTTCCCGCTGCATTTAAAGATGACCGCGGCAAATCTAAAGAAAAAGCGTTAAAGGGGCGTGGTCTTTACGATTTCTTAGTGTTCCAAATGGTGTTCAAGGGGCTATTTTTCAATCTTTCCCGATTCTTTTCGTTAAATCGATAAAGTTTGAGACCCCCAGTTGTTCGGGCCGTTTGTCAAAAATTTCATCACTTCTTAGCGCATCGGAAAGAGCAAAGGCCTTTAAGCTGTTCCTAATGGTCTTACGCCGTTGGTTAAAGGCCGATTTTACTACTTTGAAGAAAAGGTTTTCGTCGCAATCAAGTCCGAAGTTTTCCTTTCTGACCAGGCGAAGTACGCCCGACTGCACCTTTGGGGGAGGGTCGAAGACATTCGGCTGTACGGTAAAGAGGTATTCGGCCTCGTAAAAGGCCTGGACAAGAACCGATAGTATGCCGTAGGTCTTATTGCCCTCCCTTGCGCAAATACGTTGTGCCACTTCTTTTTGGAACATACCGGTAAATTCGGGAATTTGTTCCTTTATTTCGAGCATTTTAAAGACGATCTGCGACGAGATGTTGTAAGGGAAGTTGCCCGTGATGGCGAACTGTTCCTTTCCAAATAGGGTGCCGAGGTCGTAATTTAAAAAATCGGCCTCGACTACCTCGAACGATTTTTGGTCCTTGAAGATCTCGGGGTGTTCCAGGGGAAAGCTGTGGTTGAGGTAAACAATGGAATCGGCATCGAGGTCCATGGCGACCAGCCTGATGTCGTTTAAAAGAAGGTATTTGGTAAGAACCCCGGTGCCCGGACCGATTTCCAGCACGTTCGAATACCCCTTCAGCGACAAGGTTTCGGCAATTTGGCGCGCTATCGATTCGTCCTTTAGAAAGTGTTGGCCCAAATGCTTCTTTGCCTTTACCGGACTTTTATCGTGCCCTGGGCGGTCGTTTCGGCCGTGTTTTGTTTTTCCTCGCTTTTTCTTTTTCGACATAGGGGAAATTTAAGGCTATTTGGCCACATAGGCCCAAGCTGGTTTGCCCGATTTTAGCCGTACGGAAATACGGGTGTATTCGGGGCCTTCATAATTGTCTGCGCGCTCCAGTTCCTCTTCTGACAGTTCGAGTGCCACACCCTCGATCTTGGCATCGGCATTTTGGCTCTTGGTTATTTGGGGGTACTGGCCATAGGCTTTTTGGGAGGATAGTTCGTAGCCCAAAAGCACATCCGGTTCCGCCTTCATCTTTCGGCCGAACAGTTGTTCCTGTATCTCGGGGTCTTGAAGTGTTCCGTAACTGAATAGATAATGCATCAATGTTCGCTAACGATTTTAAGTTCCGTACTGAACGATACAAATTTGTTGGGGAAGCGTTTCTGTGCATCGTCCTGCAATCTTTGGGCGTCTTCGTTATAGTATCGTTCAAGTGTTTTCCTGTCTATCGTGGTATACTGTACCGAGTAGGTTACCCCGCCCATTTCCTCTTCGACCATTACCTGGGAGAGCTTGGCGTTCAAAAATTTGCCGGTGGCCAATACCTCTGGTATGTGTTCTTCGCGCATCCATTTTAGCCACTCGTCGTGCGCCGATTCTTCGATATTGGTGGTAACGTTGTATATGTACATGTTTTGTGTTCCGGTTTTGGTCAAAGGGGGTCGCCCCCGGTCCTTAATTTATCGCATCGCCCCGTAGCCGTCTAAAATTCTTACGGGCCAGGGGGAAATAATAACTGTCTTGATAGTTGTAGATGATCTTCTCGTAGTGGGCCTTGGCCTTCTCGGGTTGGTCGAGTTTGTTTCTATAAAGTTCGGCCAGGGCAAAATGGGCATCGTCGGCCAAAATACCGTCGGCGTAGAACTCCGTAATTTTTAGATAGTTGAACTCTGCCGCCGAATAATCGTTCTGGCCTTCGAGAAGTTCGCCCTGCTTTAAGAGGGCCTCGTCCTCGATTTTTTCCCCCTTGTGGTTTTGAAGAATGTCGTCGAGTTCGGCAATGGCCTCCTTTGTCTTGTTCTGGTAGGCCAAAAGGTCGGCCCGGGCATATTTTCTCAGGGCCGTTTGGGTGGAGTCTTCCAAGGAGTTGTCCGAAATCAAAAGGCTCAGCTGCATGGCGTCGTTGGCTATAAGCTGCGAGGTCGAGCTCCGAAGCACCTTTAGCTGTGTCAGCGCCCAATCGAAATCGCCCTTATAAAAACTGGTCTGTGCTACTTTAAAACGGGCATTTTGGCCCAAAACGTCGTTTTTCAGTTCTTTTTGTATTTGCGAAAAGTAGATCAGGGCCTCGTTGAATCTTTTGTCGAAGACCAGAATGTCGCCTAAGGCCAGTTTTACAAAGGCCTTTCCACGGGAATTTAGGGGAAGGTCGAGACAGTTTTTGAGAATAGTTATGGCCGGTTCGGGACGGTCTCTTTTAAACGTTAGAAAATTTGCATAGGCCACTTGCAATTGCAAGGTTTGGGTCTTGTAGCCGTGTACGCCCATCAGCTCTTCAAATTCCCTTTCGATGGCATCGAGGCTTTTGGTATCGGCATTCAAGAGCTTAATGTCGATAAGGTTCAACCGGGCGTTCAGTTCGGTACCTTCATCATTGGCGTTTTCCGAAATATAGCTGAATATTTCCTCGGCCGTCTCGATGTCCTCTTCCTCCAGTGCCAAATTCCCCAGTCCTTCCAAGCGCTGCATCGAACTGCCGTTCATGCGCTTGTAAATGGCCTTTTCCTGCCTGAAGGCACTGCTGTATTGCTTTTGTTGCACAAAGAGCCAACTCAGCAGTTCGTTCCAAAGAATACTCGGGTTTTTCTGGGCATTTTGGAGCAATGTCTTTTTTAGGAGGATGTTGTTCGGGCTTTCGGGATCGGAAGAAATAAAATCGTCGATATTGCGAAGAATGCTCGCTTTTGAGGTTTTTCCCTCGCTGAGCAGCTTGAGGTAGGATACGTACATTTTTTCAATATTGCCCTGCTCACCGTAAATGCGGGCCATTTGGTAATTGTAGTCCAACCTTGGGTTGAGCTCCATGGCCATGGAGTAGGCGCGTAGGGCCCAGTCCAATAAGGTGTACTCGTGAAAACGATAGCCGATGCCGTAGCCGAAATTGGGGTTCTCCCCTATTTTTGCAAGGGCGGCCTCGTAGTATTCCTCCGCCTTTTTAGGCTCACCCTTGAGGGTGTGGTTATGGCCGAGGTCGATCAACAAGGTCGGGTACGCATGCAGTTCTTCTACCTTGTTTAACAGAAATTTTTCGGCGTCGTCGTAGCGTTTTAACTGCTGGTAGGAGGCCACAAGACCTTCCGAATAATCGGTTCGGCGCGGGTTTTTTGCGGCCAGTTTTTCGTAGTAGAACACGGCCTTTTCAAAATCACCATCGTTAAAATACTGCTTGGCCAAGAAGTCTTCTTGGGCCCCAGCGGTAAAAAAAACCAGAAAAATAAAAAGTAGGCTTAAACGCATCATATCCAAATATAACGGAGAAAAAGGGATAAATATGTTAAGCCAATACCAAAAACGGCAATTAATCGATGATGTCGAAACCACAATAGGGGACCAAGACTTCGGGAATTTTGATTCCCTCGGCGGTTTGGTAATTTTCCAAGATACCGGCAAGTACCCTGGGCAGGGCCAATGAACTTCCGTTCAAGGTATGTGCCAGCTGGCTTTTTCCGTTTTCGTCCTTGTACCTAAGTTTTAGCCGGTTGGCCTGGTAGGTTTCGAAATTTGAGACCGAACTTATTTCCAACCAGCGGTCTTGGGCCGTTGAAAACACCTCGAAGTCGTAGGTAAGGGCCGAAGTGAACCCTAAATCCCCGCCACATAGCCTAAGAATGCGGTAGGGTAGTTTCAAGTCCCTTAAAATACCTTTTACATGTTCTACCATGGCGTCCAAGGCCTCGTACGATTTGTCGGGGTGCTCTACCCGTACGATTTCCACCTTGTCGAATTGGTGCAACCTGTTCAGCCCCCTGACATGGGCCCCATAACTACCGGCCTCCCTTCTAAAACAGGGAGTGTAGGCGGTGTATTGGATAGGAAAATCGCTCTCGGCCAAGATTTCGTCGCGCAATAGGTTGGTTACGGGTACTTCGGCCGTTGGTATGAGGTATAGGTCGTCGGCCGTAACGTGGTACATTTGCCCTTCTTTATCGGGCAGTTGCCCCGTGCCGTAACCACTTGCTTCGTTTACCAAATGCGGTACCTGCATTTCGGTATAACCGGCTTCGGCATTTTTATCCAAAAAATAAGAGATAAGGGCGCGTTGCAGGCGGGCTCCCTTTCCCTTGTAGACCGGAAATCCGGCCCCCGTGATTTTTACCCCGAGCTCAAAATCGATAATGTCGTACTTTTTGGCCAGCTCCCAGTGGGGCAAGGCATCGGTGGCCAATTCGGGAACATCCCCTTCTTTGAAGATCTCTTCGTTGTCTTCTTCCGTATTGCCCGCTGGTACCGATTCGTGGGGGGCATTCGGTATTTGGTAGAGAAGCGATTGGAGCGCTTCGGAAATGGAGCCCAGCTCTTCGCCCAAGGTCTTTGACGTTTCCTTCAATGTACCCGTCTTTTCCTTCAATTGGTTGGCTTCTTGGGCTTTGCCGCTTTTGAACAGCATTCCTATTTCCTTTGAGAGCTTGTTGCTTTCGGCCAAGGTGTTGTCGAGCCGAGTTTGCGTAGCCCGCCTCTTTTCGTCCAATTCCAAAACACCATTCACCAAAGAGGACGCATCAATGTTGCGCTTTTTTAAGGCGGTTATGATTTCGTCCTTTTTTTCTCGAATAGTCTGTAATTGTAGCATCTCCGTTTTATTTAGGCTGCAAAAATAAGTTTTCTTAAGATTAAATGGGATACTTTTAGGGTCTATATTAAAAACCGATTTAGAATGATTTTCGAACATTTTGCCATCAATGTGGTCGATGTAGCGGCCATTGTGTCTTGGTATACCGCCAATTTAAATGTAAAGGTGGCCAGTGCCCAGAAAGAACCGCCGTATATGACTTTTTTGGCCGATTCGGGTGGCCGTGTCTTCATTGAGCTTTACCACAGGCCGGATGAGGCTATTACCGATTTTCAAAAACAGCATTTCCTGACCTTTCACTTGGCCATGGTCTCCGATGACGCCGAGAGCGATAAAAACCGATTACTGGCTGAGGGAGCTTCCTTTGTGGAGGAGGTGTTTAAGGACGATGGCAGCCATTTGGTAATGTTGCGCGACCCGTGGGGCATACCCTTACAGCTATGCGAAAGAAGCACAAAGTTTTGATCAGAATTTAGGCTTGCCTTGTTTCGTCTTGTCCTTTGCACTTGGCAGGATCCATTCGTTGTGCCAAAAATAGTCCCATTCGGCACGGGCCAGGTCTACGGAGGGGTCGATAAATGCCCGGTAGGGCTTTCCGTTGATGCTGACTTTCGAGTTAACGGCATAGACGGCTACGTTCTCTCCTTTTTCGGCGTATTCCTTCTTTAGCCGCTGGGCGAACTGCCAGATGAAATCGGGGTAGGTAGAAATTCGCCGTTTCTGTTTTTTGGTCAGGTAACGGTCGAGATCAACCATCTCGGATTTCCCGGTTTCTTGGTTGACCACCTTAAAACCGATAGTGCCGTTGCGGCTTCTGAGCATCATACGCCAGCTCAGGCGATGGCCTTCCTCGGTCCAGAGTACGTCGTCTTCGATAAAATGATGTCGTATGGGCAGGGCCAGTTGTACAAGAAAATAGATGCCCGCCAAGGTGTAGACCAAGGTTTGGTTTTGGGGGACTTCCACTTTTTTGGTCAAATAGGGCGGTTTCTTCTTAAAAAACAGGCTTCGTATGGTTTCCGGTTCGAAAAAGAATACGGTAAAGGCCAAGGACAAATAGGGAAAAATGCCTATCTGAAAGACGATCGAATTGAATAGGTGGAAGAACACCGAGGCAACAAAGGCGATTTTCCGGGTCGGTTTGAACAGAAGGGCCGGAACGATCAACAAATCGAAGAGGATGCCAAAGACCCCCATTGTGGCATGTACCCAGGGTTCTTGTAAAAGCGGACCGATTACGGGGTAGTCGGCTTTGCCGCGCATCAGGATTTTAAGAATGCCGAAATCGAGCCAATCGGCATACAATTTGGCCACTGAGGCAAATACGTAAACGATGAGCAGTTGAAAGACGATCACCCATTTGACATAGGCGTACATCGAATCGGTCTTGAGCGAGGGTTCGTGCACGACGTCCAAGGAATGGCTTCGGTTGGCCGGAAAAAAACACATTAGGCCCGAAATCAAGACCAACAAATAATAATGGTTGTTGTACGAAGCTTTTTGCATCAGGTACACGCCCGCCCACATAAGGGTGAAGGATATGATGCTGAACCGGTATCGATAGCCCAGGGCGATCATGGTTCCCAGGGTACCCATGACGAAAAAGTAAAGGTACATGCCTTGGCCGGGCAAGGGCTGTAGCCAGTCGAAACCTATAAAATTGAACGTAAAGTGCGGCTCGACAAGCGTACGCCGTACCCACCCCGTGAGAATGGCGCCATAGCATTCCAAGGCCACCAATATGCCAAAAAAGATGCGAAAGATAATTAATGGCGAATTGTCGATTTTCGTAAAAAGAAATCGCTTCATACTTGCTTGAATGGTGTTTGCCAAAGGTATTAAGAAAGGGCGAACCTTACATCGGCCTTGTAGGTGGCCGCTATTTTTTTGTTTGCTCCCTATTCGGGTTGTTTCGACAAAAGGGCAAGGGACGTTTGCTTGTCTTTCTGTAACTGGCGCCGTAAATCCTCGACCGAATCGAACTTGTGTTCGTCGCGGATTCGATGGAGTATTTCGACCTGGATCTTTTGTCCGTACAGGTCTTGGGAGAAATCGAAAAAGTTGATTTCAATGCTCTTGTCCTTTCCCGACACCGTTGGGTTGTAACCGATGTTCATCATTCCGTAAACGGTATGTCCCTTCAGTTCGGCCTGAACTACATAAACCCCGTTTTTGGGTATGAGCTTATAGTTTTCGCCGATGTGCAGGTTGGCTGTTGGAAAATTGAGCTGTCGGCCCAGGCCCTTCCCTTTGACAATCGTTCCGGTCAGCATGTAATGGTACCCCAAATAGGTGTTGGCCGTGGCGATGTTGCCCTCTTCCAGCGCCTTGCGTATTTTGGTCGAGCTTACCGATACCTCCTCGACCTCCTGGGCGGGTATTTCCTCCACCTCAAAGTCCAAAGTGCTGCCAAAGGCCCTAAGGTCGGTTATGTTGGCATTTCGGTTTCGCCCGAAGCGATGGTCGTAACCAATGATGATTTTTTTTGTCTTTAATTGGTTCACCAAGATGTCGCGAACGAATTCCGTCGCCGTCAGCCGGGAAAACTCCTTGGTGAAGGGGTGGATGATTAGCTGGTCAAGCCCCAAGTCCTTTAGGATTTGTGTTTTTTCGTCGATGGTGTTCAAGAGTTTGATGTCGGTATCTTTTTGCAGTACCATCCTCGGGTGTGGAAAAAATGTAAGGACCGTTGATTTTAGGCCGAGTGTGGCAGCATTTTTGATAAGACGTTCGAGAATCTGACGATGCCCGATATGTACCCCGTCAAAGGTGCCTATCGTTATTGCCGTGGGATGCGGTTCATCGTATTTGGAAAGGCTTTGGACTGTTACCACGTGCTAAAAGTAATAAAAAGCTTATATTTGAGATTGCGCTAAAACCCCTGAATGGTTACAAAATTACGTCTTGTTTTTTCAATTACAATAGTATTTTTCTCCTTTTACGCTTCAGGGCAAGGTAAGTATTGGGAAAAGTTATCGGTGAACAGCAGTTTGCGAAGGGCTGCCCTAAAGGAAGTCAGGGTAGAAACGGGACAGGTTTTTTCCTTTCAGGAAAAATTGTTCAAGCAAGACCTTAAGTCGGCTTCGACCTTAAAAGCGGCTTCAAAGACCATCTATTTCCCCGACGAAAACGGCGGCCCGGTGGCCTATAGGGTACGTGAATCGTCCGTTTTGGCCCCGGAACTCTCCAAAAAATATCCCGAAATAAAATCGTATTCGGGTTATGCGGTCGACAACCCCACTGAAAAAATCAGGTTGAGCATATCGCACAAAGACCTGCAGGCCATGATCGTACATGCCGACGGGAGGCCCAACAGCTATGTACAAAAAGTGGGCGATGATCGCTATGTGCTCTACTCGCGAACGTCGAAGGACGATGATATGGACTTTGTTTGTCGGACGGAACAACAGGTATTGTCCGGTTCGGAACATATTTCGGCCAAACCGGTAGACGACCAAGTGCTTAGAAAGTATCGGGTAGCCATTTCCGCTACGGCCGAATACACCCAGTTCCACGGGGGTACGGTTGCAGATGCCCTAGCTGCGATCAACGCTACCCTGACCCGGGTGAACGAGGTGTTCGAAACCGATTTGGCCGTTACGTTGGAACTGGTGTCCGATAACGACAAGGTAATCTATACCAATGCATCCACCGACCCGTACACCGGAAGTTTGGGGGCCTTGGGAAGCCAGGCGCAAAAAGCCTTGGATGAGGAAATCGGGGTTTTGAACTACGATTTCGGCCATGTGCTGCACCAAGGGGAAAACGGGGGCAACGCCGGTTTTATAGGGGGCATATGTACAAACGGGCAAAAAGGGAGTGCCTACTCTTCTGGGCAAGTGCCGCAAGGCGATGTTTTCGATCTCGATTTTGTAGCCCACGAGATGGGGCACCAATTGGGGGCGAACCATACCTGGTCTTACGAACTCGAGGGCACATTGGTACAGGTAGAACCGGGCAGCGGTACAACGATTATGGGCTATGCGGGAATCACCGAAAACGACAATGTGGCCTCGCACGGCGACGATTACTTTCACTATGTAAGCATCGATCAGATCATGACCACCCTAAAGGCAAAGGGATGTGGCGAGGAGTTCTCTTTGGCGAACCACCCTCCCATAGTGCAATCCGTCGAAGATTACGTCATACCCAAGTCTACGGCCTTTGTACTGACCGGAAATGCCACCGATATAGATGAGGACGATGTGCTGACCTATACGTGGGAACAAATAGACAACGGGGTGGTTACCAGTGCCACCTTTGGCCCTACCAACCCGAGCGGGGCCAATTTTAGGTCCAGGCCGCCCAGTTTGGAGCCGACCCGATATTTTCCACAACTATCGCGGGTACTCGATGGCAATTTGACCCAAGTGCGTCCGACCGAAGGATCGGCATGGGAGACCGTGTCCGATGTCGAGCGTGAAATGAATTTTGCCCTAACCGTTCGCGATAATGCGGAAGGCGGCGGACAGGTAGTGTCGGAATTGGTCAATGTTTTGGTGACGAACGATGGAGGTCCCTTTGCGGTAACGTCACAGGCCTCTCCCGTTACTTGGAGGGCGGGCGACATGGCAACGATAGCGTGGGAGGTGGCGGGTACCGATGTGGCCCCTATAAATACCGGGTTTGTCGATATACTGCTTTCCACCGATGGGGGAGGGACATTTGATACCGTTTTGGCCTCGGGGGTAGAAAATGACGGGTCGCACGATATAATAGTGCCCGGTCTGTCCACGACGGAAGCCCGAATTATGGTGAGGCCGGTAGATAATATCTATTATGCGGTCAATGCCTCCGATTTTAGTATAGAGGTTTCGGAGGTCGTCCTGAATTTTTCAGACCTTGAGTTTGATGTTTGTCATTTTTCAGACCTGACCGTTCCCTTTGTCTATGAGACCTATTTGGGGTTCGACGACGAGGTGGTTATAAGTGTGGAGGACGCGCCGGAGAACTTGTCGGTAACGGTGGCGCCGGATACGGTACAGGTAGACGGCACCAGTGTGGATATCCTTTTCGAAGCTACCGAGAACGTGGCCGAAGGCACCTATCCCATACGGGTGGTGGCTACCTCGGCCGGCATGACGAGGGAGGTGGTCTTGACACTTAACGTATTTGACGGCGATTTTCCAACGGTGGTTCTGACGGCCCCCGAAAACGGGCTTACCGATACCTCGGTGAAGACCGTCCTGCAATGGGAAGACGATCCGGCCCATACTTCGTACGAGGTGCAGATAGCCACTGATGCCGGTTTTGCGAATATCGTTGAGGTGGCTACGGTAAAGGGCAATACCTTTACGCCCACCGACCTCCAGAACCAGACTACTTACTTTTGGAGGGTAAAACCGCAGAATATCTGTGGGGAAGGAGCTTTCGGTTCGGTTTTTAGTTTTACCACGGTTCAGGTGAGCTGTGCGTCCAAAGGCGGAGGGGCGTTGCCATCCACTATTTCGGCCTTGGGCACCCCTAAGGTCGTTTCAAAGATTTCCTTCTTCGAAGACCTTCCGGTTTCCGATGTCAATGTCAACCTCAATATCGAGCACAGCTTTTTGGCCGACCTCGTAGTGAGCCTTACCTCTCCACAAGGTACTACGGTTACCCTTATTTCCAATTCTTGCGGTGATTTACAGAATATTGACGCTACCTTCGACGATGACGGCAATGCCTTTGAATGCGGGGTCGACGGAACAAATGCCATTAGCGGCACGGTCAGGCCCTTGGGAGCTCTTAGTTCGTTCAATGGGGAGTCCGTTTTCGGGGAATGGGTACTTGAAGTGGCCGATAACGCCAATTCGGACGGAGGTGCCTTGGTCGATTTTTCCTTGGATGTTTGTGTAGAGGGCGAGTTTAGGCCCGATGAGGATAACGATGGGGTTTTTGACGATGGCGACGATTTGTGCCTCGACACCCCTGAGGGGGCGGAGGTAAATACCTCCGGTTGTCAGATATTCCGCTTTCCGATTGATAATTTTTCGGTTTCGGTACAAAGCGAATCCTGTCGCAACAACGACGATGGCGCTATCTTTATAGAGCCCCTGCTCAAACTTGATTACAACATTACCATAGTGGGTAATGGACTTGATATCAGCAATACCTTCACCAATACGTATTCAATTGAGGGCCTCGGCTCCGGAACCTATGCGCTGTGTATTACCAGTTTGGGGGATATAGCCTATGAGCCCTATTGTTTTGAGGTGACCGTTAGCCAGCCCGAGGCCCTTGGGGTCAGTTCGACGGTGTTGGACAACGGGGAAAGGCTGTCTTTGGCCTTGAGCGGCTCCGACCTTTATTTTGTTGAGTTTAATGGGCAACGTTTTCAAACCGACCAACCAGGGGTCACCTTGAATTTGGAGGCCGGTAAAAATGTATTGCGCGTGTCGACGGCCAAGTCTTGCCAAGGCGTTTACGAAGATGAGGTTTTTATAAGCCGGTCTCCCGTCGTATTTCCAAATCCTTTTCGAAACCTGACCAAGGTGTTTTTGGCGGAAGACGAGGACCAGGTGGTAGTGGGGATATTTGCCAGTAACGGGCGATTGTTGCAATCCGACACGTATAGGCCCAAGGGCAGGGAAATCGAACTTGACTTTACCGGATTTCCCGAGGGGATCTATATGATAAAGTTGCAGGGCAAAAAGGTGGGTGAAACACTTAAAGTGATAAAGCAATGAGAACAGTCGCATTAGTCGTATTGGGTTTTGTCCTCTTGGTCGGTTGCAAAAAAGATTCTCCCAAGGCACCTGAAGCGGTAACCTTGGTGGCTCCCGAGAAAAATTCGGAATGCACCCCGGTGCAGAGTACCAATGGTACAAGTAGTGTGGTCCGGTTTAGCTGGCTCGGTTCCGACCATACCGAAAGCTATGAATTAAGGGTTACCAACCTTGAAACCGGCACCGTGCAGACCCGGACGACCAGTGCTACGGTAGAGACCCTTTCCTTGGTCAAGGGAGCGCCCTTTTCTTGGCAGGTAATTTCGAGAAATTCGAAATCGGACAAAACCGCGACCAGCCCGTCTTGGTACTTTTACAATCCAGGGGCCCAGACTTCCCATGCGCCCTTTCCGGCCGAAATTATTTCGCCCGAATCGGGGGCTACGGTGTTCCGAAACATCAACAATGAGGTAACCCTAACTTGGTCTGGTGCCGATATCGACGAAGACATCCTTCAGTTCGAGATTTATTTTTCCGAAGAAAACCCACCACAGGAAATCATAGCTACGGTCAACGGGAACATTGGTTCGAGGGACATAAGCGTCGATACCGATACCGTTTATTACTGGAAGGTCGTAACTACCGATTCGGAGGGGAATACCTCCGATTCGGGGGTGATGGACTTTAGGTGCCGTTAAAGGTGTTCATGGTATTTTTTACCCCTGCGAAGACAAAGGATTTGATAAGCTCGGTGGCCCTATCCAGCCGTTCAGGAAGGGCTTTACGCTCTTCTTCGCCCCATTCGCCCAGTACGTATTCCACTTGGCGCCCCTTTCCAAAATTGGCGCCCACCCCAAATCGAAAGCGGTTGTAGGCCGTGGTCTGCAACACATTTTGTATGTCCTTTAAGCCGTTATGGCCCCCGTCGCTTCCTTTGGTCTTTAGGCGGAAGGTGCCAAAGGCCAGGTTGATGTCGTCGGTGATCACCAGAACGTTTTCGAGGGGTATCCTTTCCTTTTCCATCCAATATTTCAAGGCCTTCCCGCTCAGGTTCATATAGGTCGAGGGCTTTAGGCACAGAACGCTCCGCCCTTTGATCTTAAGCGTGCCGACATCGCCCAGTTTTTGGGTTTCAAAGGTAAAGGCCTCTTTTTCGGCCAAGGCGTCCAAGACCTTGAAGCCGATATTATGGCGCGTTTCCTCGTATTTCTCTCCTATGTTTCCGAGTCCTACGATCAAAAATTTCTTCATGGTATCAGTCTCTTCGAGTAATGCTTTGTTGGATGGAAACAACCATTGTAGTAAACTTTTCATCCATTTAAGGTTTGGGCAAAAATACAAAAGCACCCCGATTTGGATCAGGGTGCTTTGCGTCTTGTTCGAAATAAAATCTATTCTTGGCTTTCTCCGCCTTCACTTGCCGCTGCTTCCGGAGCTTCCGCTGCCTCGCCCTCGACCTCTTCCTCATCGTCGTCGGTAACGACCGCTGAACGTTGGGTTTTAACCTGTACCACAACGGTGCTTTCAGGGTGTAGGATGGCAAAATCGTCGTTAAGCAACGATTCTACGGTGATGTTCTGACCAATTTTAAGTTTGGAAATATCAACATCGAAGAAATCGGGCAATTTGTCCGGTAGGGCCTTGATGGCCAACTTTCTTTTTCTGAACAACAAGCGCCCACCGTTTCTGACCCCGGGGGAGTTGCCTTGAAGGCGAACTGGAATGTTCAGTGTAACCTCTTTGTCGTCGAAAAGTTGATAAAAGTCGATATGCAAGATCCGATCGGTCACAGGGTGAAACTGAATATCTTGAATGATCGCCTTGATCGTCGTGTCGCCCAAGTCAATTTGCGCGGTATGCGCGGCAGGGGTGTACACTAAATCTCTGAACGCTAGTTCATCCGCTGAAAAGTGCAATGGCTTTTCCCCTCCGTATACTACGCAAGGAACCTTTCCAGCATTACGTAGGGCCTTCGTTGCCTTCTTGCCCACGCTTTCTCTTTCTGATCCTTTAATTGTAATTGACTTCATTATATAGTTTAAAATTAATATTCTTCCTTTCTTGGGGCAACGGCCCGCTCGACGGCTACATCAAAAACTTTGAGGCGATCGAGGTATTGTGATGCACACGGTGCATGACGTCTGCAAAGAGTTCGGCACAACTTAGCACCCTAACTTTGTCACTTTTTATTTCTATCGGAATGGAATCGGTAATGATCAATTCCGTTAGCTTCGAGTTTTCTATTTTTTCATAGGCATTGCCCGATAAGAGTCCATGGGTGGTAATGGCCCTTACGCTTACCGCGCCCCTTTCCATCATGAGGTCGGCCGCTTTGGTCAGTGTACCGGCGGTGTCGACCATGTCGTCTACCAGTACCACGTTTTTCCCTTTGACGTCGCCGATGAGCTCCATGTGCGAGATAACGTTGGCCTTGGCCCTTTGTTTGTAACATACGACCACATCGCAATCCAAGGCCTTGGAATAGGCGTAGGCCCTTTTCGAGCCGCCCATGTCGGGTGAGGCAATGGTCAGGTTCGGCAAACCGAGACCTTCGAGGTAGGGCAGAAACAAGGTAGAGGCGAACAAATGGTCTACCGGTTTTTCAAAGAAACCCTGAATCTGGTCGGCGTGCAAGTCCATGGTTATGATCCTTGTGGCGCCGGCCGCTTCCAGCATCTTGGCCACCAGCTTTGCGGCAATGGGTACCCTGGGCTTGTCCTTTCTGTCCTGTCTGGCCCATCCAAAATAAGGCATCACGGCGGTAATATGCCTGGCCGACGCCCTTTTGGCAGCATCGATCATCAACAGCATTTCCATTAAATTCTCGGGACCGGGATGGGTAGAGCCTATAATGAATATTCGGGTGCCCCGTATCGATTCTTCGAAAGATGGCTGGAATTCACCGTCGCTATAACGCGAGAAAATTACATTGCCCAGTCCGGTGCCGTAAGATTTAGCTATTCTCTCGGCTAAGGCTGTGCTTTGCGTACAGGCAAAAATCTTGGGTTCGGGAACTTGATAGGGCATTTGTAAGGTATTGTGAGCTAGTTTATTGGCCTTTGTTTTTCCTAGGGAGGTGCAAATTTAGAAATTTATTTGTGTTGCTAAAGTATAATTGTTGTTATTTTTTAGGTTTGGAATAAAAATATTTTATAATTTTGCATTCCAAATTTGAAATGCTCGAGTGGCGGAACTGGTAGACGCGCTGGATTCAAAATCCAGTTCCTTTGGAGTGTGGGTTCGATTCCCACCTCGAGTACAAAAAAAGCCAAGATGAAAATCTTGGCTTTTTTGTTTTTATAAGTATCTCAAATCCTTTGGTTTAGGTTCTTTTTAAATGGGCCTAGAGGGGTGTTGAAGGTCTTGTTCAAGCAAAACCCTTGCCCCAATCCATCCGTACAATCATTACCTCGAACGGATTTCGCGCTTCATAAACAGTACATACGACAGCAGGAAACACAACAAGGTCAGGGCGATGAGTCCCGTAAACTGGGGCCAAACCAACAAGATGCTCTGACCCAAGGGGAGGCTGCTGGGTATGGCCCCTTGCATCTGCTCCATGGTCAAGGGTCCCAAACTGCGCACCGAGGGCACCAAAATGGCCGAGGTAATCTCATCGAACAGCTCGTTGGGCATGATCTGGACCAAATAGAACTTCAATTTCTGGTAAAAATAGATGGCCTTGGGCGAGGCAAATTGCGAGGGTTCGTAGCCCTTGATGATCAGGTTGGCGATCATGGGGTAGAATATGGTAAAGAACAGCCACACCGCTATGCCCGATAGGGCCGAGGTGGCCGGTTGCCTGAACCGTACCGAAAACAAAATGGAAAGGTTCAGCCAAAACGATACGTATACGATGCTCAATATGGTATACACGATGATGCGCATGAATTCTTCCGCCGTAGGGGGGATGCCGATGGCTATTAACCCGGCGCCCATGACCAAGAAACTCAGGGTGAACAACATCAGGCTGATTACGATAATGCCGGCCAAAAATTTGGCGTTAAGGATGCTGTCCCTGGGAACGGGCTGTGCCAGGATACGGCTTAAGGTACCCCTGTTCTGCTCCGAACTGATGGCGTCGAAGCCGAGGCTTATCCCGAACAAGGGGCCGAGGAACCCTACGAAGACAAAATAGGGGGGCAGGGTGCCGTCGGACTTGGTGAACAGGTTCAGGAAAAAGAAATTGTTTTCCGAATTGTCGTTTACCAGAACTTTCATCCCGTCGGACAAGGTAGAAAAGAGGGTCCCCAGGCAGGCCAAGGTTATAATGGCGAACAGGATAATAAAGCGCCAGTTGGTAATATGGTCGGTTATTTCCTTCCGTACCATGGCCTTAAAGGGACTTAAGGCCAATGGGCGGTCGTTTTCCACGGTTCCTTTCCTAAGAAAACGAAAGGGATTCGTTGGAAAATTGAATGACGGAATCTTTATGATAGTGGTGAGCCTATCTATCCCCGATTTTAATAGTGTACTTTTCATATCTGTTTTTCTTCCTGAAAATATTGATGATAAATGTCGTCGAGGCCATATTCCTTTTTACTTAGCGAATGAAGGCCGTAACCGGAATTAACGACTAAACGGGATATGGGTACCGACATGTCCTTTTTCGACGCTATGACAAATCGCTTGTCGCGCATCTCTACTTGGGCGACCCCTTCCATTTGTTCCATTTTCCGTGCCAGTTCCTTCAGTGAAAGGGAAGTTTCTTCCGTTTCGGCGACGGCTCCCTCGAGGGTGTGGGCGTTTTTGGAAAACAACTGCTCGGCCAGGGAACTGATTTTTCCCTCGGCCAACAATTTTCCTTTGACAAAAATTCCGACCCGATCGCAAAGCTGTTGTACCTGGTGCAGGTGGTGCGACGAGAACAGAACGGTAATTCCCTTCTTTCTGCTCAGGTCGACGATCAGTTGCAGAAACTTCTTTACGCCCTCGGGGTCCAATCCCAAAGTGGGTTCGTCGAGTATGATTACTTCCGGCTTTTTTATCAGCACGTCGGCCAGCCCCAAGCGCTGGCGCATTCCACGGGAATAGCCGGCGACTTTTTTGTCCTTTGCCTCTTCAAGGCCCACTTCGGCCAAGGTTTCCAAGGCGGTCTTTTGGGCCTCTTCCATGGGGATATTGTTCAGGCGTGCCACGTACAATAGGTTCTGCATCCCGGTGTAATCGTTGTAAAAGCCGACATCCTCGGGCAGGTAGCCTACCTTTCTTTTGACCTCCAGGGGATACCGGCTGCTGTCTATACCACAGACCTTTACACTGCCCGAGTCTATTTCGGTGAGCCCCAGTAGCATAAGGATGGTGGTCGATTTACCGGCGCCGTTCGGCCCCAATAGGCCAAAAATCTCGCCTTTTTCAACGGAGAGCGTCAAATTGTCCACCGCTACATGCTCCCCGTACCTCTTGGTCAAGCCAATGATTTCTATACTCTTTTCCGCCATTACTTTCTTCCGTATTTTTTAAACAGGTAGTATATGGCCCCCAGGGTTCCCAGTATGATAAGGATGCCCAACCAACCCCAGAGCAAAGGGGTCTTTACCAAGAGTCTGATCGAGGCCGTGGAGGAAACTTCGGGGGTCTTGGCGGTGATCTTTGGCAGGTAGTCTCCCGGAACGGCCTTGTCGGCGGCCTTTATGGTAGCTGTGATTTTGGCGTGACCTCCGGCCTTTATATGGCTTACGGTATCGGGTTCGATGTTAACTTCCCAGTCTTTGGGCTTGGAAGAGCTGAACGTTACGTTTTTCAATTCGCTGGAGCCCGTATTGCGTACCAAGAGTTCCATTTTCTTTTCCCTTCCCGAAGTGATACTCGAACTTAAGAGGCCTGTGGGCGTTGTCAACTCCATATCGTAGGAGCCCTTGATCACCACTTCGAGTTCCAGTTCGGCCGTGGTATACTTGTTACTGGCCTTTATCGGAATTTTATAGGAACCTGCCTTTACCAAGGAAGAAGGGTTGACATCGACGGTAATGTTCGTAGTCTTGCCGGGGGCTATCTCTACGGCCGTCGCCTGTCGGCCATTGGGTTTAAAGGCTACGTTCCAGCCGCGTGGCGGTGCGGCCAACAAGGAATAGACCTGCTTTTCGCCCGTGTGGTTTTTTAGTTTTGTGGAAAAGTTGAAGTTTGACTTGGCATGCCCCTCCATGTTGATCTGGTCGGAAGTAAACTCGGTCTTAAAGGTCCCTTCTTCCGATACGTTGATAGTAATGGGGAGCACGTCGTAATTTTTGCCGATCAGCTTGAAGTTGTACGTGCCTTTTTCGACCTTCAAGGGCACGTTTACCGTTAGGGTAAGGTCTTTTTTTTCACCGGGTAAAACAGCTATTCGCTTAATGGTGTAGCCCCCTGCCTTTAAGGTAGAGCTCCAGTCGTCGGGCAGGCCCGACAGACTGATTTCGACATCCCTCAACTGGCTCCCGTAGTTCTTGACCTGAACGGTGTAATCGATAGATTCTCCCGGAGGTACCGAAATATTCGTGTACGGTGTATATAAGGTGATACCGTTGCCGGCCAGGGCCATTGGACCTGAAAGGGTTAGAAGCGTGAAAAACAACAACAATGTTCTGAAATTTGATTTAGCGGATTTCATAATGTGTAGTTTATAGGTCATAAATAGACTAAAGGGTTTGAGCCGAGGTAACGGCGGATTTCTCATTTATTCTTTGGGTTCAATCGTTTTCTTTTATAAAGTGTTGCTTGTCGACGAACAGTCGTTTGTACAGGCCTGTAGAGTCGCTTTCGATATAAGTTTCGGGGTGTTGTGAGGAGTGAAGGAGGAACTCGTTTTCCGAGTCGCCGGCATAGGCCTTGACGACGAGGTCGTCCATAGATGCTCCACGAACGGTCAGGGTACGCAGGGCTTCTTCCTTGGGTTCGAAATCGTCCGCGAACCGGGAGCTGCTCTGGTTGCGCAGCGTGTTGAGGTAACGGGCCACCTTTGTCGAATCGGCCTGTAGGCCAGAAAGGGTCCACGTCGAATCTTTTTTTAGCAGGGAAAAAGCTTCTTCACCGGCCCGTTCAAATTTTACTTCTTTGATGTCTTCCTCCTTCAATTTTATAAATTCGGAGTTCCTCCACGTGTTAAACGTGCGGTTGAAGGCACTCGCAATTTGGTTCTTTAGGGTGTAGGTCTCGGGCCTGTCGTTTATCCGAAAATAGGTAGACCCGGTCGTGGAGGCCGGACCGTACTGCGGTGTAGCCGGTTGGTCGTACGAGGTTTTGCCGAAGTAGACCGTACTGGTTCCCCCATCTTTATCTTGGATCTCCAGTTTTCTGGCCAAGGAATCGGTGAGTTCGTAGGAGGCCCATTTGTCCTCTGTTTTTGCGACCAGGCGCTGGGCCTTTATATCTTGCAATTGCCCCAGGGCACTTTTGACCAATGTTTGGTTCGCCTTAGATCGGATAGTGCCCCGTGAAACCTCCCATCCGTTTTGCGACCTCGAAATATGAATAGGCTCTTCCGACGTCCTGGCCGGCGGGTATATGCTGAGTTTATCTATTGCGGCGGTGTCCAGTTCTATGATTTCCGGATCAAAGGCCGTGCTGCGGTTCTTTTTGAGATAGTTGGTGGAAACATAGAGCAGTACCAATACCACCAATACCGCGATCAATATGTTGTTTTTCTTCATGGTTTAGGGTTTTGTTGTGGCGATCATTCGTAGTTTTCTTCCAATCGTTTACTGCGTTTGCTGTTGTTCATTTGCATGCGTACGATACCGTAGGCCATGACCAAGACAATGGGCAACAGGAAATTGACATATTTGAGGGTGGTTTTGGTGCCCTCTTCCAATTTGTCCAAGGGCCTGTACTGTATTCCCTTGGTCCTAAGGTCGATCAATCCGGTGTCGTCGCTCAACCAATCGATGGCGTTGACCATTAGGTTGACGTTGTCGGCCTGTAGCGGTTGCTGGCCGTTGCCGACCGGGAAATCGCCATCGGAAACGACAAAGATGCGGGATCGCTTGCCGTTGGGGTGGGTTTGCTCCAAGACGCCTGCGACCACTTGGTTGGGGGCGCTGAAGTCGCTATTCGTCCATTCTTTTTGAAGGTTGAAAAACTGGGGTGCGGCAAGGCTTCCCGAGTTCTCCGATGAAAAGGCGAGCGGGGTAAAGGTGGTCAGCGAATCCTTGGCGGTAAACTTCAACGAACTGGCAAACTGCATTACTACCCCATCCAAGCCCTTGGTGCTCGGATGGTCGGCAAACTTGCTGATGATAGGGGCATAGGGAAAGGCGATGTTCGACGTAAAATTAAAGAAGCCCTGACGCTGTTGTACCGATACGGTAGCGCATTGGGCATCGATAACAAAATCCTCGGCTACTTCCAATCCTTTTTCGTCCAGCCATTTTTCCAGCCCGGTACCGAGGGCGCTCCCGTACGAGCTGTTGAGGTCACCGTTTACCCGGTTGAGGGCGATGAAGAGATTGCCGCCGTTTTCCAAAAATGTATCCAATTGTTTTAAGGTGCCCGCGCTGATGGTGTCCGTGGGGCGTACCAAGGCCAATGTCCTTATATTCTCAGGCGGGGCAACGCTGTCGTTTACGGTGACCGACTTAAAATTGTACAGTACGTCCAAGGCTGTTTTTACCTGTGCAAGTTCGCCAATGGTGGCCTGTCCGTAGCCTTGTAAAAGCCCCACTTCGGGTTTATCGGTAACCGCTATCTTTTTTATGGAAGACGAGAGGAGGTACTCCAAGGGGGCTCCGGGTTGTACAAAGGGAATGACCTCCTTGCGGTCTTCCAGTTGTAAAACGGCGCCCAAAAAGGCCTTTTGTTGTTTCATCTGGTCCTTTTCGCGAACGTTGATCATTACCGGGTTAATGCCCGCTTCCATAGCCTCTCGCTCCAAGGATTCCTTCTCGTTGGGGTTGATAAAGGTGTAGATGAGATTGTCGTCGGAGTGCCGTGCATACTCGATCAAATATTCCTCAAAATCGTTTTTGGTCTTGGCGATATCGGGCGGCAGGTTCTCGGAAAAATAGGCCTTAACGGTAATCGGGTTTTCCAAGGACGCCATAATGTTCTCCGTGGCATCGCTTAAGGTATATTGCTTGTCTTCGGTGAGGTCCAACCTGAAAAAATATTGCTTTGATACCAAATTGGCGAACACCAAGATTGCGATGATCAAGACAAGGGTTATGTTCGTTTTTTTCATTGGATGTACTAGCGTTTAAGAAATATGTCTTTTGGAAAGGGACCATTCCCCGAGGTACAGCCCCAACAGGGTTATAGAAAGAAAATAGACCAGGTCCTTGGAGTCCAAGACCCCTCTTGAAATGGACTCAAAATGCGATTGAAGGTCCAAGGTGTCGAAGAATTGCCCCAGGCTACCGGTAAAGTTGTGGGCCAAAACCCCGAAAATAATATGGAAAAAGAGACCGATGAACAGGGCGGTCATAAAGGCCACAATCTGGTTGGTGGTAATGCTGCTCGCAAAAATACCTATGGCGGTATAGGCGGTACTGAGCAACAGTAGGCCCAGGTAACCGCAGATGGTTCCGCCGTTATCCAGATTGCCGATGTTGGAAACTGTAATCACATAGGGTAGGGTGGCGGCCAGGGCTATACAGACCAATAGTATGGATCCCAGAAACTTGCCAAGGATCACTTGCCTGTCCGATACCGATTTGGTCAAGAGCAGTTCCAAGGTGCCCGTCTTGCGCTCTTCGGCCAACATTTTCATGGTAATGGCGGGAATAAAGAAGAAGAGGCTCCAAGAGGCAATATTGAAAAAGACCCTAAGGTTGGCCTGTCCCACCAAAAAAATATCGTTTCCGTAAAGCCAGGTAAAAAAACCGCTGAAGCCTAAGAAAAGAACCAAAATAATATAGGCGATGAGCGAGTCGAAAAAGGTCGCCAGTTCGCGTTTGGCGATAGTCCATATGGTATGCATGTCTAATTTACCGTTAAGTTTCTAAATATGTCTTCGAGTTTGGTTTCCAAGGGGGTCAGTTCGGTCAGTACCCATTTTTTGTCCACGCACAGTTTAAAGATGTTCCGTTTAGACGATTGCTGGGCGACGCTCTGTACCTCGAACAGGTTTTCTTCCCGTTGAACAAGGTCTACGTCCTTGACCGTATTTAAGGCGTTCAAGGCTTTTGCAATGGTTTCGGCCTCGGCGTCCTCTATACGAACCTTCAATACCTCGTTGCCCTGGGCCTGCTTTCTAAGGGTTTCAGGTGTTCCGTTGGCGACGATGTTGCCCCTGTTGATAATGAGGATGCGGTCGCAGGTGGCTTCCACCTCGGGCAAGATGTGGGTGCTGAGGATAACGGTCTTCTCCTTGCCCAGGTCGCGGATCAGCTTTCGGATCTCGATGATCTGGTTGGGGTCGAGCCCCGTGGTGGGCTCGTCCAGGATCAATATTTCCGGGTCGTGGATCATGGCTTGGGCGAGTCCCACCCGCTGGCGATACCCTTTCGATAGTTCCCCGATCTTTTTGTGTTTCTCGCGGTTGAGTCCGCACAGGCCTATCATCTCCCGGATCCTGCCCTTGATCTTTGCCTTTTCTACCCCTTGCAGGGCGGCGCAGAATTCCAAGTAATCGATGATGGGCATATCTAGGTACAAGGGATTGTTTTCCGGCAGGTACCCAATGTGTCGCTTAAAATTGCTCTCGGGGTCGGTTACGCTTTTGCCACCGATTCGTATATCTCCTTTTTCGATACCGATATAACCGGTGATCATTTTCATGGTGGTGGATTTTCCCGCTCCGTTGGGACCAAGAAATCCGAGGACTTCCCCCGTTTTAACATCAAAGCTGATGTCGTTTACGGCCTTCTGAGGGCCGTAGGTTTTGGTCAGTTTTTCGATTTGTATGTCCATGCTCGGTATGTGAGGTTTAATTTGATTGAATATGGGCTAAACCTTGTCGATGTTTTTTGGGGTTAGTTGACGGTTGACCTATGGGATGAAAAAGACGGTCCTGGCCACCTTGTGAAACCCTTCGTTTTGTTGTGTTCTTTGGATAGGCGGATTTTTATTGCTCCATTGTAAAATCGAACGTTATTGATATGGCGACGCCCTTTGTCGGGAAGCCGGATCTGAAAATCGATGTCTTTTTCACGCCCATTATACAACATGGGCCGGCTGTAATACGCGCAGTTGTTTTTGGGTTTTTTTATTCTTAGGTGGAGTACCCCGTTTTGTACCCTCGCGGAATGGTTGTGCTTAGTAAGGGAATTGGGCGGGATAAGGATATGTACGCCGGTATTCCCCAATTTCATTTGAAATTTTTGAAATCTTGGCGGCGGAAAGGAATGAAGTCTTCGATGGTTTTCTTTCTTGGTGGTGTAAAATGATTCCATAACTATTTTTTAAATTATACTTTGTGCTAAAAAGTATTCGTCTAAAGAAACAGAATGATGAAATGATTTTTATAGGGGTTACGGGAAGGGGCTAAACCCCTCGGCCAAGTATCCCTGCAAAGTACGGAGGTACCTTCATCTGTGAAATTTGAACTCGAAATTGCTGTTTTCCAAAGGGGATGCAACGAGTAAATGATGTATTGGCATCGCTATAAAGGAATTTTGCCCACCTTTTGTGTTATTTGATAATAGATTGCCTAAATTTTCTTGAACAGGCAGAACAGAAAACGCGGGCAAAAAATCGTCTTCATGTCTACTAAATGGCATAGTATCGCTATTACAAATTCTGAATAAAAATAAAAATTCAAAAAAATACCAAAAGTTAAAAAATGTAAAAAAGGTTCCTGGGCGAAACATATGGGGATTGTAGCCTTGCTTTTTGTCTTGGTTTTTAAGGTATTGGGCCAATAGGATCCGGGCAGGCCACCGCCATATTTTGTTTGCTTCTCTGTAAATGTGGGTGTAAATTTGAAATAATTTTGCATTTTTGATATCTAATATCGCCTTGTTTTGTATTTTTATAAGTGTAAATTTCACACTATTATTTATTTCTTCTATTTTAGCAGAAATTTTGAAACGTTTTGCAAAAGCCATTTCAAATTAATAGGGCCTATAAGGAGGTACAGCAGATAACGGTTGCGGTCGACTGCCTCATTTTTGGTTTCAACCAGGGGAACTTGGAGTTGTTGCTCGTGCACCGCGGTTTTGAGCCCGAGCGCGATAAGTGGTCGCTCATAGGTGGGTTTGTGGTCAACGACGAAGATCTTGACGATGCCGCCTATCGGGTCTTAAGGGAGCTTACGGGGCTGGAGGATGTGTATATGGAGCAGGTGCATGCCTTTGGAAAGGCCGATCGCGATCCCTACGAGCGGGTAATTTCCGTTACCTACAGCGCCTTGGTCTTAAAGGAAAACTATGACGACGAGTTGGTCAGGAGTTATAAGGCACAATGGTTTCCCATAGATGCACTTCCGCAGTTGATCTTTGACCACGAAGAGATGGTGGAAGCGGCCATGAGGCGCCTGAGGCGTCGAGTGAAGACCGGTCCCGTTGGGTTTAACCTATTGCCCGAAAAGTTTACCTTGCCGCAACTCCAAAGGCTATATGAGGCCATTTTGGGCGAGAAGATCGACAAGCGCAACTTTAGAAAAAAACTGAGCGCGATGAATTTTCTGATCCGGTTGGATGAAAAGGACAAATCGGAATCGAAGAAAGGGGCCTTTCTCTACCGTTTTGATGAGGAAAAATATAACGATGTAAAGCATTTCAGCATATAAGGACAAAATTTTTTCCCTTGGGGGCTGTCGTAACCATCGAAGTGGTAATGGTTCTCCCCATCTTTTAACTAAATATGGAATTTTCGAATGAACACATATAGCTTAGGCTTGGATTTTGGCTCGGACTCGGTAAGGGCCCTTTTGGTCGATAACGGAACCGGGGAAGAATTGGCAACCGCCGTCCACTATTATACAAGGTGGAAAAAGGGGATGTATTGCGACGCCTCCAAAAACCGCTTTCGACAACATCCCTTGGATTATATAGAAGGAATCGAGGCCACGATTAAAAACTGTATCGATGCCGTTGGACCCGAAATCGCGAAGCGTATAGTTGGCATTGGGGTAGATACTACGGGTTCGACGCCTGTTGCGGTCGATGCGGCCGGTACCCCCTTGGCCCTTTTGGACGAATTCAAGGACAATCCCAATGCCATGTTCGTTCTTTGGAAAGACCATACGGCCATTAAAGAGGCCGCAGAGATCAACGCCCTTTGTAAAAAATGGGAAATCGATTATACCCGATACGAAGGGGGCATTTATTCCTCCGAATGGTTCTGGTCGAAGATTTTGCATATTTCGCGACAAGATGCAGGGGTGCTGAAGGCGGCCCATTCGTGGGTGGAGCATTGCGATTGGGTGCCCTTTTTGCTGACCGGGGGCAACGATGTGTCCCAAATGAAAAGGAGCAGGTGTGCCGCGGGCCACAAGGCCTTGTGGCATAGCGATTTCGGCGGACTCCCTTCCAACGATTTTTTGGTGGCCCTCGACCCTGTTTTAAACGGCTTGCGAGACCGGCTGTACTCAAAAACGTTTACCTCCGATGAGCCGGCCGGTACCTTGAGCAAAGAATGGGCCGATCGATTGGGGCTTTCAAATAACGTGGTTGTGGCCGTGGGCGCCTTTGATGCCCATATGGGGGCCGTGGGCGCCAAGACCGAACCTTTCTTCCTTACTAAGATCATGGGTACCTCTACCTGCGATGTCCTGGTAGCTCCTATGGAAGGAAAGGAAAAGCTGGTAAAAGGTATATGTGGACAAGTAAACGGCTCCGTTATCCCCGATATGCTGGGCTTGGAAGCGGGTCAGTCCGCTTTTGGCGATATCTATGCCTGGTATGAAAGATTACTGGCCTGGCCGGTCAAGGAACTTATCGCAACATCGTCGGTTATCGACGGGCCGACCAAAGACCGACTGATCGAGGAAACCATGGAGCGACTGATCCCAGAGTTGAGCAATGCCGCCGAAAGGGAGCCTATCGGTGCTTCGGGCGAATTGGCCTTGGATTGGATGAACGGTAGGAGAACCCCGGATGCCAACCAAAACCTAAAGGGCGTAATAGCCGGTATAAATTTAGGTAGTGATTCCCCAAAGGTCTTCCGCGCCTTGGTCGAAGCATCCTGCTTTGGGGCGAAAAAGATCGTAGACCGGTTTTTGTCCGAAGGCATTCCCATAAAGGGAGTGATAGCCCTCGGGGGCGTGGCCAAAAAATCGCCGTTTATTATGCAGATGATGGCCGATGTGTTGAATATGCCCATAAAAGTAGTGGCCTCTGAACAGGCGTGCGCCCTTGGGGCGGCCATTTTCGGGGCTGTGGCCGCAAACGCCCACCAAAGCGTACCCAGTGCCATGGAAAAAATGGGAAGCGCATACGCAACGGTATATGAACCGAACGAGGCCAACGTTGTCGCTTACGATAGGGTTTATGACAGCTACAACAAATTGTGCGATACTATGGAAACACATATAATGGATCAAGTAAAAAGCAATGGGTAAATACAAAACTTTAAAGGAAGAGGCCTACGAGGCCAACATGAGGCTACCGGAGCTGGCCCTGGTCCTTTTTACTTTCGGCAATGCCAGTGCGGTAGACCGCAACGAGGCGGTTTTTGCGATAAAACCCAGCGGGGTTCCCTATGCCGACCTCAAGGTCGACGATATGGTTATCTGCGATTATAATGCCCAAGTGGTAGAGGGTAAAATGCGGCCTTCGTCAGATACCAAGACCCATGCCGTACTGTATAAGGAATGGGGCGAAATCGGGGGAGTGGTCCATACCCATTCGACCTATGCCACAGCTTGGGCCCAGGCCATTAAGGATATTCCCGTTTTTGGCACTACCCATGCCGATCACCTAACATCCGATATTCCGTGTGCACCACCGATGAAAGACGAATATATCCAAGGCGATTACGAGCATATGACCGGATACCAGATCATAGATTGTCTAAGGGAAAAGGGACTTGACCATAACGAGGTGGAAATGGTCTTGGTGGGCAACCACGCACCCTTCACCTGGGGGAAAAGTGTCGCAAAAGCGGTGTATAACAGTGCGGTCTGCGAAGAAGTTGCCAAAATGGCCTATTTGACCTTGCAGATCGATCCGATGGCCAATACGCTAAAAGAGGCCTTGAAAAAGAAACACTTTGAACGTAAGCATGGGGGCAACTCCTACTACGGGCAAGAACAATAAGCTTCTGAATAACCAACAAAATAATTAGTATGAAAGGACTGGATACACTCGACTGGGTAGTTATTGCCCTATATTTTTTGGTCTTGCTCGGCGTGGCCTGGTGGGTGATCAAACAAAAGCAAAAGAATACCGAAGATTATTTCCTGGCCGGTAGAAATATCGGTTGGTTTGTGGTCGGGGCCTCGATTTTTGCCTCGAATATCGGGTCGGAGCATGTGGTGGGCCTTGCCGGTAATGGGGCCGGGGACAAAATGCCCCTGCTTATCTATGAGCTCCACGCATGGTTGGTTTTGATGTTGGGTTGGGTGTTCTTGCCCTTCTATGCCCGTAGTGGCGTCTTTACCATGCCCGAGTTTCTCGAAAGGCGCTTCGATGCACGCTCTAGATGGGTGTTGTCCATAGTTTCATTGATCGCATATATACTGACCAAGGTTTCGGTTACGATATATGCCGGAGGGGTAGTGGTATCCGCTTTGTTGGGCATCCCGTTTTGGGTCGGTGCCGTGGCGACGGTCGTGCTTACAGGTGTTTATACGGTCTTGGGCGGTATGCGCGCCGTGGTCTATACCGAGACCATCCAGGCCATCGTATTGGTCCTTGGGGCCGGAATTCTCACATACCTGGGTTTGGATGCCGTTGGCGGATGGGGCGAACTGAAAGCAACCGTGGGGGCCGATTACTTTAATATGTGGCGGCCCAATTCAGACCCCGATTACCCGTGGTTGCCCTTGTTCATTACCAGTACCGTGGTAGGTATCTGGTATTGGTGTACCGACCAGGTAATTGTACAAAGGGTACTGACGGCTAAAAACATAAAGGAGGGACGAAGGGGAAGCATCTTTGGGGCATTGTTGAAATTGATGCCGGTTTTCTTGTTTCTGATTCCGGGGGTCGTGGCCCTAGGGTTGAAAATGCAGGGGAAATTGGATTGGGACAGTCCCGACGAGGCCTTCCCGGTCTTGATGAGCAATTTGATGCCTTCGGGA
Organism: Pseudozobellia thermophila; assembly: GCF_900141855.1. Classification (GTDB taxonomy): domain Bacteria; phylum Bacteroidota; class Bacteroidia; order Flavobacteriales; family Flavobacteriaceae; genus Pseudozobellia; species Pseudozobellia thermophila. The sequence continues at coordinate 1,035,650 of NZ_FQYU01000001.1, forward strand.
TTGCGCGGCTTGGTGGCCGCCGGCCTATTGGCCGCTTTAATGAGTTCGTTGGCCTCGGTCTTCAACTCTTGTTCTACCCTTTTTACATTGGATATTTACAAAAAAATGAGGCCTGAAAAACCCGAGGAAGAATTGGTCAAAACAGGCCGTATCGCTACCTTTTTTGTGGTGGGGCTCGGTCTTTTGTGGATTCCTATCATAACTACCTTGTCCGACGGACTGTATGAATACCTTCAAAATGTACAGGCCTATATTTCTCCGCCGATAGCCGCCGTTTTCTTGCTAGGTATTTTCTATAAGCGCATCAATGCCAACGGGGCGATCGCCACCTTGGTCGGCGGTTTTGTTATTGGGTTTTCCAAACTCACCCTCGAAATTGTAAAATCGAGCTTTGCGGAAGACAGTTTTATGTTCAGGTTGGCCGATATCAATTGGTTGGTCTTTGGGGCCTACTTTTTTGCCATGTGCATCGCCATTGCGGTCGTGGTAAGCATGTTTTATCCTGCCCCGTCCCAGGCGCAATTGGCAGGTTTGACCTTTGGTAGCGTATCCGCGGAACAGAAGGCCCAAAACAAATCGAGTTATAATATTTGGGATATAGTCACATCGGTCATCGTGCTTCTTATTGTGGTCTATATCATGATTTCCTTTAGTGCCTTAAGTTTATAAATTATTCATACAGAAACTATAATGATCGATATTGCAGATAACGAGGTTTGGTTCGTTACGGGAAGCCAACACCTATATGGTCCTGAAACCTTGGGGCAGGTAGCGAAAGATTCCGATGAGATTGCAAGGTATTACAATGCCGATAAGTCCATCCCCATTAAAATCGTTTGCAAACCAACGGTAAAGACGCCCAACGAGATCCATGCGCTTTGTAAAGAGGCCAATAACAATGATAATTGTGTGGGACTCATTACTTGGATGCATACTTTTTCGCCGGCGAAGATGTGGATTGCCGGACTTAAGGCCTTGCAAAAGCCTTTTTTGCACCTGCATACCCAGTTCAATCGCGATATCCCTTGGGGCGCTATCGATATGGATTTTATGAACCTTAACCAATCGGCCCACGGAGGGCGCGAGTTTGGCTTTTTGGCTTCGCGAATGCGCATGAACAGAAAAGTGGTCGTAGGGCACTGGCAAGACCAAACGGTAATCGAAAAGGTGGCCGCTTGGTGTCGCGTGGCAAGTGCCGTCGCCGATTCCAAAAAAATGAAGGTGGCCCGTTTTGGCGATAATATGAGGCAGGTAGCCGTTACGGACGGGAACAAGGTGTCGGCCCAGATGAAATTCGGTTATGAGGTTAATGGGTATGGGATCGGTGACCTGGTCGAGTATATCGATGCCGTTTCAGAGACCCAAATTAATACCTTGGTCCAGGAATACGAGGAAACCTATACCATGGCCGCCCAATTAAAATCCGATGGAAGTATGCGCTCTTCCCTTAAGGATGCAGCAAGAATAGAATTGGGCATGAGGGCCTTTTTGGAAGAAGGGGGGTATACCGCCTTTACCGATACGTTCGAAGATTTGCACGGTATAAAACAATTGCCCGGTATTGCCACCCAAAGGCTAATGGCCAGTGGATATGGTTTCGGGGGCGAAGGCGATTGGAAAACGGCGGCCCTGGTACGTACCATGAAGGTTATGGGAGCAGGTTTGGAAGGAGGAAACAGTTTTATGGAAGATTATACATATCACTTCAACCCTTCCCGATCGAGTTGCTTGGGCTCGCACATGTTGGAGATTTGTCCGTCGATCGCCAAAGACGAGGTGCGATGCGAAATTCATCCCCTGGGGATAGGAGGAAAGGAAGACCCCGTTCGTTTGGTCTTCAATGCCGGTGCGGGTGCGGCCTTGAACGCATCGATCGTCGATATGGGCAATCGCTTTAGAATGTTGGTGAACAAGGTTGAAGCGGTGGAAATCGAAAACGATATGCCCCGACTCCCCGTGGCCAGGGTCTTGTGGAATCCCAAGCCCGACCTGCAAACGGCCGCTGCCGCTTGGATTTATGGTGGTGGGGCACATCACACCTGTTACAGCCAGAATGTTTCGGCGGAATCTTTGGAAGATTATGCGGAAATGATGGATATCGAATTTCTCTTGATCGACGAAAAAACGGACCTATATCGATTTAAGCAAGAACTGCGTTGGAACGACGCCGCCTATACGATCAATAAGGGGCAGGGCTAGCGCGCGGCAATTAGTTTACGCTGATCTTGACTGCCTCGCAGCGTTTTAAATCGGAATTCAATATGATTTTTTCCGAAGTCTTGCCATCGCTGATTTCTACGGATACCGTATTCGGTGGTGATTTTCCGAGGTTGTGCGCATAGAGGAATAGGTCGTTGGGCCTTCCTTTCTCCAAGGTACAGGTCACCCGTTTTCTATGGTAGGTAAGTAAATGCTTCGATATTAGGGTCTTGCCGTTGAGGTATATGGAAACGATGTCTTCGTCTTGGCGGCCGTGATCCCAAATTTCAATGGTGATGTCTTCATTGTCAAAAGCAACTTCCTCAACATACGAAATGTTTCGGCCATCGAACTGGGGGGCAGGCTCCACAGGTGTTTTTTTTGCGGTGGCTTGTACCGGTCTTTCCCTGTTTTTGGCTTCGTAGGCGGCTTTTCGGGCATCGGCCTCCGGATTCCGAATGGAAAAATAAGGGGTGGCGTATTTGGCAATTTGGTGTTTGTTGTCGGGAAATAGTTCAATGCCCACCACTTGATAAGAATCGCCCGTGCCGATGTTCTTGGCCAATGCGATATCGTCGGCACTAAGGGAGTTTTTGAAAGTGCCCAACTCTTGGACGACCATATCGTTGAGGGCCAAAAAGAAGCGGATCGATTTTTCAGGGCCGATGTTTGTAGTCTTCCACTCTATTCGCGCCGGTTCCGAAATGGTCCATACCGTAGCGGAGTTGGGGTAGGTAATCTCTATTTTCGATTTTTTGTCGAGCGAATCGGAGAACGTTTCTTGATCGAGTATACCCCAAAAATGGGTAGCCCCAAAGGAAAATTGGCTTATAAAAAACACCCATATGGCCAAGAGGGGATATTTCATTCGAATTTGATGGCATTTTTACTTTCTTGAAAAACGGTCGGTTCTTTTGGATGCCGTTTGACGAGAAATTCAACTATAGATAGTACGTTATATAACGGTTTTTGGTCGTAAATGTTTGAATATAGCAAAATAATTTTGGGAGGCGAAGTGGCAAGGTTCGAACGGGCTGGGACCCAAGTTTTGTAAAAAAGGAGGTTCAGGGTCAGGAAATTGATTAATTTGGGATTGGACTTTAAAAGCGAATTGCCTATAAAACCCAAAAATTTTTTGAAAATGGACAAAGACACACTTCTTGATTGCCATAGACGTATATCCCCGCACATTCACAGAACACCTGTGTTTTCTTCCAGGTCCCTGAACAGGATGGCCGGTGCCGACATGGTGTTCAAATGTGAAAACTTTCAGCGGGGCGGATCTTTTAAGCCCAGGGGGGCTGTCAATGCCATTCTTTGTTTGACCGAGGAACAGCAAGAGAAAGGGGTGGTTACCCATTCTTCGGGAAATTTTGCCCAAGCCCTTTCCCTGGCCGCGGGCAGGATAGGGGTTCAGGCGTATATCGTAATGCCGTCGAACGCGCCCCAGGTAAAGAAAAATGCCGTAATGGAGTATGGGGGCGAGATCATCGAATGCGATCCCACATTGGCGGCCCGGGAAAGCGAGGCGGCCCGGATAGTAAAAGAGACCGGGGCCACTTTTATACATCCCTCCAATGATATGGATGTAATCGTCGGGCAGGGGACGGCCTGCTTGGAACTCCTCGAAGAAGAGCAGAACCTCCACTATGTGGTTGCCCCGGTCGGAGGTGGCGGACTCATCGCCGGTACGGCGTTGGCCGCCTACTATTTCGGCAAGGGATGTGCGGTTGTAGGCGGTGAACCCATTGCGGTCGATGATGCCTACCGTTCGTTGAAAAGCGGTAAAATCGAATCGAACAAAACTACCGATACCATAGCGGACGGATTAAAAACCCAGTTGGGCGACAAAAACTTTCCTATTCTTCAAAAACATGTCGAAAGCATTGTACGCGTAACCGAGTCGGAGATAATCGAGGCCATGCGTTTAATTTGGGAACGTATGAAGATCGTTGTCGAGCCGTCTAGCGCAGTGGCTTTGGCCGCAGTGCTAAAGGAAAGGGAAAAGTTCGAAAACCAAAAAGTGGGAATCATACTTTCGGGCGGTAATGTCGATTTTAGGTTTAAGGGCCGACCTTAACGTATCGGCTTGATTATCGGGACAGTATTTTCATTCCCAAAAGTGTTTTTCTTAATACATAATCCTTATTTTTAGAACAATAACAAAATCGGACAGTATTATGGGATCACGAAGAAATTTTATTGAAAAGTTGACTGTTTCGGCGGTCGGTCTACCAATTTTATATCATAGTTCCAATCTTTTTGCCGCAGCGGAAGCCCCCTATGAGGGCCCCATCCTAAAAGTGGCGATCATGGGCTTGGGCAGTTACGGTACCCGGGTGGCCGAGGCCATGAAAGACTGTAAACGGGCCAAGCTTGTCGGTGTGATCAGTGGCACGCCCTCCAAGATCAAAGACTGGCAGTCGAAATACGGTATTCCCAAAAAGAACTGTTACAATTACGAAAATTTTGATGCCATAAAAGATAATCCCGATATCGACGCGGTATACATAATTACCCCGAACGGACTGCATAAAGACCAGGCCATTCGGGTGGCGAAGGCCGGAAAACATGTTATCAGCGAAAAGCCTATGGCCATTAATGCCGAAGAGGGCCAGGCCATGGTCGATGCGTGCAAGGCCGCCAAGGTAAAACTACTGATCGGTTACCGCATGCATTTTGAGCCCAAAACGGTTGAGGTAATCAAAATGAGGAAGAACGGGGAGTTCGGCAAAGTAAAGTTTTTTCAAGGCCAATCGGGCTTTACCATCGGCAACCCCAACCAATGGCGCTTGGACAAAAAATTGGCGGGTGGCGGTGCCATGATGGATATCGGCATCTATTCGATCAACGGGGCCCGCTATATGCTGGGTGAGGATCCGGTTTGGGTAACGGCCCAAGAGACCAAGACCGACCCGGTAAAGTTTAAGGAAGGGGTCGACGAAACGATCCAGTTTCAATTGGGCTTTCCCAGCGGTGCGGTGGCCAACTGCCTCTCTACCTATAACATGAGCCATTTAGACCGGTTTTTTATGACCGGTTCCGACGGATGGGTCGAAATGAAACCATCTACCGGCTACGGCCCCATCAAGGGGCGTACCCACAAGGGCGAGCTCGACCAGCCCCATATTACCCATCAGACCTTGCAAATGGACGGTATGGCCCAGCTTATTTTTGACGGGGTACAGCCCATCGTTCCCGTAGACGGCGAAGAGGGCTTAAAGGATATGAAAATTATCGACGCTATCTACAAGGCGGCGAAGACGGGCGATAAAATTACCATCGACCTCTAGTGTTTACCGCATTTACAGAGGAGGTCGGGTACAGATGGATATCTGGCCTCCTCTGTTAATTTTTATTCTTTAACTAGGATATTTTCCAAATAAATGGAATTATTCCATAAATTAGCTGTCCGGTTGAGGACGGCCAATTACCAAGCAAGGTGGCTGTCCGATTTTTGAGGATAGTTATGCAAAAGACCATTTTACATCTGGATCTTGATACGTTTTTCGTATCCGTAGAACGCCTTATCAATAGCGAGTTAAAGAACAAACCGCTATTGGTGGGCGGGTTGAGCGATAGGGGCGTGGTCGCGGCCTGTAGTTATGAGACCCGAGGTTACGGCGTGCATTCGGGTATGCCCATGAAAATGGCCAAGGAACTGTGCCCCGAGGCGGTTGCCATAAAGGGAAATGCGGGTACCTATAGCAACTATTCCGATATGGTTACCGAGATTATCAAGGAGCAGGTGCCCCTTTTTGAAAAATCGAGTATCGATGAGTTTTACGCCGACCTAACGGGAATGGATCGTTTTTTTGGCTGCTACAAATACGCTTCGGAGCTGCGCCAACGGATCCTTAAGGAAACGGGACTGCCTATTTCTTTCGGACTTTCGGTCAACAAGGTGGTCTCGAAAGTGGCCACTAACGAGGCCAAGCCCAACAATCAACTGAAGATAGACTACGGCTTGGAGAAACCCTTTCTCGCTCCCCTATCCATCAAAAAAATACCTATGGTGGGCGATAAGACCTATCAAATGCTCAGCAATCTGGGGCTACGCCAAGTGCGTACCATTCAAGAAATGCCCATAGATGTCATGCAACGGGTCTTGGGCAAAAACGGAAGGATCATATGGAAAAGGGCCAATGGTATCGACCATACCCCCGTGGTTCCGTTCTGCGAACGAAAATCGATTTCTACCGAGCGAACCTTTGACAAAGACACGATAGATGTGGTAAAATTAAGGGGCATTCTCATTGCAATGACCGAGAACCTGGCCTATCAGTTGCGACGGGGCGAAAAGTTGACGGCCTGCATCGCGGTCAAGATCAGGTACTCCGATTTCAATACCTATTCGAAACAAATGCGTATTCCCTATACCAGTGCCGATCATATTTTGATTCCCAAGATTTTGGAGCTGTTCAAGACCTTGTACAACCGAAGGTTGTTGGTGCGCTTGGTGGGCATCCGCTTTAGCCATCTGGTATCGGGCAATTACCAGATCAACCTATTTGACGATACCGAGGAAATCTTGAACCTGTATCACGCCATGGACCATATTCGAAAGCGCTATGGCGATAAGAGCGTGATCCGTGCCTCGGCCATGGGCGCACGTACCATCGGAAGAATGCAGAACCCCTTCGATGGCCGACCGCCGATCGTGTTGGCCCATCGAAAACAGTAATGCTGGTAAAACCACAGGAATACAGTGGGGTCGTTTGCGATCGTCCATAACCAAAATAAACATCGACGAAATTGTACCTAAACTGCCATACATATTACAGCCTTCGTTACGGAACCTTTTCCGAAAAGGAGCTCTTGCAGCTGGCCCAAGAAAATGAGGTGACACAGTTGGCATTGACCGACATCAACAATACGTCGGGCTGTCTCAATTTTGTGCGTTTGGCCCCCGATTATGGGGTCAGGCCCATTCTGGGCATCGATTTTCGAAATGGTGCCGAACCCTGTTTTATCGGTATCGCCAAAAACAATGAAGGCTACTTGGAGCTGAACAACTTTTTGTCGGAACACCTGTACGAAGGAAAAAAGTTTCCTATGGTGGCGCCCAAGTTCAAACACGCTTATGTGGTATACCCCTTTGAGAAGGTGCTGCTCAACGAGATATCGGTTTTTAACGGGAACGAATACATCGGTGTATCGATCGCCGACCTGCGAAAATTGCCCTTTTCAAGACTGTCCGGGTTAAAGGATAGGTTGGTGGTGCAACAGCCCGTTACCTTTCGCAACAAAAGCGATTTTAACGCACACCGCCTGCTGCGGGCCATCGACAATAATGTGCTGCTTAGCAAGCTGGACAAAAGCGAGGAGGCCAATGAAGGTGAAAAGATGTTCCCCATAGGTAATTTGGCCGCGGCCTTTTCGGAGTATGCCCATATCTTGGAGAATACCGAACGCTTGATGAATTCGTGCAGCATCTGTTTTGATTTTTCCCCGGATAGGGAACCTCAAAACCTAAAAACCTACCTGAATACGAAGGAAGAGGATGAGGCCTTGCTGGAAAAGCTCTGCCAAGAGGGCTTGTCTTACCGGTATCCCGAAGGCGGGCCGGGTATTACGGAACGCTTGCACAAAGAGCTGGAACTGATCAAGACTATGGGCTTTGTTTCGTATTTTCTTATCAATTGGGATATCGTTTCCGAGGCCCGAAGAAGAGGTTTTTTCTATGTGGGTCGCGGTAGCGGGGCCAATAGTATCGTGGCCTACCTATTGCGAATTACCGATGTGGATCCCATAGAGCTCGATCTGTATTTTGAGCGCTTTATCAATTTGTATCGGGTGAATCCCCCTGATTTTGATATCGATTTTTCGCATCGCGACCGTCCCGAAATGACGAAATATATCTTTGAACGTTTTGATCATGTGGCCCTATTGGGTACCTATGTTACTTTTAAGGAGAAAGGGGTGGTCCGTGAATTGGGCAAGGTGTTCGGGTTGCCAAAAAACGAGATCGACCTGCTTTCGGAGGGGAGGTACGACCCCCAAAAGCTCGATGAAATTTCGCGGTTGGTATTAAAATACGGCCGCTTGATCAAGGGCATGCCCAACTATCTGAGCATTCATGCGGGGGGTATTCTGATCAGCGAAAAACCGATTCATTGGTTTTCCGCTACCCACCTTCCGCCCAAAGGGTTTCCGACCGTTCAGTTTGATATGGTGATCGCGGAAGATGTCGGGCTTTATAAATTTGATATCCTTGGGCAGCGCGGACTCGCCAAAATACGGGAGGCGGTGGATATTATCGGCTACAACCGACCCGATGAAATAAACTCGTTCGATATTCACGATGTGCGTAGGTTTAAGACCGATCGGTCGGTTAACGCATTGATCAAGAGTGCGCAGTGCATGGGCTGTTTTTATGTGGAATCGCCCGCCATGCGGATGCTTTTGAAAAAATTGGAGGTCGATAACTACCTCGGTTTGGTAGCGGCGAGCTCCATTATTAGGCCCGGTGTTGCCAAAAGCGGTATGATGCGCGAATATATTTTAAGGCACCGCGACAAGGGTAGGGCAAAAGAAAGGGCGCACCCCGTGATGCTCAATATTATGCCCGAGACCTATGGGGTCATGGTCTACCAAGAGGACGTGATCAAAGTGGCCCACCATTTTGCGGAGCTCAGCTTGGGGGAGGCCGATGTACTGCGACGTGGTATGAGCGGTAAGTTCCGCTCCCGCGAAGAGTTTGAAAAAGTACGGTTGAAGTTTATAGACAACTGCCGAAAAAAGGGAGAGCCCGATAGTATTATTTTCGAGGTCTGGGAACAGATCGCCAGCTTTGCCGGCTATGCCTTTGCCAAGGGGCATTCCGCCTCCTATGCGGTCGAGAGCTACCAAACCTTGTTCTTACGGGCCCATTTTCCGTTGGAGTACATGGTGGCCGTGCTCAATAACGGAGGCGGGTTTTACCGCCCCGAATTTTATGTGCACGAAGCCCGGATGTTGGGGGGTATTATACATCCGCCCTGCATTAACAGAAGCTTCAATGCCAATGTGATTTATGGGAAGGATATTTTTTTGGGCTTTGGCTACCTGCGCGATTTGGAGCATAGGGTGTCTGAAAGGATCATAAGGGAAAGGAATACGGGAGGCCATTTCTCTTCCCTCGAGGATTTTCTGGATAGGGTAACGATTTCCATTGAGCAGGTCAGTATCCTGATACGTATAAATGCCTTTCGGTTTACGGGAACCAACAAGCACCAATTGTTGTGGAAGGCGCATTTATTTCTGAACAAAAACATGAAAATCGACCATCCGAAGTTGTTTCCGCCCAAGCGGCAAAACTTTAAGATTCCCGAAATGCACACTACCGACCTGGAGGAGGCCTTTACCCAGTTGGAACTTCTGGGCTTTTGCCTGTGCAGTCCCTTTGAACTGTTGGCCGAACCGCCCAAGAACAAACGTTGTGCCCATGACCTAGAGCGGTTTTTGAACCGCCATATCGATATCTACGGGTATTTGGTCACCGTTAAGAATACACGAACCCATAATGGCAAACGTATGCATTTTGCCACGTTGATAGACCAGCAGGGCAAGGTGTTCGATGTAGTGCTGTTTCCTCCCGTGGCCGCTAAATATCACTTTAGGGGGAAGGGGATTTACAGGTTTTACGGTAAGGTAGTGAGCGAATTCGGGTTTTTGAGTATCGAGGCCATCAAGATGCAAAAACAAGATTATGTCCAGGATCCCCGCTATGCCGATATGAAAACGAGCACCAAGGTGTTTTCTAAAAAGACAACGGCCTAGATGGCGTATAGCTGTCATTTGGTGATGGGGATAGCAAACAGAATCAAGGGAAGGGAGGATGGCTGTGTTAAAGTTGGTCTTTGAAAGGGCTTGGCTTTGGGGGAATTGATTAAATTACGGCCCGTAATTTGGGACGGGAATCGAATGTTGCCGGAAAATGTTCGGATATTGCCGGCAATCCATAAAAAGGCCTTTTTTTATCCGGCCAATGAATAGTGTAAGTACAATTCAATCGATTTTAGGTAAAAAAAAAGCAACCAATGGACCGAAGAAGATTTATCGAAAGAGCATCAGTTTTGGGAGGCTTGGCCATAACGCCATTGTCTTATTGGCCAATCTTAAACAAGCCTCGGTACAAAATGGGCTATCAGTTGTTCTCCATCCGCGATGAAATGGCGAAGGACCCGGTCAATACCCTAAAGGCCTTAAGGAAAATGGGCTATCAAGACTTTGAAATCTATGGTTTTGATGAGGGGAAAAAGGCGTATTATGGTTTTAAGGCCTCGGAATTCAAGCGCATTCTAGACGATTTGGGGCTAACGGTCTCCAGTGGCCATTACGGGTTTTCACCTTATTTGAACAAAGGCGATGACGAGTTGAAATACTATGTAGACCGATGTATCGAGGGGGCGGGTACGTTGGGAAGCAAATACATCACCTGGCCCTGGATCGCTCCCGAACAAAGGACCATCGAAAATTTTAAGTTGATGGCCCAAAAGTTGAATGCCATAGGGGAACAGGTAAACAAGGCAGGCCTCGGTTTTGCCTACCACAACCACGGTTTTGAGTTTGAGGACCACAATGGGCAGAACGGCTTCGATATTATTGTAAACGAAACCGACCCCAAATTGGTAAAGCTTCAGATGGACATGTATTGGGTGATGCATTCCTCAAAATACACTCCCCAAGAACTGATTGATGCCCAACCGGGGCGCTATGTCATGTGGCACATTAAAGATATGGACAAAACCACCCGCGATTATACCGAACTGGGCAATGGGTCTATAGATTATACCAAACTGCTGCCAGACCCGGTCAAATCGGGACTGGAATATTATTATATAGAGCAAGGGGGCAATTATTCGGTAGACGCTACCAAGAGTGCTTCTCAAAGCGCCAAATTTTTTAAAAGGCATCTTCAGAAACTTCTGTAGCGTGTTTTAAACGTTTCAAATAAGGCCCGATATCCTTTTTGAGATCTATTTGTTTCTGGTTCTTTTTAACGGATTCAAACTAGCTGTTTGATCCTTCTTTTTAATAGAACTTAAGAACTTAGCTGTGAATTCATTAAATTCAATGCGATTTCAATTCGATATGCCAAATTGTGCTTTTGGGAATTGAGATTAAACCAACCAGACTAATTTGATTCATGGAAGACTTCAATTGGATATTTAAATTTCTAGGTAGGCTACACCCCTTGCTCGTACATTTCCCCATAGGCCTATTGGTGGTGGCCCTTTTCTTGGAATTATTGACCCTGGGTGGAAAAAGGCCGGGACTCCGGGAGGGCATTCACTGGATGGTCTTCTTGGGAACGGTTTCGGCCGTACTGTCCGCTTTGTTTGGCTGGCTGTTGCGAAACCAAGAAGATTATAGTGGCACTTTGGTAGACAACCATCAGTATTTGGGTATCGCTACGGCCTTATTCGCCATTATAACCTTGGCCCTGTTGCGAGGAACCTTGAAGGGAAAGTTACCGCATTTTCGAATTTATAGGATCTCACTCCTATGTACTGTTATCCTGTTGACCTTGGCGGGTCACTTGGGGGCGAACCTTACCCATGGCGAAGATTATTTGACCAGTGTTTTTACGGATGATAAAACGGCTTACGATGAAGGAAAGGGCTTGGAACTGCTCGCCGAATTGAAGCGGACCGATACCTTGAGTGCCGCCCAACAAGACCGATTGAATTTGGAGGTCAGGGCCATCCTTGCGCATAACTGTTACCAATGCCATAGTGAAAACAAACAAAAGGGAGACCTTGTTCTAGACAGTAAGGAAGGGGTTTTCAAAGGGGGCGAATCGGGAGAGGTAGTCATAGCGGGTAATCCCGATCGGAGCGAATTGTACCGACGAATTACCCTTGCGCCGGACCACGATGAGGTGATGCCCAAGAAGGGCAAAGTGCTAAAGAAAAGTGAAATAGCCCTTATCGGCCTGTGGATCAAAAATGGCGCCCATTGGTCGGACCAAGAGGTAAAGGTCTTTCCCGAGGCCGAGCTGGCCCTCGTTAAGCCCGTTCTTCCGGAGTCGGATGAAAAACACCCCGTCGATAAGTTGATAGGGAACTATTTTGACCAACAAAATAAGGAGTGGCCCCCACTAGTGGAAGACCGTGTTTTTGTTCGAAGGGCCTATTTGGATATTGTAGGCCTCCTGCCCCCAAAAAAGGCCGTAGATTCATTCGTTAAAAATACCCGCCCCGACAAACGGAGCGTTCTTATTGACTCCTTGTTGGCCGACGGCCACAACTACACACAGCACTGGTTGAGCTTTTGGAACGACCTCCTTAGAAACGATTACAGCGGAACGGGATTTATCACCGGGGGTAGAAAGCAAATTACCGATTGGCTGTATAACTCCCTTCTCCATAATAAGGGCTACGACCAAATGGTAAAGGAATTGATCGATCCTTCCCCGGAATCCGAGGGCTTTATAAAGGGCATTCAATGGCGTGGGGTGGTCAATGCCAGCCAGCGTACCGAAATGCAGGCGGCACAGAACATTGGGCAATCGCTACTGGGGGTCAATGTAAAATGTGCCTCCTGCCACAACAGCTTTGTGAGCAACCTCACCTTGGAACAATCCTACGGTTTTGCCTCGATTTTTGCCGATTCGGTACTGGAGCTCAACCGTTGCGACAAACCCCTGGGCAAAATGGCAGAGGTCGGTTTTCTATATCCTGAACTGGGCGATGTCAAGGCCGAGAATGTACAAGAGCGTTTGTTTAAACTGTCGCAAGTGATGGTAAAACCCGAAAATGGCCGCTTGTACCGCACAATTGTCAACCGCTATTGGGCCAAGCTTATGGGACGTGGCATTGTCGAGCCCCTCGATGAAATGGACAATCAGCCCTGGGATCGGGATCTCTTGGACTGGCTGGCTTCCGATTTTATCGATTCGGGCCATGACCTTAAGCACTTGATCAAACGCATCATGACATCGAAAGCCTATCAATTGGCCGCGGCCAATTACGAACGGCCTGACGAGGTCAAGGAAGATTATGTCTTCAATGGACCCTTGTTGCGTCGATTGAGTGCCGAGCAGTTTTCCGATGCCGTAAGCCAAGTGTTTTTTCCGGTCTTCCATGCTGTTGAATACGACCCTTCGGGCCAAAAACCTACCGCCCAGCGTATATGGCATCGCGAAATCAAGTTTGATCGCGATGTGCTCCCGGAACCCGGAAAGAGGTATTTTAGAAAATCGTTTGTGATACCGGCCAAGAACATCCTCGAAGCAAAAGCCCTTATTTCGGTCGATCATGCCTACACCTTATACATAAACGGAGAGCAAGTGGCCCAAGGTAACGATTGGAAGCGTGTGGGGAAAATCCATGTAGGGCGATTTTTAAGGCCGGGAAAAAACCTTGTGGCCATTGAGGGCGTAAATGAGGGGGTTATTGCCAATCCTGCAGGTGTTTTGTTCGCAATGGAAATAGAGTTTGATGACGGGCACAAAATTAAAGTTGATTCCGATACCAGTTGGAAAAGTTCCGCCGAACATCCCAACGGGGCGTGGACGGCCGTTGACTTTGACGATACGGCTTGGGGTCAGGTTAGAAATTACGGCCATTCGAACTGGGGCAAGTTGGTCGGGTTTACCTTTGAGGATGACCGCAGCGGCTTTGCCAGGGCAAGCCTGGTCAAGCAACATTCGTTTTTGAAGGCACTCGGTAGGCCCAGCCGTGAGAACGTGACGACCTCTAGGGATCAACAAGCTACCCTCCTTCAAGCCTTGGAACTTACCAATGGCGAATTTTTTAACAGTGTGCTCGAGGAAGCCGCCGAGCTTTGGATCGAAAAATTCGGAGGTGAGGGCCAAAAGATAGTCGATCATCTCTATTGGAATACCTTGGGAAGGAATCCCTCGGAAAAGGAAAGGAACCTCCTGCTAAGTGTTTTGGGCGATAGGCCTAAAAAGGAAGACGTGCAAGACGTGTTCTGGTCTACCGTTATTCTTCCTGAATTCCAGTTTATTAATTAAAACCACCCGATAAAGGCAGCAGCTATGCAAGAAGACAATAAGCGAAGGGAGTTCATCAAAAAAATGGCGGCAGCAAGCTTGTCGGCATCGGCCACATCGATTCCCGTGGCCAGCTTTTTAGGCTCCTGCTCCCGACCTGTCCAAAAATTGGCATCCACTGCAGATACCGTTATTCTTTTGTGGATGGCAGGGGGTATGGCCCATACCGAGACCTTCGACCCCAAGGCCTACGTACCCTACGAAAAGGGGGTCGAGAGCAAAAGGGTGCTCAGTACCTTCCCCAAAATACCTACGGTGGTTGACGGACTCCATTTTTCAAAAGGATTGGAATCCATAGCCGGGGTAATGGACAAGGGGGCGATCATACGTTCGTACAAGTCGGCCGATCTGGGGCATATCCTGCATACACGGCACCAATACCATTGGCATACGTGCTACGAGCCGCCACAATCGGTCCAAGCACCCCATATCGGTGCGTGGATCGCCAAGGAACTCGGACCCAAAAATCCCGTGATTCCTCCTTTTATAGCTATGGGACAACGCTTTACCGTGGGTGAGGCCGAAGAACTCAAGGCCTTTCATTCCGCGGGTTTTTTGGGTACTGAATTTGGTCCGTTCTTGATTCCTGATCCGGCGGGGGGACTTGAAAGCGTAAGACCCCCGAAAGGGATGTCGCTCAAACGTTTTGAGGCCAGGTACAAGCTTTATAAGGAACTGGCCGATAAGAGCGGTTTTCTAAAACAGGGAAGTGACTACCAAAAAGAATCGCTCATGCGCTCTATGGAACAATCGTATCGTCTTTTGAACTCCCCGGAAGCTAAGGTTTTTGATCTGTCGCAAGAACCAAAGGAGGTCTACGATACCTATAATACGGGGAGGTTTGGTCTCGGTTGCCTTCTGGCGAAACGTTTGGCCCAGAATGGAGGCCGGTTTATCAGTGTGTCTACCGAATATGAGCCTTTTTTGGGGTGGGATACGCACGAAAATGGCCATATCCGCGCCAAGAAGATGAAGGAGTTGGTCGATAGGCCCATTGCCCAGCTCATTAAAGACTTGGATGAAAGCGGGCATTTGGATAGAACACTGGTTATTTTGGCCAGTGAATTTAGCCGTGATGCGATTATGGAGGGAAGACCGGGCGAGACCGTCAAAGACCAGGTCGATCAACCCGATATTATCGAAGATGAAAAATTTTATGGTATGCACCGCCATTTTACCGATGGCAGTTCCATTTTACTGTGGGGCGGAGGAGTCGAAAAAGGGTTGGTATACGGCAAAACGGCCGATGAAAGGCCCTGCTCTTCCGTAGAAAACCCCGTAGTTATCGATCAGGTCCACCAGTCGATATACCATGCCCTGGGCATTCACCCCGAAACGCACTATACTATTGAGGGGAGACCGTTTTATACAACGCCCGACGGGCAAGGAAAACCGATTTTGGATTTGTTCGGCCAACCGGTCGGCAAGTCTTGAGTCACCAATGAGTCAGTACTCTTTAACGTATCGTATACAAGGAGGTAGCAACTAAAAAAGAGCCTTACCGGTTAAGACAAGACTCTTTTACGAGAACACTATATGAAAATGAAAAAATTTACTTCCTTTATTATTACATGACAAACATAGGGTAGGGGTAGGTCTGGTGCAATATTTTGATGTGAACGGCCTTAAATCTGTTGTGAAACAAGAGGGATTTGTTATTTGAAAGTTGACAATACCAAGACCTTTTTCCTTTTTAGGCTTTACGGGCCTTTTTGTAAAGTCGCTTTTTTCGTAGATTCATAGGCGCATAAAGTGCATTAAAGAATTCCTTATATGAATAATACACTTTCACTTCATGTAAATGGCAAGGATTATGAAATCGATATAGACCCCGATACACCATTGCTTTACGTGCTTAGAAATGAGTTGGGCCTGAACGGGGCCAAATTCGGGTGTGGCCTGCAACAATGCGGGGCTTGCACGGTCTTATTGGATGGGGAGTCCCGTCTTTCGTGCCAATTGCCGGTACGTGAGGCCGTGAAGTTCAAAATACGGACTATCGAGGGCTTGGTTCGGGACGATGGGAGTTTGCACCCGGTACAAGCCGCCTTTGTAAAGGAACAAGCGGCCCAGTGTGGCTATTGCCTCAACGGAATGGTAATGGCATCGGTGGCCTTGCTCGAAGGCAACAACAATCCTTCAGATGACGAAATACGCAAAAAGCTCGCTATTAACATATGCCGTTGCGGGGCACACTCCCGTATTATCAAAGCGGTAAAGACTGCAGCACAAGAATTATAGGCCCATGGAAACTACCCGAAGAGAATTCGTAAAGAAGCTTGGTTGTATAAGTATAGGTTTTTCATTGGCGGCGCCCATTACCCTTTCGTGTGAAAACCAGACCGCACCCCTAACGGAAAAGTCGCTGGACAAGAATGATATCAACTCATGGCTTCAGGTGTTGGAAGACGGAAGAATACGTATCTACACGGGCAAGCTCGAGCTGGGGCAAGGTATAAGTACGGCCGTAAAACAGGTAGCGGCCGAGGAATTGGACACTTCTTTGGACATGATCGAGGTCAATATGGCCGAAACAGGGGTAACGCCAGATGAGGGTTTTACCGCCGGAAGTATGTCGATTGAATCAAGCGCCATGTCCATTCGCCAAGCAGCCGCCTCGGCCCGTGAGGCGATATTGAAGTTGGCGGCCCAAAAATGGCGGATACCCGTGTCCGAACTCTTTCTGAAGGACGGCAGGGTCAGGGGGAAGGATAAGGAAGCGACCCTCTACGAACTCTTAAAGGGCAGGCAGATCGAGGGAAGTTTGGACAGTTCCGTTGAATTGAAGGGAAAAACGGTACGGAAATACGTGGGCCAACCCCTTCCCCGAAAAGATATCGAAGCCATGGTTAGGGGAGAGGCGGTATTCGTACAAGACCTAAGGTTCCCACGCATGGTACATGCGCGGGTGGTACATCCCCCTGGCTACGCTTCAAGAATTGTTTCTATGGACGAGGACGCAATCCAAAAATTACCGGGCTTGCTCAAAATTGTGAGAAAGGGCAACTTCGTAGGGGTCATCGCGGAAAAGGAATACGGGGCCATTCAACTAAAACGGAAAGTAGATTCATTTATACAATGGGATACATCCCCTGGTTTGCCGGATCAATCGGCCTTGAAATCCCATCTAAAAGCCCTGCCCGCCGATGTGGAGGTACACGAAGATCGTGGAAATGCGGAAAAAGTCCTGAAGGAATCGACCACTCAATTGACAGCCTCGTTCTTTAAGCCTTATCTGATGCATGCTGCTAACGGCCCCTCATGTGCGGTGGCTTTTTTCGACAATGAAAGACTTAAGGTTTGGTCGCATTGCCAGGGGGCATATCCCCTGAGGCGAACCTTGGCCAAGTTGATGGAAATGCCCGAAGATTCGGTAAATGTGAAAGCTGTGCCGGGATCAGGTTGTTTTGGTCATAATGGGGCCAATGATGTGGCGGCCGAAGCGGCATTGTTGGCGCGCGAATTTCCGGGCAGGCATATTCGATTGCAATGGATGCGGGACGATGAAAACGGATGGGAACCTTTTGGTACCGCTATGATGGTTGATTTAAGGGCGTCCTTGGACGACAAGGGAAAGATTGCGGCTTGGAATTGCGATGTATGGTCGGATGGGCACAGCAACCGGCCGAACGAAAATCCCAATACGCTCCTGCCCGCCCATTTTTTGGAAAGGGACTATGGCCACCCCGGAATCGGATATCGTGGCGGGGCTTGGCGAAATGCCGCACCCTACTATACCATCCCCAATTTAAAGGTGCGTTCGCATATGTTTCAGGGGCCCTTAAGGGTTTCTTCGCTCCGTAGCCTCGGCACTTATACCAATATTCTGGCCGTGGAATCCTTGATGGACGAGCTGGCCGAGCAGGCCCAAAAAGACCCTATTCAGTTTCGTATCGAGCACTTACGCGATGCCAGGGCAATAGAATGCATCCAGAAACTTCAAAAGCACATCGCCGACGTGACATTAGGGCAAAACGAGGGATTGGGTGTGGCCTTTTCACGGTATAAAAATGAAACCGTCTATTGTGCCATGGCGGCCAAGGTATATGTAGACAGGGGTACAGGAAAGGTAAGGGTTAAAAAGTTATGGGCGGTAGTCGAAGCGGGAGAGACCATTAACCCCGATGGATTAAAAAACCAGACCGAGGGCGGAATGATCCAATCGGCCAGTTGGGCATTAATGGAAGAGGTCAAGTTCGATCGCAAACATATTACCAGTCTCGATTGGGGCTCCTATCCTATGTTGAGGTTTCCGGATACGCCAGAGGTCGAGGTCGAGGTGATCGACCGTCCCGACCAACCTCCGGTGGGTGCCGGAGAGGCCTCCATGGCACCGACCACTGCAGCTATCGTAAACGCCATTTACCGCAGTACAGGCGTTCGTGTTAGAACCTTGCCGGTAAACAGGGAACTACTCAGGGCTTGATTTCCACAAAAGGTATTCAACCAAAAAGAGCCCTGTCTTTCGACAAAGCTCCTTTACGAGAACACTATATGAAAATGAAAAATTTACTCTTGGTTAATAATCACATGACAAACATACGGGGCTTGGCCAAGAGCCGCAACAAAATGATGTGAAGGTCCTCATTTATGTGGTGTGCAATCGATTCTTTGTTATTTGGGCGGTGGACTAGAGGTTGATGTTCAGGTAAACCGACAGGCGGTGCCTGAGCTCTACCCGACCATTGTTCAGGTCTTGGCTGATGGGCAACACGCCGGTTAGGCCCAAGGCATAGTTTTTATAGCTGCCTTCGATACTTAGTTTGCCCAAAAACACGTTTCCTTCGGTATCCGCGACCTTTAGGCCGTATTCTTCGTTCGATTCGAATTTTTCCCCCGCTAGGCCGACAATGGGGGTCAGTGCGAAATCGGACAGGTAATAGGTCTTAAAGGCATTGATGCCATAATTGAGCTGATTGCCGAACTGGTATTCCTTGGGGTTCTTGGTCTTAAAGGTATAGTTCAACAAGGTGCTTATGCCCCAATTGCGATGGGTGAAGCCATAGTTCATGGCAAGGATATAGTCCCAACTACCATTGCCCAGTTGAAAGCTGGGGTTGACGCTTCCGGTATTGTTCGCCTTGTCGTATTTGCCCGTAGGGGCCTTTATTCCGCCACCCAATTGAAGGTAGTGTTCGGGTTTTATCGAAACGATGCTGTCGGGGGTAGCCTTTAGCAGGTTGTAAAAGGCCAGGACGCTAATGTCTCCCAAACCATTGATTTCCTGGTCGGTGCCGTCGGGCAATACCCTGTTGTGAAATTGATAGGGAACGATGGCATTGAGGATAATACGTTCGGTAACGGGGATATTGCCCCAGGCCTGTAGGGTATTGAAGTTTTCGGTGATCCAGGGCGAGTTGTTGAAAATACCGTCCCGCGAACGGTATTGCTGCCCGATGTAGCGAAGTCCTACAAAATAACTGTTCATTGCCGTGCCGTAGCCCATGCTTCCGCCGCTACTTCCACATCCACATGTGTCACAAAAATCGAAGTAACCTTCCTCGTAGTGAAAATGGGCCGCACAAGGGCTAGGTTCGGGCAGGGGCCCCATATCGTTGGCAAAACCTAGGGTCGCACAGGCAAAGGCCCATAGAAGGGTCAAGTGTTTAATATTCAGAAAATCGTTCGTCATTGAGGTACGTATTGTCCGTTAAGGTGTTTAAAAATGCTATTATGGCTTCTTTTTCCGATAAGCTTAGGGCAATGCCCAAGCGTTCTTCTTGTTTGAGCAAGGGATCAAGGGTAGAAGAGTCGACAACGCCGCTATCGTAAAAATCGAGAACGGCCATTAAGGTGCCGAACCTTCCGTCGTGCATATAGGGTGCGGTCTTTTCGACATTTCGTAAACTCGGTACCTTGAATTTGTAACGGTCGTCGGCCGAGCCGCTTACCTCTTCGCGCCCCACATCGTTCAGTTGTGGGTTGGGGGGAAGGCCGTTGTTTCTAAAAGATCCGTCGGTAAAAAGGTCCGTACTGTGGCAAGAGCTACACTTTTGTTCAAACAGTTCCATGCCTTCTTTTTCTTGATCGGTCAAATCCCCTCCGGCCTCATTGCGTACGTATTTGTCGTATTTGGAGTCGGCCGAAACCATCATGACCATAAATTGCGCCAAGGCTTTCAGAAAGTTTTCGGTATTGATTTCCCCGTCTTCAAAGGCAAGCGAAAAATCTTTTTGGTATTCTTTGTCGGCTTTGAGCTTATTGACCACGTTGGTAACCGTTTCGCCCATTTCCACTTCGTTGGTAATGGGGATGATGGGGAAGAGGTCTAAATGCGACGTAGCCCCGTCCCAGGTAAACTCGGTCATAAAGGCCGCATTTTGTATGGCCGGTGTGTTTCGAGTGCCCTCAAGGTCGTCGATTCCATGGCTGAATTGATGGCCGTGGTGGGTAAAGGCATGCCTTTGCTCATGGCAAAAGCCGCACGAAATAAATCCGTTGGCCGAAAGCTGGCCGTCGTAGAACAGTTTTTTTCCGAGCTCAAATCCGAATTTGGTAGGCGGATTCGCTTCTAAATCGTAGCTGGGTTCGGGAAAGTTGCTCGGTACGGTAAACTCCAGCGGCTCATCGATGGCTACATATTCTTCGTCGTCGGAAGAACAAGAGCCCAAAAACACCATTGCCGATACTAATATGAATATTCGTCTCATGATTGCAAATTGGGACGGCCGGCCGTAAATGGGCCGGCCATCTTGTTTTTTTAACTCAACCGATGATTGTTAGTCGTGACTTTCTCCATTGTGGACATGGTCTACCACGAACATTTCGGTCGTATTGACCGCTATTTGTGGCGATTTTTCCTCGTCTACCATGATGACCGATTTTTCCGAAAGTTTGATGTTGTTGCTTGAAACGAGAATCTTTGAGGCATCTATTTTAAGATGGATGCTCGAATCTATTTCATCGCTGACAATCACGCTGGTGGGCAATTCCAAGGTAACTTCCTTGTAGTTGTCCAAGCTCGAACCATGGCTGCCCATATGTATTTTAAAATCTGTGGGTTCGGTAACGGATTCCGAGGTGAAGCTGCCTTCGAAATTCAAGAATTTGTAACCCGCTTGCCATGACCACATCATGTTGTTCGCCTCGGCTTCGGCAAGAAAATCCCCTTGGCCCTCGGAACCTTGAAGATATTTTTCTTGGTCGACGCCGATACCGAATTTAAGGGTGGTGTATTTTCCGGCGGGTATACCGGGAAGTACTATATTGTCTTCCTCGGTTTCCTGGCTTACAATAAAATAGCTTTCGTCTTTAGGGTAAACAAACTCTTCGCCCTCTTCGTTCACTAAGCGAAAATTACTTACGATGTAGTTGAATCGGGTTACGGTTATTACCTCCCCGTTTTCGTTGGCACTATTGGGCGTGTTGAGTATTAGGTCGTTGCCGTTAAAGCCATTGTCGTATTTGATTGAAATCTCGCCCGAACCTGTTAATTCTTCGGTAGTACCGTCGTCGTCACTTGAACAGCTAACGAACAATAGTATGGATAGGGCAAGGGTATATAATGAATATTTTTTCATCGTTGTATATTAAAAAGTATGTTGAAAACATGCGAAACCCTCACGGCGGAGCGCACATTCCCAAAATGTTGAATAAGAATTTAAGTTTGAAATTTTAAACGCACATACATGGCCCACGGCTGTTTTCGCCATGGGGTATGCGTATAGTTTGGAAGTTGACTATACGTTTTCCGGGGGTTGGGAAATATCCGATGTCAATTCGGTGGAAATAAAGACGTTTAACGCGGTAGCGTTGTACGACTTACCAGGGCCTAGCTCCAGGTTTAAACTTATTGCCTGCGGTAAAACCTGAAAGAATACCGTGTTTTGGATCTCTAGCTTGGACTGCTTTTCCCCAAAGGGATTCTTTTCGTTCTTTTCCGTTTCTTCGGCCAGTAACTTGGCCAAATAACATTTACCGTCGCATTCCAATTGGGGTCGGTCCTTGTTTTCGCAAAGTACGTTTTTGATGTAGTCGTAATTCACGATATACTCCACTACCGGCCAAAAGGGTTTGACCAGCATAAGGGCGACCACAAAGAGGATGATGTACGACTTCACGGTCGCAAAGATAAATCTTTAAATTGAAATCTCCCGATTAATTATGGTTAGGAGAAAGCCGGTATACCGGTAATATCGGCCCCCGTAATCAAGAGATGGATGTCGTGGGTGCCCTCATAGGTGATGACGCTTTCGAGGTTCATCATATGGCGCATAATGCTATACTCCCCGGTAATGCCCATGCCCCCGAGTACTTGTCGGGCTTCCCGGGCAATTTTAAGGGCCATTTCCACATTGTTGCGTTTGGCCATTGAAATTTGGGCCGAGCTCGCTTTCCCCTCGTTTTTTAGTTGGCCCAAACGAAGGGCCAGCAATTGTGCCTTGGTAATTTCGGTAATCATCTCGGCCAATTTTTTTTGTTGCAGTTGAAAGGCCGCAATGGGTTTGCCGAACTGTATCCGTTCCTTGGCATACCGCAATGCCGTATCATAACAATCCATGGCGGCACCGATGGCGCCCCAGGAAATGCCGTATCGGGCAGAATCGAGACAGCCGAGGGGGGCACCCAGTCCCGATTTGTTGGGCAGCAGGTTTTCTTTGGGCACTTTTACATTGTCGAATATAAGCTCTCCGGTGGCCGAAGCCCGTAAAGACCATTTGTTGTGCGTTTCGGGGGTAGAAAAACCTTCCATGCCGCGTTCAAGGATCAAACCGTGAATGCGTCCTTCTTCGTTCTTTGCCCATACGACCGCAATATCGGCGAACGGGGCGTTCGAAATCCATAATTTGGCGCCGTTCAAAAGAAAATGGTCGCCCATGTCCTTATACTTTGTTTCCATTCCTCCGGGGTTGGACCCGTGATTGGGCTCCGTTAGGCCAAAGCAGCCCATGAGTTCACCCGAGGCCAATTTCGGCAGGTATTTTTTCTTTTGCGCTTCGGTTCCGTAAGCAAATATGGGATACATTACCAAAGACGATTGAACCGATGCGGTCGAGCGTATGCCGCTATCGCCCCTCTCGATTTCCTGCATGATCAGGCCGTAGCTGATTTGGTCTAATCCCGCGCCACCATATTCTTCGGGGATATAGGGGCCAAAGGCACCTATATCCGATAGCCCCTTGATAATTTGTTTGGGGAATTCCGCTTTTTGGGCATATTCTTCGATTATGGGGGAAACGTCTCGTTTGACCCATTGACGGGCGGCATCGCGCACCAATTTGTGCTCTTCGCTGAGCAGGTCGTCAATATTGTAATAATCGGGAGCTTCAAAAAGATCAGGTCGCATAGAATATGATTTTTATCAAATGTATTAAAGAAATGCAACATTTTGTATCGCTGTTGTTACATTTTTAGATAAAAATCGCGGGTGAGGGCGATGTATTCGGGCGTGTACCGATGCCGTTCGATTTCAATGACAAGCTCTTCTACCCGGGGTTCTGACGGTTTGAAGGAAAATTCGATTAAACTGCGTTTCACCGCTGTGGTAGGGGTGCCCTTAACGTGCGTAATGCGGCGGGCGTAAAGGCCGTGTTTCACGGCCAATTTCAAGAGGTAAGGCTCTTTGTCGTAAGGGACGATGGTTGAGAAAACACCTTTCTCGGCAAGCAAGTGGCCAACACCTTCGATCAATTCCTCAAAAGGCAAGGAGGCGTTTTGCCTGGCTTGGTCTCGTGAAGTATCGCCACTTGATACCTTTTCGGAATAGAAGGGCGGATTGGAAACGATCAAGTCGTATTTTTCGTCCATTTCCTCTACGAACTCATCGAATCCCGCATGGTAACAGAACAAACGGTCTCCCCAAGGCGAATTCTCGAAATTGGCGACGCACTGTTCATAGGCGCCTTCTTCGATTTCTATGGCGTCAATGGTTTCGGCATCGCTCCGTTGGGCCAGCATAAGGGCGATAACACCGGTGCCCGCACCGATATCAAGCAGGCTTTGGGGACGGTGGTGCAAGGTGCTCCAAGCCCCTAGTAAAACGCCATCGGTTCCGATTTTCATTGCGCAGTTTTCTTGGTCGATGGAGAATTCCTTAAAGCGGAAAATAGTTGCCATATGATGAATGCCTTTGTTGGTTAACTGGGGTCGACCCTTCCCGGTTCCCGGTTTTCGGTGCCCTGTATGTTTTTTAACGAATCGCCCAAACGGGAACGCATCCGGTCGGCCAACTCTTTTATTTTTTCCACGACTTGGGGGTTTTCGGAAGCTACATTGTTCGTTTCACTTTCGTCTGATTCCAGGTCATAAAGTTCGATTTCCTCTAAATCGACCATGCGATAGTTGCCCGGCAAACCGTCTTTTCCCGGTTCCTGTCCGTCCATGGTGCGATAGCGGTGCGGAAAATACAGCTTCCACTTGCCATAGCGAACCCCGAACAGCTCGTTTACCCTATAATAAAAGAAATAGGCCTCTTGCGGACTTTCCTTGGTTTCGCCGGTGAGTAGCTTCCAAACGTTTTTCCCGTCAATGGTCGTATCAGGTAGTTCTGAACCGGTTATCGCGGCAATGGTCGGTAACAGGTCGATGGCCATCACCGGAACATCTATTACTTTGCCGGCTTCCAGTTTTTTTGGGTATTTGGCAATGAAGGGTTCGCGTTGGCCACCTTCCCATGCCGTTCCCTTTCCTTCCCGATAGGGGAGTGCACTCCCGGCGTGGTTGCCGTAAGATAGCCACGGGCCGTTGTCGGAGGTAAAGATGATCAAGGTGTTTTCGGTGAGTCCGTTTTTTTCCAAAGCTTGCACAATCTGGCCGACCGACCAATCGATTTCCATGATGACATCGCCGTAGAGCCCCCTATCGGATTTGCCCTTGAACTTTTCCGAAACGTACAAGGGAACATGGGGCTGTGGATGGGGTACATAAAGAAAGAAGGGCTTGTCTTTGTTTCGATTGATAAAATCGACACTGTGTTCGGTTATTTGGGTAGTGAGCTGTGATTGGTCGGTCAAGGTATCGATGACGGTCTCGTTTTTGTACAAGGGAAGAGGCCCGAAGTTAAAAATAGGGCCTTGCTGGGGGTGGAGGGGCCACATGTCGTTCGAATACGGAATACCGAACCATTCGTCAAAACCGTTTTTGGTCGGAAGGAAATCGGGGTGGTCGCCTAAATGCCATTTCCCATATATGGCGGTAGTGTACCCATTGTCCTTTAGCATTTCGGCCATTGTTGTTTCTTCAGGATTCAGCCCGATATCGCTATTGGGCATCAGGGCATTGTGTATGCCTATGCGATTGGGGTAACAGCCGGTTAAAATTCCGGCCCGGGATGCCGAACAAACGGCTTGGGCCGAATAAAAACTGGTCAGCTTCACGCCTTCGGCCGCCATGCGGTCGAGGTTCGGAGTGGCAATGTCGTCGGCCCCGAATACGCCGACATCCCCATAGCCTTGGTCGTCGGTGAAGATTAATACGATATTCGGTTTTCCCTCTTTTTGCGCACTTTCCTGTTGATCGGGTTTGGACTTACAGCAAATGGAGAGGGCCGTTAGGGCTAGAAACAAAATGTTCTTGGTCATGGTTTGGTGGTTTTTTGATGGGTGCCAGTCCCAAAAATAAGTAAACCATTTAGGTTTTTGGAAAACGGGTGCAAAGATTGGGAAAGCGATTGGCAAAAATGTGCTATCTTGAGTGGCCTTAACCCAACCTTATGAAATCGAAAAACTTTACCCGGAGAAAATTTTTGGGTGCCGCTGCCCTGACCTCGGCAGGCATGGCGCTTGATCCCTCATCCTTGTTCGGGGCCCCGGCCATTGTAAAATCATTAAAAAAACCGAACTCGTTGATCAACGGGGTACAGATCGGGGTGATTACCTATTCTTTTCGAAGCATGCCCGACCAAAGTGCCGAGGCGACCCTAAAATACGTTTTGGATGCCGGGATAAGTGCCATCGAGTTAATGGGTGGGCCTGCCGAGACCTTTGCCGGCAAACCGGAAAGCCAAATTGACCGAAAGACCCTTTACGCACTGAGGCGAGCCAAAAAACAGGGCGATCTTACGGCAGATCAAGCCAAAGAGCTCACCGATTTGCAGGCGCAAATGGTATCGTATAACAAGGAGGTTGCCGAGTGGAGGTCGAAAATGTCGATGGACCATTTTACCAAGCTGCGCAAAATGTACAACGATGCGGGGGTCTCCATTTATGCCTTTAAGCCGGGAGTGTTCGGCAAGGATAATTCGGATGCCGATATCAATTGGGGCATGCAGGCCGCCAAGTTACTGGGGGCAAGTCATGTTACCGTAGAGCATCCGAGTGATGATGCCCATACCCTTAGGTTGGGAAAATTGGCCAAGAAAAACAAGGTCTTTATGGCCTATCACGGGCACGAGCAACAAACCCCTACGTTGTGGGATACGGCCCTGGCCCAATCGGCATACAATGCCATGAATCTGGATCTGGGCCATTATGTGGCGGCCGGAAACGCCGACCCCTTGTCCCTTATACGGGAAAAATCGGCACATATCAAAAGCATGCATCTAAAGGACCGCCAATCTCCCCAGCATCAAAAAG
The DNA here is from genome assembly GCF_900141855.1 of Pseudozobellia thermophila. Lineage (GTDB taxonomy): Bacteria > Bacteroidota > Bacteroidia > Flavobacteriales > Flavobacteriaceae > Pseudozobellia > Pseudozobellia thermophila. Next base: position 1,062,365 of record NZ_FQYU01000001.1, read on the forward strand.
GCAATTTGCCTTGGGGTACGGGAGATACGCCGATCGCGGAAGCTTTACAGCTCATGCGCGACAACCAATATAAGTTTCCGGGTACGATCGAGCTCGAATATCAAATCCCTGAAGGGTCCAATGCCGTGGAAGAGGTGAAAAAATGCCTGTCTTACTGTGAAAAGGCCTTGGGCTAGCCTAACCGTTCCCCGTCCACCCCTTGGAAAGTTTGAGCATGTCGCGACTGAGCGAAAAGAGCCACTGCAACTGTTCGCCGATGAGATGGGCCTCTTGCCGGTTTCGTTCCGTTGGAGGGTTCGTCGAAGCCTTGTCTAGTTGTGGCAATAGTCGCCTAAAGGCGGTCTCATCGGTCTGCGTGGCGGCCCTAGGTCCGTCTTCTTTGTCCCGTAATTGATAGATGACCTGTTGCAGGTTGTTTATGATGAGGTTTGCCGTTTTTTTGAAATTATCCGAAGCCTCGGTCGTGCCATAATTTTGGATGTACCCGCTCAAAGACGAAAGGGAAGACAGGAAACTGTGCACCAGCACCACCATTTCATAGGTTTTGTTGAACTGTTTTTGTTTTGAGGCAGGTTCCTGTGTCATGGCCTGAAAGGCCGAGCTAAGGTTTGAGGTTTCGTTAAAGGCCTGTTTGCGGGCCATGTTGTATTCGACGGGAATTTTTCCCTTCTTCTCGTAAAACCGGACAATTTGCTCAAAGAACTTTTTGTTGGCCGATAGACTGTTCGCGATATCTTCCTCGATCTTGGCAAAGCTCCAAGAAGGCCATAGCCAGAGAATGGCCGCAAACGATAGGCCTGCGCCAAATACGGTGTCCAAGATGCGGTACTGGATAATGGTATGGATGTCGGGCCTGATGATACCGTAGATAAAAATAACGCTCAGGGTGATGAACGTGGCCGAAATTCGGTAGTTTTTTTGAACCATGGAAAAGGCCATGATAAGGCTTGCGATGCCCATGGCCCCAAAGATGTAGGGATCTGAGACAAAAAAGACGACGGCCGTTGCCAGTGCCGCGCCTATAAGGGTGCCGATAATGCGTTCCTTGGCGCGTTTTTTTGTGAGTCCGTAGCTGGGGCGCATGATCACGATGATGGTCAATAGGATCCAATAGGGGTTTTGGAACTTAAAGAAGGAGCCCAGGGCATAGCCGACCATCGTAATTACGGCCAAACGTAGCGAATGCCTGAAAATAGGTGACCCGAAGTTGAAATTGCGGTACAGGAGGGCGGGACTGTAATCTTGTCGGGGCAAAAACTTTTTGGCTGTTTCCCGATCTACGAAGTCGGCCTGGTCTATCTCCGGGTTTCCTAAAAGCCATTTTATTCGTTTTAGCTTTTCGTACTGCTTCTCTTGGTATTCCAATAAGTTCTGTAGCATCAGGAAGTCCGTGAAATCTTCGCCTTCCCCTTTTTTCAACAGGTCGATATCGTGTTGGACGTTTTTAAATAGTGTGCGAAGGGATTGGGCAGGGGCAGTTTTTTTCGACCGTATGTCGGTTTTTGAAATGGCCCTGAGCTGGTTCGATATTTCAATGATAAGGGATTGAAAACTCTTTGTGTACTTCGGGTGTCGTTCGAAGAAAGCGGTCATTTTATCGTATTCGACCGGATTGGCCATGGCTATTTCGAGCATTTCTATCAATTGGACGAATACCAGCAAACGCCGATTTTGATAGGTCGAACGGCCGGAATTTTTACGGGATTGGATCAATATCTCGCGCAAGGTCTCATGGTGTTCGGTAAGTTGGTCTTGCTTTTCGGCCAAAAGGGCCATTAGGCTTTTGTGATCGGTGGCCGGATCGATCAATCGGGCGCGGGTCTCTAGGTAATCGGCCGTAAGGATATAGGTTTTTGAAAGGGCTTCTTCAATTTGCGCCTTGGGGTTGATGCGGTGCCAGGCCATCACCAATAGCAGGTACCACAATCCCCCGAATGCCGTCCACAAACAGTGTTCCCAGAGCAGCAGTTCCTTGGTTTCGTAGGCAAAGCTCAATACCAGGGCCAACAGACCGGAAAAGCTTATGAGCGAAGCCCTGAACCCGAATACCGAAATATAGGCGATGAGAAAGGTGGCCAGGCCCAAAACGGGGAGCATGGGCCAGGCCTTGAAATTAAAGTAGCCACCGATATAGCTAATGATCGCTATTAGCATGGCGGAAAGCAGAATACCCATTTTGCTATGGCGGTAATTGCCGCTGGTATTACTGGGGGCACACCATAGCGCGCCAAAACATAGGGATAGGCCAATTTCCAATTGGTCAAGGTTAATGCCTATGACAATGGGTAGGGTAGCCGCGATGGCCAATAGGATGGCCTTCGAAAAATCGGTGCTTTTGAAGAAACCGATCAAATCGAACAAGTACTCCGATATTTCCTTTTTGAACGCGACCAAGCTGCCCTGAATTTTGGTGCAAAGGTAGGGTTTGACCGGATGGCGGCCATGGGCGTTTGTAAGAAAAAAAGCTTGTCCGGGCGGCTTCCCTAAGAAAGGTACAGGTCTACCAAACCGTCGGGAGTGGTGACGTGGATTGTATTGTTATCGCGGTCGACCTGGGTTAAGATCTCATCGGTCAGGGGGATCAAAATCTCCTTGCCCTTGTTGTCGACCATCAATATGGCCTGGGAGGTACTGTCGTTTACGCCCGTAACATGGCCGATATTGCCCAGTTCGGAATCGATAACGGCAAACCCTATGATTTCGTGAAAGTAGAATTTATTGCCTTCCAATTTGGGGAGGAAGGAAAGAGGGAGGTAAAGTTCGTGCCTCATAATACGGTCTGCAGCGGCTTCGTCCTTTACTTCCTCAAAATCGATGCGCAGCAGGTTCGATTTGTGCAGGCGACATCTATCAATAAAAAATGGAACCAGATTGTTGCCTTTCATCAAGACAAAAACTGATTCCATGTTTTCGTACAATTCGGGTTCGTCGGTATCGAGTTTTGCGAGTACCTCGCCCTTATAGCTATATTTTGAAACGATTTTACCGAGGTAGAAACAATCTTCCTTACGCATCGCTTCGAATTGATCTATGCTTCTTCGGCAGGCTTCTGCTCTTCAGTGCCGGCTTCTTCTGCAGGGGCTTCGGCCACCGCAGTGTCTTCGGCTACAGCTTCTCCTTCCGCTTCAGGGGCTTCGGCTTCTTCAGCTTCGGGAGCCTCGGCTTCGGCCGCGGCCTGTGCACGCTTCTCGTTGATTTCCTTTTCGGCTTTTAATATCTCGGCCTTGGCTTTTTCCTTCTCTTGGTCAAGTCCGCTTACCTTGGCATTGATCTTGCTTTCCTTTTCCTCTAACCAAGCCTTGAATTTTTCTTCCACCTGCTCTTCGGTCAAAGCACCTTTGCGCTGACCTACCAATAAATGATGCTTCAACAAAACACCTTTGTAAGATAAAATGGCCCTGGCGGTATCGGTTGGCTGTGCACCGTTTTGCAACCATTTTACGGAGTTGTCTACATTGATCTCTATGGTTGCCGGATTGGTATTCGGATTGTAAGTCCCTAATTTTTCAAGAAATTTACCATCTCTTTTTGCACGGCTATCGGCAGCAACTACCCAATAGAATGGTTTTCCTTTTTTACCGTGTCTTTGAAGTCTAATTTTTACTGGCATATCACATTAATTTGTGGGGTGCCCGACCCCTGTTATTAATTCTACGTTTTTCCCTAAAAGGGCTGCAAATATACTTCATTTATTGAAACCCGCAATAGCTTTGGGTTTTTATTGTTCGCGGTCGGCCAATTGGTCCTTGCCCCTAATTAATTTGGAGCGATGTTTTTTGACCAATTCATCAATAGTGGCGAGCACTTCGGGATGTGCTGGGGCAATGTTGAAATTCTCGGAAGGGTCGTGGTTGAGGTGGTAGAGCAATGGGGGATCGTGCTCCTGTCGTTTGCCAAATTGGCCGTAGGCGCCCTGGGTGATAAAGTGGGCCTTGTAATTTTCCATTCGAACCGCATAGAGTTCGGTCCCGCGGTAATAAAACATGCTTTTTCTAGGGCTGCTTTCGTGCCTGAACAGGGTGCCACTTAGGTCGACACCGTCTATTATCCGGTCGTTCGGAATCTCGACCCCGGCCATTTTGCTGAAAGTGGTAAAGAGGTCCATGGTGGATCCCAGGTCCGTAATCACACCGGGTCTTATTTTCGAAGGCCCCCAGAAAATCGTGGGTTCGCGCATGCCCCCTTCCCAGGTGGTTCCTTTTCCGGCCTTTAAGGGGCCCGCACTTCCACCGTTCAGCTTAAAGGGAAGCCATGGTCCGTTGTCGGAGGTGAATACAACAATGGTGTTTTTGTCGAGTCCTTCTTCTTTTAGCGTATCCAATATTTTTCCCACCCCGTGGTCTATCTCTTCCAGCACATCGCCATAAAGTCCCCTTTCGCTTTTTCCCAAAAAGGCTTGGGAGGCGAAAAGGGGCACATGGGGCAGGTTGTGGGCCAAATAAATAAAGAAGGGTCGGTTTTTGTTCTTCTTTATGTAGGAGACGGCCTCGTTCGAGTATCGGGTGGTTATGGTGTTTTGGTCGGCGGGCCGTTCGATTATTTGGGTGTTGCGAAGCAACGGAACGTTAAAGTGTTCGCTTTTGATACTGTCGTTCGTGCGGTCCCAATAATTTTTATAGGCCTCTCCCTGTACCCGGTCCATATCGTTGGAATAGGGGATGCCAAAGTAGTAGTCGAATCCGTTATTGGTGGGCAGGTATTGCTCTTTGTGGCCCAAATGCCATTTTCCGATACAGGCGGTACTGTAGCCTGCCTTTTTCAATTGTTCGGCCAGGGTAATTTCACGCGATGGCAAGCCGTGTTTCGAGTCGGGAAAAAGAACCCGGTGTTTGTTGCTGGCCATTCCGCTTCGAACGGGCAACCTTCCTGTCAAAAGCGCCGCCCTGCTAGGGGTGCAAACGCTGGCCCCTGCGTAAAAGTTGGTCCATTTCTGGCCTTCGTGGGCCATTCGGTCGAGGTGGGGCGTCTTGATCGTTGGGTGTCCAAATGTGCCCAAATCGCCATAACCCAGATCATCGGCGAAGATGATGATGAAATTGGGAAGGCTCTGTTCTTGGGCCGGAACACTATTGGACAATAAAAGGAAACATAATAAGGACAGGCCGTACTTGGCCCAAGGGTTGGTTGTTGATTTTGGCATGGCTGGAAAGGTTTAAAGGTGTATAAGATAGTAAAATATTGAATGTTGTGCCTAACCAAGGACGATATGGGTTTGTCGTTGATAACTACTAAAAACATCATTTTAAATACCTGCCCGTTTTGTCTAATTTTACAAGCTCTTATTTCATTTCGCATTTCATGGAATGAAACATGCGAATCTAGAACCCGAAACTTCCGCAACATGTATTTGATTTTTGACACTGAGACCACCGGATTGCCTAAACGATGGGACGCCCCAATTACGGACACGGACAACTGGCCCCGCTGTATACAGATAGCGTGGCAGTTGCACGACGACATGGGCCGACTGATAGAGCACCAAGATTACTTGGTAAAACCCGAAGGTTTTAACATCCCCTATGACGCCGAAAAGATCCACGGTATATCTACGGAGCTGGCGGAAAAGGACGGTGTTCCCTTGGCAGAGGTCTTGGAGAAGTTCAATGCGGCCATGGCCCAAACGAAGTTTATCGTGGGGCAGAATGTGGGTTTTGACGTGAACATCATGGGGGCTGAATTCCATAGGATGGGCGTTGAGAACCCCCTGCAGGAACTGCCTGTCTTGGATACCTGTACGGAACATACGGCACAATTGTGCCAGATACCCGGTGGGCGTGGCGGCAAGTTTAAGCTTCCTACCCTGACCGAGCTTCACGAATTTCTGTTCGGCGAACCTTTCGCCGAGGCCCACAACGCCACGGCCGATGTTGAGGCCACGACCCGTTGTTTTTTGGAGCTGATCAGAAAAAGGCAGTATACGGCCGAGCAACTGGATGTTCAGCCCGATTACTTTGAGAATTTCTCGGAGGCCAACCCGCAAGAGATACAGCTCATCGGCCTTAAGCACATCAACCTAAAACAGGCTTCCAAAAAAATAGCGGACGCCCTTTGGGAAAAGGATACCGGTGGGGTTTCGCAAGAAGAGATACAGGAGAACCTGGCCACTTTGGAGTCGGCCAATTTCGCCCATCTGCACAATCACACCCAGTTTTCCATATTACAGTCCACCATCAGCATCCCCGACCTGATCAAGGCAACGGCAGAGGCCAGAATGCCCGCTGTGGCCATGACGGACCATGCCAATATGATGGGGGCCTTTCACTTTGTGAACGGGGTTATTAACCACAACAAGGGAGTGGCCGCCAAAAACGAGGAAAACAAAAAAAGGTACGAGGCCACGCAAAACGGAACCCTCCAAGAAGGAGAGGAACCCCTTCACGAACTACCCGAACCCATTCCCGAGATTACACCTATCATAGGTTGCGAATTTCACGTGTGCGAAGACCACACCAACAAATCGCAAAAAGACAATGGCTATCAGATCGTGATGCTTGCCAAAAACAAGCAAGGGTACCTTAACCTGGCCAAAATGTCTTCCATTGCCTTTGTGGAAGGAAAGTACTACGTGCCCCGTATCGACAAAAAAGTCATTGAACAGTATAAGGAAGACATCATTGTACTTACCGGAAACCTGTACGGTGAGGTTCCCAGTAAAATACTGAACGTAGGGGAAAAACAGGCCGAGGAAGCCCTTATTTGGTGGAAGGAGATGTTCGGCGACGACCTGTATATAGAGATCATGCGCCACGGACAGGAAGACGAAAATCGGGTCAACCAGGTGTTGATCCAATTCGCCAAAAAACACGATATAAAACTGGTCGCCACCAACAACACCTATTATGTCAACAAGGAAAATGCCCATGCGCACGACATCCTTTTGTGCGTAAAGGACGGCGAAAAGCAGTCGACCCCCATAGGCCGTGGTCGCGGTTACCGCTACGGCCTTCCCAACCAAGAGTACTACTTTAAGTCCTCTGACGAAATGAAGGAACTCTTTAAGGATATTCCGGAGGCCATCATCAACATACAGGAAATTATCGACAAGGTAGAGACCTTTAGCTTGGCGCGCGACGTGCTCTTGCCCGCTTTTGACATCCCCGAGGAATTTCAGTTCGAGGAAGACAAATTGGATGGGGGCAAGCGTGGGGAAAACAAATACTTGCGCCATATTACCTATGAGGGCGCAAAAAGGAGATACGGCGAAATTACGCCCGAAATAGACGAGCGACTCGATTTTGAGCTTAAGGTTATCGAAAAAACGGGCTATCCGGGTTATTTCCTGATCGTGGAGGATTTTATCAGGGCGGCCAGAAATATGGGGGTTTCCGTGGGACCCGGCCGTGGGTCCGCAGCGGGATCTGCCGTGGCCTACTGTTTGGGGATTACCAATCTCGACCCGATCAAGTACGACCTGCTTTTTGAGCGTTTCCTAAATCCGGACCGTGTGAGCATGCCCGATATCGATATCGATTTTGATGATGAGGGGCGTAGCCGTGTAATGGACTATGTGATCGAGAAATACGGGGCCAACCAAGTAGCACAGATCATTACCTATGGTACCATGGCCGCCAAATCGTCCATCCGCGATACGGCCCGTGTACTCGACCTGCCCCTGAGCGATGCCGACCGTATGGCGAAGCTCATCCCCAACATGTCCAAACTAAAAAAGATCATCGGGGTGGACGAAAAGGTACTTCGCAGTAAGTTCAACAGCGAGGAACTCGAAAAAATAAACGAACTCCTGAACATTTCCGAGGGCGATGGCCTGGAATCGGAAACCCTGAACCAAGCTTACGTTTTAGAGGGGTCTGTTCGTAATACGGGCATCCATGCCTGTGGGGTGATCATTACCCCGGACGATATTACCAAGTTCGTTCCCGTGGCATTGGCCAAGGATTCCGACATGTACTGTACCCAGTTCGACAACTCGGTGGTAGAAAGTGCGGGACTCTTGAAAATGGATTTCTTGGGCCTAAAGACCCTGACCCTGATCAAGGATACCGTAAAGATCGTGAAAGCGAAACACGGTATAGAGCTGGATCCCGAAAATTTTCCGCTGGACGACAAAAAAACATACGAGCTTTTCCAACGGGGTGAAACGATCGGGGTGTTCCAATACGAATCGCCCGGTATGCAAAAGCACATGCGTGCGTTAAAGCCCACGGTCTTTGCGGATCTGATCGCCATGAACGCCCTGTACCGTCCGGGACCGATGGAATACATACCCAGCTTTATCGCCCGTAAGCATGGTACCGAAGAAATTGTGTACGACCTCGAGGCCTGCGAAGAATACCTTGCCGAAACCTACGGTATTACGGTATACCAAGAGCAGGTGATGCTCCTTTCGCAAAAACTTGCCGATTTTACCAAGGGTGAGGCCGACGTCTTGCGTAAGGCCATGGGTAAAAAGCAAAAGCACGTACTGGACAAAATGAAGCCCAAGTTCATTGAACAGGCATCCGCAAAAGGGCATCCGGTAGATAAGCTGGAGAAAATATGGAAAGACTGGGAGGCGTTTGCCGCCTATGCCTTTAACAAGTCGCACTCTACCTGTTACGCGTGGATCGCCTACCAAACGGCCTATTGCAAGGCCCACTACCCTGCCGAATACATGGCCGCCGTGCTGTCGAACAACATGAACGACATCAAGCAGGTAACCTTCTTTATGGAAGAATGTAAGCGAATGGGGCTCGAGGTTCTCGGTCCTGACGTCAACGAATCGTACTACAAATTTGCCGTCAACAAAGACGGGGCCATCCGTTTTGGTATGGGGGCCATAAAGGGTGTAGGCCGAGGGGCGGTCGAGACCATAGTGGAGAACCGTAAAAAAGACGGCCCCTACAAATCGGTGTTCGACATGGCCAAGCGGATCGATTTGCGGGCGGCCAACAAAAAGGCCTTTGAAAACCTGGCCGTGGCCGGTGGTTTCGATTCCTTTGAGGGAACCCATCGCGCACAGTACTTTCACGATGAGGGGGACGGAATCACCTTTTTGGAAAAAGTGATCAAGTATGGGGCCAAGTACCAGGAAAACCAAAATTCGTCGCAGGTCAGTCTTTTTGGCGATGCGAGCGAGGTGCAGATTCCCGAGCCTGTCGTTCCACCTTGCGAAGATTGGGGCACCATGGAAAAACTGCGTCGCGAAAAGGAAGTAGTGGGAATCTATATATCGGGGCATCCGCTCGATGACTTTAAGACAGAGATCAATGCCTTTTGCAACGCCAATATTTCGTGTGCGGGCGAACTGGAAAAATACGTCAACCGCGAACTTTCGTTCGCAGGGGTGATCACCGATGTGCAACATCGTACTTCCAAGAACGGAAAAGGCTGGGCGGCCTTTACCATGGAAGATTATTCAGATTCCTTTGAGTTCAGGATTTTTGGGGAAGAATACCTGAAATTCCGTCACTTTCTCATGATCAATTCATTTGTATACGTCAAAATTTTTGTGCGTGATGGATGGGTCAACCGCGATACGGGCAAGAAGGGAGAACCGAGAATCCAGTTCAATAGCTTTATGCTGCTTCAGGATGTCATGGAAAATTATGCCAAAAAGTTGACCATCAAACTGAACATAGACGATTTGGAGGAGGATAGGATACATTGGTTGAAGGATACTTTGGTGTCGCACCAAGGAAGCCATCCATTGAACTTTGTCGTTTATGAAATGAAGGAGGCCATTAAGGTGAACCTGTCCAGTAGGAAGCAAAAAGTACGGATTTCAAGCGAACTGTTGGCGACCTTGGAACGGGAGCAGGTGCATTATAAGTTAAATTAGCCTTGGTAGGGCCATTTTATTCGGGTATGGTGATAAAATAAATTCCCGTGATAGCGTTATAGCTAAAATAGATTCTTCTAGCGTAAGAAAAGCGAATAAAATATGACTAAATTTGCATAATCTAATAAATTAAATAACATGGCATTAGAAATAACAGACGCTACTTTTGACGAAGTAGTCTTAAAAAGTGATAAACCTGTAGTTGTAGATTTTTGGGCGGCATGGTGCGGACCATGTAGAATGGTAGGGCCGATCATAGAAGAGGTAAGCAACGAATACGAAGGCAAGGCGGTCGTCGGTAAGGTCGACGTAGATGCCAATCAGGAGTACGCCGCTAAATACGGGGTGCGTAACATACCTACCGTTCTGGTATTCAAAAACGGTGAGATTGTCAATAGGCAAGTGGGCGTATCGCCCAAAAAGGTGTATACCGATGCCATTGACGCTGCCCTATAAACAGGTAGGCTTATTGGAAAGAAAAAAGTTCCGCGTCAACGCGGAACTTTTTTTATGGCCTTTTTTTAGGTTGGGAGCTCAATGATACGTTCAGGACCGTAAAACTTCAAGGCCACGAAGAAGGCAATGGTCGATAGAATTATGCCGACCATAAATACCGAATACGTCCATCGCAGCAGTTTGTATTTTTTATCGAGAACGACCCCTAAAAAATAAAGGTCCTTGGTCAATGTGTTGTACACGTAGTTTTGGTCCTTTATCAATTCTTGCATGGCCCACTCGTAATCTTGAAGTTTCATTTTGTGGAAATTACCAAAGAACAATAGGTTGACCTTTTTGTTTTCCACATCCTTTCGGTCGAACTCCCCACTGGTAACATTGGGCCTGGTGGCCAGAACAGACATGACCATCGAGGCAATACTGAAAAGAACGAAGATGCCCGTTGGGTAAATCAGGTAGTCGTTCGACGGATTGTCCAGTTTAGGGATGAGGTTGGTGAGCAAAAGTGAAATGATGATGGCGTTGACCGAGAGTAGGATGTTTGCCTTGGTATCGGCAATGTCGCTTAGTTTCAAATGGTTGCGCATCGATACCCTGTACATGGTCTGGATGCCGCGTTCCGGACTTTGGTTCTTTAAGCGCACCTTTAGTTCTTCCTTTTTTCGGGCCTTGTTTTCCTTCTTAAGGCTTTTGATCAGTTTTTTTAGGTTGTCGTCCTTTCCTTTTTGCCAGTTGGTTTTGGCGTAATCGGTATAGAACCTGTGCTTGGTCTGAAACATTTTTATGTTGGCCTTTCTCCACTCTCTGGGCGACATGTCGGCAATTCCCAATAGCGAAAGCTCCTCCCTGAGCATTTCGGAGGTTTCGGTGTAGCTGTTCTGCGCCAGGTGCGAAGAATCGGCATCCCTGATAATTTCCTCCAAAAGGTCTTGGGGCTCGTGTTCCAATTGGGTAGCCATTATCAGCTTGCAGACCTTGTCGATAAGTGGGGCCTCACAACCTTGCTCCCTCAAAAAGGCCGAAGCAATTTCGCAACTTTTGCGCTCATGGTCTTCCGGGCCTTCGGTATATCCGATATCGTGTAACCAAGCGGCAAGGACAATCGCGTTAGAATCCAATTCATCTAAGTTATACGATTGCAACATTTCTTTACTACTTTTGACAACCCTTTGGGTGTGCCTTAGGTTGTGGTACAAATAGTTGTTGTCCAATTTGTTGACCAGTAAGTTTGTTGCAAAATTCTCGACCTTTGATAGTAACTCGGACATAAAAACGGTTTTGCATCCAAAATACAAATAATTAAGAATCAATTCCTATTCCAATGCCCAAACATTTTGCACTTATGGTACTGGCCTTGTTGTTTGCGTCCTGTGCTACCTATAAAACAAAATATAAAGTAGATAAGGGCTCTGTTAATGATACGGATAAGGAAATATCGCATACCTTTTACCTGATCGGTGATGCCGGCCTCTCGCCCATGGACGACATGAACGAAGTACTCAAAATTTTCAAGAGACGACTTGATCGGGCAGATGCGAACAGTACGGCCATCTTTTTGGGAGATAATATTTATCCTGCGGGCATGCCCGACCCCAAAGACTCCACGGCCGCTTACCTGAATGCCAAGAACGATTTGGATGCGCAGTTGAAGACCCTGGCGAATTTTAAGGGAAAGCCCCTGTTCATTCCCGGAAACCACGATTGGTATACCGAAGGATTGGTGGGCTTGAAACGGGAGCAGAAATACATTCAGAAGGCCCTCGGCAGTAAGGAGGTCTTTTTTCCCGAGGACGGGTGTCCCATTGAAACCATCGAGGTAAACGAGGATGTTACGGTCATCGTCATAGACACGGAGTGGTACTTGACCAATTGGGACAAGCGGCCGGGAATCAACGACAAGTGCGATATCAAGAGCCGCGATAAGTTTTGGTTGGAGCTCGAAGACGAGATCAAGGCAAACCGCCAGCGGACCACCCTTATTGCCATGCACCATCCCATGTTCAGTTATGGAGCCCATGGCGGTCAGTATAGTCTTAAGGCAAACCTATATCCGAAGGAAAAAATAGGCCCCCTGCCCGTACTGGGCACGTTTATTAACCTGTTGCGCCGTACGACCGGGGCATCGATCGAAGATATGCAGAACAAACGTTATACCGAGCTTAGGGAACGCCTGGTTACCTTGGCCCAGTATTCCGAAAAGGTAATCTTGGCCTCGGGACACGAGCATACCTTGCAATATATCGTAGAAGAGAATACCCCTCAGATCGTAAGCGGGTCGGGGGCCAAGAAAGGGGCGACCCGATTGTTGAACGGAAGCCTGTTTTCTACCGGCAGAAGGGGGTATGCCGTGTTGGAGGTATATAAGGACGGTTCCTCCAAGGTTGATTTCTACGGCACGGATGGCAACGGGGACGAGGAGTTTTTGTTTGCTTCACAGGTACTCCCCCCGAACCGAAAGGCCTTTGATAAGGACGAATATCCCGATTCCTTCCCCCCGACCGTCAAAGCCTCGGTCTATAGTGAGGAAGAAATTGAACGAAGCCGTTTCTTTAAATTTTTATGGGGCGAACGCTATCGCAAGTACTACGCTACAAAGATTACCGCGCCAACGGTCGACCTGGATACCCTAATGGGGGGGCTCGAACCGGTTCGAAAAGGGGGCGGGCACCAGTCGAAATCGCTTCGCCTACGGCACAAAAGCGGCAAGGAGTATGTGATGAGGGCCCTTAGAAAGAACGTCGAACTGTATCTACAGGGCATGGCCTTTCAGAACAAATATATCATGGGCGATTTCGAAGACACCGGTACGGAAGGTTTTTTGCTCGATTTTTATACGGGTTCGAACCCTTATGCGCCCTTTACCGTCGCTCCCCTGTCCGATGCCGTCGGTATATTCCATACCAATCCGGTGCTGTACTACGTGCCCAAACAGCCGGCCCTGAAAGATTTTAACGAGAGTTTCGGCGATGAGCTCTATATGATAGAGGAGCATGCCGGTGACGGCCATGGCGACCTGGCAAGCTATGGCTATTCCGATGAATTGAAGAGTACCGATAGCATGCTCGAAGATTTGCGCGACGACGAGAAGTACGAGGTCGATTCCGAACTCTATCTGCGGGCCCGGCTCTTCGATATGGTATTGGGCGATTGGGACCGGCATGTAGACCAATGGCGTTGGGCCGAGTTTAAAGACAAAAAAAACGACAAGGTAGTGTACAAGCCGGTCCCCAGGGACCGTGACATGGTGTATTCGAAACACGGTGACGGGTTAATCATGAATCTCCTGACCCGGATCGTTCCGCCACTTCGGTTGATGGAAGGGTTCAATGAGGAGATACGAAGCGTAAAAGGCTTTAACTCCTCGCCCAAGACCTATGTGCTCGACATGGCCATTCTGCCCGAAACCACCTTGGATCAATGGGTGGCCCAAGCCCGATTTCTTCAAGAACACCTGACGGAAGAAGTGATGGACAAAGCCTTTGAAAACTTTCCGGAAGAGGTGCGGGACGAAACCGTTACTGAAACCAAACGCATATTAAAATCCAGGTTGGCCCATATCGAGGAGACGGCACGGGAATACTACGGGGTGCTGAACAAATATGCCATGGTAGTGGGGACCGACAAGGACGATTGGTTTGAAGTGAACATCTTGGGCAAGGACGAGGTAGAGGTAAAGGCATACCGGAACATCAAGGGGGAAAAGCAAAAGCTGTTCTTCGACAAAAAGTTCACGGCTGGGACGACCAAAGAGATTTGGGTGTACGGACTCGACGACGATGACCGGTTTGAGGTAAGGGGGGAAAGGTCCGCCAGCATCAAAGTACGGTTGATCGGCGGCCAGAACAACGACATCTACGAATTGGAGCAAGGGGGCAATGTCGCTATTTACGACTACAGGTCAAAGAAAAATACATTTAAGGAAACGAAGAACGCCAAGGTTAAGTTGACCGACGACTACGATGTAAACACCTATCTTCCCTTAAAGGTCAGGAGTTCGACCAACCTGATTATACCGACCATTGGCTACAATCCCGACGACGGGGTAAAGATTGGTTTCAGCGATACCTATACCTATAATGGATTCAGGCAAAACCCCTTCACCCAAAAACACAGGGTAGATGCCTCGTTTTACTTTGCCACGAACGGCTTCGAGCTAGGGTACTCCGGGGAGTTTGCCGAAATCTTCGACAACTGGAACTTCGATATGTCGGCCCGTTTTACCAGTCCCAACTACAGTGTCAATTTCTTTGGTTTTGGAAATGATACGGAAAACAGGGACGATGAATTGGGCATGGATTACAATCGAGTGAGATTGGAGACCTTTAAGCTCAATCCATCGCTGGTATGGCGAGGGCAGTTGGGGGCCAAATTTAAGACGGGTATTTCTTTTGAGTCGATAGAGGTGGAGGAAACGGATGGCCGTTTTATTAACACCTTTTACGTGGAGAACGGCCAGGAAAACCGAAAGTCTTTTATGGGGGTAGATGCGGAGTATTCTTATGAAAACATCGATAATACGGCTTTCCCGACCATGGGTATGGCCACTTCGCTTCGCCTAGGTTACAAAAACAACCTCACTGAAAAGAAGGGTTTTGGATATCTGGTGCCCTCCTTGTCCTTTGACCATAAATTGATTCCTAGCGGTAGGTTGGTATTGGCCTCGAAATTAAAGGCCCAATTCAATATTGGTGATGGATACGAGTTTCACCAAGCGGCCAGTATCGGCGGATTGGACGGATTGCGGGGTTTTAGGAACCAACGTTTTACCGGTAAAAAGTCCTATTATCAAAATACCGACCTTAGGTATAGCCTGCGGCGGATCAAGACCGAATTGTTGCCGGTTACCCTTGGGGTCTATGGCGGATTTGACTACGGACGGGTCTGGGGGCCGAATATCGATTCCGATGTGTGGCACACCTCCTATGGCGGGGGAATCTTTTTGAACGGTGTCGATATGGTAACCGCCCGGGTAGCGGTTTTTAACAGCGATGATGGACCCCGATTTTCCTTTGGACTCGGTTTCGGGTTTTGAACGAAGCCTTTCTATTTGAGTTGATAGGTGTACAAATTACCGCCCCCGTTTCCCTTTTTCTCTTCCTCATCGGATAGTAAAAGCGTGTTTTCGCCATAAAAGCACACAGATTCAAGTTGGGTGCGTATGCCCAAGTCGATTTCTTGGCGCCCTCCTTCAAAGAAATGGTCGGAGTCAAAATCGGTAAAGAGGTATAGTTTTCCATAGCCGAGCAGCACCACTGTCTTACCGTCCTTCGAGATATCGGCCGAGGTTACCCTACATGTATCCCAATCGGGGCAAAGGTTGAGTTGGCCTACCAATTCCGCTTTGTAGTCGCCTTTTTTTGCAGGAACCTTGTAAAGTAAGGTTTTGCCCGTAAAGGGTTCGGAACGGTTCTTTGTAAAAATATAAAGGTGGTCGTTGAAGTGAAAAAAGGCTTCGGCATCGAACATGCGGTCTTTCTTTTTGGGCGGAAAATGTTTTTGTTCGGGATAGGTAAAGGTTATTTTATCGGCCTCTATCTTGTTTCCTTTCTCGGTTTCCGGGTTGGGCACTATGTAAATGGTAAGATCTTCCCGGTCGTTCATGTTGTTGCCAAAATCACCAATATAGAGATTTCCCCTTTTGTCGGTGGTCAATTCTTCCCAGTCCCTGTTCTTGGCCTTCCTTACCTTGAATTTATGGGTCAGTTGACCGTCGAAATCGACTTTGTAGATCTTGTCAGGGTTTCCGCTGTCGTTTACGAACCAGGCCGAGCTTCCTCCATAATAGGCCATTCCCGAATTTTCCTTAAGTTCTTTCGGGAGTTTGGCAATGCGTTGTAATTGTGCGTGGTTGGCACAGCTACAGAGCAAGAGGAGTCCTAAAAGGGGAAAGGTGTAATGTTTCAATTTGTGTCCTGTTTATGTTATGAAAGGCTTATGGTAAAATTTTCGAAAGCCGTATAACCCCTGTTTCCTCTTGGGTTTGAGCGGGCCGGTTACCGCAGGTTTTCGGCCAGGCTTCGGTCGGCTTTCATCCGTACCTTGTTTACAACGAACTTTCCGAGGTCGCGGCCCTGTTTCAGGCCCTCATCAATGGCGGCCCGGTAATGGATGCCCCCATAAAGCCGACTGATGGCGGCTTCGTCGGCGGCTTCGTTAAAGGAGTTAAAGCTTCTTATCGGCAGGCCGTAAGGGGTTTCGGTATCGTCGTCAAAACTAAAATTGTCTCCAAAAATATCGGTCAGTGTAGTGGATGCGGCACCTGATACGACCGAGTGTCCGCTAGTATACTCGGGAAAAGGTGGGGTTTGCAGTACTGGCTTCCATTCGTCGTCTATATACTGGTTGATGACGGTTTCAGGTCGGATAAGGTTGCTTCTGTATTTTTCGTCCCAGCAGCTGATAAATGCGTCGGCAATGGCCATCGAGGTCTTCGTATAGGCATATAGGGTCTCGTCAAAATCGCTATTGGTATTTCGTGAGGCTATTTTAGTGATGCCTATCCAATGGGCCCCAGGGGTGATTTTTTTCGTGGCGAACATCAAGTGCCCACGGGTTACCGATACATAAGGGTTGCAGTCCCAAAACTTGGCGATTTGGATTTCTTCCGATTCATCGCCATCTTCCTCGATTTTCTTGCCGATGTCATATACTTCTTTCATCTCCTTATAAAAATCGGAAGATGGGTCGAGTGAAAATGCCGGTGGGGGAAGGGGCTTGAACTGGGCGGCGGAATCTATTATAAAGGGCCTGATCTTGTTCCAGTGCGGCTCTATCCCATCCATATAGGCCGGGGGAGTGGGCTGCCAACGTGCGGGGTCGTCGGCGTCAACGGTAAATTTGGGCATGGTTCGCGTCTGGGCATAATTGTCTTTCGCCATCCACTTGCCCACATGGTCGGCCACTAGAAGTCCGTAGTCCTTTGAGGCGGTGAAAACCCTTGGATTCTTGTCTTGCCACATTCCATAAAGGCTGTCTCGAAAAGCCTCCATACGGTCTTCGGAGAAAATCAGGCGTTTGCTGAGCTCCATATGGGCCACCATGGCCGAAAGGTTGTAATTGATACTCGCCGTAGAATCGGGTTGGGGAATCGGCTCAAGATCCCTTACCTGCCCCACCAATGATAGGTATTCGTCGTTGAATTGGGCCACAATTTCGTAGGCCGCGATATTGGGGTAGGCAAAAATCCGACTGGCTACGGGCGGAGAGAAGATATCATGGATCATGATTTCGGTGACCTTGTCTACCGAGGCGTGGAGGTCGTCGGGGCCCACTACAATCGGGGCCGTGTTCTTCTGTTCCGTATTGCAACTGGCCAGTACGAGAAACAAGCCTGCTAAAATTGATATTTTATTCATGTTCAAAGGTTTTTCGGTTGGGCCCTTTATAGGTATGGGGCGTCCTCATTGATAAATCCTCTGTCGGGGTGAAAAAAATTATCAAATGAGTACGCAAAATTACATTATTTTAAAGTTTTGGCAAGATGTATTGGATAAGCTGTAATGAAAGGCCGTAATTTTTGCCTGAGGGTGTTTCGTCCGCTACCCTTTTCCGGTAGTTTTGTCGCTGTAACATTGGTGTGGCCAAAGCGTTTGACGTGGTCGGGCCGATCAAAGCTCGCCTTCGTCCGGAAGGGACTTTCCAAAGAACAACGGGCAAAAAACGATATTAAGGATAGTCGATTCGCAGTTCGTTAGATTATGCGGCTATTATTGAATTATTATCAAATTATCCGATATATTTACCCCTTATAATCAAACTGATCTATTCGTATGATAGGAATACTTTCTTTTTTGGGTTTTACCATAATGGTGGCGGTAATATCCTATTTTGCAACACGGACAACAGACGAACAAACATCGGACGGCTATTTTTTGGGAGGTAGAAGCTTGACCGCAGGGGTGATAGCGGGCTCGTTGCTGTTGACCAACCTCTCCACCGAACAGATTGTAGGCTTAAACGGTAGTGCCTATAAAGACGGGTTATCGGTGATGGCCTGGGAAACCCTTGCCGCCATTGCCATGGTGGTTACGGCTATTTTTTTGTTGCCGAGGTATTTAAAGGGCGGACTTACCACCGTACCGCAGTTTTTGGCCGATCGCTTCGATGTGGCCACCAAAACCATTACCTCTGTACTTTTCCTGACCGGTTATGTGGTGGTTCTCCTGCCCGTGATACTTTATTCGGGATCCGTGGCCATAAGTGGAATGTTCGATGTGCCCACGCTTTTGGGGGTATCGGACGACACGGCCTTGGTCTTGTGTATTTGGGGCATAGGTGTCATAGGTTCGATCTATGCCGTTTTCGGCGGGTTGAAGGCCGTTGCGGTCTCGGACAGTATCAATGCGGTGGGCTTGATCGTCGGGGGTATCCTGATCCCGGTATTCGGATTGATGGCCATTGGTGACGGAAGTGTTTTACATGGCCTGCACGTTTTGGTCGATGCAAACCCCGAGCGCTTCGATTCAACGGGCGAACCGGGTCAAGAGGTTCCGTTTTCGACTATTTTCACGGGTATGATGCTGATCCAACTTTTTTACTGGGGGACTAACCAGCAGATCATACAGCGCGCTTTGGGGGCCAAAAACCTGGCAGAGGGACAAAAAGGGCTTTTGCTGGCTTCGTTTTTAAAGATTCTGGGGCCGCTGATCCTGGTTTTGCCCGGTATGATAGCCTATTACTATTTCGATGGCGGATTGGCGTCAAGTGATCTCGCTTATCCCGAATTGGTTCGGGCGGTATTGCCAAAACCCTTGATCGGTTTTTTTGCGGCGGTGCTCTTCGGGGCCATATTGAGTTCGTTCAACAGCGTACTCAATAGCTCGGTAACCCTATTCGGAATCGACGTCTATAAGCAGCATATCAATAAGGAAGCATCGGAGTCGACCGTGGTCAAGTACGGAAAGATATTTGGCGTGTGCCTGGCCCTGGCCGCCATGTTCATAGCCCCGATGATAGCCGACGCCGGAAGCCTGTTCAACTATCTTCAGAAGATCAATGGAATTTACAGCATACCCATCTTTACGATTATCGCCATTGGTTATTTGACCAAAAGGGTGCCGGCCATAGCCGCCAAGATCGGTATCGTTTCCGGATCGATCCTCTATATTATCAGCGAATTTTTGGTGAGTCCGAGGCTTAGGGAAAATGCGGTCGAGGCCGCCAAGGCTTCGGGGATAACCGATAGCGACGCCCTGCGATTGGTCGAGGCCGACGCCTATCCCCATTACATACATGTTATGGCCATACTTTTTGTGGCCAATATGATCATTATGTTGATCATAGGAAAGATATTCCCGAGAAAGGAGGCCTTTGAACTCAAGTATACCGAGCAAGTATCGATCGAGCCCTACAAATATGTAAAGCAGGTAGGGGCGATTATATGTGCGATCGTCATAGGCATCTATATCTATTTCGCCCAATAGTAAGGTAGGGAATAGGATAATGGAATAAAAAACCCGCTATCAAACGATAGCGGGTTTTTACTTGGATACACCTCTTGCCTAGATGTATTGGCTAATGATGTTCTCGAACAGTTCCTGTTTTCCGCTCTGTAGTTCGAGCTCGCCGTTTTCGTGGGCGATGTCGTAAAGGTCTTTGAAGCTCAATTTACCGTCTTCGAAGTCCTTTCCTTTTCCGGAGTCGAAAGAACTGTACCTTTTGGCGCGCATTTCCTCGTATGGCGATGAGGTAATGATCTTATCGGCCGTAACCAGGGCTCGGGCGAAGGTGTCCATACCACCGATATGGGCATGGAAAACATCGTCTAGGTCGGTCGAGTTCCTTCTGATCTTGGCGTCAAAGTTGATACCTCCACCTTGCAGGCCACCCGCCTTCAAGAAGGTCAGCATGGCTTCGGTAACCTCGGTAATGTTGTTGGGGAACTGGTCGGTATCCCAGCCGTTTTGGTAATCGCCACGGTTGGCGTCAAGGCTTCCCAACATGCCATGTGCGGCGGCCACTTCCATTTCATGCTGCATGGTATGGTTGGCCAATGTCGCGTGGTTGAATTCCAGATTGAGTTTGAAATCGTCTTGTAGGCCGTACTCGTTCAAGAAGCCAACGACGGTTGCCGAATCAAAATCGTACTGATGCTTCATGGGCTCCATAGGTTTGGGCTCGATAAAGAAGTTACCTTTAAAACCTTGGCTTCGGGCGTAGTCGCGCGCCATGCCCAGGAATTTGCCCATGTGGTCGAGTTCTCTTTTTATATCGGTATTGAGAAGGGACATGTATCCTTCGCGTCCGCCCCAGAACACGTAGTTCTCGCCATTGAGTTCCATGGTGGCGTCCAAGGCCAGTTTGATCTGTCCTCCCGCCCGGGCCAATACGTTAAAATCGGGGTTGGTAGAGGCGCCGTTCATATACCTGGGGTTCGAAAAGCAATTGGCGGTACCCCAGAGGAGCTTTACGCCCGATTCGGCTTGCTTGCCCTTGATATACTCTACAATGGTCGCCAATCTTTTTTCCGATTCGACAAAGGTGTCCGCTTCCTGTATCAAATCAAAATCGTGGAAACAAAAGTAATCAACGCCCATTTTGGTGATAAACTCGAAGGCGGCGTCGGCCTTGGCCTTGGCGGCTTCCACGGGATCCGATGGCCGATCCCATTCGAAGTTCTGTGTGCCCGGGCCGAAGGGGTCGGCACCTTGTCCGCAGAAGGTGTGCCAGTAGGCGATGGCGAATTTAAAGTGTTCGCTCATTTTCTTCCCGGCAACGACTTGTTCGGGGTTGTACCATTTGTATGCCAAGGGGTTGTCGGAATCCTTGCCTTCAAATTTGATCTCGCCGATTCCTTTGAAATATTCTTTGTCTCCTATTAATGCCATTGTTTTAAATTTTTAGGGTTTAAGTTTTTAGAGTTTAAGTTTGTATAATAAGGGTTTGATCTTGTTTTAAAATTACACGGGTGAAAGCGATCTGTACTAATCCAACTTTTCGAGCAGGGTGCGAAGTTCGTCCTTCCATTTCCCGTACGCCGTTTCATAGGGCTTTTTATCGGCCGAGGGTTTGAATTTCATGACGAAATCGTTATCGATGATGCGTTTTCCATAGGTTTCAAAATCGCCTTTGTGCAATTCACAGGCCCGTGCGGCACCTATGGCCCCCGTCGTATTGTAAATTTCGATCTCTTGGCCGATGAGGGTCGAAATGGTATTTGAAAAAATGTCGGACCTGAAAAGATTGTCGTTTCCGGCACGCACCGCTTGGGGATCGATACCGTCGGACTTCATAATTTCCATTCCGTATACAAAGGAAAAGGCGATACCTTCCAGTGCGGCGCGGCATAGATGGGCCTTCGTATGGTTGTTTAGGTTGATGTTGGCCATTCGGGTGCCCAGGGTCCTATTGTTAAGCACACGTTCGGCACCATTTCCGAACGGATGTATGGTAACACCGTCAGATCCCACGGGAACACCTGCGGCGAGTTCGTTCATTTCGTCATAGGAGGAAACCTTAAGGTTGTTCATCAACCAACGGTACATGATGCCCGCCCCGTTGATACAGGCCATTTTACCGATACGCGTGTTTTCGGTAGTGTAGTTGACATGGGCGAAATTGTTGACACGTGCGCTCTCTTTGACCGATAGGCTGTCGGTAATGGCGTACATGACCCCCGAGGTGCCCCCTGTTGCCGCCACTTCCCCGGGATTGAAGACGTTAAGCGATAGGGCGTTGTTGGGCTGGTCGCCCGCCCGATAGAGAATGGGCGTGCCCACGGCCAACCCGGATTCCGAGGCACCGTCTTCCGATACCCTTCCCTGTTCGGCAAAAGTGCCGACCAACTGCGGAACAAGTTTTTGGTCGATGCCGTAATATTCCAAGAACCAATCGGCGATACCCTTGTCCTTAAAATCCCAAAAGATACCTTCCGAAAGTCCGGAAATGGTAGAGCGTATATCACCGCTCAGCTTGTAGGCGATATAATCGCCCGGCAACATAAATTTGTGGATCTTTGAATAAATTTCCGGTTCGTTCTCCTGTACCCATCTTAATTTCGAAGCGGTGAAATTGGCCGGGGAATTCAGCAAGTGCTCCGAACATTTTTCATTTCCCAGGTCGTCAAAGGCCTTCTGGCCTATCGCTACGGCCCTACTGTCGCACCAGATAATGGAATTGCGCAGGGGTAAGCCGTCTTCGTCGACGACCACGAGCCCGTGCATTTGGTACGATATGCCTATGCCCGTAATATCGGACGGATCGATACCGTTTTCGTTTATAAGCCTTTTGGTCGCGGTACACACATGTCCCCACCAGTCGTCTGGATGTTGTTCGGCCCATCCGTTTTGAAGGGCGATCATGCCCATTTCAACGGTAGGTTCGTTGACTACCGATATGTTTTTTCCCGTTGCCGTCTCTATTAGGGCAGCCTTTATCGAAGAACTGCCAATGTCATATCCTATGGAATACATGGTCGAAAATTTGGAGGCGGTAAGATATTGCTTTAGGCTTTTCGATACAAGTTAGAAATGTGTTATTTAATGAAAATTATGATGCATTCGGCACGAAATTTATCGAATTGTCGGTTTTGGGGTTTTCTTTTTGTCAACAATCCGAAATCCGTCCTGTATTGAAAAAACATCATCGGTCTTTTCGGGTGGAAACGAGATAGGCCTTGTCGTTATTGGAAACTACCAAATAGCTATCGTCGTCCAACCTGAGTACCCTACGTGCATTCAAGGCGACGGGTAGCGGTAAATGGCCTTGGGCTAGGACCTTTTCGCCTTTGAGGGTGAGAATTCCTCCCGAATTGGCCGTGCTTTGGCCCAACTCATTCGCATAATCCAGATAATTGCCCACGTATAGCACGGTGTCGCCCTTTTTATAAAAATCTTCAATGCTGCTCATCTGTGCCTCTTTGGGAAGCGGCATGGGTTTAAAACCACCTTCTTTGTTCCAATAGACCATGGATCGCAGTTCTGAAATCTTTTTGACTTCCAAAACGTCCTCTTCTTTTTTGCCGGTAAGGTCTTCGATGCCTTTCGTTTTTGAAAAATCGGTGTAACTCAGAAAGTTCTTTTTTAACGATGGCAATTGGCCTGTTAATTTGTCCTTGGATGCATAGGGCACGTATTTTCCAAAGAAATCGTAGTAAATGATGGGGTCGGGTTGCCCATTATCGTCAAAATCGTCGAGGTACATTTTCACGGGCCGGTCTTTGGATGCCTTCCATTTAAAGTTTAGCCCGGCATTGCCCGCCATAATGTCCGTTCGGCCATCATTGTCGAAATCGTCTACTAAGACCGTGTTCCACATGCCTTGGGTATGCCCTAGGCCGAATTCGCCGGTCTTGTTCAAGAAACTCGAGTTGCCTTGGTTGATCAGTAGGGTGATCGGCATCCAATCGCCTACAATGATCAGGTCGGGAAGACCGTCGTTGTTGATGTCGGCCCATTTGCTATCGGTTACCATGCCCAAGCGTCCTTTTTGGGCCATCATAAATTCGCCCTTGCCGTTGTTGACAAGCATATAGCTAAAAGGGGATAGGCCGTAACCTCCCGGAATGGAACGGTTTCCAATAAAAAGGTCGTCGTGCCCGTCGCCGTTAAAATCGCACGACGAAACGCTTCCGCCGTTGGTCCGTATCAAGGGTGTTTTTAATCGGGTAAAATTTGCCTGTCCGTCGTTGACATAGATCCGGTCTTCGAGTTGAAGGTCGTCTTCGAGCTTGTCGTTGCCGCCACTCATCACGTAGAGGTCAAGATCACCATCGCCTTCTAGGTCGAAAGCCGTCGCCGAAACGTCTTCATAAACAATGTCCTTGGCCAATCCACTGTCCTTGATGTTCGCATACCCGCCGCCTGTTTGTTGGATGAAAAGTTGGGGCGATTGGTATTTTGCCCCGCCGATGAACAGGTCTTCCAATCCATCGCCGTTAAAATCGGCCTGTACCACGGCCGGCCCTTCGGCAGACAATTTTTCGGGCATGAGGGGCTCCCTTTCATAATCGAGGAAATTGTTCTCTAGATGAACATAGGGGAAGGTTTTGAAAGATGGTGGGGCATCGGTTTTGGGCAGGGCGGATGCCCTTAGGTCTTTTCCCCTGACAAGAAGGTGCATTTTGTCTACCGCCAAGCCTTTTTCGATCTGTTCCTTGCCATCGAGCCACTGTATTTTTACCGAATCGATTTCCTTTGTGTCGCCAAGGCCGAAATGCAGTCTACGGCTTGAAGCGGATTGAAACCCTTTGGTGACCGTTACCTCCTTGGCCCAGGTTTTGTTTTGGGCGTATACGAATACCTTGGTGCCCGTTGTGTTTTTTAGGTCGCTATCTCCCTTAAGGTCAAAGGAAATAAAATGATTGCCTTTGTCGGATACATTTTCCAGTACAAAGGCGGGTTGCCCGATATTGTTCACGACCAGGTCCAAGTCGCCATCGTTGTCCAAATCGCCGTAGGCCGCGCCGTTCGAGTATGAGGGGCCTGCATCGGAGGCATCGGATATTCTTTTGAAATCGAGATTGCCATTGTTTTGAAAAAGTACGTTCGCAAGTTTCACCGTGGGCATTTTGTCTATTAACTTTTTTTTCACCTCTTTTTGTCTGTTTTGGTCGAATTGGGCATAGTCGGTCGTACTCAGGTAGTTGATGTAGTCGAGGTCATTGGGGCGTTTGTAGATGCCGTTGGTAATATAGATGTCGTTATGCCCGTCGTTGTCGTAATCCTGTAACAGTACACTCCAGCTCCAATCGGTGGCATGGGTTTCGGTTTGTAGGGCGATGTCGGTAAAAGAACCTTTATTGTTGATTTGAAAGGTGTTGCGCGCATATTGCTCGCCATATCCGAAATTCTTTTTGATGTTCCTGACCTTATCGGAATCCTCGCCCGCCGACTTCATAAAAATTTCGGCATCATAGGGCATCATATCCAGGGTAAAGAGGTCGGGGCGGGTGTCTCCGTTTATGTCGGCGATGTCAACACCCATTGTGAACCTGGCGGTATGATCGAGCCAATCGGCACTACTTTCCTTAAAGGTCTTGTCGCCTTGGTTGATGTACAGGTAATCGTTTTCGTGAAAATCATTGCCCACATAGATGTCGATAAGTCCATCGCCGTTGATATCGGAGGTGATCAACGCCAGGCCGTAGCCTAGGGCACTGCTATATATGCCCGAGGATTCGGTGACATCCTTGAACCTTGGGGAGCCTTCGTTTAAAAGGTTTTCGTAGAGCCGGTCTCCCGAGAGGGAGTCTTTTTGGTTTCGCTGTTCGATATTGCCGTAACTTCTGGGCGTATGTACCGAGTGGTTCATCAAATAGAGGTCCATATCGCCATCATTGTCATAGTCAAAAAAGGAAGCCTGGGTCGAGAGACCCGAGAAATCAAGGCCATAGGCTTCGGAACTTTCGGTAAACGTCCGGTCCCCATTATTGATGTACAACAGGTTATGGGCGCTGAGCGACTTGTATTTGCCTACCTTGGAGACGTATATATCCAAAAGTCCATCGTTGTTGACGTCTTCCATGGTAACGCCCGTAGACCATGTCGAGTCTACTTGAAGTCCCGCTTCCTTGGTGATATCGATAAATTTTAGGTTGCCTTGGTTCAGGTACAGGCGGTCGGGACCTTGGTTGGCCGTAAAATAGAGGTCCTCTAGCCCATCGTTGTCGATATCGCCCACGGCGACCCCGCCACCGTTGTAATAGTAGAGGTATTCTATAATATTGAGTTCGTCGCTATAGTGAAGGTCGTTCGAAAAGTCTATTCCGCTGCTATCGGGGGCTACCTTTTTAAAAAAACTCCCCGATGCTATGGCCCCCATTTCTTTTTTTTGGGTGCAGGAAGCCGATAGAACCACCATGACCAGACAAATGCGTATCGCTAATTTCATTTTTAAAATTTAAATAGGGCGAGCGAGTCGCTGTTACGTACTACAATGAGTTGATTTTTCGCAATAAAGAAATCTCGGACTTGGCCTTTTAGCTGAAAGCCATTGCCGTCTTTTATCGCCTTGAACCGCATATTGCCCAAATTCTCGAGGTATGTCCCATAACTGGCATCGTAGCGCCCTATTTCGGGCTTTACGCCGTATAGGTTGCCACCGAGCACTAGGTCGAGGTCGCCATCGGCGTCGAAATCGTGTGCGGCGATGGCATATACGGTCGAATACTGGGCTTCGACGGGTAGCTGTTGAACCCTGAAGTTCAGGTTGCCGTCGTTGATCAATACTACCGAGGCAAAGGTATTGGCGACCAGGGTATCTGCCCCCTGAAGCTCCTCAGGCTTGAAGATGGTCGAGATGTCGGCATCCTTGAACGAATTGTAATCGGGAAACCTTTTGGTCAACATTTTTATTTGCGCCGTTAGGTCGTGGCGAAGGGCATAGGGGTAGTCTTTTCCGTTTTCACCGCGGAAGGCCAAAATGGGGTCGATAAAACCGTTGCCGTCAAAGTCTTTCGAAAATAGGGTAACGGGGCGGTCTTCCGATGCTTTGAACCTGCTGTTCAGGCCCAGGTTGCCCACGATAAAGTCGGGGTCGCCGTCCCCGTCAAGATCGGCTTTTTCAATGGTGTTCCACCAACCCTTGGCCCGAAAGGGGGCGCCATCGGTTCGACGGGTGAACTTGCCTTGGTCGTTAATGAAAATTTCAATGCCCATAAATTCCCCGACAATGAGGAGGTCTTCGTCATTGTCGTTGTCGATGTCGGCAAATAGGGCATCGGTGACCATACCAATACCGTTTAGGGCGGGAGCCCGTTCGGCGGTAACTTCCTTAAAGTTTCCTTTTCCGTCGTTTTCCAAAATAAAACCAGAACATGCCGTACCGTATTTAAGGGGAACAATGCGTTCACCGACGAACAGGTCCATATCGCCATCGCCATCGATATCGGAGGCGGTTACGGTAGAGGTACTGTGGACACGGGTTCCGGTGGGGAGTTTTTGGTCCGATAATTTAAAATTCCCCTTTCCGTCATTGAAATACAACCGGTCGATAAAGGCCGATGAACTCTGTGAGAATTCCACTCCTCCGCTGCACACATATAAATCGAGGTCGCCATCGTTGTCGGCATCGAAAAAAAGGCTTTCGGCATCCTCGGAATTTCTGTTCTTTTCAAAATCGGTGCTGTTCTTTCGGGAAAAACCCTTGGCATGGCCCAGTAAGAGGGCAGGGGCGTAGCCCTTTGAACCTCCAAGGAAAATATCGGGATGGCCATCGTTGTCGACGTCGGCCATTTGACCTCTCGGGCCTTCGGTGCTGCACATATGGTTGAGCAACCGGTCGCGATCAAAATCGACGAATCGATTTTCACGGTGAACAAAATCGATGGTCGAACCGGTTCTTTCAAACAGTTTTTTATCTTCTTTTCGGTCGTGATCGCCTTCTCTTGCGTCTTTTTCAAAGAGGGTCAATGTGGTGTCTACGGCTATATTCGTCAGTTCGGTTATTTTTCCGGAGGGCCAGATTACCCTTGCCGTTACGGGCCTGGCCGATGGAAGTCCGATATTGGGCCGTACGTCCATGCTGGATTGAAACCCCCGTACCGGTTGGTTTTCAATGGTGATGCCTTCTTCCTCAAGAACCACCTTCGAGCCGATGGCAAAGGTGTTTTTACCTTCTCCCCTTAGGTTCAGTTTCAAGTAATGGCCTTTTTGCCTATCGATGGTGTTGTTTTTATATATAAAGGCCTCCATATTGAGGTTGTTTACCACCAAGTCTAAATCGCCATCGTTGTCAAGGTCTCCGTAGGCCGATCCGTTGGAGAAACTTTCGGTTCTAAGGCCGGAGGTATCGTAGGTCTTGAATTCAAGATTTCCCAAGTTTTTATAGGCGTGGTTTTTCACCTTGTTCGAAGGGATGATATCGATAAGTCTGGCGTAGTTGAGGGTGTCGTTGGCAATCATCGATTTCAATATCTCTTCGTTAGATATGTACTGCAGGTAATCTTGGTCCGTTAGGTCGCGGTATACGCCATTGGCTATGAACAGGTCTTTGAGACCGTCATTGTCCATGTCGAAGATCAGGGCGCCCCAGCTCCAGTCCGACGCTTCGACGCCGCTCAACCGGCCAATTTCGCTGAACGAATTGTTGGTGTTGTTCACCTGAAGCGTGTTGCGCGTAAATTGGTGGTAATACCCGGTATTCAGTTTTAATTGGTACTTGTTCCAGTCTTCAAAGGTGGTTACGCTTTTTAATCGTTCGTAGTCGGAGGGAAGCATTTCGGTAACGAATATGTCGTTGAATCCGTCGTTGTTGATGTCTGCCATGTCGGCGCCCATGGATGCCCCGCTTGTGGCGGTAATTTGCTGTTCCAATGACTCTTTGAAGGTGCCGTTTTGTTGATTGATGTAAAGGTAGTCGCGTTCGAAAAAATCGTTTGATACATAGATGTCTTCCCATCCATCATTATTGACATCGCCAACGGTCACTCCAAGGCCGAAGCCCACGACACTGCCGTAAATACCGGCTTCTTCGCTAACGTCTACGAACTTGCCTTCCCTATTTTCCATCAACTTGTCGCCTCCCAGGGCATCCCGTTTATGGCGTTCATTGACTTTGAGGTCAAAACCGCCAATGGCCTTGTAGGAATTGTTGAGTATATAGGCATCGAGGTCGCCGTCTTTGTCGTAATCGAAAAAGGAGGCATGGGTAGAGAAGCCCTTGTCGTCAAGGTTGTACTCGGCCGCACGTTCGGTAAAGGTCAAGTCACCGTTGTTGATAAAAAGTTCGTTCTGTTTGTTTTCACCATTGAGGTCTCCCGAGTTGCAAACGTAGATATCGAGGTATCCGTCACCGTTGATGTCCGCCATCGATACGCCGGTAGACCAGGGTTTGTTGCCGGCGGTACCACTTTTGTCGGTCACGTCTTCGAAAGTGAAATTTCCCTTGTTCAGGTAGAGCCTGTTTTTTTGTTGGTTGGCCGTGAAGTAGATATCGGGAAGGCCGTCGTTGTTGACGTCGCCGATGGCAACACCACCGCCGTTGTAGTAGTTCCGATAGGTGTATACATTAAAGGCATTGTCGTAGGAAAGCATGTTGGAGAAATGGATTCCGGTCGCTTTCGCATCCAATAATTGAAAAATTTCCAGGGGGCGGGGCTGCTGTTTTTTGCTTTCTTCACTGCAGTTAAGCATAAAAAGGCAGATAAATGGTACCGATATTTTTTTTAGCACTTTCATTTGTCCAATAAAAATCTTAAATCTTCAATTTTTGCTTTTACAGTCCGGGAGTCGTCGAGGGGTTGGATCAAGATACGCCTGTTGCCATCAATCTTTACATATACGGGTGTCGTATCGCCGGGCATGTTCAATAACTTGAAATCATTGCCGGGATACCATTTTTTCAGGGAGTCCTTTACGGCATGGACCAGTTCCTTGGATTGTAGTTTTTCGTTCCATAGCGACCAGCCATCGTACGAAAACCGCAAATCCATACCGGTCATTAGGTCGCTTTCGTCGAAAATGCCGTAAAACAAGAGGGTGATGGCGTCTTTAAGGCTTTGGTCTTGCCTTAACGGTAGTTTGTACTCGACGAATTGATTGTTCGGGCCTTGCCTGACCCATCCTTTTTTGTTGAGCTTCCAGCATTGATCGAAAAATTGTTTTTTGGTCTGTCCGAAATGCATGTCGAACATAAGGGAATCGTGTATGGCCCCCGAGGCCATTTCCTTTTTGACCAGCTGTCGGTATTCCGATTCCGAACAACTTACGGTCGCCAAAATAAAAAGAATACCAAAGGCCTTTCTAATCTTCGATAAACCTATAAAATTCTGTGCTGTCATTATTTATTGTTGCTACTAAAATTGGTTCGTTGTTCAGTTTTGACCATTTTAAAGATCGGATCTGTCCCTTGATTCGTAAGGGAAAAACCTCTGTTTCGCCCGAATTTCTTGAAACGGGACCCAAGATACCCCATCCCATTGAGCCGTCATATTTCCCGAACTGGGGTTTGACATAAAATTGGTTGCCTCCCAGGAAAAGGTCGGCTATACCATCGTTGTTAAGGTCTTCGGCCGTGATGGCATATATCGGGGCGTATTGTATTTCGTCGGGTAAATCTTGAATGGTGAATGTACCACCATTGTTGAGCAAAATAAGGCTTTTTAGAATTTTTAGGTCCCGTTTGACCGCTTGGTCGAGTATTTCTTTGTTAAAAAGAGATCCCATATGGGCTTGGGCATAGTCTTTATAATACAAAAGTTTCTTTTTAAGGGACGGGATTTGGGAAATCAGTTCGTCCTTATCGACGATGGGGTAATAGGCATCGCCTTTCTTTTTGCATAGGATCTGTTCTTTAAACCCATTGCCGTCAAAGTCGCTGATGAACATCCTCATGTCGGCCTCGTAGAAATTGTTGAGCCCTATGTTTCCGGCAATTACGTCCTGATCGCCATCGTTGTCCACGTCGACCAAGCCCAAGGCCGTCCATAGGCCTTGTGTTCCGGTCAGCCCATAAGTTTCCGATTCCTCCTTAAAGCCCTCTTCCCCGTAATTGATAAACGCCTTGATTGCCATCCATTCCCCCACAACGATAAGATCTTCCCATCCGTCGCTGTTAAGGTCTATCCATGCGGCATCGGTGATCATACCTATGTCGGTAAAGGTCTGGGCGATGTCGAATTTCCCCTGGCCCTGGTTTTTAAGAAGGTATCCCGATCCCGGAAGTCCATACGTGCTTGTATGGTAGCGTTCCCCTATAAAGAGGTCAATATCTCCGTCGTGGTCAAAATCTTGGGGGATAACGGTGGAGGTACTTATACTTTTCGAAAAGGGAAGGGCCTGATTTGATTTTTCGAAGGTGCCGCCCTCGTTTTGGTAATAGGAATCGTGCAGGTCGGTCGAATAGGGTGAATATGCCCTCCCGCCATGGCCCACATATAGATCGAGGTCGCCATCGTTGTCCCCGTCAAAAAACACGGCACAGGTATCTTCCGAACCTTGATCCGGTTCAAAGGGGGCCTGTACCACGCGATATCCGTTGGGCCCCGATACGAAGAGCTGTCCCGGTTGGCCCTTGGCCCCTCCAAGAAAATAATCGGGAACACCGTCGTTGTTCATGTCTTCGGAGGCAAAGGCGGGACCTTCGTTACTGAACATTTGGGGCAACAGGCGTTCGTTGTTAAAGTCTATGTATCGGTTTTCCTTATGGGCAAACTGAAACAGGGGTTCAATTTTTTGCAGGGAAGGAAGGTTTGTCACAGGGTTTGTCAACTTGGGAGTGGGGTGGGCCGAGCCGGGGTGTTCAATGTGATGGGGTCGGTTCGTGGGCAGGTCGGTCAGCAATTGGACCGTGCCGTCGGGCCATTCGATGTGAAGGGTGTCTATCGTTCTGGTATTACCTACCCCAAAATGCAGGGTCGATGTAACGCTGCTCTGAAACCCGCGTGAAACAAAATTGTCGGCATAGCTTTTTTGCCCATTGCCATAGGTAATCACTGCCTTGGCCCCTATGCTTTTCGAATTGCCGTCGGGTTGCGATAGGCTTAGTTGAAAGCTTCTGTGGGTAAGCGTGTCGGTGTTGTTTTCGTAGATAAACGAAGGCATGTTTACATTGTTCAGTATGAGATCGAGGTCGCCGTCGTTGTCAAGGTCGGCATAGGCGCTACCATTGCTGAACGAAGGGGTGCCCAGTCCCCAGGCGGTATTTTTGTTTTCAAAATTGAAGCTTCCCAGGTTATGAAAGGCACTATTGGCCACGGGTTGTGAGGGCATGGCATCGATAAGTTTGGTAATAACGTTCTTTTCTTGGTTGTGGATCCTGCTGCTTACTGTTTTCTGGTCGGCCTCAAAATTGAGGTAGTCGCGGTCGAGTAAATCTTTATAGATGCCGTTGCTTATGAAAATATCGCGAAGACCGTCGTTGTCCATGTCAAAAATTAGGGCTGCCCAGCTCCATTCGGTGGCCGCTACCTTTGCCTGGCGTCCGACTTCGGCAAACATCTTGCGGCCCAAATTTCTTTGAAGTACGTTTCTGGGATACTGGTAGTAGTAGCCTTTTTTAACGGCGAGGGCGTGTTTGTCCCAAGATTCGAAAACCGTTTTGGTCTTTTGTCGTTCATCGGTTTCCGGAAGCATTTCGGTAACGATGAGATCGGGCAGGAGGTCGTTGTTCAGATCGGCCATATCGGCCCCCATAGATCCCATGGAGATGGAACTGAAATAGTTTTCAAGGGCTTCGGTAAAGCCTCCCTTTTGGTCGTTGATGTAGAGGTAATCGCGTTCGAAAAAATCATTGGAAACGAAAATATCCGTCCAGCCGTCCTGGTCGAAATCGCCCAAGGTAATGCCTAGCCCGAAGCCGATTTTACTCGAATAGATTCCGGCTTTTTCGGTTATGTCGGTAAACTTTCCATTGTCGTTTCTAAAGAACTTGTTGCCGTTTCCCTGTTCGTCGGGTATCTTTCTTTGGTCTTTGACAAGGTCGAAGCCCCCGATCGACTTAAGGGAGTTGTTGAGAATGTAAACATCGAGGTCACCGTCTTTATCATAGTCGAAAAAAGCGGCATGGACGGAAAGTCCGTTTATATCGAGGCCGTACTCCTTTGAAGCTTCGGTAAAGGTAAGGTCCCCGTTGTTGATAAAAAGTTCGTTGTGCCTATTCTCGCCTTCCGGCTTTCCCGATTTGCAAACATAAAGGTCCAATAGGCCGTCGCCATTGATATCCACAAAGGTCGCCCCTGTCGACCATACGCCCGGGCATGCCACCCCGGCCTTGTTCGCAATTTCCTCGAACTTCCAACCGCCTTTGTTTAAAAAGAGTTTGTTGTCGACCATGTTTCCCGTAAAGTAGATGTCTTCAAGGCCGTCGTTGTTGACATCTCCGACGGCTACGCCGCCACCATTGTAAAAATTGCGATAGAGGTAGGGATTGAACGTCTCGCTATAGGTCAGGGCGTTTTCGAAAAAAACACCGGTTTGGGCTGGTTCTTTTAAGGTAAAAAGGTTTTGTTCCTTTTTAGGCGTTTGCCGGGAGCAGGAAAGGAGAGATACCAAGAAAATACCAAAAAACCATCTCATTGTCGGAAAGAAGCTAAAAAAGGGGTTGCTCGTTTGAACAACCCCGTAATTTATAAAACCTTTTGTGTTAGTAACCTGGGTTTTGTGTTAAAGTGCCATCGGAGGCATCGATTTGTGCCTGTGGAATCGGGAACAATCGTTTTGCCGGGTCGGCATCTGTTTTTTCCCACCAAGTGTCTTCGTATTTTCCGAATCGGATGAGGTCTATCCTACGGCTTGATTCCTGGAACATTTCCTTGCCCCTTTCGGCCAAGAAAGTGTCGGCGTCAAGCGAGGTCAATGGTCCCAGGCCTGCACGGTCCCTTAGGGCATTGACATCGGGTAGGGCCAAATTCCAATCGCCTTGGGCGCGGGCCAAGGCCTCGCCGCGCATAAGGTGTACGTCTCCCAACCGTACGATAGGATAATCGTTGTTCATATTCGATCTTTGAAAAAGGGCGAAACTGAACTTTTTCATCCGTACCCCTCCATCGCGTATGGCATTGGGTTCCAATTCATTGATTGCCGGTTTGTAATTGATGACAAGGTCGTCGTCGTCGGCCGCATAGTCGAGCAAGGGATTTCCGTTGAAATCGGTTTGGGGGCCTTCCAAGAAGTTGGCCTCACGGCGGAGATCGTCTTCCTCGAAACTGTTATAGAACTCCTCCAATACTACGAAGCCGTTCCATGGCTGTTCGTCCAAGCCCCAAGTAAGCTGGCTTGGTCCGTGCAGGGTCATCATGTTGAAGTTCATGCCTCCCGCCCCTGTTTCGTCGTATTCGATGGCCCAGATGATTTCGGGGTTGTTTTCGTTGTTGGGCGCAAAAACGGCTGCATAGCCTTCAAGGGTTTCGGGGTCGCTGTCCACACCCGGTCTTTTGGCCAGGTTGGGTACGGAACAGCCTTCGCCGCAAAGTTGATATGGACTGTTGTCGAGAATATATTCCGCGGCCCATTGGGCTTCTTCCCATCTAGGGGTTCCTGTGTACACTTCCGCATTTAGGTAGAGTTTGGCCAATATGCCCAATGCGGCATATTGGTTGATCCTATAGTTGGAAATGTCGGTGGTAAGGGCGCTTCCCGATAGGTCCATGCTTGCCGTTACCGCAGGAATGCCGAGGGCATCCAAGAGTTCACTTTCAACGAACTCGAATACTTCTTCCCTTTCCGATTGCGGTGCGTCGGCGCCAGGGGAGGTAATGATCTTCACGCGACCGAATCCATCGAGCAGGCGCCAGTAGAAATACGCTCGCAAAGCCCGAACCTGAGCGGTTTGGTTGGGGGTAAGTGAGCTTTGCAATGAGGTGTTGCATTCCCCGATACCTGCGTAGGAATCGTTCCAGAGCTCGTTGATGCGATCGTGGGTCGATCCGTAGGTATGTCGGTGTAGTTGGATCCATATACCCCCGTCGAACCAGTCACCGCCTTTTTGGGTTACGGCCATGTCGTCGGCCGTTACCGAATTGACGGCAAAGAAACCGGTATTTCCTGCAGATCCCGCCCTGAGCCGACTAAAGGGGGCCAAGAGGGCGCCTCCACCACTATCGCCACCACCAGCGGAAACACCATCGTTCGAAAATTGCTTGTCTTCGGTAAACGAATCTTCCAATTCATCTTCAAGGTCAGTACACGAAAATGCTATGAGCAGGGTACTGAGAAAAGTTATTTTAAATAATCGTTTCATAGTATTTTTTTAGAAATTAATGTTTAGCCCTAAAGTGAAGGTTGTCTGGGTAAAATAACTGTTCCTTCTATCGATG
Organism: Pseudozobellia thermophila; assembly: GCF_900141855.1. Taxonomy (GTDB): domain Bacteria; phylum Bacteroidota; class Bacteroidia; order Flavobacteriales; family Flavobacteriaceae; genus Pseudozobellia; species Pseudozobellia thermophila. Next base: position 1,097,290 of record NZ_FQYU01000001.1, read on the forward strand.
CCAGGGGCCAAGGGGTTGGCCGTACCCGTGTTTACGGCACCATCGGTAACGACTATCTCTCCGTTGGCACTATTGTTATCACCAAAGTCTTGGAGTACGGGCTCGGGGTCGGTTCCCGAGTAACCGGTAATGGTAAACAGGTTTTGTCCGCTCAAGGAAATGCGAATGTCTTTGATATGGTCGCTGTCAATATTCCAGTTATAGCCCACCGATAGGTTGTCGAGCCTGAGGAAATCGGCCTTTTCAACGTAATACGAGCTAAACTGGGCGGTCTTGATGTCGGAACGGGCGTATTTGGTGTTCATAAAGTTGTAAGACGACTGTGAACCGATGATGGGTTCGTAAAACGCGCGGAAGGTGTTTACCAAGCTATGGCCGAATGCCCCCCTAAAAAATGCGTTGACATCCCAATTGCCAAAGGTAACCTGGTTGGTCCATCCCAATTCGAAATCGGGAAGGCCTTTTCCGAGTACCTCGAAGTCAACATCGTCGTCGAGGGCCTTGCCTTGATCGGTTATGACCTCGCCATCGCCGTTAACGTCTTCCAGAATGGGGGTGCCATTGGCATCGACCTCCCCGGTAAATACAGGTCCCCAAATCTGTCCGACTTCCTCGCCTTCCCGGACTAGGATCACACTGGTGTTGTTTTGGCCGGGGGAACCTAGGTTGGCGATTACTTGGTCGCCTTGTGGGTTCTTCTCCAAAGTGGTTTTATAGGTCGAAAAAATCAACCCGGTGTTATAGGAGAAATTTTCTTTTTTCGCCACGTCGTAGTTGACGGTGAATTCGAGACCGTTGGTTTTGAGCTGACCGGCATTCTCGTAACGGGTATCGATCCCACCGAACAAGGCGGCATCTACATTTACAAGACTGATAAAGTCATCGATGTTTCGCGTGTATAGGTCCAAGGTGGCCGATAAGCGGTCGGTGGCAAATTCAACACCGAAGTTAAGTTCGGCTTTTTCTTCCCATTTCAAGTCGGGGTTGGGGGCCCTGTTTCCTTGGCCGGTACTGGATCCGTCGGATCCGCTGGTTCCCGGGTTGAGGGCATAGGTGGTGGCGAAGAGTCCTACTTCTGGAGGAATCGCACCGGTAACACCGTATCCGATCCTTGCCTTCAAGAGGTTGACATTGTCGAGTTCCAGGTATTTGTTCAAGTCGGCACCGACGGCAACGGCCGGGAAAAGCCCCCATTGGTTCTCTGAACCAAAGCGGCTGGAGCCTTCCCTCCTTAGTGAGGCATTCAGATAAATGGCGTCGTCGAAGGTAGCGTTGAGTCGCCCGAAGAAGGCCACGATACGGTCGCCATCGCGCCTGTCACTGTTCGCGGTAATTCTACCGGCTTCCGAAAGGTCTTGTGAGCTTTCGATACTGTTCCTAAAATCGAAGCTGACCCCTGGGGGAAAATCCCCCAATTGAAAGAATACATTGTTGTAGTCCGTTTCCTGAAAGGAATAACCGCCTGTGACCGTAAAGCTGATGTCCTCACCAATGGTGTTGTTGTAGGTCGCATAGCCCTCAAAAAGGTCGAAGCGGGTCTCTTCGGTCAAAAAGTTAGCCAGGCCCCTAGTGGTGGGGCTAACCGCATTACCCAAATACAAGGCCGTGGTCGGATAGTACTGCGACCGGTTTTTTTTGATATTCTGCGTCGCAAAATTTACGTTCGCGGCCAGGTTATCCGTTAACCTATAGTTAAAGTTCATACTATAGTTGATCGTATTGGTGGTAGCGTCGTTTTGGCTTTGACGCGCTATGGACGCGGGGTTAAAACTGTCAAAAAGTCCCAAGGTCTCGAAGAAACCGCCGTATTGGCTTGAGGCGAAGGGGAATGGGGCATCCTTGCCGTATACGGGGGCGGTAGGGTTATAGGTTATTGCATACCTTAAGGCTTCGTTGAACCCGTACTTGCTGTCCCTTCTTGTCAGCGCCGAATTGAAGTCTACCTTCAACTTGTCGTCAAAAAGCCGGGCCGTCAGGTTGGTACGGGCATTAAGTTGCTTGAAGCCCGAGTTGTAAAGTATCCCATCCAATTTTCTAAAGTTCCCGGAAACCCGGTAGGCAACATCGTCGGTACCTCCGACCGCCGCAATGTTGTGTACGTGCGAGTACCCGGTTTGGGTAACCTCGTCGACCCAATCGGTATCACTGCCCAGGTCGTTCCCGCCTGTGGCCAAAAACTCTTGGGCATTCATGATGTCGATTTGGTTGGCGATGCTCGAAGTGGCAAACTGCCCGTTATAGGTCAGTTGCAAGGGCTGGCCCACTTTACCCGATTTGGTGGTCACCAAAATTACACCGGCGGACCCCCTCGTACCGTAGATGGCGGCGGCCGAACCGTCTTTTAGTACCGTAATGTTCTCGATGTCGTTCGGGTCGACGTTGTTCAACGAACCGCCCAATACCCCATCGATCACGACCAAGGGCTCTTGGTTGCCCCCAATGGTCGAAATACCTCTGAGCCGAACGGTTCCGTTGGTATTGGGGTCGCCCCCTTTGTTGACTATGGTAAGGCCGGCCACCTTACCTTGAAGCAATTGCGTGGGGTCGTTTACCGTACCTTGGTTGAAGTCTTCGGAGCTCACGCTGGTTACTGCCGTGGTGATTTCCTTTTTCTGCTGGCTGCCATAACCGACGATCACCACCTCTTCCAAGGCTTGGGCATCTTCCTCGAGTACTACGTCGATGGTCGATTGCCCGGCGACGGTAATTTCCTGTCCCTTGTATCCGATATAGCTAAAGGCCAGAACCGCCCCGTCTTCGACTCCTGAAATCGTGTAGTTTCCGTCGAAGTCGGTCTGTGTGCCATTGGTAGTCCCTTTTACGACAACGCTGGCGCCCGGAAGCGGGCCACTGGCATCGGAAACGGTTCCCGATATTTCTTGTGCCTGGGCCAGTCCAAGACATAGGAATGCCCCGAGCATTAGCAGGTTCTTTAACAATGTAATTTTCATAAAGAAATAATTTTAGAGTTGAGTTAGAAATTTAATTCAAAAGTTAAAAATATATAAAATGAATGTTAAAAAAAGAATTTGGACTTTTTGAAGGTTACGAAAACGGTTTCGTGTTAATAACTTTTTTAAAACAGGGCAATTCTTAGTATATACGCTTTAAAATGCTTAATTACTATTTGAAATGGCTATTGGTTAATAATTGCATAACCGGTCCAAATATAAAGCATTTTGTATTCGTAGGAAAAGTAATGTTATATTATATACGTAGCCCGATTTTTGTTAAAAAAAGTCCTATTTTCAGGTATTCTATAGTTTTAACATTATTTTCACTTATACAAAATGGGCAATGAAACAAAAGATTACATTAAAACATATAGCACGTGAACTTGGCGTATCGATTTCGACGGTGTCGAAGGCCTTGAAAAACAGTGAGGAGATAAGTGTCGACACCAAGGAAAAAATCCAGGCCTTCGCCAAATTGTATAATTATAAGCCCAATAACATTGCGGTTAGTCTAAAGAATAAACGGACCAAAAATATCGGCGTGGTCATTCCCGATATTGTCCACCATTTCTTCACCACCGTGTTCCGTGGAATCGAAAAGTACGCCAACGGGCAGGGTTACAACGTAATTATCTGTGTTTCCGACGAGTCTTTTGACAAAGAGGTCATTAATATGGAAATGCTGAACAACGGCAGTATAGATGGCTTCATTATGTCACTCTCCGCAGAGACCCAGCAAAAGAACGATATCAACCACCTAAGGGAGGTGGTCGACCAAGGTATACCCTTGGTTCTCTTTGATAGGGTTACCGACGATATCGATTGCGACAAGGTGATTCTCAACGACAGGGAGATCGCTTACAAGGCTACGGTGAAGTTGCTCGAAGAAGGGCGGAAGCGAATTGCCCTGGCGACCACCGAGAGCTATTTCAACGTAAGTGAAAAGAGGGCCGAGGGCTACAAACAGGCTCTCACCGAGTACGGTATCGAGCTAGACGATAATCTGGTACTGGTTTTGCCCTATGACGATATAAAGGAAGAGGTGATCAACGATTTTTTTGAAAGGGAGGCCGTCGACGCCGTTTTGAGCGTTAATGAAATTTTTGCCATACAGTGTATGTCCGTTGCCAAAAAACGGGGGATGAAGATTCCGGAAGATATATCCTTTATCGGGTTTACCGACGGACTTTTGTCGCGGTACTCCAATCCAAGACTCACCGTAGTGGCCCAGCACGGGGTTACCATGGGTGAGGAAGCCGCAAAAATGTTGATCGATCGGGTGGAGCGCGAAATCGATGGAAACGACGAAGAGGCTTATCGCACCCATATTGTCGAGGCCACGATCATTGAACGGGAGTCGACGAAAAATTGATCTATCACCTTTGCCCTGAATTCTTGTCTCAATAACCTCTTAATACCATGCTATGAAAATTAGGGGCTTTATTTTTGATCTTGACGGAGTTATCGTCGATACGGCCAAGTACCATTACCTGGCCTGGAAAAAACTGGCCAACGAACTGGGCTTTGAATTTACACCCGAACAAAACGAACGGTTCAAGGGGGTCAGTCGACGGCGCTGCCTTGAGATATTGCTCGAGATCGGCAACATAACAGCCACCCAAGCGCAGTTCGACAGATGGATGGTCGGGAAGAACGAAGATTATTTGGCCTACGTCAAAAACATGGACGAGTCGGAAATACTTCCCGACGTTCTCAAGGTGCTCAATTTTCTAAAGGAAAGAAAAATACCTACCGCCCTGGGTTCGGCCAGTAAAAATGCCAAGGTTATTTTGGAAAAAGTAGGGCTTTTGCCTTATTTCGATGTACTGGTCGACGGCAACAGTGTTACCAAGGCCAAACCGGATCCCCAGGTGTTTTTGATAGGGGCCCGGCAAATGGGGGTCGATCCTGCGAATTGTGTGGTCTTCGAAGATGCCTTGGCCGGCATACAGGCAGCCAATAATGCCGGTATGGTCAGTATAGGAATAGGTGATAAGGAGCTTCTTGGCGAAGCCGATTATAATTTTAGGGACTTCACCGAAATTGATAGCGATTTTTTAACACGTTTAATTTCAGGATAAGCCCGAACTTTACGAAGTTGTACTGAAGTCCCGGGTGTCGAACTATTCTTCCAAAGAAATAAGAAAACGATAGTATGAATCAAGATTATATAAAGGCATCGCCCTGGTCGATTATAGAGGAAGGTTTCGACCGTGAAAGGGTCAAATCTTCGGAAAGTATCTTCAGTCTCGGTAACGGAGCCATGGGCCAACGGGCCAATTTTGAGGAGGTCTACTCCGGTAAGACGTTCCAAGGCAGCTATATTGCCGGGGTCTACTACCCCGATAAAACCCGGGTGGGCTGGTGGAAAAATGGCTATCCCGAATACTTCGCCAAAGTGTTGAACGCTCCCAATTGGATCGGTATCAATGTATGGGTAAATGGCGAGGTGCTCGATCTGAATACCTGTAAGGAAGTGAGCGGCTACCGACGGGAACTGAACATGAAGGAAGGGTGGTACAAGCGAAGTTTTTCGGCCCTGCTGCCCAATGATGCCCATATAGAGGTGGGCGTGCTGAGGTTTTTGAGTTTGGATATGGATGAACTGGGCGCCATTAGATACGAGATCAAGGCCTTGGACGCCGATTTGGATATCGGGTTTCAGCCCTATTTGGACAGTGGGGTGACCAATGAAGATTCCAATTGGGACGATAAATTCTGGAACACGACCGAGGTTGTTTCGACAGAAAGACAGGGCTTCATCCAGGCACATACCATGAAAACCCATTTTAAGACCTGCACCTTTATGCAGTCCCAATTGTTCCTGAACGGGAACTTGGTGGATGTGTTCCCTGAAGTGGAAAAGAAGGAACAGTGGGTCGGTCACAGGTACGCCCATAAGTTGGCAAAGGGAGAGATCTTGGCCCTCCATAAGTTCGGGGGATATACCGTAGATCGCAACCACCATGGCGACGAGCTGGTACAAGCGGCCAAAACGACGCTTAAAAAGGCCTTGGAACTGGGCTTCGATACCCTTCTGGAACGGCAAAGATCGGCCTGGGCCGAAATTTGGAAAATGAGCGACATAGCCATCGAGGGCGATGTGAAGGCCCAACAGGGCATCCGCTTCAATATTTTTCAACTGAACCAGACCTACCTTGGCCGCGATTCGCGCCTGAATATCGGACCTAAGGGGTTTACGGGCGAAAAATACGGCGGCAGCACCTATTGGGATACCGAGGCCTACTGCCTTCCCTTTTATATGGCGACCAAAAACCAAAAGGTGGCCCGCAATCTGCTAAAGTACCGCTATAACCATCTGGAAAAGGCCATAGAGAATGCCCAAAAACTGGGGTTTTCCAATGGGGCGGCCCTATACCCCATGGTGACCATGAACGGGGAGGAGTGCCACAACGAGTGGGAAATTACCTTTGAAGAAATCCATAGGAACGGGGCGATCGCCTTTGCCATTTACAACTATTGCAGGTTTACGGGCGATTACTCCTATATACCCGAAATGGGCTTGGAGGTACTCATCGGCATTGCCCGGTTCTGGCGACAACGGGCCAATTTTTCACAACTGAAGAACAAGTATGTCATCTTGGGCGTCACTGGGCCCAACGAATACGAGAACAATGTAAACAACAATTGGTACACCAACTATTTGGCCAAGTGGTGCATAGATTATACGATAGCCCAATTGCGCAAGGTCAAGGAAGGTTTTCCCGATGATTACCGTCGTGTCGTGGGCAAGACCAAACTGGGCGATAACGAAGTGTCGCAATGGAAAAAGGTGGCCGATAACATGTACTTTCCGTATGAAGAGGAAAGGGGATTGTTTTTGCAACAAGATGGCTTTCTCGACAAAGAATTGTTGACCGTTGCGGAGCTCCCCTCGTCCCAACGGCCGATCAACCAGAAATGGAGCTGGGACCGCATTTTGCGTTCGCCCTACATCAAACAGGCCGATGTCTTGCAGGGCTTTTATTTTTTCGGCGACCACTTTTCGGAGGAGGAATTGGAACGGCATTTCGATTTCTATGAACCCTTTACCGTTCACGAGTCTTCCCTGTCCCCTTGCGTCCATAGCATCCTGGCGGCCAAATTGGGCCGGACCGAACAGGCCTATACGTTCTACCTGCGGACCTCCCGCTTAGATCTTGACGATTACAACAAGGAGGTCGAAGAGGGACTCCATATTACCTCTATGGCCGGAACGTGGTTGAGCATTGTTGAAGGTTTTGGGGGGATGGGGGTGCTCGACGATACGCTGTCTTTTTCCCCCAGGATACCCGAACAGTGGAAGTCGTATTCGTTCAATGTCAATTTCAGGAACAGTATTATAAAGGTCTGTGTGCAAAAAGAGGTGACCGAGTTCGAGATCACCGGGGAAGAAATCGTCCCTATCTTAGTGAACAAAAAGGGCCTTGAATTGGTACCGGGCAAAAAAGTCGAGGTTAGGGTATCTTGAACAGGCCGATAATCCAAGAATTTAGGAGAAAGTGAAAAAAAATCATAAAGACGTAGTCTATCAGGTGTTTACAAGATTGTTCGGCAACACCAATACGACCAATAAGCCGTGGGGGACCATCGATGAGAACGGGGTGGGCAAATTCTCCGATTTTACCCCGAAGGCCTTAAGGGAAATCAAAGACCTTGGGGTCACCTATATCTGGTATACCGGTATTCCCCACCATGCGCTTGTCAACGATTATACGGCCTACGGTATCTCCAACGATTATCCCGAAGTGGTCAAAGGGAGGGCCGGATCGCCCTATGCGGTTAAGGACTACTACAACGTGAATCCCGATTTGGCCGATGACCCCGCAAAGCGGTTGGAAGAATTCAAGGCTTTGATAAAACGTACCCATAGGGCCGGGCTCAAGGTCATTATCGACATCGTACCCAATCACGTGGCCCGCAATTACGAGGGTAAGTCTACGCCGGAGGGGGTGGAGCCCTTTGGGGCCGGCGACGATACCTCGGTCGAATATGCCCGCAACAACAACTTCTACTACATTCCGGGCCAAGCGTTCAAAGTACCCGAATGGAGGGACGGGTATTTGCCCTTGGGCGGCGAAAAAAATCCCTTGGAAGGGAAGTTCGAGGAAATACCCGCTAAATGGACGGGCAACGGGTCGCGCTTGGCACAGCCCGACTTTAACGATTGGTACGAAACCGTTAAAATCAACTATGGGGTCCGGCCCGATGGTTCCCTCGATTTTGATGTGCTTCCCGAAGATTACGGCCATAAAGGGTATGCCGAGCACTATGCCTTCTGGAAAGGGAGGTCGGTGCCCGACTCCTGGGTCAAGTTCAAGGATATCGCCCTGTACTGGCTGGCCATGGGCGTCGACGGGTTTCGTTACGATATGGCCGAAATGGTGCCCGTTGAGTTCTGGAGCTATATGAACTCCCATATAAAAATGACCAAGGCCGATGCCTTCTTAATGGCAGAGGTGTACAACCCCAACGAGTACCGCAACTTTATACGCAGGGGAAAAATGGATTACCTCTACGACAAGGTGGAGATGTACGATTCGCTACTGCATATTATGAAGGGGTACGGGTGGACGGACCACATTCCCGTTGTAAAAAAAGGAAGCGACGATATCGAGCACCATTTGCTCCATTTTCTGGAGAACCACGACGAACTCCGTATGGCCAGTCCTAATTTGTTGGGAGACGCTCAAAAGGGCAAACCGGGCATGGTGGTTTCGGCGACCATGACCACGTCGCCGGTAATGATCTATTTCGGACAAGAGGTCGGGGAGCCTGCGGCCGAGAATCCCGGTTTTGGAAGCCCCGGACGGACCTCGATTTTCGACTACGTCGGGGTACCGCATTTTCAACGTTGGGTGAACGACAAGAAATTCGATGGCGGACAGTTGTCGGCCCAAGAGGCCAATTTAAGGGATTTTTACAAGCGATTGCTGACTTTTACCGTTTCGAGCAAGGCCTTGATGGGCGAATATCAAGACATCCATTTTTATAACCGTGAACATACCGAGTTCTATAACCATCACGTTCTTTCCTATGCCAGGTGGCACGACGATGAAAAATTGATCGTTGTTTGTAATTTCCATGCGGAAGACTGGTTCGGTTTTGACCTCGCACTTCCCGAGGACCTGGTACAAAAATGGAACCTGGCCGATGGGGATTATACGATTAAGGACGTACTGTACGGAAACCAAGGAATACTCAATGTGGAAAGCGGTATCGCCAGGGTCAGGGTCGATGTAAATCCGCTCGAATCCTTTATATTTAAACTGAATTAAATTATTATGATCTTACGACCAAGCATTTTTTTGACCACTTTAATTTTAATCCTGTCAAGCTGTATGAAAGAGAAGAAACCCATCGTCATTGGGCATAGGGGGGCCATGGGGCACGAGACCGAAAACACCCTCGCTTCCATTCAAAGTGCCATTGACCTTAATGTGGACATGATAGAGATCGATGTCTTTAAGATCAAGTCCGGCGAAATCGTGGTCTTTCACGACGACCAGGTAGACCGGCTTACCGATGGCAAGGGCGATATCGAATCCTTTTCCTTCCCCGAACTTCGAAAACTGAAATTGGAAGGCGGGCATACCATCCCTACGCTGCAGGAGGTGCTGGACCTGATGGATGCACGGGTCGACCTGAATATCGAACTCAAGGGCGCCGATACCGCTGAAGACGTAAATAGGATCATTGGGGAATATACCGACGATAAGGGATGGAAACTGTCCGATTTCATTATTTCCAGTTTTCGATGGGATGAACTGCGTGCCATGCGGGCGGCCAATGCGACGATACCCATTGCGGTGCTGACCGGCGAAGACCCCGTAGAGGCCATTCCCGTGGCCAGGGAACTTGGTGCAGAGGCTATTAATCCCAGCTATAAAAGACTCACGGCCGAGAACAGTAAGGCGATAAAGGAGGCAGGGTTGAAGATTTATCCATGGACGGTAAACGACCCCGAAGATATAGCAAAAATGAAGGATTTCGGGGTTGACGGTATCATTACGAACTATCCTGAACGGATCGACTGATGTTCGATGTAATTATTGTCGGAGGCGGGGCCGCGGGCTTTTATACCGCGATCCATCTTGCCGAAGCGCGGCCCGACCTAAAGATAGGTATTCTCGAAAGGGGCAAGGAGGTCTTGGGCAAGGTAAAGGTGTCGGGTGGCGGTAGGTGCAACGTAACCCATGCCGAGTTCGACCCATCCGAACTGGTCAAGAACTATCCCCGGGGCGGCAAGGAACTTTTGGGGCCTTTCCATTCCTATGCCTGTGGCGATACCATGGCTTTTTTCGAAGAGCGGGGAATTGACCTGAAAATTGAACCGGACGGCCGGATGTTTCCGGTAAGCGATAGCTCGCAAACCATTATCGACTGTTTTTTGTCCGAAGTCAACCGTCTGGGGGTTAAGGTCTTGCGGCACAGTGCGGTGACCGATATCCAACGTCAAGAAGAAGGGCCGGAAGAAGACAGGGGATGGCGGGTAACCACCATCAAGCATTCCTATACCTGTAAAAAAATCGTTTTGGCCACGGGAAGCAACCCCAAGATATGGAAGATGTTGGAACAATTGGGGCACCGCATCGAACCTGCGGTGCCGTCGTTGTTTACATTTAACTGCAGCGATAAGCGTATTGCCGGAATACCGGGCATAAGTACCTATGCCAATGTCGATGTGTTTGAAAACCGTCAGGTAGACCTCAAGGTAACCACACGATTGAAAAGCCAGGTCTCCAAAAAGCCCCTGCTCACTTCCGACGGCCCGGTCTTGATAACGCATTGGGGCCTGAGCGGTCCGGCCATTTTGAAGCTATCGGCTTGGGGGGCGAGGGTGTTGCACGAAATGGCCTACCGCTTCAAGATCAGGGTCAATTGGCTGCCCGATTACAGTTTCGATGGCTTGCTCGGACTCTTGAAGGAGATAAAGGAGGTAGAGGCCAAGAAAACCGTAGTGCGTACCAAGGCGGTCGACGTACCCCGAAGATTATGGATCAACCTGGTGTCGGCGTCGGGCATCCAAAAAACCGATAAATGGGCCGACCTGGGCAAAAAAAAGTTGGAGGCCCTGGCTGCCCAGATCACCGAATGCGAACTTAAGATCGAGGGCAAGAGTACGTTCAAGGAAGAATTCGTTACCGCAGGTGGCGTCGATTTAAAGGAGATTAATTTTAAGACCTTCGAAAGCAAAATCGTGCCCGGCATGTACTTTGCCGGCGAGGTAATCAATGTCGATGCCATAACGGGGGGCTTCAACTTCCAAAACGCCTGGACGGGGGGCTATATGGTCGCCCAGGCCCTGGCAAATTCTTGATCATGCCCAAGTACATCGCTTTCTTAAGGGGAATAAATATCGGCGGCCGAAAAAAAATGCCCATGGCCGATCTGCGCGAGGTCCTTCGGAATATCGGATTGGCCCATGTACATACCTACATTCAGAGCGGCAATGTGGTCTTTACTTCCCGTGCGACCGACAAAACGGGATTGGAGAAGCGCATGGAAACGGCCATTTTTGAAGTATTTGGTTTCGAGGTGCCCGTTTTGGTGAAGTTGCGCGAAGAGCTGATCGCGATCCTGGAAAACAACCCCTTTGCCATGGAGGGGGAAGGGGCACGAGGGCAGGTTTACTTTGTGTTGCTGAAAGACCGGCCCGACACGGAATCAAGGAAGGCCTTCGACTCCGAAACGTACGACAACGAGGCGTTTTACTGTACCCCGAATTGCGTTTACCTAAACTGTGGAAGGGGGTATGGCAAGGCAAGATTGAACAACAACCTTGTGGAGCGCAAATTGAAGGTGGGGGCCACTACCCGCAATTACAAGACCCTCTCGAGGTTGGTTGAAATGTCGGGCTAGCCCGGTCTAGTTCAATTCCCATATCCTATAGGTCAATACGGCGGCGAAACAGACCCATAGAAGGTAGGGGACCAAAAGCCAGGCGGCCAGTTTGCTTACCACTTTGAACCAGCGAATGGTGAATATGAGGAGGATGAGCAGGGAGATGATAACGATTACCGCCCAAAACAGTTCCTTCAATCCGAAGAAGACTATGCTCCAAGCGGCGTTCAACAGCAGTTGAAAGGCAAAGTGATAGAGGGCCGTCTTGACCCAGAGGTGGTAAAACCCCTTGGTCCACACAATGCCTGCAGCAACCCCCATACTGATGTACAGAAGGGTCCAAACCGGGGCAAATACCCAATTTGGGGGCGTAAAATCGGGCTTGTTCAGGGTAAGGTACCAGTCGTTTACCGAACCTTGGGTCACGAAGCTCGATAACAGGGCGATGGCCATACAGATACCTACCGAATAGGTAATATGTAAAATTTTGTTTTTCAATTGGGTGGTTAATTGTATTCTAAAGTAATGATTTATTCGCTTGCCTTTCATAGAACGCGCTAAAAACTATCTTTGCAAAAATGAATTGAAATGACCGAGGCAGATTTTGTTCCTTCAAGGTACCCAAATGATGTGGATTCAGGAAAAACAAGCTGGAAATCGCCCAGCAATATCGCCTTGGTGAAGTATTGGGGGAAAAGGGAGCACCAGATTCCGGCCAACCCTTCGATCAGCTTCACCCTTGATGTTTGTGCGACCACAACCTCCGTTTCTTATACGAAATTGGGCGAAGGGGCATCCGATTTTTCGTTCGATTTTAGGTTTGGGGGCAGGCCCAAAGACGAGTTCAAGCCCAAGATAAGGACTTTTTTTGCCCGTGTCGAAAAGTACCTGCCCTTCTTAAGGCAGTACCATTTGCTTATCGAGAGCTCCAATTCCTTTCCCCACAGTAGTGGAATAGCCTCGTCGGCCAGCAGTATGTCGGCCTTGGCCCTATGCCTGATGGATTTGGAAAAACAATTGGACCCGTCAATCGACGATGGTTTTTTTATAAAAAAAGCCTCTTTTCTCGCGCGCTTGGGATCGGGCAGTGCGTGCCGAAGCGTCCAAGGGCCGATAGTCGAATGGGGCGACCATGACGAAATGGCCCATAGTTCGAATTTGTATGGCGTTCCGTTTTCGGGGGAAGTCCATTCGGTCTTTAAAAACTATCAAGACACCGTTCTGTTGGTCGATAAGGGCGAAAAGCAGGTGAGCAGTACCGTCGGCCATGGCCTGATGAAAGACCACCCGTTCGCACTACGGCGCTTCGAGCAGGCGCACCATAACCTGGGCAGGTTGAAAAGCATTTTTGCCGAAGGGGACCTCGACGGCTTTATGGCCGTGGTCGAAAGCGAGGCCCTTACCTTGCACGCCATGATGATGACCAGCATGCCCTATTTTATATTGATGAGGCCCAATACCCTCGAAATTGTCAACAGGATCTGGGATTTTCGAAGGGCGACCGGGTTGAATGTTTGTTTTACCCTCGATGCCGGGGCCAATGTGCATGTGCTCTATCCCGAACACGAGAAAGCCCAAATCGAAAGGTTTATAAAGGACGAACTCGCCGTCTTTTGCCAAAACGGACAATACATACAGGATTCGGTGGGACTTGGTGCCCAAAGGTTATAAGGAGGCGACGGCTTTTGGCATCCAAAGGGCACAAAAAAGAACCGTATCTTGGCTTTTAACGTATTTAAGTAAGAAAAAATGGCATAAAGGATTTTTTATTAAGTGTAGGGCCTATCGTAATTTGGCCTTGTGTTCTTTGACCCTTTAAGGCGGTAAATGACCGGTTAAGGGCCAAAGACCTTAACAATCAGCCGTATATTTTGTACTTTTGCATCACGTGATATCAAACTAATAATGAAAGGACCATTATTTTATTCCAAGATCCTACTCTTTGGAGAGTATGGGATCATCAAGGATTCCAAAGGGCTTTCCATTCCCTATAATTTTTTCAAGGGCGCCTTAAAGCGGGGCGGGAATCCCTCGAAAATGGCCAAGGAATCGAACCAAAGCCTCAGGGAGTTCACGGGCTATCTGGAAATGATCCACAAGAACAGTCCGGATCTCGTATCCTTTGATTTTGACGCCCTAAAGGCCGATGTGGCCGACGGCATGTACTTCGACAGTTCCATTCCGCAGGGCTACGGGGTAGGGAGCAGCGGGGCATTGGTCGCGGCGATATACGATAAGTACGCCCAAGACAAGATTACCGTACTCGAGAACCTTACCCGCGAAAAACTATTGAAGCTCAAGAAGATTTTCGGCAAGATGGAATCGTTCTTTCACGGCAAGTCATCGGGGCTGGATCCCTTGAACAGTTACTTGAGCCTGCCCATCTTGATCAACTCCCAAGACAATATAGAGTCGACCAGTATTCCGGCACAGAATACCGAGGGCAAGGGGGCCGTGTTTTTGTTGGATAGCGGGTCGACGGGCGAAACCGCGCCCATGGTGCAGATCTTTATGGAAAAGATGAAGCACGAAGGGTTTCGCAACATGCTCAAGAATCAGTTTATAAAGCATACCGATGCCTGTGTGGAGGACTTTGTAAAGGGAGATGTAAAATCGCTTTTCGGAAACCTGAAACAGCTCTCGCACGTGGTATTCGACAATTTTAAGCCTATGATACCGTCAAAGTTCCACGAACTGTGGAAGCGCGGTATCGAAACCAATGAATACTACCTCAAACTTTGCGGTTCCGGGGGCGGGGGCTATATTCTTGGGTTTACCCAAGATTTCGACAAGGCCAAGAAGGCCTTAAAGGACTATAACTTGGAAGTGGTTTACAACTTCTGATTTTTCACACCCTTAACTATCGATAGGTTGGATAGCTAAAACCACAATACATGTTTAGCAGAAAAAACAGACTCTTACTATTAAAGTTGCTGAGTTTGTTTTCCGTGGTCCGGGGCTATAACGTGTTGATGATCGCCTTGGCCCAATACCTGGCCTCGGTGTATATCTTGGCGCCCGAACTGCCCTTGCGCAAGGTAGTTTTTGACCTCAATCTCTTTCTTATCGTTCTTTCTTCGGCCCTTGTCATTGCCGGGGGCTATATCATCAATAATTTTTATGATGCCGAAAAAGACCTGATCAACAAGCCCGGAAAAAGCATGCTTGACCGTTTGGTAAGCCAACGGTTTAAGCTCACTACCTATTTTGTCCTCAATTTTTTGGCGACTTTTGCGGCGAGCTATGTATCGTTCAAGGCGGTACTTTTCTTTTCGGCCTATATCTTCGGTATCTGGTTCTATTCGCACAAACTCAAAAAGATTCCCTTTGTTGGCAATTTTGTTTCCGCTACTTTGGCCATTACTCCCTTTTTTGCCGTTTTTGTCTACTACAAGAACTTCGATACCGTAATTTTTGTCCATGCCATCTTCCTCTTTTTGCTGATCTTGGTCAGGGAAATGATCAAGGATCTGGAAAATATTGCAGGCGACATGGCACAGAACTATAAGACCGTTCCCATTCTGTACGGTCCGAAATTTTCGAAGATGTGTATCAGTCTTCTCCTGCTGTTTACCCTGATACCGGCATTTCTGTTGACCCAATATTTTGACGTGGGTCACATGGATCTCTATTTTTTGGGATGCATTGTATTTCTTGTACTATTGGTCGTCATGCTCTGGAAGGCACAGACCAAGCTGCATTATGTGGGGCTGCACAATATCATAAAATTCATAATCATTGCAGGTGTTTTTAGCATACTGTTGATCGATATCCACCTTGTGCTCAATAGGATTTTTTGATCCATCGCACTAATTTTCAGGCATCCTTCCAAAGGTAGATGCGGGCATTCAAAGATTAAGGTTACCTTTGCAAAAAAAATAGAGGCATGAGCAGATCGGAATCAAATGATGGAAAAAGGGCATCGGGTCGACAAGGTGGAACATTTCGGAAAAAAAGTTATGCCAGGGGGAACGCTCCCATTAAAAAACCGGGGGCGGTCGAAAAGCCGGGCGACCCCAACTTGATCCGTTTGAACAAATATTTGGCCAATTCGGGCGTGTGTTCCCGAAGGGAGGCCGATATCTACATTGCGGCCGGTAATGTTACCGTCAACGGTAAACCGGTTACCGAAATGGGCTACAAGGTAAAGCTTGAAGACGAGGTGAAATTCGACGGTCGCGTGTTGAACCCGATAAAAAAGGAATACGTGCTCTTGAACAAACCCAAGGATTTTACAACCTCGGGTAGAAACGAAAAGGGCAGGCGTACGGCCATTGGCCTGATATCAAAGGCCACCAAAGCCGAACTGAAACCCGTGGGCAAGATGGGGAAAGACGCGACGGGACTTCTGTTGTTCACCAACGACGGTGAATTGACCAAACGTCTCAATAGCCCTAAGAACGGCCTCCGTAAAATCTTCCATGTCGAGTTGGACAAGCCCCTGAGGAGTGCCGATTTAAAGAAAATCAAGGAAGGCTTGGCCGTCGATGACAAAGTGGTGAAGGTGCACGATGTTAGTTTTATCGAAAATGCGCCCAAAACCCAGGTCGGTATAGAGATCTATAGTACCAGAAACAATATCGTTCAGCGAATTTTTGAAACCTTGGAGTACCAAGTGGTCAAAATGGATCGGGTGGTTTATGCCGGACTTACCAAAAAGGACCTGCCCAGGGGGCATTGGCGCTACCTTACCGAACAGGAGGTGGCCAATTTGAGAATGATAAAATAAGCCTGCCGATAACCGGCATCCTTATTATAACCATAAAGTAAGGTTGTGGTAACTTCGAAAGGATCGAAAAACGCCATATTTGCCATGCGCTTTACTTATTAGTAGTAAACGGCCGGGAAGGCCTTAAAACCGATATTCGTATCGGTTTTGTCTTTTCCTATGGTCTTTGGTCGCAGGTGCCGGTCTAAAACCACTTGAGGGTTAGGTCGATCAGTTTTTGTTTGAAATCGTTGTAGGGGGGTGTCAGCAAATCCAAGGCATTGGTCATGTGCTGTTTGAATATGCCCCTGGGATTGGAAAAGGATTTAAAGCCTTCCCGACCATGGGCCTTGCCGATACCACTGTTGTTCGATCCTCCGAAAGGCAGGTTGGTGTTGAAAAAATGGGCGGCATTGTGGTTGATACAGGTGCCGCCGGCACGGGTGTTGGCAATGATATGATCGATGTTCCCCTTCTTTTTGCTATAAATGTACAGGGCCAAAGGTTTCTCCCGCGAATTGATCTCATCGATAACCTTCTCGATATCGGTAAATCCGTAAACGGGCAATATGGGGCCGAAAATCTCTTCGGTCATAAGCCTTGAATCCCTAGGAACATCCGTCATCAAGGTGGGGGCGATAAAGTTTTGGTTTTTGTTGAATTTTCCGCCGGCTTCCACCTTGGCGCCCTTTTCTAGGGCATCGTCGACATACCCCTTTACCCTTTCGAAATGGTGTTGGTTTACCATTCTGTTATAGGAGGCTTCCTGTAAGGGGTCTTGCGTATAGAAATTTTCGACATGCTTTTTAAAGGATGCTATAAATTCGGTCTTTTTGCTTTTGTGGACAAATAAATAGTCGGGGGCGATACAAACCTGTCCGTTGTTGACGTATTTGCCCCACGCTATCCTTTTTGCGGCCAGGTCGATATCTGCCGTTTCGTCAACGATGGTCGGCGACTTGCCACCCAGTTCAAGGGTAACGGATGTCAAATGCTCCGCGGCCGCCTTCATTACAATTTTGCCGATACTGGGGGCACCGGTAAAGAATATGTGGTTGAACGGTAACTTCAATAATTCGGTCGATGTACCGACCCCGCCTTCGAAAAGGGCCACTTCGTCTTCCTCGAAAACTTCCTTCACGATTTGCTTCATGGTGGCCGTGGCGTGGGGCGTAATCTCCGAGGGTTTTAAGATGACGGCATTTCCCGCGGCTATGGCCGAAACAAGGGGGCCAAAGGTCAAGTTGATGGGGAAGTTCCAAGGGGAGATGATCAATACCACTCCCTTGGGTTCGTATTTGATACGGGAACTCGATCCCAACATGGCAAGCGGTGTCTTGACACGTTCACCCCGCATCCAGGAACGCAGATTTCTTTTGGCGTCCTTGATTTCGCTGGTTACCGGATAAATTTCGGTCAAATCTACCTCACTGGGGTGCTTTCGGTAATCGTTGAACAGGGCTTCCTTGATTTGGGGCCTGTATTTCAGTAATGTGGTATGGAGCTTTTCCAGTTTGGCAATTCGCTGCTTGGCGGTCGTATTGCCTATATTAAACTGATTTTGTTGCTGTACATTGAAAACCCGAAGCATCTCCGATGCCGGTGTCTCTACTTGATCGGGTTCGATAAAGGGGGTGCTGCCCATGGTTTATTGTTTTTAGACCTCCTCTTAAAACTACGAAAGCTTTTACTTGTTCTCCTAATTTTTTTAAAGAATACCAATCGGCTTAAATACTCGGGAGGGGCTAGAGCTATGGTTTTTAAGAGTTGCTTCGACGGATGGCAAAGCTGGGATAAACGCTTAGTTCTTCTCCTCGAACAGCAGCCAAGATTCAGGGTCCAATACTACATCGTCCGGTTTGGAATCCAACTTGATCGTTACATTTTTTAGGGCAGCATCCATTTCCGTTTTGTAAATGGTGACCTTTCCGTCTTTTTTGACGCCTATTTCCAAGGGAAATTTAAAAATGTGGTGTTTTTGAAGCTGCTCGAGGTTGACCTGTAGTTTCTTTTTATTGTAGCTCCAGTTCCATTTGATTTCGGGGTGCCCTTTGGTAAAGATCCATTGTTCGAAGAAGCTCTCCAGGTCTTTTCCGGAAACCTCTTCCATAATATTCTGAAAATCGGATGTGAGGGCGTTCGAGTTCCGAAACGCCTTGTAATAGGCTCGTATGCCTTTCCAAAAGGTTTCGTCGCCCAGCTTATGGCGTAGCATGTTCAAGACCCAACCGCCTTTTTGGTAGGTGTTGACACTTAACACCTTCATCGGGTCGGTAATGCTGGGGTCTACAATGGGTGAGGGGTGCTTTAGGTAATAGTCGATGATCTGTTTGCGGTCGAGCTCCAATTCCTCTTTTCGCTTCTCATTGCCGTATACACTTTCCTGATAGAGTATAGCGAAGTAGGTAGCAAAACCTTCGCTGAGCCACACGTGGTTCCAGTCCTTTTCACTGGCCGAGTTTCCAAACCATTGGTGGGCGATTTCGTGGGCAATTAAGCCTTCCACTTCGTTTTTTCCGTTGACCGAATTTTCAAAATAGGCAATGGTACCGGCATTCTCCAGTCCGCCCCATTGGGTCTTGGCCTGCATATTCGCCAGTTTGGCGTAGGAATACGGACCAATGTTGTCGATGAAGTATTTTAAGACTTTGGTGGCCACCCCGTAATCGGAAAAGCCCTCGAGTCGGTTTTCGGGGTATACCCAGGCCGAAACGGGAATGTCGTAGACCTCGTCAAGCAGTTTACTGGCGAATTGGGTAACACCTATGGTCATTACCTTCATGGCTACCGGGGCCGGTTCTTTATAGCTGGTGAGCTTTAGGCCGTTGCCTAGGTTGCTTTCCTCTATTTTTTCGCCCGTGGCCACTACGTCGTAATGGGCGGGAGCCGTAATCCGGAACTCTACCGATGCCTTGTCGTACGGGTGGTCTACCGAAGGAAGCCAATGCCTTGCCAGGTTGGGCCAGTTATCGCCAAAGAAGGAACGCTGACCGAATTTGGTAGTGTCGATAACGAGTCCCCTTTCGGGTATGCCCTCGTAAACCACTTTGTAGGTGCGGGTTTTTTCTTCGGATGGGGCAGGGACAATTTTTATTTTATTGCCCTCATACCTATAGTTCGCAGGTTGGTCCCCTTCAAAAACACCGGAAACATCCATGCCGTAACTTCCCGATTGGGCAATGAGGTCCAAGGCAAAGGGGCTCGCCTCCTTTTTAAAGGCCACCGTAATTTCGGCCTCGCCCTTTATCTTGTTCGATTCATCGGAAAGGGTGAGGGCGAACACATAGTGCTGTACATCGGCGGAGGTATTCCTTTGATAGGTGTCTTGGGCTTTTGCGCATATCCCTATTATCACGAAAAGGAAGAAAATGAAATTTTGGCAATGCCCTTGTTTTCCCATGAATCGTCTGTTAGGTGGAATACCCGCTAATTTATAAAATCTTCTCCATCTTGTCCCTTATGTCCTCCAGGCACAGATTGCCTAAACTACCTTCGTGGGTATGGTGGATATCGCGTTTTGGACTAAAGGTGCCTTCCTGAATCTCCTTGCCCATTTTTTTATAGGCATCCCTAAAGGGCATGCCGCTCTGTACCAGCTCGTTTAGGGTGTCGACACTAAAAAGGTAGTCGTATTTGGGGTCTTCCAGTATACTCTTGTTTACCTGCATTTCCTTAAGGCTAAAAGTCAATATTTCCAAACACGCTTTCATATCTTGAATAGCGGGAACAATAATTTCCTTTACCAATTGCAGGTCCCTGTGGTAGCCACTGGGCAGGTTGTTGATCACCAAGGTCAACTGATTGGGAATGCCTTGTAGCTTGTTGCACTTGCCCCGTACCAATTCAAAAACATCGGGGTTTTTTTTGTGGGGCATAATGCTGCTGCCAGTGGTCAATTCGTCCGGGAAGGATACGAAGTTGAAGTTCTGGCTCATGTACAAGCAGATGTCCATGGCGAGTTTGGATAGGGTAGCGGCAATGTTCGCCATCCCGAAGGCCGTGGCCTTCTCTACCTTGCCCCGGCCCATTTGGGCGGCGACTACGTTGTATTTCAAGGTTTCAAAGCCCATTTCTTGGGTCGTAAAACTGCGGTCTATGGGGAAGGAACTTCCGTAACCCGCAGCGCTGCCAAGCGGATTCTGGTCGGCCACTTTATAGGCGGCATCGACAAAATACAAATCGTCGATAAGGCTTTCGGCATAGGCCGATAACCATAGGCCAAAGGAGGAAGGCATGGCAATTTGTAAGTGGGTGTATCCGGGCAACAGAACATCTTTATATTTTTCGGCCAGTTGCAATAACAGATCAAAAAGTTCTTTGGTACCTGATTTTATTTCTGAAAGTTCGTTTTTCAAGTATAGGTGCATGGCGACCAAAACCTGGTCGTTTCTTGACCGTGCGGTGTGTATTTTTTTACCGGTACCCCCTAGTTTTTCGGTAAGTACGTACTCTATTTTGGAGTGCATGTCCTCAAAGGAATCCTCAATTACAAACTCGCCCTTTTCAATGGTTTCGGCAATGGCATCCAGTTCTTTCACCAAGGCAGAAGTTTCCTCGTCGGTCAACAATCCTATTTTGCCCAGCATCTTGGCATGGGCCTGCGAGGCGATTACGTCGTATTTTGCCAAGTGCAGATCCAGTTCGCGGTCGTTGCCTACAGTGAAATGGTCTATTTTTTTATCGGTGCTAAAGCCTTTGTCCCAGAGTTTCATAATTGTCAGTTTGCATTGATCAATAAACAATTATCAATTGATTATTGTTTGCTGATTATTGTTTATTGTAAAAATCCTTTTAATAGTTTAATGTACAGATCAATTCCCTCTTCAATTTCGTGAACGTAAATATACTCATCCGCGGAATGCGAACGGGTACTGTCGCCAGGGCCCAATTTCAACGATTGGCAGCTTAAGGCCGCTTGGTCCGACAAGGTGGGCGAACCGTAGGTCTTTCTTCCTAATGCGATCCCCGACTGCACAAGGGGATGGTCTTTGGATATGGACGACGAGTTTAACCGTAGCGAACGTTCCTTTAATTCGCAGGGAGCTTCCTTTTTTAACAGTTCGGCAATTTCGGCATTGGTGTATTTGTCGTTTACCCGAACGTCTACGACCAATTCTACCTTGGCGGGTACCACATTGTGTTGGGTTCCCGCGTTTATTTGCGTAACGGTCATTTTTACGGGTCCAAGAACGTCCGATACTTTCGGGAATTTATAGTTTTTGAACCACTCCAAAACTTCAATGGTGTTGTAAATGGAGTTGTCGTCGTTCGGATGTGCGGCATGCGAAGGCGTACCTTTTACCACGGCATCGAAAACAATGAGGCCCTTTTCGGCAATGGCCAAATCGAGTAGGGTAGGTTCCCCGACGATGGCCACATCAATTTTTGGGAGCAAGGGCAAGAGTCCCCTTAAACTGTTGGGGCCGGCACTTTCTTCTTCCATTGAGGCCACCATCAAAATATTGTGGTTGAGGTTCTCTTCGGCGTAGTAGTGCGTAAAGGTAGCGATAAGCGAAACCAAGGCGCCTCCGGCATCGTTGCTGCCCAATCCATACAGTTTGCCATCTTCGATATGGGGGTGAAAGGGATCACGGGTATAGGCCGAATTCGGTTTTACCGTATCGTGGTGCGAATTGAGAAGAAGCGTGGGCTTGTTTTCGTCAAAATGCTTGTTTACCGCATATACGTTGTTGATGTGGCGTTTGCACGGAATGCCGAAAGCCTTGAACCAGTTTTCAATGGCATCGGCGGTCTTGTCCTCCTCCGATGAAAACGACTGGATCGA
Organism: Pseudozobellia thermophila; assembly: GCF_900141855.1. Taxonomy (GTDB): domain Bacteria; phylum Bacteroidota; class Bacteroidia; order Flavobacteriales; family Flavobacteriaceae; genus Pseudozobellia; species Pseudozobellia thermophila. Next base: position 1,119,581 of record NZ_FQYU01000001.1, read on the forward strand.
AATCAGTTCCTTTAGTAATTCTATCGCTTTTTGCGTTAATGCTGCTTGTTCCATTTTTATAGGGTAAGGGTCGTGAATAAGGTGGCTTTGGGGTCGAGCATGCCAATATCCCCAATACGAACCTGGTGTACGTTTTTGCGAAGGGCATGAAAGCAATTCTCCATTTTGGGAAGCATGCCGTCGGCGATGATCTTTTGCTCAAGTAGGCTTTGGTACGATTGGCTATCGATGTGTTTTACCACCGATGTGTCATCGTTTACATCCATTAAAACCCCCTTTTTCTCAAAACAATAGTAGAGGGTGGTCTCGTAATTTTTGCTCATGCCAATGGCCAGTTCAGAGGCTATGGTATCTGCGTTGGTGTTCAACAATTGTCCCTTTCCGTCATGCGTCATGGCACAGAAAACGGGGGTAAGGCCGGCTTCCAAGAGTTTGGATACCGTTGGGGCGCTTACGCCGTCAACATCCCCGGCAAAGCCGTAATCGATCTCCTTTACCGGCCGTTTATGGGCCTGAATGGTATTGCCGTCGGCACCGCTGAGTCCAATCGCATTACAGTTGAGCGACTGCAGTTCGGCCACGATGTTCTTGTTTACGAGTCCGCCATAGACCATGGTAATGAGTTCGAGGCTTTGGGCGTCGGTAATGCGGCGTCCGCCGATGAGTTTTGATTCTATTCCGAGTTTTTTGCCCAACTGGGTGGCCAGTTTTCCGCCGCCGTGGACCAATATTTTTGGGCCTTCCAATTCGGAAAAAGCCTTTAAGAACTTAGAAAGTTCTTCTTTGTTTTCGATGACGTTGCCACCGATCTTTATGATGGATAATTTTTGTTTCATGTTACGAATTTATAATTCCTCCGTCAATGGTCATAGCCGTACCGGTGATCCATGACGCATCTTCGGACACCAGAAAAAGGGCCAGTTTGGCGATATCTTCGGGTGTGCCCAATCGATTTAACAAGGTGGATTCGGCTGCATTTTCAACGGCCTTGTCCGGGTTTTTGAAGGCTTGTGCCGAATTCCAAAGTAAAGGGGTGTCCACCGGGCCCGGACACATGGCGTTCACCCTGATGTCGGGTGCGTATTCCATGGCCATTTGCTTCATCAGTGCCACGGCCCCTGCTTTTGAGGCGCAGTAGGCGGGGTGGTTGGGGAAGCTCTTGAAGGCCGCAATGGAAGCGTTGATCAAAATGCTTCCTTTTTCTTTTTGTAAATGGGGAAGGGCAAACTTGGAAAGCGAAAAAATACTCGTCAAATTGGTCGCCAGGGTTTCGTTCCAAAGTGCATCCGAGAGATCGACAACATTGCCCAATCCGAGTATACCGGCATTAAGCGATACGATATCGAGCTTTCCGAAATTTTCTAGGGCGCTGGAGACCAAGCTTTCGTTATAGGAGGCATCCTTAACATCGCCTGCCACGAATATGGAGTGGGGCAATTGTTCGGACAGTGCGATGCCCCGTTCTTGGTTTCTACCCGAAAGCACCAATTGGGCCCCTTCGGCGGAAAAAAGCTCGGCTATGGCCTTGCCCATTCCACTCGTGGCCCCCGTAATGATGCATACTTTGTTCCCTAGTTTTTCGATTGCCAAGAATTTTAATTGTTCTCCAAGATTTTTTTCAGTACGATCTGCGCGGCATAGGTTCGGTTGTTGGCCTGTTCGATGACGAGGGATCGGTCGCTGTCCAACACATCATCCGAAACCACAACGTTTCTTCGTACCGGTAGGCAGTGCATAAATTTGGCCTTACCCACTTTTTCCGGGGTCATGGTCCAGCTTTTGTCTTGGTTCAATACCTTGCCATAGTCATTGTAACTGCTCCAGTTTTTTACATAGATGAAATCGGCATTTTCGCATGCCTTTTTCTGGTCGTATTCAATGGGCGTTCCTTGGGTGATCTCGGGATTCAGTTCATAGCCTTCGGGGTGGGTGATCACAAAGTCGGCATCCTGCAACTGCATCATTTCTACGAATGAATTGGCTACGGCATGCGGTAGCGCCTTCGGATGCGGGGCCCATGACAGTACCACTTTGGGCCGTTTCTTGGTGTTCTGTTCGGCCAGGGTAATGGCATCTGCAAGGGCCTGTAAAGGGTGGCCTACCGAACTTTCCATGTTTACGATGGGTACGGAGGCGTACTTTTTAAAGCCGTTCAATACCTTTTCCGATTCATCCTCCTCCTTGTCCTTCAATCCGGCGAAAGCCCGAATGGCGATAATATCGCAGTATTGCGAAATAACCTGGGCGGCCTCTTTGATGTGTTCCGAGGTGCCTTGGTCCATAACGGTTCCGTCGGCATATTCCAAGGCCCAACCTTCACTTCCGAAATTCATGACGATAACCTCTAGGCCTAGGTTCATGGCTGCCTTTTGAGTGCTTAGGCGGGTACGGAGACTGTTGTTGAAAAACAACAGGCCAATGGTCTTGTCGGCACCTAGGTTCCTGTGTTTTTTAGGGTTCTTTTTTAGGTCTCGGGCTTCTTCTACCCAATTAGGTAAGGAGTCTATGTCTTGTACGGAAAGGTAATGTTTCATTCGTGTGCTGTTTCTCTGGCTATTCTTGTTTTTCTACGTATTTACTTCAGTTGTCACTCTAAAAACGATCGTTTTTCGTCTTGATCTTGGTGTGCTTTCCCGATCCGCCGAAGGCGTCGGTTATAAAATTATCATTGAGTCCGTTTACGATCCATGTTTCAATGTTCGCTTGCTGGGCAATGGTGGCGGCCTCTACTTTCGATTGCATGCCCCCGGTACCGTGCGATGATTTATGCGAACTGATCTGGTGATGTAGGTCGGCAACGCCCATTACCTCGAAAATGGTTTCGGGCCGTCCCTCCTCTATTGATATTTTGGTATAGATGCCATCGGTATTGGTAGCGATCATCAACAGGTCGGCGTTGAGCAAGGTAGCTGTCAGTGCCGCCAGTTTATCGTTGTCGCCAAATTGGATCTCATCGGCGGCCACGGTATCATTTTCGTTGATGACGGGGATGAAGTTATTGCTGATCAAAATGTCTATCGTGTTCTTGATGTTCGCCTTTGATTTCGGATTCTCAAAATCGGAGTACGATAAAAGGCATTGGGCCGCAAACAGGCCAAGTTCCCGAAAGCTTTCTTGGAACATTCGCATGAGATGGGGCTGCCCGATGGCCGCCAGGGCCTGTTTTACATTGATGTCCTCGCCGTTGTGCTCCAATTTCACGAACTGTTTGGCAGCGGCTATGGCACCTGAGCTTACGATGATAAACTCATAGTCGTCCTTAAGGGCGGCAATTTGTCGGCCGATATCCTCTATCTTTCCCCGGGAAATCTGATCGGTTTCCTTGGTAAGGGTGTTCGAGCCTATTTTTAATAAGATCCTTTTTTTCATCAAGTGTGCTTTTACATCATTGGGACGATAGGGGAAGCCTGTTGTCTATCCCCTGGTCTGCCCGTTACCTTTTACATACCATTTGTTGGTGACCAAGTGTTGGAGTCCGATCGGACCTCGCTGGTGCAATTTGTCGGTACTGATGGCCAGTTCGCCACCCAGGCCGAATTGGCCTCCGTCGGTAAACCGGGTGGATGCGTTATGGTATACCGCGGCCGTATCGACGTTGTTCATAAAGTATTCGGCGGTTTCGTTATTGGCCGTGACGATTGCCGCCGAATGCCCACCCCCGTAGGTGTTTATTTTTGAAATGGCCTCTTCGATATCGCTGGTCTGGCCGATGACGATCTTATAGTCCAAAAACTCCTCATACCAAACTTGCCCGTCCCCGATATTTTTTGTGCCTTCCATACCGGCAAAGGCATCGTCGACCAAAATTTCGACTTTGCTCTTTTTCAATTCTTGGATCAAGAGTTGAAGGAATTGTTGTTTACGTGGCAGGTCGGAAGAGACCAGTACCTTGTCGAGGGCATTGCAGGCCGATATTTTGGTGGTCTTCGCGTTGATGATGATATCCATGGCCATCTCTAGGTCGGCCTCATGGTCGATGTAGACGAAATTGTTTCCGCGCCCGCTTACGATGACGGGGCAGGTGGCGTGCTCCTTTACGAAGGCGATCAATCTTTCGCCGCCACGGGGTACGATAAGGTCTATTTTCTGGGTGGGTTTTTCAAGAAAGGCCTGTGTTTCGGTCCGGTTGAACTGCAAGTAGGTAACCCAATCGGCCCCGGCGCCGTTGGCCTCCAGTGCCTTATGCCATAAATCGACCAGGAACAAATTGCTGTTCAATGATTCCTTACCGCCTTTTAAAAGTATTTTGTTGCCTGATTTGAAAGCGATTCCGGCCGCTTCGATGGTAACGTCGGGCCTGGATTCGTAAATGATCAGAACGGTTCCGAAAGGCGCCGTTTTATTGCTCACCTGCATGCCGTTTTCGTGGGTAAAGCTAAAACGCTCCACGCCCAAGGGGTCTTCCTGCGCCGCTAGCTGTTGCAGGCTCAAGATCATACCGTCTATTTTTGCTTGGTCGACCTTTAGGCGGTCCCTCATGGCGATGTCGTCGCCGGCATAGCTGTCCATATCGGTCTTGTTGGCCTCAAGTATGGCGGTCCGTTCCTTTTCCAACAGGTTGGCCATATCCGATAGTACGGCGTTGCGTTGTTTGATGTCCAATAATAAACTCATGACAATTCTGCTATTAAGGCTTTGAAAAATGTATCTAAATGGGTTTCGGTAATGTTCAGCGCCGGAAGCACCCGCAATACATGCTTGTCCTTGGCCCCTCCGGTAAACAGTTTTTGGTTGTGGATCAGGCTTTTTCTTAGGTCGGCCACCTCGAAATCGAATTCAAGTCCCAGCATAAGTCCCCTGCCTTTTACTCTTTTGATTTGGGGGACTTCTTTGGCAAGGGCTTTAAAGTATTCTTCCAAGCGGGCCGCATTTTCAACCAGCTTTTCGCTTCCGATAACTTCCAAGACGGCCAATGTGGCCGCACAGGCCAGGTGGTTTCCTCCAAAAGTGGTTCCCAATAGGCCATGGGACGCCTTAATGTCTTCGTGGATCAAGATACCGCCCACGGGGAATCCGTTGCCCATGCCTTTGGCCACCGAAATAATATCGGGTCGAATGCCGTGGTGTTGAAAGGCGAAGAACTTGCCGCTTCTTCCGAACCCACATTGTACCTCATCGGCGATGAGTACCGTTTTATGGGCCTTGCAAAGCGATGCCACCTCTTGGTAAAACTCGGTGCTAGGTTCGTCCAGACCGCCGACCCCCTGTATGGTCTCTATGATAACGGCACATACATCGCCCTTTTCAATTTCGGACTGAAAGGCCTGTAAGTCGTTAAAAGGAAGAAAGGTAACCTTTTGTTGCAAGTTGATCGGTGCGTTTATCTTGCGATTGTCCGTAGCCGCAACAGCTGCGGAAGTACGCCCGTGAAATCCATTGGTGAAGGCAATGACCCTCGATTTTCCGGTGTGGAAAGAGGCCAGTTTCAGTGCGTTTTCATTGGCCTCCGCCCCCGAGTTGCACATAAACAGGTTGTAGTCTTCGCAGCCCGAAAGTTGCCCGAGTTTTGTGGCCACTTCCTCTTGCAAGGGGTTTTTTACGGAGTTGCTGTAAAAACCAATTTTGTTCAGCTGGTCCGTAATGCGTTTTACGTAGTGGGGGTGGGAGTGCCCGATGGAGATTACGGCGTGTCCCCCGTAAAAATCGAGGTATTCCGTTCCCTTGTCATCGGTTACTACTATTCCCTGTGCCGAGACCGGGGTTACATCGTATAATGGGTAAACGTCGAATAGTTGCATAATGGTGTCGTTTTGCCTGCCTTATAATTGGTTTTGCTTTATTCTGCTGATCTTTTCGTAGGAAGCCACGATCCCTTGAATAAGGGAAGAACTGAGTCCCTGGTGCTCCATTTCGTTCAAACCTTGGATGGTACAGCCTTTTGGGGTGGTCACCTTGTCGATTTCCGCTTCCGGGTGGCTGCCCGATTCGATCAAAAGGCTTGCCGCCCCGTTACAGGTGTGCATGGCCAGTTCCTGGGCTTCCTTGGCGTCGAAACCCAATTGGATGGCCCCTTGGGTCGTGGCGCGTATCAAGCGCATCCAAAAGGCGATGCCACTAGCACAAATGACCGTGGCCGCCTGCATTTGCGCTTCGGGTATTTCCATGGAATGGCCCATACGGTTGAAAATGGCCTTGGCCAGTTCTACCTTCCTTTTTCCCTTCTCGTTACTGCAGATACAGGTCATCGACTGTCCCACCGAAATCGCCGTATTGGGCATACTTCTGATAATGTTGTGGTCCGTACCGAGAATGGCCTCCATTTTGGCAATGCTGAAACCGGTAATGGTCGAAATGATCACGTGGTTCTCGGTAAGCAGGTCTTTGGTGCTTTCGAGAATATGCTCGAGCTGACTGGGCTGTACGGCCAAGATAAGGATGTCCGAATTTTTAACGGCCTCCCTATTGTCGGTGGTGACGGTCACATTGCCGTACTGGGTGTACTCCTCTATCTCGGCGGTGTTCCTTTTGGTCAGGTACATGGTCGTGGCACCGTTTGAATTTAGAATGCCCTTGGCTATCGATAGGCCTAAATTTCCCGCTCCTATAATGGCTATTTTCATGATGTAAATTTTGGTCGTTCCCTTGATATGTTGTTTCGTGACTTCGGTTATTTTGCTTGTCGATTTTAAAACACCCCTGCTTTAAGGTTAAGGCCCATGCCCTCGTCCAATCCGAAAATCAGGTTCATGTTCTGAACCGCTTGGCCCGAGGCGCCTTTTAAAAGGTTGTCGATGGCCGAGGTGATGAGCAAGGTGTTTTCGTGCTTGTGCAAGTGAACGTGACATTGGTTGGTGTTCACGATTTGCTTAAGGTGGATGGGCGATTCGGCCACTTGGGTAAACAGGGCATCGGCGTAAAAGCCTTTGTATAGGTCGATCGCTTCGTCGAGGCTGCCGTCGAACTCGGTATAGGCCGTGGCGAGGATACCTCTTGTGAAATTCCCCCGGTTGGGAAGGAAGAACAGCTTGCCCGTATCGGTCTGCAGTGTCCTCAGACTCTCGTTGATCTCGCCCAAATGTTGGTGGGTAAAGGGCTTGTACCAACTTACGTTGTTGTTCCTCCAACTAAAATGGGAGGTTGCCGACGGACTCACACCGGCGCCGGTACTTCCTGTTACGGCGTTAATATGCACGTCGTTTGCAAGTTGCTTGGCCTTGGCCAAGGGCAAAAGGGCCAATTGGATGGCGGTCGCAAAGCAACCGGGGTTGGCGATGTAGTTCGCCTTTTCGATCGCCTCTTTTTTTAGCTCCGGAAGGCCGTACACGAATGCCTTTCCTTCAAAGACGGCATCGGCCTGCAATCGGAAATCGTTGCTGAGGTCGATGATCTTGGTGTTTTCGGAGAACTTGTTTTCATGCAGGAACTTGGAGGAGTTTCCGTGTCCCAAGCAGAGAAAGACCACGTCTACATCGGGGTTGACGCTGCCTGTAAATTCCATTTCGGTGCTACCCAGCAGATCGGCATGTGCCGTTGTGATCTTCTTGCCTGCCCGGGTCGTGCTGAAGACAAAGTCTATTTCTGCCCCGGGGTGGTGCATGAGAATTCGGATGAGCTCTCCGCCCGTATAGCCCGAGCCGCCTATTATACCTACTTTAATCATCACTTGGGTTTACGTGGTTGTATATTTTTCCGGCATTGGACTGTATTTTGATAAAGCCCTTGGCCTCATCGGCCGTCCAGCCTTTGTTCATTTCGCCATAGCTTCCGAAGGAGGCGTTCATCAGATCGTGCTTTGAGTCAATACCGTTCAATCGGAATTGGAAGGGGTACAGCCCTACGAAAACGTCGCCCGAAACCGTTTTTTGTGTGTCGGTCAGGAAGGCCTCTATATTGCGCATCACGGCATCGAGGTAATGCCCTTCGTGCAGGAGCATGCCGTAGAAGTTGCCCAATTGTTCCTTTTGAAACTGTTGCCACTTGGTAAGCGTGTGTTTTTCCAAAAGGTGGTGGGCCTTGATGATGATCAAGGAGGCAGGGGCCTCAAAACCTACCCGGCCCTTGATTCCGATGATGGTGTCGCCTACATGGATGTCGCGCCCAATGGCATATTTGGAGGCCATGGCTTCCAATTTTTCGATATTCGCCACGGGATGGTCTTCTTTGCCGTCGATGGCCACCAACTCGCCCTTTTCGAAAGTAAGTTTTACCTCTGACGGGTTCTTTTCCTGCAATTGGCTCGGGTAGGCCGAATCGGGGAGGGGTTTGTCGGAGGTCAGGGTTTCGTCACCACCGACCGAGGTGCCCCAAAGGCCTCTGTTGATCGAATATTTTGCTTTTTCCCAAGAATACTCGACACCGTTTTGTTTCAGGTATTCAATTTCTTCCTCCCGGGCCAGTTTGTTGTCCCGGATCGGGGTGATGATCTCTATTTCGGGGGCGATGATCTGAAAGATCATGTCGAAACGTACCTGGTCGTTTCCTGCTCCGGTACTGCCATGGGCAATATACCCGGCGCCCACTTTTTTGGCATAGTTGACAATTTCTATGGCCTGTACGATCCGCTCGGCACTGACCGAAAGGGGATAGGTATTATTTTTTAAGACGTTGCCGAAGATGAGGTATTTTACCACCTTGTCGTAAAAGGTTTGGACGGCATCGATGGAGGTATATGAACTGGCGCCCAACTGCAGGGCCTTTTTTTCGATTTCGGCGATTTCCTCTTTGGAGAAACCTCCTGTATTTACGCTTACGGCGTGAACCTCGAAACCTTTTTCCTTTGATAAATACTTGGCACAATACGAAGTGTCCAATCCGCCACTATAGGCTAAAACTAATTTTTTCATTTTGAATTTTTCTTTAAGAACAAGCTTTCCTTTATACTCTTTAATCGTTCAAACCCTTTTTTGGTGGGTCTGTTTTTTTCTTTGGGCAGGGGTTTGGCCTGGGGGTCGTACAGCATTCCCGTACATAGGCACATTTTGCGCTCGGTTCGGGTGAGCACATCGAAATTTTTACAGGTCTGGCAGCCCTTCCAAAACTCGGGGTCGTCGGTCAGCTCCGAGAACGTGACCGGTTTGTAGCCGAGTTCGTAGTTCATCTTCATGACGGCTAGGCCCGTGGTGATACCGAATATCTTGGCATTGGGAAATTTCTCCCTTGATAGCTCGAAGATTCTTTTTTTGATTTTTTTCGCCAGCCCCTGGTTTCTATAATCGGGGTGGACGATAAGTCCGGAATTGGCCACGAATTTCTCGTGCCCCCACACTTCGATATAACAGAAGCCGGCAAACTTGTCGCCGTCAAGGGCAATAACGGCATTGCCGTTTTCCAAACGTTTCTGTATGTATTCGGGTGTGCGTTTCGCTATGCCCGTGCCCCTGACCTTGGCCGACTCCGTTATGGTATCGCTAATGATCTGGGCGTATTTGACATGTGACTTGTTAGCAATAATCAATTTCATTGCCAAAAGGGTTTAAACTGTAAAAAAGAATGAATTGTTGGTTGTAGTGCGGAAATGGACTCACCTATTTCCATAAAATATGAAACACCCTTACGGGCGACGGCGACGTGGAAACGGGCGAACAGGAGCAAGGTTGCTCATAGTTTGTGATATGTGGTATTGTCCTTCCATTGGAGGTTCAAATGTACAAGATTACTGCGAAACCACAACGATTACCTCTTATTTTTTGTGAAAAATCGTTTTTAGCTTGCCTAAATTGATTATTTCGTAAACGATAAAAGCATATACGGAAATATATTCAACGAAAAGCAAGACCAGGTTTTCCTTAAAATCAGGCTGGGCATAAGCAAAATAACTTAGGGTGGCCGCGGCCGACCATATCAGGGCGAAACGGTAGTCGGTAAAGATTCCCATGACTACCAAGAATGCGATATACCACGGGTGTACGGTAGGGGTTACCAGGTAGTAGAGCGTCAAGGCCCATAGCATGGACCCCATCAAGGTCGATAGTTTTTCGTTTTTGCGGAAGAAGGTCAGCAGTAGGACCAGGCTTACGGTAAATACCTTGGTGATGGTGCCGTACGATTTAATGAGTTCCCAGGGTTTGCCGTCGAACTGGATCGCAATTTGTTTGACAAGGTTGTACAGGCCGGCATTAAATTCGAAGTTCGAGAACCAGAGCCCCACGGTCTGTCCGTAGTTGGCTATAAATTCGGGGGAATGGAACGGGACGAACAACATGAGGCAGCATAGGCCGACAAGGATGTAAAAACCCAGGCTTTTCTTGACGCCCAAATGTTTCAGGAAAAGGGGGAGGAACAATAGGGGGACGAGCTTTACACAGATGGAGAGGGCATAGGGTATGGCCGCCCATGCCCATTTCTTGATGGAAACCAAGTATAGGGCCCAAACGAAAAAGAAGAGCATCACCCCCTCGAAATGCAGGTTTCCCGTTAGTTCCACGATTACCAAGGGGTTGAGGAAATACCAAAATATGAGATGGGTGGAACGGTTCAGGTTTTTGAGCAACTTCCGTCCGAAATAGACGATTCCCAAATCGGAAAGTACGATTACCACGCGCATGGCGATGATCGAGCCCATCAGGTCCCTGCCCCCGAGAAGGGCGGCCAGGGCAAAGAACAATTGGTTGAGGGGCGGGTAGTTGCTAAAGTGCTGTGCACTGAGTTCCCCCATGCCCTTGTACAGGACTTGGGCATGGGGTATGACGAGGTCTTTTTGTTGAATAAGAAAATCGGGTGCCGCTACGTAGGGGTTTTGGAGGTTTGCCACCAAATGCCCGTCCCAGATAAACCGATAGAAGTCTTGCGACAGGTTCGGTTCGGCCAGTAAAAAGACCAGACGGAACAGCATTCCCGTTACGAGGAGAAACTTCATGTTCCATTTTTCAAACCGAACGATCCGAAAGCAGAGAAAAAAAAGCGAGGCAAAAAGGGTGATAAGCTTTACAAAATCGGTACGGTCGAGGTGATAGGCGAAGGTGTAATAGAATGCCAAACTAAGCAATACCAGTGCAATGGGCACCCTATGCAGCTTTACGTATGTAGCGATTTGATTGGGCATGGTCATAAAATCCGTACCTGCGAATTTAGCGTATTTGATTTATAATTTTGCCTTTGGAAGGTTTTGCGACGCTTACAAGATTCGTTATAGGCCCCTTTTTTCTTTTACATAGGCGGAAATCTCCCCCACCGGGGCCACCCATATGCCATTCGCCGGATCCTGGAGGTAGGGCAACAATCGGTTCAGCATTTCGACTTCGGTAGTCTGTATGTTTTTTTCGCCGATATCGTGTCCGGCCAAGATAAGCCATAGGCCATCTTTTCTCGCCGTTTCGATAAGGGCCTTTATTTCGTCAAAGTCCTTGCCGTCCATCTCGACACCCGTCAGTTGGGCCAAATCGCAATAGGCGGGATCGTTGGGTACTTCGTCCAACCAGGTCCTGCCCGATACGAATCGATCGGTAACAAGGGGAACGTAACTTTGGGTTTCCCTTCCCCGGCCGACAAAGGTTTGCCCGCAGGGATAGGCGAATTCCGTAGGGGTGACATTGAGCAATTGGCGGACTTTTTCATTGGCCTTCCCCAGTTCCTCGTTCATCCGGGCCAGGGTATATTCCTCAAGGGCCACTTCGCGGGCCCACAAAAAGTTCCCCGAACAAGGATGCAAGAGGGAATGGTTGCCGATCTCATGGCCGTTCTTTACGGCGGTCTGCCAACCGGGCAAGGCCTCCTCGACCAAGGACGGAACCACGTAAAAAGTGGCTTTTACGCCATACTTGTCAAGTAGGGGCGTACCTGTTTCCACCTGGCTCTTTCGGCCGTCGTCCCAAGTGAGGCTGATGGCCATGGTCTTGCCGTCGGGCCATGGGAAGGCCCCTGTTTCCTGTGCCGAAACAAAGAGGTAGGACAACGCCAATAGGGCAAAGAGTAACGGTTTCAAGGCCGTTCTTTGGTTCGATATTATATGCGTCATAGCATTCATTCTTTAAGCGGTTTAAAGTTGGTGGACCTTGCTGTTTTTCGCGGTAAGCGAAACCCAAATCGGGTAATTTGCTTCCCTAATATAACCATATAAACCACACGGTTCGATCGCATAGGGAATAAAAATGCCCAGGGACTTGAAAAGAGGACGATGCCACCGGCGATATCCCGTTTTAAAGCATCGGAACTTTGCTGCCAGGAGGTTGCGATCCTTTTTTCGTTGTCGTATCGATGGTAGGGTGAATGCCGTATCCCATACCGAAGCCGCCTAAATATAAGTAAGATAAGGGCCGATGACTGCCCCAACTAGGCCCTTGAGGTCAACGACTTGGTAAAGACAAAGCCAAAGCCGAGGAACAGCATAAAGTGAAAGGGGAACAGGCCAAAGTCGTTCAAGGGAATGGCACTGTACATACCGAACAGGAAATAGAGCATCAGCAGCGCCTCGAATATCATGTTGGGCGAAAGCTTGTTGGTCAGGTACTTGTTGCCCTTCCATGTGTCGGTAATGTTCTTGAGGTTGAATTTGGGGGTCCGTACAAATTCGCTCCTTTTGCCCATATGGCCTTCGAGTACGGCGATCGAATTGTGCAGTGAAAAGCCCAATGCCACCGAAAAGAAGGTAAAGAAGAGCTTGATGTAGTCGACAAAGTTGTCGAAGCTGCTTCCCTGTATGCTCTTATAGGTAAACCAATAGCACACGAACAGGATGATGGTACTGAGAACAAAGAAGCTCAGTAAATTGAACACGATGTCGAATTGGGGGTAGATCGCCTTGATGTACATGGCCGGAATGCTCAGGATCGAAACGAGGAAAACGCAGAGGAACATCGAACTGTTCAACAGGTGCATTACCCCGTGAAATTTGGTCTTCAGCGAAATGTTCTTCGCGGTTATGACACTCCAAACGGTTTTTCTGAAGTTTTCGGCCCCGCCCTTGTTCCAACGGAACTGTTGCGACCGTGCGGCACTGATGACGACGGGAAGTTCCGCGGGGGTCTCCACATCTTCCAGGTATTTGAACTTCCAGTTTTTCAATTGCGCCCTGTAGCTTAGGTCGAGGTCTTCGGTCAGGGTGTCGCCCTCCCAGTTTCCGGCATCGATGATGCATTGCTTGCGCCATATGCCCGCCGTACCGTTGAAGTTGATAAAATGGCCTTTGGCGTTTCTACCCACTTGTTCCAAGGTAAAATGGGCGTCCAAGGCAAATGCCTGTATGCGGGTAAGGGTCGAATACTCGCGGTTGATATGGCCCCAACGGGTCTGTACCACCCCGATTTCGGGGTCTTTGAAATAGATAACGGTTTTTTTCAGCCAATCGCTCGAAGGCATGAAATCGGCGTCGAAAATAGCGATAAACTCGCCTTTTGCAATCTCCAGGCCTTCTTTTAGGGCCCCGGCCTTGAAACCTTTTCGGTTTTTTCTGCGGATGTGTTTGATGTCAAGTCCCGTTTTTTGTAAGGCCTTAACCCGTGCAGCGGTCTCAATGACCGAGTCGTCGGTAGAATCGTCGAGTACCTGTATTTCCAACTTGCTCTTGGGGTACTCGATTTTGGCAATGTTCTCCAACAGGCGTTCCATTACGTACTTCTCGTTGTAGACCGGAAGCTGAATGGTAACGAAGGGAATTTCCTTGGGGTCGAGTAGATTGAATTTCGGGGCGGTTTGGTTTCGCCTTTTATAGCCTAGATAGTTGACCAGAAGGTTTAACTGGGCCAAACTGTAAAAAAATATCAATAATAGCGCTATACTGTAAATGGCTAAGATGATATAAGAGATCAATAATCCCATATTATTTTATGCTGTATTTGAAAATCCAACCTAATATTTTTATGCCTGCAAATATACTACCTTTTACCGTTCCTGATACCTTCGAGACACCTATTCTTTTTTTGTAACGCACTGGTACTTCGGTATATTGCATTTTTTTCTTCAAGGCTTTTAGCTGCATTTCCACGGTCCAACCATAGGTTTTGTCCTCCATTCCCAGTGCCAACAACTTATCGTACCGTATAGCCCTAAACGGTCCCAAGTCGGTAAATGTTGCCCCAAAAAGCACTTTCATCAAGAATGTGGCCAGCCAATTGCCAAAAATTTGCTGTGGCGTCATACTTCCTTCCTCCCTAAGTCGCTTTACCCGTGCCCCAATGACAAGGTCAAAGCCTTCGTCAATGATGGGGGCCACTATTTGGTTCAGTTCCTCGGGGTAGTCGGAATAGTCCCCGTCAACAAATACGATAATATCGGGTGCTTTGGATTGTTTCGAAATATAGTCCATTCCCTTTAGGCAGGCGTAGCCGTAGCCCATTCTGTTCTCTGTTAGTACCGTAGCTCCGGCTATGGCCGCATTTTCGGCGGTCTTGTCGGTAGAATTATTGTTCACCACGATGATTTCCGATACCGATTTCGGGATTTCGGCAATCACCGAAGCTATGGAATCGGCCTCGTTGAAGGCGGGGATGATGACCTTGATGTCTTGTTCAGCCATAGCCATAATTATTTTAGGCGGTACGTGTGTTTACCTTGCTTTAGCGGAATGCCGGAGCCGTTCCATATAAGTTTGCCCGACATCTTCGCGGGTATTTTTATCTCGGCGACGAGCCTTCGTCCCGATCTCTTCATCGTAAACTCGATAGTTCCCTGGGCGGTGGGGCGTAGGCCTTCCATGTATTCGAGTTCGCCGAAAACAGGTTCGATTCGTACCTTTTCAAAGTTGTTGGCCGCCGATGCTATACCGGCCAGGTAATCAAAATAGAACAGGGCGGGCGATGCGCTCCAAGGGTGTACTTCGGAGCGGGTCGGTTTTTCCTTGCTTTCGAAGCGCTCAAGGGTGGTCGTCATATGGTCGTCGATCATTTTTTTCCAGGGCGATTGCGCCAAGGCGAAAAGTTCAGGGGCCCTTACCTTTTTTATGGCCTCGAAAAGGTAATAGCGATAGTAGTAGGTGGCCTGCAACAATTTGGGGTCGTTCAATATTTTCGACAACAGCGCCTTTTGTTCGCTTTCGGCTATGGCGTCGGTGAGTACGGCCATAATGTTGGTGTGTTGGTCAAAGACGGTCTTGTCGGGGCGCTCGGCAAAAAGGTTTCGGGTAGGGTCGAAGCAAAGTTCATAAACCGATTTTTTGATTTCGTCGGCCCTGTTTTGGTAGTATTCGGCGGTATGGGATTCGCCGATGGCCTCGAATACTTTTGCCGCGCTCTGCAAGGCATGGACGTAATGCAGGCTGACCACGGCGGAATTCTTTCCGTTGTTGTTGGTGGCGGTGCCTCCCCCGTTGTTGGGCCCGGTATACCAGTCGACAAAATAACGGTAAGGGGTTTCGTCGACCAGGTTGAGCGCGTTCATGTTCTTTTCAAAGCCCGAAAGCGTATGAACGATACCATCTTTGTAGGTATGGATAAGGTCGCTGTCGCCCGTCAGTTTGAAATGGTCGTAGATCATATCTACCCAAACGAGCGAGTAGGTCGGGTAAATGAAGGTAGACCTAAGGGGGTAGGCGCCCAGGATGTTGCCTTCGGCATCCCTTGAATGGTGAAATTGACGTATGGCGTTTTCGGTGTGGTCGGGGTTTCCGCTCATGGCCTGCCATACCAGGGAATGGATCTTGGTGTCGCCTACGTATTGCATGGTCTCGTAATAGGCATCGCTCAAAAAGTAATCTTGGGTACAGATATCGACGGTTCTTTTACAAATGTCGAAAATGGCATTGTAGGTGTCGTTATCCGACGTAAACTGGGCTACCGAGGGTATGCGCGATCTTGATCGATAATTTTTGAACGATTCGAGGGTCAATGCTTCATCGGCGGTGGTTATCTCAAATTCGATGAACCTGAAAGTCCGCATCCAGTTGGGGATGAACTTTTGTGAGTCGAGCCCGTTTGAAACGATATGGTCGTAGTATCCCAAAAGCCTTTTGCCCGCTATATCGTTACGGTCGCCTTTTTCGTTATCGGGCCCAAAAAGGTTTTCGGCGTATTTTATTTTTATGGAGGAGTCCCTTCCCTTGGAGAAAACCAATTCGGGGAATCCGTTGGTCACATAGGTCTGGTCGATAAGAAAGGTCGCCTTCGTGTTCGGGGCCACCGATAAGGGGCCCGATAAAGGAAAGTCGGAAGCTTCGATGTTGTTATGCCGCACAATAGTTTTGATGGCTTCGTCTTCCCAGGTAAGTAGGGGCAGGTTACGGGGTTCGAGCAGGTAGGCCATGGATCCGCCCATGCTGCTCGGCCCTTCAAAAAAGGCCGTCCCTTGCCAAGCGGAGTCGTCAAAATCCGGTTGCTCCCACGATGTGGGATAGTGGTTCATATCGACAAAATCGGTAGGGTTGTTGGCGTAGAACCCGCCGACGATCGATTTGGGTCCGCCTCCGCGCCAATGTACCTCAATGGCGTGGTAACTGGGGTCCAAATGGCATTTCCAGTTGTCGCCCGACCCTTGGGTGCTTAGTTTTTTTGCATTGTCGGTGATGCCGTTGACCAAGAGGCCGGTGTAGATCGATTGCATGCCGTAAAACCTTCTCTTGCCAAAGTTGACCACCTTTACGGCCACGGTGTTTTTCCCTTTGCGCAGGTAGGTTTTCAGGTTCAAGGTTTCGTATTTCCAATGGCGTATGTCGCTCAGTTGGGGGCCATGCGTGAAAAACCTTCCATTGACGTAAAGAAAATAATGGTTGTCGGCCGATAGGTTGATGATAAAGTCTTGGGCGGGATCTTGAACCTCGAAGGTGTTTCTAAAGAGAACGACTTGGTCTTCCCCTGCCGAAGTTTCGGGATGGCTTACCCAATTGGCCCGGATCGACGAAGGGCCGTATTTCACCTTGGGGTAATTCAGTTCGCTTTGGGCGAAGGTGGTTAGGTGTATAAAAATTAAAAGTAAAAAGGTGGGTTTGCGCATTATTCTAGGTCGGTTAAGGCATTGTCTCGTCTAAAACTGGCAAAACTAAACCATTCATTGATCTTTTTGCCGTTTTCATATTTTTCGGCCGAAGTTAGTTTTTGGTTCCGGTATTTGAGACAATAGCCATGTTTTTTGTCGTTCTTCAATTGGCACTTATGGGCAATGTTCCCATACCGATCGTAAAACAGCCACCATTTGGTTTTTAGGCCTTTGTTGTAGTGCCCTTCTTTTTCTTTGGTGCCAGAGCTGTTATAGAAATGCCAGTACCCGTTTCTTTCGTTCTGTGCAAAATGGCCTTCTTCCGACAAGGTGCCGTTCAAGTGGTAAAACTTCCAATAGTCTGTTTTGTCCCCGTTCTGGACCCATCCTTCCGCTTTAAGGTTTCCGTTGGGGTAATACGTCTTGTGGTACCTGCCTACCTGTTCCGACGCGGCCATAAAGATAGGTAGGAATAGCCATAAGTACGACAGTTGGGGTAGCATGGGCTTATTTCTGGTTCACCAGTTTCATCAAATCGACATCGTTGCCCAACAAAACGTCCTTACTGTCGATCCTGCCTTCAAGCGGGCCGTTTTCCAATTTGAGGACACCACGGGGGCATACGGCCGAACAGATGCCACATCCGACACAACTTGACCGAACAATGTTCTCCCCTTTTTGGGCATAGGCGCGAACGTCGATTCCCATTTCACAGTAGGTACTGCAATTTCCACATGAGATACACTGTCCGCCATTGGTGGTGATCCTGAATTTGGAGAACAGGCGTTGTTGAAAGCCCAGTATGGCGGCCATGGGGCACCCGAACCGGCACCAGACCCGGTTGCCGAAAATGGGATAGAATCCCGTACCGATAACTCCCGAGAAAATACTCCCGATCAAAAAGGCATAGGTTTTTCTGAGTGTCTCGGCCTTAAAAAGGAAGACATTGCCCTCCCCGCTGAAAAAATGGAATGCGATCAAGGCCATTATGACCACAAAATAACCGATTGCCCCATATTTGGCATCCCTCTGCAATTGTTCGCGTTTGTAGATCATGACCCATGCAAAGACAGCGGTCAGTATGACGGCCACGCCGATGAGGAAGGAAGTTTTTGTCAGCCAATACTTGCTGGTGTCGTTGCCCAGGAACGAATAGATTACGGCGGTCGTCATAAGGGTCACAAAAACGACCACGCTGTGCACGACCCAACGTTCGACCTTCCAGGCAAAGAGACTTTTGTCGCTTAGCTGGCGAAAGGAATCGCCGGCAGTTTCCGCCAGGCCGCCACAGCCGCAGACCCACGAACAGTACCAGCGCTTCCCGTATTTATAGGTGAGTATGGGGGTAATTACAAATATGGACAGGATGCCGAAAATAAGCAAGGCCAGGCCGATGTCGCCCGCATCGATAAGGCTGTTGACGCGATAGCGTTCGAAGTTGTAGTAGTTTAGGGGCCATATATTTTTTAAGTCGTAATACGGAAGCGAAAAGGTGTCGCTGTTCAAGCGGGCCATGAACTCGGGAATCAAAAAGGCAAAGGAAGTCTGGAAGAACATAACGCTTACGGTGCGTATTTTCTCGTAGTTGTTGTGACGGTACTTCCAGATGAACTTGATTCCGAAGGCCAAAATGGCCACGGTATATAGGGTTCCGTAGACGAACCATTGGCTGGCGGGGTTGCCGCTCAACAATTTGCTCAAGGGGTCGAAAAGGGCGATAACCCCGGTATTGTCACCCTCCTTGGCGAGGCCCAAATACTGCGGATAGAAGTAGAGTACGATATAAAAGGCCGTAAGGGCGACCCCTGCTACCCAGCCCCAAAACCCCCGGCTCGAGATCGACTTGAACATAACGCCATCGTTTTTAATGCCTTTGGGTTTGTGGGCATAAGCGGCGATGGTAAACCAGGTGATTCCGCCGAAGAGGGCCATAAGGGATATGGCCAGCCAAAGGGTCTTATTGGCAAAATCGACGTTGAAGGCGGCAAGGCAAAGTATCGCAAGGCCGGAAATTCCCAATAGGGTGGCCAGTTTTTGGTGAAAGTTTAGGGCTTTTGGCGGTTCGCCCGTAAGGGCCATGCTTCTGTTGTATGTACTCATCTTCTCTAGGTGTTGGTAGATGTATGTCTTTTAGGGTTCGGTCAGGCCTTGGGACTTAAAATTCGTTTCCAGCTTTTTTTCCTGGGCCGTATGGCCTTGTTCAATTCGGCATTGTATTGGGTCAGGATCTCGGATTCGTATCGTTTATAGAATTCAGGGTCGAAATTGGCGTCCTTTAGATGTTCCATTACGTAATCGGCATGTCGTTCTTCGGTCAGCCAACGATCGAAGACTTCATGGCGCATGCGTATACCGAAGGTGTTGATGCCCAAAAACTTTCCCGATTCTTTGTGATAGGCCACCGTAAGGCATATTTTTTCAGTGGCGTGCCTCCAATGAAAATGGGCTTCATACCCTTTTCTATGTCTTGAACTGAAGACCCAACCGTAGGTCTGGTATTCGATATCGAGAAATTTCGCTGAATTGAACCAATGTCCCGGTTTGTATTCCCGCCTGTTGCCGCAGATCGTCTGGGCGACGGTCTCGCCCATCATACGGCCCGTATACCACACCGCCTCGATCGGCCGGCGGTTGCCAATGGCCTCGTGCTGTTCGGCACAGTCCCCGATGGCATAGACGTTTTCGACGTTGGTCTCGAGAAAACGGTTGACCTTCACCCCCCGGCCAAGGGCTATGCCCGAGTCTTTGAGGAAATCGATATTCGGGGTTACCCCAGCGGTAAGTCCGACAAGGTTACAGGCGATTTCTTCACCGGTTTCCTTGATGGTTACGGCGCGTACCCGTCCGTTTTCATCGGGCAGGATCTCATCGAGATTGGTACCCAGGCGCAAATCGATGTGATGCTCAAGGATATGCTCGTTGAGCATTTCCGACTCACCATCGGGCAGCACTCCGTTCCAAAAGCTTTTTTCGCGTACCAAAAAGGTTACGGGAATATCGCGGCTTCGAAGCATTTCGCAGAGTTCGATGCCGATAAGACCCCCACCGACGACCACGGCATGCTTACAAACCGTATTGTTCGGGGCATTTTCCTCAAGGGCGTCCAGGTCTTGCTTGGAGACCAGGCCCTGCACGCCCTGTAAGTCCTGGCCCGGCCACCCGAACTTGTTGGGTTTCGAGCCCGTTGCCAATATCAATTTGTCATAGGTGACATCCGGACCCTTTTTGAGTTTCAGCTTTTGGTTTTGATGGTCGACGTGGGTCACATAATCCTGGATCAAGTCGATTCTGTTCTTTTTCCAAAAGCCATCCTCGTAGGGTTTGATGTTCTCGAACTTCATATGGCCCATATAAACGTACATCAAGGCCGTTCTTGAAAAAAAATAGTCGGTCTCGGCCGAGATAATGGTAATCTGCTTATCGGAAAGTTTTCTGATATGGCGCGCTGCGGTCACTCCCGCAATTCCGTTTCCAATGATTACTATTTTTTCCATACTGCCTTAATGTTTCTATCGGGGTTTAGGTCGCCTTTTTTCAAGACGACTTACGAAGAAGGGTTATTTGGAAGGAATTTAAATAAGAATACAAATGTTCGTTTTTTGTTATGGATTTGTGATAAGTTAAGGCTTTATTTGTGATTGATAATGATAAGGTTGCGATAATTTGGGGGCGGGGCGTTCCCGCCAAGTCGTTTGGGTTGCCCTAAATGCCAAAGGTCGGCAGTGGGTGGTTGAGGATGCCATGGAGGCAAAATTTCCCTCATCCGCCTCGATCGTAAGCCCATGTGTTTTGCCGCGACCTAAATCTATATAAGTCCCTGCATGAAACAATCGGTTTTTCTTTTTTTGGCTTCCATTGTCATGGGCGGCCACGCCTATACCCAAACCTCGGAAAGGTTTTTCGATAAGGCCGACGCGTTTTTTAAGACCCATGTTAGAGGAGGAAGGGTCGATTACCGGACTATCAAAGCGGATGGTGCCGAATTGAACGAATTGCTACAAATGGCCGACGACCTACGCATTCCCCATCATAACGTAGCAGAATTTCAGGCCTTTTGGATCAACGCCTATAATTTGTCGGCCATCAAGGGCATTGTCGAGAATTATCCGGTCAAATCGCCCTTGGACATTGAGGGTTTTTTCGATAAGCGCAAATATGCCATTGGAGGAAAGGATATTAGCCTCGATGAAATTGAAAACCGATTGCTCAGGGGCTTTTTCCCCGATGAACCCAGGTTTCATTTCGTTTTGGTATGTGCCGGTTTGGGGTGTCCGCCCATCATTGCCGAGGCCTATAGGCCCGACCAATTGGACGAACAGTTGGAGAGGCAGACGAAAAAGGCCATCAACGACCCCTTGTTCGTCCGGGTAGGCAAGAACAGGGTAAAGGTTTCACAGATCTTCGAGTGGTATGGGGAGGACTTTACAAAAAACGGCCCCCTGTCCGATTTTATTAATGCGTATAGGCTTGAAAAAATTCCTGACGACGCCAAGATTGGCTACTATGCCTACGACTGGTCGCTGAACGAATGGAAGCCCTGATCGAAAACACTAAATAGAACAATATGAGATCGATAACCTTGGTGCTTGCCCCAGTGATTTTTATCTTGACCGCTTACCTGGGCCTCGCCCAAGACACTGCCGTACAGTCGGGTCGGAGCAGTAACGTGCAGACCTACACCCCTTCGAAACTGCTGGGGCCCGGCCAATGGGATATAAAGTTTTTCAACAGCCTGTATACGCAGACCCGCCAGACAGAGGGCGGGAGCAAGGCCGTAGATATACCCAGGCAGACTTTTTTTACCAATACCACCGAAGTCTATACGGGCATAAGTGCAACTTCACGGATAAATGTAGGCCTTGTCTTTCAGGTCAGGGCCAACACCTATAACGGGGCAAAGGCATGGAGGGCCTTTAATTTTGAAGACAACCAGGTCGATGCCCGTAGCGGACTGACTACCTTGGCCCCGTCGATACGGATACAGCCCTTTGCCAATGTCGGCAACTTTTCGTTTACCAGTTCCTTGTTTTTTCCGGTCTTTGAGGATGTGCCCAATGCGCCCTACCTCGATAAGCGGAGCCTTTTTTGGGAAACCAAGTTCTTTTACGACCGGACGTTCGGAGCCAATAAATGGCAACTGTTTACCGAGGTCGATCTCGGGTTCAATTTCGGGGAAAAGAGGGCAAATGCCAATCCCCTTACCGAAAATATCGGAGAGCGATTTGCCAACCAGAGCATGGTCGTTCCCCTGAGCGTTTTTTTAAGCTATTTTCCTTCGTTCAGGTCGACCGTGTTCGTGAGTGGGCAACAGTCGTTCTTTATCGGATACGACAATCCCGACGCCACTGGCAATAATTTTTCACAAAATTATACGGCCCTGGGCCTTGGGGGCAAATACCAACTGACCGATGCCCTCAACATTGAGCTTTCGTATAACAATTTTGTGCGCGGCAGTAACTTTCAGGGGCTGGGCGAGACCTTCAGTCTGGGCCTAAGGGTGCTCTTTTGAGCGAATAGCAATAAATACCGTATTTTAGAAGCCGAAAAAATCGGTGTATGAAATGGATCGGACTTTGCCTTCTTATCCTTTTACAATATTCTTGCAACAGTCAGGTTCAGGAAAAGATAAACGGGGTAAGCTTTGTAGCTTCGCGAAAAGCGGTGGCTCAGGAACATGTGCAGGAGGTCAAGAACATCCATGCCAACCACGCCGCGGTCATGCCCTTTGGTTTTGTTCGCGACCCCGAGGTGCCGGAAATAATCTTCGATACCGAAAGGCAATGGCACGGGGAAACCAGTAAGGGGGCCAAGCAGTATATAGAACTGTTGCACCAAAACGGCATAAGGGTAATGCTCAAACCCCAAATTTGGATATGGAAGGGGATTTTTACGGGAAGCCTTGCGATGAAGAGCGAAGAAGATTGGAAAAGGCTGGAGACATCCTATGAAAAATTTATCCTCAACTATGCCGAACTGGCAAACGAAACCCGCGTCGATATTTTTTGCATAGGTACCGAACTGGGAAAGTTTGTCAATGCCAGGCCGGATTTTTGGCAGGGCCTTATTGCCAAGGTCAGGGATGTCTATCAAGGAAAGCTCACCTATGCCGCCAATTGGGACGAATATACACGCAGCCCTTTTTGGAAGGAGCTCGATTATATTGGAATCGATGCCTATTTTCCGCTATGCGAGCACCAGACCCCGACCGTTGAACAATGTAGGGAGGGCTGGAAAAAACACAAACCCCATATCGAGGAACTTTCCCGAAAGAACAATAGGCCCGTGCTGTTCACCGAATTTGGATATAGGAGCACAGACCAAACGGCTTGGAAACCGTGGTTGGTCGACCGGCACGACAAGCCTGTCAACCTGCTGGGGCAAAGGAATGCCACCCAGGCCATTTTTGAAGAGTTTTGGGGCGAAGACTGGTTTGCGGGGGGCTATGTGTGGAAATGGTTTATCGACCATAAAGAATCGGGCGGCGCCCAAGACAATCGCTTTACACCGCAGAACAAGCCTGCGCAAGAGGTCATTAAAGATTTTTATAGCAAGTATTGATATGCGAAGATTATATATTCTTATACTCCTAATAGGTCCCATGCTGGGATGTTCGACCGACATGTACCATCACGACCTGACCTTGGACGAGGCATTGGACGGAGAGGAACAGGTTGCCGGTAATGTGATCGCCTGTGCCGCCAGTAACGAGGACGATGGTTTGGTAAGTGTGTTCTTCTATCAAAGGGACGGAGCCTCGAACGTGAAGTACTACGAAACGGAAAGTGCCGATGTCGATAAGGACGATTTCGAAAATTATTACCGAATCGACCTTTCGGCCACCGATGTTTTTAACGGATACCTCAAGAAGTTCGAAGTGGCCGCTTTTGAAGAAAAATGGGTTATTGTCACTTTCGAGGAAGCAGGCAAGGTTCATTTGTCGAACCCGATTCGCTTAAAGCACGAGACCCGTCCAACGGAGTACCTGCCCCAAAACGTATATGTCGATGACGGAGAGCCGGGCAGTCCTGTCTTTACCTGGGACGATGGAACATATACCGACTCCGAAATATATTTTCAGGTGGTCTCCGATGCCCAGGGAAACCTGCTTTCGGGTACCTATACCTTGGAGAACAGGTTCCAGTTCTACAATTTGGACAATGTGGTCTTGAACATTACCGAACAACCGCCGTCCGCCCTAAAATCCAGCAGCGCCTATACCTTTACCTTACTGGCTGTCAGTGCCGATAACTGGGTCAACCTCTATTCGGAAATCGATTTTAGGGCCAAATAAGCGTTTTGAACCGTACGTTCAAGGTGATTGCCACGGTAATAACGTATTTTTAATCCATTGAGATCTCGGTTCATGGTTTTTAGGCCCTTTCTTTTTTATATTCTTCTATGCTGCACGTTTGCCCAGGCGCAGGAGAACATCGTAAACGCAGTCGAAGTGCGCGGTGTTTCGAGAAGCCATCCGGCATTTGTGAAAAAGCTTTTAAGGGTGTCGCCGGGAATGCCCTTGGATTCAACTCTAATGGCCAGGGATGTAACGCGGTTGATACGCCTGCCGTCGGTTTCCCACGCGGCTTTTAAGGTCATGTCATCCCCTGGGGAGGGCTACACCGTTATTTATGAAATTACCGAAAACTTTACGCTCATCCCCTTTGCGAACCTATTTTCCTCTTCCAACGACGCCTTTGCCTTTCGGGTCGGCCTCCAAGAGTTCAACCTCTTGGGCCGGAACATTACCTTGGGCGCTTTTTACCAATACGACGTGTTCAATTCCTACGGCATAGGTGTGCGGGCACCCTATTTGTTCAGCAATCGTTTCGGACTTGCCCTGACCCATAACAACTTTACCACCCAAGAACCGGTTTTTTTCGACTCGAGTACGGCCGATTACCGCTACAACAACCGGGGAGTCGAACTTATGGGGCTTTATGAGTTGGATTTTAGAAATCGCATCGAACTGGGGGGGAGTATCTTTACCGAAAACTACAACTACCTTTCGGGGGCTACCAGTCCGACGGTACCGCAACAGCTGAGTGTAGACAAACACTTGTTCAAGTTGATATACCGGTATGAGGATATCACCTACTTCTATCAGTACTTGCAGGGGTTTCGAAGTGCGCTCAATTTTCAATATGTCGGAAGTTCCGACCACAATCTCCCCGAATTCTTAATTGGCTTCAACGACTTTGTCTATTACAGGAGGATGGGCGACAAAGGAAATTGGGCCAGTCGCCTGCGCTTGGGGCTGGCCAGCAATATCAAAACGCCGTTCGCCCCGTTTACGGTAGACAACAACGTTAATATCCGGGGTGTTGGAAATACCATCGACAGGGGAACGGGGACCTTGGTCTTGAATACCGAATACAGGCATACCCTTGTCGAGGGCAATTGGTTGGTCGTTCAGGGAAACGTCTTCATCGATGCAGGGTCTTGGCGCAATCCGGGGGGCGACTTTAACGATTTCACCGACGAGGGCAACCTTCGGATTTATCCCGGGGTCGGATTTCGGTTAATGCACAAGCGCATTTTTAACGCCATTTTCAGGGTCGACTACGGGCACGGTATAACAAAGGATGCCTCGAGGGGGCTGGTCTTTGGCATCGGGCAATACTTTTGAGCCGTCGCTAGCCGTCCCCGTGCTTTCCAAATTCACTTTCAAAGCTCAGGGTTTTCAAGTCGTCCATTCGGTCGATAAAAAGAATCCCGTCGAGATGGTCCAGTTCGTGTTGGGCCACAATGGCCGGAAAACCGTCCAACACCATTTGGAGTTTTTCGCCATACCTATCGAGTCCGCTCAGTTCAACATGTTGATAGCGCTTTAGTCTGCCTCGGATACCCGGAATGGACAAACAGCCTTCCCAGCTATCGGTCGTTTCTTCCGATAGCCTTCTGATTCTCGGATTGATGACTACCGTAAGTGGAAAGTTTTGTTGGTCGGGATACCGTGGGTTGCTGTCCATCTCGATAACGAACAGTCGTTTTAAGAGGCCCACCTGGGGTGCGGCAATTCCGGCCCCGTCCTCTTCTTGCATGGTTTCGATGAGGTCGTCGATAAAGTCCTGAAAATCTTGGGACCCTATTTCGTCGGGGGCGACAGGGAGACATTTCTCGCGCAGTACCGGGTTTCCCATTTTAATAACCTCCATTACGGCCATAGCTCTAGTGTTTTTTCAAATTTACCACATCTTCGGTTTCTATTCGCGACAGCTCTGTCAAGGCGCCCTTTTCAAACAGTTCCGGGAGTTGTTTCAAGGGGGTGCCCACCTCTGCCTTATAGTTGACGTAGTCTTGAAACCGCACGCCATCTATGGTCCGGGGGTTGTAGGCGCTTCGAAACCGGACCCCTCCTCCATTGGTATTGTATTTATAGGCAAGATAGTCCATGGTGGCGGTTTGGCCATGGAACCAATATAAAAACACGTCGTCGTGGTCTACCCCACCGCCTTCCGGTCGAAAGCGGACTTCTACCATATCGTATGGTTGGCCCTTGATCTGTGTTTTGCCCAAATAGGTGCTGATTACCGATTTGTCCTTTAGTTTATGGGGCAGGGTGGCGAAGTAGATTACCGAATTGAGGGCCTCGGTGTACTTGGCCACATCTTTTTCGGAAAGCTCCACCGCGGTTCCGTTGAGGTAACGGGTCAATCGCCCGTTTTCCAGTACGTCTTTTAGGGTCTTTCCGTCCTTGGTTTCCTCTGCGGTGTAAACAAACTTGCCGTTCTTGTTGTTGAAGGTGTAGTGCTTTTTTCTAAAGGTAAATCCGTAGTGGGCCATATCGTACAATGCACCCCCGTGGGCGGCGATCGCATTTTTGATCAGTTGTTCCGATTGGGCGGGGGTACTGTCTTTTGGGCTTGCCGTGGCCGTGGTGACAGGGGCCTTTTTCATTTCTTTCTTCTCGGTCTTACAGGCTGTAACTAGCAATAGTATTGTTAAGGCGGGAAGTATAAGGTGTTTGTTCATAAAGTCTATATTTTAGCCTATAGGTCGTAAAAAAGTCAAATTTTATACAATTGGAAAATGGATAGGGCCCAACTTAACCCTTCGGTTTTCTTGGTCTTTGGCCCAACGATTTAAATTTATCAAATTGTTGAAGAAATAGTTAACTAATTTTTGACGGCGGTGCCTTATTGGTAGACGGGTTCTTTAATTTTGTGCGATAAGAATTGTTTTAGGCATTATTTTTGAGTTTTGACAAGCATTCATGTGTTGCGAATGAGCCGTTTTTTTAAAAAATACCTTACTCTTTTTTTTATGGGCGCCCTTTTGGTGAAGACGGTGACGGCGGCCTATGGCCAAGACTCGTTGAAGGTAGTGGTGGCGGAGAAGGGCGACGGTATACTATCCCTGCTGCGAAAACAGGGGGTCAACCCTTATGACCATTACGACGATTTTATAGCGATGAACGCCGATAACCTCCGCGACAGCATCCATTTATATGCAGGTCGCAAATATATTATTCCCAAGGTGGATACGGTCGAGGTGGTACAAACCCTTCAGGGGAAAAGCCGCCAGATCAAGGAGGTAAAGGGTGTCGACTATGCCATTTTTGGCAAGAAACACGCCACCGTAATACCTAAGAGCGAGCGCCTGAAGGGAAATGTCTATTATTTGGTATCCGGACACGGCGGGCCCGATCCCGGGGCCATGGCCACTTATGCAGGCCAAAAGATAGCCGAAGATGAATATGCCTATGATATTACGCTGAGGTTGGCCAAGGAATTGATCTCGCACGGTGCGATGGTGTATATAATCATTCGCGATGAAAACGATGGGATCCGAGACGAACGGATCTTAAAGATCGATCACGACGAAGTGGCCTATCCCGATAAGACCATACCCCTCAATCAAGTGGCACGGCTAAAACAAAGGGTCGATATTGTAAACCGGTTGTATAGAAAGCATCGGGGCAAGTACCAGCGTCTGATCGTTACCCATGTCGATAGTCGTAGCCGGGGACAAAATATCGATGTGTTCTTCTACCATCACGAAAAGAGCAAGAACGGTAAGAAACTCGCCGAAAGCATTCATAAGACCTTTCAGGAAAAGTATAAAAAATTTCAACCCAACCGGGTGTATTCGGGAACCTTTGAGGATAGATCATCGCTCTATATGGTCAAAAAAACGCATCCGGCCATGACCTTTATCGAAATAGGGAATATAAGGAGCAAAAAAGACCAGCGCCGTATTTTGGATCCCGACAACCGGCAGGCTTTGGCCAAATGGATTTCGGAAGGGGTTCTCCGCGATTACGAAAAGTAGTCCTAGATCCGTATTTTCCTTTTATAGTACCGGTATAATTGGTCGGGGCTGGCCCCAAATAGGCTTTTAAGGTGGATGACCCCAAAATGGTACTGCAATCGTGCCGTCCCTATTTCATGGTATTTTCTGGCCGAAGTCGTTACGTAGTTGGGGATTACCTTAAAATCACATCGTTCGTACAAACGGCCAATAAATTCGGTATCCTCATAGATAATATACTTCTCGTTAAAGCCACCGGTCGCATCAAACAGGCGGCGGCTTACGAACAGTGACTGGTCGCCGCCCCTGCAAATGAGGTGGTTGAAGCGTGTAAACCATGAGAAAAAGGACAGGATAAGGTTGTTTGAGTCAAACCGCATTCGAAAGCAGCCTGCCTCGAATCCCTCGGTTGCCGCTTGCAAGATCTCGAGGTCGAAATTCGCGGGCGGCCGGGTATCGGCATGCAGAAAATACAGGATCGTTCCCTTGGCCTTCCGGGCCCCCCGGTTCATCTGCCTGGCCCTGCCCTTGGTAGAATGCAATACTTCGACCCCGTGTTTTAAGGCCAGGGGAACTGTTCGGTCGGAGCTTCCCCCATCGACCACGATTATTTCCTCGATAGCGGGCGATGAACGATGCGTGTCCAAGAAATCAAGCAATGTTCCGAGGTGTTCCTCTTCGTTGAGCACGGGGATGATGATGCTGATCGTATGCCGCTTCATAGGTCTGGATTAGCAGCATCCGCCACCGTTATAGTGCCATGTGCTCTCGCTGATATGGATCTGGTCGTTGGCCTTGGCCAAGGCCGCGGCGGTTTTGTCGCAAACGGCCATAGGTTGGTTTTGCACCAGTACGTGCCCTTTTTGGTCGTCGAAGTAGGCTTCGTCGCCGTAGTAAATGGCGGTTTTTCCCGTAAATACGCAAGGGCCGTCGTTGGGCATCGGGTCTTTGATGGCGGCAATTTCTATCGATTCGATAAAAATGGGCTCGTCGGTGGGGTAGTGATTGGGCGAAAGTACGCGATATGACCTTCTGGCCCTGACCTCTATCGTACCGAAGCCTGCATCGGTCAAAACTTTTATATAGTCTTTTAAGGGGATGCTGCCGCTAAGACATAGCGCGCGCAATCGGTCGTCGTTGCGAAGGGCGTCGTTCATCGGCTGCTCGCAAATGGGATCGCTCATGACCAGTCGGCCATGGGGCTTAAGTATGCGGTACATTTCCGCTACCGCTTTTTTGAGGTCGTCTGTCTTGAAAATATTGAAAAGGCAATTTTGGGCGGCCACATCGATACTTTCGTCGGCAACGGGAAGCTTAAGGGCGTCACCCTTTACCAAGTTGACGAATTTGCTGTCGAACCAATCGTTTTCCGCTTCGGCCATTTTAAGGTTCTTTCGGGAGGCTTCCAGCATTTCATCGACCACGTCGACTCCCGTAACCCCGCCTTCCTGGCGTGAAAAATAAGAAAACTGCAGCAGCTCCATTCCTCCCCCGACACCGACATAGAGTACCTTGGGGTCGTTGATGAGGTCTTGGGGCGAAACGGTACTGCCGCACCCGTAATTCATCTCTTGCATGATCTTCGGAATCGACAGTCCCGGAAATTGCCAAACGGGGGTTGTCGTGCAGCAAAGTCCTACATCGGGGGTGATGGCAGCTTCTTTGTACAGGTCTTTGGTAGCTTCTAGGTAGCTCATATTTTTTTGATTAGTTCCTTGAAAAGTTTGACCATTTTGGGCTCCGCCTTGTTGGCTACTTCGATAATTTCCTCGACGTTGACGGGTTTAAGGTTGTCAGGGTCGCATTCGTCGGTCAGTACCGATACGGCAACGATGGGCAGGTTTAAGTGGTTGGCCACAATAACTTCGGGAACCGTGCTCATACCTACGGCGTCGGCGCCGAGGATCCCCAGCATACGGTATTCGGCCTTGGTCTCCAACTGTGGGCCTACCACCGAGGCATAGACCCCCTGCCTTAGGGTTATGTTCTCGTTTTTGGCGATGGCAACAAGCTTTTGCCGCATATCGACATCGTAGGGTTCGGCCATGTCGGCAAAGCGCTCGCCGTATTCGCCGACACTTTTAAAGGCCAGGGGCGATCCGCCTTGAAGGTTGATGTGGTCTTCGATCAGCATAAGGTCTCCTTTCTTAAAATCGAGGTTGATCGCCCCAGCGGCGTTCGAAATAAAAAGCTTCTCTATGCCCAATTGATGCATCACGCGTATGGGGTAGGTCACGTCGATAAAATCGTAGCCTTCGTAAAGGTGAAAACGGCCTTGCATGACCACTACCTTTTTGCCTTCTATAGTGCCGTAGATCAATTTTCCCGAATGGAACTCGACCGTGGCCAAGGGAAAAAAGGGGATGTGGTTGTAATGTGCTACAATTGGGTCTTCGATTTGATCGGCCAGTTTGCCGAGGCCGGTGCCCAGTACAATGCCTATTTCGGGCTTGTCAAACCCCTTGCTTTGAAGGTAGGCGGTAGATTCGTTCAGTTCCTTCTTTGTCATTTTTCAATTTGTTTTAAAAAAGGTTGAAAGACATCAATGTCTTTGATGTCTTCATAGAGGTCGATATCGTTACGCATATCCAGCATATGATAAGACTCGTTCTTAAGGTTCTCGAGGGTATCTTTCAGTACCGTATCCCGACCCCAGTGTTTATGTTCAAAAAGTTCCGGTTTAAAACGTGTCATTCCCAAAAGATAGTACCCCCCATCATCGGCCGGGCCTATTACAAAGTTATTGACTTTTAGTTGTTCGAAGGCAATCGCTATATCCTTGTCTTCAAGGTCGTACATGTCGCTTCCGATAATTATGATCCGTTCGTAGCCGCTTTTAAAGCCCGCTTGAAAGGCATTGGCCATGCGGGTCCCGAGGTTAGGGCCTTCTTGAAGTCGCTTTTCGTAAACCAAGCCGTTCCAGACATCGTCTTCCCAAATTTCCTCGGAATACCAGACCTGTTTTGCCACGTTCAGGTGTTGGGTAATCGATACGGTGTGGGCCAACAGGAAATTGTAAATCTCCAGGGCGACCCGGGCACCTACGGTCGAGGCCAGACGGGTCTTGCATTTGCCCAATTCGGGGTTGCGGGTAAAAATGATTAGCAGGTCTTTGGAGGCCAAATTGGTGAAATTGATCGTGGGCGTTTCTTTTTGGTTTTCGTTGGGGAGTGGTATACTAAACATGTTCTTTTTAAAGAAGACGTGCCATGGGCACCTTTTTGTTACTCGATATTGGTTGTCAATTTTACCGATTCCTTACATCTGAAGGTACATTGTAAACCTTTTCGCCCTTCTCCAGCAATTTTCCCCACGTCCTGTTAAAGGCGTGGATTTTTTCTGTTTCCTTTCCGTCCGCGCCATATATGGGGTACCCTCTGTTCTTCCATTCAAAGATACCTCCGTAAAGGTTTTTGACGTTCGTATAGCCCGCTTGCAACAATTTTTCGCCTACATCCTCGGATCGCACCCCTATCGAGCAGTAAACGATAATCGTCCTGCTTTTGTCGTCGATCAATGGGGCGACCGAGTCGGCCTTGAATTCCTTGTGGCCTACCCAGTGGGCCTTTTGAAGGTGGCTGACCTCGAACTCCCCGTGGGTCCGGGTATCCAAAAGCAATACATCGGTCAGGGCCTTGAGTTCGTCGACGTGGATGTAGGGGACGCTTTGCTTGTTCCATTTTGATAAGGCCTTGTCCATTTTCCCTTGCGAGGCAAGGGGTGACAAAACGCAGAAAAAGAGAGCGGCAAAGAAGTGAAATCGCATAAAAGGTAAAGTTTATAACTGTAAAGATAGTGTTTTGGAAAGCTTCATAGGGTTCCGTTGGCCTGTAACGACCTGCCGTGGTTTCGGTTTGGGGCGGTAGGCGTCCCTGGGGAAAGGCGGGCCTAATAAGGCATATGGCCCACGGGGTCAGCGATCCGGTAGGTCTTGCTTCGGTTGGTCAATACCCGTGAGTTCCTTGGCCAAGGCCTGAAGGTCGATGCCCATGTGGTCTTTATTGGCCTTTAGCACCTGGGCACAGAGTTCCGGGGGCAGCTTCGAATATCCGTCCTTCGCGCCGAGGATCATTCCGGCCACTGCCGCGACGGTATCGTTGTCGCGACCGTAGTTTACGATAAACTGAAGGGTCTTTTCAAAGTCGCCTTCCCCGAATTCGAGGGCGGTTACCAGAATTTGCCAAATCTCGCCCGAGTGAAAGGCAATGGCTTTTTGGTCTTTTTCCAGGAATTGGTAGGCCATTTCCTGTTCGATCCATTCTTGCCGGGATCCCGGGAAATTTTCGGGAAGGCGATAACGGGGGTCGTTGAGGGCCGATGAATCGGTGCGGACCGATTCCCTGATGGACATTATGTGCTTGACCGAGGCTTCGGCAATGGAATACGGTATTCGCCCTACCAGTCGACTGTCTTGGTAGCCGATGGGGTCAATGAAGGTGGCCGTATCTATAATCGAATCGATGTTCTTGGTCTGTAGGGCCATTTGGGTCATGGCCGACACCAATGAAGAAATGTCCTTGGCATACCCTATGTCGAACAGGGCGTGCTTGTAGGCCAGGCTATAGGCTTCTTCGGGAGTCTCCGTAATAAGGCCGAACATGGGAGTGTAGAGCTGGCCGGCACAAGACATTTCACCGCCGTAGAATCGGTTCAGGGCCATGAGGTATTCTTCATTGCCCTTTTTAAAGGCCATCGCAACCCTGGCCCATTCCTTGATCCAATCGATTTTCTCCATTTGCACGTCGAGAAAATCGGTTTTTGGGATGTGTTTTGTGGCGGATAGGCTGCGGGTGAGCGAACCGTAATAGTCGATGATGAAATCGGTAAATTTCTCAGCGTTCAAATCGGTTTTGTTCTGCGTTAGGTATTTGACCATGGCCATTTTCCAGCGGGTATCGTCGGTAGTGGCTCCGGGCAATAGGTTGTTTTCCCAAACACCTTCGGCGGATCGGGGGCGTACGGCGGGCGTCAGGTGTGTCAGGTAGCCGTATTTGAGCTGTATGTCCTTTCTGTCCCACATTTCGGTCGAGGCCCCCATGGCATCGCCAATGGCCGAACCGACCAAGGCTCCCAAGACTTTGTCGTAATACGCCTCTTCGCTTAGGGTTGATCTCGATGTGGGGTAGGCCTGTTTCTTGGGCGATGGGATGTCGACTCCCGATTTGGGTTCTTGGCACGACCAAAACAGAAGAAAAAGCAAAGCCGATCCGATAAACCTGGTCATAAGCCCAAAATCAGTTTTTGCGCCTTTTTTAGAAGTTTGCCTTTCTCTTCCAGGCTACGGTCCATAGGGAGCTGCGCCAGGCCGAGTATACGTCGCGCAATTTCTATTCCGGCAATCTGCGACAATAGTTTTTTGTCGGCATGCCCCTGGTAAATGGAGTGGATCCTGTTCAAATAACTTTTCTTGCCCGTGGCCATAATGATATGGGCGGCCATTACGCCCAGGTCGAACTCCGGAAAACCGACAAAGCCGAATTCGGGGTCGATAATGTAAAGGTTTTCGGCCTCGGTCATCCAACTGCCCGGATAATAATCGCCGTGTACCAAGGTCTGGCCGGGCATGAGGTATTTTTCGCCTATGGCGTTGACTATCGATTTAATTGCCTTATTGGTCTTGAATGGAAGGGAAAGTTCTTGAAGCCCCTCGTGCATTTCGTCGAGGTCGAGCCCGTTGTCTTCGGCAAAGGGAATCACAAAGATGTGTTTGTGGTTCAAAAAGCGCATTTGCAGGTTGTCGGGGTAATTGGCGTCAACGTCCGTCCGATGTATGAGTCCGAGTATAAAGACAAGGCGATCTAAGTGGGCGGCGGAAATCTTCCTTTCGTTGTAGATGGCCGTCATGTCTTGGCAGTGTCCGAGGTCTTCGAGAAGAAGGAGTTTTTCGGCCGCGTCGTACCCCAAAATTTTAGGGATATGGGCGCTTACGGCGTTTTTTCTAACGGCCTGGTAGAAGTTCTTTTCGGCGCTTATGCGATCCAATGGGGCCGGGATTTGCCTGTATTTGTTGACGTAGGGCCTTGATTGTTTGGCGATAAAGGACCTTTGGTTCGTGTTGATCCTGATGACAACATTCATGTTGCCTTCGCCGGGTGCTTCGACCGATTCGATCTTTTCGCCCGAATTGAGCCAAGAGTTGACCGATAGAAAATATTCTAACTCAGGTATGGGGGTTGAAACGTCTATTGCTTTCAAAACAAGAGTTTTATGCAATATACCTCCAAAAAACAAAAAAATCCTTACGAATCGCAAGGATTTTTTGTGGTGCCTCCAGGAATCGA
This sequence comes from Pseudozobellia thermophila, assembly GCF_900141855.1. Classification (GTDB taxonomy): domain Bacteria; phylum Bacteroidota; class Bacteroidia; order Flavobacteriales; family Flavobacteriaceae; genus Pseudozobellia; species Pseudozobellia thermophila. The sequence goes on from NZ_FQYU01000001.1 coordinate 1,153,891, forward strand.
ACCAGGGACACATGGATTTTCAGTCCATTGCTCTACCAACTGAGCTAAGGCACCATCCCGATAAGGGGCTGCAAATATAATTTCAATTTTGCGATATCCAAACATTTTATGAAAAAAAAGGTAGATCGTCTTAGCTCTTTTTTTGATCTTTGTTATATGAACTTAATAGTGGATGTGGGAAACACTTCGGTAAAACTTGCGGTTTTCGATAATGGTACCGTTATTTTTTATCAAAAGGGAGACCGCGAAAACCTGGCCGGACAGGTGAAAAAAATATGCGAGGACTATCCGCAAATTTCGTACGGCATAGTCTCCGCGGTGGGTGAACTCGACCGTAAGGTAATTGCGGTCTTAAAGGTGTTCTGCGAAGTATATGAGCTCACGCAAAGGTCGCGGACGCCCTATAAAAACTCCTATGCCACCCCCCATACCTTGGGGGTCGATAGAATGGCCTTGGCCACCGCCGCGTTTTATGGCAACCCCAAGGGAAACACTTTGGTGGTCGATGCGGGCACCTGTATCACCTACGATATGGTGAACGACTACGGGGAGTATTTGGGCGGGGGCATTTCCCCGGGGCTCCATATGCGCTATAAGGCCTTGGAGGCGCAGACCGCAAAGCTGCCGCTCTTAACGCCGAAGGTCCCCTTTGACCTGATAGGAAATTCGACCGAAAACAGTATTCACAGTGGGGTCGTCAATGGCATCTGTCACGAAATCGACGGTGTTATAGGGGATTACCGTGGGCGTTTTCGAGATTTAACAGTTATTTTAACAGGGGGTGACGCTTCATTTTTGTCAAAACGGTTAAAAAATACCATATTTGCGGATTCCAAATTTCTCCTAAAAGGGTTGAACTATCTGTTGGAATACAACAAGCATTAAATGGTCAGAAGAATAGTTTTTGTTTTAGTGTGCCTTGCCACATGGGGTTCATATGCCCAAGATGGTACCGTTTCCCCATATTCGTATTTCGGTCTGGGTGAAACCAGTGCCAATGCTACGGTAGAGAACCAAATGATGGGCGGTATTGGGGTATACGCCGATAGTATCCATGTCAACCTGAAAAACCCGGCGGCCTATAGCAAGTTGGGGGTGAGATTCGGGGAAGATTTCGGGATCACCACCTACACTGCGGGAATTTCGCATAAGGAGACCCGTTTGGAAAGTTTTGGCGACAAACAGAGCAGTGCCGTAACCAATTTGGATTATCTCTCCTTGGGTTTTAGCCTGAAAAAGGGCTTCGGCGTGGGCTTTGGCGTAATGCCGTATACTTCGGTCGGTTATAATTTTGTCGACGAGCGGGGTGCAGAGGGTTCGCGGATAATCAACGAGTATAGCGGGGATGGTGGCTTGAGCCGTCTGTATCTTTCCCTGGGTTACGAATTGTTCAAGGACTTCAGTATCGGGGTTTCGGCCAATTATAGCTTCGGGACCATTGAAAGCATTAGGGTGCAGAGTACGGAGGGTGTCCAGTATGGGATAAAGGACGAGCGTAGCTCAAAAATTGACGGAATTGATTTGAACTATGCGGTTTACTACACGCCCCAAGTGGGTGAAAAGCATACCTTGTATACATCCTTGCGCATTAATACACAGGGCAACCTTTCGGCCAGGAACACAAGGCAGATCGGCTCGTTCTCGCTGTTGACGCAGGCCGATGTGGAGGCCATTGATGTAGATTTGGAATCCCAAGGCCTAAAGGAGACCGGGATCACCATTCCTACGACGACGACGTTGGGCGTAGGTTACGGCGAGAACATGAAATGGTTCCTGGGGTTGGAATACAGTTACCAGCAGTTGGCCGATTACTCCAACGTGTTCTTGCAAATAGACAACTTGGTCTACGACGACGCAAGTAGATTGGCCCTAGGGGGGTATTTTATACCTGACCGAAGCTCTTTCGACAGTTATTTAAGTAGGGTGACCTATAGGGCGGGGGCAAGGTACGAAAAGACCGGAATGGTCATTAACGAAAAGGAGGTCAACAACTTTGGCATAACTTTTGGACTAGGTCTTCCGCTAGGTAATAATTTATCGAACCTTAACCTGGGCTTCGAACTGGGAAGAAGGGGTACTACCTCGGCCGATTTGATAGAGGAGAGTTATTTTAAGGTAAATGTAGGCCTGTCTTTGAACGATATCTGGTTTAGAAAGCGCAAGATAAATTAATGCATTAGTGTTGAGGTTTTGTTAAAAAATCGCCTTAATATTTGGCAATGTTTAAAAATAGGTTCAAAAACAACATGTTGGGGGCTATTTTATAAATTACAAATGGCTGGCTTGGCAAAAAATTAGTACATTAACCCCCTCAAAAACGGAAACCTAAACACGGGCGCCAGAACGAAGTATAGTTAAGATTGTTAGCTTTGAACGGTGGGTTGTGTTTGACTTTTTTGAAAACCAATAAAATTGAACAAATGAAAACTAAGATTTACTTCACTGCAATTATGCTTTTCGGGTTCATTGTGGCCGCCAAGGCCCAGGCCCAAAACCCAGAATGTATGACCAACCTTTCCATATATGCGGAGCACGCAAAGGTGAAAAATTACGAGGCTGCGTACACCCCTTGGAAAATGGTCTACGATAATTGTCCCGACCTGAACAAGGCCAATTTTTCGCTGGGTGAAAAGATATTGGAGGATAAAATCGAAAAGTCTTCCGGTGCGGACAAGGATAAGTACATTAAAGATTTGATGGAGCTGTACGACAACAGTGCAAAGTATTTTCCTAAAAGATACACTCCTGCAGTAGTGGCCATCGACAAGGCTTTGCTCATGTACGAAAACAAAATGGGTTCCGATGAGGAAATCTATAACATGTTGCACGATGCGTTTAAGAAGGACCCCAAAAACTTTAAAAACCCTAGGGCCTTGTACCTCTACTTCTCCAGCTTGGTAGACCTGCACAAGAGCGGCAGCAAAGACCTTCAGGAAGTTTTCGATGTGTATGATGACGTAACCGATAAAATCGAGGAAGAGAACAAGCAATTGACCAATGTGATCAGCGAGTTGCTTCCAAAGGATTCCCTTGGAACCTTGACCTCAAAAGAGAAAAGGAAATTGAAGGTGGCCACCACCAACTCCAAATCTTACGGTAAGATTGCCGGTAGTGTCGATTCCAAATTAGGGGCCTTGGCCGATTGTGAAAACTTGATTCCGCTTTACGAAAAGAGCTTTGAGGAGAAAAAAGGCGACATCACTTGGGTAAAAAGAGCGGTGGGCAGAATGTTCAACAAAGAATGTACCGACGATCCCCTGTTCCAAAAACTGTTCGAGGCCCAATTGGCCTTGGAGCCTTCGGCAGATGCCTATGTATATGGGGGTACGCTTAAAATGAAGAACGGCGACTCGCAAGGGGCCTTGGCCGATTTCGACAAAGCCATGAGTTTGGAATCCGACCCGTACAAAAAATCGAACATTGCCTATAAGGTAGCCGTAATCAACAAAAGGAAGGGCAGCAAGTCTACGGCAAGGAAATATGCGCAAATGGCCATCAATGCCAACAAGGCGAACGGTAGGGCCTATCTTTTGATAGCCAACCTGTATGCTACCAGTGCCAACGATTGTGGAAGTACGCCTTTTGAAAAACGGGCCATTTACTGGAAAGCGGCCGATATGGCCAGGCAAGCGGGCCGTGTAGATCCCTCTTTGAGCTCTACCGCTAACCAAGCGGCCAAGAGTTACGCGGCAAAAGCACCTTCCAAGACCGATATTTTCAATTCGGGCATGGCCGGTAAGACCGTTTCCTTCAGCTGTTGGGTGGGCGGCAGCGTAAAGGTGCCGAATCTATAAGATGAAACCATCGTTTAAAAATAACTGTTCACGTATTGCCATGGTATCGATCATGGCAATACTTTTTTCATGTGGTGACAACTACAAAAGATCGGGGCAAGAGAAGGTACCCTTGGTATACCCCATGGGGATAACCGAGAACTTTACCTTGACCTATACCGAGGCCAGGGAACAGTTGGGGTCCGAAGACTCGGCTACAACACGTGTGATAGCCGTTTTGAAAAGTCCCTTGAACAACGATTACGAGAATCTTAAGTTTCCCTACCGTACCTTTCCTAAAGGCCTGCTCATCGATTTTTACAACGAGCAGGGCGACAAGAGCATCATTAAGGCCGATTACGGTATCATTTATTCGGCCACAAATGTGATCGATTTACAGGGAAATGTCGTTATCGAGAGCCATGACGGTAAGAAATTGGAGGCCCCCCAACTCTATTGGGACCAAAGTAGCGATTGGATTTTTACCCAGGAAAAGTTTAAGTATACCAACCCCGAAGACGGAACGGTCATGGATGGGGAAGGAATGGATTTTAACAAAGACCTTAGTTTTTTTAATGCCCATAAGACCTTTGGTCTTATGACGATAAAGGAAGAACCAAAATGATCAATATTTTAAGATATACCGAATACCTTTACCTAGCGGTGTGTGTGTTTTCGGTTTACCGTATTTTTACCGATTGGAATATAGATAGGCAAAGCGCCTACCTCTTTGTATTCTTCGCCGTAGTGTCTATCGGTATGTTCTTGTTCAGGAGAAACTACCGTAAAAAGTTTGAACAGCGAAAACGCGATAATCAGCAGTAGTCTTGGAAACTGCCGTTTTTATAATCGTTCTGTCCCTACTGTTTTCGGCCTTCTTTTCCGGTATGGAAATCGCCTTTGTCTCGGCGAACAAGATCCATATCGAAATCGAGAAAAAACAGGAAGGGCTCTTGGCCAGGGTGTTGACGCGCCTGACGAAGAAGCCTTCGAAGTTTATCGCCACCATGCTCATCGGCAACAACATCGCCCTGGTGGTTTACGGGTTTTTTATGGGCGATGTGCTCATGCATTGGTTTCAGGGTATGTTGCCTACCACGAACAATTTTGTCAACCTTGTACTGACCGATTTTAACCTGGTGCTGCAAACGGTTATTTCTACCTTGATCATCTTGCTTACGGCCGAATTTCTTCCGAAAGTACTGTTTCAGATCTATAGCAATAGCCTGTTAAAGTTTTTGGCCGTCCCCGCCTATTTCTTCTATCTTTTGTTTTCGGTGGTTTCCGATTTCGTTATTTGGGTTTCCGACTTTATTTTAAAGGTGTTTTTCAAGACGGATGGCGATGAGGTGCAACTGTCATTTAGTAAGATAGAATTGGGCGATTACATCAATGAACAAATGGAAACGGTCAACGAGGAGGATGAGGTCGATTCCGAGATCCAAATCTTTCAAAACGCTCTCGAGTTCTCAGAGGTAAAGGCGAGGGAGGTTATGGTGCCCCGTACCGAGATCATGGCCGTTGAGATCAACGAAACGCCCAAGAACCTGGCCAAGCTCTTTACCGAAACCGGATACTCCAAAATTCTCGTCTACAAGGAGACTATCGATAATATTATCGGTTACGTACATTCGTATGAGCTGTTCAAGAAGCCCAAGACCATTAAAAGCATTCTGCTGCCCGTCGAGTATGTGCCCGAAACCATGCTCATACAGGATATTTTGAACGTTTTGACCAAAAAACGCAAGAGTATTGCCGTGGTTTTGGACGAGTATGGCGGTACTTCGGGAATAATGACGGTAGAGGATATTGTCGAAGAGCTGTTCGGCGAAATTGAGGATGAGCACGACACGACCGATTTGATCGAAGAGCGATTGGAAGATGGCAGTTACAGGTTTTCGGCCCGATTGGAGGTCGACTACCTCAATGAGACCTATCGGCTCGAACTTCCCGAAAGCGATGAATATGAGACACTTGGCGGGTTTATCGTGAATAACGAGGGCGAAATTCCCGAAAAGGACTCCGAAATACAGATCAATGGTTTTCTTTTTAAGATTCTGGAGGTCTCCAATACCAAGATAGACCTGGTTTTGCTTCAAATTGACGAAAAGGATTAGCCTTGTACCCCTCTCAAGGGCATTTTATGCCCCCATTGTATGTGGGTGCCGATGAGAAAGCGTAAAGCGCGGGGCGTAAAGTCTTTAATATTCCAAAAGAAAATACTAATTTCGCACACTGATTTTAAAACTCCTTAGATGGCAATTTTAGAGAATATAAGAAAACGGACGACCGTTTTGATTCTTATCATCGGTTTGGCACTTTTCGCTTTTGTGATTTCCGGTGTCTTTACCAACAGCAATATGAGTGGCGGTAAAGTGGGTTCGAGCATCGCCGAGGTAAATGGCGATGAAATTTCGATAGACGATTTTCGTCAAAAGGTCGATTTGGCATCGAGAAGATCGGGGCCAACGGCTTCGACCATGCAGACCGTGAACCAGGTTTATGAGCAAGAGGTACGCAATCTTATTTTGGGGCAACAGCTCGAAGATTTGGGTATCGATATAGAGCAAGACCAGATCCTGAACTATATCGCCACGATCCCGGGGTATTCGCAAAGTCCGCAGTTTCAAGATGAAAACGGCGTCTTTGATCAAAACAAATTCAGGGAATTCATAGCCGAGTTAAAGATCAACAACCCGGCCCAATACGAGCTTTGGTTGCAAGATGAAAAGGCCATTATCGAAAATGCCAGGCAACAGGCCTATTTCAATTTGGTCAAGGCCGGGGTAGGGGCTACGCTCAAGGAAGGCGAGTTCGATTATAAATTGGCCAACGACAAGATCGATATCAAATACGTCCGCATCCCTTTTTCATCCATTCCCGATAGCACCATATCGGTATCTAAGAGCGAGATTCAGGCCTATATCAACGAGCACAAGGATGATTTCAAGCAAGAGGCCGCCCGCGACATCCAATTTGTTTATTTTAACGAGAAGCCTTCGGCCGCCGATGAAAAGGCCGTGGAGGATGAAATTTTAAAGCTGCTCGACGATACCGTTGAATACAATGCCCAAACGGATAGGAACGATACGATCAAAGGGTTTAGGAATACCACCGATATGCTGGCCTTTTTAGACCGCTATTCGGATATCAAGTTCGATACCATATACAGGCCCAAAAGCCAGCTTCCCGTACGCTTCGCCGATACCTTGATGAGCTTGAAAGTGGGCGAGATATACGGTCCTTACCGCGATGGCGACTACTTTAAGGTTTCCAAAATGATGGACCGCAAGGTGAACGGTTCGGTCAAGGCAAGCCATATCTTGATTTCCTATAAGGATGCCCAGGGGGCCGGTGCCGATGTAACACGAAGCAAGGAAGAAGCGGAAGCCGAAGCGAAGCGTTTGTTGCGCGAGGCCAGAAAGAAGGACGCCAAATTCGTAGAATTGGCCAGGGACAACTCCGATGGTCCTTCTGCGCCCAATGGCGGTGACCTGGGGTATTTTCAAGAAGGTATGATGGTGCCTACGTTCAACGACTTCGCCTTTGGCAATAGCGTGGGAACCATAGGCATGGTAGAGACCGATTTTGGTTTTCACGTGGTCAAGATAGACGATAAGCAGGATATAGTCCAAATCGCCACCTTGGCCCGCGAGATCGAGCCTTCCGAAGAGACGATCAACACCTTGTTTACCGACGCTACAAAATTTGAAATGGAGTCCATTTCATCCGACAAGGCCTTTCCTGATTTGGCCAAGGAGTCGGGTTACGTCGTACGCCCCGTCAACCAAATCAAATCTACAGACGAAAACCTTCCGGGCCTATCGGCCCAGAGGAGCATTGTGCAGTGGGCCTTCAACGAAGAAACAAGCGTCGGTGACATCAAGCGTTTCGATTTGCCCAGTGGTTATGCCGTGGTGCAATTGACCAAGGTGTATGAAGAGGGTACCATGTCGGTCGAAGATGCTTCCCCGACCGTATTGCCGATCATCAGAAAAGAGCGCAAGGCGGCCCAGATCATTGCGAACAATAAGGGCAAATCGCTTGAGGAATTGGCCAAGGACAACAACGTAAACGTTTCGACGGCCACTGCACTGAACGTGAAGTCGCCTACCATTCCGGGCGCGGGATCCGAACCCACGGTCGTTGGTACGGCGTTTGCCTTGAACGAGGGAGATACTTCCGAGCTCATAGAGGGCAATACGGGCGTATTCAAGCTTACGGTTACCAAAAAGACCGAAGGGCCTAAATTGGACAATTACAGCACCTATGCCAATGCCTTGAGAAATACAAGACAGGCAAGGGTGAACACCCAGGTCTATCAAGCCTTGGAAGAGGCTTCCGAAATAGAGGACAACCGGGCAATGTTCTATTAGGACTTGAAGAAAATAATACTAAAAAAACGCCCTGTAAAACGGGCGTTTTTTTATGCAATCATTTTTGGGTAGGGAATTACGGTTTTAAAACCCTTTCCATGAAAATAAGGGGGGGTATCTTCATTGCCCGTGGCCAGGATAAAATCGCCTCCCCAGGCCCCCAAGCTTTTTAGGGTGCCGAAATAATCGGGAAACAGGGACTCTTTTACCGTGGGCAATTGGATGGTATCGGAAATCAGCTTTTCGTGCCGTTCAAGGAGCTGCTCGAAGTCGTACAAACGCGTGCAGGCCAAAACATCGCGGGTCAATGCCGATACCTGATCGACCAGGCCCTTTTTGTCGTGGGCCAAATTCCGGTACCTCCGAATGCCTTCACGGCTGTCCTGTTTTTTTTCAAGGTGGACGAAAAAGAGCTTATTTGCAAAGGTGGGATTGAAGGCCACGGTTTCAACGGCCGGTTTTTTATCGATGACCTGATAGGCAATGGGTAAGTGGTTCCGGGCGCAGGCGATATCGTATCCGCTTCCCGAAAAGCCCTTCCACAACAGTTGAAAGGCGTCGACCTGGGCCCATTGGGCCATATTGTTGATCAGGGTGGAGGAGGAGCCCAGGCCCCAGTTTCGTGGAAATTCCAAAAAGGTTTCCACGGCATATCCTCCGGCATCGGCCAGAAAACGGGGGTTCAGTTTTTTGGCCGCGCCCAATAACTTGAGAAGGGTTGCGGCCACGGCATCGTCCGGATACCTTGGGCTGTTCGAAAAGAGGGAATCCCTTTCGAACGATGCCTCAAACCAAGGAGTTCCGTTATGGTCGAGGCTTCGCCACTTTAGATATGGGGCTTTTAGGGGCTCGATTTTCATGGTCTGGCCGAAACGCGTGGGGATCGCAAGGCTCAATGCGCCATCCAATACCGCATATTCCCCCGTTAATAAGAGTTTGCCGTGGCTGTAAAAGTTGTGGCCGTCATTCATTGCGTAATTTATTGAACGCCTTTACCACTTCGTTATGGGTGGCCGTATGTTTTTTAAAGTGGTTTGTCAAGCGGGTTTTTTCGGTGTCGGTAGCGCCCAATTGGTTGAGGATGTTCAAGAGGTGCATTTTCATATGCCCTTCTTGTATTCCGGTAGTTACCAAAGAGCGGACGGCAGCAAAGTTCTGGGCCAAGCCGGCTACGGCAACAATTTGCATCAGCTCGGTGGCCGATGGTTTTCCCAAGATTTCCAAGGCCAGTTTTACCAAGGGGTGTAGGTTTGTCAATCCGCCAACGGTGCCCAGGGCCAAGGGTAGTTCGATCCAAAATTTAAAGATGCCCTTGTCTATTTGGGCATGGGTGAGGCTGGTGTAACTGCCGTTTCTGGCCGCATAGGCGTGCACTGCGGCCTCTACGGCCCTAAAGTCGTTGCCGGTGGCCAACACCACTGCGTCGATGCCGTTCATGATGCCCTTGTTGTGCGTAACGGCCCTGTAGGGCTCCACCTTGGCTATTTCGACGGCTTGAACCATCTTTTCGGCAAACTGCCTTGGCGGCATGTTGTGGCCGATTTTGAAATCGTCGATAGGGCAGCTTACCTCTGCGCGAACGACGCAGTTGGGCACGTAGTTCGACAGTATGCTCATTACTACTTCCATGCCTTTTTCTTCCTTGGTAAAGGGGGCATAGGCCCGGGCTTCCCTTTTCAGGGTTTGGGCGAAACTTTCGAGGCAGGAATTGATAAAATTCGCGCCCATGGCATCCAAGGTCTCAAAGGTACAGTGCAGTTGGTAGTAGCCGTCGAGCTTGCTGGTTTTGTCCCTTAGCTCGATGGCTGAGAGCCCCCCGCCCCTTTTCGTCATGTTCTTGGTAATCGGCAAGGCCTCCTCGATAAGCTTGGGTTTTATCGACTCAAAGAAACTCCACAATTTGCCGGGGTCGCCGCGATGGATAAAATGGACCTGTCCTATTTTTTCCGTACCCAAGACCTCGGTCTTGAAACCTCCCCTTTTCAACCAGAACTTGGCGGCTTTGCTGGCCGCCGCGACCACAGAGCTCTCTTCGATGGCCATGGGTATGGCATATAGCCTGTCGTTGATCATGAAGTTGGGGGCGATGCCAAAGGGCAGATAGAAATTGCTAATGGTGTTCTCTATAAACTCGTCGTGCAGCTGTTGCACCTTTTTATCCTCGTTCCAATAACGTTTAAGCAGTAATTTGGCTTCTTGGGCGTTTTCCGTATAATTGGCGGTCAGCCATTCTATTTTTTGGTCCTTGGTCAGTTTTGAGAACCCCTCTACCGGCTTGATCATAAAGTAAAGTTTCGAAGGCCAAAGATAATGATTAGGTGCGATACACCCATGAATCTTAAATTAGTGCCAATAGGGTTTCTTTTTACAATTGAAAGTTTAATTTTTGTAAAATTATCACTAAACTTGGGTTTTCTATTGACTTTTATAACTGATTATGCGAAAGTACTTTTTTATACTGTTCCCCCTACTTGCATTTTGTAATGTTTTATCGGCACAAGAAAAACAGATAACCGTTGAAGAGGTCTATAGGAATGGGTTCGGGACCGAAGGCTTGGATGCCCTGCGCTCGATGAAAAACGGCAAGCAGTATACGGTTTTGAACATAGACCGTTCGAACGGGGCGACCACCGTCGACAAATACGATTACGCTACCTTGGAAAAGGTCGAGACCATCGTCGGTTCGAACGATTTGCAGGGTGTCCCCGGTTTCAGGGATTATACCTTCAGTGCAGACGAGTCAAAACTGCTTTTGGCTACCGAAGTGGAGCCTATATACAGGCGTTCGACCTTGGGAGTATACTATGTGTACGACATCGAAACCAAGGAGGTGACCAAGGTGGCCGATAGAAAAATCCAGGAGCCCGCCTTATCGCCCGATGGTAAAAAAGTGGCCTACGTGGCCGAAAACAACCTTTTTCTTTTTGATATAAAATCGAAGGAGACCCGACAGCTCACCACCGACGGGGCCAAGAATAAGATAATCAACGGGATCACCGATTGGGTCTACGAGGAGGAATTCGCTTTTGTCAGGGCGTTTGCCTGGAACGCGAACGGAAGCAAAATCGCCTTTCTTCGTTTTGACGAGACACATGTACCCGAGTTTTCCATGGATATATTCGGTACCGGACTTTACCCGCAGCAGCAGGTCTTTAAATACCCAAAGGCCGGGGAAGATAACGCCGTGGTTACCCTGCATATGCTGGATGTCGAATCGGGTGATATCTCACAGGTCGATTTGGGCCAAGCCTATTACATCCCCCGGATCAAATGGATGAACCATCCCGATTACCTCAGTGTCCAGACACTGAACAGGCATCAGAATCGTCTCAAGCTCTACAGTGTCAATGCAAAGGACAAGACCACTTCCGTGCTGTTGGAGGAAACGGACGACGCCTATGTCGATATCAACGACGACCTGACCTTTTTGGCCGATGACAGTTTTATATGGCTTAGTGAAAGGGATGGGTACAACCACCTTTACCTATATAGTCAAGAAGGCAATTTGATGAATCAAATAACCCAGGGCCCCTGGGAGGTAACGAAGTATTACGGTTACGATCAGAACGAAGACAAGGTTTACTATCAATCTACCGAGAACGGCTCGATAAACCGAGGGGTTTACAGCATAGGGAGCAGCGGTATGGACAAAAAGGCCCTCGCAGCCGGGGAAGGGTTCAATTCGGCCGATTTCAGTGCCGATTTCACTTATTTTATCCATACCTTTTCCGATGCGGCCACTCCACCCGTATACACCTTGTACAAGGCCAAAAAAGGTAAAAAGATCAAGGAAATCAAGAACAACGACAAGTTGCTCGATAAATTGAAGGGCTATCAGATCAGCCCCAAGGAGTTTTCGACCATCGAGATCAATGGCAATGAGCTGAACATGTATATGATCAAGCCCAAGGATTTCGACCCCGCCAAAAAATACCCCTTATTGATGTATCAATACAGCGGGCCCGGATCTCAAAGTGTGGCCAACCAATGGATGGGCTACAGGGATTACTGGCATCAGCAATTGGCCTCCGAGGGCTACATTATTGCCTGTGTAGATGGCAGGGGTACGGGTTTTAAAGGTAGGGATTTTAAGAAATCGACTTACTTGAATTTGGTAAAGTACGAAACCGAAGACCAAATTGCCGCGGCAAAAAAACTTAGCGAACTTCCCTATATCGACGAAAACAGGACCGGTATCTGGGGCTGGAGCTTTGGCGGTCATATGGCGACCAACAGTTTGCTAAAGGGCAATGAGGTCTTTGAAATGGCCATTGCCGTTGCCCCGGTGACCACATGGCGCTTTTACGATACCATTTACACCGAACGGTTTTTGCGAACCCCACAGGAGAATCCCAAGGGTTACGACGAAAACTCCCCATTAAACTACCCCGAGCTTTTGAAGGGCGATTTCCTCCTCATACACGGTTCGGGCGATGACAACGTCCACGTTCAAAACTCAATGCGAATGGCAGAGGCCCTTATTCAGGCCAACAAGCAGTTCGAATGGGCCATTTATCCCGATAAAAACCACGGTATTTACGGGGGTAACACGCGAATACACCTATTCAATAAGATGACCGATTTTGTAAAGGAAAATTTATAGGCCGTAGAAGTTGTCGGCCGTGGCCCCAAAGATAACGGGGCCATTTCATTTGTAATACTAAACAAACTAATCAAATTATGCAGGAAGCATTAAAACCAATGCGCGAAAAGGAACTTTTTGGCCATCCGGTAGGCTTGTACGTCCTCTTTTTTACCGAAATGTGGGAACGTTTTTCTTACTACGGCATGCGTGCCATACTGGTATTGTACCTGATAGCCCAAACCACCGATACCAATCCCGGCCTGGGTTGGACGAACGCCGAGGCCCTGGCACTGTACGGTTGGTATACCATGTTGGTGTACGTGGCGTCCATACCGGGGGGGATCATCGCCGACCGCTTTTTGGGCCAAAAGAAGTCCGTCATCGTCGGTGCGGTACTCTTGGTCATCGGGCACGGTATTTTGGCCGTGGAGGCCATGTGGGCCTTCTATACGGGCTTGGGCTTTATTATCTCGGGAGTGGGGATGCTTAAGCCCAATATTTCGACCATGGTGGGCGGATTGTATAAAAAAGGCGACATTCGAAGGGATAAGGGCTTTACCATCTTTTACATCGGAATAAACGTAGGGGCCTTCCTGTCGAGCCTTATTGTGGGTTATGTGGGCGAGGTGTACGGATGGCATTACGGTTTCGGCCTGGCCGGAATTTGTATGTTGTTCGGACTTCTGCAATTCGTCCTAGGACAAAAATATTTGGTCGGGGTCGGCGACTTTTTGGGAAAATCGGAAGATCAGGAAGAGCGCGAATCCCTCAACAGGCCTTTGACCAAAATAGAAAAGGACAGGGTCATCGTACTTATTCTTTCCTTTTTGATGGTAATCGTCTTTTTTGGGGCCTTTGAACAAGCGGGCGGACTCATGAACATTTATGCGATGGACTATACCGACCGTTCCCTTTTGGGCTGGGAAGTGCCGGCTTCGTGGTTCCAGTCGCTCAATGCCTTCTTTATCATTACCTTGGGTACGGCCGTTGCCGGCTTTTGGGCCAGAAGGAAACTGAAGGGAAAAGAGGCCTCGTCCTTGTTTAAAATGATCATGGGGCTCGTCATCATGGGTACCGGCTTCTTGTTTATGAGCGCCGCGGCCACCGAATTCCAGAATGCGGGTTCCTCGGCCATGTATTGGCTGGTTTTGGCGTATTTGTTCCATACGGTGGGCGAATTGAGCCTGTCGCCCGTTTCCCTGTCCTTTGTGACCAAATTGGCCCCGGCAAAGTACGCATCGCTGATGATGGGCCTTTATTTTGCCACCACCGGCCTGGGCAATAAAGTAGCGGGACTATTGGGAGAATCGGCCTCCAAGTTCGGGGAGTTTACGGTTTTTACCGGAATCGCCGTATTCTGTATCCTTTTCGGATTGTTGATCCTTGTGTTTCTAAAGAAACTAAAAGCGCTGACCCACGGTGCGGAAGACAACGAAAGAAGTTTTGGCTAAAGGGGGCACGGTCATTGGAAAAAGATGATCGCCTACAAAAATTACGGATCGAAATAATAGGCTCCCTTTTCGCCGGTGTAGTGGAAAGGGAGCTTTTTCATGGAACAGGTCGACGACCAACGGTCGACATAGCTTCGATAGTTGCTGCCATCGGCAAGGACCACCTCGGGCCGGAGCGAATCGATCAAACGCCCTAAATTGATTTTGGGGGATTGGGTCAAGATGAGAAAATCCACCCCTTCTTCCGCGACGGGATACGCGGCCAGGCTGTCGATTATCAACACCTTTCTCTTGTGCCAATGGTAACTATTCTGAAGGGGACGATACGCGATTTGCTTGATCCGTTCGCCGACCCGGTAGCCTGAAACCAACCGGTCAAGGGCCGTACTATCCCTTGAAAACACCCTTGCCTTCTTTCCGTATCGATAAAGTAGAACCGAGTTTTTGCTTTGGTGGGCCAGGATAAGGGTTTCCTTTTGAGACGTTCTATAGGCCGTAAAGAGCGCCCACATTTGAAAACCGATGATGGCGAGCCCCAAGGTCGCTAGCCGCTTAAAATTTGGCGCACCGAGAAAGGCAATAAGGCTTAAAAGGATAATGTAGCCCAAAAGCAATTGTGCCGAATCAAAGGAAATATGCTTAAAGATAAAGGCCTCGTGCTGTGCCACCCAGGCGATGATCTGGTTCATCCATCGAATTACGGCATCGTAGGCCTCGACCAGAAAATCGGGTAAAATATGGAAGCTGGCCAGAAGAACCACAAGTAGCCCCATCCCGAGTATCAGGCCCAAAACGGGAACAATTATGAGGTTGGAAACAAAAAACAGACCCGGGAATTGATGAAAATAGAACAGGCTTAGGGGGAGTACGCCGCATTGTGCGGCGATACTTACCGAGAGCAATTGCCAAAAATAGCGGACTATTTTGTTTTTCGGATGCCAGAACTTTAATAGCACTGGATAGATCGATACAATGCTAAGTACCGCGGCATAGCTCATTTGAAAGCCCACCTGGAACAATAGGTTCGGGTCGATGACCAAAAGGATAAAGAACATCGATAGGGCCAGGATGTTGAAGGTATTGCTCGGTCGGTTCAGGAAAAGGGCATAGGCTACGAACGAGAACATGGTCACCGCCCTGACAATGGAGGCCGAAAACCCGGCCAGCAGGGCAAAGCCCCAAAGCAGGGCCACAACCAAGGCAAGCTTGAGTACCTTGCCCTTGGGCAGAAGTTCCAGAGGCCGTAGCAGAAACTGAAGGATCAGTAAAAGAATACCGATATGCAAGCCCGATAGGGCCAGGATATGTACGGCCCCGGCGTTTTTGTAATTGGTATAGGTCGTTTCTGAAATATCGCTTCGTTGGCCTAAGAGGAGGGCCTGTATGATACTGAGTTCTTCCTCGCCGAAATTATGGGCCTCCAGTTTTTTGATGATCTTGTCCCTGGTTTCCCAGGCGCGGCCGTACCAGGTCTTTGAGGGGTCGGGTCTTACCCAAAAGGCATCGGGGCGAACCTCAAGTTGATGGATTACCCCAAGATTTGCCATGTATTTGCGATAGTCGAATTGATGGGGGTTAAGGGGAGGACGGATTTCTTGTAACCTACCGTATACAATAATTTCATCATCGATTTTAAAAGGGGTTTGGGTCGGGTCCGGGCGGGTGTTGAGCAAAATTTTGCCCGAAACCTTTTGGTCTCCAAGCGCCTGGGTTACGGCAATATAGCGGTTCGAAAAATCGGTGGGTTTAAGAACTTCCCTTATTTTCAATTGCCAGATCTGACTACCGTCAAGACCCCTTTTTGAATAGTGGTCGGGCCGATTGCCGGGTTGGGCGATGGAAATGGCCAAAATGCCAATGCCAATGGTCAATAGGGAAGTGTTTATACCGAACAGTAAGGGATAGTCGGCCTTTTGGTAGCCCAAGGCCAGGAATAGAAGAAGCACTGCGTTGAGTAGGGTAGGGCCAAGGAGCCCCAATTGGAGGTGCTTGCCCAAGACAATGCCCACGACCAACAGAAAGGTCAGTTTAATGGGAATAAAACGCAAGGGCTTCATTTTGGGTCAAAGAACTCGGGTCGCCTTTACAAAAGCACTGTTCCAATATCCTTCACGCAAGGAAGAGACTATTACGCCCCTCGAAGTTGAGGCGTGTACAAACTTAATTTCGTCGTTTTCAACGGCCACGACCATGCCGACATGGTTGATTCGTTTGGCACGTTTACTGGTCCTAAAGAATAATAGATCGCCCTTTTCCACTTCGTTCAGCCGAATGCGCTTGCCTTCCTCGGCCATATGGTAAGATGTCCTGGGCAGGTCGATGTCGTTTTCGCCAAAGGCCACGTACAGGAGTCCCGAGCAATCCATCCCTTTTTTGGTGGTGCCCCCGTATTTGTACCGGACCCCGGAGTATTTCAAGGCGGTTTTGATAATGTGGTCTGCCTTGTTGTCTTTTGGGGATGAACCCTTTTTGGGTGGCGGGGCTACTTTTTCGGGTGCTTCGGGTTTGGATGCGGCAACACTTACCTTTCTCGTCTTGCTATAGGTGGTTTTCTTTTTGGAAACGCCGCAGCTGGCCACGGATAGTATAAGGAGAATGTAGAGGATTTTGCGCATGGGACCAAGGGATAAGACTTCTCTTGGATATCAAATTTAAGCATTTTCTACAATACGGGCGGCGGCATTTTCGCTGGCACCTTTTCCGCCAAGTACTTTTTCGAGCTCAAAATAGGCTTCGAATTGGGCGGTACGGGCCGGGCCGTCCAAAATTTTGGCCAGTTCAAGCTTGAGCTTTTCCGTGTTCAGATCGCCTTGGATCAGCTCTTTCACCACTTCCTTTTTCATGATGAGATTGACCAACGAAATGTATTCGAGGGTAATGATCCTTTTTGCGATGTGGTACGACAACCAATTGGCCTTGTAGCACACCACTTGCGGCACTTTGAAAATGGCGGTCTCCAAGGTGGCCGTACCGCTGGTGACCAAGGCGGCGTACGATACGCCCAATAAGTCGTAGGTTTTGTTGATGACAAAGCCCACGTTCGAATTTTTTAGGAACGGGGTATAAAAATCTTGGTCAAGACTGGGGGCCCCGGCGATTACGAATTGGTAACCGGCAAAGGAGTCGACCACCGACAGCATTACCGTCAACATTTTATGTACCTCTTGTTTTCGGCTTCCCGGCAATAGGGCGATAATGGGTTTGTCGGGGTCGAGGCCGTTTTGGGCTCGAAACTCCTTGGGGTCGGCGACCCTGTGTTGACCGATGGCATCGATAAGCGGATGTCCCACAAAATGCACGGGAAAACCGTGTTTTTTCTCGTAAAACTCTTTTTCAAAAGGAAGTATCACGTACATGGCATCGATATCGCGCTTGATATCCTTTATGCGTCCTTCACGCGATGCCCATATTTGGGGCGAAATGTAATAATTGGTCTTAAAGCCTTGTCTTTTGGCCCATTTGGCAATTCTTAGGTTAAAGCCCGAGTAATCGATGAACACGATAATATCGGGATCGAACTCGGCGATATCGGTCTTGCAGTAGGCAATGGCCTTCGTTATTTTTCTCAGGTTCAACAGTACCTCCAAGAAGCCCATAAAGGCCATTTCCTTGTAATGTTTGGCCAATACCCCGCCGGCCGCTTGCATGAGGTCGCCGCCCCAACATCGAATCTTGGCCTTGTCGTCCTTCCGTTTTAGGGCCTTGATAAGATTGGAACCGTGAAGGTCTCCCGACGCCTCTCCTGCGATTATGTAATACTTCATCTGTTGGGTTCTGAAAAAGTTCTAAAACACTTTGTAGTACAAAATGACCATGGCGGTCAAAATGGTGGCGATAAGTACCCCTTTTGCCCTTTGGTCGCGGCGTATCCTAAGAAAGGCAAAAAAGGCCAAGAGGTTCAAAATGGCGCCGAGGGCCAAAAGGCTGCCTACATGGCCCTGCTCCACGGCGGCCTCGAAAGTTTCGACGATGCCCAGGTCGGAGAACAGCACGATATAGAGCAAGGTGCCGATGGTGTTGGCGATCAGGCCTACCAGAAAACCGATGATGAGTTCTTTTTTATTGTTTGTTTTCATTCAAGATGGGTTTCAATGTTAATAGCGGTCTTTTTAAAGTTCCCAACTGTTCAATCCCTGTATGGCATGGTGGGCCGTAAGGTCGAATTGGGTCGGAACTACGGAGATATAGTTGTGGGCCAAGGCCCATTCGTCGGTGTCCTCCCCCTTGTCGAGCAACTCGAATTCCCCGGTCAGCCAGTAGTAATCGCGTCCGGAAGGGCTGGTACGCTTGTCGAATTTTTCTTTCCAGTTGGCCCGTGCCTGCCGGCAGATCTTTATGCCCTTAATGTCTTCCTTGCTTGCCTTCGGGATGTTTACGTTCAATACCACGTCTTCGGGGATTCCGTATTTCAAGGCCTTTTTTACGATGGTCTTGATCGCTTCCTCGGCAGCCGAGAAATCGGCTTCCCACGCATAATCGCACAACGAGAAGCCAATGGCGGGAATACCTTCGATACCGGCTTCGATGGCAGCGCTCATCGTGCCCGAATAGATTACGTTGATCGAGGCGTTGGACCCGTGGTTGATACCGCTGACACAGATATCGGGACGTCGGTCGAGGAGCTCTTGAAGCGCCAGTTTTACGCAGTCGGCGGGAGTGCCGCTGCAGCTGTACTCCAAGGGAGCGCCTTTTTCCTTGTCAACAACCAGTTTGGCAGAAAATAAAGTCTCGTCGACGGTTATGGCATGACCCTTTCCCGATTGGGGACTGTCGGGGGCAACGACCACTACATCGCCTATCTCTTTCATATAGCGGATCAAAGAGCGAAGTCCCGGTGCCGTAATTCCGTCATCATTGGTGACTAAGATCAAAGGTTTTTTCATAAGAGATACTTTCTGGCATAAAAATACGTTTTAGAAAACATATCGACCTACGTTCGTTTAACAAAATATTAATGCCCCCTCTTCAAAGGTGGCATGGTTTTTTCAGTATCTTAGGGAATTCATTACCTTTAAGTAAGAATTTGGTTCGCTGTACACGAACGGTAATTAAAAAATCGAAATTTAATTTATATGAAACGAAATCTAGCCTACGTACTCGGGGTAATGCTTATTTCCGTGGCCTCATGTGGATTCACAAATAAGTCTTTCGAAAATGATGATAAGGATAAATTATTGCTCGATCTTATAACCTACGTTCTACAAAAAGGCCACTACGAACCCAAAGATATCAATGACGATTTTTCGGTCAATGTGTTCAACGATTTTCTTGATGTGGTCGATCCCACCAAGCGCTATTTTCTCGATGAGGATATCAAGGAATTCGAACAGTACAAATTTCAGTTGGACGATCAGATCAAAAGCACCGATATTTCCTTCTTCAATTTGGTCTACGAGCGTTTGATGAAGCGTATGCAAGAGGCCAAGGAAATTTACCAAGAAGTATTGGCCACTCCCTTTGATTACTCAAAAAACGAAAAGATCAACATAGACTACGAAAAAATTCCCTTTGCTGCCGACCGAAAAGAACTGAAGGAACGTTGGAGGTTGCAGTTGAAGTACGCTACCTTGGGAACCTACGACTCTAAAATGAGAAGCCTCGGGAAAGCAGGGGAAGAAGAAAACGAGATCGACGACAAGCCCATGACGCCCCAAGAGGCCGAGGAATCTTCAAGGGCATCGACCAAAAAGACCTTGGACGAGTTCTTCGATTTTGTAGACGACCTTGAACGTAAGGATTGGTTCGTGCAATACATCAACACCATTGTCGATGAGTTCGACCCCCATACCTATTATTTCGCTCCCGAAGACAAGGAAAAGTTCGACGTAAGCATGTCGGGCAAATTCGAGGGCATAGGGGCGCGTTTGCAGAAAAAGCCCGAAGGGGCCAAGATCGTTGACATTATTTCGGGAGGTCCCGTTTGGCGTGATGGCCAACTGGAAGTGGGCGATCAAATCCTTATGGTGGGGCAAGAAGGTGAAGAGCCCATCAATATCGTAGGGATGCGGTTGGACGATGCGATTAAATTGATCAAGGGGCCAAAGGGAACCAAGGTAAACCTTACCGTTAGAAAAATTGACGGGTCTTTGCAGACGGTGGCCCTGACCCGTGATGTGGTGGAACTTGAGGAGTCGTTCGCCAAATCGGCCAGCATAATCAAGGACGATAAGAAATACGGCCTGATAGACCTACCTAAATTTTATGTCGATTTTGACGATTATACCGAGCGTAACGCTGCGACCGACGTGGCCAAAGAGGTAGAGCGCCTTAAGGAAGAAGGGGTCGAAGGACTGATTCTCGATCTTCGCGACAACGGGGGCGGGTCTCTAAAGACCGTGGTCGAAATGGCAGGACTTTTTATCAAGGACGGACCCATTGTACAGGTACGTTCCTCAGGCAAGGGCAAGGATGTTTATGACGATAAGGACGAGCGCATACAATGGGACGGACCCTTAGTGATTTTGGTCAACGAACTGTCGGCCTCTGCCTCCGAGATATTGGCGGCGGCGATGCAAGATTACAAGAGGGCCATTGTCATAGGAAGCAAACAGACCTTTGGAAAGGGAACCGTTCAAAACGTCATTCCCTTGGACAATATCGTTCGCAGCAACGAACACGGGGAACTGGGCGCTATCAAACTGACTACCCAGAAGTTTTATAGGATCAATGGCGGGTCTACCCAGTTGGAAGGCGTTAAGAGCGATGTGGTGGTCCCCGACAAATATAGCTATATCGACCTAGGGGAACGAGATCAGGCCAACCCCTTGAAGTGGGATAAGATATCCCCTGCGGATTATAAGCCGTGGGACGGCTATATCGATTACGAACAGACCATTGCCAATAGTACGAAGCGAATGGCGAACAACCCCCAGATCAAACTGATCGAGGAAAATGCCAAATGGTTGAAGTCGAAACAGGACGAAATGGAAATTTCCCTTAATTACGATACCTATCGCAAGGAGGAAGAAAAGGATAGGGAAAAATCGGACTACTTCAAATCGATTTCGGAATACGATTCCCAATTGTCCTTCCAATCCTTAAAGTATGAGGAGGAATTGTTCGTCCAAGACTCTGTCTTGCGGGAGAAACGCGATAGATGGCACAAGAACTTGGCCAAGGATGTCTATATAGAGGAGGCCGTAAATGTGCTTCAAGACCTTAAAATGAACAATATAAAACACGGTAAGCTGGCCGTGAAGGGATAGATAGACGACAAACGGATGGAAAAAGCCCCGGTAACCCGGGGCTTTTTTGTTTTTTATGAATATGGGCCTTGAAAATGGAAGGAGTGCCCCTGCCATTTTGGCTAGGAGGCGGCCACGTTTTTTAACTTGTCGGCATGCATCTTGCGCAACTTGGCCAATTTTGGGGTAATGACCGCACTGCAATAGCCTTGGCTTGTGTTGTTGCGATAGTAATCTTGATGGTAATCCTCGGCCTCATAAAATGGGGTGGCCTCGCTTATTTCCGTTACTATGGGGTCGTCGTAATAGGAAGCCATTTCCTTCAGTACCGTTTCGGCAATTTCCCTTTGTGTATCGTTATGGTAGAAAATAACCGACCGGTATTGGGTCCCGATATCCCCCCCTTGACGGTTCAGGGTGGTGGGGTCGTGACTGGTCATAAACACGGTCAAAAGGTCTTTGTACGAAATTTTTTTGGGGTCGAAACTTACCTGTACGACCTCGGCATGGCCCGTAAGGCCCGAACAGACTTCCTTATATGTGGGATGCCCAGGGGCATTGCCGCCACTGTATCCCGATACGATTCCCTCAACGCCCCGAATCTGCTGTAGTAGGGCTTCTACGCACCAAAAGCATCCACCGCCAAGTGTGGCTATTTCCAATTTTGTATCACTCATGGGTTAATTTTTCTTTTTGAAGTTGCAACGATTCCGAATTTATACAATAACGCAGTCCACTTGGCTCCGGGCCATCAGGAAAAACATGGCCCAAGTGGGCGTCGCAGGTATTGCACATTACCTCTACCCGAACCATGCCAAAGGAGGTGTCCCTTTCGTATTTTACGGCATTTTCCTTGATCGGTTGGGTAAAGCTCGGCCATCCCGTACCCGATTCGAATTTGATCGTGGAGTCGAACAAGGGGCTGTCGCAGCATATGCAATGGTACCTACCGGCTTCATGGGCACTGCAAAGGGCTCCCGAATGCGCGGGCTCCGTACCTTTCTTGCGGGTTACGTAAAATTGCTCCGGACTTAAAATCGCACGCCATTCGGCCTCGGTCTTTTCGACCCTTTTGTCAGGCCTTGGGTTTCCCTTTAGGCTGAAATTGATAACATCTTTCCAAGTCAGCATATCTTGACGATTTAGTTTAGAAATAATGGACAATATAGAAAAGGTTCTGGCAATAAGCTAAAGCCCGATCCAAAATAATGGTCCCTGTTTTGCTATAGGGGCTTTGTCGTAAAAAAAGAAGGAAACTTACCCTGCACCGTTCTTTGTTCCTGGCGTTGGCCCTGCCACTTGTGGCGGGCAAGGTAAGGGCAAAAGAATTCGCATTGGTTTTAAATTGTTCTATTTTTGGGCCCTATGAAAAGAAAGACGGTTTATACGGTTCTGTTGCTTTGTTGTGTGGTCGGTTTTTGGGTCTTCGATAATTTTTATACCCCCGATACCTATTCCGACCCTTCAAATGCCGGACTTCAGACTGCCATTCCCGGCGATTTCATGCCCAGCTCGACCACAGGGGATATTGTTTACCACAGCCATTTTGCTTTATCGTACAACGAGTCTTACGAACAGGCCGAATGGGTGGCCTATAGCCTAAAAAGGGAACATTTGACCGAGGATCGCCGCAAGAGGCCTTACTTTGTCGAAGACCCTAAGGTAAGGACCAAATCGGCAGATTGGAGAAACTACAAGGGGTCGGGGTACGATAGGGGCCACCTATGCCCGGCCGGGGACAGAAAATTCTCCGAACAGGCCTATAACGAAACCTTTTATACGAGTAATATCAGTCCGCAAGACCGGGCGTTTAACGCGGGGATATGGAATCGCCTCGAAATACAGGTAAGGTCGTGGGCCCGTCGTTACGGGGAGGTTTTTGTGGTTGCCGGAGGGGTGCTGGAAGAGGGACTGGAAGAAATAGGGGAAGAAGATGTGGATGTGCCGCGCTACTATTACAAAATTTTGGCCCGGCGTGAATCGGGTTCACCCAAGATTCTGGCTTTTTTATTGCCGGGCGAGGAGAGTAAACGGCCACTTGCCGCCTTTGCTGTTTCCGTTGATGAGATTGAGAAAAGAACGGGTATAGACTTTTTCGGGCAACTGCCCGATGGGCAAGAGGAAGAACTGGAGTCAAGGGCCGATACGGCCGGATGGAAGTTTTAGCCTTAAATACCCTCTTTTAACCTATTGGCGTCAAGTTTCAGAAAGATAAACAGCAAGGCGGTAAAGAACATGAGTCCTGAACCTCCATAGCTAAAAAAGGGCAGGGGAATACCGATGGTGGGCAAAACGCCTATAACCATGCCTATGTTGATAAAGTAGTGGATCAGTAATATCGAAACCACGCCATAGCCGTACATACGACTGAAATCGGTTTTTTGCCGCTCTGCCAGATAGACCAGGCGCAGGAGCAAAAGGGTAAAGAGAATTACAACGGTCGAGGTGCCCAAAAACCCCCACTCTTCGCCTACTGTGGTAAAGATATAATCGGTATGTTGCTCAGGCACGAAATCGCCCTTGGTACGGGTTCCCTCCAAAAAGCCTTTCCCGAACAAGCCACCCGATTCAATGGCTTTTTCAGATTGATAGGTGTTGTAGCCTATCGTTTTTCGTATTTGGTCCAGTTTTTTGGGGTCTTTTTCGAGACGGAGCCATAGGCTGAAGCGATCCCTATGTCGTTGCTCGAATACGTTGTTGAAAACAAAATCGACCGAAAGGGAAAACAGTATGGTAAGAATTATGGCCGCCGTTAAGGGCAGCATCGGTACCTTGAATTTTTTCTTTTTCAACAAAAAGAACAGTATCAATAAGAGGGCGATAAAGATGATAACCCAAATGGTGCCGAACATCAGTGTGGTTATAAATACAACGATAGCCAAGAGGGCTATGCCAAGATAGTATAGGGGAAGGCCCTCCCTGAATATAACAAAGGCCAGGGAGAAAAACACCAAGGCACTGCCGGGATCGGGTTGGGGAATGATCAGCAGGGCGGGTATCAATATGATACTAAAGGCATATAACTGGTCTTTTCTGCGTTTTATATCGGTTTGTATATCGCTTAGGTATTTGGCCAAGGCCAGGGCCGTGGCTACTTTGGCCAATTCGGATGGTTGCAGGTTAAAAAAGCCCAGGTCGTACCATGACGTCGCTCCGGCTATGGTTTTTCCAAATACGAACAAGCCCAGTAACAATACCATGCTTATAATGTAAAGAAGGCTTGAAAAGCGTTCGTAAAAATTGGCTTCGAGGGCCAATAGTATAACGATCGAGGCGAAACTGGCCCCGATAAAGAACAATTGCTTACCGTGCAGGGTACCAAAGTCGAAGATAGAAGAATCGCTTTCCGAAAAGGTGCTTGAATAAATATTTAGCCAACCGATGCCGATCAGTAGGAGATAAAAAAGAACGGAAAGCCAATCGACCCTCTTTAAGACACTTTTACCAGACATATTCGTTGATCTTGAATTCCTTTCCGGAATAGGGTTTGGCGTATTCGTGCTCCAAGGTTTTTTCGAGCATTCGCTTTTCGAGGTCTTTTCGGGTGATATTTCCCTTAATGTATTTTTCGATCAACAACGAGGCGATGTGGCCGGCATACCTAGAGCCGTAGTACCCGTTTTCAATGTAGACCGCCAAGGCGATCTGGGGTTTTTCAACAGGGGCGAAGGCCACGAATACCGAGTGGTCGGTAAGTTGAACGCGCACACTGTCGATTTTGGTAAAGTTCTCTACGGTACCCGTTTTGCCGGCTATTTTAATATCGGGTATCTGCAACCATCTTGCCGTTCCTTTTTCGTATACGTCTGCCATTCCTTGAATGACAGGTTCAAAATGTTTTTTGTCGATGGTGGTGTGTTTGGGCTCTACAAAATCGGGGATGTTAATATCCTTTCCGTCCACTTTTTTCAGAATGTGGGGGGTGAAGTAATGCCCCCTATTGGCTATGGCCGCTGTCATATTGGCTAGTTGGATGGGGGTTACCGCCACTTCACCTTGGCCGATCGAGTTGGATATGATGTAGGAGGGGGCCCACCTATTGTCCCCGTACCACTTATCGTAATATTCCTTGCTGGGTATCCTTCCCTTTCTTCCGGTGGGGAGGTCGTATCCGAGGTATTGCCCTAGGCCGAAACTTTTCATGTGCTTTTCCCATACATCCATTCCTTCGTCGGTAGTCTCGAATTTCTCGTATATCTTTCTAAAGGTCGCCGCAAAGTAGGCGTTGCACGATTTGTAGATTCCGTCGTTTAACTTCCGTAGGCCACCGCCACAGTGGCACCCCCTTTTTTTACGCCCTACGTAGAACCCGTTATAGCACTGTACCGTAGTATTTGGGGTGATGACGCCCTCTTGTAGGGCTACCAGGGCATTAAGGGTCTTAAAGGGCGAACCCGGGGAACCTTCCGCCAATATCGACCGGTCGAACAAGGGTTTGGCTATCGAGTCGTAATGGAGTTTACTGTAGTTTTTAGATCGTTCCCTGCCGACCAGGAGGGCGGGGTCGTAGGTGGGGCCCGATATCATGGCGAGTATTTCCCCTGTGGCCGGCTCAAGGGCGACGATGCCCCCGCGTTTGCCGTGCATTAGCTTTTCGCCATATTCCTGTAGTTCCTTGTCCAAGGTTATATTGATTTCGAGCCCCTGTTCGGGCAGGGTGTCCAATAGACCGTCCTTGTACTTGCCTATGTCCCTGTTGAATCGGTCTTTTTGAATGTACTGGACGCCCTTGCGACCGCGTAGGATATCCTCGTATTGTTTTTCAACGCCCGTGCGGCCTGTAAGCTCGCCCTGAACGTAATAGGGGTTTTTCGCCAAATCCCTTTCGTTTACTTCACTGATGTAGCCGAGTACATTGGCGGCACTGTTGGTGGCATAATACCTAAGCGACCTTTTTTGTATGTAGAAACCCTTATAGTGCCGCATTTTTTCCTGCAGCTTGGCGTAGTCTTCCTTCGAGAGCTGGGGAACAAAGACCGAAGGCAACCTAGGGGAGTACGTACGGGCCTTTCTAAGTTCTTTCTTGAACTTTTCCTTGTCTATGCCCAACAGGCCGCAAAATTCCAAGGTGTCCAGTTCCCTTACTTCCCGAGGTATGACCATCACATCATAGGCCGGGTCGTTTCCTACCAATAATTTTCCGTTTCTGTCGTATATATAACCTCGCTCGGGATAGTCGTAGACGCGTTTTATCGCTGGGTCTTCCAATACCTGATCGGGGGAGAAACTGAAAATTTGTAAATACGACAGTCTTCCCAAGAAGGTGATTCCTATGATGATGATTATGGAAGATAACAATAGTTTCTTCATCTACGATAAATTTTTAATGGCTATCCGTTGGATACCCGTTTTCTTAATCCTTCCGTACACTGAAAAGAGATCCGAACAGCAAACAGAGTATCAAGGTAGCGGTGCCCGTGGCCAAAACCTTTTTCAAAACTAAGAGGAAATTGGCCAAACTGAAAATTTCCAGCGTAAAGAAAACAAGATGGTGTACCAATATCAATAACGTCAAAAACGTAATTTGTTGTACTTGGGTGGAGTTGCTGAGCTTAAAACTCTGAAATTCGAAATTGACACCGAAAACAAAGCGCATTATGGCCGGCCTGATATAGGCTATGGTAACGGTCGAAGCGGCGTGGAGTGCCATGGTGTCGGAAAAAAAATCGATGGCGAAGCCCAAAAGAAAGCTCAGGCCGATAAAGGCTGCCCGATTTTCCTTTATGGGGTACCAATAAAGAAATAAAATGTAGACCATCGGATTGATAAACCCAAAAAAGTTGAGCCTATTGAAAATAAGCACCTGTACCAGTACGAGTAGCACAAACCTGATTACATTCAAGAAATAGTAATTACTTATCATCGGCCAAGGTCTGGTTTTCTAGTTCCAATATTTCTTCGCGGTAGTTGTTGTTGACGATATATACATTTTTGATATTGGTCATATCGTTGAAAAGACTAACGTCTATGCTGTAGAAGCTTTTTGAGGTGTTAAGGTCGAATTTGCGAATGGTGCCGATGGGGATCCCCTCGGGGAAAATGCTGCTCATACCCCCGGTAACGATGGTGTCCCCGATGGTTAGGGGAACCAGTCTGGGGATGTCGACCAACTGTACTACGTCGAAGCGCTTCATGTCCCAAATCAGGGAACCGAAATGATCGGTATTTTTAATTTTGGCGTTGATGTTCGATTTTTCGTTAAGAATACTTTGTACGGTGGCGAAATTATTGGAGGTATTTTCGACGATCCCCAAAATGCCCTTACTGGTTATAACGCCCATATCGGGCTTTATACCGTCGCGGGCACCCTTGTCTATGGTAATGTAGTTTCTCGGATGCGCAAAACTGTTTTTTATCACCTTGCCCGTAGCCACCGTATAGGTTTGTTGTACCGAGTCTAGGGTGATGGTATCGCCCCGATCGTTGTTGAACAAAAGCGTACGGAGCCTTTGGTTCTCTTCCATGAGTTTCTGGTTCTCCCGGTCGAGTCCGAAATAGGTGGTCACGCCGTTCGAGGTCTCCAGAATATTTCCGGTTATCCAATTCGAGGAATTGAAAAAACGGGATTGGTGGTACGAATGGGATTGGATGGTGAAACCCAAGGAGACGATCATCAAAAAGAGATATAGGAGAAAGTTCTTATATCGTATGATAAAATTGATGATCTGCTGCATTCGCTCAGTTTTTTATGAAACCTGCAAAGCAATTTCGAATGGAAAATACCCTCGTAAACCTCGAAATCGCCCCGAAATCGTTAAGGTCTATTTGATAAGGATGCTTTTGTAGCGCTCTAGGTTCTTAAGTGCTATACCGGTTCCCCTAACTACGGCCCGTAGTGGATCTTCTGCGATGTATACGGGTAAATCGGTCTTTTGCGACAGCCTCCTGTCAAGTCCCCGTAGCATAGAACCTCCCCCGGCCAGGTATATGCCCGTGTTGTATATGTCGGCCGCCAATTCGGGCGGTGTTTGGGACAAGGTTTCCATTACCGCATCTTCGACACGTAAGATGGATTTGTCCAAGGCTTTCGCTATTTCCCGGTATGAGATCTGTACCTGCTTTGGTTTTCCGGTCAAAAGGTCGCGCCCTTGTACCGATTTTTCATCGGGCGGCGTTTGCAGGTCTTCGGTGGCCGAACCGATTTCTATTTTTATGTTTTCTGCGGTAGCCTCGCCCACATACAGGTTGTGTTGGGTACGCATGTAGTAGATAATGTCGTTGGTAAACACATCGCCCGCAATCTTAACCGATTTGTCGCAAACAATACCACCTAAGGCAATTACGGCAATCTCGGTAGTGCCGCCCCCTATATCGACGATCATGTTTCCCTTGGGCTGCATAATATCAAGACCGATACCGATGGCTGCTGCCATGGGTTCGTGGATCAAATAGACTTCCTTGCCGTTCACACGTTCGGCCGATTCCTTTACCGCACGCATTTCCACTTCGGTAATGCCCGACGGAATACAGATCACCATGCGCAGCGCAGGTGGAAACCACTTTTTCTTTAAAGCGGGAATATTCTTGATGAACATGTTGATCATCTTTTCCGATGCGTCGAAATCGGCGATAACCCCATCCTTAAGTGGCCTAATGGTCTTTATGTTTTCGTGGGTCTTTCCCTGCATCATGTTGGCCTCTTTGCCAACGGCGATAATTTTTCCCGAAATACGGTCCCGGGCAACAATAGACGGACTGTCGACAACGACCTTGTCCATATGGATGATGAGGGTGTTCGCAGTACCTAGGTCGATAGCGATTTCCTCAGTCAAGAAATCAAAAAATCCCATTTGTAATTTTCTTTGGTTACGTTACTAGCTCGATTGGGGTGTGCTGTTCATCGACAAATGTAGTAAAATTAGTGCTTGAAATGACGGATTCCCGTCATCACCATTGACACATTGTTCTCATTACAATAATCGATGCTTAATTGGTCTTTAATAGACCCGCCCGGCTGTATAACGCTCGAAATACCATTTTTATGCGAAATTTCTACACAATCTGGAAAAGGGAAGAATGCATCGCTGGCCATAACGGCTCCGTTCAGGTCGAAATTAAAGTGTTTTGCCTTGTGAATCGCCTGATTTAGAGCGTCTACGCGAGACGTTTGTCCGGTGCCACTAGCGCATAATTGTTTGTTTTTGGCCAGGACGATTGTATTCGATTTGGTGTGTTTGCAAAGTTTGGAAGCGAAAATAAGGTCATCGAGTTCTTCTTGTGAAGGCCGTTTTTCGGTAACGTAACGCAGGTCTTCGATGGTGTCCGTTTTGTAGTCCTTGTCCTGTACCAGATAGCCGTTAAGGCAGGTTCTTACTTGGGTGCCGGGCAGTTCAATATCGTTTTGCACCAAAATGATCCTGTTCTTCTTGCCCTTTAGCACCTCTAGGGCCTCGGGTGCATAGCTGGGGGCTATGACCACCTCGCAGAACAATTGGTGGATCTCATCGGCGGTAGGCTTGTCTATTTCCACGTTGCTTATCAAAATACCGCCAAAGGCCGATACCGGGTCGCCGGCCAAGGCGTCTACATAGGCCTGGTGAATGGTTTCGCGCTGGGCAAGGCCACAGGCATTGTTGTGCTTGAGTATCGCAAAGGTCGGGGCATCGCCCTTAAACTCGTTCATTAGGTTTACGGCCGCGTCGACGTCCAGAAGGTTGTTGTACGATAATTCCTTGCCGTGCAGCTTGTCGAACATCGCGTCGAAATCGCCGTAAAAATATCCTTTTTGATGCGGGTTCTCTCCGTAGCGAAGCACTTTTCCGTTGGTTTCGCTTATTTTCAATGCCGGGGTATTCCCTTGGTTGAAGTAGTTGAAAATAGCCGTGTCGTAATGGGAGGATACGTTAAAGGCCTTGGTGGCAAAGCGTTTGCGGTCTTCCAAGGTGGTGCTTCCGTCGCCTTCGGAAATCACCTGGAGAAAATCGTCATAATCTTCCATTGACGATACGCAAAGCACATCTTTATAATTCTTGGCGGCGGCCCTGATCAAAGAGATTCCGCCAATATCGATTTTTTCAATGATGTCTTGCTCCGATGCGCCACTGGCCACGGTTTTCTCAAAGGGGTATAGGTCTACGATCACAATATCGATCTGTGGTATCCCGAACTCCGCCAACTGGGCAACATCCGTCTCGTTGTCCTGACGGTTGAGTATTCCGCCAAAGACTTTGGGATGCAATGTCTTTACCCGGCCGCCTAAAATGGATGGGTAGCTGGTAACGTCTTCGACGGGAACTACCTCTATACCCAGTTCCTTGATAAATTTCTCGGTGCCACCGGTAGAGTAAATGGTAATACCGAGTTCGTCGAATTTTTTTACAATGGGCTCAAGGCCATCTTTGTGAAATACGGAAATTAGGGCAGAAGTAGCTTTTTTAGTGCTCATGTTGTTTGCGTGGTTAACAGATTAAATGACACGCAAAAGTAATTTTTTAAAGCTTAAAAACCGCTGAGGTTATCAACAAATACGCAGAAGTTTTGAACGCCTCGGGCCCGTCAATTCGGGTCGGACGAAAAAATGGGCTGCAGAAGGCCCCAGATTCTTGGTAGAGGGGTATACGGGGCCATGGCCGATGGAAGGTTCGCTACAGGGCCTTTTCCTTGTCTTTCAACAACTTCGACACTTCCGCATTGACAAACTCCAAAAAACGCTCGTCTTCTTGGGTAAAGGGGTCGGGGGTGTTCGAGTCGATGTCTATTTGCCCGATGTTCTCGCCGTTGACGAACAAGGGAACTACAATCTCGGCCTTTACCGTAATACTACAGGCGATATAATTGTCCTGGGCCTTGACGTCGGGCACCACGAAATTCTGGTTCGATACCGCTACTTGGCCACAGATGCCCTTGCCAAACGGAATAATGGTGTGGTCCGTTGGTGCGCCGGCGTAGGGTCCTAGCTTAAGCTCTTCCTTGTCGCCGTTCTTAAAATAGAAACCCACCCAATCGTAGTGGGGCACGGTTTCCCGCAAAAGGGTACAGACCTTTTGCAGCCGTTCGTCGACTGATAGTTCATTGGCCGATAGTAGGCTTAGCGTCTTATGCCGTAACGATTCGAACATAATTTTCGTTTTGGGCAAAAATAGGTCTTTGGGGGCAATTAAAATAGCGGCCCCGGGTTTTCATTTTCCGATACCTGCAAAATAGGAAAGGGTGCCCAACGGCACCCTCTCGTATGTATATGTTATGTTGCGCCCGGTTAAGGCTGGATCTTTACATCAAAGACGATGTAGTCGTCGTTGTCGTAGCCGGGGTTGATCTCCTTTATCTTGATGAGGCCCTTTTTGCCATAGTTGTCAACGAACTCAATGACATCGCCTACGACCAATTTGCCCGTTGTTTGGTAATCTGATTTTACAATAAAATCAAGTTCACTGGACAAGGTAATGTTGTCAAATCCGGAACTAGTGAGGGTCGAAAGTTCAAAATAGGTTTCGTTCAACGTTTCGGTATCGGCGTTCTCCTCATCCTCCCCGGGTTTCAAACCTTCTACGGGATAACCAAAAGAATCGTCGTATGTAGCTGTCGAAGCAAAATAAGCATCGGTGGTGTAATAATAACCAAAATCCCAAAAAGCCCTGAATTCGGGGCCTTCATCGATTCGGTAGACCTCTTCGTTAAGGAAGGAGAAGAACGATTCTGTATTGCCGTCCTGGGCGGGGGCATATAGCTTGACGTCGCTAAAGCTCCTTACCTCTGCGGTAGGGTTGGTGCCGTTGCCCACGGTTACGGTAATCGTACCTACACCCAAGGCCAATCTTTTGGTAGGGTCCCTAAAGTCGCCCTTTCCGGTGGTCGTCCAAAAGCTGTATACTATTTCGCCATTGTCGATGTCGGGTACGGGAAGGCTAAAGGTAAAATCTATTTCCTTTTTGGTGGCACCGTCGAGGTCGATCGACCCGTCGGCCTTAGTTGCCTTTTTTAAGTCGTCGCTGTCAAGGTCGAAATTGTTGAAGGGCATGTCGCCGGTACCCCCTACATTTTGGGTAATGTACATTCTTCTTTGCGTGGTGTTCGTCGATGTAAAAATAACGCGTCCTTCGACCTCGCCACCGGCTTCGCCACTGGCTTCGGCCACAACAATGTCGTTTGAGGGGTCGCCCTCGTTAAAGACAAGGGTCGCCACATCTTCTAACGTGTCGTCGTCCGGGTTTTCTTGGTCGGTGTCGTCGGGGGTGTCAAAAACATTGCCGTCGTCGTTACTGCAACTTGTTATGAACAGCGCGAGTGTCATAATGATCACTCCCGATGAAATTTTCGATAGTAGCTCTTTTTTCATAATCGATATTAAATTTTAAGTTAATGGTGTACAAGAATTGTCCTACGGTAGTTCCGTAGGTATATATAACTCAAAACTCGGTGTAAAATTATACAGGGTTCTTAAAAACTACTTTGTTTTTGGTCCTAAGGAAAAGGATGTAGAAAGGGAAGGCATGGGCTAAAGGTGGGGATAAACTTCGTAAACATTTGATTATTTGCTATTTTTGTACTGATGAAAGAAAAGCTACATCGCGTATTTTCATGTGTTATGGCCCTGTTTTTACTGGCCTCGACCACTTCGTGGAAGGTCGAAAAACACTATTGCATGGGGCGTTTGATGGATGTTTCTCTTTTTGTTGATGTCGAGGATTGTGGTATGGATATGACCTTTATGTCCGACTCAAGGGAGACGGTCGAAAAAAAATCGTGCTGCGACGATAAGGTTATCGTATGGGAAGGTCAGGACGATGCCACAACTTCGCCCGGTTATATGGTCGATTTGGGGCAAGGCTACTTTTTGATGGCTTGCGCTTCTTCGTGGTTCGCTCCCCTTGAACCCCTAAGCTTGCATCCGGTTCCGCACGAACGGTACATTCCTCCCAAAATTGTCAAAGACATTCACTTGCTCGACGACGTCTTCTTGATTTGATTCCATTTTAGTTTTTTTCCTATCCGTATTTATAAAGTAAGGTCGATGGTATATCGATGTTCTTTGATTCGTTTCAGATTCTTATAATCTTGTAAAAACACTAAAAATGGAGATCGTCATTCATGTTAAAAATATGGTGTGCGACCGATGCAAAATGGTCGTTTCCCAATCCGTCAAGGACTTGGGCCTTACCTTGGTCAAGGTTGAGCTCGGTGCGGTGACCCTTGGGGCGGATCCCGCTCCCGATTACCGATTGCTGGGACAGGCACTCGAGGCGAAGGGCTTTGAGCTTATCCTCGACAAGAACCAAGTTCTTGTCGAGGAGATGAAATCGACGCTTATCGATTTTGTCGACCCGAACGGGAGGAGGCAAGAGGAAAACCTTTCGTCTTTTCTATCCAAAAAATTGAACAAAGACTACTCGGTTTTAAGCAAGCTTTTCAGTAAAACAGAAGGTATTTCGGTCGAAAAATACGTTATCAACCTGAAAATAGAACGGGCCAAGGAGCTGATCCAAATGAACGATTTGAGCTTTTCGCAGATAGCCTACACCTTGGGGTACAAGAGCAGTAGTCATTTGGCCCGGCAATTTAAGGCGGTTACCGGCCTGTCGATGTCGGCCTATAAGGAATCGGAAGATTGGCAACGCAAACCCTTGGACCGAATTGTATAAATCTTAACCATAATACGTCAAACTTTTGCAGACGGGCGACCGTACTTTTGTGGCGTGTTAAAAGAAGGTAGAATGAAACAGACCTATCGTATTCACGGAATGAGCTGTAACGGCTGTAGGGCCCACGTTGAGGAGACCTTGTCGAACATCGAGGGGGTGGCCAAGGTGTCGGTCGATTTGGAAAAGGCCGAAGCGGTTGTGGAAATGGACGATCAATTGTCCTTGGCCGATTTGCAAGAGGCCATGCAGAAAGATGGTGGGCACTATTCCATTCACGAGCTAGGGGCGCATCATCATGAAGTTGAAAAACCAAGGAAGGTAGAAAATGGCAATGGGGTCTTTTATTGCCCCATGCACTGTGAAGGCGATAAAACCTACACCGAACCCGGTGATTGTCCGGTTTGCGGAATGGATTTGGTGGAAGAGGTAAGTGCGGTGCCAAGCAGTGCCCAAGAATACACCTGCCCCATGCATCCTGAAGTTGTACGTGATGCCCCGGGCGATTGCCCGATTTGTGGTATGGACTTGGTGCCTAAACAGGCCGATATTTCCGCGGAGGAAAAGACCTATACTAAATTGTTGCACAAGTTTAAGGTCGCCGTGGCCTTTACCTTGCCCATTTTTATCATTGCCATGTCCGATATGATACCGGGCAATCCGTTACAAGATGTATTGGGACGGAAATATTGGAATTGGATCCAGTTCGGCCTTTCGATTCCAGTGGTTTTTTATGCTACATGGATGTTTTTTGAAAGGGCCTACCGATCGGTAAAAACATGGAACCTCAATATGTTCACCTTGATCGGTATCGGTGCAGGGGTAGCATGGTTGTTCAGTGTCTTTGCCATTTTGGTGCCCGATTTTTTTCCGCCCCAGTTCAAAACGGATCAGGGTACGGTACATGTGTACTTTGAGGCCGCCACGGTTATCTTGACCCTGGTACTTTTCGGTCAGCTTTTAGAGGCCCGTGCCCATAGCAAAACCAACAGTGCGGTAAAAGAGTTGCTCAAATTGGCGCCCAATAAAGCCGTTCGTATTGTTGAGGGTAAAGAAGAGACCATCGCCATCGACCAGATCGTAAAGGGCGATTTGCTTCGTGTAAAGCCGGGGGATAAAATTCCTGTGGACGGAATTATTACCGAAGGTGAAAGTGTGGTGGACGAATCCATGATTACGGGTGAGCCGGTACCTGTTCAAAAAGAGGAGGGCGCTACGGTGCATTCGGGAACCATAAACGGCAAGGGGTCTTTTGTGATGAAGGCCGAAAAAGTGGGGGCGGAGACCTTGCTTTCACAGATTATCGATATGGTCAACAAGGCCAGTCGTAGTCAGGCACCCATTCAGAAACTGGCCGATAAGATCTCGGGTTATTTTGTGCCGACGGTAGTCTTTGTTTCGGTGGCCACCTTTATAGTTTGGGTCATTTTTGGTCCCGAACCCGTCTATGTTTATGCCTTGGTAAATGCCATTGCCGTATTGATCATTGCCTGCCCCTGTGCTTTGGGTCTGGCTACGCCGATGTCGGTAATGGTAGGTGTTGGCAAAGGGGCGCAATCGGGCGTCTTGATAAAAAATGCCGAGGCCCTCGAGCGTATGGCCAAGATAGATACCCTGGTCATAGATAAGACAGGGACCATTACCGAGGGAAGGCCTTCGGTGGAAGGGCTGTATGCAGTTGCCGGTTTTGACAGCAACAAGGTATTGCAATATATCGTTTCCTTGAACCAATACAGTGGGCACCCGCTGGCCGATGCTACCGTGCAATACGGTAAGGCCCAGGGCGTAGCTGTCTTAAAGGTGCTTGATTTTGATTCCGTTACCGGAAAAGGGGTACGGGGGAAAATTGGTGGTGAATCCGTGGTTTTGGGCAATGGGCAAATGATGGTCGGGTCCGGAGTCCTTATTTCCGAGGCCTTAAAATCCGAGGTCGAGGTATATCAAAAACAAGGTAAGACGGTGTCGTATCTGGCAGTAAACGATAAGGCGGCAGGATATGTGGTGATTGGCGACAAGATCAAGGAAACCAGTAAAAAGGCCATTCAAAAATTGCAGGATTCCGGTATCGCCGTGGTTATGTTGACAGGTGATGACAGGAATACGGCAAAGGCGGTTGCCGACGCATTGAACCTGGCCGATTTTAAGGCGGGTATGCTTCCGCAAGACAAACTTGCCGAGGTAGGGCGTCTGCAGGCCCAAGGAAAAAAAGTGGCCGTGGCCGGAGATGGTATCAATGATGCGCCGGCATTGGCCCAGGGCGATGTGGGCATCGCCATGGGCACGGGTACCGATGTGGCTATCGAAAGTGCGGCGATTACCTTGGTAAAGGGCGATTTACACGGTATTGTAAAAGCTTATGGGTTGAGTCGTGTGGTTATGGAAAATATCAAGCAGAATCTCTTTTTCGCCTTGATCTACAATACGGTGGGCATACCGATAGCCGCTGGGGTATTGTACCCGGTATTTGGCTTGTTGTTGTCGCCCATGATTGCGGCCTTGGCCATGAGCTTTAGCTCGGTTTCGGTCATAGCGAACGCCTTGCGTTTGCGGACCAAAAAAATAGATGAATAGTATTGAATAAAATATAAATGAATAAATATATAGTTGTATGGGTGGCGACCCTGTTGCCGTGGTTGGCTTTTTCACAGGAAAAGGTCGAAGGAATGGTTGTCGATTCGGGGGCGTCAAATGAACCGGGGCTTCCGGGTGCCAACGTGTATTGGATGGATTCCCAGATCGGGGTGGTAACCGATATTGACGGAAAATTTTCCATTCCCTATAAAAAAGAGTACAATAAATTGATCGTGAGTTATGTCGGATATGAGTCCGATACCTTAACGGTCAACGCCCCCAAGACACTTCGGTTGCGGTTAAAGGCTTCCAATACCTTGGATGAGGTGGTAGTGCAGCAACAACGGGACGATATTCAGAAAGCCTATTTTAGTCCGCAGAACGTGGTTACGGTAAACAGTGCCGAACTGCTAAAGGCAGCTTGTTGTAATTTGGCGGAGAGTTTTGAGACCAACCCTGCCATAGATGTGAACCTGTCCGACGGTTTAACGGGCACCAAGCAAATCCAGATGTTGGGATTGACCAGTCCGTATTTATTGATTACCCAAGAAAACATTCCTATGGTCCGTGGGGCTTCGCAGGCATACGGCCTCACCTTTACGCCCGGAACCTGGATCGAAAGTATCCAGATTACCAAGGGGGCCGGAAGTGTAGTGAACGGATATGAGAGTATTTCGGGCCAGATCAATACCGAGTTGGTAAAACCCCTTACCGACAATGCCCTTTTTGTGAATGGGTATGGGAATGAAAACGGACGCTATGAGCTGAATACGCATTTCAATAAAAAGCTTAATGAAAAGTGGAGTACTGGACTGTATATTCACGGAAACAAAAGAACCCAAAAGGAAGATGATAACGGAGACGGCTTTCTCGATGCTCCCCTGGCCGACCAGATCAATGTAATGAACCGATGGCAGTATCAAGATCCCGAAAAGGGATGGGTGAGCTTTTTTAACGTGCGGTTCTTGAATGATGGGAAGCAGGTCGGGCAGGTAGATTTTAATCCTGGCACCAATAAGTTTACGACCCATGCATGGGGTAGTGAAATCAACACCCGAAGGTTCGATACTTCCTTGAAACTGGGCTACGTTTTTCCTGAATTGCCTTTTCAGAGTTTCGGCTTTCAAACGGCCTATAGCCTCCATAAGCAGGATTCGTACTTTGGATTTAGGACCTATGATATCAACCATGAGAGCATATACACCAATTTGCTCTTTAATTCGATTATCGGCGATACCCGAAATAAGTTTAAGACAGGACTTTCCTTTGCCTATGACGGCTACGATGAGCTGGTGAATACGGCGGATTACTCACGCGAAGACAGGTCCGTTGGTGCTTTTATGGAGTACAGTTACGAGAATCTGGAAAAGGTAAGCTTGACGGCGGGCCTTCGTGTAGACAACCATAATAGGTTGGGCACTTTTGTAACCCCGAGGTTCCATATACGTTATACGCCATGGGGGCAGGGGAGCCTAAGGGGGTCTTTCGGGCGGGGCAAGCGTGCGGCCAACATCTTTGCCGAAAACCAGCAATTGTTCGCATCGTCGCGGCAAATCAATATCTTGAACGAAGGAGGGGAGGTTTACGGTCTGGAGCCCGAAGATGCCTGGAACTACGGAGTGAGTTTCTTGCAAGGGTTCAATTTTCTGAACAGAAAGGGCGACATCGCCCTCGATTATTATATAACCGACTTTAAGAACCAGGTGGTCGTCGATTGGGAAAACCCACAAGAGGTGTCCTTCTACAATTTGGATGGCGATAGCAAGGCGAAAAGTTTTCAGGTTGAGGTAAATTACGAACTCTTGACAGGACTTGATTTTCGTACGGCTTATAAGTATTACGATGTGTCGACGGATTACAAGAGCGGTAGATTGCAAAAGCCCTTGCAGGCCCAGCATCGACTTTTTGCCAATTTAGGGTATAAGACCAAGATGAAGGAAAACGGTTCGCAGTGGAAATTTGACTATACCCTGCACAGTATGGGGGAAAAGAGATTGCCCAACACCGCCTCAAACCCTGTGGCCTATCAACTGGCCGCATATTCGTCGCCGTACAACCATATGAACGCCCAGATAACAAAAGTGTTCTCAAATGCGTTTGAAGTATATGTAGGGGCTGAAAACCTGTCGAACGTACAGCAAGACAATCCGGTATTGGGGGCCGATGATCCCTTTGGCCCTAATTTTGATACCACTATCATATACGCGCCTATAATGGGCCGAATGTTCTATGGCGGATTCAGGGTTAAGATTTAAGGACTATAAACAAACACAAATAATATGAAGACAACGATCGTAACAATGGTAATGACCCTTATGGTCATGGTGACATTTGCACAGGACAAGAACAAGAAAATGACCTTTGATGTCAACGGTAAATGTGCCATGTGCAAGGCGCGTATAGAAAAGGCGGCCCTTAATGTAAAAGGGGTCAAGTACGCTTCATGGGATATAGCTTCACATCAATTGTCCCTTATCATGGATGAACGAAAAACGGACCCCATGAAAATTAAATCGGCCATCGTGGCCGTCGGACACGATACCAAGGAGCTCAAGGCTACCGAAGAGGCCTATGAGAGTGTGCACCCTTGTTGTCGATATAGGGAAGACAATACCGATGATAGCGGGCATCACTAAAATTATGGTGCTGTAAATTAGTTTCTTATGTCGGGTTTCGGGCAAGGTTGGCCTATGCGAATTATTTTTGGTTAATTTTTTCCCAAAGCGGATATCACGTGACAAAATGTAGCCTACCTTAGATTTGCTTTATTTAATTATAGAAACTATGGCACAAGCAAAGAATGCAGGTAAACCATCTGCCAAGCCTTCACCGGCAAAGTCCGGTAAAAAGGCTGCTCCGAAAGCTGCTCCTAGAAAGAAGTAGTCGGTCGACCCGGTAGGGTCTGGACGTCGGACAGGAAAACCATCCCTTAAAAAAGGATGGTTTTTTTGTTTGGTGTAGGGACATAAAAAAAACCGCTCTTGTACGTTCAAGAGCGGTTTAATATTATAATATTGAAGCACAAACCGATTTATAATCGGCTGTGGTGCCTCGCTACTACATCATGCCTGGCATTCCACCTCCACCCATTGGTGGTGCGGCAGGAGCATCTTCTTTAATGTCTGTCAAGGCACACTCGGTGGTCAAGATCATACCGGCAACTGAAGCGGCATTCTCAAGGGCGACACGGGTTACCTTTTTGGGGTCGATGATACCGGCTTTCATCATTTCGACGAATTGTTCCGATTTGGCATCGTATCCGTAGTCGGCCTTGCCTTCCAAAATTTTAGAGATAACGACAGAACCTTCGCCACCTGCATTTTCTACGATGGTACGAAGTGGTGCTTCAATGGCACGGGCCACGATCTGAAGTCCGGTTCCTTCGTCCGAATTCTCAACGTTTACCTTGTCCAATACGGTCTTGGCACGAACCAAGGCCACACCACCACCGGCAACGATACCTTCTTCGACGGCAGCCCTAGTGGCATGCAATGCATCGTCGACTCGGTCTTTCTTCTCTTTCATCTCAACTTCCGAGGCGGCGCCTACATAAAGTACGGCAACACCACCGGCCAATTTGGCCAAGCGCTCTTGAAGTTTTTCCTTGTCATAATCGGAAGTAGTGGTCTCTATTTGCGATTTGATCTGGTTGACACGGGATTTGATGTCTTTTTGGTTGCCACCTCCGTTTACAACGGTCGTGTTGTCTTTGTCGATGGTGACCTTTTCACAAGTACCCAACATATCCAATGTGGTGTTGTCCAAAGAGAAACCTCTTTCTTCCGAAATTACGGTACCTCCGGTAAGAATGGCGATGTCTTCCAACATGGCCTTTCTTCTATCGCCAAAGCCAGGGGCTTTTACGGCTGCGATTTTTAGCGAACCTCTTAATTTGTTTACCACCAAGGTAGCCAAAGCTTCGCCGTCAACATCTTCGGCAATGATCAATAGGGGCTTGCCTGATTGGGCAACGGGTTCCAAAACAGGAAGCAAATCCTTCATGGCCGAGATTTTCTTGTCATACAACAAAATGTATGGGTTCTCCAAGTCGGCTGTCATTTTTTCGGAGTCGGTAACAAAGTAGGGAGAAAGATAGCCCCTGTCGAATTGCATACCTTCGACAACATCGACGTAGGTGTCGGTACCTTTGGCCTCTTCTACGGTAATAACGCCTTCTTTTCCAACTTTTCCGAACGCCTCGGCAATCAATTCCCCGATGGTGTCGTCGTTATTGGCCGAAATCGAAGCCACTTGCTTGATTTTTTCAGAGGAATCGCCAACTTTTTTAGATTGTTTGGCCAAGTTTTCCACTATGGCATCAACGGCTTTGTCGATACCTCTTTTTAGGTCCATTGGGTTGGCGCCGGCGGCGACGTTCTTCAAACCTTCCTTTACGATCGCTTGTGCAAGGACGGTAGCGGTAGTGGTACCGTCACCGGCCAGGTCGTTGGTTTTTGAAGCGACTTCCTTCACCATTTGGGCACCCATGTTCTCAAGGGCGTCGGCCAGTTCGATTTCCTTTGCAACGGTAACACCGTCCTTGGTCACCTGTGGGGCACCGAAAGACTTGCTGATGATTACGTTTCTACCCTTGGGGCCCAAGGTTACTTTTACTGCATTAGCCAACGCATCGACACCTCTCCTGAGGCCATCACGGGCGTCTATATCAAATTTTATATCTTTTGCCATAATTATAACTTGTTTTTTTTATTAAAAACTCCAAATAACGAGTACTACCGGGTTAGGTTGTTTATTTGGAATTCGGGTTGTGTTTTTATAGAAATGGTGCTAGCTTAAATTATTGCCAAAACATCACTTTCGCGCATCATAAGGTAATCTACGCCCTCAAGCTTGAGTTCGGTACCTGCATACTTGCCATAGAGAACGGTGTCGCCGACTTTAACGGTAACTTTTTCATCTTTGGTGCCAGGTCCCACAGCTACCACCTTGCCTTGTTGTGGCTTCTCTTTTGCTGTGTCGGGAATGTAGATGCCGGACGCAGTTTTTGTCTCGGCGGCCATAGGCTCGATAAGTACTCGATCGGCCAATGGTTTAATGTTCACTTTTGCCATATTTATAGTTTTTAGTTTGAAATAATATTAATCTCCTCTGCTACTTGGCAGAAATTATGCCACGTGATAAAAACTGACACATTGT
This sequence comes from Pseudozobellia thermophila, assembly GCF_900141855.1. Taxonomy (GTDB): domain Bacteria; phylum Bacteroidota; class Bacteroidia; order Flavobacteriales; family Flavobacteriaceae; genus Pseudozobellia; species Pseudozobellia thermophila. The sequence continues at coordinate 1,195,563 of NZ_FQYU01000001.1, forward strand.
TAAAACAAAAATGCCAGCTTGTCATTAAGCTGGCATTTTTGTTATGCTTTGTACCGTAATTATAGGCTGTCGGACGGATTGGCCGCTGGTGCCGGTGCCTCTTCGGGCACGGTTTCCGGTACTGTTTCCGGAACGACCGTCTCGATGTCCCCGCCGTTGAGCAGCTTGGAGTCGCTCGTGCCAAAATTGCCTTTAAGGGCCACGTTGGAAGCCAAAATCAGAACGACCAACAGGATGGCCAAGGTCCATGTGCTTTTATCGAGAAAATCGCCGGTCTTTTTTACACCGCCGACTACTTGACTGCCCCCACCTCCAAAAGAAGAGGATAGCCCGCCACCTTTAGGGTTCTGTACCATAATGACCAGGACCAATAAAAAACAGACAATTATAATAAGGATCAAAAAAATGGTAAACGTGCTCATAACTTCCTTACTTGTTATCGAGTTGAATTCTTTCAACCGCTTTGATTCGGTCTGCAAAGAAACCACTTTTTTCCGGATATTTCAAACTTAAAATTTTGTAGGCCTGAATGGCTTTTTTGTACTTTTTTTGTTCCAAATATACCTTGGCCAATGTCTCGGTCATCAATTCTTTCTTGTCGATCTTGACCGAATCGGCGATAGCTACCTTAGGGGCTTCCTTGTTGGGGCTGATTTTTGGGTTTTCGGCGATGAACTTGTCTATCAATTCGAATTTTTTCTTCTTTAAGACGTCTTCCTCCAAGGGGAAATTTGTGGTCCCTTTGGTCTTTGTCGGCTCGGGGGCGGTATGTTCGGGCTTTTCTTCATCGCGCTTGACCGATTTGAACGCCGTTAACTGGAGCCATTCGCCAAAGGAGTATTTTTCCTTTTTCGTGAAGGGCAGGGGATGGCCCATTTCCAGCTCTTTTTGGGCCCTTGCCTTCGAGGCTTTGATCTCTTCGTCTATCTTAGGGTCTTTCGAGGTAAAGAGCTTGGGGTCTAGAATGGTTTCGGCCTCTTCTTTTGAAAGGGGGATGGGGGTGTCTTTGACTTGCTCCTTTTTCGGGTGTTTTTCTGTCGCCTTGACCTCCTCCGATACGATGTCGGTTTCCGCCAAAGTGTCCTTCTTGCCCGAGATGGTATCGGCTATGGTGTTTTGCAGGAATTCTTGCGAGGTTATAAAATCGAACAGTACGTCGCGGTCGGCGGTATAGGCGGCGGTCAATTTAAGGGCATTGTTGTACTTGAAGCTGTTCAGGTTTTTAAGGCCTTTGAGGTGCAGTGCCCGGGCCGCTTGAAAATACGGATACTCTTCGAGTACCTCCTCCAGCTGCTTGGTCTGGATGGGCGTAACCACCTTATCGGGGTTCTGGAGCAAATATGTAAAATCTTTTACATTCATGTTCGGTGCTGCACTACAGGCTTCGGTCTTTGCTACCAATCGGCCAAAGAGGCGTTAAAGATATCCTGGGTTATACGTTCGAAGATAACCTCGAGGGCTTCGTCCTTTACCGATGATAATTGAACGCTGTCGTCGTAATCGTAGAAAAACGAAAAGCGCTGCTCGAAATCGGCATCTTCCTTGGTCTTGTTGTAAAAACGCACATTTACGGCCATCGACAGCCTGTTCTGGGCCGCGGTTTGGTTGGCTGTGGCGCTCATGGGCGAAATGCGATATTCCACAATTTCCCCTTCATATAAAAGGTCTCCGTTCGAGCTGACCAGGTCGAGGCTGGTCTGGTTAAGGATCCGGTCTTGCAGGGCCAGGGTAAAATCGCGTTCGAGGCCGGGTTCAAAGGTAGACCCCGGATTTTGGGTCGCGTAATTCTGAAATGTAGGTATCGTAAAGGTGGTGGCCGTACCCACATTGCCCCCTGTAAAATTGTATACGCCGCAACCTTGTAGGCAAATGGCGGTAAGTGATAATACCAGGTATGTTTTTAATCGTTTCAATGCTCGCTGTGTTAAGGGTTAAAGGTCGTACTGTTTGATCTTTCTGTAAAGGGTGCGCTCCGATATACCGAGTTCTGCGGCTGCCGCCTTGCGTTTTCCCTTGTTGCGCTCCAACGACTTTCTGATCAATTCTACCTCCTTTTCCTGTAAAGATAGGGTTTCTTCTTCCTCTATTTCCTCGGCAAAATGGTATTTGTCCTCTACCGGGGGACGGCTCGACGTGTGCTCGGCCTGGGGCTCGGGCAAGTGAAGGACTTCGAGGGCCGAGCGCCCATCGTCTTGTAGATCCTCACCATTTTCCCCGTAAATCTTGCGAATTAGGCCCTGGTTTTCTTCCTGCACCTTTTCGCCGTCGTTGTTTTTCATGAGTTCGAGCGTCAACTTCTTAAGGTCGTTCAGGTCGCTCTTCATGTCGAAAAGCACCTTGTACAAGATTTCCCTCTCGTTGCTGAAATCGCTTTCGGACTTCTTCTGGCCTACCACGGCCGGCAGGTTGGTACCGTTCGAACTGGGCAAGTAGCTGTTAAGGGTTTCCCACGAAACCGAACGGCTGGCTTCAAGTACGGAAATCTGTTCGGCGATATTGCGCAATTGCCTAATGTTGCCGGGCCAACGGTATTTGACCAACAGGTCGATGGCATCGTCTTCCAGCCGAATGGTGGGCATTTTGTACTTCTGCCCGAAGTCGGAGGCGAATTTTCGAAACAGCAGATGGATGTCGCCCTGCCGCTCGCGCAAGGGCGGAATATTGATTTCAACGGTGCTGAGCCTGTAGTAAAGGTCTTCGCGGAATTTCTCGCGCTTGATCGCCTCGAACATGTTGACGTTGGTGGCGGCCACGATCCTGACGTTGGTTTTTTGCACCTGTGAGGAGCCTACCTTCAAGAATTCGCCGTTTTCAAGAACACGCAATAGGCGCACTTGGGTGGTTAGGGGCAATTCGCCGACCTCGTCGAGAAAGATGGTGCCGCCATCGGCCACTTCAAAATATCCGCTGCGGGTTTGCGTGGCACCTGTAAAGGCCCCTTTTTCATGGCCGAAAAGCTCACTGTCTATGGTTCCTTCGGGTATGGCACCGCAGTTTACCGCAATGTATTTCGCGTGCTTGCGGTGCGATAGGGAGTGGATTATTTTCGGTATGGCCTCTTTGCCCACCCCGCTCTCCCCGGTAACCAATACCGAGATATCGGTAGGGGCTACCTGTACCGCCTTCTCGATGGCCCGATTGAGCTTCGGGTCGTTTCCGATGATCTCAAAGCGTTGCTTTATGGCTTGTATGTTTTCCATAGTACTAGAAAACCCACATATCGTGGGACTGTTTTTTTTGATTAACGCGCTTCCTTCAAAACGAAGGGACGAATCACATTAAACGTTGTTGTCAGAATAACCGACGGCCTTTCCGATGAGGGTGGCCGATGTGCAATCGTCCATCCGGACCATTACAAAATCGCCAACCTTGTAATTTTCCTTGGGAAATACGGCGACCGTATTCTGGGAGTTTCTTCCCATCCAATGTTCCTCCGATTTTTTTGAGGTTCCCTCGATCAAAACCTCTTGGACTTTTCCTAGGTGTTGCTCGGTGCGTTCCTGGCAGTGGCGACGTTGTAGTTCGATTATCTCAGCCAACCTTCTCTTCTTGACCTCGGCGGGTACGTCATCGGTCAATTTTCTTTCGGCAAGGGTTCCCGGTCTTTCGGAATAGGCGAACATAAAACCGTAATCGTACTTCACGTACTCCATCAGCGACAAGGTGTCTTGATGGTCTTGTTCGGTTTCCGTTGGAAATCCGGTGATCATGTCTTGCGATATGGCACAATCGGGTATTATGGCCTTTATGTTGTCGATGAGTTCAAAATACTCCTCCCGCGTATGCAGGCGGTTCATCGCCTTTAAGATACGGTTGCTCCCGCTCTGAACGGGCAGGTGTATGTAATTGCAGATGTTCTCGTACTTGGCCATGGTACGGATCACGTCCAAGGTCATGTCCTGGGGGTTGGAGGTCGAGAAACGAATGCGCATGCGGGGCTGTGCCAAAGCTACCTTTTCCAGTAGTTGTGCAAAATCGACCGCCGTGGCCTTCTGCATTTCGGAGGCCTTGGCAAAGTCCTTTTTTAGGCCGCCGCCATACCACAGGTAGCTGTCGACGTTCTGTCCCAGCAGGGTAACCTCCCTATAGCCCTTTTCCCACAGGTCGTTTACCTCGTCGACGATCGATTGCGGGTCCCGACTGCGTTCGCGGCCCCGGGTAAAGGGTACGACGCAGAAGGTGCACATGTTGTCGCATCCCCGGGTAATGGATACAAATGCCGTAACGCCGTTGGAGTTCAGCCTGACAGGGGCTACATCGCCATAGGTCTCGTCTTTTGAAAGTATGACGTTTACCGCGTTCCTTCCCTCGTCTATCTCTTGAATGAGGTTGGGCAGGTCTTTGTAGGCATCCGGACCTACCACCATATCAACTATTTTCTCCTCTTCGAGAAATTTGTGTTTTAAACGCTCGGCCATACAGCCCAAGACCCCCACTTTCATGTGGGGCCTGTCCTTTTTGATGGCATTGAATTTCTCAAGGCGCTTTCTGACGGTCAGTTCGGCCTTTTCCCGAATGGAGCAGGTGTTCACCAATACAAGGTCTGCTTCCTTCAGCTCCTGTGTCGTATTGAAGCCTTCGTTGGAAAGAATGGACGCTACTATCTCACTGTCGGAAAAATTCATCTGACAGCCATAGCTTTCAATGTAAAGTTTCCGACTGTTGGTGTTTTTTTTCTCCAACGATAGGGCGGAGCCCTGAACCGATTCGTCAATTGTTTTTTCCATACGCTGTTTTTCCCTATCAAAAATACGGGCAGCAAATATAGGGCTTTAAACAGTTTTATGACAAATTGACAGTGAATTTTAATACTATTTTATAACAAGGGCAAGAAGTACGTATTTGGAGCCTGATTTAAATAATTCTTAGTAATTTGGGAAAAACCTTGACGTATGGATTTTGAACAGACGATTGCCCGTATAGCCCATAGCGAACCCCTTGATTTTGGGAGTATTTTTAGCCGCTCCATCGAGCTCTTTAAAAAAGTGTGGCTGCAGGGTTTCTTGGTCCTTCTCCTCACCTTCGTGCTGATACTTCCTTTTTATATCCTGTTGTACGGCCCTATGCTGATGGCAGGGATTACGGATCCCGAAATGTTGGGGCGCGATGAAATGGATCCGGCCCTTATGCGGGCCATGATCGTGCTGGTCCCGGTGGTTGTACTTGGTGTCATGACGGTTTCTACCGCCCTCAACGCAGCGTTTTTGAGAATCTGCATGTTGAAGGATACGACGGGCGATGGGCCCGACGATTACTTTTATTACTTCAGGGAGGGAAGATGGAAGAAAGGCTTTTTTCTTGGGCTTGTCATATTGGGGCTTTCCCTATTGGGCGCAGCGCTCTGTGGTATTGGGATTTTGTACTTTATCGTGCCCATTTCGTTGATGCCGGCCTTTTACGCGTTCAACGAATCATTGACTCCCATTGAAATCGCCAAGGCCAGCTTTCGATTGGGGAACAAAAATTGGCTGACCATCTTCGGCCTGATTATCGTAATGGGGCTCTTGGCCGAACTGGGGGTGTTTTTGTGTTTGGTCGGTGTGTTCTTTACCGCCATGCTCGCCAAAATACCCACATACTTTATATATAAGGATGCCGTGCAAACGGAACGGGAAGGTTGATCAATTTGGCTTCGTGGGGCTTCCGTAAACGCAACTATTGGTAAAAAAATACATCTAGTACAAAAGAAGAACCAATACCGAGTGTTATGAAAAAGAGTTTTTACCTATTGCTTGTGGTGCTGACTACGGTCTTTGTTTCCTGTTCCGATGACGAAGGCGATGGCCTTAAAAAAGAATATTTGATCGCTACCCCCATTACCTCCGACCTGAGACAATTCAAGGAAGAGGCCGTGGCGGTAAGCGAACCTGTGCCGATTCAACAATCGGGCAAAATATATGCCTATAAGGAATATGTTTTTGTAAACGACGTCAACCGGGGCTTCCACATATTGGACAATAGTAATCCTGAGGCACCGGAGAACGTTGCCTTTATCAAGCTTGAGGGCAATAACGACATCTCGGTCAAGAACGATCGTTTGTATGCCGATAGTTATGGCGATTTGGTCATTTTTGATATTGCCGATATTGATAATATTCCCGAGGCCAAGCGAATAGAGAATGCGATTTACCAGCAATATTGGTGCACCGTAGGCTTTGATGTCGACTGGCCAGAGGCGGATTATTACGACTACGGTGACTTTGATGCGGGTTCGGAGGCCATAATTGGTTGGGAGGTAAAGACCGAAAGCTTGTCGGAAGAGGAATTTGGAAACCGGTTTGGGTATCCCGACATAGACTTGGCCTGGGAGTCGTTCAATGCCGATTCGTCCGCAGGGGAGCCAACGGTCGGTCAAGGCGGGTCACTGGCGCGGTTCAAGATCGTGGGCGACTACCTGTACGCGGTGGACTGGTCGAGCATCAGTATTTTTGATATTTCCGATTTGGACGACCCAAAGGTACTTGACGATGTGTATACCGAAGCTGCCATAGAGACGATCTACAACCAGGGCGACGTTCTTTTTTTGGGAGGCCCCCAAGGTATGTACATATACGATATCAGTGTGCCCAGTAAGCCGGCCTTCGTCGGGGAGTTCGTGCACGGAACGGCCTGCGACCCCGTGGTGGTGGATGGCGATATCGCCTTTGTGACCCTAAGGGGCGAAAACTCGTGCGGGGGAACCGAAAGCGGGCTGTATATTGTCGACCTGACCCATTTGGCCAGTCCCGAGCTCAGAAAATTTTATCCTTTGGAAGGGCCGTACGGACTTGGCTTTAAAGACGACAAATTGTTCATATGCGACGGGGCGGCAGGTCTGAAGGTCTACGATAAGAGCGATGTCGACGACCTCAAGTTGCTAAATCAATTTGAAGATATCGTTACCTACGATGTAATACCTATGGAAAATTCACTCTTGATGATCGGCGATAAGATGTTGTACCAATACGAATACCTCGAAGGGGATATTCGCTTGATAAGCACCTTTGACCTGAATTGACAAGGCATAATAAATCCGCTCAGCGCCCCGTTATATCGGGGCGTTTTTTGTCCCTATACTATATGGTATAGGGGCGAATTAAAAATTTCAATTACTTTTGTTGCATCAAAAAACCGTGAATGGCCAAGAATTTAGTAATAGTAGAGTCCCCAGCAAAGGCGAAGACCATAGAGAAATTTTTAGGAAAGGATTATAAGGTGGAGTCCAGTTTCGGGCACATTGCCGATTTGCCTTCCAAAGAACTAGGGGTAGATGTCGACAACGATTTTCAGCCCAAGTATATCGTTGATAGCGACAAAAAAGCCCTTGTGAAGAAACTACGGGACTTGGCCAACAAAGCGGAGACCATTTGGTTGGCGAGTGATGAAGACCGCGAGGGGGAAGCCATTTCCTGGCACTTGGCCGAGACCTTGAAACTCGATAAAAGCAAGACCAAGCGAATAGTCTTTAACTCCATTACCAAAAATGCGATTCAAAAGGCTATTGAAAACCCAAGGGAAATAGATTATAACCTTGTCAATGCCCAACAGGCACGGCGGGTACTTGACCGTTTGGTGGGATACGAACTTTCGCCCGTACTATGGAAGAAGATCAAGCCGGGCCTGTCGGCCGGTAGGGTGCAATCGGTAGCGGTAAGGCTGATCGTGGAGCGCGAAAGGGAGATAGAGGCGTTTACCCCCGAGGCTTCCTTCAGGGTGTCCGCCGAATTCAAGACCTTGGATGGCAACGTTTTTTCCGCCAAACTGAACAAAACCTTTTCCTCGAAACAAGAGGCCGAGGCATTTTTGAGAAGTAACATAGGAGCTGAGTTTTCGGTAGGCAGCTTGGATAAAAAGCCCGCCAAGAAATCCCCGGCGGCACCGTTTACGACCTCTACCTTGCAACAGGAGGCTTCCCGAAAACTTTACTTTTCGGTGGCACGGACCATGCAGGTGGCCCAGCGCTTGTACGAGGCGGGACTTATAACGTATATGAGGACCGATAGCGTCAACCTTTCAGGGGAGGCCATCAATGCGGCCAAGGAGGCCATCATAAACAATTACGGGGAAAGATATAGCACCGTTCGTAACTTTAAGGGCAAGTCAAAGGGGGCCCAAGAGGCACACGAAGCTATTCGTCCGACCGATATAACCAACCAGTCCCCATCATTGGAGCGCGATCAAATGAAGCTGTACGAGCTTATTTGGAAACGCACCATCGCCTCACAGATGAGCGATGCCGAGTTGGAGCGGACCAATGTCAAGGTTGCCGCGAGTACCCATTCGGAACAGTTTACGGCCAACGGCGAGGTAATCAAGTTCGACGGTTTTCTCAAAGTGTATATGGAAGGGGTCGACGAAGAAGACCTTGCAGAGGAGCAAGAAGGAATGCTCCCGGCCATGAAAGTGGGCGAGGCATTGAAAAATAACTATATAACGGCCACTGAACGCTTTTCAAGGCCGCCGTACCGTTTTACGGAGGCCTCCTTGGTCAAGAAACTGGAAGAGTTGGGCATTGGCCGGCCTTCTACCTACGCTCCCACGATTTCTACGATCCAAAACAGGGGATACGTGGAAAAGGGTACCGTAGAGGGTACGCAACGCAATTATGTACAATTGCTTTTGGAAGCCGGGGAGGTGCAAGAGAAAAAACTTTCCGAAATGGTCGGTTCCGATAAGGGAAAACTGGTGCCCACCGATATCGGTATGATCGTAAACGACTTCTTGGTAAGCCATTTTGCCAATATTTTGGACTACAACTTTACGGCCAAGGTCGAGGAAGATTTTGATGAGATAGCCGAAGGAGATGAGGATTGGCAGAAGGTGATGAAGGACTTTTACAAGGATTTTCACCCCATGGTGCTCGATGTTCAGGAAAATGCCGACCGGGCCAGTGGCGAACGTATCTTGGGCGAAGACCCGGCGACGGGACGCCAAGTGTCCGTGCGCTTAGGGCGGTTCGGGCCGATGGTACAGATAGGTACGGTAGATGATGAGGAAAAACCCCGGTTCGCCAGCCTTTTGCCCAGCCAGTCCTTGAACACCATTACCTACGAAGAGGCCATGGAACTCTTTAAACTTCCGAGAAAACTAGGGGTTTACGAAGGCGAGGAGGTTGAGGCGAACGTGGGAAGGTTCGGCCCCTATGTGCGTTTTGGCAAAAAATTCGTGTCCCTCGAAAAAGGGGAAAGTGCCTTCGAGGTCGATTTTGAACGTGCGGTCGAACTTATCAAGGAAAAACAAAAGGCCGATGCGCCCATCTATGTTTATGAAGGCAAGGAGGTGACCAAGGGCACCGGTCGTTTCGGGCCCTTTATCAAATGGGACGGTATGTTCATCAACGTCAATAAAAAGTACGATTTTGACAACCTTTCGGAAGCCGATATCATCGAGCTCATCGAGGCGAAAAAGCAAAAGGAAATCGACAAGGTCGTGCAGAACTGGGAAGATGAAGGCATACGTATCGAAAAGGCACGTTGGGGGCGGCACAATATCATCAAGGGCAAGACAAAGGTAGAATTGGCCAAAACCGTAGATGCGGCCAAGATGTCGTTGGAAGAGGCCAAGGCCTTAATTGAAAAAAAGGCACCAAAGAAAAAGGCCAAGGCCAAACCCAAGGCCAAGAAAAAATAGACCGCGACCATTGAAAGTGGGTCTGCAATACTATCGGAAAAGACACCTTGGCCTGAAACACGGGCCAAGGTGTCTTTGTGTTTTGGCCCTTGTGGATCGTGGTTCTTGGGGGACTTTGGTCCAAAAAAGGAAATTTATTCCCTTAATAAAGGACGATTGGCGCGCGTTACTTCATTGTCGGTTATTATCTTTGGCAAATCGAAGACCCTGGGTCTTTAGCGAAGTAATTTTTAGTATTGGATGGAATTAGATTTTTTGGTGCCCGTCGAAGATAAGGTATTGGCACACTGTGAGCTATTGCCGCAACAAGCCTTGGGCAAGCATTTGAGGATTCATACCCAGCGGGACGGCCTGCCCGACCTGAAGGGGGTTGACATAGCCATTATAGGGGTGAACGAGTCGAGAAACGCCTTTGAGAAGAAACCCGAGAAACTGGATATATCGGGCATACGCATCCAGCTCTACAAACTGTTGATGGGCAACTGGAATTCAACCTTGGCCGATATTGGCGATATTGAGGAAGGGGCTACGGTCGAAGACACCTATTTTGTGGTCAAGAATACCTTGGCCGCCCTGATCAAGGAAGGTATCGTGCCGGTGATAATCGGGGCCACACAAGACATTACCTATCCGGCCTATCGCGCTTTCGACGGGATCAAGGACCTGGTCAACCTGGTGGCCGTAGACAGTCGTTTTGATTTTGGTATGGATGACGAATTGATTTCATCGCACTCGTACATGAGCAAGATCATTACCGAAAAACCCAATAACCTTTATAACTTTTCCAATATCGGCTATCAGAGCTATTTTAATGCACAGGAGGAAATGGACCTGATGGAGCGCTTGTTCTTCGATGCCTATCGGTTGGGGGATCTGGGTGCCGACATATCCTTGGCCGAGCCCGTTCTGCGAAATGCGCACATGGTAAGTATGGATGCCCGGGCCGTAAGGGCCAGTGAAATAGGACTGCTCGATAACTTTTCGCCCAATGGCTTCACGGGAAGGGAGATCTGTGCCATTTCGAGATATGCCGGTTTCAGTGATAAGGTGATGGTCTTTGGGATCTATGAAATGGAGAATGCCATGCAATCGTCCCAGCTTGTTGCCCAGATAATTTGGTATTTCATCGAAGGATATAATTTTCGGATTACCGAATCGCCGCTGGAGGAAGCGGAGAACTTTACCAAGTACAATGTGCCCTGCGATACCGAACAACTGGTGTTTTACAAGAGCAACCTGACCGATAGGTGGTGGGTTGAGGTACCTTCTATTTTGTCTTCGCACACTAAAACGAATGCCGTTGCGTTATTACCATGCACAAAAACGGACTATTTGCAAGCTTGCGACCAAAATATCCCAGAAAGATGGCTGAAGGCTTACAAAAAAGGGTTCAATTAAAGAGGCTATGGTTTAAAAGGCTTTTGTACAAGGGCTTCAGCTACCATGGCGGGATGTAATAACAGTGTCAAAAAAAATAAAGTATAATTGCCGTTGATACAATAATTTAAATAAATCACAGTTTTAGAGTGTAGAATTAAATCATAGTATTTGCAGTTAATAACCAGAATCGAAATTTAACCTAAAGTATGAAAAAGCTATTGTTATCATCTATAGCGTTTGTTTTTTTGCTCAGTAGTTGTGGGTCAAGAACAAAAGGAGAGCTAGTCGGGGCCCAAGGCAAAAAATGGTATCCGGAGAAACCCTATGGGATGGTGCTCATTCCAAGAGGTTCCTTTATAATGGGTAAGACCGAGGAGGACCAGGCTAAGATCATGAACGCACCCACAAAGACCGTTACGGTCAGATCGTTCTATATGGATGATACCGAAATTACGAATAGCGAGTATCGCCAGTTCGTAGAATGGGTAAAAGACTCCATTACCAGGACCAGGTTGGCCATTTTGGCCGATGAGCTTGGCTTGGGCCCGGAAGATGGGGGTATTGGTGAATACGCCTTCAAGGATGCCGATACGACCAAACTTTCGGCCTATGACAAGTATATGCTGGATAATTATGCCGGTATGGGCGAGACTGGTTATGAGGGAAGGGCGTTGAACAAAGACCAAGACCTGGTTTGGGATATTTCGGAGTATCCCGATGAGTATTATACCGAGGTGATGGATTCTTTGTACATCCCGGAAGAGGAGTCGTACAATGGTCAGCGTACCATCGACGTCACCAAGTTGAAGTACAAATACAGTTGGATGGATATTGAAGCCGCGGCCCGCTCAAGGACGGGTAGCAGAAAGGATTTTATCCGTCACGAAGAATTGGAGATTTATCCCGACACCACGGTTTGGATCCGCGATTTCGAATATTCCTATAACGAGCCGATGCACAACGATTACTTTTGGCACGATGCCTATAGCGACTATCCTGTTGTAGGGGTGTCATGGGACCAGGCGAGGGCCTTCTGTAATTGGAGGACCAAGTTGAAGAACGACGACCAAAAGAGCCGGGGCAAACAGTTTGTCAACCAGTTCAGGTTGCCTACCGAGGCCGAATGGGAGTATGCCGCCAGAGGTGGTATCGAAGGAGGGACCTATCCTTGGGGCGGTCCGTACGTAATAAGCGATACCGGTTGCTTTATGGCCAACTTTAAGCCCCAGAGGGGCGATTATGCCGCAGATGCCGCCCTGTATACCGTAGAGGCGAAATCTTATGAGCCAAACGACTATAACCTGTACAATATGGCGGGTAACGTTTCTGAGTGGACCAACTCGAGCTATGATCCGAACTCCTACGAATTCGTTTCGACCATGAACCCCAACGGTGGTGATGCCGCCAATGCCAGAAAGGTTATTCGCGGTGGTTCTTGGAAAGACGTTGCTTACTTCCTACAGGTAAGTACCCGCGATTACGAATACGCCGATTCGGCCCGTAGCTATATAGGGTTCAGGACCGTTCAGGATTATATGGGGGAAGAAGATTCGACCCAATAAAATAATAAAATAGGGAACCAAGCCCCAAGGGGAAAGGGTCCCGGCAAATAGTTAAAGTTCAAATACACCGTTCCGGATCGCAATTGAGAAATGCGATTGGGGACAATAGTTCCAAACATTAAACCAAATCTTTATTTTTAACATTAAATTTCAAATTAAATCTTAAATTATGGCACAGTCAAAATCAACAAAAAAACTGTTTAACATGGCCTACGGCCTTGGAGCATCGGTAGTAATCATTGGTGCATTGTTTAAAATCCTTCACTGGGAGCTTGGCCCCTTAAACGGTGGTGTCCTACTTGCCATCGGTCTTATTACCGAAGCGCTTATTTTTGCTATTAGTGCCTTTGAACCGGTAGACGACGAATACGATTGGTCTTTGGTATACCCAGAGTTGGCCGGAGGTGAATCGCAACAAAGAAAGAGCAGTGAAGCTGCCGAGATCAAGGAAGCAGAGGCCTCATTGTCGGCTAAACTGGACAACTTGCTGAAAGAAGCCGGTGTCGATGCCAACTTGATGGAGAGCCTAGGTACCAGCATTAGGAATTTCGAAGGTGCCGCCAAAGGTATCGCCCCGACCGTCGATGCAATGGAATCTACAAGAAAATATTCCGAGGAAATGTTGCAGGCCGCCGCTCAAATGGAGTCTTTGAACAGCCTGTACAAAGTTCAATTGGAGAGTGCGAGCAAACAAGCCTCGGTCAACGAAGAAGTGGTGCAGAACGCCGCGGCACTTAAAGACCAAATGGAATCCTTGGCAACCAACCTTTCTTCCTTGAACGGAGTATACGGTGGTATGTTGAGCGCAATGACCAGAAACTAATTAGATATTAGTATCCCCAAATCATTAATTAATCAAATCTAATTAGAAAACATGGCAGGAGGAAAACAAACACCACGTCAGAAGATGATCAACCTAATGTATCTGGTGTTCATCGCAATGTTGGCGTTAAACATGAGTAAGGAAGTACTTTCGGCTTTCGGTATTATGAACGAAAGACTAGAGGCTTCCAACGCCAAAACAATAGAAAGTAACGAAGCCTACTTGGCTAATTTGGAAACCAAGGCATCGGAAGATGCCGCCAAGTATAAGAAGTTATACGAAGACGCCCAGAAGATCAAGGCTATGTCCAAAGAGTTTTACGATTATTTGGACGGTCTTAAGACCGAGATGATGGAAGGCGTCGAAGATCCCAAGGATTATATGGTAATGGACAAGTCCGATTACCTAGACCAAAAGTTCTTCCAAGGAGATGGCCTTTCAGAAGGTGGAAAAGAGTTCTTGAAGCGCATCCACGATTACCGCGACCAGGTTTCGGCCATGGTGCCCAAAGGAATCAAGTCTTCGGTAGAAGCTAGGTTCGAAACCGGTGACGAGAACGGAAAAGTGGAAACGCGCGACGGTTCCAAGGTCGATTGGATCAAATATCACTACGAAGGATTCCCTCAAGTGGCTTCTTTGGCTAAATTGACTGCGCTGCAAGCCGATATAAAGGCTACCGAAGAGTCTGCCTTGAAGGCTATGCTCGAAGGTGAGTTGAGCGATCAGGTTTCCTTGAAGAACTTCCAGACCTCTTTGTTCGGTAGTAAGTCCGCTTACTACAGTGGAGAAAAATACGATGGTAAGATCATTATCAGCAAAACGGACAACAGCTCCAAGCCTGTAAGGGCCGAGTTGACCTTGGACGGACGTAAACTTACCGAAGGAACCGATTATAGGTTGGAAGAAGGTGGGGTCAAAATGTTGATCAGCGCCGGTTCTCCAGGAGACCATGTTGTAAAGGGAAAACTTTTCTTCCAACAAGATGGGGAAGAGATCGAAGTGCCTGTGAACAATACCTTTGCTACCATCAGCAAGCCTAATGCCGCCTTGATCGCCGCCGACAAGATGAACGTTGTCTATAGGGGCGTTGCCAACCCGATGTCCATCTCTATTCCGGGTATACCCAACAACAAGGTAAAAGCTTCGGCTCCAGGTCTTAAGTCCGTTGGAGGCAGTAAGTACGTAATGAACCCAGGTAAGGGTAGAACGGTTACCATTACCGCTTCAGGTACATTGCCTGATGGCCAAACGGTTTCGTCTAAGTCCGAATTCAGGATCAAGGATATTCCAAGGCCTGCAGGTACCGTAAGCAAGCAAGATGGTACGGTTAAGTTGCCAAGGGCCAACATGGAGATAGCTACTATCGGAGCTATGTTGGAAGACTTTGACTTTGATCTGAACCTCGCGGTTAGCGGATTTAAGTTCAAGGTGCCCGGCCAGCCTACCGTAAGTGTAAAAGGCAACAAGTTGAACGGTATGGCCAAAACAGCCTTGAAAAGGGCTAAAAGGGGAGATGTGGTTCAGATATTCGATATCGAGGCCTACATCACCAATAACAAGAGTTACAAGTTGAAAAAAGTATCTCCTGTAGTCGTGGAGATCACAAACTAATATTAAGTGAAAAACCGGGCAGCCATTGGTTGCCCGGTAATTTTAAAATTGACAAACATGAATTGGAAGAATGTTTTAGTAATCGGAGCAGTAACTTTGTTACCTGTTTCCATGATGGCCCAGGCGAACATCCTAAACGCCAAAAAGCCGGAGGAAATCGGAATAAAGACCGAGGCCCAGAAGGCTTTGGACAACGATGCACCCTTGGAATACGGTTATGTCGACGATCGTGACATACTTTGGTCCAAGACGGTTTGGGAGGTCATCGACCTTGATGAAAGGGTGAATTTCCCTTTGTATTATCCGACCGACACCGTTGATATAGGTAGCGACAGAAGATCCCTGTACGATGTGTTGTTAAGGAGCATTAAAAATGGTGAGCTCGAAGACGTCTATGCCGATTCGTACTTTACCGATAAGCGAAAGTTTTCCGACCTTGAGGCTACTTTGCAAAGGGTCGATACCACCGATTATGGATACGAACAGATCAATGCCGGTGAAGAACTTTCTCCCGAGTACGTCATGAAAAGAAGCATTACGGCCGCCGATATCGAAGAATACCGTATCAAAGGCATGTGGTACTTCGACAAGCGCCAAGGAGAATTGAAGTACCGTCTTTTGGGTATAGCGCCCGTGGCTCCGGATGTCAACTTTATAGACGATGAGTCCATGGATCCCGCAGATGCCAAGGTGGAGCTGTTCTGGGTATGGTACCCGGATGCCAGAAAGATCTTGCACGAGGCCAAGGTGTTCAACCAAAGAAACTCGGCCCAGCCCATTTCCTTTGATATGTTGTTGAACGCAAGAAGGTTCAATGGGGTCATCTATAGGGAAGACAACGTACACGGCGACCGCAAGGTCAACGACTATATTCCCAACAATGCGTTGTTCCAATTGTTGGAGGCCAAAAGGATCCAAGAGACCATCCGCGACCGCGAACAAGACATGTGGGCTTATTAGGCCTAAAAAATATTCCAATTCAATAATACAGGGCGCCCCGACCATTTGGTCGGGGCGCCCTTTTTCGTTTCCATCCCGGTACCAAAAGAGGTTTACATTGGTTACCTTTGCCCCCATGTTGGATTATTTGATCGTAGGGCTTGGGCTGGCCGGCATTTCCTTTGCCGAGCGGCTCGATGGCGCCGATAAGACGTTTAAGGTGGTTAGCGACCGCTCACAAACCTCTTCAAGGGTTGCGGGCGGCTTGTACAATCCGGTAATTTTAAAACGCTTTACCTTGGCCTGGAAGGCCGATGTGCAGTTGCAAGGGGCCAAGCCCTTCTATGCGGCCTTGGAGGCAAAGCTGGGGAGCTTGGACCACCCCTTTCCGGTCTATCGTCGCCTTAGTTCCATCGAAGAGCAGAACATGTGGTTCGAGGCATCCGATAAAATGGGACTGGGCAAGTTTCTATCGCCTACAATTCATCCGAATACCCATTCGAATATAGATGCCCCATTGGGCTTCGGGGAAGTGCTCCATACCGGACGCATCGATACCAATAAACTGGTCGATGGCTATACCGATCGGCTTGCTGAAAACGATAGGCTCCTCGCCGAAACCTTTGATTATGCCAAATTGCATATTAACGAGAGGTTTGTGGAGTACAAGGGTATCAGGGCAGGTAAAATTGTTTTTGCCGAAGGCTTCGGTATGAAGGGGAATCCCTTTTTTAACTACCTACCGCTCAATGGAAGCAAGGGCGAATACCTAGTGGTCAAGGCCGTGGACCTGAAAATCGATTTCGCCCTCAAATCATCGGTCTTCGTTATCCCTTTGGGAAACGACCTCTATCAGGTCGGAGCCAACTACGAATGGAGGGATAAGACGAACGAGCCTACGCAAAGGACAAAGGAAGCCTTAGAGCAAAAGCTGGGCGCCTTGATATCGTGCGATTATGAGGTGGTGGGACAGCTGGCGGGGGTCAGGCCTACGGTAAGCGATAGAAGGCCCTTGGTAGGCAGGCATCCCGAACATAAAAACCTTTATGTACTCAACGGCTTCGGTTCGCGAGGGGTGCTGATCGCCCCTTATGCTTCAAGGCAGCTCCTTGATTTTATTGAGGAGGGTATCGCCCTCGATGCCGAAATGGACATTCGCCGTTTTGACAACTAGGGCTTAGGAGTGTACCTTGCCGGCCTTTTTGTCGTACTTGATAAAGAAATTGATCCAAATGTTCCTCGAAAGCCTGATAATGACCGGCATGAAGACGACCAAGGTTCCGATGATGGCGAAAAAGGTGTTCAACAACGAGGCTCCGAAAAAAACAAAGGCGATAATAAAGGCGGCTACGGCAAAGGCGACACCTACGGCATAGCTTACATACATCGCCCCATAAAAAAAAGAGGGCTCCATTTTGTATTTTAGGCCACAATGCGAGCAACGTTCGTGCATCTCAAAAAGGTGGCCCATTTTATAGGGGTTGGATTCAAGGTACATACTTTCGTTATGGCACCTGGGACAAGTTCCTGTTAAAATGCTGTATAGTTTGTTTCCTTTTTTTAACATTTGCAAGAATTTTGACAAAAGTAAGTAATACGCCTATCTTTATCGGTAATATTTGTTACAATTCAAACGTTTTTATCTCCGTGGTTTTCGAATGGCGAACTAGAAAGCGGAATATAATATCTCGAAACCAATTTCAATGTTGAACATCCATAATCTTTCGGTATCCTTTGGTGGTGAATACCTTTTTGAAGAAATTTCCTTTCGGCTCAACGGGGGCGACCGCGTAGGGCTAATAGGTAAGAACGGGGCGGGAAAATCGACCCTGCTCAAGTTGCTGGCCCAAGATTTTGAACCGGATATGGGAACCATTGCCAAGGAAAAAAATATCAAGATCGGGTTTCTTAGGCAGGATATCGATTTCGAGGAAGGACGTACCGTCTTGGAGGAAGCCTACCAGGCATTTTCCGAAATAAAGGCCATGGAGCTGCAGCTCGATCAGGTCAACCACCAACTGGCCGAACGAACCGATTACGAAAGTGAGAGCTATAACCAATTGATCGTAGACCTGAGCGACCTCACCCACAGGTATGAGATCTTAGGGGGCTACAATTATCAGGGCGATACGGAGAAAATTCTATTGGGCCTGGGTTTTAAGCGCGAAGATTTTGACAAGAAGACCGAAACCTTTTCCGGGGGGTGGCGAATGCGGATCGAGCTGGCGAAGTTGCTATTGCAGAGCAACGACGTGCTCCTGCTCGATGAGCCGACCAACCATCTCGATATCGAATCGATCATTTGGCTGGAACAGTTCTTGAACAATTATACCGGTGCCGTGGTAATCGTATCGCACGATAAAATGTTCTTGGACAATGTAACCAACCGGACCATCGAAATATCGTTGGGGCGCATTTACGACTACAACAAACCCTATACGCAGTTCTTAAAGCTGAGGGGAGAGATCAAAGAGCAACAATTGAACGCCCAAAAGAACCAGGAAAGGGAGATCCAGCAGGCCGAAAGACTGATCGAGAAGTTCAGGGCCAAAAGTAGCAAGGCTTCCATGGCGCAATCCTTGATCAAAAAACTCGATAAGATGGAGCGGATCGAGGTGGACCAAGACGACAATGCCGTCATGAACCTTCGTTTTCCCGTTTCCGTCACCCCGGGCAAGGTCGTGGCCGAAATCGAAAACCTTTCCAAAAGTTATGGGGATAAAGAGGTTCTAAAGGATATCAACCTGTTGCTGGAGCGCGATAGCAAGACCGCCTTTGTCGGACAAAACGGCCAAGGCAAGTCCACATTGGCGAAAATCATGGTGGGCGAGCTCGATTACGAGGGCAAGATGAAACTGGGGCACAATGTGCAAATCGGATATTTTGCCCAGAACCAGGCCGAGTATCTCGACGGGAACAAGACCATACTCGATACCATGATCGATGCGGCCAACGAAAAGAACAGAAGTAAGGTAAGGGATATCTTGGGTTCCTTTTTGTTCCGGGGCGATGAGGTCGATAAATATGTCAAAGTGCTATCGGGGGGCGAAAGAAACCGATTGGCCTTGGCCAAAATGCTGCTTCAGCCCTTCAACGTTTTGGTAATGGACGAACCGACCAACCACCTCGATATCCAGTCGAAGAATGTATTGAAACAGGCCTTGACCAATTTCGAGGGTACCTTGGTGGTCGTTTCCCACGATAGGGACTTTCTGCAGGGCCTGACCAATAAGGTATACGAGTTCAAGGACAAAAAGATCAAAGAGTATTTAGGGGATATCGATTTTTATCTCGAACAGCGCAAGGCCGAAGACTTTAGGGTAATCGAAAAGAAATCGGAAAAGGAAAAAAAGACTTCGGACAAACCCAAAAACAATAGTTTTAAAGACCAGAAAAAGCTCAAATCGCTCAAAAACAAATTGAGCTCGGTTGAAAATAAGATCGCCCAACTCGAAAAACAGATTGCCGATATCGACCATGAATTGCTGATGGATTACGACGCCACTATCGCCAAACCCAACTTTTTCGATACCTACCAAAACAAGAAAAAGGAGCTCGAGGACTTAATGGAGCGATGGGGAGAAATAACCCTTCAGCTTGAGAATATGGGCGAATGAAGGTGTTAAACTTCCTCTAAAAAAAGTAAAACACAACAAAATCCGGGGCTTTCACAACAATATAGGGCAGTTGGCCGATATTTTTTTGGTTTTCGTCTATCGAAATCCGTATTTTGTAGGGTATTTCTTAGTTGACCGATGTTGTCGCTAGCGTAAAACCTAACCCGATATGAAAAATATTTTAATCTATCTCGTCCTTTTGTCGTTCTCGGCCAGTTCTCTTAAGGCAGAGGTTCCCGTAACGGAAAAAGAGGCTTTAATCGAATTTTATAAGTCTACCAATGGCAATCAATGGACCCATAAATGGGATACGGACACCGATGTTTCGGAATGGTACGGAGTCAAGGTGGTCAACGACCATGTATCCGAAATAAACCTGTTCAGAAATAATTTAAGTGGTACTATACCCGGAAGTATTGCCCAGCTGAAAAATTTGACCTTGTTGAACTTGGCCTTTAACTCGATTACGGGAGAACTTCCCGAAGAAATGGTAAACCTCACTAGGTTGCGAACCCTCAAATTGGAAATGAACCGACTTAAGGGCGAGTTGCCGGTGGCCCTTGGCAAGATGAAAAACCTGGAGGAGTTAACGGCCTTCAATAATTTTTTGACGGGAAGTATTCCGGAGAGTATTGGTGACATCAAGAACCTAAAAGTATTGAACCTTTCAAGCAATAGCCTAAAGGGCGATATTCCCAAATCTTTGGGCAGCCTGTCTTCCCTGGAAAGCTTGGGGCTTTTCGAAAACACCCTTGAGGGAAGCATACCGCCCGAAATGGGAAAGTTGACGAAACTTAAGGAATTGGTTCTTGCGAACAATCAACTTGGGGGCGAGGTGCCGGCCGAGTTCGAACAATTGGCAAGCCTGGAGGTATTTCAAATCCAGAACAATAAATTCGAATCGGTAAAGAACTTGGAGCGTATGGGCTCTTCCCGCGATTTCTTGGTGTTCGATTACGATAAGGAGGATTTGGAACGCGATTTCAAAGACCCCAATTTCAGTAAAACGCGAATGGCCGATACCAAGTTTGAGGATGATGATATTGACTAGTACCGAAATTTATTGATTAGTTTGGTTAAAGGGATGCATTGGGCATCTCTTTTTTCTTTAATGCCCTACAATTACATTTAAGATACATTTAACTATACCGGCTGAAACTATTGGATAGTTTTGTAGTCAAACCACCAACTAACTAGCTTTAATTTATGAATACACGTAAAGTAGTCCTTTCCGTAATCGGGGTACTATTGATCATTCTTTCTATTTTTGCCGCCAAGGCCATTATCGACAGTAAGACCACTCCCAAGCCCAAACCGGAAAAAATTGTAAAAACGGTTTTTGTGGAAACCGTTCAAAATGGTCCGGTGCCCATAAAGGTACCTGCGAACGGAAACCTTATTGCCAAGCAACGTGTAGAACTGTATTCGGAGGTACAAGGGGTTTTTAGAAGGGGGGCGAAACTTTTCAAGGCAGGCCAGGCCTACAATGCCGGAGAGACCATTATCCGAATCGATGCGGCCGAATATTCGGCAAGTGTCCAATCGGCCAAAAGCAATTTGTACAATCTGATTACCTCGATCATGCCGGATCTAAGGCTCGATTACCCGGAAATATACCCCAAATGGGAAGCGTATCTGGGAAGCTTCGATATCGAGAAGACGACACCCCCCTTACCGGAAATGACGACCGAAAAAGAGAAGTTCTTTATTTCGGGCCGCGGTATACTCACCAATTATTACAACGTCAAAAATTTGGAACAGCGTTTGGTCAAGTACCGGATCACTGCGCCTTTCAACGGGGTACTTACGGAGGCCCTGGTTACGGAGGGTACCTTGATCCGTTCGGGACAAAAACTGGGGGAGTTTATCGATACCGGCGTATACGAACTGGAAGTGTCGATCGCAAAGACCTACAGCGACCTGCTTAAGATCGGCGAGAAGGTAGAGCTGGTAAATTTAGACCGAACCCGAAGCTATGAGGGCAAGGTTTCGCGAGTCAACGCCAGTGTCGATCAGGCCTCACAGACCATCAAGGCATTTATCGAGGTGAAGGATGAAGGGTTGCGGGAAGGCATGTACCTCGAGGCCAATTTGAACGCCAAGGAAGAACAGGATGCCATAGAGATCGATCGGGGGCTACTGCTCGAAAACGATAAGATCTTTGTGGTCAGGGACTCCGTTTTGGATCAAATCGACGTAAAACCGGTCTATTTCTCCGACAAGACAGTGGTTTTGAAAGACGTGCCCGACGGAACGACCATAGTCTCCAAGCCCGTAGTGGGCGCCTATGCAGGCATGCTTGTAAAGATTTTGGAAGAAAAGAGCAATCCGTAACCGTCGCCCATGAAAAATATCATCTCTTATTTTATAAAGTATCATGTGGCGGTAGATGTCTTTATCATGGCCTTTGCCATTTTTGGTATTGCCGGCATGCTGACGCTCAATTCATCGTACTTTCCCCTCTCCGATTCCAAGAATATCACCATAAACATCACTTATCCCGGGGCTTCGCCCCAGGAGGTAGAGGAAGGGATAGTGCTTAAGATCGAAGACAACCTGAAGGGCCTGGAGGGGGTTGACCGCGTTACCTCTACTTCGCGGGAAAACAGTGGCCTTATCAATGTCGAGATCGAAAAGGGCAGGGATATCGATTTTATGTTGCTCGAGGTAAAGAATGCGGTCGATAGGGTCCCTTCGTTTCCAACGGGTATGGAGCCCTTGGTGGTCTCCAAGCTCGAGGCCATTAGACAGACCATCAGTTTTGCCATAAGTGGCGAGAATGTTCCCTTGGATGTGTTAAAGCACATCGGCAGGCAGGTCGAAAACGAACTCCGGGCCATTGATGGGATCTCGCAGATCGAAATGACCGGCTTTCCTGAGGAGGAAATAGAAATTGCGGTCAACGAGAATAGTCTTCTGGCCTATAATGTTTCCTTTAACGATGTGGCCCAGGCCGTTGGCAATGCCAACATTCTCGTTACGGGCGGAAACATTAAGACCGATACCGAAGAGTATTTGATAAGGGCCAATAACCGGTCGTACTACGGCAAGGAACTCTCCAATCTGATTATAAGGGCCGATGCCTCGGGCCAAACGGTACGCTTAAAGGATGTGGCCATTGTTCGGGATCGCTTCGCCGAATCTCCCAACGCCTCTTATTTCAACGGGCAACTTTCGGTAAACACATCGATTACCAGCACCAATACCGAAGATTTGATTTCCTCTGCCGACAAGGTCAAGGCGTATATCGAAGACTTTAACCACAAGCATAACAATATCAAGCTCAACGTGGTAAGCGACCAATCGAAGACCCTGAACCAGCGCACCGAACTACTTACCGAGAACGCCATCGTGGGAATGATCCTGGTGCTCGTATTTCTTTCGCTTTTTCTCAATACCCGATTGGCATTCTGGGTGGCCTTTGGCTTACCGATCTCGTTTTTGGGCATGTTCATCTTTGCCCAATATTTCGATGTTACCATAAACGTCCTTTCCCTTTTCGGGATGATTATCGTTATCGGTATCCTGGTAGACGATGGTATTGTGATCGCCGAGAACATTTACCAACATTACGAAAAGGGGAAATCGCCCATACAGGCGGCGATAGACGGTACCCTCGAGGTGATACCGCCCATCGTATCGGCCATTATCACCACCATCTTGGCTTTTTCCATCTTCCTTTTTCTAGACGGACGGATCGGGGAATTCTTTAGCGAGGTGTCGGTGATCGTTATTCTCACCTTGGTCGTCTCCCTGGTAGAGGCCCTGATCATATTGCCGGCCCACTTGGCGCATTCCAAGGCCCTGGCGCCCATGGAAAAACGGCCCAAGACAAAAATTGGCCAGGCTTTTGCCCAATTGCGGCGAATTAATGAACTGGGCGACCGTTTAATGGTGTGGATGAGGGATAGGATGTACAGTCCCGCCCTGCGGTTCGGTCTCAAGCACAAGATATTGACCTTTTCCTTTTTTGCCATTGCCCTGGTCTTGACCATTGGTTCCCTGGGCGGGGGGATCGTACGGACTTCTTTCTTTCCCAGGGTGGCCAGCGATAAGCTTACCATAGAGTTGCTGATGCCCAACGGTACCCACGAAAAGGTAACGGATAGCATTATAAGCCTTATTGAGGAGAAGTCGAAAATTGTCAATCAAGAGCTTACCGAGAAGTACCTGAAAGGCACGGGCAAGCAGCTTTTTGAAAACACGATACGAAATTTGGGGCCGGGCTCCTCTACGGCCAATTTGGTCATCAATTTATTGCCGGGCGAAGAACGTCCCGACGAGATCAGGGCCGATATGGTTACCAATCGCTTGCAAGAATTGGTCGGGCCCGTAGTGGGGGTCGAAAGCCTGATCTATGGCTCCGGGGGTAATTTTGGCGGGAGCCCCGTTTCGGTGTCGCTATTGGGCAACAACATAGAGGAGCTCAAGGCCGCGAAGAACGAATTGAAGGCGGCCATGCTGAACAATGCCCTGCTTAAGGACGTTGCCGACAACGACCCGGCCGGTATCAAGGAAATCCGATTGGAACTTAAGGAGAACGCCTATTTGTTGGGACTCGACCTGAGAACCGTTATGGACCAAGTTCGGGCCGGTTTTTTTGGGGCCCAGGCACAGCGCTTTCAACGTGGCCAGGATGAAATACGGGTGTGGGTGCGTTATGACCGGGAAAACCGGTCGTCGATTACCGACCTGGATGAAATGCGTATCACCACCCCAAGTGGCAGCAAGGTTCCCCTGAAGGAAATCGCCAATTATACCATACAACGTGGCGATGTGGCCATCAACCACCTCGAAGGGCAGCGGGAAATTCAGGTTACGGCCGACCTAAAGGATGAAAAAACCACGACGGCCACCGATATTATGACGGACATCCGGACGAATATCATGCCCGAAATACACTCCAAATACCCGACGGTTACCGCATCTTATGAAGGGCAGAACAGGGAGGCCAAGAAAATGACCGATTCCTTGAGGGTGGTCGGCCTGTCCGTGTTATTGTTGATTTATATCACCATAGCCTTTACCTTCAGGAGCTTTAGCCAGCCCTTGTTGCTCATCCTAATGGTGCCCTTTAGCCTTACGGCCGTGGCATGGGGGCATTGGATCCACGGTTTTCCGGTCAATATGCTCTCTATGTTGGGTATCATAGCCTTGATAGGTATTATGGTAAACGACGGCTTGGTACTCATCAGCAAGTTCAATGGAAACTTAAGGAAGGGGATGAAATTCGACGATGCCATCTACGATGCGGGACGGTCGCGCTTTAGGGCGATCTTCCTCACCTCGGTCACTACCATTGCGGGGCTCGCCCCCTTGCTCTTGGAAAAGAGCCGGCAGGCCCAGTTCTTGAAACCAATGGCCATTTCAATTGCCTATGGTATCGGGTTTGCCACGATTCTAACCTTGTTGATGCTGCCGCTGTTCCTGGCCTTCAGCAACAAGATGAAAGTAGGTAAGAAGTGGCTGGTCAAAGGGGGAGTGGTAAGTAAGGAAGAAGTGGAACGGGCCATAATCGAACAAGAGGAAGAACGTAAAATGCAAAAAGGTTCCGTACATGGTCAAAACGGAAACCTCGAACATAGCGATTCGCCGAAAATGGAATTGGAGGCAAAGAATAGTCAAGAATGAAGATAATCAAAACGAGCGCCACGCTTTTATGTTTGGCGATAGGTACCCTTACCTTCGCGCAAGGTCGAGTATTGTCAAAGGATGAAGCCATAGAACTGGCCTTGCGGAATAATTTTGACATCAAGGTGGCGCGCAACGAGGTAAAGATCGCCGATAACAACCAAGGTGTCCTCAACTCGGGCTACCTGCCTAGCATTACGGCAACGGCCGGCGCAGATTACAATCGGGACGATTCGACCATCGAGTTTCCCGGTCAGTTGAACGAGGACGGGAGTCCCAGGCCCGACCAAGACCTGTACAAGGCCGAGGCCCAACGTTACAGTTCGGCTTTGAACGTCAATTACACCCTCTTCGATGGTTTGGGCCGCTTTTACAATTACAAGCGGCTTAAGGAACAATACCAGCTCAGCGAGCTGCAGGCCAGGGAGACCATCGAAAATACCTTGCTGCAATTGTTCAGTGTGTATTTTGAAGTGGCCAGGCTCACCGAAAACAAAAACGTACTGCAAGAGGCCCTCGAAATATCGATGCAGCGTATCACCAGGGCAGAGTACGCCTTTGAATACGGGCAGAATACCAAATTGGATATATTGAACGCCCAGGTAGATGTGACCAATGACAGTATCAACCTCTTGAATACGCAGCAGCAATTGCGCAATGCCAAACGCGACCTGAACGTTGTCCTCAACCGGAACCTCGATGCCTCCTTCGAGGTCGATACCTTGATTACCTTTATTCCCAAGCTCCGGTTGGAAGAGTTGATCGCCCAGGCCGAATTGAACAACGTGGCCGTGCTACAGTCCGAACGAAGCCTCGCCATCAACGAATACGACATCAAAGTGAACAAATCGGGCTACCTGCCAACCGTAGGACTTACGGGCACCTACGGATGGAACCTCAACCAAAGTGCCCCTTCGGCATTTTTTCCGGGTACGAACAACGAAACGTGGAATTTCGGACTGGGGGCAAGCCTTACCTGGAACATCTTTGACGGGGGCGGAACCACCGTCCGCGTAAAAAATTCAAGAATCGCCTACGAAAATCAGGAACTTTTGAAAGAACAGGTCAAACTACAGGTAGATCGCGATATTCGGAATGCCTTGGATATCTACGAAAACCGCTTGAACATTTATCGCATCCAAGAACAAAACGTAATTACCAATCAAAACAATTTTGAACGCTCAAGGGAACAGTTTCAGTTGGGGCGTATAACATCGATAGAGTTCCGTCAGGCGCAAATCAACCTTTTGAATGCCCAGACCAATAAGAACTTGGCCAAATATGACGCCAAACTGGCCGAACTGCAATTGTTGCAATTGACCGGGCAACTTTTGAACATAGAGCTTTAAGGGGCTCCCCTCTTGCTGGTAACGATTTTTCTTTGTAACATAGTCGTAACTTAAAACTGCGTACTATGTCTACCCCTATCGGAATCGGAATCGTTGGAACCGGATCGATTGTCAACAACTATATCAAATGCATTTCCGAACTGGAAGATGCCCGTCTTGAAGCGCTTTATACCAAATCTGAAAACCGGGTAAAAACGGCCGAAGAACAGTTTGGCGTGCCCGTATACAGCGATTTGGACGAATTTATGGCCCAAGACAGGATAAACCTGGTCTGTATCTGTAATGAAAGCGGTAGGCACGGAGAGGCGATCAACGCGGCGGCAAGGGCGGGTAAGCATGTGTTGAGCGAAAAGCCCCTGGAGGTGACCACCCAAAAGATCGATGAGGTCATAGCGGCCTGCGAACGGGGCGGTATAAAGTTGGGCTGCGTCTTGCAAAACCGATGTAGTGCCGATTACCTTCTTCTCAAAAACGCCGTAAACCAAGGTCGGCTGGGAAAATTGCTGATGGGCAATGCCCATATCAATTGGTACAGGTCAAAGGAGTACTATGCCGGGAGCCAATGGCGGGGTACCTTGAAGTACGATGGCGGGGCGGCATTTATGAACCAGGGCATCCACACCATCGACTTGTTGATCCACCTAATGGGCGACGTAACCTCGGTTTTCGGAAAGGTGCAGACCCGTGTACATGATATCGAGGGGGAAGACGTGGGAAGTGCCCTGTTGAACTTCAGCAATGGGGCGATAGGCAATATTACCGCCGGAACGGCCCTTTATCCGGGCTATCCGGAGCGTTTGGAGGTATACGGTGAAAAGGGAAGTGTGCTTATGGAAGCTGGTAAGATCGTCAAATGGAACGTACCTGGTACGGATGCCCCCGACTTGGAACAGGACAAGGGGAACGGTTCCGGTGCCGCCGACCCGACGGCCATAGGCCACCAAAACCACAAAACCGTTTTGGCCGATATGATCGATGCCATACGTCAAGACCGTTCGCCAATGGTCGGCGGAAAAGAGGCAAGAAAGGCCGTAGCGGTAATCAACGCCGTTTACGACTCATCGAAAAAGGAAATGGTGGTGCGTTTGTAACAAGGGCCGCCATAGTATTTCAGTAGCTTGTTAACCCCCCTTAAGCCCGGAGGATGTACGAACATTTTTTTCAATGCCCCTACTGTTGGGAGCATATTTCTATGTTGCTCGATGCCTCGGTGACAAGCCAAACCTATATCGAAGATTGCGAAGTTTGCTGCAACCCTATCGAGGTCTCGCCCGGGTTTCAGGACAACCAACTCGTGGCCTTTGAAGCAAAGGCTATAGGACAATAGCTTATTCGACCACTTCTATCTTGCCCCCGAATACCTTGTCGCGATCGATGTCCTTTGGGTTGCCATAAATGTAGATTGCCCCCCCGGCCCTTACCTTGGCCTTTACTTTTTCTGTGGCATTTACATCGGCCAAACCACCTGCACTGACCGTTACCTCGGTCGTTTCGGTGTTCAGTTGCTTATTGTATACCTTGCCTCCGGTGTTGATCAACACCTCCTGCGTTTTGGCACTGCCCGTCAAGGTGATCTCGCCCCCGGTAACCGATTTGGCGTAAAGGTCGTCCAAGTCGACCTTAAGGTCGATAATACCACCTTCCTGGGCCTTTATTTCGATCCGTCCCGTATGGGTCAGGGTTTCGTCGGATTTGATTTTGGCGTTCTCATTGGCGTCGATCAGATCGAGCTCTTCGGTATAGTAGAGGGTGGCCAAAGCTTCATCGCCGTCCATGAAATTGTCAAACTCCATTTTTATCTTTAACAGGCCGTTCTTGTTCGATATGTTTACCTCGTCCTTGTCGTCACCGGTAATGACCAATTTGTTTTCATTGCCCTTGACCAGGGTAACGACAATGCGGTCATAGGCCTTTACCTGTGTAAACTTTTCAAGTTTTTTGGTGTTCGATTTTTGCGCGATAAGGGTAAAAGTGCCCAAAAGGGTGGCCAACAGCAATACGGACTTCTTCATTTTTTGATGGTTGATGTTAACCTTCAAAGATAATTCATTTATCGAAGAGTTGGGTGTCAGAAATCCTTTGCGCGGAGCAGTGAATAATCCGAGAAACCGGCAAAAACAGGACATTTACCTTTAAAGCCGTTTTTTTGCCTTATCAATCCCAAAAAACCTTTAATTTTAGCAAAAACGAAACCGAACATACCAATCATATGAAAAAAACTATTTTTTGCTTGGCCCTTGCCACGGGCTTATTACAATCGTGCACTACAAAGAAAGCGGTCGTTCAATCCGCCCCGAATGAAGCCGTGTCCACGGCCGTGGAACAACAGGTCGTTCCGCCGGCTGCAGCTGCAGATCAAGTGGAAGGTTATACCGAAACGGTTCCGGCCGCCAATGTAAGTTTTGATATGGTCTATGTCCCCGGAGGAAGTTTTATGATGGGCAGTCCCGAATCGGAGGCCCATCGAAAAGCGGACGAGGGTCCGCAAAAGAAGGTGGAACTTGGCCCTTTTTATATGGGTAAGTATGAGGTCACCTGGGATCTGTTCGAGCTCTTCTTTAAGCAGAACAAGGATTTGTTCGTAAAACTGGACGATGATCGGGTCATCAAGATCGACGCTATTACCCGGCCAAGTCCCCCTTATGAAGACCCGTCGTACGGTATGGGCAAGGATGGCTTTCCGGCAGTGAGTATGTCGGCCTATTCGGCCTTGGTCTTTTGTAAGTGGTTGAGTACCGTAACCGGTAAGTTCTATCGCCTGCCCACCGAGGCCGAATGGGAGTATGCCGCACGTGCGGGAACCACGACGGCCTATAGTTTTGGCGATGATGTCTCCCAAATCGACGAGTATGCGGTATACTACGGGAATTCGGGCGAAAAGTATGCCAGGGTGGGCAGCAAAAAGCCCAATCCTTGGGGCTTGTACGATATGCACGGAAATGTGGCCGAATGGACATTGGATGAATATAAGGAAGACGCCTATGCCCATATGGAGGCGAAAAACCCATGGCACGTTCCCACGGTTATCCATCCGAGGTCGTACCGCGGGGGCTCATGGGACGACGATGCCGACAAACTGCGCTCGGCGGCCCGGTCGGCATCGAGTTTGAACCAGCAGAAAAGAGACCCCCAGATCCCCAAGAGTTTTTGGTGGTTTACCGACTCCAATTATGTGGGCATGCGCCTGGTGAGTCCGAAAAACCAGCCCTCGCCCGAAGAACAGCAAAAATTCTGGCAGACCGTTTTGGACGAGTAGGCCGTGTTTTGGAAAAGAAGATTCGAATTTGAAAGTTAAAAGATGAAATACATTATCACATTAGTTTTAGTTGCTTATGGCTTTGTGCTATCGGCCCAAGACCTCTACACCCTATCGGACGAAAGTACGTTGACCATAGACGGTACTTCCACCGTTCACGATTGGACGGTCGCCGCCCAAAAAATGGTCGGCGAATTGCAGTTGTCCGATGCCACGATAAAGGAAATAAATTTTGAGGTGGATGTGGCAGAAATAAAGAGTGAACGCGGTGCGACGATGGACAATAAAATGCACAAGGCCCTTAAAAAGGATGAATACCCGAAAATAACTTTTGTCCTTACCGGGTTAAAGGACGAATCGACCGTGGTCGGCAATTTGACGATTGCCGGGAAGCGGAATGTGGCCGAGATTCCCGTAGCGCTCAACAGCTCCGGAAATGTGGTCGAACTGTCGGGCGAATACAAGCTCGTACTGCAGGACTTCGGTATCGAGCCCCCTACGGCCATGTTCGGCCAAATCGTCGTGGGCGACGAGGTTACCGTTAAGTTCAATTTGAAGTTCGCAAAGTAAGGCGGTAAGGGTGCTTCCCCGATTCGACTGACGAACAGGCCGAATTCACCTAGGTTGATTAAAAGAATAACGTCATTATATGGGTTTAAAGAAAGATATCCGCGCCTTGGCCAAAAAGCATTTTGGCGAATGTGTCGATGTGCGTAGGCATCTGCATGAAAACCCCGAACTTTCCTTTCAAGAATATCGAACCTGTGGATATCTGCGGGAACAACTGCAAAAAATGGGCCTGACCGATATAAAGACGGTCGCCGAAACCGGATTGCTGGCTACCGTAAAGGGCGAACCGGGTGGCAAGCCGGTCCTTCTCAGGGCAGATATCGATGCCCTGCCCATTTCGGAAAGGAACGAGGTCGCCTATGCCTCGAAGAATCCGGGGGTGATGCACGCTTGCGGACACGATGCCCACGCGGCCATGCTTTTGCTCTGTGCGAAAATACTTGTGCAGTTGAAGGACAGGCTTAAGGGGGATGTCCATCTTTTGTTCCAACCTGGCGAAGAAGTGATGCCGGGGGGCGCCACGCGGGTACTAGGGGAGGAGGCCTATCAAAACCTGGGAAGCCCCATACACATCGGGCAGCATGTACGACCCGACATACCGGTCGGCAAAGTGGGTTTCCGTTCCGGCAAATTCATGGCCAGTATGGACGAGCTTTTCCTTACCGTAAAGGGCAAGGGCGGCCATGCGGCCATGCCCGAAAATGCGATAGACCCGGTCTTGATCGCCTCGCATATTATCGTGGCGGCCCAACAGTTGGTCAGCCGGATGGGCTCGCCTAAGATACCATCGGTGCTATCCTTCGGCAAGGTGCTCGCCGATGGGGCCATTAACGTTTTGCCCGATGAGGTGTATATAGAGGGTACTTTTCGAACCTTCGATGAAAATTGGAGAAAGGAAGCCTTGGCAAAGCTTGAAACCTTGGTGAAGGGTATGGCCAAATCGATGGGAGGCAGTTGCGAGCTCAAGATCAACCATGGCT
Organism: Pseudozobellia thermophila; assembly: GCF_900141855.1. Taxonomy (GTDB): domain Bacteria; phylum Bacteroidota; class Bacteroidia; order Flavobacteriales; family Flavobacteriaceae; genus Pseudozobellia; species Pseudozobellia thermophila. Next base: position 1,226,890 of record NZ_FQYU01000001.1, read on the forward strand.
ATCCACATTTGGTTAACGACCCTCAATTGACCGCCGATCTGGCAAAAGGGGCCGAGGAGTATATCGGTTCGGCCAAGGTAATCGAGGTAGACCAATGGATGGCCGCCGAAGATTTTGCCTACTATTCGCACAATGGTCCTGCTTGCTTTTTTATGTTGGGCGTTGGTAATTCCGAAAAAGGAATTGTTTCCGGTCTTCATACCCCGACCTTCGATTTGGACGAATCGGCCATCGAAATAGGGGGTGGATTAATGGCCTGGTTGGCCCTAGGTCGATTTTGATCAGGGTATCCTTTTGGACAGAATGATGATTGCGGGCCATTCAAACGGGGATATGGGTAAGATATATCCAATTGTGGCCAAAATACTTGTGCGGTGTAATCACGGAAAATGCTTAAATTTAAAGAGGTATAGGCCGGTAGATATCGGATAACCCAAACGGATGAAATACAAAATTGCCATTTTACTAGTACTCGCGGTAATGATAGGTGCCCTTTATGCCTATAAAAAAGGCGTATTCGCAACTGAAAAAGACCAATACGCAGCCTTACCGTTACCGGAGACGGTAGATTACAATTTTCATATTAAGCCCATTCTTTCCGATAATTGCTATACCTGCCACGGTCCCGATGCGAACAAACGAAAGGCCGGACTCCGCTTGGACGTGGAACATATGGCCTTGTCGGAACTTCCCGAGAGTCCGGGCGAATACGCCATCGTGCCCAAGGATTTGGACAAGAGCAAGGTCTATGCGGTGATAGTTTCCGAAGACCCCGGTCAAATGATGCCTCCGCCCGATTCAAAGCTGGCATTGAATGCCTACGAAAAAAAGTTGATCAAAAAATGGATCCGTCAAGGTGCGAAATTTGAAAGGCACTGGGCCTTTATCCCCCCTGAAAAAACCGAGGTTCCCAAGAGCGAGGTGTCCGACTGGGGACATAATGAAATCGATGGTTTTATCCTCGATAAGCTCGAAGGGCAAGGTCTAGGCCCTTCGGAAAGGGCCACCGACGAGACCCTGATCCGGCGGATCAGTTTGGACCTGACCGGGTTGCCCCCTGAGCCGGAGAAGGTCCCGACCTTGTTACGGGATATCTCCGAAGACAAAATCGACAAGGTCATCGATGAGTTTTTGGCCTCGCCCACCTATGGCGAACGAATGACCCAATCTTGGTTGGATGTCGCCCGCTATGCCGATTCACACGGGTACCAAGACGACAGTTACCGCACGATGTGGCCTTGGCGCGACTGGGTGATCCACGCTTTTAACAAAAATCTGCCCTATGATGAATTTTTGACCTGGCAACTGGCCGGAGACCTATTGCCGAATGCCACCAAGGAACAGGTTTTGGCGACCGGCTTTAATCGCAACCATCCGATTACCCAGGAAGGCGGGGTCATACAAGAGGAATATCGCGTCAATTATGTGCTCGATCGCACCAATACCCTTGGAAAAGGCATTCTTGGCCTGACCTTGGAATGCGCCCGGTGCCACGACCATAAGTACGACGCCATATCGCAAAAGGACTATTTTGAAATGTTCGCCTTTTTTAACCAAGTAGATGAAAAGGGATTGCAGATGGATGCCGTTCAGGCCAAAAACCAAAAATTCTTCGCCGACCCCCCGTTTATAACCATTACCGCCGATGAAACCGAAGATGTGCTGTCGTTTATCAATATGAAAAAGACACCTAGGCTCAATGTAATGGTGATGAACGATTCCGCGCCCAAAACCACCTATATTCTAAATAGGGGAGAGTACGACCAGCCGACCGATTCGGTAGTTCCGGGTACGCCTGCGACCATATTCGCTTTTTCCGAAGAGCTGCCCAAGAACCGCCTGGGCTTGGCCCAATGGCTTACCGATACCAAAAATCCGTTAACGGCACGGGTTTTTGTCAACCGTTTGTGGGCCATGGTATTTGGAAAGGGACTGGTGGAGACCGTCGAGGATTTTGGGGTTCAAGGCAGCCTGCCCACCCATCCGGAACTCTTGGATTGGCTGGCAGTTGATTTTATGGAGCACGGTTGGGATATCAAATACCTGTTGAAGAAAATCATGCTTTCGGCGACCTATCAGCAAAAATCGGAACTTTCGCCCGCCCTTAAAAAGGCCGATCCCGAAAATAAATGGTTGGCGAGGGCCCCGAGGTTCCGCATGAGCGGTGAAATGATCAGGGATTACATACTGGCTACCAGTGGATTGTTGAACAAAGAGATCGGTGGGCCCAGCGTAAAACCCTACCAGCCCAAAGGCCTATGGGAGGAAACCAATGCCGGGGGCAATCGGGGCGTTCTGACCACCTATGTTCCCGATGGGGGCGAAGATCTGTACAGGAGGTCTCTGTATACCTTTTGGAAGCGTACGCTGCCCCCTCCGTCGATGACGATTTTCGATGCCCCTAACCGCGATTTTTCCGAAGTCAGAAGGCAAAAGACCAATACGCCCTTACAGGCCTTGGTGCTGCAAAACGATGTGCAGGTCTTGGAAGCGGCCCGCGTCATGGCCCAGTGCATGGTTTCGGCCGATGCCGATAACCCCGATTACGTAACCGAGGTGTTCCGGCGTATCTTGATCAGAATGCCCAAGAAAGAAGAACTGTTGACCCTAAAGGCCTATTATCACAATGCATTGTCCATCTATCAAAACGATTTGGCAGAGGCAAGGAAGTTGGTAGCCGTGGGCAATTACAGGCAGTTGGATACGGATCCCGCCAAAACCGCTGCCCTTATGTTGACGGCGCAGGTAATTTACAATTTGGACGAAACCATTACCAAAGAATAAGAACATGGAAGAAGACAAGAACAAGAAGGAGAATCCGTTAAAGGTAAATAGGCGACATTTCTTTTCGCAGTTAAGCGTGGGTATCGGCTCCTTGGCCTTGGGGTCTTTGTTGATTCCCGACCTGTTCAAGGGAAGGGAAGACAACAGGGCGGCCATGCCCTTGGGTATACCGCATTTTGCCCCTAAGGCGAAGCGGGTCATTTATTTGTTCCAGGCCGGGGCACCTTCGCAATTGGAATCCTTTGATTACAAACCCACTTTGCGCAAACGTATGGGCGAAGATCTGCCCGAGTCCATCCGAAATGGGCAGCGGTTGACGGGAATGACCGCCAATCAAGATAAGTTTCCGCTTATGCCCCCTGCCGTGAATTTCCGTCAGTATGGCCAAAGCGGTACTTGGATCAGCGATTATTTTCCGCATATAGCCAAGATAGCCGACGATATAACCGTTGTCAGGAGTATGCATACCGAAGCCATCAACCATGATCCGGCCATTACCTTTTTTCAAACGGGAAGCCAGATTTCGGGTAGGCCCAGTATGGGGTCGTGGATGAGTTACGGTTTGGGCAGCGAAAATAAAAATCTTCCTTCCTTCGTGGTATTGACTTCCAGGGGAAAGGGCAATAGCCAAGGCCTGTACTCGAAATTGTGGTCGAGTGGCTTTTTGGACTCCAAGCATCAGGGTGTACTGCTGCGATCGGGAAAAGATCCGGTTTTGTACCTGAACGATCCCGACGGGATTTCCCGCTCCGAAAAACGCGATCTCTTGAACGAGGTTTCAGAGCTCAATAAGTTGCATCATGTAGAAACGGGAGACGATGAGATAGAATCGCGGATCGCCCAATATGAAATGGCCTACCGCATGCAGATGTCCGTTCCCGATGTAATGGATATCTCAAAGGAACCCGAATCGATTATTAAGCTGTATGGCGAAGATTGCCAAGTTCCGGGTACCTATGCGGCGAACGCCCTGCAGGCAAGGCGCTTGGCCGAGAACGGGGTACGCTTTATACAATTGTACCACCAAGGATGGGACCAACACGGTAATTTGCCCGATGAAATGGCCGGACAGGCCAAGGACGTGGACCAAGCCTCGGCGGCCTTGGTCATGGACCTCAAACAGCGGGGCATGCTCGAGGATACCTTGGTCGTTTGGGGCGGTGAGTTCGGCCGAGGCAATTACTGCCAAGGCAAGTTCGACCCGGCCAATTATGGGCGCGACCACCACCCACGGGCCTTCAGCATTTGGATGGCCGGGGGAGGGATAAAACCGGGCCTGAACTATGGGCAGACCGATGAGTTCGGGTACAATGTGGTCGAAAATCCGGTACATATCAACGACTTTCACGCTACCCTAATGCACGCCATGGGGCTTGATCACGAGCAATTGACGTACAAATACCAAGGTCGGCGCTTTCGTCTGACCGACGTGGCGGGGAATGTAGTCAAAGACCTTTTAGCTTAAGGGGATGACGTACGCTTCAAAAAGTCGATGGGTCGATTATGCTGTTTTGGCACTGTCGGTCTTCCTTGTTTTTTGCCTTGTCTTTGAATCCTACCTAGAACTTCCGCGATTGGTTTCGTGGCTGGGCCATTGGCACCCGCTCGTGTTGCATTTTCCGATAGTGCTGCTATTGCTCGCCCTTTTTTTGGGGTTGACCGGTAGGCGGGTACCGCCACCCTTGCTCGTGGTGGCCGTGCTTTCGGCCTTGGTTACGGCCATTACCGGCTTTTTTTTGGGAAAGGAAACCGTGGTCAGGGGTAGCCTGCTTGTATGGCATCAATGGCTCGGGGCGGCAGTGGCCTTTGTTTCGGTCGTTTGGTATGCCTTGTCGAATATGGGCTTGGGAAGGGGTATTTTTGCCAAGGTATGGCAGGTAGTACTGCTAGGTCTTATCGCCTTGACAGGTCATTACGGAGGGATGCTTACCCATGGGGAAGATTTTTTGGCCCTGCCGATCGATCCAAAACAGAGAGAAATTCCGGATAACCCGGTTATTTATGGCGATGTGGTCGCCCGAATCTTGAACGATAAGTGCATCTCGTGCCACAACCCGAACAAACAAAAAGGGGAATTGTTGATGACCGATCGCGACGCACTCCTGAAAGGAGGGGAGAGCGGTACTGCCATTGTTCCCGGAAAACCGGGGGAAAGCGAAATGGTCAAACGCCTCCACTTACCCATGGATAACGACGGGCATATGCCCCCCGAGGGGAAAACACCGCTTACCGATACCGAGATCGGTATTTTGGAGCGTTGGATCGCCTTGGGCGCTTCCGATACCTTGCGCCTGTCGGACCTAAAGGAACCCGAACCTTTGATCGGCTTGGTCAAGTCGCTGATGGTACCCGACCCGCTTGACAAGTGGGCGGAGTTCCCGAAAGTGGCCGACACAACCCTGCTTCGTCTGTCGTCCGATTATTTGACCATCAACCGAATGGCCGCCAACGCCGAGGCCTTGAGCGTTGATGTTTATTTGCCTCCCGAGTACGACCCGCAACCTGTGGTCAACCTAAAAAGGGTCGCGGAAAACATAGTGGAACTCGATTTGAGCGGCATACCCATTGGTTCGGAAGAAATCGATTTTATAGCCACCTGTACCCATCTCGAATGGTTGGAACTCGATAAAACACCCATCGGTGACGATGCGATCGAAAAACTGGCCGACCTGAAACAGCTCGGCTTGCTGAAAGTGTATCAAACCTCTATCGGAGATAAGAGCCTTTCGGTATTCAAAAGACTGCCCAACTTAAAAAAACTCTACCTCTGGGATACCGATGTTACCGTCGGGGCCTTGGAAAAATTTAAGGGGGAAGCTCCCCACATGCTTGTCGAAGATGGTATCGATCCCGAAATCGAGGCGTTTTTTATCGCAGGCGATACAACGGTCATAGAGTAAGGTTCCGCATTGCTTTTACAGCACCTTTCTGCAGTAAACAATCAAGCTTTGTCAGCTGTTTTTTTATGGACGGGATAGCCGCCCCACCCATTTTTTTTTGGGCCAAACTGTTGGGAAATAACACCATGGTCGGATGTTAAAAATTGTGCTTTTGGCAAAAAAAATAGAACATGATCGTTTTTTTATTAATTTTAGTCGCTTTTTTGTTGAATAGAGGATAAGGATTTTCGTGCTGGTTTGAGTGTCAATTTTCTACATAATGCAAATAAACCTATCAATCTAAAGGGGGACTATGCGTCCGATCAAGGGCGAACTACTTCCGGGTCTTCCGACTATCAACTTTGGCAGGAATTTAAAATGGGGAATGAGGCGGCCTATTCCACCATATATAAGGATAATGTCCGGTTTTTGTACAGTTACGGACTTAAATTGGTGTCCAACAAGGATTTGGTCAAAGATGCCATACAAGACCTGTTTGTCGAATTGTGGGATTCCAAGGAAAGACTGGGGCAAGTACGTTCGATCAAATCCTATTTGTACAAATCGATCAGGCGGAAATTGATTGCCCAGGCAAGCAAAAAAAGAAAGCGGTTTGCCGATACCAGTGAGTCCGAACTTTTGCGACTCGAAACCCCTTCAACGGAAATCAACTTGATCGAAAAACAGCGTTTCGACGACGAACGCAAGCAATTGCTCAAAACCTTGGGCAAGCTCAACGCCAAACAGCGGGAGATAATACACCTAAAGTATTACGCTAATCTGGGCTACGATGAGATATCGGAGATTATGGGGCTCGACAAAAAAGGGGTGTACAATCTAATGGCCCATACCATTAAGTTGCTGCGGCAATATTTGGTCTCCATTTGCACCATATGGTGGCTCTGTCAATAGAGGCGCCCAAGAACAAGGGCCTTTTCTTTTTTGCACTTGTCTTTTGCTTACTACATTTTGGGTCTTTTTAGGTGACTATAAGTTGTTGTATTTCAATGTGTTTTTGGTTTTTGTCTAAAAAAGGCACATTTTTTTTAAGTAAAAATTATGTTAAGCTTCTCTTACTAAAAAAGCCACGGTCGGTTGGGCTGGCAACAAGGGATAATGAAATACATTAATTATAATATTGAGGATTTTATTACGGACGAATACTTTCAGAAATGGGTGTTGGATTCCGATGCGATGTGCGATAATTTCTGGCAGAATTGGTTGAACGATTATCCTGAGAGGCAAGGGCTTGTCGAAGAGGCGCGCAGGTTCGTGTTGCTGCTGAACGCACAGGAAGAGACGCTTCCGGAGCAGGATTTCAATGCGATGTGGCGAAATATCATCGAGCGGAGGACCGATGCGGCCGGGTATGTGGCAGAAAAGAGGAAATCGAACGGCAAGGTCTTTTTAAGGGCTGCCGCCGTTCTTGTGGGATTGATGGCGACCACTTTGGCCGTTTATTTTATGGGGCAATCCAATACGGCCGTCACCGAGACGCCCGCCCAAATTACCTTGGAGCTTGAAGACGGTACGATAAAGGTTCTCGACGAGATGTCTTCCGATGTGGTTATCCGTTCCGAAGCGGGTGTGGTCAAGCAAGAGAAGAATGTGCTAAAGTACGAAGGGGGGCATTCGAGCGATGAAGTTGTGAAGTACAATCAGCTAACGGTGCCCTATGGAAAGAAATTTGAAGTGGCCCTTTCCGATGGGTCCCATGTTTACCTCAATTCGGGTTCGAAGCTTAAGTATCCCGCCCATTTTATAGCCGGTGAGCCGAGAAACGTGTATTTGGACGGCGAGGCCTATTTCTCGGTGGAGAAGGATAGCGAACGCCCTTTTACCGTTATTACCGACGATATGAAAACCCGCGTATTGGGCACTGAATTCAATGTTTCGAGCTATAAGAACGAAAACAATACCTCAACCGTGCTTGTCGAGGGGAGCGTGCTTGTCTATAATTCGCAGGAAGAACCTACCGAGGCTACGGTTCGGTTGGAACCCGGCCAACGTGCTGTCTTTGAGAACAATGAAATTGCCGTGGGGCAAGTCAACGTCGAAAAATACATAGCTTGGAAGGAAGGAAAGCTGTTTTTTGTAGACGATCCCTTTACCTTGATATTGAAGGAACTGGAGCGGAATTTCAATATCGAGATCGAAAACCGGTACAAGGCCTTGGGGGACAAAAAATTTACGGGAACCTTTGACGAAGAATCGCTGGACCAAATTCTCAGGGTCTGTAGCGAGCACACCCCCTTTCAATATGAAAGACAGGACGACAAGATTGTAATACGCGAGGTAAATAACAATTCGAAATAACACGTGGGCATCAAAGTGGTGCCAACGAACGATCAACCAACTAAAACTAAAATGTCTATGACCTGAAAACAAAAAAAATCGGAAAGTGTTGCAGCACCTTCCGAAAAATTTAAAAGACTCAGTCGCTTAACAACTAAATCTATTCAAAATTATGAAAAAACTAAGGAACACTCCTGAAGGTTGGAAGTATATTTTTCCAAAATTCGATTTGAAAATGAAGTTATCCCTACTGTTCTTGTTTACCACGTTGCTTCAATTGCAGGCAAATGTCGGCTATGCCCAAAACACAAAGATCTCATTGAATCTTAATGATGTTTCGGTGCTCAAGGTGATTTCTGAAATCGAATCGAAATCGGAGTTTAAATTCTTCTACAGCAAGCCCGACATTGTATCGATGGGCCATGTCAGCATAAAGGTCAAGGACCAAAAAATAGAAAACATCCTTAAAAAAATCTTTAAGGGCAATTTGAACTATAAGGTAATCGACAGGCAAATCGTACTGACTCCCATAGGCAAGGACGAGGCGTCGGATGATCCGAAAACGGACCGGACACCGCCTGTTGTGGCACAGAAGCTTCAGGTCAGCGGAGTGGTGGTCGATGGGCAGGGACTGCCATTGGCCGGGGCCAATATCGTTGAAAAAGGTACCACAAATGGGGTGACGGCAAACTTTGACGGTGAATTTACTATCGATCTGAAAGGAAGCGATGCGGTGTTGGTCGTCTCCTACCTGGGTTTCAAGACCAAGGAGGTGGCGGTCAACGGGGCCAGCCAATTGACGGTGACCTTGGTCGAGGATGCGGCTAACTTGGGAGAGGTGGTCGTTGTAGGTTATGGCACCCAGAAGAAAATCAACCTTACGGCTTCGGTATCGCAGATAGACTCCGAGATATTTGAAGACCGGCCCATTGCCAATGTGTCAAGAGGACTGCAAGGTGCGGTGTCGAACTTGGTCATAACCAATTCCGAGGCGGGAGGACAACCCGGTGCGAGCCCGGAAATCAACATCCGTGGTTTTCAGGCCACGGATGCCGACGGTAACCTGTCCAATAGCTCCCCACTAATATTGGTAGACGGTATACGGATGGATTTGAACAATATCGATCCCGAGGACATTGAGTCGGTTTCCGTATTGAAGGATGCGGCGGCAGCTTCCATTTACGGGGCCGAAGCGGCAGGAGGGGCCATCGTAATAACCACCAAGAGCGGAAAAAGCCTGGAAGGGGGAATGCGGGTTACCTACAATACCAATTTTTCGTTGACACGTCCGACCATCTGGCCCGAATCGGTCGACGCCCTTACGTTCGCCTATGTAATGAACGATGCCCGGGAAAATAACAATGCAGGACCCTATTGGGATGAAGAGGCCCTTGAAAGAATTGCCATGAACATGGCCAACCCCGGTAGTGCACCTGCCCTGGTCGATGAAAACAACGATGGCAACTGGGATCAAAGCAGCGCCGGTTTGGGCGCTACCGGAGCCACGGATTGGAAGGACTTCCTGTTTAAGGACTGGGCCGAAAGGACCAAGCACAATTTGAGCATCGCCGGTGGGGATGAGCGGATCAACTATTACATTTCTACCGGGCTGTATAAGGAAGAAGGGCTGTTGAGCGTTGGTTTTGAAGATTTTCAACGACTGAACATGGATGCCAAATTATCGGTCAAACCCAAAGATTGGCTTACGTTGGAACTCTATACCAAGTTGGTGAAAAGCGAGTCGGATTATCCTACCTATACCGGGGCGGGAAGTACCGCAAGAAACACTTCGCGTGTCTTTGATCTATTGTCTAAGATCAAGCCGACATTGCCAACGGTAGACCCCTTTGGGGAGCCTCTTGTTCAGGCCTATTACCCGACTTGGGAAAATCAGCGTTATCAGGCCGAAACGAACCAAATAGTCATATCGCCAAGGGTGGTGGTCGAGCCTATCAAAGACCTGAGGTTTAATTTGCAGTTCAATTATCGGAGAAACAACGATTCCAACACCTATAAGCTACTTACCACCTCGTACCTGAATTCTTTCGGGGAGACGGTTTATGCCACAGATCAAGAATCAACGGTTTACGAACCTACTTTCATAAACCAAGAGTATTTTTCGCCCAACCTGTTTGCGAATTACAACAAAACATTCGGCAAGCACAATATCGATGCCACCATCGGATACCAAAGTCAACTGAACGAATACCATTTGTTGGGCGGAAACACTTCTTATTTGATTACCGACAACGTTGTGTCGTTTAATGCGTCGCTTGGTGAGAACCAGACCGTAGACGAGGCCATTACCCATTGGGCGACCCAAAGTGGGTTCGGTAGGCTTAGGTATAATTACGACGAGAAGTATTTATTCGAGGTCAGTTACCGGGCCGATGGTTCCTCTAGGTTTGAGCCCGATGAACGGGTTGCCGGTTTTGCCTCTTATTCCGCCGGATATAACGTGGCGAAGGAAAATTTTTGGCCTATCGGGGCGATCAGCACGTTTAAGCTAAGGGGGTCGTACGGTACCTTGGGAAACCAGAATGTTGAAGACTATCAGTATTTATCGACTATTCCGATAAATAGCCCGGGTACGGCTTATCTATTCGACGGAAGCCAGGCCATTTTTTCAGGAACGCCGGATCTTTTGAGCAATAGCCTAACATGGGAAACGGTAAAGACTTCCGATTTTGGTGTCGATATCAACGCCTTTGGCAATAAATTGGGCGTTGTTTTCGACTGGTATCGAACCGATGTCGACGGCATACAGGGACCCGGTTTGGACCTGCCGGCCGTTCTCGGTACCTCTTCCCCCAACACCAATATTGGAACGTCGCGAATCGAAGGCTGGGAGTTTGAGGCGACATGGAGGCAAAAGATAAACGAAGACTTTAGTTATAACCTTAGGGCCGTATTGTCCGATTACCAGCGAACCATGATCGAGTACCCCAATGAGACCAACTCCTTGGCACAACCTTACTTTGAAGGGCAAGACCTAGGTGATATTTACGGGTTTACCTGGGCCGGATGGTTTGCCACCGACGATGAATATCAAACCTATGGGGTCGATCAATCCTTTATATCCGGTGATTTTTGGGCGGGTGATACCAAGTATGCCGATCTCGATGGAAACGGGGTGATCGACAGGGGCGCCTATACCTCTGACGATATGGGCGACTGGTCGGTGATCGGGAATACGACACCGAGGTACCAGTATTCGTTTACACTGGGGCTGAATTATAAGAGTTTGGATTTCAATGTATTCGTTCAGGGTATAGGTAAAAGGGATGTACTGGTGTCCAACCACCAGCGCTTCAGGGGTCCTGCACAGGGGCCCTTCCACGCCATGGTTTTTGACGAACATGTAGACTACTTCAGACCCGAGGATACGACGAGTCCACTTGGTCCGAACACCGATGCCTACTTTCCGGCGCCGTACGCCGCCAACCCGGGCCGCAACAATAGGAACTATGCCTATAATGTTGACCGCTATATTCAAAATGGCGCCTATACAAGATTAAAAAGTGTACAGTTGGGTTATACCGTTCCAAAAGAAATCACGAAGGAAATCAATATCAGTAACTTGAGAATATATGTAAGTGGCGAAAACTTGTTCACCAAGTCAGACATGCTGTTCTACGACCCTGAAACAATACCCTCGGGCTATGGTAGTGCGCAATCCTATCCACTTTCCTTGATTATTTCTACCGGTTTAAACCTTTCATTCTAAAAAAAAGAAATATGAAAAATATATTAAAAGTTGCAGTTGTTAGCTTCACATATTTGCTTTTTTCCTGTGAAGACTATTTAGAGCGAAATCCTTTGGACGATATCACCGAAGTCGAATTTTATAAAACGGCCCAAGACTTGGAGACGGCCGTAAACGGATTTTACAATGATCTGCCCTTGCAGCGATGGCAAGGGGCCGGCAATGGTTTTGCCGGTATTCCCGATAACAATTCCGATTTATTGATCGGTGAGTTCGCCACCAATAGGTTTTTGGGTTTGTATACCACACCCACCGATGCCACCAATGCCATATGGAGCTGGGATGAGGTCAGGGAAGTCAATTACTACCTCAGTCAAGTCGATAGGGCAGAAGGTGACGAGGCCGAGCTCAACCAATATATAGGTGAGGGATACTTCTTTAGGGCCTATTATTATTTCGACCTTTTAAAGGATTATGGCGACCTGCCCATCATAGATACCTACATCACCGATACCGATGAGGAGTACCTCTATAAGGCCAGGGACCCCAGAAACGAAGTGGTCGATTTTATACTTTCAGATCTCGATACCGCCATTGGCCTATTGGGGTCTTTTCCGAATGTGGCCGAGCAACGCATTAGTAAGGAGGCCGCCTTGTTCTTAAAGGCGAGGATCGCCCTGTACGAAGGGACATGGGAAAAATACCATAGCGGAACGGTTTTCGGCGTAGAGGGTTCCGACGGGTCTTCTTATTTGCAAATAGCGGCCGATGCGGCAAAAGAGGTTATGGACAGTGGTATATTTGCCTTGCACGACGATTACGGCTCCCTGTTCAACCAGACCGACCTAAGCGGGAACACAGAGATGCTTTTGTGGAGGGAGTACGACTATATCGGTTTGAATATCGGAAACGACCTTCAGATTGGGTGGCCCAACAAATCGTCGTACACCCGGTTTGCCGTTCGTAGCTACCTGTGTACAGATGGAGATCCCATTTCCGTGAGTCCACTGTATGTAGGGGACCAAGATTTGTCAACCCTGGAAAACAATAGGGATCCCAGATTGGCGGCAACCATTATGGTTCCCGGTGATGTGGTCCGAATCGATTCTGACGGTACGGAAACCCTTTTTGCCGCCCCGGTCATAACGGGCCAAAACGCGGCCAGTACCGGATACGAGTCGCAAAAATATAGAAACCCAAATGTAGAACCGTCCTCGAACGAATTTTCTAGAAATACGGCCAAAATAATAATGAGGTATGCCGAATTGTTATTAATCTACGCAGAAGCGAAGGGGGAGTTGGGTACGATAACCCAGTCCGATTTGGATATATCCGTAAACTTGTTGCGAGACAGGGTGGGAATGCCACATATGGTCTTATCGGGAATCACCACCGACCCCGAGTGGCCCAATTATGGCTATGCACTTTCCGATGTTTTGTACGAAATACGAAGGGAGCGCTCCGTAGAGTTGATGGCGGAAGGATTCAGATTGGACGACCTGTTAAGATGGAGGGCACATGAGCTGATCAACAGCGGCCTGCCCAAAGGCGCCTATTTTTATGATGGTATCATTGAAACCATGGCCGATGAATCGGAGGTATATTTGGATGCCGAAGATTATCTAGACCCCTTCCAAAGCGACGGGGCCTATAACTTTGATCCCGACAAGGCCTATCTGAACGCCATTCCATCGAATGAAATAATACTCAATCCCAACCTGACCCAAAACCCAGGATGGTAGTTGTAAAAGAATAGTTTTTGGAAGTTAGTTAGTTTCCCCGAGTTTGTTTTGAGTTGTTGAAAGGGAGGTTGTTCCTCCCTTTTTTCCCTCTTAGAACCGACAGGGAGTCATTGCAAACCATCCAAATACCTGTATTTTTTTGATCGGGCCGTTCAAAGAGCGCCGAAGGCGAAACGCATTACGGTATACGGAAGGATCGCTATGGGTGTATCCATCCCTATTGTGAAAGGCGATTGTAAACTGTGCGACCGTAAAAAAAAAAGGCTTTTATGGAATAAACAGTTGCACAACCTATGGGTGCTGAAAGACATGTCCGGTCGATTACAGCTTTTGGTCAAGAAATGCGGATATAGCGAAGAACTCACCCAAAGGAATTCGGATCGATTTTTAAATGCGCAGGGAATTGGAATTAAGGACACCGAAGAAAGAAAATTGAACCTAAAATTAAATGATCAAACGTACCAAACCCCATTACCAAAACAAGCTTTTACCGCCCATGTTCGTATTGCTTTTCGGGCTTATGACGGGTTGCAAATCCGCAATGCACGGAACTGAAAAGAAAAACAGGCCCAATATATTGATTCTGCTTACCGACGACCAAAGACACACGGCCGTCGGAAGTTTGGGTATCGAGGAAGTTGCCACCCCGGCTATCGACGAGCTGATGGCTGAAGGCGTTTCCTTTACCAATTCGTACATTTTGGGGGCTCCCCACGGGGCCGTGTGCTCTCCTAGCAGGGCCATGTTGATGACAGGGCGCCACTACTTTAATTTGGAGCCGGGCGTGTATGCCCAGTTTTCCGTGGCCGACAGTTTAAGGGGGAAGTCCGACTACCTGACCTTTCCCGAATACTTCAAGGCCAATGGTTATCGCACCTTTGCTACCGGTAAACAGCACAATGGCAAACCATGGGTAGAAAGGGGCTTTGATCAAGGAAAATCGCTTTATTTGGGAGGTATGACCAAACATTTTGGTGCAAAAGTCAGGGACTTCGACAAAGAAAGGGGATGGTCGAAGCCCTATGCCGATACCGAAAAATTCTCGAGTGAGCTTTTTGCCGATGCCGCGGTGGATTTTTTAAGGAACGATACCTCGGAAAGTCCGTTTTTAATGTACGTGGCCTTTACGGCCCCACATGATCCCAGAACGGCACCTGAAGAATACCACGCCATGTACCCCGTGGAAGAGACCGAGCTTCCTGAAAACTTTATGGAAGAGCACCCTTTCCCCATTGCGGACATGCGGATAAGGGATGAAAAACTGGCCGCTTTTCCACGTACCCGCAAAGAGGTCAAAAAACACATATCCGATTATCACGCCATGGTTACGGCAACCGATACCCAGATAAGACGCGTGTTAGACGGCTTAAAAGCCTCGGGCAAGGCCGATAACACCATAATCGTTTTTTCCGGTGACAATGGCCTTGCGGTAGGGCAACACGGACTCATGGGCAAGCAGAGCGTCTATGAACACAGCGTTAAGGTACCCTTGGTCTTTGTAGGGCCCGGCATACCCAAGAATGTAAAGAAGGAAGCCTTTGCCTATCTGCACGATGTTTTTCCAACCCTTTGCGGCTTGGTAGGAATCGATGTTCCCGAGTCTGTCCAAACCGAGAACCTGGCCCCGGTCTTGTTGGGGAAGGAAGCACAGGTCAGGAAGTCTATACTCTACGCCTACAACGCTTGGCCGGGCGATAAAAAACCCGGTCAGAGGGGTGCCCACCGGGCCGTGCGAAAAGGGGACTATAAACTGATAGTGAGTAGCAAGGACGGCGAACTTACCCATCAACTTTTTAATGTAAGTAAAGACCCTTGGGAACTGGAAAACCTTGCTACAGCTCCCGAATTTCGGAACATAAAATCCGATTTGCTGATTGAACTGAAGTCCTTGATCCAAAAGACGGGCGATCCGGCCGATTTGGACAGGGATATGTTCGGACTGTACGACTCAAACATGACGCGACCATGATAAAACCTAGGTACATACCAAGTAGGATGAGATTGTGTTTTGCAAAAGGCCTTATCGTTGTCCTTGCCCTGTGCTCGGCTAACCTCCGTGGCCAAGAAGACCGAAGGGAACTGGAATGGGAAGAACTCGCAGAGATCTATTCCTGCCCAGAGTGGTTCCGCGATGCCAAGTTCGGGATCTGGTTCCACTGGGGCCCCCAAAGCGTTCCCGAACAGGGCGGCGGTTGGTATGCCCGGCATATGTACATGCAAGATGTGGGCAAGCAGGTATTCGGTAAAATGGCCAATCCCTACCATTTAAAAACCTACGGCCACCCTTCGGAATTCGGGTACAAGGACATTATTAATTTATGGAAGGCCGAAAACTTCAATGCCGAAGAACTCATTGCCTTTTCTAAGAGGAACGGGGCCAAGTATATCGTGGCCCTGGCCAACCACCACGACCATTTCGATCTGTTCAATTCGACATACCACCCGTGGAATTCGGTCAATGTGGGCCCCAAAAGGGACATTATCAAAGCCTTTGCCGATGCTGCCCGGGCCGCCCATTTAAAATTCGGGCTCACGAGTCACGACAATCGGCATCTAGAATGGTGGAAGCCGGCTTTCGGTGCCGATGAAAGCGGGCCGTACAAAGGCGTTCCCTACGATGGCAGGCTGACCAAGGCCGATGGAAAGGGCCAATGGTGGGAAGGTTTGGATCCTGCGGACCTCTATGGGCCCGTGCCGGAAAACAGGACCCCCGAAGTTATCGAGGCCATAAAGGAAAATTGGGAAAAACGCCATTTTCAGTTGGTCGATACCTACCGGCCGGATCTGCTATACTACGACGGCGGTCGGTTTTCCTATGGCCTGCACGGCAAAGCGGTCAGTAGGCGCTTGTACAACAACAGCCTTGCCGAAAACGGGCGTATTGAGGCCGTCATGTTGTTAAAGGGACGGGTGCCGGGTACGGTCAACGAAGTGGAAAGTGGCGGAAGCAACACCCTGCGCAAAGAACCTTGGCAGTCCGAAATTACCTTTACCGATTGGTTCTACAAGAAAGACAGGCATCTGGCCCATAACGCCCGGACCATCTTGGAAATGCTGATCGATGCCGTAAGCAAAAACGGCAACCTGCTCTTGAATATCGAGCTCCATCCCGATGGTACCATTCCCGCCGAACAGAAAGTAATCGTCGATATCGTTGGTGACTGGTTGAAGGTGAACGGGGAGGCCATCTACGGAACCCGGCCGTGGAATGTTTACGGGGACGGGGTTAGTGTACGGGGCGGTCGCTCGCTAACCGCCAATGGCGAAATACGGAATGTAGACGAAAACGCCGCAACCATGAAGCATAAGGGCGAGCATTACAACCAAAGGACAACCGCTTCGCCGGAGTACGCCAGCGACGAGGTGCGCTTTACGACCAAGGGCAAGGCCTTTTATATCATTGCACTTAACCCCAAATCGGGAAGCCTCTTCATACCCACGCTCGGCCTGGGCAAGGCGACCAATCCCGGGAAACTCAAGTCCTTGGTGCGATTGGATACCCAAGACAAGGTAAGGTTCGAACAAACGGATCGGGGAACGGAGATCCATATGCCCGTTGGTAATGGAAGAAGCTATCCTTTGGCCTTTAAAGCGGAATTTAAGCATGTAAAGTTTTAAATTCGATCTTAAATATAAACATGACCAATAAGCCAACTATGAGAAAACTAAAAGAAAGAAAAGGAATTGCCCTCTTCTGTGCAATAGCCTTGATATTGATATCCTGTAAGGAAAAGGCAGCGGAAGAGGTGTCCAGCGAAGAAGAACGCCCCAACATTCTTTTTATTATGGCCGACGACCATACCTCACAGGCCTGGGGCATTTACGGCGGTATTTTGGAAGATTATGTCCATACCCCCAATATTAAACGCCTGGCCGCGGAAGGTACGGTACTTGAAAATTGCCTGGTGTCGAACTCCATCTGCACCCCGAGCAGGGCAACGATACTTACGGGACAGTATAGCCATGTAAACGGGGTAACTACCTTGGGGGCCGGACTCTCCCCCGAGCACAATAACATTGCCAAGGAGCTGCAGAAAGGAGGCTATCAAACGTCGGTAATCGGCAAATGGCACCTAAAACAAGAACCGGCAGGTTTTGACTACTACTGTGTGTTGCCGGGACAGGGCGAGTACTGGAACCCTAGGTTGAAAACCAAGGAAAACTGGGAAGATTACTATGGTGGCGGAAAAACTTACGAGGGTTTCAGTACCGATATTATTGCCGACAAGACCATCGAGTGGATAGAAAATCGCGACAAGTCGAAGCCCTTTATGGCCATGTGCCACTTTAAGGCTACCCACGAGCCCTTTGATTATCCCAAGCGCTTTAGCCATTTGTATCGCGATGTCGATATACCCGTGCCCGATTCGTTTTACGATAAGGGCCCTGAAACAACCGGCCGTTCCTTTGTGGGCCAGTCGGTAGACAACCTAAAGAAAAGATATCTGGCGGCAACGGCAGACCCATCGTTGAGAAAGGACTTTATGAACTACCCCGAGCTTCCCTTTTCGGTAGACGGACTTACGGACGATGAGGCGAGGTACAAGACCTACCAAAAATATGTCAAGGATTTTATGCGTTGCGGTGCGGCGGCCGATGACAATATTGGCAAGTTGCTCGATTATTTGGATGCGGCCGGACTCGCCGAAAACACCATCGTTATCTATACCGCCGATCAAGGCTACTTTCTCGGCGAGCACGGTTGGTTCGACAAACGCTTGATATTCGAAGAATCCATTCATATGCCTTTTGTGATCCGATACCCTAAGGAGGTCAGGGCAGGGGCCAGGAACAAGGATTTGATCGAGAACGCCGATTTCTCGGCCCTCTTCGCCGATTATGCCGGTATCGACTACCCCGAAACCATGCAAGGGCGGAGTTTTAGGGAAAACCTCAAGGGAAACACGCCCGACGATTGGCGCAAATACGGGTATTATAGGTATTGGGACCATTCAAAGGACCGGCCCGGCCATTTTGGTATTAGGGGAGAGCGGTACAAGTTGGCCTTCTTTTACGGAAACGGTCTAAAATCGAATAACTATACCCCCGAGAACCAGCCTACGCAATTTTGGGATTTTTACGACCTGAAAGAAGACCCGAACGAGCTGCACAATGCCTATAAAGATCCCAAGTACCAAGACATCATTGCGGGGATGAAAGCCGAAATTCTGGCCCAGCGCGAAGCCTTGGGGGATACCGACCAAGACAATCCCGAAGTACTTGAAATCATTAAGGCCCATTGGAATGATTAGGCGAGAAGTTTGTGGCTTCGGTAATTGTAAATCAGCTTACTTGGATACAACATGAAAACTTTACGATTAATTACGTTAACATGCGCTTTTGTCGTTGGCCCTATTGTGGTGTCGGCACAAGATAATATGAAGCTGTCGTACGATAGACCTGCCGTGGAGTGGACGGAAGCCTTGCCTGTGGGTAACGGCAGTTTGGGGGCCATGGTCTTTGGCGGGGTCGAAAAAGAACACCTTCAGTTCAACGAAGAGACACTTTGGGCCGGAAAACCCCACAATTATGCCCATAAGGGAGCGGCCGAACACTTGGCCGAAATCAGGAGCTTGCTGTCCGAAGGCAAGCAGATAGAGGCGCAAAACCTGGCGACCGAAGAGTTCATGAGCGTGCCCTTAAGGCAGGTGCCCTACCAACCTTTTGGTGACCTGTACCTCGGGTTTCCCGATCATAAAAATTATACCGCTTACCATAGGGAGTTGGACTTGTCGAATGCGGTAAGTACCGTTTCCTATCAAGTAGATGGGGTCAATTATAAACGCGAGGTTTTTTCCAGCTACCCCGACCAGATCTTGGCGGTACATGTCACGGCCGACAAATCGAGGGCCTTGGGCTTTGAGGTGTGGATGGATGCCCTACACGAAAAAAAGGAGGTCGTTACATCGGCCTCGTCCCAAACCCTTAAGGTGAAGGTAAAAGACGGGGCCTTAAGGGGCGTGGCAAGCTTTAAGGTGCAGACCGATGGGGAAATAACGACCTCGAAAGGCAGGCTTAAGATATCCAATGCCTCCTGGGCCGACATTTACCTAAGCGCAGCGACCAACTATGTCGATTTCAACGACGTTTCGGGCGAACCGGAAAAGGAGGTTGAGGCAATTTTGGGCAAAGTTGACGGAGTTGGGTTTAAGGCCGTAAAGGAGCGGCACATAAGCGATTACCGTTCGCTCTACGATCGCTTTAAAATCGACCTTGGCGATAACGGGCGGTCAACGACTACCACCGACAGGCGCATCTACGATTTTTGGAAGGACCCCAATGATCCGCAGCTCGTGGCCCTGTATGTGCAGTACGCAAGATATTTGCTCATCGCCAGCAGTCGTCCGGGTACCAAGCCGGCAACCTTGCAGGGCATTTGGAACCCGAAGTTGAATCCGCCGTGGTTCAGCAGCTATACCACCAATATCAATGTGGAGATGAATTATTGGCCTGCCGAGGTAGCCAACCTGGGCGAATGCCACGAACCCCTGTTTTCGTTGGTCGAAGACCTGTCACAAACCGGTAAGTCCGTGGCCAGGGAGCACTATAACGCCGATGGGTGGATCGCCCACCACAACGTGGATATCTGGCGCGGGGCGGCACCGGTAAATGCCTCCAATCACGGAATATGGTTGGGCGGCGGGGCCTGGTTAAGTTCCCACATTTGGGAGCATTACCTTTTTACCTTGGACAAGGAATTCTTAAAGGAATATTTCCCGATCATCAAAGAATCCGCCTTGTTCTACTCCCAGTTTTTGTACGAAGATCCAAAAACGGGCTATTTGATCAGTTCCCCGTCGAATTCCCCCGAAATAGGAGGATTGGTGGCAGGGCCGACCATGGACCATCAATTGATCAGGGCCTTGTTCCGATCGGTAATCGAGGCCTCCGCTATTTTGGGTAAAGACCAAGCCTTTGCCGAAGGGCTGAAGGAAATGTTGCCCAAGATTGCGCCCAACAAAATAGGGAAACACGGGCAGTTGCAGGAATGGATGGAAGACAAGGACGACCCCGACAACCATCACAGGCACGTTTCGCATTTGTGGGCCGTGCATCCTGGTAACGAGATCAACTGGGAAGATACGCCCGAATTGATGAAGGCGGCAAGACAATCTCTGGAATACAGGGGGGATAACGGTACGGGCTGGAGCCTGGCTTGGAAAATAAATTTCTGGTCGAGGTTTAAGGATGGCAACAGGGCCTATAGTTTAATGCACAGGCTTTTGAGTCCGGCCGAGGAGCCCTCTAGAAAAATTAGGGGAGGATCCTACCCCAATCTCTTCGATGCCCACCCGCCATTTCAAATAGACGGAAATTTTGGCGGTGCCGCCGGAATTTTGGAAATGTTGGTGCAAAGCCACTTGGGTAAAATAGAACTTTTGCCCGCCTTGCCCGATGCCTTGCCCAAGGGCCAAGTTGCGGGTTTGATGGCAAGGGGCGGATTTGAGATTTCCATGGCGTGGAAAGATTCCCGTTTGGAATCCGTCGAGGTGCTTTCCAAAAAGGGTGCCGATTGTACCTTGCAATATAAAGGCAAGGTCGTTGAATTCAAGACTGTGGCCGGCAAAAAGTATAAGTTTAACGGCGAGCTGAAATAGCCGCAAAAGTGGAAAGGGAATATGAAAAGATTAATTCTATGTGTAGTGATGTTGGGTGCAATACTGCCCCCCCTTTACGGACAAAAAGGGAGTAGGCCCAATATAGTGATCGTCTTTACCGATGATCAGGGCTATCAAGACGTGGGGGTCTTCGGCTCTTCCCTGATCAAAACCCCGAACTTGGACACAATGGCGGGCAACGGTATAAAATTCACCGATTTTTACTCCGCCTCCCCCGTATGTTCGCCTTCGAGGGCAGCCTTGCTGACCGGGGCCTACCCACCCAGGGTCGGGGTGCCCAAGGTACTGTGGCCCAATTTGGAAGGAGGATTGTCGAACCAGGAAATGACCATAGCCGATATGCTAAAGGCCAAGGGCTATGCTACGGCCTGTATAGGAAAATGGCACCTGGGCGACGAGGCCCAATACCTGCCCACCCAACAGGGCTTCGACGAATATTACGGCATTCCGTTCAGCAACGATATGTCCGTTAATCCAAGCGCCAAGGTTTCGGGCGATATTGTTTTTCGAGAGGGAATGACCCTTGACAGTCTACGGGAGAAAAAATGGAGGGGAGGAAAGGTGCCCCTGTTTCGACAAGATGAGATCATCGAATATCCGGTAGACCAAAAAACCTTGACACAACGGTATACTAAGGAAGCGCTTGGCTTTATTAAAGAGAACAAAGAAAAGCCCTTCTTCCTATATGTGGCCCAGACCATGCCCCATATTCCCTTGTATGCCTCCGAGGCCTTTAAGGGTAAAAGCGAACGCGGACTGTACGGTGACGTGATCGAGGAATTGGATTGGAGCGTGGGCCAAATACTCGAAACTTTGGACAAGCTCGGTCTTGCCGAGAACACCTTGGTCGTTTTTGCCTCCGATAATGGTCCGTGGGATTTAAAAAACGGCCACGGTGGTAGCGCCCTTCCCCTACGGGGACACAAGTTCAGTACCTACGAAGGTGGAATGCGCGTGCCCATGATCGCCCAATGGAAGGGAACCATACCGGCGGGCGCGGTTTGTAGCGAGGTGGCCTCTACAATAGATCTGTTCCCGACCATAGCATTCTTAACCGGCGGCGACCTGCCCGAAGAGATTATCGACGGCAAGAATATCTGGCCCCTATTGGCGGGGAAGAAGAAAAGCTCTCCCCATAAAAGAAAAGGGTTTTACTATTTCTTTGAGGAGACGGCTGAAGCGGTCCGGCAAGGAGACTGGAAGTTGAGAAGAAGGGAGGGAAAGATAGAGCTCTATAATTTGGCCGATGATATTTCAGAAGCCCATAATGTGGCCGCTTCCCATCCGAAATTGGTTAAAAGGATGGCTAAAATGTTGGACGATTTCGAGGCGGAGTTGAAGGCGGACAACAAGAGGTACCAATAGCACGGGACCTGATTTTTGATATAGACCGGATGAATCAATTGGGCCGACAAGGGGTCGGCCGATCAAAATAGTGGTGATTTAATGAAGCGATCGGAATTTTTGAGAAAGGCGGGTGTCGGCAGTATAGGACTGGCATTGTTGCCACAGCTATATTCTTGCGCAACGAACAGGAACAGGGCGCAAAAGGCATGGGAGGGCATACGGATGCAGGAAGGACCGGTCTTCTCCTATATCCACCCGAAAAAGGGCCTGCCGAATGTTCTGTTGTACGGCGATTCCATTTCCATAGGGTATACCAACACGGTAAGGGAAGAGTTAAAGGGAAAGGCCTCGGTCTTCCGGATTTTCAATAACGGGCAATCCAGTCATGAGTTCATTCCAAAGATGGATAAACTTGAGCGGACGATGTTCGAACCCTATCTAAAGGGAGGTTGGGATTTTGAATGGGACCTTATTCACTTCAACGTGGGGCTTCATGATCTAAAGTACATGAAAGGGGGCGAACTCGATAAAGAAAACGGTACTGTCGTTTCGGATGTGGCGACCTACAAGGAAAACCTGCATGGCATATGCCAATTCCTACAGCGCAAATTTCCCAATACCCGATTGGTTTTTGCCACCACCACCCCGGTTCCTAAAAATGCCAAGGGACGTTTTGCCGGGGATGCCAAAAAGTACAATGCCGCCGCCCTGGAAGTACTAAAAAACTATCCTTCCATAGTGATCAACGATTTGTACGGTTTTACACTTCCCAACCATGCCCGATGGATGGTCAAGCCCGGTAACGTGCATTACAATGCGCTGGGCAAGGCGGAGCAGGGAAGGAAGGTTGCCCAAGTAATTTTGGAACAATTAAATAGGTGATCAAATGTTCAGATATCTAAGTTGTATTCTGTTTTTTTTATTGTTGGTAGGGCCCAATACCCAGGTTAGGGCCCAAAAATATCATTTTGTACCACAACCGGAATCGGTTTCTTTTTCCGAGGGCCATTTTGTGTTGGATAAAAACACCAAGGTGGTGGTGCCCAAAAAGCTTCAAGGGATGTTGATTCCTTACCTAGCGGAAAAATTTAAGTCCGACTTGGATCTTGACCTTACGTTTTCGTACCGAAGGCCCGATTCCCAGGAAAAGTATATCGAGTTCAAGCTCGACAAAAGGGCATCGGTAAAGGAAGAAGGATACCACCTGGTGGTCGAACCTGGGGGCATTTCGATATCGGCCAAGGATTACGGGGGACTTTTTAATGGGTTTCAAACCTTAAGACAAACCTTTCCTTTGGAAAAAACGGGAACGGTGCAGATTTCGGCCATGGTGGTAAAAGACAATCCCCGGTTTGGTTGGCGCGGAATTATGTTGGACGTTTCCCGACATTTTCAGCCCAAGGAATTTGTGATGAAACAGATAGACGTGCTTTCGTCTTATAAGGTGAACAAGTTCCATTGGCATTTGACCGATGACCAAGGCTGGCGCATCGAAATAAAAAAGTATCCAAACCTTACCAAAAAAGGAGCTTGGCGCGCAGATAGAACGGGGGTGGCCTGGTGGCAGCGCGAACAGGCTACGGCCGAAGAGCCCAAAACGGTAGGCGGCTTTTATACCCAAGAAGATATTAAGCAAGTGGTTGCCTATGCCCAGGTGCGCAACGTTGAGGTTATACCCGAGATCGATGTACCCGGCCATAGTAAGGCCCTTGTGGCCTCATACCCCCACTTGTTCTGCTACGACGAGCCCGAGGCCCATTTCGAAGTGGCCACCGGGGGCAAGGCGCCCGACAATGCCGTTTGCGCCGGAAAAGAGTCGACCTATAGTTTCTTGGGCGATGTAATCGAAGAAATAGCGGCCCTGTTTCCTTCAAAATACATCCATATAGGCGGTGACGAATGCAACAAGACCAATTGGAAAAAATGTCCGTATTGCCAAAAAGCAAAGGCGGACAATGGCCTAGAAAATGAGGAAGAACTACAAAGCTATTTCATCCAGAAAGTACACAAGTTGGTAAAGGCCCAAAATAAAACCATGATCGGGTGGGATGAGATCTTAAGTGGAAACGGTGCGCCGGGAGCTACTATCATGGCATGGAGAAGAGGAAAGTATACCCCACAGATTACGGCACCACAAAACGGCTATCCGACCATTATGACCTCCTACAAGTACATGTACATCAGTCAGGTCCAAGGTCCGTCCATTTCAGAACCGGAAGGCCCGAAAGTGGTCTTGCCGCTCTCGAAGGTATATGGCCACGATCCAGTTCCGCAAGAACTTACCGAGGAGGAGAAAAAGCTGGTCTTGGGCAACCAGGCCAGTTTATGGGGCGAATTTACCCCGACCCCGGAACACTGCGAGTACATGCTTTACCCGCGGGCCCTGGCCAGTGCCGAGGTTTCTTGGAGCCTGCCCGAAAACAAAGACTGGATAAGGTTTCAAAGGGCCTTGGAAGACTATCACTTTCCATTGTTGGAGAGGAAAAAGGTGAATGCATCGAAAAGTTTGTTCAGCGTATACCCCTCGTACGCCATTGACGAACTGCATGGCCAGGCCATTGTATACCTGCAGGCCGAGGCCCAAGGCTACGACATCTATTATACCTTGAACGGCGAAGACCCTAGCACCGAAAGCATAAAGTATGTCAAGGAGTTTAAGACCGCCCCCAAAACGCTTTTGAAAGCGGGACTTTTTAATAAGGAGGGCAAGCTTTTGGGGAAGATTGTTGAACTAAGATTAAAGTGATTAAAATGAAGTTGATTGCGCGAACACTACTTTTTTGTTTGATCGGTCTCCAATGTATGTGGGGACAAGAGCACCCGAATATCGTCTATATTATCTGCGATGACCTGGGCTATGGCGACGTGGCTGCCCTAAATCCGGAAAGGGGAAAGATCCCGACCCCGGAAATCGATGCCTTGGCCCGCGAGGGTATAACCTTTACCGATGCCCATTCGGGCTCATCGGTCTGTACCCCGTCGCGGTACAGTATTCTAACGGGCAGGTACGCTTGGCGCTCAAGGTTACAGGAAGGGGTGTTGCGCGGGGGTGATGAATTTGACCCGCTGATTGCCGAGAACCGGTTGACCGTGCCCAAAATGCTGAAAAAAGTAGGCTATACCACGGCCGCCATGGGCAAATGGCACCTTGGGTTCAGGTACCTTAACGATGAAGGGAAGGAGTTCGACCTTTACGAGGGGAAAAAATTACTGGACATCCCCATAGGCTCAACGGTTCCCGATGGGCCGATTACCCGGGGCTTCGATTCGTATATCGGCTTCCATCATTCCGCGGCGATGAAAAACGTAATCAAGGACGATAAGGTCATCGACCATATGCCGCCGATACGAATGCTCCAATTTTTGGGCGACCATGCCACGGCCTATATCAAGGAGCAATCGACCCAAAAGAAGCCTTTCTTTCTGTATTTGGCCCTGAATTCGCCCCACAGTCCCGTAGTGCCATCGGAAGCATGGCAGGGTAAGAGTGGCATGGGCAGCTACGCCGATTTTGTAATGGAGACCGATTTTGTGGTGGGCCGGGTACTCAAGGCATTAAAGGAGAACGGACTGGACGAAAATACCTTGGTCTTTTTTACCAGCGATAACGGATGTTCCTTTCCGGTGGCCAAGGGGCACAAGTTGGAAAAGGAATTCGGCCATTATCCAAGTGCCCATTTTAGGGGGGCGAAATCCGATATTTGGGAAGGGGGCCACAGAATTCCGTTTATCGTCAGCTGGCCCGGTATCATCGAAGCCGGTGCCAAGAGCGACGAACTGGTCTCTCTGGCCAGCCTAATGGCTACCTGTGCCGAACTGACCGGGGCGCCGATGGGCGATGAAGACGGCGAAGATTCCATTAGCATCCTTCCCCTATTAAAAAATGCCAAGGCCAAGAGCGACCATAAGATGCTTGTGCACCATTCCATAAACGGCAAGTTTTCGATACGAAAGGGAAAGTGGAAACTGGAACTGACCCCCGGATCGGGGGGATGGAGCGCACCGACGGATGGCAAGGCCAGGGATATGGGACTCCCCAAGGGGCAATTGTACAATATGAAGAAAGATCCCGAGGAGCGCCTTAATCTGTACACGAAACATCCGAAGGTGGTCAAAAGGCTTACCGCCGAGTTGAGGGAAATTGTGGAAAATGGAAGAACAACTCCCGGCAAAAAATTGGGGAACGACGTCCCCGTGGATATATTCAAGGAAGGAAGATAACCGAGACCTACGATATGCGAAGACCATTTCAAAACAGAGTGAAGGGCCTTTGGGTCTGTTGCGTCTTACTGGTGTTTTCGGTAGGCAGCGCACAGGGCCAAAAAGACCCTGTTGATTATATCGATCCCAGCATTGGTACGGTTACCTATGGAAAAAAGTCAAAAGACGCCCATGGGTTCGGGAAGACCTTTCCGGGGGCGGCAACGCCTTTCGGGTTGGTACAATTGAGTCCCGATACCTTTACCGGAGGTGACAATGGTTCGGGTTATTCGTATGAGCATCCGACTATCGAGGGATTTAGCTTTACCCATATGAGCGGGGTGGGCTGGTTCGGCGACCTGGGCAATTTCTTGGTGACACCTACCGTAGGGCCATTGTACAAAAATCGGGGTGTTCCCGATAAACCGGAGGAAGGCTATCGCTCCCGATATTCGCACGATACCGAAATCACCGAAGCCGGTTATTATGCGGTAACGCTCGACGATTACGACATACGGGCCGAACTTACCGCCGCACAGCGGGCCGGAATCATTCGTTTTACCTTTCCTAAAAACAAAAAATCGAGAATACAGATCGATTTGGCCCGAAGGGTCGGCGGTACGTCGACGGAGCAATATATCGAAGTGGTAGACGACCATACCATTGCCGGTTGGATGAAATGCCCCCCGGAAGGTGGGGGATGGGGGGCAGGCGATGGCAATGCCGATTACGTGGTTTATTTCTATTGTCAGTTCAGTAAGCCATTGAAAAACTATGGAATGTGGAGTGCCGACTTGCCCGATGTGCCCCGAAAAATGAGGTTTATTCGACAGAAGGACTACCAAAATGCGATCAGGGAGGCCCCAGTGGTCGAAAAGGCGGACAAAATGCAGGGTGCCCATTTGGGGTTTTATACCGAGTTTGAAACGCAAGCGGATGAAGTGGTCTTGGTCAAAAGTGGGATTTCCTTTGTCGACCTCGCCGGGGCCAAGGCCAATCTCGAACACGATATCGACCATTGGGATTTTGACCGGGTAAAAAAACGGGCAAGAACCCTTTGGAGCCAGGCCATAAACAAAATAGAGGTTCAAGGGGGCACCGAAGAGGAAAAAACCATTTTCTACACCGCGTTGTACCATACCATGATCGACCCCAGAACCTTTTCCGATGTTAATGGCAATTATATCGGGGCCGATAAAAAGGTGCATCAAACGAAGGACTTTACCTATCGTACGATTTTTAGTGGTTGGGATGTGTTTAGGTCCCAATTTCCGCTTCAAACCATTATAAATCCCGAACTGGTCAACGATGAGGTCAATTCCCTGCTACAAATGGCCGAGTTGAGCGGAAGGGGCTACCTGCCCAGATGGGAACTTTTAAACGCTTATTCGGGTTGTATGTTGGGCAATCCTGCCGTGTCGGTCATCGTAGACGCCTATCAAAAAGGAATTCGAAACTACGATGTTGAAAAGGCCTTTGCCTACTCCAAAAACACGGTCGAGCATACGGGCAACGGTAGCTTGGGCTATTCGCACAATAATATATCGAAGACCTTGGAATATGCCTATACCGATTGGGCCTTGGGCACTTTCGCCGAAAGCCTCGGCAAGGACAAGGAGGCCAAGACCTATTTGAAAAAAGGGCAGAACTACCGGAATATCTGGAACGACGAGGTCAACTGGTTCCGGGCCAAGGACAGTACGGGGCATTGGTTGGACTGGAAAGGGAAAACCGTGCACGGACAAGGCTGCATCGAAAGCAACCCCTTTCAACAAGGCTGGTTCGTGCCCCACGATATCGATGGACTAAAAGAGTTGATGGGCGGTGCGGAAGCTTTTAGAAAAGAACTCGTCTCCTTTTTTGAAAACACGCCCAAGGATTTCCTGTGGAACGATTACTACAACCATCCCAATGAACCGGTACACCACGTTCCCTTTATGTTCAATGTGGCCGGGCTTCCCCATTTGACCCAAAAATGGACCCGTAAAATTTGTAGCGAAGCCTACGGTACGGGTCCGTACGGACTCTGTGGCAACGAAGACGTGGGGCAAATGTCGGCCTGGTACACCCTGGCGGCCATGGGCATTCACCCTATTTGTCCGGGTGACAACACCTATCAGATTACGAGTCCGGTATTCAGTGAAATTACGGTGCGTCTCGACCAAAACTATTATTCGGGCAAACAGTTTAAAATACAGGCCAAGAACAATTCGAAAGAGAATATCTACATACAGCAGATCAGGCTCAACGGAAAAAAGATAAACCGCTTCTGGCTTTCCCACGAAGAAATTACCAACGGGGGAATCTTGGAGCTTCTAATGGGTCCCGACCCGAAACATCTATAACAAAAACACAAAAATCGAATAAGAAAAATGATGATGAAAAAAAATGTATTGTTTCTGCTATTGGTATTGATGGGCTATACCCTAACGGCCCAACAAGAGTACGATTACCCCATGCCCGAGTACACGCCTACCGAAGGGAATTTGGAGGCTCGAAAGGCGTTTCAGGACATGAAATTCGGTATGTTCATCCATTGGGGCATTTACAGTGTTTTGGGCGATGGCGAATGGGTGATGTTCACCCAGAAGATACCCTACGATACGTACGGGCGACTGGCCAAATTCTTCGATCCCGAGGATTTTGATGCCAAGGAATGGGTGAAAATAGCCAAGGCTGCCGGTATGAAATACATAACCATTACTTCTAGGCACCACGATGGCTTCAGTATGTTCGACAGCAAGGCTACCGATTATGATATTATCGATGCTACAAGGTTCGGCAGGGACCCCTTAAAGGAATTGGCCGAGGCCTGTAAGGAAGAGGGCATCCAATTAAACTTCTATTATTCGCTTTTGGATTGGGGCCGCGATGATTATAAAAAAGGAAAAAAAGGCGACAAGGAAGCGTGGAACCAATATGTGGAGTTTATGAAGGCCCAGCTTACCGAACTGCTTACCAATTACGGGGAGATAGGGGTCATTTGGTTCGATGGGCATTGGGACCAAAAAAAGGCCGATTGGAAGTATGACGAAATCTACTCCCTGATCCACAAATTGAGTCCCTCTACCTTAATCGCGAACAACCACCATATTCAGCCCATATTGGGCGAAGACATCCAAACCTTTGAGCGCGATCTGCCCGGGGAGAACAAAGGGGGGTATAGCGCCGGGGTAAAGGTAAGTCGCTTGCCCCTCGAGTCTTGTGCGACCATGGCCAAATCGTGGGGCTTCAATTTAAAGGACAAAAATTTTAAGTCTACCCGGCAACTGGTCCATTTTTTGGTAAAGGCGGCCGGTAAAAACGGTAACCTGCTGCTGAACGTGGGACCCATGCCAAACGGCGAGATCCAGCCCGAGTTTGTCTCTACCCTAAAGGAAATGGGGGAGTGGACCGCTAAATACGGTGAGGCCATTTACGGAACAAGGGGCGGGGTCATCAAGCCCCAAAATTGGGGTACGGTTACCAGAAAAGATAAGACCTTGTATGTGCATGTACTGAACCCTCCCGCCGAGCCCTACATCTTTATACCTGAACTTGGCGAAAAGGTAAAGTCCGTCACTTCTTTCGATGGTGGGGAAAGGATCAAGTTCAAGCAGGTGAAAGAGGGGGTCTTTCTTTACCCCTCATCATTGGACGATGAAAGTATAGATACGATTTTTAGGATGGAAATACGGTAATAAAAGTAAAACATCACGCAGTAACTGGAAGAAAAACAAATGAAGAGGAAAACATTGTTCTTGGCCATGGCCGTTATGGCCGTACTATCGGCATGTACATCGCCGAATCCGTCATTTGGGAAGGAAGATATTTCACTGGTACCCAAACCGCTACATTTCGAACTGGGCGAAGCTTCCTTTAGGTTTACCGAGGCGACCAAGTTGGTGGTACGGGAAGAGAGCCAAAAGAAGGCCGCCAACTATTTAAACGGACTGTTTTCGGCCGCTGCCGGATTTTCTTTGGAAACTTCGGCGGCCGATAGCGACAATACCGTTGTCTTTAACACGGTGGCCGGCTTGAAAAAGGGGGCGTACACCCTTAATGTGAACCCGGACAAGATAAGCATCGAAGCCTCTGATGAAGGTGGTTTTTTTTATGCGGTGCAAACCCTTAGACAATTGCTTCCGGTCGAAATAGAGTCGGCCGACAAGGTAGAGGCCGAATGGTTGGTGCCCAGTGTTTCGATAAACGACGAGCCTCGCTTTAGGTGGAGGGGCATGCACATGGATTTTAGCCGCCATTTCTTTAAAATGGATGAGGTAAAGGCCTTTTTGGATTATATGGCCCTGTATAAGATGAATACCTACCACATGCACCTTACCGACGACCAAGGGTGGCGTATGGAGATAAAGAAGTACCCCCTGTTGACCCAAAAGGGCGCCTGGCGCATACCGAACAATCAAGACACCGTTTGTATAAACCGTGCCGTGGACAACGAATTGTACGAAATCGATCCATCGAATTATAAGGAAATCGACGGAAAACGGAAATACGGGGGCTTTTATACCCAGGACGAAATCAGGGAAATCATTGCCTATGCCGATGAGCGCAACATTACGGTCATTCCCGAAATCGATATGCCCGGTCATTTTAAATCGGCCATAGACAACTATCCCTATTTATCGTGCAACGAAGATTCGGGATGGGATACCGTTTTCACCTATCCGGCCTGTTTGGGCAAGGAAACGACCTATGGGTTTATGAAGGATATCTTGTCCGAGGTCGCCGAAATCTTTCCTTCGGAATACATCCATATCGGTGGTGACGAGGTGAACATCAGGTCTTGGGAAAAATGTCCGCATTGTCAAAAGGCCATAAAGGAAAACGGTTTGGCCGACGAACATGAACTGCAGTCGTATTTTAATAGGGACATAGAGCGGTTCTTAAAATCGAAGGGAAAAAAGCTATTGGGTTGGGATGAAATCGTCGAAGGAGGACTGACGAAGGATGCCACGGTAATGTGGTGGAGGGGCTGGAGACCCGAGGCGCCCAAAAAAGCAGTGGAAAACGGCAATGAGTTGGTAATCACCACCACCGATGCGTACTATTTCGATTACCTGAACGAGGGAAACCCCTTGGAGAAAATTTACAACTACGAGCCGGTTCCCAAGGGTTTTACTGACCAGGAGGCCGGTAAGGTTCTGGGAATACAGGCGAATTTGTGGTCGGAATGGATACCGAATTTTAAGAGGTTGCAGTACCAAGCCTTCCCTAGAATGTTGGCCGTGGCGGAAAATGCCTGGGCCTCGAATGAAGACAAAAACTTTGACGCCTTTAATGCAAGGGTACGAAGGCAATACGACAGGTTGGATGTATTGGGCGTGCACTATTATATTCCCGCGGTCGAAGGTCTCGATAGGGAAATACTCATGGTCGATAGTGCCTCGGTACAATTAAACCTTGCCTATCCTTTGGACGGTGTCGATGTTTATTATTCGTTGGATGGAAGCCTACCGACGCGAAGTTCGATCAAATACACAGGTCCCTTTACGGTAAAGGACACGGTAAAAATTATGGCGAGGGCCTATAAAGGCGAAATTTTCAACGACCTGAAATCAACACGGGTCGTTCGAACCGAATACCGGGAAGCTTCGCAAACGATCCCTCAAAGCAGGGGGCTGAAGCGGTATGTTGTTGCAGGAAAATTCAAGGATGTCGAAAACCTGGTCCCGGGCGCCAATGCAAAATGGCAAAAGGTAGATAGTGTGGATCTGGCCGAATTTAAAGGCAAAGCGAACTTCAATATGGTTTTTGAGGGCTATTTTAATGCGGAGGAAGATGGCGTTTACGAATTTGAGACCCGTTCTGACGGGGGAGACCTTTTGTATATCGATGGTCAATTGGTTGTCGATAATGGTGGTTGGCATGGTCCGAGAAAACGCTATGGAAAGGTGGCCTTAAGGAAAGGATGGCACCCTGTTCGGATCAAATACCGACCTAGCGACCAGCCTAGGGTCATCAAGGTTTGGTACGGGGTTCAGGGTGCCGAACTGTTGCCCTTGGACAGTGGTGTGACCGGTTTTTAGCGTTTTGGCCTTTATGTCGATGACCTGAATTTGATGGGTGAACGGGCCCACGTATTGGATTGGTGCTTGCTGTGGATTACTTTCCAAACCCTTGTGGAAGAGGCGAGGGAGGTGTCGACTACCCAGGGACCATAACCTTTAAAAACCTCCTGTCCGATATATCAATCGGACAGGAGAAAATACATCGGAGAATTATTGATAGACCCTTACGTAATCTATTTCGAAGGTGGCTTCTGTAAAATCTTCGGCCACCTCGCCCCCCAAATTACCGCCCATGGCCAGGTTCAATAAGAGATAGTGGTCGTGGTTATAGGGTTTGTTGTCCGAATTGGCCAGTTCGTAAACCAGTTTGTCGTCGACAAAGACTTTCATGGAGGCTTCGTCCCATTCGAGGCTATATACGTGAAATGAATCGGTAGAATTGGCCACGGCAATGGTATCGCCCGAATTTTGGTACTCGCCTGTGTTGAGGTCGCCCCAGTGAAAATGGGCAATGGTATGGTCCTTGTCCCATCCGTTTTGCTCCATAATGTCAATTTCGCCGCAGGCGGGCCATCCTGCATTGCCGTATTGGTCGCCAAAATAATTGCCGATTTCGTTGGAGTTGGCTCCCAAGGTCCAGATGGCCGGCCATGTGCCCTGTTGGGCCGGTAGCTTGGCCCGCACTTCGACCTTGCCGTACTTGAAGGCGAATTTGGAGTTCAGCCGGGCCGAGGTATAGGCCTTGGTCGAGTTGTCCGTCGTATACTCCTCTTTTAGGGCCTTGATCTTTAAGGTGCCTTCGTCGACAAAGGAATTTACGCTACGGTCGGTGTAATGTTGCAGCTCATTGTTGTGCCAGCTACCGTTGTTGGGGGGAATTACCTGATGGTGCCATTTTTCGGGATCGGGGCGGCCCTCGTAGTCGAACTCGTCGGAAAACACCAAGGTGTCGAAGGGCTCGTCCGATCGGTATACATTTACCTCGATCGTTTTGTTGATGAATTCGCCCGTGGCGGAATAGGCCCAGGCAACGATGGTGTACGAATGGGTACCTTCGGTGGTGAAGGTATGGGAGGCCGTACCGTCCGTACTTTCCTCCAGGTCGCCGTTGTCAAAACGAAACGCATACCTTACGGCATTACTGGCCGATGCCGAAACCTCTACCAGGCCCGAACCGTCACCGTTGGGATTATTGTCGTCCGCACCTGCGACCATAACGTTTAGGCTAAGGTCTTCGGGGCGGCTTCCCCCTTCGGAATCGGTTGAACTGCAAGACAGTACAAGGGCAAGGGTTATAAGCGATATATTAATGTAGTTTATCATAATCGTTCTGTGAAATTTGGTCCTGCATTTCGTTTTCATAAGAGGTTTTGTTTAGTACCTTTTCGTAGGTCCGACAGCACGTTGCCCGTGGCCGTATTTTATTTGTGAAAATATACATTGTCGATATACACGGTGGCCGATCCGGCGGGTTGTGCCGCATAGATGATCTGGGCGATATGGGCCTGGGTGCTGAGGCCCGTAAAATCGGATAGGGGCAGGTCGAGCGATACCCAGGTTCCTTGTTCGGGGTTGGAGATCGTAATCTCGTGTTCTACGTCATCGCCCCCGTCGTAGGCACCATCGGCGCCAAAGTCTACGAGTTTGATCCGCACTTCGGTGGCATCGGCCGTCCATACGTCCGTATGAAAATGGGTCATTCCACTGGCATCGATCGGGTTGCCCACGGTTTCTACCCCCACATAGTTCAGGTCACTGTACTTTTTGGTTGCGTTGCCATCGACGTCGATTTCCTCAAGGTTGGCCACGGACCAGGTTGTCTTCCATGTGTCTACGGGGACATCGGTGTAAGGGGCGCTAAAAAGGGAAATCACGTCGGCACCGGGAACACTTGGATCCGGGGCCGCCACCGATGGTTCTGTGGCAGGCGGATCGTAAAAATAGATGTTGTCCAAATATACCGTGCCATCCCCATCAAACTTCAACTGAATGATATCGCTGAGGTCTACAACACTTGAAAAATGGCTGAGGGGAATATCGACACTGTTCCATTGCCCGGTCACGATTTCAAAGGCATAGGCGGTTTCCGATGGGCCGGAGCTGATCAGGTAGCCGTTCAGTTGGCTCGAATCGGCCGTCCAGTAGTCGATATGCAGCATGGTCATGGCCGAGGCATCTATGGGTGCGGCGAATTGCGTACCCTGATAGTTCAGGTTTTCGTACTTTAAGACGGCATTACCGGCGATATCCATTTCGGAAACCTCGGTAGCCTGTCCCCAGTCGGGATCAAAATTGGTGTCCGCCACGTTGGTATAGGAATCGCTGAAGATAGGGATGGTATTGGCTTCCGGTATACTCGGTTCCGGTGCGGGTCCTATGGGCTGATCGGACACCCCGTCGATATTATAAAAAAATACATTGTCTATAAATACCGTATTTTGTTTGGAGGGGGCACCTACGAAGATCAACTGTGCGATGTGTTCCTTGGTGGCCAATCCTGTAAAGTCGGAAAGGGGAATATCGAAGCCAACCCATTCTTCCTGGGCAAAACCTTCAAAACTAAGTTCGTGTTCCACATCGTCACCTCCGCCGAAGGCTCCGTCGGCACCGAAATCGACCAGTTTTATATGGAATCCCTCGGCATCGGCCGTCCAGATGTCCACATGAAAATGGGTCATTGCGGAAGCATCGATAGGGGAGGACGTGGTTTCTATGCCTACAAAGTTCAGTTCACTGTATTTCTTTACGGGATTGTCCGCTATGCTTACCTCTTCAAGTGTGGCATCCGACCAGTCGGTACGCCAGGTATCGACCAATACGTCGGTATAGGCATCACTGAAAAGGGAAATCACCTCGGTCTCGGCTACTGTCGGGGCGGACGGGGCCGTGCTCGGTTCCCCGCTTTCGCCGGGTTCTTCGATCTCGCCTCCCTCGGCCATCACGATATCGTCGAAATAGTGGGTGGTTGGGGCGGCCTTGTCTCCCGAGAAATCAAAGAAAAGCACCATTCGGTCGTATGTGTCGGAATCGCTGGGAGAAAAGGTAAAGGCCAGTTCTTCCCAAGCATTGGCCACGGTCGTCTTTGACTGTACCTCCTTGTTGATCGAACCATCGGAACTGTCTTCGAGTTTGACAAGGACGGCGAGGTCGGCCGCGGGGGCGTACACCTTCATTTTTATGGTCTGAAATTCGGAGAAATCGATTTTATCCGCCAGGTCAAAAAACAGTCCCGCCCAAGTTTCTACCCCTTCGCTTTGGATGTATTCGGCTACCCTCTCTGAGGTGTTGATGCCCGAGGCATCGGGGTTCTCTACAAATTCAAGGCTGATCGATCCATCCTTTTCTCCAAAAAAGGATACTTCGGGGCCCTCGCACTCGAAATCCAATCCCTTGGAGATATCGGGCAATGCGATTTTAAAAGTGCAGTCTTCGGTTACGGGTTCGGGCTCAGGCGCCACATAGGCCGAAGGCGGTGGGGTGTCGTCCTCCGTTTCGCAGGAAAGGTTTACGGCCGATAGCGTCCATAGTAAAAGGAGCGACCAAAGAAAAGGGGTGCGTGGGGCGCTTACGTTCGTTCGGTATTTTTTCATAATTCAATGTTTTAATTAGGTTATGCCCATTAGTTGTACCCTTCGTTCTGCGGGTAATTCGGGCCTAGCAAATCCATTTGTTCCTGTGGGATCGGCCAGTTTTGCATGTATTCGCGTAAAATGGTTTTGGGGTTGCCCTCGGGGTACGATTCGTTCATGTTGTCGTTGTTCATATGGTCGAGCAGAAACTCGTACAATTTTCCCGTTCTTTTGAGCGTATACCAGCGTTGGCCCTCGAAGCCGAGTTCGCGTGCCCTTTCGTCAAGTACCGTTTGCAGGTCGATGGAACTGACGGGGGCGGCGTTCGCCCTTGCCCTTACCGTATTTAGGTGCTCAAGGGCCTTGGCATTGTTGCCCAACATCATTTGGGCCTCGGCGGCAATAAGATAGGTTTCGGCCAACCTGTACACCATTATGTTCTTGTAGTGGTTTCTATCGGTGGGCTCGACGTTTTCGTCAAAGAATTTTAAGACTCCCGGGTTCTGTCGTCTGTAATACAGCATAAATTCGTTCTGGTCGGTATCGCTGTTTTCGTACAGGTCGAGGGGGTCGCCCAGTACCTTGCCTTCGGGGAGCGTACTTTCATCGTTGTAGGCATAGGAAAAGATGTAATAGGTATTATCTTTTCTATCGTCGTTGGGATCTTCATTAAGCAGGTCGATCATATAGTTGTTCAAGGAGATAAAGCCGGCACCTGAGCCTCCGTTTTCTACCGAATGTACCAATCCGGGGGCATCGGCATACGACGATACCATGTTCCAGTTCATAATGTGCGGACCGCCGCCGCCTATGGTTTCTTTTTCAAAGTTGATGGCGAACAGGGTTTCACCGTGGTCGAGTTCCCCGGCAAAAACGTCCTTGGTGGTGGGGGCCAGGCTATAGCTGCCGCTGTTCAATACGGCTTCCGTTTGGTCCACGGCCTCGCTCCAATCGTTCTCCCACATGGCTACCTTGGCCCTAAGGTGCCTTGCGGCACCTTGGTTCCATCTTCCGAATTGCTCGGTGGTATAATCGAGGTTTTCGATCGCGAAATCAAGGTCCGACCTGAGCAGGGCGAATATGTCATCGACCGATGATTTGTCCTGGGGAACCTCAAAGGCGTTTTCGGGGGTAGTGGGCTCGGTAGTGATATAGATGTTGTTAAATAGGCGGTAGAGCGTAAAATATGCCTGGGCCCTCATGCATTTGGCCTCGGCCAAAATTTGGTTTTTGAGTTCGCTGTCGATATTGTCCAATTCTTCGGCCCCTTTGATAATGGCATTGGCCCTGTCGACGATCTTGTAGTTGCGTACCCAATAGGCACTGATGCCCGCCGTGGTTCCGTAATCGCCTAGGCTGGCCCCCCACAAGAGCCTACTGTAAAGGGATACCTCACCGGTTATACCGACGCCGAGGTCGCTTTTGGCCTGAAGGATAAGGGGGATGGTCCCGTTCAGGCTGAGGTCTTGGTAGATTTCCCGATTGAGCGTGTACAGACCCACTACGGCCGATTCGAGGCCTTCGGGGGTGGAATAAAGGAAGTCGACCGAGGTGTCGGACAATAATTTATCTTCCAATAGATCATCGTCGCATGAGCTGACCAGGGCCAGGGTCATGACCAATGTAAAAAGTCTTTTTAAGAATGTATACCTATCTCTATTTTTCATAACCGTGTTTTAAAATCCTAGTTTGACGCCAAGTGTAATGTTTCTGGTTTCGGGGAATGCCGTGCCCGATCCGCTGAGCGGGTTCTGTTCCGGACTGTATGACCTAAAATCGGTAAACGTCAGCAAGTTGGTTCCGGTCAAGTATATTTTCGCCCTTTGCAGCCCGGTTTTTGAAAATAGCTCCTTTGGAAACGTATAGCCCAAGGTCAAGGTTCTCAGCCTTACGTAAGAGGCGTCCCTTACCGCAAAGGAATACAGGTGCAGGTGGGTGTCGGGTTTGGGCCTTGGGTATTCGGTCGAAGGATATTCGGGAGTATAATATTTGGCCCGAATACCGTTGATCGAACCTTTCCACAATTCGCCGTTGGCCAAGACGGTGTTCAGCTTTGTCGCTCCCTGTACAATATAGAGATCGGCAAAAAGGTCGAAATTCCTGTAGGTTATCGTGTTGGTGATCGATCCGTACCAATCGGGATCGGTATTCGTAAAGACGTTGTCCCTATTGTCGATCTGGCCATTGCCGTCTTGGTCTACGACCCTAACGTCACCGGGCTGGGCCAATGGGTCGCCCGAGCCCGCGATATCGTCGCCTTCTTGATAGATTCCGTCGTATTTCGGCAGCCAGATATTATTGATCGATTGGCCCACCGATAGGCGCCTACCGTAGGTGTCGGTAATGTCGATGGGGTCGCCATTTTCGTCCAATTCGCCGGTTAGCGAGAGAATTTCGTTTTTGTTGGTCGAAAAAACCGTTCCGAGCGACCAGTGAAAGTCTTCTTTTCTGATGATGTTGGTCGTCAAGGAAGCCTCAAGCCCCCGGTTTTCCAATTCACCTACGTTAAAGCGAATAACATTGTATCCTGTTGTCCCCGCAATGGACCTGTCGAGCAATAGGTCGGTGGTATTGGCCTTGTACAACTCCAAGGTGCCTT
The DNA here is from genome assembly GCF_900141855.1 of Pseudozobellia thermophila. Lineage (GTDB taxonomy): Bacteria > Bacteroidota > Bacteroidia > Flavobacteriales > Flavobacteriaceae > Pseudozobellia > Pseudozobellia thermophila. The sequence goes on from NZ_FQYU01000001.1 coordinate 1,265,638, forward strand.
CGAAAAGATTGTTGAAGAGCCTAAAGTCCACACCTGCGTTCAAGGTCGTCGTGGTCTCCCATTTTAGGTCGGGATTGGGCAGGCGAGAAGAGGCCGTGGCACCGGCAACGGTCTGGTCGCCGAATACGTAGGGCAGGTCGTCGGCCACGCCCAGCGATTCGAGCGAGTTGATGCCTTGGTTGCCCGTGGCCCCGTAGCTGACCCTCAGTTTCATTTCGTTTATGGCCTTGACGTTTTCCATAAAGGGCTCGCTGTGCATTTTCCAGGCCAGGGATACCGCCGGAAAGAAGCCCCATTTGTTGTTCTCTGCAAAGACCGAGGCCCCGTCGGCCCGGGCGGTGGCCTCCAATAGGTAACGGTCTAAATACCCGTACCTTACGCGGCCCAAAAAGGACAATAGTCGCCTTTGTGAAACGCTCCTGTCACTGTTCAGCAAAGTGGTCGCATTGCCGTTGTAACCGAGGGCATCGTTCGTAAAGCCCGATTTGTCGAGTTGCGTATATTCGGTCAGTTGCTCGTCAAAGGCCTGTACGGCTGTAAGGTTTAAGCTGTTCTTATCGTTGATCTGGGGGGTATAGTCGAGGATGTTCTCTATCAACAGTTGTTTAAAGAAGGTGTTCGATATGACGGCAAGGCCATCTACCCCCTCATCTCCCGCCGAATGCTGGGACGAACGATAAATGCCCCTGTTCGTATTTCTGTTCCGCAAGAAACTCTTCAACGTATACGATAGGTTTGGGGTGATGTCGTAGACCAGGCTCAGGTTGATGTCGGTCAGGTTGATTTTCGTTTCATCGGTCGACTCCCTTTGGTCCCATAGTGGGTTGACCGCCGTATCCGACGGGCCCAAATAATTTTTCACCAAGTTTCCTTCTTCGTCGAAGGGTTTGGCCAAGGGGGTTATCGTAGTAAAGTTAAGGTCGCCGGTTTCTTGGTCCTGTTTGGCGTTCTGATAGTTGAAAATACCCTTCAGGGTCAATTTCTCGGTAAGTTTCTGGTCGATGTTGAGCTTAAAGGTGCCGCGGTCGTATCCCGAATTGGGAATGATTCCTTCCTGTGAGAAATAGTTAAGGCTCGAAAAGACCTTGGTGGTTTCGGATCCCGCCGAATAGCTTAGCGAATGGCTTTGGATTACCGCGTCTTGCAAGATCAGGTCTTCCCAATCGACGAAATCTTGGTTCTCAATGGCTTCGAGTTCAAAAGGGGTGAAAATGTTCTCGTCGTTCAGGTATTCGCCCGTAAACCGGTTTCGGTTGGCTTCCCTTTTGAGGTCTATGTACTGTTGCCCGTCGTACTGGTTGAAGTTTTTGGTCAGGGTCTGAATGGTGGTGTAACCATGATAGTCGATCGATGATTTTCCCGATTTACCGGTTTTTGTCGTAACAAGGATGACACCGTTGGATGCTCGGGAACCATAAATGGCGGTGGCCGAGGCGTCTTTTAGAATTTCTATGTTGGCGATATCGTCGGGCGATACGTCGTTTAGGCTGTCAAAGGGCAGGCCGTCTACGATAACCAAGGGCGAATTGCCGTTGGGAGCGACCGAAACATTGCCGCGGATAACGATTTCCGATTGCCCCCCGGGCCGGGCATCGGATAGGTTTACCTGAACCCCGGCGGCCCTTCCCCTGAGCATTTCCGATACGTTTGTGGTAGGTACCGAGGTGGCTTCTTCCACTTCAACACTGGTCACCGACCCGATTACATTGCTTTTCTTTTGCGTGCCGTAACCTACTACGATAACCTCCTCCAAGGCCTGTGCGTCTTCGCTCAGGCTTACATCGAGCGTAGTGTTCCCGCCTACGGGAATTTCCTTGGTCAGGTAACCGATGTAACTGAATACCAAAATGTCGTCTGCGGAAACATTGGCGATACGGTACTCCCCATCAAAGTCCGTTACGACCCCATTGCTTGTTCCCTTTACAACGATATTGACACCGGGCAAGGGACCGGTAGCATCCGATACGGTACCACTGATCGTTCGGTCTTGTGAATAACAAACGGTCGTACAAAACAGTACTATAAAGTTAAATAGGACAAATCTCATTTTTGAGTGTTTTGGTTTATACCCAAAAATAGATGGATTAACTTATGGTTAACAAGTGTACCTCCTCTATAAAAAACCTACATTGATAAAATTTAGGGTCTTAAATTGATGTTTGTTGAAAAATACACTATAAAATATAGGGATTAGGTAAATTTTGTTATACGGTGAAAACAAGGATTTCCGGTTTTTGGGAGGGCTAAAGAAAGGGAATGTAGAGTTGATGTAGGGGTATTTTTCGACTATGTAGAGGGTGTGTCTTGAGCGACGGGGTGCTAAAAGTTCAAAATATAGTCGATAAGATTTTCCTCGTGGGGCAAGTTGAACTTTTTCCGTAAGCGGTAGCGCTTCATTTCAACACTTTTGGTAGAGATGTTCAGCAAGGGGGCAATTTCCTTTGAAGTAAGGTTGAGCCTTAAATAGGCGCAGAGGCGCAAATCGTTATTGGTGAGGCTGTCGTGTTTGCTTTTTATTCGTTTTAAAAAGTCTTTGTCGGCATTGTTGAAGGCGTCCTCGAAAAATTTCCAATCATCTTCACTGTTGATGTTTTGGTCGATTTTATGGATTACGTTCTTTATGGTCTTATCGGGTTGTGAAACCTTGCTCAATTCTTTTTTTAGGGCATAGAGAAACTTGTTTTTCTTTAGGATGCTCATGGTCGAAATGGCCAGTTCCCTGTTTTTGTTTTCGATCTCGTTCTGTAGTTTTTCGTTGATGATTTGGGCAATTTTGTCCTTTTCCTCCAGTTTTTGTAGTTCCAGTTCCTTTTTGTTTTGCTTGATAATCGAATCTTGTTTTTTTCTGTAATAACGCCTGTAGAGTCTGTGAATCCCCAAAAATAGAAGAACCAAAATAAGGGTGTAGAGTAAGAGGGCTAAATTGGAGGCGTACCATGGCCTGTTGATCGTAAAACGGTACGAGGCATTGTTTTCGCTGGGGGTTTGGCCAATTTGTGCCCTGACCGTAAACTCATAACTACCAAAGGGCAGGTTGTTGTAGACAGCTTCCGGTTTTTCCGTCCACTCGCTCCATTGGTCGTATAGGCCCTTAAGCTTGTATTGAAATTGTACGTCGGTATATTTGTCGAATTCAGGTACGCCGAAGGTGAACTTTAGGTTGTTATGGGTAAAATCGAAATCCCCGGCCGTGGTCAGGTCGTTTTGCGTCGAAATAGCGTTGTATCGGCCGCTTGTCACCGAGTTGATGCTTACCTTGTTTTTTAAGATATTGACCTTTTTCAGGTCGAGGGTGATGTATCCGTTGGAACTTCCTATCAGGTACTTGTCCGTACCTATGGGCGAGATATTCTCAAAACCCGATACGCCAAGATTCCTTCTTATCGTTCCTGATATGGGAATGCTGGTCAGGCCCATTTTGCCGGTGAGGGTATTTCGGCTTACATAGTTGATGGCCGTATCGGAAAAGTACCATAATTTTTGACCCAAGGTATCGGGAGTGATGATGCTTGTTGGATTTTGGGTGCCATTGTAGATCAGGGTCGTAAGTGTGCTGTCGCGATAAATGTGCTTTAGGGTGTTTTTGAGTTGGTAGACGGCATTGTGCGTTTTATAGTATATGGCATCGTTAAACCGAAAGATATTGGCCCCATGTCCCTTTCTGGGTGTGCGCTCTACTTTTTTTACCCGGCTTAAGGTCTTGTCTAGCTCGAGTTGGTACAGGCCTTTTTGTTCATGGTTCACTATGACGGTAAGGGAGTCGATCTCGAAAAAGCGGCTCGAGGTGTTGAATCCCTCAATGGTGTTGCGCAAAGCCCAGCTACCGTTTTTTCTTTCCAAGACGCTTAGGCCGTTGTAGTTGCCTTGCAATAAAAAACGGTCGTGGGAGCCTATGGTTCGAATGTCCCAGGTACCGGGAAAATCGGAGATGGATTTTGCCGTGTTGCCAACAACCTCGAAAGTCCCGTTGTTGTGGCCACAGAAAACCGTGTCGCCTATACATTGAAGGCTCCATACCTGCCCTTCTGTGCCGCTTATAAGCTTAAAAGGGTCGTCACTATCCGTTTTTCTCGCAAACAGGCCTTGGTTGGTACCTAGGTATAGGTAGCCGTCGTGTGCCAAGGCAGCATATACCAGCCCCAAATTACCCAGTTGGTCTATGTATTCGTTGATGGGCGAATGCAGGTTGACGACACTGATACCGTTGTCGAGGCCCAGCCAAAGGTTGCCATCGAGGTCTTCGAATATTGAAAGTACGGTGTTGTTGTTCAGTCCCCTGGCCTGGTTTACGTTTTGAATGAGGTTGCCGGAAGGGGACAGGTGGTAGAAACCGGTTCCGATACTCCCCAGTACAAAGCTTGAATCTTTCAATTGCCGGCTTTCGTACAATTTTATGTTCGATCCGTCCATTTCGGTAGGCCAGGGCGATAACCGGTCAAAGTCGTACAGGTAAAAACGGCCCTTATCGTTGATAACCATAAGCTCACCCCCGTGGTCGTAGATGCCGACAAGCGTATTGGAGACAAATTCCGGGGCATCGCTTACCATAACCGGTTGCCCGGCCTCGATGGTAAACAATCCCTTTTTTGCGATCTGAAAGTAAACCTGGTTGTTGACGACGCTCAGTTTGGCTTTTTGGGTCTCGGCTTCAATAACCTTAATACCGTTCTCTTCCAAATCGTAGATGTATATGCGGTCGAGGGATTGGAACAAGATGGAGCCATCCAGGGCCAAAATTTCCCAAAATTCCTCGTCTTCTGCCATGGGCATGGTCAGTTGGTCGGACAGGGAGGTGTAGCTCAACCGGCCGGTATTCTCTTTTTCCCAATAGCCGAATTGCTTGTAAGAGCCCGTGTAAATTCTATCGCCCACTACTTTGACCGACCTTATGATCGACGGCTCGGGCAATTGGTACTTTTGCCAGGTAGAACCATCAAATTCAAGGAGGCTCATGTGGTTTGCTACAAAGAGGGCCTTCGACGGGGCTTGCGAGATGTCCCAATTTTGATACTCGCCGGCATACTCCCTAGGGGGGTAGTTCTTAATGGGCGGCAGCTCTTGGCAAAATGCTCCCAGCCCTATGCAAAGCGTGAAGTAAAGGATATACTGCTTCAAACCGATGGGATAAATTAAAATTTTTGGTAAGGGTAATTTAAGATAATAATAATTGCCTAGTAAGTTAGGGCAATTTATATTTTTTTGGGCGTAGGGGTATTGTATTGCGCAAGCGTATGTTTTTGGGCGGAGGTAAATAGTGCGCCCACCCCAGAATCAAAAAACCCCTAAACTAATCTAGTTAAAGGGGTTTAAGTACTCGAGACGGGACTTGAACCCGTACGGCCATAATGGCCATTGGATTTTATACCTGCCAAACATGCCAAGGATTTTGCAAAACTATCATTATACCTCTAGGACAAAGATTACTTGTTGAGCAGCAAGACTCAAATCATTAGAGCGCTTGACGAAGACATCCATGAGAAAAATGGGAAAGATGGGTTTAGTTATAGTTCTTTGATCCGGATCCCCAGTGATGAACACCATCTTTTCCCTGATAAGGAGATTAGAAGAGGCGTAAGATCTACACTTAAGATAGACGATTGATTGCACTACTTTCCTTTGGTTTGAGCATTATTTGCTGCCAAATAGTTAGATATCGGCTCGTACTATGCACTAACCTGAAAGGTGCAAACCCATTTACCCAAATTATCCCCAATTTAGTTAACGAGCATTATGCTCAGGTTTAAATACAATAAAGATGGGAAATGTACTTTTTACACGCATACGAAAGAAGATCCGAAAAGAACCGTTAAAATGGTCTTGGAAGAATTACGCAAAACGGAATTTATAAACGAGACTTCGATACATCCTATAGATGATCGATTGAGCCAACAAGAGGCTACCAAGTTTTTAGGTATTTCTGTTACTTCATTGATTAGTTGGAAGAAAAAGAAAATTGTTCCTTACTACCAAATAGGGCGAGCCATTTTTTTCTCAAAAAAAGAGCTGCTTAATCTCGCGAGAAAGAATGCCTTTATTCGGAAGTCTCGATATTGACTTTTTCTCTGCAATTTGGTGTCCCATAAAAGGTAAATTCACGAGACTACTAAAAGAGATTACGCTTGGGACCTTCTGAAAAAAGGTCCTGCGCTCTGGAAAAATCGTCTTTTAGATCGGCCGTTTTATGATACCTAAATTTAGTACAAAAACAATGCAGAAATAATTTTTAAGCTCTAATTAATTTCAAATAGAACTTCACAAGCCTTTTCCCTTTAAAATGGAGCATAAAGTACAGTTTGTCTTAGTTGTAATTCGGAGCTTATTATTAATTTTTTGTTTTATTGAAACTAGATTTCAAATCATTATATTTATTCCATCGGAGGAAATCATAACCAACCAATGGACAAAACCGAACTGCAACAGATTACGAAATTTCTTTCTCAAGTTTCTTTTTTTTCGGAAGTCTCCGATATATCGCTTAAACATCTTTGCCAGAATTTAAATTCAGAGACATTTTACAAAGGGGACACCATATTTGAAAAAGATGACGCTGGGAATGCCATGTATGTAATTCTCAATGGCAAAGTAAAAATTCACGAAAATATGCACACTTATGGCTTTATAGGCAAAGGGGAATGTTTTGGAGAATATGCCTTGATAGATAGTCAGCCAAGATCTGCATCAGTTACTGCGGAAGAAGAAACTTCGGTATTAAAAATTGAGCGTCCATATTTTATTGATTTGATGACGAAAGACAGTGGTTTTGCTCAGGGAATCTTATCGGTAATGATCAAAAGACATCGCGAATTGGATAGTACTCAAGAGCAGTTGGCGAATTCCAAAAAACAATTGGAACAGGCGAATGGTAAAATGAGCGGACTCATCAACGGAGCGATGGATGCCATTATTATGTTCGATTCAAAGTTCAGGATTATTGTGACGAACCCTTCTGCAGATGCATTATTGGAAAATGACGATGCCTTGCAACGCAATGTTCTTTTCTTCTTTGATGAAGCTAGTGCCGAACTAATTGAATCTATTGTAAAAAATGAAAAGGAAGATAATGTAGACGCTCTCAATAATTATCTGCCCAGTGTTGTCAAGGTAATCGGTTCTGATGAAAAGGAAACCTTGAACGAAGGTACCATCAGTAGATATGGAGAAGGCGAAGATACCTTTTACACTTTGATTCTTAGGAATATTGAAGAACGTCTGGCGGCTCAAGATACCATAAGTCTTTTGACCAATCAGACCGAATATTTGGCCGATGAAATCAAAGAATTGACAAGCAATTACGGTATCATCGCCCAAGATGACACGATGATAGGGGTTTTGAACCTCGTAGAACAGGTAGCCAAAACCGATGCCACTGTCTTAATCAATGGCGAAACCGGTACAGGTAAAGAATTGGTGGCCAGAGCTATTCATCAGGCAAGCACTAGAAATGACAAACCGCTAATAAGAATAAACTGTGGAGCGATTCCTGCGAACTTGATTGAGAGCGAATTATTTGGTCATGAAAAGGGCGCTTTTACCGGTGCCACTGCAAGCAGAAAAGGACGATTTCTTTTAGCGGATAAGGGAACTATCTTTTTGGATGAAATAGGGGAGATGCCTTTGGATCTGCAACCGAAATTGCTTCGGATTATCCAAGAAGGTGAATTTGACCCGGTAGGAAGTTCGGAAACTGTAAAAGTAGATGTACGAATTATTGCTGCTACACACCGAGATTTATTGACCTATTCAAAAGAAGGAAAGTTTCGCGAAGATTTGTACTACCGTTTGAACGTCTTTCCAATCGTGGTGCCGCCATTAAGGGAACGGGGAGATGATATTCATTTGATCGCCCAAGAAATCATCAACCAATTTTCCGCAAAGCTGAATAAAAAAATGAATCCGCTTGGTGAGGGTGACAAGGCATTATTATCTCGCTATCAATGGCCGGGAAATGTTCGCGAACTTCAAAACATCATCGAACGTGCAGTAATTATTGCGCAAAATGGTAACATCTCGTGGGACACTTTGATTCCTAAATCTTCAGTGGATGGTCCGATACATGCTGATTCAAAAGCAGAAAAAATTTACTCCTCCGAAGAAATGACCAAGCTTGAAAGAGAGAATATTTTAAGGGCTTTAAAGAAAACCCGTTGGAAAATTTCAGGTAAGAACGGAGCAGCTGCCATCCTTAAATTAAAACCAACCACCCTTACCTCCAAAATGAAGGCGCTGAACATCGTTCGCCCGATTTAACTTCACGAATTTTCGTAAACGCGAATTACGAAATATCATGACATAACGATATTTCGTTACTTTTCTTATATATAAAAATCAATATAAATACTTGTAAATCAATTATTTATATAGTTTGGCACGGCTAGTGCATTCTTTTGGTCAACGAAATAGTTTAACCAATAAAATTGAAATAAAATGAAAAATTCTAAAAGTAATCAGGAGACGATTAACAAAATTTCAACACGATTGAACTATCAATTGTCCTACGCAAGTAGTCCGAAAGGAGCTGTTTGGAATAGCATAAGAAGGTATAGATAGTACTTTCGAATTTGATTCGGCTTGTTGAAGCGGAACTTTGATTAAATCATGGTTCCGCTTTTTTGATGCCTCTTTTTGAAAGTATGAAGTGTATGATTTCGTTTCGCTCTAGAACGGACTTTTTATGTTTAGTCAGTTTTGCTTTAACAAAACAACGAAGAAAGCAAATCTTAAGTGTTCATTGCCCAATTAGTAGGACAGGTTTTCTACAAATCCAGGTTAATTTATGCTGCTTTTTTAAATATGTCCATTGGTCTATCATAATCGATTGATCCATGTCTTCTTTCCTTGTTGTAAAATTCAAAGTATTCCGCCAATAGCAGGAACAGGTCGAGTCCGTCACTTGGTGGGTTCAGGTATATCTTCTCGTACTTCACGCTTCTCCATAAGCGCTCTATAAAGGCATTATCCGTCGCCCTTCCCTTACCGTCCATGGAAAGTTTGATCTCTTTGCCCAATACGGTACTTGAGAATTCATCGGAGGTGAACTGGCTCCCTTGGTCCGTGTTTATTATTTCAGGTTTTCCATGCTGTACAATGGCCTCTTCCAAGGTCTTGGCGCACCATTCGGCCTCCATGGAGTTGGAAACGCTCCAATGGACCACTAACCTACTGTGCAGGTCGATAATGGCCATCAGGTACATATACCC
>NZ_FQYU01000014.1 GCF_900141855.1 Pseudozobellia thermophila
GATGCCCTTTGCTATAGTGCCAGTGATATTTTTGCCGCCGGCTTCCGCGACGAAAATCTGGGCAAGATTATCGGGGTGCACAAAAATACCGGTGCAGGGGGCGCCAATGTATGGACACATTCGCTGCTCTACCACCTGACCCGTGATGAAACGGGCAGGTCCGATTTTTTCCGCCCCTTGGGCTACGGGGCCGATATCCGGGTGGCAGTTCGCCGAACCTTGAGAAACGGCCTCAATCGCGGTGTGCCCTTGGAAGATTTGGGAATCGTTCCCGACAAAGTATGCCGTCTTACACGGGATGATCTACTTTTTAAAAACCGGGACCTTCTTGCAAAGGCTGTAGAAACGCTACAAAATGGGGTATACGACCGGGAAATTCCAGACGCTAAGCCCGTATAGCCATACCAACATCCATGTTTTTCCTGTAAGTTTATGGTTTTGGTAGTTATAGATAAAAACGGTCACGATGCGCTGTACACACGTTTTCCCCCAACGATGGTCTCCTGAATTTGTATGTTTTGGTCAAAGATGACGATATCGGCATCCTTGCCTATGCTAAGGCTTCCTTTCTTATGGTCGATGCCCATAATGCGGGCCGGAGTGTTGGTCATCATCAAAATGGCATCGAGCAAGGGAACGTCACCCATTTTTACCATGGTCCTAACCAGCCTGTCGGCAGTAGCGACACTACCGGCAAATGCACTGCGGTCGGGAAGTTTGGCCACACCATCCTCCACAATAACCTTTAGTCCGTGTTTTTTATGCCCTAAAATGCTTTCGCCGGAAGGTTTTCCCGCCGCGCGCATGGCATCGGTAATCAACGCTATCTTATGGGGCCCCTTTACCTTGTAGATCAGTTTTAACAGGGGGGAGGGGAGGTGTATTCCATCGGCAATTATCTCTACGTCCAGTTCGTCCATCAATAGGGAGCTTTCAATAACACCGGCGTAGCGAAAGGCATTTCTTCTACTAACCCCCGACATACCCGAATAGAGGTGGGTAGATAGGGAATATCCGTTCTCGACGGCCTCTACGACCTCCTCGTAAATGGCGTCGGTATGGGCAATGGCCGGAAGCACATTGTTTTTGAGCATGTAGCGTCCGAACTCCATCGCTCCTTCCAGTTCGGGGGCGGCACTCCAGCGCACGATGTGCTTCGATTTTTGCAGAATTTCGCGGTATTCCGCGGGATCGGGGTTTCTTATATACCTCGGGTCTTGTGCGCCCCTTTGGCTCATGGCAAAATAGGGGCCTTCTAAATGGAGTCCCAAAAACTCGGCCCCCTTGTCATTGATTTTAAGGGCCTGTTCGTAAACCTCCAAGGTGTTTAATAAATCTTCCTTGCCTCCGGTCAAGGTTGTCGGGAGCATGGCCGTGGTTCCGTATTGGGCATGCAGTTCGGCAATTTTCAGGAAGCCCTCGACTTCCCCGTCCATAAAATCATGGCCCCCACCACCGTGGACATGGATGTCGATAAATCCGGGTGAGATATACTGACCTTTGGCATCGATCAGAATGGCATTGTCCGTTTTTTTTGCCTCGCCTTCGTATATGGCGGTGATCTTGTTTTCGGTTACCTCTACGGTGCCCTTGGGAATTATTCTGAACGGAGTAATGATCTGTCCGTTGTGTATGACAAACTTTTGCATATTCTGTCTTTTATACCTTAGCTATTGCCGCCTCTAGGTCCTTTACTTCTTTCGAAACCGATTTTCTAAATATCCATCCCATCAGGGAATAGACTAGCATACTCACAATGACGGGTAGGCCTACTTCGAGGGCCATACTGTCCATAGGGAGGACTTTTGTTATCGTAAAGGCGACCAATCCCGCCAATACCGAAGCAATGGCCGCTACCGGGCCACAAGACCTGAAAACGGGAATCAAACCGAACAACAATGGCACGGCAATAGGCCCCAATAGGGCTCCGAACCAAGTAACGATAAGGCCCAATACACCGCCAAAATACTCGTATTGAAATGCAACGATAATAGTGAGTAAGGTAAAGGTAAAGGTGGTGATCCTGGCCGAAAGCAAGGAGTTTTTTTTAGTTTTGAACCTATCCGACAATACGGGCAGTATATCGCGGGTAATTACGGCCGAAATGGTATTGACGTCCGATGAGGTCATCGACATGGTATTGGCAAACAGGGAAGCAATGACCAGCCCAATCAGTCCGTTGGGCAAAAGTTTTTGTATTAAAAGGCCATAAGATTCGGAAGGGTCATCCAATCCGGGAAGGATAAGGGGAGCGGCCCACATGGGAAAAAACAGGATTAGGGGCCATATAAGATATAGTATCCCCGAAAGGTAGGCAGCCTTTGAGGCTTCCCGTTCGGTGTTGGAAGAAATATACCTTGTCGCCAAGGGCCAGCTACCGCCATTATAACTCAAAAAGTTAATGAACAGAAATACCAGGGCGAAGCCCACGGTGTACGGGTCGTTGAAAAGTTGACTGTTTTCCGAAGGGAGTTTGTCCCATATTTCAAAGATGGAATCCCAGCCCCCGAAACGGCTCAATACTATGACGAACATCGTAATACCGGCTACCAACTGTACCACGAATTGGGCCAAATCGGTCAGGATTACCGCCCAAAGGCCCCCAATGGTGATGTATATCAAAGAAACACCCCCGGAAATCAATATACCGTAGGTAAATGAAATTCCGGTGGTAACGTTGAGAAGAACGGCAATAGCCGCCCATTTGGCACCAACATCAAAGAGTTTGAGCACCACGCCCACCCAGGCTATCAGCTGTTGTGTAAAAACATTGTAGCGAATGGCCAAGTACTCCAAGGGGGACTGAATTTTGAATCGTTTACGTAAACGGACCCAATAGACCGGAAAGATTTTGGCGGTAACGATAACGGACATTCCAATGGTAAAGGCCCACCATACGTACAACGAAAATCCGTAGGTGTACGCCAAGGCCGCATAGGCCACAAAAACAGCACCACTATACCCGGAAACGTGATGTGAAATTCCGGAGAGCCACCAAGGCAAATCGCCACCGGCAACAAAGAAATCCTCGGAACTCTTGTTTTTAAAATAGGCATAGGCGCCAATGATGATCATTGATAAAAAGAACATGCCAATTACCAAAAAGTCGATATAGTTTAGTTCCATGATTGTGCTGTAAGTTTTTTTTGCACCCTTCTGTCGATGGGGTACTATGGTTTTTTAAAGTTTGGAAGCGGAGCCGTTGTCGAGAAATATCTTGGTTTTTGGATGCGTTCTCAATATGGTGGCGGGGCAGTCGGTACTTATCTCGTGATAAAGGGTATTGCGAACGGCTTCGGCCTTTCTTTCGTCCGGTACTACACAGCTGATCGTATCGCAGTTGAGTATGGCCGTTATGGTTAGGGTTAGGGCCTGGTCTGGAACATCGTCCAAAGTGGGGAACCATCCTTCACCGGTCTGCTGTTTTTTGCACGCCTCGTCCAAGGTGACCAGCTTGACCCATTTCGGGTCGTTAAAATCGGCTACGGGCGGGTCGTTAAAGGCAATATGCCCGTTTTCGCCTATACCGATGCAGGCGAGGTCTATGGGGTGTTTTTTTAACTCGTTGGTGTAGTACAGCATTTCTTGCTCCAAATCTTCGGCATCGCCGTTTAGGTAGTATGTTTTTTTGGGCGCCACCTCGTCCAGGATCCTTTCTTTTAGGTACTTGCGAAAGCTGGCGGGGTGTTGGTTTGAAATGCCCTTGTATTCGTCCAAGTGAAAAACCGTAATCTTTTTCCAATCGATGTCCCTTTCCTTTAAAGATTCCAAGAAGGTAAATTGGGATGATCCCGTTGCGAGAATGAGATTGGCGCCTCCCTTTTGGGCAATGGCCTCCTTTAATGTACGCTCGACAAAATCAGCTGCCGCCTTGCCCATTTCCTTGGGGTTGTTGTAAATGCCAACGGGTATGTTTTCAATGATCAATTCTTTTTCCATTATTTGGTTTTTTGGTTTTCTTTTAATTAACCTATTGCCGAGGTCCGCTTAGATTGAAAAACTAGGGGGTTGCATCCTTATCGTTGGCAACTGATTCTTGAAATTTTATATAATAATCTATATTCTCCTTAATAATGATATCGAGGGGTACGTGCTGTATTTTGGTAGGGGACTTCTTTTGTACAAAAAAATCGAAAAGGGTTTTGATGGCCATTGTCCCTTGCGAAATTGGTCTTTGGGAAATAAGGAAATCGATGTTTCCCTTTTTCATTTCAAGAATATTGGCCTGTAGCATATCAAAGCCGATCAGTTTAATGGGGAGTTCATGTTGGGCATGGTACTTGGCAATGATATGGGCCCTTGAATTGGTGACAAATACCCCTTGGATGTCCGAATTTTTAATGTAGTACTTGGTCAGTTCTCGGGTTATATCGGCCTCTTCTATTGAAGGTATGGTAACGGAGTTTATCTTTACGTCACCCATCTCTTTTGAAGCCTTGAAAAATTCCCGGAACCCCTTTTCGATCATATTGATATGGCTGTTCTCAAGCCCTTTTACAAAATTTAATATCAAGATGTTGTCGGAATTGTTTAGGATCGAACTCATCAACCTGCCCGCCACATGTCCGCTTCCCTTAAGGTCCGGACCTATATAGGAAAGGTTTCTTTGGTTCGGGATTATGGCGTCGACAAAGACATAGGGAATTTTTTTGTCGTCGAGCTTTTTAATGAACGAACGGCTTTCCTTTTCAAAGAGAGGGGCCAAAACAACGCCGTCCGGATTCATTTCGATTATCGCTTCGGCACTTTCGATAAAACTCGATTCATCAAATAAACTATATTCCATGGAATGGCATACAAGGCCAAAATCCCTATAGGAGCCAACGGCCTCTTCCACGCCGCGCTTGGGTAGGCTCCAATAGCTGTTCGGGTCGCTTGCCCGCGGAAAGAGACTGCAGACAACAAAGTGTTTTCCCAAGGCCAGGGTCCTAGCCAAGAGATTGGGGTTGAAGTTGAGGTTTTTAATGGCTTCCTCTACCTTTTTCTGTTTGGCAGGGGAGACCTTTCCCCTGTTGTGTATGACCCGGTCTACGGTTCCAATAGATACATTGGCGTAATTGGCAAGGTCTTGAATGGTTGTTTTCTTTGTCTTGATCATTTCTTTATGAAACAACTGGTTTTTAAGTCTTTAAAAAATTGTGTGCCTACACATATTTGTAAATATAATAGCTTTTTTTGGTTAAATTAGCTTGGTTTTAAAAAAAAAGAGGCTGATGTTGTGAAAAGTATGTGTTCGGACACATTTTTATGGTTTTCGCTTGTTTGTTATTATAATTTGATTAATTTAGTTTGTAAAATGAAAGGTTTTAGTTTAAAAAAATCTTTCTTATTCTTTTTTTCGTCAAATATGATTTGTCTATTTAATCGGTTATCACATCTGATTGGTAGTGAAGTTATTTTTCTTGATAGAGACTGTGTGCCTACACATAATTTGCATAAAAGGAAGAGTGCCAGGTGGTGTAGGTAGAGGTATCAAAGGATGATTTGATGTAAACTCGGAAAGCGCGTAAATAAATAAACGATAGAGAAACCAATGGGTGAAAATCGACGAAATTTTATAAAATCAACGGCATTGGCCGGCTTGGGAGTGGGGCTGACAGGGGCTGTTCCCCTAAACCTTAACGGCAAGGACAAACGCGAAGGTAGAATAGGTATTATCGGACTCGATACCTCCCACGTAACGGCTTTTACCAAGGCTATAAACAATGGCAATAGACCCGACTTGGAAGGGTTTAAAGTGGTTGCGGCCTATCCTACCAAAGGTAGTGCCGATATGTCGGCGAGTATCGACCGCTTGGAAAAGTTCACCACGGAGGTAAGGGCCATGGGGGTAGAAATAGTCAGCGCTATCGACGAGCTCATTGATAAAGTGGACTTTGTTCTTCTGGAATCCGTTGACGGCAGAAGGCATATAGACGAGGCCTTGCCCGTGTTAAAGGCCGGCAAGCCCATGTTTATTGATAAACCGATATCCAATAACTTGGTCGGGGCCATAAAAATCTTTGAGGCTTCCAAAAAATACAAGGTGCCGATATTTTCGGCCTCCAGTACCCGGTTCGCCCCGGAGTCCATTGAAATTGCAAAAGGGAAGAAGGAAATTGGCAAGGTCTTGGGCGCCTATACCTATGGTCCCGCGGGGAAGCAGGTGGGGCATATGGACTTGGCCTACTACGGGATTCATGCCATTGAGGCGCTTTTTACCTTAATGGGTACGGGTTGCAAAGAGGTGGCGAGATGGGATACCCCGGTGTCTACTACCGTTACCGGAATTTGGGACGACGGCAGAACGGGCGTTTTTGCTTCCACTCCCGTGGGCGGGAAGTCTTATTTTGGTGGCGTGGTGCACGGTAGTGAGGGGGTAGCGGAAAAGATTAAGGTCTTTGACGGGTACGAACCCTTGCTGGTAGAGGTCGTCAATTATTTTAGAACCGGAATAGTACCGGTCGATTATAACGAGACCCTGGAAATCTTTGCATTTATGGCCGCGGCCGACGAAAGTAAACTAAGGGGAGGGAAACCCGTCGCACTCAAGGATGTCATGCAAAGGGCGACCATGGAGGCAAAAAAAATCTAGAAAACATAAAAACGCACCAAGGCCGAGGGTAAGGCAACCAAAGACCCAAGACTACTGGGTCCTGCCCATAATTGTAGGACGGCGTATTAAATAATTTGAAACATCGAATATCAAAAGAATACCACATGGAAAACAAAAGAAGGTCATTTATAAAGAAAACGACAATGGGGGCATCGGCGGTTACCATAGGAGGTGTGCTTCCTGGGTTTAGTGCCCAAAGTTATGGCAATATCCTAGGGGCCAATGAGCGCCTCAACGTGGCCAGTATGGGGGTAAACAGCAGGGGGAAGGCGGTAGGCTCCAATTTCGCCAAACAGCCCAATTGCGAGGTTTTATACTCATGTGATGTAGATACAAGGGCGTCGGAGCGGTATATCGATGCCATAGGCAAGATCCAGAACAAGAAGCCGAAGCATGCCACCGATTTTAGAAAGGCCCTGGATGATAAGGACGTTGATATTCTTATAGTGGCGGCACCGGACCATTGGCATGCACCTGCGGCCATCATGGCCTGTAAGGCGGGAAAACATGTGTATTTGGAAAAACCCGCGAGCCATAATCCCCGGGAAGGGGAGCTCGCCGTGGCAGCGGCCCAAAAGTACGACCGGGTTGTACAGATGGGAAATCAACGCCGTTCGTGGCCCAACGTGATCGCCGCCATAGGGGAACTGAAAAACGGGATAATAGGCAGACCGTATTTTGCAAAGACCTGGTACGCCAACAACAGGCCGTCGATCGGTATTGGCAAGCTTGCCGAAGTACCCTCTTGGCTAAATTATGATTTATGGCAGGGCCCGGCCCCACGGGAAGCCTTTAGGGACAATATCGTTCATTACAACTGGCATTGGTTTTGGAATTGGGGTACCGGCGAAGCATTGAACAACGGCACCCACTTTGTCGATTTGGCCCGATGGGGACTGGGGGTCGACTATCCTGTTAAAGTAAGCTCGAACGGTGGAAGGTACCGTTATAAAGACGATTGGGAAACCCCCGATACACAAATCATAAACATGGAATTTTCGAACGACACCTTAATGACCTGGGAAGGGCGTAGCTGTAACGGCCGTACGGTCGAGGGAGGTGCCGTAGGTGTTATGTTCTATGGTGAAAATGGCTCCTTGGAAATCGAAGGTGGCAATTCCTATAAGGTCTACGACTTAAACAATAAGTTGATAAAAGAAGTAACGGGCAGCCGAAAAATTGGTAGTGGTAACTTGTCCGATCCTTCACAGGATCTCGATGTTTTGCACATTCAAAACTTTTTTGATGCCATTAGAAAGGGAACTGCCTTGAATTCCGATATCGTCGGGGGGCACCAAAGTACCTTGCTGGTCCAATTGGGTAATATCGCCCTGCGTTCAGGAAGCACTTTGAATATCGACCCCAATAATGGGCGTATAAAGGATAATAGTGAGGCCATGAAGTATTGGAGTAGGGATTACGAACCCGGGTGGGAAAAGGTTTTGTACTGATGTGTAACCGTTAAGGGGTATGGGGATGTCTGTTTGACGAAGGCGGCTTCGCGCTGTTTGGCTTCCTTACTGTTGATAGGCCCCTTAGGTCGAAAATCGGCCGAGAAATAAATAAAATCCGCCCGAAATAAGGAATTATTGGAAATCGAAATGAAAAATAATACATACGATGCCATTGTCGTAGGGTCGGGCATCACTGGTGGATGGGCGGCCAAGGAGTTAACGGAAAAAGGTCTAAAAACCCTTGTCTTGGAAAGGGGAAGGCATGTAGAGCATCAAAAGGATTACAATAATACCTATAAGGCTCCTTGGGACTATAAGTACCTGGGCGCCGTTTCGAAGGAGGACAAAAAGGATTATTTTATTCAAAGCAAGAAGTACAACTTCAATGCCGGTAGCAAACCCTTTTTTGTCAAAGACACCGAACATCCCTATACACACCCCGAGAACAAACCTTATCGTTGGTTCAGGGGCTACCAAACAGGTGGCCGCTCCTTAATTTGGGGGCGCGGGGCTTACCGCTTTAGCGATCTCGATTTTGAGGCCAACTTAAAGGACGGGGTCGGGGTAGACTGGCCGATAAGATATAAGGATATAGCGCCTTGGTACGACTATGTGGAGAAATTTATCGGGGTGTGTGGCTCGGTCGAGAACATATCCCATTTTCCGGATGGTCAGTTTTTACCTCCATTTGAATTGAACCGTGCCGAAAAGGTAATAAAGGAAAGATTGGAGTCGCATTACGGGGATCGCAAGTTGATTCCAAATCGGGCGGCCCACCTTACCGAGGTAAAACCGGGCCAATTTAAGGGAAGGTCGAAATGCATGTCCCGCAATATGTGCCATACAGGCTGTCCGTTTGGTGCGTATTTCAGTAGCAATAGTTCCACGCTTCCGGCTGCAAGGGATACGGGCAGGTTAACGCTAAAATCGAATGCCATAGTTACTTCCCTTATTTATGATGAAAAAACCAATAGGGTTTACGGGGTTCGTGTCATAGATGGCGTAACCAAACAAGAAACCGAATACTTTGCAAGGGTGGTGTTCTTATGTGCGTCTACCCTGGCCACAACGGGAATCTTGTTGAATTCCAAATCGAATAGTTTCCCTAATGGACTGGGTAATTCAAGTGGTGTTCTCGGGCATTATTTGATGGACCACCATAAAAATATTACCTCCTCGGGTATTCTCGAAGGGTATTTGGATAGAACATACAAGGGGTATAGGCCTACATCGGTCGCCATTCCCCGGTTCAGGAACCTGGGCAATACCGACATGGACTTTATCAGGGGGTATGGTATGTGGGGGTCGGCCCAACGCGAAGGGGTAAACCCCAATAAGGAAGGGGTAGGTGCCGATTTTAAAAAATCCCTGACCTTACCGGGGCCTTGGAAGATGTCGCTTTCGGCCTATGGGGAATGTTTGCCGTACTTCGATAACAAGGTCGAGCTCGATGAAGAACGGACGGATCAATGGGGGCTCCCTTTGTTGAAAATAAGCGCGGAATTTCGGGATAACGAAATGAAGATGCGAAAAGATATGAAAGCGCAGGCCAAGGAAGTCTTGGAAGTGGCGGGACTAAAGGAAGTTGAGGTGCACGAAGGCCCCAGTATACACGGCGACTCCGTACATGAAATGGGAACGGCAAGAATGGGCCGGGATCCAAAAACCTCATTTTTGAATGGCTATAACCAAAGCCACGACATTCCCAACCTGTTCGTAACCGACGGTTCCTGTATGGCATCGTCCAGTTATATGAGTCCCTCCCTTACGTACATGGCCTTGACGGCTCGGGCATGCGATTATGCCGTAAGGCAAATGAAGGACAAGGTATTTTAGGGCTGGTTATAACAATGAAATTTCAGTAGTATGGATAGAAGGGAGGCGGTAGTTAAAATATCGTGGATTTTGAAATCAGCTTATTTGGCCCCATCCGTTTTTACCGCTTTGGTAAGCTGTAAAGGCGATGTTGACGAGTCGAAGCTGACCGTATTCAACAAGGAACAGAATGACTTGGTAAAGGCTATTGCAGATACCATTCTTCCGAGAACGGATACGCCCAGTGCCTCCGATGTGCAGGTAGATTTGTATATGGACCTCTTGCTTAACGATGTCTACGACGAACCGACGCGAAAAAGTTTTCTCGAGGGCCTTGAACAGTTTAACGAAAACTGCAAGGCGTTCACGCGACATACATTTTCCCACCTCGATGGGGAGGAAAGGCATGCCTACCTCGAAAAATTGGACAAAAAGGCCAACTCGGAAAAAAAGGATGGGTGGGAAGCCTTCTTTACCCGGTTTAAAGCGCTCACCGTTCAAATCTATTTCTCTACGGAACAGGGTGTTAAGCAAAATTTAGACTACGTTCCGCTTCCAGGTGACTATGAGGGCGATGTAGCCTTGGGTGACAATGCAAGGATAATGGTCGGCAATTAACCCCTTCTTCTTTCATATTTAACTTCTTTGTTGGGCTTGCCCACTATCGAGAACCGGTACCAAATGCGGTTTTAAGGAAGGAAAACCATCTATTTTCCACGATAGGCTTTTCGTATTTGCTTTGGCCTTCTTGGCCCATCTTTCCATAGTTGATCAAAATACAAAACACTTGTATCGCTCCGGTGTGGGTTTATCCCGGTTTTTTTAATGGTCTGTTCGGCCTATGTGGCGAACCCCCAAACGGGTAGGCGTAGGTAATATCAATTGCTGCTATTTTTTTCATTTCATAACTATTTTTCAAATTAAAAATCATTAAATGAAACTAAATTATTTACGTATTATTTTTATTATGTCTTTTTATTGTTATATTAGCTATCATTAAGATATAAAGGAAAGAACTGTCTTTTCGTAAACGGATTGAAATTTTATGAAAATGAACTCGCGTATTTTTGCAGCCTGGTTTTTCTTGGTAGGTATGGTCTCTTTGCAAGCCCAGGACGATGTGTCCCTATTTAAGTATTGGACGTATTATTCGGATGTGGAGAATTCGCTCTATAAGACCCTTGCTTCAATAGGTTTGGAGCAACTGGAGCCAAGGAAGGGCGAGATTGCCAAGCTGAAAACCAAGGACGATTGGTTAAAACGCCAGCAACTGGTCAAAAAGAAGCTGTTGGAGGTAATCGGCCCTTTTCCCGAAAAGACTCCGTTAAACGTACGGGTGACAGGGGTGATACAAAGGGAGGATTATCGGGTCGAAAAATTGATATACGAGTCCCGTCCCGGTTACTATGTGCCCTCGGCCTTGTTTATTCCGAACAATATTAAGGGTAAGGCCCCGGCAATCTTAAATCCGATCGGGCATAGTCCTGCCAGCTTTAGAAGGGATTCGTATCAGCATAAGATCATCAACCTGGTAAAAAAGGGCTTTGTGGTATTGGCGTACGATCCCATTGGTCAAGGGGAGCGCCTGCAGTATTACGATGAAAAACTGGGCAAATCGATATTTCCCCCAAATCACGAACACTCCTATCCCGGGGCCCAATGTTATATCTCTGGGTATTCGTCGGCCAAATATTTTATTTGGGACGGTATTCGGGGCATCGACCTCTTGTTGTCAAGGCCCGAGGTAGATCCCGATAGGCTCGGTATGAACGGCATTTCGGGGGGAGGGAATATGACGGCGGTGATCGGGGCCATAGACGATAGGATTTTGGCAGCGGCCCCCGAATGTTGGATAACCAATTTCAATTACCTTCTAAAAACCGAAGCCCCCCAAGATTCCGAACAAAATCTGGTTAAAATGATCGCCGAAGGATTGGATCATGCGGATTTGATAGAGGTACGGGCCCCAAAGCCTACGTTGATCATGGCCACTACACGCGATTTTTTCAGTATTGAGGGAACCAGGGAGTCTTTTCATGAGGCCAGGAAGGCCTACGAGGCACTTGGGGCAAAAGAAAACTTGCAGATTACGGAAGATGATGACGTACACAATTCCACCAAAAAAAATAGGGAAGCCATGTATGCCTTTTTTCAGAAGCACTTGAATAATCCCGGTGATAGTAGGGATCATGAAGTGGAGCTGTTCACCAAAGAAGAGCTGTTCGTGACCAAAACGGGGCAACTGGCTACTTCGTTGAAGGGAGAAACAATGTATTCCCTGAACAAAAAGGTGGTTGAGGCCCAAGTGGCGGCCTTGAACGAATCAAGGGCGAATAGTGATAAACATTTATCGAAGGTGCGCAACTCGGCTATCGGGCTGTCGGGCTTTTCCTTTCCTGTGGAATACGGCAAAAGTATTTTTTCGGGCAGAATGGTGAATGAAGGCTATGTGCTTGAAAAATACCTTGTTGATGGCAGCGGGGATTATAAGCTTCCATTGGCCTTGTTCGTGCCCGATACGGGTTCGAAGGAGCAATTGCTTCTTTTGTTGCACGAGAAGGGAAAAGACCACGCCGTAAACAAGGAGGGCCTTGCCAAGCAACTGGTGGCGAAAGGTTACTCGGTCTTGGTGGCCGACCTGCCCGATATCGGGGAGATGGGCCCGGGATACCTGAGAGGGGATACCTATATTCGCGGGGTTTCCTATAACAAATGGTTTGCGGGCATCCTTACAGGGAAGTCCATCGTAGGCCTAAGGGCCGAAGACATTGTTAGAATAAGCCATTTTATCAAAAAAGACCTGCCGGAATACCGTTCAACGACGGCTATTTCGGTCGGGGTGTTGGGGAGTGAACTGTTGCATGCCGCCGCATTTGATGAAAATATTCAAAAGGTGTGTCTCGTTCGGCCCTTTATGAGTTATTCGAACATTGCACTGACCCGCGACTACCAGCCTTCCTATATCCATTCCGTTGTACAGGGGGCGATAACTGAATACGACCTGCCCGACCTGATGGCTTATTTGGCTCCCAGAAAAATGCTTGTGATAAATCCACTTGAGGCCAATGGGCAGAAAGCCAGTAGGCCAAAAGTAGAGGAAGAAATGGCCTTTCCCCTTAAGGTATACGGTAAGCAAAAAGGTACTAAAGGCCTTGCCGTCGAAAGTAATATAGAAGACGAAGATGTAACAACACAGGTGCTCTCTTGGCTGAAATAACAGTTTGCCATTGATGGGGAGGAACTTTATTAAATATCATTTCAATGCCCAGACCAACATTTGAAAAATCGCTAATACTTCTGTTTGCACTCTTGCTGAACGGCCTCGCGGTTTCGTGCAAGGGCGAAGGCAATAAGGAGGGGAGTACCGGAAAAACGGCTGTTGAAGAGCAATCCAAGGCAGGCCAGCCCTATCATTTGACCGAGGCCGAGGGAAAGAAAGATTTACAGGACATTCGAAGTTCGGTAACCACTCCCGAGGCATGGAGGGAAAGGGCCGATGCAATTCGAAGGCATATACTGGAGGCTACGGGCCTAAGTCCACTTCCGGAAAAATGTGCGCTTAACCCCATTTTTGGGGAGAAAAGATTGTTCGATGGCTACCAGGTTCAGAACGTGGCCTTTGAAAGTTTGCCCGGGGTCTATGTAACCGGGTCTTTGTACAGCCCGATAACGCAGGTCGATAACCCTCCCGCCGTATTGAGTCCCCATGGACACTGGCCCAAACGCGAAGACTATGGAAGGTACAGGCCCGATGTTCAAAAGCGGTGTGCCTCGATGGCGCGAATGGGGGCGGTTGTTTTTTCCTTTGATATGGTCGGTTACGGACAGTTGACCGAATACGGCTGGGAGCACAAGCACCCCGATACCATGAAACTGCAAATATGGAACAGTATCCGTGCGGTGGATTTTCTGGTTTCCTTGGGGGTGGATCCCGATAGGATTGCCTGTACGGGAGCTTCGGGAGGAGGTACGCAGACCTTTCATTTGGCCGCCGTAGACGACAGGATTTCCGTTTCTATTCCCGTGGTAATGGTTTCGTACCGTCATCATGGGGGCTGTGTTTGTGAGCTCGGCAGGCCGATCCGCGAAGGTGAAAATTTTAAGGCCAATAATGTAGAGATTGCCGCATGTATCGCCCCTAAGCCGCTTATGTTGGTTTCCGTGGGAACCGATGCAACGGAATCTACGCCCGAAGTCGAGTATCCCTTTATGAATTATATATACGGCCTGTTCGGTAAATCGGAAATGGTGGAAAATGCCCATTTTCCGAACGAATTGCACGGGTATGGGCCGAAGATGCGCGCTGCCGTTTATCCGTTTTTGGCAAAACACTTGAGCTTGGATGCTTCCCAAGTTATGAACGTTGACGGTAGCCCGAACGAAGAAGGCATCACCATAGAGGAAATAGAAGCCCTTTATCCCTTTGACGAGAACCATCCGTTTCCGGAATTCGGTGTTCGGTCCAATGACGGGGTGGTTTGGGATTGGAAAAACGAGACAAAATAAATAGCGAACAAGAAGTCTTTTTTAAAGGACATTGTTTGGATAAATATGGCAGAACATGGGTAAATTAATGAAGGTAATTCCGTTTTTGGTCCTATTGATAGGATGTCAGGACTCAGAAAACCAGTACAATGAGGTGTTGTTGTACGATGATTTCAGTTCAATTCGGCGCGGCCCGTATTCTGTCGATGTAGGTGCGCATACCGAGTACCACTATTTGCACGAGGCGGCACCGCGTTCGCAATGGGCCGTTTCGACATTTACATGGGATTCGGACTTCAAACGGGCTTGGCATGTACGCCAGGAGGGCGACGACCGTCAAATGGTACAGGAGATGAAAAATACCCCGAACAGGCATACCCATCCCATGGTGGTTGCGGGGGAGCACGATTGGGAAGACTATTCCGTGGAATTGCAATTGTCGCCCCAGTCTAAAGACCTGCAAAGTGGTCTTGTTTTCCGTTACCGCAACGACCGCAACTACTACTTTGCGGGGGTCAAGGGCGACTCCCTGCTGTTGAAGATGGTCAAGGGCGCTACGGGCTTCCATCAACCCTACGAAAAGGTTTTGGCCTCGTCTTTTCTGAAATGGGACGAAGGGGAATTGTTGACCTTGAGCGTAAGGGCCAAGGGAAACCAATTGTCGTGCTCGGTAAAAGACGTTTCTATCGATGCTGAAGACGATACCTATGTAAATGGCAATGTTGGCTTGATGGCCGATGTGCCCACAAAATTCCATAAAATCGAGGTAAGGACATCATCCAGCGAGTTGGAAAGGCTTAAAGAATCAAGGGATAGGTATGCGAGTGAACTTCGTAAGATCAGGGACTCCGTTCCAAGGATGAAGGTCTGGAAAAAAATAGGGACCAAAGGCTTCGGTGTCGGTCGAAATCTGCGCTTTGGCGATTTGAACAACGACGGAACGGTCGATGTGTTGATCGGTCAAATAGTCAATCACGGTCCGCAGGACAATAACAGCGAACTAAGCTGCCTTACGGCAATGACCTTCGATGGGGAAATACTGTGGAGAAAGGGAACCCCCGACCCCTGGAAAGTAAACCTGACAAGTGACGTGGCCTTTCAAATCCACGATTTGGACAACGATGGAAAGACCGAGGTAATCTATACCATGAACAGGGAATTGATCGTTGCCGATGGGGCCACCGGAAAAACCAAGTATAAAAAGACCACGCCAATGGTAACGGATCAAGAGGTCATTAGTCCATCGACGCACAATATGTTCGGTAATATTTTGGGCGACTGCCTTTACTTTGCCGATTTTAGGGGGAAGGGATACGACCACGATATCGTCATTAAAGACCGATACGAGCGCGTCTGGGTGATGGACGACCAGTTGAACACCCTGTGGTACAAAAAACTGAATACGGGCCATTATCCCTTTGCCTACGATATAGATGAAGACGGAAAGGACGAGCTTTTAATAGGGTATTCAATGCTCGATGATGATGGAAAGACCCTTTGGACCCTCGAAAATGAGTTGGAAGACCATGCCGATGGGGTTGCGGTCGTAAAATATACGGAAAATGCAGATCCCACGATTATGGTCGCGGCCAGCGACGAAGGCCTGTTTTTTGCCAACAGTAGGGGAGATAAGATAAAGCACCATTATATTGGGCATGCCCAAAACCCCGCGGTTGCCAATTTCAGGGACGACCTGCCCGGTTTGGAAACCATATCCATAAACTTCTGGGGCAATCAGGGGATCGTTCATTTTTATGATGCCCAAGGCGATATCTACCACGATTTTGAACCCAACCAGTACGGCAGTATGCTATTGCCGCTTAACTGGACGGGAAAATCGGAAGAGTTCTTTGTGCTCAACGCAAATGTTGACGAAGGGGGCGTATTCGATGGTTGGGGCCGAAAGGTACTGGAATTTCCCGACGACGGCCATCCCGATATGTGCAACGCCGTATTGGATATCACCGGCGACGGAAGGGATGAGATCGTAGTTTGGGACCCCAACGCGATTTGGGTCTATACCCAAGCCGACAATTTTTCCGGGGATAAAATGTACAAGCCCATCCGGAACCCGCTCTACAATTACTCGAACTATCAGACCACGGTTTCCCTGCCCGGTTGGGTGGAGGTAAAATAACCCTGGATCAGGAATTTTGGCCTACACAAAAGTGCCGTAGACCGTATTTCGGTGTTGGATAAGGATTTTGGGGGCGATAATTTCTTAGGGGACTAGGCTATTATTACTTCAACGTTGTTGTTTTTTAGAAACTCCAGCATTTCATCCTCTATCTGGTCGTCCGTTATCAGCTTGTTGATCTTGTCGAACCCGCATATCAATGCCCTTCCCGATTTTTTGAACTTGGAGGAATCGGCCACGACAAAGATATCATCGGCCATTTCGATCATTATTTGGTTGAGGTAGGCCTCTTCCAAATGATAGGTGAAAATACCTGAATTTTGTTTTATCCCGTCAATTCCAAGAAACAACTTGTTGCAATAGACCTGCTTTAGGTTTCTCTCGGCCATGGGGCCGACGAACGACATCGAGAAATCTTTTAGGTAACCACCCAACATCATGAGTTCTACATTGCTTTGTTGTGATAAATTGTTGATGATATCCAAAGCGTTGCTTATAACGGTTACCTTTTTCAAATGGGACAGGTTATTGGATATCTCGAAGGTCGTGGTTCCCGAATCCAAGATTATGCTATCGCCCTCGTTGATCAATGAGGCTGCCTTTTTCCCGATAAGCCGCTTTTGCTTAAGGTTGATCTGTTTCTTTTCGGTTACCGTAAGGGCAAACTTGTTCATTTTAAAGGCTCCGCCATGGGCGCGAACGAGAAGGTTGTGTTTTTCCAGGTTTCCCAGATCGTTCCTAATGGTAACAGCACTTACACCTAGGGCCGAGCTTAGTTGTTGAACATTGACTTGACCGTTCTTGTCGAGTTCCTTTAAGATTAAAGCTCGGCGTTTTGCTGTTTTTTTCATTTTGTTTCGATTATTCTGTAAAAGTCGATCGTCGTCAAAAATAGGAATAATTTAACAATCTTTCCTTGCGTTATGTTACGGTTTTTAATGCCGTTCAGGTCGGGAAACGTCCTTTGCCCGACATCGGTCTAAGGCACCTTTCCCGCTGTCCTTTCCCATTCCCCAAATACATACTAGAAAAGCGTGATAGCGGTACGCTGTAGGGCCTCAAGGGGGGCTTGGCTTGGCCCTAGCCTATTTGTTGGGCTTCAGGGGGCCAGGCTTTTTAGTTCCCTTATTAGATTTTCCATAAAAAGCGACCTTTTGTCTTCAGGCAAGAGGTCTATCGATAGATAGGGGTTAAGGTCTTCCAACTCGAGCAGCAATAGGCTGTTATCGGCCAACCTGCAGGCGTCTACCCGGGTTATGCCCCTTTCGATAGCGTTCCATTCGATAAATTGCCCGGCAAATGACAGGTCCGACGGGGTGGGCTCATAGGGGGCCAATTCCCACCTCTTGGTCTTGTCGGGGGCGTACAGCGCATATTGAAACGTATCGTTCAGATAGAAAAAGGAAACTTCGTATTCAAAATCGAGAAAAGGCTGTATGAGCTTTCCCCTCGGGTCTATTTGCGCTAATTCGTCCTTGTTCAAGAGTTCCATGCCGATCGAATCCGCCCCATTCTTTATTTTGATGATGTATTTCTTCGGATGGCCCAATGCTTCGATCTTCGATAGGTCTTCAATGGTGGGGATTACCGGAAAACCCAGTTCGTATAGTTCCAACAGGTATTGTTTTCCCTTAATGTCCGCTTTTCCGTCAAAGGAATTGAAGGTCGTTATCTTGCTCTCGTCGATTGTTTTGAGGAATTCTTGAAAGTAGTTCAGGTAGTTCAATACCGGCCCTGTATTTCTAAAAACGATCAAATCCGCACAGTCGATATATGAAATGGCCTGCCGTGGATTTCCGATCAGCACATTGAAATGTACCTGTAGTTTTGATGTTATATAGAGGTCTTCTTCGTAATATTTTCGACCTCTTGCCTTATAGGATAAGTCCGTTAAATAGAGAAGTGTTCGCATTTTTTCAATGGGGTAATGATTGTTGTCTGCAGTGAACCTGCAAAATAACTTGTTTTATGTTTGTTTCCTTGCTTAAATTAATCTGTGTGGGACGGCGAAAAGGGAGGGGAAAAGGCCTTCTTGGTTTGTTAAATGATGGTGGCCGTTCTTTGGTTTCCGTAGATCAAGCGGGATGGATCGCCCGGAGTTTTTCCTTGATCAGCTCGGTTATTTTTTCGGTTGCCACGGGAAAGATCTTTCTCAGGTCGATTTCATCGCTCTTGGCCATTTCGCGCTTAAGCGTGCCCATAAAGATGTTCTTGATCTCCGTGGCCAGGTTAATTTTTCCCACGCCCAGTGAAATGGCCTTGGCCAAACATTCGTTCGATAGGCCCGAGCTTCCGTGGAGCACTAGGGTGGCCGAAGTGTTTTGGGCAATGGCCGAAAGTAGTTTAAAATCAAGGTTCGGCTTTTCCTTGTAAAAGCCATGGGCGGTTCCGATGGCAACGGCAAGGGCGTCGACCCCTGTTTCCTCAACAAAGCGTTTGGCCTGGTCGGGACTGGTAAACCCGACCTTGTCCTTTGCCTGTCCGAGTTTGGCAATGTAGCCCAGCTCGGCCTCTACATGCGCGCCGTATTTTTCTGCGTACTTGACCACCTCCGAGGTAAGTTGAACGTTTTCTTCGAAAGGAAGGTCGCTTCCGTCGATCATAACCGAATCGAAACCGGCGTCCAAACAGGTTAGTACAATTTCCTTTGAGCCGCCATGGTCTAAATGCAGCCATCCCTCCACGCCGAATTGTTCCAGCCCGGTCCGGGCAAGTTGGGTGGCCGTCTTTAGCCCCATATATTCGATAGAGCTTTGTGTGAGTTGCAGGATGATGGGTTCATTCAGTTCGGCAGCGGCCTTTAGGGTGCCGTGGAGTGTTTCCATGTTGTAAAAGTTGGTGGCCAGTATCCCCCGTTTTAGGGCGGTGTAGGATTTTAATTTTTCTTTGATTTGCATACTGTCGTTATGTTTTGAAATTAAATAGGGATTTGACTTTTTGCCGTACGCCTTCCAAACTTTCGAAAGCCCCGGTTCCCCCGACCGAAGAGGTGTTAAGGGCGCCCATAAGGTTGCCGTATTCAAGGCATTCCCTTGGTTCGGCCCCGCTGAGAAACTTTTTGATGAAGGCCGCATTGAACGAATCGCCGGCACCGATCGAGTCTACGTATTCGGGGTTTTTGTAGGCAGGGCAACGGATCGTCTTGCCGTCCGCATAGCCCATGCTGCCCTCTTCGCCCAGTTTGATCGCAATCCAATTGCCGTGGGCCTTTAATTGGTCTAGGCCGGTTTCTATGTCGGGACTTTGGGTCAGTGCCAATAATTCTTTTTTGTTGGGAAGGAAAACATCGACCAGGGGAAGGCACTCGCGGTAGTTGAAATCCCACTTTTCCTCGGGGTCCCATTGTATGTCCAAAGACGTGGTAAGCCCCTTGTCCTTGGCTCTTTTTAAAATTGTCCCGATGTCCTTGCGAAGTCCTTTTTGTAAAAAAATGCTGGAAATATGCAGGTGGTCGAAGGATCCTAGTTCCTTCCAGGGAATGGCCTCCATTGTCAGGAACTCCATAGTGCCGCAATACGAAATATTGGCTCTTTCGATACCGTAGTTCATTACAATGGTCGCACCCGTCTTATGGTCTTTCCATTTTGAGATGTATTGGGTGTCGACGCCTTTTGACCGTAGCTCGTCGATCAGGAACTTTCCGAAGGAGTCGTCTCCCGTAATTCCACAAAAGGAGGTCGCTGTGCCCAATACCGATGAATTTGCGGCCATGATCGCAGAGGAGCTTCCCAGGGAAATGGTCATGCTTTCCGCTATTTTTTCTTTTTCGAGTTCGGGAAACCCTTGTATTCCGTTAAGTATAATATCTACGTTTAGCTCCCCAACAACCAATAGTCTTTTTGTGTGTTTCACGTCTTAATGTTTTGATAGTTATTTCATTACAAATTTCTAAATCTTTTTGACTGATTTGTGGTTTTTGGTTTTTGGGGAGTTGGTAATCCCTAAGACTATAGAATCAATACAAATAAAAGATAATTAAATGAAAGAAAAAAAATTTCATTAAGTTTTAGTATTTGATTAGGGTCTTGTTCTTTGTGCAGGGCTAAGATATCGGGGCGTGGGTCTCGTTGCCTAGGTCCGTGGTTCCTCTTTAATAGGGTGTTTTTAATTTTTTTTCTTTGATTTACAGTGTGTTGGTGAATGTGTGGATGGCTTGGAAGGGAGTGTCCGGGGTGGTGTTTTCTTGCTTGTTTCTGTTCTTGTGTGCTTCTATTTCTTTAATATTTTATTTCTTTTGCGAAACTTTTTGTTATTATTTCCTTGTGTTATTGAATATTTTCTATATTTTTATCGAAATATGTAACGTAAACACAATTTAACATTTGCGTTTATATGGTGTATGATTAAAAATGTTCAGGGGTAGGGCTTGGACAAAAGCTCTTTTACGGGACTTGGAACTGAAAAATTTAAAAATCAACTAAACCAAAATTTATGATGAAAAAATTTGCTAGCTTAATTCTGATGTCAGTGTTCGCCGTTCTCGCGTTACACGCTCAAGAAAAGGATTTAACGGTAGCGGGAGTCGTTACCGATATGGACGGAGTCCCCTTGCCGGGTGTCAGTATCGTTGAGGTGGGTACGGTAAACGGTACCCAAACCGATTTTGACGGGAGCTATTCCATTGAGGTCGCCGTCGGTAGTGAACTGCGGTTTTCTTACCTGGGTATGAAAACCGAAACAAGGACCGTTCAATCTTCCAATGTACTTAATATTAAGATGCAGGAAGACCTCAACCAACTGAGTGAGGTTATTGTTACGGCCCTGGGTATTGAAAAAAGCAAAAAGGCCTTGGGGTATTCTGCCCAGGAGATTGACGGTGATGCGTTTTCAGAGGCCAGGGAAACGAATATTGCAAGCTCCTTGGCCGGTAAGGTCGCCGGTGTACAGGTTAGCAACATAGCTACAGGTGCCGGCGGATCCTCTAGGGTGGTCATACGCGGAAACAGTTCGATTTCCGGTAATGATGCGCCGCTTTATGTGGTAGATGGAATTCCGATTGACAACCAAAACATCGATCCTGCCGATTATGCCGCGGGAGGTGTCGATTACGGCGATGGTATTTCGGGGATCAACCCCGACGATGTTGAGTCGATGACCGTTCTTAAGGGGCCCAATGCGGCCGCACTGTATGGCGCAAGGGCGGCAAACGGGGTAATTTTGATTACCACAAAAACAGGTGGCAGCAAAAAAAAGGGAATAGGTGTTACCTTTAATTCTAACCTTACATCGGAAACGATTGCCACCATGCCCACCTATCAGAACCGGTTCGGAATTGGTTACGACCCTTCTTTTGGGGCCAGTGGCACTACCATTATCGATGGTAAGGAGTACGAGGTGTTGGATCCCAACCAATGGCAAAGTTGGGGACCTGAGCTGAATGGACAGATTGTGGCGGACTGGGAAGATCCCACAAAGACCTTTGCCATGGTGCCGCAGCCTTCCGATAACATTAGAAATTTCTTTCAATCGGGTTTTACCGCTACCAATACGGTCTCCTTTTCCAGCGGGGATGAGAAGGCCAATATGCGGCTCTCCCTTTCGAACCTGGGCAATGAGGGTATAATTCCCGGTAGTACCTACGATAGGCAAACGATCAATTTTAGGGGTTTTGCCAATGTTACCGACCGGTTTTCAATAGATGCCAAGGTAAATTATATCCATCATAAGGGGGTAAATAGACCGGGCCTTGCAGCGAGTTCTTCCAACGTGATGAGCGTACTCATCCAAATGCCAAGGCATATCGATTTAGACCGATTAAAGGACTATAAGGATGAAAACGGGGACCCATTCAATTTCACCACGGCTTTTGAAAATCCGTACTGGACCATTAATGAACTGCAAAATGAAGATGAGCGGGACAGGGTGATCGGTTTTGTTTCCATGAACTACAAATTCAACGATTGGCTCAATGTCAGGGCCAGGACCGGTACCGATTTCTACACCGACGAACGATTCAGCCGTAGGGCGATAGGTAGTAGGAGTGCGAGAACGGGAAGGGTAAGCAACTATACCTGGCATGTTAAGGAGAACAATAGCGATATTTTGTTTACGGCCGAGGACGATCTGTCGGAAAACTGGTCGGGAAGCCTAAGTGTCGGGGCCAGTCGCCTGTATTCCAAGACCGAGGTTACCGGGGCCTTGGGACAAAGTCTTAGGGTGCCCGAACTTTATCACATAACCAACGCCGAGCAAATAACCCCCCGGTACGACAAGGTAGAGCGCGAAATGCAGTCGGTCTATGCGGCGGGCCAATTGGCCTATAAGAACTACCTGTTCTTGGACCTGACCGCGCGAAACGATTGGTCTTCCGTGTTGGGCATTAACAATTATTCGTTTTTCTATCCTTCGGTATCGACAAGTTTTGTCTTTACCGATGCCCTGAAACTCAACTCAAATGTCTTTAGTTTCGGAAAATTACGTGCGGGATATGCCGAAGTGGGAAACGACTCAAATCCCTACCTGACCACCCTGGGCTATGTGAGCAATACCCAGACCGTCAACGGCCAAGGGCAGGCGGCCATACAAACCCAAATTCCCAATCCCAATTTAAAGAACGAATTGACCCGATCCTATGAATTCGGTACGGACATGCGCTTTTTTAAGAATCGTGTCGGAATCGATTTTACCTATTACAATTCGTCGACCAAAAATCAAATACTGCCGGTAAATATTTCATCGGGTACCG
This sequence comes from Pseudozobellia thermophila, assembly GCF_900141855.1. Lineage (GTDB taxonomy): Bacteria > Bacteroidota > Bacteroidia > Flavobacteriales > Flavobacteriaceae > Pseudozobellia > Pseudozobellia thermophila. The sequence goes on from NZ_FQYU01000014.1 coordinate 23,172, forward strand.
GATTTAACAGGATGGTGATCAATGCCGGTGAGATTCAAAACGAGGGGGTCGAACTGCTCTTTAATGTAACGCCGATACAATTGAAAAATAGCTTTCAATGGGACCTGACCTTGAATTACGCCAAGAACAAGTCGAAGGTGGTTTCCTTGGCCGATGGCATCGAAACCCATATCATGTCGCAAGACCGTTGGGGTACGATCGAGGCCAGGCCGGGAGAGGACTTCGGAAATATCGTAGGCTTCTACTATAAGCGAAATGAAAATGGCGAAAAACTCTTGGACGAATACGGAAGGTATCAAAGGGACGGAAACAATGTAAAAATACTGGGCAACATCCAACCCGATTGGATAGCGGGTATTACCAACCGCTTTTCCTATAAGGGCTTTACCTTAAGCACGCTCATTGATATTAAAATGGGCGGGGAGCTCTTGTCGGGAACAAAATACATTCAGGCCGCAAGGGGCACCGGACGATTTACAACCAAGGGCCTTCGTCAAAATGAGGACGGGGTTTGGGTCGGGGTTGCCGATGGCGTTATGGAGAACGACTACTACGTCGACGATGGCAATGGCAACCAAGTGCTTCATCTGGCCGCTGGTGAACGGAGTGATATAGAGCTTGATAGGGTGAATTTATACGGTATGTGGACAAGGGCCGATATTATTGAGGAGTTTGTTTTGGATGCCAGTTATATATCGCTCAGGGAAATTAATTTGGGCTATAGTTTTTCCGAAAAATTGCTGGCCAAAACCCCCTTTACCTCGGCGCGGATATCCCTAGTGGGCAGAAACCTGCTGTACCTGCAAGAGCATATGGATGGTATTGGGGTAACCCCCGAGGCTGCATTTAGTTCCGAATCGGGTTCCCAGGGATCCGAATCCTATACCCTGCCTTCTACCCGAAGTGTGGGTGTGAACCTAAATGTCGCATTTTAGTATGAAAACAAATCGAAGATTAAAATTGGAAAGAACTATGAAACCTTATAAAATATCTAAATACCTCTTGGCCTTGGTCGCGGCCGTTTCCTTGGTCTACGCCTGTACCGACGATTTTCAGGAACTCAATACGAACCCTGCCCTGCTCTCCGAAGAGCAGCTCGATGTGGGCCTATTGCTGACAAGGGTGCAGCAAGAAATGATCATTAACGGCTCCAACCCCATAGGAACCCTTGCCAATTATGCCGGCTATGCTTCTTCGGGCGGAAACAGGCCCTTCGATGGCGGCTTCTTTTCGGATGAATTTGCAAAGGGATACAGAAACCTTTTGAATATTTCCGAGATCATACGTTTGACCGATGGCGATGCCGAAATGCAGGGGCAAAATGCGATCGCCCGGGTAATGAGGGTCTATATTTTTCATCGTTTGACCGATCTCTATGGCGATATACCGTATTCAGAGGCCGTTAAGGCGTCATCGGAGGTTATTACCCAACCCATGTACGATACCCAGGAAAGTATATACGGATCGATGCTTGACGAGTTGAAGGAATTGTCTTCGGTGCTCTCCGAAACCCAGCAAGGAAGCTTTGGCGACTCGGATATGATGTACCAAAGCGATAATGAAAAATGGATGCGTTTTGCAAATTCCCTTAGGTTGAGAATAGCCCTTAGGGTGCGTTATGTCGATGAGGCCTTGGCGCGCGAACATATTTCCGAACTTGTCAATATGGACCTGATCGAAAGTAACGAAGAAAATGCATTTGTCCCTTCGAGCGATGATTTTGACAGCAACCAGAACCCGGTTTACAATCGATTGATTTCCAATAGCGGTATCCTGCCCGAACATATGGGGCAAACGATCGTCGACCTGTTGAACGACCAAGACGATCCAAGGTTGACCATCTTGGTGACCCCGACCCCCAATTCGGTCATGGTGGCCGACAGTGTAGGGGACAGCAATTTGTTGGAATACCGGGGAAGGCCGCTTGGACTTGAAGGATTGGAACGCGATGCCTACCCTACGAGCGACTTGTCGCAGATAGGCCTGTACTATCGCGAACCTGTAATCGAAATGCCGGTTCTGTATTACAGCGAAGTCTGTTTTGCCCTTGCCGAGGCCAAGCTTATGCTTGATCTGGGTAGTTTGGAAGCCGATGTATGGTATGAAAGGGGAGTTAGGGCCGATATGGAGCGATACGGAATAGACGAGGCGGAAATCGCAAGCTTCCTAAGTTCGAATTCCTTGGATGTGGTGGCTGACGAGGAAGCGAAATTGGAGATGATCATGAACCAAAAGAACATTGCGTTGTTTCCCAATGAACTGGAGGCCTGGTCCGAATGGAGAAGAACGGGTTACCCCAAAATATTGATCGGCTCCATGGTGGGGGAAACCGATGGGCAGATTCCTAGAAGAATCAACTACCCCGTCTCCGAGGCGAATGTAAACAGTGTCAATTATCAAGAGGTTTCGACAAGGATCGGTGGCGATTTGATGACCACCAAGGTGTGGTGGGATGCCAATCCCAACGTACCCTATGAGCATCCTGGTGAAATCCTGGTCCCCGAACCATAATATAAAAGCAATTGTTGGAGTAAGTTGTTAGTTTAGCTGCCCTTCCCTTAAAAAGACAAAAAACTTTTGGGGAAGGGCTATTAACGAAATTGATCGCAAGGTGTCGACCTTAAGTCTTGGGTCTTCCGGTTTTTATGGAAAACGGTACCGGGATGCTAGGGCAAAGGGCTTGTTGTACGGGGGCAAACCGCGATTTAGATCATTTAAATGGTATCTTAGTAATGATGAATATGTATTATAGAAATTTATTTCAAATGTTGGAACGAAGCTTTCCCCAAAAACGGGATATGGGGTATTTTAAGGTCCCGTCCACGGTATTCGGGCTTCTTGTCCTCGGTTTTATTCTTTCCTCTACCCTTGCCTTTGCAAACGATTTGGCGACGAGGGGCTACAGTATTATTCCTGCGCCCCAAGAGATTTCCCTTAAGGAAAGGGATATCGTGGTAGATGAAAGTTGGGGGGTTCGCTCGGCTATGGCCGATGGAATGGCGTTTAAAAGACTTACTTCGGGAGCCCTTGAATTTTACGATCTTGCTTTTAAGGGAAATGGAAAGGGAAAAATAGTCCTGAAACTGGTTGCTTCCCCTTTGCTGAAAAAAATAAGTGCGAAACAAGAAGAGCAGGCCTATCGCTTGGAAATACGGCCCGATCTTATTGTTGTGAGCAGCTCCTCTGAGCAGGGACTGTTTTATGGGGTGCAATCGCTACTTCAGTTGCTGCGCCCCAGGGAAAACGGCGACCTCGTCGTTCCGGAAGGGCTTATTTCCGATTGGCCGGATTTGGAGCTTCGCGTGATTCATTGGGATACCAAACACCACCAAGACCGGATGGAAACCCTAAAGCGATACCTCGATTGGGCCGCTTATTTTAAGGTGAACGCCGTGGCCTTTGAAATTGAGGACAAATACGAATATCCGAGCCATCCGGTAATCGGAGCCCCGGGGGCATTTACCAAAAGTGAAATGCAGGAAATTACTTCCTATGCATTGGCCCGGTATATTCAATTGATTCCCGTGGTCCAGGCTCCCTCGCACATGGCCTTCGTGCTAAAGCACAAAGAGTTTGAGCATTTAAAGGCGGATCCGAGAAGCAACTACCATGCCTGTATGTGCGATGAAGAGGCCATGGATTTGATTTTTGACATGTACCAGGATATGATCGATGCCACCCCGGGGGTAGATTACTTTTTTGTCTCGACCGATGAGGTCTATTATGCGGGGAGTTGCGGAAAATGCAAGTTTGAATACAATGAGACCAACCGCAGCCAAGCCTGGGTCGATTATGTCAACAGGGTGCATAAGTGGATGGCCAAACGAAACCGAAAAATGCTGGCTTGGGTAGAATACCCGCTATTGTCCGAGCATATCGAACAATTGCCTTCGGGCATTATCGATGCCATTATGGGGCCCTACAGGGACGAGGTTTGGATTGCCAATGAAAATTCAGCCGGAATCGAGCAATTGGCCTATAGCTCTATGCAAGGTGCCGAACTGCTCTTTCCGAACTATTTTCCTACGGAGTATCGGAATAAACCGATAGATGGGCGCCTGAAGGATGCTTTTAGAACCATTCCCGACGTTAGGGAAAAGGGGGCGCAATTGATCGGTACTTTTGCGGCCGCATGGGACGATGCGGGTTTGCACAATGAAACCTTTTGGTTGGGTTGGGCAACCGTTACCCAGTATGGTTGGACCAATGAGGCCCCGTCCCTTGAACAGAGTACCAACGACTTCTTCAATGTGTTCTATGGTTATAATCGCCCCGAAATGGCAGAGGTGTACAAGCTTCTGGAAAAGGGCGCAAGGTTCTATGAGGCACTTTGGGATAGAACCCCCTCAATGGAAAGGGACTCCGCCTTTGGAAGTTCCTATGGGATAAAGCCCTATCGCCTTATGGATTTGACCTTGGAAATGCCGAAGCTTCCGAGGGTTGACAATTTGCTTGTCGAACCGCGGTTCGGGACCAAATACCAAGACAAGATAGCCCAGGCTCGCGAGTTGATCTCGCAAAATGACCGCCTGATAAGCCTTTTGTTCTACAGCCTAAGTCGCGTTGGTAGAAACCGATACAATATCGAGGTGCTTTTGTCAATTGCCCGGTTGGAGCGTTACGCCATGAATATGGTGTCGAAAATGGCGAAGGCCGAAGATTATTTGCTCGGGGCCGCTAAGGCCACCGAAAAGCAGAAGGCCCTTAATCAACTGGTGGAGGCCTATAAATTGGTCGACGAGGTAATGGAAGAGGAAACGAAGGTAAGGGGCGAGCTGACCAGGGTATGGGAAAAAAGCCAATTCGAGAAAGGGCGCAGTGTAGATGGCAAGCATTTCGTTCACGTTATGGATGATGTAAAAGACCATTTTGCGGACCGCCGTGTAGACCTTGGGTATATGTTTGCTCCCTTTGAAAGAATGGAAATGAAGCAATGGAAAGGCCAATTAAGGGAACTTATTGATAAATATTCAAAAAAGAACAACCTGGTCATTGACGGAATCCCCGTGGAGCGCTTGGAGGATTGATCGCTCTTCCCTAAAGCGACCGTGACTTTCGGTCGTTCGGGAAAACCGTGGTCGTCGGGGCCGGGCGTACACGGATGTGCTTTTTTCGGTTTGTGCATGGGCAAAGGGCTTTGTGCGGACCGCCCGATCGCTATTCGTTGCACCTGATCCTGTCTCGCTAAATTATAGACTTATTCCTTGATCAAGACCTGCTTTTAGTTTTATAAAGTCACTGATGGAATCGACCGTTTTTGGGGTTCTATGGTGAAAACCAGTGCCTTATTCTAAGAAAAAATAGTGTTTTCTTGTTTTAAAGGTAACATATCGAAAGATTTTTATATCTTTAAAGAAAGAATACGAAAATATTTTATTTTTATATTATATATAATTTTATGTCTCAACAATACTTAAAGCTTTCTGAAGGACATTTGAAATCCAAGGGTGGTATTCATACGGCAAGGGAAATTTGCCAACAGCCTGAAATGTGGCGTGCTACCTATGCGATTTTCGAAGAGCAATGTGGGGAAGTATCCCGATTTCTTACCGGTTTTTTGGAAAATGAACATGTACAGGTCATTTTGACCGGTGCGGGTACTTCGGCCTATCTCGGGGAAACCTTGACCGGGGTTTTTCAGAGGAGGTGGGGGGTGTGTTGCAAGGCGGTCTGTACGACCGATATCGTTACCCATCCCAAAAACTATTTTATCAAGTCCAAGCCCACGCTCTTGATTTCCTTTGCGCGTTCGGGCGATAGTCCCGAAAGCGAGGCTACCATCGCCCTGGCCAGAAAATATTGTAGCCGTCTTTATGAGCTTTCCATTACCTGTAATGCCGAAGGCAAGTTGGCCCAGATGGCTTCGGGCAATGGGCGCTCCTATGTTTTTGTATTGCCCCAAAAGACCAATGATAAGTCCTTGGCAATGACGAGCTCGTTTTCTTCCATGCTCTTCGCAGGCTTGTTGATTGCCGAATTTAAAAAGGTCGGGCGGCTCGAAAAAATCGTTGATACGGTATGTAGGCTCGGCGAATATATTCTGGCCAACTACTTGGACGATTTTAAAAAAATAGCGGGTTTTAAGGATGACCGTATGGTCTTTCTCGCTTCGGCACTCCTCTATGGCGTGGCGCACGAATCCCAATTAAAGCTGCAAGAGCTTACCAACGGCGAGGTTATCGGGGCTTCCGAAACCTTTTTGGGCTTTCGCCACGGGCCAAGGGTGATCTTAAATAATTCCACTACCGTATTTTACCTGATATCCAATAATCCCTTCGTGGCACAATATGAACTCGATTTTGTATATGCTACCATACACAGTGATTTTTACGGGCACTCGATGGCCATCGGATTCGAGGAACAGGTCGAGGGACTGAACTGCGATTGTGTCGTCAAGTTGCCCAAGGAGTTGTCGGACATACCCGAAGACTATTTGTCGGTACTCTATGTGCTCCCCGCCCAAATCATAGGATTCTATAAATCATTGAATTACGGACTGTCCCCTGATGCGCCCTCCAGCAACGGTACCATATCGCGTGTGGTACAGGGGGTAAGGATTTATGATATTCAAGATTGAATTGTTCCACTTGAAGTAAATTAGTACAAATGGATAAGATCAAATTTGCGGTTGCAACACTTTCGATGGCCTTGCTCGTCATTTGTCTCGCTTGTTCCGATGGCGGGGCCTGCTTGGATGATAAGACCCGATCCCTCATAACGGAGCCCTACGGGCAAATACTGGAAGACTCCAAAGACCTTACCCAAATTCCCCGTTCCGTAAATGCGGATGGGGATTTAAGGTATACGGGAATCTATGGGTGGACCAGTGGGTTTTTCCCGGGCAACCTGTGGTATATCCATAGGCTGACCGGAGACCCGAAGTGGAAGGAGGAAGCGATCAAATGGACGGAGGCATTGGACAGTGTACAGTACTATGGCGATGACCACGATATCGGCTTTATGATCAATTGTAGCTATGGGAATGCCTTGGAGGTGGCCGAAAACGAATACTATAAGCAGGTTATGGTCCAAAGTGCAAAGACATTGTCGGGCAGGTACGACCCCAAGGTAAAAAGTATCAAGTCTTGGAATTATAAGAAATCCTGGGACCGGATGACGGAATGGTTCTTTCCCGTGATAATTGATAATATGATGAACTTGGAGCTGATGTTCAAGGCATCGGAAATAAGTGGCGATACCACCTATTCGAATATTGCCGTTCAACATGCCCTGACCACAATGAAGAACCATTACCGCGAGGATTTTTCGAGTTTTCACGTGGTGAACTACGACACCATTTCCGGAAAGGTGTTGGACAGGGGCACAAACCAAGGCTTTTCCGATCAATCGTCCTGGGCGAGGGGACAGGCCTGGGGACTGTATGGCTTTATCATTTGCTATCGCTATACCAAGGATGAAAAATTCCTGGATTTTGCCGAGCAAATAGCGAACTACATTTTAACCCACCCCAATCTACCGGACGATAAAATTCCTTATTGGGACTTTAATGCCAATGATCCCGACTATGTACCGGAATGGGATTATGATCCCTCGGCCTACCGGACCATTCCCAGGGATGTGTCCGCGGCTGCAATAACCGCTTCCGCATTGTACGAATTGGCCCACTATTCCGATAAAAAGAAGGATTTTTATACCGAAGCGGCCGATGGGATGCTCGCATCCCTCATGTCTCCAACGTATTTGGCGGCCTCCAGGGGTACGGAATACTTTATACTCGACCATAGCGTGGGTAGCATTCCCCATGGGGCCGAACTCGATGTGCCTTTGGTATATGCCGATTACTATTTCTTGGAAGCCCTTTTAAGAAAATGCCACGGGGTTTCCTTTGACCGGTAGTGGAGGCGGTTAAAACTTAAGCCGGGGCTGTCCCATCAGCTAATCGGCCTATTCCTTGTCCTCGATCCATACGGGTTTCGTGGTCGACTTGTGCTCCCGTCCGATGATGGATCCGTACAATTCCGGTCTTCTCGCATTTTTATAACGGTATCCACCGGCCAAGGTAAGTTTGTCCTTGGTAAGGGTGGCCGTGGCAATTTGCTTGTCAAAATCCTGTATTTCGGCAAGCACCTCCCCGTAAGGGTCAAGAATCATTGAATTTCCGTTTTTTAAATGTTCGCCATCGTAGCCTATGGGGTTGGTAAAGGCATAGTACACCCCATTGTCATAGGCCCGGGCCGGTAACCAACGCATGAGCCATCCCCTGCCTTTCGGGCCATTGAACTCCCGTCGCAGTGAAACGGGGTCCTTGGTCCTGTTTTGCCAATAGCGGTCTTCCACAAAGCCGCGTCCGGGCATGGGGGAAGGGGTGCATCCCGTTACGTGGGGCGCGAATATCACTTCGGCCCCCAACAATGCGGTCGCCCTAACGTTTTCGATAATGTTGTTGTCGTAGCATATTAAAATACCACATTTCCAACCTAAGAGCTCAAATACCACATATGCCTCGCCTGCCGACATATAGGGACTGATAAAGGGGTGGAGCTTTCTGTATTTGGCTACCATCTCGCCCTGGTGTACACAGATGTACGTATTGTACAGGGCCTCATTGTCGATTTCGACCAGACCGGCGAGGATGGCGATGTCGTATTGCTTCGAGATTTCGATCAATCTTTGGGTGCTTCCACCAAAAGGTACGGGCTCGGCCAGGTTTTTTATTTCGGCCAGACTTAGGTTTTTGGTGTAGGTGTAGGCGGTTACCGACATTTCGTGAAAACTGATCACATCGGCCCCCTCGGCTTTCGCCCTTTGGGTCAGCTCTTCTATGATGGAAAGGTTGTAATCTTTGTCCCCGTCCTTGGGCTCAAATTGGGCTACGGCTAATTTCATTGCTTATAGTGGTTTTTTTGCTGTTCCGAACAAAGCTGTCCCTTGGGTGCTTAAAGGCTTTCCTCGGAAATTATAATATGATTTTGCAATTAAAAATAACACTTATTCGTCTAATTAAGAAAAATAACGTAAATATTTAAATTTCATTTCATTTCTTTTTATCTTTGATAGAAATGGTATTGCCTAAATAAACGCTTGTCTTTTGAGGAAGTGGAAGGCTTTGGGCTTTGCTTTCGCCCACCTTTGTATGGCGGGCAAAGGCAGGGCGATCCGTTTATACGCGAATTAATTAAACCTAAAGATATATGAAAGCTTATAGTGTCCGCTTTTGGGTGATGGCCGCTTTGTTCCTGGCCGCATGCAAGAACCAACAACCCGTCGAAAAGGCGAAGTCCCTACCTATTGGAGAGGAAATGTTCGATCACCACTACATATCCCGCGACATGCCCGGCAATGCCGATTGGGGCTACGGGGGTTCGGTGAGTTCGGACTTCGATAATGATGGCGACCCCGATTATGCCGTATCCTGTGCCGAAGGCTTTTTTTGGTTTGAAAACGCGGACAACGATAGCCTTTGGGCCAGTCATAAAATAGGGGAGCTCGCCATCCGCCATCTGGGTGCGGCTACCTTCGACGTCGATAACGATGGTTGGAGCGATGTGATCATCGGAAATACGTGGTATAGAAATACCCACAGTCCAAGGGAAGAGGAGTTTGAGCCCTATGTTTTTGACGAGGCCATCGATTCCAATATCCACGATATCGTAATGGTCGATATCGATGGGGACGGTAAGGAGGAGATGGTGCTGACAGGGGAAGGGGAAGGCGTGTTTTGGTATGAAATACCCGAAAACCCGACTGAAACCGCGAATTGGGAGAAGTTCGTCGTTACCTTGGACGTGCTAAGGGACAAGGACCATATCCACGCCGGGTTTTATCCCAATGGAATCGGGGATCTCGATGGCGACGGCGACAAGGATTTGGTTTTGCCCGATAGATGGATGGAGAATGTAAAGGGCGACGGGAAGGAATGGAAAAAACATCCGATACCCTTTGGCAAAAGAGGGCCTTACGGACTTTCGGCCAGAAGCTGGATCGTTGATTTGGACCAGGATGGCGATAACGATATTGTTATGACCGACTGCGACCAACAGGCTTCAAGGGCCGCATGGCTCGAAAACAATGGGGAGGTTTCGCCTACGTTTACCGCCCATTTTTTACCGATGACGGCCACTGGGATCAGGGGCTCCTTTCATTCCCTTTTTGTGGGGGACTTCGACGATGATGGCGACTTGGATATCTTTACCTGCGACCAGGAAGATAGAACCCTCTTGCCCGAAGGGGCTTCGCCCCGATGGTACATTTGGGAAAATATAGGGGGCAATGGTGTTGTGAAGTTTGAGGAACGGGTTATACTCGACAAAAGATTGGGAGGGCACGATGCCCTTGTCTTGGACGTGGACGGCGATGGGGACCTCGACATCCTATCGAAAGTATGGAACCTATGGCCCGATAATGCAAACAAGGGGCTCGAGCACGTAGATTATTTGGAAAACAAACATAAATAAATACTGGATTTTCACGGTTTACCGGGGCGACTTCACTTTGCCCCGCTTGGGAAGCTCCCGCCATGGAGGCTAATGGGCTATTGTTCGTTATCGTCGGCCGTTTTTATTTCGGCCATGACCATGAGCACGGAAGCTATAATGGCCAATACGATGCCGCCAATGATGATGGGGTGGGGCACGACGGAGTAAATGGCCAATGAGATCACTACGGTCAAAACCGGGGAAAGTGCCGTGGTCATCGGAGCTACTATAATGGCCTTTCCGTAGCGGAAGGCGTAGACCAGGAACAAGACCCCAAAGGCGTTTAGCGATTGAACACCGATCGACAGCAATAGTCCGTCGTTCTCCCAGTTTACGGTTTCGCTAAAGTCCGTCATATATAAGGCTGCCGGGGCCAGTACGATCGACGATAGCATCATGTAAAAAAAGATGCTTTCGGCCTTCATCGATTGGTTGGCAAAGCGCATTACATACCCTTGTGTTCCCCAGGTGAGCAAGGGTATAACGGTAAGCAGTATCCATAGGTATCCGGTAACGGATCCGTTTTCGGCCGGTTGGTACGAAAGGGCCAAAATGGCTATTAGGGCAATGGCGATGCCCAGCCATCCTATAAGCTTTGTCCGTTCCCTTAAAAACAGGATCGCCAGTAAAATGGTGACCACGGGGGTCAACGACAGTATGGGAAAAACAAGGTAGGCCGGTGCGATCTTTAAGACCATAAAAAGGACCAATTGTCCCGAAGCCCCCAATAGGCCGACGGTCATACCCAAAAAGATCGACTTTTTGTCGTTGTCCAATTTCCAATTGTTGATTTTCAGGGCGATCAGGGCGGCAGGAACCATGGTCAATGCCCAAACGATATACCCAAAGGTGGCGGGAAACCCGTTCTTTTCGGGAATCTCTACCAAGGCCCCCCAGATTCCTAAAAAGATGACGTGTAGAACGACAAAATATTTCCAATTCCTTGTTTTCATGATGTATTGAATAAGTTGGTTTGTAATGGGTGTTTTTATGGGGTCGAGGGACTTTTTCCTTGAAAATGGATATGGAACCACTCAATCATCCGTTCGTACACATTTTGTCTGTTTTTGGGCCTTAAATCGGGCCTCCACCCGTGCCCTTCCCCGCAATACATGATCAGGGAGGTAGCTACGCCCATCTTTTTTAGGGCCATGTACATCTCTTCCGACTGCGATAGCGGAACTTCATTGTCCGTTTCGCCATGTAGGAAGAGGGTAGGGGTTTGCACGGCCGATGCATTTCTTAGGGGTGAACATTTCCATAGGGCATCATAATTTAAGGGAGCGTATTCCCCAAACTCCGATTCTAGCAGGGAATGGATCACCGATGTGCCGGAAAAACTGATAAGGTTGCTTATCCCCCCATCCGAAACGGCGGCCTTGAACACCTTGGTCTTGGTAATGATCCAATTGGTCAGGTATCCGCCATAGCTCTGTCCCGTTACCCCCAATTTTTCCCGATCGATCCACTTGTTGTTTTTCAACGCCAGGTTCAGTCCGGCCATAAGGTCTTCGTAATCGCCCCCTCCCCAGTCGTTGAGGTTTCCGTTTTTAAATTCCTGTCCGTAACCGTCGCTGCCCCGGGGGTTGATCTGTAGCACTCCGAAGCCGGCAGCGGCAAGAACCTGTAGCTTTTCGTCAAATTCATACCCGAACATATTGTGGGGCCCGCCGTGTATGACCAAGATCAGGGGGTAGGTGGTGTTCGACTTAAAATGTACGGGCTTGGTAAGCCAGGCCTGTATTTTGGTGCCGTCGAAGCTGTTGAACCAAAAGGTTTTACTGCTTTGCAAAAGGCGTTTTTCGGCCAAGAATCGGTTGAAACGGGTCAATTGTTCCGATTCGCCCGTCGTGGCCTGGTACAGGTACAGCTCCGTAGGGTTGTTTTGGGAGGATTTGACATAGATGATGTCGTCGCCTTGGGCCATGGTGGAAAAACCGTCGATTTTGCTTTCGGTCGCAGGTATGATCGGGGTCTTGCCTTTGTTTGAAATGGAAACGCGGTACAGTTTGGAAGTACCTTCGTCCTCAATGGTGAAGTAGAGGGAGCCGCTATTGGGGTGCCATCTGAAATTAAGGATGTTTCTGTCCATCTCCCCGGTCAGGCACAGCAGTTGGCCCCCATGGGCCGGAAGTAGGTAAAGCTGGGTGTTTTCGGCCATGCTGTCGTTGTTGTTCTTGGCGCCCACGGTGGCCAAAAAGGCAATGTGCCTGCCATCGGGCGACCATTGGGGCGTAAAGACCGATTCGTTGTTTTGGGTAAGCTGGCGGGTGCTTTTGGTCTTGATGTCCACCGTCCATAATGCATGGTGCTGGTTGTTGTCGGGGTCGCTGGTCCTGTTGCTTATAAAGGCGATCTTCTGTCCGTCGGGCGACCAGGTAATGGAGTGTTCGTTAAAAGGGGAGGGGGTAAGGCATTCCGGCGTACCTCCCGTACGGGGCACGATATAAATATGGCTTAGGCGGTTGTCGTTGTAATAGGGGCGGTTGCTGCCGCCCTTGGTCTTGTACAATATCCTGTTGACTTCCCTAAAGGCCTTGGGGCTGTCGGTTTCGCCAGGGGCGCTTTCGCTGCTTACAAATGCAATATGCCTCCCGTCGGGCGACCACGAAAGGCCCTTGTCTACCCAATGGTTGATAAAATGGGCCGAATGTTCAATTTTGCAAAGCGTCCTAATGTTCTCCATTTCCATGTCGTAAACGGCCAACATACCGTCGGTGTTCTCAAAGGCCACTTCCCTGCCGTCGGGCGACCAGTCGTGGGAACCGCCTTCGGCGATGGACTTGATGCTTTTCGAGTCGAGGTTGAAGAGGGTGATCGTATCGCGATTGGTATTTGCGGCGCCATCCCTTTGAAATACCCCGAACACTACGTTTTTGCCATCGGGGGCAACTTTGGGGTCGTACACTGACCGGGTTTTGCACAGGTCGTCCAAGGTAAATCTTGATTTTGTGGTAGCGGGTTTCATAGGAGTGGACTTTTAGGTGGTCGGCCTAAACGGGGTATGGCGGTATTTAAATTAAACGATCCGATCAAATGTACACGTTTACTGTTCTTAAAATTTTTCGCTGATTACGCGGTTCGGTCGCCTTGGATAGGCGGCTATAAACATTTCGTTTTGTAATATATGAAAAAGATACGAAGAAAAATAAATTTCATATCATTATTAAATGTAAATATCTGAATTCCTATATATAGGTTGCCAATAATATGAAATAGGCAAGGGTGGGGTGGTTTTTTTAGTGTTTGGGCCTTGCTCTGGTAATGTGAAGTCACCGACTATGACTTAAATTGAAAATGGCCTTGTTTGGGGCGGATCGAGCGGTTAATGGAGATTATGGAAATGCAAATGGATGGAGTTGTTTTTTGGGGAGGTATGGTAATTGAAAAACATTCAAGATCCATCGATTAAATCTACTTTACTTTATAAATGAATCGTTATCATTCTTATGTAGGGATACATATTTTTGGATGATATAAGGAGTAATGTGCTTTAATGTTTTACCATTTATTGGATGTAATCCTGGGGATTTATAAAACTCGATTTCACTATCACTCTTTTTATGGTACCAAACCAAAGGTTCTTTTTTATGGTTAAAGAAGGTATAGGCGGCATCTACCTTAACCTTTTTCATGTTTTTGAATAAATAATCATTAAACGGGATTACTTTGGTGCCCCATGTAGAATAGGGGCCCTCATCACAAGAATATTTGACGTATAAGGAATCGGCCCAGGTCATACACGCAGTGGTTATTCTCCCATCCGTCATTTTCTTGTGCTTAGATCCAGAAACAAAGAATACAATAAGTAGAATGCCAATTACCCCCATGGCATAAAATAAAATCCTTTTTCTTTTTAGGGGGCTGTTGTTTTCTACTGTTCTTTTTACAGGTTTTGACGAGTGGGATTGTTGTCGAGATTTTTTTATATAATCTGTATAACCTTCAAACCCCAAAAACTGACAAAGTATGTCTACGCTTGCGGATTGGGGAATACCACATTTATTGGATTTGGCAACATACTTATCATAGGCTCTTTCAAGGGTTTTGGTACTTAAACCGGTGTGGTCGCTTATATATTGAGACAAGCCATGCTTTGAATGGGAAATGTGTTCGGCTTTTGCTTTTTCGAAAGCCTTTATAACGATCTCACTGATTATATTCTCATTCATGAGTCTAAAATACAAAAAATGGTCACTGAATATTTAATCCTAAACGTCTCTTTAAGAGCCTTTTCCATCCATGTCCGATAAATGACCAATCAATGTCCAATATCTGTCTACAACAGGCTTGAATCCTTTGTTTTCCTTTGTTCCCGGAATGATTCCAGCTATGCTTTGCAAACATAGTTTTTCTAGAAAAATCATTCGTAAAGGAAATCCGCGATACAGTCGGCAAAAGAGCTGATTGAGAAGTAAGCTTAATGCTGCTGTATTCGGATTTACCCACTTCTCACCTTGGGGAGACGTCCCTTCATTTTTCAATGTGATGGAATCATCGCAGGTAACTGAGTATTCACTCGGGCAGCTATCGGCTTGCCCAAAATCAAAGTAAAATGAAGAGAGTATTTTTAGCCCTTGCGGCCATAATCATAAACACGTTTTTGTTTTCATGTACAAATGAAACCGTTTCTGAAATGGATCAACTCTATGGTAGTTATGACACCGAAGGAGACGACGCCGATCCACCGCCACCGCCACCGGAAGGATGATTAATTGTTTGGGGCCATACATTTTGTATGGCCCTTTTATTGTAGTTGGAATTTCAATAGAACAGGTAGATGGTCGGAAAGTTGACGCGCCATTGGCAAATTTTCGCAGAACTTTATATAATCTATGGTTCCGCCCTGCAATTTTAAAATGTTTTTGGAATAGAAAATGTTGTCAATGGCATAGTTTAAGTACCTACCATTTCCATCGCATTTGTGTTTAAGGGTGGTTTTTTGATTGCTGATGCTTGACTTAAATCCAATGTTTTTAAGTGGTTCAAATACGGCTTCCTTTTCATCTACATTAAAGTCCCCCGCCAAAATTAAAGGCTGCTCAGGTTTCTTCTCGGTCAAATATTCTGTTATTGCCATAATCTCGGCTTCGGGGTTTTTTCCGTGTGGTCTGGAGTGAAAATTAAGAATGGTCAGTTTATGTGCATTTATGTAGAAATCTATAAAAAAAGGCTCCCTATCCACTAAAGAGTCCAATTCTTTTATCAGTTGGCCGCGGTTCTTGATTTTAATTTTGCTGGTTTTCCATAGAAAGGCATAGCGTTCGGTGGCGTATTTGCTACTGTTTGTA
Source organism: Pseudozobellia thermophila (assembly GCF_900141855.1). Lineage (GTDB taxonomy): Bacteria > Bacteroidota > Bacteroidia > Flavobacteriales > Flavobacteriaceae > Pseudozobellia > Pseudozobellia thermophila. The sequence goes on from NZ_FQYU01000014.1 coordinate 38,899, forward strand.
GGGTTACTGATAACATAATCCCATTTACTGCCCTTTCTATTTAGTAAGTCGCTTAGTTTGGCAACGGCCTGTGCGCCCCCGTAGCCCGCTACCACTTCTTGTATGGCCACGATATCGGCTTCACGAATAATTTCTGCAATCTGTTCCAGTTCTTCCGCATTTTTACTTTGACCGAAATCTTGAATGTTCCAAGAGATAAGAGTTGCTTTTCCTTGACCGAAAAAGCTAAAGTGAACGAGCGTCAACAATAGAACTGTGGTTCTTAGTATCATACCTGTAGTAAGGTTAGATCCAAAAATAATTTAAATAATTAAAGCCAATTACGGAAATCTGTAAGGTGTTGGTTTTTAATAGGGTTAAGTTTGGGTATTGTAAATAAAAAACTGATATGGCTGTAAAACATACACCTACAAATGAAGTTCATAAGGGAACAAAGGGAGGAATCACTGGTTGTGGATTTAATACAAGTGAAAATCCAGATCATTGGGTAACTACATCGGAACAAATTACTTGCGATAAAAATGGGTGCAAAAATTAAAATTGCCCATAAACGAGAGTTTAGCAAAGATAAAATTATCCGATGGAGGGGAGAAGAATGGCTACCTATTCGGTCACTTAATCGGATTGTATTTAGAATACTTAAAAAGGAAGAGTTGCCTATGAGAGCTATGGAGTATAAGGTTATACCTTTTATCGCTGCAATTGATGCCAACAAAGGGACATCTAAACATGTTGCCGACCAACTTGAGGAAATAATTGAACATCATTCTAACCAAGGGTGGAATTATGTAAGACTTGAGAGCGTGTCTACACAAGTGTTGCCGCAGAGTGGCTGTTTTGGATTGAGGTCTAGTCCAGGTTATACAACAACAAGGCAAATGATTGTATTTAAGAAAGGTTAAATGCGGCTTTTTCTACTGTTTTCTATAATAATGTATTGGATAACGATTCCAAAGTCAAAAAGAAGAAACTGTATTTTTCATGAATCTTGCTCACATTATGTATATAGAATTACCAGGGACAATGGTTTTTATGAAGGGTTGAAAGCACTTCTTTATCGATATAGGAATTGTAGGCCTGAAGCCGAAGTCTTTATCCATCCAATTACTGGGAAATATCAATTGATTCTGCCAGATAAGACTATCCTTGGACAGGATGAAATTGCAGACCGATTAACGTCTTGATTAATTGTGTGGAGATGAAGAAACCATTGAAAAGTTTGGCAGCCTTGTTTAAGGGAATAGATATGCATGCCTCTGTTAAGAATACTGTTGTTATTCTAGTAATCTTGGTGTTGCTCTCGTTTATAGGGCCTGTCGAAAATGAAAGAGGGGTTTACATCTGCAAAGGAAAAGGGAGTAAAAAATACCACTATATAAAATCGTGCAGAGGATTGTCCAATTGTTCGACCAAAACTTATGAGGTATCGATTTCCAGTGCAAGACAATTGGGGAGAACTCTTTGTGGCTGGGAAGATTAGATTTAGAATAAAAAAGACGGTAAATAACTGTTCTTTTTTTTGCTTTACGGATATCTGTAAGGGACAACCATCTAATTGTCATAGGTTTGAACAAGAGATGAACCGACCAAACCCAAAAGCATATGAGAGCCGTTTTTAAAAAGGATATTTTTAGTTACGTCGCATTGTTGTGCGTGGCGTTCCTGTTGCTTTCGCTGTTGAATTGGCGGAGCGAATACTATACACTTTTGAGAACTGTTGTTTTTATAGGGGCGGTACTTGTCGCGCTAAAGGAATCAAAGGTTCTTTTTACCTTTTTTTGCTTTGCTCTCGTGGCTTACCTCTTTAATCCTTTTATCCCGGTTTACCTATACCGCAAAATAATATGGATTCCCATCGACCTTATCTGTGCCCTCCTTTTTCTGCTTCAGGCCTTTCAAATTCGAAAGCGGCCTAAACCCTACGTTCCCTATGCCCCTAAAAAAAGGAAAGCAAAGTCCTACGGACGCGATAAAAAATACTAAACCAATACATTTCAAATTATGGAAGATACTGCAATATCAGAAGAGATTAAAAGTCATTTTTTGCGCTTGTACCAAATTGCATTGACCGATGATGATTTTAGTCCGCTGGAAATGAAGTTGTTATATGAATTTGCCAGTGAAAGAAACATCTCGAAAGAACAGTTGGATGAGATTTTGGTAGCACATCCAGGGGCTATAACCATACCCGAAACCGTTGAAACACGTATCGAATACCTCTACGACTTGGCCCGTATGATCTGGGCCGATGAAAAGGTAACCGAAGATGAATACAACACCCTAAAAAAATATTGTAGAAAGTTCGAATTTTTGGAGGAGAATGTAGTCCCCTTGGCGGATTACCTCATTGAAAGTGCCAAAGAAGGCAAAAGTAAGGAAGCCATTCTTCAAGAACTTAATAATTAAATAAGAAACCATGGGACTATTAAAAAGTATCGCTCAATTAAAACCGACCAAAAAACCTGAACCCTTAAAGGCGGTCAAGACCATTGAAGATGAAAAAGTGACCTATCATAAAGACGGACTTGAATCTTCTAAATCGTGTCAAGGGCAACCTGAGAATTTAAAGATCAACCTAGAGGCCATCTACTATAAGTTTGAGAATAAATGTAAAGTGGAAGAGCTGGAACAGATCAAACTGAAACAACCCTACATGACGGAACTAAAGGGTAAAAAAACAATTCTATTGAATAAAAAAGAAGAGCTTGAACGGGAAAAGGAGCGGCTCGAAAAAATTGAAGATCAAATAGGCGGATTAAAAAACGATATCGTAAATGTGAGGAGAAATCCACAAGATTATGGTATATCCGCTGATCGTAGATCATCTTCAAAGTTTTGGATAGGTTTCGTATTGCTACTGTTTTTAACCCTATACACCTTCATTTTTTATATTTCCACCTCATTCTCGGCATTCTTCAGAACTTTTGATCCTTCAACAGAGCTCTTTGGGGGTATGTTTTATCCACAGGCACTTCAAGAGGCCTATGACGCGGGCGTGTTGGAGTTGGGCTTTATTCTCTTTATTCCTTTCGTGTTTTTTGGCTTGGGCTATCTCATCCACATGTTCTGGCATAAGCCTACGACCCTGAATATTATTAAGGTGGTTATGCTCTTTATCACCACCTTTATTTTCGATGCCTTATTGGCCTATCTCATTGATGAAAAACTGTACAACCTGAACAAGACGTTCGAAGATCCTGATTTTTCAGTCTCCTTGGCTCTTAATAGTCCTAGTTTTTGGGTCATCATCTTTGCGGGTTTCGTATCCTATGTGATTTGGGGCTTGGTCTTTGATTTTGTCATGAAAGAGCATGCCGATAGGGATAAAATCCAAAATTTTATCAACTCGCTTGAGCAGGATATCAATAATCTTCTAGGACGTGCCGAAAAGCACAAGGAGGTTATTGTCGCTATTGAAAAGGTAAAGGACGAGCTTAAGATAAGGTGTACCGAACTAGAGAACATCATTGAAGGTTTTATTCTTCCCATTAGAAACTACAAGGCCCTTTCCTCGGAATACCTGCAAGGATGGTTGGAAAGTATTACTAGGCACGTAGTTTTGGGTCCTGAAGAGACCAAAGCCTATTTAAGCGAGTGTCGCAAAGTTTATGACAATCATATAAAGGAACTCGATTTGGATACGGACACCTACCAAAATAAAGTATACACCAAAACCCTTTAAAATGAAATTTTCAATTCAAATAGTATTAGTAATTGTTTTGTACCTCCTTCAAGGTACGGTCGGATGCAAACGAGACGTTAAGGAAAAACTATCCGAGGTTGAGCTACCAGCGCCCCCTGTAACGGGGGAATGCCCTGAATTTGTCCTGAAAAACAAAGAAAACAACCTGAACATCAGTGTGTTTTTAGATTTGTCGGATAGGATTACGGAAGCAAAAACCATTCAAAAAGATACCCAATACCTTAAAAGTATCTCTAAAGCTTTTGTCAATCATATAAAAACCAAAAAACTAATTCTGTTGCAAGACCGGATACAGCTTTACTTTAATCCCGAACCTGCCAATGAAGGGATCAATTCCATTGCAGAAAAGCTTCATGTAGAATTCAACAGGGATACACCAAAATCAAGGATCCAAGAAACCATTAGGCTCTATGCCGAAGAGCCCATCAAGTTGTATGGGCTGGCACAGGCAGATTCTAAACAGGCCAAAGATTATCCGGGTTCCGATATTTGGCGCTTTTTTAAAGATAATGTGAAGGATTATACGATCAGTACCTGCCACCGCAACATATTGGTGATTTTAACAGATGGTTATATGTACCATAAAGACACCCAAATGAAACAAGGGAACCAAAGTTCTTATCTGACCCCAAAATCCTTGGGGGCATTGCGGCTGAACAACTCCGATTACAAAAAGGCCATGCAAGAAAAGGGCTATGGCTTTATACCCGCCAACGACGGACTGGAAGATTTGGAGGTATTGGTGATCGGTGTTCAAAGTTCCAATACGGCCAATCCGTATGCCATTGATATCATTAGGGAGTATTGGACCAATTGGTTCGAAGCCATGGGAATTAAGAAATACAAAATTCAAAATGCCGATTTGGCCTCCAGTGTAGAAAAAGTAATCGTAAGCTTTATAAATTCATGAAAAAGCCAATCTTCTTTGTCATGCTTCTGTTCTGGATCGGCTCAAACGCACAATCCTCTTGTTCAGATTTGATGGCCATGGTAAAATCGCAAGATTATGGATATACTTATTATAGTTATGACAGTGATGCTATTTCGAAGGTCACCTTTTACGAAGTGTCAGATGATAGCTTTAACAGGTACTATTTCGCCCTTGTACAGTTTACAAGCTCGTACAAAGAATATATTTACCAAGTAGGCCCCAGAACAAAATTCAATTATTCAATGGATTATATGGACAGTGCCGGTAAGGCCTTTTGGAAGTACATTCAGCCCTATAATGAAAATCTAAATTGCGGCCCTGATTTTTAACAGGGGTATCTACAAGAAGACATGAATCAATCGATTATGATAGACCAATGGACATGTTTAAAAAAGCAGCATAAATTAACCTGGATTTGTAGAAAACCTGTCCTACTAATTGGGGGATGAACAGTAAGATTTGCCTTCAACATAATATTTGCCTTAACTTTAATAGTTCTAAACTGACCATGATTATCAATGATTTTCAACGAAGATTCTAGAGTTAAGATCCCTTCCATACTGCATTTGGTCCAATTGGGGTATCAGTACCTATCACTAAAGGATAACAAGTGGGATGAAAGCACTAATATTTTTACCGAAATTTTTGAAAAACAAATAGGAGAGATAAACGCTGGCCTTTCCAAAAACGACATCAAGAAGGTGTTTGATGAAGTTTCCCTTTCATTGGAAAATGAAGACTTGGGCCGTGCCTTTTACAGTAAGTTGATTGACCAATCGGGAGTCAAGTTGATTGATTTTGAAAATTTTGAAGCCAACAACTCCTTTCACGTAGTTACGGAATTGCCCTATCAAAAAGATGATGAATCCTTTAGGCCTGATATCATTTTATTGATTAACGGAATGCCCTTGTTCTTTATAGAGGTCAAAAAGCCAAATAACAGGGACGGTATTTTGGCCGAACATCGACGGATGAAAACCCGTTTCCAAAATAAAAAGTTCCGTAAGTTCATCAATATTACCCAACTCATGGTGTTTTCGAACAACATGAAATATAGCGATGATGACACACAAATGCTAGAGGGTGCTTTTTATAGTACAACCAATTATTATAGCCCTGTTTTTAATTATTTCAGGGAAGAAGAAACTTTTGATTTAGATACCCTGCTTCAACCTATATCAGAGGAGACCGAGAATTTTATTCTTAAGGACACGAATTACTTGAGTATCAAAAACTCAAAAGAATACTTGGCCAATAAAAGCCCGAATACGCCAACCAACGCTATAACTACTTCATTATTCCAGAAAGAGCGGTTACAATTTATTTTACGCTACGCCTTTGCTTATGTAGAAGAAGAAAAGGGATTGGAAAAGCACGTAATGCGTTACCCGCAATTGTTCGCTACAAAAGCTATAGAGAACAAACTGGAAAACGGGGTAAAAAAAGGCATTATATGGCACACCCAAGGTTCGGGAAAAACGGCCTTGGCCTATTTCAATGTTAAACATCTTACGGATTACTATCAAAAAAAGAACATCATTCCCAAGTTCTACTTCATTGTAGACCGGTTGGATCTATTGACCCAAGCAGCCAAGGAGTTCACGGCCAGAGGGCTGGTAGTGCATAAGATTGATTCTAGGGATGCCTTCACAAAGGACATAAAATCGACAGAGGTTATCCATAACAGTTCGGGCAAGGCAGAAATAACGGTCGTTAATATTCAAAAGTTCAAAGATGATCCCGATGTTATCAAAAACAACGATTACAACCTAAGTGTACAGCGTATTTTTTTCTTGGATGAAGTTCATCGAAGTTACAATCCCAAGGGTAGTTTTTTGGCCAATTTGGAATTGGCGGACACCCATTCCATAAAGATTGGGCTTACCGGTACTCCATTGTTAGGAAAGGAATATAATTCTAAAACCTTATTTGGCGATTATATTCATAAATACTACTACAATCTGTCCATTAAAGATGGGTATACGTTACGGCTGATTCGTGAAGAAATAGAAACCAATTATAAACTTGCACTGCAAAAGACCTTGGAAGACATTAAAATCTTACAGGGGAATACGGACAAGAAAATGGTATTTGCCCATCATAGGTTCGTGGAGCCGATGCTCGACTATATCGTAAAAGATATGGAACAGGCCAGGATCTCAATGAACGACAACAGTATCGGTGGCATGGTCGTTTGCGATTCTTCCGATCAGGCAAAGATGATGTACGAAATATTTCAAGATAAATATGCCGCTAAAAAAGAATCTGATTTGCATCTGGCGGCCGAGGAACCTATCAGTTATGGAAGTAAAAAGAAAGAGGCAAGCGATGTTAATTCTGCCCAAGTAATTTTACATGATATTGGCACTAAACAAGAGCGTAAAGATTGGGTGTCTGACTTTAAAGCAGGAAAACTGGATTTCCTTTTTGTCTACAACATGCTATTGACCGGTTTTGATGCCAAGCGATTAAAGAAGCTGTACATAGGTCGTAAAATAAAATCCCATAATTTATTACAGACCCTTACCCGGGTCAATAGAACCTACAAGAACCATAAATATGGTTATGTGGTGGACTTTGCCGATATTCAAAAGGAGTTCGATAAGACCAACCAGGATTATTTTAATGAACTGCAATCGGAGCTCGGCGATGAACTGCAACATTATTCCAACCTTTTTAAATCGGCCAGTGAGATTACAACCGAGATTGAAGAAATAAAGGATGTACTTTTTAAGTTCAATACCGAAAATGCCACCGTTTTTGGGGAACAGATTTCTGAAATCAACGACCGTACCGAAATCAGACTTATTGCCAAGGCATTGAACAATGCAAAGGAGCTGTACAATCTGATCCGGTTGTCCGGCAATTTTGAATTGCTCGAAAAATTGGACTTTAGAAAACTTGCCGTTTTGTCTAGGTTGACCAACGAGAGGTTGGCCCTTATAAATACGAGGGAGGCCTTGGAAAATAATGTAGGCACCGAAAACATTTTGAACACCGCTTTGGAGGATGTCATTTTTGCCTTCACCAAAGTAAAGGAGGAGGAAATGGTTTTGGCCGATGAGTTAAAGAACACCTTACAACGCACGCGTGAAATGTTGGGAGGAAATTTTGACCAAAAAGACCCGGTTTTCGTGTCCTTAAAAGAGGAATTGGAGCGACTCTTTAAAAAGAAAAACCTCAGTGAGGTTACTAAGGAAGAAATGGAGGCCAATATAAAGGCCTTAAACGAGATTTATGATAAAGCGAAGAAATTGGAACGGGAGAACCAATTACTAAAAGCGAAATATGATTACGACGCCAAGTACGCCCGCATACACAAACGTCTCATGGAAAAGAATCCCTTAACGGATAGTGAACGCAAATTGTTCGAGGCCTTAATGGGATTAAAATCTGCGGTGGATAAAGAAATTATGCAGAACTCCAAAATATTGGAAAACGAAAGTTATGTAGAAAGAATGGTTATGCGCTTGGTCGTCAACCAATTTAAAAACGAACAGCACATCCCCATAAACACTACCGATGTAAAGCGCATCAACAGTATTATCGTAAAAGAATATATGAACGAATACAACGGTTTTGTTGCGTAAAACACGGTGTAAGTTGTGTTAATTGGTTTTTATATTCACTAAAAAGCATAACTATTAGTGAATACGATATAAAATGGTATATTTGTAAAAAAGGGCATGTATAAGCGGACATTGCAAGATATTGTTGAAAGCAAGCTCGGAAAAGGGAAGGCCATATTATTGGTCGGCCCCAGACAAGTGGGCAAGACCACATTGATAAAAGAGATCATTGCCAGTAAAGAGCACCTCTTTTTAGATGGTGACGACCCTACCGTAAGAAGCTTGTTGAACACCCCAAATACAACCCAAATAAAAAGTATTTTGGCCGCCCATAAAATAGTTTTTATTGATGAGGCCCAAAGAATTGAGGGTATAGGCCTTACCTTAAAAATTATTACAGATCAATTTAAAGATGTGCAATTACTTGTAAGTGGCTCCTCCTCTTTTGATTTGTCCAACGCACTGAACGAGCCCCTTACAGGCAGAAAATGGGAATATCAACTATACCCCATAAGTTGGGAAGAATTTGAAAACAAACATGGGTATCTGGCAGCGGAACAACAACTGGAAAACAGAATGTTGTACGGGTTTTACCCCGATGTCCTCAATCATCCCGGAGAAGAAAAAGAACTCTTAAAACAATTGGTGAACAGTTATTTGTACAGGGATATATTGGCATATTCCAATATTAGAAAACCCGAAGTACTGGAAAAGCTCGTTCAGGCCTTGGCCCTTCAATTGGGCAGCGAAGTAAATTACAATGAACTTGCCTCAATAGTAGGGGTGGACAAGAATACCGTCGCCAATTACATAGATATTCTCGAAAAGGGATTTGTGATCTATAAGCTCAATAGCTTTAGCAGGAACATCCGCAATGAAATAAAAAAGAACAAAAAAATCTATTTCTATGACAACGGCGTCCGCAATATGGTCTTGGGCAATTTTACCCCCCTTGCGTTGCGCCAAGATACGGGCGCGCTATGGGAAAACTTTTTGATTACCGAAAGGCTAAAACAAAATACCTATAAAAACACGAATGCAAAAATGTATTTCTGGCGCACCAAACAACAACAGGAAGTAGACTTGGTAGAGGAACGGAACGGTGTTATAACAGGATTTGAATTTAAGTGGAAAGCCAAGAAAAAACTGCGATTGCCGAAAACCTTTGTAAATGAATACAAGGCCAAAGAGGTTATTGTGGACCATACCAATTTTAGAGAATTTATTGTCCTATAAACTAAGATACGATCAATGACGACAACCATACAATTTGAAACCCAGACCAAAGCACTTATAGACGACCTTAAAAGTGTTTGTGCCAATTATGGCCTGGGAAATGACGGGAACGAATTTAAGATCATCACCCAGGTTTTTCTATACAAGTTCCTGAACGATAAATATGTCTACGAGTTAAAACAGCTGGAGCCTAGCTTGGCAGAGGCCGAAGATTTTGACGAAGCCCTAAAAAAATATTCCGATGATGAGCTGGAACTGTTGGGCATGCAGATAAGCGAGAATACCGCCCATATTGCACCCAAGAACTTTTTGTCCCGTTTGTTCGAACAGCAGAACCAACCCAAGTTTGCCGAGATTTTTGACCAAACCCTGCTCGATATCGCCAAGGCCAATAACGATATCTTCTCGGTATCTACCCAAGGCGGCGAAAAAATAATTTTGTTCGAGAACATAAGCAAGTATGTGTCCGATAATAGGGATGCCTTCTGTAAGGCATTGGTCAACAAATTGGTGGGCTTTAGTTTTGAGCATATTTTTACCCAAAAGTTCGACTTTTTCGCTACAATTTTCGAGTACCTGATCAAAGACTACAACTCTAACAGTGGAGGTAAATATGCCGAGTATTTTACGCCCCATGCCGTTGCCAAGATCATGGCGGCCTGTTTGGTGCCCGAACAAAATGTAAACAATGTCACCTGTTATGATCCCAGTGCGGGGTCGGGGACCCTATTAATGAATTTGGCACATGCCATTGGGGAGGACAAGTGTACCATTTACTCTCAAGACATTTCCCAAAAGTCCTCGGCCTTGTTGCGGTTGAACTTGATACTGAACAATCTGGTACATTCCATTCAGAATATTATACAGGGCAACACCATTTTATCGCCTTATCACAAACAGGAAAATGGACAATTGGAAAAGTTTGACTTTATTGTTTCTAACCCACCTTTTAAACTAGATTTTTCTGATTACAGTGCCGATTTGGACAGCAAAGCCAATAAGGAACGTTTTTTTGCGGGCATCCCGAGAGTACCTGCCAAAAAGAAAGAATCCATGGCCATTTACCTGTTGTTTATACAGCATATTATGTATTCGCTTAGGGATAAAACGGGCAAGGCTGCCATTGTGGTGCCTACGGGTTTTATTACGGCCCAAAGCGGTATCGATAAAAAGATTAGGCAAAAATTGGTAGAAAGTAAAATGTTGGCAGGAGTGGTAAGTATGCCCAGCAATATTTTTGCCTCCACCGGTACCAATGTGAGTATATTATTTTTAGACAAAGCCAATACCGAAGAAGTGGTATTGATAGATGCCTCTAATTTGGGCACCAAGGTAAAAGAAGGCAAAAACCAAAAAACGGTATTGAGCGAGGCCGAAGAACAGCAGATTATTGATGTCTTTAATACCAAGGAAGCCAAGGACGATTTCTCGGTAGTGGTAAGCTATGACGATATTAAAGCAAAAAACTATAGCCTCAGTGCAGGCCAATATTTTGAGGTAAAGATTGAATATGTTGATATTACGGCGGAAGAGTTTACAAACAAAATAAAGGGCTTTGAAACTAATTTGGAAAGCCTGTTTGCCGAATCTAAACGTTTGGAAAAGGAGATTCAGAATAATTTTAAGAGTTTACGATATGAGTAAGATACTTGTAAACGCGGCTAATTATTCAAAAGAAAGAATTTCGTTGGATAATATCAATGTCCATAATTATGTAACTACCGATAATTTACTGCAAAACAAACAAGGAAAGGTAGAGGCTGAAAAAATGCCAAAGCAAACATCAAGTACCGTAACTCGATACGATGAAAACGATATATTGATTGCAAATATTCGACCTTATTTGAAAAAGATTTGGTTTGCAAATTGTTCGGGCGGTAGTTCGTCAGATGTTCTCACTCTAAAAGTAAAAAAAGGATATAGTCCGAAATTCATTTATTATTCACTTTTTAGAGATGAATTTTTTGATTATATGATGACAGGTTCAAAAGGTACCAAGATGCCTCGAGGTGATAAAAATCAAATTCTAGATTTTCCAATTCCTGATTTTGAACTGGATGAACAAAAACAAATCGCCAAAGTCTTATCCGATTTAGATGCCAAAATAGAAGTCAACAACAAAATCAACCAAGAGTTAGAGGCACTCGCCAAAACCATTTACGACTATTGGTTTGTCCAGTTTGATTTTCCAGACCAAAACGGCAAACCCTACAAATCGTCAGGTGGTAAAATGGTGTATAACGAGCAGCTAAAACGGGAGATACCTGAGGGGTGGGAGGTGAAATATTTAGGTGATTTAGTTGATTGTAATAAGTGGAATAGAACAAAAGAAACCAAATTTTCACGCATTAATTATCTTGACACAAGTAATTTAACTAGAAATGTTATCGATTCTGTTCAAGAGTTGATAGTTGGATTTGATAAAATTCCAAGTAGAGCTCAACGAATAGTATCACCAAACGATATTCTATATTCAACTGTTCGTCCTAATCAAGAACATTTTGGTATAATAAAATCACCAATAGAAAACTTAGTAGCATCTACTGGATTTGCACAAATTCAAAGTAAAAACAATAAGTTTACAAATGACTTTATCTATCAATTTTTATGTCAAGATTATGTTACTGTTAGGCTACAAAAAATAGCTGAAGGGTCGGTTTCAGCTTATCCATCAATATCTCACAATGATATAATGGATTTAAAAATAGTTTTACCGATTGGAGGTAAAATAATAGAAAAAGCAAATACAATCTTTAGCCAATACAATGAGAAAATTGCTTTGAATTTAAAAGAAAACCAAAAACTCTCCGAACTGCGCGATTGGTTGTTGCCCATGTTAATGAATGGGCAGGCGACCGTAAGGAGTCCCGAAAAAGTTCGGGATAAAGGTGGGGTAAAAGAACAGTTAGGTATGGTTGCTGAGGAGGGGGGAACGTATAAAACAAAATAGCATGTACCAAAAGACCCGACCCAATATATCTTTTATAGAATTTATGCAACTTGTTGGTCCTGTGGTTTCATTTAATAGCCTAGAGGGCTGTGAATATATTGTACAAAAGTACAAGGGGACCACAATGGTTTTCAAACGGCAATCCACAAAAGAAATATGGGATATGGATTTAAAGCAAGTTCATAAAGCCTACCTGGAACTAAAAGATTTTAAAACCATAAACTTTAAAGAATATGTGTATAAAAGGCATTCACCTGCATTGGGTTTATTGTTGCATTTGAAATTGTTGGTAGATGAACTAAGAAAGATTATTTAAGAGATTAGGAAGGGGTAGCCTTCACAAAGTTATAAAAGGTTCTTTTGGCAATTATGGTTTTTTTACCAATTGTGAATAAAAATAAAACATGTTTAACTCCTTATTTAACCTCTACCGGAAGCACACGTACAAGACTCCTTTGGAAGACTATACCACAGAGGCTCTTGCGGGACTACTTCAAATGTTTCCTGGGATAACCAACGAGTTTTGTGCTGGGTTTTTAAAATTACCGGAAGACAATTATGAAGTACTGACCCAACAACACTTTGTACTAAGCTCTGACGACCCCAACTGTATTATTGACTTGGTTCTTGCTGGGAAAAATACTATCTGCTTTGTAGAGCATAAAGTAGAGTCGGGGGAAGGGAAGAATCAATTACTCAAATACACGATTGCATTAAATGAGCATTTTGCAAAGAAAGTAAAGCACTTACGGTATTGTACAAAATATGCCGACCCAAAAAGTTTAAGTGATGAAGGCATTGTTTATGCCCAATTTAGATGGTATGAGGTAGCGAAATTTCTACAAGCGTTTGACAATAACCCATTGGTAAAGTCTTTTTTGGAATTTTTAAAAAATAATAAAATGGCCCAAGACAACACTATAAAGAGCGATAATCTGATTGCTATGGAAAGTATGCGAAAAACTATTGAAATTATTGAATTTCATATAGAAAATAGCAAACCGGAATTTGTAAGGAAGTTTGGTAAAGTTAAGTATAACAAGAACTTTAATTGGGACCAAATTCGGAATCATAATAGAATTGTATACTCTGTTGAGGATGTTTTGAAATCAAAGACGGGCAAGTTGTCAGAAATATTATATGGTATTAAGTTTGAAAACTTAAAAATGATTACACGAGTTCTTGTGGCTAAAGAACATGAACATTTTACAACCTTTATTGATCTAGACAATTCTCCGGAATTTAAAAAAATTGAATACGACATAGGTACTGTTTTTCAATTAGAGGAGGATTTAGGTAGGTTTTTGAACAATCAAAATGCGGATAAGGAAATCCAGGATTGGTTTACAGGTAGTTTTGAGAAATTATATGATTTCATCAGCCAGAACAAGCGATTGCCTTGGCGTTTTATAAAGTAAATGCGTCAGAAGCAGCTAGGGGACAGAAGAAAAATAGCAAGTACGTATAGGTGTTTTAAGAATAGCCCGGCAGTAAAGAAGAACAAATTACGATACATACGAAGATTACCACAAAAAAAGTATATCAATGGTTTATGCAGGAGCATTGAAAGATTGGGGTATCTACATTCTTCCATGTCACCTAGCCTGAAGCCCTAGAACCTACCTGCACCCCATACAGTAAGCACTTTTAGCGACGTCCCCTCCATTTACAAGGCCACATAAGCCGTCGGCTATTTTCCAAATTTGTACACGCCGTTTAAGGCTCCTCTCTGGAAAAGGACTACTCTTCAACGGATAATTTTCTTCTATAAAATCAGTAAGGTACAATCTTTAGTTGTTTTCCGAGAAGCTTAGTAATAATTACTAATTATCTCGCATTTTTACTAAAGTTGTTTTAGAATCAATTCGGCTACCCATCCCGTAGACGGAACAAAAAAACACCCAAAAAGTGGTTTCTTGAGTGTCGTGGAGCCGTAGGCGCCCGAGCGTTAAAAAAGGTCCGGTAGCCCTTTTTAGTGAAGGTGTAGCCTTCAAAAACAGGAAAGCCTTCAATACCAAAAACAACCGAGGCTTTTGCCCCGGTTATCGAGTGTGTTGCTATTCCGCCTTTAATAGTCAAGCCCAAAGTGGTCCATTACCTCTTGATAGGACATTTTGGAGTAGTTCAGGCTTTCCGCTTTGCCGCTCTCTGAAGACGAAGGTATGATGACATACCTTGCCCGCCCTGCTGGCGGCCAAAAGTCTGTATCTGCCCTGAAATAAATTCTAATTTGCCCGGCTTGCAAGGCATAGTTCACAGTTATGGTCGCTGTCCAGGTTAAGGGGAGCGGGTAAACGAAGGGTGAAGTTTCAAAATATACTAGAACGACCGAATCTTCCAAAATTTGGTCTGTTACATCTGGGGCGGGTTCGTCGTGATAGCCAAAAGTTGCGGGGCTAGACGACCAGGAAATATCAAACCAATCCGAAGATAATACATTGGCATTCCCATCTTCTCCATCTTCTCCATCTTCTCCATCCTCGCCTTGGGGGCCTTGTTCACCTTGGGGACCTTGAGGTCCCATGGGGCCCTCGGGACCTTCCTTGTCACAGGAAATCAGGACAGTTCCAAGAGCAAAAAATAACAGCATACTTAATTTCATAGTTTTCATAATAAAATGGTTTAATTCGTAATTGTTCTTTGCCAATTAATCAAGAAGAAGGGGTAAAGGTTAACGTGTAGATAAAAAAAAGGGATGGATTATTGGAAGAAACCATCCAGGCTTCGGGGCGGGATGGCGCGCAGGCCTTGGGATCCCGTAGGCGGAACAAAAAAAGCCACCCAGAAGGTGGCTTTATTTTGTGGAGCCGGAGGATTACCTGCGGTGTTCCCTCCTGACCAATGTTGCAAATAAGAAACCACGAAGCTATCGCTTCCGGTTTTGTGTTTTATTCATTTACAAAACTTCGTTTTGACATTTCATAAAACATAAAACCACGCCCAAAGGCGTGGTTTCTTGAGTGTCGTGGAGCCGGAGACGCCCGAGCGTTTAAAAAAGGTCCGGTGGACCTTTTTAGCGAAGGGGCGGGATGGCGCGCAGGCCTTCGAATCCCGTAGGCGGAACGAAAAAGGTTGCACAAAAAGGTGGTTTCTTGAGTATTGTGGAGCCGGAGGATTACCTGCGGTGTTCCCTCCTGACCAATGTTG
>NZ_FQYU01000021.1 GCF_900141855.1 Pseudozobellia thermophila
GCGCCCCGATCGGGCGCACAACGAGGTTGGGTACTCGACAATGCCGATCCGGAAGGACTCGGACGTATCAAGGTACAGTTCCCCTGGCAAAGGGCGATGGGCACCAGTACCCCTTGGATCAAGATGGCCACCCCCTACTCCGGTAGCGGAAAAGGCTTTTACTTTATCCCCGAAAAGGAGGAAGAGGTATTGGTCGGCTTCGAGAGCGACAACCCCGAAAAACCCTTCGTGATCAGCGCGGGCTTTAACAGCAGTGCCAAGAGCGGCCTGGCCGATGCCGACAACAACATCAAAGCTATCAAGACAAGAAGTGGCCACATCATAGAATTGAACGATACCGATGGCGGGGAGCGTATTACGATCAAGGATAAGAACGAGAATATTTTTCAGATCGATACGGCTACCAACGACATTACCATCAATGCGAAAAACAATGTAAATGTTAATGCAGAAAATAACGTTACGGTTACCGCTAAAGAAACCATAAAATTTTCAGCTAAAAATATACAATTAGACGCACAGGAAGATATTACGGCCGGAGCAAGTAGAAATATTAGTGCTAGTGCTGGAGAAACTGTCAATACCATGGCCAAAAACAAAAATGATATTATCGAAAACGAAATTATGGTCAATGCTAAAAAATTAGAAGAAACTGCTGACGAAATCTCCGTGAACAGTACATCCAAAAATTTGACTTTATTTTCTCAAAAATCTGTTGATGTACAAAGCAATGAAAAGGTAAAATTATTTTAACCCTTACTTCTTTTGAAAAACTATAAAGAAAAGGTCAATTTAGGAATTGACAATTACTTAAAAATCGAACCCTCAAATTTCAAAAGGAAATATGGTGTCCTAATTAAATTCAACGACGACAAGGGTAAGGAAAAAGGGCTCATAACCTACGAAATAGAGGTAATTGCCCAAAAAACGGACATGTTCTTATGGCTGTACAATTTTGACAAGAAAAACGTACGAATTAATGATCAAAAACCACATAAAAACTTAGATGTCATAGCTACAGAATGTAATTTGGCCCTCTATCCCATTCAGTTGGAAGTAGGGTGGAAACATAATAAAAAACAAATTAAAAATAGCGGAAAAATCCGGGCAAACTGGAATAAAAAAAAAGAAATCTTAAACAATAGGTTTGCACATGAACTGGTAAACTGGTATTTAAAAACAACAGACAAAAATATTGAAGATGATACTTTGCTGCACAAAGCAATAGAACATGATATCTTTCTTTGCTTTTACTTAACCCCCATATATCAAACATATGGTATGTTGACTAACATGACAGAAACTGAAATAAAAATACCCATATTGCCCAACACCTTACCAGTTACCTTTTTATCCGAATTAAAAATAAACCACGAGGTTAGTAGTTACGGTACAATTACATTAAAAATGGAAGGTATTTTAAACGAAGAACGCAGTGCCTACGATTTGGTAACCTTAAAAGATATTCCGGTAACACCTTCCAATGAAAATAAAAATGGTCGTATGGAGGCGACATTTCAATTAGATAAGAATTCAAAAATTATAAAGTCCATTATTTCAGATTGCTTCATAGAGCTACCATATGGCAAAGGAAGAAGTTTTCGAATGGAAGCTTTTGAAATCTAATAGAAAAAGAACAAATTATGGCAAAACCAGAAAAAAACGGAATATTGGTGTGCAAAGGTGCTATCTGTAATTGCACTATGGCTCCCGGGGTACCATCCCTTCCCATGGAGGTAATAACTCAACAAAAATATTACATCAACGATGACCAAGGCACACAAAAACTTATTGCCACAGATTTAGAAAAAACAGTAGCTTCTGTAAATTTTACCACTTGTAAACCTGGCACTCCTTCTTCAATGCCGTGTGCCGCCAATTTAGAATGGTCCGGCTTTTATGAAAACATAGAACTTCCCAATGGAGGAAAGCCTCTTTTGGACACAAGTACTGCACAATGCAGTGCAGGCGGTGGTACAATAACGATATTTAACCATGGACAGACGATAAGCATACCAGCTTCCACCTTGGAAGATGCGGATGAAGACATACATAGTCAATTAAACCCCATGGTCAATTTGGGAACCGCAAAATATAGGAACGAGGATTATGATGGTATTGAATTAATCTAAATGAAAAGTAAGAAACAGTATATTACCGGAGTAAAAAGAATAGTTGCCAAAGAGTCAAACGGGGTCGAAGCAAAGACCGGATCTCTACATAGTCCTTACCACATATTAATGGGAAGCAAGGAGGATGGCATGTATCTAGATGTCTTTGTACCTGATGACGGTTATTACGCACAAACACCATCCTTTAGGAAAGGAAAAGAAAGCTGGATATGGCATACCCTGAGTGACAAGAACAGAATATTCACCAAGGATGATGCTGTAGGCATTAAAGGTAGAGTGGTAAGAGCCGTCCTAAAGAAAAAACTATGTGGCAGTGCCCTTAATTGGATAGAAGCCTTTCACTCATACCCTGAAAACAAACTACCCTCAGGTTTCTATGTATCAGGTCAATGTGATCCTAAAATCACCAATGTAACTTGGAAAAAGTATCAAGACGATAATAATGGGGCGGAACTAGGATATGCCGAAGCGAAGTTTGGAGACATGCTCCAATTACACATCGAAACCGAGGGTCTAAATGGTGAATTGTTACATATCGATTTCGAAGAAGATGAAGAAGGAACAATCATTGATTCTGTTAGTGACATTACCTATCTGGGAAAACTTATTTTAAATGTGCCAATTAAAAGTATTTGGAGAAATAAATTGTTCAATCTTGCAGAACAAACTTTTAACGATTATTTACGATTGACCCCGATAATCAGTTATACCCATCCAAAAACAGGAAAAAAAGAAAGCCTGAGGTCTAATTATATTGACATTCAGAATAAGATTGCCGATAGAAAATCTGAAAAAGGGAGTGCTGTACCAGTTTCCATTGGACGCGTTGAGCACAGTATACTGAGGTACAACCCCTGCAAGTTCACTTCATTGATCATTAAAAAGAAAAAGGAAAAAACAAATAGAGATTATATCTATTTTGATCAGAACAAAACGGTGATAAATCCAGAGCCATATGAAATGGTTTCAGGTGCTAATAAAAACATTAATAATATAATTATAAAAGCAGAAGGGCTTCAAGTCGGAGAATGCCCCAGCAGTATACCTGAACATCTCGACGAAAAAATAGTCGTCAGCCATAAGAACAATGATAATATTACCATAAAAGAAGACGTGGTTTTACAAGGAGGTAACACAATCAAACATGATGTCATTTGTAATCTTAGCGAAAATCATTTGGCTCCTTTACATTATATATGGCCTAAAGGAAAAAGATTGTGCCGTAAATATGACTTCTATTTTGATACCTGTAGCTATAAAGAGCATGTACCAGTACATGTATACTCCGATATTAAATGGACCTTAGAATTTCAATGGAACCATGATGCCCCCTTTGCATATGGTTTTAGCGAAGGGCTCCCCAAACATAGCATCGACAGAAAAAAAGCAATAGGTGCTGCCATAGACGCAGAATGGGCTAAAAGAGAGAGGGAAATGGCCCAGTCCTTTGGTTGGTCTCTAAAAGCCCAATGGGACGAAGGCGATGCTGTTGAGATTGGGGATAAATTCATGGAGAATATCCGTAAAACCTTAGGTCTGTTTGTTAAAGTTAAAGGTTTAGTAGATAACATTACCACACAATTAAAAGGAAGCGCACCTTTTGAATTGGAAATAAAATCTCCCGCCATTGCGGCTTCCGCACAATGGTACTTAAAAGAAATGGATAGTGAAACCCCCGATTATGTCCATAAGGTAGCTACCATGGTTACTGTGGGGGCTTCCGCCAAACCTCTAATAGGGGCTAAATTTACTCTAGACCTACTTTCGGTTCTTGCCACCACTTTTTCCCCCGGAGTTACAAAGGTCGTGAATTTTTTAAGAGACAAAGCTAAAGATCATTTAGATATAAAATTTGAAACGCGTTTTAATGGGGATATCAACGTTGACGGCAAAGTTGACATTAATACATTAATACCAACTGAAACTTCAGGAGACATTAAAGTTGTTGGCGAAATAAGTGTCGAAGTTGAGTTATCTGCAACTGGTAGCACGGGTAAGTTAGCAGCTGGAAGTTTTGAAGCCGACTTAGAAGCAGGTATAACTGGCAAAACAAGTGTCACCGGAGGATTGGAAGCGGGTGCTGACAAAGAAGGTGTATACTTTATGCCCGTTGCAGAATTTGGAGGAGTGATTGCTACATTTGTTCTAAAAGGTAGCGTAAAATTTGGTATTATTAAAAAAACATTTGACCAAAGCCCTCCAGAAGCACCTATAGTCAAATCTGATAAAATCGAATTTGAAAAGAAAGATTACTACTTAAATAAAGAAACTTAATCATGCATAAAATAAAATTCATGAGCCTAATAGTATTATTTTCTTCTAGTTGCTCAAATAATTTTAATCTAGATAAAATAAACTTTGACTCTAATTTTGAGAAAACCATTTCAACACTTAAAATTGAAGAAAAAAGAGAAATTAACCTTAAATCGGACTTCAAATTTGCGAGAATCGAACCACTTGACCATCTGGCGGAAAATATAAATAATGTAATTTATAGTTATTTTATTTCCCCAAAAGAAAATCAAATTACCTATAACGGTATAAAATTAGGAGATGATATAGTCGAAATAAGAACAGTAAATGATAAACCCATCGGTTTTCGATGTAGCACTTCTTCAACTGAGAATACCCAAGAACTTCTTGCTGCCTTGGAACAGAAATATGGGATTGGAAAACTCATTTATAATTTCAAAGGAACCCAGTACTATATTTGGGAAAGCGATAATAAAATAATCGAGTTCAATAAGTTTAGTACATCAGAAGGTACTGCCAAAGAGGCTGAACAAGGTATGCTAATAATACTAAAGACAAGTGCTTTAAAAAAAGGTCAATGGCCAATTTACAAGCCATATCTAGACAAAGTAAAAATGCCAGATTTAAGAGAATAATTAAGCAATGGATAAACCCTTTTATAAAATAAAATTTTCCAGCACTTCCTGCAATTTTGAAATACGAATTAATGATATGCCCGTTTTCAGTTATGTGGATACGGGTATGATTTCGACCCAATACCCTATAAACCATTTAATATTAAAATCAGGGAATCAAGGTATTTCATTAAAACTTTGGCCACAGAAAAGCCAAGCTAATCTAACCGAGCATTCAAAATTGCAAATTTCAATTCTTGTTAACGATACTTCCGAGCCCAGTAATATACCTACGGAAGTATATGTTTTCCAAACCCCATTATTCGATAAGCCTATACCCTTATTTGAATATAAAACTAATTTTAAAGCCACAGTCCCTTATTTATTGAAAGGTTGGACCGACTCAAGCATTTTACAAATAAACCAATCATTAACAGATAAAGTATTTGCTTTCTATAACAATATTCATACTATTTTAAAGGAAAAGGATTTTGTGGCTTATAAAAAAATCTACTTAACAAAGCTTAAAGAAGTGGATACAAGTATTTACTCCTCTCAAGCGGATACCGATAGTGAGTGGGAAGAACTGGTCACATTTTTAAATGACCCAGAAATGCAAATAGCCCCTATATCGAAAAACGCAAGCTTGTTTCTTTATGGAGACGAAAAGGTTATTTCCCTTCAACAACCAAACCTTGAACCAGCGTTGTTTTTTGAAAACAAAACTAAAAAGACTCAATATCAGATTCCTTTATTTTTACACAAACCAAAAGAATCTGACAGATTAGAAGTCATTCGGTAACAAGTAGATAAATTTGTTTGTATAGACTTTTACTGTCTCATTTGTAAAGAGTACCGTTCAGACCAAAAAGACAAGCCTTATCAACAAACCCTCCAAAAAGCTATTTAATTAAATGTATTAAGTAGCTTTTGTTGTATCGGCCCAAGTCTATTTCAAACCTTTTTACACCAAAACAAGACGCCTTGAATCTTTTTTATTGGGATAATGTAGATGCATTGATCATAGCTATCATGACCTTTTCATCGATAGTATTTGGTGTGGCCTATTATTTTATTTTGAAATCCTTATTCAACCTAAAGGCAAAAAATATCCGGCCACTTTTTGCAGTTCCCCTGGTATTAATGATCCTCACCGTACTGTACGACCCTGGTTATGTACCACTGGCTATATGGATCGACTGCTCCATTCTTCTTATTTTGATCATTGTTGCCCCCATCTATGGCATAATAAAGAATAAGGTGCCACTCTCTACCATAGCCTGGTTACTTACCGTAGGGGCCATTGTCCCGATATCCATAATGACAGCCCCCTATGGCTTAATACCCTTAATAGTACTTATTCTGGTCCTAAGCACCTTAACTCCCTCTAAAAGCGATACCTTTTATGACCTACAGACCCTACTGCCCTCTTCAAAGATACGGTCCATGGCCATGGGCCTGGTAGAGGTTTACGGGAAAACCGTTATGTTGGAACCCCTAATCTCCAAAATAAAAAAAGTGCCCTGCATCGGCTATATTTATAAAATCGATATAATCCGAACGGACAACAAAGGCCGGACATACTATGACAATATTTTAACGGAGACCCAATGCAATACCTTTCAAATTACCGATGATACGGGCACAGTAACCATTAAGGGAGAAAACATAAGCCTATTGGATTTCCCCAAATCGGAACACAGCTATGAATCCAACGGCAGACGTTATCAGCAATTTTTATTAAAAGAAGACATGGATGTACTCTTGATAGGTAAGGCGACCAATAAGGACGGGCAGGTGTTCGTTGAAAAAGATCCAACAAAAAATATCTTCGCCATCGCACCCTTGGATTATGTTTATCAACATAACCAATCGACCCCTTTATATCATTCCTTTATAAGACATTTTATATTTTTAATAGTAATCATCAGTATTGTTCTGCTCTGTAACATCAATATAGAAGGCGAAAAAATCGTGGTAAGCTTTTTTTCGCTTTTTTAAATCAGAACCGGAACAGCTCTTTCAATAAGATTTTTAATACCTACATATATGAACAACATAATCTTAATCATAGTACTGGCCCTGATCTTGGTTTACATCGTTTCCAGCGGTGTCAAGATCTACAACCGCCTGGTGATGTTGAACCAGAACGTCGACAAGAACTTCGCCAATATCGACGTCCTTTTAAAACAACGTGCCGATGAAATACCCGAGCTCGTAAAAATCGTCAAAAAATACATGGAATACGAGGAAGGCCTGCTCACCCAGATCACCGAATTGAGGACCCGATATTTGAACGCTTCCAATAACGACAACAAGGTAAAGGCGGCCAATGAAATGGACAAGGCCCTTGCCCATATCTTGGCGGTTTCGGAGAACTACCCCGATGTAAAGGCCAATGCCTCCTTCCTCTCCCTACAGCAAAGGGTATCGGAACTCGAGGACCACCTGTCCGACCGAAGGGAACTTTACAACGACAGCGTCAACCTGTACAATATTGGCATCAAGGAATTCCCCGCCCTTTTGTTGGCCAAACCCATGGGATACGGTAAAAAAGAACTATTGCAGATCTCCGAAAAAGAAAAACAGTACGATGGAGTTCAGTTTTGAGTATTTCGATATTTTAAAAAGCATAAACAGTAGCAGCGACAGTATTAGGCTTATGGCCTATGGCGGCATTTTATTATTGTATATTCCCTATCGGTTACTATTGAAACTGTTCAAGCAGAATGCGACCGGGAAAATGAATTCCCTAGGACTATTATATTTTGTTTTGACATGGTTGATGAGTGGCTTTACCATAGGTGTCCTATGCCAAGATGAAACCTCGGGAATAAAGTTGTTCCTTGTTTTGATATCTATCATCACGGTTAACCTCATTTTTGTTCTGAACAATCATTCCCGCCTGTACAAGGTTTACCACAAAACATACAAGGAATGGCAGGTCTGAAATGAATCGTATTTGCGGCTGGGTATTGGGGCCGGGTATCATAAGACGGTTCAACAAAACAAAGGGAAAAACAGCCCGGATTCTCTAATTATGACCGGTACCTAATTTTGGCAGGGGGTCAATAAACCAAACATTGAAAATGGAAAAAGAACACGGGTAATTAATCCCGGTTAATCAACGGCTATTTTAAAATGACACGAACATGGATCATAGTATTTGCAATTTTGTTGCATTTTTTTTCTTGCAAACCTAAAGACGATATGAAAAAATTTGAATGGCGCCCGACTGCGAATGCGCCCAAATATTATCCTGCAGAGGTTATTGCCGGAAATTTCTATATGCAGGATGGTTCCTCTATTTATATCCCTACAGGACATACCTTAATGACAGGGTGGGGCAATACAGGTGCCGCACATATTGTCGGTGAGGATTTTAAACCCGTTCCCTATAAATTCGATATCAAATGGGTTTCCTATCTCGAAGAAAAATTCTATGGCGGCACCTTCGAACTTCCCAAAGAAAAGATGGAGGCCTTGTTTGAGGAAGGTTTTATTAATAGCCGTAACCAACAGGAAACCTATGACAGTATTGTTTTGGGATTGGCCCCTGGTGGCGTTTTGGTCGTTTGGATGTACGGGAGTTTCACCGTAGAAATAGCCAGATTTCAGGCAAAAGAGATTGAAATGACAATGAAAGAATTTAAACCATATGCAACTAGGTCACTCGAAGATTACGTAAAGGTTATTAAAAATGACATCATAAACGAAGATATCAAAGGAGCCATTGATGTGGACAACATTCCCTTTGGGATATGGGATACCTATCGTAATAAATACAATTGGGCCCCAAAAGTCCTTTTTAAAAAAGAAGGGGAAACCTTATTGAAAACCATTGTGGTAAACTATTACAATGGCGAATTCTTTAATACCTATGGCCAAAACCCCGTGGTTACCGAAATGAAAGAACGGCCGATTCCTTATAGAAGCGCAATGAGTTGGAGGGACGACCAAAATAATAATTATGGGGCAAAAGTGTTTTTCGATGAGAAAGAGATCTTTGGCCTATTCGATACGATCTACAACCAAAAGAAAGCCCCCAAAGCGAACCTGATCTTTGAAATAGATAAGTTCAATAGCTCCCTAAAGGTATATTTTAAAACCGAAAATGAAATATACCCAATTAAAAAAGCAGAAGTAAAGGTCTATCTAGCTTCCAGTTAATAACAACGATCCAATCCCCGAAAGCATGTATTCAAAAACCATGGTAGAACATACCGGACCGATCCAACTTAACGGGGAGGGCTCTATTAGAAGTTATACGGCCGAGATCAAGAATGTGGTGGCCAAGGGCAAAAAGGTCGAACATGCATGTGTTGTTCTATTTTTTACACTTCAATACCTTGGAACTACCGAAGAAGGTAATTTAAAATATAAAAGCAGTATACAACGCAGATTCTTTTTAGATGACAAAAACAGGCCTATATTCAAACCTTCCAAGACCCAAAAATTAGCGCTAAACGCAGCTAAAATAAATGATGAGCTGATTCTTGAGGTCAGTAAAAATTATAAGCTCATCGGAATCATCAATGTAGAGGAAGTCCAAAAAAAATGGCGTAAGCTTAAGGGTATATTGCAGGATTCCTTTACCGATCTACAAACAGTTATCGGTGATTTTGATTGGCAGATGCAAACGAGTAACATCCAGAAAATATACAGGAACGACGTTTTCTACAATTTCTTCTTCTCCAATTTCTTCTATCAGGAATTCAATACGGAAAAGTCCTTGGAACATAAAAAGGTACTTATGAACGGTATTCATAACCTTGATGTTCCGATAATAGAAAAAAAGACCATCGCCGAGCAGGATCTTTTGTTTCAGAACATAACCATTTCCACTTCGGCGGAACTTGACACCAAAAACAAAATCTTCCCATTGGAGAAAATGAACGTGTTTCTAGGGAATCTGCTTGGCACTAAAGGCAGCAAGCATTCCTTGGAATTCGACTACGATGGTTTTTACAAGGTCAAACCCAGAATAGGTCTGATAACCGAGGGGCATTTAACGTATTCTTTCAGCATTAAGGATATCTATACAAAATCAACGACCCTTAACTTTAATCTAGAAAAAGATGAGTAGCAAAATATACGTATTGGATGGTGCATTATTGGAATGTGACCAAGGCTTTACCCCAGCCAAGCTGATGGTCACCGAAAACCAAAAGGTAAAGATCCAAGGTAAGTTCAAAGCTACCGATATGGATGTACAAGTACCACAGACCTTTGGCCAGTGCAAACTAAAACCTACCAGTGGCGGTTATTTACCTTGTGTCCCCGCCTTGCAGAAATGGACAAAAACCACGGAAAAAGCAACCTTGGGCAAATCCAAAAAATTCTTGTTCGAAGATTCGGAGTGTATGTGCGCCACCGGTGGCAAAGTGACCGTTCTGCAACCTATGCAAATTAATACGGCCGGTAGTGTCATGGAAGAATTCAAGAATATTGCCATGACCATACCTGGGGCCATGTTGGGCAATGACAAAGCTCCTAAAGTTGTAGAAAGCTATTGGATGGATGAAAATGGGGTGGAAAAGATAGATAGTATTGCCTATGGTGAAAAGGCCTCCATTTTTGTACAGACAGAAAATATGGATCCTGGAGAAACAGTAAATGTATCTGTAAAAGAAAAGGATGAATTAGCAATAGACGGAGAGCAAAACGTCATAAAATTTAGTGGTACGGTAAAAGCTGATGGCTCTGCAGAGTTAAAACCATTGGAAACTTCAGAAGAATGGAATAAAGAAAAAACCGATACTCCATGAGCAATACCCAAACAAAAAAAGAAAGTAGAAAACGTGTACTTACCTTAGAAGTAGAATGTGGTGGTAGGACGTTTGATTTTAGTTCACAAAAACTTCAATTGACCCCTGAAGATGAACCGATCATTAAATTACACTTTTTAAGGTTTGGCAAACTTTCGAACGAGCCAAAGGAAAGCCATCTTGTGGCTAGAATAAGTACTGACGACAACGAAGTTAAAAAGGATGAAAATGGTCGTATTTCTTTAGATGAAGTAATTATTTCAACCCCCAAGCAAGAAAATTTTAGCACAATCAGAACAGGTCTTAACCCTGGGTACCTATACATTATAGATGAAACCAGACCGAACATTCCTATAGAGTTCGAGATCGATCAATCCGGTAATTTTGCATCGGTTTCATGGGAAAAGGGCGGGGAAGGTTTCCCTGATATTCGCATAACGGATGGTAAAAACAATACTAACGGGTATTATGAGGCCGAGTTAGGAGCAATAGTTTGGGTCGCATATTCCTCCGTGCAATGGTCAAAGGAGTATTATGACGGCTTGGTATCCGACACAAAAAAAAGAAAGGAAAGGATGATCAAGGTACAAGCAAACGGTTTTCCTTTGGAAACTGCGGAAAACGCTTCCGATTATAAGCCGTATGATCGGGTCGTCACTTATTTTTCATCGGCCAGGGAAGATTTATGCAAAAGTATACAAGGGAAGATAGATGGCATTCAACAACAAGAAGAAAAACGTCAGAAAAACCGGGACGAAAAACCAAACCATAAAGAACCTGAAGTACTAACGGATATGTTCGTTACGTTAGACGACCCTATCGGGAATGCTAATGAAATCGCTACGGAACTAGCAACAGAAATCATAAGACACCGTGCTATTTTAGAATCTATGCAAACGGCATCCAATGTAGATAAAATCTACCAAAGGATGTTATCTGGCGGCAAACCTGAAAAACTATCCGAAGAGAAAGAACAAATCAACGCAATGTTCAATCTTGCGCTCACTACATATCAATTAGTTTACAATAACGAAGATATGATAGATGATTATGATGGAGGAAGTAGAATCGGTTGGGGACGAGGAATCTACAAACAGAAACTTTTAGATGTACTAGGGGTTGAAGAACGAAAAATACAAAGAAAAAAAGTTAATGGTTTACGAGATGACCTTGGAAACTTTATTGACTCTGATTTTTATAAAAATGCATATATAGATCATGTTAATGGTTCTGTTCTTAATATCGTGGACGGCAAATACACAATCATGCAACATCTACGATTATTGGCAATCAACCCTCATGATATTGATCGTACATTAGATCTTAGGGATGAATATGAGAAAAATGACAAATGGGACAAACTGATAGAAGATTCCCTAAAAGAAGGAGAAGACAATTCCTATAAAGCCGTTCTAAATAAGGAAGCTACGGTTGATGAAGAAATAATCAAACAAGGTATAGATGTCTCCAATAAAATGGCAGATTTTGCTATTGCTAGTTTGGAAGCTTATGCCAAATACGCCTTAAAAGATGTTGTAAAAGTTGAGTCTTATATCGAACTTAAAAAAGTACCGGTTCAAGGCAGATATAAACTTACACTGAATAGAATGAACACCATCAACCTAAAAACCAAAGGACCTGATGGCGGTAAAGTAAAATTATATCAAGTACGGAACAAAGAAATAGTTCAAAAACTTGGTGACAAAGGAATGAAACTAGATCGTTCAAAGGACATTCTTGGTTTTTATGGTGGTAAAAATAAAGATGTTGTACGATTTAAGACAAATACGCCGGAAATCGTGTTGATGGAATCTTCCAGAGGAAATCATATTTTTGACGTACCTGTTATTCAGGAAGTAGAAAGGGAAATTACACAATATAGAACCATTACTACCAAAGCACCTACCAGATTAGCGAGACGTGCAGGTACACTTTTAAATGGAACCCCGTTTAGAGGGGTCGTTGCATTGCTTCAAGTTTTTAATGTGACTGCGGCCTATGACTCTTTTAGTAGTCAAGAGAATAAAAAAAATGGGATAGCTTTAGCTGGTGTAAGTTTTGAATTATTAGCAGCTTCTGCATATTTCAGTAAGTCAATATTAACAAAACATTTGAGCAGCTCTTCGACAAAACTCATTTCTAGGTTAGCTTTAGGAGCTGAAATTGCGGGTATGGGTGTGACTGTTATTATATGTGGCTGGGAAGCCTTAGAAAGTCATGGTCGGCGCGACCAGGATGCTATGTGGGCTTGGATCGGAGCTAGTGCAGCGTTTTCAGTTGCTACTGTAGCAACTATTATGGGGTCCAGTTCTGTATTAGGTCCTTATGGCTGGATTGCTGCAGGAATTGGTGTAGGTTTGGTGTTTTTAGCCTATTACTTAAAAGATTCTCCGTTAGAAGCTTATTTTAAACACTTTGCTTTCAGTGATGAAAAGGCATTGGATAAAAACCCCGCTGAATTAACTTGGCGATATAATCAGCGTTTCTACAATAGCAGAACCGAACTTATTGGTGATACGGATAACGAATACCAACGTTATATAGATTTTAAATTAGCAGCTGCAGAATTGACTGATCTTATCGTTTGTGCGGATATAAGATTAACACCAAGAAAAGTAGTAAACCAAAAAGAGGAGTATATACAATCTTACAGTAGACATACCGTAGGGACAACCATCAAAGAAGGTGATATTAAAGAATTTACAGCAACAATAAGTTTTAGGCAATTTTTTAATGACCCCAGTCAGTTATCCTATGAAGTACATTATTACCAAAAAGGAGTTCTCAATGGAAGAGGCATTAAATTGGACATCGATTCAGCAGTAACACGTAAAAAGGGAACTAAAGAAAAACCGCCACAGGCAATCATCAATTTTGAAATACCCGATCACTTTTTGGTTGGAAACAATAAAAACAGCCAAATATTGTTCGTCTGTTATTTAGATATTGGCGAGGGCAAATATTATCCAAATCGACACGACGGATTAGAACGTTATATTGGAGTTATAGCAGGTGTTAACCAATTAAAATCTGAAACAATAGCGTCTATGAACGTTACCAATATGAACCATACCTACCATAGTAATGTACGAGTAAGTACTTTGGAGAACTTAAAATCTGGTTATGCATGGAAGAAATAAATTCAATGAGTTCTAAAAAAGTTTTAAATACATATCTAAAATTTGAGATTACAGATTCCTTTAAAAAAGTAGACAAAAAATTTCTGAAGAAATATAACAAACGGGAGGTTTTTGAAAACCTTGATGACAACACCCTTGTTATCGATACTATGAGAATTCTTTCAGCCTATGCGGGAGGCATTCTCTCTATTTTCGGTTTTATTATATTATTCATTCTTACTCCTGATAATAATTATTTCAAAATTCCATGGGTTATTTTTTATACGACACTTTTTTTAGTGTTTGTTCTATCCTTAGTTTATGCCCTAACAATATCAAAACAATATATAACATTAGATAGAAGAAATGGTTTAATTACATTTCCAAAAAAGTTATACGGAAAACCGTTCACAATTGAATTTGATAAAGCAATTGTATATTGGGTAGGTACGGGAGGATCGTCAGGTAACATAGACATGAAACTTGCTATAGCATATCCAGACAATAAGCTTTTAGGCACATATCTTAGTGCTCATGTGGAACCTTACTATGAAATATGGTCATTCTACGTCTGGTATATGGACAGAAACCGTCCCCTACCACCGGGGGATGCCTTTGACCCCTATAGGGAAAGGGACTTTTTAAGGCGGAAGGCCGAAGGCTTCCCCCCTCCCTTGTACAAAAGCTATGTCCCTACCCCGGAAGCCACCCCTGTACAACAAAAAGAACGGGAGCAATACTGGACGGATGAGCAGTATACCGAAAAATTTGAAAGAGAAGAAGGATCAACCTGGTATGACCCACAAATTCATAACGACTGGGAAGAAACTACCTATTTGAAACCAGAAACAAAAACCCCTGTAGCCAACCGATATGTAAAATTCATTTTCAATGACGGGCGCATAATATATTCCCAAACAAATGAAGATGGAAGTCTGTATGAACCACCAGAAAGTGAAAACTTTGAAATGCAGTTTATTGATCTTAAGAAATGATAGTCCTATTTAACTTGGCAGAATGTTCATTCCCCAATTAGTAGGACTATTATAATTACCCCCATAAATAGGACAGTAAGTTAAGTTTAATTTTTAATCTTAAATTCACTGTCAAATGGGAAGAAGAAAACACACATCGAAGTTCAAGTTCAAGGTGGTACTGGAAGCCCTGAGCGAACGTTTCACGATCCAGGAACTGGGCAGGAAGTACGACATCCACCCGGCGCAGATCACCAACTGGAAGGCGCAGTTCCTCAAGAACGGCGAGGAGGTCTTCTCCAAGAAGGCCAAGGACGCCAAGAGCGAGGCCCAGGAGAAGGAGGAGCGGATGCTCAAGACGATCGGCCAGCAGAAGATGGAGATAGATTTTTTAAAGAAGGCCT
>NZ_FQYU01000012.1 GCF_900141855.1 Pseudozobellia thermophila
AAAAAGGTGTATCACAAATAGGATGCGGAGCAAGTTATTTTAAAATAAAAAAGGTGGTTTAAGGCAAAAAGAAAATATTGATTAACTTTAGAGAACTGGACTATGGCTTTTCATAGGAGCCATTGTTAGCCACAGTTTTTTATTTTCCATCTCTTTGTTTGATTCCATCAAGTTTGCCAGTTGGAAGTGTAGAATAAATTCCGCTGACTTTCTTCGGTAGCGCAATCATATATTCGACAATTACATTAGTCAAGTCAAAAAGTTGTCCAACAGTCTCGTGGTTATCCGTATCTATTTGTCCAGGATGTACTGCATCATTTCCAGTAACTCTAACAATGTCAAGAGATTGTTGAACAATATCTGGAAGTCCTTTTTTAACTAAACTTCCAATGTCATTGTTAATGTTTTTTCCCTCTTCTCCAAGTTCTTTACATAAAACCTGAATTCCAAGTCTTAACAAAGCTGCAGCACCTCGTGGCGATTTATTACTTATAGAAGCAGCTTCTAAATAAATTTTCTTGACATTTTCAGGCATTTCAGGATTAGGAAATGGTGAATTTCCAGTATCTGGATAGTACATTTTTTCACTAATCCAGATTGAAGTTTCATCACAATGTTGACAAGTGCACGAACCAAGAATATTGTAATTTTGGTTACTATGATTTCCAAACCGCATAGTTCTTACTTGCCATTCTTGTTTTGACAAAACTCCACAACTTGGGCAAGTAAATGATTTTTGATGTAATTGAGGTTGTATATATTTCATTGACAATTTTTTATTATCATTCTTAACTTTCTTCTC
Source organism: Pseudozobellia thermophila (assembly GCF_900141855.1). Taxonomy (GTDB): domain Bacteria; phylum Bacteroidota; class Bacteroidia; order Flavobacteriales; family Flavobacteriaceae; genus Pseudozobellia; species Pseudozobellia thermophila. Next base: position 803 of record NZ_FQYU01000012.1, read on the forward strand.
AGATTATCCCAATCTGAAGAATCCCATTCTGCATTTTTAAGTTTATTTCTATAATTTTCTAATGTCTTTTTTAAACCTTTAAGGAACAAAGTTGCATTTATTGTTTTCGTTGATGAATTATAAATTTCTCCTTTTCTCTGGATTTTCCAACCAGAAGTAGTTTCTGATTGATGAAGAATTCCACATCGTACATTTACATAGAAAGGTTTAGAAATTTCTTTAAAGGCAACAAATTCCGGCTCAGTCGTTAAAAACAATCTAAATGCTTTTTCACTTTTGTTCTTTGTGTCTTCCCATCCATTTTTGAAAGAAATAAGTGATTCAATCATTAGACAGGAAACTGCCATAATACTAAATCCATTTTTATCTTTCCTATCTAAACTTTCTATTGGACGAATATATCTTTCGTAAAATCTATCATAAATAAAGTCAGCAATTTTTTCTTGCTCTGAATTGTTGATTAGGTCACTTAATTCTTGACTATTAATATTTTCTGATAGTTGTGTCATTTAAATTGTGGCTAACGGCCAGACGGCTATGGCGAGTTGCGAGGTATGCCTGGCATACCTAGGCAAGGGGTCGCCATTAGACGCACATTCGCTATAGGCGGTGATGTCGATGGTACCGACCGCGAACAGCTCCGTCCGAGTTTTCAAGGATGAAATATAGCAAATTTTATGGGCGAATGTGCAGTCGTACTGTCTGGCCGATGGTCGATGGTAGGAAAAAAAGGTAGGGCGGCGGCCTCGACCGCCCGGTTTTTTACGGGCCGGAGGTATCATCGACCATCACGTAAATATATGCAACTTTCTTGTGTCGCTCCAAAAATATAAAAAAACAACTAATCCTTTGTATATCAATCGATACAAGCTTAAACATACATATTTATTTTGTATATCAAAATTTGTATCTTCGAAAAAATGATATACAAAATACCTAGGTGCATCTTTTAAATTATACATTTAAATTCGATTCACATCGGGGGAAAAATGTAATTCTTGTGCTGTTTAAATTTAACAAAAAACTACAGGCAGACTTACGGGAAAGGTTTCCCTCGGTAAAATGGAGCAAGACCAAAAAGGCATGGTACCTGCCCGATTTGCCTGCGGTAAGGCGCGAGCTAAACCTAAGCCCCAAACCACCCAGCGGCAAAGTACAGGTTCAAATCCATCCTGTAAACCAAGGGGCCTACGCGAATTTGCACGACCAATTGCTGTTAAAGGGGTATAGCGATAATACGATTCGCATCTATTTGGCCGAATTTCGTCATTTGCTCCGGTTACTCGGTCCTTTTCCCGTGGCCGAGCTTAATTCGCAAAGGCTTAAAGACTATTTTTTGTACTGTATAAAGGTAGAGGGCATGGGCGAGCGCAAAATAAACGGTAAGATCAATGCGGTGAAATTTTATTTTGAACAGGTGCTGCACCGCCCAAAAATGTTCTTCGATATTCCCAGGCCCAAAAAACCTTTGACCCTGCCTAAAATGTTAAGTAAGGCCGAAGTGAAAAAGGTATTGGCGCTTACAAGCAATACCAAACATCGCATTGCCCTACAACTATGTTACGGTATGGGCCTGAGGGTGTCCGAAGTGGTCAATTTAAAGATAGACGATATAGACGGCAAACGAATGGTGGTGCGAATAGTAGGGGCCAAGGGAAAGAAAGATCGGTACGTGCCCCTGCCCAAAAGCCTGCTCCCGCAATTAAGGGCCTATTATTCGGCGTATAGGCCCAAAGAATATTTGCTTGAAGGCCAATACGGGGGGGCTTATTCGAAAAGCAGTGTTCAGCAGGCCTTTAAAAAGGCCATGCAAAAAGCGGGGATTAAAAAGAAGATCGGCGTACACGGTTTACGGCACAGTTACGCTACCCATTTACTCGAGGCCGGGGCCGATATGCGCTTTATTCAAGAACTGCTCGGGCACAACAGCATTAAAACCACCCAAATCTATACGAAAGTGAGTCCCCGAAGCTTATCGAACATCCAAAGCCCTTTAGATTCCCTGTAAGGTGGCCTAGTGGCAAACCCTTCGGCAATAGGGTAGGGGACAAGCCTTTTCCCAACCCGGGGAAGGCCTCCAAGGCAACCTTTAACCGAAACTTAAATGGGTAAAGAAACGTCCTTTGCTATGGCATCCTTATAATAGGTTAGGTGCAATACCGTAATTCTCGTCGATATCGCATTAAGGTAACTTTGCCTATATGTGAAAAAGGTATTTGGGCAAAAAGGGAGGAAATAAGAAAGATAATTATGCAATTATTTACGTTGAAAGGTAAAAATTAGGGGTTAAAATACCAATTTTAACATAATTTATAGGAAAATTGGGCCAAACCTATGAATTTTTATTAAGTATAGGGACACGGGTTTTAGTGAACTTTGTCGATAGATATAAACCCCTAATCGAATTAGTTATGAAAAATTCGCTAACCTGTAATGTGTTTTTCGCATTAGCAATTTCCTGTTACTGCAGTACAGTAACGGCACAGTACTCTACCAAATCAAATGCTGTGGCTGACCGTCAGATCGAAAGAAAGATGGAACACTACAGAATTTTGAAAGACCAAGGCTATACCGACCAAGAAATCTTCGAAGACTTGGGCAATGCCAATTTTTTAAGTGAAAACTACGCTGCCGCCTCATTTTGGTACGGGCAGTTGAAAGAATCAAAAAAGGGTGAGCCCCTTAGCAAGAGCTATCAAAAGCGCTACCTTTTTGCCCTGAAGAAATCGGGTCAGGTCGCCGATACGGCTGCACTGGAAAACACCGATTGGCTCGCCGAGGTAAAAAGCGATTACCAAATAAGGCCGAACACGGTCGAAAGCTTTTTAGACCGTCCTATTTCCGAGCGCTATCGCGAGCTCGATTTTCAAAGTTCGAACGGCAGTTTTGTGGTCGACGACCAAAAAGTGGCCGAACAAGGGCTGAGATCGGTTATCGGCGATCAAGAAGACAAGGAACACCCCTATAAATTACCGGTAGCGGTGAGTCCCGACGGAAACACGGCCTACTTTAGCAAGATCGTTGAAGAAAAGCCTTTGTACGGCCTGTTCTCTAAAAAGGAGCAAGTACACAGGATCTACCGTGCCGAGCGCGTCAACGGCAAGTGGACCAATATAGAGGAGGTGGCCGCCGCACCCAAGCACGCATCGGCCAAGCACCCCGCCATATCGGCCGACGGCAAACGCTTGTTCTTCGCCTCCAACATGCCCGGAAGCTTTGGCGACTTCGACATCTATGTATCCGAAATCTTAAGTGACGGTAGCTTGGGCGTGGCCAAGAACCTGGGCCGCAAGGTAAATACCGAAAAGAACGAACTCTACCCCAAAGTGGTGGGCAATAAGACCCTGTTCTTCGCCTCGGAAGGTAGAAGGGGATACGGCGGACTCGATGTGTACATGACCCAAGTCGATAAAAAACGCGTTGACCTGGCCATGAACCTCGGCAGCGATATCAACAGCGACGACGACGATTTTGCCATCGCCTTTACAAGCGAGACCGGTAAGGCATACGTACTGTCCAACCGTGGCAGCAGTAGAAACAAGGTTGAGCGTATTGCCTTTACCTATGCCGAACAAGAAGACGTAGCAGACGATAAGAACGAATACAACTTAATGGAAGCCCTGAATTCGGAAAGTCAAATTCGTTATACCACATCAATTTTTGAAGATGAATAAGAAAACTGGTCAATAGTGTAGGCCGTGCGGTTACCACCAGCGGCCTACATATTAAAACTATGACCTGTTTTGGCCGGCCTTTATGGCCCTACCATTAACCCCAAATATCACTACCATGAGCTATACCAGTAATACTACCAATAGATTTGGCCTGCTTTTCTTGTTCTGTGCCCTGTTTGGGTTACAGATGAGCCAAGGCCAAGAAGCACCTCTTACCGAAATCAATTCAAAAAGCACCTATCACAACCAATTGTTCTATAACCGGTTCTTGATCAACCCTACCTTTTCCTTGGTACGCGAGAACAAATCGTACATCAATATCTTGCACAGAAACCAATATGCAACCTTTGAAGACAACGACCAGAACTATTTTTTGGGCTTTAGCAACCGTTTGAACAACAACACCGCCCTGGGCATCAGTGTGTATAGCCAGTGGTCGGGAGTGGTACAGGAGTTTGGTTTTAACGCCAACTACGCCACGGCCGTGCGCCTGGGCGAAAAGAACAAGCTGACCTTCGGTACCAACATTACCTATTACAACGAAGGGCTCGACCGTAACCGGATCGTAGCCGTAGAGAACGACAATAAGATACTCGAATCGAAAAAAGAGAGCAAAGTGGCCATTCAGCCCGGGGTAACCCTTTCCCTTGGTAGTTTCGACTTTGGCCTATACGCCACAGACCTGTTCAAGTACAACCAAACCGCCAATACCTTCTTGACCACCATGAGCACCAAAAGCGTAAAGGCATCGGTACAGTACAGCCATAACTTTATGGCCAACAGGGGGATCTTTGCCCATGCCAGGCTTATGCCCTTGGTACAGGTGGGGCAGAATACCGACGGAAGTCTGGACTATGTGGGTTCAGTGGTGTTGGATATGCCTACCTTCGGATGGTTTCAGGCCAATTACGACGATACCTACGGACTCAGTACGGGTCTGGGGTTCAACCTGAGCAAGAGAATGTCTATCGGATACCTGCTCGAAAAAGACCTGAACCAAGACGATGCCGACCTGGGCTGGAACCACGAAGTGTCGCTGGCCTATAACTTCGACGACCACGGCTCGCAGGTGAACAGCTTGGTAGATACCTCCAACGACGCCCAAATAGACCGTATCGTTAGAAATTACGAAGAACAGATATTGCGATTGACGGCCGAGAACGAAAAAGCCACCGGCAAAGACCGTAAATCGTTCAAAAAACAGGCCCAAGAAGCCATTACCGCCATGGACGACCCCAACTCCCTGGCCTACGAGAACCGCTTGATAATTGATGAAATGATATTGAGGCAAGACTCTATCGACGCCGCAAGGGACGCCGCTTTTCAGGCCCGCCTCGAAAGCCTGGTCGATGTGTTGAAAAAAGAAATACGCCAATCGAAGCAAGTCGATACCGATGTTGAGGATGAAAAGGAAAAAACACCAAGGTTCAATACGGCATTGGCCGACAACACCACCAAGACCGAAACTAGGGCGCCACAGGCCGTACCGGCCAAAGCTGCAAACGACGCCAAGCCAGGTTTTGATGCCGACGCCAGCGACGACCAGGTGGCAAGCGGTGCAATAGACGACGAAATACGCAAATCGGTAGACAACTTCTTTAACGAAAGGGAAGAGGCCATGAGGCGCCAAAGGGAGCAGCGCGTGGCGCAGGCCCAGACAAAACCGGTCACCGCAGCTGGCAACGACGCGGCCCAATTGAAGGAAGAGGTCAACCTGCCCATTCGGGTGCTGAACCAATCGAATATCGTCGGGGCCAAATCGGGCTACTTCGTAATCGCCAACGTGTACAGCAACAAAAAATATATGAACGCCTTTATGGAAACATTAAAGAAACAAGGCCTAAAGGCGGGACAGTTCTATAACAAGGAAAACGGACTATACTATGTTTACCTGGCCGACTACAACTTTAAGGAAGACGCAAAAAATGCTTATGTGACCAATTTGGACGGTAAGTACAAAGACGAAAAATGGATCATGCAGGTAGATGATCATTCGGCCATAGTGAACAATATGTACGAAGAATTCTAAAATATTAACTTATGGTTAGTGGGACCTGATTTTTTTGGTAGAAAATTAGGCAAAGACAGCGGGGGAGGCCCCGCTGTTTTTTTTGGTTTTTTATGGTGACGACCTGTTTTTTGTATGTGAAATCTGGGTTTTAAGGGGTAAACCAAGCCATCGATTAATGGTAAAAATGTCGATTAAATGCATAGAAATCGGGTCTTTTGGTGCATTTTGACGAAAAGGGAGGCCTTCCAAAAGATCGGGGAGCAAATTTTATTATGTTTACTAAACCAAAATGATTTAAACCTAATTTATTAACTCCCAAATCCCATTTACCATGACACACTACCTACACCGTTTCCGTAAAAGACGTACCACCGAAACCCCAAAACGGGTACAGGGCCTCTGAATCTTGAAGAGGATTAAATAGACGTCGTTCCGGTCTTGGTACCTAGCGGTACCGGCACCTGAAAAATTCACCAAGCGTAAGAAAATTGCTGTTGCTTTTGTAAAAAGCAAGAACGTTGGGAGTACCCTCCCCTGATACGTCCATGCCTTTTGTCAACAGTCAAGACCGTTGCTTCCCCGAACTAACCATTAGGGGAGAAGGGCCCTTCTACGCCAAATTTCAAGCCTCTTGCCCATACGGCAATGCGATAGAAACAGAATTTTGATTACCAGATTTAACCAGGGTATGTCTTTGTTTTTTCAAAGGCTTGCCCGCAAAATCCCACTACCATGAATACCACATTATCGAACATCATTGTTATCGACAATGATCGGAATTTTCACGAGGCCTACCACACGTATTTCGAACCCTACCTGGAGTATTCCCTAAAAGGTGTGTATACCAGTATAACGGATGCGCTCTCGGAGTACGATGCGGTAAGGCCCCAAATTATCTTTTCTGAAGTTGAATTGCCCGGTACCTCGGGTATTGAGGGCATTCAGCTTTTCAGAAAAAAGGATCCCGATGTAAAGATCATCATGCTCAGCGAGAACAAGGAGTTCGAACTGGTAAAAAAAGCGTTCAAGCATACGGCCAATGGCTACCTTTCCAAACCGGTGAGCGAGCGAACCTTGTTCAACGCCCTCGATTCGATCAAAAGGGAAGGCTCTACCATGAGCAGCGATATCGTAAGCCAGATGATATCCAAGTTCCAAAAGAGGTCGAACGACTTCTTTTCCGAACGGGAGAACCAGGTGATCGAATACCTCTGTCAAGGTGCTACGTACAAGACCATTGCCGAAAAGCTCTTTGTAACGGCCAGTGCCATTAACTTTCACATTCAGAATATCTATTTGAAGCTAAACGTAAACTCAAAATCGGAGGCGTTGCGAAAACTGCAGGAAATGGAAATTTCCCGGGCAGTGATCTGATGTTAAAAATATGATTTGGCTGGGCTTCATTAAGTGAGACCCTTTCCCCTGCAAAGGGGCCTTCGTAAAAGAAGGCCTCTTTTTTTTTGCCCTTGTCGGTTCCCGTTAAATCCCCGTCCAAAATTTCAAAAGGTTCTGTGACCGGGTAGGTATTTTCCAATAAATTCGGGTTATTTTTGCTTTCCGGTCAATTTAAGGTCGGTCGGTCCATGGGCAAGCTTTGCCTCCTAAAAGAACCGCCCACCGGTCGGGTCGATGTTGTTATGAGAAACCGATTATAGTATGGCAGATAGTATAGAAAATTTGAAATGGCGGTACGCGGTCAAAAAATTCGATTCGGGCCGATTGCTTCCCGAAGAAAAGATTGCACGCCTAAAAAAGGCCTTTAACCTTACGGCCACTTCCTACGGTTTGCAGCCCATAACCCTTTTGGTAATCAAGAACAAGGAGCTTCAAAGACAGCTGGTCTCCTTCTCGTTCGGACAGCAACAGGTGGCCCAGGCATCGCATCTTTTGGTCATTTGCACCCAAGAGACGATAGATAAGGCCTATATTCAGCGCTACTTTGAACAGGTAAAGAAGGTGAGGGGTACCTCCGATGAGATCTTGGACCCCTTTAAGCGTGCATTGATCGACGATTTTTCAAATAAAAATAGGGAAGAGGTACGCAGCTGGGCCAAGAACCAAGCCTATTTGGCCTTGGGCAACCTATTGGCCATTTGCGCCATGGAACGGATCGATTCCTGCCCCATGGAAGGTTTTGACCCTTCGGCCTACGACGAATTGTTGAACTTAAGCGAAAAAGGACTCAAATCGGCCCTTGTGCTTCCGGTTGGGTACAGGGCGGAAGACGATATGTTCTCAAAGTTTAAAAAGGTTCGTAAAAACTTAGAAGATAGTGTTATAGACTATAAATAATAAATTAAAACTTTAAATTATATAAATGCCGGGATTTGAACTCTTTGGAGATAAGGAAAGAGCACATGTACAAGATGTAATCGATTCGGGGGTGCTTATGCGCTACGGTTTCGACAATATGCGAAAGGGCCATTACAAGGCCCTGGAACTCGAGCGGGTATTGGCCGAAAAAATGCAGGTAAGGCACGCCCAATTGGTCAGTAGCGGTACCGCCGCCCTAACGGTAGCCTTGGCCAGTGCCGGTATCGGGGCGGGCGACGAGGTCATTATGCCCACTTTTACGTTCGTGGCCAGTTTCGAATCGATCTTGGCATTGGGGGCCGTTCCGATCTTGGTTGATGTCGATGCCACCTTAACCCTTAGCCCCGAAGCCGTTGAACGTGCGGTTACCGGGCGTACAAGGGCCGTGATGCCCGTTCATATGTGCGGGTCTATGGCCGATCTAAGGGCGCTAAAGTCCATTTGCGATAAACACGGACTGCTCTTGGTGGAAGATGCCTGTCAGGCCATCGGGGGAACCTATGAGGGCAAACCTTTGGGAAGCTATGGCGACTTGGGCTGTTTTTCCTTCGACTACGTAAAAACGGTTACCTGTGGCGAAGGCGGGGCCGTGGTCACCAATAACGACCAATACAAGCTAAACGCCGACCACTATTCCGACCACGGGCACGACCACGTGGGCAGCGATAGGGGGGCGGAAGGCCATCCTTTTTTAGGGTATAATTTCCGGATATCGGAGTTGCATGCGGCCGTTGGCCTGGCACAAATCCAGCGCCTGGACGAATTCCTGTCCATTCAGCAAAAAAACTACCGTATCCTTAGGGAGGCATTGTCCGAATTGCCCGATATAACTTTTAGGGAAGTACCAAAGGGAGGCGAGGAGAGCTATGCCTTTTTGAACTTCTTTCTGCCGGATGCCGATAAGGCCAAAGCAGTGCATACCGCCTTGGGCAAGGCCGGAATCGATGGCTGCTTTTACTGGTACGACAACAATTGGCATTTTTATAGAAAATGGGAGCATTTGATCGGTAAAAAATCGCTTGGAAAATGGCCGGCCGAGGTCTTGCAAGGCCTTCCGGACTATTCAAGGGCCGATTTTTCAATGTCCGACCATTGGGTGGGCCGAAATATATCGTGCCTGATCAAACTGTCATGGTCCGGGCAAGACGTAAGGGCAAGGGCCCAAAAAATGGTCCAGGTGATAAGGGAGGTTTTGCAAACTGTATCATAATCGGAGCCCTTGATTTAATTATTTATATTTAATTTTCGGAACTATTAACAAGACTAAAACAAACTGAACTATGAAATTGATGAAGTTGTCGGTACTTTTTATGACATTTATCCTTGCCGCCCAAGTATACGGGCAAAAGCATTCCAGTACCCCGCCCGAAGTATCCCCGATGCCCATGAAGCCCGAAATGACCGAGATTTGGGAACCGGAGGTAAGGGTAGTTACCCCCGGAAAGAAATTGGGCGATCCCCCATCGGATGCCATCATCCTGTTCGATGGCTCCAACCTAGACCAGTGGGTCAGCCAAAAGGACCCTTCCAAACCGGCCCCGTGGAAAATAGTGGACAACGACCATTTTGAAGTTGTTCCGGGTTCGGGTGGCATCAGCACGAAAATGAAATTCGGCGATTGCCAGTTCCATATCGAGTTTAGCGCCCCCGATAAGGTTGAGGGCGAAAGCCAGGGTAGGGGCAATAGCGGTGTCTTCTTTCAAAACCGCTACGAACTTCAAATACTCGACTCGTACAACAACCGCACCTATCGCAACGGCCAGGCGGGCAGCATCTATAAAGACCACGCTCCGCTGGTCAATGCCATGCGAAGTCCCTTGGAGTGGAATACCTACGATGTGATCTATAGGGCGCCCCGCTTTAAGGAAAATGGCGAACTGGATACCAAGGCCACTATTACCGTGCTTCACAATGGGGTGTTGATCCAGAACAATGTCGATATCAACGGGATTACCTACTATATCGGTCTGCACAATTATCCGGAAGCCCATGGCGAGGACGTTATCTCGCTTCAAGACCACGGGAACAAGACCCAGTTCAGGAACATTTGGATAAGAAGGCTGTAACCGTGTTACGGTTATGAAAAATACAAAAGGCAAGCTTTTTTAGCTTGCCTTTTTCAATATAGTCTTTTTGATGCCGATTTCCCGATTCTCAATAGGGTACGTATTCGACGATTTCGATCCCGTAACCGACGATACCGACCCGTTTGGTCTGTGGCGAGTTCGAAAGCACCCTTATCTTGGCGATGCCCAGGTCGTGCAGTATTTGGGCGCCTATCCCAAAGTCCCTTGAGTCCATGTCAATTTTCGGTGCTTTGTGGATACCTTGTTTTTGCAGTTCTTTCAGCTCGGCCAGCCGGGCCAATAGGTTGAGCGCTTTGGGGTTCTGGTTGATAAAGACGATGGCCCCCTTTTCTTCGTTGTTGATGGCCTTGAACATATCTTCGAGCTTGGCGTCGACGTTGTTGGTAAGGGTGCCCAGAATATCGTTGTTCACCATGGTCGAATTGATCCGGGTCAATACCTTTTCGTCCTTCGTCCAGCTCCCCTTGGTCAAGGCCAAGTGGATATGGTTGTTCGTGGTCTGCTGATAGGCCCGTAGCCTAAACTGGCCGAACCGGGTGGTGATATCGAAATCCTCCTTTTTTATGATCAGGCTGTCGTGTTCCATACGATAGGCGACCAGGTCTTCGATCGACACGATTTTCAGGTCGAACTTTTTGGCCACCTGGCACAATTGGGGCAGTCGGGCCATGGACCCGTCCTCGTTCATGATCTCTACGATGATGCCCGCGGGCTTAAGACCGGCCAATCGGGCAAAATCGATGGCCGCCTCGGTGTGTCCCGTCCTCCGCAGAACCCCGCCTTCCTTGGCGATCAACGGAAAGATATGTCCGGGCCGGGCCAGATCGTGCGGCTTGGTGGCGGGGTCGACCAAGGCATATACGGTCTTTGCCCTGTCAGAGGCTGAAATACCCGTGGTGACGCCGTTCCCCCTTAAATCGACGGAAACCGTAAAGGCGGTCTCCAAGGGGTCCGTATTGTTGTTGACCATCATGTTGAGTCCCAATTCCTTGCAGCGGCCCTCGGTCAAAGGAGCGCATATCAGGCCCCTTCCGTGGGTGGCCATAAAATTGACCGTCTCCGGGGTGGCCAATTCCGCAGCGGCAAGAAAATCCCCTTCGTTTTCGCGGTTCTCATCGTCTACCACAATGATGACCTTGCCATTTTTGATGTCTTCGATGGCTTCCTCGATCGTGTTGAGTTTTATAGTGTTGTCCGTGTCGGTAGTCATTATTCTTCTGGTTTAGCCTTTTTAGCAAAGATTTTCTTGATTTTGTCAATTCCGTTTCCAAAACTCATCATACCCCTATCGGCCGTGGCCCTTTGGGTCAGATAGACGCCCAAAGGTAACATTATCATAGAAGATAGCCATGCCCCCAAAACAGGATGGATGTTGCCCTTGTAGGAATAGTTTTCGGCGAACACCCCCAAAAAGTAATACACCAGAAAAAGCAGGATGGCGACGACCATGGGCAGGCCGATGCCCCCTTTTCTGATGATGGCGCCCAAGGGAGCCCCGACGAAGAACAGGATAATGCACGAGAGGGCAAGGGCATACTTATCGTGAAGCGAAAAAACGTGCCTTCGGTGAATTTCAAACCGCTTGTCGAGCTCCTTCTTCTTTCCATCGACCGAAGTCATGATGTTCGACACCGAATTTTTGGCCGCACTGATGATCTGGCCCTGTTGGTAGTCTTTGAAGAGCGCTAGTATATCGCCTTTAAAAGCCGGCCGGGCTTCCCTTTCGGCAATTTCGGCAAGGGTATCGTGCACTATGGCGGGCACGGTGTCGTTTTTCGCGATTTGCACGGCCGTACTGTCCCCTGTTTTTTGGGTTTTGGTGGATGCGCGCCCGTCAAGGGCCTGATTTTTGGCCATTCTTCCCTTTACGCTGTCCAACTTGGGCAGGGAGGCAAAGGTGCCCATCCGTTGTATGATGTTCTTTGAAAAGGCCGTTACGATACGCTTGTTGTCACGATCCAAGGAATCCATATCCTTTAACAGCCGGGAGACGTTTTTCATTTTTTCCCGGTTCGAAACACTTTCTTCCTCCAGATCCTGTTCCATTTCTGGAACCTCGATGTTCATTCGGTAGATGTCGAAGTTGGCCTTGGCAAAGGGGTGTTTGCGTTTGCTCTGGTTGTCCTTGTTCTCAACGTCCCTGTAATAATGCCCGTCTTTAAGGACCAGCTGTATGAGTTCGGAGTCCTCGCTACTGATGAGTTCCCCCGTCTTGGCCTTGATCACCGTGCTGTTGACGTTCGATTCGGTTTTCTGGTGGATGATGACGTTCTTTAAGAACCGGTCTTTTTCGCCATATTTGTCGTCGACCTTGATGCTCATTCCCTCGAAATCGCTAAAAACCCCTTTTTCTATGGCCGCCGCCGGTTTTACCTTGGCGATGTTGCGCCGCATGTTGTAAATTTTTTGCTCCGATGCCGGAATGACGTTATTGGCAAAATAAAAGGTAACGCCACCTAGGATGACCATAAAGATGATCAGGCTCAACATGGCCCGCTGTAGCGAAATGCCCGAGGCCTTCATCGCGGCGAACTCGTAATTTTCGGCAAAGGTGCCAAAGGTGAGGATGGAGGCCAGCAATACGGTCAAGGGCAATACCTTTTCCGTGAGGCTGGGCATCATGTAGAAAAAGAATTTCCCGATGATCATGATATCTAGACCTTTACCGGCAAAATCGTCAATAAAGAGCCATATCGTTTGAAAGATGAAAATGAACATCAATATCACGAAAGAACTCAAAAAATTGTATAGAAATCGCGATAAAATGTATCGGTCTAGAATTCTCAAGGTCGCAGCGTTAGTTTCTTACAATGTAGTACCCGTCGTTTTTGTACTTGGCCTCGTCAAAAGTAAACAAGGTTTTCGACAATGGCTGATTTGTTTTGAAAGTATTAACGGTTATGGTCGTCATGGTCCCGTTCTTGCCGGTCTCTATCACTTTGTAGATATGCTTGGTTTCGGCATCTATGCCCAACAGGATGTTCTTGATTTCGGAATGGGTGTCGATGGGCGTTAGCTTTACGAACTGTATCTTTCTTCCGTTCACGTTTTGAAGGATGTCCATCTCGTAGTTATGCCCTTCCCTGTAGAAGGTAAGCATCTTGGTAGGGGTAAGGGCATCGGTATCGTCCGATTTGTCCTCTATGGTCACCTCTTCGTTTTCGGGTACGATGGTATATACCTTGGAGCCGTCGTAGAGCTGGGTGGCCCCGAAGAAATTGCCGATATACTTGTCGCCCTGAAGGGTAACGTCGCCCCGGGTCTCTTGGTTGATGCCGGCTTCGGTATTGTTGAGTACGTACTTGAAATCGACCTGGATATTATCGTAGCTCTTCACCTTGTTGTAAACGTCGTCCAACAATGCCTTGGCCTTTTCGGAGTTTTGGGCGGTAAGTGAGTTGAAACCTAGGAAAAGAGTCAATAATAAAGTAATCTTCTTCATTTTTAAATATAATTAATGATCGTTTTTTACGAACCTTCGTTGTTTAACAATTGATCCAGGGCCACTAGGTCGGGCACGAGCACTTGGCGTGCCTTGCTGCCTTCGAACGGACCGACGATACCGGCCGCCTCGAGTTGGTCGATAATCCTGCCCGCCCTGTTGTAGCCGAGTTTTAGTTTTCTTTGGATGAGGGAGGCCGAGCCCTGCTGGGCCGTAACGATGACTTCCGCCGCCTCGCGGAACATGGCATCCCGATCCGCTATTTCATAATCAATACTTGTGCCAGACTCGTCTCCGGAATACTCCGGAAGTTCATGGGCATGCGGGTAGGCCCTTTGCGAACCGATGTACTCCGTTATTTTGGCCACTTCGGGGGTGTCGACAAAGGCGCACTGGATGCGCGTTACATCGTTGCCCTGGGTGTACAGCATATCGCCCCGGCCGATCAATTGGTCGGCCCCCTGGGCATCCAAAATGGTACGCGAATCGATTTTAGAGGTTACCCTAAAGGCGATACGGGCCGGGAAATTCGCCTTGATGATACCCGTAATTACGTTTACCGATGGGCGTTGGGTGGCGATGATCAGGTGGATGCCGATGGCCCTGGCCAACTGGGCGAGGCGGGCGATCGGGGTCTCTACCTCCTTGCCGGCGGTCATGATCAAATCGGCAAACTCGTCGATGACCAAGACGATATAGGGCAAATACTTATGTCCGTCGTTGGGATTCAGCTTACGGGCCTTGAACTTGGCGTTGTATTCCTTAAGGTTTCTTACCATGGCCTTTTTCAACAGCTCGTAACGGTTGTCCATTTCGATACAGAGCGAGTTGAGCGTATTGATCACCTTGGCGTTATCGGTAATAATGGCCTCGTCGGAATCGGGCAACTTGGCCAAAAAGTGGCGTTCTATCTTGTTGTAGATGGAAAGTTCCACCTTTTTGGGGTCTACCAAGATAAACTTGACCTCGGCCGGATGTTTTTTGTACAGCAGGGAGGTGAGTACGGCGTTCAGGCCGACGGACTTACCTTGGCCCGTTGCCCCGGCCATGAGCAAGTGCGGCATCTTGGCGAGGTCTACCACAAAGGTTTCGTTGCTGATCGTTTTTCCAAAGGCAATGGGCAATTGCATCTCCGCCTTTTGGAACTTGCTCGAGGCGATGACCGAACGCATCGAAACGATGGTGGCGTTTTTGTTGGGCACTTCGATACCGATGGTCCCCTTGCCCGGTATGGGGGCGATGATACGGATGCCCAGGGCGGCCAGCGATAGGGCGATATCGTCTTCGAGGTTTTTGATCTTCGAAATGCGGATGCCCGCCTCCGGGACAATTTCGTAAAGGGTTACGGTCGGGCCTATGGTGGCCTTGATCTGCGAGATGCCTATTTTATAGTTCTTTAGGGTCTCGACGATCTTGTTCTTGTTCTCTTCGAGTTCTTCTTGGTTAATTGTTATACCGCCCGTGACCCCGTGCGGATCCAATAGGTCGATGGTGGGAAACTTGTAGTTGCCCAGTTCGAGGGTGGGGTCGAACTCCCCGAAATCCTCGACCAGCTTATCGGCAATGTTGTCCGTTTCCTCTTTTTCCTCGACAATTTTCTCCACCTCCATCGAAAGCGGTTCCTCGGCTTCCTCCTCCACCGGAACGTTCACCTCAAAGTCGCTCTTCGCCGGTTCTTCCTCCTTCAACGAAGGGATGTCCTTCTTGTGGGTATAGGTGTCGATCACAACGGGGGCCTCTTCGGCGTCGTCGATCAGGGGTTCTTCGCCTAGGTCGATGTGGTCTTCACCGGGTGCGGTTTCCGCGGTTTTTGTACGGCTTCCTCCAAACGAGGGTTTCCTTATTTTATCGGGCGAGAACTTGAAGAAGCGTACCAGGATGAATACGAGTCCGAAAAGCAGGATAAGGACGACGCCTATGGTGCCCGTATAGTCCTTTAAAAAGTCGTTCATCTCATATCCTACCATTCCCCCCAGCAAAGGCTTGGCCTCACCGACAAAGCCCAGGGCAATGGATATCCATATCATAAAGGTGAGTCCCCAGATCCACTTTTTTAAGAGGCCCTTCTTCTCCAGGTTGAGAAACAGGTAGAGTCCGGTAATGCAAAGTAAGAAGGTAAGGATAAGGGAGGCCACGCCAAAACCTTTGTATACGAAGAAATGGCTGACGGCCGCACCGAACTTGTTCAACAGGTTTTTGGCCTCCGCGTTGCGGTCGCTGAACTCGGTGAGCAAACTTTGGTCGTCTTGCCAAGTAAAATAAAAGGAAACAAAGGAAAAGAACAGGGCTATGCTGAACAGTATCAGCAAGCTGCCGAATATAATCGTGTTCTGCTTGGATGGCTTTAGGCTCATCTTCTTGGAAGCGGTCTTTTTTTTGGAGGTTGTTTTCTTTTTTGCCATTACTTTTTTCAGCTGTGTGCAAAAATACGTATTACGAACTTTTCGGCACGACGATTACGAAAAGTCTTTGCGGTTTGTTGACAATTTGTACCGTTAGGGAAAGGTAAAAAACCTTAACCTGTTGATTGTCTGTTGTTAATAGTGGGGCGTGACTCCTGTGTTCTTCCTTTACAACACGATATTGAAGCGATTATTGTGCCAATTTGGAAAAGCTTTTACCGGTATTCGACATAGGGTATAATGCTAGGGGGATGTTCGGGCTAAAATATTTTAGGGAGATAGATGATGAGACCGACGATGACGGCCCCTATGGAAACAAGCATGACGGCCCCGGCGCTGACGTCCTTGATAAAGCCGATCTTCCTATCAAAATCGGGGTGTATGAAATCGCATAGTTTTTCGATGGCCGTGTTGGCCCCCTCGATGCCCATTACCAATGAAATGGCCAAGATCTGTAGTATCCATTCCGTACTCGAGATCTCGAAATAAAAGCCCGCGATAGTGACCAATAGGGCCAAGACCACTTGGATCTTGATACTGGCCTCGGTACGGATCAGCAAAAGGGCCCCACGGATCGCGAAGCCCACACTTTTGATCCTATTTACAAGAAAAGACTCCTTACGCATCGACCAAGGCTTCAAGAGCGGCCTTATAATTGGGTTCCTCTACGGTTTCGGCCACTTGTTCGGAGTAGACCACACGGCCCGATTCGTCGATGACCACCACGCACCTCGAGTGCAGGGGCTGTAAGGGTCCGTCCGCAAAGGTCAAACCGTAGGCTTCACCGAAGCTTCCGTCCCTGAAATCGGAGAGCATTTCAACCTTGTCGATACCTTCGGCCCCGCAGAAACGGGCCTGTGCAAAGGGCAGGTCTTTCGAGATGCAGAGTACGGCCGTGTTTTCGAGTTCGGCGGCCTCTTGGTTGAATTGCCTTACCGATTGGGCGCACGTACCGGTATCTACACTGGGGAAAATGTTCAAGACCACTTTCTTTCCGGCATAATCGCCCAGCGAAGCACTTGAAAGGTCGCTTTTGGTCAAGGTAAAATCGGGAGCCGGGCTTCCCTTGGCGGGAAGGCTTCCTATGGTATGTATTTCATTTCCTTTTAAGGTAACTGTTGCCATTTTGTTATAAATTTAGATGAACGGTGAAATTAAAAAAATAAAAAGTGAAATACAGTATTTGAAGGCTATAAAATAGTGGGGGCCGGTCTTTCTGCCACAAAAGACCGGCCCCCTCCAATTGGTGATGATAAAAAAGTATCACCCTAATGCCGTAGCCGGCTGATTTACTTGTCTATGGCTCCCATGACCCGTTGCATAAATTCGTTGAGGGCCTCCTTTTGGGGTTTGCCTTCCTTGATTGCCTTGTTCACCTCGATGGCCCCGTACATGTTCGAGATCAGTTCCCCTATCGTATCGAGCTCTTCGTCCTTTAGGGAAGGGACCTCGGTGAGGGACTCCAACGTTTCTATGGTCTCGATAACATAGTCCTCGTCGTTTTCCTGGATAAAATTCGTGAGGTGCTTAATTACTGGCAACTTCATTGATCAATTCTTTTAGAACATCGTACTTGTTGGTCTGTACCTGGTTTTTGAATGCCCCGTTGGAAAAGGCCGCAAAGGTCGGCAGGTTGTCAACAGTGGCCAATTTTCTGCTTTCCGGAAATTTTTCGGCGTCTGCGATCACAAAGGTAATGTCTTCGTGGGCACTGGCCTCTTTCTTGAACTTGGGCTTCATGATGCGGCAATTGCCACACCAACCGGCGGAATATTGTACGACGACGTTTTTCTTTTCGGCAATGATCTCCTGTAAATTGTCTTTTTCTAATTCTAATACCATTGTGATACGGTTTTAGGTAACACGCTGCATTCCGTCCATAAAGACCAAGTGCAACGTGTTGTTAAGGTTAAACTTAGTTGGCGTGTGCCGAAAGGTATTCGGCAACCCCTTTTCTATCGGCTTTCATGGCCTCTTTGCCTTCTTCCCAGTTGGCAGGGCATACTTCGCCTTTTTCCTGTACGTGGGTGTAGGCATCGATCAAACGAAGGTATTCGTTTACGTTTCTGCCAAGGGGCATGTGGTTGATGCTCTCGTGGAAAACGGTACCTTCCTCATCGATCAAGTAGGTGGCGCGGTACGTTACGTTGTCGCCCTCTACGGTAACTACCCCTGTTTCCTCATCGTACTGCTCGTTGGTGATGTCGAGTATACCCAAGGTAGAGGCCAAATTTCTGTTGCTATCGGCCAAAAGCGGGTAGGTTACGCCTTCTATGCCACCGTTGTCCTTCGACGTGTTCAACCAGGCGAAGTGAACTTCGGCCGTGTCGCACGAAGCACCTATGACCAAGGTGTTTCTCTTCTCAAATTCGCCCAAGGCGGCCTGAAAAGCGTGCAATTCGGTAGGGCACACAAAGGTAAAGTCTTTGGGGTACCAAAAAAGCACCACCTTCTTGTTGTTTTTTTGAGCTTCTTCCAACACGTTCACTTTGAAAGTGTCGCCCAAATCGTTCATTGCGTTAACGCTAAGGTTTGGGAATTTTTTACCTACTAATGCCATAAGATATTGAATTTTGTGATTTCTATTTGAATGTAAAATTACATCGATATCCGCTTGATGGGCCTGACCATGGATTAAAAAAATCTATAGGTCAATAACTATTATGAATGTTAAAGTCCTTAAGGCCAAATGGGTGCTATAAAGGCAATTTTGGCTTATCAATTTTGGTATATTGACAAGGAAGGGCTACTCAATTTAACAAATTGACAAAGTGTGTTTTTTGTGTTTTTTCTGGGCCCCGTGCGGTTTATGCCTTGGTAGGGGCCAAACGCTTGATTTTGATTTGGAGTGCGGCAAAAACAAGTGTGGTGATAGGACTGAGCCAATTGAAAATGGCGAAAAGGATATATTCGCCCGTACCTACCCCCAAGACGCTGCTATGGTAGGCCCCGCAGGTGTTCCAAGGAACGAGTACGGAGGTTACGGTACCGGTGTCCTCCAAGGTCCGGCTAAGGTTCTCCGGGGCCAACCCGCGGTCTTTGTAAGCCTTTGCGAACATTTTTCCGGGCACGACGATGGCGAGGTATTGGTCCGAGGCCGTGGCGTTCAAAACGATACAGCTTATGCCCGTGCTGGCGAACAGGCCGAAAATTGATTTGGCCATGGCCAAAAGCGATTTGGTGATCCGGGCCAAAGCCCCGATGCCGTCCATGACGCCCCCGAAAACCATGGCGCAGATAATGAGCCATATGGTACCCAGCATACCGCTCATGCCACTAGACGAGAACAGGTCGTTCAGGGCCTCGTTGTCGGTCGGTATCGCCGTGTCGACGGTAATGGCCTTTAAGATGCCCTTATAGCCCGATTCCAACGAAAGGGATTTGGCCCCGGTTATGCCGGCCACCAGGTCGGGTTGAAAGATCAGGGCAAACAAGGCGCCCAGCAAGGTGCCGATCAAGAGGGCGCCCAGGGGCGGTGTCTTTTTTACGATCAAGAATATAACGATGGCCGGGACAATAAAAAGCCAGCCATTGATCGTAAAGGTGCTGTCTATCGAATCTAAAAGAGACCCTATTTCGGCAGAACCACTGACGTCTATGTTCAGGCCCAGGACGATAAAGACGATCACGGTCAGCGTAATGGTGGGCACCGTGGTATAGAGCATGTATTTGATATGGTCGAACAATTCGCCGCCCGCCATGGCAGGGGCCAGGTTGGTGGTGTCGCTGAGGGGGGAAAGCTTATCCCCGAAATAGGCCCCTGAAAGAATGGCGCCCGCCGTCATTCCCAATGGGATGCCCAGGGCTTCACCTATTCCGATAAGGGCGATGCCCACGGTGGCCGAGGTGGTCCAGCTACTGCCCGTGGCCACCGAGATGATGGCGCAGATAACCACACAGGCCGCCAAGAATATGGTCGGGTTCAATATTTGCAGTCCGTAATAGATCATGGCGGGGATGATGCCGCTGATCAACCAGGTACCGGCGAGGGCCCCGACCATCAGTAATATCAAGAGGGCCCCGGCGGTGGAGCGTATGTTCTCGGCAACCTCGGCCATCATTTGCTTATATGACACCTTGTTGGCAAACCCCACAATGGCCGCCACGGCACCGCCCAAGAGCAGGATAAACTGGTTCGAACCGCTGAGCGCATCGTCCCCGAAAACATATACGTTATAGGCCAGCATGCCTATCAGGATAATAACGGGCAAAAGGGCCTCAAAAATACTTAGCTCCTTGTTTTCGACTATGTTTTCGTTTTCTCTGTGCTCTCCGTCCTGTGAACCTTGCATAAAATTGGGTTTAGCTGTCGCGTAATATTACAATTTTAGACTGCTTTGTGCAACTACTTCGTATAAATAGGCCAAGGGTTCGTTAAAACGGAAATTAGTGTTAATTTTGTTATTCAATTCAAAGAATAATTTATGAGTCAATATGATGTGGCCGTTATCGGTTCTGGTCCCGGAGGATATGTAGCCGCTATTCGTTGTGCCCAATTGGGTATGAAGACGGCAATTATAGAAAAATACAGTACCCTTGGGGGCACCTGTCTCAACGTAGGCTGTATACCGTCAAAGGCCTTGTTGGATTCTTCCCATCACTACGAGGATGCCATTAAGCACTTTGATGCCCACGGGATCGAAATTCCTGGCGAGGTAAAAGTGAACCTTGAAAAGATGATCGCCCGTAAGCAGGCCGTCGTCGATCAAACGACCAAGGGAATCGAGTTTCTGATGGACAAGAACAAGATCGATGTCTTTCAGGGCATCGGAAGTTTTGAGGATGCAACGCATGTCAAAATAAGCAAAAACGACGGAAGCACCGAAGTCATTGAGGCCAAGAACAGCATCATCGCTACAGGGAGCAAGCCTTCGACCCTTCCCTTTATCAAAATCGACAAGGAAAGGATCATTACCTCGACGGAAGCCCTTAAGCTGAAAGAGGTACCCAAGCACCTTGTCGTAATCGGCGGTGGGGTGATCGGCCTTGAGCTGGGCCAGGTGTACAAAAGGCTTGGTGCCGAGGTAACCGTGGTCGAATACATGGATCGGATCATACCTACCATGGACGCCTCACTTTCCAAGGAATTGACGAAAGTGATGAAAAAGCAAAAAGTGAAATTCAACCTTTCGCACAAGGTGAAGTCCGTTGAGCGCGTCGGCGACGAGGTAATCGTCAAGGCCGATGACAAAAAGGGCCAAGAGGTCGAGATCAAGGGCGATTATTGCTTGGTGAGTGTCGGAAGGCGCCCCTATACCGACGGACTGAACGCCGAGGCGGCCGGCGTGAAAATTGACGGTCGCGGAAAAATAGAGGTCGATGAGCATCTGCGCACCTCTGCGGCGAACATCTACGCCATCGGCGACGTGATACGAGGTGCCATGTTGGCGCATAAGGCCGAGGAAGAAGGGGTTTTGGTCGCCGAGCAGTTGGCCGGACAGCAACCGCATATCGATTACAACCTGATTCCCGGAGTGGTGTATACCTGGCCCGAAGTGGCCTCGGTAGGCAAGACCGAGGAAGAGTTGAAAGAGGCCGGTATAGCATACAAGACGGGTCAGTTTCCGATGAGGGCCCTAGGGCGTTCGCGGGCGAGTATGGACCTTGATGGCTTTGTAAAGATATTGGCCGACAAGGAAACGGACGAAGTGCTCGGGGTACACATGATCGGTGCCCGGTGCGCCGATTTGATCGCCGAGGCCGTTACCGCCATGGAATTTAGGGCATCGGCCGAAGATATTTCGCGTATGAGCCATGCCCACCCCACTTTTGCCGAAGCGGTAAAGGAGGCGGCCCTGGCCGCTACCGACGACCGGGCCTTGCATGTGTGATCGCGTCAAGGAGCGGTAAACAAGATATAAAAAGACCCTGTGGAACGACTACAGGGTCTTTTTGCATTTATAAGGGGATCCCGGATAGGGCGGTTTGGGCATCGCGTATCCTGTCCACAAAAACCGCACGCCCCACAATGGATGCGAAGCCCGTAAAAAATAGGGATCAGTTCTTGGCCGGCCTGAATCTGCGTAGAAAGCGGATCAAGCGCGGTTTTGAAACCTGGTAGGTGTTAACGGCAAATGCTTCCAAAGAGGCAAGGGCCGCTTTTGTGCCCATGGCGATGGTCCGTTTGATCGCTTCCTTGTGGTCTTCGTACCGAAGTGCCGTATAGGTACTGACGATAATGAAAAGAAGGGCGCCCGGGACGGCAAAATGGGGGGTGAGGGAGTGGTGCAGGTAACGGTAAAGGCCCAATCCCGTGAAACTTCCGTAGAGAATTATAAAGTGTACGACATAGATCGACAGGGTGCTTTGCCCGATCCTCAATAGGGTACGATTCTTCATAAAGCCCCGTAACAGCATAAAAATGGCAAACACAAGCAATACATTGCCCAACCTAATAAAGAGGTAGTTGTTAAAATAGATATCGGCGAACAGTTGGATGCCGGTGTACCTCGAAAGGGCCAGAAAAGCATCGCTCGAAAAATAAATGAGTACATATCCCGCCAAGGAGAACAAGGTGATTGCAAGGGGATAAAAATACCGGAGGTCCCTGTACTTGGTGAACAATAGGGAGAGCGAAGCCCCTATGGCCGCATATCCGAACCAAGGGATAAGGGTAAATACCGAACCATTGGCCTTGGTCAGGTAATTGGCCAGGGCCTGGGGCAGAAACGTAAAGCCCCATTGCTTGTATACCGGTTCAAATAGAAAAAGAAGAAGGGCGATACCTGTCAAGACCAAGGCAAAGACCTGTTTCTTCCTCTTGTAGGTGATGAGGTAGATGCCGATGATCCCCAATAAGGAGAGCCCGATACAATGCAGTACATCCACAAGGTAAAAGGAGTCGTAAATCTGCCCGCTGAGCAGGCCCCAAAGGTTGGTGCGCAGCAGATAGCCGATAAAGAGCAGTTCCAGGCCACGTCTGATCCCCTTTTTGACCCTGGGGTTTTTAAAGCCCGTTTTCTTGTCACGAACCAAGAGATAGGTAAAAATAAATCCGGAAACGGTAAAGAATACGGGGGCGGTAATGCCCCTGAAATACTTCCATATACCATAGGCCGTATTCGTTCCGTCCCTAAATGCGTTGTCCAAAAGACCATCTATAAAGTGGCCTTGAAGCATCATAAGAATGGCCCAGGCCCTGATGGCATCGATAAAATACAGTCTGGTAGTCGGCTTGCTCACGGCTTGATATTGATTTTATGCTTCTGCCCTATATACTTGTAAAACAAGGGTTTTGGATGTTTAACGGTCCAAAATTATATAAATTACTCGCAAATCAATTGTATTTGCTATATTTTCGCCAAAACACACAAACATATCAGCTATGGCTAAGATATTGGCATTTGCCGGAAGCAATTCTTCCCGATCCATCAATTACAAATTAGTCAAGCACACGGTTTCCGCCATGGCGGATCATGAGGTGCGTTTGTTGAACATGGCCAATTTTCCGTTTCCTATGTACAGTGAGGATTACGAACGCGAAAACGGGTATTCGAATTCATTGGTGGAACTGAAGAACGACATGGCCGGGGCCGATGGTATCGTCATTTCGGTCAATGAGCACAACGGCAATCCGTCCGCTTATTTTAAGAATCTTTTGGATTGGTTGTCGCGGCTTGATCGTAACTTTCTTGAGGGCAAGCCTATATTGCTAATGGCTACCTCAAACGGCAAGAGAGGGGCTATCGGGTCTTTGGAAGTGGTAAGGAACATGCTGCCGCGGTTTGGTGGCGAGGTGGTCGAAACCTTTTCCCTGCCTTCTTTTTCCGTCAACCTGGGCGATGGCGATGCCATTGTGGATGCCGACTTGGCGGAAGCCCATAAAGCGGCGGTCCAAAATTTCCTGCGAAAAATTTAAACTTGCTCCGTTTGCGTATAACACGATCGTTTCCCGTTTCGGATGTAGCGGCCCTTAAGGCGAATTTATTGGCTTGGGGCCAACAGTTCGACGAGGCGGTTTGGTTGGATAGCAATGGCCATAACGATACCTATAGCTCATTTGAGGCCTTGTTGGCGGTCGATGGACTTACCGTTCTCCAAACCGATGGGAAAAATGCCTTTGAAGACCTAAGGGAATACCAAGGACAAACCGAGGATTGGATTTTCGGATATCTGGCCTACGACCTTAAAAACGATGTGGAGAAACTTTCTTCCGACAATCCCGACGGACTGAAATTCCCGGAACTCTATTTTTTTCAACCCAAGAAAATAATTACGATCAAGGGCTCTTCGGTCGAGTTTAGTTACCTCAAGATGGTAGGCGACGAACTCGATGCGGATTACCGATCGATCTGTAACGCCGATTTTCCCCCGGTCGGGACGTCTCGGCCCAACAATGACCTTCGGATCAAGCTGCGCATGTTCAAGGATGAATATTTTCGTCGGGCGAAGGCCGTGCTAAGCCATATTCACCGGGGCGATATCTACGAGGCTAATTTTTGCCAGGAATTTTTCGCAGAGAACACCGAAATCGACCCTTGGGCAACGTACCGGCGCCTGAACGCCATTTCCAGACCTCCCTTTGCCTGCTATTTTAAGATTTGGGACAAGTTCCTTTTGTGCGCCTCCCCCGAGCGCTACCTGAAAAAAGTGGGGGGCAAGGTGGTCTCGCAACCGATCAAGGGAACGGCAAAAAGGGCCGTCGACCAAGTTAAGGATGCAGCCCTTAAGGCCCGGCTTGCACAGGACGTGAAGGAGCGGGCCGAGAATATAATGATCGTCGACCTGGTGAGAAACGACCTTTCCAAAAGTGCCCTTAAGGGAGAGGTTAGGGTCGAGGAACTCTGTAAGGTGTACTCGTACGAACAGGTGCATCAAATGGTCTCTACGGTCACGGCAAAAGTGGCCGCCGATAAAAATCCCGTCGATATTGTTAAGGAGACCTTTCCTATGGGGAGTATGACGGGGGCGCCTAAAATTTCGGCCATGGAAATCATCGAAAACCACGAAAACTTTAAACGGGGCCTTTATAGCGGGGCAGTGGGGTACTTTGATCCCAGGGGCGATTTTGATTTTAACGTGGTCATCCGCAGTATTCTATACAACGCTTCCGAAAAATACGTATCCTTTTCCGTGGGCAGTGCCCTAACGGCCAAGGCGAGCCCCGAGAAGGAGTACGAAGAGTGCCTGTTAAAGGCCAAGGCCATGCGCGAGGTACTCGAAAAAACGAATTGAGTTGAGGTCTAAGACACTTCTACCTCGAGCTTCTTCCTTACCTTTGCACCATGCTTGAAAAGTTCAGGGAACATATGGAAGCCAACTTCCCCCATCTCTTGCAAGAGCCCTTTTTGTTGGCCTGTAGCGGAGGGGTTGATAGTATGGTGTTGTTGGATCTCTGTGCCAGATTGGACTTGGACTTTGCCGTGGCCCACTGCAATTTTCAACTGAGGGGGGAAGAGAGCAACGCCGATGAAAAATTAGTGGCGGACGTGGTAAGTAAACAGGGTAGATTGTTTCTTGTAACCCACTTTGATACAAAGGAATATGTATCAAAAAATAAACTTTCACTTCAAGTAGGTGCCCGGCGTTTGCGCTATGGGTGGTTCGATGCCCTAATGGAAGAAAAGGGGATAAGTACCTTGGTGACCGCCCATCATGCCGACGATAGTTTGGAGACCTTTCTGATCAACCTGTCGAGGGGCACCGGCATTGACGGATTGACCGGAATCCCTGAAAAAACGGAAAAGGTCTCAAGGCCCTTGCTCCGGTTTTCAAGACAGGATATATTGAAATACGCCACCGAAACGGGACTCCAATGGAGGGAAGACGCCAGTAATGCCGACACCAAGTATTTAAGGAATAAGATCAGGCACGAGATCGTACCCTTGTTGAAAGAGCTGAACCCCGCCTTTCTTGAAAATTTTAAATCGACTCAAAAATATTTGTCGCAAACAGCTGATATTGTTAATAAAAGAGTTATTTATTTAAAGCGTAGGTTATTTATTTTGAAAGAGGGGGTTACCCGTATATCGGTACCCGAACTATTGGCTCTTGATCCCTTGGAGGGCTACTTGCACGCCATGTTCAAGGCCTATGGGTTTAACGAAACGAAAGATCTGCTCCAATTGCTCCATTCGACAAGCGGCAAGGAGCTTTGTTCAAATACCCATCGCCTTGTAAGGGATAGGGGGCATTTGCTTTTGGCTCCGATCGATCCGGTCGACCCAGGCGAGTACCGGATTGATGAAAACCAGTCGAAAGTGTCGCAACCCGTATCGATGACCATAGAAGAGGTCGAAAAAATCGGGGAAACCGGACCTCACATACTCTATGTGGACAAAGAAACGTTAAAGTATCCGTTGACGGTAAGAAAATGGAGGAAGGGCGACTATTTTTATCCCTTCGGGATGCAGGGAAGGAAAAAGCTGTCGAAGTATTTTAAAGACGAAAAGATCGATATCTTGACCAAGGAAAAACAGTGGTTGCTCTGTTCGGCGGAGCAGCTGGTATGGGTGATCGGAAGGCGGCCCGACGATCGGTTCAAGGTAGGTGAAAAAACAAGGGGAATAGTGAAAATTACATTAAACAAATGAAGCAAATACTGGTTTTTATAGCATTGTTTATCAGTGTTTTTTGTGTTAGTTCGCAAAGTGATGACGAACCCGTGGTCTTTACCACGGAAGTCGAAAAATTATCGGATTCGGAATACAATCTCATACTTAAGGCCGACATCCATGAAGGCTGGCATGTTTACTCCCAATACACGGCCGAAGGAGGTTCCTTGCCCAGCGAGTTTACGTATAAAAGGGCGGGTGAGGACTATGAGCTTTTGGGAAAGACCACCGAAAGTGAAACCATTGTCGAATACAGCGATATCTTTGAGGTAGACGAAACCTTCTTTAAAGATAGGGCCGTCTTTACCCAGCGCATAAAATTGCTCGATCCCAATGTTCGGCAAATCGATGTCAACCTGTTTTATCAGGTCTGTAAGGAAGTCTGTATACCGGTCGAGGTCGATTTTTCATTTGTTTTGGATGGCGGAAGCGCTGTTAAGGCCGATCAGCAGGTCGATGAGCGCAGTGCGGCCATGGCGGCATCCTTACAACTCGGTTTAAAAAACAAACATTTGTTGCAGGGTGATGGGGAAACGAGTGCGGAAGCCTCGGGCTTGTGGATGGTTTTCGCCCTCGGTTTTCTCGGGGGGCTTATTGCCTTGCTTACGCCCTGTGTGTTTCCCATGATTCCCTTGACCGTATCGTTTTTTACCAAGCACTCGCAACACAAGGCCAAGGGCATAGCCAATGCCCTTCTTTATGGTTTTTTTATCGTGTTGATCTATTTCTTGCTCAGTCTGCCTTTTCATTTGTTCGATTCGGTTGATTCACAAATACTTAACACGATTTCAACGAACGTTTGGTTGAATGTTGTTTTCTTTGTTGTTTTTGTGTTTTTCGCCTTTTCCTTCTTTGGCTATTACGAACTGACCTTGCCCAGTTCATGGGCCAACAGGATGGATGCGGCCTCGGCCAAAATAGGAGGGGGTATCGGCATCTTTTTTATGGCCGTTACCTTGGCCATTGTTTCGTTTTCGTGTACCGGTCCCATTTTAGGGGGGCTTTTGGGCAGCACTGTACTCGAAGAGGGCGATGTGGCCACGAAGCTCAGTGTCGGAATGACCGGTTTCGGATTGGCCTTGGCCTTGCCCTTTGCCCTCTTCGCCTTGTTTCCGGCCTGGCTCAATTCCCTTCCCAAATCGGGCGGCTGGATGAACACCGTAAAGGTGGTCTTGGGCTTTTTGGAGCTTGCCCTTGCCCTTAAATTTCTGTCGAATGCCGATATGGTCGGTAACTGGGGTATCTTGAAGCGGGAGGTTTTTCTGGGCGTTTGGATTGTTCTCTTCGTCCTGCTCACGTTGTACCTCTTCGGTATCTTTCGGTTTCCGCACGAGGGGCCCAAAGAAAAAATAGCGCTGCCAAGAAGGCTGACCGGTGTTCTAAGCGCGGCTTTTTCGGTTTACTTGATCCTGGGCTTGGCCAACATATCCAACCTAAAATTACTGAGCGGTTTTCCCCCGCCGGCCTTTTATAGCCTGTTCGAGACAGAAAGCGATTGCCCTTTGGGGCTCGATTGTTATAAGGATTTTGATGAGGGAGTTGCCCATGCCAAGGAGGTGAACAAGCCTATTTTACTCGATTTTACGGGTTGGGCCTGTGTCAATTGTCGTAAGATGGAGGAAAATGTATGGAGCGAAGCCGATATCTATTCGATCTTAAAGGATGATTATGTATTGATTTCCCTGTATATCGACGACAGAAAAGAGCTGCCCGAGGCCGAACAGTTCGATTTTAAGTTCGAATCGGGAAGGGTAAAGCGCATTGAGACCGTGGGGGAGAAATGGGGTACCTTTCAAACCGTCAACTTCAATGCGGCCTCACAGCCGTACTATGTACTGTTGTCGCCCGACCTTGAAATCCTGAACACCGCCGTCCAGTATACCGATAGCGATACGTACCGCCTATGGTTGGAGCAGGGGCTCGAACGGTTTGAGGCTACGAAGGCCCTCACCGCCAAATAAAAAGGGAGCTGCAGG
Source organism: Pseudozobellia thermophila (assembly GCF_900141855.1). Lineage (GTDB taxonomy): Bacteria > Bacteroidota > Bacteroidia > Flavobacteriales > Flavobacteriaceae > Pseudozobellia > Pseudozobellia thermophila. The sequence continues at coordinate 29,261 of NZ_FQYU01000012.1, forward strand.
ATGGCAGCCCCCTTAGGGCCCGAAAATTTACGTTTGTGCTTATTGCAAGGCGTCCGGCGCGACATCAAGCTGGTATTCGTCTTCGATTTCCTCCATGGCCGTTGAAGACGATGTGCCGACAATCTTATCCAATTGGTTTAAAAATCGTTTATGTACTTGGTCGGCGGTCAGTACCTTGCCCTTGTCTTGGATCCTTCGGGCCAAAAGGTAGCCCCTTCTTGCTGCCTCCATACGCTGCAAGGGGGTGCCGTGGTGGCCATCGCTTGTAAAACTGCAGTCCCCAATGTTGAAAAAGAGTTCTAGAAACTGTTGGGTCCGCTTCCAGTTTTGCGTGGCCCCTTTTTTGTGGGTTACGTAGTAACCCGTAAAAAAATCGGCCTCCAGTTCGGTGGTCCTTGTGGCTTCGGGGGCATTGTCGGCCGCTCCGTCCGGATACCAGTCCTCGTTGTTGAACTGGATGTGGTGGGCCCATTCATGGGCCAAGATGCCGTTCCAGATCACGCCCCTGCGTATGCCTGTTTGTTCCAGAAGGTCGACGATTCCGTCACCGACGACAATCAGGTCGTTTTGGCCAAAAAGGCCGTCGAGGGCAATGGCAAAGCCGTCCGCCGATAACAAGGGGGTCTCGGTCAAAAAGGTGCTTTCGACATTGACAAAATTGGTGAAATAGTAGGCAAAGGCATTGGCGTCGGAGGCGGGCAGTTCGTACCAGAACATTAAAATATCAACGATCTTGTCGTAGTCTTCCAAGGTGCTGTTGTGCTGGCCACGTACGGTCACTTCGTGCGGCATAAACCAGAACCGCTCCAAATTTCTGGTGATTCTATTGACCCTTTGGGTGTCTTCACCGTTCGCCCCAAAATATTGGGGGTCCTCATCGGTGATGGTCGAAAGAAAGTTCATCTCGGCATAAAGGTCGTACCAATCCAGTCCGATGGAATCGAGATTGCTGGCCACCGAGGCCGCAATTACATCGTCAAGGGGGGTGAGCGTACATTTGCTGGGCTCGACAACGGTCGAGAGGTCAAAGGGAATGTCGTTGAACATCGAATTATCCGGTAGTGGCTTGGCCAGGGTTGGCGCTTCGAACTGTACCTGGGTAGTGGGAAAGCTGGCCTTGGCCGAAACGGCGTTCAATTCTTGTTCGGAACTCAGTTGAAATTCGTCTTTGGTGCACGATAGGGTACAAAGGGCCGAACCAAAAACGATTGCTGCAATTTTAGGATACAGGGTTTTCATACTAGTGTTTTTAAGATTATTTTAACTAAAAATAATATTTTTACAATTTATATCGTATAAAAGACATAGTTTTTTCTTACAAAGCGTAGGATTGTTTTGTAGCATTTAAAGACTAAATGACTTTATGAATCGTGTAAATAATTCTTATCTTTCTACTCAAAGTTCACCCCATGCGATTGGTAAAAAGGTTTATTGTGGCGGTTCTTATGCTGCTGGTTTTATTGGCCGCTTTGGCAGGCACCTTTGCTTATACACATAAACCATGTTACGATGGCGAAAAATACTTGCCCAAGCTTATGGGCGAAGTACAGGTGTATTACGATTCCTATGGCATACCGCATATTTATGCCGAAAACGAAAAGGATGCCTTTAGGGCATTGGGCTATGTGCACGCCCAGGATAGGCTATGGCAAATGGAGCTTTTGCGGCGGATAGGAAAAGGCGGATTGTCGGAACTTTTCGGGAAGGATTTGATCCGGACCGACCAATTTTTTATGGCCCTGGGCATCGATGAGGCTTCGGAGCGGGCCGTAGGGGCCTCGGACGCCGACAACCCCAGTGTACAGCTGACCCAGGCCTATCTAGACGGCATCAATCGGTTCATCGAAGAAGGGCCTACCCCGGTCGAATTCTACCTGACCGGTATCGATAAGGAGCCTTTTGTGCTAAAGGATGTGTACAACGTCATAGGCTATATGGCCTTTAGTTTTGCCATGGCCCATAAAACGGACCCCTTGCTGACGAGGATACGGGAAAAACTAGGGCCGAGGTACCTTCAAGATTTGCCTATACACAGCGATACCGGTACGGTCTGGTTAAAAAACCATCGTGGGAAACCGGTCGGAAACACAGGTGAAAACGACATGGTCGCCGGAATTTTTGAAACACTCCAGAAGTACCACATTCCCCAATTTGAAGGTAGCAACAGTTGGGTTCTGGGGCCTGAAAAGACCCAAACGGGCCAGGTTATCTTCGCCAACGACCCCCATATAGGGTTTTCACAACCATCGGTATGGTACGAGGCACATGTAAGCACGCCTACCTATGAAAAATACGGATTTCATCTGGCCGGAGTGCCCTTTCCCATTTTGGGGCATGACCGAAGGATGGCCTACGGTATGACCATGTTCGAGAACGACGATGTCGATTTTTATTACGAGGAGACGCATCCGACCGATACTGCCCAATACCGTAGCGGGCAAGGGTGGAAGCCTTATGAATGGGTCTCACGGACCATAAAGGTGAAGGATTCGGGTAGGGTCGATTTTTCCTTCAAACGTACCGAACGCGGACCTGTCCTAAACGGGATCGCGGATCAAATAGAGGGGGAAAGGCCTATTTCGATGTGGTGGGTCTACACGCAGGAAGAAAACAAGGTAATGGACGCCCTATATGGCATGGGCCATGCCCAAGATATTGATGGTTTTCGTTCCGCCTTGGTGGATATCCACGCTCCGGGACTGAACATTATGTACGGCGACGCCGAGGGAAATGTGGCCTGGTGGGCAACGGCCAAACTGTACCACATTCCCGATAGTGTAAATACCAAGTTGGTCTACGAAGGGGCCAATGTGCTTCCGGCCGGGAAGCGGTATTTGAACTTTTCCCAAAACCCACATGCGGTCAATCCGCCATCGAACTACGTGTACAGCGCGAACAATCAACCCGATTCCATCGCCGGGATGCTATACCCGGGCTACTACCTCCCCGAAAACAGGGCCAGACGCATAGTGCAACTGCTCGAGGCCAAAAACGACTGGGACAAGGAAGCCGTCGGCCGGATGCTGAACGATGTGGCCTCCCCGGTAGACACCGAGGTGCTGGCCGATCTTCTAGGTCGGGTAGATCACGAGGGACTTGACGAGGATCAGTTGGGGTTGCTTGCCCGGCTCAAGGTATGGAAGGGCGAATACGAACTCGATTCGGAAGAGGCGACGTTCTTCCACAAATGGGTCTACGTCTTGTTGAAGGATGTTTTTGAGGATGAGCTCGGGGATGCGATGTTCGAGGAACTGCAGGAGACCCACTTGATCAAACGGACCATAGCGCCCCTGATAGCCGATCCGGAATCCATTTGGTGGGACGACGTGCGTACCCAGGGCCATCGCGAAACCTCCAGGGAAATCGTCAATACCGCTTTTGTCAAGGCCTTTGGGAGCCTAAGGGAATCTTTGGGCCCCGACCCCTTAAAATGGACCTGGGACCGGGTGCACACCTTGGAGCATGGCCATCCGATAGGGCAGGTAGCGGCCTTGCGCCCTTTTTTCAACGTGGGCCCCTTTCCGGTCGTGGGCTCGCGTGAGGTGATCAACAATATGTTCTTTCCCTACTCCGACGACGGACGGTACAAGGTGAGCTCCGGTCCGTCTACCAGGCGTATCATCGATTTTTCGGACGTAGGGGACAGTTGGAGCATCTTGCCAACGGGGCAATCGGGCAACCCCTTTAGCGAGCACTACGACGACCAGGCCCAAATGTATATAGAGGGCAGGTTCAGAAAAATGATGATCGACAGGCCTGAAATCGAAGCCAGCTCAAAATCGCAATTGATCTTTAAGAACCATGAGTAACATGATCCCCCTTATGATAAATTGTAATACCAAGTTTATAGTAGCATGCTTAAAAAAGTTTACGGAAGTGCCGTTTTCGGGGTCGAGGCTACGACCATTACCTGTGAAGTGAACGTCGATACCGGGGTGGGCTACCATTTGGTAGGGCTGCCCGACAATGCGATCAAGGAAAGCAACTATCGCATAGCCGCGGCCTTGCTGAACAATGGGTATCGCATTCCCGGCAAGAAAATAACCTTGAATTTGGCACCGGCCGACCTGAGAAAGGAAGGTTCGGCCTATGACCTGACACTGGCCTTGGGCATTTTGTCGGCCTCCGGACAGATTAAGTCCGAAAATATCGAGAAGTACATTATTATGGGCGAGCTTTCCCTTGACGGTAGCCTTCAGCCCATCAAAGGGGCCCTGCCCATTGCCATAAAGGCCCAGGAAGAAGGGTTTGAAGGCTTTATCCTTCCAAAGGTGAATGCCAAGGAGGCGGCCATTGTTTCCGACCTAAAAGTCTATGGTGTCGAAAATATTAGCGAGGTCATCGCCTTTTTCGACAAGGGCCAGGCCTTGGAACAGACGATAATAGACACACGGGAGGAATTTTATAGAAGTTTGGATTTTCCCGAGTTCGATTTTTCCGATGTCAAGGGGCAGGAAAGCATCAAGCGCTGTATGGAAATAGCCGCGGCTGGGGGGCACAATATCATTCTCATAGGTCCGCCCGGCGCGGGCAAGACCATGCTGGCGAAGCGTTTGCCCTCCATCCTGCCGCCTATGACGATGCACGAGGCCTTGGAGACGACCAAGATACACAGTGTTGTCGGAAAGATCAAGAACATGGGGCTGATGAGCCAGCGCCCGTTTCGGGCACCCCACCATACCATTTCGGATGTCGCCCTGGTCGGTGGTGGCGCCTACCCGCAACCCGGAGAAATATCGCTTTCCCACAACGGCGTATTGTTTCTTGACGAATTGCCCGAATTTAAAAGGAGCGTACTCGAGGTTATGCGCCAACCCCTCGAAGACCGCGAGGTGACCATTTCACGGGCGCGTTTTACGGTCACCTATCCGAGCAGCTTTATGTTGGTGGCAAGCATGAACCCGAGTCCGGGAGGCTATTTTAACGATCCCGATGCCCCGGTTACCTCGTCCCCGGCCGAAATGCAGCGCTATTTAAGCAAAATTTCGGGTCCGCTGTTGGATCGTATCGATCTCCATATCGAGGTTACCCCGGTACCCTTTGAAAAACTGTCCGAAGACCGCAAGGGAGAAAGCAGTGTGGAAATCCGCAAACGGGTAACCGCGGCCCGGGAGGTACAGACAAAGCGGTTTAACGGGCTGGACAACGTGCACTACAATGCCCAGATGAATACCAAGCAGATCAGGGAGTTTTGCAAATTGGACGGGGCCTCGAAGGAATTATTGAAGAACGCCATGGAAAGGTTGAACCTTTCGGCGAGGGCGTACGACCGCATCTTAAAGGTGGCGCGAACCATTGCCGATCTGGACAAGGCCGCCGACATTAGTGGCAACCATATTGCCGAGGCCATTCAGTACAGGAGTTTGGATAGGGAAGGGTGGCTAGGGTAGTAGGTGGATGTCCGACCCTTCGGCATACCGGCAACAAAAAACCCGACTAATAACTTAATCGGGTTTTTTGTTCCTTTACAAGATTTTCGCATTAACGCTCTATGTCTTTCATGATCCTTAAGAACAGTTGTCTTTCTTCTTCGAGCCGTTTCAATGCAAGTAAGATCGTTTTCATGATATAGGGGTTTTAATACAGGGGCTAATATATCATTTCCAAGAGAGAGTGTAGATGAAATGCACATTTTTTCGATGAAATGCATTTAATCTTAACAATTCGAATTAAAAAACCACAGCGTATGGGGCTGTGGTTCTTTCCGTAAAATGTTTACGGCGACGTTCTTGGGTTTCTTTTTTGCCCTGCACCGGGCTCAATCGAAATAATGGAATACCAGCGTCCGTTCTGCTTTTTAAAAAGGATAGCTATAAATCAAAAATATAGTCATCGCAATTATAAATACAATATTGAACGCTACATAGATATAGGTAAGTTTATCTTTAAATTTCATAGTAATAGGTCTCTGATCCATGAACGAATTTAGCTACTCCACTAAAAAATAACCCATAGAAAAACCCCAATATTTTTAGGGGATTATCTCAAAAATATTGGGGTTTTTGTCAGTTTTTGCAATGGTAACCCCTTGTTTTTGGGGATACTACGGTCAAATTTTGATCAAATTGTTGGCGGCTGCCGATTTGTAAACGGCCTCTACCACCCGAATATCGCGTAGGCCTTCTTCCCCGGGAACCATCACATCGGTATCGTTGATGATGGCCAGGGCGTCATCGTCCATTTGTCGGGCTTGCTGATTGGCTATCGGGTAGTCGATTTTGGTACCGTTGCTCATAACGCCCTTGTTGCCCCTATATGACGAATGGGGTTCCATTTGAAGCCATCCCTTTTCATAATTGATCTTAAGATAGTTCATCGAAATGCCAAAACTGGTGTGGCAAGCGGCCCTTGCACCGCTGGGGAACTCAAGTTGGAACATGGCCGTTTCTTCTACTTCGTGATAGATATCGGGGCGTGTGGTAAAGGTCTGGGCCAACACCGAAACGGGTTCCTCTCCCGTGGCCAGCCTGGCACCCTGAATGGCATATACCCCCATGTCGCCCATTACACCACCGCCCATGGCCTTCTTTTGTTTCCAATGGTCCGTACGGCCGTCGAAATAGCCCGCTGCCGAAGTGACCATGGCTACCTTGCCGAATGTCTTTTCCTTGGCGGCCTTCATGTAGGCCTGAATGTTGGGGTCGTGCTGGCAGCGGTAACCGATGGAAAGCTTTACTTTGTGGTCTTTACAGGCCTTGATCATGGCCTCGCAATCCTTTACCGAAGGGGCCATTGGTTTTTCGCACCATACGTGCTTTCCCGTTTTCGCCGCCCTGATGACATATTCGGCATGCATTGAGGGGGGTAAGACGATGTAGATCACATCGATATCCGTATTGTTGGCAATGTCGTCGAAATTCCCGTAATCGTAGATGTTCTTGTCGGCAAGGCCATATTTCTCTTGCCAAACGGGGATTTTTTCGGGACTTCCGGTAACGATTCCCTTCAGTTCGCAGTGTTCGGTCAGTTGAAGGGCCGGCGCCAAAAGGTCGGTACTGTAGTAGCCCAAACCTACCAAGGCCACGCCAAGTTTCTTCTTTTGAGGTGAGGTGCTGGCCCATAAGGCATTGGGCGCAAAGGCCGTAGAGGCGACCAAGATTCCGGTTTGCTGTAAAAAGGTGCGTCTGTCTTTCATTTCGTAGCGTTTTCTAGTTGAAGTTGAATTAAAGGCTAGAAATTACGACAAGAAATCGAATTGACCAATACCGGCATATCGTGAAAAATGCTGATACGTAATTATTTATAGCTAAAAGGGACCTTCAACCCCTAGGGCACCGTTTCAAAAAAAATTACATAAAGCGACCATATAAAGCAGGCCGCACAAAAAATGTATACCAAGTAATCGTTCATCGTGTATTTTTCTTTCATAGATACGTGTTGATGTTTCTTTTAAAAGAACGTCAAATATCAAGACCCTTGGGTATTGATCGGGGAAAGGGAGGGTTATTTCGATTGATGGTCAAAAGTCCGGTCAACGGCAGATATATTCCATAAAGAACAGGGGGGAGGTCACACAAAGGACCGATTAACGGTACGCTTTGTCCGAAATTTGGCCGGATTTCCCTTCCTGTGGGTAGCCTGTCCTAAAAAGTGCCCCGATTGCACACCATATAGGGCTGTTTATACAAAACGTATTGATATTCAGTTGTTTGTTGGGTAATTTGGATGGTCGTGGGTGGATGGCCCCTGCCGCCGGTCCGTCTTCTGACCCGTACAACAAACCTAAAAGAATCGAATCATGGGAGCACCTAGTGAAATACGTTATTGCAACCTGCCTCAAATGCCGGAGCGGTCTTTTGATATGCCGGTAGGTCCGTTGAGAATGGAGGCCATACTAATGATGGCCAAGAAATGGGTCAACGGGACCAAACTAAAGTTTTCTTTTTTCGAAGGGGATTCGTTCTTTACGCCGGCCACGGATAGCAATGGCAACCAGACCAAGCTTTTTTGGGAAGGTAGCGCGGAGGAGAAGGAAGCGGTCCGGAATGCCTTTCGTACCTGGAAAGATCTGGGGATAGGCCTGGAGTTTGAAGAGACCGGCGACCACCTCGAGGCCCTTATACGTATCGGTTTTGCCAAGGGAGAGGGTTCGTGGTCTTATGTGGGGCGCGACGCATGGGAAATACCCAAGGGGGAGCGCACCATGAATTTCGGCTGGGATATCGTTGACGACCAAGATACCGTCCTACACGAAATCGGACATGCAATGGGCTTTCCCCACGAGCACCAAAACCCCAAGGCGGGAATCGTTTGGGACGAAGACGCCGTTTACAGCGCATTGGCCGGTCCTCCCAATTATTGGTCCCGGGACAAGACCTTTCACAACATCATACGTAAAATTTCCCCGGACGAGGTTCAAGGGTCGAGCTGGGACCCCAATTCGATCATGCACTATCCCTTTGGCGCGAATATGATTCTTTCCCCCGAGAAGTATAAAACCGGACTTTCGCCCGAAGCGGGCCTTTCGAACCGCGATATAACTTGGGTAAAGCAATTTTATCCCAAAATGGACAAGCGGACCTTTACGAGGCTTAAGGCCTTTCATTCGGAAATTATTTCCATCGATGCAGGGAATCAGGCCAATATGGAATTCATACCCGAGGAATCGCGGTACTATACCATACGTACCTTTGGCGATATGGATACCGTGATGGTGCTTTCGGAGGTGCGTAACGATGAAAACGTCTACCTGTCGGGGGATGATGATAGCGGGGAAGACCGCAATTCGGTGATACGGGAGAAACTGTTCAAGGGCAAAAAGTACCTGATCAACATCCGCCTCTTTTACAAGGCAAGTGCCGGTGATACCTGCATTATGGTGTATTGATATGCATGGGGGATAAGGGGCTAAAGCTGAAACTCCTCGTTGTTGGGATCTCCACCATCGATTTTTTTCGGGGTAAAGATATCTTTGAGTATATAGGCGGCAATAATGGTAATGCCTACGACAAGAAGGGGGATGGCAAAACGCCAATTTAAAACATTGAGGATACTTCCGGCAATAATGGCCAAGGCCCCGACCACCATGGCAAAGTTCCAGATTACTTGAATGCGTTGGTTTTTAGACCTGCGGTCCTCATCCAAAAAATAGGCCGTTCCTTCCATTACGAACCAAGTGACGAACGAGAGTCCGATTACAATTTGAAAAAATGTGGTGTAGGTAAGGTGCAAGGTCCGAAGCAGGCCGTTCAAGGTCCAGCTCACAACCAAGACAAGCTTTACGATGTCGAGGAATTTTTTTTCGTTCTTTTTCCAGAACCTGAACAGATAAAGGATGCCGGTTGCGGCGAAACCGACCATCATGGTTTCCCGGGCATAGGGCCATTGCAAGATTTTTAATAAAAGTCCCACTAAAATTATGGAAAGGGAAATCCGTAAGGGTACCTTCAATATTTTATCAGAAATGGACATGATGAACGTATTTGGGTTAAATGGCCTTGATGTGCGTGCGAAGCCCTTCCATTATTCCTAGAATATTATTAACGGTTTCTTTGAGATAATATTTTATAAGGACATGGGGTATTCGTATGGTAGTGAACCCGTTCTTGAACGAATGCATGGCTTCCTCGAGGTCGTGTATGGCCTGTTCGTGGGTTATCATATTGTATTCAACATCGATTTCGATGTTCAGCTTTACCCGCGAAATGGCTATGTCGATAGACTTGCTTCCGTCCCACCATTCCAACATGGCCGTTACTCCGGCTTCCTTGAGTCCGTAATACAGTTGAATGGCTTCTTTGGGCGTATTATGACTCTCTATCAATTTGATCATTCGCCTTTGGTGAGCAGGGCATAGCTCAACACCTAACGCATCCATACTCGCCTTATGGTCGGAGTAATCGAGTTGTTTGTTACATTCCACACAAGTCATATAAATAGGTCAATTTTGGGCCGGGGGGTTAGGACCGGTATGTTTGATTTGGGAATATTATAACCTGCATATTTTTCGATTAGTATATAGTTTCGATGTACGGCACCCCACTTTTAGACGAACTGCATTTTTTTAGATAAACGGCAATCAAAAGTGTTAAAATTGTGGTGAAAACAAGGGTCGACCTTGTAATTTTATAAAGGAAGGACCGGTTGATTGTGCGGTGGTTTTTTGGTTAAAACCGACAATAGCAAAACCCATTTCTTATTTTTACCGGATAATTTGGACGGCAATTTGGCATAAGATGAAAACGATAGAGATCAATTGCGATGTAGGGGAGGGCACCAAAGGCGAGGAACGTCTTTTTCCGTACATCACTTCGTGCAGCATAGCCTGTGGAGGGCACACGGGGGACAGGGATAGCATGAGAAGGGCCTTGCTATTGGCCAAGCGCCATGGGGTGCGGGTAGGGGCCCACCCTTCATATCCCGACCGGGCCAACTTCGGGCGAAAGTCCCTTGCGTTGGCTGCGCCTGAATTGCAAAAGAGCATCGTGCAGCAGGTATGCGAACTTCAGGCCGTTGCGGCGGAGGAGGACATGCGCTTGGATCACATTAAGCCCCATGGTGCCTTGTACAACGATATGGCGGCAAACCAAGATTTGGCCGCAGTTGTTCTAAGCGGGCTTGCCGATTTTAAAAAATCGCTCCGAATTCTGGTGCCTTTTGCTTCCAAAATTGAGGCTGAGGCCCTCAAGCAGGGGTTCGCCATTGCCTACGAGGTCTTTGCCGACAGAAATTACAACCCCGATCTTTCCCTCGTTGCCCGCAATGAGCCCGGGGCCCTGATCCTGAGTCCCGAAAAGGTTTTGGAACATATCACGGGAATAATTAAATTTCAACAAGTAAAGACCATAAGCGGCGAATTAAGGAAAATTAAGGCCGATACGTTTTGTGTTCATGGCGATACACCTGCAGCTTATGAAATTGTGTCGTATATTAGGCAGCATATACCGAACCCTAATACCTAAATAAAGTGAGTACCTACGAGATTTCCATTCGGCCCTTTGGTGTGCACGCTATTTTGATGGAATGGCCGCAACGGGTCGAGGAGGCCATTCTTGACGATATTCTTCAATTTACCTGGTTTTTGGAGGAGGTCGGCCTAAAAGGCGCGAATTGGGAAATAGTGCCCGCCTATAATTCGGTTACCTTGATCCATCGCGAACGGCCCATCGTATTTGAGGAATTTGCGAAAAAATTAAGGGATTGGTACGGTCGTCCCGCAACAACGAGATCCGGTAAAAGATGGCTGTGGCGTTTGCCGGTCTGTTACGACCCGGAGTTTGCCATCGACCTGCCCGAGGTGGCCGATCGTTCGGGCAAGACCGAAGACGAAATCGTTCGCTTGCACACATCGTACACCTATACGCTTTATTGTATCGGTTTTTTGCCCGGGTTCATGTATTTGGGCGGCTTGCCCAAAGAACTTGAAATCCCCAGGAAACCACAGCCCAGGTCAAAGGTCGCGAAAGGGGCGGTCGGACTCGCGGGAAAACAAACCGGAATATACCCCCAGGAGTCCCCGGGGGGCTGGAATATTATCGGAAGGTGCCCCGTGCCGATGTTCGATCCGAAAAAGGAGGAGCCCTGTTTTATCAGTGTGGGGGACAAGGTGCAATTTTACGCTATAGAACGGGCCGAATACGACTTGCATAAGATAGAAGCGGAAGTGGGTATTTATAAGCCGGAAAAATCGGAATGGGATGCTTAAAGTTTTAAAAGCCGGACTTTTTACGACCATTCAAGACCAAGGTCGTTTTGGGCTGCTCAACAAAGGAGTACCCGTAGCGGGATATATGGATACCTATTCGGCCAGTAAGGTCAATGCGCTCTTGGAGAACCAGCCCGATGCGGCCGTTATGGAAATTACCATGACGGGACCCTCCCTACAGTTTGACCAAGATACCTATATCTGTTTGGGCGGGGCCGATATTCCGGCAAGCCTGAACAATGGACAGGTAGACAGATATAAGGTGACGAAAATCAAAAAAGGGGATATCCTGACCTTCGGTAAACTGCAAAGGGGGTTCAGGGGCTACCTCGCTGTCAAGAACGGCTTTCAAACTCCCGTCGTTCTGGGTAGCCGTTCCTTTTTTATACCGGTGACCCCCAAAGACCATTTAAAAAAAGGGGATACCGTGGCCTATACCAAAGTATCCCATTTTGACCCTAAGGTCAGTGAGCTGAAAGTAGATTCCTTTTTAGGGGAAAACGTGCTTTACGTTACCCAGGGACCCGAGTACGAACTGTTGGACGACAAGCAATTGGAGGTCTTGTTTTCAAAGGCGTTTACCGTGTCGAACGAAAACAATCGAATGGCCTATCAGCTTGAGGAAAAGCTCCCGGGCCATGCTATTTCAATGCTTACCTCGGCTACCTTGCCCGGTACGGTACAATTGACGCCTTCGGGCAAATTGATCGTTTTGATGAAGGACGGCCAGACAACGGGAGGATATCCGCGAATTCTACAGCTATCCGATGAGGCCATATCCCTTATGGCACAGAAGAAATATGGCGACAAAGTACGCTTCAAATTGAGAAAACCGTAAAATTTTGGTTAGAGGGCGCATTATTGATCGGGATACTTTGTGGAGTTTTATATTTTATATAATATTGTTTCCATGATTGCAAAATATACAAAAGTCGTGGTGGATTTGGTCATTTCCGGAGGGAAGTGATACGGAATTCTATCGACTTTGGAGGCCTGTATCAAAAACGAGATTGATACAGGCCTTTTTTATTGGAAAACGAATGGACTTTAAGGCAAAATAGGTCCGACTGCAGCTCTGATCAAGTATTTTGCAACTATTGAATATGATAAAATTATGTATTTAAGAACCTTATAATCAATTGGTTAGTAAAAAAATATAAATCTTGGCTTTAGAAAGCCGTTTGGCCTTAAATCACAGGGCTTTATGAAATCGATACCTTTGGGTAACAACAACTATTTTGCACATTTACAACAACCACAACTACATTGATAAATGAATTTGAAGAAATTTAGTCACAGCGTAACCCAAGACCCTAGCTTACCGGCGGCCCAGGCCCAGTTGCATGCCCTTGGCCTCACCGATGAAGATTTAAAAAAACCCTTTATCGGTATTGCCAGCACGGGCTATGAGGGGAATCCGTGCAATATGCACCTTAACGACTTGGCCGTTGAAGTAAAAAAAGGGGCGACCCAGGCCAATCTGGTAGGACTGATATTTAATACCATTGGGGTAAGCGACGGGATATCGAACGGTACACCGGGGATGCGTTTTTCCCTGCCATCAAGGGATTTGATCGCCGATTCCATGGAGACCGTGGTAGAGGCCATGGGTTACGACGGATTGGTTACCGTAGTGGGTTGCGATAAGAATATGCCGGGAGCCCTGATCGCCCAGTTAAGGTTGAACCGGCCATCGATCTTGGTCTATGGGGGTACCATAGCCTCCGGATGCCATAACGGAAAAAAGTTGGATATCATCTCGGCCTTCGAGGCCTTTGGCCAGAAAGTGGCCGGGACCATTGACGAGGCGGAATACAAGGAAGTTATACATAAGGCTTGTCCCGGGGCGGGTGCCTGTGGCGGTATGTACACCGCCAACACCATGGCCTCGGCCATTGAGGCCTTGGGCATGTCGCTGCCCTTCAATTCCTCCAATCCCGCGGTAAGCGATGGAAAATTGAAGGAACACGAATGCGTCAGGGCGGGCGAGGCCATGAGGTTACTGTTGGAGAAAGACATCAAGCCTTCGGATATCGTTACCAGAAAGTCTTTGGAAAATGCCATTCGAGTGGTGACCATCCTAGGGGGGTCTACCAATGCCGTACTTCATTTCTTGGCGATAGCCAAGGCGGCCAAAATCGAATTTACCCTCGAGGATTTCCAAAATATAAGCGACTCGACCCCATTGTTGGCCGACCTTAAACCTAGTGGACGCTATTCAATGGAAGACCTGCACGAGGTAGGCGGCGTGCCCGGCGTACTTAAATATATGCTCAAGCAAGGCATGTTGCATGGCGACTGCCTCACCGTAACCGGAAAAACATTGGCCGAAAACCTCGCCGATGCCGCAGAGTTGGATGCCGACCAAGATATTATCCGTACCGTCGAGAATCCCATTAAGGAATCAGGACATATAAGAATCCTTTTTGGCAACTTGGCAACGGAAGGCGCCGTGGCCAAGATTACCGGTAAGGAAGGCCTTTCGTTTAGAGGACCAGCCAATGTATTCGACAGTGAGACGGCGGTGAACGAAGGCATCAAGAGTGGAAAGGTCAAAAAAGGGGATGTGGTAATCATCAGGTACGAAGGGCCCAAAGGGGCTCCGGGGATGCCCGAGATGCTCAAGCCAACCTCTTCCATTATGGGGGCCGGTTTGGGCAAACATGTGGCCCTGATCACCGATGGAAGGTTTTCAGGTGGTTCCCACGGCTTCGTCGTAGGCCACGTCTCTCCCGAAGCCCAGGTGGGAGGAAACATCGCCTTGGTCGAAAACGGCGATATCGTTGTGATCGATGCCGTGAACAACACCATCGACATCGAGGTCAGCGATGAGGTACTGGCCGAGCGAAGGGCCAAATGGAAGGCGCCCAAACTCAAGTTTGAAAGAGGGGTGCTCTACAAATATGCAAAGACGGTATCATCGGCCTCCCAAGGTTGTGTTACCGATGAATTTTAATAGGAATAGTAAAGGGAAAGTCGATTTTCCGATTGTTTAAATACGTGTCTTAGTGGCAAGTCCGAAAGAAAAAGGCACCAATACTTGAACGTAATATGGAAGCAGTTAAAATAAAAACCGAGGAGGCTAAGAACAAGGCCAAGCTGAAAATGTCGGGTGCCGAAGCCATCATCCATTGTCTGTTGGCCGAAGGTGTCGATACGCTTTATGGGTATCCGGGAGGTGCCATTATGCCCGTATACGACGAGCTCTATAAGTTTCAGGACAAACTTACACATATCTTGACGCGGCACGAACAGGGAGCCGCCCATGCCGCCCAGGGTTATGCCCGGGTTTCGGGCAGGGTAGGCGTGGCCATGGCCACTTCGGGTCCGGGTGCGACCAATTTGGTGACGGGTCTTGCCGATGCGCAGATCGATTCGACACCAATGGTCTGCATTACCGGGCAGGTGACCCGCGCGTTGTTGGGTTCCGATGCCTTTCAGGAGACGGATATCATAGGTATCTCGACCCCGGTCACCAAATGGAACTATCAAATTACCAAGGCCGAAGAGATTCCAGAGATCATGGCCAAGGCTTTCTATATCGCAAAAGCCGGCCGTCCAGGTCCCGTTTTGGTCGATATCACAAAGAATGCCCAAATCGACGAGTTTGAGTTCAGTTATGAAAAATGTACGGCGGTCCGCAGCTATAATCCTGTGCCTAAGCCGGATGCCAAGGCCATCGAGGCGGCCGCTGAATTGATCAATAGCGCCAAAAAGCCGATGATCGTGTGGGGGCAGGGCGTGATCTTGGGCAAGGCCGAGGAAGAGTTGAAGGCCTTGATCGAAAAGAGCGGTATTCCCGCGGCATGGACCATCATGGGGGCCTCCGCCATCGATTCCGATCACCCCTTGAATGTGGGCATGGTGGGCATGCATGGCAACTATGGCCCGAATATATTGACCAATGAATGCGATTTGCTCATAGCCATAGGCATGCGTTTTGACGATAGGGTAACGGGAAAACTCGATACCTATGCCAAGCAGGCCAAGGTCATACATTTCGAGATCGACAAGGCCGAGGTGAACAAGAACGTACACGCCGATGTGGCGGTCTTGGGCAATGCCAAGGAAACCTTGGGGCTGTTATTGCCCTTGGTCAACGAAAACAAGCACGAAGATTGGCATAACGAGTTCAAGAAGAAATACGAAATTGAGTTCAACGAAGTCATCAAGGGCGACATTCACCCGACAAAGGAAGGCTTGACCATGGGCGAGGTGATCGAACAGATCAATATCGCCTCGGGTAACAAGGCCGTTATCGTAACCGATGTGGGACAGCACCAAATGATCGGTTGCAGGTACGCCAAGTTCAAGGAGTCTAAAAGCAATATTACCTCCGGAGGCCTCGGTACGATGGGCTTTGCCCTTCCGGCCGCCATAGGGGCCAAAATGGGTGCCATGGACCGCGAAGTGGTCGCCATTATCGGCGACGGTGGCTACCAAATGACCATTCAGGAGCTCGGGGTGATCTTTCAACACAACCTTCCCGTTAAGATCGTCGTGCTCAACAACGACCATTTGGGTATGGTAAGGCAATGGCAGGAGCTCTTTTTCGATAAGCGATATGCCTCTACGGTAATGGTCAATCCCGATTTTGTGAAGATTGCCGAAGGCTATCACATAGAATCGAAAAGGGTGAGCAAGAGGGAAGAATTGCAATCGACCATTGAGGAGATGATCGCTTCCAAAAATCCGTATTTCCTGGAAGTGAAGGTAGAAAAGGAAGACAACGTCTTCCCCATGGTACCTGCAGGGGCATCGGTTTCCGATATCCGTTTAAAATAACAATGAAAATTGGTTTTGGCCCGTTTTTGACGGTCTGCCGATAAGCCCTTGAACCAGAATGGCCATGTTCGACACCAACATTTCCGATACTCCCGAAATTTATGGGCAGATAGTGCAAAGATCGAAGGAAGTCGGCTTTACCATGCCTTCCGACGTTTACATAGGCACCTTGTTGAAGACCTTGGTGGCCTCAAAGCCGAAAGGCAGGTTCCTTGAACTGGGTACGGGCCTTGGCCTAAGCTTGGCATGGATCCTCGACGGAATGGATGCCGGATCGAAAGTGGTATCGATCGACAATGATCCAAAGTGGGTTCGAATAGCCCAAGCGTATTTTGAAAAAGATGCCAGGCTCAAGCTGGTGTGCGCCGATGTGGGCAAATGGTTGAAAACCTATTCGGGCGAAAAATTCGATTTGGTTTTTGCCGATGCATGGCCGGGCAAGTACAGTGAAATCGAAGAAGTCCTCGACCTGGTAAAGGTGGGCGGCTTTTACGTAATCGACGATATGAAGGCCCAGCCGAACTGGCCCTATGGCCACGAAGGGCATGTACAGGACCTTGTAGCCTATTTGGAAAGGAAGCGGGATTTTACCTTGACCAAGATGGATTGGTCGACAGGGCTTGTCGTAGCGGTTAGAAATAAATAAGGGACCGTTGAAAAGGGGCGGTAGCTGTCGACGACAATAAATTAAAAGTAACCCCTCGGGCGCAGTCGAGAGGATTTAAATACAGAAAACAACAATCGGCTGCGTTCGACCGATTATATGGAGTAAGTGATGAAAAAACAACAGTGGTTTACAATTTCGGTATATTCCGAGAACAACGTTGGCCTTTTGAACAGAATATCAGGTATATTTTTAAAGCGCCATATCAACATTGAAAGCCTTAACGTCTCAAAATCCGAGATCGATGGGGTTTCCAAATTTACGATCGTAGTGCATACCACCGAAAAATGGGTGCGCAATATCGTAGGACAAATAGAGAAGCAGATCGAAGTGATCAAGGCCTTCTACCATACCGACGAAGAGACGATCTACCAAGAGTCGGCCTTGTTTAAAATTGCATCGAACCTCCTGTTCGACGAAAGGCAGATCCAAAATATTATAAAAGACAACAATTCGCAGATCGTTACCGTGGCCCGTGAGTTTTTTGTAATCGCCAAATCGGGTAGAAGGAACGAGATCGATGATATGTACGAGCAACTGAAACCCTATGGCATCATGCAGTTCGTAAGGTCTGGGCGTATATCCGTATCCAAGGATATAATGCAGATAACGGGGCTGCTCAAAGAATTTTACGAAGAGGCCTAATTATTACAGGCAATAACTTATTAATACGTATTTTCGTTGGTCGAAAATTTTAAATAACCGATAAATTGAACATTTTCCTGTGGTGCAGGATGAAAAGAAAAATTATTATCTATGGCAAATTACTTCAATACACTATCATTAAGGGATAAACTGGCCCAATTGGGTAAATGTAGGTTTATGGAATCCTCGGAGTTTTCCGATGGTGTATCCGCTTTAAAGGGAAAAAAAATAGTGATCGTGGGTTGTGGTGCCCAGGGATTGAACCAAGGGCTCAACATGCGCGATTCGGGCTTGGATATTTCCTATGCCCTGCGCGAAGGTGCAATCAAGGAAAAGCGTCAATCTTATGTCAATGCCACTGAAAACGGTTTTGATGTGGGAACTTATGAAGAGCTGGTGCCATCGGCCGATTTGGTGATCAACCTGACGCCCGACAAACAGCATACGAGCGTTATCAACGCCGTAATGCCCTTGATGAAAAAAGGGGCCACGCTTTCTTACTCGCATGGTTTCAATATTGTGGAAGAGGGCATGCAGATCCGCGAAGACCTTACCGTTATCATGGTCGCGCCCAAATGTCCGGGTTCGGAAGTCCGCGAAGAATACAAAAGAGGTTTCGGCGTACCTACCTTGATCGCCGTTCATCCCGACAACGACCCACAGGGCAAAGGACTGGAGCAGGCCAAGGCCTATGCAGTGGCTACCGGAGGGCATAGGGCCGGTGTGCTTGAATCGTCCTTCGTGGCCGAGGTAAAGTCCGACCTAATGGGCGAGCAGACCATTTTATGCGGATTGTTGCAGACAGGTAGCATCCTATGTTTCGACAAAATGGTCGAGAAGGGCATCGATCCGGGGTATGCATCCAAACTTATCCAATACGGATGGGAGACCGTAACCGAGGGAATGAAGTACGGTGGCATTACCAATATGATGGACCGTCTTTCCAACCCGGCCAAAATCAAGGCCTTTGAACTGTCGGAAGAATTGAAGGAAATCATGCGTCCGCTTTTCCAAAAGCATATGGACGATATCATGACCGGCCATTTCTCGAAGACCATGATGGAAGATTGGGCCAATGACGACGAAAACCTATTGCGCTGGAGGGCCGAAACCGGTGAGACCGCATTTGAAAAAACGCCCGCTGGCGATATGGAAATTTCCGAACAGGAGTTTTACGACAATGGCGTTTTGATGATCGCCATGGTAAGGGCAGGCGTAGAGTTGGCCTATGAAAGCATGACGGAATCGGGTATCATTGGCGAATCGGCCTATTACGAGTCCTTGCACGAAACCCCTTTGATCGCCAACACCATTGCGAGAAAGAAATTGTTCGAAATGAACCGGGTTATCTCCGATACGGCCGAGTACGGTTGTTACCTCTTCGATCATGCCTGTAAGCCCCTGTTGGCCGATTTTATGAAGAAGATCGACACCGATGTAATCGGAACCGCCTACGGAAAAGACAAGGATAACGGGGTAGACAATGCCAAGTTGATCGCCGTGAACAAAGTGTTGCGCGAACATCCGGTAGAAGTGGTAGGAGCGAGGCTGCGTGCTTCGATGACCGCCATGAAGCCTATTGTATAATTTTAATTAAGCCCTGTTCGTTTATAGGTCGCCCGTTAAGGGACTCTTTGCGAACAGGGTTTTTTTGTATGTCGTATTTTCCCAACATTGCCGATATTCGAAAAGCGGCCGAGACCATTGGCCAAGTGGCCTCCGTAACCCCGCTGACCCCCAGTATAAGGCTGTCAAAATTGTTTGATGCCCACATCCTTTTGAAACGGGAAGACCTACACCGGGTACGGTCTTACAAGATCCGGGGAGCCTTTAATAAGATCAGTTCCCTATCCGATAAGGAAAGGAAAAACGGTATCGTATGCGCCAGCGCCGGCAACCACGCCCAGGGCGTGGCCTTTGCCTGCAACCATTTGGGCATTCGCGGGACCATTTACATGCCTTCGGTAACACCCAAGCAAAAAATAGAACAGACCAAGATGTTCGGTGGCGAATGGGTAGACGTGGTCTTGGAGGGCGATACCTTTGACGATTCGTTCAAAAGTTCGATGGCGTTCTGTACGGCGAACGATAAGACCTTTATCCACCCCTTTGACGACCCTAAGGTCATTGAAGGGCAGGGTACGGTAGGTCTTGAGCTGTTGGACCAATCCCAAGAACCCATCGATTACGTATTCGCTGCAATCGGTGGTGGCGGACTCGCATCGGGGCTGATCGGGGTTTTTAAAGAGCTTGCCCCACAAGCCAAAATAATTGGTGTAGAGCCCCAAGGGGCGCCATCGATGAAAACATCCATGGAAAAAGGGGTGAACACCAAACTGGGGCAAATAGATAAATTTATCGATGGGGCCGCCGTCCAAAAGGTAGGCGACCTTACTTTTGAGATTTGTAAAAGCGGACTGAGCGATATCGTGGCCGTACCCGAAGGCAAGGTTTGTCAGGTAATTTTAGACCTTTACAACCGCGATGCCATTGTGGTGGAACCGGCCGGTGCCCTGACTATTGCCGCCTTGGATTATTTTTCGGAAGAGATCAAGGGAAAAAACGTGGTCTGCATCCTAAGTGGCAGCAACAACGATATCACCCGAACGGCCGAGATCAAGGAAAGGGCCTTGCTCTACGGACAGTTAAAGCATTATTTTATTGTGCGATTCCCACAACGGCCCGGAGCCCTAAAAGAATTTGTGGCCGAAATTTTGGGTCCAGATGACGACATTACGCATTTTGAATACTCCAAAAAATCGAGTCGTGAGAACGCTCCGGCCATCGTTGGTATCGAACTTAAGCGTCCGGAAGACCTGCAGCCCCTTATTGGACGTATGAAGGCCAATAATTTTTATGGAGACTACCTAAACGACAAACCCGACCTTTTTCAATACCTTATTTAAAAAAATCATACGGTTCTGTGATATTGCTAAAAGCACAACGATTTAATAATATTTTAGCGCTTTTCTGTTTTTATTATTCCGTATTTTCGTTTTAACATAATTTGTTATACCCATTTTAGATACCAACACAAATGAAGACTATTCCTGAAGAGTTCCAGATCAAGGAACTTATTGAGCAGAAACAATATTTGATCGATGGTGAGTTGAAGACATGGACGGGAAACACGACCGAAGTCTATTCGACCATATCGTCTACCGAAACGTACAAGCCAACGGTTTTGGGCAGTATACCCGACATGGGCGAGCCCGAGGCACTGGAGGCATTGGATGCCGCCATGGCCGCCTATGGCAGGGGGCAGGGAGTATGGCCGACCATGCACGTAAAAGACCGTATCGAATGCATGGAGAATTTCGTCGGGCAAATGGAGACCAAGCGCGATGAAATTGTCAAACTCCTGATGTGGGAAATCGGTAAGTCCCTTCCCGATTCGCAAAAAGAATTTGACCGTACCATCGAATACATCTACGATACCATAGAGGAATACAAGGAACTCGATCGCAATTCGGCCAAGTTTCAAAAACACGATGGCGTCTATGCCCATATCAAAAGAGGGCCCCTAGGTGTCGTTCTGTGCCTCGGGCCGTACAATTATCCGTTGAACGAAACCTTTGCCCTGTTGATTCCCGCCATAATCATGGGCAATACGACCATATTTAAGCCGGCAAAGCACGGGGTCTTGTTGATCACCCCTTTGTTGGAAGCCTTTCAAAGCTCGTTTCCAAAGGGCGTCGTAAACATTCTTTTCGGTAGGGGAAGGGCGGTGGCGGCCCCGATCATGCAGACGGGCAAGGTCGATGTCCTGGCGCTGATCGGCAATAGCAAATCGGCCAACGCCTTGCAGGAACAGCATCCGAAGAGTAACCGGCTGCGGTTGGTATTGGGACTTGAGGCCAAAAACCCCGCCATTATTTTGCCCGATGCGGACCTAGACCTTACGATCGATGAATGTATCGCCGGTACATTGTCGTTCAATGGGCAAAGATGTACGGCACTTAAGGTAATCTACGTGCATGAAGATATTAGGGATGAATTTATAAAACGCTATTCCAAAAGGGTAGACGAACTAAAATTCGGAAACCCGTGGGAAGAGGGGGTTAAGCTTACGCCCCTCCCGGAACCGGGTAAACCGGCCTATATCCAAGAGTTGATAGATGATGCCGTTGAAAAGGGCGCAAAAATAATGAACCAAAAAGGAGGCCAGAAATTTGACAATTACATCTGGCCAGCCGTGCTTTATCCCGTAACCAAGGATATGCGGGTGTACCAAGAAGAACAGTTCGGACCGGTGATTCCCGTTCTTTCCTTTTCCGATATCGAGGAACCGCTCAACGATATGGCCGAGAGCAACTACGGGCAACAGGTAAGTCTGTTCGGAAAGGATGTTTATACCTTGTCGCCCTTGATCGATACCTTGGTCAACCTGGTCTGTAGGGTCAACCTGAACAGTTCGTGCCAAAGAGGCCCCGACGTATATCCGTTTACCGGTAGGAAGGATTCGGCCCAGGCGACCTTGAGCGTACACGATGCCCTGCGCTCCTTTTCCATTAGGACCTTCGTGGCCTTTAAGGACAATGAACTCAATAACGAGACCGTACAAAACCTATTGGAGGCCAAGGTGTCCAATTTTGTTAGCACCGACTACATTCTTTAAGGAAGAAGGACAGGTTACTGTAAGACTATACTACAAACTCCACAATCTATCGGATTGCTGGGGTTTGTTGTTTTTTAACCCTTCTCTCCCAAGGGCTACTTCCCGTTGCATCCAGTTCAGTACCAAGGGATTTGGTGCCCAATTTGAGCTAATTCCTATGTTTGTGTTAAATTTTAACCTCAATTTGTAGTTTAGGATGTAAATAGGTTAAAATAGCATAGTTATTGGATAAATGTGTAAAGCAAATTCTTATCGAGGCAAACTAATTTTGTAGGGTAAAATTTATGGATGTACCTCAAACATTCCCAAACAGGTGAACATAAAAAATAGTTTAACCTACAAATTGCAAGATTATGAAAACAGAAAGAGCTAACAAAAAAGCGCTGATCGCCTTGGCCGTAGGCGGCTTCGGTATCGGACTGACCGAATTTGTTATTATGGGTATCCTGCCCGATGTGGCCAAGGGACTCAACATTACCATTTCCCAAGCAGGGCACTTTATAGCCGCCTATGCCATGGGCGTAGTGGTAGGGGCGCCCTTATTGACCCGCTTTAGTTCAAAAATGGATTCGCGGATGATCCTATTGTTGTTGATGGGATGGTTTACGCTGTTTAATACCCTTTCAGGATTTGCGACCAGCTATAACATGCTTTTAATCGTTCGATTCTTATCGGGATTGCCACATGGCGCCTTTTTTGGAATCGGGGCCGTAGTCGCAGGAAAATTGGCCAGGGAGGGCAAGGCCGCCCGGGCCATAGCCGTGATGTTTACCGGATTGACCATTGCCAATGTGATCGGGGTACCCATCGGAACCTATATTGGCCACCATTACAATTGGAGCATTTCCTTTTATATGGTAGGTATCGTTGGACTTCTTGCGGTATTGAGTGTCTTCCTATGGATGCCCAAATTGGAGGCCGAAAGGCCCAAACCCTATTCCAAGGAAAACAAGGGACTCAAGAACGGGGAGCTGTGGGCGATGATCATGTTGACCACCATAGGTACAGGGGGCTTTTTCGCCTGGTACAGTTATATCGCACCGTTAATTACCGACATAGCCGGATGGGGCGAGTATATGGTAGGATACGCCATGATATTGGCCGGAATGGGCATGGTTTTCGGCAATTTCATCGGGGCCAAGATGGCAGAGGTCTTTTCGCCCTTAAAAGCGGTGGCCATCAGTTTGACGGTTATGGTCGTGCTGTTGTTGACCAATTCGTTACTGGCGTTTAATCCCTATATCGTTCTTGGGATGACCTTTTTTGTCGGGATGGCCTCTTTTACCGTTTCGACACCGATACAAATGGCCATCATAAATACTTCAAGGGGCAATGAGATGCTCGGCTCTTCGATGAACCAGAGCGCCTTTAATATGGGCAATGCCTCGGGGGCTTACTTGGCCGGCTTGCCAATGACCTTCGGATTGAGCGTGGTATACGCCGGTGTGGTAGGTGCGGTTTTGGCCGGAATGGGAGTGCTTATGGCCATCGGAATCATCGTATACAGAAAGCACAAGTCAGGCTATAACTTTAGGAAAATGGCATTTAACAATTAATACCAAGGTACCAAAGGCCATAAGAAAGCCCTGTCGTATGCATATATGACAGGGCTTTTGTACTGGTTACAATTAGGAAGGCGCTATATGTTCTTCGCCAACCAATCACCAACTTCACTGGTTTTATAGGCCTTTCCGCCTTCGGCCAGGTCTTCGGTAACGATTCCTTCGGCCAATGATTTGTTCACGACGTCACGTATGGCCTGGGCCTCTTCGGTCAAATCCATATCCTCGAACAACATGGCGGCGGACAATACGGTGGCCAAAGGGTTGGCGATGTCCTTTCCTGCTGCCTGTGGGTAGGAACCGTGTATCGGTTCGTACAACGATACCTTGCTTCCTACCGAAGAGGATGGCATCAAGCCCATGGATCCCGAGATCACGGAAGCTTCATCCGTTAAAATATCACCGAATAGGTTGGCCGTGATCATTACGTCGTAGTCTTTTGGCCATTGGACCAAACGCATGGCTACGGCATCGACGAACTCGTAAGAGACCTCTACTTCAGGATAATCCTTTGCCATGGCCTGTACCGTTTCCCTCCACAGCCTTGAAGATTCGAGTACATTGGCCTTATCGACGCAGCACAATCTTTTCGACCGTTTCATGGCCATTTCAAAGCCCTTTTTGGCCAAACGTTCAATTTCAAAACGCTGGTAGGTCATGGTGTCAAAGGCGGTATTGTTATCGTCCTTTCTTCCTCGCTCACCAAAGTAAACCCCTCCGGTCAGCTCGCGAAGAATGATCAAATCGGTACCCTCTATACGCTCGCGCTTTAAGGGCGACTTTTCGATCAAGGAAGGAAAGGTAAAGGTGGGGCGTACATTGGCGAACAAGCCCAATTTCTGGCGCATTTTCAACAAACCTTGCTCGGGCCGTACCTTGGCCGACGGATCGTTGTCGAAACGCGGATGCCCTATGGCACCGAAGAGGACCGCATCGGCATTGGCGCAGACCTCGTGGGTTTCGTCGGGGTAGGGCTCTCCAACGGCGTCAATGGCCGCGGCCCCGGTCAAGGCGGGTTTCCAAGTGATCTCGTGGTTGAATTTGGATGCGATGGCATCAGCTACTTTTACGGCTTGGTCAATTACTTCGGGGCCGATACCGTCTCCGGCCAAAAGTGCAATATTTAGTTTCATGTACTGATTTTGCTTATTTGCTTTCCGCTAGGCGGATGTTTTATGGTTTAAATGATGTTCAACATTTTCTCGGTTGCCTTGATCGCCGATACGGTCTGGTCCGAATCGAGGCCCCTGGAGGTAAACTCCTTTCCGTTGGCGTTCCAGGTGATGACCGTTTCGCAAAGGGCGTCCGAATTACTGCCCGGCGGTATGCGCACCGCATAATCGATCAATTTCGGCAGTTCCATTTTGCGGGCGCGGTATATTTTGCGCAGGGCGTTCATAAAGGCGTCGTACTGACCGTCGCCCAAGGCATTCTCCTCGTACGATTTGCCATCGATTTCCAATGACAGGGTGGTAGAGGGGCTCAGGCCCTTGGAGTGGGTCAACACGTACGACTTGACAAAAACCTTTTGTTGGTAATCGGTATCGAGCACGTCGGAAATGATGTAAGGCAAATCTTCCTTGGTCACCTTTTCCTTTTTGTCGCCCAGTTCTATGATTCGGGCCGTTACCTTCTTGAGTTCATCGTCGTTCAGGGTAAGACCCAACTCCTGGAGGTTTTTTTGAATGTTCGCCTTTCCCGACATTTTTCCCAGGGCGTATTTGCGTTTTCGGCCAAAACGCTCGGGCAGCAGGTCGCTAAAGTAAAGGTTGTTCTTATTGTCTCCATCGGCGTGTATACCAGCTGTTTGCGTAAACACGTTTTCGCCGACGATAGGCTTGTTCGCCGGAATCGCGAAGCCCGTGAAAGCCGAGACCAGTTTACTGACCCGGTACAAGGCCTTTTCGTTTACATTGATCGAGACCTCGGGCAAAAAGTCGTTGATTACCGCAATCGCGCTTGCCATGGGGGCGTTTCCGGCGCGCTCGCCCATACCGTTTACGGTAAGGTGCAATCCGTGGCATCCGGCCTTGACGGCTTCCATAATATTGGCCACTCCCAGGTCATAGTCGTTATGGCCGTGAAAGTCAAAATGCATATCGGGGAAGCGGTCGATAATTTCCGAAAGGTAATCGCGGGTTTCGTTGTAGGTCAATATCCCCAAGGTATCGGGCAAGAGCACCCGCTTTATGGGTTGGGTCGACAGAAACTCGAGAAATTCGAAGACATAGTCCTTCGAGTTCCGCATGCCATTGCTCCAATCCTCCAAATAAATATTATTGATAAAGCCTCTTTTTTCAGCCTCGGCGAAAATTTCGGCAATTTCGGAAAAATGTTGCCCGGGCGTTTTTCTAAGCTGGTGCTTCAAGTGGTTCATAGACCCCTTGGTAAGCAGGTTTTGCGATTTGGCCCCGGCTTTTTCCATCCAATTCAACGAAGCCCCTCCATCGACAAAGGTGAGAACCTCTACACGGTCGAGGTAGTTTTGTTCTTCGGCCCATGCGGTAATCTGCTGAACGGCCTCCAATTCCCCTTCCGAAACCCTTGCTGATGC
Source organism: Pseudozobellia thermophila (assembly GCF_900141855.1). Taxonomy (GTDB): domain Bacteria; phylum Bacteroidota; class Bacteroidia; order Flavobacteriales; family Flavobacteriaceae; genus Pseudozobellia; species Pseudozobellia thermophila. The sequence goes on from NZ_FQYU01000012.1 coordinate 55,733, forward strand.
CACCTCTATGCGATCGACCCCAAGTTCGTCAAGCAAGAGCTTGGCCAAAGTGAGTTTTTCGGAGGCGGTAAATGATACACCGGACGTCTGCTCGCCATCGCGAAGCGTAGTGTCCATAATTTCCAAGTGTCTTTTCATTTTCTACCTAACGGTTAATATCGTGTTCCGTTTGGAAAGATAACCTGTTCCCAGATTACTTCCAGATGCGAAAGTTGGCATTTGGTTGGTGCCGAAGGGCTTAGAAAGGTCGGCTTTTGGCGAACTTTTCGATGTCGTCCTTGATGTTCAAAAGGTAGTCGATATCGTCGAACCCATTGGTCATGTTCCCTTTTTTATAGGTGTTGATGTCGAAGGGTTCGCTTTCCCCGGTCGCCAAAATGGTTACTTTTTGTTCGGGGAGGTTCACTTCAAACTCCGCCTTTGGGTCTTTTTCTATTGCCGTGAAGATTTTCTGAAGGAAATCGGCACTCACCTGTACGGGCAATACCCCGATGTTCAGGCAGTTGTTTCTAAAGATATCCGCGAAAAAGCTGGAAATCACACAGCGGAAGCCGTAATCGTAAACGGCCCATGCCGCGTGCTCGCGCGAAGATCCCGAACCAAAGTTCTTGCCGCCTACCAATATTTTGCCCCCGTAAATGGGATTGTTGAGAACAAAGTCCCTCTTAGGGGTGTTGTCTTGGTTGTAGCGCCAATCGCGAAAAAGGTTGTCTCCGAACCCTTTCCTTTCGGTGGCCTTTAAAAATCGTGCCGGGATGATTTGGTCGGTATCTACATTTTCTATCGGTAACGGAACCGCTGTTGACGTTAATATATCGAATTTATCGTATGCCATTTTACTACTCGTGTTTGTTAATGTTGGGGACCCCTGTTTGGGTCGTTTGTTTATCCCGCTACGGGTTCTTGCATCAATTCCCTTGGGTCGGTTACCTGACCGGTAACGGCCGCTGCGGCAGCGACCAAAGGACTGGCCAATAAGGTTCTCGATCCCGGACCTTGCCTACCTTCAAAGTTTCGGTTGGAGGTACTCACGGCCAATTTTCCGGGGGGTACCTTATCGTCGTTCATGGCCAAACAGGCCGAACATCCGGGTTCGCGAAGCTCAAAGCCGGCCTCGGTCAGAATGTCCAAAATGCCCTCTTCCTTGATGGCGGCCTCTACCTTGTGGCTTCCTGGAACCAGCCAGGCCGTAACGTTGCTGGCCTTCTTTCGTCCTTTTACCACGGAGGCAAAGGCCCTAAAATCCTCGATACGTCCGTTGGTACAACTTCCTAGGAAAACATAATCGATAGGCTTGCCGATCATTTTGTCGCCTTCGCCAAATTTCATGTAGTCCAACGACTTCTTATAGGTCGATGCACCTCCTTGGGCGGCGTCGAAGGTGGGAATATCCTTGCTGATGCCCATACCCATACCCGGGTTGGTACCATAGGTGATCATCGGTTCGATCGATGAGCCGTCGAAGGTTAATTCCTTGTCGAACACTGCATCGGGATCGGTGTACAGGGTTTCCCAGTATTCCATGGCGGTATCCCATGCCTCGCCCTTGGGGGCGAACTCACGCCCTTTGATGTATTCGAAAGTGGTCGCGTCGGGAGCGATCATACCGCCCCGGGCGCCCATTTCGATACTTAGGTTACAGACGGTCATACGTCCTTCCATGCTCATGTTCTTGAACACGTCGCCCGCGTATTCGACAAAATAGCCGGTCGCGCCCGAAGTGGTCAATTGCGATATGATAAAGAGTGCAACGTCTTTTGGGGTAACCCCGTATTGGAGTTCTCCGGTAATGTTGATGCGCATTCTTTTGGGCTTGGGCTGCATAATGCATTGGGTGGCCAATACCATTTCTACCTCCGAAGTACCGATACCGAAGGCTATGGCCCCGAAGGCCCCATGGGTAGAGGTATGCGAATCGCCGCAAACGATGGTCGCCCCGGGCAGGGTAATGCCGTATTCGGGCCCTACCACGTGTACGATACCGTTTTTTTCGTGCCCCAGGCCCCAATAGGTAATGCCGTGTTCCTTGGCATTTTCCTCCAACATTTTCAGCTGATTGGCCGATAATGGGTCGGCCACGGGCAAATGTTGGTTGATGGTCGGGGTGTTATGGTCTGCGGTAGCAAAGGTTTTCTCGGGATGCATTACCGGAATATTTCGGTTCTTCAACCCTAAAAAGGCTACGGGACTGGTTACCTCATGGACCATATGGCGGTCGATGAACAGTACTTCCGGGCCATTTTCTATTTGGTGGACCACATGGGAATCCCACACTTTGTCAAACAATGTCTTTTGTGCACTCATAATCTTTCAATTCTAAGCTAACAAAGCTAGTGAAACACGAAGTTTTTAAGAAATTATTGCCTCTTAAAATTACGATGTTCAAACGGCCCGGATCCCTATTGCGAAATGGGTCGGTTCGCTCATTTTATTGGGGCCGAACATGGCGAAGGCGGGTTTCGGCCCTTATGATCACCTATATGGGAAGAAGGGTCAACTGATGTAGTTCCAGATGTTTTTGTGTTTGCCCAACTGGATGTAGGTATGGCGAATGGGTAGGTTCTCCCGTTTTTCGAGTCCGGGGTCTTCCTTCAACAAACGAAGGGCATGGTGCCTTGCGGCCTTTAGGATATCGTTGTCCTTTACGATGTCCGCTATCCTAAGGTTGAGCACGCCACTTTGTTGGGTGCCCATAAGGTCGCCCGGTCCACGCAGTTTAAGGTCTACCTCTGCAATCTCGAAGCCGTCGTTGGTCGCCACCATGGTCTGCAGTCGTGTCTTCGCTTCGGAAGACAGCTTATGGCCCGTCATCAAAATACAGAAACTTTGGTCGGCACCCCGGCCCACCCGGCCGCGGAGCTGGTGCAACTGGGAAAGGCCGAAGCGTTCGGCGCTTTCAATGATCATGACCGAGGCGTTCGGCACGTTGACGCCTACTTCGATGACCGTGGTGGCTACCATGATCTGGGTCTCGCCACGTACAAAACGGTCCATTTCATAATCCTTGTCGGCAGGTTTCATTTTGCCGTGTACGATCGAAATCTGGTAATCGGGCAGGGGGAAGTCCCTGGCAATACTTTCGTAACCGTCCATCAGGTCTTTGTAATCCAGGGCTTCGGACTCCTGTATCAAGGGGTAGACGATGTACACCTGGCGTCCTTTCTTTATCTCGTCCCTAATAAACTGAAAGACCTTTAAGCGGTTCGAGTCGTAGCGATGGACGGTCTTGATGGGCTTTCGTCCAGGGGGGAGCTCGTCGATCACCGAGATATCGAGGTCCCCGTAAAGGCTCATGGCCAAGGTACGCGGTATAGGGGTCGCCGTCATCACAAGGATATGTGGTGGAATGTCGTTCTTATGCCACAGCTTCGCCCGTTGGGCCACTCCGAAACGGTGCTGCTCGTCGATAATGGCGAGCCCGAGGTTGTTGAACCTTACCTTGTCTTCCAAGAGGGCATGGGTGCCGATCAAGATATGCAGTTCCCCGCTTTCCAAGGCGGTATGGATGCTGTTCCGCTCCGATTTTTTTACCGACCCGGTCAAAAGGGCGCAGTGTATGCCCATGGGAGACAGCAGTTCTTTGATCCCCATATAATGTTGGTTCGCCAATATTTCGGTCGGGGCCATCAAACAGGCCTGAAAACCGTTGTCCAATGCCAACAGCATGGTCATTACCGCCACAATGGTCTTGCCCGACCCTACATCGCCCTGGAGCAATCGGTTCATTTGGGCCTTGCTTCCCAGGTCGGCCCTGATTTCCTTGATTACACGTTTCTGGGCACCGGTAAGTTCAAAAGGAAGGTGTTCTTCATAAAATTCCTTGAAGTGTTCGCCCACCCGGTCGAAGTCGAAGCCCTTGATCTTCTGTTTGCGCAGCGCCTTTTTGGTGAGTAGCTGCAATTGGATGTAAAAAAGCTCTTCGAATTTTAAGCGAAAGCGAGCTTTGGCCAGCAATTCCTGGTTTTTCGGAAAGTGGATATTAAAAAGGGCCTCGGCCTTGGGCAGTAAATTCAGTTCGCGGAGCAGGTGATCGGAAAGGGTTTCGGTAAACCGGCCCTTGGTCTCGATGAACAATTGCTGCATCAATTTGTTGATTACCCGGTTGGTAATGCCCTTGTTCGAAAGTTTTTCCGTTGAGGGGTAAATGGGCTGCATGGCCACCTTAAGCCCTTTCTGGTGTTCGGTAAGCAGTTCCATATCGGGGTGGGCCATCGAAAATTTACCATTGAACCAGTTGCACTTGCCAAAAATGACATAGGGAATGTTCAGTTTCAGGTTTTCCCTGATCCATTTTTGCCCGCGGAACCAAACCAGTTCCATCTCTCCCGTATCATCTATAAAGGTGGCCACCAAACGCTTTCCCTTTTTCTGTTCCACGGTTTTGATGTTTATTATCTTTCCGATAACCTGCACATCGGCATTGCTGCGCTGCAATTGGGCGATCTTGTAATATTGGGTCTTGTCCAAATACCGGTTCGGGAAAAGATTGAGCAAATCTTGAAACGTATCGATGCCAAGCTCCGTTCGCAAGGTTTCCGCGCGGTTCGGTCCTACACCTTTTAGGTATACGATAGGGGTCTGCAACAAATTTGCCTTCATGCGACTAAATTAGCGGTTAGCTCCATTAGGCACAAACTAAAACCTTAAATTTGGACTTCCCTTTTTTTATATAGCTTCATGAGAACCGTTTTTGCAATCATTTTACTGGGCTTTTTTGGCGTATCGTACGGGCAACACCAAGACAAGGTCGACTTTCTTCATGCCGAGGTAACCGTAGAGCCCTTGCCCGATACCGGCGAAGTGAAAGGTTCGGTAACCTATACGTTTAAGGTGCTCAAAGATGTCGATTCCGTCTTTTTGGATGCCCATGACATGGTGTTCGAAAAGCTTCGTATCGGTAAACGGAGGGCTTCTTTCTCACAAACCCGGGATCGTATCGTTCTGTTTGACCGGTTTAAGGGAGGAAAAACCTACCGGCTATCGATGGATTATACCGCCAGGCCCAAGCAAACCCTTTACTTTTTGGGCTGGCAAGACGATGTGCCGGACAATGAACAGATATGGACCCAGGGCCAAGGCAAGTATACCAGCCATTGGTTACCGAGTTTCGATGCCATGGAAGAGAAAGTGGAGTTTGACCTGAACATTATTGCCCGCCGACCCTACGAAGTCGTTGCCAACGGTGCTTTCAGGTATAGGAAGGCCTTGTCGGAGAGCAGAAGCCTATGGTCGTTCGACATGAAGGATCCCATGAGCAGCTATCTGCTCGCCTTTGTCATCGGCAGGTACGACCGGCAAGAATTACGGTCAAGAAGCGGTGTCCCCATTATAAACTATTACTACCCCCACGATAGCCTAAAGGTAGAACCGACCTACCGCCATACGCAACGGATATTCGATTTTCTTGAGGAGGAGATCGGTGTAGCCTATCCTTGGCAGAATTACAAACAGGTACCGGTACGCGATTTTCTATATGCCGGTATGGAAAATACGGGGACCACCATTTTTTCCGATACCTATGTCATTGATTCCACGGCCTTTGTCGATAAGAATTATGTAAACGTAAACGCCCACGAGCTCGCCCATCAATGGTTTGGCGATTTGGTTACCGAAAAGGATGGCAAGCACCACTGGCTGCACGAAGGGTTTGCCACGTACTATGCCTATTTGGCCGAACGGCATTTGTTCGGCGACGACCATTTTTATTGGAAGCTGTTCGAAACGGCCCAGGAACTTAGGCAAATGTCGGAAGCGGGCAGGGGCCAAGCCTTGACCGATCCCAAGGCCAGTAGCCTTACCTTTTATGAAAAAGGGGCCTGGGCCTTGGCCATATTGAGGGACAGGGTGGGCGACGCGGCCTATAGAAAAGGGGTGGAGGCGTATTTGAACAAGTACCGGTTCAAAAATGTAACCGTTCAAAACTTTATACGGGAAATTGAGCGTTCCGCGCAGACCGACCTTTCGGGGTATACGGACAAATGGTTGTCTTCTACCAGTTTTCCGTGGGAGGAAGCCAAGGCCTTTCTCTTAAAAAACAGCCCTTCTGTGCGCTTGTTCTTTACAAAGGCCGGATCGGACCGATTTTTGCTCCCTTGGTTAAGGGAAGCTGGGCCCCCGGCCTATAAAAAAGCCTTGATCGGGGCCTTTGAAGATCAGATAGTACGGGAAGGCCAGGCCCTCGAGATGCTCGGAGACCCGAATTGGGAAATACGGCAGAGGGCCATTCAGTTGGTCGATAGCCTGCCCGAAGCCCATAGACCGCAGGCAGAGGCCCTGTTGGCCGATAAGAGTTACGTGACCCAGGAAACGGCTTTGTACAAACTGTGGTCCGCTTTTCCCGAACATCGGACGGCATACCTCGAACGTACGAAGGACATACAGGGGCTTCCCAACAAAAACGTACGCCTTTTATGGTTGACGTTGGCCATTTTTACCCAGGAGTACCAACCAGGGCGTACGCAAGCCTATTTCAACGAACTTACGGGCTATACCTCGCCCCTCCATTCCTGGGAAGTCCGTTTGACCGCCTTTCAGTACCTGGGCGAAATGGGCCTTGATGATACCGGTCTGCTCAACTTAATGGCCGCCACGGTGCATCACAGTTGGCAATTCAAAAAATACGCACGAAATTTAGTGGACCAATTGTGGTCGGACCCGGCGTATAAAAAGCGAATGGAGGGCCTTTTCAAGGAACTAAATCAAGAAGAACTGCGTTATATGAAAACCAAAACATACAACTGATGAGAGCATTGGTCATTTCGGGAGGTGGTAGCAAGGGGGCGTTCGCCGGTGGCGTCGCCCAATACCTGATGCAGGAGCTTCAATGTTCTTACGACCTTTTTATCGGAACATCTACCGGTAGCTTGTTGATCTCGCATTTGGCACTGCAAAAAATAGAGAAGATCAAAAAGACATATACCTCGGTCAACCAAGAAAGTATTTTTAGCAATTGCCCCTTTACCATTCAAAAGAAATACGGGGTGCACACCATTGGCATCAATCACTGGAACGTTTTGCGCAATTTCTATAGGGGGAGAAAGACCTTTGGGGAGAGCCATAACCTATTGAAGTTGATCCGGAACACCTTGACGCGTGAGGAATTCGAAACCCTTAAGAACGGGCCAAAGGAAATTGTGGTCACCGTATCGAACCTGTCGCTGAACCAGGTCGAATATAAATCGATCAACGATTATTCCTATGATGAGTTCTGCGAATGGGTGTGGATCTCTTGCAACTATACACCTTTTATGAGCTTGGTGCGCAAGAACGGCTGCGAGTACGCCGATGGCGGTTTGGGCAATATGGTACCCATTGAGGAAGCGGTACGACGCGGGGCCAAGGAGGTTGATGTTATCGTTTTACAGACCGAGGTGAACCACTTGAACCGCCTTCCTTCGAGAAATGCCTTCTCGCTCATGACCACAATGTTCGAGTTTATGCTCGACCGCATCGAAATGCAGAACATTAAAATCGGGAAGTTTGCGGCCAACAACAACGACGCCATCATCAATTTCTACTATACCCCGACGGTACTCACTACCAATTCACTGGTCTTCGATAAGGAGAAAATGTCGGCGTGGTGGGAGAGCGGTTATAATTTTGCCAAGTACAAGAACAACGAAATCAATCAGATAGACCCCGAAAAAGGCGAGGTGCTCTAAGAGCGGCCCCGCCTTTGGTCCATTTTTTCAGGCCTTGGTTGGTTTACCAAAGCTCGCTTATTTCCCTTTTTACAAAAGACAGTGCGGTCGCCGACGGCGATTCCTTGTCCATGGTTTCCGTCAAGATGTCCTCCCGCAGTTTGTCGGCCGATTCGGTCTCGCTCATCGCGGCTTTGCGGATCATTTGTACCGTGGCACTCTTGGCGGCCTTTATAACATTCCAACACTCGTCGCTCATATAGATCTGTTGCGAAAGGTTGTGGTCGAACTCGTTTTCAATGGTTCGGATCAAGAGCGACTCGTAATCGTTCTTATCCGTCGATTTTGGGGCGACCCTGACCACTAGGCTGGGTATGGCTATGCGCTCCAAGAACAAGGCCATGCGTTCATAGGCCTGTAACCGTACGGGGATGGTACTTTTTCGCGACTCCTTGTGCAATAAGAACCTTCTGCGCCCCTCTTCGTTACGGGTGTGCAACTTAAAAAAGTAAAAGGCCACGATCCCGGTGACCACGGCTGGTAATAGAAAACCGAAAAATTGTAAAATAGTTTCTCCTGACATTGTTTTTGGTGGTTTGTAACCGAGTACATATAGCTTTCCCGGTGTTGTGTTATGGAAAGAAAACGAAGTTTTTTTTAAAAAAGTATGGCCCGGGGCAAGATACTTCCCGAATGGTTTAAGGGCCCCGATATTGCCTTGGGGCGGGGCCTTGTTTCAACCCGTAGCTCGGTAGGCCAGGTCATCGGCGTACACAGCCGGCGCACGGTTCGGGCAAATCGACCCATCATCGATTTCGGTCGGGCAATCCTTATGAACCAAAAAAATGGGGCTTCACCATCAAACCGTTTGCGGGCAAACCAGGTCTTGATTCCCGGGGCCCAACGTTTTCGCAGAAGAAGGGGCCGAAAACGGCCAGCCTCAATCGGTAAGTCCCCCTGTACAAATAGGGCAGGGGGAGGGGACTATTTCTTCATTTCCTCCCTGACCATAAGGTAGAAGTCGGAAAATGAGGGGTGGATGCCTATCTGTACGCCTTCCTTCAGGTTGCCGTCTCTCCCTAGGCTAACGATGCGCTCCGCCTCGATCCCGAATTCCTTCAGCTTATTGGCAACGGCGAGGGCCTGTTGGGCGGGAATATTCAAATCGCCCGTCATGCTCAGTCCCTCTACGGTCACGCTCGTTTTCGGATTGGCCTTAAGGATGTTGGCCACTTTTTCTACCCAGGCTTCGGCGGTCGGGGTCAGTTTGTCGCCGGTATCGCTTCCAAAAAGGCTGCTTAGGTCCGAAGAAATGACCACGGTACCTTCGCTTACGCCTATTTTGGCATTCTCGCCCATGGTCTGCTTGGCATTGGTAAGTACCACAATGGTGGTAGAATCGTTGGTGGCAATGGCATCCTTAATGGCCTTTAACTGCTTTTCCTTCGCCTCGAGGCTGGCCATGGCACTGTTGACGATGCTCGAGTTTTTGTTCGAAACCTCGGCAAAACTGTTCAGGTTCTTCATAAGGGTGTTGTTGGCATCCTGAAGTTCGGTCACCTGGGTTTCGAAAGATTCGGCCTTGGCAACGGCAATTCGCTCACTTTTTTTGGCTTCGAACAATTCGGAACTAACGGAATCGAGCTGGGCCTTTAAGTCGTCGATTTCGGCGATCAAGTCGCTTTTACGCTGTGCCTGAACGGTCAATACGGTAAATACAAGTAAACAAAGGGCAAGTAATTTATCTTTCATTTATAGGGTGTTATTTATTTCTATGCTAGATAACGTATTATTGCCCGTAAAAATATATTATTCTTGGTTCTTGCGAAAATACTAGTAAGTTAAATATACGGGCTGGTGATTTTGAGGAATTTACTCGTCCAAATAGTCCAAGGCCATTTCCGTCAATGCCTTTACGCCCAATATCATTCCGCTTTCATCGATCATAAAATCGGGGGTGTGATGCGGAAAGGATTCGGTCGTGCCCGGGGCCATTCCCCCCAAAAAGAAAAAGAAACCTGGCACCTCGTTCTGAAAATAGGAAAAATCCTCGCCTCCGGTGACCGCCTTCTGTTGTTGGACCTTATCGGCCCCGGCCACTTTTTTTAGGGAGGGCAGCATTTGGGCGGTGAGGTCGGGGTCGTTATAGGTGATATCGGTCTGGTCCCTGATCTCTATACTTGCCTCGCCCCCATAGGCCCGGGCAATGGTGGGAACCATTTCTTTCATACGTCGCGTAATCTGTTCTTTCATATCGTAATCGAGGCTGCGCACGGTACCGATCATTTCGGCGCTTTCGGGAATGATGTTAAAACGTACCCCGCTGGTAATCTTGCCCACGGTAATAACGGCGGCCTCGTTGGTAAGCTCAACCTCACGGCTTATAATGGTCTGTAGGCCGTCGATGATCTTGGCGCTGATCAGTATGGGGTCGATGCCCGACCAAGGCTGTGAGCCGTGACTTTGCTTGCCTTTTACGTTAATGGTAAAGCTTTGTACCGCCGCCATGGTTCCCCCCGATTTATATCGGATGACACCGACCGGGGTTTCGGAATTGATATGGAGCCCGAATATGGCATCCACATCGGGGTTTTTCAGTACCCCTTCCTTGATCATAAGCAAGGCCCCGCCTTCTTCCCCTGGTGGGGGACCTTCCTCCGCAGGTTGAAAAACGAACTTAATGGTGCCTTTTATCTTATCGGTATGTTTGGAAAGTATTTCGGCCACTCCCATAAGGATGGCCACGTGGGTATCGTGGCCGCAGGCGTGCATTACGGGAACGCTTTCCCCCTTGAACTCCATTGTGGCGACCGATTTAAAGGGCAGGTCGTTGCGTTCGGGAACGGGCAGGGCGTCCATATCCGCACGTAGGGCGACCACCTTTCCCTTTTTCTTCCCCCTTAAAATACCCACCACGCCCGTGTGCGCCACCCCTGTTTGGACCTCCATACCAAGGGATTTCAAATGTTGGGCGACCTTTGCGGCCGTTTTGAACTCGCGGTTCGAGAGTTCGGGGTTTTGGTGTATTTGCCTACGCCATTCGATCACCTTGCCCTCAATGGCCCGGTATTCCCCTTCAAAACGAAGGTCTTGGGCCGAAAGGCCGAAGCTGACGAGCAGCAGGCCGGTAACATATATTCGGTTCATGGTTCCTGAAGTTTGTTAAATATAATCATAGGAGGCAAAACGACCTAGGCCAAGGGAATACTTTTGGCAACAAAAGATTATTTTTATATTACCGATACGAGATTTTAGCATAAGGTTAATTATGGTTAAATTCACGGCGCTAAAAAAGAAGGTTTGAAGAATTTTATCGATGAGCTGAACGACGCCCAAAAGGCACCGGTATTGCATAAGGACGGGCCCTTGATGGTAATTGCCGGGGCGGGATCCGGAAAAACGCGTGTACTTACCTACCGTATTGCCCATTTGATGGCACAAGGGGTAGACTCGTTCAATATCCTGGCCTTGACCTTTACCAATAAGGCCGCAAGGGAAATGAAGGCCCGTATCGCCGGTATAGTGGGAAATTCGGAGGCCAAAAACCTGTGGATGGGAACCTTTCATTCGGTCTTCGCAAAATTACTGCGTTTCGATGGCGACAAGTTGGGGTTTCCGAGCAATTTTACCATTTACGACACGCAGGATTCGCAACGCCTTATCGCCTCCATCATCAAGGAAATGGGGCTCGACAAGGATATTTACAAGTACAAACAGGTTCAAAACCGCATTTCATCCTACAAAAACAGTCTGATTACGGTAAAGGCCTATTTTCAAAACCCGGAACTCGTCGAGGCCGATGCCATGGCCAAGCGTCCGCGTATGGGCGAAATCTACCAAAACTATGTCGACCGGTGCTTCAAGGCCGGTGCCATGGACTTTGACGACCTCTTATTGCGTACCAATGAACTGCTCAACCGCTTTCCCGAGGTTTTGATGAAATACCAGGAACGGTTCAAATACATACTGGTCGACGAGTACCAGGATACCAACCACTCCCAGTACCTCATCGTAAAGGCCTTGGCCGACCGTTACCAGAATATTTGCGTGGTGGGCGACGACGCCCAGAGTATCTACTCGTTCAGGGGGGCCAACATCAGCAACATCCTCAATTTTCAACGCGATTACGATAATGTGGCGATGTACCGGCTGGAGCAGAACTACCGTTCTACCAAGAATATTGTAAACGCGGCCAACTCGATTATCGCCAAGAACAAGAACCAGCTTGAAAAAGTGGTTTGGACGGACAATGACGACGGACCGCCCATTAAAGTGCACCGTAGCCCTACCGATGCCGAAGAGGGACGCTATGTGGCCAGTACGATTTGGGAGACCCAGATGAACGAGCACCTGCCCAACGGGCACTTTGCCGTACTGTACCGGACGAACTCGCAATCGCGGGCCATCGAGGACGCCCTTCGAAAAAGGGATATTCCCTACCGTATTTATGGCGGACTTTCATTTTACCAGCGGAAGGAGATTAAGGACGTGTTGAGCTACCTTCGATTGGTGATCAACCCCAAGGACGAGGAGGCCCTTAAACGGGTAATCAATTTTCCGGCGCGGGGCATCGGAAATACGACCCTGGACCGGTTGACCGTAGCGGCCAACCACTACAACCGTTCCATATTCGAGGTCATGGAGAACTTGGGAAAAATAGACCTGAAGATAAATGCGGGCACACGAAGAAAATTGGAAGATTTTGTGGCCATGATCAAAAGCTTTCAAATTATGGCCCAAGGTTCCGATGCCTTTACCTTGGCCGAGCACGTGTCCAAAAAGACCGGGGTACTTTTGGAGTTCAAAAAAGACGGTACTCCCGAGGGCATTGCCCGAATGGAAAATATCGAGGAGCTTTTGAACGGGATCAAGGATTTTGTGGAGGGACAGAAGGAAGTGGCCGACGCCAAGGGCGATATCGGGGAATTTTTGGAAGATGTGGCCTTGGCCACCGACCTCGACAAGGATACGGGCGACGATGACCGGGTAGCCCTGATGACCATCCACTTGGCGAAGGGCCTCGAATTTCCCTACGTCTTCATCGTGGGAATGGAAGAAGACCTCTTTCCCTCGGCCATGAGCATGAATACTCGTAGCGAGCTGGAAGAGGAGCGAAGGCTCTTTTACGTGGCCCTTACCCGTGCCGAAAAACAGGCCTACCTGACCTATACCCAAAACCGTTACCGTTGGGGAAAGCTCATCGATGCCGAACCGAGCAGGTTCTTGGAGGAGATCGATGAGAAATATATCGAGAACCTCACCCCGATCGATAGGGGGTATCGGTACAGGCCCTTGGTCGATGCCGATATTTTTGGGGAGGTCGATAAAAGCCGCCTGCGACAGAAGAAACCGACGAACGGCACACCTCCGCCCACCAAGCGGCCCAACGAGACCCAGCTTCGCAAATTGCGGAAACTCAAGCCGCAACTGGCCACGCCAGTCGGCAATAGCAAAACCATCGACCCCAACCTGGTCGAAGGGTGCCTGGTCAACCATACGCGCTTCGGAAGGGGAAAAATCCTTAAAATCGAAGGGGTAGGCAACGATAAGAAGGCCGAGATACAGTTTGAAAAGGGCGACGTCAAAAAGCTTTTGCTGCGCTTTGCCAAGTTAGAGGTCATCCCGTCCTAGGTCGCCCCGCCCGTAACGGGCCGGGTATTTATGTGAAAAAGTCGGGGGCGACGCTTTGTAAAGGAAAAATCTTGTAATTTTATGGTTCTTTTATCACTTTACAATTATGGCCGAGCTAATAAGGATATACGAGGAAAATCCGAACCCGAAGGAAATCAACAGGGTCGTAGAGGTGCTTCGAAAAGGTGGGTTGGTCATCTATCCGACCGATACGGTGTACGGTTTGGGGTGCGATATTACGAACTCCCGGGCCTTGGAAAAAATAGCCCGGATCAAAGGGGTGAAATTGGCCAAGGCCAATTGGTCCTTTATATGCGCCGATTTAAGCAACCTGTCCGATTACGTACGTCAAATCGATACGGCCACTTTCAAGATCTTGAAACGAGCCCTGCCCGGGCCGTATACGTTTATTCTTCCGGGCAACAACAACCTCCCCAAGGATTTTAAGAAGAAAAAGACGGTGGGTATCCGAGTGCCCGACAACACCATTGCCCGTGCCCTTGTCGAAGGTTTGGGCAACCCCATTGTGTCGACCTCCATTCGAGACGAGGATGAAGTACTTGAATATACCACCGACCCCGAGCTTATTTTTGAGAAATGGCATAACCTTATCGATGTTGTCGTCGATGGGGGATATGGAGACAATGTGGCCTCTACGGTAATCGACCTTTCCAACGGACTTCCGGAGGTAATCAGGGAAGGCAAGGGAGACCTGGGCGTCATCAATTGAAGGTTCTCGGTCCGTGGCCCGCGGCCTAGGCCAAGGGCGCCTTCTTCGTTTGTGGAAGGCATTTCCTCTTGAAAACCCTATCCGTCCCATCCCTATCCGTTCGCCACAAGGCATAAAAAAACCGCTACGGGAAGTAGCGGCTTTATTAAGATTGTTAGGATGGACCTAGTTGTTGATGGCAGGATCGCTCATACCTTCCTCGATCATGCTGTAGAACTGATCGATTTTTGGAAGAACAACGATACGGGTCCTTCTGTTTTTCGATTTTTCGGTTTGGGAAACGGGAACGTACTCGGCCCTACCCGCTGCGGTCATACGCTTGGGATCGACACCGTAATCGTTCTGTAGGATACGAACAACGGCAGTGGCACGCTTGACACTCAAGTCCCAGTTGTCCAAAAGGACACCTTTTCTGTAGGGTACGTCGTCGGTGTGGCCTTCGACCATAAATTCGAAGTCAGGCTTGTTGTTCACTACCTGTGCTACCTTGCCGAGAACCTCCCTGGCCCTTCGGGTGACGTTGTAGCTTCCGCTGCTGAACAATAATTTGTCTGAGATGGAAACGAAAACAACACCTTTTTCAACGCTGATTTCGATGTCCTCGTCATCCAAATTGCCCAAAACGCCTTTCAAGCTCTGTACCAACGCCAAGTTTACGGAATCCCTTCTTGTAATGGCGTCTTGCAGTTTGCGGATGGTCAAATCCTTTTCCTTTAAACTTTCCAGTGATTTTTCCAGGTTTTCAGCACCTTTGGTAGTCAAGGTGGTCAAGTTGCCCATGTTGTTGATCAACTCTTGGTTGTTGGCCTTTAAGAAAGCATTTTGGTCTTGCAAGGTTTTGTTTCTCGAATCGGCCGTTGCCTTCTCTTCCAAACAATCGTTCAACTTAACCGTTGCTGAATTTAATAAATCCTGTGTTTCCTTGTGTTTAGCCTCTAAATCGGCATATTTTTTCTGAGATACACATGAACCTAAAAGTAAGGTTACTCCTAAACAGCCTAAAATTATTCTTTTCATAATGTGATGTGGGTTACTAAGTATTAATTGTTGTTATTTGATTTCGATTAAGGCACAATAAGCAACAAAATTATATAAACGCCAAATTTAGCATTTATTAAAATAGTTAATCTTTTACTAAATAGTTAAAATTCTTTATATGGCGCACAAAATATGATAAAACGATGGATTTTGTGTGGTAATATTTCGGAACAAAAGTGGTCTTTTCCCTTTTTTTATACATTTTCCGAAAGTTCCTGTAATAGCTAAAATGGGCACGTAAAATGGCGAAGCTATGCCTGAACTTTAGTTGAAGGGCAAAGTGGGCGGCGGCTACCGCGTCGAGCAAAAGACGTAAGAAGACGATACGGACCGCCTTTTTTCGGGGGAGGTTTTTGGTTATGGAGTAAAGCGAATTGCGAAAATTCAAAAAGGTCTTTTTGGGGTTCATATTGCTGAGGGTCGACCCGCCCAGGTGATAGACCTTGGAGCGGCCCTCGTAGAAAACCTTGTACCCCGCATTCTTGGCTCTCCAGCACAGGTCTATTTCCTCTTGGTGGGCAAAATAGTTTTCGTCGAAGGCACCTATTTCCCAAAAAACCTTGCTTTTGATGAACATACAGGCCCCGGTCGCCCAGAAGATCTCGCAGGTATCGTCATACTGGCCGATATCCTTTTCGAGGGACTGGAATATCCGGCCCCTGCAGAAGGGGTAGCCCAATTGGTCGAGAAAGCCCCCGCCGGCACCGGCGTACTCAAAGTGGTCCCGTCGCATCAAATCCAAGATCTTGGGCTGTACAATGGCCACATCCGGATTATGGGCATAAAGCGAGACAATGGGATCTAGCCATCCCTCGGTCACTTCAACGTCGGAGTTCAAAAGGCAATAGATATCGGCATCGATATGTTTCAATCCGTCGTTATATCCCTTGGTAAACCCCCCGTTTTCCGAATTTCGAATGACCTGTACCGTGGGATAGTTGGCCTTGACAAAGGCGACAGACCCATCGGTCGAGGCATTATCGACCAGATAGACCTCGGCTCCGGAAGAATATTCGACCACTGAGGGCAGGTACCTTTCCAAAAGTACCTCTCCATTCCAATTAAGTATGACAACGGCTATTCGCAAAACGAGGACAAATTAACGGCTAAAATCAGGAATATCCCTTAAAAACGTATATTTTTCCGATTCAAAATCCATTTGGCAATAAAAATGCGCCAACCCGTTGGTCACCATAAGATAGTCTGCCCTTAGGCGGCTGTTGTACCTTGCAATTTGATCAAATGTCCTTTGGTCGATGGTCACCTCGGGGGCCTTGCACTCGATCAATACGTTGATATCGCCGTTGGGGTGGAAGACCACGATATCGTACCGTTTGGTCAGTCCGTTAACGGTCAATTGCTTTTCGACGTTAATGAGGCTTTTGGGGTAATTCTTCTCTACGAGCAAATAATGTACGGCGTGCTGCCTTACCCATTCCTCGGGCTGCAATACCACAAATTTTTTGCGTATGACATCAAATATAAGGAGGTTATTTTCGCTATTTTTGAACCGAAAACTATACTCGGCAAAATTCAAGGGTCGCATGGACGGCTGTCAGGTTTTATTTTTTTGTAAAAATAGAACTTTAAAGATTGAAATGCCCCCATTTAATTTTGTTTAAAAATTTCCAGGTCCCAATGGATGAAGCAAGGCGGATAGTCAAAGACATAAAGAACGGAGCCCTTAAGCCCCTGTATTTTCTTTTTGGGGAAGAGCCCTATTACATAGATGCCATCTCCTCCTATATTGAGAAAAATGTGCTGTCGGAAGAGGAGAAAGGCTTTAACCAGATGGTCCTTTATGGCAAGGACGTCACTATCGATGATATTGTCGCCAATGCCAAGCGGTATCCCATGATGGCCGAAAGGCAGGTGGTGATCGTCAAGGAGGCGCAACACCTCACGCGTACCATCGACCAGTTGTTGGATTATGCCAACAGGCCCCAACCTACCACGGTCTTGGTCATCTGTTACAAATACAAAAAGCTCGACAAGCGAAAAAAGCTATACAAGGCGATCAAGGAGAACGGGGTGCTGTTCGAGAGCGAAAAGCTCTATGAGAACAAGGTACCCGATTGGATCCGAAAGAACCTACAGGGCAAGGGCTACGGTATTTCACATAAGGCCGCAGTTTTGCTGACCGAGTATCTGGGTACCGATTTAAGCCGCATCAACAAGGAGTTGGAAAAACTCCAGTTCGTGCTTCCGAAGAACTCCGAGATAACCCCGGCCGATATCGAGACCCATATCGGGATCAGTAAGGATTACAACAACTTCGAGCTGAAAAAGGCCATAGGGGAGCGCGATGTGCTCAAGGCCACGCGAATAATCAACTATTTCGCGCAAAACCCCAAAGACAATCCCTTGGTACTTACGGTATCGCTGCTCAATACCTTTTTCACCCAATTGTTGCAATACCACGGCCTTAAGGACCATTCGCCCAAAAACGTGGCCAGTGCCTTGCGGATCAATACCTTTTTTGTCAACGAGTTTCAAACCGCGGCGCGAAATTACCCCATGAAAAAGGTAAGCGCCATCGTATCGCATTTGCGTGAAATCGATCTCAAGGGAAAGGGAGTGGGAGCCAACAATGCCTCCCAGGCCGATCTTTTAAAGGAGTTGTTGGTCAAGATTATCTGATCAACTTCTATCGGCACTAAATTTACCGGGACCGACCAGGGCGATGACCACAAATACCAAAAGATACAACAAGGCCATCTCCTTTTTCTGAAAGGGATCGGAACCGTGGGCGATAAAAGCGGCCACGGCCATGGTGATTGCCGTGGGAATGGCGGCCAATCGGGTCTTAAAACCGAATATTATAAGGATGGGGCAAACAAATTCGCCCAACATGGCCAAAAATAAGGAGGGGGTCGATCCGATACCGAGTGGGTTGCCAAATTCGGCCCCGTTGATTAACATTTGCAATTTTCCATACCCATGGGTCATCATCATAGCGGAAGCGCCAATTCTTAAAATGGCTAGACCCAAATCTTTTAAAAATGATTTTTGCATGTTGTCGTTGTTTAAATCGGTATAAATGTATTCAATTTTTTTGATGAATTTACATGGGGCGGGAGCATCCTTTACTTGAAAATAACACAGACGGTATATTTTCGATTCCTGCCGCCAGGTGAATCCCCATGCCCCATACAAGCCCGTCGCCTTGGGCCCTTTTCCCTATCTGGTTGGGAATAAGTGGGATACAAGGACGTCGGCCGATTTGGCCATGGTGGCTGACAAGGTCGAAAATGTACCAGTGGGTAGCCTTTTTCGGTCAAGGCAACGGAAACCTAAAGACGGGCCAGACCGACCGGTTTTTTAATATGTTTAAAAAATCACCTCAACGAAGGGTAATTATCGGGGTCGCTCTCGTGGATCATCGAATAAACCTTTTCAAAAACATCCTCGGCGTTGGGCTTGGAAAAATAATCGCCATCGCTTCCGTAGGCGGGCCGGTGGGCCTGGGCGGTCAAGGTTTGCGGGGCGCTGTCCAAATACCTGTACCCTCCCTGTTTTTCAACGATTTCGTTTAAGATATAGGCCGAACATCCCCCGGGAACATCTTCGTCGACTACGAGCAATCTATTGGTCTTTTTGACGCTTTTGACCGTATCGTGGTTAATGTCGAAGGGGAGAAGGGTCTGGGCATCGATAACTTCGGCGTCGATCCCGACTTCCTTTAACTCCCGGGCCGCCTGTTCGACGATCCGAAGGGTAGAGCCATAGGAGACCAAGGTGATATCGGAACCGGTCTTGACCGTTTCGACCACACCGATCGGGGTGCAGAACTCCCCGAGGTTGTCCGGTCTTTTTTCCTTTAAGCGGTAACCGTTGAGGCTTTCGATGACCAGGGCCGGTTCGTCGCTTTTCATCAGGGTGTTGTAAAAGCCGGCGGCCTGGGTCATGTTTCTGGGCGATAGGATGTACATGCCCCTTAGGCAATGTATAAGGGTCCCCATGGGCGAACCCGAATGCCAGATCCCCTCGAGCCTATGGCCCCGGGTGCGAACGATCAAGGGTACCTTCTGCTTTCCAAAGGTTCGGTACCTAAGGCAGGCTACATCGTCGGTGAGGGTGGCCAAGGCGTAAAAGATATAATCCAGATATTGTATTTCGGCAATGGGGCGCAGACCGCGAAGGGCCATTCCCGTTCCCTGGCCGATAATGGTCGTTTCCCGGATGCCGGTATCGGCGATCCTCAATTTTCCATATTTGGCCTGAAGGCCTTCCAAGCCTTGGTTTACGTCGCCGATGGCCCCGGTATCCTCACCAAAGACCAGGGCATGGGGATAGTTTTCGAAAAGCTTGTCGAAATTGTCCCTTAAAATAATCCGGCCGTCGACCATTTCGGGCTTATCGCCGTATTCGGGCTTTATTTCGGTTATGTTGGTGGCCCGTTGTTCGCCTTCATTGTACAGTTTGGCGCTGTACTTGGGTTGTGTATCGGCCAAGAATTCCTTGGTCCATTTGAGAAGGGCCTTTTTTTCCGCGGAGTCTTCCCCGATCAAATAGCGCAGGGCCTTTCGGGCACCGATGGCCAGGTCTTTTTTCAGGGGTTCTTCCGTGGCAATGAGGTCGTTCTTGATTTTGTTGATGAAATTCTTGTTTTGGCTTTTGCCGGCTGCAGCGTCCAGAAGGCTTACCAGTTTCTTTTTGTAGGGTAGGTGCGTGGCCAAATATTCGGCCCACGCCTCCTTCTTGGCCTGTCTTACCTGTTTGGAGATGTCCTTTTCAAGGGCGTTCAGCTCCTCTTCCGTGGTAATGCCGGTTTCGAGGATCCATTCCCTAAAGCGTTTGTTGCAATCGTTTTCCCGTTCCCACTGCAGGCGTTCCTCGCTCTTATACCTTTCATGGGATCCTGAGGACGAATGTCCTTGCGGTTGGGTAAGTTCGGTAACGTGAACGATTACCGGTACGTGTTCTTGGCGTGCGATATCGGAGGCGTTCTCATAGGCATGCATCAGGGCGGTATAGTCCCAGCCCTTTACCTTGAGCATTTCGAATCCGGGCTTTTCCTCGGTGCGCCTGAAGCCCGATAACATTTCCGAAATATCCTCCTTGGTGGCATGGTATTCGGCAGGTACCGAAATGCCGTAATCGTCGTCCCAGATACTGATGACCATGGGTACCTGTAAGACTCCCGCGGCGTTTATCGTTTCGAGGAACATGCCTTCGCTCGTACTGGCATTGCCGATGGTGCCCCAGGCCACTTCCTGCCCGTTGTTCGAAAATTTCGAGGCATCGACATTTTTCAGGTGGCGGTACACTTTTGAGGCCTGGGCCAGACCCAGCAGCCTCGGCATCTGCCCGGCCGTGCACGAAATATCGGCACTGCTGTTCTTTTGTTGGGTCAGGTCTTTCCAACTTCCGTCCTCGTTTAAGCTATAGGTTACGTAGTGGCCGCTCATCTGCCTTCCGGCACTCATGGGTTCCTTTTCTATATCGGTGGTGGCGTAAAGCGAATGGAACAGGTCCTTGGGGGTCAACAGTCCCAAGGCCATCATAAAGGTTTGGTCGCGGTAGTAACCGCTTCGGAAGTCCCCGTTTTTGAACGCCCGGGCCATGGCCAGCTGTGGCAGTTCCTTTCCATCGCCGAATATGCCGAACTTTCCCTTGCCTGTCAATACTTCCTTTCGTCCCATCAAACTGCATGCACGGCTAAGGACCGCTATTTTGTAATCACTTAAGATTTGAGTCTTAAAATCATCGAAGGAAATATCGTTACTGGTTTTCGGTGAGATATCCATTGGCGCTTTTTGATTTTCAACAAAAATAACAAATCAATCGCATTTTTACAATTTCAAGAATAGGGATAAATTTTAACGAAAATTAAATCAAACCTATTTTGGGGTGAAAAAAAAGCAATAAAATTTACAAAACATCGGTTTTGTTGAGGATTTTTTAAACTTATCAAAACCATTTTCTGGTAAAAAGCCCGATGAGGGTCCGTGGGCTAACGGTTACGATAAAACGGATTTTTTCACCGTAATTGGGCTGTGAAATTTCCCACCCGTTGTTGGAGTGGAAGGGAAAATAGAGCTCAAAATAATCGGTAAGCAAGTTGAGCCTAACCCCGGAGTCATAGACAAGTTTACCGCTGACCCCTTTGTTCTTTACATAGCCCAAATCGCCGTATACCTCGATCCAACGCCATAGGTTGACACTGGTGTTCACCGTTGCCATCCAGTCGTTGGCATAGCGGTAGCGTTGGGGCAAAAAGGATTTGAACCCACCCTCGGCGATAATGATCTGTTGGCTGTAGATACCTGAGTTTTCGGATCGGCCCAGGTAGCCGTAGTCGAACAGGTAGTCGGTGGGGCGGTCAAGGGCAAAGCTAAAGTAATCGGGGTCGGCGTAATCGGTCGTCTTGTTTCTCAAGAACTTGCCCGCAAAAAAGCGAAAGTTGAACTGTCTGTTGTTCTCGAACAGTTTTCGGTATTCGAGTTCGAGGGCCAGTTTGCTAAAATCGTCGGCATGTTGGGCATCGACGAACCAAGATAGGTAGTTGATAATGCCCGGGTCGTGGTTGGTATACCTGACATTGAGCACCCCGTAATCGGGTGGGGTCTGAAAATCGGCGAGATTCTCGTCCTTGTCCCTTAAGACATTGACATACCTAAGGCTCAAAAATTCCCTCTTGTTCGATATCAGGTTATCGGGGCGCCAACCGAAGGTGAGGGATGGCGTTATCTTCGAGTACCTCGAATTTTTTTGAAAGTGATAGGTCGACCCGCTCAGGCCGTAGTTTGCCACATAGAGTCCGCTTTTGCTCAGGTATTTGCGGTAATTCAACCGTCCTGAACCTACGAGGGATTTTTCCCTGAAGGAGTAGGACGGGGCAAAATCATAGACAAAGGGCCGCTCCAAGAGGGTTTTGTTGTACAGGCGCATGCCCGGGGTCCATCCGTCGTAGATGTTAAAATTGAGCACAGGAACATAAAAGACCTGATTGTAGTACGGGTTTTCCGAATCGCGAAAGAAGGTGAACTTCAGCTTTTTGTTTCCCGATAAAAAACCGCCCAGTGATTTCCAATTGTCCCTTTGGTTGAACTCGGGGATCTTCTGGTCGTAGTTCAATACCAGCCTTTTTTCCCCGTTCCTGGGGATGACCACCTTTTTTTCGGTCTCTATGTCGGAAAACCAGTATTTCGATACCACCGAATCGTTCCTGAGCCCGAACAGGGAAATGGGCACATTGGTACCTTTTTTGTTCTTCAGGGTAACGTAGAGCGAGTCTTCGGTCTTCTCTACCTTCTTGATCTTAAAATCTATTTTCCGGTCGGTCGAGACGTAGTCCTTAAAAAACCAATCGATGTCGACGTCGGTCATCCGCTTGAGAATGGATTCAAAATCCAAGGTCTTTACCTGGCTCAGTTTGTAGTGTTTGTAGAAGGTCTTGATGCCTTTGTCTACCTTGTCCTTACCGACGTAGCTCGCCAAATAGGCCAGTCCGAGGCCCGCTTTGTATTTGTTGGCTATCTTTTGGTTGAACTTGATCAATGAGTCGTTGGAGGTAAGCAGGGGTTGGTCGAGATTTTGCCGTGCCGTGAGCATGTACAAAAAGGGGTACTGCTCGTTAAAATCCATCTTGGCCAGGTTAAAGCTGCGCAAGCCCCATATTTTCGATAGTTTTCCGAGCAGCTTTTGGTCGGGATAGTATTCTTCGACGTAGCCGATCATCAAATAGTTCGCAATCGCATCGCTTAGCCATTGTTCCTTGCGGGGATCGAGAAACAAGGTTTCCTCGAGAATGTTGATCAAGGCGGTTTTTAGGAACTTCATTTCGTACTGAAACTGTTCTTCGTAGGGCCGTATAAAGGAGGGCAGCTGATTGATTCCGTATAGGGGGTTCTTGTTGTAGTCGATTTCGCTGACCAAGAGATGGGAATGTGGAAACTCCCCCAAATTGTCGGTTATAAAGCGGGTGATCCGGTTTATCGATAGGCCTTTCTCTATTTCGCCGTATTTCGAAGTCTCTATATCGGTAATGACCGTCATGTCGGGTGTTACATGCGTAACGAACCGCTTTTGGGGGGTAAGGATGATTTCACAACTTTTTTGCCGATTGGCCGCGAGTTGGGCCAGTTGACCGTTTGAAAACTGGCTGTTGCCCAAAACCTCGAAATTGGAAACCAGGTACAGGCCCTTGGGAAACGTAAAGTTCACCGTGGTGGCGGTGACGGCGGTATAGAGGTCTTCGAGGTTTTTGTTGGAGTACAGGTGCCAGGCCCCGTCGAAGAAGGCCGGTGTGAGGTACCAGTCTTTTAGGTAGTAATCGTTCTTCTTGTTGTAGCCATAGGGCGTGAACTTGTTCTCGGGCAACTTTACGGTGTAGGTCAGGAAAAGTTGGGCCGATTCCCCGGGTAGGATGGGGGCGTTCAGCTCGATCCTGATAATGTCGTCTCCCGTGGTCCGTTTCCAACGGAGACCCCTGTAGTTGTCGTCCACCGCACTTAAGATGGTCGTATAGCCCCGCTCGCTGTCCTTGGCCAGGTGCAGGCTCCGCTTGAATTCTTCGGCAAAGCGTTTGGCCAGGCCCGTATTCTTGTTCGAATAGGCGTGGGCCCAGTCGTTGAAATAAAGTACGGTCAAGATCTTATCCGAGTTGTTCTCGTAGATAAACTCCTGTTGTACACTTATCTCCTTGGTTTCGGCATCGAGCGAAGCGGTGATCGTATTGGTGTGCTGGGCAAACGACATGCCCGAGGCCAAAAGAAACATGACCTGGCCGTACAAGCGCGCTATGGGAAACTTTCTTTTCAAGGACGCTCGTTAAAAATTGGGGCTCAAGGTATGCCCTTTGTAAAATCCGTCAATTATTTCCACTACCTCGTCCTCGGTATCGACCACTTTGATCAGGTCGAGGTCGTGTGGACTGATATTTTTGTTGGCCAACATGGTGTTTTTTATCCAGTCGATGAGTCCGTTCCAAAATTGGGAACCGACCAATATAATCGGAAATTTTTCGATTTTGTTGGTTTGGATCAGGGTAATGGCCTCAAAGAGTTCGTCCAGTGTTCCGAAGCCGCCCGGCATGACCACAAAACCTTGCGAATATTTGACGAACATAACCTTTCGTACAAAGAAATAATCGAAGTCGAGGCTTTTGTCCGAATCGATATAGGGATTATCGTGTTGTTCAAAGGGCAGGTCGATGTTGAGCCCTACCGAAGTGCCGCCGGCCAAATTGGCACCTTTGTTTCCCGCTTCCATAATGCCCGGACCCCCGCCCGTGATCACCCCATAGCCGGCCTCGGCGATTTTTTTGGCAATACTGACGGCCAGTTCGTAATAGGTGTCGCCTTCCCGGGTACGGGCCGATCCGAAAATCGATACGCACGGGCCAATGGTTCCCATTTTTTCAAAACCATTGACAAATTCGCCCATAATCTTAAAAATAGCCCATGAATCGTTGGTCTTGATCTCGTTCCAACCTTTGTGATGTTGTTCTTTACGCATATTTGTTTTTTTTATTCATCAGCGAAGCCGAAAATAAACTTTATTTTACATTTATCGAGATGGATCGACTGTCTTTGAAAAGGCCGTTCAGTTCAACTCCTTTTTCAAGAATTTTGCAGTATAACTCTTTTTGTCCTTGGCCACTTCCTCCGGGGTTCCCTTTGCAACTACCATGCCACCTCCGCGCCCCCCTTCGTAACCGATATCGATAATATGGTCGACCATTTTGATGACGTCCATATTGTGTTCGATGACCAGTATCGTATTTCCTTTGTCCACCAAACGGTTCAAAACGTCCATCAGCACCCGTATGTCCTCAAAATGGAGTCCCGTCGTCGGTTCGTCCAAGATATAGAACGTATTGCCCGTATCGCGTTTTGATAGTTCAGTGGCCAGTTTTATTCGTTGAGCTTCCCCACCGGACAGGGTGGTCGATTGCTGGCCCAGGGAAATATAGCCCAGGCCTACATCCTGAATGGTTTTTAATTTACGGTATATTTTTGGAATAGCTTCAAAAAACTCGACGGCTTCGTTTATGGTCATTTCCAAAACGTCGGCGATCGATTTGCCCTTGTACCGTATTTCCAAGGTTTCCCTGTTGAACCTTTTGCCGTTGCAGGTTTCGCAATCGACATAGACGTCGGGCAAAAAGTTCATTTCGATGACCCTTAAGCCACCGCCCTGACAGGTTTCGCAACGCCCTCCCTTTACGTTGAAACTGAAACGGCCGGGCTTATAGCCCCTAATGGCCGCCTCTGGGGTCTTGGCGAAAAGCGAGCGTATTTCACTGAAGACCCCCGTATAGGTGGCGGGGTTCGACCGAGGTGTGCGTCCGATGGGCGATTGGTTGATGTCGATTACCTTGTCGATGTGTTCCAGTCCCTTGATATCCTTATAGGGCATGGGCTTTTTGACACCGTTAAAGTAATGGGCGTTCATAATGGGGTAGAGGGTCTCGTTGATCAAGGTGGATTTTCCACTGCCCGAAACCCCGGTAACACCGATCATTTTTCCCAAGGGCAGTTCTATGGTGACGTTCTTTAGGTTGTTTCCCGTACAGCCCGATAAGACAATCTTCTTTCCGTTTCCCTTTCTGCGTTCCTTGGGAACGGGTATTTCCTTTTTTCCGGTAATGTAGCCCGCCGTCAAGGTATCGTGTTTTTTGAGGTCTTCGGGACTCCCCTCGGAAATGATCTCGCCCCCGTGTTTTCCGGCCTTGGGCCCGATATCGATCACGTGGTCGGCGCGTTCGATCATATCGCGGTCGTGCTCTACCACGATCACCGAGTTACCGATATCGCGAAGCGCCTCGAGCGATTGGATCAAGCGGCTGTTGTCCCGTTGGTGAAGGCCAATGCTGGGTTCGTCGAGAATATACAGTACCCCGACCAATTGCGAGCCGATCTGTGTCGCCAGGCGGATGCGCTGTGCCTCGCCCCCCGAGAGCGATTTCGAGCTTCGGTTCAGGGATAGGTAATCGAGGCCGACGTCCAACAAAAAACGGATACGGCTGCGTATTTCCTTGATGATCTCTTCGGCAATCTTAAGCTGGTTGCCCTCGAGTTTCTTTTCGAGGCCGTCAAAAAAGGCGGCGAGTTCGGCAATGTCGAGCTGGGCCAGTTCCGCAATGTTCCTATGGTCGATTTTAAAGTTCAATGATTCCTTGCGCAGGCGCGAACCCTCACATTGGGGGCAGGTAATCTTGTCCATAAAATCCTTGGCCCACCTTTTCAGTGAAGTGGTGCCCGCCTCTTCGTACTGGCTTTTTATAAAGTTCGAAATGCCTTCGTAATCGATTTTGTACGTGCGTTTTACGCCCAAGGTCTTAGAATCTACTTCAAAGCTTTCGTTGCCCCCGTAAAGAAGTACCTTTAGGGCTTCTGCCGGAATCTTTTCAATGGGATCGGTAAGTTCGAAACCGTAGCGCTGCCCTATGGTCTCGATTTGTTTAAAGGCCCACGAATTTTTATAGTCGCCCAATGGGGCGATGCCTCCCGATTTGATGGACAGCTTATTATTGGGAAAGATCTTTTTCTCGTTGACCTCGAAAACATGGCCCAGCCCGTTGCAGTGGGGGCACATGCCCTTGGGCGAGTTGAAGGAAAAGGTATTGGGTTCCGGTACGGGATACGATATTCCGGTGGTCGGGCACATGAGGTCGCGACTGAAATAGCGCGCCTCGCTTTGGCCTTCTTCGAGTACCATAAGTACATTGTCGCCACTGTACATGGCCGTATTTATGGTCTCGGCCAAGCGCTTGTCCAGCTCCTCGGAGTCGCCTACCTTTAAGCGATCGATAACGATCTCGATATCGTGGGTCTTGTAGCGGTCGACCTTCATGCCCTTGACAATGTCCCTTATTTCCCCGTCGACCCTTACCTTTACGAAGCCCTGCTTGGCTATTTGCTCGAAAAGCTCGCGGTAATGGCCCTTTCTCGATTTTATGGCCGGGGCCAAAATATTGATTTTCTTGCCCTTGTAATCTTCCCTGATGAGTTCCTTGATCTGTTCATCGCTATAGCTCACCATTTTTTCGCCGGTATTATAGCTATAGGCATCGCCCGCCCGGGCAAAAAGCAACCTGAGAAAGTCGTAGATCTCGGTGATGGTGCCGACGGTGGACCTGGGGGATTTTGACGTCGTCTTTTGCTCGATGGCTATTACGGGCGAAAGACCGTCTATCTTGTCTACATCGGGCCGTTCGAGTCCGCCCAAAAATTGCCGGGCATAGGCCGAAAAGGTCTCAATGTACCGCCGTTGTCCTTCGGCATAGATGGTATCAAAGGCCAAGGATGATTTTCCACTTCCGGAAAGTCCCGTGATCACGACCAACTTTTCGCGGGGGATGGTCACATCGATGTTTTTTAGGTTGTGGACGCGGGCGCCCTGTACCTCAATATTTTCCTCGTAGTCTATCATTTTCAATGGCAAAGTTGCAAAGGTACGTTTTTGATGACTAAAGGAGAAGTGGGGCTGCTTTATTTGTTAGGTAAAATCGGGACGGCTCCTTCGGGATTATACCGTTCTAAGCTTGGACCGCCGGTTTTTTCTCGCTTAAGTACTTCCAGTACCGTTTGGGGACGTGTTGGGTGTGCAACTTAAGGTTGATCCGCGATTTTATGTTGGTGCTTTTGAAGTAGTTGTTCCATAGGTCTTGATAGGCATGTTCCTCGTCCTGTAGGGCCGGATTCCTATGGATGCTGTTGGTACAGGCCTGTTTCAGGTCGAGCGTAACGATTTCGGTCTTTTCCAGGTTGTAATAAAGGCCATACCTGCGCCGTACATCGTAGATCAGCCAGTATTGGTCGGCATACCTCGACCTAAAATGCTTGCTTATCAAGGGGAGGACGTCGAAATCGGGTTCTATATGGGCGAAATAGATGCCGTCCTTGGTCAGTTGAAAGCGGACGAAGGCCTCCATGCGATGTTTTTCACGACCTACCGACCTGGCCAGTTGGCTTATCTTGAGCACTGTGCCATCGGCATAGTTGCGAACCACGTCCCCATCCTTGGAAAACAACTTGAGGACATACCTATAGAGCAGCAGTTCGATGCCCTCTTGCTCGCTCAAATAGGCGAAATAGATGTTCTTTATGGCCGAACGGCTTCTTTTTTTTATACCCTCCCAAACCCGTTTGGCCTTATCCACTTGGGTAAGTACCGTTTGGGTTTCGGAAAAGAGGCCACTTTGGCAAACGGAGCTTTTTTGAATGCCGACCACCTGTACCTTTTCCTCAAAGGCGACAAAAATGGCGGTTAGAAAACCATTGAAACTCCCATCATAGATCAAGATTCTAGAATTGTTCATAGCGGTGTCCTTTTAGATAAATCGGTTGATTGTCAAAACAATTGTAATTGCTTACCGTACTCCTTCCTAAATTTTCCCGAGGAGTTTTGCAGGATCATACCCTTGATCTTGTCCGCCTCGAGGTCGCGGTGCTCCCAGTGGCTCGAATCGCAGGTAATAAAATACTTGGCGCGGTTAAGGGCTAGCCCGATCCGCTTTAAATGCTCCCAGTTCAATTTTCTGAACCTCCGGGCCTGGATCAGTTTGTCGACCGACCGCATGCCAATGCCGGGTACCCGTGCCAAGAGGACCTTGTCGGCCTTGTTGATGTCCACCGGAAAATGGTGAAGGTTCCTCAGGGCCCAGCCCAATTTGGGATCTACGTCGATATCGAGGTTGGGATGTTCGCTGTTTAGGATTTCGGTTACCTGAAAACCATAGAACCGCAAGAGCCAATCGGTCTGATAAAGTCGGTTTTCGCGAAGCATGGGCACTTGTGAGCCGAGGGCGGGCAATCGGCTATCATCCGCCACGGGTACGTAGCCGGAATAGTACACCCGTTTCATGTTGTAATGGGTGTAGTAATGGACGGCGGAGTACATAATGTCCTTGTCCGATTCCCCGGTCGCACCGATGATCATCTGCGTACTTTGCCCGGCAGGTGCGTATTTGGGGGTGCTCTTGATGATCTTTCGCTCCGCTCGGTATTGGATGATTTCGTTCTTGACCTTTAGCATGGGCTTGGTGAAGTCTTCGTGTTTTTTGTCGGGTGCCAGGAGCTTTAGCCCCGAGACGGTCGGTACCTCGATATTGACCGAAAGCCGGTCGGCGTACAGCCCCGCTTGGCGCATAAGCTCGTCGCTGGCCCCGGGAATGGACTTCAAATGGATATATCCGTTGAAATTCCCTTCCTCCCTTAGTTTTTTGGCGACGGCGATCAGGCGTTCCATGGTATAATCGGCACTTTTGAAAATGCCCGAACTCAGAAAAAGGCCTTCAATATAATTCCTCCGGTAAAAATTAAGGGTGAGGTCGACAACCTCCTGGATCTTGAAGGCCGCCCGCGGGATATCATTGCTTTTTCTGGTGACACAATAGGCACAATCGAAGATGCAATGGTTGGTCATCAATATTTTTAAGAGCGATACGCAGCGCCCGTCCTCCGTATAGCTATGGCAAATGCCCATACCGGTGCTGTTGCCCAAGCCCTTGTTTTTGTTGCTTCGCGTACTGCCACTGCTGGCGCAGCTCACGTCGTATTTGGCGGCGTCGGCCAAAATGTTCAATTTTTCCCTTATTCGTTCAAATGACATATCCCTTTTTTGTAATTATTCCAAAAATATGGAATTATTCCTAATTATGGAAATAATCCAAAAAAAGTATTGGAATATGTCCAAATTACCTATATTTGAGCTTATTCGGAGGGTGTCCCGGCCTTTGGGCATCCAAAAAACTTTTGAAAAATGGAAAATGAGCTCACTTTAAAGCGTTTTGTGGAGTTGCGAAGGGAATTGGGTTTCACCCAGGCCGAATTTGCCAAGCTTATAGGCGTATCGAACACCACGGCCGATATCGAGCGGGGGAGGACCAAGCTTTCGGGCAGGGTCGTGGCCGAACTGTTGAAACAGTTTAAGGTCAACCCCTTATGGTTGTTCGGCGAAAGCGATAACAAGTATTTGGAAACCTCGAATACCAGTGTCATTCCGAAAGTGGTTACGGTAGACTCGGATGGGCACGAGAATATGGTGCTGGTCAACGCGAAGGCGGCGGCCGGTTATCCGCAGAACATTCAAGATACCAGTTGGTACCGGCAGCTTCCGGCCTTTGACCTGCCCATTCCCGAATTTCGGAACGCCACCTATAGGGGGTTCCAGGTAGAGGGCGACAGTATGCTGCCCAACCTAAAGCCTGGGGAATGGGTGTTGGCCAAGGCCGTTGAGCACATCGACCATGTGAGCCCCAATAAAATGTACGTCGTGGTCTTGCAGGATGCCGTCTTGGTAAAGAAGATCGAGAAGCGGCCGAATTCGAACAATATCACCCTCGTTTCCTTGAACGAGGCCTATCCACCTTACGAGATCAAGCCCTTCCAGATACAGGAGTTATGGCAGGTGAGCAGTCGTATCACCTTCGGGGAGGACGCCAATACCGAAAAAGGCCTGCTCAAGCAATTACAGGAATCCATGGAAGAGCTCAAGGGGCAATTGCGCCATGTCAAAAAGGTGTAATGCCTCCCTATTCGGAGAGCTTTAGGTTGTACAGGCCGCTGGGGCGCAATTGAAACCCAAGGCTTTTGTAAAGACCGATGGCCGGCTTTCGGTGATGGCCACTGAAGAGCATTACCTCGTCCAAGCCCCTATGCCTGGCCTCCTCGAGCAATTTTTCCATTAGTTTTCTGCCGATGCCCTTGCCCCGGTGGGCCTCATCTACCACCACGTCCTCGACCATGCCGCGATAGCCGGATATGACCTTGTACATGGCCATAAGGGCAATGCCCAAAATGTCGTCGCCTTCCTTGCAAACCACGAAGAGCACGTGGTTGTCTTCTTGAAGTATTTGATGAAGTGGGCGCTGTACTATAATGGAATTGAGTTGTTTGTACAATTCGCTTATTCGCCTTTGTGTCTTTTCGTCAAGTTCGAACTTATGTAAAACTTCTATGGTCATGGCCTTTGAATTTTTAAGTAAACCAACACTGTAATTTGGCTTTGTATGGTTCTGTTTATCAGAAGTATAAAATTAAGTAAACTTTTAGAATCCCACGGCGGTGTCATCGCCCCGCTTATCGGCGCCCCCTTCCAATCGGCCGTCGGCCATTACCCTAATGGCATCGACCTTGCCTATGATGGGGGTACGCTCCTCGTTGATGTTATAGCCCTTGGCCTTTAGGTTGTTCTTGAGTTCCTGCGAAAAGCCCTCGGGTTCGAAAATAACGACATCGGGTAGCCATTGGTGGTGAAAACGCGGGGCGTTTACGGCTTCTTGCATGCTCATGTTAAATTCGTAGCCGTTCAAGATGGTTTGCGCCACGGCCGTGATGATGGTTGAGCCGCCCGGGGTGCCGACCACCATCCACAGTTGGCCGCCTTTTTCGACGATGGTGGGGGTCATGCTGCTGAGCATCCGTTTTTCGGGTGCGATACTATTGGCCTCGGCACCGATGAGTCCGAACATATTCGGCACTCCGGCCTTGGCGCTAAAGTCGTCCATCTCGTTGTTCAAGAAGAAGCCCAGTTCGTCGCAATAGAGTTTGGATCCGTAGGCCCCGTTCAGGGTGGTGGTCACCGAAACGGCATTGCCTTCGGCATCGACGATGGAGTAGTGGGTGGTTTCCATGCTTTCGGCCATCGCAATGCTTCCCTCCCTAACATCGCTCGATCGGGTGGCCGCCTCGAATGAAAAGTCGGCCATACGCTGTGTTATATATTCCTGGCCCAGCAGTATATCCAAGGGGATGTCGGTAAAATCGGGATCGCCCAGGTAGTAGTTGCGGTCGGCATAGGCCCTACGGGCGGCCTCGGTAAACAATTGGATCGCTTTTTCGGAGTTGTGCCCAAAGCTGCCGATATCGTAGGGCTCGATCATCTTGAAGATCTGGTTCATGGTTACCCCTCCGCTACTGGGCGGACTCATCGATATGATCCGCAGGTCCTTGTAATTGAAAATGATGGGCTGCCGCCATTTGGCCTCGTACCGCGCCAGGTCCTCTTCGGTGATAAAGCCTCCCTTCGCCTGGATAAAATCGGCCAACTTTTTGGCGACTTCCCCCTTGTAAAAACCGTCACGTCCCTTTTGTGCAATTTGCCCCATGGTTCGGGCCAAGGCCGGGTATTTCACCACATCGTTCACCTTGCTGTCGATCGGAAAGGTGGTGCTGTCCCCGTTTACTTCCAGTATCTTGTCGCGAACGCCCTTGAACCTCCTGGCCTGGTTTTCGGTAACCACGATCCCGTTTTCGGCCAGGGCGATGACCGGGGCGAAGATCTCTTCCAGGGGAAGCGATCCGAATTTTTTGTGCACCTCTATGATCCCGGCTACCGTTCCCGGAACCCCCACTGCAGTGGCACCCTTGGTGCTCATTTCGGGGATAACGTTGCCCAGGGAGTCCAGATACATGTCCCGATGGGCCGCCAAGGGGGCCTTTTCGCGATAGTCCAAGGCACCGACATCGCCATCGGCCTTTCTATAGACCATAAAACCGCCGCCCCCCAAATTGCCCGCAAAGGGATAGGCCACCACCAGGGCCATCTCAGTGGCTACCATGGCATCAAAGGCATTACCGCCCTTTTTCATGATCTCTACCCCGATCTTCGAAGCTTCTTCACGGGCCGATACGACCATGGCCTTTTCGGTGACCAGGCCCGTCGGGGCCGCGGGTCGCGTCTTGCAGTTGACAAATAGAAGAAGTGTTGCGAACAAGGGGATCAGTGGGGAGGTAATCGGTCTTTTCATACTTTGTTTTTTTATGGGCTGTTATGTTTCAAGGAAATGTATTTCTGTTTGGCGAACACCCTGAGTTCCTCGAAGAATTCGGTAAATTCCCTTTCAAACTCATCGTAGTGTTCCTCCAAGTCGAGGATGGCAAAATTCATCTTGGACCTGTTCTTTGTTCTGCGGTTCATGCCGTTGAGTACCTTGCCGATGCCCTTCATTTTGGAATAGTTATAGATCCAGTTGTCGGCGATCATATAGGGCATCATCCGCTTTACACCATCGGGAAGGATGGCGTAATGGTCTTCGAGAAGGTCGTAAAAACCGTCGACGTAGACCTCCAAGGGGGTATCGCTGTACCGGCGCCAGTTCTTGGCCAGGAAATGATCGTAGAAAATATCGACGATTACCCTGCTGTAGTGGCTGTAGTTGACGTGGAGCCGCTTACTGCTTTTTTTGGGAATGGGGTGGGTGTCGGTAAACGTATCGATTTCGCGATGCAGGTAAATACCCTGTTGTACGCGTGGGGGCAGGTGGTCGAACCTGTTACCTCGAATACTGTCGGCGATAAAATTGCCAAGCGTTATTTCGTCGTCTTCGAACGAAAGATAAATGTGGGCCAAAAAATTCATTGCCTCGAATTTACAAATTGCTTACTTAGATTTTATACCATACCTGTATATTTGCGAAAACTTTTTCATTACTATGACACTTATCAAATCTATTTCTGGAATTAGAGGGACCATTGGAGGTAACCCAGGTGACAATTTAACGCCTATTGACGCCGTGAAGTTTGCGGCGGCTTACGGGATATGGCTAAAGGACTATTCCAAAAAAGGGAAGTTGAAAGTGGTCATCGGCCGCGATGCGCGATTGTCCGGTGAAATGATACAGAATTTGGTGGTGTCTACCTTGGTGGGCCTGGGCATTGACGTTATCGACCTTGACCTGTCCACTACGCCTACGGTCGAAATAGCCGTTCCGCTCGAGAAGGCCGACGGGGGCATCATACTGACGGCAAGCCATAATCCCAAGCAATGGAACGCCTTAAAGTTGCTCAACGAAAAAGGGGAGTTTTTGAATGCGGAACAAGGGGCCAAGATCTTGGAAATTGCCGAAAAGGAAGACTTTGCCTTCTCCGAGGTGGATGATTTGGGAAGCATTACCCGAAACGATTCCTATATCGATATCCATATCGACGAAGTACTCGACCTTTCCTTGGTCGACGCCGATACCATCCGCAAGGCCAAGTTCAAGGTGGTCGTAGACGGTGTAAACTCTACCGGAGGCATTGCCATTCCCAAGTTGTTGCAAGAGCTGGGGGTGGAAGTGGTAAAGCTCTACTGCGACCCAACCGGCCATTTTCCACATAATCCCGAGCCCCTGAAGGAACACTTGGGCGATATCTGCAAGCTCGTGGTCGAGGAAAAGGCGGACTTTGGCATCGTGGTAGACCCCGACGTCGATCGCTTGGCCTTTATCGATAACAAAGGGGAGATGTTCGGGGAAGAATATACCCTGGTGGCCTGTGCCGACTACGTTTTGGGCAAGACCAAAGGGAACACGGTCTCCAACCTGTCCTCGTCCCGTGCCCTGAGGGACATTACCGAAAAACACGGGGGTACCTACGAGGCCTCGGCCGTGGGCGAGGTAAACGTCGTGACGAAGATGAAGGCCAATAAGGCCATTATCGGTGGGGAGGGCAATGGCGGCATCATCTACCCCGAAAGCCATTATGGGCGCGACTCTTTGGTCGGAACGGCCCTGTTCTTGATGCTTATGGCCGAAAAAGGAGGTACGGTTGCCGATCTGAGGGCCAGCTATCCCTCGTATTTTATGAGCAAGAAGAAAATTCAGTTGACCCCGGGATTGGATGTCGACGCCATTCTCAAGGCCATGGCCGAAAAATATAAGGACGAGGAACTGTCGACCATAGACGGGGTTAAGATAGACTTTCCCGAAAACTGGGTACACCTGCGCAAGTCCAATACCGAACCCATTATCAGGATCTACACCGAGGCGAAAAGCCAACAAGAGGCTGATGGTTTGGCCGATCGTATAATCGGCGAAATAAAAGAGGTAGCGGGACTCTAGACCAGATGGTGAAACCAATGCGAAGGTTCTTTATCGTTCCCCTGTTCTTGCTGGCCCTGGTAGGCCGGGCGCAAAGCGATACCCTGAGGGTAATGAGCTTTAACATACTTCACGGGGCCACGGTAAGGAACGATTTTAACCTCGATACCATCGCGGCCGTAATAAAATCGTATGACCCGGATTTGGTCGCCCTCCAAGAAGTGGACGTCAAGACCCGTAGGGCCAAAAAGTACGACCTTCCGACCGAATTGGCATATCGAACCGGTATGGCGCCCTTGTTTGCCCGTGCCATGTACTACGACGGGGGCGAATACGGCGAGGCCGTACTTTCGAGGTACAGCTTTGTCGAAACCCGGAACGTGGCCCTACCGCATCTACCGGATTCCGAACCCCGGGCGGCGGCCGTTGTCAAGGTAAGGACCCAAAAGGGAAATACCTTCCGGTTTATCGCTACCCATTTAGACCATCAGGCCGACGAAGCCGACCGGATCATGCAGGCCAAGGCCTTGGTAAGGGAATTCGGCGCATCGGAATACCCTACCTTGCTCTTGGGCGATCTGAATGCCGAACCCAACAGTGGCACCATGGCGATCATCTCCGAGGTATTTAAATCTCCCGATGTCGATGGGGCCGGGGAATACACCTATCCTTCTTCGGGCCCCCATAAAAAGATCGACTACATCCTTTACGACCGGCCCGGGCATTGGAAAGTACTTGAATATAAGGTGCTCTGCGAAAATTATGCCAGCGACCATTGCATCGTCATGGCTACCTTGGTGTTTAGGCCCTGACCCGTGCTTTTTGCGAATTGAAATAATGGGCCCGTACCACTTTGGCCGTCTTATGGTCTCCCGTATGGTGCCAGCCCGGGGGCATAACGAGGTAAAGTAGTTTGTTCTTGATGCCCGGGGCGTGCCAGACATCCTTGGCCAAGGCGATGATCTCACCAAAGTAGACGTCGATAAAATTGCCCGAATCGATTTCGCGGGTAATGCCGTATTCGATTTTTTCGTCGTCCTGCTCTTCTTGATAGGTGCCGAAGACCCGGTCCCAAATGTTCAACAGGTTACAAAAATTGGTATCCATATAAAGGGGGTTCTTGGCGTGGTGTACCCGGTGGTGCGAGGGCGTAAGCACCCACTTTTCCAGAAAACCGAAGCGCCCGTTCCTCATAATATTTTCACCCACATGGATAAAGGCACCGTAGGTGCCGTCGATAAACATGATCACAAAGAGCATGGTCGGTTCCACGCCGGCCAAAATGCAGACCGTCGTCCTGATCGTATCGGCATAAGGGGCCTCCAGAAAAAAATGGGCATAGGTTACCGATAGGTTCATATCTTCAGGTGCGTGGTGGGTAGAGTGCAGGCACCAGAACAAACGCACCTTGTGCCCCCAATAGTGGTACAGGAAATGACCGAACTCCCAGACGATATAGGCATAGATGAACCAGTACCAGGTAGCCTCGGTCTGAAAAAGGGCATAGGGCTGAAACCAACCGATACATAAGGTTACCATGGCAATGGCAATGAAGCGACCGACAAAGCGGTTGAAGATGTAAATAAGAAAATTCACCTTATAGACCTTGGTCTGCGGCTTTTTGTAAATGAGGCCCAGGATCAATTCCAAAATGACCAAAAGGGGGATGATGGGTAGGATCAGGGAGGTAAACCCCTCATAGGTGCGCAAAGCACTGTAATTACCTGTTTTTAAGATTTCCCAAGCCTGTGATATGCCTAGAAAACCGATAATTTCTTGATAGATGGTGTCTAAAATTTCCATGAATACGATATTGGTGTTAGGTTTGTTTGGAAATTTATAAAAATACCAATCTATTTTTAATGGAATCTTATTTTGGTGGATTTTTGAATTTTTCCGGAACGCTGTTCCTGTGTTTCCACCGTCGGTGGGTCCATAGGTAATATTCCGGTTTTTCGTGGATTTGTTGCTCGGCCAAACGCAGGAACTTGTCCGTGATCTCGTTTTCCGCTGTATCGGAACCCGACGTGGTGATCGGGATAAACTCGGCCTTGTAGTAGCCCCGCCTTACTTTTGAAACCTTAAGGAAAAGCACGGCCAGGTCCATTTTTCGGGCCATGGTTTCCGCCCCGTTTATCACGGGCACCGTGGTGCCCATAAATTCCGTCCAATAGCGGGCCCTGTGTTTTTGGGGCGATTGGTCGCTTACCATGCCGAAAACCCCCAGGTCGCCGTTCCTATAGTTTTTCACTACCGTTGCGACCGCCTGTTTTTGGGTGAGCAGTACCGTGTTCCATCGGGCGCGTACCTTCTTTACCCAGCGGTCGAAGTATTTGTTGCTGATCTTTTGGTATACGGCATAGCCCTTGGAGGTCACGTAATTGTTGATGCTCACGTTCCACTCCCAATTGGCGTAGTGCGAACAGACCAAGAGTACCATCTTCCTTTGTTCCACCTCCTGCAATACCTCGATGTTCTGTACCGCATAGCGCTTTTCGACCTCTTCCTTCGAAAGCTTCATGGTTTTTACCATTTCCAAAAAGGTATCGCAGAGATGCCGGTAAAACTTCTTTTCGATGTCCTTCAACTCCTTTTCCGGTTTATCGGGAAAGGCCAGGCGCAAATTGGTACGGACCACCTTCTTTCGATATCCCACAATGCGGTATACGATAAAATATACGACATCGGAGAAACCGTAAAAGAGCTTATGGGGGAGTCTGGAGATCAGCCAGAGCAAGGGAAAGACCAATACGAAAACGAGCCGTTGCATGCTTAATATTTAGTGCGCAAATATAGCTATATTTGGCACGAAATTAACTTGGCCGCTATGTACAATATGGATTTTACCACAATTGTGGTAATTGCTGCAAATATTCTGGTTTCCCTTAAGGGGTTTAACGATTCGTCGTTCTTTGAGCGCTATAAATTCAATATTTCGGCCATTAGGTCGGGGCAGAAGGAGCGGATGCTCACCTCGGGTTTTCTCCACGTAGACTGGGCCCATCTGTTCTTCAACATGTTCACCCTGTATTTTTTTGCCCCGGTGTTGATCGCCTGGGTGGGGTCGGGCAAGTTTTTGGTGGTCTACTTCATCAGCCTGCTGGCGGGAAGCCTTTTGGCCATGTTCTTTCATAAAAACGAGCCTTATTACAGTGCCGTAGGTGCCAGTGGTGCGGTAACGGGGGTCTTGTATGCGGCCATACTCTTGCAGCCCAATATGCAATTGGGCATCATGTTCATTCCCATACCCTTGCCGGCCTATGTCTTTGGGATCGGCTACCTGTTGTATTCCATTTACGGGATGAAGAGCCGTATCGGCAACATTGGCCATACCGCCCATTTCGGCGGGGCCGTGGGAGGTTATGTGACCACCCTGTTTTTTTTGCCGGAACTCTTGGTAGAGGAGCCCTTGATGGTAGGTTTGCTGGCCTTGCCCATCGTCGTGCTTTTCGCCATGGAAAAACTGGGCAAGATTTAAGGCCTACCGTAATTTTCACCGCTTTATTCCAATGGGCGTCAGATAATTGCCATTCGACCCGCTTTAAGGGGGGCTTGGTCGAAAAAACACCCCTTGATTATACACTTCGCCTAATTTTGCCGTTAGATTAGAACCCAAATCTAATTGTACTAAACCTATTTACGATGAAAAGAGTATCCTTGACCGCCTTGGCGGTACTCGCGGTTGCCGCCGCATGTAGCGACGAGACAACCGTGTACAGCGATCCTTCGGAAGACGTTTCCATTGAAAGGAGCGAAACGGTTCTCGAAAACAGTATTCTGTTCGACGACGCCGGTGTCCTTGAGATCACCAACGAAGCCTCCCTGACCGGTAAGACGGCCAAGGAGTCCGAAGAAATGGCCGGTGATTACCCGCTTACCTTGGTTGCCAGTGTCGACCCGCCCTCGTACAGCGGGGCCGAAAACCTAACGGCATCACACGTACATATCGATGGCGATTATGCCTACGTGGCCTATAATACGGTCGAGGACGGCTATGCCGGGGGCATCGATATTGTCGATGTCAGCGACCCGAACCGTCCGCAGGTAACCTCTAGGTTGTATTATTCGAACGCCGATATCAATTCGGTGGAATATAGCGATGGCTATGTATATGCCGTCGGGGGCGTTGATTCCGAGAAATCGGTTCGCGCCACCTCAAATTCCTTTGTGGTCAAAATACCCGTGTCCGGCGGCCGTATGGATACCAGTTCGGACCTAATCTATGGCTTTCAGGAAGGCTTTAATGCCACCGATATCGAAATCGCCTCCAATACCGTTTACGTAACCAGTGGCAAGGACGGCCTGTTGGCCGCCTACAATAAGTCGGACCTAAGCCTACAGGACGATGTTTCCTTTTCCGATTTAAGGTCGGTCGCCACCTCCGACGAAACGGTGGCGGTGCTTGATGCCGCTACGGGCGTTGTCTTGCTGGACCAAGGCCTTAACGTTACCCAAAAAATTGCCATCGAATCGGATTTCGGCGATTTCAGCAAGCGTACACTCGATATTTCGCAAGACAGGATCGTGGTTTCCGAAGGGTCGAAAGGAGCGGGGATCTACAGTCGTTCCTCCGGTTCGCTGTTGGAATACGTGCCGATCCTTATCAACCCCGAGGGCGTCGACCAAAGCAACATCGTGACCAATGCGGTGGCCACGAACGAGACTATTCTGCTTATGGCCAACGGAGGGGCGGGACTCTGCCTGTCGGAGGCCCGGGAAAACAATACCGACCTGGTGGGGATTATTGACCTGAACGGCTCGATCAACTACGTGGAGTCAAAGGGGGACTATGTATTTGCCGCCTCGGGCACCGCCGGCCTGCAGATCGTTAAGCTCAACCGTCCCGATGACAGCTTGGAGGCGCGTTGCGAAGACCTACCGTATTACTTCGGCAGTGCCAACCTCGACGTAAACGACGGGGAGGAAAAGGCCTATCGGGGAGCCAAAAGTTTCAACCGGATCTCGGTAAACGGTTCCCTCTTGCTCTGTGGTTCGTGGACGGCCCATAACAATGCCTATGTCAACAGCAATGGTCTTTTCGAAATGAAGGGAACCTTCGTTATCGGCAGAAACAACAAACGCAAAAATATCACGGTTAACAAAGACGCCACCTTTCGGGTAGAGGGCAGCCTTACCATTTATGGCGACCTGGTCTTGAACGAAGGGGCCACCCTTGAATTTTTGGGCAGCGATTCGAAGGTGAATGTCTTCGGAAGCGTAAAGAAGCTGGGCAATGTGACGATCACGGGCCAATTTGAGGACGTGCAGGGCAAATTCTAGCCCGACGACCTTATACCAACAAAAAATCCCCGGAGCCTTGGCACCCGGGGATTTTTGTTTCCGTGTTGTTTTTTAGTTCAAAAGCTCGGCCACTTTTGCTTCCAAGGCCGGTCCCCTCAGGTTTTTGGCCACGATTATCCCGTTTTCGTCCAATAGGAAGGCCGCGGGGATGGCGTTGACGTTGTAAAGTTTGGCGATGGGGTCGTTGAAGTAGGCCACGTTCGAAACGTGGTTCCAGGGCAGGCCGTCGTCTTCGATTGCCTTGATCCAGGCTTCCTTGGTCCTGTCGAGCGAAACCCCGATAACATTAAGCCCTTTTTCGTGGTATTTCTTGTAGACCGCCACGACATTGGGGTTTTCGGCCCTACAGGGCTTGCACCAGGCCGCCCAAAAGTCCACAAGCGTTACCTTGCCCAATACGTCGTTGAGGGCCAACTCCTTTCCATTGGGGTCCGGAGCCGAAAAATTGGGTGCCTTCGCACCGATCGAGGTGTTCTTTTCGTTGGCTTCCAATTGCTTTTGGGTCTCCAGTTTTCCCAAGATCGTCTTGGCCGCCGTGGTGTTCTTGATTTCAGGGGACAGGGCGTCGTACAATTCCTGGGCTTCCGCGGCGGTAACCGACCGCGTACTCAAGGCCCTATCGATAAGCAAGGCCGAGATCAGGGCTTCGGGATGGCTTTTGATATAGTCGAGCTCAAAGCTCTGGTAGGTCTCCTGCAATTCCATCATTTCGTCACGCAGGGAAATGGCGGTAGCCGTATCGCGTGTCATATTGGCCTGTTGCATGTCTTGCTGGATCGATTGCGCGCGTTGGTTCAGTTCCTTCGATTTTTCGACGTAGTCGGCAAAAACCTCGTTTTGCATGGTCCCCTTGACCTCCGCGAAGCCCAAGCTGTCCTTTTGGGCCGAAAGTTCGATTTCGCCGTTTTCGATAATCACGGCGGTGTACCCCATTAATTTATCGACAAAAACATAGTGCATTTCGGGGGAGTCGGCCTGGCCCGTAAAGACAAAGGTGCCGTTTTCAACGGTGGTGGTATCGACATCGACGGGTTGGCCGTTCTCGCCGACCGTCCTTAAATAAACGGGGGTGCCGTTTTCCACTTCACCGGTCAAGTTACCTGTGAAAGTGAAGCCTTCGGGTTTTTGGTTGCAAGCGCTTAAACCGATCAAAACGCATAGGGATACTACTATTCTTTTCATATGATATATTATAATCCCGTAAAAGTAGTCATATCATATAAATTAAAAAAGCCCTTGATCATGACATGTCAAAGGCTTTTGATAAAAAATTGTCGGGTATGCTAAAATTGGTACCGTATCCCGAGGGCGATATCGAAATCGAAACCGTTGTCGAAATCGCTATAGCCGATCAAGCCCAGTTCGGGCCTAAAGTCGAGGGAAACCAAAAGCGGGATGTCGAAATTGTATTCGATGCCCACGTCACCGGCGGCAAAAACGAAGAGTCCGCCGTTGGGGTGGTAGACTTGGTTGTTGTTGTCCAAACGGGGTTCGAAGTCGACATTGCCCAATCCGCCACCGGCCCCATAGTACCATTGAAGGCCTTTGTCGATATGGTGTACCCATTGGTAGAGCCCGGCCAGCTTAAAGGCGTCGAATTCCCTGCTGTCCCGCCATCCGAGGTCGAACTCCGCCCGGGTGTACCGGCCTATCGATTTTTGGTACGATATCTCGGCCCCGAAGCCATCACTGTCGCCCAATCGGAGTCCAAGTGCGTGATCTGCAATTTCTTGGGCGTACGAACTGGTCAAGCCCCCAAAAACCGCTATGTAAAAAAGTAATTTTAAATTTTTCATCATCATGTCCATTTTTGTTTTAAAAAGAGTTTTCTACTATCGCTTTCAAGCATAAAAACTTAATTTAGCGCTCAAAATTGTTTTCAATTGGATAAAAATTTATACCAAGACCTGGGAAATTCGTTGGAGGGGCAATTGTTGTCGGACAGTTTGACCAAAACCCTATATGCCACCGATGCCTCGGTCTACCGGAAAATACCCAGTGCGGTCGCCTATCCGAAGACCGTAGACGATATCAAGAAACTTATCGCCTTTGCCGATACCCACGGTATCGGCCTTATACCGCGTACGGCAGGCACCTCCTTGGCGGGCCAGGTCGTCGGCGATGGGATCGTGGTCGATGTGTCGAGGCATTTTACGCGAATCGTCGACTTCGACCAAAAGAAGAAGCAGGTTACCGTACAGCCCGGCGTGATCCGGGACGAGCTGAACCAGTTTCTAGAGCCGTACGGCCTCTTTTTCGGGCCGAACACGTCAACCGCCAACCGTTGTATGATCGGGGGAATGGTGGGCAACAACTCCTCGGGTACGACCTCCATCCAATACGGTATTACCCGCGAAAAGATCGTATCGCTGAAAACCGTTTTGGCCGATGGCAACGAAGCGGAGTTCAAGGCCTTGACGGCCTCGGAGTTCGACGAAAAGAAGAAGTTGGACACCTTGGAAGGCTCCATATACAGAAAGCTCTACGAAGAGCTATCGCCCAAAGACGTGCAGGAACGCATTCTCTCGGAGTTTC
This sequence comes from Pseudozobellia thermophila, assembly GCF_900141855.1. Classification (GTDB taxonomy): domain Bacteria; phylum Bacteroidota; class Bacteroidia; order Flavobacteriales; family Flavobacteriaceae; genus Pseudozobellia; species Pseudozobellia thermophila. The sequence goes on from NZ_FQYU01000012.1 coordinate 98,361, forward strand.
CCAAGCCCGAGATCCACAGAAGAAATACGGGCTATGCCATAGACGAGCTTTTGAACACCAATGTTTTTGGCGATACCGCCGAAAAGATCAATATATGCAAACTGCTGAGCGGTAGCGAGGGTACCTTGGCCTTCACTACCGAGATTACCCTTTCGCTCGAAGAGCTCCCCCCAAAGTTATCGGCCATGGTGGTCACGCATTACAAGACCTTGGAAGACTGCCTGAGCGACGTGGCTCCCGTAATGGAGCACGACCTGCACCTCTGCGAGATGATGGACAAGGTGATCTTGGACTGTACCAAGAACAACAGGGAGCAGCTGAAGAACCGCTTTTTTGTGGAGGGCGATCCCGCGGCCTTGTTGATGCTCGAAGTGAAGGCCCATACCGAAGCCCAGCTGATGCAGCAGGTAGACGAGCTGCAAAAGACGGTGGCGGCATCGGGACTCAGTTATGCGAGCCCCGTGTTGAGGGGTGCCGATGTGAACAAGGCCATAACCCTTAGAAAGGCCGGGTTGGGACTTTTGGGCAATATGGTGGGCGACCGTAAGGCCGTTGCCTGTATCGAGGATACCGCCGTGGCGGTGGGCGACCTAAAGGCCTTTATCGGCGAGTTCTCGCAAATCATGGAAAATTATAAGCAGTCCGCCGTGTATTACGCCCATGCCGGTGCCGGCGAATTGCACCTGCGCCCGATCCTGAACCTGAAAAAGGGCGACGATGTGGTCATGTTCCGAAACATTACCACCGATGTGGCCAAACTGACGAAGAAGTACAGGGGCTCCTTTAGCGGGGAGCACGGGGACGGCATCGTCCGGGCCGAGTTCATCCCCCTAATGGTGGGCCAGGAGAATTACGAACTGCTAAGAAGGGTGAAGTCGTATTTCGATCCCAAGGGTATTTTCAACCCTGGTAAGATCGTAGACGCCTACCCCATGGACGAGTCCCTGAGGTACGAAATTGACCGAAAGGAACCCGAAATCGAGACCCTGCTCGACTTTTCCGACAGCCAGGGCATCTTAAGGGCCGCCGAAAAGTGCAATGGGGGCGGCGATTGCCGAAAGACGGAGCAGGCCGCCGGGGCCATGTGCCCCAGTTATCACGCGACCAGGGACGAAAAACATACCACTAGGGGCAGGGCCAATGCCCTGCGCGAGTATTTGACGGTCTCCGACAAAAAGAACCGGTTCGACCAAAAGGAACTGAAAGAGGTCTTCGACCTTTGCCTGAGCTGTAAGGCCTGTGCCAGCGAATGCCCCAGCAATGTGGACGTGGCTACCCTAAAGGCCGAATTCCTGTACCAATACCAAGAGGCCAACGGCTATTCGCTGCGCAGTAAACTGTTTGCCTACAACACCCAATTGAACCGTTTGGGAAGCAAGGTGGCCGGTTTGACCAATGCCATATACGATTCCGGCCTATTGGGCGGGATGCTGAAAAAAACGGTCGACGTGGCCCCGGAAAGAAGCCTGCCCAAGGTGTATAGCTTTAATTTCGATAAACACCTGCAACTATTTAAAAAACAGCACAAAGCAACAAAGAAAAGGATAGTCCTTTATATTGACGAGTTCAGTCGGTATCTCGATGTGGAACTGGGAAAGGACGCCATAGAGCTGCTCACCCGCTTGGGCTACGACGTGCAATTGTTCTACGCCGAGAGCGGCCGTACCTACCTTTCAAAGGGTTTTTTAAGGCAGGCCAGGAAATTGGCCTTGGAGAACATGGGCAAGCTCAAGGAGTTTGCCGAAGCCGGATTGCCGGTGGTCGGTATCGAGCCTTCGGCCGTACTGACCTTCCGTGACGAATACAAGCGCTTTGGCGACAACCCGGCCACTGCCGATGCCATAGCGTCGAACGCCTATCTTTTGGAGGAGTTTTTGGCGCAGGAGATCCGGAATGGCGACTTGACCTCCGAGCCGTTTACCAAGGAGGCGAAAACGGTAAAGATCCACAGCCACTGCCACCAAAAGGCCTTGAGCAACCAAAAGGTGACCTTTGATGTGCTCAACCTTCCCGAGAACTATTCGGTGACGATCATCAGTTCGGGGTGCTGCGGTATGGCGGGGTCTTTCGGTTATGAAAAGGAACATTACGAGACCAGTATGAAGGTGGGCGAGCTCAAATTGTTTCCCGCGGTGCGGAAAAGCAGCGAAGACACGATCATTTCGGCCAATGGTACGAGCTGTAGGCACCAGATTTACGACGGCACCAAGAGAAAGGCCCTGCATCCGGTAACGATCTTAAGGAAGGCCCTCGTGGATTAGGGGCTATTTTCGGAACTTGTTCCTTTTGTGCCCCTTTTTGGCCTTGGCCTCCTTTTGTGCGGCTATGGTCTCGACGAGCTCCTGCATGTCCATCTCCTTGAGTTCCTGGTCCATAAAGAAGGGGGAGAGCTTATCGTGGTCGTAGCGGTAGATCTTCCATCGCTTTAGGGAGTATTCCAAGGCGGTGAGGTGTTCGACCCAGTCGCCCGAATTGAGGTAGGTGCAGCTTCCCTTTTTGGTGACGTGCATTTCCTTTTTGGGCAAATGCAGGTGGCCGCAGATCACGTAATCGTACCCCTTGTCAATGGCCATGTCTACGCCCGCCTTTTCAAAGTTCTTTACGTACTTCGACGCCTTTCCGTTCAGTTTTACCTTTTCGGATATCGAATACCTGTTGATGTTTAACTTTCTCAAAACAAAATCGGTAGTTTTGTTTATCTTAAGTAAAAGTTGATATCCGGATCCACCGAGCCTGGCCAACCACTTCGTGTTTTGCAGCGAGGTATCGAAGACGTCGCCGTGAAAGAACCACGCCTTTTTGCCGTCCAATTCGAGTACCAGCTTGTCGACGACGAACAGGTTGCCCATGGAGGTACCGCTCAGTTTTCGCAAGACATCGTCGTGGTTGCCGGTAACATAGTAGACCAGGGTGCCCTTGGAGGCCATGGCCAAAATTTTTCGAATGACCTTCATGTGGGCCGGGGGAAAGTACTTTTTGTGCAATTGGCCCACCTCGAGAATATCGCCGTTCAGTATTAATTTTTTGGGCTGTATGCTGTTCAGGTAGGTGATAAGCTCGTCGGCATGGCTTTCGAGGGTGCCCAGGTGCACGTCGGAAATGACGGATACTTCTAATTTTCGCTTTTTCAAGGCTTGGAAATTTGTATGAAAGAACGAAACCCGTTTAAACTGAACGTAAAGGATATATGAAAAAAGTATTATGTATTATGCACCGGCCCTTCGACGATAACTTTGCAAGACTGTTAATTAAGATTTAACTTTGGGCGAAACAAAAATAGGTGAAATACGATTCGATCCAAAGGCCGATGCGACCAAAAGCGGTCTTTCTTTATGTTTGCACCTGATTTATACAACCGATTTAACCCACTTTTATGGCAGGCAATACTTTTGGAAACATTTTTAAACTGACCACCTTTGGCGAATCGCACGGGGCGGCCATCGGGGGCGTTTTGGACGGATGTCCTTCGGGAATAAGCTTGGACCTCGATGCCGTTCAACACGAGCTCGATCGAAGAAAGCCCGGCCAATCTGCCATCGTCACCCAAAGAAAGGAACCCGATACGGTTGAGTTTTTTTCGGGGATCTTTGAAGGGAAGACCACGGGTACGCCCATCGGCTTTGCCATTCGCAATACCAATCAAAAGTCGCACGACTATTCCCATATCAAGGATTCGTACCGGCCTTCGCACGCCGATTACGTCTACGACAAAAAATACGGCTTTCGCGATTACCGCGGCGGCGGCCGTAGCTCGGCCCGCGAAACGGCCAGTAGGGTAGTGGCCGGGGCCATAGCCAAGCAGTTCCTTTCCGGGGTGAAGATCAATGCCTTTGTTTCGCAGGTAGGGACCCTGAAATTGGACAAAGCCTACCAAGAGCTCGATTTTTCACAGATCGAATCGAATCCCGTCCGTTGCCCGGATCCCGAAATGGCCGCCCAAATGGAAGCCTACATCAAGGATATCCGCAAGGAAGGCGATACCGTGGGCGGGGTGGTTACCTGTGTGGTACAAAACGTACCCGTGGGGCTGGGCGAACCCGTGTTCGACAAGCTCCATGCCGAACTGGGCAAGGCCATGCTGTCGATCAATGCCGTTAAGGGCTTTGAATACGGTAGCGGTTTTGAAGGTGTGGCCATGAAGGGCAGCGAGCACAACGACGCCTTCAATACCGACGGAAGCACCAAGACCAATAACAGCGGGGGCATTCAGGGCGGCATCAGCAACGGAATGGACATTTACTTCAACGTGGCCTTTAAGCCGGTGGCGACCATCATCCAAGCCTACGAGACCATAGACAGGGAGGGCAACAAGGTGCAGACCAAGGGCAAGGGCCGCCACGATCCCTGTGTGGTGCCAAGGGCGGTGCCCATAGTCGAGGCCATGACCGCCTTGGTCTTGGCCGATTACACTTTGTTGGATCGTACGATAAGGCGAAAAATATAGGGTGTTTTTGGGAAATTGACATTTCCGGGACATAGCGGTATGATGTTTTTCGACTTTCGAGGCAAAAACAGTATATTACTTTCCTAAACGATAATTTACATGCGAAAACTGGAATTACACTGGAAGATCCTGATCGGAATGGTCTTGGGCATTCTCTTCGGCTTTTTAATGACGATTTTTGAATGGGGCCCGGATTTTGTACAAGATTGGATCAAACCCTTCGGGAGTATCTTTGTAAAACTGTTGAAACTCATCGCCATTCCCTTGATCCTCGCCTCGCTGATCAAAGGGATTTCCGATCTAAAGGACATATCCAAATTCCGCAACATAGGGCTCCGTACCATAGCGATCTACATCGGTACCACGGTCATTGCCATTACCATAGGCCTTGTGCTGGTGAATATCCTCAAGCCCGGGGAGGGCATATCGGAAGATACGATCACCCAGCTTACCGAAGCCTATTCGAACGACAGCGGGGTTACCTCCAAGCTCGAGGAGGCCTCGAAACAAAAGGATAGCGGACCCCTACAGTTTTTGGAGGACATGGTGCCCGATAATGCCTTTAAGGCCCTCGGCAACAACAGCTTGATGCTTCAGGTCATTTTCTTTACCATATTTATGGGCATCTCCATGCTGCTGATCGGCGAGGAAAGGGCCCAGCCCCTTAAGAACTTCTTCGATTCGATGAACGACGTGGTGCTGAAGATGGTCGACCTGATCATGCTTACCGCCCCCGTGGCCGTTTTTGCCCTGTTGGCCAATGTGGTGGTATCCTCGGGCGATTCCGACCTCTTGTTCGCCCTCTTGAAGTATGCCGGGGTCGTGGTTTTGGGACTGCTGCTGATGATCGTCTTTTACAGCATCGTCGTGGGCACCTTTACCCGGTACAATCCGTGGACCTTCTTACAGAAAATAAGTCCGGCCCAGCTCTTGGCCTTTTCCACCAGTTCGAGTGCCGCTACCTTGCCGGTAACCATGGAAAGGGTAGAGGAGCATATTGGAGTAGATAAGGAGGTGTCGAGCTTTGTGCTTCCCGTGGGGGCCACGATCAATATGGACGGGACCAGCCTTTATCAAGGAGTGGCCGCCGTCTTCATCGCCCAGGCCTTAAGCTTTGACCTGCCCTTTACCGCCCAGTTGACCATTGTACTGACCGCCCTGCTCGCATCGATAGGTTCGGCCGCCGTACCGGGAGCGGGCATGGTCATGTTGGTAATCGTGCTCGAGGCCATCGGTTTTCCGGAAGATAAATTGGCGATCGGACTCGCCCTGATCTTTGCCGTAGACCGGCCCTTGGACATGCTGCGCACCGTGGTAAACGTTACCGGCGACGCCTGTGTGGCCATGATGGTGGCCAAGTCGGTCGGGAAACTGGGCAAGCCCAAGGTAAAGAATTGGGACGACCACTATAACGAGGTGAAATAAGGATCTTGGCGAAACCCTTTCAATTAAGAAGGAATCTAATCGAGGAATTTGGACTTCAGTTCGGGCGTAGGCACCATACAGGCCTCCTTTTTGCCGTACCATTTATAACGGTTGCGGGCCACAAAATCGTATACGATATCGCGCAAAGCCCGGGGAATCCACTGTAAAATGGAGGATAGGGTCTTGTAGCCCTTCAATTGCTTGCCGATTTCGAGGGCGGCGTCGGACTTGACGTAGTAGGCCACGCCCGGTTCGATAAGGATGATGGAATCGACCTGGGAGGTATCGATGCCCCGCTCGGAGCACAGCCGCTGGCCCACCTCGCTTTGCAAGGCCGCATAGCGAAAGCTATCCTTGGTGTCGCGCTTGATAACAAACTGCACGGCCCCGTTACAGAGGTTGCAGACCCCGTCGAACAAGATGATCTGTTTTGAATTTTCCACGGTACAAAGATAGGACGATTAAGCATGATGGCCTAGGGCTAGGGGAGGGGGGCTTCTTATTAAAATCGTCGTTGAACAATTCCTCCATTTTCTATATGACGTTAGTATTTAAAGTTGAAAAAATTGCGAGAGCTAGCCCCGCTATTTTTTATTTATGCACTTTATGAGATAGTGCTAATTAATTAACTATAGGGAGCTGGGCTAGATATTTTCATAGGAACCATTATTGGCAATAGTTTTTTACATATAAAAACTATATTTTATTTGTGGTTTTTGGTCTTCTCCTAAGTATTTTAGAATTTCTCCAACGTTTCTACTGCAATCGATAGTTATCGGAAACTTTCTGTCAAATTGTGTGTAGATACCCCAAATTTTAGGACAGTAAGTTTAATTATTAAATTTACTGAATATGACACGAAGAAAATTCACATCGAAATTCAAGACCAAGGTAGTATTGGAAGCCTTGAAAGAGCGGCATAGCCTTGCCGAACTGGCCCAGAAACACGGGATACATCCCACCCAGATCAGTAGTTGGAAGCGGGATTTTCTTTCGGGAGCCGAACAGGTTTTCGAAAAAGGGAAGACCGATAAACGTAGTGAGGCCGAGAAAAAGAACGATCAATTGCTCAAGACCATCGGGGAGTTAAAGGTCGAGAACGATTTTTTAAAGGACGCCTTGCGCTAAGGCCTTTGGCCGAAAGAAGAAAAATGGTACGCAAGGGCCATTCCAAACTGAGCATATCGGCACAGTGCCGTAGTCTAGGAATCCACCGATCAGGACTTTATTACAGACCGAGAGGGGAAACGGAACTGAACCTGGAACTGATGCGGCTTATGGACGAGCATTACCTGTACCACCCCGAGAAGGGCGCCAAGCGCATGCACGTTTGGCTTACCCGTGACAAAGGGTACAAGGTAAGCAGGAACCGTATCG
>NZ_FQYU01000013.1 GCF_900141855.1 Pseudozobellia thermophila
GCGGAGGTGGTGGTTTCCGGGCTTCCGGATACGGGCGTTGCCGGTACCTACACGGTGACCTATAACGTGAGCGACGAGGCGGGAAACCCGGCCGATCAGAAGAGCAGGGAGGTAATCGTAAGCGAGGCCGCTGACACCACTCCGCCAGAGATTCTCTTGGTGGGGGGTACGGTGAACCTATTGGTGGGGGAGGCCTACGTCGAGCCGGGATATACGGCGACTGACGATGTTGACGGGGACCTAACCGCGGAGGTGGTGGTTTCCGGACTTCCGGATACGGGCGTTGCCGGTACCTACACGGTGACCTATAACGTGAGTGACGAGGCTGGAAACCCGGCCGACCAGAAGAGCAGGGAGGTAATCGTCAATACACCGGGCAATGAGCCTCCGACTGCTGATGTATCTGCCATTCCGACTTCCGGGGCAGCACCCTTAACGGTCCAGTTTATTAATAATTCCTCGGATTCGGAAGGGGCTATCAGCCATTTTTGGGATTTTGGCGATGGTGCTACTTCGAACCAAGTAAGCCCTTCGCATATATTCCCTGCCGCAGGGGTTTATGATGTTGTTTATACAGTCACTGATGATGGTACGCCCCCACTTAGCGATTCTCAAACGATAACGGTTACGGTGGAGAATACGGCTCCTATCGCCGTAGCTTCGGCCCCCAGTACTTCTGCTCCTGGTTCCGTTGTGTCCTTCATAGGGGATGGTTCATACGATCCAAATGGGGATGATTTAACGTATTCGTGGGATTTTGGGGATGGAAGTGGCCTGTCCAATTTGGTCAATCCAACGCATCAATATGTAAATGAGGGAGACTATGAAGTTGTATTGACCGTTGATGACGGGCACGGGGGAACGGACTCCATGACACTGAATATATTGGTAAGGATCCCCACTACCTTCGATCGGTCAACGGGCCGTCTTAACGCCTCTGCCGGATCTACGGTTACAATAAAAATTGTTTCTGCAGGTTCAGGAAAGGGGTCGGCTGAAATAAGCGTGAGTACTGAGCCCAATGGAGCTGGGACCGTATTGTCTGGTCTATCTACTTCTTGGAATGGTTTAAAGGATGAGTATTTTAATGAACAGGATACGGCCAGTTTTACCATGCCGGACAATGGGGAGGTTTATTTTGTAGGAAGGCATTTGGGCCTATTGGGAACATCTGATACCTACCTTACAATTAACGGTCTGGTTTTTTTACTGGATAATGGGAATCCTATTCCGGAATAAGGGATAATTGTTCAGGTATATGCTTTTTTTGGGTATCCACATTCCGAAGCCTTCGAAACTCGGGCTTTGCCCTTGTACGGGCCAGGCCAACTTGCCCCAAAAGAAAAAGCCACCAACTTTCGTTGATGGCTTGCCTTGTAGCGGGGACTGGACTCGAACCAGCGACCTTCGGGTTATGAGCCCGACGAGCTACCTACTGCTCTACCCCGCGATATGGGTTTCTTCCCACTTGTCTTACGACCGCAACCCATGACGTTGCCGAGAAGGCCGCTACTATTTGTAACGGGCGACAAATATACAACGGTTTTATGGTATTATCAAAACTTGTGGGCAGAATCTTTTTGTTGCCACTTTAAATTAAAATCGTTAAAATGCATACCTTCGAAACTTGCTAAGTATTTATGGAGCGAATTAACGATTTTATTGCCAGTGCCTTGCCGTATACCGAGTGGCCTATGTTTCTTTTGCTTATTGGGGGTGGACTTTTTCTAGTGTTCTATTCCAAATTTTTGCCCTATCGGTTTTTTGGCCATGCCATTGCCATTACGGCGGGCAAGTACGACGATAAAAACGCCAAGGGCGATGTCAGCTCGTTTCAGGCCCTATCGGCGGCGGTTGCTGCCACCGTGGGCTTGGGCAATATTTCGGGGGTCGCCATCGCCATACACGATGGTGGGCCGGGCGTTGTTTTTTGGATCTGGGCCACCGCCCTGATCGGTATGTGCATAAAATTCTATTCCTGTAGTCTGGCCGTTATGTTCCGTACTACCGATGCCGACGGAAAACTACAGGGAGGCCCCATGTATTACATTACGCAGGGGCTAGGGCCCAAAGCAAGGCCCTTGGCCACCTTCTTTGCGATTTGCGGCCTTTTTGGCTTCTTGGGCGTGTTTACGGCCAACCAATTCACCGAAACCTTCATGAGCGTGGTCGAACCCGAGGAAACCTTGTTCGCGGCAAGCGAACAGAATTGGAAGTTGGGCATAGGACTTGCATTGGCGGTAATTACCTCCCTGGTTATTTTTGGCGGACTGACCAAGATCGCCAAGGTGGCCTCGGCGATCGTTCCCTTTATGGTATTGGTATACCTTATTGCGGTGATCGTGGTAATGGTATTGAACTCTTCGCAGATCCTTCCCGCCCTTAAAATGATCTTTACCGAGGCCTGGAACTTTAAGACCGTGGTTACCGGAGGCTTTTGGGGCTTGGTGATCATCGGTATACGAAGGGCCATGTTCTCCAACGAAGCGGGCTTGGGTAGTGCGCCTATGTATCACGGACAGTCGAAAACCGATAGTCCCGTCAAAGAGGGACTCGTGGCCATGTTGGGGCCGTTTATAGATACCATATTGGTTTGTACCTTTACGGCAGTGGTTATTATTTTGAGCGGGGCGTATTTAGAAGACTCCAGCGGTATCGTAATGACGCTTTCCGCCTTTGAGACCACCCTGTTCGGTTTGGGCGACGATCTCTTGATGGTCATCGTAACGGCTTTCGCCTTATCGACCCTTTTTACCTATTCGTACTATGGCGTAAAGTGTTTGTCGTTTTTAACGAATGCCAAAATCGGTAAGTTTTACAATTGGTATTTTGTAATTATGATCGTTTTTGCCGCGGTGGCCTCCCTTGAGCTGGTGAAGAACCTGATCGATCTTTCGTACGCATTGATGGTGATACCCAATATGATTGCCGTACTTTTGTTGGCGCCAAAGGTAAACAAGGCTTCGGCCGAATATTTTAAAAAGTTAAAGGATGCAAAAGCATAAAGCAGGTTTTGTAAATATTATAGGTAACCCCAATGTGGGCAAGTCTACCCTTATGAATGCTTTTGTGGGAGAGAAGTTGTCCATTATCACCTCAAAGGCGCAGACCACAAGGCACCGCATCCTGGGCATTGTCAATGGCGACGATTTTCAGGTCGTTCTTTCCGATACCCCGGGCATTATCAAGCCGGCCTATGAGCTGCAGTCGTCGATGATGAACTTTGTAAAATCGGCCTTTGAAGATGCCGACGTACTGCTGTATATGGTAGAGATCGGTGAAAAGGCCCTGAAGGACGAGGCTTTTTTCGAAAAGATAAAGAACAGCAAAATTCCCGTGCTCTTGCTGTTGAACAAGGTCGACACGGCTACGCAGGAATTGCTCGAAGAGCAGGTACAGTACTGGCAGGAAATGCTTCCTACCGTTGAGCTGCATCCTATTTCTGCCCTGTCGAACTTCAACGTCAAGAATGTTTTCGAACGGATTATCGAATTGCTTCCCGAGGCAGCGCCCTATTACCCCAAAGACCAGTTGACCGATAAGCCGGAAAGGTTTTTCGTCAATGAGACCATCCGCGAGAAAATACTGGTACACTACAAAAAGGAAATTCCCTATTCGGTAGAAATAGAGACCGAAGAATTTCATGAAGACGAAGATATCATCCGGATGCGGGCGGTGATCATGGTGGAGCGCGATTCGCAAAAAGGCATTATCATCGGCCATAAGGGAAGTGCCCTAAAAAGGGTAGGGGTAGAGGCCCGTAAAGACCTGGAGAAGTTTTTTGGAAAGCAGGTGTACTTGGAACTTTATGTGAAAGTTAATAAAAACTGGCGAAGCGATGCCCGGCAACTCAAACGCTTTGGGTATAACCAAAACTGATTCATAACCTTAGCTTATTGATTAGGTTACCTTGGGGTCAAGGTGGTTTTTCATTTTTGTTGGAAATAAATAACCATACCAAAAAATGAAAAGATCCTTATTGATGGCACTCGTTGTGGGTGCCACCCTTTCTTCATGTATTAAAGATTATATAGGCACGCCTGGTGGAGGCCCCGATGCTTCCGAGCTTAGGTTTAACAAAATCGGCGGCTTTGCAAACGGCTCCGGTGACGAAGGCTTTGCAGAGATCAGTGCCTTCGATGCCAAGACGCAACGACTGTTCATTGTCAACCCCAACGAAAACGAGGTGTCCGTTTGGAATATCGCCGACCCTTCAAATGCGGTGAAACTATCGGGTATACCCCTCAACGGAACGCCGAACAGTGTGGCCGTACATGGTGGACTCTTGGCCGTGGCCGTTGAGAATGCGAATAAGCAAACAAATGGTGCTATTGCGACCTACGATACCGAGAGTCTTCAGTTGGTCGATTCGTATACCGCCGGGGCCCTTCCCGATATGGTTACCTTTTCCCCCAACGGCAAATACATAGTTGCTGCCAACGAGGGCGAGCCCAATGATGGGTATACCGTAGATCCCGAGGGTTCCATTACCGTCATCGATTTGAAAAAAAGGGAGGTCGGTACCCTGTATTTCTCCAATTTTGATGCCGGCCAGATCGGTAACGGTTTTAGGGTGTTCGGTCCAGGTGCTACTTTAAGCCAAGACGTGGAGCCCGAATACGTGGCCGTATCCGACGACAGCAAGTACGCCTACGTAACCTTGCAAGAGAACAATGGCATAGCGGTAGTAGACCTTAGGGCCATGGCCATATCCGCGGTTTATGGCCTAGGGACCAAGGACCATAGGTTGGGGAACAATACCATGGATGCCAGTAACAAGGATGGCCTTGTCGGCAATTTTCAAAATTGGCCGGTATATGGTTTCTATATGCCCGATGCCATTTCCTTTGCAAAAATCAAGGGAAGCGACTACCTGATTACCGCCAATGAGGGAGATTCCAGGGATTACGACGGCTATTCGGAGGAAGAAAGGGTAAAAGACCTCGATTTGGATCCGACGGCTTTTCCCGACGCCGAAGAATTGCAGCGTGATGAAAACCTGGGCCGCCTAAAAATAACCACCGCCAACGGCGATGTTGACGGGGATGGCGATTACGATAAGATCTATTCGTATGGAGGCCGGTCGTTTTCCATTTGGGATACCCACGGTAGCTTGGTGTATGACAGTGGGGACGATATCGGGAGAAAGACCTTCGAAATGGCCCCCGATTATTTTAACGCCGACGAAGGGGAGCCCGATGGGAGAAGCGATGACAAAGGGGCCGAGCCCGAAGCGGTAACCACGCTCAAAGTGGGGGGCACTACCTTGTTGTTCGTCGGCTTGGAACGAACGGGAGGCGTCTTGGTCTACGATATTACGAACCCGACGGCACCCGCCTTTTTAAATTGGATTTTCGATGTTCAAGACGTGGCGCCGGAAGGCCTGTTGGTAGTGCCGGCGAAGGATAGCCCCACTAAGGAAAACCTATTGGTCGTTACCAACGAGGTGAGCAATACGATTTCCATCTATGAAATAAAATAGTGTACATATAAGCCTTGTCGATAAGGGGTCATTGGGGCAGGATTAGGCCTCGATGACCCTTTTCATAAAATCGTAGAGCTCTTGCATTTGGGGCTTTCCCTTTTGCTTGCCCGCCCTTCCAAAAGCGTATAAAACGAACCAGAGCACGACCATAAAGACCATTAGGCCTAGATGGAGTCCATAGGGTTTGTCCAAAGATGCCCGCGAATAGGCCCAGATACCCAGTATGGTGAATAAAGTGGCTATCCCAAAGTGAAGGAACATAAAAAAGGTCCATAAGGTAGGGTTGGGGCCAAAAAGTCCGTAAACCTTACTTTTGCCATCTTCCATATTCTCCACTTCCAACTGCAATTGGGGCGACCAAAAATGAATATGGCCGGCATTGAACTTTATGAATACATGGTCGTCCAGACGTTTTATGACAAAGGGGGCTCGCCCTGATTTCTCGAAGGCCTGCAAAAGGGTTTCCTTCGCCGTCGCCAGTTCCAACTGAAATCGGGGGCGCAGAACGATGTCGTTGGGCAAGACTTTCATGGTCAATGACTTTTGTTAGAGAATAAGATACGTATTTCGTTAAAATATTAGTGGTACTTTTGTCGTAAAATTAAATGCAAATGAGTGCTATTGTAGCCATTGTGGGAAGACCAAATGTGGGAAAGTCCACTTTTTTTAACCGTTTGATCCAACGTCGTGAAGCCATCGTCGATGCCGTTAGCGGGGTTACCCGCGACCGCCATTACGGAAAAAGTGATTGGAACGGTAAGGAATTCTCCTTGATCGATACGGGAGGTTACGTTTTGGGTAGCGACGATATTTTTGAGCAAGAAATCGATAAGCAGGTCCAACTGGCCATCGATGAGGCCGATGCCATTATTTTTATGGTGGATGTCGAGGCAGGGATTACCGGTATGGATGAGGATGTGGCCAACTTGTTGCGCAGGGTCGACAAACCCGTTTTTTTGGCCGTAAACAAAGTAGACAATGCCAAAAGGGCCGAAGATGCCGTTGAGTTTTACGCCCTGGGGCTAGGGGAGTATTTTACCCTTTCGAGCATAAACGGCAGCGGTACGGGCGATCTATTGGATGCCTTGGTAAAAGTGCTTCCCGAAACCCATGGGGAAGAGACCGAATTGCCCCGTTTTGCCGTAGTGGGAAGGCCCAATGCCGGTAAATCGTCGTTTATCAATGCCCTTATAGGCGAAGAACGGTATATCGTAACGGACATCGCGGGTACCACGCGCGATAGCATCGATACGCGGTACAATCGTTATGGTTTCGAGTTCAACCTCGTCGATACGGCTGGCATTAGGCGAAAGGCCAAGGTAAAGGAAGACCTGGAGTTTTATTCGGTGATGCGCTCGGTAAGGGCCATTGAACATAGCGATGTATGTTTGCTGCTCTTCGATGCCACACGAGGCTTCGACGGACAGGTGGAAAACATATTTTGGTTGGCCCAGCGCAACAACAAGGGGGTCGTTATACTGGTCAACAAATGGGATTTGGTGGAAGATAAGGAGACCAATACCATGAAGCAGTACACCCAGCGCATTAAAAAAGCCATCGAGCCTTTTGTGGATGTGCCGATTATATTTATTTCCGCCTTGACCAAGCAACGTATTTTTAAGGCGATAGAAACGGCGGTAGAGGTGTACAAGAACAGGTCGAAAAAAATAAAGACCCGCAAGCTGAACGACGTTATGCTGCCCATTATTGAGCGTACCCCGCCACCAGCCTATAAAGATAAGTACGTTAAGATCAAGTTTATAACCCAATTGCCGACACCCTATCCGCAATTTGCCTTCTTCTGTAACCTGCCCCAATACGTGCGCGAACCCTACAAACGTTTTTTAGAGAACCAACTTAGGGAGAACTTCGATTTTACCGGGGTGCCCATTACCGTATTCATGCGAAAGAAATAAACGGGAAAGAGGGTGGAAGCTCCCCTTGTTGTGCATTGGTGAACGCTGAAGGCCTTACAGTTACATAAACTTTTGTTAATAGGTAACTAAGGTTTTAGTTGGAATGTTATTTTTGGTCCTTTCCTAGTGATCAAACCACCAAAACCAAAACCAAATGCACAAGATCTTGCCAGTTTTCGTACTGTGCACCTGCTTTTACTACAACGTTTGCGGACAAGAATTCAAAATCTCGGGCACGGTCATCGACGCCGCCTCCGAACAGCCCCTCGAAGCTACCACCATTTATGCCGAATCGCCCAAAGATAGTACCCTCGTGGCCTATACGATTTCCGATGAAAACGGGTATTTCGAGCTCGAAGATCGCTCCGCCTTAAAGAAAATGAACCTATTTTTTTCGTACAACGGCTATAAGACCCTTACCATGCAGGTGGAGGTAAAGCCCGAGGTGAAATTCGGCACCGTACGTTTAGAACCCCAGACCCAAGAACTCGAAGGAGTGGATGTCGTGGGCGAAAGGGTGCCCATAACCATCAAGAAGGACACCATGGAGTTTAACGCCGACTCGTTCAAGACCCGGCCCGATGCCAACGTTGAGGATGTGTTGAAAAAATTACCGGGAGTGGACATCGATAGCGATGGCAAGATAACGGTAAACGGTAAGGAGGTCAGCCAGGTATTGGTCAACGGACAGGTGTTCTTTAGCAACGACCCCAAGGTGGCGACCAAAAGCCTTCCGAAAGAGGTAATCGATAAAATACAGATCACCGATACCAAAACAAAAACCCAGGAGTTTACGGGTGAAGAAGGCGACGGGGAAACCAAGACCATCAACCTCACCATCAAAAAAGACAAGAACAAGGGGGTGCTGGGCCGGGTATCGGCAGGTTACGGTAGCGATGAAAGGTACCAGCTGAACGGCATTCTCAATTACTTTAACGATAGCAAGAGGGCAAGTGCAATTGCTAGCTCGAACAACATCAACAACTCGGGTTTTTCCTTTGATGAAATCTATGATATGGTAGGTAGGTCGAGGGGTGGGTACAATGGCGCAAGGGATGCGGGCCTGTTGAACAATTTCGGAAACGGGATTACGACCTCTTCCAATCTAGGGGCGAGTTACGCCGATGCCCAAAAGGGCAAGTATGAAATCGATGGAAACTATTTCTACGGCTATAGCGATAGCTACAACGACCAAAAGACCAGTCGGGAGAACATTTTGCCCGAGGGTCGGTTTTTTACCGATAGCGAGAACAAGTTTAGGGGCAGCACCAATTCCAACCGCGGGGCGGCCAATCTGGAGTTCGATATCGATAAGACCCTACGCGTAACCCTGGAGCCTTCGATGAGCGTCAACCGCACCGACTCCTACAATACAAACAGCTCGGTGTCTTACGATGGTGAGGGTGCCCAGATCAACCGGAACGAACGCACGACAACGGACGACGGGTTCCAGAGAAACTTCGGCAATCGCTTTAGCATTATTAAAAAGCTCGATACCATCGGAAGGTTCATAAGCCTGTCTTTTAGGAATACCAACAACGAAGACCGCACGCAATCCAACCTGTATTCGGTAAGCGAGGTCTTTGATGCGGATGACGGGACACAGGTGCTCGATCAATTTTCGGAGGTTGTCAATAAAAGAAATTTCTATGAGGTAAGTGGGGAGTATAGGCATCCTATTGCCGAAAAGACCTTTTTGGATCTTGAATATGCCTATAGCTATGACGATAGGGATAACAGGAAGGAAGTGTTCGATAGTGATGAAGACGGGACCTACAGCCTTTTTAACCAAGAGCAGAGTTCCAACTTCAATTTCAAGAATGTACAGCAAACCCCATCCATAGGAATAAGGAGAAATGGCGAAAAGTTTCACTTTAGGGTGGCGGCGGAATACAAGTTTAGTGAATTGGGCAATCAAGACTTTTTACAGAATACCGGTTTTACCAAATCGTATGAAAACCTGTTGTTCAATGCCAGGGTGCGCTATTCCTTTGGTAAAAATAAGCGATTTCGTGCCCGGTACCGAAGTAGTTTGAATTTTCCTTCGGTCAACCAATTACGGCCGGTTCCCAATATCAGCAACCCCCTGCACATCGTTATCGGTAATCCGGAACTATCTCCGGCGGTACGGCACAACATCAGTTTTAACTACAACGATTTTAATTGGAAAGAGCGTACCGGGATGTACGTTTATTTTAATATGGACGTGTACAAAGACAGGGTGTCGGGTATTTCGACTACCGACGAAAACCTGTTGAGAACCACAAGGTATGCGAATGTCGATGGCAACTACAACGGTTGGGCCGGATTCGGCTATTCAAAGGGAATCAAAAAAGACAGTACCCTTACCGCCAAATTCAACTTGCGGCCCGGTATCAATTTTGGCAGGCAGGTGAGTTTTAGCAACGGGGTGCGCCTAGAGGCCCAAAGCCTTGATGTATCGCCCTATATATCGGCCAATATCAACTACAAGGAACTGGTCGAGATCGAACCGGGGTATGGGGTTGCCTTCAACAATACCAACTACAACCTCGATAATTTTGAGGACGTCAGGTTTACCTCGCAGAACGCCAGCCTAAGAACCACCACCTATTGGCCCAAAAACGTAATCTGGGGCAACGATATCCGCTACACCTATAACGGCAACGTAGGAGAGGGGTATAAAAAGGATGCCGTTTTTTGGAACATGAGCTTGGGGCTCGAAATCTTAAAGAAAAAGGCAACGGTAAAGGTGTTGGCCTACGATTTGCTCGATCAGAACATCAATACCCGAAGAACGACCGGCGAAGATTTTATCCAAGATTTTCAGGGCACGGTGCTGACCCGCTATTTTATGGGCAGCTTTACCTATAAGTTTGATCAATTCGGGGGCAAAAAAGGCCCGAAAAACCGATTTAGAAGGTATTGAGCCTATTTTTTATTGACAAGCTTTTTGTGTTCAATTCTTATCTTTAGCCCAAGTTGAAAGCAATGTGGCATACCATTATGGATAACAAACACGAATTTTTTATGCACAGGGCCATTGAAATGGCGGCAAAGGGAATGAACTCGAATGCAGGCGGCCCCTTTGGCGCCGTAGTCGTAAAGAATGGCGAAATTATAGCCGAGGGGCACAATCGTGTCACTTCTACCAACGACCCCACGGCCCATGCCGAAATGGTCGTAATCAGGGAAGCCTGTAAAAAACTAAATACCTTTCAGTTGACCGATTGTGTGATCTATACCTCTTGTGAACCCTGCCCTATGTGCCTGGGCGCCATCTATTGGGCAAGGCCCAAGGCGGTATTCTACGCCTGTACAAAAGAAGATGCGAAGGCCATAGATTTCGACGACCAGTTTATTTATGATGAATTGGACAAGGAAATGGCCGATCGACAAATAAAATTTGTTCAATTGCTGCGAAACGATGCCCTTCCCGTTTTTAAAAGCTGGGAAGAAAAAAACGACAAAACGGAGTACTGAGTACAGTATCACTTTGATCTTGGCATGGACGGAACCTTGAACATAGAAGAAAGAAAACCGATTTGGACCGCGCTATCCGAATTCTATCGCGATACCGAACTTCAGGATGCCGACTTCAGGTATATGGCACGAAAAATTTTGGAAAGTCCCTATTCTTTTGAAGAAGTTAGGGTGATTGATAAATACGAAGTTTTTCCTGTCTTACGGTCGAATTTAATGGACGTTGCCGGGGTATGGGCCGGATTTAAGGAGGAGTGGTTGGTTAACAAGATACGGCAATCGCTATCAAAACGAAGCGCGGTAAAAATAATAGAGATCGAAACTTCTTACCGGGCCTTAAAATGGATGAATAGGGATTACTGGGGAAAACTTGAAAAAGTCTACAATGAAATAAAATCAAATACCCTTTAAAAGGTATTTGACAGAAGAACAAAAAGCACCCTGTTCCGGGGTTGAAACCCAAAAACCATTGCTTCATACGCCCGTAGCCAGAACCCTGGGCAAGGTCAAGAACCAAACATAGGCCTATACAGGTAACAACTCCACCAAAAAGTATACACCATTCGTAAATCTGTATAAGGGGGTATGGGCACCTTGCACCTACCTTTGTCCTGTTATTTGAAAAACAGGAAAAGATGAGTTCTAAAAATCAATTTGGCAAACAAGGGTGGACACCCGATAGAATTGGGTCACTCAAGGGAAAAACCTTTGTGATTACAGGTACAACCAGTGGTACGGGATTTGAGGCGGCCAAAATACTGCTATCGAAGCAAGCAAAAGTGGTGATGTTGAACCGAAACCCCAAGAAAGCGGCCGATACCCTGGCTACCTTGAAACAAGAGCTTGGCAATGCCATTGATGTAACCAATATACAAATGGACCTGGCATCGCTGGCTTCCGTAAGAAAGGCTGCGGAAGGAATAAAGAACACCGTTGCCCGAATCGATGCCCTCATGTGCAATGCGGCCATTGCCCAAGTACCCAAACAGACCTTTACCGTTGATGGTTTTGAAAGTCAGTTGGGCGTAAACCATTATGGTAACTTTTTACTTCAGGCACTGCTTTACCCCCAAATCGAAGCCTCTAACGGACGCATTGTTGTGGTAGGAAGCATGGGGTACAATTTAGGTATTAAAACCATACAGTTCGACGATATGAACTGGGACAAAAATTATAGTCCGAATGGGGTATACAGTCAAAGTAAATTGGCGCAGATCATGTGTGTCTACGAATTGCAAGACCGATTGAAACAGGCAGGCAATACGAAGGTAAAGGCATATGCCTGCCACCCTGGGGCATCTTCAACCTCACTGATCAAGACCAGTGGCAGCCTTTTGACAAGGTTCGTATGGCAAATCATGAAATTGACCCCCATGGTACAATCGGCCGAAAAAGGTGCCTACCCCGAATTGATGTGTGCCACGGAACCCGATTTGGACCAAGAGGGATTCTATGGTCCCACGGGCAAAAATTATTGGACGGGACCCGTTGGGGAATGTAAGCTAGAGCCCCATGCAAAAGACAAACCGGTGTTGGAGAAACTTTGGGAATTATCGGAAAGGGAAACGGGTGTACAGTGGAATTTGTAACTTAGTCAACAAGCTAAAAACTTTGGGGCAAGCCCTTCGGCGAAAACACCCCCACTTAATGGATAAATCAAGAATTCATAAATAATATCAACTATGGATATTTTAAAGGCAGCGACCGATTGGGCAAAGGCCGAACTTTTTTCAACGCCGTTTTTCATGCTCTTCGGAGTCGCGTTCTTGGTGGCTAGCTTGGGCTTTTGGCAACTGGGAAAAACAGAAATGGCCAGGGCCTACATTATTCCTACTTTGGTAGCAGGCACCTTGCTTTTGACCATAGGGCTGGGCTTGTTTTTTACCAACAAAACAAGAATCACCCAATTTGAAAAAGCTTATCAAACGGATGCAGCGGCATTTGTGGCTTCTGAGCTAGAGCGTGCCGACGGCACCTTAAAAGAATACAAGACCATTGTTTTTACGGCCATTCCGATACTTATCGCCACCTGTGCTTTGGTCTTGTTGTTCGTAAATACACCGATTTGGAGGGCAAGTATGATAACCACCATAGCCATGCTGGTCGTTATTCTATTGGTAGACGGTACGGCCTATGCGAGAATCGATGCCTACAACAAACAATTGTTATTAGTGGAAAAAGACTTAAAAAAGTAACATGCAGCATTTTAAAACCTTATCGGCCTATATGGATTATCTGGAACTTCCGCGTCCGGAACACCCGATGCTGAGCGTGTTTTCCGCTTCGGAAGGCGGTTTTTTGCCTTGTCCGAAAGAGAGCTCACCGCCCATCACCAACGATTGCTATTCCATTAGTTTAAAAAAGATTGTAAAAGGTAGCCTAACCTACGGTAGAACCAAATACGATTTCACCAACGGTGCCATGATTTTTCTTGCGCCAAGGCAGGTATTGCAGTGGGACAATAGTGCGGTGTTCGAACAAAAAGGCTTTTCCATCAACTTTCACGAAGATTTTCTGAAAGGGACGGAGTTGGCGCATCAAATCAAAAAATATGGCTTCTTTTCGTATTCGGCCAACGAGGCCCTGCATCTTTCCCCCAAGGAGGAAAAGCAGATAGAATCGATTGTAGGGAATATTGAGATCGAGTATCACAACAATCAGGACGAATTCAGTAAAGACATCATCATCTCGCAATTGAGCACTCTTCTAAAATATGCCAACCGTTTTTACGAAAGGCAATTTTTGCATAGAAAAGAACTTTCCAATAGCCTGTTGGAGCAGTTTAACCTGCAAGTATCCTCATATTTTGAATCGGGCCAATTGCAGGAAAATGGGATTCCTAGTATAGAACATATCGCCAATCAGATGTCGGTTTCACAACGCTACCTTAGCGATACGCTCAAAAAGGAAACCGGTAAGACCACGACCGAACATTTGCAGTTACGTTTGATCGACGAGGCCAAGAATAGGTTATTACAGCCCAATAAAAGTATAGCTGAGGTGGCCTATGAACTGGGCTTTGAATATCCACCCTATTTCTCGCGCCTGTTCAAAAAGAAAGAAGGCATCAGCCCTACGGCCTACCGGGAAAAATATAGCATGAATTAAACCTATGGTGCCAACGCTCATGGTGGCGGTCCTGTTCCGATATTTGATGGGTGACCGGGCGTCAAGTGTCCGCATCGTTCTTCTTGCCCCCGGCCAACAAGCCCAAAAGGGACAATAAGATCAGTAGGCTCACCAGGGCCAGGCTGGGATAGTAGGCGGAAAACATCCCTAGGGAAAACCACGACGCTACCCCCTTGTAAAAAATCAATACTTCGGTAAGGGCAAAGCCTGCGACATAGCCGTAAAAAAAGTTCTTTTTTATGGGTAGAAGTCCGAAAAAATCAAGGAAGACCCATAAGGCTATGCTAACGACACCTAAAAAGGTCAGGTGTAGGTAGCCGATGGTAATGTCCAAATAGGTGACCGCCAACTGGGCAAAATAGGGGATGGCACTCAATAACTGCATGGCCATCTTTATGCCCCATAATACGGCGACCAGTTTTAATAGCTTTTTGTGGAAGTTGGAAAATATAGGGGTGTCCGCGCCCAATAGGCTTCGGGTGGACTTTACTAAAATGTAAAAGGCCGCAAGCTGTAAGGCGGCACCCGATCCACCTAAAATATAGCAGGGGACGGGCGGTTTGGCGAACAAGGTGGATAGGAAGAAAGAAAGGACGATTCCTAAATTGAGCGTCCAGAAGAAGCGGTCGAAGGTCTTTGTGCCCATGTCAAGCCGGTGTTTTTCCAGAATGAAGAGAAAAACGGCCGCCAAGGCCATGATCATCCATCCGTTATACAAAAAATGAAGGTAGAAATAAATGGCCAGGCGGTACCAAACCGATTCGCTTCCAAGCGTAGTCATGATGCCCCCCAAGGCCCACGGGCCCAAGCTGGAGACCAACAAATAGCATAGGGCGGCCTTGGCGCATTTTACGGAGGGGGCCTTTTGAAACCTCGAAGGCAGGTGTTTGTAGAAAAACCAAGCGAACCAATAGGATGCAAATAAAAAAAGCGTCGAGAAAATTATGGAAAAAAGGGCATAGCCCTGAAAGGGAAAAGTAAGCAACATGCCAACCAAGGTAAGTTGCGTAAACCAGAAGATCTTATTGTATTTTTTATCGACCCCGGCCCCACTTAAGTAAAGCTTGTACAGCAATGTGGTGAGTCCCAAATACACCCAGCCCAGCAGGGCTATGTGCGAATGGGCGTGAACCACATACTTATAGGTTATGGGAATGTCGAAGACCCTGAAAAACCGAAGTACACATCCCAAAAGGGCCGCTATGGCAAAATAGAGCAAGGCTGTGCGGGCGTGTTTTTTTAGAGCTAGCATTTACCGGTCGTTTTACGGGTGCTAAGTTAGAAATCTTTCTCCTTGAAAATGCCTATACATGGCCAAATGACCAAATGTAAACCCTAGGTTTCCAACCATGGCCGTTCAGGCAAAAAGCACTAAATTTAACGACTTGGGACTTTTATGGCGAATGGCCCAAGCAAGGTTTACGCACAGGTAACAATCCGGTAGGGCAAACTTCACCATGGATGAAATAAGGGAATACTTTCGACAAATGGTTGACTTGGACGATGCCGACTGGCAAGTGTTTTCCTCGAAACTCAAAAAAAGCGAATACCGAAAAAAAACCATTCTTCTAAAACAAGGGGAGGTAGAGAACCATCTTAGTTTTATTGAAGAAGGTTCCGTGCGATTGTACGTTCCCAAAACAGAAAACGACCTGACCTTTGGCTTTTGCTTTAAGGGCGAGTTTATAAGTGCCTATGACTCGTTTTTGACCCGATCGCCCAGTTCCTACCAGACCGAGACCCTAACAAAGACCATCTTGTGGAGGTTGGATTTTAACGACCTGCAGGATATTTACAAGCGGACTAAAATCGGTAATGCCATTGGTAGAATAACGGCGGAAAGACTTTTTTTGATAAAATCGAGAAGAGAGCAGTCCTTGCTGGACGATACGGCCGAAGAAAGGTATTTGAAATTGTTCGCCGAAAGGCCCCAACTGATCAAGGAAGTGCCCCTAAAATACCTCGCTTCCTATATCGGCGTTACCCCACAGGCCCTGAGCCGCATCAGAAAGCGAATTTCTTAACTTGGGTTCATAGGAATGGCGGGCCGATATCCTGAAATTTGGCACAAAAAAGATGAAACCTCTTATAGTACTGTTGGCAACTTTCGCAATTTCATTGGTCGTGTTGAAATTGAAACGGGGTACCTGCGATTACGCCCTCTCTGCCCGTACGGGCATGACCGTAATGTTACTGTTTACGGCCATGGGGCATTTTATGTTTACGAAGGGAATGGCCCTTATGGTTCCCGATTTCATTCCTTTCAAAACGGAAATGGTCTATTTTACCGGTTTGGTCGAAATACTGGCCGCCTTGGCACTTCAAGTTCCTAGACTTAGGGTGGTTACGGCGTGGTTGCTGATACTCTTCTTTGTACTGATGTTACCTGCCAATATCAAAGCCTCCTTGGAAACCATCGACTATCAAAAAGGCACTTATAACGGAAACGGTCCAATGTATCTATGGTTCAGGATTCCCCTACAGGTATTCTTTGTTTTGTGGGTTTACCTAAGTGCCATAAAAGCTTCCTGGCAATAACGCGCTTTTCGGCCATACTTGGTGTAAAAAGGGAACCCCGGCCAATGATGGGCAAAAATCATCACTCCTCCACGGTTGCGTTTTTATTGGTTTTTTAGCTTGCTAAACAGAGATGTAATCCTTCGCTGAAAGGCGGCTCGATAATTTCTATTTACCCTTTTCGCCTAGAATTCAGTAGGAATATGTAATTTACCAATACCACCAAAAGCCCCAATAGCACTACCGCCGATGAGTGCAAGGCGTTCAATACGATAAGGTTGGTACTCGCCCCCGACAAAAGGGCATACCAGAAAAAGGGACAGAATACCCCTACGAGCGAAATATTCCGTCCTGTCTTCATTCCCTTCCTAAACCTTGTTGCCTTATCGTCGTACTTCAGATCCGTGGTTTTTTTGCCCTTGAATACAGCCCTACATTGTCTTCCCACGAAAGTGTAGGGGCAGGCCTTGATCAATGATTTGATAAAGTGGGTTAAGGTCTTCATACTAGAATAAAAAGTAAAATATAAATCCACCGACAATTGCCATGGCCATTACCGAAACAATGAAGGCTATGATCGCCCTGGTTTTTAACATCGACGAGATAATGGCTATTTCGGGTAAGCTTGCCCCGGTTCCGCCTATGATAAGGGCCATGGCCGCTCCCATGCTCATGCCCTTGGCGATAAGTGCGCTTAGAATGGGAATCGCCATTTCAATTCGCAAATACAGGGGTACCCCGATGAAGGCGGCCAGGGGAATGGCAAGGGGACTGTCGTTGCCCAAATATTCCTGTACCCATGCATCGGGTACGAAGATGGCCGAAATGGCACTGATAAGGGCCCCGAGCAGTACATAGGGGAAAATGCGCTTGAACAAGGCCCAGGCAAATGACAGCGCCTCGTTCAGTTTGGTGTTCGAAGGATGGGTTTGGCTGCATGCGGAAGCCGGCGATCCCGAGGGCATGGAAGAGCAGGATGTTTGATTTGAATCGGCCTTCGATAGCTCTGGGCACGCCGTTGTTGTGGCCCCACAGGTGGTTTCCGGTTGCGGGGTGCAGGGGGCGGAAATTGAGTATATTCGTTTTACTTCATGCTTCAATGATGTTTTTCCCACAAGCGAACCTATCAATACGGAACCTATGAAGACAATAAGGAAATAGGTCAAGGCGATCTGCCAACCAAAAACACCGAAAATAAAGCCTACTACCACAAAATTGGCCAGTGGGGCCGAGAGCAAAAATGAAAAGACCATGGCAAACGGGGCGCCCATTTCGATCATGCCCATGGATACCGGAACCATGGAAGCACTGCAAAATGGGGTTGGTATACCGAGCAAAGCCCCGGTCAAGCCACTGTATTTGCCGGTTTTTGACAGTCTTTTTTGAAGTTTTTCCTGGGGTATAAATGCCCTGACCAAGCCCGTTAGTATCGATACCAGGGCAATAATAAAAATCAATACTCCACCTACGTGTATAAACTCCTGTAGGGCCGAATTCAATTTTTCGTTCATAATTGGAAACTTATTAAAGGTTGATGTTAATTATATGTTTACATGCGCATGTGTGCATATATTGTGATAAAAAAAAGGATTTATGGCTTTCCCGAACCCTATGTGCCAGGGTACGGAATATCGTCGTCCTTCGTCCGCAGGGCCAGTTTCACTTTACACCTGGTCATTTCCTTGGTCATTTCCGTTTCAGGGATGGAGCAGATGGCTTTGTGGACAAACTGTCCAAATTCACCCTCGAGAGGGGAGAGGTGATAGAAAACCCATTTCCCTTCCTTTACTTCATTGATCAACTTGGCATCCTTCAATATCCTTAAATGCCGCGATACGTTGTACTGGTATACCTCCAAAACATCAACAATTTCCGAAACACAGACTTTTTCATCAATATTGAGGAGTAACCACATGATCTTCAATCGGGTCATGTCCGATAGGGCCTTGAAGACTTTGATGTAATCATCCATTTCCTTTTCTATATTATACATATGTGTTTTTGCGCATATGTAGAACGGGAGCGAATTTAAAAATACTTTTTTAAATCCCAAGGTGTTTTTTCGCTTTTTGCGAAAAACGGGGCAGGTAGGTCCAAGAAACTAGTCCTAAAATGTTTGGGGCTTGGTCAAAGGGTTGCGTTATGCGTACGGGTAGGCCCGTTTGATCGTGTCTTAGCGTCTTAAAGGGTCTGCAGTTCCCGATTTTGGAGAATGGGTTGTTACCACCCTCCCGAGGCACCGCCGCCGCCAAAGCCGCCACCTCCGAAGCCACCGCCAAAGCCACCTCCGAAGCCACCACCTGAACTTCCGCCAAAGCCGCCCGACCCGCTGCTGCGGCCCATGTTGCTGAGAATGATCATGTCCCAAATATCGAGACCTCCAGAGCGTTTGCCGCCGTTTCGCCCACCACCTCGCTTATTGCGGTTCGAAAGGATGATAAGGATGACGAAAAAGATGATAAAGGGGAGTAGGGAAGACAGGGGAAACCCTCCACCATCGTCAAAGGTGCGTTCTTCGTCGAACTCACCGTTCAATACTTGAAAAATGGCATCGGCCCCTTGGTCGAGTCCGCCATAGAAATCGCCATTTTTAAACCGGGGCAGGATAATATTTTCAATAATCCGACGCGACATGGCATCGGTTAGGCTGCCTTCTACCCCATACCCGGTGTTGATCGCTATTCGACGATCGTCCTTGGCCAATAAGATCAGCACCCCGTTGTCTTTTCCGGCTTGGCCAATACCCCATTTCTGGCCCCACTGGGCCCCGAGATAGGTAATGTTCTCACCTTTGGTGGAACTGATGATGGCCACTACGATCTGGGTCGAGGTGCTGTCGGAATAACGGACCAATTTTTGTTCCAGGGCCTTTTCCTGTCCGTCCGGCAAAAGGTCTATGTAGTCGTAGACACTGGTTTGTTTGGCAGGTTTTTCGGGTATCTCGAACTGTGCCTGTATAAAGCCGAAGCAAAGGAGAAAAAGGAAAAGTATGCTAGCCTTTTGATATCTCATTGCTCAGTTCGTTTTCATCGTCTTCTTGCCATGGGAAATGGGTGCGGAGTTCTTGTCCGGCCTTTAAAATACCGTCTATTATCCCCTGTTTGAAATTGCCTTGTTTGAATTGTGCCTGAATGGCATCCTTGGTCGTGTTCCAAAAATCGGCAGGTACCACCTTGTCGATGCCACGGTCGCCATAAATGGCGAATTTCCGGTCGTTGACCGCCACGTATATGAGCACGCCGTTGTCGTCTTTGGTATTGTCCATCTTCAGCAAATGGAAAACCTGCTTGGCGCGCTCCATAATATCAAGGCGGGTGTGGGCCTCGATATGGACCCGGATCTCGCCCGAAGTATTTTTTTCGGCTTCAAGTATGGCCTGCACAATTTCTTGTTCCTCTTCGGCCGTTAAAAAATCCTCTACTCGCGACATAGTTTAATTGAACTCGAAGTTGACATCGGGGGCATTCTCGGAACCGGGGTCGGCCTTGTATCGGGCCATTTCCTCAAAACCGAAGAGTCCCGCCAATAACTTGCCCGGAAATTTAGTGGTGTGTATATCGTAAAGGTTCACTTTTTCGTTAAAGCGGTCCCGGGCCACGTTGATGCGGTTTTCGGTACCTTCCAACTGCGACTGTAGTTCGAGAAAGTTCTGGTTGGCCTTGAGGTCGGGATAGCGTTCAACCACGACCATCAACTTGCTTAGGGCCCCGGTCAGTCCGTTCTGTGCTTCTTGGAAGGCCGCTATGTTTTCGGCACTTAGGTTGTTGGCATCAATATTGGTCGAGGTGGCCTTGGCCCTTGCATCGATGACATCCTTGAGGGTACCTCTTTCAAAATCGGCCGCACCCTGTACGGTCTTGACCAAGTTTCCGATAAGGTCGTTTCTCCTTTGGTAGGCGCTCTCTACGTTAGACCATGCGGTCTTGGCATCGGCCTGAAGCTCTACGGCCTTGTTGTTGAAACCAACGGCCCACTGGTAAATACCGATTGCAATAACACCGAGTACAATAAGTGCGATTAATCCTTTTTTCATTGTTGCGTGTTTTAGTGAATATGTGCTATGTAGTTATGGTTCTTGATCGATAAAGGCAACTTTGTCCTATGGGACGGGAATAGAGCCGATTCGTTACAGCTGTTCCTTGATTTTTACGAGTTCTGCCTTGATTCGCTCCAGTTTGTCGATGATCTCGAATTTATCGAGGGTCTTCTGGCGGTTTTCTTTCAGGTGGATCTTGGCCCCCTCCAGGGTAAAACCGCGTTCTTTGACCAAATGGTAGATCAATTTTAGGTTGTTGATGTCCTGTGGAGTGAACTTGCGATTGCCTTTGGCATTTTTCTTAGGTTTAAGGGCATCGAACTCCTTTTCCCAAAAACGGATGAGGGAGGTGTTTACACCAAAGGCCTTGGCCACTTCGCCAATACCGTAATACCTTTTTTCTGGGAGCTCTATTTGCATTAATCTAAAGATTGATTTTCCTGTGCGGCGTATTTGAGCATGTTCTCAAATTCCTTGGCCGTTAAACTACCGTAGTAGAAATTGATGGGATTGATCCTTTCGCCGTCCTTCCATACTTCGTAATGAAGGTGGGGTGCTTCGGAACGCCCTGTGTTGCCTACAAAGCCGATAAGGTCGCCCCTCTTCACGCTTTGTCCTTTTTTTACATTGTACTTGCTCAAATGGCCGTACAGGGTTTTATAGCCATAGCCATGGTCTATGCGGATGTGCTTTCCGTAGCCCGAAGATCCGTTGTCGGCACGGATTACCTTTCCGTTTCCCGTAGCGTAGACCGGTGTGCCCTTAGGGGCCGAAAAGTCCATGCCGCGATGCATTTTACGCGCTTTGGTAAATGGATCCGAACGCCAGCCGTAACCCGAGGCCATTCGTTTGAGGTCCTCGTTCTTTACCGGTTGGATGGCCGGGATGGCCATTAACAGTTTTTCCTTTTCCTCGGCCAGTTTGGTAATCTCGTCCAACGACTTTGACTGAATGGCCATCTGCTTTTTGATGATGTCGAGCCTTTTGGTGGTGGCCTTGATCATTTCCGAATTGTTGAAACCCTCCAAGGATTTGTATCGGTTGACCCCTCCGAAACCGGCGCGCCTTTGCTCTTCCGGTATGGGATTGGCTTCAAAATAGAGACGGTAGATATTGTTGTCACGGTCTTCGATATTGGCCAAAACCTCTTCCATTTGCTGCATCTTGCGATTGAGAAGCTCAAACTGGAGTTCGTAGTTCTTTACCTCCCGCTGTAGGGAAAGCTCCCTAGGGGTGTTGATCAGGTTGGTGTTCATCAAAAGCACCAAGGCCAGTAATCCAAAGAGAAAGGAACCTAAAAAGAAAAAGGCGATATTACGATAGCGCCTCGTTTTCTTGGGCTCAATTTTTCGATACGACAGGGTATCGGGATCGTAATAGTACTTTACCTTAGACATGAATCTATTTTATCCTATTTTTGTGGCGTTTTAACGTAACAAACAAATATAAAAATAGTTTTGTTTATAACGTTAAAATTTATAAAACCTTATAACTTTCTATGACTTCCAAAGACATCCGAAAACAATTCTTGAGTTTTTTTGGGGACAAGGGACATAAAATCGTTCCCTCGGCACCCATGGTTATCAAAGACGACCCGACCTTACTGTTTACCAATGCGGGAATGAACCAGTTCAAGGAGTTTTTCCTGGGCAACAGTACCATCAAGAACCCGAGGGTGGTCGATACCCAAAAATGCCTTCGGGTGAGCGGTAAGCACAACGATTTGGAAGAGGTGGGCAAAGATACCTACCACCATACCATGTTCGAGATGTTGGGCAATTGGAGCTTTGGCGATTATTTTAAGGAAGAGGCCATCAAATGGGCATGGGAGCTGTTGACCGAGGTGTTCAAGATCGACAAGGACAGCCTATACGTCTCGGTTTTTGAGGGAAGCGACGACGCCGACCAATTGGGAATCGACCAAGAGGCCTATGATCTGTGGAAGGCCATCGTGCCCGAAGATCGGATCATAATGGGCAATAAAAAGGACAATTTTTGGGAAATGGGCGATCAGGGACCCTGTGGACCCTGTTCCGAAATTCATGTAGATCTCCGATCTGCCGAGGAAAAAGCCCGGGTCTCCGGTGCTTCCCTCGTCAATGCCGACCATCCCTTGGTGGTCGAGATATGGAACCTCGTTTTTATGCAGTACAACCGCAAGGCCGATGGAAAGCTCGAATCCCTTCCCGCCAAACACGTCGATACGGGTATGGGCTTTGAGCGCCTCTGTATGGTGCTGCAAGGGGTGAAATCGAACTACGATACCGATGTCTTTAAACCCATTATTCGCGAGATAGAGGCAATTACCCACAAAAAATACGGGGCCGACGAAAAGACCGATATTGCCATACGGGTTATTGCCGACCACATTAGGGCGGTTTCGTTTTCCATTGCCGACGGACAATTGCCGAGCAATACGGGGGCGGGTTATGTAATTCGTAGAATTTTGCGCCGCGCCATTCGCTATGGCTTTACCTTTTTAGATACCAAAGGGCCCTTTATGTACCGCTTGGTGAACATCCTTACCAATACCATGGGCGAGGCCTTCCCCGAGCTGAAGGAGCAGAAACAGTTGATCGAAAACGTGATCAAGGAAGAGGAGCATTCCTTTTTGAACACCCTGGAACAGGGCTTGGTACTTTTAGATCAGGTAATAGCCGGTACCAAGGGCACCGAAATCGACGGCAGAAAGGCCTTTGAGCTGTACGATACCTATGGTTTCCCTATCGACCTGACCGCCTTGATCCTCTCGGAAAAAGGCTATAGTTTGGATGAAGCGGGCTTTGAAAAGGCCATGCAGGAACAAAAGAACCGTTCGAAGTCGGCTTCCGAGGTTTCCAAGGAAGACTGGGTCGTGCTTGCCGATGATGTAGAGCAGGAGTTTGTGGGCTACGATATGCTCGAAGCCAACGTAAAATTGGTCAAGTATCGAAAGGTGACCTCAAAGAAGGCGGGCGAACAATACCAATTGGTGTTCAACCTTACCCCGTTCTATGCCGAAGGCGGAGGTCAAGTGGGCGACAAGGGCTATTTGGAGGCGCCCAATGGCGATGTGATCTATATTCTCGATACCAAAAAGGAGAATAATGAAATCATCCATTTTGCCAAAAACCTGCCCAAAAACCTGAACGAGACCTTTAAGGCGGTCGTCGATAAAAAACAGCGCCGGCGAACCGAGGCCAACCATACGGCCACACACTTGCTGCACCAGGCCTTGCGACAGGTGTTGGGTACCCATGTAGAGCAAAAGGGCTCTGCCGTGCATTCGAAATACCTGCGTTTTGATTTTTCACATTTCGCCAAATTGACGGCCGAGCAATTAAATGAGGTAGAGAATTTTGTGAACGCCCGAATAGAGGGCAGGCTGCCCTTTGAGGAAAACCGCAAGGTGCCCATGAAGGAGGCGCTAGAGCAAGGGGCCATGGCCCTGTTCGGCGAAAAATACGGCGACACGGTGCGCACGGTGCGCTTCGGCCAATCGATCGAACTGTGCGGGGGTACACACGTTAAGAATACGGCCGATATCTGGCATTTTAAGATCAAATCGGAAAGTGCCGTGGCGGCCGGTATACGCAGGATCGAGGCCATTACCTCGGATGCCGTAAAAGATTTTTTTGAAGAGAACAACAAAACCCTACAGGGCATTAAAGAGGTACTCCACAATGCCCAAGACCCGATAAAGGCGGTATCGTCGCTCCAAGAAGAGAATGCCCGGCTAAAAAAGGAAGTGGAGAACTTGCTGAAGGAAAAGGCCAAAAACCTGAAAGGGGAACTGAAGAACGAACTGGAAGAGGTGAACGGGGTGAAATTTTTGGCCAAGAAGGTCGATTTGGACGCCGGCGGCATCAAAGACCTTTCCTTTGAGATGGGCAATAACGAAGACAACCTCTTTTTGCTGTTCGGTACCGAACAGAACGGAAAGGCCCTGCTTTCGTGCTATATCTCCAAAAACCTGGTGGCCGAAAGGGAATTGAATGCGGGCGTTATAGTCCGTGAACTGGGTAAATACATCCAAGGCGGCGGGGGCGGCCAGCCCTTCTTTGCCACGGCCGGGGGTAAAAAACCCGAAGGAATCGATGAGGCCTTGGCCAAGGCTAAAGATTATATAAAGTAAATTATAACAACGCTTCGCTCATTTAGGCGAGGCGTTTTTCTTTTTATTTGGTGTTGGAACGGAAACCTAAGCGTATCGAATGGGTCGGGAGCATGTGGTAAAAATAAAGTAACTTACTATAAGCAATCATAATAGCAAACATAATCAGCCGTCCGACTACCATACCTGAAGTGCTCCGTCAATTGGATGTTATAATTGATACCGCCATTGCGACCAACAGCCGCATGGGCTTGTTCGCCTATGTGTACAGAAGGACAACGGCCCAAATACTAAAAGAGGTCGAGCTCGGAAATTTCGAGGATAATGACCGAATGGTAAAATTCGACGTCGAATTCGCCAATTTCTATCTCGACGCCTACCACGCTTATTCAAATGGCCTCGAGGTAAGCAGGTCGTGGGATTTTGCCTTTAAAAACGCAAAAGAGCCCTTGACCATTCTACAGCACGTTATGCTCGGAATCAATACGCATATCAATCTTGATCTGGCCATGGCGGTAAGTACCGTTATGAGGGAAAGGGAGTTGGCGGAAATAGAAAACGACTATAACACGGTAAACCGTATCCTTTCCGATATTGTCAATGAAATGCAAGACAGGCTTGGCCGTGTGTCCCCTTTACTTTTTATGTTGGATTGGGCAGGGAAAAATTCAGACGAGAAGATTATCGATTTTAGTATGGCCAAGGCCCGGGAGGTATCGTGGGGCAATGCGAACTTACTTTGGGGCTTGGGAATTGAACATCAAGGGGAAGCGATTAAAAATATCGATGGGGTAGTGCTGAAATTGAGTGAATTCATTAAGGCGCCCCAATCTAAGATTATCGGTTTTTTGCTCAGCCTCATAGGCCGGTTCGAGGAAAGGAATATCGGTAAGGTCATCGCAACCTTACGGGAAGACTGAATGGATTTGCCCTTGGTTTCGGGAGAAAAGAATAAGAATTAGGTATATGGTTTGCACGATTTTATCCTTGTTTTTGGCCTTTGTCTTCTTTGTGTTGGGAGGCTTTCATGTCTATTGGCTCTTTGGGGGTGTTTGGGCTGTGGAAAGAGTAATTCCGACAAAAGCGGGCGGGGAAGACTTGCCGGCGATTCCGAGAACGGCAACATTGATTGTGGGCCTTGTCCTAATTCTGTTTGCTTGGATGTACCTCATGAAATCGGGACTTGTCCCTGTCCAAGTTCCCAAGGGGATCATGAATTATGGATATTGGTTTATTCCTTCTATTTTTATTTTACGGGCCGTAGGCGATTTTAATTATGTGGGCTTTTTTAAGAAAATAAAACATACCGCATTCGCTAAGGCGGACTCAAAGGTATTTATTCCGTTATGTTTGGCCATTGGTATAATGGGAATACTGATTCAATTAATGGATTAAAAACAATAAGGAAGCGTAGAAATGAGGTAAGTCGCTATTTTTGAATGCGAGCCGGAAAATAAATGATAATGAAACTCCAAACACAAATACCTTTACAAAAGGCCGAAAAGCAAATCGATTATGAAAGTCGCTTGGTTTTTCTGGGGTCTTGTTTTTCGGAAAATATCGGGGAAAAGTTCACTTACTTCAAGTTTCGGTCGCTCCGGAACCCCTTCGGTATTTTGTTTCATCCCTTGGCCATTGAAAATTTGGTATCGCGGGCCCTTCGGAAGAAGCGGTATACCCAAGACGATATATTTTACCATAACGAACGCTGGCAGTGTTACGACGCCCATTCCGATTTAAGTGCCCTTTCCCAAGAAACCCTATTGGGGGCGCTCAATAATGGACTGGAAAAGACGGCGGAACATTTGGCAACCGCTACCCATATCGGTATCACTCTGGGAACGGCATGGGTGTATCGCCACTTGGAAACCGATACGGTGGTGGCCAACTGCCATAAAGTCCCGCAGAGGCAATTCTCAAAGGAGCTGTTGGGCATTGCGGAAATGATGGTGGCCCTGAATACCATTATGGACTCCGTTCGTTCGATAAACCCGAAGGCGCAGTTTATTTTAACCGTATCGCCCGTACGGCATCTAAAGGACGGTTTTGTGGAGAACCAGAGAAGTAAGGCACGTTTGATTTCGGCGGTCCACGCGGTTTTGCAAGAGGGGGTGTCTTATTTTCCTTCGTACGAGATCCAAATGGATGAGCTTAGGGATTACCGCTTCTACAAGGAGGATATGGTGCACCCCAATCGGTTGGCAGTTGAATACATCTGGGAAAAATTTAGTGCCGTCTGGATTGTCGAAAAGGCAAGGCCGGTCATGGATCGGGTGGATGCGGTTCAAAGGGGACTCTTGCACCGGCCGTTCTATCCGGATTCCGAACAACATCGGAAATTTTCAGAAAACCTGGAAAAAAAGATGGAAAACCTGCGGGAAGAGTTTCCGTTTATGGATTTTTAGCGGATATGGGCCAACCTTGGACCCCAAGACGGTTTTCGAATCTGATTTTCTGTTGTAACTTGTTCCTATGAAAAGAGTTCTTTTGGGGGCGGTCATTACCTTGGCCGCGGTATTGGTCTTTCGGTCCTGTGCGAAGGAAAAGGAAGCGCAATCGATTTTGACAGAAAATTCAATGCTCATACAGCAGCAAATCGAAAATGTCTCCAAATTGGTGGTTACCGAAGGACATTTTGCCGAAGTCTACAATTACAAGGACTCCAAAATGCTTTTCGGACCCTTTATCTCTGCCGAAAAGAAGGCCCTGGTCGTGGTCAACGCGGATGTTACCGTGGCCTATGACCTCGGGCAAATTGAGTTCGAGGTCGATGCAGCAAGCAAAACCCTCCGCATAAAAAGCATTCCCGAGCCGGAGGTAAAGATCAGCCCCGATTTTGAATATTACGATGTAAGTTCGGATTACTTGAACATGTTCGAAGCTTCCGACTACAACAAGATCAAGAAAAACGTGACCGCCTCGCTAATGAAGAAGGTAGAAGCGTCATCGTTGAAAAAGAACGCGCAAAACAGGTTGTTGAGCGAGTTGCAAAAGTTCTATATCCTTACCCGTTCGATGGGGTGGACCCTGGTCTATAGGGATGAGGTTGTGGAACAAGGCCTGCCCGAGGCCCTGTTCAACGACTGAACCTTTTTATGCCCCGGCCCCTTGCTATTTAACAAAGGTTTTCGCCCAGGTGATGTATTGCTCCCAATCGTAGTCGGTTACGTCGTGTTTGCCGCTGCGTATGTGGTAGGCCACCGTATTCTGCAAGGGTTGGTCAATGGCCGGCATTTCGGGGGAGTCGATTCCCTGCTTGCCGTAAAGGGCGTAAACCTTGGAAGCGTGATAGGCGGAAAGAAATTCGCCCTTGGGATCGGCCCATCGGTCTTCGGCCGCGCTGGCAACGTAAAGGGGCCTGGGGGCGACCAGGGCCAAGAGTTGGTGCTGGTCTACGGGCAGGGTACGCTCGTTGTTGCCGTATTTTTTGAAACTGCCCGCAAACCAATGCGGAAAGGAGTTGTTGATGCGGGCGACGGTCTCCCCGAATTTTCTCTTGGATAGGGCCGCACCCCCACATCCCGAGTTATTGCTAATGACCCCCGCGAATCGTTTATCGGTGGCTCCGGCCCACAGCGCGGCCTTGCCCAAACGCGAATGGCCGAATACGATGACGTCGCTAATATTGGTGTCGTTTTCGAGGTAATCCATGGCCTTGCTCAGGCCGAAGGCCCATGCCGCTATACTGCCCCATTCGTTCGTTTTTGGCTTTACTTGGCCGTCTTTGTAGAATAGTTGGTGTAACCCGTCGGAAAAATCATTTTTGTCGGGGTCGACCTCGCCATAATGGATGGTAGCCAATCCGTAGCCGTTGTCGAGCATTTTTTCAATGGCCCACCGGTGTTTTCTTACCCCTCTGGTAGCTTCGGTCGCCTTATGGTCGGTTATGCCGAAGCTTTCGTTGTTCGATACCCAAGCCTTGGTGATGGGCACCTTGGGGTCGTCGGTGACCGTATGGTTTCCGTAGAAATTATAGCCTAGAAAAACGGGGGCCTTAGGATTGCCTTTTGGAAGGTATATCAATAGGTTGTAGGTTATGGTACGTTTGTTCTTGGTCAGGCTTATGGCCACTTGTTTGCGGCGTGCCTTGCCGCCATAGGCATCATCGCTTTCTTCCCATAGTTTAAAGGAATACTCGTCGAGTCGGTCGGGAACCTTGCCGTAGACCTGCCGCTCAAAAAATTGGAAAATTTCGAACCTACGGTTTTCTTCCCATTGTGTTTTGTTCGCTATGGGATTTCCGCTAAAGGTGGTCAACGGATCCGGAAGTGGGAACTTGGGAACCTTTGATTCGTCGTAATTGGCTTCGGGTTGGGCAAAGATCATAGGACTAAGAAGTAAAATGGCGATCGTAATGAGGTTTTTCATGGTGTTCAATTTGGTTGTTGGGCGTAGGGTTAAAAGCGGTCGGTTGGGCGTCATTCCAATTGCTGGGATTGAAATGCCTTGTCGACGAGTTGAAGACCGTCATCGATCAAACGGCCGAATTTAGGGTTGTTTTGTTTTACGGTTTCCAAATGGTCGGCGATTTCTTGGGCGAAATCGCTGTCGCCGTTGGTCTGGGCCAATTCGTACAGTTCAACGGACAGAAGCCAGTCGTCGGGGAACTGGGCCCTTAGCGCCTCGAAGACCTTATGGCGCGAAATGGTTGTGTTGTTGCCTTCGCGAAAATTCCGGATCTGCCCATAGAATTGTTCGAGTTGTGCCTTTTCATCGGGCTTGTTCGTTTTTACGGGGGTAGGTGAGATCGAATGTGAAACCAGGTCAAAACTGTTGAGGTCGGCGACCCCATGATAGGCCGAAACCACTTTTTGGCCTACGGCCATACTATAAAGCCCATCGCCTTTCGAGGCGAATAGTACACTGTCTTTGTGTTTGACCACGCAGTTCTTAAAGGTTACCAAAAGTATTTGCCCTTGAAGGTTTCGGGTGCCCGTAATTATTTCGCCCGAAATTCTAATGTCTCCCTCAAATTCCAATGTTACCGTGCGGCCTTCATAGATATTGTAGGCCTTCAGGTCTCTCGGGCCCATATCCTCTATGGCGATATTGATGCCCTTAAGCTTCCCCAAGGGGGAACCGAAGCCGTTGGCATGGCGTTGCGTACCGTGGCCTACCAGTTCCTTTTCGCGAAAGGCCAAGGCCGTTTTTCCCTTGGTCTTTACGTATACGGGGCGGCCCTCGTGTTCGATTACACTTTCAAAGTTGCCCGAAATTTGCAATCCGGTACTCAGTTCTATGGTTCCGATTTCCTTTGACTCAATTAGTTTTTTTATTCCTTGCAAACCACCGGTCCGTAGTGCCATGGTATTGGCAAAATCCTCCAAAACCTGACTTAAAAAGGCAAAATCGGGCGTGACGAAGAGTTGGGGTTGGGGTTGGGTAATATCGAAGGGTGTGTAGGCCGCCTCTATGCTGTAGGGGACCTTTTTTACCTGATCGGTCATGCACCACGCACTTTCCCCGATCGACGATAAAAGTCCGGCACCGTAGATCTTGGGGTTTTCCAGGCTACCTATTAGGCCGTATTCGACCGTCCACCAATGCAGGTTGCGGATCAAGGCCATCTCACTGGGCTCGCCCATGTTTTTTTGTAGCTCGTCGATGCGTTTTTCGGCCGTTTCGATTTCGGTTTTGGGTGTGTCGGCGGCTTCCTTTATGATCGACAGGTGCCTTACCGCCTCGTAGAGTTCGAAATCTTTGGCATTGGAAATGGCCTTGCATCCTATTTCCCCGAACCTTCTTAAATACTCGGCGTACTCGGGGTTGGCGATGATAGGGGCATGGCCGGCACCTTCGTGTATGATATCGGGTGCGGGGGTATATTCGATATGTTCGAGCTGCCTGATATCGGAAGCTATGACCAAGACATTGTAGGCCTGAAACTCCATAAAGGCCGAAGGGGGTATGAACCCGTCGACGGCGACGGCCGCCCAACCGATTTCCTTAAGAATGCGGTTCATGCCGTACATGTCCGGGATATGGTCGACCGAAAGCCCCGTTTTTTTTAGCCCTTCAAGGTAGGATCCGTGGGCCACCTCGCTGAGGTAATCGACGTTTTTTCGCATCACATAGCGCCATACCGCCTGGTCTATTGCCGTGTAGTCGGCATAATTCTGCGGTTTGATGTACTGCCTTAAATGTTGGGGCAATTTGTCTAAAACAGGATTGCTTTGGTACGACATGGCATAGGGTGTTTACACAAAGTTACAAAAAGCCTAAAATAAGATAAGTTGTTCGTATCAAGGTGCTTCCGTATTTAAAAAAAGCCCTCCTTTGTCTTGAAAGAGGGCTTTATGTCGTTTTTTTGAATACATTGGCGATTATCGGGCCGCAACCTTGTTGGGGGGGTATTGCATAAGAATTTCGGATACGAACTCTTGAATACGGGCCTCCTTCTTTTCGATGTTGTTGATGTTGCCCAAATTGCCTACACCTTTGCCCTGCCAGACGAGTTCCTTGCTTTTGGCGTCGATAAGGTCTATGTACAAGGATCCCTCGGTTCGGGTGCTTACATTGTTTCCGCCCCATCCCGGACCCCAGTAATAAGGGCTCCAGCCCCAGCCGTACGGGCCGCCCCAATAGTTGTTGTAAATGTCGACCTGTTGTTTTTCCTTGGTAAAGATGCTTACCAAAATATCGGGGTTTTCAGACTTTGTAAAACCGCGTTTAGACATTTCCGACTCGATGGCACGGAGGATCCGTTTTTTGTCCAAATCCGAAATCTGGGCCTTATCGATACCGGTTTTGTAAAAGGCATAGGTGTTGTATGAATTAAAGTCGGCTTCCTTATCATAGTCGGAAAGTACTTGGACCGAGGAACATGAGCTCAAGAACAGCAGAATGAGCATCGGAACCACCAAAAATGTATTCTTTTTCATAATGTTTCAATATTTGCAGTTAACGAAATGTATAAACCAAGTCTCAAAAATCATGCCGAAGACCCTTGTTTATCGAGGTCCTTTCTTTATGTCAAATCCGTAAGGGCAGTGCCTACAGCCACTTTCGCAACAATACCCCCTTTTTTGTAAATACTGGGCCGTAAAAACCCTGTACCCTTCTTTCGAATAATAATAGTCGCCCGCTTCGAGGGGTATTATTTTCTTCATTTAAAGCTCTTTTTTAATCACCTTCGTTCGAGCCTGGTGCAATGGGCGATATGAAATTGTCCCGAAAAGCAAGATCCAGATTCCTTAAGTTACAAATTAATGGCAACGAACAATCAAATTTAAATCCAAAATCGTATATTTTATGGGTATTTGGCGTTATTTTAACGCGTATAGGCAACCGACGGCGACCTTGTTCCGTTATCGAAAACCGGGGTCGACCTACAATTAACGCTGTTTTCGGCCGTTTAACCTTCGATTATGATCTTAGTTTTTAAACATCTCTTTTACAAGAACTATGTCGGACTTTCACTTTGGCCGTTTATCATCCTTAAGGACGATACGCTTAAAAACGATATTGTTTTGATCAATCACGAGCGTATTCACCTAAGGCAACAGCAAGAGTTGCTGATTGTTTTTTTCTACATTTTTTATATTTCCGAATGGCTTGTTCGAACCATGTGCTATTTGGATAGTTACAAGGCCTACCAGAACATTAGTTTTGAACGTGAGGCCTATGCCAATGAGAAGAACCTCGAATATATTGCCGCCCGTAGGCCTTTGGCCTTTATTAAATATCTTTGGCGCACAGAATAGCCCTTGTGAACGCCCTTACCCAATACATACAGCTCCCCCTTTTGACCGAAAAGAAGGTCGATCTGGCCATTAAACGGGAAGATTTGCTGCATTTGCATATATCGGGCAATAAGTACCGTAAGCTCTTCTACAACCTGAAGGAGGCCCGGGAACAGGGGCATCATACCTTGCTGACCTTCGGGGGCGCCTATTCGAACCATATTGCGGCCACCGCCTATGCGGGCAAAAAATATGGTTATAAGACCATTGGGGTCATTCGGGGAGAGGAACTGGCCGATAAATGGCGGCATAACCCGACTTTGCAATTGGCCCATGACCATGGTATGCATTTCACGTTTGTGTCCAGGGACGAATACCGCAGCAAGGACGATCCGTCGTTCATCGCGCGCCTGGTGACGGAATGGGGCGCGTTCTACCTGCTTCCCGAAGGAGGAACCAATACCTTGGCCATTAAGGGATGTGAGGCTATATTGAACGATGGGGATCGCGGTTTTGATCATATCGCTTGTGCGGTCGGAACAGGGGGGACCATTGCCGGAATAAGCAATTCGGCCCGCAAGGGACAACAGGTTTTGGGCTTTCCTGCCCTAAAGGGCGATTTTTTAAAGGAAGATATTCGTAAATTTGCCCTAAAGGAAAACTGGAGCTTGTTTTCGGACTATCATTTTGGGGGCTATGCCAAGGTGAATGCCGACTTGGTCCACTTTATCAATTGGTTTAAGGAAAACACCGGAATTCCTTTAGATCCGATTTATACCGGCAAGATGATGTTCGGTATCTTTGATTTGATAAAACGGGATTATTTCCTTCCCGGCTCCAAGATTTTGGCCGTTCACACGGGGGGTCTACAGGGCATAAAAGGAATGAACGAGAACTTGAAAAAGAAAAACCTTCCATTGCTATGCGTGTAATACGTAAACTTCTATTGCTGTCCGTTCTGGGTGTATTTTTTATAGGGTGCAAGGCCAAACGTACCGTTTCACAAACCCGACACCACGAGCGGGCCAAGACCGAAACCGTCAGGGTCGTGAAAGAGAAGAGGAAAGCCGATGACGGACTTTATCCCATGCCGGAAGATACGGGGAAATTTGTACGGTTCAATATCGACTCCCCCGAAGAGTATATCGAAACATTTTCGGAAATAGCACAGATGGAAATGAAGGCCTTTGGAATACCGGCCAGCATCACCTTGGCACAAGGCCTTTTGGAAAGCGGCTTCGGCAAGGGAGCCCTGGCCCTTAAGACGAACAACCATTTTGGTATCAAATGCCATACGGGTTGGGATGGGGACTACGATTTTCACGATGATGACGAAAAGGGGGAGTGCTTCAGAAAATACAACCACCCCATGTACTCCTATCGAGACCACAGCCTTTTTTTAAAGAACAGGTCGCGCTACGCCTTTCTGTTCGATTATCCTTCCGACGATTACAAACGCTGGGCCAAGGGCTTAAGGCAGGCCGGCTATGCTACGGATAAGCGCTATCCCCAAAAGTTGATTTCACTTATCGAACGGCATCAATTGTACCGTTATGACAAAGCGGTGCTGGGCGATGCCTATGGTAGGCGAAGCCAGCAGGCGGTGGCAGTGAATACGGCCCCTAGCTTTCATGTGGTACAGCCGGGCGATACCCTGTATTCGCTGTCAAAACGATACTCGGTTTCGGTAGACGAGCTGATGCGCTGGAACTACATGTACGATACCAACCTTTCCGTAGGGCAAAAACTTACCGTTAAGACCGAGAATTATAACAAGTAGTCTTCGTAGGGGGGACCCCGGTCTATGAAAACCATAAGTCAAAACAAAAATTTCATTTATGATCTATAAAAGAAGTAGTGCCCTTTTTGCCGAGGCCCAAAAGTATATACCCGGAGGTGTCAATTCCCCTGTAAGGGCCTTTAAGGCCGTTGGCGGGGATCCCATTTTTGTAAAAGAGGCCAAGGGGGCCTACCTCTACGACGAAGATGGCAACCGTTTGATCGATTATATCGCTTCGTGGGGTCCGCTTATTTTGGGCCATGCCTACGGGCCGGTAATCGAGGCGGTCATCGATAAGGCGAAAAAAGGGACCTCGTTCGGAATGCCTACGCAAATAGAGACCGAATTGGCCCGATTGGCCGTTTCGATGGTGCCCAACATAGACAAGATACGCTTCGTAAATAGTGGCACCGAGGCCTGTATGAGCGCCATTCGCCTGGCGAGGGGCTATACCAAAAGGGATAAAATCATCAAGTTTGCGGGCTGTTACCACGGCCATTCCGATTCGTTTTTGATCCAGGCAGGAAGCGGGGCGGTTACCTTTGGTAGTCCGAACAGCCCAGGGGTAACCCAGGGTACGGCCAAGGATACCCTATTGGCCAAGTACAACGATTTGGAAAGTGTTCGCGAATTGATCAGGGCCAACCAAGGTGAAATAGCCGCAGTTATAATCGAGCCCATAGCGGGAAATATGGGGTGTATCGTTCCTTCGGAAGATTTTATCAAGGGACTCAGAAAGCTTTGTACCGAAGAGGGCGTTCTATTGATTTTCGATGAGGTAATGACCGGTTTCCGATTGGGAAGGGGAGGTGCCCAGGAAGCCTTGGGCATCGATGCCGATATCCTTTGTTTTGGAAAGGTTATCGGGGGAGGCCTGCCCGTCGGGGCCTTTGCCGCCAGGGCTGAAATTATGTCCTATTTGGCTCCCGAAGGTCCCGTATACCAAGCAGGGACCTTGAGTGGGAACCCCTTGGCGATGGCCGCTGGCCTGGCCATGTTGACCGAACTGAACAACAGGCCCGAAGTATTCAAAAGCTTGGAAGACAAGACGGCCTACCTACATGAGGGGTTTGACAAGGTGTTAAAGGACAAAGGGGTACCTTACCGGATAAACCGATATGGCAGTATGATGTCCGTTCATTTTACCGAAGGACCCGTGGTCGATTTTGAAACCTCTGCCAAGGGCAATAACGAAACCTTTAAGAAATTCTTCCACGGTATGTTGGATCAAGGGGTCTATTTACCGCCCAGCGCATTTGAAAGCTACTTTTTGAACGATGCCCTAAGCTATTCGGATTTGGACGCCACCATTGAGGCCCTCGATAAGATCGACCTGTAACCCTAAGCCCTTTACGGGCGTATGTTCAAATAATCCATAACCGCTTCGTTGCCCATTAAGGCCGATTTGGGCATGGGGTTGTTCGGGGTAAAGACTTTGAGGTCGTCGGGAGGCAAAATCGTTACAAAATCTTCTTGATATCCCTCGTCGTAAGGCACGTTGCCCATGCTTAAATCTAAATGGTGGCCAAAGAAATTGTAGGCGGACGTTCGTTTTGAATAACCGTAATCGTGCTTTTCGGTCGGTAGGTGAACGTTTTCCACTTTGTGTTCCGCATCGTACAGGGCATATACTTTTTGCACATAGGGATATTCGACCCTGGGCGTGTTTCTCGTCCAATCGGCGCCATCCGATACCATCAACATGGGGCGCGGCGCGCATAGGGCCGCGATTTCGACATTGTTCGTCTGGTGGTCCTCGCTTTTGTGAATGGGCATTCCGCTTTCGCAAACACAACCTCCGAAGAAATGTGCCGAAACCTGTACCACGGGGGCCGATGCCTTGATCCGGTCATCGATGGCCGTCAGTACAAAGGTTTGGGTGCCTCCGCCCGAACCTCCCGTCATACCGATTCGCTCAGGGTCTACATCGGGTCTGGACAATAGATACTCCAGCACCCTCTTGCTGTTATAGGTTTGCAGTACGAGTGCAATGGGTATTTTGTGCTCGACCTGCTTGCTTTCCCCGTAGCCTACCATGTCGTAGGCGAAAACAATAGCCCCCATTCGCGCCAAAACGGCGGCTCTTTTTTGAATGTAGTGCGTAAAGCGTTTATCGGCAAGGTGACCGTGCGGGGAAAGAATACCGGCGTATTTTTCCCTTTTCAGGGTTGGGCGGTAGAGGTTTCCGGTTATGTAGAAGCCCGGAAAACTTTCAATGGCAATATTCTCTACAATGTAACCGTCCATCTCCCTTGTGTTGCGGATTATAGCATTGAAGTTGCCGTTTGATTTTGGCATTTTGTTCAATTGCATCCCCTCGATTATCCCTTGTTTTATTCGTTCGGATCGGGCCTCCCAGCTTGGCAGGTCGTTCCATTCGGAGGCAAATTTTTTAAGCATAAGGTTGCCTTGGTCTTCCGACCAATAACGACCTACGCATAACATGTTGTCTTGGGCTTGAAAACTGCTGATAAAGAGTAAAAAAGCGGAAAGGGTCAAAAATGTCTTGCGTTTCATAATTTGGTTATTCTATTTTGGTGTTACTTATAAAGGCTATATGCTTGCTATCGGGCGACCAACTCGGTACGTTGATCGTTCCCTGCCCTCCGTATAGGTAGGCCACTACCTTTATTCGTCCCCCGTTTACGGGCATGGTTCTCAAGTATACTTGTTTGTAAAAAGGATGTGCACCGGGGTCGACCTCGGGGGCGTACGATAGAAAAACCAGGGTTTGTCCATCAGGTGAAATATGCGGAAACCAATTCTGGAAGCGATCGTTGGTAAGCTGTTCTTGTTGGCTCCCGTCAGGTTTCATACGCCAAAGTTCCATTGAGCCCGTTCTGGCGGAGTTAAAATAAATATATTTTCCGTCGGGACTGTACTCCGATCCATCGTCCAAGGTGGGTTGGTTCGTCAATTGTATTT
The DNA here is from genome assembly GCF_900141855.1 of Pseudozobellia thermophila. Taxonomy (GTDB): domain Bacteria; phylum Bacteroidota; class Bacteroidia; order Flavobacteriales; family Flavobacteriaceae; genus Pseudozobellia; species Pseudozobellia thermophila. Next base: position 37,026 of record NZ_FQYU01000013.1, read on the forward strand.
CCTTGCCGCTACCGTCGGAAGCGATCTTGTAAATATCGTAGATGTTGTTGCGGCCGCCGGTATAGGTCAGCCACTTGCCATCGGGAGACCACCCGTGCAGGTAACTCGGGCCGGTTGAGGTAATCCTCTTCGGTTTTCCTCCGCTGACCGGAAGGGTGTATATCAGGGATCCGTATTCCTCTTCCCCGCTGGCACTGCTAATGCCCAACATCTGGCCATCGAATGAAAGTACGTGGTCGTTGTTATTGTTCTGAACGAAATCGGTGTCGAGTTGGGCTATCTTTCCCGTGGCCAAATCGTAATGGTAGATAAGGCCCTCGCTGTTGTAGATAAGGCTTTTGTTGTTCGGTGTCCAGTTCGGAGCCTGAATCGAATTGGTCGAGGTATGGAGAATTTTCCGTTTACCGGTGGCTACCTCCATTCGCTCCAAGTGGCTGCCGATGTATTCTTTGTAGGGCACTAAATTTTTGGGCGCGGGCAATACAATTCGCACGTTTTCAAAATCGGCGCTCTCTATCACATCGGCGTTGTGCGAGCATACAAAAAGCCCCGTAAAAAGTTCTTCCGGGAATTCGAAATGCGGAAGTTCAACGGTCCAGAATGGATCGCCATATTTGGCAACGCTTAACAGAAAGCTTCCGTTGCGTCTTTCGAGCTGAATTATATCGGGCCCTGTAACGGGCGATTTAATTTCTTCTGCATCGGCCCCGTGCTTTTTTCGGTATTGGAAGGAGGTGAGTCCGTCGCCATGAACCGTTGCACAGACCATTGGCGATCCGGTGTCCAGACCGGTACGCACCATCCAACCCAATTTGCGGTGCGGGTCTATTCCTTCGCCAATAAATTTAGCGCGGGTACGAACGATAAAATCACCGGTGAGTTTTTTGTACGCAAAATGAAATTCATCTTTGTCGAACCAGATGTTTCCTCCTGCCCCCGAAAGCCTGTAGGTTTGCGACCCACTGTCGTATACCGTTTTTCCTTTGTGTATTACGGCCCCTACATCATCGGCGTTCTCGAATAGGCCCACTGGGTTTTGTGCATGAGCTAAGAGGGTCATGCAACAGACGAGTAGCACGGGCATAATTTTTTTAGTATCCATTTTTCAATAGTTAAGCCGGTGGGCCCTAAAATGCCTTAGGGCAAAGTGCTGTTTTTGAGGGAATAACTAAAGATAAGGGATTGTATTTAAAGTTCGGATAAAAAAATGGGGGCGATTTTGATTTCGCCCGAGGGAGTAAGGAAAACTTGGGTTTTTTGGATAAAGCAAGGCAGGGCATGTTTTAAACATGCCCTGCCTTGTCAAATGGTTAGTGCAAGTACACAAGCCTATTGAGCCACGGTTTTTTTATAGTATTTCTTTCTTGCCCATAGGGCTACTTTTACGAGTAGGATCAAGGCCGGCACCTCGATCAGGGGGCCTATGACGCCCGTAAAGGCCTGCCCTGAGTTCAACCCGAAAACGGCAATGGCAACGGCAATGGCCAGTTCAAAATTGTTTCCGGCAGCCGTAAAGGCTACCGCCGTCGTCTTGTCGTATTCGGCACCCGTTGCCTTGGTGACAAAGAAGCCGATAAGGAACATAAGGGCGAAATAAATCAACAAGGGTACGGCAATGATGAGTACATCCATAGGGATCTGAACGATCAGTTCGCCCTTTAACGAGAACATGATCACTATGGTGAACAAGAGGGCGATCAGGGTAAGGGGCGAGATGGTAGGAATGAATTTTTTGCTATACCATTCCTCTCCCTTTAACCGTACCAATACGGATCGGCTTAGAATACCCAATAGAAAGGGAATACCCAGATAGATGGCTACGCTCTCGGCTATGGTCCCGATGCTGATATCGACGATGGCCCCCTCGAAACCGAAATAGGGGGGCAGTACGGTAATGAAAATCCACGCGTAGAAACTATAGGCGAAAACCTGAAAGATACTGTTCAGGGCCACGAGTCCGGCACCGTATTCACTGCTTCCCTCGGCCAGGTCGTTCCACACCAATACCATGGCAATGCAGCGGGCCAGGCCGATCAAGATCAGTCCGACCATGTACTCCGGGTAGTCGCGAAGAAAGATGATGGCCAAAAAAAACATGAGTACGGGCCCTACGATCCAATTCAAGAGCAATGAAATGGAGAGTATTTTGACATTCTTGAAGACCTTGGGCAGAAGGGCGTAGTTTACTTTGGCCAAGGGCGGGTACATCATCAGGATCAGCCCAATGGCAATGGGTATGTTGGTGGCCCCACTGCTCATTGAATTGACAAGGTTCGGAAACGTAGGGAAAAAATAACCTATGCCTACTCCTAGGAGCATGGCGACAAAAATCCATAAGGTCAGGTTTCTATCGAGAAAACCCAGTTTTTTTCCAGCCATAATCAGGGTTTGATTTGAGAGAAAACGTAAAACAATTCCGTAGCGATCTGCATACTCCTTTCCTGGTACTTTTCGGCCTGTTGCGGGGTGTTGTCGAATGCTTTCGGGTCTTCGAAAGTGATCGGGATACGCTTTTCCGCCCCTGCGATAAACGGACAACCATTATCGGCCTGCGAGCAGGTCATTACAGCCGCAAAATGGGATTTTGGGTTAAATTCACTATCCAGCTTTTTGGAAAATCCGATAATGGGATGCTCGTTTTCGTCGTATTTGATGCTATAGACCGGGTTGTCGTCGGTTTCGGAGATTTTAAAGACCTTGAAACCAGCCTGCTTCAGGGTTTCGGCCACCATGGGAAAGAGCGCCGTACTTTCGGTGCCCCCCGAATAGCAGGATACATTGCCTATGTTGAAATAGGAGGCAAGGGCCTGGGCCCAAACTTGGGACAAATGGCTTCTACGCGAGTTGTGGGTACAGATAAAATTAATACGTACGGTCTCTTTGCGGTCTACTTTTCCCTGTATGAATTCAACCAGGGGTCTTAAGGTATTTTTACGGGCCTCCGCGATACTTTCAACGTTGAGACGCGATAGGGTCTCCTCTATTTTCTTGTACAAGGGTATGGGTTTTTCAAGTGAAACTTAGGTTAGCAGCATCCGCTTTGGGGAGAGCAACATCCGCCGCTCGATTGTAGTTCCGATAATTTGACCTTGGGTTTTTCCTCTGGGATACCACACTTGTCCTTGGCCAGGCAATCGGTCTGCTTGGTGGTAAGCAGGAAGTGGGTACCGTCGAAGTCCAAACCGAATTTTTCGATTGTGCGGCCTTGGTATTCCACCTCGATTTCCAAGTCGTCCAAATCCAAGGTCTTTTGTGAAAGTTCGATGATGTGGGTCAGTTTTTCGGGGTGTAGTCGATGGTCGTAGTCATTGGCGTCCCACAGTTGAAAGTTGGCCACTTCCTCTTTTCGCACCGTACCGCCACAGTCGATAAAATGCTTGGTTACCCTACCTACCTCGGTTACGTGAAAATGCCTGGGCACCAGTTCGCCGTTGGGCAATTGGAAGGCAATTTGATCTAGTTTTGACAAATGTTCCTTGATTTCTGAAAGTTTCATAACTATCCTTCTTTTATTGTAATGTTACGATTAAATAGGTTAAAATTTTTTTAACAGCAATCTTCTTTTTTTGAGATGTCTTGGTTGAGGAACTCGAGCATGGTTTCCTTCATACCTGTCCAGCTTTCATTATCGATGCAATAACAAACACTGGTTCCCTCGACGTTGCCTTTTATCAGCCCGAGCTGCTTGAGTTCTTTAAGATGTTGTGAAATTGTGGGTTGGGCCAAACCGATTTCATCGACCAAGTCTCCGCAGATACAGGCATTGATCTTAAAAAGATGCTGTAATATGGCTACCCGTGCCGGATGGCCGAAGGCCTTGGCGAACAGTGCAATCTGGTTTTGACGATCGGTAAATATCTCAGTTTTTGCTAAGCCCATATTCCATATTGTTATATTGCAATATTACGATTAATAATCGAAGTACCCAAAAATATCGACTTTATTTGAGTGCTCTGCGGGGGCATCGGGGCTTCCATGAAGCATGGAGGTATGTTCAAATGCCCGACCTGGGTCATGGGGCGCTTATTTGAGCGCCTTATTGATGTCGCCCCAGGTAATCAGTTGTATTTGGTTTTTGTCGATTAGGCCCTTGTTCCGGTCATTGGTAAAAAAATCAAGGTCTATCTGCCTCCATTCCGACCCAAAGTTAGGGTGGTCGACCGTAATGCCCTTCATTTCCTTATCGTCAAATGCCGGGTGAATCAATAAGAGGTTAAGGCCACAGGGCAGGTTTTCCATTATATCCCTGTAGTGTTCTGAGAGCCGGCCGTTTTCAAAATGCTCGAAATTGCCAAAGTGGGCGTTGTCGATGGTAAAATCATGTAGTTCCAAATTCGATTTTGGGTCGAGTTGGACCATTTTCATCAGTTGCCCGTTCATCAGAACCGGAAGGCCGAACTTCTGGCCCATGCTCCGGTAGACCTTGAAAAAGTCGGGGTGGGCGCCCACGCTGTACATATGGGAATCGAGATGGGTGGGATGGAGCCCGAAGGCAAGGGCCTTTTCGATTTGGGCCTGTAGCTCCTTGGCCACATCGTCGGGTGAGGCCTTTCTTCGAAGCTCTTCGCGTGTTTTGTAAAAATAGCCGTTTTCGTCGACCAGGCTGGGCACTTCGGAAACGGGCAGTACGGGGCCGAATTTGTATTTCGCCCATTCGCAGGTCAGGGTCAGGTGGATTCCGTAATCGTATTGCGGGTTTTGTTTGGCATATAAGGCTATTTCATAAAACCACGGGCAAGGTACCATAATGCTGTACGAATTGACAAAGCCCTTTTCGAGGGCCTGGATCGTTGCCCGGTTTTCGGAATGGGAAAGTCCGGCATCGTCGGCATGTATGATCAATAACTTCGCATTCTGGGCAAACCCCAGTTTTTGTATGATATCCATAAGAAAGATAAGATTTGTGTTCGTATGGGATTTAAGGGCGAAGTTAACAAATTGTATGGGCTATGGCCTCCTTGTTTCCGTTGAGGTAGGGGGCAATAAAAAGGCCGCCCGATCGGGCGGCCTTAAAAATGCTTTTAAGAAAGGAATTACCTTCTCGAATGACGTTCCTTCCCTCTTCGGTCTCCATCCTTTTTCTTTCTGTTATGGGCCATTTTCTGCCATTTTTGATATTGCTCCTCGGATAGGATCTTCTTCATTTCGGCCTTGTGGGCGATCATTTTGTCCAAACGCTCGTTTTGCATGGCGTATCGCTCTTCCGCAGTGGGTTTCTTGGCCTCTCCTTTTTCCCTGGCGGCTTTGCGTTCTTCCATCTTGGCTTTTCTTTCCTTGGCCTGTTCTAGGTTAATGGCCTGTATTTTTGCTTGCTGCTCTTGGGTGAGGTCGAGGGCCAAGGTCATTTTTTTGGTCTGTAGCGTGGCTACTTGTTCCGGACTCAGGTCTTTCATGCCCCTGTTTCCTCTTTCTCCTTTCTGGGCCATCGCTGTCAGGCCCACCATGCACAATACTATAACAAATACTTTCTTCATTTTTTTATGTTTTAGAAATTACACCTATATGACGGCCCCAATGGGTTTTGGTTTAATGCATCCTCTAAAATTATAAATTGTTTAACAGGTGGTACCGAGACTTTTGGGCATAAAAAAAGAGTGTGAAATCACACCCTTGCCTAGTAGGTTTTGGTAATATATGTCTTTAGTCCCCTGCCTTATCGGTGGCAACGTGTTCGATATCGGCCGATGCCATTTCCGGACCTTGGGAAGCCTCTTCGGTGTTCGTTTCGCTATAGTAGAGTATGGATGCTAAAATGAATGCGGCTAAGTAAAGGGAACTTTTGAATCTTTCTGACATGGGACGTGTTTTTTTGATTTCTGATACTAAAGTAGACAAAAGTGGTGCACGAAATTGTAAGTTGTTGTGTAGGCCGCTTGGTATGTGGTCAAAAAGCCTAAAAATGTGGTATGCATGGTTCGTACATCGATGAATTATGTATTTCGTCGGCAAATCCGACATTTGATAGGGAGCAAAGATCGACTGCAAAGTACGGTAGTTGAACCTTGTGGTTTATCGGTTATGCAAAACCCGTTATTTGGGGTTTAGAATCAAGTCTATTCGGTGTTCGATATCCTGAAGGTGGTATTTGCTCATGCTGTCGGAAGTCCTGCCGATGGCATTCTTTACCATACGCTCCAAGGCGACGAGTTCGGCCCGGGCCACCGAACGGATGTCCGATTGGCTGGTATTGACTACGGTAGATTTTTGATAGCCATCGTATTTGGGCTGCTTCGTCTGGTTTTCGGCCGTCATCAAGTAGGCCAGGCGGTCTACGTGGGCCTTTTGCAGGTTGCGTCGGTAAGTGTCGATGGACTTCCCGGTCTTCAATTCGGCCCATATCCCGTTGCGCAAATCTTCCATCAAACGGGTAAAGCGATAGGCCTGGTCACCGTTGGCGGTCTCGTTCTCTATGATCCGTTGCAGTTTGCCCAGGCTTAAGATGTTGTTCAAGACGCGGACCTGCATGGTGCGTACCTGTTCCAGGAAACCGGAGTATTGGATCTTGTTGAAAATATTTTGGTCCAACAACCATTCGGGGGTTTCAAAAAGTTGTTCCTGTATAAACTGCACACAGTTTTCTTGATGTTCCTTGGCGACAGGTGTATATACGGCCCCTTCTTGGTCGTAGGTTTTGTACCGTTCGTATACGCCCCCGATATTGTTTGACACGTGGCCCATATACCGGTTGAACTGGCTGATAACCTGTTCGTACAACTTGCCCAGGTCTTCATAGTTCTTTCCCTTTTCCTGTGTCCATGTAATCAGGTTGGGCACGATGCGCTTGAGGTTTTCGATGCCGTAGTAACTGGCCTTGATGGCGTCGTCGCCCAGGTCTTCGGTTTGTGAGCTGGGATCGACGACATCGCCCACTTGTTGATGTCCAAAACGGTACAATGGGTCATCGGCATGCTCGAGGATCCATTGGTCCAATACCGGTTTTTCTTCTTCGGCGGTCTTGTCGGGAATCGGTCGGTAGCCCCACCTTATGGCATACTTATCGTAAATACCTATGTTGGGCATTAGGGCGACGTCCCCATCTTCGGGTTGTGCGATGTAGTTGAACCGGGCATAGTCCATAATCGAAGGGGCCGTGCCGTACTTTTTGGTAAACGATGCCGAGCGTAGCGAGTCTACCGGATAGGCGGCACTACTGCCCATATTGTGCGGGAGGCCCAAGGTATGGCCCACTTCATGGGAAGAAACAAAGCGGATCAGGCGGCCCATGATTTCATCCTTGAATTCGGTTCCGCGGGCTTCGGGGTTTATGGCCGCTGTTTGTACAAAGAACCAGTTGCGGAGCAGGGTCATTACGTTGTGATACCAGTTGATGTCCGATTCCAAGATTTCGCCACTTCGCGGGTCGCTCACATGCGGTCCGTTGGCATTGGGTATGGGGGAGGCCAGATAGCGCACCACGGAATAGCGTACATCTTCGGGCGACCAATCGGGGTCTTCCTCGGGGCTCGGCGGGTCTTTGGCGATAATGGCGTTTTTAAAACCGGCTGCCTCAAAGGCTACCTGCCAATCTTCTATTCCTTGCTTTATATAGGGAATCCATTTTTTTGGCGTGGCCCTATCTATGTAGTAAACGATGGGCTTTTTGGGCTCGACCAGTTCGCCGCGTTTAAATTTCTCCATATCCTCTTCCTTTACCTCCAGACGCCAACGATCTAAATATTTCACGGTCTTACTTTCCTGTACATCGAGTCCGTAATCGGTCTGTCCACTGGTAAACCAGCCGACGCGCTCGTCAAAGTACCTTCGTTTCATCGGCGTTTCGGGAAGCAGTACCATAGAATTGTTGATTTCTACCGATATAGACCCCAGGCTTCCGTTGCTGGGCGGTTCTTTGGCCAAATACGTTTTAACGTGTCTGTTTTCAACGTTCATCGGAAAGCTCTTAATACTTTCTATATAGCTGCGGGACTCGTCGAGGCGCGAAACTTTATGGCGTTCGCGGTACCGCTCGGGCAGGCCCATAGCCATTACGTCCTTTTCGAGAAAGTCGTTGACCTGTATCACCGTTGAGGGGTTCAGCGAATCTTTTTTGACCGCCTTGATATCGAAAGCCTGCAGTATGGGCTCAAAATTGGAATTGACCACGGCCTCATGTATCGGTAGGGAGTCGGCGGCGTAAATATTGTAGCTGACCACGCGCAGCAGCACCTTGGTCGGTTTTCTCTCCCAGCGCAATACCTGGGTGTTGATCTTGCCACCGCCAAAACCGATGCCCGTTGCGGTTTTCGAGATACGGCTGACCATCAACATTTCCTTGTTGAAAAGCGAATCGGGTATTTCGTAGAAATAGTCTTCGTCTACGATATGAACGTCAAAAAGGCCCTTGTCGGTCTTGGCATCCTTGGTAATGACCTTGCCGTAGGGCTTTATCTTGTCTTTTTTACCGTCTTTCTTGTTTTCGGAGGTTTCAGGCTTGTTCTTTTTGAAGATTTGTGCCTCGGCATGGGCCGTGTTCAGGACAAACAATAACAGGGCAAGTCTTAAAAAGGTCGTCTTCGGCATGTTTTGATGGTTGGGTCGATTCTTAAAAAGGATAAACGAAAGACCAAAGAACTGAAAAAAAAACATATGATTTTGTTAATCAAATCATAAGCTGTTCCCTGCCCAACAAGGCGGTTTTGTCTTCGCTTTTTAAAATACTGTGGCAAGAAGGGAGCCACTTTGGGTCTTTGGGTACTGCCGTCCGTTTATGAAATGATGGCACGGGATCAGGGGTAGGGAAAGACAACCGCAGTGCCGTGCTATGCGTTGAATGTCCTAAAAAAACCGGTAAACGGTTGAAGTGTAATTTGTTGTGTGCCACCGAATGAAAAAATATCAAAAAAAATGGGCTTAAAAATACAGTCCTTTTTCTGTTAAGATGCCATTTGCTGAAATGGGAAAGTGCGAAGTTGGCATATTTACGGGCCGCAGAATGCGAATTTGCTGTTTTTGCGAAGATTGCCCCATCGGGGGCGCAATGATAAAATGCAATATTGAAATAATACGGCGTTATATAGACTCATGTGACAAACCTACAAATGTTATGAACAAAAAGAATATTAAGGTAAGTGTATTAATGGCGTTGGTCTTTGCCAACGGAGTATTTGCATCGGGCCCTAAAAGTGAGCGGGACGATTTGGTAATCAACTCCGTTTCCTATATCGAAGACGATACCGATTATGATTTGGGCTTCGATACGGCCGATTATCTTCCGGAAGATTTTGATCCCTATAAGTTATATGTCGATTTGGATGCGATCGATTTCATCGAAGATGAAGAGAACTTGGGCATCGATACGAAAAAATACCTTCCCAAAGGTTTTGACGCCTATGCCTTTCCGAAGCACGTGGCCGATTTCAACTATATAGATGAAAATGACTACGAAGTCATAAATTTTGATACCAAAGAACATCTACCGGAGGGTTTTGATCCGTATATAAGGAAGAATTAGTAAGTTCTTTATATTTGAGTAAGCTAGCCAAAACCCCTGTATTTAATGCAGGGGTTTTGCTTTTTATACGGTTTTTGCAGGGTTAGAAAAGTAGGGGGATCACAAACTGGAACATCGCTATCAGTATAACAATGGCAATACAGTTCAGAACGATGCCCACCCGTGCCATTTCGCCTACCTTGACATAGCCGCTGGCAAAAACTATGGCGTTCGGCGGTGTGGCCATGGGAAGCATAAAGGCACAGCTACTGGCTATGGTGACCGGAATAAGGAGGTACAGTATGGGCAGTTCAAGGCCGATGGCGATGCCCGCGACCACGGGTGCGAGTACAGCGATAAGGGCCACGTTGCTCATCAATTCCGTCATAAAGAGGATCAGGGTCGTCAAAAGTATGGCGGTGAACAGGATGCCTATGTCGCTTTCGGCAATGGCGCCCGAGACGACGTCTACGATACCGCTTACCGACATGCCCTTGGCGAGGGCCAGTCCGCCCCCAAAAAGAATTAGAATGCCCCAGGCCAGTTTTTGGGTATCCTTCCAGGTGAGTATAAAATCCCCTTTCCTTAAATTATAAGGGATGGCGAATATGGCTATGGCAGCCGTTATACTGATCATGGTGTCGTTGAGTTTCAAGGCCGGGAAAATACCGTTGATCACCGTCCTGAAAATCCAAAGAAAAACGGTAACCCCAAAAATGGCCAGCACCATTTTTTCCTTGCCGTCCATCGGGCCCAATTTTTCGAGCTCTTGGTCAATTACCTCTTTGGAGGCGTTGAATTTTAGCTGTTTGTTCGGATACATCCATTTGACGAGCACTAGGTAACTGATTCCTATCATTAGGGCCGAAAAAGGTAGGCCCAGAACCATCCATTTTAAGAACGATATCTCGATGTTGTATTCGTTTTCCAAAAGGCCGATCATCACCGAGTTGGGCGGCGTTCCGATGACAGTGGCAACACCCCCGGCATTGGCCGAAAAGGCAATGCCCAGCATTACGCTGAGCGCAAAGTTACGGTCGTTCTTCGTAAAGCCGTCGGCATCGTTGACCAAGAGGCCGATGACCGACATGGCGATGGGGAGCATCACTACGGTCGTGGCGGTATTGCTGATCCACATGCTCAGTGAGGCCGTGGCGATCATAAAGCCGAGGACCACCTTGTTGGGAGTGGTTCCCGTGATTTTTATGATGTTGAGGGCAATGCGTTTATGGAGGTTTACTTTTTCGAGGGCCAAGGCCAGTACGAATCCTCCGAAAAAGAGAAAGATGATGGGACTCCCGTAATTGGCGCCTACCTCGCCGATATCCATAATCTTTAAAATCGGGAGCAGGAGCAGGGGGAGAAGGGCCGTGACCGATATACTAACGGCTTCGGTAATCCACCAAGTCACCATCCAAACGGCGACGGCAATCACACTGTCGCCTTGTTCGGAGACGATTTCAAAGGGTAGGCCTAGAATGATGAAAAATAAAAGGGGGCCTAAAAAAAGGCCTGCTTTTTTGCTTGGTTCCATGGGTAGTTATTGTTTGCCCTAAGCTATGTTATTTCTTTTGGTTTTAAAAGAGGAGTGTTCTTTTGAACCCGATTTTTGTCAATAAACGATTGAATCGGAAGGAATGGGGGGCAATTCATAATTGCCGAAATCAATACTTATTTCTCCCCCTTTTAGACTGCGAACCCCGTTGAAATTCGTTTTTGTCTTATATAAAAAGACCTTTTTCAAGTTTTTGAAGTCTGAAAACACCTGAATGTCAGCTTGAAAATCACTTCCTGTCAGATTGATTGTCCTTAAATGCCGTAGGTCTTTCAATGCCCCAATGTTCTTGCCTGTAATTTTAGTGTGGTCTAACTTTAAAACCGTAAGGTTGGGAAGGGATCTCAGTTGTTCAACAATGGCATCGGTAACCTGCGTGCCTCCCAGATCTAGTCGTGAAATTTGGTTCTTGATAGGTAGCAGTAGGCCAAGGTCGGTATCGACAAAATTGGGTTGGTTGATACAGGATACACTTAGAAAGTTGGTCGTTGCGCTTATGGGGTCTACATAGATCCCTGTTTCTTTTATGGCCTTGATGCTGTCTTGTGAAGCGGCCGTAATCTCGATATCGGGATGGTCGGTATCGTGTTTTTTCGGGAAAAACGGAATGAACAATTCTTTCTTCAGGCCTATTTCGCCTACGGTTCCCTCAAACGGATGTCCTGCCGCTATCCATGCCTCGATCAATTGTATTTCTTCCTTGGTGGGCTGGGTCTTTCCCTCGGGGGGCATATGGTCGTCGTCGTCCATGGGCAGGGTCATACGGGAAAAAATCTCGCTTTTGGAAGCATCGTGGGCTATAACAACCTGCCCGCTCTCGCCACCTTTAAGAATGCCTTCCTGGGAATGGAGCAACAAATCGCCTTTGTTCTTTTTGGGGTTGTGGCAACTGACACATTTGTTGTTCAGAATGGGCATTATTACATCTTCGTACAATAAGGCACTCTGCCAATTCCCTTCGGTGAGGCTTATTTGTTTTTCTTCGAAGGTATCGTAGCCCAAGGCCGATTTGATCGAATTTGGCAAGGGCTCGACCAAGTAATCTTCGCCATGGGTTATGTTGCCCCCTTGGTGGCCCGTAAACGAAATGAGGGCTAAAACGAAAAATGAGGAAAGGGCCATAGGCACTTTGGAAAGAAAAGCGGCTTTTAGTTTTCCGTACATTAAAAAAGAAAATACGGCCGTGGCAATACCCGACCACAAATGCCGTTCCACGGTTTCAAAGGAATAGCCCTCGCCCATATATTGAAGGTAGCCCGTAATACAGGCCAAAGTTGCCGTGATGCCGGCCCACAGGTATACGAAGGCAATTATTTGTGCATACTGGCCTTGTTTGCGATCGTACCATTGTAAAAGCAATCCCATCATTATAAATCCTATGGGAAGGTGTACGACCAAGGGGTGAAGTCGCCCTAAAAGTTGTTGTAGAACATCCATGGTTTGCTATTCAATATTCAAACGTTCCCTTAAAGCTTTCATCATATAGGTGTTGGCCTTCCATTGATCGGAAACCGGTACCCGGGTATAGGGCAGCGTGGGCATATAATCTGGCGGGCCAAATTCCGTAGTAACGGTAAAGAAATCTTGGGTCTCCCATTTTTTTCTAATGATTTTTTCCCAGATATCGAGGTGGCGTCCGACCGCTTTTTTCCATTCGGGAGCTTCCGGGTCGCTTACTTGAGGTCCTTCGGCATGACCGACCCTGGCATGTATGTGCGAAGATCTATCGATGATCTCATTTAATTCGGAATCTTGTGATTGCAGTAGGGATTCGTGGACCACCATCCAGTGACTGATATCTAAAGTGAGTTTTAGTTCGGGAATGGCGGACAAGTACTTTTGGGTGTCGGGAAGGTTAAAGCTGAATCGGCCCCTATGGGTCTCATGATAGATCCTGACCTTGTTTTTCCTTGCTATTTTGTTCGCGGCATCGATAAAGGCCTTGTTTTGTTCAAAGCTAAAGAAATCGCTTCCCGTATGACAATTGATATAGGCCGGTTTCCAAGCAATGATGTTCTTGAAGTTCTCGGTATAGGCCCTTAGGCTTTCCTCGAACGGAACGGATTTGTCGGTTCCGTTCAAGAAACCCACCTGTAAGTCGTATTTGTTCAATGCCTCCCGTAGTTCCTCAGCTTCCCTTTCATCTTTGGGAAACCAGGTTTCAAGTCCGTCATAACCGGCGGCTTTGGTTTTTTCGCAGAAGGCATCCCAAGAGGTCGAGCGTCCCCAATCCGTTTGAAAGAATAAGAGTTTTTTCTCTTGCGAATAAACATTAAAAGTGGTGAGCAACACCGCAAAAAAGGTGTGTAAATGGTATTTTTTCATATGGGTTGGTTTGGACAATCTATACTAGGCCAAAATCTCTTTAATGATTTCGCCTTCTACATCGGTTAAACGAAACGGTCTTCCCTGAAATTCATAGGTGAATTTTTCGTGGTCGAAGCCCAATAGGTGCAAAATGGTGGCGTGTACATCGTGAACCGATACCCGACCATCGACCCCAGAGAACCCGATGTCGTCTGTTTGGCCGTGCGAAGCGCCTTTTTTTATACCGCCTCCGGCCATCCACATGGTAAAGGCGTCCCCGTGGTGGTCGCGGCCCTTATAGGCCATTTCCTTATTGCCCCGGTTTTCTTGCATGGGGGTCCGGCCAAATTCGCCTCCCCAAACAATTAAGGTGTCTTCCAATAGCCCCCGTTGTTTTAAATCTAGGATCAAGGCGGTGATGGGCCGGTCTATTTCCCGGCATTTATTGCGGAGGCCCATATCTATTGAACCTTCCCGTACGTTTCCGTGGGTGTCCCAGCCCCAATCGAACAGTTGGACGAACCGTACCCCGTCCTCGACCAATTTTCGGGCAAGGAGGCAATTATTGGCGAACGACTCCTTCCCTGGTTCGACCCCGTACATTTGTTTTATATGTTCCGGTTCGTTGTTGATGTTCATGACCTCCGGTACGGCAATTTGCATTCGGTAGGCCATTTCGTACTGGTTGATCCGGGCCAGGATTTCGGGATCGGCGTATTTGGCGTATTCCTCTTTGTTGATTTTGTTGATGGCATCGATGGTACGCTTTTTCAGGTTGCGCGACATGCCGTCGGGATCTTCGATATAAAGTACGGGATCTCCTTTTGAGCGGCATTGCACACCTTGGTAAACCGAGGGCAAAAAGCCGCTTCCCCAAACACTTTTTCCGGCATCGGGGGTATTGCCCCCTGAGGTAAGTACAACAAAACCGGGAAGGTTCTGGTTTTCGGACCCGAGACCATAGGTTGCCCAAGACCCTATGCTGGGCCTTCCTAGCCGCGGGCTACCGGTATGCATGAACAATTGGGCAGGCCCGTGATTGAATTGATCGGTGTGTACCGCTTTCAAAAAAGCCACTTCATCGACTACTTTTTTAAAGTGGGGCAGAAAATTGGAGACCCAATTTCCCGATTCACCTTCTTGCTTGAATTCCGCCTGCGGTCCCATCAGCTTTGGGGTTCCTTTGATGAAAGCGAATTTTTTGCCTTCGAGAAGCGATTGCGGGCAGTCTTGGCCGTCGTATTTATGGAGTTGCGGCTTGTAGTCGAACATCTCCAATTGCGAAGGCGCCCCGGCCATGTGCAAGTAAATGACCGATTTGACCTTTGGGCTGTAATGTGGGGGTAGGGTAGATAAGGGGTTGAGGTCTCTTTCGGTCAATCCGTTCGCCGTTCGAACCTTGGGTTTGCCCAAGGGGTCGCATCCCATAAAGATGGAACTAAGGGCAAGGCCTCCCATACCTTGGGCACAACTTTTAATAAAATGACGGCGGGTTCTGGCCTGGGTCTCACGTTCGAGTTTTTCCCTGAGCAAGCGATTTACTATATCTGAATGGTGTTTCACGTCTTTGTTTTTATGCTTTCGTTAGAAATTCATCCAAATTCATAATGGCATTCGCTACGACGGTCAATGCACTCAGTTCTGGTGAGGGCCTATTGTCGAAGTGGAGGAATAATTCCGAAGATTCAGGATTGTCCGTGAATTCTTGTAACGAATTTTTATAAAGTTCCTTCAAGGTCTCAAGCGCTTTTGGCTGAATTTTTTTAAGGGTGGCCCTTGAATAGGCATTGGCAATGCTTTGGTCGATATCCGAAGCGACCCTGGTATTCTTGGCCAGCCAGTACGATGCCTCTAGGAAAACCGGGTCGTTGAGGGTGACCAAAGCCTGCAAAGGGGTATTGGTTACGGTTCTTCGAATGGTACAGACCTCACGGCTTCCTGCGTCGAAGGTCAGGAACGAAGGGTAGGGGCTTGTGCGTTTCAAATAGGTGTAAATACCTCTTCGATATCGGTCCTCTCCTTTGCTCTCAACCCATTTGGCACCGTTGTAGACAGTTTGCCAAACCCCTTCGGGTTGGGGAGGCATTACGCCAGGGCCGTACATTTTGTAGCTCAAGAGACCGGAAACGGCCAAGGCTTGGTCCCTGATCTGTTCTGCCCCTAGCCTGACCCTGGGCCCGCGGGCATAGAGTTTGTTCTCGGGGTCTAGGCGGTACATTTCGGGGGTGCTCTCGGAGCTTTGGCGATAGGTTCCTGAAAGCACGATTTCCTTGATCAGGGCTTTAATGCTCCAGTCCATCTCGTTCATAAAACGAAGGGAGAGCCAATCCAACAGGGCCGGATGTGAGGGAGGCTCCGACTGTGACCCAATGTCCTCTACGGTAGAAACGATTCCCCTGCCAAAAATTTGGTGCCATACCCGATTGACCAAGGTTCTGGCCGTTAATGGGTTTTTCTTGTCCACTATCCATTTGGAAAGTCCCAACCTGTTGTCGGGCCAATTTTCGTTCCAGTCATTCAGTATTTCCGGAATACCCGGCTCTACCGTATCGGTTTTCGTCAACCAACTTCCCCGGTCGAACAATTGGGTAGTGCGTTTCATGTACACAGGATTCTCTGCCATGATCGGAACGGTAATGGGCCTCGTGTTAAGGGCTTCCATCAGGGCCGTGTTTACCGCGGTCCAACCGGGGAGGTCCTTTTTCGGTAAATCCGGGATAAAGCCTACCCAGTATAGGTTCAGTAGGTTTACCTCCCGCGCCACGGCGTTGTTTTGGGTTTCGATATAGATATCGGTTTTTTCCGTAATTTTTTTGATGGGAAATTTAACAATGCTGTTTTCCTTGGATTTATTGATGGTAAACTGTCCTAGAATTTCACCATCGGCATTTTTTTTGCGAATGGTCATTTGGGTGCCCCTGTAATGCGAACGATAGTTGAGGTATACATAGCTGGCCCCATCGGTATAGGCATTTTCAATGATGCAGTTTCCATCGTCCCAAAACACTACCGAGGCATGGTCGTCGTAAACGCTGTTCTCAAAATTTTTAAAAAAGTGTGATTTGTATACCGGTTCCGTAAATAAGAGAAAGTCCTTATACTTTTTGACCAACTTTTCATCCCCGTACTTGCTCGCCCATTCGATTACCCTATCGACATTCTTTTGTTGTGCGGGAGTGTATAATTTAAGTATGGGCGATTCGTCGGGAGTATCTTCATCGCGCGTATTGTTAAAAAAGGCCATTAGATTGTAATATTCTTTATGCCTAAAAGGGTCGTAGGGGTGGCTGTGGCACTGTACACAACCGATTGTGGTACTCTGCCATACCTCAAAAGTGGTGTTCACCCGATCAATGACCGTGGCAACGCGGTATTCCTCGTCATCGGTGCCCCCTTCGTCGTTGTTCATCGTGTTCCTATGAAAGGCCGTGGCAATCAATTGGTCGATGGAGGGTTGGGGCAATAGGTCTCCTGCCAGCTGTTCAATGGTAAATTGGTCGTATGGCATATCGGAGTTAAAGGCATCGATTACCCAGTCGCGGTATTTCCAAATTTCGCGTCCCATGTCCTTTTCATAGCCTTTTGAGTCGGCGTAGCGGGCCAGGTCAAGCCACCAGGTTGCCCATTTTTCACCGTAGGTGTTTTGCGACAAAAGGGAGTCTACCAGGTTCTCATAGGATATTTTACCGGCCTCGAAACGGTTGAGCAATTCGGGCGAAGGGGGCAGGCCGACAATATCCATGGCCAACCTTCGGGCAATTATGTTCTTTTTAGCAGGGGAATTGGGCCTTACGTCCTCATCGATAAGCTTTGTGAGTATAAAATTATCGATGCCGTTCTTTAAAAAACCTGTTGTGTTGTCGGCGGCAAAGCCCGCTTCGGAATTAATCGGGGGAACCCCTACCTTTTCGGGGAGGGAATAGGCCCAATGTTCGCCCCATTCGGCCCCTTGGTCTATCCATCGGGTCAGAAGGTCGATTTCCTCGTCGGACAGTTTGGGTGCCTCATAGGGCATGCGGAGTTCGGGGTCTTCTTCATGCAATCGTTTGATCATCTCACTGGCCGATGCGTCGCCCCTAATGATGGCGGGTTTGCCCGATTTGGTGTTGGCAAAGGCTTCCTCTTCGAAGAGCAAACTAAAGTCTCCGCTTTTCTTTATGCCCCCATGGCACGAGATGCACCTTTTGTTTAGGATAGGTTTTATCTGTGTGCTGAAGTCAACAGGGGGAGTAGACTGGCACCCGCTTAACAATAAGACGGCTAAAATTAAAAGATGCCAAAAACCACGATTCATTGTCCTCTTGTTCATACTTAGGTCCTGTGTTTCCTTATAAATCAATCTTCAATATAGAAAATTCGAAAAGTTGAAAACCCAAAAATCTATGCAACATGTGCAACAGCGTTTTTTGGGGATATTTAAAAAAAACAAAGGTGATATTGTCAAATTTGTTGCCACTTTCCTTTTAAAGGTAATGAATATCATTGGAAAATAATTAGGCCACTTGATTATAGAAGGAAGGAATGGTAGGCCCAGGGGCAGTGGCTGGATAGCTTCCCCAAGAATACAACAGAGAAGGACGAAGATCTGGGCTAGGGTATTTGCTCTCGGATGAAAGGAAAGGAGGTGCAATTTTCCCCAAAAAGAAAGAACCAATTCATTGTACTGTGAATTGGCTCTTTGTATTGGCGTATGTACTGTTTTGCTAATTTAGGGTAACGGTTTTGTTGTCACCCGCTACATTTACTTTTACCAGTCCGTGCTTCGACAAGGCCTTCATCGATTTGTCCCATTTTTTACCGCTGAGTCCGGCCTGGGATTTAAGCTCGCCCAACTCCATGCTTCCGGTAGGTTTGAGCAGGTCTACGATAACTTTCTCTTCCTGGGTGAGTTCTACCTGTTTTTTCTCGGGTCTCATTTGCGGAAAGAACAGTACTTCCTGAATGGAGGAGTTATTGGTCATTAGCATCACCAAGCGGTCGATACCGATACCGATACCCGATGTCGGGGGCATACCGTATTCAAGGGCACGCAAGAAATCTTGGTCGATGAACATGGCTTCGTCATCGCCTTTTTCAGAGAGTTTCAATTGCTCTTCGAAACGCTCGCGCTGGTCGATGGGGTCGTTCAGCTCCGAATAGGCGTTGGCCAATTCCTTACCGTTTACCATCAACTCAAAACGCTCGGTAAGCCGCGGGTTGTCGCGGTGTTCCTTGGTCAAGGGACTCATTTCCTTGGGGTAGTCGGTAATAAAGGTGGGCTGTATGTAGTGGTGCTCGCACTTTTCGCCGAATATCTCATCGATCAATTTGCCGACGCCCATGGTCTCGTCGACCTCGATACCCAGGTCGAGGGCCGTTTTGCGAAGCTCCTCCTCGTCCATTCCCGAAACGTCGATCCCGGTATGGATTTTTATGGCTTCCAAAATGGGGACCCTGGGGTAGGGGGCCTTAAATTCTATTTCGTGGTCCCCTACGGTAACCTTTGTGCTTCCCGTGGCCTCGATCGCTATTTTTTCCAATAGCTGTTCGGTGGTATCCATCATCCAGTGGTAATCCTTATAGGCCACATAAAGCTCCATTACCGTAAACTCGGGGTTGTGGGTGCGGTCCATTCCCTCGTTGCGGAAGTCCTTGGCAAACTCATAGACACCGTCAAAACCGCCTACGATGAGCCGTTTTAGATAGAGTTCGTTGGCAATGCGCAGGTACAGGGGTATGTTCAGCGCATTGTGGTGGGTTAAAAACGGACGAGCCGCAGCACCTCCGGGTATGGGCTGTAAAATGGGCGTCTCTACCTCTAGATATCCTTTTTCGTTATAAAACTGGCGTATGGTATTGGTGATCTTGGTGCGCTTGATAAAGGTTTCCTTTACCTTTGGGTTGACTACCAGGTCGACGTAGCGTTGGCGGTAACGCTGTTCGGGGTCGTTGAATTCGTCGTACACATTGCCTTCGGCATCTTTCTTGGGCAGGGGCAGGGGCCTTAGCGATTTGCTCAAGAGCGTAAAATTTTTCACCATAACGGTTATCTCGCCTACCTTGGTGGTAAACAGCTCGCCTTCTATACCGATGATGTCCCCGATGTCGAGCAGCTTTTTATAAACCTCGTTGTACAGGGTTTTGTCGTCGCCCGGGCAGATCTCGTCCCGGTTAAAATAAACCTGAATGCGGCCTTCGCTATCCTGGAGTTCGGCGAAGGAGGCCTTGCCCTGTATCCTTCGCGACATCAACCTTCCGGAAAGAACTACCTTTCGCCCTTCGGCATAGTCTTGTTTGGCATTCTTTGAGGTAGTGTCTACAGGGTAGAGTGCAGCGGGATAGGGGTCGATGCCCAGGTCCCTTAATTTGTTCAATTTTTCCCTTCTAATTAATTCTTGTTCCGAAAGTTGCATGTGCGTCTGAATTGAGCCTGCAAATATAGGTACAATACGCTAATTTTTCAATGGGGAAGCGATTATTGGCCACGTGGCTCTAACCCAGGTTTTGTGGGCCCTGTCAAAAGGGAGCAAACGGACGGCGGACATGGGCTTGTTTTCTCTTTTTGCCTAGGCCTGCCGATAATGGGAACCTAATAGTGGGACATGTAGGTAGGCCTTAACGGGGGCGTATTCCGACCCTTTTGGTTATTTGGGGGGTATTTGTAACAAAACCGGAACGTTTACGTCTAATAGGTGGCCCGTAATGGTATGGGACATCAATCAAAATCAATCGCATTGTTATGAGTTTTTTTAGAGTACTGTTGGCTATTTTGTTTCCACCCCTGTCGGTCATCGGAAAAGGTTGTGGTTCGTTTTTAATTGTTCTACTTTTGACCTTTTGCGGCTGGGTGCCCGGAGTCATTGCCGCATTGATCATATTGAACAACCCTAACTAGATATCGAGTTTTATGAAATTTTTTAAAGTCTTGGCTGCAGTTGCTACTGTAGCCCTTTTTGTTGCCTGTAACTTTACCGAAGAAATCTATTTTAACGAGGATGGAACGGGAAGGATGAACATTGGTATGGATGGGAGCGAAATGCTTCAAATGCTTCCCCCTTCCGATTCTACCCAAATGGAGGAAGTTATAGATTCGACCCTTGTTTTTAAGGATCTGTTACGGGAGAAGAAAGACAGTATCGCCCAATTGTCGCCCGAGCAACAGGCAGAGCTGAAAAGGTTGGAGCCCTTTAGCCTGCATATGAAAATGGATTCGGGGGAGGGGATCATGAATTTTAATATGTTCGCCGATTTTAAGGATGTGTCGGAAATCAACGACGCCTTTAACGCTTTTCAGAGCGCTACCAACGTAGGCCCTTCGGCAGGATCAAAGCCCATGCCCAAAAATCCGGGTGACGAGGCGACCAAGGTCGACTATACCTTTAACGGAAATACGTTCAGGAGGGAGGCGGTCATACTTGACCAAGAACTATTCCAGCAAAGCGTGGACAGCCTTGAGAGCGCCGCGATGTTTCTTGGGTCTTCTACCTATACCTTTAAGTACCACTTCCCCAAGCGTATAAAATCGACCAATATCGAAGAGGCTACTTTTTCGATGGACGGGAAGACCATGATCCACGAGGTGAACTTTTTGGATATGCTCAAGGATCCGGAATCGATTTTGATCGAGGTGGAGCTCGAGAAATAGACCAAGCCTTTCGTATCTTTGCGCCATGAACAAAGAGGTAGAACTACAAGATTTAGGGCTAAAGGACTATAAGGAAACTTGGGACTATCAGGAAGCCTTGTTCAAGGCCATTGTCGATACCAAAATTCGCAATAGAAGGGAAAACGCACAGCTGACGACGGCCAACCACTTTTTGTTCGTCGAGCACCCCCATGTCTACACCTTGGGCAAGAGCGGAAACCGCGCCAATCTTTTGGTAGGCGAGGAAGAGCTTGCTACCAAGGGGGCCAAATTCTATAAGATAAATAGGGGAGGGGATATTACCTACCACGGTCCCGGGCAGATTGTGGGATACCCCATTCTAGATCTTGAAAATTTCTTTACCGACATACACAAATACCTCCGTTTGCTGGAAGAGATGGTCATTTTGACTTTGGCGGAATATGGATTGAAAGCGGAGCGTTCAAAGGGAGAGACCGGGGTTTGGTTGGATGTGGGCACCCCATTCGCCCGAAAAATATGTGCCATGGGCGTACGGGCCAGCCGTTGGGTGACCATGCACGGTTTTGCCTTGAACGTCAATGCAGACTTAGGGTATTTCGATTTGATGATTCCCTGTGGCATAAAGGATAAGGCCGTAACTTCTTTAAATGTAGAATTAGGAAAACAAGAAGTTGACCTGAACGAAGTAAAAGAAAAGTTGCTGAAACATTTCGAAGTTCTTTTCGAAGCGGAAATAATAGAACAAGAAAAAACCTCGGCGTGAGCCGAGGTTTTTGTTTTGCTTAAAAAGCACTATTAGTGCTCAAGACCAAAATATTCCATAGCTTCCTCGTAAGTCATTTTTTTAATGTTTTCCCTTTCTGTTTTTCCGGATAGATTGCCTTCAACAAGAATGAATCTAAAGTCTAATATTTGTGAAAAAGTGGATTCTACAACGAGGGACCCAACATTGATATAATTAATATCCATAAGAACTTCGCGGGAAATGATTATGGGCATGCTTTCCCATTTATTGCTTTCCGCAGGAATTTTGGCATATCCTAAAACGAATCCCGTATCAAATATTTTTTGTGTTAGTTCGGGTATGGCAAAGTTGTTGTCACCACCGGAAATAAGTATATCGTCAAATATGACCGAAACAACATTGGCATTGCCATCTTCTCCATCTTCTCCATCTTCTCCGTCGTCACCGGCCGGCCCTTGGGGACCTTCAGGCCCTTGTTCGCCTTGAATGCCCTGTTCGCCTTGAATACCTTGTTCCCCTTGCGGTCCTGCGGGTCCAACATCCCCGTCCTTTGAACAGGAAGTAATTAGTGCGGTAATACTCAAAAAAGTCATGAGTATCATTTTCAGTGTAGTTTTCATAATCTCTAGGTTTTTTGTTTTGATTTTTATGTTGTGGCTATGCCAAGGTTAACATAAGGCACAAAAAAAACCTCGGTGTAGGCCGAGGTTTTTTATTTTTGTTAAAAAGGACCTTAGTATTCCAAACCAAAATACTGTATAACCTCTTCATAGGTCATCTTTTGAATGGTTTTTTTGGAAAGGTCTTTTGAGACAAGTTGCCCACCTGGAATAAATATAATTCGAAAGAACCTATTGTCAACATGGTAAATATCCGTCAACCACGTTGCTCTTGTATAACCATAGACTGACGGATCATTTTGAACGTCTATGGTAATGTCAATACTTGTTGGTTCCATTCTGTAGGCCACTTCCCAAATATGCACTCCATTATTGTCATTTCTTGGTACGGACATAATATTGGTAGGTCTGATAGGGGTGTTTCCCAAAGCGGTGGAGGGGACCCAGCCCTCATAGACAACAACGAACCCTCCATTATCTATAAATTCCCGATCGTAAAATCCATAAGATTTTTTGTTTAAGTAAAGAAAGTTACTTCTCGGGGTGGGATCTTCGAAATTGAACCAGTCGGTGTACATTAAATTTACCCCGCCATCTTCACCAGCTGGGCCTTGCTCTCCTTGGGGTCCCTGTTCTCCTTGGGGTCCTTGCGGCCCCATGGGGCCTACATCGCCTTCCTTTGAACAAGAAATGTTCAGGAAAACGATACCTAGCATTAAAAACAGTGTGCTCTTGATGGTAGTTTTCATAATTGTTTTCATAATTATGTTATTTATTTACTGATTTGTATCCGATTAATGTTCGGTAAAAACAGAGGTTAACATTCGGGCATAAAAAAACCTCGGTGTTGGCCGAGGTTTTTGTAGATAGGGCATGGCTCAATAGTCAAGACCAAGGTAGTCCATCACTTCTTGGTAGCTCATCTTATCAAAGTTGGGCCCCTGTGATTTTCCGGTAGTCGAACTGGAAGGTATTACCACGTAGCGAAACCTGTCGTAAGGGCTAACGCCGTCGTGTATATCATTGTTTTCGGTAATGTTGATTTGGATGTTTCCTTCGGAAATGTAGGCTTTGTAAACGGCGATTTGCGTATCGCCCAAGACATAGTGCATAACCGTAATCGGGAATTGCGCTACTTTGTCCGTAGGCCATATGCTTTCGACATAACCGTTTAATTTGCCATAAACGATTACCGTTCCTTCTTCGACTATATCGGAAGTAATCTCGGGGGCCGCCCTGTTTCCGTTAAAGTGGGGAATTCCGTTGACCAGGGTTTTTTCAAAGGATAACGAGAACCATTCAGAGGCGATTACATTGGCGTTGCCGTCTTCACCGGCCGGTCCTTGGGGTCCTTGGGGTCCTTCTTCTCCTTGAATGCCCTGTTCCCCTTGCGGTCCTATGGGGCCGACATCCCCGTCTTTTGAACAGGAAGTGGTCAGTAGGCCGATGCTCATAAACATGCAGAATAAAAATCGTAATGTGGTTTTCATAATGTTTAATATTTAAAATTTGTTTGCCCTTTTATGGTATGCGTTTCAAAAGGTTAACACTTGAATCTAAAATCAGGAATAACAGTAGGGCTGCCCATAGTAAGAGCAATGGGTTATTGATAGAAATGGGTTGGGGTAATGATCAAATGCGGATAGGCTGTTTGATCTAGTTCCAGTTCCCATACCAATGTCTTGGCCGAAATGTTTATCAAAGCGATATTGGCTTTGTTCTGGTCGCTTACGGTGTTGAAAAGCAACAGGTGCTTATCGAAGAAATAGTATTTTGTAGAACCGGAATCCCATTCTTCATTGATGGGGTAGGTAAAGGAATCCAGTTCTTCCCCGCTTAAAATATCGAGGGTTTTGGTGACAATGGCCGAGCTCTCTTCCTTATAGCTAAGATAAACCGTATCGTTCGATAGGCCGATGGCCGATGGAAATTTTCCCGTATAGGCGTGTTCCCAAATAAGGGATCCGTCGTTTTTGTCAATACTGTAAACGGTCTGGTCACGCGAGTAAAAAATAAATTGGTCGCCGCTTTCGTAACCTCCCAAAACATTGGGACTTCCGGTTTCAAAGGTCCAATTCTCGTTCAAGTCGGCATCCAAGGAAACGACACTGTTGCTCCAGGTCATTACGATTATCGACGACGAGCCACCGATCAATTTTGATATCCTATCGGTAAAGGGTATTCTTTTATCAATATGGCCAGTACCGGGATCTATGCTCAAAATTTCCTGGGTGCTTGAACCGAGGCTCAATTCGACAACTATTTTGTTTTGGTAAGAGGTAATCTTCCTCACCTCATCGGTCAGCTCAATGGTCCAATAAACGTCGCCCGTTTCAAGATCTAGCGCATCGAGATAAAAGGAGGAATGATAGGTTGTGGTATTGATTGCCCTATAGCCGATAAAAACTGTACTTTGATATACCCAAGTGGCGCCAATTTCATAATACTTGTCGTCGTCTTTTACATAGTCTTTAGACCACATGGACTCTCCGTTAAAAGTACCTTTTCTGAGTAGTGTTTTGGTTCCGTTATATTCGCCTTGCGTACAGATAAAGGCACCGTCAAATTCATTACAATGAAAAGAATCCAGAGTGGTAAGGGAGTTGATTTGCCGATAGTCCTTTAAATCCAATTCGGTATAAAGGTTGTCACTACGGATCCAAATGCTTCCTACGATATCGTTTACAGGGTCTTCTATTTCCTCTATTTCTTCAAAATTTGAATCGTCGTCCTTGTTGCAACTTGCAAAGACCGTAAGCAATAGAAGTATTCCCAAGAGGGATTTAAAGGTTTTCATAATAATTGTAATTTGTGTTTGCCCTTTTATGTTGTGGCTTTGTCAAGGTTAACATCGAACCATAAAAAAACCTCGGTGTAGGCCGAGGTTTTTGTCCATTTGAGTTTTTTAATAAGTTTCTTTGGCAATTAGTTTTCCGCCGTACCCACCTGGGTCTAGAAAAACTCCGTTTGAGGTGCCGGAAGGAGTGGTTTGGACATATACTTGTATTTCATGGGTTCCGGCAGGTAAATCATCAAAAACATCAAAAACTGACAGAAAATCTATTGTATTGCTAGAAGTAATGGCAGCAAAACTTTGCAATGAACCAACCTCGCCATTTATTCTAGTAGATACTTTAATCCCATTAGCCCCGGAGAAAGTTCCGGAACCGACCCTCGAATTCAGTATGACCTCGATTCTAGTGTCGTCAAATTCTTTTTCAATAGTTAAAATGGGGCCAATGGGGGCCGGTGTTGTCGTAGCGTCCACCGATGAGGAATTTAACCTGGAACGTTCGAAATAATTTGCGGTGGGCGCCGGGTCACCTTGTGGTCCTTCCGGTCCTTGCGGGCCCTGCTCTCCCTGTGGTCCTTCAGGGCCTATGGGGCCTACGTCACCTTCTTTGGTACAAGAAGTGTTCAATAAAATGATACCTAAAAGCAAAAACAATGTACTCTTGATTGTAGTTTTCATATGTATTATACTATTTAATTAATTGCATTCATTAATGGCTGGGGAAAGAAAGGGTTAACATAAGGGGGGTAAAAAATTTCGGGTTAAGCCCATCAGGGCGTATAGCCCACTACGGCCGAGTTGGCGGGAAAGGGAACCCCTCCTGGGCCTTCATCGGAGAAGGTGACGATGGCCATGACCAGTTGTGGGCCGTTGCGCCGTAAGCTTCCGGCAATCCAGGATATGATGCCCGATTTATTGGTTATGGCACCTTCAAAAAGTCCGTTGTTGACCGAACTGATCTGTGCCTCGAGTTGGTTGTCAGTGTCAATGGCATTGGTCTCCAAATCGAGGTAGAGGGTGCCGAGGCCCCTACCTGTTTCGTCGAACACGATACTGGTGGCCCGTTGTTGGCCTGTTCTGGGCTGGTCGACAAAACCTATTAACTTTTTGCCCACGACTTCCGATAGGCTTATGTTTTGTTGCTGTCCTCCGTAGATGCCTCCGTTTCCCGCGCCAAAATCGATCATGAACATGCCCGAGGGAGTGGTCTGCCCAAGACCTATCCACGTGGGGCCGTCATTGATTTCGAGGGTGCCCGAGTCGCAGGTGGCACTTCCGGGAATGCTCATGGGGCCATCCGTTGTACAGGGGGCCAATGGATCAAGGCAGTCAAGGCTTTTTTGATTTCCGCCGAAGGTAAAGCCGCCCCCGGTTTCCGAAATGGTAAGCGACCCGTATGCGGGTCGGGTGCGTACGTCGTATACGCCTTGGGGCGGGATCCTTACATAGTTGTAGGTGCCTGCCAGAGTTCCGCAATCGCTGCGGTCGACACCGTTTATTATGGGCCCCGACAAGCTTCCGGCCGGTTGGGCGAAAAGTGACATTCCCGGTATTTCTGCGGCGTAGAAGAAGCCCGAACCATCCGAAGGGTAGGCTGCATCGGCGGGGGTGGTGGTTTCCAAAACCATTTTTAGAAAACCCGAAGGCAGTTGCGAGAAGGTTCCCCTGAAGGCCAGGTCGTCCGACGGGTCGGTTTCCGTGCCATGGTCCCAGGTGCCTGTCCAGGTCATTGCGGTGTGGTCGAGGTCAAACGTCCAGATGTCACCCGGACTTTGAGTAGCCGTATAGGCCCGTATTTCGGTAGGTTCCTCATTAAATCCGTTTTTGTCTTCCGAAACCTGGTCTTTTTCACAGGCCGTCGTAAAGGACAAGAGGGCCATGGCCCAGATCCATTTTTTTTTCCAAAATTTTTGGTATCCCAATTGCCCGTATATTCTTTATCCAAGCTTCTAGACTTTGTGCTGAAATTTTCATGGATTTGAATTTTTGGATTACTATCTGTATTTATTTTATGTGTTTGACGGGCCTAGGTTAACATGGGGGCTTAAAAAACCTGGCGAAGACCGAGGTTTTCTTATCGCCCTTATCCCATCGAAGTAGCTGGTCATGATCCGTATAGGCTGGTTACCATATTCATTTCTCGGGATTTACATCAACCTCCAAACCTTTTAGGCCGCCTTGATCGCTCCGGTCGATCTAAAATTACCTGTTGTGTCGGGCCGAGGAAGATGGCACGCTACTTCGTGGTTTTTAAAGTGTAATCTTTAGCTGTTTGTTGAGGTTGACAAGGGAGGAAAACGAATCAAGGGAGCCCTTTGGGTATAAACTATACAGGCAATAGCAGAGCGTATACCCATATGGTTACGGCCAAGGCGACGATCAAAATTCTTTTTGTTGTCTCCAATTTTTTATAAGTTTCCATGATTCAAAATTTTGTGTTCTTGTTTTTCTATGTTTTAGTGGGGCAAAGGTTAACACCTGGTGTAGGCTTCCAGTTTTTTTACAAAGACGTGTAGTTTAATTACTACAAATGGTCGATTATTAAGGGATATGGGGGCAATTGTAAAGAATGGCATCCAAAAAACGTTAAATTAGCCCCAATGATGTTAACCTTTTCAATTCCTGATTATTAAAGTGCAAGAGACAGATCAAAGCCGTATACTGGAAGAACTTAGGTCGGGTTCTGAAAAAGTACTAAAAGAGGTATATGAGGATAACCGGGCCAAGTTCTTAAATTTCGCGAGACGCTATAACCTTTCGGAGGAAGAGCATATCGATATATACCAAGACGCGTATATCGTCTTTTATGAGAACGTAATGAACGGAAAATTGGAAAAGTTGACCAGTAGTGTTTCAACCTATCTGTTCTCCATTGGCAAGCATTTAATTTTTGATCGAATGAGAAAGAACAAAAAATCGATCTCAGGTAGCTTTGACCTTGCAAGAGTTGGCGATTCTGATGAAGAGGTAAACTCTTTTGACGTAGACCGTCCCGAATTGACAAGGGAGCAGAAGTTGCTTCAGGAGCATTTTAAGGGGCTCGGTACCAAGTGTCAAGAACTGTTGAGCCTTTTTTATTATCGCGGTTATACCATTCAAGAGATTATGAAAGCGGGCAACTATAACAGTGAGAATGTGGTCAAGGCCGCCAAATCAAGGTGTATGAAAACATTGAAGGAACGCATCAAAGGAAAAGCCTACTAACATCATGGACAAAGAATTACTACTATACAATTACTTCGCTAACCGGCTGACACCGGAACAGGAAAAAATGCTCGATCAACTCTTGGAAACCGATAGCGAATTCAAGGAGCAGTTTGATTTTGAAAATGACCTAAAGCAGGTTATTCGTGACAAGAAGGCCAAGGAGCTTAAGTCTAAATTGATAGGCTTTGAAGACGAGATCCAGAAGGAAAGACCTGCGAGGAAGCCCAGCCTAGGTTATCGAAAATGGGCCATGGCGGCATCTATCGCCCTCTTGATCGGCTTGGGTTGGCTGGGGTACAATACCTTTTCCGGTCCGGATTACGGCGGTCTGTACGACGAGAACTTTCAAGAGTACCCGAACACGGTCTATGCCATCACCCGGGGCGAGACTACCGACGATTCGTTGGAGCGAAAGGCCTTTTTGGCCTATGAGACCAACGACAACGTACGGGCGGTAAGCCTTTTTACCGAACTGAAGGCAACCAAGAACACCGAGACCGTCAACTTTTACCTTGCACAGTCGTTCCTAAAAAACAAACAGCCCGAAAAGGCCATTCCCCTCTTGAACGAAATCATAGGCAAAAAAGGGGAATTTGCACCACAGGCCTTATGGTATGGGGCCTTGGCTTACTTAAAGACGGGCGAGGAAGACAGGGCAGTGTCCTTGCTAGGCGACCTGGTGGCCGATGGTCGGTATAAAAAGGCCGAAGCCTCCGCTCTTCTCGAAGAGCTCGAATAGGAGTCAAGAGGGCCTGTTTCCCCTTTTGACCACCCAATAGACGACAAATAACAGCAAAAGGCCAAGAACGGCCCAAACCATCGATGGCCACGGACGAGCCGTATCCCTTATCGGGGCGTTGTCCCCGATAATGACCAGAGCGCTCCAATAGGCCGGAGAAATGTTGCTGCCCCGATACTTGTTGATATAATCGATTTTGGCCTTCCGAAGGGCGGCCGATTTGGTGAGCCCCTCATCAAGACCTTGGTAAAAAGCCGCCATAAGTTCCTTACTGCTCTTGTCATTGGTAGACCATAGGGAAGATACCACGCTTTTCGCCCCGGAATGAAAGAAGCCCCGGGCCAAGCTCATCGCCCCTTCGCCCTTTTTTAATTCCCCGATAGAGGTATTACAGGCACTCAAAACCACCATATCGGCCCGGTTTTTTATGGCGTACACTTCGTTCAAGAACATTTTTTCGTCACTAAAGGCGATCCAAGGGTCGTTTTCTTCGCCAATATCGGCATGGGTAGAAAGATGTACAATGTTATAGTCGTTTACCTGTTCCAAGAACCTTGCTTTTGTTGCTTCTTGGTTCATCAACCTTTTTCCGGAAAAGATTCTTTCCGCTTCTTCCACTTCCGATTTACTAAACACAAGTTCTGGAAGTCCCAGAGTGTTAAATGTTACAGGGGCTATGGCCAACAGGTCGTTTTCGGCCACATCGTCGACCTGTTTTTTGGCGTTTAGGTACGACATCGAATAGGCATACCGGATCTCGGCATCCTCGATAAGGTAGGTAGGGCCATCGAGGTCTGTGACAAAGGCTTCAAAAGGAATTTGTTGTAGGATGTAATCGGTAATGAGGGTCAGTTTTTTTCCTTTAATTGTCCCGTGCACGGTTTCGGGTACCAATTGGTTAAAAATTTGGTGGGATAAGGTATTGAAACGCGTCAGCTCGTCTCGGCTGGTGGTCAGGTCGGTCAACCGGCCGTAGAGGGCTATCAGTTGTTCGTTCAGGTTATTTACGTCGTCAAGTTTAAAGAAAGTGCTTTGTTCGCTTGATGTCAGCAGACCGTATCCTTGTTCTTCGTTAAGGATGTATTGGAGTACGGCTTCGTCTTCCGAAATGTAATCGGACATAAAATCGGTATGGGAGAGCAAACGGACTTGTTTTTTGATGTTGGCATAGTCGGGAAAGGCCGCAGCCAGTGAATCCGAGAAAGCGTTATAGATCCGCTTGCTTTCATAGACCCGTTGCCTGACCGAATCGAGGGAGCTTTCGGAAGTAGGTTCGAGATTCCTCAATTCGTTTTCGGATAAATAAATATTTTGTTTGAGCTTGAACTCGCGTTCTACGGTTTTTTGGGGCAATTGTGCCAATTCCTTTGCCTGTTCCACGGACACATCCTCCAAAAGCAATAAGGCCTTGTTGCGTTCCATATAATAATAGGCTTCCTTGGGCTTGTCGAGCAAGTAACAGGCCTGTACGGCCTTCGCGTACAACGAAGCCCCTTTTTCGCGCCAAAAGAGCTTTGATTGGTATTCCGTACTTTCCAATCGAATAAGGTCTACCAATTGATCCGCGAGGGCGAAGGTCTGTAGCGCATGGTTTAGGTGTTCCCTGTTGTTGTCGTATTCATAATACTTCAACCATCCGTTGGCCTTGGCGATTACATGGCCAAGCAAAACAACTTTTTCGCTGGCAAGTTCAAGGTCCTCAACGGACGGAAGCTCATCGAAACGTATTCCCTTTCCGCCGTCGGTTGACACTACAATGGCTTTTTGGTAATGGTACAGGGCTTCTTCGTATTTATTTTGGTCAAGGTATAAATCGCCTAGGTTTTCGTAAGGAAGGGAAAAATCTTCAACCAAGGAATTTGCCCTTTTTAAATGGATGAGGGCCTGGTCGTAGTTTTTTAATTTCAAATGGGAGTAGCCGATGCTGCTGTGTATGTTCGCTATATCCCGAGGCCCCATGTCCATGGAGTCTTTTAGTACTTCCTTGTGTTTGGCGATGGCCTGTTCGTAGCTGCCGTTTTCGATAAGTCGGTTGCCCTCCAAATGGTCGATACGCCTTCGGTATTGTTTGTCGGCTTCCTTGTAACGACCAATGAGGGAGTCCGCTTTTTTGAGGTTCAAGCGTATCTCGTTCGAAAATTCCTTAAGGCCCATTTCGGCGTAGGTCTCCGCCACTAAGATTTGGGCGTCGATATCGATGATGTATGGCGATGGGCTTGGGGAGGTTGGCATCCCGGCATCCAATAAGGTGACCTCTGAAAATTGATTCAGGGCCTTGTAGAAATCACCTGTGGTCAAATAATTGTAGCCTAGTTCAAGTCGGGCCTTTTGTATCCATTCCACGTCACTTCCCTTGTTCGAAATATGCAAGAAAGTGTCTCGGGCCTTATAAATTTCCCCTTTAAGACTGTAAAATACACCGAGGTTGAAACGGGTGTTGTCCAAAGATCCCTTTTCCAGGTCTTTTAGCCCCGACTTGATTTCCAAGGCCTTTTGGGTGTAATAAATGGCCTTTTCGATATCGCTTTCCTCCCCTGTGTCCCACCACTGTTCGTGATACCATTTATTGCCCACATCGTGGTAGCAATCGGCCAATTCCTTTGGGGACATATCTTTTGTATGGGAGGCGAAGAAAGCATCGATTTTTTGTTCGATCACTTCCTTCTTCGCATCCGTATGGATAATCTCGGTCAAGATTTCTTGTTGTGCCATGCACAAATGGCCCAAAAGAAAGAAAAGGATACAGTTGAATCGCAGGTTCACCATAGAGGGCATTCGGGTTACGGGCTAATCGATCAGCGGGTTTTGGAATTTGTTGGTCAAATACGGATTCTTAAATATAGAAAGAAATTTAATGGTAAATCGCAGTTTCTTAAAGTACCTGGGGCCGTAAAAAAAACGCCCATGGATGGCCATGGGCGGTTTCCCCCTCTAGGGTGGTTTAGGTTATTCTTCCCGGATAAGGGCCCTACCATCGACTATTTTGCCGTTGAGCTGGGGCGCGTGTTCCGTCAAGCTGAAAATACGGTTCTTCAGATCTTCGATCGGAAGACTGCCTAGGCTGTCGATCAGGGTTCCGGCCTTTCCCGACAAGGCGGCCGCGGCGTACGAAGTGCCATGTAGGGTTACCCTTTGTTTTCGGAGTGAATCGCTGGTATCGTAGATGATCTCATAGTTGTTGAAGGCCAATGCGATATCGACGCTTCCCTCGCTTCCATAATTTGAAAAATGGTGCAGGGTGATCGGCCGGGCACTGGGATTGATCGTATCGTACTCGTAACCCCCGACCGATATGATGTTGGGAGACTCGAAAGAGGACAGGAAATCTCCTTCGATGCCCGTATCGTTATCCTCGCCTTTGTTTCCGGCCGAGGTAATGACCAATGTGCCTTGGTCGTTAAGGGCTTCCAGCATCCCGGCAAAAATGTTTTCGGTTTCCCCGGCTTCCGACTCGTCAAAAAATTCACGTGGCAGCCCACCGCCAAAACTGGCATTTACGATATCGATCGCCGTATGAAAATTGTTGATGTCCTTTATGTAGGCCAAGGAGCAAAGCACGTCCCAGTACGATCCCCTTCCATTTGCGTCGAAAACCTTTAAAGGCAGGATTTGATATTCGACACCTTTCTTGTCGAGTTCGTCGGTTATGATCTTGGTTACGTAGGTACCGTGTCCGTTATCATCGACAAAGTAGGGGTCTCCTTCACGGATACCGTCGCCATTATTGTCGGCGGTAAAATTCCAGCCGGTACCCGTATCGTAGCAGTAGCTATAGTAACCGCTGGGAAACAAAAATTTCTCGGGGCTTTCGGTGTTCAGGTATCTTTTAAAATCAAGTCCGGTATCGATGACCGCAATGTTAACTGAAAGACTGGAGGCAGGGCCGACTAGGCCCACGGTATCGGCTAATACATCCTGTCCGGGCTGGGGAAATGGTCCGACGGGGGTAAGCTGAATGTCGAAGGAGCGTTCGCCCCGTGTCCCGCTGCGTCTTGAAAGCCTCTGGACGACACCTTCAATTTCAAGTTCATCGATGCCGGGGTCAAAAACCCACAATTCAATATTGGTATCCCCGCAGTCGCATTTTTGATAATTGAGCAAGGGGAAGTCTTGCCTTACCGAATCTTGTGAAACCCCCGGGTCGTATTTGACGATTACTTCATTGGGCGAAATAAAGATCTTGGGGTTGCCGCTATCCGCTCCTTCGTCGACCACAATATCGTCGTATACGATCGTGGTGTTGGGGTCGTCATCATTATCGAAGATGGGGTCGATGTTTTCAAGGTCGTCGCATGAACTGGCGATAAATGGAAGGGACAGTAGAAGCAGTGCTGTGGCTTTCATAGGGTATGGGTTATAGTTAGTGTTTTTTGTCGGTACTATTTGCTATATTGGGTCAGTTCCATTCGGCTGATCAGGGTTCCGTTCTTTTTGTAGCTTTCCTGTTTTACCATACCGATGCCTTCCGCCAGCCATAATTGTGATTTTGTCTCGATGTTTGCCCCCATGGTCTTGGTCAATTGGTCTTCGGTGAGCAAATAGCACTCGAACGTACCCGCAGGGGTCGTTACCTTCTCTTTTTTCTCTACTTTTCGGTTGGTCTGGTCGACGGAGGTCGTCATGTTTATACCGCCCATGCTCATTGATACCACTACATTGGCATCGGGCAGTTGCTGGCCGACGCTCAGGTCGTTGGGCAATTGTATATCGGTCCCCGAGATATCCATCTCCAATCCCATTTCGGTGTATTGCTGCATCATTTGCGAGGGGAAGAGCGATTCGTAGTCGATGGTAACGATACCGTTTTCACAGCTAAAGGAATAGTCCGTTTCAAAAACGTCCTCCCCTTTCTTGTCTTTGTACTTCATAGCAAAAGTGGCTACGGAAGCCGAACCTTCCTGTCGTACCTCGGAAACGGTGTAGTTTACCGTACCCTCTACCTTTCCTTTTTTATTGTAGTTGGTGTATTCGAACGAACTGCCTTCTTCGAGTGGATAGAATTTACTACAGCTGCCTTGGGCAAAGCTGAAGCTACAGATCATAAAGGACAATACGGTTGCTAACAATGGGGTTTTCATGGTTTTGTTTTATAATTTAATGAATTCGACTCGTCGGTTCAGGGCCTTGCCGTCTGTGGTGGCATTGTCTCCAACGGGCTGTGTTTCGCCCTTGCCTTCGGTAGTGAGTCTGTTTGGCGAGACCTTATATATGGATACCAGTGCATTTTTTACGGCTTCGGCCCGGTTTTTCGATAATTCGAGGTTTTTCGCATCATCACCGTCTGCATCGGTATGGCCCACGATCTTTAGGTTGATCGAATCGTCTTGTTGCAATACCTGATAGATCTGCCGGATAATGCCCATCGATTGGGGCTGTATCTGGGCCGATCCACTGTCGAACAGAATACCCGTGGTCGATATCCTTCCGTCTGCCAACAGTTTTCTTCGCAAGTCGACACCGCCCTTGGCTACCTTTACGTTGCCGATAAGTATGGATTCTTTGGTGGTATCGGTTCCGCGGAGCGTAAACTTGATGCCCTGCATCTGTACATTTGAGGGTAGGAGTCGCGGTACGTCGATGTATTTTTTCTCGTTGATCCAAAATCTAAAACGCTCTTTGTTGACGGCTACCGATATATGGTGTTTCTCTTTTACAACGTCTCGTATATTGGCTTTTACATCGTTTCGGATCACCCTTTTCGAAGCGATTCTGTTTTCGACGATTACCCCGGGGTCTATAAATTGGCAGAAAGAATATTCTACCATGCCCATGTTCGCCGATTGTTCAAAAGTGTTGTTGTCACTTACGACAATGCCGAAATTCGATTGTGATGAGGTTTTGTCGTCGAGTCCTATGGCAATGACGTCGAACTCCAGGGTAAATTCATCCGGTAATGGGGAAATATCGGGAATGTAGGCCATGTCGTAGCCCGGAAGTATTTTAAGCCATTTATTGGTTTCGCCTTCCACGGTGACCAGTTCGCCGCTTCCGTTCGTATTCCAACGCGATGGAAAATCACCGACAAAGTCATTCGAAAAATCATCTAAAAACAAGGGCTCGTCGCCAGGTACGAAGTCGAATTTACTGTAAATGCCGATGGGGGCGGTACCGTTTTGGGATTGGGACACTTGGTCTTTATTTCCCACACCGGACCCGTTGTTTTCGGGAGAAGAGGGCTGTGGCGATTTGGATTTCGAAACGGTCTTCTTCTTTTTGCCGCTACCCTTGGATCCCGGTTCAAAAATACTGTCCAAGGCCTGGTCGGTCTTTTCCGAGGTCTCTTTTTCTACCCGTCGTTCGACGGTTCTTTCTGCTGCCCTTTCGGCCGCTTTCCCCAATTTCTTAAGTAACTGTCCGTTGGCTTCTGGGGCCGATATAAAAACAAACAATAGGGTAAAGCTTAGTTGTAAGACATACATAATTCGTTTCATCGTTGCACAATTTTAGTGTTTTCAGTTTTTGTTACGGAGGATCCAAAAAGGGAAAATACCTCAATTTCTGATCCGATTTCACCATTTAATGCTTAGAGACCTGTAAAGGTTAACATCAAAACTAGGTTATACCTAAAACTGCCCAAGCGATCTTGTGTTTATGGCTATCAAGAAATGTATGAACGGTAGCTGTTTTTGTGTGAATGGTTGAAAACGAGTTTTTTGTCTTTGTAAGAAAATGTGCTAGAACTTCAATTGCAGCTGTTCGGGCAAGAGGCGAAAACTTTTGCGATGGTATTTGGTGATGCCGTATTTGCGAATGGCCTCGCGATGTTCTTTCGTGGGGTAGCCCTTGTTTTTTTTCCAGTTGTACATCGGATATTCCTCATGTAGTTTTTCCATATAGGTGTCCCGATAGGTCTTTGCCAATACGGAGGCCGCGGCAATGCTCATGTATTTACCGTCCCCCTTGATGATGCATTCGTGGGGAATGGCCTTGTAGGGTTTAAAGCGGTTGCCGTCGACGATAATGAATTCGGGATGTGGGGCCAGTTGGTCTATGGCCCTGTGCATGGCCGTTATGGAAGCATTGAGAATGTTGATTTTGTCGATTTCCTCGGGCCAAATATGGGCCACGGCAAAGGTGGTGCACTGGTCTTCGATAATGGGTCGGAGCAGGTTTCTTTTGCCGTGCGAAAGCTGTTTCGAATCGTTGAGCATCGAATGCCCGAAGCCTTCGGGCAGAATCAGGGCGGCGGCGGTTACCGGTCCGGCAAGGCAGCCGCGGCCTGCCTCGTCGGTGCCCGCTTCGAAAGAACGTAGTCTGTGGTAGGGTTTTAGCATGCCTTGAAAAGGGTTGGTAAAAGTGGGGCCAACTTACACATAATTGTGTTAATAATAAAGTAGTGTTATAGGGGGCTGTAAACTTTCACATTTAATTACGAACTAAAAAAATTAACTTTACGGCCGTAATCTGCATAAATGAAATATTTTCTTTTAATCCTTTTACTGAATTTTTTCAGCATTCGGCTTTATTCACAAGAAGACCCCGCGCTTCCGGCAAGGGAATTGGATACGACGGAGACTGCTGGGCCAAGGAAGGGGCCGGGACCAAGACCCATGCCTGCCGATACCACCTCCAAGAAGATAACCATCGAAGACTATAAGATTATTTCGTATGCACGCGACACGACCTTTTTAGATACTACCCTTACCATACAAAAGGAATATAAGTACAATTTTTTGAGGAGGGACGATTTCGAATTGATGCCCTTCGCCAATGTGGGGCAGCCCTATAACAAGTTGGGGGTCGACCTCAGAAACCCCAACTTTTACCCAATGATCGGCGCCAGGGGGCTGCACTTTAATTATATGGAGCTCGAAGACATTAAGTATTACAACGTGGCTACCCCGATGTCGGACCTGTTTTTTAAGACGACTTTTGAACAAGGGCAACTTCTCGATGCTTCCCTGGCCTTCAATACTTCGCGACGGCTTAACTTTTCAATTGCCTTTAAAGGGTTCCGGTCCTTGGGCAAATACCAATATAACCAAGCGGAGTCGGGACAGTTCAGAACAACGACCAACTATGTTACGGCCAACGGCCGGTATAGCCTAAGGGCGCATATCGCCGCCCAAGATATGGATATAGAGGCAAACGGGGGGCTCGTGAGCGAGGAAGAACAGTTCGAAAGCAAGGACCCCGACTTTACCAACCGGGTCAAGATCGATGTCAGGTTCAACGATGCCTTGAACCGTATTCTCGGTAAGCGTTACTATTTTGACCACCTTTATAAATTGGTAAAGAAAGATCAAGATTCAAGTAGGATGGAGAAGACATCACTGGGTATAGGGCACCAGTTCAACTACGAGACCAAATATTATAGTTTTAACCAAACCTCGGCCAACTCGTATTTTGGTGATGCCTTTCAGACATCCATATCGGACAGGGCCAATCTAAAGACCATGTACAACCAAGTGAACGCGGAGTTTTACAATGCCACCTTGGGAAGGCTTCAGGGCAATGTGTCATTATATAACTACAACTATTTTTTCAATAGTATTTTGATTGCCGAGGATGGTACCGTAATTCCCAATAAACTGAAAGGGGAGGAAGTGGCCATTGGGGCCGAATACGAAAAGCGGATCCAGGGCTTTGATTTTAGGGCGAAGGGAAAGTACAACGTGTCCGGTAGGCTGGGGGGAAGCTTCTTGCAGGCCTCGACGGCCTATCTGCTCAACGACAGGCATAAGCTTAGGGCCTCGGGGCACGTATCCGAACAAATGCCCAACTTCAACTTTCTTTTGAACCAAAGCGATTATAGCAACTACAATTGGTTGAACTTGTACACCTTTGACAAGGAGCAGGTGTTTGGGCTCAACCTCGGCTTTGAGTCCGAAGTCTGGGGCGATCTCTCGTTGAGCTATACCACGGTTGGCAACTATACCTATTTTGGGACGAATGTAGAGGCCACCGCCGAAGATGATGGCGATACCTCGATCGTAATGCCCCTTCAAGAAAGCAATGTTTTGAACCATACCAAGGTCAAATACAGTAAGGAGCTGAAGTGGGGCAAATTTGCCTTGAACAATACCCTGATGTACCAAAACGTATCGCAGGCGAACCAGGTGTTGAACGTTCCGGAACTGGTGACGCGAAACACCCTGTATTTCTCATCCGACGTTTTTAAGAAGGCCATGTTCTTGCAAAC
The DNA here is from genome assembly GCF_900141855.1 of Pseudozobellia thermophila. Lineage (GTDB taxonomy): Bacteria > Bacteroidota > Bacteroidia > Flavobacteriales > Flavobacteriaceae > Pseudozobellia > Pseudozobellia thermophila. The sequence continues at coordinate 75,171 of NZ_FQYU01000013.1, forward strand.
AGGTATTACCCTAAAATATTTTACCGAGTATTATATGGATGGATATAACCCCTTATTGGGCGAGTTCTATTTGCAGAACGACGAGAAATTGGGGGGCTATCCCATGCTCGACTTCTTTATCAATGCCCGGATTCAACAAACCCGGATTTATTTAAAAGCCGAACATTTCAATTCTTCCTTCGGCAAGACCAGTGAATTTTATTCGGCACCCAACTACCCCTATCGCGATTTTGTCATCCGCTTTGGCCTGGTATGGAATTTCTTTTCATAAAAGGTTAAAGATTTTTTTACGATTAAATAACTGCAAATCAGCCGGTTTAATTTTGGGTTGAAAAAACCTTTGAAAAATGTCTTGCAGATTTAAAAAACGGCTGTACATTTGCAGCCCGAAAAACAACAAAAAAGGGTTGTTTGACGGAGTTGAAAAAGTTCATTGATTTACTGTTTTTTGAACGATGTTTTATTCGGAAAAATTTTTCGATAAAAACATTGCAGGTTTAAAAAACAGTCTTACATTTGCCACCCCAAAACAATTAGAGAATTGTGCAGGGTTTTAAGGTTCATTTGTTTGCTGGGTTTTAAAAATTATGATGTTTGATTTGAAATAAAAAAAATCAAAAAAACATTGCAGGTTTAAAAAACAGTTGTACATTTGCACCCGCTTTGAGAGACATACGGCATACAAATGTCGGTCGATCGGGGAAGATTGGGGACCGGGAAGGTCCTTTGAAAAAGAGAATAAGAAGTTCATTGACATACTGTAGAGACGATAGCGAGCCGATATCCGTTTTGAGGGATATACAGGCGAGCTACCATATAAGTATTTTGGAACAAAAAGAATGGAACACAGATAGAGAGACGGGGCCGGGATGACTTTATCGGCGTTGGCGCGAAATTATATACGAATCAACGATGAAGAGTTTGATCCTGGCTCAGGATGAACGCTAGCGGCAGGCCTAACACATGCAAGTCGAGGGGCAGCGGGGAGTGCTTGCACTCCGCCGGCGACCGGCGCACGGGTGCGCAACGCGTATGGAACCTGCCCCTGTCCGG
>NZ_FQYU01000015.1 GCF_900141855.1 Pseudozobellia thermophila
GGCAGGATTGACCACTAGGGAAGACCAACCATAGGACTCGAAACAACGATGCGCCGAATACCCACAGCAGCCGGCCTCGTAAGCCGTAACGACTTCATGATCGGCGAAATGTTTATCAACATAATCTTTAAGTTGCTCCGGGTCCGGATCCATCGAAAATGACTTGCCTGAAAACAGATCTGTAGCGCAATGCACTTTCCAACTTCTCTTGTGAATGTCGATCCCAATGTATAACTTCGGTACAGCAGTAATTTGAGTAACCATATCTTTAATTTTTAGTTCACTTTAAAGATACTCGACTTACTGCTTTTTCATCGATGCTATAAGTAATTGCTTGTTCTCGCCTACTTCTGAAAATCCTCGCGGATTTTCAGTCTGGTGTGTACTTGCTAAGTTAAGTGCTAAACCACGCAACTACTCATAGCCGAGAACGTTGTACGCAAGCATGAAAATCGGAACAAACAAGAAATATATGAAAATCAAGAAAATGAAAAAATCAATTTTCCTCCTATTACTTTTAACCTCTGTATCTGTATTTTCCCAAAACTCAGATTACAAGGTATCCTCCTATCTAACGGAAGGAACAAAAGCACCAAATACTCATTATATCGGAGAAGCTTGGTTGAATGCTATTATCCACGATGATGAGGAATTGGGTTATAATATTACAAAAGCAACTTTTAAAGCTAACTCGACCTTGGACTGGCATAAACATGGAACTGCGCAAGTCTTAATAATTGTAGATGGAGAAGCATATTATCAGGAGAAAGGAACTGCGCCTGTAATTTTGAAAAAAGGCGATGTAATTAAATGTGAGAAAGACATTGAACATTGGCATTCTTCTACCAAATTTAGTGATGTAACATATTTAGCTTTATATGGTGGTGGACAACCAACTTCTTGGACTGAAGTAGTTACGCAGGAGTATTATGATGAAGTAGCCGAAAAACTAAAGGGTAATTGAAATAACACACTCGGACGGAAATGCCAACGTACAACAATGCCTAAAAACAATACGGGCTACGGGTTTTGACGAATGGCTTGCGTATTTTTATGAAGTCCGCCAAAACAATTGGATTTTGGGATTTTAAAAGAAAAAAATAAAATCAAAACAAAAGGTTTCGGCTAATCGCTGAACGGAAAGCAAACGCCAGTTTGCTCCCGTACTGTTCTTAGCCGAGCCGATGGTCGATGATACCTCCGGCCCGTAAAAAACCGGGCGGTCGAGGCCGCCGCCCTACCTTTTTTTCCTACCATCGACCATCGGCCAGACAGTACGACTGCACATTCGCCCATAAAATTTGCTATATTCAATCCAAGAAAACCCGGACGGAACCGTTCGCGGTCGGTACCATCGACATCACCGCCTATAGCGCATGTGCGTCTAATGGCGACCCCTTGCCAGGGTATGCAAAGCATACCTCGCAACTCGCCATAGCCGTCTGGCCGTTGACGGTCATTTAAACACAAAAAAATGGACAAATTAAATAAAGAAGTTTCTGAATTTCTTGACGGATTGAATCATCCATTGTGAGATGAAATTGAAAATTTACGTCATATAATAATAAATGCAATAAATGGCTTAACGGAAAATGTAAAATGGAACGGACCGAATTATTGTTATGAAGATAATGACCGAATAACAATGAAAATTCAGCCACCAAAGCAAATTCAATTGATTTTTCACAGAGGTGCTAAAAAACAAGAGCAGCCAAAAGAGAAAATTATTCAATCAAAGTCAAAACTTTTGTTGTGGAAAGAGAATGACAGAGCAATTGTAACGTTCAAAAATATGTCAGAAATTGAGAATGGAAAAACGGACTTGACATCAATTGTAAACGAATGGATTTTAAAAGCGAAATAAAAAAACGAACAGCCAATAATGTTGGGGTTACTTAAAGAAACTTCCAAAATAATTAGAATAACCGAATGATGAAAAATAAGAACGAACCAAAAAAAAGTGAAGTAATTGATGGTTATACCATTAAGTATCACGCAAACGGACAAACAATTTGGTCAAAAGGAAAAGTTATAAATGACCAACCAGAAGGATATTGGGAATGGTATCGCATTGACGGAACAATAAAACGTTCAGGACATTTTGATAAGGGAGAACCAGTTGGGGAATGGACAACTTATGATAAAGAAGGAAAAGTATATAAAGTGACAAAAAAATAAAAAACGAACCGCCAACATTGGCTATAAGTAATTGCTTGTTCTCGCCTACTTCTGAAAATCCTGGCGGATTTTCAGCTTGGTTTGTACTTATGAATTTTCGTGCTAACCCAAGCAACTACTCATAGCCGAGACCGATGGTCGATGATACCTCCGGCCCGTAAAAAACCGGGCGATCGAGGCCGCCGCCCTACCTTTTTTTCCTACCATCGACCATCGGCCGGACAGTACGACTGCACATTCGCCCATAAATTTGCTATCTTACATCCAAGAAAACCCGGACGGAACGCTTCGCGGTCGGTACCATCGACATCCCCGGCGATAGCGAATATGCCTCCAATGGCGATTCTTGCCAAGGTCTGCCACGCAGCTCGCCATAGCCGTCTGGCCGTTACCATGCATTAAGGTCAAAACCTCGTTATCGAAATTTTTGCCAAGAATATCATTTCTCTTTCAAATAAAATATTGAACTAATGACATCTAACCAACCAATAGAACCTAAACAAAGAATTGAAATTCTGGACATCCTCAGGGGTTTCGCTTTACTTGGAATCATTTTCATGAACATGGGATTTTTTAGCGGATACGTTTTTATGCCCTTTGATGACCTTGAACAAATAACTGATTTTCAATTGGATGAAAAATTATATTCGTTTTTAGATGTCATAGTCACAGGAAAGTTTTACACCCTCTTCTCACTTCTTTTTGCCGTTGGGTTCTATATTCAATATGAAAAGAACAAAGAAGATTCCATTAATTTTTTAAAAACATATCGAAGAAGACTATTTTTTCTGTTGTTGATAGGATTTTTGCACAGTTTAATTTGGTTTGGAGACATTTTACTTGCCTATTCGATATTTGGTTTTATCCTCATTTTATTCCGGAATGTCAAGTCAAAAAATCTTATTCTCTGGTCGTTGTTTTTCCTGCTATTTCCCCTTTTAATCGATTTATGTCTCTTGCCATTTTCCGAGGCTTTAAGTTCTGCTAGTCCTGAAAAAACGGCTGCCCTGGCCCATGTTCAATATCCGGATATGACCGTTGAAGCAGTTATACGTACATTCCAGAATGGTTCAATTGCAGACCTGTTCATTTTAAACATTCATCATCTTGTCTGGAAATACTTAGGTTATATCCCATCAGGGGGGTATTTTAAATTCCTTGGAATTTTTCTTCTTGGTTACTATTTCGCTTCAATTGAATTTTTTACAAAAAAATCAAAATCAACATTATTGTTAATAACCAGTTTAACCGTAGGTCTTTTGGCTACTTTTTCAGCTAAAATAATTGGTGGAAGTTCCTATATGTTCCCACCAACTCCATTAAATATTCTTTATAAGTTCTTAGTATTGGCTGGCCAAATATTTATGTGCATTTTCTATATAACTTCCATATCTAAAATCGTTCAAACTTCGATAGGTAGAAGAGCATTTGGATATTTGATTCCTGTGGGGAGAATGGCCCTGAGCAATTACCTGTTTCAGACTTTGATCATGATTATTATATTTTACAATTTTGGATTTAACTTAATTGGTAAAATCGGTTTATTGCATACATCAGGTATTGCTATTCTTATTTTGGTATCGCAAATTATTCTTAGCCATATCTGGTTAAGGCATTTCAAATTTGGCCCCTTGGAATGGATTTGGCGTAGCCTGACTTATAAAAAAAGGATACATATCCGTTATCCAAATAACTATTTAGCCAAATGATGGCATTAACCCATGGTAATAATGTATTAAAATAATAGCCTAAATAGTAGTAAATTCAAGGGTTGTAGCCCGCTTCAACTTTCTTGTAACTTGAAAGGTAAGTGCCACGCAGTCGGCTACCATTCTTATACTGACCGGGGGCGGTAATTTTGAAAATGGTAACAGAAATTACAAATTCGATAAAACAACTAACCGATTTGACGGAATCGGAAATTTCTAAATTTACCGAAATATCGAATATTAAGACCTTTAAGCCGAAATCTCATTTTATTAGAGCTGGTCATACTCCAACTGAATTTGGATTCGTAATAAGGGGGTTATTCCGGTACGTTTATATTTCCAAAGAAGGGAAGGAATATACAAAAGTCTTTATGCCGGAAAATAGCTTTATAAGTTCATATTCTGCAATGATTTCTAAATCACCTTCCTATTTTTTCATCGAAGCTATTGAAGATTCGAAAGTTTTGATCATGTCATATAACAATTGGCAAAAACTCAAAGAACAAAACCCAAAATGGAATTTGTTACTAGTAAAATTGTTGGAAAAAGGATATGCAACCAAGGAAAAAAGGGAACGGGAATTTTTGTTGCTAGATGCAGAAAATAGATATAGAATCTATTTAAAAGAATACCCAACATTAGAAAACAGGGTTAAGCAACATATGATCGCATCCTATTTAGGGATAACCCCCATAGCTTTAAGCAGAATAAGAAGGAAAATGAAGGCATAAACCTATGTTAATGCAAATGGGGTTACGGTCAAATACCTTTGTTAAAACAATAAAATTAAGGTATGAAAAAGATACTCCCGCCATTTCTTTTCTTATTCTGCATTATAATTATGGTTGCCATTAGGAAGCTCATAATTATTAAGGAAATTATTCCAAAACCATATAATTATTTTGGAGTGGTATTATTGCTATTTGGAATCGTAATGACGGTTATTGTCAGAAAGGGATTTGAAAAAATCGGCACAGAAATACATACATTCAAAAATCCCAGGAAACTTGTAACCCATGGACTTTTTAAATTAAGTAGAAACCCCATTTATCTTGGTTTCGCTCTAAGTTTATTTGGAGTTTGGATTCTTTTAGGTACAATTCTTCCAATGGTTGGGTGCTTACTTTTTATAATAGTAACCAACAGTTACTATATTCCATTCGAAGAGCGAATTATGGAACATACTTTTGGGAATGAATACAAAAAGTACAAGGAAAAAGTAAGAAGGTGGATATAAAAACTTCCGCCAACACAAGTAACCCTTGCACGCCCCGCAATCATCAAAACAACACCCTGCAACTCCCCACTTCAACGCCCTGCAAGTCCCCCGCTTCAACAAGCTCAGTGCGGCGCTTTGAAGGGGGTGCCCGAAGGGCGGGGGATGTTTAACAACACCAGTTACAGCCCCTCTTGTACGGAGTACAAAACCACTTCATTTTAAAAGGATTACGCTTTTCTGTAAGAACAAAATTGTAAGAATTTTTATATTCGTATGGGTTTGGCTAGCGCTAGCTATGGCTTTTATACCCAAATTATATGTGCAATTGTACACATATATAGTTGTTAACTGCAATATGAAAAAAACTGGGTCATGAATGAATTTGGCGGAAATTGGACAAAAACCAAGATTGAGATTCTTGTCGACTATGCGAAAGCATATTTGCAAATAATGAAAGGTAAAGACTTTTTTAAATTATTATATTTTGATGGATTCGCAGGTTCAGGTTCGATTATCAAAGATAATAAAGTAGATATTGACATTACTGTTGGTGCAGCGAAAAGAATCGTAGAAATTGATAATCCTAGACCTTTCGATAGATACTACTTCGTAGAAAAGGATGAAGAGAACATAGAATCCTTAAAAGAAGTCACACAAGACTCGTTTCCTAATAAACAAATATTTCTTGTGAACGAAGACTGTAATAGAAAGCTAATTGACCTCTCAAATTATTTAAGAAACCCAGAAAATAAATCAGTTAGGACTTTAGCATATATTGACCCGTGCGGAATGCAAGTAGAATGGCGTTCAATAGAAGCTCTTAAAGGTCTTAATCTTGATATGTGGATTCTTGTTCCAACGGGTTTAGGTGTCAACAGACTTCTAAAAAAAAATGGACAGATTTCAGAAGCATGGTTAAAACGACTTGAGAAATTTTTAGGTATAAGTAAAACCGAGATTACAGATTTATTTTATACAAAAAGTCCAACTCTTTTTGAAGAATTCACTCATATTCAAAAAGAAGATAAAGCGATTGAAAAATCAGCAGAGTTATATGGGAATAGATTAAAAGAGGTATTCGATCATGTTTCAAAACCATATGAGTTGAGAAACTCGAGTAATTCAGTGATGTATCATTTATTCTTAACTTCGAACAATAAAACAGCAGTTAAAATTGCTAATGACATAGTAAAAAAATACAACGGATAAATATGGCACAATCAAGTATCGAATGGACGGAAATGACTTGGAATCCAACAACTGGTTGCACCAAAGTTTCTCAAGGCTGTAAATTTTGCTATGCAGAAATAATGTCTAAAAGACTGCAAGCAATGGGTGTTGAAAAGTACAAAGATAATTTTGAGGTTAAAACTCACGAAGAGGCCTTGAAAACGCCATACACTTGGAAGAAATCAAAAGTTGTTTTCGTAAACTCAATGAGTGATTTATTTCACGAAAAAATCCCCCTTGAATTTATACAAAAGGTTTTTAAGGTAATGAATGAAAATCCGCAACACCTTTTTCAAGTTTTGACCAAAAGAGCCGAAAGACTAAAAGAACTTCATCAAGAATTAAAATGGACTCATAATATTTGGATGGGTGTTTCAGTTGAAGAACAAAAAGTGGAAAATAGAATTGACTTTCTGAGAGAAACAAACGCAAGGGTAAAATTCCTATCATTAGAACCTCTAATCGGACCACTTCCAAATATGAATCTTGACAATATTGATTGGGTTATTGTTGGTGGAGAAAGCGGACATAATCCAAGACCAATGGATGCAGATTGGGTACTTGATATACAAGAGCAATGTGAAAAAGCAGATGTTGCATTTTTCTTCAAACAATGGGGCGGAAGAAACAAAAAGAAAAACGGCAGAGAATTAAATGGTCGAACCTATGATGAAATGCCAGAAATGGAATTGCAACATAGCGTCTGAAAAGAAAGGTCTGTGCCCAACAATAGCACTCCATACACCCCCCTAATTCCCCAAACAACCTCCTCCTTAACCGCTTTCTACTAAGCTTTACAGGTACGGGCAAGGCCTTCCTGTTTTCAATATGTATTTTAGCGGGAGAAAATTCAGATAAGAAATGAAAAGAACCGTTTTACTATTGGCCTTGGTATTCGTCATGGCTTCTTGTAAAAACCACCCCTTGGCCATTGAGGTTCTGAACAGTAAGACCATAAACGACTTCCCCAGCGGCTCGGGCCTCGTTGCGGTGGAAAACGGTTTTTATGCCATTGGCGACGACTCGCCCTTCCTGTTCCAGATCAACACCGAAAACGAGGTCGTTTCCAAAACGCAGATCCATGCCGCCCAAGAGGTAAATAAGGGTAGGATATCAAAAACGGACAAGCCCGATTTTGAGTCCTTGGAAGTGATCGGCAAAAATGAATTGGTCGCTTTTGGGTCCGGCTCCAAATCCCCCCAAAGGGATGTCTTTTTACATATCTTCCTAGAAGACAGCCTTCGCATCAAAACCTATGACATTTCCCCTTTCTACGATAATTTACGAGCCCTGAAAGCCATGGAAAACGAAGCCCTTAACATAGAGGCCGTGGCCTTTCAAAATGATAAGATCTACCTTTTTAACCGGGGCAAAAACATCATTTTCGAATTTGTTTATACCGATTTTTTAGCCTATTTAGAGGGGTCCGCGCCTTTTCCCAAGCCGGTGCTAACGGAGTTTTCCCTGCCAAAGATCAATGGAAGGGAATCGGGCTTTTCGGGGGCTACCATCGTAAAGGACACCTCGATGATCCTTTTTACCGCTTCGGTAGAAAACACCGCCAACGCCTATGACGACGGGGAGGTATGGGGCAGTTTTATCGGTACCATCCCCATCTCCAACAATAGGGTTCTAAATTCCTACGGGGCAACCCGAATTCCGAATATCGGGGAGCCCTTAAAGGTAGAATCCGTAACCATAGCCGATAAAATAGGACCCCATAAATATAAAGTGGCCTTGGTCACCGATGACGACAAGGGGAATTCGATAAAAATCGATTGCCAGATCAACTTATAGCGAACCGTCTTAAAACAATTTTGGCCTAACCATCGTTCTTATCGTAGAAGACCTAAGCTTGCATTACAATGAAGAATATGATTGCACTATTTCTATTTCTGATCCTGCCGATTTCCAGTATTGGCCTGCTGTTTGTTACTGATTCCAACCCCCAAAGAAAGCTGATTCTCAACGGCCTTTTGATCCTTAATGCCATTGTATACCTGCTCCCCATTGCCTACGCCTATTTTAATACCCCAAAAGGGGGCAACATGTGGGACGAGAACGGTCCCGGGGCCGTATTATGGCTCTATATGATCCTGCTTCCGCTGTGCGTAATCGCCCAAGTGGTGCTTCTCATCTTGAAAATCGTGAACAAGTCTTGAGTACACCGGCCTCCTCAACCCGATAAAAAAATAAAATTTAAATTAATGGTCTAAAAGTACCCGAAACGAACCAACGGATAAGAAGACCCGATCAAATACCTTATTCCAATATGAACAAGATTTACATTTTATGGCTCTTTTTGTTAGGGACCTTAAACTTAAATGCGCAAGAAAATCCCGAAGGGGAATACATGAACGCCTATGTTGTGGTATCTGACACTTCGCAAAACTATTTTGAACTAAGGCAAAAAATGTTCGACCTGCACGAGAAGCTAAAAATAAAGATCGATACCATGGGAAGGGGATTCAACAAGGAGAAAAACCGAATTTGCCTGCCCGAAGACGATGAGGATGAAATTTATGCCGGTCAATATTTTATAAGGCGTTATCCTTCAGAAACTTTAAGCCTGGAGTATTTGAGCTATTACACCGAAGGGCCAAAGGCAGGGGAAAACACCATGGCCTTGGTGACGGCCATCACCGATGACAAGGAAGAGGCGGACCAAAAACTACTGGAAGTAAAAAAACATTCCGACAAGGCGTTTATCGTAAACAGCCGGATCTATATGGGATGTATGCACTAAAGTCCGATCAATTCAAAAGACAGTGCCGACCCCTTGAAATTGAACGAAGGCTTCTCTTGCGATTTACGAAAGAACATCAAGAATGAACAAAGATCTATACGAAAACGATAAGGGTTTATGGCCCTATTTTGTCGAACAAAATGAATTGAGGAAAGAGGTAATCAAGGAAAATTGTTTGCCCAATGCGATACGGTTCGTTGCGGGAGTGGATGTCGCATACAATGAAGGGGAACAGCGAATGATAGGTGGGATCGTAGTGCTGCAAAAAGACACCTTGGAGGTAGTGGAAGAATCTTACCACGAGATGGACATTACCTTCCCCTATGTACCTGGGTTATTTTCGTTTCGGGAGGTTCCTCCCATCGTGCAAGCCTATCACGATTTGAAAATTAAACCGGATGTCATCGTTTGCGACGGGCATGGTATAGCCCACCCAAAGGGTGTGGGCATGGCGACCCATTTGGGTGTTAAGTTGGATGTGCCGACCATTGGGTGTGCCAAAAAACGACTGGTCGGCGTTTGGGCCAAGGAGGAATTGGAAGCCCGAAGAGGTTCCGCCGTTCCCTTATATTCCGAAGAAAAGATAGTCGGCAATGTTCTTAGAACCTAAAAGGACACCAAACCGGTTTTTGTAAGCATTGGGCACAAGGTAGATTTGGAATTCGCCACATCCTTGGTCTTGGAACTTTGTCCTAAATACAGGTTGCCCGAAACCACCAGAAAAGCCGACCATCTGGTAAATAGCCTAATGAAACATACCACCGTATCGGATAATTTGGACCCCAAGGACAATAAAACCGCCCCTGGAACATTTAAATAAGACAACATGCCGCCAAGACAAGGCTTTACCCAAAACCGAGCCCTAAATGAGCTTTTTTAAAAAATTATTCCATAAAAACACCGAAAACAACAACGAAACGGGAGAACCCAAAACTAGTACCGTTCCCGTACCCGACGATATCATCGAGGAATACAAGAACAAAGTGTCGCCTTATTTGATAGATCTATGGAAATCGAAGGGTTTTGAAAAATATGACGACGGATTGATCACCTTGGTGAATCCCAAGGATTTTGAGGCTTCGTTATGGACCTGGTTGGGGAAGGAAGTGGAAAATTATGTCCCGTTTGCGATCAGTGGTTTTGGCGAATTGTTCTATTATAGAAAACTGACGGAAACCGATGAAGATGTCTGTATGATCGATATCCAATACCGAAAAATAGAGACCTTGGTATGGAGCCTTGAGTCCTTCTTTACCGACTTTATGACCAACGATGAAAATAGGGAAGAATGGTTAAGGGAATCGTTGTTTAAAAAAGCGATTGCGGAACTGGGTAGTCTGGGCAAGCATGAAGTATTTACCTTCGCTCCCGTTTTGGCCTTGGGCGGCGCTATGGAAACAAAATACCTAAAAAAGGGAAATGCACAGGTATATCAAGATATCGTCTTTCAAATGACCCAGTAAGAAGTGGCCGGAACCAACAAGGCCTTTGCAATGCCACATAAAGCCAACAGAAAGCTATAGTTGTTTTAGAGAACCATGTCTTACATGAGAACATACCCCGTAACATATAAAGACCGATTTGGGGAGGAAAGCACCACGATTTTATCGGATGGAAGTACCATGTGCCTCACGCTAAGGGCCATTGAATTCAAGGGAATCGATTTTGAAATGTTGTCCGGAAAAATGGACCATACCCAATTTGAATATGAAAAATATCAGGACGGTACGGGGTATCTGACCAACTTTGAAATGGACGTACAATTCCCCATTAAAATCAATTCCGGCACTATTGCAGATTCAGGGGAAATAACGGCACATATACGTACGGGCAGGGAAAAAGAAACCCTTGTGTCTTTGGAACTGACCACTGCGTTTGGAAAATTTCTGAACAGCAAAAAACACGAATGGTTCGAAGATGCCCTTATTGAAATTCAACAACTATTACCTCAAAAATGCCGAATAAAAAGTTGTTTAAGCTGTCGCTATAGCAACTATCATCCCATAGGCAACGGAATGTTCGGGGGACTCCATTGCTTTAGGAACTTAAAATGCGAAGCCCGGCATGTTTCCAATAAAGGTGAGCTAATGCTGCTATGGCAAAAAGGGGAGGAAGAAAACAAGATCTTCAACGTACAGGAAATTTACGATTGCCCTGAGCATGCCTTTTTGACCCAAAAAGATTGGGCCTATAAAAGTTGGTCGTAAGGGCCAAGGCCCCACGGGGTGAAAAAGGCCGGATGGGCAAAGATGCCACCAAGTCCCAAATATGTATTTTGGTACCGATGGCAAACAAAAAAACGGAAAATACGATCAACGAATACCACTTGAACTGAAATCGACCCGACCGGCCCCAATGACCATCCGCGATTTAAAGGAGTATATAACCAATGAAACATCTGATCAAGGCCTTATATTTTTTAACGTTGACCATACTTTTTCTTTTTTTGGTACTGCAGGTAGTTCTCAGTTGCTATTCTTTCTATAAACCGCTGCAACGGATATTGGAAAACAATAGGTTTCTGTGGGAAAAGCGAGTCGCAAATATCGAGTTGGTCGAACTCGATAACCGTCCCAATCCCGATATGCCCAAAGAAGCGTCGATGGTCTTCCCCATCCAGGAATGTAAAATCAAATATGCTTACGAGTATAAGGGTAAACATTACAGCAATACGCAAATAGGCCTTAATACCAAAAAAGAATACGATAGTAAATTTCATACAGAGCTGTACGGTAAATTAAAAGAGATGAATACGGTAGCTGTTTACGTTAATCCGGAAAATCCGAAACAATCGTCCCTTCTTAAATACGACCTTGACCTAAAGGATATTGGAGCCGGCATTGCCCTGTTCATTTTCCCTTTGCTTCTGGGCTATTGGATATATATAGGTAAAAAACATCCGGCCAATTATCTAGCGGACCAAATAAAAACGCTGTCATGACCATCACATTTTTTATCGGCTTCACGGTTTTCTTTTTTGGGGTAAGCTCCTATATACTTGATAAGGGTTCGAAAAAATGGTATCGCACCCTAGGAAGGGTTACGCATTCTGGAATAAAAGAGTGGATCCGGACAGATTCGGAGGGCCGAAAAGAAATAAGTTATAGGCCGGATTTGGAGTATGCTTATCGCCCAAACGGCCAAGAAAATGAAATTATCGGTAAAAAACTTTTCCCTTATTTTGAGTTCTGGTCTCCCAATAAAAAAGAGATAAAAGCCATATCGGACAAGTTAAAGGAGGGAAGCCAGGTCTATATATTCCATCATCCTAAAAAACCCACCAAATCCTGTCTGATTGTGGGACACAACTATTATGTGTATTACGCCATCTCGGCCGGAATGTTCTTTATGATCCTTGCCCTTGTCATATGGATCTATGAGCTAAGCGAAGACCTTACCCTGGTCTTGGATCAAATTACCGCAAGATAGTCGGGCCGGCGAAAGGGCCATCCAAACACATGGGTATGCCCCCGCCAACACTATACGGAGCCAAGGCGAAAGATCGCCAAAAAAATATAAAATAGTAGCTTTGGGCCCTAAAGAACGAAACTGGACAAGGAGTATAAAAATCCATACAGCATGATTGCAATTTTGTACCAAGCCCAACCATCCCCCATAAAGAACGGCATACAAAAACCCATGAAACCGGGCGGATATTCCGACAGTGGTGCCGATATCGCCTTCGAATTGCATTCCAGGGGCGTAAAGGTGTGTACGCCGGTAGACCGGCCCCACATTGAAAATGATCGGGACTGGGTTTTTCCGGACACCGAGGAGGGAATTGAAAATGCGATCCGTAAAGGGGCCAAAATACTTTGGTTGAATACCGTACTTTACAAAGGGCACCCTATAGGGAAGTTCTTTGATCGCGATATGGAACTTGTAGGGCAATTGCCCCATCAGGTAGATACGTACGACGATAAATGGACTACCAACAAATTATTGAGGGAGCACGGTATTTTTATTCCCAAAACCGCTTTAATAACCCAGGACCAAGGCAAGGACTACGATCAACAAGACCTCAATTTTCCCGTGGTCGTAAAACCCATTCGTGGTAGGGGAAGTCAAGGGGTTGCCCTGGTCAGGGACAAAAACGAACTGGACGCCAAACTGGCAGATCTGTTTTCAAGTGGGCAATACGGCTCGTCGGTATACATAGAACAGTTTTTAAGCGGACAGGAAATAACCCTTACCGTAATGCCTCCGGGAGCTTATTATATAGAGGGTGAAAAACAACACTTTGAAGCCCCCTGGTGCCTTCCCCCTGTAAAAAGGTTTAACCATAAAGATGGGATCGCCCCCTACAACGGGGTTGTGGCCGTAGTGGAGAACAGTGCCCTGTTGGATGACGGGGAACGGCGTTCCAAAGAAATTACGGATGCCTGCCGCCAGTGCGAAAAAGCGGCGGAATTGTTAACTATTAAAGCCCCCATAAGAATCGATTGCAGGGCCGATGAAAACGGTCGCTACTTTCTGTTCGACCTGAACATGAAACCCAATATGACCGGACCATCGAGGCCCCATAGAAAAAACCAGGATAGCCTGTCCTTATTGGCTGCCAGAGGTATGGGGTGGAACTACTTTGATCTACTCCAAAATATGCTCCGGCAACGTTGGAAGGCCCCTAAATCACGACAGGCAAAGAAGCCGAACACGACCGGTTCTATAACATAAAACCTCGACCGATCCCAAAAATGAACTTCGACCATTGGAATTATAGTATCACCGCCACCCTGTTTATCCTTGTACTTACGCCCTTGGCCCTCTATTTCGGTTACTGGCTGTTGATAACGGGAACGATAGGAGCCCTTAAAATGCTTCAGAGCAAAAAATGGCAACCTGTAATCGGAAAAATAATAGCCGCCGAAATTAGATTCAACACCTACAGTAACGATTCGAGTATCAGTACAAATTTTAGATTCGTACTTAAAAAAACATATACCTATCGTTTTAAGGGAAGGGTGTTTACCTCAGACCAAACCTTGGCCTCCGATTACCTCTATGACAAAGAATTCAAGACTCTGGAAAGGTTCCCCAAAAAGTATGGGGACTATAAAGAATTCCCCGAGTATATGGCTTTAGAAAAAATGTCCGCCTCCGTAATAGGCCGGCCCGTAACGGTATATGTAAATCCGAACCATCCTGCCTCGGCCTGCTTGGAAAATAGGTTCGAGAAGGAAATCTTCCTACCGATTTTTATGGGGGCCATCTTAAGTTTCTGGGCTACCTATTTTCTTTTTACCCTAGTCGGCAGTTTGATGCGGTAGGCAGAACCGCTACAAGATGGCGGTTGCGACCGGTTTGGATCCCTGGGGCCGAGTTTTTTTTGAATTTAGGCTTTCGGCACAATATCGATTCCGGGGCGGGTAGGGCACGGCAAGAGGTCCGGGTAGCAAGGGGCCTTTTTAAAGGGGATGCCTGTCCCTGTTTTTTTATTGCAACTTGGTTGCAATAAAAGGATTTTTAGCTACCTTTGCCCAAATAGGAACCTGCAATAGGGGAGGGGCATGAGGCAGGGGCGTGGGCCCCGACCTTTCCGCTTTGGCCGGCTTCCGCAAAATAGGGGTAGCCATGGGCAATAAAGAATTTGAGGTCATCATCATTGGAGGGAGCTATGCCGGACTCTCGGCAGCCTTGAGCTTGGGGCGGTCCCTGAGAAAAACCCTGGTCATCGATGCCGGTAAACCCTGCAATCGCCAAACCCCCCATTCCCATAATTTTCTGACCCAAGACGGAAGCACTCCACAAGAGCTATTGGAACGGGCAAAAAAACAGGTTTCACGATATGACCGGGTAAAATTTTATGACGGACACGCCATTTCTGGAAAGAGGACTTCTACCGGATTCGAAATCACCACCTCGAAGCAAGCTGTCTTCTCGGCGAAAAAATTGGTTTTTGCAACGGGAATCAAAGACCTAATACCCAATATCAAGGGCTTTTCCGAATGCTGGGGAATTTCGGTAGTACATTGTCCCTATTGCCACGGATATGAGATAAGAAAGAAGAAAACCGCTATTTTGGCCAATGGGGAAAAGGCCTTTCACCTGGCGCCATTGGTCCGAAACCTGACCGATGACATCACTGTAATAACCGCAGGAAAACCCGATTTCAGTGAAGGTCAAATGTCCCGGCTGCACCGAAACCGGATTAGGATCCTCGAGAAGGAAATCGCGGAAATCAAGCACGTGGACGGGCAGTTGAAAACCCTGGTTTTTAAAGATGGCAGCCAAGAGGGGTACGACGCGGCCTATGCCCCCATCCCCTTTGAACAGAACACGGGTATTCCCCAAGAATTGGGCTGTAACATTACCGAAGGCGGGTATATCGAGGTAGACCCTATGTACAAAACGACCCAAGAGGGCATTTTTGCCTGTGGCGACGGCAGTTCCATGTTCCGTTCGGTTGCCACGGCGGTTTACGGTGGAAACGTCACAGGGGCCCTGCTCAACAAGGAACTGACGGAGGAATCTTTTTAAGACCATGGAAGTATTTATAAACCGGCCTACCATTGGAAAAGGAAGCGAACAAGGTTCTTCATCATTGAAAAAGACCATCGGGATGTACAGCTACATTTTTGACCTGGATGATTTTAATGCCCCATACCCCCTGCGAACATTCCATTTTGCGACAATTAAAGGCAAATGGGATAATATGCGAAATCTTGGAAGGTAAAATAGGTAATTGATATGGCTGAATTTTGGGAAGATGCTTTTAGGGACAAACGAAAGATGTGGGGCTCGAAACCCGCAGGTTCAGCGGTATGGGCAAAGGACCTATTTGTTGAAAACAATCTCAAAAACGTACTCATTCCCGGAATAGGCTATGGTCGAAATGCCGAACCGTTTATAGGGAACGGGATAAGGGTTACCGGAATAGAAATATCCAAAACGGCTATTGAACTGACAAGGGAAACATACGGAAGCCAAATAACCCTTTACCATGGCTCGGTTACAGATATGCCTTTTGACGACAAAGTATACGATGGCATTTTCTGCTATGCCCTGATTCACTTGTTGGGCGAGGGCGAAAGAAAAAAATTGATCCAAGATTGCTACGACCAATTGACGGACAATGGACTCATGGTTTTTACCGCCATTACAAAGGAAGCCCCGAATTTTGGTAAGGGAAAACCCGTTGGTAAAGACCGATACGAGTTTCATAAAGGAGCCCAAATATACTATTACGACAGGGCATCGGTACTATCGGAATTTGGGCAACATGGTCTTTTGGGAATAACAGAGGTAAACGATGGCCAGCCGATGTTTCTGATATGGTGTAAAAAAAACCTTCGTTACCATTCAGGCAGTCATTAAAAGGTCGGAAAGTAGTTTACCGGCCCCACTTCCTTCGAATAGGCCAAATAAATAGGTGTACTGTGCCTTCTCCGGTCATGTCGGCCCATCTTTCATTACCAATGGGCCTCGTGCATAGGCCCGGGGGCGTGGCTATATGAAAAAGTACCGGAAATTATGGGCGAGTGGGGGTGTTCCCCTAAAACCGTCCCCCCTTACTCCATACCTCCACGGTCTTGCAAATGGTCCCTGCGAAACGGCTTTTTTTCGAAAAATCGTATCTTGGATTTCTTGCAAGTTTAGTTGAAAACATAAAGGAATCCCATCCGCCGCCTTTCGATACAACCCGGCAGGGCGGGTAGCTGGAGTAAATGTCGTAATTTTGACGGTACCGAAAAGCGGCCAAGCGCACGGTCCGTTTCTAGGTTTGACCAAAAAAGTAAGGAATATGGACAAAAGGGAAGTGGCGAAGGCCTACATCACTCATTTGGGAAATGGAAATGTCGAAGAAGTATTGGCTCTGTTCAATGCAGACGGAATGGTCGATTCTCCCTTATATGGTATAAAAAGGGCCGACGAGTTTTACCTGGAATTGAATAGCGATACCGCGAATTCGGAGCTTTCCCTCCTGGGAATCTTTGAGGAAGGCGATTCGGAAGACATAGCGCTCTATTTTAGGTACAAATGGACCCTAAAGAGCAACAAGATCGTGGAATTTGACGTGGTCGACATTATTGGGTTTGATGATCAAAACAAGATCGCCAAACTAAAAATTATATACGACACCGTGGTGGCCAGAAAATTGGTGGCCGAACTGTAAGGGAAGTCCACGTCGGTTGCGGGACCGGCGCAAGGGGTATTTTAAAGAAGGCCGTAGGGGATATTGCAAAATACCGGTTCGTTTACGCCGCTTTCTTGTTTGGGGCGATAAAATACGTGGGGATAGGCCCCTCGTCCAATATTGTCCCTTTTCTGGCGTTTTATACAAACAATGCATGTATGTGATGGCCTGGGAGATGTCGTTCGTGCACGCATTCGGGGGAAGTGTCCGTTAACAATAAATCGAAGCCGGAATGTCAATACCTATTGAAAAACTAGAGCGTTTTTTTAGTAAACCCTATAGGGTGGTCATTGTGTCCGTACTCGTTGCCACCCTACTCTATGTAATAGCCCACGGAATATTCCACTTTTATAAATTCGGTTTGGGCTTGGTACTTTCGGCCGTTTTTCCCATTGTAATTTCCCTTCCCATTTCGCGTGTGATGATAGGTTATACCAGAAGAATTAAAAAGCAGAAGCAGGAACTGGCCAAGCTGGACATCATCAACAAAAAACTGTTTTCATTGATATCGCACGACATACGTAGTCCCATGGCCACCTTGCAGGGGTTGGTCCACGCTATGGCCTTCAATGATTTTGATAGGGAAACGGAAAAGGAATATTTGGGACGCTTGTCGAAGCATATCGCCAACCTCGATATCTTTTTAAGCGATTTGTTACAGTGGTCGCAAGATCAAATTCAAGATAAACCCGCAAATCGCACCCTGTTCAAATGCAATGATACCCTGGCCCAGATCGGTGGGCTGTTCGAAGGGATGTTACTCGAAAAACAAATCGATTTTACCATTGGCGATCTGGACAGTACGATTTATGCCGATCAACAGGACTATGCCTTTATTGTTCGAAATGTGTTGCACAATGCCATCAAATTTACCCCGGTAAAGGGCAAAATAAACATTTGCTTAAAGGTCGTGGGGGATGAGGTACATACCATAATCAAAGATTCGGGCGTAGGGCTTTCAAAAGAAGAAATAGATATCATTTTCGAAGGGGAAAAGCTCTTTACCCAATTGGGTACCTCCAATGAAAAGGGAACGGGCTTTGGGTTAAAGGCCTGTATCGATTACCTTAAAAAGAACAACGGAAGCTTGTCCATAGAAAGTGTCCGGGGAAAAGGGACTAAAGTTTCGATAATCCTACCCAAGGCCCCTCCCCATGGCTAACACGTATGGTGCCCGTTGCCTCCCGCCCGAGGGGACCCGCCCCGACCCGCCCCGGTAAGGTCGGCCCCATTGTGCCGCGAAGTGCACGGCCTTTAAAGGGCCAAAAAACCTATGGGCCGAAGCCTAAAAACAAATAAATTTGTCCTTTGTTCGAATGAAGGGGGGCAAAGGCATTGGTCGCAGAGGTGGTCGGTTCCTATTTGCCCGCTGTGTCCGTTTATTAACCTTTGGTCAAACCCATATTGCCATGTCCAAAATCGTATTATTCGTCGTATTCGTTTTCTCGGTAAACCTAGCGGCCTCGCAAAATAGCTTTGAAAGTGTCTATAAGGCCAATGAAAGGCCCCATAAAGAGAACATTCGGATTTATTTCAACGACGATGGGGGAAATACCGGCTACTTGCCCATATCCATCATCAAGGGCAAGAACGAAGGTCCCGTATTCACTGTCCTTGCCGGGGTGCACGGTTTTGAATACCCTCCGATCGTGGCGGCGCAAAGGCTGATGGAAGAAATCGATATGGAGGAGCTCAGGGGAACCTTGGTCATTGTTCCGGTGGCCAACACGGCTTCCTTTTTTACCCGAACCCCCTTTGTCAACCCACAGGACCAAAAGAACCTGAACAATGCCTTCCCCGGAAAAGTCGATGGCAGCATTACGGAACAAATAGCCCATTACATAAGCACGAACATTATACCCGTAAGCGATGTTCTTCTCGATGTACACGGGGGCGATGCCTGCGAAGACCTCATTCCCTTCGTATGCTTTTACAACAACGAACAGCGACCCGAGCAAACGGCCTTGGCCAAGAAACTTTCGGAAAACAGCGGATTCGAACTTGTGGTCTCCTATCCGTATACGCTATCCGATACCGACCCGGCAAAGTACGCCTTTAAGCAAGCCGTACAAGATGGAAAAACGGCCCTGAGCATCGAATGTGGCAAATTGGGCAATGTACAGGACGACAATGTGGAGCTCATCTTAAAGGGAATCCACAATATGCTCGCGGAAATGAATATGTACGACAACGGCAGTGGCCCCCATGAAAGGATAATCCATGGTACCGACCAAACCTATATCAACTCGAGCGTACAAGGTATTTTTTACAGTGGGTACAAAGCCGGGGACCAGGTTGAAAAGGATGCCGTGGTCGGTTACACCACCGATGAGTTCGGAAAGGTATTGGAAGAGTACAGGGCCCCGAAGGACGGGGTCATTCTGTACAAATTGGCGACCCCGCCCATTAACATCGATGATACCGTTATGTGCATAACTTCCATCACGGAAAATGAATGACCCAAAAGGCGATAAGGGCCGGCCGGACCCGCTTTCGCGATAGGGGGCGGTAGGCGACGCCCCGTTTCCTAAATGTCTCCCGAAAAATATGACCAAAGAATTTGGAATGTTTGTTCCAAAAAGATTATATTTGCAGCGTGAAGAAAAGGGAATCCATACTACGATCGGCCTTGCGGCTTCTTGTAAACAACGGCGTGCACAACACGCCCATGTCGGCCATCGCCAAGGAGGCGGGTACGGGAATGGGCACCATTTACAATTATTTTGAAAACAAGGACGAACTGATCAACGAATTGTACCTGTACATAAAGGAAAAGGAGAAAACCGTTTTTGTGCCCTTTGACGAAAACCGGCCGGTAAAAACGCAATTTGAGGACTACTACGCGAATTTTTTGGACTTTTTTATGCAGAACCCCCTGTATTACGGGCTGATCGTTCAATTACAGGCCTCGCCCATCATTACGGAAAAGAGTAGGGAAGAAGGCAATAGATCGGTACGGCCCTTTATGGAATTGCTCCTGCACGGGCAAAAAAACAGGATCATCAAAGACATCCCGGCCGAGGAGCTCGTGATGTTTATCGGCGGGGCGGTACTCTCTTACCTAAGATGGTATTTTGACCAAAACGAAGGACAGGTTTCCATTTCAAACCAATTGCAATTGGTTTGGGATGCGATCAAGGAATAAAAAAATTTAGCAACAAATTGGAGTGAATGTTCATTCCATAAACCCATCATAATGAAAAAGAATGTATTGATTACGGGAACATCGACCGGGGTAGGCTTTGAAAGTGCCCTGTTATTGGCCAGAAACAACTACAAAGTGTACGCCACCATGCGCAACCTTAAAAAAGCGGATGCCTTGAAACAGTGCATCCAAGAGGGGGACCTTGACATCGAGATTCTTTCGCTCGACGTGACCCAACGCGATTCCATTGCATCTGCCGTAAACCACATTATCGAAAAAGACGGAAGAATAGATATGCTGATCAACAATGCCGGTGCCGGTTTTGCCAAAACGACGGAACAGGCAAGCGAGGAAGAAATTCGCTGGGTAACGGAAGTCAACTATCATGGGGTGGTCTTTTGTACACAGGCCGTTCTACCCCACATGAGGAAGCAAAAATCGGGACGGATAATTAGCATTACCTCGGTGGGCGGCCTTGTAGGGCAGCCCTTCAACGAATTGTACTGCGGGGCCAAATTTGCCGTGGAAGGTTTTATGGAGGCCCTGGCCACCTATGTAAGCGATGCCTTCAACATCAAGATCAGCAACATTGAACCCGGGGGGATCAGTACGGAGTTCATGGCCTCGGCCATTGGCAAGACCGCCGTGAACGGGGAGTTTGCCACCGGCGAGTACGCACCTATTTTTGAGCGGTATATGGCCGGAAACCAAAAAAGGGCCGGCGAAAGTACGGAGCAGGTCTATCAGACCGGGGCCGAGGTGGCCCGGGTGGTTTTGCAAGTGGCAGGTAACGACGCCCCGCCCTTTAGGATACGCACTTCAAAATGGGCCGAGGATTTTTGCCGGTTAAAGACCATGGCCGACCCCGACGGCACCCGATTGATCGATCAGATAAGGGCAAGCTTTTTGTAGTTGACCGAACCGGGTCCGCCGAACTTTGGGGCCATAGGTCCCCAAAAAGTAAACTCCTGCGCTAATGGACTTTAGGGGTAGTGTACAAAACGAATTTAGCCTTACCTTTGCAGCCATATGCAAACCTATAAACTTACAGATTGGCTGCCCACCACAAAGAGGGAAGTAAAGATACGGGGCTGGGAAGAACTCGACGTTATCCTATTTAGCGGTGATGCCTACGTCGACCATCCTTCCTTCGGTCCGGCCGTAATTGGCCGTATCTTGGAGAGTTACGGCCTAAGGGTGGCCATTGTTCCGCAGCCCAATGTAAACGACGACCTGCAGGATTTCACCAAATTGGGGACGCCAAAATTGTTTTTTGCCGTCACCGGAGGGTGTATGGATCCCATGGTAAGCAATTATACGGCCAGTAAGAAACGCAGGGACAAGGATGCCTATACCCCCAATGGCGATATCGGCTTTCGGCCCGATTACGCTACCACGGTCTATTCGAATATCTTAAAGGACAAATTCCCCGATGTTCCCGTTTTGATCGGGGGCATCGAGGCTTCGCTGCGCCGGGTAACGCATTACGATTATTGGAGCGACAAGCTGATGCCGACCATTTTGGAAACCTCAAAGGCCGATATGTTGGTCTACGGCATGGGCGAACAGCCCCTGCGCGAGATCGTGAAGCTCCTGCAAAAAGGGGTGCCCTTTTCAAGCCTGAAAACCATAAAGCAAACGGCTTTTTTGATCCATAAGGACGATGCCGTCCCCAAGAACAAAAATTGGGACGATGTCGAGATCTATTCGCACGAGGTCTGCTTGCGGAACAAGAAGAAGTTCGCCTCCAATTTTAAGGTCATAGAGCAGGAATCGAACAAGCTCCGGGCACGACGTATCCTTCAAGGCGTGGGCGAGAGGCTCTTGGTGATCAATCCACCCTTCCCGACCATGCTCGAGGAAGAGATCGACGCTTCCTTCGACCTGCCCTATACCCGCCTACCGCATCCAAAATACAACAAGCGCGGCCCCATTCCCGCCTTCGAGATGATCAAGTTTTCGATCAACATCCACCGGGGCTGTTTCGGGGGGTGCAGCTTTTGCACGATTTCGGCCCACCAGGGCAAGTTTATCGCCAGTCGGAGCAAGGAGTCGATTTTAAAGGAAGTGGACAAGGTGGCCAATATGCCCGATTTCAAGGGCTATCTCTCCGATATCGGGGGGCCCTCGGCCAATATGTACAAGATGAAGGGGAAGGTACAGGCCATTTGCGACAAGTGCGTGGCGCCTTCGTGCATCTCGCCCGTTATTTGCAGTAATTTGGATACCTCGCACAAACCCTTGACCGAGTTGTACCAGGCGGTTGACAAGCATCCCAAGGTAAAGAAATCCTTTATAGGCAGCGGTATCCGCCACGATATGCTGGTGCCCGAATTCAACAAGAACGCCGACCCGAAAGAATTGGACGACTATACCGAGGAGGTGATGACCAAGCATATTTCGGGCCGTTTGAAAGTGGCTCCGGAACATACGTCGGACCCCGTATTAAAGTTGATGCGCAAGCCTTCCTTCCAGTACTTCCACAAGTTCAAGGAGCGCTTCGACCGGATCAATATAAAGAAGAACCTAAAGCTTCAGCTGATTCCTTATTTTATCTCGAACCATCCGGCCTGTGAGGTCGAGGATATGGCCAACCTGGCGGCCGAGACCAAGGATATGGGCTTTCAATTGGAGCAGGTGCAGGGCTTTACCCCGACGCCCATGACGGTGGCCACGGTCATTTACTACAGCGGTTACCACCCCTATACCCTTAAGCCGACCAAGACGCCAAAGACCAAAAAGGAAAAGGAGGAACAGCACCGTTTCTTCTTTTGGTACAAAAAGGGAAACAGGGAGTGGATCAAAAACACCTTGAACAAATTGGGCCGAAAAGACCTGGTAGAGGTCTTGGTGCCGGAAAAGGAAAAAAAGTCGTGGAAAAGCATAAAACCGAAAAACGTAAAACATACCTTTGACGATGCCATACCTTCCGATCGCCCACAGCGGAAACGAAAGAAGCATAGGGCCAAAAAGAAACGCCGTTGAACCTAGTCCGTCAGGTTGTCGATCGGGACGGGAAAACCGCATCACGGGCCGTAGAACCCTATGCTGTAATTGGAAAAACACCCCCGTAAATGCCAGCGCTTGAAGTCATACATGAGAACAAGGATTTTTTGGTCGTCAACAAGGCTGCCGGACTCATAAGCGAAAGGAGTCCCTACGAGGCGGTCACCGTCGAGACCCAGGTACTTGGGCACCTCTTAAAAGGCAGGCCGAAGCCCTACATCGGGATCATACATCGATTGGACCGCGTAACGAGCGGGGTGTTGGTCCTGGCCAAGAAAAAGAGCATCCTTGTGGAGTTCAACAAGCTCTTTGGCAGCCGCAAGGTACAGAAAACCTATCTGGCCATCGTTAAGGACAAGCCGGCCAAGAACA
The DNA here is from genome assembly GCF_900141855.1 of Pseudozobellia thermophila. Taxonomy (GTDB): domain Bacteria; phylum Bacteroidota; class Bacteroidia; order Flavobacteriales; family Flavobacteriaceae; genus Pseudozobellia; species Pseudozobellia thermophila. The sequence continues at coordinate 23,740 of NZ_FQYU01000015.1, forward strand.
GGGCAAATTTGACGAACTTCCTGGTAAAGAACCACAAGGAGAAAAGGGCCGATATCGTCATGGCGAAAACAAAGGATGCGCAAAGCTGTATGCTGTCTTACCGGGTCATTGGAAAAAACGAGGTGGGCTATCTCTTGGAGGTGCGGCCCAAAACAGGCAGGTTCCATCAAATTCGCGCCCAATTGGCCCATATCGGGCTTCCCATTATCGGCGATGCCAAATACGGTTCTGACCGCGAATACCTGCCGCTTTCCATCTGCCTTCACGCCTGGAAACTCGCCTATGAGGTACCCGGTTCAAAGGAGCGGCATACCTTCGAGGCCCCCTTGCCGGACAACGATTTTTGGAAGTTCGGGGCCATCGATACCTAAGTGCCGCTTTCCATCGTAAAACGAATTAAAAATACCGCTATGGACCTGCACGATCTAAATAAAATGACCGCTGAAATGGGTAATACGGCCCCAATGCCCGTATTGTTCCTTGGTCATGGAAGCCCCATGAACGCCATAGCGGAAAACGAGTTTGTGGCCTCTTTCCGTAAGTTGGGAAACGAATTGGTACGGCCCAATGCCATTTTATGCATATCGGCCCATTGGGAAACCCAGGGCACCTATGTGACCGCCATGCGGCAACCCCCGACCATCCACGATTTTGGCGGCTTCCCCCAGGCCTTGTACGACGTGCGGTACCCGGCCCCCGGGAGTCCCGAATTGGCCCTGCAAACAAAGAAGGCGATAAGGCGTACCCAAGTGCAACTGGACCATGAATGGGGACTCGACCACGGCGCATGGAGTGTTATAAGGCACCTGTACCCCCAGGCCGATATTCCCGTCGTACAGATGAGCATAGACCGGTCCAAACCGCCGCGATACCATTACGAACTGGCCCAGGAAATAAGCCGTCTACGCAAAAAGGGCGTTTTGATCATCGGAAGCGGTAACATGGTGCACAACCTGCGTAGGATCGCCTGGGACAAACTCGACGAAAGCTATGCCTTTGATTGGGCCCTTGAGGCCAGTGAAAAAATGAAGGCTTTTATACTCGGGGGCGACCACCAGGCCCTGATCGATTATAGGGCCCAGGGCAGGGCCTTCGACCTCGCCATACCCACGCCCGAACACTACATGCCCTTGCTGTATGCCCTGGCCCTAAAGGAAGGGAACGAAAGAATAAGCCTCTTTAACGACAAGCCCGTGGCCGGTTCCCTTTATATGACCTCTGTAAAAATAGAAGCCGATTTATAGTGGTCGTAAAGTAGTGACCCTATATACTTTCCTATATCAACACCCTGATTAGGGTAGGGTTACGCTTTTCCGTAAGAAAAAGTGTAAGAATTTTTATATTGCGGGGACGGATTTTGGTCGGCTTCCCCCAAAGGTTACTGGAATTAAAAAACCAGGCTATGATTATAGAAATATTAGAAATGTATCCTATTTTTTATAGTCTATAAAAACATAGAAACCCAATGGAAGAGTTATTTAAACAAATAAAAAATTGTAGAAAATGCGAAACTATTGGAGGTCATCACAAATTTCCAAGTAAATCACATGGTAATCAGAAACCTTTAGCCTTTATAGTCTCAGAGGCACCTGGCAAAGACAGCCTAGGCAAAAAGAAATATTGGGTCGGTACAGGAGGAAAAATACTGCGTGAATGTCTGCCATATAAGACTACATTAGAGGATATTTTCTATTTGACGGATATTGTGAAGTGTTGGCCAAATGACTATTCAGGAAAAAATCGAAAACCAAAAGAAAATGAAATAGAAAACTGCTCTTTTTTTCTTACTAAAGAAATTCATAATCTTCAGCCAAAGATCATATTATCATTTGGGAAAACTTCATCTTCATTTTTATTGAAAAGAGAGGTAGAAATTACCCGTGAACACGGAAAAATCACTACGTATAATGATAAAACCAAACTAATTACACTTCTACATCCTTCTAGAATTGACAGGTTTATGGATCGAAACCTTTACAAAAGACAACTATCACAGCTATTTGAAAAAATAATACAAAACGACTTAAATATTGAGGAGATATTCAAAGGAGGAGCAACATCAAATCAACCCAAGGCTAAGGGAAATACGACAAAATCCATAATAGGCTTAAGGAAAATTCGTAAAGGTATATTTACAATACCATCTTCTGGAAACTCCATTACCGAAGGAGATGCAAGTAAAAATCAGATTAGGATAACCGCTGACTTGAAAGATTACTTCCCTTCCATATCAACAAATATTCACATTGAATACAAACAAGAAGTTTACAACGTAAAATTTTGTTATAGAAATAACAGAAGTCATGTTCTTAAACTGGGAAAGAGTTTAGCAAATCGAATAAATCTAAAAGCCGGAATGAAAATAAAAATGGTATTTTTAGAAAAAGGTAAATATTCAATTGAATAAATAATCTTTTCAAATTTTTCTCCTCCATATTGAAGACTTACCCCTTTTGAAGACTTACCCCTTTTTGCACAGCGGTAAATTAACAAATTGATGTTTCAAAGGTCCATACCCATTTCCCTTTTAAAGCCAATATCCGACCTTGCACCTATTTTTCCGTAAGGGGCTTGTTCATTTTTATACCTTGGCAAAAAAACCACAAAACAAGCCTTAGCTTACATTATGAAACACCTATTCGTATGGCTTGCCCTACTTGCTACCGCTACCTCTTTTGGGCAAGCCCCACAAAAAGTCAACCTTACCGAATACATCAGGGAGATCCAAAAATGGCACAAGGAAAACAACGATATGTCCCTCGCCTTTTGGATACCCACGGGCTATTGGAAAATCGCGACGGAGGGCAACCCCCAAATATCCGGTGAAGCGGTAGACCAAATCGTAGCGGCCTTCGACGACTACGTCCTGGTCTGCGGTCTGGACGTAGATATCCATACCAATGGCACGGCATCCTTTACCGATGAGGCCACTTTGCGAAAATCGATTTCCCTTATAGACGCAGATGGGGAGGTTTACCTGCCCCTGACGGACGATGAGGTAACTCCCGAGGCCTCGGGCTTTTTGGAACCCATGAAGCCCATGTTCCGCCAAATGCTCGGTCAGATGGGGGAGGGCATGCACTTTTATTTCTTTAAGGTACAGGACGAAAACGGGAAGACGGCCCTAAACGAATACCAAGAGGGGAGCTTTACCATAAAACACTCCGATAAGCAGTTTAATTTCACCTTGCCCCTGGTCGCCCTAATGCCGCCCAAAAAATGTCCCGTGGACCATGCCGAAATGAAAGGCAACTGGAAGTACTGTCCCTTTCATGGCGACTTACTTGAATACTGACAGGTAGAAAACGGTCTTTGACGCTTGATAGGCCCGGGACAAAATTTGCCATTGCCCCATACGAAGGGCGGGCTACCTAATTCCGAATTTCCTCGATCCCCAGTTTAAAGGCGATCTCAACATTCTCATGTATGTTGATAAGGCCGAACATCTTGCTTGGGAGCTCTATGTTGTGATTGGGCAGGCGCACGTTCAGGTCCCCTTGAATTAACAGGCTGTTGTCCTTTTCGACCTTTACGGGAACTTTGTATACATTGGTTTCCCCTGCTATCTCTATGTCCAATAGGGCCTCGTAGGCGGTCTTATCGGCTATGGGCCGGATTTCTTTTAAGGCCAAAAGTATGTGGGGCTCCTCTTCTGAATTCAAAATCTCCCGAAAATCCCTGTTGATGCCCCTTCCGCCGCAATCAAAACAGTCGACGTTCAAGACCAGTGTCGTTTCGTCGAACCTGATCCTGTCGCCTTCCCTATGGTAGTCCACACGCACCGGGTTGTCGATATTGGTTACATCGAACAGGCACGAAAAGGTGTTTACATTGGTAGTTCCCTTGATGTACAAGGAACTATCGGGCGTAATGGCTACATAGGTGCTTCTTAGGGTTGCACCTGTCGTAAAGGCCATGATGGCCATGACGGCAAAAAGCAGGCTTACTTTTTTTAGCATCATAGTACCAAGTGATTTCATGTTATGATTAAAAAAGCAAGTCTCAAAGTAGCATCCAAAAATATGAGGAAACCCAGTACGATGAGACTTGCTTTAAAGCCTATTAATTAAAAGCTGATGACGGCTTCCAAGATAAACCCGTCGAACTGACCGTCTTCCAATAGGTCTCCGGTAGGGTAATCGTTGTATTGTTGGTTTACATATTCCGCTTTAACAAGCACGTTCTTGGTCATAAACCAACCGCCTCCCAATTGAAACCTATCGATACTTACATCATCGCCACTGGCCAGCTCTGCACTTACGGTATTGTACCGGCCGCCTACAAAGAGGTTTTCATCCTTACCGAACCTATAAATGACTTCCCCGGCGTATTGCTCTGCATTTCTTCTATCGGTTTCGGCCAAGCTTCTTCCCGAAGTCAGTTCCAAGGTTCCGAAGAACTCAAGTCCTCCATATTTTACGAACGGGTTGATCATTACCGCTGTAATCTTGTTGCTAAAACCTGGGTCGAAACGGCCTGCCCTAAAGTTATCGCTGGTAGCGGCGGCATCTTGCATCACGTCGTAGTACCGGGCTCCGGCCCTATCGGCAGAGTAGAGGTAGACGTTGGGCGCATACCCCGTATTGTACAAAGATCCCGTTAACCTAAATCTTAGGTCGTCGGACAGTTGTTTGTCGTAGCCCAATTTGGCCAAGAGGGCGGCACCTCCGGTAGACCCGTTATTTTTGGTGACGCTTTGGTTCAGCTTGCCATTGGTAAACCCTAGCATACCAAAGAGGCCACTGTCGGTCCTGTAGTACAGTTCGGCCCCTACCTCGGTAGTAAACGAATCCATGATCAGGTTGCCCACAAAGGGGTTATAAATGGCCTGGGCGTTGTCGCTTCTCCTAAAATGGGCATCGCCATAGTTGTTCTCCATATGCCCGATCTTAATGGTGGCGTGGTCCATAAAATCGCCCAAGAAACCCTCGCTGATAAAGTCGAGCTTATCAATTTGAAAGTATCCTCCCTTAACATAGGGCTCATGGTGGTGCCTAGAGGACAAATAGGTTCTTAAGTGCATGTTTAAGCCATCGTAGAGGGCCACGTCCAAATCTAAATTAGCGGTCGCCAGGTTAAAATTGCTCCCCACTTCCGCCAAGGGCACCACACCCGAATTTTCATTGTCCAATGCCTGATATTGCAGGGCAAAAGACCCCCCGATCCTTACTTTTACATGATCAAAAGTGGTAAGGGTGTCCTTTGGACTCTCAAATACGTTTACACCTCTTTTGTCGGGTTGCCGGTAATTGTCGAGCTGCCTGTTCTGGGCCGATAGGCCGACCCCGGCCAGAAGGGTTCCCAACAATACGGTATTTTTAAAAATTGATCTCATAATCTCCTTTTTTAATAGTTGTTTTTTTGTTATTGAAATAGGGTATTGAATTTTATGGTCACCTCGTCACCTGTGGTAATGGTACCCAGCAAGGCCTTTGGCGGCTCTATTTTAAAATCGGTCATGTTGAACGATGTTTCTCCGGCAAGCCTTATTTTATCGCCGTTTACCTTTAGCGAAAATTGCAAGGGGATTCTCTTTTTAACCCCCGCAATGGTTAAGTCGCCCATAACGCTGACGGCATAGCTGCCCTCTCCTTTAGGGGTAGTTTGCTTAACTTCGGCCAAGACGAAGGAAATGTCTTTGTACTTGCTTGTTTTAAGGGCCTTATAGGTGTTTTTGTCCATTGCCGACTTGCCGCTTTTTAGGCTTTCGGCCACAACCGTTACCTGAAGTTGCCCAATTTGGCCCGCCTCCGCATCCTTGAACACGATCTTTCCGCTTTGCTCTTCGGCATCTATTTCCCAATCGTGTAAGCTGGAAGTTCCCAAAACGGTCAATTCGGACATGTCGTTCCTTAAACCATACTCTTGGGCCAAGGTTATATTCGATATCAACAATAAAAAAATCATCAACCCGAAGGTTGTTCCGTACGTGCTTCTATTTGCCGTCATACTGCAGGTTTTATTAGGTTATGGGGCAAAACTATGGCCCAAAATTTTTCTTGCTTATGACTTTTATCATAAGAAAAAATGGTTTTTATTAGGGCTTTTTGGTTGCGCTGATAGAGATGGGTTTACGACCGGACGGCCTATCCAAAAAATAGAAAAAAAGGCTCCTTTTTAGGTTCGCATCGACCGCAAATAAACGGTCCGTTGCCTCTTGTCGCCCTTTCGTCAGGAGCGGTAGTATGAAGGGGGGATAAAAAAAGAAGGTCGGCCCGGGCGATGAAAATCATTCCCTTTGATTTTTGAGGTTATGCCGATACATGGTCCGCAAGGGAGCGGCATCAATAGGTAGGAAACACTTTCGCACCGTCCCCATAAAATTCTGGTCCGACAATCGAATGCCGTCCCTGTCATATACTATCTTTGCGCTGAAAAAATATGAAACTAAAGATAGATCGGTTCGTACTTTCGGTGATAGGGGTCATTGGCCTGGCCTACCTATTTCCCCAATGGGGACTGCCGGATAGCCAATTTCCCGTAGATGTTATAAGTGGCATAGGCATTTCGCTTATATTCTTCTTCTACGGCCTTAAATTGAGTCCGACGAAATTAAGGGACGGGGTCAAAAATTGGCGGTTGCACCTTTTGGTACAGGCTTCCACCTTTCTCATTTTTCCGTTGTTGGTATTGTTGTTCCGCCCCCTCGTACAAAATGAAGAACAGGAAATTATATGGCTGGCCTTTTTTTTCTTGGCGGCCCTGCCGTCTACCGTTTCCTCTTCGGTGGTCATGGTATCCATTGCCAAGGGCAATATACCCGCCGCCATTTTCAATGCCAGTATTTCGGGCATTATCGGGGTGCTACTCACCCCTTTATGGATGGGACTCTTCGTTAAGAGCGCGCAAACCGATTTTAACTTTGCCGATATTTACATTCAACTGATTGTACAGATCATTCTACCGGTCATGTTCGGGGTTGTCCTTCAACGATTTTGGGGAGATTATGCCCAGAAATACTCCAAACAGCTGACCTTGTTCGACAAATCCATCATCCTATTGATCATCTACAAGAGTTTTGCCAGGTCTTTTGAAGAGAACATCTTCAGTACCATCTCTGTGGTAGATATGCTCATCCTCTTTGTGGCCGTTTTAATCCTGTTCTGGCTGCTCTATTTTTTAACGGGTTTCTTGGCCCAGAAAATGGGGTTCCATACCGAAGATCGGATTACCGCCCAGTTTTGCGGAACCAAAAAATCATTGGTGCACGGTACGGTGTTCGCTAAGATCATTTTTGGCAATGCGCCTACGATCGGTATTATTCTGTTGCCCCTTATGCTCTTCCACGCTATACAGTTGTTGATCATAAGCGTAATGGCATCAAAAATGGGTGATAGAAACCAAGGGTGAAACATATGCTTTTTCGACATAGAGGTCTTAATTCAACTTTCGGAAACACAATCGTAAATAATAAGAATAGTAAAAATCGCAGTCCAATAACCTCATTAACATAGAGGCTAGCGATACCGTAAACGCAAAAAAATATCATCGCCCTATTCAGAAAAATCGAAGACCTGGATAGGGAATAGAAAAAAGAAGCGTGGCCGTAATTCCTGGGCCAATTGATATAGCTCTAATAAATAAATGTTAATTTAAATCATCATGGTTGTGAGGCCTATGGGGATTTATAATTTCGTTCCCGAAAACAAAATCTATAAATATGAAAATACTAACGAACGCCCTGCTTGTATCACTTCTATTTATGGTCAGTTGCGCAGAAAACAAATCTAAAGGCAAATCGGACCTAAGCGCCAACGCTTCGAAAAACATCACCTACAAGGGTACGGCCAGTATAACCCAAGGGCTAGCTAAAACGATCACCGAAGACATCTATACCTGTGAACGAGGAAGAAAGACCGATGTGGGCGAAATCGTTTCCACGGACGGAAAAAAATGGACCGTTCCGGCCGAAACCCATTACACCGACGACAGTTTTCCGTTCGCAACGGATCTGCACAATGAATGTGAAGGCAAAAACTATGCGACAACCGAAGAAGCCCTCTCTCATTTTGACGCTTCCAACACCGTCGAAATCGATACGGACGGGGAGCTTTATACGGCCTATATCTTTGCCGATAATTATTTTGAAATGTACGTAAACGGTGTTCCTGTCGGAAAAGATAAAGTGCCCTTTACCCAGTTTAATTCCAGTGTCGTAAAATTCAAGGTCCAAAAACCATTTACCATTGCCATGAAACTGGTAGATTGGGAAGAACACCTTGGGGTAGGTTGTGAGGCCAACAGGGGCAAGTCTTTTCACGCCGGGGATGGCGGAATGGTAGCCGTTATCAAAAACGAAAAGAACGAAACGGTGGCCGTTACCGACGAAAACTGGAAGGCCCAGACCTTCTACACGGCCCCTATTACCGATCTTGCCTGTGTTTCGGAAGAGGGTGCCTACCGCTATTCCAAAAATTGCGACACCAATGGCGGACAAGATGGTAGTCAATTTTACGCCTTACACTGGGAACTTCCCAAGGATTGGATGAAAGCCGGTTTCGACGCTAGTAATTGGCCCAATGCTACCACCTATACTAATAGAACCATTGGGGTGGACAACAAACCTGCATATACCAACTTCACCGATATTTTTGATGATAAGGACCATGACGCCCAATTCATCTGGTCGACCAATGTAGTTTTGGACAATGAGGTTTTAGTAAGGTACACTGTAAAATAGCGCGTTTTGAAAAAATGGATATTCATCTTGCTGCTCCAAGTAGCGGCATTTAACACTTTTGCCCATGTGGGGGGACATGGAACACCGACCAAAACATGGAAATTGTCCCACGATACCATTGAGGCCAATTTCGTAAAACAAGAGGGCAATCTTGTCTATTTAAGTGATGAGAAGAACAACATCCTTACCTTCAACATCAATGAATTTTCAGAAGAGGACCGGCAGTTCATTGAAGAAAAGACCCAATGGATATTGAAGGCCAATACGGCAAGCCATCATCACAACTACCATTATGGTTATCTATTGATCGGGCTAGGGGCGGTATTGCTCTTGATCTCCGTTTTTAAATGGGGAAAACGCTATAAAGGGTTTCAATTGGCCTACGGGATCATAGGGCTGACATTGATCGTTGTGGGTTGTAAAAATACGTCGGGCAAAGAAAAGTCCGCCATAACCGATATAAAGCTTCCCGCCAATGATATCTCATTTTTGGAGTCCGTTTTCGGGGCCTTCGATAAAGTGACCACCCGATACGACGATCAATATTTTTATGTGGAATCGGATGGTATTCCCGAACATGAAATGATGACGGGCATTACCAATTGGCAGCAACAAGTACCTATAGACCATGACTATTCCGGTAACAACGCCTGGGCGATTCCCTTACAACCGGAACTGGCCGAGACCCCTCTTTCCACCAAAACGAATTTTATGAAAGGGGCCATCGCCATTGCGGTGAACGGACTTCCCATCTTCAACCCCTTGAACAACCGTGGTGAAGATGCCAATGCCATTGGGGAGTTGGATCAATGGGGCGGTCACTGTGGAAGGGCCGATGACTACCACTACCATTTGCCGCCCACGCACTTGCAGGAACAAGTGGGCGAGGGAAAACCCATTGCCTATGCCTTGGACGGTTTTCCCGTATACGGGGAAACCGATGAAGAACTCGACGAAAGCTTGGGCCGGTTTAACGAAGAGGGCTCCTATGAATACCATGCCGTGGAAGAATACCCGTATTTGATCGCAGCGATGCGCGGAAAGGTAAAGCTCAACCCAAGAACAAAGGCCCCGGAAAACGAAATAATGCCACAGGCCAAGACGAAAGGGGTGCGCCCTGACCTACGACCTTTAAAAGACGCCGTAATTACAGACTTTAAAACCCTTGGTCCCCATTCGTATTCATTGACCTATACCATTGGTCCTAAAGAGTACACCATTAATTACGGATGGAACGAGGAAGATGAATATACCTTTGAGTTCGTAGACCCCGATGGAAAAAGTACCGTATCGACCTATAAAAGAAAGAATGAAATGGGCGGCCGCTAAAAGATCGTTTAAAAACGACCTTTTACGAAACCTTTAAATCATGTGGCGGTTAAAAACAAAATACCCCAAATAAACAACCCATTGAAGCAGACCGTTCTAACACTGCTTACATCCCTTTTGTTCCTTGCTTTTACCAAAGGGCACATGGTCACCGGGGAGGCCGATTGTATTGACGCTAATGCCCGATCGGCCGAAGACGTAAAGGTAAAGTATGTGGAAAATGCCATTGTGGCCTTTGAAAACGGAAAAGACATAGAAGCTAACTTCACCAGGGCGATCGGTTGTCCGGTAAGGGCCAAGTAATCGTAGACATAAAACGTTTTACCGACCATATAAAAGCGGTTCAGGTCTCGGCTCGGACCGTTTTTTTATACCCATCTTTCCATAACAATCATAGCATTTTTTCTAAAAAAATAAGCTTATGTGACTTTGGTCACATTATAGGCCAAAGGTCCATCGTAATTTTACGATAATAAAACACAACAAGAGAATCAACGTATCATTTTTCCACAAAAAGGAAGTACAGACAGATGAGGTTAAACGCGGAACATATAGCCTATGCCCAAGATACAGAAGCCCTGGCAAAATTTGCCAAGGCACTGGGGCACCCTACCCGTATGGCCATCCTAAAGTATCTGAAGAAGCAAAGCTGTTGTTTTACGGGTGATTTGGTGGATGTGTTTCCCTTGGCGCAATCGACCGTTTCACAACACCTTAAGGAACTAAAAAGTGCGGGACTGATACAAGGGGAAGTTTATCCGCCCAAAATAAAATACTGCATCAACCAAGAAAACTGGAACAAGGCAAAGACCTTGCTCCAACATTTTTTCGAATAAGGATTTTACCAATAAATACTGCATATCATGAGCAAAACAATTAAAATTTTAGGAACCGGGTGTCCAAAATGCCAGTCGTTGACAGGTGTTGTCAAAGACGTTGTTTCCGAAAACAACATAGATGCCACGATTGAGAAAGTGGAGGATATCATGGAGATCATGAGGTACAATGTAATGACCACCCCGGCATTGGTGATCGACGATGTGATTACCATAAAAGGCAGGGTACCCTCAAAAGAGGAAGTATTGGCATTGTTAAACTGATCCCGGTCTTATGAATTACGAAATCAAAGCTTCGTCGATTGCAGGTCAAGATGCCACGATCCAAATAAAGGAGTCGAACATCGATTTTGGCACCACCTCAAAAACCGCCGATAGCCTACCCAATCCGGCCGAGTTGTTCCTGGGGGCCTTTGCCGCCTGTATGCTAAAAAACGTAGAGCGTTTTTCGACCATGATGCGATTCTCCTATACCAAAACCACCTTGGAGGTAAAGGCCACCCGCCTTGAGAATCCCCCAAGAATGGATGCCATCGAATACAGCTTAACAATCTACAGCGATGATGACAAGTTGAACACGGCCCTATTGAAAAAGAACATCGAAAAGTTCGGCACCATTTACAACACCGTAAAGCTTTCATGTTCCATTTCGGGGACCATAAAAACCGTTCCTAATGTTTGATGGGTTGCAAGATTTTGCCGATTGGTTGATCTATTCGGTGTTTGGAATAGGGGCGGATACCCATTTGGGTACCGCCTTGAATTTCTTTGTCTTCGATACCCTGAAAATTCTCATCCTCCTATTCTTTATCGTTTTCATCATGGGGATAGTGAACGCTTACTTCCCCATAGAACGGTTAAAAGACTACCTGAACAAGAAAAAACTCTACGGCCTGGAGTACTTTTTCGCTTCGGTTTTTGGGGCCATCACGCCTTTTTGTTCCTGTTCGTCCGTGCCGCTTTTTATCGGCTTTGTACAGGGGGGCATTCCCTTGGGGGTCACCTTTGCCTTTTTGATCACCTCGCCCTTGGTCAACGAAGTGGCCGTTGCCATGTTTTTGGGGATGTTCGGCGTAAAGGCCACCTTGATCTATGCGCTATCAGGTATTCTGTTAGGCTCTGTTGGAGGTTGGCTATTGGGGAAAATGAATTTGGAACCCTTACTCTCCGATTGGGTAAAAGAGATCCTGGAAAACAAAATGCAACAGGCCGCGTACCAAGACGAGAAACGAAGCTTTCGCGATCGTCTGCCCGAGATTACCCGTGGCGCCTGGGATATTGTCAAGGGCGTATTGTTGTACGTAATCATAGGTATTGCCATTGGCGCCGCCATGCACGGTTATGTACCCGAGAACTTTTTTAACCAGTATTTGGGCGGTGGCCAATGGTGGACCGTGCCCCTGGCCGTGCTGGTGGCCGTACCCATGTACGCCAATGCGGCCGGTATTGTTCCCATCATCCAGGTCTTTGTGGCCAAGGGGGTGCCCCTGGGTACGGCCATTGCCTTTATGATGGCCACGGTAGGGCTATCCATTCCCGAAGCTACCTTGCTCAAAAAAGTGATGTCGCTAAAACTAATCGCTATTTTCTTTGGGGTCGTAACCCTGTGCATCATCCTATCCGGATACCTGTTTAACCTTATTCTTTAATTCCTATCAGCTATGAAAAAAGCAATTCCCATCCTGGCAATCATCGTTTTTACATCGCAGTTCCTCTTAGGGCAGACCGTGCCCGCCGTACATTCCATTGGGGCGATGAAGGATATGGGCAACACCTACGACCTTAAGGTCTGGCTGGATACCCTTCCCCAGAAATCGCACGTATACGGTATGGGGCCCTATGACCGTATGAAGGGCGAAATAACCGTTATGGACGGTAAGCCCTTCCACGCCTCGGCTTTTGAGGAAGGAAAGGCCGTTGTGGGCCAGAGCTGGGACATCCGTTCCCCATTTTTTGTGTATAGCCAGGTACCCGAATGGGAAGTGTTTGATGTTGACGGACCTTTGAACAGCGTTGACGAAATCCAGCAAAAAGTAGCGGCCCTTGCCACAGAAAAGGGCTATGACCTAAAGGACCCTTTTGCCTTTAGGCTTGCGGGTGAATTTGACCAGCTCACAGTTCATATCGTTACTCCCAGAAATCCGGAAGTAGAAGGTTACAAACCCGATGTAAAGTCGCAAAAATTCATATCCGAAAACGAGAAAGGCCAATTGATCGGTTTCTATTCTGAACAACACCAGGGAATCTTTACGGGTTCCAAAAGCTTTGTGCACGTCCATTTTCTAAGGGACGACCAAAGCTTTATGGGCCATTTGGACCAAATTACCTCGGGCGACCGATCGTTCAAAATCTATTTGCCCAAAAAAAATAACCGCGTAAAAACGGGAATGCGGGTCAATGATACCGATTTTTCCAAGGGGCGTATAGGCCATGTCCAAAACATAGACCTCGACGACCTCGTAAAATTTCACGGCCACCTTTGCGACGGGTTGGTAGTGGGCTATCTTGCCCTGCAAGAGGCCCTGAACGAACTGTATCCCGACGGACGCATAGACCGTACCAATACCCGCATTGTGAGCCAACCCTCGCCCTGCCTGACCGATGCGGCCATATACATCACGGGAGGCCGGTATCAATTCAATACCTTTTATGTTTCCAAGGATATCGACGGCCTGTTTACCGTACAGCGTATCGACACCAAAGAGGCCGTATCGGTACGGATGAACAAAGGGGTGAAACCCGAAGAAATAGACAAGCTGGGCGCCCTTGCCGTAAAAGGGGAACTGCCGGCCTGCGACTTGGACAAGCTCAAAAAAATGGAGGACGATTTTACCGAAACCCTATTGTCTACCGACCCCAGTGACAATTTTACCGTAACGGAAGCCACCGATTTTAAATGGAAGCCTGTTTTAAAGAACGATTTTATAAAGTCCGACATTCTTAACAAGAACGCCCCAACATGTGGTGAAGGCAAGTAAAACATATAAGCCCCAACACTCGGGGCGATGGAAATGAAAAATAATTAATAACATAAACAGTAGAACTTATGAAAGCGTTAGTGTATCATGGCGATCACAACATCGCCCTTGAGGAAAAAGCAAAACCCGTTATCGAAAAAACCACCGATGCCATTGTCAAGGTATTGAAAACTACGATCTGCGGAACCGATTCCGGTATCTACAAAGGCAAGAACCCCTACATGCGGGATGGTATTACCTTGGGGCATGAAGGCGTAGGCATCATCGAGGAAGTAGGGGACAGTGTTTCCCAATTTAAAGTGGGAGACAAGGTCATCATTTCCTGTATTACTTCATGCGGTTCTTGTGAGTATTGTAAAAAACAGCTCTACTCGCATTGTAAGGATGGCGGCTGGATCTTGGGCCATATGATCGATGGTGTACAGGCCGAGTATGTGCGAATTCCCCATGCCGACAACAGCCTGTACAAGATTCCCGATTCCATCGACGACAAGGTAGCGGTAATGATCAGCGATATTTTGCCCACGGGACATGAAATCGGGGTTCAATATGGCCAGGTAAAACCAGGTGATGCCATTGCCATTGTAGGGGCCGGCCCCATAGGTATCTCCGTTCTTTTGACCGCCCAGTTCTATTCACCGGCCATTATCGTAATGATAGACCTGGACGAAAACCGATTGGAGATGGCCAAGCAACTGGGCGCCACACACACCTTAAAGCCTTCCGACACCCTTCAAGAGGAGTTGGCAAAAATTGTAGGGGAAGAAGGGGTAGACGTGGCCATTGAGGCCGTTGGTATTCCCCAAACCTGGGATATCTGCCAGAAAATCGTAAAACCGGGCGGCAATATTGCCAATGTTGGGGTACATGGTAAAAAAGTAGATTTTGAGATCCAAGACCTATGGATCAAAAACTTGACCATCACCACCGGATTGGTAAATACCAACACCATACCTATGTTGATGAAAGCCGTATCTACCAACAAGTTGCCCGTAAACAAACTGATTACGCACCATTTCAAACTCAGTGAGATGGAAAAGGCCTATGAAGTGTTCTTGAACGCTCCCAAGGAAAAGGCCATGAAGCTTATTATCGATGTTGACTAACACTAGCGGCAAGAAGAGAGGGCCCGGTATACAAAACGGGCCTTTTTTTATAGGGCAATTTTCGAACGATCAAGTCCCGATACCCCATATTGCAGCCGCCCCACTTATTTCATGTAAAAGTAGCTCCTTGACATCGAGGAAGTAGACCAAAATCGGTCCCCACCCGAAAAATGCAAGAAGGGTTAAGAAGGGAAGGGGAGCTTGGGCATGCCATACCGGCCTTTGAACTTGCCTACTGTAACATAGGTAACTGTGGACGCTGCAACGATCATATACCTTGCTACCATTAATGAACATAAATAATGCAAGTAATGGAACAAGATCAAGATCAAGAACATGAAGTAATCAGCATGCCAAGAATAGGCGATGCTGCCCCAGAATTTAAAGCGGTAACCACCCAGGGAGAGATCAATTTTCCGGCGGACTATAAGGGAAGTTGGGTCATTCTTTTCAGTCACCCTGCCGACTTTACCCCCGTTTGCACCTCGGAGTTTATGACCTTCGCCGCTATGGAGGAAAAGTTTGCCGAGGCCAACTGCAAGCTCGTAGGCCTTTCCATCGACGGCCTGTACAGCCATATTGCCTGGTTGCGCACCATCAAGGAAAAAATCGAGTACAAGGGAATGAAAAACATAGAGGTCAATTTTCCCTTGATCGAGGACATCACCATGGAAGTGGCGAAAAAATACGGAATGATCCAGCCCAATGAAGACTCGACCAAAGCCGTCAGGGCCGTGTTTTTTATCGACCCGAAGGGTATTATCAGAACCATCATCTACTATCCCTTGAGCTTGGGCAGAAACTTTGATGAATTGTACCGTGTGATCATCGCCTTGCAGGCCGCCGACGAATTCGACGTGGCCACCCCCGCCGATTGGCGCCCGGGCGACGATGTAATTGTCGGCCCCGCAGGCTCCTGTGGTACGGCCAAAGACCGAATGGAAGACAGCGATATCGATTGTAAGGATTGGTTTTTCTGTACCAAAAAACTCGATAAGGAAACGGTGTTGGACCGTGTGCTTAGAAAGAAATAAGGAACAGTAATGTGGGTATATAGGAGGCGGATACTGGTTTTACAACCGGCATCCGCTTTTTTGTTGTTGGGCACCCCAAAATTCCCCAACCAAAAAGAGTGTCCTACCCGTACCAAGTACAGAAGGTAATACCGATAAATTCCCTCTTCGAAGCGTGGGGGCGTTATATCGAGCGTTTTTCTTGCGCCATCGATACGATTGAAGGGGGGGGATACTGTGTACCCCCGATCCGCTAGATAAAAAAACGAAGCAGTCTTTATAAAACCATGGGATATTGCGTGAAATCCGTTTGACCGATTGTCGAAATCCGGGGTGTGGAAATGGTGATTTTCAAAAAAAAACATAATTTACGGTAGAAATACCTCTGTTATGATTAGAAGAACATCAGGAAATTTTGCCAAAAACTACGAAGCAAAAAAATACTCCAGACCAAGGTCCGAAGCCGACCAAACCGCCAAGACGGCCGACCCGTCGGCCGAATTTAGGATCCTACGGCTTGCCGACCTCGACGGACTTGTGGAAGCTGCCGAATACAAGGTGGTTACCAAAAAGAAGAAACAATGGTTTTGGACGGTCAATGAGAAAGTTGTGGTCGATAATTACAAAGACTTTCTAAGGTCGAAAACGAGCTTGGTCGCCGCGTTGAACGACCGCGCTTTTTTGATGTTCAGCGACCTTCAAGGTGTTTTGGAACAAAAGGGAATACGGATAACGAACAGTTTGACCGAAGAGGCCCGGCAAAAATTTGCGACACGGGACGAACACCCTATTTTGATAAATTATTATACCGCCCAGAAGCTCATAGGGCAATTCAAGGACTTGGTTATAACGGATGATGATTTGATGAAGGCCGATAGGGACAAGCTACATCAATTGCAGGACGATCTTTTCGAAAAACAACGGGCGGAAATAAAGACCTTTGAACAGGCGGTTAACGAAATCGATAAAGGCACGATCTTATTGGTTAGGATTATGGATTGATGTGCCGCAAGCCCCGGTTGGCGCGAGCGTCGCGCTCGCGCCAACCGGGAAAAGGGCCCTCCGGTCACTTCGCCTTTATGAAACGATTACCTATTATTTTTCCAACTTTTTTAAATGATCGATAATTCCGCTTCGAAACACCGTTTTTAAGGTTCTTTCGGGCCTGTTTTCATAGCCGATTATAATCGAACTATGTACGATCATCTTTTCAAAATCAAATACAATGGTCAAATAGTCCTTTAGTCCCGTTTCGTGCCAATTCACCAAATAGAGCTTATCACCGATTTTTCGCGAACGATAGGGGATGTCTGAGTTTCCGTTTCCTTTTGCGGGTCCTGCTAGCCATTCGTATTGGGCTTGGCCATCGTGAAACTCCATATGGATGGCCGTGCCATTTTGATATTGGAAGTTGAGGGAGTAGCCGTCCAAAAAATGTTCGGGCTCCCCGAATTGAAATTTGTTTTCTTCTGTCGTTTTGCCCTGGGCTTGAGTGAGTCCGACACCTAATACCGTGAGACAAATAAGCGCGGCCCATTTTGTTTTTGCTTTCATTTTTTTCTTGGTTTTTGATTGGGTACAAAGGTGGGGCAGGTAGCCCGTTTGGAACGGATAAAAAAGGGCCAAAAAATGGTGAATGTCGAACCTTTATGGGGCGGAACCGGTTGATGGAAGGTAGTTGGTCCGGGCTCGTGTATTTTCCCGGTCCCGGACTTACTGCCCTAGTTGTTGTCTTGGTACAGTTCGATGGCCTTGAGGTAGTTCATGCCGCCCGATTCCGTTTGGTCGTATAAAAATCCGTTCAATTCGGGATGGTGTTCCTCGATCCAGCGCAATAGCTTACCTCTGTTGTCGAGAAATGTGCTTTCATTGAACCCGATGTAATCGATGGTTTCCACACCGCTGATCTTGTTGCCGTCAAAGCGGATGACCTGCTGGGTGACGATCGGGGCCTTGTGAAGAAAGAAAATTCTTTTGTCCCCTTTAGAGATCTTGGCCACGACCCCTTCGCTTTCCTGCGCTATTTGGAGTATTTCGTACCTAGGTTCAAATACGGCGTCCCACTTTACCCATTCCCTATAAGCGGCCCGTGAAAAGGTCTGCCTGTAGTCGCCTTCTTGGGTAAAAAGGCTGTCGGCCAACAGCTTTTCCATGGCGGGACCGTCGGAGCGATCAAGGGCCTGGTAGTATTGTCTGGCGATCCCAATTTTGTCGGTTTCCTTTTTCGGGGCGGTTTTGCACGAAAAAAAGGCCAGGGCCCAAAGGACCAGTATGCCGATGGTCTTGTTCATTTTATGTGATTTAGGCAACGTGCCAAGGCCTTTTCGGTATCCCTCAAGTCTTGCCCTCGTACACGGTCCGGATGTTGCGGGGACAATATAGGGCTTTACGGGGCAAAGTAAATAAAGAAGGCCTGAAATTCTTGTGGATATCGGCCCCCATGGCAGGGCGCTTAGGCCTGAATCGCGAAGGCCCGATCGCTTGTATCGGTGGCCGATTTCCTTTCTTGCACCATATCTTGGATAAACTCATCGATCTGTTGCTTGCTTACATTGGGCATACAGATGACGTGGGTAATATGGTCCGTGGCCAATTGCCATTTCTTTTTTATGGGGTCCGATACCTTGGGGAGCACCACCGTAATGGCCCCGGGGTTGGTCCATGCCTTTATACCTATCTTGATCAGTTCCTCTTTGCAATACTGCGCAATTTCCAAGCTATGGCGGTAGCGTTCCTCCAAGCCCTTAACGCCCATTTTTTTAATGGCGTACCACAGGAAGAGCGGACTGTGTCCGTTTCGGGATCCCGTAATGGTCGTATCCAAGGACCCGATATACGAAATGCCCCGTGCGATCCGGTCCCTCAACGACCGCTTGGCGATAATAACGCCCGAAGGGAAGGGCGAACCGATGAATTTATGGCCGCTGATGGAGATGCTGTCCGCGCCATCCTGAAAATCAAAGGGAATACGGGGTTCGATAAAGGGGCCATAAGAGCCCGCCAATGCAGCATCGCAGTGGATGTAGTGGTTTTGGATGGCCAGTTTTTTTAAAATGCCCTTCACTTTCGAAACATCGTCCTTGGCCTCGGTCATGGTCGTGCCGAATGTGGTAAGGATAATGGCCGGTTTGTGGCGGTTGAGCTGCAAGGTATTCTCCAGGTCCCCATAGTCCAGTTCCCCATTTTCCTGCGCCCTGATGGTAATGCTGGGCAGGTTGAGCAGGTGGATGTTCTTTCGTACGCTGTAATGTGTCGATTCTGAAAAATAGACCATGGCGTTCGGATGCGACTCCCTGGCCAGGTACAGGCCGTACAGGTTGCTTTCGGAACCTCCATTGGTCACATAGCCCCAATAGTCCGTCGGGTCGGCCCTGAACAACTGGGCAAAGAAATCGACCACTTCCCGTTCCATTTCATGGGTCTGTACTTTATAGGTGTTGCCCTCGTAGGGGTCGCCAATGTTGTTGATGGGGTGTTTTAAAAATTCGTACAATCTTGAATAATCGAAGTCCTTGGCCACTGGGTAACCGATAACCCGATCTTTTTCTTCGATTATTTGGGTTAACAGCTCGTCTATCCGTTGTTCGTTATCCATATCCATTGTAATTTATACGTGTATTTTTACACTGTAAAATTACGATTAGTAATAATTTATTGCTTTAATTTGAAATAATATAGAATATTAAACTGTAAAATATAGTTTTGTAGTTTGATATTACTGTTTTGAATTTATAAGGGATTGAGGAATAGAAAAATAATCTAGTATGGATGCGATCGACCATAAGATATTGATGCAATTGCAAAAGAATGCGAAGCAAAACACCAAGGAAATAGCGGCCAAGGTGGGGCTTAGCGTAACCCCAACCTACGAACGGATCAAAAAACTGGAACAGCGGGGAATTGTAAAATCGTACGTTGCCTTGCTCGACAGAAAGAAAATAGGGAAGGAACTGATCGCCTATTGCCAGGTTACCTTGTCTAAGCAACAAAAAAAAATGGCCGATAACTTTAAGCGGGAAGTACTTTTATTGCCCGATATTATGGAGTGCCACCAGGTTTCCGGAAATTTCGATTACCTGCTTAAGATCGCCGTGGACGATATAGGGGAGTTTCATGAATTTCTCAACGAAAAACTGTCCATTATCGACGGAATTTCTACGATACACAGTGCGTTTGTATTGAATTCGGTAAAAGACAGTACGGCCTATAAGCTATAAGCCTTTAGGGGGGGAGGGGAACAATTCCCCCACTTCGACAGGCCCGGTGCAACGCTTTGAAGGGGGTGCCCGCAGGGCGGGGGATGTATCTGCGCCAGGTATAATAATTACGCCGTTAAAACGTTCGAAATAACCCAAATCATTTATAAAAACTGTACATGAAAGCCATTGCCCGGGCCTTGTTCGCCCTATTCCTCTTGACCGCTTGTTCCGAAGACGCCATTGAAGATTCACAAACAACCTTGCCCTCAATTGAAAACGAGCTGGAAGGTCCCATTGGCAAACCCACCGAAGGTTATGGGAGCGATGGCACCTATACGGTGGCGAAAATCGCATTTGAAAGTCCCACCTACGAAGGAAAAGACGTGGAGGTGTTTTACCCCGAGGAAGCTACCTTACCGGTACCTGTCATTTTCTATTCACACCCTTACGGAGGGGAAAAAAGTGAGTACAACATCGGACTTTACGAGTTTATCGCCAAAAAGGGATATGCCGTGGTCTTTGCCCCCTATCCGACCACAGGGGTATCGGTAGAGGAACGTTACGAGACCTTATGGGAAAGTTTTAAAAAGGCGGTAGGCGATCATCCCGATATTATCGATACGGAAAAAGTCGGCTTTATGGGGCACTCCTTCGGGGGAGGTGCCACCTTTTCCTTGGCCTATAAAGGTTTTGTGGAAGAAGGCTGGGGCGAAAACGGTCGGTTTATCTTTACCATGGCACAGTGGTTTTCATACGACCTGTCCGATACGCAATTGCAAAATTTCCCCTCCAATACCAAACTCATCACCCAGGTCTATGACGATGATGTGACCAACGACCACCGGATGGCCATCGATATTTTTAAGAACATCAACATATCCGATGCGGAAAAGGACTTTATCTTGATCAAAAGCAGTACTGTGGACGGCTATACCTATTCGGCCGAACATAACCTTCCCAATACACAGACGGCCTATGATGCCTACGACTATTATGGCATTTACCGCCTTTTGGATGCCCTGACCGATTATAGCTTTAACGGGAATTCCGCCGCAAAAAATGTGGCCTTGGGAAATGGCTCCACGGAACAGATCACCATGCCCAGCCATGATGGGGAGGCCCTGGAGCCCTTGGTGGTCACGGACGACCCCACCCCCTTGTATGCACAATCGAACTACTTGTTCAAGTGCGGGGCGGCAAGCAACCCGAGAAGCGCCTATTGCGAATAGGGGGACGGTCACGTAGTAAAATTCGCTATCTTCACCCTACCATAGAAGGGGCTACTATGGGGTATGAAATAGAGAAACAACCATGTTTTTTGATAATTTAGAGTATATCAACATCGATGGGCAAACGGCCGATTTCCCCAAGCATTTTCATGAAACTTTTTGTATTTCGTTGATCCATCAAGGTATTGAACAGATCGAGTTTGAAGACCAAAGTTTTTTTAGTGAAAAGGGCAGCATATCTATTACCAACCCATATGAGATACACGCCAATCCCTTAAGCGAATCAAAGGTTGCCTTAAAATTCGACACCATCTATCTGTCAGGCGACCTGATGAAATACCTGTTCGAAGGAAAAAACATCACATTCGAAAACAGAAAGATCAATAACGAAAAGGCCAACCTATTATTCGTACAACTGACCAAAGCCATGGATACCGGCAATGCAAAAACAATCGAACTTGCTTTGCATCGGTTTGCAAATGCCATAAAATATCATTCACAGGAAAATATGGGGACCCACGGGAAGCCGCATTTTAGCGATTTCAATGAGATCGATCTCTATATCGAAAACAACATCCATGAAAAATTCAATTTGGACGACCTATCAAGAATGGCCAACATCAACAAATATGGTTTTGTCAAAAAATTCAAGGCCGCAACGGGTATGACCCCAATGAACTATATTTTGATGAAAAAGGTTTTTTCGTGCAAAGAGCTCATAGACGCACATACCGAACTTACGGATGTTGCCTATCGATACAATTTTACCGATATGGCCCATTTTTCAAAAACCTTTAAACGCTTTGTCGGTGTTTCCCCAAAAAAATACCAAACACATCTTATCGAAATTTTATAATTGCCAATATCTTACAAGTGTCTGGACGGACAGAGATTTACTTTTGGAAAAAAATAATTTCCGAATGAACAAAACCGTCTTTTTCCCGCTTCTTTTTTTTATGGTTTCATGTATCGGCCTTGCACAGTCCGTTGACGACCCTTTTTCGCAAAAAAGGATGCGCAAAGACCTTGAAGTATTTAAAAACATACGCCTGAAGGCCAATTCGGGACTGTACAAATACCGCACCAAGGAACAAATCGACAGCATCTACACCTGGGCGGACGGGGCAATCGACCGGGCGAATACTTATGGCGATTTTTACAACATCATTTGCCAACTGACCGATTTTGAGGGCAGTTTGCACAACGATACAAGGTTACCGGAGAGATATAACCAATCGATGAAAAAGGAACAAAACGGTTATTTCCCCTATCCCGTCAAATGGATAGAGGGTAAGTGGATCATAAATTTTGCCAAGGGAGAAATACCGCTTGGGGCCGAAATTGTATCGATCAACACAATAAAAATGTCCGATATCATAAAAAACCTATACAAATATTACACTACCGATGGTGTAAATACCACCGGAAAACGCATAGGAATAACATACAATTTTAGTAAATATTACCGATTGCACTACGGCCTATCTCCTGTATTTGAGGTTGCGTACAGGCCCCATAATTCACATGAGGTCCAAAACGCTACCCTAAAGGGAATCGCCTATACGGATTATTACAAAAATGTAAGGCAAAGGCACTCAGAACCCTTTGACGAGGTCGATTACAAAGATTGGGAAGAAGGGGAAACCTACAGTTACAAGGACATAGATGGGGATACCGGCATACTAAGGGTAAACAGTTTTTCTTTGGGAAACAAACAATCTTCGTCTCATGGCAGGTACCTTACCTTTTTAGACAGTGTGTTTACCCACATAAAAACAAAGGGGATTAAAAACCTCATCGTTGATGTTCGTTACAATGGCGGTGGTACCGACCCCAACGACCTAGTAACCTATTCTTACCTTACCCAAAGGAATTTTAAGGAAAACAAACAAGCCTGGATCAGCTTTAAAAAGCTCCCTTATCTTAAATATGCCTTTACCAAAATTCCCCGTTTTTTAAGGCCACTGGGCGCAGGCAAGTACAATAAAATGTTTAAAAATAATTTTCCCGAAGAGATAGATGGAAAGTTCTACCAAGACGAAAACAACGAAGACCACCAGATTAGAAAACCAAGGCCGCATGCCTTTACCGGAAATATCTATTTATTGATAGGTCCGAGGGTGGCATCGGCAGGAAGCCTTTTTGCCGCAATGGTCGCCGGAAACGACAACACGACCGTAATAGGAGAGGAAACCATGGGCGGTTATTATGGGCACAACGGACATACCCCGATGGGATACATTTTGCCAAAATCAGGAATGGCCGTTTTCTTTTCGGTCGTAAATTTGGAACAGGATGTACCCCAGAAGTCGAACCAGCGGTACGACAGGGGCATTATTCCCGATTATGATGTACCGCAATCGTATAATGACTTTCTGCAGAACAGGGATACTCAAATGGATTTTACGATCGATCTTATAAGGAAGAACAAAAACCGGTAAAACCGCCGAAACAGGACAAAAGGCTTACCGCCCCCGAACATCCTCGGAACCCCATTGGTCCAAGCTGCGTAAAATGGGACCCAAGGATTTTCCCCGTTCCGTAAGGCCGTACTCCACCTTTGGCGGAACCACGGGATAGACCTTTCGCGATAGGAGTCCGTCTTTCTCCAACTCCCGTACGGTCTGCGTAAACATTTTGTTGGAAATACCCGGAACTTTCTTTTGCAATACGCCCGACCGCAAAGGGCCCTCCAACAAATGGAACAAAACCAGGGGCTTCCATTTGGTACCGATCAAATTCATCGTATAATGTAAGGGGCAACTATTATCTTTATTCAATTCTAGTTTTTATTTTATTGATATTCAGTATTTTACTCGTTTAGGTAACTATACTACTTTTTGGTAAGTTATTGTCTATGAAGCAAATATAAGCTAATCTTGCCCTCTAAAAAGAAACATATGGCAAGGAATACCAATTATCCCAAATCATTCTCACATATCGGAATAACGGTTCCCGATATACATAAGGGCGTTAAATTTTATTCGGAAGTAATGGGCTGGTACATTATTATGGAAGCTTCCAAAATCAAAAAGGAGAGGGAGACGGCCATTGGTCAAATGTGTATCGACGTATTCGGTGAGGAATGGACGGAGTTTGAAATCGCCCATTTGTCCACTTCTGACGGCATAGGGGTAGAGCTGTTCTCCTTTCCGAACGGTATCAAGGAAGCTCCGGAGTTCAATCCCTTCAATACGGGTCTTTTTCATTTTTGTGTACAGGATCCGGATATCGAAAAGCTCATTGACCAAATTGTCGCCCACGGCGGCAAACAAAGAATGCCGATCAGGGAATACTATCCGGAGGACAAGCCCTTTAAAATGTGCTATGTGGAAGACCCCTTCGGAATCGTTTTTGAAATCTACACCCACAGTTACGAACTCACCTATTCCTCCGGGGCCTATGCAAAATAGGGCTTCGGTATATAGGGAGGTACTCAGGTGCTGGTATGGGGGGCTTCCTATTTTTTTTGAAAGCCGGTCATAAAATCGGGATGATACGAATACCCGGGGCTTTCGGGCATGGGGTAGAAAAGAGGCCCCCTAGCCAATAGCGGATTTTTTACGGCTTCGCCCCATGGCCTTATAAGCCGCGGGGCACTTTGCCCCTTGCCAAAACAACATCGGTGGTCGGACCTTTAAGGTGTCCTACCTAAAGGGCGTGAATTTACAGACCGGCCGTTTTGACCTGATCGAGCTTCTAGAAGGCTTCGTTAGGGCGACCATGTCCAATTTTACCTGACTTGGAGTTGCCGGACAGTGGTTTGGAAGGTCAAAAAGGCCCCCATTTTGCGAAAAACGGTGTCTTCGGAGATAGTAAGATACCTTTGGCCGTACATGGGGGGCTTAAGTTGGGCAAAGCCTTCTTGCCGAAGCTTTCGTTCCAAAATGTTTTTGTCTTATTTCGCCTTGATGATGTATTGGTAGGGCAATAGGTCGACATTTACCTCAAAATCGGTATACCCGGCCTTTTTTAGTTCGGCTATGACCACGTCGATCGCTATTTTATGGTCGGTCGGAGGGCCTACGGGGACTTCCGTCTTGAAGAAGTCGATGATTACCAACTCCCCATTGTCCTTCGTTCCGTTTTTGACCTTCGAAAAATAGTCGCTTCGGTTGTCTATATGATGGTAGGTGTTGACGATCAATACCATGTCTACTTCCCCGTCGGCCAAATTCGGATTGTCATAAGGAATTTTACGAAGTTCGATGTTCTTAAGGTCGTTCTCTTCAATGCGTTTTTTAAGCGCATCCTGAAATTCATCGCTTACATCGGCGGCAATGACATGGGCACCCTGGGCCGCCAGTTTTACCGAAAAATACCCGGAACCTGCACCTATGTCCATTATTTTTTTGTTCGTAAGGTCACCCAGGTACTCCAGTACTTTTTGGGGCTGTTGGTAGGCGTCCCTTTCGGGCGATTCAAATCGCTTGATCAAGTCTTCCGTAGAAGATCGGAGCATGTACGCGTTGGCCGAGGCTGCCTTGCCCTCGTTTTTTTTAGTGTGATGTTTGTGCTGCGAAAAAGCCATAGTTGAAATCATTGTGGTGGCTGAAAGGATAATGGTTCTTATTTTCATTTTAACTCGTTTTTGATTTATCGTTCAATGTATTGCTCCATAAATAGGTCAAAAAAACCAGGACAAGATTCAAAAAACCAATAGGGTTTCGAAGGGCTTGTCAATAAAGGCGTATGCGATCATCCAAAGCGATATGATAATGAATATCACTTGAAAAAAAGGGAAAAAAGGACTTTTATAGGCGTGCCCTGGCGACTTGCCCTTGGTTCGTCGTAATATAAATACGCCAAAAACGGTCGCCATCGATGATAAGGTCAGCAAAAGTCCGCAATAGATCAATATTTGTTCGAAGGTTGATCTCCTCCCGTTAAACCGGACGGTTTTAATTTTGGGGAAGCTTACACATAACCTGAAAACCCACCTGAACGGCACGGGCAGGAGTACCTGAAGTTCGAACAGAAACGTGCCAAAAGTGGGGTAGGCATGGCCTCCTTGTCGGTTTTTGTAAAAACCGGATTACACAAGCTTTAAAGACTGTTTTTATAACCTCCAAAAACAATGGTCTGTTCCGGTATTTTATAAACAAAACCGCCTTAAAAAGCGGTTGTAGGGGTCATTGTTTTTATAGTTATGGGCTTGTGCAAGGGTTACAGCGGAAATGTAATTCCAACCGCAAATGCTCCTGCGAATTGTTCAACTGATGGCTGAAAATAATAAGTAAATCCTAAATCAACATTATTATTCTTTCCTAATTCAAGTCCAAATGAGAATGGAATATGATAAATGATTCCGCTTTTGTCTATGTCATCAAATGCTGCAAATGTTTCAAATTTCCCAATTGAAGTTCCATTCCCAATTTCTACATAAGGTGCTACCCAAGGAATTGGTGCTCTAACTCTTGCTTTTCCTCCAAGCAAAAGGGCTTTTGATTCCGCTTTTTCATTAGTAGGGTTACCATTTAGGTCTTCTCCATTTGAACTCGTTAAAATAAAACCTGCGTATGGTCTTAATTCAAACCAAGAAGTGACTTTTAATACTAGTTCTCCTTGTGCATAAAAGCCATCATCAGCAACTTCGTCAATACTATTGTATGGTACACTAATACCATATCCTATTTGAGCATTTATTGATTTTTCTTTAATGAACTGAGCTTCAACTAAATTAGAAGTCAGAGTTATTATTACTAATATCAGAGTTTTTTTCATAATGTGTTATCCCCTCCGTATACGAAACGTAGCGTGTTAAAAAGACATTATCGTTTCGGATGATACACGAGCCGAATTTTTTAATTTTCTTTTACCTTATTTTCTGAAAAAGCCAAATTAAAAAAATTGGCGGTCTTTGCAAATAATTACAAACTATTGGGTTTAGCACTTATTAGCTATGTTTTATACACCGTGGTGTACACTGGGCTTATTTTTCTTTTTTGTCATTGTTAAAGAGCTTTAACTGTTGGTTTTCTGCTTCTTTTTTCTTTCGATATTTTTTTCCTTGAGGTGTTTCTTCCACAGTATTTTCATAATGCTTTTTAAGAACGGTTAATACCGAATACGAGGAAGTGTAAATTTCTCCAACCTCATTAATTTTTCTGGATTTTTCTAAAATACAATCTATAAATGTTCCATTCTTAAATTCAATTCCTTCTGCGATTACAGACTGTTTAAAAACTTTATCTTTCATATAAAAGTCTATCGGTTCTCCAGATTTACCATAAACTCCTTTCCATTTATATTTTCCTTTTTTCAGAACAGGCGAAATTATCTCAATAGTTGCATTTTCATCAATTTCAGATTCTAAATCATCACTTTCAATAACAAATTTATCAAAGTCAGTTCTCGAGATAAATTTAGGTTCTTCAATTTTAGTCTTATTCTCAGATAGTTTAGATGTTGATATTTTTTTGACCTTAGGATAATTATAAAGTTGTTTATAATAA
Source organism: Pseudozobellia thermophila (assembly GCF_900141855.1). Taxonomy (GTDB): domain Bacteria; phylum Bacteroidota; class Bacteroidia; order Flavobacteriales; family Flavobacteriaceae; genus Pseudozobellia; species Pseudozobellia thermophila. Next base: position 51,565 of record NZ_FQYU01000015.1, read on the forward strand.
TTTGATAAATGCTTTAGTATTTTGGGATTACTATCAATTATCAAGTTGAGATTTTCAATTGTTATTTGCTCTGGTTCTTTCTGTTTTAATTCTTTTTTTAAGGTTTTAATATTTAGTTTTCTTTCTTCAATGCTTAGTTTCAAATCTTTTTGCTCCAATTTTGATTTTCTCAAAGGAACTCTTGATAGAACTTGGGATAAACCAGTTAGAAGTAAAGTAATTTGAGCAACGTTGTCGGCAAGAAAAGTCCATAATTCAGTCTGTAGATACCCCAAATTTTAGGACAGTAAGTTTAATTATTAAATTTACTGAATATGACACGAAGAAAATTCACATCGAAATTCAAGACCAAGGTAGTATTGGAAGCCTTGAAAGAGCGGCATAGCCTTGCCGAACTGGCCCAGAAACACGGGATACATCCCACCCAGATCAGTAGTTGGAAGCGGGATTTTCTTTCGGGAGCCGAACAGGTTTTCGAAAAAGGGAAGACCGATAAACGTAGTGAGGCCGAGAAAAAGAACGATCAATTGCTCAAGACCATCGGGGAGTTAAAGGTCGAGAACGATTTTTTAAAGGACGCCTTGCGCTAAGGCCTTTGGCCGAAAGAAGAAAAATGGTACGCAAGGGCCATTCCAAACTGAGCATATCGGCACAGTGCCGTAGTCTAGGAATCCACCGATCAGGACTTTATTACAGACCGAGAGGGGAAACGGAACTGAACCTGGAACTGATGCGGCTTATGGACGAGCATTACCTGTACCACCCCGAGAAGGGCGCCAAGCGCATGCACGTTTGGCTTACCCGTGACAAAGGGTACAAGGTAAGCAGGAACCGTATCG
>NZ_FQYU01000007.1 GCF_900141855.1 Pseudozobellia thermophila
CAATGCACTTTCCAACTTCTCTTGTGAATGTCGATCCCAATGTATAACTTCGGTACAGCAGTAATTTGAGTAACCATATCTTTAATTTTTAGTTCATTTTAAAGATACTCGACTTACTGCTTTTTCATCGATGCTATAGCAAATGGGGGTTGACTGCTTAAATATGAAGATATTACAACAAAATAACATTCGGTCTGGCGGACAAAGATTCGGTTTCAAAATCTCGCACTTGCCATAGCCAGGGCCGTATGCCACGCAACTACTCATAGCCGTCTGGCCGTTGTAAACAACAAACATTAATCTCCTTCATTAAATGAGTTTTAAAGAAGTAAAAATGAATCAAAAAGAATTAAAAAAAATCTTTTATAAATGGATTAGTTCAATATTTGGAACGCTTCTGTTTGGTTTTATATTTTCTTTCATTTTTTACCTCGTTTATGATAGTCATTCCAAACCTTTTGACATAGGTACCTTGATATTTTTAATAGGTCTTGGATTTTTTCTTTTAATGGGTCTATTAAATCTCTTAGGATTACTTTTTAGTCCTAACAGTATAAGAAGAGATCTTAGTCAAAAGAAGAAAATAATAACTCAACTTAAAATTGAAGATAAAAAGTTGACTAGAAAAGCTAATTCGTCTATTATTTCGGGATATAGTATCTATTTCAATGACAATGAATTTTTAACTACTTATGAGGTTAGTAAAAATACTTTTGAAAAAGTAAACATTGGAGATGAAATTTATCTAGAATGTTCGAAATTCGGAAAGTGGATTATTGATATTCGATGGAATTCTGAAAGTATAGAAAATAGGAGCTATGTAAAATAACTGTTTACCACTCAACCTCTAAACACCTATAGAATAGTGACTAGACTAAGAATTGGATATAGAAGTATTTTTAATAAAAAATACGAAATTGAACTGTTTGACTTTTTAATTGGGAATACAGATCAATTCAACATACCATATAATGGTCTTGATTTATGGAACAGTAAGGAGTCGGAAACAAAAGTTCTTCAAGTTGAAGAACGAATTGAGTATTTTCATTTTATGTACATACCCGTTTTTCCTGTCACCCATGTTTGGACTTTAAGAAAGGAAGATGGTAAATTATACAGTTTGGAATCGGTAAAATATAAAATTGAAAGTAGGGTGAAAAAATCACGCTACCCTATTTACACTTTTATGCTCCCGTTGCTGGTTTTACTTTCAATTTCAATTTATATACTCAGCGTATATGGTAAAAAACACCTTCGAGCCTATCGACAAGACAAAAAGAAGCAAATTACCAAGGAATTACTTTTAAGCAAATTGGATAGTGCCGAACCACCTTTTTACATTGTGCTTGCAAAAGACGGTTTATCTAAAAATACACTTCAAAGAGTGGATTCTATGGTGGACCAAACTTATTTCATTAGCAAACTACCCTTAAAAATTGACACTTTCGAATATGGCACCTTAGACTATACTTATTACAGTGCTTTAGAAAAGTATAGGTTAATTCAAACACAGGTTTCAAAGGATTCCCTCTACTCCTTGGTATACGGCAATTCATACTTACACCTTGATAACGAAATAAAGAAGGTTCTTTCTGCCAAGGAATTAGAAACCCCAAAGCTTGAAATCAGCTTTAATGACCAAGGGCTTGAAATTAAAAATCTAGGTAAGCCAATTACATTTATAAATTTTACCGACAACAGTCCTGAAAAAGGTCTTTGGAAATTTGAGCCAAACCTTTACTTAGATACAAATAAAAGTATCCTTGGGATGTATTCCCAAAAAAATGTTAAGGCCAAGAATAATGAAGAAATCAGGCTCACCCTAACTTTTGATGATGGCGAGGAGTTTATCGAATATGAAGTGAGTGGAACATATACAGACATAGGGGGGAGAAAATCGTTTGTCGAAAACCAAATAAATCGAGTAGAATAACGGATTACGGCACAAGTAACCCCTGCACAAGTCCTTGCACAGCGAAAAAACACCTTTTTTAAGTCCTTTTCAAGGGCTTTTTGTTTTTAGTTCGGTCTTTGCGCCTTGATCTTTGAACTGTCCAGAAGGGCGATTAACAGTCGGGACAGGACCTTTTCGTACCTATTTAGGGAAGCAAGTGACCCTCCCTGCTTTTTACACTGCATAAAGCCGAATTAGGATCCACCACCCGATCGGCAAGGATCAAATCCCTTTTTTTTATAACTTGTACCAAAGGCACAATGGCTATAAGTAATTGCATCTACTTATAGGCTATGCCCTTCGAGGACATTGCACATGGCCAAACCCTTGTATACAATTTTAAAAACTATGATAAACGAAACAATAGGAGCGATTCTTCAAATTTTGGTTTTTACGTTAATACCATTTCTAGTGTATATAATTAAAAATAAATCGCCAAAAGGTTTTTTGAATTATATCGGATTAAAACAATCAACAAAAAGAGCAAACTATTTAGCAATTGTAGCTTGCCTATTGTTTGCCGCACCCATTCTAATTCTCACTTTTACAAATTCCGAATTTAAAGACATAATGTTCGACCCAAACAGTATAACCGGAAAGTTTAGACAGATGGGTTTGGGAACCTATTCCATAACTCTTTTACTTATTACGGCTGTTTTCAAAACCTCTCTTTCCGAAGAAATTATATTTAGAGGGTTTATTGCAAAAAGACTTGTAAGTATAATGGGTTTTGTAAAAGGGAACGTACTTCAAGCAGCGCTTTTCGGAATTATTCATACCCTCATGTTTGCACTGATCACAACCAATATTTTTTTCTTACTGGTTATATTTATTATTCCCTCTATCGGTGCCTATGTTTCGGTATATCTTAATGAAAAAATCGGAAAGGGAAGTATTGTTCCCGGTTGGATTTCGCATGGATTGGCAAATATAATTGCATACGGCATTGTAGGCTTTGTAATTTGAGATCAATAAGCCGTGTACAACAAAAAACACCCCTTTCACAAGCCATTGATTCGCTGTAAAAACGGATCCGTACAGGTACCCTGCCAACACCTTGTGCAACAGGGGTAGGATCCATAGCCAAACAAGCTTTTCCCCTTTACCTGGTTTGCGTATTTTCTATATCAAAAGTGGTATCCCGTAAAATTGACATACAACATAAACAGGCGCAGCCCAGACCGTATCGACTGATATACATAGGATTAAGCATTTTTTTATATTTTTAGGGCAGTACGTGAAGGTTGTATCTATTTATGTGATGGTCGATGATACCTCCGGCCCGTAAAAAACCGGGCGGTCGAGGCCGCCGTCCCTCCCCTTTTTTCCTACCATCGACCATCGGCCAGGCAGTACGACTGCACATTCGCCCATAAAATTTGCTATATTCAATCCTAGAAAACCCGGACGGAGCCGCTCGCGGTCGGTAGCATCGACATCACTGGCCATAGCGAATGTGCGTCTAATGGCGATCCCTTGCTAAGGTATGCCTGGCATACCACGCAACTCGCCATAGCCGCCTGCCCGTTGTAACGTATATGAAAAACCAGTAACGGAAAAATTCAATTTTGCGAAAATTCATTTTTGAAAAATCAAAGTACGGCTTCGAATTGCTAATGGACTTACACAAGTTTGAAGGTAATCCTAATGTTTTCTTTGACCCCAATCCACAGATCACCGATTTTTTTGAGATCATGATTTTTGAAAAGGCGAATGGAAGCATAGAATTGAACGGGCAATTGTTGGAAATTAAGGAGAATAGCGTTTTTTTTATTTCCCCCTTCCAAAAAAAATGCTGTATGATCGACCTATCCGGCATTAAGGGTTTTCATCTTGTATTTCAGAGTGATTTTTTATCCGACTTTTTTGGCGATAAACTGTTCACCTACCGGTTACAATATTTTTATAATTCCCAGCACCCTCAATTTTTACGACTGAAAAATGATGATTATGCTTTTATACGATCGGCATTGAACGAAATTATCGCCGAGATAAAAAACTATCAAAATGATAGTCCCCATATCTTGCGTTCCCTATTGTATTTTTCTTTGTCAAAGCTCAATCGGTTGTATTCAAAATGCTACAATATTTCACCAAGCACGCAATCGAATTCAATAATCTATAAATTTAAAGAACTACTCGAACTAAATATTCGCACCTCGCATACGGTAGAAGAATATTGCAACTTATTAAATGTAACTCGCCATCAGCTTAATGCCTTGGTCAAAGAGCATACCAGATATACAACAAAGGAAATTATCAGCAATAGGCTACTCATTGAGATAAAAACCGAACTACGCTATTCCGATAAAACAATATCAGAAATAGCCCATGACTTAAATTTTAGTGAACCAAATAACTTGTCACGATTTTTTATGAAAATGGAGGACATGAATCCTTCCGCTTACAGAAAGATTTACCAAAATGATAGCAATTAACAATAAAGTGATACGGTAATAAGGCTATTAAATCGGATTTTTGTCCAAAACAAAGATTAAAAATCATGACAAATATAATTTGTGCAATCATTGCTTTGTTGGGTTTTCAACTGGCTATTGCCCAAGGCCCTGAAATAAAAGTCGACATGGTCGCCTCGAATTGGAATGTTTCAGAAGAAACAAGGTTCGAAAAATTTGACAATAGGGAAACCTTGGTTTTAAACGGAGGAAGGATTACGGTCAAAGATCAAAAATTTGCAAACGGCACCATAGAGGTGGAAGTATATGCAAACACAATCAGAAGTTTTGCCGGTATTACTTTTAGAAAGCAAAACAACGATATGGAAGAAGTATATATGCGAATGCATAAATCGAACCAAGTTGATGCCGTTCAGTATACACCCATATTTAACAATGAGTCGAATTGGCAATTATATAGAGAAAAACAAGCAAGGGTTTCATTTAAGAAAACAGGTTGGAACAGCTTACGAATCGAAGTAAACAACCAAAGTGCCGAGGTTTTTGTAAACGATAAAAAAGTCATGACAATTGACAAACTAAGAACAGAACATAATACTGGGGAAATTGGGCTTTTTGCCTTGTTCCCAAATCGATTCTCAAACTTTAGATTTACACCCAAAGAGGCCGTAGAAAGTACCAAAAAAGACAGCATTGCCCCTGTTGACCCTGCAATTATTACAAAATGGGAAATAACGAAATCAAAACCCTACAAGGCCGAAGAGATACACTATGAAAATTTTTTAGAGGAAGAATACATTACCGTTGAAACTGAGGCGACAGGTCTTTTACCTATTTCCAAATACATAAAAAAGTCATCTTCCGGCAACTTCGAACAGAATGAAGAAGACTATATCGTAGCATCAACTACGGTACATTCCGATAATGATGAAACAAAACTTTTCTCATTTGATTATAGTGACAGAATAATAGTCTATTTAAACGGGAAAGTCCTTTTTAAAGGCAATAATACCTTTAGGGCAAAAGGGATTCAGTACATGGGACATATTGATATCAATACCAATAAATTATACCTGCCCCTTGAAAAAGGAGTAAACAACATTCATTGTGTTGTTATAGATAAGGCGAACGGGTGGGGCTTAATTGCCAAATTGGAATAAAAATTCGCCTTACAACAAAAGTAAGCCCTGCACAAGTCCTTGCACAGCGAAAAAAACACCTTTTTTAAGCCCTTTTTAGGGGCTTTTTGTTTTTAGGCCAGTCTTTGTGAAGGATTCAAAAATGGGGAAGCCTTCACCATTAGCGGTCATTGGAAACCACTTTACAAACCTCAAAACCACAACATAATTCATTTTTTTAAAAAACATTTGAGAAACCGATTGGTTTCATATATATTTGCAACTGATTGGTTTCGTATTTTAGAAAAATGAGAAAATTAAAATTACAGGTCCAAACGACCATAGATGGTTTTATTTCAGGTCAAAATGGGGAAATGGATTGGATGGAGTTTCCTTGGACCGATGACATTACCAATTATGTTCGAGAAATTACCGAACCGATAGACACAATTGTTCTAGGTAGAAAATTGGCGGAAGGATTTATTCCACATTGGGCAAATGTTGCCAAAGACCCCGACAATCCAGAGTATGAAGGCGGGGTTAAATATGCTTCAACCCAAAAAATCGTATTTACCAAAACACTTGACAAATCAATTTGGGAAAACACTGAAATTGCCAAAGGCGACCTGGTCGAAGAAATTACCAATTTAAAGCATAGGCCAGGCAAAGACATTATTGCTTATGGTGGTGGTGCATTCGTTTCCGCACTCATCAAAAACAAGCTTATTGACGAGTTGCATTTGTTTGTAAACCCTGCTGCTATCGGAAGCGGAATGCCCATTTTTAAAGAGTTGACCGAGATGCAAAAATTTAATCTCGTTGATGTGCAAAAATTTGAATGCAACATTATTGCCATGTTGTATAAACCCGAATAAGTATGCGTAGAGATGTTTTTCAAGCAATTGCAGACCCAACAAGACGAGCCATAATAATGCTTTTGGCCGTTGGTGCAATGACCCCAAATGCCATAGCCGATCATTTTGATTCAAGCAGACAAGCTGTTTCAAAACATTTGCGAATACTTACAGAATGTGAAATAATCAAACAGGAGCGACAAGGCAGGGAAATTCATTATCACTTAAATGCTGATAAAATGAAGGATGTAGAAAGATGGTTGGAGCAATTTAAAGCGCTAATGGACAAACGCTTTGACCAATTGGACACCGTTTTAGAACAATTGAAATCGAAAGGAAAATGAACCCAAACTTAAAATTTGACTTCGTAGTCGATAAGGACAAAAACACAATTAATGTGGAACGCGAGTTTGCCGCAAACCTTGAATTGGTTTGGGAAGCGTGGACAAATCCCGAAATTCTTGACCTGTGGTGGGCACCTAAACCCTATAAAACAAGAACAAAATCAATGGATTTTCGCGAGGGCGGAATGTGGCTTTACGAAATGTATAATACCGAAGGTGAAAACCCGCAAGAATGTCATTGGTGCAAAAATGATTACATCAAAATTGTAAATCAATCCATGTTTTCGGGATTAGATGCCTTCTGTGATGAAAACGGAACAGTTAACCCAGAAATGCCTAGAACCCAATGGACAAATAAGTTCAATGAATATGGAGAGAAAACCCTTGTGACCATTACAGCCAAGTACGAGAGCCTTGGTGACTTGGAAAAAATTATCGCAATAGGCTTTAAAGAAGGTTTTACCATGGCTATGGAAAATCTGGACCAATACATTGAAGCACAATTTAAACTGCGCAATCAAAATAAAACCAACAATAGGCCAAGAGTAACGACCTACTTAAACTTCGCAGGTAATACAGAAGAAGCTTTCAAATTTTATAAATCTGTTTTCAAAACTGAATTTATAGGTAAAGGCATTGAACGTTTTGAAGATGTGCCTGCAAGTACCGAAAATTGGCCTCCCATTGCCGATAACGTAAAAAAAATGGTTTTACACGTTGAATTGCCCATAGTTGGTGGGCATATATTAATGGGTACGGACGCACCAAAGGAAATGGGCTTTGCATTGACAAGTGGAAACAATATGCATATTTGCCTAGAACCCGCAACAAGGGAAGAAGCCGACCGGCTATTTATTGAACTTTCTGTAGATGGCAACATTACAATGCCAATGGCAGATATGTTTTTTGGTGCTTACTTCGGAGAATTTACAGATAAGTTTGGTATCAACTGGATGATCAATTACATAAACAAATAACGACAAAAAGCCCTTGTAACCATTAAAAGGCTGAAAGATGGGGTCTTGTCCCTTACATCCCCTTTTATGAAAACCCAACCTTCTTTCAGGCCGATATCCCGTATATCACAAATTGTGTGATTTTAATCAAAATCAAAGGTGGTTTTGAGACAGACTGCCGTTGTAAAGCATTAAAGCATAATTCCAAAATTTAGAGAATATTGAGCATCAAAAAATACTACGAGATAAGATCTTCACTTTCATGGTTAATATATGAAGAACACGCTTTAAGTCTAAAACTTGCTGCTGACGATTCGTTCGAAAAAGGAAAAGAGGTTATGCAAATTAGGGATCAAAATGAACGAGTTCATGCACTTGGTTTGTTTAGAGGTAGTATGCTTATGTATGCGGTTAGTTTGGAATTAATCCTAAAAGCTAGAGCTTTATTTGAGGAAAAAGACAATATTCTGAATGGTCAAATTTCTTCATTTAAGGAGTTTATGAATCAATGGAAATCAAAAAATACCAATGGTCATGGTTACATGGAGATAGTTAACCATTACAAAATAGAGTTGTCTGAAAAAGAAATTGAACTATTAAACAATTTTCAAAGTTACACTAGCTGGGCTGGTCGCTTTCCTTTTCCAAAAAAGGAAGATAAAATAACGGAAATGGAAAAATATGGAAGAGTTAGTGGAACTGTAAAAACTAGACATAAACAAGAAATTCAAGAGTTTTTAGATAAACAAATGGCGGCAATGAAAATATAACCCTTTACAACACTGGTAACCCTTGCACAAATCCTTGAACAGCGAAAAAAACACCTTTTTTAAGCCCTTATTGGGAAACAAAGTGCCCCTACCCCGCTCCTAGAGTGTTATTCCGTGAATTTCCGGTATTCCTGCCCGTGCCGTTCAGGCGGGTTTTCAGGTGGTAGGCGACGATCTAATGTCAAGCGGGCGCACCCTTTTTACGGGTACTCCTTTTTTCCCCCGCATACCCAAAACTGCCATCCCTGTTTTAATCCGCAAGGGTCAAATCCTTTTTTTTATAACTTGCACCAAAGGCACAAAGCCTAAAATTCATTGCTCGCGGATCTCCCAATCGGAAATCGTGCGCAAAAAGCTACCCCCGCCCGTACCGAACGGCTACCTTCCCGACTTTGTCATGCAGGCGGGCGTTCGGAGGGGTTTGGGCTACGGAGGGGTTGTCCTTCGGACGAATCACATCAACGAACCCTAGCCTAAGCGTTGTGTAACAATTGACCGGCATTCAGGAAAATCATCCATCCATTAACGAAAATTGTCCATTTTATTCAGGGTGAATGCACGCCATCTTTGTGTTGTCGATATTGACAAACAACAATTAAAACAGTTTAGAATGGAAAATTTAGTTAAAGTAGAATTTAATGTTCCTACAAGGGAGCAAGTATCTCCAACAAATCAAGAGATTTTTGACAATTTAAACAAGGCATTGGGCTTTGTCCCTAACCTTTATGCTACAATTGCCTATTCAGACAATGGCCTCAAAAAGTACTTGGACTATCAAAACGCCAAAACATCATTATCGAACAAAGAAAAGGAAGCCGTGAACCTAATTGTCAGTCAGGTAAACGGATGTATTTATTGCCAAAGTGCACACACCGTACTGGCAAAAATGAATGGATTCGATGACAAACAACTGTTGGATATCAGAAAAGGACAGAGCGAGAATGCCAAATTGAATGCTTTGGTTAAATTGGCGGCCGACATTACCAGAAACAAAGGAAATGCAAGTGATGAAAATGTCAAGGACTTTTTTGACCAGGGATATACAAAGGAAAACCTTGTCGATTTGATCCTTCAGGTAAGTGATAAAACGGCCATGAATTATTTACACAATCTTACGAAAGTGCCTGTCGATTTCCCAATGGCCGAAAGTTTGTAAATTCATAAACCTAATATGGGAGTCGTGTCAACATGATTCCCACATTGGGTTTACCAAAACATCTATGTACAATGAATCAGGAAGAAAAAAAATATCCACTTCCCCCCTTCACATTGAATACGGCTCTTGAAAAAGTGCAAATGGCAGAAGATGCATGGAATAGCAAAGATCCTCTAGGTGTATCAAAAGCATATACTTTAGATTCCGAGTGGCGAAACCGGACTCAATTTATCAACGGACGGGAAGAGATCGTCCAATTTCTGACTGAAAAATGGAAGAAAGAAAGAAATTACAAACTAAAAAAGGAACTTTGGGGATTTCGAGAAAACAGAATGGCGGTGCGATTTGAGTATGAATATCAAGATGAAAACGACCAATGGTACAGGGCGTATGGAAACGAGCTCTGGGAGTTTAACGAAAATGGACTCATGCAAAAACGGTTTGCAAGTATTAACGACTTAAAAATTGATAAAAGCGAAAGAAAGCTGATCTAATATTGGGCTATGCTGCAAGATAACCATTTCACATTCATCAATCCCCAAACGGGCAATCTGGCCTTCAAACTATACCATTTTGAAAAGGAAAACCCATTTGACCATATTCAGCGGTTGAATTATTACGCTCTCATTTGGGTAAAGCAGGGCAAGGGCAACGTCAAGGCTGATTTTTCAAACTATGACTTTCAAGAGCATACCCTATTTTCCTTTTCACCCTACCAACCTTTTATGCTCAATGCCGAAACTGAAATTAGTGGTTCAGTAATAAATTTTCATCCTGACTTCTTTTGCATCCATAAGCATCACAAAGAAGTCGCATGCAATGGAGTATTGTTCAACAATATTTACGACCCGCCTTTTATCCACGTGAGCGAGGCTGCAAAAGCAAATTTTGAAATGATCATTGACCAAATCAAAACTGAAATGCAAAAACCTGATTTGGCACAATATGAACTATTGATTTCCTACCTGAAAATATTCTTGATTTCAGCATCAAGACTAAAAACGGCACAACAGGGTGACGGACAAAACATAACAGAAAGAAATAAAGAGCCCTTTATATTACAAAACCTAAAGAGCTATATAGAATCGCATTACAAGACCAAGCATACCGCCAGCGACTATGCCGAAATGCTATCCATTTCGCCAAAAGCCCTATCCAAACTGACCAAGGTACATTTCAACAAAACCTTGACGGACTTAATCGCTGAACGCATCGTCATAGAAGCCAAAAGACAGCTGTATCTAACAGATAAAACCGTGAAAGAAATCGCTTATGAGTTGGGCTATAATGATGAATATTATTTTAGTAGATTCTTTAAGAAGAATGCAGACGTATCGCCACATCGGTACCGGGAAACAGTTGGTTTTGATAGAGCTTCAACCGTTTAAACAGAAAAACGGACGCACATCAAAAGCTATACTTAATGCGGGTTCTTGTTTTAAATTGAAAGTAGGTGATTATGAATAAACATAACGGCAGACAGACTGCGAAGTGCATTCCAGTCACGCACTACGCGTAGCCAAACCGTTGTGAGTCATAAAAAAAAGGAACATGAAAAACTTAGACATAATTATTCCAGGGGTATTTATTATTCTATTGAGTCTGTGTACTTATATCTTTTTTGGTAAAATCGGACCCTTGGTCATTGGAGGAGCAAGCGCAGGTGGGTTTCTTTTATACCTTAAAACCGGATATAAATATCGATTCGACACATCCAAAGTGATCATCGCCTATTTGTTGACTGTCATTTTCTTCATTGTCCATGTATACGAAGAATACATTTTCGGTTTTGAAAGTGTTGCGTCTGAACTTAGTGGTCAAGAAGTTTCACAGCAAGGCCTACTGACTTTTGCTGCATTCTTTGCCCCTGTAATGTGGATAACCGGAGCAATATTCATTATTAAGCAATGGGCTTTAGGATATTATTTTCTGGCTTTTTTCTTTGTAGCCATGACCATTGCAGAATTAACCCATTTTATTTTTCCTTTTATTCTATATGGAGAATGGAGATATACAGCAGGAGTAGCAACGGCAGCATTGCCATTAATTCCAGCATGGTATGGTTTGATAGTAACACTTAAGGAAACTAAAAGATTAAGGGATGAGTCATAAGAAAAAATTGGCCTTAGTGCTTCTGTTTGGAATACCCTCCATATCAAAACCCGTTTTCGCACATACAGATATCAATTCTGATGCAGGTATACTTTCCAACGTTATTGCTGTGGGACTAGTTCTTGCATCCATAATCATATTTATCCTGGTAAGTAGAAAAAAGAAGGAAAACGACACATAACATGGGTAAGCCTCGCACAAGTCCTGGAACAGCGAAAAAACACCTTCTTAAGCCCTATTTAGGGGACAAAGTGCCCCCGCCCCGCTTTTACACTGCACAATGGGGATCCGTCGCCCGATGGGCAAGCATCGACGAGCACTTTTTTGGTGATTTGTGCTACAGGCACACAAGCTAAACCTAAGGCGGACCATGGTGCCAAATCAAATGGTCTGTGTATATTTATAAAATCGCTAAATTGAAAATTGCGCGACAGCGTGCCCCCGAACCATGCTTAGCCCAGATCGCTGTACTTCAACCAACCCATAACCAATGATAAAATTCTTTAGAAAGATTCGCCAAAAAATGCTGACTGAAAACAAATTCAGCAAATACCTTCTTTATGCCATTGGAGAAATTGTGCTTGTTGTTATCGGGATATTAATTGCCTTACAGATTAACAATAACAACAATTACAACGAACAAAGAAATCTAGAGCAGGAATATTTAGTATCGCTACGATCGGAATTTGAAACCAACCTGAACAAAATAAATGCCTCGATTCAAGAAAATGAACAACGAATAGAATCACTTGACAATCTATCTACCCTATTTGACAAAAATGTACTTGATACGGTCAGCAATCGGGAAATATCGCAGATGTTTGCTCCTGTTCTTGGTAGTCAATTAAGCTATTTGCCTTCAACAGGGGTTTTAAATGACATCATTAGTTCTGGTAAGCTTAATATCATTTTGAATAAAAACTTAAGGCAACACCTGGCCTCTTTTGAAAGCTCATTGGATTTTATAAATATTCAGTTAAATGAAGCAAATTTTTATGACGACAATTTACGCTCGCTTTTATATAATAAGGGAAGTGTGCGTAACATTATAAGTGATATAGGATTTATGGATTTTGAAAACGAGTCGATTTCCGAAATGGTAAACAACAAGCCGATGTTCAAATTAGTTGAATTTGAAAATTACCTGCTGGGTTATCGACTCTTGGCCAAAGCAACGAATGGGCCAAAGTTATTTGGTCGCATAAAGGCGGAAATAGAAACCATACTAAAATTAATCGAGCAAGAACTGGACAACTAACGAAAGCACAACAAGGGCCAAAATTCGGTGCCTTCGGATTTTCTGGACGAAAATCACGCGCAAATAGCTACCCCGCCCGTTACCCAACATTTGGGAGAAACCGAGCAACAAATGAACCAAGAAGTAAATAAATACCTGAACAACCTCAAAAACTGGAAAGAGGAATTAACAAAACTTCGTGAAATTATTCTCGAATGTGGACTGAACGAAGAGTATAAATGGATGCACCCTTGTTATACGGACAAAGGAAAAAACATTGTTCTAATCCATGGGTTTAAAAATTATTGTGCCATTCTGTTTAATAAAGGAGCTTTATTAAAGGACCCTGAAAATATATTAATTCAGCAAACAGAAAACGTACAAGCTGCCAGACAAATACGGTTTACCGACTTACCTGAAATTTTTGAACTAAAACCGATTATTAAGGATTATATTAAAGAAGCAGTCGAAATTGAAAAATCGGGAATTAAAATAAAAAAGAAAAAAACCACTGATTTTGAAATACCAAATGAGTTAGAGGAAAAATTTGGGGAAAATCCGGATTTCGAAGAAGCATTTTCGAGACTAACCCCTGGTAGACAAAGAGGGTATCTTTTGTATTTTAATAAACCAAAACAATCTAAAACCAAAATATCCCGAATTGAAAAAAATATGGAACGAATTATGGATGGATACGGATTAAATGATTGTACTTGCGGATTATCGAAACGAAAGCCGCATTGTGATGGTTCACATAAACAATTGGAAACGGAATAAAAAGCCTTGGGTAACACCGGCAAGCCCTGTACAAGTCCTTGAACAGTGAAAAAACACTTTTTATAAGCCCTTTTTAGTTTTTTTTGTTTTTAGGCCGGTCTTTGCAACTTGATCTTTGAACGGTCAAAAAGGGCGTAGAGCATGCGGAGCAGGACCTTTTCGCCCCTTTTTAAGGTACCGAGTGCCCCCGCCCCGCTCTTGGGGCGTTTTTCCGTAAACTTTAGGTATTCCTGCCCGTGCCGTTCAGGCGGGTTTTAGGTTGTAGGCGACGATCCATCGCCCGATCGGCAAGTATGCCAAAGCTCTTTTTTATATCTTGTACAACGGGCACGCTGTGTTGGGATTAATTTGAAAAAAAAACACAATCAACAACTTAGTATTTTAAACCCATGAAATACTTTTCCGTAAACCTATATAGAAAAATGCTTGATTGTGCCATTGAGGAAGGCCTCTCCAGAGAGAGTCTTATGGATTTAACAACCCCCATTAACGCTTTGGATTCTTTACAAGTCGTTTCGGCTGAGGAGTTCCTAACCTTACATGAATTACTTGCCGATAAACTTGGGCACGGTTTTGCCGTAAGAGTAGGCCAAAAAATGGTAATCGAAGATTATGGCGTTTTAGGACTTTCTTGGCGCACATGCTCAACAGTTGGGGAGATTTTTGAACGTAGCGAACGCTACTTCAAACTATTATCCAACACCTTTGATTGGCAAATTAAGAAGGAAGGAAGCATTTCACATATAGTACTCAATCGTGAAGCACATCGAAAAGGAATGGAACTATCGACCGAGGCAAGTCTTTCAGCAACAGTAGTCGTACTCCAAGCCATGTCCGAAAAAGACATTTCCCCCATTCAAGTAAGTTTCAAACATAAAGAGCCCAAAGATCTCACTAGCCATAAAGCAGCATTTAATTGTCCTATTTTATTTGACCGACCACAATACTCAATCAGTTACAAAACAGCCGATTTAAATTTAAGAACCGCCAAGGCAGATGCCAGCATCAACAGGTATTTACTACAACAAGTTGATGAGAAGGCCAAAGGCATAAAAATTCCTGGCAATAAGTTTGTTCGTGATGTTGAAGCACTTATAAAAGATGCGCTTCCAACAGGCATTCCAAGCATACATTATATCAGTGACCTTGCGGCTATGAGCAATCGAACATTGACCCGCAGACTTTCCGAAGCTGGTGTTACCTATCGTGATTTGGTTAAAAAAACCCAAGAAAAAATCGCAAAAGAAATGCTACGCAAAAACACTGTGAGTATAGGCGAGATTGCGTTCTTAACAGGTTTTTCAGAACAAAGTGCCTTTAATCGTGCTTTTAAAAAATGGACTGACCTCACCCCATCTGAATTCAGAAAAAACAATTAGAATGCTCTTTTTGGCGTAAACTGTCAAAATCTTGTCTTTAAGTGTCAAAAAAACCATTTGATCGCTTCACACCTTTGTATCATCAAATTGACTACTCGATTATAGATAAAGACATCAATCACTTTAGCGGCCGTGTCATGGATAACCAATAAACAGTAATGCTGGCAAAGGGTTATCCAAAATACTGAATCGAGCCATAGAAATTACAAATCAAAAAACGAACAGTCATGAAACAATTAAGAGCTATTGGTATTGGCGTTATTATCTGGATCATTGGGGTCAGTCTTTATACACTTTCCTTTTACATCCAAGTTTTACAAAATGCGGAACAACAAGCAAATATGCTGCTTTTTATTTCAGTCATACCATTGGTCTGGTATGGGGCAAGACTATACTACAAAAAAGAAACGAACACACATGGATATTGGGTTGGGCAAACCTTTTTTTTAACCGCAACAGCCTTGGATGCTATAATAACGGTTCCTGTTTTTGTTATCCCAAATGGAGGCTCCTATTATCAATTTTTCACGGATTTAGGATTTTGGCTTATAGGCTTTGAATTCTTAGGCATAACAGTACTCTATTGGTATATCAAGGTAGAAATCAATAAACAAAACCAAATTACATAAAACGCATATATCATGAAACAAAACATTTTAGTTATCGGAGGTACAGGAAAAACAGGTCGTCGGGTTGCAAAAAAATTAAAAGAATCTGGCCACAATGTGCGCATTGTTGGTAGAAAAACAAACCCGGTATTTGATTGGGAAAATCCTGAAACCTACAATGCTGCTTTAAAAGATATGGATAGAGCCTACATCGTATATTATCCTGATTTAGCTGTCCCTGGAGCCAGAGATGCCATTGGCAAACTGGTTGAAAAAGCTATAAAGGCAGGATTGGATAAAGTCGTTTTACTATCAGGAAAGGGAGAAACTGAAGCAGAAGCTTGCGAGCAAATCGTGGCAAATTCCGGATTAAATTATACACTGGTTAGAGCATCATGGTTTAACCAAAACTTTAGTGAAGGCGCCTTTTTGGAATTTGTGCGGCAAGGTACCGTGGCCCTGCCAATGCCAGAGGCTGAGATTCCTTTTGTGGATGCCGATGATATTGCAGATGTGGTTTCAAAAGTACTGATGGATGATACTTTCAACGGGAAAACCATAACCGTAACAGGACCTCAAAAAAGTACCTTTAAGGAAGTGACCGGTATCATGGCCGAAGCCATAGATAAACCCATTCAATTTGTACCTATTTCCATTGATGAGTTTAAGGAAAGTATGCGAAAAGCCGGCTTGCCCAATACTTACGTCTGGCTCTTCGGTTATTTGTTCAAAGAAGTATTAGGCAACCCAGACAACCAAGAAGTTTCCAATGATGTTGCCGTAGTGTTGGGTAGGCCCGCGAAAGATTTTGAAACGTATGCTAAGGAAACTGCGGCAACTGGTATTTGGGGTTAGCAAAAAAGAATCGAAATGATATTTAAAAAAAGTACAATTACATTCGTCATTCTCTTGTATGCTCTAGCTGTACCTTTTTTAGAAATTAATGACACTCATGTATTTAACCCTGACTGGACACCACATGCAAAAATTCATGAAGTATGGCAACTCATCACCAATTCGGCAATAGGAGTTTTATGTTTATGGTTGCTTTGGGCCAAAAAAGAGAACAAGTTAAGCTCACTATTGAGCATGTTAGTAACTGGTGGGTTTTTGTTGGCTTACTTATTACAGGATTTGTATGGCGGCTCAATGAAATATCTAGACGGAAGTGAAAAAACAATTTTAGGTCTAAACATAGGAGTTTTGGGATTCGGTCTGGGTTTCACATTATTAGTGATCGTCCATTTTTATGGTTTTGGTGATACCGGTAAAGCATCTAAACACTAAAAATGAATATGAAAACAACTTTTCAATTCATAAGGTTCTTACTGCTTATTTTAAATGCCGTTACCATACATGCCCAAAACAATAGTGGACCAATCAACATCCATCACATAACAACGAAAATCGATAGCCTTTTAAGTAATTATAATGAGAATGAACCGGGCGTTGCCATTGGTCTTGTAAAAAACAATCAGTTGATCTATGAAAAGTACTTTGGATTGGCCAATCTTGACTATGGGACACCGATTCACAAAGGGACTTCCTTTCATGTGGCTTCGGTTTCAAAACAGTTTACCGCATTTGCCATTTTCTTACTTGAAGACGAAGGAAAACTGTCTTTGGAGGATGATATTGGAATCCATCTTCCTGAGATGCACGAATTTGAGCACAAAATTACCATTGGCCATTTGCTAAATCACACAAGTGGGCTAAAAGACAAGTATAACCTATTACGCCTCTCTGGTTGGACGCTAGATGATGTCATTACCAATGAACAGGTGTTGAAGATTATTTTTAATCAAGAGACCTTAAATTTCAAACCCAACGAAAATCATATGTATAGCAATACCAACTATGTATTGTTGGCAGAAATCGTAGCTAGGGTATCGAAGATGTCCTTTGCCGAGTTTACGCATAAACACATTTTTGAACCCCTAAGGATGTATGATTCCAAATTTGTAGATCAAAAAGGACAGGTTGTTAAAAATAAAAGCCTTTCCTATTTCAAAGTCGATTCAATATACGTTGAAGATCTATTTAATAACTTCAGTGTTGGTGCTACCAACCTTAACACGACAATTACAGATTTGAGTAAATGGCTTATTAATTATGACACAAAAAAAGTCGGTAGCCCAGCTATCTTTAAAAAAATGCAAACCTTACGGCATTTGAACAATGGAGAAACCTACGGCTATGCAAATGGTTTGTTCATCAACACCTATAAAGGGTTCAAACGTATTGAACACAGTGGACAGGACGCCAGCTATCAGTCTTATTTGGCAAGATTTCCAGAACTGAACTTGAGTGTGATCTTTACAAATACGAATGGTGAAATCAATGGCTCCAGAATGGTGTATGATATCATGGACATTTGTCTAGAACCCTATCTTAAAAATAAAAAATCAATTTCATCACCCAAAAAACTATTAACCCACAAAAAACCTATTAAGAAAGGAACGGCATATTTAAAACAATTTGAGGGCCATTATTGGGATGAAGATGATACATATTCACGCCACATTAAAGTTGAAAATGACACCTTGCGTTTTATTACCAAGAATGGCAACACTGCCTTAGTGCCAGTAGGCGAACATGCTTTTGAAATGGATATTCATGACTATGTGGGTATCTCCTTTGCAAACAACCAGATGATTATGACACTGGGTGATGGCTATCAAATCATTTCAGAAAAATATACTCCTGCACAATACAATGCAACTACTCTTGAAGAATTTACCGGAAGATATTACAGCTCTGAATTGAATGCCTACTACTCATTTTATGTGAAAGAAAATCAATTGGTTGCAAAACACACAAGACTGGGTGATTTCAAATTAAATGCTATTAAAAATGACTATTTCATTGGTAATAAAGGGTCATTTCTAAAGGTGGTTTTTATAAGAAACTCTGCTAATGATATTATTGGATTTGAGGTATCCAGCAGTAGGGCGAAAAATGTATCATTCGTAAAAATATAATTATGAAAGGTGTTAACGTTACTTTTCTATTCATAGTCCTTCATTTGTTTTCTTGCAGTAAAGAAACAGAATCAAATATAGTGCTGTTAGATCCTGACATTCCAACTGACACGCCTTTGGTTTTTGGGGAAGGGATTATTTCAACTGAGAGCTACGAGTTTGCAATTACCTTTACTCCAGAAATGGACGAACTTTATTTTACACGGAGAAAACCTGGAGAAGACAATACAATTTATTGCATGCAATTAGTTGACGATAAGTGGTCCAGCCCAAAACCTGCATTTTTTACAGCAACCAAAGGGTGGGATTTCGAACCTCATATCAACCCAAAAGGGGATAAACTGTATTTTGGAAGTACACGACCTCTAAACGATACACCTAAACCACCAGGACTTCACCAATGGTATAGTAAGAGGGAAGCAAAGGGCTGGAGCACGCCAATACCGTTGCAGAAACCATTTGTAGATAGAACCATAATCATGTACTTGACCTCTACTGAAGAGGGTAATTTATATTTCACCGCTGGAGAGAAAGGAGATGCTCCAGAAGATTGGGTTATTTACAAGTCAATCAAAGAGGATGGTCAATACAAAAGTATTGATAGAATGGGAAAGGAAATCAATACTGCTGCCAAATGGGTAGCCCATTCATACATAGCTCCAAACGAAAGCTATATGATTTATGATTTTAAGAGTGATTTAGGTTATGGTGAAAGTGATTTGTACATCAGTTTTAATAAAAATGAAAAATGGTCAAGGCCCTTTAACATGGGGCCCAAGATAAACACAGATCAAACTGAAATGGCTGCAAGTGTATCGCCCGATGGCAAGTATTTGTTTTTCCATAGAGGCGGAGAAAATGAGGGTAATATTTATTGGGTGGGTTTTAGACCGATAAAAGAGGAAATGGAAAAGAATTTTAACCAACACCAATACTTGAAAGAACCATGAAATATAGAAAAGCAACAACCAATGACGTATTTACCATTGTAGAAATGATTGCTGACGATTCCTTGGGCCGTAAACGGGAAAACCTTACCATCCCATTGGCAAGATCCTATTATGACGCCTTTGAGCGAATCGATTCTGACCCAAACCAAGAACTGATGGTGGTCGAAAATGGAGATGGACAGATTATCGCTGTTTTTCAAATGACGTTTATCCCTTATTTAACATACCAAGGAGGTATTCGTGCACAAATTGAAGGAGTACGCGTGCATAAGAAACATCGGGGACTTGGTATTGGGAAAGCCATATTTCAATGGGCTATCCAAAGAGCGAAGGAACGCAAAGCTCATTTGTTGCAGTTGACCACCGACAAGAAACGTCCCGACGCCATTCGCTTTTATGAATCGCTTGGATTCAAGGCCACACATCAAGGCATGAAAATGCATTTGAATTAGATTAAAATACCAGTGCCAACACGGGTAACCAAGGGACAAGTCCATAATGAACAAAATTGCGCCCAGTTTTAAGCCCTTTTTAGGGCTTTTTCCCGATTACCGCCCCTACCCTGAAATCGCATGCCAGGATAACTATCGATAGACCGTGGGCGAAACGTACTTTTTTGTTAACTTGTGCAGCGGTACACGCCGTATAGATAATGGCTTGGTGCCCCTAGCCTATAGATCCACACAGATTTCGTATTCGGTATGCATGTGCTACATTGGCCAGGACGGAATCATTAAAAATGAAGAATGAAATTAAAAGTATTGGCGTTTCTGTTTGCGATTACCATCATGGCCTGCAGGGCACAGGAAGCAAGTACGGGACCACAGCCTCCCGCTGAAACCGGTGAAAAATTCAAAGTAGGAATAGCAGGCTATACCTTCGTAAAATTCGACCTCGATAAAACACTTGAAACAATGAAAGCGCTCGATGTACATTATTTATGCATCAAGGATTTTCATTTGCCCATGACGAGTACCGATGAGGAAATTGCCGCCTTTCATGAAAAATTGAAAGCCAGCCATGTTACCGGTTATGCCGTTGGCCCAATTTATATGAAAAGTAAAAAGGCAGTCGACCGGGCTTTTGAATATGCGAAAAGGGTTGGGGTAAAATTGATCGTCGGCGTACCCAACGTTGAGCTGCTTCCTTATGTGGACAAAAAAGTAAAAGAGTACGATTTTAAATTTGCGATTCATTTACACGGGCCGGATATTAAAATCTTTCCAGATGCCGAAGATGTCTGGAACCACACCAAAGACCTCGACCCGAGGATTGGAATGTGCTTGGACATCGGTCACGACACACGCAACGGCAAAGACCCCGTTGCCGACCTGAAAAAATACCATACCCGCGTTTTCGATATGCACATTAAGGATGTTACGGCCCCTACTAAATCGGGGTATTCACTCGAAGTAGGCCGTGGTATTATCGACTTTCCCGCACTGGTGAATATGATCAGAAAAGTTGGTTACACAGGGGTTTGCAGTATGGAACATGAAAGAAACCAAGACAATCCCTTTATGGGACTTGCCGAATCTGTCGGTTATTTCAGGGCCGTGATCGAAACCACGAAGAAATAGGAACCAAAATGACTTTGTTTTCAAAAGGTCGGGACTCTTAAACCCTTGCCCCCCTTAGTCCTTGCCCATAACAGCGGATAAAAAGCCGTTTCGGCCACTCCACGGAGGGGAAAAGGGGAAAGTCCGAAGCCCGGCCCGCATCCACAGTATCAAAAAAAAACCATCACCTTATTCAATACCCAAGGAAGTTGGGGCCAGACCGGCCTTGGCCATTATTGAAAAAATCAGGGTCGGGCTTAAGGCCCGATGGCCTTGCAAAAAGTTGGCATTTATCCGCTATATTTGGTAGCGGCCAGGGGAATGGCCCTTGCAAATGCTTGCAAAAGCCCAGCCGAAACCCAGGGCGTAATGTATAACGATACTTTCGAAAACAAGGAAAATGACCCAATCCGAACTCATCATCCTAAATTTTACGGAAATAAGGAGAAGAAGCATAGAAATTTGGAAGAAACTGCCTGAAAGCCACTATAATTGGAAACCTGACGAAAAAGCCATGACGGCCATAGAAATGGTCAGACACGTTTTGGAAGCCGATTACGGATGGAACATTATCATCAACAGGGGCAGTATGGCCAATTATCAAACACCCTGGGAAAATCGACCTTTCATCAGCGTTGCCGATGAAATTCAATTTGCCGAACCCTACAGAAATGCCTTTTTAAAGAGTGTGCGGCAATTTTCGGATACAGACCTGGCGGAAACGGAAATCGTCCACCCCGGAAATGGAGACAAAAAAACACTTGGAAAGTATTTGCTGCGGATCGGCTATCACGAATCCGTTCACGCAGGACAATTCCTTTCGTACCTAAGGGCAATGAAAATAGATCGTCCCGAGATATGGGACTAACACAATAACCCCAGCCAACATGAACCCTATTTCCAATCTGATCGATAAAATCAACAGCGAAAACCTCTGGGATGGAAAGGTAGAATTGCAGCGCAATGACTATTTAAAGGTACAGGGAAGTATCGACACCAATATCTACCTGGTTACCCATGGAAGCTTGAGGATCTTTATAATCAATCAATTCGAGGAGCATACCATTAGATTTGGGTACAAAAATAACCTGATAGCTGCTTTGGATTCATTTTTGACCGAACAACCTTCCGATTTCTATATCCAAGCCCTAAAAAAAACAACGCTCAACTATATGACCAAAAAAAACTTTGTCCCTTTTATCGAATCATCCAAAGCGAACAAAAACATATGGCTCGGTATTCTCGAAAATTTTGTTCTACAACAAATGGAAAGGGAAAGGGATATTCTAACCTCCTCCCCTATTGAACGTTACAATAGGGTTTTAAAGAGAAGTCCACAACTATTCCAGGAAATACCGAATAAATATATTGCATCCTATTTAAGAATGTCACCTGAAACGCTTTCCAGAATTAAAAAGTCTTGATTTCGGTCAAGGTTTTTCCCCGGTCAATTCTTGAAATTTGTACAAAAAACCCATGACAACAACAGCTCGAGAGTTACTGCAGGACCTATTGGAGATGACTCGCAAAAACATGAACGATGTCGAAAGGTTTAAATCCCGGTCGCCCGAATTTTTAAACTGGAAGGAAAACCCCAATAGCTGGAGCGTATTGGAATGCATAGAGCATTTAAATAGGTATGGCGATTTTTATATACCCGAGATAACAAAGCGGATAGAGGCCTCAAAACATAAAAATTCGGAACTGTTCAAAAGCAACTGGCTAGGCGAATACTTTAGCCGATCGGTAGCCTACCATAACGATTTAAATAAAATGAAAACCTTTAAATCCATGAATCCCATCAATTCAACATTGACCGTTCAAACCCTTGAAAAATTTATAGGCCAACAACATCGGATCATCGAACTACTCGACCGGTCAAAAAGCGTAAATCTCGATAAGACCAAAACAGCCATCTCCATATCAAAATGGGTCAAATTAAAACTGGGAGACACGCTCAGGGTGGTCGTCTACCATAATGAAAGGCACGTCAAACAAGCCGAAAAAACTTTAAAAAGGGCCCTTGAATAACTTGCCACGGGCCCCGTACGACCAAAGGGCCTACCTAAAAGCGCTTAAAGCATTACTTTAGGTCGCATTGGGCACCATCGAAAGATCGCGGTACTGTCAACCAGGTATTCCCTTCCCATATTGGCATTTCGCACGATAGGTGGTGCGTACATAAAAAATGGACCAATATACACCGGGACATTACCTCCAAACATCCCTGGTTTTCACTATATTTCCATTAAATTGGACAGCCGGCACATCGGGCCGCAAAGTTCCCCGTATAAAAACACGAAATGAAGGAGGTAAGAAAAGTTGGGATTATCGGCATAGGCCCCAGAGGAGGCTATGCCTTGGAAAGGCTGGTCCTTGAACTGGCAAGACAAAAAAGCCTTCACAACATTCATTTTTCCCTTTTCGAACCGACCGGAAATTTCGGAAACGGTCCGGTCTATGATTTACACCAAAACCCATCGAATTGGATCAATATTACCGAAAGGGTAATGGAGCTGCCCCGGAGGGAAGCCCTGGACAGCCCTGACTTGAAAATTCCCTCCTTTCCCTCCTACCACGAATGGGTCGGCAAAGATTACGATACAATTTCCGAGGACACCATGGACACCTACCCCCCTCGTAACCAAATAGGAAAATACCTGTCCCAAAGATTTGAGTCGCTCACCCTGCCCTTGATGGCTACGAATAGGGTTTCAATGTATGAGGAAGAGGTTAGGAAAATCGATTATTCCAATAAGGATACAATTCAAATACTAACCGATACGGGCACCCATACGGGATACGATGAAGTCGTGTTGACCATAGGCCATCAATTAACGGAAGCATCGCAACAGATAAAAGATTGGGACAAGTTTGCCTCCGACAAGGGAAGCATCAACTTGTTTAAAGCCCCGTACCCGACAACCGCCTATCTAGACCATCAGAACCTGAATGGAAAAAGTTGTATCGGTATCCGGGGGTTCGGATTGGCCATGATAGACGTAGTACGGGCCATCTCAGAAAAATTCGGAAAGTTTATCCTTGAGGATGGGCAAACCCGGGCATGCACTTACCAGGCAGGGAAGGAATGCCATGTTATGTATGTTCCGTTTTCGCTCGACGGGTTGCCCTCCGTCCCTAAACCCTTGAATGCCCGAGTCGACAACTGGTTTGAACCGTCAAAGGCGGCCCTTATCCGCTTTGAAGAACAGATAGGAGACCAACAAACCCAGCAAAAGGCAGGGAGCCCCCTTTTTCTAATAGCAAGTTTTGCTCCCATAGCAGCCGCCATTTATGCCCAACTGCCCAAGCCGGCACATGCGCAAAATCTATCAAAGACCGGTGTTGAGGAGTTGGTAATACAATGGCTCAAGGACCAAACTATTGACCATCCGCTTATCACCCCCGGCAATCAACCCGCCCTAAAAAGCATGGAGGAATTTGTGGAGATGGCCATTGGAAATAGGCCCATAAGCTTGGACTATTGCATCGGTCAGGTGTGGCGCCATTGCCAACCCTCCATATACAGGGCCTTGTCGTTCAACAACTGTTCAGACCGTGTTTTTGCCGAAATTATCGCCCTGGACGAATCGACAAAGAGATACTCCTATGGCCCTCCCGTCGACAGCATCCAGCAATTATTGGCATTGGGGAGGGCGGGCGCCCTCAACTTAGAATTCGTCAACGACCCCCATATCGAATTGACCGAAAAGGGCTGGAGGTTTGACCTCGAAGGCCGATCGGTTACGGCCACAATGATGATCGATTCCGTTTTGGATGCCCCTAAAATCAAATCGGTCAGGTCGCCCATCGTCAAAAACCTGCTCGAAGACAACTTAATGAAGGTTGTTCACGATGATTTGGGCATTAAAACCGATAAATACGGCTACCTGCTATCTAAAAACAATGATAGCGACAAGCCCATAGCACTCCTTGGTAGGCTCGCCAAGGGCACGGTTATCGGTGTAGATGCCATTTTGGAGTGCTTTGGCCCCCGCCCAAGGCAATGGGCCGAACAAGCGGCGGCCAAACACATTGATTGGTTGCATAAAATGAAGGCAGCCATGTAAACGGAGTTGGCACTTTTATTCAAACCCCTGCTTTTTTCGAGGGCGAATGGTGCCCATGTACCATTTTCCATCCTTCGGGCGCATTTACGGGCAACAAGGTCCTTCCCGAATTTGGGACAATGATCGGAATGACAGGTCAAGTTTTTGACCCCAGCCCTTCGTTAAGCCCCTTGTTCCATCCTTAAAAAGGAATTCCGATACACTTCAAAAAATTAATAGCAGCCCCTGCGATCCATTCCAAATTCTTTCCAGTTTTGGCTTCTACGTTTGCATTGTAATAAAAAAAACAAGCTATGGAGACCTGAAGAATACAGCCGTCATAATCGAACGATCAAAAAAAATCCAAGAAAAATTAATTCTATACATCACAATGAAAGACACTATTAAAATTCCCGTAATCGCAATGGCATCGATGCTAACCCTTTTTACCTCATGTAGTGACGATGACGACAATTCCAATGACATCTTTTTAAGCGAAGCAGAGATTCCCGAAAGCATCCAAACTTACATCAACGATCATTTTGGGGAAACTACGATCCTCAATGCCGAAAAAGAAACGGAAAACGATGGGGTAACCTATGAAATCCATTTATCGGACAACACCGATCTGGAGTTTAACGGCGATTTGGATATTGTTGATATCGACGGTACATCAAAACTTCCTGAATCTGTAATACCGGAAGCCATTCGCGACTATACCGCTACCAACTATCCGGACAATTACATTACCGATTGGGAATTGGAACTGGATCACCAACAGGTGGAATTGGACAACCATGTCGAGCTCGAATTTGACATGAACGGCGATTTTATCCGCATCGACAAGGATTGATTTTCCTCCTTTTTTCCGATTAAGGAAGCAGAACAAATGAAAATAGCTAGGTTTTATCCTAGCTATTTTCTATTTACACACATTTAAAAAAAGGACGCTTCCCGCTGTAAAGGACCGGCCTGGGCTAGCTAGGCATGGTCATCGGCATACTCCTGTATTTTCATGGTGCCTTGGTTCTTGAACCGGGTATGCCAGCTAAATGCTTTTTGTAGTATATGTGGTGTATGACCGCCCTGTTTGTAAGCCTCTTCGAAATATTGCGTCAATTGTTCCTTGTACTCCGGATGCACACAATTCTCGATAATCACCCGGGCCCTTTCTATAGGCGCCAATCCCCTGATATCGGCCAAGCCTTGCTCGGTGACCAGGATATCGACATCGTGCTCGGTATGGTCGGTATGCGAAACCATGGGAACAATATGTGATATCTTACCTCCTTTTGACATCGACGGGCAGGCAAAAATGCTCAGGTAGCCGTTTCTTGCAAAATCGCCCGAACCCCCGATACCGTTCATCATTTTGGTACCGGTGATATGGGTAGAGTTCACATTTCCGTATATATCGAACTCAATGGCGGTATTTATTCCAATAACTCCCAAACGGCTGATGACCTCGGCAGCATTACTGATGTTCTGGGGGCGTAATACGAGCTTGTCCTTATACTTTTCAAAATCACCGAACACCCTACGGGAGCATTC
This sequence comes from Pseudozobellia thermophila, assembly GCF_900141855.1. GTDB lineage: Bacteria > Bacteroidota > Bacteroidia > Flavobacteriales > Flavobacteriaceae > Pseudozobellia > Pseudozobellia thermophila. The sequence continues at coordinate 26,773 of NZ_FQYU01000007.1, forward strand.
CTCGGTCACGGTGATGGAAGATGCCGAGGCGAATACCAATTTTCCGGAATCGAAAAGCTCAAAGGTACTGTCTTGAAGCACTTCGGAGTACATGGTCAGGTTCTTGAACCTGCTCTTGGTAAAACCCGATAGAATGGCATTGGCCGTTTTCCCGATACCTGCCTGCAAGGGCAGTAGCGACTCCGTTAACCTGCCTTCGTCCACCTCTTTTTCCAAAAAACCAAGAATATGGTTCGAAATGGCCGTGGTCTTCTCGTCCGGGGCGGCAATGACGGCCGGACTGTCGGGAACCTCGGTAAAAACAATGGCCGCTACCTTTTCCGGGTCTATTTTTATATAGGGCACACCAATTCTGGTGTCGGGATCACGGATGGGTATGACATCCCTATGGGGTTGCTTTTTTAAAAATTTTACATCGTGCACCCCGGCAAGGGTTTCCGGAAAGGTCTTGTTGATCTCTATAATGATCTTATCGGCCTTCTCGGTAAAGATCGGGGAATTACCGACCGAGGTGGTGGGTATAATATATCCTTCCTCGGTAACCGCCACCGCCTCTATAATGGCCACATCTATTTTAAAGGTATCTATACTCTGTAACATATCGGCGGTTTGCCCCAAGTGTTGGTCTACATATAGCACTTCATGGTTATTGATGCTCTTTCGCAAGGTAGGATCGGCCTGAAAAGGCATTCTTTTGTACAGGGCCCCGTTTTTGGCCAAATCGGCATCGGTATCATACCCTAATGAGGCCCCGCTCAAAACCGTCACCTTTAAATCTTCGTAAAGTGCCCTTTCTGCCACTTGTGGCAAAACGGTCTTGCTATCCCCGGCCTTGGTAAAACCACTGACTCCCAATACATCGCGGTTTTTAATGAGCAAGGCCGCCTTTTCAGGTGTTTGAACCTTGTCTTTGTAAGGCGCATATTTAATTCTATCCATCTTTCTAATATGTATTTTATAATTTTTGGTTGGAAAAATTTCCTATTTGATCATTATTTTTCCTTTGGTTGCCGTTTTATCAAAAACGAGCCTGTAATTTATAGAAGATATTTAATGTCTATTTATTTAAATAAGACAATGTTTTATTAATTTAGTGCATTGCCTCCATCATCACGACCATTCATGGACAGTAAGTATTATTTAACCGAGGTAGACAAGAATCCGCACAGTATTTTTTGCTACCACAATTTAATGGGAGAAACGTTCATTGAAGCCCACAGTCATGATAAAGGACAGTTTTTATATACCGAAGGGGGCGTGGTACATGTAAAGACCACCCGTAGAATGTACTATTTACCGGCCCGGCATTACATGTGGATACCGTCCGGGGTACAACATGCCATTTACCCCAGCTCGCCCCGTGTTGTCATGAGAAACCTATATTTTCCCATGTCGGTTACCACCACCGGATTTTACAAAAAAGAAGGCATCTACCCGATCAACAACCTACTGATGGAGCTATTGCTATTTACCAAAAACTGGAACGGCGACATCGCCAAGTCCCAAAAAAGCAAATATGCCATTGTTTGCGCCTTTAAGGAACTGTTGGGGCAAACGGTCTCCAAATCCCTGCACATAGAGTTGCCTCATGCTACGGACAAACGATTGGTCTCCATTATCAAGTACCTTACCGAAAACATTCAGCACGAACACCATTTGCCTGAATTGGCATCCCGTTTTAGCATGACGGACAAGTCGTTGTACCGTCTTTTTAAAAAAGACCTGGGCATGTCGTTTATCAAGTATTACACCCAGTTGCGGATCTTTAAATCCTTGGAATATTTAATAAACTCCGACCATACCATTTCAGAAATAGCGCACATGGTAGGTTATAACAGTCTGCCCACTTTCAGCAACACCTTCACGAAAATCATGGGAAAACGGCCTTCGGAGTACAGAACATCGAACGAAGTATACTTGGCACCTTAGTCCTGTAATACGCCCCAATAATGTCCAAAACGGTTAAGAACACCGGTCTCCGTTCTTTCGTGCCGGTGCCTGCGCCCGATGGGTCCCTACCTGGTCGCAGTACAACGGCCAATCGACGACAACCCACAAAAAAAGGATGTCTATAAGGAACAAGAAATCAAAGCCCTACTTTTACAGGCTTTCTTTTTTAGCCTTCATAAAGGCGAGCTCCCCGACTTGCCCAAAACCCATTCTTACCTACAAGTTAAGTACTATTTATGTATAAAACAGCCAGATATACTGTCCTTTGCTTAAAGAATTCCCCAAAATATTCAAAGACCTTAAAAAAGGAAAAATTATTGCTATCCCCCTCCTGATAAAGTCAGTCATTTTAAGTATTTTTAACTAGAATTTACCGCTATCGATTACGCGTCCATTGCCCCACATATAGCGTGTAGGTAGGGTTTGCAATAATGATGAGCGTTTTATGGAAGACATGCTATTTTACGATAGGATGCAGTTCGCATTTACTATCACCTTTCACTACCTGTTTCCACAATTGACCATGGGACTATCGCTGATGATCGTCTATTTTAAGTGGAAGTTTCTCAAGACCAAAATCGACAAATACAACGATGCCGCTAAGTTTTGGATGAAGATTTTCGCCTTAAACTTTGCCATGGGCGTGGTTACCGGTATTCCCATGGAATTTCAATTCGGCACCAACTGGGCCAAGTTTTCGGAACTGACCGGGGGCATCATCGGTCAGACCCTGGCAATGGAAGGTATGTTTTCCTTCTTTTTGGAATCGTCCTTTCTGGGCCTTTTTTTATTTGGAGAAAAGCTTTTGGGCCATAAACTGCACTTTGTCACCGGGTTTTTGGTCTTCTTGGGTTCATGGGCCAGTGGATACCTTATTATCGCCACCCATTCGTGGATGCAATACCCCGTTGGCTATGAAATCTTGGAAAACGGCAAGTTCGTATTGAACAATTTCGGGGCCTTGTTTTCCAACCCCTGGCTATTACCTTCCTATCTGCACAACCAGGCGGCTTCGTTGGTTACTTCGTCCTTTGTGGTTTCGGCCGTAGGAGCCTTTTACCTGCTCAACGACAAACACCATGGCTTCGGTAAAATCTTTGTAAGGACCGGTGTGGTCTTTGGCCTGATTGCGAGTCTACTGGTAGCTTTTCCAACAGGGGATTGGGCCGCAAAGAACGTGGCCAAGCACCAGCCCGTAACCTTCGCCGCCATGGAAGGCATCTTTGAAACCGAAGATGGGGGCTCTGAAATAGTACTGATCGGGCAACCCAACATGCTGGAGAAAAAACTGGACAACAAAATCGCGGTACCCAACATCCTAAGTTTCTTGACCTATCAAAAATGGGACGCGCAAATTAAGGGCCTTAACGAATTCGAGCCCAAAGACTATCCCACCAATGTTCCCGGCCTCTATTACGCCTACCATATTATGGTGGGTTTGGGCACTGTTTTTATAGGCTTGATGCTATTGGCGGGCGTACAGCTCATCCGGAAAAAACTATATAAGACCAAATGGATCTTGTGGTCGCTTATGTTTATGCTGCCCTTTCCGTATATTGCCAATACGACGGGCTGGTATACCGCCGAACTGGGCCGACAGCCCTGGCTCGTATACAATTTACTGCGTACCGTCGATGGTGCCTCGCCAACGGTTTCCTCGGGAAATACCCTGTTTACCTTGCTCGGCTTTATTGGCCTGTACTTGCTTTTGGGGCTTTTGTTCTTGATGCTCGCAGGAAAGATAATCAATAAGGGCCCACAACTTAATCAGCACTAGTTATGGAATTGTTCTGGTATATTATTTTAATGTCGATGTTGGCCATTTATGTCGTTTTGGACGGCTATGACTTTGGAGCGGGAATCGTTCATCTGTTCTTTGCCAAAACGGAAAAGGACAAAAAGGCGATCACTAATGCCATCGGCCCTTTTTGGGACGCCAATGAGGTTTGGTTGATCGCTGCCGGAGGGGTTCTTTTTTTCGCCTTCCCTACCCTGTACGCATCGTCGTTCAGTGGTTTTTACCTGCCCCTGATGATTATTCTGTGGCTACTGATCTTCAGGGCCATCGGACTGGAACTGAGGGGGCAGGTCCACAATACCATGTGGGAAGCCATATGGGACAAGGCCTTTGGCATAGCCAGTCTGTTGTTGGCGCTCTTCTTTGGGGTCGCCTTGGGCAATGTGGTCAGGGGGGTCAACCTGGGCAACGTCGTCGATGGTGTATCTACGCACGAAGCCCATTATTTCTTTTTGCCCCTGTGGAACCCCACCTTTAGTCCACATGCCGAAAGTTTGGGGGTCATCGATTGGTTTACCTTGTTGCTGGGGGTCATAGGTGTTGTCTCCCTCACCATTCACGGGGCCAATTGGATCATCTTCAAAACCAATTCCGGACTGAACGAACGATTGAAAAGAGTGGTTTTCAGCCTTAATATCGTCCTATTGCTTCTGGTGGTCGTTTCCCTCTTCGCATGGCACATCATAGAGCCGCGGCCCTTCCACAATTTCTTGGCCCATCCTTGGCTATGGGTTTTTCCCCTAACGGCGTTTACAGGCCTGTTCGGTCTGTTCAAAGTAAGGTCCTTTCAAAAAGACGGTATGGGCTTTTTGTTCTCTTCCCTGTTTTTACTGGGGGGACTGACGTCTACGGTCGCATCCATTTTCCCAAAGGTACTGCCCTCTACGAACTCCATCAACCCCGATTTGACCCTGTACAATGTCGCCGCCCACGAATACGGCCTGTCCGTAGGAGTGTATTGGTTCATTATAGCCGTTGTCTTAGTAGCCGCCTATATGTTTATACAATACAGGGTATTTAAAGGAAAAATGGACGATGTGGGATATGGGGAGCACTGACCCTACGTCCAGCCCCTACTATACATAAAAAATCATGACCGAAAAAGAGAAAATGCTCAATGGGGACCCTTACGATTCAAGGGACCCCGAACTCATAAAAACCTACCACAAGGCCCGAAAATTATTGAAAAGGTACAATTCACTCGATTCCGAGCTTTTACGGGAGAGGGAAGAGGTTTTGAGCGATCTCCTTGGGTCCAAGGAGGCGGGCGTTTGGATCGAAAGCCCTTTTTTCTGCGACTACGGCGAGAACATCTCGATCGGGGAAAACACCTTCGTGAACACCAACTGCATGTTTTTGGACAACAATAAGATCACGATAGGAAAAAACGGCCTGATCGCCCCTTACGTTCAGATCTATACCGCCAAGCATCCCCTAAGGGCATCGGAACGCATAGTGGATAGGCGCTATTTGACTTCCACCAAACCGGTGAGCATTGGAGACAACGTTTGGATCGGGGGCAATTCCGTCATCTTTCCCGGGGTGCGCATCGGCAACAACGTAACCATCGGCGCGGGAAGCGTGGTAACCAAAAACATTCCCGATAATGTCCTGGCTTTTGGCAATCCGTGTAAAGTACGGAGAGAACTCTAAAAAGAAGTAGATTTTGTACCGTCCATACAGACCCGTCAACATTATTTTCCATAATTTTGCCCCACAAATTTGCACATGGGCACCACCTCCAATAGTTCACCCCATAACAAAACACCATAAACCAAAAGATCATCATTGTACAATGTAACGTCGGCCACTTCCCTCCCCTTATTATGACAAGGCCAAATTGGAAACAAAAAAACGAAGTGGCACTTTTTGACCAACCGAACTAAAATGTTTAGACATCAAGGTAAAAGCAGGACACTGGAACACAATTTGCGCATTGCAACGGTTTTGTCGTTTGTGGCCGGAATTGTCAACGTTACGGGGTTCTTGGCCTTCAAACAACTGACCACCAACGTCACCGGGCATTTTGCCTTGTTCATCTACGATCTGGCCAATTTCGAATTTTGGAAGGGAACGGTTTATTTTCTCTATATCTTCTCCTTCCTTTTCGGCTCTTTTTCATCGAGCTTTTTGATCGAGCGGTACAGACAGAACAAACAACTTAACATCTTCGTCTTGCCCACCATAATCGAATGCTTGATCTTAACATCGATCGGCCTCTTCGGCAGTGTCGTTGAGACCCGATCTCCTGATTTGATCGTGTGCTTGCTGCTTTTCGCCATGGGCCTGCAGAACTCCTTTGTGACCAAACTATCGAATGCCGTAGTAAGAACCACGCACCTGACCGGTCTTTTTACCGATCTGGGCATTGATATTTCGCAGCTTTTTTTCCCAAAAACACATCCCAACCGCATAAAGATCAAGTCTAAAATTAAGCTGCGTATTTACATTATTTTGTTCTTTTTCGCCGGGGGACTGATCGGAGGCTATCTATACTCCAAACTGGACCTGGAGCTTTACACCTTGGTTTTCGGCGCCTTTGTTTTGTTACTGAGCTTGTTTTATGACGATATGAGGTACAGGCTCATAAAGACCAAAAGAAAATACAACCAAAGAAAAACCTTGCGAAACACCGTATAATACCAATTGCAGGAAAGACCAACGGTTGGCCATTCCACGCATATTTATTATTTTAGTACATACACGGATAGCCCGCTCGCTACAAGAATACCGTCGTCGATTTTTAAGATATTTATTTGTCTAACCAAGAAGGTTTGGTATGGAAAAAATAAGAAAACCCGGCTTTATGTTGGTGGGCCTTCAACTTAAAGACAAAACCACCAACAAAGACAACCGCTCCAGTGTCGATTGTGGTAACTTATGGCAGCAATTCGAAAACGATAAAATTTTCGATCTCGTCCCGAATAAGTTAAGCGACGAAATATATGCCGTTTACTACGACTATGACAAAGACGAAACAGAGGCATTTTCATACTTTATCGGTTGCAAGGTGGCCGAAGGAAGCGATTATCCGAAACACCTTAGCAGCCTAAAGATCCCGGGGCAAACCTATCATAAAATAACCGTAAGGGGCGTGATGACAGGATGTATTACCGATGCATGGATCAAAATATGGAACTCCGACCTCAAACGAAAGTTCGGATATGATTTTGAGGTATACGATGAGCGTAGCCAAGACTGGAACGATGCCGAATTGGACATCTACCTTTCTACCTTTGGATAGGCATGGAAGGTAAGGAACCGCCAAGGCAAGTTCCTCCCAAGGCCCCACACCACATTGACCCTGCCTACCCTACCGGCCCAGTTTTGACGGGTCTATAAGGATATACTTCACCGACTCCCTGTTGTAGGTATAGGTGGCATGCACGAGGCCATCGGCGGCCTGGATGATTGCCGGATAGGCATAGCCGTGTTCGGAAGCCTCATTTTCAATGGTCATTACCGGTGTCCAGTGTACCCCGTCCTCCGAAAGGGCCAGGTTCAACAAATCCCGTCCGCGGTTGGCCTTTGTCCTAAGTTTGTGGTTATAGATCAACAGGTGCCGCCCGTCCTTTAAGGTTACCGCATCCGTTCCCGAATTGGGATTGGGCAAATCGATGGCTTTGATCTCTCTCCAGGTTTTTCCGTTGTCGTTCGACCATGATTGGCCCAGGACGCCCTGTCTGGTACGGGCCAAGATCATCAGGCGGCCGTCCGGAAAATGAAGGATACTGGGCTGTATGGCGTCAAAGGCAACACCATCGTTAATGGGCCCGATTACCTCCCAGTTATTTCCCGAGGGGTCGGTCTTTTCGAAATGGACCCTCCATATTACTTCACCGTCCTCGATTCTTTCACTGCTTGACGGATGTAAGATGGTGCCATCGGGCAACTGAAACGGCTTGTTCTTTACCGGTCCCAACAAATGGCCGATCTTGTCGTTTTCTCCCAATTTTCGAGCATAGGACCAGGTTTTACCATCATCGTCGGAGGTCTTTACCATACCCCACCAGTCCCTCGGGTTCGGTCCTTCCTTATAGAACAAATGCAAGGGGCCCTCTTTGGGGAGAAAAAGAACGGGGTTCCAGGTGGCGTAGCGCAGGGTATCGTTATGAAAGCCGTTGGCCACTTCTACGGGGTATGTCCACTCCCCGTCTTGGTATCGCGATACCCTGATCCCAACATCGGGGTGCTTTTCATACGGACCTGCAAAAAACGCAGCCACGAGTCCGGAAGGGGTCTCGACTATCGTCGAGGCGTGTGCACTGGCCTCCGGTCTTTGGTCCAAGGGGTATATAAATTCGCGTTTAAGAAGTGCCCCCTGCCCTACTTTTTCAAGGGGAGGGATAAAAAATTTACCGGTGACATCGTTAGGCTTCCTATTGGGGTCCTGTCCATTGGCAAATAGGGTAAACAGGCCGGCGAACAGTATCGTTCGTACTATTTTCATCATAAGGCTATCTCGATTGTTGCCCCTGGCCAAGGCCTAGGCGTTATAAAGGTAAAATATACGAAAGCACTTGTATACCAAACTGCCTATTATTTCGCTTTTATACGTGGTTTTTTGCCCTATGTCGTAGCCTCTGGCTATGTACATCCAAGGCGATAAAGACAATAATCAATTTACAATCAATAACTTACCACATCCCCATACGCAAATTGACGTGTTCGACGGATTGGCGTTGCCCCAAACATAGGACAAGTAGTGCTTTTGCTCTTTCCGGTTCCTTCCCCACTCCTTGACCGCCCATTATACAAGGCAGGCCATGGCCCCTAAAATTCCTATTTTCTGACAAATATCATGTTTTGAAAAAGGCGCGTCGGGTAAGTTTGTGCAAAAACAAGTCTATGTGCCATCTGATTCAAAAATACAACGTTCCCGGTCCGCGATACACGAGTTATCCGACCGTACCCCACTGGAATACGGAGGAATTCTCGGGAAAGAAATGGATGACTACCGTTCAAAGGAGCTTTGAGGAAAGTAATACCGATGGTATAAGCCTGTACATCCACCTTCCTTTTTGCGAAAGTCTATGCACCTTTTGTGGATGCCACAAACGCATTACCAAAAGACATTCGGTCGAAGTGCCCTATGTCATGTCGGTACTCAAGGAATGGAAACTGTACTGCAAGGCCTTTTCAGAAAAACCACGGATAAAACAACTGCATTTGGGAGGCGGCACGCCCACTTTCTTTTCCATGGTAAACTTGAGCATGTTGATCAAAGGTTTGTTCGAAACCGCAGAACGGACCGAACACTTCGAATACAGTTTCGAGGGGCATCCGAACAACACGACCTATGAACAACTAGAAGGGCTGTACGAACTGGGGTTTACAAGGGTAAGCTTTGGTGTACAAGACTACAACCCTACCGTACAAAAGGCCATTAACCGCATTCAACCCTTCGAGAACGTAAAACGGGTAACGGAATGGGCCAAACACATTGGCTATACTTCGGTAGGCCATGATATTATATTCGGACTGCCCCATCAAACCCAAGAGCATGTGCGGCATACCATTGCCAAGACCAAGGAGCTGCTGCCCGACCGTTTGGCTTTTTATAGCTACGCCCACACCCCATGGCTCAAGGGCAATGGCCAAAGAGGCTATAAGGAAGAGGACCTTCCCTCCGCACAGGAAAAGCGAAACCAGTACGAATTGGGCAAGGCCCTGCTGTTGGAGCAAGGATATAAGGAAATAGGGATGGATCATTTTGCCCTTGAAACCGACAGTCTTTACACCGCAATGAAAAACGGCTCCCTGCATCGCAATTTTATGGGATATACCGAATCAAAGACCCAGTTGATGATCGGTTTGGGACTTTCGAGCATAAGCGATAGCTGGTACGGCTTTGCCCAAAACGTAAAAAGCCTAGAAGAGTACCAACACTTGGTAGACAATCATATCATACCTATTTACAGGGGGCATATCCTTTCGGAAGAAGACCAACTTGTCAGAAAGCACATCTTGAACTTGATGTGCCGTATGCAAACTTCATGGACCGACCAAGAAGCCCCCCTACTGTCGGCGTCCCAGGAAAGATTAAGAGGTATGGAAGAGGACGGCTTGGTGGTCTTGTCCCCGAAAAGCGTCCGGATAACCGAAAAGGGCAGGCCCTTTGTAAGAAACGTGTGCATGGCCTTTGATCAATACCTGCAACGGCAGTCACCGAATACCCGTGTATTTTCAATGACCGTATAGGCCCATTGCCCGGGCAGTACCCTATCTTTAATCACCGGCTGGTTTAATTTGGGCCAAGTTGTACAAACTTGTCTTAAATTAATATCTTTATTGAAATACCTTAGCCATGATAAAAAATTTGGAAATACAGCAATGCATACAGCTTTTGGGCAAAAACTACATTGCCCGTCTGGGCTATATCTACGGCTCGACCCCGCACGTTATACCGATCACCTATTTTCACGATGCCGAAGAAAAATGCATTATCAGTTATTCTTCGGAAGGCCATAAACTCGATGCCATGCGACGTTTCGATTCGGTCTCTTTACAAGTTGACGAGATAACCGACGTGCACCACTGGCAATCGGTACTTGTGCAGGGCAGGTTTCAGGAGCTTAAGGGGAGTACGGCCAAAAAGTACTTGCACAAATTTGCCGAAGGGGTACAACGGATCATCGAGGACCACGACGGCGACGCCAAGTTTATCAGTGACTTTTCGAGTCGGATATTCGGTAAGGAAGCCCCCGTGGTGTTCATTATCAGGATCAATGCGATCAATGGCAAGGAAAGGACCGGCAAATGACCCGGAGGTAAATAACGGATCAGTTACCACATTCCATCGTACTGGATACGGTCGGTGAAACGGGTGCCGGAGAAACATAGGGTATTCCCAGGCCCAAACCCCTTAAGATAAAGAGGGCCCCTACGATTACCACAAAAACGGGAATAAGCTTTTGTACCTTGTTACGCAATCCCCCCTGTAACAAAGTACTGAAGTAAACGGCAGCGGTCATCAAGGGTACGGTGCCCAGACCGAACAAGATCATATATAAGGCGCCCTGCCATGCACTGCCCATGGCTATCGAACCGAAAAGCCCCATATAGACCAATCCGCAGGGCAAAAAGCCGTTTAAAAATCCGATCGTAAGGAAGGTATCGGGCGATTTTTTTTTGAGCTCCTGGCCCAGTCTGCTCTTTACTTGGGATATCAACCTATAAATGGGCCTCGACACGTTATACTTGCCCAAGAGACGGGCCGGAACCAATACCAATACGATCATTACGATACCTATGGCAATCGAAAGGTTTTGCTGCATCCCAAAAACATAGAGTCCTTTGCCCAACCAACCGAAGACCAGGCCGATCAAGCCGTAGGCCAAAAGGCGGCCCAAATGGTAAATCGAGACTTGCCCGAACTTTTTAAAATTGTTGGTCCTGTCCACGGGCAGCATAAAGGCAATCGGGCCGCACATCCCCACGCAGTGCAAACTTCCCATCAATCCCAATATCAAAGCGGACAAGAACATACTAATAGGTCAAACTTTCTTTGTGCAGGTACGCTTCGCCATCGTACTCCCAAAATACCTTAATGTCCCAACGGCCACCTAACAAACGGTTGTCAGGTATAAGCAAATGTTTATTGGACAGACTTAAATCGAGGTCAAAATCCAAATGTTTATTAGATGGCCTATACAGGGACACTGTTCCTTTTATTTTGTTATATTCAAAGTCTTCCGGAAAGGTTAGGGTCAGCCCCTCGTCCGATTTCACGACCGAAATCCGCGCATTTTTGTTCGCGTTTTCCTCGGCATCGATTTCCTTCTGATAACCGAGTTCGTCGCGATAGTACTCTTCGGTGACCAAATCGTGGTTGGCCCGGTTATCGGTGCTCATCCGTACCACGAAAAACATAATGAACGATATAAATGCCACGAAGGCCAAAACGATTGCGGTTCCCCAGTTTATTTTCATGATTCCTTTTATTTATAGCTTCGGGGGCCTAAAAAGGCGGTCGTGGTCGTTTCGATCAAACGATCGCCACTGTACACCCCGATTTTTAATTTTTCCTTGTCGCTCTTTAATGCCGCTTGGTCAATTTCAATGAAAAGCGTTCCTTCGGCCAAATCTTGGGCGGGCACCACGAAAGCCTGCTTCCGTACCAATTCGATTTTTCCTTTATGGGACAGTAGCTTAAAGTTGACACTGTCTACATCGCGAACGGTCTTGTTCACCAATTTATAGGTATAGACGTTGCTGATAACATTACCTTCCTTGTGCTCGAACAGTTGCCCTGGCAAGCGTAAAATATTAGCCTCCAAATCGTTGCGCAAGAAGAGCATGCCCAACAAGATTCCCATAAGAATGACCAGAACGGCGGTATACCCCTTCAACCTTGGGGTAAAGGTAAATTTGGCCTTCTTTTCAATGTTGTCCTCACTGGCATAGCGGATCAAGCCCTTGGGCAGGTTTACCTTTTCCATGATGGTATCGCACTCATCGATACAGGCGGTACAGTTGACGCATTCCAATTGGGTTCCGTTTCTGATATCGATCCCTGTCGGACAAACGTTGACACATTGCTTACAATCGATACAATCGCCATAGCCCAAAGCGGCCCGGTCTTCGTTCTTGCGAAATTTCTTTCTGCCATTTTCGCCTTCGCCCCGCTTATGGTCGTAGGCCACCACGATGGATTTATTGTCCAAGAGAACGCCTTGCATACGCCCGTAGGGACAGGCAATAATACATACCTGCTCGCGGAACCAGGCAAAAACAAAATAGAACACCCCTGTAAATATCAACAGCGATACCATGGTGCTCAAGTGTGCCATGGGGCCGTCTGCTATGTAACTAAGTAGACGGTCACTACCTATCAAGTAGGCCAGGAACACATTGGCGATCAAGAACGAAATAATAAAGAAGACCGTCCATTTCAGCACTCTTTTACGGATTTTCTCGCCGTTCCAAGCCTGTCTATCGAGTTTGATCTGTGCGCCCCGGTCCCCATCGATCCAATACTCGATCCTTCGAAACACCATTTCCATAAAAATGGTCTGGGGGCACATCCATCCGCAAAAAATCCGGCCAAAGGCCACCGTAAAGAGGGCTATAAAGACCACGCCGATGATCATGGATATGACGACCAGGTGAAAATCTTGGGGCCAAAAGGGAAAACCAAAAATATTGAATCGGCGTTCAAGAACGTTGAACATGAAAAACTGGTTTCCGTTTACCTTTATAAAAGGGCCGGCAAACAAAATGGCCAATAGAAAGTAACTTACCAACTTGCGGTAGTTGTAATATTTGCCACTCGGTTTTTTGGGGAATATCCAGGCGCGCTTGCCCTCCTCGTTTATGGTTCCGATACTGTCCCTAAAATTCTCTTGATCCTGTTGTGCCATTTTAATCTGCCGTTGGAAAAAATCTGGTTTTAAAGGACAACGGACCCATAACAGATGGCCGTTGCCCGTTAATTAGTAGCTATTTGGCCGCGTCGTCTTCGGACGCTTCCCATAAATCGCCTTCCGGAGCCTTGGGGTTGGCAGGCGTAGTACCCTGAAAACTGAGTACATAACTGGCCACCTGGGCAATTTCCAAGGGTTTCAGGGTCTGTTTCCAGGCGATCATGCCCTTACCGTCCCTACCTCCTTCAGATATGGTATTGAAGACATTTTTGATGCCGCCGCCCAAAATCCAGTGCTGGTCCGTTAAGTTGGGGCCGATACCCCCACCGCCATCGATCATGTGACAGGCGACACAATTGCTTTCAAAAATGGTCTTTCCGGCCTTGAGGTCGCTGGCTTCCGTCAAGACCTCCACCGTACTGGCATCGACCAAGTCTTTGGCATTTTTCTTGTATTCCTCTATGGCCTGCTGTGCCATGGCCATTTCGGTCTCAAATTCCTCAAGCTGGTCGTAATCGTTGAAGACGTGGAACCTCAACAGATAGACTACGGCAAAGACGATGGTGGCATAGAACATATAGACCCACCAGGGCGGCAATTTGTTATCGAGCTCCCGTATACCATCGTAGTTATGGTCCAATATAATTTCACTCTCTTCCTCGACGGGTTTCGAACCCAAGAGTTTTTGGTATACCCTCTTGCCCCATTTCCATTCCCATTGCTTGCTTTTCGCCTCGAGGTAGCGTTCCTTGGCCTCTTCGGAAAGCGTCTGGTACATTACATTTTCAATGGCCTTCACGATCAAGGCGATGGCAATCAAAACCAATAGAACGAAGGCCATGAATATCTGTACCATGGTATACTCTATAAATGCCGGCTTTTCACCCGAATCGACATAAAACTCTACGATGCCGAGAATTACAAAAAAACTTAGGGGTATTATTATCCACCAGTTCGAACTGCTTTTCATAAGTCTAAATTTTGTTGGTTGTTATTATCTAGGGGGAGTTCGCTCATTTCCTGTACATGTTTTTTTGATGCGGTAAACACCCACCAGAACAACAGTATAAAGAAGACGAAGAATATAAGTAGGGAGAGCATGGGGTAAGTGGCGACCCCATCAATGCTTTCCATATGGCTTTTTACAAATTTCAGCATAGCGTGTTAGTTTTGTGATATTACTTCATCGGTTTCCTTGATTTTTATATCGGTGCCCAAGCGCTGTAAGTAGGCGATCAAGGCTACGATTTCGCGGTCTTTCATTTCTACGAATTCTTCCCCGTTTTCCCCGGCGGTCTTTTTATCGGCCTCATAACTTTTGGCAAAGTCGGGGTCGGAATACAGGTTCTGTTCTATTTTCGACGCCTGCTCGTCCATCAACTGTTCCGCATTTTCGATTTCCTCCTCGGTATACGGAACCCCAAGGGTAACCATGGCCCTCATCTTATCTTGGATATCACTTCGGTCGTGACGGTTGCGTACCAACCATTTGTACGATGGCATGATGGATCCCGAAGATGTGGTCTGCGGGTCGTACATGTGGTTCAGGTGCCAGTTGTCGGAGTACTTGCCACCGACCCGCAATAGATCGGGACCGGTTCGCTTACTTCCCCATAGGAAGGGATGGTCGTAAACAAATTCCCCGGCCTTGGCATATTCGCCATACCGCTCGACCTCACTTCTAAAAGGCCTTACCATTTGCGAATGGCAGCTTACACAACCTTCCCTGATGTAGAGGTCACGACCTTCGAGTTCCAACGGGGTATATGGTTTGACACTGGTTATGGTCGGTATGTTCGATTTGATCAAAAGGGTGGGTACGATCTGTACGATGCCCCCGATCAAAATGGCGATAGTGGCAAGAATGGTCAATTGGATGGGCTTACGTTCGATCCAAGTATGTAGCGTTTCGCCAGCCGTTCTTTTTTTGGAAACCTTGGCAAGGGCCGGTGCCTCTGCCAGTTCATCTTCGACCTTGCTTCCCGACCTGATGGTTACCACAACGTTGTAGATCATGGTACAGGCCCCGATAATGTACAGGCTGCCCCCGATGGCCCGCATCCAGTACATCGGCATAATTTCATTGACGGTCTCCAGGAAGTTACCGTATACCAAGGTGCCGTCCGGATTAAACTCCTTCCACATCAAGGCTTGGGTAAAGCCGGCCACGTACATCGGCAAGGTGTAGAGGATAATACCTAGGGTACCAATCCAAAAATGGAAGTTGGCCAGGCCTTGGGAATACAGTCTAGTCTTGGTCATTTTGGGCACCAACCAATAAATCATACCAAAGGTAAGGAAACCGTTCCACGCCAATGCCCCTACGTGTACGTGGGCAATGATCCAGTCGCTAAAGTGGGCAATGGCATTCACGTTCTTTAGGGAAAGCATGGGGCCTTCGAAGGTCGCCATACCGTAACCCGTAATGGCCACGACCATGAATTTAAGAATGGGGTCGGTCCTAACCTTGTCCCACGCCCCGCGCAAGGTCAACAATCCGTTGATCATACCTCCCCAAGAAGGGGCTATCAGCATTACGGAAAAGGCAACCCCCAAGTTTTGGGCCCAATCGGGCAAGGCGGAATACAGCAAGTGGTGCGGACCGGCCCAGATATAGATAAAGATCAAGGACCAAAAGTGTACAATGGACAACCTATAAGAGTATATAGGCCTATTGGCGGCCTTGGGAACAAAGTAATACATTAACCCAAGAAACGGGGTGGTCAAAAAGAAGGCCACCGCATTGTGCCCGTACCACCACTGTACCAAGGCATCCTGTACCCCGGCGTACACCGAATAACTTTTTAAGGCACTTACCGGAAGTTCCAGGTTATTGAAGATATGCAAGACCGCAACGGTAACGAAGGTGGCCAAATAGAACCAAATGGCCACATAGAGGTGACGTTGCCTTCTTTTCAACATCGTTCCGATCAAGTTGACACCGAAGGCCACCCAAACCAAGGTAATGGCAATATCAATGGGCCACTCCAGCTCGGCATACTCCTTCGTGCTCGTATACCCCAAGGGCAAGGTAATAGCTGCCGCCACAATTATGGCCTGCCAACCCCAAAAATTGAAATTGCTCAGGAAGTCACTGAACATCCGGGCCTTGAGCAGGCGCTGGGTCGAGTAATAGACCCCCGCAAAGATGGCGTTCCCCACAAAGGCGAAGATTACCGCATTGGTATGCAAGGGGCGCAAACGCCCAAAACTCAACCACGATATACCGTCGGTCAAATTGGGAAACATGAACATAAAGGCCAACAAAAGGCCTACCGACATGCCCACGATGCCCCAAAACATCGTGGCGTAAAGGAATTTTTTTACAATCTTGTTATCGTAATAAAATTGCTGTATCTCCATAGTTATTCGTTTAGTTGGATAGCTTCTTTTTGTTTACATTTCTTTTTTTCGGAAGGTGTTTTGATCAATTCGTCCTCGAAAAGCATTCGAACCGAAGGTGTGTAGTCATCATCGTACTGGCCACTCTTTACCGAAACGATAAAGGCAATGAAGAACAGGACCGCTACGGCAAGGCTGATGGCCAACAATACATAAATAACACTCATACCTACCTGAATTTGGGGGTAAAACTACGGTGTCTGGCCGCTATTAAATATGACTTATATCAGGTTTTGAAAATTCTCTTAAATTTTCCTAACAACAACACACAAACACCTGTAAACCAACATTATAAAAACCACAATCACCAAAAACATTTTCGGTTATCACGGGGTGGGGCGCCCCAGTCGGCCGCCTTAGTTTTTTTGCCCCTTGGGTAGATAGTAAAAAGGGCGGCCACAATGACCACGTTTTTGATCACATATTGCCCGAGCAAGGTAGGCACGAAGGGGCTATGGGAAAAAGAGACATCGTTCAGGATAAGCAGCGTGGAAAAAGTACACGCCATATGCCCCAAAGCTACGAACAAGGTCTGCTTTCTAAAGAGATCCAACAACAAAAACAAGCCGATCCCCACTTCCAAAAAAGCCAGAAGCAGAATGGACAGATATGGGGGAATGAGGCCAA
Source organism: Pseudozobellia thermophila (assembly GCF_900141855.1). Classification (GTDB taxonomy): domain Bacteria; phylum Bacteroidota; class Bacteroidia; order Flavobacteriales; family Flavobacteriaceae; genus Pseudozobellia; species Pseudozobellia thermophila. Next base: position 43,915 of record NZ_FQYU01000007.1, read on the forward strand.
AGGTAAGCGACGCAATGGTCTCTTGGGCCAGTTTCTCGGCCGGACTCAAGTCGTTAAAAAACTTTAAGGAACCAAACCAGAGATAAACAATGGCTATCGAAACCTGAAGTAAGGAGATTTTTCCAAAGTGTTCGCTTATTGGCGAGTTGTTTGAAGTTGGCATATATTCTTAAATGGTAAAAGATCGGTTTGCCGTGCAAACCTAATTTTTTGAAACGAATTTTTCCAATTTCAGCCCCCTAAGCCGGGACAATTTAAAAAAAAAGGGGCGGGATCAGCCCAGTTTTCGGCCGATAAGATTGGTGGCCACCGTGGTAAAGGCCACTACACTGATTGAGCTCAAGGGCATCAAAATAGCGGCAATTACGGGCTCCAACTGCCCGGTAACCGCAAAAAACAACCCGATGACATTGTAAAACAGCGAAAGAAAAAAGCTGAGCTTTATGATGCCCACAGCCCGTTTGGAGGCCTTGATATAGGCGAATAGCTCCTTAAATTTCGATGCGTCCAAAATGGCGTCGCAGGCAGGTGAAAACACATTGATATCCTCCGAAATGGCAATACCCACATCGGCCTGGGCCAAGGCCCCCGCATCGTTCAATCCGTCCCCTACCATCATCACCTTATGGCCTTCGCCTTGCGCCCTTTTTATAAAATGGAGCTTGTCTATGGGTTTTTGGTCAAAGTACAGTAAGGTAGAAATGGGCAAAAGCTCCTGCAACCTTTGTTTTTCACCCGAATTGTCTCCCGAAAGAATGGCCAACTTCATCTTGTGCGAGAGCTCTTCGAATACTTCGACAATCCCATCGCGATACTCATTTCTAAAGACATAGCACCCCTTATAGGCATCGTTGGCCGAAATATGTACGGCCGTACTATCGTCCCTTGCCGAAGCGCCGTTACCGGTAAACTCGGCGGAGCCCACCTTGATATTTCCCAGTTCGGTCGAAGCCTCTATGCCTTGGCCCGTATGCTCGGTAAAATCGTCAATGGTAACGATGTTGTGCTCCGAAAGCATATCGTACAGGGCACGACTAAGCGGATGGTTCGACGACCTCAGGGTGTTTTTGAGTACCGATTCCTCGGCTTCCGTCAACGGCATTCCCTCATAGAAGGCGGTCGTCGTGGATGAGGTGGTTATCGTACCCGTTTTATCAAAGATGGCCATGTCTATTTGTGCCAACCGCTCGATCACCCCGGCATTCTTCAAATAGAATTTCTTTCTCCCAAATATCCGCAGCATGTTGCCCAAGGTAAAAGGGGCGGCCAGGGCAATGGCACACGGACAGGCGATGATCAAGACCGCCGTAAATACGTTGAGGGCGTTTTTGGAGTCGTAATAAAGCCAAAAGGCCGCCGCTACAAAGGCTATGGACAGTACTGCGACGGTAAAACGCTTGCCAATGGAATCGGTCAGGGTTTGAAATCGGGTCGTTTTCTCCTCGTCAAAAACCGAATTGCCCCACAATTGGGTCAAATAGCTTTGCGAAACAGGCTTGGTTATCTCTATTTCAATGGCCCCGTTCAATTGTTTTCCACCCGCAAAGACCTTGTCACCGTTTTGCCTTAACACGGGTTCGGCCTCCCCCGTAACGAAGCTGTAGTCGATGTGTCCGTTCCCCTTGACGATAACGGCGTCGGCGGGTATGAGTTCCTCGTTTCGGATCAGCAGCCTGTCGCCCCTTTTTACTTCGTAAACCTGGGCCACCTCTTCCCTGCCGTCGGGCAGTATTCGGGTAACCGCTATCGGGAAATACGATTTGTAATCCCGTTCAAAGGAAAGGAAGGAATAGGTTTTTTGCTGAAAAAACTTTCCTAGCAACAGAAAGAATATCAGGCCCGTGAGCGAATCGAAGAAACCGGGCCCCCAATCAAAAATGATATCCACGGTACTCCTAAGGAAAAGGGTCAGTATGCCCAAGGCTATGGGAACGTCTATATTGAGCATTTTGGAGCGCAGCCCCTTAAAGGCCGAAACGAAGTAGTCCCTTCCCGAATACAGCATTACGGGCAGGGAAAACAAGAACATAAGCCATCGGAAAAGGTTCTGGTACTCGTTCAGCCAGAATTCGCCCCCCGATTCCCTATTGCTCGACAGGTCAAAATATTCGGGAAAGGAAAGGAACATAACGTTGCCAAAGGCAAAACCGGCAATGCCGAGTTTATAGATAAGGCTGCGATTGACGGGCTTTTTCTTGGGTTCGATATCGGCCAAACTGATATTGGGTTCGTAACCGATACGCCCCATTAAAAGTACCAAGTTTTTTAGGGGCAGTTCGGAGGCATTGTAGGTTATGCGTACCGTTTTCTTGGGGAAGTCTACCTGCGAAGCCTTGACCGCCGGATTGAGCTTGTTCAAATTCTCCAAGACCCAAATACAGGAACTGCAATGAATATGGGGCACAAATAGATTGACAACCTGGACGTTCCCATCGCTAAACTCGACCAGTTGTTCGACAATTTCGGGAGATCCCAAAAAATCGTACTTGCCTTCGTTTATTTTGGGAGTAGCACCGGCCTGACCCTGCAAGTCGTAATAATAAGACAGGTCGTTTTCGGAGAGAATTTCATAGACAGTCTTACAGCCCTGGCAACAAAAGGGCTTCCCATCGAACTCGATGGTAGTCTTGTCACAGGGCGTACCACAATGATAGCAGTGATCGGTGTTCATTTCCATTCGCTTATACCGCTCCAAAGGTCTGACGAACTAAATTTTAAGAATATGATAATTATCAGTTTTTACCTTGGCCCTCCCGACTATTTTTGTGCCGTCAGGTAAAATTAAAATATGGAAAGCAGATGTGAACATTGCATCGTTCGCCAATTCAATTCGCTACGCGCAATGACGAAAGACGAATTGAAAAAGGTTTCGGATGCAAAAATCTACAAAAAAGTCAAAAAAGGGGAGGCGCTCTTCGAAGAAGGCCAAAAACTCGATGGCGTCTATTGCGTCCGTGAAGGGGTTTCCAAACTTTCAAAACTAAGTACCAACGGCAAGGACCAAGTCGTCAAATTGGCCACCAAGGGGGCGGTCATGGGACAACGATCCGTCATTGCCGGCGAACATACCAATTTGAGTGCCATTGCCGTAAACGATATGGAGGTTTGCTTTGTGCCCAAGGAAAACATTCTCGACGCACTACAAAAGAATCCCGATTTTGCCGTTGAAGTCCTAAGGCATATGGCCCACGACCTTAAGGAAGCCGACGATGTCATTGTCAATATGAGCCAAAAGACGGTAAAACAGAGGGTTGCCGAGGCCTTTCTCTACTTGAGGAACAATTTTGGCGAAGACCACGAGGGCTATTTACTCTTGACCCTGTCGAGGGAAGATATCGCCAATGTGGTCGGTACGGCCACGGAGTCTTGTATACGGATCATTTCGGAATTCAAGAAAAAGGGATATTTGTCTACCTCTGGGAAGAAAATCAAGATATCGGATGAGAAAGGATTGGTCGAGCTTGTCCAAGGCTTTTGATAAAGTTGCCCGGTGCCGCCCCTAGGCCGGTCACCGGGCAAATCCTAAGTCTTTAGGCATAATTATTTACACCGTCCTCCATTTTCTGGTTTATAAACTCGTACTGGGGACTGTGCAACATTTTGTTATACAGCTCTTCGTTAACGTTGACAGGAATGCGAAGGTTAGGGAATTTGATTTTGTAGACATTGTCGTCTCCCTTTCCGATAAGTGAAACTTTGACAGGTTTATTCTTCATAATCTAATGTTTTTAAGAATTAAATCATTAAAAAATAACCGATTAGACCTTGTTCAAATCGCATGCCAAAACCTGATATATGTCATAGATTCAGGTAGGCATAAGACCTAATTTTATACTTTGGAACCGAGCTAGTTTATATGAGGCAAATATTGATACCTACCGATTTTTCGGAAAACGCGTGGAACGCGACGCGTTATGCGCTAGAGCTTTTCAAGGAGGATGAATGCGTGTTTCACCTACTCAACACCTATACCCCCGCCCTTGTCAGTAACCGGTTTATTGCACACCCCAAAAATGGTAGGCCCATTGCCGCGGGATCCAAGGAGCAATCGGAAGAAGGGTTGGGAAAACTCATGCATCGCATAAGAAACTACACATCCAACGACAATCATTATTTCGAGACCTACTCGTCGTTCGCCATGCTGAACGATGAAGTCAAGCAATTTGTTGAGCAAGAAGGCATCGATTATATCGTAATGGGAACAAAAGGGGCCTCGGACCAACCCGAGGTATATATGGGCCACAATACGGTCAGACTATTGAAATCGATTAAAAGCTGCCCTATTTTGGCCATTCCGAAACCCTTCGAATTTGCCCGGCCCGACGAAATTACCTTCTCTACCGATTTTTATAGGTTCTATACCGATTCGGAACTGGCCCCCTTGATCGAGATGGCGAAGACCTTCGACGCGACCATCCGTATCGTTCACATTCAGCAGGGCATTGCCCCTTTGACCGATGTGCAACAGTTCAACCTGGGCATGTTGCGCAAATATTTGGGGCCGGTGGAACACTATGTGCATACGGTCTCAGAATTGGATTCGGTATCAAAAACCCTACAGGTCTTCAACGAAGAGCTGAACATCCACTTATTGGCCATGCTCAATTACAGGTACAGCTATTTGGACCAGGTTACCGAAGACCCTGTCGTAAAGAAGAAAACCTTCGAAACCGAAGTACCCTTGATGATCATTCCCGAACTAAGCATGGGCGGACCCGGCCATAGGGCAAAAAGCCCCATGTCATATGCCGAAGGGATCAATTGAACGAGGGAAGTCATTCCCTCAAAAACCTCGGCACGACACTTGCCCTAAACCAAGTAGGCAGGCCTTCCCCTTTTTTAGGGTTTCATTCAAACCCATATTTGGAAAAGACCTAACAGCATCCCCAGAATATAGTAGTTCCGGACTTTGGGGTATACACCAGGGATTCACGACACAAGGGCGTCCGATGTAAAGTAAAGGCGGGTACTCGATAGCCCATATTTATCGGTTATTCCCCAGATTGATCGGAAGAAGTACCTTTCATACAGTGCCAGTAAATCGGCAGTCCTTTCAAATGGAATCCTCCCCTAACCTGTCAACCAAAAAACAAAAGCCCCTAAAATAGGGGCTTTTCACGTTATTAAGCGGAGGAAGAGGGATTCGAACCCCCGGAGGTGTGACCCTCAACAGTTTTCAAGACTGCCGCATTCGACCACTCTGCCATTCCTCCTAAGCGGGTGCAAATATAGAAAGCTTTTTTTTTACCCAAAAGATTTACATATTTTATTTTTTGGAAATTTTAATTCAAGTGGTCAATCGTCGAGATAAAAATAAAGAAAGGGCCCCAAACCGGGTGCCCTTTCCTTCCACAGATCTAATGTACTAACCGAAAATTAGCCTCTTTTGCCCAAAACGGTTACTTCGTATTGGGGTTTATACTATTCTTTGAGATGATAATAAAGTCCGAACGACGGTTTTCGAGGTGTTTTTGATCACTACAGGCCACCCCGTTGGAACATTCGTTCTTTAAACGATACTCCCCGTAACCAAAGGCGCTTTCGATCCTATCGGTGCCGATGCCCTTGGAAATAAGGTATTTCTGCGTGGCTTTTGCCCTTTTGTCGGAGAGCACCAGGTTGTAATCGTCACTCCCTCGCGAATCGGTATGCGACTCGATCTTTATTACGATATCGGGGAAATTTTGCATGGCAAAGAGCACCTTTTCCAACTCGATTTCGGCGCGGGCCGTAATATCCCACTTATCGTAGTCGAAGTAGATGGGATCTACCTTGATCTTTTCCACATCGCCGTCCTTTTCAACGATACTGGCAAATTCGGTAAGGTATACCGTATTGTTAAGGGAAGGGGCTTCGGGGTTTACCCCGGTTTCAACGGTTACCGTTTCCTTCGAATACCCGGCCTTCGAAAATGCGATCACATTGGTCTTGTTACAGGGTAGGATCAGGTGATAATAGCCTTTTTCGTCGGTCCTGTAGATGGTCAACAACTCATCGGTGGTGTTTTTTAACTCTACATTGGCCTCGGCAATGGGTTCCCCGGTTTTTTTATCGAGTACATATCCGGCATACTCCAAACAGTCCACGGGCTTGACCTTGTCAAAGCTATAGATATCGTCGTCGCCCACCCCACCGGAACGATTCGAGGCAAAATAACCGCTTCCCTTCTTCTCTCCACGTATGAGCGAGAAATCGTCCATATTGCTATTGATGGGGGTACCCATGTTCATGGGCATCGAGTATTTTGTTTTGGAGTATATAACGGACCCGAAGATATCAAGGCCACCGAGACCGTAGTGGCCATCGGAGGAAAAATACAGGGTATTGTCCATGACGAAGGGAAACATTTCCCTACCCCTGGTATTGATGCTAGGCCCCAGATTCATTGGATCTGAAAGCACGTCGCCCTCATTGTTCAGTTCAACCACATAAATATCGGACTCCCCGTAGCCCCCGGGCATGTTCGAGGTAAAATAGAGATATCTTCCGTCCGGACTTAGCATGGGGTGGCCGCAGGAATAGTCCTTGCTATTAAAGCTCAAGGAGGTAACGTCTACCAATTGGTTCTGCCATATCCGCCCCCGCAATATCTGCATGTTCGAAAGGCCCTCTTCATTGGCACTTAGCTTATTTTTTCTTTTTAGGAAGTTTCTGGTAAAGTAAACGGTCTCCCCGTCCCATGAAAAGGTCAGGGTTGCATCGTGGTAGGATGATTCTAGATTGGTCAAATACTTCTCGGGCACGTAATCCCGGTCGTCGGGCTTTGTAATATACAGGTCCAAATAAGGCTGTTTGTTCCAAGGATAAAGCTCTCCGCCCGATTTGATCGTATCCCTGGCCGATGCGAAGATCAATCCGCCGTTGAACAACATGGGTCCGAAATCGGACTTCTTGCTGTTAAAGGGTAGGTTTTGTATGGCAAACCTTTCGTTTTGTCCCAATAGGCTGTCCAAGTATTTCTTTTGGGCCAAAATCATATCGAGCCGATCCTGGTCGGTATAAAACTCCCTCAAAAGCTCATCGGCCCTTTTGGTTTTCATACCCGCCTTCAGGCTTTGTACCAATTTGATCATATTGCCCTCCCCTACTTCCTTGCCCTCTATGGCATACAGCTTTTCGTACCATTTGGCGGCCTCTTGGTATCTATTGATATTGAAGTAGCTATCGGCCAGTTTTTGAATGGTATTGAGCGAGGGCCTTCGTTTCTCCTGTGCCAGGTCTTCGTACAGGGCTATGGCCTTGTCGAACTTAAAGTCGGTAAAGAACTGATCGGCCCTTTCTTCCTTGTTTTGGGAATTGGCCATTAGGCATGAGCCCATAACGATATAAAGTATAATTTTTTTCATGGAGTTCGGTTTTAGAAGAATCTTGGGGATAATGCACGCTTTGCACCGTCAAACAGGCTGTATTTGAGAATGATTTCGTGTGAGCCATCGTTGTAGCTTTTCAACCCCGTCGTCGAATAATCGTAGGCATAGCCCAAAAAGAAACTTTTGGCGATATGGATCCCCGCCATGGCGCTGATGGCGTCGTCGTATCGGTAGGCCAAGCCCAAGGTCAAGATCTCGTTGATCATAAAGTTTCCGGATACATCGACGGTAATCGGGGCACCTGCCACATGCTTTGTCAACAAGGTCGGTTTGAACTTTAGGTTATCGGTAAGGTCGAAGACATAGCCGGCCATGACATAATATTGACTTTTAACGTCGGTAACCACCTCATCGTTATCGCTATAGATTTGTGAATTAAGGAAGTTATGGGTCGAAATTCCTACGTACCATTTATCGCTAAAGTAATAGGCCCCTGCCCCGAATACCGGTCTCAAGGTATTGATGTTGTCCGCAAAAATCGGATCCAGGCCATCTTCGTAGGTACCCTTCGACCAATCTACCTTGAGGATATCGACCCCGGCGTTCAGTCCCAACGACAGCTTGGTCTTATACCCCACGGGAATCTGATAGGCAAAATTTCCGTTGATATCGATGTCGTTGGCGGCACCGATATTGTCGTTTACAAAGGTAAGGCCGAGCCTTACCCTTTCGCTGAACTTGCCCTGAACGGAGAGCGACTGGGTTTCGGGGGCCCCTTCGATCCCCACCCATTGCGAGCGATGGAGCAAAGTGGCATCAATAATACTATTCTCCGAAGAATAGCCCGGATTCAGTACCATGGTGTTGTACATGTACTGTGTATATTGTGCCGGCTGCTGGGCGCTCATGGTATTTACGGCCATCAGAAAAACACAAAGAAAAAGTGTGGTTATGGTAATCGAATTGGTTTTCATGTTAGGTATGTGTTAATGGTAGTGTATAGATTGGGTAAAAGCATTTCGGATTCGTCCCTTAACGGGCCAACTGTAACCATCCCACTAGATTTCTTTCCAGTTCCGGAATGTTGATCACGTAGTAATAGGTGCCTGAGGGCAGGTGGTCCCCACTGCTCAAAACTCCGTTGACGTTGGCAATTCCCGTCCACGTATTTCGATAATCCGCCGTCTTGTACACCAGGTTACCGTTACGGTTATAGATTTCCAGGGTATTGGAGTAATCTTCGATACACTGCACCTTGAATACTTCGTTGAATCCGTCGTTATTGGGCGAAAATTCATTATAGACCTTTAGACAAAACTCCTCGCCCAAGACCATTCCGCAAGAGGTCACGTTTACATCGAGTACCATCGATTTATTGGGGTTACATCCCGATGCGTCCTCATACGAGACGGTAAGGCTGTTGTCTTGTTCCTCGGTCCATTCTACCGTTACAAAATCGTCGGTGGCCGTACCACCATCCGTTATCGTACCTCCTGTTACTTCCCAGCCATAATTGTTTTTTCCGCTCTGGGTAACGTAGGTATAGGCTGTGTTGAGGCAGGCATCTTCCGACTCGCCATCCAAGGTAATGGCTTCAAAATCATCTTCGGTAAGGCTTACCATTATTCGAAGTCGGGAACTGCTCTCACAACCGTTTTCGACGGCTGCCACATAGTATCTTCCACCATCGGCCAAAGGCGTTGAGGGATCGATCATGCTTCCTCCGGCCGCACTGTCATAAAACACGACGTTGGCCTCGTTTACTTGGATGTCGGCAACTGTCGGACTTAGGCTGTCGCAAAACTCCTGAAGTTCGGAGGTCGTAGTAGGCTCGGGCACATCGTTGATTTGAACGGTTACCGCAACCCTGGCCAATACCGAGGCCGGAATGCCCAAGATACCTGCAAAATAAACATCGCCATCGGCCAAAGGGGTATCGGCATCGACCTGCACAAGGGCATCGAGGCTATCGAACAATACCAAATCGTCGTCGCCCAATTCAATATCGGCCACCGTTGCCAATTCGGTCCTGCAAAAAACCTGTAAGAGGTTGTCGAGGGACAGGTCGGGTAATTCGATAAGGATTTCGTCGTTGCCCAAACATATACCGTTGTCGATAATGGTCTCGATAATGCCATCGGCATCGGAAACCAGGTCAAGGGCATCGACACTTATCTCAAAAGAGGAGTCGGCCTGTACAACGCCATCGAACTGCTGCCCATTGATTAACAACGAAACGATTTCACCAGTGTTTACATCACCTGAAACGGTGCCGCTCACGGTAGTGGTATTGTTTCCGTCGAAAATGGATATAAGGTCATCAAGCGTCTTGGTAACGACCGAAGTAATGGTTACGTTTTTATCATAATCCACTACGTCAACAGTAACCGATTGCAAGTCCCCAGGGGCATTTTGACAAGCTGCACGACTTGTGGTCAGCGCGGTGTAATACGTATAAGGTCCGCCAGCCTCGGTCAAACCTGAAATGATCAGTCTATCGTTCCCGTCGATCTGATAGCTAGCCCCGCCCGAAACGGTACCATCGGTTATTTCCGAAACCATGTTGGCATCGAAGTACCACGAGAAGTCGCCGTCGATGCTACTATTGGGAACCAGAACGACATCGTTCGACGAGCAGATCGAGCCCTCATTGCCGGTAATCGTAATATCCGCTGCCGTCGGGATATCCTCGACATGGATAAGGGCCTCGGTTCTAGGGGATTCCTGGGCACAGCCAATCCTGCCCGAGGCTACATAATATGTGGTGTCTTCGGTAAGTACAGGAGTCGTAAACGTACCGCCCGAACTTGTCGTTGCCAATAGATTGCCTCCATCGGCGGCATCGTACCAACGCAATTCGACCCCGCTCCCGTTGGCTACGCTGGCCGTCAAGTCGATCGTCGACCCCTCGCATATATAGGCACCTTCGGCATCAATGTTCAGGGTCGGTGCTTCAGGGCCCGCAAAAACCTCATAAATGTTCAAGTGTTGTTCAATGTCAACGCCCAATAGGGAAGACAAGGTAAGGGTCAACCGGTTGATGGGCTCAGGGGATTGGAATCCTATGGTCGCGGTGTCTCCGTTCTGCAAAAGGCCAAGTAAATCGAGACTTATCAGACTCGACAGGTCACTCGAGAACACCGGGGCGTTCGAACCGTTTTGTCCGGTAACCGTAAGGGCGTTTAAAACCCCCAAACTGACCAAGGATGGATCCACCGACAATTGGATATAGAAGGTGTTCGTCGCATCCTGTACTTCGTTAAAATAAAAGGTCTGTTCGATATCGGCGGCAACGTTCAAAATACCTAGGCCCAATTTGGAATAGGTGCCCGAATCCCCGTCTATGGCCGATTCGGGATCGGTAACCCCTGCCCCTCCAAGCCCCAAAAGGTCTAAACTAATACCATGTCCATCGAAGGAAGTATAACTGGGCGAGCCACAGGGTTCCTCGGCATCTCCGTAGTAAACTGCGGCAACTTCGAGGTTCTTGGTCTGATTCAGTCCGATCAAGGAACCGGTTCGGTTGCTTATACCTATGGTGTTGTAAACACTGGTCGGGGTCATGGCAACGTAAAAATCACCATTGGCATCGATGACCACACGGGCCTCATCGGTCGAAAATGCATCCACACTACTGGAAGACGACTCGACCACTACAACGTTATCATAGCTTGCCGAAACCGAGAACTCTTGGTTGCCTATAAGTAGGACTCCTACGACATCCGAAAGTAGCCCCCCCAAACTTCCGCCCAGCAAACTCGAAAGAATATCATCTTGGGTCTCCAATCTTACATAGGAAGTTGTATTCGATGGTAAATCGGACGGATAGGCCAGGTCCAAATTCCCTGAATAGGAACCAAGACCGGCAACCAGGCCTGAGTTCGCCCTGATCGTGGCATGGGTATTTAAATCCCCATCGATGGCATTGGCTGAAAGATCCACCTCATTTTGGCTGGAGACTGTAGTCGCATAGGTCTGCCCTTGGACGTACAGCACAGATGAAGTAAGAAAAATCAGCAATAAAAAATAGCCACGGGTAGTAATTTTCCGAAACATATTTGGTTATTTTGTAGGTTTAGTACTACTATAACCCATAATTGCTTCTATTAGTATGGTTTGGATTATATCTTATCCGTAAAAAACCGATTTCTTCGATAAACGGTATTATTTTCGATATAAGACATCAAATAATTGCATTTCATCGATCATATATCTTTCTAAAACCTAAAGATAAAGCTCCAATCTTAAGTAAAAACTTACCTTTTTGTTCTATTTTAAATTTGATTTTACTTAAATGTGTTGTAAGAACTTACTTAAAATAACCCCTATAACATACACATTTGGGAAGTGGACAAAAAACACCCCCGTACCAGGATTCCCGGCCGGGGGTTTGAAAACAACTTCGACTACTTAATTTCTTACTTGTAGAACAGTTGGGTAAAGTATAAGGTTCCATCTTGATCGGGGGCCACACTTACGGCAGTATAGTCAAAGTCACCTTCCATTACCTTTTTATGTGTGGGACTGTTTTTCCAAGCCTCCACTATGGCTTTGGCATTGGTAAATTCCATTCCCAGGTTTTCCGATACAAAGTCGGCACCGGCATCGAGGGAAAGCTTGGAAGCCCTAAGTTCAAAATTGTCGTGGCTGATCATTCCTTCCGATATCATATATTCGTTATGGGCTATGGCGTAACTGTATGCAATGGAACTGAACTCAAGGGTACCCAGTCCGATCGAAACCCTGTATTCGTTGACGGCATCCATAACCTCTTGTTCCAAGGAGGAAACGGTTACATCTTGTGCCGTGGCGGCAACGGCTTCGTACAATTCATTTTCTTCGGTCGTTGATGAAGAACATGAGGTCATTAAGATCGTAATCGCAAGCAAGATTAAAGTTGTGTAACGTACCATAGCTTTTTTAAATACCAGTTTGTAATTGTTTTCCGATGCAAAGGAACGGTGAATCCTATCCCCTCCTCAGCAATCGCTATATACGGTAGGCTTTGATCGTTTAAGTGCATGTTTTTCGAAATCCAAATCCTACAAAGAAAATGGGCCGGTCACAGGGCGTATAAACCGCGCAGAACGACGGTGATTTTGCCCCTTATCAGCGGTTTGGCCCCACTAAGCGATTCCGTGGTACCCGCTTCATCGACATGGGGTACCATAGTCCGGTCAAGATGCACGGGACCCCAAAAAAAACAGCCATATGGCCGGGGTAGGAAAAAACCGAGGCCATCGTGTCGAGATCCGGAAAAACCAGGGTATATTCTTTTCCATTGGCGATCCGTTTTAATTTTCCTATTTTGGGAAAATCAAAACCCCATAAGCCATTGGAACAAAGCGCAACCGTGTTGATCAGTATTTTAGTACCGTTTAAGAATACCCAGGATTTTTTGGAAGAATGCCTCGTGTCGATCATCGAACAAGGTTACCCCCATTGGGAAGTATTGGCCGTAGACGACCACTCCAACGACAACAGTGTGGAAATTGTAAGGCGTTTTTCCCAATCGGATCCGCGCATCAAACTATACCCCAATAAGGGCCATGGCATTATCGAGGCGCTCCGAACGGCCTATGACGCCAGTAGGGGAACCTTGATCACCCGAATGGATTCCGATGATGTTATGGTGAAGGACAAATTACAGGTAATGGCCTACTCCCTTCAGGCACGGGGACCGGGGCACGTGGCCATAGGCCAGGTCCGCTACTTTTCGGACAGGGGAATCAGCAACGGTTACGAACGCTACGAACAATGGCTCAACCAACTTACCGAAAGGGGAAGCAACTACGGTGAAATCTATAAGGAATGCGTTATCCCCTCCCCTTGTTGGATGGTCTACCGCAACGACCTCGATGCCTGCGGGGCCTTCGACCCCGACCGATATCCCGAAGATTACGACCTCACCTTCCGTTTTTATGAAAAGGGACTCCGATGCATCCCCTGCGACCAAGTATTGCACCTATGGCGCGATTACGATACCCGGACGTCACGCACCAGTGAGCACTATGCACAAAATTATTTTCTCGATATCAAGCTCCACTATTTTCTAAGGCTAGACCGTGACCCCAAACGCACATTGACCTTGTGGGGAGCGGGCAGCAAGGGAAAAGAGATCGCCAAGGGGCTGATCAAAAAGAAGGTCGAATTCCATTGGTTATGCGACAACCCCAATAAAATAGGAAAGGAGATTTACGGTAAGCACATGTACCACTACTCCAAATTAAAGGAGCTGCCCCAAGCCCAAAGCATAATTACGGTAGCCAACGAAGAGGCCCAAGCGATGATAAGGGCTTATTTCGCCCAAATGGGACAGCAACCCATGACCGACTATTTCTTTTTTTGCTAGCCCTTTTAAAAGGGTAGGATCGAGACGGCCTTAAGCCTATATGTCATTGATGAATATTGCCGGCTTCCTTCTTTTTTTGACTATATTTGCCATCTCAATCCAGGAAATGCAGTTTAAATATCCAGAACTTCTTTGGGCTTTATTTCTACTCCTGATTCCCATTATTATCCATCTTTTCCAATTGCGGCGTTTTAAGAAGACACCGTTTACGAACGTAAAGTTTTTGAAAAAAGTGGTAGTGGAATCAAGGCGAAGCAAGGCCCTCAAAAAATGGTTGCTCCTGTTTACCAGATTGGCCTTGCTCGCTGCAATCGTATTGGCCTTCGCCCAACCTTTTTTCGCAAAAAAAGAAGCCCTAAAACAGAAGGAAGCCGTTATCTATCTAGACGACTCCTTTAGCATGCAAATGAAAAGCGAGGGAACGTCACTGCTTCAAAATGCCGTTCAACAACTCATTCAATCGGTCCCCAAGTCCCAAAAGTTCACCCTTTTCACCAATACGCGAACCTTTAGGAATACCCAGATCGAAGACCTCCAGAACGATTTATTGGCCCTGGCCTACAGTGGCAAGCAATTGAGCCTGGACGATATCTACCTCAAGGCCCATTCGCTCTTCTCTTCGGACGGCACCACCGAAAAGAACCTGATCGTCGTTTCCGATTTTCAAGAAACCATGTATTCGGGCGAAGTCGATTCCTTGGGGCCGATCAACCGACACTTTGTAGAATTACGTCCCCAGACCATGGAAAACATCGCCATCGATTCCGTTTTTTTCCGGTCCTTTAACGATGATCACCTGAACCTGACCGTAAGCCTGTCCAGCACTACCGAAATAGAAAGTACCCCCGTATCCCTATACAACGACCAAGTACTGACGGCAAAGAGTTCGGCAAAGTTCAATACCGACAAAAAAGGGGAAGTAAGTTTTACCATCCCCGCTTCAGAAGTATTCAAGGGCACCCTTGAGATTACGGATAACGGCCTGTCCTATGACAACCGGCTCTATTTCAATATCGATGAGAAAGAAAAGATAAAGGTACTTGAAATTGGACCTAAAAACGATTCCTTTTTGCACCGCATTTACACCGAGGATGAATTTGAACTGACCGCGGTCACCTTAAACGCACTCAATTATGGCGATATCGAAAAACAGCACCTGGTCGTTCTCAACGAATTGCCCGGCATTCCTTCGCCTTTGACGGCAAGCCTTAAGGCATTTATCGAAGACGGGGGGCATTTGGCAATCATACCGGCCGGCGATGCGGACGTGAATTCCTACAATTTGCTTACTTCAAGTTTTGGGGCGGCCTTCGGCGAAGTAAACCGGGGCCGGAAGAACATCACGCATATTTCATTTGAGCACCCGCTCTTTAGAAACGTGTTCGAAAAGACCATTTCAAATTTTCAGTACCCCACTAGCTCGGTACACTATAAACTAAGGTCGAAGGCCTCGGCAGCCCTTGCCTTTCAGGACAATGAGCCCTTTTTAGTCGCGGGTGAAGGTTTTTACCTCTTTGCTTCCCCCCTATCCGCCGATTATTCCAATTTTCAAAACGCGCCCTTGATCGTACCCACTTTCTACAATATAGGAACCAACAGTTTAAAGATTCCCCAATTGTATTATGTGCTGGGGCGCCCCGCCCACATAGACGTACCCATTAATTTGACCCAAGACGGCGTGTTGAAGGTGGAAAAGGAAAATTATGAGCTCATCCCCCTACAGGAGTTGCTGACACATAGGGTAAGCATGACCTTTAACGATGAATTGATGGAAGATGGCATCTATGGCATCACCGACGGGAAGCAGATAATCGGACACTTGAGTTTTAACCACGATCGAAACGAAAGTGACCTGGGTTACCTAAATGTAGGTGATATTGTGGGCGTTAACCACAGCACATCCCTCCCTTCCCTATTTCAAAGTATGGAAAACGACAATAGGGTTACGGAGCTTTGGAAATGGTTTGCTATTTTAGCGTTGATTTTGCTAATGGTGGAAATACTTATTCAAAAACTTTTTAAATGAACATTCTTTTAAAATCGGCCAAAATAATTGATGAAACCCAAAAAGATCTTCATTTAAAGACCAGAGATATTCTTATAAAGAACGGCAACATTGCCAAAATCGCCCCCAACCTATCCGCCGAACCCGAAACGGAGACCGTCGAGCTCGACAACCTTCACGTATCCCTTGGGTGGTTCGACAGCAGTGTCAGCTTCGGCGAACCGGGCTTCGAGGAGCGGGAGACCATAGCGAACGGACTTTCCACCGCCGCAAAAAGCGGATTTACCGATATTGTCCTCAACCCGAACGCACATCCCGTACCCGACAGCAGTTCCGATATCGTCTTCTTAAAAAACGCCGCAAGGGGCCAAGTCACCAACTTATACCCCTTAGGAAGCTTAACGATCAAATCGGAGGGTGTCGACCTCGCCGAGCTATTCGATATGAAAAATTCCGGGGCCGTCGGTTTCTACGACTATAAAAGTCCGCTTCAAAACTCCAACCTCCTTAAGATAGCCCTGCAATACAGCCAGAATTTTGACGGATTGATCTGTTCATTTCCCTTGGATGCGAAAATTGCCGGAAAGGGCATCGTAAACGAGGGTGAGGTATCGACCCGATTGGGCCTAAAAGGTATTCCGGCATTGTCGGAAGAACTACAATTGGTAAGGGACCTCTTTATTTTGGAGTATGCAGGGGGCAAGTTGCACGTACCTACCATTTCAACGGCCACCTCGGTCAAACTGATTGCCGAGGCCAAGAAAAAAGGATTGAACGTTACCTGTAGCGTAGCCATTCACAATCTATTTTATACCGATGAAACCTTGGAAGATTTCGATTCTTCATACAAGGTGATGCCGCCCTTACGCGGTGCCAATGACGTAAAGGCCTTGATCCAGGGGGTAAAGGAGGGTACGATCGATTTTGTTACCAGTGACCATACCCCATTGAACATCGAAGAAAAAAGGGTCGAATTCGACAACGCGGCCTACGGAAGCCTTGGCCTTGAAAGTGCCTTTGGCGTATTGAACCAAATTTTCGACACCGAGACCGCCGTTGACTTGCTGATAAAGGGAAGGGAAAGGTTTGGCATCGCCACCCCTACCATCGCGGAAGGGGCCCCGGCCTGCCTTGCCCTGTTCAATCCCGATGTCGAATATACCTTTGGTGCCGACGACATTCTATCTACCTCAAAAAACAGTATGTTTTTGGGAAGCAAGTTAAAGGGCCGGGCCTACGGATCGATAAGTAACGGACAATTGAGACGCTAACACAAAAACAATATAAAAACAAACCCATGAACCAGACGACCATAAACCAAGGCAAGACCATCGCGATCATCAGTTATATTACCTTTATCGGACTCATTGTGGCCTATATCATGAACAGCGACAAGCAAAACGCATTTGCCAAGTTCCATATCGGGCAATCGTTGAGGATCGTTATTGCGGGACTCGCCAATTCGGTGCTCTCATGGTTTTTGCCTTCGGCATTGGGCATCATTAGTACGATTATCGGCTTCCTTCTCTTGGCTTTGATGATAATGGGCATAGTCAATGCGGTCAACGGAAAGGCCGAACCGCTCCCGGTCATCGGTTCCATTGAAATCTGACCCATGACAAACCCAAAAGTTATACCTTGCACAAGAAACCCGAGGAGTTAAATTTGATCTTATGAGCACTGTTAAAGAAGGTAAAACCGCTGCCATTACAGCCTATTTCACCATTGTAGGGGCCCTGATCGCCATGAGCATGAACGCCGAACAAAAAAACGAGTTTGCCCGGTTTCACACCAGACAGGCCTTCGGTCTCCACCTGCTCTTCATTGCCTTCGGCATTCTTTCGAGCAACTGGGGCAATCTGTATTCTTTCTTTGGCCTCATGCTATGCTATTCCATTTTGTGGTTTTATGGCTTTTTTGGCGCCCTATCGGAAAAATACCAGTCCCTTCCCGTTTTAGGGCCTTATTTTCAAAAATGGTTTACATTTATAAGTTGAGCCGGCCATGTTTGGAACGAATCGGACGATCCCATGCCGTTTTCAACCCCGTAGTGACCAGCGAATCGAAAATATAATTTTTAAACCCATATCCGACAATGACCACCGCTCCCCTATCATTGGAACACATCATCAGGCCCTCTTCGTCGGAAGAAGGCAAACCGCCCGTGTTGTTCATGTTTCACGGTTACGGCAGCAATGAGGAAGACCTGTTTTCCTTTGCTCCTGAGCTCCCTAAAGCCCTATGCATTATATCGGTACGCGCGCCCTACCCCCTGGAACCGTATGGCTATGCGTGGTACGCGATTAACTTTGATGCCCAGCAGGGCAAATGGAGCGACGACGACCAGGCAAGGGATTCGAGGGACAAAATAGTCCATTTTATAGACGAGGCCTGCGCAACGTACGGCCTTGACCAAAACAGGGTAAGCCTCTTGGGTTTTAGCCAAGGTACCATCTTGGGTTATGCGGTAGCCTTGTCGTATCCCGACAAAATTAAGAACCTAATCGCCCTGAGCGGCTATATCAACGAGTCGATTTTAAGTGAAAACTATAAAGATAGGGACCACGGGCACCTAAAGATCTACGCCTCACATGGGCAGGTCGACCAGGTCATACCCCCCGAATGGGCCCAGCGGGCACCCGAATTACTTAAACAATTGGGCATCGAACATGTATACGAAGAATTTCCTGTCGGACACGGCGTATCGCCCCAAAACTTTCATTCGTTCAACAAATGGCTGAACGACAGGTTTTAAACTTGAGGCCAGGTAGGTAGGTTGGTAGGTAGGTTTGCCCTCCACCGAAATCAAAGTACCTAATTGCTGCGAGTGTACAACAAATGGTCGATAGTGGTAAAGTCTACCCCCAAATCGTCCTTAAGTTCGTATTTTATGAGTAACTCTCCCCAATACTTTCCATCCGAAAAGTCGGTCAATATCCATTTGTGGTTGAGTACCTTGATCTTGTTGATCTTAAAATCGCTTTCCATCCCCTCATAAGGTATAAGGGGGTTATCGCCCTTGCTTTCGTTGGTCTCGAGCAACTTGTCGGCTATGTACCTTGAAGGGTCGTCGAGCTTCAAATGGTCGTAATAGGCCAAGGCATCATCATTGTTCTCCAAGGAGAAGTACTGCATTTCAAGAACTTTCAACTGGGCGTCCTGCACCGAATCCTGCAATGCTTCCACCTCATTCTCGAGCTGGGCGATCCTGGCGTCCTTTGACTTGGCCATTTTTCCATTACTAACGAACAAATAAAGGCATATCATCGACATAAAAATGAACAGGTAAAGAACAATCTTACTTTTCATAAACAAGTAGGGTATTGATTATACTTCTATAACGAGATTATCGTAGGCTAAATGTACACCGTCGGGCAATTTTTTTTCGACCTCTTCGTGAAACCCCAAAAGATGGCTGATATGGGTCAAATAAGCACGCTCGGGCTTGATGTCATCGATAAACCCCAGGGCTTCCTCCAAATTGAAATGCGAATGGTGGGGCTCTTCGCGAAGTGCATTGACCACCAATACCTTTGTTCCGTAGATTTTTTCCTTT
Source organism: Pseudozobellia thermophila (assembly GCF_900141855.1). Classification (GTDB taxonomy): domain Bacteria; phylum Bacteroidota; class Bacteroidia; order Flavobacteriales; family Flavobacteriaceae; genus Pseudozobellia; species Pseudozobellia thermophila. The sequence goes on from NZ_FQYU01000007.1 coordinate 63,138, forward strand.
TCCGCCTCGTCGATGGTCTTGACATCGGTCAGATAGGTAAAATCGAGAAGGCGAAAACCGAATACCTGTATGCGGTTGTGGTTGGCCTCAATAGGAATGGCCGCGATATCACCAATTTTAAAAGGGCGGTCTTTTTTGACGATGTTGACCTCTACGGCCGGTGCACCCGGATAACGATTGGCTTCGGCAAAAATATAATCGAAACGCTTGCGAAGGGAATCGGCCACGCGTTGGTGCGCGAAAATGGGAATGTCGCCCTGCCTGAAGAAAAAAGGCCTGATATCGTCCAGACCCGCGGTATGGTCGGCATGTTCATGGGTAAAAAGGATACCGTCCAATCGAGTAACCCGATGCCTCAGCATTTGTTGCCTAAAATCGGGGCCGCAATCCACCACGTAATTGTAGCCCTCCCAAGAAATCATAATAGAGACCCGAAGCCTGTTGTCCCTTGGGTCCTTGCTCAAGCATACCGGATGGTTACTGCCTATTACAGGGACTCCTTGGGAAGTGCCCGTACCCAAAAAAGTGATTTTTAATGGCTCTTTCATGCGCGCTCAAATTTATAACTAAATAATTTAATAGATTACCCGAACTTGTTAACTTTGCTCTCATCAAATTTGTTAAAATGGCTTCAGTTCTAAAAAGGGACACCTCCTTTGAAAACATTCCCTCAATCAAGGCTAAAACTTTAAGGATCAACCTGAACCCTGATATTTACGGTACCTTTGCCGAGATAGGCGCGGGCCAGGAAACTGCAAGGCATTTTTTTCGGTCCGGTGGCGCCTCGGGAACCATTGCAAAGGCAATGAGCGCCTACGATAAAGACTTTAGCGATGCCGTATATGGCATCGAGACCGACGGACGGTACGTCACCCAATCGCGCCTAAAGAAAATGCTCTCCCACGAAATGCAGCTCATGGAAGAACGCATCAGCAGGGAAAGACACCCCGACCGGCTGTTCTTTGCCTATGCCAATACGGTAGCGACCATAGACTTTTCAAAGCGCTACAAGGGCCATGGATGGGTAGGTATCCGGTTTCAACTGGATCCGCACCAAAAGGAATTTGACGAGATCGTACTGCACATTCGATTCAAGCAGAACGAAGCACGCCTTCAACAGGAAACCTTGGGCATTTTGGGGGTAAACCTCATCTATGGGGCCTTTTACAAGTACCACAAGCCCCGAAAAATGCTCAAATACCTATACGACCATATCGATAAGGATACCTTGGAGATCGACATGATCAACTTTTCGGGCCCTAATTTTAAGGAGGTCGACAATAGGTTGATGAGCCTTCAATTAATCCGTAACGACATGACCGATGCGGTTATGTTCGGCCCCGATGGCAATAACTTGTTGCCCGCGGCCATACTTTACAAAAAGAACATCTTGGCGCTGAGGGGAAGCTTTCGTCCCGTGACCAAGGTTAATATGGATATGTTCCATAAATCGTACGACATCTTTATAAGGGACCAGGCCGTTGATCAAGACAATACCATCGTAATTTTTGAAATTACCCTCTCGAACCTCAAGGCCTCGGGCGAAATCGACGAACAGGATTTTATGGATCGGGCCGAATTACTCTGTGCCCTGGGCCATACGGTAATGATATCCAAGTTTCAGGAGTACTACAAACTGGTCGAGTACCTGAACAACTATACGAAGGCCAAGATAGGCCTGACCATGGGCGTGAACAATTTGGTGGATATTTTTGACGAAAAATATTACCGACACCTTAGCGGGGGTATCTTGGAGGCCTTCGGTAAATTGTTCTTCAAGGAACTACAGGTATACCTTTACCCGATGAAAAATCCGGAAACGGGCCAGATTATGACGAGCAACAACGTAAAGGTACACCCGAGAATGAAGGAACTTTACAAGTTCTTCAAATACAATGGCAAGGTTATGGACATTATCGACTACGACCCCGAGATCATGCACATTTTTTCGCGGGACGTACTCAAAAAAATCATCAACAACGAAAAGGGATGGGAAAATATGTTGCCCAAGGGTATTGCCGATACGATCAAGGAAAAGAACCTTTTTACACGTAAATTGCTCAAAAACGAGGATAGCAAGACCTAAGGGCCCATGCCGAAAGACAAAAAATCCCGGACCTGCGTCCGGGATTTTTATGTTTTGGGCCCCTCCCCGATTAATCCAATATCTGGGCGGCGTGGTCTTTGGTCTTCACCTTATCGATTACCCGTTCCACTACACCTTCCTCGTCGATAATAAAAGTAGTCCTGATAATACCTTCGTACTCCTTTCCCATAAATTTTTTAGGGCCCCAAACACCAAAGGCATTGATGACCGTGTGGTCTTCATCGGCCAAGAGCGGAAAAGGCAAATCGTACTTGTCCTTAAAGTTCGATTGCTTTTTTCCCGAATCCGCGCTTACGCCCAAAAGCTCGTAGCCAGCTGCTTTCAGGGCGTTAAAGTTATCGCGCAGGTTACATGCCTCGGCCGTACACCCCGGCGTATTCGCCTTTGGATAGAAAAAGACGATCAGTTTCTGCCCCTTGTAATCTGATAGTTTAATAATTGTTCCGTCTTGGTCTTTTGACAAAAACTCAGGAACCCGATCTCCTACTTTCAACATATCGCTAATTATTTTTAAATTAAATTCGTACTCTTCATAATTCCAAAACGAAACTAAGTAAAAAATGACTAAAGCCGAAAAGGTTGACTTTACCATAAAGACATTACAGGAGCTTTATCCTGAAATTCCCGTCCCATTGGACCACAAAGATCCCTATACCCTGTTGATCGCCGTACTTATGTCGGCCCAAAGTACCGATGTCAGGGTCAATCAAATAACCCCCTTGCTCTTTGCCCGGGCCGACAACCCTTACGATATGGTAAAATTATCGGTCGAGGAAATCCGCGAAATCATAAAGCCCGTTGGGCTATCGCCGATGAAATCGAAGGGTATTCACGGACTTTCAAAAATATTGATCGAAAAATACGATGGTCAGGTTCCTGCCGACCTCAAATCATTGGAAGAACTTCCTGCCGTAGGCCATAAAACGGCCAGTGTTGTCGTATCGCAGGCATTCGGTATTCCCGCATTTCCAGTAGATACGCATATTCATCGTTTGATGTACCGATGGGGATTTTCGAACGGAAAAAATGTGGTACAGACCGAAAAGGATGCCAAAAGACTGTTCCCTAAAAACCTGTGGAACGACCTGCACCTTCAAATTATTTGGTACGGTCGGGAATATTCGCCGGCTAGGGGGTGGGACTTAGATCGAGATATAATTACCAAGACCATAGGAAGAAAAAAAGTGATAGAAGAGTACCTTAAAGCAAAAAAGTCCCGTTAAACAAGGACTTTTTGCTTTTTAATTTAAACTGTTCTCGAATTGAAGCTTTTTATATTCAACCACATGTAACTGCTTGGAGAACCCCAATAAAAATTGGATCGTTTCAGAACTGATTTTTACGATTTCACCTCTTTCTAGGTTGTCAGAGTAGATTTTTTCCATAATAGTAGCATAGTTATACTAGGATAACGCAACTACATATGAAATATTGTTATAGGGGTTAAACCCGCCTGTCTAGTTCGTCAAGACGATATTGTTCTTTTCGATGATCTTGCGAAGGTTAATGAGCGCATAGCGCATTCTTCCTAGAGCCGTATTGATGCTAACTCCCGTATTTTCAGAGATTTCCTTAAAACTCATATCCCTATAGATCCGCATCACCAAAACTTCTTTTTGGTCATCGGGAAGTTCTTCTACCAAGTGCCTAAGGTCTGAATTGATCTGATCTTTGATCAATTGCTTTTCCGCATTTAACTTATCGTCGCCGATTACCGAAAAAATATTGAAATCGTCGTTGCCTTCGAACATCGGCATCCTTTTGTTCTTTCTAAAATGATCGATGATCAGGTTATGCGCAATACGCATCACCCAAGGTAAAAATTTACCCTCTTCACTATAGGTACCTTTTTTCAAGGTTCTGATGACCTTGATAAAGGTGTCTTGAAAAATGTCTTCGGTAATGTCCTTATCCAATACCTTTGAATAAATAAAACTCGTAATCCTTTGGTTATGGCGGTTGATCAGTATCTCCAAGGCTTTTTCATCTCCGGCGATGTAATCTCTTACTAATATTGAGTCTTCGGTCTGTAGGTTCATACGTGTAGATTTTTTGTTAAGATTTGAGGTCATTTAGTTAATGTTTCGGATCGTCTTACAAGAGTACCTTTTTAATTCTGACATAAAACTAGAAAGATTGGGTCTCGCAGAAAAAACATTGTTGTCAAACTGCCAGTTTATGATGTGAAAACCTACTTTTTCTGTTTTCAACAAAATAAAACCAGAACATATGCGTTGAAATCGGAAAACCGTTTGAATACAAGGCTTTACGCCATAAGCCAGTAGGTAGAAAAGGGACTTATCCATTTTTTTGGCCGCCTATGACGGCCAAGCCCGGCACCATACCCCCAAAAAAAAGCCCCGGTGTATACACCAGGGCCTTACCTTATTAAAGTTTCTAAACGTACTTAATTCAAGTTCGATTCAAATTTTATTCCTTCGGCCTCCATAACATCCAAGGCCTTGGAATAATCCAACAAAAACTTTACCGTTGAATCACTTACCTTATAATTATAGTTCTTACTTTGTTCCGCAGAGTAGATTTTTCCCATATTTATATCAGTATTGTTTCACGATAATAACGCTACCGATATAAATATAATGAATAAGCTCGACCTACCGCCTATTAATTCGTTAAAACAATATTGTTCCGCTCTATGATCTTACGAAGGTTGATCAAGGCGTAGCGCATACGTCCCAAGGCCGTGTTTATACTTACCCCGGTATTTTCCGATATTTCCTTAAAACTCATATCCCTGTAAATACGCATTATCAGTACTTCCTTCTGGTCGGCAGGCAGTTCATTGACCAAGACCCCAAGGTCGGAATCAATTTGGTCTTTTATGATCTGGCGTTCGACGTTCAACTTGTCATCCCCCATAAGGGAAAAGATATCAAAACTGTCCGCCCCGTTGAACATGGGCATTCGGCTACTTTTTCGATAATGGTCTATAATAAGGTTATGGGCTATACGCATGACCCAGGGCAAGAACTTGCCTTCTTCGTTGTAAGACCCCTTTCTTAGGGTCTTTATTACCTTAATAAAGGTATCCTGAAAAATATCTTCGGTAATGTCCCGGCTGTTGACCTTTGAGTAAATAAAACTGCTCAGTCTTTGATTGTGCTTGTCGATCAGTATTTCCAGTGCCTTTTCGTCACCGGCAATATATCTTTTTACCAGAAGGGAATCTTCGAGTTGTACATCCATAGCTATTACTTTTTTTTTAAAACCATGCATCCCATCCATGGGAAAGGAGCCGTAGTCGATCGTTCTAAATTTTAAAAAGTAATTTTTTATGCTATAGGCGTATTAACATTTAGTTAGTATCAAATATAGAAAAAATTAAATGGTTCATAAAATAATCTTCTATGAGCCATTTTAACCCTTACATACCTAGTATACGATATTATTTTTAATATGGTTCATCGTATCTTTGCAAAAGATATTTGAAAATGGCAGTAGAACTAGAGGTCAATCCAAAGGAGAACATCATTATAAAGGGTGCAAAGTTGCACAATCTCAAGAATATCGATGTTATCATCCCCCGCAATAAACTCGTGGTAATCACCGGATTATCCGGATCGGGCAAGTCCACCTTGGCCTTCGACACCCTCTACGCCGAGGGGCAGCGCCGGTATGTCGAAAGCCTTTCTTCCTATGCCCGACAATTTTTGGGAAAACTCGACAAACCCAAGGTCGATTACATAAAGGGCATAGCCCCGGCCATAGCCATCGAACAGAAGGTAAACTCGACCAACCCCCGCTCGACGGTCGGGACCACCACCGAGATATACGATTATCTTAAATTGCTTTTTGCCCGTATCGGCAAGACCTATTCCCCTATTTCGGGGAAGGAGGTAAAAAAAGACTCGGTGACCGATGTGGTTCGCCATGTCAAAACCTATGGTGAGGGCACAAAGCTCTTGTTACTGGCCCCTATAAAAATCGATGAAAACCGGGACCCCCTTAAATCGTTGCAGCTACTATCGAAACAAGGCTATGCCCGTATAAAGTACAACGGTGCGGTTTTGCGTATCGATGCCGCGCCGGAAGATATCTCCAGGGAATTCGACCTGGTGGTAGACCGTGTTGTCGTAAAAGACGACGAGGATTTCTACCACCGCTTGGCCAATGCCATAGACACGGCGTTCTTTGAAGGAAAAGGGGCGTGTATCATCGAAGAACTCGAAACAGGTAAACAAACCCGTTTTAGCAACAAATTTGAACTTGATGGCCTATCGTTCTTAGAACCCAATGTGCATCTTTTCAGCTTTAACAACCCCTACGGTGCCTGCCCCAATTGTGAGGGATACGGCGATGTAATAGGTATCGATGAAGATTTGGTCGTGCCCAATACGGCCCTCTCGGTATACGAGAACGCCATATCGCCCTGGCGGGGCGAAAGTATGGGCTGGTATCGCGACCAGTTGATCAATTCGGCCTATAAATTCGATTTCCCCATCCATAAACCCTGGTTTGAGCTTTCCGAGGCGCAGCGCCAATTGGTCTGGGAAGGCAACGCGCATTTTATAGGCCTGCACAAGTTCTTTGCCATGCTCGAGGAAAAAAGCTATAAGATCCAGAACCGGGTAATGCTCTCCCGGTATCGGGGCAAAACCAAATGTAGCCTTTGCAAGGGCAGGCGTCTTCGAAAGGAAACCGATTATGTAAAGATCGCTGGTAAAAGCATTTCCGATTTGGTGGAATTGCCCATTCAACGGCTTATACCTTTTTTCAAGGACCTCTCGCTCGACCCGCACGATGAGCAAATAGCTTCCCGTCTTCTTAAGGAAATCAATACCCGACTCGGTTTTTTGTTCAAGGTCGGATTGAGTTATCTGACCCTCAACCGTAAATCGAACTCGCTTTCAGGCGGTGAAAGCCAACGCATCAACTTGGCCACTTCATTGGGCAGTAGTTTGGTGGGTAGCATGTATATTCTCGATGAGCCCAGTATAGGACTGCATCCGAAAGACACCGAAAACCTCGTCGAGGTCCTAAAATCCCTACGCGACCTTGGCAATACGGTAATTGTGGTAGAACACGATGAGGATATTATGAAAGCCGCCGACCAGGTAATCGACATCGGCCCCGAGGCGGGTACCCATGGCGGTGAGGTAGTGGCATGCGGGCCCCTGCCCCAAGTCCTAAAATCCAAATCCCTGACCGCCAGCTATCTCAATGGCTCCAAGGAAATAGCCGTTCCCAAAAAAAGACGGACATCGCCCAACTATATTGAAATTATCGGTGCAAGGGAGAACAACCTTAAGAATATTGACGTCAGGTTTCCCTTGAACATGCTTACCGTGGTTACGGGAGTTTCCGGAAGCGGCAAAAGCACCTTGGTCAAAAAACTGCTCTACCCCATTATCTTAAAGGAAGTAGGAGGTTATGGCGAAAAGGCCGGACAGTTTACCAAGGTCGAGGGCAAGTACAAGTCGATCAAACACGTCGAATTCGTCGACCAAAACCCCATTGGCAGGTCGTCGCGTTCCAATCCCGTCACCTACATCAAGGCCTACGACGATATACGAAACCTCTACGCCACACAAAAATTGAGCAAGATCAGGGCCTATCAACCCAAGCATTTCTCTTTTAACGTAGATGGGGGGCGATGTGAAAAATGTAAGGGAGAGGGCGAAATTACCGTAGAGATGCAGTTTATGGCCGATGTCCATCTGGAATGCGACGCCTGCGGGGGCAAACGGTTTAAAAAGGAAGTATTGGAAGTAAAGTTCAACGATGCCAATATTGACGATGTTCTGAACATGACCATCGATGATGCCATAGCCTTTTTCGAAACCCACAAAGAGACCAAGATTACCAACAAGCTAAAACCCTTGCAAGATGTCGGCCTGGGCTATGTAACCTTGGGGCAATCGTCTTCGACCCTCTCGGGGGGCGAGGCACAGCGCATAAAGCTCGCTTCGTTTCTGGTAAAGGGCGCCACGAAGGACAAGGCCCTGTTTATTTTTGACGAGCCTACGACCGGCCTGCATTTTCACGATATAAAAAAGCTCTTAAAGTCTTTTGACGCCCTTATTTCAAAGGGGCATTCCGTAGTGGTCATCGAGCACAATATCGAATTGATCAAATGTGCCGATTACATTATCGATCTCGGCCCCGAAGGAGGTGAAAACGGAGGTAATGTATTGGCTTCGGGCACTCCCGAGGAAATCATAAAATCAGAAGGTTCCTTTACCGCCAAATACCTGGCCGAAAAACTCTGAACAAGGTTACGGTATTTTTCCTTTCGCCCCTTCGCCTGCATTTCGAAGACGGGCCTTAATTTCTTTTGTCCAGGTCTAAAAACGAGGCGCCTGCCCGAACCGTTTTTAGCGTTTCAACGTCTCCCCGCAAAACAACCTTCAATTTAAAATGTTGATTTACAGTAAATTAAACCTTGCTTCCTTTTTTTGGCACGTTGTTTGTTTATTTCCCAATGAATGTAAATAGTTGCATTCGGGAATTTAAACCTTATATCATGAAAAAATTAGTACTCCTTTTTTCGGCCTTGGTTATGGGCACCTCGGGTGCATGGGCCACAAGTACGGAAGATAAGGTTGCAGAACGCAATGCTTATAGATACAACGACGCTTTTATTTTTGTCGAGAATGGCATTACGTTCTCGGTATATCCCGATGGCGAATTCGACTTTTATATCGACTCTTATGTTAGCGGACGAAGAAACGGAATAACCTTTAACTCGGGCTTTGATTATAGTCCGTATGCGCAATACGACGATTATGGTGCCGTAATCCAAGTAGAGAACGTTCCGATATTCTACGATTATTATGGCCGTGTCACCCAAATTGGCAGTGTAGACATCAGGTATAACAATGGTAGGGTATACCGCTTAGGGGGTATGACCGTTTTCTATAACCGAAGGGGCTTCTACGATTACCATACCGGCTATATCAATATTTATAACAGACATTATGTGTTCAGGCCCTTCCATTCACTGTTCGTCAGGCCGGCATTGGGCTTCCGCCTTGTATTCCACAAACCTTATAGAAGGTACTATCGACCTATTCGATATACCTATCATAGACCCTATAGGTACAATAAAAGAAGGGCTTATGCCCAAATAGGCAAGCCCCATAAATACAACCAGGTTCGAAGGGAGCGCGCCAAAATTTACAGAAACGACAAGCGGGTAGCCGTTCGCAAAAGTCCGGTTAGAAACAATCGGTCGGTAGCTTCGAGAAGCAATACCCCTATTCGAAACAGCAATATAAGGGCAGACCGCACCAAAAACAATATTGCCCGTTCGAATGCCTCACGTAGAACCGATGTCAGTAGAAGTTCCGGCAATGCCAAACGCGGCGTGGCCCAAAGAAGCAGTACGCGAAACAGCACCATAAAGGCCAACAGCTCTCGTACCGTTACCCGAAAGTCTACGACCGTTGCATCTCCACGCGGCAATACCGTAACCAAAAGAACGGTGACGCGAACAACGAAGAACTATAATACACCAAGAAAGCGAACGGCGGGAAATTCGTCGGTACGACAAAGTAGTTCAAGGAGCAAAAGCGGAAGCGTTGCCACGAGAAGTTCGTCTACCCAAAGAAAGGTACGGAAGGCTCCAAACCAAAGAAGCAGTTCCGCTAACAGGTCCTCTTCTTCAAGAAGTACACGAAGATATTAAAAAACAGTTTTTAGGTTGGTTAGTTGTTTTACCCCCGTAGTGGATGGATGCACTACGGGGGTTTTTCGTGCCGTTCCCCTATTGGTCCTTCTCCACGGTGACCCGTACCGATTTGCTTATTGGCGTCTTGCTTCTATCGGCATAGTGGTTATAGGGAACCAGCATATTCGTCTCAGGGAAATAGGCCGCCAAATTCCCTTGGGGAATGTTGTACGGAACCACTAAAAATCTGCGGGCCGTTCTTTTTATACCGTCGTAATGGCTGTGGATGTTTACCACATCGAGTCGTTGAAGTGTCAGCGCTTTCATGTCCTCGGGATTCATGAAGAGTACCCGCCTTTCGTTATAAACCCCGCGGTAGCGATCATCGAGGCCATAGATGGTGGTATTGAACTGGTCGTGCGACCTGATGGTCATCAACAAAAACTCATCCTCTCCGAGGTTGTCTTCGGGCAGGCCGTTTATCGTCAACTGTGCCTTTCCCTTGGGAAGCATGCTAAAATCGAGCTCCCTTACATTATTGGGCAGGTAGTACCCAATACCTTTTGAACGTTCGCTTGTGTTGTCGAATCCCTTCACCACCTTGTCGATGCTTTCGCGGATCAAATCATAATCTTCGCCCATGGCCTTCCAATCGACGGCATGTTGACCGTTAAAATAAGTGTGCGCCAATTCGGCGATCAGTTCGGGTTCGCTCTTTATGGTATCGGATGCGGGTTTCAACAATCCCCTCGATTGCCTGACCCTTCCCATACTGTCCTCCATGGTGAGGTAACGCAACTTACCGTTCTTCAAGTCCTTTTCAGAACGACCAAAGGTAGGCAACAACAGGGCGGTCGTGCCGGTTACCAAATGGGACCGGTTCAGTTTCGTGCTTATTTGTACCGTCAAGGAGCAATTTTGCAAGGCCTGGGCCGTATACGCCGTATCGTTGGCGGCCATCAAAAAATTACCGCCAAGACAGACAAAGACCTTTCCCCTGCCCTCGTACATGGCCTTAATGGCCCCTACGGTATCTACCCCCTCGTTCGACGGGGGCACAAACCCGAGGTGCTTTTCAATTCGCCGGTTCAGTTTTTCGTCAACGTAGTGCATAATGCCCACACTGCGATCTCCTTGTACATTGCTATGCCCGCGTACAGGGCATGTACCGGCATTCGGTTTGCCTACGGCCCCCTTGAGCAACAAAAGGTTTACATACTCCCTAATGTTCTCCACACCATTCTTATGTTGGGTAAGGCCCATGGCCCAGCAAACCACGATGTTGCTTTTGGCGGCCAACAAGTCGACCGTTTTATCGATCAATCCTTCGGGCACCCCACATCTTGAAAGGAGGTCTTCTTCCCTGTATTTCTCCAAATCGGCAAGCAAGCCTTCGTACCCATCGACGTATTGGGCTATAAATTCATGGTCGAATACGTTTTTACCCTGTTTGTCAAGTTGGGCCAATCTTTTGAGAATCAATTTGACCAGGGGAACATCTTGGTTGATTCTTACGGGAAGATGCAGATCGGCCATGTTTTCACCCGGACCCAACCAACCGCTTAGATGTTGTGGATTTTTGAAGTTTACAAGACCGGCCTCCTCCAAAGGATTCACGCTGATTACCTTTCCGCCGTTTTTTTTGCATTTTTCCAAGGCCGAGAGCATTCTAGGGTGGTTGGTCCCCGGGTTTTGACCGGCGACGATAACCACTTCGGCATGGTACAGGTCTTCTAGCTTGACCGACCCTTTGCCGATACCCAGGGTTTCCGAAAGGGCCACTCCGCTCGATTCGTGGCACATATTGGAACAATCGGGCATGTTGTTGGTACCAAAGGCCCTGGCGAACATTCCATATAGATAGGCGGCCTCGTTACTTGATCGCCCGGAAGTGTAGAAAATAGCCTCATCGGGGTGGTCCAATTGGCGCAGTTCCCCCGAAATCAGTTCATAGGCTTCCGGCCAAGAAATCGGCTCGTAATGTACCTTTCCCGGACGAAGGACCATGGGCTCGGTCAGACGGCCAAATTTGTTCAATTGATAATCGGTCAGTTGGGACAGTTCTTCTACAGAATGTTTCTTAAAGAAATGCCTATCGATTTTATGGTTGGTCGCCTCATCGGCCAGGGCCTTGGCCCCGTTTTCGCAATATTCGGCAACGGTTGAAGGGGACTCGGGGTTGGGCCATGCACAACTGGGGCAATCAAAACCGTCTTCCTGGTTCATTTCCAACAGGGCCCGCATAGAGCGAACAATGCCCATTTCCTTAAAACCGTGTTTAAGGGCTTCCTTTACTCCTAATTTTCCCGCGGCATAACGCATGGGTTCGCCCAATCGAATATTCGTAAACGCTTCCGACCCGGTTAAGGATATATTCCTTTTTATACTATTTTCTGGCATAGGTTTCACTTGAAGATACTTAAACGACACTAGACGATGACCAAAATACAATTTCCCGGAAAGAAGATAATCGTTATTGGTCAAAAAGTACAGATTATTTGAAATCTATGGCTCAACAACTTTATGGGAAGCGTACTGGAGACTTAGTTCAACAAAAAAACAGTGGGCTACGTTTTTTCTGCCACTTGTATGTCCGATAGACCGATCCTCTTCATAAAGAACGGTGCCGTCTGCCGATTCTACCCTAAAATACAGTCCCGGTCCGGGAATGGCGGTAATGGGTGTCTCTATATTCACCAAGGGCGACAGAAAGGTTTTTTTAAAGTCGGAACTGTCGTAATCGACCCTAAAACATCCCCTATCGTCGGTGGTCCCCCGTCCGATAAGATCATCCTGTACCCAATCGACGTCCATGGCCGTTACGACAAGTCCGGAAAGTCCGGCTTCTTCCCTTCCCTTATATTTTACTACCCCACAAATCGTCCATGCATCGAAGACCCTTCGTATGCGGTACCAGTTTTCGAAGGAAAAATTGTAACTGTAACTGTAGGTATAATCATGGCCACGCCGATGCCAAATAGGCTTCAAACAAGCAAGATTGAATTGAAGGGGCTTGTGCCTGGTTGTTTTTTGGCATGGTACTTTCGACAGTCTTACGTCAATAGTTATCGGCTCGTCTTGGTAAAGCGCATTAAGTTCTACCTCGTAATTGCCTTTTGCATCGGTCTGGGCCTTGCCGATAACAAGATTTTCCCTTTTGGCAATTTCCTTTCGCGACAATGGGCGCAATTTGGATTTTAATTTGCCTTTCGACCTATTTTGCCCATTTTTTAAATAGATCAAGACCTCTACATTACTGACCGACTCCCGAATGTCCGGGAAAAGTGATGCGCTCAAATTACCCCTGATTATATAGCCCATGTCCAAAATTTGCGTAGTAAAGCTACTACAAAAATCATATTATATGGACAGTTGATCTACGAAGACCCCTTTTTCTTAGGCAAACGGATGATGCCGGTAGGATGGATTGCCCCATTGCCATCAAAGCCCTACCTCAGTTTTTTCATGTATTTGCCAATCAAGGCATAGACATCCTCGGAAATTCGAAATCGATATACCACACCTAAATAGAAAACGGTGATCAGCAGACTTTTCAAGGCGATGTTCACAATTGGGTGAAAAGGAAAGGATAACATGTAGAAAAGCAGACCGGTCCCGATCATAAGGAGGGCCGACAGGCCCGTTTTTTTTGTGAAGGGCACAATGGAAAACTTCAACTTCACATAAACGATTTTTAAGGTATTGTAAACAAACAAGGCCGAAAAACTGGCTATGGCGGCACCGTTCAACCCGTAACGGGGAATCAGCCATAAATTCAGAACGACCGTCATGGCGGCCAGTACAACCCCCAAGACCAAAATAGCCCTGTAATAGTCCGAATTATAGAGTATGGAATTGTTGTTTCCCATAAGGGCATCGTACACTTTGGCCAAGCCCAACCATACAAATATGACATATCCGTTTCCATAAGCTTCGGGCATCATGGCATACATATCGTTCAGGTTCAAGAAAATCAACAAAAACAAAAGTCCAGAAATAAGAAACAAGGTCAGGGAACTCTTTTGGTATAACCGCTTAAGGGCCTGTTTGTCTTTTCTGTTCAATAGTTCAGCCGTCATCGGATAGGTAATTTGGTGCATAGACCGCGAGGGTACGGCAATGACCATGGCAATAAACCCGGCTACGCTGTAATAGGCCACATTTTCCAACTCGATAAACTGGTTGATCATCACTTTGTCGACCTCAAGAAGAACGACGGCTATGGACCCCCCTAAGATGATCAGCGTACTATAAACCAGTATATTCCTGGTATTATCAGGAAATTGAAATTCCAATTTCGGAGGGCGTAGTCGATAGGCATAGATCTTCATAACCAAGGTCCGAAGCAAATAGACCCCCACCATGATATGTATATACGACTCTACGGTGATTATATCGAAATACAGGAGAAACAGCATGGTCGAGACCATCACCCGAGAGAAAACCTCCTTCATAAAATTTCCGAATACCGATTTCATCTGCACCCTGGCCCACCCGTAAAAAACCTCAAAATAGGCCATGGCCATGCCGATAAAAAAAATGTGCCACACATACTCCTTTACAATGGCATTTTCCCTTGAAAGAAAGTTTCCTATAGCCTCATATCCGAAGTACGTAATTATCCCTACCGGAACAATAAGGGCCAAGGGCAGGAGCAACATCAGGGTCAAAAACCCATCGGTGGTCTTCGCATCCTTAAAACTACTGTAAAACTTGACCAAGGTATTGGGCACGCCAAAGGCCAAAATCGGGTTAAGTACCAAGGAAGCGGACAAGATGACCTGAATAAGGCCATAGTACGTGGGCGACATAAAGTTCAGGTAAAGCACCAAGGTATTAAGCGCGCCGATGGCAAAGCCCAAATAGGTAACAATGGAGTTGTTCAATGATTGCTTTAATACAATACCCATTACACACTTAATGTTAACCGGTTAAATATCATTAATTTTGATTGATCAAATGGGCCAGCCGTTCGGTCAATGCCCTTCGGCTATAGACTTCGATATCGACCGAAGTCGAAACCAATTCGTTCTTTTTGTAGGCGTCGTACCACGCTAAGATAGCCGAGGTCAATTCTGAATCGGAGTTGTAATCAAAGGTTTTTCCGGACTTCGTTTTTGCTATAATGCTTCCCGCCTCCCACTCTTTTGGGCCCATCGCCAAAATAGGCCGCTTTGCCTGTATGTATTCGAACAACTTGCCCGGTAGGATGCCCTTGGTTTCCTCCGAATCTATTTCAACGAGCAACAAGAGTTGCGATTGGCGTTGTTTCCGCTGGGCCTCGGCATGCGAAACATAGCCCCTCATCTTGATGTAGGGCCCCAGCTCGTAGCGATAAAGGCTGTCCATCACATCTTGGCTTACCACTCCCATAAACTCCAATTGCAGGTCGGCCCGGAACACGGCATTTTCCGAAGCGATCCGAGAAAGGGCCTTCCATAGGTTCTTAGGGTTTCTTCCCGTCAACAAAGAGCCTATATGCGATATGGTAAAGTTCTTGTCTAGATCGACCTCGGCGGCATACCCCGTGTCATAGCCATTGGTAATGACCGAAATAGGCCGATCGGTCAGCCCCCTAAATTCCCGCTTTGTGGTTTCGCTGGTCGTAATGATATGGTCGGCCTCGGTAAGTACGGCCTTTTCCAAGGCCTTATGCTTTTCTTGCGCTGCTTTCGAAAGTTTCAACTTTTTGTGGTAACCGATCGATGTCCACGGGTCCCTGAAATCGGCAAACCAGGTAAGGTTCAACTCCTTTTTTAAGCTGCGGCCTATCAAATGTACGCTATGCGGCGGCCCCGTCGTGACCAAGGTGGTTATGTTTTCGGTCTTCAACAGCTCCGACAAATAGGCCACGGAAGGCTTTACCCAAAACTTTCTGGCGTCGGGGATAAAATAGTTTCCCCGTACCCACAACATGGCCTTTTCGACCAAGGACTGGTTCTTGTTTTGTATGATGCCCGAGCTGATGCGCCTTGTTTTTTTCGAAGACAACAGTTTTGCGAAGCCATAGGGCTCGAACACAGGCCGGCTATGGACGCTTATGTTTTTGGGCACCTCTTTTACCAATGATGGATCTTCGATCGGGTAGTGGGGGTTTTCGGGAATATAAACAATGGGCTCTATATCGAAATCGCGAAGGTACTTGACGAACTTCAACCATCGCTGTACCCCGGGACCACCGGCAGGAGGCCAATAATATGTAACTATGAGCACCTTTTTCATAAGTCAAACACTTGGTTAAGTTCGGGGCATGGTCGTCGCCCATTTTTAAGCCCCATCCCCTTCTTTGTCTTGTTTTCCCTTTTGGTAAAAGGAAAACCCTATTCCGAAGAAAACGACCAATCCCAGGAGTATGGACGAAGCCAAGGTAATTTGGCTTCCCCTTTTTACGACTTCGGGCTCGAACTTGAACTCAATGGTATGTTGCCCAGGGGGCACCCGCATGGCGCGAAGACTGTAGTCTACCCTAAAGTGGCTTGTCAATTCTCCGTCCAAATAAACATTCCAACCCTGGGGATAGTACATTTCAGAAAAAACGGCAAGTCCCTCGTTCGCATTGTTCGACGTATAGGTAAGGTGGTTGGGCGCATAATCGGTCAAACTTATGGATGCCGTGGAGTCGACCTCGAACTCGAAACGGTCCAAGGAAGCGATATCCGAGGAATTGACCACCGCCTCGTTTTTGGTATCGAGGTTTTCAAGGGCCTTTATGGCCTCGTCGGCACTGTTCACCCGGTTCAATTTACGAACGAACCACGCATTGCCGTTGGCTTCGGGGTTGACCGCAGGATAGCGCCTGCCCTCTTCGTCTTGCTGTATCACGTATTTAACGTTCAACATATTCAACACATTCATATTGCCCTTGTAAATGTGAAACAGGAACAAGTCTTCCAAGGCGGCCGGTTTGGCGGCGTGATAGCCCCCAATGGACTGATGGTAATAGGAAGTACGGGCACCGTTTATACCCTCGGCCGGATCGTATACCCTAAAAATACCGCTATCCTTTTTGATCTGCTTGTCCAATGCCATTTCAGGAAAGGGCTGTGCCATTCTGCGCTTGGCCACAAAGTCATCGCCGTCGACATAGCGCAGCCCCACGCCGACCAAGTCGAGGACGATCAGGAGGCCAATGGCAACAAGGGTGAAGTTTTCCTTAAGCCTTCCTTTCAGGTACAAGCCTATGGTCGCGGCGGTTAGCAAAACGAATATGAGGGAACGGATCAAATCGCTGTTGTAGACCGCCCTACGGTCGGCCTGGATCAGGGAAACCAGCTCATCTCCATAATTCTGGATCAGAAAATCGTCGCTCGGCCCCACAAAATCGAAGGCTCCTTTAAAAACGAAGAGAAGAACCCCCAAGCCCAAGACACCGAAAAAGGATATTTTTAGGGCCTTGGTCTTTTCAGATACCCCAAGTTTACTATTAAACAATTGGCGCAACGCCAATACGGCCATTACCGGGGCACATAGCTCCAATACCACCTGAATCGACGATACGGCCCTGAACTTATCGTACAGGGGAAAATAGTCGATCATAAAATCGGTCAGCAACGAAAAGTTCTTGCCCCACGAAAGCATCAGGGACATCAAGGTTCCGCCCAAAAGCCACCATTTGGCCTTGCCTTTGACCAAAAACAGCCCCAAGACAAACAGAAAAAAGACGATTGCCCCGATATAGGCCGGCCCGGCAACTATGGGCTGATCGCCCCAATAAAGAGGCAAGCCACTGGAAAAACTAAGGGCCTGGCTTCTAGAAACCCCTTGATCGATCAAAAAGTTAAAACTCTTGGACTTTTCGCCCAAGTCCTCCCCATTCGACCCTCCGAACAAGCGGGGCACGAAGAGGTTCAACGACTCCGCGATGCCATAACTGTACTGGGTGATGTATTCCTTATCGAGTCCATCCGTCTTTTCCTTTGCCGAACCATCGGGGTTGATGGTCAGCTCCGATTTGCCACGTGTACTCCAATCGGCGTATTCCTTGGTGGCCATGAGCCCTGTGGCATTGGCCGCAATTCCCAGAATGACGGCACCCAGCAAGATGCCTACAGAAAGAAAATAGTGCCTTAGTTCTTTCTTTTTTACGGCATCGACCAGGTATACGACCCCGAGAACCAGTACCAACAACATAAAATAATAGGTCATTTGATAATGGTTGGCCCCAATTTCAAGGGCCATGGCGATAGCGGCAAGGATGAACCCCCAGAGGTATTTCTTTCTAAAGACGAGGACGATGCCCCCCAAGAGCATGGGAATATAGCCAAGGGCATGGGCCTTTGCGTTATGGCCGACCCCCAATATAATTATCAAGTAAGTCGAAAAGCCAAAGGCCAGCGCCCCCAAAACCGACAATCGATAATCGACCTTTAGGCAGCACAAAAGAATATAAAATCCGATAAAATAGAGGAATAGATAGTCTGCGGGCCGGGGCAAAAACCGAATCAACCGATCCAGTTTTTTCACATAATCGTGGGGGTAATAGGCCCCAAGCTGATAGGTAGGCATTCCGCCAAAGGCACTATTCGTCCAATAGGGCTCTTCCCCGGTTCGCTTGCGAAAGTCGTTCTGCTCTTTGGCCATTCCGGTAAACTGGACGATATCGGACTGTTCGATGACCTTGCCCTGTAGAACGGGGTGGAAATAAGCCAAGGCGACGATAACAAAGAACACGGTTACAAAAAAGTGGACGAAGAAGGCTTTTAATCCTTTTTGCATAACTGGAAATATCAATTAACAGGGCTAAAATAACGAACTTATCCCGACTTTTGCGAGGATGCATGGGAATTCGGGGTGCGTAAATTGGCGCACGAAGTAAAAAAGGGGTATCAAGAAGGCCTGTCTTGGGGCGGCAAGCCCTCTTTCATTGACCTAATCGATTTCCTCGAAATCGATATAATCGCCCACTTTCTTTGACGGCTTGCTGTTCTTTACCGATTTCTTTTCTATGATAACCTCCCCAACACGTTCTTCTTGGCGCTGCGCTTGCTGGGCAAATTCGCCGAAACGTTCCTTAAAGTGTTCCTCGGTCTTGCGTGCCGCGTAACCAAAAATTTTGGGGGCAAACATCCGGACCAAAATCTTAAAAAGATAATAGACCAGTAGTATTATTAATATTGTCTTTAAAAATGCCATTTTTCTACGTATGATTATATCAAAAATACGATTCTGACGTTGTAATATGGGGTCAAAACTGCTAAAATTAAGCTAAAGTAGCCCTAAGCGCTTGACAGGGGCGGCGCGAACCACCCGATTAAAAGCGTACAAATCGTAACATTTGGACAGGTGACAACCTTATCGAGCCTTTTGCAAACCGTAGAAAAATGAAAAATTTTTTTAACAGCCTAATCTTTATGCTGCCCCTTATCGGGCTAGCCCAATATACCGATGTAATCAACTCAAACCGCCCCGGTCAATCGGTCAGCGCCTATGCCGTGGGCCGAAATGTCATCCAGGTCGAAGGCGGGGTCTTTTACGAGCAGAGCGACCACTCCCTATTGAACACCGAAAGCAACATATGGGGGGGAGAATTTGCCCTGAGGTACGGCCTACTTTTTGAAGAGCTCGAAATCATTTACGAGGGCACTTACCAAAACCAAAACATCACCTATACCGATTTTGGCACCTCATACAATCTGACCGATTTTTCAAGAAACCGAGTCGGACTCAAATTTTTGATATACGATCGGTACAAGTCGGAAGAGCGCAACAAGCCCAATCTTTACAGTTGGCGGGCCAACAACGTCTTTCAGCTGAAAAACCTGATTCCCTCGGTGTCCGTTTACGGGGGCGCCACCTTTAACCTGGGCGACAATCCGTTTTATGTCGGAGACCCCACAGTGTCTTACCGCGCCATGGTAGCCACCCAAAGTAGGCTTTCGCCCCGCTTTGTACTTATTGGCAACTTTGCCTACGACCGTATAAGCACCGATTTTCCGGAACTGAGCTACATCGTCTCCCTTACCCACGCCTTCAGAAACCCCAAATGGAGCGCTTTTGTCGAAAACCAAGGAATCGACAGCGATCGGTATTCGGACGTTCTCCTGCGCGGAGGCATAGCCCATCTTTTGAGCGAGGATCTTCAAGTGGACTTTAACCTTGGGGCCAGTTTCAAAAACACCCCTTCCCGAATCTTTGTGACCATGGGCGCCTCATATCGCCTTGACCTCCACAAAGACAAGCTCAAGGCCATAGACGAGCAAAATGCGGGAGAAAACGGGGGAGCCATCAAAAAGAACAGCATGAAGAAAAAGGAAAAGAAAAAGAAAAAGAAAACCGGAAGTGGCGCCGAGGACATCGATCTTGGCCCTACGAAGAAACAGTTGAGAAAACTGAAAAAGGAGGAAAAAAAGAAGAAAAAAAATAGTGATAACGGGGCCATTGACTTTTAACCACCTGAACTTAAACCCATGACCATAAATTAGGGCCATTATTTTATTCTCATCCTAATTATGCCTAATATTGACCCTATAAAATCAATTGTATGGTCACCTTAAAGGAAGCGGTATCCAAGAGCGATATGAAGGCGTTCGTCATGTTTCCCTTCTCGCTTTATAAGGGCTCTCCATATTGGGTCCCCCCCATCATCGCCGACGAGATGGCAACCTTCGACAAAAACAAAAACCCTGCCTTTAAAAATGCGGATGCCCGCTTTTTTCTAGCCTATAGGGACAACACCGTCGTAGGCCGAATCGTCGCCATCGTGAACCATCTTGAGGTAAACCAACAGAAGGTCAGAAAAATGCGTTTTGGGTGGTTTGATTTTATAGACGATTTGGAGGTTTCCAAAGTCTTGTTGGAAAAGGTAGCGGAAATAGGAAAAGAACACGGATTGGATTTTATGGAAGGTCCGGTCGGGTTTTCGAACCTTGACAAGGTGGGGGTCTTGACCGACGGCTACGACCATATCGGAAGCATGGTCACCTGGTACAACTATCCCTACTACGTAAACCACTACGAACAACTCGGTTTTAAGGAGGAGAAACGATATGTGGAAAACAAGTTTCCTACCAGCAATGCCGACCCGGCCCTGTTCACCAAACTCAACGAGCTGGTAAAGGCCCGGTACGGCCTAAGGGAAATCAATTTTACAAAAACGAAGGAGGTTTTGCCCATGGCCGACCAAATGTTCGACCTTTTTAACGAAACCTATTCAAAGCTCTCTTCACACGTACCCATTACCGAAGAGCAAAAAGCGTATTTCAAGAAAAAGTACATCTCCTTTATCAATCCCGAGTACATCAAGTTCATCGTCGACAAAAACGATAAACTGATGGCCTTCGCCATCGTAATGCCATCCTTTTCCAAAGCCTTGCAAAAAGCCAACGGAAAATTGTTCCCCTGGGGCATTTTTCACCTTCTCAGGGCCAAGAAATACAACAAGGACGCTTTTTTCTACCTTATCGGCATCCATCCCGATTACCAGAACAAGGGCGTGACGGCAATCATCTTTAACGAATACTACAAGACCTTTAAGAAAAAAGGCATCGAAATGTGCTACCGCACCCCTGAGTTGGAAGACAATATCGCCATCAGGCAAATGTGGAAACACTTCGATCCCAAAATATACAAACGTCGATCTACGTATAAAAAGGACCTCTGACGGATGACTACCAGCATTAGCCTCTTTTCACCTCCCCGCGCGATGCACCCGTTTTCCATGGCTCCCTATTCCTGCCCGGGCATTCACAAAAAGCCTCGGCAACGAATATTAAAAGTGCAAAAGACCCGTGTTTGTGGTATTTTTGTGCACACACCTAGGAGGTAAGATTGACCGTGCCGTGCATTCGGGGCAAATATGTCAAAAAAAACACCCACGGGTATTGACCAAAAAGCAAAAAATAATTATTCTTTGTGACGTTACCAGGGGTTTTAGGACGTAAAATTCGACGGGCCCCAACATCATCACAAATTAAATTTTATCAGTCCCTATATGAACCTGACCATTGAGAATATAGTTTTAGTAGGATCGGTATTATTGTTTGTCAGTATCATCGCCGGAAAGACCTCCTACCGGTTCGGCGTTCCGGTACTACTGTTGTTTTTGGCCATCGGAATGTTGGCCGGATCGGAGGGCATAGGGGGCATCAATTTCAACGATCCCCAGATAGCCCAGTTCATAGGTTTGGTATCACTGAACTTTATTTTGTTTTCCGGGGGGCTCGATACGAACTGGAACGCCATTAAACCTGTATTGCGCGAAGGACTGGCACTGTCTACCTTGGGCGTACTTTTAACGGCCCTGTCACTAGGAACCTTCGTTTATTTTGTCACCGACTTTACCATTTACGAAAGCATGCTTTTGGGCTCCATCGTGTCCTCTACGGATGCCGCGGCCGTATTTTCGATATTAAGGTCTAAAAGTCTTGCCCTTAAAACCAATCTAAGACCTACTTTGGAATTGGAAAGCGGAAGTAACGACCCCATGGCCTATGTACTGACCATAGCCAGTTTAACCTTGGTGATGAACCAAGACCAGAACGTCCTTTCGGTCATTCCCCTGCTCTTGCAGCAAATGATTTTGGGCGGCATAGCCGGCTTTCTCTTCGGCAAGCTCAGCAAACTTATTATCAACCGAATAAAATTGGATTTCGAGGGCCTTTATCCCGTCCTGGTCATTTCCCTAATGTTCATCACCTTTTCGGCGACCAACACCATAGGCGGGAACGGCTTTCTGGCCATTTATATCTGTGCCGTTTATCTGGGCAACCAAGACCTCATCCACAAAAAGACCATACTAAAGATCTACGACGGTCTGGCCTGGCTCATGCAGATCGTGCTCTTCTTGACCCTGGGCCTGCTCGTGTTTCCTTCGCAGGTGGTACCCTATATCGGCATTGGCCTCCTGATATCGATTTTTTTGATCCTTGTTGCCCGTCCTATCGGGGTCTTTCTCAGTTTAATGTTCTTTAAGATGAAAATGCGAAGGCGCTTTTACATCTCTTGGGTAGGGCTGCGTGGGGCCGTTCCCATCGTATTCGCTACCTATCCCCTTTTGGCCGGTATTGAAAAGGCCGATGTAATATTCAATATTGTCTTTTTTATTTCGGTCACCTCGGTCTTGATCCAAGGAACCACCTTGTCAATTGTCGCCAAATGGCTGCATGTGGCCCTGCCCGAAAAAGCAAAAAAACTTACGGCCACCGATTTGCTGATGACCGAAAACCCCAAGGCCGAAATGCGGGAGATACTGGTCACCAAAGACTGCTATGCCGTCGACAAGAAAATTGTGGACCTCGGTTTTCCCAAAAACGCGATCATAGCCATGATCATAAGGGACAACAACTATATCACGCCCAATGGAAGCACTCAAATCGAGGCCGACGATACCTTGGTAGTACTTGCCGATAAGGCGCAGGCCTTTGAAGAAGTTAATAAGACGCTACAGATTACCTAAACAAAAAAGTACTTAACTTTGCCCCTTTGATTGCTTAAAGTCTATATGTTCGACCATTTTCGCAAAATGAATACGCTTTTTAGGACGATCGGGGTGTTCGTACTGACCTCCGTGCTCTTCGTTTCCTTGGGCATGGGCAGTCGTCCTTCGCCTGAACCCCCGCTCCTTGATGGTTCGGCCAACGACGAAGGCAAGGCGTATTCGGCATCTACCAAACTCCCTTGCCAGTTCATAGACTTCGACGATTCGCTACAGGGCCTTGAATCCTTGCCCGAAAGCTATCACCAAGTCCCTCCCGGCTTTACAGCCCTTCATAAATTCATTGAAACATACCTAGCGGCCGAATATAGGTCGTACAAAATCTATTCGCACAACCTGCTCACGCGGTTTCGAAAGTGCGATATTATATTCCCTTTTCATTACTTCTGGTAAACTAGCGTCTTAAAGGCAGTCTTTACACTGCATTGACCGAATATACCTGCCCGGCCTTTGGGGCAGTACCTATCTATTATCAAAACCTAAAAAAGTATAGTAATGAAAACGGACTTAGGCAGCACCATCGTGTTTGCCATTATTATAGTTATCTGTATTTTGCCCTTTATATTTCTCTATATCGGCAAAAACAAAAGGAAAAATAAATTACGCAACACGCTTGCATCAATGGCCCGGGAGAGAAACCGTAAGCTACACAAATATGAAATTTTCACCAATTTTGCCATTGGAACGGATGAAAACCGGGAATTTTTGTTTTTTATCAAGCAACGACAAGACCGTATCAAAGAATACCAAATTGCGTTGAAGGAGGTCAAGGATTGCAAAATTCGGCAAACCGACAGAACCTTAAGACAGAACAAGAAACAGAACCTGGTTATCGAAAAACTGGAATTACGACTTATTCCCTACTCGAACAAGCAGGACGAAATAAACCTTGAGTTTTTCAATACGGACGACAACCTCCCTTTATACGGCGAATTGGGCGCCATTAAATCGTGGCAGGAATTCGTTCGGGACTGCTTGCCAAAGAACAAAAAAGCGGCGTAAACGAAAAAAGCCCCGCAGCAAGCTGCGGGGCTTTTTTATACAACAAACTTTTTAACTATTCTCCCATAGCGGCCGCTACGGCGGCGGACAATTTTTTATAGGTACCGTTTTCCAATCGGTCCCTAATGGCAGAAAAAGCGTCCAATGTTTCTTCTATATCCTGCATGGTATGGGTGGCCGTCGGAATCATACGAAGAAGGATCAATCCTTTAGGTATTACCGGGTAAACCACTATAGAACAGAATATTCCATAATTTTCACGCAGATCCTTTACCAAGGCCATGGCCTCGGGAATGCTTCCGTTCAAATAGACCGGGGTAACACAGGTATTGGTATTTCCTATATCGAAGCCCCTGCTCTTGAGTCCGTTTTGCAAGGCATTCACATTCTCCCACAACTTCGCCTTGAGTTCGGGCATGGTCCGCAACATATCAAGCCTTTTCAAGGCCCCCTTTACATAAATCATGGGCAAGGACTTGGCGAACATTTGTGAGCGCAAATTGTATTTTAGGTATTCTATAATTTCCTTGTCGGCGGCCAAAAACGCACCGATACCCGCCATAGACTTGGCAAAGGTGGCAAAATACACATCGATATCGTCCTGTACGCCCTGTTCCTGGCCCGTACCCGCACCGGTCTCGCCCAAGGTTCCAAAGCCGTGTGCATCGTCGACGAACAACCTAAATTTGTATTTCTTCTTAAGGGCTACGATTTCCTTTAACCTGCCCTGCTCCCCACGCATACCGAAAACCCCTTCGGAAATTACCAAAATACCCCCTCCGGTATGTTCGGCCATCTTCGTTGCGCGTTCAAGATTTTTCTCAAGACTGTCGATGTCGTTATGCTTAAAGGTAAAACGCTTGCCCATATGCAAACGTACCCCATCGATAATACAGGCATGGGAGTCTACGTCATAAACGATAATGTCGTCTTTTGACACCAAGGCATCAATGGCCGAAACCATTCCCTGATAGCCAAAGTTCAACAGGTATGCAGATTCCTTTTGTACAAAATCGGCAAGTTCTTGCTGCAATTGCTCATGATAATCGGTGTGTCCGCTCATCATTCTGGCCCCCATCGGGTAGGCGGCGCCGTATTCGGCTGCGGCCTCGCCATCGACTTTTTTTACTTCGGGCAAATTGGCCAATCCCAAATAATCGTTGATACTCCAAGTAACGACCTCTTTTCCCTGAAATTTCATTCGGTTGGAAATCGGTCCTTCCAGTTTAGGAAAAACGAAATAACCCTCAGCCTGTGAGGCCCATTTTCCCAAGGGCCCCTTGTTTTCTAAAATTCTATCAAATAAATCTCGCATTCGTTTGGATTAAGTTCTGCCTGCAAAAGTATGGTTTTCAGCACGGAATTCATAACATATTATGTCCACAAAAAAAGCAACGATCATTTATGATTGCTGCTTTGGCATACCTTACAGGAAGCTATTATTCTTTAACATACTGAATCTTCTGGGTCTCTTCGACCGTCTCGGTATCAAAGAAGCCTTGGTCTTCCATCCACTGGTCGCTATACACCTTGCTCATGTAGCGGGAACCGTGGTCGGGAAAAATAACGACTACATTATCGCCCGGTTTGAATTCCCCCGTTTCGTTCAATTGTTTTAAGGCCTGCATGACCGCACCACTGGTGTAACCCGCGAAAATACCTTCCGTTCGGGCTATTTCACGTGCCGTATGGGCGCTTTCGGAGTCGGTTACCTTTATGAATTCGTCGATTACCGTAAAATCCGTGGCCGCGGGAATCAGGTTTTTGCCCAATCCCTCGATCCGGTAGGGGTAAATCTCCTTACTGTCGAACTCCCCGGTTTCGTGGTATTTTTTCAATACGGAACCGTAGGCATCGACACCTATGACCTTTATTTTTGGATTTTGCTCCTTTAGGTACCTGGCCGTCCCGGAAATTGTGCCCCCGGTACCGCTACATGCCACCAAGTGGGTAATCTGCCCACCGGTCTGTTCCCAAATTTCAGGCCCTGTGGACGCATAGTGCGCCTCAATGTTCAGTTCGTTGAAATACTGGTTGATATATATGGAGCCCTTGGTCTCTTGATGTAGGCGTTTGGCCACTTCGTAATACGACCTGGGATCGTCCGCACTAACATGTGCGGGACAGACGTATACGGTAGCGCCCATAGAGCGCAGCATATCGATCTTGTCCCTTGACGACTTCGAACTGACTGCCAAAATACACTTATAACCTTTGATAATGCTGACCATGGCAATGCTGAAGCCCGTATTACCGGAAGTGGTCTCGATGATGGTGCTTCCCGGGCTCAGGATGCCCTTTTGCTCGGCCTCCTCTATAATATGCATGGCTATTCGGTCTTTCGAGGAGTGACCTGGATTGAAAGATTCGACCTTGGCAAAGAAATTGCCTGTAAAACCTTTGGTAATTCTGTTTAATCTAACGAGAGGGGTATTGCCTACTAATTCTAGAATATTATCGTAAGCTTTAATCTTTTGTTCCATAAAGGATGTCTAGTTTGTGGGAAAACGAAAGTCTTGAACTTTTCGCATACTCCTTGGTACAAAATTACTATTTTTTTTCAATTAGGCGATCAAACCTTCCAAATCCAACAAAAATGCATATTCCTTGGCTACTTCCCTAAGAGCCTCAAACCTACCTGAAGCTCCACCGTGGCCCGCATCCATATTGATGTCGAAGAGCAAAAGATTACTGTCCGTTTTCATTTCGCGCAATTTCGCTACCCATTTGGCAGGTTCGAAATACTGTACCTGTGAATCGTGAAAACCGGTTGTTACCAACATGTTCGGATAGGCTTGTTCCCTAACCTGATCATAGGGCGAATACGATTTCATGTACTCGTAATATTGCTTGTCATTGGGGTTGCCCCATTCGTCGTACTCTCCCGTGGTCAAAGGAATCGAATCGTCGAGCATCGTGGTAACCACATCCACGAAAGGTACGGCGGCAATAACACCCTTGTACAGTTCAGGGGCCATATTGACGACGGCACCCATCAGCAGGCCACCTGCCGAGCCCCCCATGGCATAAAGGTGATCCGCACTGGTATAGCCTTGGGCGATCAAAAACTTGGAACAATCGATAAAATCGGTAAATGTGTTCTTTTTCTTCAGCAACTTACCCTCTTCATACCATTTTCTGCCCAAATATTCGCCTCCGCGTATATGGGCTATGACATAAACGAAGCCACGGTCCAAAAGACTTAGGCGTACCGTCGAGAAATAAGGATCTACCGTATACCCGTACGAGCCGTAGGCATATTGCAGTACAGGTGTGTCCGTCGTAAGGCGGGTATCTTTATGGTAAACCAGCGACATGGGAATTTTGGCGCCGTCCCGGGCCGTCGCCCAAATTCTCTTTTCGATGTAATTGTTCTTGTCGAACGTGCCGCCCAATACCTCTTGTTCCTTTTTTACCTCTTTTTTACGGGTGCGCATATTAAAATCGATTACGGAATTCGGCGTGGCCATCGAATTGTACGAAAACCTCAGTATTTCGGTATCAAAATCGGGATTACGGCTTACGTTGGCGGTGTAGGTCTCACTTTCAAAGGGAAGGTAGTAGCTCTCACTGCCGTCCCACCTGTGGATCTTGATTTTATTGAGCCCGTTTTCACGTTCCGACACCACATAAAAGTCCTTGAAGATATCGATATCCTCCAAAAGCACATTTTCCCTATGCGGTATAAATTCTTTCCAATTGTCATACGAGGTGTTCCCCTCTTCGGCCCGCATCAACTTAAAATTGGTCGCACCGTCCCTGTTGGTCAAAACGTACCAATGGTCGCCATAATGCGAGATATTGTACTCTACCCCCCTTTTTCTGGGGGAAAACATTTTCAGGTTCCCGTCGGGCTGGTCGGAAAGCAAGGTCTGATACTCCGAAGTAAGGGTACTGTACGACCCTATAATGATGTACTTTTTCGATTTTGACTTGTATACAAAGGTTCCGAAGGTCTCGTCCTTTTCATGAAAAACCAGTTCGTCATCCTTGGCATCCGTACCCAGTTTGTGCTTGTATATTTTATCGGAACGCAAGGTGACCGGGTCTTTTTGGGTATAGAAGAGGGTCTTGTTGTCATTGGCCCAAACGGATCCCCCGGTTGTGTTCTCGATTTTTTCGGGATAGATTTCCCCGGTTTCCAGATTCTTTATCCGTATGGTGTATTGACGGCGCGATACCGTATCGACCCCGAACGCCGCCAATTTGTTATCCGGACTAATGGCGATGCCCCCAATATTAAAGTAATCGTGCCCTTGGGCCATTTCATTGCCATCGAACATGATTTCCTCCTCGGCATCAAGGGTTTCCTTCTTTCGGGAATAAATCGGGTACTCCTTCCCCTTCTCGTAGCGGGTAATATACCAATAACCGTTCTCTTTGTAAGGTACCGATTCGTCATCCTCCTTTATACGCCCCTTCATTTCGGCAAAAAGGCGTTCCTGAAAGTCTTTGGTATGTTCCGAACACTTGGAGTAGTAGTCGTTCTCCGCTTCCAAATAGGTTATAACCTCCTTATTTTCGCGGTCTTTCATCCAATAATAGGGATCGATTCGAATATCGCCGTGTTTTTCGAGTTTATGCTCAACCTTTTTGGCAACGGGCGCATTAATTTTGGTCATAGGCTTATCTTGGCATTGTAATGAGAATGCAAAGGTAAGACTTAACAAAACAATCGAATTACTTTTGGACCGAAGGAACATAATAACCGGGTTTACCATTCAATTTAGTAATTTTGGCACCGTGAACCATAAAAAGATCAAAATTTATGTTTGGAGATATGATGGGTATGATGGGCAAGCTAAAGGAGGCCCAACAAAAGGTCGAAGCAACCAAAAAACGGTTGGATACGGTAACACTGGAGGAAACTTCGCCCGAAGGTTTGGTACAGGTGAACATTACCGCCAACCGAGAGGTCAAGGAAATCAAGATCGACGATAGTCTTTTACAGGACAAGGAACAACTCGAAGACTACCTGGTATTGACCGTGAACAAGGCCATAGAAAAGGCCACCCGGGTCAACGAGACCGAACTGGCCGCAGTCGCCAAGGAGGGCATGCCCAATATTCCGGGGATGGATTCGTTATTCAAATAAGGGCGGTACGAATTACCCGGCCTAGAACATTGAACGACACCTGATGAAACCACTGCTTTTTTTTATCCTGCCCTTTTTTATGCTTGGCCAATCTGAAAGCAGTACGGCCCTACCATGGTTAACGAGCTATGACGAAGCGATAACGCTATCAAAAAAGGAAAACAAAAATGTTCTGGTCTATTTTACCGGAAGTGACTGGTGCCCCCCGTGTAAAATGCTGAAACGCGACCTATTTGATACGCCCGAATTTGCCGAACTGGCACAAGATTATGTTCTCCTGTATGTCGACATCCCCCGAAACAGGGATTTACTGGACGCCGAACAGTGGAGACACAACCAGAAACTGTTGATCGGCCTGAACAAAAAAAAGGTTTTTCCCCTGCTCACCGTTCTCAACGCCAAAGGCAAGGTGCTGGACAACTATTCAGGGTACGGGATGACCGGGGAAATCGGCTATCACTTGAAGTTTTTGGAAAAGAACAAATAAACAAACAAAGGGCCCCGAAAGGCCCTTTGCTTTTTTCTTTTGGCAAGGCATCAGTTGTTTATGAGCCTGAACTCCGTCCTTCTATTGACGGCGTGCTCCCGCGACGTACAGGAAACTCCGTCCTTACATCGGTTCTTTAGCTTTGTTTCCCCATAGCCATTGGCCACCAACAGGCTCGAATTGATCCCTTTTGAAATCAGGTATTGCGCTACCGCCTTTGCCCTGCGTTCGGATAGCTCTTGATTGGACGAGGCGCCTCCTTGGGAATCGGTATGCGACGCCAGCTCCACCTTGACTCCGGGGTTTTGGGCCAATACGGGCAACAACCGAGTATCGATTATACCCTTGGCCTGCGGGGTCAGGGTGGCACTGCCTAGGTTCCAGTTAATGGGAAGTGCCTGATAGGTCACCAAGGAACATTCCACTTCCTTCCAAGTGGTAAGCCCTCCCTTTTCCTTTAGAACTTCCTTGGTGTAGGTTTTTGTTACCGGTGGAACGGCCTCCTCAACGGTATACGCATCCTTGTCCAGTACGGTTCTGGTTATTTCTTCGTATACGGCCGGAACCACTTCTTCGACCACTTTGGCGGGAGAGACCAAGACCCTTTTGGTATAAGTTGCCGTTTTCTCGGGAACCGGCGTCTTTGAAGTGCGCGCCGCACTCTCCAAGGTTGCCGTTTCTATGGTCTGGAATTCGGCGGGGTAGCCCTTATAGCACCAGTACCGGCAGTCATCGGGGTTACCCGAATCACAATCCGGGGCCGCGGCACCCAGCTCCCATTGGGCATAGGCCGGTTTCACCTCGATGGTTTCCGAGCCCCTACCGAAACTTGCCGGGACAACACCCAAGGTATGGGCACCCTCCTTTGACACATAGGCTACCTTTTCGGTACCCCACTCCTCGGGAACGATACGCAACTTCTTACTTTCCTCCTTGACCAAAACCCGTTCCGTAACGGTTTTGTAGGTCGCGGGAATAATTTTCAATACACTATACCCTGGCTTGATGGTCACCGTAACACTTTCGTTTACATAAACATCGGGGGTAGTACATCGAACATAACATTTTCCCGGTTCGGGATTGCTCGGTAAATCTTGGGCATAGCCCCATGTGGCCGATAATACGGCCAGTGAAAAAAGAAACTTTCTCATAATGTGGTTAATGTTTAAAATTTATAGTTGTCAACAAAATAATATTTTAATAATTTTTAACAAGATTATTCTTGTTAACTACTATAAAATCCGATAAACGGCCTTATTTTATCCAGAAAATACCACCATAAGCCCATACCGACATGGCACACCCTGGTGCTCTACCTAAAAATGTTGTTTGAAAAAGCCCTAAATTTAGTAGCAAAGAAAAACACCCATGGTAAAAACTTATTTCGACGATAACGGCTACCACTTTTCAATTACCGCCCCCAACGGGACCACCATACTCAAAAGCGTAACTTTTACGGATAAAAGCACCATGCAACAGGCCATAGCGCGATTGCGCTCCATGCCCTTGGCAAATAGCAGTATCGAACGGACCACCAACCACGACGGGCGATTTCTTTTTGGGGTAAAGGACCACAACGGACGGGTAATGGCCCACAGTCTATCGTACGGTTCGGAGGCCGGTATGGAAAACGGCATCAAGAACCTTGCAAAGGTCCTGGGCGCCCTTGAAGCCGAAGGCGACTAGATCGTCAAAGCGCTTTTAGAATCTGTAGAAACCTTTCGTGCATGGCATCGGTATAATCCAAATGGGTAACGATCCTAAGTTTTCCCTGTCCCATACCGATCAGGTGCACGTTTTTCTCCTTCAGCTTTTCGACAAAGCGGCCACCCGCCATCTTTTTTTCGTCGATTTCAAAAATGATGATGTTCGTCTCAATGGGCTCGATATGCTCGATGTAGGCCAACCCTTGCAGCACCTCCCCTATTTCGCGTGCCTTTTGGTGATCTTCGGCCAAACGCCCCACATGATGGTCCAAGGCATAAATACCCGCCGCGGCCAGAAAGCCTGCCTGGCGCATACCACCGCCAAGGACCTTGCGTATACGAAGGGCTTGGTCCATAAGTTCCCTGCTTCCTACCAAGACCGACCCTACAGGACAGCCCAAACCCTTGCTCAAACAAACACTGATTGTATCGAAAAGGGCTCCGTAGGCCAAGGGATCTTCCTTCTTTGCGACCAAGGCGTTCCACAAACGGGCGCCATCCAGGTGATAGGCCAAACCGTGTTTTTCACAAACCGCTTTGATCCGCTTCAATTCGCCGATATCCCAGCAGGCCCCTCCCCCTTTGTTCGTTGTGTTCTCGATACAGACCAAGGAGGTCAACGGACTGTGGTAAAAATCGGGCGGATTAATGGCCTCCTCTACCTGATCGGCCGTGACCATCCCCCTTGTTCCGTCGACCAGCCTACACGATACGCCACTGTTAAAACTTACCCCTCCCCCTTCGTAGTTATAAACATGTGCATATTTGTCGCATATCAACTGCTCCCCGGGGCGGGTGTGCAATTTAATTCCCGTTTGGTTGGCCATCGTTCCCGACGGAAAAAACAATGCGCCTTCTTTTCCGAACATTTGGGCCACTTTTTCCTCGAGAGCATTTACGGTCGGGTCTTCCTTAAACACATCGTCGCCCACCTGGGCGTCGACCATGGCTTTTAACATGGCCGGAGTAGGTTGGGTGACCGTATCGCTTATAAGGTTGATCTTCATGCTATTATATTAAGTATTGTTCACTAATTCCCTACACTTTACCGCCAGTCGTACGGCATGAAACACGAAGGTTCAAAAGTAGATAAATATGATAAAAACAAGATACTTTATGCATTTTTCGTACAGCATTTGACAAATAAAACCCGCCCTTTTTATCGAAAAGACAATTTTTCTTTCGGATTATTACATTATTTCCCCTTGAAAACACCTTAAAAACCAGTACCTTAAGTACAAAGAAACAGACGTATGGAAAACCTCAAG
This sequence comes from Pseudozobellia thermophila, assembly GCF_900141855.1. Taxonomy (GTDB): domain Bacteria; phylum Bacteroidota; class Bacteroidia; order Flavobacteriales; family Flavobacteriaceae; genus Pseudozobellia; species Pseudozobellia thermophila. The sequence continues at coordinate 95,865 of NZ_FQYU01000007.1, forward strand.
AACCAGATTTTTTCTTCCTACAAGAGAAACCCCGTTCTCTATGACGAAATCTATGACAAAAAAGGACAGGTAAAGGAAGTGTATTCCAAGCTTTTCAATCTTTACGGGGAACATTCGATCAGCGATTTTGTCAATTTGAACGAAAAGGCCAAGGCATCATTTTTTAACCAGGGGATTACCTTTCAGGTATACGATAAAAAGAAAACCAAGGAAAAAATATTTCCGTTCGACCTCTTTCCGCGCATTATACCTCCTGAAGAGTGGGCCATCATCGAATCGGGGGCCATACAACGCAGCCGGGCGCTCAACCTGTTCTTATGGGACATCTATCACGACAAAAAGATAATAAGGCAAAAGGTCGTTCCCATGGAACTCATCAGCTCGTCGACCAATTACTTGGACCAAATGACAAACATCGACCCCCCGGGCGGAATTTACAACCACATCTCCGGAACGGATGTCATCAAGCACAACGACGGCCAATATTACGTTTTGGAAGACAATATTAGATGCCCGAGCGGGGTCAGTTATGTAATCTGCAACCGCACGGCCTTAAAAAGGGCACTTTTTGGTGTTTTCAACCATTATAAGACCTATTCGGTAACCAATTATGCCGAAAACCTCCTCGACTTACTCGAAACGGTAAAACCCAATGGTGTCGACGCCCCCAATGTCGTCGTGATTACCCCGGGCATGTACAATTCGGCCTTTTACGAACACTCGTATCTGGCCAAGACCATGGGTGTCGAACTTGTAGAGGGGCGCGACCTCTTTGTCGAAAACGACTTCGTTTATATGAAAACCATTCAAGGCCCCCAAAAGGTGGATATCATTTACCGAAGGATCGACGATGCCTTTATCGACCCCCTGGAATTTAGACCTGATTCCACATTGGGCGTGCCCGGACTCTTCGCCGCTTACAAAAAGGGCAACGTAACCTTGGCCAACGCACCCGGCACGGGGGTTGCCGACGACAAGGCCATTTATACCTATATGCCCGAGATCATTCGATATTACCTCAATGAAGAGCCCATTCTCAACAACGTTCACACCTACCACTGCAGTAGGCCCAAAGAACTAAAGTACGTTCTGGAACATATAAGGGAACTGGTCATCAAACCGGTAGACGAAGCCGGTGGGTATGGCATTTCCATCGGAAACCGATTGAGCTCGAAGGAGGTTGAAAGGGTAAAGGCAGAGGTTCAATCCAATCCCCGGAAATACGTGGCCCAACCCATTTTATCGCTTTCGGTACACCCGACCTATATCGACAAAAACGAATCTTTCGAACAGCGCCATGTCGACCTAAGGACCTTTACGGTACTGGGAAAGGACAAAGAGTTTGTACTTAAAGGGGGCTTGACCCGGGTGGCCCTTAAAAAGGGCAATTTGATCGTCAATTCATCCCAAGGTGGGGGATCAAAGGATACTTGGGTCTTAAAACCCCAATAAGGTATTGGACATCCTCCAATCGATTGTTCGACCCAATTAAACAAAAACCAACACATAAAAGATATCTATGCTTGCACGCGTCGCCAATAACCTGTTCTGGATGGGCCGATATATAGAACGTTCAGAACACATTGCCCGATACCTCAGGGTCAACTATTTTTCATCCCTCGATGCCCCCAACCAACTATCCCAATCCAGGCAATTCGTTTTGCGCTCCATGTTGACCATGGTGGGGTCCCCCATAGACGATGAATCCGTTCTCCTCAATGAAGAAGAGGTCCTTTACAAGATTGGCCTCGACCCCAATTACCCCTCATCGATCATCAACAACGTTAGAAATTCGCGCGAGAACGCCAATAGTGCCAGGGACTTGATCTCTACGGAACTCTACGAATCGATCAACAAATTCTTCCATTTTATATCGAACTACGACGCCCAGGTATATACAAAGAACGGACTTCACGACTTTACCCTGAACGTCACCGAAATGTCGTCCATTCTCAGGGGCAAGGTGCGCAGCACCCTGATGCACGATGAAATTTATGCCATAATAATGATGGGGGGCAACATCGAACGGGCCACCCAGATCATCCGTATAATAAACGCCAAATTTATCGACGCCCAAAAGGCCCAGGGCAGTTATGGCGACAAATTCAAGAACAGTTTTGAATGGACCACCCTTTTAAAATGTACGGAGTCGTACGACATGATGCGCAGATTTTATAAAAAAACCCCGAATAGTATCACTACCTTGGAGTTTTTGATCCTAAACCCCGATTGCCCGCGATCCATAATGAACAGTTTGAACCAAGTGTACAAGCACATAAAGATCCTAGATCACGGCAAAAGGCCCGATAAGGACTCTACGGCTTTTTTGGTGGGCAAGGTGCGGGCCGATTACGAATTCAAAAGCATAGCCGAAATAGAAAACGACATACAATCCATAATCAACAAGACCTTGGACCGCCTTTATGAGATCAGCCAGAAAATGGAAAAGGAATTTTTCAGCTATTAAGCCCTTTCCCCTATGCCAACCACCAATGGCTCCCGGGCGCCAAAAATTGACCGTAACCCCTTGATAAACAAACTATGTCATTAGAATATTTCATTACCTATAAGGCCGAAAATACATACGAGGAATGGGTACACGAGGCATATTGGCAATTTCTGGTCGTTCCCGAAGAGAACGACTCCCAACAATTTATAGGTGTCGATTTTAACAACTCCATAAACGCCAGGCACGAGTTCTCCATCAACGGATACGGTTTTAAGACCATTCGGGTACACCCAAAGGACAGGTTTAAGGAGATTACCTTTGAGGCCAATTTCAAGTTGATAAAGAAAAAGATCAATCCCTTCGATTTTAAACCCGAAGTCGACAGGGTAAAGTCATACGCCAAAATTCAGGAACTCGATTTTAAGGTCGATTTCGATGCCCATTTAAAAACGACGGTCTTCACCTCGGTTCCGAACGAAAAAAAGGGCTTGTTCGAATTCGATAAGGACAAGTCGATCTTCGACAACCTCTTGGCCCTTAACCAATTCACTTACAAGCACATTCAGTTCGATGCCCACGCCACCGATGTGCATACCACATTGAAAGAGGTACTCGAAATACGCAAAGGGGTTTGCCAAGACTTCACCCATTTGTTTTGCGCCCTGGCCCGGGCCAACGGAATTCCCGCCCGTTATGTATCGGGGTATTTACACCAGGGCAACGGCTATTTTGGCGATTCGCAGATGCACGCCTGGGCAGAAGCCTATGTGCCCTACGTAGGCTGGATAGGTTTTGACCCGACCAACGATATCTTGGCCGATACCAACCACATAAAGGTAGCACACGGCAAGGACTATGTCGATTGCTCCCCTTTAAAAGGAATTGTCTACACGGCCGGCAAGAACAAGACCGTCCACTCGGTGCAGGTGAACGGGCAAAACCAACAATGACATCCAAGGGGCCCCAGCCCTAAAGGCCTAATGCCGATCGCGGTACATATGCCCGTGCCAACATTCGACCATTTACTGCATAAGAGACAAAAAAGAGTATTATTTTTGCATGAAAAACAAAATACGATGATAATAACCACTGACCTGTTCAAAGGTCTTCAGGATCGCCTTGGTGCGTTAAGGAGGTATCTTTGACGTCGATGCGAAACTTATTGAAATAGAGAACGAACAAGAAAAGACCTTGGCTCCCGATTTTTGGGACAATCCCCAGGAAGCCCAGGCCCATATGAAGTTCATTCAGTCAAAGAAACAGTGGGTAGACGACTACAATGCCGCCCAAACCTTGGTAGGAGACCTCGAAGTGCTGCTTGAATTTTTGCAGGAAGGGGATGTTACCGAGGAAGAGGTACAAAGCCAGTACGAAAAGGCTCTCGACCAAATCGAGAAGCTGGAGTTCAAGAACATGCTCTCGGAAGAGGGCGACGAGCTGCCTGCCGTCTTACAGATAACCGCGGGCGCCGGTGGCACCGAAAGCTGCGATTGGGCCTCCATGCTTATGCGGATGTACATGATGTGGGCCGACAAAAACGGCTATAAGGTCAAGGAGCTGAACTATCAGGAAGGCGATGTTGCGGGCATAAAGACCGTTACCCTCGAAATCGATGGCGACTACGCCTTTGGCTGGTTAAAGGGCGAGAACGGTGTGCACAGGTTGGTGCGAATATCGCCGTTCGACAGCAATGCGAAACGCCATACCTCGTTTGCATCGGTTTATGTCTACCCCCTAGTCGACGACAGTATTGAAATCGAAGTGAATCCGGCCGACATTACCATAACCACGGCCCGTTCGAGTGGTGCCGGCGGACAGAACGTAAACAAAGTGGAGACCAAGGTACAATTGGTACACCATCCTACGGGCATACAGATTTCCTGTTCCGATTCGCGAAGTCAACACGACAACCGGGCCACAGCGATGAAAATGCTAAAATCGCAGCTGTACGAAATAGAGCTGCGAAAGAAAATGGAGGCCCGAAACGAGATCGAATCCTCTAAAATGAAGATCGAATGGGGATCGCAGATCAGAAACTATGTCATGCACCCCTACAAACTGGTAAAAGATGTACGTACCGGTGAAGAAACGGGCAATGTCGACTCCGTAATGGACGGCGATATCGATGCCTTTCTCAAGGCCTATTTGATGATGATGGGCCAAAAAGAAGAAGAATAAGCCAATTAAGGATTTCAGAATTACTTAACAAAAACACGATGATTAAAATATATCACAATCCCCGCTGTAGAAAATCGAGGGAAGGTTTGGGACTGGTCGAAAAATCAGGACAAGATTACGAGGTGGTCAAATATTTGGAAGAGGTGCCCACAAAGGAAGACTTACGCCAAATCATAAGTTGTTTGGGCATCACCCCCGAAATGTTGGTAAGAAAGAACGAGGCCGTTTGGAAAGAAAAGTACAGGGGCCGGTTGCTCTCCGACGAAGACATACTCGATGCCATGGTCGAGCACCCCAAATTGATCGAGCGCCCTATTGTCGTAAAGGGCAACAAGGCCGTGATCGGCAGGCCCCCGGAACGCATCACGGAAATTCTTTCCGAATAACCAGGCTTCCACACCCATAGCCGTGTATTTCGTTTGCACTTAATTAGGCAAGTAACAAAATAATAAGGTTCGCCCTAAATATTTGGTACATTTGTTGTTCATTTAATTTAACAAAGCTTTAACCTTGACCGGTTAAACCTTCAAACAATATTTTAATCTAATAAACCGATATCGTCATGAACAACTATATCAACTATACGCTCTTATTTTTTGCAATGGTCCTTGGCGGGGCCGAATTACAGGCCCAATACGGCTACGGTTACGGAAGCGGTTATGGCTATGGCTATGGAAGGCAACGAAATGCCATTCCACAGGTAGAGCAAACGCCCAAGGAGCCCGAGCCCAAAACGGCCGAGCAGATCGTCGATGCCGAGATGCCCAAGATTTCGGAAACATTGGAACTCAATGAATTCGAGAGCGCCGTACTGAGCTCCATTCTAAAAAAATACGTTCAGAAGCGCATCGAGATGCAAATCCTGGAGTTGAGTCCGGAACAGATGCGCGAGGGCATGGAAAAGATTACGAAGGCCCAAGACGAGGAGCTTAAGGCGGGATTGCCCTTGGAGAAATACGAGGCTTTCGTCGAAATGCAAAAAAAGGGCATTCAAAAAGCCCAAAAGGAGAAGAAAAAAGAGAAAAAACGTAAAAAGAAGAAAAACAAAGACCAAACATGAAAAAACTGTTCCTACTAGCCCTTACCATTATTACCACCAACACGTTCTCCCAAAGACCGCAAGGAAAGGCAAAAGAATCCATTAAAATTTCAGGAACAGTCATAGACAAGGAAACAGGTACCCCCTTGGAATACGCCACACTGGTGTTGCAAAGTATACAAGACCCGTCGAAGATCAGCGGGGGCATTACCGATATCGACGGTAAATTCAACGTAGAAGTGCCCGGTGGCCAATACAACGCCTCTATAGAATACATCGGCTATAAGACCTATAAACTTCCCCAAACCTCATTCGACCGATCTACCGATATAGGTACCGTCTATCTCGAAATAGCGGCGGCCGAACTCGAAGGGGTTGAAGTGGTCGGCGAAAAGACCACGGTCGAGGTCCGACTCGACAAACGAATTTACAACATAGGCAAAGACATTACCACGAGCGGCGCCACCATTAGCGATGCCCTCAACAACGTACCCTCGGTAGATGTCGATGTGGAGGGCGCCATCAGTTTAAGGGGTAACGAAAACGTTAGAATATTGATCAACGGGAAACCTTCGGCCTTGGCCGGGTTTGGCTCTACGGATGCCTTGCAGCAATTGCCCGCCGACGCCATTGAAAAGGTAGAGGTCATTACCAGTCCTTCCGCCAGGTACGATGCGGAGGGAACGGCAGGCATCTTGAACATTGTGCTCAAAAGGGAAAAAACCTTGGGCCTCAACGGTTCGGTGAACACATATATCGGATATCCGGCCAACAGCGGCCTTACGGCCAACATCAACATGAGAACCGATAAGTTCAACATCTTCAACACCACGGGTGTCCGTTATCGCGATTCCCCGGGAAGCGCCTATTTTGACAACACCTACTCCTCCGGAAGTTACGACAGGATCATCGAGGACAGGATTTATAACAGGCTCGACAAATCCCTGAATACCAATTTGGGCATCCAATATTTTATCAATGACCAGTCATCGATTACGGCAAGCGCCTTCTACCGCCTATCAAAGGATGAGGATTTGACCGAAAATACAAATGAGCGCTACAATTTGAACCAATTGGCCGACAACACCTTTCGCGAAGAGAGCGAGGTCGAGGACGACAACGACTACCAAGTGGCGTTAAACTATGAAAACAACCTGGACGACGACGGCCAAAAACTGACGGTAGATTTTCAATACTCCAAGTCAGACGAAACAAAACCGTCGATCATTGAAGAGCGCCAAACCCTGCCCAGCGACCAGTTGATCGCCTTGGAGAACATCTACGAGAACGAAGTGGAAAACGAGTACCTGATTCAGGCCGATTACGTATTGCCCATGGGCGAATCGCAGTTTGAAATTGGCTATCGTGGCAATCTCGAGGAAAACATCACCGACTATAGACTCGATTCGCTCGACCAAAGTACCGGGCTGTTCAATACAAACAAGGACCTCACCAACAAGTTTACGTACGACGAAAACGTGCATGCGCTTTACTCCCAGTACGGTAATAAGTTCGGGAATTTCTCCTTTTTATTGGGCCTACGCCTCGAGAACACGCAACTAAAGGGGCAACTGGAATCGGAATACGATGCCAGTGAACTGGAGGAAGACCTCGGTGTCGCCGTAGACGCCAATTTTGACAAGAATTATCTAGGACTCTTCCCTACCGTAAATTTGATCTATGAGCTGGATGAAGAAGGTATGCAAAGCATTTCCCTGGGCTATAACCGCCGAATAAACAGGCCTCGTGGTTTCTATATCAATCCCTTCCCCTCGCGTTCGAGCAGAACGAACATATTTCAAGGAAACCCCGACCTGAACCCTGCCTTCTCCAATACCTTTGACCTCGGCTATCTCAAACGATGGGACAAGTTGACCCTGACGTCGTCTATATACTATCAAAGGGAAACGGACTCTTTTGAACGGGTCCAGCAGTCCACAGGGCAAACGACCACCGATGGAATCGATATTATCCGGACCCTCCCCATCAACCTATCTACCGAAAACAGGTACGGGGCCGAGGCCGGTATTCTTTACAATCCGGCCAAATGGTTGCGCTTGAACAGCAGTGTTAACGTCTTCAAGTTTGACAAGGAAGGGGTTTACGACGGCGTGGATTACGGGGCCGACAACACCAGTTGGTTTGGTCGGTTTAGCTCCAAGGTTTCCTTGCCGAAGAAGATCGAATGGCAGACCAACGCCTTTTACCGAGGGCCTAGCCAAAACTCACAAACGGAAAGCGATGGACTCTTCCGTATCGACTTGGCCTTTAGCAAGGATATCATGAAGGATAACGGCACCGTTTCGCTGAACGTCAGCGATTTGTTGAATTCATTTAAACGCGAATCCTATACCGAAACCGATTTTTTCACTTCGCGTAGCGAGTTCCAGTGGAGAAAACGATCGTTCAGGCTATCCTTTGTCTACCGCTTCAATCAACCCAAGGAACGCAATGGAAACGGCCGCGGCGGCAATGACGACGGTGGGGACGAAGATATGGAAGGCTAGAAGCCCCTCCCCCCTAAGAACGTAGGTTCTTGGGGCTAACACACAAAAAAAAAGGAACGCCAAAATGCGTTCCTTTTTTTTTTTTTTATATGATTTATATCGTGGATAAAAACCTAGGCGCTACGACTTGCCTTTTTCTTTTCCCTCCACTCCTTGTAAAGTTCGATAAGGTTTCCGCCCAACCAATAGGGTACAACGAAAGTCAATAAAAAAATCATCAACCAAAATCCTATGGTCAAGATGGTCAAAAATGCTAAAAATCCGAGGTATTGATCAAATTCCATTTATAAAATTTTGCTGTACAAAGATACTTGAGAAAGCATGAGAATTGCAAGTGATAACCTAAAAAAAATCCAATCCGTCCTAAAATTTAAATTTTCATATACCACGGATGGAAATAAATACGCTATGTCCTACCTTTGTTTGTGCGATTTCAATAACGAAATATTATCAAAATGAAATTCAGAATAGAAAAAGACACCATGGGGCAGGTAGAGGTGCCCGCCGACAAATATTGGGGGGCCCAGACCGAACGCTCCCGAAACAACTTCAAAATAGGTCCATCGGCCTCCATGCCCTTGGATATAGTGTATGGTTTTGCCTACCTCAAAAAGGCCGCGGCCTATGCAAATTGCGAGCTCGGTGTCCTATCCAAGGAAAAAAGGGATTTGATCGCCCAAGTATGCGATGAAATTCTGGAAGGAAAGCACGACGATCAATTTCCCCTGGTCATTTGGCAAACCGGTTCGGGTACCCAAAGCAATATGAACGTCAACGAGGTGATCGCCAACCGGGCCCACGAAATTGCCGGCAATAAGATCGGGGAGGGCGAAAAGACCATTCAGCCCAATGACGACGTAAACAAATCGCAATCGTCTAACGATACCTTTCCTACAGGCATGCACATTGCCGCCTATAAAAAGATCGTAGGAACCACCATTCCCGGAATCGAACAGTTACGTGACACCCTTGCGCAAAAATCGAAGGAGTTTGCCGATGTGGTCAAAATAGGCAGAACCCATCTAATGGATGCCACTCCCCTGACCTTGGGCCAAGAGTTTTCGGGCTATGTGTCCCAGTTGGACCACGGTCTAAAGGCTCTTAAAAATACACTGGACCACCTAAGTGAACTGGCCCTTGGAGGTACCGCCGTTGGCACCGGGCTGAACACCCCTGCAGGCTATGACGTGTTGGTCGCCAAGTATATTTCCGAGTTTACCGGTCTTCCCTTCAAAACGGCCGAAAACAAATTTGAGGCACTTGCCGCCCACGATGCCATCGTAGAAAGCCATGGGGCCTTAAAGCAACTCGCCGTTTCTTTGAATAAAATTGCGAACGACATCCGAATGATGGCCTCGGGCCCCCGCTCGGGTATCGGCGAGATAATCATTCCCGCCAACGAGCCCGGCAGCTCCATCATGCCCGGTAAGGTGAACCCGACACAGTGCGAGGCCCTTACCATGGTATGTGCGCAGGTAATGGGCAACGATGTGGCCATTTCGGTTGGCGGCACCCAAGGCCATTACGAACTAAACGTGTTCAAACCCATGATGGCGGCCAACATTTTGCAATCTGCCGAACTTTTGGGACATGCTTGCGTGAGTTTCGACATCAATTGCGCTTCGGGCATAACACCCAACCACGAGGTAATCAAGCAATTGCTCAACAACTCGTTGATGCTGGTAACGGCCCTAAACACCAAAATCGGTTACTACAAGGCCGCGGAAATAGCCAATACGGCCCATAAAAACGGCACCACCTTAAAAGAAGAGGCCATTAACCTGGGCTATGTAACGGCAGAGGAATACGACGAATGGGTTAAACCCGAGGATATGGTCGGCAGCCTGAAATAAAGCAGGAAAGGGACCAGGAACAAATAAAAAAGGGACAATCAGAAGATTGTCCCTTTTCGGTTTTAATGGATAGTGTTTATAAACTTATTTATTTTAGGGCAAACTTGGAAGTACCCAACAACTTCAATCGGTCGTCGTATACATTTACCATGTAGTTGCCTTCCTGGAAATCGCCCGCAGGTTTGCTGATATAGTCACAAACATCAAGCGACTTGTTCTCGTAATAAAAACTAGTACCCTTGCTGTAGGTAATGGAAGCTCCCGAATCGTTTGATTTGGAGTAGCTCTCGCCAAGAATGTTTCCTTGTGGATCAAGCACTTCGATAAAGAACTCCCTGTCGCCGGCCTCGGCAATCAAGTTGTCGGCCACGGTGAAACAAATCTTGAATTTATCGGTTCTTTTGGCCCTCGATGTAGAGACCAATTTACCACTTGAACGTTCCTTGACGGCATCTACGCTAAATTTGGACAAGTTCAAGGCCGAACCTTTTTCGACGACATCGGCCAATTGGGTATTCTGTACGACCAATGAATCGTTGAACATGGTCTGCTTCTCGAGCTCGGTGTAGGTACTATCGCGCTGCATGGCGATAAAAGCATTGCTCTTGGTAAGGGAATCGACCTGTTTCAACAATTGCTCCCGCTCCTTTTTCAAAACGCTTACCTGTCTTCTGTAACGCGACAATGTGGAAATATCGGCCTTCATGCTCTTTACCGAATCAATATACTTTGCAATGTTATCGCGAGCGGTAACCAATTCCTCATTGGTAGCGTTGCTCTCCAAAATTGCCTTGTCATATTCAGACTTCAAACTGTTCAAATCTTCAACAACCAACTGCTTCTCCTCCATCAAAACGGCCTCATTCTTCTTCTTCTCTTGGTAAAGACTAACCGTATAGATAATGGTACCCAATAGCACCACCCCTAGCAGGCCGGCAAGTACCTTTAACCCGTTATTACTTTTTGTTTCAGTCATAATGTTTAAATTAATTTCTTAAAAGATGTTTGTTTGTATCAACCTATATACGTTAAGATTTTATTTTTAGATTTTTTGGTAAAAAAAAATGAAAGATTATCCTTATAAAGAGCCATCAATATTCTAACTTTAAGAACACGTAAATCCGTATTGTGCAGATGAGCCTCGACATTATCCCTTTCAACCCAACGCTAAGCCCTGTTTTTAAAGACCTTACCTTGGAATGGATCAACACCTATTTCGAGGTGGAAGCGAAGGACATGGAAGTTATAGAAAACAGCAAGGAAGCCATTATTGACAAAGGAGGCTTTATTTTTTTTGCCCGATACGGCGGGACGATCGTTGGATGTTTTGCCCTGCTTGCCCTTGAAAACAACAATTACGAGCTTGGCAAGATGGCCGTGACCCGGGCCTTTCAGGGAAGGAAAATCGGGCAGGAGATGTTGTCCTTTGCCATCGACTTTGCCAAAAAACAGGGGAGTAACAAAGTAATTCTCTATTCGAACAGGACGCTGGACAAGGCCCTACATATTTATAGGAAGTACGGGTTCAAGGAAGTCGAAATGGAAAAACATTCCGATTACAAACGGAGCAACATCAAAATGGAACTGAACCTGAACCCCAAGGTATCGAAATCGGACAGGAAATCAATCAATAACATAGAAACATGGGAAAATCGATAATTTACGCCCTTAGCTGCACGGTCATGCTACTGGCATGCAAGGAAGCCAAGAAGGAAGGGGCTTCGGTAGCAAATTCCGAAGCAAGCAGTGTTTTGCACCAAAGCGATGAGCAGAACACCCCCCGGGAAACCCAGGTAAAGATCATTCCGATCGAACACGCCTCGGCCGTACTGGAATGGAAAAACATTACCGTCTATATAGACCCTGTGGGGGGTGCGGAAGCCTTTGGGGGCCAAAAAGACCCCGACCTCATCCTAATTACCGATATTCACGGCGACCACCTGAGTCTTGAAACCTTGGAAGCCCTGAACACGAAGAAGGCAAAGCTGATGATGCCCCAGGCCGTGGCCGATAGGATGCCCAAAGAGTTCACCCCCCAAATCGATGTGCTCGACAACGGGGACACAAAAGAGCGTTTCGGCATACGGGTCGAGGCCGTTCCGATGTACAACCTGAGGGAAGAGGCCAAGCAATTTCACGAAAAAGGAAGGGGCAACGGCTATGTATTGGACATGGGCGGCGAACGCATCTATTTTTCAGGGGATACGGAAGACATCCCCGAAATGCGCAGCCTCGAAAACATTGACAAGGCATTCGTTTGTATGAACCTGCCCTATACGATGACCCCGGAAAGTGCCGCCGACGCCGTTCTCGCCTTCCAACCCAAGCAAGTATACCCATATCATTACCGGGGAAAACCCGATGTCAGCGATGTGGCCAAGTTCAAGGAATTGGTGAACGCCGGCAATCCCGATATCGAGGTCGTTCAACTGGACTGGTATCCCAAGGAGGATTACTAGGCCAGGAAACACCCTACGGACTTACGCACTTTTTCAAAAAAAAGCAATCCGGAACAATCAACAAAAACTAAAAAACAACCTTATGAAAATTAGAGCAAAACTGCTTCCCATCCTTCTTTGCGCCAGCTTATTCATCGGTTGCAAGCAGGAAAAAAAAGAAAAGCCGAACGAGACCTCACAGTTTAAGGTTCCGGTAGAATATTACAAGTTGGACAATGGTTTAAAGGTTATCCTGTCACAAGACCACACCTCCCCTACGGCCATTGTTGCCGTGTATTACAACATCGGTTTTCGGATCGAACCGAAAGACCGCACGGGTTTTGCCCACCTCTTTGAGCATATGATGTTCCAAGGTTCGAAGAACCTGGGCAAAATGGAATTTGTAAAACTCGTCCAACAAAACGGTGGCGTCCTCAACGGTTCGACCCGTTTTGATTTTACGAACTACTTTGAAATCGTGCCCTCGCACAAACTCGAAACCATGCTCTGGGCCGAAGCCGATAGGATGAGGGGGTTGGACATCACACAAGACAACCTCACCAATCAACAAGGAGTTGTAAAGAACGAGGTGAAAGTCAATGTGCTGAACCAACCCTATGGGGGCTTTCCTTGGTTGGATATGCCGCAGTACGCCAATACGAACTGGTACAATGCGCATAACTTTTATGGCGACCTAAAAGATTTGGATGCCGCCAATCTCGAAGATGTAGCAAGTTTTTTCAAGACCTATTACGCCCCCAATAATGCCGCCCTATCGGTAGTGGGCGATTTTGATATGGAAGAGGCCAAGACCTGGATAGCCAAGTATTTTTCAAACATTCCCGCAGCCGAACTTCCCGAACAACCCGATATATCGGAACCCAGACAAACGGAACAGAAAGAGTTTGTAAAAAACGACTCTTTGGCCAACAAGCCCGCCATGGCCCTGGCCTATCACATGCCCGAACGAAATACCCCCGAATACTATGCCATGGGGCTTTTAGATCAGATTTTGGTCCAAGGGGACAATAGTTTGCTCGCCCAAAAACTCGAAAAAGAGAAAGGATATACCTCAAACGTAAGTGGCGGAATCAATTATTTGGGCAATATGTTCAATTACAAAGGGCCCATGCTTTGGATGTACGACCTTACCTATGACCCCCAAACCTCGCGCGAAGAGGTCTTACAGGCCATCGACGAAGTGATGGGGCAATTAAAAAATGAGATTACGCAGGAGGCCGTAGACCGGGCCATTGTAAAACTTCGCTCACAGCTCTACGATGATATTGGGGGGACCTTTGGATTGGGGAGGGCCGACCTGCTCTGTAGCTTTGCCCTCTTTGACGACGACCCCCATCGCATCAATACATTGGAGGACGAATTTAAGAAGGTAACACCCGAACTTCTCAAAGAGACGATAGACACCTATTTGGTCGATACCAATAGAACGATCCTCACCGTAAACCCACTTTTAGCAGATAACGAAAAAACACCTTCACTATGAGAATCTCAATCGCCTACCTACTTATATTCCTCCTTTCATTTTCACTGCAGGCCCAAGAAAAGGAACAACCTCCCAAGGGTGGGGAACCCAAAGACTTTTCCTTGCCCAAAAAAGAGGTCGTTCGCCTCGACAATGGACTGACCTTGGTGATGGTGCCCTACGGTTCCATACCCAAGGCCACGATCCGATTTAGTGTAAAAACCGGGAATATCGACGAAAAAGAAGACCAAATCTGGTTAAGCGACCTGCTCGCCGATCTATTGGAGGAAGGGAGTACGGGCAAGACCGCAAAGCAAATTGCGGATGAAATGGCCAGCATGGGAGGCAACCTGAACATTGGTGTGGGGCTGCACACCTCTTCGATCAGCAGCTCGGTATTATACGAGTTTACGCCACAGGCCATTGCCCTCATGGCCGACGTTCTAAAAAACCCCAAGTTCCCCGCCGAAGAATTGGATAGGTTAAAGGCCGATATGAAACGCGACCTGTCGGTTCGCTTATCGAGGCCCAGGGCCCAGGCCCAAAGGGCCTTCTATGCCGAACTATACCCCGATCACCCCTATGGCAGGATATATCCTACCGACGAAATGATCGACTCCTATACGCTCGAGGACATCAAACAGTTTTACGACACGCATTTCGGAGCCCTGCGGACCACCGTTTACGTAGCGGGCAATTTTGACAAAAAGGCCGTAAAAGAGGCCGTAGAAAAGGCTTTCTCCGACTGGCGCAAGGGAACACCCGCCAACTACAATGTGGCCCGGCCCGTAACATCGAACCAAGTAAAGATCATCGATCGTCCGGGAGCGCCGCAATCCACCATTTATTACGGATTGCCGGTAATCGGACCCTCGCACGAGGATTACATCGCCCTAGACGTTACCAATTCGATATTGGGAGGTTCCTTTGCCTCCAGAATTACAAGTAACATTAGGGAAGACAAGGGCTACACCTATTCCCCGTACAGCAGTTTGACCTCCAATTACAAAAGTGGCATTTGGTACGAGTCGGCCGATGTAACCACGGAACATACGGGAGCTTCATTGATAGAAATACAAAAGGAAATCGAAAGGCTTCAAAACGAGCCGCCCTCCCAAGAGGAAATGGATGGGATCATCAATTATGAATCGGGAATCTATGTCCTCCAAAACTCGACCCCCGAAGGCATTATCGGGCAAATGATATTTTTGGACACGCACGACCTCGACGAGTCTTTTCTCACCAATAAGGTGGCGAACATGCACGCGGTGACCCCTGAAAAGGTGCAAGAAATGACCCAAAAATACATCAAACCCGAACATATGACCTTGATCGTGGTCGGCGACAGGGAAAAGATAGAGGGACAGATACCCCAACCCGTTCAAAATTCGCTGAAACAGTAATGACCGGCCGATATCCGAAAAAAAACTCCCGTCACGGTGACGGGAGTTTTTTTTATCGGATCAGTTTCTTGTATTTAATGCGTTTTGGCATGATATCGCCGCCCAGGCGTTTCTTTTTATTCTCCTCGTAATCGGAGAACGAGCCCTCAAAGAAGTACACTTGCGAATCGCCTTCAAAGGCCAGTATATGGGTACAGATACGGTCTAGGAACCACCTGTCGTGGGAAATGACGACCGCACAGCCCGCAAAGTTCTCCAAGCCTTCCTCCAAGGCGCGTAAGGTATTCACGTCCAAATCGTTGGTAGGCTCGTCCAAAAGCAATACGTTACCCTCTTCCTTTAAGGTCATGGCCAAGTGCAACCTGTTTCGTTCCCCACCCGACAACATGCTCACCTTTTTGTTCTGCTCGCTTCCCGAAAAATTAAAGCGGCTCAAGTAGGCCCGCGAATTCACCTGCCTGCCTCCCATCATGATAAGCTCTTGCCCATCACTGAAATTTTGCCAAATGGTCTTTTCCGGGTCGATGTTGCTATGGCTTTGGTCTACATAGGCGATTTTGGCGGTATCCCCGACGACAAACTCCCCCTTATCGGGAGTTTCCTCGCCCATGATCATCTTAAAGATGGTAGTCTTACCGGCACCGTTCGGCCCGATAATGCCCACTATACCAGCTTGGGGCAGTTTAAAATTAAGGTCTTCGTATAGCAATTTATCGCCAAAGGCCTTGCTCACCCCCTTGGCCTCGATGACATTGGTTCCCAAACGGGGACCGTTGGGGATATAGATTTCCAACTTTTCGTCCAGTTGTTTCTGGTCTTGGCTCATCAATTTATCGTAGTTCTTCAGCCTTGCCTTTTGTTTGGTTTGGCGTCCTTTTGGTCCCTGACGGACCCATTCCAGCTCGCGCTCCAGGGTCTTTTGCCTTTTCGAGGCGGTTTTGCTCTCCTGCTCCAAACGTTTGGCCTTTTGGTCCAACCAACTCGAATAGTTGCCTTTCCAGGGGATACCCTCGCCACGGTCGAGCTCCAAGATCCAACCGGCCACGTTGTCCAAGAAGTACCTATCGTGGGTAACCGCGATGACCGTGCCCTTGTATTGGGCCAAGTGGTGTTCCAACCAATGTACCGATTCGGCATCCAAGTGGTTGGTAGGCTCGTCGAGCAATAAGATTTCAGGTTCTTGCAACAACAAGCGACAAAGGGCCACCCTTCTTCGCTCCCCCCCGGAGAGCACCCCGATTTTTTTATCCGCCTCAGGTGTCCTAAGGGCATCCATGGCAATATCCAATTTGGTATCGAGCTCCCATGCGTTGGAGGCATCGATTTGATCCTGAAGCTGGGCCTGCTTGTCCATCAGCTTCTGCATTTTATCGGCATCCTCATAAACCTCGGGCAGACCGAACATGTCGTTTATCTTGTTGTACTCGTCAAGGATGGCCACGGTTTCGGCAACCCCTTCCTTGACGACCTCAAGCACCGTTTTGTTCTCGTCGAGCTCCGGTTCCTGCTCCAGGTAGCCCACACGGTAACCGGGAGAAAAGACCACGTCGCCTTGGTAATTTTTGTCGACCCCGGCTATGATCTTCAAAAGGGTCGATTTACCCGAACCGTTAAGCCCCAGGATACCGATTTTGGCACCGTAGAAAAAACTTAGATATATATTTTTCAATACCGGGGTGTTGGCATTTTTATACGTTTTGGTCACCCCGGACATAGAGAAGATTACTTTCTTATCGTCGGACATAATAGTTTAAGGATTAAGTGTTTTAGTATAAAGAAAACGTACAACAAGGGCTTCTGGAGACCAGGGAGGTACTAGACCCTCCCCTTCAGCGCATTAAATACCCAAGCAATGGCGAAAAAGCCTATTCCAACCGAGGCGAAGCCCCATCCAGCCACATCATCATAGCGAAACGCCCCTAAGGCTATTAATCCCAATCCTACCAAAATCATAATAAACGTGGCCCATGCCAGTACGGTATTTTTATTCATTCCCATAGTTTTCTTGGTAACAATTAAAGATAGCTGCAAATATCGTAATTTTAAAGGAAATCCTTAACCGAATCCGGTTATTAAAGATGCCGCTTTACTCGAAAGGAAAGGTTACGCCCGTAATGCGGCGTACCTCGTCCAACAGGGTCGCTAAGTCGACACTGTTCCGCCAACTCCATCTTTCGCTCTGTAAGCGCCCCTTGTTCAGACAGTCGTGAACCTCCTCGATTTCATGCGAGTACCCCCTTCCCTTAGTGGGCAGGTCAAAGGCCTCTTCGTCCCCGTTCAACTCCAGCATATAGCCTTGGGTTTCGTGCCATCTTTCCTTCAAGTAGAGCGACCCCTTGCTTCCGGCTATCTCGGCCTTCATGCTTATCTTAGATCGCAAACCACTGCTCAATACGGCCTGGGCATAGGGGTAATCGAAAATCATGGCCGTCTGTGCCTCGACCCCCGTGGCATGGAACTTCGATATGGCCTCTATTCTTTGCGGTTTGCCCAATAACAGATAGGCCAGAAAAATGGGGTAAATGCCTATATCGAGCAGGGACCCACCAGCGAGTCGGGGATTAAGCAACCTTCCCTCTTTGTCCCTGTCCAAGGCATAAAATCCAAAATTGGCATTCACGTACGACACATCGCCCAGCACCCCCTCATCGACCAGTTGCTTTGCTTTGACTATTGACGGGTTGAAACGGCTCCAAAGGGCTTCCATCAGAAAAACCTGGTTTTCTTGGGCGGCCGCCACCATTTTTTCAACCTCCGGCAAATTGACGCCCATCGGTTTCTCGCACAGTACATGTTTCCCGTGGTTCATCGCCTGAACGGAAAGTTCGCAATGCGATGTATGGGGCGTAGCGATGTATAAGGCATCGACGGCATCCGATTCAAAAATTTCCCGATAAGAACCATAGCTCGACTCCGCCCCGTATTCCTTCGCAAAATCCTTGGCCCTTCCCAGGTCCCTCGAAGCGACGGCGGTAAGCCTCCCTCCCCCGACCAGGCGTAAATCGTCGGCAAAACTGTGGGCTATTCGTCCGGGCCCCACAATGCCCCATCGTATTTCATTTGACATAACAGATCCTTGATTTTGCCAAATGTAATGAATTTTACTCCTTATCTTTAGGCTCTAAAACGAATGCACCCGTATGGACCTTAAATTCAACAAGAACGAAGATCACAATAAACTTTTACTGTCAGACCTTAAGAGAAAACTGGGCAAAGTGAAGCTAGGCGGCGGAAAAGCCCGTATCGAAAAACAGCATGCCCTGGGCAAGATGAGTGCCCGAGAACGCATCGATTACCTTCTTGACGAGGGTACGGACCGTATCGAGATCGGGGCCTTTGCCGGCGAAGGCATGTATGGGGAACACGGGGGATGCCCTTCAGGGGGAGTGGTCATTACCATCGGATACGTAAAGGGCAGGCAGTGCATTGTCGTGGCCAACGACGCAACGGTGAAGGCGGGAGCGTGGTTTCCCATTACCGGAAAGAAGAACCTACGGGCCCAGGAAATTGCCATTGAAAACCGTTTGCCCATTATCTATTTGGTCGATAGTGCCGGGGTTTACCTGCCTTTACAGGATGAGATTTTTCCCGACAAAGAACATTTTGGCCGAATTTTCAGGAACAACGCCGTGATGAGCAGCATGGGAATTACCCAAATAGCCGCAGTGATGGGAAGTTGTGTGGCAGGTGGCGCCTACCTGCCCATTATGAGCGACGAGGCCCTGATAGTGGACAAGACCGGAAGTATTTTTCTCGCCGGGAGTTACCTGGTCAAGGCCGCGATCGGAGAGAACGTCGACAACGAAACCTTGGGAGGTGCAACCACCCATTGCGAGATAAGCGGGGTAACCGATTATAAGGCCAAGGACGATGCCACGGCTTTGGACACCATCAAGAACATACTTGACAAGATGGGCGATTTCGACAAAGCGGGCTTCAACCGCACCAAACCGGCCAAGCCCAAGGAAAATCCCGAGGATATTTACGGTATTTTACCCGCCTCGCGCACCGACCAATACGACATGCTCGAAATTATCAAGCGCCTTGTAGACAACTCCGAGTTCGAAGAATACAAGGAAGGGTACGGAAAAACCATACTAACAGGCTATGCACGGATCGATGGCTGGGCGGTCGGTATCGTGGCCAACCAGCGCAAAGTGGTGAAGACAAAAAAGGGAGAGATGCAGTTCGGCGGGGTAATCTATTCCGATTCGGCCGATAAGGCCACGCGCTTTATCGCCAACTGCAACCAAAAGAAAATTCCCTTGGTCTTTTTACAGGATGTAACAGGATTTATGGTAGGAAGCAAAAGCGAGCACGGAGGCATCATCAAAGACGGCGCCAAGATGGTAAACGCCGTGAGCAATTCGGTCGTTCCGAAGTTTACCGTAGTTGTCGGAAACAGCTATGGCGCGGGCAACTATGCCATGTGCGGCAAGGCCTACGACCCTAGGCTGATCGTTGCGTGGCCCAGTGCAGAGCTTGCGGTTATGAGCGGAAACTCGGCGGCCAAGGTGCTATTGCAAATTGAAAAGGCATCGCTAAAGAAAAAGGGGGAAACGATTACCGAAAAAAAGGAGGCCGAACTCTTTAACAAAATAAAGGACCGGTACGACAACCAGGTTTCGCCCTATTACGCGGCGGCACGTTTGTGGACCGATGCCATCATCGACCCCTTGGATACCCGAAAGTGGATCAGTATGGGCATCGAGGCGGCGAACCACGCCCCCATAACCAAGGATTTTAATATGGGGGTCATACAGGTTTGACCCCGAACCGGGAATGCGAATTAACCGATAGACGCCAAGGTTTCGCTTCTTTGAACCTTTCCGCTTGCCGTTTCCTTAAACTGCGGTACGCAAAAAACGTGCTTGGGAACTTCAAATTTATCGAGCAGGGGAAGTTGCCGTATTTTTTCAATAAGTCGGTCGGTATTCGGATTTCCCTCAACAACCAAAATCAATTTTTGGCCCAACCCGGCATCTTTCTTTCCCGCCACAAAAAAACGGGACTCGATTACCTTGCCCAGTTTCGCCTCAATTTGTTCGGGAAATAGTTTGACCCCGCCCGAATTGATTACGTTGTCGTAGCGCCCCAACCATTCGAATTCGAGGTCGGAGACGATCCGTACCATGTCATTGGTAACGACCGGCCCTTCGGCAATTTCAGGGGCATCAATGACCAGACATCCCCTGGCATCGGTACTTATCTTGACCTTGGGCAGCACCGTAAAGGCAGTCTCTGGAAGTTGGGCGGTCGGATGTACTTGTTTTAGGGCTATATGGGTTATGGTCTCCGTCATCCCATAGGTCTCAAAAATCGTGGTAGACACCCCTTTTTTCCTGACCAGCCCCAACATTTCAGGGTTTACCGGTGCCCCACCGACGATCAAAGTGCCTATGCAGGAAAGGTGTTCCAAGGAATTCTTGAGCTGCAGGGGCACCATGGCAGAAAAATCATAGAAAGGTGAATTGGTGCCAAGCGGATTTGACGAGGGGCTCACATAATCTAGCCTTAGCCCCAAGACCATGGCCCTTACCAACATCATTTTTCCGGCGACATAAGTGGCGGGCAAACACAAGAGGGCCGTATCGCCGGGACGAAGGTGAAAGAAATCGCCCGTGGCACATGCCGAATTGACCATGTGCCGTTTTTGCAAGACGATGGATTTAGGTTTTCCGGTTGACCCCGAGGTCTGTACGCTTATGGTCGGCCTGTCGTTCAACCAATCGATCAAAAAATCGCCGATGGCCCTTTCAAAGTCCTCCCCTTCCTTGACCAAGCTATAGGCCACTTCCTTGAGTTCGTCCTTCGAATAAGGGTTGCCGTTCAGTCTGAATTGCCCATGAAGGGCATTATAGCTCGCGTTCACCATTGTTCTCCGCTAAAAAGGTCGCTTCGGATGCGACCGGCCCGGTCAGGCGGTCTTTCCAGTTCGACCATTTGTATTTTTTCGAAAAGATATAAAGCAAAAGGGGATACACAACGAAGACCGGGACCAATACGTCCCACCCCAAGACCGGATCGGAGACATCCCGATATAACGAATCGGTCTGAAAAGCCGTCCAGTCGGCCGTTACCAATAAGGCTGCCGTAAGGTTGTTGGCCGCATGGAAACCCAGGGCCAATTCCAAGCCTTCGTCCATCAGCGTTAGTATTCCCAGAAAGAATCCGGTACCGATGTAGAAAATTAAGATTCCGTAGCCCATCTTGGCCACCTCGGGGTTAAAAACATGCATTATACCAAAAAGCAGGGAGGTTACCGTTAAGGGCACCCATCTGTTCTTTGCGACCATACCCAGACCTTGCATCATATAGCCCCTCATATAATATTCTTCCATACTGGTCTGCAAGGGAATCATCACTATGGAAATAATGGCCAGGACCACAAAGGGCCCGAGTTTAAAATTAAATTCATAATCCTCTGGTGAAAGAACGATATCCACTACAATAAATGCCGTGGAAACCAGGGCCCAAACGGAAAAAGCGAACAGTATTCGTTTAAAATCGATTTTCTTTCTCGATGTCGTAAGCTCTACGATACGCTGTTTGTGCACCCACCTGACGTAAACGAAGAGACTGATCAAGCCTATGACAAAGCTCAACAGCATAAGGAAAAGCAGGGTGTTGGTTCCCAAAATATCGACCATCATACCCATATCGGCCGACCCCAGGACAGCCAGGGAGCCCGCCTTGGCCATAAGCGCCGCCAACAAGGGAAAGGCTCCCAATATCTGCCAGAAGAAAAACACTACCAAAAGTCCCACAAGATAGCGCCATGAATCACTCAATCCTTTATAAGCCTGTTCTATATACATATCCTTTCTATTAGATCAATGTCCCAGCCCTTGTTGTTCCCATAGCTCAGTTGCCCGTTTTCCACTTTAAGCGGCGAATCGATATTGTTGGTATACAGGCTGCCGGTACCCAAACCCTGTGGCATTCGATTTTGCAGGGTGTAGGTCCACTGGGCGATGGCATTTAGCCCTATATTGCTTTCAAGGGCGCTGGTAACCCACCATCCTATGCCCAAGGCCTCGGCCCTATCGATCCATTCTTGGCTACCGCCGAAGCCCCCGACCAAACTGGGCTTTAAAATCAGGTACTGCGGCCTAATGGTTTGTAGCAATTCTTCCTTTTCGGTTACATCAAAGACACCAATTAGTTCTTCATCAAGGGCGATGGGCAACGGGGTGGCCTCGCACAATCTTTTCATCTCGTCCCAGTGTCCCTGTTTTATGGGCTGTTCGATGGAGTGTAGCCCATACTGGGCCAATATGTGAAGTTTATCCATGGCATCGTCCAAACCGAAGGCCCCGTTGGCATCGACGCGCAGTTCGATTTGTGAGGTACTGTATTTTTTGCGGATGGATGCTATCAGCGCCAGTTCCCGATCAAAATCGATGGCCCCGATTTTCATTTTGATACAGCGGAACCCCTGCTCCAACTTTTGTGCGATTTGCTCGTGCATGAAGCCCTCATCGCCCATCCATATGAGGCCGTTGATCGGTATGGGACTTTCCCTTTTCGTAAAATTGGATTCAAAAAGAAGAAAAGGGTTGACGGACCGGAGCGATAGAAACGCCTGTTCCAAACCAAATTGTATGCTGGGAAACTCCTTTAGTTCGGCCAACAGGTCCTTCTCGTCCCAATGGATATGTTCGCATGCCCACCTTAACTTGTCCTCGTAGTGAGGCCGGTCATCGACACTTAGTCCCTTTAGGAGTCCGCACTCCCCTATTCCGTACCGGCCATTGGCCCGTATCGAAATGAACCAGGTTTCCTTTTGGGTCAGTACGCCGCGCGACGTTCCGCTGGGGCGTTTAAAATCCAGTATGTATTTTTTGTAGTGGGCCTTCATCGATTCAGGGCAAATTTAGCTATATTTTAGGCATAAACCAGCCGAATGGCACGTATTGGAAAAAAACGGATATGGATTACGGGAGCATCGTCGGGAATCGGCGAGGCATTGGCCTACGCCCTAAGCGAAAAAGAGTGCCGATTGGTTATTTCGGCCCGCAATGAAGATGCCCTGAACCGGGTAAAAGCACGGTGTAGCAACCCAAGCGATGTCCGTGTTCTTCCGCTGGACCTAGGCGATTTTGACAGTATGGCCGCCAAGGCACGGACGGCGGCCGGGTTTTTTGGCGGAATAGACCTTTTGATCAACAATGCCGGCATCAGCCAGCGTTCGCTCATCGTCGAAACGGATTTTGAGGTGTTCAGAAAGTTAATCGACATCAATTATTTGGGCACTTTGGTGCTGACGAAAGCCGTCTTGCCTTATTTCATCCAACAACAAAAAGGCCATTTTGTAACGGTTACAAGCCTGATGGGCAAGTTTGGGTCGCCCTATCGGTCGGGGTATTGCGGGGCCAAACACGCCCTACACGGTTTTTTCGATGTGCTGCGCATGGAACACGAAAAGGACGGTATTGACGTAAGCCTCATCTGCCCCGGCTTTGTACGGACCGATGTAGCCAAAAACGCCCTGGTCGGCGACGGTTCGGCCCAAGGAAGGGAAGACGAGGCCACCAAAAACGGAATGCCTGTGGCTACTATGGCCTCGAAGGCCATTCGCGCCATTGAGAAAAGAAAATTCGAGGTATATATCGGGGGCAAGGAAACTTGGGGCGTTTATTTAAAGAGACTGATGCCCAGGTTACTCTATAAAGTCGTATTGAAAAGTCGGGTTACCTAGGCCGGAACGGATGCGCCGCCTACTTGAAACTAAACCAATAACGCACCCCTTCATCGCCGTTCTTATCGATGTTCAAGGTCGTCTGAAGCTGATTGGCCAAACGGTTCATCAAACGGATACCCATGGAGGTATTGGCCCGTTCTTCGGTATCTTCGGGCAGGCCTACACCATTGTCGGAATACTCGAAATACCCTTCGTGTTCCCCATTTTTTCTTAGGTGTATGTATATTTTTCCGTTTTCATCGCCATGTGGAAAGGCATATTTGAACGAGTTCGAGACCAGTTCATTAAGTATCAAGCCAAACGGAATGGCTCGGTCAATGTCCAATTCGACCCCTTCCGCATCGACCGTAATATTAATATTGTGCCCTCCCTTTTTGTATACCGACTGCACACTATTGATCAAACTCTCAATATAGCTCTGCATTTCTATAACCGACAAATCTTCGTTCTGGTACAACTTCTGGTGGATCAAGGCCATGGCCTTTACCCTGCTCTTGCCCTCTTCAAGGGCCTCGATTGCGGCCTTACTACGTGTATTCTTGGTCTGGAGGCTCAACAAACTCGAAACCATTTGGAGGTTGTTCTTTACCCGGTGGTGTATTTCCTTGAGCAAGGAGTCTTTTTCTACCAATGAGTTCTCAATTATATATTTCTGTTCGGCGATAAGCCTTTGGTTCTTGATACTCTTTAGATAGGCATATACGAGGCCTGCGAACCCCAATAGGGTGAACAATAGGGAAATAAGCACCAGACTGTTTCTTTTGTCCTTGGCCAAATTTTCGTTCCGTTGCTTCTCCAGCGCCAGTTTTTGCTCGGCCAACATGTCTTGGCTATACTTCAAGTTCTTCATCATCACCGTCGAGAGCTGCTGCTGACGAAGTTGGGACTCGTGTTCGCTTATCGAATCGCGTATTCTAATTTCCTTTCTCAGGTACGAAGCCGAGCTCTTATAGTCTTCGGTCATTTCGTAATACAGGGCCAACAGGCGATTTTTCTTAAGTAGGTTTTCGGTGGTATTGGTCTGTAGGTTGTCACTGAGGTAATCGGTGGCCTTGGCATAATTCTTTAACAAGAGATAACACTCCGATATGGCCAAACTGTTCTCGGTGATCTCGGAGGCGTACTCCCTGTTATTGTTACTGTTTTCCTTTATCCTGTTGATCGCCGCTTCCAAATAGGGAATCGCCTGCTCATACTCCTTCAGGTCGACATGGCATTTTCCGATATTGCCTTCTATCACCCCTTTTAGAAGGAAGGCCTCCCGAAGCACGTTTTCCGACTTTTTACGGGTAACATTGTCCAAAAAAACATCGGCGAACCCCTTGGCCTTTTTATAATAGCTCAGGGCCGTAGGGGTCGAACCGTCGAGCCTGAGGTAATTTCCCAAGTTGTTATAATATTCCGCCTGGCCATAAAAATCGTTCTCCTCGATAGTCCTTTTTACATTGGCAATATAATCGTCCATGGCCTTACGATACATCCCCAGGTTCGAATAAATATCGTAGAAGGCAACACTTTCCATGATACCCATATCCCTTTTTTTCTCTCGGATATCGATTTGTTCCGGGTACATGGTCAACTGACCATAATTGTCATCCATCAAATCCAACAATTTGGAAACCAAATAAATGTCAAGATCCTCTATCTCTTCGTAAAGGTCTTTGGTTATGGCAAGACTTTTGTCATAATCACCCAAATCGTAAAAGATTCGGGCCTGCATCAGCTGGAACTTCTTAATGTCTTCCTTGTCGTTGTTCTTTATGGCCGCATTTAGGTTGAGCGTTACCAATTCCAACCAATCGTAAGTCGAGTTTTCGCGGTATAGGTCTTCCGCATTAAAGAAAAAAGTCATTTTTTCATCAGCGGTCTTAAATTCCTGAAACTGATGAAACAGGCTTTCCTCATTGGCATCCTCCTCGGTTTGCGCCAAGGAAGTAGCGGTAAACAACAGTGCCGTTACCGTCCATAAAATACTTTTGCCAAATCTTTTCATATCGAAGTTGGAAACTATAGCCAAATGGAACCTTGTTAACATAGTGAACTTATCTTCTTTGCACTGGGGGTACCGCTCATTTTGTCAGGCAAAAATATAAAGTTGACATACAATATTGATGGTTACCTTAAATTTCTTTTTTTTCTATAAGCAACTCTTGGCAACTTATAGTACAATAGACTTGTTCTTTGGAAAAACTACAAACTGGTTTTGATCGAACATCCATGTACCTTCCGGTACATTTTCCAGTAGAGTATAAAGATCCTTAAAAAAGGTAAAGCCCCTGAGAGATAAAAATATGATATGTTGGTATACTGATTACCAATATTGTTGTGTAATACTGGTTTTCTGTTGTAAAATGGAGTCGATCGTGGTTTATGATATTTCCTGCACTATCCAACATAGGCCTCCACCCCATATATAAGTAAAAGCTTTCGTATTAAACCTAAAAGAGCCTTATCGGCTTTGATAAGACTCTTTTATGAGAACACTATATGAAAATGAAAAAATTTATGGATTACCGACCGACCTTTTAACCGATCGATCGTAGGACGAATGTAATGCCTCTGTCCCATATTTGAAAAATTATGTTGTGAACTACCCTTTTGTTGTGGTATAGTCGATTTTCCATACTATAAAAAAAGGGGGGAACGCCTGCCACGCCCCCCCCTTTGTTTCGACTAAATGTACCTTAAGAGTTCATTGCGGAAATGATGAATTCTTTAAAGTCTTTTGAGATGGGGATCAAGGTATCCTTGATCATTATATCCTTTGAATTTATGGCATCGATATGGTCTACATTGACGATATACGATTTATGCGCCCGATAAAACTTGTTCTTTGGCAGCTTTTCCAAATAATCTTTGAGGGGAGACCTTACCAGAAACTTCTTATCGACCGTGTTCACTTCCAGGTAAACATTATCGGCCTTGATAAACCTGATATCACTGAACTGGATTCTGTAATAAAGATGTTGTTTCTTGACGAATATCGAATCTTTCAGAACGGTGTTCGACATGGGCACATCTTCGTTGGTCTGGGCCGGTGGTGCGGCCGATTTGTCGGAACGGGTGAAATTGGACAAGGCGATCTCTATCGAAGTATAAAGGTCTTGTTGCTCAAAAGGTTTTACCAGATAACCATTGGGTTTTACCGTTTTCGCATTCTCGACGGTGGCCCTATCGGAATTGGAGGTGACAAAAATGAAGGGAATGTCATAATTCTCACGAATGTGTTTCCCCAAGTCGATTCCTGTTTTGTCCGATGCCAGGATGATATCGATCAACACAAGGTCTACGTGTTGTGTCTTCAATACCTCTTCGGCCTGCTCGTAGACAATAACATTATCTACAATTTCATAGCCTATTTCCTCGAGCATCGATTGCATGTCATCGGCGATGATAACATTGTCTTCTACGATAAGAATTTTAATTGGTTGTTCCAAAATGGGTAGTATTTAGTAGGTTCATTTATAAATTTACAAAAAATTATTACAACTTATGTAAAGCAATACCGCCAAAAAGAAGGTGCTTAATGCAAGTTTTTTCAATTCGGGGTCAAACTTTTCGACATCCTTTGTCTTATATACCTTAATCATATGTGCGCTTACCGGAACGAAGGCCAACACGGGCAGTAGGCCCGATCGGTGGCTAAAAGCGACCATACAAAACCACAGGGTAGCCACAAATGCGACAATCAACAGGGCAAAGTGGTATTTTTTGGCCTTCTCCATCCCTATGGCCACGACAAGGGTATTTTTATTTGCCTTTTTATCGGAACTATGGTCCCTCATATTGTTCAGGTTGAGCACCGCGGCACTCAGCGAGCCGATGGCGATGGCCGGTAGAACCGACAGGCCTGTTAGGTATTGGGTATACAAGAACATGGAACCCATCACCGCCAACAAGCCAAAAAACACAAAAACAAAAATATCGCCCATACCTTTATAGCCATAAGCCGATTTTCCGACCGTGTATTTGATCGCCGCCCAAATACTGGCGCCGCCCAACATCACGAACACAAGTGGATATATCATATTGTCAAGGCCGAAAGCCCAATAAACCAACACCATCACCAGGGCAATATCGATTGCAACGGCCACAATAATTCCTGTCTTTAGCTGTCCGCGGCTTAATAGCCCGCTTTGAAGGGCCCGCTTTGGTCCGATTCGATCATCATTGTCGGTTCCCTTCACGCCATCGCCATAATCATTGGCAAAATTAGAGGTTACCTGAAAGGCCACCGTCGTCAAAAGGGCCAGAACAAAGACAACCCCGTCAAACTCACTATAATAATGCCCCAGTGCCGTACCTGCCAAGATACCTGAAACCGATAAGGGCAATGTTCGCAATCTGGCCGCGTTGACCCATGCCTTAATTTTTGTCAAAACTAAAAAGGATCTTCTATTTGAATTCTTTTTCCGTCTTTATAGGAGGCTACAAAAGCATCGGAAAAACCAAGGTCTACCAACTGCTTTCTAAAGGTCTGGGCCTCCTCCAAAGTCTCAAAATTGCCCAGAGAATAGGAATAAAAAGGGTTTGTCTTCACAAACATCGTATTCGTCAAGGCCTCTGAGGCAAGCGTCATGTTATTATCTACAAACGACTTGACCTGCACGGAATATATCGTTTCCTTTTCCAAAAACTTTTTGGCCAGGTAAAATTCCCTGACAAGGCTTAGCTCTTCGTTCTGCTGCTTAAGGTTGTCGATACGTGATTTTATGGCATCCAAACTATCGATTGAAACCAGTAGGTTACTCGGACTGTCGTAATTGTTGGATACACTTCTGCCTGCGGTGAATGAAAAAACAATCAAAGTGCCTATTAGAAACAGTCCCGTAATTCCAGCAAGTACGTTCCGCTGGATCTTACTTTTCTTGATTTCTTTATTTTTGAATTTGATCTGGTCTAAAAGACGTTCGTTTATAATTTGGGCCTTATCGATGTCTTTATGCAATTCCAAAAGATCACTTTCTTCAATAAATGGCATATGTCAAATTGTTTTTACGGGGTTTCAACGTTAAAGTTAACCAAAATACCCAAAGATCGATGAAATACACACTTTGAATGTTGCAAAATTATATTTTTTTGTGGTCAAAAAATAGATTAGTGTTGCCAAACGTTTTCAAAACAGGGTCCAATCACATAATTTTGAGGATGTTAGCCCAAAAATTAATTCAAATGGCCTGGATTCCGTCAGGCTTGATTTCTATTTTGCGAGCCTTGTAAAGGGTTCCGACTCCTTTTTTGAACGTTTTCTTGCTCATCTGCAGTTCCCTTTTTATATCCTCGGGTGCCGATTTGTCGTGCAGGGCCAAAAATCCGCCGTTGGCCTGTACCTTTTCATAAATCAAATGGGCTGCGGGTTCCAATATGTTCTGACCTATCGGTTGTAGGGATATATCGATTTTATGGTCGGCCCGTATTTTCTTTACGTACCCTTCGCACTTGTCGCCTACGGCCACCCTTTTGTAGATTTCATTGGCATAGACCAATCCCTTGTGTTTGTTGTTGACGATGACTTCCCACCCGAGATCGGTCAACCGGGTAAACAGAAGGTCTACCTTTTCCCTTTCGCGCACCGTAAGGCTGTCGTTGTCCAAGAATTTATCGAGTTTATTGGACGCCGTCAGTCGAAACGAAACATCGTCCATATAACAGTGGACCACGTACCACTGCCCTTCCTTCATTTTGTCCCGTTGTTCGCTGAAGGGCACCAAAAGATGTTTCTCGAGCCCCCAATCCATAAAGGCCCCGATTTTGTTTACCTCGACCACTTTTAAGAACCCGAATTGATTTCTCAGCACCGTGGGCGTCAAAGTGGTGGCAATAGGCCTTTCTTCGTGATCCAAATAACAGAACACCGAAATTTTATCCCCAATCTTTATTTCTTTGGGGACGTATTTGTTGGGCAACAGAATCTCAACGCCGGTTTCGCTTCCCAAAAACAAACCTACGCTGGTATTTCTCAAGACTTCGAGTTCGTTATAATTTCCTAGTTCGATCATGGCACAAAAGTAATCTTAAAAATCGGGTATAAAAAAACCGCCCGTTGAAGAACGGCCGGCTTTTTTAAATTCGTTAAGCATTTCTAGTTGTATATGGAAGCCTTGTCGAAGTGCTTGCACAACATGTAATATACAACGGCCCTATGCTTGTTCTTGTTAGACGAACCGTATTTATCCAATACGCTTTTTACGGCATCCATCAATTCGGGACTGTCCGCCATGCCCAATTTTTTCATCAGGTAGTTCTTTTTGACCGTCTCAAGCTCTTTTTGGTCACCACCTGAAACCTTTGAGGCATCAATGTTGTAAATGGCCGGCCCCAAGCCAATGGTCACCTTTGTCAAAAGGTCCATGTCAGGGGTTTCTCCGAATTTTTCCTTGATGTCCGCTGCATACTTAGCAATCAAATCGTCTCTTTTACTGCTCATAATAGTTAGTGTTCTTATAATTAATCGGTTAATATTGAGCCGAAGATATAAAATCAAAATAACCGAGCAAAATTTTGTCGTTCAATATTCGCGAGGTGACGACCTCCAGTATTTTAGGGGCGCCCGAGGCCAAATAAAAACTTTCCAACTCACTTTTCAGACTGTTTGGATCGTCGGCGACCGAATAATCGAAACCGAATTGTTTGCCCAAATGTCGGGCCGACAGCCCGTGGGCGGTTTCAAAAAAGGTTTCGAAGTTTTCGGTTTCCTCGTGTCCGGGCAAGATCCGAAAAATACCCCCACCCCCATTGTTGATCACTATGATCCGAAAGTCGGGTCTGATATAATTGTTCCAAAGGCCGTTGCTGTCATAAAAAAAGCTGACATCGCCCGTTATCAACAAGGTCGGTTCCTTGGAATAGACCGATGCCCCCACCGCAGTGGAGGTGCTTCCGTCTATGCCACTCGTACCCCTGTTGCAGAAAACCCTTAGCGACGGATGCATGTCGAAAAGCTGCGTATAGCGTATGGTCGAGCTGTTCGATAACTGAACCTGGTAATTTTCGGGGATCCCATTCAATATGGAGTGAAAGACACTTAGGTCGGAAAAGGGAATTTGCGCATAATACTCCTTTCGCCTTTCCCTATACTTTTCCTTTCTGGTATTCCAATAGGCGTAATAATCGCTTTCATGGGGACGCACCTTGTTTAAAAATTGCCCGAAGAAGGAATTGGCCTCCAT
This sequence comes from Pseudozobellia thermophila, assembly GCF_900141855.1. Classification (GTDB taxonomy): domain Bacteria; phylum Bacteroidota; class Bacteroidia; order Flavobacteriales; family Flavobacteriaceae; genus Pseudozobellia; species Pseudozobellia thermophila. The sequence goes on from NZ_FQYU01000007.1 coordinate 127,088, forward strand.
GTCAAAATGGTGCGACAACGAGAAAAACGTGTCAAAGGCCCGGGTCGGGTCGACATGCCAGTGCTGCCCCGGTCGGTATTCCCTCAAAAAGGCCTTGATTTTTTTCGACACGACCAGGCCCCCGAAGGTCAACAGGATGTCGGGCCTTAAGCGGTCGAAAAGCGCGTCTTTGTCCCCGGATTTTTCGATCGGCGCCAATATGCTGTCGATGCTGGGGAAAAAATTGTCGTGATGTAGGTTGGATGTCGTTTCCGTAAATACAATGACCGAGGGGTCCGTGGCCAAAATATCCAGATACTGCCGTTCTATTGCCTTGGGCGGGTTGACACCGACCAGTACCATTTTTCGGCCGGAAGCGTTCCACTGGTCGACAAAGCCTTGCATATCGCCCGTTCCAGGGAGCTCTTTCCGTTCAGGAAACAGTGGGGCCGCCACGGTAGTAGTTTCCGAAAGGGTATCGTACAAGGGCTCTTCAAACGGCACATTGATGTGTACGGGCAGTTTTACCTCCAAGGCCAGGTTCAGGGCCTTGTTCAATTCATCATCGTTATACGCCTTCACCTTTTCCTGAAGTTCGGGCAATGCCCCCCCTTCGAGCCATTCAGGAACATATTTTTTTAACCTGTCCACGGCATGTAGCACATCTTGCTTGAGGTTTGCGGAGTAGCCGATATGCCTGTGGTAGGCATTTTCTTGACGAATGGTCTGCCCGTCGCCGACATCAATTTTATAGGTAGGCCGGTCGGCCGAAATAACCACAAGGGGAATACCGCTATAAAAGGCTTCGGCCACGGCCGGATAATAGTTCAAGAGGGCGCTGCCCGAGGTACAGACCACGGCCACCGGCTTCCTAAGCTGCTGTGCGATGCCCAAGGCAAAGAAGGCTGCACTGCGTTCATCGACTACGCTAAAACAAGAAAAGAAGGGATCTTCGGAAAATCCGATGGTCAGCGGAGCGTTTCTTGAACCCGGCGAAATAACTATGTTTTTGATGTTTTTGGCCTTACAGTGCTGCAGCACCAACTGGGCCGAAGGTATGCTAGAGTATCTCATGGCCAACAAAAGTACAACGCTGTATCAACTCCACCCAAATGTTAGGTCTACAAAATATCCAACATGGTCCTACTTTTTGAAACGGTCTCTTCCCATTCCTTTTCGGGATCGGATTCCTTTGTTACGCCACCTCCCACATAAATCTTGATTTCACTGCCCTCCAACTTCAAACACCTGAGATTGACGAACAAAGTGGTCTGTCTTGAAATGCTCTTATAGACCTGTACTTCCGGGTTGGAAGCCCGGTTGTTTCGTTTGCGCTCGACCTGAAAATTCAGTTCGCCCAAATACCCTGTATAAAATTCCCTGGGGTAATCCTCGTGCGACACGATGAACTTTCGCGTGCTTTCCTTGGGTAAGCCGCACACCGCTGGCGTAGGATGTAGGGCACTGAGAATTTCGGCCAGGTTCGAGTCTTTTAACCTTCCCGAAATCTTGGTCCGTAAATGAAGCAGCTTACCGGCCCTGACGGTTTCGGTGCGGGCATGTTTTAAATCGTCTACCCGTCCTTTTAGGGCATCAAGAATATAATCGGTCACGTACTTTTGCTCCGTCAATTCCTTCTCCCCCCATTCGGGGTTTTCGTCTCCCCTATACACCTGGGTACCCGCCAAGGACATGGTGGTAAACGTCCTATTTCTCACATTCAATAAAATTTCGGGCGTAGCGCCCAGCCACATGCCCACTTTCGGGTGGTACCATAGGTAACAGAACGCGTTTTGGTACTTTTCGACAAGGTTTTTGAACAGGTCGAGGGGTTCGGCCTCGGTGGGCATGCTAAAAGAACGCGACAAGACCACCTTGTCGAACACCCCCGAACGGATTTCCGAAAGTCCCTTGCGCACCAAATCGAGATGAAACCCCTTTCCATGGGCGGACAGAACCGGGCGCCTACCTTTCTTCGCGCACCCGGCCCTGGGGGTATAACCCGGGAGCTTGCCGCATCGGTCGGGCCTCAAGAGCACAACCGGGCCTTCTTGGTCGAAGGGGGCAAAAACGAATCCGGTTTCCTCAAAATTATTTACCGACAGCAGGCTGTCCTCATTTTGAAAAATACTGCATAGCGTATCTTCCTTGGGCTTTCGGTAGACTACCAACGGAAGTTTTTGCGAAAATTGCGCTTTTATTTCCTCGAAGAATTCGGCTTCAGTCATTTTTGCTTCGGCAAGGCGATGGTAGTCAATTTACATATGGAGACCAATTGGTCTTCGCCGTTGGTGATCTTTATATCCCAAACTTGGGTGGTACGCCCCTTGTGCAAAAGGACGGCCTTGGCATATACAAAACCATCGCGAACGCTTTTTACGTGATTGGCCGATATTTCGATCCCCCGTATGGCGAATTTTTGGGCATCAAGAAAAATATACGAGGCCATACTGCCCACACTTTCGGCCAGGGCGACCATGGCCCCGCCGTGCAATACGCCATCGGGCTGGTGCACCTTTGAGGTAACGGGCATTTTAGCACTTAGAAAATCGGTGCCCACATCGGTATATTCGATTTCCAAAGTTTCCATCATCGTGTTTTTTGATGACTTGTTACAAACTTTCAGTATCTTTTCTTTATAGCCCTCCATAAATTATATTTTTGGCAAAATTAAGCAATAGCCTATCACTAACCCCGTACTTGAAGATAGATTTTACCATGGCACAGCAAGAAAAAACCATTTCGTATACCAGTATCAATTCATATTCAACCCTTAACGAGCTTACGGCAAACACCAAAAACTTATGGGTCGTTTTCCACGGCATGGGTCACCTAAGCCGTTATTTTATCAAACATTTCGATCAATTGCCCCCCGAAGAGAACTATATTATAGCTCCCCAGGCACCTTCGAAATATTACCTCAATGACCAATTCCGGCATGTCGGGGCGAGTTGGTTGACCAAGGAAGAAACTGCCCGCGAAACCGAAAACGTCATTGCCTATATCGAAAGTATCATGCTTCGCGAAAACCTTCCCGAACATCTTAATGTGATCGTTTTGGGGTTTTCGCAAGGGGTATCCATTGCCACGCGTTGGGTGGCCCAAAAAAGGGTCAAGTGCCAACAGTTGGTTCTCTATGCCGGGGGCATCCCGAAGGAACTCAAGCCTGATGATTTTGATTTTTTCGAGGAGACAAAGACAAAGGTGACCCTCTTGGTCGGCGAGAACGACGAATATATCGATGCCCATCGCCTAAAGACCGAAGTAGAAAGAGCGGGGGAACTCTTTGGAAACGAGGTCAAAAAGGTTATTTTTGAGGGTCGGCACGAACTGAAAAAAGAATTGATCAATTCCCTAATTCCATGAATACGGCCCCTACCCTTGAGAATAAGATCGTCAGGCTTTCGCCCCTTACCTTGCATAACTACAAGGAACTTTTACCCATTGCCTCCCAAGAAAAACTGGTACAGTACTCCCCTTCCGATATCGCTACGCCCAAGGCCTTGAAAAACTATGTAGAGGTTGCCCTCGAACAACAGGGTAAGGGAAGCGCCATACCCTTTATTGTTTTCGATAAGGGAAAGGGGCAATATGCCGGGGCCACCCGTTATATGCATATCGACCGGCGCAACAAGGTTCTCCATATCGGCTCGACCTGGATCGGTAGGGAGTTTCAGGGCAGCGGCCTTAATTCGCACATGAAGTTGCTAATGCTCGATCATGCATTCGAGGTCATGGGATTTGAAAAGGTGGAGTTTCGTATCGACGAACGCAACATCAGGTCCCGAAAGGCGGTGGAAAAGCTCGGGGCGATCTTGGAGGGCACCTTGCGCAAGAACGTGTACTTATTGGATGGGTATAAAAGAAATACCTGCTGTTACGGTATTTTAAAGGAAGAGTGGGCAGCAACAAGGATTAAGAATTTTAAAGCGTATTAAATGCACAAAAGCATTGCCCAAGTAAGCCTATTGGTAGCGGATTATGACGAAGCCCTTGCATTTTACATCCAAAAGCTCGGTTTTACGCTACTTGGCGACACCCCGATCGACGAAGGCAAGAGATGGGTAACTATCGGCCCGGGGGATTCCAACGGCTGCAGTCTACTATTGGTCAAGGCCGCATCGAAACAAGAGAAGGAAGCCGTAGGCAAGCAAAGCGGGGGCCGTGTGTTTTTGTTCTTGCATACCGATAATTTTTGGGAAGATTATAAAAGGATGCAAAAATCGGGTGTAACCTTTATCGAAGCCCCCCGGGAGGAAGCCTATGGCACGGTAGTGGTCTTTAAGGACCTCTACGGCAACCTTTGGGATCTGATCCAGCCGGCCTAGAACGTTCTACCGGGATCAAAGGGCGCGATATCCATCGACGTTTTTTTGCCGGTGATAAGCTCAGCAACCAATTTTCCGGTAGCAGGCCCCAAACTCCACCCCATCATGGCATGGCCCGTGGCGAAGGTCAAGTTTTTGAACTTTTTCGATTTGCCGATATAGGGCAGGCCGTCCGGGGAAACCGGTCGAAGTCCGGTCCTAGCCAATCCCTTTTCCTCTTCCGTTATGTCCACTTCGGGATAAAAGCGTTTCGCACCCGCCGCAATGGCGGCCACCCGCTCCTTCCTAACCACGGCATTGAGTCCGGAAAACTCCATGGTACCCGCAAATCGGGTAAAGCCGACCATGGGTGTTACCGCTATATTGGCTTCCATCAATATGGCCGGCAAGCCGATACCCGTGGGTCGCTTAACATTGATCCGGTAGCCCTTTCCACCCTGTAAGGGCAATTCCACATGTAACTTCTTGGCCAGATTACCGCTCCAAGACCCGGCGGAAAGTACCAGTTCATCTACCGAATAGGTATTTTTATCGGTCTTGATCTCGCTGATGCCCTGGGCACTGGCCACGATGTCCAAAACCTCTTCCTTCCTTTTTATCCGCACCCCTACTTCCTCGAGATAGCGGACCATTTTGGGCATAAACTGCGTCGGGGTCATATGTCCGTCGCATTCGTAATGAATGGCACCCTCGGCATCGATCTTTACCTTTGGTTCAATGGCCTGCAATCGCCCTTTGTCAAGTTCCGACACTTCGAGACCCATATCTCCGGCCCTTCTTGCCACTTCCATTTCGTGATCGTACGAGGCCTTGGTCTTATAAAGCATAAGAAGCCCCTTGCGTTCCAATTGAAAAGTGCCCAGGTCCTTCGATTCCCTTATCTCGGTAAAGAGGTCCCTGCTCAGTAGGTTGATATCACGGATGACGGGAATAGCCTTTTCGACCTTTGCCTTGGTGGCCGATTTATGAAAGTACCATACCCACTTAAAGAACTCCGTATCCCATCGCGGTTTCATGTAAAACGGGCTCGCCGAATCGAACATCATCCTTATTCCCTTGGCAATGACCCCCGGTGATGCAAGGGGTATGATATGGCTGGGAGTAATGTAACCTGCATTGACAAAAGAGGCCCCCGAAGTGATATCGGACTTATCTACTACGGTAACCCGGTGCCCTTCCTTCTGCAGAAAATACGCCGAGCTTAAACCGATGATCCCGCCTCCGATAATTAATATGTTCTTACCCAATGCTTCTTAGTTTAAATTACCTGGAACCCGTGTGCGTAGGGATCTTCATCGTCTATGCTTATCGTATTGTGTCCATAAATTTTGGCCCAGCCTTGAATACTGGGGTAGATTGCCTCTATGTTCCCTAGGCTGGTTTCTTTTTCGATCCGGCCGATAAACTGCGAACCGATGTAGCTTTCATGAACAAACGCTTCGCCTACCTTCAATCGTCCCTTTGCGTGCCACTGTGCCATTCGGGCCGAGGTGCCCGTTCCGCAGGGAGATCGGTCAATGGCCTTATCGCCATAGAATACCGCATTTCTTGCCGTGGCCCGGGGCGAAATGGTCTTGCCGGTCCATAAGATATGGCTGACACCGTTTATGGTCGTATCTTCGGGATGAACGAAGTGACCCTCGTATTTTCGGTTTATCCTCTCCCTAAGGTCTTGACTGAACTGGATCAATTGACTTGCCGAAAACTCCTCCAATCCCTTAAAATGGGGTTGGGAATCGACGATGGCATAGAAGTTACCGCCATAGGCCACATCAAAAACGAGTTCGCCCAAGTAGGCACTATCGGCGGTGAGTTCCGACGCCGCCAAAAACGATTTGACATTGGTAAGTTTCACCCATTCTACCTGCTTGCCCGACATCTTATAATCGATTTCGACCAGGCCGGCCGGTGCCTCCATTCGAATCTTGCCCGGGGTTTTGGGCACGATCAATCCTTCCTCGATACCGATGGTAATCGAACCGATGGTCCCATGTCCGCACATGGGCAGGCAGCCACTGGTCTCAATAAAAAGAATGGCCAAGTCGTTTTGGGGGTCGCTCGGCGGATAGAACATGCTGCCACTCATCATGTCGTGGCCCCGGGGCTCGAACATCAAGCCCTTTCTGATCCAATCGAATTCCCTTAAAAAGTGTTGCCTTTTTTCGCTCATATTGGCACCTATGAGTTCGGGGGCTCCCTCTGCCACCACCCTGACCGGATTACCGCAGGTATGGGCATCGATACACTTGAAGATAGATTTTGCCATTCGCGCTAAAGTTCTTTGGAAGATCAGCCCACCTTTGCCCGGGTATGCTCACCGTCGAGTATTCGCATTATATTCAAGGGATTATCGTCCTTTAGGGCCTCGGGCAAAAACTCCCGTGGCCAATTTTGGAAGGAAACCGGCCTTACCCATCGCTTAATCGCGGAAGTACCTACCGAAGTAAACCGACTGTCGGTACTTGCGGGAAAGGGCCCACCATGGTGCATGGAAGGGCAAACCTCGACCCCTGTGGGCACCCCGTTAAAGATGATTCGACCCACCCTGCCCTGCAAGGCATCGATGGTTTTCGAAAACGTCTTGAATTCGGACGGTTCCCCAAGAACCGTCCCTGTAAGCTGACCTTCGAGCTGCTCGATTACCGCGGTCAGCTCCCCGGCGTCGGCACATTTTACAACGACCGAAAACGGACCGAACACCTCTTCGTGGAGCTTGGGGTTTTTCATAAAGTCTTCCCCGTTTACGGTAAGCACCTTTTGCTTTCCGTAATTTGGAGCGCTATCGGCCTCATAGGAGGCCACGACATGCACTCCCTCCTGTTGTGAAAGTGCCTTCTTTCCTTTTTCATAATTCTCGTGGATATTGGGGTGCAGCATACAGGTGGGTGCCAATTTTTCGATTTCGTCCCCAAGGGTATTTACGAACTTATCGAATGACGTACTCCCGATGCCCAATATTAGTCCTGGATTGGTACAAAACTGTCCCGCTCCCAAGGTGATGGATCCGGCGTATTTGGCCGCCCAATCGGCGCCTTTCCCCGAAAGGGCCGAGGGAAGGGCCACCACCGGGTTGATGCTTCCCATTTCGGCGAAGACCGGAATAGGTTCCTTGCGCTCCGAGGCCAATTTATAAAGGGCGGTCCCCCCTTTTATGCTTCCGGTAAAGCCCACCCCCTTGATTTCGGGGTGTAGCACCAATTGTTTGCCGACCTCGATACCGCTACTGTTCAAATTCGAAAAAACGCCATCGGGCATACCCGTTGCCCGGGCAGCCTTAACGATGGCCGAGGCAACGAGCTCTCCTGTGGCCGCATGCATCGGGTGACTCTTTACGATTACCGGACAACCCGCGGCAAGGGCACTGGCCGTATCGCCCCCGGCGGTTGAAAATGCCAAAGGGAAATTACTGGAACCAAAAACGGCGATGGGGCCCATTGGCACCAACATTTTACGTATGTCTATCTTAGGAAGGGGTTTCCGATCCGGTTGGGCCGTATCGATCGTAGCCTCTACCCACGAACCCTCTTCCAACAGGGTGGCAAAGGCCTTCAGCTGGCCCATGGTCCGCCCCCGTTCCCCCATGGCCCTTCCCTCGGGCAAACCCGATTCCTTGGTATAGGTGGCTATCAGTTCATCGCCAAGGGCCTCGATTTCTTCGGCTATGGCCCTCAAAAACTTCGCCTTTTGCTTACCCGAAAAGTTTTTGTACTCCAAAAAGGCCGCCGCCGCTTTTTTAGCGGCCCCATCGATTTCATCAGCGGTCGCTTCGTAAAACCGCCATTCGGTGGCCGAATTCGATTTGGGGTCAAAGGTTGCATAGGTCGCCTCCCCTTTTGCCGACAGCCCATATCCTACATAATTCTTTCCTGTAATCATTTGTTCCGTATTTGAGGTTTATAGTATTCCGTCGAAATCTAGCATATTTGGGGTTGAAAATCAAGCATATCGGGTACAAATGTACAGGGACTTCCCTCTCCTTTACCATCGCCCAAATTTCAAGCACACCTACGGCAAGTCCCTTGTGCCCTTTACAATGCGCCTTGTTGGGACAAGTCCCTAAGGTTTTTATAATCAGGAAGTTTCGGCCGGGTGCGCAGGCCCTCTTCGATAACTTTTAGAACGCGCTCACGCTCAGCCCCTTGCAGGGGCAACCTCGGCCTTCGTACATTTTCGGTTCCGATGCCCGTAGCAACCTCGGCCAACTTAATGTTCTGTACCAGTTGCGGACTGATATCCAATTCCAACAAGGGCAGGAACCATCTGTAGATTTCGGTGGCCTGTTTTGTATACCCCGCCTTGGCCAACTCGTAAATGGCCACTGTTTCGGCCGGAAAGGCACAAACCAGACCGGCGACCCAACCATCGGCCCCTATCAAAAGACTTTCCAAGGCCAATGGGTCGACACCCGTCAGTATTTTCAGGTCGTCGCCGAAGCGATTTCGCAACCTACCTATATTGATGATGTCGCGCGTAGATTCCTTGACCGCCCCAATATTTCCCATCTTCATAAGTTCTTCGAACATGTCGACGGTTACCTCGATCTTGTAATCGACCGGATTATTGTAAATCATGATGGGCAAATCGGTACTTTGGGCAATCTCCTTAAAGTAGGTCACCGTTTCGAGGTCGGTAGACTTATAGCGCATGGGAGGCAAGACCATTAGGCCATCGGCCCCACTTTCCTTTGCCTCTTCGGCGGCAGCTATGGCCTCCTTGGTCGCTTGTTCGGCAATGGTCATGACCACGGGGATTTTTCCGTTGGCGATCTTGACGGTTTCCTTGATCAGTATCTTCTTTTCTTCCCGGGTCAAGGTGCTCGCCTCGCCCAAGGAACCGCCCAATACAATACCATGTACACCGGCATCGATTTGGGCCGTAATATTTTTGGCAAAGGCATCGATATCAAGCCTGTCGTCGTCGGTAAACTTGGTAGTAACCGCGGGCATAACCCCTTTCCATTCGAATTCCATAGCGATCTGTTTAATTATTTGCTCTCACAAAATTAGGGGCATTATATTCAATTCCATAGGTTATTTTTAGCCCAAATTGATACTATATAAACCAATATTCGGGTCGGATCGGACTTGGGTAGCAGTTATCGGACAGGGACATGGCCCCTTGGTACCATCGTTCAGTGCCCAAGTACACCGAACTTGTAAACGCAATTGGAACTATAGGTTTCTCCCGGGTCCAATCGCGTACTCGGAAAATCGGGTTGATTGGGCGAATCGGGAAAATGTTGGGTCTCCAGGCAAAAGGACCCCCTGAACACATAGGGTTTTCCGCTTTTTCCGATATCGGCCCCCGTCAAAAAGTTGCCCCCGTAAAACTGAACCCCGGGTTCATCGGTAAAAACCTCCAAAGTGCGACCGCTGGACGGCTCAACCACCCGGGCGGCCAACACGAGCCCGTCTTCGTTCAAGGGCGTTTTGTTCAATACAAAATTGTGGTCATACCCGTTGCCGTATTTCAACTGCTCGTCCTCTACATTTAAATCTTTTCCAATCGCCTTCGGATGTGTAAAATCGAAGGGCGTACCGGCCACCCTTGCAATTTCACCGGTAGGAATCAACCCACTGTCAACAGGGGTATAGCTATCGGCATTCAACATCAAGACATGATCGTTTACCGTGCCGTTGCCCTCCCCTTTTAAATTAAAGAACGAATGATGGGTCAGGTTCACATACGTCGGTTTATCGGTAGAGGCCCGATAATTGATCTTGAGTTCGTTATCATCGGTAAGGGTATAGGTCACTGTTACGTTCAGGTTTCCGGGGTAACCTTCTTCCATGTCGGGGGACGTCCTGCTAAACACTATTTCCCTGTCGTTAGCCCTATCGACGTTCCACACCACGCTTTCGAAACCTTTTATACCTCCATGAAGGTGGTTTTCATTGTTGTTGATGGCCAGGTCGTACTCCTTGCCATCGATGGTAAACTTGCCTTTGGCAATACGGTTGCCGTACCGACCGATGGTCGCCCCGTAGTAATTCTTTTTGGCCAAATAATTTTTTAGGTCCGGAAAACCCAATACGATGTCCTCGAAATTTCCATTTTTATCCGGTACATGCAAGGATATAAGTCGCTGCCCATAGTTGGTCAGGGCCACTTCGATGCCGTTTTTGTTTTTTAGGGTATATAGATTAACGGAATCGCCATCTATTACCGTTTCAAAATTTTTGACGTTTATATGCTTTGAAAGTTTACTTTCCTGTTTTTTCATGGGAATGTCTGCCATCTTTTCCTTTTTCTGTTTACAAGCTACCAAACTTGCCCCCAAGAAGCAGGCAAGCACTACAATTTTTGAGATTTTCATTTTGTGTATGGGTCTAGGGTATAGGTTTCGTTAAGATCGTCAAGTTACCAAAAATCCTAAAAAGGAGCACCACTTAATTGATTTTCCCCATCCCGATATATTCTATTTCTTTTCCTTATTTTTGAAGAATTTTGACACGACCATTAACAGTTATTTACACGATACGACAAACTCTTTCCTTGAGAAAGAACGTCTCCGGACCGCACGTAAAAAGATTAAGATCATGAAAAAAACAGTTGTACTGGCCATTGGATTGGTCATGGCCTGCAATTCTTCCCAAAAAACGGCTTCTACCAACAATGAAATCGTCGAAACGCAACAGAATCCCGAAATGTTTGCCAAGACCATTACCGAGGCAGATTTAAAGGAGCATCTGTATATCTATGCCTCGGATGATTTTGAGGGAAGGGAAACGGGAGAACCCGGACAGAAAAAGGCCGTTGAATACCTAAAGTCCCAATATGAAAACCTAGGGATACCTGCTGCCAAAGAAGACGGTGACTATTTTCAAAACGTGCCCTTGGAAGTTAGCCAATTGCCAAGTGGGTCGATTACCATAAATGGGGTGAACTACCCACTTGGAACCGATTTTTTGACGTTTTCGGAAGGACAGGGGGAATTCGAGGATATGATATATGCCGGATACGGAATAGAGACCGACAAATATTCGGATTACAAAAATATAGACGTGGAAGGCAAAATAATACTTGTCAAGGCCGGTGAACCCGTAGATGCCAATGGCAATTACATCATCTCGGGATCTTCAAAAAAATCGGTATGGAGCAATATGTCCGAATCGATGGGCAAGCGAATGGAACTCGCTTCGAGCAAAGGGGCCAAGGGTATGTTCTATTACGACGAAAACAACTTTCCCCGTCTTAAAGGCCGTTTCGATTGGATGAAAAACAATGAAAACCGTAGAATGGAGCTTTCGACCGATGGCTCCGACGGTTTTTTCACCTTTTGGATCAACTCAAAACTGGCCAAGGCCTTGGTGCCCAAAATCGATACGGAGGCCAAATCGCAAAAAATTGCCACCCCGATAAAAATCGACGTAAGGAGCCAAAACAACGAAGTGGTTTCAGAGAACGTCGTTGCGTTCATCAAGGGTTCTGAAAAACCCGAGGAATATGTGGTCCTATCTTCCCATTTAGACCATATCGGTATCTCGGCCGATGGCGAGATAAACAATGGGGCCGACGACGATGGGTCGGGAACCGTGGCCCTGCTCGAAATAGCACAGGCCTTTAAGCTAGCGGCCGACCAGGGCCAAGGTCCGAAAAGGTCCATAGTATTTCTACACGTTACCGGTGAAGAAAAAGGGCTATTGGGCTCAAGGTATTATACCGATGTAGAGCCCATTTTTCCCCTTGAGCAAACCGTTGCCAACCTCAATATCGATATGATCGGGAGAATCGACCCCAAACGGACGGGCGAACGCAACTACATCTATCTCATCGGTTCCGATAAATTAAGCACCGATTTGCACGACCTTTCCGAAGAGGTCAACCGTAAGTATACGAATATTGAGCTCGATTATACCTTTAATGACGAGAACGATCCCAATCGTTTCTACTACCGCAGCGATCATTACAATTTTGCCAAGAACAACATTCCTATTATATTCTATTTTAACGGTACCCACGAAGATTACCACAGACCAGGCGATACCCCTGACAAAATCAACTATGATCTTTTGGAGAACCGCACACGGCTGGTCTTCCATACGGCTTGGGAGGTCGCCAATAGAGACCAACGCATAATTGTCGACAAGGTTCAGGAATAAAGTACTAAAAAAGCGCAGACCTACCGATTGATAAAGGCCCTGTCCATTGACGATAGGGCCTTTTTTTGATTCCCGCTACGGTTCGGTTTCGTAAATAAAAGGCATCAAATGAAAACGTCCCGCCGATGGGCGGGACGTTTTTACAATAATGGGTGGAAGACCGGGGTCGAACCGGCGACCTCTTGAACCACAATCAAGCGCTCTAACCAGCTGAGCTACAACCACCATTTTACCTTGCAAACCCGACCTGCCGTTTTTTGACAGTGCAGGCAACCACAATGGAATCGAAATCGCCTCCCTCGGTTTGCAAGCGGTGGCAAAGGTAATTTTTTTTGAACAATCTTTCAAAATAAAAACGCCGATATTTTTTATCGCGGTGACAAGTACGTATTTGTAAGTATTGTATGACCTATTAACTTCCTGTCAATCAAAAACATCGACGAAATACATATATAACATGACAAAACACACATTTTTTGGCGTTTCACAACAATTATTTAGAAACAAGCCCTATCTGCCTTTAAATTAGTCGAAAATAAGGGCCAAATTATGTACCGCTGTCAAGCACTTTTTATTCATCTCCCCAAACCGGTCAGGTTTGGCTGTGCCCTTCTTTTGCTCTTATTGTCCAATGCCTCCCTGCAGGCCCAAAAATCGAACAAGGACAGTCTACATATCGAAATCGACAAATTGAGGAAAACGCCCGGTTTTAGTGTCAAGGATACCACCTACATCGATTTGCTGAACGAACTGGGCAAAACACAGCGTTTTTTCAGTTCGGACAGTCTTATGACCCTATCGAAACTGGCGTTGAAATACAGCCAATCCATCGATTACAAAAAGGGAGAAAGCCATGCCCTGATGGGTATGGGCGGGTACTATTCCGACAAGGGCGAGCACGAAAGGGCGATCGACCATTACTCGAAGGCCCTGGATATCGGTCTATCGATCAACAACCCGGAACTCACCCTAAGTGCCAAAAACAATTTGGCCGGCGAATTCTCATATAAGGGCGACTATGCCAAAGCCCTTACCCATTATTTGGAGGGTATCGACATGGCCAAGGCCCTCAATGCCGATCTCATGTTATCGATAATGAACGAAAACGTGGCCAATTTGTATTCGGCGCAAAAAGATTACGAACAGGCCCTGATCTTTTATAAAAAGGTAAAGAAAATCAACGAAAACATAGGCGATGAAGTGATTTCGGCCGAAAGCATGAGCAATATTGCCTCGATCTATGCCGATATGGGAGAACTGGACTATGCCATGTTCAATGTAAACAACAGCATAGCGATTTTTGAGAAACACAGGGTGATGGATTGGTTGGCCTATGCCTATGAGACCAAGGGAAAGACCTATTTAAAGGACAATAAATACAAATGGGCGCTTTACTGGTACAACCAAAGTGAAATGCTCCATAAAAAGCTACAGGACGACCGTGGCAAGATCGATCTTTATAACGGAATGGCCGAAGCCCACTTCGGACTCGAGCATTACAACCTAGCCGAAAAATATGCCCTGGAGGCCCTTGAAATCTCGAACCGGATACACTTTAAGGAAGGTCAGCAAAAATGTGCCGCCACGCTCTACAAGGTCAATAAAAACAAAAAGGACTTTGCCTCGGCCCTTAAATACCACGAAATATACCAATCTTTAACCGATACCTTGACCCGGGCCGAAAATCGCACCAGCCTGAATATGTTCAAGAACAAACTGGAGCACGACAGGCAGAAAATGGCGCTGATCCAAGAGAATGAAAAACAATTGGCCGCACAAAGGAACTATGTCTATGCGGCCTTGGCCATACTCTTAGTATTCGTCATCATTACCCTATTGATGAAACGAAGTGAAAAAATCCAGAAAAAGCTGAACAAAAAACTGCAGGAAAAGACCGAAGACCTTGAAAAAAGGGAAGTAGAGCTCAGGGAGATCAACAGTACCAAAGACCGGTTGTTTTCCATCATCGGACATGACCTGCGCGGACCGATAGGGGCATTTCAAAGCCTTTTAAAGATGTTCAAGGAAGGGGAGATCGGACAGAACGAGTTCATGGAATTCATTCCCAAGTTCAGGCACGACATCGACCATATTTCCTTCACCTTGAACAACCTCCTTTCGTGGGGACAGACGCAGATGAACGGAGCGGTGACCAAACCTTCGGTAGTCGCCCTCGAATCTATTGTCGAAGACAATATCAACCTCCTATCAGAAACCGCGGAGAACAAAGGCATTCGGCTGATCAACCATTTAAATCCGGACACCATGGCCTGGTCGGACGAGAATCAAATCGATATCGTGGTTCGCAACCTTATCAGCAATGCCCTTAAGTTTACGCCGCAAAACGGCATGGTCACCATTTCTTCCCTCGAAAAAAACGATCATTGGCAAATATCAATACGGGATACGGGGATCGGCATGGACCAAGAAACCATCAATAAGCTCTTCGCGCAAAATGCCAATATCACCACTTACGGCACCAATAATGAAAAAGGGACCGGTTTAGGGCTCCCCCTATGCAAAGAGATGGTCGAAAAAAACAACGGTCGCATTTGGGTAAACAGTTTGCGAAGAAAGGGAAGCACCTTTCACTTTACGGTACCCAAATATAAAAAGAACAGGAACAAACCGATGAAGTCCGATCGCTTAAATCAAGTCGCCTAGCGACCGAACGGCCGGGTAACGCTCCACGGTAAAGCCTTCGGCATGATCTACATTGATCAGCCTGCCCAGATCCCTGGCCCTATAATCGATGCTGTCCAAAAAATTCTTGCTTGTAATCGGGGTTTCGGGCTCCTTGCTGGACGGGTCGTGAAACTGTGACGCATAGGCCCTTATGGCCTCCATCTTGGCTTCCATATATCCGGAAACGTCCACCACGAAATCGGGCTCGATGTTCTTCCATTGTATGTAGTGATAGACCACTTTCGGCCGCCAAGGAGCTTGGGGTTCCCTATCGCCCCCCAGGCTGGTCCCGATCTTTACCAGGCCGCTCAGGAAACAGGCGTCGCTTACCAAGCCGCTTCCCCGCCCATGGTCGATATGCCGATCCTCTATCGAATTGCAGAGCACGATTTCGGGTTTGTACTTGCGGATCATTTTCACCACCTGGAGCTGGTGTTCCCTGTCATTTCGAAAGAACCCGTCGGCAAACCCTAGGTTTTCGCGTACCGAAACCCCAAGCAGCTTGGCCGCGGCGGCCGATTCCCTTGCCCTTATTTCGGCCGAACCCCTTGTACCGAGTTCCCCTCGGGTCAAATCGACTATTCCGACTTTTTTACCGTTTTTTATTTCCTTTGCTATGGTGGCTCCCGCCCCCAATTCCACATCGTCGGGGTGGGCCCCAAAGGCCAATATATCCAATTTCATTCCTTGCTTTTCGTTACTAATATCAAGACTTCGTCGAAACCACGGCACCATTCCTTACTTTGTGCAAGGCCTGTTCTATATCGGCGATCAGGTCATCGGCTTCCTCGATTCCTACGGAAAAACGGATCAATCCGTCGCGGATGCCCTGTCGCTCCCGCTCTTCGGCGCCCAAGAGGGCGTGCGAGGTCAAAGCGGGCGATAATACCGTACTCTCTACCCCGGCCAGACTCATCGACGGTTTGATCAGTTGCAGGGCTTTTTGAAATCGGGAGGCATCCAAACCCTCGTTCAGCTCGAACGACAACATTCCCCCGAACCCCTTCATTTGCGACTTGGCAATTTCATGGCCCGGATGATCGGGCAAACCTGGATAATAGACCTTGGCTATATCCTCGTTGGCCGAAAGAAATTCCGCCATTTTTTGGGCATTGTGGTTCTGCGTCCTTACGCGGATCCCCATAGTTTTCATACTTCGCTCCAAAAGCCATACGGTATAATCGCTAAGACTGCCCCCAAAATTCTTTGCCAGGGCAAAGATCTGCGCGATATTTTCCTTGTTCGAGGCCACTGCCCCGGCGAGAATATCGGAATGCCCTCCCATGTACTTGGTGGCACTATGTATGACGATATCGATTCCAAAATCGATGGGGTTTTGGTTGACCGGACTCGCAAAGGTATTGTCGATCATTGAAATCAGTCCATGTTTCTTTCCCAGCTTTCCGATGGCCTCCAAATCCGTAATCGTCAAAAGCGGATTGGAGGGCGTTTCGATATATAGCACCTTTGTGTTCGGCCGAATCTTCTCCTCAAAATCCTCCGGCCGCCATCCTTCGGTAAACGAGTATTCGATACCAAACTTCTCGAACTCCTCTACGATCAAGTTGTAGGTGCCACCGTATAAAATTTGTTGCAGTACGATATGGTCGCCAGCCCTTAAAAATGCCATTAACGACGTGGTAATGGCAGCCATGCCACTCCCAAATATCAGGCCGGCCTCGGTATGCTCCAAAGCCGCTATTTTTTTACCGAGCCCCTCTTGGTTCGGGGTGTTGAAGTATCTGGGATATCGTTTTGCATCAACATCTTCGAAGGCGTACGAACTGCTCATATAAAGTGGGGAAACCGCTCCTTTATACCGTTCGTCCCTTACCTCCCCGACATGGGTACAAATCGTATTAAGGCCGAGTTTATTATGCCGCATATTTTCCGTGATTTAGAGGGCTAAAGTTACGAAAAGCCAACTAGACCTTGATCTTTTTCCAATTTCCTTTTTTAAACCACACCATGGAGATGATGGCCAATAGCACCTCGGCCGCCGTAATGGCAATGAATACGCCCATGGCCCCCAAATCAAAAACAATGGCCAACATATAGGCCAGGGGCAACTGAAACAACCAAAAGGCTATGAGGTTTAGTTGGGTAGGCGTACCGGTATCGCCCGCTCCGTTAAAAGCCTGGGTAACGACCATGCCATAAGCGTAAAATACATAACCCGCGGCTATGACCTGCAGGCATAGCCCCCCGTTTTCCACTACCACCGGGTTGGTATTGAACCAAGCCACAATATCATGGGCAAAAAAAAGGTAGACCAAAGAAACCAGCCCCATCAACCAGGCATTGTATTTTCCCGTCATCCAGACCGAACTCTCGGCCCGATCGGGCCGTTCGGCCCCGAGGTTTTGGCCCACCAAGGTTGCCGCCGCATTGCTCATACCCCACGAAGGCATCAATGTGAACATCATGACCCTGATCGCAATGGTATACCCGGCCAGCACCTCACTGCCGAACTCCGCCATCATCCGCATCAGAAAGACCCAGCTCGATGTCCCTATCAAAAACTGGGCGATGCCCCCTAGCGAGACTTTGATCAAGTTCAGCATTACGGGAATACGGAGCACCAGGTCACTAAATCCGATTTTAATCCGGCTCCATCCGAAGAACAATACCGCCAATTGAAACAAGACGGCCGCTCCCCTACCAATATTGGTGGCGATGGCCGCACCCATGACCCCATACTCCGGTATGGGCCCCCAACCGAATATAAATATGGGGTCTAGAACAATATTGAGTCCGTTGGAAAGCACCAAGGCCCACATGGCCACGGAAGCATCACCCGCCCCCCTGAATATGGCGTTGATCAAGAACAATAGCAAAATAGTGATGTTACCGCCCAACAAGAGTCGCGTATAACCGGAGCCCTCGGCGATCAAGTCGGGCTCCGCCCCCATCAGGGCCAGAATATTTTCGGCATATATAAAACCCAATACCCCGACTATCAACGACACCAGGCCGCCCAAGGCAATGGCCTGTACGGCCGCCTCGCGGGCACCCCTTACATCCTTGGCCCCAATTCTTCTGGCCACTATGGCCGTTGCCGCCATGCTCAATCCGATGGCAACGGCATAGACCAAGGTAACTACCGATTCGGTAAGACCAATTGTGGCGACGGCGTTTACACTGACCTGTGAAACATAGGCGATATCGACAATGGCAAAGATGGACTCCATCATCATCTCCAAGATCATGGGGATGGAAAGCATAAAAATAGCCTTGCGGATGCTTCCGGTAGTAAACTCTGTTTCCTTGCCCGTAACGGCAATTATAAAATACCGAAACAGTCTTTTTAAGGTGATTTTGTTTAAATGTGGCATTTGAAGTGAAATTATGTTGACAAAAAGGAAGACGTGTCAAAACGGAACGAAACAGCATCGCCCAATCTTGGGTTTTTACCCGTTGACATCTATACGGAACATAATTTCTATAACTTCATGATGCGCAAATATCGTTTTTTTTTCGAAAACAAAGAACCGTTCCTTGCACAATATACCCAAAAGGGCAGCTTTTGTACCGGGAACGGTTAGTGTTATTATCAGACTCCGAAAGGTCTTGCGACAAAAATCGGGGACGGCGGGTCGGCCTATTGTGGGCTACTTCAGTTCCAATTCCTTGATTTCCGTATTATTCTCGCCCCTTATCGCCTTAAAACCTTGAATCATCTCCTGAAGTTTTTCAGGGTTTTCCTTGGCCAAGTTCTTGGTCTGTCCCATATCTTCCTTAAGGTTGTACAATTGGTATTCGCTATCATTCCCCAATTCTATGTTCACCTGCTTGTTTACGGCAGCACCTTTATAGGGTGGGATCATGGCCCAGTCCCCTTTTCGGAACGCCGTCCTTGAACCGGCCTCCAATACCAATTCCTTTCTTCCTTGGTCCGTTTTCCCCATTAGGGCATCCAAAAGGTTTTCACTGTCCTCGCCTTTTTTATCACTTCCGACCAAAGCGGCCATGGAGGCTAGGAGGTCTACCTGGCATACTAGGGCATCCGATGTACCCGGGGCGATCTTACCTTTCCAATACGTGATGAAGGGTACCCGTGTACCCGCGTCGAACAAACTGTATTTTCCTCCACGCAAGGGACCTGCAGGCGTATGCTTGCCCAATTTCTCCTCGGCCTCGTCGTAGTACCCATCGTTTACCACGGGACCATTGTCACTAGAGAAAACGATCAGGGTATTCTCCAATAGGCCCTGTTTCTCCAAAGTCTTCACGAATTCGCCGACAACCCAATCGGCCTCGAGAATGACGTCACCGCGTGGTCCCATTCCCGACTTGCCCGCAAATCTCGGATGCGGGGTCCTTGGAACATGGGGTTGCTGTAAGGCGTAATACAAAAAGAAAGGCCCGTCCTTATGCTCGGTCACATAGGCTTTGGCCTTGGCCAAAAAATGATCGGCCATATCCACATCGCTCCATTTTGCGGCCTCGCCCCCCTTCATGTATCCGATACGCGGTATACCGTTAACGATACTGTTATTATGCCCGTGATGCCACTTCATTGTAGTCAGCTCCGGATGGTCCAATCCGGTTGGCTCGCCCTCAAAATTTTCTTTGTAGCTCACTTCTATGGGGTCGTTGGGGTCGAGTCCGTCGACAAAGCCATCCTCAATGTACACGGTAGGAACCCTGTCTTGCGTGGCCGCCAATATGTAGGAATAATCGAAACCGACTTCATTGGGCCCCGGTGCGACCCTTTCGTTCCAATTAACGTTTCCGCTTCCCAAGCCCAGGTGCCATTTGCCCACTATGCCCGTGGCATAGCCTTTTTCCTTTAGCATTTTCGGAACGGTCATCTGATCGGTGCCTATGATCAAGGGAGCCGTGCCCGGAAGAATTTTGGCGTCTTTGTTTCGCCAAGGGTAGCGCCCCGTAAGTATGGCATACCGACTTGGCGTACAGGTCGCCGAAGTAGCATAACCATTGGTAAACCGGATCCCTCCCTCGGCCAGGGCATCGATATTGGGCGTGTTCAATTCGGTAGCGCCGTAGGAACTAAGGTCGCCATAGCCCAAATCGTCCATATAAATAAAGACGATATTGGGATGTTTGGGACCTTCGTCCTTTACGAGCGATTTTTCTTCCTTAGACTTACAGCCGGATAGCACCAATAACAGAATGGCGCCATTCAAAAAATAATTCCTCAAACTTGTCATGAACTGTTTTTTATTAAATCTCAATTTATACTTTTAAAATTTTTGGCCTACTTGGTCTAAACCGCAATCACCTCTTGGGGGTCAGTGGTGATCTCGATACCCTTTATTTCCTTTTTGGTGCCGCCTTCGCCTATAACCAAGGTATATTTACCCTGTTCATAAACTTTTGGGATATAGGTGTTGCCCTTTACCCGCATAGCATGCACCAATTCTTGGGTATCTTCATTAACCACCTTCACCACTTGATCGGGCGTAGCCATTACCAGTTTGGGAAGGTAACCAATGGGTCTTCTTCCGTCATTATCGGATTGCCGTATCGTCAATGGCCACCCGGGATAGGTATTCGCCTCCGAATCCGTATTTAAATCGGCCAAAAAACGAATTGCTTCGATTTTAATGGTACGTTCCAATGTGTCAAAAGTGATGATCCCATAACCCGACGCCTTTTTTTGCGCTCTTTTGTAGCGATTTGTCTCGCCATCAAAATCATCGGTTGGGTTTCCGACCGCATAAATATAGTTATCATTACCGAAACCATCGCGGTAGCAGCCCGTGTTCGGCAAACCGTGTTCGGGGCGATCTGTAAAAGGAAGGTTTACCGAATCGGGTTGTCCCCATCTGGGGTACCCTGTGGAGATGGCCGGTGTACAGAAAGTCCACCCGCCATCCCGGGGCTCGTCCACACTATATTGGACGATAAAGGGCAAATGTTGATCGCCATTTATATGGAAGGCACAGGCCTTTCTAATGGTCTCAATTACTTTGTCCCTTTTTGATTTCGGCCATCCGCCCGAATCGAGGTCGCCGAACAAAAACTGTTTTTCCGGTCCGTGGTGAGTTCCCACATTGGAGAACAGGGTTTGGCTAAGCAGAACCTTCATGTTCGCCCCTTTCCAATCGGCCACCCAATCGGTTAAAAAATCGAGCTGGCGTTGTCCGAGAAAAGAAAGATCGTCAGCGTCCAATTCACCCGGTTTTGCCGGTTCGGTTAAATGGTCTATTCTTCCCTCTCCCTCCCTGACCATCTCCGGGCCTGATTTAAACAGTCGGTCACTGACAATGGCAAAACTCACCTTACCATAGACCAAATGGGTGTACCATGTACTAATATCCGATTTCATCGGTGTAGGGTCATAGGCTGCCGGCATATGGCCGCATTGGGTCTTGTTCACTACATTGACAAAATTGGGCGTTTGCACGAGGCCACCGTGGGCGTCCCGCACCTTTTTCCACTCTTCGAACGAAATGCCTTCCCCTCCTTCGCCCCAAAGGTTTCCTTGATAGACATCGTGATCGTCCGGGGTACAGATGGTCGGTCGATTCCTAAGCATTTCGCCGAAGGCCCAACCGAACATATACCACTTGCCCAAATAATTCAATATGGCCTTGTCTTCGGGTTCTCTTTTGATGGGATAGCCCCCGTTACCTTCGTACAATTGATCCCCTGAAAAGTAAAGTATATCGGGGTTCGACTTGCCGAGGTTTTCCACAAGTGGACGGTACGGAAAGCCCATGGCGTGCTGACACGTTAGTCCACCAAAGATCAATGCGCGACCTAAGGGTTCTTGGCGTACGACCCCTTCATAACTATGCCATTTTTTATCCAAACTATAACGCAAGCGGTATTGGACATCTTCGGACGCATCCCAGTCATCAACGGTGAAAGTCGATGTAAATGAAACCGGGTCTATTTGACCTTTTGCCGCCTTTATCCATTTTCCATTCCTTAAGAACTGAAGTTCTACCTGTTGCGAATCCTTGGTGCCGACAGGAGGCAGTTGCGCCGTGAGCTTCAACTGCCCTCGTGAGAGTGTATACATGGCCCATAAGATAGGTCCAAAAGCGTTTTCCGGTCTGTATTGAACCTTTGTCCCCGACAATTGAATGTCGGCCCACCAAAAGGCACTCCCCTTTTTTTGTTTTCCCTTGTTTTCGAGGGCGACCAATCCGACCAAGTCTCCACTTACCGTATGTTCGAGAATGGCTTTTTTTCCGATTGAATCCCTAGCTTCGATAGTTAACCGGGTTCCGTTTCCCGTATTCCGCCCTTTCATTTGCAAGTAAAAGTTGTCGAAATCAAATCCGATCGGAAGGGTTTCTTTTCTATCATCAATATATAAATCCCCCTCGAGATTGACCCCGATTGAAATCCCTTTCCCAAAGTAGCAAGCAGCCTTGACGCTTGTGGGATCGGTATGGTCTCTTATTCCAAGGGCGAAACCAACGCCTCCCGTATGTCCTTTGTTCTCTAGTAGCCCCAAGTTTGCTGCCATTGTAAAATCGCCTTGACCTTCACCAAGAACATAGGTCAATATATGAAGTCGCGATTGTTTTTCGACTCCCGAGAATTCAAGACGGCGGTTCTTAATTGCCCAGTCTTCCATAGGTACGGCCCAAAACGAACTACCTATCCAAACCCTTTCGTTCAACTTGCCAAAGTCGGTTTTAAACTGCTCGGCCTGTAAAGGTGGGATATGAGTCCGTTCCCTAGGGTTACTTGCCAAAATAGGATTTAAAGGACTTGCCAATACGGGTACGGCAAGTCCTAGGTTCTGCATAAATTTTCTTCTCTTTATCTTCATCTTCTAATTTCCCAGTTTAGGATTGACATTTACTTCTGATTCAGGAACGGGCCATACGTCATCTATACCTTCCCTAAAGTTCTTGGAGGTCACATACCAACGGTACTGGGGATCTATTTTTTTTGATGTAGTAGCATAAAGTTCAGAATCGGGGAAGGGTGCTCCCCAAAAATCACCCACCAATACCTCATCGCCTATACCCCATCTAAAGATATCCCAGAGCCGCTGGCCCTCAAGTGCCAGTTCTATCCTGCGCTCGTTTCTTAAAATCGGACGAAGCGTTTCCGGGTCGGTTTCCGTTATAGGGGGAAGTCCGACGGATGCCCTGCCCCTGACCGCATTGATCGTTTCGTCCAACAGGGCTTGTGTTATCGGTTTGCCCGCTTCCAACTCGGCTTCCAAATAGCTTAATAGAACCTCGGCATATCGAATAATGGGAATATTGCCACCGTAATCGGTACGTAGGTTGCCATTGAAAGACTCATCAAAAAACTTTCGAAGACCATAGCCGGTACGTGTGGCCTGTTTGGAATAGGTCAGTTGGTCGACCGATTCGCTGTGATCGGGATGGCAATCGTAAATGCGGCCGCTGAACTCCGCCCCGTCCCAAATAAGGTTATATCGGAACCGGGGATCCCTGTTGGCCCCCATATCATTATAGTCAAATCGTGGGTCGTCGTACGACAGAGGTGTTCCATCGTCAAAGCCGTAGGCATCGGCCAAACTGCCCAAAGGATTTACAATGTGCCAGCCCGAGGCTACCGCCGGATAAGCGTGTTGTGGCAATGCATTGCCCGCTTGCCCCCCAAAATACTGGCTACTGAAAATATTCTCGGCACTATTCTCATTGGCCGGGGTAAATAATGTGGCATATTCCGGGTCGATGATGTTCTCTCCCATATCAATGATCTGTCTGTAGACCTGCGAGGCATCGTCAAATCTTTCTTCACCGAGATAAAGTCGTCCTAAAAATGCCAGTGCGGCCTGCTTACTGGCCCTTCCCGCCTCCGCCCCGGACAGTTCCCCGAATGAGGGAAGGTCTTGAACAGCCGCCAAAAGTTCACTTTCAACAAAAGCGACGAGTTCGGCCTTTGAGGCCTTGTCAACATTATTGGCCTCATCGGGGCTTAGGGTAGATGTAACCAAAGGGGCGCTCCCCCAGAATTGGGACAGGTAGAAGTACTGTGTGGCCCTTAAAAAGACCACTTCGGCCCGCATTCGATCTATTTTTGCCTGGTCAATGGGAACATTATCGACGTTCTCAAGAAAATCGTTACAAATTGCAATTCGCTGGTAAGACCCTTCCCAATACCCTTTGATAACATTGTTGTTCGGAAGCAGGGTCCCGTTGGTCAATCTATTTTGGGTCGAGTTGTCCCCCCTTCGGTCGTAGGCATTATCGGTGGCAAATTCCATAAAGACAATCCCACAATACGTCCACCAATCGGAAGGTACCACTTGGGTACCATATTCGATGGCTCCTCGGTATGCCCCAGTAAGGGCGATATTGGCATTGGACTCGGATGTCCAAAAATTATCCTTGGCAAAGGCATTGCTCGGAAATTGCTCGAGTTCCTTATCGCAGGCAACGGTCAAAGCCAAGGTGCCCAGCACCAGGAATACATTTCTATAAAAATTCAATTTAAATAGGTATTTGTTATATAGAGAATCCATAATCTTAAAATTTTAAGTTTACACCAAAGGTATAGGTAGCCAAAATGGGGTAGTAAGACCCGCCCGAATTGATTTCGGGATCCCATCCTGTTCGATAGGAATTAAAGGAATGAAGGTTCTCCGCCCCTACATAAAACCTCAGGTGGTCGACACCGATCACATCGGCGGTCTTATCGGGTATTTTATACCCCAATTGCACATTCTTTACCCGAAGATACCCTGAGTCGATCACCCAAAAATCGGATACCGTGGTATTGGCAGTTCCACTATTGGTTATGACCTCCAGCCTCGGATAGTCGGGATAACGGACCGGGTTTTCGGGGTCAAACCTTCCTTCCATCTGCCATCTTTGAATATTGCCCAAGTTGAAAAAGGCATATCCCGCATAGCCGGTCAAATTGCCCTTTACACCGCCAACACCCTGTAAAAACAAGGAGAAATCAAAGTTTTTGTAATTCAGATTAATGTTGGCCCCATAGGTATATTTGGGAATTCTGCTCCCCAAATAAGTACGGTCGTACGTGGGGTCTACCTGACCATCGGGCACACCATCGGGGCCACTAATGTCCCTATACCTCAAATCTCCCGCTTGGGCCGTTGGATTTACGGCGGACATATCGGGCCAATCCCCCACCTCGGCATCGTTTAAAAAGACCCCATCGGTCTTATAGCCGTAGTACATTTGCATCGGATATCCAATGAAGAGATCAGATCCATTGCCCACGAAACCGTTTGGTTGCTCCACATTCCCTAGACCAAGGGTGACGACCTCGTTCTCGATAATGGAGAAATTACCATTTATGGAATAACCAAAATCGCCTTTGGTGTTACGATGCCCCATATCAAACTCCCAACCGGTATTCTTAACCGCCCCAGTGTTGGTTTCGCTTATCCCCACACCCAAAACGGTGGAAACGCTCGAAGAGGGCTTGAACAGTACATCGGTGGTATTTCGGTGGAAGTAGGTGGCGTTAAAGGTCAACTTTCCATCAAAAAAGCCGGATTCGAACCCAACGTCGGTAGTCTCGGTAGATTCCCATTTTATGTTCTCATCGGTATAAGTGGCATAGGCCGCTCCTGTTGACAGGCCTCCTCCCAAGGAATAGTCCCGGCCCGATGCCAATACCGTTTGATAAGGATAATTGCCAATGTTCTGATTTCCTAAGATACCCCATGAGGCCTTAAGCTTTAAATTGGAAATCCACGGAATATCCTGCATAAAGGATTCCTGCGAAACCCTCCATCCCAATGCAGCAGCGGGAAAGACCGCATATTTGTTGCTTTCGGGGAATCTTGACGAACCGTCATAGCGCAATGTGGCCTCAAACAAATACTTCTGGTCAAAGCTGTACTTAAGACGTGAGAAGAAGGATTGAAGCGCCCACTCGGCATCATACCCTCCCGATTGCTGATTTTCGGCGCTACCCAGGTCCAATACGGTATAATCGTTACTGGGAAAATCTTGCCTGTAACCGTTAAAGAACGAAAGCTCCTCATTTTCAAAAGAATAACCCACCAAAAGACTAAAATCATGACTGCCGAACTCCTTTGAATACTCCCCGGTAAACTGAAGGGTCTTAAAAATCTCCTTATTGCTAAATTGATCTAGTTGCGATTGGGCCAACAAGACATCTTCGTTGAGTCGTTGGGATGCCAGATATGAGCGTTGTTCGAAAAGCGAAAAATTATAGCCCCCGATTGCCGAGAAGACCAAATTGTCATTAGGCCTATAATCAAGTTTCATGTTGACCCCTGCCTTGGTTCGGGGGTTGACCAAATAGGATTCGGATGCCAACCACGAAGTGGGCGTACCCCCGCTTTCGGGTCCGATCCCATAATCGCCATTGGAGGCCTGGCCTAAATAGACTGCGGGATATCTAACCGCGTTTTGTATGAGTTGTTCCTGAAAGCTATTGGCCGCGCTCCCCTTGTTGGCCGTAGCCTGAGGCTCGTTGCGCTCTTCTATGGCCCCGAACATCCGGGTACTGAGTTCAAACTTATCGCCCAATTTGTTCTGCAGGTTCATCCGAACATTATATCTGCTAAAACTATTTTTGGGAACGATACCGTCTTGCTCCAAAATTCCGGCGGAAACATAGTACTTGTTTCGCTCATCCCCTCCATTAAGCGTTAAGGTATGTGAGGTCTGTACCCCTTGTTTGGAAAAAAGGTCTTCCAAAAATCTAGTGTTCGGATAATTATCGGGGTCGTCCTGGGCCCTATATTTGGCAATATCCTCAGCGGAAAAACTATTGCTTCCCGATGCGATATTGTACATTTCGGCATATTCCCAGGAATCGACGAATTCCGGAAGCTCCGTAGCCCGGTTAAATCCGACATAACTGTTGTAACTAACGGAAAACTTGCCTTCATTTCCGTTTTTTGTGGTGATCAAGATAACGCCATTTGCCGACCGGGCCCCATATATGGCTGCGGAAGAAGCGTCCTTTAGTACCGATATGGATTGGATATCATCTGGATTGATATCGTTCATAGTACCTGCAATTCCATCGATCAATACAAGTGCATCGGGCGTGGCCCCAAAGGAACCTACCCCACGTACACTTATATTCCCACTGCTCTCACCCGGTCTTCCCGACCTTTGAATTACGGTAACCCCAGGCATTTGGCCCGTAATGGCCTGGGACACTTGGGTAACGGGCCTATTTTCGATGTCGTCGCTTGATACCTGGGAAACCGACCCGATAACATTGACCTTCTTCTGGGTACCGAAGCCTACGACCACAACTTCTTCAAGGCCGGAGGCACTTTCCTCCAATTGAACATTAATCGTCGTTTCCCCATTGAGCTGTACTTCTTTTGTAGCAAAGCCGATATATGAGATTACCAAGACGGCATCGTCCGAAGTCGGTTCCAAACTAAAGTTCCCGTCAAAATCGGTGGTTACCCCATTGGTCGTACCTTTTTCGATCACATTGGCCCCGGCCAATGGCAGACCGGATCGATCGGTAACCGTACCCGACACCATTTGTTGTTCTTCCCGAACAATGCTAGGCCCAACGGTTTGAATAGTTCCATTCCCATGTTTTGGTTTTAGAACAATTTGGTTCTTTATCAAAGTATAGGTTACCTCGCCGTTAAAGAGAAGGGGCAAGACTTCCTTGATCGGGCGGCTGTCTATATTTAGGGAAACCCGTTTGGAAACATCCAATTTTCCAATCTTATAAAAGAAACGAAATCGACTTTGGTCTTCAATTTTTTTTAAAACACTTTCGATTGTTTCGTTATCGGCGGTCAGGGAAACCTTCTTGTTCTGCGAGTAGGAATTCGCATGAAGGTTGAATAGCGCAAACGCGAACAATAAGAGAGAAATTTTCACTGTACGGTTCTTATTGAGTATGTTTTTCACCAAAATGAAAAACAATGTTTTTTTTTCCATATTTTTAAAGGATTTTGATTGGTTTTTAACTGAAATTGAAATCACTTTATTAGGGGGAACGTGGCCGCGTTCCCCTTTCTTTTCATTACCCTATATCATATCATCTTCACGGTTTTTTAATTAGTATTTTATTGGTGCTTATTTCGTATTCGAACCCAGCGCTTTCCTTAAAGGTATTTAACAGGTCTTCTATGGTTTCGTTCCCGAAGGTGCCCCTGAACCTAATGCTATCAAGTTCCTTGTACGTATTTTCGACCGTTACATTATACCGTCGCTCTATTTTCTTCACAATTGTGCTGAACGGCTCGTTTTTAAAGGTCAGGCTACCGCTACGCCAGTCCATATAATCCTTGACGTCAACTTGGGAAACCTTTACGGCTTCACCTTCCAATGCCGCTTTCTGCCCCGGCTTTAAGATTATTGGTCGGTCCCCGCCGTCCATCAGGCTTAGGGCAACACTACCTTCGGCGAGTACGGTGTAGGCCGTCTCATTTTGATAAGAGCTCACATTAAAATGGGTTCCCAACACCTGTACTTCCATTTTATCGGCCACCACCGTAAAGCGGTGTTCGTCATCCTTGAAAACCTCAAAATAAGCCTCTCCTTCAAGAAAAACCTTTCGCTCTTCGCTTGGGGAAAAACTAACGGGGTATTTCAGCGAGGAGCCTGCGTTTAAATGCACCAGGGTTCCGTCTGAAAGAACGACTTGGAAGGTTTTGCCTTTTGGAATGATTATTTCATTGTAGACCAACTCGTCAAGCTCCCGTTGGTGATACACCAATTGGTTATCGTTTTGTGAGGCCAAGAGGTTGCCATTGGCGTCCGTTATGGTTTCCTTGCCTCCCAGAAGTATCTGTTTGGTAGCGTTATCGCCCGTTTTAATGACTATGGCATCATCATCCATGATCAAATCGGTTCGTTCCGCTTGACCTAGATAATCGAACAACAGGACCAAGCCGAGAACACCGATAAAGATGGCTGCATACTTAAAAAAACCGTATAGGTTGAAACCCTTGGACTTCGAAGAAGCTATTCGGGACTCGATTTTAAGCCAAACATCTTTTTTAAGTCCTTCTCCATTTTTAAACTCGGAGAGAAAAACCTCCTTATCCTGATAAGATTCCAAAAATCGATCCAACAACGCTATCTCCTCGGGAGTACATTCATTCTTAAGGTACCTCTTAAATAATTTTTTTGCGGCTTTAGCGTTCATTATCGTCTGAATAAAAAAATGACATTCACAACTAAGTACCCAAAATATTAAGATGGTACACGCCAAAAAAGTTTTTTTTTTCAAATTGATAAAAAAAAAGAATATAATCCATGAGTTACAACAACCCATCCGCTTCGGTTCGGAGATACTTTAAATTAGGATTCAAGCCATCCCACAAGGACTAAAACAGAAGTAGTAGCAGTGCCGTTATCGCCTCCTCATGATGAAGGTTATTGCGTAGAAAGGCCAGTGCCTTGGAAATTTGATTCTTTACAGCTTGTACCGATATTTCAAGTTCTTCGGCAATTTCCTTATTCGATTTATGATGATACCTGCTCAGCACAAAAATATGACGGCACCTTTTAGGCAGTTTGACAACGGTATCCCTGATCATTTGATCAAGCTCGGAGTATTCCAATTTTTGGATAACATTCATCGAAACATCGACTATGTTCAGGCGCGTTAGGTCTTCCCTTGAGAACTTATTGTTTCTGAAGTAATTGAAGATTTGATATTTAACCGCTTGAAACAGATAAGGTTTAAGTGAGGTAATTTTGGCTTCCCTCCTTTTTGTCCATAAGGATACGAAGATATCTTGAACTATATCTTCACACACGATCCGGTCGTTCAGCACCTTCATGGCATAGAGGAACAAGGACTCAAAGTACTTGTCATAGATGGCCCTAAAGGACGCCTCCTTACCCTCATATAGCCCGCAAAGCAGTTGAATATCGTCTTGAGTTGTCTTCATCCCCTTATTGATCCAAGTGATAAATCTATAAAAAATAGACTTGAAATCAACTCTTTTTCAAAAAGAAGACTACAACAATTGTTTTTTTATGAATAACGGATAACTTACTTCTTAGCGTAGTTCACCCTATATCTCCAATAACTTATCGCCCCGATAAGCAGCATACCCAGGGCAATGTACCATACGTAATCGGGGGTAATGGCCGCGGCACCACTTTGACCGTAACTATGGAGTCCCACCAAATAGTAATTGACCCCAAAATAGGTCATCATGATACTTCCTACCGCTATAAGGCTCAAAAAGTTAAAGGTCCATTTCCCCCTAAGACCGGGAACCAGCCGGGCATGGATCACAAAGGCATAAACCATAATGGAAATAAGCGCCCAGGTTTCCTTGGGGTCCCATCCCCAATAGCGGCCCCAGCTTTCGTTTGCCCATTGCCCCCCGAGGAAGTTTCCTATGGTAAGCATTACCAGCCCGACCGTAAGGGCCAGTTCGTTGATGATGGTAAGTTCTTGAATGTTCAGTTCCATTCGCTTCTTGTTCTTCTTGGTGGTCATAATAATCAAGAGCAGACACACCAAGCCAAGGATGGCCCCAACGATCAACGGCCCATAACTACCGACAATAACGGCAACGTGGATCATCAACCAGTAACTATCGAGTACGGGCACCAGGTTCGAGATAGAGGGGTCTACCCAATTTTGGTGCGCGATAAACAGCAACATCGAGGTAACAAAGGCCGAGGCCGCCAGGGTCATATCGCTCTTCCGGGCAAAGAGAAGTCCCATGCCCATGGTCGCCCACGACACGTACAGAATACTCTCGTAGGCGTCGCTCCAAGGTGCATGGCCTGAAATATACCAACGCAAGATCAAGCCGGCCGTGTGCCATAGGAACATTATGATGATCGTTCCCTTAAAAAAGTAGGTAGCCACCCGCCAAATGGACCGATCTTTGAAAATACGGAAGATAAGGACGAAGAACATAAGTACCCCTACAACGGCATAAAGGCGGTACAGGTGGTTAAAAATGTTCAACTTGTTGTAGACTACCTCGGTATTGATCTTGGCCTCGGATGGCAGGACTTCGCTGCCGTGATTTTTTTGGTTTTGTTTAAATGCCTCCAACAGCTTATCGGCATCGGTATAGTCGTCGCTCTCAATGGCCTTCCTTAGGGTCATCAAATAATACGGCATCGAATTTTTGATAAAATTCGCATAAAGGGAATCGTGTACCTGGTACTGGCCTCCGCGGTACTCCACGGCCGATATCCACTTGTTGTTCTCGTCGTTCAGCAAAGGGAAAATTTTCACGATACGACCGCTTAATGCCTGATCCAACAGGCTCAATCGTATGTTAACCTCCTTGATGTCCTTCTCAAACTGGTTCGGATTGTTTGTAGCCGTTGCGGCACGCAGGTAGGGTTCCAACTTGTAATTGCCCCTTTCGTCGAAAAAATCGGTGGCCTTGGCGTACTCCTTCCCTTCGGGCACCCCGATAACATGGCGCAAGCTATCGTTCTGTCCTTTTTTATCGATGGCCAGGAACTCGGCATTGTACCAGGCCGGCGGATTGAGCATCATCGACAGGAACACCTGATCGGCATCCATATCGCGAAACTTGTCCTTTAAGCTTAACTTGCGGAGCAGTTCGGAGGAAAAGGTATGGATCGGTTTCATCCGTCCCCCATCATCCTGAATTACCAATTTTCCGAACTTTTCGGCATGCTCCACGGAGACGACCGTGGTACGTATCAGGGAATCGATCTGCAATTGGGTCGGCATCTGGACCGAGTGGTCATGTCCATCGTCCGCCGTATGCTGTCCCGATACGTTCAATATCAGGCCCACCATAAGTGCGGTAGTGAGTTTGGCTTTTTTTGACTTTAGCTTTTCCAAGGCTTTGCCCAAATCCTTGAACCGGGTTTTTCCGAAAAACATAATGCCCATCAAACCGGTATAAAGCAAAAAATAACCGATATAGGTGATCCATGTTCCCCATTTGTCGTGGTTGACCGACAGTACCGTTCCTTTTTCATCGGGGTGAAAGCTCGATTGAAAAAAGCGATATCCCCTATGGTCCAAAATATGGTTCATGTAGATATCGTAGTCAAAAGGACGTTCGTCCTCGATGGTGACCTTGCTCATAAAGGAAGAATAGCCCTTTTCGGTACCGGGATATTTTTCGGCAATAAAGTCGTTCAATTTAATACCAAAGGGAAGTTCATAAACCTTTGAGCCGTAGCTCAGCATAAAGTCGAGCCCCCCAACATTGAAACGTTCGGTAAAATCAGCGGTGCCCTTACCCCCCAGCACCTTTTTTTGTACCGTTTCGCCATTCGACGAAATTTCGACTATCAGGGCATCAAGGCTAGCTTCGGTCACCTCTTCCCTGGGCACCTGAACCACCCCATAGGATCCCTTGACCACGGGTTCGGGAATAACAAATTGCATGCCCGCCATATTGTAGAGCGAACGCAGCTGCAAGGTCTGAAGGCTGTCTTTTGCCACCTGCCCCTGCAATTGGTCCGCCATCCTCATAAAACCGCCCTCGAACGGACTCTTGATCTGATAGGTACTGTCGGAAACAAAGATATTGATAGCCCCCTCGGTCTCCTTGTTCAAGGCAAAAAGTACGTTGTGAATATTGGCTACCTGGCCATCTTCCAAAAAATGTTCGTGGCGCTGCCCATCTCCCGCCTCAACGATCTTAAGGTACTGCTTTCCGTTTTCATCGGGAATGAGCCCCTCTTTCGCCCCATCGATAAACCCTACATAGGAAATCGTAAACGGCTGGCCGTTAAAATCGGAGTTCCAAGGCAGGTTCGACTTAATATCCTCTGCCGTTACGATCAAATCTTCCTGTAAGGTCTTTCTTTTTTGTTGCCCATCGATTTCGCCGTCGACATAGGCCGTCAAAAAGGTCTTATCGGAATAAAAGATCCTTTCGGTCTGCCCTTCGCGAATGGGCATCATCCCCTCAAAGCTTATATATCGGGTAATAAAGGCCCCAACAATAATCAAGATCCACGAAAGGTGAAGCAACAATACCGGCCATTTTTCCCATCTCAGGAGTCGATATCTTTTAATATTGCCTGCAAAATTGATAACGAAGAAAACCATGATCGCCTCGAACCACCAAGCGTTGTAAATCCAAATTCTTGCCGTTTCGGTACTGTACTTGCTCTCGATGAAGGTACCAAAGGCCATGGCAACGGCGAAAACGAGAAAAAGCATGGCCATCAATCGGGTAGAGAACAATAATTTCTGGAATTTTTGCATTGGGAAGAGCTGAATTTGGTTTCAGCAGGCAAAAATACGCCCTTTTTATGATTTGGATACGAACTAAGGGACCCAAAGGGACGGTATAACTGTTAATTGTTCTTAAAAATACCGACAATATTCTTAAAAATTATCACCGATCCTGTTTTTAAACCATCGACGTCAATGATAGATACCCAATTGATATTCGAACTAAAATATATGCTTATTTTCGCAGCATGATTAGCGTAAGTATTATTGGGTCGGGCCGTGTCGCCAAGCATCTGCACGATGCCTTTTCCCTGAATGGGGAAATTGATATCGTACAGGTAGTCAGCCGGAATACCACGGCCTTGCAAGGTTTTGACCAAGCCCGGAGCACCACCTCCGATTTTAAGGACATAGCGGATAGCGACATCTACATCATCGCTGTAAGCGATAATGCCATAAATTCTGTATCACAGCAACTTAACACGAAAAACAAACTCGTAGTACATACTTCGGGCGCCACCCCCATGGACATCCTCGCGACCCATCCGCGCCACGGTGTTTTTTACCCCCTACAAAGTTTTAGCAAAGACCGCCCAATGGATTTTAACAAGGTGCCGCTTTGCCTTGAAAGCAATACCCAAAGCGACCTGGACCTGCTGAAACAATTGGCACAAAAAATTACGGGCAGGATTTACGAAGTAAGTACCGAACAGCGAAAAACACTGCATCTGGCCGCGGTCTTCGTCAACAATTTTACCAATCACCTCTACCACTTGGCCCATGAGATCTGTAAAGAAAAGGAGCTGTCGTTCGAACTGCTCCGTCCGCTGATCGGGGAAACTGTTGACAAACTTAGCCACTTGACGCCCTACCAAGCGCAGACGGGTCCGGCACGGAGGGGCGACCAATCCACCATCGACACCCATTTGGCACAGCTGAAAAAACCCGTGGAAATCGAAATATACAAACTGCTCAGCCAATCAATAGAAAACACTTATGGAAAAGAGTTATAAAGAATACCTGAACGATATCGACACCTTCGTTTTTGACGTAGACGGCGTTTTTACCGACAGTACCCTAATGATAACCACACAAGGCGAGATGCTCCGAAAGATGAGCGTCAAGGACGGCTACGCCCTTAAAACCGCACTTCAAAAAGGGTATCGGGTCTGTATTATTTCGGGAGGCACCAACGAAGGGGTCCGAAGCAGGCTAAAAGCCCTTGGCGTGACCGACATCTACCTCGGCGCCCACCATAAAATGGATGCCCTCGAAGAGTACATGGACATATATGGAATATCGCCCGAAACCATGTTGTACATGGGCGACGATATTCCCGACATTCCCCCGATGCAAACCGTGGCCCTGCCCACTTGCCCGCAAAACGCGGTTCCCGAGGTCAAGGCCATTTCAAAATACGTGTCCCATAAAAATGGCGGCGAAGGCTGCGTACGCGACGTCATCGAACAGGTGTTGAAAGTAAAAGGCGATTGGCTGACCAATTTCAGCGCGGCAAACGATTAGACCATGTTACAGGACAAGTTAAGACCATACACCTTGATCTTGGGTTCCGGATCACCTCGAAGACAGCAGTTCCTCAAGGAGATGGGACTTGATTTCGAAATACGGGTTAAAAGCGTCGAAGAAACCTACCCCGAACATTTGCAAGGAGGTGCCATTTCAGATTACCTCGCTGTTTTAAAGGCTTCGGCCCATAAAAACACACTGGCCGAAAATGAAATATTGATCACTTCGGATACCGTGGTATGGCACAAGGGAAAGTCGCTCGCAAAAGCCGCGGAGGCCTCGGAGGCCCGATCTATGCTAATGACCCTGTCGAACGACTGGCACGAGGTCATTACCTCGGTCTGCTTTACGACCCTTCAGGTCCAAAATACCGTACGACAGACCACGCAGGTCAAATTCAAGGCACTTTCGGAGGCGGAAATCGATTACTATATCGAGAACTTTCGGCCCTTTGACAAGGCGGGCGCCTATGGGATACAGGAGTGGATCGGCCTGATCGGTATCGAAGAGATACGGGGCTCGTACACCAATGTGGTGGGCCTCCCCACCCAATTGGTCTATAGCACGCTTGCAAACATGGTGAAGTAGTTCTTTTTGGTTAATTTTGAAGAACTACAGATCAATGGATTACATGAATTTGTATTACTATTGACATACTTCAAAACAAACACCATGAAAACCCTATCGTTCCATCGATCAATTTTTCTATTTCTTGTCGGTTTTTTGATCCTAAGCTGTAAAGAGCGGCCCAAGGAAGAAAAGGTAGAGGAAACAGAAATAGCCCAAAACGAACCCCCAAGACAAATAGTCCCCTTGTCCCAAGAGTTCAAGACCTATTGGTACGCCGGGGAGGCCGAGATCACCTCCTACAGCCTACAACAAGCCCGGTATGGCGAAACCAGGGACGGCAAGGCCGTTTTGATCTACGTCACCGAGCCCTTTCTGCCCGAAAAGCAAGTGAAGGCCGACGGCAATGGTCCGGACAATATTCCCGTCTTAAAATTGAACGCCACCAAAAAGTACCTGACAGGCATCTACCCCTACTCCCTCATGAGCAGTACCTTTTACCCTGTCTACGACAACGACCACGCCATAAAGGTTTCCTTTTCTGCCCAAGAGTGGTGCGGACAAATCTATGCACAAATCAACAACAGGGACGCCTTTGAGGTAATGTCGCACTCCTATTTTGAGAATGAGGCCGACCAAAGCTTTACCTTAAACAAGACCATACTCGAAAACGAGTTGTGGAACAAAATCAGGATCAACCCCGACAACCTTCCGGTCGGGAACCATAAAGTTATCCCCTCATTGGAATACATCAGGCTGTCGCACAAAGAACTAAAGCCCTACGATGCCCGTTTGACTTTAACCAAAGATTCGGGCACAAGCGCCTACGAAATTGATTTTCCAGAGCTACGGCGCTCCCTTAAAATCAACTTCTCGAGTAGCTTCCCTTACAGTATCATTGGTTGGTCGGAAACGTTTATCAGCGGCTATGGGGAAAACGCGAAACAAATGACTTCCACGGCTACAAAAATCAGTACTTTAAAGACCCCTTATTGGAGGCAAAATGGAAATAAGGACCTATCTTTGCGCGATAGTTTAGGACTGTAACCTATGGAAGACTTTGTCGATAATTACAAGCACGAGATCATAGCCTCGGCCATAACCTTGATCATTGTCCTGACCTTAAAGTTTTTGGGCGACAAGGCCATTCGAAAAATCGGTAAGATCAGCAACATTGTAGAGGCCCGAACCCTACTGATCATCAAATACTACTCAACCCTGCTATCACTGATAGGCATCGGGGCCATCTCCTTTATTTGGGGCGTTAACTACAGGGAAATCGGACTACTGTTTTCTTCCGTTTTTGCAGTGATAGGTGTAGCCCTCTTCGCCAGCTGGTCGATTTTAAGCAATAT
The DNA here is from genome assembly GCF_900141855.1 of Pseudozobellia thermophila. Taxonomy (GTDB): domain Bacteria; phylum Bacteroidota; class Bacteroidia; order Flavobacteriales; family Flavobacteriaceae; genus Pseudozobellia; species Pseudozobellia thermophila. The sequence continues at coordinate 163,679 of NZ_FQYU01000007.1, forward strand.
AACCGCCGGCGTTATCCTGTTTTTCTCCTTCCCCTTTAAGATCGGCGACCGTGTCAAGATCTTGGACAAGGACATCGAATCGGAAGAACCCTATTTGATCGAAGACATCAAAGCCTTCCATGTCAGCCTAAGAAAAGAAAACGGGGAATTACTGGTTTACCCGAATAATTTGATCATGCAAAAGGCTGTCACCTTGATCTATAATACGGAAGACGGGCCCGACGGAACTGAAGAAGCCTAACAGGACTTTGCGGTTTTACCCGATTTTCACCTATTTATTTTTTGTTAAAGAAGTTTTAAAAAAAGGCATGAGCCCTTTAAACTTTCTATCTTTGACTATGTACCCTTATACTTTTTTTATGGGTCCGACCTACTAAAACCAACACTATGCGCTATCTCTTGGTATTCATTGTCGGAATACTATTTTCCCGAAATATCGCCCATGCCCAAGCACCTGTCCAATATAACTCTTCGGAAATATACCATTCGCTTCAAAAGCTGAATTTTCTGGGAAGTGCACTGTACGTTGCGGCGCATCCCGACGACGAGAACACCCGGCTTATATCCTACCTCTCCAACGAGGTAAAGGCGCGGACCGCCTACCTATCGCTTACACGTGGAGACGGGGGACAAAACCTCATAGGTCCCGAATTACGTGAACTTTTGGGAGTCTTGCGAACCCAGGAGCTATTGGCCGCACGAAGGGTCGACGGGGGAGAACAGTTCTTTTCGCGGGCGAACGATTTCGGGTATTCGAAACACCCCGACGAAACCCTCAAGATCTGGAACAAGGAAGCCGTATTGGGCGATGTGGTCTGGGCCATCAGGAACTTTAAACCCGATGTGATCATCAACCGTTTCGACCACAGGAGCCCGGGCTCCACGCACGGCCACCACACTTCCTCGGCCATCTTAAGCGTAGAGGCCTTTGATTTGGCAAGCGACCCCGACGCCTATTCCGAACAGCTAAAATACACCGGTGTTTGGCAGCCCAAGAGAATTTTTTTCAATACCTCATGGTGGTTTTACGGCAGCGAGGAAAAATTCAAAAAAGCCGACAAATCGAACATGTCAAGCCTCGATATAGGCGTTTACTATCCTACCTTGGGCCGTTCCAACAACGAAATTGCGGCCTTGGCCAGTAGCCAGCACCTGTGCCAAGGTTTCGGACGCTTATCGACCAGGGGGTCGGAAAATGAATACATCGAATTTTTGAAAGGGGAGCGCCCCAAGGACAGGAACAATATCTTTGACGGAATCGATACCTCTTGGTCGCGCATAGAAGGAGGTGAGGCCATAGGCGCCATCCTATATCCGATCGAGAAGAATTTTAATTTTAAGGACCCCTCGCAACACCTTCCCCAATTTTTGGAAGCCTATGCCCTGCTCCAAACCCTCAACGACGAACATTGGAAAAAGCTGAAATCGAAAGAACTGGGAAAGCTGATCGCCCAGGTTACGGGACTGTATCTTGAAGCCTCCGCCAGCACTCCGTCGGGCAACCCGGGCAGCGACATCAAAGTTAGCATTGAAGCGATCAATCGAAGTGGGGCCCAAATAAGGTTGAAATCGGTCGGCATCTCCCCTACCGAAGCCCAAATAAGGCCTGCGGCGCCACTTGCCCCCAACAAGAGGAACAATTTTGAAATAGCCCTTGAAATTCCCCCGAATACCCCGTACACGAACGCCTATTGGCTCAATGAAAGGGGAAGCCTGGGAATGTACAAGGTTTCGGACCAAACGTTGATCGGGAAACCGGAAACGCCCCGCGCCCTGTATGCCCGTTTCGAAGTGGAATTCGGCGAACACACCCTGGTTTTTGAAAAACCGGTTAAGTACCGCTTTGCCCGACCCGACAAAGGGGAAATCTTTCAACCCTTTGAAGTACTACCGGAAGCAACGGTAGCCATTTCCGATAAGGTTTTGATCTATGCCGACGACCAACCCAAAAAAATACCCGTTACCGTAACGGCCCATGCCGACAACGTCAAAGGTTCGGTACGCCTACAAGCTTCGGAGGGCTGGATAGCGGATACGGACCTACAGTCCTTTGAGATAGCCAAGAAAGGGGATTCCCAGACCCTTTATTTCCATTTGACTCCCCCGCCGAACGAAAACCAAGGTACCCTGACCCCGGTTCTTGACCTCAACGGCAAATCGATCGACAAAGAACTGGTCACCATCGATTACGACCACATCCCCAAACAAAGTGTCCTACTCCCATCCGAGGTTAAGGTAGTGCGCCTGAACATTCAAAAGACCGGTGAACATATCGGCTATATCGCCGGTGCCGGTGACAAGGTACCCGAAAGTCTAAAGCAGATCGGCTATGCCGTACATACGGTTGCCCCGGAAACGATATCCGAAGGCTCCCTAGATGCTTACGATGCCGTAGTGGTTGGCATCCGGGCCTATAATGTGGTCGATGAGCTCAAGTTCAAACAGCGCTACCTCTTTGATTATGTAAAGAAGGGGGGCAACCTTATCATACAGTACAACACGGCAGGCCGATGGGCCAAACAATTTGAAAACATCGCCCCTTACCCGCTGACCTTGTCGCGCGACCGGGTAACCGATGAAAACTCGGAGGTAGAGATCATTTCCCCAAGGCATGCATTGGTCAATACCCCCAATCGCATAACTCAATCCGATTTCGATGGATGGGTACAGGAGAGGGGGCTTTATTTCCCAAATGGGTGGGCTAAGGAATTTACCCCTATATTGTCGATGAAAGACCCCGGGGAAAAGGCTAAAAAAGGAAGCTTATTGGTAGCGCCCTATGGCAAGGGATATTACATTTATACGGGACTAAGTTTCTTTAGGGAACTGCCTGCCGGTGTTCCCGGTGCCTACAAGCTGTTCGCCAATATGCTGTCACTTGGAAAAAACGATGCCCCCGAACAACCCGATATAAAAGGATAGAGATGCTTGATAAATTCAATTGGAAAAAGGAATACACCATTGTTCTCGTATTGAACGTTCTATATGTGCTATTCTTTATTTACCTAATGATGTCGTATAAATAAAATGGGCGTACTTGATTGGATCATATTGTCGGGTACCCTGCTGTTTATAGTGGCTTATGGGGTATGGCGCACCCGTGGCAGCAAAAACGTAAGCGATTACGTCGGTGGCGGCAAGGATGCCAAATGGTGGACGATCGGACTATCGGTCATGGCCACCCAGGCGAGTGCCATCACCTTTTTGTCAACGCCCGGCCAGGCCTTTCACAGCGGCATGGGCTTTGTTCAGTTCTACTTCGGACTGCCCTTGGCCATGGTTATCATTTGTCTGGTCTTTGTGCCCATATACCACCGGTTGAAGGTATATACGGCCTATGAATTTCTAGAAAACCGCTTCGATCTTAAGACCCGTTCGCTTGCGGCGATCCTATTCCTGTTGCAACGGGGCCTGGCGGCAGGCATTACGATCTATGCCCCTTCCATTATCCTCTCCGCTGTTTTGGGTTGGGACCTTCGGACCCTGAACATCATCATCGGGGTATTGGTTATCATCTATACCGTCTCCGGAGGTACAAAGGCCGTTAGCGTTACCCAAAAACAGCAAATGTTCATCATCATGACGGGCATGTTCATTACGTTCTTCTTCATTCTCGGCCATTTGCCCGCCGATATCAATCTGGGCAAGGCCTTAAAGATCGCCGGGGCTACGGACAAGCTGAATATTGTCGATTTTAGTTTCGATCCCAAAAGCCGATATACCTTCTGGAGCGGAATAACCGGGGGGCTCTTCTTGGCCCTGGCCTATTTCGGTACGGACCAGAGCCAGGTACAACGGTACCTCTCGGGAAAATCGGTTCGTGAAAGCCAGTTGGGGCTGGTGTTCAATGGTATCTTTAAGATCCCCATGCAATTCTTCATTCTCTTGGTAGGGGTAATGGTATTTGTATTTTACCAATACAATCCCTCGCCCCTCAACTTTAACCCGGCGGCTACCGAGGCCGTGATGGGGTCCGATTTTGCCAAGGACTATGAAATACTGCAAAATGGGCAAAAAGAACTGGAGGAGGCAAAAAAAATAGCGCAAAACAAATTTTCGACCGCCTTGGAGCTCAAGGAATACACTGCCGTGGAAGATGCCAAACAGCAAATTATACAGTTAAACCGGCGGGACAGCACCAATAGGGCCGCTGCAAGGGCCTTGATCAAGGAGGCCAACAATTCGGTCGAGACCAACGACAAAGACTACGTTTTTATCCATTTTATACTGAACAACCTTCCCAAAGGTTTGATCGGCCTGCTCTTGGCGGTCATACTCTCGGCAGCCATGTCATCTACGGCATCCGAGCTGAACGCGCTGGGAACCATTACCGCCCTGGATCTGTACCGTCGCAACAAGAAGGAAAAACGACCCGAAGACCACTACGTTAAATCCACCAAATTCTTTACTTTGATCTGGGGCCTCATTGCCATATTCATCGCCAGTTTTGCAAGTCTTTTCGACAATTTGATCCAATTGGTAAACATCATCGGCTCTATATTCTACGGCAATGTTTTGGGCATTTTTTTATTGGCCTTCTTCTTCAAGTTTGTTAAAGGCAATGCCGTTTTCTTTGCCGCGATACTGACCCAACTCATCATTTTCGTGTTGTTTTACACGCTGATCTTTACATACCCCTCCGGCGACGAAAAGCTCGGATACCTTTGGTTAAACTTCATTGGATCGGCCCTTGTCATCGTTATTTCCCTGGCTTTTGAAGGATTTGACCGCTTTTTAAGAAAACCGCCCATAACCCCTTAAAAAAGGCTACATTTATTTTTGTTTTTGTCAAACTTGATTTTTATACGGATATATAATTACCTTTGGAAGTCGATGGCATAGGCCAAATGCTCTCAATACACTAACCAGTCCAGACCATAGATGACCAAAAAAAAATACACGATAAAGGATATCGCGCAAATGGCGGGTGTCTCCAAGGGAACCGTTGACAGGGTACTTCACAAAAGGGGCAAGGTTTCCAAAGAGGCCCATAAAAAAGTGAACAGTGTATTGAACGAAATCGATTTCCAACCCAACCCGATCGCCCGCACCCTAAAAAAGAACAAGATTTATCGCATTTGCGTACTTATGCCCGATTGCCGAATCGACCCCTATTGGAAACCGGCGGAACAAGGTATTCGCGAAGCCATAAACGAATTTAAGCCTTTTGGGGTCTTGGTAGACAAATTTCTTTACCACCCCCACGAAAGGCAATCCTTTGAAAGCAAATCGAAGGAGATACTCGCCTCGAAGCCCGACGTAGTTCTCATGGCCCCCCTCTTTCAAGACGAATCGTTAAAAATATTGAAGGAATGCAGGGAGAATAAAATTAGGACAGCCTTGTTCAACAACTACATCAATACCTTAAACGACGAAGTATTCGTAGGACAGGACCTATACCAAAGCGGAAAGGTGGCGGGCGGACTGATCGATAAGGCCGTACGGGGCGTATCGAAGGTTGCCATTGTCCACATCGACAAGGAAGCACACATGCAACTTAAGGAAAATGGCTTCATGTCGTACTTTGAAGAACGGGGCAACGAAAAAAAACAATTCATAATTCAATCGTTTGAGAGCTCCGACCAACGGAAGTTCAATTGTGATGTCTTACACTTTTTAAGGCAAAATCCCGACATTTCCGCCATTTTTATTACCAACTCAAAGGCCCACAGGTTCATCGAAGTCTTGCAACAAAAGAATACGGATATCGCCGTGGTCGGCTATGACCTGTTAAAAGAAAATATTTCCTACCTCAGGGACGGTCAAATTGAATTTCTGATCCATCAAAAACCCAAAAGACAGGCCTACTTGGGTATCAGCTATTTTGCCGAGTTCTTCCTCTTCGGAAAAAGGGTCCCCCAACGCATGCTCCTTCCCATAGACATAGTAACTTCGGAGAACGTCGATTACTATTTGGAGGAATAGAATTCGTAGGAAATCTTCTTTGCCAAATTAAAATATTAAGCCACAGTTTTTTACAAGATAGTGTGCTCGAACACATTTTTATGTCCATTCTGCTTGGTTAATAAAAATTTTAGTTTAAATTCACGTAATCTTAAGAAAATGTTAAACTAACTTCTCATTAAAAACCAACATTATGATTAAACGACTAATGGTATGTTTTGTGCTGATTTTAGGGACCTTCCCCTTATTGGCACAGAACAAAACGGTGACCGGTACGGTCACGGATGCGACAAACGGAGGACCCCTACCTGGCGTTAACGTTTTGGTACAGGGCACCACCAACGGTACCCAAACCGATTTTGACGGAAACTACACCATCGAGGCCGCAGAGGGCGATGTGCTCGTGTTTTCTTATTTGGGCACCAAAAACCAAAGCGTAACGGTAGGCGCTTCGAACACTATTGATGTGGCCATGGAAGAAGATGCCAGTCAACTCGACGAAGTCGTCGTAACGGCCTTGGGAATCAAGAGACAAGAAAAGACACTGACCTATGCACAACAGACTGTTAAATCGGACGAACTGACCAAAACCCGCGACCCTAACTTTATGAATGCCCTGTCAGGTAAAACCGCGGGGGTCGAAATCAAGAAAAGTAGCTCAGGTGCGGGAGGGTCTACCAAAATTCTTTTGAGAGGTAACAAATCACTTAGTGGGGACAGTTCCCCCCTCTTCGTTATCGACGGTATTCCCATGGCCAACAACAAAGGAGGCCAACCTGGAATGTGGGGAGGAACCGATAGTGGTGACGGTCTTTCCGCCATCAATCCGGACGATATTGAAAGCATCAGTATTCTTCGGGGGGCAAACGCAGCGGTTTTATACGGTAGCCAAGGCGCCAACGGTGTGGTTCTTATTACGACCAAAAGCGGAAAGGAAGGAAAAACCACGGTTACAGTCAATAGTAGTTATACCTTTGAACACTATCTAGAATTGCCCGACCTTCAATTTAAGTACGGGGCCATTGGTTCTGCCAAGGAAAGTTGGGACACAACACCGGGTGACTATGCAAGTGATTACGTAGAGGATTTTTTCCAAACCGGCCACAATTTCTTTAACTCGGTAAGCATTAGTGGCGGTACCGAAAAAACCCAGGCCTATTTCTCATATGGCAATATCAGTGCCAGCGGAATTACGCCTTTGAACAAATACCTTAAGAACAACTTCACCTTTAAACAATCTACCAAACTGTTCAATGACAAGGTAACCGTAACCTCCAATGTCATAGGTGCATTCGAAAGCAGTAGAAACAGACTGCCCTCGGGGTATTACCTCAACCCCTTGACCGGTCTGTATTTCTTTCCGAGAAACAGGAATTTCTACGACTACAAGGAAAATTACGAAGTCTTCGATGAGACGAGGAACATAATGGCCCAAAACTGGTTTGTATCCGACCACCACCAATCAAACCCCTATTGGATTATCAACAATGAACCCCAAAAAGACAAAAGAGATCGCTTTATTGGCAACCTAAGTCTTAAGTATGATATTCTTGACAACTTGAACATTCAGGTTAGGGGTAATTACGATTACGCGACGGTGCTAAAGACACAGGAACACGCCGCCACCTCCAACTCTACCAATGTACACCCGAACGGGGCATGGGACTATCAGAAATACGAGGACAAATTGATCTACACCGATGCCATCTTGAATTACAACACTGCTTTAAGTGATGATTTTAGCCTGAACACCTCATTAGGTGCCAGTTACCAAAAAACAGAATACGGTATAGGTGTGCAAGTAAACACGGGTACTTTGGGACTACTCTACCCTAACGAGTTCTATTTTCAAAACTTGCCCACCAATGTTCAAGTACAATCGATCACCAGTGGTACCGTAATCAAGGAAGGGGTTTTCCTGAACGTACAGCTAGGATACAAGGAAATGCTTTTCTTGGATGTGTCGGGACGAAATGACTGGGCCTCAACCTTGGCCTTGACAGGTAACGATTCGTACTTTTATCCTTCCATAGGTGTTACGGCCCTTTTGAACGAAATGATCGAGATGCCCGAGGCCATCAGTTTTGCCAAGCTTAGGGGATCATGGACCCAAGTGGGTAACGAGGTCCCTTTCAACAGAATCAACCCACAGAACACCATAACGGCCAATGGAGGGGTTAACCGAAACACCACAAGACCTTTCTTGGATGCCAAACCCGAAATCATCACCAGTTCTGAATTTGGTTTCGACCTGCGTTTCTTCCAGAATAGGCTAGGTCTTGATTTTACGTATTACAATATCAAGAGTGAAGACCAGTATATAGCTGTTCCTACCACATCGGGAGAAGGGGGCTATACACAAGAGTATATAAATGCAGGTGAAATATTGAACCAAGGAGTTGAAATAACCCTAAACACCATTCCCGTCCAAAACGAGAATTTTGAATGGAGTTCTTCTTTCAATTTCACTTCGAACAAAAACGAAGTAATCGACATAGGGCCTGATGACGAGCGCATCTTTAACCTTGGGTCTTCCGAAGGATACTACTCCCGTTTGGTCGAAGGAGGTAAATTCAACGACCTTTATGTCTACAAGTTTTTAAGGGATGACCAAGGTAGAATTCTCTTTAGTGAAGGAGCCCCTAGAAAAACCGATTTACCTGAGTTAATAGGAAATCTCGATCCGAAGGCCAGTCTTGGGTGGAACAACAGCGTAAGTTATAAGCGGTTTACCTTTGGCGCCTTAATCAACGCCAAATTTGGAGGAAAAGTATTCAGCCAGACCCAATCGATGCTTGATGGTTATGGTGTTTCCCAAGTTACGGCAGATGCCCGCGACGCCGGTGCCGTAGTCGTAAACGGGTATGATGAGTCTACCGGAACCGCGGTTACCAGTGTGGACCCGGAAACATGGTATAGGGCCGTGGGTGACAGAAACGGTATAGGGGAAGCCTATGTGTACGATAGAACAAATGTCAAGTTGAGCCAGCTTTCGATTGGGTACAATTTCGATTTATCAAAAACGGACCTTCCCATTAAGGCTGCAAGTTTGTCCTTTATCGGCAATAACCTGTTCTTCTTTTACAAGGATGCACCGTTTGATCCTGAATTGGCCATTAGTACCAATCAAAATGCACAGGGTTTGGATAACTTTAACCTTCCTTCTACGGGAACGTACGGATTCAACCTTAAACTAACTTTCTAAAAATATTAATATGAAAAAGTATCTATATATATCGCTTCTGCTCATTGCGGTCAGTGCATGTACCGACGACTTTGAGGAAACGAACACCAACCCTTACGAGATTTCTACGGAATCCTTAAAACAAGATTTCAACCACGTGGGGGCATTCTACCCATCCATGTTGAGTAATTTGTTCGGTATACAAATTGACCATAACCTGGCAGTAACCTCATATGCCCAACATTTGGCACAGCCAACACCTTTTGTTAGCAATGTAAACAATACCACATATTACATTACTTGGAATCGACTGTGGGATTTGCAATACGACAACATCATGGCACCGGCCAAACAGGTTATAGAACTCGCTGAAGCCGATGGCTACAATATCTTTGTGGAATGGGCCAATCTTATACGGGTTCTGTCAATTTCAAGGGCCACTACTTACTACGGCCCGATGATCTATACCAATTATGGCCAAGAAGGCGGCGCCTTGTATGATAGCGAGCCCGAGCTCTATGCCGCATTTTTTAGCGATTTAGACAGGATTATTTCAGTTTTAAATGCAAATACCGACTACACCGGGCTTTCGGATTTTGATGCCAGTTACGGAGGCGATGTTGCCATGTGGGCCAAATTTGCCAATTCATTACGACTAAGGCTTGCCATGAGAATTGTAAAGGCCGACCCGGCATTGGCCAAAACGGAAGGAGAGAAAGCCTTGGCCGATCCGGCCGGTTTGATGGAGACCAATGCCGATAATTTTAATCTTTCCCTATACGGCAACAAGTTCCACCCCGCCCAAATCTGTTTTGAGTGGAACGATACCCGTATGAGTGCCACGATGGAGTCCATTTTGGTAGGATACCAGGATAACCGAATCCATGCCTTCTTTGATCCCGTGGAAGACATGTCGCTAGTTAGCGACCACCCCGAGTGGCCCTATAAAGGTATTCGAAACGGTGGTGAACTGATTGCCAAGGACGACCACCTTCCATTCTCTACAATTGATGAAGACTTCAACGACCCCTCAAAGGTGACTACCCGTAAAATTATGAGTGTAGACGAAGTCTTTTTCTTAAAGGCCGAAGCGGCGCTACGCGGTTGGACAGGCGCCGGGGACGCACAGGCCAACTACGAAGCAGGTGTTAAAGCTTCGTTTGAACTTTGGGGCGCTACAGGTGCCGATGCCTATTTGGCCGATAATACGAGTATACCCATCGACTATGACGACCCCGTCTACGAAGGTGCCGTAAATGATTTTACCAATAGAATCACCAATACCGTAGCATGGGACGAAGCGGCCGACAATGAAACCAAACTGGAGAAAATAATCACCCAAAAATGGATTGCTGCCTATACAAACGAAATGGAAGCTTGGGTCGATTTCAGAAGAACAGGCTATCCCAAATTGCCTTTGGTCTATTTCAATGCCAGTAATGCCGATTGGGGTATCGTGCCGGCAGACGAATGGATCAAACGAATGCCTTTCCCCAATTCCGAAAGGGAAAACAACCCTGCTTCCGTGGCAGATGGTGTTTCCAAGCTCGGAGGCCCGGACGAAATCAATACCCGCCTATGGTGGGATACCGGTGGACCAAACTTTTAATTTTCTAGTTTCAATTGTTTGAAAAAACCTGTAGGGAGGTAATCCTACAGGTTTTTTTCATACAATCTCTGTTCAAATCCCTTAACTGCTATAACCATGGAATTTCCAAAAAATCCTTAAATTCAAACACTTCCTCCAAAACAACTCCTGTATGCCCAGTAATTATCTCAAAATCCCATCAGTACTTCTTTTACTGTTCTTTTCGATTGCATGCGAACGGGAAAACAATGGTAAAATGTTCACTCTGCTTTCTAAAAAGAAAACAAATATCGGTTTTAAGAATATTCTCCAGGAAACCGAGGACTTCAATATTCTAACCTATGGTTATATCTATAATGGCGGGGGGGTATCTGTTGGCGACATCAACAACGACGGACTTCAAGACCTTTATTTTACGGGAAGCATGGTGGGAAGCCATCTGTACTTGAACAAGGGGAACCTCGAGTTTGAGGAAATAGCCAAAGATGCCGGGGTTTTTGCCGAAGGCCTATGGAATACGGGTACCACCATGGTAGATATCAATGCCGACGGCCTCTTGGACATCTATGTGTGCCGATCTGCGGCAAAGGACGACTTTAAAAGAAAAAACTTGTTATTTGTAAATAATGGAGACCTTACCTTTACCGAAAGGGCAGCCGAGTACGGTATAGATGACCCTGGCTATTCGACCCAAGGGACTTTCTTCGATTACGATAAAGACGGCGACCTGGACCTCTATGTCGTAAACCATTCCATTCAAGAATACGCCAGCTTCAGGCAGGTTTCCAAGAAGCTCAAAGAAAAAAGAAACCCCTATTTTGAAGATCATTTCTACATCAACGAAGAGGGTAATTTTCTGATTTCCAATGATGAGGTAGGTCTTGTTTCAAACGTGCTGGGCTTCGGCCTTGGTGTTGCCGTTTCCGATATGAACAACGACAATTGGCCCGATATATATGTCTCCAATGACTTTAATGAGCAAGATTACCTCTATATCAACAACCAAGACGGCACATTTACGGAAAGTCTCGAAAAATTCATAGGACATACTTCCCACTTTTCGATGGGGTCGGATATTGCCGACATTAACAACGACGGCCATCCCGAAATTATGACCTTGGATATGTTGCCCGAAGGAAACTACCGCCAAAAAATGGTCTCTGGACCAGACAATTACGACAAATTCCAGTTTTTGGTAAGCTCCGGATTCTACCATCAGTCCATGAGAAATATGTTCCACCTGAACAACAGCGGACAATCGTTTTCAGAAATAGGCCAGTTCTCCGGAATTTCAAATACCGATTGGAGCTGGGCTCCCTTATTGGCCGACCTTGACAATGACGGCCTTAAAGACCTGTTCATAACCAATGGGGTCAAACGAGACTATACCAATATGGATTTCATGAACTACGCTGTTCAAAAAAAAATGCAGGAAAACAAGGGAGGGGCTGAAATGGCCATCAATGACCTTTTACAGAACATGCCCGCAATTATAGAAGAGAACTATACCTATCGCAACAATGGGGATTTATCCTTTTCAAAAATGAACGAAACCTGGGGACTCGACCAAGAATCACTTTCGAACGGAGCCGCCTATGCCGACCTCGACAACGACGGGGACTTGGACCTCATCGTCAACAATACCGACGCAGAAGCCTTCATTTACAGGAACAACAGCAACCTGCATACCAACAATAACTTTATTAAGATTGCGCTGAAAGGCACCGGAAAAAATAGTTTTGGTATAGGAACAAAAATCGAGATAAAAACCGGCGACCAAATACAGGTTCAGGAAATGATGCCGGTACGCGGGTTTCAATCATCGGTGGACTATAACCTGGTCTTCGGCCTCGGCGAAGCAGAAAAAATTGATAAACTGACCGTCATATGGCCTAACAATAAAGTGCAAACACTGGAAAACCTCACCGTAAACCAAACCTTAACCCTCGAACAATCAAACGCTACGGTTAGCTATACCCCCGAACCACCAAAAGAGCCCATTTACTTTTCCGATGTTTCGAAAGACAGCATCATTCCTTTTGCGCATCAAGAAAACAACTATATCGACTTTAAAAGGGAACAACTCTTGCCCCACAAACTCTCGACACAGGGACCGAAGCTGGCCAAGGGCGATGTAAACGGCGACGGACTCGAAGATATATTTATTTGCGGCGCCAAGGGACAGGCCGGGCAACTCTTCCTTCAGCAAAAAAACCATTCTTTCAAAAGGGTCGATAATCCGTTCCCACAAGATCGGGAGGCCGAGGATACCGATGCCCTCTTCTTTGATGCCGACAATGATGGCGACCTGGACCTTTACGTGGTCGGTGGGGGCCACGAGTTTGATCCCGATGCCCCCGCTTTACAGGATCGCATCTACATCAACAACGGGCGCGGTGGTTTTACCAGAGACGAATCCCGATTGCCCCAAATGCTTGTCAATGGCTCTTGTGTAAAGGCGGCCGATTTTGACGGCGATGGCGACCTCGACCTGTTTGTTGGCGGAAGGTCGGTGCCGGGCCGATATCCGGTCCCGCCCCGTAGTTACCTTCTTGAGAATAACGGCACCGGGCATTTTAAGGATGTGACGACCGATAAAGGTGGGGCCCTGGCCTTTGCCGGGATGGTAACCGATGCCCTCTTTACCGACTTTAACGGCGATGGAATGAACGACCTTATGGTGGTTGGCGAGTTTACGGCCGTACGCAGCTTTGAAAATACGGGGGAAAAATTCGTGGAAACGACGGATTTGGCCGGACTCCAAAAAACTTCGGGATGGTGGAACCGCATTGCCTCGGCCGATTTTGACGGTGATGGCGACCCCGATTACATTGTTGGGAACTTCGGACTCAACTCGCAGTTAAAGGCTTCCGAAAATGAACCGGTTCAACTGTATTCCAAAGATTTTGACGGCAATGGCTCCTTAGACCCCATCCTCACTTCCTACGTTATGGGCGAAAGTTATCCCGTTTTTAGCAAGGATGACTTGGTCGGCCAATTAAGCGGACTGAAAAACAAATACGTCAATTATTCCGATTACGCCAATGAAAAAATTACCGATATTTTCTCGCCGGAAGAACTGTCCGACGCCGAGGTTCTAAGGGCCAATACCTTTGCCACCAGTTACATAGAAAACCTAGGAGGGGGTAAATTTCAAGTCGCCCCCCTGCCCACCGCTACCCAATTCGCCCCCGTATACGGGATCTCAATCGAGGATTTTAACAAGGATGGCCATTTGGATGTCCTACTGGCCGGTAATTTTTACGGCACCAGGGTCAAGTACGGAAGATACGATGCCAATAAGGGTGTACTGCTCTTAGGAACGGGCAAAGGTTCGTTCGAAACCGTTGACCCCTTAAAAAGCGGACTCAACATCGACGGGGAGGTTCGCGATATCGAAAGTATTTCCCTCGACAAGGATCAAAAATTATTCCTCTTTGCACGAAACAACCAATCATTGGCCATCTATAAACTCAAACCCTGAAACAACAATGAAATTCAATTTTGTCAGCCTTGCCCTTGCCCTATTTGTCAATGCCGCGTCTATAGCCCAAACCCAATCGGTCACCATCAAAGAAGAGCTCCGCTCCTTGGACACCTATGGTTTCGATAAACCGAACCCCTTGCCTATTCTAACCGAAAATCCCAAAATATTCCCCTATTTCAAATTCGAGGAATACGATCACAAGGCCAAAAAGAAGGATTGGAAGGTCGTAACCTTGGAAAACGACTATATAAAGGTCATGGTGCTGCCCGAAATCGGGGGCAAGGTTTGGGGCGCCATCGAAAAAAGTACGGGAAAGGAGTTTTTGTACAAAAACGAAGTGGTCAAATTCCGAAATATCGCCATGAGGGGTCCGTGGACCTCCGGTGGCATAGAGTTCAATTTTGGTATTATCGGCCACCATCCCCATACGGCCACGCCCGTCGACTACCTCACCAAGAGGAATGATGATGGCAGCGTCAGTTGTATTGTCGGCGCCGTAGACCTTCCTTCCAATACCTATTGGCAGGTCGAGATACGCCTTGAAAGGGATAAGGCCTACTTCGAAACCAATGCCTTGTGGTACAACGCCTCTCCCCTGACCCAGTCGTATTACAATTGGATGACCGGTGCCGCCGAGGCCACCGACGACCTGGAGTTTTATATACCGGGAAATGCCTATGTAGAACACAATGGCAATGCCCATGCCTGGCCTATTGACAATGAGGGCAGAGATCTATCGCTTTACAGGAACAACAATTTCGGCCCGGCCAAATCGTACCATATCGTGGGCGAATTCAATGATTTTTTTGGAGGATATTACCGCGATAGCCGTTTTGGTTTCGGCCAATGGGCGCCCTATGAGGAAATGCCGGGACAAAAATTATGGCTGTGGGCCTTATCGCGCTCCGGGGGCATTTGGGAAGACCTCTTGACGGATACCGACGGGCAGTACATCGAATTTCAGGCCGGGCGCCTGTTCGACCAATATTTTCCGGGTGCGGTCAATCCCATTAGCCAGGTCGGTTTCGACCCCTATACCACGGATACCTGGAGTGAAATATGGTTCCCCTACAAACAGATCGGGGGAATGGTCGACGCCTCGCCCCATGGTGTGCTCAACGTACAGCACGGCAAGGACAAGCTCTACATAGGAATCAATCCCCTGCAAAACTTGGACCAGGTCTTAAAGGTAGGGATCAACGATAAAATCGTACTTGAGGAAAAACTGGCCCTAGGACCTATGGAGATTTTCACCCGAGAATTGGATGCCGGTCCGGACGACAAGGTTCAAATCACCATAGCGGGTACGGAGCTGTCCTATACATCCGACCCCAAGGCCAATGAACTGAAAAGACCCTTCGATACCGACCCCAAGATCCGACTTTCAAAAACGGAAGAACTGTTGTTCGAAGGTACCGAGGCTTTGGAATATAGGGAATTCGACAAGGCCCACAAGCTATTAAGCGAATTGGTCGGCTTAGACCCCTACCATCAGGCGGGCCTTGTACAACTAGCGGAACTGGAATACCGAAGGGCCAACTACGACACGGCCTTGGCCCACGCCCGTACGGTTCTAAAATGGGACACCTACAACTCCGGGGCCAATTATATGGCCGGTCTTGCTTACCGGGCCCAAAACGATACCATCAATGCCCTTGAGTCTTTGGGCTGGGCCGCCAGGGACGTCAAATACCGCTCAGTGGCCTACGCCCAAATGGCCGAACTTTACCTCGCTTCCAAAAATTACAATAGGGCCCAAACCTATGCCCAAAAGGCCATGGATTTTAATACGTACAACCTCAATGCCCGAAAAGTAAAATTGCTTGCTTTGAGAAAAACGGGAAACTCCGAAGGTTTTGAACGCGAATTGGACGAGCTTTTAAATATGGCACCGCTCTCCCACTTCGCAAACCTGGAAAGGCAATTTATGTCATCACATACGCCCGATCTGGCCCTGCACAATGAATTTCCTTCGGAAACCCTTTTGGGGCTGGCCTTGGAGTATAGAAAATTGGGGCTGGTGGAAGAGGCCCTACAAGTGCTGGACCTACGGCCCGAGGCTACCAAAAATGCCATTTGGTCGGCCTATCTGAGGGACGGGAATGAAAATTTTGGTAGTGCGGAGGCCCTAAGGGCCCTATCGCAGGCCCCTATCGAATTCGTACTCCCCTATCGAAGGGAAACCCTGCCCGTATTGGAATGGGCCGTAGCGCAAACCGGCCATTGGAAGTTCAGGTACTATTTGGCCCTGAACTATTATGCCGTAGGAAGAAACAAAGAGGGGGAAGCCCTTTTACAAGGTCTAGGAAGCACCCCCGACTCGGATGTCTTCTACCGGTTCCGGGCCAAAATGTTAAAGGACAGGCCGATTGCCGAAGTGGAAGCCGATTATGAAAAGGCCCTGGAACTCAAGCCCAAGGACTGGAAGGTATGGGAAGAAAACATTCTCTTCTATTTGGACCACCAACAATTCGACCAGGCCTATAAACGCTCCAAACGCGCCTACAAGAAGTTCTTGGACAACTATAACATTGGTTTGGCCCATGCCAAGGCCCTGTTGAACACCGGAAGGTACACCGAGGTACTGTCCGTACTGGAAAAAATTGAAGTCCTCCCCTACGAACATGCCAGTGAGAGCCGTGAAATCTACGAGCGTGCCCACTTGGCCCTCGCTGTGAAAAAAATGAAAAGCAAGGCCTACGACAAGGCCATCGCTCTCTTGAACAAGGCAAAGGAATGGCCCGAGAACATCGGGGTGGGCAAACCCTATGGTCCCGACGAAAGGGCACAGGACTATCAACTGGCCCTGGCCTCGAAATATATCGGGGAAACAGAGAAAAACCTTTCCCTATTGGAGCAAATTGCCCGGTACACCCAAATGCATCCCGAAAGGAACAGCATCAACCATTTATACGGACTATTGGCCCTCAGGCAATTGAACAGGGACAAGGAAGCCGACCTGCTCCTGACAAAGTTAAAATCCAACACCGACGACGGTCATTTTAAAACACGATTGGCGGTGGCCCTCTTTGAAAACGACAAAGGGGAGTTGGAGACTATAAAAACAAAGCACAAGATTCCCAACGATGTCATCGAAGTGGCCCAATGGGCCGTGTCTCAATAAAAAAGGGTCCCTTTCCGGGACCCTTTCTACTTTATGATGGGTTTCCTATTTGGCGCCCCACTCTTTCAATGACTCGGTGTTCATCTTAACATAGTCGTCGTTACCGGCTTCCTTAGCCTTGGCCAAGGACTTTTTGGCCGCCTTGATGGCTGCCTTTTTATCGCCTGCCTTCGCTTTGATGAGCGACTGTTGGCGCAACTGCCAAAAAGCGGGTTCTTCGGTCATGTCCATGGCCTTGTCCATCCACTTATCGGCCTGGGCGATATCCTTGCCCTCGCTGAAATAGTAAACCGCCGCCGCATAATAATCGTTGGCCGTGGGACTCCCAGCCATCACTGTCTCTATGCTCTTTGAAACCTTGGCATCGGTTGGAAACTCAATAGGTACGCCAACGTAAGTTCGTTCCCACATGAGCCCCAAAACGGCGGAACTGCTCGTCAGGTCGTCGAAGGTAATGGTAAAGGTTTCAATGTCGACGGGTAATCGATAGACATCGACCGTGGTCTTTGCCGCTACCTTACTATCGTCCCAAACCTTAGGGGTTCCTCCCCCCTCGACCTCGGTATAGAAAAACACTTCCCAAGACTCTTTTCCCGGCTTGGTATAAAGGGCGTACGAACCGGCCTTCAATTCTTGCCCGTCGACCTTTACATCGTCGCTGAACGTAATTTTGGTGCGGGCATTCGCCCCGGTTCGCCAAATTTT
Organism: Pseudozobellia thermophila; assembly: GCF_900141855.1. Classification (GTDB taxonomy): domain Bacteria; phylum Bacteroidota; class Bacteroidia; order Flavobacteriales; family Flavobacteriaceae; genus Pseudozobellia; species Pseudozobellia thermophila. The sequence goes on from NZ_FQYU01000007.1 coordinate 181,671, forward strand.
ACCGTATTCCACAAGACCTCCCAAAATGGTTCTACCGCGCATCGAGGGCCTTGAGTATTCAATGGTCACATCGGTCAACCCTACTTTCTGCTCCAACCTAGAGGCCGGGCTGGGTGCCGGGGTCTCGATCTGTGCTTCCACGACCGTAGAAAGCACTAAAGCAATTGCTAAAAGGAATGATTTTTTCATTTGAATTGATTTTATAGTTTTCCCAAAACTACTTAGAAAGTAAAACTTCAATCGTTAACAAATCCTTAAATAACCAAAAAACAAAAAAACAAAAAACATTAACAATCAACCGTTTATACGATTCCTCCATTTTTAGGTCCGGTCAAGGCGGACCAGGATCTCAATAAGATAATTTTTTAACTGTTTAAACATAATATATTTTAGTTAAACAAAAATGAACCTATCTTTGGTAAAACCGCGAAATGAAACTATACCGCCTCTATTCGAAACAGGCCTTGGCAATCGACAGGAAAACGGCTTGGGACTTTCTATCCGACCCTAAGAACCTAAGCGTTATCACGCCAGGACACATGGGGTTCCACATCCTGTCGGGCGCCGACAGGCCCATGTTCAGCGGACAAATTATTCAGTATAGGGTATCGCCTTTTCCGTTTTATTCGATCAAGTGGGTCACCGAAATAACCCACGTCAAGGCAAGCGAATACTTTGTAGACGAGCAACGTTTCGGCCCCTATGCCCTGTGGCACCATAAGCATTTTATCAAGGATGTCGAGGGCGGTATCGAGATGGAAGACCTCATCGACTACAAACTGCCTTTTGGGGTATTGGGGCAGATGGCCCATCAGCTTTTTGTAAAAAAACAATTGCGTGAAATTTTTCTCTATCGTGAACAGAAGCTGGGCCAGTTATTTGGCGAGATCAAGGGCAATTCAAAATCGCTTGCCATAACGTAGGCCATTGTGTTTCAAATCCAAAGTCAAGTTTATGAAAAAAACTATTTTAATGATCGGGGGATCACACGGTATCGGCTCTTCACTTGTCGATCAGCTCAAAGATAGGCACCGGCTTATCGTCGCCTCTAGAACCCACAGCACATTGCCGGACAGTGTAAGACATATTCCCTTCGATGCGCAAAACGACGATTTGGACACAGGTTCGCTGCCGGAATCACTCGACGGTTTTGTGTACCTTCCGGGCAGTATCGACCTCAAACCTTTTACCATGCTCGATGTCGAGACTTTCGAAAAAGACATGCTCATCAATTTTTTTGGCATGGTAAAGGTTCTTGGGAGCGTAGTCGAAAGAATGTCGGCGGGGGCCAGTCTGGTGCTCTTCAGCAGCGTGGCGGCAGGTACCGGAATGGCCTACCATACCAGTATTTCGGCGGCCAAAGGGGCCATAGAGGGCTTTGCAAGGGCTTTTGCGGCAGAATATGCCCCGAAGCTAAGAATCAATGTAATCGCCCCCTCGTTGGTAGACACTCCCTTGGCGAAACGCTTGTTGAACAACGATAGGAAAAGGGAAGATATGGCAAGTCGGCATCCCCTAAAAAAGATAGGCAGCCCGGAAGATATCGCCCATATGGCCCAATTTCTCTTAAGTGACGACAGCCGGTGGATAACGGGTCAGGTCCTTGCCGTAGACGGGGGCTTGTCAACCCTCAGCGGCAGTTGACCCATGCCTTTTAAAAAAGTATATTTATTTGAACCGTAAAGACATGAAAGACACAATTGCTATTTTTTGGTTTCGCAGGGACTTAAGGCTCGACGACAACGTGGGCTTTCTGGCCGCGCTTAAGGGAAATTCACCGGTTATGCCCCTCTTTATCTTTGATAAGCAAATTTTGGAAAACCTGCCCGAAGACGATGCCCGGGTCACCTTTATTTACGACAACCTTCAAAAAATGCGCAAAGAGCTTCAAGACCGACACGACAGTAGCATTGCACTCCACTATGGTAGTCCTAAGGACGTTTTTAAGTCGCTCTTGGAGAAATACACCATAGACTGCATATATACCAACCACGATTATGAGCCCTATGCCAAGGAAAGGGATGGCGAAATACGCAATTTTTTAGAAGGCCACCACATCCCCCTTAAAACCTTTAAAGACCAGGTGATTTTCGAAAAGGATGAAATTGTCAAAAGTGACGGAGACCCCTACCTGGTCTATACGCCGTACAAAAACAAGTGGAAAGGGCACTTTAAGGCCGACGACCATCTTAAAATCCGCTACACGAGCCAATTTTTGGGCAACCTAGTAAAAAACACGCGCCTGCCCAATTTAAAACTGGGCGATATGGGCTTTAAAATGTCGTCGATCAAGGTGCCCGATTATACCCTTACCCCCAGCCTTGTTGCGAATTATGAAAAGACCCGGAATTTTCCGGCCAAGGAACAGGGCACTTCCAGACTCGGTCCGCACCTCCGTTTCGGTACCGTTTCCGTAAGAAAAATGATGAAGAAGGCCATAGCTGAAAAGAACGAGGTTTTTTGGAGTGAGCTAATTTGGCGCGAATTCTTTATGCAGATACTGTATCACTTTCCCCATACCGTAAACGAATCGTTCAAGAAAAAATACGACCGTATCGAATGGATCAATGACGAAAAGCACTTCGAAAAATGGAAGGAGGGAAAGACGGGCTATAAATTGGTCGATGCGGGCATGCGGGAACTTAACGAGACGGGCTATATGCACAACAGGGTGCGTATGTTGGCCGCGAGCTTTCTATGCAAGCACCTACTGATCGATTGGCGCTGGGGCGAGGCCTATTTTGCCGAAAAACTGCTCGATTATGAGATGAGCAGCAATGTAGGCAATTGGCAATGGGCCGCCGGAAGCGGTGTCGATGCCGCCCCCTACTTCCGTATTTTCAACCCCATGACCCAGGTCGATAAATTTGACAAGGAAAAAAAATACATTTCGAAGTGGGTGCCCGAACACGATTCCGCCACCTATCCGAACAAGATCGTAGACCACAAAGAGGCACGCGAAAGGTGCCTCAAGGTATATAAGGCCGCCCTGGGTTGACGTCCCCGCCGGCCTAAAAGATCAGCGGGACAGCTGCTCGTCCAACCTTTGTTGTTCGGCCATACGGTACTTTAAGATATTCACGTATTTAAGGGCATTGGTAATCTCGTAATCGGCATATGATTTTGAGGCCCATTCCATGGCCTTTTCCAAATCGCCGTTAATTTCATTGATGATGGCCATGTTGTAACAGGCCCGTCCCGCTATTTTCGCATCGGGGTTCCGTACCTCTTTCTCCCATAATTGGGCGGCTCCCTCCCAATCACCGGTCTGGGCGCGACGCTGGGCTATTTTAAAATTGTCGGTACCCCTAACGAAGTATTCCCTGGTAACCCTCTTTCGCAATGGCATTAGGTTTCTACCGTAGCGGTTTCCGAGGTTATTGCTGGTTTGGAGTACGGCTTCCTTACGACCGATAATGGCCTCTACCGCCTTTATGGGGTTAACGCCCTCACCAACCGATGCAATTCGGTTGTTCTCCACATATTCGTCCAAAATATATTTTTGCCGGGGATCGTATACCCGCCATCCGTTTTTGATCTCGGTATTCAGGGTAACCTTATGGCCGGGAATGGTAGCCTTGATTCCCAAGTTGTTGGGCACGGTTACCATAGTGCTTTCGTAGGTTGCCTTGGTATCGGTATCGTAAAATTCCAAGGAAAGCAGTACATCGACATCAAATTCATCGCAAATTTGCTGTACGGCCTCCCAGCCCAAGGCGGCCGGAAAAACCCCTAGTCCCTTTCGCTGGATCTCAATGTCTTCTATGATCACCACGTTTTCGAACCTATTGTATGCCGATAGCTCATCGTAAAGCCCCGTAATCGCCGATTCAGCCCCTTCCCTATCGAGGTTTAATCCTTCCAACGACAATATTCTGTCTATCTGGTCGACGGTTTTGTTTCCTGCGGAGGGGATACTTCTATTGATTAGGCCCACCTTTGTCACATTTGAGGGCACACTGATACGGGCTGGCTCCAACACCCCCATTGTCAAGGTACTTGTAGAGGTACAACTAGCCCCCGACAGCACAAGGCCGGCGGCGCATAATAAGCGAAAAAATTTCTTCATGGTCCGGTTTCTTTGGTTAAATGAAAGTCCCGATGGCTCGGAGACGTTACATATAAACTCCATTTTATCGTGAATTATTGCCATAAGGCAGGTATGATGATATGGAAATAGGGCAGATTGGGCGGTAATGGTTACCTTCGGGCCCAAATATCCGACTTATGAAAAAATTCTTCGTCCTTTTGCCCATACTCTACGCCCTTCCTTTGTTAACCTCAGCACAGTCCTTTGATTTTAGTATCGATCATTTGGCCCTCGTTGTGGAAGATTCGGATGTCAGCGCCGATTTTTATGGCAACATCCTGGGATTGGAAGAAACCCCGCACCCCGATAGGGCACCAGGTTTTAGGTGGTTTGTCGTCAGTGGTCGTTCGCAGATCCATTTAATAGAAAAAGACGTTGCCCCCTTTGAAAAAAATAAGTCCATGCATTTGTGCCTGTCCACCCAAGATCTTGATGGGGTGATCGCCCATTTGGAAAAAAACGGCATTCCCTATTGGGACTGGCCCGGAAAGAAAGGCGCGGTTACCTTGCGTACCGACGGGGTACGACAGATATACCTTCAAGATCCCGATGCGTATTGGATCGAGATAAATGACGCCAAACATTAGCACGCGACCGCCCATTCGCCGGCGACTAGGCCGCCCGGTCATTGGTCATCGCGATGTACCCTTGGCGCTATGAACGGCGCTCGTTACACCCGGGTGATCTTGGCCCCGATGGCCCTTAATCGCGTATCGATATCCTCGTACCCGCGATCGATCTGCTCGATGTTATGGATGGTGGAAGTACCCTTGGCCGAAAGTGCCGCTATCAACAGGGAAACCCCTGCCCTAATATCCGGCGAGGTCATTGTGGTCGCCTTTAGGGTCGATTTGAAGTTATGGCCTATGACGGTGGCCCTATGCGGATCGCATAGAATAACCTTTGCCCCCATATCCAAAAGTTTGTCGACAAAGAACAGACGGCTTTCGAACATTTTCTGATGGATCAACACCTCGCCCTTTGCCTGGGTAGCCACCACTAGGATAATGCTTAAGAGGTCAGGGGTGAGTCCCGGCCATGGGGCATCGGCAATGGTCAGGATGGAACCATCGATGTAATTCTGTATTTCGTATCCGTCTTTGTGTTCGGGAATATAGATATCGTCGCCCCTGCGCTCGAGCTGAATCCCCAATTTTCTAAAAACCGTAGGTATTTGCCCTAGGTCGTCCCAGCTCACGTTTTTTATGGTCAGTTCGCTCTTGGTCATGGCCGCAAGTCCGATCCAACTTCCGATTTCGATCATATCGGGAAGCATGGTGTGCTCGGTACCCCCCAATTTATCGACCCCTTCTATTTCCAAGAGATTGGAGCCCACACCCGAAATTTTGGCGCCCATACGGTTGAGCATTTTGCACAATTGCTGCAAATACGGTTCACAGGCCGCATTGTAAATGGTGGTCTTACCTTCGGCGAGAACGGCGGCCATCAATATATTGGCCGTACCCGTTACCGAGGCCTCGTCGAGCAACATGTACGTGCCCTTCAGCTTTTTGGCCTCTACCCCATAGAAGTACTCCTCTTTGTTGTAGCGGAACTTGGCCCCTAGGTTGATAAAGCCCTCGAAGTGGGTATCGAGCCTGCGGCGGCCTATTTTATCGCCCCCGGGCTTGGGTATATAGCCCTTGCCAAAACGGGCCAATAGGGGGCCTACGAGCATAATGGAGCCCCGGAGTCCGCGACCGTCTTGTTTGAACTTTTCCGATTGCAGGTACTCGAGATTGACATCGTCGGCCTTAAAGGTATACGAACCTTTTTTTCGTTTTTGGATCTTTACGCCCAAATCCTCCAGTAACGCGATGAGTTTATTGACGTCTACGATGTTCGGGATGTTGTTGATCGTAACCTCTTGGTCAGTAAGTAAAACTGCACAGAGAATTTGCAAGGCCTCGTTCTTAGCGCCCTGTGGGGTTATCTCACCGGAAAGTTGGTGACCGCCCTCAATTTTAAAGGTGCCCATGTAAGCTGGAGAATATTAGTATCGCTTTTTACCGCGATTGTTATTTCTTTGGTTCTTTTTGCCCGAATTGTTGCGGGGCGTTTTAGCTACCCTGTTTTTCAAGAACTGGCCACTGTCGGTAAGGTTTTCGCCGGTAAGGTCGATCTGCCCATCGCTCAACTCGTACAGGTGTGCGAAAATGGCCTTGTCGTCAACGGTATCCTTGTTCCAGTTCAGGTAACATTTTTTCATGTGGTTGGCAATGGCGTATTCAAGTCCGTCGCGCATATCGCCCTTCTCCCACTTTACGGCAACATCGATCATTCTTTTGATGTTGTTTCCATAAAACCTGTATTTAGGGTGGTTCTGGGGATATTTCAATGGTTCGGGACGCTGTTGAAGAATTTCCTTGCTCGTAATGGGAAAGGGCGATTTTACATCCAACTTAAAATTGGACATAATAAACAACTGGTCCCAAAGCTTGTGTTGAAAATCGGGCACATCGCGCAAATGGGGCTGAATATTGCCCATTACACTAATAATGGCCTGGGCCACCCGGTTTCGTTCTTCATCGTCTTCTATCGATACCGCATAATCGACCATTTTCTGAAAATGACGCCCGTATTCGGGTATGATCAACTTTGGCCGCTCGGTATTATATTCTAGGTTTTCTACTAAATTCAAATTGAAAATTTTTGCTTAAAAAAAAGGAAGTACACTTATAACGCCTGCAAATTAAGAAAATTATAGCTTAAAAACTATTTACAGCGATATTACTCCTTCCACTTGGCTTACTTCCTTGTACTTTACGATAACTTCTTCGGGACTATTGAGGTTGACCGTAACGGATACACTGGTATATTTTCCCTTTTTTGACAGCTTCGATTCGATAACGGCCCCCGTATTGTCGAATATCTTATGAATCTGTGCTATTTTCTCCGGCTCGCTCAATACAATAAACTTGTACAGGTAATCGGAAGGCCATTTGGTGGTCTCTTGTAACTGCTCCCGTAAGCGGATATAAAACGCTTCTGATTTTTTCTGATCCATATACCTCATATTTTATACAAAGGTACTTCTTAAACGGGCCATTTTAAAATCATTGTGGAATGATTACTTTTGCGAGCCTAAGCCTTTTGCATTTGAGCATTAAAAAAGTTGTCATTACCGGTGGCCCAAGTACGGGCAAGACCTCTGTCATCAAACATCTTGAACAAAGGGGCTACTTCTGTGTGCACGAACTGATACGAAGTATGACCTCCGCGGAAAAGAAGGGTACAAGCGGAATTAGCTTTGAGACCAATCCGATCGTTTCGGTAAAGGACCCAAAAAAGTTCAATCAAATGCTTTTGGATGGCCGTATCGACCAGTACCACATAAACCCCGTTCCGGGAACCGACATTGTTTTCTACGACCGTGGCATACCCGATGTACATGCGTATATGGATTGCTTCGGACAAGATTACGATTCCGCTTTTGCCCAAGCCTGCTACGACTACCGCTACGATGCCATTCTGTTGATGCCCCCTTGGGAAGAGATATACGCCGTTGACAACGAAAGGTTTGAAACCTATGAGGAATCCGTTCGGGTTTTCGAATGTCTTGAAAAGGCCTATACCCGATTCGGGTACACCGTCACCTTGGTTCCGAAAGGAAGTATCGAAGAACGCAGCGATTTTATTTTAGAACGTTTAAAATTAGTCTAATGCCCACCGACCCCATCTCCATTCTCAGGCAATATTGGGGCTTTTCGAGTTTTAGGGGGTCCCAGCAAAAGATCATCGATGCCGTGCTTGAAAAAAGGGACGTTTTGGCCCTTTTGCCTACCGGGGGCGGCAAATCGGTATGTTTCCAAATACCCGCCATGGTCCAGGAAGGCCTGTGCATTGTGGTTTCCCCACTCATCGCATTGATACACGACCAAGTAAACGGCCTGAGGGAAAAGGGCATCAAGGCGATTGCCCTGACCGGGGGCATATCTTTTGACGAACTGAACAACCTGCTCGACAATTGTCTTTACGGAAACTATAAATTTCTCTACCTATCACCCGAACGCCTGAAACAAGAGATGGTAATCGATAGGATCAGGCAGATGAACGTTAACCTGGTCGCCATAGACGAGGCCCACTGCATCTCGCAATGGGGCCACGACTTTAGGCCCGCCTATTTGGAATGCGGTCAATTGCGCGAATACCTTCCTGGTACGCCCTTTATCGCCCTAACCGCCACCGCTACCGAAAAAGTAGCTTCGGACATTGTCGAAAACCTCGGTTTTAACGATCCCTTTGTGGTCAAGGACTCCTTTTCCAGACCCAATCTGGCCTTTAAGGTGATGCACGTAGAGGACAAAAGGCACCGATTGGGGGAATTATGCCAAAGCACCTCGCAAAGTACCATCGTCTATGTGCGTACGCGAAGAAGCACCCAAGAGCTGGCCCAATTCCTTAATTCGGGCCAATGCAAGGCCACCTATTTTCACGGCGGCCTTACCCAAAAGGAAAAGCGGGAAAAGCTCGAGGCCTGGTTAAGCGACAAGGTACAGGTTATGGTAGCGACCAATGCCTTTGGCATGGGTGTCGACAAACCCGATGTGGCCCTTGTGGTGCACTACCAAATTCCCGACTGCATAGAAAATTATTTTCAGGAGGCCGGAAGGGCGGGCCGGAACGGAAAGGGGGCCCAGGCCGTGCTGCTTACCAACAAAACGGACGAAGAACTTTTAAAAAACCAGTTTTTGGGGGCTTTGCCCGATACCCCCTTCCTGAAAAAAATATACAACAAGCTCAACAACTACTTTCAGATTCCCTACGGGGAAGGCAGCAACGAAAAGTTCCAGTTCAATTTCCACGACTTTGTTTCGGTCTACAAATTAAATTCCTTCCTAAGCTATAACGCCCTTCGGATTTTGGACCAATATTCGGTCATTTCCCTGTCCGAATCCTTCTCCAAACTAACGACCGTTCATTTTATATGTGATAAGGAAACGATTTTCGATTACCTCGAATCGAACCAAAACATAGACCAAGTGGTCAAAACAATCCTGCGTTCCTATGGCGGGGTATTTGATTTCGAGACCAAGATAAATACGGTACTTATAGCGAAAAAGGCCCATGTAAGCGAAGAACGGGTAATCGGGGTATTGGAACAACTCGAGAAGGACGGTATAATTGCCTACCAATCGCAGCACAACGATCTGGAGATAACCTTTTTGGTCCCGAGGGAAGACGACCGTACCATCAATGTATTTGCCAAAAAGGTAGCGGAACTCAACCGCACCAAGGTCGAAAAAATAGAGGCCATGCTCAAATACATCCATACCGAAAACACCTGTAGAAGCAAGCTGCTACTGCACTATTTCGGGGAAAAGGCCGTAAAAGATTGCGGTATATGCGATAGCTGCCTCAAGAAGGCCCAAGGCCCTGTCGACCTGCAGCCTATCGAAGAAAGAATACTTTATGTACTGCGGGAAGCCCCCCAAGGTTCCAGGTACCTGATCAAAAAACTGAACGAAAGGGAAGATGTGGTACTTGATGCCCTACGGGACTTGCTGGCCGATGGTATCATACGTATAAACCCAAGAAACGAATACGAGATAGGCTAAGGTTTTCCTTGGCCCGGAATAAAACATGATAAATATGAAAGATTTACGCATTGTATTTATGGGCACTCCCGAGTTTGCCGCCACCACCCTTAAAAGATTGGTTGAGGAAAACTACGCTATCGTTGGTGTAATAACGGCACCGGACAGACCTGCCGGCCGGGGCAGAAAGCTGCAACAATCGGATGTCAAAAGATACGCCCTGGAACAAGGGCTTACCGTTCTGCAGCCCACCAACCTAAAAAGCGAGGATTTTCTGGACCAATTAAAGGCGCTCAGGGCCAACCTACAGATCGTGGTGGCCTTCCGTATGCTTCCCAAGGTGGTATGGGCCATGCCCGAATACGGTACCTTTAACCTGCACGCCTCCCTGCTTCCGGATTACCGCGGTGCGGCGCCCATCAACTGGGCGATCATCAACGGGGAAACCGAAACGGGGGTCACTACCTTCTTTATCGACGAAAAGATCGATACCGGGGAAATCATCCTCCAGCAAAAAACAAGCATCTCCCCGGAAGACAATGCGGGTAGCCTACACGACAAATTGATGGTTTTGGGGGCGGACTTGGTAGTAAAGACCGTTCGCGAAATCGAGGCGGGAACGATCCAAACCCAAAAACAGGTATCGGACCGGCCCTTAAAGGAAGCCTTTAAGATCCATAAGGACACCTGCAAGATCGATTGGTCGCAACCCATTGAAACCATTCACAACCACATCAGGGGGCTAAGTCCCTACCCCGGGGCCTGGAGCCACCTTATCAACGGAACGAAGGAAGTATTCGTAAAAATTTACGCCTCTTCCATAGAACGGACGGAACACAACCTGGCCACCGGTAGTGTAATCAGCACCAAAAAAGAATTAAAAGTTGCCGTCGAAGATGGTTTTATCGACCTACGCGAATTGCAGCTTCCGGGCAAAAGGAAGATGAAGACGGCAGACGTTCTGAACGGTCTTGAAATCGAAAAAAATGCCCGCATGTCGTAAAGCCCCGTTATCATTGGGCTGCGAGAGAAGTAAAAAAAGCCCTACTTTATTAACAAACCGCCTTAGTTATCAACAAAAACCCTGATTTGCCCCGTTTTTACTTGCGTTGACCACAAATCCGTATAAATTTGTTAAACGATTTAAATTATTATAACAACAATTAATTTAATTACATTATGAACAAAACAGAATTGATCGATGCAATGGCAGCGGATGCCGGCATCACAAAAGCGGCAGCTAAAAAAGCATTGGAATCTTTCTTGGGTAACGTCGAGGGGTCTTTGAAAAAAGGTGATCGCGTTTCTTTGGTCGGTTTCGGTTCTTGGTCTGTTTCCAAAAGAAACGCTAGGGAAGGAAGAAACCCTTCAACTGGAAAAACTATCAAAATCGCAGCTAAAAACGTTGTTAAGTTCAAAGCTGGATCAGATTTGGCTAATTCAGTAAACTAATTACTGATAGGAAATAAGATATGGCGTTCCCGTGTTTCGTACACGGGAACGCTTTTTTTATGGTAACTAGCCTTGATTTTTATAAGAAATATCTTATTTTAGTTTTGAATAGCCATTTACTATAGTACAATGATCGACGTTAAACCTCAAAAAGGCAAGCTCTTGATAGCCGAACCATCGCTGACCGGCGATGTTTCCTTTAATCGCTCTGTCGTGCTTCTGGCCGAGCACAACGAAGAAGGCTCCGTGGGCTTTATTTTGAATAAGCCTTTGGAGTACTTTATCAACGACTTGGTCAAGGAAATTACCATTCCCTTTCAAATGTACAACGGCGGACCCGTAGAACAAGACAACCTGTATTTCATTCACCGGGTGCCCCACCTGATCGCCAATAGCATCGAAATATCGGACGGTATTTATTGGGGCGGCGATTTCGAGAAGATCATCGACCTTATCAATACCCGGGTCATCTCGGAAAACGATATCCGTTTCTTTTTGGGCTACTCGGGATGGTCGGCCTATCAATTGGACCAAGAGCTTTCCTCAAACTCGTGGATCGTGGTAAAAAACGATTACCAGAGCGACATTATCAACAAATCGGCCGATGCCTTTTGGAAAGAAAAGATGCTCGAGCTCGGGGGCAATTACCTATTGTGGTCCAACTCGCCCGAAAACCCCAGTATGAACTAGGCCAAACGCGCGTTCGCGTTCAGTTTTCCCACGAGGTCTTGCGCGACCGTGGTATGGTATTGTTTTTTCCTGTATTTACTGACCGGTCGAATGCCTACAACACTATTGGTAATAAAGAGCTCGTCGGCCTTTTGGAGTTCAAATGGCGAAACCGCCCCTTCCTCAAAGCTATATTCCTCCAACTTTTTCAGTATCGCTATCAGCTTTTTTCGCAAAATGCCGTCCAAACACCCATGTTCAAGAGGGGGCGTTTTAATATGTCCGTCCTTGACCACGAAAATATTTCCGTTCAGGGCCTCTACCACTTGTTTATCGCCGTTTAGGAGCAAGCAGTTTTGAAGGCCGTTTTCTTCGGCAAAAATGCTTCCTACCACATTGAGGACCTTGTTGTTCGTCTTTAGGTTGGAAAGCATGTCCTTGTTCACATAAAAATCTTTGTAAAGATCAACCTCGTAGGGCGTACCGTCAAGCACATAAAAAGGTTCGGCCAGCGGGTCGGCCTCAATGATATAGGAAATATCATTGCTTTCGGGGAGGTAGCGGCCTCCATCGTTTCTATAAACCGTAAGGCGTACCCGCGCCGGGGCCCGGTCCAAGCCATTGGCCTCGACCGTTTCCATTATTCGTTCCTCAAGAAACTCCATGGTAAAGTTCATGGGTATCTCCATACGCAGGATCCGCATAGAGGCCATAAGCCTCAGATAGTGGTCTTCCCAAAAAATCAGTTTTCCGTTTAGGGCACGCATCGCTTCAAAAAGACCGTCGCCGTACCGCAGTCCCCTATTCCGATGGTCTAAAAAAGGCGTGTTTTCCGCTAGAAGGTTTCCGTTGTAATTGATCATAAAAAAAGTCCCGATAATTATCGGGACCAAAGATAAGGTTAATGCGATTAAGAGCCTATTTTGACCCTAGAACTTGTTTTAAGTCGGACACTTGGTTTCTCCACAACATTTTGGCTTCCTCCACCTCGTCCTCTTCGGCAAAATCGGTGATGAACAACGAGAGGTCTTTGGTGATCTCGTCAACGATGATCTTCATTTCGAAGTAGGAATCGTCATCGTTATCGACCCAGGCAAACTTTACAAACTCGTCGCTTTTTCGCTTCAGCAGTTTGGCCTCTTCCTCCGCGCCATCCCAAATAAAATTGAACATTTCCCCACGTGAATTGACATTATCGGCAAACCATTCGGAGAGACCGGAAGGCGTAGATATATACTGATACAGCAGTTGCGGCGAAGACTGTATTACAAATTCAAGTTCAAATTTTATTTTGTCGCTCATTCTTTCTTTACTTTTTTCTTACGGGCAATATATAGATTTCCTTATGATAAAAAAATAAAACCCATATAATATTTTTTTGGGCGAGTTATGTTGATGGACACAAAATTTACCATTATATTTGCACCCGTTTGAAAAAACGACCTGGCGAGGTAGCTCAGCTGGTTAGAGCGTCGGATTCATAACCCGGAGGCCGAGGGTTCAAGTCCCTCTCTCGCTACAAAAGGTTCAAGACCTGTAAAATAGACGGTTTGTGTAGATGCACAGACCGTTTTTTTATGCCCCTACCCTTCACCCCATCAAGCAATTATGCCCTTATAAAAAGAAAGCTTTGTTGTGATGTGTCCGTACCCCTTTTCCTCGTTACCGTAAGAGTCGACGCAGAGCAGCCACCCACGACTCATCCGGCAAGACCATCTTTAAGCCCGGCCCGTAGTCCTTGGCCAAAGTTGCCACCGTTAAGCCACGAGTTTCCGGCACCGCCCACAAAGCCCCCCGCAAAACCTGCTCCGGCCCCCGAAGCGGCCCCGACGTTGACAGCCACCCTAAAGAATTCCCCACTTGGGTCCACGTACATCAACGGGTTGTTCCAAACATAGCTGTACCTGTTATAGCTCAGGGTACTGTAGGGATCCTGTACGAAGCTGTCGGGGGTTACAAAATGCCCTAAGCCGATACACACAACCGTTCATTCCCACCTATTAATCTGCCTTCACGGGTAGGCCAGATTAACGACGAAGGGATATAGTGATCCTCTTAACCAAGCATATCTGATATTCCCTGCATAATCAATCTGTAATCACGGTAAAATTCATAAATGTTCCACAACAGCAGAAACGATACCAATACCGCGAAGAGCCTTTCATTACGGTTCAATTTGACTTTGCGTGCTCTAAGGAACAGTGTGATTAGATAAAGGGAACATGCAGGAATCGCTAGAATCGGCAGGTATAATCCAAAGTTGTCCATGGTCTGGTTAACTAAAATATTTATACAATTCGTAAGCGCTCCATAGGATCATGAAGATTGCACCCAAACGACCAAAAAACGCCCTTATATCGTGATACAGATCACTTGTTTCTTTGCTTACATACGGGTCGCTATTTTCATTTTCGTCCACGGCGGATTTAGAATGCTTGACCGATTTACTGAAAAAGATCAGATATACAGTGCATCCAACAATCATTAAGATATATTTCCAGTAGCCCATCCTCAATATTATTGATTGTTTATAATGGCCTGTTCTATTAACTTTATTTTCAAACTCTTGTTCTGTAACAATATTTTAGTAGCCAACTGTGAGCCTGGTATTCTTTGGATTAATGCATCGGTACCCAAATCAATTGCAAAAGCCCCAGTACTTGTTCCCCCCTGTACCCAATTGGCGGTCGCGGCGGACTCCATCAGCGATCCGCCAAAGGAGATTCCGTTGCCTAAGGCGAACATAGGAGCTCCTATCCCTGCACCTACTGTTCATCCCCCAATTTATAGGAAAGCTTTTATACAAAACTAGGTTAATTTAAGCTGCTTTTTTATAGATGTCCATAGGCCTGTCACATGCTAAAGATCCATGTCTTCTTTTCTTGTTGTAATATTCAGAATATTCCGCCAAGAGCAGGAACAGTTCCAAGCCATCATTAGGCGGGTTCAAATAGATTTTTTCATACTTGACACTTCTCCACAAGCGTTCTATGAAGGCATTATTCGTTCTTGGAATTTTGACCATCTCGTTGTCGTTCTTTTTAATTAAAAAGGGAATAAGAATTAAAAAAAAGTTGAAGTTAGAGAAGCCAAAATTAGTATAATCCTGCTTTTAATTTCTACTTTTTTAGCCTTTGGCTCATTGTATATTCCAGATTATTTTTTTTACTAAAACTAAAACACCTGTTATTACTTCTTGTAATTTCGAAACAGAATCTAAACATCATAAGCTTTTAAAACCCTATCAATAAAATTTAAAATGGACGATTTAATCATCTTAGATATATTTTGGGACCGACAATTGGTAAAAGATAAATCAGGCAAAGAGTTTGAAATTTTTAGAGGAAAAGATTACGATCACGACTGGGTAAATTTAGGACACGGATATTCAAAAAATAAAGATTGTATTTACTATTACCTCAACACTTGTTTTGAGAAATATCTAAACAAGATTGATATTGACAGCTTTAGTGTAATTGAAGCCAATGAAGCCGAAAACACCACTTATTTTAAAGATAAAAACGCTGTCTATCTAGAAAGTTATATGTGTGGATCTACAATCTTACCTGATGCGAGTCCAAACAATTTTAAAATTTTGGATATTGAAAACGGCTACTCCACTTCTGGGGAAATCGATTATTGGTATGAATCCAAACTACCTTATTCCCTTTCTGAAATGACACCAATTAATGAATGTTACCAAAGAGTTGGAGATGCCATATATTATGGCCATACCGTAAGAATGACTTGTGATGTGGATACTTTTGAACAAGTTCACCCAAAAGTGGATACACTTTTTAAAGACAAAGACCATCTATATTTTAAAAGTGAAATAGTAGAAGGAGCGAATCCTGCAACTTTTCAATTTTTGGAAGAATGCATAGGAGAGGATGCCCCATATTATTTAGAATGTGATATTCATTACTATGCCAAGGATGACCAATATGCCTATTTTGTAAACGAGCCTTTTGGTATCAAGGTAATTAAAACCAGGGATTTGGAAAATTTTAGGTTTGAAGTGATCGATGAAATTGGATACGGAAGAGACTCTAAATACAGATATGAAAAAGGGAGAAGAAAAAAAATAAATTGAATAAAAATTAACTAATGCCGACAAAACCTGAACGCAATGCGGACTTCTATCCTAAATCGAAAGGTCTGTATATATTTATAAAGTCCGCCAAATTGAAAATTGCGCGTTGGCAAAATATTTAATTTTGGCTTTGCAACAAAAAGAGATAAATCAAAACCCGCCCGCCCGACAAGGCCGTTAAGATATCATTGGGCCGGCCCTAAACCAAAAAATGGAAACCGTAAAAATACTTTTCTTCATTTTAAGTTCCTTTTTCAAGACTGAAGGTGGGCAAATTGCCGCCGATACGACTACCGTTACCATAGATCCCAAGAGTCGGGAAATAGAAATTGTCCAAGAAAACCTATTTACGGTTATTCAATCGGAAAGCGACTCCACATTGGTTTTGGAACAATGGAAAAAGTTAAGCGATCAAAAAACGGGCGCATATACTTGGGCAAGGGACCTGGACGCTTTCCCCATCAAGGACTTTGGCATTGAGCCGGTAAACAATGATTTTCAAACCCGCTTAAAACTTAGCTATGCAAGCGAAAGCGATTTACGTGTGATGGGCATTTGGTACGATGAAGGGAAAAATCAATTTTCCGTCAACCATATCCCCGAACAGCATATCAAGACCAAGGAAGGACGGTTAGATGGCAATTACTGGCTTTTTGATGGAGACCGTACTTTTAGTTTTAGCCTGGAACCCTTTTTGGAAATGCCGGAAAGGTTTAAAAAATTTAAGAAAGGCCTGAACGAAATCATCGACGAATAGGCCATGGCAAGCCCGTCATACACGAACACGTATTGGCAATAATGGTCCACTGCCCAACTTCGAATGCCCAATGAACGGATTTTTAAAAATAGCATCCCTTTTTCTTCTGACGCTTACGGGGTGCGGCGCACAGGATAAGG
Source organism: Pseudozobellia thermophila (assembly GCF_900141855.1). Classification (GTDB taxonomy): domain Bacteria; phylum Bacteroidota; class Bacteroidia; order Flavobacteriales; family Flavobacteriaceae; genus Pseudozobellia; species Pseudozobellia thermophila. The sequence goes on from NZ_FQYU01000007.1 coordinate 198,409, forward strand.
AGGCTTTCGATTTTATTCCCAAAGGATATACGGAATTTGAAAGCTTCCATGGGGATTTAAATGAAGATGGACTGAATGATTGTGTGTTGATCATCAAAAAGACCGATAGCGCCCAGGTGGTCACCAACCGCTTTGGCAAGAAAGTGGACAGAAATCGACGCGGGATCCTGGTCTTGTTCAAGACGGATAAAGGTTATCGGCTTGCCGATAAAAACTACGCCTGCTTTTCGTCGGAAAATGAAGATGGCGGGGTGTACTATCCTCCCAAATTATGGATTGAAATCAAAAATGGAAAACTGTATATACACTACAGCCACGGCAGGTATGGATCTTGGGTGTATACCTTCCGGTTTCAAAACTCCGGTTTTGAATTGATCGGCTACGATTCCAGCAGTAATCGTGGCCCCGTTACGAATAAGGAAACGAGTATCAACTTCTTGACCCAAAAGAAATTGGTCAAGGAAAACACAAATGAGGATGCCGAAGGCGGGGATGAGACCTTTAGGGAAACCTGGAGTACCGTTGACATAGAAGACCTAATCAAACTATCGGAAATAAAGGACTTCGACGATTTGGAAATGCACCGCTATTAACCCCATACGACCCACGAAGCCCGGCAAAGCGATCGGGATCTAATCGTTTGACTTTTATTTTTGCCCTTACTACTATTATTTATGGTTTCACCCCCAGTATTTTATGAGGACAGCAAAATAGAAAGTGTTTTTTTAAGAATTTCTAACCAACGCCCTACGTCTATAAATTTCTACGTTTTATCGAAAAGCCCTTCATATAGATCTGGGCCCTTCTTTTTTGTAGGGCTATTTTGCGATATTTAAAGTACTGTAGGAAAAGGATGTTGGAGAATGCTGGAAAAATGATAATGACCCTATGGATTACAGCACTGGTTTTCGTTGGGATTTTAGCTACACTTTTTTGAGATTACGCTTTTACGTAAGGCGGTAACCTTCAAAACGGAGATATTTGTAGCGTACCGTTTAAGCAAGCTTATTTTCACAAAAACAGGTATAGCTGTATGATGCCAAAAATACCAATGAACTTTAAAAAGTAATTTATTGAACCCTAAACATGATGGGTTATATGGAATTTGCCTCATATCCACTAGTTATACGCAAGCTTGAAGAACGAATTAATGATTAATTAATATATTTATAAAATGGGCCAGAAGGTCGAAATGTTACGTTTTATTCTGTTAAACCAGTTAAAATATAAGTTAGCTGGGAAGGAAAATACCATTTTCCAAATTTCCCTCTAGAAGAGTAAGAAATGAGGAGATGGTTGATAACAGTGTGATTACTGTTGTCATCCTGAAGTTGCACTTGTGGGCTAATCTGTTTATCATTTTCATAATGTTTAAGCTGGTTACCACAAAGATAGCAATTTCCATACCTGAAAAGAGTAGCGTTGAAATAGCCAATTTTGGTGAAAGCTTCGCATAGCATGTACATTTCAAACCTGCTACTATTAGTATCTGGCCCTATTTTCATTATGGAAACAGAAGATTGGTTTAAATTAAAAAAATATCCACATGTAGATTTACCATTATCCATTAGTGATTATAAATGGATAAAAAGTTATGTTAAGGATGAAAACAAAGTAAAAAACCATAGCTTTTTACCTTTAATCCATAAATGTATTGTCAAAAGAAAATATCGTGCAGATGAAACCAATCCGTACAGAACTAAATCTGGAGAAAGAAAGAGAATAATAGGTAAGCCAAAAGTTAGGCATATTTATTATGCTTCACATATGGATTCTCTAGTTTTTTCATATTATAACAGTCTTCTAGCTGATGCTTACGAGAAAAAAATTAGACAAGAGAAATTTAATGACTGTATAGTCGCTTATAGAAAAATCCCTCTTTTTGAAGAATCTAATAAGAACAAATGCAATATTGATTTTGCAAAATCTGCTTTCCAATTTATTAAAAACAACTCTGAAAAGAAATTATCAGTAATTGTAGCAGATGTAACTTCTTTTTTTGATAGACTTGACCATAAAATATTGAAAAAACAGTGGGCAAGAATTCTTGATGAAAAATCCTTACCAAAGGACCATTTTAATGTCTTCAAAGCATTAACTCGATTGAGATATGTTGAGTCTGACCAACTTTTTAACAGCTACCATGGAAATATGCTAGTTGAAAAAGGAGTTCCAAATAATGATAAGCAAAAAGAAGTAAAGCGTATCAAAATTGAATCGAACAGATATTTTAAAGAAAAAAACGCAATTGCATATTGCACAAAAAAAGAATTCTTAAAGAATAATTTGAACTTAATAATTTCCGCAAAAAACAAAATCGGTATACCTCAAGGAAGTCCTATAAGTGCAACTTTAGCAAATATCTATATGTGGGATTTTGACAATGCTATCTTTGAGAAAACTAATTCAATTAATGGGTTTTACCAACGATATAGCGATGACCTTATCATTGTATGTGAGCAGAGACATGAAGATAAAGTTATTGACACTCTTAGAGATAGAATAAAGAATGGTGAGAATTTAGAAATACATCCCTCGAAGACAAAAGTCTATCGCTTTGAAAAAATAAATGGTATTTTTAAAGGATTCGAAATCGATGAAGTCACGAAAGAACATAACTATAACAGAACTTTAGAATATTTAGGGTTTACTTATGATGGTGAAAAGGTTCTTATAAAAAGCTCTGGATTTTCCAAATTCTACCGTTCAATGAAAAGGTCATTCAAAAAATCAACTTCATTGGCTCTACATAGTAAAAACCCCGACAAAAGTCTATTTAAATCAAGACTTTATAAAAGGTTTACCCACAGAGGCGCCAAAAGAAAGCTTATTCACAGGCCTTCAAAATCTGACCCTGCCAAATACGTAAAAACCAAGAAGTACTATTGGGGAAACTATTTAAGTTATGTATATAAAGCTAATGATACAATGAAACCTATCAATAATTCTGACAATATAAAACGACAATCGAGAAAGTTCTGGCGCAATTTTAATTTGCTTATGAATTTTCATGAAAATAGGTTACGAAAATAAAGCCAGCGTACAACACCGGTAACCCTTGCACAACTCGTCATCAGGAATAAATTGATAGTTTTTGAATTATAAGAAATAATTAAAAATCTACATATCAGTTAGTTATGATTTAAAAAATACCCTAACAAGTACGTGTTGATGGAATTCATAATTGCGCAACAAGCACTAAACCTATAAGCAATAGCGCCCTGCGGGACGCAACTGCTCATAGCCAAGACCGTTTTGTACACAAGGCAAAAGAACCATATCGCGTAAATGAAAAAAGAAACATTAGCCAATAAGTTGGAATTACACTATTACTTTGATGATAGTGATGATTCGCACACAATGAATGCTTTTGTTAGAAATCGATGTGAATTTGAATTACTCCAAATATATACAGAACTTCAGAAAGAACTTGAGATTGATGTTAAAGTAGAAACTGAAGCCTTTGAGGAAGGTGGTTTGACTGTTCATTCCCCAATTAGTAGGACAGGTTTTCTACAAATCCAGGTTAATTTATGCTGCTTTTTTAAATATGTCCATTGGTCTATCATAATCGATTGATTCATGTCTTCTTTCCTTGTTGTAATATTCAAAGTATTCTACCAATAGCAGGAACAGGTCTAGTCCGTCACTTGGTGGGTTCAGGTATATCTTCTCGTACTTCACGCTTCTCCATAAGCGCTCTATGAAGGCATTGTCCGTTGCCCTTCCCTTACCGTCCATGGAAAGTTTGATCTCTTTGCCCAATACGGTACTTGAGAATTCATCGGAGGTGAACTGGCTCCCTTGGTCCGTGTTTATTATTTCAGG
>NZ_FQYU01000016.1:0-32500 GCF_900141855.1 Pseudozobellia thermophila
AAGAAAAAAAAGAATAAAAATTTAAAGGATTTCGGCCACTGTAAACGTGCTTCCACCAACAAACACAAAATCAGTGGGTTTTGCAGCATGGAAGGCAGAACGGTAAGCTTCCGAAACCGTGGAAAAACAATCTCCATTTAACCCAAACGCCCGGGCTTCATCGGCCAATATCCCAACATGTAATCCCCTTTCGATCTTCGGGCTGCAAAAGTAATACGTGGCGTTGGCCGGGAACAGGGGCAATATCCCCTTCAGGTCCTTCCCCTTCACAAAGCCCAAGACGATGTGCAATTTCCTATATTTTTGCCGAAGCAACTGCCCTACTACCAACTCCAGACCCTCTTTGTTATGGGCCGTATCGCAGATTACGGTAGGTTTGGTGTTCAGTTGCTGCCACCTCCCCATCAATCCGGTATTTTCAACGACCTTCTGCAAACCGGAGCGGATATGTGCATCCCCTACATCAAAATTCCCCAAGGCCCTAATGGCGGCTACGACACCTTTTACGTTTTTGAATTGATATAGGCCCAAGAGCGATGTGGTATGCCCATCGGTGGTTTCCCGGTCGGCAAATACCAATGGGGCGCTCTTTTCCTCGGCCACGGACTCAAAAACCCCGGCCGCGCCTTCTTGGTATTCACTGATCACTACGGGAACCTTTGTTTTGATGATTCCTGCCTTTTCAAAAGCGATCTTTTCTATGGTATCGCCTAGCATATCGGTGTGGTCCATGCCAATATTGGTGATCAGGCAAACTTCGGGCTCGATGATATTGGTCGAATCCAATCGGCCTCCCAGTCCCACCTCAACAACGGCGATATCTACCTTTTCCTCGGCAAAACAATCAAAGGCCATACCTACGGTCATTTCAAAAAACGACAGCTGGTTGCGTTCGAAAAACGACCTGTTCTTCGCTATGAAGTCGACCACATGTCTTTTGGAAACCGGCTTGCCATCGATTTTAATTCGTTCCCTAAAGTCCTTTAGATGGGGTGACGTGTAGAGTCCGACCCTATACCCCGCTTCCTGAAGTATGGAAGCCAGCATATGGCTGCTCGAACCCTTTCCGTTGGTACCGGCCACGTGGATGCTTTTAAACCGTTTATGCGGATTACCGAGATGCCCAACGAATTTTAAGATACCGTTCAACTTGGCATTATAGGCCTTTGAACCTTGTTGCTGATACATTGGAAGTTGCCCGAACATCCAATCCAAAGTCTCTTGATAGGTCACTCGCCCAACTTGAAGTTCACCACTACGAAGCCCACTTGCTGACTGGGCGCATTGGAATCCAGGTTCCATTTGTGCTTAAAGGCGGTTTTTTTGGCAGGTTCCAAAAGGCAAGGGTGATTATTGGTCGTTCCCTTGACCCCGGGCGTGGCCGAAACCACGTTGCCATTTCTATCTACAACGATTTTTACGACTACCCGTCCCTCTTCGTTACACTCCTGCTTTACCTTTCCCTTGCTTACCAAAGAGCGGCCGTTAAGTCCATACCCTCCTGTGCCGCTGCCCGAACCGGGACTACCGTAGTAGCTGGTCGCATAGGGATCTCCGCCAGGTTGGCCCTTGTCGCCGGCCCTATTGTCGTCGCCTTCACTTCCCGAGGCATTGCCTTCGGATTTACTTATTCCGCCAATCAGCTCGTCGAGTTTTTTCTTTTTGGCCTCCTGCTCCTTTCGGGCCTTTTCTTCGGCCAATTTCTTTTCACGGGCGATCCTTTCGGCCTCGGCCCTCTTTTTTTCCTCTGCCTCACGCGCCTTTTTCTGGGCGATTCTTTCGGCTTCCTCCGCCTTGCGCTTGGCCTCTTGTGCCTTCTTTATTTTTATTGCTTCTTCGTTCTCTTGGGTAAGCACCTTTTCGGCCGGGGCCTCCTCGGCCACTACCTCTTCGGGCACTTCCTCGGCAACCTCCTCCACGACTTCCTCTTCGACCACCTCTTCTTGTTTGGACGGTTCGACCGGCGGTGTATCCAAAGGCTCCGAACGAATTTGCTCCTTGGGCTGCACGTTGCCACTACCGAAATCCATAGTGCCAAAATTCACCGATATGCCGTTTTCCTCAGGCGGGTCCATATAGGTAAGCCCAATGTAGAACATGACAAGGAGGAGCACACTTAACAGAAGTGTGGTAAGTGTAAATGACTTTTTCTTGTGTCTCGTATCTAGGAATGACATTAATTCGGTCGCACGGCCAAGATAACCTTATAATTATTTCTGTTGGCAATATCCATAACGTTGACCGCCTCTTTGATGGCCACGCTTTCTTCCGCCCTCAAAATAATCGTGGGTTTATCTTGTCCCTCTAGTGCCTTTTTTAGTTCAATTTCTATATATTCTCCGTTGATTCGCTCGTTATTGACGTAGTACTGTAAATTCTTGTCGATGCTCACCGATACGTTCTGCGTATTGGTAGACTTTCCTTTGGCCTTCGGGAGCAACAGGTCCAAGGCATTGGGCGAGTTGGCCGTAAGCATGAAGAAAATCAATAACAAGAACACGATATCCGTCATTGAGGACATGCTAAAATCGGGACTGACCTTGTTTCTGCCTTTTAATTTCATTTGACCAAATTATAGGGGTTCGTTCAACAAGTCTAAAAATTCCACGGCATTGGCCTCCATTTTGTGTACGACCTTGTCCGTACGGTTTACCAAGTGGTTGTAACCGATATAGGCAATGATACCTACTATAAGTCCGGCCACGGTCGTTGTCATCGCGGTATAGATACCCGAGGCCAAAGATCCCATTTCGGCCTGTCCGCCACTGGTAGCCATTTCATGGAAGGCAAGAATCATACCAATTACCGTTCCCAAAAACCCGATCATGGGAGCTGCCCCGGCCACCGTGGCCAAGACACTTACGTTTTTCTCTAGTTTATAGACCTCCAACGTACCTGCATTTTCGATGGCCGTATTGATATCGTCCAAGGGTTTGCCGATTCGCGAAACCCCTTTTTCGGTCAAGCGCGCCACTGGCGAATCGGTTTGGGCACAGAGCAATTTGGCCGCTTCCAATTTACCGTTCGTAACGTGGTCCCGAATCTGATTCATAAAGTTGCTATCGATCTTTGAGGCCGCCTTAATGGCGAATATGCGTTCAAAGTATATATAGAGCGCTACGAACAGCATAATAAAGAGTACCGTTATGATGAGTACACTACCTGTGCCCCCATTAAATATCAAATCGATAACGGAAAGGGTCTTCTCTTCCGACATAACATCCGCAGCTGCAGGATCTTGCGCCATATCTTGAAATAACATCATATGAATTCTTAGGTATTAGAGTTGCCTCTATAACGGCATTTTATCGATAAAATTATGCATCCAACACTAAATTTCTCAACAAGCCAAACACGACGGCCCCACTCATAAACCCGACAAAGGCCAACCATGCTATTTTCTTAAGGTACCAAAAGAAATCGATCTTTTCCATACCCATGGCTACCACACCGGCCGCGGAACCAATGATCAACATACTACCACCTGTTCCCGCCGAATAGGCGATGAAGTGCCAAACGGGGTCATCGATAGGCACGGAAAACATTCCCATACTGGCCGCGACCAACGGAACGTTGTCGATAACCGCAGACCCAACCCCCAAAATAAGGACCACCAAGTCGGAAACAAGCTCCCCTTCGGATTCGGTACCCAACATAGGCAGGTTACTTTCAAGGCTTTCCGCGAAGTGGAAGAGCATTCCCAACGACTCCAGGGCGGCCACCGCCAAGAGGATCCCCAGGAAGAAGAGGATACTGGGCAATTCTATCTTTGACAGCGAGGCATGTACCGGACTGTGATGCCCAACGGTATCATGGTCGTCGCCATCTACAGCCGACAGACTGAACTTTGAACTACTATAGATTTCAGCAAAAGTAGCTACCACGGCCAACGACAGCATCATACCGACGTACGGAGGCAAATGGGTAATGGTCTTGAAAAACGGAACAAAGACTATGGCTCCAAGGCCCAAGTACAACATTATAGACCCGAACTTCGACTTGGAATCCTCTTCGGAGTCCAGTTCATCTGAAATATTTCCACTGAAGGCCTTAAAGCGACTGGCCAGCAATACGGGAACCACCATACAGACTATAGAGGGTATAAGCACGTGCTCTACAAGCAGCGGGGCAGTTACCTTGTTGCCGATCCACAACATGGTCGTGGTGACGTCACCGATAGGAGACCATGCCCCACCGGCATTCGCCGCGATAATGATAAGGCCGGCAAACCATAACCGGACCTCCCGGTCCCTGATCACTTTTTGCAAGATAGTGACCAACACGATGGTCGCGGTCAGGTTATCGATAATGGCCGAAAGCACAAAGGCCAATATTGAAAACAGCCACAAAAGCTTGCGTTTGCTCCTTGTCTTTATGTACCCTTTGATCGTGGCGAAGCCATCGAAATAATCGATGATCTCAACAATGGTCATCGCCCCTAACAAAAAGACCAATATTTCAGCCGTCTTGCCCAGATGGTGCAACAAAATTTCATCGATATGCGTGGGCTCCAATTCCTTTAGGGCCGTATTCACCTCGAACACATCCATATGGGTCAAGGCGATTATTGCCCAAAGAATGGCCATCATTGCCAATGCAGGTATTAGTTTGTCGATTTTCAGGTTGTGCTCCATGGTTATCGCCAGATAACCCACAATAAATACAATGATGATAATTGTCTCCATTCTCTTATTTGGTTTTATTAATTATATTAGTTGTTTTAGTGCAATTTCAAATGCCGTTCTACTGATATTGTTGGGCGACGGATTTTGGTTAAAGATATTTAAAATAGCCTTCTTAATGGTACGGCTGGTATCATTAAATATCATTTCATCGTCTATAGGCACTCTTTTTTCCATAAAATAGGCGAACACACGTGCCATACCGCAATTGGAAATAAAATCGGGGATCAATCCCACTTTTCCATCGGCATATTCCATGATCGGCCCAAAGAATATTTCCTTATCGGCAAAGGGCACGTTCGCCCCGCAGGAAATAACCTCGAGCCCGGCCTCGATCATACTGCCGACCTGCTCCTTTTCAACCAAACGCGACGCGGCACAAGGCACAAATACCTCGGTGGGCAAATGCCAAATCCGTTCATTGATTTCATCAAAGGGGAGCATATCGCTTCCCCCGACCAAGGCATTTCCCTTTTTACCGAGAAAGAGGGCCTTTATTTCATCGAAGCCATACCCATCCTCATTGATCAAACCGCCCGACCTATCGATAATGCCCACAATCTTTGCACCCATCTGGGCCAAGTAGTAGGCTGCCGCGGCACCCACGTTGCCAAAGCCCTGAACAACGGCCCGTTTGCCCTTTACATTTCCTCCATAGATATCGTAATAATGGCGAACGGCCTCGGCCACGCCAAAACCTGTGATCATGTCGGCCACCCTATATTTTCTGGAAGTATCGGGCGAGTAGCCGGTGTGCTCTATAGGCTTAATGACCCCTAGCCTCAATTGCCCTATACGGTTTATCTTATCGGCCTCGGTCGGCTTAAAATGGCCATTAAAAACCCCTTCTTGCGGGTGCCAGACCCCTACGTCTTCCGTTATGGGAATAACCTCGTGGATTTCATCCACGTTCAGATCGCCCCCTGTACCGTAATAGCTCTTCAAGAGCGGCGATACCGCATGGTACCAACGTTCGAGCACTCCTTTTTTCCTGGGGTCGCCGGGATCAAAATTGATTCCGGATTTCGCCCCTCCGATGGGCGGTCCCGATATGGTAAATTTGACCTCCATCGTCTTCGCCAACGACAAAACCTCGTTCATATCGAGCCCTTTCCGCATTCGGGTACCCCCTCCTGCGGCACCACCGCGCAACGAATTAATGACCGTCCACCCCTCCGCATCCGTCTCGGGGTCCTTCCAGTTGAAAACAATTTCAGGAGCTTTATTTTCGTAAATATGAAGTAATTCTTTCATAGAATTGATTTAAAATTATGCGACCAAACCCTAGTAACCTTTCTTTAAAAAAAATGTTCTCCATACCCCAAAGCGGGGCTAATGCTGTCTCATAATTTTACGTTTTAACCAATTTTCAAAGGATGCCCGACAAATATAAAAATTTGCGGTCGTATAGCACCGTTTTCATGACAACAGTTAAAAAAAATGTATCTTTCAGAACCTTTTTGGCAACCGACCAAAGCCTTCTACCGGACAACGATTACATAACTCCTTAAAATTCAATGGCAATTATGGATTTTTCGCTTTCAGAAGAACATCAAATGATACGACAGGCCGCCCGCGACTTTGCACAAAACGAGTTGCTGCCGGGCGTAATCGAAAGGGACGAGACCCAAACCTTTCCCAAGGAACAGATAAAAAAACTGGGCGAGCTAGGTTTTTTGGGCATGATGACCGACCCCAAGTACAACGGCAGCGGCATGGACACCCTATCGTACGTGATCGCCATGGAAGAGCTGTCGAAAGTCGACGCCTCGGCTTCGGTCGTGGTCTCGGTAAACAATTCATTGGTCTGCTGGGGCCTGGAGACCTTCGGCAATGAGGAACAAAAACAAAAATACCTTACCCGCCTGGCATCGGGAGAAGTCATTGGCGCCTTCTGCCTGTCGGAACCCGAAGCGGGAAGCGATGCCACTTCACAAAAGACCACGGCCATCGACAAAGGCGACCACTATATATTGAACGGAACCAAGAACTGGATCACCAATGGCGGCACCGCCGACATCTACCTGGTCATCGCGCAGACCGACAAGGAAAAAGGCCACAAGGGCATCAATGCCCTTATTGTCGAAAAAGGCATGGAGGGCTTTGAGATCGGACCCAAGGAAAACAAATTGGGCATTAGGGGAAGCGATACCCATTCGCTTATCTTCAACGATGTAAAAGTACCCAAGGAAAACAGGATCGGCGAAGACGGCTTCGGTTTTAAGTTTGCCATGAAAACCCTGTCGGGGGGAAGAATCGGGATTGCGGCCCAAGCCCTGGGGATTGCGGCCGGCGCCTACGACCTCGCCCTTAAGTACTCAAAGCAACGCAAGGCCTTTGGTACCGAAATAGCCAATCACCAGGCCATTGCCTTCAAATTGGCCGATATGCACACCCAAATCGAGGCGGCCCGGCATTTGGTCTATAAGGCCGCCTGGGAAAAGGACAAGGGAAAAAATTACGACCTCTCCGGGGCCATGGCCAAATTATACGCCTCCCAGGTAGCCATGGACGTCACCGTCGAAGCGGTTCAAATACACGGCGGAAACGGATATGTCAAAGACTACCACGTCGAACGCCTGATGCGCGATGCCAAAATCACCCAGATCTACGAAGGCACGTCGGAAATACAAAAGATCGTAATTTCAAGGAGCATTTTACGCAATTGACCGCATATATCCACACAACCAAACCGAACAACCCCTAAATTTAAGGGGTTGTTTTTTATTTTTTTGAATTTACAGGCAACCTACCCCCAAATAATTACTTACCTACACATCAAAAACCACTATTATTCACACTACCCCCTCTAAAACGCCCATCCTTTGCAAACTTTAGCTTAATTTTAGCATTCTGATAATTTTAAGGGGTAGATAATTCATTATTAAACATATTTTAACGTTTTATTAAAAACGTTGGATTTTTATACAATTAGCCCCGAAACACTGTAAATAATGCATCAAAAAAGTTATTTTTGAGCAAATACGATAATATATGACGATGAAGAAACAAGGGTTATACCTACCGGAATTTGAACATGACAACTGCGGAGCGGGATTTATCTGTAGTCTTAAGGGCCAAAAGTCGAACGACATTATCCATAAAGCACTGGAGATCTTGCACAAACTAGAACATAGGGGTGCAGTAAGTTCCGATGGAAAAACAGGCGATGGCGCAGGTATATTGATAGACATCCCCCATGACTTTTTTAAGGCCGTCTGCGATTTTGCGTTGCCGGAACCGGGAGAATATGCCGTCAGCAATGTTTTCTTGCCCCAAAAGGAAAACCAACGCAATTTCTGCATCTCCGAGTTCGAGAAAAACATTAAGGCCCAAGGCCTTAAGTTACTCGGATGGCGCGACGTACCCGTAAACCGCTCCATACCCGGGCGCATAGCCATGGAAACGGAACCTTTTATAAAACAGGTGTTCATAGGCAAGGAAGACGAAGGCCAAGACGAGTTCAACTTCAACCTTAAACTATATGTAGCACGTAAGGTTACCGAGCACGCCATTATCAACTCAAAGCTTTCGGAGAGCAAGTTCTTCTACCTGCCCAGCTTGTCGACAAAGATTATCATTTTCAAAGGGCTTTTGATGCCAAAGGACATCAGCCTATATTACAAAGACCTTATGGACCCACGGGTGGTTACCCGACTATCTTTGGTGCACCAGCGTTTTTCGACCAACACCTTCCCTACATGGGACTTGGCCCAACCCTTCAGGTACATGTGCCATAACGGCGAGATCAATACCCTGCGGGGCAATGTAACAAGAATGCGATCCCGCGAAGAGCTTCTGGAAAGCGACTTGTTCGGTGAGGACATCAAAAAGATACTACCCATCATCTTACCCGGCAAATCGGATTCGGCCACTATGGACATGGTTGTCGAACTCCTATTGATGACCGGCCGTTCCCTGCCCGAGGTCATGATGATCTTAGTACCCGAGGCTTGGGAGAAAAACCCCGATATGTCAGAAGCAAAAAGGGCTTTTTACGAATATCACTCGTGTATGATGGAACCGTGGGACGGCCCGGCCTCCATCCCCTTTACCGATGGAAACTACATCGGCGCGGTACTCGACCGAAACGGTTTAAGACCTTCGCGCTACTCGGTCACAAAGGACGGTTACGTAGTAATGTCATCGGAAACCGGGGTATTGGACATAGCCCCTGAGAACATCGAGTTTCACGGTCGACTGGAGCCCGGAAAGATGTTCTTGGTCAACATGGAGGAAGGTCGTATTATCAACGACGAGGAAATCAAGGAAAACATAGCCAAGAAATACCCTTACCAAGAGTGGTTGGACAAGAACTTGGTACACTTAAGGGACATTCCCTATAACGACTGCCCTTTGTTTTTGGGCGAAGCCTCCTTGGAAAAGCGCAAGTCCGTTTTCGGTTACACCTTGGAAGATATCAATACCATTATACTTCCTATGGGCAAAACGGCCAAGGAACCTATCGGTTCCATGGGTTCCGACACGCCAATAGCCGTTCTTTCGGAAAGGCCACAATTGATCTACAATTACTTCAAGCAACTGTTCGCACAAGTAACCAACCCGCCGCTCGACGGTATCCGTGAGGAGTTGATCACCGACATCAGCCTTACCCTGGGAAGCGACCACAACATATTCGACTTTTCAGAGCTGCACTGTCGTAAGCTGAAGATCCAAAACCCGGTCATCTCAAAAGAAGACCTCGATAAGATTAAAAATTACGATGCGAGTCCAGATTACAAAGTAGTAGCCATACCCACCCTATACGAGATCGACCGCGGGCTCAATGGCTTGGAAGATGCATTGGACGATATTTTGGACCAAGCCTCCAAGGCGGTCGACGAAGGGGCCAATATCATTATACTGTCCGATAGAAACGTCGACGATAAAAATGCGCCCATTCCCGCGCTTTTAGCCTGCTCCTATGTTAACAGTGGCTTGCAGCGCCTGGGCAAACGCAACAAGATGAGCATTATCATCGAGTCGGCCGAACCTAGGGAAGTACACCACTTCTGCCTGCTTTTCGGCTTCGGTGCCAGTGCCATCAACCCCTATTTGGTCAACGAGATCATCGGCGAGCAGATAGAAGAGAACGACATTACCGAAATTACGTTCGAAGAGGCGGTAAAGAATTACAACAAGGCCATCGGTAAGGGAATATTAAAGGTAATGAACAAAATAGGTATCTCTACCCTTAACTCGTACCGGGGCTCCCAATTGTTCGAATGCATCGGTATAAACTCCAACGTAGTCGACAAATATTTCCCCAATACCCCGACACGTATTCAGGGTATCGGCCTGTACGAAATAGAAAAGGAAATAGCCAAAAGACACCAAAAAGCCTTCTCAAAAAAGAAGGTCGCGGCCACACTCGACCTCGAAATGGGCGGGGAATATCGCTGGAGAAGGGATGGGGAGAAACACATGTTCAACCCGCTTTCCGTCGCCAAACTACAGAAAGCCGTGCGCGGCAATGAGCCCGAGACCTATAAGGAATTCTCCCGAATGATCAATGAGCAATCGAAAAACCTCATGACCATTCGCGGCCTGTTCGAATTTTCAAATTACGACCCGATTCCCTTGGACGAGGTCGAACCATGGACGGAAATTGTCAAACGCTTCAAGACCGGAGCCATGTCATACGGGTCCATCAGTAAGGAAGCACACGAAAATTTGGCTATCGCCATGAACCGCATCGGAGGAAAAAGCAACTCGGGCGAAGGCGGTGAAGACGCCGAGCGTTTTTACAAGAACGCTACCGGCGACTGGCGAAACAGCGCCATAAAACAAGTTGCCTCCGGTCGCTTTGGGGTTACCTCCGATTACCTGACCAACGCCAAGGAAATCCAGATCAAAATGGCGCAGGGGGCCAAACCCGGTGAAGGAGGCCAGTTACCCGGTCCGAAGGTCAACCCTTCCATTGCCAAGACGCGGAACTCGACCCCCTATGTAGGTCTTATTTCGCCCCCGCCGCACCACGACATTTATTCGATAGAAGATTTGTCGCAGTTGATCTACGATCTAAAGTCGGCCAACCGCGAGGCCAGGATCAATGTAAAACTGGTATCCGAGGTCGGTGTGGGAACCGTCGCCGCAGGTGTAGCCAAGGCCAAGGCCGATGTAATCCTCATTTCAGGTTTCGACGGAGGAACGGGGGCATCGCCGCTGACCTCATTGAAGCACGCCGGATTGCCTTGGGAGCTCGGTATCGCCGAAGCACAACAGACCCTGGTCATGAACGACCTGCGCAACCGTATCGTCCTTGAATGCGACGGGCAGTTAAAGACCGGTCGCGACGTCGCCATAGCATGTCTGTTGGGAGCCGAGGAATTCGGTTTCGCAACGGCGCCCTTAGTGGCATCGGGCTGTGTAATGATGCGCGTATGCCACCTCAACACTTGTCCGGTAGGCATCGCCACCCAAAACCCTGAGTTAAGGAAAAAATTCGAGGGCAAGCCCGAACATGTGGTCAATTACATGTATTTCGTAGCCCAGGAATTGAGGGAGATCATGGCCCAGCTCGGTTTCCGTACGGTTAACGAAATGGTAGGACAGGTTCAAAAGCTCGATCGCAAAAAAGCCATTGACCATTACAAGGCGGCCGGCATCGACCTTACCCCTATCCTCTACCAAGTCGACGTACCGCCATCGACCAAATTCTACAATACACAACCTCAGAGCCACGATATCGACAAATCAATAGAATTTGATATCATCGCCAAAGCGAACCCTTCATTGTTCCGAAAGGAGAAATTGACACTCGATTTCCCCATTACGAACACCGACAGGGCCGTGGGGGCGATCATCAGTAATGAGATATCCAAAATCTATGGTGCGCAAGGGCTGCCCATCAACACCCTAAAACTGAACTTTACCGGTTCGGCCGGCCAAAGTTTCGGCGCCTTTGCCACCCGAGGCCTGACCATGACGGTCAACGGAACCACCAACGATTACCTGGGCAAGGGCCTTTCAGGCGCCAAGCTCGTTGTAAAGGTACCCGAAGGTTCGACGATAGTTCCCGAAGAAAACGTAATAACCGGTAACGTTACGCTATACGGTGCAACGGCCGGAAGGGCTTACATCAACGGTAAGGCCGGTGAGCGTTTCTGCGTACGAAACTCGGGGGCCAAGGCCGTGGTCGAAGGTATCGGCGACCATGGGTGTGAATATATGACCGGTGGGGTGGCCGTTATCCTCGGAGAGGTCGGCAGAAATTTCGGAGCGGGTATGAGCGGTGGTATTGCCTATATCTTCGACGAGAAAAACACCTTTAGAAAAAAATGCAACAACGAAGCCCTGAACCTGCTCGAGGTTACCGAAGACAACGATATCAAACAATTGAAAGATTTGATAGAAAGTCACTACAACTCTACCCTGAGCCCGCTGGCACAAAGAATCCTTGAAAAATGGGAAACCTGTCTTCCCAAGTTCATAAAAGTGTTACCGGAAGAATACAAACAGGCTTTGATACGCTTGGAGAAAGAAAAATTAGAAACGATATAAGATCGAGAAATGGGAAAGATTACAGGATTTTTGGAATTCGATAGAAAAATAGAACCCTATGCACCTGTTGAGGAACGCATCAAAAATTATAAGGAGTTTACCCAACCTTTGGACGAGGGGGAACTAAAGAACCAGGGCGCCAGGTGTATGGACTGCGGCATTCCCTTTTGCCATAGCGGATGCCCCTTGGGCAACCTGATCCCTGATTTTAACGATGCGGTATACAAGGGCAAATGGGACAAGGCGTCCGAAATTTTACACGCCACGAACAACTTTCCCGAATTTACGGGCAGGTTGTGTCCCGCACCATGCGAGGAGGCTTGTGTATTGGGCATCAACGAAGACCCGGTCACCATCGAGAACATCGAAAAGAACATTGTTGAAACGGCCTTCAAAAAAGGATGGATCACGCCTCGCCCACCCGAAACCCGAACGGGCAAGAAAGTGGCCATAATCGGTTCGGGACCTGCAGGCCTTGCCGCCGCACAACAACTCAACCGAGCCGGCCATACGGTCACCGTGTTCGAGCGCGATGAAAAACCAGGCGGACTCTTGCGTTTCGGTATTCCCGATTTTAAAATGGAAAAGAGCGTTATCGACCGACGGTTGGAAATCTTGGAAGAAGAAGGAATCGTGTTTAAATGCGGGGTCCATGTAGGAAGGGATATCAAAGGCGACGAGCTCAAAAACGATTTTGACGCCATCGTTCTGTGTGGCGGGGCCACCGTTCGAAGAAACCTGCCCATAGAAGGCGCCGACCTAAAGGGCGTCGTTCAGGCGATGGACTTTCTACCGCAGAACAACCGAAGGGTAGCCGGGGTTACCGACTTCGCAAACGAAATATTGGCCACGGGCAAGGACGTTATCGTAATCGGTGGTGGCGATACGGGATCTGACTGTATCGGAACCTCGATCAGGCAAGGGGCCAAGTCGGTTTCGAATTTTGAGATCATGCCAATGGCCACAACCGACCGGCCCAAAAACCAACCTTGGCCCTTTTGGCCCATGAGGTTGCGAACCAGTTCATCGCACAAGGAAGGTGCCGAACGCTTCTTTAGCATCTCTACCAAAAAATTCATCGGTGACAAAGAGGGCAACTTGACCGGTTTGATCACCTCAGAGGTCGAATGGGTAAGGCAACCCGGTAAAGGAATGACCTTAAGAGAAGTGGAAGGAACGGAAAAAGAATGGAAATGCGAGTTGGCCCTTCTGGCCTTGGGCTTTACCGGTTCAGAGATGACCCTTGCCGAGCAATTGGGCCTTGAAGCCGACGGCAGGAGCAACATAAAGGCCACGGAGCAAGATTACATGACCAACGTTCCCGGGGTCTTTGCGGCAGGTGACCAGCGCAGGGGGCAATCGCTTATCGTCTGGGCCATTTCGGAAGGACGCCAAGCGGCACACCACGTCGATAAATACCTAATGGGCGAATCTTGTTTGCCCCTCAAGGGAGAGGGCGATCTACCCAGGGTTTAATCATATCAGGTTTAAACACCTATTTCAGATATCCAACCCGTAAGATCGGGTTGGATATTTTTTTGTTTTTTGTGGATTTTTAGTAACGTTACACCCCCCGCAAACCCCATGATACTCCGAAAAGTATTGATCTATATGAGTTTGGGTGCCCTTGCCTTTACCATCATGAACACCATGGTAAAGCATTTGGCCGAATTCAATGTTTACGAAATCGTCTTTTTTAGGGGATTGGGATCCCTACTAATTACAATGGCCCTCATCTATCGGCTGAAACTGCCGGTTTTCGGCAACCAGAAAAAGTTGTTGGTCATCAGGGCGATAACCGGTACCTCGTCCATGACCCTCTTCTTTGCCTCGATGAAATATCTTTCGGCCGCCACCGCCGTATCGCTCAGGTATCTCGCCCCGATATTCTCTGCCATTTTCGCCATATACTTTTTAAGGGAAAGGATAAAACTACCCCAATGGCTGTTCTTTATCATCTCCTTTACCGGGGTTCTCATATTAAAGGGATTCGATGCCAACGTAAGCAACATAGGCCTGGGCCTGATCATGGCCGCTGCCGTGCTGAGCGGCCTGGTCTATATCAGTATCAGTAAAATAGGCCAAAGGGACCACCCCTTGGTCATTATCAATTATTTTATGTTTACGGCCACTGCCTTTGGCGGCATTATGGCCATCCCCTATTGGCAGTCGCCCCAAGGTCTTGATTGGGCGTTTTTGGCCACTCTTGGGATATTCGGCTTTGTCGGACAGTTCTTTATGACCAAGGCTTTCCAAATAGCCGCCAACAACCTGGTCGCCCCCTTAAAATACCTCGAGGTACTGTTCACCGGAATCATTGGATTTCTTTGGCTCGGCGAAACCTATACCGTCTGGAGTCTTTTAGGCATCGTACTTATCGTTACCGGACTGGTCTCCAACGTGGTCTACAAATCGCGAAGAAACAGCTGACCGTCATAGTAGACTATATTTTCCATTGCCCACTTTTGGCGGTCACCTCGACGTCCCATTCCTGATCGGGGTTCGGTCGGTACTTGGGATCGCTATCCTTTTTGGGAAAGGACTCCAGCACCTTTTTTAGACGTTCAAAATGGGCAAGGCGTTCCTCGGTATTCAAGCTATCGATAATGTTGTGCTCCTCGAAGGGATCCTCCTTTAAATCAAAGAATTTTTCGGGCACACTGTTCGAATCGATATACAACTTGTACCTCTTGTTTCTCAGCACCCTGTCCCTAAAATTATACTGGTTCTCCACGCCCTTTTCGGTAAGACGAGCCTTGTTGCCACCGCCCATTCCCAAAATCCATTCACGGGCAGAATCGGTCGTGCCGAGCAACACGTCTTTAAAAGACTTGCCATCGATCGGCTGCCCTGCATGGTTCGCCGTCCATTGATCGGGCGACCCGCCCCCTGCGATATCGATAAAAGTAGGCAGCAAGTCGGTAAAATCGATCAAGGCCTCGGATGTCTGCCTCGGCTCTATCGTTCCGGGCCAGCTTACGATAAAAGGCTCGCAAATTCCAGCCTCAACGGTACGCGCCTTCCCTCCCTTAATGGGTCGGCCCTTATAGGTACCGGTAATTGCGCTTGTGGTCCCGTTATCGGTGGTAAAGACCACCATGGTATTCTCGAACAGGTCGTTCTGTTTTAAGGCCTCGACCAATTCGCCCACTATTTTATCGGTATAGCGCACCATGGCCTTGTGTTTGCCCATATTATCGTCGGCCGCCTCATCGGGCGTACTGACAAAAGGGGTATGGGTCAAAACCATGGGGTAGTAGACGAACATGGGCTCTTCCTTGTTTTCCTTGAGAAAACGCACGATAAAATCACGGAAAATATCGGGCCCAAAGGCCCCGGCATAGGTTTTACTACCTTCTTTTGTAAAAATATAGGGATCCCAATACCGTTCGGCACTCGCCTCCACCCCGGCCTCGTAACCGGTCCACATACAAAACTCGTCAAAACCGGCCTTGATAAGGGCATCGGGTTCTACCCTAAAGTCATCGATTTGCCATTTGCCCGCTATGCAGGTCTTGTAGCCCGCCCTTCTCATTTCCTGGACCAAGGAAGGATTTTGGGTTTCGTCAAAATGGGCCCCACCGCCCCAACGGGGAACGTCCCAATGATTGACCCAGCCGTGCCTAAAGGGATATTGGCCGGTCAATAGGGTGACCCGCGACGGGGTACATTGCGGCATTGAGTATACGTTGTTGAAGCGCATACCCGACTCGGCCAGTTGGTCGATATTAGGTGTTACGATATCTTCCGCTCCATAACACCCCACCCATTCCTTTCCCAAATCGTCAACCAGGATAAACAGGATATTGGGCGGACGCCCATCGACTGCCTGCTCTTTTGCGGCCTCCTTACAACCAAGAAAAATAAGGGCCACGAAGACCAAACCGACCTTGTAGATAAAATTCATTTAAGACCTGTTTTTAACCTTTTCGTAAATTTCCTTTAAAGACAGGTCGTCGTCCATGGTTTTTTGAAGCTCCATAAGATCGGCGAACAAGGTTTCGACCTTTTCAGAATACTCGGGGTTATCGGCCAGGTTATGCATTTCTTCCGGATCATTTTCCAAATCGAACAAGAGCACCTTCTCGATTTTGGGATAGACCAAAAGCTTAAAGCCATCTTTACGTATCATGCGCTGAAGGTTCATATAGGCACCGTAGACCCCGTCTTTGTAATAACTTTCCTTACGTTTGCCATCGATCAGGTCCATTAAGCTGTTGAACTGCACATAGGAAGGCTTTTCGACACCGGCCAAGTCCAGGGTCGTAGCCATGATATCCTGCAAGTAAACATCTTGGTCCAGTATTTTTCCTTCAGGTATGCCCGGTCCCACGACCATCATCGGAATACGTACACTGTGATCGAACATGCTTTGCTTTCCTATGAGTCCGTGATGCCCCACCGAAAGTCCGTGGTCGGCACCGAAAAAGATATAGGTATTGTCCATTTTACCACTGGCCTCCAGGGCATCGAGTATTTTTCCTATTTGCTCATCCATATGGCTGAGCAGGGCATAGTATTCTTGGCGATGTACCTTTACGGCATATTCGGTTCTAGGGAAGGGTGCCAGGGCCTCGTCCCTAAGTGCGGGAGGGTTGCCCATATCATCTTTATAGGGGTATTCGGGCATAAAATTTTCGGGCACCTTGATATCCTCCAGGGGATACATGTCCAAAAACCGTTGGGGAGCCTGCCTTGGGTCATGGGTAGCGTTAAAGGCCAGGTACATAAAAAACGGATTGTCCTTTTGTTTGGCCGAGTCGATAAAGGCAAGGGCATCGTCCCTAACGACCTCGCTCCAGTGCTTTCCGCCTTCCCAGAAACCGCCTTGCAAGGTGTCGGTGGGCGACCATTCGGTATCATCGGGGCCGGTCGGCCTGCCGTATCCAAGGGGCATATAATCGTTCCAATCCTTCATATCGCCCGATTCCTTTTTCCATTTTTTAATGGCAGCCCCCAATTCGCCGCTATGGTCTTTGGGCATCCCCGGCCGTATATGCCTTGCATCGTTGAAGACCGTTGCGGCCGGAGCCCTTACATGCCATTTTCCGGTCATATAGGTATCGTAGCCTTGGGCATCAAGCAAACGTCCCCAGGTCTGGTTCAAGGCCGTCGAATCGCCCTTGCCCCAAGCCTCGCTCTTCTTTTGTGCATTCCAGATAAAAGACCCCGATATGATCATGGCCCTCGATGCCACACAAATGGCACCGTTCCATCCCCCCATGTTGTACGCATGGGAAAACGAGGCACCCCTTTTGACCAAACGGTCTAAATTGGGAGTATACACTTCATCGAACCCCAAGGCCCTGATGCTCTCGAAGGTTTGATCATCGGCAAACAAAAAGACAAAATTAGGTTTGTCTTGGGTTTCGGTTTCCTCCGCCTTTTTATCGGAATTACACGATGCTGTGGCTAAAATCAGAAAACATGAAAGCAGGGTCGTTATTTTCATAAATCTATAAAAAATTATACTTTATTCGATATGCGGGAGAAGACCTCCCCGATCAAGCTCACGGCCAATGACGAAGGGGGGCCACCTATGACCAGTAGATTCTACTTTTTTACTGAAAGCTCTCTACGGTCAGCTGTTTTTGAGGCCAATATTCATCTTTTCTGAACTCAAATTTGGTAGGGTTGTATTCACCGACCAGACTTACATCGGCCTTTTCGGGCACTGGCAGGTCCAAGCCCCAGAAAACCCCATTGACCAACAACCGCCTGGTCCCTTCGATCAACATATCGTTGGCCGCCCCGACGGTACTGGTAAAGGCCTTACCCTTCTTGCCACCGGGCAATTGGTAACTCTTGACCCAAGCTACCGGCATCATGGGCTCGTTCAGTTTGAGTCCGTCCTTATTGGTAGTCGCGGGCTCGTTGTCGCTCGGTTTCATTCCAAAGAAAATATCGTTCTCATCGTACTCCCCTGCCCGGTTCATTACCTGGCCCAAAAGTATGGGTTGGGCATCGCCGGCAAGTGGCAACCTAACGCCGTAAACATCGCTAGCGCCCCATACGTCGCCATCGGAAATACCGTTTACAATACCCGTTTTATCGGCCCCTTCGGCAACAATGCCCCGGGTACTCTGGTGTTTGTGATGACCGTGGTGGTTGATCCATGTTTCCCCTAGGACCAAACGACCGAAACCGCCTTCCCACTCTTTCTTTTCCCCTTTGTAATTATAGCTATAATGACTGAAACTGGAAGTTGAGTCCTTGGTAAAGTTAAAGGCATGTGTAGCCGTCCTGATTCCCATAACGGGCTTGCCCGACTTTAGAAAGTTGTCTATATGGCGCATTTGTTCGTCGGGAAGCCCCCTGAACCGGGTAAAGATGATCATCATATCCGCCGTATCCAGGGCCGACAGACCAGGTATGTTTTTTTGGTAATTGGCATTGA
Organism: Pseudozobellia thermophila; assembly: GCF_900141855.1. GTDB lineage: Bacteria > Bacteroidota > Bacteroidia > Flavobacteriales > Flavobacteriaceae > Pseudozobellia > Pseudozobellia thermophila. The sequence goes on from NZ_FQYU01000016.1 coordinate 18,583, forward strand.
TGATGCCCGGTTTGGATTCTTCCTGGGCGAAAAGGACCGTGCAGTTAAACCCGTGATGCTTCGAAAGTATCTTGGCCAATTGCGGAAGGGCCTCTTCGGACCTGTACTCCTCGTCACCGGAAACCAAGACGATGTTCCTCGAATCCTCAGCCCCTTTGAAGGTCAACCATTGCTTAGGGCCTTCGGTGGTCGCAACGACCGACGTTTCCTCCTTATCGGTCTTTTTTTGCTCTTTACAGGCGATAATCAAAAAACAGATCAGAAGCGGTAATACATTTCTCATTATAATGGTTTATGGAATTAGTAATCGGCATTCATCCCTTTCCGTATGAATTCTATGCCCTTGGTGTATATTTCCTCGGCCGGGGAATAGTCGCGCCACACATTGATGGCGTTGGCAAATTCGGGGATAATGGTACTAAAGGCCTCAATGGTAAGCCAGCCATCATAGCCAATATCCCTAAGGCCCTTGAATGCGGATTCCCAATTGACTTGGCCGCTACCGGGCGTACCACGGTCGTTCTCACTGATATGAACGTGTTTTAGGTAGGGCGCTATGGTTTTTATGGCACCTTCTTGGCTTTTCTCCTCAATATTGCTGTGGTGGGTGTCGTACATCGCACCGAAATTGGGGTGGTCGACCTTTTCTACCAAGGTTTTAAGATCGGCCATGGTATTATAGAGGTAGCACTCGAACCTGTTGACGGCCTCGGGCGCCAAAATTATATTGGCCTTTTCGGCATATTCGGCCGCTTTCCTCAACATCTCCGCACTTCTCGAACGTTCTTCGGAAGTAGGTGGCTGTCGGGTAAAAAAGGCAAAGGTAGAATGATAGGGGCCGCAGATGACCTCGCCGTTCGAAGCTGCCGTCATATCGATCGACCACTTGAGCTTGTCCAAACCGGCCTCACGTACCTTTTTGTCGGGACTGGCAATATTTTCCTCGGGGTCCAATGCCGCCACTGCGGTGACCCCCATATCCATTTTCGAGAAAAAATTGCCCAATTTGGAATAATGGGCCTCATCCCCGCTCCCCAAAAACAACTCTATACCGTCATAACCCGTTTTTTTTAGTGTCTCTACAATATCAAAATGCTGCTCCGTAACGTGGTTCGTCCAAAGCAACATATTCATTCCTATTTTCATAAATAAAAAGCTTAATTAGCAAGTTTGGTTTAACACAATTGCAAATACCCTCAGGTATAATTGCATTATTCTTTATTTTTTAACACGAATTTACATCTTCCTGTGATACAAATCTAAAACTTAACAGGCGGTTTTAGTACCTCTATTTTGTCAAAGACCTCTATTTTTTTTACTGATTTAGCCGTCATGGGATTGAATTTCAAGGAACATTTGGCGATACTCGTGCGGGCTAAGTTCGGTTATGGCCTTAAACTGCCTATTGAAATTGGACAAGGCATTGAAACCGCATTCGTAGCTGATCTGGGAGATATTGAAGTTATCTTCCAATAACAGTTTTCGGGCATGGCCTATACGTATTTCATTGACAAACCGGGTAAAGGTCTTGTTCGCCCGTGGCTTAAAATACCGACAGAACGAGGAGGTGGTCATGTTCAGCATCCCCGCGACCTCATCCAATGAAATGCGATTCTTAAAATTGCTCATCACATAATCGTAGACCATGCTCATTTTTTCCGAATCGCCGCCCTTGAAGCTGTTGGTATAACTCGGGCTGGCCAATAAGGTATACTCCTTACTATTGGCCAGAATATCCAATATCTCCAACAGTTTTATTATTCTTTTAAAGCCCCTTTCATCGGCTATTTCGAGTAACAACTTATAAATCTGCCCTGGGGTATCGCCATAAAACTCAATTCCTCGATACGCATTTTCGATCAATTTGTTTATGGTATAGAATTCTTCCCTTTCCAAAAGGCTGCCACTTAACAGGTCGTGGTCAAAATAAATGACCAAACCCCGGGTATTCAAGGTACTATCGGGCTCAAAATAAGGAGCATCGCTCCGCCACAGATGGGGCAGGTTGGGGCCCGTCAAGACCAAATCGCCCACGGTAAAATTATGGACATGGTCCCCAACAAAACGAGTACCTTCGCCCTCTGCTATATACGAAATCTGGAATTCGGGATGAAAGTGCCAAATGGGGTTGAAATGGGGGCCCACAAGGTCTTTAAAGACAAAGGTCTCTTTAGAGGTAAGGGTTTTTTCAATGCTCGGAGTACTCATAAATTTCTATATAATTTCAAATTTCGATAAATATATGACAAAAAAGTACCAACCTTTAGCAAAAAAAAGGAAATATGTAATAGAAATCTATCTTAATTTTACGGTATTAATTTAGCAATTAATGATTTTACGCATTAAAAAATTATGAATTTGTCGATTATTCCCGTAATATCCGATACTATTTAACAATTACCTCAAATTACCCCTCTACCGACCGGTGATTTGACCAACAAACTAGCATAAAACCTTTTACCGATTGTTCCAAAAAGCATTAGAGCATTACCAAACCAAAAAATACAGTCCTAACCTTAAACACCCTCTCTTTTAAACCATGACATTATTTAAAAGACTTTTTACCCAAAAAATACTTCCATTGCTCTTTGTTTCGGCCTTGGCACTGACCAGTTGCAACAAATCGAAGGAAAACCGGCTACAGATAAATTCGAATTCGCATATCGTCTTGATCGGCAACAATCTCTGCTCCCGTATGATCAATTTCGGCCATTTCGAAACCGAATTGCAAATGCGGTACCCAAAAGATTCCCTTTTTATACGCAACATGTGCGACGGTGGCAACACGCCGGGCTTTAGGCCCCACTCCGCTAGAAAATCGCCATGGGCATTTCCGGGCGCCGAGGAATTCTATAAAAATGAGCTTTCGAACGATTCGGGGAGCATCGGACATTTCCCTACCGAGGACGAATGGCTTACCGAACTCAAGGCCGACATCATCATCGCCTTTTTCGGCTACAACGAATCGTTCAACGGAGCCGAGGGCCTCGACAACTACAAGAACGAATTAAGGGCCTTTATCCAGCATACCAAAAACCAAAAGTACAACGGTACAAGCGCCCCCCAATTGGCATTGGTCTCGCCCATCGCGTTCGAAGACCTGTCGGACGAAATGGACCTACCCGATGGGGTCGAAGAGAACAAGAACCTCAAAATGTACACCGAGGCCATGAAAGAAGTGGCCACCGAGGCCCGTGTCCTCTTCGTAGATGCCTTTGGCCCCAGCAAAAGCTGGATGGAATCGGAATCGGAGCACATTACGGCCGACGGCTTTCAGCTTAACGACCTGGGCTATAAAAAATTGGCCGACCTGCTGGCCGACGAACTTTTTGACGAAGAGAAGGCTTCCAAAGCCGATCGCACCCTAGTGAACGAGGCGGTAAACGAAAAAAACTGGTTTTGGCACAACGACTTCAAGATTCCGAACGGTGTACACGCCTACGGTAGGCGATACGACCCCTTCGGACCCGACAATTACCCCTTTGAGATTGAAAAAATACGGCAAATGACGGCCATCAGGGATACCGCTATTTGGCTCGCCCTTGAAGGCAAGAAAATGGACTTGGCCCTCGCCGACTCGAAGACCCGGGAACTCCCTCCCGTCAAAACCAATTACAAGGAGAGCAAAAAGAATGGCAATCCCGAATATTTGTACGGAAAAGATGCCCTTGCAAAAATCAAGGCAGCCCCGGGCTATAAGGTCGAAATGTTCGCCTCCGAGCAAGAATTCCCCGATTTGGCCAATCCGGTACAAATTTCCTTCGACAACAAGGGAAGGCTATGGGTGGGCGTAATGCCGAGCTACCCCCATTACAAGCCGGGTGACGACAAACCCAACGACAAACTCCTGATTTTCGAAGATACCGATGGCGATAACAAGGCCGACAAGCAAACCGTTTTTGCCGATGGCCTCCACCTGACCATTGGGTTCGAATTTGCGCCCGAAGGTGTTTATGTTTCCCAGGGCACCAACCTTATTCTCTTGAAGGATACCGACGGGGACGACAAGGCCGATGAAAAGGAAATCATCTTAAGTGGTTTCGACGACCACGATACCCACCATGCCATAAGCGCCTTTACGACCGACCCCTCTGGAGCCATTTACATGGGCGAAGGCGTATTTCTACACACCAATGTCGAGACCGCCTACGGCACCGTACGGGGCACCAACGGAGGCTTTTATCGCTACAGTCCGCAAAGGCACCACTTGGAGCGTACCGCCCAATTGCCCATACCCAACCCATGGGGCATTGCCTTTGACGATTGGGGGCAATATTTCTTTGCCCATACCTCGGGCCCCGATATGACGTGGATGATGCCCGGAACCATACTTCCCAGGTACGGAAAGGCCTCGCCCTTACCTGAAAACCTAATCGAGGACAAGCACCGGGTGCGACCTACATCGGGACTCGAATTCGTTTCGAGCAGGCATTTTCCCGACAATGTCCAAGGCGACCTGCTGATCAACAACACCATCGGCTTTTTGGGCACCAAGCAACACACCATTGTAGACGACCCGAAATCCGCGGGCTACCTTAGCAAGCACCGACAAGACCTTGTCTTCTCCGATGACAAGAACTTTAGACCCGTGGATATGGAGTTCGCCCCCGATGGATCCCTTTATCTGATCGATTGGAGCAATGTACTGATCGGCCACATGCAACACAATGCAAGGGATCCCTTAAGAGACCACGCCCATGGCCGAATTTACCGTATCACCTATCCATCAAGACCTTTGGTGGAGCCCGCCAAAATAGATGGCGCAAGTATTGAAGAGCTGCTCGACAACCTCAAACTTCCCGAATACCGTACCCGATACCGTACCCGAAGGGAACTAAGGGCCAGGGACAAAGAAGAGGTTCGAACAAAATTGGAGGCATGGGTAAGCAAGCTCGACAAAAACGACAAGAACTACGAACACCATCTCCTCGAAGCGCTTTGGGTGACTTGGGGACTGAACGACATCGACAAAGATTTGCTTACGCAACTGTTGAACGCCCAAGATTACAGGGCTAGGGCGGCCGCCGTAGGGGTGCTGAGATTCAGTGGGGACCAAATCGCCGAAAAAGCCGATCTGCTCATGCAAGCGGCGAAAGACGACAACCCACGCGTCAGGTTGGCCGCATTGGTAACCGCCTCTTGGATGGACAAGGAAGTGGGCATTCCCATTGTAACCGAAGCAGGCAAGAAAGGTTTGGACAAATGGATGAAAAAGCCCTACGAGGCCGCCCTCGCCCATTTGAACGGCCACAACCTCGGCGAAGAGCCCAAGGAAACCATCGAAACCAGCCTAAAGGGAAAAGATTTGGAACTTTTGCTTGCCGGCCAGGAAATTTACGAGCGGGAAGGTTTCTGCACCACCTGCCACCAGCCCGACGGGAAAGGGCTTGAAAGCTCGGGCTTCCCTCCCCTTGCCGGTTCGCAATGGGTGACCGGCGATCCCGAGCGATTGATAAAATTGACCTTAAAGGGAATCATGGGCCCGATCGAGGTGAACGGAAAGGAATATCCGGGCCAAGTTCCCATGACCCCCTTCGGCGGTATGTTGAACGACGAGGAAATGGCATCGGTACTTACCTACGTCAGAAATACCTTCGGCAATAGTGCCCCTCCCATTTCACCGGAAAAAGTAAAGGAAGTACGCGAAAAAACAAAGGAAAAGGAAGGCTTCTATTCTTCCGAGGAACTATTGAAGGAGCACCCCTTTAAATAAAAGTTAAATGTAAACGAGTCGCTTGGTATTACCGATCGACTCGTTTTATCCCCAAATTTTTATCAACTTCCCACTTTAAAGACAAAAAAATAGAACTATTTGCAATGTAAGAGGTAGACAGCATAGTAGTACAAACATAACTTTGGGATAACCATGGTTTAGAAACCTAGACCGTATAACTCAATCCTAACATTATGAAGAAACTACTATTAAAAAAGCACTACCTAAGCCTTTACACCTTGGCTTTGTGTACGGCCTCTTACGGAAACCCCCTGATATCGGATGCGGTTGCCGTAGGCAAAAAAACAAATTTGAAGACCTCGGTCCGCTTTCAAGACGCGACCGTTACGGGAACCGTTCTCGACAGCAACAACCAACCCCTGCCAGGGGCAAGCATAGTTGAAAAAGGCACCTCAAATGGAACCCAAACCGATTTCGACGGCAACTTCGAGTTGGAAGTAAGCGACTCCAATGCCGTTCTTGTCATTTCCTATATAGGTTTTGCCTCCCAAGAAATTTCCCTGGCCGGACAAAGTTCCATAACCGTATCGTTACAGGAAGATGCCGCCAATCTAGACGAAGTGGTGGTCATCGGTTACGGTACACAAAAGAAAAGCGACCTCACCGGTGCGGTGGGTTCGGTCAAGGCCGAAGAATTGTCGCAAAGACCTTCCGCCTCCTTGAACCAGGCCATGGCCGGTAAAGTAGCCGGTGTCAATGTCACATCGGGCTCGGGCCGACCAGGGGGCAGGACCGTGGTGCGGATTCGCGGTAACACATCGGTCAGTATCGCCAACACGCCTCTTTACGTTATTGACGGAGTCATTTTAAATGCCGCCAGTTTGCCCAACGGCAGTACGCCCATCGACTATATGAACCCCAACGACATCGAATCGATCGAGGTTTTAAAAGACGCCTCGGCCACGGCCATTTATGGGGCAAGGGGTGCCAACGGTGTAATTCTGGTAACCACCAAAAAGGGTACCCGATCGGGCGACACCCATCTTAACTACGATGTGGATTTTAGTCTGGGAACCTTGCCAAAAAAACTTGACCTGTTGAATTCGGAAGAGTTTCTTATGGTCGAGGAAATCGCCTATGCCAATGCCGAAAAATTCGACCCCGACGGATGGGCCGGCGGTCGGTACACCGATCCCAGGCTGAAGCGGACCGACCCCCGCCTCTTTGACTCAGACGGTAATCCGTTATATGATACCGATTGGCAAGACGAAGCCATCAGGGCCGCCTTCACACAAAACCACCAACTTTCCTTTACGGGCGGCAACCAAAAGGCCAGTTACGGTCTATTCATGGGCTTTAGGGACGAAGAAGGGCTCATCATAGAGTCTTGGCTCAAACGCTATTCGGGCAGGTTTACCCTCGACACCGAAGTTACCGATTGGCTGAAAGTAGGCGGTAGCCTGAGCTATAACGACCAGAACGAAAAACAGATCGACCAATTGGGCGGTGGTGGAATCACCACCATGAGACAGGTTTTCGAGGCACTCCCCATAATTCCGGTAACCTATGAGGATGGCACTTGGGGATCCAATGCCGACTACCCCGGTATGGAAGGTGGTGCCAGCCCCGTGGCCGTAGCCAACGACAGAAGGTATTTTTTAAAGACCCAGACCGTTTTGGGCAATTTTTACAGCAATATCACCTTGGGTAAAAACCTGCAGTTACGTACTACCGTCGGTACCAATATCATCAACCAAAGAAATGACTACTACGGAGGTCGCGACCTGAAGTATATCGCACAACCCGACGGAGCGGCTTCGGTTTCCAACAGCCGTTTCAACTCATGGCAGTTTGAAAACTATTTGACCTACAACAAGGATTTCAACGAAGACAATTCCCTAACGGCCATGTTGGGACTTTCATGGCAGCATATCGACGAATTTCGTTCCACGGCCTCGACCAGGGGATTCGCCGACGATTTTTACGGCTTCAACAACCTTGGGGCGGGATCCAATCCGCAGACACCATCTTCAAGTCGGGTGGCTTACGGACTTAATTCTTACTTCGGCCGGGTCAACTACAACTATAAGAACAAATACCTATTGACCCTAACGGGAAGGGCCGACGGTTCCTCGAAATTCGGTCCTGAGAACCAGTTCGCCTTCTTCCCTTCCGCAGCATTGGCCTGGCGGGTTTCCGGCGAAGATTTCCTATCGCAAAGCGAAACCATTTCCAATTTGAAGCTCAGGGCCAGCTACGGGGCCACAGGCAACTCCGAAATCCCCGCATATAGGGCTTTGGCCGGCTTGTCGAGCGGCACTGTTATTTTCGGTGGAGATCGAGCCGCCTATAGCATTCCCCAGCGAATGGCCAACCCCGATTTGAAATGGGAAAAAACGGAGCAAGTGGACGCAGGTGTCGAATTGGGACTCTTCAACAACCGTATCGGCCTTGAGGTAGATGTCTATCGAAAACTGACCACCGATATGCTTCTTGATGCTCCCGTACCCTCGACCAGTGGTTTTACAAACGTCTATAGAAATGTGGGCAGTATGGAAAACAAGGGTATCGAAATCAACCTGAACACCATCAATGTAGACAACGAGCTCTTTGGATGGAGCAGTAATTTCAATATTTCCATCAACAAGAACGAAGTCGTGGCCCTTTCGGGAGGTTCCGATATTTTCTTGGGATCGACCTTGATCCGCGTGGGCGAGCCGGTCGGTACTTTCTTCGGATACATCGACGAAGGTACGTGGAATACGGATGAGGCCGATCAAGCCGCCATCTACGACAGACTTCCCGGAGATATCAAATACCGCGACCTTAACAATGACGGGGCCATCAATAGCGACGACCGGGCCATCATAGGAAAGGGTATACCCGATGGCTTTGGTACCTTTTCGAACACTTTTAGGTACGGTAACCTTGAACTTATGGTCGACCTACAGTTTCAGTACGGCAACAGTGTGATGTACAGGGACGAACACTCGGCGGAAGACCGTCAGACCATTGCGAACAGCTTCGCCACGGTACTAAACGCTTGGACGCCCGACAACCAAGATACCGACATTGCCCAAATACGGCCTATCGCCGCCGGTTACGACACCAACAACGATTCGGGCAAATTAAAGGATGCTTCCTTTTTAAGGGGACGGAACCTTATGCTTTCGTATGTGTTCAAACCTGAATTGGTCAAGCGTTTGCACTTGAACCGCTTAAGGATATATACTTCGGTACAAAACTTTTTTGTAGCTACCGAATATCCCGGGTACGACCCTGAAACCTCGAATGGCGGCGGTGCCTTTGACCAAGGTTTTTCGTTATACGATTATCCCAGACCCCGCACTTTTATGGTAGGACTCAATGTTGGATTATAACAATATAAAAAGATAAAAGAATGAAAATCTATAAAAACTTTATAAAAACGGTAGTAGTCGCCACCGCAGTGACGTTTACCACGGCCTGTAGCGACTTTTTGGATGAAGAGGACGAATCGAACTTCACCACCGACACCTATTTCACCAAGGCCGAACACGCCGAAAGTGCGGTAAACGGTATCTACGAACCCCTTGTACCCATTACCAGCAGCGGTTTTGGAGGAGGCACCTGGTTAATGCTCGAATTTGCGACCGGCCTGGCCAACACTTCCTTGGGGCAAGCCACGAACATTTACTTGGTCAAGGATTTGATCAACAATTCGGATAACGGTTATGGCAGCAGTTACTGGACGGAATATTATACGGGCATATCAAGGGCCAATCTGGCCATCGAAAAAATTCCTGAAATCAATATGGACGAAACCGAAAAACAGAATTATTTGGCCGAAGCCAAATTCTTCAGGGCCTACTATTACTTTGGCCTGGTACGCATGTTCGGCAACATCCCCATTATCACGAGCTCGGTCGACCTCGGCTCGGAGCAGCTATATCCCGAACAGGCATCAGCGGAGGCCGTTTACGATTTGATCTTAAGCGACCTGTCGGATGCCGAAAATTCGAGTTTGCCCTGGAGGGACGAATCGGGCAGGGTTTCAATGGGTGCGGTAAAGACGCTTATGGCCGATGTGTATTTGACCATGGCCGGGTATCCGCTGCAAAAAACGGAAAATTACGCCTTGGCCGCCGCCAAGGCCAAGGAGGTGATCGACTCGAACGAGTTCAGGCTTTTTGACACCTATGACGAGCTGCACGACCCCGCCACCAAGAACACCGGCGAATACATTTTTATGACCCAATTTGCCGCAAACATCCAATCCGGAAACTGGCAACCCGCCATTCTTCCCTACAACTTGGGTATTTCGGTCTACTCTGCCCAGACCGGCGGTATTTTTTCGACCAATGAGTTCGCCAATTCCTATGAACCCGGCGACAAAAGGGCCGAGGAAAAACAATTTTTCTTTAGAGACTATACCCTTGAGGCCGATCGCAGCGAAAGCATCAACCTAGGGGCGCCCTATATCTATAAACTGTTTGATGTGCAAGCCAACGAAGAGACGGCCCAGTCCGATTTGAATTGGTGCCTATACCGCTATGCCGATGTCCTCTTAATGTATGCCGAAGCTTCGAACGAAGCCGAGGGCGGACCCACAACAGAGGCCTATAACGCGGTCAACCTGATCAGACAGCGTGCCGAAGTTGCCGATTTGGCCGGTCTTTCACAAGATGATTTTAGGGAGGCCGTCAGGATCGAACGCGTTCATGAACTCAGTTTCGAAAACAAGACTTGGTTCGATATGGCGCGATGGAGAAAGGCCTACAACCCAGAGACCAACGCCTTGGAAGATTTCGTAGGCCACACGTATACCTACCTTCCGAACAAGGCCTTGACCGAAAGGGAGCTGTTGTTTCCGATTCCGACCTCCGAAATACAGAACAACCCCAATCTGGTACAAAACGCAGGATATTAGTATTAGAGAAACTTGACCACAAGTATTGTCGAGTAGTTAGTTGATAGTGATGATAAACCCTTGGCCATGGCCAGGGGTTTATTTATTACGACCGTTCCATTTATCGGATTTTACGGGAAGACCGGAACACCACCAACTCCAAAAAGGCAGCTACTCCCAAGGCCAGAAACAAAACGATTTCCGTCTGTAATATTCCTATTTGCCCCGGGCCGACTCCTAATTTGGAAAGAATAAAGAAGGCCAGGGCACATAATGTGGCGATCGGCATCAACAGGGAAAGCTTTTTGGAGCTGAGAATACCGACCAATATCATGGGGGCCATCATCGCCGTACCGGTAAAACTGGTACGTGCCAACAGCACCAAATGCTCCGTACTCACTATAGAGAAAACCAAGGCGAGCAATCCGAACACGACAATAAAAATTCTCGTGAGGCCCACGGCCTTATGATCTTCCAAGCTAAGCAGGGAGCGCAGTTCGGAGCCCAAGGCGAATATTTGCGAGTCGGAAGTCGATATCGCCGCCGCCACCAAGCCGATCAGGCCCAGCGCCGCTATGCCCGAAGCTTGGTCGTAGAGCAATACGTGGCCGATAAAATCCTGGGTGGAAGCGTCCGGGTATAAAACCGCGCCGTACATCCCCATAAACAGGGTCGGCAATATAACGAGGATGGCGACCACCCCGAGACCTATGGCCATTTTTCTAAGGGAAGCACTGCTTTTCATAATGACGACCCGGGTCGAAATTTGGGGCTGGGTAAAGGGCAAGCATATGATTGCAATAGCCGAAACAATAAAGAACTGGGGCGTAAACAAACCTTTCGGCCCAGGAACCGACAATAGCTTTTCATTGACCGAAGCCACTTTGTCGAACATCGATTCGATGCTCCCAAAATGTTCGATACAGTTGTACCCAACGATCCAAATGGTAAAAAACAGCAAGACACCCTGTAGGGTATCGTTGTACATAATGGCGCGCAAGCCTCCCGTCTCGCTGTAAATGACCATTACGGCCACAATGATCAAGCTCCACGCCCAAACCGGTATGGCATCGGGAAAAGCGGCCTTGAGAAATAGGGATATACCGCTTATCTGCACCGCAATATAAGGTATCAGGAAAATTACGGCCCCGCCAAAGGCCACGTAACCGGCCAACTTAGATTGGTAGGTAGCCACCATCAAGCCCGACATACCCTTAAAATCAAGGTTTCGGGCCTTGCGGCGCAACACTTCCCCGACCCGGATCAGGGCATAGACCATCATCGTGTCGGATACGGCGAGAAAAATCCAGGCCCCGATACCGTGCGTCCTAAAAAAATCGGGCATGCCCACTACGGTAAAGGCGCTGAAAAGGGTGGCCGCCGTGGTGAACAGGCCGATAACAAAACCAATGTTACCTCCTCCCAACAAATAGTTGGAGGTCGTTTTTTCCTTAATTCGGGTACGTCTTACCAAAAAGACAAGAATGGCCAAATAGACCAGGGCCGCAACGATAAACTTAGTCAGCATGCCTGTCTTCTTTGTTTACCAATGAGACCAAATAAGCCAATACGACAAAGGCCACGCTGACCAAAAAACCTACCCACATGGTATACGGAATCCCCATCAAAAAAGGATCCATAGTATTTTCGGGAAGCACCACAGAGGTAAAGGTGGCTATAAAAACGAGCAGTGCCAAGCTGTCTAAAAGGGTCAATAAATGCCGGTTGTGTTTTCTCATGGTTGGTTGGTTTATAGCGTTGGTATCGACATTCCCCCATCGATAAGGATCACCTGGCCCGTGGCATAGGGAATTTTGTTCTCGACCAGGGCACGTACGGCCCTTCCCACATCTTCGGGCTTTCCGAGGCGCGGCTGCAGGGTGAGTCCTTCCTCGACATCCTTTTGGTACTTTTCGAGTACCGCGGCGGTCATATCGGTTTCAATAATACCCGGGCGTACTTCGAACACCGGTAGGTCGTACGCCCCTAACCGAACGGCAAACAGTTTGGTCATCATACCCATACCGGCCTTTGAGATGCAGTACTCTCCCCTCATAATCGAAGCGGTGCTGGCGCTTACAGATGATATGTTAACGATACAACCTTCAAATGCCGCATCCTTTTGTTTACTTGCTATCATCAGATTGGCGATTTTTTGGGTGAGGAAGAAAGGCCCCCTTAGATTGATATCCATCACCCGGTCGTAGCTCACCGGTTTCATTTCCAAAAGGTCTACACGCTCATTAGGGGCGACTCCGGCATTATTGACAAGAACATGGAGCTCCCCAAAATGGTGCAAGGCTTCCTTGACCATAAGGTTGCGATCGGACTCGGAGGAAACATCGCCCCGGCAGTAGACCACTTGTTTGCCGAATTTTCGAAGTTCCTTAAGTTCGTCCAGTACACTTTCCTCGGGGCGGACCCCATTTATGGCCAAGTTGCATCCGGCCTCGGCCAATGCCTTGGCAATACCGTAGCCTATGCCCCGCGAACCACCGGTAATCAATACGTTCTTGCTCATAGTCGCACCTTCTTTTTAATTTGCTTGAGCCGATCGGCCTCGGGCATCCCCTTATAGTAGGCATCCAACGGGAAACACCCGGAAAGCATGCCTGTTCGCGGGGCCGTTGTACAATCGGAAAACGTTCTACATATCTTGCCCCGAACCAAGGTCCGTCCGTTCAGAATATCGTCGGGCATGGTCGGATAGCTTAAGACCATCCTACCCAGACCGATAAAATCGGCCATTTTATTGTCGATTACGGCCTCCCCCACACGGGGCACCCATTCCTGTAAATACGAATAGGCCGACCCTACGATTACCAGGTTGGGAAAATTTTTCTTGATATCGGCCGTAACTTGGATCTGCCGCCCTACGCCGACCAAGGGATCTTCGGGAGGGAGGTAGCCATCGGAGGGCGGGAAAATTGCGGGACGTATGATATGCGGGTTGTAATAGGGGCTTCCCGCCGTTATGCATACCAGTTCTATACCCAGTTCCTCGAATTGCCCGAGCAGTTCATAAACCTCGGTCAAATCGATTCCCGTTCCCGTACCGTCGCCCCCAAAGGCCTCGCCATACCCACCTTCGGTAACGCTGGGTATCCCGATGTTTCCTTTTCCTTTCTCAAAGGGACTAAAGTCAAAGGCGCTCAGGCGCACACCTACCGGTATTTGGCTCGTGGAGCGGATTCCCTCGACTATCGCCCTAAGAAAGGCCAGTCTATTTTTAAGGGAACCTCCATATTTTCCCTGCCGATCTTTGGCACTTAAAAATTCATGCCCCAAATAACCGTGGCAGTGCTTAATGTCGACAAAATGGAAACCGGCTTCCTTCGCCAGGCCAGCGGCCCTGA
>NZ_FQYU01000016.1:37500-40078 GCF_900141855.1 Pseudozobellia thermophila
CCGGAATCACTTTTGTTTTCTCCTCCTCCGGCTACTTAGATGTTTCAGTTCACCGGGTTCGCCTCCTTGCGGATACTATACCTTCAGTATAGTGGGTTGCCCCATTCGGATACCTGCGGATCATATCGTATGTGCCGATCCCCGCAGCTTTTCGCAGCTTATCGCGTCCTTCATCGCCTCTGAGAGCCTAGGCATTCCCCATACGCCCTTATCCAGCTTGTCGCCGTCCTTTTGTTTCGCTATTCTATTCGCGTACTCTTTACTTAAAAAATTCGTGTTTTTCTTCTTCAAGGCACATCATAAAATGTACCCTGTCCCAATATGTCAATGAACCTTTTGCAATAAACAATTTCCAATAAACAATCAACAATAAATCCTTGATCGTAGATCGGTCATTGCCTATTGACCTGTGGAGAATATCGGAGTCGAACCGATGACCTCCTGCGTGCAAGGCAGGCGCTCTAGCCAGCTGAGCTAATCCCCCAATTACTAGCCGTTAGTAATTAGTAGTCAGTAGTTAGCACTTAACTACCACCCAACTTCTAGAATTTCCTTCAATTTCAACTCAATGAACGTCGTGCCACGGGGCACATCGTAGTCCCGGGCAGACTCGAACTGCCGACCTCTACATTATCAGTGTAGCGCTCTAACCAGCTGAGCTACGGGACTGTCCCGGACCGCACAAGGGCGACCGTTTCCTATATTATCAATACCATAGAGACTTCTTCTTGACCGCTGCCATACGTTTCGGAACACTTTTTTTAGGATACAAATAGGGGACGGGGCGCGGAACGCCTCTATCGGCGAAGGTCGCCCTTGCGCGATACATCGCGCAAAGCTCTAGAAAGGAGGTGTTCCAGCCGCACCTTCCGGTACGGCTACCTTGTTACGACTTAGCCCTAGTTACCGATCTTGCCCTAGGCCGCTCCTTGCGGTGACGGACTTCAGGCACTCCCGGCTTCCATGGCTTGACGGGCGGTGTGTACAAGGCCCGGGAACGTATTCACCGGATCATGGCTGATATCCGATTACTAGCGATTCCAGCTTCACGGGGTCGGGTTGCAGACCCCGATCCGAACTGTGACCGGTTTTGTGGATCCGCTCTGCCTTGCGACATGGCTTCCCGCTGTACCGGCCATTGTAGCACGTGTGTGGCCCAGGACGTAAGGGCCGTGATGATTTGACGTCGTCCCCACCTTCCTCACGGTTTGCACCGGCAGTCCCGTTAGAGTCCCCATCTTGACATGCTGGCAACTAACGGTAGGGGTTGCGCTCGTTATAGGACTTAACCTGACACCTCACGGCACGAGCTGACGACAACCATGCAGCACCTTGCAAATTGCCCGAAGGAAAAGTCATCTCTGACCCTGTCAATATGCATTTAAGCCCTGGTAAGGTTCCTCGCGTATCATCGAATTAAACCACATGCTCCACCGCTTGTGCGGGCCCCCGTCAATTCCTTTGAGTTTCATTCTTGCGAACGTACTCCCCAGGTGGGATACTTATCACTTTCGCTTGGCCGCCCAGGACTCAAGGTCCCGGACAGCTAGTATCCATCGTTTACGGCGTGGACTACCGGGGTATCTAATCCCGTTCGCTCCCCACGCTTTCGTCCATCAGCGTCAGTACATACTTAGTGAGCTGCCTTCGCGATCGGTGTTCTATGTAATATCTATGCATTTCACCGCTACACTACATATTCCGCCCACTCCAATATGACTCAAGACCGCCAGTATCAAGGGCAGTTCTACGGTTGAGCCGCAGACTTTCACCCCTGACTTAACGGCCCGCCTACGGACCCTTTAAACCCAATGATTCCGGATAACGCTCGGACCCTCCGTATTACCGCGGCTGCTGGCACGGAGTTAGCCGGTCCTTATTCTTACGGTACCGTCAGTACCCCACACGTGGGGTGGTTTCTTCCCGTATAAAAGCGGTTTACGACCCATAGGGCCTTCTTCCCGCACGCGGCATGGCTGGATCAGGCTCCCGCCCATTGTCCAATATTCCTCACTGCTGCCTCCCGTAGGAGTCTGGTCCGTGTCTCAGTACCAGTGTGGGGGATCCCCCTCTCAGGGCCCCTAACCATCGTAGCCTTGGTGGGCCGTTACCCCACCAACAAACTAATGGTACGCATGGCCATCCCTGTCCGATAAATCTTTAATCCAATACCCATGCAGGTAATGGATGCCATGGGGCATTAATCCAAATTTCTCTGGGCTATTCCCCGGACAGGGGCAGGTTCCATACGCGTTGCGCACCCGTGCGCCGGTCGCCGGCGGAGTGCAAGCACTCCCCGCTGCCCCTCGACTTGCATGTGTTAGGCCTGCCGCTAGCGTTCATCCTGAGCCAGGATCAAACTCTTCATCGTTGATTCGTATATAATTTCGCGCCAACGCCGATAAAGTCATCCCGGCCCCGTCTCTCTATCTGTGTTCCATTCTTTTTGTTCCAAAATACTTATATGGTAGCTCGCCTGTATATCCCTCAAAACGGATATCGGCTCGCTATCGTCTCTACAGTATGTCAATGAACTTCTTATTCTCTTTTTCAAAGGACCTTCCCGGTCCCCAATCTT
>NZ_FQYU01000017.1 GCF_900141855.1 Pseudozobellia thermophila
ACTTTGGCCGTTATTAAGACAGAGACCCCTTATTGCATAGGGGTACTGGAATAAAAGATAAAAAAAACAAACCATAACAAAGCTCACAAAATAGTAGAGAGACCCGTACCACAAAACAACGTGGGTGATCCAGGAAACCGGAATCACATCTTTATAGCAAGTGGCCGGGTCTATTATAGCTTATAACCATACAGATGCTGGTGAACCCTAATAAAAAAGGTGTATCACAAATAGGATGCGGAGCAAGTTATTTTAAAATAAAAAAGGTGGTTTAAGGCAAAAAGAAAATATTGATTAACTTTAGAGAACTGGACTATGGCTTTTCATAGGATACAATGTTAGCCACCGTATTTTTCTTTCAGTTCAAGCTTTTTAATTCTCGACCTTATAGCTCCTCCATTTCTCCCAAAAATTTGGCTCAATTCCGCTACTGTTTTTCCTTCGCAAAATAACTTTTCCAATTGCTCGTCAGTTTCCACTGTCCACTTTTCATAAGCATTTTTATTCTTTGCTTGCTTTTCTGCTTTTGAGTAAGCTTTTTTTGCTCCACGTTTTCCTTTCAGATTATATTTCGGATTTAGCTTTGCATATAGTCTCTCTTCAAGTTCCTTTCGTCCCAAGTCAACCACAATGTATGATAAAGTCAAATGATTTTGAATTCGGTCGTTAAGCATCAATTCGATTTCGTCTGCAAAACTTTTTTTTGAGGTTGCCTTTTCGTAATTCGGATGTTCCGAATAATGGGTATTTCCTAAATTTCGCCTTACTGTATGGTTTTTAGTATTGAGAATATCGTTCATTCGTCCGCGAATACTTCCCGATTCTCCAACGTAGCATATTTCTCCTTCCTCTCGAAATAGATAAACTGCTGATTGATTCGGAAAAGAATTTGCCCAATCTCTTGTTAATTCAATTGGTTTTCTTTCAGATTCAATTATGAGTTTGTGCTCAAGCTTTAGCAAGTATTCTTCTATTTCGGTTTTTGTCATTTATTCCGCTGATTTTTATATGGTGGCTAACGGCCAGACGGCTATGGCGAGTTGCGAGGTATGCTTTGCATACCTTGGCAAGGGGTCGCCATTAGACGCACATTCGCTATAGGCGGTGATGTCGATGGTACCGACCGCGAACGGCTCCGTCCGAGTTTTCTTGGATTGAATATAGCAAATTTTATGGGCGAATGTGAAGTCGTACTGTCTGGCCGATGGTCGATGGTAGGAAAAAAAGGTAGGGCGGCGGCCTCGACCGCCCGGTTTTTTACGGGCCGGAGGTATCATCGACCATCGGCTCGGCTATGAGTAGTTGCGTGGTTTAGCACTTAACTTTACAAGTACACACCAAACTGAAAATCCGCGAGGATTTTCAGAAGTAGGCGAAAACAAGCAATTACTTATAGCCAATGTGCCTGTTGCACAAGTTAACGAAAAAACAACATAGGATCAAGGCGATCTTAACGTTGCGTTGTTAGTTTTAGGTATGCAGGGAAAAAAGGATTACCAAGAAAAACTGTTCGCCCATTTCCAGTTGAGCGAGCGAATCCCCGAGAACAATTTCTACAGGCGGTTAAAGGAGGTTTTGGAACTCCGGTTCCTTTACGGCCTTACCGAAGGCTATTACGGGAACAGCGGCCAAAAGAGCATAGACTCGGTGGTCTTCTTCAAGCTCTGCCTTGTAGGCTATCTGGAGAACATCATCAGCGACCGCAAGCTTACAAGGTGATGCACCTCTCGGCCATAGCCTATAATCTTAAAAAGTACCTGAAGTTCGAACAGAAACGCTCAAAAAGCGGGGCGGGACGGCTTGATTTGGCAGCCTTGGTAAAAAGTGCGCTTCAATACTTGTTCGGGACTTGCATAAAGCATCGAAATTGGGTGCCTCGATTCTGATACGACATAAAAAAAGCCTCGTAAAGAGGCTTATATGAATCCGTTTTTTTGCTTTTCAATGGCTTGTGCAACGGGTACCATTGTTGGCAACCGTGTTTTCTCCGGTGTAGGCTTTCAACGTTAAAGATTAGGGCTTTTTTTTAAGTTTCAATCGGGTTTTTTCAAATTCAAATAACCTCCGGCCCTGTTCAATTTTTGAACATTTTCAAATACTATTTCACTTATTGTCCGGGACTCGGATTCATTTATCTTGATTAGGCTGACGATTGAATCTTTTTGCTTGACACCATCAAATTTATCGATTAACGAGCCGGTTATTTCTCCCTTAATCGGTTTGCTTTTGCTATCGGTTATTGTGGAATAAATAACGCTTGCCGTTACAAATGAACCGAGAGATGTGGGATGTAGGTTATCGTCTTGATACAGTTCCAATTGGCCATCAGCTTTCAAAATGTCCCTCCATGTTTTGCTGACGGGCGCGAGTTCTAAATCCAGTTCTTTTGCTATTTTCATGTATGAATAGTCCAAGATCTCTCCGTCGATCGGAGGTACATTGTTTCTTGGATACAATGAGATAATCAAGGTTTTAGCGCCTTTTTCTTTGATTAATGAATCAAATTCTCTAACGGTTTCATAGAATGACTCGCTTTCTCTTACTCTTTGAAGTCCGTTCACAACATAATTTTCGCCGAACGTGCTTTGTTCGTTGAGCACTACGAAGTCCCAATTCACTGAATCCAGTGCTTTTTCGACAATTCCGTCGTTCAGATGGTCTCTTAGGGTGTAGCCGCCGAAAGCAATTAATTTTGTTTTAAGTTCATTTCCGTTTTCATAGGCGATTTTCTCTAGCATTTCCGGCATGTTGTTGTAATAGATGCTACTGTTTCCAACGAGCAGGATATTTAATGGCTCTGTATTATTTTGATTGCAGGCAAAAATAATAGTAACGGATAACGTTAATAAGCCTACTAAGGTTTTCTTATTAAATCCGTTCATTCAATTTTCCTTTTTTATGTGCAAGAGGTTTGTTTTACCCTTCATTTTGAATCGAGCTAACATGGTTGCACAACGTGTTTGTATAAGATTAGTTGCGTTGTTTAAGCACCTAATTTAGCAAATGCAAACCGAATAGAAAATCCGCGTGGATTTTCGTAAGTAAACCAGCACTAGCAATTATTTTTATACGGTGTGCCTGTTGAACAAGTTAACGAAAAAACAACATAGGATCAAGGCGATCTTAACGTTGCGTTGTTAATTTTAGTTATGCAGGGAAAAAAGCATTACCAAGAAAAACTGTTCGCCCATTTCCAGTTGAGTGAGCAACCTGAAAAAGTACCTGAAATTCGAACAGAAACGTTCCAAAAGTGGGGCGGGACGGCTTGATTTGGCAGTCTTGGTAAAAAGTGCGCTTCAATACTTGTTCGGGACTTGCATAAAGCATCTAAATTTGGTGCCTCGATTCTGATACGACATAAAAAAAGCCCCGTAAAGAGGCTTATATGAATCCGTTCCGTGGAGAATCAACGGCTTGTGCAACGATTACCATTGTTGTGTGTAGTGCATTTTACAAAAATTCTGGTAATTCAGGGTCTTCCAATTCCTTTTGAAGTCCCATTTGTATATATGCTCTTTTAATTGCATCAGATGCTGTTTTTAATTTTTTACTAAATGGATGAAAAGTTAAACCAGTTTTTACGGTACTATTAAGTTCATCAAGTGCTTTCTTTTTATCACTTTTATTATTTATCCATTTAGTAATATATCTGTATCTACCCGCACAATAAATATGATATGCTATTTGTTCTTCTTTACCAATTTCCAAAATTAAAGACTGGGCAATAGCATCGGCTTCAGTTTTATATTCTAGAGCACTATGTTCATTTTCAGAGGCTAGAGCTTGTTTATAGAGCAAATTACATTTTGCTGTTTTTACATAAGTTGAGTTGGGTGAAAGGGATTCCGCTTGTGAAATATAATTTTCGGCAAGTTTTAAATCTCCACCTTTGCCTTCTACTTCTAACGAACCATATTGAAGCCAAAAATGATGGTCAGATTTAAAATATTCGGTAATAGATTCATAAACATCTCTTGCTAAATTTATATCACTCTTAAAACGTCGATATAGTTGAGCGTGATTGATTAATGCTTTGTATAAATTAAATATTCTGGAAGGACCTCTTGATTCAATCAATTCAGGTGCTAATACTGAGAGCACGCGAATATATGCTTCTTTTAAAATATTAGGTTCTACACAATATTTGATTATGTAGTCAGCTAATATCCTATGACGAAGCATAAATCTGTTATTAGTACTACCTACACTAATAACAGTTCCCTGCAATACTGTTTCTAAGTAACCTAAGGCTTCATTCTGTGGTGATTTAGAAAAACCTACAAAATCTTGTTTACTATTTGTGAAACCGAGCTCTGTGTTTAGAGCAATACATAGAGTTAAGACCTTTGCTTCATAAGGTTTTAACGATTTAAATTCATCTTTTATAATTTCATTAAAAGAATTGCCATTTGTGGCTTCTTTCATAGCAATTAAAATTTGTCTATGAGCCCGATTTTTGAATTCTTTAATTCTTTTATAACTTGACATTCCACTTAGTTTACCTAGCAGATTATAATCATCTAATTTTGCTATAATCAAATTAATTTCATCATCATCCAGATTTGGAATTTTGAACTCCTCATTAATAGCTACATCAGGATTTATATATTGTTGAAGCAAATCGATATAATTTGTTCTTATTGATAGTATAATTAGAGGTGTATATTCCAATTCTTGATTCAAAGACTTAATTAGCCAAGGAAGTTGAGTAATTACATTCTTTGAATTGTCAAAAATTAAAACAGCTCTTTCATCGATAGCAGAGAGGACATCTATTATTTCATCTTTTCTAGGGATAAAATCAGAATATGAAAGAAATACCGTTCTACCTTTTTGAGAAAGTGAGAATCCTACACGTTTAAGAATAGTTGATTTTCCAGAACCTGCATAACCAATTATGCTAATCACTTTTGTTTTTTCATCTTTCTTTTTTGAAGTAAGATATGTTTCTGAAGATTCAACAATTTTATTTGAAATTGTTCTTGGAACGTCAAGGTTTAATAAAATATCATTCCATCTTGGTGAAGTACCAGTTAAAAATCCTGACCTTTCCTGAATTGGTCTAGATTCAGTTGGAACACGATTAAAGCATTTTGCAAATTGGACAATTGATTTTTTAGAGATATTTGCAATTTCTGCGTACTCAAAAATGCTTAAAAGGTTGGGGAATGTTTTTTTTAGAATTTCTTCTTTAGTTGGTAATTTATCTTGAATACTAGTTAACCAATTCAAAAAATCACCAGTTGTTCCACTAATGTGATGGACATTATAATTAGTTTTTAGATTTGATACTTTTATTGGTGAAAGACTAGGCGTTATTAAAAAAGATTTAGGTCTTCGTTCCTTCAAACCAAATCGTGCATCCCTCGCAACTATGTATCTCTCAAATAGAGGCTCATTCAATTCCGTGCCAATAAAAATCGTTGGCAGGATTGAATAATCATAAACAAATTGTCCGTAAAGAGGTTCGTGAGTTAGTTGTGCTTTAGCATATTGCTGTGGTGAGAAAATTACTTCGTCAGGGTCACAAGGTAGTTTTCCGTGTAAATATATGATTTGATTCCTTTCAAGTGATTGGTCTCTTTCTGAGTACTGGTCGAGTGGATATTGAAGTTCTTCAATACTTTTATTTTCTTTACGATAAGATTTAGTCAGAATATCGTCAATGTTAGTCGTATAAATTTTAAACCAATACGGAAGAGTTATTTTTCTGTATTGGTCTGGTATTTCAGAACTTAGCAAATTTGATTCTAAAAATTCTTTTTTAAGATGTTTTTTTATTCCAGCTTGCATAAATGCTTGGTACATCTCAGGTAAACTAGTATCATCGTAGTCACCATCTATTTCTAAAAATTCCCAAATCTTTTTTCCTAGTTTCCATCCTGTAGGGAAGTTTTCATTGTTTTTATTCTTTGCATCGAATGAAAAACCTGAGCCTAGAAATAAGACAACTTTATTTGAACTTAATTGTCGGATTAAATATTTTTCGTCGTCTTTTTTAAACATACTTCATATTAGTTTTCGGTTGTTCGGGCATTACACACAACAACTGTATATATGTACAATTACACAGATACCTCTTTATGCGGGTATAAAAGCAATAGCTAGCGCTAGCCAAACCCACACGAATATAAAAATTCTTACAATTTTGTTTTTGCAGAAAAGCGTAATCCTTTTAAAATGAGGTGGCTTGTGTTTATTTGGTTTTCATCATTTTTAAAATGCTAATTAGTATAGCTATACCTGAAATCACAGTTAGTAAACTAACCATCAATTCCATGAAATTCAGTACATAATAATTCTCATAAAAACTTATCGTAATCCTTTTTCCGCCAAAAATGTGTGTCACAAGTAAAATTGAAAACAATAGTATCTTTTGTTTTAAATTCATATCTAAAAATTTTGACTATTAAAAAAGGCATTGAAATAAGTGTAATTATCCATTACAATATCATCAAAGTTGACATCTTTTAATTTCTTTAGCCAAACACCCACGAATATAAAAATTCTTACAATTTTGTTCTTACAGAAAATCGCAATCCTTTTAAAATAAGGTGGTTTTATGTTCGGTAGCAGAGGGATTGTAGCGGGTGTTGTTAAACATCCCCCGCCCTTCGGGCACCCCCTTCAAAGCCTGCACGGCGCTTGTCGAAGTGGGGGATTTGCAGGGTGTTGTTTTAATGATTCTGTAAGGTCTCAAATACTATTTTCCAAGAATCATCCGGTTGCCTTTTCCAATTAACAATATAGGTGCCGGTGTTTTTAATCGTATCCAAACTTTCCTTATTAATAAAAATCTCATTAAAGGTGTTGTAAGATATGGCCATGTCTTCCGAAGGTATAATTGTGGGCCTTCCACGATCAACGAGCCGTACATCGTATTTTTTGTAGATCCGTTCCCACTGTGCCCTTAAGGAATCTTTGGTCAAATTTTGAATGGGCGAATCAGGATAAATAGCCACGTAGTTGTCGGCATAAAAATCGATCCAATCGTAACCGAACCTTTCATAGACAGCGTAAAGGCTGTCCACTTGTTCGGTTATCAGGGCCCTTAGTTCAGCGTCGGATGTTTTGGTAGCGGGCACGGGCTTTTCGTTGTTTTGGCATCCAATGATTGCAAATGGAATTAGGATCAATAACGAGGATAGTACTTTTAGGTTTTTCATATGGATTTGTTTTGATAGAAAAAAAGAAAGTGGTCGGTGCCATTAAGTTACTGATAATTAACGACATGATAAAAAAAACAAAGAGGTGGGCCAAACGGCCCGTGTAGGGTGTACCTTGAACCGGCAGCTAAAAAGTACGGGGATACTTAAGAATGTATCCGGTCGGGGCTTTTTTGTTTTTCGGATGCTACCTTCAATTCCATTAAATTCTTCCGTAGCCCACTATCCAATTTCTTTTGAAAATACTTGCCAAAGAGCTTTGGGAATACGCCCTGCAAACTCTCTTCGACATAAACCCTTGTTTTATCCCCTTCATCCCGGAAAAACCAATTGTGTACGGCACTGGCCCCAAAGGTTTTTCCCGTCCAGCCGAATTTCTCCCCAGGTTCAATAGTGTGGATCCGTGAAGTAAACGACAGTCCCCCGGCCTTCCATTCGAACTCGGCCCCTTCCCTTAATTCCCCTTTCAGGTGGGATTCCGTAACCTCTGTCTGCCACTGGGGCCAGTCATTTATTCCCGTCAGTAGTTCCCAGACCTTCTGTCTTGGCGCATCTATGACCAGGTCGTCGTGTGATTTTACAGGTGCATCCTGATTGATCGGAATATTCATGTCTTCGGTTTTAGTTACTAGTTCTGACGATGTATAATTCTCAAACGCTATGCTCGCACTTACAAAAAGGGCGGTCGTTACCACGACCATCGGCAAAAAGGCATAAAAAATCAACTTTTTCATGGTGCCATCCATTGATTTCAAAGGTTTTTCAAGGCAAACGGCTACGGCGACAAGGGCATACGGCTTCCCCCCTTTTCACCTGCCCGATCCCTATGTATATATTTCCGATGGAAGTTACCGGCCTATCCACTGACTTCGATGGTCTTTTTTTGTCCCATATGGGTCAATCCGATGTTTGTCCGATTTGCTTTTGCCGGGATATCCGTCGGATACCAGTTCCTATTGTTCTT
Organism: Pseudozobellia thermophila; assembly: GCF_900141855.1. Lineage (GTDB taxonomy): Bacteria > Bacteroidota > Bacteroidia > Flavobacteriales > Flavobacteriaceae > Pseudozobellia > Pseudozobellia thermophila. The sequence continues at coordinate 8,131 of NZ_FQYU01000017.1, forward strand.
TACTATGATCAAGAGTCCGTTGTCATCGCCAAGGGCCGTAAACGTTTCGCTATCCTCGTTTTTCCCAAATGAAACAAGATCGTGTTCTTCGATCAGTCGTTGCCCCAATTCCAAGGGGTTTTCACTTACGATCCCGATTTCGCTTATGTTCAATAACTGCCTACTGCCAAAAGGGACTGTTGTCGAGTTTTTGAGATCATGCCTGGCAATGAATTCCAAAATGTTTCCATTGTTGTCGTAGAAATAAACCGCATTGGCGTTCCACCGTTCAAAATCGGCAATAAGGACAGCATCCTTTTCTTGGATCAATTCGATCCGACCGGCACACCAGTCAATGGCCTCATTCAATTTGTTCTCGGGGATATTGAAAGCGAAATGGTAGATCGGCCTTGATCTTTTCGGGGTTTCCACAAATCGGAGTGTTGACGATCCGATTTTTATACTAACCGATTTGGAATCATATTCCGCTATAGGAAGCTCCAATACCTCTCCGTAATAGGCCTTGGTTTGCTCTACCCCATCGGTCAGAATTTCAACATGGTCCAAATTCATCGTCGCTTGTACTTTTTGTGACTAGCCCCTGGCCCGTAATTATGCACGTCTATGCCGTAAGGGCCATATGGGTGTTCCTAAATTACATAAAAACAAAAACACGGGAAAACAAATCACGCCCTTCGGGCTCCCCTATCGAAGGTTGCCAGTGGTTAAGCCCAAGGCGCAAGCGCCATGCTTCAAATCGGGTCAGACCGCCGTTTATACGATCAATACAAAAGCAGGGCGTACACCCATATGGCCAATAGGAAGGTATTGCAATAAATTAAATTGAGCCGGGCATTTTCGGTAATTGTCCTGCTTAAAAAAACATATATAACCGATATGACCATCACGCCGTTGCACAAAATGAACAAGACCTGATTTAACCCGCTAAAGCCCGATGCCAATGGTATTGTTTTTTGGGAAGCGACCACCGTTTTCACCGTCTTAAAAACCGGGGTCGTGGTCAAGGTTACCTCGGACGATGTTATCGGGGTCCTGGATGTGGAAAATTTTAGTTTCGTTGCGGTGGTATATTTATAGCCCGAGACCTTACCCGTCCTGACCGATGTTCCGCCCGCACTTTGGGGAATCTTTATAACCTGGCGGTAAGCGATCACATCGCTTGTTTGCCTTTCGGGCAGAATAAAATAGTCGGTTAAAAATAGCATGCTTGCCAAGAGGGGTACCGAGACGAAGAGCAGGAATTTTGTTTTGAAGCCCTTTTTAAAAAACAGGCTCACCTTCCTGGTAATATCATTAATGTCTATAACCTCCATTAAACGCCAATAATTTATAGGCTTGTCCGGTGCAAGGGTTACCGGGGTTCGCCGCAGTACTTATTTCCACCAAATGCATATTCCGTCAAATTTGGCCGTGCCCGGTATTTTCGATCGATCAATTCCCCTTCCATTCCACCAACCCTCCCGAAGTTCCGTTTTTCCAATCGTAAACCAAGCGTTGATAGGTTCAACATCTATTACGATGTGCTCTATATCAGGTGACATTTTATCGGTGGCATAATACCTTTCCAAATCGCCAAAGGTTGAGCCTAAGCCGATTTTTTCCGCCGTTTCGAACCTCTTGTCCAAAATTAGGACCCGGCCGATTTTAGAGTGCGTATTTCCCTTTTCCATTGCGGTCAATACCAGTATTTTTTTTCCGTTGGCATCGTAGATCTCATAATCGTCATAGGTGTCGCCCGCAAATTCCCCGTAGCCGACTTTCTTCTTGATCTGATCCCTTGGAAGGGTGTTATAGACATCGGAAATGGACATCCCTTTAGAAAAAATTCCCACCCGGTTTTTTGAAATACGAAAATCGTCGAAGGTATAGGCCGTGGGGTTTGCAACTTCCCCAAGTGGGGCCGTGTCAACATTCTTGGCATTGGGATTTTTTTCTTTTTCGGCCAATTTCCATTCGCTCCGTAAACGTCCATTTTCTTTTTCAGGTCCTTCTTTGTCCGTTTTTGAATCGGACTTACAACTTATCAGCAATGCCATTAAAATGATTCCTAAAACGTTCTTCATGGTCTTTTTTTCGCAATGTGGCCGACGGGTCTGTAGCGTAAAAATCACGGTTTCACTACTTGGTACATGCCGCACAAGTTATAAAAAAAAGCGATTTGACCCTTTACGACCGGGCACACTGGGCCGTAACTTGGCTCTATGAAGTGCAAAAAGCGGCGTGGGCACTGGCCTTCCTTAAAAAGGTCCTGCATCAACCCTTAATCGGCCTTCTAGGGGGGCAAAAATCAAGGTGCAAAGCCCGGCCTAAAAACCAAAGCCCCCTAAAAAGTGCTTAAAAAAAGTGATTTTTTATGCTGTGCTGGGACTTGTACAACGGTTACCCGTGTTGTGAGCAGTTATTTTTTCCAGTTCAGAAGTCCATTATATACTCCCAGCCAAATTAGTCCGTGATTATCTATGTCCAGTTTTTTGTAATTCCAACTTATCTTTTCATTGTCCGAACTCTCTAAAACTTTAATGATTTCTTGCAACGGTTCGTCAAATTCTTTTTCGTAGTCGTCGCCAAATCCATTCGCAAAATAAAATTCCTTCTTCTTTGGCAAGTCGGTTTTCACAAACTCCTTAAATCTATCGACAAATTGTTTTTTGTCATAGTTGTAATTAGGACTTAAAAGTATGTTGTAATCGAATAGATTGTCGGTTTTCATTGATGCGTAAGTGACAAAAGTTGCACCCAAAGAATGACCAATTGCAAGTCGATAATCTTGAACCCGATAATTTTCTTTTAAATAAGGTTCTATTTCGGTTTCGATGTGTTCAATTAATTTGTCCGCGTGTCCCATTGGTGGTTCATATCTTTCCAATGTTGCCTCGTGATTGTTGAGCGGTAAAAATTCATCCCACCTATCTTCGGTTACAACTCCTACAATTATTACGGGTTCAATTGTATCCATAGACAGAAGCTGAACGTTTCCACTTATGTAGTTGAAAATCCGAGTGTTTTGAGCATCAAAAAGGTAAAGGACTTTAAATTTTTTGTTTTTTTCCCAAACGTACTCGTCAGGTACAAATATTTGCACTTCCCTTTGTTTTCCATAAATTTTTGATTCAAGGAAGATGGTCTTTGATTCTGCATAATATTTATCAGGGTCAAGTTCCTCCTGTCCGAAAAGTGTAATTGAGAATAGTAAAATTCCAATTAAAAATAGGTTTTTCATTTATGTTCGTTCGTTTTTTTTAATTGCTCACAACGGCCAGACGGCTATGGCGAGTTGCGTGGTATGCCTGGCATACCTTGGCAAGGGGTCGCCATTAGACGCACATTCGCTATAGGCGGTGATGTCGATGGTACCGACCGCGAACGGCTCCGTCCGGGTTTTCTTGGATAAAATATAGCAAATTTTATGGGCGAATGTGTAGTCGTACTGTCCGGCCAATCAAAAAAGAAAACAAGTCCGATCAGAAAGCGTATTTTATCGGTTATCCCATAGTTCCATCTTCCATTTATTTCGACTTATTGCAATATGCCACATCGGTATGGGCGATGGGCAGTAGCGAATTGCCAGCTGCAACCCTTTTAATTTTGCACTGAGCCAAATCTTTTGTTTTTAATCCATTCATGCTTAAAAGCCAACCTTCATACCTAAAAGCCGTATTTTCAAATATTTCCTTGGGCAAACTATAGATTTGGCCGTGTTCATAAATGGTTCCCGACTTTCATCCCCCAAGGCCCATTTACAATATACAGTATAGGCATTCCTTATTTTTTTTCCAACCTTTTAAATCCATAAAAAATCAGACCGCAACAAATCAATAAACCAATAATCGCCGGTATCAATATTGATTTTCCCGACTCGCCTGCATTTTGAATACTCCACACCATTTTACCAGTAGCCATAAGAACAACTACCGCAATGCCCATTATGAGACTTCGTTTCCAAAAAGCGAAGCCTAAGGCAATTAATGAAATAGGGATCGTTAAGGTCAGTAGTTGTTTGCCCAAGTTCCATTCACCGTACAGATACTCTTTCTCAAATTCTAAAAAATCCACTACGCTTGCACTCACCATCTCGGGCCTGGGAAACCAAAACATACTTGTAAACAAGGCAAAAATTGAAACCATCATTCCTGCAAAGCTCTTTTTATAGGCGAAATAGCAAAATGGAAGTAAAAACAAAGGTCTTAGATACCAACTCCATTGATTATGGTGTCGTTCAAAAACCCAATCAAAGAAGGGTTTGTGGGTCATTGATATTACAATAAAGGTAATTGTCAGAATTAAAAATATACCTCCTACCAACAAGTCTATATTTCTACTTTTCGTCTGTTTCATTTGATGAATGCCATCGGTTTGGCAATGATACGTTCTGGAAAAATCTACAAGATTCTTTCCGGTCTAGCCGAAAGATAGTGGAATTCTGACAAGAATCTCAGTCGCAATGGTCATTACCATTGTTGGCGCTTCGTTATTTTTTTGGTTTGTAATGGGAGTTGTGCCCATCCAGTTTCAAATGCTTTTGCACAGGTGAATTTTTAAAAGGTGTCTTGCTCTTTCTTCCGTAAGAAAGAATTTCATGCAATTAGTGAGCCCACTTGTCGAAGTCCTTATAAGTAAACTCGTTGATTACTTTACCCTCTCCATCACACTAATCCATCTCCAATTTTCTTCATTATTTCACTCCAATAAGCTTTCATTTCCGCTCTCTGTTCAGCATTCAATAATTTCTCGTGGTGAATTGCAACTGTTGTCTTTTCTTGATTTCCAATTACTCTAATTTGAATTGTTGACATATTTTCCCAATGGGCAGGTTTCCAATTCAAGCGAATGTGTGAATTTGCTTTAAAGACAAGACCTGTGAATAGAGGACAGCACAATATATGGTCATAAAAACGAGCAATGGATTCTTCATTATTTTATATGTTAATAGTTATAACTCTTGAATTTGGTGCTCTTTCATTCTTTTGGGCAACATTTTTACTTTATCAGTTGATGTTTTTGAATTTCCTTTGATCCAATCCAAAATATACGGTTGCCGGGGTCAGATTGCCCAATGGTTTGAAGTATCTCTATTGTTGTAGAAAATACTTTCGTTTTGGTGTTCAATATTTTCGTGTTCCAAAGAACTCTGCTTGTAAAGTAAAAGTCTCTGCGTTATCGGTACTAATTTCTCCTTTCCAATGAAATGACTTGTTGGTTATGTTCTGAAATGTCCACCGCATTATATTTCCATCTTCATCGGTTCCTTCCTGTACAATATTACCTTTGTCTTTCCAACCATAAAGTTTACTTACTGTACTACTCACGGGATTGAACCAATAAACACACCATTTTTCTGATTCTGCGTCAAAATAACGTATGCTTGATCCATAACGAATTCTTGGCTGTTTTAGGTTTGGTGTTCTTAATGAACGCTTCGGGGCAATCCAAACATCTTGTACAGCCCGCCCTTCAAGAACATAGGCAAAATGCCATTCACCTTGTGATTTTATTATTTCATTGTTTTCTAAATAATCAACAGCTTCTACATTCCAACTTCCTATAAGCCAATCGTAAATATTATTTCCAGCAATTTCGTCACTTGCGTTATCTGAAATCAGTGAAGAAGCAAATCCTTCTTTCTGTCTTGCAGTAGCTTCGTGCTCTGAAAACACTCTATGCCAAATACCTGGGTAATCTAAAACAAACCCTTCCCTGTCAACTTTTAGGTTTGCTGTAAATCCTGATGTAAGGCTTTCATATTTATAAACGCCATTGCCTAAATTGGTATATCGCTGTTTGGCAGGCGAAAAATTTTTGGTAGGTAATTCAAAGTAAACGACTTCTATTTCTTTTGATTCTCCAACTGCTAGCCCCAGCCTATTGATTGGTAATGTGTTGGTAAAAGGGGTCAAGGCAATATCTATGTCTGTACAGTTATCCAATTGTTCGAGGATTTTGCCTTTTTCATTGACCCAATGATTGTCTTTATTTTTTGTGAGTGAGATGTTAAACGTACTATCGGATTGAAAATTGATGTTTACTGACTGAATTTCCCATTTTTCATTGATTTCAAGCAGGTAATTAACATTCATTAATTTCCCCAATCCTTGACCTGTGATGTGTCCCTTAACTTCAATCGTGTCTTTAAAATTAATGGTGGTAAATTCGGTTGTGTTTACATAAGTGCTTTTCCACACTATTATTTTGTCTTGTGCTGGCATATTTGAAAAATGTAATGTCAAAATAAATATTAGAATCTTTCTATTTTATGATAGTTATTGGTTGAGAGTTCGTTTACAATGACCGCTAACGTTTACGAATATGAAAAGAAGGCGGTTAAGAAGCACGGAGCTTTCGGTTATGCACAAATTTTGATACGAGCCAAACTCCTCGAATTCAGCACTAAATCGCCTATTTTTTATATACAATGTTACCTGCTAGCTTTTTTATTTCAGTTCCTATTTTGTTCATTATTTCGTTCCAATGTTCTTTCATTTCCGCTCTCTGTTCAGCATTCGATAATTTCTCGTGGTGAATTGCAACTGTTGTCTTTTCTTGATTTCCAATAACTCGAATTTGAACGGTCGATGTATTTTTCCAATTTTTCGGTTTCCAATTCAAGCGAATGTGTGAATTTGCTTTAAAAACACGGACAAGTCCTGTTATGCCATTTTCAGTTTCGTATTCTTTTTTAATTTCAAGTTCATTTTTCAAATTGCCTAACCAAATCTTTAGTCCATTCTCGGAAAATAAAAAGTCCCAAACCTTCTCACTCGAAACAGAAAAGGTTTTCCTTATTCCAAATTGAAATCCTACATCTTTGGTTTTTCCGACTTGATTTTCCATTTTCTTAGTTTTCAGGTTTAAATGCGATAGCATCAATTTCAAGTAAAAATTCGGGATTTATTAGTCCTGCAACATACAAAACTGTAATAATCGGTGGGTTTGGGTTTTGCCCTAAAAATTTCTGTGAAACTTGAAATGCACCATAAGCATTCTGCCCTTGAACAATGTGAATGTTTAATTTCACTAAACTCTCAAAATTTACTCCACAAGATTTAAGAGCAATTTCAAGGTTTTTCATTACTTGCTCGGTTTGTTGTAAAATATCATTTTTTCCTACAATTTCTCCATTTCCGTTTACTGCATTTTGTCCACCGATATAAATTGTCTTTCCGTTTCCTTCAGTCGTTATGATTTGAGAAAACGCAGGATTTTTTATTAGTCCTTCCGGATTTATATGTTCCATTCTATTCATCATTGTTCGTTGTTTATTTTTTTCGCTTGTAATACAATTGCACCAATCCTGTATCAAATGTTTTGGCACTTATAAATTCCAACAGTTGCTCTGGTCTACCTTCTTTAAATAATCTTGTGCCATTCCCTACAAGAATGGGCACAATGGAAATAGTAAGTTCATCAATGAGATCGTTTTTAAGTAGTTCGTTAACCACTTCGGCACCACCATCACAATAAATATCCTTTCCCTCTTCGCTTTTAAGCTTGGTAACCAATTCTTTTAAATTGCCTGTGTAAAATTTGATTCTACCGTTGTCAGGACGTTCTGTTCTTGTTATGACATACACATCCCTTTCTCCATTGTCGTAATGGGAAGCACCAATCTCCTTTACCACATAATCATAGGTTTTACGGCCAATAATAATGGTATCTATGGTTGAGGTAAATGCTGCGTAACCATAATCTTCCCCTTCTTTTTCAACTAACTTTAAAAAACTAAGGTCATCATTGGGCTGGGCAATGAAACCGTCTAAACTGGTTGCTATAAACAATTTTACTTTTCTCATTGAATGTTGATTTTTTCCACAAAACTAAGAATGCCCCCAAAACCTTGCTTTGGAAAAAAACGACCTTTTAAAGATCCGAGGGCAGAAGGCCAGTATACCGCTTTATTTCGTTTGTGAGATGGGAATGGTCATAATACCCACATTCAAAGGCAATATCCAGTAAACTCCGATTTTGCCTTGCATCTTTGATCAGCCCCAAAGCATTCCGAAAGCGGATAATATTTGAATACTTTTTTGGTGAAAGTCCAATGAGATTTTTAAAATTGCGTTCAAGCTGTCTTACTGTTGTGAAATTACGTTTCGATAATTCGTAGATACAAAGTTGCCCCTTCATTGAATGAATGTCATTGATGATTGATTGTAGCTGGTAATTTTTGCTTTTTAGTCTTGATAAAAAGAATTGGTCAAAATAATTGAAAGAATTTTTAAAAGTTTTGTCAAGATTAAATGATTGGGATTTTTCAAATTCAACCGTGTCGTTGGTCAGTTTATTTTGAGGGGCATAGAAATTTGCGAAAGTACCAGGTTTTAGACATACGCCTATTAAGTGTGTATCCGTATCTATAACGCTATCTTTAAATGAAGTCATTGCCCCAACCACGTAGGTTTTCCCAAATTCCATCGATAGTGCGCCGTTATCCGTGAGACATTTATTTCCTAGATTCATTACGATACCCGTGCATCCATCTGGGAAAACCCGTTCTCTCTGGGTTTTGAACTTGTGTCCTTTCAACTCCCAATAGAAGTCTATAAAGGGTTCCAATTCAATATGAGGCTTTGTCTTTTTGTATTTCATCGGTTTCTCCGGTGTTGTTCTAGCCAATGGTCGCCAAAGGTCTTGTGTATGATTTTGTAGCGGCGTGTCGGCTGCATCGGCAGAACACAAATGTAGGAAGCATCGCTTTGCGATGCGTGAGGCTCTGCTGGCTTGGTGGCCGCTAGTTCGGTATTCCGTGTAACTAAATTAATCAATTGGATAGAGACTTTGTGGTTGGCTTGGAACAAGCAATAAACCCTAAACGGCTTAGCCTTTGTTTTATCCCCTTGAGTACAACAAATATCCCCCTCCGATAATCAGCAGAGGAGAAGCGATACATAAAAGTATAATGGTCCATCTGTACAGGCCCCAGAACGATACCACTTTTCTTTCATCAGAGTCTGGGGAGTAAATAATATTGACTTTATCTCCAATTTTGTAAGGTGCCGGACGTGAACTGACCTGACTTTTGAAGGTCTTCAAATTTTTAGATCTATCCCTATATTCAAAAACTGGCTTGAAGGCAGTACCTTCATCATCACTAACTTCGATTAAATCAACCACCTCCGCTTTCGTTTTTATTCCGCTTTGTATTAGCTCCTTGGTGCCATTGTACTGCCGTAAGGCAAAATAGATCAGGACAATGGAAATTATCAACATTCCGTAGTATAAATATTCTATCATTTTCATTCACTTAATATAATAAAGGCGACCGGTTGGGCCGTGCACGGTGTGGGTTTTTAAAACCGAATATTTGTCGGACAGACCGAATGTTATCAAGTTGCAATATCTTCATTTTTAAGTAGTCACACCCCATTTGCCATAGCCGATGTCCCTATTGCACAAGTTACTAAAAAAAGTGTTTGTCGATCCTTGCCGAGCGGGAACTGGGCCGCGACTTAGCATATGCAGTGAAAAAAGTACCGGGAAACGGCACTCCGTTTTCGGTTTGCCGGTGGCATAAAAACAAAACCGCTTAAAAAGCGCTTATACGAGCCCATCATTCAAGAAATGGGTACCTGTGCAGCCCTTACTTGTGTTGTAGCTTCTTTTTCTTGTCAAACGAAAACTTCCAAGCCCCGAATGCCAGCAGAACATAGATTACAACGATGGCTGTCATTTGCTGCCAGTTGTTGGTCAATTCGTAATATAAAATTAAAATACCGCCTATACTTAATCCGAAAATTGACAGGAGGGTCAAAAAGGTCGAGGAATTGGTTTTCTTTCTTATTTTAAAATTGGCGATTGCCATGAGCAAGGAAACCAAGAGAAAGGTCACGCTTCCAAACTCAAGAATCAATTCCAGTCCGCCTACCGAGATCAAAAGACACGAAATTAAGGCCATGGCGATAATGGCGTTTTGCGGACTCTTGTTTTTACGGACGCCCAAAATTTGTGGAAAATAACCATCTTGTGCTATTACCGCCATTTGGCGCGATGAGCCGAAAACGGTACCGCTTATGGCACTACTTGTTGCCAAGATTGCCCCAAAGACAACCAGGTTCGTGCCCAGGGCCCCCAATACATTACCCGCCCCCGACGCCAGTGCAAACTCCTTATTCGCAACGATCTCTTCGGTCGGTATGGCGAACAAGGCCCCCATCGCAATAACCACATAAATTAAAACCGCCATGGAAATGGAGCTATAGATGGCCCTTGGTATATTTTTTTCGGGGTCGGTCATCTCATTGACGGCATTGATCACCAATTGAAATCCTTCGAAGGCCACAAAGGTCAATGAGGAAACGATCAGGATCGAAAAAAGGCTTGACTGTTCGAGATCCAAGGCCATATTGGCAACAAAGGTGGCGAAATCCGTCGTCCCGTGGGTCATCAACACAATGGAAATAAGGGCGAGAACGATCAGTTTGGTATAAACCATTAGGTCTTCGATTTTTCCCATCCCGTTCACACTCCAAATATTGATTAGGGTAAACAGTCCGATGACCGAAACGGCAATTCCCTTTCTCAACCAAAGGTTATCGGCAAAATCGGTACCACTGATGGCATAAGATGAAAAGGTATAGGCGTACAGGGCCAATGTACTGATGTAGCCGAAAATAATGAACCAACCTATGGCGGATGCCGAGAATTTTGATCGCGGATAGGTTCTCTTGAAAAAAGAATAGGTAGCGCCCTCGTCCCTGTAAAACAAGCCCAACTTCACATACGAATATGCCGCCAGGGCAGCGATCAGTCCGCCTATGACTATCGCAACCGGGGTCAGGCTTCCTATCAATTCGACCGAAATTCCAAGAATCGTAAAAATTCCGCCCCCGACCATTCCCCCGAGGGCAATAGCAATCAACTCGGCCAGCCCCAGGTCTTTATTTCTTTTTCGATGTTGTGTCATTTTCATCCAATTGCGCCCACGGGCCCAACACGTGTGGTCAACTATGTGGCCGGAGGTCCAAAATTAATAAATAGATAGCGAAAAAGACGACGCTTGTTGGAATACGGGAGTATAGCCCTACCCCCCACCCCGGGACTTTGGGCCGGAGAAAAACATAAACCAACCAGAACAGATCCTATTTACGGCGAATCAATCGCCCGTGCAAGGGTTGCCCATAGTGCCCGTAGTTTTTATTCGTTTATTATTTACACTACCCTCCTTGACATTTCGTCTTGCCTCTTGGTATGAAACGTTCCGTTTGGAATGCACCACATTATTTCCGACGTGCATCCGGACTAAGCCCTTTTGTGGGGCTTTAACGGTAGTGCTTTTTTAAATTGATTTTTCGTAGGCTTCCAAAATCCAATCTTTGAGTTCATTATCAACTTCAGATGCATTGGTCAAACGAACCCTATGGGTACACATAGTTTCAAACGGTCCCGGGTTTTCCAATCTTTCGGTTGTAGGTTTGTCCTTTAATTTAAATCCTAAATCAATTCGTGTCTTTGTCGCGGGCTTAATAAGAATGAATTGTCTTTTCCGAATAATACCAACACCTCCATTTTTAGGAGTGATCGTAACATCGTCACCTAGGGAGTTTACATAAGGGATGAGGCGGTCGTAATTGGCTTTGCACTGGTCTTTATTTTGTATTTACACTCTTGCTCTCCCTCTTCAACCGCTATGCCTTATCCTCCGTTTTGGCCACGTTGAGTTGTCAATCCGTTTTTAAATTTCCCCAAAACAAATTCGGTCTTGTTCAATAATTCATCCTTGAAATTGGGTTTTGGAACAAGAGTAAGTCCTAATTGTAGATGTTGGTTATGATTAAATCCCACATAGGCTTTACCAACAAACCTAACGGCAACTTCATTTTTTTCTTCCGAATACCTTAAGATTGCAAAACTACTTGGCTTGAACTCCGCGTATCCTAATTTGTTGATGGCGGTAATTAGATCCTTTAAGTTATGATACCCCGAGAAGTCAATATGGTTCTCTTTTCCAATTCCTTGAATCCACTTATCCGATTTTAGGGCATTCAAAATACTTTTTTCCTCAAAAATATCAGTTAATGCGGTTTCCTTTTTGGATTTTAAATCAATTGTCCGAATTCCCAACGAACTACCGGGAACCCCACAAGCTACAACCCCTCCTTCGCCAAACTCGTAACTGTAGTAGGCTCCCACCAATGAAAGGGGGTTATAGTAAAAAGAGTAGTCAACCTTACATTCGTCCGTTTCCTCCGTTTCCCGTAGTTTCTCAAAATCGGTAGTCGCATCATAAATGGTCTCATCCATAGCTAAAGCCCTTGATTTATATATCTGGATCAAATCATTACTGAATAGTAAATCAGGACTTTGGGAAAACGCCTTTGGCGCCATCGAGGTGATTAAAACAATGACAATATATACTACTTTAGTTTTCACAGTGTTGCACAATGTTCCCCCCTAACCCGGTTAGGGATTTTTATACGACAATTTTCGGCCCGCCCGTACCGAACGGGTACCTGCCCGACTTTGCCATTCAGGCCGGCGTTCGGGCGGGCTTTGTTTTTTCTTTTCCTGCCCAGGGCAACATCCTATCCCGAGGGCTATCGGGATTGCGGACTTCATAAAAATACGCAAACCTTTTGACTAAGCCCGAAGCCCGTATTTTTGTAAGTTATGTTACGTGCCGCCCTTTTATAGTCCTTATTTTTTTACTCTTTCAAAACGCCTTCGATTTGATGTATATCTCCATCGATCGATTTTGGAATTTCCAAGCCTAATATCTTGCACATCAATGGATAGAGATGGATGTTTTTTATCGAAGGTATTTCATAACCATCTTTAAAGGCCGGACCCTTCGCATAAAATATCCCATGCATTTCTTTGTATTGGCTATCATAGCCATGAACTCCAAAGCTTGTAACCCCCTCTTCGATAAGGGCGTCTTTGCGTCTTTGATTCCAAAAATGATAACCGTAATCGGGTATTAACTGTATTGCACCCCAGTTTTTATTTTTTGGGATGTACTCAAAACCTGGGGTATCTTCGGTTTTATAAGCCTTGAAATTACTTTCCTTGGTTCTTAAATACTGTAGTACAGTGTCTATTTCCACATCTTTTTTGGGATGAATATTTACTATAGTACCATTTTCAATCGTCATGAACAAGTCATCGTTTTCGATGGAATCTATGGGAATAATTTTGTCGGTAGACTGATTTCCCATGCCATGGTCAGAGACTATCATCATATTTACGGGAAGCCCGGTTTCCGATACTCCTTTAAACAAATCGCCTAATTTTTTATCCAATTCAAACAAAGCCGTTTTCAGTTTCCCTTCATCATTCGTACCATAATCGTGTCCAACTTTATCCATATCACCAAAATACAACGTGATTAAATGCGGTCTGTTTTTATCGTTCAAGTGCAACCAATGTATTGCTTGATCAACTTTTTCATCATTGGTAACGCTAGCATCAAATGGATAATAGTACGTAGGTCTTATTCCTTGAATAGCTGCTTCGGTACCTACAAAGAAATAACTGGCAGTCACAATATTTGCCTTACTAGCCTCTACCCAAATCGGTGAACCTCCATAAAAGCTTCCATCTTCTGCCATTCCCGGACTCCTTTTATTAAAGAGCGTGTCTTTCTTATAATCATAAAATATATTCCCTATAATTCCATGTTTTTCAGGATAAAGCCCGGTAGCGATGGTATAATGGTTTGGAAAAGTTTTGGTAGGAAATGAGGGTATTAACGATTCTGCCTTAACACCTTCTTTAATGAATGCCCTCAAATGTGGTGGCTGATATTTTTCTACATAATCCCATCTAAAACCATCAAGGGAAATTAAGATTAAATAAGGCTTGGGTTGCGCGGTTTTTAAGTATGTATCCGCATTGGAATTAGCCGGACTCCCTATTTTTTTATTACAGGAACTCCATAAAATCATTCCCATAATAAAAACTGATGTAAGTAATACTTTTCGTAAGAAGGGTAGACCTAGCAACAAATTATATACTCTGTTCGGCACAGTTAGTAATTTCATTTTTTTTCAATAGCCCTATCGTTATACGTTTCCGAAGAATAACGTTCAGTCAGGTTTTCATTCTGTATAATTTGAAAATATCGATTTCGAATTTACACTAGCTTCGGTTTCTACTTTCAAACCCATCCACAATAATCAACTTCCAACATCGATTGGGGAATATTTAATCAATTTTTTCATCATCAAAAACTACTTCGCCCCCAATAATCGTCTTGGTGACCTTAGTTTCCAAGATTTGATTTTCCGGAATGGTCATAATATTTTTGTCAAGTATGGTGAAATCTGCCCATTTTCCAACCTCAATACTCCCTTTGTCATTTTCTTGAAATGCCGCATAGGCAGCATCCAATGTATAAGATCTGAGCGCTTGAATCCTTGTCATTTTCTGCAGAGGTTCGTAACCACCATCAGGCATGCCTTTTAATGTCTTTCTGGATACTGACGCATAAAAGCCAGCCATAGGATTAAGGGGTTCTACAGGTGCATCGGTTCCGTTCACGATCTTTGCTCCAGACTTTAAAAAGGACTGCCATATATAGGCCCCTTCCGTAATACGTTTCTCTCCCAGACGATCAATGGCCCAAGGTCTATCCGATGACATATGAATAGCCTGCATTGCTAGAATAACATCCAATTCAGCAACCCTAAGAATGTCCGCTGGATTGAAATGTTGGGCGTGTTCTATTCTAAATCTTGCATCTTTTGGACTATTTGTAGATTTCGTCATAAATGTGCTCTCATAAATATCCAAAACCTCACGAGTTGCTCGGTCACCTATGGCATGTATACCTACTTGAAAACCATTTTTGTAGGCGTTTTTAACAATTTTATCAATATCCTCTAACGGTGTAAAATTATGACCATGCTCTCCGGGTGCATCCGTATACTCTTCCAATAACCAGGCGCCTCTAGAGCCTAAAGCCCCATCTGCCATTAGTTTTATAGATCTAATGGTTAGTTGGTTGTCGTATAAGTTCACTTGAATACCTCTCTTAAAAGAATATTTTAGAAGTTCGGGTTGTGTTCCGCGAAGCATAACATACAGCCTTAGTTTAATTAGGTTTTGTGATGCCATTTCTTCAAAAAGGTTTATCATGTAGCCATCAGAACCTGCATCATGAAATCCGGTGATACCATTTTTAAAGCACTCTTCTAAAGCTAAAGTTACTGCTTCTTTTACATCTTCCTTTGTAGGTTCAGGTACAAACTTGAACACTAAATCTCCTGCAGTTTCATTAAGAATTCCGGTTGGTTCACCATTAATATCTATAATTATTTCGCCGCCATCCGGTTGAGGTGTCTTTGAATTGATACCTGCTATATCCATAGCTTTTTGATTTATAATTATGATATGTCCAGAAGCATGTATAAGAATAACAGGATGATCTGGTACAGCAGCAGATAGCAACTTATTTGTGGGAAACCCATTAACTAATGTAGGTTGTGTATCCCACTTATCATGATGCCATCCGTTTGCTAAAATCCATTCTCCTTTCGGAGTGTTTTTTGCTTTTTCTGCGACTCTTTCAATAGCCTCTTCATAACTCTTAGCCCCGACCAAGTCAACTTCCAATAAATTTAATCCAACATAATATAAATGGGCATGCCCCTCTATTAATCCAGGAATCATGGTCTTGCCTTTTAAATCAAAGAGTTGGGTTTTATCCCCTTTTAACTTCATGAGATCTTCCTTACTTCCTACAGATAGAATTGAATCGGCTCTTACGGCCACAGCTTCCACCATTGGCCGGTTATCGTCCATTGTATAAATCTCTCCGTTAAAATAAATTTGATCTGCCAATGTGCCAAGTTCACTGGTTTGTGCCTTTGAGCTTACAGTTATCAGTAAAAAGAAAATAATTAATTGGGTTGGTTTCATTTTGAGTTGGTTTGGAGTCCAAGATGATTAGACTTGTTAAAGTTTGGTTATAGATATTTAATTGTGCCTAACGGTCCGGGGATATCTTCCGAAAGGGGCAGCCTACCGAGTGGAAGATTGCTTTGACTTCTAGAGTATATGACAGTTATGTGTGGTCGTCTAAAGTAGATAGTAAAGTTGATAAATACAAGATGGCCTTTATAAAAGTCGCAGTATACCCGGAACGTTGAGGGAAATGAGTGCTACGGGAGTCGTGAAAAAACGGTTATTTATGCAGTACGTGTTTTTTGCAGTGGAGTAACACGGCCTTTAGGTCATCTCCCTCAAGGTCTTGGCTATGAACAGTAAGGGGCACGCCGTCTGCGACAGCGGCGGGCGGGTTGGCGCGCTGGCAAAGTAGCCCTGGCCTACTTTTCAGGGGTGTTTTTAGGGGTAGGCGCACTGGCACGGTTGCTTTTCGGTGAGGCGGGGCAACATGCTTTGTCCACTATGCTGAAAAACGCACATATCTTCCCCCTTGGAGCTCTTGAAAACGACCTAAGGTTCGGTATCGGATATTGATGGGAAAGTAAAAAAGCCCCTTAAAGAGGCTTATAATCATTCTTTTTGTTGCTTATCAAGGGCTTGTGCAACGGATACCCGTGTTGTGCAACTGGCTTTTATTTGTCATCGTAATGAAATCTACATTGAATTATCGTGCATTTTTGGTCAACCCCTTTTTTCCCAGATACCTTATAAACCAATCTGTGTTCACCTGTTATTCTCCTTGACCAAAAACCTTTAAGTCCGTGTTTTAGGGGTTCTGGTTTTCCTGTTCCTTTAAATGGATTTGCTTTAATTTCTTTTAGTAAGTTTTTTAGTTTGATTGCTGTATCAGGGTCATTTTCCAACCAATAAGTGAAATCTTCCCATCCGTGTGCAGTAAAAGCGATATTCATTTAGTCAGCTAATTGATTTTCGTCTTCATTATATTCAACTAACTCTCCTTTTTCAATTTGTTCGATGGATTCCATTAGTCTATTTCTATTAGCTTTGGTAGACAGTAGGTGCTCTGTTTCTTTTAATGAATTATACTCGTTAATAGACATTATGACGACAGCGTCATCTTCTTTGCTTCTTGGTACAACTATAACTTCCATTGACTTTGAAACATAGTCAAAGTGTTTTTTTATATTCTTACGTAGGGTGGAAATTGTTATTGCTCTCATAATTATTGGTTTTTTGTACATAATGTTGTACAAGTAAACGTACAATATTTATGTCGAATTTCCAAATGAGAATGATTGTTTGCTTGTTGCCAACGTGTTTGTGTAAGGAACGTTGCGTGTTTGAGTGCGAGGATTTTCCGAAGGAAAATCGGACGTAGCAAACGTGCAACGACCTTTATTTAAGCCAAACACCGGCATTTTTTATACTGTGTGCTTGTTACACAACCACATATTCCATCAATACGTACTTGTTAGGTAGTTTTTTGTAAAGCGTAACTGATTGATATATTGGGTTTTAATTATTTCCAATAATTAAAAAAAAATCAATTTATTCCGTTATATACATTCGGGTTGTGTTTCTCCATATAAAATTCAGGATTAGGTATTTCTGTAAAGCCGAACTTTTTATAAAGCCATTCCGCTGTATCAGTTAACAAAATCCATCGTCTTAATCCTTGAAGATTTGGATGTTCCATTATTTCATTTATCAGCCATTTACTTAATCCCTTTCCTCTGTATTCCTTTAGGACATACACATCTCCTAAATATGCAATAGTGGAATAGTCCGAAATTATTCTAGCAAAACCAATTTGTTTGTTTTTGTGATAAAGCCCAAAATTCAAAGAGTTTTCAATTGATGTTTTCACGGTATTGATTGGAATTCCGTTGGCCCAATCGGTTTCGTTTGCAAGGAATTTGTGAATGCTCAAAATATCTAATTTATCCTTGTCGGTTGAAATGGTGAATTCATTTCTATGGGCTTCTCTAGTTTCCATTTTAATTTTCTTTGTTATAGCTAAGGATTTAAGTTTGTATTTTGGGTTCTTGATCAGCGGAGTATTTGGCAAGTATACGACAAACAAAAAAACCTTTAGGATTTTCGTAACAAGGTAATAACCAACCTTTAATTATACGTGGTATTGGCCTAGGTTACCGCCAATAAAATACTAAAACAGAAAGCCAAACTTTTTCAAATTACTGAATATCAAATTTTTGTATATGAATTATGATTCGTTGTATCACTTGTTGATTTTATCTGAAGAGTAGTTTTTGACTTCTATTAAAAATGCCTTTGAGGGATTGGCGCTTATTAATGCATTGAATTCATCATCTGTAAACCCATGTGATTTTAGCTCTGGATAGAGTTTCCCAAAAATATTTGTATATGGTTTTATTGTTTGATTTTCTTTTTGTGGATCATACCAACCAGAATCGTGCGAAATTAAAATTCGATCCAAGATTCCATTTCTTTTTGCGAACAACAGTTTTTCAACATGTCTATCCAATTCCCAACCTAATCCATCAAGACTTATCCAGCACCCCATCTCTGCGGCTTTAAGATAATTGTTGTTATTGTCTTCTTCCTGAGCATGTACCCAAATAAAAGCTTCCGGAGAAACCCCCACTTCTTTAAGAATGTCTAATTGCGGCCATAAACCGGTTGCCTTTCCCGTGTGTGATGCTATTGTTAAACCTGTTTGTAAATGAGTCAGGGCTGCAGCTTTTGCCAACTTTTGGTGCATCATATGTAAGGAGTCGGAATTATCTATACCGATCTTAATAAAGCCTGGTTTTATCGTGGTTCCGTCAATGCCATTTTTATATTCATCAATCCACATTTGAGCAAGATTTTCTGCTGTTATTTCTTGGGCATACTTAGGAATAAATTTATTATTCCGCGCTCCATAGAGACCGGTATTTGTAATAATCTTAATACCTGTTTTATTGGATATTTTATTAAGAAGTAAAACATCTCTTCCTAAGTAAGCCGGTGTAGCGTCAACTAAATAACTAACGTTATGCTCTTTAAGCTCTTTGAGATAAGGCATCATTTCGTTAATTATGGTATCATGGTTCCATCTAGTAGGTTGTATACTGTCTGCCCCTATAAAATCGACTAAAATATGTTCGTGTGATAACCATATTTGATTTGAGACAAATAGGTGCGTTCCGTTTACATCTTGTATTAACGGTTGTTTTTGTGTTCCACAACCAATTAATAAGAAAAAAAATAAAATACTAATTTTTCGTTCCTTCTTCATGGATGTATGTTGTGATCTTTTAATGAATAAGCAATATTATTTACAAATAAACTCTAACCGTTAAATTCAGCATTTTTGCCCTATTTGCTATAGGCATTGTGCTTGTTGTAAAAGTTAACGAAAAAACGACATAGGGAAAACATGATCTTAACTTTGCGTTATTAGTTTTAAGTATACATGGAAAAAAAGAGCGCTAAGAAAAGCTGTCCACCTTTTTTTAGTCGAGTAAGGAATACTTGAAATTTGAACTAAAGCGGTCAAAAGAGGGGCAGGACAACCTGCTTTTAGCGGACGTATAAAAAGAGCCCCTCCATATTTAATGGGCTCTTTTATCAAGCATCCAAAATTAGAGTTCCTCTTCTGGTCGGACATAAAAAAAAAGCCCTTGATGGGGCTTATATGAATCTGTTTTTTAACTTATCAATGGTTTGTGTAACGGTTACTATTGTTTGCACCTATTTTAATAAGAGTAAAATTCACTCTTAATTTTCCACTTTCCATTAATTTTTTCAACTAATATTAATTGGGTAAAAATCTCATAATGATTAGCTATTTCAGAGCATGTAAAATAACCTTTATTTTTTTCTTTATTAAAATAAACTCTTGATAAATCAAGAATTCCAGATAGATAGAAATCTTTATTGTTTTGATAATCATTTCTTAATTCTTGTTTCCACCCAAGTTCACTTGTTTTTGCTATTTTGAAAGGCTTATGTTCTTTTATACGATTGATGTCAATAGTTTTTGGACTTTTCAGGTTTTGAGTATTAGAAACAAGTAATTTTCTAAATTCAGGATTTTCTTTTAGGTATTCATTGTTTGAATACATATTAGAAATATGATGGGGGTTTATTGTATGTAAAGTATCATTAATTCCAATTTTTACATTCAAAGAGTCTGCATTTATAGTGTAATTGTGAAAGTAATAATTTCTTAAATATGCCGAATAGTTATTTAAACTCTCAGCATACAAGATTAAATTCTCCTTTAAGCTGTCAAGGTTTTTTTCGTCAAGTAATGGAGGAGGAGGAACAGGATAAATTTCAGAAACTTTCAATCTCATTTTTTCAGCTAATTGAATAAAGACATCGTTGAAGACTTCTTCGTCTAAATTTTGTTCTTTTTCAGAGCATGAAACAAACAAACACGTTAATACTAATAAGAAATATCGGTTTGTCATTACAATTTTGCCTAACGTCTAGGTTGTAGTTAGTGCGGGAATTAAAAGTAGTAAACTTCCGATTAAGCACCAAGATCCGCATTAATTATAGCCATTGTGCTTGTTGCACAACCATATATTCCATCAACACATACTTGTTAGGTTATTATTTATAAAATTTAACTAACTGATATGTTGGGTTTTAATTATTTCTGATAATTCAAAAACTATCAATTTATTCCTGATGACGAGTTGTGCAACGGTTACCATTGTTGGCATTAGTTATTTTTTCCGCTTACCATTCACATACTCAATGAACATTTTTGCTCCATCATCATCTAAACACATTTCTTGTCCATGCTTTTTTCTTCCAGAATATTCACAACTATATATTATCTCTCCGTTTTTCCGCTGTTCTTTTAAAGTCCGATTACCATTTTCATCATAAAAAGTCCATTCCTCAAACGATGAAAAGTATCTTATTTCGGTTACCTCTTTCCAAGGTTTTTGAGGGTCATAAAGTACTTTTGTTGCTAGTTTTCTGTTATTTTTTTTACGTCTGTAATAAACATACTGCTTTAAAATCACTCCGTCTTCATATTCCATTTCAAACGCAATTTGCCCATTTTTCTTTCTGATTTGAGCTATTCCAGAGAATGGTTGTCCGTCACTATATTTAAATGCAAGGTCATTATCAATATAAATTTTTTCATTCGAGATTGTGTCCTGCGCAAAGAGTCCAAAATGATTGAATAAAAAGAGAAAAGATATCTGAACTATAAGATTCTTCATAATTAATGCCAACGGCCAGACGGCTATGGCGAGTTGCGAGGTGTATGCTTTGCATACCTTGGCAAGGGGTCGCCATTAGACGCACATTCGCTATAGGCGGTGATGTCGATGGTACCGACCGCGAACGGCTCCGTCCGGGTTTTCAAGGATGAAATATAGCAAATTTTATGGGCGAATGTGCAGTCGTACTGTCTGGCCGATGGTCGATGGTAGGAAAAAAGGTAGGGCGGCGGCCTCGACCGCTCGGGTTTTTATGGGCCGTAGGTATCATCGACCATTGGTCTCGTATAAGAATAGCACGGAAATGGCCCGGGGAATTTGATTTATAAACCTATGGGCCTGGAACAATAGTGTTTCGGATCAAGGAAGAATTTACTTGTTTTTTTCCTCAGTTCTTTGTTGTAAACGTTTTTAGTGTTTTTCAGTTTTAATACTCCTTGCATCCGAAATTAAATGAGCTTTTATAAACCAGTCGTTTGTTTTTTCAAATAATCGGTAATGTGATGTTCTTCTAATTCCCAAATCCTTGTTATCAGATGATTTCTGTCCTCTTCGCTCAACTGTGGTAATTACTAATATTGCATTATTAGATATTTTTTTAAACTTAATAGAGGTTTGTTCCGTATTGCCCGCCATTACGAAATCAAGTCCAAACACTTCAGTTAAGTATTTTTGAATTTCCGATTTACCAATTCTATTAAATCCGAATGCATTTGTAAAATCCGCATTTTCAGAATACCATTTGCAAGCTAATTCAGCATCTTTAATTTCCCAGGCTTTGTTCCAATCGTCAATTTTACTTGCAATTTTTAAGCTTTCTAATTCAGATGTATTTTGGGAAAAACCTGAATGGCTTCCTATAACAATTATTAATATCAATAAAATATGTCTCATTTTTCAAATGTTTTACAACGACCAGACGACTATGGCGAGTTACGAGGTATGCCTTGGCAAGGGTGAAGCCTTCATTTATAACAAGTGGCCGGGTTTATTATAATTTATAATCATACGGATGCCGGTGAACCCTAATAAAAAAGGTGGTTTAAGGCAAAAAGAAAATATTGATTAACTTTAGAGAACTGGACTATGGCTTTTCATAGGAGCCATTGTTGTGCACATGTTTTATTTTATTATTGGTAATTCTAAAAAAGATTTGTTTGTTTTATTCCTGTATATGTTCAAAGTTGGTATTCCTTCGGTCGGAACTTTGTCAAATGTATCCTTATCAGCTCCAGAAATCGCAATTCTAATAGAATGTCCTTTCTTGATGAGAATAGATGTTGGATGTAACTTAAAGCTGATTTCTTCTATTTTATCAATTGACATAGGTGATGCGTCTGATTTCTTAAATGAATGATATGGTATCTTATTAAACATATCATTCATAGATAATTTTCGATGTTTAAGCAAAAGTCCTCCTTCTGTTATATATCTGCTTTTTCCACTTGGGTCAACATCTTCTAAGTAGACAAAAATCCCACCTTCTTTGTGTGTTGAAGACAGATTGAGAGAAATTACGGGTGTTCCTGTGATTTGAAGAGGTTCTACAAGAGGTGCGGTAGTATAAGTTAACATTAAAGAATCGGCAGCATTGCGATTATCAAGGTTAAGAATGTGTTTTCCCATTTGGGTTGTCCACCGATTGTTTGTACCAGTACTTACGGAAAAGTCAACTAGATATTCATCCATACCTAGATGTTCATCAGATGATGAAGTATTTAATTTCCCGTTGGCATCTAAAAAGTATTGGATTCTTTGTTGCCCTTTAGGCGGCCAAATATCAGATTGTTTAAACGATTCTTCTCCAAAATTATAGTATTTAATGGTTGGCCAATCCTCAACTCCTTTGTCATTTTCTTTTAGGTAATGGTCAAAGAAGTCTAATTGCAGTTTAAATTGTTCATTAACCGATGGAACAGGGTCTACCATTTTATCAGAAACAAGAAAAGGGCTGGCATGAGAATTTCCGCCATGAGAAGTTGGCATCATGACTACTTTCTGCGGATTATCAAAATGTTGTAATCGTAATAAAGTGCCTTCTGCCGTACCAGCATCAAGCCAACTTGTAAGAACAAGCATTGGGACATTTGATTCCGAAATTTCCTTTTTCCAATGCAAGGGGGCAAGTTCTTCGAATTTGAAATCCCCAAATTTGGAATCCTTGAATGGTGATGCAGTTAGGGCTTCCAATACGATTGGATTGTTTTCATGTTCTTTGATTGCTTCTATTGGAAAATCTTCACTCACACGCCTCACACTTGCGCCCAGATTCTCCACTGAATTTTGGTCTAACCAATCAACATATTGACTCCATGGCGCTATAAAACTTGTTGCAAGCATTCCATAAGGACGACTAGGACTCTCATATACGTCGAAATCTGACCAACCAGGTATTACAGCTTTAATGGCTGGATGTTGCGTTGCACATAAAAGCTCTGCTGTTGTCCCAGAGTAAGAGGTGCCATAGGCTCCCACCTTACCATCAGACCACGGTTGGTTTACTACCCAATCAACAATGTACCAAACATCTTTCACTTCGGTAGGCGTGTATTCTCCTGAACGAACTCCATATGAAGCACCTGTTCCCCTGACGTCAACTTTTGCGAGGATGTAATCATTGTCAAGAAAATACTTATCTCGTTTACTGAGTGAGGCAATTGGCTTTCCTGTTTTCGCGTCTTCTTTGCCTCTCCAGTATCGGGTAAATTCAAAGAGTACAGGAAGTTTTTTATTTTTGTATTTTTCTGGGAAATAAACATCCACAGCCAACTTAGTTCCATTAAACGCTGGGATGTAATATGAGTCAACATTGCTTGCTTGCGAGAAACCGTATTGAAAAGTTGAAACAAAAAAGAGTATAAATAAAATTTTTTTAGCTGTCATTTTCTGGGTGTGTTAAATTGTGCATAAAAGCCAGACGGCTATGGCGAGTTGCGAGGTATGCTTTGCATACCTTGGCAAGGGGTCGCCATTAGACGCACATTCGCTATAGGCGGTGATGTCGATGGTACCGACCGCGAACAGCTCCGTCCGGGTTTTCTAGGATGAAATATAGCAAATTTTATGGGCGAATGTGCAGTCGTACTGTCTGGCCGATGGTCGATGGTAGGAAAAAAAGGTAGGGCGGCGGCCTCGACCGCCCGGTTTTTTACGGGCCGGAGGTATCATCGACCATCGTGTTTGTATAAGAATAGTTGCGGACTTTTCCAACGGAAAATGTCCACCCAAGACTAAAGATAATTGATTGCAGGAAATTCCAAGTGGAAATTCCGACCGCAATTAATTATACACCGTGTGCTTGTTGCGCAACTACGAATTCCATCAACACGTACTTGTTAGGGCATTTTTTAAAAACATAATTAACTGATATGTTGGGTTTTAGTTATTTCTAATACTTCAAAAAAAAACGAATTTATTCCTGATGAGGGGTTGTGCAACGGTTACCATTGTTGTGCCTAGTTATTTTTTCCAATAATATTTCTACATTTTGATTCAATTGCATCAATGGCGACAGACAATTCTTTTTCGATTTTGTCATCATATTTTATTGAACCATATAAATCTGCTCTACTTTCTTTCATTATATCACCTATTAATTTTTGGTCGTTACCATATTCTCCAAGTTTTACTCTCGCAATTTGGTCTGATGCAAAAAATATTTTGTGTACAGTTTGAGAAAATTTATCAAAATGTTGTTCGTATTCCTTTCCATAAAGTGCAATGAATCTATATTTCAGTGAATGAAGTTTCTCAAGTGGCTTTTTATTCCGTTCGAATCTTTCTCTAGCTACATAAGCTTGATTATAAACCTCTGTTTGTTGTGGTGTCTCGTTATCACTTTTAGTACGACTCAAGCCTTCATTTGAAAAACCAATTGGACTTCTAATTATTCTAATTGCGTGATGCGCCTCATACATACTTGCGAGAATTTCTTCGGCAAGTTCATACTGTCTTTTCCATTTAGCCTCTCTTCTCCAAGAATTGATTCCATAAATAGCGACGGACGAAGCAATAATAATCGCTACGCTTTGCAGAATATTAAATATCAAATCAATAATAATTTTATCCAATATTTGTTTTTTTTAATTAGGCACAACGGCAGTCCGTCTCAAAACCGCCTTTGATTTTGAATAAATTTACACAATTTGGGATATACGGGATATGGGCCTGAAAGATGGGAGTATTTTCATAAATGCGTATATATGGGCCAAGACACCATCTTTCAGCCTTTTAACGGTTGGAAGGGACGTTTTTAAGATGTTCGTTCGGTGATTTTTCCTGATTTCGGGCATCCAGCCTAATTTGATAAGTCTTTTAAGATTGTATGCTACTGCAATGAGCCCGAAGTCTGCACCGGCCGCGGGGATTCCCTTTTTGGTGATGATGTGGTCAAAGCCCCATTGCCTTATTATGGTGCCGAAGAACTGTTTATCAGTCCCCTTACGGTAGAGACACACCGGCGAAACCTTATGCAGAAATTGGAGGTTTCCAACGCGGCCTCCCTGATCAAAGTGGCAGTAGAGAAACAATTGATATAGTAAGTTGCCGCCTTATAAAATGCCCTTTCGGTTTTGGGGAGGTACGAGCCTTGTTGATGTAAGCCCCTACCCTAAGCTTTTAATCGGCCATTCCATAGATATCATCGAGCAAGACAGGGTTCCCGTCTTGGTCGGTGGTTTCCAAATCGTAGCGTATCTCCAGCTTCGTGCCCAAGGGGGCATGATAGTAGATGATCCATGCATCGGCTTCACTGGTACCTATACAACCGTTGGAATAGGCCCTGCCAAGGGATTTCGGATTTGTGGTCGGATGGATCATCTGACCGTTCCTAATTCCATTGACTTCCGTCTCGATCCACGGTATTTGGGGCATTAGCGTTTTTCTGCCGTCGTCCCTATTGGTCACGTAAAAGCGCTTTCCGTTGACGGGATTGTAGAAATCGGGGTCTTTGGCGTGCCTTACGATCGTGCCCTTACCGGTCTTGGTGCGCAGGTCGGTGACCCGGTCGCCCATCTTCAGGTAGCGTTGCCGATCCTGTCCTACCCTTACGGGCATGCGGTACAAAAGCGTCGAATCTTGAAAGATGCGCAAGGTAAACTCGGGAATGTTCACATCGATCTTGGTTTTCGCAAAGGCGTCCAATAGTTTCAGGGCCTTTAACGAATCGGGGAAGACAAGGGTACTCCCCTCGGGCAAGACGATCATTTGCCGCTGGTCGTACACAAAGGAGTCGCGGGCCATCATCCGGTAGTAGTCGGTATTGGCCAAGGTATCGATGATCCAAGGGTTGTTTCGCACCAATAGATGCTCCGATAGGCCGTAAGGCACCAAGGTATCATGGGCCTTTACCAAAGAATCGATATAGGTAAAGTACTCCCCGACACGGACATCCTTGGGGACTTGCACCGTTTTCGGCTGTTTTTTTACCGGTGCCTCGGGCCAGGAGGCCTTTATCTCGGGCTTCTTCTTTTCCACAATGGGCGACCGTCGGGAATGGCAAGAGGCCAAAAGCAAGCCAAAAAGGCATAGGCCCCAACATGCCCTTCCCAATAAGGTCCACACCCTGCGTCCGGGAGCGAGGTAGGTTTTCAATTCATTCTGCATCATATGACTCGATGGTATTTACAATAAAAATAGGGCACGCCCCATAGCCTTCAAATGACAAGCATCATGCCTTCGGTATGATATTGGTCATTTTAAAACGAACCCCGGCGGTTTATATTTGATTATGTCCGAAATATCCATTACGAAACGCGTAGGGTCGAGCCTGGTAGGGCGCGCCAAACATTTTTTCGTCCAGATCGGGGAGCTCTCCTATTTCGCCGGTCGTTTTTTCAGGGAAGTGTTTTCGCCGCCCTTCGAATTTCGCGAGCTGCTGCGGCAATGCTACCAGATGGGCAACCGTTCGTTGGTACTGGTCGGGGTCACGGGGTTTATCATCGGCTTGGTGATGACCCTACAGACACGCCCGACCTTGGTCCAATTCGGGGCCGTCTCGTGGATGCCCAACATGACCGGTATTTCGATTGTCAGGGAAATCGGCCCTGTCATAACCGCACTGATCTGTGCCGGGCGCATCGCCTCGGGCATAGGTGCCGAACTGGGGTCTATGCGGGTCACCGAACAGATCGACGCCATGGAGGTCTCCGGAACCAACCCGTTTAAGTACCTCGTCGTTACCCGCATCGTCGCCACAACGCTGATGCTGCCCCTGTTGATCGTCTTCGGCGATTTGATCGCCCTCTACGGTTCGGCCGTGGTAGAGAACCTGAAAGGCGATGTGTCCTTTCAACTCTACTTCAACACGGTCTTTGACGCCTTGGGTTTTGGTGATATCATCCCCGCAACGGTCAAGTCGTTCTTCTTCGGCTTCGTGATCGGCCTGGTCGGCTGTTTTAAGGGCTATTACAGTAAAAAAGGAACGGCCGGCGTAGGCATAGCGGCCAATACGGCCGTAGTAATGGCCTCCCTGTTGGTTTTCGTCGTCGATTTTATAGCCGTATTCGTATCCGATATCTTTTATGAACTATGACGGACGATCCTACAACATATAAGCACAAAGACCAGGAAGGGGTAGCCGACCGTCCGCTAGAACGGAAGGCCGTCATACGTATCCGCGATGTCCGCAAAAGCTTTGGCGACAACCATGTCCTTAACGGCTTTGACATGGACCTGTACGAAGGGGAAAACCTAGTGGTCATGGGCAAATCGGGCTCCGGCAAATCGGTGATGATCAAATGCCTGGTCGGACTCATGCTTCCCGATAGCGGATATATCGAGGTCATGGGAAAGGAAATAGCGACCCTCGACCGGCATACCCTCGACGAGCTTCGCTCCGATATCGGTTTTCTTTTTCAGGGAAGTGCCCTGTACGATTCCATGACGGTACGCGAGAACCTCGAGTTTCCCCTCCGCCGGCACAAGGAAAAACTGGGAACCCCAAGCGATACCACCGCCCTGGTCATGGAGGCCCTGGAAAACGTCGGACTGGGCCGTACCATCGACCTAATGCCCGCCGAACTTTCGGGAGGGATGAAAAGGCGGATCGCCCTGGCGCGTACCCTCATTCTAAAACCCAAGATCATTCTCTACGACGAGCCTACCAGCGGATTGGATCCCATCACCGCCAAAGAGATCATCGAACTGATGCGCAACATCCAGATCAAATACAACACCTCGTCGCTGATCATCACCCACGACGTTGACTGCGCCCGGGTAATCGCAGACCGCATGGTCCTTTTGGTCGATGGCATTAATTACGCCGAAGGAAGCTATACGGAACTATCCCAATCCACCGACCCCAAGGTCGAGGCATTTTTTAAAAAATAACGACATGGCAAAAACAACCTTAGAAAACTTGCGACTGGGAATTTTTGTGGTGATAGGCACCGCATTGCTCCTCTTGGCCACGTACCTCATAGGCAATCGGCAGAACATGTTCGGAAAGACCTTCGACATTACCGCCGACTTTAAAAACGTAAACGGCCTACAGGTCGGTAACAACGTCCGGTTCTCGGGAATACACGTAGGCACGGTCAGCGATATCGAAATAATCGACGATACCACCATTCGGGTACATATGGTCATCGATGACAAAATGCAGGAACACATCAAAAAAAACGCCGTGGCGGCCATTGGGTCGGACGGACTGGTAGGTAGCATGCTCGTGAACATCGTTCCGGGAAATGGGCCTTCTACGACGGTACGGCCCGGGGATGCATTGCAATCGTACAGCAAAGTGGCCGCCCAAGATATGATGAGCACCCTGAGCACCACCAATGAGAACGCGGCCATGTTGACCGCCGACCTCCTGAAGATCACCCGTTCCCTGAACCAGGGCAAGGGCACCTTGGGCAGATTGCTCAACGACACTACCCTGGCCAACGATTTTCAAGAAACCATAGGCAACCTTAAATTGGCCAGTACACGCATAAATGCGACCATGGGCGAACTGAACCAAATGGTAGGGCAAATTAATTTTAAGGAAAGTGCCGGAGGCGTTCTGCTCGGTGACACCCTTTCTGGAGGAAAGATAAAAAACATCATCGAAAACCTGGAAACCTCATCCATAGCAATAGAAAAGATTACACAAAACCTCAACGAGGTTATCGACGGGATAAGGGAGGGCGACGGGGCGATCAACTACCTGGCAAAAGATACCGTTTTGGTGAACCAATTGAACAAAACCATGTCAAATATCGAACAGGGCGCCGAACGCTTCAACGAAAACATGGAAGCCCTGAAACACAATTTCCTGACCCGGGGCTATTTTCGAAAATTGGAAAAGCAAAACAAAAAGGAAAACCCCAAGGGCGATGTCGATTGACCGGATTAGGGCACTGATCCCCTTGGGCCCGAAACGCTGCCCTTCTTAAAAGGTTTCCCCTTAGCCGCCAAAAAATCAGGCCGGCCCTACTCCCTTTTACAGGTAGAAAGCCCGAAGGGCAAGTAGAGCGGACAAAATCCGACAAAAGCGGTCAACAGAAAAACCGCCGCCAGAACCAGCAGTACGATGCCCAAGGTACCCGTAACCACGT
>NZ_FQYU01000020.1:0-18210 GCF_900141855.1 Pseudozobellia thermophila
CTTCGTCGTCCATTGGAGCGTTTCCAACTCCATGGAGGCCGAATGGTGCGCCAAGACCTTGGAAGAGGCCATTGTACAGCATGGAAAACCTGAAATAATAAACACGGACCAAGGGAGCCAGTTCACCTCCGATGAATTCTCAAGTACCGTATTGGGCAAAGAGATCAAACTTTCCATGGACGGTAAGGGAAGGGCGACCGATAATGCATTTATAGAACGCTTATGGAGAAGCGTGAAGTACGAGAAGATATACCTGAACCCACCAAGTGACGGACTCGACCTGTTCCTGCTATTGGTAGAATACTTTGAATATTACAACAAGGAAAGAAGACATGAATCAATCGATTATGATAGACCAATGGACATGTTTAAAAAAGCAGCATAAATTAACCTAAATTTGTAGAAAACCTGTCCTACTAATTGGGGGATGAACAGTGTTGGTGCAAAAGTTATTTTTGGAATGGATGTAGATTTGAAGGTTGGTATAAATAAATGATTACTCTTAATGTTGAATTTAATGGTGACATGGAGGCTAATGATGATAAAGGCCGACATATATTTTATGTCAATCGTAAATTTAAGTGGACAAGTAAAATAGTTTTAAGTTTTTTTAAAGAAGACAAGCTGATATTGCGTGTTAGTCATTACACTCTTAATCCATTTGGTAGGGTGAAAATTGATTATCAGAACCTCAATCATTTGATATAAATAAATAACAATGTACTAACCATTACGGGCTTAGGAAATATTAAAATCAAGCAAAATTACTTCACTTATGTTTTTAATAAACGCTTAGGTTCAATATTTCACAATGGGACGGAAATAGCCAAAGTTGTTTTAAGAAGTCTCGTTTCTCAGACAAATGCTATATTAGAAGTTAAGTTCGTAAAGAAAGAAGTGAATTTGATTTTTTATGCTTTACTTTTTTTGGCTATTGAAAATTCTGATATAGATGGAAGTTAATTCAGTTCTTTCAAAAAACAATAATTTTTGAATTGCAATGTTCTATGAAAAATATAATAGTTCTTATATTTTTACTTGTTATTTCAGTTTCCAATGCTCAAAAAAAATACAGAGTAGGCGAGACTATATGGGTTTACGAAAAACCTACTGGTTTTATAACTAGGTCTGATAATTTTGAAAAGGTAATACAAACAGGGGAAGACTATATTGAAAAGACAGAAAACAGGTTATCTAATGATGATGTTGTTTTAACCTCAATTGCTAAAAGTGATTCTTCGGACATTAATATGGCCTTGGCAAGTTATAAAAGTAATATTAATATTAAGAAGTTATCGTTGAAAGGATATGCCTATAAATTAGGTGAATACTTCAAAAGAAACCCAAGTGAAGAATATAATGAGTTGAACTTATCTGTAGAGGTGGTAGAACAAACTATTGATAACAAGTTGTTTTACGTAATAGAAAGAGAAGTTACTCTAGTTGAGAATAATTATAGATATATGTCGGCATACTACGTAACAGAAATTGACAATAAAGAATTTTCAATCGTAATGGTTTGTGATAATGAAAACGATCGGCGTAAAATTGAAAAATCTATTTTGAATTCAAAATTCAGACAATATGCCCCCCGCTAGCACTCGCTTGCAACGAGTACCGTACACAGTAAGAACAGGTATAAACTAAAAAAAAAGCTATCTAAAATATTTTAGGTAGCTTTTATGTTTTTAGACAATGCGATGATAACGGTAACTAAAGTAACATGGACCGCGCTGGTCAAATACCGTATTGGGGATTTATTCGTTATTCCTAATGGGGGCGGGGCAGGTATGAAATTCTGGGCAAACTTGGACAATTGGGCAAAATAGGGCATAAAAGCGGTTCAGACGGTTACCGGCGGTACCGAGCAAGGTGATAATGATCTCCTCCCGTTAAATTAGACAGTTTTAAATCAGGGAAAAGCGGGCGATCAAAATATTCGGAATTGCAGATAGTATTTATGGTCAAACAGGTGGAGACCGGGATACGGCTCCAGGAAGTATGTCGCAAGATGGACATCAGCGAGGCCACATTTTATAATTGGAAGAAGAAATATGGGCGACTGGGTGTTTCAGAACTTCCGATGTTGAAGAACCAGAAAGGGAGGAATCCCCAACTCAAGAAGCTGGTCACCGACCTGGGGTTGGACAAACAAATCCTGCAGGCGGAGCTGAAAAAAGTTCCCAGACCGTCCCGAAAGGGCGGGATGGTCGATAACATCAGGATGGGGTACAACATCTCCATCCAGCATTGCTGAAAGCTCGTACTGCTGCACGGGCGTCTTTTCCATTACAGGTCCAAGAGTCGCAGCGATGAACTACTGCGCATGCGGATGAACAAGATAGTTTTCGTAAGGGTACGTTATGGGTTCTGGCGCATCCATATCCTTCTGGCAAGGGAGGGGTTCATGGACAAGTACAAACGGAACCGTTCTGCCACATACAGACAGCCCGATTACGGTTTGAATTTGTCCCTTATTGGAATAGCAAATTCCTTTGATTCGATCGATTTCCTTTTGATAGAATATCATTTTGTGTATTGTTATAAATATTTGTTTATCATAGAGTTGTGCTAAAATCTGTCCTAATTTTTACGCCCAGTACCAAGCCATGGGGTAAGGGTAAGGATTTCCGATTGTGAGATCTGCCCACAAGGGGTATTGGATCTATAGCAAAAGCCAATAAAAAAAGAGCCTTTTGATCCTTGCCGATCGGGCGATGGATCGTAACCTGTCGGTATGCAGGGAAAAAAGGAGAATCAAGAAAGGCTGTTCGCCTATTTGCGATTTAGCCATCGCCTACAGGCTTAAAAAAGGTGTTTTTTCGCTGTTTATAGACTTGTGCCAGGCTTACTTTTGTTGGCGGTAGTAATTACTTTCCCAATATTTCGTTGATATATATTGAACGGTATTTTTCTGGGTATTCAGCCTGTACGCCGTGTGTTCCATTTTCAAATAAAAACCATTTTTTGGAAGGCGCAATAATGGAATCAAAATACATCTTTGCTACGGGCGTTTCGGTAAAATGATCATTGTCTCCTTGCAGTATATAAACGGGCACTTTCAATTCCGGAACGTCGCGCATTAAATTCATATCGATAGCAGTAGCTTCTAAAATCTTAGCTGCAGGATAGTAGGATTCAGGACTGTTTATCATATGGGTAAATTTTTCATTAAACGTCAACCCATTATCCAAAAACATACTTTTGATAAAATTAAAATCGGTCTCTAATTTTATCGGTGCATACTTCATTACGATCTGTCGTTCTATTTCAAAGGCTTCGCTTACCGAATTCTTTGAGTTTTTAACATAAGGAGGCCTTCCAATTTGTTTTAATAGATTGATTGAAATGGTATCATTGTGCTTTTGCGATGCCGACATTGCAAAATCATAAGATAATTCTTCTGAAAGTGAAAGATTGGCCATCAGACCACTACCAATATAGGCGTGATATAATTCAGGCTGTTTTTGAACCATATAAGCTGCAACCGCTGTCCCCCACGATAGACCCTCGATGTAAATTTTATCTTTTTTGAAAGTCTTTTTTAAGTGATTCGATAGTTCCAAACCATCATCTACAATATGGGTTAAGGTAATGGACGAAGCGGGTATACTATCGTTATAGGCTAGTCCAGAGCCTCTTTGTTCCCAATAACAAACCGTAAATATATCTTCCAGGTCAATCCCTGTAAGTCTGTAGATTACAGGTAAAATTGGTGCGCCCGGGCCTCCGTGAACTATTAGTAGCACGGGATTGTTTTTGTCTTTCCCCCTAATAGTAACCCTTTGCGGAACTCCATTTATGGTCATATCCTCGTGCATAGCGATACTATTCGGAATAACGTTGCCCTTTTCGTCTAAAAAGGGTTCTTCGTTTCCGGAGCTATTGATTCGGATTATTAGCAATACAACTAAAACAAAGGCAACGATTGCGCCCAGGACAACCAAAAACCACTTTCCAATTTTCTTTACTAGTTTCATATGTTCTTAATTAATTCTGTGGTTTTTCTTATTACCGCCAAGGGTTCGGCCAAGGTTCGTTGCTGTGATTCGTCCGAAGGAAAATCCGACCGTAGCCCAAACCCGCTCGAACGCCCGCCTGAATAACAAAGTCGGGCAGGTAGCCTTTGGGTACGGGCGGGGGGAAGCTTTTTG
Source organism: Pseudozobellia thermophila (assembly GCF_900141855.1). Lineage (GTDB taxonomy): Bacteria > Bacteroidota > Bacteroidia > Flavobacteriales > Flavobacteriaceae > Pseudozobellia > Pseudozobellia thermophila. Next base: position 4,155 of record NZ_FQYU01000020.1, read on the forward strand.
CGCGCGATTTTCGTCTAGGAAATCCGAAAGCAATGGGTTTTAGCCTTTGGTGCCTGTAGCACAAGATACTAAAAAAAGAGTTCGTCGATCCTTGCCGATCGGGGTAATGGATCATAATTGGTCTTTATAAAGTGTAAAGAGCGGGGCGGGGGCACTTACTTTTTTAAAAAGAGCCGAAAAGGGGCTTGCACCAACGGTTAATCGCCCTTTTGGGCCGTTCAAAGATCAAGGTGCAAAGCCGGCCTAAAAACAAAAAGCCCCTAAAAAGGGCTTAAAAAGGGTCTTTTTTTCGCTGTGCAAGGACTTGTACATGGGTTACCGGTGGAGACAACAGCTATTTATATTCCCAGTTAGTTAATATAGCGGTTACTTCTTTTCCAACTTCTTTTTCCAATCGAGTTGCCAGTTCCGAGTCGGTAAGAATTTTTGTTTTACCTAAGTCCGTATTTATTAAAAATTTTTGAAGCCTTATTAAAATGTCACTTTTATTAGAATCAATTATAGCCTTTGCGTTTTGATAAAATTGCATTTGAAACCATTCGTAGTTTTGAGGTGTTAGTTTCTGAACATATTTTTCTTCAAAATCTTTAAGGGTTTTAAATTCAGCCATTCTATCTCCGGATTGTATTATAAATTCAGGATAGGTATGCATCAATTGGTAAGAAGAGTTTGATTTTTCTTTTATGAAAGAGTACATACTCATCGTTGCAAACAATTCTTGTAACCACTTTCTTTGAGGTTGGGTTCCTTCCTTAAAATGATAGAGATGGGCTAATTCGTGAATGGATAATGTCTCTCGATAAAAGAGGTCTAAATCTATATTCTCTCCGTAAACCGTCTTTAATGAAGTCAAATAGTGTTCAGGTAGTTGGGAAATCGTTTTTTCCACTTCCATTGAAATTGTTGATTTGTCCAGTCCGAGTATTACATTTCCTTTTCCAGCTTGAGGTAAACCAGGTGGTGGAAAATAAGCATGTTCATTCCATACTCTATTTTCTATGAAGAGGACAGCAAAGTCTAAATTAGTTTGAAAAATTTCGTCAAAATACAGTTTAGCCTTGTTAAGGTTCTTAAGGGTTTCCGACGTAGTCTTAATTGAATCATTCGAAACCAAGATTTTAAATGGGTAATCAGATTCAAGTTCGGTTAATCCCTTATGAATTGAAGTGTCAATCCAAGACTCTTGGGCTTTCAATTGGGGTGTTAAACAACAAGTTAAAATTATAACCAGATTACTTAAAATTAGTTTTCTCATAGTTCTGTCTTGATTGTTACCAACGACTTCGGGTATGGATTGTAGGGCACTTCGAAGCTCATAACCGTTCGCACGCAACCAAGATTGTTACTTGCCGAAAACTTACGGGAACCACGCTCCGACCTATGTTTTATACCCATTGTGTCTGTAGAACAAGTTACTAAAAAAGTATTAGTCGATCCTTGCCGATCGGGGTAATGGATCATAACTGGTCTTTATCTAGTGGAAAGAGCGGGGCGGGGGCACTTGCTTTTTTAAAAAGAGCAGAAAAGGGGCTTGCACCAACGGTTAACCGACCTTTTGGGCCGTTCAAAAATCAAAGTGCAAAGCCGGCCTAAAAACAAAAAGCCCCTAAAAAGGGCTTAAAAAGGGTCTTTTTTTCGATGTTCAAGGACTTGTGCACGGGTTACTATTGTTGTACACAGGCTTTTTATTTTCTGTCCTTAACGGGAATGACAAATTTCAATCCGGACCAAATTTCATTTACCGCACATACTTTTATATCCACAAGGCCATTGTTCAATCCTATTTCACGTACTATATTCCCATCTAAGTCCGTCTCAACTTTTGCAGATTTTTTTGGCCAAGAAATCCAAATCATTCCATTTTGCTCAATTTCTTGTTTTAATTGCTGAATGTCATTATTCAGTTCAGATGCGCTTTTTGTGAAGTAATGGATGAAGTCTTTTTTGACCTTACTGTCCATTGTTCTTTCAATGTCATTTGGTAGGTCGGAAAACAGGGCGAAATAATCTTTAGGTTCATTTATAACCCATACTTTAAAACCATTTTTAATCCCAAGTTTTTTAGCCAGTGGTGTTCCAGAATAGCCTGAAAGATTCATTTATACAATCATTTTTTTGCTTGTGTACAACGGCTGAGCTATGAACAGTCCGGGGCACGCCGTCTGCGACAGCAGTGGGCGTGCCACGAACAAAGCGCAATCTTTTTGCCCGCCCGAACGCCCGCCTGGATGACAAAGTCGGGCAGGTAGCCTTTTGGTACGGGCGGATTTTGATTTATTTTTTCCTGTCCAGAGCAAAATCCCATCCCGATGGCTATCGGGATTGCGGACATCATAAATATACAAAACCCTGCGATTAAGCCTGAAACCCTTATTTTTTATAGGTTTTGTTGTGCGCTGGCTTTTCCGCGATTCAATTGCGTTTCTACTATTTTTTCCAACTCATTTTCTTTAAAGTCAAACCATTCCTGCCTAAAGTCGGAATTATCGATTGTTTTATTGAAATTTTGAAAAGGCTTTTTATTTTCTAATATACTCTTCAATTTTGATTTAAAATTTTGGTCACTCATTTGTTCAGAGAAACGTTGCATAATTTTAAACGATTCAAAACTTTCCAATACCTCGAATTTTATAAAGTCAGATTTTTGTTCATCTATCTTATTTAAATCATCTCTAAAATGTTCTTTTACTTCTTGCTCGTCTGAAGCATTATCGAAATTGGGAATTGTCAAAATTTCATTTGTTTTAGAATTGTAATAACAGTTGTATCCACAATCTAGATTTTGAGCAATTTCCTTGATGATGTTTTTTAGAGAATTATCCATAAAAGCAGCCGTGTTTATCTTCTTTTATTATTTCAATAATCTTTTCCAAATGTGTTGATTCTGGAAACGGTTCATAAAGCTCCCATTTTCCACTTGCACGCATCCAATATAGATTCCATTCACGTCTCGACTTATAGAATCTAATTTTTGCAAATTCACTATGTTGTATCTCTTTTGGATTGTCCCATACAGGTCTAATTTCATATAGTATAACAACTTTTCCATCATAAGTATATCCATAATCAAGTTGCGCTCGAATTTCTTCACTTTCAGGACGCATTGATTCCACGTACTGTTTTATAGTTAATTCATTTATGTCAATTGCAGAATTTTTCATTCAGCTATAATATTTTTAGCTTGCGCACATCGGCTCGCCTATGATCGCGTTGCGGGAAAATCCGTCTGGACTTTTCCGCCCAAGACCAAGCCATTGCTTAAAGTTAAGGATTTCCGCCGAAGGAAATCCGCCGCAATGGATTATAGGTATTGTGCTTGTTGCGCAACTATGAATTCCATCAACACGAACTTGTTAGGGTATTTTTTAAAACATAACTAGCTGATATGTTGGGTTTTAGTTGTTTCTAATACTTCAAAAAAAACCAATTTATTCCTGATGAGGGGTTGTGCAACGGTTACCGTTGTTAGCCATCTGGCATTTCTTTCACGTTGAATTTGATTTCCTTAATCTTTAATTTTAACCAAGTCCATTTACCACTCTCCAATTTCCAACTTGCTTCGCATTCGACAGGTATTTTTATTGCATTTCGTTCTTCTGTTTTTGTTGCAATGACAGTCCATTCGGTTGGTTGTTCTGAACTTGAATCTTGATACCGCATTGCTACAAATCTTTTGAAGTTTCCTTTTTCGTCAAAGTGGAATTTTCCCGTACCTTTTACTCCGTTATATTCCAAAGTTGCTTTGGCGGAATATTCGTCCAAAGTTTCCCACTTTATGTATGAACTTAAAGACGCTGAAGGAAACCAAACTATTTCTGCTAAATATCTTTGTAAAGTTGCTTGGTCAACTTTATCGCTGTTTTTGGCATCTGCTACAGAAATAAGCGATAACAGCTTTATTGTCATTTCCCCATTTCCACTCTCAAATTTATCTCGACCAACTACGCTAAAAATTGAATTCATTTTTGTATCAATGTTCCAATTAAATCCTGGCGGATTTATCGTAAAATACTGTTCGGCTTTTCCATTGTTCCAATTTTCTTGGTCGGGACTTAATTTAAGCTGTAATTCTTGAGTCAAATGCATATTGGAAATTGGACGTTTACCGATTGTTCCACTATTAATCAACCACTTTTGTACAACAGAAGGTAATTCCGAAATGGTCTCTTCGGTAATTACTTTTTCACTAACAGCCTGTGAGTTTTCAAACAGTTTTTTCCGTTCTTCAGCAATCTTATTTTTAAAGCTAAAATTTGAATAAGCTATTATTGCTGATACGAGAATTATTAGGTTTGCTATTGTACCCAATTTTGCGTCAGACCAATAGGTTAAGATTAAAATCTGTGAAGCAATTACGGCTAAAAATCCAATTAACCACCAATAATTGGACTGAAATATTAATAAAACGATTGCAAGTACAAAAAGAAGAAATGTCAATAGCCAAACTAATCCAAAAGTTTTGGAAATCGGTTGTGAAATAGCAGTAAATTCAGATATGCCAAATGCTTTCAGAAATCCGAATAAATGGATAATTGCGTGTATTCCAATTAATATGATTAAAGCTATTCGCATAGTTTTTTGCTTGTGGCTAAGGGCCAGACGGCTATGGCGAGTTGCGTGGTATGCTTTGCATACCTTGGCAAGGGGTCGCCATTAGACGCACATTCGCTATAGCCAGTGATGTCGATGGTACCGACCGCGAACGGCTCCGTCCGGGTTTTCTTGGATGAAATATAGTAAATTTTATGGGCGAATGTGCAGTCGTACTGTCTGGCCGATGGTCGATGGTAGGAAAAAAAGGTAGGGCGGCGGCCTCGACCGCCCGGTTTTTTACGGGCCGGAGGTATCATCGACCATCGGTTACGTATAACCGTCAGTTACGGGTTAATATGCGTTAATTTTCGGTTTAGCACTGACGTTAGCAATTCCGAGTGGATTTCCCGAACTTGTTTCGGGATAGTCGAATCCGCCGACCTAGCGAAGCGACCGATGAACACCTTGGGAAAAACAGCTAGCTGTGAATAAATTGCGGTTATACATTGTGCTTGTTGCGCAACTATGAATTCCATCAACACGAACTTGTTAGGGTATTTTTTTTAAAACATAACTATCTGATATGCTGGGTTTTAGTTATTTCTGATACTTCAAAAAAAACCAATTTATTCCTGATGAGGGGTTGTGCAACGGTTACCATTGTTGTGTAACGTTTTTATTTAAATGCTTTTTCATAGATTCCTATTAAACAACCACTACAAGTGTTCAAAGTAGAGTTTCTTTGTTTAATATTCGAAATCAGTTTTTTATCTAATTCAGTCAGTTTTAATCCTTTATTTTTTTCTAAATATTCTAATGCCTCAACACCATAAGTTTGCAATTCGGGATTAAATGATTTAACCCAATCTCGAAACTTATTAATGTTTCTTTTTTTGTCAAATCTTAAATCATCATATCTCGGAACGTCATAAACCACAGGTGCAAATCCGCAAACATATCCGTAAATATGTTCAGCTAATACTTGATTGATAAAATCCTTTATTTTCAATTCAGATTCGTAAAACTCATTATGATAATCCAAATAGGATTTGAGCTTTTCAAAGTCAAAAAAGTGATTTGTTTTTTCTCGATAGTGGTCATAATTAACAATACCGAAAATTGTATCATTTTTTGAGAATACGTGAACTTTGTATTCTTTATATTTCATCCATTTTTCTTCAACATATTCGATAGCAATATTGTAAATCGATTCCGTTATTCCAGCATCTCTTTGTCTTTCAAATCTGAAATCAGTTAGTCTTGAGTCAATTTCTTTAATATGCTTGAACTCTTTTTGTTTTAACGAATCTAAATTGAATTCCGAGTAGTTTTTAAAATAACCTTGCATTTCATAATCAGCATCAATTTCAGCTTTATTTTGTGAAAATGACTGAAATGAAAATATTAGAAATATGTAGATTGTTAAAATTCTCATTGTTCGTTTAAATGTTACACAACGGCCAGACGGCTATGGCGAGTTGCGAGGTATGCTTTGCATACCTAGGCAAGGGGTCGCCATTAGACGCACATTCGCTATAGGCGGTGATGTCGATGGTACCGACCGCGAATAGCTCCGTCCGAGTTTTTAAGGATTGAATATAGCAAATTTTATGGGCGAATGTGCAGTCGTACTGTCTGGCCGATGGTCGATGGTAGGAAAAAAAGGTAGGGCGGCGGCCTCGACCGCCCGGTTTTTTACGGGCCGGAGGTATCATCGACCATCGGTCACGTATAACCGTCAGTTACGGGTTAATATGCGTTAATTTTCGGTTTAGCACAGGCTTTAGCAATTCCGAGTGGATTTCCCGAACTTGTTTCGGGATAGTCGAATCCGCCGACCGAGCGAAGCGACCGATGAACACCTTGGGAAAAACAGCTAGCTGTGAATAAATTGCGGTTATACATTGTTAGCTTTAGTTATTTATTCAGTTGGAAACTCACTATCTAATTCAAAAATTTGCTTTATGGTATCAATATCCTTGATAATAAATTTCATTTCACCTTTTTTGAATAGTTTTTCTCCAACATAGTCAATCGGTTGAACATAATATTTCCTGTTTGATTTGTCATAAAATCTAACGAATCCATAATAATATGCAGATTCAATATTTGTCCATTCCGTATGAGTATTTTTTTCAAGTCGTTTATAAGTCAAAACAGTATCAGGCAATCCAACCGTTATATTATTCAATTCAAATTCAGTTGAGTTGTAAAGACTAAATTGTAATTCCTTTTTTATTTCAGTTTTTTCAATGTCAGTCTTAACTTGATTTTTCAAATCGTTTTTACAACTATAAAGTATAGTCGTTAAAATCAATATTAAGAGTGTGTTTTTCATAATTAAAGCTAACGGCCAGATGGCTATGGCGAGTTGCGTGGTATGCTTTGCATACCTTGGCAAGGGGTCGCCATTAGACGCACATTCGCTATAGCCGGTGATGTCGATGGTACCGACCGCGAACAGCTCCGTCCGGGTTTTCTTGGATGAAATATAGCAAATTTTATGGGCGAATGTGCAGTCGTACTGTCTGGCCGATGGTCGATGGTAGGAAAAAAAGGTAGGGCGGCGGCCTCGACCGCCCGGTTTTTTACGGGCCGGAGGTATCATCGACCATCGGTTTCGTATATGAAAAGTAGCGAATTTAAATTCACTAACTTTTCAGTTAAACACAAAGATATAAAAAAGCACAAACCTTGATGATTTGTGCTATCCTCGCTATTTTTTATATACAATGTTACCCACAGTATTTATTTTAAAAGCTTGTTCATATATATGTTGGATATTATTAGAATCGCCAAAAGTATTAGAAGTAGAAGCATAATAAAGATAGAATCTTTATGTTTGATATGTGCGACTAAAGCTGTTATTAAAAACAATCCAACACCTGCATAAGTCCATTCTTTTAGTTGTAATGAAGCAAAAGGTATTAGTAATACTATTGCAGCTATCAACTTTAAAACAGCTAGTTCTACCCTGAAAAAGTCAGGAAATCCTAAATTTTTAATTCCTTGAATTGTACTTTTACTGAATAAATAGCTATAAGAGCTTAAGAAGAGAAAAGCGGATATTATTGCTGTCGAAGACCAATATATTACTTTCATATTATAAAAAACTATCTTGTAATTGTTTCACTATTTTATGGCCATCTGGGTCAGCTTTTGTTTTTAACTTACAAAAATCTTCAGCCCATTGTGAAGTTCGGATTCTTAAAGGAGGATTTTCGTTTTGAGCAATACCTAAAGCAACTTCTGCGACTTCTATTCCTGTTTGATACACTTGCTCTTTGCTTTCATTTGCTCTTTTTTGGTTTCCTGCCATATATCTGTCAAATATTGGTGCGTATTCGCCTGTTGCAAATTGTCCCTCAATAGCTGTTTTTTCAATAGCAGACGTCATAAATTCTGTAGCTATACCTCCTGGTTCAACACAAGTAATTTTGATATTGAAAGCATCACTAACATAGGTTGCAAGTCCTTCCATAAACCCTTCTACAGCAAATTTAGCACCACAATATAATTCGTTAAAAGGTTGTCCAACCAAACCACCAACAGAAGTAATACTAATAATTTGACCAGATTTTTGTTTTCTCATATATGGCAATACTGCTTGTGTGCAAAATACAACTCCGTGATAATTTACGTCAGTAACCCATCTAATTTCTTCTTCTGAAGCCTGCTCTGTTGTTTTTGCAAAACCAGCTCCTGCATTATTGACTAATACATCTATTTTTCCATCTTTTTCTATAATTGTTTTTACAACAGATGTTATAGAGGCTACTTTAGTTACATCTAAAGGAAGTACTTCTATGTTAAGATTTTCTTCCAAAATTCTTTGTTTAAGCTTGTCAGCTTTTTTAAGATTACGCATTGTAGCGTAAACCTTATAGTTGTTTTTAGCGAATAGAATAGCACTTTCAAATCCTACTCCTGTTGACGTTCCTGTAATTAATACGTTTTTTTTCATAATTGTTAACTTTATGGAATGAATGTTCATTCCAGATTATTGATAAATTTTTTTATTCTTTGATTGCGTCCCAAACCATTATTACTTGATTTTTAAGCGAGGTTTGTTTGTTCTCTGTTTGATTAAAATACCATCTTAAATAAGATAAAATAGCTCCACCTATAAACATTAAAATTTCTTCGATGTCAATGTTTTTTATAATACGTTGTTGTTTTCCTAGTGTTAAAAGTTCAAAAATAGGAGTAATAGATTTTCTACCTTCTTCTTTACTATTTTCCGTTATAATAGGAGAAGCTTGCAGTTGCTCCATAAATTGGAAATAATTAGGATTATCGATGAAAAAGTCGACTGCTATAGTAAAATAGTTTTCAAATTGAGTTTTGATTGGCTTATCCGCTTCAAAATTTTCAAATAGTAATTTTTCTTGTTTTTTTATATCTGTGTAAATTTCATTAATTAAGGCATCTTTATTTGGGAAATAATTATAAATAGTTCCCATTCCAGTTTTTGCAGCTTTTCCAATAGCAGACATAGGTGTGTTATGTACACCTTTTTTCACAAGAATTTTAAGAGCAGATGATAATATGGTTTGTTTTTTATTCACTTTGCAAATATATAATAATTGGAATGATTATTCCAATTATTATATATATTTTTTGAAATATGCTGTTTTTTATATTGTGGGTAACGGCCAGACGGCTATGGCGAGTTGCGAGGTATGCTTTGCATACCTTGGCAAGGGGTCGCCATTAGACGCACATTCGCTATAGGCGGTGATGTCGATGGTACCGACCGCGAACGGCTCCGTCCGGGTTTTTTAGGATTGAATATAGCAAATTTTATGGGCGAATGTGCAGTCGTACTGTCTGGCCGATGGTCGATGGTAGGAAAAAAAGGTAGGGCGGCGGCCTCGACCGCCCGGTTTTTTACGGGCCGGAGGTATCATAGACCATCGGTAGGTATAACCGAAGTTACGGGATTAAAGTTACTGTTTTTCGGCTTATCACAGACATTAGCAATTGAGTGTGGATTCGGACGTAGTCGAATCCGCCGTAATTGCGGTTATACATTGTTGTACACAGTTTTTTATTCAAATTTGATCCCAATTTTTTCAGCTTTTGTAATTAGATAATTTATAAATGAACTGCACGAAATAAGCATATACTTTGCATCCGCAAAATCAGGCTCTATTGGTTCGGAAACAATTGCGTGCCTAATTCCATTGTCCTTATCATTTGTATAGGCATAAATTTTGTCAAATCCAGATTTTAATTGTTTGTTTAGATTTAATCCTTTGGATTCAAGCTTGTTTAATGCTTTGCCAAGAGTATTTTCTCCTGTTATTATTCTACAAGTTGATTCAACAGCTGAAATCGATTCTTTTACAGAATTACGATAGTTTGGATTTTTTTTGTCTGATATTAATTCGATTGCATTTGTTAAATGGATATTAGCTCCTTCTAATGCAGTTAGAAACTTTGTCTTGTCCAAAGCATATGAGACTTCTTCAAACTCAAGCTGATTTGAAATTGGTGCGACTTTTTCATCTATTATTCTATATCCCGAAAACTCTCTTTCAAGTACTGCATTTATGGAACTTGCTAGTTTGTTTTTTTCACTATGGTTTAATTGAATTGAGATTATAAACTCAATGAAATCATAAATCTCATACCATTCAAAATCATAAAATCGTTTACGAATGTAACTTTCAACAGATGACTTATACTCAGGAATTGTGTCAATTGCCATTTTATAGAAATTATGCCATAATATTTCGGCAAACTTGTCGAATTCAGATTTTCCGTAGTCTGTATATTTATCTAACTTATCTATGAAAAGCATTTTAATAAGATTCCATAGACCATTCTTTAAATCTTCATCAATCCAATCAAGTTGAATGTCCTTTTTTGATGGTGTTTTACCTATTCTTTGTGAAAATCTCATTGGTTTTTCAAAATTGTGTACAACGGCCAGACGGCTATGGCGAGTTGCGAGGTATGCTTTGCATACCTTGGCAAGGGGTCGCCATTAGACGCACATTCGCTATAGGCGGTGATGTCGATGGTACCGACCGCGAACGGCTCCGTCCGGGTTTTCTTGGATGAAATATAGCAAATTTTATGGGCGAATGTGCAGTCGTACTGTCTGGCCGATGGTCGATGGTAGGAAAAAAAGGTAGGGCGGCGGCCTCGACCGCCCGGTTTTTTACGGGCCGGAGGTATCATCGACCATCGGTCTCGTATAACCGTCAGTTACGGATTAATATACGCAGACTTTTCGGTTTAGCACAGACGTTAGCAATTCCGAGTGGATTTCCCGAACTTGTTTCGGGATAGTCGAATCCGCCGACCGAGCGAAGCGACCGATGAACACCTTGGGAAAAACAGCTAGCTGTGAATAAATTGCGGTTATACATTGTTACCTGCTGGCTTTTCATGTCACGGTTGTATTTGTTTCATATTCCACTTATCATTTTCAATTTCATAAAGTTTTCTGTCGTGGAATCTTGTCTTTTTGAATTCCATAAATTCAATCCGTAAAGGTTTAATTAAAAATCCGCTCCAGTTTTTTGGTCTGTCTATCCGCTCATTTTGAGCAACTTTTTTTAATATTTCATCTTCGAGTAATTTTAAATCATTAACCTCTTTTCCTTGCTCACAAATCAAGGATACAGCTTTTGAATTTGCATTTCGTTCCGCGAAATATTTTTCTGCTAATTTGTCTTCAATTTTAGTTGCTATTCCTTGAACTCTTATTTGTCTTTCAGTTTCTGTCCACCAAAAAGTTAGTGAAACTTTATCGTTATTATCGATTTCAATTCCCTTTCTTGAATTTAAAGGTCCAGTAATAATAAACGAATCATTTATTAACTCTTTAAAAGACACAAATCTTGCGTTTGGAAAATTATCAATTCCGACAGTCGATAGGCAAACTGCTGATGGAATTCGGACATTGGTCAGTTCTAATTCTTTCTGATACCATTTTTTAAAAAGTAATATTGGATTTTCAATTTTTTTCATTCGTTTTGTTCAGCTTGCCGGTAACGGCCAGACGGCTATGGCGAGTTGCGAGGTATGCCTGGCATACCTTGGCAAGGGGTCGCCATTAGACGCACATTCGCTATAGGCGGTGATGTCGATGGTACCGACCGCGAACGGCTCCGTCCGGGTTTTCTAGGATGAAATATAGCAAATTTTATGGGCGAATGTGCAGTCGTACTGTCTGGCCGATGGTCGATGGTAGGAAAAAAAGGTAGGGCGGCGGCCTCGACCGCCCGGTTTTTTACGGGCCGGAGGTATCATCGACCATCGGTTTGCATATGGCTTGTGGCGGTTTCAAAGCACTTTCCTGTCCACCGAAACCAAAGCTGGCTACAGAGCGAAAACCTTGCTGGCAGCCGTTCACCCGCCATAAGCTATATGCCTTGTTAGGCACTGGCTTTTTATTTCTTTCCACCGAATAGTCTTGATAGAAAGCTTTGTTTCACTCGTTTCTCAACAATCCAAATCGGTTCGTCATTTGGTCTTATAATTTTTGTATTCGGACCTGATTTTCCCCAAGGAAATCCTGTTTTTATTGGTTTGTCAGTCAAGTCTGCTACTAAAAACATTTCAGGCAATTCAACTTGCCCGTTTTCAAAGTCATAGTTCTTTTCATTTTTTGCCATTATTCCGATTTTTTCGCTCCAAATGTCCATTGCGGTCTTTTCGTGAATAATGTCTAAGTTGGATTGACTTCCTTTTTGTCCGAACTCGTCAACGTGTTTTATGAACTCCGATAAATTTTCAGAGTGTTTCACTAATACAGCAGGGTCGTGACAGACATAGTAAACTGAATTCCAATTTCCTTTTGAGTCAATGTCTAAGATCCAAAAATTTCCAAATCCATCTCCTGCGAGTTGGATTGAGTTTGGGAACATTTCTTCAAGTCCAAAATGACCGAATGCATCAAATCGGACTTCTTCAAGTCCATACAATTCAAAACCTTTACTGAATCTCAGTAATTCTTCGATTTCGTTCGGTAAAAAATTATTAGGAAGTTGATTTTTTAGGTTTTCTATTTCGCTGTCTGTCATACCGTCCAACAATTCAACCTTGTATAAATCTCCGTCTTCTGATTCATACTGGCTGGAAAGAATTGATTCTAATTGTTGTTTCGGTGTCATTTTGTTCGTGTTGTTTTAGCTTGTGCCTAACGGCCAGACGGCTATGGCGAGTTGCGAGGTATGCCTGGCATACCTTGGCAAGGGGTCGCCATTAGACGCACATTCGCTATAGGCGGTGATGTCGATGGTACCGACCGCGAACGGTTCCGTCCGGGTTTTCTTGGATGAAATATAGCAAATTTTATGGGCGAATGTGCAGTCGTACTGTCTGGCCGATGGTCGATGGTAGGAAAAAAAGGTAGGGCGGCGGCCTCGACCGCCCGGTTTTTTACGGGCCGGAGGTATCATCGACCATCGGTTTAGCTATGAACAGTACGGGGGCAAACTAGCGTTTGCTTTCCGCCACGCACATAGCGAAATCTTTTTGTTTTGATTTATTTTTTTCCTGTCCAGAGCAAAATCCAAAAGATTTTGCGAACTTCATAAAAATACGCAAACCTTTCGTTTAATACCTAAACCCGTATTGTTTATAGGTTTTGTTATGCTTAGACTTTTTTCAGTATGCTATTTCAACATTAATTGAAGCACCTCCGTTTAGTTTCTCCCAGGTACCCAAGCTACTTTCTCTTCTATATCCCTTTCCTTTAGTTAAGATAGCACCTATATCAACTATTGTAGGGCTGTTGAAATTAGGTATGAATTCTATTCCGATGAAAAAATCTTGTGTAATATAAATATCGTTGTCATTCAAATCAATTCGTATCCAATCTGATTCTCTTTCAGTTGGTATTTCTTGTATAATGTTTTTTTGTATTATCTTTTTACTAGGGTAATTGTCGATGTTTTCATAAAAGTTTATTCTAACCTTAACTCCGTCCACTTTCGACCATTTTCTGATATTGAAATTTACCGCTTTAACCTTTGCTTCTTCTGCTGGAATTCTAATTAGTTGAGCTATCTCAATAATATCGGTGCTTTTTGAGGTTACCTGCATTGAAAGTAACCTATTGTATGACTTAACACCTATTTTTCTATTTTTTATTTTTTTGTTGGAAACAATTACTTCGGACAGTTCGGTGGTTTTTGGTTCTAAAAATATAGTCTGATTTTTAAGATTTTGAGCTAGAATTTTAATCGAATAATAGTTTATGTGGCTTATGGTAATGCTATCGGTTTTATATTCTTTAGGAAGTTTCAAATTGAATTCTCCATTCGGGTTTGTAATTGTCCCTTGATTTTTATTTTGGACACCTATATTAACAAATTCGATAGGCTTTTGATTTTCAGAATCAATAACAGTTCCGTTCATTACAATTTCCTGAGAAAACGCTTTAGAACTAAATAGTTGAAAAATTATAAGAATGTAAAAAATTGTTCGCATTTTCAAGTTTAAGCATAACGGCCAGACGGCTATGGCGAGTTGCGAGGTATGCTTTGCATACCTTGGCAAGGGG
>NZ_FQYU01000020.1:18485-19765 GCF_900141855.1 Pseudozobellia thermophila
CGATGGTAGGAAAAAAAGGTAGGGCGGCGGCCTCGACCGCCCGGTTTTTTACGGGCCGGAGGTATCATCGACCATCGGTCTCGTATAACCGTCAGTTACGGATTAAAATACCCAGAATTTTCGGTTAAGCACAGACGTTAGCAATTCCGAGTGGATTTCCCGAACTTGTTTCGGGATAGTCGAATCCGCCGACCGAGCGAAGCGACCGATGAACACCTTGGGAAAAACAGCTAGCTGTGAATAAATTGCGGTTATACATTGTTGTAAAACGTTTTTTGTTCTCTGTCATATTCTTAAAAAAGTCCAATTAGCCAACAGTAAATTTCTTTAAAGGTCGGAGTATTTAGTCCGAAAAATTCTTTTAAAAGCAATAACAAATAGTAAAGTCCTACAATAGCTGATGACCATTGTGCTATTTTAATTAAAATACGTTCATTTTTTTTTCGTCTCGCTTCTATTTCAAATCCGCCATTTATGAAAATTTTAATACCTTTTGGTTTAGCATAAATCTTATCCAAAGCTTTATTCTCATTATACTCTTCTTTGATGTAGCCTTTGTCAGACATAATGTCCAATAAAAATTCTGATTCCCAAGAGTGAAGTCCAAGATTATCACATAGTTTAGCTTCTACTTTATAAAAGTCAATTTTTTGTTCTTTTCCAGTATAATATTCCATACACAATTCGAGAACTAAATCCATTGCTTTTGATTTCTTTATGGAATCAATATTCTTGAGTTTGAATGGTTTGTTATTCTTGTTTAATTTGTATCGAATTCTATTTATTAAGTTCACACTTTTGACTTTAAATACGGCTGGTTTTAAATGTTTTACAACGTTCAGTATAAGAGTAGTAGCGGTTAAAAATACAAGCACTTTCAGGTAACAATATACTTAATTAAACACAAAAACGGTTCGAGTATTCCTCAAACCGCTATTACTTTTAGCATCGATGAAAAAGCAGTAAGTCGAGTATCTTTAAAATGAACTAAAAATTAAAGATATGGTTACTCAAATTACTGCTGTACCGAAGTTATACATTGGCATCGACATTCACAAGAGAAGTTGGAAAGTGCATTGCGCGACAGATCTGTTTTCAGGCAAGTCCTTTTCCATGGATCCAAACCCGGAACAACTTAAAGATTATGTTGATAGACATTTCGCCGATCATGAAGTCGTTACGGCTTACGAGGCCGGCTGCTGTGGATATTCGGCGCATCGTTGTTTCGAGTCCTATGGTTGGTCTTCCCTAGTGGTCAATCCTGCGGATATCCATAGAAA
>NZ_FQYU01000019.1 GCF_900141855.1 Pseudozobellia thermophila
GCCTTCTTTAAAAAATCTATCTCCATCTTCTGCTGGCCGATCGTCTTGAGCATCCGCTCCTCCTTCTCCTGGGCCTCGCTCTTGGCGTCCTTGGCCTTCTTGGAGAAGACCTCCTCGCCGTTCTTGAGGAACTGCGCCTTCCAGTTGGTGATCTGCGCCGGGTGGATGTCGTACTTCCTCCCCAGTTCCTGGATCGTGAAACGTTCGCTCAGGGCTTCCAGTACCACCTTGAACTTGAACTTCGATGTGTGTTTTCTTCTTCCCATTTGACAGTGAATTTAAGATTAAAAATTAAACTTAACTTACTGTCCTATTTATGGGGGTAATTATACATAAAATGCTGATAGACGGCATTATTTGATTCAAGTTTCTTTTTTTTAGTGATAAAATCACTTTCGAATTTATGTGTTCGGTAGCCATCATATGTATGGCTCCAAGTTGGTGTTATTGCTAAAAACCATGTAGACTCTGACAAGAATGATTGAATTCTAAATGACAATTGTTGAAAGTGAGTTATTTGTGTTTTATCTCTATTCCAAACTTCTTTTACAACTGTTCTGGTTGCTGCTTTTTTATTTTTCCAAGTAACAGTCCGAGATCTAATTAGTTTAGGTGGACGAAATCTAAACATTCTCTCTTTTCGTAACCACTGGATATCTTTTTTAGATGTCAATTCTTGGATCGTATTATCTATCAATCTTGATAAAGCCTGTTCGTATTTATAGCCACTTGAAACAAATTCATCTAAAGAAAACTCTTCGACAGTGCCTATTTCAACCAAATTGCTTAGTGGTTCTGAACTATTATCTAGTGGTTTGAACGATATAATTTTTTTTTCAAAAACGTGCCAGTCTCTTGAATAGGGAATATCATAGTGTTCAAAAGCTCTATTTAAAACACTTCTCTCAGGCGCACTTTTTTTTAGTTTGTATCTTGTCTCCCAAGATTTCGTAATTATCTCATCTCTATTTACTCCTATAGTACCAACATAGACTTTTTCAGGTAACTCTATTTCTAATAAGTTAGGATAAAGAGTTTCTGTTATTAATTTGTCTCTATTTTCTAAGGTATTTCGTCTATACTCGATTTTTTGCTCGGTAAACTCTTGTTCAAATAGTTCTAAGACTTCTTGGATTCTAGGTAATGAAATCCAAGAATTTACTTCTGCGAGCAGGTTCTCAAAATCCAATATATTTTCTGATGAATCAAATTCAAATTCATCATTAATAATTTTATCGAACTTTTTATCGCTGTAAGTTTTTTGCTTTTTTGTTATAATGTAAATAAGTAAAGAGTCGAATTCGTCTCTTTGCTTATGCTTTTTATATTGTTCCAGAGTATGTTTTACTTTTTCCGAATTCGCTGTTGAAGTTACCTGGATAGCAACTCTATTTTCATAATCAATTAAATCAATTGCAGAGTAGTTTTTTTCTTCGAGATTGGCATTTTTTAAACTTAAACCATAGACATAATTTAAAATGGGAATAATTACATTTTCAGCGTGAATGTTAATGTCATAAAGGTTTTGGCTATTTAAAGTTTCTACTTCAGCCCTAAATCTTGCGATTAGTTCAGCAATTCTTTCTATTGTATTTTTTTTGTTCACAGAGTTTCTTTATTTGTAAATTACCGCTTACGTCTCAAACATATAAATTCGCCTTATCGATTTTAACCGACGAATCACAAATTTCCAAGATTTTCCCTATACAATAAATAGTATAATCTATTGTTTTTCAACGCCTTTATCAACAATGTGCGTTGTGCCCTTTGAAAATTATCCATTGTTATCCCTGCGGAAGCTTTAAAAATCTATAGGGCTAGGGGAGGGAGTAAACCAAAAAGCGGTTTGGGCGTATTAGTCTTTCCCATTGCACGGAATCACTGGCTTTTTATGATCTGTTCTTTGCAGTGCTTTCCCCAGGGCTATTCCATTCCGTACAAAACCGACACCTTTTTAAGGTCCGTTGCTGTATGGACTTCATAAAAGTAGTGCAGTTGCCACTTTTGGCTGCGTTCGGCCTGCTTGTTGCTTACAACATCCCATTTCGGATATACCCGAAAACCTCTTTTTCCTTCTTTCCTCGGGGTGGACATGATCCCTTTTTGGATCAGTACCGATTTCGGAAAAACAAACTGCCCCAGTTTCTTTTCATGCGCTACGTTCACCACATAAAAGTCCACCTCGTCACTTGCTTCAAAGGGAGCAATGACTCCCTTTTCGTTCCGTTTCCAAAAGGTCACAAACTGTCCCGTTTTTCTCGGTGTTCTTTTGGCCCTCCTGCCCAAAATGCTGCGTCCGTTCAATTGATACCTGCAAGCATAATACTCCTTACTTTCCGCTTCGCTTTCAAAATCGGTGATCATAAGGGAACATGGGTCGTAAACCGCGGTTTTTATTTGATCGAAAAGCCTATCCATGGTGGGCATTGGCTTTTGGGTTGGGAATGAAGGGCGTTGCTCTCCCTTAAAGGGTATGCTTGTATCGTATACGATTTTGTGTAAGTAATTGACAATCAATTTTCTGTGTTGATGGAGGTAGGAGGGGAGTATCCTATTTCTTGGCCTGCACCAATTCCAGTTGGTCCACGCTGACATTGGTGGTAAACATGCCGTAATTGACGATGGCCTTGCCTTTTTCCAAGGAATCGATACTGCCTACCGCCTTGCCGTCTTGCATGCGTACCCTGTCGCCCACCTTAAAGACGGGTCGGGGCTTGTTCTTTTCCTTGATGACGGCCTTTTTCTTTTCGACCTTCTTTTTCTCGCGGATGACCTTGACCTCTTTTTGCACCTCTTGGGCCACCTGTGCCTTTTTGGCGCGCTCGGCCTTGGCCTCCTTGGCGGTTTTCTTTTTGCGCTTGCTGTTCTCGGTCTCTACGATACGCAGGAGTTCGGATACCAGGGCACGCTTTTTCTTGTCGTGGAAATACTTGTCGGCTACCTTGTCGACCTTGTTGCCCAAATGGATCATCCGCTGGTCGTGGTCGTACAGCTCCTGATAGTTCTCGAGTTTGCTCTTGATCTTGGCATTCAGTTTTTCGAGCCGTGCCGCCTCTTCCTTGGCCTTGCTTTCCTCTTCCTGCAGCCTGGACCCCGTACGGGCCATTTTACTGCGTTCCTTTTGTAGTTTGGCAATGGTGGCGTCAAAGCGCACCTTGCCGCGCTCGATCTTCTTCTTGGCCTTGTTGATCAGCGAATAGGGGATGCCGTTCTTTTGGGCCACCTCAAAGGTAAAGGAACTACCGGCCTCTCCCAACACCAGCTGGAAGGTGGGCTCGAGGGTGCGCCCGTCAAAAAGCATGTTGGCGTTGGTGGCATGGGGCAATTCGTTGGCCAGGGCCTTTAGATTGGCGTAGTGGGTGGTAATGACGCCATAGGCCTTTCGTTCGTAAAAAACCTCCAAAAAGGCCTCGGCCAAGGCCCCGCCCAGTTCGGGGTCGCTGCCCGTACCGAACTCATCGATCAAGAACAGCGTATTGTCGTTGCAAAGCCGCAAAAAGTTGTTCATGTTCTTTAGGCGGTAACTGTAGGTGCTCAAGTGGTTTTCGATGGACTGGTTGTCGCCTATGTCGGTAAGTATCATATCGAAAAAGGCAACAGAACTCCTTTCATGTACGGGAATTAGGAGTCCGGATTGAAGCATTACTTGAAGCAATCCTATGGTCTTTAGGGTAATGCTCTTTCCCCCGGCATTGGGGCCCGAGATAACGATGATGCGGTTTTCGTCGTGCAGTTCTATGGTCTGCGGATAGGTCTTTTCCTTTTTGAGCTTGTTGCTCAAATACAGCAGGGGGTGGTAGGCGTCCCTTAGGTATAGGCGCTTTTCCGAATTGATCTCGGGCAGCAGGGCATTCGTCTCCGCGGCGTATTTGGCCTTGGCCGAGGTAATGTCGATGTGGGCGAGAAAGGATTGGTAATCGGCCAATAGGGGGGCGAAGGGCCGTATACGGTCGGTCAGCTCCTTGAGAATGCGCTGTACTTCCTCCTTTTCATCAAACTCCAGGTTGTTGAGTTCCCGGCTGTATTTTAGGGTGGCCTCGGGCTCTATGTAAACGATACTTCCCGTTTTTGAAGTGCCCATGACGGTACCCTTGATCTTTTTGCGGTACATGGCCTTTACGGCAAGAACGCGTCGGTTCTCGACGACCGATTCTCGGATGTCGTCCAGGTAATCGGAGCCTTGGTAGGTGTTCAGGGCCGACACAAAACTTTGTCCGATCTTTCCCTTTACCTGCTGCATCTGCCTGCGAATGGCGAACAGTTTGTCCGACGCCTGGTCCTTTACCTCGCCAAAGCGGTCGATAACCACATCGATATGGGCCGGTATTTCGGTATTGGCCTCGATGTTCTCCGACGATGCGAAGAGTAGGGGGTAGTACTCCTCGAATTTTTTCAGGAATTTCTTAAGCTCGTTAACGGTCAGGCATATACTGCCTATTTTTCGGAAACTGCCGATTTCCAAGACGGTGTTTTCGATGCCCAACAGCTGTAGTTCCTTGTCGATGGCGTCGAAGCCGTGGGCGGGAATGCGGTTTTCGCTGACAAAGGAGGAAAGGTACTCCGCCGTCTGGCCCAAGTGTTCCATCATCTGCCCTTTTTCGGAAAAGGGCGCGATCTCCAATGCCTTGGCCTTGCCCAATTCGGTACTGCATCGGGCCGAAACCTGTTGCAGTACTGTGGGAAATTCTAAGTCCTGTAATGTCTTTGGATGTATACCTGCCATTTTTCAAAAATCGATGGCAAAGGTAGGCAATGGCACCGAAGTTTGCCCCATATGTTAACATTTCGCCTTGGCCCTGAAGCGAAGGGGCCTAAGTTTTTGGTTAATTTTGCACTTTCTTTGTGCCCGGCCGACCCGATCGGCCGTTTTGAAAGACGATGTAGCTATGAGCGTAAACATTCACGAAAGCTGGAAAGAACACCTAAAGGACGAATTTGCCCAGCCCTATTTTAAGGCCTTGACCGAATTTGTAAAAAACGAGTATGCCACCCATACCTGCTACCCCAAGGGCCGCGATATCTTTGCCGCCTTCGATCGCAGTCCCTTCGACAAAACACAGGTGGTGATCATCGGCCAAGATCCCTACCACGGTCCGGATCAGGCGAACGGACTCTGTTTTTCGGTGAAGGACGGCATTCCGCACCCGCCGTCCCTGGTCAATATTTTCAAGGAATTGGAGGCCGATATCGGCAAGCCCTACCCCAAAAGCGGCAATTTGGAAGCCTGGGCCGACCAAGGCGTACTGCTGCTGAACGCCACCCTTACAGTTCGGGCGAACCAAGCGGGAAGCCATCAGAACAAGGGATGGGAAATTTTTACCGATGCGGTGATCAAAAAACTTTCGGAAAAAAAGGAAGGGCTCGTCTTTCTTCTTTGGGGCGGTTTCGCCAAGAAGAAAGCGGCCCTGATCGATAAACACAAACATTATGTCCTGACCTCGGGGCATCCGTCGCCCCTAAGCGCCAATCGCGGTTATTGGTTCGGTAACAAGCACTTTAGCAAAGCCAATGAAATTTTGGCGCAAAACGGCAAACCGCCCATCAATTGGTAAGGTCCACATCGGCAATGGCGTCTATGCGCGCCTTCGCAGGTTTGGGCGGTAGGGGCTGTATCTGGGGCTTTACCCGCATGTATTCACGCCATCTGAAATCTTCGAGCACCTGGCCCATTTCAGAGGTTTCCTTGGTAGCGAGTTTTTTGAGAAGACTGTACTTGGCCCCTTCGGAAAGACTGTCGTCTTCCTCAATGGCCTTTTTTTTCACCAAAAAGCGGGCGACGGTCTGTTGGAACTGCAGGGCCTGGTCGGTGCCCATTACCAGATAGGGTTGGTACTTTGCCGTTAAATCGATGGCCTCATTACGTATTCTGCGATCAATTTGTAAGGCGTAAAAGGTTTGGGCCTTTGCACCGGAATACATACTGAGGAAGATAACAAATAAAAGAACTCTTAAAAAAGGTATTTGTTTGGTCTTCATGGTTTTAAGGTGTTTGTATTCAATAGTTCGGTTACAAAAAAACACCCTAAAATTAAAAAACCGGGACCCTATTTGTCAAGCCTGTTTTTCTTAAAAAATCTTAAGAAGCGCCTCCTTGGCCACCTTTTTATCGATCAGGCCCAAGGAGTGGAGCGTTTCCTGCACCTGGTCGACAACGGCCCCATCGAGCTGCTCCTGGCTCCACCGGGTCATCGACAGCCATTCCCGAATGTCCTCGATCCTTTGCCCATAGCGATTGGCCAAGGTGCGGTCTATACTCGGAATCTGCCTAAACTCCGCCGTATAGGCATTGATGGTATTCAATACATGCCGCAGCGCCCCGGGCTGTTCGGCTATGAACTTGTCGGTGGCGGCGATCACAAAACAGGGCCAGGGGGTAGGGCAGTCGCCCAAGCGGCGAAAGACCCCTTTGTCGACCAAGGGTTTTGTGGTAAAGTGTTCCCACATAAAATAATCGGCCGCGCCTTCGGTCAGGGCCTCGACCGCACCATCGAGGTTGTTGACGACCTCAAAGGAGAGCTTCGAAGCGTCCCATCCCTCGTTTTGGGCATTTACATAGGCCATAAGGTGGCTTCCGCTGCTGAACCGACTGATGGCCGCCGAAGCGCCGTTAAGCTCGGAAATCGTCTTAAAACGGCTCTGGGCGCCTACGTGGATGCCCCAGTGCAGGGGAGTGGCGATATAGGTCTGGACGATTTGGGCCGGATTGCCCTCGATTATGCTCTTGACGATCCCCTCGGTAAGGATGATCGCCAAATCGGTTTCCCCGTCCTTGAGCATTTGGCACATTTTGCCCGTTCCCTCGGGTATGTCCTGCCACTGCAGGTCGATGCCGCAATTTTCGAATGCACCCTCTTCGATGGCCATGTGCCAAGGAAGGTTGAAATGCTCGGGTACGCCTATGATCCTTACTTCTTTCATTGGGGTATGTCAGTGTTTATGGTGAACATTAAAAATGAGTGGCAAAGATAACCGAAAGTGCGAACATTGAAGGGAGGTTTTGGCCGGCCCTTGCGATAAAAGGACGAAAATCGATGTGCGGCATCGTATACGATTGCTTGAAAACGCTCCGTTTTTAAGGGGCTTGGCTCGGTGTTCGGATTCCTTTAGGGCGAGGTGAGCCTTTCCAAGGTGTAGCGAATGAGTTCGTCGACACTTTGGGCCGGATTTTCACTGAATTCGCCCGTTGCCCGATTGGCCAGGATGCAATTCATCGACACGGCCCGGTGGCCCAGCAATTTTGCGAGTCCGTATATCCCCGAGGTCTCCATTTCGAGATTGGTCAGTTGGTGCTTGCCGTAGGAAAAGGACCTGAGTTTTTCACGAAGGCCGGGATCGGCCAAAGGCAGGCGCAAGGAACGGCCTTGGGGGCCGTAAAACCCGATGTTGGTCACGGTGACCCCCAATCGTATACGATTTGACAGGAGGCTTTTCCCCAGTCCTTCGTCGTAGGGCACCACGTAGGGTCGTGATTTTTCGCCGGGCCAGTCGGTATGCTCGACAAAGGCCCGGGCGAATGCCTCGTCGCGTACGCCCCCGCTTTCGTAAAAGTGGAGGAGGCCGTCGAAGCCCATGGCATACGCGCTCATCAGAAAGGAATCGATGGGTATATCGGGCTGTATGGCCCCCGAGGTACCGATCCGGACGATGTCGAGCACCTTCTTTTTAGGCTTGACGATCCGTTGGTCAAGGTCGATGTTGGCCAAGGCGTCGAGCTCGTTGAGGACGATGTCGATGTTGTCGGTGCCGATTCCGGTAGAGACCACGGTTATCCGCTTGCCCTTCACAGTGCCGGTATGGGTATGGAATTCGCGCTTGCCTTTTTTCAGTTCTATCGAATCGAAGTATTGCGATACCTGGGCGACACGGTCGGGGTCGCCCACGGTAATTATCGTATCCGCAAGGTCTTCGGGCAATAGATTGAGGTGGTAAATGCTCCGGTCCGAATTCAAGACCAGCTCGGAAGGCTCTAATCGCATGTTAGAGTTTTAGTATTCTTCCGGTATCGGTATTGTAGAGAAAGTTGTATTTAAGGGCCCCGCCCAAATACACGTCATTGTCCTGGATGCAGGAATAATAACTGGTTTTGCTTTCCAGTATTTCCTTGCCCTTTTTGGTCAACCGCACGGGGTTGAAACTTGAGAACAAGGGCCTGAGCCGCGAAAGGGCCCTTTCGTACTGGGTGTCCCCAAAGCCCAAAAAGCCTTGGTTCTGTATGATTTCGTTCAAAAATTGCGTTTTCGAGGCCGGTTTCTTGTTCTTTCCGATCCGAAGAATATTGTTTTCCATATCGTTGAGCCCGTTTTTTATGCTAGGAAAGCGTTGCAGGTGGGCCTGTAGGGCATCGGGCAAATAATCGAACTGGTATTGCGAGAAATCGGTTAGATTCTCCAAGCGGATGGGGTTGTCGCTGCAGTAGAGCTGCCATACGTAATCGGCGTACTCGATGTCGTCTTGGGTAAGGACGACCTTGTTTTTGTACTTTTCGAGCAACTGCTCGTCGCTGAGATCGTTCAGGCCGTATAGCTTTTTGGTCTTGTCCTCCTTGCCGCTACAGACCAATGAGATCTGTGCGTACTTGCGGTTGGCCTTGAGCCAACTCAGTACGGCGATCATATTGATTTGACAAAAAAGATCGTACTCGAACCAGAGCACGATCTCATCTTGTTGTTTATGGTTACAAAGGGATCTGTATTCTTTTAGGGTTTTTTCGATAAACCACGATTTGGATACCTTATAATTCTTGTTGAGAAACTCAAAACGCGTTTTCCAAAAGGATTCGCTTCCGACATTGGTAAGCGTCTTGCCCTCGCAGAGCATTTCGCGCCAAGTAATGATATCTCCCTTGATCTTAAGGGATTTCAGTTTCTCCGTAAAGCTATCTCCGTTAGTGATGTGCAAAAGGGAACTCATGTAGTAGTTGGATTAGGTTTTGACGAATAAAAGTAATATTTAATCAAAAAAAACAAAAAATAATTAACAGAAATCCGTATGAAATTTAGGATATCTCCTTAGCCCCTTAGGGCAGGTGCTTAGCCGCCTACTCGTTTGACGGAAAACCCCTTTTTCTTGAGCAATTCCATGATTTTGTCGCGATAATCCCCTTGAATGATTACCTGGCCGTTCTTAAAACTGCCCCCGACGCTCAGTTTTGTCTTTATCTCCTTGGCCAGTTTTTTGAAATCGCCGTCCGCGCCGTTATAGCCCTCGAGTATGGTGGTCGGCTTTCCCTTGCGCTTTTCGTACTTGCAGATGATCGGCTCGTCCTGGAGCCAGATATCGCCTTCCTTGTCCTGTGAAATTTCCTCGGCCTGGGGTTCGTGGTCGGGAAAAAGGTTTTTAAGTTGGTCCTGTAAATCCATGCTTAGCCCTTTATCAATCCGAGTTCGATCAAGCGTTCGTGGAGGAATTCCCCTGCGGTAATATCTTCAAACTGTTTGGGGTGTTCCTCGTCTACGCAGTTTTCGAGACAGTTTAGGGGCATCTCGCTAATAGGGTGCATAAAGAAAGGTATCGAATATCGGGAAGTGCCCCACAATTCCTTGGGCGGGTTCACGACCTGGTGTATGGTAGACTTGAGCTTGTTGTTGGTCAAACGCGAGAGCATGTCGCCCACGTTGATCATCAATTCGTCCGATTCGGCTATGGCGTCGACCCATTCGCCCTTGTGGTTCATTACCTGAAGTCCCCTTCCATGGGCCCCCATCAACAGGGTGATCAGGTTGATGTCGCCATGGGCGGCCGCACGGACAGCGTTCTTGGGCTCCGAAGTGATGGGCGGATAGTGGATCGGCCTTAGAATGGAATTTCCGTTTAAGATATACTGGTCGAAATAGTTCTCCTCGAGGTCGAGGTGGAGGGCCAGGGCCCGCAAGACGTATTGGGCCGTCTTTTCCAACATTTTATAGGTCTCCTTACCGATTTCGTTGAATCTGGGCAGTTCTTCCACTATGACGTTGTCGGGATACTCCTCCTCCAATTTCGGGTCGTTTTCCACGTATTGGCCGAAATGCCAAAATTCCTTTAGATCGCCTTCCTTTCTCCCCTTGGCGTGTTCCTTGCCAAAGGAGGTATAGCCACGTTGGCCGCCAATACCCTCGATTTCGTATTTGTTCTTGACCTCCTGGGGCAGTTCAAAGAACTTTTTGATCTCGGCATAGAGGTTCTCTACCAGCTCATCGGACAAAAAGTGGCCCCTTAAGGCGACAAAACCGATGTTCTCAAAAGCGGCCCCTAGCTCATTGGTGAACTTTTCCTTTCTCTTGGGGTCCGATGATATAAAATCCCGTAAATCTACACTTGGTATGGCACTCATAGCGTCTTTTTGATGTTTGGACAAAGTTAATAAATAATGGATAACATAATGCCCGTTTCCTTTGGTCGGGGAGTCTTGCCTTTTTTCTACTTTTACCTAACGCAAAAACAGTACGAATAGTCTTTTCAAATGAACTATACAAAAAAAGGTATCAGTAACCGCACCCTGGTCGACCTCTATACGCGCATGCTCAAATCGCGGATGATCGAAGAGCGTATGCTCGTATTGCTGCGCCAAGGGAAAATCTCGAAATGGTTTAGCGGAATGGGGCAGGAGGCCATTTCGGTAGGGGTGGCCAGTGCCCTGTTGCCCGAAGAATACATATTGCCCATGCACAGGAACCTGGGGGTCTTCATAACCCGCGAAGTGCCTTTATACCGCCTGTTCGCCCAATGGCAGGGAAAGGCCGGTGGGTTTACCAAGGGCAGGGACCGGAGTTTCCATTTTGGTACGCAGGAATTTAAGATCGTGGGCATGATCTCGCACCTGGGGCCGCAATTGGGCGTCGCCGACGGAATAGCCCTGGCCGAGCTGCTTAAAGGACAAAAACGGGTAACCGCGGTTTTTACCGGGGACGGGGGCACCAGTGAGGGCGATTTTCACGAGGCCCTGAATGTGGCCTCGGTATGGGACCTGCCCGTGCTGTTCTGTATCGAGAACAACGGTTACGGACTCTCCACTCCGACCAATGAGCAATACCGCTGTACACACCTGGCCGACCGGGGACCGGGCTACGGAATGGAATCGTATACGATTGAGGGCAACAATATTTTGGAGGTGTACCGCAAGGTAAACGACCTGGCCAAGGACATGCGTTCCAGGCCCCGCCCGGTGCTGTTGGAGTTCGAGACCTTTAGGATGCGGGGCCACGAGGAAGCCAGTGGAACCAAATACGTTCCCGAGGAATTGCTGGAGACCTGGGCGCAAAAAGACCCGATCGCCAATTACGAGGCCTTTTTGATCAAGGAGGAGGTTATCGATCCAAGCGAAATTGACCGGGTCAAGTCCGATATAGAGGCGGAGATCGGCGCGCATTTGCGATCGGCCTTCGATGAGGGACCGGTGCACAGTTCCGAAGAAGGGGAGTTGCGCGATGTCTACAAAGCTTTTGATTATAGGGAAGTAAAGGCATCGGGGCCGGTGGAAAAAATCCGTTTTGTGGATGCCGTGTCCCAAGGCCTGTTCCAGTCCATGCAAAGGCACGACGACCTGGTGCTCATGGGGCAGGACATTGCCGAATACGGAGGGGTATTCAAGGTTACCGAAGGCTTTGTCGATGCCTTTGGCAAGGAACGGGTGCGCAATACCCCCATTTGCGAGTCGGGCATAGTGGAAGCTGCCATGGGCCTAAGCATCAACGGGATGAAGGCGGTGGTCGAAATGCAGTTTGCCGATTTTGTGAGCAGTGGCTTCAATCCCGTGGTCAACTATTTGGCCAAATCGCACTACCGTTGGGGCCAGCATGCCGATGTGGTCGTGCGCATGCCCTGTGGTGGCGATGTGGGGGCGGGACCCTTCCATTCGCAGACCAATGAGGCCTGGTTTACCAAGACACCGGGACTCAAGGTGGTGTACCCCGCCTTTCCCCACGACGCGAAGGGACTCTTGGCGACGGCCATCAACGACCCCAACCCCGTGCTCTTTTTCGAGCATAAGGCACTGTACCGAAGCGTGTACCAAGAGGTGCCCTCCGATTACTACACGCTTCCCTTTGGGCAGGCCGCCCTGTTGCGGGAGGGGAATGCGGTGACCATCGTGGCCTATGGGGCGGCCGTACATTGGGCCTTGGCGACCTTAAACGACCATGCCGATATCCAGGCCGACCTGATCGATTTGCGGACCTTGGCCCCCTTGGATATCGAGACCGTATACTCCTCCGTTGAGAAGACGGGAAAACTGATCATTCTGCAAGAAGACAGCCTCTTCGGCGGAATCGCCAGCGATATCGCGGCCTTGGTTACCGAGAACCGGTTTGAGTATTTGGATGCGCCGATCAAAAGGGTGGCCAGCCTGGAAACCCCCGTTCCCTTTGCTAAGAACCTAGAGGACAACTACTTGCCCAAACATCGTTTTTACAAGGCCCTAAGGGAGCTTTTGGCCTATTAGGGTCATCGCACTTGGCCGCACCCCGACCGGTCTTTTCCATTGCATAGCCCTTTTGCCGATATTAACGAGATATTAACATTTTTCGGATAACATTTTGCCCCATGTCGTCGTAATTAGACAAACAGTTAAATTGAGATTATGATGAAAAATAGCATGGTGCTTGGTGCACTGGTTTTAATGTTGTTTTCCTGCTCCCTCTCCAAGGAGGTCAGGCAGCAACGGAAGTCCATTAACGGTACTTGGATCTTGGACGATGTCTCCTACGCGGGTTCCGAGGGTGTCTTTAAATCCATATTGTTCAACGACGCACAGGCCTTTTGCTTCGAAGGAAGTACTTGGTATTTTCTGGAGAACAACAGTACGGGGAGCTATACCATCAACAGTACGACCGGGGCCTGCCCGGCCGGAACAAGGAACATTCGCTGGTCGGTGGCCGAGGACCCCTCGGGCAACGATAGGCTGCAGTTCAAGTATATCGATGAAAAGAAAAAGGATATCTATGGGGCCACGGGGTATGGCATGGAGATCATGTCCCTTTCCGATAGCCGCATGACCCTTCAGTCGAGGGTCAACGTCGATGGCGAGGCCGTTTCGGTCGTTTACAATTTTATAAAACAATAAAACGAACAACATGAGAAAGTATATAGTAAGATCAGTATATGTAGCTATGGCCATGACGATGGTCGTAGGCTGCAAGACCGTACAGAATGCCAACAACAAGCAAAAAGGAGCCGTTATCGGGGCCAGTAGTGGGGCGGTCATCGGCGGGGTGATCGGCAATAACGTCGGAAAAGGCAACAACACCGTTCTCGGGGCCATCTTGGGCGCTGCCATTGGCGGCGTTGCCGGAGGCTATATCGGCGACCGGATGGATAGGCAGGCCGAACGGATCGAGGAAGAGATTCCTGGTGCCGAGGTAACCCGCGTGGGCGAAGGTATCAACGTTACCTTTACCGAGGATGCAGGGGTGTATTTCGACACCAACAAGTCCGACGTCAAGGGTACCTCGCGAACCACCCTGAACCGTTTGGCGGAAATCTTAAAGGAGTTCCCGAAATCGAACGTCTTGATCGAGGGGCATACCGATAGTGCCGGGTCCGACGAATACAACATGGCCCTTTCTAAATCGAGGGCCACATCGGTGAGCAACTACCTGATATCACAGGGCATCGATAAAAGCAGGCTGACCACCAAGTGGTATGGCGAGGAACAACCGGTGGCTGATAACAGTACTCCCGAAGGCAAGGCCAAAAACCGTCGGGTGGAATTGGCGATCGTGGCCAGTGATGCCCTAAAGGAAGAGGCAAAACAAAAGGTAAAAGGGTAAATTTCACGTAAACACGACTTTCCCATTTGGATCCCGGCAGCACAACTGTCCGGGATTCTTTTTTTAAAATCCCTATATTCAATATGTGAAACATGAATACGATGTAATTATTGTTGGAGGGGGGCTGGCAGGACTCACCGCGGCCCTGCATCTTCATAAGGAAGGGCACGGCGTACTGGTGATTGAAAAGAATACCTACCCCCGCCATAAGGTTTGTGGCGAATACCTGTCCAACGAGGTGCTCCCGTACCTCGACACCTTGGGCATAAACCTGCCCCAGGCCGGTGCGGTGGCCATCGATACCTTGTTCTTCAGTACGGCCGACGGCCATCCTATGGAGACCTCCCTGCCCTTGGGCGGACAGGGGATAAGCCGTTACGCCCTCGATGACCTGCTCTACCGGGAAGTCCTCTCCCAAGGAATAGATGTTTTATCTGACCGCGTGGTTGATATATCTTATAATTACACTGATTTTAAGGTGGTTACAAAAGAAATAAAAACCATTACTTCAAAGGTGGTAATTGGGGCTTACGGAAAAAGGGGAGGACTGGACAAGCGGCTCGATCGGCCGTTTATGGCCCAAAAGTCCTCGTGGATGGCCGTAAAATCGCATTATGGGTTGGATAGCTTTCCCGAGCATATGGTGGCCCTCCACAACTTTCCGGGAGGCTATGGGGGCTTGTCGAAAACCGAAAGCGGGGCGGTCAATTTTTGCTATTTGGCGCACTACCAAAGTTTTCAGAAGGTGGGGAATATCGAGGACTACAACGAGCAGGTAGTTGCAACCAACCCTTTTTTAAAGGATTTTTTGTCGCGGGCAAAGCCTATCTTTAGGCAACCCTTGGCCATCGCCCAAATTTCCTTCCACCCGAAAGCGGCGGTTGAAAACCACGTTCTGATGTGCGGCGATGCGGCGGGATTGATCCATCCGCTTTGCGGAAACGGAATGGCCATGGCCGTTCATGGCGCCAAAATGGCCGCGGAAGCAACGGACCGCTTCCTTAAGGACGGGGGAAGGGACAGGGAAGGACTGGAACGGGGGTATCAAAGGGAATGGCACAAAGCCTTTCGACGGAGGCTTTGGTACGGTAGGAACCTGCAGCACCTGTTTATGCGCCCCCGCCTGTCGAGCAGCGTGTTGGGCCTGCTCGTTCGGCAGCCCTTCCTCTTGAAAAAAATCATAAACGCAACACACGGTCAACCCCTGTAAACCATGCTAAACTTCACTAAGCGAAATACGGACCCCGAGGAAATGGACCAACTTTCGGTATCGAGGGAGACCTTGCGGAGGGTCTATGACGATATCAATCGCAGCAATAGGCTATTGGGCGGAAACCGTATTACCATTGATGCGGTAAGGCAGGTGGTTAGGGACTTCCCCCAAGAATCGTATACGATTTTGGATGTGGGCTGCGGCGATGGCGAGATGCTTCGCAGGCTGGTATTGTGGGCCCGTAAGCACGGAATTGAAGTAATTTGTACGGGGGTAGACCTTAACGAAAGGGCCTTGGAGCTTGCCAGGGAAAAATCGAAGGACTTTCCTGAAATAAACTACCTGCAACAGGACGTGCTGCACTTGGATCCCGATTTGCCTTGCGACATCCTTTTGTGTACATTGACCATGCACCACTTTTCCGATAGGCAGATTCCCGTTTTCCTAAATCGCTTTGTACACCTGGCGAAGATCGGGGTAATTGTCAACGATTTGCAAAGAAGTGTTTTGGCCTATGTGCTTTTTCGTGCCTTTAGCCTTATTTTTATAAAAACCAAGATGGCCAGGAACGACGGCAAGACCTCGATCAAAAGCGGTTTTACCCTCAAGGGGTTAAGGGCGTTTTCGCGGAACATACCCGAGCGGCGACACCGGATCAAATGGAAATGGGCCTTTAGGTATGTATGGGTCCTATCCCCAAAAGTTTAATCGATATATGAATGAAGTTCACATAGCGGCAGTGGCCAAGCAACTGCCCGAATACAGTAGAAAAACAGAGGATATCATACCCCTAGTGGAGCTTTGGTTGGCCGATCGGGAAGAGCGGTTCAGGCGCAAGGTGGTCAAGATCTTCGAGGGGGCGGCCGTAGACCAACGTTACAGCATCATGCATCCCGAGGAAGTCTTTAGCGCTACTTCCTTTGAGGAAAAGAACACCATCTACGTACGCGAGGCCAAAAAATTGGGGAAAGCCGTTTTAACAAAAGCATTGGAAAAGGGCGCTTGGTCGCCGGCTTCCCTCGACTACATCATTACCGTAAGCTGTACGGGCATTATGATTCCTTCCCTCGATGCCTATCTGGTCAACGACTTGGGACTTAAGCAGGATATCGTGCGGCTTCCGGTGACCGAAATGGGATGTGCCGCCGGGGTGTCGGGACTCATTTACGCGTATAATTTTCTACGGTCGAATCCGGGCAAGCGGGCGGCCGTCGTGGCCGTCGAGAGTCCCACCGCCACCTTTCAACTTAACGATTATTCAATGGCCAACATGGTCAGTGCGGCGATTTTTGGCGACGGGGCGGCCTGTGTGTTGTTGTCGTCCGAAGCAGGGGCCCCGGGTCCGAAGGTTTTGGGCGGTGGCATGTACCATTTTCCCGATGCGACGCAAATGATGGGCTTTGAGCTGACCAATAGCGGACTTAAAATGGTGCTCGATGTGGCCGTGCCCGAGGTTATCGCCGAACATTTCCCCCATATCGTCCATCCCTTTTTAAAAAGCCATGGATCCGATATCGACAGGGTACAACACTTGATCTTTCACCCCGGGGGGCGTAAGATTGTGCAAACGGTGGACGCCCTCTTCGGCAAGTTGGGCAAGAATATCGACGATACCCGCGAGGTGCTTCGCCAATACGGCAATATGAGCAGTGCCACCGTGCTTTACGTGATGGAACGCTTTATGGACAGAAAGATCCCGGAAGGGGAGCAGGGCCTCGTACTGAGTTTCGGGCCCGGTTTTTCGGCGCAGCGCCTGCTGTTGGAGTGGTAATTGGGATATTAAAATCGTATACGATATGAAACATGGCAAAAAAGACGAATGGGCGCTTATTTTGGGCGGAAGTAGCGGCCTGGGCCTGGCTACCGCCAAAAAATTGGCGCTTCACGGCTTTCCCTTAATCATTGTACACCGCGATAGGAAATCGGATTTGCAATCGATTGAGGGGGAATTCGACCAAATCAGGTCCTCCGGGGTTCGCCTGCGGAATTTCAACATCGATGTGGCCAACAGCGGGAAAACCAAGGCCACCATCCAAGAGATCAAGGAGCTGATCGGCGCCGACGGTGCGATCAAGGTCTTGGTGCACAGTATCGCCAAGGGCAGCCTTAAGCCCATGTATGCGAAGGAGGGAAGCACCTTGGGCATTGCCGATTTTCAGCTTACCCTTAACGCCATGGCGCTGAGCCTGTACGAATGGACGAAGGCCTTGGTCGACGATGGCCTTTTTTCGAACGACGCCCGGGTCATAGCCTTTACCAGTGAGGGAAGCAGCCGGGCCTGGCCGGGCTATGCCGCGGTTTCGGCCGCCAAGGTAAGTCTCGAGGCCATTTCCCGTAGCATTGCCCTGGAGTTTGCGCCCCTTGGTCTCAAGGCCAATTGCATTCAGGCGGGTACCACCGATACCAAGGCCTTTAGGGCCATACCGGGCCATGAAATTTTACGGGAAAACGCCTTGGTGCGCAATCCGGGCGGAAGGCTGACACTTCCGGAGGACGTGGCCAATGTGGTCTACCTGCTCACCACGGACGAGGCCCGATGGATAACGGGATCGACAATCAAGGTCGATGGGGGCGAAAGTTTGCAATAATATCCAAGCTATAAACAACACGTAATGCCATTGAACGCCATTCTTGACAAATTACCCTACGACGAGCCTTTCTTGTTTGTCGACCAACTGGTGTCGATAGACGAAAACGGGGTCGAGGGCAGCTATTCGTTTGATCCCCATGCCTGGTTCTACAAGGGCCATTTTAAAAACAGGCCCATTACCCCGGGGGTGATCTTAACGGAGTGCTGTGCCCAGATCGGCGTCGTTTGTCTCGGTGTTTATCTGTTGAACGGAAAGTCGCCAGGCGACCGAGGCCCAATACAGATAGCGCTGAGCAGTTCGGAGATGGAATTTTATGTGCCCGTGTACCCGGGCGAAAGGGTAAGCGTAAAATCGAGGAAGTTGTATTTTAGGTTCCACAAGCTGAAGTGCGAGGTGAAAATGTACAACGCCAAGGAAGAATTGGTGTGCAAGGGAAGCATTGCCGGAATGATTAAACCTTTACCTAATGGATAAACGTGTAGTTATAACAGGATTAGGTGTTTGTGCTCCAAACGCAGTAGGAATCAAGGCCTTTTCCCGGGCCATGGCCGAGGGCAAAAGTGGCATTCGCTTTGTCCCCCAACTCAAGGAACTGGGCTTCGGCTGCCAAATAGCGGGGGCCCCGGTTATTGCCGAGGATCTCTTGGGTGCCTATTTCACCCCCTTGCAGTTGCGGGA
Source organism: Pseudozobellia thermophila (assembly GCF_900141855.1). Lineage (GTDB taxonomy): Bacteria > Bacteroidota > Bacteroidia > Flavobacteriales > Flavobacteriaceae > Pseudozobellia > Pseudozobellia thermophila. The sequence continues at coordinate 18,228 of NZ_FQYU01000019.1, forward strand.
TTTAAAGGCAACGGGAATCATTTATGGCGTAATGGCGGGTACCGATGCCTGGGCCGATGCCGGCTTGGCCAAGGCCCCTGACGACGCGCCGCATTGGCAGGGGGGCGTTGTCTTTGGCTCGGGCACCCTGGGGGTCGATAAGTTTCACGAAGCCATGCTCCAGGTCGATCGGGGCGAAGTTCGCCGCTTGGGCAGTACCACGGTGATACAGACCATGGCTTCGGGGGTAAGCGCCTACTTGGGCGGTATTTTGGGCTGCGGCAACCAGGTAACTACCAATTCCTCCGCCTGTACCACGGGTACCGAAAGCGTGCTTATGGGCTACGAACGCATCGTGTCGGGACAGGCCGAGTACATGTTGGTAGGCAGTTGCAGCGATAGCGGACCCTATGTGTGGAGCGGCTTTGATGCCATGCGCATCCTGCCCAGGAAATACAATGCCGACCCCGAAAAGGCGAGCCGGCCCATGAGTGCATCGGCCTCCGGTTTCGTACCGGGCAGTGGGGCAGGGGCCTTGGTCCTCGAATCCTTGGAAAGTGCACGGGCCCGAGGGGCCAAAATCTATGCCGAAGTATTGGGCGGCGCCCTCAACAGTGGCGGCCAACGGGCCGGGGGCTCGATGACGGCCCCCAATTCGGAGGCGGTACAGCGCTGTATCGTTCAGGCCGTAAGGAATGCGGGAATAGCCCCCGAGGCCATCGACGCCGTAAACGGACATTTGACCGCGACCTCAAAGGATGCGCTCGAAATCGAAAATTGGAGCCGGGCCCTAGGGCGCGAAGGATCGCAGTTTCCCTATGTCAACTCGTTCAAGGGCTATTTCGGGCATTGCCTTTCCGCCGCGGGAAGTATCGAATGTGTGGCCTCGGTATTGCAGGTCCACTTGGGCAAAGTGTTCGGAAACCCCAATTGCGAAGACCTTCATCCTGAAATAAAATCAAAAGTGGACGAAGCCAAAATACCCAGGCAAACCCTCGATTACGGTCCCCAAATTTTGGCCAAGGCGAGTTTTGGTTTTGGCGATGTCAATGCCTGTGTTATCTTTAAACGGTTCAGGGGCGATTGAAATGTATAAACCTAAGCATGTAATTGGAATGGAAGAAAGCACAAAATACGACACCTTAAAACGCATAATTTCGATCTATCTTCCCGAGGATGTATCGGTCGACGCCATCGGTGCACAGAGTCACCTTATCAACGACCTGAACATCAACTCGGCCCATCTGGTCGATATTGTACTCGATGTGGAGGACGAATTCGATATTATGTTCGAGAACGACGATATGGAAAGGATGCAGACCGTTGAGGATGCCCTAAAAATCATCGATATCAAACGCTCCAAAAAGTAAGGTATGGCGGAATGGTGGGCATGGGCAAGGGGCAAGTTGCTGGTAGATAGGCGATTGATACTCGTCTATTGCACCGTTTATTTTACTTGGGGCATGGCGATGAACTGGTTCGGTTCCTGGGCCGAAATCGCCAAGTTTACCTTTTGGTGGCAGGTAATTACCTGCTATATTCTCTATATGGTGCCCATATCCCTATTGCTCAGAAACCTTCCCTTCCATACCCAATATGCCTACGGACTGGTTGCTATGGGCTTTTTGGAATTTGGGGGCTATGGATTGGAGACATCCTATGCCTACCCGGATAACCTAGTGGACCGTTTTTTTGGCATTCGGAATTTCTCCTTGGGCATGGCCCTGTTTTTCGCCTTGTACTTTCCCCTGGGTAACTGGGCGGTACAAAGGATCTACCGCCTGCTTTTCGGTCCGGGGCGTTAATCCGGGTCTTCTTCCTTGGAGGGAATGAGGAGGGAGGCCACGATTCCCGCCAGCAAAGACACCGATATGACCGTTAGGGAGACCCATTCGGGCAGTTCGACCTGATGCGAAAAGAGCATCTTCAAGCCCACAAAGGCCAGGATGACCACAAGGCTATAGTTGATAAACCGGAACTTTTCGAGCATTCTCGAAATCAGGAAATACATGGACCTAAGGCCGAGAATGGCCAGGATGTTCGAACTGAAGACGATAAAGGGGTCGGCAGTAATGGCGAGGATGGCGGGAATGCTGTCGAGGGCAAAAAGCACATCGGTGAGTTCGATCACCACCAAGGCCATAAAAAGGGGCGTGGCGGCGTTGACGCCCATTCGCTTGACAAAGAAATCGTGGCCGTGCAAGGTGCCCGTTATGGGGAACAGCTTTTTTACCTGCCTAAAGATCCACGAGTTCTTCGGATTAAAATCACTGTCGTCGGATTTCAACATTTTAAAGGCGGTATACAGTAGGAATACCCCGAAGACATAAATGATCCATTCGAACTTGGTGATCAGGGCCACCCCGAATACGATCATCAATCCACGAAAGACGATGGCCCCCAAAATGCCCCAAAACAGCACCCGGTGTTGGTAGATGGGCGGTATTTTAAAGGCGGAAAAGATCACGGCGATCACAAAAACGTTGTCGATGCTCAGCGAGAGCTCGATCAAATAGCCGGTGATGTACTTGAGTACGGCGTTGTTAGGGGTGAGGCCCGTCGGATTTTCGACCATTCCACTGGAAAAGAGCCAATAGATCACACCGCTAAAGCCCAGTGCCACGGAAACCCAAATGGCCGTCCAGATTCCGGCTTCCTTACTTTTGATAACATGTTCGTTTTTATGGAACACCCCGAGGTCAAGTGCCAAAAAAACCACGACCAGAGCAATGAACAAACCCCAAACCCACATAATTTATGTTTTTTATGAAGGGGCGAAGTTAATGAATTTTGCGATTTTCCCTACCCCATTCGCACTTCGGTTGAACCCAAACGGAAGAGGGCTTTTGTACGGCGCGTACGGGGGTACGAAAGACGCGGGCACCCATACGTACGGGGGGTGCGGTGGGGCAAGGTTATGGAAGGGACAGGACGATCCCAACCTGCACCAGGTTTTTATTCCGGTCCTTGTTGATTTCGATACCAAAATCAGAGCTAAAGAGGGTAGTGGTACCCACGAGGCGCTTGCCGTCCCGTTCGAATTGAAAGACGATGGGCTTCGTGATGCCCTTTAGGGTCAGACGGCCCTTTACGAGGTAGTTGCCCTCGTCCGTTTCGGAAATATCGGTGCTTTCGAAGTGGATTTTCGGGTAGGCATCGGCATGGAAATACTTTTTGCCCTTTAGGGACCAGTCCCTAAGAAAATTGCCCGTTTTCAGGCTTTCCACTTGTACGGATCCCGAGAATTTTGACTCCTTCAGGTTGCCGAGGTCAATTTCGGAAGTGGATTCAAAGCCCGAAATGCTTCCGTCTACCTCCTTGGAAACAAAAAGAAAGGAAATGTCGGCCGATGATATGGGCGTGGTGTCCTGGGCCCGGACCTCCGTTAAGACAAGGCCGGATACTAGGGCAAACAACACAAAGGATTTCAACATAAAACGAAGGATTTAGGTAAAGTTAAGGGATTTTTTTTTCGCTTTATCGAATTGTTTTGCCTTTCATCCCGAATACATACGATACCCATACCATACCAGGGGATATTTTATAAATTAGTAGGACACTATATGAAATTCCCTATGAAAAAATCACTTTTTAGGGGTATATGCCTGGTCTTGGCATGTGCCGCCTCATCTACCGCATTACGGGCACAGGAGAACGAGAAGAAGCACGAAGTGACCAAATACACGATAATGGAGCGCTTTGAGCCCGAACTGGTACTGACGCCCGAAGAGCGCGTACAGCTAAAGGAAGAGCGCGTGGCCGAAATAAGCAAGACAAAGGAAATTGTGGACACCTTGGACATTTCGGAAAGAAAAAGGGAAAAGCTCCTGAACGATATTTTAAAGAAGCCCTATTCGCCCCGTTTGTCGAGAACCATGGCCAAACTCGAATTTGAGGACGGGGACATCGAATAAAAAAAGCCACCTTTAAGGTGGCCTTTCCTTTTATGGTCCATACGCTACCTTCTGAAAATGTAACTATATAAAGGATTCGTCGGCAGTGGTGGAAGAGGTGGTAGGGGCCTCGCCCATATTCCTCTTTTCAAGTCCGGCCGAGTCGACCCCAAAAAACTGGAGCACCTCGGAGCGGCTCGTTACCTGCATGAATTTCTCCCCTTTGATGGCGATGGGCTTTTGGAGCAGGGCCGGATTGTTGTCGATCAGCTTCAACCAATCGTCGGTATCGAAATTGGCACTGCCGTCGTGGCCCATATCGGGCGTTTCGGCAGCGTCGGGGCTAAACAGTTCGCCGAGGTCCTTATCGAGACCCTCCGCGATACCCGCCCATACCGTATGACCCAAACGGGTCTTTGCGACATCAACGGTGCGCAGGGCACTGCGTACGCCCTGTACATAGCCCAATACCTGCTTGCCCAAATGCGATTCGGAGCTATAGATCAGGGTCAAAAGGTTTTTATCGGTGGCCAATACGTTCATTTCTTTCATAGGTTTCAGGTTATGGGCGAAGAATCGTCCCGTAGGTTTAAGAATTTATTTACAGTAGGCAAGGTAGGGTGAAGGGAGGATGATCGGGTGTCGAAAAACACTTTTTTTTGTCGCAAGTAGGTTAGGGCAACGATAAAATAATGTTAAACTCTGGTTTTCTGTACGATACCGAAATCGATATAGGTGTTTTTTTTGTAACTTTAAAGGAGTTCCCCGTTATAATTTCCTAGAATAGAACCCTAAATCGATATGCCATGGAAAAATTTAAGGAGAATCTTCATCTTTTGAGAGAAACGGACAGCAACGCCTTGGTCGTGCGTTTGGAACGAAACCAAAGGGATTTGATGCAGATGCGGAACAAGTTAAGATCCTATCGCTGTGAGCCCAAGACCTATAACCTGTTTGAACGGATCGAGGCCCTAAAGAGCGCCATGGAACGTTGTAACAAGGAGAACCGGGACGTGATCCAGGCCCTAAAGGAAGGTAGGACGGGCATTGGGGAGTATATCGATCAGGCCAAAAGGCAAATTTCGGAATTTAGGAAGCTGCATTCGAGTGTCGACGATTATTTGACCAATTGTTCGCACGGCGAGCTTCATTTGTAGAAAATGGGGCTACTAGGCCCTTATGTTGGTAAACGCCTCGTGAAATTAAAGTTAAATTATCGTTTAAGTACAGAAATAGAAGAAGTTAGGAATATATTTGCCGTGAAAAAATAAGAAAAGTAATGCATTTGAGCGGGAACACACTGACCGACATCGTCGAAACCAAGGACCACTATGTGCTGTTGCAGCGCTTGGGCCGCAACCGTAGCGACATCCACCAGTTTATGGCCAAGTTGTCGTCGTATATGGGCGAGCCCAGGACGCATGGCCAGTTTAAGCGGTTCAACCGCTTAAGGCAGATGGCCAAGGACTTGGTGGTATCGAACGAGGAAATCGGTTCGACGGTAAGGCACGGCCATAACGAATTTTATATTTCGGGCCTGTATCAAAAGCATCTGGCGCGTTTTAAAAGCTTTGCCCATGAGGTCTCGGATTACTTGGGGGAGCTAAAGGAAGGATAACGGGCGGCGCATAAGGCTGCCCTCATTTCCAAATATTCTATTTTACATAATATAAATTATAGTACAGATTGGTTTATAAGTATTTCTGATTCAACACCTTAGCTGTAAGCTATAATTCTATTATGTAAAATATCCCTCACGTTTATAGCCTTTATGCGAATTACGAACAGGGTCATCAACCTTTTTAATTTACGTAGCTTCAACATTTGTACACAGAAAAATCTTTTTCGAAAATTTCAAATTCTTAGAAACACCAGCGAGAAACCTTTCGGCTGTATCTATAATTAGCCGTTATGTAAAATTGCCGCTCGGCCAACAGCTTATTGCTTTCATAAAATCAAAATGCTCAGGCATTTTATTTTATACGCAATTCCCAGCCGCTTGGCCAGCGCCAAAAAAAGCAAAACCTTTTAGAATTTTTGACATATCGTATTTACGAGAAACTATCTGCCAGTAAATTTTTCACAAACTTCTCGCCAACTTGCCGCAACAGCTAAAATTTTCTCTGCGAGTAAAATTCTTAGCCCTTGCTAACCTCTCGTCCTGATTGAAACTTTTCTTTAGTTACTTCTAACATTATGTCAAATAGGATTTCAACATGGTAACCAGTAAGTGTAGCCTTACCCCTTTTAGGACATCGCTAAATTCATAAAATTATCATTAATGTTGTCTGTTTCGGGGAAGAATTCTTCCCCGAAACGGTTCCTGTATTCCCTGGGCGGCATATCCCCGATGGATGAATGGGGATGCCTTGTATTGTAATCCTCCATCCATTTTTGGGTCAGCGTCCTCACTTGGTGCAGGTCGTTGAACCAATAGGCATCGAGCACATCTTCCCTGTAAAACCTGTTGAGACGTTCCATATATCCGTTCTGCATGGGCTTGCCGGGCTGGATGAACCGCAGCTCCACCCGTTTGCTCCTGCACCATTGCGATAGAGCCTTGGATATGAACTCCGGACCGTTGTCGCAGCGTATGGTCTTTGGCAGGCCTATCTCTTCCCCCAATTGTGACAAGGTCTCCACGACCCTTATCGCCGGATAGTTAAGCCCCACATCCATGGCCAGGGCCTCACGGTTGCAGTCGTCCATCACATTGAACACCCTTATCTTCCTTCCATCGGACAGCACATCGGCCATAAAGTCCATGCTCCAGACCTCGTTGAGCTCCATCGGGACCTCCAATGGGTTCTTTGTCCTTGCAGGAAGCCTCTTCTTGTGCTTCCTCCTTAGTTTTAGGTTCATGGACCTGTAGACCCTCAAAACCCGTTTCCTGTTCCAGTTTCGGCCTTCGCGACGCAAACGCTTGTAATACACCTCGAATCCCCTTGTCGGCAGCTCTTCGGCCAGCCTGGAAAGGGCATCGACGACCTCGGTGTCGTCCCTTTTGCCATGGTAGTACCACATCGACCGGGCAAGGTCCAACACCCCACAGGAACGCGATACACATACCGAATAGGCCTCCTGGAGGTATTTGGCGCGCTGCTTCTTGTCGGAAGGCCCTAGAACTTTTTTGACAGTACGTCCTTGAGCATACGGATGTCAAGGCTGGCATCGGCGTACATCTGTTTGAGCTTGCGGTTCTCCTCCTCGAGTTCCTTCAAACGCTTCATATGGGCCACTTCCATGCCCCCGTACTTCTTTCTCCAATAATAAAAAGTGCTGGTGTCGATACCCATCTCACGGGATATATCACCCACCTTACGGCCCTGTTCGTTCTCTTTCAGTGCCTTGATGATCTGGCTCTCGGTAAACTTGCTTTTTTTCATGTGACAGTTAAAATTTAAAGTTAGAAAATCTGAATTTTAAACTGTCCTATTTTCAGGGAAGGCTACATTTTCAGGGAAGGCTACAGCATGAACAGTATTTCTTTTACAAAAAAATAGATTTAATAAAATTCATCTAAAATCTTACTAAGAATATAGTTTGCCATTTCAAAATTTTCTTTTTGTTCGTTAATTACCGCCATATCCTTTACTCCATGGAATAAGTTGTTCCTTAGACGATATATTATTAGAACTAGACCAAGAATTACTTCATTTACTTCAGATTTGTTTCCTAATAGAACGTCTTTGGAAAACTCTTCAGATTTTTTATTTCTGAAATACAAAAATGGGAAGCGATAATTCATTTCCCCATCAGTAACATATCTATTTTGGAAATATTTCAATTCCTCTGAAAAGTCTTTTATTTTATATTTTTTTGAGTTTATTCCTTCCTGAACTCGGTTAGGGGAAAAATTCATCCCACAAACCTTACTTTCAAATATATTCCAGATTAACGCGAAATCTTTTATACTATCGAGATCTTCATTGTTGAGGTCAACATTGAGTTTTTCATTTATCCATTGTAACATTTCTCTACCTTGTTTCGATTAACTTACACCAAAAAAACTACTGTTTCACAAATTACACTTCCCTTCCGTATTTCGTGATTCATTTTAACCACTTATATTAATTATCTTGGTTTAAATTAGGCAAATGTTGATGTCTTAGTAAAGATTCTTTTTGTTTATTGTTCACTTTCCAGCCGGACCATAATGTTTGATCATCCGGGTTAAAGAAAACATTTATCTGTGTTTGATTGTTGTAATAGTGTGTTGTCGGTTTTGGAAGAAAGTCCTGATAAGTACCCTTAAAAGCAATAGTGTTTTTGTCTTTTATATGATTCTCCAATTTTTCTTTCAGTGCATTGAGATTTTCTCGTGAGGAACTCTTAGGATTAGCTATACCAAAATCTGCCCCGTGATTATCCAAAGTATGTCGTAAATTGGAATCTGGAAATTCTAGTTTGCTTACATTTTTTGGAACTTTATTTCTAATTATGTTTAGTAGCCCTGTATTGCCAATTGCACCATCCTGATTTTTTAGGATTGATTTTATACCCGTCAGAAAATCTTGCGCTTCATTTTTTACATAACCCGCCATTTGCTTATATGGTAATGTTCCTCCCACTGAATTGGAAAACACTCCTGTTATAAAACCTCCAATTACCTGTCCTTTCTCATAAGGTGTTCCTGAGTCAAGAGTATTTACTGTTTTGTAAACATTATTAAATAGAGACGCAAAAACTGCTTCTGGATTGACGGAAGTTATCAACTCCCAAGCTTTTTTAATCATTTGACCGGGACTATTTATATTATTAAGGACGTACGTTGAAACTGTTTTTACTAAATCTATAGTTTCAACAATTGACAGTTCAATTCCATCTTGAAGCCCTCTAGCAAATGCCAAGATTGTTTCTGCTTCTTTTACAAGGATACGCGCAAAATTCTCTGAATTAATCCCAAGTCTTGTCATGTAGGCGTTTTGAAAAGTATATGGGTTAATAAGTTCTTTTGCCGTCTGCAGATAAGTGTAGAATAGAACTTGAGTAGCCTGTAAAGATTCTATAGAATTGAAACGTGAAGGTCTACCGGAATAATAATCTTGAAAAAATTTATCAAAAGAGGCTATCCCATACTTATGAAGTTCTATCATACTATTAAACTCTCTGGATCGATTCTGAAAAGCAGTAACATTTGCAATTCTTAAACCCTCTTTAGATCGTAAATAATATTGGTAATTTGATACTTTTGACTTTAAAACGTTGGCAGCTGGGTCTTTTGTTTTAGCTAGTTTTTTTGATAAACTTTGTGCAAATTCCATTTTTAAAGGATCTCTTCTAAGGTCAGATGGAGATGAATTTGGGTATACTGGGGCTCTTACGGGTTCATCAAATAATTGTAAAGGCTCCAGAGCTTCAATCATTGTTAGTCCAGTACTAGTTTTTGTGGTTATATAATTGTCAAGTTGAAAATAGGTCGCATAATAGTCTAGTGATTTTTTAAGTTCTTCATTTACTTGTGAAATGGTTTGAGTTGGATTTGGTGCTGATTTTGACTTTTTGCTTGTAGACTTCCCCCTATCATCTCTACCACCAACGCGACTAGCAGCTGCTGGTGTATTATCTCTTGAGTAACCATCAACATTTATTGGGTCACGACTAAAGTCATGTGACTCCTGAGAGAAAAATGAAATTGGAAGGAAAATAAATAATAGAAATAATAGATTTTTCATCAAGCAAATTTTTAAATTATTAATAATACTTGGGGGAAAAACTACGTGTAGGAAACAAACAGTGGGAAAAATAAATATATGAAAAATTAACAAGAAATAAGTTACTGCTTTTAGTGATTGATTAAAATTTGTAGTAAAATACCATTCCACACACATTACCACTTCGCTCCTACCGTCGCTTCGGGCAAAGAGTATTCCATTACCTTTTTAGAAGAAAGTTTTTAGAAAGAAAAAAAATCAATGAAGATTGTAACAACTTTCGCTTTTAATCAAAGCTCAAGTTACATAACGCGGAACATTATAGTACATTTTGGCACATGTCGTAAAACGGCGTATACCGTGTATTTGATATAATATCAGATATGACGCCTTTAGGTTCATATCGTCAGATATTATATCAAAGCCGTTTTACTGGAAGGCCTACGCTTCGTCTCGCCGAAAAATAAAATCACCCACCGGGTAATTTTATTTTCTCGCGTATGTCAAAGCCGTTTTACTGAAAAGTTTGTTAATATTCGTAAGCTATAATTCTATTATGTAAAATATCCCTCAACAATTTTCTGCTTATTCAAATTCTCAGCGGGGTCATGAAACTTTTAAAGCGGTATGCTGCGCATGGCGAAATAATTTATTTGTATCTATAATTAGCCGTTATGTAAAATAGCCGCATGCCAATGCGCTCGATTGCTTTTTAAAAATTTAAATACCTGATATGGCATTTATTTTTAAACACAATTTCCAACCGCTTTGCCAGCGCCAAAAAAAAGCTAGGTTTTAGATGTTATTGAAAATTTAGTGTATTTGAGTAATTGTAGATAATATTTTTTTCTACGCGATTCTCGTGGCATTCCATAAGAGCTTCAATTTTAAGAAAAATAAAATTCTAAGCACTTATTCTATTCTCGTTACTATTTAATCTTTTTTTAATTGTAACTATTAACATTATGTAAAATAGAGTTTCAACATTGTAACCAGTAGGCGTTTCTTTTATCTTTTTTTCTTGATAAAAAAAGAAACAAAAAAATCAAGGCTTACAGATAATTTTAGAAACAATGTACGGCTCAGTCGCTATATTCTAGAAAGCATACTGACTCTTATGTAGATACCCCAAATTTTAGGACAGTAAGTTTAATCATTAAATTTACTGAATATGACACGAAGAAAATTCACATCGAAATTCAAGACCAAGGTAGTATTGGAAGCCTTGAAAGAGCGGCATAGCCTTGCGGAACTGGCCCAGAAATACCAAATACATCCGACACAGATCAGC
>NZ_FQYU01000022.1 GCF_900141855.1 Pseudozobellia thermophila
CGCGGTGTGCCCTTGGAAGATTTGGGAATCGTTCCCGACAAAGTATGCCGTCTTACACGGGATGATCTACTTTTTAAAAACCGGGACCTTCTTGCTAAGGCTGTAGAAACGCTACAAAATGGGGTATACGACCGGGAAATTCCAGACGCTAAGCCCGTGTAGCCAGGGAGTGTCAGATTCTGGTATAGCATTCCATGTATGATATACATATGTATTCCCCAAGGTAATCTTTATAGTGTACTTTGTTCCGATTATTTTGATGTGCATTTTTATTAAGCCAATGCGCAAAGTATCTTGCCCAGTTCGTGAACTGTAAATTGAGCTATTTTGAATAATCGCTCATGCAGGGTAACTTCATACCCATTTGACACCAATCACATGCTTTCTTGTGCAGGGCACGACCAAGTTTTCCTGAAATTTAAGTCCTATCCCGAAAATGCCCCCCTAATCGATTTGTTCGTAGCTGTTGGTCTACACCACCCGAGTTTGTTAATGGGCCTATGCGAAATCAACACCGTCGAAAAAATGGGTGACCCGGGGGGAGCACACTACTGAGAAGCCATGATACTCATTTTATTCCTCCGCCTATCCCCAATTAAGCGCTTAACGTTTAATTAATCCTCATTTTTTGTTTTGGTGACATTGTAAACTAGGGGTAATTCTACCTTCCGGGGCTCTTAGTAGTAAATGAATCCCTATGCGCGTATCTAAACTGGATGTCGATTCCGCTAAAAGTCTTGCGGGGGAAATGGAGTCTCCACAGGATCGGTCCATGTTCGAGATCAACCTCATGCTTGATGATGATTCCAACGAGATTTATAAGGACTATAAGATGATTTGGGAGAATTATCCCGAAGGGCAGCCCCAGGTAAACCTTAAAAGGGCCTCCGAACGGTTAATGTACTCGATCGATAAAGGGAAAAAGAGGAAATGGGGCACCCATTCCCCTTTTTGGGTAAGACCGGTACTGGCTTCCGCGGCCGTTTTGCTCATGGGCGCGTCCGTCTTTCTGATCAATACCAAAACTAGGGTCAGGTACAGCCAAGAGGTAACCACGGCCTACGGCGAGAGGGAAAAAGTGCTGCTCTCCGACGGTAGCCTTGTCTACCTGAATGCGGATACACAACTAAAATACCCCGAATTTTTTAAGGATGGGGAACGGGTCGTCTACGTCGATGGCGAAGCCTTTTTTGAGGTTAAAAAGGATAGGGAACGCCCTTTTTTGGTTAAAACGGACGGACTTACGGTCAAGGTCTTGGGAACGAAATTCAATGTCAATACCAAGGGGACTTCCAAGGCCATTTCATTGGAAAGCGGAAAAGTACAGGTGAACCTTGAAGCGACAGGCGATCAAATTACCTTACTGCCCAAGGAAGAACTGATCTGGAATAAAGACTCAGGTGAAGTCCTCAAACGCAGTTTTGACCTGTCCAAAACGAGCTCATGGAAAGAAGGGGTTTTGATCTTGGACAATGTATCGCTCCTCGAAGCTCTTCCTACGATCAATAGGTACTACGGGGTTGAATTTGTTGCGGGGAACTTCCCGGAAAGGGATATGCAGTTAAATGGGGCGTTCGAGAACCAATCTATAGAGGACTTCATTGAGACCCTGCAGTATATAGCCGATGTCAAAATCGTTCAGGTCGCGCCCAAAAAATTTTCAATATCCCCTCGCCATGAAAAATAATACACCAACCGCAATTACGAACGGAATAAAACTGGAAGACCGGAAACTGCTCCTGGAAATTTCCAAGACGAACAAGGCGGCGTTTGAAATCTTGTTCCATCGGTACTACGGAACCCTGTGCAAATTTGGGGCTTCTTTTGAGCCCCGGATCGATATCGTTGAAGAGATGGTTTCAGATGTGTTTTTGACCCTGTGGAATGGGCGGGAAAAACTTCCGGAAATAGCAAATGTAAAGGCCTATTTGTACGTCTCGGTCAAGAACAACCTTCTTAAGTCCCTAAAGCAAAGGGAAGTAGAGCTGTCGGTCGAGCTTCATAAAGAAGGCCTCAGGGAAACCAACGAAAGTATCGAACAACAAATCATAGAAAGGGAACAGCGCAAACTGCTTTCCCGGAAAATAGAAAGGATCCTCGAAAAGATTCCCAAAAAATCAAGACAGGTTTTTGAGATGAGCAGGTTGCACGGGCTCAAGTACCGCGAAATATCGGAGATACTCAATATCTCGGTCAAAACCGTGGAAAACCACATGGCCTTGGCCCTGAAGACCATCAGACACCTAGCATTCAGTAAATCCCCAACCCATAAAATTCCTGACCCATGAAATAGACCCCGATTTTTTTTGAACCCTAAGACAACCGATTAAAAACTGTAAATAATATACCTTGAAAATGAAAAAAATAGCACTTACAATGCTTCTGTGGTGTATGGTTATTCCGCTGTGGAGCGCAATTAATCCCGTGCCCAACCCACTGGAAACCGTTTCGCAAAATGTGGATGAGATCAACCTAAACCTAAAAAGCGTATCCTTAGCCAATATCTTCGATTTAATTGAAAAACAAACCGGGAAGAAATTTGTGTACGCTTCGAGCGCACCCAACCTGCAACAGCGCATTTCGCTACAGATCAACAAGGCCGACCTTACCTCGGTTCTCGCTGTACTGAGCAATAAGGCCAATGTGGAGTTTAAGGTGACCGAGAAAACGGTACTGGTCAAATTCATTCAAGATACCCGAAAAATATCGGGCACCATCATGGATGAGGCGGGGGTGCCCATACCCGGTGCCAATATCTTTGTTGAAGGAACCGATTACGGCGCCGTATCCGATTTTGACGGTAAGTTCCTCCTTGAGATTCCGGCCAATTTCAAAACGGTTTCCGTTACCTATATAGGCTATAAAAAGCAGGAGGTCAACATTGAACACACCAACTCCATTACGGTCACCTTAGTCGAAAGTGCCTCACAATTGGAGGAAATTGTGGTGGTCGGTTACGGTACGGAATCCCGCAAGAACATTACGGGATCTATTGCATCGGTTTCCCCCGAGGAAATTGTTACCCAGCCCAAGGCCAATGTGGTTGAAATGCTTGACGGCCGTCTGCCCGGCGTACAGGTCATGAGCGATAATTCGCCCGGGGGAGGCACCTCGATCAGGGTTAGGGGCTTTAGCACCATTAATAGCAACGATCCCTTGGTCATTATCGATGGTGTGCCGGCATCGAACGGCCTGAACGGTATCAATCCCACCGATATTGAGACCATTCAGGTCTTAAAGGATGCGGCTTCCGCCTCCATCTACGGTTCAAGGGCCGCCAACGGCGTGGTCATTATTACGACCAAGAACGGCTCCAATACCGAAGGCGATTACCAGGTTACCTTTGATAGCTATGCGGGCTTACAGTCGAGTTACAACATGCCCAGAATGTTGAACGCCCAAGAGTACGGCGACCTGTTGTGGCAGGCGACCCTAAATGATGGAGGGACGCCTTCGCACGATATTTATGGGGACGACCCGAACCAAGCTGTTATCCCGGATTTTTTGGACGATGCCCAGACGATTCCCAGTGCCGATGTCGATTGGGTAAATGAAATACTGCAGACCGCTGCCATCCAATCGTATAACGTATCGTTGGCCAAAGGAGATGGCAAGGGCCAGCATCTCTTCTCATTGGGCTATTACAATCAAGAAGGCTTGATCAAGTACACCGGGTTCGAAAGGTATTCGGCACGTTTTAATTCAAGCTACAACATAGGTGACTTTCTAACAATCGGGGAAAATTTTACCGCCAATTACAAGGAGCGGGTTTCCGTAGGTACGAACAGTGCCTTGGGGAGCGTCATTCTTACGGCCATGCAGTTCCCCTCCATCGTCCCCGTCAAAGACGTGAACGGTGAATATGCGGGTAACCCGATCAACGACAGTAACAACCCGATGGGGCAATTGTACAGGAACAAGGACAACAAGCAAAAGACCGTTCAGGCCCTCGGCAACGTCTTCGCCAACTTATATGTGGGCGATTTTACCTTTAAAACCTCATTTGGATTGGACTATCAGAATTACAATATCAGAAGTTTTTCCCCGACTTACGATGAGATTCTTTCCGCCAATACCACCAATTCCCTAACTACGACCAACAATTTCAATTACCAGTTTTCCTTTACCAATACGCTCAACTATAGAAAGCGGCTTGACGACCATAGCATAGACGTGTTGTTGGGGCAGGAGGCCATTGAATACCACTACGAAGGATTTGATGCCTCGATCAGTGACTTTTTGTACGAGGACTTGAACTTTAGGTACTTGAGTTTCGGTACCGATAATATGCTCAACTCGGGCAGCGCATCGGGCTGGTCCCTAAACTCCTATTTCGGCCGGTTGAACTATAACTATGACGAAAGATATCTGATTACGGCCACCCTTAGGCGTGACGGGAGTAGTCGGTTTAGCGAAGACAACCGCTGGGGCACCTTCCCGGCCTTCTCCTTGGGTTGGCGTTTGGACAGGGAGGCCTTTTTTAATGGGGACGGACTTGTTACTTCCCTCTTGTTGAGAGGAAGTTGGGGACAGACCGGAAACCAGGAAATCTCCAATTACGCCACGGTGGACAGTTATAGGAACAACAATGCGAATTCCAATTACGCTATTGATGGGGCCCAGGAATCCGTGGCGATCGGCCTAACCCAATCCCGGATTCCCAATGCGGACCTGAAGTGGGAAACCACTACGCAGACCTCCTTGGGTATCGATTTGGGATTGTTGGATGATCGCTTAAATATCACGGCCGATTACTACATAAAGAACACGGATGATATCCTGGTGTACAACACGGTACCCTTGACCTATGGGGGTACGAACGACGGTCAATGGGTCAATGATGGAAAAATGAAGAACTCCGGATTTGAATTGAATATCGATTATTCGGACCAGCTCGGCGAACTGGGGTATCAAATCGGCCTGAACCTTACGGGCTCCAAAAACGAATTGACCGAATTGCATACCTCAGACTATCTCGGTATTCCCAGTTCATCCCTGCACAGCGTTAATTTCGATCAAGAAATATCCAGAAGTGCCGTGGGCGAGCCCATTGCTTCGTTTTACGGCCATGTAAGCGAAGGCTTGTTCCAATCCCAAGAAGAAATAGACAGCTACGGCCTGCAACCCGATGCACGTCCCGGGGACCTAAAATTCAAGGATGTCGATGGCGACGGCGATTTGGATGCCGATGACCGGACCTTTATCGGGTCGCCGCATCCCGATCTAATGCTGGGCCTTAACCTGCAGTTCGACTACAAGAACTTTGACCTGGGCCTCTTTTTCAATGGCAGCTTCGGCAACGATACCTACAATTTTACCAAGTATAAGAACCATTTCTTTAACCAAGCAGCCTACAACAAAGAGAATGTATTACTGGATGCCTGGTCTTCCACGAACACCGATTCGAATATTCCCCGCTTGTCCTTGGACGACCCCAACAACAACATCCGCCCTTCGAGCTACTATGTTGAAGACGGTTCCTTTGTCAGGCTTACCAATATGCAGTTGGGCTATAATTTTCAACCTGAGGTCCTAGGGGCGATCGGTCTGCGGATCTATGTACAGGCCAGTAACCTCTTTACAATTACCGATTATAGCGGTATGAACCCACAGGTAGGCCTACAGAATTATTCCGGAAGCAATAGGAACCTCGATATCGGTATCGATCGCGGTCTTTACCCTCCAAGTAGAACATTTGTTATTGGTTGTAACCTTAAACTATAAAGCTAAAATGAGAAATCTATATAATTCAACGAAAAAATTGATAGTGTTGGGTGCCGCCTCTTTCTTGGTCTTGGGGGCATGTTCCGACGAATATCTCGAAGAAGTGACCTATGGGGAGGTTTCCCCAAGCGAAATGACCAAGGTGGAGAATGTCGAGAAGGCGATTATTTCCACATACAGCGTACTCAATGGTCAGATCGATGGGTCGAGCAATGCCTACAATTCCCCGGCTTCGAATTGGAGTTTCGGCGATGTGGTTTCCGACGACTGCTATAAAGGCGGCGGGGGAACCGGGGACCAAAACCAAATCCACCAAATGGAACTCTACAATACGGCGCCCACGACATATGACGTGGAACGCAAATGGATGGCCTTGTACGAAGGGGTTAAACGAAGCAATGAGGCGATGAAGCTCCTAATCGCTTCCGAGGACTTCGATACGGAGCTTAAAACCCAAAGAATGGCCGAATTGCGTTTTTTGCGGGGGCATTATTATTTTGAACTAAAGAAGATATACAACCGTATTCCTTACATAGATGAGACGGCCGAGACCGTTGAAGACTATGCCAGGTCCAATACGGAGTTTACTTCCGAGGAACTTTGGGCCAAGATCGAAGCTGATTTTCAAGCCGCCTACGAGGTATTGCCCGAAACCCAAGAAGAAGTAGGAAGGCCGACGAACCTGGCGGCCATGGCGTATCTGGCCAAGACCTACGTATTTCAGGGCAAGTGGCAAGAAGCCTATGATGCCACTACGGAGGTGATGGGCGGGAGCTATGGTCTGCTTGACGACTTTCAATCGGTTTTTCTTCCTGAAAACGACAACTCAAAAGAAATCATTTTTGCGGTCCAATATTCCGTAAACGACGGGCAGTCCAGTAACTACAACGGCAGTATAGGGGACCGACTTAGCGCTCCGGGCGGCCCCTATTATTCGCAGTACGGGTTTCACAGGCCTTCCCAAAACTTGGTTAATGCCTTTAAAACGGATGCGAACGGGTTGCCCGTACAGGACAATGTGAATGTTTCCGAAACCGACAACGTAGACCCCAGATTGGACGTTACCATCGGAAGGCCGGGGATACCCTATAAGGACTTGGATATCATTTACGAAGATTCATGGGCCAGGGATTTGGCCACTTACGGTCCGTTTGCCCCAAAGAAACGCATCGTTTCGGCCAATTCTCCCTACCATGTCTTGGTATGGCCTTACGTAAACGCACTTAACTATTATATAATCAGGTATGCCGAGGTATTGTTGTGGAGGGCCGAGGCCGCCGTGGAGCTGGGCAATTTGGAGGAGGCCCGCAGCCTGGTTAACCAAGTAAGGGAAAGGGCCGCCAATTCATCCTATGTCAAGACCCTTGACGGAAGTTCGGATGCCGCCAATTACAATATCTCGACCTATGATACCGAATGGACGGACACCCAAACGGCCCGGGACCTGGTTCGCCTGGAGAGTAGGTTGGAGCTGGCCATGGAAGGCCACCGCTTCTTCAACCTGGTCCGATGGGGTGTGGCCAAGGAAACCATCGACGCGTACCTAGAGGTAGAGAAAACCAGGAGAACGCATTTGACCAATGCCAGTTTCAGCTCCGGAAAGAATGAGTACTGGCCCATACCCCAAGAATACATCGACAGTGTTGAAGACGGTACCGTCACGCAGAACGAAGGGTACTAAAAAGCAGGTAGCAATAAAGATGTCCATAACCTATATGGGTATTTGCTGTTGGACCCTATTTAGGTCTCAAAGAGGTATCCATTGCGATGGTTGGGGCGGCATTAAGAGATTGTTGAATGTTGGTTTGAGTTGATTGTCTTTTAGCAAGTGAAAAGGCCCTTTTTTGGGCCTTTTTTTATTGACCTACCGCCCTTTGGGATAGGGCAGGGAAATGAGGAGGCCTTCAAAATCATCATGCCATCGGTTATTTTCATACTTATACCTTACGTTAATCGTGATTTTTGAATAAGTCTGCCTAAAATATCAATGAAAAAAAGCTTGTTTGCCGATATAGGAAGCAATTATCCCCCCATGTACCGGGTTTGTGATATCTTATTCCAGGAATGAGTCCTCTTTTAGTTGATGAATCGGGACATATTTCTCAATAATGTATTCGGTAACGGCCTTTAAGGTTTTTCCATCGGTTATCCCATTACTCCGGTTGCCGAACTTGATGGTCTGCGGGCCAAACGCAATTATAAGGTAGTGCTGATTACCGATGCCCTTT